>NZ_CP036273.1:0-4800000 GCF_007747215.1 Urbifossiella limnaea | reverse complement strand
TGGCGAAGGACAAGCCCGCCGACCCGCCGCGCGTGCCCGCCATGACCGACACGGGGCCCACGCCGCCGGCCACATTCCTGCTGAAGCGGGGCAACTGGCGCAGCAAGGGCGAGAATCTCGAACCCGGCTTCATCGCGTCGATCACGCCCGCGGACCCGACCATCACGCCGACGGCGACGACGAGCGGCCGGCGCGCGGCGCTTGCATCATGGATCGCCGACGCGAAGAACCCGCTGACCGCCCGCGTGATCGTGAACCGCGTCTGGCAGCACCACTTCGGCGTCGGCATCGTCCCGAGCAGCAGCGACTTCGGCGTCGGCGGTGACCGGCCGAGCCACCCCGAACTGCTCGACTGGCTCGCAAGCGAGTTCGTCACTTCGCACGGCTGGTCGCTGAAGAAACTGCACCGCCAGATCGTCACGTCGGCCGTGTACCGCCAGAGTGCCCGCGGCGCCGCCAACGACGCCGACCCGGACAACGCCCTACTGTGGCAGTACCCGCGCCGCCGTCTCGACGGCGAGGCGCTCCGCGACGCGGTGTTGATGACAGCCGGTGTGTTGAACACGAAGGCCGGCGGGCCGAGCGTGTACCCCGAGCTTCCGGCGGAGGTGAAGACCGGCGGCTGGAAGGTGTCGGCCGACCCCGCGGAGCGTAACCGCCGCAGCGTGTACGTTGGGGTCAAGCGGAACCTCCGCTACCCGTTCTTCAGCCTGTTCGACAGCCCGGAGCGCGTGGAGGCGTGCAGCCGCCGGTTCGTCACCACGACCGCCCCGCAGGCGCTGACGCTCCTGAACGACGCGATGATCCTCGGCCACGCCAAGACGTTCGCCACGCGCGTGACCCGCGACGTGGGGAATGACGGCGACAAGGTGGTGACGCGGGCCGTGGAGTTGGCGTTGGGCCGCCCGCCGAGTTCGGAGGAGAAGGCGGCGCTAGTGGCGTTCCTCCGTAACGGCGGCGCGGACGCGGTGACAGACCTGTGTCATGCGCTCCTGAACCTGAACGAGTTCCTGTACATCGATTGATGCTCCCAGCGAGCCGCCATGACTCCGCACGTCCCCCTGTTCCGCAACCGCCGCGACTTCCTACGCCTTGCCGGCGGCGGGTTCGGCGCCCTCGCGTACTCCGCCCTCCAGGCGGCCGACGGGCCGTCGGTCGCGGCCCCGTTCGCGCCGCGGCCGACGCACTTCGCCGCGATGGCGAAGGCGGTCATCTTCCTGTTCATGGAGGGCGGGCCGAGCCACATCGACATCTGCGACCCGAAGCCTGAACTGACGCGCATGAACGGCAAGCCGCTGCCGGCGAGCTTCGGCCGCGTCATCACCCCGATGGGGGCGGGCGGCAACAACCTCCTCGCCAGCAAGCGCACCTTCCGCAAGTACGGCCAGAGCGGCATGGACTTCAGCGACTGGGTGCCGAACCTCGCCACCTGCGCCGACGACTTCGCGCAGCTGCGGGCCTGCTACGCCGACGGCCTCAACCACGTCGGCAGCGTCTGCCAGATGAACACCGGGACCGTCCTCGCCGGCAAGCCCGCGCTCGGCAGCTGGGCGGTGTACGGACTCGGCACCGTGAACCAGAACCTCCCCGGCTTCGTCGTCCTCACCGACACGCCGAACGAGGTCGCCGGCGGCGCACGCAACTGGGGCACCGGCTTCCTCCCCGCCACCTACCAGGGGACGCAGTTCCGCAACGGCAGCAGCCCCATCCTGAACCTGTCCACGCCCGACAGCGTCAGTGCCGCGCGGCACCGGGCGAAGCTTGACCTGATCGCGCAGATGAACGACATCCACCGCCGCGAGCGCCCCGGCGACACGTCGCTCGACGCCCGCCAGTCCGCGTACGAACTGGCGTTCCGGATGCAGGCGACTGCCCCCGAGGCGGTGGACCTGTCGCGCGAGGACCAGCGCACGAAGGACGCATACGGCCTGAACCGCCCCGAGACCGCCGAGTACGGCCACCGCTGCCTGCTGGCCCGCCGGCTGGTCGAGCGCGGCGTTCGGTTCGTGCAGGTGTACTGCGGGGCCGGCAGCCAGTGGGACTCGCACGCCGACATCGAGGGGAACCACGGCCGCATGTGCCGCCGCGCCGACCAGCCGAGCGCGGCACTCATCAAGGACCTGAAGCAGCGCGGCCTGCTGGACAGCACGTTAGTGATCTGGGGCGGCGAGTTCGGCCGCACCCCGCAGACCGAGGGCGTGAGCGGCCGGGACCACAACCCGTTCGGCTTCTCGATGCTAATGGCCGGCGGTGGCGTAAAAGCCGGCACGATCCACGGCACGACCGACGAGTTCGGCCTCCGCGGCGTCGAGGGGCGGGCACACGTAGCCGACTTTCACGCGACGATTCTGCACCTGATGGGCCTCGATCACACCAAACTGACGTTCCGCCACAACGGTCTGGACGACCGCCTGACCGGCCAAGCCGGCCGCGTGGTGCGCGAGGTGGTCGCGTGACGCCGTTCGTGTTCGACCCCTCCGCGTACGGCCCGGCCGTGGCCGCGCTCCTGGCCGTCGATCGGCTCCCCGACCTTGGACCCGGAACGCCTGACGAGGCACGTCGCGCCGCCATCGCCACGGCTGCGAATGAGCTACCACCGGCCTATGCCGCGGGGCTGTGGCTGCGTTTCGATTTCTTGGACGAGTGCCACCAGATTTGTCAGGCGGACGAGGGGAACCCCGACCGCGACTTCTGGCACGCCGTCATGCACCGGCGTGAGCCGGACGCGGTCAACAGCAAGTATTGGTGGCGCCGCGTAGGCCCGCACCCGGTAGTGAAGCAGCTGCGTGAACATGCCCCGGCGCTAGGGTACGCCTACACCACACCGGAAGCGTTCGTGGACGAGTGCGAACGGGTGCGTGATTGGGAGATCGATGCAGAGACTACCGCACGGCGGGTTCAGCGGCTCGAGTGGGAGTTGATGTTCGACCACAGTCACAAGGCGAGCCGCCCGCTGTCAGGCGGCGGGTGACCTACCCATTTCGCACCGCCTGACGGCGGCCGGCTCGCCCGGGCTTCAGAGCCAGCGTCCAGGCCATTCACGGTGTGAGACTCACGGATTCCGGCTGACTTTCGCCTGACGGGTCTTCTTCCCCTCGTCGAGCAACCGGGCCGTGGAAACATGTGGGCTCTTGTCCTTGATCCGTCGGGTCGCCGTCCTCGTCGGCTTCCGGGGCGGCGCTTTCTTGATCCTCCCAAGGTCGACCTTGCCCGCCCACTCGCGGAGGTGGCCGGCCAACTCCGGGCTGGGCATCGGACCGAACGCCTCCCATTCCGACGCGGGCAGGGCGATCATCATCCCCGCGTACACCATCGCCCACTCCAGCGCCAGGTAATACCCCGACACCTCCTCCTGCACCTTCTTCTCACCATGCACCGCCCGCAGGGCCGCCTTCAGTACGGCCAGCACGTTGTACGCGGCCACCGCCACGCAGAACCCGAACAGCGCGGCCCTGGGGTACCCCAGGGTGTTCACCTCACAGTTCAAGGCGACTGTCAACTCGTGGAAGGCCCCCTCGATCTTCCACCGCTTGAGGTAGATCTCGGCCACCTTCTTGGCCGGCACCTTCGCCGGCAGGTTGGTCAGGATCTCCACCTCCGCGTCCCCGTCCGCGGTCGGCGCCCGCAGCCGCACCCGCACCTGCCGCAGGCGCACCAACCGCGCCCCACCCCAGCAGACCCAGACCCGCCGCTCGCCCACCCAGCCCCGGTCCGTCGCGACCTCGGCCCCGTACCCGGCTTCGGCCTCGACGCTCAGGTTCCCGTGGCGTCGGATGACGACGTAGGCCCGCCGGGCGGCCACCTCACACAGGAACTCCGCCGTGCAGAAGTTGCGGTCCGCGACCCACACGTCCCGCTCCCGCACCAGCGGCACAATCTGGTCGATCAGCGCCCGCTCCTGGGTGTGGGCGTCCTCGCACGGGACGATGTCGGTGACCAGCATCAGGGCCGGGTCGAGCACGACCAAACTCTGCCCGGGCAAGGGGCCGGCGGTGTGCCCCCGGGTGACGCCCAGCCGCCGCTGGGTGGCGGCCAGGTGGTTGCCGTCGAGGACCCGCACCCGGTAGCCCGGCAGCAGGCTCTTGCACCCCCCGCCCAGCGCGGTGATCAGCCCCTCGCACCGGCCCGACACGTGCGCGACCAGCCCCGCGGACACGCCCGTCTCGATGTTCCGGAGCTTGTCGTAGACGCACTTGAGGGTGACCGGGACGCGGTCCCGCAGGTGCCGGTAGGCGGCCTGGACGTGGAGGGCCTTGCCGCCGACCACCAGGGTCATCAGATCGACCGTCGTGGAGAACAGCAACTCCCGGGTGTACCCGCGCTCGGCGGTCCGGTCGAACAGCGCGTCGAGGGCCGAGGCCGAGAGGGCGTGCTCGATGGTCGCCCGGGACATCACGCTGAGCGGGCTCTCCTCTAGGAACCGCTCGAAGACCCCACCGAACAGCATGGGCGCGCCCTCTCCCTGGCTTGGCCAAGTCCCTGCCAGCGGACGGCTTACGACCGGGATGCGTCACCGTGAATGGCCTGGAGCCAGCGTCCCAACGCCCAGACGCAGCGAGCCGCGAGTACGCTGCTGATCCCGACAGCAGCGAATCCGACCCATCTGGGGCGCTCCCGTCGTGCGGACCATGACCCCATTCCCAGCGCCACTGCGGCGATCGCCCCGAAGATCACCGCTTCTTGAAGCCGGGCCTCCGTCCACTCCCAGGTCAGGCGTCCAACCGAGGAGGCGTTTGCGAGGAGACACCAGTCGAGAAGCGCAAGACCGAGCCCGACCCAGCCGATGCTCGCAGCGGGCCTCACGGGTCGCCGACGTAGGTGATCGTCCTGGTCCACGTTCATCACCCGCCGCCTGACGGCGGTCGGCTCGCCGGCGAGTTGCTCATCGTCGTAGCGAATACAGCACGACCGCACTCGCCAGCCGCATCGCGCTCTCGCGGTCGTGGCCGAGGCAGTCGGCCGACTTGTGTCCCTCCAGCGCACAGCCGATGTCGTACTTGCTGTAGACCACCACCCACCGGCCATCCACCTTCACGCCCTCCAGGAACGGGGCGTAGTTCCGCAGCTCCGCCTCGGGGCCGCTGCCGTCCGGCTTCTCGCGCCGGCAGCGCACCTGCGAAATCGCCTGCCCGCCGTTCAGCTTCGCCGAGAAGATTGGGTCGTCGGCCGGGATCACTTGCAGCGGCGCGTCGGGAAACAGCTTCTTGCACGCGGACCGGAACGAGGCGTCGAACCGCTTCCAGGCGTCTGTGCCGTTGCAGCTGGCGTCGGCTAACAAGAGGCCGCCGGTCTGCAACACGCCCTTCACGTTTTCGGCGTCGAAGTCGGACAGCTCCACCGGCCGGCGGCCGTGCAGGTACAGGAACTTGTACTTGAACACGGCGTCGTCGCCGGGGAACAGCGACTCCGACTTCGTGCTCACCTGCAGCTGGTACTTCTCCTTCAGGTGCCCCATCAGGTTCCGCAGCGCGGCCGGGGCCGGCTCGGCGTCGCCGGTCTTCAGCTGCGCCGGCTGGAACATCCCGCGGCGCGGGCCGCGGTCGCCGGCGTTCGGGTCCACCAGCACGGTTCGCGTCAGCCGCGGCTTCGGCAACTCCAGCCCCGTGGCGTAGGCAATCACGTTCCCGGCCAGTTTGTAGGCCATCTCGCCGCGGTGGAGTGGGCTCCCGACCGGGCTCGGCGGCCGGCCGCTCGGCATGAACCGGTGTTCTTCCCAGTACCCCGCCATCGGCCGCGGGCTGAACGCTACCACCGTGCGGCAGCCCTTTTCGAGCCCCTCCAGGCCGGCGAAGTGCGCCATCCCCGGGTCGCGGAAGTACGCCGTCCAGATGGGGTGCGCCTCCGGGATCGGCCGCAGCTCGTTGTTCGGGAAGATGCGATTCATCAGCGCCCGGAACGAGTCGGCGAATTCCTTGTCGCCGCAGCACGCCTCCGCGAACAGGAACCCGCCTTCCTCGACGTACCTCTGCAACACCTTCTCGTTCGTCGTCAGCCCCTCGCCCTGCAAGCCCACGAACGGGATGCGGCCGTGGCCGTTCAGGTACAGCACCGGCGACTGCACCAGCGTGCCCACCTCCCGCAGGACGGCGTCGTCGGTTTCGAGGTTCTGCCGGCGCGGGTCGTAGACCTGCCACGCCAGTGGCGCGCCTTTGAAGAGCTCCTTGCTGGCGAACTCGACCAGGTGACGCGTGTCGTTGTGCTTGCGGTTCCAGCTTACCTCGCCTCGGGCGCCGGTACTCACCTCCTGGAATTGCCCGCCGGCCGGGTGGCGGAACTCGCCCCAGGCGTACTTGCTGACCAGCACCGGCGTCCGCCCCTTCGACAGGAACAGCAGCGCGAACGACGTGGACAATACTTCGGCGCCGTCGATGCCGCGCGGCTTCGAGAACGCGCCGGTGCCCGGCTCCTGTGCCTTCAGCAGGTACTCGCACCCCTCGCGGTACCAGTCGTAGCGGCCGATGAACCGCTCGCCCGAGAGGCGGCCCAGCCGCTCGATGCCGTACACGTTGTAAAAGATCGACTTGCCCGAATCGAAATTGAAGTTCGCGGCGATCCAGTTCATCCCGCGCGCGACCGCGCTCGTCTCGGCGTACACGCCGCAGTTGGCGGCGACGCCGGTGGCGGGGTCGAGCCCCTGCGTGCTCTCTTCGAGCCCGAGCCCGGCGATGAGCAGCCCGCACACGCCGGCCACGGTCATCGTGAAGCTCACCGCGGGGTCCAGCGGTGGGTTGTGGTAGCTCCACCCCCCGGAGGTTGCGGTCACCGGAATCTGGTAGCCGGTGTAGTGCTTCTGGATGGCCCGCCAGACGTTGTCGTCCACCTTCGCCCCGGCCTGCTTGGCGGCGTACAGCCCGAGCAGGGCGTACTGCGTGTTCGACCCGTCGCCGAGCGAGTTGCCGCCCTCGTAGGTCCACCCCTTCAGGTCGCCGTTGCGCAGGCCGATGGCCCGCTCGACGAGCCAGTCGGCGTTCCGCTGGATAATGGGCAAGTCCTTCGGCTGGCGTGCCTCGGCCAGCGCCAGGTTCTGGAGCCCGACGACGTAGGTCTTGCGCGGCGGCAGCGTGCGGAGGTAGTCGAGCGCCTTGCGGACGGACTCGTCCTTCTCGGTGAGCCCGGCGTTGAGCAGCGCCAGCGTCACGAGGGCGGTGGTGCCGCCCTCCATGTTGACGACGAAGTTGAGGACGAACTGCTCGCCCTCCCAGTTGCCGGTGGCGCGGTTCTGCTTCGACTTGAGGTAGCGGACGCCGCCGTCGATCCCCTTCCGGACGCGCTCGACCAACTCTTCGTCGGCCTTGCCCGGGGCCGGGGGCGGGCCGGGCAGCGGCTGCTTCGCCGGGGCTGGTGCGGGAAGCATGACGAGGACGCCGAGCCCGGCGAAGAGGGCGGTGGACAGGAGCAACCGCGTCATGCCGAACGCCTCCCCGGGGCGGGTGTGGGGTATTGTACCGCGGCGCCGCGCGGCGCGAATCAACGAACAAAGCCCACCCGTCGCAACGGGTGGGCTTCCGCGCGTGTTTGCGGAATCGGCTCAGCCGAAGGCCAGGCCCGGCTTCGGTTGTGCGTCCGGCGCCGGTTCGGCGGCCGGTTCGGCGGCCGGCGGTGGGGCGGGGGGCACGTCCGTCTTCACTTCGGTCAGCGGTACGCCGGCGAACACCCGCTCCACCTCGTCGGCGTCCAACTCCTCGTGCAGCAGCAGAGCCTCCGTCAGCCGGTCGAGCTTGTCGCGGTTCGCCGACAGCAGTTCCGTCGCCCGGTCGAGGGAGGCGGTCATGATCCGCTGCACCTCCTCGTCGATGATCTTGGCGGTGCCCTCGGAAAAGTCGCGCGGCTCGTGCATGTCCTTGCCGAGGAACACGTGCTCCTCGCCCTGCCGGTAGAAGACCGGGCCGAGGCGGTCGCTCATGCCGAACTGCGTCACCATCAGCCGGGCCAGCCGGGTGCCGTGCTTCAGGTCGCCGATCGCCCCCGACAGCGGCTCGCCGACCACCATCTTGTCCGCGGCCCGCCCGCCCATGCTCATCACGAGTTGGGCCATCAACTCGCTCATCGACTGGTCGACGCGGTCCTCGTTGGGCTGAAACATCGTCACGCCGCCGGTACGGGCGCGGGGGATGATGCTCACCCGGTCGAGCTTGTGGGCGGACGGCTGGAGCCACGCACACAGAGCGTGTCCGGCCTCGTGGACCGCCGTGCGTCGGCGCTCGTCCTTCGAGAACGGCTCCTCCCGCATCGCACCCAGCCGGACGCGGTCGGCCGCCTCGTCGAAGTCCACCTGTTCGAGCTTGTTCTTGCCGGCGCGGGTCGCGGCCAGCGCGGCCTCGTTGCACAGGTTTCGCAGGTCGGCCCCGCTCATGCCGGCCATGTTGCGGGCGATCCGCTCCAGGTCCACCTCGTCGGCCAGCGGCTTGTTGCGGGTGTGAACCTTCAGGATTTCCAGCCGCCCGCGCCACGCCGGCTTGTCGACGGTGATGTGACGGTCGAACCGGCCCGGGCGCAGCAGCGCCGCGTCGAGCACGTCGGGCCGGTTCGTCGCGGCCATGACGATAACCGTCTCGGTCGGCTGGAACCCGTCCATCTCGCTGAGGATCTGGTTGAGCGTCTGCTCCCGCTCGTCCGACCCGCCGCCGACGCCGGCGCCGCGCATCCGGCCGACGGCGTCGATCTCGTCGATGAAGATGACACACGGCGAGTTCTCCTTCGCCGTCTTGAACATGTCGCGGACCCGGCTGGCGCCGACTCCGACGAACATCTGGATGAACTCGCTGCCGTTGATGGAGAAGAACGGCACGTTGGCCTCTCCGGCGGCGGCCTTCGCCATCAGCGTCTTGCCGGTGCCAGGCGGGCCGACCAGAAGCACACCCTTCGGCACCTGCGCCCCGAGGCGGGTGAACTTCTGCGGCTCCTTCAGGTAGTCCACGATCTCCTGGAGCTCGCGCTTCGCACCCTCCATGCCGGCGACGTCATCGAACGTCAGGCGGCCCTTCCCCTTCTCGTACCGCTTGGCGGGGCTGCGGACGTAGTTGTTGAGGAAGCCGCCGCCCATCGGGTCGCGCAGCCGCGGCAGGATCAGGAAGAAGAACAACGCGAGGGCGACGCCGATGAAGAGGACGTTCACGATCAGCGTGCCGAGCCACACCGGCTCCTCGCGCTTGTCGACGCTCAGCGGCTCGGGCTCGGAGAGCTTCTGTTCCTTGAGCTTGTCGCGGTACGCCTTGTCCTTCGCCTCCCAGTCCTTGACGAGTCGCTCTTGGTCCTCGACCCGCGGCAGGCTGACGGTGAACTTGCCGTCACGCAGGCCGATCGCCTTCGCGGTGTCGGCCGTGCTGTCGCGGACCTCGCCACGGAGTCGGTCTGGGCCGACGAACGTCAGCTTTTTCAACTGCCCGGCGTCAACCAGGGTGCGAAACTCGGTGTAGCTGATATCCTTGGTGACGTTCGAGAAGTACAGGACGAACGCGATCACCGTGATGACCGCGAGGGCTATCCAGCCGCCGGGGAGCAAGGGGCTGCCGCGCTTGGTCGCGGGAGACGGGGTGGTGGGTGGGGGAGGCATCCGATCCCTCGTACCGTGGCGGCCCCGCGGTGAGGGCGGGGTCGGGTGACCCTATTCTAGCGGGCGAGTGGTGCGAAAAAGGTGCCGACAAGAAAGCCCCGTGACGACCGTCCCGAGGCTCTGGTAGATAACAACTTACGACGCCGGCGGGGTGTCCGGCTTGGGCTCCTCCGCGGCCGGCGGCTCGGGCGGCTTCGGTGCTTCCTCCGGCTTGAAGAACGCTGCCAGTTCACCGAACGTGTTCAGCGGCGCCTTCCCGGACTTCTTCGCCGTCGTCAGCTTCGGCAGCGGCTTCGGCGGCATCGGCTTCCTCGGCGGCGGGGGCGGCGCAGCCGGCTTCGGCGCCTCGCCCTGAGCGTCGCCAGCGGACTGCTGCTGCGGACGGGGCTGGAAGCCGGGGCGGGGGCCGCCGGGGCGCGGGCCACCCGGCCCCTGCGGCCGAGGCGTGAACCCGGGCCGGTCGCCGCGAGGCGGTTGCGGCGGGCGGTCGCCGCGCGGGTTATGTGGCGGACGGTCCCCCTGTGGCGGCCGCTCGCGCTCACCCTGGCGATCGCCCTGCTGCTGCGGCGGACGGTCGCCGCGCGGCGGACCGCCCTGGAAGTTGCCGCGTCCGCCGCCGCCACCCGGCGGCGGCATCCGCCGCTCCTGACCCGGGGCGATCATCGTCAGCGAGATTTTCTTCTCGCCGGGCTTCACCTCGATCACCCACACGGTCACCACGTCGCCGACGGCCACCACGTCGTAGGGGCTCTTGATGTACCGGTTGGCCATCTGGCTGATGTGAACGAGGCCACTCTCCTTGAGGCCGATGTCCACGAACGCCCCGAACGGCACGACGTTCAGGACGGTGCCCTTCAACTCCATCCCGGGCGTGATGTCCTCCAGCTTGAGGACGCCGGTCTTGAAGATCGGCGGCGGCAGGTCCTCGCGCGGGTCGCGGCCGGGGCGGGCCAGCGCGTCGAAAATGTCGCGGACGGTTGGCTCACCGGCGTTGAGCCGGGCCGCGACCTCGGCCGGGTTCAGGTCGTTCAGCTTGCCGCGCAGTTCGTCTAGCTTTGCCTTGTCCTTGAGGTCAGCGGGTGTGAGGCCGAGCTCGGTCAGGATTTGGCGGGCGAGCGGGTAGCTTTCGGGGTGAATCCACGTCGCGTCGAGCGGCTCGGGCGAGTCGTTCAGCTTCAGGAACCCGGCCGCCTGCGTGAACCTCTTGTCGCCAAGGCCGGCGACCTGGAGCAACTGCTCGCGGCTGGTGAACGCCCCGTGCCGCTCGCGGTGCTCAATCACCCCGCGGGCCACGAGCTGGTTCATGCCCGACACGTGCCGCAGCAGCGGGACGCTCGCCGTGTTCAGGTCCACGCCGACGGCGTTGACGCACGAACCGATCACGCCTTCGAGAGATTCCTTCAGGTGTTTCGGTTTCACGTCGTGCTGGTACAGACCGACGCCGATGTGCTGCGGGTCGATCTTCACCAACTCGGCGAGCGGGTCTTGCAGGCGGCGGCCGATGCTGATGGTGCCGCGGGTGGTAGCGTCGAGGTTTGGGAACTCCTCGCGGGCGACCGGGCTGGCCGAGTAGTCGCTCGCACCGGCTTCGATGACGATGACGTATGCCAAGTCCGCTGGAGCCTCCGGAAGCCCGTCGAGGATGATCTCGGGCGCCTTCGGCACGGGCGGGGCGGCAGCCGCGACCTCGGCGGTAGTGACGGTAGCGGCGTCGGGCGCGGCAGCGCCGGTCGTCTCGACCGTGGCCGGACCGGACAGCACGTCCGTCGTCAGCGTAAGCGACGAGGTGGTCGGGATCGGATCGGACGTAAAAGTGCCGCTGCTCTCGGAGTGCGTCGGGGTGTGCGTGTGCGTCTGGACGACCGCCTCGGCCGATGCCGGGGCGGGGGCGGCGGTGTGCGACTCGACCACCGCCGCCGGGCCGGTCGGCGCCGGCTCCGCGGGCGCTGGTGCGACCATGGTCGGCGTCGGGTTGAGGCGGCGGTTCTCCAGATCGGCGATCAGGTCGGCGACGAGTTGCTCCGTCTCGCGGCAGCCGGTGCCGTTGCCGATTGCCACCACGGAGAGCTCGTACTTGCGGACGAGCTGTTCGAGCTTGCGGCGGGCCTCGGCCTGGTTCTTCTTCTGGCCGTGCGGGTAGACGACGGCGTCCTCCAGCAGCTTGCCCGTCTCGTCGAGAACGGCCAGCTTGCAGCCGGTGCGGATACCGGGGTCCACAGCCAGCACGCGCTTGCCGCGCAACGGCGGCTGCAGCAGCAGGCTGCGGAGATTCTTGGCGAACACCAGCACCGCGTGATCCTGCGCACGCTCGGTGAGCTCGCGCCGCACCTCGCGCTCGAGGCTCGGGAGCACCAGCCGGTCGAGGGCGTCCACCATCACGGTGAGAATCAGGTCGCGGTGCGGGTGATCAGCCACGTTCAGGTGGTACGCGGCGATCTCGCGGGCGGTGTCGCGGTTGATGTCGAGGTGGACGCGAAGTACGTTCGCCTTTTCGCCGCGGTTGATGGCCAGCACCCGGTGCGGCGGGATGTCGCGGACCAACTCCTTGAACGCGAAGTATGGCTCGAACTCCTTCCCTTTCCCTTCGGGAAGCGTCTCGATCTTCGTGGCGGCGATCTGGCCCACGTCCCAAATGAAGTTCCGCAGCGGGCCGCGCACGTCGGCCTGGTCGGCGACGATGTCGGCGAGGATGTCCCGGATTCCGCTCATCACGTCGTCGGCGTTCAGCAGCCACTTGTCCGGATCGACCAGCCCGGCGACGACGGCGTCGAGGTCGTTCACGGCCGGGTCGCGGAAGAAGATGGCCTCCGACACCGGGCCGAGCCCCTTCTCGCGGGCCTCGGTGGCCTTCGACTTCTTCTTCGGCTTGTACGGCAGGTACAGGTCCTCGAGCCGCTTCGGCGTCTCGGCGGCGAGCACGGCCTCGACCAGGCCGTCGGTGAGCCGACCCTGGTAGGCGATGCTCTTGAGGATGGTCTGCTTGCGGTCGGCGAGGCTGCGGAGGGAGTGGACCCGGTCCTGAATCCGACGAATCATGTCCTCGTTCAGCCCGCCGGTGCGTTCCTTCCGGTAGCGGGTGATGAACGGGACGGTGTTGTCCTCGTCGAGCAACCCGACGACGGCCTCGACCTGCTGCTTGCGAATCTGCAGGTCCTGGGCGATACGGCTCAGGTCGTGCGGCTGCGGCGCCGGCGGGACGACGGGCACCGGTTGGCTCGGCATCGCGGGGGCCGTAGGCGCGGCCTCGACCACAACTTCCGGCGCGGGCGCGTCCGTCGGTGGTGTGGGGTCCGCGACCGGCGGGGCGTCGGCGGTCGCGGCCGTAGGGGGCGTTTCCGGGGTGTCCGGGGAAGGAGTCGGGTCGGACGGGTTCATCGGAACGTCCCTGGGACTACGCGGTCGGCCCCGGTCGGGCCGGGGTCGGACGGGTCGAACGGCCTACGGGTTCGCCGGCACACCACCGGACGGCAGTTGAAGTGTTTTCTGTACGGGACACCCGGCGGACGGCAAGATGAGTGCCGGCCCGGCGGCCGCTCATTTCCGCTCCGCCCTCGCCACCGCCCGCTTGACGAGCTTCCGCAGCACAGCGAGGTCGATGCGGTCGAGGGACTTGACGTAGGCACACGCCTTGCCGGTCGTGTGTTCGCCGAGTTGCCCCAGCAGGTCGGCGACCTCCGTCACGTCGTTGGTGACGTACAGCGACAGGCTCGCCTTCCGCGGCGATAGGCCGACCACGCACGTGTCGCCGGAGTGGCCCGACTGGTACTCGTAGTGGTAACGGCCGAACCCGACGATGTCTGGGGCGAAGGCAAGCACCATTCTACAGTGGATTTGAGCCCGGGGGCGTCGGCGTGACACGCCGGGTGGCACGCCGACGCCCTCCGGGCTGAACCGTCCGACAAATCACGACTCAGCCGAAGCCAGCGCTAGCGCCGGCTCCGGTTCGGCCATCATCCGCGCCTCGGCCCGCTTCATCGCCACCACCACCAGGTGCAGCCACGCCAGCGAGCCCACCGTCAGCGCGAGCAGCGCCACGAACGCGGCCTGCGGGCTGCCGGTCGCTCGGCCGACCATGCCGAACACCGGCGGCAGCACGAACCCGCCCAGCGCCCCGAGCATCCCCACCAGCCCGCCCACGGCCCCCACGTCCTTCGGAAAGTAGTTCGGCACGTACTTGTACACCGACGCCTTCCCGATCCCCATCCCGACGCCCACCACGACCATCAGCCCCGTGAACAGCGTCACGCCCAGGTCGAGGACGTGCGTCGGCAGGCACAGCGGAATCAGCGCCACGGTCATGCCGACGAACACCGCGTAGGTGACGACGCGCGGGCCGAACTTGTCCGACAGGTAGCCGCCGAGCGGCCGCAGCAGGCTGGCCGGAAAAATGTACATAGCCGTGAGGAGCGCCGCGGTCCGCAGGTCGACGCCAAACGTGTTGCGGTAGTAGTTCGGGAGCCACGACGAGAGCGCGACGTACGCCCCGAACACGACGACGTAGTACAGGCTGAGTCGCCACACGCGGACGTGCTTGAGCGGGGCCAGCATCTCGCCGAGCGGACGGCCGCGGCCGGGGCAGTGGTCCACCTTCGGGCACACGAACCACACGCCGACCGCGGTGAGAACCAGCAGCGCCGCGTACAGCACCGGCACGAACCGCCAGCCGCCGGGGATGAGGCCGCCGAGGTAGCCGCCGACGGGGATGAGCGTCAGCACGGTGGGGACAAGTACCACCAGCAGCTTGGTGCCGGACGCCCCGACGTTGCCGGCGCCGAACACGCCGAGGGCCGTCCCCTTCTGCCGGGTCGGGAACCACGCCGAGTTCCAGGCGATGCCGACGGTGAACGAGTTCCCGGCGAGCCCGAACAGCGTGGCCGCGGTGAGCAACTCGGCGTAGCTGGACGCGAACGCGAGCCCGTAGGCAGGGATGGCGCAGAACAGGAGGAGGCCGACCATCATGTTGCGGCCGCCGTGTTTGTCGGCCCAGATGCCGAAGTTGAGCCGCGGCAGCGATCCGGCCAGGATGGCGGCGGCCAACAGCCACTCGAACCGGCTCTCGACGGCGGCCTTGATCTGATCCGGGGTCATCGACGCGGCGTCGTCGGCCCCGAGCATGAGGGCGGTGTCCTTCTTGATTTCCAGGCCGAGAACGCCGAGCATCAGCCAGACGGCGAACAGGACGGTGAACGCGAACGTGGACATCCACATGACCCGCAGCCGCGGGCCGGTCGGTTCGGTGTCGTCGGGCGTCACGGGCGGGCTCCCAGGAACAACGATTAAGCGTGTGCCGCGGTCCCGTTGACCACGGCCTTGGGAGAGTTCTTCAGGATCAGCCGTGCTAGAGCGCCGCGGCAGGTGCCGCACCCGGTCCCGGCCCGGGTGGCGGCGGAGAGTTGGGGGAGGCTCGTACACCCGTCGCGCACCGCCCCCACAATCGCCGACTCGGTGACGTGATGGCAGTTGCAGATTTCGGGGTCGCCGGCCGCGGCCGACACGTCCGGCGAGCAGAACACGTCGAGCCGGTTCGGCGGCAGCGGGTCGGCGCGGTCGAACCACCGGGCCAGTGCCGGGGCCGAATCCGATTCGCCGACCACGACCGCGCCCGCCAGTTTGCCGTCACGGATGACGAGCTTGCGGTAAATGCCGCGCCGGTCCTCGATGACCTGAATCACCTCGTCGCTGTCGTTGGTCGCGTCGACCGCTCCCATGCTGGCGACCTCGACGCCAGCGACCTTCAGCCGCGTGTACAGCTTCGACCCGCGGTAGCGGGCCATCGGGTTCGCGCCGGTCAGGATGTCGGCCAGCACGCCGCACTGCTCCCAGATCGGCGGCACCACGCCGTACACCTTTCCGGCGTGCTCGGCACACTCGCCGACGGCAAACACCCCGGGCACGGCCGTCGCCAGCAAGTCGTTCACGACGATGCCCGTCTTCACCGGCACGTTCGACGCCTCAGCCGCGTCTACGCGCGGCCGCACGCCACACGCCAGCACGAGGATGTCGGCGGGAAGGATCTCGCCGCTCTTTAGCGCGACGCCCGTGATTCGATCGGTCCCGCGCACAGCCGCAGCCTCGGCGCCAGTGCGAACGAATACGCCGGCCTGCTCCACGGCCTGCCGCAAAAACATCCCGCCGGTGCGGTCCACCTGGAGGTTCATCAGCGTGTCGGCCCGGTGCGCGACTGTTACGTGCAGGCCGAGGTCGCACAGCCCCTTCGCCGCTTCGAGCCCGAGCAACCCGCCGCCGAGCACCACGGCCGAGCTCGCCGGCTTCGCCTCGGCGCGGATGCGCTCGCAGTCGGCGACCGTTCGGTACACGAACGCCCCGGCCTTCGGCGCGCCGTCCGGCCCGAGCAGGTTCTCAATCGGCGGCACGACGGCGCGGCTGCCGGTGGCGAACACGGCCACGTCGAACTGGTACGTCTTGCCGCCCGCAGCGTGAATCACCCGTGCCGTCGTGTCCAGCCGGCACACGCGCACCCCGACGTGGAAGTCAATCCCCTTCTCGGCGTACCACGCGGTCGTCTTCAGGGTGATGTCGTCGGCACTACCGCCGCCCAGGACACGGCCCAGAAGGATGCGGTTGTAGCAGCCGTGCGGCTCGTCGCCGAACACGGCGATGTCGAACCGCTCCGGCGCGCCGCGGCGCAGAAGTTCGTCGAGGAGCCGGCCGGCCGCCATGCCGTTGCCGATGATCACCAGCCGCTTCTTCATCCCGCCGCCCCCACGATTCGCACCGCCGCCAGCTTGAACTCCGGCATCCGACTCACCGGGTCGAGAAACCCACCGACCAGGCGGTTCGCCGCCTCGCGGCCGCCCCAGTGGAACGGCGCGAACAGCGTGTCCGGCCGGATCTCCGGCGTCACGTCCGCGGCGAACTCGGCCCGCCCGCGGCGGCTCTCCAGCGTCACCTTCGAGCCGGCGCCGATGCGATGCCGGCCGGCCGCGGCGGGGTGGATTTGTAGCACCGGCCGCGGCTTGGCCTTCGCCAGCACTCCTACGAGCCGCGTCTGTGCGCCCGAGTTGTAGTGCTCGCGGTAGCGACCCGTGGTGAAGAAGAACGGGTACCCGGCGTCCGGCTCCTCGCCCGCGGCGCGGTGCTCGACCGGGAAGAACTTCGCCCGCCCGTCGGTGTGGTGGAACCGCTCCGTGAAAAGCCGCGGCGTACCCGGATGTTCCTCCGACGGGCACGGCCAGAACACGCCGTCCTCGCGGTCGATCCGCTCGTAGGTGATACCGGCGTAGTCGGCGGTGCCGCCGGCGGTGGCGCGGCGGAACTCCTCGAACACGTCGGCCGGCGCGGCGAAGTCGAACTTGTCCTTGTGCCCGAGCCGCTCGGCCAGTTCGCGCAGCACGTCCAGGTCGCCGCGGACGCCGGTCGGCGGCCGGGCTACCCGTCGGCGGCGGATGACGCGACCTTCCAGGTTCGTCATCGTGCCTTCCTCTTCGGCCCACTGGTAGACCGGGAGGACGACGTGAGCATGAGCGGTCGTATCGTTCAGGAAGCTGTCGCAGACCGTGAGGTGATCGAGCGATGACAGCCGGCTGTCAATGCGGTTCAGGTCCGGCGACGCGACGGCGACGTTCGAGCCCATCACGAACAAGGAGCGGATGCCGCCTGACGGGCCGCAGGCGTCCAGTAGCTCGAACGCGCTTTTCCCCTTGCGCGGTAGCGAGTCTGGCTCGACGCCCCATACGTCGGCGATGTGTTGGCGATGCGCCTCGACCTCGATTAGTCGGTAGCCGGGGAGTTGGTCGGCCTTTTGGCCGTGCTCGCGGCCGCCCTGGCCGTTCCCCTGGCCGGTGAGGCAGCCCCACCCGCTCGAGGGCTTCCCCGGCAGCCCGAGCGCCAGCGCCAGGTTGATGAAAGCGTGAACCGTGTCCACACCCTTGGTGTGCTGCTCCGCCCCGCGTCCGCTCAGGATCATCGCCGACCGCGCCGTACCGAGCCATCGCACCAGCTTTCGCAGCGTCGGCTCGCCCACGCCGGTCAGCCGCTCGACGTGCGCCGGGTGGTACTGCAACGCCACGCGCCGAACGGCGTCGAACCCGTTCGTGCGTGCGGCGACGTACTCCTCGTTGACGAGCCCTTCCTCAATGGCGAGGTAGAGGAGCCCGTTGGCGAGCGTCAGGTCGGTGCCGGGGGTGGTTTGCAGGAACAGGTCGGCGAGCTTGGCGGTGGCTGTCTTGCGCGGGTCTATCACCGCGAGGCGGCCGCCGGCCTTCTTCTGCCGCTCGAACCACTGCGTGATGGGCGGCAGCGTGTCGGCCGGGTTCGCCCCAACCAACAGGATCACGTCGGCCCGTTCCAGGTCGTCGATCGGAAAGGGGAGACCGCGGTCGATGCCGAACGCCCGGTTGCCGCCGGCCGCGGCGCTCGACATGCAGTAGCGGCCGTTGTAGTCGATGTTCGCGGTGCCCACGGCGACACGGGCGAACTTGCCGAGTAGGTACGCCGTCTCGTTCGTCAGCGCCCCGGAGCCGAAGAAGCCGACCGCGTCGGCGCCGTACTCGGCCTTCGTGCGGCGGATGGCGTCCGCGACATCGTCCAGCGCCGCGTCCCAGCTCGCGCTCCGCAATTCGCCGCGGTGCTTCACCAGCGGCGTCGTCACGCGCTCGGGGTGGCGCAACAGCGTCGTCGCGGTCCAGCCTTTGATGCAAAGCTGGCCGTTGTTCACGGGGAAGTGCGGGTCGCCCTGCACGCCGGCGGGCGCGTCCGAGCTGCCGTCGCCGACCAGCATCCCGCACTGGTACGCGCAGTACGGGCAGTGCGTGCGGATCGACAGCGGCGGGGCGAGGGGCAGGGCGGTCATCGGGTCACGCCGCCGGGAGGGTGAGGAACACGGCGGTGCCTTCGACCTCGACCAGGTACGTCGTCACGGCGCAGACGTTCGGCTGGTCGCACTCGCCCGAGTCCGCGGTGAACCGGAAGGCGTGCATCGGGCAAACGACCTGGTGCCCGACGAGCATCCCGTCGGCGAGGGGGCCGGCCTTGTGCGGGCAGGCGTTGGCGGTGGCGAAGACGTTGCCGTCGCGGGTGCGGAACACGGCGACGGTGCGCCCCGCGACGACGAACGCGCGGCCGAGGCCGACGGGCAGTTCGTCGAGGTCGCACAGGCGGACACGGGCGGCGCGGGCATTGCGGCCCGGGGACTTCAGCGCGAGGGTTTGCATCAGAACTCCTGGCGAGCGGCCCGCGTCAGCGGGCTGTTCTCTTGCGCCACTGAAACCCAAGGGAACAGCCCGCTGACGCGGGCCGCTCGCCAGGGCGAGCGGGTCACGACAGCATCGGCAGCGCCACCGTCTTCGCGTCTTCGAACTGGCCCGCGTACACCGGCCGCTCGCGCTCCAGCCACGGGTCGCGGTACGCGGCGATGGTCGCCTCGACCTCGCGGTCGAAGTACTCCCACAGACCCGTCGCGTTCTCCAGGATCACCCGCTTGATCGTGTCGAGGCCAACGCGGGGCACGAAGTCGTACGTCCGCTCCAGCCACTTGGCGTTGTCGCGGTAGTAGATGAGGAACCGGCCGATCACCGTGAGTGCCTCGGCCTGCGTCTTCACCCGGCACAGCACGTCCGTCTTGCGGACGCTCGCGCCGGCGGCGCCGCCGACCGACACCTCCCACTCGCCGCCCTCGGTGGCGATCACGCCCACGTCCTTCACCGTCGCCTCGGCGCAGTTGCGGGGGCAGCCGCTGACGCCTAGCTTCACCTTCGCCGGGAACTCGAACCCCTGGTAGCGCTTCTCCAGGGCGATGCCGAGCGCGGTACTGTCGTTCGTGCCGTAGCGGCAGAACTCGCTGCCGACGCACGTCTTCACCGTGCGCAGCGCCTTCGTGTACGCGTACCCGCTCGGCATCCCCAGGTCGGCCCACATCTTCGGCAGGTCGTCCTTCTTCACCCCGAGCAGGTCGATCCGCTGGCCGCCGGTCACCTTCACCATCGGCACGTCGTACTTCTTCGCCACCACGCCGATCTTGATGAGGTCGTCGGCACTCGTGACGCCGCCGTACATGCGCGGGATGACCGAGAACGTGCCGTCCTTCTGAATGTTGGCGTGGACGCGGTCGTTCACGTACCGGGCGTCGCGCTCGTCGACGTACTCGTCGTTCCACAGGCTCTTGAGCAGCGACGCGAGGCCCATCTTGCTCTTCTCGTCCACGCCGGTGCCCAACTCGCGGAACACCTCCGACACGCTCTTGAGGCCGCGCTTCCGCACCTCCGCGACCAGCGTCGGCTTGTCCATCGGCACCGCGGGGACGTACCACCCCTCGCTCGGGTCAGCCTTCACGGCGCCCGCCACGGCCTCGATCAGCCCCTTCACCAGTCCCTTGCAGCTGCCGCAACCGGTGCCCGCACGGGTGGCCTTGCCGACGGACGGGACCGTACACTTGCCCGCCTTGATGGCCGTGCAGATGGTCCCCTTGCTGACGCCGTTGCAGTCGCAGATTTGGTGCGAATCCGGCAGGTCGGCGAGCGACACGTCCTTCTTCGCGGACCCGGCGGTGAAGAAGATTTCGAGCCGCCGCTCGGGCACGGGCGCGTCGTTCTTGAACAACTCCATGAGGTTGTCGGCCGGTCCCAGGTCGCCGAGGAGGCACGCGGCCGAGAGCTTGCCGTCGCGGACGATCGCCTTCCAGTACACCTGCCGCGCCGGCTCGCTGTACTGCACCACCTCGTCGGTGTCCTTCAGGTCGCCGATCCGCCCCATGCTCGCCAGCTCGACGCCCATCACCTTCAGCTTCGTGGCGATCTTCGACCCCGTGTACACCTTCTCCGGCGCCGTCCCGGTCAGCACCTCGGCGAGCACCTTTGTCTGTTCCCAGAGCGGGGCGACGAGGCCGTACACCATGCCGCGGTGCTGCACGCACTCGCCGACCCCAAAGACGTGTCCGTCGCTCGTTCGCATCTGGTCGTCAACGACGATCGCGCGCTCGCAGGCCAGCCCGCACTCCTTCGCCAGGTCGATGTTCGGGCGGATACCCGCGGAGATGACCACGATGTCCGCGGGGACCGTACTGCCGTCCGCGAACTTGACGCCGGTGACGTGCGTGTGCCCCTGAATCTCGGCGGTGCTGGTCTTCGTCAGCGCCTTCAGCCCGAGCTTCTCGATCGTCTGCCCGAGCACTTTTCCGCCGGCCTCGTCCAGCTGAACGCTCATCAGCCACGGCGCCATCTCGACGACGGTCACGCTCGCCAGGTCGTGCGTCATCAGCCCCTTCGCCGCCTCCAGGCCGAGGAGCCCGCCGCCGATCACGACGGCGTTCGACTTCCCCTTCGCGTAGTCGGCGATGTTCCGGCAGTCGTCCAGGGTGCGGAACACGAACACGCCGTGGAGCGTGGTCCCCGGCACCGGCGGCACGAACGGCTTCGACCCGGTGGCGAGCACGAGCACGTCGTAAGGCTGCTCGACGCCGTCGGCGTAAACGACGCGTTGTTCGCGGTCGATCCGCGTGACCTTCTTTCCGGCGTGGAGGGTGACGTTGTTCTCCTCGTACCACGCGAGCGGGTTGAGGAAGATTTCCTTGGGATCCTGAGTGCCGTTGAGCACGTTTGAGAGCAGGATGCGGTTGTAATTGCCGTACGGCTCGTCGCCGAACATCACGACCTCGAACCGGTCGCAGTCGAGGGCGAGTACGTCCTCGACGAGCCTGGCACCAGCCATGCCGTTGCCGATGACGACGAGCTTCTGGCGGGTAGTCACGCGACGGCTCCTTGGGCGGCAACCAGGGACATCATGCGGGTGCGGTGGGCGACAACCTGGCCGACCACGATCACGGCGGGGGCCGCGGCGCCGGCCGCGCGGGCGGCGGTGGCGAGTTGGGTCAGCGGGCTGTCAATCACCTGCTGGTCCGGGAGCGTGCCGCGGCAGACCACCGCGGCCGGCGTCTCGGGGTCGAGCCCGGCGCCGATTAGGCGAGCGGCGATGGCGTCGAGGTGACGCAGGCCCATGTACACGACCAGCGTGCCGGCGCAGGCGAGGGCCTTCCAGTCAAGTTTGCACTCGGGCGAGTCCGGGTCGAAGTGGCCGGTGACGAGCGTGACGGCCTGCGTCTCGTCTCGGTGCGTCAGCGGGATGCCGGCCGCCGCACACGCCCCGACCGCGGTCGTGACGCCCGGCACGATCTCGACCGGGATGCCGCGTTCGGCAAGGTACTCGGCCTCCTCGCCGCCGCGGCCGAACACGCACGGGTCGCCGCCCTTGAGCCGCACGACCGTGAGGCCGGCGCGGGCGCGGTTCGCCATCACCTCGTGGATCGTTTCCTGGAGCGTCGAACCGACGCAGTAGCCGCGCTTGCCGGCGTACACGCGCTCGGCGTCGGCGGGGGCGTGGGCAATCAGTTCGGGGTGAACGAGGGCGTCGTAAACGACCACGTCGGCCCGGCGGATGGCGTTCAGCCCGCGGACGGTGACCAGGTCCGGGGCGCCGGGGCCGGCGCCGACGAGGTAGACCGTGCCGGCGTGTGTGGGTTCGGTCGGCGTCACGGGCGCACGATCTCCGCGGCCGCGACGCGAACGTTGCGGCGAATGTCAGGAAGTCGATTCAGGCAAACAACAAGACCCGCGAGCCGCCCGGGGTGTTGGGCGGGCCGTGTGCAGCGGCAGAGCGGTTTGGCAGTGGGGATAGCAACCCGCGGACCGGACCTGCGATTCGTCCCACATCAGGATTGTGAGACGGAGCGGTATGCGTGGAAAACCACGTCATTTCGTGGCAAGAACGCGCTGGTCGGGGAGCGGAGATTTTTCCCGTGGCGTGAGCATCAGGCGAGATCGATGCCCGCGGAGCGTGCGACCGGGCGGTGAACCCCGCCCGCGATATAGGCAGGAAACGGATGCGGACCGGCGAGTCGCCATAAACGCAAACCGGTGGCTCCCTTCGGAGCCACCGGCAGGCGGGCGTCACTCTCACGATCATTCGTCCAGCCGACTCATTGCTTCCACGGAAGGGGGGGGTGGGGGCGCCGCGGAAACAATGAAGACGGCCGTACTGCTACGGGTTTGCTGCCTCCAGCAGCCGGAACGTCGCCAGGTCGGCGGGGTGGACCGTGCGGGCGTCCAGGCCGCGGCTCTTGGCCTCGCGGAACGCCAGGGCGACGGCGTCCGGCCGCGGCGGCGACTGGGTCGTCCGCAGCACCGCGACGTGGAACCAGCGGAGGGCGCTGGCGTCCCGGCCGATCGCCTCCATCAGGTCGCGCTCGGCCGCCTCGAACTCCCGCAGGGTGATCCGCACCCGGCCGCGGGTGTCGAGCAGGTCGGCGGAAATGCCGGCTTCGCGGGCCGCGCGGTCGAGCAGTTCCAGCGCTCGGGGGGCGGTGGTCGCGTCCGCGGCGAGCAGCCACGCCAGGTTGTTGAGCGCGACGACGTTCCGCGGGTCGCGTTCGAGCAGCTTGGCGTACACCTCCGCGGCCCGCTCGGGCTGCTGCTTCAGTGTCAGGAACTCGGCCTCGGCGAGCTTCATCGGCACGTCGGCGGGGGCGGCCGCGAGGGCCGCGTCGAGCCAGCCGCGGACGAGTTCGAACTGCCGGTCGGTGGCGCCGCCGGTCCGTAGGACCGCAAGGCCGGCTTGGGCGCGAACGCGGTCCGGCAGGTAGCGGCCGAATTGTTCCACCTTTGCGAGCGCTTCAGCGGGTTGACCGTCGTCGGCAAGCACGCCGGCAACTCCGACGGCAGCTTCTGGACGTGACGGCACGAGCGCCGCGTACCGCTGCGCTGCGGCCGCGGCCATCGCCCGGCCGGCGGGCGAGCCCTTCACGCCGGGGAGGCGGCACAGCTCGTCCAGCAACTCGGCCACACGAGCGGAACGGGCGAGGTAGTCGCCGGCACCCGCGTCGGCGGCGCCGGCGTACGCCTCCGCCAGCGCGAGTGCCCGGTCCGCCTTGCCGGCCTTCGCCTCGTACCGGGCTACCGACGCGACCGCCCGGAACTCGCCGGGGTACAGTGACCGCAGCCGGCCGGCGAAGGCATCGGCGGCGGCGAAGTTGCGATCCTCGGTCAGTTCGTCGAGCGCGGCGACGAGGTAGTAGAGGTTTCGCGGGTCGGCTTTCATCAGGGCGTTGAGCCCGTCTCGGGCCGCCTTCTTGTCGCCGGCGACGCGGTGCAGCTGCGACAGGTTGTACAGGTCGCGCGGCGACTGTGTCGTCTGGTGGACGCTCTCCAGCGCCGCCGCCGCGCGGGCGAGGGCGGCGCGCCGGTCGGCGCCTTCCAGGAAGCGGGCGAGCGTAGTCAGCACGCCGGCGGTGGCGCGGAGGTCCTCGACCGTCGCCCCGCCCTCGTTCGCTTCCGCGAGCAGAGCTGCTGAGCGGGTGCGGCCCTCGGGCGTGCCGCGAGACGCCAGCAACATCGCGAGATTCCGCTTCGCCCAGCCGGCGTCCGCCGGGCGAGCGGCGGGGTCGGCGACGAACGCTTCCAGCACCTTCACGGCGCCGTCGCTGTCGGCCCGCGAAAGTGCGACGGCGAGCCGGGCCTGGGTGAAGGCACGTTTCTCCGCGGGGTCGGCCACGGGCGGGGTCCACCCGTACCCGTCGGGGGTCTCGGCGAAGACGGCGACGGCGGCGAAGAACGCCGACGGCGGGAGCTTCGCGCGGGCGGCCTCGAACGTTGGAGCCGCGCGGTCCGGCGAACCCTTCCCACCAGTCTGGTACAGGGCGAGCCGGAGCCAGTCGTCGGCAGTCGCACCCGGTGCGCTGGTCGCCGCAGTGAGAATCGACTCGGCAACTGTAGGGGACCGGGCAGCGAGCCACGCCGGGCCACCGGGGTCGCGCTCGACGACCGGTCTGCACAGCGCGAGCACCTGCGTCGCGGCCGCTGGTGGGACCCGCTCAACGACACCGGCCATGAGCCGGCGGAACGGCTCACCGGCCCACCGAGGGTCGGCCGCGAGCCGGGCCACGGCCTTCGTCACGCGGTCGTCGGGGCCGGACTTCACCAACGCCACCACCCACGCCCGTGCCGCCTCGACGTTCGTCGGCTCCAGTTGAAAGGCGCGCTCAACGAGCCGCGCGGACTCGGTGGCGTCGGCCTTGACGCGGGCGAGCGCAAGGCAGGCGTCGCCGCGGTTCGGCGACGGCCCCACGGCCGCGGCCAACTTCTCGGCCGCGGCCGGTGACAGCCGGGCGTCACAGACCAGGACCGAGACACCGGCGTCGCCTTCGAGTTTGACAAGTGCGGCCCGTGCTTCCGCGGCGACTTCCGCCCTGCCGGCGTCGGCCGCGCGCTCGGCGAGGCGGACCCAACCGGCGATGTCGGTGGGGCGGCGGGCGCAGACGGCGCGAACGAGTTCCACCGCCCGCGCTCGGTCGCCGACCTCGTCGGCCACGTCGGCGAGCCCGTAGAGCAGCCGCAGCTGATCTGCCTCGGCCCAGCCGTCGGTCCGGTCGGCGAGTGGGGCGAGCGGGCGGATGCGACCCGGCTCGCGGCCGTAGAGCCGGGCGCGGGCGATGCGTACGTCGGGTCCGTCACCGGCGGATGCCTGTGCCTCGTCGATCACCGTCAGGCCCGCTGCGGTGCCGCCGGCGTCGGCCGCTGCGTGGGCCAGTGCTGCCCACAGGCGTGTATCGCCGGGCCGCCGCGACGCCTCGCGGCGGAGCAGTTGTGCGGCCTCGGCGTACTTCCCTTGCGCGGCCAGAACGTCGGCCCGCAGGACGGTCGGTTCGCTCGACGCGGGGCCGAATCGCGGTGCCAGAGTCGTGACCGCCGCCTCCAGTTTCCGCCAGTCGTCGGGGCTCCCGTTCGACTGCCGGAGTCGGTGGGCTTTGAACTTCACCCACTGCGCCACGACCATTCCGGGGGCGAGGGGAGAACCCACTGCGACCTCCAGTTCGCGGAGGGCGTCGTCGAACCGGCCCAGGTTTTGGTACAGCACGGCTACGCCGACGCGCGCCGGGACGTGGCTCGGGTCGGCGGCCAGGACCCGCTTCAGCGCCCGCTCCTGGTTCTCGGCGTTGCCGACGCGCTCGAAGCACGTGGACAGCAACAAATTCGCCTGGGCTTCGAGGCCGGGCAGGGTGCCGGCGCTGGTGCGGAGTTTCTCCAGGTGCTCGATCGCCTCGGCCCACTTCTCCTGCTTCATCGCTAGCCGAGCTCTCAGGTACGTGACCTGCGACGGCGGTAGCCGCCGGGCCTCCAGCCGGCGGAGGATGTCGGCGGTCCGCGCGGTATCGCCTTGCTGCACGAGCAGGTCGGCGAGTGGCACCAACAGGTCGTAGCCGTCCGGCGTGAATTTCAGCCCATCTTCCAGGGCCGCGAGCGCCGCCGGGACGTTGCCGCGGATGAGTTCGAGCCACGCCAGCGCCCGAACCAGCTTCAACTCGCGGGGGTAGAGCGCGGCGGCGTCGCGGAGGATGGCGTGCGCCGCGGGGATGTCGCGGCCCTTCTGGAGTATCTCGGCCAGCAACAGCGAGGCGTCTGCGTTCTCGGGATCGAGTTCGAGCGCGCGCCGCAGGTCGCGGCAGGCCGGGTCCAGGTTCACGGTTCGGTTCGCACGCTCGTCCTCCTCGGCGACGTAGCTCTCGAAGCGTGCTCGAATGAGATACGCCTGCGGCTCAAGCGGCAGGGCGGCGACCATCTGGCCGAGCACGGCGCGGGCGCCGGCCGCGTCGGACTGGTTCTTCCACAGGAGTTGGGCCAGCCGTTGGTAGTTGAGCATCTGGTCGGGCGACTTGGCGACGGCCGACTCGAACGACTTTCGGGCGTCGGCGACCTGGTTCAGGCCGAGTTGCGCGCCGCCGAGTTGCTGCCACAGCGCTCCCTCGTCGGGGAACTTCTTGAGTAGAGCGTCGGCGTGGGCGAGCGCGTCGGAGAAACGGCCGGCCTTCAGGCAGTGGGTCAACGCCTCGCGGCGGGTGGCGTCGCGCTCGGGGTCGAGTCGGAGGACTTTGTCGTAGAGGAAAACGAGTTCGTTCTGCCCGCGGCCGGTGGTCGCCCGGGTACGGATCAGGTCGATTAGGCGGACGTGCGCCTCTACGTCTGTCGGCTCGAATTCGAGGTACTGGCGCAGGTAATGGACCGCGGCGTCGGTCTTTCCGGCGTCGGCCGAGCGGTCGGCCTGACGGCGGAGGGCGTCCGGGATGCGGCGAGCCTGGAGGGCGTGAGCGGCGGCGAGGGACCCGCCGAGCCCGAGTACAACCAGAACCAGCTTCAGGAGGAACCGCCTATTGATCGTCGGCATGTCGCGGCGTCCGTGCGGCGGCCGCGCGACGGTGGGGCGGCGCGGCCGGACGCGGATGCTACGGCGGCCCGGAGCAGCCGGTCAACCCCAACGAGCGGCCAGCGGCCGGGCGGCCCAGGACGATTGCAAAGTCGCAGGTATCAGCGGGTCATGAGGTTGATGGCGCGTTCGATGTCCCAGTTGAGGGCGTCGGCTTGCGCCTTGAGCGGCTCGCCCTTACCCCCGGGGTTGAGTACCCGCAACACGCTCACGGCCGCGCTCAGCAGGGTCGTGAAGCGCTCGGCCAACCCCGGCCGGCGGCACACGTGCCGGTCCTCGTCCCACCACCGGTCCTTCTCGAAGTGCAGGCTGTTCTCCACCGACCAGTGCCCGCGAACGAGCCGGAGCAACGCGGCGGCGGTCACCACGGCCGGGTCGAGACTGGTGGCGAAGTACCGCGTCTCGCACGTCCGGGCGCCGTCGGCCCCTCGGGTCTCCCGGTCCACCCGCACGACCGCCCGCAGGCCGGGGACGTTCAGCGCCTCGCGGGCGTAGTCCGCCGTCGCCGCGTCGCACCAGACCCGCCGGGTCTCGACCGCCCCGCGTTTTTTCCCCGCGCCGTCGCGCTCGCCGACGCCGGGGTGGCGTCGGCGAACGCGGCCCGGATCGTCTCGTGCAGGTCGGGCTGGTTGTCCTTGACCGCCAGCACGTAGTCCCGCCCGGCCTCGACGATCGCCCGGGCCAGCGGGCGCTGGCAGAACAGGGCGTCCCCGGTCAGCACCCGGAGCGACGGCCAGGCGGCGAACAACTCGTCCAGGTGGGCCTTGAGGACCTCGGGCTCGGTCTCCTTCCCGTCCCCGATCGGCCAGTCGGCCAGGCACACCCGGGCGTCGTGGGCGAACACGTTGAGGACGTGGATCGGGTCGCCGTCGGCGTCGTGGGCCTGCTTGCTCGTCTTCCCGTCCACCGCGGCCGCGGTCGGGGCGTCGGCCATCACCCGGGCGAGCCACCCGGCCAGGGCGCCGCGGAACTCGTCGATCGAGAAGGCGGCGGCCGCGCGGCTGTAGGTCGTCGCGTGCGGGGCGTACGGGCGGGTCAGCCCGAACGCCTCCCGGAGGGCCGGCCAGTGCCGCTTGGCCCACCGGGCGAGGGAGGCGAAGTCGGGGTGCCGGCTCAGCAGCCCCAGGAAGACGACGGACAGTAACCCCGCGAACGGGTGGCGGACACCACGGCGGTGGCGAGGGTCCGTGAGTTGGCGGAACGCGGCGACCAGTGAGTCGGAAGTGGGTGACATCGGGGCTCCATCCCGAGGTGAGTAACTCGCAACCCGTCAACACGTTAACCGGAATTCTGGACTTTGCAATCGTCCTGCCGGGCGGCCCCGGCGAGTTGTCCCCAGCGCGAATGCGTTGTAGCATCAACTTCATCACCCTCGACTCGCCCGCGGGTTCCCGCCCAGTGACCATTCGCACCTACCAACCCGGCGACGAGCGCACGCAAGCCGTCCTCTTCAACGGCGCCGCGTTCGCGCTCCCGGGCTTCAAGCCGGCCACCGAGGACGATGTCCGTCGGCGGACGCGCGCGCGCGGGTTCGACCCGACGAGCCGGTTCTACGCCGTCGAGAACGACATGGCGGTCGGCTACTGCGTACTGGAGCCGGACCAGGGGCGGCTGGGCTACCCGTGGTGCCGCAAGGGCTACGAAGCGGTCGCCGCGGCGCTGTATGCTGCGGCCGTACGGAGTGCCCGCGATCGTGGCGTGCGGTCACTGTTCACCGCGTACCGCCGTGACTGGGACGGCGTGCTCGGGTTTTTCGCCGACCGCGGGTTCCATAAGGCGCGCGACATGGTGAACTACGCCGCCGACCCGGTGGACCTGCCGACCATCGCCAGCCGCGGCGGCAACCCCGTGCGCCGGCTGACGCGGGCCGACATCCCGGCGCTGGCGGCGATGGGCCGCGGCGTGGTACGGGTGTCGGACGCGGAACTGGAGCAGCACGTGTTCAACAGCCCCCACTTCCCGGCGGAGGCGTTCTGGGTCGTGGAGGGTGGCGGCGGACCGGTGGCGGTCGGGGTCGGGCTCGACAACCCGAACTGGCCGGACGTGAAGAAGGTGGACCCGCTCGCGCCGTGCTTCCGACTCGGGGCGTTCGGCGCCGAGGGGCTGAACGCGAAGCGGGTAAACGGCCTGTTCAGCTACGTCGTGACGAAGCCGGAACACGCCCTGCCAGCTGGGCTCGCACTGCTCGCGGAGGTCAGCCAGGAACTGACTGAGGGGTCGGTCACGTCGTTGGCGGCGCAGTGCCCGACGGACGCGCCGCACCTTGTCGGATTCTACACGAGGTACTTCAAGGAGCAGGGGCGGTTTCCGGTGATGGAACTGACCCTCTAGGCCCAATGCCGCTCAGATAGGCGTAAAGCCAGTGCCTCCTTGGTACTGTGGGGTTGCTACCGATCCCACGACGCAAGGAGGCACCGGTGTGCATGGCCACTGACCCGACCCCGTTCCTGCGGGGATTGTACCACCTGATCCCGCCCGATCGTATCGCCCACATCCTGGACGTGACCGGCCGGCAGTCCCGTCGGGTCCGCCGCATCCCGGCCGACGCGACCGCCCGGCTGGTGGTCGCCCTCGGGCTGTTCGCCGACCTCCCGGTCCCCCAGGTCTGGCGGCGGCTCCACCCGGGGACGGACGACCCGGACCCGGTCTCCTCGGCCTTCTGCCAGGCCCGCGACCGGCTCGGGGTGCCGCCCCTCCGGCGGCTGTTCGAGGAGGTGGCCCGCCCGATGGGCACCCACCAGACGGTCGGGGCGGGCTACCGCGGGTGGCGGCTGATGGGGCTCGACGGGACCACCCTCGACCTGCCCGACACCCCGGACAACGCCCGGGTGTTCGGCCGGCCCGGGACCGCCCGGGCGGCCGGGGCGTTCCCCCAGCTGCGGCTCCTCGCCCTGTGCGAGTTGGGGACGCGAGCCATCTGCGGGCTGTCGATCAAGCCCGGGCGGCGGGGCGAGCAGGTCATGGCCGGGCCGCTGGTCGACCGGCTCGGGCCGGGGATGCTCCTGCTGTGGGACCGCGGGTTCTTCGGGTACCCGCTGGCCGAGCGGGTGCTGCGGACCGGCGCCCACCTGCTCGCCCGGGTCCCGGCCCACGCCATCCTGACCCCGACCCGGCGGCTGCCCGACGGGTCGTACCTGGCCGCCCTCTACCCGTCGCCCGCGGACCGGGCGGCGGGCCGCCGCGGGCTGGAGGTGCGGGTGATCGAGTACACCCACGACGACCCGGGGCGGCCCGGGTGCGGGGCGCGGACCCGGCTCCTGACCGACCTCCTGAGCCCGGACGACCTGCCGGCCGCCGACGCCCCGGTCGTGTACCACGAGCGGTGGGAGCAGGAGAAGAACCAAGCAGACTGCCCCTCAAGCCGGGGGTGGGTCTCCGCCCGGCGGACCGGTTACCATCGGGGTGATGGCGCTGCTGGAACTGGCCGCGTGGTGTCGAGACCGGCTCGCCGTCGCACCCGGAGGACCCGCATGTCAGCCCCCGCACGACGCCTCGCGCCCCCCCGCGCCTGACGCCCCCACCGCCGCCGGCGACCAACCCGCCGCCGGTCTGGGCGCACCTCCCGGCCGATCGCCAGAGGCAACTCCGCGACCTGCTCGGCCAACTCCTCGTCCGGATGCACGCGGCCCGCGCCCGCGAGGAGGCCGGTCATGACTGACCCCCTCCGCTCCCCGAAGCTCCGGCCGTGGCACCTCGACCGGGCGGCCGTCGTGTACGTCCGCCAGTCGACCCCGCAGCAGGTCCTCGACCACCGCGAGTCGACCGCCCGGCAGTACGCCCTGGCCGACCGCGCGGTCGCCCTCGGCTGGCCCCGCGACCGGGTCACCACCATCGACGACGACCTCGGCAAGAGCGGCCAGTCGATCGAGGGCCGGCCCGGGTTCCAGCGGCTGCTCGCCGAGGTCGCCCTCGACCGCGTCGGGCTGATCCTCGGGCTGGAGATGAGTCGGCTGGCCCGGTCGTGCAAGGACTGGCACCAGCTGCTGGAGCTGTGCGCCCGGTTCCGCGTCCTGCTCGCCGACGCCGACGCGGTGTTCGACCCGACCGACCACTCGGACCGGCTGCTGCTCGGCCTGCACGGCATGATGAACGAGGCGGAGCTTCACGTCCTGAAGCAGCGGATGTACCAGGGCAAGTTGAACAAGGCCCGCCGCGGGGAGCTGTTCGCCATCCCGCCGATCGGGTACGTCCGGGCCGACCCGGGCGGGTGGGCGATCGACCCGGACGAGCAGGTGCAGGCCGTCGTCCGCCTGATCTTCGACCGGTTCGACCGGGAGGCGACCCTGCACGGCCTGCTCCGTTACCTGGTCCACCACCAGGTCCGCATCCCGGTGCGGGTCCGCGGCGGCCCGGCCCGGGGGCAGCTGGAGTGGCGGCGGCCGAACCGGGCGACGCTGCAGAACCTGCTCCGGCACCCGGGGTACGCCGGGGCGTACCGGTTCGGCCACCGCCCGGTCGACCCGCGGAAGAAGCAGCCGGGGCGGCCGGGCACCGGCAAGCAGATCCGCCGCCCCGAGGAGTGCCTGGTGCTCATCCGGGACCGGCTGCCGGCGTACATCACGTGGGACCGGTTCCAGGCCAACCAGGACCGGCTGACCGCGAACCGGAACACCGCGACCACCTGCGGGGCGCCACGGAACGGGCCGGCGCTGCTGGCCGGGCTGGTCCGGTGCGGGCGGTGCAACCGGCGGATGGTGGTCCGCTACCTGGGGCCGAAGGGGCGGCCGTCGTACACCTGCACCCGCGGGTCGTCCGACTACGCCGACCCGCTCTGCCAGGGCCTGTCGGACGGGGCCGCTCTGGACGCCCTGGTCGCCGACCAGCTGCTCGCCGCGGTACAGCCGGCCGCCCTGGAGGCGAGCCTGGCGGCGGTGGCCGGGGTCGAGCGGGAGCGGGGCGAGCTGGCCCGCCAGTGGCACCTCCGGCGGGAGCGGGCGGCGTACGAGGCGGACCGGGCGGCCCGACAGCACCGGGCGTGCGAGCCGGAGAACCGGCTGGTCGCCCGGGAGCTGGAGCGGCGGTGGGAGGACGCCCTGAAGCAGCAGCGGCAGCTCGACGACGAGTACGAGCGGTGGCAGCGGGCGGCCCCGGCCCGGCTGAGTGACACCGCGGTGTCAGCGATCCGCGCCCTCGCCGCCGACCTGCCGGCGGTGTGGGCGGCGGCCACCACGACCCCGGCCGACCGCCAGCGGATCGCCCGGTGGCTCCTCGACCGGGTGGTGGTGACGGTGGACAAGGGCAGCGAGCGGGTCGGCGTGGCGGTGCACTGGGTCGGCGGTGCGGTGCGGTCGCACACGCTGACGCGGGCGGTTCGCCGGTACGACCAGCACTCGGACTACCCGCGGCTGACGGCCCGACTGCGGGAGCTCTGCGGGGGGCGGCGAACGGCGGGCGCGATCGCCGACCGGCTGAACGCCGAGGGGTTCCACCCGCCGAAGCGGACGGCGCGGTTCACCCGGGACATGGTGCTGCGGCTGGTCGGCCAGCTCGGGCTCGGGTGCCGCCCGCCGCACGGCAGCCCGACCGGGCTGGGTCCGGACGAGTACCGGCCGGCCGGGCTGGCGGGGCGGCTCGGGATCAACCGGGACACGGTCCGGCGGTGGGTCCGGGTCGGGTGGGTGCATGTCCGCCGGGACGCCGACCGGCACCACGTGATCTGGGCCGACGCGAGCGAACTCCGCCGGCTGCGGGAACTGCACCAACTCCCGCGAACGTGGGCGAACAAGGACCGGCTGGCGGAATTGACCAAGCCGAAGCCGCGGCCGGTGCGGTAGTCTCCCGATGGCCCGGTTGCCGGCCGACCGGGCCACCCCACCCACAGGTTTGGAGGCATCGTGGCTGAAGTTCCCCACGGATCGTGGACAGCGGGAAAGCGGTGTAAGCTCTAATCACGAGGAGACACACCGATGGCCGGTTCCCGCAAGGTCTACACGCCGGAGTTCAAGCTCCAGGCCGTGAGGATGATCACCGAGCAGAAGCTGTCCGTGGCCGAGGTCGCCCGCCGCCTCGGGGTCACCGAGAACCGGCTCCACGACTGGAAGAAGGCGGTCCTCAAGAAGGGGGCCGACGCCTTCCCGGGATCGGGGCACCTCACCCCCGTCGAGGAAGAACTGCGCCGCCTCCGGGCCGACGTGAAGCGGCTGGAGATGGAGCGCGACATCCTAAAAAAAGCCACGGCGTTCTTCGCCACCCAGTCGAAGTGACCTTCGGCTGGATCGAGGAGCGCAAGGGCGAGTGGCCGGTGACGCAGTTGTGCCGTGTCCTGGAGGTGTCCCGCTCGGGGTTCTACGCCTGGCGGTCCCGCGAGCCCAGCCACGCCGAGGTCCGGCGGGAGGAGCTGACCGAACAGGTCGCGACGATTCACGCCGAGGTGAAGGGGCGGTACGGCAGCCCGCGCGTCCACGCCGAGCTGGTGAGCCGGGGCCACGAGTGCTGCGTGAACGTCGTGGCCGAGGTCATGCGGGAGGCCGGGATTGCCGCGAAGACGACGCGGAAGTTCCGGCAGACGACGGACTCGAACCACCCGCACCCGGTGGCCGAGAACGTCCTGGATCGGCAGTTCGATCCGGAGGAGCCGAACACGTCGTGGGTCGCGGACGTGACGTACATCCCGACCCGCGAGGGGTGGCTGTACCTGGCCGTCGTGGAGGACCTGTTCAGCCGGATGGTGGTGGGCTGGGCGATGGCCGCGACGATGACCAGTCGGTTGGTCGTGGATGCCCTGGAGATGGCGGTGGCCGACCGTCTCGGGGGGTCTTCGGTCCCGGCCCTGGTGGCCCACTCGGACCGCGGGAGTCAGTACGCCAGCGAGCACTACCGGCGTCGTCTCGCGGAGGAGGGGATCACGTGCAGCATGAGCCGGCGTGGGAACTGCTGGGACAACGCGCCGATGGAGTCGTTCTTCGCCAGCCTCAAGAAGGAGCTGGTCCATCACGAGGACTACGCCACGCGCGAGGAGGCGCGGGCGAGCATCTTCGAGTACATCGAGGCGTTCTACAACCGCGTCCGGCGGCACTCGTCACTGGGGTACGTCGCCCCCGCCGAGTACGAGCGGGCGCACAACCCGACCCACCGCTAAACGCTGTCCACTTTCCGTGGGGAACTCCAGGCTGTGCCATCGAGCTGGCGTTCGACGAGTTGAAGACGCACCTGAGCGGGCGGGACGTGCCGGTCCGGAGCAAGACCCCGGCCGGGGTGGTCCAGGAGGTGTACGGGCTGGTGCTGGCGTACTACCTGGTCCGGCGGGTGATCCGCGACGCCGCGGCGACGGCTTCGGTGGACCCCGACCGGGTGTCGTTCGCCGGCACCCTGCGGGTCCTGTGGTGCCGGCTGCCGGAGGCCCCGGGGCGTCCCCCGGCGGACTGGTACCAAGACTTGCTCCGGGAGGTCCGGAGGCAGCGGCTGGGAGCGCGGCGGGACCGGTGGTACCCGAGGGTCATCAAGCGGAAGATGTCCAACTGGGGGAAGAAGCGGGCGGAACACCTCCACCCGCCGCAGCCAACCAAACCCTTCCGCGAGGCTGCCCGCGTGCTTATCTGAGCGGCATTGCCTCTAGGCCGCCCCGCGCTTCGGCCGCGCCTTCAGGTCGAACAGCCCGAAGATTTCGTCCTCGGTCAGCCCCATCGTCGTCGGCTTGTCGGCCGCCTCCATCAGATCCAGGAACACTTTCCGCTTCGCGTCCAGCAGCAGGGCGATGCGCTGCTCGATCGTGTCCTGCCCGGTGAACCGCGTCACCGTGACCGGGTGCCGCTGGCCGACGCGGTGGGCGCGGTTGATCGCCTGGTCTTCGATGGCCGGGTTCCACCACCGGTCGAACAGGAACACGTAGTTCGTGAACTGGAGGTTCAGCCCGACGCTGCCGGTGCCGTAGCTCATCAGGATGACGTGCTTGTCGGGGTCGCTCTTGAACCGGTCGAGAATCGGCGTGCGCTCGTGCTGCGGGATGCGGCCGTGGTACTGGAGCGGCCCGAACGGCTCCAGCGCCTTTGCCAGAATCTCCAGCGGCTCCACCCACTGGCTGAACACGATCGCCTTCCGCCCACTCGCCGCCACCTCCTCCATGTCGGTAACGAGCCGTTCGAGCTTCGCACTCTCGCCGGTGAGCGGGTCGAAGTTGCAAATCTGCTTCAGCCGCATCACCAGCTGGAAGACGTGCTGGACGCTGATCGTCTCGCCGAGCTCGTTGAGGTGAATCACCCCTTCCTCTTCGGCGAGGCTGTACGCCTGCCGCTGGGCGGGGGTGAGGTCCACCTCCAGGTCGCGGTAAATCTTTGGCGGCATGTCCGACTGCACGAGGTCTTTCGTGCGACGGAGGATGCAGTCCGCGGTGTAGCGCGGCAGGTGCTTCGGCGGGCAGTCCGGCGGGATGCGGTCCGGGTCGATGAACGCGAACAGGTTCACGAGGTCTTCGTGGCTGTTCTCGATCGGCGTGCCCGAGATGGCCCAGCTGCGGCCGCGGCGGATGGAGCGGACCGTCTGCGCCGTCTTCGAGTCGCGGTTCTTGATCCGCTGCGCTTCGTCGAGCACGACGGCGTCGAAGTACACGCGCGGGTCGGCGGCGAGGTCGGCATCGCGGGTGAGCGTCTCGTAGTTGATGAGCTTGAGCGGGCAGTTCGAGACGAACCACGTCGTGCGGCGCTGCTCGGCGTCGCCGTCGAACGGCTCGAACGGCAGGTCGGGCGCCCAGAGCTTTAGCTCGCGCGCCCAGTTGTGCATCAGCGGCTTCGGGCAGATCAGCAACGCCTGCCGAATCTGGCCCTGGTGGAACAATAATCTTAAGCTCAATATGGCTTGTGCGGTTTTGCCGAGCCCCATCTCGTCGGCGAGTAGCGCCGCGTGGCGCGGCATCAGGAACGCGATCCCCTCCAGCTGGTACGGGAACGGCTCGAACGGCACCGAGAGCGACTTGCCGTCGAACAGGCCGTCAAGCGGTGGCTGCAACAGCATCAACAACCGGTCTTTGAACAGCACCGTGTCAGCCGTCGGCATCGTGCGGATGCGGGCCTTCGGGGGCGAGTTCGGGTCGTCGGGGAGCCTCGGAAGATCGACGGCGTGGCGGCCAACAGCGGGTTCGCTCGGCAGCCGCGGCGGGGGCGTGTACTCGGGCGGCGGGGCGGGGAACTTCCAGCCCTCGGTGGTGACGCTCAGCGTGAGTTGGCCCGCCGACCGCACCCACGGCGAATCGGTCAGTAGCCGGGCTTCTCGCACGCCCGTGTCGAGTGGTCGGTCGAAGCGCGGGAACGGCAGCACCTCGACGGGCATGGCGTCGCCGGACGAGCGGCCGGCATCAACCGGCTGTTCGCCCAGTGCTTCGCGTAGTTCCTCGACCACCGGATGATCGTCACGCGACACGGCCGCTCACCCCCAGCTTGCGGGCCTCGGCCACTGCCTCGCGAATGCGCGCGAACGGCTCTGCCAAATCAACCGCCGGGTCCACGGCGTCGAGCCGAGCCGCCACCGTGGATTCGTCGTCCCCGAATGCGGCCGGCAGGAGCAACGCCAGCGAGCTGCGTGGGTGGGTTAGCGTGCGCGTTTCGGCCGGCAGCACCGCCGCGTCCGGCCGCAGCGCCACGACCGGCACGTCCACCCGACTTCGCAGCGCCAGCGCGGGCGGCGAGTCCGTCACGATCAGGTCGGGCTTCAGAGAGGTCTTCTCGAACAGCGCCTTTCCGATCACGTCAGCGTGGAGGTAGTCGAGCAGCGTCGGGCCGTACAGCGCGGTTTGCACGCGGTTCGGCTGCACGGCCGAAGACATGCGGAATTCGAGCGGGCGGCCCCAGGCGTTCGTCACGAGGTAATACCCCGCCCAGCCCGCCGGCTCCTGCTGTACGGTCAGAAAGCCGAGCGTTGGCGGCGCGGCGGTGCGGTCACTCACGCGGTGTCCCCGAAGCCCAGGTGTGCGTCGATCGCACCCCATCATCGGACCCCGCCTGCGGGTTGCTTCACCGCCTTCGGTGTCGCTCTAACCGCAACTCGGGTCAACGGGTGGGTTGTTCCGCCCGTGATACCCGACTTCTCTGATCAACTATACGTGCCGACTGGGCTTCCGATTCCGGACGGTTCCGCTACAACACAGTTATTACGCTCGCCGATGCACTGGCATCACGGCACTGAGGACTGGACGGATCATGTCAACCGAGACGGCCCCCGCGACCGAGCCGAAGGTGTCGCCGGTCGAGGCGATGAAGGAAAGCAGCAACTTCCTCCGCGGCCGCATCCTCGCCGAGCTGGCCGACCCGGCACTCGACCACCTGTCGGACGAAGCCAAGAACATCATCAAGTTCCACGGCAGCTACCAGCAGGAGGACCGCGACGCCCGCAAGAAGCGCGACAAGCCGGGCGTCGGCAAGGCGTACATGTTCATGATCCGGCTCAAGCTCCCGGGCGGGGTGCTGACGCCGCACCAGTACCTCGAAATGGACCGCCTCTGCGGGCAGTACGCGAACGGCACTCTGCGCTTCACGACGCGGCAGAGCATCCAGTTCCACGGCATCCTGAAGGGCGACTTCAAGACGATCATCGGCGGCATCAACGACGCGCTCGTGTCCACGCTCGGGGCTTGCGGCGACGTGAACCGCAACGTCGTCGCCTGCCCGGCGCCGCTGAAGGACCCGGCCCGGAAGCAAATGCAGGAGTTGGCCCTGGCCGTGGCGGCGCACCTGGCCCCGCGGGCCGGCGGGCACGCGTACCACGAGATGTGGGTGAACGGCGAGAAGCAGGCGGCCCCGGCCGGTCCGAAGGACGCCGAGCCCATCTACGGCCCGACTTACCTGCCGCGGAAGTTCAAAGTCGGCTTCGCCCTCCCGGACGACAACTGCACCGACATCCTGGCCCAGTGCCTCGGCTTCCTCTGCGTCCGCGGCGCGGACGGCCAGCCGGTCGGGTACAACCTTTACGCCGGCGGTGGGCAGGGGCAGACGAACAGCAAGCCGGACACGTACCCGCTGCTCGCACAGCCGGTGTGTTTCGTCCACCCGGAAGAGGTGGTGGCGGCCTCCGAGGCCATCATCAAGCTGTTCCGCGACCACGGCAACCGCGCCGACCGCAAGCGCGCCCGGCTCAAGTACGTGATGAAGGACTGGGGTCTGGAGAAGTTCCGCGAGGTGTTCGCCCGCGACTACCTTAAGACGCCGTTCCGGCCGGTCGTGGACGCCCCCATCACCGGGCTCGACCTGCACCTCGGCTGGCAGTCGCAGGGCGACGGCAAGTGGTTCCTGGGCCTGAGCGTCGAAAACGGCCGGGTGAAGGACGAGGGGAACTTCCGCCTCCGCGCCGGCCTCCGAGAGATCGTGACGCGCGTCGGGTGCAGCGTCCGCGTCTCGACGCAGCAGGATGTGCTCCTGTGCGACATCGCCACCGCCGACCGGCCGACGGTCGATTCGCTGCTGAGCGAGTACGGCATCCCGCGGCCGGAGGGGCTGAGCCAGGTGCAGAAGTGGAGCATGGCCTGTCCGGCGACTCCGACGTGCCCCCTGGCGATCACCGAGAGCGAGCGGTCGATGCCGGCCGTGGTGGACCAGCTCGAACCGATCCTTTCCGAGTTGGGGCTGGAACAGGAGCCGATCAGCGTCCGCATGACGGGCTGCCCGAACGGTTGTGCCCGACCGTACCAGAGCGAGGTGGGGCTGGTGGGCCGCGGTGGCACGAAGTACACGCTGTACATCGGCGGCGACTCGTACGGCCGGCGGATGAACGTCGAGTTGCAGGACTCGGTGCCGATCGAGCAGATCGCCCCGAAGCTGAAGCCGATCTTCGCCGCGTTCCGTGACGAGCGCATGCCGGGCGAGCTGTTCGGCGATTATTGCGAGCGTGTGGGTCTGGAGAAGCTCAAGGCGCTGGCGGGGGCGAAGTAAGCACATGGCGAGCCGGGGGCGTCAGCCCCCGGATGCCATGCGGAGTGCGGGGGTATCCGGGGGCTGACGCCCCCGGCTCGCCGGGTCTATTGGGGCGCCCACATGTCGCCGGACGACCTGCGCCGCCAGCTCGTGATTCACCTTGAAGCGCTGAGGGCCGCGGGGGTGCAGTTCGTCCCCCGCGCGCCGACGGTCGCGTTGCCGGTCTCTGACACGGTGAAGCAGGGCATCCCCGCCTCACCGCCCCCAACCCAACCCGAGCCGTTCGCCGCCCCGGCCGTTGTTCCCGACGGGCCGACGGAGCGACGACATGAGCTAGTGGTGCTCGCCGAGCGGGTCGCGGCATGCGACCGCTGCCCCGAGCTGTTCGGCACCCGCACACAGACGGTGTTCGGCGTCGGCCCGATCGACCCGGACGTGTGCTTCATCGGCGAAGCACCCGGCGCCGACGAGGACGCGAAGGGCGAGCCGTTCGTCGGTCGGGCGGGTCAGTTGCTGAACCGAATCATTGCCGCGTGCGGCTTCCAGCGCGCGGAGGTGTACATCTGCAACACTCTGAAGTGCCGCCCGCCGAACAACCGCACCCCGACCTCCGACGAGCGCGACAACTGCCGCGACTACTTCGACAGCCAGCTGGCGCTGGTGCGGCCGAAGTACATCGTCTGCCTCGGGGCGACGGCCGCGAAAAACGTGCTGAACACGTCGCTCGGCATCGGCCGTATGCGCGGCCGCGTCCACTACTACCGCGACATCCCGGTGGTGTGTACCTACCACCCGTCGGCCCTGCTGCGTGAGGAGTCGGCGGGCGGCAATGCGATGCGGAAGGACACCTGGGAGGACATGAAGCTCCTCCTCCGCGAGATGGGGCGGCCCGTCCCGGGGAAGTAGTCCTTACTTGGCCTTCAGCTGCCGGTCGAAGAACGCGAACAGTGCCGCGTCGGCCTTCTCCGCGTCCGCGCCGCGGAAGCCGTGCCCCGCCCCTGGCAGCGTCAGCAACTCAGCCTCCACGCCGCACGCCTTCAGCCGGTCGATCATCCACACCGCCTGTTCGTGGGCCACGTACTTGTCCTCGGTGCCGTGGATGCACAGCGTCGGGGCGGCGTTCGGCGTCACCCAGTTCAGCGGGCTGCTGCGGACGTGCGCGGCGCGGGCCGTTTCCAGGTTGCCGCCGAGGAACAGCGGCAACACTTCGGCCGCGTCCACGCTCTTGCCGTAGCTCTTGGTGAAGTCGCTCGGGCCGTAAACGTTCACCACGCACTTCACCCTGCTCGACACGCCGGGATTGCCGCCGTCGCCCTCGAACTCCTCTACGTCACCGGTGACTCCTAGGAACTGCGCCAGGTGCCCGCCGGCCGACCCGCCGGTGACGCCGATACGGTCGGGGTCGATCTTCAGCTTCGCGGCGTTGGTGCGCACCCACCGCACCGCCGCCTTCACGTCGTGGACCGCGGCCGGGAACGGGTGCGCTGGCGCCAGCCGGTAGCTGACCGTGACGGCGACGTAGCCGCGCTGCGCGAGCTTCACCGTGAGCGGGTCGTAGCTCTCGCGCTTGCCGGCGCGGAAGCCACCGCCGTGGATGCATACCACCGCCGGGAACGGGCCGTCGCCCTTCGGCCGGGCCAGGTTCAGTTGCAGGCTCACGCCGCCGGCCTTGCCGTACTCGACGCCGCGCTCGACGGTCACGGCGTCGGGCGTCGGCTGGCTGACGGCGGGGAGTGCGAGGGCGGCGACGAGTGCGGCGGCCGCGAGGAGGCGGGGCATTGGCGAGCTCCGGGAGAGGGGGGCGGGCTTATCCTGCCCGCAGCGGTCGCAATCGGCAACGGGTCGGCTTGGCGCCGCGCCGCGACCCGCTTATACGGCAGGGGGCCGGGTTGCGGCCGAATAGGGTTTCGAGGTCACGGATGGCCGTCTCCCCCCGGCTCCTCGCGGCGCTGGCGATCGGGTTCGCCCCCGGCTGCCTCCACGTCCACGGCGACGTTGCGCACCCCGACCACAAGCCGCCTGCAAGGGCCGACGGGTTCGCCAGCCTGAAGCCGGGTGAGTCGATCGTGGCCCGGCCGGCGAGCGAGCCGAAGCCGATCGCCGACACGCCGGCAGCGCCGAAGTTGGCCACGGTCGAACCCGACCCGCTCGTGCCGCCGCCGGAGAGCGTGCTGACGGTGAAGGCAGAACCCGGCCCGTTCCCGCTGCCCGGCGTTGCACCGCTGCCGGAACCGCCGCTGCTGGCCGCGATGCGGGCGTACGTCGAAAACCGGCCCGAGGACGCCATCCGACACCTCGAAAAGCTCGACAAGCCGAACCAGGACTTCGCCCTGGCAGTGATGCCGGTCCTGGCCCGCGGCGCGGCGATGAACCTGAGTGCCCCCGACCCGCAGGAGGCCGGCCACCTCGCCGACCAACTCAGCGGGGCGGCGGCGAAGCTGGAGGCGAAGGCGGCGCTGCGGGTGGAGAAGGTAGCGTTTTGCCGGAAGATCGGCGGCTTCGGCAAATTCGAGCCGTGGCCGCAGGCCCAGCCGTACCGCCCGGGCGACCTGGCCCGGCTGTACGTCGAGGTGCGGAACCTCGGCTGCCAGGCCGCGGCCGACGGGTACGTCACTCGTGCGGTCACGCTCCTGGAGGTGCGCGACGCGAAGGGGCAACTGGTGGAGCAGGTCGATCCCGCCGACTACCGTCAGCGGGTGCAGGTGGTACGGTTCCAGCACGACGAGCGCTCGCAGTCGCCTGTCCGCGACTATTTCCAGCCGTACCAGATTCGCATACCGCCGCAGGTCGGCGTGTACACGGTCACGGTCGAAGTGCGCGACCCGCTGACCGGCCGCGCGGCCCGCAGTCAGGCGGCCGAATTCCGCGTCGCCGGGCCGTAATCTGACGCCCGTCCCTCTGCCCGTTGGCATTGTTTCTCCGCCCTCCCCCCGGGGGGTCAGGAGAAGCAATGAGTCAATGACAAGAAAGTTTGTTGGAGTGTCGCCGCCGGTTCACCCCACTTCGAAGCGCCGTACCTGAATGCCGTTCTTGCCCGTTTTCTGGAGTGGGCGCGGCTCCGGCTGTGCGAAGCCGTTCAAGTCCACGGTGCGGGCGCGGAATTCGTACCGCCCAGCCGCGAGCCCGTGGACCGTCGCCGTGAATGGCGCCGAGCTGTATCGCAGCGGCCACTCCCGCGGTCGCCCCGTTGTGCGATCGAAGCCGAGTACCTCCTGCGGCCGCACCCCGGCCGGCATCACCGCTCCCCAATCCGGCTGCGGGTCGAGCTGGCACTCGGCCCAAGGCGCCCGCAGCAGTTCGGGTGAGTCATCGGCCAGCGGCGGGCTGTCGGCGGTCACCGGTCGCACCCAGAACTCGACACGCCGTACGCCCGAGGGGCCGCACATCACGACCCCGCGGAACGTCAGCGGCCGGTCGGCCGGCAGCTTCTCCGGAACGCGGTCACTGAACGCCGCCGATTTTAGATACGCTTCGGGGTCGTTGTTCCCCTCGGCGTAAGTGTCGGTGTTGCGGGGGATGTTCGTCACGACGATTTGTTGCAGCCACTTGATCGACTTGAACCCGTAGCTCCACGGCACGACCATTCGCACCGGCCCGCCGCGCTCGAGCGGGATCGGCTCGCCGTTGAGCCGGTAAGCGAGAAACGCCGGCAACTCGCCCGGCGGCGTCTCCATCGCGTGGGTGTAGTCCACGGACGACTGGAAGCGCTGCTTCGGGTCGTTGTTGTGGAAGCCGTAGAAGAACACGCGGCGCACGTTGTTCATGCGGCCGGCGAGTTTCAGCACCTCACGCAGCGGCACGCCAGTCCACAACCCCTGGCCGAGCGGCGTGTCGATGTTCAGGCACTGCATCGCCTTGAGGAAGTGAACCTGGTGCGACTTGCCGAGGTTGAGCAGCATCGGCAGGTCCAGCGCGGTGCCGGCGGCGATGGTGAGCGGCTTGGCGATCGCCGCCGGTTGCTTCGTGTGCGGCTCCTCGACGGTCGGGTCGGCGGTGAGTTCGAGGCGCCACGTCTCGGGTGTGAGGCGGGCGGCTTCGAGCGCGGGGCCGCGGAGGGTGTGAGGCACGGGGTTGCCGCGCGACACGTCGCGGAACTCGGCGGCGGGCGTGAGAAAGGGCCGGGCCGGCGGTGGGGCAGGGGGCTCTGCGGCGGCAGCGGCGCAGGCGGACGCCGCGGCGACGGCGGCAAACTCGCGGCGGGTAGGGGCGGGCATGACGATTACCTTCTGAGCCGGGCCCGTGAGGGGTCGGAGTGCCGAATGCTCCGACCCCTCACGGGCCCGGCTCGGGCGGGCCTGTTACACGCTGACGCGCTCCGGCGGGCACGTTCCCGTGGTGGCCTCGTATGTCCGTCCGGCTGGCGTCGCCCCGGTGGCGTGCGTCCGCAGCGCGAGCTGGTACAGCTGCTGCCCGTGCGCCGTCGGGTACTCGCCGGTGATGCACGCCCGGCACAGCTTCTCCGCCGGCAGGTCGATGCACCGGGCGATCGACTCGGCCGGCAGGTAAAACAGGCTGTCCGCCCCCAGTTCGGCCGCCATCGCGTCCTGCTCCGTCACCGAGGGCACCAGCCCGGCCATGAACTTCGGCGCGAACAGCTCCCGCACCGTGCTCATGTCGATGCCGTAGAAGCACGGCGCCAGGATGGGCGGGCACGCTACCCGCACGTGAACCTCTCTCGCCCCACCCTGCTCGCGGACGTGCCGCAACAGGCTCTGCAGCGTCGTGCTGCGGACGATCGAGTCCTCCACCAGCAGCACCCGCTTGCCTTGCATCACCTCGCGCAGCGGCGTGAATTTTTGCTTCACCTTGTCCGCCCGCTGGTTGCCGCCCTCGATGAACGTCCGGCCGATGTAGCGGTTGCGGATCAACCCCTCGACGCTCGGGATGCCCAGCGCGAAGGCCATCGCGTCGGCCGCCGCCTTCCCCGTGTCCGGTACCGGTACCACCACCGTATCTTCGGGGTCGAGCGGCACGCGGCCGAGGGCACGCTCCTGCTTCGCCAGCTCCTGCCCCAGCCGCGCACGGCTGAGGTAGACGCTGCGGTCGTCCAGCGTGCTGGCCACGTTGGCGAAGTAAATCCACTCGAAGAAGCAGTGACTCGGCCGCCGCTCCGGGGCGAACCGGTGCGTGGTCAGCTTGCCGTCGCGGATCAGGATCATCTCGCCGGGGGCCAGCGACTGGATGTTGCGGAAGCCGAGGTTTTGAAGGGCCACGCTCTCGCTCGCGGCCCCGAACATGTTCCCTTCGACCGAGTACGTCATCGGCCGCAGGCCGGTCGGGTCGCGGAGCACGACCATCTCGCCGAGGGCGTTCAGGAACACGATGTTGTACGCCCCGTCGAACTTCTGGCTGAGCCGGCGGAACACCTCCACGAGGTCCGGCCGATCGTCGGCCCGTACCTCGTGGGCGAGGTAGTGCATGATGACTTCGGTGTCGTTGTCCTTGGCGAGGTGGTAGCTGTGGTTCTGCAGGAGCTGGTCGCGGAGGCTCTTGAAGTTCGTGAGCTGGCCGTTGAACCCGAACGCGAACCACTTCCACATGCAGCCGTGCCGCCGCTCGAACGGCTGAGCGTAGCGCCGGGTCGTCGGGCCGCACGTGGCGTACCGCGTGTGGCCGATGGCCGCCCGCCCGGCGTGCTCGGTCATGATGTCGGCGAACTTGCCCGGGTGGTTGATCCTGAACGCCTCGATGACCGTGCCGATCTCCTTGTACGTGGAGACGAGCTGCTCGCGGCCGGGGCTATACGTGCTCATGCCGGCGGCGAGCTGGCCGCGATTCTGCAGGTCGAGGAGCAGCCGCGGCATGAGCCGCGACACTTGATCGGGGTGGCCGGCCCAGACCGGATGGTCGTCGTCGGCTGGACCGGAGAGCCGGTAGAGAGCCGCGACGCCGCATTCGTGGTACAGATCGGCCATGTCACCGCCGGGTGAGGGACGTGCGGCCGGGTGCGAGCGCCCGCCCCGTCACTATAGAGCAGCCCGACCGGGCGGGACACCGGGAACGGCCGAACCGCCCCGGCCGCGGTCGTGACGAGCTCGTGACAATCGGCCGGGCCGGCTCCATAGTCTGAAGGGGGTACAGGTCGCCCGACCCAGTTTGGAGGCGTGTGATGGTCCGATCGATTCGCGCGGCGATGACGGCGGCGGGGCTCGCTGCGGCGGCGGTGCTGACGACCGGGGCCTCGGCCGACGAGGCGAAGGCGCCGCCGAAGTCGGTGCCGCCGGGCGTGCCGCTGGTGCTTACGGTGTCGGGAAAGGTGAAGTACACGTTCGACCCGGCGCCGCTGACGGCCGACGCATACAAGAAGGCGATCGACAACGCCGCCAAGCCAGGCAAGAAGGGGCTCGGCTTCGGCGGCAAGCTGCCGAACCCGCCGGTGGTGGACCTGACGGTCGAGCTGAAGAACACGTCCGACAAGGCGCTGACGGTGTGGACGAAGGGCGACCCGGTGGTGCTGACGCTGAACCTGGCGGGCGCGGGCTCGGCGAACCTGGACCCGCCGATCGCCATGACGCAGGAGTTCCGAATCCCGCAGGAGACGAAGCTGGAGCCGGGCAAGTCGTACTCGTGGCCGGTGAAGCAGCTGAAGAGCGGGATGCGCGGCGCGACGCACTACAGCTACTGGACCGGCCCCGGCGAGTACGAGCTGACGGCGTCGCTGCGGACCGGCGTGCAGCCGGTGCCGAAGGGTGCGACGGACAACGACGGCTTTGGCGTGGTGACGCTGACGAGTGTTCCGCTCAAGTTGACGGTCGAGGGAAAGTAGCCGGCGGGTTGCCGTGTTCGTCGAGCCCGTAGCCTGGCGAACACCTCGGCAGGCGTCCGCCACACGACACCGCTCTCAGTCCAAGCCGGGAGCGGTCGGCCGAGCCGGGCGTGGGTCAGGGCGGCCTCTCGGGCCGCACCCTTCAGGGCGGCGTCGATCCGGTCGTTGTCTGCGATCAGCGCGTCGAACTCGCTTCCGTTTCGGTCAGCCACGGCCGGCCCCCTTCCGAATCGAGCCCCGAACCGTCACCCGAACCGTCGCTGCCGCATCTGCAAGTAGTCCAGCAGGGCCTTGTCGAAGCCCACCGACGTGTCGATCGGCACGTAGTCCACGTTCGCCCCGGCGCACTCCCGCCGGTACGTCTCGCGCAGCTCGCGGACGGCGCTCAGGTAGTCGTCGCGGATGCCGGCGGCGTCCACCTCCAGGTGCCGCTCCGGTCCCTCCACGTCGGCGAAGTCCACGAGGCCCGTCAGCGGAAAGTTCGCCTCCAGCTCGTCGAGCACGTGGAACAGGATGACCTCGTGGCCGCTGTAGCGGAGGCGGTACAGGCTCCGCAGCACCGGCTCCGGGTCGGTGATCAGGTCGCTGAACACCATGACCAGGCTCTTGCCGCGCAGCATCGGGGCCAGCTGCGTCAGGCTGCCGGCGATGTCGGTGTCGCCGGTCGGCTTCAGGTTGGCGAGCACCGACAGGATGGTGCCGAGCTGAGTCCGCTTGCTCTTCGGCGGCACCACGGTGGCGAGTTTGGTGTCGAACGCGACAAGACCCACCGGGTCTTGCTGGAGGATCATCAGGTAGCCGAGCGCGGCGGCGAGGCAGACGCAGTAGTCGAACTTGGTGAGTGTCTCGTCGGCGGGGCCGGGAGAGGTGCGGTCGAGGCGGACGCCGGCCGCCTTTGCGGCGGCCCGGCCGTTCCAGTCCATCGACTTCGACAGGTCCATGACGAGGTAGCCCGTCATGTTCGTCTCGGCCTGGTACTTCTTGACGTAGTACCGGCCGGTCTTCGCGTAGACGTTCCAGTCCAGCGTCTTCAGGTCGTCGCCGGGCGTGTACTTGCGGTGCTCGGAGAACTCGACGCTGAACCCGTGGAACGGGCTGGCGTGCAGCCCGGTGAGGAAACCCTGCACAATGAACTTCGCCCGCAGGTCCAGCCGCGACACCTGGCGGATGACCTCCGGGCGGAGGTACTTCTCGGCGCTGCTCATGCCGGCATTGTACGGCTACTCCTTCTTCCCCTTCACCCGCTTGTACTCGCCCTCGACCACGGGCTTCACGTTGTCGATGTTGTCGCCCTGTAGGTCGGACAGCTCGGCCGTGTCACCGGCCGCCTTCCACTTGAAGCTGAACTCGAAGCCCACGGGGGGCTTGTTCGGGAAGTTCCCCTTCTCCTCGACGTCCTTGATCTGTGCCGTCACGACCCCGCCCTTGACCTCGACCTTGCACCCGGCCACGACGCCGTTGTCGCCGTTCATCACGGTCAGCTTCAGGGAGCCCGCTTTGGCGTCGGTGAAGTCGAACTTCAGTTCCAGGCCGCCGGCCTCGCGGGTCCACACGCCGGCAGGGCCGTCGGCCTTCTTGTCGGTTTTGGCGTCCTGTGCCTGGGAGCCGCCGGCGGCGACCAGCACGGCGGCGAGCGCGAACGTCGTGAACACGCGGAGCATTGGAGTGCCTCGGTGAGCGGAACCGCGGGACAGGATCGTCGGCAGCGTATGGACGCCGGCCGGCGGCGGACATTCCGGCGTGACCGTTACGCCGCGGCGGGTTTGCCCAGTTTCGCGCGCGTTCGGCGGGTTCCGGTTGTCCGGAGTCGTCCGGGCTTGCCGCGGCCGCCGATTCTACCGGCACCGCCGCCTCTCCGGGGGATCGATCATGCGCCACACCGCCCTCCTGGTCGCCGCCGTTTGCGCGACCGCTACGACCGGCACCGCCGCCGACTTCGGGAACGCCATCTTCGCCGCCCCGACGCGGTCCTCGACCGCGACCGTCGTCCCCGGCGGCGGGCCGCTCGTGGCGCCGGCCATCACGCCGACTGGCACCACGCACTTCGGCCGTCAGGAGTTCGAACTCATCCCCGCGGGGTGGGAGCGCGAGCCGTTCTTCACCCGCGACCCGGGCCGGTACACGTCGAACGCCTGTGACTCGCCGGTGCAGTGCTCGGCCGTCGGCTTCGTGGCGCTCGACTTCCTGCTGTGGGCAACGCAGGGGCCGGGCGCGCCGGCCGTCGTCACCACCGGGCCGGCCGTACTCGGGCCCGGGTTCGCGGGCACGCCGGGGGTGCCGGGGACGGTCGCGTTGTTCGGCGGGTCGCGGGTGCTGAACGACGTGCGGCCCGGCTTCCGCTTCGACTTCTTCCTCCCGGTCGCGGCCGACGGCCGGTGGGGCGTGGGCACGCGGTTCGAGATGCTCGGCGCCTCGGCCGACTCGCTCGCCGCGGTCGCCGACGGTACCACGGTGCTGAACGTCCCGCAGTCGGTGGGCGGGCTCCCGGTGCCGGTGTACGTCGGCTTCCCGGGCCAGACCGCCGGCACGGTGACGGCCTCGACGCACACGAACTACCTCGGCGGTGACGTTCACCTGCGGCGGAACCTGTGGGCCGGCGACACTGTCCGCCTCGACGGCGTCCTCGGCTACCGCTACCTGCACCTCGGTGATCGGATCGCGTCGTCGTGGGACGTGTTCGGCCCGACGGCCCCGCCGCCGCTCGGCGGCCGCGTCATGGCCGACGACGGCGTCCGCACGCGAAACGACTTCAACGGCGGGCTGCTGGGTCTGGCCCCGACGGCGAACTTCGGCCGCTTCTCGGTCACCGGTCGGATGGCGGTCGCTCTCGGCACCACGACCAGCGAGCGCGACGTGACCCGAACGCGCGTCGTGGTGCCGGGCCTGACGAACGGCGGCCTCGCGGGCCTGACGCCGGTGACGCTCGTGAACGTGGGCGCGCGGGACCAGCAGAGCGACTTCGCGGTCGCCCCGGAGTTCGGCCTCAAGTTCGGCTGGCGGGCGGCGGACGCGCTGCACCTGACGGCCGGCTACTCGTTCCAGTACTGGAGCCGCGTCCGCCGGGCGCAGGAGCATTTCGACCTGGGCGGCTTCGCCGCCAACCCCACGACCGACTTCTGGGCGCAGGGGCTGTCGCTGGGGCTGGAACTGCGGTACTGATAGCGGTGCGTGGTCGCCGACCCCCCACCCGAGCCACCCCATGCCGCGCTCGTCCGTCGTCGTCACTTTGTTCGCCTTGAGCACGCCGCTATTAGCGGCGGACTGGCCGCACTGGCGCGGGCCGACGCGCGACGGCCATACCGGCGAGTCGTCCGGATGGGCCGACGGACGCTGGCTCCCGGACCGACCCGCGTGGACGGCGAATGTCGGTGCCGGGGCCAGTTCCCCGCTTGTTGTCGGCGACAGCGTCTACGTCCTCGGTCGGACCAGCGGTCACGACGCACTCCGGTGCCTGGACGTGCGCGACGGCAAGACGCTGTGGACGGCTCAACATCCCGGCCCGCTCTACGGCCGGTTCCACGCCGGCGACGAGGGTTTTTATTCCGGCCCGTCGGCCACGCCCGAGTACGACCCGCAGACGAAGTTCCTGTACACCCTCGCCCCGGACGGCGACCTCCGCTGCCGCGATGCCGCCGCGGCCGGCAAGCACGTGTGGGCCGTCAACCTGTACGACGCCTACGGAGCCAAGCAGCGGCCGCGTGTCGGCCGCTCACCCGTCCGCGACTACGGGTACACGTCGAGCCCACTCGTTCATGGCGGCTGGCTCCTGGTCGAGGTCGGGTCGCCTCGCGGCACACTTGTCGCGTTCGACAAGCGCACCGGGACGGAAGCGTGGCGGTCCGAACTGACCGATGAGGCCGGCCACACCGCGGGTCCCGTGCCGATCACCGTCGAGGGCGTGCCGTGTGTCGCCGTCCTCACGATGCGGCACCTGGCCGTGATCCGGCTCGACGCCGGGCGAGCGGGAAAGACAGTGGCCGCCGTCCCGTGGGAGACGGAGTTCGCCAACAACGTGGCTTCGCCGGCGGTGCGGGACAACTTTGTGGTGGTCACCTCGGCGTACAACCAGAACGCGATCAGCAAGCTGCGCGTGACGCTGACGGGGGCGACGGAGGTGTGGCGGAAGCGGTTCCCGTCGAAGGTGTGCACCCCGGTGGTCGTCGGCGGGCACCTCTACCTGGCGTGGCAGCGGCTACGGTGCCTCGACTGGGAAACCGGCGAGCAGAGGTGGGAGGGCGGGGCGTTTGGCGACGCGGGTTCGTGTGTGGCGACCGCCGACGGCCGGCTGGTGGTGTACGGCGGCACTGGTAAACTCGCGCTGGTGGAGGGCGCGGCACGGTCCCCGACGGCGTACACCGAACTGGCGGTGCGCGACCGCGTCGTCGGGGCCGTGGCGTGGCCGCACGTGGCGTTGGCCGGCGGGCGCGTGTTCTGCCGGGACCGCGAAGGAACCCTGGCGTGCTTCACCGTCGGGAAGTGAGCACGGGGTTGAACCGTGGTACGCACACCCCACGTGCCTACCACGTCCGGTCGAGGCGTCACCCGACACCGAACGGCGGCGCGTAGAACACCTGCCCCTCGAAGCCGGCCAGCGCCCCCGGCACGAGTTCGAGTGCCATGAAGTGCGGCCCCGGGAACGGAGACCGCAGCCGCTCCGCGAGCGCGGCCGAGAAGCCGAACCGCGGGTAGTAGTCGGCGTGCCCGAGCACCACGACCGCCCGGTGGCCGCGCCCTCGGCATGCGTCGAGGGCGGCGCGGAGCAGGTCGGCGCCGACGCCCTGGCGCTGCCGGCCCGGGGCGACGGCCATCGGCGCGAGGGCCAGCGCTTCGATCACGCCAGTCGCTGATTCGACCGGCAAGCGAGTGAACAGGACGTAGCCCACCACTTCGCCGTCGAGTTCCGCCACGAAGGCCGCGCGGACGTACCCGCCGGAGCGGAGTGAGTCCACGAGGTCCGCCTCGTCGCCTCGACCGAACGCCGCGCGGACGACGGCGCGGACCGCGGGCTCGTCCGCCGGCGTCTCGTCGCGGATCAGCGCGCCGGCGACAGCGACAAACCCGTCACCGGCCCGGACCAAGATCGGCTCCGGCAACTCGACCCACCCGTCGGCACCAGCAAGGCTGCGGGTCAGCACGTCGCCCGGTTCTTCGCCGACCAGCCGGTAGACGGTGACGCGGCTGCCCGAGGGCACGCCCTCGACGCGGACGCGGTCGATGCGGCGGTCGTCGGCGAAGCGGAAGGTGTAACGCGAGTCACGGTAGAGCGGCGTCACGGCTGAACCCACCCGGGCGGGAACTCGCCCACGTCGTGGTAGCCGATGACGTCGAGCTCCAATGCATGGTCGCGCGTCAGGCGGCGCAACGCCGCTACTGCGCGCCGCCGCGCGACGTCGTCCTCGGCCCGCGCGGCCGCGAGCGCCGACACCGGGTGATCGTCTCGCTCCAACTCGACGCGGAGGTAGTACGCGTCCCCGGCGTGGAGCAGCCACCGCCCACCGGTTCGGACCGCGACGCCGCAGTGCCCACTCGTGTGGCCGAACAGTGGGACGAGCAGCACCTCCGCCCCCAGGTTCAGCGGCCGGGCGGGTAAGCCGAACCACGTCATGCCGGAGTGAGCGTGCGGCTCCCAGCGCGGCTCGTGGGCGAACTGCGCCGGGAGGTACCGAGCGTTTCCGGCACTCAGGGCGTCGAGCTCTTCCGCGGCGAGGTGGACGCGGGCGAAGGGAAAGTCGGCGAGCCCTCCGGCATGGTCTGGGTCGGCGTGCGTCAGCACGATGTCGCGCACGTCGTCGGCCCGGAAGCCGAGCCGTTCCACCTGGCGGAGCGCCGTGTCTTCCTCGCGGAACTGGAAGCCGACCAGCTCGATGAGTTCGCGGCCGATGCGTCCCTCCGGGTCGCGCACGTCGTGGAGGCCGACCCCGGTGTCGATCAGCGCCAGGCCGGTGGGCGCTTCGAGCAGCAGGCAGTGGCACGACGCCCGCGGGTTCGGGGGGGCGTGGAGCCAGCCGCAGTTCAAATGACGGGCCACCACCGACACGGTTCCCTCCGGTGTCACGCCAACAGCTTCTCGATCGCCCCCACCAGCTTCTCCGGCTTCGTGGACGTGCCGTAGCGCGCTACCACCTCGCCGTCACGGCTCACGAGGAACTTGGTGAAGTTCCACTTGATCGCCTTCGTCCACAATAACCCGCGGCGGGCGGCCTTCAGATGACGGAACAGCTGGTGGGTGCCGGGGCCGTTCACCTTCACCTTCTCGAACAGCGGGAACGTCACGCCGTAGGTCGTCGAGCAGAATCCGGCGATCTCGCCGGGGTCGCCGCGCTCCTGCCACAGGAACTGGTTGCACGGGAAGCCGAGGACGACGAACCCGCGGTCCTTGTAGCGGCGGTACAGTTCTTCGAGCCCGGCGTACTGCGGCGTGAAGCCACACTTGCTGGCCACGTTCACGACCAGCATCACGTGCCCGCGGTACGGGGCGAGCGTGCCGGGGGTACCGTCCAGCGCCGTCACGGGGATGTCGTAGATGTTGTCGTCCGGCATCGCGCCGCCTCTATTGTGCGCCTTCCAGATTACGGGTTGACCGTCTCACAGTCTCGGTGGACACTGGCGGCATCCCGCCCCGCTCTCCCTTTTTCGGAGCCGCCCGTGCGCCTCGCCGCCCTCCTCGTGCTTCTTCTTCCGTCCGTCTCGCTCGCGCAAGAGACACCAATCCTGAGATCGGCTCGGTCCGGCAACTGGTCCGACCCCGCCACGTGGATCGGCAACGTCGTGCCCGGTGCCGGCAGCCGCGTCGTGGTCCGCGCCGGCCACACGGTCACCTACGACGTGCGCTCCGACGCTGTGGTCCGCGGCCTGAACGTCTCGGGCTCCGTCGTGTTCGCCACCGATCGCGACACGGTGCTGAACGTCGGCCTCATCAAGATTCAGGCCGGCGACGAGTACAGCGAGGACGGATTCGACTGCGACCACGCCCCGCCCGCCGACCCCACCGCCGTCCGCCCGGAACTGGTGATCGGCACGCCCGACCGGCCCGTCGCCAAGGGGAAGACGGCGCTGGTGCGCCTGCACTACGTTGCCGGAATGGACAAGGACAAGTGCCCGGCGGTGGTGAACTGCGGCGGGCGGATGGATCTTCACGGCCAGCCGCTGAACCTCGCCTGGGTGCGACTCGGCGCGAACGCGAAGGTCGGTGACACCAGGGTGACACTCGAAACGCCCGTGACCGGATGGAAGGCAGGGGACCGTGTGATCGTGACCGGCACCAGCACCCACGGCCCGGCCAAGACGCAGTCCACGACTGAGGAACGGACCATCACGTCGAACGACGGTTCGGGCATCACGCTGAACGAGCCGCTGACGATGGCCCACCTCGGCGGCGGCGACTACCGCGGTGAGGTGGCGAACCTGAGCCGCAACGTGATCGTCGAGAGCGCGGCGCCGGAGGGCGTGCGCGGGCACACGATGTACCACCGCGGCAGCACCGGCTCGCTGAGCTACGCCGAGTTCCGCCACCTCGGCAAGCCCGGCGTACTCGGGAAGTACGCGCTCCACTTCCACCTCTGCCGCGAGACGATGCGCGGCAGCTTCGTCGTCGGGAATTCGATCTGGGACAGTCAGAACCGCTGGCTCACGATTCACGGCACCGACTACCTCGTGGTCCGCGACAACGTCGGGTACAAGAGCGTCGGCCACGGCTACTTTCTGGAGGACGGGACCGAGGTCTACAACGTGATCGACCGCAACCTGGCCGTCGGCGTCAAGCGCGGCAAGCGGCTGCCGCAACAGGTGCTCCCGTTCGACGCCAACGAGGGGGCCGGGTTCTGGTGGACGTGTAGCCTCAACAGCTTCACCCGCAACGTGGCGACCGAGTGCGGGGAGTACGGCTTTCGCTACGAGGCCACCCCGACGAGCGCGCTCAAGCTGTCCTTCCCGATCCGCCAGGCCGACGGCTCGCGCAGGCTCACAGACCCGCGGACGCTGCCGTTCGTGCGCTTCGAGGACAACGAGGTCCACAGCACGAACGGCCTGTACGGCGTAAACCTCGGCGAAGGGGTCAACCGCGTCGGCCCCGACGAGCGGCACCCGTTCGTGGTCAAGAACCTGAAGGTCTGGGACGTCCACTACGGGTTCCGTCCGCAAGTGCCGAACCTGCGCGTCGAGAACCTGACGCTCCACAAGGTCGCTTACGGCGTGTACCACCCGAACTACGACGGCCACTACTACAGGAACGTGCTGATCAGCCACACGAACACGGAGCCGTTCAACCGCGGCCACGACGACCTGAGCGTGCAGTACGGCCGGCTCGTCGTGGACGGCCTGACGTTCGACTCGTGCCGCTCCGGCGGGATGCCGCTCGTGCAGATCTCGGACGACAACCCGACCGGTGCCGCGGTCACGCACCTGCGGAACGTTCGGACGCGGAACTGGACCGACACCAGTCGGCAGCGGTCGCTGGTGAACCTCGGCGGCGGGCCGCGTCCGGTGCCGAAATCCGAAAAGGGCGTGTCGGTGTACCTGCACGACTGGTTCGGACCCGGCCGCACGGCGCAGGTCGTGAGCGTGAAGTCGGGCGAGTACAAGGCGGACGAGTCGGCGTTCCGCTCGGAACCGCCGCTGACTGGCAATGAGTCGCGAGTCGCGGAGGTGAGCGGGGTGGCGTTCCCGGAGCCGCCCGCGGTCGTGGACGACCTGCCGCCCGCGACGGTCGTCACCCGGGTGATCCGCGAGAGCGGCCGGTTGCTGGTCCGCGGCTCCTGCACCGACAACGGCGTGGTCACGAAGGTGACGGTCAACGGCCGGCCGGCGCGGGCGACGACGCCGAACTTCGCCGAGTGGGAAGTCGAACTGGAGCCCGGCACGCAGCGGGTGGAAGCCCGCGCCGAAGACGCTGCCGCCAACGTGGAGCCGACACCGATGATCCTGGCGGTGAAGTGAACCCCCCCTGGGGTCGCGCGATCGACACTCGCCCCGAACCTCCTCCCAGTGGGCAGCGGGGGCTCGGGGCTACGTCGGGCGCAGGCCGCCCGGCGTGTCCGTAGCAGATCTAGCTGGGCAGCCTGGTAAGAAGCATCGTCGAGCGGAGACACGTCGACGAACTCGCTCCGAATCTCCGATCGTCCCGCGACCGACCTCCGGCGCGATCGACGAGAAACGTACCGGGCACCCTCTTCGACTCGTTCGGGAAAAACCACGACGACCAGTTTGTGCCTGTCCGCGCCTGGTGCCGGAGAATCACCACCGAGAACCGCGGCCCTGAGGACAATTACTGCCGCGAGGCGAATCGCTCGAGTTGGCGCGAGTATCGCGCCGCCGCACGCGGGGTCAGGTGGCGAGGCTGACCGACGCGACTGTACGCTGCCTTTTCACGGCCTCCACTTCGAATTATCACGTGCATCCGCCGTGACGGATCTGTAGCATTGGCCTCACCGGCCGACCCGTCCGAACTCACACCACCCCGTGGTGTCCCACGCACGTCTCGGTCGGAATCGCCGCCCTCCTTCTCATTCTTGCACCAGCCGCGGCCGTGGACGACACCGTCGCCGACTTGCTCGGGTGGGTGCCGGATCGGGCCAACGCCGCACTGTTCATCGACGCCAACGCGATTCAGAAGACGGACATGGTCGTCCGGCTGAAGTGGGCCGGCCAGATGGGGCCGACGTACGGCCTCGAGTCCCTCCCGCCAATCGCCGCACGGCTGGTTGTCGGCTGTCAGATCGACCTGAACGGAGGGATGGACTGGGAGATGGGTGTCGCTGCCCAGCGGAAGCGGACCACCGACGCCGAGTTCGCCAAGGCCAACGGCGGCAAACACGCCACCGTCGGAGGCAAGTCGGTGGTCGTCATCGAGAAGCACGGCATCGCAGCGACCCTCGCCCCGGGCGTGGTGACCGCGCACCAGCCGCCGAACCGCCAGGAGTCCGGGCGGTGGCTCCGGGCGGCGACCGGGAAGGCCGGCCCAGGCATGTCCCCGTACCTGAAGCAGGCTGCCGCCCTGGTCGGCCTTCAGACCCCAGCCGTACTCGCGTTCGACACCACCGACCTGCTCCCCGCCGCGAAGATCAAGGGCGGGCTCGACAATGCCAATAGGTCGGCTCGGGTTGCCCCTGTGGGCTGTCACTGGCGGAGCGTCCAGCGGGGCGCTCGTCAGTGTGCGGCCACGACACATGGCTGCGGTGGCGTGTCAAGGTGGCACAACCCGCGACTGAGTCGGCTGCGGTGTGTCATTTGAAATGCCTGGAGTTCAGGCGGGTGGCGGCCGTTCGAAGAGAGTTTACGTGCCGGCCCGAGGGTTGCGTTAGTGAGCCGATCGGGTGGCGGCCGAGGAGCGACGCATGAAGGTCGGAATCGTCGGGAGTGGGCTGGTCGGATCGACCGCGGCGTATGCCATGGTGATGCGCGGTGTCGGCCGCGAGATCGTGCTGGTCGACATGAACGCGGCCCGCGCCGAAGCCGAGGCGGCCGATATCCGCCACGCTGTCCCGTTCGCGCACGCCCACGAGGTTCGTGCCGGCGGCTACGCCGACCTGGCCGGATGCCTGGCCGTCGTGCTCTGCGCCGGAGTCGGGCAGAAGCCGGGTGAGACGCGGCTAAGCCTGTTACAGCGGAACGCGGCCGTCTTCGCCGAGGTCGTCCCTGCCGTGCTCGCCGCCGCCCCGGACGCGGTGCTCGTCGTCGCAACCAACCCGGTGGACGTGATGACCCACTTGGCCGCGCGGGCCGCGGCCGCGGCGGGTGTGCCAGCCGGGCGGGTGCTCGGGTCGGGCACCACGCTCGATACCGCCCGGTTCCGGTCGCTCCTCGGGGGTCACTGCGGCGTCGACCCGCACCACGTTCACGGGTACGTCATCGGCGAGCACGGCGACTCCGAGGTGCTGACGTGGTCGCTGGTGACCGTCGGCGGGATGCCACTCGAGGCGTTCGCCCAGCTCCGCGGCGTCGACCTTTCCGAGCCGCTCCGGTGCGAAATCGACTCCCAGGTGCGCCGGGCCGCGTACACAATCATCTCGGGCAAGGGCGCGACGTACTACGGCGTCGGGAGCGCCCTGGCCCGGGTGGTCGAGGCGGTGATCCACGACCAGCGTTCCATCCTGACGGTGTGCACTCCGGCCGCGGAGGTTGCCGGTGTCGCCGACGTGACCGTGTCGCTCCCGCGCCTGGTCGGCCGGGCGGGGGTGGCAGAGACCTTCCCGCTCCCACTGACTCCCGACGAACACGCCCGACTCCAGGCCAGCGCCGCGGTCATCCGGCAGGCGCTCGACGAACTCGGGAGTCAACCATGACCGGCACCGCGGGGGTAAGGACAATGAACGACTGCTCCGTTATAGTGGACCTTCAACCGGCAGTGACCGCCGCCCGCCAGGCGCTCGCGCAGACCAGCTACGGCTGGCTCCAGCGGGTCGAGGTCGTCCTGGAAGCCGGCCGCCTCGTCCTCCGGGGCGAGGTCCCGAGCTTTTACTTGAAGCAACTCGCGCAAGTGGCCGTGCTGGCGCTCCCGGACGTACCGGGTCTGCGCAACGAGCTCCGGGTCACCAGCGGGGTCTGACCCCCTCACCGACACCACCGAGAGGATGCAACTGATGCCCCCGACCCCCGCGGCGCCGGCCTCGATCAGCGCCTTCGGCCCGGCCCGGGCCACCGTCGCCGGCACGCCGCTCTCGGCCGACGAGGCTCGCAAGATCGACGCCTACTGGCGGGCGTGTAATTACCTCGCGCTCGGGATGACGTACCTGAAGGCCAACCCCCTGCTCAAGGAGCCGCTCAAGCCCGAGCACATCAAGGACCGCCTTCTCGGTCACTGGGGCGCGAGCCCCGGCCTAGCGTTCTGCTACATCCACCTGAACCGGGCGATCAAGGCGCACGACCTGGACGTGGTGTTCATGGCCGGCCCCGGCCATGGCGCCCCCGGAGTGCTCGGCCCGTGCTACCTGGAGGGGAGCTACAGCGAGGTCTACCCCGACTGCTCCGAGGACGAGGCCGGCCTGCTCCAGTTCTTCCGGCAGTTCTCCTTCCCCGGCGGGATCGGCAGCCACTGCACGCCCGAGACGCCGGGCAGCATCCACGAGGGCGGCGAACTCGGGTACGTCCTCTCGCACGCCTGCGGCGCGGCGTTCGACAACCCGGACCTGATCGTCGCGGCCGTGGCCGGCGACGGCGAGAGCGAGACCGGCCCGCTGGCGACGAGCTGGCACATCAACAAGTTCCTCAACCCGATCCGCGACGGGGCGGTGCTGCCGATCCTGCACCTGAACGGGTACAAGATCAACAACCCGACCATCTGGGCGCGGGTGCCGCACGACGAGATCGAGGCCTTCTTCCGTGGCACCGGCTGGACCCCGTACTTCGTCGAGGGCTCCGACCCGGCCACGATGCACCAGGCGATGGCCGCCACGATCGACAAGTGCGTCGCCGAGATCCGCGCCGCCCAGAAGCAGGCCCGCACGTCCGGCCAGGCGTTCCGCCCGCGGTGGCCGATGATCGTGCTCCGCACGCCGAAGGGGTGGACCAGCCCGGGCGAGTCCGGCGGGCACAAGCTGGAGGGGAGTTGGCGGTCGCACCAGGTGCCGATGGCCGACGTGAAGAAGGACAAGGGCCGGCTCAAGCAGCTGGAAGACTGGCTCCGCGCCTACAAGCCGGAGGAACTGTTCGACGACAAGGGGCGGTTCAGCCCCGAGATCAAGGCACTGTCCCCCGTGGGTACCAGGCGGATCGGCTCCAACCCGCACGCCAACGGCGGGCTGCTGAAAAAGGCGCTCCTCATGCCGGACTTCCGGCAGTACGGGGTGAAGGTCGAGAAGCCGGGTACGACTGAGGCCGAGAACTGCAAGCCGCTCGGCGTGTTCCTCCGCGACGTGATGAAGGCGAACATGCAGCACTTCCGGGTGTTCGGCCCGGACGAGAACACGTCGAACAAGCTCCAGGCTGTCTACGAGGTGTCGAAGAAGTTGTGGCTCGAAGAGTACTTCCCCGAGGACGCCGACGGCACCGAGTTGGCGGTGGACGGGCGGGTCATCGAGATGCTCTCGGAGCACACCCTGGAGGGGATGTTCGAGGGGTACGTGCTGACCGGCCGGCACGGGTTCTTCAGCACGTACGAGGCGTTCGCCCACGTCATCGGGTCGATGTTCAACCAGCACGCCAAGTGGCTGACGATCTGCAACCACCTGTCGTGGCGGGCCAAGGTGCCGTCGGTGAACCTGCTCATCACCAGCACCGTGTGGCGGCAGGACCACAACGGGTTCACCCACCAGGACCCCGGGTTCCTCGACCTGGTGGTGAACAAGAGCGCGGCCGTCACCCGCATCTACCTGCCGCCGGACGTGAACTCGCTCCTGTCGGTCGCGGACCACTGTCTGCGGAGCGAGAACTACTTCAACGTGATCGTGTCCGACAAGCAGAACCACCTCCAGTACCTGAGCATGGACGACGCGATCGTCCACTGCACGAAGGGCGTCGGCATCTGGGCGAAGGCCAGCACCGACCAGGGCCACGAGCCGGACGTGGTGATGGCGTCGGCCGGCGACATCCCGACGAAGGAGGCGCTGGCCGCCGTGGACCTGCTCCGGCAGGAGTTCCCGGACCTGAAGCTGCGGTTCGTGAACGTGGTGGACCTGTTCAAACTCCAGCCCGACACCGAGCACCCGCACGGGCTGAGCGACAAGGACTTTGACAGCCTGTTCACCACCGACAAGCCGGTGATCTTCGCCTTCCACGGCTACCCGTGGCTGATCCACCGGCTGGCCTACCGCCGCAAGAACCACCCGAACTTGCACGTCCGCGGGTACAAGGAGAAGGGGAACATCAACACCCCACTGGAGCTGGCGATCCAGAACCAGCTCGACCGGTTCACCCTGGCGATGGACGTGATCGACCGCGTACCGCGGCTCAAGATCGCCGGCGCGCACGCCAAGGAGAAGTTCCGCAACGAGCAGATCGCGTGCGTGAACTACTCCCACGAGCACGGCGTGGACAAGCCCGACGCGGCTGGCTGGAAGTGGCCGTACTGACTCGCAATCCGGGGACCGGGAGACGGGTACGGCAATCTGCGATCGATACTCCCTGTCCCCGAGTCCTCCGACCTCAGCCCACGGGCAACGATGGCCGACGCGGTTCTCGTCATCAACGCCGGTTCGTCCAGCCTGAAGTTCGCGGCGTTCCCGGCCGCGGGCGGTGACGCCCTCATGCGCGGAACGGTGGACCGACTCCCCGCCGACGGTCACGACCAGGCACTGACCGTGGCGCTGGACCGCTGCAAAACCGACCTCCGCGACCACCGCCTGATTGGCGTCGGCCACCGGGTGGTTCACGGCGGTGTCAAGCATTCGTCACCGGCCCGGATCGACGCCGCGGTGTTAGCCGAACTCGACGGCCTGACCCCGCTCGCCCCGCTCCACCAGCCGCACGGCCTCGCCGCCGTCCGGGCGGTGACCCGGCTCGCCCCGGACTTGCCGCAGGTCGCGTGCTTCGACACGGCGTTCCACCGCGCGCAGCCGGAGGTCGCACAGCGATTCGGGTTGCCGAGGCGGTTCCACGACGCGGGTGTCCGGCGGTACGGGTTCCACGGCCTGTCGTACGAATACGTCGCGTCCGTCCTGCCCGGCGTCGATCCGGGTGCAGCCGCCGGCAGAACGATCGTGGCTCACCTCGGCAACGGCGCCAGTCTGTGTGCGCTACTCGGCGGGCGAAGCGTGGCTACGACGATGGGGTTCACCCCCACCGACGGTTTGTTGATGGGCACCCGCTGCGGGGCCATCGACCCCGGCGTACCGATTTACCTGATGAACCACTACGGCATGCGTGTGGACCACGTCGGGCACCTGTTCGACTTCGAGTCGGGACTTCTGGGCGTGTCCGGTCTCTCGGCCGACATGCGTGAGCTGCTGGCGAGCGCCGACCCGCACGCGGCCGAGGCGGTGGAGTTGTTCGTGTACCGCATCGGGCGTGAGATCGGGTCACTGGCCGCGGCCATCGGCGGGCTAGACGCGCTGGTCTTCACCGGCGGCATCGGCGAGAACTCGGCCGTCGTTCGCGACCGCGTGTGCGCTGCGGCCGCGTGGCTCGGTCCGGTGAGGACGCACGTGATCCCGACCGACGAGGAGCGAATGATCGCCGACCACACCCGCCGGCTCCTCGTCCGGCCAGGAGCAACACCATGACTCCCGCCTCGCCCCAGGATGGTCTCATCCCGCTGTCCGACGAGCGGGCCGCTCTGAACGTGATCGGCAAGGCCGTCCTCGGCTTGTGGGACACGGTGAACACGCTCACCCGCCTGCGGCCGACGCGGCGGGAGCGGTACCGGGTGACGATCTTCGGGTCGGCCCGGGTCGCCGCCGACCACTGGGTGTACGGCGCCATCCGCGACCTGGCCGCCGAGTTGACGCGGCTCGGGTGCGACATCGTGACCGGCGGCGGTCCCGGGCTGATGCAGGCGGCCAACGAGGGCGTCAAGCTCTCCGACCCGGACGGCACGCACCAGAAGTCCGTCGGCATTCGCGTCGAGCTGCCGTTCGAGCAGAACGTGAATGCGTTCGTGACCGACTCCTACGAGCACAAGACGTTCTTCACGCGGCTGCACCACTTCGTGCTGGTGTCGGACGCGTTCGTGGTGACACCCGGCGGCATCGGCACGGCGCTGGAAGCGCTGATGGTGTGGCAGCTGCTCCAGGTGCGGCACCTGCGCGACACTCCGCTCATCCTCGCGGGCCACTTCTGGGACGGGCTGCTGGCGTGGGCGAAGGACGCGATGCTGCGGCCCGACATCCCGCTGGTGAGCCCGGGCGACCTGGACATCCCGGTGGTGCTGACCGACGGCCCGGCAATTGTTGCCGCAATCCGTGACCACCACGCCCGCTGGCTGGCCCGGCAGGGCGCCCCGGCGTAGCCCCGACGACACCCGAGACGCAGCACCACACGAGGAACGGCGATGGGGAAGGCGAAGCCGGCGGCCGCGCCCTCGGCGAAAGGTCCCTTGGAAATCCTCCAGGAGTACGGGTGCGGGTCGGTCCCGTTCTCCGGTGCGAACGACGCCCTGTACGAGCGGCGGCTCGTGTTCGACCACGTCATCGAGCCGGCCACGGCGACGCCGCGCGAGCAGTTCGAGGCGCTGTCCGCGGCCGTCCGCGACGTACTCGCCCAGCGCTGGGTCGAGACCTCGCGCCGCCACGACACGGCGAACCCGAAGCAGGTCTACTACCTGTCGATGGAGTTCCTGATCGGCCGGTCGCTGGCGAACAACGTCGCCAACCTGCTGCTGTCGCCGCTCGGCGCGTGGTTCGAAAAGTCGAAGGGGGTGAGCCTGGCACGGCTGATCGAGGAGGAGCCGGACGCCGGCCTCGGCAACGGCGGCCTCGGTCGCCTCGCCGCGTGCTGCATCGACTCCCTCGCCACCCTCGACGTGCCCGCCGTCGGCTACGGCCTGCGGTACGACTTCGGCATCTTCCGCCAGGAGCTCCGCGACGGGAATCAGGTCGAGCAACCGGACCCGTGGCTGACGGAACCGGACCCGTGGGAGGTCGCCCGCCCCGGCGAGCAGGTCACGGTCCCCGTCGGATGTACGTTCGAGGTCCGCCACGGCGACGTCCGCGTCAAACACGCCCAGCCGATGAACATACTCGGCGTCCCCTACGACCGGCCGGTCGTGGGGTACGGCGGGCGGACGATCAACACCCTCCGGCTGTGGCGCGCCGCGTCCCCGAACGTCTTCGACTTCGGCGAGTTCAGCGGCGGCGACTTCTTCGGCGCGGTCGGCGACCGGGTGCTGGCCGAGTCCGTCACGCGCGTCCTGTACCCCGACGACTCGACCGCCCGCGGCCGCTCGCTGCGGTTCCTCCAGGAGTACTTCCTCGTCCGCTGCTCGCTCGACGACATCGTGAAGCGCTTCCGCCGCCGTGGCAACGACTGGGCGGCTCTGCCCGACAAGGTGGCGATCCAGCTGAACGACACCCACCCCGCGATGGCCGTCCCGGAGTTGTTGCGCATCCTGCTCGACGAGGCGGGCCTCGGCTGGGATCAGGCTTGGGACCTCACCGTCCGCACGCTGGCGTACACGAACCACACCCTGTTGCCGGAAGCGCTGGAGAAGTGGCCGGTCGAGCTGTTCGAAGCGCTCCTGCCGCGGCACCTGGAACTGGTCTACGAGATCAACCGCCGCTTCCTCGGCGACGTGGCCGCGAAGCACCCCGGCGACGAGGGCCGGCTGGCGCGGGTGAGCCTCATCGAAGAGGGCGGGGCGCGGAAGGTGCGGATGGCGAACCTGGCCATCGTCGGCACCCACAGCACCAACGGCGTCGCCGCGATCCACTCGGAGTTGCTCCGGACGGCGACCGTACCCGATTTCGCAGAAGTGTTCCCCGAGCGGTTCAACAACAAGACCAACGGCGTCACCCCGCGGCGCTGGCTGTTGCTCGCCAACCCCGACCTCGCCGCGTTGCTGACGGACGCCGTCGGCCCCGAGTGGGTGACAAACCTGGCGCACCTGCGGAAGGCTGACGGGTTGGCCGACGACCCCGCGTTTCGCGCGAAGTTCCTTGTCGCCAAGCGGGCGGCGAAACTGCGCTTCGTGGATTGGCTGAAGGCGACCGCGGGGATCGCCGTCGACCCCGACACGCTGTTCGACGTGCAGATCAAACGCATCCACGAGTACAAGCGGCAGTTGCTGAACGCGATTCAGGTCGTCGTCTGGTACAACCGGCTGCGCGCGAACCCGTCACTCGCGGTGCCGCCCCGGACGGTGCTGTTCGCCGGCAAGGCGGCTCCGGCGTACCACCTGGCGAAGGTCATCATCAAGCTCGTGGCCGCCATCGGGAAGGTGGTCAACGCCGACCCCGCCACCAGGGGTAAGTTGCGGGTCGAGTTCCTGCCGAACTACTCCTGCACCCTCGCCGAGCACCTGATCCCCGCGGCCGACCTGTCGGAGCAGATCTCGACCGCAGGGTACGAAGCAAGCGGCACGAGCAACATGAAGTTCATGATGAACGGGGCGCTGACGGTGGGTACCCGGGACGGCGCGAACATCGAGATCGCCGAGGAGGCGGGGCAGGAGAACGTGTTCATGTTCGGCCTGACCGCCGACCAGGTGCTCGGCGGCCGCGGCTGGTACAACCCGCAATGGCACTACGAAAATGAGCCCGAGACGCGGGCTGCGCTGAACCTGATCTTCGACAACCACTTCTGCCCGGACGAGCCGGGGGCGTTCGAGGCGATCCGCGAGACGCTGCTGGGGAAGGGCGACTACTACATGCACCTCGCCGACCTGACGGAGTACGTGGAGACGCAGCGGGGCGTGATGGCGCTGTACGCCGACCGCGACGCCTGGGCGAAGAAGGCGGTCCACAACGTGGCCCGGTCGGGGAAGTTCTCGAGCGACCGGACGATCTTCGAGTACTGCCGCGACGTGTGGAGGGCCGGCCCGTGCCGGCCGGCGTAACGAGAGCCGCTGTGACGTGGGAGCAGCGCTACCGGCTACGGCTGACCGTCCGCACCTCGCTGGTGCCGTGGGCCGTCACCGCCCTCGCCGCGGCGCTGGTCGCGAACCCGGCCGTCCGCGCGCTCGACGCGGCCACCGGGTGGCGGGTGTTCGGCTTCACCACCGACGGGGCGCGGGCCGTGCTCGGGGCGCTCGCCGGGTCGATGCTCACGTTCCTCGTGTTCGTGCTGTCGTCGGTGCTCATCGTGGTGCAGCTCGCCGCCGGCCAGCTCACCCCGCGGGTGATCGCCCTCGTGTTCGCCATGCGGCTCGTCAAGGTAACGCTCGCCGCGTTCACGTTCACGCTCGTGTACACACTGGCGGCTCTGTCCCGCGTCGAGACGGCGGTGCCGGACCTGCACGTCGGCGTGGCCGTGGTGCTGAACCTGCTGTGCATCGTGCTGTTCTTCGTGTTCGTGCAAGAGCTGTCGGGGGCGCTCCGGCCGAGCACCATGATGCAGCTGGTCGCCGACCGCGGGCGCGCGGTGATCGATGAGGTGTACCCGACCGCCTACGACCCGGCCCGCCCCGAGGGGCCGACCCGGGCGACGCTGCCGGCCGGCCCCGTACGGGTTGTCGAGTACGCCGGCCGGTCCGGGTCGGTGCTGGCGTTCGACGCCGCCGGCCTGTCTCGTGCCGCGCGAGATGCCGACTCGGTCGTTGAACTGGTGCCGCAGGTGGGGGACTTCGTCGCCCCCGGCGACCCGCTAGTACGGGTGGTCGGGGGGAAGCCGGCAGACGAGGCCGCGGTGCGGGGGTGCGTCGCGGTCGGGCCCGAGCGGACGCTGGAGCAGGACCCGCGGTTCGCGTTTCGCATCCTGGTGGACGTGGCGGCCCGCGCGCTGTCGCCCGCCGTCAACGACCCGACGACGGCGGTGATGGCGCTGGACCAGATCGCCAGCCTGCTCCTGCTCGTCGGCCGCCGGCGGCTCGACGAGGGTCTCGTCCGCGACGCCGCCGGAGCGGTGCGGGTGGTGTACGGCACCCCGGACTGGCCGGACTTCGTGACTCTGGCGGTGAGCGAGGTGCGGCACTACGGCGGCGGCAGCATCCAGGTGGACCGCCGGCTTCGGGCGCTGCTCGATCACCTGATCGGCGAACTGCCCGCGGCCCGGCACGCGCCGCTGCGGGAGGAACTGGTGCTGCTCGGCCGGGCGGTCGAGCGCGGCTTCCAGGACGACACCGACCGGCGGCGCGCGGCCGTCGGCGACCAGCAGGGCGTCGGCGGGTCGGAGGGCTGACCGTGGGCGAGGCTCTAGACACCGTCGCGCGGCTGGCCGTCTTGGTGTTCGTGGTCGCCAGCATGGCCGGGGCCGGGCTCGGGCTCACGACCGCCGCCGTGGTCGCCCCGCTGCGGCGCGGCCGGCTCGTGGCGGGGTCGCTGGTGGCGAACTTCGTGATCGCCCCGGCTGTCGCATACGGGCTGACGCGGGTCGTGCCGCTGGTCGAGGCGCACGCGGCCGGGTTGATTCTCCTCGGCGGGGCGGCCGGCGCGCCGTTTCTGCCGCGGCTCGCCGCCGCGGCGCGGGGGGACGCGGCGTTCGCGGTCGGGCTGATGCTGCTGCTGATGGTGGGGAGTGTGGCGTTCCTACCGCTCGCGCTGCCACTGATGATCCCGGGCGTGGAGGCCGACCCGTGGCCGCTCCTCCGGCCGCTGTTGCTCACCATGCTCCTGCCGATCGCGGCCGGGATGGCGGTGCGGCGGTGGACGCCGGCGAAGGCGGCGCTCGTGCGGCCGGTCGTCGAGCGGGTCGCCACGGTGTTCATGGTCTCCGCCGTGCTGCTGCTCGCCGGGCTGAACGCCGGGCCGATGCTCGGCACCTTCGGCAGCGGCGCGACGTTGACCGCGATGGCGTTCGTGGCGGGGGCGGCGCTCGCAGGGTACGCCCTCGGTGGGCCGGCCCGCGAGACGCGTGCCGTCCTCGGCGTGGGGACCGGGCAGCGGAACGTGGCCGCGGCGCTGGTGATCGCCACCCAGAACTTCACCGACCCGGGGGTCGTGGTGATGCTCCTCGTCGCGACGTTCGCCGGTCTGGCCGTGCTGCTCCCCGCCGCGCGGGTGTGGGCACGTCCGGCGGCGGAGGTGGGCCAATGACCCGCGTCCTGGTCAGCGACTTCGACGGAACGATGACGCGCCACGACTTCTACAAGCTGGCGCTGGCGGACCTGTTGCCGCCGGACGTGCCCGACCAGTGGGCCGCGTACCGGGCCGGCGAGATCACCCACTTCGAGGCGCTGCGGCGGTACTTCGCCGCCATCCGCGCCCCGGAGGCCGAGGTGCTGGCGGTCGTGGACCGGATGGAACTCGACCCGGGGTTGAAGGCCGCCGTCACGACGCTGGCCGAAGCCGGGTGGGTGGTCGTGGTCACCTCGGCCGGGTGCGGGTGGTACATTGGCCGGTTGCTGGCCGCGGCAGAGGTCTCCGTGGAGGTTCATGCCAACCCCGGGCGGTTCGAGGCCGGCGCGGGGGTGCTGATGGAGAAGCCGGTCGGCTCGCCGTACTACTGCGAGAACCTCGGCGTGGACAAGGCCCGCGTCGTGCGCGACCACCTGGCCGCGGGGCGGACCGTCGCCTTCGCCGGCGACGGCTTCCCGGACTCTGAGGCGGCGCGGCTGGTACCCGACGGGCTTCGCTTCGCCCGCGCCGACCTGGCCGACGTTCTGACCCGCGAGGGGCTGCCGTTCCACCCGTTCGAGGTGTGGTCTGACATCGCCCGCGTCCTCGTCCCGCGGGGGGGCTGACATGCAGCGGCCGACGCAGATCGCCATCCCGACGCTCGTCCGTGTGAAGGACGGGGCGCTCGATCGCCTCGGCCTGTACCTGTCGCGCGGCGGGCACAAGCGGGTGGCGGTGCTGGTGAGCAAGGGGCTGTCGGCGCCGCTGCCGGATCGCGCGGCCGCGGCGCTGGCCGGGCACGGCGTCGAGGCGGCGGCGTGGGTCGAGGTGGCGGACAACGACGTGGAGTCGGCGGCGCGACTGTTCGCCGACCTGCCGAAGGCGTCGGCCGTGGTCGGGGTCGGCGGCGGAAAGGCGCTCGACGTTGCCAAGTACGTCGGGTTCCTCGGCCGGCTGCCGTACTACGCGGTGCCCACGTCGCTGTCGAACGACGGGTTCTGTAGCCCGCAGTCCAGCCTGACGGTGCGGGGCAAGCGGCGGTCGCTGCCGGCCGCGCTGCCGTTCGGCGTGGTCGTGGACACGGCCGTGTGCCGCGACGCCCCGCGGCTGCTCACCCTCTCCGGGGTCGGCGACTTGGTGGCGAAGTTCACCGCCATCGCCGACTGGAAGCTGGCGTTCCACGCCGTCGGCGAGCCGGTGGACGACTTCGCCGCGCTGATGTCCGACGGCTCGGTCCACGCCGTCCTCAGCCACCCGGCGCTCGACGCGGAGGGGGTGCGGCTGCTGGCGACGGCGCTGCTGATGAACGGCGTGGCGATGGAGGTGTGCGGGTCGTCGCGGCCGGCGAGCGGCAGCGAACACCTGATCTCGCACGCCCTCGACGCGAGTTCGGCGCGGCCGCGGCTGCACGGCTTGCAGGTCGGCGTGGCGACGTACCTGATGGCGCTGGTGCAGGGGACCCACGCCGACCAGATCGCCGCGCTGTTCGACGCCACCGGGTTCTGGGACGCGATCGCCGCCGACCCGTTCTCGCGGGCCGAGTGGCTGGCCGCGGTCCGCGCCGGTCCGGCGGTGAAGGCGAATTTCTACACCGTGCTGTCCGCCCGGGACGTGCTCCCGGAGGTGGACCGGCACCTGACGGACGACGCCCGGCTTGCCCGGTGCTTCCGCTAACCGCGACCGAGGACCGCACATGATTCGCCCCGACATCATCGACCTGCTCCGCGTCAAGCCGGGGAAGAAGTTCCGGCTGAAGGACTGCAACCCCGGCTGGAAGCAGACAGACGAGTTCGAGGAGTTGGGCAAGGACGCGCTGAAGGAGAAGGCGAAGGCGATTCTCGACGCGAACCTGGCCGACCTCGCTCAGGCGCAGGACCTCCTGTACGCGGACGACCGCCACGCCGTCCTGGTCGTCTTCCAGGCGATGGACGCGGCGGGAAAGGACGGCACCATCAAGCACGTCATGAGCGGCGTCAACCCGCAGGGCTGCCAGGTGTACAGCTTCAAGAAGCCGTCGGCCGAGGAGCTCGATCACACGTTTCTGTGGCGCTACCAGCGCTGCCTCCCGGAGCGCGGCCGGATCGGCATCTTCAACCGCTCTTACTACGAGGACGTGCTGGTGGTGAAGGTCCATCCCGAGCTGATCGGCCGGCAGCTGCCGCGGAAGAAGGAGACGTTCGGGAAGGCGTTCTGGAAGAAGCGGTACGAGGACATCAACGCCTTCGAGCGGCACCTCGTGCGCAACGGCACGGTGGTGCTGAAGTTCTTCCTGAACGTGTCGAAGGACGAGCAGAAGCGGCGGTTCCTGGAGCGGCTCGACCGGCCGGAAAAGAACTGGAAGTTCTCCCCGTCCGACCTCGCCGAGCGCGGCTACTGGGACGACTACATGGCCGCCTACGAGGACGCCATCGGGGCGACGAGCACGCCGGAAGCGCCGTGGCACGTCGTCCCCGCGGACCACAAGTGGGTGACGCGCGCCGTGGTCGCCGACGTGGTGACGACCGCGATCCGCGGGCTGGACCTGCGCGTCCCGGAGTTGACCGACGACGAGCGCAAGCGGCTCGACGCGGCGCGCGCCGCTCTGAACGCCGAGGAGTGACCCCCGCCGCGAACGTGGCCGCACGCACCGAACGGATTCGCCCTAACCGAGGAGACGCACCATGATCCCGACCCCCACGCGGCGCCGTGTCGCCATCACGGCCGTCGCCGCGCTCGGCCTCGCGGCCGTGGTCGCCGGCGGCCGACACGAAGCGGCCGGCCAGCCGCCCGTCACGGCCGCCGCGGCCGCGCAGCCCGCCGCCGTGTCCGCGGCACAACCCGCAGCGGATCGGCCGGCGGACCAGGGCGGCGTCAAGGCCGCCGTGGCCTCGCTCGCCGCGAGTTTCGGCAAGGGCGACGCCAAGGCCGTGGCCGCCCTGTTCACCGCCGAGGGCGAGTACGCCGACGACGACGGCACCACCGTTCGCGGCCGCGCGGCACTGGAGAAGGACTACGCCGAGTTCTTCACCAAGAACCCCGGCGCCACCGTGGAGGTGGAGATCGACGCCGTGCGGTTCCCGTCCCGCGACACGGCCGTCGTCGACGCACACTTCAAGGTCCGCCGCGCGAAGGGGGAACTGGTCGTCAGCCGCGGCAGCATCCTGTACGCCCGCGAGGACGGCAAATGGCTCGTCGCCATCCTCCGCGAGTGGGGCGGCGACGGCCTCTCGCTCCGCGACCTCGAGTTCCTCATCGGCACCTGGGAGACGAAGCAGCCCGGCACGACCGTCACCACGCGCTACGAGTGGACGGCGAACAAGTCGTTCATCCGCTGCCATTTCTCGGTCGCGCACGACGGCAAGTCCGTCGGCGGCGTTCAGATGATCGGCCGCGACCCGGGCACCAACACGCTGCGCGTGTGGACGTTCGAGGACAACGGCGGCGTCGGCGACATCGAGGTGACGCGCGACGGGAAGAAGTGGGTGTTCGCCGCCCGCGGCACGACCGCCGACGGCCATGTGCTGACGGCCACGAACCTCCTCACGCCGATCGACGCCGACTCGTTCCTGTGGCACCCGGTACAGCGGGCGCTCGACGGCGAGGCGCTTCCGGACCTGGTGCCGGTGAAGGTCACCCGCGTGAAGGCGAAGCAGTGACCACCCCCACCACACCTGTAGGACGAACCATGCGACGGACATCACTGGCATTCGGGGTGGCGGCCGCAGTTCTGCTCGCGGCGTCGGACGAGTCCTCGGCCCAGCGGGGCGGCCGCGGGGGCGGGGGCGGCGGGGCCCGCGGCGGGGCAGTCGGCGGCGGCGGCGGCGCACGCGTTGGGGGCGGCGCAGTGGCCGGCACGTACAGCGGCGCCGGGGCCGGCACGCGCTCCGGTGGCACGGTCGTCGGCCCCGCCGGCGGCACCCGCAGCGCGGGGACCGGCAGCGGGTCGTACACGACTCAGCGGGGGGGGACGATCGACTACGCCGGGGCCGCTCGCGGCGGAACGACGCCCGGCGGGGTGAGCGCCGGCCGGGGCGTTGGGGCGGCTCAAGTGACCACGGCCGGCGGCCGGGAGGTGAACAAGGTCGGCACCGCGGGAGGCATCGCCGGACCCGGCGGGAACGCGGTCGGGGGCCGGACCGGGGTGACCACCGGGAGCGGCCCCGGCGGGTCGTTCGGCTCGGCGTATCACGGCGGAGTCGCAATCGGCCCGCAAGGCGCGGCAGCGGCCGGCGGCCGGGTCGGCACGGCGACCGGGCCGGGCGGCACTGTCGCCGGCGGCACCCGCGGTGCGGCGGCCGTCGGCCCGTACGGGGCCGCCGCGGGCCGCACAACCGTCGCACGCGGTACAGGCGGCACGTATTACGCCTCCCGCACAAACCTCGCCGGTACAGGCGGTGTGGTGCGGTCGAACTTCGGCTACTATTCTGCCTTCACCCCCAACTGGTACGCCCGCTACCCCGGAGCGTGGGTCGCCGCCGGATGGACGGCCGCGCGCATCTGGTCGGCCCCGGCGTGGGGGGCGGTGTCGTCGTACTGCAGCTACCCGGCCGAGCCCATCTACTACGACTACGGCGAGACCGTCGTGTACACCGGCGACCAGGTCGTCTTCAACGGCGAACAAGAGTACCCGGCCGCGGACTACTACCAGGGCGCGGCCCAGTTCGCGCAGGCCGGCCGCGACGCCAAGGTCGAGCCGAACGCCGACGACTTCCAGCCGCTCGGGGTGTTCGCCATGGTCGGCGAGGGGGAGACGAAGTCCACGAACCTGTTCCAGCTCGCGGTCAGCAAGGCCGGGGTGATCCGCGGCAACTACTACAACGCGCTCACCGACAAGACCGACCCGGTGTACGGGTCGGTGGACCAGAAGACGCAGCGGGCCGCGTGGACCGTCGGCGACACCAAGTCGCCGGTCTACGAGGCCGGCATTGCCAACCTGACCCGCGACGAGACGACGATGCTCGTCCACTACGCCGCGGACAACTCCAAGCAGTTCACGCTCGTCCGCATCGAGCAGCCGCCCGGCGAGGCGCCGGCGGCCGACAAGAAGTAACCCCCCGCGGCCGGCGCCCCGGCGCCGGCCGCCCCCGACCACTCACCGTGAGGCTCACCATGACTCCCCGCAACGCCTATCGCCCCACCGTTACCTGGCTCGAAGACCGGGTGGTCCCGGCCATCAACGTCCTTTACGACTTCCGGTTCGACGCCACCGGGTTCTTCACCAACAACCCCGACCGCATCGCCACCATCCAGGCGGCCGCGGCCGACCTCGGGGCCCGGTTCACCGACACCCTGAACGCCATTCCGTTCCCGACCGCCCCGGGCGACACGTGGACCGCCCGGTTCGACGACCCGAGCGCACTCGACCAGGAGGAGGTCACCAACCTGATCGTCCCGGCGAACACGATCGTGGTGTTCGTCGGGGCCCGCGACCTCCTCGGCGAGCTGACCGAGGAGTCGAGCGAGCGGGTGGCGACCGGCTCCCCGATCTGGTACGATCAGGTGTTTGGCCGCGGGCAGGCGAACAGCTACGGCGCCGGGGCAACCGACCACAGCCCGTGGGGCGGGTCGATCACCTACGACCTGATCGCGAACTGGCACTTCGGCATCGACCCCCCCGGCGGGTCGACCGAGTACGACCTCTACATGGCCACCCAGAAGGCGCTGTTCCACATCCTCGGGTTCGGCGAGAGCGAGGCGTGGAGCCGCATTGCCTCGGGCGGCCAGTTCTTCGGCCCCCAGGCGGTCGCCGTGAACGGCGGCGCCCCGGTCCCGCTGGTGACCGGCGACGACGGCGAGCCCAACTACGTGTGGGCTGAGGACACCCTCTCCCAGGGCCAGCGGACGTTGATGGACGCGAACCTGGAGGACGGGGAGCGGATCGCCCCGACCACCCTGGACCTGGCCGCGATGACGGACATCGGGTGGAAGCTCCAGAGCACCAGCCCGCCGCCGCCGGCCGCCCCGCCGCCGCCGATCGCCGCCCCGGCCCCGATCGCCCCGGGTACGGCGCTGCTCGCCGTCGGGAGCGGGGCCGGCGGGCCGACGCAGTTCACCGTCAACGCCGCCGCCTCGTTCACCCAACTCGCCGCGTTCAACCCGTACCCGAGCTACGCCGGCGGGGCGGGGTTCACCGGCGGGGTCCGGGTGGCGACCGCCGACGTCAACCTGGACGGCGTCGAGGACATCATCGTCGGCCCCGGGCCGGGCACGGCGGCCGAGATCAAGGTCTACAGCGGGGCCAACTTCCCCACCAGCCCGGACACGTCGCTTATCGCCAGCGGGTACGCGTTCGAGACCTCGTTCCTCGGCGGCGTGTTCGTCTCGGTCGGCGACGTCAACAAGGACGGGGTCCCGGACCTGGTCGTGACCCCGGACGAGGGGGGCGGGCCGCGGGTGCGGATCGTCAGCGGGAAGGACCGGACGATCATCGCCGACTTCCTCGGGATCGACGACGCCAGCTTCCGCGGCGGCGCCCGCACCGCGGTCGGCGACCTGAACAACGACGGGAACGTGGACCTGGTGGTGGCGGCCGGGTTCGGCGGCGGCCCGCGGGTGGCGGTCTTCGACGGCAAGTCGCTCCGCCCGGGGGGCACTCCGACCAAGCTCATCAACGACTTCTTCCTGTTCGAGCAGGAACTCCGCAACGGCGCGTACGTGGCCGTCGGGGACGTGGACGGGGACGGGTACGGCGACCTGATCGGCGGCGGCGGCCCGGGCGGCGGCCCGCGGGTGTACGGGCTGTCCGGGTTCGGCCTGACCCAGCAGAACGGCGCCCAGACGGTGATCTGCAACTTCTTCGCCGGCGACACCAACAACCGCGGCGGGGTGCCGGTGGCGGTCAAGAACATCGACGGCGACCAGCGGGCGGACATCGTGGCCGGGGCCGGGGCCGGGGGGCAGGCGGTGGTGACCACCTACCTCGGGACCACCATCACCCCGTCCGGCACGCCGGCGCCCTACCACCGCTTCCTGGTGTTCGACTCGAGCTTCCTTGGGGGCGCGTACGTCGGGTGACCCCGGCACGCCGGTATCAGGACGAACGACTCCGGGGACGGCTCGGAGGTACACAGGAGGGGCGAAGATGCTCACGGAACGGACGCACGCGGTGGCGGTGTACGCGGACCGCGCGGGCGGGCAGTGGGTCGTACGCGACGGGGCCGGCGAGTTCTGGCTCCTGCCGCACACCGACAACCCCTGGCGGGACCGCCGGCCGTTCGAGCCTGCGGACGACTCGGACCTGGAGCCCGTCCCCGGGCACTACCGGGGCCTACTCGGCCTACCCTACTGACCCGGAGAGCGACATGAGTCACACGACCGACGCCCCCCCCCACGGGCACCCGCCGCACGCCGAGGAGCTGCACCGACTCGGCTCGAACTGGGGCTGGATCGTCGCTCTCGGCGCCGTCGTCACAGCGGCGGGCATCGGTGCCGTCGCCTTCAGCCTCCTGGCGACGCTCACCACCGTGATCGTCATCGGAGCCTTGCTCCTTGCCGCCGGCACCGTCCAGATCATTGGCGCGTTCGTCGCCCGGACGTGGCAGGGGTTCTTCGTCTCGGCGCTGGTCGGCGTGTTGCACATCCTCGTCGGCGGCATCATGGTCGAGCACCCGCTGCGGGCCGCGGCCGTGCTGACGCTGGTGATTGCCGTCATGCTCCTGGTCGGCGGCGCGGCCCGGGTGCTGTTCGCGGCAACGCACCGCTACCACGGCCGCGGCTGGACCGTCGTCAGTGGGCTCGTCAGCATCGCCCTGGGGGTGATGATTTGGCGCGACTGGCCGGAGGCGAGCCTGTGGGTGATCGGCACGTTCGCCGGCATCGACCTGGCCTTCGCCGGCTGGTCGTGGGTCATGCTCGGGCTGGCCGTGAAGGCCGCCACCACGTCCCCGAAACCTTAACCTCCTGGGACTTCGCCTGCCATGACCGCCGAACACGCCCGGCTCGACGAGGCCCGCGACAAGGACACCCCGTGGCGCCGCTGGGGGCCGTACCTCAGCGAGCGCCAGTGGGGGACGGTGCGCGAGGACTACAGCGACGGCGGCGACGCCTGGGCGTACTTCTCCCACGATCACGCGCGCAGCCGCGCCTACCGCTGGGGCGAGGACGGCCTCGCCGGCGTATCCGACGACCGCCAGCGCTTGTGCTTCGCGCTGGCCCTGTGGAACGGGAAGGACCCGATCCTGAAGGAACGGCTGTTCGGCCTCACGAACAGCGAGGGGAACCACGGCGAGGACGTGAAGGAGTACTACTTCTACCTCGACAGCACGCCGACGCACTCGTACATGAAGTACCTCTACAAGTACCCCCAGGCCGCGTTCCCGTACGCGAACTTGGTCGATACCAGCAAGGCCCGCTCCCGGACCGAGTACGAGTACGAACTCCTCGACACCGGCGTGTTCGCCGAGGACCGCTACTTCGACGTGTTCGTCGAGTACGCCAAGGCGGCGCCGGACGACCTGCTCGTCCGCATCACCGTCCACAACCGCGCCCCCGAGGCGGCCGGGCTGCACGTCCTCCCGACCCTGTGGTTCCGCAACGAGTGGTCGTGGCACACCGGGCCGGAACGGCCGGCCCTTCAGCGGGTGCCCGGCCCGGCGGCCCGGCCGGCCGTGCGCGCCACCCACCCGAAGCTCGGGGAGCGGTTCCTGTCCATCGACGGCGACGTGCCGCTGCTGTTCACCGAGAACGAGACCAACACCGAGCGCGTGTTCGGCGTCCCGAACCTCACCCCGTTCGTCAAGGACGGCATCAACGACCACGTCGTCCACGGCCGGGCCGGCACGGTGAACCCCGCGGGCGTGGGGACGAAGGTGGCCGCCCACTATCAGCTGACCGTGCCCCCGGGCGAAAGCCGCGTCGTGCGACTGCGGCTGACCGACGCGCCCCCGGCCGCGCCGTTCGGGGCCGCGTTCGACGCCGTGTTCGCTGCACGCGCCAAAGAGGCGGACGAGTTCTACGCGACGATCATCCCCGCGGCCGTGGGGCCGGACGGGGCGAACGTGATGCGGCAGGCGCTGGCCGGGATGCTGTGGAGCAAGCAGTTCTACCACTACGACGTGGACCAGTGGCTGGAGGAGCGGGGGAGCGACCCGTTCAAGCCGTCGCGCAAGCAGTCGCCGCGGAACGACCACTGGCACCACATGTACAACGGCGACGTCATCTCGATGCCGGACAAGTGGGAGTACCCGTGGTACGCGGCGTGGGACCTGGCGTTCCACGTCCTCGCCCTCACCCTCGTGGACCCCGACTTCGGCAAGCAGCAGTTGTCGCTCATGCTCCGCGAGCGGTACATGCACCCGAACGGGCAGATCCCGGCCTACGAGTGGAACTTCGGCGACGTGAACCCGCCGGTCCACGCCTGGTCCACGATCTTCACTTACCTGCTGGACAAGGGCCGCACCGGCGAGGGCGACCGCGAGTGGCTTAAGGCGAGCTTCCAGAAGCTGCTGCTGAACTTCACCTGGTGGGTGAACCGCAAGGACCGGTCCGGGAAGAACGTGTTCGAGGGCGGGTTCCTGGGGCTGGACAACATCGGCGTGTTCGACCGCAGCTCGCCGCTGCCGACCGGCGGCTACCTGGAGCAGGCCGACGGCACCGCGTGGATGGCGCTGTTCTGCCAGAACATGCTCCAGATCGCGGCCGAGCTGGCGATGACCGACGCCGACTACGCCGACATGGCGCTCAAGTTCTTCCAGCACTTCCTGTGGATCGCGTCGTCCATGACGCACGTCGGCGGCGACACCGGGATGTGGGACGAGGAAGACGGCTTCTTCTACGACGTACTCCGCCACCCGGACGGCCGGGCCGAGCGGCTCAAGGTGCGGTCGATGGTCGGGCTGCTGCCGCTGTGCGCGGCCACCGTATTCGACGGGAAGCTACTCGCCTCGTACCCCGAGATCGCCGAGCGGGTGGGGCGGTTCCTGGACCAGCGGCCGGAACTGTGCGCGGCCATCCACGACCCGCGGGCTGTCGGCCCAACTGGCCGGCGGCTCACGTCCGTCCTCGACGAGGCGAAGCTCCGCCGGGTGCTGGAGCGGATGCTGGACGAGGACGAGTTCCTCGGCCCGTACGGCATCCGGTCGCTGTCGAAGGAGCACGAGGCGCACCCGTTCGTGATGCACGCCGGGGGGCGCGAGTACCGCGTCGGGTACCTTCCGGCCGAGTCGGACACCGGGATGTTCGGCGGGAACTCGAACTGGCGCGGGCCGGTGTGGATGCCGGTAAACGTCCTCATCATTCGGGCGCTGCTCCAGTACTACTCCTACTACGGCGACGCCTTCACGGTCGAGTGCCCGACCGGCTCGGGCCGGCGGATGACGCTGTACCAGGTGTCCGAGGAGATCGGCCGGCGGCTGGCGGCGACGTTCCTCCGCGGCGCGGACGGGAAGCGGCCGGTGTACGGCGGGGCGGAGGCGTTCCAGGCCGACCCGCACTGGCGCGACCTGATCCTCTTCTACGAGTACTTCCACGGCGACAACGGGGCCGGGCTCGGGGCCAGCCACCAGACCGGCTGGACCGGGGTGGTCGCCCGGGTGATGCACCTGTTTGCGACCGCCGACGCCGAGCAACTCCGCGGCGCGGGGAAGATGAGCTACTTCCAGGCCGCCGCCCGCACCGGCCCCCCGGCCGCCGCCGGGGCCAGATGAGGCATCTACCGGAGAGTCTGATGGGTGCCGCGCTGCTCGATACCCTGCCGCTGGGGCTGCTGTTCCTCGCCGTGGTCGCCGGTGCGGCCCTGGCCGTTGAAGGCGGGTACCGGCTCGGCAGGTACCGACTCTCCCAGACCATCGAGGAAAAGGAAGCGCCGGTCGGCGCGATGGTCGGGTCGATCCTCGCCCTGTTCGCGTTCGTGCTGGCGTTCACGTTCGGCCTCGCGGCCAACTGGTTCGAGGCCCGCCGCCAGGCCGTACTGGACGAGGCGAACGCCATCGGCACGACGTACTTGCGGGCCGGGCTCCTCCCGGAGCCGGTGCGGGGCGAGAGTGCCCGGCTGCTGCGGGAATACGTGGACGTGCGGCTGGCGATGGTTCAGGACGGGCGGCTCCCCGAGGGGCTCGCCCGCACGGACGAACTCCAGCGGAAGCTGTGGGCGCAGGCCTTGCTCGGGGCGGAGCGGCAGCCTGGGCCGATAACAGCGCTGTACGTCAGCTCACTGAACCAGGTGATCGACATACACGCCGTCCGCGTCCAGGTCGGGGTACGGAACCGCATCCCGACGAGCATCTGGGGTGGGCTCCTGGCCGTGGGTGCCCTGGCGATGGCCGCCGTCGGCTACCAGGCGGGCATCGCGGCCACCCGGCGGTCGCCGGCCATGCTGGCACTGGTGCTGGCGTTCTCCGGGGTGCTATTCATGATCGCCGATATGGATCGCCCGCAACAGGGGTTCCTGACGATCGGCCAGCAGCCTATGCTTGACCTGCAAGCCGGAATGCGGGCGGACGCACACTAGCGCCGCGGCGGCCCGCGACGTAAGCTTGACGTACCGACCGGAGACCGACTCGTGTTCCTGGATTATCTGGCCCTTGCCCTGCTCCTGTTGAGTCTGACGGCAGTCTTTTACCTGTTCATTTATATTCACGACCTGCCGCACAAGATCGCCGAGGGGCGGGACCACCCCCACGTGGAGGCGATCCACGTCGCCTGCTGGCTGAGCCTGATCACCCTCCACGCCATGTGGCCGATCGTGTTCATCTGGGCGGTGTCGCACAAGAAGGGGCAGCCCCACCTCACGCTGGTCTCCGCTGGGGGTACGACCGACGAACTGGCCCGGCGCCTGGCCGTCCTCGAGGAGCGGCTCCGCAACCCGGACGCCGACCCCAAGTAACCCCCGCACACCCCGCACCCGAGGCACGCCGTGGTCGAATCACTCGTCGGGGTCTACGCCCTCATTTGCTGGCTGATCTTCAAGAAGTACAAGCTCCTCCCCGTGACGACGTACACGGTCTGCACGGCCATGCTGATCGGGGCGTCGATCCTCGGGGTGTTGTTCGTCGCCCTGTCGATCTTCCACCCGGTCAGTCACGACGGCCGGCTGTACGCGCCGGTCGTCCAGGTCGTCTCGCAGGTCCGCGGCGTCGTCGTGGAGGTGCCGTTCGAGGCGAACCAGCCGCTCAAGCAGGGCGACGTGCTCTTCAAGCTCGACGCCAAGCCGTTCCAGATCGAGGTCGACCGGCTGCGGGCCTCCTTGGCCGTCAAGAACAGCAAGTTCGCACAGCTCGCCGAGCAGCTTGCCGCCGCGGAGGCGACGACGCGGCAGGCCCGTGCCACGCTGCTGGCGTCCGAGTCGTCCTACGACCGGCAGCTGCGCGAGGAGCACGACGGCGCCAAGAGCAAGGTGGTCGAGCTGAAGGAACGGCTCGAACTCGCGACGGCACAGTTCGGTCGAGCCAAGAACTCGCTCGCGCAAGCGGCGATGAGCCAAGGGGAGTTCGACCGGGCCGAGGCGAATTTCAAGACTACGCAACAGGAGCACAGTCAGGCCGAGGCGAACGAGCGCCTCGCGGCCGAGAAGCTGCGAGGCGGCAGTGCCAGCCTGGAGTCGGTTCGGCAGGCGCTGGCCGCGGCCGAAGCGGCCGAGAGGAAGGTGCGGACCGAGTTCACCACCCAGGTAGACGGCCAGAACCCCGAGGTGCGCGAGACGACGGCGCTGCTGGAGCGGGCGCGGTGGGACTTGGAGCAGACGGTGGTCCGCGCCCCGTCAGACGGGTACGTCCCGCAGAAGCTCCTCCGCCCCGGGCAGATGGCCACCGCCCTGGGCGTCAAGCCGCTGCTGGCCTTCGTGACCGGGGAGAAGCCGCTTCTCGTCGCCAGCTTCCACCAGCGGGTGCTGTCGGACATCAAGCCGGGTCTCGATGCGGAGGCCGTGTTCGACGCGTACCCGGGGCGGTCGTTCAAGGTGAAGGTGCGGCGGACGCTGACGGCGATCCGCGAGGGCGAGCTGGACACCGGCGGGCAGATGGTCACCGGCACGCCGGTGACCGCGCCGGGGTACGTGCCGGTGGTCTTCGACTACGCCGAGGACGTGTCGAACCTGAACCTGCCGGTCGGGGCCGCGGCGAGCGTGGCGATCTACACCGAGCGGGCGCACGCCCTGTCGATCCTGCGGAAGATCATCCTGCGGATTCACAGCTGGGAGAACTTCGTCTTCTGACCCCGGGATGCCCGGGTCACACCAAGCTGTGGTGCTCCCCGACGGCCACCACCGTCGCGGTCGGCGGGGCTGCCGGCTCGACCCCGCCGCCCGGGGGCGGCAGCCGCCGGGCGAACCGCTCGGTGAGAACCGGACCGAGAACGGAGGTGACGACGAGCAGCACGATCACCGAGTTCAGCACCGGCTCGTCGATCAGTCGCTCGCCGGCCGCGTTCTTCGTGTCGTACGCGACCAGCGCGGCCGCAAGGGTCGCGGCGACCTGCGGGAGCGAGAGCGACCACATCGTCAGCCCCTCGTCGCGGGTGTAGCTGTACATGCGGCGGGCGATCTCGGCGGCGACGAACTTCGACCCGATCAGCCCGCCGACGATCCCGAAGACGAGCCAGAAGTTGGATACGAGGGTGTCGGCGAACGCTTTCAGGTCGATCAGGAACCCGATCGTCAGGAAGAAGACCGGGATGAACAGGTGGTTCCCGATGAACTCCAGTTCGTGCTTGGCCTCGCTGTTCCGGGTCGCGGTGTTCACGGCCAGTCCGGCCAGGAAGGCGCCGATGATCCCCTCCAGGTGGATCGCCTCGGCCGCGACCGCCGCCACCGCGACCATCAGCAGCATCAGGGCGAACTGCCCCTCCTTGGCCGGCTTGTAGGCAAATAGTTTGCGGCTGACCCACCCCAGCCCGAGGACCACGGCGGGGACGTAGACGGCGAGCTGGAGCAACTGGATCGCGAACGACTCCGGGGAGAACCCCGAGGCGTGGATCGGGATGCACACCGCGAGAACGAGCAGGGCGGCGACGTCGGTGAACACGGTCGCGCCGATGGTCACCGTGACCGCCTCGTTCCGCACGCGGCCGAGCTTCTCCACGATCGGGAACGCGATCAGCGTGTGGGACGCCAGCAGGGACCCGATGAGCAGGGCGCCGACCCACGGGTACCCGGCCCAGAACCCGACCAGGAAGCCGCCAGCGAGCGGCAGGGTGAACGTGAGCGCGCCGAACCCGAGCGACCGGTTCCGCGACCGGTTGAACATGACGAGGTCGATCTCCAGCCCGGCGAAGAACATGAGCAGGAGCTTGCCGAGCTCGGCGAAGAAGTTGGCGACCTCCCCGTGCTTGGGGGCGACCTCAAGACCGTGCGGCCCGATCAGTACCCCGGCCACCAGCAGCCCGACCACGCCAGGGACGCGCGCGCGGCGGCACAGCGGCGGGACGGTGAAGAGGATTAGCATCGCCACCGAGAACCGGGCCAGCGGCGGCAGGCTGTGGGCCTGTGCGAGAATGGTGTCGAACATGAGTGCGAGCCCCGCTGCAGGGGTTATCGGAGACGGGTGGTCACGGCACCCCGCGGGCGGGACGTGTTACCTCCATCAAGGCACGGCGAAGGAAAATAGGCAAGTGCGGCCGGCGGCTCACGCGGAAGTATCCGCACGGGAGACCGGCAGGGAAGCACTTTTCGATACGTTCGCCAGGTTCGCCTGAACCGGGCGGGTGACGCGCATCCGAACCAACCCGACAGGGAGCCGCGATGAACCCCACGATCACCGGTCAACCCGCCCCCCTCGGCGCGACCGTCGCCGACGGCGGCTGCAACTTCAGCCTGTTTTCGCGCACCGCGGGCGGCGTGGACCTGCTCCTGTTCGACCGCGAGGACGGCGCCGCGGCCCGCGTCGTGCCCCTCGACCCCGTCTCGAACCGCACCTACCACTACTGGCACACGTTCGTCCCGGGGGTGAAGGCCGGACAGCTCTACGGCTACCGGGTGCGCGGGCCGGTTGACCCCGACCGGGGGCTGCGGTTCGACCCCGAGAAGGTTCTCCTCGACCCCTACGGCCGCGGCGTCGTCATCCCGCCCGGGTACTCCCCGGAGCCGGCCCGCCGCCCCGGCGACAACGCCGCGACCGCGATGAAGAGTGTCGTCGTGGACAGCGGCGCTTACGACTGGGAGGGCGACGCCCCGCTCCGCCGACCGTCGGCTCGGACCGTCGTCTACGAGATGCACGTCCGCGGCTTTACCCGCCACCCGAACTCGGGGCTGAAGGACGCCGTCCGCGGGACGTACGTCGGGCTGGCCGAGAAGGTGGACTACCTGCGCGACCTCGGCGTTACCGCGGTCGAGTTGCTGCCGGTCCACGCCTTCGACCCGTTCGCCTGCCCGGCCGGGCTCGTTAACTACTGGGGCTACCAGTCGGTCAACTACTTCTCGCCGCACCCGCAGTACAGCTCCCGCCGCGACCCGCTCGGCGCGGTGGACGAGTTCCGCGACATGGTCAAGGCGCTCCACCGGGCCGGCATCGAGGTGATCCTCGACGTGGTGTTCAACCACACCGCCGAGGGGAACCACGACGGCCCCACGCTCTCGTACAAGGGGATCGACAACCCGACGTACTACATGCTCGAACAGGGCGGGAGCCGGTACGCCGACTACTCCGGGTGCGGCAACACGTTCAACGCCAACCACCCGGTCGCCCGCCGGCTGATTGTGGACAGCCTGCGCTACTGGGTGACCGAGATGCACGTGGACGGGTTCCGGTTCGACCTCGCGTCGATCCTGTCCCGCGCCCCGGACGGCCGCCCGCTGCCGAACGCGCCTGTGCTGTGGGACATCGAGTCGGACCCGGCGCTGGCCGGGATAAAGCTGATCGCCGAGGCGTGGGACGCGGCCGGGTTGTACCAGGTGGGGAGCTTCGTCGGCGACGCCTGGAAGGAGTGGAACGGCCGGTTCCGCGACGACGCGCGCGACTTCCTCCGCGGCGCCCCCGGCTCGGTCGGGCGGTTCGCCGACCGGATGCTCGGCAGCCACGAGGTGTACGGCCACAAGGGGCGCGAGGCCGAGCAGAGCGTCAACTTCGTGACCTGCCACGACGGGTTCACGCTCAACGACCTCGTGAGTTACAACGAGAAGCACAACGAGGCCAACGGGGAGCAAAACCGCGACGGGGCGAACGACAACCGGAGCTGGAACTGCGGCGCCGAAGGCCCGACCGACGACCCCGCGGTGGAGGCGATGCGGAACCGGCAGGTTAAGAACGCTCACGCCACCACGCTGATGTCGATCGGGCTGCCGATGATCCTGATGGGCGACGAGGTGCGGCGAACGCAGGGCGGGAACAACAACTTCTACTGCCACGACACCGAGGCCAACTGGTTCGACTGGGCGTTGGTGCAGAAGCACGCCGACGTCCACCGGTTCGTGAAACTGCTGCTCGCCCGCCGGGTACTCCGGGACGTGTGGCACGAGGAGCAGCGGCTGAGCCTCACGGAACTGATCGCCCGGGCGAACAAGGCCTGGCACGGGACGCGACTGAACCAGCCCGACTGGGGCGAGAACTCCCGCAGCATCGCGTTCGGGGGCGAGCTCCCGGGCGAGGGGCTGACGTTCCACATGATCCTGAACGGCTACTGGGAGCCGCTCGAGTTCGAGTTGCCGGGTGGGAGGGGATGGCGGCGCTGGATCGACACCGCGTTGCCGTCGCCGGACGATATCTGCGAGTGGACCGCGGCGCCCGCAATACCGGGCGTGAGCTACCGGGCCGGCGCGCGGTCGGTCGTCATGCTCTTCGCGGAGACGCGGTAGCCGCAGCGGCACGACAAGGGGGTAGTCCCTACGAGACGGGCTCGCTCCCCCGAGCCCGGCCCTCGCGCCGAGCACGCTCAGCCGCGCTCGGATTCTACCGAGTGCGTCGAGGGCCAAGCGCGAGAAGCTGCCAAGGGCTGAGCGCCCTCGGATGACACGGGGGCAGGGTGGCCTGATGGCCGATCCAGCACTCGCCCTTGAATCACGGCACCACCCGCTTCCAGGGGTGTGTCGGCGACCGCCTTCGACTCGGCCGGGAGCGTTCTCGCAACGCCGGGGTGCCGCTCCGGGTGGCTGGGGCCAGGGGCGAGCGACGCGCAACCGTTAGCGTACGACGGCGGCGACCGATCGGGCGAGGCGCTCGGCGTCGAAGGGCTTCGGCATCACCACGACTCGCGGGCTGGTGGGGACGGCGCCGGGGGCTTGGCCGTCGGCCTCACTGGTCGCCAACACGAACCCGACTCCGGCGCACGAGGGGTCAGCCAGTAACGCGGTCGCGAGTTGTGCCCCGGTCATGTCTTTCAGGTGCATCGACGAAACGACCACTGCCGCTCCCTCGCGTTTCGCGAGCGCGAGTGCCTCGGCCCCCGACTCGGCCGCGTGCACGTTCGCGGCGCCGAGTTGCTGGAGGTAGCGGCGGATGATCCCGGCCTGCGTCCGCGACGGCTCCGCCAGCACGACGGTTCGTCCTGCGACGCCGCTCGCCGGCGCGGCCGTGGCGGTGGACGGTGGTGACAGCGCGAACTCCCCAGTCGACTCGCTGGACCCCGCGGGGGAGTTTCGGTCGATGACGCGGGTCTTGCCGGGAGGCACGGCCGACGCAGGCGGCATCGCCGACCACTCACCAGTCCCAACGTTGGCCGGCGAGAGGTTCGCCCGGACTCGTTCCAGTGCCGCAGCCACCTCCGTCATCGACTGGTAGCGGTCGGCGGGCGCCTTCGCGGCCATCCGCTGGAACACGGCGTCGAGCTCGGCCGGCACCGCCGGCCGTAGGGCACGGACGCTCGGCACCGGCTCGTCACGGTGCTTCAAGAACATCGACATGATCGAAGCAGCCTGGTACGGTGCCCGGCCGGTCAGCAGGAAGAACAGCGTGCAGCCGAGGCTGTACACGTCCGCCCGGTGGTCTACCTCACCAGAATCGACGGCCTGTTCGGGCGGCATGTACTCGGCCGTGCCGACGACCGTGCCGGCCTGGGTCAGTGACAGGTTCGCGGCCGGATTGGCGGGCTCGTTCAACCGGGCCAGCCCGAGGTCGGCCACCTTCACAAGCCCCTCGGTATCGCGGAGGATGTTCCCCGGCTTGATGTCCCGGTGAACGATCCCCTGGGCGTGGGCGTACTCGAGCCCGCGGGAGGCCTGAAGGATGCGGTCGACTGCGTCCTCGACCGGGAGCGGCCCGCGGTCGGCGACCTCGGAGGCCAGGTCGCGGCCGGTCACGAGTTCCATCACCAGGAAAGGCCCGGCCTCCGCCTCGTCGGCGTCGTAAGCCATCACGATGTTGGGGTGGGCGAGCCGGGCGAGCGTCTCCACCTCGCGCTGGAACCGCTCGGCCAGCGTGCCCGAGCGCGCGCCCTCGCGGGACAGCACCTTGAGGGCGACGACGCGCTTCATCCGTCGGTGCCGGGCCTTGAACACCGCACCCATCCCGCCGGCCCCGAGTCGGTCGAGAACCTCGTAGTTCCCGATCCGCAACTCCTCGAACCGCTCGCCGAGGATCGCTTCGGCCTGGAAGGCGGTCAGCTTCCCGGCCTCGACGAGCATACGCGCGGCCGTCGCGCCGTCGGCAGCCGGGGGGATGTCGGCCGGGTCGAGTAGTCCACTGAGGGTAACGCGCTGTGCGAACTCGGCGGCGGAAACCACTCCACGGGTCGCTCTGGTCATCGTCAGGCCCCCTGGCAGATGGTCGGCGCTGCAGTTGCGGCCGCCGGGAACAGGTACAGGAGGAACGTGCCGCACTCGGATTCGAATCCGACCCCGTCCCCGGCGGCCGTGTCAGGCGGCGTGGTCGGGGTGGCGAACGTGAAGTGGTGCGGCGTGCCATAGAGTAGGGTTTTGGCCTGCCCGGCCGCCACGTTCAGGAACTCGGCCACGCAGTCGCGGACCAACGCGGCATCCGGCTCGTCCGCGACACCCGCCAGCACCCGGCGCGCGAGCGCGGCGGCGGTGGCGTACGGGAACGCGAGGGCTGCCCACCACCCCGCTCCGACGTCCAACCGGAGCGCCGCCGCGACGTCGGCGTCGCCGACACACCCGCCGCACCGGACCGCCTCGACGCCGGCCAACTCCCGCAGTGAGGTCACGACGCCGGTGTCGAACGCACCGAGTAACTCGTCCCGCGTGTCCACCCTCGCCCCCGTGGTCAGCCAACGGACTGGTAAAAGCCGCCCTTTAATTCCTCCGCCCGGCGAAAACTGTCCGCCAGGTTGATCGTCGATTCGGCCGCTCCAAGGAGGAGGTAACCGTCGGGTCGCAGCACGCGGGCCACGCGATCGAGGATCGCCTTTTTCGTGCCCACGTCGAAGTAGATCATCACGTTCCGCAGGAACACGAGGTCGAACCGCGGCAGCGACGGCCACTCGCGGACGAGGTTCAGCTCCCGGAATTCGACCATGCGCCGCATGTCGTCGGCTAATTCCCACACGCCGCCCTGCTGGCGGAAGTATTTCAGGAGGAAGGCCGCCGGCAGCCCGCGGTTCACCTCAAGCTGGCTGTAACGACCGTCACGCGCCCGAGCTAAAACCTCCGCCGACAGGTCCGTAGCCAGGATGTTGACGTGCCACGTGACGAGAGCCGGGAAGTACTCGCGGATCAGCATTGCAAGACTGTACGGCTCCTGCCCGGTCGAGCACGCGGCGCACCAGACGGACAGCCGCCGCTCCGCCTCGCGGCGGCGGATTAACTCCGGCAGCACGACCCGCCGAAGGGTGTCGAACGGCTGCACATCGCGGAAGAACAGCGTCTCGTTCGTCACCATCGCTTCGATGACGCGGGTGCCGAGCCCGGCGTCGCGGCCGGTCCTCAGCTGCCCGATCAGGTCGCCTACCGAGCCGAGCCGGAGCTGCGCGGCGAGCGGGCTTAGGCGCGACTCGACGAGGTACTCCTTCCCCGCGTCCAGCACGATGGCGCTGCGGTCGCGGACGAACCGGCACACGTACTCGAAGTCCTGGGCGGTCATCGGCCGCCCTCCCGGCCGACGCGGACCCGCCGCACGACCTCGGGCGCGAGCTGGGCCAGCGGCAGAACGCGGTCGGCGAGCCCGGCGCGGGCCACCGCCCCCGGCATCCCCCACACCACCGAGGTCGCCTCGTCCTGGACGATCACCCGCCCGCCGGCGGCACGAATCGCCTCGCTGCCGCGTAGCCCGTCCTGCCCCATGCCGGTCAGGACGACGCCGAGCGCCGCCGGGCCGTACGCCTTGGCGACCGAGCGGAACATCACGTCCGCGGCCGGGCGGCACGAGTTCTCGGGTGGCTCCTGGTTCAACACCACGCGCACCCCCGCGGCGTCGCGGGCGAGTACCAGGTGATAATCCCCAGGCGCGATCCAGGCGTGTCCGGGGGCGAGTGCCGCACCGGCTCGGCCCTCCTCGACCCGCACGGCGAACCGCGCCGACAGCCGCTCGGCGAGTTGGCGGGTGAACATGGGCGGCATGTGCTGGGCGATTACGACCGGCACCGGGAAGTCGACGGGAAGGCCGGCGAACAGGTCGGCGAGGGCGTTCGGCCCGCCGGTGGACGCCGCGACCGCGACCACGTCCACGCGACCGGACACGGGCACCGGTCCGACGTGCGGGGTAGGGGGGAGCGCCGCGGGGCGGGTACAGAGCGCCTTGATTTCCGGGATCAACTCCTCACGGATGACTCGAAGTGAAGCGTCGAGCCCTCCGCCGGCCGGCTTCGGGAAGTAGTCGGTGGCGCCGAGGGCGAGTGCGTCAAGGGTCGCGGCCGCGCCGCGCTCGGTCACCGCGCTGAACATGATGACCGGCAGCTTCGGGTACGTCTTGCGGATCTCGCGGAGCGTCGCCAGCCCGTCTAGCTCGGGCATCTCCACGTCGAGGACGACGAGGTCCGGCACGACCTGCGCCAGCTTGGCGAGGGCGATGCGGCCGTTGGCCGCGGTGCCGACGACTTCAAGGGTCGGGTCGGCGGACAGCTCCCCGGCCACCGCGCGGCGGAACACGGCCGAGTCGTCGACGATCAGGACGCGGATCGCGGGCACGGCTACTCCCCGAGGACGCCGAGGAGGCTGAGCTTGGCGACGAGGATGTCGCGGGTGAACGGCTTCATCACGTACTCGTCCGCGCCGGCCGCCATGGCGCGGGCGACCTGCGCCTGCTCGGTTTCGGTGGTGACCATCACGACCCGGACGCCGTCGTAGCTGCGGTCGGCGCGAACCGCGGTGATGAATTCAAGCCCGTCCATCACGGGCATGTTCCAGTCCACGAGGATGAGGCCGACGTCGGGCGTACGGGCGAGCGCGGCGAGCCCGGCGCGGCCGTCGCCGGCCTCGGACACGGCGAACCCCTCGTCGCGGAGCGTCTTGCCGATGATGGCCCGGACGGTCCGGGAGTCGTCGATCACGAGCGCGTGCATGCGCGGATCCTCCGGCGAGCCGGGGGCATCAGCCCCCGGATTCTGTGCGAACGGCGCGGGGGAGAATCCGGGGGCTGACGCCCCCGGCTCGCCGGTCAATGCTTGAACCCGCTCACCAACTGCTGCAACTCGTTCGCCATCCGCGACAGGGCGTCGGCCGAGCGCATCGTCTCGCCGGCGCCCTCCGTGGTGCCGCGGGCGGCCTGTGCTACGCCGGTAATGTTCCGCGCGATCTCGTTACTCCCCTTCGCCGCCTCCGTCACGCTCCGGCTGATCTCCCCCGTCGTCGCCGTCTGCTCTTCGACGGCGCTGGCGATGGTGTTCAGGATGTCGTTGATCTCGGTGATCACCTTGCCGATCTGGCCGATCGCCTCGACCGCCCCGCGGGTGTCGCCCTGGATCGCCTCGATCTTCCGGCCGATGTCCTCGGTCGCCCGCGCCGTCTGCTTCGCCAGTTCCTTCACCTCGTTGGCCACCACCGCGAACCCCTTCCCGGCCTCGCCGGCCCGCGCTGCCTCGATCGTCGCGTTCAGCGCTAGCAGGTTCGTTTGCTGGGCGATCGACGTGATGACCTTCACCACGTTCCCGATCGCGGCGCTGCTCTCGCCGAGCTTTGCCACCGTGTCGTTCGTGCGGTCGGCGACCTTGACCGCGGACGTGGCCACCTTGGCCGCCTCGTGCGCGCTGCGGGCGATCTCGCGGATACTCGCCCCCATCTCCTCGGCCCCGGTGGCGACGGTGGCGACGCTCGTGCTCACCTCCTCCGCGGCCGCCGACGCCACCCCCGCCTGCGCCGCCGTTTCCTCGGCGTTCGCGGCCATCTGCTGGCTCACCCCGCCGAGTTGGCGCGACGCCGCGGCCAGGGCGGTGGCACTCTCGGCCACCCGCCGCAGCACGCCCTCCACGTCGAGCCGCAACCGCACCTGTGCGGTCACGTCGGACGCGTACTTCACCACCTTCACCGGCTTCCCGGACCGGTCGATCACCGGGGTGTAGCTCCCCTGAATCCACACCTCCCGGCCGCCCTTGGCGACGCGGCGGAATTCGCCCGCCTGGTACTCCCCCCGGCCGAGGCGCGCCCAGAACTCGGTGTAGCCCGCGCCGGTGCGGGTCGCGTCGTCCACGAACATCCCGTGGTGCCGGCCCCTCACCTCGTCGAGAGTGTAGCCCATCAGCCGCAGGAAGTTGTCGTTCGCCACCAGGATCGTGCCGTCCATCTTGAACTCGATCACCGCCTGGGACTTGTCGATGGCGTCGAGCATGGCCGAGAGCCGGGCCTGCTCCTGCCGGGCGGCTGTCACGTCGTCCCAGTGGACAACGTAGCCCGCCACCGCCCCACCGGCGCCGGGCACGGCGTTGATGCGGGCGTGCAGGGTGATCGACCCGAACGTGAACTCGGCCTCGTGCGGCAGGGCGGCGCGGTTGTGGAGGATGCGCTCGATGGCCCGCGGGTCGCGGTGGAACCGGTGGATCGACCCGCCCAGGAGGTCGTCCACGCCGACCCCGAACACCTTCCGCAACTCGCTCTCCATGCCGCGGAGCGTCTCCAGCGCCCGGCCGTTGGCGTAGACGAGGTTGAGCCCCGGGTCGGCGAAGAAGACGTTGGTCTGGACGGCGTCGAACGCCGCCCGCAGGAACTCCACGGTGTCGAGGCTCGCGGCGGGTTTCGCGGCGGGCCGGGTGCGGGGCTTCTTCGGCGGCGGCATGGGCGGCTCGGTTGGGGGTCAGTCGGGGGCGCGGGCGTCGGCGAGGTCCACCGTGCGGTCGGTGTCGAGGATCAGGAGCAACCGCCCGTCGAGCTTGTACGCCCCGCGAATGAGCCCGCGTGCGGGGCCGGTGAGCGTCTCGGGTGACTGCTCGAACGCACTCTCGGGCACGTCCAGCACGTCGCCGATCTCGTCCACAAGAAGGCTGACGGCCCCGTCGTCGGTCCGTACGACGACGTTCACCGGCGGGTCGCCGTCCGGCCGGTCGGGGAGACCGAGTCGGCGGCGCAGGTCGAGGGCGGTCACAATCTGGCCGCGGAGGTTGATGAGCCCGCGGACGACCGGCGCGGTGAGCGGGACGCGGGTCATCTCCTGCGCGCGGATGATCTCCTGCACGCTCGTCACGTCCACCCCGAAGTGGTGGCCGGCGAGGAGGAACGTGCAGAACTGGCGGTCGACGGGCATGGCTACTCCGGCGATACGGCGGCCGGGTGCGCCGCCTTCACGACCGCCGCGATGTCCAGGAACTCCGTCACCCGGTCCTGCACGACGGCCGTGAACAGCACCCCCGCGCGGCCGGCCGGGGCGCGGGCGGTCACCGCCTCCTCCACGACGTCCAGCAGTCGGCTCACCACCAGCCCGACGCGACGCCCGTCGGCCGCGCACACCGCCACTTGCAACCTACGCTGCTCGTCGGGCCGACGCTTCGCCGCGCGCTTGTGGCGGCTCGGCCGGGAGGCACGGACGAGCGGCAGGATCTCGCCGCGGTACTGCACCACGCTCCGCCCGCCGACTCGCTCCACCGACGCGCGCGGGAATTCTTCCAGCCGGTCGACCGCGGCGAGCGGGATGGCCATCCGCCCGCCGCCGGACGCGACCAGCAGCACCGTCTCGCGCGCCTGAGCGGCCGCGACGGCCGACGGCCGCTCCGCCGCGGCGCGATCGCGCGGCCCGGACACCACACCGGCCCGCTGTGCCAGGCCCAGTACGTCGAGAATCAGTGCCACCCGGCCGTCGCCGAGGATCGTCGCGCCGGAGAACGCCGCCGCTCCCTTTAACTGCTTCCGCAAGGGCTTTACCACGATCTCGCCGGTGTCGTGGATGTCGTCCACGACCAGCCCGAACGGCCGGTCGTCGGCCTGGATCACGACCACGGTCGCGCCGCCGTCGGCCGGCCGCGTCGGGTCCACGCGCAGCAGCCGGTCGAGGTGGACGAGCGGCAGCAGGTTGCCGCGGAGGCGGTAGACCGGCGCGCCGTGGACATACTCGACGCCCGTGTGGGCCTGATCGCCGTCGAGCCGCACCAGTTCGAGGAGGCTCACTTGCGGGATGCAGTAGCGGTCGCCGCCGCACGTCACGGTGAGCGCCGGGATGATGGCGAGGGTGAGCGGGATCTTCATGCTCACCGTCGTGCCGCCGCCGGGCCGGCTCTCCAGATCCACGGTGCCGCCGATCTTCTCGACGTTGGTGCGGACCACGTCCATACCGACGCCGCGGCCGGAGAAGTGGGTGACCCTGTCGGCGGTCGAGAACCCGGGGAGGAAGACGAGGTTCACCGCCTCGCGGTCCGACTGGCGGGCGGCCAGGTCGGCGGACAGCAGGCCGGCGGCGACCGCCTTCGCGCGGACCCTGCCGGGGTCGATGCCGCCGCCGTCGTCGCTGACGCGAATGACCACCTTGCCGCCCTCGTGCGCGGCGTGGAGGTGGAGCCGCCCCTCGGCAGGCTTGCCGCGGGAGAGGCGGTCGGCAGGCGGCTCGATGCCGTGGTCAACGGCGTTGCGGACGATGTGCGTGAGCGGGTCGCGGATGGCCTCGACGACGGACTTGTCGAGGTCGGTGTCGCCGCCATCGAGGTCGAGCCGGACCTGCTTTCCGCACGCCGCGGCAAGGTCACGCACGACCCGTGGGAACTTCCCCCAGAGCGACCCGACCGGCTGCATCCGCGTCTTCATCACGCCGGCCTGGAGCTCGGTCGTGAGCTGGTCGAGCCGCTGCACCGGGCCGTGTAGCGCCGGGTCCTCGCGCGCCGCCCGGAAGCCGACGAGTTGGTTCCGTGCCAGCACGAGCTCGCCGACCAGCGTCATGAGCTTGTCGAGGAGTCCGACGTCCACACGGATGCTACCGTCGGACACCGCCGAGTGTCGCCCTTCAGCGGGCTCGGCCATCGACACGGCCGCGAGCACCGGGGCCGGCGGCGGTTCGGGCGGAAGGACGGTAACGCGCGTCGGCCCGACGACGACGGGCGGGGGGGGCGCGGCGGGCTGCGCTCGGTTGCTCGCCGCCCCTTTCGTGAGCGCTTCGAGGCGGCGGATGATGTCGGAGAAGTCCGCCTCTTCCTCCTGCCCGGTCGCTTCCAGCCCGGCAAGAATCCTGCGAACCGCGTCGACCACGGCGAGCATCGCGGTGGCGATCTCGGGGTTGAAGATGATCTCACCGGCACGCAGTCGGCTCAGGAGGTTTTCGCCGGCATGGGACACGGCCTGGAGTCGGTCGAGTCCGAGGAACCCGGCCGTCCCCTTGACCGTGTGGAGCGCGCGAAACACGCGGTCGAGGGTCTCGCGGTCCCGCGGAGTCTTTTCGAGCGCGACGAGATCGAGGTCGAGTTGTGCGAGGCTCTCGTGCGTTTCGAGGAGGAAGTCGCGGATGATGTCGTTCACGGTGCGATTCTCGCACGCCCCGCGGGGTGCATCCCACCCGGGTGCGTGTCGGTGACTCTTCCATGAACGAATGCGGATCTAAAACCTTCTTAACAGATGCCCGACGCACTGCAATCGATCGGCAACGACGAATCAGAAATTCCGTCCGTTGTGAGGTGTAAAAGTCGCATGGTCAGAGAAGTTGCGCTGGCATCGGAATAATTATCGTGCAATAGAATAAGCGATTGCGGCGGCTTGGCCGACAGGCCGGACGCGTGCGTGCCGCTGTTGATGTCGCGGAAAAGGGACGAGGGCCGTGGGGAGCGGCCCTCGTCGGCGAATCGAGCGGAGAGGGAGGGATTCTCTGACCGCGGTCCTGTTGCCCAGCCTGATCAGTGGCAACTCCTAGCTTTTTAGCCTCCTGCTGCTCCACGGTCAACGGCTGTCGGCTCACAGGCTGCATCCTGCGGTGTTCCCGACCGCCACAAAACCGCCACAAGCTGGATCCCCCGTGAACTACTGCGTTTCTCCAGTTGACGACTGGCGGGTGCCGTCGCGGAACTTGATTGCCGCGGCCGCGGCCGTCGAACTGCTGAGTAACCGCCCGGCGAATCACGTTGAGGGTTGGGTGGGCGCGTAACGCGGCGCGTCCCCCGGATTCGGGGGTCGGCGGGCTCGACGGGAGTTGATCGGTGTGGTGGTTTACCCGGCCGCCGTCGCCGGGATCGGGTGATCGCGGGTACGGTTCAGCAGCCAGCGGTCGGGGAGCCAGTCCGACAGGTGCTCGGCGGTCGGCTTGTCGCCCAGCGCGAACAGCCCCGGCAGCGCCTCCCGCAGGTACGCGAACGAGTCGATCCCCAGGTGCTTGCACGTCCCGACCACCGAGTACAGCACCGCCGCCGTCTGGCCGCCCACCTCGCTCCCGATCACGCCCCAGTTGTTCCGCCCCAACGCGATCGCCCGCAGCGTCCGCTCGGCGAGGTTATTGTCGATCGCCAGGAAGCTCTCCTCCAGGTATCGCTTCAGGGCGACCCAGTTGTTCGACGCATACCCGATCGCGGTCCCGAGCGGCGACTTCGGTAGCGCACCCGGTCGGGCCTCCACCAGCCACTTCTCCAGGTCGTCCTACACCGGCCCGGCGTCGCGGTGCCGCACCGCCCGGCGCTCGTCCTCGCGGTGCCGACGCCGTTCCTGGTGCGCCGGATCGTCCGACGGCGGCAGCAGCGGCGGCAACCCCCGCTCGACGGCGTACACCCGGCCGATCCACTCCAACGCCGTGGCCGCCCGCTCGTCGCCGGCGTCGCTCGCGGCCACGAACTTGCGGCGGGCGTGGGCCACGCAGCACACGTGCGTCACCCGGTCGTCGCCGAACAGCCCCTCGTACTGGGCCAGGGCGTCGGCCTGGAGGTAACCCGCAAACCCCGCGAGGAAGCGGGTCGGCCCGTCGGCCGTGTGGTCGGTCGTGAAGTCGAACACCGCGTACGGGTAGTCGGCGTCCCCGACGCACGCCCACAGGTGCGCCTTCTTCGTCCGGGGGCACCCCGGCACCCGCAACTTCACCCCGGTGTCGTCGCCGTGGATCACCCGCGACAGGAGCACCCGCGTGTGCATGAGGTCGTACAGCGGGGTCAGCAATTCCGACGCGCCGAAGAGCCAGTCGCCCAGGGTCGCGGACGCGATCGTCACGCCCGACCGGGCCAGCTGGCCGGCGAGGCGGTGCACGGGCGTGTGGTCGGCGAACTTGGCGGTGACGACGTGGGCCAGCAGCCCGGGGCCGCACAGCCCCCTGGCGATCGGCCCGACCTGCGTCGGCTCGGCGGTGGCCAGCCGCTGCTCCACCGGCACGGTCGTGGGGTCGCAGTGCCGGCAGGCGTAGCTCTTCCGGATCGTGCGGCGGACGAAGAACCGGGCGGGGTCCAGGTCGAGCTGCTCGGCCGTCTGCTCGCCGATGCACGCCCGCGGCCGGCCGCAACACGGGCACAGCTGCTCGGCCGCCGTCAGGTCGTGACGACCTCGCGGCGCTCGAGCTGCGCGGGCAGCGGCGACCGGCCGTGCTCGTCACGCCGCCGCTTCGTCTTGTCGGCGGCGGGCGGCGGCGGGCGGCGCTCACTGCGGCGGCCGAACCGGTGCTTGAGGGCGGCGTCGAGCTTGGCCGTCAGCTCGGCGACCCGGGCTTCGAGTTGCTGGCTCCGGGCCAGCAGCTCCCGGACCATCGCCTGGAGGGTGGGAACGTCGGTCGGGAGCGGGGCCGTGGGGTCGGGCGGCGGGGCGTCCATGCCCGGATGATGACGCGGCCGGCGGCCTCGCGCTAGCATAAAACGGTCACGCCCGGGTCGGCGCCTCGAACCGCTTGAACCGGCGGACGCGGGACAGGTCGATGCCGTCGAGGATCATGGCGAACTGGGCGGCGGTCAGCTCGATCCCGGCGGCGGTGGCTTCGGGGAAGTGATACCGCCCGGCTTCCAGCCGCTGACACCAGAGGCAGAGGCCGTGGCCGCCCCAGTACTGGACTTTGACGCGGTTCGCGGATCGATTGGTGAAGACGAACAGGTGTCCGCTCAAGGGGTCGGCGGCGAGCTGGGTGCGGACCAGGCCGGCCAGCCCGTCGAACCCGAGCCGCAGATCGACGGCGGCCGCGAACCAGAGCTTGGTGGTGGGCGGGACGGTCAGCACGGCCGGCCCTCCACCCCGCGGACGACGGCGACGACGAGTTCCGGGCGGGCGTCGGGCGGGAAGCAGAGGGCGGCTCCCGACGGGAGGACCAGTTCGATGGGCGTCGGGGGCGTGTGGGGTGGTGTGACCCGGAGGCGCACGACCGTCGGTCGGTTTGAGGCGGGCGTGGGTGGTTGTCCGAGGCGTCGCCGCCACAGGTAGAAGTTGGACTCGGACACGCCCTCGGCGGCGCAGAACCCGGCGACGGTGAGGTCGCCGGCCGCGAACCGGCCGAGGCGTTCGACCCACCGCCGGGTGGCGGCCGGGTCATACGGGGAGTGGGTGGGCACGTCGGGCACGGTGGCATTCTCCGAGAAGGGGGCGGATGCCACCGACCATACACGACCCGTCAATCACGTGATCCGCCGGGCCGTTACGCTTCACTTGAACTCCTCGGTCGGTTCCGGGCGAATGGTAAGCGGCTACCTCCACAAACCCTGGAAACTGCTGAGGATTTCATACATTTACGCCTTACGCAGTTATCGGGTCTGGCAGACGGTAGAGCGGGTGTTCGAGGTACGCGCGGACGGCGTCCCGGATGACGGCCCACTTGGCGGCGAACCAACTCACCCCGGTGGTGAACCGATGGTACTCCAGCCGGACGAACGCGCGGATCGCACAACCGATGTGGTTCCGCTGCCCGCGCGCCGCCCGGACCTGGCACCGCTCGACCCCGGTGTACTGCTTCAGCCCCCGGTGGTACTCCTCGATCCCCCACGACAACTCGCCGAACACGAGCCGCATCGGCTCGTCCATCCCGAGGTCGTTGGTGGCCCAGTGCGTCGTGTCGCCGTCTGGGGCGACCACCCGAAACACCCGCACCTCCCCGTACCCCGGCACCCACACCACCGTCCCCGACCCGGCGATCGGCTGGCGGTCCAACGCCATCGTCTCCCCGTGGTCGATTCGCACCTTCCGGTTCCCCTTGAACCGGGTCACGAACACCCACCCGAAGTCCCGGACCCGCTTGAGGTTCTCGACGCTCGCATACCACCCGTCGAACAGCACCGCCCGGGGGCGGAGGCCCCGGTCCCGGGCCGCCACCAGCAGGTCCGCGAAGTGGTCGTTCTTGGTCTTCCCGTCCCCGTCCTTGTGGTACACCCGGTAGTCGCACGGGTACACCCGATCCCCGTCCGACCACAGGGCGGTGATCAGGTTGATCCCCCGGACCACGGCGTGGTGGTTCCCGGACCAGTGGTGGGCGACCAGCCCGATGTGCTTGGCCCGCGGCTTGTCCAGGGTCGAGTCGTCGATGACCAGCACCCCGGTCCCCCGCCCGATCAGCGGCCGGACCTCGGCCCACAGGGCCTCGGGGTCGGGCTCGAGGCGGTGGAGGAGTCGGGTGAACGAGTCGTGGGCCGGTGCCGCCGGGCGATCCGGCTGGACCCGGGCGGCCTCGGTGGCCGAGACCACGACCGGCGAGGCGATGAGAAACTGGATGTAGTCCTCGGCGGTCGAGCGGGCGGCGTTCATCCCGCCGAACCTAACCGCCGGAACGGGGTTGCGCAAGATCAACCTCGGTCAACTGCGTAAGGCGTAACATTTTGAGAAGCAGGCCCATCAACAAGGCAGAGATCGCGCTTCGTTAAGGACTAAGGATCTGGCCCACTTCAAGTTCCCGGTTTCGTTGATGGCGGGTAGAATCTCGGGCCTGGCGAACCCGATTTCGGGAGGCGGGCATGGACGCCTATCCGGCGGAAGTCGAGGCGATGATGAAGCGGCTGGCGGGCTGGTTGTCCGAGAAGGACCGCCGCCGGTACGCCGCCGTCGAAGCGGCGAAACTCGGGCACGGCGGCGTCGAATACATCGCCCGCCTGCTGGCCTGCGATCCGAAGACCATCCGACAAGGCCTGCAGGATCTGGAACAACCCGACGACCCGGCCGACGGCCGGGTCCGAAAAAAGGGGGCGGACGTCGCCCGCTGATGGCGGCCCGACCGTCCCTCGGCGACAACCTCCGGCACCTGCTCCCGGAGTTCACCGCCGGGGACCCGATGCGGGACGGCGTACTCTGGACCAACTTGTCGCTGCGGGAACTGTCGCGGCGGTTGGCGGCGATGGGCACCCCGGCCAGTCGCCGGACGATCCGGCGGGCGTTGCGGGCCCTCAAGATCGGCCGCCGGACGGCCCGCAAGAAGAAGTCGATGGGCCACCACCCCGACCGGAACGCCCAGTTCGAGAACATCGCGGACCTCCGGCGGGGGTACGAGGCGGCCGGCGACCCGGTGATCAGCGTGGACACGAAGAAGAAGGAACTGCTGGGGAACTTCCACCGCGGCGGGGAGACGTATACGTCCCAGACGGTGGAGACCTTCGACCACGACTTCCCCCGGGCCGGGTCCGGCAAGCTGATCCCCCACGGCATCTTCGACGTGGCCCGCAACCACGCGTCCATCGTAAGCGTCCGGTGAAACGGTGAAAGGCTTGATGGCGGCATCGGCAGTGGGATTTCCCGCGCCATGCTGCCCGCATCCGGTACACTCGGGCAAATGTCTGATGTGACCCCGGAGTCGCTCTCCCACCGACGACCGGCTACTTCTTTTTGTTCGCCGCAGCCCTCATGCCCTCGGGCGTGAACGTGTCCGGTTGGAATTGCCCGGCTTCGGTCACGACCTCCACGTTCTGGAAGTAATACTCCCCGATCAGGTCGCCGTTCGCCCTCCTCAATACTGTGCCGAGTTGGAGCCACCGGTCGGCGTCGATCATCACCGTTACCTCAGAAAAGCCGTCGCGGTCGATGTTCGCTGCCGCGGGCGGTGTCTTCTCGCCAATCACAAACGAGTCCACCTCCGCCGGTGTGCAGGTCCGGCGGATGATGTGGCACACGCGGCCCCCGGCCTTCTCGACGCGGTCCTTGCCTTGGTATTTGACCGTCAACTCGTTTCTGTCCTTCAGATTCTTCCACGCGGTGTACGTGCGGAGCATCCCGCGGTAGATGCCCGAGTCCGTCACGCAGTACCGAGACGCGTTCCGGGCATCGGGGGATCGGGTGGCGATGGAGTAGTCGGTCAGGAAGGCGTCGGGCCGGAAGGTCAGCATCTCATTGCTGTTGTCGGGGGACGGGTACAACACCCCGTGGACCTCGTAAGAGAGGCCAAGTCGCCCTGCCTTTTGGAACCCCTTCTCCCAGACCATGCGCACCCGTGTTCTCGGCCGGACCCCCGGTTCGTCGGGTACCTCTCCCGCGACGGCGATCTGAATGATCTCCCGGTCGTGAAGGACGCCTGCCACGAACTCCCGCTTCTCCAGCGTCGCGCGAAACCCCTTAACCTTGTTTTCGTACCGGTTCATGCAGGCGGCGAGTATCGCGACCGGGTCAGTCCTGGCAAGCTCGGCGAACTCTTCATCAAGGGGCGGGGGCTCCATCCTCGGGCCGTGCGGCGGGTCGACTTCGACCGGTTGTGAGGACGGCCACAGGGCGCAACTGGCGGCACCGACCCCCATCAGGCAGAGTCCGACGGCGACGCTCCGCACGAACCGGCGACTCATCGCGTTTCCCCCCGCTGAGTTGGGTGCGTAGCGATCAACTTCTTCCCCGGGCCGGCGCCGTAGAGTCATGCTCTCCAGTGAAGCGTACGCGCTCGGCGGATCACGGCCCGGCCATCGGCAGTGACCTGAAGGCCGACTCCTTGTGACCGGCGGCCGAGCACTCCGCAAGGTGCGGGTAGCTGCACGACGTCGGGAACGAACTGCCCGCCAGTCGCAGATCCTTGCACCCGCACGTTCCAAACGTCAGACCCCGACGCGTGCACTCGGCGTTCAACCACTCGTAGGTCGCCCGCTTCCGCTCCAGCGGCACCGAGTAGACCGTGCCGCCGTCGATCGGGCACGCCTCGGTGCAGTACGACGCGGCCGCTGGCAGGTACGGTGCGCCGCCGAGCCGGGCCCGGTTCACGCCGGACGTGAGGAACAGATACGCAGCCGACACCTGTACCGCCCCGGCGCCGGCGATTGCGTCGAGAACCGATGCCAGTCGTTCTGGGGAGTCGTCCACGCCGGGCAGCACCGGGTCGAGCCGCACGAACCGGGCCGGCAGCCCGTACTCGCGGGCCAACATGAGATTCGCCAGCCGCGCCCGGGCCGGTGCGCACCCCGGTTCGACGGCCCGATTCCGCGCGTCGTCGAGATTCGTTAGCCCGACGAACAGGAGTACCTGCTCGGGATACTCGGCCAGCAACCGGAACACACGCCTCGGGACGACTCCCTTCGTCGAGATGCCGACACTCACATTCCGCGGCAACACGCGGCGCAACAGCGCCTCCAGATTGCCCCGCGCGGCCGGCGCGAGCGGGTCGGTGAACGGGCTGAGGTAGAGCGCCGGTGGGTACTCGTCGCGGCGGAGCAACTCGTCGAGCGCCAGCGCCGGGGCGACATCGGCTCCTCCGGCCTCGTGGCGGAGGGCCATCGACTGGTACCGATGGAAGTGGCAGTAGCCGCAGCGATGTTCGCAGCCGGCCGTGAGGTCCACGCCCCACTGATCGCACATCCCGGCGACCCGGACGATCCGGGCCTGGGCGATTGGTCGCGTCATCGGTTCCCCATTGGGTTCGAGTTTGCGCCGTCCGGTTCCGGCTCGCGGTCCAGACGGATCAGATACACCCCGACCAGAAGCGTCACCCCGCCGTGGACGACCGCGAACATCCACGGCCCGATCGCGGGGACAAGCTTGAACACGACGGCCAGGGCGAGGTAGCCCGCCGCGAGAAGGTGGTAACCGCCCCAAAACGGATGCGCGAGCGCGAGGTACGACACGCCGGTGATCAGCGCCAGCAGCGGGTAGAGAGACAGCCGGTACGCGGTCAGGTCGCCACCGTCCGACGGCCAGTACACGACCGGCAGTAGCGTGGCCGCGACGACCAACCCGATCATGACGGTCAGGGTGTGCCGGTCGCCGGCCCGGAACCGCCGCCGGCGCAGAATCACCCAGTACAACACGGCGAGCGCGGCGACGTTCAAGGCTGTCGCGGCGGCAAACGTTCCGCGCGGCAGCCCGGCGGAGATGGCCCACGCACAAAACAGGTGGAACGCGATGATGAGAATTCCGCTCCAGACGGACACCCACCCCCACGCGCCGGGTTTGTCGAACTGCTGCCGCAGCACGGCGCGCACGGCCTTGCCCCAGATGCCCGGCAGCCGGGCGCGCACCGGTTCGCCGCTGAGGAACCGCTGGAGGTCATCGGCCAACTCCTGCGCCGAGGCGTACCGCCGGGCCGGTTCCTTCTCCAAACACTTTGCACACACCGCGGCCAGGTCCTTACCCACGTCCCGGCGCAGCGACCGCACCGACGGGGCCGGGTCCTCGATCACCCGGCGCAACACCGCGGCGATGTCCCCACCGCCGAACGGGGTGCGCCCGGTCAGCAACTCGAACAGGATCATGCCCAGCGCGTGAACGTCCACCGCGACGGTCAGGTACTTGTCGCCGCGGGCTTGTTCGGGGGCCATGTACGCCGGCGCGCCGGCGATGCCCGTCGCCGTCGCGTCGGCACGCCGCGCGAGACCGAAGTCGGCGACCCGCGGTGTGCCCTCCGCGTCGAGTAGGATGTTCGCCGGCTTGAGATCGCGGTGGATCAGTCCCTGTTGGTGCGCGTGGTGGACGCCCCGCGCGACGTCGCGGACGATCTCCGCGGCCTTCGTCGGCGCGGTGAACCGGTCCTTCAACCATCCGGCGAGCGAGCCGGTCATCAGCGGCATGACCAGGTACGGCTCACCGTTGGCCTCGCCGGAGGCGAACACCGGCATGACGTTGGGGTGGCTCGCCTCGGCCATCGACTCGGCCTCGAACCGGAGCTTCGCTCGCTCGGTCGCGGACATCGCACCTCGCACCACCTTCAGCGCGACCACGCGCCCGAGGCGACGGTCCCGGGCGCGGTACACGACGCCCATCCCGCCGCGCCCGATCTCTTCCAGGATCTCGAAGTCGCCCAGCGCGCCGCCGGGCGCCCGCGCCGGAACCGGGGTTCCGAGCAGAGCGCCCATCCGGCGCCCGGCGGCGACGCACCCGAGCAGGTCCGTGGTGCGGTCCGGCCGGCGCGCGAGCCAGTCCACGACCGGCGCCCAGTCGCCGCGGTCCTCCGCTTCCAACACGAGCGCGAACCCGGTGTCCTCGGGATCGGCAGTTGAACCGACGTGGTGCGAGCGGGTCGCGTCGGGCGAGTCGTCCGGCACGGGAGTTCCTCTGGTCAGGCATTCGGGTCTTCGAGCATGCCTCGTAGCGCGGTCAGCGCGCGGTGGAGGAGTTGCGAGACGGCGTTCGCGTTCTTGTTCATCCGCGCGGCGATGTCGGCGACGCGCAGGCCGTCGATGAACCGCAGGACGACCGCCACCCGCTGCGCGTCCGGCAGCACCGCGATGGCGTCGGCGAGCCGTGCGAACTGCTCGGCCCGCATCGCCCGCATGCTCGGTGTCGTCAGGTCGCCGCCGAGCCGGTCCAACAGCTTCTGCGACGACTCTTCGCAGAGGTCGAGCGGCACCTCGCCCGACTCGCGCCGGTTCTCGTCGCGGGTGTTGTTTCGCACCGCCGCCACCAGGTACGCGTGCAGTCGTTCATCCGACATCCCGGCCAGTCGCTCGGGGCGGAACAGCACTTCCTCGAACGTTTGCTGCACGAGGTCTTCCGGGTCCAGGCGGGCACGGGCGCGCTCGAAGAGAGACAACCGGGCGACCCGTAGCAGCCCCGGCCGGTGGCGCTCCAGACGGTCGCGGAGGGGTGGCTCGGGCGAGTGACCAGCCATGCACGTACCTCGGGCTGCACCAGGCCAGTCGGGCGGGGCGGCCCGATCTTACGCGACATTCTGGGAAAAATGATGGGCTGGGATGCGATTCCGCCCCGGTCGGTACCGTGGTAGCACGGGATTAGCTGTGTTGACAAAGACCAGCTGCTGCTCGGCAAGCGTGCACAGTACGGTCGTGGTGTGCGTTGAGTTTTTGGCGGCGCGGCGAGTTGGGACCTCAGTGGTTGACGAGGAGGTGCTGTTTGGCCCAGGCGTCAGGCAACAGATGCGTCACGTCGGCCGGCTTGGCGGCCAGCTGCGTCAACACGTCGCTCAGGTATGCCCACGGGTTCAACGCTCAAGTTCCCCCACTTCTCGGCTGCTTCAGATCGGCCACTACCGCGACCATGATGTGGAGTTGGGACCAGCCCCGCCACAGGGTCATCCAGCCGGGCATCCCGTCACTGGGGCGGTTCTGGTGGCCGCCCAGGCGGCCCAGCGCCAGCAGGAACTCGGTCACCGTCCACGCCGTTCGGCCATGATCCCCGTGCCGCCACCGCGCCAGCACCACGACCCACGCCGGGGGCACCCAGCCCGTCGCCGGCCGCTGTGCCGCCGCGGGCTCCCGCCCGGCGTCCCGCAAGGCCAGGAGGAATACCGCCACGACCGCCAGGAGGCCGACCCCCGGCTCCAGCCGCGCCCGTGTCGTCAGCTGGAGGCTCTCCACCCCCGTGCCCGTCTTCCACGCCTTGTGGAACTCCTCGATTACCGCGCGCCGGGCGTACCAGTCCACCCGCTCCCAGGCGTCCGCGGCCGACGCCACCGGTACGTTCGTCACCAGCAACCACTCGACTGGCTCGACCCCGGCCGGTGGCGCGGCCTCCCACACCCGCGCCACCCAGACGGCCAGGGGGACACGCCGCCCGCGGTCCCGGATCTGCCGGGGCGGGGGAAGGGTGACCGGCTTCCACGCCACCCGCAGCGCCGCCGTCCGCGCCGGCTGGCCCGGCCGCGCATCCAGCCGGACGTCGCGCGGCGGCCCGGCCGCGGGCCAGGCCCGGACCGCCGCGTACAACCGGGAATCGGCCGGCCCGGCCCCCAGGTCGGCCGCGACGGCCCGGTCGTGGCGGGACCGGATCACATATGCCCCGCCGGCGGCGTCGGCCCAGTCGAACAACTCGCGGACGTCGCCGGCCCGGTCGGCGACGTGGACGAACCGCTTGCCGTCGGGGGCGGCGGGCACGGCGGCGGCCGCATCGAGCCAGAGGCGGCCGGCCGGCCCCGGCCTCGCCCGCCGCGCCGCCTTGGGCGGTGGGACGTACAGGATCTGGTGGGCGAGGCCGATCGTGGCCCCGCCGGGCGTCACGGCCAGGGAGGTGTGGGCCACGAACCCGCGGCCGTTCCCGTCGCCGATCGGCCCGAGGCCCTCGACCCGGAGGCCGGAGAAGTCCAGCAGGGTGTCGTCGTGCAGGACCAGGATCACCGCCTCGGTGGCGTCGGCAGGGCAATTGCATGAAATTGCTTACGATTTGAGCCCGTTGAGTCGCCTCCTCTCCGTCTTGAACATCGCGCGCCACGGCTGCGGTCCTCGCGCCACGCCTCTGGCGCATTCGCGGGCCGGGTCCGACAATGTCACGCTCCACGCAGCCGGAGCGATCCCATGGCCACCACCCCCCGACCTCTCGCCGACTACTTCGCGGATCTCCGCGACCCGCGCGTCGCACTCAAGTGCGAGCACGACTTCATGGCCATCATCCTGATCGTCGTCTGCGCCACCCTCGCCGGGGCCGACGACTTCGTCAGCATGGCCACCTTCGCCGACGCCAAGCGGACGTGGCTCCGGGAGCGGCTCGGGTTGAATCTGAACAACGGCATCCCGTCCCACGACACCCTCAACCGGGTGTTCGCGGCCATCCGCCCGGACGAGTTCGGGGCGTGCTTCCTCGGCTGGGTCGAGTCGATGTCGGACCGCCTGAAGCTCAAGCAGATCGCGATCGACGGGAAGGCCATGCGGGGGTCGAGGCGGAAGACCGGGGCCGGCTACCGGACGGTCCAGATCGTGAGCGCGTGGGCGTCCGAGAACGGTGTCACCCTGGCCCAGGTGCGGACCGACGAGAAGTCCAACGAGATCACCGCGATCCCGGAACTGCTGCAACTGCTCGACGTTTCGGGGGCGTTGGTGAGCATCGACGCGGCCGGCTGCCAGAAGGACATCGCCGCACGCGTCGTGGCCGGCCGGGGGGATTACCTGCTGGCGGTGAAGGACAACCAGCCGCGGTTGTTCGAGGACATCCGGGTGATGGCCGGGGCGGCGCTGGAGGCGGACTACACCGGGCTGAGCCGGTGCGCGACGGAGGAGGAGGCGCACGGCCGGGAGGAGTTCCGATTCTGCTTCGTGATGACCGACCTGGCGGGGATCCGTGACCGGGATCTGTGGAAGGGGCTGAAGTCCGTGGTGTGCGTGGTAAGGGGCCGGTCGGTCAACGGGAAGGAGGGCTCCGAGGTCCAGTATTACATCAGCAGTCGTCGAGGTTCGGGGAAGATGTTCCTGGAAGCGAGTCGGCGACATTGGGGCATCGAGAACGCCTGCCACTGGGTCTTGGATGTGGCGTTTCGAGAGGACGACCATCGGCTTCGGGAGGGCCATGCCCCCGAGAACATGTCGCTGGTTCGAAAGATGGCGTTGGCCATGTTGAAGAAGACCAAGCCCAACATGGGCATCAAGAACAAGCGACTCAAGGCCGGATGGGACGATTCCTTTCTCGAAGACGTGCTACGCGATTTCCTCCGCAAATGAGTGCGTTTCCCCTGGTGGCGTCGGCCATCCGCCGGTGGGTGAGCCGGCAATGCGTCCGCAGAACCGCGGCGTGGGTGACGTCGGGGGCGGCGAGCAGGCGGTACAGGGCGTCGAGTTGGTACGGATCGGGCAACTTCTGGGGGAGCGTACCGGCCGGGCGGGCCAGGATCTGGTCGGCGACGCGGACCAGGCGGGCGGCCCGGCGGGGATCGGACAGGGGGGCGTCACCGAAGTGGAGGCGGCCGAACGAGCCGTCGGCGGACTCGGGGAATCGCATCGGTCTCCCTCCCGGCGATAACGCAGGTCATCGACGACCGTTATCGCTCGCGGAGGCTCGGCCGAGAAGTGGGGGAACTTGAGGGTTCAACGCATGCCGCTTCGCCGACGCGCACACACTCATCAGCACCGCGGCACTCGTCAGCCCCCCGTCGCCGCCGACGTGCAGCCAGTTGCCGCGGTTATGCAAAGCTCCGCATAACCGCGGCAACTGGCTGCACGTCGGCGGTGACGGCGGGTTGAAGACCGCCTCGGTCCTGCTGAGCGTCTGCGCCAGTGCGACGCGGCACCGGCTCGACCCGTGGACGTACCTTCGCGACGTACTCGACCAACTCGCCGGCCGGTCCGGCGACGTGGACATGAATGATCTGCTCCCCGATGGCCGGGCCGGTCATCACCACCGCACCGGATGACGGCCGGCGATTCGGTCGCCCCCCAGTGCACGCGGCCGGCGCTCACCGCTTCTCCCGCGGCGGCGGGGCAGCCGCTCACACCCGGGCACGGCGGCGTAGGCCCGGCGGATCACTCCGCGGACCAGTTCCCGGGTCACGGGGGCACCGAGCGGCAGCCGGTGCCGGACGAACAGGTGGCAGGCCGTCGTCCCCGGCCGGTCCCGGCGGACGTAGTCCAGGACGGCTCGGCGGACCCGCTCCGGCATCGGGAGGATGCGCGCCCGCCGCGGCTTGCCGGCCATCAGCCGGAGGGTGCCGGCGGCCGCGTCCACGTCGTCGAGGGTGAGGTCGGCGACCTCCCCGACCCGCAGCCCGAGGTCGATCAGGCAGACGGCGATGGCGTGGTCCCGGCGGCCGACTGGGGTCGAGCGATCGAACCGCGCAAGCACCCCAGTGAGTTGGTCGTCCGTGAGGATGGGCGGCAGAGCGGCGAGCCGCCACCGCGGGAAGAGGGGCACCGCGGCGATCAACTCGGGACCGATCCGCCCCCGGAACTGGAGCCAGCGGAGGAAGCTGCGGAGCCCGCCAGCGGCCACCCGGGCGGTAGCCACCCGGCCGGTCCGCCCGTACCCGGCGACGAACTCCCGGACGTGCGCGAGTCGCAGCCGCGGCCACCGGATCGAGTGGGTGCCGAACACCGCTGCGAGGAACTCGCGGGCGTACCGGCGGTGGTACAGCCGGGTCGCGTCGGCCAACCCGGCGGCATCCCGGAGGTGGGTGTCGTAGGCGGCGACAACCCGCTCGATCCGGGCCGGGGCCGGCGCGGGCCGTGGCGGAACGAGGCCGCGATCCCGGAGGTGGCGGAGCAGGTGGTGTCCAGCGGACCGGGCGTTGCACCTGAGTCGCCGGAGCGGCGGGCGGGTGGCGAATCGCCGCACGTCGGCGTCGGTGAGCGTGGTCAGCGACCGGTGGTGCCGCCGCAGCCAGCGGCCGAACAGTTCGGCCTCCCGGAGGTAGAACTGGACGGTGAGTCTGGCGTACCCGCAACGATGGAGGGCCGCGAGGAACGATCCGAGCCAGTCGGCATCCGGGCTGGCACGGAGCCGCCTGGCGACTCGCGGGCAGAAGCATCGGTCGAACATGACGAACTCTCCGAACGGGAATTGGGTCGGGGAGCTGTCAGAATTATGCGGAGTTCGGAAACAGGCAGTGAAGGCCATGACGTGGGGGACGCGGAACCGACTACCGGCAACTCCGCATAGCGCGGGACTGGGCATAGCCGCGGCTATGCGGAGCTCCGCATAGCCGCGCCAACTGGCTGCATGTCGGTGGAGATCGTGGGTTGAAGACCGCATCCGTGCTGCTCAGCGTCTGCGCCACTGCGACCCGGCATCGCCTCGACCCGTGGTCGTACCTGACGCACGTCCTGTCGGAGTTGCCCGCCCGGCGGGCCGGGGCGGAACTGGGAGACCTGTTACCGGATGCGTGGGGGAAGCCCCGTGGCGAAACACACCGCCGAGTGGGTTGACGGCGGCCGGCGGTCACTCCTTCTGGAATTCCTTCCAGAATTCCGCGGCCGGCTTGCCGTTGATCGTCTCCAGCGTCCGGATGGAGCGGAGGATCTCGGCGTCGCGTTCGGGCCGGAAGTCGCAGCTGAGTTCCTTGAGGGGCATTCCCCTCAGCAGCGAAAGGTCTGTCACCTTCGTGTGGTCGACCAGGAGTGTGGTCAAGTCGCTGCAGCCCTTGAAGTGGGCCAGGCCCGCGTCCGTCACCTCCGCGGCCCAGTTCAGCGCGAGGCCCTTCAAGTTCTTGCAGTCCTTGAAGTGGGCCAGCCCCGCGTCGCCCACCCGCGTCCAGCCCAGGTTGAGCACCTGCAGCTCCTTGCAGTCCTCGAAGTGGGCCAGGCCGGCATCGGTCACCGGCGTGCCGCGGAGTTGCAGTGCCGTCAACTTCTTGCAGCCCTTGAAGTGGACGAGCCCCGCGTCGCCGACCTCCGTCCCGCTCAGGTCGAGTTTCGTCAACCCCGCCAGGTTCATTCCCGCCAGTGGCGTCAGGTCGGTGAGCGGCCCTTTCTCCTCCCGGTGGGCCGTGCCGCTGAGGTCGAGCATCTGCAGGGCGCTGAAGACCCGGATCGGGGCGATGTCCGTCACCTTGTCCGTCACGATCCGCAGTTCCGCGACCACGCCGTCCTCGATCTTGTGCCCCACTTTGCCGTCGAAGCCGGGGTTGCGCTGCATCAGTTCCTTGCGGACCTCCTCAACCTGTTGCTCGGCCGGCCGGGCGGCGATCCGCTGAACGTCGGCATCGGTGAACGGGGCGACGGCGACCGGCGGCATCTTCGTTTCGAGCGAAAGTGCGCCGGACGGCACTCGGGCCAGGCGCAGGCCGAGGTCAAACTCGCGGTTTGACTGCGGACTCCAATAGCGACTGTTTGCCCGACACCCCTCGTGCGGCCACGCATCTCCGAGATGCACACGAGATGTAGTATTCACCACGTCCTCGCACCACTCCCATACATTGCCGTGCATGTCATGTAAGCCCAGCTTGTTGGCTTGATACGATCCGACTCGGCACGTGCGATTCAACCCAATGCCCAGTTTGATGATATTGGCCTGTTCCGACAACAGGGTATTCGTCGGCTTCGTGAGATAGAAGTCGAAGGCACTGTCCCCCTTGTCCGCCATCGGGGTAATGGTTCACGGCTCGGCACACTTCGCGATCCCAAGAGTATTGCCGACTACACTTACGCGGAGCGTTTCCAACTCGACATCACGCATCGGGAGCTGATTACGGCATTGCAAAAGGGCGACGTTCTCATGCCCCCTGGTTCGGCCTCAGCGCAACTGATGGGCGAACTGACTGTCGCGACTGGCCGGGAAGTTGCGCTCATCCGAATCGGGAACCAGCGCTGGCTCCGCCTCGGTGGAAGGGACGGAGTCGTCGTCGTAGATGCCGATCGGGTGATCGCTCACACGCACCCTTCCGGCGAGCTACGATTCAGCGTCGGCCCGGACAGCGACATGGCCGTCTTCACCAACCCTGACTTGAAACTAACCAAGCAGAAGAGCAGCGTCTTGATCGCGCCCGACGGCACTGCCGTGCGGCTCCCGATCCCAAGATAGCAGCAGCGGAGGACGAAACGTGACGCACGAAGAGATCCGACACGCCCTAGGTTCGGGCTGCTCGGAGGAGGAGCTGAAGGCGATGCGTTGTCCGGTCTGCGAGGGCAATGTGGTCTTCTACGTCCACCCCAAGCGAAGGAGCTGCTTCATTCGCTGCCAACAAGACAATGGCCATATGGCCATGCACGAGGAGAACCCGTTGCCGCCCGACTGGTGGGAGAAGTACGTGACGCAGGGGGGCTGGATGTCATGACGCCAACAGCGACGGCCCAGCTTCACGCCGAACGTGCGCCCGCACCACTTCGGTCAGCCAGGCGAAGGCGTTGCGGCGCTGGCGGCGGCAGGTCTCGATGACCGACAGCAGCCGCTCGACGAACCGGCTACCGGCCGCCGACTGCGTGCCGAAGGAGAGCTTCCGCCAGATGACCGCGTGCCGCAGCGCCCGCTCGGCCGCGTTGTTGGTCGGCTCCACGCCGGCCACGTCCACGAAGGTCCAGAGGCGCGCGCGGTGCTCCCACAGTTCCCGGCAGACGCCGTGCGTCAGTGCGTTGCACCAACCGCGCAGCAAGAGCACCTCCACGGTGTCGCGGATCGGGTGCATGCGGCGTCGGAACTCGGCACGACTCAGCGTTCCGTCGCGCACCCGTTTCCAGAGGGCGAATAGTTCCTTCGTCGGTCGCATCAGGTCGTGGCCGAGCCGCTTCTTGGTGTGGCACGGGTCGCCGATCAGGGCCTGGAAGTCGCGCTTCAAGTGGGCCCAGCACCACTGCAGCCGGCCGAACCGCCAGTACATTTTCGCCCGGTCGCAGTGGATGGTGCCCGCGTAGTCCGCGCCGAGGAGGTCGTCGAGTACCTCGGCCCCGCGGCTGGTGCGGCAGGCAAAGAACGTGAACGTGTCGGCCACGAAGGTCCAGACCCATCCCTTCGACGGGCCTTCCTTGGTCGGTGACTCGTCGATGTGGAGCACGGGTTGTGCGGGCAGCCTCGCGGCGAGGTCGTCGTAGGCCGGTTGCACCGCCTCGGCACACCGGCCCTGCAGCAGGACCATCCAGCCGGCGCTGGCGGGTTGGTTGAGGATCGTACCCAGGAACTGGGCGGCCCGGCGTTTCGACTGGCGGAAGCAGGCCATCAAGACGCCGGCGAACGCGATGAGCCGCGGCCCCGCCTGACCCGTGGGCACGCCCATCGGCAAAGCGCCGCAGGTGGAGACGCCGCACGCGCAGACGAGCCGGTGCCGCCGGTACTCGGTGACGACCGGCTCGATCTCGGGGAGTTCCCAGACCTGGTGGCGGACCGGCTCCGGGTCGGTGCCGGCGAGCGCCCGACCGCACTTGCGGCACGCCGTCGGCACGCACGGGATGACGGCCTGGCAGTCGTCGACGGGGATCAACGCCCGTTCGTGCTTGTCGTGCCCGGGCTGCCCGCCGCGACGCCGCTTGGACCTGGGCTTGGGCACGACCGGTTTGGCGTGTGGGTGAGCCGACGAGGGTGGCAGCGAGGAGTTGGTGGAGTCCTTGTCGAGTCGGGCCTTCAACTCCGCGACTTCGCGCTGGAGTTGGGCGATCTGCCGGGCCTGCCACTGGATCAGGGCCAGGACTTCGGCCGGCAGCGCGGCCAGAACGTCAGCCGAAACAGGCGGGGGTGCATCCATGCCGAGCGGAAGAGTAACCCAAAGGGCGCTCCGAGGCTACCCCGGCCTGTGAACGGTTACGCCATCGGGCCGCCCCGACACGCGTACTCCCACTCCACCTCCGTCGGCAATCGATAGACCCAGCCCGTCTCCTTCTCCAGCTTGTTCAGCTTCGCCACAAATATCTGGCATTGATCCCACGACACGTTCTCCACCGGGAATCGCTTCAGGTCCGCATCGGGGATGTCCTTTACCGCGTCCTTGCCGTAGCCTGCGCGCGAGAAGTGGCTGGGGTTCTCGCCCATCACCTTCTCCCACTCCTCCTGAGTGACCTCGTACTTGCCCAGGTAGAAGTCGGCCGGGATCTCCACTTCCTTGTCGGCGAGTTTGTCCTTGCCCCCGCCCAGCCACGACTTGCCCTTCGGCACTTTTACGAACTCCATGCCGAGGGTGTTCTTGAACTGCCTCGCCGCTTTCACGGCGTCAACTGGCAGCGACACCCGAAAACCGACGAGGTAGCCACGGTCCGTCGGGTCGATGGCGTGGCGATGCGACGACCGGCAGACGGACGCGGTGTAGCCCCAATGACCGCCCCGGATCACGCGCAGGGAACCGGCGGAAAATGGGCTGTTTGGGTTGATCGCGGGTTTATCCTGGAATTGCCCATAATAGGACGCGTCCCAACCGTCCTGCACCCATTCCCAGACGTTGCCGTGAATGTCAGATAGCCCGAACGGATTCGCCTTCAACTCGCCCGCCGCGTGTGTCCGGCCCCCGGAGTTTCCACCGAACCACCCCGCCCGCACCAGGTCTTCGTCTTTGTCGCCAATCCAGTACTTTGTGGCCGTCCCGGCCCGGCAGGCAAACTCCCATTCCGCCTCAGAGGGCAAGCGGTAACCCGTCCCGTCCAGCGGCGTGATCGTTTCACCGGCCCGGAAGTAAAACGGCTTCAATTTCTCCTGTTTGCTCAGCTTGGCGCAGAACTCGGCCGCGTCATTCCAACTCACCGTTTCCACCGAGTGCTCGGCCGTCTCCAGCCCGGCGACCGCCTCTTTGCCCATTCCCAGCGGAGCGAAGTGCGAGGGATTCACGCCCATCACTTTTTCATACTCCGCCTGCGTGACTTCGTTCACGCCCAGGTAGATCGGCTGCGTCAGGATCACCTTGTGCTGCGGCGCTTCTGACTGGATGCACTCCTGCCAGTGCTTGTCATCCGGGGAGACATCCTTGAGAGCTGCTGCGATCTCCTCCGCCGTGCTCCCCATCGTGAATTCACCTGGCGGGATCAGCATGAACTTCATGCCCAGGCTGTTCGTGTACTCGACCGGCACACCGAGATGCTTGGCCCAGGCGTCCTGATGTGCCCGAGCTTGAGTGGCGTCGAAGGGGGCGATCGCGGGCTGGGGTGCGTCGGCAGGCCAACCGTGCCAGCCGGTCGTCGTCACGACCTCTGGTTCGTGCCCACCCTTGTTCGGATTGGGCATCGCCTGATGCCGGAACAGATGCGTGACCCCGGCGAACTCCGTCACGGCCACCGCGAGTACGGGAAGCAGCAGGACGGCCGCCGCGACGACCCATTTCCAATTGCCGGTCTTCGCCGTTTTGGTCTGTTTGCTCCGCGGGATGCGGCTGAAATCCTTCAACTTGGAGTTCGCTTTGAGTTGCGCCTCGCAGTCGGCGAGCACGTCGGCCACTTCGCGGGCCGACTGGTAGCGGTCGTCGGGGTTCTTGGCGTGCAGCTTGGCGATGATGTCGCACAGCCACTGCGGCACCTCCGGGACGATCTCCCGGATGTCGCGCGGGGTGTCCTCGGCGACCCGCTTGAGCACCGCCACAGTGCTGTTCGCCCGGAACGGCGGCCGGCCGGCGGCCATCTGGTAGAGGACGCTGCCGAGGCTGAACAAATCGGCCCGCTGGTCGAGCTTGTCGCCCTTGGCCTGCTCCGGGGCCATGTACATCGGCGTGCCGGCGATGATCCCGCTCTGCGAGATGCTGGCGTCGTCGGCCGCCCGGGCCAGCCCGAAGTCGGTGATCTTCACCCGCCCGGCCCCGCCCTCCAGGAGGACGTTCCCCGGCTTGATGTCCCGGTGGATGAGGTCCTGGCCGTGGGCGGCGGCCAGCCCCTCGGCGATCTGCCGGCCGATCCGCACGACCTCGGCTGGCTCGACTGGGCCGATGCGGTTGAGGCGGTCCTGGAGGGTCTCGCCGGGGATGAACTCCATGGCGATGTACGGCAGCGGGGTTTCGCCGACCTCGTACACCTGCACCACGTTCTCGTGCCGCACCTGGGCGCTGGACCGGGCCTCCCGGAGGAACCGCTTGCGGGCCGGCGACGTGGAGGCCATCTGCGGGGCCAGCACCTTCACCGCGACGACCCGGTGGAGCACGTCGTCGAAGGCGCGGAAGACGATGCCGAACCCGCCGTGGCCGAGCACCTGCAGCACCTCGTAGTGCCCGATGCGGCCGAGCGAGTCCGGCCGGGTGGCCGGGGCCAGGAAGCCGAGCGGCACCTCGTCGTCGTCGGCGGCTCCGCCCCCACCGGTGCGGGTGGCGGCATGATCCGGGTCCGGTTCGAACGCCCGGGTGGCGGCGGCGTCCGGGTCCGGAACCACGGCCGCCGGGGTGCCCAGGAAACTCCCCTCCGGGTCGTGGGACCGGAGCAGCACCTCGACCCGCCCCCGAAGGTCGGCGTCGCCCCCGCAGGAGCGGTCGAGAAATGCGGACCGGGCGGCCCCTTCGGGCAGTTCGGCCGCCGCCAGGAAGACCTCCTTGACGCGCTTCGGGTCGGTGGGCATGGGCGCTCCGGGTTCGGGTTCATCCCCCAATGCGAGGACTCCGCCCGTTCGTCTCACGGAATCCGGAAAAAAGTTTGTCAGCCCGGGTCGGCCCCGGCGACGGCGTCCTTGAGCCAGGCCCGGGCGTAGGTCCAGTGGCGGTAGGCGGTGGCCCGGGACAGGCCGAGGGCGGCGGCCGCATCCTCGACCGACACGCCGGCGAAGTGCCGGAGCTCGACCACACGGGCGGCGACCGGGTCCTCGGCGGCCAGCCGGGTGAGGGCCGCGTCCAGGGCGAGCAGCCGGTCGCCGTCGACCTCGGGCGCGGCCGGCACGTCGGTCAACTCGACCCGCCGGCGGTCGCCGCCGTGCTTCTCGGCCCCCTTTCGCCGTGCGGCTTCCACCAGGATGCGGCGCATGGCTTCGGCGGCCGCGGCGAAGAAGTGCCCGCGGTTGTCCCAGCGGAGCGCGTCGGCCGGGCCGACCAGCCGGAGGTACGCCTCGTGGACCAGGGCGGTCGGTTGGAGGGTGTGGTCCGGCGACTCGGCGGCCATGCGGGCGGCGGCAAGCTTCCGCAACTCGTCGTAGACGAGCGGCAGCAAGTCGCCCGCGGCGCGGCGGTCGCCGGCCGCGGCAGCATCGAGGAGACGAGTCACGTCGGACATGGAGGCGAGTGTAACCGCCAGGTTACGCGGGGACGACTCGGAAATAGCGGTACGGCCATCAGCATCGCCACCGGACGGCTACGACGTAGGCGCGTCGGGCCGCCTGTTCGCGGCGGTTGGCAAGTCATTGCTTACAGCCCGACCGCGCGGTCTAATTCGGCCCGACAGAATCACTTTCTCCCCCCGGTTGCCAATGCCCGTCAGCGTCCAGTGCCCCGAGTGCGGAGTACGCCTCAACGCCCCGGATGCGGCTGCGGGGCAAACCGCGGAATGCCCCAAGTGCCACGCCCCTGTCCGCGTCCCCGCGCCGGGTGTCGTCGAGATCGAAGTCGATGAGGACGACGCCCGCCCGCGTCGGAAGCGGCCGGCCGACGACGTGGACGACCGCCCGCGGCGGGCGGGGAGCAAGTCGGCGAAGCAGGGTTCGTCGGTCGTTGTCAACGTCGTAGTCTTCGCGGCAGTCCTCTTGCTCGGCGGGGGCGGGTTCGCCGCGTACTGGTTCGCCTTCGGCGACAAGGAGAAGCCAACTCGTCCCGCGCCGCCGGTTGAGTTGATCCCCACCAACTGGAGCCAAATCGGCGACGTGAAGTTGAGGGTCAAGCGGGCGTTGCTGCGGGCGCCCGTTACCGTGGGCCCGGACGGCGCGGACGAGCGGATCGCACCGATGGAACTCTCCATCTGGGTCGAGGTGGCGAACACGTCGGCCGACAAGAAGATGCTTCACCGCCCCTGGATCGGCGAGATGCCGAATGGTGACACGCGGCTCGACGTGGAGGCCGTAGACGACTTGGGGAATCAGTACGGGCTTGTATCCGACCCGGGCCGGGACGTGAAGGACAACGACCCCGCGGCGTCCGACGACATGAACCCCGGCGACCCGCCGATCCTGTTCTGCTACCGGTTCGAGCGGCCGGACAGAAAGGCCAAGGAGTTGCGGCTGTCGGTCCGGTCCCCGGTCCGGAACCCGCCACCAGGGCGACACGAGTTTCTCATCCCGGCGGAAGAGTGGAAGCGCTAAGTAGTTCGGCCGAAGTTTCCGGACGCCCGTTCCTCCCTAAGCTCAGGCGGGGGAGGGAGATCCGTGGTGGCACTTCGGCTGACCGCCCGTGACCGTGAGGCGCTGGCCGCGACGGCACGCTCCAACGCCGACGCCCGGGAAACCCGCCAGGCGCTGGCCCTGCTCGACCTGGACGTGGGCGAATCCCCGACGCAGGTCACCAAGCGGTATCGGGTCGGCCGGTCCACCGTGCACGAGTGGGCCGCCCCGGTGGGGGAGACCGACCGCACCCCGGGCCGACCGCACCCGGGACGCCGACCGGTCCGGACGGCCGCCAGCACGGCCCGGATCGCCGGCTCCAGCTCGGCCGGCCCCGCCCCGGCGGCGTCCTGCTGGGTGCCCCCGGCGGGCTACACCACCGACACGGCGTCGTCCCCGGCGATGGCGTCGCCGTTGAGCAGCTTCCCGGTCAGGTAGGCCCGGGCGTCGCCGGGGCGGAAGCCGGTGCGGGCGGTGTCGAACCGGACCACCAGGTCGAGCCGGCCGTCGTCGTCCACGTCGCGGTACTCGACCTGAGCCCGGCCGCGCCCGTCGCGGCTGATCGAGTCCTCCTGCCCGGTGCGGCCGAACCGCAGCGACGCCACGTCGATCGACCGCACGTCCAACCCGGCCGCCCCCATGATCGCCACCTCGATCTTCCCGTTGCTGCGGCTGTTGATGTGCCGGCCGTCCGGGATCACGTCGATCGTCACACGCTGCGTCGCCGCGACCACGGTCACGACCACGGTCGCCTCGCCGGACAGCCCGCCCGGTTCGCTCGCGCGCACGGTCAGTTGGAACTGCGCCGTGGTCGCGATCACCAGCGCGGCCGGGTTGGCGACGGTGATCCGCCCGGTCGCGGGGTCGACTGCGAAGGCCGAGTTCGTGTTCCCGCCGACGATCGAGTACGCGAGCGCGGCCCCCTCGACGTCCTGCCCGGTCACGGTGCCGACCTCCGTCCCCGCGGCCGCCCGCTCCCGGACCGTGAACGGGCCGCCGGTCACGGTCGGGGCGTCGTTCACCGGGGTGACGGCGATCGTCGTGGCGGCGGTGGCGGTGAACGGGCCGCCGGCCCCGGTGTTCCCGTTGTCGTTGACCGTGGTCGTGAGCGTCGCCGACCCGGTGAAGTTCGCGGCCGGGCGGAACCTGAGCGTGGCCAGCGCCGCGTTCACCACCGCCTGCGACCCCGTCACCGTCAGGCTCGCGGAGTTGTTGCCGGTGAAGCCGGTGCCGGTGAGAGTCCCATTCGTGGCCGTCACGGAGGCGGTGAACGTCCCGGCGTTCCCGTCGGCCGTGTCGGCGACGGCCACGCCGCCCAGCGCGGTCAAATCCAGGACCGTGTCCTCCGCGGTGGTGGCGGTCGCCGGGGCCGCGACCGTCGGCCGGTCGTTCACGGCCGTGACCGTCACCCGGACGGTGCCCACGGCCGTCCCGCCGTTCCCGTCGGAGATCGTGTAGGTGAAGGTGTCGGTCCCGTTGAAGTCCGCGGCCGGGACGTAGCTCACCACCCCGGCGAGGAGAGTGACCGTCCCGTGGGCCGGCTGGGTGACGGCGACGACGGTGAGCGTCTCCCCGGTGTCGGGCGCGAACGTGTCGTTGGCCAGCACCGGAACGGCCGTGGGCGCCGCGTCCTCGGCGACGGTCAGCGCGTCCGTGTTGGCGGTCGGCGCGTCGTTGACCGGTGTCACGATCACCGTCACCCACCCGGAGGTGGTGCCGCCGTTCCCGTCCGACAGGGTGTAGGTGAAGCTGTCGGACCCGGAGTAGTTCGCCCGCGGCGCGTATCGGACCACCCCGCCGACGAGCGTGGTCGTCCCGAAGGCCGGCTGCGTGACGGCCGCGACGGAGAGCGTCTCCCCGGTGTCGGGGGCGAACGTGTCGTTGTCCAGCACGGGCACCACCGTCGCCGCCGCGTCCTCGGCCACGGTCAGCACGTCCGAGGTGGCGGTCGGCGCGTCGTTGACCGGCCGCACGACGACCGACACGGTCGCGGTGGCCGTGCCGCCGTGCCCGTCCGTGATCGTGTAGCTGAACGAGTCGGGCCCGTTGTAGTTCGCGTTCGGGGAGTATCGAACGACCCCCCCCGACAGCGACGCGACGCCGTTGGCGGCCGGGCCGACGGACACGACGGTCAGCGACTCCCCGACGTCCGGGGCGGGCGAGTCGTTGGTCAGGACGGGCACCACGGTCGCCCCCGCGTCCTCGTCCACCACGAGCGAGTCCGCGGTCGCGGTCGGGTCGTCGTTCACCGGGGTGACCGTGATCGACACCGTCGCCACGTTGCTCTCCAGGCTCCCGTCCGACGCCCGGAAGGTGAAGCTGTCGGCCCCGAAGTAGTCGGCGTTCGGGGCGTAGGTGAACTCGCCCGTCGCCGTGTTCAGCGTCACCGTGCCGTGAGCCGGCGGCGCCACGACCGCGTAGGCGAGGCTTCCGCCGTCCGCGTCGGTCACGGGGAGGGTGCCGGCCGCGGGAACGTCCTCGTCGGTGGACACCGCCAGCGCCTGCGCCACCGGGGCGTCGTTGACGGGCGTGACGGTGACGGCGAACGCGGCCGCCTGCGGCGGCGCGGCCCCGTCGGACAGGGAGAACGTGAAGCCGTCGGCGGTCGTCTCGGACCCGTCGTGGGCGTAGCTGACCCGACCGGCGTTCACGTCCGCCTGGGTGAACACCCCGCCCGCCGCCAGCGCGATCCCGCCGAGCCGGAGCGAGCCGTGGGCCGGGGCGGTGGTCACGGTGTAGGTGAGTTGGGCGGCGGAGTTGTCCACGTCCGTGGCCGTCAGCGCCGCGGGGGTCAGCGGCGCGGACGCCCCCTCGGCCACGGTCAGGCCGGCGTTCACCGCCTGGACCGGCGGATCGTTGACCGGCCGGACGGTGATCGTGACCGTCGCCACCCCGCCCGGGGCGGTCCCGTCGCCGGTCCGGTAGGTGAACGAGTCGGTGCCGAAGAAATTCGGGTTCGGGGTGTAGCTGAACGTCCCGTCCGGGTTCAGCGCGAGGGTGCCGCTGCTCGGCCCGGACACCAGGGCCGCCGTCAGCAGGACGTCGCCGTCGGCGTCCGTGTCGTTGGCGAGTACCCCGCCGCCGGCCCCGAACGTGGTGTTGAACAGGACCGCCCCCGACAGCGGCGGGTCGACGGTCCCGTTGAAGTTGAGGTCCTGCTGGACGAACGTCGCGGCGAACCGCGTGACCGCCCCCGCCGGCCCGTAGGCCACGTCGTAGACCGTGAACCGGCCGGTCAGCTGGTTGAGCCCGCGGCCGTCGCCGGACACGTCGAGCCCCGGCCGGTCGGCCGCCTGGAACGGGAACCGCTGGGCGTCCAGGTACGTGCCCGGGGTCAGCAGGGCGTTGCCCGGGGCGGCGAAGTCGAGCGTCCACCCGCCGACCACCGTCGGGTCGCTGACCCGGACCTCGACCCCGTTGTCGAAGTTCGTCCGGGCGGTGAACCCCGAGCCCGGCGGGGCGTAGTCGAGGACGAGCGGCTGGTTGGTGCCCGGACTCCCCTGGCCGACAAAGTCGCCGGGCTCGCTGACCATCCGCAGCCGGGTCACCGGGCCGACGGTGATCGTGAGCGTCTGGTCCTCGTCCACGGTGTAGGCGTCGTCCCGGGCGACCGGGGCGTCGTTCACCGGCAGCACGCGGACCGTCACCAGCCCGTACCCGAACGCCCCGGCCGGGTCGGACACCTTGAACACGAACTGGTCGGTGCCGTTGAAGTCTGTCGCGGGCGTATAGGTGTACGACCCGTCGGCGTTGACCGTCACCGACCCGTGGGCCGGCAGCCCCTCCGGCGGCACGTCGCCCGAGAACGTCAGCGGGTCGTTCTCGACGTCCCGGCCGGTGACCGTCCCCGAGACGGGCGTGTCTTCGTTCGTCGTCGCGCTCTGCGTGGTCGGGAAGGCGACCGGGGCGTCGTTCACCGCGTTGACGGTGACGGCGAGCGTCTTCGTGCTCGGCTGCGGCCCGCCGGCGCCGGTGTTCCCCTGATCGTTGGCGGAGACGGTCACGGCGTCCGGCCCGTTGTAGTTGGGGGTCGGGCGGTACCGGAGGCCGGTGGAGGCGGCGAGCGTGGCGTTGATCGCGGCGAGCGGCGCGGTGACGGTGACCGACCCGGTGCCGTTGTTCTGCACCTGTGCGGCCGTGACCCCGCCGCTGACCCCGGTCGTGGCGACGAGGAGGCCGCCGTGCCCGGCCGCCAGCGTGACGACCACGTTGGCCGAGCCGGCGTCCACGTCGGTGATGTTCACCCCGCCGAGCGACAGGATGACGTCCTCGTCCGTCGTCACGGCGGCCGGGGCCGTCACGACCGGGGCGTCGTTCACCGGGGTGACGGTGACGGTCACGACGGCGGTGTCGGTGAGGGTGCCGTCGCTGACCCGGACGGTGAACGAGTCGGTACCGTTGAAGTTCGAGTTCGGGGTGTAGCTGAACGACCCGTCGGCGTTGACGGTAGTCGTCCCGTTGGCCGGCAGGGAGGCCCGGCTGAAGGTCAGGGTCTGCCCGTCCGGGTCGGACGCCAGCAACGTGCCGGCGAACGGCGTATCCTCGGCGGCGGTGACCGTCTGGTCGTCGATGACCGGCGGGCGGTTCGCGCCCAGGACGGTGATCGTCACCATCCCGACGTCCGAGCCGGTCCCGTCGGTCACCGTGTAGATGAAGCTGTCCGTTCCGACGTAGCCGGTGGCCGGCCGGTAGAAAATCCGGCCGTCCGAGAACACGGCGAAGACGTCCGCGTGCGCCGGGCCGTTCCCCGTGACGACGGAGTACGTCAGCGGGTCGCCGTTCGGGTCGGTGGCCGTGACGCGGTCCTGGAGGGTGCCGCCAGCGGCGACCGTGAAGGCGGCGTCGGGGCCGTCCGGGGCGCCGGCCACCGCGACCACGTTGACGGTGATCGTCGCCGTCGGGCCGGTCAGCTGAGGGTCGTTCGCCCGGTAGGTGAACGTGGTGGTGCCGACGAAGTCGGGTGCGGGGAAGTACACGAACCGCGCGACCGTCGGGTCGTTGCCGCTGAGGGTGACCCGGCCCGTCCCGGCCGCCGGCTGGGTGAGGATCTCGTACGTGATCGGGTCGAGTTCGGGGTCCTGGACGAACGGCAGGTTGATCCCCCGGACCGTGTCCTCGGGGATCGTCACGGAGAACGACTGTGCCGCCGGCGGGCGGTTCGGCGTCTCGTCGTCCCTGACCACGACGGAGGCCGTCGTACTCGGGAACGCGAGCGCGGGGCCCATGTTGAACCGGGCGAGCCGGTAGTCGGTGCCCCACCCGGCCAGCGCGACCAGCTTGCCGTCCGGCTGGAGGACGGCATCAAACACCACCTCGGTGTCGCTCGGCACGAGCGACTGCTGGAACCGCCCGTCGCCGTCGAACGTGACCGCGTCGAGGGTGCCGTCCGGGAGGAACCGGACCAGCGCCGCCTGCCGGTTCAGCGGGCTGTCCGACAGCTCGGCGTAGCCCGCGAGCACGACCCGGCCGTCCGGCTGAAGAACCAGGGCGCTCGGCACGTCGTCGAGGCCGGTTGAGAACCCGGTCGTCACCGTCCCGTCCCCGCCGAACGTGGCATCCAGTGAGCCGGCCGAGTCGAGCCGGGCGGCGGCGAAGTCGGTGAAGTTGTTCGTCGACCCGCTCGCCGACCCGGTGGCGACGCTCGCCCCGAGGACGATCCGCCCGACCTGGTCGGTCTCGATCGCAAAAATGTCGGTGAAGGCCGCCGGCGTCCCGAAGTCCAGGAGCCGTACCCCGCCGGACCCGAACGAGGTGTCCGGCGACCCGTTGGCGAGGAACCGGGCCACCTTGTTCCCGCCGGCCAGGAGGAAGCTCCCGCCCGGGTAGACACTCACCGCCCGGGCGTTGCCGCCGTAGGACGGTCCCCCCGCGACGTTGCTGTAAACGATCCGTCCGGGGGTCGCGGGGCTGCCGAAGCTCGTGTCGTAGGTGCCGTCGGGCAGCAGCCGGGCCGCCTGGAAGAAGACCGTCCCGTTGGCCGCCACGGCGAGCGTGATCCGGCCGAACGTCGGGCCGTTCGCCAGGTCGACGGCGACGTCCTCGACCCACCCGTTGATCGCCGTCAGGTCGGCAATGCCGGTGCGGAGCCCACCGGAGGGGCTTCCCGCCCCGAAGGTGGTGTCGAGGGTGCCGTTGGCGTTGTACCGGGCCAGGAATGCCGTCCCGGTCCCCTGCGCGTACTTCCCGCCGACCAGGATCTTGCCGTCGGGTTGCACCACCACGTCGGACGGGACCGGGAATCCGCCGTCGGGGAGCGGCGTGGTGACCGTGCCACCGGTCCCGAACGTGCTGTCCGGGGTGCCGTCGGCGTTGAACCGCTGGACGCGGACGGCCGCGGCACCCGTGCCGTCCTCACCGGCGACGACGAGCTTCCCGTCCGGCTGCCGGGCGAGGGTCGCCCGCGGCGGCTGGATCTCCAGCCGCAGGTCCGTCGCGGCCGTCCCGCCGGCGCCGAACGTCGTATCCAACCCGACGGGCGACCCCTCCCCGGCGGCGACCGCCTGGGCGGTGAGGAACACTTGCTGGATGTCGTCCGCGATTGCGTCGTCCACGGCGGTGACCGGGAACGTCAGTTGGTACTCCCCGGCCGCGAACGTGACCGACGGCGGGACCGTCGCCTCGGTCGTGTCACTGCTGGTCAGCGTAAAGGTGATCGGCAGTGACAGGTCACCGAACCGGGCGAAGGTCACGGTCGTTGCGTTCGGCCCGGCCGTCTCGCTGACGACCGCCGGGTCGGCGAACATCTGGTACGGCCCCGGCGCCGGTACGTCGAGGGTCAGGGTGGCGGGCCGGCGGCCGCCGAACTCCGTCCCGGCGAAGGTAACCGAGGCGACCGACGCCTGCGGCAGTTCGGCCCGGACCGTAACTTTCCGGGCGGTCGGGGTCCGGAGGAGTTGCGTGAACACGCCCGGGTTCAGGCTGAACTCCTGGTACCCGGTCGCCGTGACGGAAGCCGAGCCGACCACCGCGCCGGGCGCGGCCCCGTCGCCGGTCGTCACGCTCCCGTCCCCGACGTAGACGACGAAGTTGACCTGGGGCGCGGCCGTGCCGGCCGTGAACGCGGTGACGTCCAGCCCCACCGTGGCGGCCCGGATGGTAGTTCCCGGGGCGAGGCGGGAGAGGTCGAACTCGAACACCCCCCGGGCGATCCCCGGAGACGCGCCGGTCGAGGCCTGCCACCTAACGGGGACGGTGTCGCCACCGCCGTAGGCGGCCTCGAACGTCCCGTCCAGGTCGGCGTCCGTGACCAGCCCGTCGGCCGTGGTGACGAATCCGACGTTCGCCGGGACGGTCCGGTCCTCGAGCAGCTCGACGCCCGGGCGACGATTCCCGGGCCGGGATGGCGTCTGCGGGCGGCGGGCCGGCCGGCCGAGTCGTGCGGCGAGGGTCCGGAGCAGGGAGCGGAACGCGGGGTGGGGCATGGGAGAGTCCGTACTCGGTAACCGGTGGGGGTGGTCGAGTCCGACGAGCCGACAGGGGAGGCTGGTCCCTGTAGGCAGGTTGCGAGAACCGGGGCCGTACCGGCCCGCGGGTGAGGGGGCAGGTGCGACCGGCGGCGCGGATCCCGGCTCAAGATAATGTGGGAGATTGACGGGTTCTACCCCGGGCTGAGATTTCTGGCTGCCCCACATGTCCGCCGTTCAACTTCCATCCAATCCGTTCACGGTCCGGCCCACACGTGTTGCCAAATCGAAACACCGTAACCGTTCACACCCCGGCGGGTCTGTCTTGACCCGCGCTGGCGGCATCGGCCATCCTCGGGCATGACCCGGCCCGCGTCCATCCCCGCCGAGCTCTGGGACGCCATCCCGCCGAACCTCCGGCCGGCGATCGCCGCCGTCGTCATCGGGCTGGAACGCCGTATCGCCGACCTGGAAGCCCGGCTGAACCAGACCTCGGCCAACTCCTCCCGCCCGCCGTCGGCCGATCCGCCACACGCCAAGCCCGCACCCCCCAAACCCCCGACCGGCAACAAGCGAGGAGGACAGCCCGGGCATCCCAAGCGCGACCGCACCCTCCTGCCGCCGGACGTCGTCGTTCCCCTGAAGCCCACACGCTGCCGTCGCTGCTGCCAACGCCTCGCCGGCGACGACCCGAGCCCGCTCGTCCATCAGGTTCACGAGATCCCCGCGGTCAAGGCCCACGTCACCGAGTACCGCTGCCACCGGCTGACCTGCCCCCACTGCCGGGCCGTCACCTGCGCCCCGCTCCCGGCCGACGCGGTCGGCGGGTACGGGCCGCGCACCCAGGCCGTCACGGCGCTGCTCGCCGCCGGCCACCGGCTCGGCAAGCGGGCCATCCGTCAGGCGATGAACGACCTGTTCGGCCTGCCGATCAGCCCGGCGGCGGTGTGCGACCTCCAGAAGCGAACCGCGGCGGCGCTGGCGCCGATCCACACCGCCGCCCTGAACCACACCCGGACTCGACCGGCCAACGTCGATGAAACCGGTTGGAAGCAGGGGCGAGACAAGGCCTGGCTGTGGGTCGCCGTCACCAGGCCATTCACGGTGTGAGACTCACGGATTCCGGCTGACTTTCGCCTGACGGGTCTTCTTCCCCTCGTCGAGCAACCGGGCCGTGGAAACATGTGGGCTCTTGTCCTTGATCCGTCGGGTCGCCGTCCTCGTCGGCTTCCGGGGCGGCGCTTTCTTGATCCTCCCAAGGTCGACCTTGCCCGCCCACTCGCGGAGGTGGCCGGCCAACTCCGGGCTGGGCATCGGACCGAACGCCTCCCATTCCGACGCGGGCAGGGCGATCATCATCCCCGCGTACACCATCGCCCACTCCAGCGCCAGGTAATACCCCGACACCTCCTCCTGCACCTTCTTCTCACCATGCACCGCCCGCAGGGCCGCCTTCAGTACGGCCAGCACGTTGTACGCGGCCACCGCCACGCAGAACCCGAACAGCGCGGCCCTGGGGTACCCCAGGGTGTTCACCTCACAGTTCAAGGCGACTGTCAACTCGTGGAAGGCCCCCTCGATCTTCCACCGCTTGAGGTAGATCTCGGCCACCTTCTTGGCCGGCACCTTCGCCGGCAGGTTGGTCAGGATCTCCACCTCCGCGTCCCCGTCCGCGGTCGGCGCCCGCAGCCGCACCCGCACCTGCCGCAGGCGCACCAACCGCGCCCCACCCCAGCAGACCCAGACCCGCCGCTCGCCCACCCAGCCCCGGTCCGTCGCGACCTCGGCCCCGTACCCGGCTTCGGCCTCGACGCTCAGGTTCCCGTGGCGTCGGATGACGACGTAGGCCCGCCGGGCGGCCACCTCACACAGGAACTCCGCCGTGCAGAAGTTGCGGTCCGCGACCCACACGTCCCGCTCCCGCACCAGCGGCACAATCTGGTCGATCAGCGCCCGCTCCTGGGTGTGGGCGTCCTCGCACGGGACGATGTCGGTGACCAGCATCAGGGCCGGGTCGAGCACGACCAAACTCTGCCCGGGCAAGGGGCCGGCGGTGTGCCCCCGGGTGACGCCCAGCCGCCGCTGGGTGGCGGCCAGGTGGTTGCCGTCGAGGACCCGCACCCGGTAGCCCGGCAGCAGGCTCTTGCACCCCCCGCCCAGCGCGGTGATCAGCCCCTCGCACCGGCCCGACACGTGCGCGACCAGCCCCGCGGACACGCCCGTCTCGATGTTCCGGAGCTTGTCGTAGACGCACTTGAGGGTGACCGGGACGCGGTCCCGCAGGTGCCGGTAGGCGGCCTGGACGTGGAGGGCCTTGCCGCCGACCACCAGGGTCATCAGATCGACCGTCGTGGAGAACAGCAACTCCCGGGTGTACCCGCGCTCGGCGGTCCGGTCGAACAGCGCGTCGAGGGCCGAGGCCGAGAGGGCGTGCTCGATGGTCGCCCGGGACATCACGCTGAGCGGGCTCTCCTCTAGGAACCGCTCGAAGACCCCACCGAACAGCATGGGCGCGCCCTCTCCCTGGCTTGGCCAAGTCCCTGCCAGCGGACGGCTTACGACCGGGATGCGTCACCGTGAATGGCCTGGTCGCCGTCACCACCCTCGTGACCGCGTTCGTCATCCGCCCCAGGCGGAACCGGGCCGCCTTCGACGACCTGGTCGGCCCCCGGCCCCCGACGCTCACCACCGATCGCTTCCCCGTGTACTCCCACCTGCCCGGCGACAAGCGGCAGGTGTGCTGGGCGCACCTGCGGCGCGACTTCCAGGCCATGATCGACCGGACGAATGCCGGGTCGGCCACCGGCGAGGACCTGCTCCTGCACGCCGACATCCTGTTCGAGCACTGGCCGCGTGTGCGGGACGGGACGCTGACCCGGGCTGGGTTCCGCTCGCGGTATGTGTCGTGGCTGCGGGTCGAGGTGAGAAACCTGCTTCGACGCGGGTCGGCATCCTCGTGCGCCAGGACGGCGGCCACCTGTCAGGAGGTCCTGGCGGTGGAGGCGTCGCTGTGGACGTTCGCATCGACCGCCGGGGTGGAACCGACCAACAACGCCGCGGAGCGGGCCGTTCGCCACGCCGTGTGCTGGCGGAAAACCAGTTACGGCACCGACAGCGACACGGGCAGCCGGTTCGTGGAACGGATGCTGACGGTGGTTGCGTCCTGCCGTCAGCAGGGGCGAAACGTGCTGGGATTCTTGATCGAGGCGATTCAAGCGGCCAAAACCATGAGCACCGCTCCATCACTCCTCCCCAACGGGGTGTGAACGGTTACGAAACACCTTCAAGGCCGCTCTCCGACCGACGCCCAGTTATCCCGAGGGGGTCGCGGCCTGGACTCGTATCCTCGTCCGCGCAGCCGTCCGCGAGCCGCAAGACGCTTCCGACTCTCGACACCCGGGGGTGAGATGGCCGGCTCGGCATGTCCTCCGCCGGTGGATCGGGACGGTCACACCGGACTCCGCCGTCAAGCGGGGCGAGGGTCGGAAGACTCGTGCGGGTGGGTGGGTCGGATCGACGGCGCCTGGTCCACCTGTACGCGGTGTCCCTGGTGGGAGGAGGCCTATGGTGAGGCAGGTCGCCCTCCCGTTGCCCCGTGACGTCTCCCCGCCGCGTCCAGCCGGCCACGCCCCGGCCCCGGCCGCACGACTCTTCCGACTCTCGGACCCGTGGGACAGACGATAACGACGAGGGTCGGAAGAGTCGTGCAGTTCCCGGTCGTGGGGTTGTGGGCATCGGTCGGCGGGGTAACGCTTGTCGACCCGCGCAGAATGCACGACTCTTCCGACTGTCGGCGACCGCCCGCGATCCAGTCGGCGAAGGTCGGAAGAGTCGTGCAGTACCTGGGTCGCCGCGAGGGAATTAGGGCCGAGGGGTCGAACCATGAGTAGTGCAAGACGCTTCCGACTGTCGTTCGTCCCGACCGCTGCGGCCTCTCCACACCGCGGGCTTCCTGGTCCAGGGGACTCGACCCTGCGAGCGCGGGTCGGAAGAGTCGTGCGGGGTCGGTCTCGTCCCGATCGCCTGCACCGAGCCCTCGGCGGCCGACGGCTAGTGAAATCCCGGACGGGCTCAGAGCCCGTCCGGAGTTCACGTTGCATCGGCCTACCGCCGGGCGAGGCGGATGCTCCCGCCCCACACGCCCAGGCCGAGCAGCCCGAGCAGGAACGCCACGAACGCCCACCACGACTGGAACGCCAGCCCCAGCACCCCGGCCACGACCGCCGCCCCCGTCGCGTGGAGCTGGTTCAACTTCTGCCGCGCACCCATCACTTACCTCCTTCGGTCTCGATTGTCGAATATCGCCGCCTACTGCGGCCGCGGCTTCCGGCCAGGAGCCAGCAGCGCTGGCGGGGGCGACGGGACCACCGCGCCCTGCCCGTCGCCCGCCGCCGCCTTCAGCCCGCGGGACCGCCGCTGGACCTCCGCGGCGGCCCCGTCGAGGCCGTCCGCCTGCCACGCCGCCGCGAGCTTGTCCAGGCCACCGGCCCGGCCGGCGGCGCCGGCCAGGAAGTCGGCCTCCAGCTCCTGCACCGCCTGGGCGGCCAGGAGCACCTTCACCCGGTCCACCAGCGGCCCCAGGATCGTCGCAAACATCCCCCACCTCCCCTCGTGATGACGGCCCTTCTCATTCACGATCCGGTTGAGGGCGTCCGTTTCATCGCCTTGCGGTCGAGTAAGGTTCGGACTCGGTCCCGCACGGTCTGGTAGTAGCTCAGGCTGCTCCGGATCGACCGCCGCAGGTCGGCGAGCGTGTCGAACAGCCGGTTGTGGGTCGCCCGGCGTCGGAGGAGCTTCCAGAACCGCTCGATCGGGTTGAGTTGCGGGCTGTAGCTGGGGAGCCGCTTGAACTCCAGGTGCGGGTTGTCCCGCAGGGCCTCGTCGATCGGCCTCCCCCGGTGCCACGGGGCGTTGTCGATGAGCAGTACCACCCGCTTGTGGATGCCGGTCGGGTACATCCGGCCGACGTGCCGGAGGTGGGCCGCGAACGCCTCCTGCATCCGCCGGGTCTTGCTCTTCCCGGTCTTCTTCTTGGCGTCCTTCGGGCTGTCCACCAGGTTCGCGTGGACGGCGGCAGTCGCTAGGTTGACGACGGCGAAGACGTACAGCAGGTGCTTGCAGTCCCGCGTCCCCACCACCGGCCGGTGGCCCTTCACCCCAAGGGTCGCGGTGAGGGTCGGGACCATCGGGAACCGGGCCTCGTCCTGGCTCAGCAGGACGAGGTCGCCGGCCGCCGCCCCTTTTTGAGGTCGGCGATCTCCTCCCGGGCCGTCGCCTGCTTGGCCGGGTCGCCGCGGAGGAATCGGTACGTCGGCCGGTACGGGCGGATCCCGTGCTTCGCTCCGAACGCCTGGAGGGCCGACTTCCCGACCCGGACGCCGCGGGTCTTGAGCAGGTGGTCGGCCAACTCGGGATAGGTCCAGTTGGCCCGGTCGAGCCCGTGCCTGGCGGGGCCGTCGATGACCCACTGCCGGAGGACCGGGGCCAGGTCGGGGGTGAGCGTGGGCTTGGCCCCGGGTGCCTTCCGGGGGCGGAGCCCGTCGAGCCCGCGGTCGAGGTAGGCGTTGAGCCACCGTTGGACGGACCGCGGGGAGGTGCCGGTGTCGGCCGCGATGTCCGGGTGGCGGCGGCCCCGGTGGGCCATCAGGACGATCTGGACCCGGTGCCGCAGTTTGGCGTCGGGGGTCTCGCGGAAGGTCGCTTCCAGGCGTTGCAGGTCGTCGTCCGGTAGGGAGATGCGGATCACGGCCGGTCCTCGGCGGGGTCGGGAATCCTGCCGGAGACAGAATAGACACCATCACCCGGATCGTGAATCAGGAGGGCTCGTCGTGGAACGCCTCCCACTTCTCCGCCAGCTCGCGGCGGAGCTGGCTGACCCGCCCCGCGGAGACGCCGAGGCGGGCGGCCGCCGCCCCCGTCCCCCACCCCGCCGCCAGTAGGTCCAGGGCCTCCCGCTTCGCCGGCGGTAGGCCGCCGCGGAACCGGGGGAAGTCGACCCGGAAGGCGGCCTGGTCGGGGACCTTCACCCGCGGGTCGGCCGCCACCAGTTCTGCCGCCACCGCCTCCCCGGAACACCGGCGCCGACCTGGCACCCGGTCGCCGATCCGATCCATCCGCACCCGGCCGCGGAGCCGGGCGAGCGGCGAGAGGGCGTCGCGGACCTTCTCCGCCCCGCACACCCGCCGGCCGGCCAGCGCCGCCTGGGCCGCGCGCCGGGCGATGGTGGTGACGAAGCCGGCCGGGTCTTTCCCCCGACGCAGCAGGGCGACGTAGCAGCGCCAGGCGAGGGCCACGGCCTCGGCCGCCAGTTCCTCGCGGGCGTCCGGGCACGGCACCCGGCGGGTGGTAAACCGGGCGACCGCCTGAACTCGCGGCAATGCAGCGGCAAACGCCTCCCTCGCCGCCGGTACGATCATGGCCGCCGTCAGCGTGACGCACATGCTGTGTCTCCGACGTGTGCATGCTGGGCCGGTCGGCGACGTGGCGGCCGGCGGGGCCGGATGCTGCTCGTCCCCAGTGATGCTGACAGCCGGAGCTGGCGGATTCAGGTGGTCAGCGGCGAGGCGGGGTTGCCCTGGGGACAGGGACTACGGCGGGTCGCTGTGGCCCGAGACGTCGGCCACCAACCTCACAGTGTCGACTCAGTGTCGAGTCGGATTGTGACACTTCTCGAGGACGCAAGTGACATAGGTGTCAGATGTTACGGACCGAGAACCCCGCAGTGTCGAGTGTCGCAAGGGGCCGAACGATCACATCATTCGGAGGAGTCTGACGAACCACCGCCGGATGCTTCACCACCGCACTCGACACTCGACACTGCACCACCCGCGTATCATAAATCCTTACTCCTGAATCTGTTCGGTCGGAAGACAGTGTCGAATCGGGACTCGACACTGCGTCGACACTACTCCCGCAGACCGGCCCGCCCGGACCTCTCACACCGTCAACCGTCAGCCCACCTGGGTCGCCGATAGGCGACATTGGAACTGGATCGAAAGGCCCCACACAAAGCGGTCGGGAGCCCCATGGCGGAGACGGCGACAACCAACCTGCTGGCCCGGATCACCCAGACGCGGTGCCGGTGGAGGCGCAGCACCATCTCGACCGCGTTCCTGTGGTTCCCGTCCCGCGGTGCGGGTGCGGGTCGTTTCCATGTGCCGGTGGCCCTCGGCCCGGTGTCGACATTCCCGCGGGCGTCGTCCTACCGACCTGGCGACTTGAGCGAAAATCGGCGACAGTACGGTGGGGAGTTTCTGTTCCAGGGTGGATCACCGGCTGTCGGCAGCACACCCCGGGCAACTTTAATCAATCCGGCGCGGCGGTTGCTGAAACTCCGGCAGAAGACAACTCCGACCCTCACGGACGAGGCAGCCGATGCTCGTGCTCACCCGCAAGACCGGCCAGGAAATCGTCATCGACGGCGAGATCCGCATCACCGTGACGTCGATCGGCGACGGCCGCGTGAAACTCGGGATCTCCGCCCCCTCCCACGTAAAAGTCGACCGTGCCGAGGTCGCTGCACGTATCGCGGCCGAGGAGGCCGACGCCGCCGTCCTCGTCTGCGGTTGACGCCCACCCGGACCCCGCCTATTTTCCTGGCCACTCGGCCAAGGAAGGCCGGCGCGGGCACGGACGTCCGGTGACACCCCGTCGATCGACCTACGGGTCGGCCGGCGGGGTTGTCGCTTTTTCAGGGCTGCAGACCGCCTTTCAAGCCCGACCTGCACTGACGCAGAATGACCCACGCACTGTGCGAAATGTGGGTAAGCCTGGCCGCGCTGAGAAGGGCGTTGCCCCTGCTTCGCGGCCGGTGGATGCTCTTCGACGGCGCGATCGCTTGCCAGCCAGTTCCCGGGCGCATACCTCTTCCGTTCCCATGTCTTTGGAGGCGGTTGGCGATGACGTTCGCGGAGGCAGTGGCGGAGTTGTGGGCGAAGCACCCGAAGGCCGAGTTGAGCCCGTCTGTCAAGCACGGTCCGGCCTTCACCAGGGCTGCCCGAGTCACGTTCAAGAAGGACAAAGGCGGGATGTACTCGGGACGGGATGCGGACCGCACCGAGGTGCTGGTCTACTTCAACGACACCGCGAACATGATCGCCTGCACCGAGATGGAGCCCGACCTCGGACCCGATGAGGAGTAGGCTGCTCAAGCCGCTTACCCAGTCCGCCGATATTCCCGGGTCTACCACCCCCGGAGCCGGACTGGATGACGCCGCCCGATCGCCCCAAGCGGTGCTGCCCGAAGTGTCAGGCCGCGAGCTACCTGTTCCGCGCCAGAAAGACGGTCGAGGAGGCGGAGGGGAAGTACGTCGACACCAAGTACCGGTGCCGCTCCTGCTCACACCAGTGGTGGGACCGCGTCGCAGTTCCGCCCGAGATGCCGCAGGCTGACGACGCGGCGGGACCTTGCGCGAGCCACCCACTTCTGCCAACCTGCGGGGATGACCGCCCGCGAACCTGATCGCTTGGCATTCGCCCGGGTGCTATCCGTCATGATGCACCCTGGACCTGTGGGAGTGCTGATACTGCATACCCGTCCGGTGACGCTGCTGATGGCCACCCCGTCGCTTTCGAGTCGTCCCATCGCCACCCCGCGGTTACACTCGGCTGAATGTGCGATGTGACCCGTCTCCTGGAAGCCGCCCAAGCCGGTGATCGGCAGGCCGCCGCGGAGTTGCTCCCACTCGTGTACGACGAGTTGCGGCGGCTCGCGGCCGCCCGCATGGCGGCCGAAGCCCCCGGCCACACCCTCGACGCCACCGCTCTCGTGCATGAGGCGTACATACGGCTGATCGGCGGGGAGAACCGGCCGACGTTGGAGCACCGCCGGCAGTTCGTCGCCGCCGCCGCCGAGGCCATGCGCCGCATCCTGGTCGATCACGCCCGCCGGGTCCGGGCCGAGAAACGCGGCGGGGGCGGCGCCCGCGTCCCGATCGACGACCTCGCATCGCCCGCCGACGATCCGACCGACTGGGTTCAGGTCGACGACGCCCTGGAGCGACTCGCCACCCTCGACCCCGGTGCCGCCGAGATCGTGCGGCTGAAGGTGTACGGCGGTGCCTCAGTCGAGGACGCGGCCGAACTGCTCGGGTTGTCACGGGCGTCGGCCTACCGCGACTGGGCGTTCGCCCGGGCCTGGCTCCGCGACGCACTCGGGCGGTCGGAACAGAAATCCGGAAAACGGTGAGACGAATCCGGGGCCGTTTCCGCGATATGATCGTCGCGCGAACCCGGAGGCCGCCATGCCCGTCGATCCCCTGCGTCTGAAAGCGGTTTTCAGCGAAGCACTCGTGCGCACCGATTCGTCCGACCGGGCCGCGTACCTGGCGGCCGCGTGCGGCGACGACGCCGACCTGCGTTCACGGGTCGAGGCGTTGTTGCGGGCCAGCGAGGAGCCGGATTCCCTGCTCGATGAGCCCGCGCCCCCCGGCCCGACGAATGTCACAGGCACGTCCGCGCCGGACGCGCATCGCCCGGAATCCATGGCCACCGGCGACTTCGGATCGAGCGGAGCCACTGGCACCTTCGCTGGCGCCGCAACCCGCAATGAGCGTGCCGCTCCCGCCGAGTTGGGAACGGTGATTGCCGGGCGGTACACGCTGGTCGAGGTGATCGGCGAAGGCGGCATGGGAAGCGTCTACCTCGCCAGTCAGTCCGAGCCGGTGAAGCGTCAGGTCGCGATCAAGCTCATCAAGACGGGGATGGACTCGAAGGCGGTGCTGGCCCGGTTCGATGCCGAGCGGCAGGCGCTCGCGTTGATGGACCATCCCAACATCGCCCGCATCTACGACGGCGGCGTCACCCAGGCCGGCCAACCCTTCTTCGTCATGGAGTTGGTGAAGGGCGTGCCGCTCACCGAGTACTGTGACCAGAAGCGGCTGACCGTCGACGCCCGCCTCCAACTGTTCGTGTCGGTGTGCCAGGCGGTCCAGCACGCCCACCAGAAGGGAATCATTCACCGCGACCTGAAGCCGGGCAACGTGCTGGTGACCGAGGTGGACGGGCGGCCGACGCCGAAGGTGATCGACTTCGGCGTGGCCAAGGCGAACGAACTGAAGCTCACGGACCTGAGCTTCGCGGACACCGGCGCGATCGTCGGCACCCCGGCGTACATGTCGCCCGAGCAGGCCGACCCGTCCTCGATGGACATCGACACCCGGACCGATGTGTACGCCCTCGGGGTGATGCTGTACGAGTTGCTGACCGGCTCGCCGCCGATCGACGGCAAGCAGTTCAAGCGGGGGGCGATCCTCGAAATACTGCGGATGGTGCGGGAGGTGGACCCGCCGCGGCCGAGCACGAAACTGAGTACGGCCGACGACCTGCCGAACATCGCGGCCAACCGGAGCATCGAGCCGGTCAAGCTGACGAAGTCGCTGCGGGGAGAGCTGGACTGGGTGGTGATGAAGGCGCTGGAGAAGGACCGCACCCGCCGCTACGAAACGGCCAACGGGTTCGCCGCCGACATCCAGCGCTACCTGGCCGATGAGGTGGTCGAAGCCCGTCCGCCGAGCCGGGGCTACCGGCTCAAGAAGTTCGTCAAACGGAACAAGGTGCAGGTGCTGGCGGCGAGTCTGGTGCTGCTGGCGCTGGTCGGCGGCATCGTTGGGACGAGTCTCGGATTGGTGCAGGCCGAACAGGCCCGTGCCGCCGAGGCAAAACGCGTCACCGAACGCGACGAAGCCCTCGGCGAACGAAACACGGCACTGGGCGAGGCCAAGGCGGCACTGGGCGAACGAAACGCGGCACTGGGGAAGGCGACGGAGGCGCTCGGAAAGGCCGATGAGTCACTCCGGAAGGAGGCCCTGCGCGTCAAGGAACGGGATCAGGCCAACCTGGAACTCAGCCGGCAACTCGGCAACAGCAATTTCCTCGTTGCTATGGCCGGCTACGAGAATCGCGATGTCAAACAGGCCACTGAGCGGCTCGCCAAAGTACCCGCCAGTGAGCGAGGTTGGGAGTGGGACTATCTGAAGCAACGGACGCGCGGCGGAATATTCACGCTCTATGGGCACATGGGCCAGGTCAGCAGTGTCTGTTTCTCCCCCGACGGGATGCGGATCGTGACCGGCAGTTGGGACAACACGGCGAAGGTCTGGGACGCACGGACCGGCACACTCTTACTCGACCTGAAGGGGCATACGCATTTGGTCAGCGGTGTGAGTTTCTCCCCCGACGGCACACGGATCGTGACCGGCAGTCCGGACAAAACGGCGAAGATCTGGGACGCACGGACGGGCAAGCCCTTACTCGACCTGAAAGGGCACGCCGGCCCGGTCAACAGTCTGTGTTACTCCCCCGACGGGAAACGGATCGTCACGGCTGGCGTCACGGCGAAGGTCTGGGACGCGCAGACTGGCGCACCGCTTGTCGACCTCAAAGGGCCAAGGGCCGCCGTCCAGCGTGTGAGTTTCTCCCCCGACGGGACGCGGATCGCCGGCAGCGGATACGTGAGTTTCAGCCCCGGCGGGGTCGGCGGCGTGAGTTTCTCCCCCGACGGGACGCGGATCGTTACCGATGGTACGTACGGGGGGCAGGTCTGGGATGCGAGCACCGGTGAACCCGTGCTCGACCTGAAGGGACAGCGAGAACAGTCCAGTCTGGACACGGCGAGGGTGTGGGACGCGCGGACCGGCACGCCCTTGCTCGATCTCCGGGGACACAAATCAGCGGTCAGTAGCGTGAATTATTCTCCCGACGGGACACGGATCGTCACCGGAAGTTGGGACAAGACGGCGAGGGTCTGGGACGCGCGGACCGGCACGCCCTTGCTCGACCTAACCGGGCACACGGGCCAGGTCAGCGGTGTGAGTTTTTCCCCCGATGGGACGCGGATCGTGACCGGCGGTGGTAACCAGGATCAGACGGGTGAGATCAACGTCTGGGACGCGCAGACTGGCATGCCCGTGCCCGAACTCAACGGCCACACACACAACCTCACCAGTGTGAGTTTCTCCCCTGACGGGACTCGAATCGTCACGGGCAGTCTGGACAAGACAGCGAAGGTCTGGGACGTGCGGACCGGTACGCTCGTGCTCGACCTCAAAGGGCATACCTCCGGCGTTACGAGCGTGAGTTTCTCCCCCGACAGTACGCGAATCGTCACTGGGAGCAGTGACACAGCGAAGGTCTGGGACGCGAGGACCGGTACGCTCGTACTCGACCTGAAGGGGGGCGTCACGAGTGTGAGTTTCTCCCCCGACGGGACGCGGCTTATTACTGGCGTGAATGTCAATACTTTCGGATCCGTCACGGTCTGGGACGCGCAGACCGGCAAACACCTGCTCAAGTGGGAAGTGTTTCTAGGGGTCGAGAGCCTGAGTCTTTCGCCCGACGGGACGCGGGTCGTGACCGGGCATAATACAGCGAAGGTCTGGGACGTTCGCACCGGCAAGCAACTGCTCGAACTGGACGGGGCGGGCTGCGTGAGTTTCTCCCCCGATGGGTCGCGGATCGTCACCGGCGGTGGCGTCACCGCCGGACTGGACAACGCGGTGAAGATCTGGGACGCGAGTACCGGCAAACACTTAGTCGACCTGCGGGGCCACGGCAATTTGGTCACGAGCGTGAGTTTCTCCCCCGGCGGGACGCGGCTAGTCACCGGCAGTTGGGACAACACTGCGAAGGTTTGGGATACTCGGACCGGCACGCCCCTGGTCGAACTCCAGGGGGGGCGGGCCTGGGTCAAGAGTGTGTGCTTCTCCCCCGACGGGACGCGGATCGTCACAGCCAGCGGTCAGACCGCAAAGATCTGGGGCGCACGCACAAGCACGCTCGGGCTTGAGCTGAACGGGACCACGGGTAAGGTCACATGCATGAGTTTCTCCCCCGACGGGACGCGGTTCTTCACCGGGGGGCGTACAGCGAAGGTCAGGGACGTTCGCACCGGCAAGCACCTGCTCGATCTGCCGGTGTCTGAAGTGGAAGAAGTCACAAGTGCCAGTTTCTCTCCAGACGGCACGCGGATCGCGACCGGCACGAATGACGGGACAATACGGGTATGGGATGCCCTAACTGGTAAATCCCTGTTCGCGATCGAGGACGAGGAGGTCGATGGTCCAGTCACGAGCGTGAGTTTCTCCCCTGACGGGACGCGGATCGTCACCGCCAGTCCTTTTGAGACAACGGCGAAGGTCTGGAATGCTCTCACCGGCAAGCACCTATTCGACTTGCCGGGGCACGAGCGCAATGTCCGCACAGCCGGGTTTTCCCTCGACGGAAAGCGAATCGTCACCGAGGGCGGGTGGAATTACGGCCCAACGGGAGAGTGGAAGGTTTGGGACGCGCAGACAGGCCGGGAAATCAAAGGCGAGCCGATTCCTCAAACCCTTCGGTTTGGCGAGCTGAGCCCTGACGGCAAAATCTTCGCCCATCGCGATGGCGACCGCATCGTGCTGATTCCCTCGATTCCAGAAGCTAGAGAGTTGGAATATCGCCAAGTTCACACGCGGCCCAATTACTGGCGCTATCTAGAAGGCTACACCGCCGCCCGCCAGACCAACGATCCCGTCGCGGCCCGATTCTACCTCGACCGCATCCTGTCGATCCCCGAGCACCGCACCACGGCCCGGTTTTCGGAACGCAACGCATCGCAAGCCGATCCGCTCGTCATCGCCCGCACCGGCTTCCACCACACCGCACTGGCGAAGACCCCCTACGACCGTGGCACCGTGGCCCTGCTGGCCGTCCGCGGCGACCGCCTGGCCCGGCGTCTCGTGGCACAACAACTCCTGCGCGACGGCAAGCCCGGGCCGGCGATCCCGCTGCTGTTCATGTGCATGACATCGCGCCCGTCCACCAGCCCGCCGGTCGAGGAGTTGCTGCTGGCGCAAGCCTGCCTCGACCTGAAGCAACCCGATGAGGCGAGGCGTTTCTACAAGGCCGCCACCGAATGGCTCGACCGGCCGCGCGACCCCAAGGACAACCTCGGCGTCGGCTTCTCCGCCGCCAACAGCGACCCCCGCCGCAACCCGTTCGACTGGGAAGCATGGCACGAGTGCGACGTGTTCCGCGCGGAGGTGGAGAAGGCACTCGCAAAGGGATAACTGGGATCACAATCTCGAAGCCCTTGACCAACGGCGAAGGGCACCGGACGCGGAGAGTGGCCAGGCGTCACGCGGTACGGGCTTGACGGACAGCCCTTACATCGGGCAGGAGACCGCCCACGTCAACGCAGGCGGACCGGCCGGCGAGTCGATTGAGTACGTCGCGGAGGTACGACCACGGGTCGAGGCGATGCCGGGTCGCAGTGGCGCAGACGCTGAGCAGCACGGATGCGGTCTTCAACCCACGATCTCCACCGACATGCAGCCAGTTGGCGCGGCTATGCGGAGCTCCGCATAGCCGCGGCTATGCCCAGTCCCGCGCTATGCGGAGTTGCCGGTAGTCGGTTCCGCGTCCCCCACGTCATGGCCTTCACTGCCTGTTTCCGAACTCCGCATAATTCTGACAGCTCCCCGACCCAATTCCCGTTCGGAGAGTTCGTCATGTTCGACCGATGCTTCTGCCCGCGAGTCGCCAGGCGGCTCCGTGCCAGCCCGGATGCCGACTGGCTCGGATCGTTCCTCGCGGCCCTCCATCGTTGCGGGTACGCCAGACTCACCGTCCAGTTCTACCTCCGGGAGGCCGAACTGTTCGGCCGCTGGCTGCGGCGGCACCACCGGTCGCTGACCACGCTCACCGACGCCGACGTGCGGCGATTCGCCACCCGCCCGCCGCTCCGGCGACTCAGGTGCAACGCCCGGTCCGCTGGACACCACCTGCTCCGCCACCTCCGGGATCGCGGCCTCGTTCCGCCACGGCCCGCGCCGGCCCCGGCCCGGATCGAGCGGGTTGTCGCCGCCTACGACACCCACCTCCGGGATGCCGCCGGGTTGGCCCGCCAGGCGCGGACCTTCTCGGGGCGGTGTGTGGACATGCCGGAGTTCTCCCTCGGGGAAAACTCCCAGACTACCGGACGGCGGAAGGCGTCAATTCACCGGACAGGTAGTGCGCCGGTTAAACCGGCGAGGAGTCGCGAATGGAAGAGTCGCACGGGGAAGGCCCAGCCAGCCACCCCGACCCCGAGTCATGCGTGGACGGCCGCAAGGCCGTCGGCGAAGCGTTGACAGGGGCACACGCGGGTCAGCCATCGAGCTGCGAAATCAGGTCCTCCGGGGTGCCGACGCCGTTAGCTGAGGCGGAAGGCCACACCGACGGCGACGTCACAGGCGAGCCGCTGTCGGACCCCGCGCAGTCGGAGACCCTGTACACGCGTGGAAACTCCTCGCACGGGAACCGGGAGATCCCAGCCCCACCCGCATCGGGCATCGCGGGTCGGCCAGAAAAGGCCACAAGCCGCACCTCTGGCGCGCACGGGGTTGGGAAGTCGGAGGGCGGCGTAGTACCGAAGAACTCGTCGAACAAGGGTGGGCTCTTGCCGCCGGCGGAGACGGGGGAGGGAAGGCCACCCGCCGAGGGGAACACGACCAGTGAAACTGCGAGCCGGACGCAGAGCCGGGGTCTCGCATCGACGGATCTGGGACGTGTGCGTGAAGTCGCGCGCAAGGATAAGAAGGCGAGGTTCACTGCCTTACTGCACCACATCACCATCCCGCCGCTGTTCGAGAGTTTCTTCGCGCTCAAGCGCGGGGCGGCTCCGGGTATCGACGGGGTGACGTGGGAGCGGTACGAAGCCGACCTCGAAGATCGTGTCGTGGACCTGCACCGGCGGGTCCACGCGGGAACCTATCGGGCGTTGCCGTCCCGGCGTGTCTTCATCCCGAAGGCCGACGGGCGGATGCGACCGCTGGGCGTCGCGGCGTTGGAGGACAAGGTGGTCCAACAGGCCGTGGCGAAAGTTCTCGGGGCGATCTGGGAGGTTGACTTCCTGGGCCTGTCGTATGGGTTCCGCCCCGGGCGCGGCCCGCATGACGCGCTGGACGCGCTCTGGGTGGGGCTGATGCGGAAGAAGGTGAACTGGGTGATCGACGCAGACATTCAAGGGTTCTTCGATGCCGTGAGCCATGAATGGCTGTGGAAGTTCGTCGAGCACCGGGTCGCCGATCGTCGGATGCTCCGCCTGATCCGGAAATGGCTGAGGGCGGGTGTGTCCGAGGACGGTCAGTGGACCAAGACGGAGGTCGGAACGCCGCAGGGTTCGGTGATTTCACCATTCCTCGCGAACGTGTACCTGCACTACGTTCTGGACCTGTGGGTCAACCAGTGGCGGAAGAGGAACGCGAAGGGCGATGTCCTCATCGTCCGATACGCGGACGATTTCGTCCTGGGGTTTCAGCATCGTCACGAGGCCGAACAGTTCCTGGGCGAACTCCGGGAACGGTTGGAGACGTTCGGCCTTCGCCTGCACCCCGAGAAGACGCGGCTCATCGAGTTCAGCCGGCTCGCGGCTTGGCGGCGATGGGAGCGGGGGGAAGGGCGGCGGGAATCGTTCGACTTCCTGGGTTTCACGCACCGCTGGGTGCGGAAGCACGGGAAGGAGGGGTTCATCGTGCGACGGACGACGGCGAAGAAGCGACTACGAGCCAAGCTGACGGAGGTCGGCGAGACGTTGCGGAAGCACCGCCACGCTCCCCTCGGTCGGCAAGGCCAGTGGTTGGGCCGGGTGGTGCGGGGGTACTTCGCCTACCATGCCGTCCCGGGCAACATGGCGAGTCTGGCCGCGTTCCGGGAACAGGCGGTCCGACACTGGCTTCAGGCGTTACGACGCCGAGGCCAGAAGGGCCGAATGAACTGGGAGCGGTTCCGCCCGCTGATTGCCTTCTTCGTTCCGCGACCCAAGATCCAGCATCCCTATCCGAACGTGCGGTTCGACGCCAAGCACCCGAGGTAAGAGCCGGATGCGGTAATTCCGCTCGTCCGGATCTGTGCGGGGGGCGGCCCGAAAGGGCCGTCCCTACCGCGACCGCTGCAACCGGGTCTCCCGGTACTGCTTCTACTCCCGGATGTGGTCGGGCAGGTCCGTCTTGGGCGGGCACGGGATCACGCGGGTGCGTCGCCAGCCGAACCCCGGTTCCGCCTTCAGAAACGTCCGGACCTGGGTCGGTTGCCGCTTGAGCCCGGTCCGGTGTTCGAGTTGCTCCGTGGCTTCGGCTGCCGTCCGCACGGGTCGGGCGGTGAGTGCCTCGCGGATGGCGGTGGTGTGAGCGACGAGGTCGCCGACCGGACCCCGGACGCCCCACCACCGCAGTCCGTCCAGTCCGCCGGTGCGGACGGCCGCGACGTACCGCTGGACGGTCGGACGGCTGAGGCCGGCGATCTCGGCGGCTTTCGCCCGCGTCAGGCCACAGCGCAAGAGCCACGCGACGAGCATCTTCCGACGGACGTGGGCGTCCGGGTGGGAGTCCCGTTCCGCGTTCACCACCCGCTGCTCGTCCTCGGTCAGGGCGAGCCGGAACACCGCCATGTTCTGGCTCTCATCGACGCACGCCCCGGCCGCCCCCGTGGGATCGTGCCTCCCGTCCCCGGATGCCCCGCCGGTCACTTCTTCTCTCGCGGGGGCGGGGCCGTCTCGGGTGACTTCCGGACCTTCGCTTCGACTTCCGCGAACAGTCGCCGGAAGTCTATCCGGCCGCGCACCGCGTCGAAGTCCGGCTCCTTCAGTTCGCTGGGAAGGGCCCAGCCGGTCTGGACGACGGCCGCGAGAGCAGCGACGGATTGATCGGCGAACGCCGTCGCCTCGGCCGCCGTCACGCCGGACTTCGCATCCCCGCCCAGTCCGGCCAGGAGCGCCAGCGCTCGGGCTTGCTCGACCTGGGTCTCGATGTCTACGCTTGTCAGCCTGGCCCACTGTTCGAGGGCCTTCCGCAGGTCGGCGGCGGCTTCGGCCGGTTGCCCGGCGCGGACCCGGGCCCCGCCGCGGAACCCGTGACTCCAGCCGAGTGCCCGGCTGTACGATTTGTTGGCGGGGTCCGACTCGGCCAACTGCTGGTGAATCGCAAGGCCTGCGTCGAGGGCGGTGAACGCCTCGGCCCAGCGCTTCTGGCGGTCCAGGGCCCGGCCGATGTTGTTCTGAACCCAGGCCAGGTTCGCCTTCCGCCCCGTGGAGGTTGGTTCGGCGTCCGCAAGTTTCTCCGCGATCGTCAGCGCCCGGCGGTAGGCTTCCAGCGCCTCCGCCGGCTTTCCTGTATTTGTCAGCAGTGCGCCGATGTTGTTGTGGGTGCGACGCAGGCCGTCCTGGAATGTTGCCACGGCTGGCTGATCATCGGCCAGCTTTTGGTAAATGGACCGGGCCTGCTTGTTCGCCGTGAGGGCGTCAGCCGGTTTGCCCATCTGTGACAGCACGACGCCCATCGAAGAATGGCATCGGGCCAATTCGCCTCGGTACTCGGTTGCTGCCGGGTTGGCGTCGGCCAGCTTCTGGTAAATGGCCCGCGCCTGCTCGTACGATGCGAGGGCCTCCGCAGGCTTCCCCGTCTGCGAATGGAGTTCGCCGATGTTCTTGCGGCAGAGGGCGGTGTGCTTCCGGAAGTCGGTGACGGCAGGGTTGGCGTCGGCCAGCTTCTGCCAGATGGCAAGTGCCTCCTCGTACGCCTTCAGTCCCTCTGCGTGTCGCCCTGTCTTCGTGAGCGCGACGCCAACATTGTGGTGGCTGATGGCCAGGTCGTCCTTGAACCGAGGGATGCCCGGATTGGCGTCGGCGAGCTTCTGCCGGATGGCGAGGGCCTGACCATACGCCTCCAGCGCCTCCGCCGGTTTCCCGCTCTCCAGTAGGGCGCCGAGGTTGTTGAGGGTGAAGGCCAGATCTTTGTGAAACTGCGTGACGGAGGGGTTGGCGTCGGCCAGTCTTTTTTGGATGTCCCGAGCGTCTTCGTACGCCTGCCTGGCCTCCTTCGAATTCCCCGTTCGTGTCAGCATCCATCCCATGGCATTGTGGCTTTTGGCCAGATGGCCTTGGTATTCGTTCACAGCCGGGTTGGCATACGCCAGCTTTTGCCAGATCGCCTGGGCTTGGCGGGCTGCTTCCAATGCCTCCATCGGCTTGCCCGTCTGAGATAGCACTTCGCCAATGTTGAAGTGACTGATGGCCAGTTCGTTTTGATGCAGGGCGTCCGTGGGGTTGGCGTCGGCCAGCTTCTGCCGAATGGTCAGGGCCTTGCTGTGCGCCTGAAGGGCCTCTGTCCACTTGCCCGTATTTGTCAACACAGCGCCAATGTTGTTGAGGTTGGTGGCCAAAGTGTGATCCGGCGGGCTTCTCGGGTTAGTGTCGGCCAACCGTTGCTGAATAGCGACGGCTCGACCGTACGCTTCCAAGGCCTTCGTCGGCTGCCCAGACTCAAAATGCACGATTCCGATGCCGTTGTAACCCGATCCGAGCACTCTGCTGATCGCGTCGGTGGGGGATTGCGCTTCCAGAGCCGCCGCGATGTCACGAACCTCTTCGTACGCCCGAAGCGCCCCCGCCGGGTCGCCCGTTTGGCGCAGAAGCCACGCTAACCTCTCCAGACTGCCGGCGACATCCAGCCGGGTCTCGACATTCGCACCGGGCGCCGCCGCCAGTTCCCGGCGCAGAGCGAGCGCCTTGCGGTGCACGGCCACCGCCTCATTGACGTCACCGATCTTCGCAGTCAACTCGGCGAGTTGGAAGTACCCCGCCGCCAGTGTCTGCCGCGACTTGGCATCCGTCTGCCCGGCCAGCAATTTCTCCAGATCGCCGTAAAACCTAGCCGCTTCCTTCAGCAACTTCGTCCGCAGGTTTTTGAACTCGGCGTTCTTGAGCAGCGCGTCCGCGCTGACGCCGGTGTGAAATGTCTCGATCGCCTTGACCGCCATATCGAACCGGGCTTGCACCTTGACCTGCTCGGCGGCCAATTCCTTGTTCCGTGCCTCGACCTTCGCCTGCTCCTTGGCCAGTTCCTGGTTCCGTGCCTCGACTTTGGCCTGCTCCTCCGCCAGTTCCTTGTTCCGTGCCTCGACTTTCGCCTGCTCCTTAGCCAATTCGGCATTCTTGGCGGCGAGTTCGCGGTTGGCCCGGACCTGTACCGTGACCACGGCCACGACGCCGACCACCAACGCCACGGCCACAGCAATCCCGGCAATCACCTGCCCCTTGTTCCGCTTGACGAACTTCTTCAGCCGGTAGCCGCGGCTCGGCGGGCGGGCTTCGACCACCTCATCCGCCAGGTAGCGTTGGAGGTCACGGGCCAGCCCGTTGGCCGTGTCGTACCGGCGAGCGCGGTCCTTCTCCAGCGCCTTCATCACCACCCAGTCCAACTCCCCTTGCAGGGACCTGGCGAGTTTGGCCGGCTCGATGCTCCGGTTGGCCGCGATGTTCGGCAGGTCGTCGGCCGTGCTCAGTTTCGTGCTCGGCCGGGGCGGCTCGACCTCCCGCACCAGCCGCAGCATTTCCAGGATCGCCCCCCGCTTGAACTGCCTGGCGTCGATCGGCGGCGACCCGACCAGCAACTCGTACAGCATGACCCCGAGGGCGTACACGTCGGTCCGGGTGTCGATGTCCATCGACGACGGGTCGGCCTGCTCCGGGGACATGTACGCCGGCGTGCCGACGATCGCCTGGTGTCCGCGAAGCTCAGGTCCGTGAGCTTCAGCTCGGTCGCCTTGGCCACGCCGAAGTCGATGACCTTCGGCGTCGGCCGGCCGTCCACCTCGGTCACCAGCACGTTGCCGGGCTTCAGGTCGCGGTGGATGATCCCCTTCTGGTGCGCGTGCTGCACCGCCTGGCACACGGAGACGAACAACTGCAAGCGGGCATCGACCGTGAGCCGCTTCTGGTCGCAGTACTCGGTGAGCGGCACGCCCTTCACCAACTCCATCACGAAGAACGGCTGCCCGGCCGGGGTGACGCCGCCGTCGTAGATGCGGGCGATGTTGGGATGGTCCATCAACGCGAGCGCCTGCCGCTCGGCGTCGAACCGCGCCAGCACGCCCTTCGAGTCCATCCCCGTCTTGATGAGCTTCAATGCCACCTGGCGCTTGACCGGTTCGGTCTGGGTGGCCAGGTAGACCGAGCCCATGCCGCCCTCGCCGATGACTTCGACGAGGGTGTAACGGCCGGCGATGACCGTTCCCACCGTGGCGGCCGACGAGGGTTCACGGCGGGTTGTGTCATCGGACGTGCCGGTCGCCCCATCCGGGCCGAAGTCGGCGGTCGCCAGCGAGACCGGGTGCCGAGTGCCCGAGTCGTATGTGCCGGTGGCGTCGGCCGGGCCTTGGGGCGATGGGGCGTCGAGCAAGGAGTCCGGCTCTTCGCTGGCCCGCAATAGCGCCTCGACCCGAACCCTCAGTTCCGCGTCGCCGGCGCACGCCGCTGCGAGGTACGCGGCTCGGTCGGCCGGGCCAGTTCGCGCGAGTGCCTCGGTGAACACGCCTTTCAAACGGCTGGGATCGACGGGCATGGCGGCCTCCGGGTTCTCGCGACGATCATATCGCGGAAACGGCCCCGGATTCGTCTCAGCTTTTTTCTGAGATCTGTTCCGACCGCCCGAGTGCGTCGCGGAGCCAGGCCCGGGCGAACGCCCAGTCGCGGTACGCCGTGGCCCGCGAGACCCCGAGCAGGTCGGCCGCTTCTTCGACCGACGCCCCACCGAACACCTTCAGCCGCACGACAGCGGCGGCACCGGCGTCGAGAGCGGCGAGCCGGCCCAGGGCGTCGTCCACCTCCGCCCAGTCGGTCGGGTCGGTGGCGGCCGCCGGGAGGCCGTCGATCGGGACACGTCCGCGGTCCCCGCCACGCTTCTCGGCCCGGGCGCGGCGGGCGTGATCGACGAGGATGCGGCGCATGGCCTCGGCGGCGGCCGCGACGAACTGCCGGCGGTGCTCCCACGTCGGCCGGTTCTCCCCGCCGACGAGCCGCAGGTAGGCCTCGTGGACGAGCGCCGTGGCGTCGAGCGTGTGCCCGGGGGCTTCGGCCGCCATGCGGGCGGCCGCGAGCCTCCGCAACTCGTCGTACACGAGCGGGAGCAACTCCGCGGCGGCCTGGCGATCACCGGCTTGGGCGGCTTCCAGGAGACGGGTCACATCGGACATTCAGCCGAGTGTAACCGCGGGGTGCCGATGGGACGACTCGAAAGGGGTGGTGCGGCCATCAGCATCACCGCCGGACGGCTACCATTGATCCGGAAAAGATTGGCGCCGCGGGTGGGTCGGCGGGCGGGCACCTGTCCCTGATGGTCGGATGCGACGGACGGCCCGGCGACCCGAAGGCTACGGACCTAGTGGAGCGTCAGTCGTCGAAGGTGGCTGCGGTGGCGTGCTTCTTCCCGCCGACCGACTTCCCGGCCCTTGAGGGCACGTGCCCGAAAGAGATCGCGGCTCCGTTCGACTTCCGTGAACTGGACCCGGCTACCGGGAAGTACGTGACGGTGTCACCCGAGCGCCGGCGGGAGATCGGGCGCGAGGCGTCGCCGATCACCCACGCGGCAATGGGCGCGGCGCCCACGCTCATCATCCACGGGGATAAGGACAAGGTGGTGCCGCTGTCCCAGTCCGAGACCCTGATCGCCAAACTCATGGACTGCGGCGCGACGTGCGAACTGAAGGTGAAGCCGGGTAAGGGGCACTTCGGGCCGTGGGTCGCTCCCGATCTCCCCTCCCTGGCCGACTGGTTCGACGTGCACCTGCTCAGCAAGAAGTGACCCGACACAGGTCTGACGTTCGGGTGTAGGTACACCGGGGAGACGCCGCTCAAGACGCTGAACGTCTACGTCCTGCCGGCGTACACCGAGGGAGGGGACGAACTGCCCGCCGGGAAGCCGTGACCGCGAGCCGCCCATGGACGCCCGCCTCGACGCACTCCTGGCCGCCCTGACGCGCGTTGACGCTCCGTTCGACGTCCGTCACCTCCCCGAACCCGGCGCGCTCCCCTCCCCGTGGGAGACGTGGACCCTGATCGGGCTCGCCCGCCACCGGGGGCGGCAGTTCTGGGTCGCCGACCTCGTCCGCACCCGGCTCCGGGGCGCGCCCACGGACCTCGCCGCCGCCGGCGCGCTGGGGCACCCGGAGGCCGTCCCGCAACTCGGCCCCGTGCCCGGCATGCCGGAATGGGAGTACTACTTCCACGGCCGCGGCTGCCGTGTTACCCACAAGGTGGACGGCGAATCGATCGACGTGGACTTCTACGGCGAGACCGCGGAGTACTTCGACACCTACTTCTACAAGAACTACCTCGAATCCCTCCGCCGGCCGGAGCCCCCCGAGGAGCGGCTACTCGCGCTTCACCCGTCGCCCCGCACGATCAGCCTCGCCATCGCCTCCTTGCTCGCCGCCGGGGGGCTGACGCCGTTCGAGGGCCGGGACTCTCACCCCTACCGCCTCGCGGACGGGGTCATCGACGCCCTCGACGCGATCGACGCCTTCTGCGCCGCCTGGGAAGACCCGAGCCGCCGCCCCCGGCTCGCCGCCCTCATCGGTGACTGGCCGGCAGCAGAAGAAACGGCCCCACGTGCAGAGCGCTGCCGCGAGCTGTGGCGTCAACGGGTGCGCCGCGACCTCAAGGTGCCATTCGTCGGTGCCGATGCCCTGCAGGCCCTCGCCGACCTCAATTCGCCGGACCTCGACCGCCATCTGGAGGACGCGCTGCGCGAGCCGCCGAGCGGGATCGTCTCGGCGGCACTCGCGGTAATCGGGAAGGCCGACGACCCGAAGTGGTGCGACCGCGTGTACGCCCTGTTCTCCCGCGTCGACCCCTCGGGCCCACTCCCTCAGCCGCACATCTGGATGACCTCGCTCAAGTACCTCCTCCGCCACGGCTATCGGAAGGCGGAGATGACCACCGCGCTCGCGAAGGCGGGGAGGACCGAGGTGGGTGAGGCCGTGTTGGTGGCGCTCGAACACGCGCCCGAGTTGGCCCTGCCGCTCATCCGCCGGGGCCTGATCTCGGAGGTGCCGATCGACCGCACCGAGGTCGCCGCGATCCTCACCCTCGTTGGGAAGCCGTGGAGCTTGCAGGAACTCCTGGGAGCCCTGAAGGCATCGGACGATCAGGAGCGGACGGCCGACGCCCGGGCGGCCCTGCTGGAGACGGGTGACCCGGAAGCCGAGCGGGCCGTCCTGGAGTGGGAGGAGATGAACCCGCACGAGAACGAGACCGGCAGCTACCTGGAGATCGGCGGGCGGTGCCTGGGGCCGTTCTACTCCATGGGGGAACACGTCCTGAGGAACCGGGGCGAGTACGTCCGCTACGAGATGGGCAAGCTCCACGACCGTGTCATGAAACTCAGGAACGTCGTCCCGCCCGAGCCCCCTGCACCCAGCCCGTGGTGGAAGTTCTGGGCGGGATGATCCCCGCCAGGAGGCCGTGATCGACTCGCATTCAGCTCAACTCGCCTCCGCCTTCGCTCCTGCAGTTCCGAGCCAGACTCGCCCGCGACCGAATTCAATCCAGGGGCCAGTAGAGTCGTGTCAGCGGAATCAGGACCCGGCCTTCCATGTCGAATTTCTCATAGTGCGTCACCACCAGCGTGGCGATCTCGTCCAGGTTCAGAAGGGTCAGCGGCACATTCGCGCGGTCCGCCTCGTACCCCGCGTCTTTCGAGAAGCCGCCCGTGCTGACGTACAGCCCTCGATCACCCTGCCGCAACCCGCCCAGGAAGCTGCGGATCTGCTGCGAACCCATCCTCTCCTTCGGGCGGTGCTTGACTTCCGCCTTGATCCGGGGCTCCTCCAGCCCGAGACCGTCCGGCGAGGCGATCACGTCCACGCTCCGGTCCGGTCCGCGGGGCGTGATCCGTGTCTTGTAGCCCATCGCCCGCAGGATGGACGCCACCAACTCTTCCATTTCCATGTCGGTCAGCTTGAGCAACTTGTCCTTGATCAGCTCGTGCGCGCGGCCGACGGTGTCTTCCTTGAGTTGCTCCAGTTCTTCCTTCTCCTCCCCCTCTTGCTCGGCTTTGACGGGTGTGCCTGTAAGCAGCCCTTCCAGATCGTCCGCCGTCTCGTCGTTCACCTGGAACAGGGTGAGCGTGCTGCCGAGCGAGTTTCTTGAGGCCGCCTTCAAGTCATCGCGGTCGACAGTGCCCTCCCACTGGACCCGGCGAAGACGGTGGTAGTCCTTCGTCGGATCGTACTCCGGCTCCCCGGTGATGGTGCCGACCAGGTATTCACGCGAATCCGGGCTGTAGGTCGTCACCTTGTGGCCCGGCTTCAGGACGGTCAAGAACTTGTGGATCACCGCGACGGCATTCCCGACGCGGCCGGGCTTGTCCGTTGGGAATTGCTTCACGTACCGGGTTCGCACCTCGTCCTTCGGAAGCGAACTGTCCAGGCTGCCGAGCCCGTTCCAGCCGATCGCGACGATACCTTCCGTGCGAAAAGTGTCAAAGAGGTAGCCCTCTTCACCCGCCCGGACCATCCACATCGGAGCTTTGGGCACAGCACGCCTCCCGGGGTACTCCGTCGGCACTCACAGCAGCGGGCGGATCGGCCGGCCGCGGTACACGTGGTATGGGCGGCCCTCGGAGTCGCGGAACGCGGCGTCCGGGCCGACGCCCATGAGGTGGAAGATCGTGGCGGCCAGGTCGGCCGGGGTGAACGCCTCCGTCGCCGGCCGGCCGCCGTCCCGGTCGGTCGCGCCGACCACCCGCCCGGGCTCGATGCCCCCGCCGGCGAGGACGCACGGGAACACGTCGCCCCAGTGGTGCCGGCCCGGGGTAAAGACCTCGCCGGACGCGTTCCGGCCGCCCGCGGTGATCGGCGAGATCTTCGGCGTCCGCCCCATCTCCCCGCACATCACCACGAGCGTCTCGTCGAGCAACCCGCGCTGGTCCAGGTCGTCGAGGAAGCCGCTCAGGCAGTGGTCGAGTGAGGGGAGGAGCTTCCCCCGCAGGTCGCGGAAGGCGTTCTGGTGCGTGTCCCAGCCGCGGAGGTTCACCTGCACCATCCGCACGCCGGCCTCGACCAGCCGCCGCGCCACCAGAAACCCCTGGCCCCACTCCTCGCGACCGTATCTGTCACGAACCCGGTCTGGCTCGCGGCTCAGGTCGAACGGGTTCCGGCCGCCGGGCATGGTGGTGAGCAGCAGCCGCGCGGCCCGCTCGCGGTGCTCGTCGTGGCCCGCGAACGCGCCGGCGTCGTGGGACCGGTGGAGGGCGTCGAGCCGTTGCCGGAGGGTGTCGCGGTCGCGGAACTGGTCCGGGCTGACGGACAGGCCGCCGCCCAGGTCCGGGAGGCGGAATGCCGGGTCGCGGCAGCTGCCGTTGTCCCACCACGCCTTCGGCCCCTTCCCGGGCCGGCGGTCCGGGTCGTTCGGGTCGTCGTGGCTGAAGCAGTTGGGGCACGACCCGGCCGGGTCCGGCGCCCGGCAGGGGGGCGCGAGGTCCACCCCCCAGCGCTCGAACCGGGGGCCGAGGACGCCGGCCCCGCGGCCGGGGTACTTCATGTGGCTGGCACGCGGCAGCTCGATCACCGGCGGCAGCACCGCCCCGAGCAGGGGAGGGAGGGTGTACGCCAACAGCGAGCCGACGGACGGCCACTCGAACCGCCCCGGCCGGGGGCTCGTGATGCTGGCGTTCGTGTCGCCGGCGGGGAGGTCCGTGGTCCCGGTGTGCAGCAGGTAGGTGGCGCTGTTGTGCTCGTTGCGGAACTCGCGGCCGGCGGGGTGGTGCATCGTCCGTACCACCGAGAACCGGTCGGCCCGGGCCGCGAGCCGGGGCAGGTGTTCGCAGAAGCGGGTGCCGGGCAGGCGGGTCTGGGCGGTGCCGAACTCGCCGCGGACGCCGTCGGGGGCGTCGGGCTTGGGGTCGAACGTCTCGTGCTGCGACGGCCCGCCGGACTGGAAGATGAAGACGACGGCCTTCGCCCGCCGCCGGCCGGGCGCGACGGCGTCGGCCTCCAGCCGGCCGAGGTCGGCGAGCCCGGTGCCGAGCAGGCTCAGCCCGCCGACCCGGAGTAGCTCTCGGCGGCCGACCGGCGGGTGGTCGCCCGGTCGGCATTCGGCTGGCCGCACGGCGTGTTCTCCGCGAGGACGGGGCGAGTCGTTCGTGACGCGAACGGCCCCGGAGTAACCGCACCCATCAACCTACGAGCACGCCGGCCGGCGGTCGGACGTAGGCGCCTACCCGGGAGCCGGGGCGAGCCACCGGACGGCGTTCTCCAGGAGTTGCAGTACCGGCGCCTCCTTGAAGACCGGGTACGTCTCGTGCCCGGGCCGGAAGTAGAACACCCGCCCCCGGCCGAGCGTCCAGACCATCCCGCTGCGGAACCACTCCCCAGTCGCCCACCGCTCCTCCAGCACCACCTCGTCCGGCTCGGGTACGTGGAACGGCTCGGCGTACATCTCCGTCCGCGGCAGCTCGAACCGCGCCGGCAGCCCGCGGGCGATCGGGTGGTCGGGGAGCAGCACCCGGACCTGGCTCGGCCTCCCGTCGGTCCGGTACGCCGGGAAGCAGCAGTAGGGGAGATGAACGGTCGCCCGCTCGGTCCCGTCCAGGAACTTCCGCAGTTCGGTGTACGGGGTCAGCCGGTCGCCGGGCTTCGGGAGGGTGTAGCGGACCGCCGGGGCAGCGTACGCCACCTCGACCTTCGCGCCGTCCCGCTGCAACCGCCGCGCGGCGTCCAGCCGGGTCCGCTCGTACATCGCCTCGACGAACGGGGTGGCCCAGTGCGCCGAGTGGAGGGCGATCAGCGACAGAGTCCCCTCCTTGATCCGGGCGACCAGCGGCTCGGCCATCCGCGGCGTGATCTCGGCCTGCCGCCGGTGGCCCCACCAGATCAGCACGTCGCACCCGCGCAGGATGCCCTCGGAGAGCCCCTTCTCGGCGTCCTCGATCCCCACCGACCGGACCGCGAGCCCGGGCCGCCGGCGGAGATGGTCGGCGATGTGGTTGCCGAGGAAGTTCTCGTACGCCTGCCGCTGCTCCGGCTGTCGCTCGTCCCACACCACCACGCCGACCGGCATCGGGTCGGCGGCGGTCGCGGCCAGCGGGAGGGCGAGCCCGGCGGCGGACGCGCGGAGGAACTGGCGGCGGGTGTCGGGCGGGGTCACGGCGGTCCCTCGGCGGTGATGAGGTGCGGACTTCGGGCTAGCCCGGCAGGCCGCACGCCTTCAGTAGCGTGTCCTGCACCGGGAGGTCGTGGGCCGGCGGGAACACGCCACCCGGGTCGACGGTCACGTCAACATCTCCGACACCACGACCCCGTGCGGCAACAGGTGCATCGGCCGGCCCGACCGGTCCGGAATCGTTGTGTGATCCGAATCGAGGCCGAGGAGATGATACATGGTCGCCAGAATGTCCTTCGGGTCGATCGGGCGGGTGGCGGGAAACGCCCCCTGACGGTCCGTCGCGCCGATGACTTGTCCCGTGCGGATGCCCGCCCCGAAGAAGAGGCCCCAGTACGCCCCGGCCCAGTGCTCGCGGCCACCGCCGCCGACGTTGGCGATCGCCGGCGTGCGGCCGTGCTCGCTGATGACCATGACCAGCGTCTCGTCGAGCAGGCCGCGCTGACCCATGTCCTCGAGGAACGCGGGCAGCACCCGGTCGAAGATCGGGCACAAGCCGTCTTTCAGCCGGGGGAAGTGGTTGTAGTGCGTGTCCCAGGCGTTATTCGCGAAGGCGTAGTCGTCCCAGAACGCGGTGACCACGCGGACGCCGGCCTCGACCAGCCGGCGCGCCGCCAGCGCCTCCATCCCGAACAGCGTCAGGCCGTAGCGGTCGCGGACCTTCCGCGGCTCGCGGGTCACGTCCACCGCTCGCGCCAGCCGCGGGTCGGCAATCATCCGGGCCGCCGCCCGCTGGTTCCGGCGGAACGACTCGGCCCGCCCCCCGCCGCCGGCCTCGCGGTTCGCCCGTGCGAGCAACTGCATCCGATCCCCGAATCGTACCGCGGACACGTCCTCGGGTAACTCGGACCCGTCGAACACGAACGTGCTCGGCGGGGTCACCCCGTCGTACGGGTCGAAGCGACTCGCCTGAGCCGCCGGGCCGTTCGCGGTGGGGTTGCCAACTTCCCGCGAACCTTCGCCGCGGAAGACCGGGTAGACCGGGTCGTACGCCGGCCCGAGCCAGGCCGCGTGCGGCGACCAGCGGCTCGGGTCCGTCCGGGCGTTCAGCGGCCACGGCAGGATGACGTTCACCGGGAGGCCGGTCTCGTCGGTCTTGCCCTGTCGCTTCCACAGGTACTCGAGAACGGAGCCGAAGTACGGCCAGTGCTGGGCGTCCGCGCGGTTCGCCTCGATGGCCGGCAGGGACCGGGAGAGTCCGGACAGGGCGACGGAAACGGCGTGGTTGTTGGACGCGTGGGTCATCGACCGGACCAGGCACGTCCGGTCGAGCACGCCGGCAATTCGAGGGAGGTGTTCGCACGCCCGGACGCCGGGGAGCCGCGTAGGAATCGTGCCGAACTCGCCCCGTCGGTCGGCTGGCGCGTCCGGCTTGGGGTCGAGCGTGTCGAGTTGGCTCGGCGCGCCGTACAGGTACAGGACGACGACGGACTTGGCCCTCCCGAACGTCGAGCGAGGCGACCCGGACGTCGCGGCGTGCGGCACCGCGCAGGCGAGGCTCGAGGCGGCAAGAAACCGACGGCGGCTGACGCGCGGTTGTTCCATGCAATAGCCCCTCGGATGACTGGGCGTGGCGGCACCGCAGATTACCTTGGCTTCGACGATAGATTACCGGGTCAGGGTTGGTGTCGCCCCCTCCCGAAACCGCCGGAGCGACCGTTGTGAGCCTCACCGACTTTATCAAGCGCGAGGAAGTGGCCGACCGCATCAAGCCCTTCCGGCCGGAAGTCAGGTGGAGCAATTTCCCCCTGAAGGTGCCGCGCGTCTACGAGAACCCATCACTCACCGGCACGGCGTTCGACTACCTCCTGCGGTTCGATCTCCAGCGTCGCGCGCCGCACGCGGAGCAGAGGAAGTGGGTCGCCGAGCAAGTGCCCACGCACCTTGAGCCGAGCGTGATACTCGGCCGGGAAGCGGACCTGACCTTCCTCGGTGGTAAGGGCGCGTTCATCCCGACAGATGAGCTCGCCTACCGCGTACGCATCGTCTGCGAACGTGCCCGGGCGGCCGTGGACGCATTCGCGAAGGCGTCGGCCCCCTCACCCGAGAGTCTACAGGAGATCGCCGCGTGGGCGGCGCGGCTCGCTAAGATCGACGGCATCTACCGGCGACGCGAGGTGGACCCGACGTTCGAGGAGGCTCCTTCGGACCTGGTGGCCGAGCTTGTCGATCTCCTCGGCGTCGTCCCGTTCGACCGCATCATCCACCCGGAGCGGATGCTGCTGAACCCGACCTTCGGGGCAGCATCGGCTCTCGTCGGCTCGGCCGACGCGGACCTCATCTCGGGCGACATGCTGCTCGACTTCAAGACAACAAAGTCTGCCGAGGTCAGGGGCGAGCACATGGACCAGCTCTTCGGGTACTTCCTACTGAACCGGCGGGCGGGGTTCCCGGAGATCAAGCGGGTCGGCCTGTACTTCTCCCGGTACGGCAGAACCAGGTTCGGCGAGACGGCCGCATGGACGGAACGACCGGACTTCGAGGAGACGGAGCGATGGTTCTTCAAGCGAGCCGAGGAAGTGTTCAGCGGCAAGAGCACTGCCCACGGACGTAATCGTGGTTGATACGACACCTGAATGGTTCTGAGCCAAACCAGCTACGGCGAAGGGAGCATCCGTGGGGAGTGTGTTCCGTCACGTCGCGGATGCCGCGCTGTATCCCTGCGGGGGCGAGGAGTGCCACCATTGCGGGCGGACAGGCCTCCGTTCAAGATCGTGAAGAAGGTGAACGGTGCGAAGGCGGCGACAAAGCCGTGGGAGGACGCGGAGAGGGCTACCCCGGGCGTTCGCTACCTCGACCTGTAAGCCGCCCGGCCCGGCGGAGCTGTGGATCCTCACCGAACAGGGAGACCCGATGAATCGCGACGGAGCCGGCCGGTGAAGTTCCCCACGGATCGTGGACAGCGGGAAAGCGGTGTAAGCTCTAATCACGAGGAGACACACCGATGGCCGGTTCCCGCAAGGTCTACACGCCGGAGTTCAAGCTCCAGGCCGTGAGGATGATCACCGAGCAGAAGCTGTCCGTGGCCGAGGTCGCCCGCCGCCTCGGGGTCACCGAGAACCGGCTCCACGACTGGAAGAAGGCGGTCCTCAAGAAGGGGGCCGACGCCTTCCCGGGATCGGGGCACCTCACCCCCGTCGAGGAAGAACTGCGCCGCCTCCGGGCCGACGTGAAGCGGCTGGAGATGGAGCGCGACATCCTAAAAAAAGCCACGGCGTTCTTCGCCACCCAGTCGAAGTGACCTTCGGCTGGATCGAGGAGCGCAAGGGCGAGTGGCCGGTGACGCAGTTGTGCCGTGTCCTGGAGGTGTCCCGCTCGGGGTTCTACGCCTGGCGGTCCCGCGAGCCCAGCCACGCCGAGGTCCGGCGGGAGGAGCTGACCGAACAGGTCGCGACGATTCACGCCGAGGTGAAGGGGCGGTACGGCAGCCCGCGCGTCCACGCCGAGCTGGTGAGCCGGGGCCACGAGTGCTGCGTGAACGTCGTGGCCGAGGTCATGCGGGAGGCCGGGATTGCCGCGAAGACGACGCGGAAGTTCCGGCAGACGACGGACTCGAACCACCCGCACCCGGTGGCCGAGAACGTCCTGGATCGGCAGTTCGATCCGGAGGAGCCGAACACGTCGTGGGTCGCGGACGTGACGTACATCCCGACCCGCGAGGGGTGGCTGTACCTGGCCGTCGTGGAGGACCTGTTCAGCCGGATGGTGGTGGGCTGGGCGATGGCCGCGACGATGACCAGTCGGTTGGTCGTGGATGCCCTGGAGATGGCGGTGGCCGACCGTCTCGGGGGGTCTTCGGTCCCGGCCCTGGTGGCCCACTCGGACCGCGGGAGTCAGTACGCCAGCGAGCACTACCGGCGTCGTCTCGCGGAGGAGGGGATCACGTGCAGCATGAGCCGGCGTGGGAACTGCTGGGACAACGCGCCGATGGAGTCGTTCTTCGCCAGCCTCAAGAAGGAGCTGGTCCATCACGAGGACTACGCCACGCGCGAGGAGGCGCGGGCGAGCATCTTCGAGTACATCGAGGCGTTCTACAACCGCGTCCGGCGGCACTCGTCACTGGGGTACGTCGCCCCCGCCGAGTACGAGCGGGCGCACAACCCGACCCACCGCTAAACGCTGTCCACTTTCCGTGGGGAACTCCACGGGTAGCAGGGGGTGCGGCCATCCCGGAGGCCGTGGAACGGGTCCGGCGGGCGGTAGTCGAGCTGAGGGAGCAAGAAGGCCGGGGCGTGATCGTTCCCGGCGGCCTGGTCCTGACGGCGGCCCACTGCATCGACTTGGATGGTGCCGGTGGGATGGCCCTCGGCGACCGGTGCATTGAGCGGGCGCGAACGGCAGACGGGAAGAACCTCTTGCTCAGCGTGCTGGCCGCAGAGCCGGTCGCGGACGTCGCCGCGCTCGGCGCTCCGGACGCGCCGGACCTCCCCGAGGAGGCTGAGGCCGCCGCCGCGCTTCTCGCCGCGACGGAACCAGTCCAGTTATTCCGGGGCGAGTTCGAGCCGAAGGACGTCGTCGAGGGGTACGGGCCGGTCAGCTGGGCACTACCAGTGTTCATCCTGGGCCCCGACGGGGAGTGGATCGCGGCGACGGCGACCGTCGTCGGGGAGAACGAGCCCACGGCACTCTTCGCGGCCGAGCGGCCCGTGCGGGGCGGGGCGTCGGGCGGCCCGGTGGTGACCCAGGACGGACTGCTCGTCGGGCTGGTGTCGAGCTCACATGAGGCCGCGGCGGGAGATGAGGGCGAGCGGCCCCTCTACCACGGGAAGATCGTCCGCCCGCTGCTCGCCCTACCGGTGTGGTTGGTGAGCACCCTCCGAACGGCGCGAGGTGTTCCGAATCGACTGCGCGTGTAGGGCTTTAACCGGTATTACTTCGGATGGTCTGCCGCACGAACCCGAGGTCGGTCGGGGGCGACCCGTCCACCGCCCCCTCACCGTCGGCGCCGACGAGCCCATCCGCGTAGAGGCAGTACGGGCTCCGGTCGCCATTCGTGGTAACGGATCTTGCCCGAGCTCGGTCCCGGGGCGAAACTTCGAGGGGTGGGGTGGCCGGGAGGAGTCAACCGATGGCACGCGAGCGGCTGTCCCGGAACTCCCCCTGCCCGTGCGGCAGCGGGAAGAAGTACAAGCACTGCTGCCACAAGAAGGGCTTCGAGTGGGTCGCCGACGACGACGGCACGGTCTACCAGTCCACCTCCCTCTCCCCCGAAGCGGTCGAAGTCCTCCAGCAGCAGCGGGAGAGGTTTGTCGCGACGTTTGGGCGGGAGCCCGGCCCGGACGAGCCCATCTTCTTCGACGCCCCGCCGGTCGAGCAGATCGAGTTCCAGATGGTCCAGGCGATGACGGCCGCGGGGATCGACCCGGCGATCATCTACGCCTATGAGAAGAGCGGCGGGCTGCTTGTGACCGAGTCCAACCAGCACCTGATCCCCGACACGGACCTGGCGGCCTGGCAGGCGGCCATCGACGAGTACGAGGCGAAGCACCGAGGGAGGCCGGAGCAGCCCTAGCCGTCCTCGCCCGCGTCACTTCCGCCGGCCCGTGACCTGAACTTTCGATAGCTCGATCGTCCCACGCCAGGCATGCATCCTGCCCGGCGGGGCCATGCCTGCAGCCGGTTCAGCCGTGAAAGTATTCGACTTTGCGCACTTGGTCGGGTCGCCGTCCTCGATCACACACAGCCGCTCAGACGCAGTGAGTTGCGTGAAGAACAGCAGGGTCGAGAGCAAACAGAAGTTGGTTCGTAGCCGCCGCCGACCTCCCCGGACGCCGTCTTCTGGGAAAGACCGTCGGAGACAAGGGGGCTGATCGACCGCGCCCGGCGCATCACGCAGGATCGGACCAACGAGGCGGTGGCCCGACAAATCTTACGTCACCTCGGTGGAATCCCTGTAATTCTTTCCCGCCAGTCGGAACTCAGTCCCGGGAACCAGACGGCCATGGACGCGACGGAATTTCTCCGCCGGCAGGTGATCTCGCTCGCCTACCGGCAATTGTCGGCGGCGGAGTTGATGACGCGCGCCTCCGCCGGCGACGTGGAGGCGTACATCGCGCTGGTCTGCCTCAAATTCCCGGTCGTCGCGGCCGTCAGCCGGGGCGTGCTGGGGCCGGTGGCGGCGGTCGAGGACGTGGCCCAGGAAGTCTTCGTGCAGTTGTGGCGGCAGCGGGAGGGCATCCGGTCGGCCGACGCCATCGACGGCTGGCTCGCACAAACGGCCCGCAACCTGGCCCTGAAGCTCGTTACCCGTGAGTCGCAACAGCAGGCGGTCGGGGTCGAGTGGTGGCAGCGGCGCGGGCGGGTGACCGAGACCGATTTGCCGGACGCGGCCGCACTCGTGGGCGAACTGGAGCAGCGACTGCGCCAACTCATCGCCACGCGGCCGGGGCAGGAACAGCAGGTGTTGCGGGCGGCCGAGCACGCCGAGGGCGACGCACAGGCGGCCGCGTCGCTCGGGCTGAGCGTGAACTCCTACCGCGTCCGCCTGCACCGCGCCCGGCAGAAGTTGCGGCGGCTGTTGGAGAAGGCCGGTCTGCTCCCCGGCCTGGTGGTCGGCGCGACCGTCGGCGGGGCGCGGCGGGCGGGAGCGGCGGTCGCGGCCCTCTGGGCGCGGCGGCTGGGCAAAGTCTTCCTCGTGACGTGTGTCCTCACGGCGGGGGTGGCCGGCGGTGTGGCCTGGCAGGCGCAGCGGGTCGGGCCGGTCGCGGAACGTCACACCGCTCCCGTCCCGACGGGCGGGCCGGTCGAAACCCTGCAGGCGCGGAACCTGCGGATCGCACGGGACGAGGTCGCCGGGGGCGTCCGGGACATCTTCCAAAAGTTCTACCCCCCGCCGCACGCCGTCGAGGTGTCCTGCGTCCGCGCGTTCGGGTCGGAGGTCGAAGTCGAACTGCGGGTGACGCCGCCGCCCCCGGCGATCACCCAGCTCGCCGCCGTGTCGCGCGGACGCTACTGTGTGTTTCGGCGCAAGCTTCGGGTGGACTCACAGCCGGCCGGGCAAACGGGCTGGTACCGGATGAACTCGGAGAAGCCCATCGCCATCAAACTCCCATCTCTGTCCGCGGCGGGGCGGGAGGTCGTCCGCGGGCGAGAGGAGTACGCGGCCACGGAGCGACTGTTCGACCGACTCCCGAAGGACGACCGGGCCGAGGCAGAGCAACTGCGACAGCTGTTTGGCCCGCCGGGTGGCGAGGTGCTGCTGCCTACAGGGGGATTGGGAACCTCAAGTTTCCCCGACGGGATGATCCTGTCGGCCGACGGCGGCGGGCTGTACGTCCGGGACGGGGCCGGCTCGTGGCGGTACGCAGGGGAATGTCCCGGCTGGTTCCCGGTCGTGGCAGACGGGCAGGTCTTCTGCTTCGAGAGCGGGGTGATCCGGTCCCGGCCGCTCGCCGAGCCGACGGCACCGTGGGTGAGGCGGTGCGACGAGCCGCCACTCGGGCCGGGCGACCGGGCGACCGGCGAGCTGTTCGTCGCCGGCGGGCGGTTGTGCATGGCCATGGAGCCGCACGGCCTGAACTCGCGGCCGCTGGCCGACCCGGCGGCCGGGTGGGTGCGGACCACACACCCGGTCCAGCCGTCTGGCTTCGCGGTCGTCGGCGACTCGTTATACGGGAAGGACGTCGAGCGCCTGTTCGAGCGGCCCGCGGGCCAGCTCGATGCGGCATGGGTTCCGGCCGGCCCGTGGCCGGCCGGGTGTCTTTGGCTGGTCGCGGACGGCACTCGCCTGCTGGCGTACGGCCGAGGTCCGGGGCCGATCTACGCCCGCCCGGTTGGGGCCGCCGCGGACGTGCCCTGGACGGCCGTCGGCCGCGTCCACGACCCGTACCAGCGGTGACTCGCCCACACCGCGTTCGTGCCCGAAGTGTTGCAGTCTCGTGAATTCCCCTGTCGGAGTCGCCCGATGTTTCGCAACCTGTTCACCCGCCTCCCCGGCCTGCGCCAAGACACGTCTCGTCAGGGCCGCCGCTCTCAGCATCCGACATCGCTCAAACGGTCGCAGTTGCGCGTCGAGGCCCTGGAAGACCGGGTGGTGCCCACTTCGGTCGCGCTCGTCAAGGACATCAACGCGCTCGGCATCGGAGCCCTCAACATTGGACCCATCGAAGTGTCGATGGTGAACGTCGGCGGGACCGTCTACTTTCCGGCCGACGGCGGGATAACCGGCATAGAGCTGTGGAAGAGCGACGGCACAGCCGAAGGGACCGTCCTCGTCAAGGACATCTGGCCCGGAGGTTCCTCCTCCACACCACAACGCCTGACTGCCGTGGGCGGTACGCTGTATTTTCTTGCGAACGATGGCGTCCACAATAACGAGTTGTGGAAAAGCGACGGCACGGCCGAGGGAACCGTCCTCGTCAAGGATATCAACAACAATGTCAATTCCAGCGGGGTTCAACCCTTCCAGGACCTCCCCCCCCAGTGGACGGCCGTGGGCAGTACTTTGTTCTTCCCTGCGCAATCGTCCACAGGCAACATGGAGCTGTGGAAGAGCGACGGCACAGCCGAAGGGACCGTGATGGTCAAGGACATCAACCCGGGGTCCACCGTCGGTTCGTACCCGAAAAGCTTGACGGCCGTGGGCAGCACGCTCTTCTTCAGAGCCACTGACGGGGCGAACGGGGACGAGCTGTGGAAGAGTGACGGGACGGCGGCCGGGACCATGATGGTCAAGGACATCCGACCCGGTGCCAACCCTTCGAATCCCGACAGAATGTCGGTTGTGGGGACGACGCTCTTCTTCTTCGCCAATGATGGCGTGTACGGGACCGAGCTGTGGAAGAGTGACGGGACGGCGGCCGGGACCGTGATGGTCAAGGACATCCGACCCGGTGCCAACGATTCCGGTACCCAGCACATGACGGTCGTGGGCACGACGCTCTTCATCGGAGCCGACGACGGGGTGAACGGGAACGAGCTGTGGAAGAGCGACGGGACCGCAGCCGGGACCGTGATGGTCAAGGACATCGGGCCCGGTGCCTACTCTTCCCAGCCCTACAACCTGACGGTCGTGGGCACGACGCTCTTCTTCTTCGCCGACGGTGTGAACGGGCGTGAACTCTGGAAGAGCGACGGGACGGCGGCCGGAACCGTGATGGTAAAGGACATCCAACCCAGTGGCTACAATTATGTCCCCTCCAATATGACGGTCGTAGGCACGACGCTCTTCTTCACAGCCAATGATGGCGTGAGCGGGGCCGAGCTGTGGAAGAGTGATGGGACGGAGGCCGGTACAGTCCTAGTGGCGGACATTGTCCCAGGTTCTGGGAGTTCAGGACCGAGTTTCTTCACGGCCCTCGGTGAGACGGTCTTGCTCTTTAGCCCATTCGTGCAGCCCGAAGGTCGGGAGTTGTGGCGGAGCGATGGCACGGCGGCCGGCACTTACATGGTCAAAGACATCGGCCTCAGGACGTTTAGCTCGTCACCTAGTTCGCCTGTCGCTATGGGTGGTGCGCTCTTCTTCAGCGCCGACGACGGGGTGAACGGGACGGAGTTGTGGCAAAGCGACGGGACGGCGGCCGGAACCGTGATGGTCAAGGACATCGCACCAGGAGCCCTCTCTTCCCAGCCCGGTGGGATGACGGTCATCGGGACGACGCTCTACTTCTTCGTCAATTTGAACGGGCCCCGCCAGCTGTGGAAGAGCGACGGTACCGCAGCTGGGACCGTGATGGTCAAAGCCTTCGTTGGCTCTGCCGGTTCCTCCATCTTGACGGTCGTGGGGACGACGCTCTTCTTCGGAGCCGACGACGGTGTGAACGGATTCGAGTTGTGGAAGAGCGACGGGACGGCGGCCAGCACCGTGATGGTCAAGGACATCCGACCCGGCTCAAACGGTTCGAGCCTCTTCATACGGGCGGTCGTGGGGACGACGATCTTCCTCAACGCCAACAACGGGGTGAACGGAGACGAGCTGTGGAAGAGCGACGGCACCACAGCCGGGACCGTGATGGTCAAGGACATCCTACCCGGCTCAAACTCCTCGTTCCCCGGCAGCGTGACGGTTGTGGGGACGACACTCTTCTTCCTCGCCACTAACGGGGTGAACGGGTTCGAACTGTGGAAGAGCGACGGCTCAACAGCCGGAACCGTGATGGTCAAGGACATCCGACCCGGCTCAAACTCCTCGTCCCTCGAAGGCATGACGGTCGTGGGGACGACGCTCTTCTTCAGAGCCGACGATGGCGTGAACGGAATCGAGTTGTGGAAGAGCGACGGGACGGCGGCCGGGACCGTGATGGTCAAGGACATCCGACCCGGTGCCAACCGCTCCCTTCCCTCCAACATGACGGTTGCGGGGACCACGCTCTTCTTCAACGCCACTGACGGGGTGAATGGGTTCGAGCTGTGGAAGAGTGACGGGACGGCGGCCGGAACCGTGATGCTCAAGGACATCCGACCCGGTGCCAACGACTCCAGTTTCTCGAGCATGACGGTCGTGGGGACGACGCTCTTCTTCGCCGCCAACGACGGCCAAGGGTCCGAGCTGTGGAAGAGTGACGGGACGGCGGCCGGGACCGTGATGCTCAAGGACATCCAACCCAGTGGCACCAATTCTGTTCCCTCCATATTGGCGGTCGTGGGGACCACGCTCTTCTTCCAAGCCAATGATGGCGTGAGCGGCGTTGAATTGTGGCAGAGTGACGGGACGGAAGCCGGCACAGTCCTTGTTCAGGACATCTTTCCCGGCTCAACCTCCTCGAGCCCCTTCAACATGACGGTCGTGGGGACCACGCTCTTCTTCAGAGCCTTCGGGGTGAAAGGGATCGAGTTGTGGCGAATTAACGAGTCCCCCGTCGCCGCTCCTGGGGGTCCGTATTCCGTCGCGGAAGGCAGTTTCATCACGCTCGACGGCTCCGGCAGCAGCGACCCAGACACACGCGACACGCTCACCTACACGTGGGATCTGGACGGCGACGGCGTCTTCGGCGAGACCGGGGCCGCCGCCGGTCGCGGCAATGAGACCGGCCCGAACCCGACATTCTCCGCCGCCGCCCTCGACGGCCCCACGTGGGTCCCGGTCTCCCTCCGCGTGACCGACACCGGCGGCCTGAGCCACACCGCGACGGCCACGATCAATGTGACCAACGTGCCGCCAACGGCCTCGATCTCCGGGCCGACGAGCGGCGTCCGCGGGCAGGCCCTGTCGTTCGCCGGCAACTTCACCGACCCCGGTGCGGCCGACACCCACACGCTCGCCTGGACCGTGGTTAGCGGTGGCACCACCGTCGCCACAGGGACAGGCCCGCTGTTCACCTTCACACCGACCGCGGCCGGCACCTACACCGTGACATTCACCGTCACGGACGACGACGGCGGCGTAGGCACCGCGACCCGGACGGTCGAGGTTACGGCCGTGGGCGTGCAACCCGACGACTGCGACCCAACGAAGACGGCGCTGGTGATCGGCGGGACCGCCGGGAACGATACGATTCGCGTCACCCCCGCGGGCAATAGTGGATCGGTGGAGGTCGTCATCAACGACGTGTCGCAGGGGACATTCAGTCCCACCGGCCGGGTCGTGGTGTACGCCCAGGCCGGCAACGACGACGTGCAGGTGGCCGGGAGCATCACCCTGTCGGCGTGGCTGTACGGCGGCACCGGGAACGACCGGCTCAAAGGCGGCGGCGGCAGCAACGACGTGTTGCTGGGCGGGGACGGCGACGACCTGATCGTCGGTGGCGACGGCCGCGACCTGCTGATCGGCGGGACGGGGGCGGACCGGATCGTGGGCAACGCAGGCGACGACATCCTCCTCGCCGGCGTGTACCTGTTCGAGGCGGACTCCCACAAGTTGTGCGCCGTGATGAAGGAGTGGACGCGCACCGACCGGACGGCCGCCGAGCGGGTCGTGGCCCTCCAGAACGGCGGCGGGCTGAACGAGTCCGTCGTGCTGGACGCGACGTCCGTGGTCAACGACACCGCCGCCGACGTGCTGACCGGCAGCAGTGGGTACGACTGGTTCCTGTTCGACTCGACCCGCGACCGGGCCACCGACCTGTCCGACGAGGCCTTCACGAGCGACCTCAATTTCATCAACGGCTGACGCTCGCTGTTCCCGACCCCGAAGGCCCACCGCCGCGGCGGTGGGCCTCGTACTGCCCGCCGCTACAACACCGGAATTCCACGAAGTCGCGGAGTCCGTCCCGTGTCCGAACATGCCCGCAAGCGATGTCCATCACCGCAGCCGGTCGGAAAGGACCAAGCCGACTGTATTCAGTACTCAGTAGCAGTACCACGACACAAGTTGTGATGATCAGTTGCCTTGTGTTCTTCGACAGGCTGCTACCGGCCGCACGTATGCATGCTCCGGGCTAGACTCTGTTTTGCGGATCACAAGTCGTTGTCGTGGCCTCTAATCGGCCATGAAGCGACACGAACTGACTGACGAGCCGTGGGCGCTCCTGGCGGAGTTCTTCCCGCCCCGCCAGCCGAAGCGGGGCGGGCGGTGGTCCGCAGTGGCCGCAACAGCACCAGGGGCGTGTCGTCGGCGTGGATCGCGAACGACCGGAGCAGGCGGCGGCGCATCAGGTCGTAGAGCGGGGTCAGGAGGTGGCCGCACGCCCGCAGGTGGTCGCACAGGGTGGACCGTCGCACGTCCCAGCCGTGGCGGGCCAGGATCGACTCCTGGCGGTGGAGCGGCAGGTGATCGACCAGCTTCGAGACGATGACGTGGGCGAGCAGGCCACTGCCGATGCCGCTCCGGGGAATCGGCTCGGGCGGCAGATCCGCCCGGGCGATCTGCGGGTCGAGGCCCTGCGACTCACACGACCGACAGGCGTAGGTCGGGCGGACCAGTTCGCGGACGAAGAGGGCCATCGGCTGGTAGTCGAGGCGCTGGCTGACGACCTGCCCGATGCGGATCCTGGCCGTGCCGCAGCAGGCGCAGACCTTCTCGGCGTCGCTCAGGTCGATCTCCTCCCGGCGACGCGGCAGGTCCGTCGGCTTGCGCCGCCGGCCGTGGCCCTTTCGCTTCGCGCTGGGAGGCGCGACGGGGACCGCTTCGGGAGTCGACGGCTCGACCGGCGTCGGGTCCTCCTTGGCGGGCAGATCCATCCCGTCGAACAGGGTCGGGCCTTCGACCCGCTCGCCGCCGCGGCCGAAGGTGATCTTCACGAGGCGGTGGATGTGGGCCTGCTGGGCCTCGACCTGCTTGCGGAGGTCGGCCACGACGCCGCGGAGTTCGGCGATGACGGCGTCGGCGTGGGCCAACTTCCGGCGAAGCACGTCGATCTCGTCGGCCGGTGGCATGCCGGATTCAACACCGTCGGGCGGCCCAGGTAGTGCGGGTCACGAAGGCGATTTGTACCGACGGCGTTCACGGGCCTTGGCCGGGTCGAGGCCGCCGAGGATCATCGCCAACTGCGTCGGTGTGACGGGCACGCTGGCCTCGACCGCCGTGGGGAAGGCGAACGTCCCCTTCTCCAGTCGCCTCAGGTAGAGGGCGAACCCGTCGCCCATCCAGGCCAGGATCTTCAGCTTGTCGGCCCGGCGCGTCCTGAAGACGAACAAGTCGCCCGACATGGGATCGCCCTTGAGGACGGACCGCACGACACCGGCGAGGGAGTCGATCCCCTTGCGGCCGTCCACGGCCTCGACGGCGACCTGGATGCGGCCGCCGGGCAGCAGGGTCAGCATGACGCCGCCCCCACTGCGGTCACCAACCGGGTGACGGCGTCGGGCGCCGCACCCAGCGGCACCCGCACCACGACCCCGGAGCGGAGCACCACCTCCGCCATCGGCTCGGCGACGACGCGGACGGGCACGAACGCCGGCGGCGGGGTTGGCGCGGACTCGTCCGGTCGGGTCGCCAGAATCCGCCGCCAGCGGTCGAAGTTCGACCGGGTGAGTTGCCGGGCGCGACAGAAGGCGTTGACCGTCTGCCCGGACCGCTTCCATGCGTCGATGGTGGCCCGCCAGGCGCGGACCTTCTCGGGGCGGTGTGCGGACATGCCGGAGTTCTCCCTCGGGGAAAACTCCCAGACTACCTGACGGTGGAAGGCGTCGATTCACCGGACACGTACTCCAGTCCGACAGCCCCCGCCGCATCCGCCTCGTGGCGGTCGCCGGGTCGAACTCGTCCGGGTCGAACCGCCCACCCACCCATTCGCGCATGTCCTCGTGCTGCTCGTGGTCCGGGTTGTTGATGACAGCCAGGAAGTCGGCGTAGCCCCAGACGCCGCCCACGTCCTCCGGCGGGCACGCCCGCTTGCCGTCCACACACACCGGGTACTTCACGCCCGCCTCGGCTGGCACTCGCTTCTCGACCACGATCTCGTGGTCCCACGAGTCGCCGAAGTCGTACTCGTAGGCGAACCGGAACGTCTTGCCGCCCGCCGGAACGATGTCGCTCAACTTCGTGGCGGTCGAGTCCTCGTACCAACCCTCTGACTCCGAAGAGGAGGTAGGGGTTCTGGTCCGTGGCAGCCTGGAATCCCCCGCCACACGCTCGACGCAGTTCCAGACACCCATAGGCGAGATGTTGTCGCAACTTGTCGACCCTCGTCGGGGTCACGGCGTCGCTCCCGGGCGGCGCAGGCCCGCCGCACGGAGCTTGACCAGCGCCTGCCGGGCAGCCTCCTTCCCGCTCGGGTCGATGTCGCGATCGGCCAGCCCTTCGAGCGTCGTCAGCAAGAATTCGCGGCCCCTAAGCAGTTGGCCCCGATTGCGTACCATGTTTCATGATCCGCGTTCACCTCACCGTTGCGACGCAGTCCGAGTTGCAGGCTCTCCGGCGGGACCCCCTCCCGCCCCGGGTACGGGATCGGCTGGAGATGGTCCTGCTGTCCGACGCCGGGTGGTCCCCGCCCCGGATCGCCCGGCACCTCGGGTGTGACCCGCAGACCGCCCGGGCCGTGATCCACGGGTTCAACGCCCTGAAGTTCCCCACGGATCGTGGACAGCGGGAAAGCGGTGTAAGCTCTAATCACGAGGAGACACACCGATGGCCGGTTCCCGCAAGGTCTACACGCCGGAGTTCAAGCTCCAGGCCGTGAGGATGATCACCGAGCAGAAGCTGTCCGTGGCCGAGGTCGCCCGCCGCCTCGGGGTCACCGAGAACCGGCTCCACGACTGGAAGAAGGCGGTCCTCAAGAAGGGGGCCGACGCCTTCCCGGGATCGGGGCACCTCACCCCCGTCGAGGAAGAACTGCGCCGCCTCCGGGCCGACGTGAAGCGGCTGGAGATGGAGCGCGACATCCTAAAAAAAGCCACGGCGTTCTTCGCCACCCAGTCGAAGTGACCTTCGGCTGGATCGAGGAGCGCAAGGGCGAGTGGCCGGTGACGCAGTTGTGCCGTGTCCTGGAGGTGTCCCGCTCGGGGTTCTACGCCTGGCGGTCCCGCGAGCCCAGCCACGCCGAGGTCCGGCGGGAGGAGCTGACCGAACAGGTCGCGACGATTCACGCCGAGGTGAAGGGGCGGTACGGCAGCCCGCGCGTCCACGCCGAGCTGGTGAGCCGGGGCCACGAGTGCTGCGTGAACGTCGTGGCCGAGGTCATGCGGGAGGCCGGGATTGCCGCGAAGACGACGCGGAAGTTCCGGCAGACGACGGACTCGAACCACCCGCACCCGGTGGCCGAGAACGTCCTGGATCGGCAGTTCGATCCGGAGGAGCCGAACACGTCGTGGGTCGCGGACGTGACGTACATCCCGACCCGCGAGGGGTGGCTGTACCTGGCCGTCGTGGAGGACCTGTTCAGCCGGATGGTGGTGGGCTGGGCGATGGCCGCGACGATGACCAGTCGGTTGGTCGTGGATGCCCTGGAGATGGCGGTGGCCGACCGTCTCGGGGGGTCTTCGGTCCCGGCCCTGGTGGCCCACTCGGACCGCGGGAGTCAGTACGCCAGCGAGCACTACCGGCGTCGTCTCGCGGAGGAGGGGATCACGTGCAGCATGAGCCGGCGTGGGAACTGCTGGGACAACGCGCCGATGGAGTCGTTCTTCGCCAGCCTCAAGAAGGAGCTGGTCCATCACGAGGACTACGCCACGCGCGAGGAGGCGCGGGCGAGCATCTTCGAGTACATCGAGGCGTTCTACAACCGCGTCCGGCGGCACTCGTCACTGGGGTACGTCGCCCCCGCCGAGTACGAGCGGGCGCACAACCCGACCCACCGCTAAACGCTGTCCACTTTCCGTGGGGAACTCCACCCGGGGGGTGCCGGCCCTCTACCCCGGCAAGCCCGGGCCGGCCCCCAACTACGCCCGCCGGGATCAGGTGGCCGCCCGGCTGACCGACCTGCTCGGCCAGGACCGGACGTGGACGGCGGCCCAACTGGCCGACGCCCTCCGCCCCAACGGGATCCGGCTCCGTGCCCGTCAGGTCCGTCGGTACCTCGCCCGACTGCGGGCCGGGTACCGGCGGACGGCCTCGACCCTGGAGCACAAGCAGAACCGGCCCAGGGTCGCCCGGGCGGCGGCCGTCCTGGGCGGCCTGCAGCGGAAGGCCCGGGAGGGCCGGCTGGTCCTGGACTATCTCGACCAGTGCGGGTTCGCCCCGTCGCTGCCCGGTGGGTACTCGTGGTGCCTGCCGGGCCAGCGGAAGCGGGTCCGGTACGAGTACCCCCAGGGTCGGCGGGTCAACGTCCTGGCCACCTACGAGCCGCTCGGCCCGGCCCCCCGCTTGGATGCCGTGCCGTTCGAGCGGACGCTCACGTCGGACGACCTCGTGGCCTACCTGCGGGGGAGGCCCGCGGTCGGGCGACCCCGGGTGGTGGTTCTGGACAACGCCCCGATCCACACCAGCAAGGTGGTCAAGGCCGCCCGGCCCGAGCTGGCGAAGTCGGGGGTCTACCTGTACTACCTGCCGGCGTACAGCCCCGAGTTGAACCGGATCGAGGCCGTGTTCAAGCAGGTCAAGCACCACGAGATCCCGACCCGCAGTTACGCCACCCGGTCCGATCTGCGGGCGGCCGTCGAGCAGGGCTTCAACTCCTATGCCCAAAAGCTCCGCCCAGAACCTGGGAAACAACTACGGCCGGCTGCTTAGGCGTCAGCTTCGCCGGGTCGAACTCGGCGAGGGTGTTCACCGCCCAGAGCGACACTTCGGCCGGGTACCGCCCCTTCTTCGTCTTCGCCCCCGCCGGCCCGACGGCAGACCACTCGGTGCGCTGTCGGAGAAGGAGCGACACATCATCGCCGCCGAGTTTGCTCAGTACGAGGGTCGCCGCCGGGCGCACCCCCGGCGATTTCTCGGCGGCCGCGACGATGGCGGCGGCAGCGTCCGGCGGCATCTGCTTCCCTGTCGCCCCGATCGCGGTGACGAGGCGCGCGGCGGCGGCCGGGGGCGGGTCCAGCGACAGCCCGCGGACGAGTAAGCTGGCCACACCGGGCCCCATCGCGGCAAGTGCCGCGGCCGCTTCCTCGCGGGCGGGATCGGTGGGCGCTTTCGGGTCGGCGGTCGGCCCCGCGTCGAGCTTGCCAGTCACCGTGTGGCCCCCGGCGCGGGCAACGATCCGGCGGACAGCCCCCACGTCCACGGCGTAGCTGAGCCCCCGGTTGCGGGTGTCGGCGGCGAAGTTCACTGCCACCAGTTCGCCGGCGTCATTCACCGCCGCGCTGCCGCTGTCCCCGCGGTTGATCGGCATGTCCGTCTCGACCACGGTGCACTCCACCTCCTGCACGCCGTCGAGGACCATGCGGTGCTCGTACACCGCTCGCGCCTTCCCGGCCGTGTATCGCCACAGCACTCCGTCCCCCTTGGCCAGCCCGACGCCTGACGCCCCCACGGCATGCAGCGACTGACCGGCTTTCGCGGGTGCGGCGGAGACGGGCAGTGCCACGGCATCGTCCGGCGGGGCGGCGTCGAGGCGCAGCACCGCCAGGTCGCTCCGCCGGTCGGCCGCGACCACCCGTGCGGTAGTCAGGTGCCGGGTCCGAGCGAGCGCGGCCGCGCGGCCGAGGTAGTCGGCCGGCCGCGCCGACACGGCCCCGTTCACCCGCGCGGGGAAGTACACGCGGAAGTGAAGTTCCCCACGAGTTGCGGACACCAAGTTAAGGGGTACTCTTCCCTCACAGGAGACCCTGATGGCAGAAGCACGACGCGTTTTCACCCGCGAGTTCAAGATCGCGGCGGTGAAGCTGGTGACCGAGAAGGGGAAGTCCGTGTCCGAGGTCGCGAGAAGCCTCGGGATCGCCGCGGAGTTACTCCGGCGGTGGAAGCATGCCCTCCGAGCGGAACCCGACCAGGTCTTCCCGGGGCACGGCAACCTCCCGCCCGCCGACGAGGAACTCCGCCGACTCCGGGCCGAGGTCGCACGCCTCAAGGCCGAGCGGGACATCCTAAAAAAAGTTACGGCACTCTTCGCCCGGGAGTCGCCGTGAGCTACGCCTTCATCGACGAGCACCGGGCCCGGTGGCCCGTCGCGTGGATGTGCGACGCCCTCGGCGTCTCCACGGCGGGTTACTACTCCTGGGGTCTTCGCGACGCCAGCCCGGGGGAGAAGCGGCGGGAGAAGTTGACCGTCGAGATCGAGGCCGTCCACGCCGAGGTCAAGGGTCGCTACGGCAGCCCACGCATCCACGCGGAGTTGGCGGCTCGCGGACACGGCTGCTGCGTCAACACCGTCGCACGCCTCATGCGGGACGCCGGGATTGCCGCCAAGACGAAGCGGAAGTTCCGGCAGACGACCGACTCGAGCCACACCTTGCCGGTGGCCGAGAACCTGTTGGATCGGCAGTTCGACCCGGACCGACCCAACGGCTCCTGGGTCGCGGACATCACGTACATCCCGACCCGCGAAGGGTGGTTGTACCTGGCGGCCGTCGAGGACCTGTTCAGCCGGATGGTGGTCGGGTGGTCGATGGACGCGACGATGACGAGCCGGCTGGTGGTGGATGCGTTGGAGTCGGCGGTCCTCCGTCGTCTCCCGGGGTCCGAACTGGTGGCCCACTCGGATCGGGGGAGCCAGTACGCGAGCGAGCACTACCAGCGGGTGTTGGGCGAGGAAGGGATCACGTGCAGCATGAGCCGGCGTGGGAACTGCTGGGACAACGCCCCGATGGAAAGCTTCTTCGCGACGCTGAAGAAGGAGTTGATTCACGACGAGGACTACGCCACCCGCGAGGCGGCGAAGGCCAGCATCTTCGAGTACATCGAGACGTTCTACAACCGGGTCCGGCGACACTCGGCACTGGGCTACCAGTCGCCGGCCGACTACGAGGCATCACACCCCCAATAACCCTTAACCCCGTGTCCGTTTTTCGTGGGGAACTCCACGCGGAAGGTTCCCCCGCCCTCTACGACGTGGTAGTTGGTCAGCACCAGCCGGTTCGGGCCATCGATCAGCGTGCCGCTCCCCGAGCCGACACCGTCCCCGTACCGATCGGCGAGAACCCACGTGGCCGAGCGGGTGACGCGCTCCACCAACTGATCGCCAGTCGTCGGGGGCGGGGGCGGTGCCGGCGGCGCCGGAGGAGGGCCGGCGGCGAGGGCTTCGAACGCCTTGGCGGAATGTCGCGCCGCCTCGGGGCCGGCGGCCGTGAGCACGCGGAGCGCGGCCAGCCGCACGGCCGGATCCGCGGCCGGCAGTACGTCAGCGGCGGCCGTGATCAGGTCCGGCGCAAGCGGCCGGACTCGTGCTGCGTTTTCGAGTGCCGCCGCACGGATCGCGGCGTCGTCGTTCGCGATCAGCGCACGAAGGATCGGGCCGTCGGCCGGGTCGGTGACGCCGATGCGGACGAGCGACAGGGCGGCGGCGGAACGAACCAACGGGTCGTCCGCGGCGAGCAGCCGACCGATCGCCGCGACAGCCCCGGGAGCGCCTCCCATCTCCCCGAGCGCCCACACGGCCGCGGCGCGCACGCCCCCCTCCTGGTCGGCCACGAGGTACACCAACTCCGGCGCCGCCGCCCGCGCCGCGGGGCCGAACCCGCCCGCGGCGCGGGCGGCCAGCTCTCGGACCGGCGCCGACGGGTCGGCCAGCCTCGGCCGGACGAGTTCCACCACCGACTCGGCGTCGTTCGCGCCGGCCGTCAGAAGTCGCAGGGCCGTGTACCGGCGGACCGGGTCGGTGCCGTTGAGCGCAGCCATCAGAGGCGCCCGGTCGGCGCCGGCGTACGGCGCTAACGAGATGAGGACTCGGCCGACGGCCCGTGCTACGGCCGGGTCGGGGTCGGCAGCTCGGTTGAAGAGCTTCGGCAGTGCGGGCGTCCGCGCGTCCGGCCCGTAGAAGCCGACCGCCTGGGCCGCCGCCTCGCGCGTCTCCGCGTCGGGGGCGTCGAGCGCGGCGACGACGGCGGAGAGGAGGTCGCGGCCGGCCTTCTCGACCGTGCCGAAGTGGCGCAGGGCGTGAAGCCGGGCGTACCGCTTATCCCCCGCCAGCGCGGCGGCCAGGCAGCCGGCGTCCTCCGGTGCCGGAGGGCCGATTTGCTCCAGCGCCACGGCGGCCATCCGCCGGGCACGGTCGTCGACATCGTCGAGCCCGGCGACGAGGAGCGGGACCGCCCACCGGGCCGCCGCCTTCTGCTCCCCGAGCCGGCCGAACGCCTCGACGCGCTTCGCCGCGTCGCTCGACTTGGTATCGGCCAGGAGGACGGCTTTCGTGTCGGGCGGGGGTGGTGAAGCGGGGTCGACGGGGCGCGGGGCCAGGCCGCTCGGCGGAGCCGCGTCGGAGTCTTTCCACGCCCACCCGCCGTCCTTCGCTACCTTCGTCAGATACGCCCGCACCTCGGTCAAGTCGATGTCGTTGACGACCAGATTCTGGCTCCGGTCAAACATCGACACCACACCAACGAGTTCGCCGCGGTCGTTGGCCGTCGGCCCGCCGCTGTCGCCGGGGTTCACCGGCTTCTGAGTCTCCAGAATCATCGCGGCAATGACCTGCCCGTCGGGGAACCGGAACGTCTTTCGGCTCCGCCCGCGGACGGCGCCGACGGAGAACCGCCACAGCGCGCCGCCCTCGCGGGCCCCGGCCCCGGAGCCGCCAATCGAGTACACCGCCGCACCCGTCGCGGCCGGCTGCCCGGCCAGCGGCAGGCCGAACGCCTCGGCCGGAACGCGGTCCAGTTCCAGGACGGCCAGGTCTCGCCCGGCGTCTCGGGCGATGACCTTCGCGGTCACTCGGAGCTTGGCCGCGTTTGCGGTGTAGTGGGCGAGGTCCGTGATCAGGTCCCCTTTCCCGTCGTTGACGGGAAAGAATACGGTCGCCTCGCCGGCCGTCTCGACGACGTGGTAGTTGGTGAGGACCAGTTTTCTCGGCCCGTGAATTAACACACCACTGCCAGTGTTGACACCCCTGGTGGTTGGCCGCACGATGAACACCGCGCTGCGGAGGAGCCGCCGGTTTACCTCCTCCGGGGTGAACGCAGTCTTCGGCCCGTTCGGGGCGGGTGCAGGGGCGGCCGCGGTCGGTGGGGCGTCAGGGCCGATCGCGGCAGGGGCTCGAAGTGCCAACCACGTGGCCGTTCCGCCACCGACCAAGAGCACGAGCAGCCCGATCGCCCCGACCAGCACCAGCGGCGAACGCTTGATTGAAGTTCCCCACGGATCGTGGACAGCGGGAAAGCGGTGTAAGCTCTAATCACGAGGAGACACACCGATGGCCGGTTCCCGCAAGGTCTACACGCCGGAGTTCAAGCTCCAGGCCGTGAGGATGATCACCGAGCAGAAGCTGTCCGTGGCCGAGGTCGCCCGCCGCCTCGGGGTCACCGAGAACCGGCTCCACGACTGGAAGAAGGCGGTCCTCAAGAAGGGGGCCGACGCCTTCCCGGGATCGGGGCACCTCACCCCCGTCGAGGAAGAACTGCGCCGCCTCCGGGCCGACGTGAAGCGGCTGGAGATGGAGCGCGACATCCTAAAAAAAGCCACGGCGTTCTTCGCCACCCAGTCGAAGTGACCTTCGGCTGGATCGAGGAGCGCAAGGGCGAGTGGCCGGTGACGCAGTTGTGCCGTGTCCTGGAGGTGTCCCGCTCGGGGTTCTACGCCTGGCGGTCCCGCGAGCCCAGCCACGCCGAGGTCCGGCGGGAGGAGCTGACCGAACAGGTCGCGACGATTCACGCCGAGGTGAAGGGGCGGTACGGCAGCCCGCGCGTCCACGCCGAGCTGGTGAGCCGGGGCCACGAGTGCTGCGTGAACGTCGTGGCCGAGGTCATGCGGGAGGCCGGGATTGCCGCGAAGACGACGCGGAAGTTCCGGCAGACGACGGACTCGAACCACCCGCACCCGGTGGCCGAGAACGTCCTGGATCGGCAGTTCGATCCGGAGGAGCCGAACACGTCGTGGGTCGCGGACGTGACGTACATCCCGACCCGCGAGGGGTGGCTGTACCTGGCCGTCGTGGAGGACCTGTTCAGCCGGATGGTGGTGGGCTGGGCGATGGCCGCGACGATGACCAGTCGGTTGGTCGTGGATGCCCTGGAGATGGCGGTGGCCGACCGTCTCGGGGGGTCTTCGGTCCCGGCCCTGGTGGCCCACTCGGACCGCGGGAGTCAGTACGCCAGCGAGCACTACCGGCGTCGTCTCGCGGAGGAGGGGATCACGTGCAGCATGAGCCGGCGTGGGAACTGCTGGGACAACGCGCCGATGGAGTCGTTCTTCGCCAGCCTCAAGAAGGAGCTGGTCCATCACGAGGACTACGCCACGCGCGAGGAGGCGCGGGCGAGCATCTTCGAGTACATCGAGGCGTTCTACAACCGCGTCCGGCGGCACTCGTCACTGGGGTACGTCGCCCCCGCCGAGTACGAGCGGGCGCACAACCCGACCCACCGCTAAACGCTGTCCACTTTCCGTGGGGAACTCCAGATCGGCGGACCGGTGGGCCGTTGTCCTCGAGCGGCAACGGTTCGGCTGAGGTCGGTTGTGCCGGTATCACGGCTCGACAGCGGGGGCAGGCGGCTCGGGTGCCCGGGGGAATGCGGAGGTTAGCGGAGCACTTTGGGCAGTTGACGATCGTCATGCGGCGATCTCGGAGCGGGGTCTGCGCGCGGGTGTACACCGGAGAGTAACGTGACCGGCAGCCGAAACCGGACATTATTCCGTTCATTCCCAGTTTAAAGCGGGAGTGCCGGCGAGTGCCTCTACGTGAAAGCACCCGTTCGGCACTGGCCGGTCGCTGGACCCTACGCGAGTCCATTACGCCTTACGCAGTTGACCGAGGTTGATCTTGCGCAACCCCGTTCCGGCGGTTAGGTTCGGCGGGATGAACGCCGCCCGCTCGACCGCCGAGGACTACATCCAGTTTCTCATCGCCTCGCCGGTCGTGGTCTCGGCCACCGAGGCCGCCCGGGTCCAGCCGGATCGCCCGGCGGCACCGGCCCACGACTCGTTCACCCGACTCCTCCACCGCCTCGAGCCCGACCCCGAGGCCCTGTGGGCCGAGGTCCGGCCGCTGATCGGGCGGGGGACCGGGGTGCTGGTCATCGACGACTCGACCCTGGACAAGCCGCGGGCCAAGCACATCGGGCTGGTCGCCCACCACTGGTCCGGGAACCACCACGCCGTGGTCCGGGGGATCAACCTGATCACCGCCCTGTGGTCGGACGGGGATCGGGTGTACCCGTGCGACTACCGGGTGTACCACAAGGACGGGGACGGGAAGACCAAGAACGACCACTTCGCGGACCTGCTGGTGGCGGCCCGGGACCGGGGCCTCCGCCCCCGGGCGGTGCTGTTCGACGGGTGGTATGCGAGCGTCGAGAACCTCAAGCGGGTCCGGGACTTCGGGTGGGTGTTCGTGACCCGGTTCAAGGGGAACCGGAAGGTGCGAATCGACCACGGGGAGACGATGGCGTTGGACCGCCAGCCGATCGCCGGGTCGGGGACGGTGGTGTGGGTGCCGGGGTACGGGGAGGTGCGGGTGTTTCGGGTGGTCGCCCCAGACGGCGACACGACGCACTGGGCCACCAACGACCTCGGGATGGACGAGCCGATGCGGCTCGTGTTCGGCGAGTTGTCGTGGGGGATCGAGGAGTACCACCGGGGGCTGAAGCAGTACACCGGGGTCGAGCGGTGCCAGGTCCGGGCGGCGCGCGGGCAGCGGAACCACATCGGTTGTGCGATCCGCGCGTTCGTCCGGCTGGAGTACCATCGGTTCACCACCGGGGTGAGTTGGTTCGCCGCCAAGTGGGCCGTCATCCGGGACGCCGTCCGCGCGTACCTCGAACACCCGCTCTACCGTCTGCCAGACCCGATAACTGCGTAAGGCGTATCCATTTCTCAACGAGTTATTGCTTGCGAGCACCGGACGGGTCCTTCTCCAGCGACTCCAGAAGGCTCCAATTCGCTCCCGTCCTTGGGCATTCTCGTTTTTCCCCAGTGCCTCCGAAAGTCTCCGGTTCTCTTCGCATTCCCTGTAGCGGTCGGTACCATCGGCGGAGCAACTGCCGGGCGAAAATGCCCTGATTAGGTGAGCTCCCCGGCCGGCTGGCGTGATCGCAGATCCGAAGCGGTTCTGGTCGGCAACGGCGGCCGGTCACACGAGTAGACCGGAAGTGCTGTCCCAGACAGCAGCTTTCCACGACCGGGTACGGTTTTCAAGGGTATCGAGGAGATCTGGCAGGGTGGCCGCGATCGACTCCGCGGCGACGACGAGTTCGGCTTGGCGGGCGGCAATCGTCGCCGCAACGTGATCCTGCACCCTGGCAGCCCTCACGGCCTCCTCCGTCAGCCACCGGATGAGTTCGTCCCGCACCTTCTGCTCGAGCTCGGCGGTGACTACTTGGGCACCCGGCGGGACCTTCCGCGTGCCGGCGAACTTGCCTTCGAGCCAGTCGAGGAAAACCGGCGTCGTCATCGCGTTCAACTCGATGCGGTTCCGTTGCGGCCACTCGACATCTTCCGGCGGTAGGTCGCGGCCGTCAGGCACCCGGGCAGCGTTCTTCCCCTCGACCGGCGGCTGTGCGGGCCGGGGCTGTTGGCCGAGGTGCTCGTCGGGAAATTCCTCGACGACCTGCCGCTGCACCGCCAAGCCGACCGGATCGGTCGGGCCGGCGTCCGGGTGGCGGCCAGCACCCTGGGCGACTGGGTGACGCGGTCCGCGACCCTGCTGAGGCCGCTGTACCAGTTGATGCTCGACCGGGTGTGTGCGTGCCCGGTGATCTGGTCCGACGACACCCGCTCGCGGTTCGCGAAGTCCGGCGACCGGGTGATGCCGCATGGCCACTTCTGGGTGGCGATCGGGGACGCGACGGCCCCGTACACGGCGGTTCACTTCACCACCGGGTACGACGCCGCGGCCGGCCCGGAGCAGTTCCTCCGCGGCTTCCGGGGCTACGTGCACGCGGATTGCCTGTCGTAGTACAACGGCCTGTTCGCCGTCGGGGCAAAGCCCATCGCCTGTTGGGCTCACGCCCGCCGGAAGTGGCTCGACGCCGGGGAACCGGGAACACCCGTGGTGGAGTTCATCCACCGGCTGTGCCACGTCGAGCACCAACTCCCGCCGCCCGACACCCCGGAGCACATCTCGACCCGTCACGCGGCGCGGCGAGCGCAAGCGGTCCCGATCCTGAACGACCTGAAGGCGCGGCTCGACGCGATGCTCGGAACGGCACTGCCCAAGTCGGCCGTCGCGGTCGCGATCCGATGCCTGACCAATCATTGGGAGGCGTTCGTCCGGTACACCGAGGACGGGCGACTGTCGCTGGACAATAATCTGAGCGAGAGAACGCCCCGGCTGGCCAAGGCAGTCATCCACCTCAGCGACTACGAGTCGATCGACGCGGCCGAGCGGGCGATCGATCCGCACTTCCGGGAGAGGAACGAGTACTTCCGACTACACCCGAAGAGGGCCGGGAAGAAGATCTGGGGTAAGGAACCGGCTCCGCGTGAGTTCTCGGCTGGGAGCAACTGCAAGGACCCGAAGTGGTGCCGATGAAGGGGATCGTGTCGTCCGCCGAACGCCGGAGGCGAGAGTGATATGGATTGCCAATGCCGGGATGATGTCGTACCACCCCAGTCGCTCACCGGCCGTTTTTGGCCGGGGGTTTACCCCGCACCGAGGTTCGCCGCTCGGCCTGTCGAAGGGCATCGATCACCGTCCACGCGACTCACGCGAGAGCTTGTGGAGGAGGTCTCGGCACTTCAGGCACGTCACCGCCGCCGGGTCGTCGGTGGCGATGTCCTCCATCTCGGCCCGGTGGGCCGCTTCCCGGTCCCGCGGGTTGCATAGGACCATGCCTTCCGCGGTGAGGGCGTGGCGATCGCTTTTATCTCTGGTGTCGCGTGACATGATCAACCGTCGATTTCGGCCAACAACTTCCGGCCGAGTACTGGGTCGGTCATATAGATGTAGGCGGCCAGCCCGTGCAGCTGCGCCTCCGTATCGCCGTCCGGCCGTGGCTTCCCGACCTTGCGGTTGTGCAGTGCCGCCCGCAGTTGTCGCCGCAGCGCCCGCGGGGCGCGCGGGGCGGCGTCGCCGTTCACCACCAGCCCGGTCACCGCCTGCCGCCCACCGGGCCGCGCCACGCGCGTCTTCTCCGGGTGGATCCGAAAGCCTTCCGTCTCGACGACTCGCGTCACGCAGCCGATCATCGCCCCGAGTCGCGGCGGGCCGACGTGCGCCGCGGGCAGGCTGAACGTCAGGTCGTCGGCGTAGCGGGTGTATCGCCAGCCGAGCTTCGCCGCCAGCCCCGTGAGCCGGCGGTCGAGCCGCAGGCACAGGGCGTTCGTCAGCGCCGGGCTGGTCGGCGCGCCCTGCGGCAGGCAGCGCGGTCCGAGGCTCACGTAGTACGTCGTGCCGTCGAGTTGAACGACCTCGCGCGGCGACTCGGTGCAGAGCAGCGCCAGCAGCGTGGCGACGCGCTCGCGGTAGCCGGCGCGGCGGAACACGCCCTTCACCCGCCGCCACGTCACCGTCGGGAAGAACTCCTTCACGTCCATCTTCAGGACGAGGTTCGCGTTCGTGTGGACGGCCGCGTTCGTGAGCGTCGAGCGGCCGGCGAGGAACCCGTGCGCCGCGCCGTGGACCGGCAGCCGCTCGACGACGTTGTGCAGCACCCACGCCTGAGCCGCCTTGAGCCGCGGTAGCGGCGCCCAGATGGGCCGCTCGGAGCCGTCGCGCTTCGGGATGGCGAACCGGCAGTAGTGGAGCGACGTGGCCGCGTCGCGGTGGTACGTTAGGCCGCGGAGCTGCGCGACGGTGACCCCGAGCGCTTCGGCCAGCTGCGCCGGCGAGTCGAGCGGCGGCAGTTCGTTCTCGGCGGCGCGCTCCTCGCTGTTCGGCGTGTCCCACTTGTCGGGCGTGGCGTCGTCCGACCAGTAGATGCCGTCGCCGAGGTGGACGATGTGGGCCGCCTGGTACGCCTTCCACGCCTCGCGGGCCAGCGTCTTGCGCTCGGCGGCCTCCTGCTTGAGCGCCGTCTTGTACTGGTCCTTCTCGCGGTCGGACATCTTGTCCGCGTCGCGCCGCTCGACGAGGAACCCGCGCTCGCGCAGCTGCGCGTCGACGAAGGCGCGGACGCCGCCGGCCTGGTCGATCTGCCGCCAGAGGGTGAGCGGGTCGGTGCGCGGCGTGGTCATGTACAAGTCCGAAAAGCGCCTCGGTGGAACCCGACCTCACTCCGCCACGGCGTCCAGGTAGCCCTTCGCCTGCAACTCCGACACCCGTGCGAGGTACGCCCCGCGGGCCGCGGCCTCGTCGTTGAACCGCAGCGCCTGCACCCGCATCGGCTTCCCCGCCTCGCCCCAGCGAAGGCGGAGCCGGCGACGCTCCAGCGACACCTGCACCACCGTCTCCGCCCCGCCGGCGCGGCGGGTGAACGCCCGCGTCTCGAACGTCACCGCGTCGTCGGTCGCGGCCCGCTTCGCCTCGCGGTCGGCGTGGGCCAACCGCAGAGCGATCAAGTGGACGCACGGCCCGCCCTTCAGCCCCTGCTTGCGGAACGCGGCGCACGTGCACACCGCCCGCTTCACCTGCCCCTCGTCGGCGAGGAGCATCTGCGGGCGGTAGTCTCGCTTGTCCTCGGCCACCGACACCTCGCCGGTCAGTTCCAGCCCCTGGCCGGCGACGCGGTTCTCGGAGACGACCCGCACCGCGCCGCGCCGGGTCATCAGGTCGAACGCCACCTTCTCGCGCGCGTTGCGGAACTGGAGGCGGGCGAGGTCGAGCGGGCCGGCGGCGAGCGGGCGGAGGCGGTACTTGCCGGTCGCGATGTCGAACATCAGTTGCCCCTGCTGGCAGCCGAGTTGGAGCGTTTCGAGTAGCGCCGAGCCCTTCACCCCGGTCCGCGCCGCGATCGCCTTCGCGTCCGCCGCCCACACCCCGTCGGCGAGGGCGCCGACCACCTTCGTCAGCGCCTCCGGCGTCTGCGTCTTGCGCGGCAGGAGCAGGTCGAAGCCGAGCGCCTGCGACCAGTTCGACCCGGTGAACCCGGTGAGGCCGAGGGTCAGCGTGATCGCACCGGCGCGGAACACCCAGAAGCTCGGCAGGCCGCTGCCGAGCAGATACACGTCCACGCCCTCGACGAACGGCATAAGCCGGCGGATGGTCATGAGCCGGCGGCGGCCCCACACGCGGACCACCCGCGCCGCCTTGCCGCGGAACACGTCGCCGGTCGCCGGCAACACCGTCTCGCGCGGCTCGACGATCAGCCGCGGCGGCTCGGCCGGGACGAGCTCGAACCGCAGCCCGCGCCGCTTCCCCTTTTGGTCGGCGTTCATGCGGAGCGAGCGGAGAAGGTTGTACACGTCCACCGGGGCGAGGCGGCAGTGGTCGTACGGCAGGGTCGCCGCCGACTGCACCTGGAGGAAGCCGCGGAGCCACGAGTCCGGCACGCGGATCTGCTTCTCGATCACCTCGCGCTCGCCCGCGGCGACGGCCACGCCCTCGGCGCCGATCGTCAGGCGCGTTGTCTTGTACCCGCGGACGCGCTGCACGCCGTCGTACAGCGCCGCGCTGAAGTCGATGTTTGTCGTCCCGCACGCCGGCTCGGCGGCCTCGTTGTCGAACGCCGTCCGGTCGAACGCGAGGCAGGCGTAGGTGCTCTCGTCCTTGCCGAACACCTCGAACATCACCTGGTCGGGGTGGACGGTGACGACGGGGTCGAGGATGCAGTAGGCGAGCGGGTCGTTGCGGAGGAGCCACGCGAAGTACGCCTGCTGCGCCTTCCACACGCTCTGCCCGGCGGTGTCGCGCTTCAGCCGCAGGTAGGCGAGGTACGCGGTGCGGTCCTTCGGGACGTAGCGGTAGTCGGACCCGACGACGGCGTACAGCGCCGACAGCGCCTCGCGGAAGCGGAGCGGGTCCTTGACGTGCGCGGCGAAGCGGACCGGCGGGCGGCCGAGGTTGCCGTACAGCTCCACGTCGGCGGCGTTGCCGGCGGTGGCGACGCGGCTGGCGCCGGCGTAGGCGAGGTGGGCCGGCGTGGCGGCGGCGTCGGCCGGCGCTTCGGTGGTGGTGTTCATGCCGTCGCCTCCGCGGCGTGCCGCGCCCGCTTCGACCGCCGCAGCGCCCGCCACGCCGCCTTCCGCACGTCCTCGTCGTCGCCGTCGGCCGCCCCCATCTCGGCCAGCACCGCCTCGGCGGGCGGCGCCGCCATGACGCCCAGCCCCTCGATCGCCCCGAGCCGCGCCGCCTCCGGCTTCTTGCGGTCCTTCGCCACCGCCGCGAGCGCCGCCACGTCCTTCGCCGCGACCACCGCCGGCAGCGCCACCGCAAGCGTGTGGACCTGCGCGACGGCTCCGCGCACGAAGGCCGCCGCGGCGGGCAGCCCGCGCCCCGCGACCAGCCGCGTGAAGCTCGGCCGGTCGGACGCAAGCGGTTGCAGTAGCGCCGCGGCGCGGGCGGGGTCGTGGCGCGTCAGCACCGCGGCGGCGCTCTCGCGCACGACCGGGTCGTTGCCGCGGGCGAGCGCGTCCATCGCGGCGAGCACCGCCTCGTTCGCCGCGGCCGCCGCGAGCGCCCGCACGGCGTCGTGCCGGACCGGGCGGAACAGCGGATCGTCGGGCCGCGACACGGCGAGTTCGGCGACGCGATCCGTCGCACCGAGCCGGCACGCGGCCCACACCAGCGCGCGGAGCGCGTCGGCGGTCGGTGCCATCGCCGCGGCGACGGACTCGTCGGTCGCGTCGGGGCGGACGGTGGTGTAGGGCGGGTACATCGTCACCGGGCCGGCGGGCGGCTTCGTCCGCCGCTCGTCCCACGTCGCCGTCCACTTCGTCAGCGCGGCGGCGAGCGCCGCGGTCGTCGCGGCGTCGGGCGCCCCGGCGTTTCCGAGCAGCCGCGCGGCGAGGCGGACGGTGCCTTCGTTCGTACTCGCCAGCGCCGCCCGCGCGTCCGCCGTCGGGATTGCGGCGCGCGAGAGGAGGCTGGCCTCCAGCGACGCCTGAACCTCCGGGCCGCACCGCGGGAAGATGTCGAGGAGGCGGAGCACGTCGCCGCGCTCGGTCACGGCCCCCATCACGTCCTCGCCGAACGCGTCGGCGTCGGCGAGCGCGTCCGCCGCCGCCTCGTGCTGGACGAGGGCGTAGTGCGGCTCCAGCGAGCCGGCGCCGAACAGGCGGCGGGCGGCGCGGAAGGCCGCTTGCAACACGTCGAGTTCGTGACCGGTTCGCAGCAGCTTCAGGAGGAGGTCGCGGTTCGCCGGCTCGTCCTTGAAGCCGAGCTGCGGGACGGCGCCGAGCCGGACCATGAGGTTCTGCCGGTCGGTCGCGCGCCGGCGGATCAGCTGCCAGCCGCTCGCCGAGTCGAACCAACGCAGGCCGACGAGCGCCCGCAACGCCACGCCGCCGCTCCCCTTCGCCAGCCGTTCGAGGAGGCGGCCGATCTTCTCCGCGTCGGGCGAGCGGCGCAGGTGGCCTATCGCCTCCGCCGCCGGCTCCTGGAGCGCGTGGCCGTCCTCGCCGGCGAGGCGGAGGAGCACGTCGAGAGCGCGTGCGTCGCCGAGCTCGCCGAGCGCGAGTACGGCGCGAGCCCGCTCCCCCACGTCGTCGAGGTACTCGATCGCCGAGAGGAGGATGCTGATGCCGTCGGCGCGGCCGCCGCGGGCGAGCCCTTCGGCGGCGAGGAACTGCGTCGTCGCGTCCTTGTGCTTCAACGCCCGAAGTAATGCCTCGGCCGGGGCGCCGCGGTGCTTGAACCGCCAGCCCAGCGCCTCGACGGCCGTGCGCCGCAGCTCCGGGTCGGGGTTCGCGGTCAGCAGTGCGAGCGGCTCATCGACTTCCGGCCCGCGGCACCAGCGCGCCGCATGGAGGAGCTTCGCCACGAACACGTCCGCCCCCGCGGCGACGGCCCGGTCGAGCAGCCGCGCCAGCAGCGCCGGGTGGCGCGGGTGCTGCTTTTCCTCCCACGTGCGGTCCGGCCGCTCGTCGCTCGGGTCGTCGATCAGCTGGTCGAACCCGCTGGTGACGAGCAGCGCGTCGAACGCCGCGGTTCGCCACTCCTTCCGGCGGGCCGCGAGGTCGAACAGGCGGTCGGCGACTTCGGGCCGCCGCGCCGCGCCGGCGGCCGTGAACAGCACGAAGACCGGCGCCGTGCCGGCGGGGTCGGTCTCGATCCGGTATAGGAACGCGGCCGCGGCGCGCGGGTCGTTCAACTGCTGGATCGCCTCGATCAGCCGCGTCTGCTGGCCGGGGAGGCCGGCGTCGCGGAGGAGGGCGACGAGCGCGTCGAACGCCGCCGCGTCGCGCTTCGCCGCCAGCTCGAACGCCGCCGCCTCGCGCACCGACCGGTAGCGCGACCTGAGTGCCGCCCGAAGCGCCTGCCGCGCGTCCGCCGCCTGGTCGTACTCGCCGGCGAGCCACTGCACCGCCTGCCGGCGCAGCGGGTCGTGCGCGGCGGCGAGCGCGGCCGCGGCCACCGGCACCAGCCCGCGCCGGGCCGCGAGCAGCTTCGCCGCCTCGGCCGCCAGGTCGTCGGTGCGGGTAAGCAGCACGCGCTCCAGTACCGCGTCGCCGTCGGCGGTCGAGGTGCCTCCGGAGAGGAGTTCGAGCCCCTTCACGCCGAGGTCGGTGTGGCCGGCCTCCAGCGCCTCGGCGCCGAGGCGGGTGCGGGCGAAGCCGAGCGCCAGTAGCTGGTCGAACGCCTGGAAGCGGACCGGCTGGTTCGGATCGGCGAGCGCCTGCATCAGCACCGGGAACGCGGCCGGGCGGTACGCGGCGTCGGCGGCGGCGACCGCGAGCACCCGCGCCAGCGCCGTCTGCCGCACCCGCGCCACCGCCGGCGTCGCCGTCGCGCTCCCCTGCTCGCGGACGAGCCCGATGTACGCGCCGAACGCCAGCTCCTTCGCCTCGGCCGCACTCAGCCGCGACGCGGTCCGCGGCGGCGCGGTGACTTCCGCGGCGGCGATGTCGGCAGCGAAGCGTTTGGCGAACACCTCCCACTGGTAATTCCATCCCACCTGTTCTTTGTGGTCGAGCCACTGGAACTGACCGACCGCGCGGGCGCGGAGTGCTGGTGACCCACCGACCAGGACGGCGGCCAGAGTTTCCACCGTCTCGGCCGGGATCTTCCACGCCTCCTCGTCGCCGCGGTCGTTTACCAGTTCCACGACGAATGAGCGGAAAGCCGCCGGGTCGGGGTACAGTTCCAAGCCTCGCGCCCCGGCGAGCCGCGTCCGCGGCGCCTTCGCCGAGAGACACTCCAGGCAGCGGCGCGCGTCGCCCGACTGGCCGCGGAGCTCTGACAGCATCTCGACGAGAAGCGCCGACGTGCGTGTCGTCGCGTTCGCGTGGTCGAGCATCACCGCCACGACACGTTCGCCGGACGTCCCGAGCGCGACCGCGGCGCGCAGCACCGGCCCGGGGGGCAGATCGGACGCGAGCAGGCGACCGACGACTGACGCGTCTCCGAGCCGCGCCAGCCCGAGCGTAGCCGCGTGGCGCACGACCGTGTCGGGGTGAGACATCGCGGCGCGGAGTACGTCGGCGGTACCGGGCCGGGTCGCTGCCGCGAGGGCCACGGCCGCCGCTGCGCGGATCGTCGGGTGATTGCTCTCCAGGAGTGGGCGGATGACCGGGAGCGCGGCCGGGTCGGCCAGTTCCTCCAACCCGCCGAGTGCGGCTTCGACCACTTCCTTCCACCTCCCCACGCGCTCCGACACTGCGGGCTCTGGCTCGCCGGCCAGCGCCAGCAGCGGGGCGAGGGCGGCCGGGTGACCCTGTCGGGCGAGTGCGGCCGCAGCATTGGCCCGAATGTCGTCATGTACGGCCGACAGCGCCTCGGCGATCGAGTCTCGCGCGTCCTCGTCGATCAGGATGTTGAGGGCTCGTACCCGGTTGTCACGGTCGGTGTCCGCCAGCGCCCACACGAGCAACGCTTGCGCCGGCTTCGAGTGCTTCTTCTCCAGCGCGTCGATCCCGGCGCGGCGCGTGTCGGCGAACCGCGACGCCAGCGCCGCCGACAGTGGCGTCAACTCCTTCGTCTTCCGCGTCGCATGCGCGAACGCCTCGGCCCGCAGCGCCGGGTCCGGGTCGTTGAAGAAGTCGAGGACGAACGCCGGCGCCCACGGCTCGTCCGGCGCGGCCGCGGCCTCGGTCAGCACCTCGCGGCGCACGTCGGCGTTCGCCGAGCCGCGGGCGAAGCGGAGCCCGGCCTCGCCGGCGCCGAACTTCAGCACCGCCTTCCACGCCTCCGTCCGCACCGCCGGCGCGTCGTCGTCGAGCGCCCGCGCCAGCAGCGCCCACGCGGGTGACGTTGCCGCGTCGGGCGGGCCGCCCGGCGGGTCGCGGCGCACCACCTCGACCAGCGTTTGCAGCCCGCGGCGGCGCACGTCCTCGGCCGCGGCCGTCAGCCCCGACTCGGCGACGGCCAGCGGCGCCGCCGCCTCGATCCGTGCCAGCGCCGTGTACGCGGCGTCGCGGACCGACGTGTCCGGGTCGAAGAGAAGCGACCGGAGCCGCGCCGCGGCCCGCGGGTCGTTGAGCGTGGCGAGCGCCCGGCACACGTCCACCCGCGCCGCGGCGCTCTCCTCGCGGCTGAGCTGGATCAGGAGGCCGAACGCCCGCGCGTCGCCGAGCGTCGCCAGCGCCCGCGCCCCGCGGAGGCAGGTGTCCACCGCCCGCGCCGCCGTCGCCTGGAGCGGCACGTCGTAGTCGGCCGCGTCGAGCGCGGCGGCGGCCGCAGCCGGCTTCTCGGCCTTGTCGAGCTCGGCCAGCTGGCGGTGGAGCTCGTCGTCGGCCGCGCGCAGCGCCCGCGCCAGGGTCGGCCGCGCGAGCACGGTGACGAGGAAGGCGACGCGGCGGACGCCGGAATCGTCGTCCTCCAGGCGGCGGCGGACGGCGGCGGTCGCACGCGGGTCGGCGAGCTGGCCGCGCTCGAAGAACCGCACCAGCGCCGCGGCGCGTACGTCGCCGTGCTTCGACCCGAGCGCCGCCAGCCCGGCTTCCGGCGACGGCGCGGGGAAGACGGCTTCGAGGGCTGCGAGCGCCGCCTTCCGCACGTCCCAGGCGGCGTGGTCGAGCGCGTCGGTGAGGCGGGCGAGCGCCTGGTCGTCGCGCGCCGCCAGCGGCCCGAGTGCCGCCACCGCCAGCACGCCCACGTCCGGCTTGCCGGCCGTCAGCGCCAGGTCGATCGGCTTGAGGGTGTCGGCCCCGAGGTGCGTCTGCAACCCGCGGAACGCCTCGACGCGGACCTTCTCGTCCTTGTGGCGCACCGCGGCTTCGAGCAGCGCCACGGCCCGCGGGTTCGGCGACGCGGCGAGGAGTTGCGCGGCCAGCAGCCGCAGCTGGTGGTCGACGTCGGCGTCGAGGCGGGCGGCGATGAGGTCGAGGCCGGCGACGTCGGCCCACGCCGCGGCGTCGCGCAGCGCCTTCTCGCGCCGCTTCGGGTCGTGCTGCCCGGCCTCGTGCTTCGCCCGATCGACCGCCCCGTACACCCGGCCGACGGCGGCGCCGAACCGGCCGTCGGCGTCGAGCTCGACGAAGCGCATGGTGTCGTCGTCGCAGGCCACGGCCAGGCGCGGCTGGTTGTAGACCGTCACGACCGCGAGCGCGACGACCTTCCCGACGCCGTCCTTGAGCGCGGCCGGCTTGACGGCGCCGGCGCGCGGCCACGTCTTCAGCGCCGCATCGCGCGCGCCTGTGATCAGGCGGTCGCCGGTCGGCGTGAGGAGCATCGCGGTGACGATGTCTTCGTGGTTGTTGTCGCGTCCCTTGTCCTCGGGTTCGAGGCGGCCGCGGGCGTGCGTGCTGAGGAGCTTGTGGTCGGCGCCGGCCGAGAAGAAGCGGAGATCGTCCGGCTCGAACAACAACGCCGTGACGGCGCCGTCGTGGAGCCGCTCGGCGTCCGAGCGCTCGAAGTCGGCGCGGTCCTGGCCGTCGAACACGACCACGGTGCCCTTCTCGGTGCCGGCGGCGAGCCACTGCCCGGAGCGGTCGGCGGCGAGGCACGTCCCGCGGTCCGGGAGGTCGAGCGTCTGGAGAACCTTACCGTCGGCCCGCGACACGAGGTGGAGGTTCGCGCCGCTCAGCACCGCGAGGCGGTCGCCGGCCGCGACGACGAGCGCGGCGAGCGGCGCGTCGAACGGCCCAGCGAGCGGCTTCGGCGTCGCGCCGGCGGCGACGTAGACGCGGCGGTCGGTGCCGGCGACGTAGACGTGATCGCCGTCGACCGCGAGCGCGACGCCGCCGCACGGCAGCGGCTGCTCGGTCAGGTTCAGCGCGTCGGCGTCGAGGCGGAACAGCGCGGTCGGCTGCCCCTCGGGGTGCTCGGTGACGAACACAAGCGCCCCGCCGGCGCCGGCCGCGGCGCGGAAGTGCCCGCGGTACGTCAGGTGCTTCTCGCCGGTGCCGCCACTCGGCTTCCCGAACAGCACTGCCGCCGTCTCCGACGCGGCGCTGCCGAACTTCGCCCCCAGCGACTCGATCTGCGCCTCCACCACCGCCCGCTGCTCCGCCGGCAGGTTGGCGAGCATGGCGCGCATCTGCTCGATGCGCCGGCGGATCAGGTCCTGCATCTCCGGCGTCATGGCGCGACCGCCTTCAGCTCGGGGTGGCGGTGGCGGACGCGGGTGACGGCGACGAGGCACGCCGCCCGCTCGCTCGCCCCGCGCGAGTGCAGGAACTCGTCCAGCAGCGGCAGCACCCCGGCGGCGAACGCGCGGTCCTCGGTCGCCAGGTCGCGCATCACCTCGATCAGGTCGAGCTTCGCCCGCCGCGCCGGCAGCGGCCGGTTTGCGACCACGCTCGCCTCCGGCTTCTTCTTCGCTGACACCGCGGTGTCGCCGTCGTCGCTCGCGTCCTGCGCCGTCTTCTCGGGCGGCCCCGGCGGCACCTCGAACAGCACGCGGCGCAGGAATTGCGCGAGCGTCGGCCGTTCGGCGGGCCACTGCGGCGGCCGGGCCGGCACGCCGTCGCCGCGGGTCGCGGCCAGCTCCGCGGCGGCCTTCTTCGCCTTCGCGCCGACCTCGGGCGTTGGGGCGGTCGGCGGCTTCCACTCGGCCGTCACGCCGCGGTCGCGGTACGCCGCCCACAGCGCCCGGATGACGAACGCCCGCACCTTGCGGTCGGGGCTCTCGGTCAGGCGGAACAATTCCTCGGGCACGCGGAACCGCGGCACGCGGTTGATGAGTTCCATGCCGAGCGCCCGCGTCTCCGGGTCGGCGGCCTCGCAGAAGCGGTACGCCGCGGCCGGCTCCAGCTTCGCCGGGTCGAGGCGGAACGCGCGCGTCTCCGTGGCTTCGGCGGCGAGCAGCGCCTGGGCCACGAACCGGCGCACGTCGGCGAAGGGCAACTCGCTCATCCACACCAGCGCGTCCACGTCGGGGTTCCAGCGGGCGAACTCCCAGCGGGCCAGGTCGAGTGCGAACTCCCTGAGCGAGCGGCGCGTCTCGGCGAACAGAGGCGACACGCGCTCCCACGTCAGGAACGCCAGCGGTACCTCCGTGCCGGGATCGACCGGGCGGTCCGTCAGCTGCTGGCCGATCACCGGGTGGTGGCGGCGGACGTACAGCCGGGCGAACTTGCCGACCGGCGCGTCGGCGGGGCCGGGGGCGACGGCCAGTTCCCACAACCGCTCGCAGCCGGCGAGCGTGGCGTCGGCCGTGGCCGCCACCTGCTGCCCGACGAGCATCTGCAGGAACCGCGTCTCCGAGATTATGCCGATGTTCGTGCCGGCCGCGTTCAGCTGCTCCGCCTTGACCTGCTTCGACCCCTTCTTCCCCTGGCCGTACAGCGGCGAGCCCTCGTCGCCGATGACCAGGTAGTGCAGGTTCTTCGTCACCGACCCGGCGACCGTCCCGTTCGCCCCCTTCACCTTCGCCTCGGCCTCGTCGCGCGTCATCGACGCCAGCTTGCCGGTGAACAGGAAGGAGGCCTTCTGCAGGTCGACGGTCGTGGGGGCCGCAGCGGTCGGGGCGGCCTGCTGTGGCGCGAAATCGGCCGGCGCGAATGCGCGGATCAGCGTATCGACGGCGAAGTCGTGGTAGATCGGCTCGCTGCGGGCCACCAGCTTCATGAGCCAGTCGAACCCGAGGTCGAGCGGCGGGAACTTGCGCACGTCGCGCATCCAGTTCAGCACAACGCCGGATGTTACCTCCTGGAAGGTCAGCTCCGCCGCCCACTCCGGGCCGGACGCCCGCAGCGCCGCGAGCCACGGATCGGCCTCGTAGTCGGGGTGGAACGCGAGCGCCTTCCAAAAGTCGATGCCAAGTGTCGCCGGCTTGAGTTTCCCCCCGTCGATCCAGGCCCCCACGACCAACCACCCGGCAGGCGCGAGCAGCAGCCAGCGGAGGGAGTCGCGGTCGAGCGTGTCGAGGTCAAAGCGGGTCAGTTCCTGCGCGATCAGGTGGAGACGGCGGCGGGAGTCGGTGTCGTCCCGGACGAATCGCTTGAGCACGCCGAAGTAGAACGCGGGCCCGAGCGCGGGCGGCGCGTGGAACTTCGGCAGCAGCTTCCACACGAACTGGAACGCCTTCTCGCTCGGCGTCAGGAGGCGATCGGCGAACCACGCGGGCGTCAGCTCGGCGGCGCCGAACGCCTTCGGGATCACCTCCGCGGCGTAGGCGTGGCCGTGTTCGGTGTCGAGCAGCTCGCCCCACGCCGCGAGGCCGACGTCCTTGCGCGGGTCGCGCTCGCCGAGGAGGTCGCGGGCCAGCTTCCGCACTGGGTCGTGGCTGTTGTTGGCCAGCCGCACGAGGTCGGGCACGGTCAGGTCGCGGGCGTGGGTGCGGGCGTAGTCGGCGGCGTAGACGCGGGCGGCGTTGCTCGGCGAGTCGAGGAGCCGCAGCACCGCGGCGTGGAGGCCGTTGGCGCGGAACCCGGCCTGCTCGAACGTCGGCACGTTCTGGAGGAGCCACACCACGAACTCGTCGATCGCCGCGCTCCGCACGCCGACGAGGCGCACCACCCACACGGGCTCCACGTCGCGCAGCGCGGCGCGGAAGTCGGCCTTCAGGCCGGCGGCGGCGAACGCGCGGACGGCGTCGGCCTTCGCCCGCTCCAGCAGCGTGAACAGCGGCCGCGGGCTGCGCTTCCACAGGTCGCCGAACGCCCGGTCCTTGATCCGGTCCGGCGACGGGTACTCGCGGTAGCCGAAGGTGAAGCGCGACCGGCCGTACTTCTTCGAGTCGTGGAAGAAAATGTGGTTGGCGACCCAGGTGTTCCGCCAGTTGGTGTCGGCCGGGTAGCGGGTGAGCAGGTCCACCGCGGTGTCGGGGTAGGTGGCGGGGAGTTGCACGCCGGTGCGGCGGAGGAACCGCCACGCCCGCCGGGCCAGGTACGCGAGCGTCGCGCCGCTCACCTCGCGGCCGGGCCGGTGCTGCGCCGCCTCGGCGTCGAACCGGGCGGCGAGGGCGCCGTACACCGCGGTGTCGGGCTTCGCCTCGGCCTCCTTGAAGACGCGCTTCAGGGCGCGCCACGGGCCGTAGGCGAGCGGCACCGTCTCGATCACCTCGAACAGGCACGACCGGGCGAACGGGTCGTCGGCGGCCCACAGGTCGAGGACGACGGTGTACAGCCGGAGGCGGTCGGGCAGCGGCACCTCGGCGCCGGGGGCTTCGAGCGCCTTCAGCAACTCGACGCGCTGGTGCGCCTGCTCCTCCCTCGGCCGGCGGCGGAACTGGTAGTCGCGGCCGAGGGTGCGGAACGTGTCGAAGGTGACCGCCCCGTCGCGGAGTGGCTGGGCGGGCAGGGGGTCGGGCTGGGCCGCGAGGCGGGCGACGAGCCGCGGCAGTTCGGGGTCGCGGGCGTCCCACGCGCGGCGGACGTCGGCGAGGGTGAGGGCGACGGCCACGAGACCCCCGGTGTCGAGAAGAACGCCCGTGCGCGGTGGGTTGCCGCGCACGGGCCGTCGGTCGGGGCGGTCTACTACCTGACCTGGAACGTGGAAGGCTCACGGACCCGCCGGACCGGACGGTGCCGGTGCCGGGCAGGAACCACGAACGGCGGGGTTGAACCAGGCCTGCCCGGCACCGGCACCGTCCGGTCCGATAGCGGGTCTGGAACAGCCTTCCTCGGGACGCATGGCGGACCAAGTGCTCGGGTGACGCAACATCACCCCGCTGCAGAGCAGCCGAGCTAAACCGATGACCTCCGACCGACGTGAGACGAGTTTTACCCGTGGCGACCGCGGGGTGCAAGCAACGGAGTGAGAAAAACGACTCGGGCCGGGATTCGCACGAGCGGGAGCAGGCGAACGGAGCCCAGTGCCACTGCCACGGCCCCCCCGCTACGCCGATTGCGTGGCGGCAGCTCGCGGGATACTCTCCACACCACTCCATCCCACCCGTCCATCCCTCCTCGGAGGCCCAACCATGCCCGACCTGGCCGACGGCGAGACGTTCGAGGTGAAGGGGTCCGGGGCGAAGCCGTATCAGCTCCGGAACGTCGGCGGGGTCTACTCCTGCACCTGCCCGGCGTGGCGGAACCAGTCCACGCCGATCGAGCGGCGGACGTGCAAGCACCTCCGCAAGCTCCGCGGGGACGTCGCCGAGGAGGCCCGCGTCGGCGCGGCGCGGCCGCAGAAGCCGGCCGCGGCCGACGGCGACGCCGCCGGCCCGCCGGTCCTACTCGCCGAGACGTGGGACAACGCCCGCGACCCCGCCGGGTGGTGGATGAGCGAGAAGCTCGACGGGGTCCGCGCGTACTGGGACGGCACGCAGTTCGTCTCCCGCCAGGGGAACCTCTACCACGCCCCGAACTGGTTCGTCGAGGGGCTCCCGGACGTGCCGCTCGACGGCGAACTGTGGGTCGCCCGGAAGGCGTTCCAGCGGACGGTCGGCATCGTCCGCCGGCAGGACAAGCCGGACACCTGGAAGGAGGTGCAGTTCCTGGTGTTCGACGCCCCGGCCGCGGGCGGGGCGTTCGAGGAGCGGGTCGCGTACCTCCGGGACGGCCTCGCCAAATGGAAGGCGGGGTTCGCGGCCCTCCACCCCCACGAGCTGTGCCGCGGCGTCGACCACCTGCGGGCCGAGCTGGCACGGGTCGAGGGGCTCGGCGGCGAGGGGCTGATGCTCCGCGAGCCGGGGTCGCGGTACGAGGCCGGGCGGTCGGGCACGCTGGTGAAGGTGAAGAGCTTCCGGGACGACGAGGCGGTCGTGGTCGGGCACGAGCCCGGGAAGGGGCGGCACGCCGGCCGGCTCGGGGCGCTGACGGTGCGGCTGGCCAGCGGCAAGGTCTTCAGCGTCGGGACCGGGTTCACGGACCGGGAGCGGCAGAGCCCCCCGCCGGTCGGGTCCACGATCACGTTCCGCTACCAGGAGCTGTCGGACGGGGGCGTCCCGCGGTTCCCGAGCTACGTCGGGCTCCGGGCTGACGGCGGGGTTCCCGCCGCCTCACCGCCGCCCGCGGACCCCGACCCGTTACCGGCCCCGCCGGTCGTGGCGTCTTCCCCTGGAGCGGCGAGGCGGTTGTTCGAGTTCACCGAAGCCGGCGCGGCGAAGTTCTGGGAGGTGTGGACCGACGGGGCGGACGTGACGACGCGGTGGGGGAAAATCGGCAGCGCCGGGCAGCAGAAGTCGAAGACGTTCCCAACGCCCGAGAAGGCCGCGGCCGCAGCCGACGGATTGATCGCGGAGAAGGTGGGCAAGGGGTACGCGGAACGACCGGGTGGTTGAGGCCCCTGGCGACCCACACCCGGCGTCCACAACCCGACCACGACTCGCCCCACACTCGAGGGCACGACCGCCGACTGGGAACGGCTCGCCGAGAAGGTTGAAGCGCTTCGGCCGTTCGATCTCGACTGGTGGCTGCCGCACCTGCGACCGATCTGCGGCCAGTTCGTCGCCGCCAGCCGCGGCGAGGTGGACCGCGACCACTGGCGGGCGGTCTGCAAGCTCCGCAGCCAGTACGGCGGGGACTTGATCAACGGCTGGGTCGCCAGGCACTTCCCATACCTCCGCTCCTTCGTCGGCGGCCCGGTCGCCCGCCACAACCCGATCTTCGAGACCGGCGAGGGCTTTCAGTCGCTCGTCGCCCCCCGGGTCTGTCCCACGTGCCGTTCGCCTGGGAGACAGCGTCGGCGTGCTGCTCGATCTCACCCGATTCCCGGAGGTCGGACAGCCGCGGCTTCCCACTCGCCCGCTCCTCGACCTGGCGGTTGAGCTGGCGGAGACAGATGATCGGCACCCCCGTCTGCCGGGCGACGTGCTTCAACCGGCGGGCGGCAGTGCCCACCTGCTGGACGCGGTTGTCCCTCGGGTTCTCGGCCTGGAGGAGTTGGAGGTAGTCCACCAGCCGCCGGTACACCCGGGGGGTGTAGAGGTCACCCGCTGGGGCAGATGGTCCTGGTTCGCTCCCTCCCGGCGGTACCGCTGGATGTACCAAATGAGCACGTCACGCCACGTCCCAGTGCCTCCCGCCGAATCATCGGGTCGGCAGACTCGGGGTACGGCAGTTCCCGGCGTAGATAGGTCGGGGCAGGCGACGAAGGCGACTTCGACCCCGGCCTCGCCCCGCTTCCGCCCGGCACACTGGATCACCACCTTCATACACCGCCCCTGCGTTCCGGCGTGGTCTGCACCCTCGGAACCCAGATCACATCGTGGGGTGGCGTGCCGAAGCCCCTGCGGTCCTCCTCGTCAAGGCTGGCGACCCAGGCCGAGAGGAAGGCGTCGAGCCGGTCGTGGGCCGAGCCGCTCCCCGGTCCAGACGGCCAGGGCGAGGGCCAGCACCAGGTCGACGTGGTCCCGCTCCCTCCAGGATTCGAACGACTCGTTGCGGTCCGCCGTCACCTTCACCCGGAACGACTCCAACTCCTTGGCCAGCACCTCCGCCAGCGGCAGCCCCGGGGCGATCTTCAGCCGCAGCGTCCCGAGCACCGCTTGCACCGCCCCGACCAGGTCCTTCTTCGGCACCCTCCCGTCCCCCATCCGGTGCGGTGCCCGGCCGTGATCGTCCACGGCGTCACCCGCGCCGCCACGCCGCCGCCCAAGAGCATGTCCGCCACAGCCCGCTCGACGCCATTCGCGTCCTCGAATACTCGCAGGCCCGCGGCGGGTTTGGTACGATCGGTTTGGATAACGCCAGACCGTACTGACGCAGGCACGCTACACGGAAGACTTGACTCCATGCCGTTCGACATCGATGCCCGAATCGCCGAGTGGCAGAAGAGCCTCCTCGACACCACCAAACGAAACCGGCTCGTCAAGTTCGCGACCGGACGCGGAGGCGGGGTCGAACTCCTACACCCCGCCGCCGACGCCCTCTGGCAGCGGCTCGTGGTCGAGGGGCGGCCGCTCACGTTCCCGTGGAAGCGGGATCTCCTCGGTCTGCCGGCGGACGCGATCGACGCCGAGCCCGACCGCCGAGACGAGCCCGGCGCTGACGCGAACCCTGCCACCGCCGGCCCGCCCGAGGAACCCGTCCCTGACGCACTTGCCGCTGCTCCCGACGCCGAGCCGCCGCGGACACTCCGCGAACTGACCGAGGAGTGCCGGGAGTCGGCCAGCCTCGGCCCCGACCATCTCCTCACCGACCTGTCCGACAAGAAGCTCGCCGGCACCCTCCTCCGCCTCCACCGCGCCGCGTCCGAGGCCGAGACCGACCACGGCATCGCCACCCTGTACGCCGCGTTCGGCTTTCTCCGCTGGTACGACAGCCCGGACAGCCGGGAGGAACTCCGCTCCCCGCTCGTCCTGGTCCCGGTCCGCCTTTCCCGCGAGTCGGTCGAGGCGGTCTGGACGCTCCAGGCGAGCGACGACGACCCGGCCCCCAACCACTGCCTCGCCGAGCTCCTGGCCGCCGACTTCCGGATCCGCCTCCCGGCCGGCGACCTCGACATCGACGGGGCGGACGGGCTGGCGGCGTATTTGGCCGCGGTCGCCGCCGCGGTCCGCGCTGACCCCCGATGGGGGGTGGTCGAGGCGGCGGCCCTGGGGGTGTTCAACTTCCAGAAGCTGGCAATGTGGGAGGACCTCAAGCAGAACGCCGATCGGGTGAAGGCCCACTCCCTGTGCCGGGCGATCGCCGGGGACGGGGCAGTCGAGCTCCGCCCGCCGCCCGGCCTGCCCGCGCCCGCCGACCTGGATGAGGCCGTCCCGCCGGATGCCGCGACCCACATCCTCGACGCCGACAGCAGCCAGCATGAGGCGATCGAGGCCGTCAAGCGCGGGGCCGACGTGGTCATCGACGGCCCGCCGGGGACGGGTAAGAGCCAGACCATCGCCAACTGCGTCGCCGAGCTCTTGGCGGCCGGCAAGACGGTCCTGTTCGTCAGCGAGAAGACGGCCGCGCTGGAGGTGGTGAAGCGGCGGCTGGACGCCCGCGGGCTCGGCGACTTCTGCCTCGAACTCCACAGCCACAAGACCAACAAGCGGGAGGTCGCGGCGGAGCTCGGGCGGTGCCTCGACCTCCCCCCGGAGCCGTACCGGGACGTGTCCGGCGAGCTGCGGCAGTTGGCCGACGACCGCCGCCGGCTGAACTCCTACGCGGCCGAGCTCCACCGCCCCCGGCCGCCGCTCGGCCTGTCCGCCTTCCAGGCCCACGGGGAGCTGGCCCGGCTCGCCGACCTGCCCGACCGGACCCGGTGGACGGACCCGGACGTCTCCGCCCGGGACGCCGACTTCTACCGCCGCGCGACCGAGGCGCTCGACGGGCTGACCCGCTGCCGGGCGGTCGTCGAGAACCCGGGGGCGCACCCGTGGCGGGGGTGCCGGCTGGCGGCCGTGACCCAGGCCGGGCTCGACGACGCCCGCTACCACCTCGGCCGGCTGGCGGCCGGGGCCGCCCGGCTGGCCGCGGGCACCACCCTCGCCGACCTCGCGGCCGGCGGCCCGGCCGACACCGTCGCCGGGTGGCAGGCCGCCGTCCGCGCCGCGCGGGCAATGCTGGCCGTGCCCCCGGTGCCGCCGACGTGGCTGGCGAGCGACCCGCGCGCCTCGGCGGCCGCCGCCCGCGCGCTCCACGCGGCCACTGCCCGGTGTCGGGCTCTGGGCGACTCACTCGGCGCGTTCGACCCGGCAGCGGTGCGGCGGCTGGAGCCGGCCCGTGCGGCCGCGCTCGCCGGTGGGGTCGCCGGGCCGCGAGACCGCCTCGTCGGCGGCGCGACGCTGCCGGCGCGCGAGCGGGCGGCGGCCGCGCGCGTCGCGGCGGACCGCCTGGCCGCCGCCCGCCCCGTACTCGACCGGATCGCGGACGCATACGCCCGGCTCCTGGCCGCGCTGCGGCTCCCCGCCCGCGTCGGCGCCGTCGGGCAGGCGCGGAAGTTCGCCCAGGTCGGGGCGGAGGTCGCCACCGGGCTGCCGATCCCGCCCGGCTGGTGGGACGCGGCCCGCCGGGCGGAGGTCCGCGCCGCGGCCGCGCGGGCGGCCGAGGAGGAGGCCGCGGCCGCGGCAATCCGGTCCCGGCTGGCGGCGACGTTCGCCCCGGAGGCGTTCGCCCCCGAGGCCGCGGCGGTCGCCTGCGACGCGCTCCACCGGGGCGGGTCGTTCTGGCGGCGGCTGTTCCCCGCGTGGGGGGCCGTGCGGGCAAAGGTCGCCGGGTGGTACGCCGGCACGGCCCCGGACCGGGCCGCGATACTGGCCGACCTCGGGGTGCTGACCGAATACCACCGCCGGGCGGGGTACGTCCGGCAGGTCGAGGCCGGGTACGCCGCCGAGCTCGCCACCGGCGCCGGCGGGCGGGCGGACTGGGCGGCCACGGCCGAAGGGCTGGCGGCGGCAGAGCGGTACGAGCGGTGGAAACTGCCGGCCGAGGCGCGGGCAGTCCTGGCGCCGGGCGGCGGGCTCGACCGGGCGGGGCTCGCGGCGGCGGCCGACGACCTACGGCGGGCCGACGCGGAGTTCCAGGCGGCGTGGACGGCCGTCACGGCCGCCTACGCCCCGGCCGACCCCGCGGCCGCGCTGGCCGCCACGGCCGCCGACCTGCGGGACCGACTCCGGGCGGAGGCGGCGGCGGTCGCGGCGGAGGCAGACGGGCTGGCGGAGCTGGTCGGGCTTCTCCGGGACGGCCGCGACCTGCCGCCCGGGGAGTGCATTCCCCGATCGGCCGAACTGGCCGAGCTGGCCGACCTCCGTCGCAGGCTCGCTGCGCTCGCGGCGGCGCTGGCCCTCGACGGGACGGCCGAGACGGTCGAGGCGACCGATTGGGGCGGGTTCGCGGCCACGGGCGAGGCGCTGGAACGGTTCCTGGCCGCGGCCGGGAGGCCGTCCCCGGCGGCGGCCGCGGCCCTCCCCGCTGGCCCGGCCCGCGACCGCCTCCGGGCTGCGGTCGAGGCGTCCGACGAGGCCGCCCGGGGCGGGTTCGAGGACGCCTGGGTGTACGTCGCCGGCACCCTGTTCCCGGCCGACGAGCCGGTGTCGGAGGGAGTCGTCCTGGCCTGTGCCGCGGTCCCAGACGTCGCCTGCTGGGCCGCCGCCCGGCTGTCCGACCTGACCCGGCTGGACGAGTGGGTGCGCTACCGGCAGGTCCGGCGGGACGCGGCCGCCCTGGGCGTCGAGGCGGTGGTGGACGAGGTTTGCCGGGGCGAGTTGGCACTCGACCGTGCGGCCGACGCCTTCCGCCGGCGGTTCCTCGGGCTGTGGCTGGACGCGGTGTACGCCCGGGTGCCCGCGCTCGCCGACTTCGCGGCCGACGACCACGACCTCCGGGTTGGGCGGTTCGGCCGGCTCGACCGACTGGCGGTCGAGGCCGCCCCGGCCCGGCTCCGGGCCGCGCTCCTGGCCCACCCGCGCCGGCCGCGCGCGGACGGGTCGGCCCCGGACACGTCCGAGCTCGGGGTGCTGCTGCGGGAGGGGAACAAGAAGCGGCGGCACCTCCCGGTCCGGCGGCTGTTCGCGGCCCTCCCGACGCTCCTCCCGCGGCTCAAGCCGTGCGTCATGATGAGCCCGCTGGCCGTCAGCACGTACCTCGGGGCGGCGGACCTGACGTTCGACGTGGTCATCTTCGACGAAGCCTCGCAGGTGCGGCCGCCCGACGCGGTCGGGGCGGTCTACCGCGGCCGGCAGTTGGTGGTCGCCGGCGACCCGCGGCAGCTCCCGCCGAGCGACTTCTTCGCCCGCGCGACGGCCGACGACCCGGACGCGGACGACGGCGCCGACGGCACGGCCGGGTTCGAGAGCCTGCTGAACGTGTGCCTGTCGCTCGGGCTCGTGCGCAAGCGGCTGCGGTGGCACTACCGGAGCCGGCGGGAGGGGCTGATCGCGTTCTCGAACCGGTACTTCTACGACGGCGGGCTGGTCACGTTCCCGGGCGCCGACGACGCCGCCGGGCCGGCCGTGCGGTTCGAGCGGGTGGCCGACGGCCGGTTCGAGGACGGGGTAAACGTGCCCGAGGCCCGGCGGGCGGCCGACCTGGTGGTCGAACACGCCCGCCGGCGGCCGGACGAAAGTCTGGGGGTGATCGCGTTCTCGCAGCGGCAGCAGAACCGCATCCTCGACGAGCTGGAGGCCCGCCGCCGCGCCCACCCCGAGCTGGAGGGGTTCTTCAAGGAGGACCGGCCGGACCGGTTCTTCGTGAAGAACCTGGAGAACGTCCAGGGGGACGAGCGGGACGTGATCCTCCTGTCGGTCGGGTACGGGCCGGACGCGGCCGGGAAGGTGGCGATGCGGTTCGGGCCGCTGAACCGCGACGGCGGGGAGCGGCGGCTGAACGTGGCCGTCACCCGCGCCCGGGCCGGGATGACGGTCGTGTCGTCGCTGGCCGCGACGGACATCGACCTGTCCCGCACTGGGGCGGAGGGGGCGCGGCTGCTGCGGGCGTTCCTCGACTACGCCGAGCGCGGGCCGACCGCCCTGGCGGAGGCGGTCACCTCGGCCGCGGCGGCCGGGTTCGACTCGCCGTTCGAGCGGGAGGTGTGCGAGGAGCTGCGGCGCCGGGGGCTGACCGTCCACCCGCAGGTCGGGTGCGGCGGGTTCAAGATCGACTTGGGGGTGGTGGACCGGGCGGGCGGGGGCCGGTACGTGCTCGGGGTGGAGTGCGACGGGGCGACGTACCACTCGTCGGCGACGGCCCGGGACCGGGACCGGCTGCGGCAGGCGGTGCTGGAGGGGCTGGGGTGGCGGCTGTGCCGGGTGTGGTCCACCGACTGGCTGCGGAACCGGGAGAAGCAGGTGCAGCGGGTGCTCGACGCCCTCGCCTCCGCGGCCGTTCCGGCCCCGCCCCCGGTCACCCCGCCCCCGCCGCCCGACCCGCCCACGCCGGTCACTCCCCCCGACCTTCCACCCGCGCCGCCGAGCCCGACCTACGCGAAGATCGACGACGTGCCGGAGTTGGTGGTCCGCACGACGGTCCTGGCCGTGGTCGAGGAGTACGGGGCGACGGAGGCAGGCGACCTGTGCCGGGCGGTGGCCCGCCGGCTGGGGTTCAAGCGGCTCGGGGGCCGGATCGAGGACCGGATCAAGGAGTCGCTGGACGCCCTGGCCCGGGAGCGGAAGCTAGAGCGCCGGGACGACGGCCGCTGGGGTGCCGCCGGTTGACGGGTCACAGCGGGCGGAGCGCAGCCCGTAATCAGATCCGTGTCGCCACCCGATCACCTGGCTGGGGGGTGCTACCGAACCAACGTTCCGGCCTCGAACCGATCGGCCCACCGGCAGATTTCGTCCACTACCCACTGCACCCGCGCCGCGACCTCACGGACTTCCGCGGTACTGCGGTCGGACGACTTTGCCCGCCCCGCGCGTGCCAGGTCGGCGACCCGCGACTGGAGGCTCAGCGCGAAATACTTGATCTCCGACCACTTGGCCGGCACGTTGGCAGCGTCCCCAGTCGCACCCCGGTCGCTCGCCACGCCGGCCCGTTCGGCCTCTCGGCGACGATGGGCAGTCGCATCTGGGTCTGGAGGTTGCGGCACCGCGGGGGAGCGGGTCGTTGCCCGGGTGCGTCCGTCCTTCCCCCGCGTCGCGGCCATCCGGGGAATTTCCCCAGTCCCCACTAGGCCTTAAACAAGCGAGACCTGGGCCGTCTGTTGAGGAGTCGCTCGCAATCCGATGAAGCGATATCCTCCCTGTCCGGAGCCCGCTCGGCTCCGCCTCGCGTGGCGATTCTCTCGTCGTCCACCCGCTTCTCCTTCCTGCGTGTCGCTCTCGGCGTGCTCGCGGATCGGGACATCCGGATCCCGACTTCGAGATGAGGCCCCTCACTCGCGGAGCCGCGACACCAGGCGGAAGAGTGTCATCAGGTGCGGGTTCCAGCCCAGCAGTCGCAACACCACCCGGCGGCCGGTCCGGAGCACCTGACACGGGATCGTCACGAAGGCGTTCACGAACGTCTTGAACTCCATCCGCAGCACCCGTGCCTTCTCCGCGCGGTGGTACTCCTGCCAGCGGCCCGGCGACTCCGGCAGCAGCAACGCCCACCACGCCTTCAACGTCCACGCCAGGGCCGTCATCACCATCCAGGCCCCGTTGCTGGTCAGGGCGTCCACCGGGGCGGTGAGGGCGTGGGTGCCGCCGTGCAACTGGGCCAGCAGGTTCTCCTGATGGCAGCGGTCGTTGGCCTCGAACACCACCTCCGCGGCGGTGAGGTCCCGATCGTTGGTGAGGTAGAAGAAGTACCGGACCTCGGGGAAAAGCACCTGCTCGCCCTTCTCACGCGAGATGTGCTTGCGGACCACGACCATGCGGAAGGTGTTGGTACACGCGGTCGGCTGGTAATCGAACGCGGTGACTTCTTCCGACTGCAACCTCAACACCTCGAAGTTCCGTTCGCGGACGATGCGGTCCTTCACGGCCTCGGGCCGCGTGCGTGGCCGCGTCTTCACCTCGTAACGCGGCGGGCGACGCAGCGACTGCCACGCCGAAGCCGGCACGTCCTCGGCTTTCACCTGGAGGTTGGCCCGGGCGTCGTACCCGAAGATGAAGCGGACCCACGGGAGGGCGTGCCAGCGGTCGAGGTGCTCGGTCTGCGAGAAGTCGGTGTCGCCGCGGAGGACGACGCGGCGGAAGCCGGCCTGCAGGCAGAGCAGGATGGCTCGATCGACCTGGGCGGCGGCTCCCTCGTGCGAGGGCCGGTTGCCGGGCCGGTTGACCAGTCGCAGCACCTCACCGGTCTCGGCCAGGCTCACGACGAGGGGGTGGTAGCCCCACGTGCCGTCGTAGGCGATGTCCATGCCGGCCTTGCAGGCCCCGGTGGTCGCGACGAGCGTGCCGTCCATGTCGAGCGTGGCGCGGTCGAGGAAGGACGCGGGCTGCTCGGCCCAGACGGCCCGCCGGGCCACGTCGATGGCGTCCTGAAGCGTGTCGAGGTCGGTGGGCGTGAAGCGTCGGCAGAAGTCGCCGGCGGTGGTCGGGTCGGGGATGCGTCGCGCCCCGAGGGCATCGAGGAAGGCGTCGTCGTTGCGGCGCAGGTCGATGTCCTGGAGACACGTCCCGTGGCACAGCGCGTTATAGGCGATGTTGAGGACGTGGTCGGACTCGTGGTAGGGGAGATGCACCTTGAGCAGGTGCAGGCGCGCGTCAATGGCCTGGGGTAGGCCGACCTTCTGGACGAGTGTGTGAAGGAGCCCGATGCCGCCGTGGGCAATGGCCCGGTCGCGGCGCGACACGTCGTAATCGATGGGGCGAGACGAGAGCACGGGGCGGTGGGTGGCGGTGTCGCGCGTCGTGTCGAGTCGGCGTTCGATCCGGGACTGGCGGGAGCGGAACCACGAGCGGAAGATGGGCTTCACTTGAACTCCTCGATGGATTCCGGGCGAAGGGGAAGCAGCTACTCCCACAAACCCCGGAAACGGCCGAGGATTTCAAGCTTTTTCAGAAGCAGGCCAATCGGCACGGCAGAGATCACGCTTCGTTAAGGCCTAATGGCATGTGTCCGCCGGACCCGGCCACGCCGGACGCGGTGCGCGGGCTGGACGACCTGCCGACCGGGACGGTCGAGGCGGTGCTCCGGACCCTGCCGCGGCGGGCCGGGGAGCGGGAACACCGCCTGCTGTACCTGGCCCGCTCGCTGCTCGACCTCGCCCCCGACGCCCCGGCCGCGTACTGGGCCGCGGCGGTGCGGTTCAGGTGGACGCGGGCCGCCCCGGTCATCTGCACGCCCGAGTGGGGAGCGACGTGGCGCGCGTTCGTCCGGGCGTGGGGGCGGTGCGACGTGTCGGTGTCCGCGTCCCGCCCGCTGGCGCTGATGGCGGAAGCCGCGGCGGCGGCCGGCGGCTCGCCGGCGGACCGGCTCCGGGCGGCGTGTGAGGCCATGGCCCGGGCGACCCCGGACGGTCAGTTTCACCTGTCCTGCAGGATGGCGGGGCAGGTCGCCGGGGTGTCGAAGACGACGGCGGCGAGACTGCTGGCCGGCCTCAACGAGGCCGGGTTCCTCGCCCTGGTAGTCCCGGGGACGCGGGGGGCCGAATCCCGCCGGGCGGCGGTGTACCGGCTCGACCGCGCGTCGCTCGCCGCCTTCAGACAGACGTGAGTATCACCGGGCTCGGGTGCTAGAGTTCTGGAAGGCGGCCGCACCGGCGGCTGACCGACCCGAACCCCGAGGGCAGACCATGGCACACCGTGGCCGAGACGCCGACGACCGGCTGGCGCTGGAGCTGGCCGCCGGGGCGACCGTCCGGGACGCCGCCGGGGCCACCGGCGTGGGGGAGCGGACCGCCCACCGCCGGCTCGCCGACCCGGCCTTCAAGGCGCGGGTGGTCGCGGCCCGGGGGGAGATGTTCGCGGCCGCCGCCGGGCGGCTCGCGGCGGGGCTGGGCGGGGCCGCCGACACCCTCCTCGGGCTGGTCGCCCACCCCGACCCGGGGGTCCGCCTGCGGGCGGCGGCGAAGGTGCTCGAGCTCGGGACGGAGTTGGGCGTGGTGGCCGACCTGCACCGGCAGGTGGACGAACTTGAGCGCGAGGCCGCCAGCCGCGCCGGCCGGTGATCGCAAGGAGGGGTCGAGGATCGAGACTTGCAGAACCTGACATTCGGCCCGCGAGCCGGACGTCGATTTCGATCAGGGCAACACCGGGCAGCAGGCGGGCGTCGCACGGTGGTAGCGAAGGTTAACGCCCCATGCGTTAGCAGGGCGTCGATTTCGTGGGGGAGGGGCCATGGCGGAGGGAACGGTCGAGGCCGCGGGTGGGCGGCTGGCCGCAGCGACCGTCGCCGCCGTGTGGCGGTTTGGGTGTGGTCGCTGACCCCGTGGTTGTCCGGGATGGAGACGAACTCAAACGACCCGTCCCCGAACAGCGGCCCCTGGATGCCGCCGCACCCGGCATCGACGCCTACCCGCAGGAGAACGACTTGCCTGCTCATACCGTGCAGCCCTTTCTCCGCACCGTCGTCGGGCATTTCGGCAGCTTCAACTCCGAGTGCGGCTTGCACGGCGGGCCGTGGACGCCGACCTTGAAGTTGGACTTCAGCCACTTGGCGAACGCCCCGACGAACTCCTCGCTGAAGTCGGCCCGGTGTCCCGGCCCGGCCTTCTCGAACGGGTGGTCCAGGTGCTTGCGGGGGATGTCCGAGATGTCGATGGCGTTGCGGCCAAAGTAGAAGAAGTGGTGGGAGATCAGGGCGAAGCGGTCCTTCACGGAGATGTCGAAGTCGGCATCAATCCGGTTGGCCGGTCATCCGTAGGGCCGTCCTGCCGGACGGCGGGGCACGCCGGCGGGCGCACATCCTGCTTGCCAGCCGCCCGGGAGTGCGCTAGTCGTCGGGTCATGATCATCGTCGTCGCCAACTCGAAGGGGGGTGTGGGCAAGTCCACCATCTCCGTCCACCTCGCCTGCTGGCTCGCCGCCCGGGGCGCAAAAGTCGTCCTCGCCGACTGCGACACCCAGGCGTCGAGCTCCGACTGGCTCGGCGAGGCCGCCCCCACCGTGCGGGGGGTGCGCATGACCTCGCCCGACCAGATCCTCGACAACCTGCCACAGCTCGCCCAGGAGGCCGACTTCGTCGTGGCCGACGGGCCGGGGAGTAACACCGAGACCAGCCGCGCGCTGCTGCTCCGCGCCGACCTCGCGATCGTGCCCGTCAAGGCGTCGATGCTGGAAGTCCGGGCGCTCTCCCAGGCGACCGGGGTGCTCCGCCAGGCCCAGGACATCCGCGCCGGGGCCCCGAAGGCGGTCGTGGTGCTGAGCATGGTCGGGCGGAACTACCGCCTGACCCAGGACATGAAGGACGCCGCGGCCGTGCTCGGCCTGCCGCTCGCCGACACCCCGCTGGTGCTCCGCCAGGTCTACGCCGACGCCCCCGGGCAGGGGGCGGTGGTCTGGACGCTCGGCACCCGCGGGCGGGAGGCCGCCGTCGAGATGGACGCGCTGTTCCGCGAGCTGCTGCCGGACGCCGTGCCGGCCCGGAAGTCCCGGGCGCTGGCCGACGCCTGACCGAACCGAAACCGTACCGAGGAGGGACGCCATGACCGACCGACGCAGCCTGGTAGACGCGATCGTCACCAAACCCCACCACGAGCGGGCCGCCGAGGCAGCGTTCGTGTTCAGCGGCAAGCCCCCGGCGACCCGGCCGGCCGCCCCGGCCCGCGCGCCGCTGACCACCCGCATCCGCGCCGACTACGCCGCGGCCCTCAAGCGGGCCAGCCTGGAGCGGCAGCTCGCCGGCGTCGAGCCGGCGACCGTGCAGGAGATGCTCGAGGAGGCCCTCGGGCCGTGGCTGAAGGCCAACGGCTACCTGCCGTAAAGCCGCCCAGTGCCGGATTCCCGCCCCGCCCCGAAGGTCACCCCCCGCCAGCGTAAGCTGATCGAGGCCGCGAGTGCCATCCGCACTGCCCGCCCGGCCGACATCGACTTCCTCCACACCATCCGGTGCCAGTGCGGCATCCCGTACACCAACCCCGGCGAGGACGTCCGGGCGTGGGAGCGGAAGCAGGGGCACGCGACGCTGCGCATCGAGGCCGGGGCCGCCATCGACCCCCGCTCCGGCAAGTTCGTCGAGGTCGGCCTGCCCTACGGGGAGAAGCCGCGGCTGGTGCTGATCCACCTGGCCAGCGAGGCCGTCCGCACGAAGAACCCGGTGGTGGACGTGGAGGGGTCGATGACCGCGTTCGCCCGCTCCCTCGGGCTGGACACCAACGGCCCGAGCCTGCGGCACTTGAAGGACCAGCTCGCCCGGCTGGCCGCCGCGACGGTCCGCATGGGGCTGGTGGAGGAGGGGCGGGCGGTGCAGGTGAACACCCAGATCGTGAGCGCGTTCGACCTGTGGTACCCGGCCGAGCCGGACCAGCGGGTGCTCTGGCCCAGCACGGTGCGCCTCTCGGAGGAATACTTCCAGAGCCTCTCCCGCCACGCCGTGCCCTTAGACCGCCGGGCGGTCGGGGCGCTCGCCACGGCCAGCGCGCATAACTGGGCAATCTGGGGGGCATTGCGCGAGGGGCCGCATCGGCGTACACCAGGGCCTGGGGCCGGGGCCGTCGGGCCACACGACCGTCGGGGGCATCCCGGCACCGCCCCGCTCACCGAGGGGCCACCGGCATGGCGACCACGAGGGTCAACGTCGAAGCCATCGGCTCCTACTTCGAGTCGTTGTCCGACCCCCGGCACGTCCGCAACCGGAAGCACCTCCTGGTTGACGTCGTGGTGATCGCCGTGTGCGGCCTGGTGTGCGGGTGCGACGGCCCGACCGCCATCCACCGGTGGGCCGCCAACCGCCGGGATTGGCTCGACGAGTTCCTCACGCTGCCCAACGGCGTCCCCTCACGGGATTGCATCCGCCGGGTGCTGATCGCCCTCCAGCCCGAGGCTTTCCAGCGCTGCTTCCAGGAGTGGATCGCCGACGCCCTGGCACCCGACGGGGGCGGCCCCGGCCGCCTGGTCGCCATCGACGGCAAGACGCTCCGGCGGTCCCACGATGCGGCCAACGGGCTGGGTCCGCTGCACGTCGTCAGCGCCTGGGCGAGCGAGCACGGGGTCGCGTTGGGCCAGGTCGCGACCGAGGAGAAGTCGAACGAGATCACTGCCATCCCCGTCCTGCTGAAGCAGATCGAGCTCGCCAGGGCCGTGGTCACGATCGACGCGATGGGGTGCCAGAAGGACGTCGCGCGGGACGTCGTGGCCGGCGGCGGGGACTTCGTGATCGCCGTGAAGGACAACCAGCCGAAGCTCGCCGAGGCCATCGGGTCGGTCGTCGAGAAGCACCTGGACGGCGAACTGGAGGCACGCAAGCGCCGGCGCCACGAGACCGACGAGCGTGGGCACGGCCGGCGTGACGAGCGGTTCTACTTCGTGGCCCAGGTGCCGCCGGATTTTGCGGCCCGAGCGGAGTGGCCGTGGGTCAAGGCCGTTGGCACGGCGGTGCGGGTCACCACGCACGCCGACGGGACCCAGAGCGACGAGGTGCGGTACTACATGCTGAGCCGGTTCCTGAGCGGCAAACGCTTCGGGGCGGCGGTTCGGGCGCACTGGGGCATCGAGTCGATGCACTGGGTCTTGGACGTGACGTTCCGCGAGGACGAGAGCCGGACGCGCGAGCGGGTGCTGGCGAACAACTTGAGTTGGCTCCGGCGGTTCGCCGTCACGCTACTGAAGCGGCATCCCATCAAGGACAGCATCCGGGGGAAGATGATTCGCTGCCTGATGAATACACAGTTCCTCGACGAAGTCCTGACATTACCAGCAGTCTGATACGCGCTGACCGTGGGGCGCTCGCCACCTCGTCGCTGGCGCTCGACGTGTACGTGTGGCTCGCCCAGCGGCTGCACCGGGTGCAGCCGGGCCGGCCGCAGCTCGTCCCCTGGGCGAACCTGCACGACCAGTTCGGCCAGGGCTACGCCCGGGTCCGCGACTTCCGGGCGAAGTTCCTGGAGACGCTCCGGCAGGTGACGGCCGTCTACCCGGACGCGCGGCTGACCGCCGACGAGCAGGGGGTGACCCTGGAGCACAGCCCGCCGCCGGTGAGCGGCAAGAGCGAGCCCTTGCTCCTCGCATAGGGCGCAATCGCACGGAAACGGCACTTACAGAGGCGAAGTAGGGTCAGGTGCTGGGCGTGGTGCCGGAAGGGGTGAATTCTCTTCCCAGCCCCATCCCCGTGCGAAACCGGAAAGGCGAGGGGACGGAGGTAACCTCCTCACCCCCTGCATGCGATGCGGACGGGCGGTTATCCCCAGGCGGCGGGGTTGTCCCCGTGATCCACAGGATTCGGGCCGCTACCTATAGGTAAGAGTTATAGGTATACATATAGGTTTGCGCGACCAACTTCACGTTGGCCGACCGAGGAAATCCGACACCCGAGCGCGACCAACTTCACGTGCCCCGCGCGACCAAGTTCACGTGGACAACTTCCGGGGCGCGACCAAGTTCACGTGGATAAGTCGTGTGTCAGTGGACCGACTGACTGCTACACGGTGTTGCCCACCAGGTCATGGAGCAGATCAAACAGCTCGGAGTCGTCCGGTTCGGGCCACCCCCCCGGGGTCTTACAGTCGAAGGTCGCGGCGAGCAAGCGCTCCGGGTCCTCTCCCAAGACGCGTAACAGGTCGGGGGCACGCCGGCCCAGCACGGATCCGCCTGCCTCGAGTTCAGCCCGGGCAGCGGCCAGGTCGTCGTTCCGTGCGTGATAGCACGCGCGAAACAGGCGAGACTCGAACTCGCAAGCGGTGAAGGGCACGACGGGGTGGCGCTTAGACGCGAGTCCGGTCAGAATCGTCGACGAGGCGTCAAACCCCGCCTCCCAGTCACGACTCCCGGCCGCCTTGCGAAGGTCCGCCAACAGGTCCAGTTCCAGGTCGTAATCGTGGCCCGTCGCCAGCTCGAGGAAGTGCAGGGCCACGCGGTAGCGGTCCTCAGCGCCGGCGGCCTGGACGAGGGCGGCTCGGACGGCGTCGGCCCGGGTGGCCAGGGCGCTGGGCTTGATCACGAACAACGCGCCGTGGCCGACGGCCGGCTTGATGGTGCTGTCGGCCGACCAGTCGAACACCGCCTTCGCGCTTGTGTAATCCCCGGCGAGCGAGCAGAGTACCCCGGTCAACAGCAGGGCCACGGGGTACTCGCCGTTCGACCTCATCCGCCCGAAGAGGAGACGCAGGTCCCGCAGGATCGCGACGTAGGCGGCAAGGGCGGCGTCTAGGTCGCCCTCGGCAACGAGTCGGCGCGCCCGAAACGCCTTATTTTCCAGCAACAGCTCGGACGCAGGGGCATCCCCCCCACCCACAATCCACCCGCCGTCGCGCAAGTCGGTCAGCAGGTAGAGCCGGCCGAGGGCGGCCTCGGCCACGCGGACGAGGTCCCGCTTCCCGTGCAGGTTCTGGTAGGCCACGGCCAGTTCGCTCAGCAGGTACGCGAGTTTCGAGCCGGGCACCAGCTCTTCGCCCAACTGCATGACCGCCCCCCGCACGTACAGCCAAGTGTTGACCGGGTGATCCCGAACGAGGTCGGAGAGGCCAAGAAAACGCATGGCCCCTGCGACCAGCTCTACCCGCTCGGCAAACTCGTCCCGGCTAACCTCGCCGCGGGTCAAAGGCGTCAGGACCGACCGGTGCGCGGCGCAGTCGCCCACGTACAGGCTCCGCAGTTCCAGCCGGACACGCTGGCCCGCGAGCGGCGAGTGGGCCTCCATCAGTCGGCTGGCGACCAGGTACAGGGCGTCGTTGTGCTCCCGTCCGGGAAGGATTTCCGCGAGCACGCTGTCGAACAAGTCTTCGGTCAGCGCCGAGGCGTGACAGACCCGCCCGAGTTCCACCAACTCGTCGGCCCAGACGAGCCGGACGACCCGGTCCCAAAGCTCCCTCAGTTTGGCCGTTTCCGAGTCACCGGGCGTCGGTCCCATCGGTCTCGCTCCCAGCATTGACGGCGGCGTTCAGCCGGGGGCAGAACGCGACGTGGAACGCCCTGTCGGACGTGACGTCGTACCGGCCCCCTGGGGCGTCGTGCGCGGCCGCCCCGAGCCGGAACCGGACGATGCAGTTCTCGCTTCCCGGCCCGCCCCTGACCTCGAGCCGGAAGTGCTCCGCGGCACCAGGCCCGACCGCGTAGACGGGACGGCGGTCACAAGTCAGCTCGTAGTAGTCGGTGTCTCCGGTCAGGGCCACCTCGAACGTCGGCGGCTCGAGCAGCGGCAGCCACTCATTCCACGCCATCTCCTCGCCGACGTCAAACCGCTCCTCGACGAACAGGTACAAGGAGTCGATGAAGCACTCGCGGTCGGACCCGTTGTACACGTGGAAGTCGATGGTCAGGCCGTTCGCGGCGATCACCGGGTGGCGGGAGGCGAACGGCCGCCGCGGGGTGAGACCCCGCCGCGCGTGGTACGGGGTGAGCTTGCCGGAGATGTCCTCACCCATCGGGTCCGTCGCGAACGGCCACGGGCTGAACGTCATCAGGAACTCGTCATTGTCGAACCGGTTGGTGACGAACCGCAGCGGTCCGCCGTCCGCCTCGCGCCCGCGGGCGACCGGCTGGGCGGGCGGGCTGCTGCTCCGCCCGCGAGAACGGTCCGTCGACCCCCGACAGCACGCGGGGGCTGGACGTAAGGCGTAACTCAGAGGGGGCTTACCCTCGCGGCTGCCACCCGGGGTCTTGGCCACACCGGGGATCCGTCGGGTGAGGACGAGTGGCCGCTCGATCTGTTCCGTCTCCGCGGCCGCTTTTAGGAACGTGTTGACATACCGCGACACCAGTTCGGGGAACCCCTCGTACCCCCGTACCCAGCCGGGGAAGGTTTGCACGCTGGGCTCATCTTGCAACAGCAACTCGTGCAACCGCAGCGCGACGTGGTAGTCGTCGTGATTTTCGGCCGCGCGAACCAGGACCCGGTCGACCCGCCCCCCCCACTCGGCGACGGCGTCCTTGGTGACAAACAAGAGGTCAGGGTGATGGGTGTGTTCAAAACACAGGTCGATCGACGCGACCGCGAACAGTCTCCGATGCGGGTTGTAACAGTCGTGCTTGACCAGTCTTCCGGCGATCTCATCCGTCGCGAGGTGTTTAAGCGCTCTGGCCAGCACGCGGGTCGTTTCGTTCACCGAAGTCTCCCTGAGGTGCGTTCCAACAAGTCGTTCCACAGCTCTCGTCCAAAAACTCCTCGATGGAACTCGATGGAAACCCATGTGGGCGAAGAACTTAGCATCCCAGACGGAGAGTGCGGCGGGTAAAGTTTCGATGTCGGCGGTCGGGCCCCGCCAGCGGTCGGCGGGAAAGTCCCGACAAGTGTACCGACACCCGGGCGACACCGCAAACAGTAGACGCCCGGCCACCTAATTCGGCGCGACCGGCGCCGCACACGAAAGGGGAAAAGCTATGTTCTTGTTCAAATGGTTTGGGCAAAACCACGGGAACGATCATGTGGAGGAGATCCCCCACATGGTGGCCAACGAGTCGCTCCGCTCACGGCTCTTTTGGCTCGTCGTTGCGGCGACCATCATGTGCTGCACCAGCAAGGGGCTCACGACCGCGTTCGAGGCGATGGGCCGTATGGAACAGGAGCCGGCCCTCAACGACCGGTGGGTGGGCGACGAGGGGCGGGTCGTGGTGGACATTACGTCCGGGGGCGGCGGGCAGCACCGGCTGTGCTACCGGGGCGGGGACTTCGATCTGAAGCCCGGCACCGCTGACGAAGGGACGCTGATCTCGGCCGAGGTCTGGTCCCGGAAGAACAAAATCAAGGTCGGGTCAGCGGCCATCACGCGGATGCCCGGCCGGCCGAGCGACCTCCGTCTGACCCTGACGTTCGACGACGGCAACGGCGGCGGCGATTTCCACCTGAAACGCAGCTAACCGCAACGATTAACCGGTTCGCCGCGGCCCGGAGCCCCCGGGCCGCGTTCGTTTCATTTGCAGGTCACTTTGCTATCATGTCCGCTCGTCGCTCCCGCACGAGCTCGTGCTTCGCCCGGCAGGAGGGACAACACACACCCGGCGGCAACCACTTTGACAAACAGGCCAGAAACCGTCATTCTTCCCGGGTTGACCCCACGCCGGCCAACGGCCGGCGGCCCAGGCGGATGGAGATGGCGTTGGCGCGTCGCCGCCCGGGCGCGGGGCTGCTGGCGCACTCGGACCGGGGCAGCCAGTACGCCAGCGACCACTACCAGCGGGTGTTGGCGAGCAAGGGGATCACCTGCAGCATGAGCGGGGTCGGCCAGTGCTGGGACAACGCCCCGGTCGAGAGCCTCTTCGGCCGGCTGAAGTGCGAACTGGGGGTCGAGGTGTTCGCCACCCGCGGCCAGGCGCGGGCGGTGCTGTTCGAGTACCTGGAGGTGTTCTACAACCGCGTCCGCCGTCACTCCTCCCTGGGGTTCGTGTCCCCGGCCGAGTTTGAACGGGCGCACAGCCAGTCCCACCGTTAACTTCGTGTCCACTTTTCGTGGGGAAGATCAGCTCAACCGCATGCGCTGCCTGCGCTCCCTACCCGAGCAGGCCGCGCAGGGACGCCACAACAGCCGCAATCAGTGCGTCCTTGGCCTGTTGCTCAGGCGGCAATTGATCGAACGAGACCAGGCACGGGTGTGTTTTTAGATCTGCATCCTTCACCTCGCCGAACCTCCAGCCGTCCGCCCGCTTTGCTTCGACCCAGGCGTCGTGGTTGTCGCGGGCAGTCGCGTCAGGATGTCGCAGCCCGAATTCGACGGCTTGCAGCGAACTGGCCCGCTGCCACTCCGGTGCTTCCTCCCACGGAGCCAGGCTCTTGTCGCCGATCGTCTGACAAAACGCCCGAAGCGTTTCGTGGCACACGCGGGCGACCGCCTCTTTCGAGTACGCCATTCCGGCCCCCTATCAGACAATAAACTTGGCCTCGTAATGGGCGCGCAGGAAGCCCTTCAGCTCCTCCACCGCCGCGCGTTCCATGTCCTGCATGATCTGCAGCCGCTCGGCCCTGTTCCCCGTCGCCTCATACCGGGTCAGTAGGTACCGCACCTCGCCGGAGTAATCCACGTACCGTTGGGACTCCTCACGCACCGCCAAGCCGTCCATGATGCCGCGGGCGGTGACGTTAAGCACCAGGAAGCACAGGCTCACCGCCGGCATGGCGGGGCTGTCCGCGAGCGGCCACTGCCCGAAGTGCGCAAGGACGACGTAGGCGGAGGCCAGCAGGGCGCCGATGATACAGAAGCTGGACAGGCTACCGAGCCGCTCCTTCAAGACGCTCGTCGGCCACCGGTGCGGGGCCCAGAACGGCTGGTTCGTGTCCTTCTGCAGCTTGTGCGCCGCGTAATCGGCCTGGTGGCGGAGCCGCAGGGCCTTGTACGCTTCGAGCACGACCGGCAGCGCCTTGCTGTCGGGCGGGTACGACGACGCGTGCTCATGCAGCGAGGCGTACTGCGTCTCCGGCGAGTCGATCAGTTCGTGCAACTGCGAGTCGAGCTTGCCCCGGTGCTGCTGAAGGAACGCCGTGAACCACTTTGCACGCTTCTCCTGATACTCCTTGACGGCATTCGGGTTCGACCTGTCGCAACTCGCCTCGATCTCCTTGCCGCGGTGTATGAGCGTCTGGAAGTGCCACGCCCGCAGCTTCTCCGTCATCAGCCGCCCCTCCAACCACCGCTTTTTCTTCTCGCCGATCCACAGGCCGCCCAAGGCAATGGCCGCGCCGACCAGCCCCGCGACCTCCAGGTAGATCGACCACTCCTGCATCACGCGGAGCGTCTTCGCCGCGGACTCGGACAGGCCTGGCACCCCCTCTACCGCCTTCAGTATCGGGGTCATGGCCGACGACATGAGCGCGAGCGCGGCCAGTCCGACCGCGACAAGGCCGAGGCGGTGGACGAACCGCTTCGCCCCGTTCGACAGCCCGTTGTACGTGGCGAACTCGGCCCGCAACTCCGGGTGGTCCAGTACGTGGAAAACTTCCGGGAAGAGTACCTTGATTGCCGCTTGGTCCTCGTGGTGCGCGAGCAGGTCGTCGTTGTACTTGTGGTCCAGCGCAGGCTCGACCGTCGCCATCGGAGGCGCTCCAAGCGGGGTGGGGGCCGCCGCGGGTGCGGCGGAAGGTGCCGGCGCGGCGGCACGGCGCTGCCGGTCATTGCGTTTGCTCTTCTTCGACATTCGGGGGCGGGCTCCCGTCTCGCGGCGGCAGGTGCGGGGCGACCGAAGCCACCCCGCCGGCGGAAGGGTCACAGCGAGTCGATGAAGTCGCCGATCCCATCCCAGGTCCACTCGATCACGTCGTGCCCGATGAGGTCGCTCGGGATCGGCCCCTTGCTATCCTTGTAGATGTGGACCCCGGTGATGGGGATGCCCTCCTCGACGGCACACTTGATCTCCCACAGCGCGCCGGAGGCGTACTGGGTGTTCTTGCTCAGCAGCGCGATCACCCCGTCGCACCCCCGGATCTTCGTCCGGCACCGCGTCTTCCACTCGCTGTCCCACGGTTCCTTCACCGACATATCGACGAACTCGAAGGGCGTGTCGTCGTGCTTGGACTGCCCGACCAGTAGGTCGCGGGCGCGGACGTCTTCGACCGCGAAGCTGATGAATACGCGTTTCTTGGCCATGAGCGATCGATCCTCGTGAAGGTGGCACCACTGGTGTCAAAAGCCGGCTGACCGCTGCCGAAGCCGTGGACGGGTGTTACCAGTTGATGGAGTGATCCACTCGTCATTTTATCCCGGACCGCCTATCCGAACGAAGGTCAGTAGGAAACGGTTTTTTCGACGTGCGTAAGCGGAGGCCAGGGTCTGGCAGACCACCGAGCAGAGAAGTGGCAGAGAATTCACACCAAACGGCCACAAAAGGCGCTAAAATACAGCAGTTACCCGACACTTGGAGGCGTGCTTCCTGCCAGCGTAAGTGGTTGCCCAGAAGGCGATTGTGTGCGGTCTCGGTGTTCCCGAGCATCCCGCTACGGAACCGAAGGTTGCAGGTTCGACTCCTGCTGGGTGTACTAGAAAACAAGGGGTTTTTGAAAGAAGACCCCGAAACCGCCAAAGAATACCGCCAAAGAATTCGGTCGGCCAGAACGCACGAAGCCGTCCGGAGCGTACTGAAAAGACGCTCCGGACGGCTTCGTGCGTTCGTTCTGTCGGTCACTTCGGGACGAGGACGCTCGCCATCTTCTTGAACAGTTCGTCCGAGGCGAACGCTTTCTGGGCGTCGAGGTAGTGGCGTCGCGCTGTGTCGGGGTGGATGCCGATGGCCTCGGCGGTCTTGTCGATGCTCCCCGTCGCGGCGACCATGAGCGTGATCCCCCGGCGTCTGAGGTCGTGCGGGGTGATGGGGAAGCGGTCGGGGAACGCGGCCCGGTACTCGGGGAAGAGGTCGGCGACGTACCAGTGCTAACGGCGGAGCAAAAGTGCAGCGCGAGGAGGTGGGATCGGCGGAGTAACAGTGTGGCGCGCGACGGGGCCGTCGGGGGATCGGCGATGATGGGCGGAGCCCATCCCTGCCACCCCGGAGGCCCGAGGTGTACGCCGACATGGAACTCTGGGCCGAGATCCGCCGCCGGGTGTTGACCGGCGAGATCAGCAAGCGGCAAGCTTGCCGGGTGTATCACATCCACTGGGCCACCCTCCGCAAGGTCCTCGCCCACGAGGAGCCGCCCGGGTATCGGAGGACGCGGCCGCCGCGGCGGCCGACGATCGAGCCGGTGCTGCCGATCATCCGCCAGATCCTGGCCGACGACACGACGGCCCCGAAGAAGCAACGCCACACCGCGTACCGCATCTGGCAGCGACTGCGGGACGAGCACGGGTTCACCCGCACGTCGCCGGCATCAATGTGGGCGACGCCACCCACTGGGTCTGCGTCGGGGAGACCCCCGACGGGTCCGACCCCGTCCGCGAGTTCCCCGCCCACACCCCCGGCCTCCGCGACCTCGTCGCCTGGCTACGGCGGTGCGGGGTCCCACCGCCGGGCGAAGGAACTGGGCTACGAGGTGAGGAAGGTCGGCCCGCCGCCGGCTGACGACCTGGCCGGCGCGGCCCAGGCCCGTGCGGGGTAACGGCGAGCCGCGGGTACGCCGGGAGGGAAACGGGATTGACAACTCGGACGCGGGGCGCATTCAACACATCGGAGGGGGGCGGACGGCGAAGGTGCGCGCCGAGCGAGGTGGTTCAGCCGCCGGACTCCAAAGAATTGCACTCACGCTGCGGAAAAGTTCCTGGGACGGCGTGGCTTGCGCTGGGACCGAGGCTGCCGGGCCGGCGGAGCGGCTCGGCTAATCGTCCCGCCACCGACACCGCGGGCCTATCTGCGTGATCGCACAGTGACCGTAAGCCCAGTAGACGGATGATCGACTACATGCGCTGTAAACCAATCCCGCTCATACCCCTCGGGCATCTCCAGGCGCTTTACGACTACGAGGCGGAGGAGGCCCGGGTGCTTGCCCTCGACCTCCGCGAGTCTGGCCTCCACTTCCGCTCGGAGCCGGTACGGGTACTCGTCCAGCAGACGGCCCGTTTTGGCTTCCACCACATGAAGGTAGGCGAAGAACTTGGCACCGGCGAAGTGCTCCAAGTAGTACCGCCGCGCCTCCTCGCCACGCAGCCGGAGAACCTTCGGCGGCGCGTCTGACGTTTGCGAAGCGTCGGTATCCCCGCAAGCATTGGCGTCTCGAAAAGGGTCGTAAGTCGGGATTGCCGCCAAATTGACGCCGTTTTCGACTGCGCGAAACACGATGTCTTCAAAGTAGCTTGCAAATCCCATGACCTACGCACCTCGCCGGATAGCCACCCAGGAATGCGTTGCAAAAGCCCTCGGCCGCCGAAAGAACTGATGTAAGCCGCGGGTGTAGCGTGGGGGTAGTCGCCCCCGTCACCCCGAGGAGTACACCATGACCGGTACCACGATTCTCGCCATCGACCTCGGCAAGTACAAGTGCGTGTCGTGCACCTACGACAAGGTGACGGCCGCCGCCGAGTTCCGCACCATCACCACCTCCCGGGCCGAGGTCGAGCGGCTCATCCGCACCACCGGCCCGGCGGTCGTCGTGGTCGAGGCGTGTACCCTCGCCGGGTGGGTGTCCGACCTGTGCGGCGAGCTCGGCGTCCCGGTCAAGGTGGCGAACACCGCGGCCGAGGCGTGGAAGTACAAGCACACGAAGCGCAAGACGGACCGGGACGACGCCCACCTCGACGACACTAAGCGGTTCCGGAACGGCCGGCAGATCGGGGCGTACGGCCATCCCCAAGCAGTTCCAGTCCGGCGAGGACGACCGCCGCGGGGGGATCACCAAGCGGGGGCCGGCGGTCCTCCGGAAGCTGCTGGTGCAGTGCGCGTGGTGCATGCTCCGGTACAACCGGTGGGCGCGGGCCGTGTTCGACCGGCTGAGCCGGGGGAAGGCCCGGCGGAAGCGGGCCGTCGTCGCGCTCGCCCGGACGGTCCTGGTCCGGTGCTGGGCCATGCTCCGAGACAACCAGCCGTGGCGGCCCGACCCCGAGCCCGCGGCGGCGACGGCGTGACGACCGCGTCGGTGTGAGACCTCGCCCATGGTGGTTGGGGTGAGCCAACGGGACCCAGGCGCGGGAGCCCGGAGCGTTCTGTACCCGAGGGGGGCGACTCCGCCGGAGCGGTGGCCGAACGAATGGTGCGGCGCGGCGGATACCAGTTGGTGGGCTGGTCCCTCGGCGCCCCGGCGCGACCCGGACCGCAGCCCGAATAGTCGAGTGCGACCCGATGGCGCCCCCCGACCGACTGACGTGGAGACCCCCCGCGGCCGGCGGGGACGGGGCGGTGCTTTGCCTCGACGGACTCGCGGACAGCGGGTCCGCCGAGGGGAAGCAAGAAGACCCTGGAAAACCCGGCCCGCTTGAGTTGACAGGACCGCGGCTTCATAGTCAGATTGCTTAGCAGCGGCCTCCGCCGGCGTGAGCTTGAATCACGAAAATGCGACGGCGGCCGCCCTCTGCTACATCGCCAGGTTTGGCGCAGGGCTAAGGGATCAGCCCTGCAACTTCCTAGCCTTGCCTTCCTTGCGGTAGGGCTCCGCGAAGCAGACATATTCGTCGAGCCGACGAGACCACTGGAACCAGACCCCACCCGAGCGAGGGTGGTTCATGACCTCTGCAAAATGAGGAGTGAGTTCAACCCGCACGCTGGTGAGCTCGACTTCCTCCTCCGATTCGTCAATTTTGGCAAGGACTTCGATGCGGTGCGTACCAGCACGCCACTCCCACTCAGAGCCATCTTGGGGGAAGAAGAAGGTATGCGTCTCGTCCAAGCCCGAAAAGGGGACGAATATCCCGCTAGTCAATCCAACCTTGGTTCGCCTCCATGATGAGAACTCTGCGATCGCCTTCCCTCGCGTTACCCGCACCACCATTTCACGAACTCGATGTCCGCGCTTGGCGGTACTGAACAATAGGGCTGTGTAGCCAGGCCATTCACGGTGACGCATCCCGGTCGTAAGCCGTCCGCTGGCAGGGACTTGGCCAAGCCAGGGAGAGGGCGCGCCCATGCTGTTCGGTGGGGTCTTCGAGCGGTTCCTAGAGGAGAGCCCGCTCAGCGTGATGTCCCGGGCGACCATCGAGCACGCCCTCTCGGCCTCGGCCCTCGACGCGCTGTTCGACCGGACCGCCGAGCGCGGGTACACCCGGGAGTTGCTGTTCTCCACGACGGTCGATCTGATGACCCTGGTGGTCGGCGGCAAGGCCCTCCACGTCCAGGCCGCCTACCGGCACCTGCGGGACCGCGTCCCGGTCACCCTCAAGTGCGTCTACGACAAGCTCCGGAACATCGAGACGGGCGTGTCCGCGGGGCTGGTCGCGCACGTGTCGGGCCGGTGCGAGGGGCTGATCACCGCGCTGGGCGGGGGGTGCAAGAGCCTGCTGCCGGGCTACCGGGTGCGGGTCCTCGACGGCAACCACCTGGCCGCCACCCAGCGGCGGCTGGGCGTCACCCGGGGGCACACCGCCGGCCCCTTGCCCGGGCAGAGTTTGGTCGTGCTCGACCCGGCCCTGATGCTGGTCACCGACATCGTCCCGTGCGAGGACGCCCACACCCAGGAGCGGGCGCTGATCGACCAGATTGTGCCGCTGGTGCGGGAGCGGGACGTGTGGGTCGCGGACCGCAACTTCTGCACGGCGGAGTTCCTGTGTGAGGTGGCCGCCCGGCGGGCCTACGTCGTCATCCGACGCCACGGGAACCTGAGCGTCGAGGCCGAAGCCGGGTACGGGGCCGAGGTCGCGACGGACCGGGGCTGGGTGGGCGAGCGGCGGGTCTGGGTCTGCTGGGGTGGGGCGCGGTTGGTGCGCCTGCGGCAGGTGCGGGTGCGGCTGCGGGCGCCGACCGCGGACGGGGACGCGGAGGTGGAGATCCTGACCAACCTGCCGGCGAAGGTGCCGGCCAAGAAGGTGGCCGAGATCTACCTCAAGCGGTGGAAGATCGAGGGGGCCTTCCACGAGTTGACAGTCGCCTTGAACTGTGAGGTGAACACCCTGGGGTACCCCAGGGCCGCGCTGTTCGGGTTCTGCGTGGCGGTGGCCGCGTACAACGTGCTGGCCGTACTGAAGGCGGCCCTGCGGGCGGTGCATGGTGAGAAGAAGGTGCAGGAGGAGGTGTCGGGGTATTACCTGGCGCTGGAGTGGGCGATGGTGTACGCGGGGATGATGATCGCCCTGCCCGCGTCGGAATGGGAGGCGTTCGGTCCGATGCCCAGCCCGGAGTTGGCCGGCCACCTCCGCGAGTGGGCGGGCAAGGTCGACCTTGGGAGGATCAAGAAAGCGCCGCCCCGGAAGCCGACGAGGACGGCGACCCGACGGATCAAGGACAAGAGCCCACATGTTTCCACGGCCCGGTTGCTCGACGAGGGGAAGAAGACCCGTCAGGCGAAAGTCAGCCGGAATCCGTGAGTCTCACACCGTGAATGGCCTGGGCTGTGTAGCCAATCCCCGGGTGCGGCATGAAATAGATGTCCTGCGGGTAAAACATCCGCAGCCGACCTGTGCGCAAGTTCTCCAGGTACGGCCCGACCAGTGCGATCGCGGCTGCGATGAGGGATACGACAAGCGCTATGACCTCGATCATGGTGCCCCTGGGATGCGCGATCTGGAGCGCTGGGTAGAAAGGGATGCGCGGGTATGGCTCCCCGACTTCGATCGGATTCGTCAGTGGTCGAGCGAGATTGCCCGCTGTGGCCGAACGTTGAAGCCGAGCGGACGTTGGTTCGCTCAGCTTCAGCGTCACCCGCCCGGCGAGCCACGCCGGGAGGGACCGCCGGGGTTTGGGTATAGAGCATCGCGACACCCGGCCGGGGCGCGGCCGAGGCCGCTTCCGCCGCGATACTGGGTTATCGGCGGTCCGGTTTCCGCAACATGGCTTCCCCCGAACCACCTATCCAGCCCGAACAAATAGCTCAGCAGCCGCCGAGCCGCTCGTCACCTGCCGAGCACCAGAACCCGCTGGGAAGCGCCAGTGAGCTGGCGGTCTGCTGCAGCGACGGGTTCGCGGGCTGCCAGGTGCCCTGGCCCAGTCCCCCAGGAACTTGGGCGCGAGCGGCCGCGCCGCCTATCCCTGACCCCCGCGTGTGGCGCCGAAGCCCGTCACGTTTCTGGTGCGTCGAGCGGGTCCCGCTCGGCCCGTGGGTTCGACTGGGACGGGGAGCGCTTTCGGCCCACTTCTTGGTGACGACCGCCCGCCGCCCACGCGCACCGGCGGTCGATCCCGTTGGGACGGCTGCTACCCGGTGCCGACTCCCCCGCCGCACGCACCCCTCACCCCGCGCCATTGTGGAGTGCGTCATGCCCGCCCGCAAGACCCGACCGCGCAAGCCCCCGCCGCCCGACGCCCCGCCCCGCCTCCCGCCCGACCTCCGCGACCGGGCCGAGGCGTGTGCCCGCCTGGCCGCCGCCCCCGCCCCCAACCGCCACGCCGCCGGGATCGACGTGGGCGACGCCACCCACTGGGTGTGCGTCGGGGAGACGCCCGACGGCACCGACCCCGTCCGCGAGTTCCCCGCCCACACCCCCGGCCTGCGGCAGCTCGTCGCCTGGCTCAAGCACTGCGGGGTCACCACCGTCGCCCTGGAGGCCGGCGGGGTGTACGGCCACGTCCTGTTCCTCACCCTCCTCGAGGCCGGGCTGGACGTGGTCATGACCCCGCCCCAGTTCGCGAAGCAGATCCAGGGCCGGCCGAAGACCGACCGGCGCGACTGCCAGTGGATCTGGCGCCTCCACCACCACGGCATGCTCCCGTCGGTGTTCCAGCCGGACGAGGCCACCCAGACGCTGCGGGACTACGTCCGCCAGCGGGCCAACCTCGTCCGCCTCGGGGCGCAGCACGTCCAGCGGATGCAGAAGGCCCTCGGGCTGATGAACCTGAAGCTGACGGCCGTCCTCGGGGACACGACCGGCGTCACCGGCCTCAAGATCATCCGCGCCATCGTCGCCGGCGAGCGCGACCCGCACGCCCTGGCCCGGCTCCGCGACCGCCGGTGCAAGCACTCGGCGGCCGAGATCGCCACCGCCCTGGACGGCCGCTACCGGCCCGAGCACCTGACCGAGCTGCGGCTGTGCCTGAAGATGTGGGACGCCTACCAGGAGGCCGTCGCCGACCTCGACCCGATCATCGCCGCCCACCTGAGGGCCATGCGCCGTCAGACCACACTGCCGCCGCTCCCGCCGCAGACGCGGGTCCGGGGGCGGAAGCCGCACGACCCGAAGTTCGACGTGCGGGTGGCGCTGTACCTGGCGACGGGCGTGGACCTGACGGCGGTCGAGGGGCTCGACGCGGTCCACGCCCTGACGCTGGTGAGCGAGCTCGGGAGCGACTTCACGAAGTGGCCGACGGTGAAGCACTTCACGTCGTGGCTGGGGCTGTGCCCGAACTGGAAGAAGACCGGCGGGAGGGTGCAGTCGAGCAAGACGCGGCGGGGGAAGAACCGGGCGGCATCGGCGCTGCGGCTGGCGGCGTGGGGGCTGGTCCGGAGCAAGAGCTACCTGGGCGCCTACCTGCGGCGGCAGCGGTCGCGGCTGGGGGCGCCGAAGGCGGTGACGGCGACGGCCCACAAGCTGGCGCGGGTCGTGTACCACCTGGTCCGGTACGGGGCGGCGTACGTGAAGCAGACCGAGGCGGCGTACGCCGAGCAGGTCCGGGCGCGGGTGCGGTCGAGCAGGTCGCCGTCGTCGAGCGGCGGGCCGGTGAAGGTCACATGCTCCAGTTGCACCGCGCCCTCCGCCTCCGGCCGCCGAACAACAAGCTCAGCAGCGGTGGGGCTGTGTGAGCTATGGGTCGCAGAAACGAATCATGCCCCGCCGTCTGCTGCAGCGCCGGGTTCGGCCTGCCTTTGCTCGGCGGCTGCGACCGCGTCCGCCAGCTCGCCGTCGTACTGCTCGGATTCGTCCGGCTGCCCAGCCGCGAGCCGCCGGCGGGCCTCGGCAAGCACAGGTCCGTCCGCGGTGCGCTGCCGCAGGAACAATGCCAGCCCAGCGTCCGGGAGGTCGGCAATCGGCACCGACCACCATAGCTTGAGCCGTTCGAGCAGACCGGTCTGCCACTCCGGGTCGTCGATCCACGGCCCGTACAGGTCAGCGGCGGACATGCAGGCTCCTCCGCGGCCGAACCACCAATTCCGCAGATCCGCAGATCGCGGTGGTCCGGACTGCATATCACCGCCCGCCTCCCGCAGACGGTAACCGTAACTCCGCCCCGGGTCAATTGTCCGGGAGCCGCCCCGGTCGGCCGGACCTCGCTATGCAAACCGGCCCGGTCAGCATAGCGAGGCGGGATATGCAGCACGGATCAGAGCTGGTCGAGTTCGATACCTGTCCCCGCCCATTTCAGAACGTGGGTACAGACCATCGTCGCCTCTCCGTACTGATGGGTAATCAGAAAGAAGCTGGGTCACCCGATCTCGGCTGCTACCCGCGTCGCCAAGGCGAGGTTCTTTTCGGCGTACACCTGAGTCACATCCGCCCGCTCGTGCCCAAGGGCGACCTGCGCGGCCTCCAGGCCGTAGCGCCTCCGCACCTCGGTCCCGTGGGCGTGCCGGAGTTGGTTCGGGTGCCAGTGCGGCACGGGGTCGTAGTTCCCCACCCCGGCCAGCTGCCCCCGCCGGATGTTTGCCTTCTCGACCGCACGGGATACCGCCCGGTCGTAACTCGGGACCGTATAACGCTCGGCCGCCGCCCGCTTCGGGCTCGCGACCCGCACAGCGGCGTTCCGGGCCATGTGCGAGGCGTACCGCGGGGTTTTGCGGGCCGCCGCCCGCTCGGCCCGGAAGGCCTCGACCGACCGCCGCGGGCTGAAGAAGTAGTCGTCCGGGTCGGCCGGGGTGAACCTCTCCAGCACTACCCGGGCGCGCGGGCCGACCGCGACCTCCCGAGCCTTTCCGCGGTGCCGGGTCTTGTGTTGCCCGGGCCGGTACACCCACACGTCCCCGCTGATGTCGATGTCGCGCGGGCGGAGCCGGCACACCTCCCCCGGCCGCATCCCGGTCAGCAGCTGCACCTCGACCATCCCCCTGACCGGCGGCCGTAGGAAGGGGAGCGTCACGCGAACGTGGTCAGGATCGACCGGCTTGACGGGGTCGCGCTCCGGGGCCGCCGTCCGCCCGCCTTGGAGCCCGCCGACGGTCGCGAGGGCTTGCGGCACGGCCGCCGGGACGAGCTCCTCGGACGCAGCCCACTTGAAAGCCCGACGGACCCGCCCGACCCGGGCGTTGACTACCCGCCGGCTCCACCCGGCGTCCACCATCCGCTGCCGGACGGCCTTGAGGGCGAGCGGGCCGAACCCCCGGGCGGGGGTGGGGCCGTACAGGGCCCGGACGTGACGGAACGTTTGGCGGTACTCGCTGATCTCGTTAGTCGGGGTGCCGTCGGCCCGGCGGTAGTGGGCCTCGGCGTGCCGCCAGAAGGCGTGCAGCACCTCGTCCACCGACGGGTCGAGGGTGACGGGGGTGGCGACCTGATCGGGGACGGCAACGACGGCGAGTTCGGCGACGACGCGGGCGTACTCACGGCGGGACTCGGGTGAGTCATACGCCCCGAGGTACACGTCGCGGCGGCCGCCGTCCGCGGCGCGGATTGTTACGACGGCCTGGCCGCTGGGTTTGTGGTGGCGGTAGCTGGGAAACGAAGCTGGTCGGGGCACGGGAAAACCCTTTCTGCGGTACTTTACCGCAGCAACAGGCTTTCGGACCGCGCTCCCGACCACCGGGAGGTAAGCTTGAACCGCTTGGGCCGGACGGACTTCCGTCGAGTGGGCAGTCCCAGGGTTGAACTGGGGACCTAGCGATTTTCAGGCCGATCGACGCATGTCGTCTGGAGCCGCGAAGACCCCTGACTTCCCACACTTTACAGGCATTCCACCGCTGTGCAAGGACAACTATTTATTGCCAGGTGCTCCAAGGTTTGCGGGTTCCGGGCGGGTTTACGGGTAGTTTCCGGGTAACCAGGCCATTCACGGTGACGCATCCCGGTCGTAAGCCGTCCGCTGGCAGGGACTTGGCCAAGCCAGGGAGAGGGCGCGCCCATGCTGTTCGGTGGGGTCTTCGAGCGGTTCCTAGAGGAGAGCCCGCTCAGCGTGATGTCCCGGGCGACCATCGAGCACGCCCTCTCGGCCTCGGCCCTCGACGCGCTGTTCGACCGGACCGCCGAGCGCGGGTACACCCGGGAGTTGCTGTTCTCCACGACGGTCGATCTGATGACCCTGGTGGTCGGCGGCAAGGCCCTCCACGTCCAGGCCGCCTACCGGCACCTGCGGGACCGCGTCCCGGTCACCCTCAAGTGCGTCTACGACAAGCTCCGGAACATCGAGACGGGCGTGTCCGCGGGGCTGGTCGCGCACGTGTCGGGCCGGTGCGAGGGGCTGATCACCGCGCTGGGCGGGGGGTGCAAGAGCCTGCTGCCGGGCTACCGGGTGCGGGTCCTCGACGGCAACCACCTGGCCGCCACCCAGCGGCGGCTGGGCGTCACCCGGGGGCACACCGCCGGCCCCTTGCCCGGGCAGAGTTTGGTCGTGCTCGACCCGGCCCTGATGCTGGTCACCGACATCGTCCCGTGCGAGGACGCCCACACCCAGGAGCGGGCGCTGATCGACCAGATTGTGCCGCTGGTGCGGGAGCGGGACGTGTGGGTCGCGGACCGCAACTTCTGCACGGCGGAGTTCCTGTGTGAGGTGGCCGCCCGGCGGGCCTACGTCGTCATCCGACGCCACGGGAACCTGAGCGTCGAGGCCGAAGCCGGGTACGGGGCCGAGGTCGCGACGGACCGGGGCTGGGTGGGCGAGCGGCGGGTCTGGGTCTGCTGGGGTGGGGCGCGGTTGGTGCGCCTGCGGCAGGTGCGGGTGCGGCTGCGGGCGCCGACCGCGGACGGGGACGCGGAGGTGGAGATCCTGACCAACCTGCCGGCGAAGGTGCCGGCCAAGAAGGTGGCCGAGATCTACCTCAAGCGGTGGAAGATCGAGGGGGCCTTCCACGAGTTGACAGTCGCCTTGAACTGTGAGGTGAACACCCTGGGGTACCCCAGGGCCGCGCTGTTCGGGTTCTGCGTGGCGGTGGCCGCGTACAACGTGCTGGCCGTACTGAAGGCGGCCCTGCGGGCGGTGCATGGTGAGAAGAAGGTGCAGGAGGAGGTGTCGGGGTATTACCTGGCGCTGGAGTGGGCGATGGTGTACGCGGGGATGATGATCGCCCTGCCCGCGTCGGAATGGGAGGCGTTCGGTCCGATGCCCAGCCCGGAGTTGGCCGGCCACCTCCGCGAGTGGGCGGGCAAGGTCGACCTTGGGAGGATCAAGAAAGCGCCGCCCCGGAAGCCGACGAGGACGGCGACCCGACGGATCAAGGACAAGAGCCCACATGTTTCCACGGCCCGGTTGCTCGACGAGGGGAAGAAGACCCGTCAGGCGAAAGTCAGCCGGAATCCGTGAGTCTCACACCGTGAATGGCCTGGTTTCCGGGTAACCTGTCACCGTGAACGCACGCTACCCAGCTGCCTTCCACGGGAGCCGATGCTGGGCAGTATCGGCAGGCGGGATGTCGGACGAATGTCGCTTACTTTTCAGCGCTCCACCCCTGGTCACCAGCAACCGCACGCCGATACCTTGGCGAACCCCTTGGTCCGCTCCGTCGGCCACCGCGCTCCGGCACAGCATTGCCACGGTGGTACCGCGGCCGGAACGGCGAGGGCGTCTCCACCTCGGGCGACGCAGCCACACCCGGAGGTCGAGCTATCTCATTGGGTTCTGCGTCACCGAGGGCGTGACCGCCGGGTCCGTCCATCACCTCCTGCGCGGCGTCGGCGTGGTCGCGGCATCGGGTGGTCGGGTGTCGCGGAACGCACGGGAGTCCCACACCCGTGCTGTCTTGTCCCAACTCCCCGTGACGATCCGCGTCCCGTCCGGGCTGAACGCCGCGGACGACACCGCGTCGGCGTGGCCCTTGAAGGCGAGTAGCTCGGCACCCGTCTTCGCGTCCCACACCCGCGCCGTGGTGTCCTCGCTGCCGGTGACGATCCGCGTCCCGTCCGGGCTGAACGCCGCGGACGTGACCTCGTCGACATGGCCCTTCAGAACGGCCAACCCGGAGCCCGTCTTCGCGTCCCACACGCGGGCGGTCCGATCTTTACTCGCGGTCACAATCCGTGAGCCGTCGCTGTCGAAGGCGGCGGACAACACGCCCGCGGCGTGCCCCCTGAGAGTGAGCAATTCGGCCCCGGTCAGGGCGTCTCTCACCCGCGCCGTCCCGTCCTCATTCGTCGTGATGACTCGCGCCCGGTCCGGGCCCACGGCCCCGGGCTGCACAGCGTCGGGGTGATCCCCGGGGTTGGGCACCCCAGCTCCGGTCCGGGCGTCCCACGCCCGCACCGTCCCGTCCTTGCCGGTGGTGACGACCCGGGTTCCGCCCGCGTCGAACCGGGCGGACCGTACCCCGTCGGCGTGGGCTCTGATGGCGAGGAACTCGGGTCCGTACCGGGCGTCCCACACCCGGGCCGACGAGTCCGCACTCGCGGTGACGACCCGGGTTCCGTCCGGGCTGAAGGCGGCGAACCGCACCCCGTCGGTGTGCCCCCGGAAGGCAAGGACCTCGTCCCCGCGGGTCGCGTCCCAGACCCGCGCCGTGGTGTCCACGCTCGCGGTCACGATTCGGCCCCCGTCCGGACTGAAGCACGCGGACGCCACCCCGGAGTGGCACCGGATCACCAGCAACTCGGCCCCGGTGCTCACGTCCCACACCCGGGCCGTCCGGTCGTAGCCGCCGGTGACGACCCGCGACCCGTCCGGGCTGAAGCACGCGGACGCCACCCCGGTGTGACCCTTGAGCACGAGACGCGCAGACCCGTCCGTCGCGTCCCAGACGCGCGCGGTTTGGTCCGCGCTTGTGGTCACGATCCGCGAGCCGTCCGGGCTGAACGCCGCGGACGACACCGCGTCGGCGTGGCCCTTGACGGCGAGCACCGCGAACCCGTTCTTCGCGTCCCACACCCGCGCCGTCCCGTCCCGGCTCGCGGTGACGACCCGCGCCCCGTCCGGGCTGAAGGACGCGGACGTGACGCCCTCCGCGTGCCCCTTGAGGACGAGCAGTTCGACCCCGGTTTTCGCGTCCCACAGCCGCGCCGTCCAGTCGGAACCGGCGGTGGCGACCCGCGACCCGTCCGGGCTGAAGGACGCGGACCGCACGCCGTCCGTGTGGCCCTTGAAGACGACGAGCCCGGCCCCGGAGTTCGCGTCCCACACCCGGGCGATCCGGTCCATCCCCGCGGTGACGACCCGCGCCCCGTCCGGGCTGAAGGACGCGGACGACACGACGCCGGCGTGACCCCTGAGGGTGAGAAGGTCGGACTGGCAGAGGCGGTGGAGGTAGCCCCACTCCCAGCCGCGCAAGTCCTTCCGCGAGCCCGCCAGGATCGCCAGGGTGGTGGAGACGCTGTTCCCGCGCCACTCCTGGTGGGCGACTTCCACCGCGCGGCCGTACTCGAACACCGCCAGCTTCTCACGCTCCCGCTCGGCGTCCTTCTTGGCCGCTGCCTCGGCCTCCCGGGCCCGCTCGGCGACGCCCTCCGCCTGAATCGCGAGGTCCCTGGCCCGTTCGGCCGTCCCCTGCGCCTCCTCTGCCTTGCCGCGCTCGGACACGGCGACTTCTTTCGCCCACTCGGCCCGCTGCCAGAGGGAGTTGAGGGCCACCCCGAGAACGGCGGCCGCGACGAGCCCAAGAGCCGTGACGCCGAGGGCCACTTGCACCCGCCACCGCTTCCGCTGCTCGGCCGCCTTTACCTCGGCTGCGGCGCGCTCCCCCACCGCCTTCACCCGGTCCAGCTCGGCCTGCCGAGCCCGCTCCTCGGCCGCCACGCGCAGGGCGGCCACCGCCCGGGCCACCTCGTCCGCGTCGGCCGGCCGGCTCTCCGGCCTCGGGGCCAGGCACCGCCGGCACAACGCCACCAGTTCCGGGTCCGCCCCGCATGCGTCCAGCCGGGCGAAGCAGTCACCCACCAGCCCCTGTGCGGCGCGGAGGCGGAGCGACTCGGCCGACCCGCCCGCGAACGGCGGCTCTCCGGTGAGGATCACTGCGAGCACCGCGCCCAGCCCGAACACGTCGCTCCGCCGGTCGATCTTGCCGACCACGCCCAAGGCCTGCTCTGGTGGCATGAACGCCGGCGTGCCGAGCACGCTGCCGGCCTGGGTGAACGTGCCGTCGCTGTCCCGCAGGCTGCGCACCTCCATCTCCGCCTCCGCCGCGGTTGCGGCAGCGTCGCCGCCGGCCGGGGCGGCCCCGCTCAGGACCTTGGCCAGGCCCCAATCCATTACCTGGACCTCGCCGAACGCGCCGACCATGACGTTGGACGGCTTCAGGTCGCGGTGGATGACGTGGTGCGAGTGGGCGTACGCCAGCGCGTGGCAAACCTGCTCGAACACGGCGACGAACCGGCCGCGGTCGTGCGCGGGGTCCGGACGGTTGGCCAAGAGGTAGTCGAGGGTGCGGCCGCGGATCAGCTTCATGGCCAGGAACGGGCGGCCGTCGGGTAGGGTGCCGAGGTCGTGGACCGGGGGGATGCCCGGGTGCTGAAGTTGGGCGGCGATCCGGGCCTCGTCTGCGAACCGCCGGGCGGCCGCCGACGAGGCCCCGTACCGGTTCCCGAGCACCTTCACCGCGACCTCCCGGCCGAGGACGGTGTCGGCGGCGCGGTAGACGACGCCCATGCCGCCGCGGGCGATCTCCTCCCCCAGAACGTACCTGTCGCCTGCCGACGGCGGGTCTGCCGCGAGGGTGGTCGAACCGCCGCCGGTGGCCGTGAGCCGATCGGCGACGGACCTCGTGTGAGCCGGGTCCGGCGGGGTGACGGCCGGCACGGCCAGGAAGGTACCGATGGCCTCGTGGGACCGCAGGAGCGCCTCGACCCGCCCGCGCAGCGCCGCGTCGCCGGCGCACGCCTGCCCCAGGTAGCCGGCGCGGGCCGCCGGGTCGGGCAGGTCGAGGACCGCGAGGAAGACCTCCCGCTCTGTCATGGTGAACCTGGGGGCCGGGGGCATCGGGTCACCTCACGCCCGGGGGCTCCCACCGGCCGCCCCAGCCGTCGTGGAGGTCCTGGAGGAACTTGTCCCACTGGGCCTTGCTACGGGTGTTCGGGTATGGGATCGGGGCGACCGGGCCGGGCGACTCGTGGATCACCCGGAACCGGCTGTCGTCGCTCGTGATGAGCCCGACCCGGAACACCTTCGACGTGTGCTGCGTCTCCGGGTCGATGCGGACCACCCCGCCGGGGGCGTCGTAGGACTGGCGACGGACGGCGTCCCGGACCCGTCCGGGGGCGTCCGTCCCCGCTTCCCTCACTGCCCGCGCCCACATGTGGACGCCGAAGTAGGCGGCCTCCATAGGGTCCGAGATGGTGCGCTGCGGCCCGTGTCGGGCCTGGAACCGCCGGACGAAGGCGTGGTTCTGCGGCCGGTCGACGGACTGGAAGTAGTTCCACGCGGCGTAGTCCCCGACCACGGTCTTCGCACCCAGGCTGGCGAGTTCCTCCTCCGAGATGCTGAACGAGATGGTCGGCACCCGGTCCGGGGTCAGGCCGGCCGCGCGGAGGGCCCGGAGGAACGCGACGTTGCTGTCCCCGTTGATCGTGTTCAGGATTGCGTCGCACCGGGCGGTAGCGATTTTGCGGACCACCTCCGCCACGTCCCCCCCGCCCAGGGGGACGTACTCCTCCCCGACGACCTCGGCCCCGAGCTCGGCCGCCTGGTCGCGGATGATCGCGTTCGCGGTGCGGGGGAAGATGTAGTCCGAGCCGACGAGGAACAGCCGCTTCTTCTTCAGCGCCGTGACGCACCACCGCACCGCCGGGATGATCTGCTGGTTCGGGGCGGCCCCGGTGTAGACCACGTTCGGCGACTGCTCCAGGCCCTCGTACTGCACGGGGTAGAACAGCAGGTGGTCGTGCCGCTCGAAGACCGGTAGCGCCGTCTTGCGACTCGCCGACGTCCAGCACCCGAACACCACGCTGACGCGGTCCTTTGCGATCAGCTTCTCGGCCCGGGCGGCGAACGTCGCGGCGTCCGACTCGCCGTCCTCGACCACGGCCTCGACCGGCCGGCCCAGTACCCCGCCGGCCTCGTTGACCTCGTCCACGGCGAGGAGGGCGGCGTCGATCACGGGCCGCTCGCTGATCGCCATTGTCCCGGTGCGGGAGTGAAGGATCCCGACCCGGATCGGCGGACCCGTCGGCGGCGCGACCGGGGTGGGGGTTCCCGGCGGCACGCTAACCGGGGGATTCGTCGGCTCGACGCGGGCAGTGTCGCCGGGCTTCTCCGGCGGGCTCTGCCCCCGCGACCCGGAGAGCAAACCAACAACGCCCGCGACAAGGCCGACGCCGAGTACGGCCGCGGCGACGAGGAATTTCCGGCGGGACCGGGGGCGTTCGACGGCGGGAGCCGGTGTGCCGCCGGCGACCGACACGCGGGACAGGTCGAGCCGGGACGTCGTGGTTCGGCGCGCGGTGCGGACGTATTCCGGGAGGTTGCAGTCCTCGGTGAACGGGGCCAGGGCGGCGGCGACCTCGGCCGGGGTGGCGAACCGGTCGCCGCGGCTCTTGGCGAGCATCCGGGTCAGGACAGCGGCCACGGCCTCGGGTACGTCCGGCCGCAGCTCGCGGATGGGGGGCAGTGGGGCCTGGCTGTGGGCCCACATCTGCTGCACCATTGTGGTGTACTTCTTGTGCGGGAACGGCGCCTCCCCGGCCAGCAGGTAGTAGAAGGTGCAGCCGAGGCTGTAGACGTCCGCGCGGATGTCGAGGTTCCGGCTGCTCTCCCACTGCTCGGGCGAGGCGTAGTCCACCGTGCCGACGAACTGCCGCTCGCCGGTCATGTCCGGTACGGGGACGGCCGCGTCACCCTTCAGCGTGGCCATCCCCAGGTCCAGGATCTTCACCTGCCCGGCCCGCGACACCAGCAGGTTCTGCGGCTTGATGTCGCGGTGGACGAGCCCCTGCTCGCGGACGTAGTCCAGGCCGACCGCGGCCTGGCGGACCAGTTCGCAGGCCTCGGCGACCGGCAGCAGCCCCCGCTCGGCCACCAGTTCGGCGAGGTTGACGCCGTCGATGTACTCCATCACCAGGAGGTGCGACGGGCCGAACTCCTCGGCCTCGTACACGCCGACCACGTTCGGGTGCGTCAGCCGGGCCGACAACCGCGCCTCCTGCTGGAACCGCTGGACCACCTTCGCGTTGGCGAGGAGTTCCGGCCGGATCAGCTTCAGCACGACGGGGCGGTCGAGGAGCCGGTGCTCGGCCTTGTAGACCGTGCCCATCCCGCCGCGGCCGAGGATGCCAAGGAGGCGGTACCGCGGGTGGTGGCGGAGCTGGTCGGGCACCGGCGGCTCGGGGGCGTCGGCCTCCGTGTCGCCCGGCGGCCGCCACGTCTCGGTCGGCCGGTACGGGGTCAGTTGGGCGAGGGCGTGCCGGCAGGCGGGACACTCGCGCAGGTGGGCCTCGACCGCCGGCCGGTCGGCGGAGTCGAGCTTGTTGCACGCGAGCTGTTCCAACTGCTCGCGCGTCGGGCACGTCGTCTGTTCCACGGGGCGAACCTCCACGGTGGCCGTGATCGCTACTCGTCCGCTATCGACCCGGCGTTCAACTGCGTGAGGAATTCGGCGGGCGACTCGCCGTTGATCCCTTCCAACCGGCCCAGGGACCGGATGACCGCACCGTCGCGGTCCGCCCGCAGACGGACGCCTCGGACGTTGAGGAGCCTGAGCGGCATGTCCCGGAGCGGGGTGAGGTCGGTCACCTTCGTGTCGTCCAGGTACAGCGTGACCAGCGGCATCCCCTTGAGGGGCGCCAGGTCGCCCACGGCCGTGTGCGAGCAGTTCAGGTGTTCCAGTTTCGAGCCGGCGACGGGGTCCAGCTCGCGGACCTGGGTGTGCTGCACCCGGAGTTCCTTGAGGGGCATCCCCTTGAGCGGCGACAGGTCGGCGAGCTGGCCGTTGTTGTTGCAATCCAGGAAGGAGAGAGGCATGCCCTTCAGCGGCGACACGTCGGTGAGTTTCCCCATCCTGTCGGTGCCGGAGCAGACGAGTTCCTTGAGCCCGGTCAGCGCCCGCACCGGGGAGATGTCCGCCACCTCCAGCGTTGAGAACTCCAGCCGGGTGACGGCCCCGTTCTCGACGGTCGGGTTGAGCGTGCCGTCGAAGTTTGGGTTCCGCTTCTTCAGTTCCCGGCGGACCTCCTCCACCTGCTCGGCGGCGGGAAGGGCCGCGACGCGCCGGACCTCGTCGTCCGGGAAGGTGGGGGCCGCCGGATCGATTACCCCGCCGTCCCACTCGATCCGACACCGCGGCAGCGCCGCCTTCAGGTGATCGATCCCCACGGCAGTCACCTTCGTCCCGCGCAGTAACAGGTACTGCAGTCGCTTGCACTGCTTGAACTGGGCCACCCCCTCATCGGTGACCTGCGTCCCGCCCAGGTGAAGCACCTCCAGATTCTTGCATTCCGCGAAGGGGACTACAGCCGCGTCGCCCACCGGCAGCGCGTCCAGGTCGAGGTGCTTGAGTTTGGTGCAATTCCGGAAATGGGCCAACCCCGCCTCGGTCACCTGCGTGTGTCCAAGCCCGAGGAGTTTCAGCTCCGTGCTATGCCCGAAAAACGCACCGACCGCATCGGTCACCCGGGTGCTCCGAAGGGAAAGGTCGGTGAGCTTGCACGCTTTGAAGTGGGCCGCCCCGGTATCGCCGACGCTGGTCGAAAAGAGATCGAGAAGGGTCAGGTCGCGACATTCCTTGAAGGTTCCCAGCCCGACATCGGTCACCTTCGTCACGGCCAAGTCGAGGGACTTGAGGTTCCGGCAGCCCAGGAAGAACGCCAACCCTTCGTCGGTCACCTTCGCATTGTCGCGGAGGGAAACCCCCGTGAGCGCAAAAGGGGTCTTGGGCAACTGCTCGAAACCCCCAAAGAGTTCGTAGCCGTTGACTGACACTGCCCCGCCGATCGACAGCACGTAGACCGCGGCCTTGCGATCCCGGTCGGGGTCCCGCCGTTCCGGCGACGGGCCGGGGCCCGCCGCGGGCGGCGTTGGTGTGCCGGCGGTGTTCCAGTCCGGCCGGGTGAGGGCGTACGCCGAGATCCCGGCCGCGGCCGCGCACACCAGCACGCCGGCCGCGACGGCCCACCTCCACCGCCCGGTCTGTTTGACCTTCTCCCGGGCGATGCGGGGGAAGTCCGCCGTCCGGGCGTTGGCCTTGAGGCGGGCCTCGCACTCGGCGAGCAGGTCAGCGACCTCGCGGGCCGACTCGAACCGGTCCGCGGGGTTCTTCGCGTGCAGCTTCGCGATGATGTCGCAGAGCCACTGCGGGGCCTCGGGGATAACCTCCCGAATCGGCCGCGGCGTGTCCTCGGCGACCCGCTTCAGCACCCCCATCGTGTTGCTGGCCCGGAACGGCGGCCGGCCGGAGCACATCACGTAGAGGACGCTGCCGAGGCTGAACAGGTCGGCCCGGAAGTCGATGTGCTCCCCCTTGGCCTGCTCGGGGGCCATGTACATCGGCGTGCCGGCGACGATCCCGCTCTGCGAGATGCTGGCGTCGTCGGCCGCCCGGGCCAGCCCGAAGTCGGTCAGCTTCACCCGCCCGCGGGGGCCGCTCTCCAGCAGGATGTTGCCCGGCTTGACGTCCCGGTGGATCAGGTCCTTGGCGTGGGCGGCGGCCAGCCCCTCGGCTGCCTGCCGGGCGATCCTCAACACCTCGGGCACGTCGAGCGGGCCGGTCCGGTCGAGGCGCTGCTGGAGCGTCTCGCCGGGGACGTACTCCATCACCAGATAGGGGAGTGGCTGTTCCCCGACCTCGAACACCTGCACCACGTTCTCGTGCTGGAGTTGGGCGCTGGACCGGGCCTCGCGGAGGAACCGCTTGCGGGCCGGCGACAGGGCCGCCATCCGCGGGGCCAGCACCTTGACCGCGACTACCCGGTGGAGGTGCACGTCGAACGCCCGGAAGACGATCCCGAACCCGCCCTGGCCGAGCACTTCCAGGACCTCGTGGTGTCCGATCCGACCGCGCGAGTCCGCCCGGCCGGGCGGCGCCAGGAACGAAAGTGGCTCGTCGGCGGACACCCCGGCCGATTCCTCGTCCGTGTTCGGCGTCGCGGTGAAGGCGCGGGTGTCGGCGTGGGCGAGGTCCGGCGGGGCGACGACCGGCGTGCCGAGGAAGCTGCCGGCCGACTCGTGGGACCGGAGCAGCGCCTCCACCCGCTCGCGGAGGACAGCGTCGGTACCGCAGGCCCGGTCCACGTAGGCCGCCCGGGCGGTTGTGTCGGGCAGGTCGATCACTGCCAGGAAGATCTCGCGCTCGGTCATAGGGGCGACCTCGGCCGATCGCGGACCTTCCGGCACGGGCCCGGTGGAAGGCGACCTGCTGACAATGCGATGTCGCGCCGGCTTTACGCCAGAATTGTTCAGGACGGCTGGCGATCGGCGTCCGTGGTCAGTTCCCGGTGGAGCCACGCCCGGGCGAACGCCCACACCCGGTCCGCCGTGCGCGGAGAGACGCCGAGGACGTGGGCCGCCTCGGCCAGTGGCATGCCGCCGAAGTGGCGGAGTTCGACCAGCCGGGCCGCCTGCGGCTCCTCGGCGGCCAACCGGGTCAGGGCCGCGTCCAGCGCGACCAGGTCGTCTCGCGGGTCCGGGGCCACGGCGGCCACGCCGTCCAGTTCGACGCGCCGGAGCCCCCCGCCGTGCTTCTCGCGGCCCCTTCGGCGTGCCGCGTCCACGAGAATCCGCCGCATGGCCTCGGCGGCGGCGGCGAAGAAGTGACCGCGGTTCTCCCAGCGGCAGGCGTCGGCCGGGCCGACCAGCCGCAAATAGGCCTCGTGGACCAGCGCCGTCGCCTGGAGCGTCTGGTCGGGCGACTCGACGGCCATCCGCGCGGCGGCGAGCGCCCGCAACTCGTCGTACACGAGCGGGAGCAGGTCCGCGGCGGCCCGGCGGTCACCGGCGGCCGCGGCGTCGAGCAGGCGAGTCACCTCGGGCATGTCGGTTCATTTTACCCCCGGGTGCAGGGATTGAAAGTTGCAACCGTATCTAATTCTCATAATTTGGTCTGCCGCCAAAGTTGGCGGGTTTCGGCGGATACGACGCATTGATCACGGGGCTTCACGCCCGCACCCGTGGACTCCGCCATGACCGAACACGAAATCCGGGCCGCCGCGGCCGCGCTCGACGACCCCGCGGCGCGGGCCTCCTACCTCGATTCCGCCTGCGGCACCGATTCCGCCCTCCGGAGCCGGGTCGAAATCCTGCTGCGTGCCGAACCCGACGACAGCGGCGTAACCCGAACCATCCCACCGAGTACGGACGGCGACGGCCCCACCCGCACCATCGTGCCCGGGGCCGGGGTCCAGGACGACGCCGACACCCGGGCGCCGGACGGGGCCGGCGACGACGCCGACGTGTCGCTCCTCCTCGCCCCGCCGGGGCGGGCCGAATCGGTCGGCCGGATCGGGCATTACGAGGTCCTCGGCGTCGTCGGCCGCGGCGGGATGGGCGTCGTCTTCCGCGCGGTCGATACCACCCTCGAGCGGACCGTGGCGCTGAAGGTCCTCGCCCCCGCGCTCGCCGCGGTGCCGACCGCCCGCCGCCGGTTCGCCCGCGAGGCCCGGGCCGCAGCCGCCGTCCGGGACGACCACGTCGTCGACATCCACTCGGTCCACGACGACGCCGCGGTCCCGTACCTGGTGATGGAGTTCGTCCGCGGCCGGACGCTCGAGGACCGGGTGCGGGCCGACGGCGCCCTGCCCGTCGGCGAGGTCGTGCGGATCGGGCTGGCCGCGGCCCGGGGGCTCGCCGCCGCCCACGCCCAGGGGCTCGTCCACCGCGACGTGAAGCCCGGGAACATCCTCCTCGAAGCCGACACCGGCCGGGTCCGCCTCACCGACTTCGGCCTCGCCCGCGCCGCCGACGACGCCACCATCTCGCGCAGCGGGATCATCGCCGGCACGCCGCTGTACATGTCGCCGGAGCAGGCCCGCGGCGGGCAGGTCGATCCACGGTCGGACCTGTTCAGCCTCGGCAGCGTGCTGTACACGCTCTGCACCGGCACGCCGGCGTTCAAGGCCGACCACACCGTCGCGGTGCTGCGGCGGGTGTGCAACGACATCCCGACGCCGGTCCGGAAGCTGAACCCGCGGGTGCCGAAGTGGCTGGCCGCGGTCGTCGAGACGTTGCTAGCGAAGAACCCGGACGACCGCATCCCGACGGCGGCGGACGTGGCCGCGCTGCTCGCCGCGTTCCAGGCCCACCTCGCCGACCCGAAGCGCGTGCCGGCGCCGGCCGTGCCCGGCGTCGCCCCCGCGCGGCGGTGGGACGCCAAAGGCTGGGCGGCGGTCGCGGCCGGGGTCGTGGCGGTCGCGGCGCTCGGCGTCGCCGGCTATCGCGCACTCCGCCCGGCCGACGAACAGGTCGTCGCCCCCGAGTCGCTCCCGCCGAAGCCGTCCGTCTGGCAGCCGCCGACGGCCGCGGACCTCGCCGCCCGGCCGAGCCCGCTCGACGGCCGCACCCGCGACCAGATCCCGCCCGCGCTGCTCGCCCTCGCCGGCGGCGGGAACGCGAAGAAGGCGCCGCCCGAACTCGTCGCCGTCTTCGCCGACCCGCGGTTCCTCGTCCCCGACGAACTCGCCGTCCCCGCCCACGTCGAGTTCCGGCAGGACGCCGCCGGCCGCCGGCTCGTCATCCCGGGCCGGGACGCCGTCGGCCTATTCGACCCGGCCACCGGCGACCTGCTCCGCACCTTCGCCCCGCGGGATCCGGAGAGCGGCCCCGCCGCGATCAGCCGCGACGGCCGGCTCGTCGCCGCCGCCGCCCGGCCGGACGCGAAGACCCCCGGCACCATCACCGTCTGGGAAGCCGAGACCGGCACCGCGGTGGCGACGCTCGGCCCGGTCGCGGTGATGCCCCGCGACGTCGCCTTCTCCGCCGACGCGAAGACGATCTTCGCCGCCGGCCCGAAGGGGCTCGACGTGTGGGACGTGGCCGGGCAGGCGGTGATACGTTCGTTCCCGGCAGAGAAGGCCGACAAGACCGTCTTCTACACCTTCGGGCTGAGCCCGGACGGGTCGCGGCTGGCGTGGGCCGACGAAGGCGCGGCGGTGAAGTTGTGGGCGGTCGGCGGCGACGCCCCGCCGACGACGTTGACCGCCCACAAGACCGCCCCGGCGTTCGCGGCGTTCAGCCCGGACGGGAAGCGGCTGGCGACCGGGAACGGCACCGAACTCGCGGTCTGGGACGTGGAGACGCAGTCATTGCTGAAGCTGCTCGACACGCCGGCGAACTGGCTGGCGTTCGAGCCGGGCGGGAAGTCGCTGCTGTCGGCGTCCTGCGTGGCGGCGAAGAACCCGAACGGCCACGCGGTGACCCGGTGGAACCTCGATACGTTTGAGCCGACCGCGCTGCCGCCGATCGGCCCGCGCGGCGGGCACGTCGGGCTGAGCGCCGACGGGAGGTCGCTGTTCCTGCTGACCGCCGAGGCGCGGGACCAGCCGCGGCGGGTGCTGACCTTCGACGTGCCCGGCTGGTCGGCCGCGTCGCCGCGGGGGCACGCCGGCGAGGTCGCGGCCGTCGCCGTCAGCCCGGACGGCCGGCGGGTCGCGTCCGCGGGCGCCGACGGCGGCGTGATCGTGTGGGACCTCGGCGACTGGCCCGCGGGCGCGGCGCTGCCGCCGGTCCGCGCCCTGACCGGCCACGCCAAACCGGTCTTCTCCGTCGCCTTCGCGCCGGACGGCGCACACCTCGCGTCCGCCAGCGGCGACGGCGACGTGCGGGTCTGGGACGCCGCGACCGGCGCCGCCGTCCGCCGGCTGAAGGTCGAAAAGCCGCTGGCCGGCGACGTGGCTTACAGCGGCGACGGAAAGCTGCTCTTGGCCGGCGACGCCGACGGCGGGGTGCTCGTGTGGGACGCCTCGACCGGCGAGCCGCAGCCGCCGCTGCGGTCACACAACCTCGCCGTCGGGGCGGTGGCGGCCGGGCCGGACAACCGGTTCGTCGCGTCCGCCGGGGCCGAAGACGGCCGGGTCGGAATCGCCGACCGGCGGTCGCTCCGGCGGCTCCAGACCCTCGGCCCGGCGAAGCCCAGCCGGGCCGACGTGCGGGTCGCGTTCGCCGCCGACGGCCGGACCCTCGCCTACGGCGGGTGGGACGGCACCGTCCGGCTGTGGGACACGACCGACCGGAAGGAGACGGTGCTGGCCGGCGGCGGGCCGAACCTCCGCGGGCTGGCCGTGGACCCGACCGGCCGCTTCGTCGCGGCCACGCGGGCGAAGACTCTGCTGGTGTGGGACCGCACCGCCCCCGCCCGCCCGGCGAGCGTCGGCCCAGCCCCGTTCGGCGGCACCCCGCGGCAGGTCGCGTTCACCCCCGAGGGCCGCTTCCTGGTCGTCGCCGGGTCGAACGGGGTGGTCAGCATCCTCCGCGCCCCGACCGCCGCGGCGCCGTGGGCTCGCAGCCCGTACCCCGATTCGGCCGACGCCGTCACCCGCCTCCGCGCCGCCCTTGACACCGGCGGCACACCCGCCGAGGTGGCCGAGGAGCGATTCGCCGACGAGCCGCTGACGAAGGCGGACGCCGCGGCCGCCCGCGCGCTGCTGTGGGACGCGCACCTCGCCCGCACCCGGAAGGACCGCGCCGACGCGGTCAAGGAGCGGGTCGTGCGGCAGGGCGAGTTCACGATGCCGTACTCGGTGCAGCCGTTCGGCGAGAAGCCGAAGGACGGGTGGAGCCTGTACGTGTCGCTCCACGGCGGCGGGGGGACGGCGAAGGCGACGAACGACGCCCAGTGGGAGAACCAGAAGAAGTTGTACGCCGTGGCAGAAGGGCTCTACGTCGCCCCCCGCGCCCCGACCGACACGTGGGACTTGTGGCACGACGCCCACATCGACGGCATGTTGGGCCGGCTGGTGGAAGACCTGGTCGCGGTCGAGGGGGTGAACCCGGACCGTGTCTACCTGCTCGGGTACGGGGCCGGGGGCGACGGGGTGTACCAGCTCGCCCCGCGGGTCGCGGACCGGTGGGCCGCGGCGGCAATGATGGGCGGGCACCCGAACAAGGCGCCGGTGCGGTCGCTGCGGAACGTCCCTTTCGCCATCCAGGTCGGGGAGAACGACGCGGCGTTCAAGCGGAACGCGGCCGCACGCGAGTACGCCGGCCGGCTCGCCGACCTCCGCAAGGCCGACCCGCGTGGGTACGAGCACTTACTGAAGCTCCACCCCGGCAAGGCGGCGTGGATGGGCCTGGAGGACAAGATCGCCCTGCCGTGGATGGCGAAGTTCGCCCGCAACCCGGTGCCCGACCGCGTCGTGTGGGAGCAGTCGGACCGGCCGCGCGACCGGCTGTACTGGCTCGCCGTGCCCGACGACGCGGCGAAGGATGGGACGCTGGTGGACGCAGCACGCGGCGCGCAGACGATCACCGTCGCCGCCGCCGAGGGCGTTCCGAAGCTGCTGATCCGCCTCGACGACCGGTTGCTCGACCTGGACCAGCCGGTGCGGGTGACGCACGGCGGGAAGGACGTGTTCGTAGGCACCGCCCCGCGGACGATCGGGGTGATGGCCCGCACCCTCGCCGGCCGCGGCGACCCGGGCCTCATGTTCGACGCCGAGGTCGAGGTCGATCTCCGCGCGGCGAGCGCCGCCCCGTCGCTGGTCGGCCTGTCGCCCGAGGAGCAAGTCGCCGAGTTCGTCCGCGCCATGAAGGAGAAGAACCCGGGGTTCGACGGGAAGGTGACGCCGACGGTCGCGGACGGGGTGGTGACCGGGCTCGCGTTCAAGACCGGCGGGGTGAAGGACGTCGGCCCGGTGCGGATGCTCCCGCAGCTGCGCAAGCTCGACATGACGGTCGGCCCCGGCACCCAACTGACCGACGTGTCGCCGCTTCAGGGGCTGAAGCTCACCCACCTGTCGTGGAACGGGAACCCGGTGGCCGACCTGTCGCCGCTGAGGGGGATGCCGCTCGAATACCTGATGGCGTGGGGCTGGAGCGGGACCGACCTGACGCCGCTGAAGGGGATGCCGCTCACGTGGCTGAACGTCGGCGGCGGGGGCCGGCTGACGGACCTGTCGCCGCTCGCCGGGCTGCCGCTCGACTTCCTGTGCGTGAACATCACGCAGGTGAGCGACCTCGGCCCGCTGGCGGGGATGCCGCTGCGGACGCTCCACTTCGCGAACACCCGGGTGACGGACCTGTCGCCGCTCCGCGGGTTGCAGCTGCGGGCGGTTCAGTTCTCGTACCTGCCGGAGCGGGACGCCGCCGCGCTGCGTGCGATCCCGACGCTGGAGACGATCAACGACCGCCCGGCGGCCGAGGTGCTCGGCCCGGCCCGGAAGGACTGACGCGGACCGCACACGGACCCGCCCATGACCGACCCCGACGACCCGACGCCCCCGCCGCCCGACGACGACGGCTCGACGCGCGCGTTCGACCCGCCCCCGCCGCCGGCCGACGGGTTCACCCGCACCCTCAACCCCGGCGCCGGCGGCCGGGACTTCGGCGCCACCCAGGCGCCGGACGACGGCCCAGGCGAAACCGACTTCGTCGCCCTCCTCGCCCCGCCGCAGGAGGCCGGCTCGCTCGGCCGGCTCGGGCACTACGAGGTATTCGGCGTCGTCGGCCGGGGCGGCATGGGCGTTGTCCTCCGGGCGATCGACACAACCCTCCGGCGGTCGGTCGCGGTCAAGCTCCTGTCGCCGGCGCTCGCCGCCGTGCCGACCGCCCGCCGCCGGTTCGCCCGCGAGGCCCGGGCCGCCGCCGCCGTCGCCGACGACCACGTCGTCAAGATCCACTCGGTCCACGACGACGCCGCGGTCCCGTACCTGGTGATGGAGTTCGTCAGCGGCGAGACGCTCGAAGACCGCGCGCGGGCCGAGGGTGCGCTGCCCGTCGACGAGGTCGTGCGGATCGGCCTCGCTGCGGCCCGGGGGCTCGCGGCGGCGCACGCCCGCGGCATCGTCCACCGCGACGTGAAGCCCGGGAACATCCTCCTCGAGGCCGGCACCGGCCGCGTCAAGCTGACCGACTTCGGCCTCGCCCGCGCCGCCGACGACGCCACCATCTCGCGCAGCGGCGTCATCGCCGGCACCCCGATGTACATGTCGCCGGAGCAGGCCCGCGGCGACCAGATCGACCACCGCTCCGACCTGTTCAGCCTCGGCAGCGTGCTGTACACGCTCTGCACCGGCACGCGGGCGTTCGAGGCCGACCACACCGTCGCCGTCCTCGGCCGGGTCTGCGACGACGAGCCGACGCCGGTGCGGGAGAAGAACCCGGCGGTGCCGCGGTGGGTCGCGGCGCTGGTCGAGAAGCTGCTGGCGAAGAACCCGGCCGATCGGTTCGCGTCGGCGGCGGAGGTGGCCGGGCTGCTGGCCGCGTACCAGGCGCACGAGGCGGACCCGGCCGCCCCGCCGCCGCCGCCGATCCGCGGCGTCCGCGCCGGGCGCACTCGCCGCACCCGCCGGTGGGCCGGCGCCGCCGCCGCGGTCGTCGCCGCGGCGGTCGGCGTGTTCTGGTTCACTCGCCCGCCCGGCGACGGGCCGCCGCCGCCGGTCCCGGCCGGCATCCCCGGGTGGCGGGCGCCGACCGCCGCCGAGCTGGCGGCGCGGTCTAGCCCGTTCGACGGCCGCGCCCGCGAGGGCATCCCACCCGGGCAGCCGGCGGAGGCCGTCGTGGTCCTTGGCGAATCCCGGTTCCGACTGCCCAGGCGGGGGCCGAACAACTCGATGGCGACCGACCCGGAAGGCCGATGGCTGGCCGTTCCCAACGGCGACGCAGTCGCCATCTTCGACGCCCGCACGGGGGTGCTGACCCGCACCCTGACCGGACACGCGGGCCGCGTGATCGCCGTGGCTTTCAGCCCGGACGGGCGGTTCGTCGCCGGGGGCAACTGGGCGCCGGGGGAGCCCGGGATGGAGACGTGGACCGACCGGACCAAACCCCACGCCGTGATGGTCTGGGACCGGCAGACGGGCGAGGTCACCGCCACCCTGCCGGGCGGCGTCGCCGGCCTGTTCAGCGTCGCGTTCAGCCCCGACGGCAAGCGGCTGTACGGGTCCGGCCCCGGCGGCGTGGAGACGTGGGATCTGACGACCAAGACCTCGATCCGCCGGTTCGAGTCCGCCGGGTCGGCCGTGGGGCTGTACCACTTCGCCCTCAGCCCGGACGGCAAGCGGGTCGTCTGTAACCACACGAACACGGCGCTCACCGTCCGGGATGTCGAGGGCGGTTCTCCGGTCACGCTCGACGGTCACACGAGCGCGCCCGAGGCGGCGGCCTTCAGCCCCGACGGCAAACTCCTGGCGACCGGCAGCGAAAGCGAACTGCTGCTGTGGGACGCCGAGAAGCTGGAACTGGTCACGCGGATCGCCACCCCGGCGGAATGGGTGGCGTTCACGCCCGACGGCAAACACCTGCTGGCCGCCCGGCACGGCGGCGGCGAAGCCGAACGGGACCACGTCGTGACCCGCTGGAACCTGACCACCTACCAGGGCGCCCCGCTGCTGCCCCCGGTCCGCCGTGCGGCGTGGCCGGCGTACCACCTCAGCCGGGACGGGCACCGCCTGTACGCCCTGATGGAAGACGGTCGGGACGTCGACGGCGTCGTCCACGTCTACGACCTCGCGGCCGGGAAGGAGCTGTTCCCGTACGAGGGCCGCGCCGCCGACGTGTGGGCCGTGGCCGTCAGCCCGGACGGCCGCACGGTCGCCGCCGGCGGGGACGGCGGCGCGCTAGTACTGTGGGATCTCGCCGGTTGGGCGGCGGGCGCCGCCCCGCCGCCGGCGCGCTCGCTCACCGGCCCCACCCAGAAGGTGTACTCGGTCGCCTTCAACCCGGACGGGTCGCTCGTCGCCGCCGCCAGCGTGGACGGCACCGTCCGTGTGTGGAAGGCTGCGACCGGCGACCCGGTCCGCACGCTCGACGGCGAGAAGGACGGCCGCGCCTCGAAGGTCGTGTTCGCCGCCGACGGGAAGACGCTGCTGACCGGCGCCGCCGACGGCGCCGTGCTCGTCTGGGACGTGGCCACGTGGGACGAACAGCAGCCCCGCCGGCTGCACGCCGGGCACGTCAGCGGGCTGGCCGTCAGCCCCGACGGCCGACTGCTCGCGTCGGCCGGCGACGACCGGTCCGTCGTCGTCACCGACCTGACGACCGGGCAGCGAGTCGCGCGGCTCGGTCCCGGCGGGACCGGGGCGGCGGTCGAGGTGCGGGTGGCGTTCGGCGGGGACGGCAGCACACTCGCGTTCGGCGGGTGGGACGGGGCGGTCCGGGTGTGGGACGCGGCGACGCAGCAGGAGACGCAGCTGCCCGGCGCGCCGGTGCCGCTCGACTCGCTGGCCGTGGACCCGACCGGCCGGCTCGTCGCGGCCGGCGGCGGCGGGGCGGTCGTGCTCTGGGACCGCGACCACCCCGGCCGCCGCTATGCGTTTACCGCCGCCGCCCGCCGCCTCGCGTTCACGCCGGAAGGCCGACACCTCGTCGCCGCCACGCCGGCCGGCGTCGCCGTGTTCCGCACGCCGGCGCCCCCCGAGCCCTACGACCCCGCGCCGCGGCCGCTGCCCTCGCCGGAGGAAGTCGCCGCCCGGCCGGGCCTGGCCGACGGCGTGCCGCGCGACCCGGCCCGGCCGGGCTGGGGAGTGCTCGGCGGGTCGCGGTTCCGGCTCCCGCACCCCGGGCTCTCGTCCGAGATGGCGACCGACCCGCAGGGCCGCAGGCTCGCCGTCCCCTGCGGGCACGACCTCGTGCTGTTCGACGCCCGCACCGGCGCCCTCGTCCACACCCTGACCGGCCACACCGACCGCGTCCACGCCGTCGCCTTCACCCCGGACGGCCGGACCGTCGCCGCCGCCAACCTCGCCACGTTTCGAACGCCGTACACGGTCCGGTTCTGGGACGTGGAAACCGGCCGGGAAACGGGAGTGCTGCCGGGCGGCGGCGGGCGGGCATGGGGGCTCGCCTTCTCGGCCGACGCGGCGCTCGTGCTCTGCCTGACCGACAAGGCGATGGAGGTGTGGGACCGGGCGGCGGGGCGGATGGTCCGTCGGTTCCCGTCGGCCTTCGGGCAAGGCCTGTTCTACGGCGTCACGTTCAGCCCGGACGGGCGGCGGGCGGTGTGGGGCGAGGGGCCGCGGGTCCACGTCTGGGAGGTCGGCGCCGCAGCGCCCCCGACGGTCGTGGGTGATGCCGACCACACCGGCCCGGTCGTCACCGCCGCGTTCAGCCCGGACGGCGCGACCCTCGTCACCGGCGGATCCAAGGAGTGGGTGGTGTGGGACGCGGCGACGCTCACCGCCCGGAAGCGTGTGGCCGGCGAGGTGCGGTGGCTGGCGTTCGAGCCGGACGGGAAGACGCTGCTGGTCCGCGACGGGCAGGACGTGCTGGCCCGCTGGGAAGTGGCCGCCGACGCCGACGCCGGTCGCAAGCTGCCCCGGCTGACGGACATCCGCGGGCACCTGAGCACCCGGCTCAGCCCGAACGGGAAGACGCTCTACTCGATCGTCGCCCACGACGCCTTCGGGGGCGCCGAGGAGGCGGTCCGCACCCACGACCCGGTCACCGGGGCGGCCGTCAGGTCGGACATGCACGCCGGCCAGGTGTGGGCGGTGGACACCAGCCCGGACGGGTCGCGGGTCGTGTCGGCGGGGGCCGACGGCACGGTCCGCGGGTGGGACGCCGCGACCGGCCGGCAGCACTGGGCGGTCGCGCGAACGGGGTCGGCGGTCGCCGCCGCGTTCGCTCCGGACGGCCGCACCGTCGCCGCGCACTGGCGCGGCGGGGCGCTCGCCGTCCTCGACGCGGCGACCGGCGCCGAGGTGAAACAGATCACGACCGGCAACTTCCACCAGATCGCATTCTCGGCGGACGGCGGGCTCCTCGCCGGGGCCGGGGTTGACGGCGAAGTCCGGGTGTGGGAGGTCGCCACCGGCCGCGTCCGCCGCGCCGTCCGGGTCGATGCGGCCCCGGCGTTCGCGCCCGCATTCAGCCCGGACGGCCGGCTCCTCGCCGCCGGGTCGGGGGGCAGCCGGATTCACCTGTGGGACCTGGAGTCCGGCTGGGAGATCGGCGCGTTCCCCGCCCCGCCCGGCCCCGTCCGCTGGCTCGCGTTCCGGCCGGACGGGCGGGCGCTGGCGGCGTCGGGTCAGTGGGCCGGCGGCGCGCTCGGGCCGGACAGCCCGAAGCACGCCGCCACACTCCGCGGCAAGCAGGTGGAACTCCCGGCGGCGACGCACGAGTACTTCCTCCACGAACACGAGAGGTACACGTTCACACTCCGCGCCGCGGACGGCGGGATGGTCCCTCAGCTGTTCATTGACGAGGCGCCGCGCGGGGGCGCGCCCCGGGCCGGGGCCGCCCCGCCGGGCCGCCCGGGGGAGTCGGTCGTCGAGTTCACCTCCGCGGAGCCGGGCGTCTACCAGGTGACCGCGTGCGCCGAGTCCGGCGCCGGCCGCTACCGGCTGGAGGTGCGGTACGGCGGCATCGGCACCGAGGTGGGGCCGACCGACGTGGTCGTGTACGACCTGACGACGTTCCGCGAGACGCACCGCCTCGCCGGGCACGACGGGCCGGTCGTCGCCGGGGCGTGGCGGGCGGACGGGCGAGCGCTGGTCACGGCCGGCTCCGTCGACGGCACGGTGCGGGTGTGGGACACGGCGGCGCCGGCGGCGCCCGGCCGGGTGGTGCGGGTGCAACCGCCCGGGGAGCGGTACTTGAACGCGCTGGCGCTGACGCCCGACGGCCGGCACGCGGCGGTCGGCGGCCGCGGCGGGGTGATCCCGCTAGTGCCGCTGCCGGCCGCGCCGCCGGCCTACGACCCCGGCCCCCCGCGGCCGGTGCCGGGACTCCCCGCCGGCCCCGGCCCGGCCGACGCGCTGAGGCACGAGGCCATCCCGCCCGCGCTGCGCGGCGCGGTCGGCGGCGACCCGACCGCCCTGCCGCCCGAGGTGGTCGCGGTCCTCTGCGACCCGCGGCACCGGCTCCCCCGCACCGGCGAGGGCGGGTGGATGGTGCAGGACGCCCACGGCCGGCATCTGGCGGTCCCGGTCGGCGAGCGAGTGTTCGTCTTCGACCAGCAATCCGGGACCCTCGTCCGCACCCTGTCCGGCCACACCTCCCGGGTGTACGCGCTGGCGTTCAGCCCGGACGGCCGGTTCCTCGCCGGCAGCAGCCCCGACGGCGTGCGAGAAGTGAAGGTGTGGGACGTGGCGACCGGCGCCGTCACCGCCACCCTCCACAGCCACTACGACAAGGTGTTCGCCGTCGCCTTCCCGGCCGACGGCGTCGTCCTGACGGCCGGCACGGAGGGGCTGAAGCAGTGGGACGTGGCGACGGCGACCGTCCGCCGGACGATGGCCGCGAAGAACGAGAACGTTTGGCAGATCGCGGTCAGCCCGGACGGCCGGCGGGTCGCCTGCGGCGACTGGCCGAGCAAAACCTTCCGCGTGTTCGACCTCGGCACCGGCGAGCAGGTCGGCACGCTGGCCGGGCACACGGCGAACGTCCTTGCGGCGGCCTGGAGCCCGGACGGCAAGCACGTCGCCACCGGCGGCGAGGCGGAACTGATCGTCTGGGACGCGGCGACCCTCGAACCCGTGAAGACGCTCCCCGGCCACGCCACCTGGCTGGCGTTCGCCCCCGACGGGAAGACCCTCCACTCGGCCCGCCACGACTTCCGGACCGGTGCGGGCGCCGGCCACGTCGTCACCCGCTGGAATCTGGAGACGTTCGAGGCAGCGCCGCTCCCGGCGCTCGGCCACCAGGCCGGATGGGTGACGTACCTCCTCGCCGCCGACGGCAAGACGCTGTACTCCCACCTGGCCCTCGACCCCGGCCAGAAGACGTGCGAGCCGCGGCTGCGCCTCTACGACGCCACGACCGGCGCCGAGCGATTGCCGGCCGACGGGCACGCCGGACAGGTTGGCGCCGTCGCGTTCAGTCCGGACGGCCGCCGGATCGCATCGGTCGGGCTCGACCCCGGCGTCCGCCTCTGGGACGCGGCGACGGGTCGGCCCGCGGGCACGCTCCCGAGCAGCGGCGGCTTCGCCGCCGTCGCGTACAGTCCCGACGGCTCGAAGGTGGCCGCCGGCGAGGGGAACGGGTCGGTCGTGCTCTACGACGCCGCCACCGGCGCGCGGACCCGGCTGCGGACCGCCCGCGATTCCGACGTCCGGTCCGTCGCCTTCTCGCCCGACGGCCGCCTCGTCGCCGGCACCACGACCGTCGGCGTGGTGAACGTGTGGGAGGTCGTCACCGGCCGGTTGCGGCACGCCCTGCCCGGTCCGCGCGGGCTCGCCTGGGCGGTCGCATTCAGCCCCGACGGGCGGACCGTCGCCACCGGCTGGCGCGGCGGGGCGGTCGTGCTGTTCGACGCCGATACCGGCGGCGAGGTGGCGCGGTTCATGGCCCGCGCCTACGATGTGCGCTGGCTCGGCTTCCACCCCGACGGCCGCCGCCTCGCCGCCGCCAGCCTCGGGCCCGGGGGCAACCCGACGCTCGGCGTCTACGACCTGGCGACGCGGGCCGAAGTGAGGGCCGGACCGGTATTGGACGGCGGCTACCTCGGCGGGGCGTGGCGGCCGGACGGCCGGCTCCTCGCCGCATGTGGCACGACGAGCGGCACGGTCGTGCTGCTGGCCGCCGACGACCCGGCGCGGCAGCGCGTCATCCGCCTGTACCCGCCGAACACCCCGTGGCTGCACGGGATGGCGATGGCGCCGGACGGGCGACACCTGGCCGTCGCCGGGCCGGACGGGGCGGTCGCGGTGCTGCGGCTGCCCGCCATGCCCGCGCCCTACGACCCCGGCCCGCTGCGGCCCGTACCCGACCCGACGGCGGTCGCGGCCCGCCCGGCCCCGGCCGACGCGCTGAACCGTGCCGACATCCCGCCGGTCGTGCTGAAGCAGGCCGGGTCCGGCGACGCGCGGCGGGTGCCGCCGGAGGTCGTCGGCGTGTTCGGCCGCGCCCCGTTCCGCCTGCCGAAGTCGGCGCAGCAATCCTTCCTGGCGATCGACCCGGCCGGGAAGTACCTGGCGGTCCCGAACGGACAGGTGGTGGCGCTCTTCGACCCGCGGACCGGGGAGCTCGTCCGTACACTCCCGGCCGGCACCCACCGGGCGTACGGCCTCGCGTTCACGCCGGACGGCAAGCACCTCGCCGCCTGCGACTGGGGCTGGGGCGAAAAGGGCCCACTGCCCAGCACCGTCCGCGTCTGGGACGTCGAGACCGCCGAGACGGTTGCCACGTTCAAGAGCGAGGTCGGGCGGTTGGACGCGCTCGCCTTCCGCCCGGACGGCAAACAGCTCGTCGCCTCCGGCGACGACGGAGTGCAGGTGTGGGACGCCTTCGCCGGCGAGTCCGTCCGCGTGATCCCGGGGTGCGGCTACGTGTGGCAGCTCGGCCTCAGCCCGGACGGCGCGCGGGCCGCGGTCCGCGACCAGGCGAGCGGCGGCGTCCGCGTCGTGGACCTCGGCTCCGGGGCCGAGGTGAAGTTGCTCGACGGGCTCGACGGCGGCGTTGCCGCGACCGCGTTCAGCCCGGACGGCCGGCTGCTTCTCGCCGGCACCGACCGCGAGTGCCGGGTGTACGACGCGGTAACGTGGGAGTTGAAGAAGTCGCTCGCCACCCCGGCCGGCTGGGTCGCGTTCGAGCCCGGCGGCAAGACGATGCTGACCGCCGGCCACGACCAGCGGGTCGTCACGCCGACGCACCAGGTCGTCACCCGGTGGGACGTGGTGACGTTCGCCGGGACGCCACTCCGCCCACTCGGCGACCGCCGCGGCTGGACTGTGTTCACCCCCGACCCGGCCGCGAAGACGCTGTACTCGATCGTCGTGGACAGCCTCGAATCCGGCCACATCGACCGGTACGTCCGCCGGTACGACGCCGCCACCGGCGCCCCGCTCGACCCGCACCCGTACCAGGCGGCGCAGCTGATGGCCGTCGCGTTCAGCCCGGACGGCCGGCGGCTGGCGACGACCGGCGCCGACCACGGGGTGTGGCTCTGGGACGTGGCCGGGAACAAGTTCGACCGCGTCCTGCCCGGCGACCGGGGCTTCAACGCGGTCGGGTTCAGCCCCGACGGCCGGACGCTGGCGGCCGGCGACTTCGCCGGGAACGTCGTGCTGTACGACCCGGCCACCGGCGCACGGGTGCGGATGCTCGCCGGCACGGGGGGCGAACCCCGCGCGCTGGCGTTCTCGCCCGACGGCGCGCTCGTCGCCGCCCCGGGCGGGCACCACACGGTCCTCGTCTGGGAGGTCGCCACGGGTCGGGTCCGGCACGTCCTCGCCGGCCTCCCCGGGGCGGCGTGGGCGCTGGCGTTCAGCCCCGACGGCAAGACCCTCGCCGCCGGCCGGTACGGCGGCGGCGAGGTGGCGCTGTTCGACGTCGAGACCGGCTGGGAGGTCGCCGCGTTCCAGGTCCGGGTGGGGACCGCCCGCTGGCTCGGGTTCCACCCGTCCGGCCGGTCGCTGGCGGTCGTCGGCGACGCGTACGGCGGCGACGTCCACTTCGGCGTCTGGGACCTGGCGACGCGGACCGAGGCCCGCGGGATCACGGTCCCCGACGGCGGGCAGCTCGGCGGGGCGCTGCGGGCCGACGGCCGGCTGCTGGCGACGAGCGGCAACCGCGACGGGCTGATCCGGCTATTCGACCCGGCCCCTGGCGGCGGCGAGCAGGTGATCCGGGTATATCCGCCGAAGACCGACTGGCTCCACGGCCTTGCCATGTCGCCCGAGGGCCGCCACCTCGCCACCGCAAACCCGGACGGCACCACGACCATCCTCCGCCTCGCCTCGCCGGGCGTCGTGTTCGAGCCGAAGACGCCGCCGGCGCGGGCGCTCGTCGGGCATGACACGCGGGTCGTGAGCGTCGCGTACTCGCCGGACGGAACGCGACTCGCTTCGGGGGCGGACGACGGCGTGCGCGTCTGGGACGCGGTGACCGGGAAGCAACTCCATGCCCTCGCCGTGCCCGGCGGCAAGACGTTCGCCGCACTCGCGTTCTCGCCCGATGGCAAGCACCTGCTCTCGGCGCCCAGCGACGTGCCGACCGACCGGCGCACCCCGATCACAATCTGGGAGGTCCAATCCGGCCGGGCGGTCGGCACGCTCGACGGCCATACCGGGCCGCTGTGGCAGGTCGCCTTCTCGCCCGACGGCAAGACGCTAGTCTCGGCCGGGCACGACGCCACGATCCGCTGGTGGAACTTCGAAACGCGGGCCGAGCGGAAAAGCGTGCCGTCGCCGGCCCGGCAGTACGTCCGCTCGGTCGTCATCGCCCCAACCGGCCAGCTCGCCGTGGGCACCGGCGACCGGGTGTTCCTGCTCGGGCCGGACGGCCTGACTCTGCGGACGATCGGGAAGGCGGCCGCCCCGCTGACCTACTCGCCGGACGGCCGACTCCTCGCCGGGGTGACGTGGCAGGAGGGCCGGGTGACGGTGTGGGACGCGGCCACGGGCGACGAGGTGGCGGCGTGGCAGGCGCACGACGGCCGGGTGAACGGGCTGGCGTTCGCCCTGGACGGCCGCACCCTGGCGACCACCGGGTCCGACCGGGCGGCCCGGCTGTGGGACGTAACGACGCAGCGGCAACTGGCCGAGTTCCCGCACGCCGGCGAGGCCTACGGGCTGGCCTTCTCGCCGGACGGCCGGGTGCTGGCGACGACTGGGACGCAGGACCGGCTGGTCAGGGTCTGGGACGTGACCGGGATTCGCGGAGACGCCGGGCCGTGATCGACTGCAGGGGGCGGAAGCTCACGCGCGGTGTGCGCGCGGACGTGGTACACCGGTGGCGATGCCGCCCCGGCCACCCGTCGGCGGCGAGGTGGACGAGCTGCGCCCGCCGGCTCCCCCGGTGGTCCGGCCGCGAGAGACCGCCTCACTCCTCCACCCACACCGACACCGACCCGCCGTCGCACCGGAACTCGCCGAACCCGTCGGCGTTCACCGCCACCGCGTCCGCGACGTGCCCCGTGAGGTCGCGGAACGTCGTCCCCTCCGGCCGGTTCGTCCCCATCCACTTCGTCCCCGCCGGCCCGTCGCTCAGCAGCACCGCCATCGCCTTCGGGTGCTCGGCCGTCCCCAGCCGCACCCACCCGATGCGGTTCCAGTGGTCGAAGTAGTCCACCTGCTCGCCGTGGCCGTACCCCTTCCGCGCCCGCAGGAACACGTCCAACAGCACCCGGTGTGACGGCATCACCACCCGGTGCCGGTTCCCGTCGCGGCCCACGTCCTCGTACGCGGCGCCGTCGAGGTCCGGCAGGAACAGGCACGGGTAGCCGTCGCGGCGCAGGAGGATGCAGGCGTAGGCCAGCGGCACGAACCACGGCTCCACCACCGACTCCAGCGCCTGCAGCGGCTGCGAGTCGTGGTTCGTGACGAACGTCACCGCCTGGAGCGGCCGGTCCTTCACCAGCGACCCGTCGAACAGCCGGCGCATGTCGTAGTTCCCGCCGGCCCGGCTCGCCGCGTGGAAGTTGTAGTGCAGCGGCACGTCGAACGCGGTGAACAGCGGCCCCGCCTCGTCCAGGAACCCGTGCAGCTCGCCGACGTTTCCCGACCAGTACTCGGCGACCGTGAACAGGTCCTTGCCGGCGTGCGCCCGCATGTGCTCCAGCCACGCCGGGAACACCGGCGCCGAGATGTGCTTCACCGCATCGAAGCGGAACCCGTCCACGCCGGTGGTGTCCAGGAACCACCGGCCCCACCGGGTCAGCTCGTCGTTCACCTCCGGCGACTCGAAGTCGAGGTCGGCCCCCATCAGGAACGCGAAGCTGCCGAACTCCAGCGACACCCGGTCGTCCCACTGCTTGCCGTCGAACAGGTACACCGTGGAACGGTCGTCGGGCTGGTTGTGGTCGTAGTCGCTGCCGTCGAAGTGCGTCCAGTTCCAGGCGAACGCGGAGTGCGCCCCGGCCCGGCCGGGGAAGGTGAACGACGTGGCGGCGCGGACTTCGCGCGGCTCGCCCTTCGGGGTGCGGCGGTCGTCCGCGGGGAACGGCGTGGCGCGGACGGGCTCGAAGGCGTCGGCCCCGAGGCGGTGGTTGAGCACGATGTCCGCGTACACCCGCACCCCGGCTGCCTGGATCGCTTTCACCACCGCGAGGTACTGCGTCTTCGTGCCGTACTTCGTGCGGACCGTGCCCTTCTGGTCGAACTCGCCGAGGTCGTACAGGTCGTAGACGCCGTAGCCCACGTCGGCAGTCCCGTTAGCCCCCTTCGACGCCGGCGGCAGCCACACGGCGTCGATCCCGGCGGCGGCGAACTCCCCGGCCCGCGCCGCCAGCTGGTCCCAGAACGTGCCGTCGTCCGGGGAGTACCAGTGGAAGGCCTGCATCATCACGGCGTTGTGTTCGGGCATCGGGGTTCGCATCGGGTGGGGGGAAAACGAACCCACCCCGGGGCGCCCGGCCTCGGGGTGGGGTGGAGAGGAGAACGCCGGCGGGTCGGGGGGTTAGCTGCGGACGACGTCCCGCTGGTTGGTCGCGGCGAGGTAGCCGGCGAGGACGATGACCGCCCCGACGACCGACATCAGCCAGCCCGGCCACATGCGGTTCACGTCGGGCTGGTCGGCCCACGTCGGCCAGATGGCGAGGGAGATTAGCCCGCCGAGCATGGCGCCGGCGATGCCGATGCCGATGGTCAGGGGCACGCCGATCTTCTGCCGCCCGGGGACGAGGGCGCGGGCGACGAAGCCGACGATCAGACCGACGACGAGCCAGCTCAGCAGCGACAGCATGGAAGTTCCTACTTCGTGGTGGGTGTCCGACCTGGAGGCCGTGCACACTCGGAATGCACGTCGCATGCCAGACGCTACCCGGCCGGGTACGACACGGTGCCGGCGAGCAGCGTCATCCCCGCCGGCGTGCCGACGTACTCGAAGCGGTTGAAGTCCAGGAGCTGAGGTCGTCGCACGGCCGCTTCGGTGGCAGCCGTTGCCACGTGCCACGAGCATCATCACGGCCAGGCAACTCCTGCCGCCTGGATCTGCGGCATGGCGATCCGCGACCGCTTCCGCGAACTCCGCCGCGACTGGGCTCGCGATGATAGCTTTCCTTTTCGCTAATGGCTGGAGGTGCGCGGCTTCCCGGTGTTCGGCACGTGCTGGCGGGCTCGAACGTGTAGCCGGTACTCCTGGGTCATCCGGGCGTTGGCGGCCACGTCCCGGTGGCCCTGGGGTGGTGTCCGTCCTGCGGACACCACCCCGGGGGCGCGGGCTCAGCCCCGCAGCTGGCCGCCCGGGTTGCGAGCCTCGGCGGACGTACCCCCGACCCAAAACGGAATGCCGAGTGGGCGGCGAGAGCCGGCCCGCAGCCGACCCCGGCCGGGACCCCGGGGGAGGCCGCGACCGACGAAACCGAGTTCCCGCCGCCCGATGCGAGCGCGCGGGTTTTCCCAGGCAACGGCCGGGTGATTGATCCCGGAACGCGGCATACGCCCTGGTCTACCAACCCATCCCCCTGTGGGGGTGCCCCAAAACTCGGGTCAGTAGTCATCGCGGTCGAGCAAGCCGGTCAGCAGCCCCCGCCCGCGTCCGGGCCGCCCCGCTGCCCATCTACAAGAGGATGGGTCAGGGAATGCCGCCTGCTGCGCCCGGCTCACCGCTCCAACCACTCCGAAGCCTACGTCAAACCCCACCGGGCACGGCCGCGGGCGGGCCACCGGCCCCGTCGGGGCGTGTAGCCTCCCGATGCGACGCCGGCCCCATACGGGCTACGGGGCCGGCCCGCGCGGATTCCGCGGCGACCGCTTGCTGCACGGCCCGGGAGTACAGCACCCGCCGCTGGGCGAGGTGGCTTTTGACGAACTCCTCCCGCCGCCGGTCGGCGATCTCGGCCAGCCGCGCGTCGGCGAGCCGGAGATACCGCCGAACGGTCTCGATGCTGACCCCCCACGCCGGCCCGTGGCCGTCCGGCCACGGGTCGCCGTCGGCGTTCACGAGCGGGTGGATGTCCCACGACTCGGCCCCCTGGAGGCGGAGCCGGAGGACGAACTCAACCCGCCGCTCCATCTCGGCTTTGGTCGTTTTCATGGCGGTCGATGGCGGCGTCGATCCAACGTGCGTGCCAGTCGTGCAGGCCGGGGTCGTGGCAGACCAGAAGCTGCTCGAAGTTCCGGTTGCTTCTGAGGTTAGCCGACCCCTCCAGGCTGAGCCGGTGGGCGGGGCCGTCGAGGGTCACCACCTTGGCGTGGCACCGGGGGGCGGCGGCCCGCCACCCGCGGGCGGCGAACGCGGCGCGGACGGCGGCCCACACGGCGGTGTCGGCGGTGGTGAAGTAGTAGGAGCAGACGAGCGACACCCGGGCGACGGTGCCGGCGTCGGCGAGGCGGGCGATCTCGGCGAGGTTCCGCTTGTTGAGGCTCAGGGTGGCGATGCGGAGGTGGCCGACGGGGCCGACCCGCCCGGCGAGGGCGGCGACCAGGTGCATGAGGTCGTAGCGGCCGTCGAGGAGCAGGTGGACGGCCTCGCCGGGGGCGGGGACGTGGGCGGCGTCCAGGGTGGCCCGGTCGAACATCGCCTGCCGGCGCGCCAGGTTCGCCGCGACGTGGGGCGAGACGAACGGGGCGTCGGTGCCGCCCCCGGCGGCGGTGCCGTCCGCGGCGTCGGCGGGGGGTTTCGCGCGGGCGAACGGCGGCGGGAGGGGGCGGAACATCAGCTCCCCCCGTACCCGCCGCCGGCGGCCTTCGGCTTCCCGCCGGCCCGCTTGCGCGGCGGCCGGGCGGCGCCGGTCGCGCGGGTCGGTCCGGCGGTGCCCTTCGCGCCGGCGGCCGGGTAGGTGACCCCGGGGCGGAACGTGGCGAACCCGTACTTGTTCTTCATGCCGGCGGCTCCCGCGGAGCGGGATGCCCCGCCCACCCGTGTCAGACAGGCGGGGCGACCCCATGTGTATGGTCCCCCGCCGCCGGGGCACCTGCCGAGACGGCCGCTTGACGGCGGCGTGAAGGCGGTGACGGCGACGGCGCACAAGCTGGCGCGGAACATCTACAACCTGATGCGGTACGGGGTGGCGTACATGAGGCGGGAGGAGGCGGCGTACGCCGAGCAGGTCCGCGAGCGGCAGGAGAAGCAGCTGCTCCGCCGGGCGAAGGAGCTGGGCTTCGAGGTGACGCGGGTCGCGCCGCCGGAGGTCGAGCCGTCGCCGGGCGTGGACGTGCCCTCGACCTCCGCGTAGGGGCGAGGGCTCGGGAAGGGAGGTGATCGCTCCAGGACGCCGGCAACGCGACGCTTCGACACGTCTCCCATCGGGACGCCGGGGACGGTGCGCGCCGCACCCCTCACCACGACGCACCCAGGCCGTCAACTCGCCCCTCCGGCACCCCCATCGCCACCGGAAGTTCCTGGAACGGCCGGTCAGTAGATCACGAGCGTCCCGTCCGGCCACGTGCCCGCGCACCACCCGCACGGAAAGTGCCCGGCACGGTAAACCTGGAGCAGCAGTCGGAAGAACTCCGGCCGTCCCGCAATGCGTCGCGTCTCGTACTCTAAGGCCGCTAACCGAACGTCGCTAGCGACCAGGTCGGCAAACACCGGCGTCAATCCGTGCCGCTCACCGAACGGCCGCCACACAGTCTCGTCCAGCCGGGTCAGGACCCGGGCTTTGATCGCCCGCACCATCTCGTTCCAGTCAAAGTCACGTATCCCGCGGTTGCGACGGTCGCGCATGAACGTCGTCAGCCGATCCCGCGCCGCGCCCTTCAGAGCCTCCCAGTCGTCATCGAAGCATGCGAACGCCTCGCCCCAGGAAGTCACTGGGATGACTGGCCACGGCATCACCGCTGTGACTGGCTGGCCGATGTTGCTCAGCCACGGGATGGCATCCAGTTCCGTTGCGAACGCCTCGTCCACTCCAGGTGAGCCCTCCGGTGGCCGAAAGAACTGATGCAAGCCGCGGTGTACCGTGGGGGTAGTCGCCCCCTTCACCCCGAGGAGCGCATCATGACCGGCACCACGATTCTCGCCATCGACCTGGGGAAGTACAAGTGCGTGTCGTGCACCTACGACCGGGTGACGGCCGCCGCCGAGTTCCGCACCATCACGACCAGCCGGGCCGAGGTCGAGCGGCTCATCCGGGGCACGAGCCCGTCGGTCGTCGTGATCGAGGCGTGTACCCTCGCCGGGTGGGTGTCCGACCTGTGCGGCGAGCTCGGCGTCCCGGTGAAGGTCGCCAACACCGCGGCCGAGGCGTGGAAGTACAAGCACACGAAGCGCAAGACGGACCGGGACGACGCCCTCCGGCTGGCCCAGCTGGAGGCGCTCGGCCAGCTCCCCACGGTCGTCGTCCCGGCCAAGCGGGTGCGGGAGTGGCGGGCGCTGATCGCCCACCGGCAGGCGCTGGTCACCCAGCGGGTGGCGGCCCAGAACCGCATCCGGGCGGTCCTCGTCGGCCAGGGGCTGCCGGCCCCGCGCGGGGCGAAGGCGTGGACCGCCGCCGGGCTCGCGGGCATCGCCCAGTTCGCCCGGCCGCTGGCCGAGTGCGAGCCGGACGACCTGTGGCGGGGGCTCCTCGACCTGGCCCTGACGGCCTACCGCCAGGCCGACGAGCTGGTCGCGGTCGCCGAGGCCAAGCTGGACACGATCGGGAAGGCCGACGCCCGCGTCCGGCTGCTCGACACGGTGCCGGGTCTGGGGCCGCGGACGGCCGAGGCGGTGGTGGCCCACCTCGACGACCCGACGCGGTTCCGGAACGGCCGGCAGGTCGGGGCGTACGGCGGGCTCGTCCCGCGGCAGTTCCAGTCGGGCGAGGACGACCGCCGCGGCCGGATCACCAAGCGAGGGCCGGCGGTGCTGCGGAAGCTGCTGGTGCAGTGCGCGTGGTGCATGCTCCGGTACAACCGGTGGGCGCGGGCGGTGTTCGACCGGCTGAGTCGCGGCAAGGCGCGGCGGAAGCAGGCGGTCGTCGCCCTCGCGCGGCGGGTGCTGGTCCGGTGCTGGGCCATGCTCCGGGACAACCAGCCGTGGCGGGCCGACCCCGACCCGGCACCGGCCGCGACGGCCGCCTGACGGCGGCGGCGTGAGCCCTCGGACGTGACGTGAGACCTCGCCCGTGATGGTGGGGGGAGAGCCAACGGGACCCAGTCGCGCCAGCCCGCAGCTTTGTGTACCCGAGGCGGGGTGACCCGCCGGAGTGGTGGCCGAACGAATGGGCGGCGCGGCGGATACCAGTTACTGGGCCGGTCCCTCGGCGCCCCGGCGCGACCCGGACCGCAGCCCGAATAGTCGAGTGCGACCCGACGGCGACCCCCGACCAACTGACGTGGAGAGCCCCCGCGGCCGGCGGGGACGGGGTAGTGTTTGCCTCGCTCGACCCTCAACCGCGGGTCAGCGACCGGAAAGGCAAAAACACCCTGGAAAAACCGGCCCGCTTGAGTTGACAGGACCGCGGCTTCATAGTCAAAAAGCTCAGCTGCCCGGCCCGCCCGTGACAGCTCGATGTCACAGATGCGCTGAGGCGGGCCGAGTCAGCTGCAGCGTAGGGTTCGGCGTCTTGAGCTTGGGTCGTCTACTCACACGGACACCAACAAATCACGCGACCGTCCCGAATAGGGCTCCGACACCGGCAGTGAGAGCCATCGCGAGTGCTCCCCAAAACGGTAATGGTTCACGGCTCGGCACACTTCGCGATCCCAAGAGTATTGCCGACTACACTTACGCGGAGCGTTTCCAACTCGACATCACGCATCGGGAGCTGATTACGGCATTGCAAAAGGGCGACGTTCTCATGCCCCCTGGTTCGGCCTCAGCGCAACTGATGGGCGAACTGACTGTCGCGACTGGCCGGGAAGTTGCGCTCATCCGAATCGGGAACCAGCGCTGGCTCCGCCTCGGTGGAAGGGACGGAGTCGTCGTCGTAGATGCCGATCGGGTGATCGCTCACACGCACCCTTCCGGCGAGCTACGATTCAGCGTCGGCCCGGACAGCGACATGGCCGTCTTCACCAACCCTGACTTGAAACTAACCAAGCAGAAGAGCAGCGTCTTGATCGCGCCCGACGGCACTGCCGTGCGGCTCCCGATCCCAAGATAGCAGCAGCGGAGGACGAAACGTGACGCACGAAGAGATCCGACACGCCCTAGGTTCGGGCTGCTCGGAGGAGGAGCTGAAGGCGATGCGTTGTCCGGTCTGCGAGGGCAATGTGGTCTTCTACGTCCACCCCAAGCGAAGGAGCTGCTTCATTCGCTGCCAACAAGACAATGGCCATATGGCCATGCACGAGGAGAACCCGTTGCCGCCCGACTGGTGGGAGAAGTACGTGACGCAGGGGGGCTGGATGTCATGACGCCAACAGCGACGGCCCAGCTTCACGCCGAACGTGCGCCCGCACCACTTCGGTCAGCCAGGCGAAGGCGTTGCGGCGCTGGCGGCGGCAGGTCTCGATGACCGACAGCAGCCGCTCGACGAACCGGCTACCGGCCGCCGACTGCGTGCCGAAGGAGAGCTTCCGCCAGATGACCGCGTGCCGCAGCGCCCGCTCGGCCGCGTTGTTGGTCGGCTCCACGCCGGCCACGTCCACGAAGGTCCAGAGGCGCGCGCGGTGCTCCCACAGTTCCCGGCAGACGCCGTGCGTCAGTGCGTTGCACCAACCGCGCAGCAAGAGCACCTCCACGGTGTCGCGGATCGGGTGCATGCGGCGTCGGAACTCGGCACGACTCAGCGTTCCGTCGCGCACCCGTTTCCAGAGGGCGAATAGTTCCTTCGTCGGTCGCATCAGGTCGTGGCCGAGCCGCTTCTTGGTGTGGCACGGGTCGCCGATCAGGGCCTGGAAGTCGCGCTTCAAGTGGGCCCAGCACCACTGCAGCCGGCCGAACCGCCAGTACATTTTCGCCCGGTCGCAGTGGATGGTGCCCGCGTAGTCCGCGCCGAGGAGGTCGTCGAGTACCTCGGCCCCGCGGCTGGTGCGGCAGGCAAAGAACGTGAACGTGTCGGCCACGAAGGTCCAGACCCATCCCTTCGACGGGCCTTCCTTGGTCGGTGACTCGTCGATGTGGAGCACGGGTTGTGCGGGCAGCCTCGCGGCGAGGTCGTCGTAGGCCGGTTGCACCGCCTCGGCACACCGGCCCTGCAGCAGGACCATCCAGCCGGCGCTGGCGGGTTGGTTGAGGATCGTACCCAGGAACTGGGCGGCCCGGCGTTTCGACTGGCGGAAGCAGGCCATCAAGACGCCGGCGAACGCGATGAGCCGCGGCCCCGCCTGACCCGTGGGCACGCCCATCGGCAAAGCGCCGCAGGTGGAGACGCCGCACGCGCAGACGAGCCGGTGCCGCCGGTACTCGGTGACGACCGGCTCGATCTCGGGGAGTTCCCAGACCTGGTGGCGGACCGGCTCCGGGTCGGTGCCGGCGAGCGCCCGACCGCACTTGCGGCACGCCGTCGGCACGCACGGGATGACGGCCTGGCAGTCGTCGACGGGGATCAACGCCCGTTCGTGCTTGTCGTGCCCGGGCTGCCCGCCGCGACGCCGCTTGGACCTGGGCTTGGGCACGACCGGTTTGGCGTGTGGGTGAGCCGACGAGGGTGGCAGCGAGGAGTTGGTGGAGTCCTTGTCGAGTCGGGCCTTCAACTCCGCGACTTCGCGCTGGAGTTGGGCGATCTGCCGGGCCTGCCACTGGATCAGGGCCAGGACTTCGGCCGGCAGCGCGGCCAGAACGTCAGCCGAAACAGGCGGGGGTGCATCCATGCCGAGCGGAAGAGTAACCCAAAGGGCGCTCCGAGGCTACCCCGGCCTGTGAACGGTTACCCCAAAACGTGACTCGGATTGCCCCTCTCGTCGCGCTCGCGCCGCCGACGAACGCTGCAAGACCGCCCAGAGTCGCGAGGAATATTATTGAGGCTCCGGCGACCAGGGGAATGAGATACACACCAGGAGCAATCACCACCGCCAATAAGGGTAGCGCCGCGCCAACCGCGAATGTCCCTGCCGAGGCGAGTGCCGCTTGGATGGGCCTCGCAACGAGCAACTCGGAAGTGCCGAGTTCGTCACGGGAATGGGCGGCCAATGCGCCATGGGCCGTGAGTTGCTCGGCGACCTGGTTCGCAAGCGACGGATCGAGGCCGCGCCTGACGTAGATCGCCGTCAGTTCTGCAAGTTCGCCCGATGGATCGGCCGCGAGTTCCTGGCGTTCGCGGGCGAGGTCGGCCTGTTCGGTATCAGCCTGAGAACTGACCGAGACGTATTCACCAGCCGCCATCGACATCGCTCCGGCGACCAATCCGGCTACCCCAGCGACCAAGATGCCTTGGTTGGTCGCCTGTGCAGCTGCTACGCCCAAGATGAGACTCGCCGTCGATACGATGCCGTCGTTCGCACCCATGACGGCCGCACGCAACCAACCAATGCGTTCCGTTCGGTGTCGCTCGCTGTGTGGCATATGGTCTCACGATACCCACGAGCAATGGTGGTCTGCCGCCGCCGCCGAACGAAAGAACTGATGCAAGCCGCGGTGTATCGTGGGGGTAGTCGCCCCCTTCACCCCGAGGAGCGCATCATGACCGGCACCACGATTCTCGCCATCGACCTGGGGAAGTACAAGTGCGTGTCCTGCACCTACGACAAGGTGACGGCCGCCGCCGAGTTCCGCACGATCACCACCTCCCGGGCCGAGGTCGAGCGGCTCATCCGCGCCACCGGCCCGGCGGTGGTCGTCATCGAGGCGTGTACCCTCGCCGGGTGGGTGTCCGACCTGTGCGGCGAGCTCGGCATCCCGTGCAAGGTGGCGAACACCGCGGCCGAGGCGTGGAAGTACAAGCACACCAAGCGGAAGTCCGACCGGGACGACGCCCTCCGCCTCGCCCAACTGGAGGCGCTCGGCCAGCTCCCCACGGTCGTCGTCCCGGCCAAGCGGGTGCGGGAGTGGCGGGCCTTGATCGCCCACCGGCAGGCGCTGGTGGCCCAGCGGGTCGCCGCCCAGAACCGCATCCGGGCGGTGCTCGTCGGCCAGGGTCTGCCGGCCCCGCGCGGGGCCAAGGCGTGGACCGCCGCCGGGCTCGCGGGCATCGCCCAGTTCGCCCGGCCGCTGGCCGAGTGCGAGCCGGACGACCTGTGGCGGGGGCTCCTCGACCTGGCCCTGACGGCCTACCGCCAGGCCGACGAGCTGGTCGCGGTCGCCGAGGCCAAGCTGGACACGATCGGGAAGGCCGACGCCCGCGTCCGGCTGCTCGACACGGTGCCGGGTCTGGGGCCGCGGACGGCCGAGGCGGTGGTGGCCCACCTCGACGACCCGACGCGGTTCCGGAACGGCCGGCAGGTCGGGGCGTACGGCGGGCTCGTCCCGCGGCAGTTCCAGTCGGGCGAGGACGACCGCCGCGGCCGGATCACCAAGCGAGGGCCGGCGGTGCTGCGGAAGCTGCTGGTGCAGTGCGCGTGGTGCATGCTCCGGTACAACCGGTGGGCGCGGGCGGTGTTCGACCGGCTGAGTCGCGGCAAGGCGCGGCGGAAGCAGGCGGTCGTCGCCCTCGCGCGGCGGGTGCTGGTCCGGTGCTGGGCCATGCTCCGGGACAACCAGCCGTGGCGGGCCGACCCCGACCCGGCACCGGCCGCGACGGCCGCCTGACGGCGGCGTCGGTGTGAGACCTCGCCCGTGATGGTGGGGTAGAGCCAACGGGACCAGGCCATTCACGGTGTGAGACTCACGGATTCCGGCTGACTTTCGCCTGACGGGTCTTCTTCCCCTCGTCGAGCAACCGGGCCGTGGAAACATGTGGGCTCTTGTCCTTGATCCGTCGGGTCGCCGTCCTCGTCGGCTTCCGGGGCGGCGCTTTCTTGATCCTCCCAAGGTCGACCTTGCCCGCCCACTCGCGGAGGTGGCCGGCCAACTCCGGGCTGGGCATCGGACCGAACGCCTCCCATTCCGACGCGGGCAGGGCGATCATCATCCCCGCGTACACCATCGCCCACTCCAGCGCCAGGTAATACCCCGACACCTCCTCCTGCACCTTCTTCTCACCATGCACCGCCCGCAGGGCCGCCTTCAGTACGGCCAGCACGTTGTACGCGGCCACCGCCACGCAGAACCCGAACAGCGCGGCCCTGGGGTACCCCAGGGTGTTCACCTCACAGTTCAAGGCGACTGTCAACTCGTGGAAGGCCCCCTCGATCTTCCACCGCTTGAGGTAGATCTCGGCCACCTTCTTGGCCGGCACCTTCGCCGGCAGGTTGGTCAGGATCTCCACCTCCGCGTCCCCGTCCGCGGTCGGCGCCCGCAGCCGCACCCGCACCTGCCGCAGGCGCACCAACCGCGCCCCACCCCAGCAGACCCAGACCCGCCGCTCGCCCACCCAGCCCCGGTCCGTCGCGACCTCGGCCCCGTACCCGGCTTCGGCCTCGACGCTCAGGTTCCCGTGGCGTCGGATGACGACGTAGGCCCGCCGGGCGGCCACCTCACACAGGAACTCCGCCGTGCAGAAGTTGCGGTCCGCGACCCACACGTCCCGCTCCCGCACCAGCGGCACAATCTGGTCGATCAGCGCCCGCTCCTGGGTGTGGGCGTCCTCGCACGGGACGATGTCGGTGACCAGCATCAGGGCCGGGTCGAGCACGACCAAACTCTGCCCGGGCAAGGGGCCGGCGGTGTGCCCCCGGGTGACGCCCAGCCGCCGCTGGGTGGCGGCCAGGTGGTTGCCGTCGAGGACCCGCACCCGGTAGCCCGGCAGCAGGCTCTTGCACCCCCCGCCCAGCGCGGTGATCAGCCCCTCGCACCGGCCCGACACGTGCGCGACCAGCCCCGCGGACACGCCCGTCTCGATGTTCCGGAGCTTGTCGTAGACGCACTTGAGGGTGACCGGGACGCGGTCCCGCAGGTGCCGGTAGGCGGCCTGGACGTGGAGGGCCTTGCCGCCGACCACCAGGGTCATCAGATCGACCGTCGTGGAGAACAGCAACTCCCGGGTGTACCCGCGCTCGGCGGTCCGGTCGAACAGCGCGTCGAGGGCCGAGGCCGAGAGGGCGTGCTCGATGGTCGCCCGGGACATCACGCTGAGCGGGCTCTCCTCTAGGAACCGCTCGAAGACCCCACCGAACAGCATGGGCGCGCCCTCTCCCTGGCTTGGCCAAGTCCCTGCCAGCGGACGGCTTACGACCGGGATGCGTCACCGTGAATGGCCTGGCCAACGGGACCCAGTCGTGCCAGCCCGCAGCTTTGTGTACCCGAAGGCGGCTCTGCCGCCGGAGTGGTGGCCGAACGAATGGGCGGCGCGGCGGATACCAGTTAGTGGGCCGGTCCCTCGGCGCCCGGGCGCGACCCGGACCGCAGCCCGAATAGTCGAGTGCGACCCGACGGCGACCCCCGACCGCCTGACGTGACGAGCCCCGCGGCCGGCGGGGATGGGGTGGTGCTTGCCTCGACGGAACGCGCTGACCGCGGGTCAGCCGTGGGGCGAGCAAAACACCCTGGAAAACCCGGCCCGCTTGAGTTGACAGGACCGCGGCTTCATAGTCATAAAGCTCAGCAGCCGCCGAGCCGCCTGTCACCTGCCGGGTACACGAGCCCGGTTGGAATCGCCAATGAGCTGGCGGTCTGCTGCAGCGACGGGTTCGGCCCCAGCCTCTGCTGTCGCGCCGTCCCCTTCGCAGCTCGCTTGTACTCCGCTACCGCTTGTTCTTGAACGTAGCCGAATCGCTCCCGGACAAGCCATCGTCGAACTCGATGGCAATCTCCGACCCGTCGTCCAGGACCCAGATCGCCTTCCGGTTGGCTCCCGCCCCCTCCCACCGGTCCGGCTCCTGCCCGAAGTACCGCACCACCTCGGCCAGCGGCGTCCGCACTGGCAGCACCTCGTCCATGCGGTTGTATTTCCGCTCGCCCTCCTCCCGGCTGATGGCCTTTTTGACCTGAGAAGCCCCTCCGACGGCGGCAGGTTGACCAGGGGCGGGTGGGACGGCGGCGGGCGGGGCGGCGGGTTCCTTCCGCTTGCAGCCCGCGGAGATCATCGACGCGGAGAGGAGGAGGGCCAGCCACTTCATGGGACGGACCTGACAGGAGGAGGAATGAACTCGCACGACACGGGAGCAGCCGGCTGGATTAGACCGCGCCGCGAGAGGAGCCACAAGCGGCTCCCAGGTGTGACTCGCGTCGGGCGGCGGGTCTTTGGAGTGCCGGACCAGTTCCTGGGCCGGTCCCTCGGCGCTCCGCGCATCTAATGCGCTCCACTGCAAACGCTCCCCGCCGCCGAACAAAAAGCTCAGCAGCCGCGGGGGCCGGGTGAGCTACGGTCACGAATCGCTTATGCCCCCGCGGTCTGCTGCAGCGTGGGGTTCGGCCTGCCGCCACTAGTCAAGCACGAGATAGTCGTCCTCGTCCGTGCCGTCGAGCCGCGTGATGAGCCGGTAGTGGCCGACCGGCCGCAGCCCCCGGAACCACCCGCCCGCCGGGTCGGGGACGTAGAGCCCGAGCCGCGTCTCGACGAATGGGTGACTCAGCTCGCCGTGGTCGAACACCAGCGCGGACCGCTCAAACACCGCCTGCACGTGCTCTTCGGCCAAGCCGTTCAGATCGCCCTCCGCGGCTGCAGCCCGGAGGGACTCGCGACACGACGCCTCGGCCCGACGCCTCAGGTCGTGCCGGTCTGACAAGACACGCATCGCAGCGACCGCGGCCGTACTTGCGTCCTGCGGCAACACGTCTACCCCTCGGGTGCCCTTCGGTGGCCGAACATGAAGCTCAGCAGCCGCGGCCCGTGGCTGCTGTGGTCACGAACCGCTTATGAGGCCGCGGTCTGCTGCAGCTACGGGTTCGGCGTCTGGGGCCACCGGGTGCCGTCACGATTGCGGTCCGCCCTCGGCCGGCCGCATGTGTTCAGGGAAGATGCCGCCGTCCGCGTCCCCGTCGTCCGGCTGCACGATGTAATACACCCTGCGGTCCTCGCACAGCACGATGTCCAGCACTCGGCCTCGGCCCGAGGCGTGCGGGGCAGTGTACTCCACTTGGTCGCCGAAGGTGTACGGCGAGTCGAACGTGAACCTATGCACCGTACGCCTCCGCGTCTGCCGGCACATGCCGCCGGCGCGAGCCTCCGCCGCCGAACCAGTGTTTCATTTGACCGGTGCTGCGCGTTCGTCGTGACCCACCGGTCAATGCGAATGCGCCCGACCCGGGCGCCGGTCAAGGTAACGCGCCGGCGGGGTGATCGCAACCGGCCACCCCAACCCGCGTCTTCCGTGGGGGCTCGGCAGGCCATCGCGGACGGCGCCGGGATTACCGTGACCAGCGCCGGTCAAAGTAACCCCGCAGAGCTCGACGAGTGGCCACCACTGCCCGGCCGGGTGGGCACTCGGGAGTCGGCCACAATCATCGGTGACGCCCCGCGAGTCCGGGCTGGAGATACCTCCATTTTCTCCGTTACCTCCTACCTCCGCGAGACGGCTCCCGCACCCACGACAGAAACAGACGCGCCCCGGCGAGCTACAACTCGCCGGGGCGCGTTCGCGTGTCGTGCCGTCGCGCACTCACTTCGCGCGCTTGGCCTCCCAGTCGCGCTTCTGCTCCTTGCCGCCGACCGTCGTCTGGTAATTGCCCTTGATCGTGTTCCCGGCCAGCTTGCCGGTGTACTTGCTCGTGAACTTCTCGCCGTTCCGCTCCCGGGTGATGGCGAAGCCGACTTCCCCGTCCTTGAACGTGCCGTCCTCGATCTTCGTCTCGTCGCCCTTGCCGGTGGACACGGTGCCGGTGAGCTTCCCGCCCGCGGCCGCCAACTTCAGCGTCACGTCCCGCTTCTCACCGCCGCGCTCGACCGTCCATGTCCAGGTGCCGGTCGGGTCGCCGGCCTTCTCCTGGGCGCGCGCCCCGCCGACCAGGACGACCAGGGCGCTCGCCAGCGCCACGCTTGTTACTGCCTTCACCGCAGTCCTCCGAGAGGGATATCCGGCCGCTGTTATAGCCGATCGGCGCCCGACGGGTGCGGTGGCGTTCGTGGCGGCGGTCGCGGTGCCGCTCCTCGCCCCGGTCACACTCATGCTCGTGTTCGCGGGGATCGCCGCGCTGACCGGAAAGCCGATGCGATGGAACAGCCGCCGGCCGGCCCCGCGGGGCTCCGGGGTTCGGGGCTACTTCTTCAACAGGCCCACCATGGCCCGGCCCATGGCTTCGCCGACATCCATGTACACCTCGGCCTTGCCGCCGTAGTGGCCGTTCCCGCTGCCGCCTTGCGCCATCGGGTGCGTGTAGATGGTGGCCACGTTGCCTTTGAACTCGGAGTACTTACCCGAGGCACCGTCCACGGCGAGTTGGGCGTTGAGTACGTCGGCCCCGGGGCCGGTGCCGCCCTTGACCGATTCGCCCATCGTGGCCAGCACGAACTTGGCGTCGGGGGCTTTGAATTCCGCACGCAGCGTCTTGATGAAGTGCACGAGGTTCTTCTCGTACCGCGCGGCGTGACCGGCGTTGCCGGCGTCCCGCTCGCCCTGCCAGAAGAAGAAGCCGGCGACCTCGTAGCCTTTGGCCCCCGGGTAGTGCTTCTCGAGGTCGGCCAGCGCCTTCCTGGCGTCGCCGATGTCGTAGTCCCACTGCTTGCCGGCGTACCAGTCGATCGCCTTGCCGTTCTTGTCCACCCACGGGGCGGGTTCGGTTTTCAGGCCCTTGGCCGGGTCCATCTCCCAGAACTCCGGCTTGTCCTTGTAGCCGGCGTAGACCAGCTTCTTCTCCACCCCCGCCTTGTCCTTGGTGGTAAACGCGTAGCGCTCGCTACCCGGCGGGAGGAGGTCCCAGCCGAGGGCCCGGTTGCCGATGCAGCACTTGAGGAGCATCACGGGGGCGTCGGTCGCGTTGCCGAGCGGATGACCGATCCCGAATTCCGGTCCCATGGTTCCACCCCCGACGGTCAGCCAGTCGTTCTTCAGCGGCCCCTTGCCGGACATGTACTGCACGAAGCGGACATCCTTCCGCGCCAGCCAGCTTCCCCCGTCGTCCACGAGGTGCTGGTACTTCTTCTTCACCTTGACCGCGTGCTCCAGGGAGATCTCGCCGCCTTTCACCTTGCCGAGCCCGACCATGTTGGACTGCCCGAGCAGGATGAAGACCTGGACGGGCTTGGTCATGTCCGCGGGCTTGCCGTCCGGCCGCGGAATCGCGGTATTGGGCTGCATTGCAGTCGTGGTCGTCACCATGACGACCAGTGCCGCCAGTGCCGCCGCGGGCGCGGCGAACAGGGGGGTGATACTGCGCGGGCGGCTCATGCGAGATCCTGTCGGCTGAGATGTCTCAGATGCCGGTGTGTGCGGGGGCCGTTGTCAGCCTCGGCCCAGTCTCGGTTCGTGTCCCACCCCGGTCAAGCACATTTCGTCCTCAAAGCCGTCGCCGCACCGTGCGGTCGGCGACCTTGATCGTTCGCCGGGCGGCCGGGCTCCACTCCCACCGCTGCACGCGCCGCTCCGACCACAGCCCCGGGCGTTCCTTCCGGCGGGCGACCGGGCCCGGGGCGTACTGGCAACGGTATGCCAGCCGGCAGCAGACGCGGCAGGCGAGGTGGTCGCGGCCAGGCGTGAGGAACAGCGCGTCCGCCCGCCGCCCGCACGCGGGGCATGCCCACCACCGCCCATCCCTGTGTACATGACCGTTACGACTTCTGGGCCTTGAGCAACCGGGCCGTAGCGACGTGCCCGGTGCCGGCCGCACTCTCCCGCCGCGTCCGAGGTTTCTTCGGCCCCCGAGGGCTGGTCACGAACTCCGCCACCCGCACCTGCCGTCCCAACGCGATCAGCACCTTCGCCATCCCGGCGGCCGACACCCGGGCGAACACCGCCCACTCGGCCGCGGGGATGGCGATCAGTAGCCCCCGGCTGGCCCCGGCGACTTCATTGGCCACGTGATACCCGGACACCCCGGGCTCGGCCGCCGCCCCGTGGGCCGCCCGGATGCTCGCCTTGATGACGGCCAGCACGTTGTACGCGCACAGGGCGACGGCGAACGCGAACAGCGCGGCACGCGGGTAGCCCAGGCCGGCGACCTCGCCGTGGAGGGCCGCCGCCAACTCGCCGAACGCGGCCTCGACCGACCACCGGCCCCGGTACAGTTCCGCCACCCGGGTCGCCGGTACGGCCGCCGGCAGGTTGGTCAGGACGCGGATCTCGCGGTCCCCGTCCCGGGTCGGGGCGTCGAGCACCACCGTCACCCGCCGGACCGCCACCTCCCCGCCGGCCCCGTCCGACACCCGGACCGCCTCCTCGAACACGGCCCCCGTGCCGGTCCGGCCGCGGGCCACCCGCTCCCCCGTGCCGAGCTCGGTCAGGGTGAGGCCGTGCTGGCGGACGACGAAGCACCCGCCCCGGCCCGCGGTCCCGGCGAGCAGCCGGGTGGTGCAGAAGTTCCGGTCCCCGACCCAGACCGTGGCGGGCGCGGCCCACCCGAGGATGGCCGGGGTGAGGGACCGCTCCTGGGCGTGGCCGTCCTCGCACGGGATCGCGTCGATCACCAACCCGGTCGCCGGCTCGAACAGGACCACGGCCTGCCCCGGGAGTGCCCCGGCCCGGGTCCGGCGGAGCGGGCGGAGGCGGTGGTCGGTCCCCGGCAGGTGGCTCCCGTCGACCACCCGCACCCGGAACCCCGGGACCGACGCGGCCGCGGTCGGCCCCAGGGCCGCGACCACCGGGCCGAGGCGGGCCGCGGTGTGCCGGACGAGGGCCGCCCCGAGGCCGGGCTCCATCCGGGCGACCTTGGCGTAGACCGCCTTGCGGGTCACCCCGAGGTCGGCGGCCCGCTTGCGGATGGCGGCGTTGAGGGACGGCTGCACCCGGCAGACGACGAGCCCCATCAGGTCGACGAGCTGGGAGAACAGCAACTCCCGGGTGTACTGCCGCTCGGCGTGTTCCGCGAACAGGGCGTCCACGGCGTCGGCCGGGAGGGCGTGCTCGAACGCCGCCCGGGCCATGACGCTGACCGGGGACTCGGCCGCGAACCGGTCGAACACCTCGCCGAGGAGCATGGCCGTCCATCCGTGGGTGGCAGAATTGCGTTGGCCACCAACAGGTTACGCTTGGCTACCGGATGTACACAGGGATGCCACCACCGCCGCATCCCGCCCGACGGGACGGGCGTCTCGACCACGGCGAGGAGGTACGCGGGCGAGTCCGCCCGGGGGTCGGCCGCGGGGTGGGCGACGAAGACCCCGCCTGGGGCGAGCTCCCACAGCACCAGCCGCCCGCCGACGGTGTCCGAGCCGCGGGTCGCCCCCTGCCACCGGACGCACTTGAACACGTAGCCCGCGGACAGCTCGCCCCCGGCGTCCTCGACCAGTCGCGGCATGGGCAGCCCCGAAATCAACAGGAAGTGTCGCGCGGCGGGGTTAGCCGGCGGGGGTGACGAACACCCACTCCGCCTCATCGTACCCCACGGCTACGATCACATGGTGATGACGCCCCGCGCGGTCAACCCATCGGTGATTCTCTTTTGAGGTGCTTGACCCCAGCTCTGCGACCTCCCAAACACCATGGGGGGCTAGCCGAACAGGCCCTCGAGGCGGGCGTTCACGTAGACGATGGCACCGGCGGCGTCCGCCAGGGCGACGGCGTCGGGGGCGGCCTCCAGGAACCCGCGGAACAGGTGCTCGGTCCGGCTGGCCCAGAGGAGCGATTGGGCTCTGGCCACCACCCGCTCGGGGGACAGGGCCGGCAGCGCCGTGCCGTCGGGGGCCGCGGCCGGCGGCCCGCCCGGCGCGGCGACGTGAAGGACGGGGGTGGCGGCCGTCCCGGGACGATACCGGAGGCGGTTGCAGACCTCGGCCCCGGGCAGGTCCGGCAGCCGGGCGTCAAGGGCGACGAGGGCCGGAACCTCGTCCGCCAGCCGCAGGGCCTCGAGGCCGCTGCGGGCTTCCCGGACGCTGAACACGGCCTTCTGAAAGGCCTGGTTGAGGGCGTGGCGGACCGCATCATCGGCGATGACGTTCAGCACCATCGCACGAGTCGGGGTGGCCCTCGCAATCCTCTTTCTGACGGTTATTCTACGAACACCGGATTCTCCTGTCGCCGAGGTTGTCGTTCGGAGTCTTGGTTTTCTGCCGTGACAACGTTCGACCAGCATCACTCACACGGCCGTACCGAATAACGCTCCGACGCCGGCAGTGATGGCCATCGCGAGTGCTCCCCAAAAGGTAACTCGGACAGCACCTCTCGTCGCGCCTGCGCCACCAACGTACGCGGCGACACCGCCCAGAGTCGCGAGGAAGATGATCGAAGCTCCTGCGACAAGGGGGATGAGATACGCACCCGGGGCAATGACCACCGCCAGTAAGGGCAACGCCGCGCCAACGGCGAATGTCCCCGCCGAGGCGAGCGCCGCCTGGACGGGCCGCGCGACGAGCAACTCGGACGTGCCGAGTTCGTCACGGGAATGGGCGGCCAAAGCGCCACGGGCCGTGAGTTGCTCGGCGACCTGTTTCGCGAGCGACGGGTCGAGGCCACGCTTGACGTAGATCGCCGTGAGTTCCGCAAGCTCGGCGGACGGGTCGCTCGCGAGTTCCTGGCGCTCGCGGGCGAGGTCGGCCTGTTCGGTATCGGCCTGGGAACTGACCGAGACATACTCACCGGCCGCCATCGACATCGCCCCGGCGACCAACCCGGCGACCCCCGCGACCAAGATGTCGTGGCTGGTCGCGTGGGCGGCCGCGACGCCCAAGATGAGGCTCGCGGTTGATACGATGCCGTCGTTCGCCCCCATGACGGCCGCACGCAGCCAGCCGATGCGTTCCGTCCGGTGTCGCTCGCTGTGTGGCATACGGTCTCCCAATACAGACGAGCAATCGCGGTCTACATCCGCCGCCGAACATCGAACTCAGCAGCGGCCGCCGTGGGCGCTGTCCTCACGAATCGACTATGAGGCGGCCGTCTGCTGCAGTGACGGGTTCGGCGTCTTGCCTACACCCGCGCCAGAAGCTCTCGATAGCCGTTGAACTCGTTCTTCCAGTCGCCATACACCGCGGTCAGCCCACACGCGATGCAGCGGCATCCGACGTACAGCCACCGCACGTCCTCGCTGTCGTCGTACAGGGCAACACCAACCGTAATCTCGAACCCCTCCTCGCCGCAGGGGCATGCGGTATCCTCCTCCTCGGCCTCGTCCATGAAGTTCGCACTATCCGCGATCGGGTGGACCTCGGCGTCGCACGCCACGCAGACTCGGAGAGCCACGCCGGCGCTGTCATCCACCAGCAAGCCGAACACCTTGCCGCCACACGCGCACACCGCGTCTGCGAAGTGTTCGGCGAGATAGCCGTTCTCCTTGCTGTATCGGACGATCTCGGCGCGGATGTCGGCTTGGCTGTCGCCATACCGCCACTTGCCGCGCTTCCGCAACGCCATCGGCTCGCCTCCGTCGCCGAACGATTAGCTCACCTGCCGGCCGGTGCGGGAGTAATGACACGCGAGAAGCCTACAGGCCCGCCGGGTCAGGTGCAGCGGCGGGTTCGGCGTCTGGGGCCAGCGGGAACACGGCGATGACTGCGTTGTCCGGGCCGACCACCTGCAACTCCGTGACCGCGAACTCGCCGACCTGCGGCAGCCCCGCGAACGCCGGCCACGCCGCCTCCAGCCGCGCCCCCTGATCCGGGTGCAACAGGGTGACGTGTAGCCCGAACCGCCCGCGGCGGGTGAACGGCGGGGCCAGCACCACGTCCCGGACGGACGCCACCCCGCCGGCCGGGTCGGCGACCGGAAGGAACGCCCCGACCACGGGGGGCGGGAACCGGGCCGGCACGCCGACTGCCAGCCGGAACCGCCGGATCTGGGCAGCGGCCCGACGCACCCGCTCGACCAGCAACGCCGGGTCCGGAGCTTCATCCTGGTAGGCCACGGTGACGTGGGCCGGGTTGCCCGCCGCCCGCTCCGGGTTGTACGCCAGCCGAACCCGGTCGATCTCCCGGCGAACGTCCGGCGGCAGCGGGATACGGGCCTGCACCTTCACGTGTTATCCGCGCCTTCTGCGGCCGAACATCCAGCTCAGCAGCGGCACCCGCCAGTGTGAGCTGTGGTCACGAGAAACCTACAGGCGGGGGCCGTCTGCTGCAGCGCGGGGTTCGGCCTCTTCGTCGCCGCCGCTGCGCCACTGGCTGAGATCATCGACCGGCCGCGGCAGCCGGCCCTCCAACCACTCGACGCAGGTGTCGGGGGTGAACGATGGGTCCGTCGATTCGATCACCCACGACAGAAACTCCACGCCACCGTTCAGGTACGGTGGCGGAGACACCGGCATGAACACCGTCGGCAACCGCTCCTCAACTGATACGTAGTTGAGGACGAATCCAAGTTCCTGTACGTGCCGCCAAGCCAGCGGGTGCTTGGTATCGAGCGAGAACTTCATCCACCAGTTCCCGTTGGGGAACGAGCCGCGGCCGATCGACTTCCGGCCGGCCGGCAATCGAATCGCCGGCAACCGCTCCATGAACGCGAGCAGCTTGTCGAAGTCGTGCGTCGCCACTCGCTGCGCCTCCGGTGGCCGAACGACATGCTCAGCAGCGGCGGGGGCCGAGTGAGCTTTGAACTCCAGAAATGCTACATGCCCCCGCCGTCTGCTGCAGCTGCTCACATGTTACCCTACCGGGGTCGTTGAGGCGACAGCCCGGCGGTCGGATCAACCGCATGCAGCGGATGAGGCTCCGACCTCGTGAACCAGGTGGCGGCCCGACCGCCGGTGCTCCTCGACCTCGGACGCTACCCGGCGGGCGACTCCCCCGAGCCGACCCCGCATCCGTGAGCATGAGGGGAGGGACACCGTGGGCACCACCGCCGCGACCGCGACCGCCGTGATCGGGATCGATGTCTCCAAGGCCACCTTCGACGCCTGCCTCCTGACCCCCGACGGGAAGGCCCGGGTGAAGGCGTTCCCCAACACCGCGGGCGGGTTCGCCGCCGTCCTCGCCTGGGCCGACGGCCACGGGGCCGGGGCGACGGCCCGCTACGGGATGGAGTCCACCGGCGGGTACGAGGACGCCCTCGCCCGCCACCTCCACGCCGCCGGCCGGGCGGTCAGCGTCATCAACCCGACCCGGGTCAAGTACGCCGGGGTGATGCGCGGCCGGCGGAACAAGACGGACAAGGCCGACGCCCAGCTGATCGCCGCCTACACCCGCGACGAGGCCCCGCCCGCCTGGACCCCGCCGACCGCGGAAGTCCGGGAATTGCAGGCGTTCGTCCGCCGGCGGGACGACCTCCGGGCTCTCGCCGCGAGCGAGAAGGCCCGGCTCGAATCCCCGCTCCTGACCCCGGCCGCGCGGAAGTCGGTGGCCCGCGTCGTGAAGCTCCTCGGCAAGGAGGCCGACGCCATGCAGAAGGCGGCCGACGCGCTCATCGCAGCCACCCCGGCGCTCGCCGCCGACGCGGAGCTGCTGGTCAGCATCTCGGGGGTCGGGTCGCAGACCGCCTCGACCGTGCTGGCCGAGCTGCCGCCGGTCGCCCGGGTGCCGAGCGCCCAGGCCGCGGCGGCGTACTGCGGGCTGTCGCCGCGGGAGTTCACGAGCGGGACGAGCGTCAAGAAGCGGACCCGGCTGTCGAAGTCCGGGAACGCCCGGCTGCGGAAGGCGCTGTACCTGCCGACGCTGACCGCGATCCGGTTCAACCCCGTCCTCAAGGCCTTCTTCGACCGCCTGGTGGCGGCCGGGAAGCCGAAGATGCAGGCGGTGGGCGCGTGCATGCGGAAGCTGGTGATGATCTGCTACGGGGTGCTCAAGAGCCGAAAGCCGTTCGACCCGGTGTTCGCGTCACGAATCGCCACTTGACAACACGCTACCTGGTTCGGCGTGCCTTTTCCGTTTGGGCAGCCGGAGGTCCGACTTCGGGTCTGCCCTCGTACTAATCGCCAGCCGCACGCCCGATTCCGCCAAGTCATACGCTTTCGGACCGACGTAGCACGTTCCCACCTTGCGGAACTCGGCGCGAACCGCTCGCTGCAACGCTGCCACCAAGTCGTACCCGGAGGGTTTTGGCAGCGCGACGCCGAAGTTGCCGCCCACGATGCACCAGTCGGAGTACAGACCCGCCGGCGTAAGAACCACCGAGTCCGGGTTACCCTCCGGGTACACGCGGCCCAGCGTTTCGCCGTTGGGGAAGGTTGTCACGTAAGGCGTAAACGGACTCGCAGTCGGCATGACTAAGTAACGCTTCTGATTGTTCGCCCCGCCCTCGACTGCCACCCCCAAGTCATTGATTGCAGCAGCGGCGTCCCACGTCGTCGGCTCCGGCGTGGGGGCGAAGCACAAGCGGTAAGTCAACGGCACGTGCCGCTCGATCCGAGACAAGACGGCGAGCAGGTCTTCGCATACCGCCATGAACTGCATCCCTCGCGCCATTCCATCAACCCCCTCCGCCGCCGAACAGATAGCTCAGCAGCGGCCCCCGCCGTGTGAGCAATGGTCACGAAAAACCTACGGGCGGGGGCCGTCTGCTGCAGCGCCGGGTTCGGCCACCTCGGGGCACGCGGCGACGAACCGAACGAAGTCCCGGACGGTCTCGACCGGCGTGATCGCCCGTAGCCGCTCGGCAGGTGCGAGTCGCCGGCCGCAGCGGGCGACGACCGCTAGCACCTGGTCGTCGAGGTCCTCCTCGATTAGCCCGTACACACGGCGGAGGTTGTCCTCCGCCCGGACCGGGAACGCATCCACCGCGTCCGAGCACCAGTCCTGGAGCTGAGCGTACACCGCCCGCAGGACCTCGGGAGGGGCGTCACCCGACGAGAACCCTGCGACGAACGTGTCGAACGTCTCCCCGACCCGACCGGCCGCGATCCGGCGGGTGCGGTGCCGTTCCGCGATGACGCCGACCGCGACCAACACGACGAGCGCGAGGGCCACGTACACGCACGTCAACGAGGCACCTCCGGTGGCCGAACCATCAATTCCGCAGATCCGCAGAGTACGGCGGCCCGGACTGCAGATCACTGGCCGCCTCCCGGGGACAGTAACCGCAACTCCGCACGGGGTCAACAGTCCGGGAACCGCCCGCCGCCGGCCGTGCCGTACTATGCAGACCGGGTCTGCTGCATAGTACGGCCGGATATGCAGCAGGAATCAGAGGCGATCGATCGCGCCGGTCACCGCTACCGGAGGGGCCATGAGTACGAGGGATGGCGGAATTGGACTCCCTCCGCGCGCGGAGGAATGGTTTTCCGCCGGTTTCCTGAGGGGTGCGGAGAGGCGTGTGGAGTGCGGTTCGGGCTCCCGACGCGATAGCCGCGGTCAAGTAGGCAAAGTGATTAGTGCTTCATCTGTTCGAGAGTGTCGATCAGGGCGTAGTGCTCGGCCAGTTCGCGCGGCAGACCACCGCACCACTCGCGGATGGCGGCGCGCTCGTGGTACACCTCCCACCACTCGGGGGACAGGTCGTCCGGGCTCAGATCGGGCAACCGCGGGACGGCCGGACGGTCGTCGTCGAAGATGTCATCCAGGTCGAGGAGCTCCATTGCTGATCCCCCGCGGACGCGTGGACGCAACACAACAACGCTGGAAATCGCTGTCAGATTGCGTCCGGTAGTGGTTCTGGCCACAACGGACGCATCACTGTCTCTCCCGGCTGCGTCCGTCGCGTCCACCGGGCGTGACGGACACAAACCCGCTAGAAATCCTGCCCAACACGCGTTGCGTCCACGCGTCCGAGGGGTGCCGGGAAGATGCTCTCGGCGGACGGCAGAAGGTCGTCGCCGGGGTCGGGCGCCCGGCCCGTCGTGCGCCACCTCGCGGCCCTCCTCCCCCGCGACTCCTCGACCACCTCGACCGCGCCGGCGTCGCTTAACTCCGTGAGCCATCCGGCCGCCGCCGAGTTGGACACCCGCAGTTGCTTGGCCACGGCCTTCGACTCGAACTCGCCAGGGGGGAGCTTGGCCAGGAACGCGACCGCCGAGTCCGACAGCCCCCCGCCCAGGGATTGCGAGAACGGCCGGAGGATGAGCCGCCGCGCGAGCTGGTAGTCCCGGGCGTCGGCGAGGATCGCCCCGTCGTCGCCGGTCTTGCGCTGCCGGTGGTGGAGCAGGGCAGACGTTTGCACCAGCGCCACCAGCTGTGGGAACGCCCGCCGCACCTCCACGCGGTCGCACTGGAACGCGTCGGCCAGTCGGTCGAGCCACGGCACCCGGACCGGGGTGCCGCACGGCAGCATCCGCTGCAAGGCATGGTGGACCTCGAACAGCCGGGCGGTGTCGCGGACCCCGCCCGCGTGGCGGTCGGCCAGGGCGCGGATGATCCGCTTCGTCTGGGCCGGGGTCTCGTCGGTCTGCAGCATCAGACAGCGGTTCGCGTCCTCCTCGAACACGGCCGTCAGCGTCGTCGTCTCGGTGAACGCGATCGGCCCCTCCTGCTCGATGAGCTGCGTCTCGATGCCGGTGCCGACCTTCACCGGCATCAGCTTCGACAGCCGGCCGCTGGCCAGCATCTCGCGGAGCGCCCGCGTCGCCTCCGCCCGGTCGCCGTCCTCCAACCGCGACCGCTCGCCCGCGACCACCCACCGGTGCGACAGGCTCCCGGGCTTCATGTGGAAGAGGGCCTGCGGCGTCATCTGCGTGGCGCGGATGACGGCCTCGGACGGGAACAGGCCGGCCACCTTCTCCACCGTGTAGCTCTTACCCGACGAGGACGACCCGCGGATGATGCCGGAGAGAGGGTGGGGCAACAGCCGGGACACGCCGATCAGGTAGACGGTGACCGCCAATTCACGCTCGCCGGCGACGCCGGCGAGGGTGATGTCGTCGGTGATGCGCTTGATGAGGTGCGGGCTTTCGAGGAGCCGGTTCGCCTCGTCGAGGACGTCCGGCGGGGTGCCGGCGAGCCGGTCGGGCTCACCGTCCGTTCCCCCGGTTGGCGCGTCGGCGGGGCCGCTGGCGGCGATCTTCAGAAGTTCGGCGTCGAGTTGGTCCCGGTCGAGGCCGGGGTAGTTCGCCGTCACGGCGACCAGGAACTTCTTGCGGGCGGACATGCTCGACGCGTTGAACGCGTCTACGGCCAGCACGTCCCCGCCGAGCCTGACGGTCACCGTGTGCTTCTTACCGTCGCGCTCGGCGAGCAGTTCCAGTTGCGGCTCCGTCTCGGTCATCACGTCCCCTTCGTGGTGAGGCTCAGGTTGAGCTGCCGGCGGGCGGCGGCGTGGATCAGGTGTTCGAGGGTCGGCCGGGTCGCGCCGGCCGCGACCCAGGCGCGAAGGTCTTTCACCCCGGCCGGCGGGGCGATCACGCGCACGTCGCGGGCGTACAGGGTGAGCCGGGACGCCAACGCTTCGGCGCCCCGCATCCCGGGTTCGTCGTTGTCCCCGACCACGACAACGCGGGCCGGCTTGTGGAGCCGCACGAGGGCGACGAGGTGCGCCGTCCCGCCGGTGCAGGACGGGCGGCCGATGGCGTTCGGGAACCCGACGGTGTGCGCCGCGATCGCGTCCGTCGCACCTTCGCACACCAACAGCGGGTCGTCGCCCGCATTCAGGGAGCCTGGCAGGAACAACGACTCCTTGCCGCCCGTCACGCTGAACTTCTTCCCGACCGGCGGACGTAACCGGATGCCGGTGACCGTGCCGGTCGTCGGGTCCGTCATCGGAAACGCCCACGCCGGGTAGCCCGCGGCCCAGCCCACCCCGAAGGCGGTCAGGCTCGCCGGGCCGACCCCGAGCTCGGCCGCGAAGGCCGCCAACCGGTCGGGTGTCGCGGCGTCGCGGTAGCTCGCCGCGAGGGCCGACAGGTCCGGCGGGGCCGTCGCGGGGCGGAGGACCACGCGACGCGGGCCGTACTGCCGCGGGGTGTCGGTGAGCCGGTGCAGGAACCCGGCGTCGCCGCACCGCTTCGCCGACTCGGTCCGCGGGCAGATGCACGCGGTCTTGTCCGCGGCGACGAGGCACCAGTCGATCTTTTCGCAGACCGGGCAGGGGAGCTCGCGGCTGACGCGGAGCCACTGGGTCTCGGTGGTCACGCCTCACCCCCGCCGACCCGGCAGTGCTTGAGGGCTTCGGCGACTTGCTGCTGGTACGCGACCACGTACCGGGCCTCGTCGGACTCGATCCGCTGCTCCCCCGCGAACAGTGCCATGTCGAGCACCCCCCGGATCGCGTCGCGGATGACGGCCTGGAGTTGGTCCGGCTCGAACGCCTCCAGCTCGTACACGCTCGACCCGTGAGCCCTCACGAACTTGTCCTTGCGGCTCGACCCGTCCTTCACCGGGAGCGGACTCAGCCCGGACTCGGCCACCTGCGCCGGGTTGACCCCGACCTTGACGACGGTCAGGTTCTCGACCCCGTGCTCGTCCCGCAGACACGCCCCCCAAACCTCGGTGATGTTCTCCCCTTCCGGGTCCAGGTCGCCCGCGACCAGCATCAGGAAGTGGTCCTTGCCGGACGCGTGGAACCGGTCGGCGGTCTCGTCCAAACTGGTGACGGACGTGTACCCCTTGCCGACGCCGACCGGGACGTGGAAGGGGCCGGCCGCCCGCTCGGCGATGTCGAGCGCGGCAACCTTCTCGACCACGAGCTCGACGTACGACGGCTGCGACCGGAGGAGGTTCCGCTTGTACCCCCGGCCGAAGTCGTGGATCTGCTCCTGGAGGAACGGGGCGACGCTGTCCCACTGCCGCCACTCGACCCGCGGCCGGGTCGGGTCGTGCATCGCCTCCCACGGGAAGTCGCCCGCCACCCGCGCCCGGCTGAGGAGGTCGGACAGGTCCTGGTAGCACCCGTGCGTGTTCACGTACTTCGTCTTGGTGCGGGCGTTCCGGAGCACGTTCCGGGTGAGCAGCCGGTAGTGGATCTGCCGCAGGGTGAGCGGCCAGTAGCCGCGGTACTGCTCGACGACCGCGCGGGCGGCGTCGAGCATCGGCCGCTTCTGGTCGGTGATGACCGACCGGCGGCTGGCGGCGGTCGGGGCGATGACCCGCAACCCGGTGTCGGCGATGCGGCGGTGCTCCCGCGCGACCTCGGCGGCGCGGTGGGCGAGGAGGACGTTGCGGGCGTCGTCCGGACTAGTCCGGACGACGGCCTCCCGCACCTGTTCCTGCGCCGATTTGACGCGCTGGCGGTTGAACGAGGTGAGGTACTCGACGAACCGCGGGTCGGTGGACCGGATGTTGATGCGGCGGACCGGAACCACGTCGAGGTCGGCCACTTCGGCCCCGGCACGCCTCCGGTGCCCGGACACGATGACGCCGTCGGGGGTGGCGACGATGGGTTCGAGCAGCCCCTTCCGCGCGATGTCGCGGCCCAACTCGATGATCGCCGGGTCGTCGGTGCGGACCGGCTTGTACAGCTCGTCGTTGACGACGGCGGGCCGGAGGTCGGCCAGCGGCACGTGTTCGATGCGGTCGCCCAGTGCCACCCCGGTCGGGCGTGCGGGTTCCACGGCTATACCCCTTTCGGTGAGTGTGCCGACAGCGTCGGTGGTGCGATCCGGTGGACGGGGGTCGGGCGGCGGCCTGCGTCCGCGGCCCCCGGGACGGTCGAGCCGTGAGGCCAGAGGGCAAGCGCCCCGGCCGGCTCGCGTCAACAGCCGAGGGCCTTCAGTCGTTCCCCGGCGGCGTCGGCGGCGGTCGCCCGCTGGGCCGGTGACCGCGGCGGGGTGGCGGCCGGCTGCTCCGCCGCCGCCGGTTGCTGCGCCGCGACGAACCGGACGACGGCGGCGCGGCTGGTCACGAGGCGGCCGCCGATCCGGACGCCCTCCAGGCGGAGGGTCGTGCCGTCGGCCAGCCGCACCCCCTCCTGGATGTGCCGGACGACGGTCGAGGGGTGAGTCGGGCGGCCGCTCCGGTAGCTGCCGTACAGCCGGGCGGCGGCGGCGGGGCCGATCGGCCCCTCGGTCAGCAAGCGGTCCACGAGGTCGGTCGTCGCGTCAGGCATGGCAGACTCCTCCGGGTGTCTGCGGGCAGTATCCCGCCGTGGCGGGGCACCTGCGGATCCGACGCGAGGAGACCGATCCGGAGCGGCAGGGCAGGATCGTGTAACATGCGAGCGGGAAGGCGGTTTTCGCGGACCCGGCAGGCGTGGCCGGGAACGAGCGCGATTGGCCGGACGAACGGTCGTCCGAGGTTGGTGTTAAAATTTCCAGGGCAGCTATGTCACCGGCGGAGTACCGGCGGGCGATCGAGGGGCAACTCTGCCTGGGGCGCGACTGCCGGGCGGGGGTGGCCACTACCCGCGGGGGCGGCCGCCAGCGGCAGTGCCCGGACTGCCGGCGGAAGTGGAGCTTCGACGGGCGGCGGCGGCAGCTGCGGCTGCTCGATACCTACGCCACGGGAATGTCGGTCCGGGAGGCGGCGGCGGCCCTGTCGGCGGAGAGCCGCGGGGCCGCCGCCGCGGGCACGGCGGCGCCCGCGGTCACGCCGCCGACCGTCCAGGCCGGGTACGACCGGTTCCGGCGGGCGGTCGCGGAGGCGCACGCCCTCGACCTCGCCGCGGAAGTCCGTCGCCGGTGCCGCCGGCTCAAGGAACCCTGGGTGGAGGAGTTGGTCCGGCTCCTGGCAGGTGAGCCCCCGGGGGGCGGCGAGGACGGGGATGAGACGGTCGTGCTGGTGGCGGGCGGGTACGTCGTCTTCGTCCCGCCCGACGAGGAGGTGACGGCCCGGTCCGGGCTCGCGCGGGTCTTCGGGGGGCCGGTCGAGCGCGCCGGGCTGGCGGAGTTCTTCTCCGCGACGCGCCTCGGCCCGGGCCGGCCGGTGGCGGAGCGGATCCGCTCACGGGTGCGGGGCGGGGCGCGGGTGGCGGGGCCGAGCCGGCGGGCCGCGGTGTGCGAGGCGGCCGCCTGGGCACACCGATCGGCCATCAACATCTTCGGGCAGCTCTACGCGCGGCTGTTCGACCCGGACGCCGAGTAACCCGCGATTCCGAACCGGCGGGCGCCAGCCCGAACGGCAGACGACGCTCCCGTACCGGCGATGTGATGAGACGCACCGGCTGGCGGACGGGGAGCGAAGTGACGTGTGTCGGCTTGTCGTCGGCGCTCACGCTCACCGCCCGAGTGTCTTCGCGGTTCACCGCCCGGATGCCGCCCCCGCGCGCTTCCCACCTCGGGCAACCCGCCATTACCACGCCGGCTCGCGGTGCTGGACAGGAGCCGGACCGTCTGGCAAAATCTCGTTACTCGCACCACCGCCCCGGGCCGCCCATGCCCGACCCGTCGTTCCACACCACCCGGCTCGGCGACCCGATCGACCGCATCCGAGCGGCCGCCTCGGCCGCTCGCGACCGCTGGGCTGCGTCCCACCGCGAGGTGGTCGCGTGCCGGTCCGACCACGACCGGCCGACCGCCCCCGGCACCGCCCTCCCCGCCGCCTGACCGGAGCCGCGATGGACGACGACCCGCTGCTCGACCGACTCTCCGCCTGGCAGGCCGCGTTCGACCGCGGCGCCGAGGTGTCGCCGGCCGAACTGTGCCGCGGCCGCCCGGACCTCCTCCCGGAGTTGGAGAGGCGCGTCGCCGACCTCCGCCGGGTCGCCCAACTCGCCGCCACCCCGCCGCCGGCCGACCCCGACACGACCCGCCCGTCCGCCGGCGGGGGGCCGACCCCGGCCGGCCCGCCGGCCGACACGGCCTCGTTCGACCCCGGACCCGGCGGGTACGAGATCGGGGAGCGGGTCGGCGGCGGCGGCATGGGCGACGTGTACCGGGCGCACGACCCGCAGCTCGGCCGCGACGTGGCGGTGAAGGCGATGAAGCCGGCCCTCGCCGCCGACCCGGCCGCCCGCGCCCGCTTCCTCCGCGAGGCCCGGGCCGCGGCCGCCGTCCGGCACGACCACCTCTGCCCGATCTACCACGTCGGGGAGACGACCGCCGGCCCGTTCCTGGTCATGCCGCTCCTCGCCGGCGAGACGCTCGCCGCCCGGCTGGCCCGCGGCCCGCTCCCGCCGGCCGAGGTCGCCCGGGTCGGGCGGGAGGCGGCCCTCGGGCTGGCCGCCGCCCACGCCGCCGGGCTCATCCACCGCGACATCAAGCCGGCCAACCTGTGGCTCGAGGCCCCGACCGGGCGGGTGGTGGTGCTCGACTTCGGCCTCGCCCGGGTCGCCGACGCCGACGACGGCCTCTCCCAGCCCGGGCGGGTGGCCGGCACCCCGTCGTACATGAGCCCGGAGCAGGTGGACGGCCGCCCGCTCGACCCCCGGACCGACCTGTTCTCGCTCGGGGCCGTGCTGTACGAGGCGGCGACCGGGGTCCGGGCGTTCGCCGGCCCGTCCCTGACGGCGGTCCTGAAGGCGGTGGCCGACGCCAGCCCGCCGCCGCCGGACGCGGTGAACCCGGCCGTCCCGCCGGCCCTGTCCGCGGCGGTGATACGGCTGCTGGCGAAGCGCCCGGCGGACCGGCCGCCGTCGGCCAGCTCGGTGGCCGATGCGCTGGCACGTGTCGTCGGCCCGGCGGGGGACACGGACACGGTGGCACCCGCCCCGGCGGTCGCCGCACCGCCTCCGCCGCGACCGGCGGCCCGGTGGCCGGTTCGGGTCGCCGCTCTCGTTCTCCTTATGACGGGTGCGGCGGCGGGGTGGTACGCGATACGGCCGCCGGCCCCGGCCCCCAGTCCCGAGCCGCCGGCGGCCGCGGCCGCGGTCGAGCCGCTGCGGGTGGTGTCGTTCGAGGTCCGCCCGTGGCGGCCGGTCGCGGCGGGCGGGACCGACGTGCGGCCGCTCCCCGTCCTCGGCCGCGAGGACAGCTTCTCGGCCACGGTGGCCGACTTCATCGACGTGAAGGTGACCCTGTCCCGCCCGGCGTACGCCTACCTGATCCTGTTCCGGGGCGATGGCGCCGATACGGTGCTGTACCCGCAGGACGACGCCGACGAGCCCGAGAAGTCGGCCGCCCCGCACTACCCGAGCAAGCGGCGGGAGGCGCTGTACGGGCTGGACGACGGGCCGGGGCTGTGGGCCGTCGGGCTGGTCACGTCGGAGGACCGGCTGCCGCCGTACCGCGAGTGGCGGGGGTCCCACCCCGGCGGCCCGTGGGGGCGGCACCCGGCCCCGACGGACACCGTCCTGTTCGACGACGGGGCGGGGTTGGACGTGCTCGTGCCAGGTCGGCCGGCGACGCGGGGGAGTCGGGGAGAGAAGACGGACATCAACCGCCGCCCGGTGGTGGCGCTGGTGGACTGGCTGAAGGGGCAGGCTGGCGGGCCGGTGGCGGCGGTGGCGTTCCCGGTGACGGCGGTGAAGTGACACTCTTTCAGTTTCCTCGGGGGAGGTCGATCATGCGTGGATTGATCCTGGTTCCGGGGTGGGTGGTGCTGGTCGGGCTGGTGGCGGCCCAGGAGCCGAAGCCGGCGGAGCCGGCGAAGGCGCCGCAGTGGCAGCGGGTGCTATCGAAGGAGGACGCGAAGACGGTGGCCGACCTCCGCCGGAAGCTCGCGGCGGCCAAGGCGGCGGACCGGGTGGACGAGGCGGTGAAGCTTCTGGAGGAGGTGGTGGCGTTGCGGACGCGGGTGCAGGGGGCCGACCACTGGGAGGTGGTGGACGAGCGGGTGTACCTGAAGACCCTTCGCACTCTCGACGCCGACGGGCGGAGGGACTGGCGGGCGGCCCGACTGGCCAACCGTGAGGCTTTCCAACTCCACGCGGGAGGACGGATTGCCGAGGCCGCACCGCTGTTCCAGAAGGCTCTGGACATCCGCCGCAAGGTGCTCGGCGAGGACCACCCCGACACGGCCAACAGCTACAACAACGTCGCCGCCAACCTGCAGGCCCGGGGGAAGGCGGCCGAGGCAGCCCCGCTCGTCCAGAAGGCCCTGGACATCTACCGCAGGGTGCTCGGCGAGGACCACCCCGACACGGCTGCTAGTTACAACGACGTCGCCGCCAACCTGTCCGCCCGGGGGAAGGACGCCGAGGCCGCCCCACTCGTTCAAAAGGCCCTGGACATCCGCCGCAGGATCCTCGGCGAGGATCACCCCGAAACGGGCAACAGCTACATCAACGTCGCCATCAACCTGGCCGCCCTGAAGAAGACGGCCGAGGCCGCCCCGCTGTTCCGGAAGGCTCTGGACATCAACCGTAGGGTCCTCGGCGAGGACCACCCCGAAACGGCCACCAGCTACAACTACGTCGCCATCATCCTGGAGACCCGTGGGAAGGCGGCCGAGGCCGCACCGCTGTTCCAGAAGGCTCTGGACATCCGCCGCAAGGTGCTCGGCGAGGACCACCCCGACACGGGCAACAGCTACAGTAGGGTCGGCTTCAATCTGGAAGCCCGTGGTAAGCCGGCCGAGGCCGCACCGCTGTACCAGAAGGCTCTGGACATCGCCCGCAAGGTGCTCGGCGAGGACCACCCCGACACGGCCACCAGCTACAACAACGTCGCCGCCAACCTGCAAACCAGGGGGAAGGCGGCCGAGGCTGCCCCGCTGTTCCGGAAGACTCTGGACTTCCGCCGCAAGGTGCTCGGCGAGGACCACCCCCACACAGCCGACAGCTACAACAATCTCGCCTCCAACCTGACAGCCCGGGGGAAGGACGCCGAGGCCGCCCCGCTGTACCAGAAGGCTCTGGACATCGCCCGCAAGGTGCTCGGCGAGGACCACCCCGACACGGCCCGGAGCTACAACAACGTCGCCACCAACCTGACAACCCGGGGGAAGGCGGACGAGGCTGCCCCGCTGTTCCGGAAGACTCTGGATATCAATCGCAGAGTCCTCGGCGAGGACCACCCCAAAACGGCCACCAGCTACACCAACCTCGCCTTCAACCTGGCCGCCCAGGGGAAGGCGACCGAGGCCGCAACCGTTCTGCGGCAGGCCGTCTTCAGTGCCGAGGCCAGTCGCCTCACCCGGGCGAAGGGGATCGAGCGAGCCATCGGGGCGAAGTTCGACCCGCGCCTGCTTCTGGCTGCGATGGAGTGCGGTACGAATCCTGGCGGCGCGTGGAACCAGGCGGAACTGACCCTGGCCCGCGGCCTGCTCGACCAGCGGGACCAGCCGGGTTCAACACTCACCCCCGCCGAATCCGCGGAACGGGGCACTTTGCAGGCCCGCGTTACCGATCTGCAGTCCCGGATCCTGGTGCTGGTGACCCGGACGACACGATCCGATGCCGAAAACACGGAACTGGAACAACTGCTCACGGCCCGTCGCGCGGCGGAGCAGAAACTGGCCGCCCTCGCCGTGGCCGAGAGCGCCCGCGCGGTGGCCGCCCCGGAGGCGATCCGGGCCGCCCTCCCCGCCGACGCCGCCCTCCTCCTGTGGGTCGATGTCTTCAGCACGGGTGGCGTCGAGGAGCACTTCGCCTGCGTGGTGCGGCGGGACGGCGCCCCCCGGTGGGAGCGGCTCCCCGGCACCGGCGAGTCGGGGAAGTGGACGAAGGAGGATGACGCGTTACCGCAGTCGCTCCGCGAGGCCCTGGCGCGGTCGGCGCCCGCCGCCCGGGTCGCGGCCCTGGCGAAGCAACTCCACGCCCAGCGGGTCGCCCCGGTCCTCAAGCACCTCGACGGGGTCAAGACCCTGTACGTCGTCCCGGTCGAGGCGATGGCCGGGGTCCCGGTCGAGGTGCTGGCCCCGGAGTTCACCATCAGCTACGTCCCGTCCGGCACGTTCCTCGCCCGCCTCCCGAGGCGGGAGGTCCGGCCACCCACCCTGCTCGCCGTCGGCGACCCGGTCTACGAGCCCGGGACGGCCCGCCGGCCCGACCTCACCGCCCTCCCGCCGCACGGCCTGCTGGTCCAGCAGGTCGCCCCGGCCGGGGCCGCCGGGACGGCCGGGCTGCGGGCGGGCGACGTGATCCTGTCGTACGCCGACACCCCGACGAAGACCCTGGACGACCTGCAGGCCGCCGTCCAGAAGGCCGGCGGGGCGAAGGACGCGGCGCTGACGTACTGGCGGGTCGGGGCCGACGACCGCCCGGCCGAGCGGACGGTCCGCGTCCCGGTCGGGCCGCTCGGCGTGGCCCTGGCCCGCGACCCGGCCCCGGCGGCCATCGCCGACCGCCGCAAGACCGAGGCCATGCTGGCGTCGGCGGGCCGCGGGGATCCGCTCGCCGACCTGCCAGGGAGCCGGTACGAGGTGGCCCGCATCGCCGGCCTGTTCGATCAGCCGAAGGTGCTTCTCGACAGCAAGGCGAGCGAACCCGAGGTGGAAGCCCTGCGGACGGCGGATCAGTTGAAGGGCTACCGCTACCTCCACTTCGCCACCCACGGGAAGGGGGACAACGTCATCGCCTTCGACTCCGCCCTCATCCTGTCGCAGGACAAGCCGGGTGAAGAGTTCGCGCCCTCCGACCGGCCGTGGCGGGACAACCGCGTCACCGCCCGCGAGGTGCTGGACTACTGGAACCTGGACGCCGACCTGGTGACCCTGTCGGCGTGCGAGACGGGGGTCGGGCAGGCCGGCGGCGGAGACGGGCTGCTCGGGTTCGCCCAGGCGTTCCTGCTGAAGGGGTCGCGGGCCGTGTGCCTGTCCCTGTGGGAAGTGGATGACACGGCGACGGCCCTGCTCATGCAGCGGTTCTACCAGAACCTGCTCGGTAAGCGGCCCGGCCTGGCGGCCCCGATGCCGAAGGCGGCGGCGTTGCGGGAGGCGAAGGAGTGGCTGCGGGGGCTGTCATCGGACGAGGCGCTGCGGGAGGGGGCGGCGCTGCGGGCCGGGGTGGTGCGGTCGGGCCGGGGCGAGCAGGTGGTGCGGCGGGTCGGGGAGTTGCCGGAGGGGGCGAGGCCGGGCGAGAGGCCGTTCGCCCACCCGCAGTACTGGGCCGCGTTCATCCTCGTCGGCGACCCGAACTGACCCCCCCGGTCGCCGCCCGCCCGCCACCTCCAAGCGGCCGGCGGGGTCACCCGGAGGGCGGTCACCGCGCCGGCCTTCATGACACCCCCCGGTGTGGAGCTCTGATGTGGCCACGATGATACCGGTGGCGCTTCCTCCGAGGCGGCTCGGAAGCCGTGGGTGATGTCGTTACGGTTGGTCCGGTCAACTACAACTACGCGGGCACCATCCCGCTTCGTCAGCCGATCTCGGCCGCCACCCGCGTCGCCAGGGTGAGGTTCCGCTCGGCGTACACCTGGGTCACGTCCGCCCGCTCGTGGCCGAGGGCGACCTGGGCCGCCTCCAACCCGAAGCGGTGGCGGACCGCGGTCCCGTGGGCGTGCCGGAGCTGGTTCGGGTGCCAGTGCGGCACCGCATCGAAGTTCCCCGCCCCGGCCAGCCGCTCCCGCCGCCGGTTCGCCCGCTCGACCGCGCGGGCGACCGCGTGCCCGTAGCTGCTGACCGTGTACCGGTCCGCCGGCTCTCGCTTCGGAGTCGCCACCCTCACGGCTGTGTTCCGCGCCATGTGCGAGGCGTACCGCGGGGTCTTGCGGCCGGCCGACCGCGCCGCGCGGAACTCCGCGACCGTCCGCCGCGGGTCGAAGTAGTGCGCCGTCGGCTCGGCCGGCGTCAGGGCCTCCAGGACCGCCCGCGCCCGCGGCCCGATGGCCACGGCGCGGGCCTTGCCCCGGTGCCGGGTCTTGAACTGCCGGGGGCGGAACACCCACACGTCCGTGGCCGTGTCGATGTCGCACGGCCGGAGCTGGCACACCTCGCCCGGCCGCATCCCGGTCAACAACTGCACCTCGACCATCCCCCGCACCACCTGCCCCAGGAACGGCAGCGTCGCCCGGACGGCCTCGTCGTCCACGGGGAGGACGGGGTCGGGCTCCCGCGCGTCCGTCCGTCCCGCCTGGAGCCCGGACACGGTCTTGAGCGCCTGGTGGACGGCGACCGGGACGAGTTCGTTCTCGACGGCCCACCGGAACGCCCGGCGGACGCGGCCGACCCGCTGGTTGACGAGCTTCCGGTTCCACCCCGTGTCGATCATCTTCTGCCGGACCGCCTTCAGCGCGAGCGGGCCGAACTCCCGGGCCGGGGTGTGGCCGTACAACTCGCGGACGAGGCGGAACGTCTGGCGGAACTGGGGGAGCTCGTTCGTCGGGGTGCCGTCCGCCCGGCGGTAGTGGCGGTCGGCGTAGGCCCAGAACCCGAGGAGCAACTCGTTGACGCTCACCTGGTGACGGCCCGGCGTGAGGGGCGTGGGGTCCGCGGGCGTCGGGTGGACGGCCAGTTCGGCGACGACGCGGGCGTACTCGGCCCGGCTCTCGGGCGAGTCGTAGACGCCGAGGTAAACGTCGCGGCCGTTGATGCGGACGCGGGCCTGACCGGTCGGTTTGTGGAGGAGGTACGAGGGGACGGTCTGCTTGCCACGGGCCATGTGTCGCGGCTCCGGAAGGGAATCGTGGTAGTACTACCACGAAACCAAGGGCTTCCGGCCGCGCCCGGGACCGTCCCGGGGTAAGCGTAAGTGCTTCAGCCGAGGTGCTTTACCGACAGTGGGCAGTCCCAGGGTTGAACTGGGGACCTAGCGATTTTCAGCCGCTTGCTCTACTCACCAGCGATCAATCTCCGCCAGTTCGAACTCTGACACCAACTGTTTTCGCATCCCGGTGGGTACATGACCATGTATCTGGAGGAAAACGTGATGTCTTTCTGCTTCAGTTGTCTTTCTGCAACACTGTGCAGCAGTAGCACTTATGCCCGATTCTGTACGTGGTTGTCTCATGGCTAAAAAAGACCGGAGGTGTGGGGCCGCCTGTTGGCGGCCCCACACCACAACATGGTTGAGAAAGTGCGAATTGCGCGTTACTCGCGGGTCATGCGTCCGCAGCCTTGGCGAGGCGCAGAGCCGTGCGGATCAGTGGTTCGCACTTCTCGAAGTGGGCGCAGAGTTCCGTTAGGGACTTCCCCGCACGCCGCAGCAGGGCCACTTCACGGTAGTTCTGTTCCGGCCATCGTGCTCTCGGTTGCTTCCTCGGCAAGTCCCCGAGCGACCCGTCGAAAGCGGCAGCGAACTTGAGCGCCTTGCGTACCGTCGGCACGGTTTTCTTGAAGTGACTCGCGAGCCGTTCGTGGGTCCATCCCTCCTTTCTCAGGGTTGCCACCTCGGCCGCGTGGCGTTCGGACCAACACTTGGTACCCTCCAGGGTGACGGGTTCGGACCAGAAGAAGCCGTCGCGCAGGCCGTCGAAGCGGCCCGGGTCCAGTGACGTGTCTCCGTCTCCTGCCGCGTCCTGGGAGGACGCAGACAACGAAGGGACGCGAAGTCGCCCGCGGCGCCGCGGGTTCACTGCCGGGAACGCGCTACAAGTTTCCGGGGGCGCCGGAGCGGCAGCGGAGCGAGTGAGCAGTTCGGTCGCCCCGGCGAACAGCCCGAGCCACGTGCCGCGCAGTTCGACGCGGCCGTCGCGGTGGCAGGTGATGCGGTCGATGTGATTCGCCAACTCCAGGTTCGTCAGTGTCGGGTTGTGCGTCCCCAACACGTCGTGAAGCGTCCGGAGTTGGGCGAGCACGGTTTCGGGGCCCACGGCCGCCTGCAAGCTCGACTCGACGAGAGCCGCGGTTTCCGAGTCGCGATACAGTTCTTCCAGGCGAAGCTTGCCCGAGGCGTAGCGAGCCTCGAGGTCGGATCGAACGATTCCCGGTAAGGCCGGGTTTCCGAGCGACTGACCCCAACCCGCGAGGTTCTTTTCGATCTGCTCTCTTTCCTTTCGTACCTCGGCGGTCCGGTCCGGCTCCAGCAGCCGGTAGTGGTCGAGCTCGCGGCGAACCTCGGCCATTAGCTCGGGCAACCAGTCGGGGACCTCGCCGGCCCGGTCCGGAGGCGGGAACAGGCGAGCCCGGAGTCGTTCGACGACCGCACGGCGGAGCGGGACTTCGGGAACGTGATACGCGTTGTCGCAGGACCCGTCGTAGTGCCGGGGGCAAGTGTAGTAGGTGTAGGTCTTACCCGCCTTGCTCTTGCGCCCGGACAACACCGGCCGCATGCTGGCCCGGCAGCCGCCGCAGCGGACCAGCCCCGTGAGGGGGTACTTGAGGGTCAAGCCGCGGACCTGCGGCGCGATGCGCTTGACGTCTTCGCCACACTCCATCGTCCGTGCCCGCGCACTCGCCGCGGCTTGCCGGCGCGCGTTCCGGACCGTCATGAACCGATCGAAAATCTCTCGTTCGATCAAGGGCGGGCAGAAGTCGTCAATGACCTTGGGACCGTCCGGGTTCCGCTCGACCACGCGTACGTCGCTGACGATGCCGGTGCGATTCACGCCCCACTTCAGGACCCCGATCGAGATCGGGTTGCGGAGGCGATAACCCATCGTGAACGGGCTGACCGGCTTGAACTCCGCGGGAATACCAGGGGAGGCGTTCCACCATCGGGCCAGAAGGAGGTCGCCCTCGCCCGTGTCCACCGCGCGGTGGTACGCGAGCCGCAGGGCGTCGGCCTGGGGCGGGTCGATCTCGAGGACGGAGTACACCTCGGGCGGGTCGGCCGAGTCGTCCACGATCGACTTGAGCCGGTACCCGAACGGGGGCGGCCCGCCCGGCCAGCGCTTGAGCGAGGCCGCGAACTTCTTGCCGCGGAGTACGTTGTGCCGCGAGATTCGCGTGTGTTCAGTCGATCGCATCTGCTCGACCATGCCGACGGCGGCGCCGACGACGCCCGTCGGGTCGCAGAAGTCGTTGTCGGCGGCGACGACCATGACGCCGTGTTCGACCAGGAGCTTGCGGCGGATCTCGGCGATCTCCCCGGCGCGCCCCAGCCGCTCCATGGTGTCCACGGCGATCAGGTCCACCCTCACGAGACCGAGTTCGATCTCCTGCAACATCGTCTGAAGCCCGCGCCGGCGGCGGATGAGTCGCCCGGTAATGGCGTCATCCCGGTAGGTCTTCACGAGCACCCAGGGGTAACGGCTCCGGGTGCGAACGTCCTCGATCGTCTCGAACTGTTGCTCGGGTGACTTGGGGTTCTGCGACTTCCCCGACATGCGGCCGTACCGGACGTACCGGTACGGCTGAGTCGGGTCGTACTTGCGATCGAGCATCGTGGGCCTCCTGTTAGATCGCCTCCACGCCCGAGGCATGAAGACGCCCGGCGATCGCCCGCGCGACCAGCCGGACCAGTCGCCGGCGGAGCCGCAGCCGGACCGCGTACTCAAGCGCGGCACGGTCGGCTCCGACCACTTGGGCGGGGAACTCGTCGCGACCGTCCGCGATTCGGTCGGCCCAGCGGGCCACGTGCTCGGCGGTCAGACGCGGCAGCGTCGAGTCGGAGCAATCTCCTCCGCTCGCCACGCTCCCATTACCAGGGTCCGGGTTACGGCGGGACATGCGGCCTCCGTTCGGGGGCACGCGGTCACGCCACGTGCATGAAGAGTAACGATGAGGACTCACGCCGCGATCACACGGGGCGGTGAGCGGCGTGAGAATTCAGGGGCGGTGGGTTCGTCAAGGGAACTGGCGACGCGAGTGGGGATCGGAAACGTCTACGAGGTGCACGAGTCGGGGCGGCAAATCCAGGCGGTAGGACCGCGGTTCGGGGCCGGGTACGATGGCCTTCCTCAACTCGGGTGGGAGGAGCTTTTTCAGCCGTCCGAGGAGCGTCGCCATGGCCGACTCGGAGACGTCATCTTCGTAGACGTCCAGTTCGACGACGTGCGTGTGAAACCGCGCCTTGCGAGCCAGCAGGAGGAGCAACTTCCAAGGCATCGGGTGTCGGTGCCACGCGACGGTCAGCGGCTTTCCCGACCAGAACGCCTGCGGCAAAGCTTCGGCGACGACAAGCCCTCCGCTGGCGACAGCTTCGTCCAAGGCCGACTGGCCCGGCGGCTCCTCGGCATACATGCGTCGCAGGTCGGCCAGCGCCGCGGCCACGCGGTCGGTGACTTCCAACTTCCGGGCGTGGGACACATTGTGCCGGAAGACGTGTCCTCCCAGGGCCGATTCCGCCGACGCGTCACCCAGCCATTCGACGTGCGGATCGGGATGGTAGGCCACGTACGCCTGGACCAGGGTGACGCACGAATCCCGGTAGGCCCCCTCCGGTTCCGGCCAGCAGGACGCGTATAAGGCGCGGACGCGGGCCTCAAGCTGGGCGAGAGTTGAGGGGATGAGGGCGGTTGCTTTCGGAGCCCGGGGGCCCAACGGGCGCGACGCGGCCAGGATCGCGTGTCCGGCGCCTCGTAATTCCTCTACGAGAAGCGTCACTCTTCGCTCGAGACATCGCGTGATGAAGTCGCCGACCCGGTGGAGTTCCGGGTTGAGCGAGGCCACCAGTTCCCCGCTCGAGACGGTCTGGAGGCCCTCCGCCAGCAGCCACCGGGGGCTGGGCCGCCAGTAATCCTCCGGGTTGACCAGGTCGGCCCAAAAGCGCCGGGCGACGCCTTCCACCTGGGCCTCCATGACGGGGAGCGGGTGAATCCGCTCTGTCTGCCGCAAAAGCGGATGAGTCCCGTCTCCACCGACGAGGCTCGTTTGACTCGTCACCACCGGCTCCGGAAGAACGCCGTGCTCCAGGGCGCGCCGGACGCGGGTGGATCGGAGTGCTGTCTGAACCGTTTTCGCACACCCCACCAGGCTCTCGTCGACCGCTTCGAGGGCCGCGCGCGCGGGAGACCCCGAACCCGGGCGAAGGGCTCGCAGCGGCCAGGCCGCGAGGTCCTGGAACCGCGTACGACGCACGTACTCGGCCACGAGCGGGGCCACGGCATCCCTCAGCCACACCTCCAGCCTCCGAACCGGCACCTCGGCCCACCCGGCGTCCGGGGCAGGGACAATCTGTCGGTAGCTTCGCTCGGCCCACTCGATTCGGTCCATCGCGCGACTCATTCGGACGTGGTTCCGTTACCCCCGAAGTCTCACACGCCGAGGCCGCAGGTGTGAGTGCGGCGTGAGGCCCACCGGTTACCCTGCCGTCATTCGCTCGCAAGTCAAGGCGAGGTCAGGCAGGACGGCCATGGATTCGGCAGGCTCCCACGAGCGGGTCGGCGACACGACGCCGTCCGGTCAGCACTCCTGGACGGACCGCTACGGTGAGAAGCACCGCTGGGAGCGGTTGGACTCCTTCCCCCCGGGTTTGAGCCCCCCGCGGAAGGTCCGGATCTACCGCCGGGGGACCCACCACATCCTGAACTGGTGGGACCCGGCGGCCCGGAAGAACCTCTCCGAACGCGTCGAGGGCGACTTGCTGGCGGTCCTCGTGCGGGCCCGGCAGGTCGACGATCGCGTTACGGGTCTGCGGTCCGGGGGGGTGCCGAAGCCGCGTCGCCTCGGCCACGACGAACTCGTCGCGCGCTACCTCGACGACCTTCGCCGCCGCGCCGACGCCGGCGTAGTCGATCCGGCCACGGTGGCCCGGTACCGCGCCGCCCTCGGTCACTACCGTGCCTTCTGCGAGCAAACCACGATCGACAGAGTCTACCCGAGTCCGGCGCTGGTCAATCGCGACTTCCAGCTTTCTTTCACGGCGTTTCTGGCGAACCGCGAGGTCGGCGGGAACGGTCGGGCGGGCGCCGCGGGGAGGCCGCTGCGGAGCCACCGGTACGTGCTCGACGTCGTTCGCGGCGTCTACGAATGGGCGCTCGACCCGGCCCGCGGCGGCCTTCTGCCCGAGGGGTTTCGCTCTCCGTTCCTCAAGGGGGGTGCGAGGACACCACCCCCCCACGGCGACCCGCTCGCCGAACCGGACATTACCAGCCCCATGGCCGTGGAGTTCATCAACGCGTGCGATCACCATCAACTTCGACTCTTCGTGCCGCTGCTGCTCTTCGGCCTCCGCGCCGCCGAGCCCTGCACGCTCTTCGCCGAACACCTTACGGCGGACTGGCTGAAGGTCCCTTGCATTCCCGAACTCGACGTGCTCACGAAGGGGCGGCGCGACAAGCGCTTCCCGCTGCTCGCCGACCTCGGGCCGTTCTGGGCCGACCTCCGCGGCGGGCGCGGTCACGGCCTGCTCCTCGAACGACGTCGCGTCGTGCACGGGGTGGTCGACGCTCCCCTGTACCGTGCTCCGCTTCCGGAACTAATCGCCGAGTACCGCCGGAGGTGCGAGAAGTTGAACGAGCAGTCGGCGGCCGAGCGAGCCCGGACTCGGGACCGGCTTCTCCGTGACGCCGGCGGTATCGGATACGACGACGTGCGGGGCGAGTTTGCCGGTCTCGCGACACGCCTCGGGTGGCCCCGGGCGGCCACCGTGAAGGACCTGCGGCACCTCTTCGCCACGACGATGAATAACGCGGCCGTGCCCGAGTCCTACACGCGGTATCTCATGGGCCACGCCCCGGGCCGGGGTGTCGCATTAAACTCATACTTGCATTTAAATAATCTCGCCGGGCACTACACCGAAGCCGTTCGGAAGGAGTGGGGCGGTCTCGTGGAGGCTGTACTCGGCAGGGTGAAGCAAGTCGCTCCGCTCTCCAGCCAGACCGGTGAACCCTCCACCGGAGTGTGACCCGCCCCGTTCTGCGGCGATGCGTCCAGGGGTACGAAAGCGGGCGACACCCGACGGGGCGTCCCTCCCGCGGGTCGGGGAGCGGGTCGGGCGTGGGCGGGGGACTTCGAGGGCAGGCCGCACGCGGACGGGCGGAGGGTCCGGGTACCCGGGACGTCACGGGCGGTTCGGGAGCCCGTTTCCGCCATGGTGGTTCCTCGGGGTTGTGCCGACGGCCCTCGGACCCGTGACGTGGGAGCCGCGGGGCGGAAGGCGGTAGTCAGGCCGAGGTCGAGGGGCAGAAGGTGGTTCGGGTGGTCGCACGGGCTGAGGCGCTCGCCCGCGGGCGAACACGTTGACCGGCCGACGCCGTCGTCACACGTCCGACACGAATCCCGCCCGCTCGCCGCACGCGGTCAGCCCGCCAGGCCGAACCGGCGGGCGGCGCGCCCCAGCCAGGTGCCGGCCTGAACGGCGACGGCCGTGGCGCCGGCGCTGGCGGCGCCGGCGGCCGCGGCGACGGTCTGGGGCACGACCAGGCAGGCCACTCCGACCGCCAGCCCGACGCCGCCGCTGACCCACAGCATGCGCCTCCAGGGGAGCGCCTCCCCGGCGGCCTGGCCGAGCGCCGCCACGGCGTCGCCGGCCGCCCGGTACCGCGACGCCACCGCCCCCGTCGCCCGGGCGGCCGCGCCGGTCACGGCGTCGCGGGCGGCGGCGAGTTTCGCCTTCAGCCGGCCCCACGGGCCGGGCGTCTTCGGCCCGGGCTCGGGGGCGGGCGCCGCGGCGACCGGGGAGGGCGCCGCCGGGGCGAGCAGGGCGCGGAGTTCGGGGTCGGTGAAGATCTGGATGATCGCGTCCTTGACGGCCGCCCGGGCGCCCTCGCGGCACGCGTCGGTGACGGCCCCGGGCAGGCCCTCGGCGATCACGTCGAGGATCGCGTCGAGCCGGTCGAGCTGTTCGCACAGTTGCTTGCGCTGGGGTCTGCCGTTGGTGGCGGTCGTGGTCGCGGACATGGTTCGTTCCTCCTGTTGTTGCGTTTAGGGGGTCTCGGGTCGTCGTAATGTGTTCAGTGCAGCGGGGCGCCAGTCCCGATCCCCGATCACGCAACACTCGGCTGACCCGCGGCGAGCGCCGGGCGGGTATACGGGCGGTGTCGCGGGTTCGGGGAGCGGGTCTGGCGAGACTGGTCAGAACGGGCGGTGGCGGGCGAGGGCGGCCTCGGCGGTAAGGACGTCGGTCGCGGCGGCGAGGACGGCCAGCGCCGCGCGGACGCCGGGCCCGCCCGCCCGCCCCAGGGCCGTCGCGAGCACCCCGAACCCGACGGCCGCGACGCCCGTTCCCCCGCGCCCCAGCCACCACCGCCCCACGCTCAAGCCGAGCGCGACGGCCGCGGCCGGCGCCACCGGCGCCGGCCCGGGTGCGTCACGTTCGTCGCCGGCGTAGTGGGCAGGGACCTGCGAGGGATCGTCGCCGGAATCGTCCCACATGGCGGGAGCCGGGTCCCACGGGTTCGGCTCGCGGTCGGACCCGTCCCCCCACCAGCCGCCCCGGAGCGGCGCCGGAGTCGAGGCGCGCGGCGGTGCGCTGAGGCGGTCGACGAGCGCGACGAGCAGGACGTCGCGGACGGCGATGCCCACGGCGCCGGCTAGCTCGGTCGCCAGAGTCGCGCGGACCTTCACCTTCAGGTCCGTGAGTGCGTCGGACAGTCGGCGGGCCCGGGCCGAGACGACGGCGGTCATCGTGGTTCCTCCGTGCCCTGGCGAAGGCGCTTGAGGCTGCCCGGCACGACCCACAGCGCCTTCTTCTGCCTTCTCGACCGGTGCGGCACCCACACCTGTCGGCTCGCCTTCGCGGCCGCTCCGGCGGGGGTGTCGCGCCGGGCCCCGGCGATCCCCGAGGGGTCCGTCGGGTCGCCGCGCGCCGGTGCGCGGCCGTCGGTCTCGGGCGTCATGGTCGTTCTCCGTTCGGGAAGAATGGGATCGGCACGAGCGAGTCGTTGACTACCGCGGTTCGGTGGGGTCGATCACCGGGAGCGGTGTGCGGTGCGTCCCGGGCGCCGGGTGCCAGCACCGGCCGCACCCGTCGCACGTCGCCCGGCGCGGGCGGGGCACGCCGTCCTCGGCGGGACAGACCGGCGGGCCGCCGGGCGCGACGGGGCGCCGCCGGAGCGCGCGGGCCCGGAACACCAGGTCGACGCCGGCGGGCGCCACGTCGCCGGCTGCGGCCGAGAGCCAGGCCAGGCGCACGCCGGCCGGGACGTCCGCCGGCACGCCGGTGTCTCGGTCACACGAGTACCACACGACGAAGTTCGGCAGCGCGGCGAGCCGGTTGACGACCGCCTTGATCGCCGGGACGCGCCAGCCGCGGGTGTAGCCGAAGAAGGTGACGCCGGGCGCGCGCCGCGCGACCGCCAGCCACTTCCTCGCGTACCGCGGCGAGTAGAAGTCGCCGCCGGTGTGGACCCGGACGACGCGGATCCGGTGGGCGACCAGGAACGCGACGAGCCGGCGGACGAACCCGCGGCGGCGTGACGCCCGCAGGTTGCGCCGGTATTTGGCCGCGGCGGCCGGGCGGTACCGCTCGACGGCCGCGGCGTAGCAGCAGCCCGAGCAGGTCGGCGACATGCCGGGGCAGACTGCGGGCGTGCCCGAGGGGAGCGCGAACCCCCAGATGCGCCGGCCGCCCAGCTTGAGGTTGCCGGGTGTGAGCATCACAACCTTCCGGGAACGGTCGTGGCGCCCGCCGGCCGGTCGGCCGGCGGGCGCCGCGATTCGGGGAATGAAAACCGTGGGGCAGGGGCGCCACCGCCGCGACTCACCCGCCGGCCAGCGCGCGGCGGACGAGGCCGAGGGCGTCGTCGAGGAACGGGCGGCCGAGCATCCACCTCAGGTATCCGGGGTCGCGGGCGGCGACCTCCCCGAGCCGCCGCCCGCCGTACTTCCCGAACGCGAACACGACGTGCCCGGCCGCGTCGCGCCGGAACCGGCCGGCGACGTCCACCTCGACCAGCGAAGCGTGCAGGCCGGCCGGGGTGGGCGGCAGCGCGTGCCGCCCCACCTGCCGGTCGAGCACCTCGGCGGTGGCCCGCACGTCGGCGGCCGCCGAGTGCGCGCCGGCGTGGTCGCGGCCGAGGTACTCGCGGACGGCGCCGGAAAGGTCCCGCGGGTGACACCGCCGGTACAGCGCCAGCACGTCGATCACCCGCCGCCCGGCCACCCGGAACGGGACCCCGGCGCGGGCGAACTCGGCGGCCAGCAGCGGCAGGTCGAACGTGCCGATCCCGAACCCGGCCAAGTCCGACCCGTGCAGGGCCGCGAACAGCTCGGGCGCGACCGCGGCGAACGGCGGGGCGCCAGCCACCGCCGCGTCGGTGATGCCGTGCACCGCGGTCGCCGCGGGCGGGATCGGCCCGCCCGGATCGACGCGGCGGTGGAAAAGCTCTTGCCCGCCGCCCGGCAGGAGGGTCAGGACGGCCACCTCGACGACCCGGTCGGCCGCCGGGTCGACGCCGGTCGTTTCGACGTCGAGGACCGCCAGGGGGCGGTCGAGAACCAGGTGGGACAGCGGTACAGACATGGGCCCTCCGGGTCGGTCACCTCCCGACGTCCGCCGAAGCCGGTCCGGGTGGGGCGGCGTCGGGACGGACCGGTGTCAGAAACCCGCGTGGAAGTCGACCCACGAGTCGGCGAGCTCGCGCCGCAGTTGCGACACGCGGCCGGCGCTGAGCCCGGTCGCGCCGGCGGCCTCGCCGGTGCCGTGGCCCCGCGCCAGCAGCTCGGCGACGGTTCGCTTGACGGCCGGCAGGGTGGCGAGCCAGGCGGGGAAGTCGAGGTTGAACGCCGCCTGGTCGGCAACCCGGCCCCGCCGGTCCGGGGCCGCGTCCCGCCACCACCCGCCGCCGGGCGCCGGGCCCTCGAGGCGGTGGACCGCGGCCCGGCCCTTGCGGTACCCGGCCGTGACGTCCCGGGCGGAGAGCCGGCGGACCACGCTCCGCCCGTTGGCCACCGCCCGCGCGACGAAGTGCGCGAACACCGCGGGGAACGCGGCCGGGTGTTTCCCGCGCGCCGTGAGCCGCAGGAACGAGGCGAAGCCGTAGGCCACGGTGTCGGCAACCGCCTCCTCGCGGTCGCTCCAGTTGAGGTGTCGGAACCGGACGCGGGCGTGCGTCCGGAGCCGGGGCAGGAGGGACAGGAAGGCGGCGTGTGCGTGCGTGGGCGCGTGTTCGGTCATCGGAGTGGTCTCCGGAACGGGTAGAAGACCGCCCCCGACGGGGCGGTCTTGCGGGGACGCAAAACCACCCCGGCCGCGGGGAGAGCACGGGCAGCCAGGTGGTGACCGGGAGGGGACCGTCGAGACGGGCGCCGGCCCCGGACCGGCGGACGCTGCTACGTCCGGGCTGGTGACCGGACTGGCGCGGCGACGGCGGCGCACGCCAGGGGGCGCGGATCGGAATCGGAGAAGCCGGTTCGGCCGGGCGGGCGAGGCGGAAACGCACACGACCGCCGGGACTGGCTGTCGTATGGGGAGTCGAAACCAGAACCGACCGGCCCGGCCTGGTCGGCGCTCCGGCCCCGGGAGCGGAGGTCCGCCTCCCGGATCACGACGGGAACCTCCCGGCGGCACACGCGGACCTGGTCGGCGAGTACCGGGCGCGGTGCGACCGGGCGGGAGCGAGGACGGCCGCGGAGCGGGCCCGCGTCCGGGTCGGGGTGTTCGCCGACGCGGGCGGGCTGGACCACGACCACGTGCGGGGGGTCGCGATGTTGTCAACCATGATGAAGTGGCCGTCGGCCGCGACCCTGAAGGACCTGCGCCACCTGTTCGCCACGACGCTCAACAACGCGGGCGTGCCGGAGGGGTACGTCCGCTACTTCCTGAGCCACGCGCCCGGGAAGGCGGCGGTCGTCGCGTATACCCACCTCGGCCAGCTCCGCCGCCGTTCCTCCGCGGTGCTCGAACGGGAGCAGGCGCCGCTGCTCGACGCCGTCGACCGGCGCGCCGCCGCGGCGCCGGCGGCTGACTCCGATCCGCGTTCACCCCTGCCGCCACTCGGTCCGGTCACCCCTGCCGGCGACTCTTTCCCCGCGAACACCCTCGGCACCCGCACCCGCCGGCTCGCAGGGGAGAGGCAAGAGGTAAGCCGCTCTTCAAGTAATTGTGACACGATTTGATAATATATTTAGAATATTAATAGCATAATTCGTTCGCCCCGCTCGCGAGCGGCAGGGGCTGCCGGACGGTCGGGGGGTGAGATCACGCCGCGTCCCGGCCCCCACCCCGGCGTGGTCGAGGACCACGACCGGGCAAGTGCACTGACTCCCGGGATAACCGTCCGGGAGTCAGGCCCCTCGCGGCAGGACCACCGGCATTGGGTGTGAGCGACGCCGGCGGTGATCCCCAGGAGTGGTGAGCAGGCCGCCTGGTGGGGCGGGGCAGGGCGACCACGAGGGTTTGCGATTGCTATCCGATCCCACACAAGTATCTTGACACGATTATGCCAGATATTTAGACGAGTAACTGGTTGTGTCGGGAGACCCACTCCCGCGCGGCCGCGGCGGCCGCTCGGTCGGCGAGCGCGGCGAGCAGTTGCTCGCGGACGGTCTCGGGCCGGGTGTGCGTGTACACCGCGGTCATCCCGAGGCCGTGCCCCGCCGACCGCACGCCCGCCGCCGCGTGCCCCATGAGGATGTTCCGGACCAGCGGGTCCACCCGCCCCTCCTGGAGGGCGGTCGCGAACTGGTGGCGGAGCACCTTCGGCGCCGTCTGCCCGGCCAGCCCGGCGGCCCCCGCCGCCCGGATGAACTCGACCCGGACCCGGCCCTCGTCCACCGCCCCGGCGTCCCGCCAGAGCCGCCGGGCCAGGCGCCGCCGGACGTCCCGGTCCGACTCGCCCCGGGTCGCGTCCCGGCTGGCGAGCCGCCGCGACAGTTCCGCCTCCAGGGCCGCGGGCGAGGACGCATCGAACCGCGGGCCGTCGGCCGTCCACGTCCGCCGCAGGAACACGGGCCCGGAGGTGCGGCCCGCCAGATGAACCCGCAGCACGTCCGCCAGCGCGGGCACGAGCGGCATGTCGCGCTGGTTCCGCGTCTTCACCTGCCAGCCGAGTCGCGGCTTGTTCCGCACCCGGACGAGGCCGGCCGCCAGGTCGAGGTCGTCGGGCAGCAGGAGGTGGCACAACTCGCCCGGCCGCAGCCCGGTCAGGATTAGGGTCAGGAACACCGGGAACTGCCAGTCGTCGCACGCGCCGAGGAACTCGCGTTCCTGGTCCGCGGTGAGGAGCGTGATCGGCCGCGCGGACTCGACGGGGATGCGGTCGATCTCGACCGCCGCGAACGGGTTCCCGGCGTACGGCGGCAGGTGCCGCCGCCGGGCGGCGTGGTTGAACAGCGCCCGGCAGCACTCCAGGACGTACCGCACGCCCTTGTCCAGCAGCGGCCGCGTGGGGGTGTTCGGGTGGCCGTTCGGGGACACCCGGGCGGCCCGCAGGTGGCGGACGAAGTCCGCGGCGTGGGAGGCCGAGAACATTCCCGCGTGCCTCAAGGGGTGGTCGCTCAGGAAGCGGAGGAGGTGCTCGGTGGCCGTCCGGTACCGGTTGATCGACTGGACCGAGGACCGGCGGACCTGCTCATGGTGGTCGAGCCAGTCGCGCCGCAGGGCGGGGATGCCGATCGGCTCGAACCCGAGTGCGGAGGGCGCCCCGGTCTCGAGCTGGGCGTTGACCTGGGCGGCGAGCTGCCGGGCGGCGTCCCGGTCGGCCCCGGCGCGGGGGCGGCGGCGCTTGCCGTGCTCGAAGTAGCAGAGGTACCAGACGCGGCCGCGGAGGTAGCCGGTCACCTTGCCGACGCGGAACGAGCGGGCCTTGGCCATGTCATCCTCGGAGAACCCTCCCGCCACAAAGTGCCACAAACACTGCCACAAATCGGGGGTTCCGAGGTCGGCCCGGAAAGGCAAAGGCCCCGGTGACAACCACTTGTGTCACCGGGGCCGACAGGACAGCGGAGAGGGAGGGAATCTCCCAGACCCACTTTTAGCCCCCCTCGACGACTGCCGCCTGATCGCACAAATTCCCTGGAAAAACTAGGCGTTCGCAACATCTCATCGGCCGGGCCACGCGCCCGGCTTGAGGGGCATTATAGGGGGTCTTGTGCACCAAACGTGCACCAGTCATGCACCGCAGAATCGCGGAGAAGGGTCGGAGGGAGAAACCCTCCCCATTACGTTCGGAGAGGGCAATGGGTGAGCCGAGGGGGCCGCGGAAGGGCTGCTCAGTTCGGTGGCGTCCTACTCTTATCGCTCGCTCGGCTGGGCTGCCGACGCGGCCTTCCGCCGGACCGTTTTCTCCTTGCCTTCAGCGCTTGGGGTTCTCGCCTGTTCCCGATGTTCAAAGAGGCGTTTGATCGCGTCGTATTCGTGATGCAGCCGGGTGAAGAAGTCTCGCATCCTCTTTTGTGACATATCACCCCAGCCCTGTTCGCAGAGTGCGTTCAGATTCCCGAATAGGTGCTCCGCCGAGTCCTGCTCTTCGACCAGCACACCGGGGCACAGCTCCACTGACTCCCCCGTGACATTCGATTCGGCGAAAATGCTGAGGACTAACTTGCAGCGCATCGGTCTCTCCTTCGCGTTGATGGTGGGCGAGGCTTGGACGCTTTCGCGCCAGACACTACCAGTCCCTGCTCCGTTCTTTGGTGCCGTACGCGGTCGCTACGCTGCGGCACCCCGACTCCTCGAAGATCGTGACCGTCCCCGGATCATGGTTTCTGTCACGATTCGTAAGACCCCGCTTCCTTACGTCCGATCCCCAACTCGTCGCTCCGCCGGGTGACCGCGTCGAGCAGCGGGCGGACGTGGTCGAAATACCTCCGCATCTCGCCGTGTACGTCCAGGCTCGTGTACCGGGTGAGGATGTCCCGGGTGCTGTGGCTGGTCAGGTACGTGAGTTCCAGGTGGGGGAGCTTCGCCCCCGTGCTCATCGTCGTCGTCACCGACGACCGGAGGGTGTAGAGCGATGCTCCAGGGGCAACACCGGCCGCCGCGAGCAGCGCCTTGAACTCCCGATTCATGGCATCCGCGCTCACGCCGCCGAGTTCCCGTAGGAGTCGGCGGAACAGGATCTTCCGGTCGTGGTCGGTCTGAACCCGGCCCGGCTTCTCGGAGAGCACCCGCTGGTCGAACTGGGCCTTCAAATCCGCCAGGGTGTCGACCCCCAGCGGCGTGGCTCTGGTGTACGCCCGGCGTGTCCGCAGCAGCGGCCCGCTCGTGCGGTCCCCGACCGCGGATTCTAGAATCGCCCGCAACTCGCTCGGGAAGGGGAGCCGGAACGCGACCTTCTTCTTGGTGAAGTTCACGTCCGGCAGGTTGATCCCGAACAACAACTCGGCGTACTCGAAGTCCACGTCGTCGGTGAGCAGCCCGCACGCCTCGTCGGGCCGCATCGGCAGGATCAGTGAGGGAACGAGCGTGCAGAGCTGCCACGCGTCCATCAGCCCCACGATCCTGGCCCGGACTTCCAACGGCAGCGGGTCGCGCCGGAATGGGTCTTTGGCCGGCGGGGTGCCTACCGAGCCGCGGGTGACCGGGTTCAACCACCCCGGTGGTAGCTTGTTGTTCCGGGGGTCGGCGGCCCACGCGAGCATCGCTCGCAGGGTCTCCATCACGTTCACGATCTGTCGCGGGGACAGCGGCCGGGGCTGCCCGGCGGCCCGGCCGTTTCGGCTCGTGCGACAGGCGTAGAGGTGCGCCCGCGCATCCGTCACGAACCCCGCGTCCACGTCCGCGGCTAGCGGCCACCGCTTGCGGTTCGCTGGGAGTTCTGCGAACACTAGCAAGGGGACGAGCCGGGCACGGTAGTCCGTAGCCGTCTGGATTCCAACTTGCTTCCGCTTTGCCGCGAGAAACACCTCGGCCAGCTGCCGGAACGTCAGTCGCGGCACGGTGCCGTCGGCGAGCTGCCTCCGGTGCGCCTCACTGGGCGGCCTGTACGCGCCGTCCTCGATAGCGGTGAGCAGTCGCCGCAACTTCGTCGTGGCGGACGACTCATCACCGAGGGTCTCCCCGAAGTGCCGCCCCTGGAACCGGCCGCGGGCGATGAACTTGGTCCCCCGCCGCCAGATGTGGATTCGCTTCCCACCGGCCGTCTCGTGGACGTGGCCGCCCATTAACTCGGCCGGGACCATTCTTCTGCGATCGTCTCGTTCGCCTATAACCCGGACTTCCGGGTGGGGTGTGTCGTGGTGCATGTGGTCGTCCGCATCTCAGCTTCCGCTCGGGGCGGGTCCGCGATCTGGCGGTTCCGAACCCCGTCTTCATCGGGGTCAATCGACCCCGGATCTACTCGCCGCTTGCTTCCAGGATGAAAGTCAGAGCGGCCGTGTCGTTCACCATCAGTCCATCATCATGCGACTGAGCGGTTGTTCGGGGCGGACGGGTCGTCGCACGCCCCCGCCTCGACCCTGGCCGCCGCCAGGAATGCCTCCAGGTCAACCTCCTCGATCAGGATCTTGCCACGCTTCCCCTCGCGGCCCAGCCGGAAGTGCGGCAGCCGCCGCTCCGCACAGATCTGGTAGAGCAGACTGGTCGAAAGGCCCGTCCGCTCTGCCGCCTGCTTGATCGTCACCTTCGCCATCCGTCACCCCCGAAGAACCGGGTTGCTGCGCCCTTGCAACCCGCCGCAGCACATCTATTATTATCGACAATAATGGACGGTGTCCATCCTCTCAATGGAAAACATCCGATGGGGAAAAAACCGACGCCGGAACAGGTCGAGTGGCAGAAGGTCGCCCGCGGGCGACTCGTTCTCGTCCTCGACCGGCTCTTCGATGGGAACCAAACCAGGCTGGCCCGCGCGCTGGGCGTCACGCAGGCACTCGTGAACATCGTCGTCCGCGAGGTGCAGCCGCCGACCCGGAACCTGATCGCCCGGCTCGGGGCGGTCGAGCGGGTGAACCCGCACTGGGCAGCGACCGGTGAGGGCGAGCCGTTCCTGCCCGACACTCACGGCACCCTGCCGGTTAGCGAAGTGCCGCTCCCCGGCCCACCGGCGGACCACGCGGCACTGATGACCAGGAAGCGGTTCGCCGTCGCTGCGGCCTTCGACCGGCCGTCCTGCTACATGTGGCGGCTGCCCGCCGGGCACCCGGCGACGGCTGTGGACGCGTGGCGGCTGCTACCCGGCGACCTGCTGCTCCTGGAAACCTCGCTGGCGGTGGTCGAGGCTCCCGGCGGGCTGCACCGAAAGTGGTGCGTGCTGGACGGCAGCTGCCTCGGGCGAGCCGAGCCCGTGTACGGGTTGGTCGCCGCCGACGAGAAGCGGCGGCTGGTCTTCAGCGACGACCGGACCCGGGTGCGGTTCCGAGACCCCCTCCACTCCAACTTCGCCCCGCGTGACAACCCGTCCCCAAAGAAGCCCAGAGACCCGAACAAGCCGCGCCTACGCCGGACGGGGCTGAAAACCATGCAGGAACTCGACCGCCGCGCGGCCGAGCGGGAGACCGACCCGTGGCATCAAATGCCCGCGTTCGGGATGGCGCACGTACTCGCCGTGCAGTTGTTGATGATCCGCCCGTGACGTTGGCAAGTCGGGGCTCGGGTTGGTGGCCCCAGGTTGGCCCTCTGCCCGAGTGTGTCCGCGTACCTGCCACGACAGTGAAGCCCACATCGGACGGATGGACGGCCGCGACGTGTGGGAGCCGGAATGCAGTGCCGAAGGTCGCCAACGTCGCCCGCCCGGACGTTGGCGACGTTGGCGACCTTCGGCCTGGTCGGAGACGGAGGTGTTCCCATGAGCAGTGATCGGCGTCTGGTTCCGCTGAACGACATTCCTGAGGAACGGCTCGACTGGGTGTGGCCGAACCGCATCCCGCGGAAGGCCGTCACCACCCTCGACGGCGACCCCGGCCAGGCGAAGAGCACCGTCGCCTACGACCTGATCGCCCGGGTCACCGGCGGGCGGCCGATGCCCAACTGTACCGGGTCATCGCCCCCGGCCGGGGCGGTACTCATCGGGGCCGAGGACGGCCTCGGGAACACGGTCAGGCCGCGGCTCCAGGCGGCCGGGGCGGACCTGCGCAAGGTGTACGTGTACGACCGGCGGCAGTTCGCGGACCGGCCCCTGGTCTTCCCCGACGACATCGGCGTGGTTGAGGACGCCGCCCGAGAGGTCGGGGCCGGGCTGGTCGTGATCGACCCGTTCACCGCGTTCTTGTCAGGCCCGGCGAACTCGGAGCGGGCGGTCCGGGCGGCCGTCGGGTCGCTGGTCGGGTTGGCCGAGCGGCTGGACCTCGGCGTCCTCCTCCTGCGACACCTGAGCAAGGGCGGCGGGTCAAACCCCCTGTACCGGGGGCTCGGCAGCATCGGGGTGGTCGCCGCCGCCCGCTCGGCGCTGCTGGCAGCGCCCGACCCGAACGCCGACGACCCGTTCCAGCACGTGCTGACCCAGGTGAAAACCAACCTGTCCGCCGCCCCCGGCCTGGTGTACCGGACCGTCAAGCGGGACGGCGTGGTGACCGTCGAGTGGCTGGGCGAGAGCCCCAGCACCGCCGGCGATCTAACCGGCGGGCGGGCCGCGCACTCTCTCCTAAGGGAGGGGGCGTACGTCCTTTACTCACTCCTGGCCGACGGCCCGGTGTGGGCGGCCGACGTCTACAAGCTCGCGGCGCGGGGCGGGGTGGCGCGGCGGACCGTCGAGCGGGCGAAGGCCCTGCTCCGGGTGCGGTCGCGGAAGGACGGGAGCGGGCGGGGGTCGCGGTGGTACTGGGAGCTGGGCGACGACGACCGCGTCCACCGGCCGTTCAAGGACCGCGACCTGGAGGAGTTGATGGACCGGCTCCTGTACGACGGCGACGGCCCGCCGCTGCCGGGCGACGAGTGGAAGCGCGGGCTTCCCCCGGCTGACACGGACGGCGCGGACGATCCGTCCGATGACGGGGGGCTGCTCCCCCCGCAGTAGGCGGCGGGGGGAGGCATGGGACGGCCGTGTCGGCGAATTACGCCCGTGCGGCAGGATCGAACTGCGAGCGTGAGCTGGGGTTTGCCATCACCGCAAATGTGGGGCTGCGTGGGTACACCGCGACGGCGGGACGTGAGCCCAGGATCGCTGCCCATGCAGTTGTTCAACGCCGCCCGCTACAGGTGGGCCTGCCCCGCCCGGCCGGGGCTGGTGCTCGCCGGGTGCAACCACCGCATCGCCCTGGTCGACGCCCACAAGGAGGACGTCGTCGGCCTGCTGAAGGCCGAGGGCGTGCCGCTCACCACCGAGTTCGTGCGGCTGCTGCGTACCCGGCGGAACGAATTGCGGCCGATGAGGGTGATGGTGATGCCGAACCAGGTCGGCCGGTGGGCAGCGACCGGCTGGTATGGGGCACCGTTCGAGTCCGCCTAGGTCGCAGCTTCGCGGCATTGACCAAATGAGCCAGATCCGCCACAGTCGTGGGCGGTATTGACCACAAACGGGAACCGCCAGCCGAGCTGTTTTGCGGACAGCGACTCGACTGGCGGTTCGGGGGTGAACGCAATGAGCCTACCAAAGGGCAAGGCCCGTGTCCATGCGTCCGCGGCCAGTATTCAAAAACCACTTTTGAAACTGCCGCCGCTGTCGGCTCTCAGCGGCATGTCCGCTGCCGAGCGGGCCAAGCTCGACAAACGGGTCGAACGCAACCGGGAAGCCACGGAAGCCCACTTCGCCGCCAAGGACGCGGCCAAAACGCACGCGGGGCGACTGCCTCCCAGGAAGAAACAGCGGCGAACAAAAGTCAAAGTCGTCGCTTCCGACGCGGACGAAGACGAGGTTCCCGACACGTCGGATGGAACGAACAAGGCATCACGGAAGCTCCGTCGCAAGGCGAAGTCGGCCAGCGGGCAAGCGGCGGCCCCGTCGGCGGTGTCCGACCTGCCGGAGGTGCTCCGGGACGATCGAACGCGGACGGCCGGCGGCGCGGGCATCTCCAGTACCAACGGGCTGGAGGAGGAAGACGATGAGGAGCCGGAGGACGAAGATGACGACGATGATGACGATGATGACGACGACGACGACGAGGTGGACGACGCGGCCTACACCGCCAAGTCCCATAAGCGGAGCGACCTCCAGCACGGCTACTCGAAGACGCCGCTCCTCTGCAAACTGCCCGAGTGGGTCGCCATCACAGACGACTTCCTGGAGCGGGCCGTCCTGGGGACGGTGGATTTCATGCTCGGGTTGCACAAGTCCCGCAAGCGGCTGAACGCCCACCGGGGGTTCCTCCACGTCGACCCGGACGGCGCGCAGTGGTACGTCGTGACCCGGGACCAGCTCCGGGCGTGGCTCCGCGTCAACAAGACGACCACGGTCCGGTACGCGGTCGAGCGGCTGGTGAAGAAGAAGTTCCTGTGTTCGACGCGGCACACCAGGAGAGGAAGGCGCAACACGGTCGCCATGCGACTGCGGATCAACTGGCCGGTCGTGGAGGCGGCCTACGAGGCGTGGCTGTCGAAGTGGGATGGCGAGACCGAGGGGTAGCCCCCCGCGGATTCGCGTCATGGGGTCGGCTGTCGGGCCACCGACGTCGGTGGCCCGACAGCCGAGGGTCGGTTGCCACACAGCCGAGGGTCGGCTGTGTGGCAACCACCATGAGGAATAATGAGGGGTAGTGAGGAGTCGGTCAATGAGGTGTTTGCCTGCGTTGCGGTCGAGCCCGCAACGCAAGAAGCAATTTCTATCAGTCGTGAAGGTGGATGCTGTTACTACGCCTGCGACCCCGAGCATCCGACGGGCGGCCCATCGCGCCACGACTATGTTGTGCGCCGCCGGCCGGCCGCGTGGGGCGATCACGACGCCAACGACCGTGCACCGACGGGGACGAAGTCGGACGGCGAAGATCTCTGTCCGACGCGAACCAAAAACCACTTTTGAGGTTTCTCGATGCAAAGCCTGACACTGGTTCAGGAAGAGATGGCGCACCTCCGGCACGCCAGGTTCGAGCACCGTCGGGTGAAGGACATGGTGGTCGCGCTCGGGAGCCCGGCCGACCTGGGGCGGCAGATCTCGGCTACGGCCGCAGACCTGGGGCGGTCGCTCTGGCGGTTCGGCGACCTGTACGACCCTGCGACCCCGCTCCCGGCCGGTTTCCGGTTCGTGGTGCGCGCGAGTTCGGACATACTTGCCTCGCTCGTCTGGCTACGGGCCTCGGGCGTACTACTCAACGACTTGCTCGCCGGGGACGGCGAGGAACTCGGCGGCCACCGGCTCCCGGCCCTGTGCTTCCGGGGGGCGGACATCCGGGGCGGGCTCGTCCTGTTCGCCGACGACGGGTCGCTCCCGCTTTACCCACACTGGCACACCTCCTGGCCGAAGAAGTCCTCGGACACCCGATACGAGGCGATCTGGTTGGCCAGTTGGGCCGAGTGGGTCCGCTGGGCGGCGGCACTACCACCCCGCGATCATCCCTCGGCCGCCCCGCCGGTCGGGTTGTCCACCCGCGACAGGCTGTTCCACGACTTCCTGGCGACCGCCCTGGGGCCGACCCCGACCACGACCCAGCAACGACTCCTACGGCAGGCGGGCGGTCGCCGGTGGGTTGTGGCCACCAACGTCGAGCTGGCGGATGCCACCAGGCTCACCGTCCGTCAGGTGCGGGCGGCGATCACCAGCCTCGTGTCAACCGGGTTGGCCGAGCGGCTGACCTGCCGGGGGGACGGGGCGGCGTGGGGCGTCCGGCTCGTCACCCCTTGTTGACGTTCACCATCCTCCTTGGACGGGGCTTGCCGTGCCGACCCCGAACACCGAACTCCGTCACGCCGCCGCCCGGAAGTGCATTCGCGGGGCGTTGCGGGTGTTGTGGCCAGCCCAGGGGCCGCGGGCGTTCATCTGCCGCGCCCACCTGGAGAAGGCCCTGGCCGCCCTGAGCGCCGTCGGGCCGACCGGCCCGCCCGTCGCGCCGCTCGACCCGGCGACGACACCGACCCCCGCTAAGAAGCCGAAGCAGAGGCCGGCGCATTTCACCGGAGGACATCATCCCCTTCCCGGAGGGGTGGGACCGGCGGGCCGACTTACGCCGGCGGGGTGGGGGTGCCCCGTCCGTCCCCCGCCCGTCCCGACCTACTCCAGGGCCTTGCGGAACTGGTGCCGGACGGCCCGCCCCGGCCGGCGGGCCTTGAGTTCCTCGGTGGCGGCCTCGTGGAGCTTCGCCAGGGCGGCGCCGGCTTCGCCCACCAGCCGCCGGACACGGGGCGGGAGGTCGTTCATCGACGGCCCCTTGGTCTTACCCACCTGCTGCTCCGGGTTCGCGGACACGAGTGCGACCCACCGCCGCCACCCCTCGCACAGCCGCTCGACCTGGGTCAGGAGCCCGAGCGCGTCGGCCGGGAGCCGCCGCCTCCGCCCGCCGTCCCGCCGGCTCCCGTACCTCGCAGCGATCTGGGCCTCCAGCTCGCCGGTCGACCACCCGCCCCGCACGGCCGCCTCCTGGAGGCCCGCGCGGTACTGCTTCTTCACGCTCAGCAGCCGGATCAGGTGCGTCCGCCCGAACACCGAGCGCTCGTCGTCCTGGTGGGGCTGCTCGGCGGTGATGAGCCGGCAGAGGTCGTTCACCTCGGCGGGGGTGTACCCGCCGACCGGGTCGGCGAACTGCCGGGCCTTGCGGACGGTGTCCGGGTTGACGCCGTGCTTCTGGGCCTCGGCGTCGACCGTGCCCTGGGCGTACGCCTCCTTCTGGGCCTGCTTCTTCGGCACCGACCGGCCGAGGGCGTGGAAGTCCTTGATGGCCTTCACCGCCGCCATCACCTTCGCCGTTCTCGCGGTTGTCACGGGCGACTCCCCTCGTTCCACGGCACCTGCGGGCCGACGGCCTGCAACGGCGGGTGCTGGTCTCCGCACCCGCCGAAGCGACCCAATACCCCTTTCTTGAATCCTATCCCGACTCGACAGGTGGGTGTCCCACCGACGAACCGCATCCGTCTCACACGTCGTCTCCGGGAAATTCTTTCCCGCTACTTGTTTCGCTCGCGGCAACGTGGATACTCGGGGTCGGCACCATTGCGCACCAACAGGTACAACCATGGGGACGACATCCTCGGGCTCGTCGGCCAAGCGCCCAAAACCGCCGGCCGCCTCGATTCCGGTCAGGGGTCTGGTTCACCGAATGCCCGCCACGAACGGCACGATTCACGCCCTCGTCTTCTCGCCGGACGGCACCTGCCTCGCGTCCGGCGCCCACGACGGCACGGCCCAACTCTGGAACGTCGGGTCCGGCAAAAGCGTGGGCGCCCAGGACAAGCGCAAAGACAAGTGGGCGGTCGTCGGGGTCGCGTTCGGGCCGGGATGGGGCGAGTTGGTCCTGCTGACGCAGGGCGGGAAGAAGGCTACCGACAACCAATTCAGAGTCTTCCGCTGGGACGCGGTTGCGAACACGGCGTCCTTGCTCGGGGGGGCAGCGGGTGTGCGGTTCTCCCGCAGATCCGTCGCCGCGTCGCCAAGAGGGGTCGCGCTCGCGGGCCATCCCGGGATCGACTGGTACGACTGCCCGACCGGGAAATGGGCCGAAGAAGCGTTCCCGGACGCCGGGCCGTGCGAGGGCGTGGCGTTCGACCGCGACATGCGGCATCTGGCGGTCGCGGGCAAGCCCGGCGAGGTGTTGGTGTACGAGGTCGGTGTGAAGAAGCCGTCCCGGCGTCTGAAGGGTGGGAAGGTTCCCGCGACGTGCGTCCGATTCTCGCCGGACGGGACGCGGGTGTTGGCGGGGGACGAGGCCGGCGGCGTTTGGGTGTGGGACGCCGCGACGGGAAAGCTGGTGCGGGAAGGGGAGGGCGGGCCGGACGAGGTACTTGACATCACGACCCTCGACAACGACGAAGTGGTGTCGGCGCACGGCCCGGGCGACGGTGGGGTCACGCTCCGGCGCTGGTCGAAGGCCGCAGTCCCGGCGGCCGAGGCGTCCCTGGACGGCAAGCTCCGGGCGGTCGCGTTCTCCCCGGACGGGCGGCACGTTGCGACCGGGGACTTGGAAGGCGAGCTCACCGTTTGGGACCTGGCGTTGCTCCTGGCCGACTCATAAGCCGTCTCGCAACCCACGCCTCCACCCCTTTTCGCGGCTGGTGAAAGTGGAGGGTCGTACGGCAACTTCAGAGGGGCTTCGTTCGGACATGGCACGCGGGCGTTCCGGCGGTGGAACGGGAGGCGTGTCGCCGGCTGGAGAAGTACGACCTCGACGGCATCGTCACCACGTCCGGCGGCATCACGATCTGGCGAGGCGAGCCGGCGGCCGGGTGCTACGCCACCGCCTCGGGCTCGAACAGCTTGAGTTTGCCCCGCGGGCGTAGCCCCCGGGCCTTCTTCCCGGCGTGTAGTTCCCAACCCCGCAGCGCGTCCTGGAGCCGCTTCTGGGCGCCCGACAAGAGCTTCTCCCGGGCGGCCCGCACCTCCGGCCTGTCCGTCGGCAGGGACGCGGCGAGGGCGGCGCGCTGGTAGCCCAGGTTGGCGACCAGGACGGTGCCCACCAGGATCTTGTCGGCGACCGACGGGGCGGGGCCGAGCAGCTCGGCCTTCATCGCCGCCAGGTCGTCCTCGACCGCCTTCCGCGACAGCTCGTCGGTCCCGCACAGCCGCTGCACCCAGGCCCGCTCGACCTTGGTGGCCAGGTCGTCCAGCTCGCGGACCAGAGCCCGCATGCCCGGGTACTTCTCCAGCCACAGGGACAGGTTCTCGACGGCCTCCTTGCTCCCGCCCTCGGCCCGCTTGGCCAGGTCAAGAATCGTGTTCCGGGCGTACATCGGACTGTTGACGAGCGATTCCTCCCACGCCCGCGACCCCACCCTCGGCTTCCTACCCACAGCTCGTCCTCCTCCACTGGCCGCGGCGCTTGCGGTGCCCGGTCACGATCAGCCACGTGCCGAGCAGCACTTCCGCCCATTCCCGCAGTTCGTTCGCCAGTTGATCGGCCTCGTCCGCGCCGTCACGGGCGTCTTGAAGGAGCGTTTTGGCTTCCAGGCGGCCCTTGCGCCTCAGCTCCAGCTCGGCCGCGGCCTCGTGCCCGGCCTGCCCGCGGCCGAAATAGACCTTCTTGACGCGGTCACCGACACGAACCGAAGTGTAGAAGTACCCCAACTTCGGCCCCTGCTGCCGCCGCTCCCACCCCATGACCGCCCTCCGCCGAATTGTGCTACATCCCACCGCGTCCCCGCGCATTGTCCCAAACCGGCAGGTAGCCGGGCCAGAGCAACAGGTCGTCCCGGCGCACAACGAGCGTAACAAAAGTCGTGGCCCGGCCTGCCTCTCTGGCGGCACACCCGCCTCATCTGGGACAATGGGTCAGGGTCGGATGGGCGTCGCCGAAGCGCAGGCCGACCGCCGGACCGGCCCGGCGTGCAAGGAGGCACGTGATGGTCACCGACCCCCTCCGATGGAGTCCGGGGAGCTTCTACCGCCGACCGGAGTGGCGGTGGCTGCGGGCCGAGTACCTGCTCGCCACCGGCCGCCGGCGTGACCGGCGGATCGACGACGCCTGGGTGTCCCACGCCCGCGCTGCGATCCAGAACCGCGGCGGTGCCGCGTCGAGGGCGGCGACGGTTCGAGCCGCCCACGAGATCTGGGCTGGCGATCCGGCGGTGAAGGGGGAACTGGAGGCCCGCCTCCTCACCGACGAGCCGCTCGACCGCGTCGCCGTGCGGCTCGCGCTGCCGGCCGCCCTGGTGGAGGCGTACGCCGCGGTGTTCTTCGCCGTCCGCCCGATGCGCGCGGCGACCGACTGGCTGCTGACCCACGCGGTCGGGTACAGCCCGCTCCGCGGGTTCACCGGCCCGCAGCCGGCCGCCGCGTGGAAGCTCGCGGCCCTCGCCGGCGGGCCGGTCCTCTTGGACGTGGTGATCGCCGCCACCACCGGCCGGCCGATGCCGGACGGGTTACTGACCGCGTCCGGCCAACAGCGGGCCTACAAGGAGGCCCGCATCCGGTTGCTTGCCGAGATCTGGGTGGCGTCGATGGCCGCCGTGACGGACGAGGACTTCGCCGGGGTGGTGAGAGACCGTCGGCGGCTCCGCGACCTCGACGCCCACAACGACGGTCGGGCCGCCACCCAGACGCCGAAAGCGGCGGCGGTGGAGGCGTTCCTGGCGGCCCTGCCGGAGACGACCCGGTCGGCCCGGCGGGGAGGAGCGACGAGCCACTCGCGGTCGATACCGCCGGCGCGGCCCGGCAGGGCCGGGCGGGCCGGCGACCCGGGACGTCTCGACCACGGGCGGCTCGATGACGAAATCGACGCCGGCCTCGTGGCCGGGCCGGACCCGTCGGGCGACCCGGCTCCGCACACGGGGACCGACAGGGCGGCGAGAGAGGTGAACCCGGGACGGCCGGCCAGAGATCAACCCCGGCGGCTGGCGGGATAGTCCGCGAGGTCGCCGTCGCGCTTGACGGCAGTTCTTCCTCCCCCTATCTCGTTCCGTTTCCTGTCCAGCGGAGGTGGGCGGCGATGACGTTCGCGGAGACGGTTGCGGAGTTGTGGGCCAAGCACCCGAAGGCGGATCTGAGCCCGTCGGTGAAACGCGGCACGGCCTTCACACGGGCCGCACGAATCGACTTCAAGCCGGAGAAGGGCGGGATGCACTCCGGGAAGGACGCGGACGGGACCGAGGTGCTGGTGTACTTCAACGACACCGCGAACGTGATCAGCTGCACCGAGATCGAGTCCGACCTCGGCCCCGACGAGTCGTAATCGCGGTTCGCTCACGCAATCGCCGCCGCCCGGTTGGACGAGACCCCCGCCGACCAGGAGCGGTCGCTAACAGGCGACGCACCCGTCCGGCGGGTGGGGCGGGTTGCTCGGATTCGCCCGGACCCCGCCCCGAGACCGCCATGTTCCGCTACCCGCTCGAAACAATCGTCCTGCTCTTCGTCCTCTTCTGGATTCTCGGGGCGTTCATCGTCCCGTTCGGCGGACCCTTCATCCACCTCATCCTCCTCCTCGTCCTGGTGGTGATCGTGCTCCGCGTGCTCGGTGGCCGCCGGCGACTCTGACCCGGTCGCCCGCCTCGACGATGCCCCCGCCTGCCGACATGAAGCTCCCGGAGTCCGCCGCATGACGCCGTTCGTTCGTCCCGACCGCTGCTGTCCGAAGTGCCAGCACAAGGGCTATCTGTTCCGGGCCAGAAGGACGGTCGAGGCCGCGGACGGCAAGTTCGTCGAGACCAAGTACCGGTGCCGGGTCTGCCCGCATCAGTGGTGGGAGCGGGTTCCGGCACCGCCCGTGCAGAAGCCGGCGGACGAGGCGGCGTGACATCGGGGTCATCGACCACGCCGGGAAGGCGACGACCTGCCACTACGGGGCGGTGGCCGCGAAGGAGCCGCGGGAATGGACGCCTGCCGGTTGCTGGGCCGGCGGGTGACCGAGTGGGTGGCGGTGGTGGCCGACGGGCGGAAGGACCAGCACCCGCTGAACGAGCCCGAGTCGCGGACGTTGCCGGGGTGTCGGCCGGCAGGGTGTGGAGGACCGACCATGCGTGCGGCGACTGCGGGCTTACTTCTCACGCTGTCTGTGGCGTCGCACGGGCTCGGCACTCTGCCTGGGGCGTCCGACGAGCCGCCGGCCCGGTTCACCGTCACCACCCGGAAGGCGGACGACACGGTGACGGTCGGCGGCGATCGGGAGCGCACCACGTTCGACGTCAGGAGCCCGTCGGGGATCAGCCGGGCGGTGATCGAGCGAACGGGCGACACGTGGCCGAAGGCCGTCGTCGTGCGGCTCTACCTGAAGGGGCTGGAGAACCTGAAGGTGTCGGCCGGCGCGGTCGCGGTCGGGGCCGCGGCGGGTGTCCGGGACGGCAAGGTCGAGGTCCGACAGTGGACGCCGGGCAAGGACGAGACGCCGCTGGCCGCGGACGACCCCTGCCGGCTGGCGATCCGGGTGCTCGGCAAGGACGGGAAGCTGGCCGCCGGCGTCCCGCTCGACGGCGGGCACTTCGAGGTCACGCTTCCGGCCGCGTTCCTCCGCGACAACCCGAAGTTGCTGACCGTCGAGTGGATCGACTTCTACCGCTGACCGGGAAGCCGCCCCGGTCACGCCGCGATCGCCTTCACCTGCCGGCGCACGGCTGGCGTCCGCGCCGCCTGCCGCAGGTATGCTATCGCGGAGTCGGTCATGGTGACCCGGGCGGCTCCCGCTATCATCCCGTCCTTGACCACCAGCCGCCCGGCCCCGGACAGGAGTGGGAACCCGTGCTCCGGCCCGCCCCGGTCGGGCACCCAGCTCCAGACGGCCAGATTCTGTACAGACATCCCGGCGTCCAGCTGCTCTGCTCCGCGGGTTGAGGCTCCGCCGTCCTTTTTCATCCCAGACAATAATCGCCCCAGGCGCTCGCATTCGGCCGGCCCCTCCAGGGGGACAGAAGTGCTCCCCAGCCCCCGATCGGCCCGCCACGGGCCTTCTCGGGGCCTTAAACGGCGTCCGGGTCCGCTGGCCGGACACCGTTCGCCGACTCCGCATTCGGATGTCATGCCGAGCGATCCGACTACTATCCCTGTGTCGGCCCGGCGTACGCCATTCAAAAACCACTTTTTGAATTGGGCGGGCACCTCTCCGGGGGTGACCGGCGTGTGGGTTCAACCCGGCACGAGGTCCGCCCGCACGGCCGCTCCGCCCGCGGCCCGAAACGTGGAGGCGGTCCGCGGCGGGCACGACCCCGCGGCTCACGACTCGACGCCCGCCTCCCGCTTCTCCCCCAGGTCCGTCAGGTGGGACGCCGCGTTCGCCGCCTTCCCGTTGCCCGCCGTCACCCCACGGTTACACTCGGCGGAGGGCCGCCCCAACTGTTCCACACCGGCTCGAAGGCCACGGACAACTTCGAGCGTATCAAGACCTCGTTGTCCCTCGGCGTTGTGCGCGGATCGGGCCTCCAGCCCGGCACGCGCCCGCTCCCCGTCGCTGATGAAATCGCGCGAAGGGCGGGGATGGGATGCCTGGGGGCAGGCGGAAGGAGCGAACCGGTGGCGACGCCGCGAGACCCGTGGAACATCCGCCCGGCCCGGAAGCGGGCCGCCGTACCCGCCGCCCTGAAGACCGAGGTGGAAGCGAAGGCCAGGGTACTGATCGAGGCCGTGTTGAAGCCCAGACACGTCCTGCCGCCCCCAACAGACGGGCCGTTCAACTACATCACCAACATCGGCGCGAAGTGGTACAGGAACTACTTCTACTTCTTCTCGACCTACGCCTGCCCGAGCCCGACCGCTCTTGCCCCCTCGTTCGAGTCGATGTTCGCCCGGATGGAACCGCTCGGGAACGGCACGTTCGCCCTGTACGCCATGCGGTACACGGGCAAGGAGTGGGTCGGGGTGCTCGACGCCCTGTCGGTGGACGAGTGCCTGGACGCCATCCGGGACGACCCGTGGTTCGTACCGTGAACAGTCCCCGAGAGAAGCGGCCGACAAATCCGCCAGGAGCCGATGACGATGACGCTCTACGAACGACTGGGCGGGGTGTATGCCATCGCCACCGTGGTGGACGACTTCATCGACCGGATCATGGACGACCCCCGGCTGAACGCCAACCCCAAGGTGGACGAGGCCCACCACAAGGTGGCACGGGCCGGGTTCAAGTTCCTGGTGACCGAGCAGGTGTGCGAGGCCACGGGCGGGCCGCAGCGGTACACGGGCCGGTCGATGCGTGACTCGCACGCCCACCTCGACATCACCGCCGGCGAGTGGGACGCCTTCCTCGACGACCTGCGGCAAACGCTCACGAAGTTCCACGTGCCGGACGCCGAGCAAGGCGAACTGTTCGCCATCGTGGAGGGCACGAAGCAGGATATCGTACTGCCCCGGTCCACGCGGTGACGGATCGAGGTTCCGACACCAAGAGAATTGGCGCACTGGGAGACACACCCATGCGATGGCTGGAGAAAGTCCTCGGCCGGCTGGACGAGGCCGTCGAATGGCACTCGCCCGGGGCGATGGCGTGGCGTGCGAACGAGGCCGAGAACTGGCTGCGGCTGGCTCCATCGACTGTCGAGCTGGTCGGAGGAGCCGACGACGGTGAGTCGGTGTTCCCCTTCTACTCCCTGCACGTCTCGCACCTGATCGAGATCTTCGACGAACCGCCCGAACTGCGGTGGGACACGATAAGCAACGAGTTCTCGGCGGAAGGCCGGATCGCCGGAGACGACGTTTGGGTCACGTTGTCGAGAGAACCGTTCGCGGACGAGGAGCCCGAGGACGTGATCGACCCCGACGGCGGGATCAGGAAAATGAAGCCGCCACCGGCGTGACGCTCACACCGTCGGGTCCGCCCGCGACGGGAAGGCTGTTGTCGGGGGTGGGCGGTGGGTGCTGTATCGGGGGGAGGACGGTTCGACCGGGGCCGGCTCTACGTCGGTCCCGTCCAGGCGTCCAAGAGCCTTGAGAGTGATGCGAGGAGGTGGACGAGCGGCGAGCGCAGGGTACGGATCGAGCTGCCTCCGAGCATCGAGACGAATTACTGGCATCCATCCGCATCAGCTCTCGACGACTCCTCACATCCCGTACCACCCGTACCACCCAATCAGCACAGGTGGCGGAACCCACAAAATCGTCAGACTCGGTGTTGCTTCACTTCGCCGCGTGGGTGACAACAAACCTACACGCCTACCTCACGACGCCTCCACCGGAGATCATCATGGCCGACCTATCCACCAGCGGGGTTGTCCGCGAGATCCTGACCGGCGACCCCGAGATGCCGACCGACGAAGTGATTCGCCGGGCGATGGCACAGGGGCTGCGGGTGACCGAGGAGCAGATCCGAAAGTCGATCAACAACCAGCGGAACCCGATACGAGCCAAGGTCGCGGCCGCGAAGGTGGCCCCGAAGGCGGCCCGCGAACCCGTCCCGGCGAAGGCCGCTCCGGCGAAGGCCGCTCCGGCGAAGGCCGCTCCGGCGAAGGCCGCTCCGGCGAAGGCCGCTCCGGCGAAGGCCGCTCCGGCGAAGGCCGCTCCGGCGAAGGCCGCTCCGGCGAAGGCCGCTCCGGCGAAGGCCGCTCCGGCGAAGGCCGCTCCGGCAGCCACGGCCCCGGCCCCCGAACCCCCTGGTTTGGCCGTTGTGCTCAACAACGTCGCCTTGGTGAACGAGGTCGTCGGGTTGTGCGCCGGCGTCGAGAACGCCCGCCGGACCGCCGAGGCGGTCCAGACGTGCGGCGGGCTGGAAGCGTTCCTCCAGCACCTCGCACTCGTGGCGACGATCCGCGGGGGCGAACCGGCGAAGTGACGGGACGAAACCGACGGGCGAAACCCACCGGGGGCAGCAGCCGGACTGCCGCCGATGCGTGGCCCACTACGGGCCGGCGTGCGGATTCGACTTCGCCACCGTGTACGGCCCGCTTGCCGCGGGTTACACCCACGTCCACCACCTCAAGCCGCTGTCGGAGGTCTCGACGCACAGGAAGTTGGCGTGGAACCGGACGGCCGTGACCCGGAGGTCGCCGTCGGGTTCGAGGCGGGCGGCCTGGTACGGGGTGAAGAACAGCACGCACGGGGCGGCGAACGGGTGGCGGGCGTCGTCGGGCCGGAACGCCCCGCGGCCGGCCCGGACCCAGTAGGCGGTGAAGTAGTTGGTCCGGTGCGGGCGCGTCAGATCGCCGGCGGCCGGGTCAGCCACCTCCAGGGCGAGGCGGCCGTCCCGCCGGTCGTACAGGGTTTGAGCGACGGCGGGCGGGGGCGGGTCGGTGTCGGTCATGGTCGGGCCGGATCGGGTCAGGAGTGCCCGAGGACCGGGTGAGGGCGGTACGGTTCTTCCATCGCGGCCACCTCCGCCGGCTCCAGCCTCAGCGCGACGGCTGCGAGCGCGTCGTCCAGGTGGTGCGGCTTCGACGCCCCCACGATCGGGGCCGTCACCCCCGGCCGGGACAGCAACCACGCCAGCGCGACCTGCGCGTTCGGCACTCCGCGGGGCTGGGCCACCCGGGTGACCGCGTCCACGACCGCGAAGTCGTCGTCCCGGTAATACAGCTTGTGGGCGAAGTCGTCGGTCTTCGCCCGGCTGGTGCCGCCGTGGTCGGCCTTCGTCCGGTTGCCGGCCAGGAACCCGCGGGCCAGCGGGCTCCACGGCAGCAGCCCGAGCCCCTCGTCCCGACAGAGCGGGTTCACCTCCCGCTCCTCCTCGCGGTAGACCAGGTTGTAGTGGTTCTGCATCGTCACGAACTTCGCCGCCCCGAGCCGGTCCGACGCGTGGAGCATCTTCGCCAGCTGCCACGCGAACATGCTCGACGCCCCGACGTGCAGCACCTTCCCGGCCTTCACCGCCGCGTCCAGCGCGGCGAGCGGCTCCTCGACCGGTGTGGTCGGGTCGAAGCGGTGGATCTGGTACAGGTCCACGTAGTCGAGTTGCAGCCGCCGCAGGCTGCGGTCCAGGGAGTGCCGGATGTGCTTGGCCGACAGCCCGCGCTCGTTCGGCGTCGGGCCGGTCGGGTGGAACACCTTCGTGGCGACCACCACCTCCTCCCGCGGCACGGCCAGTTCCTTCAGGGCACGGCCGAGAACCTCCTCGCTGACCCCGTCGGAGTACATGTCGGCGGTGTCGAAGAAGTTGACCCCGGCCTCCCACGCCCGGCGGAAGAACGGCCGGCTGGCGGCCTCGTCGAGCACCCACGGCCGCCACGCCGGGCTGCCGTAGGTCATGCACCCGAGGCAGACGCGGGACACCTTCAGGCCGGTGCGGCCGAGGGGGACGTACTCCATCGCGTGTCCTCGTGTCTCGCGGGCGGGGTGGGGGAAGGGAAGGCGGGGATACCCCGGGCGGCCCGTCGGCTTACGCGACCGATGTCACACTTGACCGGGGGTGACGGCGGGCCGAAGCAATGCCGGTAGCGACGACCCGCCCGCCGGGGCGTTGCGTGCCTCTTCGCCTGGTCGGAGGAAACTCATGCGTGGTGCCCTGCTCCTGTTCGCGGCCGTCGCCCTGCTCACGGTCGGCGTGGCGAGCCGGGCTGCCGACCCGCCGGCGAAGGCCGAGCGCATCGGGCTGTGGAACAAGCACGCCCCGCAGGGCGACGGCACGTTCGAGACGGCCGACGCCTTCATCACCGTCCACCGGCCCGAGAAGGCCAGCGGCGCCGCAGTCGTGAGCTGCCCGGGCGGCGGCTACGGCGGGCTGGTGACCGGCGCCGAGGGGCACGGCATCGCGGCGTGGCTGAACAAGCACGGCGTCACCGGGGTGGTGCTGGAGTACCGGCTGCCGAAGGGACGGCCGTACGTGCCGCTGCTCGACGCCCAGCGGGCGATCCGCACCGTCCGGGCGAACGCGAAGGCGTGGGGCGTCGACCCGGCGAAGGTCGGCATCATCGGGTTCTCGGCCGGCGGGCACCTGGCCTCGACCGCCGGGACGCACTTCGACGGCGGTAACCCGAAGGCCGACGATGCCGTCGAGAAGCAGAGCAGCCGTCCCGACTTCCTGATCCTGGTGTACCCGGTGGTCACGATGGGCGTGAAGGGGCACGGCGGCTCCCGCACCAGCCTGCTCGGCAAGCAGCCCGACGAGAAGCTGGTGACGCTGTTCTCGAACGAGACGCAGGTGACGGCGAAGACCCCGCCCGCGTTCCTGGCCCACGCGACCGACGACAAGGCGGTCGTGCCGGACAACAGCATGGCGTTCTACGACGCCCTGAAGGCCAGCAAGGTGCCGGCCGAGTACCTGGAGCTGGCGTCCGGCGGGCACGGCCTGAACGGGTACAGGGGGCCGATGTGGGACGCCTGGCAGGCCCGGTCGCTGGCGTGGCTCGGCGAGCGGCAGTTCCTCCCGGCGCACGCGGGCAAGAAGTAATCCGGGCACGTGGCATGATCCGTTCTCCCCCGGCGCCGACCCGATCCCGTACTTGACGCGTTACGGGGCGTAACGGAAACTCTGTGTACCGCTTGCGTTTGTCCACCCGCAATCTCCTCCCCCCGGTCCCAGCATGTCCCGTAGCACCCGGTGCGTCCGGCCCTCGCGCCGCCAGATCATGATCGGGGCAACGGGCTTTGCCGGGTTCGCCCTGGCCGACGTGTTGTGTGCGGAGGCCGCCCGCGGCAGCAGTTCGTCGGTGAAGTCGGTCATCAACGTCCACCTCGACGGCGGCCCGCCGCAACACGACACCATCGACCCGAAGCCGGACGCCCCGGAAGAAGTCCGCGGCGAGTTCAAACCGATCGCCACGAAGGTGACCGGGTTGCGGGTGTCCGAACTCATGCCGCGCGTCGCGGGACTGGCCGACCGCTTCGCGTTCATCCGCTCGCTGGTCGGCTCGGCCGGCGCCCACGACGCCTTCCAGTGCCAGTCCGGGTTCCCGGCGGCGAACCTTCAGCCGCTCGGCGGTCGGCCGGCGATGGGCTGCGTGGTGACGAAGTTGCAGGGTGCGGCCGAAGACCCGGTCCCGCCGTTCGTGGACCTGATGCAGGGCCGCCCGCTCGTGCGGAACAGCGCCCGCCCCGGGTTCCTCGGCCCGGCGTGCGGCGCGTTTCGCCCCGACATCTCAACGATGTTCGCCCGCGAACTAGAAGCCGGAATGAAGACCGAACTGGCGGCTCGCGGTGCCAATCACAGCATTCAGTTGACCCTGGCCGGAGGGTTGACTCTGGATCGACTCGACGACCGGAACAAGCTGCTCGCCGGGTTCGACGACACCCGCCGCGACCTGGACGCGAGCGGGACGATGGAGGCGATGGACAGGTTCAACCGGCAGGCGATCAACATCCTGACCTCCGGCCGGCTGGCCGAGGCTCTCGACCTCGACAAGGAGCCGGCGAAGTCGCACCAGCGGTACACCCCGCCCGCCGGCGCCGGCGAGAGGTTCGTCACGGCCGAGGACGGGAACGCGGCGAAGAAGTTGCTCCTCGCCCGGCGGCTCGTGGACGCCGGGGTGCGGTGCGTGAGCGTGTCGTTCAGCGACTTCGACACCCACTCCAGGAACTTCCCGCGGATGCGGAACCTCGTTCCCGTCGTGGATCACGCGCTCGCCGCCCTGGTTGCCGACCTTGAGGAGCGCGGGCTCCTGGGCGACGTGGCGATCGTCGTCTGGGGCGAGTTCGGGCGAACGCCGCGAGTTAACGCGAGCGGCGGACGCGACCACTGGCCCGAAGTCGGACCGGCGCTGCTGGCCGGCGGCGGCATCCGCGGCGGGCAGGTGATCGGGGCGACCGACCGCCTCGGGGGGCGGGCGGTTTCCCGACCCGTGTCGTACCAGGAAGTGTTCGCGACCTTGTACCATTGCCTCGGGATCACCGCCGGTCGGACCACATTGCTCGACCCGACCGGCCGCCCGCAGTACCTGCTCGATCGGGCCGAACCTCTTCGCGAACTGCTGTGACCGCGGTCATTCCGTCCCGACGCGGACGTGCAGCCGGGCGACGGCCGTCTCGCCCCGGCCGTTGGACCGCTCGACCCGCACGAGGTAGTGCCCGGCCTTGTCGTACCGGTGGACGGTACGGGCGTACCCGTCCTTCGCCAGCATTACCGCGTTCCCGTCGCTCCGCACCTCCACCTGCGGGCTGCCGTCCCCGAAATCCCAGACTTCCTTCCCCTCCACGGTGCGGAACGTGCGGACCAGGAACGTGACGTTGTCGCCGGGCTTGATGCCGGTGGTGGGGGCGTACGCGGCGTGGATCGACGGCGGCAGCTTGTCCGGGGTGTCCGTGTCGAGCACGTTCACCACCGCGAAGTCGTAATCGACCCGCCCGGCCGAGTCGGTGAACTTCAGCACCTCGCTGTACACGCCCGGCTTGCCGTACGTCCGCTCGACCCGCTCACCGGTCGCGGTCTTGCCGTCGGTGAAGGTCCACTCGAAGGTCTTCTTGCCGGGCTCCGCAGCCCACGACCGGCCGGCGTCGAGCGTGACCTTGTCCCCGACCTTCGCGAGTTGGTGCGGCCGGGCCGCGGCGAGCAGTTTCGGCTTGTGCTCGGCGATGTACGCTTCCCACAGGAAGGCGTAACCCTCGACGATGCCCCACTTGCCCGACGGCTGCCGGGCGGTGATGTCGAAGTGCAGGTGCGACCACCCGCCGCTGCCGCCCTCCTTGCCGAGCAGCCCGACCTTCTGGCCCATCTTCACCTTCGCGCCCCGCTTGATGGCCGGGTCGATGGTGTGCAGGTGGCTGTAGCGGTAGTACCAGCCGCGTGCATCGCGGAGGTAGACCACGTCGTACCGCGGACTGACCGGGGTCGCCTTGAAATCGGGGATGGCGTCCATGCCCGACGAGACGACCTCGCCGTCGGTCGCGGCGACGACCTCGACCAACCCCTCCGCGCCGCCGATGTCGAGCCCGTAGTGGTAGTAGATCGGCCTGTTGCCCGGGACTTCCCCGCCGTCCACGTGCACGGGCTCGTTGGCCATCTGCGTGCCGCTCGCGAACCACCGCTGTTTCGCCGGGTAGCGGAACGTGCTCGCGTTCATCAGCGGCGAGCCTTCCGGCCAGAGCCGCACGCGGGCGTCCTTCTCCAACCCCCAGACGTTGCCGGTCGAGGTCCGCTCGCGGAATCCCCTCGTGACGGAACAGTCGATCTGCACCCCGGCGACCGTCACCGGGAGGCGGTAGTTGCCGCTCACCAGCCTCACCGTCTTCCCGTTGACCTCGACCGTCACCTCCGCGACGCGGACGGCGCCGCGAATCTCGTCGCGAGTCTCCTTCAGATCGAGTAGCTTGACGACGGCCTTCTGGCCGGTGGCCAGTTCGACCTCCTGCGACTCGCCCAGGTTCAGGTCGGCCGTGCGCATCAGGGGCGTAACGGTGGGTCTGGGGTCCGCGGCTGTGAGGCCGACCGGACAAGGGAAGGCGAGGAGGCAGAGGATTCCCGCGCGCGTCATGGCTTCACCGTTTGAACTTGGGACCAGAAGGAAGGCCCAGGCGGCGACCGGAAGGGTGTGTCGGAGCCGCGCAGTGCCAGCCCGCGCACCCCAGTAGAACCGCTTCGTGCCGCCGTAGCCTGAGCAGCTGACTGCGCCGCGGTGCGGGCCTGCGACGTGCCCCCCGGTCACGCCCCGGGCCGAGGTCCGCCGTCGACGACCGTCAGCAGCAGCGATCCGGCCTCGACGCCGCGGACGGAGTGGGGCTCCCCGGCCGGCACGTAGAGCAGGTGTCCGGCGGCCAGGTCGTGCGTCTTCCCGCCGGCGGCGAACGCGACCCGCCCCTCCAGGCAGTGCACGACGAGTTCCCCCTTCGCCGCGTGCGTCGGGATCTCCTTCCCGGCCGGGACGACCAGGCGGACCACGGTCACGGCCCCGGCCTTCACCAGCGTCGCCGTCGCGGCCGACGCCAGGGCCGCCCCTAGCGGGCGCACGTCCACGACCTCCACGGGATCGGCGTGTGGGCCGGACATCTCGGGGCCTCCGTGTCGTGGGCGACGGTGGGAACGTAAAGGGTTACGACCCGGGCTTCGGCACCGCCGCCGCCCGGGGGGCGTTACCGGTCCCGCCCGTCAGCGTGTACTCCGTTTCCAGTCCGGCCTCGAACCACACCAGGGCGACGGCCCCGGGGCGAAAAGTGTGTCGCCCGGCCCCCTCCGTCGGCGTCTTCGGCACCGGCACGCCGGGGCGAGCGGAGGGGTTGACCCCAGACGGGGGGCTCGACGAATCGACTCATTCGACGAGTCGGAACCCCGACGCGCCGGCCCCGGCCAGGTCGTACACCTCCCGGGCAGTCGACTTGACCAGTCCCTTGTCGCCGGCCCAGCGGAGCACGTTGTCCATCGCGTCGAGCTTCGCGTCGTCCGGGGCCACCACCCGGACTTCCCGGCGTTCGGCCTCGTACACCCGGCCCGCGGCCGTGAACGTATGCCGCTGGGCGGCGGCGTCCCGGGCGAAGGACACGCCGACGGGGGCGTCCGCGATCGGGTACGAGCGGAGGTACAGGGTGATCTGCATGGTGCCCCCGGCCGCGGGCGGGCGACGGCGTGTCGCCCGGCGCGCCGCCCGTCGCATTGTAGCCGATTCGCCGGCCCGCCCCGCTGACCCGGGTGTCGACGGGGCCGGTGGTCGTCCCGCTCACCACAATCCACGTCCCGCGTCACGCCGCCGGCCTTCTGAGCCCCGTCGGCGGCCCGGCCCGGGATGCGCCCATAGACTTTCGTGAAAGTCTAATAAACAAAGATTCTACAACCCCGCTTCGCGGGGGTTTTTCTTGTAAAGCGAGCCCCGGGTTGTCGGCGCACCCGCCGACGGTTCCGACCTGTTGCGACTCCGGCGGCTGGTGCCGACCCTCGCCGACGACCCCGGGTCGGCGCACCCGCCGACGGTTCCGACCTGTTACGACGCCGACCGTCCGGGCCGGCCGCGGGATGCCCGGCCGACGATTTCAAAACCACTTTTTGGAATGCTGACACGCCACGACCGGCACCTCTGACCCCCGCGCGGTTATCATGCCCGACCGGCTGGAGCGGCGCAATGGGCGAGCCGCCGAAACCGGTTCGGCCGGTCACGTTGCCGCCAGTGTACCACTGGCTTTAGTGCGGACGGCAGAAACGCTCGACCGGCCGAGATCAGGCAGACGGGTCTCTGATCGAGGCTGTAAGCAGGTCCATCAACCCCGGGATGCCGCGGACCAGGGACAGGGCGAGGTCGGCGTGGCCCGGCCGGTAGCCGTTGCCGATGAGCATGTTCACCTGCCTCCCGACCCCCTCGGCCGTCGGCGCGGCCGACGTGAACGAGGTGCTCATCCCGAAGAAGCAGATCGTCCCCTCCGGCCGGGTGGCCAGGACGGCCGCCTGCTCCGCACCCGCGCACTTGACGCAGGATACCGTCACGTCGAACCGGCTCCCGCACTGTTCCAGGAACGCGAGCGGGTCGCGGGCGTCGGCCTCCACGACATGGGCGACCAGGCCGAGCCGCAGGGCGTCACCGAGCACCCGGCCCAGCCCATCGGTGCTAAGCGGGCGACATGAATCGGCCGGGAATCGGGGTCGGGTGGTGCGGGCGGAATTGATGTCCGGCAAGCCGGTCCGTGTTCGTATATCCGGGTGTCACGTGCCGCCGACGTTGGGCGTTCAACTCCCCGATGAGGTGCCAGTCATGCCAGATGATCCCGAGATAGATCGCCGCGAACACGAACTCCGCCTCCGGGAACGGCAGGTCGCGGTCAAGGAGCGACAGATCCGGCTGAAGGAGCTCGAACACGAGTTGGAGATGAAGAGGTTGAATGCCGACTTCGCCCGGTTCGGATTCACGGGCACGTTGGCCGCTGCCATCGTCGGGCTGCTGGTCGTCCTCGCCATGGTCATAACCAACGCCTTCGCCACGTCCAAGATCGAGACCTGGATCATCGCCATCGTGGCCGCCGCCGTGCTGTTGGGTGCGGTCGCATTCGGCTATTTCTCACTCTGGGAACTCCCGCGGATCACCGGCAAGATCGACAAGACTGGGGGCGGGATCTCGGCCGGGTCCGCGAATGACCCCAAGTGACCGGTCGCGCCACCGCTCGTACAGTTCGAGCGGCAGCCCGTCCGGGTCGGCGAAGAAGGTGAACCGCTTCCCGGTGTGCCCGTCCACCCGGACCGCCTCGACCGCGACGCCGTGACCCGTCAGGTGGGCGACGGCCGCGTCGAGGTCGGCGACGGCGAACGCCAGGTGCCGGAGCCCGCACGCCTCCGGGTAGCTCGGCCGCGGGGGCGGGTCCGGGAAGCTGAACAGCTCGACCTGCGTCCCGTCCGGCAGGCGCAGGTCGAGCTTGTACGAGCCGCGGGCGGCCCGGTACGCCTCCGACACGACCTCCAGCCCGAGCACCTCGGCGTAGAACCGCTTCGACCGGGCGTAGTCCGTGCAGATGACCGCGACGTGGTGCGTCCCCAGGATGTTCATGCCCCATCCCCTCGGCACCCGATCGTCTGACCTCGCCGCGGCCCCGTCGCCCGTGCCGGGAGGCTGCCCCGTGACGGGGCCGCTCGCGGCGAAGACCACGGCGAACACACCTGTGAACGAGCCCGCCGCCGGGATCGTAGCGCGTTTGAAAGCGGACATCGGGTGCTCCTCGTCAACAGGGTGTTTGTCGTTCACTCACTTGTCCGATACCGCATCCCCCCACGCGGCCCCCGCGTCGATCCACCTGGCGATGACCCCGACTTCGCCCTCCGGGAGCCGGTGGCGTCCCGGGAACGCGATGTCCGACCGACGGCCCGAGAGGAGTGCGATCAACGGGCTGTTGCGACTGTCCCCGGGGACCACGAGCGGCCGGCCCGGACCGCGGCCGGCGACGAAGTCGTCCCGGCGGTCGACGCGGAAGCCGCTACGCGCACGGCCCGGCCCGTGGCACGACAGGCACGACGCCCGCAGGATCTCGTCCACCTCGTTCCACTTCGGCGACTCCCCGGCGCCGGATGGCGAGGCCGCGTCGGTCTCCGCCGGCCCCGCGGGTTCGACGCAGCAGGGGTCGGGTCGCTCGCGGACCGACCACCGGGCCGCCCATGCGAACGCGACCAACACCGTGCCGATCACCGCGAGCGTGACGCCGGCGGCGCGCAGGTGGCGACCGTGGTCCGCCGTCGCGAGTCCGAACTGACGGCGGACCACGACCACCACCCACGGCCAGTGGAGCGCCACGTGGACGGTCAGGCTGGCCAGGAGGGCGAGGCTGATCCCGGTGTGGACCTCCCCCCACTGGTGGCGGGAGAGGCCCCAGAGGACGTGACTCTTGTTCGTCCCCGGCGGCAACGGCCCGTACAGGATGTAGCCCGTGGCCGTCATCCCGGCGAACAGGAGGGCGGCGGCGAGGTCGACGATCAGGTTCAGCGGTGGTCGTTTCATCACACTCCTCCCGTCTACGGCAGGACTCCCCAGACGTGGTGGAGGGTGAGGTAGACGCCGATGGCGAGGATCACCGCACCGGTCACCCGGCGGACGTACCACTCGACCGCGGTCACCCTCCGGAACGCCGCGCCGAGGCGGTTGGCCCCGAAGGCCAGCAACCCGGCGAACGCCAGCACCGGCAGGGCCGTGCCGACGCCGTAGGCGACGGGCAGCAGGACCGACGACCCTCCCGCACGGCGAGCGGGATCAGGCCGCCGAAGTAGAGCGCGGCCGTCACGGGGCAGAACGAGAGCGCGAACACGAGCCCCAGCAGCCCGGCCCCGGCGAGCCCGAGCCGGTCCACCCGGCGGCGGAGCCCCTCGCCGATCCCCGCCCCGCCCAACCCGAAGTCGAGCAGGCCCACGAGGACCATCCCCACCAGCACCAGGAGCGGCCCCAGGAAGCGGTTCAGGTGTTCCTGGAACCACAGCGACGCCGCGGGGGACGCGAGCACGCAGGTCACGAGGAGGCCGGCCAGCGCGGTGTAGGCGACGACCCGCCCGAGGGCGTACAGGAGCCCGGCCGCCGCCACGCGGGACGGGCGGCCGGCGCCCCGGCTGACGTAGGACACCGCGGCCAGATTGGTCGCCACCGGGCAGGGACTGACCGAGGTCAGTATCCCCAGCCAGAGGGCCGTCCCGAGGGCCAGAAAGGGTGTCACGGCCGGCCCCCGGTGAACGCGGCCAACTCGGCCTGAACGTACCGGGCGAACGCGGGCGGGTCGGCGTGCAGTCCCCAGACCCGGTCCAGGGTCTTCCGCCGCGGCGGCGATCCCCCGTCGGTCGCCACGAGCACCAGCGAGGCGAACGCCAGTTCGTAGTCTTCGGCGAAGTGCTTGTTCGCGGCCGCGTCGTAGTTGACGACGCGCCATTCGACCCGCCCGTCGCGGACGGCGTCGGCCAGAGCGGCCTGCCCGTTGGCCTCGATCGCACGGCACGTCGGGCAGCGGTGGTTCGAGTGGAAGTAGTACGCGACCACCGGGGCCGTCGCCGGCGGCGGCGGATCACCCACCGGCGTCGGGGTGGCCCGCAGGCCGGTCGCGTCCGCGACCGCGAGCCCGAGACTCGCCACCACGAAGGCGATTAACCCCGCCGTGGTGAGCCGCCGAATCCATTTCATGTGTGCGTCTCGTTACGTGGGAAAGTGCGCCCGGACCTCGTCGGCGGTCATGACGTGCCCGGCCGCCATGACCCGGCCGTCGATCGCCAGCGCGGGCAGCGCCCACGGCGAGTACTCGAGGATCTCGGCGATGTCCGTGACCTTCTCGACCGTGGCCGACACGCCGCTTTCCGTCACGGCCTGCTCGGCCGCCCGGAACAGGTAGTTGCACTTGGGACAGCCGGTGCCGAGAATCTGAATCTTCATGCCGGTCCTCCAGTCGAAGTCGCGCTCACGAGCCGGGGCCGGATGACGCCGTCCTCCATGTCGTACAGCGTGTCGAACACGTCCAGTGCCCGCTCGTCGTGGGTGACGACAATCACACCGGCCGCGTGGTCCCGCACGACGTCCCGGAACAGCTCCATCACCTGCCGGCCCCGCTCCCTGTCGAGGGCGGCGGTCGGCTCGTCCGCCAGGATCACGCTCGGCCCGTTGGCGAGGGCACGGGCGATGGCGACGCGCTGCTGCTCGCCGCCGGACAGGTCACTCGGCATGTTGTCCGCGCGGTCGGCCACCCCGAGCGTTTTCATCAGCGCCGTCGCCCGGTCGCGGGCCGTGCGCGACGGCCAGCCGGCCAGGTCGAGCGCGACCTGGATGTTCTCGCGGGCGGACAGGAACGGGATCAGATTCGCCTTCTGGAAGACGAACCCGATGTTGTTGCGGCGGAACGCCGTGACGTTCACCGCCGCCCGCGGCCCGTCCTGGACGAGCGTCCCGTTGATGCGGATTTCCCCCGACGACGGCGGGTTGATCAGCCCCACCGCGGTCAGGAACGTCGACTTCCCCGACCCGCTCGGGCCGAGCAGCGCGACGACCTCGCCCCGGGCCACGGCCACGGAGACGTCGCGCATGGCCACGACCTCCGTGTGCCCGCTGCCGTAGACCTTGGTCAGGTGGCGGGTTTCGACCGCCAGCGTGGTACTCATCGAACGCCCTCAGCCCATCAGCGCCTGGTTCGGCTTCACCCGCGCCGCCTTCCAGATCCCCAGGCCGCTCGACAGCAGCGAGATCGCGAGAACAATGCCCGCCAGCTGGAGCAGGTCGTCGTTGGCGATGACGACGCGGCGGGGGAAGCGGGGAAACAGCTGCAGCCCGATCAGGTAGGCGACGCCGTACCCGACCGCGCCCAGGATGAGGGCCTGCTGGAGGATCATCCACAGGACGACCCGGTTCGAGGCCCCCATCAGCTTGAGGAGCGCGATGGACGGAATCTTGTCCAGCGTCATCGTGTAGAGGATGAGCCCCATCACGACGGCCGAGATGATGCTCAACAGCACCCGGAACAGGCCGATCTGCAACCGGCTCTTCTCGACCGGGCCGGACAACAGGAGTTGTCGCGCCTGTTCACTGTCGTAAGCGGAGACGTCGCTCCACCCGGCGATGACCGCGGCGACGGCCGCCGGGTCCGCGCCCGGTGCGACCCGCACGAGCACCGCACTCGTCGCGGGCGGCGTCAGGGACGGGATTCTGTTGGACGGTCCCGACACGACGTCCAGCAGGGCCGGGTTCACGGCGCCGAGGTCCACGTCTCCGGTCCGGCGGCGGCGGGCGGCCTGCTCCAGCCGGACGGCCTCCCCCGGGAGGTCGAACTGGATGGCCAGGGCGTCGGGCACCGTGAAGAACGCCAGCCCGTCCCCGGCGGAGGAGATCATGCTGCTCGTGATGCCGACGACCGTGTACGTGTCCTTGCCGAGCTTGACCCGCTCGCCCCGGGCCAGCCGGAGGCTGCGGTCGGCGACCATTTCGTAGTGGTTCTGCCCGAGCGGGCGGCCCTCCACGAGCGGCAGCCATTCGCCCGTGTCGGTCGGCCAGTCCAGCCCGGTGACGGAGACGCGAAGCGGTCTGCCGTCCCGCTCGCGCTGGACGGTGTGGAACACGAACCGCCGCGCGCTGGCCACGCCGGGAACACCGGCCACCCGGTCGGCCAGGTTCTCCGGCACCCTCGAGACCTCCGCGAACGGCCCCCGGGTGCCGTGCTGCACGACCCAGAGGTCGGCCCCGACACTGTCCACCAGCAGCGTCGCGTCTTCGACGATGCCGCGGTAAATCCCGCCCATCCCCATCACGATCATCAGGAGCATGCCGATGCCGAGCGCGGTGAAGACGAACCGGCCCGGGCTGTGTCGAATGTCCCGGACGGCGAGGTTCATGGGTTGTGGACCCTCTGCCCGTCGGTCAGCTCGGTCCCGGCCCGTGCGGGGGCCACGACCGTCTCGCCCGCCGCGACCCCGTCCAGGACTTCCACCGCGTCCCGGCCCCGCAGACCGACCGTGACCGCGCGCCGCTCCGCCCGGCCCCGCGACTCGACGAAGACGAGCGGCCGGCGGTCGCGCCACACGAGGTAGTCCGGCGGAATGACGGCTGCCGCTCGCTTCCGGGCGGTTTCGATGTACACCTCCGCCCGCTGCCCGATCGACCAGTCCTCCGGCAGTTTCGCCGGGGCGACGTCCACGAGGAACTCGCGGGTCTCGCGGTCGGTCTCCCGGCCGGTGCGGACGACGGTTCCGGGGAGCGGTTGATCGGGGTGCGAGCGGAAGACCACTCGCGCGGGCTGGATGGGCCGCACCGCGGCCATCGCCGACTCGTCCACCCAGGCGCTCACCCACAACTCGTTGGTCGCCACGACCGCGAGAATCGAACTCCCCGGTACGACGACGTCGCCGACGTTCCGATCCCGGCGGACGACGACCGCGTCGAACGGCGCCCGGATCACCGCGTCCTCGAACCGCGACCGCCGGAACCCCAGCGTCTTCTCCGCGGTGACGATCTGCCGCTTCCCTTCCACGAGCGCGGCCTCGGTTCTCGCCAGGTTCGCCCTGGCGACGCCGAGCGACTCGACCGCCTTGTCCAGGTCGTCTTGTGACCCCCCGCCGGAGGCGAGCACACGCCGGACCCGGTCCTCGTTGCTGGTCGCCTGCGTGAGGACCACCTTGGTCTGCGTGACTTCGGCCTGGAGGCGGTCGACGGCCGCCTTCCTGGCGGCCACGTTGGCCTCCTCGACCTCGACCTCGTGTCCGAGGTCGAGGTCGTCCAGCCGGGCGACTTCTTGCCCCTCCTTCACCGTGTCGCCCTGGTCCACCAGCACCGTCTTTAGTCGGCCCGGGATCTTGGTGCTGACGGCGGCCTTCACGTGGGCGTCGAGGGTACCCGTGCCCATCACCTCCACGACGATTTCACCCGACTCGACCGTGTGCCGTTGAACGGAAACCGGGACGAACCACAGCCGGTAGACGACCACGCCCGTCGCGACGAGTGCGAGCGCGACCTTGCCGCCGAGCCACAGGTAGCGCCGCGTCGTCGTCTTGCCGGTATCGGTCGCCATTACCGCGTGCTCCCGCTCGCACCCGTGGTGGAACTCGCCAGGGCCGTGAGTTCGCGCAACTGCTCCGGCCCGATCGGGGGCTCGATTTGCCACGGGACGACCGCGACCCGGGTGGCCAGTTCGTCGGCGACCTCGCGCAGGAACCGGGCTTCGTACCCCCGCCGCGAGGCCAGCACCGGGTCGGTGACGGCGAGCGGCGCGAGCGACTGGTTCACCACCCAGGCGAACGGGACGATGCCGGCCCGCTTCAGGTCCTCCTGCAACCGGGCCGCCTCGTGGACCGGGGTGGCCTCGGGCAGCGTGACGATCACCACCCGCGTGAAGTCCGGGTCGCGGAGCCGGGGGAGCAGGTGCTCCACGGCCTCGGGCATGCCGCTCGCCTGCCGCGTGACCTCGCGGTGGTACGCGAGGGCCGAGTCGAGCAGGAGGACCGTGTGCCCGGTCGGGGCGGTGTCGAGCACGACGAACCCGCCCTCGCCCTTCGCCACGGCCGCGGCGAACGCGCGGAACACGGCGATCTCCTCGGTGCACGGCGACCGGAGGTCCTCCTCCAGCATCTCCCGCCCCTTGGCGTCCAGGTCCTTCCCGGCCGTCGCGAGAACCTCGGCCGAGTAGGTTTCGGTTTCCGCCTTCGGGTCGATCCGCGCGACCGTGAGGTTCGGCACGTCACCATTGAGGGTGGCGGCGACGTGGGCCGCCGGGTCGGTCGTGCTCAGGTGGACCTTGAACCCGCGGTCGGCCAGGGCCACGGCCACGGCCGCGGCCACCGTCGTCTTGCCGACGCCGCCCTTGCCCATCGTCAGGATCACGCCGTGCCGGGGACCGGCCAGTTCGTCGATCAGCTCCGCCAGCGGCGGGAGTTCCGGCGGGGCGTCGCCGGTGCCCGCGGCCGTGCCCGTGCGGGCGGCCGAGCCCATCGCCCGGATCGCTTCGATCCCCACCAGCCCGTTCGGGGCCAGCGGGATCACCGTCCGCGGCAGACGCGCGAGCCCCGCCGGGACGAGCGCCAGCGCCTGGTCGGCCCGCCGCGCCATCGTCCGCGCGACGGGGTCGTCGCGGTCGGTCGCCCGGAACACGCCGTTGACGACCAGGTGTTGGTTGCCGACGCCGAGCGCCGCCAGTTCCCCGCCCGTCCGCTCCGCCTCGCCGAGCGCCGACGCCTCCGGCCGGGCGACGAGGACCAGCGTCGTCGTCCTCGCGTCGCCGAGGGCCTTGACCGTGTCGGTATAGAGCTTCTGCTGGGCCTGGAGCCCGGCGAGCGGGCCGAGGCACGAGGTGCCGGTCGTGTTGGCGCTCAGGAACCCGTCCCACGCCGACGGCAGCGACAGCAGCCTCAGGGTGTGGCCGGTCGGCGCGGTGTCGAACAGGACGTGGTCGAACTCGGCGGTCGTGCCGGTCCCGCCGAGCAGTCGGGCGAACTCGTCGAACGCCGCGATCTCCAGGGTACACGACCCGGAAAACTGCTCCTCCATGCTCGCCACCGCGGCGTCCGGTAACACGCCGCGGTAAGGTGCAACCATGCCCTCCCGGTACGCCTTCGCCGACGCCTCCGGGTCGATGTTCATCGCCTTCAGGTTCGGCACCCCGGGCACCGCCGTCGGCGCGTTGCCGAGCCGCACCCCGAGCACCTCGTCGAGGTTCGACGCCGGGTCGGTGCTGACGAGCAGCACCCGCTTGCCGGCGTCGGCCAGTTTCACCGCGGCCGAACATGCGACCGACGTTTTCCCGACCCCGCCCTTGCCGGTGAAGAAGAGGACGCGGGTCGGGTTCTCCAGGAATTCCATCGGTCGGCTCCGTGGGTGGTGTGTCGGTCAGCAGCAGCCGGCCGGGCCGCAGCACGCACCGGACGCGGCCAACGGCTTCGACACTCCGCACCACGCGGCGAGCATCTCGCGGGCGGGGTAGACGCCCTTGCAGACGATCTGGCCGTCCACGCGGACCAGCGGGAGGGCGTGCTCGTGGTTCTCGCGGATGGCGTCCGTCACGTCCGCGTGGGCGACGAACGCCTGCGGCTGCTGGGCCAGGTTGTACCGCTCGACGGCGACGCCCTGGTCCTTGAGCCACGCCAAGTCGGAGGCGAACTTCGGCAGCACCGGATCGACCTGCGGGCCGCAGATCCCGGTCGAGCAGCACATCGGCTTGTCGAACACTTGCAGGGTGGCCACGGGTGTCTCCTCCTGTCACGGGGGTGTGCGGAAACGGAAGTCAGGACTTCACCGCGAACACGCGGACGCTCGCGGCGAACTCGTTTACGTCGAAGCGGGTCAACAGGTGTGTCAGGTCTGAATGCAAATCGGGGACCGCCGCCGCGCTTGCCCCGCAGCACGAGACGGTGGGGTCCGGGGCCGGCGTGCAGCAGCCCTCGCCGGCCTCCACCTTGGCGTAGGCGTTCAGGTCCGTCCCGGCGTCCACCACCTGGACGGCGTCGAACCCGGCGTCCCGCAGCATCCGCTCGTACTCCGGGACGGCGATCGCACCCGCCACGCAGCCGACGTACGCGGCCACGCTCCGCGCCAGCTCGCCCGGCAATGGCTTCTTCAGCGCGACGTCGGACACCGCGACCCGGCCGCCGGGCTTGAGCGCCCGGAACATCTCGCGGAACACGGCCGGCTTGTCCGGGGCCAGGTTGATGACGCAGTTCGAGATCACCACCTCAACCGAGGCGTCCGCGAGCGGCATCGCCTCCATCCGGGCGAGGTGGAACTCCGCGTTCGTCACGCCGGCCTTGAGGGCGTTCTGGGTCGCCCGGCCGATCATCTCGTGCGTCATGTCGATGCCGATCGCCCGACCGCCCGGTCCGACCTTCTTCGCGGCGAGCAGCACGTCGATGCCGCCGCCGCACCCGAGGTCGACGACGACCTCGCCGGGCTTGAGGTTGGCGGTGGCGGTCGGGTTGCCGCACGACAGCCCCATGTTCGCCTCGGCGGGGAGCGCGGCGAGGTCCGCGGGGGAGTAGCCGAACGCCTCGGCGACGGCCCGAACCCCCGCGTGGTCGTTCGACAGCCCACTCCGGGCGACCCCGGCGTACTTCTGGCGCACCTGCTCGACCAGCGACTCCGACATGACCGCCCTCCTTAATTATCTATCGTCGATAAACGATGATATTTCCCAAAAAACAACCCCTTACAACCCGGCGACCAGTTCCTTGAGCCGCGCGAGCCCGGCCGGGTTGACGCAGTAGCAGACCTTCGGCCCGTCGACCTCGCCCCGGACGAGGCCCGCCTCCTTGAGGATCTTCAGGTGCTGGGAGACGGTCGATTGCGCGAGCGGCATGAGTTCGACGAGTTCGCCGCACACGCACGCCGACCTGGCGATGAGCAGCCGCAGCAGCCGCACCCGGGCCGGGTGAGCGACGGCCCACGCAAGCTTCGCGAGTGCCTCGTCGCCTCCCGTCAAGACGGCCGTCGATGCCGGCTCCGCCGAACCCGGCTCACCCTTCTGCCGACGGGTCTTCATCATCGCCTCCGTTATCCATTATCGTCGATAGACGATAAGTTGTCTACCCCGACGCCCGAATTCGATCCTGAGCGGACCGGTGCGAACCGCAGCCTCGGTTTCAGTCTTGAACGACCCCCCAGTTTGGTCTGGTCATCGATAGCGCACCGAGGCATGCCGGGACCGGGCCACCGCGTACGCCATCGACTCCCGGCGCAGTGCGGCCGTCCTGGAGCGGGTCATCGGCACGGACTGGTCGGGCATCCTGAGCCACGACGGGTACGCCTCGTACGACCGGTTCGAGGGGGAGATCCATCAGCAGTGCGTGGCTCGAGCCGACGAACTGGCGGGCCGAGCAGGCGATCCGGCCGGCGGTGGTGAACCGGAAGGTGTGGGGCGGGAACCGGACGGCGGTCGGGGCGAAGGCTCAGGGCGCGTTGGTGTCGGTCCTGGGAATGTGCCGGCGACAGGGCCGTGCGGTGGTGGACTACGTCAGCCAGACGCTCCGCGCGGGCGGCAACGGGCTGGTCCCGCGACCGGTGCTACTGCCCACGGGCTAACCAAGTACGTAAACCGTAACAACCGGTTGACGGCAAGGCCTGAACTTTCTCCTTCACGCGGTCCCCAGGACCGACGTCCGTGGAGCGACCCGAGATGGCTAGCCCAAGCGTGTGCGAGTACATCCGGCAGCGGCTTGGGGGCGCTCCCACCGGGGCCGCCGCCCGGTCCGCCGTACTCCGAGTCATTGAAGCCGCCGGTGATCCGGACGCGACCAAGCTCAACGGTTCGGATCGGCTTCGGGACGATGATCGCCGCCCGGGATCGCGGAGACCCGCGAACTTTCCGCGTAACACCCCGCCGGGCCCTGCGTCTCTTCGTGTGAGGCCACGATGAGCGACGGACACGAACTGGGCGTCCTCCTGGGCCGCGCCCGCCGTGGCGACCAGGCGGCGCTAGACGAATTGCTAGCGAGGGTCCGCCCGTACCTGTACCTGCTCGTACGTCGCCAACTCCAGCCAGGCCTCCGGCAGAAGCTCGGCGAGTCGGACATCGTCCAGGAGACGTTGGTCAAGATCCACGCCGGCCTGAGCCCAACTACCCCGGTGGCGGGCGGGCACTTCGAGGGGGAAGGTCCACCTGCGTTCCTGAACTGGGTCAGCCAGATCGTCGCTCACCTCATCGTTGACCTCGGGCGTCGTGGCAAGGCCTTGAAACGAAACGAGGACCGTGAAGTGCCCGGCTCCAAGGTGTTCGAGACTCTGAGCGGGGGGAGTACGCCGGAGCAGGCCGCCGAGCGGGCGGAGAAGGCCCTCCAACTCGCGGCGGCCATGGAGCGCCTCCCCCGGCACCAGCGGGAGGTGCTCCAGTGGCGGGTCTTCGAGCAGTTCTCTTACGCCCAGATCAGTGCCCTGACGGGCAAGAGCGAGGGGGCGCTCCGCGTCGTGACCACCCGGGCGATGGAAGCCCTGCGGGCGGATGGAGAGTTGCGGCGGATCATGGGGGCCGGCGCGTGACCACTACCGTAGACCTTGCTGCCTGGGGCGAACCCCCCGCCACGCCCGCCGAAGAGGCTCTGGCGACGCTGCTCGACCGGGTGTTGGCCGAGATCGAGAGCGGGAACGACGCCCAGCCGGAGGCCCTTCGGCGGGGGGGGCGCCTCGAACTCAAGGAACGCGACTTGGGCCTGCTCAGTACGGTAAGCCTGGTCTACGAGTGTGCCGCCAACGTCTGGGAGAACTCTGTCATGGCGGCCGACGACCTCCGAACTGGCACCCGATATTCCCCCATCGATAAGCCAAGCGTGACGGGTGAAGTGCCATTTCTGCGGCTGGAGCAGGAGGAATTGTCTCCAGTCGAGGCCGGCGGCCCGCAAGAGCCGTTCCCCGGCGAGTACCGCGTCGTCCGGGTGCTGGGCGAGGGGGCGTTCGGTCGGGTGCTGCTGGCGGAAGACCTGAACCTGGGCTGGCAGGTGGCCCTGAAGACGCTGAAGCTCCCGGCCACGTCCACCCTCGGGCCGCAAGTCCTGACGGCCCTTCGGACGGAAGCCCAGCACCTCGCCCAACTCGACCACCCGAACATCGTCCGCGTCCATGCGTGGCGGGAGGCGAGGGGTGAATACTTCCTCGTGCTCCAGTTCGTCGCCGGGGGGTCGCTGGCGGATCGGCTGAAGACGGAGGGAGTGCTGCCCTGGCAGGACGCGGCCCGGTACGTCGCCGACGTGGGCGAGGCCCTGGTCGCAGTCCACAAGCGCGACGTCATCCACCGCGACATCAAGCCGGACAACATCCTCTGGGACGCGACTAGGAACGAGGCGGTCCTGACCGACTTCGGGGTGTCCGCCCGCCTGGCCGAGCCGGGCACGGTGGCCGGCACGCCGATGTACATGGCCCCCGAGGCGTTCGAGGGTCGGGTGTCGCCGGCCCTCGACGTGTACAGCCTGGCGGCGACCTTGTACCGGCTCGTCACCGGGGAGCATCCGTTCGCGAAGGCCCTGTTGCCCGGCCTGGTGTACCAGAAGCTCCAGGGTCTGCCCGACCCCGACCCCGAGCCGCGACTCAGGGCCGTCCCGGAGGCCCTGGAGCGGGTCATCCGGGCGGGGATGGCGGGGAGGCCGGAGAACCGCCCGAGCATGGCGGAGTTCGCGGCCCAGTTGCGCGCCACGCTCAACCAACTGCTGACCGACGATTTGGTGACGCCCGCCGCCGGCGCGGGGAGTAAGACCCCCGTCGACCTGCGGCTCATGGTGGGCCGGCAGGTGCAAGGCGAGACCTACGAGCCGCTGGCGACGACGAGGCCGGCGTCGTTCGGCCTATCGCGGGACATGAAGAAGGTGCCCCGTCCGCCCGAGCAGGTCCGCGTGCGGACGGGCGAGCGGGTACGGATCGAGGTCGTGGCGGACAAGTCCGGGTACGTGACGGTCTTCAACGTCGGGCCGACCGGGAACCTGAACCTGCTCTACCCCGACGACCCGACCGCGACCCCCTCGCCGGTCGAGGCGAACCGGCCGCTGCACGTCGTCGACGTGGAGATGACGCCGCCCGCCGGACGCGAGCGGGTATTCGCCGTGTGGAGCAAGGAGCCGTCGCCGCTGAGTACGGAACGCCTAGCCGGATTCGTGGAACATCATCACGGGCTCTGCTCGGCGCCGTACCGAGCGTCTCGTGACATGAAGCGCATCAAAGAAGCCATCGAGCAGTTGCCAACATCAGACCGGTTCCTCACTGTACTGGAGCTAGATCACATCGAGTAGGGATGTCAAACTGGCGCATGGTAAGGGTGGATTCCATAACACCAATGCGGTTCTTTATAAGCATCGACTCGGCCCCACCGATCGAGGACGCCTCATGTTCGGATTTCTAAAGCGTCTCTTTTCCGGCCAGTCCGAGTCCGAGCCTGTTGACCCCAGCCGGACGGTCGTCAGCGTGGACCGGGAGAAGACAAGAGCCGTCCTGCAGGCCGTTCGTCAGCAGTTGCCGGACGCCAGCTGGCGAGAGGTCGCGAGTACACTCCTGGCCGCATTACGCGGATCCCCTGCTCATGTACTCCGCCGGCCCGACGGGGGGGCGGTGCTCAGTGAGTCCGGGAAGGAGTTCGTCGAGGACCTGTACGTCTGGGAAGTCGGGGGCGGGGTCGTAGTCACGAGAGGTTCAAGTCCTCCCCAAGCCCGTGCGACTCCGCACGGACCGCTCGACGCGGTAGCTTACGTGTCTGCCGCGGCAAACCTGCGAGCCCGCTGACTCGGATTCCGATCGACTGCCGGGTTCGCCCAACCGGGTGTCGCATCGCGGATGCCGGCGATAGTTCTGAACTGATGGAGGAGCAGGATATGGCCAACGAACTCCGTGACAACTTCATCCAGGCAATTAAGGCAATGCTCGACTTAAAGATACAAGTTTTAGTTCGGGGCGGGAACTGGGACAAAGCGGCGGATCGGCCCGAAGGCCTCATGCAGCGCTGGGCGTACTGGGGCGTGTGGAAAAGGGCGCGGGCCGCGGCGCGGGCCTACGTCAGGTCAGGACTGGTAGCCCCAAGAGACTGGGAGTCGCTCACCAAGTATTTTCCTGACGAGGCCTTCGCCAAGTCACCGGCGATGCCCAACTACCAGAGTCTCGCAAGGGAATACAACGACCGACTCAACAACCACAAAGAATACAACGCGCTCGTGCTGGAGTTGGCGAACCGGTCCGGAACTCTGTCGGAACCGCGAGCCGTACAGGTGCGGGAAGCCGCTGACAAAATCTCGACCAACATCATGGGGCAACTCCTGACCGATTTCGGCCTCGACAACGACGACTTGGTTCGCCACGCGGTGAAGATTACAGAGGAAGCAACGAAGTTGCTGCGCTGACCTGGAACTCAGATCGATGATGGTGCTTCCTGTACCCGGCAAGCCGAGCGGGTGTCGATTCAGCCGTCGGTGTGCGAAACTGTCTGGTGGGCAGCCTGGTCGCTCGACCACGAACACGGAATGCATCGGGGTGCTGTCGTGATGCAGTTCGCCGCCCTGTTCAACGAGATGACGACCGCGGGTGCGGAGGAGTTCGCCAAGTTCCTCAACACGGCGAGTTCTTCTGACGCTTCGCAGGCCGGCCGGTGGTTCGGCTCCGCAACCGCCAGCCAGGTGAAATCGGCTGCGGCGCTCTTGAACGACGGGAAACTCGACGACTTCCGGGAGCTCATCGGCATCGGGAAGGGTTTTTGGGCGTGGCTGTTCGGCAAGCGCAAGCTGCGGCCCCCCTCCCCGGCGTCAGTAACAGCGACGGCACAGCCGCCTGAGGTAGCCAAGCCGGCGGGGAAGCCCACGTCGGTCACCCAGGCGGCGGCATGCGGCAAGTGCAACCGGCCGGTGGGAAGTCAGCCGTGCTCTACCCCACGGTGGTTCGACGCGGACCAGGTCGATTACGTCTGCCTGAAGTGTAACGCAGGCTTCTGCGGTATCTGCTCCACTTCGGAACCGGCTAACCTCCAGTCGCTCAAGACCAAGTACGAGTGTGACGGCCCTGAACTGCTGGCGGCAATCAACAACGACCCGATGGCACTCTACATGAAGGGCGAGTTGGACCCGTATTGCCCGCGGTGCCAGGGGAACCTGTTTCAACACGGGCAGACGTGTCATCCGGCTCCCAGGCCTGCCGCACAGCCGCCGTTGATCGCAGCGCCTCCGCCGCCAGTGCCCCCCCCTCCGCCGGTACCCTCATCACGCGCGTCTCGGCCTGCCGAAGCAGAGGAGTCAGCGGCACAACCAACGTTCTTCCGCTTCCGGTGCCCACAGTGCTCGAAGTTGTTGAAGGCCACCCCCGAACAAGCCGGTCGAAAGGCGAAATGTACAGGGTGCAAGACTGTCTTCGTTGTCCCGGCCCAGCCCTCCACAAATCCACCTGGGGTAGCCGATGAGTCGTCTCCCCTCGGCTTATGGTCGGTGGTGGCTGGATACGAGGCGAAGCGGCTTGCAATCCAGCACCGGGTCATCGGCGAGTCGCAGAATTTCGACGCAGTCACGCTGACCTACTCGGCCAAGCCGGTGCCGGGCAAGATTCGCATCACCGGGGCCGCCCAGTGCCACGCCTGCGGTCGGGAGGTGAAATATGAAAGCGAGTTCTTTACGGCGGGTCTGTCTTCCAGCCGCGTAACCTGCTCTGGATGCAGGTCGGAACTCGATCTCATGTGCACCGCCGGCGAGAAAGACGTCGGCTGTTTCTTGGTCGCCTCCCCGGGCACGCAGCCAGTTGGCAGCGTGGCCGCACCCATCGTCTTCCGTGTGACGCGGGTGGACGCCCAGGCGATCAACTCGCTGCCACTCCCGCCACCGCCCCCGCCGCCTCCGCCGCCTCCGCCGCCCGCACCAGAGCTCAAGGTGGGACAGCGGCACTGTTCGAGGTGCGAGGCCGGACTTTCATGGTGGTCTAGAAAAATGCTTTCCGGCTCACTCAGCCGGCCCGGCGTACAGGTTTTCGGTTCGTTCAGCGCGCCGGGCGGCCGCCCGTCTGACTTCGCGGGTGTCTGCGCCAGGTGCCAGGATGGTTACTGTGCCTCTCACGGCGGCTCCGGCGTGTGCCCGGTTTGTCGTGGCAGCCTTCAACGGGAGTGACCCTCCGGACTGCGACCCATGAGCGACGATCCCTTGCGGCGGAAGCGCGAAGAGGTCACCCGGCACGCGATGTCGATGTGCGACCACGTCCGCGATCTGTACGCCCGCGGACAGAACCGTGAAGCTCTCCAACTGGCCGGCCTCGTCCCGGACGTTGTGAGGACGTACTTTGGGGCGAACCACTCGCTTTACGCGGACGCCCTCGAACTCGTTGGCATGTGCCGCCACGCCCTCGATCAAGAGGCCGAATCCCTCTTCCGGCAAGTGCTCGATGTCCGCCGAGGAAGCGGCGACCGACTCCGGGTGGCCACCGCGTTGGTCAATCTAGGCGGCGTGCTGTCCGACGCCGCCCGGTACGCCGACGCCGAGGTGCTGTTCGGCGAAGCCGTCGAGCTGCGCCGCTCCGAACTCGGGGCTGACGACGCGGCGTACGCCGTGGCTGCCCACGGCCTTGCGGAGGTATACCGTCTCACCGGGCGACAAGCCGAGGCCGCACCGCTGTTCGAACAGGTCGAGCGAGTGTTCGAGGGCGAACTCGGGTCGGACCACCCGAACCGGATCGCGTGCCTCTCCAACTACGCCTCGTCGCTGCTGGCGGCGGGCGATCCAATCCGCGCGACCGAGTTGTTGCGGAAGACCGCCACACTGGCGCACGGCCGCTTCGGCAGTGACCACCCCGCGACAGCGGCGATCCGCGTGAACCTCGCCGCCGCGCTGATCGGGAGCGGCGATCTTGATGAGGCAGAGCGGACTTACCAGGAGGTTATTCCGCAACTCGAGTCACTCGTCGGAGAGTCGGACCCGCACCACACGAAGGCACTCGTCGCATTCGCGAGCCTCCACCAGTCGCGGGCAAACTACCCGGCGGCTGAGCAGCTTTGCGAGCGGGCACTCCGCATCGAACGGGCTGCTGGACGGGCGACATTGTCACAGTACGCAGGCATGCTCTCAACCTTGTCGGAAGTCTGCCGGCAAAACGGCAACTTGGCAAGGGCCCGGGAGTTACTCCAGGAAGCAATCGACGTCAGGCGGCGGACCGTCGGCACGGGACACGCGGACTACGCTGCCGCACTTCACAATCTGGCCCGGCACCTCTGGTACGACTGTCAACTCTTTGACCAGGCCGAGCGCTTGTACCGCGAGAGCCTGCTGATTCTCGCCGCGACGGTCGGGACATCGTCGTCGATGTACGCCACCGGGCTGGATAACTTGGCCGAGTTGTACCGAGCGACGCGACGCTACACGGAGGCCGAACCGCTATACCGGCAGGTCCTCGCCATCCGGGAGGCCGCCCCGGTCCCGAACCCCGCAGCCGTGGCCAGCGTCTGCAACAACCTGGGGTGCCTGTACGACGACCTCGGCCGCCACGCGGAGGCAGAGCAGTACTACCGCGAATCACTCGACGTTCGGGTGGCGGTACTCGGCGAAACCCACCCGCTCACTGTGATCACGGTGCAAAACCTGGCGTGCGTGCTGGCCGCCCGCGGCGAGTCGTCCGCTGCCCTCGACCTCCTCCGTCGCGCTGCCCGGTCCGACGACAGCACGATCGGGCTCGTCTTCTCGGCTAGTTCGGAGCGGCAGAAGCTAGAGTTCATGTCGTCGCTCGCCGGGAAGCTGGATGGTTACCTGTCGCTCGTACTCGACCGCTTCCCCGAGTCGCCAGCGGTCGTACGGGACGCACTGGAACTCGTGTTCCGTCGCAAGGGGTTGGTCGAGGAGGCAATCGCCGCACAGCAGGACGTAGTGGAGGCGCTCCCCCCCGAACTCGCCGGGAAGGTGAGCGAGTTGCGGCAACTCCGGATGCGTATCGCCGAGATGGCTCTGGCCGGCCCGACTCACGGTCCCGTGCGTCACGACCTGCAACTGGCGGAGTTGACGCGGGGGGCCGAGGGTCTGGAAGCGGAGATCGCCCGCGCCCGGCCGGACCTCCTCCGCGGCCGCCTGTCCGCTTTGGACCTACGCGCTGTGGCTGCGGCCTTACCCAACGAAGCGGTGCTGGTCGAATATGTCCGCTTCCGGCCGTACCACTTCGCTGCCGTCCCGACCCGTGGCGAATCACGGTGGGGAGCGGATCGTTACGTCGCGTTCACGCTCGCGACAGACCCCCCGGGTGATGTCCGATTGATCGACCTGGGCGAAGCCGAGGCCATCGACGGCCTCGTCGCCGGCTTCCGAGCCGCAATCACCGGGGAGTCGGAGGGAGAGACGGACCGCGACATGGTGAAGGCGAAGAAGCCCACCACTCCCGCGGATGACGCCGTCGGGCGGGCGCTGAGGGCGGCAGTGTTTGACAAACTCGCGCCTGCGCTGCGCGGCCGTACCCGGCTCGTCCTCGCCCCGGATGGCGACCTGTCCCGCCTGCCGTTCGAGGTGCTTCCGGCGGACGGCGGTCGCCGCGTGATCGACACCTATTCCATCAGTTACATCGGTTGCGGTCGCGACCTCCTTCGCCATCATCCCATGTTCCCTCAATGGTCGGGAGAGGCGGTAGTCGTCGCCGATCCCGACTTCGACCTGAGTGACGACGGAAGAAGTCCCGCCGTCGAACCGGGCGATCAGGCCGGCCGTCAGTCCCATGACCTCAGGGAGGGCCAACCATCCTTCGACCGACTGCCCGGAACACGGGACGAGGGCGTGCACATCGCCGAGTTGCTCAAGGCGCGGCCGTACCTCCAGGCGGGGGTGCTGAAGCGGCGGCTTAAAAGGATTCGCTCGCCCTGGGTACTCCACCTCGCCACCCACGGTTTCTTCCTAACCGACCAAGACCTCGGCCCTGACCGGGCTGGCCGGGACGACCGGGCAGCGCGCGGTGACATGGGCCGCCTCTCGGGGTTGAGGCTGGAGAACCCGCTGTTGCGCTCCGGGTTGGCCCTGGCCGGGGGCAACACCTGGCTGCGGAAGGGGCGGCTGCCCCCGGAAGCCGAGGACGGGCTGCTGACGGCCGAGGACGTGACCGGCATGGACCTGCTCGGCACCGAGCTGGTCGTGCTCTCGGCGTGCGACACCGGCCTCGGGGTGGTCCGCACCGGGGAGGGCGTCTTCGGCCTCCGCCGCGCGTTCGCCCTGGCCGGGGCGAGGACCCTGGTGATGAGCCTGTGGAAGGTGCCGGACGGCGAGACGCGGGAGCTGATGGAGGACTTCTACCGCCGCGTCCTCGCCGGCGAGCCGCGGGCCGAGGCGCTGCGGGGCGCCCAGCTGGCCATGAAAGCCAGGTACCCGCACCCGTTCTTCTGGGGTGCGTTCATCTGCCAGGGTAGCCCCGGCCCCCTCCCGGCCCGGCGGCGGTGCTACTACAGCCCCGACGGCAAGGAGAGCCACGGCCCCGTCAGCGACGCCGAGTTAAAGGACCTGATCGGTACGGGCAAGCTGACCCAGAGCGGCAGGGTCTCCCTCGACGGCAAGACGTGGCGCGAGGCGTACCACCTCAAGGGCATCACGTGGCCCTCGTCAACAACCTGATCCGCGGAGTACGGAAGGCGATTGCCGCAGTGCTGGGCGGTTTGCCGCGGCCCTTGCACCGCCGTATGATCCACCCCGGCACTGGGGGCGACCCGTCAAGTTGACTTTTGTTCACAACGCCCCCCGACCCCGGCCCCAGTTACCGGGTCCGGCCGGCCGCCCGCCACGCCGCGTACGCGGCCCCGACGTCGGTCTTCCCGGAGTGGACGAGGACGCCGAACCGCAGTCGGAACGTCTCGCCCGCCTTCACGACGATCCGGCTCTCTTCCCCCTTGGTGAACGCCCGCCGGCCGAACGGGTTGGCGACGAGCACCCCGTAGTCGCGGGCGTGGAACCACGCCCGGCGGGCGGTCCCCGGGTCGGCCATCAGCGCCACCCCCACCTCCTCCCCGCCGACCGTCCCCCGGTAGTCGCACCAGTCCGCCTGCTTGCCCCACACCTGCTTCTCGTCCTTGAGCCCGTCACTGTTGACGATCCGCCCGCCGTTTTTGACCGTCATCGGCGTCGCCACGCGGACCCCCAGGCCCATCTCCTCCTGGTCGCCGAAGTGGAAGTCGGCCGGGCCGGTGAACTCCGAGGTCCAGTCGAGGAGGTAGCCGGCCGGGGTGGCCGACACCCCGATCCGGCACACCTCCTCGCACACCGTCCGGTCGCCCGCCCGGTAGCGGTTGCGGACCGCGAACGTGCCGCCGGTCCTGGTGACCTGGGGCCGGCCGACGAACCCGGCGTGCTCGACGGCCCCCATGTTGCGCCAGAAGTCGGCCCCGCCGAGGTCGCCGAACGCCAGCCACAGGCCGGGGTGCATGTCGGCGTGGTCGGCCGAGTCCGTCCCCGCGACGGGCGGGTGGGTGCGGGTCACCCGGGCGCCGTTCGGGGCGTGCAGGTGGGCGAAGTACGGCCGGCGGACCTTCGGGTCGTTCCAGACGTAGGTGGCGACCGGCCGGCCGCCGACGCGGACGTGGAGTTCGCCGTCCTTCTGCGAAAGCGCGACGGGCTCCGGCCGCGGGGGGTGGGCCGCAACGGTCGTCGCAGGCGGGTGGAGGCCCGCGGCGGCGAGGGCGAGCAGGCCGAGCGTCGGCACCAGGGTTCGGCCAACGGGGGCCGGGCGGGTCATGTCGGCCTCGCGGGCGGGGTCGGAGTGGTCGAAAAGGTGGTTGTAGCCGGCCGAACCCGGTCGGCGGGGCCGGCCGCCGGTCGTGCGCCCATAGACTTTCGTGAAAGTCTAATAAACAGAGATTCTACAACCCCGCTTCGCGGGGGTTTTTCTTGTAATGCGAGCCCCGGGTTGTCGGCGCACCCGCCGACGATTCTGAACTGTTACGCCCTTCGACCTACCGGACCGACACCGTCTCGACCGCCGCGACAAGCAACGCGGTCGCGGCGTCCCGCCCAAGTTGTCAAAACCACTTTTTGAAGCCGCGTTACCTTGCGATCGACACTTCCGACGCCGCCGGCCGGATTACCGGCGAGCGGGTCGAGTTCCTTGGATGGCTGCCGACGGTCGAGGTGAACGCCGATGCGACCCCCACCGGTGCGACCTCTCGGCGACGGGCCGGTCACTCGATGCCCCGACCCGACGGGCCGCCCGGGACTCGCAGCGATCCCGGCCCGGGACGCGCCATAGACTTTCGTGAAAGTCTAATAAACAGAGATTCTACAACCCCGCTTCGCGGGGGTTTTTCTTGTAATGCGAGCCCGCGATTTCGGCGCACCCGCCGACCGCCCGACGCTTCCGACCAGTCACCCATGGCGGCGACGCTCGGATCGGCCCCGCCGCTCGACTCTGAAACCAAAAACCACTTTTTGGGAGACTGTCGCGCCGCGACCGGCCCTTCTCGCACCCCGGCGCGCGTTCCCCGCAATCGGGCCTCGACGTTCGCGGGGATGAGTTCTAGGAGGCCACGCCGCGGCGGGCGCTAGGTACAGCACCGGATGCTCGCCGAATCGGCGTCCAGGGATGTGGGCGTGAAAGGGTTACCGGCCGAGGTGGTCGCCGAAACCGGGCGGATGGTACGCAAGTTACTCCGCCGTGGGAAGCCGAGGTCGCTTCTCGGCCAACCGACATCGTGACTTGAGGGAAAAAGTGGACACTTCGGAGGCGTTGGGTTCGTGTTCCTCGGTGAACTGCGAGTAGCCGGTGCCGTCGGTTCCGGGACCGGCGGACTTGAGTGATTCCGGCTCGGCGGTTGCAAGGACTCGGACAGACCACCCCGCCACCCCCTCACGGACGAGGCCGCCATGCTCGTACTCACCCGCAAGACCGGCCAGGAAATCATCATCGACGGCGACATCCGCGTCACCGTGACGTCGATCGGCGACGGCCGGGTGAAGATCGGCATCTCCGCCCCGCCCCACATCAAGGTCGACCGCGCCGAGGTCGCCGCCCGCATCGCCGCCGAAGAGGCGGATGCCGACGTGCTCGTCTGTGGTTGACACCCCCCGCGGGTGCCGCCTACCCTCCCGCCAACTCGGACGCTGGCCAGGACGGCGCACGGCGTAGCGCAGGCATGACGTCTCCGCCCTGAGTGGACACCCCGCCGCTCGGCCTCCGGGTCGGTCGGCGGGGTTGTTTCGTACATGGGTACTGATGGAGGTGGGGCGTCGATGGCGGTGCCACAGAAGATGCTCGCCGAGTTCGCACACGTTACCGATCCGGCCCGCGACCCGCCGTCACTGGTCGGGCTGGATCAGGTGGACTGGGCCGCCGTGGACCACGCCCACGGGCCGGCGACCGACTTCCCGGTCCTGCTCCGCGCCCTCGTGTCCGACGACCCGGACGCCCGGGGGTTCGCACTCCAGCTGCTGTACGAGACGGTCTGGCACCAGGGGACCGTCTGGGAGGCGACCGCCCACACCGTCCCGTTCCTGTACCGGGTGCTGGCGGCGGACGGGACGCCGGACAAGCAGTCGGTCGTCCACCTGCTTTCGACCATCGCCGACTGCCAGACAGGGGCGTCCGGTCACATGGACGCATCGCGGCGGGCGGTGGGCGAGCGGCTGGACCTGCTCTACCCGTACCTCCGCGACCCGAACCCGGAGATCCGCCAAGCGGTCGCATGGGCGGTCGGCCACTACCCCGAGGTCGTGGCGCGGCGGCTCCCGGACCTGGAGGCGGCCCTCCGCGACGAGCCGGACGAGTACACCCGCGGGGCGCTGCGCGAGGCCATTGCCTGCTGCACTTCGGCAGCACCTGATCGCGGCCTTAACGTCGAGTAGCATGGGGGCCGCTGCCGAGTTAGTGGTTCGGCAACAGACGAAAGGCGGCTACCCGATGAGCGCGTTTCTCGCCCAGTTCCAGCCCGACCCCGAGTTCGGCCGGCGGCTCTGGCGCGCGCCCAAGCCACTGCTGCGGGCCGCGGTGGTGACCGTGGCCCCGCCGTATCCCGAGTACCCCACCCTTACGGTGAACGAGTCCGTCGGGTCGGCCGACGACCCGAGCTCCCCGTCGGCCCGGGAGGTGGGCTCCGACGTCGCGGTGTCGCTGTACGAGGACAGCGGGAACGGGTCCGGCAGCCTTCAGGAGCGGGCGTGGGAGTACATCCTCGCCCACCCCGCGGCGGTCGAGGCGGCCCTCCGCCGCAAGCTGTTCGCCTGGCACGGCAAGCGGATGGCCCAGTTCCGCGACGAGGAGCTGCCGCACGACCCGGAGTACCAGGCGTACTGGAAGGTGGTGGAGGAGCAGGTGGCCCTGGGGGAGCCGGCGGCGGTGGACCACCTGTTCAAGCTGGTGGGCGTCGGGCTGGCGGACAGCGGGCTGGACGAGTGCGGGGTTCACGTCGTTCGAGTTCCAGGCCGGGTGGGACCGGGACCACGGCCTGGGCCTCCTGATGCACAAGGACCGGGTGCTGGCGGCCGGGGGGATGGGCGAGATGATCTGCGGGTCCGAGTTGCTGGCGGGGGCGAGGGTGGTGCAGGGGTACGACCTGGACGACGGCGACTTCGTACTCGGAAGCCCGTAGCTGGAGACGCCCCACCCCCTGGCGTGGGCAGCCGCCGAACCGCGCGCCGCATCTGACGCCGGCCGCTGATCCGCTTCGCGGGACTCGATGCGCGTCGGGCGGCCGGCGCAGGCCAACCGCCGCCCGCGGCCGGTTGCCACCCCACGCCCGTCGGGTACAATCGGCGGACCCACCCCGCCGGGCCACGTCATGCGCCACCTCGCCGCCGCTGCTGCGCTGCTCGCCGCCACGGCCCCCGCCGCCGCGCAGCCCGCCTGCGTGGTGGCGAAGGACGGGGCGGCACTTCAGCGCGTCGTCGTCGGGGGGACGGCGACCGACCGCACGAAGGCCGCCGCGAAGGCGCTCGCCGACCAGCTCGGCCGGATCACCGGCGGCCGGTTCGCGGTCGCCGACGGGGACGGCACCGCCGGCCTCGCCGTCGGCCGCGCCGCCGACTTCCCGGCGCTCAAGCTCGCCGCCCGCTTCGCCCCCGCCGACATCACCCGCCGCGAGGAGTACGTCCTGCGGACGCACGCCGACGGCGCCTGGCTCGTCGGCGCCACCGACCTCGCCGTCGAGCACGCCGTCTGGGATTTTCTTCACCGCGCCGGCTACCGCCAGTTCTTCCCCGGCCGCAACTGGGAGGTCGTGCCGCCGCGGCCGAGCCTGACGCTCGCCGCGGACACGTTCGAGGCGCCGGACTACCACGCCCGCCGCATCTGGTACGGGTTCGGCGCCGCCGACTACGCCGCCGGGCCGTACGCCGACTGGTGCGCGAAGAACCGCGCCGGCTCGGGCGTGGTGCTGAGCACCGGCCACGCCTACGACGGCATCATCGGCCGCAACCGCGCCGCGTTCCTGGCGCACCCCGAGTACCTCGGCCTCCTCGGCGGGGAGCGGAAGTCGTCGAAGTTTTGTATCTCGAACCCCGAGCTGCGGGCGTTGGTCGCGGCCGACGCGTTGGCGCAGCTCGACAAGAACCCCGCGGCCGACTCCGTATCCGTGGACCCGAGCGACGGCGGCGGGTGGTGCGAGTGCCCGGAGTGCAGGAAGCTCGGCAGCGTCTCCGACCGGGCGCTGACGCTCGCCAACGCCGTGGCCGCGGCCGTGCAGGCCGAACACCCCGGGAAGCTGGTCGGCATGTACGCCTACAGCGAGCACTCGCCGCCGCCGGCGGTCCCGGCGCACCCGAACGTGGTCGTCAGCGTGGCGACCGGGTTCATCCGCGGCGGGCACACGGTGGACCAGCTCCTTGCCGGCTGGGGGGCGAAGGCGAAGACGCTCGGCGTCCGCGAATACTACTCGGTGAACACCTGGGACCGCGACCTCCCCGGCGCCGCCCGCGGCGGCCGGCTCGGCTACCTGAAGCAGACGATCCCGCACTTCCACGCCACCGGCGCCCGCTTCATGTCGGCCGAGTCCAGCGACAACTGGGGGCCGAACGGGCTGGGCTACTTCGTCGCCGCCCGCCTGCTGTGGGACGTGACGGAAGCCGGCCAGGTGGACGCCCACGTCGCCGACTTCCTCGACAAGTGCTTCGGGTCCGCGAAGGCGCCGATGGGCGACTTCTACAAGCTCCTCACCGGCGATAAGGCGCCGCTGTTGTGCGACGACACCGTCGGCCGGATGTACCGCCTCCTCGCCGACGCCCGCGGCAAGACCACCGACCCGGCGGTTCACGCCCGGCTCGACGACCTCACGGGGTACGTCCGTTACGTCGAGCTGTGGCTCGACTACTCCACGGCGACGGGGCCGGCCCGGCAGGCGGCGTTCGAGCAGCTGATCCGCCACAGCTGGGCGATGCGGGCGTCCGAGATGGTCCACACGAAGGGGCTCTACCGCGACCTGCCGAGCCGCGACAAGAGCGTGACCGTGCCCACGGAGGCCGCGTGGGGCGCGCCCGAAAAGGCGAACCCGTGGAAGGCCGGCCAGCCGCTCACCCGCGCCGACTACGAGCGGATGACCGCCGCCGGCATCGCGTCGCGCAAGCTCCTCGACTTCACGCCAGTTGCGTTCTCGACCACACTCGTCCCTGCGGCGTCGCTGAACCTCCGGGACGCGAAGGCCGGCACCTTCGGCCTCTACAGCCGCGGCGTGCGCACCTACTACGCCTGGGCCGACGCGGAGCCGGCGACGTTCGACCTGAAGGCGAAGGCCGGCATCGTCTACGACTCGCGCGGGCCGGCGAAGATCGACCTGTTCCCGGTCACCGAGCCCGAGGGGAAGGCGGTCGCCCACGCGGACGTGGCGCCGGACAAGGCCGAGCACCCGGTCACGCTGAAGACGCCGTTCGCCGGGCTCCACCGCGTCGAGGTGACGGACGCGGGGCAGGGGACGAACGTGCTCTGGCCGGCGGGCCGGCCGGTGACGGTGGTGTCGAGCCCGGACGCGCCCGCCGACCTGCACGGCCGCTGGACGCTGTACTTCTACGTGCCGAAGGGGACGAAGCAGATCGGCGGCTTCGCGACCGGCCCGGGGGCGATCCTCGACCCGGCAGGGAAGAAGGTCCACGAATTCGGCGCGAAGCCCGGCTACTTCCGCATCCCGGTGCCGCCCGGGGCCGACGGCACGGCGTGGGCGTTCGCAGACACCGCCGGCCGCCGGCTGCTGATGACGGTGCCGCCGTGCCTGGCCCGGTCGCCGCGCGAGCTGCTGCTGCCGGCCGAGGTCGTGGCGGCGGACCGTCGGCCGTGACCCGCCCGCCTCGCCCTTCCCGTGGGTGTCGCGGACCGGCGGACGGCGTGCGCCTCGCAAGCGGGGGTGACCGCGTGAAGCAGCCGTACGACGCGATCCGGCTGGTCATCTCCAACATCGGGGCGGGCGACGACGCCGAGGCGTGGCGGGCGTTCCTGGCCGCAGAGGGGTGGACGGTGGGCGCCGGGTGGGGGACGGACGACGTCGTCGCCTGGGCGGACCGGCGGAACACCCGTACCGTCCCGACCCGACGGACGCTGCTCCAGGTGCTCCGGGACCGGCACGCGGCGGCCGGGCACGACCCGGCCGCGGTCGTCCTCAGCAAGGGGGAGGCCGTCGTCGACCTGACCTACTACCGGGCGGTCGACCGGAAGTGACCCGTCGTCACCGACCCGCGGCCTCCCGGAGGGCGTCCAGGAACCCGCGGCCCTCGCCGGCGAGTTTGGCTTCCAGGCGGGCGGTGCAGTCGCACCCGCAGCACGCCCACGGCTCGGCCCCGGTCAGGTCGCGGCACCGCGACCGGGCGTGGGCGACCCGCACCCTCACGAGGTCGAAGAACGCCTCCCAGAACGGCCGCTCCTCGGCCAGCGGCTCGGCGCAGAAGCAGACCTCGACCCACTTCATCCGGCCGTCGTCGTAAACACGGGCGTCGGCCATGTTCCGCAGGTACTCGCCGCCGGCGACCGACCCGGCCCCGAGGGTGCCGGCCTCGACCGCGGCGAGCAAGCCGATTACCATTCCTTGCCCCGCTTGACCCGGGCGGTGACCAGATAGCGCATGACGGCCCGGGTCGGTAGGAAGGGGCGGTAGCCCATTCTACCGCCGGGGGCGTCCCGGACCTCGGCGTTCCGGTGGGTGTCCCCAGACGGGTCGGGGGTGACCCGGGAGGCGAATCCAGTACTTTCAAGTTTGCCGAGTCGGTGATGGCGGGTGACTCGGCCCATCGGGGCGGACCCGGGTGAACGCCACCAGCACATCGAGCAGCAGGACGAGGCGGGCGGCCGCCAGGGTCCACCGGGGGCCGGCGATTCCCCCGGCCCACACCCAGGCGTTGCGGATTACCAACCCGATCGCCACCCAGAGCAGCCGGACCACCCCGTCCGGGGACGACGTCCGGGGCCGGGCCTCCCCGAGCTGCCGGTAGCTGCTCTCCACCCCGAACCGCTGCCGGTACAGGTCCCGAACCGCGACCGGGGCGCCGGGCACCCGCCACGCCACGAACAGCAGCTTCCGCGTCCGCCGCCGCCCGGTCCGGCAGTGCCGGTACGTCCTGTGGGCCACCACCACGTCGGCCCGGACGGCCCGACCCCGGTCGGCGTGGGTGTACGCGTACCGCCCGGCCGCCCGCCGGCGGATGCCTCGCAGGCCGGCGGCCGGCACCCCGGGCCGGGGCTTCCGCCCGCGGATCACCACCGGGACCACGAACGGCACCCGGCGGGCCTGGAGGAGTTGCATCACCGCGATCGTGAAGAACGCCCGGTCGAGCAGGACCACCCGGACCGGGACCCGCGCCGCGGCCACCTGATCCAGCAGCCGGGCCAGGACCGCGGTCAGGGCCTCCTTCTCGCCGACCGCGGTCAGCCCGACCGTATACCGCCCCGGCCCGCCGACCACGCAGGCGGTCGCTTACGTGTGGAAGTTGTGCGTCCCGGCGGTCGCCTTGGCCCGGGTGGTGTGCCGGTCCGGCTCGCCGTAGTACGGGATGCGGTGGTAGTCGATCGCCACCCGGGCGGCCGTCGGCCGGGCCGGGAGCGGGGCGTGGAGGGCGCGCAGGAGTCGCTCCTCCAGGGTCCGGCGTCGCTTCGGGAGGGCCGCCCGGAGGGCGTCCCAGACTGTCTGCCCAGATGGGGCGGCGGGCACGGCGGCGCACGCGGCGGCGACCGACCGGGCGAACGCGGCGGCCCACAGGAGGACGGCCCAGACCGTGCCCGGGGTGCACGTGCGGCGGCGACGGGGGAGGCAGACGGCGGCCGACAGCCAGGCGGTCAGGGTCGGCCGGAGGTGACGGGTCGCGGCGGCCGGGGTGCGGGGGATGAGCTGGCGGGCGGGACGCATGGGGCTCCTCCCGGTGGAAGTGTGGCTACCTCCATCTCACTGGAGTCTCGTGCGTCCCGCTACGTCAGCACCCCGAACTTGAAAGTACTGGAATCAGTTAGCTACTAGATCCGTGTCTAGTCTCGACCGCTTGGGCCGCAGTCCTAACGGCCTGAGCCACATCCGAAATGACACTCCGAACCAGTACAAGCGGGTAGAACGGGTACTCGTCCGTGTGCGCCGCAACCGAGTAGAGTCGGTGGGCAGTGTACGCCGCTTGCAGTACGGTCTGGCCGAACAGCCCGGCCTTGTTCTTCTTGTCTGTCGGGTTGGTCGTTTCTTCGAGGAGCGCGGTCAGGGGGCGGTGGACCGTCGGCGGGTCGATCGCCATCCCCAACGCGTCCGCGAACTTCTTACCTATTCCGGTGAGCGAATCCGGTGTAGATCGGCCGACGAGCAAGACACCGGCAGCAACCGGAGTCAGAGGATGGCGAGGATCAAGAGCCATCCGGTATTTGGCCTGGTTGGTTACCGCTGCCAGGGTGGTCATGCCGCGGTCGATGGCCTCGGCGAATGTCGCCGGCTTCGTCTTGTAGACCTCTCGCGCGAGTTGGAACCAGGGGTCGCCAGCAGCGTGCTGCGCGGCATTCACCTCCCGTAGCCGCCTACCGACAGCGAGGTCCAGCCGGTACACCTCGGCGTGGAGTTCCGACGGCTGGATGCTCGGGTGGTCCCAGGCGACCGCTGCCGACCTCGAAAGGTCTTCGATCCACACCGCCACCTCCGTCCCTCCCAGCCCCGGAAACCAGTCCGGGAGCCGCGCGGCGGATGCCGTCTGCGGAAGACGAAACTCCTCCCGGCTGAGCAGGAGAAGAATCAGCGGGTGATCCGGCGTGGGTGGCTCGCGGTGGCGAAGTTCCGGTTCGTGTTCGGCGATGAGCTTACTGAGATCGGCGATGAGATTATTCGCCACCTGGAACCCGCCGCTGACGACCAACGGCACCAGATCCCGAGTGGTGGCGGTGACGGCGGTGGCGTATTCCTTCCGCGGCCCGTCCGGGCAGAACCAGTATGCCAGGACAAGAGAGTCGGGCTGGCGGGACTGGGAACGGCGGGTGATGTCTGCCACCAAGTCGGCGGGAGATAGGCCCATTGAACCCTCCGGTTATGGGGACAACCTGCTCGCCGCTGCGAGTCGGGCGAGAAGGGGGATACGGGGTCGTACCAGGTCGCCATCGGACTTCACGAAATTCGCGTCCTCAGCCGCCCGCAGTAAGTGATCGGGGTCGTCGGTCGCGTCTCCCTCCAGGCCCAAGCGGCGAATCCCGTCGATCAGGTCGCCACGCGGAAGAGCCAACTCCTGAGGGGCTTCGACGGGGAACCTGCAGAGCGCGGTGAGTACCGCGAACAGCCACGGCTGGTCTCGCCGGGCGTCGGGGGTCAGGCTCCCGCGCACGAATGGCCGCATGGTCCGGTAGCCGGTCGTTTCCCGTAGCGCGGCCGGCGTGAGTCGGTTAGCCATGAACAGCAAGAAGTCGTCCGCCCGGAGCCGAACCGGGTCCGCCGGGTGCTTGCGTTCGATGAGCCACTTGAACAATTCCGTTAGCACGTTGACCGTCAGGGTCGGGTGCCCTGCCGTTTCAGAATAGACGGCGTCGACAAACCCCGGGTCGAACTCGCAGCGGCGACTGACAGTCTTCTGGAGGAGTTCGTGGAACTCGGTCGCTCCCGCGGCGTGGGTGAATAGTGGAAAACGGTCCTGAGTGACGTAAGGCATCAACTGGTTCTGGTCCGTCAGGATCAGGTGGGCGTCGGGCCGCAGGCCGATAAAGACCAGGAGGTTCTCGCGTGAAAAGTGGACCATCTGGTTGAGCATCGGCTGCACGACGGAGTAGCGGCGGAACTTGTCCTGCCGAGCGATCTCCCCGAGTTGCCCGAACAGCGTCTCGTACTCGTCCAGAACGAAGACGATCTTGGCACCGGCCTGCCGCTGGTCACGACCCAGGCAGTCGGTAACTGCCTCGATGAAGAACCGTTCGGAGAGCCGCCGATTGCTGTCGATGGCTCTTACGAAACGGGTGTAGAATCGGTGGTCATCCGGGCGGTCGCCCGTCGTGTCGCACGTCTGGCACACGACTTGGGTGCCACCAGTGGCCGAACTGAGTTCGAGGCCGGCCGTGGTCTTTCCGCTGCGGCGGACGCTACACCACAGCCGCACGCCCGTTCCGTGTTCGAAAGAGTGGAGGAGATCCCGAACGCTCGGCCGCTGGACGAAGTAGTACTTCTTCCACGATGGCTTCTCCAGCGGAAAGTCCGCCGGGTAGTTGTGGACCAGCACCGCCCCGCCCGACACCTGGCGGCGTCGGGTGACTTCTGCCGCAAGCCGTTCGCTCAACCGAGTGGCGATCTGCCGGCTCCTCCCGCTCGCGTCCTCTACGACCGTACGTAGTAGGTCGTGGCCCTCGACCCACGCCTCCAGGTCGGCCTTCAACGGCACGACGACCAACCCGGCGCGACGGCCGGAATCCTCAAGCTGTTGCCGGGTCACCGAGAGGCCGCTGAAGTAGACGTGCATTTCGAGTTTAGGGTTCCCGGCCGCGTGCGGCAGGTCGATCACCAGTTCCAGCCGGCGGTAGTCCCACGGCTCTGGGATGTACTCGCTGATCGAGGGGTACGCGAACAGCCCTGGGGTGATGGCCACCCGGTCGATAGCCTCGACCACCGGGGCGACGACCGCGTCCAACTGGGACGCGAACTCCCCTCGTCCAATTCGCCCGCTGAGTCCCCGAACTTGGTTGTGGAGCAGAAATGGGAGGCAGTGCGCCCACCTGCGGGTGTGTCTTGTGAGCAGATACGAGCCAGAATACCCCCCGATCTCGTTCTGCCCGAACCCGGTCAGGACGCCGGACAACATCGCCGACCCGACCTGCCGTGCGGCCCAAACCTCCTCCTGGTCGTTCGACGGCCTGGCGGTGAGCAGGAACAGGGATAGTGGCAGGTCGATGAACCGCTCCAAGCCGTTCAGAGCCTTCTGGATGGCCGTCTCGCGGTCGTTCTCTTTCAATTGCTGGTGCACGTAGCCGCGATGGAAGACGTACCCCGAGTGTTCGGCAACCACCGACTCCAGTCCGGCCAGCAGTTCGGCCGAGTCTTCCCCCACCCGAACAGCCCGAAGGTAGTCGGCGAAGATCTCCCGGAGGGTGTCCCGGTAGAAGGTGGCCCATTGGAAGATGTGGTGATTCGCCAGGTTGTCGAGGAGACGGTGAGCTTTCGCCCGGAGCATCCCGTTCACCTGGATTGTCGACGGTGGTGATGCAGAGGGCGGCGGGATCGGCTGTGGCTCGGGGGGGACTGGCGCGGGGCTTGGCTGGCTGACTTCTAGCACCAACATCGGGGCTACCAGCGGGCTGGCAACCTGGACTATAGGCATCCTGGAATCGAGAGCAGCAGCCAACGGTACGCGTAGCTTAGAAGGGAACCGCGATAGCAGCGGCCGTAGGCGAGGTTCGATGGCCTTCAGTTGATCGACGGGTGCCTCAAGGATCAGGTCCAGGGCCTTGTCAGCGGCAGGTGTCCACCTGCCGCGCTCGAACAGTTCGGCGATCTCGTCAAACGTCGAGGCCACGTCATAACCTCAGCTTGTCACACAGTTGCTGCCTAGTGTCCTTGCCCGCTCGGTAGAATCAAGAGGCTATGGTCATGTGCGCGGGGATTCGGCCGGCGGTGTTCGACTTGGTCGGGCGGGAGGTGGTCTGGGCCGACGTCGCTCTCAGCAAGCACCCGCGGTTCGCCAACAACGTCCGCAACAACCTGAGCGGCGTGTCGGGCATGCTCCGGGCGGTCACGCAGTTGCGGAAGACGGACCTGCACACTCTGTTCGGGCTGCACGTGCGTGCCCGCGGGGAGGCGGTGGACGACCTTGACAGGGCCGACGCCGTGTTCGCCGTCGACCGCGGGCTGACCCCGTTCGACCTCGACCGGATCGCGGCCGACTACCTCTGAGCATCGTAGCCGTCCGGTGGCGATGTTGATTGCCACTCCCTCGCTTTCGAGTCGTCCCATCGTCACCCCGCGGTTACACTCGGCTGAATGTCCGATGTGACCCGTCTCCTGGTAGCCGCCCAGGCCGGTGATCGCCAGGCCGCCGCGGAGTTGCTCCCGCTCGTCTACGACGAGTTGCGGAGGCTCGCGGCCGCCCGCATGGCGGCCGAAGCCCCCGGCCACACGCTCGACGCCACGGCCCTCGTCCACGAGGCCTACCTGCGGCTCGTCGGCGGGGAGAACCGGCCGACGTGGGAGCACCGCCGGCAGTTCGTCGCGGCCGCCGCCGAGGCCATGCGCCGCATCCTCGTCGATCACGCCCGCCGCGCCCGGGCCGAGAAGCGTGGCGGGGACCGCGGCCGTGTCCCGATCGACGGCCTCCCGGCAGCCGCCACCGACCCGACCGACTGGGCGGAGGTGGACGACGCCCTGGGCCGGCTCGCCGCTCTCGACGCCGGTGCCGCCGCGGTCGTGCGGCTGAAGGTGTTCGGTGGGGCGTCGGTCGAAGAAGCGGCCGACCTGCTCGGGGTCTCGCGGGCCACGGCGTACCGCGACTGGGCGTTCGCCCGGGCCTGGCTCCGCGACGCACTCGGGCGGTCGGAACAGATCTCAGAAAAAAGCTGAGACGAATCCGGGGCCGTTTCCGCGATATGATCGTCGCAAGAACCCGGAGGCCGCCATGCCCGTCGATCCCAGCCGTTTGAAAGGCGTGTTCACCGAGGCACTCGCGCGAACTGGCCCGGCCGACCGAGCCGCGTACCTCGCAGCGGCGTGCGCCGGCGACGCGGAACTGAGGGTTCGGGTCGAGGCGCTATTGCGGGCCAGCGAAGAGCCGGACTCCTTGCTCGACGCCCCACCGCCCCAAGGCCCAGCCGACGCCACCGGCGCATACGACTCGGGCACTCAGCACCCGGCGTCTCTGGCGACCGCCGACTTCGGTCCGGATGGGGCGACCGGCACGTTCGACGACACAATCCGCCGTGAACATTCGTCGGCCGCAACGGTGGGAACGGTCATCGCCGGCCGTTACACCCTCGTCGAAGTCATCGGCGAGGGCGGCATGGGCTCGGTCTACCTCGCCACCCAGACCGAACCGGTCAAGCGCCAGGTGGCATTGAAGCTCATCAAGACGGGGATGGACTCGAAGGGCGTACTGGCGCGGTTCGACGCCGAGCGGCAGGCGCTGGCCCTGATGGATCACCCGAACATCGCCCGCATCTACGACGGCGGCCTCACGCCCTCCGGACAGCCGTTCTTCGTCATGGAGCTGGTGAAGGGCGTGCCGATCACACAGTTCTGCGACCAGCGCCGGCTGCCCATTGCCGCGCGCCTGGAGTTGTGCGTGCATGTGTGCCACGCGGTGCAGCACGCGCACCAGAAGGGGGTCATCCACCGGGACCTAAAGCCCGGCAACGTGCTGGTGATTGAGGTGGACGGGCGCCCAATCCCGAAGGTGATCGACTTCGGGGTGGCCAAGGCGACCGAGAGCCAGCTCACGGACCTGAGTTGCGCGGACACCGGCGCGATCGTGGGCACGCCCGCGTACATGAGCCCGGAGCAGGCCGACCCGTCGTCCGCGGACATCGACACCCGGACCGACGTGTACGCCCTCGGGGTCATCCTGTACGAGCTGCTGACCGGTTCGCCGCCGCTCGACGCCCGGCAGTTCAAGCGGGGGGCGATCCTGGAGATGTTGCGGATGGTGCGCGAGGTGGAGCCTCCGCGGGCGAGCACGAAGTTGAGTACGTTGGACGACCTGCCGAACATCGCGGCGAACCGGGACATCGAGCCGGGGAAGTTGGCGAAGTTGCTGCGGGGCGAACTCGACTGGGTGGTGATGAAGGCGCTGGAGAAGGACCGCGCCCGGCGGTACGACACGGCCAACGGCCTGGCCCGGGACATCCAGCGGTATCTCGCCGACGAGATGGTCGAGGCCCGGCCGCCGAGCCGCGGCTACCGGCTGAAGAAGTTCGTCAAGCGGAACAAAGGGCAGGTGATCGCCGCGAGTGTCATTGTGCTGACACTGGTGGCCGGCATCATCGGCACCGGCATCGGCATGCAGCGTGCCGATCTCGAGAGAAACGTAGCCCGAGAACAGAAGAAGCGAGCCGACGAGGAAGCAATCCGAGCTGGCCAGGAGTCAGTCCGAGCTGGCCAGGAGTCAGTTGCAGCCCGCAAGGCGGAGAAGGAGGCTCTCGACGCCAAGCAGAGGGCGGACGACTCCGCGCTGGACGCCCTCAAGCAGAAGGGGCGGGCTGAAGACCAGTTGAGCCGGGCGGAGTGGGCGGTCTACGCGAGCAAACTCCTGCTGGCCCAGGCCGCCTACAACGAGAACAACATGCCCGATGCCTTCCGCTATCTGGAGGAATGCCGGTGGGACCTGCGCGGCTGGGAGCATGCTCATCTGCGCTGGCGATTCGACTCCAGCAAGCAGACCCTCAAGGGGCACCTCCATGAAGTGACCAGCGTGGCGTTCAGCCCGGACGGCCAGCGCATCCTCAGCGGCAGCCAAGACAGCACGGCGAAGGTGTGGGACGCCGCGAAGGGCGCCGAGGTGCTCGCCCTCAGTGGCCACAGAGGCTGGGTGAGCAGTGTGGCGTTCAGCCCGGACGGCAAACGCATCCTCACGGGAAGCGGGGACAAGACGGCGAAGGTGTGGGACGCCGCGACGGGCACCGAGGTGCTCGCCCTCAAGGGGCACACCGGTGCGGTGACCAGCGTGGCGTTCAGCCCGGACGGCAAACGCATCCTCACGGGCAGCCGGGACAGCACGGCGAAGGTGTGGGACGCCGCGACGGGCACCGAGGTGTTCGCCCTCAAGGGACACACCGATGCGGTGACCAGCGTGGCGTTCAGCCCGGACGGCAAACGCATCCTCACGGGAAGCTGGGACAACACGGCGAAGGTGTGGGACGCCGCGAAGGGCACCGAGGTGCTCGCCCTCAAAGGGCACACACACTGGGTGACGAGCGTGGCGTTCAACCAGGATGGGAAACGCATCGTCACGGGGAGTTGGGACAGCACGGCGAAGGTATGGGACGCCGTGAAGGGCACCGAGGTGCTCGCCCTCAAGGGGCACACCGGTGGAGTGAGCAGCGTGGCGTTCAGCCCGGACGGCCTGCGCCTCCTCACCGGCAGCCAAGACAGCACGGCGAAGGTGTGGGACGCCGCGAAGGGCACCGAGGTACTCGCCCTCAAGGGGCACACCGGTGCGGTAAGGAGCGTGGCGTTCAGCCCGGACGGCAAACGCATCCTCACGGGAAGCGGGGACAAGACGGCGAAGGTGTGGGACGCTGCGAAGGGCACCGAGGTGCTCGCCCTCAAGGGGCACACCGGTGCGGTAAGGAGCGTGGCGTTCAGCCCGGACGGCTTGCGCATAGTCACGGGCAGCATGGACGGCACGGCGAAGGTGTGGGACGCCGCGAAGGGCGCCGAGGTGCTCGCCCTCAGTGGCCACAGAGCCTGGGTGAGCAGTGTGGCGTTCAGCCCGGACGGCAAACGCATCCTCACGGGAAGCGGGGACAAGACGGCGAAGGTGTGGGACGCCGCGACGGGCACCGAGGTGCTCGCCCTCAAGGAGCACACCAGTGGAGTGACCAGCGTGGCGTTCAGCCCGGACGGCAAACGCATCCTTACGGGAAGCGGGGACAAGACGGCGAAGGTGTGGGACGCCGCGACGGGCACCGAGGTGCTCGCCCTCAAGGGGCACACCGGTGCGGTGACCAGCGTGGCGTTCAGCCCGGACGGCAAACGCATCCTCACGGGAAGCTGGGACAACACGGCGAAGGTGTGGGATGCCGAGAAGGGCCAGGAAGTCCTCACCCTCAAGGGGCACACCCAACCGGTGGACAGCGTGTCCTGTAGTCCCGACGGCAAACGCATCCTCACGGGCAGCCGGGACGGCACGGCGAAGGTGTGGGACGCCGCGACGGGCACCGAGGTGCTCGCCCTCAAGGGGCACACCGGTGATGTGGGCAGCGTGGCGTTCAGCCCGGACGGCTTGCGCATAGTCACGGGCAGCATGGACGGCACGGCGAAGGTGTGGGACGCCGTGAAGGGCACCGAGGTGCTCGCCCTCAAGGGGCACACCAGCCTTGTGAGCAGCTTGGCGTTCAGCCCGGACGGCCTGCGCCTCCTCACCGGCAGCCAAGACAGAACGGCGAAGGTGTGGGACGCCGCGAAGGGCACCGAGGTGCTCGCCCTCAAGGGGCACACAGGCGGGGTGACGAGTGTGGCGTTCAGCCCGGACGGCCAGCGCATCCTCAGCGGCGGCCAAGACAGCACGGCGAAGGTGTGGGACGCCGCGACGGGCACCGAGGTGCTCGCCCTCAAAGGGCACACACACTGGGTGACGAGCGTGGCGTTCAACCAGGATGGGAAACGCATCGTCACGGGAAGCGGGGACAAGACGGCGAAGGTGTGGGACGCTGCGACGGGCACCGAGGTGCTCGCCCTCAAGGGGCACACCAGTGCGGTGACCAGCGTGGCGTTCAGCCCGGACGGCAAACGCATCCTCACGGGAAGCGGGGACAAGACGGCGAAGGTGTGGGACGCTGCGAAGGGCACCGAGGTGCTCGCCCTCAAGGGGCACACACACTGGGTGACGAGCGTGGCGTTCAGCCCGGACGGCCAGCGCATCCTCAGCGGCGGCCAAGACAGCACGGCGAAGGTGTGGGACGCCGCGACGGGCACCGAGGTGCTCGCCCTCAAGGGGCACACCGGTGCGGTGACCTGCGTGGCGTTCAACCAGGATGGGAGACGCCTGTTCGCCTGGGATGCGGCCGGCAAGGTTCTCGCCTGGGACACTGCCACGGGCCAACCCGTCGCTGCCGAGAATCCGCCTCCGAAGCCCGCATCCGGTCCAGCGACCTCGCCCAATGGCCGATTCTCCGCCAAGCCCGACCTCAGGAACGTAGCGTTGGTCGATCTGCTGAAGCCCGCTCCTGTTGGCTCGCCCTGGCCCTTCCCCGATGCAGCCGAGCGCAGACGCTACCATAGCGAACAGGCCGCGCTGGCCGAGAAGGAGCAAGAATGGTTCGCCGTCGCGTTCCACGTTGGTCGGTTGCTCCTCGACGACCCCAACAACGCCGAGTTGAAAAAGCGACATGCGACCGTAAGGGAGCAACTCAACAAGTGACCATCGGATTCGGTGGTCGAGCTTTCCACTGCCACGAAGTACCAGAACGAGTGAAGTAGTACCAGGAACTGCGGGCGAAGCACCCCGAGGCGAAGCAGGAGGTCGCCCCGCCCCCGGGAAAGAGGCGAGCGGGACTTATCGCGTCAGGCGATCCGCTGTCGCACCCGAGCGTGTGCCTTCGCCCACACGTCCGGCAGCAGGTCGGTCAAGTCGGCCCCGGTGGAACGGGTGGGCAACTCGGACAGGACGTGCGTCAGGTACGCCCACGGGTCGAGTCGGTGCCGGGTCGCGCCGGCGCAGACGCTCAACAGGACCGAGGCAGTCTTCAACCCGCTGTCACCGCCGACGTGCAGCCAGTTGCCGCGGCCGATCGCCAGCGGCCGGATGGCCCGCTCGGCGGCCCCGTTATCGATGGCGAACCTCGCGTCGTCGAGGTAACGAACCAAACTCGCCCACTGGTTCCGAGCATACCCGACGGCCTGTCCGAACAGGCTCTTCGGCGTCGCGGATCTCTGTTGCTCGTCGAGCCAGTCACGGAACTGGGCGAGGATCGGCCCGGCCCGCGTGCGTCGGATCCGCACCACGTCGGCGGCGGTGAACGTCTCGCCCGGCTTCTCCCGTTCCACCTGGATCTCGCGCTCGACGGCGTACAGGGTGCGGATGAACGCCAGCGCTTCAACCGCCCTCGGGTCGGTCGGCTCGGCGTCCACGAAGTATCTTCTCGCGTGCATCCAGCAGCCGAGGTGCCGCACGTCGTTGTGGACGGCGTTGTACCCGTCGTAGGCGTCGGCGTGGACGAACCCGCGGTAGCCGGCGAGGAACGCCTGCGGGAACTCCTGGCGGCGGCCGGCGGTCAGGTCGAAGAGGGTGTATGGGTTCGCGGCGTCGCCCAGGTACACCCACGCGTAGGCGGTCCGCAGTGGCCGCAACAGCACCAGGGGCGTGTCGTCGGCGTGGATCGCGAACGACCGGAGTAGGCGGCGGCGCATCAGGTCGTAGAGCGGGGTCAGGAGGTGGCCACACGCCCGCAGGTGGTCGCACAAGGTGGACCGTCGCACGTCCCACCCGTGGCGGGCGAGGATCGCCTCCTGGCGGTGGAGCGGCAGGTGATCGACGAGCTTCGAGACGATGACGTGGGCGAGCAGACCGCTGCCGATCCCGCTCCGGGGAATCGGCTCCGGCGGCAGCGACGCCCGAGCGATCTGCGGGTCGTGGCCCTGCGATTCACAAGACCGACAGGCGTAAGTCGGGCGGACCAACTCCCGGACGAAGAGGGCCATCGGCTGGTAGTCGAGGCGTTCACTGACGACCTGCCCGATACGGATCTTGAGTGTGCCGCAACAGGCGCAGACCTTCTCGGCGGCGGTCAGGTCGATGTCCTCCCGGCGGCGCGGCAGATCCGCCGGCTTCCGCCGCCGGCCGTGCCCCTTCCGCTTCGCCGCGGGAGGCACTTCGGGGACCGTTTCGGGGGTGGACGACTCGACCGGCGGCGGTGGCTGCTCGGCGTCGGGCAGATCCAGCCCGTCGAACAGGGTCGGCCCTTCGACCCGCTCCCCGCCCCGGCCGAAGGTGATCTTCACCAGGCGGTGGATGTGGGCCTGCTGCGCCTCGACCTGCTTGCGGAGGTCGGCCACGACGCCGCGGAGTTCGGCGATCACGGCGTCGGCGTGGGCCAACTTCCGGCGGAGATCGTCGATGTCGTCGGTCGGCGGCATGTCGGATTCAACACCGGCGGAGTGGTCGCGGTAGCGCATCACGCCGGCGTTTTGTACCGGCGGCGCTCGCGAGTCTTGGCCGGGTCGAGGCCGCCGAGGATCATGGCCAACTGCGTCGGCGTGACGGCCACGCCGGCGTCCGTGGCGGCGGGGAAGGCGAACGTGCCGCGTTCCAGCCGGCGCAGGTACAGGGCGAACCCGTCACCCATCCAGGCCAGGATCTTGAGCTTGTCGGCGCGGCGGGTTCTGAAGACGAACAGGTCGCCCGACATGGGGTCGCCCTTCAGGACCGCCCGCACCACGCCGGCGAGGGAGTCGATCCCCTTGCGGCCGTCCACCGGCTCGACGGCGACGAGGATGCGGCCGCCGGGGAGCAGGCTCAGCATGACGCCGCCCCCACCGCGGTCACCAGCCGGGTGACGGCGTCGGCCGCGGCCCCCAGCGGCACCCGCACCACGACCCCGGAGCGGAGCACCACCTCCGCCATCGGTTCGGCGACGACGCGGACGGGTACGAACGCCGGCGGCGGGGTTGACGCTGACTCGCCCGGTCGGGTGGCCAGAATCCGCCGCCAGCGGTCGAAGTTCGACCGAGTGAGTTGCCGGGCGCGACAGAACGCGTTGACCGTCTGCCCGGACCGCTTCCAGGCGTCGATGGTGGCCCGCCAGGCGCGGACCTTCTCGGGGCGGTGTGCGGACATGCCGGAGTTCTCCCTCGGGGAAAACTCGCAGTCTACCCGACCACGCAAGGCGCTTTTTCACCGGACGGGTACTGAGCATCGGCCTGGCGGGGCGATCGCCCTCCGCGGTCAGGCGGCGGGGCGAGTCTGTCGAATTCCTTTCTGCAAATGGGGGCTTGATCCGTCGAGGCGTCGGGTTATGATCATCTGACCGGGGCGTGGGCGTTCAACGCCCCGGGGACGATCGCCCGACGAGAGGCGACCGCCGTTCAGGCGTGCCCGCCCGCGATTCTGCGGTGCGGACGGGCGGGAGAAGAGGGATCTCGCACCCGGCCATGACGAGCCCGGGGCGGGGGACAGGATCGACCGGACGGTCGGAGTGACGGTCGGCCCCGGGGTACGGGGCCGACCATCACTCCGACCGACATCCCGATCCACGACGGCTAGTACGGAGCCATTTTTTGCGACGGGGTCAAACTCCCCCACCGCGGTCCCCGGGATAGGGATCGCGGCTGACCGCACCCCGGCCTCGGGCCGGGGAAGTACACACCAACGTGACCGAGAAGACGAGGCCGGGCTCACCCCACAACGGGTGGGAGCGGCGCACGCCGGCGCGTCCGGCGTCGCTACCGGCCTGCGGTAGGCGTCGCGGCACACTCTTCATGGGTGGCCGCACGACGCATGACGAGCGAGAGGGCGACGCGAACGGGTAATGACCGCTGCCACAGCGGCCCCGGGCGTCGGCCGGAGACACCGAAGATGACCCCTGAACCGACACCACCGAACGCCGACCTGTACCGGGCCGGCCAGCAGTACATCGCCGACCGCGCACGGCTCTCGGCCGGGCGCAAGCAGACGGCCACCTGGGTGACCGTCGCCGCCGAGTGCGGCGTGGACCGGAAGGCGGTCGTGACCGCCGCCAATTTCACCAGTGCCGTGGACCGGATCGCCGCCAACTGCGGCCGGGGTGCCCGGCGGCTCCTCCTGTCAGACCACCCGCGGCTCCCGGCGCGGGTGCTGATGAAGATCGGCCGCACCCACGCGGAGCGGCAGCGGTTCGCGCTGGCGCAGGCCCGCGCCGGCCGGAACCCGCTCGGCAAGCCGCCGGCCGGCGTCGACCCGCCCTTCGACACCCACGGCTACACCGAGGTGGCGAGCCGGCTGGCCCGGAACGCCGGGCTACTCGACCATGTCGCCGACGGGCTGCTCGCCACGCGTCCGCGGGCGTGGCCGGCGGCCGGCCGGACCGACGGCGTCCTCCATGACGTCCGCACCATCCGGGCACACTGGCGGCGGATCGACGCCCTGATGAAGCGGGCCGGCGGCCGGCTCGCGGACGAGCGGGGGCACCAGCCGTGGAAGCCGCGGGGGCGGCCCGCGGCGTACGCCCCCACAACGACGCGGGCGAAGGTGGCCTCGGTCCGCGGCATCGCCGAGAAGAACGCCCGCGAGCTGCCGCGTGTGGTGCGGGAGACGCCGCCGACGCGGGCCGAGGCGGACGCGGTCCGGGAAGCGGCGCGGGTGCTGCGGCGGGCGGCCGAGCGGCTGGCCGCGGTCGTCCGGTCGCGGGGCCACGACCCGCTGACGGGACCGCCCGCGGTGCCGGGCACTTATGTGGCGTTCTGCCGTCTGCCCGAGGCGGCCACGGCCGTCAGGATCGGCAAGCTGGGGACGTTCGACTTCCCGGCCGGGTACTACGCCTATGCCGGGAGTGCGTTCGGGCCGGGTGGGGTACGAAAGCGGACCCATCGTCACCTCACGACGGTCACTCCCCGGATGTGGAACCTCGACCACCTCAAGCCGCTCGGCACGCCCGTCGCGGTGTGGTGGACACTCGACCGCGTCAAGGTGGAGTTCGCCTGGGCGGCGATCCTGGCGGCGTTACCGGGGGCGTCGTACCCGGCCCGGGGGTTCGGGGCCGCCGACAACCCGAAGGCGAAGGCCCACCTGATCCGCTTCGACCGGATGCCGTCCGTGACCGCCTTCCGGCGGCGCGTCGCGGCGGCCCTGACGGGGCACGCCCCGATCCACGAGAAGACGGTCGCGGGCTGGACCGGGGCCGGCTGGCCCGGCTGACCGACACGGCCGCTGCCGCCCCGGCGTGGGGCCGCAGCGGCCCTCGTCGGCGTGCGCACCGTCGCACAGGTGCGCGGACGTAACTGTGCCGACCGCCCCTCATCGTGGGTCCGGTCGTAGTGCTGACAGCGCGACGAAATCACAGCCTCAATTGAAACAGGAGTACGTGATGAACACGACGAACCGGGCGACCGCGAAGCTGGTCCGAGAGATCGCCGCCCACTTCAAGGACTTCGACCGACGACCCCCGGCCGAGCAGATGGCCACCTACTTCGCCGTCGGGCTCGACCTGGGGCCGGTGGTAATGGACCAGGTGACGTACGGCCCGCGGGGGATCGCGGACATCGCGTCGCGGGTGTCCCACCTGGGGACCGAGGAGCGCGCGTCCTGGGTCATGAGCCTCGGTCACATCGACGAGGAGGATCGCGCCTTCATTCTGGAGGAGGCGGCAACCCCGATGGACAACGGGCAGCCCCTCACCCTGGGGCACTGGAGGTGGGTGTTCCGGGCCTGCTCGCCCGAGCGCCCGGCCGGGAACGAAGAGCAGTTCCGCCGCGAACTGGCGTGGCTCCGCCGCGAGTCGCCGTCCGAGGAGGTCTTGGAGCACATCGAGGAGGTGCTCGACCGCGAGCACGAGCGGGAACAGGACGAACTCCGCGAACAGGTCCGGGAGGCGGCGAGCCACCTGCTCGGCGCGCTCTAACCGCCGAACGCGGCCCGGCCGCGGACGACGGACAAGCTGGCGATCGGACGTGAGCCGCGGCCGGCGGCGGCCCGGCCGACCTCCGGCGGCGTAATTGAGCCGTCTCGTGCGGGCGTCATTCGTCCACACGAGCCGGTTCGACGTCCCGGACGGCGTCGAACCGGAGGAGTTCTGATGGCGGCACCCCGAGCCCGGCGGCGATGAGGCAGATGTTGTCGAGGCTGACGTTCCGCTCCCCCCGCTCGATGCTCCCGAAGTAGCTCCGGTCGATCTGGATCTGGTGGGCGAACGCCTCCTGGCTCACGCCCTTCTCCTTGCGGAGTTGGTGACCGGGCAGCGCCGTGCTGGCCCGCGGGCCGTATACGGAGGGCGCCACAGCCATCGAGCAGGTCGAGGTGACGCCCCCGTCCGCCGGTCGCCCGCACCACCGGGTTCGCTAACGTGCTGCCGCCCGTCGACTCTGCGCCACTCGTGTGAATTGTCGGGACTTCGCTTCGGGGTCCGTGATAATCTGATAACCATCTACTTCCGTGTGACTCAACCGCCCTTCGCCCACGACATCGAATCGTCCAGCGCGACAGGGGCAGTCGCGTCGTATCGAGAGCACCTTGATGGTTCATCACGAATCGGACCCCAGCGCCGCGGCGTCTGTCCTGAGGGTCTTCCTATTCACCGACCTGGCAGACTCGACCGCCTGGAAGAAGACCCTCGGTGACCGCGATTACGCGCTCCAGGTGTTGAAGCCCCACGACCGGCTGTTCCGCACCCTGCTGGGCGACTACCCCGGGGCGGCGGTCAACAATGACATGGGCGACGGCTACCTTGCCACCTTCCCGGCGCCCGGGGGGGCGGTCCAGTTCGCCCTGCGGTTCCACGCCGCCCTTACCGCCGAGCCGTGGGGCCATGCCGTGCGGCGGTCAGGCCGGCTACCGGCCACTCGCGTCGGCATCCACCTCGGTGAGCACGTCGAACTTGCCCAGTCCGGCACGCCCAAGTTGGCGGGGCAGGCCGTGGACCTGGCCGCCCGCGTCATGGGCCTCGCCCGGCCGGGGCAGACTCTCCTCACGCGCCACGCGTTCGACAGCGCCCGCCAGTACGTCCGGGTGAACCCGACCGACCCCGCCCGCCCGTTGACGTTTGTCGCTCACGGCCAGTACCGGTTCAAGGGTAACGACGACGACCCGCTGGAGGTGTTCGGCGTCGGCCCGGAGGGCGCACCGGAACTCGCCCCCCCACCGGACTCGGAAAAGGCGCGGCGCGTCCGGGTGGACGACGCGGACGACACCGGAGCGTGGCGGCCGGGGGTCGGCCTGGTGATCCCCGGTCGGGAGGGGTGGCGGCTGGAACGGCCACTCGGGGAGGGCGGGTTCGGCGAGGTGTGGCTGGCCTGCCAACCGCGGACCAAGGACCAGCGGGTGTTCAAGTTCTGCTTCGCCGCCGAGCGCCTCCGGTCGTTCAAGCGAGAGCTTACTTTGTTTCGGCTCCTCAAGTCGGAGTTCGGGGAGCGACCGGACTTCGTGCGGCTCAACGACGTGCAGTTCGATCGCCCGCCGTACTTCATCGAAAGCGAGTACGTCGCCGGCGGCAACCTGTGTGACTGGGTGACGGCGCGGGGATTCGACTCGTGGCCGGTCGACGACCGCGTCCGGTTCGTAGCCGCGGTCGCGCGGACGGTGGCCGCCGCCCACCAGCTGGGGATCATTCACAAAGACCTGAAGCCGGCGAACCTGCTCGTGCGGGAGGTGAACGGTCGCCCGCACCCGGTCGTCGCCGACTTCGGGATCGGTGTGTTGACCGACCGGTCGATCCTGAACCAGCGTCACATCACCGCGACCGGCGGCACACAGGCGCTAGCCGGCAACGAAAGCAACCGGACGGGCACCCGGCTGTACGCCCCGCCGGAAGCGCTGGTGGGGAAGCCGGCGACGACGGGGTACGACGTGTACGCCCTGGGGGTGGTGCTGTACCAGACGCTTGTCGGAGACTTCGGGCAGCCGCTGGGCACGGGGTGGGAGGAGAACCTGAGGGGGTTACCGCACGCGGACCTCCTCGCCGACGACATCCGCACCGCGACGCTACCGGCCGACCGTCGGCTGGCCACGGTGACCGTCCTCGCCGATCGACTCGAGTCACTGTCCGAGCGAGAACGCCTCCGCGGGCTGGAGCGGCGGGCGGCTTCCCAGGCTCGGCGGGTACTAGTGCTGAGGCGGGCACTGGTCGGGTCGGCGGTGGTGCTTTTGATGGTCGGCGGCCTCGGGGCATACGCGTGGCAGCAGGCCGAGACAGCGCGGGCACGGACAAAAGACGCCGAGGACGCGGTAGCGCGGGAGAAGGCGGCTGCGGAACGGGCGGCGGGAGAGGCAGCGCGTGCCGATCGTGAGAAGGGGGAGGCGGTGCGTGCGCGCGGCGATCTCCAGCTGGCCCTCTCGCGGGCCTTACTCGGCCCCATGCAGGCCGGGCAGCGGAACGCCGCACCGACGCCTTACGAGCAAGAGGCATTCTGCGGACTTGCTTCCCTCCGTGGTTCGGCTGCGTGTACGTTTTTCCTTGAGGAGATTACTCGCACGCCGCACGCCTGCCGGCAACTCGAATGCCGGGCAGAGTTCGTGTGGCACGCACTTGTGGGCCTCGACCCGCGTTGTCGAGAAGACGTAATTCGGCGATTCGCCGTTATGAGGGATACGGACTGCCCGCCAGAACAAAGGCGAAGCCTTGCCCTCGCATGTTCGCGGTGGGACGCGACCCCCCCGGACACGGCGGCTGTTGCGGCCCGTGTACTACTCGATGAACTGAAGCGCGAGGCGGACCCCGCGCGGCAGATCGAACTTGCAGCCGGTCTCATCGTCCTCTGCCGCCGGATGGCGGATGCGGACGCGACGGACGTGGGAACGCAGGCGGCAGAGCTGATCTCCGGCGCCGCTTCCAAGGCCCGTGTCCGTGAGACTCGGATCGCGCTGGTGGTATGCCTGGCGGGCGTTTCGTCACGCATTCCGTCGGACGACGCGGCCCACGTCCTGGCGAACTTGGCGTCCCACCCTTCCGACCCGGATTCGTTGGGTGCGTTGGCTCTTGCTGTTTCGGCTGCCGCGGTACGCCAGTCGCCAGACCAGGCTGCGAACACCTGCCGGCCGGTAGCGGCGGTCGTCGCCGAAGCCGTGAGCATGCAACGGCGGCCTGAGTTTCTTTGGGAGTTGGGAGACGGCCTCGGTGCGCTTGTGGGTCACTTGCCCGCAGCCGAGGGGGCGGCCCTCTGCACCGAGGGGATCACCCGGGCGCAGAGCCGGTACGCGGCACGTGTCCTGGCGGAGTGCCTCGCCGGGGTGGCCGACCTCATGGAGCGGGCCACGGCCGAACAGGTCTGCCTTCCGGCCGCCACTCATCTGGCCGACCGGGTGGCACCCCGGGTCACTCCCGTCGCGGCCGAGCGATACGAGGCCGCGCTCGGGGTAGCCGCGCTGGCACGACACCTGGACAAGACGAAGGCAAACGAACTCTGCCTCCGCGTGCTGACCACACTGCAAAACGCGCCAGTGATCGAAACCACATTACGCCGCTTGGACGATCGCACGGGTGACGACGTGGAGGCAACGCTCTCCGGGTTCGTCGACAAAACGAGTGCCGTGAAGGGGCGAGACCGACTTACAGTGTCAAGCGGCACCCCGATCAAGCCCGGGAACTGGTTGAGCACCGGGCGACTTGCTCAGCGGAACTTCTACCGCAACAAGGTCGAACGGCACGTGACCGCTTCGGCTGTCAACACGCTTGCGCTAGGTTGGCTGGCCGGTGATCTTTCGAGGCTCATGTCCGCTCGCACACCCCCGCACTACACGTACCGCCCCTTTCTCCTTGCCCTTGGATCCTTTACAGCCCCTCCAACTCTACCCGCACCGATACTGACATGCCGCCTGTCAGACGGCGTGTTCTGGCTCCCGCCGCAGGAACTCGTCGAGTTACTCAAGCACCCGTTCTGTGTCGGCGAAGCGCAACGGGCCGTACTCGATGCGATGGAATTCACCCACCAGCGGCGGTTCCGCGACCTGTGGGACTTCGTTGACTACGCTCGCGCCCACCAGCCGCAGCTCGATCTTCTTACGCCGCCCCCTCGACTCCAGCCGTAAGTCGGGCGGTCCCAGACCGCGCCTTCCCGTTTACCTCGCGCCGGGTTGGTCCGCTAGCGGTGCGGCGCAGCTGGATAGCATTGGCTGGGATCAAGGCGGCGGAAGATGATCCGGGGCACGGGCCGCGTCGTCGACTCGATCGGGCAGGACCGCTCCGCGGCCCACCTCGACCACGGGCGGGAGCCGCCCGTAGGATGACGTACTTCGACGTCAACTTCGGCACCGTGCAGGTCGACTACAGGGCGGCCGACCTGGTGGTTCTCGTGCGGGCGTCAGTCGTCCACACGAGACGGCCCGACATCCCGGACGGCCTCGAACCGGAGGAGTTCCAACGGCGGCACCCCGAGCCCGGCGGCGATGAGGCAGATGTTGTCGAGGCTGACGTTCCGCTCTCCGCGCTCGATGCTGCCGAAGTAGCTCCGGTCGATCTGGATCTCGTGGGCGAACGCCTCTTGGCTCACGCCCTTCGCCCTGCGGAGCTGGCGCACCCGCCGGCCGAACAGCACCTTCACGTCTTCGTCCGCCATCCCCTGACAGTGGCCATTTGCGTTCTCCTGATCCACGGCTTATAACAACACCGCCTTTATCTCTCATTCGTCGGCGGCCGGTCACCCCGCTCCGGCCGAGCGAGACGCGCCCATGCCCGACGTACCACCCGCCCCGGACCAGTTCTGGCTGCTGACCGGCGAGGTGCCGACCGGGCCGTTCACTGTCGCCCAGATCCACGCCGAGTTGGCCGTAGGCCGTGCGAGCTGGCAGACACCGGCGTGCCTGGTGGGAGGGACCACCTGGCTGCCGCTCGTGCAGACCCCGGGGGTGGGGCCGGAGCGACCACCTTCCGCACCGTGCGTATCCACCCCACCGCCCGCCCCGGCGGCGGGCGGTGTCCGCCGGGAAGTCGTGCCGGCCCTGGCGACGGTCGTGCTGATCGTCGTCACCGCTACGCTCGTGTACGGGCTCTACGAGTGGGTCCGCCCGTTCACTCCGACGGAGGTGTGCAAGCGTCTCGAACGGGCCAAGACGGCGGCCGATGCGAAGAAGTACGCCACCCCCCGGATGCACCCGCTGCTCGACTCCATGTTCGCCGACCAGTCGGTCCTCGACCCGAACGACACGTTCGAGTGGACCCAGGAGGCGGACGGCCCCCGCCCGCGGACCCGGCGAGTCGGGTTCCGGGGGTCGTGGCTGTCTCCCGAGGCCGGCCACCGGGTGCGGATGGAGGGGTACATGCTGGTGATCCAGGACGGCGGGTGGAAGGCCGACGACATGTTCATCACGGTGGTCGAGGGGCAGGCTCTGCCCGCGCCGGGCTCGCTGGTCGAGGAGCACCACCGCAACCCGCCACGCTCGGCGGCCGGGGCGGTCCAATTGCCGCCGCGAGAGGGCGTCGGGTTCTGGGCCTTCCTGGAGCGGAACTGGAAAGGGACCGCGATGGTCGCGTTCTTCGTGCTCGCGGGTGCGTGGAACGCCTTCCGGCCTCGGCCGGCCGCCCGCCGGGCCGGGTCCGGGGGGGCCGGGTGATGGGCGGACTCTCTTGCCCGGGGTGCGGGTCGGACCGGCTGGACCGGCTGGCCCGCAACGACATCTCCCCGTTCCGCGGCTACCGGTGCGCGGGGTGCGGCCGGCGGCTCCGCGACCGGGGGTCGCTCCCCGTCTACCTGACCATCCTGGTCGTCAGCACGGCCGTGGCCGCGGCAGGCGGGGCGGCTACCGGGGAGGAAGCCGGCGTCGGAAGGGGGGTCGCGGTCGGGACCATCGGCGTGGTTTGCGCCGGGTACGCGGCGGTCGAGTTGACCCGCCGGACGCCGTCGACGGCGCGGCCCGTCGCCCCCGCCCCGGCCGGCGACTGGTACGTCGCCCGGGACGGCGGGAAGGTCGGGCCGTTCGCCGTCGACCGGCTGCGGGCGATGGCCGCGACCGGGGCACTGACCCCGGCCGACATGGTCCTCGACCCGTGCGGCGGGCGGTGGGTGTCGGCCGGGGCCGTCGCCAGTCTGTTCGAGCCCACCGCAACAGCCCCGCCGAACCCGGGCGGGGCCGCCCCGACCGTACCACCGCCTCCGCCGGGGAACGGCCGACGGGTGGCCTTCGCAGCTGCTGCGGTCGCGGTCGGGGGGCTGGGGCTCGCCCTCGCAGTCCGGGGCGGCGGGGCGGGAGATAAGGGCGGGCCGCTCCCGGCCCCGGCGGGCGAGGCCCTGGTGCCGCCGGCCCCCGCTGTCGAACGGCTCACGGTCGGCCCCGGTCGGGAGATCTTGTATTCGGCGGGGCTCGGGGCGGACGCGGAGCGGCTGGTCCGGGCACTGGGCGAGGCCGGGTACGGGGAGGGCAAGTGGCCCGCTCGGGTGCAGCTGGGCCGCCGGGGCGACACCTGGGTCGTGGAGCTGGACCTCCGGCCGGCGGTGTTCGACGACCCGACGACCCCGGCCGCCATGGAGCGGTGGGTCGGCGTCCGGGTGGCCGCCTCGGCGTTCCCCGGGGGGCGGGTGGAGATGCGGCTCGGCGAGACCGGGGGCAGGGAGCGGGCGGCCGTCCGGGTCGAGGGGGCCGGCCGGAGCCCGGTCGGCGGGTCGGCCGCCGCAGTCTTCTCGCTCGGCGGGGCCAAGGCCGAGGGGGACCGGCTGGCGGACCTGCTCGCCCGCGGGGGGCTCGACACCCGGGTCGGCTGGGTCATCCTGCTCGCCCGCGAGCCCGGCGGGTGGGTCATCACCCCGCTCAACCTGCGGCCGGCGGAACTCGTCCCGGGCGTCCGCCGGCGGTGGGCCGGGTTGGCCCGTGCCGCGACCGCAGCCCTCGCCGCTCCCGCCCGGGTCGAGGTGCTGGGTGACGACTACCGGCCGGCCGCGACCCTGACCGCCGCGGACGAGACCGAGCCGCCGAGGTAGCCTCGCCCGCAGGGCCGGGGCGGTGACCCTCCGTGCAGCGACAACCCGCCGAAGGCCGACGCCGGCGGAACCGGGGAATAGGTAAGAAAAAGGTCCACTGACACGGCGGGTTTGGGCACCCGCCGCTCACCGCCCCGCCCCCGCATCGCCCCGTGTGGGCCGACGGGGGCGGGGCGTCGCCGTTCAGCGGGACGCGGTCACAGCGACCGGGGCGAGGGTCGGGTACTCCCGGACGACGGCGAGGACGGCGGCCCGCACGTGGTCCAGGAACGCAAGCTCGGCGAGGGTCCGGCGGACCGCCTCGGCCTCGCCCGCCGGCAGGTCCGCCGGCATGCGGACGGTCAGGTGCAACTCGTCGACAACGACGGTCGGCGGCATGGGGTACTCCCGCGGGGACCGGGTGGGGGAGCCTGCGCCCGTCAACTCCCCATCATCTCCATCACCCCGCCCACGACCAGCCGGGCGGCGTAGGAACTCGCCGCCAAGTAGCCGAACAGGACGGCCGCCCGGCCGGCGGTCAGCCCGAGGCCGGTGAACGCGGCGACCGCCCACCCCACCAGCCCGAGTAGGTAGCCGGCCGGGAACGGGATGAACGAGGTCAGGACCGCGGCGCCGATCGCGGCGGCGGCGGTCGTGCGGTAGTGCGGGGCGGCGGCCGGGTCGGGGCCGGCGCCTGTGCCCTGGGCGCAGGCGACGGACACGAACCAGCACGCCGACGACAGCGCGACGAAGATCAGCAGGGCGAGCAGGTACGCCATGGCGGGTGCCTTCAGGTTTGGGGCGGGGTCAGCCGGCCAGGTAGCCGGCGGCCAGGAGGATGAACAGCAACGCGAACAGGACGGGCATGGGACGGCTCCGAGGGGGTCGTGGGAAGCTGGGGGCGGGGCGGGGCGGGGAGGCGGTCAGGCGGCGTCGCGTGATCGGTGTCGCACGGGCTGACGCGTTCCCCGGGGGAACGCTCGACCGGCCAACCCCTCTCCGTCGATGCAGTGTTCCGCTCTCCGCGCCGGCGGTCAGCCCGTGCCGCCGAACCCGAGCGACCGGGCCGAGCGGCGGAACCAGGTGCCGACCTGGACGCCGACCGCGGTGCACATCCCGCCGACACCGCCGACCACGGCCGACAGGCCGTGCGGGCACAGGTACGAGGCGACGCCGACGGCCACTCCGACGCCGGCCCCGACCGCCAGGATCTTCCGCACCGGCATCAGCGCCGCCACCGTGCGGGTAGCGACGGCGACCTTCGCCGCCGCGACGTGGAACCGCTCGGCCGCGGCGGCCCGGACGGCCGCGAGCTTGGCCTTCGTGCGGGTCCAGATGCCGGGCGCCGCGGGGGCGTACTCGTCCGGGGCCGTCGGCGGGGGCGGCGCGACCCGGGCGGCGGTCACGCCGGAGATCAGGGCGCGGAGGTCGGGGTTGGTGAGCACCTCGGCGAGCACCTCGCGGACGGCCTGCCGGGCACCCTCCCGGACGGCGTCGGTCACCGCCTCGGGCAGGGCCTCGGCCAGGGCGTCGACGATCGAGTCCATCCTGTCGAGCTGCTCGGACAATTGCTTGCGGGGTCGGCCGTTCGTGGTCGCGGTCATAGTCGGTCTCCGTCGGGAGTGTGAGTAGATTCGGGATCGGGATCGGGCGACCGGTCGGCGCCCCCGTCGGCCGCGGGCGCACCCCGGCTACGACCCGCGGGCCGAGGCCCCGGGGCTGGTACGGGCGAGCGGGCGGAACTAAGCGGGGGCGGAACGGTCAGAGGTGTTCGAGGCGGGCGGCGCCGTCGCCGAGGGCGTCGGCGGCGGCCAGGAGGTCGGCGGCGGCGGCCAGGACGGCGACGGCGGTGCGGGCGACCGGGCCGCCGAGGACGCCGAGCAGCCCGACGCCCAGGCCGAGCCCGGCGGCGGCGAGGAGGGTGCCCTTGCGACCGACCCACCACTTGGCGGCGTACAGCCCGGCGGCGACGGCGGTCGTCACGGCCGGGATGGCGTCCGGCGATTCGTCGGGCCGCACGGGTGTAGCTCGTTGGCGCTCCCGGTCGTACCCGTCGTCCTCGTCCCGGTCCTCGTCCCAGGCGTCGCGGGGGCGGCCCCAGCGGGCGTCATCTTCCTCGGCATCGTCCCACCCCCGCTGGGGGGCGTGGCGGGACGGCGGCGGGTCGGCCCGGCCGGACACGACGGCCTGGACGACCTGCTGGACGGCCCCGCTCACCGCCCGGCCGAGCTCCCCGGCGACGGCGACGCGGACCCGCTCCTTCAACCCGGCGATGGTCGCGGCCAGGCCGGTCAGCTGAGTGCGGACGACGCCGGTCACGGTTGGCCCCCGGGCGCGAGGTTGAGGGCCTTCAGGCTCGACCACACCTGGGTCAACGCCCGCTGCTCCTTCTTGCGACACTTTAGCGCCGCGACCAGCCGCCCCGCCTTCGCCAGGGCGTCGCCCAGCGCGAGCCGCAGCTCCTCGGCCGCGGCCAGCGGGTCCGGCGCGTCCGCGGCCGGCGGGTCGTGCCGGCCGTTCGGGGCGTGACCGTTCGTCTCGTGCCTCAAGGCGATTCTCCTGTCGGTGATGGTGGTGTTGGTGACGTCGGTGACGGTGGCGAGGTCGGCCGCGGTGTCGGCCGCGACCGCGAGGGACGGGTCGAGGGCGACCGTGATGAACGTCCTGCCGCCCCCCTCGAACACGACCGGCTTGTCGCCGGCGACGCGGACGGTGTGGCACCCGAGGGCCAGGGCGCGGGCCAGCACGCGGCGGTCGATCACGACCCGGGCGCGGGGGCCGGCCGACGGCGAGCCCTCCAGTCGGACCCGCTCGACCGCCCCGGTCTTGTCGTCGCGGGCGAGGACCACGACCCCGCGGTCGAGGGCGAGGGTGACCGGCCGGCACTCGGCGTCGGCCCCGGGCAGGTCGGGCAGCCGGTCGGCCAGCGCCGCCGCGTCCGCCTCGTCGATCCCCGCCACGGTGGGCGCGTCCCGCGGCACGATCCCGGCGACGTCCGGGTAGCGGCCCGCGGTGTCGACCGCCAGGAACACCCGCCACGGGCCGGACTCGACGACCAGGTGCGTCGCGGTCCGGCCGACCCGCACCTCGACGCCGCTGGCGAGTTCCCGGGCGCCGAAAACCGGGACGGCCGGGACCAGCAGGTCGGCGGCGAAGGGGAACGAGAACCCGCCCCAGACGAGGGCCGTGCGGCCGTCGGTGGCGACGACCTGCCCGGCCTTGCCGCGGAGTTGCAGGCGGGTCAACGCGAACCGGGTTGCGTCCTTGGCCGCCGTCCGCCCGCACTCGTGCAGGGCGGCGGGGAAGTCCGGCCCGACCGGGTGCCACGCGTCCGGCGGCTCGGGCAACTGGTGTTGCCGGCCGGGCAGGATCGCCTCGAACGGGTGGGCCGTCGGGACGCCGCGGTCGGAGAAGCGGGCTTCGCCCACCAACCCCGGCCCGACGGCCAGCTCGACGGGCTCGGTCCCCGGCCCCCCGACGGCGGCGAGCACTGTCATCGGGACCACCACCCGCTCTTCACCGGTGGCGCCGCCGCACGGGGCCGAGTAGGCGAGGACCGCGTCGGCGGTCCGCGCCCACACCGCCAGGGTGCCGGCCGTCACTTCGCACACAACCATCGGGGCCGGGCCGCGGGGCCGGCCGGAGAGGCACTTGCGGGCCAGGGCCGGGAACGCCCGGCACACCCCGCGGGGGATCACGATCACGGATGTCACCTCCGGTTCGGGGGGGTCGGGTCAATCCACCGCCCAGCCGCTCGCCAGCAGCTCCTCCCCGGAGTCGAACGACTCCCGCGGGAGAGCGAGGAGGGCGTCGACGGTCGGCGGGAGGGCGAACAGGTTCGTCTTGAACACGGTCGAGCTAAACCCAGTCCGCCCGCACACGGTCCGGGCGTCGAACATCACCCCCAGCTCCTCGGCCCCACGCGTGCGGCGGACGACAGGCAAGAACGGCCACGCCGGCCATAGGGCCGGCGTGGTGACGAACAGCAGGTGCCGGGCGAGGTCGCCCGGCTTCGACGACACGAGCGTGGTCACGGCGTCCTCCCGTTGCTGGGGTCAGGCGACGGCCGGGGCGGCGAGCTGGTCGACCTTCCGCCGCAGCTCGTCCCGGGCGGCGGCAAGCTCCCGGTCGAGCCGCCCCTTCTCGTCGAGCAGGTACTCGGCGTAGGCGGAGATCTTGAACTGGGTCGAGCGGATCTTGTCGGCCGCCCGCTTCAGCGTGTCCTCGCGGGTGTCCTCCCCGAACTGGGCGACCGCGCGGCGGTGGTCGTCGATCAGGGCGGCGAGGCCGGCGGCCACCGCGTCCTTGACCGACCGGTCCCCCTCGGCCGTCCCGGCGGGGACCGGGAAGCGGAGGATCTGGCCGTTCAGCCGGCCGAGCATGGCCTGCACCTTGTCCACGAAGGCCGTGTGCCGGATCGGCGTGAAGTAGCAGCCGCCCTGCGGCCGGATCGGGAACAGGTCGGCGTGCCGGTCGAACAGCTTCTGGATCACCCGCGTCACGTCGCTTCCCGTCCGGGCGTCGGTCGCCCGGTCGAGTTCCTCCTGGGCGAGGGTGGCGAGGCCGGGCAGGTCGCACGTCACCGTGCCGGTCTTCTTGTCGAGGGTGAGCATCGTCTCCAGGGCATACTCGAACCGGTCCCCGTCCCGGCTCTCGGCCGTGAACTGGAACTTCACGGCCGCCTCGTCCTCGGCCACCTGGCGGATGATGCGTCGGTCGCACAGCTTCTTGCACGCCCGGGTGAAGGCGTGCTTGGCGGCCAGCTCGCGGGCGACGTTCTCGTCGAGGCCGGCGTCGCGGAGCGCGGTCAGCAGGGCCGGGTGGGTGACGGCCACCCCGGAGCAGGTCCACGAGATCACCTCCCCGAGCAGCCGGGTGCCGGCGGCGACGGGGAACGGGAGGGCGGCGGTGGCGGACACGGAATCACCTCCTTCGGAGCGGGGGACGGGGAAACGACGCGGCCCGGTCGTGACCCGCCGGTGGGGCGGGCCGCGGCCGGGCCACGAACGCGGGGGCGGCTACAGGGAAAGCACCCGGCCGACGGCGTCGGCGTCGGGTGTGAGCGAGCGGACGGCGTGGGCCTCGTCGCTGACGTGGGCGAGGTCGCCGGGGTCGTTGCCGACGACGAGCGTCACGAGCCGGGCCTTCGCGCCGGCCTTCCATTTCAAAAAGTGGTTTTTAACTTCTACCGGGAGGCGGCACTTCGCGTCGGTCACGAACACCAGGTCGGTCACCCCCGGCGGGGCCTTCAGGTCGGCGTACATCCGGGGCATTTCGCGGACCGGCACGTCGATGTCGGACCCGCGGCCGATGAACGCCGCGAGCCAGTCCATGAGGCTGCTCTCGTCCCACCGGCCGGGCGGCAGGGCCAGCAGCCGTTCGCCTGAATCGCCGCTGTACGCCACCAGGGCGCACCACCGCCGCTGGTGCCGGGCGACCCACGCGAGGGCCAGGGCCAGGGCCTTCGCGGTGTGGGCCTTCTCCCCCTCCATGCTCCCACTCTCGTCGATGGCAATAATGACCGGCCCCTTCCCGACCGGCTCGACGGCGTGGTGCTCGCGGCACGCCGCCTGGCGTTCGACGATCCGGCGGAGGGTGTCGAGTTCCAGCTCGGGGACCATGAGCCGCGACAATTCGACCGGCAGCAGGCGGCCGACCTCGCCCCCCGGCTCGACGCCGACGACGTCGTCGAGCCCGTGCGTCTGCTTCACCCGCTGCTTCGACTGCGCGACCCGCCGGAACCGCCCGGCCAGCTCGCAGATCCGCCGCAGCGTCGGGTCGCCGCGCACGCGCCGGAACAGGTCGGCGACGGCCCGCGGGTCGTTGCTGCCGGGCGAGCCCGGCCCCAGCCCGAGTGCCCCCGCCGCCTCGTGCAACTCGCTCACCTCCGTGCCGGCCGCGGCGACCGCCCGGCCGACGGCCCGCAGGGTCGCCATCTCGTCGCCGGGCGTGCCACCGGCCGTCACACCATCAGTGTGGCCCGTCCCGTCCTCCTTCTTCAGGTTGGCGAACTGCTCGGCGAAGTGGGTCGCCGCGATCGCCGCGGCGGTGTCGTCCAGGTGGGTAGCGGCGTGCAGGGCGCGGTACTCGGGCGAGTCGAGCAACTGGGCGACGAACTGGTGCCGCCGCGGGTCTGCGCACGCCTCGACCAGCCGGGGGTCCGGGTCGAACCCGGCCGCGAAGAAGTCGGCGGCGGCGAACTCGTCGGTGACCGCCCCCTTCAGCCGGTCGCTCTCGGCGACGAGATCCCGCCCCCGCCGCAGGCCCCAGGCGTCCACGGCGAGGGCCGTCGGGCTGGCGTTGCCCGGCGTGTCGGAACGCGCGGCGTCCGTAACGATCACGCCGGTGTCCGCCGTGTCGGGCGGCTTGCCATCCAGGTCGAGCATCTTGAGCAGGTCGTTCGGGTCCATTCCTCCCCCAGTGGGTGTAGTGGTGAGTCGCCAGCCCGCGGCGGGCAGGTGTCCGCGAGGTTCGAGATGATCTCGGAGAGCTTCGACGTCCGCGACGAATCGGGAATCGAAGAAGACAGCGAGTTGCTAGCGGGCGAACGAGCCGAGGAGTACCACGAGAAGGCAGACCGTGCCAGGGAACTGCTGAACCGGATCGACGTGATGATCGCCGTCGGCGCGCTGCGGCGAGACGGACTGCACGAGGAGGCCGAGATGTTCGAGGTGGATGAACACGCGTTCGGCGAGTTGACGAGTCGCGGTTACCGCACGCTCAAGGACGGGACTGGCGCTTGAGGTGCGGCCCGGAACCCGCCCGGACGCTCCGGGCTATTCCCGACGCCCGACCGGAATCATCGGCACAACTACTGCACAATTCTGTCCCATCACACCACCAACCGGGCCGGGTTCTCCCAGCCCCCAGACATCTTCCCCCGCACGTTCCTACCCAGTTCAACGAAGGCCGGTGGCATCAGCCGCCGGCCTCGACTTTTGGTACGGCCTTCTTGATGAGCGGCGCGAACGCCTTCTTGACCCCGGCGTGCCCCTCGTAGGCCATGAGCCACTTCACGTTCGGCTCGAACTCCAGCGTGTGGCGGCCGTCCCGCAGCGTCGCCTTGGCGAGGAACCTGTCGATCGGCAGGTAGAACCGCTCCCGGTCGTCGGGCTCGCCCAGCAGGAACGCGATCACCCCGCCGGCCTCCGACAGCAGTTTCGCGTCGTCGGGCTTGAGCTTCAGCTTCTTCCCTTCGGTATCGGCCACGATCCGCACCGGCATGGTGGCCTTGAGCGTCATGCCGGCGGCGAGCAGGTTGATCCCCTTCCCGGCGACGGACAGGAAGACCGTCATCCCGCCCAGGGTCAGGTCGCTGGCGACCTCCTGCCCGCATTCCTCCCGGTCGTGCATCGTCTCCGGCACGGCCCTGGGCTTCTCGTCGTCACGCACCCGCGGCTTGGGTTCGACTTGCAGCAAGGAACTGGCTCCGGGCGAGGTGGGAACCTCTTGGTATAGGCATCGTTTCGAGCACCGGCCACGGCGGATGCCGGCACCCCGCGATCGCTTTCTGTAGTGCCGGGTCACCCCGCTCCTCTCCCGCCCGACCGCATCATCCCGCCTGTCTGCCGGGGCCTGAACCCGCATCCGGCTCAGGCAAGCAGAATGACGGTTTCCGCAAGCGGACCCTCCGCAATTCTGCTTGCCTGACCGCCACGCTGCCGGCTTGAGCGAGTTCTCCTCGACCCCATCAGGCGGCCATGACGCCGCGGGTGAGCAGGTGGTCAGACGGCCTCGATCGAGGCGAGCTTGAGCTGCCGGAGCTGGTCCTTCAGGTATGCACGAGCCTTCTCGACCCGACCGTTGCCCTTGAGCGTCGAGAACTGCCGGTCGATCTCGGCCAGCTTGGCGGCGGCCTTGGCGGCGTCGGCGAGGTTCCGCACGTCGGCCGCGGCCAGCACCTGCTCGACCTCCAGGAGCAACTGCGTGACCCGCATGCCGGCGGGGTTGGCGACCCGTGCGATCACTTGGGCGGCCTTCCGGGGCTGCTCCTCGGGCGCGTCCCACAGGCAGTGCTGGGCGACCTCCAGGTGCTCGGGGAGCACCTCATCGGCGCCGCTCAGGTAGGCGAACGCCCGCACCGCCCCGACCGTCTTGAACTGCCGCCGGTCGCCCGGCTGGATGCCCTCCCGGGCCAGCTCCTTCAGGATCACCTCCAGGGCGTCCTTCGCCTCGTCCGACCACGGCAGCGCCAGGGCCTGCCGCCGGGCCTGCTCGACCTCGGCCGGGGTCACCGTCGTGGACAGCCGCGGGGCGTGGTCGCGGGTCCAGAGGAGCTTCTGCCGCCCCGCCTGCGACCGGATGGGGGAGACGGCCTTCCGCAGCACGAAGCGATCGAACAGCGCCGACAACTCCTTGCCCGTGTCCGGCGACGGCCATTCGTTCGACGCCGCCACGCAGAGTCTCAGCGGCACCCGGCGGGCGACCCCGTCCCCGGCGTCGTAGACCCGCTCGTTGAGGATCTTCAGCAGGGTGTTCAGGATCGCGCTCGACGCCTTCATCACCTCGTCGACGAACGCGAAGTCGGCCTCCGGCAGCTTGCCGGTCGTCACCCGCAGGTACTTGTCCACCTTGAGGGCCGCGAGGCTCACCGGCCCCATCACCTCCTCGACGGTCGTGAACTTGGTGAGCAGGATCGAGAACTTCGTCCCGCCGGTCCACGACAGGACGCTGTCGAGCAGCAGCGACTTGCCGCACCCGGGCGGGCCGACGAGCAGCACGTGCTCGTTGGCGACCAGGGCGGCGAGGACGAGGTCCACCTCGTCTTCCCGCTCGATGAGTGCGGCCGACAGCTCCTTGCGGGCCTGAGCGAACTTCTCGCGGACGGGGTCGTAGTCGGACCGGACCAGCTTCATCTCGACGTCCTCCAGGAACGAGAAAAGCCTCGTCCACACGATAAAAGTGCGGGGCGGGGCCGTGGGGGTGGAAGGGGCCGACGGGTAATCGGCTCCCCTACTTATTCTGACTCGTATTTGTTGTTTCTTTAGCTCGGGATCGACTTGCACCGGGTCGCCGGCGGATGCCTCGCATGCCACAGCGGGCTGCCATCGGCCTCGTCCTACTCCACGTCGTCCTCGTCCTGCGACGACTGCGGACGGTCGGGAGGTACCAGCCGCCAACTTCAAACCCTTGACAGTTGACCAGCCTCGACTAGCCGCTCGAAATGCCGCTCCACCTGCCCCGGCAACTTCCCGCCCGTCACCAGGAGGCCCAACTCCATATTGATGGTGAAAGCGTACTCGGTGAGGTTGGCGCTCGACAGGAACAACCGGTGTCCGTCGGCCACAGCGCACTTGACATGCAAGATGCCGACCTTCCCGTTGTCGTCCCTGGAGCGGTTGGCCTGGGGCCAGTAGTACACCGAGCAGGCCGAGGCCACGTTGTCGCCCAGGGCCAGCAGGCAATCGTACTCGCCCTGGCCCTCGATCCGGTTCGGGGTTTCCACGACTAGCCGGATGCGGACGCCACGGCCGGCGGCGGCGACCAGGGCGTCCCGGATGCGGGGGATGCGGTAGACGGCGTAGCTCACCACTGTCAGCCGCCCCGCCGCCGAGTCGATCACTTCGAGAACGGCCTGCTCGGTCTGCCGGAACCGGGTGTCGGCGGTTTCCGGGCCGGTCCACACGACCTCGACCGTCTCGTCGTGCCGGTGGTCGTGTTCGCACTTCGCCGCCGTCACCAGGGCGACGGCGACCGCCTCAGCCCCGACGCCGCCAGCCGTGGCGTGCCAGAGGTCGATGAACTCGGCCGTCGCCTCCCGGAAGTCCGGGGTCGGCAGGTGGTGCAGGATCGCCTGCCGTGCCGCCGCCCGGTCGAGGCTGCCGTACCGGGTCACGGAGTCGGCCACGCCCACCGCCAGAGAGTGTGGCAGGCGTGCCGCCAGCCGGGCCGCCCCCGCCCCGATCCGGTGGTGTTCGTGGGTCATGGCTCTCACCGGAAGAACGCCAACTCGCTCCCCTCGCCGGTTTCCACGGTGGGGACCAGCACGGCCCGGTCGAGGTACTTGTTGCCCCGCTCGCACGACGTTTCCGGGGCGAACAGGCAGGCGTGGCACGAGGCGGCGTGCAGCGTCGTCCCGTCCCGGTACGGGTGGTGCTCGGCGCACAGCGGGTCGCTGGCGCACAGCCGCACGTTGTCGAGCGCCTGGTCCAGATGCCGCTCAAGCGTCCCCGGCCTGCCGAGCGACACCAGCCCGCCGAGCGTCCCTTCGCTGTCCGGGGCTGCCGTGTAGATCAGCACCCCCGCCATCTCCGGCTCGTCCACGCCGGGGTTGCGGGAGTAAATCCGCTCCCGGAGCGAGGCCGTCGTGTACCCGCACTCGACCGACAGTTGGCGGATCAGGGCGTGGGCGAACGAGTGGAGTAGCACGAACCGTAGGCCGGGGTAGAACTCGTCGGGCGGCTCCAACTTGCGGGCGATCCGCCACCGCCGGTGGGCCTCCAGGAACACGCCGTCGAGTGCCTTGTTCTCCTTCACCCACTTCTGGATCAGATCTTCCTTGAAGTGGAAGAACAGCCCCTCGCCCCGAATCTCCGAGGCGGGAACCCACGTCGGCTGCGTGCGGGACAGTCTGGCCCGCTGGTTCTCCGGGAACGCCGTCGGGTTGTCGTAATCGGACGGCGACTCGATCCGGGAGAAGCCGACCAGCGCCCGCACTTCCCGCAGCCGCTCGGCGAGGACGACCGTCTCGAAATACTTGGCGTACCGCTTCGGCGGCGGGACCGCCCGCAACTGGAAGTCTCGCCCTTTTTCCGCCGAGTCGGGGTCGGTGAAGACCTCCCACTCCGGCGTCTTGAGGTCGGACGGGTCGCCGCCCTCGTCCGGCGGAGCAGTCTTCTTGGCCTGGACCGCCTGCCAGATGTCGGTGGCGGTGTATTCCGACAGGTCACGCAACTGCGTCGTCACCGTCTGAAGAAGCTCGATGTTCTGCTCGCTCTGGACCTTCTCTAGAACGGTCCAGTGGTCCTCTACGAGCTGCTTCAATTTGCCCGACGCCTGTGGGATCGCCAGGGCCGTCAGGGTGATGCCGAACCACGAGTTCGACGCCCCCTGAAGCATCGGCTCCATGCGCATGTCCAGGCCGAGGGGCGTCTTGCACCCGCACTCGTCGTGGTCCCGCAGGTGGGGGCGGCGGGCCTTGCACACGGGCAGCGCCTTGAGGTCCATCTTGAAGGCGTCCGACATGGGCCGGATCGCTCCGCAGTTCGCCCCCTCGCACTGCACGAAGATGCTCGCCGCCTCGCCCGTGGCCGAGGGTTCGAGCAGCTTCATCCCGCCCGTGCAGGTCGTCGGCCCGTTGTGGGCGAAGTCCCGCCACGGGAAGTCGTCCAGGTGGCCGTTCTTGCACGCCACGACGAACCGGGCGGGGACCACGGTCGGGGGCTTGCCCGGCTTCGTGCAGTTGGCGTGGACGTACCGAATCTGGTCGGTGCGGTACGGCGTCTCCAGCTTGAACAGGCCGCTGCCGAGCGGGGCCAGCCGCCGACAGTAAGGGCACACCATCCATCGGGGGAACGGGGCGACCGGGATGCCGACCAGCGCCGACGGGTCGAACGGGTTGACCTGACGGGTGTCCGGCACGACCGGGGCCGACCGCAGCGCCGCCACCTGCGCCCCCAACACGTCCCTGACGGAGTCCAGAAGTCGCTGCAACCCGATCTCCACCGTGTCCTTGAGCGGCCAGTCGTTCAGCCCCATCACCATGACCGACAGGTTCGGCAGGTCGATGATGGCCCCGACGCCGAACGTGGTGAGCGCCTGGCTGGGCCGCAGTTCGCCGACCTTGAAGCGTTTTTGGTCCTTGGGAGTCACGGGGAGGCTCCTTCCTCGGATTCGTCGCCGCCCTCGTCGTCCATGCCGAAGGTGTCGAGGATCAGGTTCGCCGTCGGCTCCACGTCCCGCAGCGAGTTCAGGCAGGTGAACTCGTCCCACGACTCGATGCTCGGCTTGCGGAGCAGCCCGACCGTCACCCCGTCCTTCTTCGTCTCGTACCCGAGCTGGTTCCCCTGGGCCGTCCGCTGCGCCCGCTTCTGCCACAGGTCCATCTTCCGCTTGAGTTGCTGCCGGACCTCCTCGGCGGCTTCCACCCCGGCGATCAGTTCGGCCCGCCTCGTGATGGCCTCGACGGCGGCGGTGACGTACTGGTGGCCCCGCTGGGTCGCCATCAGCATCGCCTTGTCGTTCGAGTTGAAGGCGGCCCCCGGCTGCCGGACCATCGCCACCAGGAGCGCCGCCAGCCCACGGGCCGTCGCCCCCGCCGAGAACGGCGTCACGGACAACGCCTCGACGTGCTTGTAAAAGGTCGAGTGGTAGTGCTCAAAGGTTTCGTAGTGGGACAAGTCCCGTGGCCTCGCCCAATTGAACACGGTGCAGACGAGGCCGGGGAACTTCCGCCCGACCCGGCTGCTGGCCTGGATGTACTCCGCCGTCGTCTTCGGCTGGCCACCCACCACCATCAGGCCCAACCGGGGCACGTCCACCCCGACCGAGATCATGTTCGTGGCGAGCAGCACGTCGAGGGGCCGGTGGACGAACCCGTCGCCCTTCTTCCGATCCTTGATCCCGTCCAGGATCGCCGGGTCGAACCGGCCTTCGAGGAGGTCGAGCGTTTCGGGGATCGCCGTCGAACCCAGGCGGGAGGTCAGTTCCTTCACCGTGTCGGGCGTGAACAACTTCCGCTTCGCCAGCCCCCGGTCCTGCATCTTGCCGAGGCGGGTGCGCACGTCGTCGTCCACCAGCCGCTTCATGCCGCCGAGTTCTCGCAGGCTGTTGAAGTAGCCCACCAGCGTCATCCACGGGTCGGCGTCCAGGCCGTACTTCTCGAACAACACCTGCCCGGCGGATAGGAGGGCGACGTACACCCGGATGAGTGCCGCCTTGAGCCGCCGACCGGGGGCACAGATGCCGATGTACTTCCGACCCGGCGTCGTCTCGCTCGACGGGCGCTGGAGGGAGAAGAAGTTGTCCCGGATGTCGAGACCGTTCGGGGGGAACGTCTCCAGCCGCCGCAGGAACAGGGCGTGGAGTTGGTCCTTCGCATTCCGAATGGTCGCCGTCGAGGCCACGACCTTGGGCCGCACCCTCGTGCCGTTCACGTCCCAGGTACACAGGTGGTCGACGGCCGTCTCGTACAGACCGACCAACGTGCCGAGAGGCCCGCTGATGAGGTGCAACTCGTCCTGGATGATAAGGTCGGGCGGGCGCAGCGGGTTCTGGGGGATTGTCTTCGCCGCTGGAAGGTCGCCCTTTTTATTGTGGCTGTTGGCGTCTTCGATCTCCGGCGACCGGAACCCGTGCCGCTCGCAGTACCCGTCCACCTGCCCGAACAGCATCTGCACCGCCCCGTTCCACGGCATCTGGGCGAACTTGTCCACCGTCGTGATGAGCAACGACGGCAGGCGGCGGTAAATCTCCTCGTCCACCACCATCACCGGCAGCCCCTCGCCGGGCGCTTCCTTCATCGAGAACTTGCACTGGCCAAACTTGGCCCCGCAGAAGACGAGCGTCCGCCCCACCTCCTTGTCGACCTTAATGTGCTTGCCGGGGTCGATCTTCGTGCCGCACCACGGGCAGTTGGTCAGTTGGTGGGGCGACCCGACGCCGCCCATCGCCCCCGACCTCGGCTTGCCGCCGTGGGCCGACTTCACCGCTTCGTCCGCATCGCTGGTCCAGTTCGGGGTCGTGCTGCCGCCGACCCAAAGGCCGATGCGGAACGGCGTCTTCCCCCAGCGGGTGTCGCCGTTGCTCAGGGCCGTGCGGCGGATGTCCTCGGAGGCGCAGATGAGTGTCGCCGCCCGCTGGAACTGTTGAAGCGTCAGGAGCCGCAGGGTGTACCGCATCAGCACGGTGACGCCGTTCTCGCCGGAGCGCCCCTCGATCACCCCTTGCAGGCGGCGAAGGCCGAGGGTGTAGGCCGTCAGGCCCAAGTACGCTTCAGTCTTCCCGCCGCCGGTCGGGAACCACAGCAGGTCGGCGATGGCGTCGGGCGACTCGCTCCGTTCGGGGTGGTCGAACTTGGTGATCCCCGGCAGGTTCAGCAGGACGAAGGCAAGCTGGAACGGATACCAGGAGCGGTTGTCCGGGTTGTCGATGGCCCCCATATCGGGCTTCTCGTCGCCCCGCCGCACCCGCTCGGCGAACAGGGAGTGCGTCCGCTGGAGCCACATCGCCCGGTTCATGAACTGGAACGCCTGCGCCGCCTTGTCGTCCGTGTCGAGCAGGTCCAGCCCCTCCTCGATCCGCTTCAGCGTCGTGCGGCAGCGGGCGATGGTGTGCTGGGCGGCGTGCTGGAAGTGGGCCAGCCCCTCGGCGGGGTCGGCGATCCGCCCCTCCTCTCGCTCGATCCAGTCCCGATAGGCGTCCACAAGCGGCTTGAGTTTCGGGCGGAACTGCTTCGGGTTGGACTCGGCCAGCGCCTTCATGTCAAGGACCATGCCCTCCAGTTTGGCGAAGGCCGGGTTGATCTCGGCGTCGGCGGGCCGGGGCGGGGTCGTCTTGGGAACCTCGTAGGTCGGCACGACCTTGGTGCGCACCCGGACGGCGTGGTTCGGGTCGGCGGACCCATCGACGTGGACGCCGATCCCGTGCCCCACGGCGAACTCGACGTGCCGCCGGTAGATCATCGCCAGCAGGTCGTTCTCCCCCTTCACGGCGGGGTCCGTGCCGGTCAGTTCCAGGACGGTGTGCCGCTTGTGGATGACCGCCGCCCCGCCGACGCCCTCGGCCATCAGTTCCGGCTGGAACGCCCAGCCGGTGTCCTTCTGTTTCTCCGGCTCCTGCTGCTCGTTCACCAGGAAGAGGGTGACGCACCAGTGGTCGGTGCGCCTGCGGACGAGTCCCTGGACGACGACCTCCGGGCAGTTGGCATCGACCACAATCGGGGCGAGCGGGCCTGCGACGAGGGGCAGCCGGTGCTTGCCGCCACGGGGATACCGCCGCCACACCAGCCGGGGGTTGCCGGTCTTCTCGCTGACGAGGTATTCGCTCTTCTCCCGGAGGTACTGGCCCCAGGCGGCGGACACGTCGATCTCCGTGGCCTCCGGGTTCACCGAGAAGGTCATCCCGAAGGAGGACGGGATGAGCGCCTTGGCCTGTTCCTGGGAGGCCGTCTGGTCGGTCGTGCCGTCCTGGGTCGTGTCCTTGCCCCCCAAGGCCAGTTCGTCGCCGTCGAGGATTTCCCCGTCCGTCTCCCCGTCATCGTCGTCGGGCGGGGGCAGGACGGCGGCAGGTTTGGGCGGGGCGGCGGGGGTGGCCCGCCTGCGGGGGGCCAGCACGCCGACGAAGTAGCGAGTGCCGGGCGACTCGATGATCTCCTCCTCGGCGCTACCGGGGCCGAGCAGTTCCTTGAGGACCATCATTTCCAGTTCGTCCCGCAGATGCAGCGGTGAGACGGAGGGCTTCAGGGTGAGGTTCATTCGTCCTCCGCAGCGGCGAAGAGGGACGGCTTGACTGCGGCACTTTGCTGGGTAGTCGTCGCTTTTGGCTTGTTCGTGGCGGGACGCTTGGCCTTTGCCTCGTGCAGACCTTGCCTCACTTCAGCGGTGTACCGCTCGTGATTCAATGACAGTAGCCGGGCCAAAACTTCTCGCCGGGCTGCTTCGCTAATCGTGTAACGGATGCCATGCTTCGTCTCATGGAAAGCGTGATCGAGGTTGAGGTCGGCCCAGCCGTAGGCGGCGGCTGCCGCTCGATCTATCTCGACGTGCAGCTCTCGGAAATTCTGGATGTCGTCGCTGGCTTCTTCAGGATTGTGGAAGCGATTGTAGGTCGTTGTCAGGCCATCTTTCCGGGAGAGCATGATCCGCTTGCGATGGGCGTGGTAATGCTCGCCGATAGCTTCCAGCCCATTTAGAGAAATCGGGAATGGAAACGTCTCAAAGGTGTCCGCCAAGCTGTAAGCCGGATCACCTTTCAATCGAGATGCCGTCTTCTCGGCCCACTCAGTATGAAAACACGAACTCAGCACCGCAAAGTTGCCATTGCCACAGAGGGCAAAAACCACCACTTTGCCTGCAAAAACCTGATGTGGTGACACCCAGGATACACTCCAATACTTTGAGACTTCACCGCAGGTCAAAGCAACAGGAAAGCCCTTGATGGCCTCGTACAGCTTCTCCTGGCGACCGATATATCGCCACCAGTATTTTTCACGCTGGGGTATCTTGTTGCCCTGCCGCTGTATTCTAACAGTCGCAGACAGGCGGCTCCAACAAGCCGTGTACTTTGAAGCTTCCGATTCTGCCCGATCGGCAAAATCGATTGCGAATCTATCTGAAGATTGCTGGTAGTCTTGATTGATATCTTGTCCTGTCAGGAACGGAAAAATGACATCGCTCGATCTCGGATCGAGCGAGACTATCCGATCACGTTCTTCCGAGGTCAAGATAAATCCCTCTCCGCCAACTGTCGGACCACGGAATACTAACCCATGATTTTGGGCGAGACGGTACGGCAAAAAAGGCGCTGCATGTGCGTCAAGGAAAGAAGAAATGCCCGACACATCGCTTCCATCCAAGACGCACGTTCCCTTCCACGGCCCGAAATAGAAGTGGATTTCACTTATGAACACATTGGCCGTCCCCGGCCAAGGTCGTGAGCGTGTCGCACGAATGAGTTGGCCGCCTGAATCAAGGAGGCACTGGAGGCCACTTGTTCTTGTCTCCCCCTTCGCAACTGAATTTGTTGCAATAAATCCTGAGCATCCTTGAGCTGAAATGAGATTCGCAGCACGACGAAGAAAGAATGAACAAATATCGGCGTTTCCGTTTGATTTCTCGAACTGCGAGAGAAGTATCGCCAGATAGCGATCCCCAAACGTGCCGGAGATTCTGGAACCCCCCAAAAACGGCGGATTGCCCACGAACGCATCGAAGCCACCACGCTTCACGATTACCTCAGGGAATTCTAGCGGCCAATGAAACATTAACTGTCCACGGCATTCCTTGGCGGCGACTTGCTCGAACTCCTCAATTGGCCCATTTTCGACGTAGTGCCCCGAGCGGACGGCGTTGTGTCCCACTCGTTCGGCCTTGTCCTTGTAGTTCTCGCCCCAGAACTCCCCGGCCACGAGCAAGTCCGCCGCACACCGCAACCGGGCAATCTTCTCGTTGGCTTCCTTAAGTAGCTTCTCCTGCCGCTCGACATCTTCGACCGTGTTCGACGGCAGGTCTCCGAGCTTGAGCCGCAGGCTGATCGTCTCGTCCACGGCGGCATCAAGCGGGCCGGAAAACTTGATCGAGTTCGGCTCGTCGGGTTGGAGGCTGTACGAACGAAGTTGCTCGATGTTGCTCAGGCCGACGAGCGAATCGCCGCACCGGATGTTGTGATCCAGAAACTCGAACGGCTTGTCTTTGGCGAGCGTGAGCAACCAGAGCGACAGCTTCGCCATCTCGACAGCAAGCGGATTCTTGTCCACGCCGTACAAGCAGCGTTGGGCGACAATCCGCATGGCGTAGGTCATCCGCTCATCGGGATCGTCGGGGATCAACATCTCGCCGGGTTTGCCGTTCGAGGCTTCACCCTCAGGCGTGATGTGTACCGTGCCGGGATTGGCCCGCTGCACGGCGTCCCAGGCTTCGAGCAACCGAGCGGCCATGTAGCGGCAGGTTTGCACGAGGAACGCCCCGGAACCGCAGGCCATGTCGCAGATTTTCAGAGCGAGCAGTTCCTTGGCCGGGCGTAGTGTCCACTGCTCCTTGGGCAACCCTTCTGCGGGACCGACAAACACTAGCGGCTCCAGCGTGTACTGCACGATGGGTACTGTCAGCGGCTTCGGCGTATAGTGCGTGCCGGTGCTACGGCGGTCGCTCCCCGCCGTGACGAAGACGCTCCCCGTCGTAATGACGACCGGGTAGCCGACCGTATCGAACCGCACCAGCCCGGCATACGGCTTCACCCGACTCCACAAGGTCGAGTCCTGACAGGCGGTGCGGAACCGGCTGGCGGGTTGGTCGCCTAGTTCGGCTGCAAGCGCCTTCTTTAGCGCCGGCTCCGAGCGGCCCATCTCGTCCTTGAGGAAGCGGAGCAGTTCCCTCTCCCCACTGGCGGCGATCTTCTCCAGGTCGGCCAGGGCGATCTCCGGTTCCCGGTCCCTTGTCCCGGCCAGCCCCAGCATCGGCTCGCTGGCACGCTTGGCGGTGTGATCGAGCAACCCTTCGTAGACGTGGCCGATCTGCTCGATGTCGAGGGACCGGAAACTGAGCGATCGGGCTTCGATGGTCTTGCCGACTTTCGTTTGCAGTACTTGCAACGCTTCGAGCAGGTGCAGCACCGTCCGGTTACTCACCGGCAGCGGCGTGGCCGGGGTGGTCCTCCAACTCGTCCCCGCCTTGCGGCCTTCGAGGAACGGGAAGCGGTCGGGGTTGAACAGGCTGCCGCCGTAGGCCGGGAGCCTGAGCCGGTCGTGCTTGGCCCCGGCATAGACGGCCCGGAAGGTGGTCAGCAGCCGGGTCCAGGCGTCGTACCGCAGGCCGAGGATTTCCTCGCCGAACTCGTCCGCCGTGAGCCGCAATTGCTCCCGCAGGGTGCTGACGGCGTAGTTCTTGTCGTACAGTTCGTCGCCCAGCAGCAGCAGTTCCCGCTCCTCGGCACAGAACAGGAACACCAGCCGCATCATGACGGTGAGGGCGGATTCGTAAAGCACCTTTTCGTTCACGTCGGCGAGCAGCTCCCGCCCGTGGTCCTGGTCGGCCTTGTCGAGCGCCTGGATCACGACCTCGACGGCCTTGCGGACTTGGTAGCCGAGCTGGTCGGTGACTTCCTGCTGGTCCTTCTGGCTCTGGTCGAGCAACCCGCCCTTGAGGTCGAGCGTTTCGGCGTCCGGCACGCTGAAGAAGCGGTCGGCGGACAACAGTGTGCGGAAGGCCCGGAGCGTGACCGGCTCTTCCAGCCAGAGGTCCGCCCGCCAGCTGGCGTACCCGGTCGTCTCGTTCTTCGGAGCGTTCACCAGCATCCAGTCGTGGCCGTTGGTGACGAGGCCGAGGCGGATGCCGGTGTCGTTGAGCAGTTGCGTCATCCGGGTGTCGGGCGAAGTTTTCCACCGGGACGTTGCCACTGGCTTCGTGAGCGGCTGTGTCCGGGGGTAGAACTGCACGAGCAACCGGGCCTTCTTCGTGGCCGGGTCGGTGACGATCCAGTCGGGGCGCAGCGTCTCGCCGTATTGGGCCTCTTCGCTCTGGAGCGATTGCGGTATCTCCTGCCCCTCGGCGAGCAGTTCGTCGTAGCCCAGCGTCTCCCCCAACACGAACCGGACCCACGCCCGGTGCAAGACCGGATCGGGCCGCTGCCCCAACTGGTCATCGTCCCACTCGCCGAACGCCTGCCGCAGCCGCCGGGCGTGTTCGGCGTCGTGGGCGTTCAGCCCTTGTGGGAACGTCAGTGCCAGCACCGGCAGGCTCAGGAACGGGCCTGAGTTCGGCACGAGGCGTAGCCAGTCGTTGTGGTGGCGGGTGACGGACAAGGGCAATTACTCCACGAAGCCGTCCATGATCCGAGTGGCGATGGCGTTACCCATCACCTGCCAGTAGAGGTCTCCTACATCGACTTTGCCCTTCGCCAGACGGACGAAATGCCCCTGGGCGTTCCCTGTCGGATTCGTCCCGTCCTGATACCCTTCGTTGTGGAGCAGGGGCACCGTGGCACGCATTACCTCGCTGATCCGAGTCAACGAGAAGGGGCCGACCGGATTGAGTTTCGAGACGGCGGCCTCCAGCGTCAAGCGGGTGTCGGCCCCCGTGCAGAGGCGATGGAGCAACCCGATCCGGCTCGACAGTTGTCCGTAGCCGCCCCCAGCGTGGGCGGGCGAGCAATCGCAGACGGCATTTACGAACTGCTCGGAGAACTTCTTGATCTGGACCTTGGTCGGCTTATCGGCCGCCGCCTTGTCCACGAGCCACCAGAGCAGGCCGAAGTTCGTCTGGTGACCAAAGACCAGCCAGAGCGTGTTGAGGGTGTCGAACGACTTGATCCGTACCGTCATGTCCTCGTCGGGGACGGCGAATTGATCCGTCCCGAGGTTTTCGGGTGCAGCCTCTTTTCCCCGCCCCTTGGGCCGGGTCGGGCGGTTGTCAAAGAAGTTGAACCGTCTTCCTGAATGGTCGGACACGACCTCCTTCATCTCCTGAAAGAAGTTCAGCAGTTGGTCGGCGTGGCTCTGGGACAGGGCGTACCCGGCGGCGAACAACGGCTTCATCACGAGATTCGGGAAGACGCCGTGACGGGGGTCGAGGGGCACTAAGGTCGGCGGTAGCCCAGCGGCTTCACGGGCCTTGCGCTGTGTTCCGTCTTCCTTCAGGGGCAGCGATTCCCCGACGAGCCAAAGTCTTCTCATCGGTCTGCCCTCGCTAACCGTTCCGGCACGAGGAACGTTACTGCCACGGGGAACATCCGGGGCTGCGGGTCGGCGAAGCGGGACTTGACCGCCGCCGTCTCCCGCTCGATCTCGGCGGGGATCGTCTTCGACCTCGCCCGCAGGAAGTCCCTGTTCCGCTCGAATTGGTCGGTTTCCAAGTCATCGAACAGGGTGGGCTGGTGGCTCGCCTGCTCTGCGAGTTCGGCGTCGATGGCCTTCTTCAGTTCGAGCAGGATCGCCCGGATGTCGTCGGCCTCCTTGTCGGCCCGCTCGCCGAGCTTTTTCTGGAGGCCGGTGGTCCGGTCCCTCATTCGTGCTTCGAGGGCGGTCGCCAGCGGCGGGGCGAACTTGTCCCACAGGTCGAGCAGGTGGGTCCGCATCGGCTCGGCGGGTTCGTCGCCCGTGGCCGCCGCCAGCACGTTGTCCAACTCGCTGAGGTTCATGCGGGAGAAGCGGCCCTCCTTGAGCAGCCCGCCCGCCGTGATGATCTCCTCGTGCAGCCGGTGGCTGTCGCCGCCGATCACGACCAGCCGGGCGTGGGCCACCACCGCAGGCACGTTGAGGGCGTGGTCCGGCACGGTGCGGGCGGTGATCCGGTGCAGCCGCTTCCGACCCTTCAACGACCAGACTTCCGCCCGCAGCAGCCGCAGGCTCATCTGCACGAGCCGGTGGTTCAGGTGGACCAACACGAGGTCGTCGCGCCCGTCGGCGGCGGCGTGGTCGAACGTGATCGGGCGGACGGCCTTCGTGTGCGGATGCTCCAGCCCCTCGGCGCACGCCGCCCAACTGTGCTTCAGGTCGGGGAGGGTGAAGACCGGCTTGCCGGACGGGTGGGTCAGCGGGATCAAGGCGGGTTGCTCGGCGAGGGCCAGCCCGACCTCGACCACCTTGCGGACGTTCTCCGGGGACAACCGAAGCTCCCGCTGCGTCTCCCGGTACTGCTCCAGCAGGTCGCCGATCTGCTTCGCCAAATCCCGCTCGAACTTCAGCATCTTCCGCACGGGTTCGACCTTGGCGTCGGCCCGGCCCACGCCCGGCATCGAGTACCCCCGGCCGAGCATCGCCTGCTCGACGTCATCGGCCAGCACCGTGCCGTAGCTGCCCAGGTCTTCCCGAATCGTCTCGACCTTCTTCGCCACCCGCATCAGGAACTCCAGGTCGGCGTCCAGGTCCGCCGCCTTCGCCGAGAAGGCCGAGTGCTGCCGCTGCTTGTAGCCCTGGCCGACGAAGTGGTATACGAACACCTGCCGCTCGCCGGTGTCGGCGAGGAAGCCCTTCTGCCCGTGCCGGTCGATCCGCCCGTTCCGCTGCTCCAGCCGGTTCGGGTTCCACGGGATTTCGTAGTGGATCAGCCGACAGCAGTGGTTCTGGAGGTTCAGCCCCTCGGCGGCGGCGTCGGTGGCGAGCAGGATGCGCACCGGGCTGATGTCCGGGGCCGACTGGAAGGCGGCTTTGACCTCCTCCCGCTCCTCGGAGTCCATGCCGCCGTACATGGTCAGCAGCCGCTCGCCGCCCGTGAACCCCCGCTGGGCGAGGATTTCCAGCAGCCAGTTCTGCGTGGCCCGGTACTCGGTGAAGATGATGACCCGCTCGTGGCCCCACTTCTTGCCGGGGCGCAGGTGGGCGTTCAGCCAGTCGATCAGGCAGTTCACCTTCGAGTCGAGTTGCCCGCTCGCCTTTTCCGCCCAGGTTCGCATCTGCCGGAGGAGGGCCAGTTCGTCCGGGGACGGCTCGGTGAACAGCAGCGAGGCGGCGTCCACGGCGTCGGTCATCGCCTCGTCGTACTCGCCGTCGTCGGCGTAGTCCTCGTCCACCCGGTCGAGTTCCTGCTTCAAGATGCCGACGGACGGCTTGCGGACGGCCTTGCCCCGCTTCGCCATCCGCAGCGACTTCTCGTGCTGGTCGAGGGTCGTCAGGAACGCCGCCGGGCTGGAGAAGAGGCGCTTCTTGAGGGTCTTCAGGACGAACTCGGTCGCCAGCTTCTCGGCGTTGTCCTGGGACCGCTCCACCCGGAGGTCGGCGTACTGACGCAACGCAGCGTGAACGGCCCGCTCCTCGTCGGTGTAGGGGACTTCGATGGGGTCCAGCACCCGCTTCGGGAACCGGGGCGAGCCGTCCCACTTCGGCGGCAACTCCGACTTCATGCGGCGGACCATCACCGCATTGAGTTGCTTGCGGTCGGGCGGCGTGCTGCGGGCGAACCGCTGGTTGTCGAGCAGTTCGAGCAGGGCCGAAAAGCTCTCTGGGTAGCCGTTGTGGGGGGTGGCCGTAAGGAACAGCTTGTGTTCAAAGTGCGGGACGAGCAGCCGGAGCGCCTGGGTCCGCTGCGAGTCCGTGGCGTACCGGCCCACGCCGGACGGGGCACAGTTGTGCGCCTCGTCAAGAATCATCAGGTCGAACTTACGAGGGAAGGCCGGCTCGTCCGGCCCCGGCAACAGTTCCCGGAACCGCCGCAGCGGGCGCTCCCGCTTGAGGAAATCGATGCTGGTGATGAGCCGGGGGAAGTGATTCCACGGGTTCACGTGGATGCCCCGGCTGCGGCGCAGCACGCCCATCAGGGCCGAGTTCACGATGCGGAAGTCGAGGCCGAACTTGTCCCGCATCTGCTCCTGCCACTGCACCTGGAGCGGGGCCGGGCAGACGATGAGGATTTTCCGGGTGCGGTGGCGGATGATGAGTTCGAGCGCCACCATGCCCGCCTCGATGGTCTTGCCGAGGCCCACGTCGTCGGCGACCAGGAGGTTGACCCGTGGCATCTGGATGGCCCGCACCACCGGGTCGAGTTGGTAGTCCTCAATGTCGATGCCGGAGCGGAACGGGGCTTGGATCGTCCGCACGTCCGCCGACGAGGACGCGCCCCAGCGGACGGCATCGAGGAAGGCGTCGAGGCGGTCGGGCGCGTCGAACCCGGTGGGGTCGGGCAGGGCCACCTTCTCGATGACCCTGGCCCCCGGCTCAAGCTCCCAAATGACGTTGAGTTCTTCGCCCAAGCCGTCGTCCTCGACCGACGAGAGCGTGAGGAGATGCTGGGGCGACTCCAGGCCGGCTTGAAGGCGTTCGGGTGGCAGCGTGCTGGCAGAAACGTCCGTGACCATCCAGTTGCGGGACCGGACGCTGACCATCTGCCCCAGTTCGGGGTGCGGGGAGGTTGCCGTCGTCATGCGCCGCCCCCTGGCTCAACGGTTGCCGGAGCGGGCCGGTCAACTCCGTTCGGCGTCGGCATGTGATGCTTCGGCACCGAGCCATCGAATAACTTCTGTTGTGCATCGACCCGCAGCACTTCATCCACTTCCGGGTCCGACGCCAATGATGGCAGGGCTTCCAGCAGTCGCTTCTGGAGGTTGAACGTCCGCTGGTGCGCTTTGCGGAGGACGGTCTGGTAGATCATCGGGATGATGTGGGTGGTGTCGCCGTAGTCCGCCGATTCGAGGCCGTCCTCCAGCGTAGCGCCGAGGACGTAGGCCACAATCTCTGTCGCCGCCTGGACACGACCGGCCTTGCGAATCTCCTTGGCGTAGTCACGGGCTTGGTCCGCTTCCTTCTGCGTGACGCAGTAGCCGCCCTTCTTGAGTTCCAGAATGGCGACCTTTCGGATGCCGCAAATTTCGCCCCCCGTGTCGTAGGCGTCGGCGCAGTAAGCCCCGATGGTGCTTTCCGGCAGGGCCACGAAATCTGGCCTGCGCTTCGGCGGCTTGTAGTCCGCCCCGCCGAGAAACCTGCCGATGACTTCCGCCAACCCTCGGTTCGAGCGAAAATCGACCGACTCGAACTCCGGGCCGAATATCCACAGCCCCCGCTCGAAAAGCGGCTGGAGGTCGTGGAGTTCGTCCGCCAGCGGGTTCTCGACCAACTTCTCCATGCGGCCAATCAGCTTCAACCGACGATCAAGCTCGTCCAGCACGATCTCGGCGTTACTGGCCGTCCACCGCTGCATCAACGAGTTCCAGGTGTCGAGGTCGTCCGGCGAGCAGGCGGCCAACTGCGTCAACAGGTCGTAACCGGAACGGCTTTGCTCCAGCTTCGCCAAGACCTGCACGGTGCGTGACAGGTCACGGTCGGACATGGTAGGACACTTCTCTTGAACTTCGTCAATGAACTGGCCGATGGTGTTCTTCGAGATCGTGGGGAGTTCCCCCATCAACTCCCGGCTGTTCTCGATGGCCGACTTCTTCCGCTCCTTTCGGGTCGTCGCCAACTGCGCCTGAATCTCCTTGATGACGTACCGATGCACGGCGTCACGGACGGCGTTCGTCCGCTGGTTGGCGTGGAAGTCGGACCAGTCTGCCTTCACATCCTGCCCGGGGGTCAGGAAGTCGGCCATCACGATGAAGCTGAACTTTTTTGCATGTTCCGTCCGCCCGTCGAGGTAAGCGCCCTCGTCGTCAAGCCGGTCCCAGTTTGGTTCGCCGACCCGCCGCTGGTTGACCCACCAAGAGATCCCACGGAGCCTGGCGCTCCGGTAATGCTCGATGGAATCAATGAAGTGGATCGTGACCGCACCGTGGCCCTCGACAATGATCTCGGTCGTCTTCAGTCCTTCGAGGGACATCAGTTCGACCGACTGCTGGTTCACCCGGATGCAGAGCGACGGGTCCACGATGAACTTCGAGCCGATCAACTGCTTCAGTTCATCGACGCCGAGCAGGTGTTTTTCGAGGACGGCGGAGATTTCCGTGCCGTGTCCCCGCTTCTTCGACTCTGCGAGCAGTGTGATCTCGAACGGCGTCGTCCCGGAACTCGCCAGACCGACTCGAACCTGGATCAGATCGCCGTCCTTCATGGTGGCGATTTCATACGAGTCGGCAAAGCAGAACGGGGCGTGACGGCCCTTGCCACTGCGCCCGAACGCCGTCCGTTTGATCCCCCTGACGCCTTTCGGGAAGACGACTGCGTTCCCCTGCTCGGCCTCCCGATCGTAGCAGAGGGTGCGCCACCGTCTCTCGAACTCGGCCTTGGTCATCCCGATGCCGTCGTCCGTGACCGAGAACTTCTGGCCCTTCTCGTTCGGCCATACGAGGTCGATTTTCGTTGCCCCGGCGTCGTAGGAGTTGGCTATCAGTTCGAGGATCGCCGTGCGGGGTTCGCTAATGATCTGCCCGGCGTGGTCCTGCAAGAAGCGGTCGGCGAACGCAAACGGGGCATCGGCGAACAGGCCGGATTGTGCTGGTGGTGGATTCGCCATCTTGCCATCCTCGACTCCGCCACCGAAGGCGGTTGACGATGCCAGCCGTCCGTTCGGGTGTTGTCTGCGGAGTGCAAGTATCCTACGAGTAGCGGCGGCGTGATCCGACGACCGGCACCGCCTGCGAGGGAGCGATGTTGTACCGCGGCGGCAGGGCTGTGACGGCACCGAGCGGTTCGGGCAGGCCGAACTCGTTGGCGACCTCGCCCCACCCGGCTGTCAGTGTGTACCGCCCGCACATGCCCCACCCCCTCACCCCATCGTGCGGGGGTGCGCCGCCGGCCACAAGCGACCGGCGGGTGCGGCGTCATGCACAGGCCGTGAGCTGTCGGCACAACCCGCGGAACCAGATGCCGGCGGCGTGAGCTCACCACCGCGAGCGGTGTCTGGGTGTGGACCGCCGGCGATCGACCTGGGCCGGTTCGCGGAGGATGTGGCGGGGCCGGACGCCGCCGAGGTACAGCAGACGGTGGCGTGGCCGCAGGTCGATTTGGTTGCTCCGCGGTCTCGGGTTTGAGCCACCGACTTCACACTGACCCACACCCCAGGCCGGAAACATGAGCGTTACCGATCACGTCCGTGCCTACCACGACCGCCTCGCCGGCGACGAGCACCACCGGCTGCGCTCGTGGGAGCACTGCTTCCGGTACTTCCGGCGGGTCGGGCCGACCGGCCTCGCGGACGACCGCGACACCGCGGCGTTGCAGCTCGGCTTCTACCTGGCGAGCTGGGGCATGTACCGGGGATCGACCTTCCTGTTGCAGCGAGCGTACACAGTTCACCGGCCCGTCATCGACTGCCTCGCGGAGCCGCGGTTCCAGCACCTGTGGCAGCGTGAGTTCGGGGCGGGCCAACACGACGACGAACTTCGACAGCTGGTGTTCGACGCCGTGGCGGCCGTCCGCCGTGCGTACGCCCCGTTCGGGGAGGCGACCGACACCCTGGTCACCAAAGTCCTGCTCGGGACAATCGGGTGCCTGCCGGCCACCGACCGTTACTTCTTGATCGGCTTCAAGGGCGACGGGAACAGCTACTCCGTACTGAACGCGGCGTTCGTCGATCGGCTACTGCTGTTCTCCCGTGACAACGCGGCCGACCTTCAATGCGAACAGGATCGAATCGAAATGCAAGGCGGGCTCCGGTATCCGGTCATGAAGCTGGTCGACATGTACTTCTGGCAGCGCGGGCGCGAACTCGACTCAAGCCCGGAGCCGGGATCGGAGTGAGCGAGTCCGTCGTACCGGACCGGCGTAGTCGTGGTGGCGGGATGACGTCGACCGACGCGGCCATCCGGGGACCGTCGGTGTGGTCCGAGAGAGGCACAACCCAAAAAGTGGATTTGAGAATCGGACGGCGGTCCGTCGTCGAGACGCGCATTGCGCGCGGTCGGTCACCGGGGTCGGCGTCCGGTTCGATCCCGTCGGCATCGAGTATGACACTGTCGGGCAGCAGGTGTAGGTCCAGTACTCGGTAGCGCCCCGTCGTGGAAGTTCGAGCGCGCGCAACCGAGTCGTGGTAGTCGGACGACGCTGCGCTCATCCCGTCGTGGTCGAACAGGCCGGGACCAACCGCCCCGCCACTTCTACTTCCTCTCTGCGGCGTCGCCCCCCGCGACCGAGCCCCGCCGAGGGAGCGGGGGAGGAGCGGAGCGACGCCGCCGCAGAGAGGAGTCGTAGGCTCGCTTACGCTCGCTACTCCTCCCTACTCTGTTGCGACAGGTCTGTCGTCCTCGACAGACCCCTGTGTCGCCCCCGACAGACCCGTCTGTCGACCTCAGCAGACGTCGTCTGCTGACCCGGACAGACGGGTCTGTTGAAGTCGGCAAACGTACGGTTGTACACCAGGCGTCCGACTTCCACCTCGACACCGACCAGTTTCGGTTGCTCCGACGCGTAGGATGACGCACGCCGGCCGATCCACTTTCCAAATCCACTTTTTGGGTCACCCCGACATCACCTCCTTCACGAGCGGGTCGAGTGCCCCGGTGTTCACCCGCAGGAAGACGGTGTTCGGGCCATAGTTCACGCCCCCGGCCTCGGTCCCGACGTTCGCCCCCTTCGCCGCCAGCGTCTCGACCAGCCTGTGTTCCTTGAGCACCTTGACCGCCTGCCGGGCCTGGCTCCTGCTGACCGGGGTCTGCTTCTCCATCTGCCCGTACCCGAGCACGACCCACCACTTGCCGTTGATGACCCTCGCCCGCCTCGCCCGGGGCCGCCCGGTCCCGTCCGTCGGCTCCGTCCAGTACGCGAGCTGTGCGAGTACGAACGCCATGGCCGGGATGTAGCGGGCCTGCTTCCGGGCGACGACCATCCGCAGCACACGGCCGACCCATTCCGGGTACGCCCGGACCTTTCCCCGGTACTCGTCCTGGTAAATCAGCGGGACCGGGACTGCCTCGGTTGTCGGTGCCGCGGAGCCGGACCTGCCCGCCCCGGTCCGGTACGTCCGGTCCAGCTCGGCGAGCCGGGCCTTCGCGGCGGCCCGGTCCTCTTTCGACCCGGCCAGCCCGTCGAGCAGCCCGTCGTCGGCCAGCTCCGGGCGGTGCGCGGTCGTCCACGCGTCGTACGCGGCGATCTTCTGCCGCCCCCGGGTCACCACCGCCCAGGCGTCCTTGAGCCGGGCCTGGCGAACCTCGCGCGGCTCGTCGAGCGGAGAGTGGTAGAGTTCGGCGTGTGCGTCCGCCTTCGCCTCGACGGCGCACCGCAGCCCCGCCCCGTAGCACACGACGGTGGTGGCAGTCTCGCCCGCCAGGGCGGCCGGGTCGGCGATCCCGCGCAACCGCTCCCGGTCGGCTGCCCGCATCCGTTTCACGATCCGTCCGTCCCGCTTGATCCGACTGCGCATTTCCTCGGAAGTGATGGGCACGGTGATCGCTTCGTCGGAAGTGTGGGCGGACGAACCGTTCCCGTCCGCGGTCCCGGTGATTGCATCAGCGGGAACCGAGGTGCCCTCGCGTTCGGCCCGGGTAGAGGTCTTCACGGGACTCACCGGATTCGCCTTCGCGGCGATCGCGGTCGGCCTCACCGTCGGCTCGTCGTCCTCGTCCTCGGCGAGGAACTCGCTCAGTACCGTTCGGGGGGTGCCGGCGTGTTCCCACTCGGCGGGGTCGAAGTCGGGGCCGGTCCGGTCGTACTCGTCGACCGGAAGGACGACGGGCTCGCGGGGCTGGAGGTTGCGACTGCCGACGGGCGTGCTCGCGCCCCGCCGCGGGCCGGCGTTGCCGGGTAGCATTCGTGCTCCGGTTGGTCGGCCGGTCGGGGGCTTTTTGGCGGGAGGCCCCGACCGGCCATTCACGTATTCCGGGCGTGATCAGCGGCTCATGACTGTACCCCAACTCGTCCCGAATGGGCCAGAGCACCACACGCCGACACGCACCCCGGCGGCATTCCCCAACCGCTACGGTTCAGGACGTCGAACAGACCCGAGGTCTTGCGGAACACCACCCCGGGCCGCGGCCCGAACGTGTCGTTGCCCGTGGCCGGGTCCGCCTCCGACGGGGTGTCGTACCAAGCGGGGCGGGGTCGTCCAGGTCGTGTGTCGGCTTCACCAGCCTTGGCGGGTCGTCGGCCAGGACGCGGGCGGCGTTCACCACCTATCAGCCGGGCGAGCAGGACAGCAGGTCGGGCGGCGGGGTGGGGAACGGGATCACGTCCGGGGCGGGCACGAGGGTCTCCGGCTGATCGTCACGCGGCCGGGGCGACGCACGCGGGGGTGTCGTTGGTCACCTTGTTCACCGCCGGGCCGACCCGAACGACCTCCAGTTGCTCGGCAGGCAGAGGGGCGAGCGCCCCCAGGAGGTCACGCGCCGGGGTGTCGAACCCCATCCACAGGTCGAACTTCTCCGGCGTGATGACTGCCGGCATCCGGTCGTGGAAGGGCTTGACCAGCTCGTTCGCGGCCACGGTGATGATGGCGCACGTCGCCAACGTGGGTCGTCCCTCGGCCTTCCACACGTCCCAGACGCCGGCGAACGCCATCACGCCGCCGGCTTTCAACCGGAGGTGGTGCCCGACCTTCTTCGTGCCGACCTTGGCCCACTCGAAGAACCCGTCGGCCGGGATGAGACATCGGCGTTCGCGGAAGGCGTGGTCGAAGGGCGGCTTGTACGCGACCGTCTCGGCCCTGGCGTTGATGGGCCTCGGCCCGGAGTTCGGGTCGTTCGCCCAGTACGGCACGAACCCCCACCTGAGTTGCGCCAGGCCGCGTGTCTTGCCGTCCCCCTTGAGGGCGACGACGGCGACCAGTTGGGCGGGGGCGACGTTGTACCGGGGCAGGAGGTCAGGTTGCTGGTACAGGTCAAACGTCCGGGCGATGTCCTCGGGCCTGGACGACAACGTGTACCGGCCGCACATGACGGGGTCCGCCGTCGAGGAGGTGGCCCAATCGCCAGACTAATCTCCTCTCCTGCTAACCAGCGGTGAAGACGCGCGCCCACGGCAGAACGTGCTGCGTCCCGTGCATGACAGTCGGTAAGACCGGCACGACCGACCGCCGATACTCGTCGATGCTGGGGATGGTTGCTGCTGGGGTCGGGGAGGTGGGCGTCCTCAACCCGACTCCGGCAGGGCTCCGAGGGCGACACGGAACCGGTGACTTGAGCCCCGGCTGTTGGGCGTACAGCCGGGGCGGGGTCGCTGGGCGAAGCCGCGGGCGATGCTGGGCGATGGGCGAGCGGTTGGCGACGTGAAAGGATTAAGTAGGAGAAGTGCCACTTGGGAAGCCGACTTCCCAGTTTGTCGCAACCTGATGAGGCGACACGGTCTCCGGCTGGTTTATTGTTTGGCGGCAATCACCGACATGGTCTGTCGCTGTCGGGAAGCCCGACACCGCGGCCCTGGAAACTCGACATCCTCGGTTTGATTTCCGCGGTGGGCAGGTTGTATAGTTCCGTCAGACCGGCCGCGACTTCTCGACTGAATGGGCGACAGTCGAGTAGCGCGGCCGGTCCTTTTTTGCGCGAAGCGCCGCTACACCATTCGCGTACCGCCGGCTCACGAGTCCGGCGCTCGACCGCCGAGTAGCTCGGCCGCGGTCGGCGTGACCAGGTTCAGCGGCAGGGCGTAGTATCGAGTCCGACCGAGCCGCGCGAACCCCATCCGGCGAAAGTAGCGGCGCAAGGACACCACCGCCTCCCGGCGTTCATCCGAGGTATCGTTTCGTGGGAGCCACGACCCCGGCACCCCGACGTGATGGGCTGCGCGGTGTCTGACCGGGGCGATGCGGCTGACCGCCAGCCCGCACCCGGCCCCGACCATGTCCACCATCCGTCGGGCCGCGAGCAGGCCGAGCCGGAGCTGACGCCACCGGGGGTGGATGACGACGTAGTCGAGCACCAGAAGGTCCGATTGGGTGGCCTCGAACCGGGCCATCAGCCGCCGCCGGAAGTGGTATTGGCCGGGGACGTAAAGAAGGGTGTGCAAGGCGGCCAACTCCGAGCTGTGGGCGTCGCACACGTCGGAGAGGTCGAAGCCGGCGTTCAGGGCGAGTCCGGCGTTGACCCGCAGGGCCGACACCTTCCCCACTCGTGTGACCTCACGAGTCTCCTCGTCGGTGGACGTGATGGTGCCGGTGTAGGCCGAGACGAACTCGTCCGGCTCCGAGGCCGGGAGAAGGCTTTCGGTGGTCCGAACGGTGACATTGAAGACGGCCAAGGGGGGCTCCGGTCGCGGGTCGGTAGTGGATGGATTTCAACAGGTCCAGGGGCGAGATTCCACCTCGGTTGACCTCCCTGCTCATCCCACGTCGGGTCAGAACAGCGGCGGGGTGACTGACCGAGGAAACAGGCGCACGTGCGGCACCACAGCCGCGCCTACGCTCACGCCTTTTCCCTGGGGAAGGAATCGAGCGTCGTATCCGCCCGCTGCCAACCCCGTGATTTCGCTCGCACGCTTCGGTCATCCCGAATAGGCTTCACTCAAACGCGATCTGTACGTGTGGTGAGGGATGCCTGTGTTTACGTTCTTCAGCTGCGTGGCTGAAGCAGTCGTTGAGAACGGGGTGAAAGGGCTGGCCACGATGGTCCCTGGCGGCTCGTTCGCCTTAGCCGTCGCGGGCGGCGCACTCGCCAAGTATCGAGAGCGGATTCGTGACGCCGCACTCCGCGATGAGATCGCGCGGATGGCGGCTGTTACCGCTACGGAGGCCCGGAAGGCAGCTGCCGAAGCCGTCCAAGCAGCCGCTGGCGGGGCGAGTGTCGAAGAAAGGCTGGTGCTTGAATCGTACCTCGCGCAAATCCCCGCGGCTGTGACCCAGTCCCTCAAGCGGCCCAGCGATCCCACCGGCAAGACGGTCCCGGCCGCGTTTACTCTGACCACACCGGACGACGTGTTGCGGTTACTCCCTCCCCGCCCGCCGCGGTTTCATCCGGGAGACGCCCTGGTTGGACGCCCGGAGTGGCACCTCGACCGCGTCCTCGGGGTCGGGGGGTTCGGTGAGGTGTGGCTGGCCCGGCACACCGACATGGGCGTGGAGGCGGCGGTCAAGTTCTGCCACGGCCCCCAGGCGGCGGATCTGCGGCACGAGAGCCGGGTCATCGCGCAGGTGATGCGGGCGGGCGACCACCCGTCGGTCGTCCCCCTCCGCGACGCGGTGCTGACCGGCGACACCCCCTGGCTGCGGTTCGACTACGTGGACGGCGGCGACGTGGGCGACTGGATTCGCCACCTGCACCGGCGGCCCGCGGGGGAGCGGCTGAAGTACGTCGTTCAAGCTCTGCGGCAGATCGCCACGGCGGTCGGGGCGTTTCACCGCCTCACCCCGGCCGTCGTCCACAGGGACTTGAAGCCGAGCAACATCCTCTACGACCGGGCCGGGAAGCGGCTGCGAGTGACGGACTTCGGCATCGGGGCGGTGACGGCGAAAGCGACTCTTGCAGAGGACGGAAGCGGAGGGGCAACTCAGGGCGGGCGGATGCTCTCGTCGCACCGCGGGTCACACACCCCGCTATACGCCAGCCCCCAGCAACGCGCCGGGGCCGACCCCGACCCGCGCGACGACGTTCACGCCCTGGGGGTGATCGCATACCAGATGCTGACCGGCCACCTCTCCCAGGGGCCGGGGCCGGACTACGCGCACGACCTCGCCGATGTCGGGACGCCGCCCCCGCTGGTCGACCTCATCGGCCGGTGCGTCGCGCAGAACCCCGCCCGCCGCCCCGCGACCGCGGCGGACCTGGCTGCCGAATTGGCGCCTCTCGCGTCCGGCGCTGTGACGGTTCCGCCAACGGCCCCGCCTGTTGCCACACCTGTCGCTCCCTTCCCACTGCCACCGATCTCGGCGATTGACGCGAAGCCCACTCCGAAAGTGGAACCCACCGTCAATCGCGAGAACGAGAGCGAGCCCGTCTCAACAGATACCCCAGCCGTAGCACATCAATCTTCAATGCTCCCGGTGGACGACGAGGAGTTCGGAACCACCGACGACTACCTGCGGGCGTTTGAAGCAGTACTTGCCGAGGGCATCCCCGATATACATCTCGACCTGCTTCGGAAGCACTACGCGGCCCCGGACCACACGGCGACGTGGGCGCGACTCGCGGCGGAAGTCGGGTACGCTAACGGTAGCGCTGTCAACCTCCAGTACGGCAAACTGGCAGCACGGATTGCGGCACGACTTGGGGTCAAGCAGCCTCCGCGCGGTTTTTGGTTGTATGTCCTCGCCGGGTGGGCAGCCGAGCGCGATCCAGATAGCGGCCACACTGCGTTCACCCTGCGGCGTCCGGTAAATGAGGCACTCCGACGGCTCGGACTTCTCACAGGGACGGCGGTCAAGCTTCTCCCAGACGAACTCTCTGCGGTCGTCGAGCGGGAGTTGCACGTAGCCGTTTCAGGGAACTGGCGGATGAACCGGGAGGTAAAGCCATTCGCCCGATGGAAGCTCGTCACCAAATTGCCTGCAAAGGTCAAGGTGCGAGCCGGCGAGGTGTACAAACTCGACATCATGCGAAGTGCGAAAGACGCAAACGTTCAGGGCCTGGCAACCTTGGTTGATGTCGAAGCACTGAACGAACTCGACCTGACCGGATGCAAGCGGCTAACAAACGATGGGTTCGCGCTCGCGGCAAAGTTAACGCAGGTACGGACGCTGCTGCTCCCGCAATCTTCCGCGACGGACGCCACCCTGAAGCTGTTCACCATGCTGCCGCAGCTCGAAACACTAGACATCGAAGAGACCACGGTTACCGATGCCGGCCTCGCGCATGTGCGGGCAATGCGAACTCTGGTTGACCTCCGGCTGGGAGGCAGTGACATCGGCGATGCCGGACTCGTTTGGCTCTCACCGTTGCCTCACTTGCAAACGCTCGGACTCGACCAACTGCCGATCACCGATGCCGGCCTGTCTACCCTCACCGGGCTGTCACGACTGGAGGCGCTCGGGCTCCCCGGCACGAACATCAGCGACGACGGGATGATTCACCTCCTGAAGTTATCCGAGCTCTGGTTTCTCGACCTCGGGGGCACACAGATCACGGAGACTGGCCTGGCGCAGTTGGCCAAGATGCAGAAGTTACGGGATCTCCGGCTAACGGGCTGTAAGCATGTCTCGGACAGTGGGTTATCCTGGATGGCAAGGATGACGAGTTTGGAATTGCTGGACCTGTCGGACACGATGGTGACGGACCTCGGAATAGTTGCACTTAAATCCGCGCCAGTGTTGGAATCTCTCAATTTGGAGAACTGCCTCGGAGTGACCGACGCGAGCGTCGATCACTTGATAGCGATGAAGCCCCTGGAACTCCTGAATTTGACTGGAACCAGCGTTACTCCAGCCGGTGCTTCCCGCCTCAGCGACGCACGGCCGGACTGTACTATCTATCACCCATCGTTCGGTGAACAATCGGCGCCAGTTGCCGATGCGACATCCTCCTCGGAAGTACAGCGCATATCGAAATCCAGCTCGCGTGTTGCTGCTCAAGGCACGGGGACACCTAACCCCAACCCGACAAGGACGGTTTACTTCTTCCTCTGGAATCCCAAGCTCGACCCAAATTCATTCGCGGACTACGATGAAGTGCAGCGAAATGCTCTATTGGGACAGCCATATTCCAGTCAGTGGATTTGCCCATCGACAAGGCCGCGGCCCGGCGACGTCGCCATTATGCAGCGCACCGGTAACGCGCATAATGGCGTCTTTGCTAAAGGCATCGTGACGAGTGAGCCCTTCGACGACGACGGCACCCGTGTTGTCGAGCTGAGTCTGGACTCTTTCCTACCAATCGGGAAGGAGATCCCGCGGGAAGAAATCGTAAGAGAGGCGAAGTTCACCAAGAACTGGGCACCGATGTCATCAGGGAACGTAGTCCCCGAACCTATCACACAAGCGATCCTATCTCTCTGGGGTAACCGCGTCCAGGAAGAGGCAACGCCTCCGTAGACACCCCTCTCCACCAACCGGCGGTCTTGTTGATTTCTGATGGTAGTCGCGTTGTAGAGTCCGACAGGCGGCCGCGACTTCCCGACTGAATGGGCGACAGTCGCACAACCCGCGGAACCGGGTGCCGACGGCGTGAGCTCACCACCGCGAGCGGTGTCTGGGTGTGGACCGCCGGCGATCGGGCGGCGAACATCGAACCAGCCCTCGGAGCCGCCGCCGTGACCGCCGACCCGGTTGTCATCTTCTGCTACGTCCCCGACGAACACGAGCCGCTGGACTGCTCGCCGGACGAGTGGGTGAGAGACGACGAGCGGCTCCCGGCCCTCAGCGGGATGGTGCAGGCGTTACTGGTCAAGGCGGTGGTGCCGCACGCCGACGCGGAGGTGATCGCCTGGTGCAGGCACTGCCCGCCGACCACACCGGAATTCCGGGCGTGGCTCGCGGGCCGGCTCGTCGCATTCCTGGGCTGACGCCACCATCTCACGTTGAGGACCGAAGTGCGTGCAGGGGGAAGAAGCCCAGAGCTCGATTCCCCGCCGCGGTGACTGACCAACCGGATCTGCTGCTGCCGCGGAGCCGTGCCAAGATCAAGCAGCCTTCTGGTCGACGCGGGTGAGCCACCGCCGCACCCTCTCCAGCTCTCCCGCCCAGTCGGCCGACAACCGGACGGCCAGGAACCGGCCGTATAGCAGGTCGAGCGTCTCCACCAGTTCCCGCAGCTGACTCGCCCGCTCGTCCAGCTTCCCACGGGCGTCGGTCACGTCTTCGGGGAGGTCCGGCATCTTGCAGGAGCCCACGCCCAGCGTCTCGGCGTGGAGGGTCAGCTCGTACTGCTGGTCGTGCCGCACCAGGGTCAGCCCCATCTTCCGCGGCAGCTTCCCGGCCTGGGCCGCCCGCCGGGCTTCCGGCAGTCGCGTCGGGCCGTCGCTCGCCAGCGTCCCCGTCCCCGTCACCCCCCGCGGGCACTGGAGGGTGAGCGTCCGGGCGGGCATCAGCGTCACTTCACTGCCGTCGGCCAGCTGGACCGAGTCGGCGTCGCGGTCGGTGAGGAACCACAGCCACAGCAGGAACTCGTTGCCGAGGAAGTCGGGCGGCCCGCCCCCGGGCACCCAGGCGACCTCGTCCCCGGCCCCGGCCACGAACCCGGACGGCGCGTCGGCCGCCCCCGTGAGTCCGAGCTGGGCGGCGAGCAGCTCGGCCCGGCGGCCGGCGGTGACGAGTTCCAGCCCAGCCCCGAACGTCGCACCAAATAAGTGGCCCAGGCGGTCCGCCAGGGACGAGGAGGTCGCGCCGAACAGCACTTCGTTCGAGTGCCGGTCCCACAGGACCGGGGTGCACTTCCGACGCTTGAACCGGCCGTCCTTCGCCTCGTGCTCCAGCCGCTCGCGGGCGCTCTCCTTCGCCTCCTTCTTCTGCTTGGCCGACGCGAACCCGCTCGGGATCTCGCGGGCGAGGGCGGCGAGGTCGGCCTCGTAGTACGCCTTGAGCAGGTCGCCCGGGAGCTTCTCCGTGTCGACCCGCAGGTCGAACGTCAGGCAGTCGTTGACGACGTTCTTGGTGAGGTCGAAGGCGACGTCGAGGACCGACTTGCCGGCCGCCCACCCGGCCTCCACCCCGTCGGCCGCGGCCACCGCCTGCTTGCCGGCGGCGTGCTCGCGGAGCTTCTCCACGTGCTCGTCGTCGAACAGCCGGGGAGCGTCCCCCTGGACGGCGAACCGGAGGAAGGAGACCCGGCCGGTGAAGAACCCCATGCCCTCTGCCCTCGTGGTGAAGCGGTGCCCGCGTGCGGCCGTCGTCCATCGGCCGCCGGTGGTGTACGACCGTACTCCGGGTGGCCCAAGCCGGCACGCCCGCCCGTCTGCGACGCCTTCCCGACCGGCACAACCCGCGGGGCCGGTGCGAACGTCCCGAATGACGCGCAACAGTCTGCCTCGATCAACGAGATGGAATGCCGGCTGACGTCACTGGTGTTTCCCCGAGCGGGCCGCGGGCCAAAAGCGAAATCCGTTGCGTCTGTCCGCGCCGGCTCACGGTCCGGCGTGTCCGCAAATGTGGAAATGTCGTCGCGGTCGTCCGCCAGGTCATCGTGTCCAGGGCTCGGCCGGCGGGCCACCCACACCCAACGCGAACACCCCGGGGTTTCGCCCGGGGCGTCGGTGTCAACAGGCGGGTCAGTTCCCACCCGTCCGGCGGAGTGCCGGGCGGGCGGCTCAGCGGAACAGGTTGAACCCGAACGACAGGCCGGGGCGGGCGACGCCGAGGGAGAACCCCGGCTGGTAGCCGTACCCGTATCCCCCGCCGTAGCGGTACGGGCTCCCGTAGCCGTACCCCGGGGAGCCGTATGCCCGGTACGGGGCGGCGTAGGGGTACGCGGCCCGGTAGCCGCCGCCGTACCCCTGGCCGTACCCGAACCCGCCGCGGTTGTACCCGCCGTGGTTGTGCCCGCCGCGGTAGCTGCGGCCGGGGTCGGCCGAGGCGGTGGCCGAGGTGGCGAACAGGGCGGCGGCGACGCCGAGGGCCAGTATGGTGCGCTTCATGGTGGTGCTCGCTGGTGGTGCGGGCGACTGCTCGGGCGACGCGGGACGGGCCATCCCCCTCGGTGTTTGGACGCCCGTACCCGTCCGAGTTGCGCGGCCCGCGCTCGCTCTCATCCGCCGCTCACGGGGCGGGATCGCGGCGACCGGCTTCGGGCGGGCCGGGGACGGGGTTTGTCTAAACGAGCACGGCCGGATGCGAGCCGGCCGACGGCGGACGTCCACGGGGGGAAGCGGGCACCGGCAGCCGGTGGGTCACCAACGCCGTCGAACCGATCCCGAACGCCGACGCGATCGGGCGGGTCCGCATCCCCGGCTGGTGGGTGGTCGCCGAGAGGGGCGGGCACACGCCGGGCGACGAGGCCGCGGACCGCGAGACCGATGCCCTCCTATCCTGACTCCGGCGTTCCTCCCGCGCCACGATCGCCCACTCCCGTGAGCCGCCCCCCAGGAGCCCACCCGATGGCCGATCACGCCGCCGCCCGCCCGCCCACGGCTGTCCGTCCGGGTCCGACCACGACCGGGAGGTGCCCGAGGTCGATCTGCTCAGCCCGCTCACGATCCGCGGCGTCCGGTTCCGCAACCGCATCGTGATGTCCCCGATGTGCCAGTACGTCGCCAAAGAGGGCCTGGCCGACGACTGGCACCTGGTCCACCTCGGGAGTCGCGCCGCCGGCGGGGTGGCGCTCGTGGTCGTCGAGGCCACCGCCGTCACACGGGACGGCCGGATCACGAACAGCGACCTGGGCATCTGGACCGACGACCACGTCGGGCCGCTGGCTCGGATCGCCCGGTTCGTCGAGTCGCAGGGCGCGGTCGCCGGGATTCAACTCGCCCACGCCGGCCGGAAGGCGAGCTGCGACCTGCCGTGGAAGGGCGGGGCCGGGCTGACGACCCCCGCGGCCGGCGGGTGGCCGGTGGTCGGCCCCAGCGCGATCGCCTTCGACGACGGCCACCCGGTCCCCGCCGCCCTGGACGCGGCCGGGATCGACGGGGTCGTGGCCGCGTTCGAGGTCGCCACGCGGCGGGCGTTGGCGGCCGGGTTCCGGGTGATCGAGGTCCACGCCGCGCACGGCTACCTGCTCCACGAGTTCCTCTCCCCGCTCAGCAACACGCGGACGGACGACTACGGCGGCAGCCTGGAGAACCGGATGCGGCTCCTCCTCCGCGTGGCGGGGTCGGTGCGCGGGCTGGTTCCGGCCAAACTCCCCGTCTTCGTCCGCATCTCCGCGACCGACTGGGCGGACGGCGGGTGGGACGCGGACCAGTCGGTGGTGCTGGCGCGCCGCCTGAAGGAGGTGGGGATCGACCTGGTCGACGTGTCGTCCGGCGGGCTGGTGCCGAAGGCCCGCATCCCGGTCGGCAGGGGGTATCAGGTGCCGTTCGCCCGCAGGCTCCGGGACGAGGCCGGGGTGATGACCGGGGCGGTCGGCCTGATCACCGACGCCCGGCAGGCCGACGGGATCGTGACTGGGGGCGACGCCGACCTGGTGTTCGTCGCCCGGGAGTTGCTCCGGGAGCCGTACTGGGCACTGAAGGCCCAGCAGGAACTCGGGGAGGAGCCGACGTGGCCGATCTCCTACGGGTACGCGGTCAAGCGGCGGGCGAAGTAGCAGGGGCTCAGGACGGCAGGGCGGCGAGGGCGTCCATCAGGTCGTCCAGCCCGACGGCCGCGTCGATCCCGCCGATGGTCAGCCAGACCTCGTTCCGGCGGACCTCGATCGCCAACACGCGAACGGCACCGGCGGTATCGCCCGTGATAGCCGTCGGTCCCTCCGGCTGATCGGAGAGGACGGTAATCAAGTCGTCCGCAGGGGCGGTAACATACGTCAGGACGGTCCCCTTCCGGCCGTCCCGGATCGTGACCCGCACGCCTTCCGGGGCGGCCGTCACCTCGACCTTCCGCTCGACCCCGGTGGACTGCGACACCGCCTCGATCATCGTCATGGCCGCTCCTGGCTGGAAGGCCGGTGACGATAGCCGTCGCAGCCCGCCCGGTACATCCCGGATTTACGCGGGTCACTCCGCCTCTTCCTCTTCCTCCTCATCGTCGAGGTCGTCGTCGTCGTCGTCGTCGAGGTCGTCGAGGTCGTCGTCGAGGTCGTCGTCGTCGTCGTCGTCGAGGTCGTCATCCTCGTCCTCGGCCTCCTCGTCTTCTGCCTCCTCATCGGCCGCGGCGACCACGGCCGGCGGCTCTTCCTCGTACAGCTTGAGCAGCGGGTTCTCGGGCATCTCGGCCTCCAGGAAGGGAACGGGGGGCAGCCCGGGAGCAATTCGGGGGCCGGGTTACCAGGCGGCGGTCAGGGGTTGCGGCTCGTCGGCTGTCGGTGCCTCCGGCGGAGTTGCCGCGCCACCGGCCGTCGCCTGCTCGAACCGCGCCCGGTAGTCCGGGTGGTTGGTCCCCATGAGCCGGTCCCAGACGTTGAAGTACAGCCCGTAGTTGGCCCGGAACGCCTCGTGGTGCTGGGCGTGGTGGGTCACCGAGTTGAGCACCCACCCGAGCGGGGTCCGCAGGAACCACCGGGGGAAGATCTCGTACCCGCAGTGGCCGAGCACGTTGAACCCGATCTGCCAGGCCATGAACGCGGCGAACGCGGCTCCGTGCGTCGGGATGGTGAACACGACGAGCGGGCCGATCCCGGCCTGGACGACCGCCTCGACCGGGCCGAACGCGTAGGCGGCCCACGGGGTCGGGCTGGTCGACCGGTGGTGGGCGCGGTGGACGAGGCGGAACACCCGGGGGTGGTGCATCAACCGGTGGGTCCAGTAGAAGTATGCGTCGTGGACGACGACCATCACCGCGATGCTGGCGAAGAACCACGGCCACCCGTACTGCTCGACCCGGCCGTAGAGGCGGGTCCACCCGGCCCGGGCGGCGAGCAGCACGAAGAGGGTGACGACCCCGAAGACGAGGATGCTGCGGAGGGAGTGGGCGACCTCCCGGCGGATCTGGCCCGCGTGCGGGTCGCGGGGCGACGCCCGGCGGTGGCGGAGGCGGGTGCGGAAGGCGACGTAGAAGAACAGGTAGGCGGCGGACGCCGCGAGCGTGTACCAGACCAACTCGGAGAGCGTGGACCCGACGGCCCCCTGAGCGGCACGGGTCAGGCTGTCGATCCCCACGCGCGTCTCTCCTGGTCGGGCGACGGTGCGACCCGCCCGGAGTCGGTGGGTTCGTCTTACCGGCGGGGCGGCGGCCCGTCCGCAGGGGGGGCGGCGGGGAACGAGAAGAGCCCGGCAACCGGGGGAGGTTGCCGGGCTTCTGGATCTGGGAACCCGTCGGGGAAGACGGGACAGGGGGGAGCAGGCCCGGGGGAAGGCCCTGTCGATTCCAGGGGGATGGCTCGACGGGAGGGTGTAAAGCAGCGGCCGTGCCGTTCGCGGGATTTGCCCGGCCGGTCGGCGCAACCACTTACCGGATAAAGCCCCGGCCGTCGGGGTGAAAAGGAGGCCACCCGCAGCACGTGTAAGACTTACCGGTCGACGCTGCCAGACGGTAAAAGGGCCAGCCGAATCAGCCGGTCGGCGTCGAGGGTGGCGGCAGGAGCCGGGGGCCGCCGGGCCGCCGGCGAGTACGGTCACGATGGACGCGGACACGGCCTGGCGGCTGGTGACGAAACGCCGCACGCCCGACGAGGCCCGGCGGCTGTTCCCCGACATCCGGGTCGAGGGGGACGAGCGGCTCGGGACGCCCGTCCTCGGCACGGTGTCGGTGATGGCCTGACACCTCGACCGCGGGAAGGGCGGGAACCGTCCGCGATCACCCCCGGTACGCGCGGATCACCGGATTTCAGTTCACCCGCTCAACCACCTTGTGCGCGGTGTCCTGTAAGAAGCGGGCGAACTCCTCGCCCACGCCCGACGGGCGGAACGTGTTGCCGACCGCACTCCGGCCGTACAGGAACTCGTAGAAGACCAACCCCCCGAGGTACTCGCCGGCGGGGCTGGCGTGGTGGCCGTCCATCTTCAGGGCCGACTTGTCGTTCTCCCACCGCCAGCCGATGTGGAGCGAGTGCTTTTGCTCGGGCAAGGTCGGGTGCGTCGCCGTCTTCACGTCGAACATCGCGTCCGGCTTGTACCCCCAGTTCGGGTCGGTGTCCGCGGCGTAGAACGCATCCCCGACCGGGATGTAGTGGACGCCGAGTTCCTTGGCGATCGTGCGGTAGGCGTCCGACAGCCCGTCGTACATCGCCTTCTGGGTCTTCGGCTCGGCCCTCCCGCTGAACCGCGGGTCGTCCACGCGGTACGCCCACGTCTGGTGGATCACCACCTCGCTGGCCGGGGCGTGCTTCTTGATAAAGGCGTACAGCTCCCGCATGCCCGGCCGGTACGTCGAGGCGTCGTGGCTGCGGATGCTCGCCTGCTGGACGGTGATCACGTCCCACTTCTCGGCGGCGAGTTCCTGCTTGAGGCTCTTCCCGGTGCCGTACAGCCCGGCCTTGTCCGTCGGGTTCTTCTCGTGCGCGGCGACCTTCGCCAGGTGCTGGTCCGGCCCGCTGCCGCCGATCACGCAGCGGTGGTGAATCAGCTTGTTCCCGTCGGCCCCGACGATCTTGTCGAGGTACTTGGTCGCGTTCTCGGAGAAGCTGTTGCCGACGGTAAGGAGCCGGACGGTCTTCGGCTGCCCCTGCGCGGTCACGACCGGCGGCAGCAGCGCGAGTCCGAGCAGCAGCAGCGCGGCGAAGCGGCGGGTGAGCATCGGTGGAACTCCGGCGGCGTGGAGATGTCGAGGATTACCCTATCGCGGACGGGCGGGTCGTACCAACCGTCCGCCGTTGCTCCCGGTTCCCGCGGTCGCTACAAAGCGCGCGGCTCCGGCCGGGGCGGCACACCACGGGGACGAGACTGATGCGCCGACTTGCCCTACTCGTGGTGGTCCTCGCGCCGTCGACGGCTCCCGCGGCGACTCACTCGCCCGCCCAGCCGAAGCCCGGCGAGCCCGTCCTGGTCACCGCGCGCCTGGCGCCGGGCACGGCCAAGGCGGTCCTGCGGCTCCAGGCCGTCGCCCCCGGGAAGTACGTCCGCAAGACGGACCCCGCGTACGAGAAGGACTGGGTCGATCTGCCGATGCGCGACGACGGCACGGACGGGGACGCCAAGGCCGGCGACGGCGAGTTCAGCGTCCGCGTCCCGGCGTCGTTCCAGCAGCACCGCTGGCTCGTCCGCTACCGCGTCGTGGCGACCGACCGGGCCGGCGCGAAGACGCAGCTGCCCGCGACCGACGACGCCTGCCCGAACTTCGCCTGGTGGTGCGACGCCGGCCCGGCCGCGTGGACCGGCACCCGCGACCCGGGCAAGACCCCGCCGCTGACGTTCCCCGCCGACTTCCTCGGCACCCTGCAACCCCTCCACCTGCTGGCCCGCGCCGAGGACGTGGCCCGGAGCCAGTGGGACGGCAGCGCCCACCAACAACCGCAGCTGGGCACGATCGTCTACCGCGGCGTCGTCTACGACCACGTCCAGTACCGCAGCCGCGGGCAGGGGAGTGCCCACATCGCCGGCAAGAACAAGTGGGGGCTGAAGTTCAACCCGGGCCGCCTCCTGCCGTTCGCCGACCACGCCGGGGTGCCGTTCCCGGCCCCGGTGGGGAGCCTGGACCTCAATCCCGGCGGGTCGACGCCGTACCTGCCGGTCCTCCGCGGCATCGCCGGGCTGGACGAGGTGCTGTCGATGCGGGCGTACCGCCTCGCGGGGGTGCCCAGCCCCCCGGCGACGTGGGTCCAGTGGCGCGTGGTCGATCGGGCCGAAGAAGTGAAAGCCGGGGACCAGTACACCGGCGACCTGTGGGGCGTGTACGTGGCCCTCGGCAACATGAACCCGGCCCTGCTCGCCGACCGCCGGCTCCCGGACGGGCTGACCGTCAGCACCCAGAGCGGGATCAAGCACACGCCGAAGGGGATGGCCGACGCCGACAAGACGTGGGAGGCGTTCCGGGCCGGGATGCGGGCGAACCCGGCGGAAGCCTGGTGGCGGGCGAACCTCGACCTGCCGGCGTACTACAGCTTCCACGCGCTGAACCGGCTGCTCGGGAACGTGGACCTGCGGCCGGACGGCAACCACGGGTACTACCGCCGCCCCGACGGCCGGTGGGCACCGATCCCGTGGGACAACGACATGATGTTCGTCCCGCGGCACCACCAGCCCGGGCACGTCGACGCGGTCGGCTGCCTCCGCCACCCGCGGATCGCCGTCGAGTACCGCAACCGGGGCCGCGAAATCCTCGACCTGTTTGCGGCGGACGCCGGCGACCGGGGTGGGCAGGTCGGGCAACTCGCGGCCGACCTCGCGGCAGCGTTGACGCCCGCCGGGCACGCGGTCGACTGGCCCCGGCTCGACGAGGCGGTGTGGAACCGGCACCCGCGGATGAACCAGAAGGGGTCGTACTACGTCAACCCGGCGGCGGCCGAGCACTTCGGCGGGCGGTGGACGCGGACCCTGGCGACGAACGACTTCGCGGGGTTCCGGCGGTACGTGGTCGAGTTCTGCACGGACAGCCGGCCGGCGAAGACCTACGCCCCGAACGACGGCGACCAGCGGGGGTACGGGTGGGGGTATCTGGCCCACGAGGCGAAGGACGACCGCATCCCCGGGACGCCGGCGGTGGCCCGGGTGGAGGGCGGGCCGCAGCGGTTCCGGGCGTCGGCCTTCGCGTCGCCCGCCGGGGCCGGGGCGGCGGCCCTGGAGTGGCGGGTCGGCCGAGTCGGGAAGCGGGGCTGGTACGAACTCGCCGAGCACTGGCGGGCGGACGCCGCGACGGGGGCGGACATCGACATCCCCGCCGACGTGTTCAAGGAACCGGGCGAGTACCGCGTCCGCGCCCGTTGGCGGGACCAGACGGGCCGCTGCGGGCACTGGAGCCCGCCGGCCGCCGTGGTCGTCCGGTGACGGCGGCTCCGTCATCCCGTCCGAGTGCCGGATCGGGCGAACAGGTTGTGCAGACGCAGTCGCGGCGTGAACCTGTGCGGGGGCGACTTCGAGGTGAACGCCGAGGGCCTGCCGGGGTGCCGGCTACCAAGGCCTTTCTGGACCTGTGGGTTTCGGCAAGATCATTGGCCGAACTGAGAAGGACAAGGAGCCAAGTTAGTCGTCGCAGTTCGGGAACTGCCTCACGAGGTACTTCAGCGTTTTCGGCCAGAGGACCTTGTCCGGGTGGGTGACGATGTTCCGGTTAGAGTACAGACCCTTCCTCCGGTACGCCGTCGAGATCGGCCGCGTGTCGAGCCACCGCACCGCAACGAAGTGTTCTGCCTCATTCGGGTCATCATTCTTGTCGTTCGCGTAGGGGCCGAGCACGTTGTCGAGCGATTCGGTCTTTCCTCCCGGCAGACTGACTTGAAAGTCCTTCGCCAGTTTCGGACTGCCCGCAACCCGCCCCACGCCGACGTACCCGTACCTCGGGGCGTACACCCAAATCCGGTCTCCGAGGTTCAACCCGAAGAGCGGGGCCGAGAACACGTTGCCCCCGCCGGCGCAGACGAAGCCGTACTGCCGCGCGTCCTCCCACTCCCGCCAGCCGGGTTCGTGGCCGAAGTTGACGTAGAGGTCGCCGCCCGAAGGCGGGATGGACTTCGCGCGCCTCGTCAGCGGGGCAGGAGGGTTGTGGAGGGGTGGCGAAATCGCGGGCGGTGGCGTTTCCACGACTACGGGTTGGGTCGGAAGCGAGTTGGCGAAACGGACGATCCGGCGCATCTGCTCCTTGTCGAGGGGAGGAGCCTGCTTCCAGGTGGCGTCGAACCATTCGATCAGTTCCTCCACTTCGGGTTCGCTGGTGAACAGGATGGACACCTCGACCCGCTGCCTGATCCCGGCGTCGGTCAGGTTCGCCGAACCGAGCATGGCTGAGGACGAGCCGATCACGACCTTCGCGTGCAACCGGGGGTAGTGCCGGACGCGGGGGCGATTCGCCCGCAAGAAGGCGACGATGCGTTCCCGCTGCAAACTGCTTTGGGTCCGTAGCCACTCCTCGACATCGGTAAGCAACTGCCAGTCCGGCGTCCGCAGCATCCCCTGCAAGTATCCGAGAGAAAGGTACGGGCAGGTGATCCGCAGCGGCGTCTGCGCAGAGATCGACTCGACGGCCTTGTCGAAGGGGGAGACCGCCCCGTCTAGTTTGTGGTACAGCAGCTTGACGGGCATGGTTGCGCCGCCGGTGGGGTTGCAAGAGATTATCCGCTGATCGCGCGGTCGGACGAACTGACTTAGCGTGGCTTCGAGGTAAGGGTGTCGCCCGGGTCTCGCTTGATGTCGAACGCCTTGACCACGACGGAGCCTCCGCCGGACAGAGCGATGACAACCGGATCGGTCAGAGCGAGCCGGTTCCAGATGGCACATCCCGCCAGGCCGTCGGCCCACTCGGTCGGCACGTCGCTCCGGCTCGCTCCACCACGACCAGCAGGGCCGCGGACCGCTTCCACCCCAGCCGCTTCAGCTTGTCCGCGTTCGCCTCGATCTTCCACAGCCGCTTCCCGCCGGCGCGGTTGCCGTCGTGCAGCAGCGCGAACTCGGCGAACACCCAGCAGTGATCGGCCCCATCCTCGGGGCCGCCGACCCGCAGGTCGCCGAAGATCTGGTCGGCGTCGCCGCCGTCGTCCGCCACGTTCTCGCTGGCGTACGTAGGCTTGGCCGCGACCTCGCAGAACGGGTAGTCCGCCTGCCGGAGCTTGCAGGCCAGGAACGCCTCCCAGGTGAGCCACTCCTCGAACGACGAGCCGGTCTCGACCATCAACCGCAGGTCGGCAGCCTTCGCCGAGAGCCGGTCACAAACGGTTCGGAACACGTCGACCGCGAAGGTGTACGAGTCGACCACTGCCGTGTTCCCTTGTCTGTGTGCCGGGGCCGTCATTCTAGTCCTTAAACAAGCGAGACCTGGGCCGTCTGTTGCGGAGTCGATCGCGCTTCGATGAAGCGACACCCTCACCGTGCGGAGCCCTCTTGGTTCCGCCTCGCCACGCGATTCTCACGTCATCCGCCCGCTTCTCCTTCCTGCGTGTCGCTCTCGGCGTGCGCACGGATCGGGACATCCGGATCCCGACTTCGATGACGAACCTTCACTGACGCAGCCGTGTCACCAGGCGGAAGAACGTCATCAGGTACGGGTTCCAGCCCAGCAGTCGCAACACCACGCGACGGCTGGTCTGGAGCACCTGACACGGGATCGTCACGAAGGCGTTCACGAACGTCCTGAACTCCATCCGCAGCACGCGCATCTTCTCCGCCCGGTGGTGCTCCTGCCACCGGCCCGGCGACTCCGGCAGCAGCAACGCCCACCACGCCTTCAACGTCCACGCCAGGGCCGTCATCACCATCCACGCCCCGTTGCTGACCAGGGCGTCCACCGGCGCGGCGAGGGCGTGCGTGCCGCCGTGCAACTGGGCCAGCAGGTTCTCCTGGTCGCACCGGGCGTTGGCCTCGAACACCACCTCCGCGGCGGTGAGGTCCCGGTCGTTGGTGAGGTAGAAGAAGTACCGCACCTCGGGGAACAGCACCTGCTCCCCCTTCTCACGCGAGATGTGCTTGCGGACCACGACCATGCGGAAGGTGTTGGCACACGCGGTCGGCTGGTAGTCGAACTCGGCGACCTCCTCGGACTTGAGCCGTAAGACCTCGAAGCCACGCTCGCGGACGATGCGATCCTTCACGGCCTCGGGCCGTGTGCGGGGCCGCGTCTTCACGTCGTAGCACGGCGGGCGACGCAACGGTTTCCACTGGGAAGCCGGCACGTCCTCGGCTTCCGCACGGAGGTTGGGCCGGGCGTCGTAGCCGAAGACGAAGCGGACCCACGGGAGGGCGTGCCAGCGGTCGAGGTGCTCGGTCTGCGAGAAGTCGGTGTCGCCGCGGAGGACGATGCGGCGGAAGCCGGCCCGCAGGCAGAGCAGAATGGCTCGATCGACCTGGCCGGCGGCCCCCTCGTGCGAGGGCCGGTTGCCGGGCCGGTTCACCAGCCGCAGCACCTCGCCGGTCTCGGCCAGGGTCACGACGAGGGGGTGGTAGCCCCACGTGCCGTCGTAGGCGATGTCCATGCCGGCCTTGCAGGCCCCGGTGGTCGCGACGAGCGTGCCGTCCATGTCGAGCGTGGCCCGGTCGAAGAACGACGCGGGCTGCTCGGCCCAGACGTTCCGTCGGGCTACGTCGATGGCGTCCTGGAGCGTGTCGAGGTCCGCGGCCGTGAAGCGTCGGCAGAAGTCGCCGGCGGTGGTCGGGTCCGGGATGCGTCGCGCCCCGAGGGCGTCGAGGAAGGCGTCGTCGTTGCGCCGCAGGTCGATGTCCTGGAGGCAGGTCCCGTGGCACAGCGCGTTGTAGGCGATGTTGAGGACGTGGTCGGACTCGTGGTAGGGGAGGTGCACCTTGAGCAGGTGCAGGCGGTCGTCGATGGCCCGGGGTAGCCCGACCTCCCGGGCGAGGGTGTGGATGAGCCCGATGCCGCCGTGGGCGATGGCCCGGTCGCGGCGCGACACGTCGTAGTCGAGGGGGCGAGCCGAGAGCACGGGGCGGTGGGTGGCGGTGTCGCGTGTCGTGTCGAGTCGGCGCTCGATCCGGGACTTGCGGGAGCGGAACCACGAGCGGAAGATGGGCTTCACTTGAACTCCTCGGTGGATTCCGGGCGAAGGGGAAGCAGCTACTCCCACAAACCCTGGAAACGGCCGAGGATTTCAAGCATTTTGAGAAGCAGACCAATCAACGCGGCTGAGATCACGCTTCGTTAAGGTCTAGTCCGTGAGATCCCGTACACCGGCGACCGCCACCCCCGGATCGCGGATCGACCGGGGGCTGCTCCGCCGTCGACGCGGGGATGGTCCGGCCCGTACCACGCCCCGGGGTCAAGGGCCGGGGCCGGAAAGGTGGGGGGCACCCCGGGACGGACGGGTGCGAACGGCGGCCGGATCGGGTATCTTGCCGGCCGTCACCCGCGGACGTTTCGGCCTCTCGGAGTAACTGATCATGCGAACGACGATGTGGGCGGTCGTGTGCGGCGTCACCCTGCTCGGCGACGCCCCGGCCCGTGCGGACCATTACGAGGTGTTCCTCGTCGCCGGGCAGTCGAACTGTGACGGTCGCGGCAAGGCGTCCGAGTTGGCCGGGCCGCTGGCTAGGTGGGCGAATCCCCAGAACGACGTGCTGACCGCCTACTCGTGCTCGACGCTCCGCGGGCCGGTGCTGACGAGCGACGGGTTCAAGCCGCTGCGACCCGGCTGGAGCGTCGCCCCCGGTAAGGCCCGGCCGACGAAGCTGCCGAGCGGCACGTTCGGGCCGGAGGTGTCCTTCGGCCGCGGCATGGCCGACCACCTCAAGGGTAAGAAGGTCGCGCTCATCAAGTTCGCCGAGGGCGGCACGAGTCTGGCGAAGGACTGGAGCCCGGAGGTGAAGGGCCGGCTGTACCCGGCGTTCCTCGACTTCACGAAGAAGTCACTTCAGGAACTCAAGGAGAAGGGCCACACGTACACCCTGCGAGGCATGATCTGGCACCAGGGCGAGAGCGACGCGGGCCTGCCCGCCGCGGAGTACGAAAAGCTGCTCACCGCGTTCGTCGCCCGGGTGCGGACCGACTTCGGGGCGGCGGACCTGCCGTTCGGCGTCGGCGAGGTGTTCGACAACGGCAAGCGGGACGCCGTGCGGGCGGCGCAGAAGTCTACCGCGGAGAAGGTCAAGGGCGTGTTCTTCGTGCCAGCCGACATGCTGAGGACGTTCGACGGCGGGACGCACTTCGACGCCGCCAGCCAGATCGAGCTGGGCGAGCGGTTCGCCGCCGGCATGGCGAAGGCGATCGGCCCCGCTGGTGTCCCACCCGCCGCGGGCGTCTCGCCCCGAGGTTATTCCGTACCGCTCCTCGACCTGAGCGGTCAGACCGGCCGGCAGGTGGTGGTGGACCGGGAGCCCGGCCAGTACCTCGGACACCCGACGACGGTGCTGCTGGAGGACGGCAAGACGATCCTCTGCGTCTACCCGAAGGGGCACGGCAGGGGGGCGATCGTCTACAAGAAGAGCACCGACGGCGGGAAGACGTGGTCCGACCGGCTGCCGGTCCCGGCGTCGTGGGTCACCAGCAAAGAGGTGCCGACCATCCACCGGGTCGTGGACGCGGCGGGGACGAAGCGGTTGATCGTGTGGTCCGGGCTGCACCCGGCCCGGCTGGCAGTGAGCGAGGACGACGGCCGGACGTGGGGCGACCTCAAGCCAGCGGGGGAGTGGGGCGGGATCGTGGTCATGGGGTTCGTCGAGGGGCTGAAGACGCCCGGCCACTACCTGGCCATGTTCCACGACGACGGCCGGTTCTTCGCCGCCGAGCCGGCCCCGAAGAAGCCGGCCGAGTTCACCCTGTACAAGACGTTCTCCACCGACGGCGGGCTGACGTGGTCGACGCCGGAGCCGGTGTTCCGGTCGTCGGCGGTCCACCTGTGCGAGCCCGGATGCGTCCGCTCGCCCGGCGGCAAGCAACTGGCGGTGCTGCTGCGGGAGAACAGCCGGCGGAAGAACTCGCACGTGATCTTTTCGGACGACGAGGGGAAGACGTGGACGGAGCCGCGGGAGTTACCGGGGTCGCTGACCGGGGACCGGCACACCGCGAAGTACGCCCCGGACGGCCGGCTGTTCGTGTCGTTCCGGGACACTACCCTGGACAGCCCGACGAAGGGCGACTGGGTGGCGTGGGTCGGCACGTACGACGACATTGCCAAGGGCCGGGAGGGGCAGTACCGGGTGCGGCTGATGGACAACCACAAGGGGGCGGACTGCGCGTACCCGGGGGTCGAGGTGCTGCCGGACGGGACGATCGTGACCACCACCTACGGGCACTGGGCGAAGGACGAGCCGCCGTACGTCGTCAGCGTCCGGCTGAAGCTCGACGAACTCGACCGGATGGCCCGAGACCGGAAGTAGCGGCGGGTGGTGCGTCTGTCGGGGTCGTGGTACTCTGGCCCCCGTCCCACCGCGGCACCGGAGCGATCATGCCCCCACGCCCCCGCCACTCACTCGCGGCCGTCTGCCTCCTCGTCCTCGTCTCGGTCGGCCGTGCGGCCGAGGACCGCCCGGCCGTGGTCGCTGCGTCGCCGAAGGCCGGCGGACACGTCCACCCGTCCGTCTGCCGCACCCCGGACGGCACCCTGGTCGTCGTGTACAAGGGACAGAATGTGCTCATGCGGACCCGCTCGACCGACGGCGGCACGACCTGGGAGACGCCCGAGCCGATCCCGACCACGGCAAAGCGGCCGGACTCGATCCGCGAGGTGAAGAAGTTCGAGGTGTACCCGGGGACGGCCGACACGCTCCCGGACGGGCGGGTGCTGGTCACCTGGAACTACATCGCCGCCGACCAGGCGAAGGACGGGTACTACGAGCGGGCCTTGCTCTACACCCTGAGCGACGACGGCGGGAAGACCTGGTCCGACCAGCGGGTGATCGGGCCGGCGGACGGCAAGCACCTGGGGGCGGTGCGGCACAACGTCCTGCCGCTGGACGGTCGGTGGCTGCTGCCCCTGCGGACCGGCCCGCCACGGGCGTACGACCCGAAGGCGGGCAAACTCGACGCCTTCCCGGTGGTCGGCCCGGACGGGAAGGCTCACGCGTTCCAGCAGATCGCCCGGACGGTGAAGGGGACGCTGCTGGCGATGGGGCCGGTGTTCCTGCGTTCGTCGGACGGCGGGAAGACGTGGGAGGAGGTGAAGGGCTTCCCGGTCCCGCCGGACGGGGACAACGCCGAGGGCCGCTACCTGACGCCGCTGCCCGACGGGCGGGTGCTGGTCACCTGGGGGGTCGGCACGGCGAACAAGGGGCTGCGGTACACCGCCTCGGCCGACGACGGCAGGACGTGGGCCGCGGAGCCCGTGACGCTGCTGCCGGACACGCCGGTGGCGGCCCGGTACTACTCGGCTCGCACCGTCCCGCTCGACGACCGGCACGTCGGGACGGTCTACCTGAGCGGCTCGACCGTCCACTTCCTGAAGGTCGAACGGGACCGCGTGGCGAAGTAGGGATGGCCCCGGCCCACCTCGGGCTGTTCGTTGCTCGCCGCGGGCGAGCCGCCGCCGGACTCGGGCCGGCTCCTCCGCCCGATCGGCCGACCGCCGAGGGCGAGGAACCGGGCGTACAGAACGTCTGCAAATTCCCGCAGCCGGTTGCCCGCTCGTCCACCTACCCGCGGGCGTCAGTCACCTCCTTCCGGCCCGTCCGGCAACTCGCCCACACGCCCACGTCGGCCGCAGCTGGGAGGTTCCGGCGGCTACCGACATGGCGGCCGTTCGCATGACCGGGTAACACCCACCACTTCCGACCAAGGGGAGCCCATGCCCATCGCCGTCGAGAGCCGAAGGGTCAGTCCGGCGACAATTGAGAAGCGGTGGCCGGGTGCCGTGGTCGTCGACGTGACCTCGAAGGGGCCGGAGCCGTGGGTCCGGTTCAGCCCGTTCTACCCGCACGGCGGCATCCCCATCCCGAACACCCAGGACCAGACGGCCGCGTCGGTCGAGGGGCTGTGGCAGGGGCTCAAGGTGTTCGAGCGGGAGGACATCGACCTGTCGAAGTGGCGGATCACCACCATGCGGGGGATCAAGCGGTCGGGCCGGAGCCGCGGAGCGGTTCGGGGCCACCGGCACGGGGTCGGGAGCGACGTGCTGCTCGGCTACCGGGACGCCCGGTACGCGATCTACCTGCCGGCGTATCGGTGGGTGCTGGAGAACCGACTGGTGGCCGAGGTCGGGCAGCTTCGGGAGTCCGCGAGGGACCGGACGGTCGTGCTGCTGGACTACGAGACGAACGGGGACGTGGACGACCTGTCGTCGCCGCTGTCGCACGCCGCCCTTGTGAAGTGCTTCGCGGAGGGGAGTTGGCCGACCGTCGGCGAGCCGTAATGGGCTGGGCTCCGGCGAGACCGTCGACTCCCCACCATTCGCAACACCCCGACGGCCGATAATCCAAAAACCACTTTTTGTGATGGACCCTGGCCGAGCCCCCGGAGTTGTCCACCACCGCGTCGGGATCGAGCGGCTCGCGGGTCGCGCCGGTCAGTCCGGCTGATGGTCGTTCCGTTCCCGGCCCATCCGCTCGACGAACTCGCCCGGCGTGAGGACTACGAGCCCGCTGTGCGGTCGGCTGTCCAGGAGGTGGCGGTCGCTGGTGATCAGAACCGCCCCGGAGGCCGCGGCCAGGGCGGCGAACTTGCGGTCGGCCGGGTCGGGGATGTGTCCGAACTGGTGGGGGTCGGTCGGCCCGTCGTGCCGAGCGTCGGGGTAGAAGAACGCAGACAGGTCGGTGCCTCGGAGCGGCGGGATCTTGCCGACGATGTACTCCGTCTCCCGCCGGGTGGCCTCGTCCCACACCAGCCGCACGGTGCCTGCCCGGATTGCGTTCAGGATGCGGGCCGAGTGGCTATTCGGGTTGAATCCGGCGGCGACGAACAGGTTCGTGTCCACCACGACCAACAGCACGGGGGCCTCCGACATCTTCGATGCGGATCGAGTCGACGGGAGGTGACCGTGGGCCGGGCGAAACTCTCGCCCGGCCCACGACCAGACGATTTCACACCGGGCCGAGGCGTTCCAGAGCGTAGGCCAGCGACCCCGACCACCGCCGGAGTGCCCGTTCGACCTGCTCCTTGCGGGTCTCCGGCCGGGTGTGGGTGTAATTCGCGGTCATGCCCAGGCCGCCGTTGAGCGTCGGCTTGTGGCCCATCACCTGCTGGCGGATCAGCGGGTCCACGTTCCCGTCCTGGAGCAGGGTAGCGAACGTGTGACGCCACGACTTCGGACAGGTCGAGTCCGGGTGCCCGATCGCGGCCGTGACCCGGCCGAACACCTGCCGGATCTTGTCCGCCTTCACCGCCCCGGCGTCCCACCACAGCTTCTTCGCCAGCCCGGCCTCCTCGGTCCTGGTGAGCGGCCGGGCCTCGCCCGCCCGCCGGTTGCGGAGCACCTTCTCCAGTTCGCGCCGGTCGCCGACAACAACCGGCTTCCGGTCGCGCAGCCGCTCGCGCAAGAACACCGGGCCGCAGGTTCGCTTGCCGATCACCGCCCGGATCACCGCCACCATCTCGGCCAAGAGCGGGACTGTGCGCTCCTGGCCGGTCTTCACCCGCCACCCCAGCTCGACCTTGTTGTGGACGTGCAACCATCCGCCGGCCAAGTCCACATCCTCGATCAGCAGGTGGACCAGTTCGCCGACCCGCAGCCCCGTCTTGGCGAGCGTGAAGTTGATCGGGAACGCCCACGCCGAACACGCCGCCAAGAACTTCATCTCGGTGTCGGCGGTGAAGACGAAGATCGGCTTGGCGTCCTCGATCCGCATTTTGTCGAGGGGCAGCTCGGAGAACGGATTTCCGGCGTAGGGCGGTAGGTGGCGGCGTTTCACCGCGTACGTGAACATCGTCCGGCACGTCTCCAGGACGTATTGCACGCCCTTCGTGAGCAGCTTTCGCTTCGCAGTGTTCTGGTGGCCGTTCGGGGCGACCTCGACCCGCCGCAGGTAGGCGGCGAACGCCTCCACCTTGAGGTCGTGGGCGTGCGGCGGCTTAGGCAGGGTGCGGACGAAGTCGTCGAGATGCTGGGTGGCGGAACGGTAACGCTTGAGCGTGCCGACCGAGGAGTGCAGGACGTGTTCGTGGTAGTCGAGGAACTGCTTGCGCAGCTCGGCCACAGCGATCGGCGTGAACGTCAGCAGGGTCGGTTCGTTGCTGGCGAGCTGCGAGTTGACCCGGGCGGCCACCTGTTCGGCCTGGTCGCGGGTGGCGGCGACCTTCTTGCGGTGCGGCCCGGTGTCGTCGCGGTAGTACACCCACCACGCCCCGTGGTGCTCGTACACACTGACCTTGCCGACGCGGAACCGCGGAGAGGGTTGGGACTTTTTCGGCGGCACGGAACTCCCCCCGGTGCACGCTTTGTGCACCAAACGTGCACCAGGCGGGGGAGATCGTCGGGGGAGCCGTGACGCAGGATGTTGCTTATAAAGCCTTTGCGTCACGAGCCCGTCAGCACACGGACATGAAAGCGGAGAGGGAGGGATTCGAACCCTCGTTACCCTTGCGGGTAAATCAGTTTTCGAGACTGACGCATTCAACCACTCTGCCACCTCTCCGTGGCACCACTAGTTTAGCACCCGCAGCGCGGGCCGTACAGTCGCCACGGGCGGGTTCCTGCCGATGACCCTAGCCGACCTCCTCGTCGGCCTTGCCGACCCGGCAGCCTACCCCGAGCCGCCCGACTGCGTCGAGGTGCGGCAGACGCACATTTCCGCCGTATTCCTTGCGGGTGAATTCGTCTATAAGGTGAAGAAGCCGGTGAACTTCGGCTTCCTCGACTTTTCCACCCCGGACCGGCGGCGGCACTTCTGCGAGGAGGAGGTCCGCCTCAACCGCCGGCTCGCGCCGCACGTCTACCTCGGTGTGGTGCCTGTGACCGCGGCCGGCGGCCGGCTCCGCGTCGAAGGCGACGGCGAACCCGTCGAGTGGGCGGTGAAGATGGTCCGGCTGCCGGAGGGAACATCGCTCCTCGACCGACTGCGCCGCGACGAAGTCGGGCCGGCGGACGTGGAACGCCTGGCCGCGTTCCTGGCCGACTTCCACCGCACCGCCGCGGGCGGGCCGGAGGTCGCGGTCGGCGGCCGGTTCGAGGTCGTCGCCGCGAACGCCCGCGACAACTTCGCCCAAACTGTGGCCCACGTCGGAGGCACGGTCAGCCCGGCAGTCTTTACCCGCCTCCGCGAGCAGACCGACGGGTGGCTCGACCGGCTGCGTCCGCTGATCGACGCGCGGGCTGCCCGCGGTATACCGCGGGACACGCACGGCGACCTGCACCTCGATCACGTCTACTCCCACCCCGACGGCCGGCCGTTCGCCATCGACTGTATCGAGTTCAGTTCCCGCTTCCGCCACGCCGACCCGGCCGCCGACCTGGCGTTTCTTCTCATGGACTTCCGCTTCCACCACCGGCCCGACCTGGCGGCCGACCTGGAGCGCGCCTACGTCCGCGCGTCGGGCGACCGCGAGCTTGCGGCCGTGCTGCCGTTCTACGTCGCGTACCGGGCGGTCGTACGGGCGAAAGTGGAGGGCATGGAGTGGGCCGAGCCGGAGGTTCCGGCCGCCGACCGGGTCGCGGCGGCGGCGCGGGCGCGCGGCCACTGGCTCCTCGCGCTCGGCGTGCTGGACGAACCCGCCAGCCGCCCGGCCCTGCTCTTCGTCGGCGGGCTGTCGGGAACGGGCAAGAGCCACCTCGCAAGGCGGGTCGCGGCGGCAGCCGGGTTCGAGGTGATTCGCGCGGACGTGGTCCGGAAGGAACTCTCGGGCCTGCGCGAGACCGAACGCGGCGGCGCAGGACTGTACGACCCCGCGCACACGGAGCGGACTTATGCCGAGTGTCTGAAGCGGGCCGACGCGCTGCTCTTCGAGGGGAAGCGGGTACTGCTGGACGCCACGTTCCGCGCCGCGGCCCGCCGGCGGGCGGTGGTCGAACTCGCGCGCACGTGGCGGGTGCCGGTACTGGGCGTTGTGTGTGAGGCGCGGCCGGAGACGGTGCGGGAACGACTCGCGGCCCGGACGGGAGACGCATCTGACGCGACGTGGCAGACGTACTTGAAGCAACTCGGTGAGTGGGAAATCGGGGGGGCGGACACCCTGGCCGTGACGACCGACGGCGACGCGGACGCCGTCGGTGCGGTAACGGCGGCGTTACGCGCGAGCGGACTCCTGTCGTGATCCCGGACGCGTCACCCCACCCGGCTCACCTTACGGTACAGCGCCTCGTACTCGGCCGCACTGCGGTCCCAGCCCCAGTCCTGAGCCATCGCCGTCCGCACCACCTGCGCGAAGTCCGCCGGCCGCGTCCGGTACAGCGACAGCGCCCACTTCACCGTTTCGTACAGTGCCCGTGCGGAGAACTCGCCGAACGAGAAGCCCGTCGCCGTGCCGGCTTTCAGGTGCTCCTCCGTGGCGTTGACGACGGTGTCGGCCAGGCCCCCGGTCGCGCGGACCACCGGCGCCGTGCCGTAGCGGAGGCTGTACAGCTGGTTCAGCCCGCACGGCTCGTAGCGGCTCGGCATGAGGAACAAGTCGGAGCCCGCCTCCACCGCGTGCGCCAGCCCCTCGTTGAAGCCGAGGAAGACGCCGACCTTGTCCGGGTGGCGTGCCTTGAAGTCGTTCAACTCGTCGTGGTACTCCGGGTCGCCGTCGCCGAGGAATACGAGCTGGCAGCCCAGGTCGAGGAACCCGGGCGCGGCACTCAGCACCAAATCGACGCCCTTCTGACTCACGAGTCGGGCGACCATGCCGAGTACCGGCACGTCGGGTTTCTGCGGCAAGTTGAACCGCTTCTGCAGGTCCGCCTTGCAGGCCGCCTTCCCGGCGGTCACCGTGTCGGCGGTGTACTTCGCCGCGATGTGCCGGTCGTTGGCCGGGTCCCAGTCGGCGTAGTCGCAGCCGTTAACGATGCCGCTCAACTTGCCACTCACGCCGCGGAGAAGCCCGTCGAGCCCGCAGCCGAAGTCGGGCGTGGTGATCTCGCGGGCGTAGGTCGGGCTCACGGTGTTCACCGCGTCGGCGAACACAATGCCGGCCTTGAGGAAGTTCAGGTAGCCGTGGAACTCCAACTGTCCGGGGTTGAGCAGCCACCCGGGCAGGCCCGTGAGCTTCATCACCTCGGGCCCGAACGTGCCCTGATAGGCGATGTTGTGGATCGTGAACAGCGAGCGGACGTGCTTGTAGGCGGGCTTCGTGCGGTAGGCCTCGTTGAGGAACACGGGCACGAGGCCGGTCTGCCAGTCGTTGGCGTGGATGACGTCGGGTGTGAACCCGAGGAACGGCACGGCTTCGAGGACGGCCCGGCTGAAGAACGTGAACCGCTCGGCGTTGTCCGGGTAGTCGGCCTTGTAGCCGCCGGGCATCCCTTGCTGGTACAGGCCGCGGCCGGGCCCGTCGTCGCGCTCGAAGAACGGGGGGTGCTCGACCAGGTAGACGGGTACGTCCGAGTTCGGCAGCCGGGTGCGCAGCAGCCGGCAGGCCAGGGTGCGACCGCCGAGGGGGACGGGGAGGGCGATGCCGGTCTTTTCGACCGGCGTGCCGGTGCGGCGGACGGCCGCGTAGTACGGCATGACGACGGCGACCTGATGCCCGCGGCCCGCCAGTGCCCGTGGAAGGGACGCAGCCACGTCGGCGAGGCCGCCCGTTTTGGCGAGCCCGGCCACCTCGGACGACGCGACGAGAATCCGCAACCCACCCACGGCTGTCTCCCCGCTGGAGCGAACCACCCGAACTATACGTAGGATGGAGCAAAACGGTAGCCCAACCGCGGCGTCGGAGTGTGACTTGGAGCGTGTGATTGTGGTCGGCGGCGGGCTGGCGGGGCTGGCGGCGGCGGTCGGGCTTGCGCCCCGCGGCTTCCGCGTCACGGTCCTCGAAGCGCGACCGCGGCTCGGCGGCCGCGCCGGGTCGTTCACCGACCCCGCCACGGGCCAACTCGTCGACGCCTGCCAGCACGTCAGCATGGGCTGCTGCACCAACTTCACGCACTTCTGCCGCACGATCGGCGTCGAACACCTCCTCGCCCCGCAGCCGCGGCTCACGTTCGTCACGCCGGACAGGCGGCGGAGCGTGTTCAAGGCCGACCCGTGGCCGGCGCCGTTCCACCTCGGGCGGGCTCTGCTCGGGGCGCACTACCTCACGCCGGTCGAGAAGCTGCGCGTGGCGTGGGGGCTGCTGGCGCTGCTGAGCGAACGGCCGGACGCCGACCCGCCACTGCGCGAGTGGCTCCTGGCGCACCGGCAGACGGATCGCACCATCGACCGCTTCTGGGGCGTGGTGCTGGTCAGCGCCCTGAACGAGACTGTGGACCGCGTCGGCCTGCGGTACGCCCGCAAGGTGTTCCGCGACGGGTTCGTCCGCCACCGCGACGGCTTCACCGTCCACGTCCCGGCGGTGCCGCTCGGCCGGTTCTACGACGCGGAACTGCGGGCGTGGCTCGACCGATACGGCGTCGAGGTGGTGGAGAACTGTGGCGTGAAGCGGCTGACAGGGGCCGTGTCGGGCGTCGAGCTGCGCGACGGCTCGCGCCGCGAAGCCGACTGGTTCGTGCTCGCCGCCCCGTTCGACCGCGTGCCCGACCTGCTGCCGCCGGAACTGGCCGCCGACCCGTTCTTCGCCGGGGCGAAGGAACTGGCCCCGTCGCCGATCACGAGCGTGCACCTGTGGTACGACCGGCCGCCGCTCGACTTACCGCACGCGGTGCTGGTCGATTGCCTCGGCCAGTGGGTGTTTTCCCGCGGCGAAGTGGCTCCCGGCGAGTTCTACCTGCAAGTCGTGGTGAGCGCCGCCCGGCCTCTCAAGGGGCTCGGCCGCGACGAGATTCAGACGCGAATCGGCGAGGAACTCGCCCGCGTGTTCCCCTCGGTGGCCCGGGCGACGCTGCTGCGCTCGAAGGTGGTGACGGAGCACACCGCGACGTTCAGCGCCGTGCCCGGCGTGGATCGGTTGCGCCCGCCGCAGGCGACACCGGTGCCGAACCTCGCCCTGGCCGGCGACTGGACCGACACCGGCTGGCCGGCCACGATGGAGGGTGCCGTCCGCAGCGGGTATCTCGCCGCGGAGGCGATTCTGGCGCGGGCCGGGCGCCCCGAGCGGCTGCTACGGCCCGATCTCGGCGGCTGACGCAAGTTTTTCCCACGCCCGCGCCGATGACGACGACAGGACACTGGAACTCCGCGGGCCGGCGCGTCACAATAGGTACGACCGGTACGCCTCCCCCGGGGCTCCACTCATGCTCGGGCTCGTCCTCACCGCAGCCATCGCACCCGCCGCCCCGCCGGTCGATCCGGACCCCAAGCACCTCGCGGTGCCGCCGGCCGAGCAGGCCCGGGCCGCGGCTCTCGTCGAAAAGCTCGGCAGCCCGCGGTTCGACGACCGCGAGAAGGCACAAGAAGAACTGTCGGCGATGGGCCGCCGGGCCGTGCCGGCGCTGGCCGAGGGGATCACAAAGCACGCCAGCGCCGAGGTCCGCGCCCGCTGCCAGGCGCTCTACCCGCGCGCCCGCGCCGACGACGTTCAGGCCCGGCTCGCGGTGTTCGTCGCCGACGAGGCCGGAAAGTTTGAGCACGACTTGCCGGGCTGGGGCGAGTTCCTGCAGGTCACCGCCGGGTGCGGCCCCGCGGCGCGGACGGTGTTCGCCGAGATCGTCAGCAATCCCGTGGGCCGCGAGTTGGTGATGACCGACCTGGCGCCGCAAGACCTCGGCGCCCGCATCGCCGCCCGGAAGCAGGAGATTTACCAGCGGCGACTCACCGGCACGCGCACCGGCCAGGTGCAGGAGCCGCCCGTGGTCGAACTGCTGGCGCTGATGCTGGCCGAGTCGCGGATCCCCTCGAAGCACATCCCGCGGACCACGAGCAGCGTGATCGTGTTCACCATGCCCGGGTTCGCCACGGCGGTGAACGGCGGCGGCCGCGAGGCCCGGGTGTACCGCACCATCGCCGGCAAGTGGGTCGCCAGCCGCGACGACGCAACGGTCATGATGCAGGCGCTGTCGGTGGGTACGGCGCTGGAACTGCCAGAGGTCGCCGACCTGGGCGCCCGGATGCTGCAGACGGCAGGCGTCACCGCGCTCAACAAGGCGCAGGCGGCCATGCACGTCGCCAAGTCCGGCAACCCGAAGTTCCTGCCGGCGCTGGAAGCGACGTTCAAGGACGAGTCGGTCGTGCGCTCGGTCGGGGTCGTGGTAGCGGCGCCGCTCGCCGCCCCGGTCCCACCCCAGGCAGCCACGAAGGTGGTTCAACTGCGCGACATCGCCCTCGCCTCAGCCATCCTGCTGACGGAGCAAGACCCGACCGAGTACGGGTACGAGCTGTCGAACAACCCGCAGCGGACGGCCCGCTACAATTACACGCTGTGGACGCTCCCCGCGGACCGGCGGGCGGCGGCGTTCGCGAAGTGGACGACGTGGCGGGCGGCGAACCCCGACTTCGGTCAGCTTCGGTAGCACTCCCGGAGTTTCCCATGCCTCGGCTGTGGGCGGTGCTGGTGGTGGCGGGCGCGGCGGTCGTGGGGACCGGCCGCGCCGACGAGCCCGCGCCCGCGGTCGACATTCCGGCCGAGCAACTGGCGAAGGCCCGGCTGCTGGTCCGGCAACTCGGCAGCCCGTCGTACCAGGCCCGCGAGGAGGCTTCGGCCGAACTCGCCAAGCTCGGACGCGCCGCCCGCCCGGCGCTACTAGAAGCCGTGGCCGGGTCGCCGGACTACGAAGTCCGCGCCCGCGCCGCGCGCCTCTTGCCGCGGGCCGAAGCCGCCGACCTGCAGCTCCGCATCGACGCCTTCGTCGCCGACGCCGACGGCAAGAAAACTCACGACCTGCCGGGCTGGGACCAGTTCCGCGAGCAGGTCGGTAATGACCGCCCGAGCCGGGCGCTCTTCGCCGAGCTGATGAAGGCGCCCGAAAACCGCGAAGTGCTGACGGCCGTCGCCGGGTCGAAGCGGGAGGGCGGCATCGCCGTCGGCAACCGGCGGCTGGCGGTGTACCTGGCGGAGCAGCCGAACGCCTTCGGCCGCGTTGGGTTCGGCCCCATCCCGCAGCCGAAGCAGCCGACGCTCGCCGACATCGCCACCGTGCTGTTCGGCGAGACGGTGATCCCCTCGGCGGACATCCCGCGGGCGGGGCCGTTCACGTTCATCAACGGAGCCATGCTGGCGCAGAAGCCTCAGTCGTTGCAGGTCGCTACGAACCCGACCGGCCACGCGCACGGCGAGGCCTACAAGAAGCTGTTGCTGCGGTGGGTCGACACCCGCAGCAGCCCGGAGGATTTGAGTCAGTTGGTGAACACGTACCCGAACCTCAGTCAGGTGAGGGACATGACCCCGATCCTGCGGCGGGCGGCGACGGCCGACGGCGTGCAGGGCATGTCCCGCGGGCAGTCGTTGACGTTCCTGGTGCAGCGGAACAAGAAGGCCGAGCACCCGTTCCTGAAGGCCCAGTTGAAGAACGAGACGCTGGTCGGGGCGGTGTATCTGGGGCAGAACCCCAACGGCCAACCGATCCAGGCGAACTGCCAGCTGCGCGACGTGGCACTGGCGCTGCTGATCGCCGAGACGGGTCAGAACCTGCACGAGTACGGGTTCCAGACGGCCCCCGGGGCGAACCTGAACCCGGTCCAGAACCCGTACCCGACGTACGCATTCATGGCCGATGAGGACCGCGACCGGGCGCAGCGGAAGTGGGCCGAGTGGGAGGCGAAGCACCCGATCCCGGCGTACGACCCTGGGCCTCCGGCGAAGAAGTGACTGAACGCCGCTCGCGACACCGCGGGCGGCGAAACCGGCTCAGCCCATCAGCGTGCGGAACTCCTCGAAGAGGTAACTGCTGTCGTGCGGGCCGGCCGCGGCTTCAGGGTGGTACTGTACGCTGAATGCCCGTAGCCCCGTGTGCCGAAGCCCCTCGAGCGTCTGGTCATTCAGGTTCACGTGCGTCGGCTCGGCACCCGCCGGCAGCGTCGAAGGGTCCACCGAGAAGCCGTGGTTCTGCGTCGTGATCTCCACCTTGCCCGTCCGCCGGTCCAGCACCGGCTGGTTCGCCCCGCGGTGGCCGAACTTCAACTTGAACGTCTTCGCCCCCAGCGCCAGTCCGAGCAGTTGATGACCCAGGCAGATGCCGAACACCGGCTTCTTGCCGAGTACGCCCTTCACCGCGTCGATGGCGTAGCCGACCGCGGCCGGGTCGCCGGGGCCGTTCGACAGAAAGATGCCGTCCGGGTCGTAACTCAGGATTTCGTCGGCCGTCGCGGTGCCGGGCACGACGGTCACCTTGCACCCGACCTGCGTCAGGCAGCGGAGGATGTTCCACTTCATGCCGTAATCAACGGCGACGACGTGCCGGTCGGCGGGCCGCGCCGGCAGCACGTGCTCGGCGAACCGGCCGAATCCCTCGGTCCAGGTGAACGGCTTTGGCGGCACCACCTCGCGAACCAGGTCGCGGCCGGCCATCCCGGGAAAGGCCTTCGCCTTCGCCACCAGCTTGGCGTCGTCCGACTCCGTCGCCGACAGCACGCCGTTCATCGCCCCACGGACGCGGAGCCGGCGGACGAGTGCCCGCGTGTCGATCCCCTCGATGCCGGTGACGCCGGCCGCGCGAAGGTAGCCGTCGAGGTCGCGGGTGCTGCGGAAGTTGCTCGGCACCTGCGTGAGCTCGCGGACGACGAACCCGGCCACCCTCACTCGGTCGGACTCGGCGTCGAGGGCGGTGGTGCCGTAGTTGCCCATCAGCGGGTACGTCATGGTGACGATTTGGCCCGTGTAGCTGGGGTCGGTGAGGATTTCCTGGTAGCCGGTCATGCTGGTGTTAAACACGACTTCGCCGGCCGATTCGGCGGCGGCGCCGAACGCCCGGCCGGTGTACACGGTGCCGTCTTCCAGGGCCAGTTTCGCTTGCATTTCCGGGTGGGGTTCGGGGTGCGGGGCGCAAACCAGACCAATCTTAGTGGTTTGGCGCACGGCGGCGAGCCGTCGGTTCGAGTAAGATGGGAACTACTCCGGGGCGTGCGTTGTCAGAACCGGTAGGCCAACAGGTTGCGCCGCCCGGCGTGAAGCTGCGAGCGGCAACCGAACTCGAGTACCTGACCGCATGGCACCCCCGCTCGACCGTCGCAAGTTCCTCGGCACTGCCGCCACCCTGTCGCTCCCCGCGAGCAGCTACGCCGCCGTCGCCGGTAGCAACGACCGGCTGCGCGTCGGCTTCGTCGGGTGCGGCGGCCGCGCCCAGGCCCACATCGACCTCGTGGCCCGCTTCGCGCGCGAAGGGAAGGGCGTCGTCCCCGTCGCCGTGTGCGACGTGTGGGACGGCCTCGACGACGAGTACGACGTGGTCTTCGGCGGCAAGACGACGCGCCGCAAGTACTCGCAAGGGCTTTACCCCTCAGCCCGCAAGTTCGGCCTCGACCCCGCCGACGCCGGCCGCGTCACCAAGGATTACCGCCGCGTCCTGGACCGCGCCGATGTCGATGTGGTGGTGATCGCCACGCCCGACCACTGGCACGGCAAGATGACCGTCGACGCCGTCCGCGCCGGCAAGGACGTGCTGGTCGAAGCGCCGTTCGTGCGCCGCGCCGAGGAAGCCGTGGCAGTCGTGGACGCCTGGCGGCACACCGGCCGCGTCGTCACCGTCGGCGTTCAGGGGATGGCCGACGCGGTGTGGGTCCGGGCCTTCGACGCGATCCGTACCGGCACCCTCGGCCACGTCGGCCACGCCCAGACCGGTGCCTTCCGCAACGACGCCCGCGGCCAGTGGCGCTACTACCGCCTGGCGCGCGAGATGACGCCGCGGACGGTCGACTGGGACCGGTTTCTCGGGCACCGCGTGGAGTTCGCCGGGAAGCCGCTCGGCCCGTCGCCGAAGGAACTGCCGTTCGACCGCGCCGCGTTCGCGCAGTGGCGCTGCGTTCGCGAGCTGAGCGGCGGCCCGCTCTCCGACTTACTGTGCCATCCCGTTACGCACATGGTCGCGGCGCTCGGCGTGCGCGAGCCGGCACGCGTGACCGCCGGCGGCGGCATCGTGCTCGAAGCCGACGGCCGCAGCGTCCCGGACGTGGCGACGGTCGTCGCCGACTACGACGAGGGCCTGCAACTCGTGGCGACGGCCGCGACCGTGAGCGGTTTCCCGACGGACGAGCTCGTTCGCGGCCGGCTCGGGGCGCTGCGGTTCGTCCGCGGCGGTTTCCAGTTGTTCCGTGACGACCCGCACCGCGGCGCCAGCTACCCGGCCCGCTCTCCGCGGTCGCCGGAGCCGACGAGTGTGGTGACGGTCGAGCCGCCGCGGAACGAGACGGAAGCGCTGTGGGAGAATTTCCTGGAGTGCGTGGGTGCGCGACGGCAATCGACGTTCTGCCCGCCGGACCTGGCCGCGGTCGGGGCGACGGTGTGCGCGATGGCCGAGGCAAGCGTCTGGGCCGGTAACGCGCCCGTGTACTGGGACCGTGAGCGCCGGGAGGTGGCGGCAGCGAGCGGCGACTGGGCCGAGCGCTGGGTCAAGCGCAGCGCGGGTCGGACGCCGCCGGGGACGATCGCCGGATGGTCCGGTTCAGACTCCGGCCGCACACTGTTCCCGCCTGCCGATCAGAAGCTGGCCGGGTCGTGGAAGAACGGCCGCGATCCTGCGGGATGATGCGGGCTGCCGCAAGGCTTATTCCCGTCGAGAGTTGCTACGAGTCGGGCGGTTGCTCTCGCGGATGCACTTGTTTCCGCGACCCGGCCCACGCTCCGCGGAAACAAAAATCCGGATGAGAATCATCGCGGTTGCAGGTCTGCGGTCCGCCACAGCAGCACCGCCGGCCCGTGCTCCATTGCCGCCGCCAGGAACGCCCCGTCGGCGGAGACGGCGAGCGATCGGATGCTGAGCGTCTGAATCCAGCCGCGCTCGCGGCGCGTCTCCGTGTCGTAAAGTCGCAGGCCGTCCGCGGCGCCGACGGCGAGCGTCTTTCCGTCGGCGAAGAAGACCAAGGCGGTCGCCGGCGCCGGCCGCGGCCGCCACAGCAAGTGATGCATCCCTCCAGTCACATCACTGAGCGTCAGCGACTTGCTATCGGACATGGCCTGTAGACGGCCGTCCACAGTCTCGGCCGTCACCCACGGCTCGGCCGAGCCGATCTCCTGCACCATCGCCCGGTCGCCCGTCAGGTCGCGGAAATACCTCTTGCCCTCGCGATCCTCGCTGAGCGTCCGGTCGCTCATGAACCGTAGGCCTGTCACCTTTCCGCCCGGCTCGGTAAGCGTGGCGAGCAGCTTCCCCGTGTCGGCCTCCCAAAGCGTCACCGCCGCCGCCTGCACGTTAGCCGCGGCGACAGTCTTGCCGTCCGGCGACACTGCCGCCTTGAACCCCCAGCGCTTGCGGCCGTCGGTCGGCGCCGGCGGCTCGATTGCGGTACGGACCGTACCCTTGTCCACGTCCCACACGCGGATCACGCCGTCGCCGTGGGCCGTCACCAGGACGCGGCCGGCCCGCGACCAGACGGCCGAGAGCGAGTCGCGCGGCGCGTCCGAGGGATTCTTGATGTCCCACATCAACTCCATGGGCGTGGCGTCGAGCGGCTGTGGCTGGAAACGGTGTTGCGCGACCGGCCGGCCGCCGATCAGAAGCGGGCCGTCGAGGTTCCAGCGCACGGTCTGGCCGTCCGTGGGCGACGGGAAGGCGGTGCCGTTCACGAACGGTATTCGGTGGCGTAACTCGAACCGGTCGCTGCCGCGACGCACGGTAAGCCCGTCCGCCCCGTGCGACGCCTGGAACGGCTCGCTCCCAGGCCGGTGCTCGATCTCGACTGGCACCTCGTCGAGTCGTTCTTTCCAGACAGCCACCTCCGGGGCGGCCGGTCCGGTGACGGGTACCTGGAAGAGCTGCCACAGGGTCGCCGCGACGATGCCGCAGACGAGCATCGCGGGGACGAGCATCAGGCTAACGCGACGCACGGCGGTCCTCCCGTTCACCGGCTAGGATATGCGTGGAGGGCACCATGTTCCCGGTGACGCTTGACCTGGCTGGCCGGACGGTGGTCGTCGTCGGATACGGGGCCGTTGGCCGGCGTAAGGCGGCGACCGCGGCGGCGGCGGGGGCGCACGTCGTCGTCGTGGATCCCGCCGTCAGCTCGGTCACGGGAGTACCCGGCCTCGCAATACGGTGTGAGAATTATGCTCCGCACCAGCTCAGCGGTGCGGCGCTGGTGTTCGCCTGCGCAACTCCCGAGGTCAACGCCCGGGTCGTCGCCGACGGTCGAACCCGCGGCATCTGGGTGAACTCCGCCACAAACCCGACCGACGGCGACTTCACGCTCCCCGCCGTCCACGCGGCCGGTCGGCTGACGCTCGCCGTCGCCACCGGCGGCGCCTCACCCGCACTCGCCCGGCGCGTCCGCGACCAACTCGCCGATCAGTTCGACGCCACTTTTGAGGCGTGGGTTGAACTCCTCAACGAGGTCCGTGGCCAGGTGTTTGTGACGGTCAGCGACCCGGCCCGGCGTCGCGTTCTGCTCGACGGCTTCGCCGACTGGCCGTGGCTCGATCGACTTCGCTCCGAGGGCGCCGAGGCGGTCCGGGCCGCGATGATAGAGGTAGTGCGGGGCGGATGAGCGGGTTACGCCGGTCGTAACGGCAGTCGGCGCACCGCTCCGCGTGTTCGTAAGTGGTACCGCTTCTCTCAGCCGCTACAATGTCCCCAGTCTCCCCAGCCCTCAATCCTTCTCTACCCCTACGAGGCGGTATGACTGCGCGGCTCCTGTTCGCGGCGGTCGTGGCGGCGATGACGGCATTGCTCCCGGCGGCTTACTCGCAAGAGAAAAAGGGTGGCCCCCCCACCGACGGGCCGCCGAAGGGCAAGACGCCGTTCACCCCGCCCAAGTCCGGCGACCTCAAGAAGTACGACGAGGTCGTCACCAAGGAAACGAAGACGCAGGCGGGCGTTTTCGCCGTCCACCAGATCGGCGAGAAGGTGATGTTTGAGATCCCACAGGACGCCTTCGGCAAGCTGATGCTCTGGCAGGCCGAGGTGGCCAAAGGTCCGGGCGGCAGCAGCTGGGGCGGCGCCGGCCTCGGCGACGAGGTGCTGAAGTGGGAGCGCCGCGGCAACAAGGTCTACCTCTGGAAGGTCGGCTTTAAAAAGCGGGCCACCGGCAAGGCCGTCCAGGCCGCCGTCGAGGCCAGCAGCACCGACAGCATCATCGCCATGTTCAACGTCGAGGCCGAGGGGAAGGACCGGTCGGCCGTCATCACGGTCACGAACCTCTTCCTCAGCGGCCTGGCTGACCTTTCGCTGTCGCGTGCCGGCGGCGGCGGCAGCGGGATCGACGAACTCCGGTCGTACATCAGTGACGTGAAGGCGTTCCCGATGAATATCGAGGCCCGGTCGCTGCTGACGTTCCGCGGCGGCGGTGGCGGTGGGCTCGGCAGCCCGCTGGGCGGTGGCGGTGGCGGCAAGAGCACCACGGCGCTCGTCCACCAGAGCCTCGTGATGCTGCCGGAGACGCCGATGATGGGGCGCTACTTCGACCCGCGCGTCGGCTACTTCACCGAGTCGTTCACCGACTACTCGCACCCGCGCGGGTGGGCCGAAGGCCGCGAGTTCATCACCCGCTACCGGCTGGAGAAGAAGGACCCCGCGGCCGAGGTCAGCGAGCCGGTCAAGCCGATCACGTTTTACCTCAGCCGAGAAGTGCCGGAGCAGTGGCGGCCGTACCTGAAGAAGGGCGTCGAGGACTGGAAGCCGGTGTTCGAGAAGGCCGGGTTCAAGAATGCCATCGTCTGCAAGGACGCCCCGACCCCGGCCGAGGACCCGAACTGGGACCCCGAGGACGCCCGGCACTCCGTCATCCGGTGGGTGGCTGAGCCGGTCGCCAACGCGATGGGGCCGCACGTCCACGACCCGCGGAGCGGCGAGATCATCTCGTCGCACATCGTCTTCTGGCACGACATCGCCAAGCTCACGCAGATGTGGTACTTCGTGCAGTGCAGCGGGGTGGACGCGAAGGCCCGCCAGCTGCCGCTGCCGCAAGACCTGACCGGCGAGCTGATCCGGTACGTCGCCGCGCACGAGGTCGGGCACACGCTCGGGCTGCGGCACAACCACCGGGCGAGCCAGGCGTACAGCATCGCGCAGCTGCGCGACCCGGCGTTCACCGCGAAGAACGGCAGCGTGGCGTCGATCATGTCCTACGGCCGCTACAACTACGTGGCCCAGCCCGAGGACGGCGTCAAGTCGCTGATCCCGGTGATGGCGCCGTACGACTTCTTCGCCATCAACTGGGGCTACCGGCCGATCCCCGAGGCGTCGTCGCCCGAGGCCGAGCGGGCCAAGCTCGACGAGTGGGCCGCGAAGCAGATCGAAGACCCGTTCCTCCGCTTTGGCGGCGAAGACGGCCCGAGCCAGGTGGACCCCACGGTGCTGACCGAGAACATCGGCAGCGACCCGATCGGGGCCACGGCGATGGGGCTGAAGAACCTCGACCGGGTGATGGACCACCTCGTGAAGGCGACCACCACGAAGGGCGAGGACTACAAGCTACTGGAGGATACGTACAAGGAAGTGCTCGGGCACCGCAGCCGGTGGCTGAGCGCCGTCGCCAAGCAGGTCGGCGGCGTGGTCGAGAACCGCACGCTGGCCGGCCGCGGCGACATCACGTTCGTCCGCGTCCCGGCCGACAAGCAGGCCGCGGCGGTGAAATTCCTGCTCGACAACGCCTTCACCACGCCGACGAAGATCATCGACCCGAAGGTGGTGAACCAGTTCCGCTACACGGGCGTGGCCTCGGACGTGGCCTCCCAGCAGCGGGCGCTGCTGGGATCGCTGCTGGCCTCGACCCGCTTGGCCCGGCTGTTCGACGCCGAACTCCAGGACGGGGACAAGGCGTACACCGCGAGCCGGCTGGTGAACGAGTTGCAGGACGGCATCTTCAGCGAGCTGAAGGCGGCCGACCCGAAGATCGACCCGCTCCGACGGCAGCTGCAGCGGGGGTACATCGAAGTGCTGAAGAAGGAGTTCGTGGACGCCCCGGCTGCCGGCCCAGCGACGACGGGACCGGCCCCGAAGTTGCCGCTGATCGGCGACACTGCGCCCCGGGCGAGCGAGTTGCGGGCTGTGGGTCGGGTCGCTCTCCGGCGGCTGGAGACGCAGCTGGCCGCGGCCGCGCCAAAAGCGAAGGACGCCTCGACGGCCGCCCACCTTGAGGACGCGCTGGCCGAGGTCCGCGACATCCTGAAGGGCAAACAGTAAGCGCGTGACCACGGGCGAAGCCCGGGGACAGCCGTCCCCGGGCTTTCGTCATTTGGTGCCCCACACCACAACATTACCGGCGAGCCCTTGTGTGCCGGGTAGCGTGAGCAGAGCGTTGTCCATACGGGCTAATCCGCGCAGCAGCGGTAGGCCCGCACCCATGCGGTCGGCTCGCGCCAGGATGCGGAAGTAACGCCGCTTCAGATCCGGAAAGCGCTGCCGGATCACATCGAACTCCGCGTCGCGGAGTGGCTGCTCGTCGTCGGTCGCGTCCACCGCCACGGGCACCAGCCCGCGCAGTGCTTTCAGCCAGCCGGCGTATGCGACGGGTTCGCGGGCGATGAAGACGCCGCCGGGCCTGAGCCAGCGCCACACGCCGTCCATGACCGCGCCGAGTGAATCGGTTAAGTGGTGGAGGATAAGGTCGCACCACACCACGTCATAGGTGCCGGGATCGGCCAAGTCCTCGCGCGTGACGTCGGCTACGCGGAAGGTCACGTCCTGAGCGTTTGTGTCGGCCCGGCGGCGGGCCACGTCGATTGACACGGGCGAGATGTCGACGGCGTCCACGGCGGCCCCGCAGTACGCGAGCTGCACGGACGCCACGCCCTCGCCGCAGCCGACTTCGAGGACGCGCTTGCCGCGGAGGTCGCCGGCCAGGCGGAACATCAGTTCCTTGGCGAACAGGTGCGGGTGCCGCGGGGCCGCGTACCTCTCCAGGACGTCGCGGCTCATCGGCGTCACGGTGGTGGCCGACGCCACCCGGTCGAAGAAAGCCCGCTCCTGAGCGTAGTCCGTCGCCATCGTGCTCCCCCTCCGGTGACCACGGAGCGTACCCGCTTGACGACTACCCCGGCAACCCGAAGTGCGAATCGCGTCGCACCCCACGCCGCGGTAAACTGGCGGCGAGACGCCACACCCGGAGCCCGCCATGCGCAGCCTGTTCGCGCTCGTCCTCGCCCTCGCCCCGGTCCGCGCCGCGGCGGCCGAGCCGGTGCTCGAGGCCAAGGACGTCGACGCCGTCGTCGAGTCGGCACTCAAGGAGTTCCAGGCACCCGGTGCCGCGGTCGTGGTGGTGAAGGACGACAAGGTGATCCACCTGAAGGGCTACGGCGTCCGCCGGCTCGGCGGGGACGCGGCCGTCACGCCCGACACCGTCTTCCCGATCGCGTCGTGCTCGAAGCCGTTCACCGCGGCGCTGCTGGCGCAGCTCGTGGACGCCGGCAAGCTGAAGTGGGACGACCGCGTCTCCGACCACCTCGACCTGTTCCGCCTCTCCGACCCGCTGGCCGACCGTGAGGTCACGTTTCGCGACCTCCTCTCGCACCGCACCGGGATGCCGCGGCACGACATGCTGTGGGTCGCGTATACCGCCGACACGTCGGACCTGATCCGCCGCTGGGGCCGGGCCAAGTCGTCGACGTCGTTCCGCTCGACGTGGGAGTACGCGAACGTACCATTCACCACGGCCGGGGTCGTGGCCGGGAAGCTGAACGGCTCCGACTGGGCGGCCGCCGCGAAAGCCCGACTGTTCGACCCGCTCGGCATGGCGTCCACGAGCGGGACGGCGAAGGCCGGGCAGGCCGCGGCCGATCACGCCACGCCGCACTACCGCGGGTTCGACAGGTCGATCACGCCGATCATCTGGGACGACATCGACCACGCCGGCGGGGCCGGCTGCATCAACTCGACCGCCCGCGACATGGGCAACTGGCTACGGGCACAGCTCGCCGGCGGGAAGCTCGGCGACAAGGACGTCATCCCTGCCCGGCAGTTGAAGGAGATGCACAGCCCGCAGATGGTGGTGAAGACGGACGGGGCGTTCGCGCCGTTCTTCCCGGCCAAGAGCACGGCGTACGCCAGCTACGGCCTCGGCTGGTTCGTTCACGACTACCGCGGGCACAAGTGCGTGTCGCACGGCGGCACGCTGACCGGCTTCCGGGCGCAGTGCATGATGATCCCGGAAAAGAAGCTCGGCGTGTTCGTGGCGTGTAACCTCCGCCCATCGGCCCTGCCCGAGGTCGTAACGAAGTCCGTGCTCGACCGGGCGCTGGGCCTGCCCTTGGAGGACTGGGTGAAGTTCCACAAGGAGGGCTTCGCCCTCGCGGAACTGAACGTCATTAACGCCCGGGTGAAGCGCGACAAAGAACAGAAGAAGGACACAAAGCCGTCGCTTGCCCCGGAGAAATACGCGGGCCGGTACGAAGACCGCGCCTACGGCACTGCGGTGGTGGCGGAGGCCGACGGCAAACTGATGCTCCGCTGGGGCCGACTGGCGTTGCGGCTCGACCACTACCACTTCGACACGTTCACCGCGGTGCCAGTGGAGCCGCGCGATGAAGTGGTGTCGTTCGACCGGACGACACTGGACGTGCGGTTTCGCCTGGGCACGAACGGCGACGTGGAGGGGCTGACCTTTCTGGAGCAGGACTTCCGCCGCGAGGCGGGTAAGAAGTGACCCGCCTACGGTCGGTGACTCGCGGATCTCAGGATGGTCGCACCTGCCATCGTTTTTGGGCCGCCATTACGCTCGTTCCGAACGCGGTAGAATGGCGGTTCCCGCCGAGGACCATGCATGGCCTTGTCTGCCCGCCCAATCGGGTATTGTACCAACGTTCACCCCGGTCGCTCCGTAGCCGACGTGCTCGCCGGACTCGATCAGTACACGCTTCCGGTGCGCGAGGCGCTCGGCCGGCCGGTCGCCGCGGGGTTGTGGCTTGCCCGGCCGGTCGTCGATGAACTGCTCGCGTCGCCTGATCGGTTGCTGGAATTCGCCGCGCAACTCGCCGCCCGCCGACTGCCGTGTTACACCCTCAACGCGTTCCCCTACGGCGACTTCCACGCCGCCCGCGTCAAAGAACAGGTCTACCGCCCCGACTGGGGAGCGCCCGAGCGCGCCGACTACACGCGGAAGTGTGCCGCGGTGCTGGCCGTGCTCCTGCCGCCGGGTGAGGACGGCAGTATTTCGACGCTGCCGCTCGGCTTCAAAGGCTTCGACCACACCGCGGATTTTCGTTCCGCTTGCGCTCGCAACCTCGTCGGCGTTGCGCGTCACCTTCGCGAGTTGCGCGAGCGCACCGGGCGCACAATCCGCGTGGCGATCGAACCCGAGCCGTTTTGCCTGCTAGAAACTACGGCCGAAACGATCGAGTTCTTTGAGACGCTGTGGGCCGCGGCCGACTCGGACGAGAAACTCGTGCGCGAGCACGTCGGCGTCTGTTACGACGTGTGTCATCAGGCCGTCGAGTTCGAGGACGCGGGGGAGGCGGTCCGTACGCTCGCGCGGGCCGGCGTGCGTGTGAACAAGGTCCAGGTCAGCTGCGCGATCGAGCTGAAGAACCCCGGAACGAACGTCGCCGGCCGCGAGGTGCTTCGCACCTACGCCGAGCCTCGCTACCTGCACCAGGTGTTCGCCGGCGGCCCCGGCGGTGTCGTAGCGGCGGCCGCCGACCTGACCGACGCCCTCTGCACCGACCCGCCGCCGGCCTTCCGTGACGCAGCCGCATGGCGAGTCCACTTCCACGTCCCCGTCGACGCCGACCAACTCGGCCCACTCTGCACTACCAAGCCCGCCGTCCGCGAGTGCCTCGCCGCCGTGGCCGAACTACCGGAGGCGCCGCACGTCGAGGTCGAGACGTACACGTGGGAGGTGCTGCCGGGCGGGGCGATCGATTTGGTGGCCGGACTCGTCCGCGAGTTGACGGCGGTCGAGGATTGGAGCCGGGCGGACTAAGCAGGTCCGCAGAAGTTCTTTCGCAAGCGGCCCTATCGTGGTAGCCTCCCGGGTAGGGGAGGATGGCCGTGGACGCCTTGACGCTGACGTACTGGCAACGACGGCACCTGGGACAGCAACTCCGCTCCACCCGCGATGCCCGCGTGTACCGCCGCACCCTCGCGGTCCTGGGGGTCGCCGATGGGGAACCGGTCGCCTCCGTCGCCGGCCGGCTCCGGGTCACACTCCGGGCGGTCTACCACTGGGTCGCGACCTACGGCCGTGACCACGCCCCGGCGGCCCTCGCCGACCGCGACCGGTCCGGGCGGCCCCGCCTGCTGACCCCGTCGGACCGGGAGTTGCTCCGCGAACTCCTGGGCCGCTCTCCCCAGGAGGTGGGCTACTTCGCCGCCCAGTGGACCGTCCCGTTGCTCCGCGAGCACCTGACCCGCCGCACCGGCCGGCCGTTCTCCGACGACGCCCTCCGGCGGGAGTTGCAGCGGATGAGGTACAGCTGGAAGCGGTCCCGCTACACCCTCGACCCGGACCCCGAGTTCGGGGGGAAAAATAGAGGCGCATCCTGCGGCACATCCGGCGACTGCCGGCACGTAGCGTCGTCCTGGCGGAGGACGAGACCGACCTGCTGCTGTTCCCGCCGCTGCGGTCCGCCTGGTCGCCCCGGGGCCGGCCACGGTCAGCGCGTATCAGACTGCTGGTAATGTCAGGACTTCGTCGAGGAACTGTGTATTCATCAGGCAGCGAATCATCTTCCCCCGGATGCTGTCCTTGATGGGATGCCGCTTCAGTAGCGTGACGGCGAACCGCCGGAGCCAACTCAAGTTGTTCGCCAGCACCCGCTCGCGCGTCCGGCTCTCGTCCTCGCGGAACGTCACGTCCAAGACCCAGTGCATCGACTCGATGCCCCAGTGCGCCCGAACCGCCTCCCCGAAGCGTTTGCCGCTCAGGAACCGGCTCAGCATGTCGTACCGCACCTCGTCGCTCTGGGTCCCGTCGGCGTGCGTGGTGACCCGCACCGCCGTGCCGACGGCCTTGACCCACGGCCACTCCGCTCGGGCCGCAAAATCCGGCGGCACCTGGGCCACGAAGTAGAACCGCTCGTCACGCCGGCCGTGCCCGCGCTCGTCGGTCTCGTGGCGCCGGCGCTTGCGTGCCTCCAGTTCGCCGTCCAGGTGCTTCTCGACGACCGACCCGATGGCCTCGGCGAGCTTCGGCTGGTTGTCCTTCACGGCGATCACGAAGTCCCCGCCGCCGGCCACGACGTCCCGCGCGACGTCCTTCTGGCACCCCATCGCGTCGATCGTGACCACGGCCCTGGCGAGCTCGATCTGCTTCAGCAGGACGGGGATGGCAGTGATCTCGTTCGACTTCTCCTCGGTCGCGACCTGGCCCAACGCGACCCCGTGCTCGCTCGCCCAGGCGCTGACGACGTGCAGCGGACCCAGCCCGTTGGCCGCATCGTGGGACCGCCGGAGCGTCTTGCCGTCGATGGCGACCAGGCGGCCGGGGCCGCCCCCGGCGGGTGCCAGGGCGTCGGCGATCCACTCCTGGAAGCAGCGCTGGAAAGCCTCGGGCTGGAGGGCGATCAGCACCCGGCGGATGCAATCCCGTGAGGGGACGCCGTTGGGCAGCGTGAGGAACTCGTCGGGCCAATCCCGGCGGTTGGCGGCCCACCGGTGGATGGCGGTCGGGCCGTCGCACCCGCACACCAGGCCGCACACGGCGATCACCACGACGTCAACCAGGAGGTGCTTCCGGTTGCGGACGTGCCGGGGGTCGGACAACGACTCGAAGTAGGAGCCGATGGCTTCGACGTTGACCCTCGTGGTCGCCATGCCGGTGGCCCCTCGGTGAGCGGGGCGGTGCCGGGATGCCCCCGACGGTCGTGTGGCCCGACGGCCCCGGCCCCAGGCCCTGGTGTACGCCGATGCGGCCCCTCGCGCAATGCCCCCCAGATTGCCCAGTTATGCGCGCTGGCCGTGGGGGCCAGCCCAAGGAGGTTCTCCTCTGCGGGCGGAACGGCCGGCGGGTGGTCTTCGGGGCGATGAACCTGCGGACCGGCCACCGCCTGTTGGTGCCCCGGGAGCACCAGCGGGCGGCCGACTTCCAGGCGTTCCTGCGGGTGGTGCGCAGCTCCTACCGGGGCTGGCACGTGGCGATGCTGCTGGACGAGGACCCGAGCCATACGGCCAAGGGGTCGGTCCGGCTGGCCGACGAGTTCGGGTTCGAGTTGCTGTGGCTGCCCAAGCGGGCACTCCAGCTCAACCCGATGGACACGTTGTGGGGCCAGGCCAAGGACGTGGTGAGTGCCGACAAGCAGTACGCCACCCTGGAGGAGCAGGTCGAGCGATTCATCGGCTACCTGGAGACCCAGTCACCCGCGTGGGCCTTGAAGACCGCCGGCGTCTTCTCTGACGACTTCTGGTTGGGGAACGTCTTGTGAAAGAACTTCTGCGGACCTGCTTAGTCGTCGCTCCAGCGTGCCCGCTGCTCGAATGCGAACAAGGCGTCGATCAGTTGCTGCGGGGCGACCGGTTTCACGAAGTGCAGATCGAATCCGGCGACCTCAGTTCGGGCCACGGCTTCCTCGTCGCCCAGCGCCGTCACCGCGACGAGGTAGAGCCCGGCGTCGCGCGCCCGCATCAGTGCGGCCAACTCACAACCGTCCATCCCCGGCATGGTGATGTCCAGTACGCAGGCCTCGGGCGAGAACGCCGCAGCGACCGTGAGCGCCGTTGCGGCATCGTGGCACACGCGCGCGTCGAATCCGACCAGCCGCAGCAACGCTCCGAGTGAGTCTGCGGCGTCCTGGTTGTCGTCTACGCACAACACGCGGAGTGGCACGTGGGATGTGGGGGGCGCGAGAACCAACCCGCCGGTGTCGGCCAGCGCGGCAGGTGTAGGTGAAGTCGTCGTCACAAAGTCATCCGCGTTCTTCAGGTCGGGCCCGGAGAATGATACTCGGGCGCGATTGGTGGGGGTATCCCGGCTCCAGCTGGGGGGCAAGCCGCGTACCACCCGTGCGCTCAGTGGGGATGAATTCTCGTCTTGGCGCGCGGGTTGCATGTGATGTGAGCGGCAACTGGGACTTTAAGAAATCTGCCGATTCTGTCGGAATTTCGACCCGGTTGTGGCGTAATATCAGTCAGACGGAGCGCCGAAGGACTGGCGGCCCGCGGTTCGCGGTCAGCCCACCCCGCCGCACCGGCTACATCAGGGAGGATCACATGCTCGTTCTCACACGTCGCGCCGGCGAACAGATCGTAATCGCCGGGAACATCCGCCTCACCGTCGTCAACATCGGCCCCGGCCGCGTTAAGATCGGCATCGAGGCACCGGACAACGTCCGCGTCGACCGCCAGGAAATCTTCGAGAAAATCCAACAGGAGCAAGCCACCGACGTGCTCCACGCTGTGGCGCAGGGGGTCACGACCGACGGGGTCAGTCCGACGATCGTTGCGGCGGGCGAGACTTCGTCGAAGCTGCACAACCGCATCGCCGAGCACGTCCCCGCCCCGACCGCAGCCGAGGCGGTGCCGATCGGCCAACCGCGCGTCCGCAAGCCCCGCTAACGGAGAACGCGGTTGTACACGCCTCTTCGGCCCGTTTGGGCACTGTAAACCCACCCGCACGGTGGGTTTACGGCTTTGTGCCGGGCACCGGTTCGATCTTCACGTTGAAATCACACCCGTCGTGCGTCGTTCTGGCTGAGACTGAAACGGACTCACCGTGGCCCGTCGGACTGGGTTAAGTCATGCGCATCTGGTCTGTCCTAATAACTGCCATTCTGGCGATTTCTGCACAGCCACCGGCGCCGATGTTGAGCGCACGTGAGGGTTTACAGCCGTTGAACGTCCTGGTCGGAACCTGGAAGGGGACCGGCTATCCGGAGGGTGTGTCGAAAGAGGAGCGCGCTGCTGGCATATGGACAGAAGGCGTCACCTGGGGGTGGTCCTTCTCGAGGCAAGATGCTTGGCTGGGTATCACTTTCAGCAAGAGCAAGTACTTCGAGAGCGGGGAAGTGCGATTCTCAAACGAAACCCCGTGGCCGTACCGCCTCACCCTCACAACGACCGACAAGGCCACGATCCGATTCGGCGGCAAGCTCACCGACAAGACACTGACCTTTCACCGGCTCGACGGTGACGCGAAAGAGGAGCAGCAACTGGTGTTCAGCCTGCTGCACCACAACCGCCACCTGTATCGATTCGAGACACGGCCCGTCGGTTCGACGCTGGCCTACGGGAAGAAGTACCAGGTCGGGGCCACCAAGGAGGGAGTTCCGTTCGCAGCCGTGCCGACAGGGCCGGAATGTGTCGTCAGCGGCGGACTTGGCACGTCGAGGGTGACGTTCATGGGCAAGGACTACTTCGTCTGCTGCTCCGGCTGCCGGGACGAGTTCAAGGCTAACCCGGAGAAGTACGTCAAGGAGGCGGAGCAGAAGGCGAAGGCCGGGAAATAGCCGTCGCACCTTGAACCGATCTGCGGTTGCGGGGTATGCGGCACTCGCGGTTCCCACCCCGGTGAGGCACCATGCCCGCCCCGCTGCCGGCTGAACTGGCGAAGGTCGATCCCGCCGACGCCTCGCAGCCGTGGGCGCCGTAGGCCGCCGAGGCGAGGTACCTCAAGGCCGTCGCCCACCTCGCCGCCGCGCCGCGTTCGGCCCCGCCCCCACCAACACCGCCCGCGCCCTCGCCGACGGTTTCTCGCGCACCCTCGACCGCCTGTTAGTCGGCGAGCCGGACGCCGCCGAGCGGCTGGCCATGTGTGAGGACGCCGGCCGCTACCGCCTCGACGGCACCCGCATCCGCCTCGGCTCCGACTTCAACAACACCCCCGTCGATCCGGCGGTCCCGGTCCGCGCCTGGTGCCTATGTACACCATCCTCGAAGGCGGCCACCCGCTGCGCGAGAGGTTGACGCTGTTCTGGCACAACCACTTCGCCACGAGCTACGCCAAGGTCGGCTCCATCCGCCTGATGTTCGACCAGAACCCCACCCTGCGGCGGTTCGCGCTCGGCCGGTTCCGGCCGTTCCTGCTGGAGATGAGCCGCGACCCGGCGATGCTCATCTGGCTCGACTCGAACCAGAATGTGAAAGGCGCCCCGAACGAGAACTACGCCCGAGAGGTGATGGAACTCTTCAGCCTCGGCGTCGGCAACTACACCGAGAAGGACGTGCAGGAGGCCGCCCGCGCGTTCACCGGCTGGCACCACACCACGGACCAGACGGCGTTCGAGTTCAACCGCGACCTTCACGACGACGGCTCGAGGACGAACTTCGGCTGCGCCGGCAACTGAGGTGGCGACGACGTGCTCCGGCTGCTTGGCGACCACCCGGCGTGCGCCCGCTTCCTGGTCGGCAACCTGTACGCCTTCCTCGTCAGCGAGACGCCGGCGCCGCGGGCGCTGCTCGCGCCGCTTGAGGACCGCTTCCGCCGCGGCGACTACGACGTCGCGGAGTTGGTGCGGACGATGCTCGGATCGCGGCTGTTCTTCTCGGCGCACGCCTACCGCCGGCGGGTGATTTGGCCGGTGGAGTACGCGGTGGGGGCGGTGCGGGCGGTGACGCCGGACCGGGTGCCACTCGGTGAGTTGATCGACCCCCTGGCAAAGATGGGGCAGGTGCTGTTCGCCCCGCCGAGCGTGAAGGGCTGGCGGACCGGCACCGACTGGCCGACCAGCGCCATGTTGCTCGCGCGGAACAACTTCGCCGAGACGGTAGCGCTTGGTGCGTGGCCCCGCCGCTCGGTCCGGCAGCAGGTCGAACCAGAGGGGTTGCCGCTTACGCCGAAAGACGCGGCGGTCGCCGAAGCAGTGGCGGTCGAGGTTATCGCCCAACCGGCGGCAGCGGCGCTCGGTGCGGCAGCGGTGTACGGTTCGAAGATCGCCACCGACCCGGGTGGGGTCGATCACCTCACGATCTTCGGCGCCGTCGTGCCGCCGGGCGGCGCCGTCGGCTTGCTGATCCCCGGCGCGTCGGGTCGTGCCGATGGACCCGCGGCTCGACCCGACGCTGACGCTGTTCGAGCCGAAGCCGACGAGCGTCGCCGAGGTAGTGACGCGGATGGGTGACGCCCTGTTCGGCAAGCCGCCGCCAGCCACGGCGCGGCGGAAGGTCGAGACGTTCCTTAGCGGCACCGCGATCGAGGACGCGCCGGCGTTCCGATCGCGTGTTCGCGAGGCGCTGCACGCGGTGATGTGCCTGCCCGAATTCCAACTGAACTACCTCTTCCGCCGCTCGCGGCGTCACTCGGAGCCCCCGCCATGCATCACCGCCGCGACTTCCTTGGCCGCACCCTCGGCGGCTCCGCGCTCCTGGCCGCCGGCCCCGTCGTCCCCGAATTCCTGGCGCGGGCCGCCGCGCAACCCCGGCCGCGGACAAGGACACCATCCTCGTCGTGGTCGAGCTGGCCGGCGGGAACGACGGGCTGAACACGATCGCCCCCTACGGCGACGACCTGTACCACCGCGCCTGCACGATGCTCGGCCTGACCCGCCGAGAGGTGCTGCGGATCGACGACTACCACGGCTTCCACCCACGGCTCACCGAACTGAAGAACTTCTACGACCAGAAGCAACTCGCGGTCGTGCAGGGCGTCGGCTACCCGAACCCGGACCGGTCGCACTTCGAGAGCATGGACATCTGGCAGCTCGCCGACCCCGGCCGCGTCCCGAACACCGGCTGGTTCGGCCGCAGGATCCCGGCCATGCGCGCCCGCGAGGCCGGCGTCCCCGGCATGTTCGTCGGCCAGGACCGGCTGCCGGTCGCGCTCAGCGGCGCCGACGGCGGCGTCATCAGCCTGGCCGACCGGGCGAGCTTCCGGCTGCAACTCACCGGCAACGCGGCCCCGCGCCGCCGACTCATCGAAGACCTGAACGGCGGCAACGACGGCGGCGACCTGACCGCGTTCGTCCGCCGCCGGCAGCTGCAAACCTACACGAGCATTCAGAAGATCGAAGAGGCACTGCGCGACATCCAGCCGAACACCAACACCCAGCCGCGCCGCTTTGACCAGCCGACCCCGAACGAACTCACCACACTGAGCGGCAAATTGAACCTGATCGCCCGGCTGATCCAGAAGGGGCTCGGCACCCGCATCTACTACGCCTCGATCGCTGGGTTGGACACGCACTCGTCGCAGGCCGACATGCACACCGAGCTGTTGCAGGAGGTGTCGGGCGCGGTCGACCAGTTCTTCGGCCTGCTCGGCACCGAGGCCGGGCGGGTGGTGCTGATGACGTACTCCGAGTTCGGCCGGCGGGTGAAGCAGAACGGCAGCCGCGGCACCGACCACGGCAGCGGCCCGAACCTATTCGTGGCCGGGCCGAAGGTGGCCGCCGGGCTCGTCGGCCGTCACCCGAAGCTCGACGACCTGGTGGACGGCAACGTCCGCTTCCACACAGACTTCCGACGGGGTGTACGCCACGCTGTTGGACCAGTGGCTTGGCGTCGAGAGCCGGCTGGTGTTGGGCCAAGTGTTCGAGCCGCTGCCGCTAATCGACAAGGCGAAGCCGGCCGCCCCGGCTGGCGCGGCGCCACCCCCGCGGCCGGGCACCGCGGCGCGGACCCGGACGGCCGAGGTGTTCGACGCGCCGGCGGTCCCCGACGCACCCACCGCCGCCCGCGCCAAAGAAGTAGCGCTCCACCAGGCCCGGGGGGCCACCGTCCCCGGGCAATCGCCTCCCCACATCTGGAGCCCGCACCATGCCCCGCCTGGCCCCCGCGGTCGCCCTACTCCTGTTTGCCTACGCTGGTGCGGCCCGCGCCCAGGAGCCTGGAAAGCTCCGCTCGCCGATCACGCAGTTGTTCGTCCGCTGGGACGGCGTCACCGCCCACAAGGCCGCTTACGACGGCTCCGCCCTCGGCTCCGCGCTCCGCGGCCCGACCGGCGACTCGGCCCGCGCCCTGCTCGCACACCTCCCCATGATGCTCGGCAACGACCTGCTCGCGGGGCCGCTACTGGAAGGGAAATCGCCCGACGAGTTGAAGGCCGTCCACGCCGACCTGAAGGCCGCGGAACAGATTCTCGCCCTGCTCCTCGACAAGGGCGTGATCGTCGCCGCGCCCGTGACGCTTGCCCACCTTCCGCCGCTGCCGACGGACGTGAGCCGCTTCCGCCTCCTGCGGCTCGACTCCGCCGCCACCTACGACTCGGCCCTCACCTCGTTCGACGTGATCGACGCCCCCGACGACCGTAGCGACGAAACTAAAGTCCTCGCTGCCGCGCGACAGCGTCGTCGTCAGGAACTGGATCGCGAACTGACGAACACGCTCGGCCTAAACCTCGGCACCGACCTGATGCCGTACCTCGGTGACAGGCTGTGCCTGTACCAGTCGCCGACGGAGGGGCTGAGCGTGTTCGGGCAGGTGGTATGCGTGTCGGTCAAGGACGCGGCGAAGGTGCGGGCCGCGGCCGACCAACTGACCCGCGGCGTCGAGAATTTGGCCGGCGGCCGAACCAAGATTCGCAAGCGGGTCGTGGCCGAAGTCGACACCCGCGAGATTTACAACCGCGAGTTCGGCGTGGTGACGCCGACCTGCGCCGTGAGCGGCGACTTGTTCGTCATCGGTGGTACGCCGCAGTGCGTGCAGGGCTTCGCCCTCCGCCACGCCGGTCGCCTACCGATGTGGTCACCCGACTCCGAGACGGGCGCGCGGCTGACCACGATGCCGTCGGACGCGGTGGGGTTGCAGTTCTGCCGGCCGGAGTCGGTGGTGAAGAACATCTGCACGGTCGCGCCGCTGTTCCTCAGCCAGACCGGGCAGTTCAGCGAGCGCAACAGCTCAGAGTTCAACCCGACCGAGGTGGGACTCGTGCCGAACGCCCACGAACTGTGTAGCCACTTCTTCCCGAACCTGACCTACACTCGCGACGCCGGCCGGACGGTCCGCATCGACGTGCATGACTCGTTCAGCCTTCCGTTGGAGTTCATCCGGTTCGAGCCGTTCCTGTTCGCGGCGCTGACGGGCCTGCGCTAGCGAAGCTCCGCCACGCGCAGCCGGCGGAACAGCAGGTCCGTCGTCGGGTCGTGCCCTTGGATCGACAGGTGACCCGCGGCGGTCCGCAGCCCCTGCCGCGGGTTGTCGTTCGACTTGCGGTCGTCGGTCCAGTCCACCGTCTGGTAGCCGTTCACCCACGTCGCGATGTGCGCCCCGTCAGCGAGCACGGTGAGAGTGAACCACTGGTGGTCGTTGCTCACCACCTTCCGCGCCGCGACCCGCCGATAGATCGCCCCGGTGCCGAAGTCGAGCGGCTTGGTGCGGTCGTCGCCGAGGTAGGCGTTCTGAATCTGGGCCTCGTAGCCGTTCTGGTACTGGTCCGGGACGCAGCGGAAGAACACCCCGCTGTTGAGCCACTTGCCGTTACTCTTGCACTCCATCTGGAACAAGAAGTCGCCGAACACCCGGTCCGTCTTCAGGTCGCCCGGCCCGTTCTTGACCCCCAACTCCCCGTCCTTCGGCACCTCGAACTTCGACGCGGCCCGCTTGGGGTCGGCGGTATTTACTGTCCACCCGGCGAGGTCCTTGCCGTTGAAGAGAGATGTCGTCCCGCCCGGCTTTAGCTTCGCGGCGCGGACCCGAACGGGCGTTGTCCCGTCAGTCTCGATCACGAACGGGGCGGCAGCGAGTTCAGGGCGGTCCGTTTTCTGGCTCATGCCGCGCACCGAACCCGGGCCGCTGGAGCCCATGCCGACGCCGGTGTCCGTGCGGCGATACGTCACCGTGCGCCACCCCGTGACCGGGTCGGACTCGAACTCGACCCGCTCTTTCGGGCTACTCACTGAACCGGTGCCGGCCGCTTGTATCTCGTACTCGAACGCGTTCCCGAATCGGCTGGTCGGGTACGCGACCGTCTTCTTCCCCTTCCCGAGAATCAGGGTGCCATCCTGAACCTCGGCGGCGCCGTCGATCTTCCAACCGAACGTCGATTCGCCGTCGAACAGCATCAGCCAGCCGTCGGCGATCTCCTGCGGGGTGAGGCTCGCGGCCTTCGGCTGGGCTGCAACCGGGCCGGCGAACGCGAGCAACAGGGCGACGGAGAGCGTGGTACGCATGGCGGCTCCGGTTACGGGCGGGACTCGCGGACGGCGGCGGGGAGGCCTTCGCGAAAGCTCGGGAAGCGTGGCGCCCAGCCGATCTCAGCTCGCGCCCGCTTGTTAAGGATGCGGCGGTTCGGCACGTCGGGTTCGGGCCGCTCGTCGAACGCGGCCGGCGGGGCGTTTAGCAACTCGGCAAGGAGCGTGTAGAACGTCCGCCGCCGGGTCGGTCCGTCGTCGGCGATCGTGTACGTCGCCCCCAGATCGGCTCGGTCCACGGCCGCGACCACGGCGTCGGCGGCGTCCTCGACGTGGACGAGATTCAGCCACCGGTCCGCGTCGCCGACCAGCGGTTCGCCCCTGAGGATGGGCTGCTTCCGCAACAGCCGGTCGGGGCCGTACAGCCCCGCGAGCCGAAGCACGATCGCGTCGCGTTGGCGCGCGTGCAGCAGTCGCTCGGCGTCGAGGACGACGCGGCCGGCTTCCTCGGTCGGCTCCGTCGGGCTAGCTTCGTCCACGAATCCGCCGTCGGTTTGGCCGTAGACGCTGGTGCTGGACACGTACACGAACCGGCTGGCGGCCGGCAGCGCCGCCAGGACGTTCCGCAGGCCGCCGACGTACACGTCGCGCATGGTGTGGCCGGCGGCGCGGTCCATTCCGACGGCGTAGAGCACGACCGCGGCGCGGGGCACGGCGGTGAGGCTGGCCGGGTCGGTCACGTCGGCGATCACGGGCTCGACGCCCAACGCACGCAGCTCGGCGGTGTTGCGTCGGGTGACGGCGGCGACGCGCCGACCGGCCGCGACCCACCGGGCGGCAACGCGGCGGCCCAGATAGCCGCAGCCAACGACGAGGGCGTCGGCGGCGGGGGGTGCCGGGGCGGGTAGGGTCACGTATCTCTTTCGGTGAGTCCGGGCGGGGCGGGTCGTCGTACCCCCGTGCCCGCTGCCAACAGGGTATCCCGACCGATGGGCGAGTCCACCCCGGCCGACCCTCCCGCCCCGGCCGAACGGATACCGCTCCCGTCCCGCCGCGTCCGCGTCGGCTGGTACGTTCTGGCCGCCGTCGCCTCCACCGTCCTCATCGCCGCCGGCTACCGAGTCGACCGGCTCAATCTGCGCGAGCCGCTCGACTACGACCTAGACGTGCTCCTCATCCTGCCGATGGTGAAGGCCACGGTCGAGAACGGGCACCACTGGGAAATCAGCCGGATGGGCTTCCCCGGCCGGTACGAGCTGTACGACTTTCCCGTCGTCGACCACCTCCACTTCGCGGTCGTGTGGCTCATCGGCCGGTTCACGTCCGACGCGGTGCTGGTGTTCAACCTCTACCACCTGCTGACGTGGCCGCTGACGGCAGTGACGGCCATGTGGGCGTTCCGGCGGCTGGGCCTGACGCACCCCTTCGCGTGCGCGGGCGGCATCCTCTACGCCTTCCAGCCGTACCACTACCTCCGCGGCGAGTTCCACTACTTCCTCGCGGCGTACTGGGTCATCCCGCTGACGTGGCTGCCGGCGCTGGCCCTGTGCAAGGGCGAGTTGCCGTTCTTCACCCGCCGGCCGGACGGTTCCTACGCGCTGGCGCTGAAGACCCGCGCGACCGGGTGGCAGGTACTGCTGGCCGCGGCCACGGCGTCGGCCGGGGCGTACTACGCCTTCTTCGCCTGTGCCCTCTACTGCGCCGCAGGTTGCTACGGGTGGATCGTCCACCGCACGTGGCGTACTGCGGCGTCCGCCGCGCTACTGACCGGGCTCGTCGTCGTGTTCGGCGTGTTGAACCATGCCCCGGCCATCGCCCACGTCCTTCGCCACGACCGGACCGCGGTGACCGAGCGGTTCCCGCAGGACAGTGAACTCTACGGGATGAAGATCGCGCACCTGATCCTGCCGATCGACGCCCACCACGTCTTCGCGTTCCGCCGGGCGAAGGCGGCGTACACCGGCACCTTCGAGCTGAACAATGAGAACGCCTGCGCCTCGCTCGGTGCGGTCGCCTCCGTCGGCTTCCTCGGGTTGCTTGGCGTGCTGGTGGTCCCGAACCGGCTCGGCTGGCCGTACCGCCCGCTCGCGGTCCTCACGCTGTTCATGCTCCTCTACGCCACGATCGGCGGGTTCTCGGCGGTGTTCAACCTCCTCGTCTTCGACCAAATTCGCTGCCCGAATCGGTTCAGCATCTACATGGCGTTCCTGTGCCTGCTGGCGCCGCTGTGGTGGCTCGACGGCCGGCTCCTCGACCGGCCCGGCGCCCGCCGCTACCGCGTGGCCGCGGCCGTGGGGCTGGTCGCGCTCGGCGTCGCCGACCAGACGCCGGCGCCGTGGTTCTCGCAGTACGTGGTCGAGCAGGTCGAGAAGCAGGCTGGTCGGTTCCGCAACGACCGCGAGTTCTTCGCCCGGGTCGAGGAGGCGGCGCCTGGGGCGCGGGTGTTCTGTCTCCCGTACATGCCGTTCCCCGAGGTGCCGCGACTGCACGAACTGCGGGCTTACGAGCACGCCCGCTTCTACGTCCACACCGCGACGCTCGTGTCGAGCTACGGGGCGATCAAGTTCCGCGAGACGGACGAGTGGCTGCGGAGCGTCGCGGCCGACGATCCGCAGCGGCGGGTGGTTCGGGTGGTGGCCGGCGGCTTCGACGGCCTGTTCGTGGACGGCCGCGGGTACGGGTCGCAGGCCGAGGCGAACGGCGTGGTGCAGGAGGTCCGCAAGGCGGTCCCGCAGGGGGTGCAACTGCCCCAAATCGTTCACAAGGACGGCCGGCAGGTGTTCCTCGACCTGCGGCCGTTCCGCGATTGGCTGCGGGCGAAAGACCCGGCGTACCTCGACCGCGAGGCGGAGCGGGAGCGCGACTACGTGGCGCTGTGCTTCATCCGCGGCTTCCCGTCGAGCCTGCCGTGGGGGCAGGAGAACTTGCACCGCCAGGGCTACCGCTCGGCGGCGTTCCAGATCGTGAACCCGTCCGACCGCACCCGGACGTTCGAGCTGACCGCCACGTTTTCGTCCATCCACCCCGGCCCCTTCCGGGTCACACTGGCGGGCGCCCCGGCGCTAACGTGGCAGAACCGGCCCGACGGCCCCGGCCCACTGGACGACGTGTTCACCTTCCACGGCGAACAGAAGGACCGGCCTTCGGAGCAACTCCGCCGCACGTTCCGCCTGGAAATCCCGCCCGGCCGGCACACCGTGCGCGTTCGGTCGGAGGGGCCGCCCGACCTGATCACGGGCACCACGCAGCCGATCCACTACGACCTGACGGATGTCACCTTCACCGAGGTTCCGGGTCGCTGACCGGCGGCGAGCCACCGGCCCGCCGCCGGGCGTAGGCCTCGACGGCCCGCTCCTGGTCGGCCGTTTCCACCGAACCAGGCCGGAGTTCCCGCACCCGTGCCAGTGCCGACCGCGGCTCCTCGCCGCCGGCGACGAGGTACGCCGCGAGTACGGTGCCGGTGCGGCCGAGGCCAGCGGCGCAGTGGACGGCCACGCCCATCCCGGTGCGGTGGGCTTTTAGAATGGCGTCGAGGATGTGGTCGAGCTGACGGTCGGTTGGGGCCTCGAAGTCGGGGACGGGTACGCTGACGGCGAGTAGCCCGGCTTCGTTCACCCAGCGCCGCGGCAGGGGCTCCTCGGTGAGCGAGATGAGCACTTCGACGCCGTTGCGGCGGAGCCAGCGGAGGTCCTCGGCCGTGTCCGGCCGGGCGAGAGCGGCGAGGCGGGGCCGGTCGACCCACGAAAACCCGGGTGGGGGCATCAGCACGTCGTGGACGGTGGACGGAGGACAGTCCGGCAGAGGGCATGATACCCACCCGCGACTCCCGCGTACGCTGTTCCGACTTACTGTCCTCTGTCAACTGCCCCCTGTCCACTACTTCAGCGGTTTCCGCCCCGCCGCCGCCCGGAGTTGGTTCGCCACCTGCCACACCTTCGGATCGGTCTGCAAGAAGTCAATCAGGTTTCCGGTCGAGACGCCGAGCAGCGATGCCGTCTCGGCGACGCGCGCCCCCGTCGCCGCGAGTAGGTCGAGAACGACACCGACCGCCGGCCAGAACCGCGGGTCTTTGCGGCCCAGTGACAGGCGGCCGGTGCGGTCGCGGGCGGCAGCGTAGTCGCGCAGTTCGGCCACGGTCTCGGGCGTAAGGTCGGGCGGCATCCCATCGCGGAGGTGGAGGTAAAGGGCCTGGCCGAGGCGGTCGAGGGCGCGGGCCTTGTTTTCGTGCTGCGACCTCGATTCTTCGGCGATAACGAGCAGCCCGGTCGGCGGGTGACGAAGGCGGACGGCGGAGCTAGTCTTGTTCCGTTTCTGCCCCCCGGGCCCGCTGGCGCGGTACGTGTCGACCTCGCACTGCGCGAGGAGTTGATCGGGCGTCAGGGCGGCCCAGGTGGAGCGGGGGGGGCGTGGCATGGCGAGCCGGGGGCGTCGCCCCCGGATTCAGATCGTACGCGCCGCATGAAGCCGGGGGTGTCTGACACCCCCAGCTCGCCCGGCGGATTACTTTCCTGCGGCGTAGGCCTGCTGGAAGGCGGCGACGCCGGAGCCGATCTGCAGATTGAACCCGCCTTCGGCCAGAACCAGTTCAAGTGCGCTGATCGCGCCGAGCACTTCGAAGGCGTCGGTGTAGCCCATGTGACTCAGCCGCCAAATCTTCCCCTTCATCGCGTCCTGGCCGTCCGCCAGCTTGTAGCCGTACTGCTTCTCCAGCTTCTTCAGGGTCCCGCTGCCGTCGACACCGGCCGGGACGGAAATCACCGTCAGGGCGCTGTTCGGCCGCTCGGCGAAGTTTTGCAGCCCCATCGCCCTCACCGCCGCGCGGGCGGCCTTGGCGATCCGCTCGTGCCGCGCCCACAGGTTTTCGATCCCCTCGGTGCGGATCCGCTTCAGGCTCGCCCGCTGGGCGCGGATCAACGTGTTGGCCGGTGTGAACGGCGTGTCGCTCTCCAGCTGGCTCTTGCGGTAGCGGCGCAGGTCGAAGTAGAAGTTCCGCACCGGCGTGGCGTCCATCTTCTTCCACGCCTTGTCGCTGACGCTGACGAACGCCAGCCCCGGCGGCAGCATCAGCGCCTTCTGCGAGCCGGTCACGCACACGTCGATGTTCCACTCGTCCACCCGGCACTCCATCGCACCGAGACCGCTGATGCCGTCCACGATCAGCAGCGCCTCGGTCGGGGCGACGATCTTTCCGAACGCCGCGACGTCGTGGCCGACGCCGGTGCTCGTTTCGCTGAGCGTGGCGAAGACGGCCTTTGCGTCCGGGTTGGCCTTCACCGCCGCCTCGGCCATTTCAGGCGTCACGGCCTTGCCGTAGGGCACCTCGACGGCGACGATGTTCGCCCCGTGCGCCTTCAGGACGCCGCGCCACCGCTCGCCCCACCGGCCGGCCGTGAGGAGGATGACCTTCTCGCCCGCAGCGAGGCAACTCGAGACGGCCGCCTCCATCCCGCCGGTGCCGGAACTGGTGAGGGTGAACACCGGGTTGGCCGTGCGGAAGACGTACTTCAGGTCTTCGGTGACCTCGGCGAGGATGGCCTTGGCCTCGGCGGATCGGTGGTAGGTGACCGGTCGTGCCAGTTCTAACAGCGTCTCCTCGGGAACCGGGGTCGGGCCGGGGGTGAACAGGCGGGGCTTCATCAGCGATTGCGTCCTAATGTGGGGAGGCGAACGGACTCATTCTAAGGACGCGCGCATCGACCGGCCGGGTTCGCACCCTTCCCAGGACTGGGAAACTGGAGTGACCGGGCGGGCGGTGCCGATAACGCCCGATGACCCGTCCCCGCGAGGCCGCATGACCGACTCCGCCCGCATCGCCGTGCTTTTCGGGCTGTCGCTGCCGGCGGTCGGGTGCGCACTCTTCGCCGTCCAGCCGCCGACGCCCGCGTCTCACATCAGCCCGGCCGAACTCGCCGCTCTCGAGCCACAGCCCGGGGTGCGGCACTACCTCATCGTTTTCGGCTCCGACAAGCCGAGCCGCAACCCGGCGTACACCCACACCTGGGCGACGCTGGTCACCACGACCGACGTTCCCGGCGGCCCGCCGCGCGTCGGCGAGGAGACCATCAGTTGGCTCCCCGTCGAGATGCCGATTCAGGCGCTGAGCCGGAAGACCGTGCCGGGGCGCAACTACGGCCTGCACGAGACGATGCGGGCCATGCTCGACACGAAACAAGACGTGGCCCTCTGGGGCCCGTACGAGGTGTGGCACCGGTTCGCTTACCGGTTTCGGGTGCAGAAGTCGTTCATGGAGTCCGGCGCGGTCGGGTACCAGTGCATCGACTCGTGGGGCGAAGCCGGGCGGACCGGAGCCGGCTGCGACTGCATCCACTCCATCACGGACATGGACCCCGAGATCTCGCGCGTGGGGTACCCGCTGTTCCTCTACGGGCAGCCGGCGTCCGCCCGGCTCGTGCGCCGCGTCATGAACTCGCCCGCGCCCATCGACCCGCTGACGACGCACGACTGGCTGCTCCCGCAACTGGCGCTCAAACAGTACCCCATCGACGTTTGCACATACCGCGGCCCGGTTGCCGGCCACTGCCGCCGCTAGTTCGACCGCCTCACCACGATTCTTCGGCAACCGGCGCGAACCCGCGCTGCGGGAGGTTCGTCGTTCTCTGATCTCATACCCGGAAGGAGGTGACCCGTGCGACCGAGTGCAACGGAACCCGTGTCGCGGCGTCAATTCACACACCTTGTTCCAGGAAGCAAGACCGATGAGTCGCGGATTCGGTCCGCCCGTAGAGTGGGCGGACGTGACGGATGAGCTTGGCCCCGAGGACGGGACCGACCCGAAGGACTGGCACCGAAAGCCGTGGAACGCCCCGAGAGGGGCCGGCCGCAAGGCCCACCAGTTGTGTAGGCAGGTGGCGGAGGTATTGCACGCAGCGGTCGGCGGGTGCGCCGACCCGGTCGTGCAGCCACTGACCGTGGCGTACGTGACCCCGGCCCCTCACACGGGTCGACTGCGGGTTACGACGATGCTGCCAGCTGACGGCAGCATCAGTCGAACGGCGGCGGAAGCCGGGTTGGCCCGCGCCGCGGGCCGGCTACGGGGTGAAGTCGCGGCGGTGGTGAACCGCCGGCACGCCCCAGAACTGGTGTTCGAAGTCGTGTGACCTCAGCCGGCCGCCGGGGCACTCCCGGCGGCCGGCTTGTTCCGGCGGCCCGGGCTCGCGTCCAGCGATTAGAGCGGCAGCCTCACCAGGGTGAGGTTGGCTCGCGGGGAGGACCGGCTGGCGGATTGGCTCGGCCTGGAGGCGCCCGGCCTGCGGGTCCGGGGGTTCTCGTAACCCGTCTGAGTTCCGTTGCCGCGTGCGGCGTTGCACTGCGGCGCATCGCCGCACGCGGTGAAACGATCACCGCCCCTGATTCCAGTAAATCCGCACGTTCTTGGTGGCCCGGCCACAGGCGACGATGTCCACCTTCCCGTCGCCGTCCAGGTCGGCCGTCGTCAGGTCTTCGACCGCCACGCCGCCCTCGTCCACGAGTTGCCGCGACCACCCGCCCGCGCCGTGCGTGTAGACCCGAACGCCCGCCTTCTCGGTGAACGCCTCGCCGGCCTTGGGGTTGTCACGGACGCCGATGACGAGTTCGTCGCCGGGCACGCCGTCCAGGTCGGCGAAGGCGACCCCATGGCCCCACTTCAGCTTCTCGTCCACGACGTGCCGGTCCCACAGTTCGCCACGACCCTTCGTGTACGTCACGACCTGGTTCCCGTGCCACGGCTCGATCGTACCGATGACGGGGCCACTGCCGAGCTTGCCGAGCTTGATCTCGCTCGCCCCGCGGTTACCCGCAGGCGTCGCCTGGTTCCCCGCGCCCACCTTCGCGGCGAGCCACTTCGGCTGGCCGCGCGTCAGGCGGTACACGCCCTCGTAGCTGGTCACCAGGATGTCGTTGCCGCCGCGGGCCGGCACCGGGGCGAAGTTGTGCATCACGTGTAACTCGTCGAACAGTACCTCGGCCTTCCACCGCTCAGCCTTCTCCGGCTCGGCCGGCACCTTGTACGCCATCACCCGCACCGGCCGGCCGTCGAGCCAGTTCCCCTTCTGCGTCGCGTCTCGGCCCATCAGTGGCACGTGAACGATTTCGGGTTTTCCGTCGCCATCGATGTCGAAGGCGCGCACGCGGTGCACGGTCGGCTCGTCGCACGGGATGGGGAACATCGTCCACTCGTCGTCGAGGCTCTTGCCGCGCTTCAGCCACTGTAGCGTGCCGGGGTTCGCGGTGTCGAACGGCCGCCACGCTGCCCCAAGCACCACGTCAAGGTGCCCGTCGCCGTCGATGTCGAGCACCGCGGCCGAGACGTTGTCCGGGCGGCTCTTGCCGTCGAGGATCACGCGCTTCTTCCACGTCGGGTTCTCATACCAGACCACCTTCTCCTTGTCGACGACGAGGATGTCGGGCTTCGCGTCACCGTTCAGGTCGGCGGTGAGGACGCAGTAGCCGATGGCGAGTTTGGCGTCGATCTCCTGCGTGCGGAAGCGGAGCGGGGCGGGGGCGGCCGCGCCGGCGTTACAGATTGCCGCGGCGACCAGCCCGGGGAGGAGAATACCAGCGGCCCGCATGCGAACACCCTGGGGTGTGAACTAGGGTTGACAGGATTCAGGCGTGCCCCCCAGTTTACCCATGAGGCACTCGCCGTCACCCCGGGCGGCGTCCGAGACGGCTCGGGGCGGTCGCCCGGGTTGACCGGGCCGCACGGATCGGGACAATGGTGGGGTTGGCACCGGCCCCGCCGCGGAAGGACGACGCATGACCATTCCGGCCTCGCACCGCCCGGCCCGCGAGTGGCTGCTGCTGGTGCTGGCGCTGGCCGTCGTCGGCGGCGCGGTGGTGCCGCTGTGGCACCTCGCCGGCGGCGAGACCCGCGAGGACTTCGCCGCGAAGTGGACGCCGGAGCGGCTGCGGGCGCTGTTCCTCGGCCCCGAGCAGGTGCTCTGTTACGTGGCGTTCGTGTGGGCGGCGCTGATCCTCCAGAGCCGCTACCGCGAGGTGTGGCGGCAGCGGTCGGCGTTCGGCTTCGGCCTCCTCCCCGACGAGGAAGGCGCCCGCATCCTGCCGGAGGACGCCCGCCCTCTGGCCCGCAAGGTCGAGCACGTGACCGGCCGCCGGCCGTTCATCCTGGCGAACATGATCCGCCTCGGGCTCGGTAAGTACGCCATCTCGAAGTCGGCACCGGACGTGGCGGAGGTAGTCCGCAGTCAGGCCGACGTTGAGACGAGCCGGCTCGTCAGCACGATGGGGACCGTCCACTACCTGGCGTGGGCGATCCCGGCGATCGGCTTCGTGGGTACGGTCCGCGGGCTGGCAGGGGCGTTCGGCATGGCCGGCGTCACCGACGTGGGCATGGCCGACTTCACCCGCCAGGCGACCGACCAGCTGAAGATCGCGTTCGACTGCACACTTGTGGCGCTGCTGCTGAGCCTGGTGCTGATGTACATCGTCCACACCGTCCAGCGGGCGGAGGAAACGCTCGTCGTGGACGCTCAAGAGTACTGCCAGGAACACCTGTTACTCCGGCTCTACGACCCGGGTTGAGCCCCGGAGGGGCGACGGCGTGTAGCCCGGGGTGGAACCCCGCGCGGCGTAGGCGGCCTGCGTTGGACGTTGACCCACGGGCGACCCCCGATGCTCTGGTCCCGAAAGCCGGCTCCTGTTCACGACAAGTCCCGCGTCGTCGGGATCGACCTGACGGCGTCGCGCGCCCGCGCCGTGTCCGTCGGCGGCGGCAAGGTCCGCGTCCTGGTCCTCGACGACCCCGGCGAAGAACTCGTGCTCGCCGTCGCCGGCGACCGCCGCACGCCCGAAGTCGGCCACGCCGGTGCGGCGCTGCGGCGCGCGGCCGCGCACGCGGTCGCCACCGGGTTCCTCCCCGCCATCGGGCAGCCGCGCGAGTTCCCCGCCGGGCGGCACTCCCTCACCGCCGACACGCTCGTCGAACTCGCCCTGGCCAAGGTCGGCGCGACGGTCGCCGCCGAGACCGAGGCCGCCGGGCTCGTCCTGCCGTCGTACCTGACGGCGCCGCAGGCGGTGAAGTTGGCCGCGCTTGCAGCCAAGGCCAAATTGCCGCTGAAGGGGACCGCCGCCGCCGCGCTCGCGGTCGCCGTTCATCGGGCCGGTTCCGTCCTGAGCGGCCGCCCCGGCACCACCGCCGACGGCAACGTCATCCCGCTCCGCCCCGGCGCCACCGGCCCGGGGGCCGCGGTCGTCATCGACGCCGACGAGTTCGCCCTCACGGCGACGGTGGTGCAGGTGGACCGGGCTGCGGCGAAGGTGGCGGCCGCGGCGCACTGGCCGCAGGCCGGACTCAAGCCGTGGATGGACCGACTCATCGACGGCGTCTCTGACCGCTGCGTCCGCCTGTGCCGCCGCGACCCGCGCGACTCCGCCGAGGCCGAGCAGGCGCTGTACGAACAACTCGACGTCACGCTGGACAGCTACCGCACCGCCGGCACGGCGACGCTGTCGGCCCGCATCGGCCACTGGTACCAGGACCTGGCCGAGCCGGCCGAGGACTTCGAGCAGCACACCGCGGCGCTGGCACGTTCCGCCGCCGAGACGGTCCGCGAGTTCGTCACGGCGTCTGGGGTGCCGTCGCCGCCGCGGGTCGTGTGGCTGACGCACGCCGCCGGCCGGTTGCCGGGCTTCGGCCGTGCTCTCCACCTGCACACGCCCGAGGGGACGGCCGTGGAAGTGCTGCCGCCGGGGGCGGTGGCGCACGCGGCGGCCGCGCTCGTGCCGCGCTGGGCGGCCGGCGAGCTGCCGCGCTCCCACCTCGACGGCTCGCTCCCACTTCCCGCCGATGTCGCGGCCGCCGCCCCGCGGTCGTCCACGAACCGCTAGCCGCCCCGCGGAGCCACCCCGATGCGCGTCCGGCACAAGCAGCCCACCCTCGTCAGCATGTGGATGCTCGACGTGTTCTGCTGCGCCCTCGGCTGCGTCACCCTGCTGTGGCTCCTCAACACGCGCCAGGCGACGGAGCAGACCACCGCCGCGCAGGCCGCCTTCGCCGACCTTTCGCGCGTCCGCGACGACCTGAAGCTGGCGCTCACCAACCTCGACTCCACGAAGCTTCGGCTGAACTCCGAGGTGAAGACGCTTACCAAGGAACTCGGGGCTGTCCGCGTCGAGAAGGCGGACCTTGCCCGCAACCTCGGCATCGCGCGCGACGAGGCGAAGTCCGCGCAAGAGTTGCTCGACGCCACGAAGCTGGCGCTGAACGCCACCGAGAAGAAGCTCGACGCCACCGCCAACGACCTGATCCTTGCCCGCAAGGAGGCCGACGACGCCGACCTGCAGCTGCGCCGCAAGCAGAAAGAGGCCGAGGGGCTCGCCCGCAAGGCCGCCGCGTCTGCCGCCGTCGCCGAAGATTTGGCCCGCCTCGTCCGCACCACGGAGGAGGAGCGCGTCGCCCTCGAACGTCGCGCGGCCGAGTTGAAGGTGACGCTCGCCGACCTGGACGCGCGGCTGGCGTCGTCCGCGGCGGACGCGAAGGCGATGGCGTCGAAGTCGGCCGCGGACCTGAGTTCGACCCGCACTGCGGCCGAGAAAGCCGCCACCGACGCGGCCGCGGCGAAGGCGGCGGCCAGCAAGGCGGACACCGACCTGCTCGCCGCCCGCGGGCAGATCCGCGACATGCGGAAGCAACTCGACGAGGCGAACGCCACCATCATCGACCTGCAAGGGGAGAAGGCCAAGCTCGCGGACAAGACGAACAAGCTCGACCCGAACGACGAGAAGCGGTTCGCCGGCATCTCGATGACCGGTCGGAACGTGGTGTTCCTGGTGGACACGTCCGGGAGCATGGAGAAGACCGACAGCAACACCGCGGCGCCGATGAAGTGGCCGAACGTGTGCGACACCATCGCCCGCGTCATGCGGAGCGTGCCGACCATCCAGCAGTACCAGGTCATCGTCTTCTCGAAGGACGCTCGCTGGCTGCTGGGGAGCGGCGAGTGGCGGCGGTACGACGGCGAGAAGAGCGTGGCCGAGGTGCGCGAGGCGCTCGGCCGCATCAGGCCGGCCGACGGCACGAACATGCACGCCGGGTTCGACCTGGCGTTCGGGCTGCGGCCGCGCGGCCTCGACACCATTTACCTGTTCTCGGACGGCCTGCCGAACATCGGCCCCGGCCTGACGCCTGCACAGGTGGCTGCGGTGCCGCCGCTGGAGGAGACGCGGCAGGCCGAGATCATGGGCCGGTTCATCCGCGACAAGTTGCGCTCGACGTGGAACCCGTCCGCGGCGAGCCGCATCCGCATCCACTCGATCGGCTTCTACTACGAGAGCCCCGACCTGGGGGCGTTCCTGTGGGCGCTGGCCCGCGAGAACGACGGCAGCTTCGTGGGCATGAGCCGGCCGTAGGGGCTCGGGGCTTCGCCGCGTGCGGCGTTGCACCATCGACGCTGCAACGCCGCACGCGGCGAAGCCATTCACCCTTACCCACCCTATCCTGACGGGGTTAGCGCCCCGCGCACGGAGGCACCCCGCATGGCCGCGGTTCAGCCGGTGACAGTCGGCCCCTACACCGTCGGCGCCGGCAGCCCGCTACTGTGGGTCTGCGGCCCGTGTGTCATCGAGAGCCGCGACTTCACCCTCGGCGTCGCCGCCCGCCTCAAACAGCTAGCCGACCGGCTCGGGCTGCAACTCGTCTTCAAGGCGTCGTTCGACAAGGCCAACCGTTCGTCCGGCAAGTCCTTCCGCGGCGTCGGCCTTCACGACGGCCTCGCGATCCTTGACGCCGTTCGGAAGGAAACCGGCCTCCCCGTCACCACCGACATCCACGAAGCCGCCCAGGCCGAGCCCGCGGCCGAGGTGTGCGAAATCCTGCAAGTCCCCGCGTTCCTCGCCCGGCAGACCGACCTGCTGGAAGCGTGCGGCAAGACCGGCCGGGTCGTTAACGTGAAGAAGGGGCAGTTCATGGCCCCGTGGGACATGAAGAACGTCGTCGCCAAGCTGGCCGAGGTCGGCAACCGCCGCGTGCTCCTCACCGAGCGCGGCACCACGTTCGGCTACGGGCTGCTGGTGAACGACATGCGCAGCGTGCCGTGGATGCAGCAAACCGGCGCCCCGGTGATCTTCGACGCCACCCACAGCGTACAGACTCCGGGCGCACTCGGTGACCGCACCGGCGGCGACCGCACGATGGTGCCGGTCCTCGCCCGCGCCGCCGTCGCCGCCGGGTGCGACGGGGTGTTCGTGGAGACGCACCCGACGCCCGACACCGCCCCCAGCGACGGGCCGAACATGGTCCCGCTCGCCGACCTGGAAACGCTGGTCCGCTCCTGCCTCCGCATCCGGGCCGCACTCGCCGACGCCCCCACGGGTCCGCCTTCATGAACCGGTCCGGCCGCTTCTACGCTCTCCTGTCGTCGGGGGCACTCGTCGCCCTGGCGATGTCCGCGGTGGTGCTCACCGGATGCCCGAAGCCCGGGCCGAGCTCCGACAAGGACGCGAAAGGTTCCGCGGCGGCGAAGTCCGACCCGTGGGAGACGGCGGCCAAGCGGCTGGCGAAGGAGCCCGACCCGGCCGGCGTTCGCGCGGCGCTCAACAAGCTCGCCGAGGAACTGGCCGCTCGGCCTGACGTGCCCGGGGCCCCCGCGCTCTCCGCCGAAGCCGAAAAGGAACTGACCGCACTGGTCAGGCTGACGCCCGACGACATTACGGTCGTCCGCCCGTCGGGGTACACCGGCGGCGACGCTGCCTACGTCGCCGAGTGCATGTACTTCCGCGACGCGGCCCGCGCCATCGACCCCGTCGGCCTGCCACCTGCCGAGCAGGCGAAGGCCGCTTTCAGCTGGGTGTGCCGGCAGGTGTACGTCCGCCCTTGGGTCACCGACGACGGCCGGTTCGTCAACGCCGTGCCGCCGTCCTACGTCCTCCGCCGAGGCTGGGGCACCGCGCTGGAACGGGCCACTGTCGCGCTGGCCGTGTTCCAGCAACTCGGCCTCGACGCGGGGCTCGTCGGCCCGCCCGACGCCGCGACTAAGTCGATCGGCACCTCACCGCCGTGGGCCGACGCCAAGGAACTCCCCGCCGGCCCGTTCTGGGCCGTGGCCGTGCGCGCGGGGGCCGAAGTGCTCTTGTTCGACCCGACCGCCGGCCGCACGTTCCCCGCCACACTTGCGCAGCTGAAGGCCAACCCGGACTTGCTCAAACCGTGGGCCGAGGCCAAAGATTCGACGTGGAAGGTGCCCGCGGACGCGGTCAAGCAAGCGATCGTGTACCTGACCGCGCCGCTGCCGGCGCTCGCCCCACGGATGGCGACGCTGGAAGAGCGTGTGAAGGCGGACACCGGCGTCCACCTGGCGGTGGATTTGAAGGCCGTCCGCGACCGGTTCGCGGCCGCGCCGCCTGCCGGGCCCGGAGTTCCCGATGTGAAAGTCTGGAACCCGCCGGGCGAGGGGCCGGCTTACCCGCGTGTGCTCGCGTGGTTCCTCCCCACCGACGACGGTGGCACCGACACCCGCCCGCCGCAACAGCAGATCTTGCAGCTGTACAAGAACTCACGCCTGCCGATCCGCGAGCTGATCCAGGGCCGCGACCTGCTGCCGCCCGGCATCATGTACCCCGGCATCACCGACCGATTGATCAACGGCGCCGGGTACGGCTACGAGCAGGCGTTCGTGGCGCCGCCGAGCCCGCTCGAGCGCATCCAGCGCGGCCAACTCCAGGACGCGGCCAAGCTGCTGACCGACCGGCAGGACGGTTACGGCCGCGCGCAGGAGCAAGTCAAGAACGTGACCGCCGAGTTGCTGGAGGAGTGGGTCAAGGAGGCAAACCGGGTCTACGGCGAGTTGCGGCGGGCCGAGTACCCCGACCCGAACCAGGTGCGCCCGGTGCCGCCCACGGACCCGGCCGTGGTGTCGGCCCGCGCGGCGGTGGAAGAGTTCTGGCGGGTGACGGCCCCGGTGGCGTCGGCGTTGGTCGCGCGGATCACGGCGCGGCTGGGGTTCGCGGAGGCGTCGTACCTGTTGGCGCTCGCCAAGCACGAAGAGGCGGAGCGGAAGCAACTGCGAGCCGACAAGGTGACGGGGGCGGACGCCGGCCGCGCGAAGTCGACGGCCGCGGACGCCTGGGCGGAGGCGGCGAACACGTGGCGTTCGTTCCTGGACCAGTCCGCGAATCTGCCGGGGTTGGAAGCACGAACCACGCACGCCCGCACCCTGGCAGCGCGGGCCGACGCTCTGGCTCCCAAGCCCCGCTGACCACGGCGCTTCAACCCTTGTGCGGCGACCGCCGTGCGGGAACAATCGTGTATCCCCGACCGCCGTGCGAGCGGACCCCGATGCGTGCCCGACTGGTTCCTGCCGACGGCGGCCCGCCGATCGACCTGACCAAAGACCTTTCCGTCGTCGGCCGCGGCGCGGACTGCGACGTCCGCGTCGAGCACAAGAGTGTCTCGAAGTACCACTGCGTGGTGGTGAAGACCGACGGGCTGCTGCTCCTGCGCGACCTCGGCAGCACGAACGGCACCCGGGTGAACGGTCAGCGGGTGCGGCGGGCGGCGCTACTGCCGAACGACTCCGTCGGGTTTGCCAACTTGAAGTACCGCGTGCTGTTCGGCGCCGACCTCGACGCGGCCCTGGCCGCGGAGGCCGCCGCCGGGAGCAGCGCCGCCCCGGTCCGCCGAAACGCGCTGCCGGACGTGTACGAGGAGCAGCACACGCCGACGGACTAGCCGCCCGTTTTGGCCCTCAACCGGCGGACCTCCATCGACCCGAACTCGGCCCGAAACTCCAACGTGCTCTTCGCGGTCTTTGCTTTGTCCGATCGCGCCGTTTCGCCGTTGATTTTGAACGTCGTCGTGCCGCCCGAGGCGGTGATGTCCATCGCGTTCCACTCGCCGACCTTCACCATCTTCAGTTGCGTCGGGTTGATGTCGAACTTGCTCCCGAGAAAGAACAGGTCGTTGTTGCAGCCGGCACCCGGGAGGAAGTCGAAGCGGATGACCGTCTCCTTCGTGAACTCCTGAACCGTCTCGATCCGCACGTCGCCCTTCACGGCCGGGTCGATGACGAGTCCGCCGTCCTTGTTGAACTTGAATCGCCCCTTAAAGGCTTCGGCCTTCCCCTCGAGCGGCTCGCCGCCCTTCGCCGCCTTCGCCTTCCATCCGGCGAAGTCCTTGCCGCTCAGGAGCATCTTGAATCCCGGCTCGGGGGCGAAGTCGTCGGCACCAGCGGGTGCTGCGACCAGTACGGTTGCGACAGCGGCACAGAGGATGAGGCGCATGGGGCGGGCTCACGGAGGGCGGGACGGGAGAAGCGTACCATGGCGGCGCGGGCGGGAGAAGGGGTTGGCCCTTTCCCCGGCCGTCGGCGGCAGGTAGGCTATCCCCACCCTACCAGGTGGCCGCCCCGCGATGTTCACCCGCCCCCGGCTCGACGGCCTCCAGGACGCACTCGGCGACGACCTCGTCCGGTTCATCCCGGAACTCCTCGTCGCCGCCGGCGTGGTCGCGTTGCTGCTCGCCCGCCTCGTACGCCTCCTCGACCGCAGCCACCTCGGCGGCCTGGCGGTCGCAGTGCTGGCGGTTGCTCTATTCGCCGCAGTCGCCGGCTTCCCGGAGGCCACCGGCTCGGCGCGACAGGGCGCCTACTTCGCCGGAATGTTGGTGGCCGACCCGTTCGCCGGGTACGTGCGTATCGTCGTCCTCGCGGCGGCGACTCTCACCGTGCTGCTGACCCGCGTCACCGGCCTGCCCGACGCGGAAGATTCGGCCGACTTCTACGCTCTGGTGCTCGGCGGTGCTCTCGGCATGATGCTGATGGCAGCGTCGAACCACCTACTGATGGCGTTCATCGCCGTGGAGATGGCCAGCCTGCCGAGCTACGCCCTGGCCGGGTTCCTGAAGGGGCGCCGCACCGGCGGTGAGGCGGCGCTCAAGTACGTGGTGTTCGGCGCGGGGGCGAGTGGCGTCATGCTGTACGGCATCAGCTTGACGGCCGGAACGTTCGGCACCGGCTACCTGCCGGACGTGGCGGCCGGTGCCGGGGCCCGCCTCGCGGGGGAGGGCGGATTCGACCCGGTGCTACTGGCCGGCGTGGCGCTGACGCTCGTCGGCCTGGGCTTCAAGCTGGCCGCGGTCCCGTTCCACTTCTGGTGCCCGGACGTGTTCGCCGGTGCGGCCGCCGAAGTTGCCGGGTTCCTGTCGGTGGCGTCGAAGGCGGCCGCGGTGGCGTTGACGGCCCGGCTCGTATACTCGTTCCACGCGAGTTGCCCCGACCCGTGGCTGGTGCCGCGAACGCTCGGCGTCGGCCTGGGTGTCGTCGGCGCGATGACGGTGACGTTCGGCAACCTGGCCGCGTTCGCGCAGACCGACCTGAAGCGGTTGCTCGCGTACAGCACGATCGCCCACGCCGGGTACATGCTGCTCGGGCTGGCGGCGCTGACCGCCGGGGCGGCGTCGGCGGTGCTGTACTACCTGGTGGCGTACCTGCTGATGAACCTGGGGGCGTTCGCCGTGGTGGCCGTTGTGAGGAACGCGACCGGTTCCGAGGACGTGGCGGCAGTCCGCGGGTTGGCGTGGCGGTCGCCGGTCGCGGCGGTGGCGATGGCGGTATTCCTGTTCTCGCTGCTGGGCTTCCCGCCGCTCGCGGGCTTTGCCGGAAAGTTCCAGGTGTTCGCGGCCGTGTACGACGCCGCCCGCAGCGCCCCCGGCTGGCTCGGCACCGCGTTCGGCGTGTTCCTGGCGGTCGGCGCCGTGAACACGGCAGTGAGCGCCGTCTACTACTTGAAGGTGGTCCGCGCGATGGTGCTGGACGACGCTCCCGAAAGCCCACCCGTCGCAACGGGTTGGCCGGCGTCACTTCTGCTTGTGGCACTGGCGGCGGGCGTAATCGCCCTCGGCGTCGTGTGGAACCCGCTGACCACCGCGGCCGACGGTGCCGCGACGGCGATCGCCAGGCCGGCCACGCCGGGGGTGCCGACGCGATGACCCCGACCGACGCCGCCCGCCTTCAGGACGTCTACCGCCGCGAAGGCGTGTCGCTGCTCCGCTACGCCCGCTCTGCCGCGCCGCACGCCGCAGGCCCAGCCCGCAAACTACGTGAAGACCTGTTTCGGGCAGCGGACGAAGCCGCCGCCGCGCGGGACGTGTTGGGTGCGGTTCTGGAAGCGAACCGAATCGCGGTGCCGCAGTCGTACGCGTTCCCGGCCGTTTTCACCGACTTGAACTGCGTTGCAGTTCGCTACCTGCTCTCAAAGGTTGTCGCCGACCGGGCCGCGGCCGTGACCGCACTCGAAACGGACCTGTCCGCACTGAGCGATCCCTCGCCCCGGGCCGCCCTTCAACCGCTTCTCGACCTCGCCCGCCGGCACCGGGACCGGTTGGTCGGCTGAACTCACTCACCCGCAATTCATCGGTCGCCTACCAGAATCAATTACGTTTCAAGCTGTACGGGGCCGCACTCCGGCCCCGACGAACTGGAGGCGATGATGACGCGAATCCTCTCCCTGGTGTGCGGGCTGGCGCTGGCCGCGACCGCCGCTGCTCAGGACCGCCCGGCGCAGCCGCGGCCGACGCCGCCGGACCGGCCGAAGGCCGACGCCGGCCGTGACCTGCAAGCGGAGGTCGAGCGGCTGCGGGCGCAGGTCCGCGAGTTGGAAGCCCGGCTGAACCGCGACGGCGACCGTCGGCCCGAGGCCGGTGCGAAGAAGGAAGGTCGTGAGGTGGCCCCGATGCCGCGGCCGAAGGGCGAAGACCGTGGCCCGGCCCCGAAGGACCTCGGGCGTGGCCCGGGTCCGAAGGATGGCGACCGGGGTCCGGCCCCGAAGGACGGTGGGCGTGGTCCCGGTCCCATGGGTGGCGGGTTCGGCGGGCCGGGCTTCGGCGGTCCCGGGTTTGGCGGTCAGGGCTTCGGCGGCCCCGGCTTCGGCAAGGGCGGGCCGAACCCGCCGTTCGGCGGCCCGGGCGGCATGGGTAAGGGGCCGGCGTTCGGCGGGTTCGGTCCGCCTGCCACTCAGGGGCGCGGGCCGGACAACGCCGCCCCCGCCGACCTGGAGCAGCGCCTCAACCGCATCATCGACGAACTCGAACGCCTCCGCGACGACCTGCACCGCGGCCCGCGCCGCTGAGCCGCTACGGGTGAACGGCGGGGGTCAGTGCCCCGCCGTCCGCCGTCCGCGGACACTGTGCGGGAACAGCTCCTCCTGCCGCAAGTTGCCCGCGGCGTCGAACGGCAGCGGGCGCGGGCTCCCCACCAGTTCCAGGTGCGGGTGGCCCGCCGCCTCGGCCGCGAGCGCCGGAGACGCCCACAACTCCACCACCTCCAGCGTGTTCGGGATCACCGCGAACTTCACCTGCTCCTGCACCGGCTGCCAGCACGTCTCCACGGATGCGGCGATCACTTCGCGGTCGGTCGGGAACGCGATCGGCAGCTTGCTCCGCCACAGGAACCGCGCCGTCAGGTTGTTCATGCGGAACGGCACCTGGTCGATCGACGCCAGGGCGCGGTCCGTCGTCAGGTCGGCGATGCCGATGCCGGTGCCGTTGCCGTGGCTCTCCGGCGACACGTCCAGCACCGCCATCCGCGTCACCCGCGGGTTGTTCGTCTCGGCCTCCGGGCTCGCCTCGATCAGCATCCGGCCCACCACGTTCGGGTCCATCCCGGCGCCGCTGTAGTTCTTCCCGCACTCGCCGACCACCAGCACGTCGAACGCCGGGAACGGCAGCCGGCCCATGATCCGCCGCGCCTCCTCCAGCAGCACCGGCTCGCGGTCGAACAGGTCGGCGCGGTCGATCACCTCGACCTTCGCCGTCTCCTCGTTCGCGTTCTCCAGGATCGCCAGCCCGCCGACGAACGGCGTCTTGTCGAGGATCACTTTGCACGACTCCGGCATCATGTCGCGCAGGCCGCGGGTGCCAAAGCTGTGGACCTGGTCGGCCCCGTGCCGCTTGCCGAAGCCGATCACCAGCATCTTCACCACGCCGCTCTCGAACGCCCCGCGGAAGTCCGTGTGCGGCTTCACCCGCGACACCGTCACCACGGCGTCGCACGCCAGCGCGTTCTTGTCCCACCACACCGGCTGGCCCCAGCTGTTGGTGCCGATATTCGCCGCGTCCATGTCGGTGAGCACGGGCACGCCGAGGTGGGCCTCGTCAATGTCGTAGCCGGCGAGGAGTTCGCGCTGGCCGGCGGCGTTGGCCCCGCCGTGCGAGCCCATCGCGGCGATGACCACAGGCTTCGCCCCCAGTTCCTTCAGGGCGTCGATCGTGGCTTTGGCGATGAGCAGGTAGTTGCGGATGCCGCGGCTGCCGCAGCCGACGCCGACGCGCATGCCGGGCTTGATGCGGGCGGCGGTCGTGCTGTCGAGCCACGCCCGGCGGACGGCGGCGGCCACGTCGGCGAGTTGCGGTTGCGGGGCGGTCTGACGAACGAGCTGAACCAGCGGAATGTCCACGGCCGGGCCTCGGGGGAGCGGGTGACGGCAGTTTAGCCCGCGTGACGGAGGCGGGGTAGGGCGGCACATTCTGGCGTGGCGCATTGTGTGTACGGCACCCCCCCCGGGGGGGTCGAGGCACGAATTGAGTCGATGCCACAAAAGAGTGTTGGGGCGAGGGCGCGGTCAGGAGTTGCTCACTTCTCGCCAGCGGGCACGGACTTGCGCCGGCGTGGCGGTCCCGGTGACGCCGATTTGTTGGATGGTGATCGAAGCGACGAGGTTGCCGAACGCCGCCGCCTGCTCGTGCGTCAGCCCGCTGACCACCGCCGACGTGATCCCCGCCGAACAACTGTCCCCGGCCCCGCAGATGTCGATCGGGCCGGTCACCGGGTAGGCTGACACGATGTAACCGCCGCCGCCGTCGGCACTGGTGCGCCGGGTGAAGAAAATGCCGTGGTCCCCGACAGTACCGAACACGATCCGGTGCGTGTGGAGCATAGCGAGTTCGATGCATCGGCTCTGAAACAGTCCCATCTCATCGTCGTCGGGGAAAAGAGTGTCTGGCTCCGGGACTGCTTTTCGAGCTTCGTCTGAGTTCGGCTTCACGCAGACGTTGCGGAACTTCCCGATCTGCTCGCGGCTGTCGGCCAGGACGAACTTCGACGGGTCGCGCTCGCCCAACTCCGCGAGGCGGTCGCGGACGCGGGCGGTCACCACACCGCAATCGGCCTCGCTCACCTGATCCAGCACGATCAGCGCGTCCACCGTCGGCCACACGGCGTCGAGGCGGGCGAGAATGTCGGTTTCGACCGCGGCCGGGGTTGCCGTGCGGTTCTTGATGTCGAGGCGGTTCAACTCCTTCTCGCCATACATCGGCTTCGTGTATGTCGGTGTGCGGCGGGCGGGGGCGGCGAAGACGTGCGTCGCGTCCACGGCCGGGACGCGGGCCAGCGCCTGACGCAGCTCGTAGCCCTCGCCGTCGTCGCCGATCGCGGCCACGGGGACGATTTGGCCGACGCCCAGCGCGGCGAGGTTGTTCAGCACCGTGCCGAGCGCCCCGGGGTAGCTGCGGACGCCGACCACCTGGTACGCCGTCAGGCCGGTCTCGACCGACGGCTCGTCGCGGGCCGGGTCGATGTCGAGGTAGCGGTCGAGGAACAGGTCGCCGAGCAGGCCGACGGTCTTGCCGGGGATCGTGCGGAGAACCTGTTCGACGAGTTCGGTGGTGAGCATGGTTGAGCCGCGAAGAAGAGGATGGCCGCAAAAAAGGCACAAAAGACACAAAAATGAACGGTCTTATTTTGTGTCTTTTGTGCCTTTTTGCGGCCAATTAATCGGTCAGACGTTGTTCACCGGGTAGGGCAGTGGGTCACCGCAGAGGCCGGCCAGCAGGTTGTCCGCACAGCGGTTCGCCATCGCGTCGCGGGTGCCGACGGTGGCGCTGGCGACGTGGGGGGCGATCACGCAGTTCGGCAGCGCGTACAACTCGTGGTCCGGCGGCAGCGGTTCGGGGTCGGTCACGTCCAGGCCGGCGGCGAAGATGGTGCCGGCCCGCAGCGCCGCCGCGAGCGCGGGCTGGTCCACCAGCGGCCCGCGCGACGTGTTCACGAACACGGCCGTGCGCTTCATCTTCCCGAAGGCGTCGGCGCCGAACAGCCCCTTCGTCGTCGGGTTCAGGTCGGCGTGGAGCGACACGTAATCGCTGTCGCGGAGCAACTCGTCGAGTTCGACGCGGCGGGCGGCCAACTCGCGGTCGGCGTCCGGCTTCGCGGAGCGAGCCGTGTACAGCACCTTCATGCCCCAGCCGTGGTGCAGCCGCTTCGCGGTGGCGAAGCCGATGCGGCCCATGCCGACGATGCCGAGCGTCTTTCCCGCCAAATCCTGCCCCAGCCAGCCGAGCGGCTCCCACGTCAGCCAGCGGCCCTCCTTCGCGTCGGTGGCGCTCTCGCCGAGCCGGCGTGCGGCCGCGAGCATCAGCGTCACGGCGATGTCGGCGGTGGCATCGGTCAGCACGCCGGGCGTGTTGCCGACGCGAACCCCGCGGGCGGTGCAGGCCGGCACGTCCACGTTGTTGAAGCCGACGGCGAAGTTGCTGACGACCTTCAGCGTCGGGGCCGCGTCCAGCAGCGCGGCGTCCACGCGGTCGGTGAGGAGTGACACCAGGCCGTCACAGCCGCGGACGCGCTCGCGGAGTTGGTCCGGGGAAGGGGGGAGGCGGTCGGGCCAGACGTCCACGTCGGCGGCGGCGGCGATGCGGTCGAGCCCGGCGGCGGGGATGCGGCGGGCGACGAAGACTCTGGGCATGGCGTGCGGCGACCGGAGTTTTTGACAGGATAACAGGATGAAGCAGGATGCCGAACCAAGACCGAGTATTTATTCGGCATCCTGCTTCATCCTGTTATCCTGTCAAAACTCTTCTCGGCGTCCACGTCTTGCACCGACCCGCCACCTGCCTACCGTAACCCCGCCCCCCGCGAGGAGCCGCCGTGCCAGCCGCCGATGTTCGCGTCCCCGTTACCGTCCTCACCGGGTTCCTCGGCGCGGGAAAGACCACGCTGCTGAACCACATCCTCACCGCCCACCACGGCAAGCGGATCGCCGTCATCGAGAACGAGTTCGGCGAGGTCGGCGTCGATCAGGACATCGTCGTTCGCTCGGAGGAGGAAATCTTCGAGATGAACAACGGGTGCATCTGCTGCACCGTCCGCGGCGACCTGATCCGCATCCTCGGCAACCTGATGAAGCGGCGCGACAAGTTCGACTACATCCTCGTCGAAACCACCGGCATGGCCGACCCCGGCCCGGTCGCCCAGACGTTCTTCATGGACGACGAGATCCAGCGCAGCACCCGCCTCGACGGCATCGTGACGCTGGTGGACAGCAAGCACGTCCACCAGCACTGGGACGCCCACGAGGTGCAGGAGCAGGTGGCGTTCGCCGACGTGATTCTGCTGAACAAACTCGACCTGGTCGCGGCCGACGAGGTGGACGAGCTGGAGAGCCGCATCCGCCAGATGAACCCGACCGCCCGCATCGAGCGGACGACGAACGCGGTCGTGGACATGGACCGCATCCTGAACGTGAACGGGTTCAACCTGTCGCGGGCGCTGGAGATCGAGCCCGAGTTCCTGGAGCCCGAGTACCCGTTCAGCTGGGGGGCGCTGTACGAACTCCCCGCCGGCACGCACGACCTGTTGATTCCGGAGCGGACCAAGACGAATATCGCGGTCGCGGTCGTGGCAGCAACGGAACTGGTGGCGGCGGCGAACGCGGCGGTGCCGGTGTTCTCGGGCGACCCGCAGGCCGTGCAGCCGGGTGGGGTACTGTCGCCGGCCGCCGACACGTTCACGCTACAACTTCCGCCCGGGCCGCAGCGGTTCGCGCTGGCCGTGACCGGCCCCGTGGCGCTGTTCAGCGGCTCGAACCTCGGCAAGATCGGCGTCGAGGTCCGCGTCGGCGGCGCGGCGGTGGCGCCGACCGCGACGCGCGGCTTCCACCACCGGCACACGCACTCGGACGTGAACGCCGTGGCGCTGACTCTGCCCGGCGACCTGGACATGAAGCGGCTGAACGCCTGGCTCGGCGAGTTCCTCCAGACGCGCGGCCCCGACGTGTACCGGATGAAGGGCGTGCTCAGCATCAAGGGTGACCCGCGGCGGTTCGTGTTCCAGGGCGTCCACATGCTGTTCGACGGCCAGCCGGGTGCGACGTGGGGCAGCGCCCGCCGCGAAAACAAGCTCGTGTTCATCGGCCGCAAGCTCGACCGCGCCGAGCTAGAGGCCGGCTTCCGACGGTGCCTGTAGGTTTCGGGTAATCGCCGCTTGCGGCGTCGCGCGACGCCGCAAGCGGCGGCAGGAGACATCGATGGCCAAGCAGCACGCCCCGGGGTTCCTGGCACTCGTGACGGACGCCAAGGCGCGCGTCCGCGAGTGTACCGTGGACGACGTGAAGCGCCGCCTCGACGCCGGTGAGCGGTTCACGCTCGTGGACGTGCGCGAGGAGAGCGAGTTCGCGAAGGGCCACCTGCCGGGGGCCGTTCACCTCGGCAAGGGCGTCATCGAGCGCGACATCGAGAAGACGGTTCCCGACGCGGCGGCGCCGCTGGTGCTGTACTGCGGCGGCGGGTTCCGCTCGGCGCTGGCCGCGGACGCGATCCAGAAGATGGGCTATACGAACGTCATCAGCATGGACGGCGGGTGGTCCGGGTGGACGGGGAAGGGCTACCCGACGGAGGCGTAAGAAACGAAAAAGCCCACCCGCCGCGGCGGGTGGGCTTTACCCGTCGCCTCACTTGTTCATCAGGAACGTCGCCCCGAAGTACACGGCGACCATCACCAGCACGGCGACCATCACCAGCCCTAACGGGCCGACGCCGCTGCGGCTGTTCGTATCCTCCTCGGCCCAGCGGAGGTTCTCGGCCCGCGTCTGCGGGACCGGCGCCTCGTACACCGGCTCCTCGACCTCGGCCGCCGGCGGAATCTGGAACGCGGCGCGGCTCGGAACCCGGTTCGCCGGCGGTGGCGGCGCAGCTATCCCGCGGACGCCCGGGTTCGATTTCGGCGCCCCGCGCCCCACGTCGGCCCGGCCCGGCGGCATCGGGTTGATCTTCACCCCCGGGAGCGACTGCGGCGGCGGCGGCGTCCGCACCGGGGCGGACGCCCCAGCGGTGCGTCCGCCGTAGTTCGACGACGGATTCGACAGCCCCGGCCGCGACCCCGACGACCCGGGCCGCCGCAGGCCCGACCCCGGTCCTCGGCTGTCCCCCGGCTTCGGGCTCGCGCTCAGGTCGCCCAGGAACGGCTCCAGCGCCTCGACCACCTCTTCGCACCCGGAGTAGCGATCCTCCGGCGTCTTCGCCATGAGCTTCGCCACCACCTTGCACAGCCCGTCCGGCACTTCGGGGGCCAGCTCGCGGATCGGCGTCGGCTCCTTCGCCTGGTGGGCCATCATCTTCTCGACCGCACTCCCCTCGGGGAACGGCACGCGGCCCGTGAGGGCGTAGTACAGCACGCAGCCGAGGCTGTACTGGTCGCCGGCGGGCGTGCGGTTCGTCGGCTCCATGATCGACTCGGGGCTGGCGCAGTCCAGGCCGCTCGTCAGCGTGTTTGCGGTGGACATCGTGTCCACGAGGCTCTCGCCCTCGTTCTCGACGAGCAGCGAGCCGATGCCGAAGTCGAGGATGCGGGCCTGGCCGTCGGATCCGACGAGGATGTTCGACGGCTTCACGAGGCCGTGGAACAGGCTGTTCTGGTGGGCGATGGTGAGCCCCTGCGCGACCTGGACGCCGTACACGGCGGCGAGCGCGGGCGCGAGCCGGCCGGTGCGCTGCACCACGGCTTCGAGCGTCTGCCCCTCGGCGAGCGGCCACGACAGGTAGTGGAGGCCGCCGGCGGTGCCCACGTCCATGAACGGGACGACGGCCGGGTGCGAGAAGTTGGCGAACGACCGCACCTGCCGGCGGGCCAGGCGGACGTTCCACATGCTCCGCCGCGGCAGCACCTTCACCGCGAACAGGTTCTGGTCGTTCTTCGAGCTGGCCTTGTAGACCTGCCCCATGCTGCCGGTGCCGATCGCGTCCAGCAGGACGTACGGCCCGAGCACGAGCCCCTGCGTCTTGCCGTTGAGGATGCGCTCGGCCTGGAACGGCGTGATCGTCCCCTGGTGGACGAGGTGGTCGGCCAGGGCGGGCGCCTCGGCCCGCGGGTTCCGCTTCAGGAACTCGCCGACGATGGCGTCGAGCTGGCCGCGGTCGATGAGGCCGGAGCGGCGGAGGTCCCAGACGAACCACTCACACGCGCCGAGGTCGCTCGTCACCATAGTAGGATGTCCTTCGTGGGTGTCTCGCGGCGGGCGGGGGGGCGTGAACGGCCCCGGGCGGCATCGCGGCGGCACCGAAAATTAGGACGGGTTCGCGGCCTGTCAAACTCTGAGGGCGGCGATTTCGGCCCCGACCCGATTCCTCTCCTTCCGTAGAACAACCGAATGAGGCCCGCCCCCGGGCCTCGCAAACCCTCCCAGGAACTGCGGAATGCCGTTGGACCCCTACGCCTCCTGCCCGTGCGGCAGCGGCAAGAAGTTCAAGTGGTGCTGCGTCGCGTACTTCGCGCAGGTCGAGAAGGCGTTCGAGCAGGAGCGCCTCGGCCAGCACGACGCCGCCCTCACGACCATCAAAGCCCTCACCACCGGTCACGCCGACCAGCCCGCGGTGTGGGGGTACTACGCCCAGTTCCTGTACAACGCCGCCGGGAACGCCCCCACGCCCGCCGAATCCGAGAAGCTCGTCGAGCAGGCCGAGGAGGCGCTGTCGGAGGCGCTGAAGCGGAACCCGAACTTCGGGATGGCCCACTTCCTCCGCGGCATGTTCCGGCAGAACGAGGGCGAGCTCATCGGGGCGCTGCTCCTGTTCCGGAAGGCCGCGGAGACCTACGACCCCGAGGCGACGGACCAACTGGCCCACGTCTACGAACTGATCTTCCGCAACGAGCTCCTGCTGAACCGGCCGGTGGCCGCGCGGGCGGCGCTGGAGCGGTCGGTGCGGTACCAGCCGGACGACCCCGAGGCGAAGCAGCACTTCGAGGCGCTGTTCGGGGCCGAGTCGCGGCTGCCGGAGTGTGCCCGCAAGGCGTACACCCTGCGGCCGACGGCGAAGAAGGTGCCCGACTCGGCGGCGACCGGCCGGTTCTCCGACGCCCGCGCCGCGTTCGAGGAACTGACCCGCGTCACGGCCGGCGACCCCGCGGCGTGGTTCAACCTCGGACTGGTCTACGCCTGGACCGGCGAGCAGCCGAAGGCCGCCGAGGCGCTCGGCAAGTCGATCGAGCTCGAGACCGACGACCACCGGGCGGAGGAGGCCGCGGCCCTGCTCGAAGTCCTCCGCTGCGGGCAGGGGATGGAGAACGACGCCGACTACCTCGAACACGGCTTCTTCCTGCAGATTCGCGACCCGCAGCCGGTCATGCAGTGGCTGCAAGGCATGGAACAGGCCCGCCGGCTGCTCGGCGTCCAGGTCGATCAGGAGCAGGGCGTCGTCAGCGCGATGGTGGTCGAGGAGCTGCCGAGCCTGCTGGCGGTGGGGAGCACCACGCTCGCGAAGGTGGTGGCGAAGCTGACCATCGGGCAGGGCGTGATCCGCGTGTGGCACCCGAACCGCGACAACTCGGCCCGCGTGGTCGAGGAACTGCGGACCCGCGTCAACCTCGCGGTGCAGGAGCCGGCGGCGACCACGACGCCGATCAACTTCGGCGACGTCGTCATCGACGCGCTGGTGTACCCGACGCAGACGCAGGACGTGCAGCAGGCCGAGGAGAAGCTCCGCGGCCACGCTAAACACTACTTCGAGGAGGAGTGGCTGCACCGCCCGCTGAAGTCGCTCGCCGGCAACACCCCGCTGGACGCCGTCGGCAGCTCGCTGCTGCGGAAGCGGGTGTTCGGCGTGGTCAAGTTCGTGGCCGACTGCTTCGCCGGCGTCGTGCCGCAGAAGCGCGTCGGCAACCAGACCGTGCCGATCGACGTGTACGACTTCGCCGAGCTGCGGCACAAGCTGGGGCTTGAGTACGTCAGCGCCGCGCCGCCACACGTCGACGTGCCGGTCGAAGCGCCGAAGCCCGTCGCCCCGGTGGTCCCGGCGGCCCCGGCCAAGCGCTCGATCACCGACATGAATGCCGGCGAACTCGCGGCCATCGACGTGGCGGCGCTGAGCGTCGGGGAGTTGGACCAGGCGATGCGGGCGGCGCTCAAGCTGGACGCGCGGGACCTGGCGGTGGCGTTCGCGCAGGCGGGCGTGACCAAGCCGCACGACCCGGCCCACGCCGACCGCTACCCGCTGTACGCCGCCGCCGTCACCGGCGCGACCGCGGCCGGGGAGTTCGACAAGGCCCAGGAACTGCTGTCGCAGGGCGAGCGGTTCGACGCCGAGCACAACGGCGGCTCGCGGGCCGTCGAGTTCGGGCTGAAGAAGGCCCAGCTGTACGTGAAGGCGAAGGACGCCGACAAGGCCGCGGCCGCGTTCGAGGCGCTGATCGCGGGGCACCCGGCGGAAGGGAAGTTCTACACGACCGCCGCCGAGGAGATGCTGCGGCTCAAGGCCGGGGCGAAGGCGCTGGGCTTCGCCGAGCGCGGGCTCGCGGCGGCTCGCACGAGCGGCAACCGCGACCTGGAAGGGCACTGCCAGGAGTTGGTGGCCGCGGCGAAGAAGGTGGGGTGAGTTCCGTTGCCGCTTGCGGCCTGGCGGCCGCTACGCCGCAAGCGGCAACTCAAGTTTGCGGTGCCGACCAGTAGCTGTAGTAGGCCCGCTTCTTCAGCCGGTCGTACACCACGAGCACGGTGTCCGGCGCGGCCGGGTCGCGGTGGTTGCGGAAGCCGTACCCGTCGGTCACGACGACCCTCGACTGGCTGTCGCCGAAGCCGAGCCGCGGCGTGAGCGTGACGCCGGACCGCAGCGGCTCCGGCGCCCAGCCGTGCATTGACGCCCAGATCAGGAAGTTGAACTCCTCGACGGCGAAGTCCAGCACCAGCACCTTGTCCGGCTGCGTGTGCAGGTAGTAGCGCACGTCGCTCGCCCCGGTCGGAAGCGCCAGGGGGAAGTGCTTACGGGCTTCTTCGGCGGTGAGGTGTTCGCCGCGGTCGCGGGTCCACCAGCGGGCGGCGGGGCGATAAGCGGCGGCCGCAACCAGCCCGCACGCGGCGAGACCGACCAGGACCGCGATCTTGCCGCGGCGCGACAACCGCGGCTTCGGCAACTTCATAACCGCTACCCTTTCGGTCACGGCTGCGGCGGCGCCGGCGGGGGCGTCACCGGCCGCGCGGGACGACCCGGTATCGGGACCGGTGCGTCTTCGACGACCGGCGCCGGCCGGATGCGGACCGTCGAGGGCACCCCACCACCCGCAGGGGCGAAGTCCGTCGTGAACACCGGCGCCGCGAACTGACCCGCGCCAGCGGTCGTTTCCACGAACACCGCGTCGTCCTTGAACATCGCCCGGATGGCGTCCGGCAGCGGGCCGGTGTGCAGCACCACGCCCTTGCCGTCGCCGAGGCGCAGCTCCAGGTTCAGCGGCTGAATCTTCTTCCCGGCCGCGTCCTTCACCTTGAGCCCGTCCAGCGGCAGCGTCACGTCCTTTGTGGTCTGCTGCATCATCGTCACGGTCTGCTTCCGGGTCACCGGCTGCCCGTTCTCCAGCACCGTCACGTCGAGCTGGCGCTGGACCGGACCCATGGTGTTGGACTTGTACACCAGCGCCCCGTCCACCACCTTGGCGACCACGACCCGCGGCTCGCCACCACCGCCGCCGTTCGGCATCCAGGGCGCCGGCTGGGCGGGGAACGTGAACGCCTGCGGCGGCAGCGGCTGAGCCGGTACTGCCTGCGGCGGGAGCGCCTGACCGGGTAGCGTCTGCGGTGGCAATCGCTGGACGGGGATCGGTCGCGCCGGGGGCGCGGGCTGTGGGGCCGGCGGCTGGGCCGCGGCCGGGGCGGCGAGCAGGCACAGGAGCCCGGGTACGACGGCACGGATCATCGTCAGCCTCCGGTGGGGTGGGTACAGGTTATTGCCGCGGCGGGGCGGCAGGACCGGGTAATTCGATGAGAATCGTCTCGTCGCGGAACGCCCGGCGGAAGGCGTCTGGCAGACGGCCGACGTGAAGGACGACCGTCGCCTCCTCGCGCAACCGCTCCGCCAGCCGCTCGGCGTTGATCGCCCGGCCGGCGCCGTCGGCGGCCTTCAGGTTTTTCACCGCCTCGGACCGCTCCGACGTGACGCGGGTGAGTTCCGTCACCGTCCGCGTCTCGGCCGTCGGCCGGCCGTTCACCACGACGGTAACGACCACCGGCTTCTGCACCGGCAGCAGTTGCGTCGTCGCCCACACGAGCGAGCCGTTCTCGATCCGCGCCGTCACGACCTGTGGGTTGATGGCTCCGACCGGCTGCGCGGCGGCGGAGCCGGCGACGGCGAGGAGTGCGACGACGGAGACGACGCGTGTCATGGTGCGGCCTCGGGCCGGTCGGGGTGACAGCGCTGAGGCTAACCGATCCGCGCGGGTGGGGCAACCCATCGGGCCGCGGCGGCCGGGGCCAGGGTGAGGTTGACACGCTGGGGGATGTGGGCAGAATGCCCCGAACGCCCGGCCGCCGGCCGGCCCCGGAGACGCCCATGAACGTGCCCCTGCCGAAGTACGCCGAGCGCGGCCCGATCCACGACGTGGTGTGGGTGCCGCTCAAATTCTACCACGACCAGCGCGGCTGGCTCGTCGAGCTGTTCCGCAACGACCTCATCGACCCCAAGTACCACCCGGTCATGGCCTACGTGTCGCAGACGAAGCCGGGCGTGGCCCGTGGCCCGCACGAGCACGTCGACCAGTCCGACTACTTCTGCTTCACCGGCCCCTCGACGTTCCGCGTGTACCTGTGGGACGCCCGCAAGGACTCGCCGACCTACGGCAAGAAGGAGGTCCGCGACGTGGGCGAGGACGCGGCCTACGCGCTGATCGTGCCGCCGGGGGTGGTCCACGCCTACAAGAACGTCGGCGGGAAGGACGGGCTCGTCTTCAACGGGGCGAACCGGCTGTACGCCGGGTGGCTAAAGCAGGAGCCCGTGGACGAGATCCGCCACGAGCACGACGCGAACTCGCCGTACCAGCTGGACTGAGGCCGGGTTCAGCCCGCGGGGTCGGGCTTCTTCGACTTCGACTTCCGCGGCTTCACCGGCGTCGCGTCGGTGGACAACTTCGCCATCTCGCGGAGCTTCTTCCGCGCCCGCGACAGCACGGCCCCGATCGTGTTGACCGGCACGTCGGTGTCCGTGCTGATCTCCTCGTAGGTGCGGCCCTCCAGGTAGTAGAGCCGCACGATCTCGCGCTCGCGGCCCTTCAGCCGCCGCAGCAGCGCGTCCACCTCCTCGAGCCGCTCGACCCCCTTTGCCGCGGCGGGGGCGTCGTCGGCCTCCGGCTCCGGCAGCCGCGACTCGCCGCGGTTGATGGCGCTGAGCACCTGTTGCCGGCGGGCCAGTTCCTTCACGCAGATGCGGCGGGCGATCACCGTCAGGTAGGTCGCCAGGCTCGACTCGCCGCGGAACTCGCGGAGGACGCGGAAGTCGTTGGCCACGAGCTTCAGCATCACCTCGGCGGCGATGTCCTCCAGGTCCTCGGGGCCGACGCGGGCGCTCCGAAGGTGGGCGGTGTACTGGATGGCGTGGTAGACGAGGCTGATGAACCGGTCGACGAAGTCGTTCCATGAGCCGGGTGCGTTCGCCAGGCACCGCTTGAGGAGGTCGCGGTCGACCGGGGTGAACGGGTTCTTCTGGCTGCTCACGGCCGGGACCCCGGGGGTGAAGGGGCGCACTCCGCGGAGTCCCTCCCGGTCGAGCGTACCCCGGCGGGGTCGGCCGCTCAAGCGCCGCGGCCGCGGCCCCCACCCGCCCCATCTTACCCGCGGCGGCAACACCGGCACAACCGGCCCTGTCAGTTGGGGTTTGCCGGTGGATCAGAGCCGGTGCGCGTTAGGCCGGGGCGCGAGCCCCGTCGGGCTCCTGATCCCCGACGGGGCTCGCGCCCCGGCCTAACGGCTCTCCCGATGCCCGTGGGCGCACCCCGTCAGTTCACCACGTTCCGCAGCGGCTCGCCGAGTAGCGCCCGGCGGCACGCCTGGGCGCCCTTCACGCGCATGTCGAGCAACCCCTCCTCGGAGTAGAACGCCGAGTGCGGGTTGACGATGACGCGGTCGTGGCACGGGTCGGCGGGGTCGCGCCACGCAGCCAGCAGCGGGTGGTCGTCCGGCGGCGGTTCGAACGGCAGCACGTCGATCGCCGCCCCGGCCAGCTTCCCGCTGCGGACGGCGGCGGGGATCGCGGCCGCGTCGACGGTCGCGCCGCGGGCGGTGTTCACGAGGTACGAGCCGTCCGGCATCAGGCTGAGGGCGCGGGCGTCGACGATGTTCTTGGTGTCGGGCGTGAGCGGGCAGTGGACGCTGAGGACGAAGCTCTGCCGCAGCAGGTCGTCGAGCTTCTCCACGCGGCGGACGCCGATCGCCTTGTCGTACCCGTCCGGCTTCAGCGGGTCGTAGAAGGCCACGTCCATGCCGAGCGCCTTGGCCCGCAGCGCCGCGGCGGCGCCGATGCGCCCGAGGCCGATGACGCCGAACACGCGGCCGCGCAGCCGCCGCAGCGGTGCGACCGGCGTGTACATCCACGTTCCGACCTTGCGCTGGAGGCGGTTGTTCAGGAAGTTGATGCCGCGCGTCATCGCCAGCATCAGGCCGATGGCCGAGTCGGCGACCTCCTCGGTGCCGTAGTCGGGGACGTTGCCGACGGGGATGCCGCGCTCCCGGGCGTACCGGTGGTCCACGTTGTCGAAGCCGACGCCGCAGCGGACGATGAGCTTGCAGTTCGTCAGCCGGCCGATCGTGGTGCGGGTCAGTTCGAGGTTGTGGTAGATCATCACCGCGTCGGCGGCGTCGATCTTCCCGGCCAGGTCGGCCTCGGTGTAGGCGTCGTAGGCGGTGATGTCGGCGATGTCGCCGAGGACGTCGCGCTCGGTGGACAGGTCGTCGTTGATGAAGTCGGTGACGGCGACGCGGAAGCGGGGCATGGGTCGTCCGGGGAGGGTGTGGGGTCGTGCCGGCGTTGTACCGCCTCGGGGCCGGAAATCCACTACGATAGCCGGATGCTGACCCGCCGCTCCCGCGCCCGCGAAGTCGCCCTTCAACTCCTGTTCCTGAAGGACCAGAACCCCGCGGGGATGCCGCGCAAGGCGGTCGAGCGCTTCGCCCACGACCGGCTCGCCAACGAGGAGCGGCTGAAGGGGAGCGCCGAACTCACCAAATTCGCGCTGGCCCTGTACGACGGCGTGCTCGGCAATCAGCCCGCGATCGACCCCGTCATTTCGTCCGTGGCCGAGAACTGGCGGCTGTCGCGGATGAGCCCGGTTGACCGGAACGTGCTGCGGCTGGCGAGCTACGAGCTGCTGCACGACCCGGCCCGGCAGCCGGTCAACATCGTGCTCGACGAGGCGATCGAGCTGTCGCGGCGGTTCGGGACGAAGGAGTCGCCGGGGTTCGTCAACGGCGTCCTCGACCGCATCGCCAAGAAGCGGCCGGCGGCGTCGTGAGGCGGTCCCCGTTCACGGCCCTGTGCTCGCAACTCCACCGGCTCGCCAGCCCGCCGCGGGCCGACCTCCACGTCCACACCATCGCCAGTGACGGCGAGTACACGCCCTCCCAGGTCGCCGCGCTGGCGCGCGAGGCCGGGCTGAGCGCGGTCGCCGTCACGGACCACGACACGCTCGCGGGAGTGGCGGAGGCGTGCGACGCCGCGAGCAGCGTGCGGGGGAAGCCGCTCGAAGTCGTGCCTGGCGTCGAGATCAGCACCGACCTCGACGGCCGCGAGCTGCACCTGCTCGGCTACTTCGTCCGGCCCGACCACGCGGAACTGGCCGACGCCCTGCGCCGCGTCTGCGAGCGGCGGCGCGAGCGATTCTTCGACTTCGTGGCGAGACTGGCCGCGAACGGAACCGTGATTCCGCCCGACCGCGCCGAATTGATTGCGGCGCGCGCGGCGAGCCTGGGGCGGCGGCACGTCGCGGCGCTGCTCGTCGCCTGCGGCTTCAGCGGCAACGTGAACGGGGCGTTCTACCGCTACGTGCACCCGCTCCGCGCCGCGGTCGTGCCCAAGATCACGCTCCCCATCGAAGACGCGATCCGCCTCATTCGCGCGGCCGGCGGCGCGTCGAGTTTGGCGCACCCGCCGGACCTGTCGGATGAGCAGTTCGCCCGGCTCCGGGCCGCGGGGCTCGACGGCATCGAGTCCGAGTACCCCTTCGGCCGCTCGTCGCCGGGCGGGCGGCTGCGCTCCGTCGCGGCGAAGCTCGGCTTCGTCCGCACCGGCGGCAGCGACTGCCACGGCCCGAACCCCGCCCACCGCCGCGTCGGCAGCACGGCCGTTCCGCTGGACCACCTGGACGAGTTGCGCCGGCGGTGCGGCGCCACCCCCGCCCCTGCGTGAAGCCGTTCCGGTTGTGCCCGCCCCGCCGGTCGGCGCTGTTGCGCGCGATCCCGTCTCCGCAACCCCTCGCGCTTCCGACCGCTTCCCCTGGCACGGCGGCGATTCGGGGCAATGATGGTGGGCCTGGATCAGGGACGGGGCCAGGGCAAGGCCACGGGTCCGGGCGCACTCGCAAGGATGAGCCCCGATGAGACGGACCCTCGCGGCCGCGGCCCTCGCCGCCCCGCTGTTGTGCCTTTCGGCCGGTGTCGCCGGCGCCCACAACGGCCCCAACACCTTCGGCCTGAAGTGTGGCGGCTGGGCGCTCCACATGTTCCCGTACAAGCACCAGCACGGCCCGCTGTTCAACTACGGCCCGTACTCGGGGTACTACCCGTTCGAGCCGTACGGCCCGTGGGACGCGTACCTCCGCTACCAGGGCGGGTACGGCGGCGGCGGCGGCGGGAACACCTACGGGTGGATCCACGGCTGGCAGCCCGGGAGCCGCGTTCAGGGCCACGGCGTGGGCGGCCACGCCTGGGGCAACGGCGGGTGTAGCACCTGCGGCGGCGGGCACCAGCTGTTCCACCGCCACGGCTCGCACGGGTGCAACTCGTGCGGGGCGGCGGCGGCGGCGGTCGTCACCAGCGGCCCGGCCGAAGCCCGGTACACCGGGTTCGGACACGCCGGGGCGTCGGCAGCGTACTACGCCGAGACGCCCAGCCTGATCGTGCCGGTCGGCGGCACCACCGCCCCCTGATTCGCTTCGGAACTTCGCTCGGTGCGCTCACGGAGGTGCGCCGAGTCCCACGGAGGAGGACGACCGAGATGCTGAACCTGCGCAAGAGTGTGATCGCGGCCGCGGCCGCGCTGGCGGCCCTGCCCGCGTCGGCGATGGCCGACGGGCGGATCCACGGCAGCCCGTTCATGAGCCAGCCGCACACGCCGCGGCTGGGGCCGTACCTGTTCGCCAACCACCACAACCGCCAGCTGCCGGCCTTCCAGGCGGCCCCGTGGTACCTGTACTGGCCCTACGACGGCCACTTCCAAACGCCGGCCCCCGTCCACGCCCCGTTCTACGGGCCGCCGGCCGGCGGGAACTTCCCGGTGAACCCGTACTTCCCCGGCCCGGCCGGTTACTACGGCCCGATGCCCGGCGGCCCGGCTCCGGTGATGGCCCCGGCTCCCGCCATCCACCCGAACATCGTGCCGCCGAGCACCGGGGCGGTGCCCACGGCGCCGATCTCGATCCCGACGCCGGTCGCCCCGTAACGCAGCCCCTACACTTCGCACGCGACGCCCGGGGGAGCACCCCCCGGGCGTTTTCCGTTCGCGTCACCCGTTCCCAGCGCTGTCCGAACCGGCTAACATGGGTGCCACGGTCGGGCGCGGTGCCGGCCGATTTCATTCCCCCGATTGCGGGCGAGGTTCTTCCCATGTCAACCACGCGACGCGGCGAGCTGGTGCCGGTCGGCGGCGGCGACGCCATCCCCCTCATCGCCGACGTGATGACGCTCGGCCGCCGCGAGTCGTGCGACATCTGCCTGAAGTTCCAGAACGTGTCGAGCGTTCACGCCGAGCTGGCGTTCAAGAGCGGCGTGTGGTTCCTCCGCGACATGGGGAGCACCAACGGCGTGAAGGTGAACGGCGAGCGGACCCAGCGGCGGCCGCTGCGCCCCGGCGACGAGATCGGCATCGCCGGCCACAACTACGTCATCCACTACGAGTTCGCCGAGGGGACCGCGATCGACGACGTGTTCGCCGAGGAGGAGAACGTGTTCGGCCAGTCGCTGCTGGAGAAGGCGGGGCTGGCGAAGCCGAAGAAGCCCGGCGACCGCGGCTGATTCTGCCGCCGCGCCGCACACCGGGTCGCGGCAACATGTCACGCCGTTAGTGGAACATCAGCTCGGGCGTCCGCGAGCAGGACCGGCTGGCGGACGCCGACACTTCCAAACCGCCCCCGATCCTCGGATTCCTGCTCGACACCGGCCCGCGTCAGGTGTAGGGTTCAAGTGCATGTTTCGGGGCTGCGGGCCCCTCTCCGACCAGTCCGGGGTCCGACCCGCGGCCCGCCCCCACACCGGGGGCACGGCGGCGCACGCCGCCCAAGGAGGCCCGGCTCATGAGTCGCGCGACCAAGCACGCCCGGCACGACGCGGAACGACGGCAGCACCGCAAGGAGGTACGCTCCAACGCCCTCGCCGCCGCCAAGCGGCCGAAGGAGCACGTGGCGCTCTGGTTCCTGGCCGTCGGCCTCGTCGCGATGCTGATCCTCGTCGTCGCGGCGTCGGCGATCCGCTGACGAGGTCACACCCCGAGCCGGCGTTCCATCCAGTTCGTGACGTCGCCCACCCACGGGTGGCCCGGCGGCTCGAACTCCAGGGTGTGGTGCGCCCCGGGGTAGTCGAGCAACTCGACCGGCCGCCCGAAGCGGCCGGCGTAGAGCCGCGTTTGCGCGTTGTCGATGATGCGGTCGTGCTCGCCGAGCACGAGCAGCGTCGGCACCGTCACGCGCTTCACGGCACGCCGCAGGTAGATGTCGAGGCCGAAGCTGGCGAACAGGAAGCGGGCCGTGGCCGCGCGGAGGCCGTGCGGCTCGCGGTCGAGGAACGCACGCCACTCGGCGTCGGCGGTGAACAGCTCCGGCTCGTTCAGCGGGATCGGGAAGAACTTCCCCGGCCGGAACACCCGCGCCAGCGCGATCCGGGCGCGAGTCGGCAGCGGCGGCGCCACCCTCGGCACGAGCCCCGGGCAGAGCAGCACCATCCCGTCGATCAGCCCCGGCCGGCGGTACGGCAGCGCGGCCGCGAGCTTGCCGCCCCACGAGATGCCGGCGAGCACGACCGGTAGCCACGCCTTCTCCGCTCGCAGGTGCTGCACGTACTCGGCCGCGTCGTCGATCAGTCGGCGAAAGGACGGGGCATCACTGCGACCCACGGTGTTGAGGCCCGCCCCGCGGCGGTCGAGGAAGTGAACGTCGAACCCGGCCGCGGCGAAGTCGGAACACGACCGCGTGTACCAGCCGCCGTGGCTGCGGATGCCGTGGACGAAGACGAGCCGCCCGCGCGGCTCGCCGGCTGCGGGGTAGAAGCGGGTGTAAAAGCAGTAGCCGTCGGAGGCGCGAAACTGCGAGAGCAGCGGGGCGGTCATGGGGTGAGAATATCGGAAGGCGAGCCGGGGGCGTCAGCCCCCGGATTCTCGCGGCGGGTGGAACGAGAATCCGGGGGCTGACGCCCCCCGGCTCGCCAGGCATTTTCGTCACCCGATCAGCGACACCCGCTTCACCGTCACCCAGTCCACCTTCGCGGGCTCGACGCTCACGCCCAGCCCGGCGCCGACGAGCATCGGCGCGGTGCCGTTGCGGGCGAACGTCAGGTCTTCGGCGGTCAGGTCTTCCCACACCAGGTGCCGGTCGTAGGAGCCTTCCAGGTAGCGGATGCCGCAGACGCTCGTGGCGAAGTGCCGCCCCGCGGCCGACAGGATGCCCGTCTCGCCGACCTGACAGCCGAGCTGATAGCCGAGGCCGGCCCGCTTCGCCATCTGCGCCAGCCGCAGGGTCGGGATGAACCCGCCGCACTTCGACAGCCGCAGGTTGAACAGGTCGCACCAGCCACCGGCGACCGCCCGCTCGCCGTCCACGGCTCCGCACAGCGACTCGTCGAGCATCAGCAGCGTGCTCACCGCCTTCCGCACCGCGGCCAGCCCGGCGACCTCCTCGTGCGGCACCGGCTGCTCGACGCTCGTGATGCCGAACGGCTCCAGCGCCCGAATCTTGTCCGCGGCCTCGGCGGCGCTCCATGCCTCGTTGGCGTCGATGCGCAGGTCCATCTTCGAGCCGAGCCAGCGGCGGGTGCGCCTGGTCCGCTTCACGTCGTCGGTGTCGGGGATGCCGACCTTCAACTTCACCTGCTCGAACCCGGCGAGGCGGTAGACGAGCGGGTAGGCGCGGCCCTTCCACCCCTTCGGGTTGCCGATGACGCCGCTGTAGCGGACGCGCTCGCGCGGCTCGTACAGGTCCGGGGCGACGGCCCGGGTGACGTTCATCAGCGGCTCGCCGAACGCCCGCCCATAGGCGTCGAGGACGGCGAGTTCGAGGGCGCAGCGGGCTGCGTTCCCCTGGATGAGCCGGTCGTCGCCGGGCTCGGGGGCGAGCTTCAACCGCTCGGCGAGGTGGACGGCCGCGACGAAGTCGTCGCAGGGGGTGAGTTGCGCGGGAAGGTCGCTCGCGGCGAGCCGGTCGAGGCAGGAGTCGATGGTCTCGCCGGTGACGTAGTCGCGCGGCACGCCCTCGCCGTGGCCGACGGTGCCGTCGGCGAGGACGCAGCGGACGACGACGTTGTCGGTGTCGGTGCGGGAGTGGCTGGCGTGGGTGACCTTCCGCCGCAGGGCGATCCGGACGTGCCGGGCTTCGAGTTCGACGACGCGCATCGTGTCCGGGGTGTGAGGAGCGTGTTTGGATGGCGGGTGCTGGTGACTGTAACCGGGTTGTTTCCGCGACAACTCGCCGTTAATTGCTGTCGCCTTCACGTCCATTGGCAAACCGTGCTACCAGCCCCGCGCCAGCCGATTCCGGATGCCGGGCAGCCAGGAAGCCTGGTACTTGGCCCCACTTGGTCGGTAGTGGTCCATTTCCGCCACAACCGCAGTCCATGTGCCCATACCCCAGCCGACGGACGTGCTCGATGACGGCCCACTGTTCGGTGTCGTCGTGGGGAGGAGTTTTGAAGTCCAGTCCCATCTCGGTCATCCAGTCCCCGCATGCCGGGCACGGTGCGGGGTCGGCCTCAGAGGCTGCCCGATCCGCAACCGGAGGTCGTTTGAATCCCTTTCGGCACTTGAAGCAGGCGAAGTGTCGTTTGTACGGCCCCACAAACGCGTACCGGCACACGGCGACCTCCCCCAGTGTTGGCCTTCGTCACCGAGCTACGATCGTCTTAGCTGGGCTCTTCCAAAAGTACGGCCCGGAACCCGGCTTGGCGGAAGTGGTCGTCGGCCGTCAACGCGTCGGTCAGCCCGATGTCGGCCATGACGACGAACGACAGGCAGTCAGTTAGCCCCCACCCTTTGTCCGGTCGCCGCCGATACAAGTCCCATGCCCGGCCCCACAGGTCCGCACCGGCCCGCACGACCTCCACGTCGGCCCGCCCGAGTAAATGGTCGATCAGAGCCACCGCCTGACTCCGCCAGTCAGGTCGGGCCAGCGTGTTGGCAGTCTCCGTGAGTACTGCGTCGGTCGTGACGATCCGGCCCGTCACCCGCTGGGACCACACCTGCGCCCGGGCGTGGTACTGGTCGGCCCGAACGACCAGGGCGACCCAGAAGACGGTGTCGGCGAACACGTCGCCCAGGGGCGTTGTCACCGCTTGGGCGTCCCGGTCAGGTAGTGGTCGTGTTGGGCCGCAAGGTCGGGCGGTGCGTCCGGAAGGTCGGCTGCGAAGCCGAGTAGAGCGGCGAATCGCGGCTCGGGGTTGTCAGCCAACTCGACGCGGATGCGAAGCGGGAGGCCGGTCGGCAACTCGACCGGGCCGTCCGGGACGATCACACGCCCGTCGAAATGCGCCGCGATGGTCTGTGTCATGATCCCCCCGGAGTCAGTACTCGATCATGTATTTTAACGGTACCGACCCCGGCGCGCCTTGCTACTTCGCCTTCAGCCGGTCGATCAGGTAGTCGGCGCTGCTCTTGTACTTCGGGTGCGGCATCCCGGGGTGGACGAAGATGCCCTCCACGCCCTCGGCCTGGAGTTTCTCCATCAGGATCGCGCCGAGCAGCGGGGAGTGCGTCGGGTCGGGCTTCGACTCGCCTTTCACCGTCGCCGACGGCACGGTCACGTCCTTCCCGTCCTTGTCCTTCTGCTTCGTCATGCCGCTGTAAAAGAGGAACACCGGCGGATCGCCCTTCGACACATGCGCCATCGGCGAGTACGTGTTGATCTTCGGCAGCAACTCGTCCCGCTTCGCGTGGTACGTGTTGAACCCGGCGTCGCGCTTGCCGTCCGGGCCGACGATGGCGAAGGCGTGGCCGCCGTAGGTGTAGTTCGGCATCCACTCCCGCAGCACCTTCGGGTCGAGCGTCGTCTGCGCGCCGTCCACCGCGGCGCAGTAGAGGCGCGTGCTCTCGCGGGCCACGGGGTCCGAACTCTTCGGGTCGGCCATGTCGTCGTGGTACAGCAGGTACAGCGACGAGCACCCGCCGGCCGAGCCGCCGGTGGCGCCGATGCGCACCTTGTCGATGTTCCAATCCGTCGCCTTCGACCGCACGAACTGCAGCGCCCGCGCCGCGTCCTCCAGCGGCCACTTCACCGGCGGGTCGATCTTCTTCTCCGCGGCCTCGGGCACCATCCGGTAGTTGATGGCGACCAGCGAGATGCCGGCGTCGTTGTACCGCTTGGCAGCGCCGCGGTAGCCGTCCTTGCTGCCGTTCACCCAGCCGCCGCCGTGGATGGCGAACACGACCGGCGTCGGCGTCGCGCTGTTGGCCTTGTAGAAGTCGAGCACCTGGCGCTCGTGCGGGCCGTAGTGGACGTTCTCGGCCGTCGGTGCGGGGCCGCTGACCTTCGGGGCGTCCTTCTTGGTGGGCTGGGCGGCCTTGGTGGCCGGCGCGGCCTTCTTGGCGGGCGTGTCCTGGCGGGCGGTGGCGGTGAGAGCCACGCCGAGCGCCGTGGCGAGTGCGAGGAGGCGGAACATGGGGAGGGCTCCGGCGGGAAGGGGACAGGGAACAGGAGACAGGGGACAATCAGAGTTGTCGCGTTCGGTCTGCCTCCTGTCCACCGTCTCCTGGCCACCGGTTACACCGACACGCCCTTCTTCCCCATAATGCGGCGCCACGCCGACAGCTGGCCGAGGTGCGTCGCCTCGTGCGTCGTCAGCAGGTGCGCCACCAGATCACCGAGCGTTGGGAAGCGCGCTTTCAGGCTCGCCACGGGGTTCGGCTTCGCGGCGCGGGCGTCGTCGAGGGCCGCAACGGCCGCGGACAGGCCGGCGTGCGCCGCCTCGTAGGCGTTCAGGTACTCGGCCTTCGTGGGGTAGTTGCCGCGGTTCGGGTCGGGGACGGAGCCGGGCGAAAACATGGCGCCCCAACCCTCCGGGGCCACCGGCTTCTCGCCGAGCAGGTGGAGGCCGAAGTCGGCGGTGACGGTGAGGTGGCCGAGGATCCACGCCGGGTGGTTCATCCCCGGCACCGGCTCCTCGGCGAACTCCTCGTCCGGGATGTCGGCGGTCAGCTGCCGGGCGTAACCGTACTGGTCTGCGTAAAGCCGCCGCTCGCGGTCGAACATCGGGCGTCCTCGGCGTTCAGGATCGTAATAATCGCGTGAGAGATTTCATCGCCGCGTCCGCCACCTGGGCGGGGGGCAGCTGCCACAGCACCGGGTTGTTCAGTTCCAGCGACACGTACCCGGCGTAGCCGATCTCGCGCAACCGGCGGACGATCGGCTCCAGCCGGAAGTCGCCCTCGCCGGGCAGCACGCGGTCGGCGTCGGTCATCACCTCCCGGGGAACGCCGGCCACGTCGCAGACTTGCACGTGAACCACGTTCTTCGCCGTGAGCCGCTCCAGGTCTTCGGGCTTGCTCGGCCCCTTGTAGTAGTGGAACACGTCGAGGCAGACGCCGACGTTCGGCTCGCCGCAGCGCTCGACCAGGGTGAGTGCGGTGTCCAGGTTGTTCAGGAAGGCGTCGCCGCCGCGGAACTCCAGGCCGAGCGTCACCCCAAAGCCCGCGGCCCACTTGGCGGCTTCCGTCAGCGACACGAGCGCCCGGCCGAGGCTGGGGCCGTCCGGCTTCTGGGCGAAGTCGGCGGCGACGAGCAGCGTCGGGATGGCGAAGCGCTGGCACAGCTCGAGCCGCCGGCGGAAGTGCTCGAAGTGCGCCCGCCGGGCCTCACCCTGCGACAGGAGCAGCCCGCCCTGGTAGGCCGCGGCCGCGAGTGTTATCCCCTGTTCGGCCAGGAACGCGGCCGTGGACTCGGCCGACACCGCTTCGAGGTGTTTTTCCAGCTTCGTCAGCCACACCTCGGCGGCGGGGAGGCCGGCGGCGGCGAACGCGGCCAGGTCGTCGGCGACGGCCGCGGGCATCGTGCAGGCCTGACTGACGCACGGCTTCATCACGCCTTCCTGACGTTCTTCTTGTTCTCCTTCTGCTTCTCGTTCTTCGGCGGCACCGGCGTCGGCTCCGGGCTCGGCTCGAACCACCCGAAAATCCAGGCCGCCAGCAGCAGCATGGCACTCGTGTGCAGGCAGAGGCCGAGGATGATCAGGAGCCGCGTCCGCTTCTGGTCGGCGGGCTTGCGCTCCTTGTACACCGGCCCCGCGGCGGCGTGCGACGTGGTGAAGGCGTCGGTGTCCGGCGCCCCCCACTCCGCGCCCGCGGCCGGGAACGACTCGGCCGACTCCGGCACGGCCGCCGCTTCCGGCACCGGCGTCGGGTGCGCGGGAACGGGCACCGCCGGCGCGACCGTGCCCGGCCGGCAGTACGGGATCAGTGCCATCTCCACGTCGGCGAAGCGGGCGAACCGCTGCTCGGGCCGCTTCGCCATCAGCCGCTCGACGACGGCGATCAACGGCGCCGGCAGGTCCGGCCGCAGCGAGCCGAGCGGCAGCGGCTCCGCGGTGCGCACCTGCTGGAGGAGTTCGTCAGGGTTCGACGCGGCGAACGGCGGCTTGCCGGTCAGCAGGTAGTACAGGCTGGCCCCGAGGCCGTACTGGTCGCCGCGGGCGTCGTACCAGGCGTGATCGACGCGCTCCGGCGGGAGGTACGCGATCGCCCCCAGGGCCGGTGGTGCGGCCGACGCCGCGGGGCGGAGCGGCACCAGCCCGAGCTCCGCGACCTTCACCGCGGCGTTCGGCGCGGGGCGGCGCTTCGCGTGGCCGTCGTCGGTCGACTTCACCGTCATCGGGCCCGCGAGGAGGCTCGCGGGGCGGACGTCGCCGTGCCAGAGGCCGCGCTCGTCCACGGTGCGTAGGGCCGACGCCGCCTGCCGGCCGAACTCCGCGGCCAGGAACGCCGGCATCGGGCCGATCTCGACGACCAGCTGTTCGAGCGTGTCCATGTCGGCCGGCTCTTCGACGGCGGCGTAGAACTCGTCGCCGCTCGCCCCCGCGTCCAGCGGCGCCAGCAGGTTCGGGTGGTACGTCGGGAACGACCGCGCCCGCTGCACCAGGGCCGCCGGGTTGTCCGCCGGCAGGAGCGCGGCGGGGCGCAGGCGGCGGAGCACGACCGGGGTGCGGAGCGACGGGTGGAGTGCCCGGTAGGCGGTGCCGCCGGGGCAGGGGCCGATCTCGTCGAGGACGGGGTAGCCGGCGAACGTGAGGTCGCCCCCGCGGCCGGCGCGGAGGGCGTCGGCCTGGAAGCGGGTCAGCGCCCCGCGGTCTTCCAGGTACGCGCACAGGGCGTCGAGGTTTTCCTGAGGCACGTCGGGCTGGCGGATCAGCTGCTCGACCTGCTCGGGGATCAGGACGCGATTCGCCTTCGCTTCGTCGAGGAAGCCGGCGATCGATTCGGAGGGCATCGGCGGGGCTCGGTCCGGGGTCGGCGGGTGAGGGGATTGTATCACCCGGCGGGGCGGTGGGGCGGACACGTGTTGCCCCCGCACCGCAGTGCGGGTATGGTCCGCCGGTCGCGCAGGGGGGGTGCCATGGTGAAGGCGGAGCCGCCGCGGGTGGCGGTGATCGGGGCCGGACCGGTCGGCGTCGAGGCGGCGCTGGCCGCGAAGGCCGCCGGCTGCCGCGTCAGCGTCTACGACCGCGGCCAGGTCGGCGAGCACCTCGCCCGCTGGGGCCACGCGCGCATGTTCACGCCGTTCGGCATGAATACGACGAGTCTGGGCCTGCAAACGCTTCGCCAGGAGCGCCGCGCCAAGGACGTACCCGCGGACACTGACCTACTCACGGGCCGGCAGTTCCGCGAAGCGTACCTCGTGCCGCTGGCCGAGTCCGAGGCGCTGCTTGAGTGCATGAACCCGCAGCACGCCGTGCTGGCGATCGGCCGGGCCGGGTCGCTCAAGAAATCGGAGCCGGACGACGGCCGCCGCCCGTTCCGGCTGCTACTCCGCGGCGCGAACGGCGCCGAGCGGATCGACACCGCCGACGCCGTACTCGACTGCACCGGCACGTTCAACACGCCGAACTGGCTCGGCGACGGCAACCTCCCCGCGGTCGGCGAGCTGGCCGCCCGGCCGCACATCGCCGCCGGCTTCGAGGACGTTCTCGGCGACCGCCGCGGCCACTACGCCGGCAAGAGTATCGCCGTGATCGGCGACGGGTACACGGCCGCGGCGACGGTGCTGCAACTGGCCGCGCTCGCCGAGGAGCACGCCGAGACGTGGGTGTTCTGGCTCACGAACGGCCCGCGCGGCGCCCCGCTGCCGCGGCTGGCGAACGACCCGCTGAAGGAGCGCGACCGCCTCGCGGTGAAGGCCAACTCGCTGGCCACCCGCTGCGACGGTAACCTCGAATTCCACGCACAAACACTGTTGGACGAGGTGGTGTGTCACGGCCCGGAGCAGGGCTTCCGCGTTGGCGGCCGCGGGGCCGGGAAGCCGGTGACGTGGGAGGTCGAGCGGGTGATCGCGTGCGTCGGCTACCGCGCCGACCTGCGGCTGAGCACGGGCCTGAAGGTGGACGAGCCGACGGGCCGGCCCGAGACTCGCGAGCCGGGGTACTTCTTGCTGGGCGCAAAGAGTTTCGGCCGCGATTCGGGCTTCCTGCTGCGCGACGGCCACGAGCAGGTGCGCCGCGTGGTGGCGCTGCTGACGGGGCAGGGGGTCGCGCTCCGGCGCGCGGCGTGAAGCGGGCCGCCCGTTACCGCCACGCCCCCAGGCTCGTTGCCATCACGCCGACGAAGAACACTACCACGACCAGGATGCCGACCGCCGCCGTCGTGAGCCAGCGGGCCGTGGGGTTCTCCGCGGGCGCCAGGTCGGCGACGGCCGGCCGGAGGTGGCGGGTCACTTCCTCGAACAGCCGGTCGTCGTTGCTCACCCAGCGGAGCGAGACGCTCTTCCCGGCCGCGAACGGCTCCAGCTCGAACAGCGGGTCGGGGCCGGACCACAGGTTGCCGGTGCGCGTCACGGCCTTGCCCATGTGGTCGAACACCTCGGCGACCGCCGCCTCGACCGCCCCCGGCTCGACGTTGTAAATCACCAGCGACCGCCGCCGCAGCACGAGCGTGAACAGCCCGCCGCCGACGACGACGAACAGGTAGCCCGCGGCGACGGCGAGCCACGCCATCTGCTCCTCCGCCCAGGCGGCGCGGAGGGCTTCGAGGTTGCGGCGGAACAGGTAGCGGGCGTTCGACTGGAGCAGCGTCAGGACCAGGCCGCCGCCGAACAGGATGAACCCGGACAGGCCGCCGCAGAGGGCGGCGAAGTCCCACCCGCCGGGGACGACGGTGGGGCGGCGCTTCTTGTTGAGGACGGCGAGCCAGAGAAGGTACAGCGCGAGCGGCGCGAGGCAGAAGATGCCGGCCAGGCAGACCACGAGGGCGAACGCGAACACGGGTCGGTCCTGGAGGCGGCGAGAGCGATTCGGGCAGGATACGGCGCGGGGCGCCGACGGCGAGCGGCCGGCGTCAGGCGACGGGTGTGCCCGGAGCCCCGAAGGGGCGGCAGTCAATAGCCCAGGGCGTCAGCCCTGGGAGGCCTGCCGCCCCTTCGGGGCTCCGGACGTTCCGCGCCCGTCGCGCTACTCCTTACCGAGCACGAGGTCCACGACCCAGCACCCGCGGACGTGCGGCCCGTCGCCGCGGCAGTGGGTGAGGATGGCGGCATCGGCGCAGCCGGCGTCCTCGAGCGCGTCCGCGAGGACCGGCATGGGGCCGAAGCCCCGCGACTCGTACATCCCGCGCGCGAGCCCGACCACGGCCTCGGTGCGCCATGTCGGTGAGAACGGTGACGGGTGGAATGGATTGCCGGACACACACCGGACCAGTGGCACCAAGGTCCGCCGCTGTTCATCGAGATGCTGCGATCTCAAGGCCTCCCGATCATCCCGGCGTCGTGAATGGGCGACGAGATAGGAGGTGTCCTGAACGGCCTGCTCAAGACGGCCGCCGTAGCTACCTGCCCATGAGTTCGGTGGGGCGGGTATCCCAGCAAGGCAGTTCGCCGCGGCGTTCCCAGCATGGTACATGAGGTTGTTCTTCTTTTCTTGCCGGTAACCGTCGATCCAAAGGAACGCGCGTTCCGGCATATCACGGCGCAGGGTCATCGCTTCGATGGTCACCGGCCCTCCGTCGGCGATTCGTTCTGCGAGTACGACCGCACGCAGCGCCTGCGGAAAGTGCAGGATCAGTTCATCAATCCGGCGGCAACACGCGACTGCAAGCAAGCGGTGTTTCCGCTCGCTGAGATGAGTGCCGATCCAGTCCACCATTAGCCAGGCGTCATTGAAGCCGACCCACGCTATCGCCGCCTCCGTCATCGCTCACCCCCGCAGCTTCCGCAGCATCTCCCACAGCACGGCGGCGATGTTCCAGGCGTCGTCGTGGCCGCGGTGGTGGGTGCCCTCCAACTTCAGGCCGCTCAGGGCCATCGCCTGCGGCAGACCCAACTCCGACGGCAGCGCCCGGCCGGCCGCGAATAGCGTCTTGATGTTCAGGTGGCTCGGGCCGAACGGGTAGCGCACGCCCGTCTCACGGCACTGCTTGTCGAACTGCTTCCGGTCGTAGTCGCCGAAGCTCGCCCACAGCCGGGCCTGCGACAGGTACTCGTCCTCCAGCATCTTGCAGGCGTCCTTGAACGCCACGCCGCCGGCCACCTGGTCCTGCGTCAGCGTCGTCAGTTGCGTGCAGAACGGGCTCACCGTCGAGCGCTCCGGCCGCACCAGGATGCTCTTCTTCTCCAGCCGCCGGCCGGTGCTCAGCTCCAGCGGGCACAGGCCGATCTCGATGATGTCGTTGCTCTGCCCCTTCGGCGGGTAGCCGCCGTCCCAGCAGGTCGATTCGATGTCGATGACGAGAACCTGATCGAGCCGCTTGGCCATCGGCGCTCCACGGGTCGCGGACGACGGGCGAACCGCGATAAGTCTATTGGAAGGCGAACCGGCGGCGTCGGCCGCCGGGTGTGCGCGTGGGCAACCTGCCACCCTCACCCGGCGGCCGACGCCGCCGGTTCGCCGCTTGAAACTCGCGGCGCGAAACGGGACACTGAGCGGATGGACGTGCTCATCACCGCGGACGAGATCCGCGAGCGCATCGACCGCATGGCGGCGGAGATCGGGGCCGCGTACCACGACGGCCGGCCGGTCACCGTCGTCGGCATCCTCACCGGCTGCCTCGTCTTCATGGCCGACCTCATCCGCCGCATCGACCTTCCCGTGCGGGTCGCGTTCATCACCGCGTCGAGCTACCGCGGCGAGGCCACCACCCCCGGCAAGCTCCTCATCCGCGACGAACTCCTCCCCGACATCCGCGGCCGGCACGTCCTTCTCCTCGACGACATCCTCGACACCGGCAAGACGCTGACCCGGGTGGTGGCCCACCTGCTCGACCGGGGGGCCGAGACGGTCAAGGCCGGCGTGCTGCTGCGGAAGGTCGGGCGGCAGGAGGTGCCGTTCGACCCGGACTTCGTCGGGTTCACCATCCCCGACCGGTTCGTCGTCGGCTACGGGCTCGACTTCAACGACGAGCACCGCCACCTGCCGTACATCGGCGTCCTCGACGGGCCGGCCGCGTGACCGCCGCCCGCCTGCTGTTCCTGGCCTCCGACCTCGGCGCCACCGGCGCCGCGAAGCAACTCGCGCTCCTGCTGCCGCGGCTCGCGGCGGACGGGGTCACGCCCGCCGTCGCGGTTCTCGGGAATGACGACACGGATGCCGCCGTTCGCCTCCGCGCCGCCGGCGTGAGCGTGCAGGCGACACCGCTGCGGTCGGCGTTCGACCCGGCCGGTCGGCGGAAGCTGCGGACCCTGGCCGCCGCGTTCGCCCCCACGGCGGTCCACGCGTGGGGGCCGTCGGCCGTGCAGGCCGGCCGCGCCCTCAGTCGCTGGGGCGGGCCGCCGCTGGTCGCGTCCGCGGCGGCGCACCCCGGCACCGGCTTTGGCGGGTGGGCGGCAACGCGCGCGCTCCGCGCCGCGGACCGTGTCGTCGCCGCGTCGTGGGCCGAGGCCGACGCGTACCGCCGGCTCGGCGTTGTCGGGGACAACTTGACGCGCATCCCCCCCGCGGTCGAACCCGCCCCCCCGACCCCGGACCGCGCCGCGGTCCTGAACGACCTCGGGCTGCCGCCGACGGCTCGCCTCATCCTCACAGCCGGCAGGCTCGAACCGAGCGACGGCCTGAAGTCCGCCATCTGGGCGTTCGACATCCTGCGATACACCTTCCCCGACCTGCACCTCGTGGTCGTCGGGGATGGCCCCGGCCGGGCCGACCTCGACGCGTTCGTGCAGTCCCTTGCCTTCGACGACGTGCGCGTTCACTTCGCCGGCGCGCGGCCGGACCTGCCGGCGCTGCTGGGGCTGGCCGAGGCGGTGTGGGTGCTCCAGCCGCGCGGCGGCGTGAACCTTGCACTGGAGGCGATGGCCGCCGGCCGGCCGGTGGTCGCCTGGGGCAACCCGGACCTGACCGAGGTCGTCGAGGACGGCGAAACCGGCTTCCTGGTCGCCGTCGGCGACAAGGCGCAGGTGTCGGCCCGCACGCACGTCCTGCTGTCGGTCCCGGCCTCCGCGGCCCAGTTCGGGGCGGCGGGGAAGGCCCGCGCGGCCGAGCGGTTCGACGCGGGGCGGATGGCCGCCCCGTTCGCCCGGGTGTACGACGAACTCCCCCGCCGCTCCCGCGGCGGCTCTCCCTGACCGGACGGGCAAAGCGATGCGCGGCGTGCTGACGGTCATCCTCGCCGGCGGGAAGGGGTCGCGGCTCGAACCGCTGACCCGCGACCGGGCCAAGCCCGCCGTGCCGTTCGGCGGGCTGTACCGGATCATCGACTTCACCCTGTCCAACTGCATCAACAGCGGCCTCCGCCGCATCCTGGTGCTGACGCAGTTCAAGTCGCGGTCGCTGGACCGGCACATCCGGGCCGGGTGGAGCTTCATGAGTCCGGAACTCGGCGAGTCGGTCGAGGTGCTCCCCCCGCAACAGCGAATCGACGAGACGTGGTACAAGGGGACGGCCGACGCCATCTACCAGAACATCTATTCGATCGAGCGCGAGGACTGTGACCTGATCATGGTCCTGGCCGGCGACCACATCTACAAGATGGACTACGCCGGGATGATCCGCGCCCACCGCGAGCGCGGGGCCGACGTGACCATCGGCTGCATCCCCGTCCCGCTCCCGGAGACGCGGCACTTCGGCATCCTGGAAACGTCGCCGGACGACTGGGCCAAGAGCTTCCTGGAGAAGCCGGCGACCGCCCCGCCGATGCCCGGCGACCCGCACCACGCGCTCGGGTCGATGGGGATTTACGTGTTCCCGACGCGGCTGCTGTTCGAGTTGCTGTGCGAGGACGCGGCGACGCCGGGGAGCGACCACGACTTCGGCAAGAACGTGATCCCGCGGATGATCGAGAACGGGCAGCGGGTGTTCGCCTACCGGTTCCGCGACGAGAACCGCAAGTCGGTGCCCTACTGGCGCGACGTCGGCACCCTGGACGCCTACTACCAGGCGAACATGGACCTGATCGCCATCGACCCGGTACTGAACCTGTACGACGGCGACTGGCCGATCCGCACGTTCCACCCGCAGCTGCCGCCGCCGAAGTTCGTGTTCAGCGCCGACGGCCCGCCGGGCCAGTCCCGCCGCGGCGAGGCGCTCGACAGTCTGGTCTGCCCCGGGAGCATCGTGTCCGGCGGGCAGGTGCGGCGGAGCGTGCTGTCGCCGCGGGTGCGGGTGAACAGTTACGCCGTCGTGGAAGATTCGATCCTTCTCGACGGCGTGGACGTGGGCCGGTACTGCCGCGTCCGGCGGGCGATCATCGACAAGGAGGTGAAGCTGCCGCCGTACACGGTGCTCGGCTACGACACCGAGTTCGACCGCCGTCGCGGGTTCACGATCACCGACGGCGGCATCGTGGTCGTGCCGAAGACGGAGCCGGCGGACACGTTCCTCGCGCCGAACCCGCTACCCGGCTGACGCCGGGAACGACCACTTACCCATGACCCGCCAATGACCAAGGAAGACCAGCCTCGTTTACCCTGGTCATTGGTGGCTCATTGGTAATTGGTCATTTCGCGCGGCGCTCCCACAGCAGCAGCGACGTGATCGTCTTGGCGTCTTTCACCTCGCCGCTCAGGCACATCCGCACCGCCTCGGCCAGCGGCACCGTCACCGGCTCCAGTTGCTCGTCGGCCTCGAGCGCCATCGGGCCGGGCGTCAGGTCCTCGGCCACGAACAGGTGCAGCTGCTCGTTCATCACGCCGGGCGAAGCGTACAGGAAGCCCAGGTACGTCCACCTCGCCGCGGTGTAGCCGGTCTCCTCGGCCAGCTCGCGCCTCGCGCACGCCTCCAGCGGCTCGTTCGGCTCGCGGGTGCCGGCGGGAACCTCCCACAACGTTTCGCCCACCACCCAGCGATGATTCCGCAGCAGGACCACGGTTTCCGCATCCAACACCGGCAAGATCACCACCGCGCCGGGGTGCACGATGAAGTCGCGGCGGACGGTCGAGCCGTCCGCGGCGGTGAAGGTGTCGATGGCGACCGAGACGCGGCGGCCGGTGTAGACGATCTCGCGGGGCATCGGGGCGTCTGCCGGAAGTGCGGGAAGGGGGCCGAATTGCGGCACGCTCCCGGCGATGATAAGATGACCCGCGGGGGCAGGCAACCCGCCGGCCGGCCAGGGACGGGGTGGCTCGATGCGCGATCCGATGAGCTGGGCATTACCGCTCTTCCGGGCGTCCGGCATCCCGGTCAAGCTGCACGTCTTCTTCATCATCGTGACGCTCGGCCTGTTCGTCCGTCAGGTCACCGCCAAGGACAACCCCATCGAATGGGGCGACGTGTTCCTGTTCACCATCGTCCTGTTGTTCGTCGTCATCCTGCTGCACGAGTTCGGCCACGCCTTCGCCGCCCGCGCGCTCGGCGGCGAGGCCCGCGAAATCCTCATCTGGCCGCTCGGCGGGCTGGCGATGGTCGAGATCCCGAACACGCCGCGGGCGCACCTCCTGACCGCCGTCGCCGGGCCGGCCGTGAACGCGCTCATCTGCGTGGCCGTGGCGGTCCCCCTGCTCGTGTCCGGGTTCGTCCCGAACGCGAACCCGCTGGCCAACCCGTTCGTCTCGGAGATGTACAACTACCGCGACGGCCGCGACCACACCAGCGAGTACGGTCTGAAGGTGTACAAGGCCGGCACGAACGAGCAGCTGCCGCAGAGCGTGCTGTACGACGTGCTGACGAAGCGGCAGGAGACGGGCTTCCAGAGCCGCGTGGCGTGGAAGCCGGAGACGGCCGCGGAAGTGGCGGCGGGAATGCCCGGCGAGCGGGCCGTCGCCCCCGGCTGGGCGGTGTGGCTGAACCGCACCTTCTGGCTGTCGTGGGTGCTCCTCCTGTTCAACCTGGTGCCGGCGTACCCGCTCGACGGCGGGCAGGTGCTCCAGTCGGTGGTCTGGGGCCGGTCCGACCTCCGCCGGGGCGTGACCGTGGCGGCGTACACCGGGTTCGCGTTCGCGTTGATCTTCCTGATCGTGTCGGTGGCGGCGAACGAGACGCTGTTCATGGGGCTGTCGCTGTTCATGCTGTACTCGTGCTCGCAGCGGCTCCAGCAGCTGGACACCGACGAGGGGCCGTTCGGGTACGACTTCTCGGCCGGGTACACGAGCCTGGAGCGGGACGACGAGCCCCCGCCGCGGCCGAAGCGGAAGCAGGGGGCGCTCGCCCGCTGGTGGCAGGCCCGCAAGGCGCGGAAGATCGCCGCCGAGAACGCCCAGCGCGTCCGCGACGAGGAGCGGATGGAGGAGCTGCTGGGCAAGATCGCCGCGACCGGAATGGGCTCGCTGACCGACGAGGAGCGGCGCTTCCTGGAGCGCTTCAGCGCCCGCTACCGGCGGGAATGACCAACGACCAATGACCCACCAATGGCCAAGGAAAACCAGCATCGGCTTCCTTGGTCATTGGTGGGTCATTGGTCATTCGGGGAATCAAACCGCGGCTCAAGAGAATCGCTACACGTGATCGATCCGAAAACCTTGTCGGGCTTCCGCGACTACCTCCCCGCGACGATGATCCCGCGCGAGCGGATCGTGGGGTGCGTCCGCGACGTGTGCCGCTCCTACGGCTTCACCCCCATCGACACGCCGGCCGTCGAGTCGCTCGACGTGCTCCTCGGCAAGGGCGGCGACGAGTCGGACAAGCTCGTCTACCGCGTGCGCAGCGCCAAGGCCGAGAAGGAGGAAGCCGGCCTCCGCTTCGACCTCACGGTGCCGTTCGCGCGGTTCGCCGCGCAGTACGTCCCGCAGCTGGGCACGCCGTTCAAGCGGTACGCGACGGGGCCGGTGTGGCGCGGCGAGCGGCCGGGGAAGGGCCGGTTCCGCGAGTTCTGGCAGTGCGACTTCGACACCATCGGCACCACCTCGAACGCCGCCGACATCGAGACGGCGCTCGTCATCAACGACCTGTTCGCCGCCATCGGCATCGACCGCTTCGAGGTGCGGGTGAACAACCGGCTGCTGCTCAACGGTCTGCTCGATCTCTACGGCCTGAGTGACAGGGCGGTGCCACTGTTGCGCTCGCTCGACAAGCTGCCGAAGATCGGTCGCGACAAGGTGGCCGAGGAGATGCTGAAGGAAGCGGCCGTGACCGCCGACCAGGCCGCCCGCGTGCTCGACCTCGCCGAAACGACCGGCAGCAACGAGGAGGTGCTGGCGCGAGTCGAATCCTTCTTCGCGGGCGCGCCGAACGACAAGGCCGCGGAAGGGCTGCGGCGGCTGCGCGAGTTGCTGTCGGTGGCGAACGCGGCGGGCGTGCCGGACGGCCGGTTCCGCATCGACCTGAGCATCTGCCGTGGCCTCGACTACTACACCGGCACCATCTACGAGACCTTCCTGACCGACCTCCCCGGCATCGGCTCCGTCTGCTCCGGCGGCCGGTACGACAACCTCGCCAGCCTGTACACGAAGCAGGTGCTGCCGGGCGTCGGCGCGTCGCTCGGGCTCGACCGCCTCATCGCCGCGCTGGAGGAGATGAAGCACCCGCTGCTGGGCGGCGCGACCACGCCCGCCGACGTACTCGTGGTGCAGTTCGACGCGGCCCGGCTCGGCGACTACCAGCGCGTGGCGCGGCTGCTGCGGGCGGCGGGCGTCGCGGTCGAGGTGTACCCGGACGCGAAGAAGGTGGGCCAGCAGTTGCAGTACGCCGAGAAGCGCGGCTTCCGCGTGGCGCTGATCGCCGGCTCGGCCGAGTTCGAGCAAGGCGTGTGGAAGGTGAAAGACCTGGCGCGGCGCGAGGAAGTGGCGGTGCCGGAGGCGGAGGTGGTCGCGCGCATCAAGGCGAGCCGATGAACCGCGACAACCACTACGAGGCGGCATTCGAGGCGTTTCTCCGCGCCCGCGGCGTGGCCGTCGTCCCCGTGGTGGAAGCGCGCCGCAGCTACCTCGACGACGAGGACGCCAAGTCGCCCGACTTCCTCGTCATCGGCCCGGACGACGCCCGACTCGTCGTGGACGTGAAGGGCCGCAAGTTTCCCGGCGGTGCCGCCGACCGGCCGCGGAAGGTGTGGGAGCACTGGGCGACCCGCTCCGACGTGACCGACCTCGCGCGCTGGGCGGCGCGGCTCGGGCCCGGCTTTCGCGGCGTGCTGGCGTTTGTGTACCAGGTGCTGCCGACGGTCGCGCTCCCGGACGACACGCTCGACCTGTTCGCGCACGCCGGCCGCAGCTACCTCGCTCGCGGCGTCGCCGTCGAGGACTACGCCGGGCACATGCGGCCGCGTAGCCCGCGCTGGGGCACCGTGGACATCCCGACCGACACGTTCCGGCAGCTGGTGAAGCCGTTCACGGCGTTCCTGGAAGCGCCCGAGGAGTCCGTGGTATGACGCCGCTCCGCGTCGGAATCGTGGCCGAGGCGACCGGGCGGCCGATCCGACTCGCCGTCGCCGAATCGGCGCGGATGGGTGCGACCGCGATCCAGGCCGACGCCGTCGGCGACCTGCTTCCCGCCCAGCTTGGCGAGACGGGCCGCCGCGAGTTTCGCAACCTGCTGCGCTCGTACTCGCAGGACCTGGCCGCGCTGCACGTCCCGCTCCGCCGCGGGCTCGACATCCCCGCCGACCTCCAGCCTCGAATCGACGCCGTTCGGAAGGCGATGCAACTGGCCTTCGACCTCGGCGGCCGCCGCGTCGTGGTGCCGTGCCCGAAGCTGCCCGACGAGTCCGAGTCGCCGCGGGCGCAGCTGATGCGCGAGTCGCTGACCGCACTCGGCCAGTTCGGCGACCGCGTGGGAACTATGGTGGCGCTGGAAATCGGCTTCGACCCGGCCGACAAGGTACGCGAATACCTGGCGACGTTCGACACCGGCAGCCTGAAGGTGACGTTCGACCCGGCGAACCTGATGGTCCACGGCCACGACCCGCTGGCGAACCTCGCGCCGCTGAAGGGCGTGGTGGCGCACGTCCACGCGCGCGACGCCCGCAACGCCGGCCTGAGTCGCGGCATTCAGGAAGTGCCGCTCGGGGCCGGCGACGTGGACTGGCTCGCGTTCACGGCGACGCTTCAGGTGATGGAGTTCGACGGTTACCTGTGCGTGGACCGCGAGCAGGGCGAGAACAAGCTCGCCGACGTGACCAACGGCGTGAAGTTCCTGCGGCGGTTCACGGGGCCGCTGCTTGGCTGACGCCGCGCAACTCGTCCAGCGCCGCGCCGATGTCGGCGGCGCGCATCAGCGACTCCCCCACCAGTACCGCCCGCACCCCGGCCGCGCCGAGTCGTTGTAGGTCGGCGTGCGTGCGGATGCCGCTTTCGCTGACGACCACGCGGTCAGCCGGAATCTTCGCCAGCAGGTCGAGCGTGTGGGCGAGCCGCGTCGTAAACGTCCTCAGGTCGCGGTTGTTGATGCCGATCACGGTCGACCCGCACTCCAGCACCCGAGGCAACTCCTCGGCGTCGTGCAGTTCCACGAGCGTGTGCAGGCCTAGCTCGGACGCCTCACGCTGGAGCGTCGCCAGCCGGTCGCCGGGGAGGCACTCGGCGATGAGGAGCGCGGCGTCCGCCCCGGCGGCGCGGGCCTCGAGCAGTTGGTAGCGGTCGAGAACGAAGTCCTTCCGCAGCACCGGCACCGGCACCGCCCGCCGCACCGCCGTGAGGTACGCCAGGCTTCCCTGGAAGTAGTCGGAGTCGGTGAGCACGCTGATCGCCGCGGCGCCGTGGGCCGCGTAGGCGGACGCGATTGTGACGGCGTCGAAGTCGGCGCGGATGACGCCGGCCGACGGCGACGCCTTCTTCACCTCGGCGATGACGTTTACCTGCCCGGCCCGACCGACGGCCCCGGTGAAGTCGCGTGCGGGCGGCAGGTCGGCGATTCGGTGTTCGAGTTCGGCGTCCGGCGCCGCCTCGCGGGCGGCCTTGATCTCGCGCCACTTCGTCGCCATGATCCGGTCGAGGATGGTCGGCATTCCGCTATCCTAGCGGGGGTTCCGCCCGCCGCCGAGCGTCGTATGCCCGCCGACACGTGGACCGACATCGCACGAATGACCGCCTGCCTGGCGGTCACCGCCGTCGGGGCGGCGCCGCTGCTCCTCATCCGGGGCGCCACGGCCACGGCCGTTCGCTGTTGGCTCGTCGTCACGCCGGTGGTGCTGGTCCTTCACGCGACCGTAAACGCCGTCTTTGTTGCCGCTGGCTTCGCGGTCGAAGAACACCCCCTGGCGGCCCGCATGCCGGACCCCGCCGTGCTCGTCGCGCAGGCGTGTTTCCTCGCCCCCCTCGTCGAAGAAGTGATCTTCCGCGGGGTCGTGCTGGTGACGCTGCGGGCCGTCGGCGAGTGGCTGACGTGGGTCGTGCTCGCCGTCGCGGTGGGTGTCGCGGCCTACTACGGCGGCGCCGCGCCCGGCGTGTTCGCGGGGTTGCTCGGGCTCGGCTGGGCCGGCGCCCGCGCCCGCGCGATCGACCGCGGCGTCTACGGCTCGGCCGTGCTGTTCGCGGCCGTACACTCCGCGGTCTGGCCGACGCCGATCCCGCTGTTCGTTCTCGGGCTCGGCCTCGGCTGGGTCGCGGTGCGAACGACCGGGCTCCTCGCCCCGTTTCTCGTCCACGGGCTCTTCAACACGGTCTCAGTGCTGTACGTGCTAAGCGGCTGGGCGAAGTGAGACCGGTCCAGGGGACGCGAGTCCGAGTACGCCGCGGTACACGCCGAGCGTTCGGGCCGCGGCGGCACTCCAGGTGAAGCGGCGGGAATGGGCGATGCCGCCGCGGCGGGTGTCGTCCAGTGCCGCGGGGTCGGCGGCGACCTCGCCCAGTGCGTCGCGCCAGCCGGCGAGGTCGTGCGGGTCGATCAGCCGGGCGTGCCCGCCGACGACCTCGCGGACGGCGGCGGCGGTGGACGCGAGGACCCCGCCGCCGGTCGCCAGCATCTCAACCGGCGGCAGGCCGAAGCCCTCGTAGAAGCTCGGGTACGCCAGCGCTGCGGCCCCGGCGTAGAGCGCCGGCAGGTCGGCGTCGGCCACGTAACCGAGGTGCCGCACGCCCTTCGCCTTCGCCTCCGAATCGAAGTACGCCCGCTCCGGCTCCGACTTCCAACCCCACCCGCCGGCCAGCAGCAGCGGACACGACTCCCGCAGCGCCGCGGGCAAGTCGCAGAACGCCCGCAGTAGCGTGAGCAGGTTTTTCCGCGGTTCGATCGTGCCGACCGCCAGGAAATATCGATCCGGCAGACCAAGGCGGGCGCGGAGGGCGAAAACGACTTCTGGCAGTTGCGGGCGGTATTCGTCGCCGATGCCGTTCAACACGGCGGTGACGCGGGCGGCCGGGAACCCCATGTGCGAGATCAACTCGCGCCGCACGCTCTCGGACACGACGACAACGTGTTCCGCCTGCCGCAGGCCGGCCTCGAAGTGCCTGGCGTGGAACGCCACCCGGTCGGCGGGGTGCCACTCCGGGTGTAGCACGACGGACAGGTCATGAACCGTAACGACGGTCGGTAGGTGGGTGCGGACGGGGACGAAATTCGGCTCGTGGTACAGGTCGAAGCCGCCCCACCGGGCCGCGGCGCGGAGGTGGAGGCGGTACGCCGCCTTTGCCGCCTCCTTCGCGTGAGCCTTGAGCCGAGAGCCGCCCCCGCCGCTCGTTCCGCCGCCGGGGCGACCGACGAAGCGGCCGCACGCCCGCGCGATCGTTCGGCCCGGGTACAGCCAGAACACGTCGTCGCCGGTCGCGGCGTCGCACAGGGCGCGGTGCAGATTCGCCGTCGTGTGGCCGACGCCGGTCTTGGCGTGGAGGGTCGAGACGCCGTTGAGGAGGACGCGCATCAAACCCCCGCCCGGGTAGCGGCCCGCTCGGCCAGTACGGCCGGGGCCAGGAGGAGGAATGCAGCGAACGCCCGCAGTGTCGCCAGCGCCATCTGCCGCCGCTCGCGGCCGGCTAGCCACCTCGCCAGCGACCGGGCCGACCGCAGAGCGAGGCCGAACGCGGCGGTAGCGGCGAGGAACAGGTCGCCGTTGCGAAGGCTCGTCAGCGTCCGGTTCCGCTCGACGTGGTAGCGGAATAGGGGCGACTCCTCGCCGGCCGAGCCGCCGTGGACGTGCCGCACCAGCGACCGCGGGGCGTACACCGTCGGCCGGCCGGCCAACTGCCCGCGCCAGAACGTGTCGAGGTCTTCGTAGTAGACGAAGTAGCGCGGGTCGAACAGCGGGCCGTCGAGGGCGTGCGTGTCGAACAGAACCGCGGCGCCACAACCGGCGAACACGGGGCCACCCTGCTCGAACTGGCCACAATCGCGCTGCCGGAAACCCCTGTCGGCTCCGCGACCGTCGCGGAGCAAATCGAGGCCGGCGCTGTTCACCAGCGTCGGATCATGGGCAAAAACCAGCTTCGAAGCTGCACACCCGCCGGAATGAGCTGACGACACGAGCTCAGAAAGCCAGTGCGGGTCGGGAATGGTGTCGTTGTTGAGCAGCACGAGGTAGCGGCCGCGGGCGAACGGGAGGCCGGCGTTGTTGCCGCCCGCGAAGCCGGCGTTGTCGGGCCGGGCGACCACGCGCACCCACGGGTGCTCCCGCCGCAGCCACGCGACCGAGTCGTCGCGCGAGGCGTTGTCCACGACGACGACTTCGAATCGGTGCCGCGGCAGGGTTTGCTCCGCGAGCGCGGCGAGGCAGGCGGGGAGGTGGCGCCGCCCGTTGAAGTTGACGACCAGCACGGTGACCAGCGGTTCGTTCAAGCGGCCCCCGAATCAGGCCGCCACGGCGCGGGGCAGGGCGGGGCCGTTCACGCTCTCGACGTACGCGGCGATCACCTCCTCGGGGTCGCCCTGCATCCTCACCTGGCCGTGCTCCATCCACACGACCGTCGTGCACATGTCGCGGATCGTCGTCAGGTCGTGGGCCACGATCACCATCACCGCGGCGCTCGCCATCATTTCCTTCATCCGGGCCTGGGCCTTGTGCTGGAACGACAGGTCGCCGACGGCCAGCACCTCGTCCACCAGCAGTACCTCCGGTTCAATCGCCGTGGCGATACTGAACGCGAGCCGCATCAACATGCCCGCCGAGTAGTGCCGCACCGGCAGGTCGAGGAAGTCGCCGAGTTCGGTGAACGCGGCGATGTCGTCGATCTTGCCCTTCAGCGTCGCCGGCGTCTCGCCCTGGAGGTACGCCCGGTAGGTGATGTTCTCCCACCCCGACGCCTCGGGCTCGAACCCGAGCGAAATGTCGAACAGCGAGCAGATCTTGCCATCGACCTGCCGGTCGCCGCTCGTCGGGGGGTAGATGCCGGCCAGCAACTTCAGCAGCGTGCTCTTGCCGGCGCCGTTGTGGCCGATGACGCCGACGCGGTCGCCGTCACGGGCGGTCAGGTTGATGCCCGCGAGGGCGTGGACCTGCACAGCCGGGTTCACCGACCCGCGGAACAGGCCGCGGACCAGGTACTCCTTCAGCGTCACCTTCTTCTGGGCGCGGACGGAGAAGGTCACGGAGGCGTCGGTCAGTTCGATCCGGGCCATCGGTGGGGGTTCCGGGTGAGGGCGGGGCCGAACTACAGGTGGAACACGACGCGCTTCTGGAGCCACGCCGTCGTCCCCGCGGCGAGGAGGCCGAGCACGCCGGTCAGGGCCGCGGCCGCGCCGTAGGTCGCCGCGGCCGGCGGGTTCCCCGTCAGCAGCGGCTCGCGGATCAGGTCGAGGAACAGGTTCACCGGGTTCAGGTCAACTACCCACGACATCCCCTTCCCGTCGAGGACGTCGCGCTTGTAGATGATCGGCGTCAGGAAGAAGCCGATCTGCGCGGCCACCTCCAGCATGTGCTGCGTGTCCTGGAAGTACACGTTCACGAACGCGGTGATCGTCGCCACGGCCCACGCCGCCAGGAACGCCAGCACCAGGCCCGGCAGCACCGCGGGCAGCACGGTCAGCGGGCCGACGCTCCCCTGAACCATCACGAGCAGCGCGACGACGACGAGCAGCGCGATGCCGGCGTGGATGGCCTGCCCGAACACCGTGCGGAGCGGGTACAGGGTGTACGGCAGCGGGCTCTGGCGGATGTACGCCTCGTTGGCGATGAGCGACCGACTGCCGACGGTGGCGGCCTCCTTCAGGAAGCCCCACACGGTCATGCCGGTGAGCAGGTACGGGGCGTAGTCCCACGCCCCCGCCCCGAGCAGGTTGCTGAACACGATCGTGAACACGGCCGTCATGGCGATCGGGTTCAGCAGCGACCACCCGACGCCGAGTACGGACCGCCGGTAGCGGAGGCGCAGGTCCAGCCGGACCAGCGCCATCAGGAAATGGCGGAACCGCCAGACGGCCGTCAGGTGCCCGATCATCCGTGACCCCGTGTGCGACGCGGACCCATTCCGCGGTCGGCGGCCGGTCGGGGGAAATTACCCGACTCCCGCCGACCGGGCTACCCCAACTTTCCGCGGCGGCGTGGGCTTGCGCCCGCCGGCGCCGGCGCGTATCATCCCCCCACCAACCTGCTCAATCGTCACAACCCGCCGCGTGAGCTGACCGGAAATTCCGGCTTGCGCGATTGCGCGGGGTGTGCCAGAATGACCCGCGAGCTCAGACGAGCGGGACTACACCGAGGGGCGACATGATCGACAGCCAGCTGCACGTCGGGGACTGCGTGGCGTGGATGGACGGGCTGCCGGCCGGGTCCGCGGACCTGGTCTTCGCCGACCCGCCGTTCAACATCGGCTACGACTACGACGTTTATCACGACAAGCGGGCGAAGGAAGAGTACCTGGCGTTCGCCGACACGTGGCTGGCGGCCGCGGCCCGGGTGGTGGCGCCGGCCGGGTCGTTCTTCGTGGCCATCGGCGACGAGTACGCGGCCGAGTACAAGGTCCGGCTCGACGCCCTCGGGTTCACCCTGCGGAACTGGATCGTGTGGCACTACACGTTCGGCGTGAACTGCTCCCGGAAGTTCAACCGCAGCCACGCCCACATCCTGTACTACACCCGCCACCCGCAGCGGTTCACCTTCAACCCCGACCCGGTGCGGGTGCCGAGTGCCCGCATGACGACCTACGCCGACCGCCGGGCCAACCCGGTCGGCAAGCTGCCGGACGACACCTGGGTGCTGCGGCCGCAGGACACCGACGAGCACTTCCAGCCCGGCTCGGACACGTGGTACGCGTCGCGGGTGTGCGGCACGTTCAAGGAGCGGACCGGCCACCCGTGCCAGATGCCGGAGGCGGTGCTCGACCGCATCATCCGCGTGACCACCGACCGCGGCGACGCGGTACTCGACCCGTTCGGCGGCAGCGGCACCACCCTGGCCGTGGCGAAGAAGCTGGACCGCAAGTACCTCGGCTGCGAACTGTCGGCCGACTACGCCGACGGCATCCGGAGCCGGCTCGACCTCATCGAGGAGGGCGAGGGGCTGAAGCCGCAGACGGTCGTGAGCCGGCCGCGCGTGCCGGGCGGCCGGCGGACGCAGGCGGCGGGGCTGAAGCCGCGCTAGTTCTGCGCGGCCGGCGCGGCGGCGAGTTGCTTCCGCAGGTGGGCCAGCGCCGCGGCCCGAACGGGGTCGCGGTCCGGCTCGTCGAACGGCAGGCTGGTGCGGTCGCCGGCCGGCCGCAGGCCGTGCTCCACGGCCCAGCCACGCAAGGTCTCGGCCACGCCCGGCGTCACCGGCACCTCCAGCCCCGGCGACGGCCGAACGCCCCAGTCGTCGGTCGGCAGGCTTGTCGCCGTACGGTGCCGCGGTTTGCCGGTGGCGCGGAGCGTGGTGCCGTACGTCGCCTTGAACGCCAGCCCGCCGTAGCCGAGGTCGTACTGGTTTTGGGTGCCGGCCTTCCCCGGCGTCCGCTGGCCGACGATCACCGCGCGCTTGTGGTCCTGGAGCGCCGCGGCGATCAGTTCGCCGCCGCCGATCGTGTCGGGCCCGACCAGCACGGCCATCGCCATGGCGAGGTGGTGCGGCCCTTTCGTGGCCTTGTACTCCTGCTCCCGCTCCTGCACCTTCGGCAGCAACTCCAGCCTGGCGATGACCGTGTCCTGCGGCAGGAACGAGCCCGCGATCAGCGTCCCCGCATCGACGTACCCCCCGGGGCACCAGCGCAGGTCGAGGACGAGGCCGCGGCAGCCGCGCTTCGCGAGGTCTTCCACGATCGTCGCCACGCCCTCGTTGCTCCGCATCTCCACCATCCCGACGCGGACGTAACCGATCTTGTGGAGCGGGTCGAGCATCCCGTCCCAGGTGTCGTCCTCGCGCAGCACGGCGCCGGCGACGTTCATCGACACGTACCGCTCGGTCGTCACCCCCACACGCTTCTCGGCCCCGCCGCGGCGGAACTTCAGGACGTGGGTCACCTGACGATCCTGGCCGGATTTCGGATCGACGCCGCCGCCGGGCGGGTCGGCCAGTTTGCCGAACAGGCGGTCGGCGGTCAGCGCCGTCACCTCGGCGTCGTTCAGGTGACTGATCACGTCGCCGGGTCGGAGCCCGCCGCGGTGGGCGGGGCTGCCGGGGACGACGCGCCGCACCCGCCACGGGAACGACGCCGGCGACGCGATCGTCTCCGGCCGTGGGGGCGGGCCGAGGAGGCCGGTCGGCCGCACCTGCCCGGCCGCGATGCGGCGCTCGAGCTGGTAGGCGGTGACGCGCGGGCCGTCGAGCCCGTCGAGGTCGAAGCCGAGACCGAAGTCCATGTCGAGCGCGCCGGAGTCGCTGACCCGAAGCGTGGCCAGGCCGGAGTGTACGTCGAAGGCGTGGCGGAAGCCGTGGGCCGCCGCCAGGAACGCCCGCGGGCCGCGCAGCCCGGGTGCCGCCGCGAGGCGGCCGCGAGTGTCGGCGATCACGGCGGCGCGGTCCTCGTGCCGCTTCGCGTCACGGGCCGCCTTCAGCAACTCGGGCGGCACCGGCGTCCCCGCGGCTTCGTACAGCCCGCGGACCGCCCCGGCAGTGAGTTCGTGCAGCTCGGCGTCGTTGCGGCGGGTCGATAGCTCGAGCGCCGAGGCGTAAACGAGGTCGCCGAACTCGGCGAGCTTGGCCGGGTCCGCGGCGGGGGCCAGCGGGCCGGCCGGCACCGGGGCCGCCGGGGCGAGCAGGAGTACGGCGAGCGTGGCGGGACCGACCATGTTGCGCCTCCGTCGAAGCTTCCCCAGTTTCTCCGGTCGGACCGCGGTCGGCAAGTCACGGCGGCGTAACATGCCGACATGACCACGATCTGGCTCGCCCGACACGCCGAAACCTCGGCCCCGACGGTGTTCCACGGCGCGGAGTCCGACATCGGTCTGAGCGAGCTGGGTCGACGGCAAGCGGCCGCGGCCGCGGGCTGGTTCGCGCCGCTCGGCGTCACCGCGGTCGTGTCGTCGGGGATGCTGCGGGCGCGGGACACGGCGGCGCCGGTCGCGGCGGCGAGCGGTGTGCCTCACTCGATCGAGCCTCACCTGCACGAGCGGCGGGTGGGGGCGATGTCGGGCACGTCGTTCTCGTCCGAAGACGGGCCGTGGCCGCAGACGATCGACCGCTGGGAAGCCGGCGACACCGCCTTCAGCACGCCGGGGGCGGAATCGTTCGACGACCTGCGGCGGCGATTGGTGCCGGCGATCGAGCGCGTCGCGGCGGCGCACCCGGGCGGGCGGGTGGTCGTCGTCGCGCACGGCGTTGTGTGCAAGGTGCTGCTGCTGTGCCTGCTGCCGGGCCACGGGCCGGGGGTGTGGAAGCAACTGGGACGGGTGGCGAACTTGTCGGTGTCCGAACTGACACGCACAGGCGAGGGGTGGAGCGCCGCCGGGCTTCTCCAGGTCCCGCCGCCCGTCGCGGCGCTCACCGACGGGGCCCCGACCGGGGTCGGCGAGAAGTCGCAGGGGTAGCGTAACTTCAGCGTACAACCCCAACATTCGGTTCCGATGAAGTGCCCGCGCCGGCGCGACCGATACCTCTTGCCAGCGGGGCCACCCCAACCGGCCCGGCGGCGCGAGGGTTCACTGCATGACCGGCCACGAGGTGCTGGCGCCGGCGAGCGAGACCGAGGCGCTCCGCCAGCAGTTGCTCCAGGCCCAGCGCCTGAGCAGCGTCGGCGAACTCGCCTCCAGCATCGCCCACGAGTTCAACAACATCCTGACCACGATCACCAACTCGGCCAAGCTCGGCGCCCGCAACGCCGACCCGGCCGAGAAGCAGCTCGCGTTCGAGCGCATCGCCAAGGCCGGGCAGCGGGCCGCGGCCATCGCCAGCGGCATGCTCGGGTACGCCCGCAAGAGTGGCACGCACCGCCAGCGGTGCGACCTCGGCCGCCTGGTCGAGGAGGTGCTCGTCCTCACCGAGAAGGACCTCGGCAAGCACCGCGTCCAGGTCGAGGCCCGCTACACCGACCGGCCGGTCGTCTGGGCCGTGCCGGGGCAGGTCGAGCAGATCGTGGTGAACCTCGTCATCAACGCCCGCCAGGCGATGCCGAACGGCGGCCGGCTCCGCGTCGAGGTGCGCGACAACGTCGCGGCCGAGACGGCGGAGGTGAAAGTGTCCGACACCGGAGTCGGCATCCCGCCGGAACAGCTGCGGCAAATCTTCGAGCCGTTCTTCACGACGAAGCAGCCCGACGAGAGCGGCCGCGGCGGGACCGGGCTCGGGCTCTCCGTGTGCCGCCAGATCATCGAGCAGCACCACGGCCGGATCCGCGTCGAGAGCGTGGTCGGGAAGGGGAGTACGTTCACGGTGAAGCTGCCCCACCGGCTGCCGGACGACCCGGCGTGAGTGGGACGAGGATCGGGCGCACGGCCGGCGTCAGCCGGCTGGTCGGGGTGGCAAGCACCTGCACCAACGACCAGCCGGCTGACGCCGGCCGTTCGCCTAGCTCCCGCCGAACAGGCCGACGTAGAAGCTGAACATCTGCCGGTTGTCGCTGTCGGCCCGGTTGAGGGGGAAGGCGAAGTCGAACGCCAGCGGCAGCGGGCCGAGCGCCGGCACCGCCACCCGGAAGCCGAACCCGGCGCTCACCCGGTAGTCGCGGATGCTCACGTCGCTCTCGACCGTGCCGTGGTCGAGGAACGTCACGAAGAACAGCTTGTCGTTCTGCAGCAGCGGCACCTGGTACTCGATCGTGTTCAGGAACGAGAACGTCCCGCCGGTGTGCAGCCCGTTCTCCGCCGGGCCGACGCCGCGGAACGTGAACCCGCGCAGGCTGCGGAACCCGCCGGCGTACAGCCGCTCGTACACCGGGGCGTTGCTCCCCGTCACCTGCACCTGCGACCGCAGGGCCAGCACGTGCTTGCCGCTGCCGTCCTCGCGCTGCAGGTACTCCGACGACAGGAACTTGGTGTACTCCGCCGTCCCGATCGGGAACGTGTAGTCGCCCAGCACCTGCTCGAACCCCAGGTCCAGCACGCTGCCCGTCGTCGGGAACAGGAACGAGTCGCGGGTGTCGCGCGTGAGGCCGGCTCGCAAGCCCAGCAGGAAGTGCCAGCCGACGTCCTTGCTGATCGACTCGGGGGCGTAGTACGCCACGTCCTTCACGTTCACCCCCTCGACGCGGGTGGTGAACGACGCCCGCCAGATCGGGTCGAGCCGCCGCGAGATGCTCAGCCGGTCGCCGACTCGGTCCTCGTTGTACTCCAGGAACTGGCGGTTGTAGTAGTAGATGCTGTTCGACAGGCCGAACTCCGTGTCGAACAGGTACGGCTCGCTGAACGTCGCGGAGTACCGGCCGAACTGGGTGCCGGGCTGGGCCTCGATCCGCATCGACTGCCCGGCCCCGCGGAAGGCCCGGCCCATGCGGAAGTCGTCCCACGAGGTCGGGAACCGGAACAGGTCGAAGTTCGACTCGTTCAGGATGATGCTGCCGTTGAGCCCGGCGTTCGAGTTGACGCCGCCGCCGACCATGAACTGCCCCGTCTTCGTCTCGCGGACGCGGACCTCCACGTCCTGGAAGTCGCTGTCCAGCTCGTTCGGGATCGCCAGCACCTCGGGCGGGTTCTGCGGGTCGAAGATGCCGAGGCGGGCCAGCCGCATCCGCGCGTCCTCCAGCTTCGGGAACTGGAGGATTTGCCCCGGGTACACGTCCAGCTGCCGCAGGATGACGTTGTCGCGGGTGATCTCGTTCCCCACGACCCGCACGTTACCCACGCGCGTCGGCGCGCCGCGGTCGCCGTGCACCTGGTACGTCACCTGCACCTCGCCGGGCTTGTCCGGGATGAGGTGCTGCACTTCCTCCACGGCCACGCGGTGGCCGCGCATGCCGTAGAACCCCTCGATCCGCTTGGCGTCGGCCTTCGTGTTCCAGTGGTCGTACCGCTTGCCGTCCTGGATCGTGGTGGCGATCGCCAGCTGCTCGCCCGTGAACGTCTTGTTCCCGGCGATGTCGTGGCCGGACACCATGTACTGCGTGTTCTCGCGGATGTGGTACACGACGCGGACCGAGGCCAGGTCCGGGGCCGGGATCACCTCGTGCTCGATCTGCACGGCCAGGTAGCCGAGGCCGTGGTAGTACTCGGTCAGCTTCTTGACGTCGGCGTCGATCGAGGCCGGGTTGAACTTGCCGCCCATGAACCCGGCCACCGCCGTTTTCGTGGCCAGTTGGGTGCGGAGGCGGCCGGTCATGCCGGCGTCGTTGCCGCGGAACTCGACCCCGCTCACCCGCACGACCGGCCCCTCGACGACGCGGTACGCCACGCGGGTGTCGGTGGCCTTCGTCCCCTCGACGAGCTGGACGGTGGCGAACGCCCGGCCGGCCTCGCGGTACTCGCGCAGGATGGCGGCCCGGCCCAGGTCGTTGGCCATCGGGTTCATCGGGTCGCCCTTGCGGACGCCGGTCAGCGTCCGCAGTTTCTCCTTGCTCAGGTGCTCGACGCCGTCGAACGTCACCTCCTGCACGGTGCCGGTCAGCTCGGTGAGGTGGACGTACACGCTCACCTTGCCGTTCGGCTCGAGTGACGTGTGAAGCCGGACGCCCCCGGGGACGAACCACTTGGTGGCGACCAGCCGGCGGACGTCCTCGTTGGCGACGGTCTCGTCGTAGGGCCGGCCGGGGCGGGTGTGCATGACGCCGAGGATCTGCTCGGGCGTGTGCATCCGGGTGGCCGAGACGGGGATCACGTCCGAGACGATTCGGCCGACGGGGGTCTCTTGGGCGGACGCCACCTGGCCCCAGGCCAGGGCCGCGACCGCCGCAACGGCGGCGAGGGCGGCACGGGCTCGGCGGCGGGTGCGGCAGGCGGTCATCGGGCGTCCCCTGGGTCCCGGGCGGCGGCGTGGCATCTGGTGGCGCGTGCGGCGGGCCATACGCGCGGTCGGAATTCGTGTCAAGCTCGCGGGCGCGGCGGCCGACAGTGGAGCCGGGGGGTTCGCCGTGGGCGCCCGGTCTGGTATCCTGCACAAGAGAGCGAGCCCAGGGGCCCGGGGGCGGCATGGGGATTTACGACCGCGAGTACTACCGCGACGACACCCGCGGCTGGAGCGGCTGGGGGAGCCGCGGCACGACGCCGTGGCTGGTCGGCATCACCGTCGCCGTGTGGGTCGGCCAGCTGGCCACCCGGCACGCCGACTGGGGCGGCCTGACGGAGTGGGGTGCCTACTCCGCAGGCCACGTCCTGCGCGGTGAGGTGTGGCGGCTCGTCACGCCCACGTTCCTCCACTTCCCGAACGGGCTGCTGCACATCATCTTCAGCATGCTCGTCCTCTACTGGGTGGGCCGGCAGTTGGAGGAGCGGTACGGCTCGCGTGAGTTTCTGGCCTTCTATCTCATCGCCGGCTTCCTCTCGTACCTGACGCTGTTCCTCGCCGAGCTCGCTGGCGTGATGGCGCCGACCGCCGTCATCGGATCGAACGCGGCGGTCGACGCGGCCTTCGTCGTGTTCGCGTTCCTGTACCCGCACCAGCGTATCCTGCTGTTCTTCGTCCTGCCGGTGCCGGTGTGGGGCGCGGCCGTCGGATTCGTACTTCTGAACGCCGTCGGAGCGGCGGCCGGCGCCGGATTCCCGTTCGTGGCCCTGGCCGGGGCCGGCTACGGCGCCCTTTACTACCTCGGTGGCGTCCGCCTGACCGGCGTGTTCTCGTCGGTCCCGTCGCCGAACTGGGGCCGGTCGCGCAGCCAACCACGCTTGCGTGTCGTGCCGCCGGACGAGCCCGACGACAACCCGGAGGCCGACGAACCGCCTCCGCCGCCGCCGGAGCGGATGGACGACCGAGTGGACCGGTTGCTGGAGAAGGTGTCGCTGCACGGCCAGGAGAGCCTGACGGCAGAGGAACGCGAGCTCCTCTTTCGGGCCGGCGAGCACTATAAAAAGCGTCGGAGGTAACCCGTGCCGCTGTACGAGTTCGGCTGCAACGCCTGCGACCACGTCTTCGACGCGCTGGTCACAAAAGTCAGCGGCGAGCCGGCGACTTGTCCCTCGTGCGGTAACGCGGAAGTCCGCCGCCTGATTGGGCTTCCGGCCCAGGGACGGGTGAAAGATGCGGCCCCTGCCACGAACTGCCGCGGCGACGGCCCGCCGTGCGGCGCGACGTGGTGCGGCCGGAAAAGCTGAGGAATTCGCCTCCTTCCAGGGCTCCCCCTTGTCACCCCGCTGACGTTCCTATCTACAATACGGTTACGGCTTTCGAACCGCGGCGCCGTCATCTTGGGGCAAAAGTTGATAGTTCCGTTGTCCGGGGAATGTGTTTGCGTCCCATCGGAAAAAAGAACGGTAAAGCGCACTTGCCCGCTCGCCCAGCCGCCGATAGGTTTAATACTTAAATGAGCCTGCGGTTCGTTGCCATGTCGCCGCGGGCGTCCGCCGGTTGTCTCTCGCCCTGCTAGTCGGCGGCCGCCCACGGCGTGCCCGCCATGTCCCACCATTCTCGATTCTGGGGTTTCTTCCCATGACGGACCCGAAGGCCGCGAAGACGTGCGCTGAGAAGCTGCAAGCGATCGCGGAGCCGAACCGCATTCGGATCATCGAGTGCCTGCGGACCGGCTCCAAGAACGTGACGGAGCTGGCCAAGTTGCTGAACGTGGAGATCGTGAACGTGTCGCACCACCTGGGGGTGCTCCGCCAGGCCGGGCTGGTGCTGGACGAGAAGCACGGCCGCTTCGTGGTCTACTCCCTGCACCCGAAGATCTTCATCAACGAGGGGAAGGCCACCCACGTGGACCTCGACTGGTGCAAGATCGAGATCCCCCACAACTGACGCCGCCTACCGCCCACCCGTCCCGCCGGGTGGGCGCCGCCCGCCGTACAACCCCGGCGGGTACACCTCGACGCGCAGCCGCCCCGGCAGCACTTCCACGGCCAGTTCCGTCACCCCGTCCGCAGGCACGCACACGAGCTCGCCGTCGGCGTGGGCGCACAGCGGCGCGTCGCTTTCGACCGTCACGCGCGCGGCTCGGCCGAGCCGGATGAGTGGGTGGTTCGTCGGCAGCGTCCCCGTCGCCATCGCCGGCAGGTAGCGGAGCAGGTGCCAGCGCCGCAGCTTCGTGGCGAGCATGTAGTCGAGCTTTCCGTCGGTCAGGTCCGCGGCCGGCATCAGGGGGAAGCCGCCCTCGCGCTGGGCCAGGCACAGCGTCAGCGCCAGCGCGGGGCCGCTGTACTCCGTGTCGTCGAAGCGGACGCGCATCCGCGGCGTGGCGAAGTGCCGGACCATCGCCTTCAGAAAGGCCAGCGTGTAAAGCGGCATCCCGCGCAGGGACCGAATCTTCCGCGACTCGACGGTGACCATGCCGTTGAAGCCGACGCCCGCCGCGTTGACCGCGTAGCGCTCCCGGCCGCCGGCGGTGACGCGGGCCACATCCACGTCGAGCGTTTCCATCGGCGGGTTCTCGGCGCGCTTCGCCCACCACGCGGTGAGGCCGAGCGTGTAGGCGTAGTCGTTCGCGGAACCGACCGGCCACGTCGAGAACACCACGTCGCGGCGGCCGCTGCGGATGAGGCCGTTGGCGACCTCGTGGACCGTGCCGTCGCCGCCGGCCGCGACGACGCGCGCGAAGCCCTCGTCGGCCGCGGCGCGGGCCAGCTCCTCGGCGTGGCCGGGGGCGGTGGTGGGGCGCAGTTCGCCGTGAACCCCAGGGTTGGCGGTGAACTCCTTGAGGAGCGCTTCCGCCCTCCCGCGGCCGGCGGCGGGGTTGTAAATCACACACGTCGCGGGCGTCATGTCCCCCATCATAGCGGACGAATGAACGGCCTCCTCGTGATCGACAAGCCGGGCGGCATGACCTCCCGCGACGCCGTGAACCGCGTGCAGCGCTGGTTCCCGCGCAAGACCAAGATCGGCCACACCGGCACCCTCGACCCGCTGGCGACCGGCGTGCTGGTGGTCTGCGTCGGCGCCGCGACCCGGCTGGCCGACCGCGTACAGGCGATGGGCAAGAGCTACGCCTCGCGCTTCCGCCTCGGCGCTACTAGCACCACCGACGACGCCGACGGCACTGTGACCGAGACCGGCGCCGCGCCAGTGCCACGCGAGGCGATCGACGCGGCACTGGCGAGGTTCGTGGGTGTGGTCGAGCAGACGCCGCCGGCGTTCTCGGCGATGAAGGTGGACGGCCGGCGGGCGCACGCGCTCGCTCGGGCCGGCGAGGAGGTGCATCTGAAAGCACGGCCGGTGCGGATCGACGCCGTGCGTGTGGTCGGCTTCGCGTGGCCGTGGCTGGACGTGGAGGTGGACTGCGGCAAGGGGACGTACATCCGCTCGATCGCCCGCGACCTCGGCGCCGCGCTCGGCGTCAGCGGCATGGTGCAAACGCTTCGGCGCACCCGAGTCGGCCCGTTCACCACGGAGCAGGGGGTGGGCGTGGACGCACCCCCCGCCGACCTCCCGGTTCGACTACGGCCGATGGCGGAGGCGCTGGGCGACACGCCGTGCGTGACGATCGGCGCGGACGAGCTGCGGCGCTTCCGCACGGGACAGGCGGTGCGGTTCACGCCCCTGAGACTAGGGCGTCAGCCCCCGGAGTGCGCCGCGGTCGGCGTCGTGGATGAACGCGGCGAACTGATCGCGCTCGGCACGGTCGCAAACGGCGTTGTGCGACCGGAGGCGGTTTTCAACGTGTGACCGGCGACCGGCCCGCGTGAGCGGGCTGTTCCAGAGCGCCTCAAGGCGCTCTGGAACAGCCCGCTCACCTCACTCTTCCTTCAAGTCTCGCAAGTTCTCCTCCAGCGCCCGAATCTGCCCCTGCAGCTCCGTTACCAGCTCGCGCTGCTGCTGCACCACTTCACCGGGCGCGCTGCTGACGAACTTTTCGTTCGCCAGCTTCGCCGTCACGCCGTCGAGTTGCTTCCGCTTATCGGCGATCTGCTTCTCGGTCCGTTTCGCCTCGGCCGCGGGGTCGATGTACCCGGCCAGGTGGACGTACGCCTCGAACTCCGGCCGCACCACCGACCCGGCCTGCTTCGGCTTCGTGACGGTCGGCGACGCGGTGAACGTGGCGATGCCCGCCAGCGGCCCGATGAACACGGCCAGCTCGGTCAGGTCTGCCGCAACCGCGGCGCCGGCCTTCACCGACACGTCGAGCCGCGTCTTGTCGTCCACCTGGTAGCGGTTGCGGACCTCGCGCACGCCGCGCACCAGCTCCTGCATCCGCGCGAAGCGCGCCTCCACGCCTGCGTCCGCCCACGCCGCGGGGTAGCTCGGCCACTTCGCCACGCACGCGTTCGGCTCGGCGCGCTCGGTCGCCGTCAGGCCGCGCTCGGGGGCCACCTCGTTCAGCGCCTCCCACAGTGACTCGGCCACGAACGGCATCACCGGCTGCACCAGCCGCAGGATGCCGTCGAGCACGCCGACGAGCACCCGCTGCGCGGCCGGCCGGGCGGCGGCGTCCTTGAGCCGGCCCTTCGCCATCTCGATGTACCAGTCGCAGAACTCCGACCACACGAACTCGTACAGCCCGCGCGCCACCTCCGAGAACCGGAAGCCTTCGAGCGCCGCCGTGGTCTCCTTCGCGGTGGTGGCGAGCCGCGACAGGAGCCAGCGGTCCTCGGTCGGCAGCGCGGCCACGTCCACGGGGGCTGGCGTGTAGCCGTCCATGTTCATGAGGAGGAACCGCGTCGCGTTCCACATCTTGTTGGCGAAGTTGCGGCCCATGTCGAACCGCTCGGACGCCTGCTTCGCGGTCTTCAACTCCGGGTCGTCGCTCGTCCACGGGCCGCCCGGGCGGAACGGCACCTTGCAGTTCGGGCACACGAGCTTCTTCGTCCGGCCGCGCAGGTGCTCCTGCTTGATCGGCACGAGGGCGTCGCACGCCGGGCACACGTTCGCCACCGGCATCCGGCTGTCCTGGGTGTCGCCGGCGATACTGACCATCTGGAAGCGGAGCGAGTCGGCCCCGTACCGCTCCACGATGTCGAGCGGGTCGATGCCGTTGCCGGTGGACTTGCTCATCCGCTCGCCGAAGGCGTCCTGTAGCTGCGGGTGGATGACCACGCTGTGGAACGGCACCTCGCCCACGTTGTAGAGCCCGGTAATGACCATCCGAGCCACCCACAGCGAGATGATGTCGCGGCTCGTCACCAGCACGCTGGTCGGGTAGTAGTACCCGAGTTCCGGTGTCTGCTCCGGCCAGCCGAGCGTGCTGTGCGGCCACAGCGCCGAGCTGAACCAGGTGTCGAGAACGTCCTCGTCTTGGGCAATCGGTAACTTCTTCTGCCGGTCAACCAAGTCAATGATCTCAGGGGGAAAGTTCCCCGTCGCTCGGTCAGGCAGACGTGAAGTACCCTCGGCCGACTCCTCCTCCGGCGTTCGCATCCTGGAGTTGCGACACATGAGGCTGAGTTGGTCCAAGGTTTGGGCAAGTTCAGGGAGTGGCGAACACACATGCAGTGTGAAATCGGCAGCCTCCGTGATGGTGAATTCGTCTTCGGAGAATCTACAGTGCTTGAGGAATGCCGTCAGTGCATCCCGAGTACGGCTCACCCTGTGCTTCCATTCCTGAGTGATGTCACTCGACGTGACATTCTCTCGATCCACATGCACAGTCCACACCGGGATGCGGTGGCCCCACCAGAGCTGGCGGCTGATGCACCAGTCGCGCTTCTCGCCGAGCCAGTCGAGGTACGTCTTGGCGTAGCGCTCGGGGGTGAACTTCACCCGGCCGCTGCTCACCGCGTCCATCGCCAGCTGGGCGAGGCCGGGCTTGCCGTCGTCGCGGTCGGCCATCCGCACGAACCACTGGTCGGACAGGTACGGCTCGATCGGCGTCTTGCTGCGGTCGCTGTACTTCAGCGGGATCACCCGGTCTTCCTTCCCCTCGAAGAAGCCGAGCTCCTCCATCCGCTTCGACACCGCCTCGCGGGCCTTGTAGCGGTCCAGCCCCGCGAACTCCTTCCCCTCGGCGTTGATCGTGCCGTCCGGGTTCAGGATGTTGATGACGCCGATGTGCGGGTTCCGCTGCCAGCAGGCGTAGTCGTTCGGGTCGTGCGCCGGCGTCACCTTCACGCAGCCGGTGCCGAGCGTCGGGTCCGCGAGGAGGCCGTCGGCGATGATCGGGATTTCCCGCCCCGTCAGCGGCTGGAGCGCGTTCTTGCCCACGAGCGCCGCGTACCGCTCGTCGGACGGGTGGACGCACAGCGCCGTGTCGCCGAGCATCGTCTCGGGGCGCGTGGTGCTGAAGCGGATGAACGTGTCGGGCACGCCCACCACGGGGTACTTGAACGTCCAGAAGCCGCCCTTCGTGTCCTCGGTGTACGTCTCGTCGTCGGCCACCGACGTTTGCAACTGGGCGTCCCAGTTCACGAGCCGCTTGCCGCGATAAATGTAGCCGTCGCGGAACATGCGGAAGAAGGTCTCGCGCACGGCCCGGGCGCACACCGGGTCGAGCGTGAACCGCGTCCGCGCCCAGTCGCAGCTCGCCCCGATCGACTTCAGCTGCCCGAGGATGCGGGCCTCGTACTGGTCCTTCCACTCCCATATGCGGCGCACGAGTTCGTCGCGGCCGAGGTCGTGGCGGGTCTTCTTTTCCTCGGCGAGGACGCGTTTCTCCACCACGGCCTGCGTGGCGATGCCGGCGTGGTCGGTGCCGGGCATCCACAGGGCGTTGAACCCCTGCATCCGCCGCCAGCGGACGAGCACGTCCTGAAGCGTGTTGTTGAGCGCGTGCCCCATGTGCAGCGCGCCCGTCACGTTTGGCGGTGGGATGACGATGGTGAACGGCTTCTTCGCCGCGTCCGGCTCGCTGTGGAAGTAGCCGCGCTCGTCCCAGACGCGCAGCCACTTCGCCTGGGCGTCCTTCGGGTCGTAGGCCTTCGGCAGTTCGGTCGGCATGGCTTACTTCCCTTGCTCCGCGTCCTTGAACAGCTTGTACTCGATTGAATCGACCAGCGCGAGCCACGACGCCTCGACCACGTTCTCGCTCACGCCGACGGTGCCCCACACGTCGGTGCCGTCGCGCGACTCGATGACCACCCGCACCCGCGCCGCCGTCCCCTCCTTCGGGTTCACGACGCGCACCTTGTAATCGACCAGTTGCACCCCCGCCAGGTTGGGGTAGGCCGGCACCAGCGCCTTCCGCAGTGCCGCGTCGAGCGCGTTCACCGGGCCGTCCCCCTCGCTCACTTCGAACTGCGTCTCGCCGCCGATCCGCAACTTCACCGTGGCTTCTGTGACGGGCACGCCGTCGGCGCGGGCCTCGATGTTCACCCGGTACGCCAGCCGCTCGAACCACGGCCGGTACAGCCCCGCCGCCTTCTTCACCAGCAGGTCGAACGACGCCTCGGCCGCCTCGAACTCGTACCCGGCGTGCTCCAGGTCTTGCACTGCCGTGAGGATCTTCCCCATCAGCGCCTTGTCGCTGCCGAGCTGGTATTTGGTCGTCTTCGACAGGATGGTGGACTGCCCGGACAGCTCGCTGACCAGGATGCGGCGCTCGTTGCCGACCAGTTCCGGGGTGATGTGCTCGTAGGTCGTGGGGTCCTTTGCCACCGCGTGCGTGTGCATCCCGCCCTTGTGGGCGAAGGCACTGGCCCCCACGAACGGCTGCCCGCTGCGGAAGTTCATGTTGGCGATCTCGTACACGTACCGCGACGCTTCCGTCAGCCGGGCGAGGCTACCCGGTACGAGCACGTCGCGGCCGTACTTCACCGCCAGGTTGGCGATCACGCTCACCAGGTCCACGTTGCCGCACCGCTCGCCGATGCCGTTCATCGTGCCCTGCACCTGTGTCGCCCCCGCCCGCACGGCGGCGAGCGTGTTGGCGACGGCCAGGTCGCAGTCGTTGTGGCAGTGGATGCCGACCGCACACGGCACCGCGGCGCGGGCCGCGGCGATCACCTCGGCGACGCGCTCGGGCATCGTGCCGCCGTTGGTGTCGCACGGGATCACCACACTCGCCCCGGCGTCGGCCGCGGCGCGGAGCGTGCGCAGGGCGTACTCGGGGTTCGCCTGGTAGCCGTCGAAGAAGTGCTCGGCGTCGTAGAACACCTCGCGCCCCTGCGACCGGCAGAACGCCACCGAGTCGGCGATCATCCGCACGTTTTCGTCGAGCGTCGTGCCCAGCACGTTCGTGACGTGGAAGTCCCACGTCTTGCCCACGATCGTGACTACCGGCGTGTGCGCGTCTAGCAGTGCCTTCAGGCACGTGTCGGTTTCCGCCGGCGCGTTCTTGCGCCGCGTCATGCCGAATGCCACGACCTTGGCGTGCCGCAACGGCAGGTCGCGGACGGCCTGGAAGTACTCGAAGTCTTTCGGGTTCGACAGCGGGTAGCCGCCCTCGATGTAGTCCACCCCCAGCTCGTCGAGCTTGCGGGTGAGGAGGAGCTTGTCCTGCAACGAGAAGTTGACACCTTCGCCCTGGCTGCCGTCGCGGAGGGTGGTGTCGTAGATCGCAACGCGGGTCATGGGTGCGGGTGGGCCGGCGGTGGAGAGTTCGGGTGGCGGGGCGGCCCGGGAAACGGGACCGCCCCGAAGCGGGTCGGCTTCGGGGCGGCGTGATCGATCGCTCGGCCGAGCGGCCCCGGTCATCCTGTATTGCCGACGCGAACGCCGGCGCGCACTCCCTGCGCCGCGGTAATAACCACCGGCCGGGAGTGACGGGTGCGGGCCACGGGAACGATTCCTGCGCGTGAAGACGGCTGGGGAAATGTATCCCCAGCCGCGTGAAGTGTCAACTCGGCAGCCACTACCGGCGGAACGTCACCTCGTACCGGACGCCGTTCCCGGGGCTGCCCCCCTCGACCTCCGGGGCGGTCAGCGTGAACCCGTCCGCACGGGCCGTGTACTCGAAGGGTCGGCCGGTGAACGGGTCGTTCGGTACCGGCACGGCGGTGATGTCGGCGAGCGCCGCCGGCGGCGTGCCCTTGTTCGCGGCCGCGTGCAGCCGCACCGCCTCCACGGCCGTCAGCGCGTCGAGCCGGCGGTCGAGCCGGGCGTGGCTGTGGTACACCTTCTCGATCGCCGGCACGGTCAGCGCGAAGACCGACACCACCGCATCCGGCCGCTCCTTCTTCAGCGCCTCGGCCCGCGCCCTGGCCTTCGCCAGCTCGGCCGTGGCGCGGGGGTACGGCAGGCGGAACGCCTTGTACTGGTCTTCGCGGACCGCCCGGCACAGGTCGGCCGAATCCTTCCCGGCCAGAAACGTCTTGCGGACGTGCTCCTCGAAGAACACCGTTTCGCCGTCGAGCGCCGGCCGCGGGTCGATGAGCGGCCGCGGCAGGTCGGCGAGTGCCCAGTACAGATTCGGCGAGCCGGGCCGACCAACGAGTTGGTCGGCCTGCCCGACGGTGATGGATCCAAGGGCGATTCCGATGAGCAGTTGGAGCGTGGTCGAACCCTCGCCCACGGCCTTGGACAGCCGAAAGCCCGACCGGAGGTCACGGGTCGCGGCGTCGAAGTCGTCGTTGGCCAGGTCGCGGCGGACCCGGAACCCGTTCAGCCGGGCGATCTCCCTAAGCTTCCCGGTGTCACGCAACAAGTCGCCAATCCGGTCGAGCCGCACCGGAACGCCCTGCTGCCAGTCCACCGCGTCGCGCCGGGCGGCCGCGTCGAGTACCTCGAACCCGCCGGCGAACGTGTCCAGGTACGCGGTCACCTCCGCGACCGGGAGTTTGTCGAGCGGGGTGGCCTCCCAGCCGTCGAGTTTGGCGTGGTGCTTTTCACTTTCCTTCGGGTCGCGCGGCCAGTCGGGGACGAGGAGCGAGGCGCGGTAGTAGTCGAGTGCGGCGTTCCCCGGCACGCGGTCGGTGGGCTTCGCCCGGAGCGTGAGCCGCAGCGCCGGCACGGGCGCGGCAGCCGGTGTGGTCGTGAGCTTGCGGACGTTCTGCGGAGCGGGTGCGGGAGCGGCCTCAGCCTTCGGCTGGGCGGCAGCCGCGGCGGCGACGAGGAGCAGGGGCGGACCGGCGAGGAGGCGGAACATGACGGCGGCACCGGAGGGGAAAGTGATGAACCCCGTGGTGATTCGGCCGCCGGGCGGAATTCTTGCGCGGTCAGGCGAAGATGTCGTCCACGGGCAACCGCCAGCCCGGGACGGCGGGCTCGGCGTCGGCCACCTCGCCGCGGCGGAACACGGTCGGCGTCAGCGGGTCGGCGGCGGTATACTTGGAAACCGTTTCGGCTCGGTAGTTCACGTCCCAAACCACGACGGTACCCGCGGCGAAGTAGTCTGCGCGCTTGGCCTCGTAGTCACGGTCCTTCCCCGGCGTGTAGTCGTGCTCGCTCCGCACCTCGGCCGCGAACGTCGGCACCCCCTCGACGAAGCTCTCTTCGTCGTAGGGTGCGGGGCCGATGTAGTACGACGCGTCCGGCTGGAACGACTGCCGGCCGTTCGGCAGTGGTTGTGGCAGAGCGTAGCCGAGGCTGTCGCCGAACGACTCGCCGAGGCCGGTTCGTATCTCATGGTCGTCGAGGCTGCGGGTGATCCGCTTGGAAATTCGGCTCGGGATACGTCCGGTCGCCATGTACCTAACGATCCTCCCGGCGACGAGTTCGGCCTTCCCTTCCACCCCTGCCAGGTCGGCCAGAGTCTGCGGGCGCGGCGGTATTGCGATCGACATACGTGTGCCCTCAACCTGTGACATTATGCACCGGTGACGATCACTCGGTCAACACCGGCGACGGGCTGGTGACGTGCCGTAGTCCCCAGCGGGTGTCGTCACGGGCGGGGAAGTCGCTGCGGAAGTGGGTGCCGCGCGACTCGTCGCGCGCGAGTGCCGCGTCGATCATCAGTCGGGCCACGGTCAGGAGGTTCTGCAACTCCCAGCCGGACTTCGTGGCGAACTCGCGGCCGAGGGCGTAGCGGCACCAGAACCCCACGTCGCGGCGGGCCTCCTTCAACCGCGATGCCGTGCGGACGATCCCCATGTTCCGCACCATCAGCGCCCGCAGGGCGTTCGTCAGGTCGGCCACGTCGAGCCGGTCCGTCGGGTCGTCGGCGGCGATGGTCGCGCGCACGTCCGGGGCGTGCAGCCCCGCCGGCATCGCCCGCGCCGCCGCGGCCGCGCCCCGGCCGCAGCTCGCGCCGAACACGAGCCCCTCGATCAGGCTGTTCGACGCCAGTCGGTTCGCCCCGTGCAGGCCGCTGCTCGTCACCTCGCCCGCGGCCCACAGCCCCGGCAGCGTCGTGCGGCCGTCGGCGTCCACGCTGACGCCGCCGACCATGTAGTGCGCCCCGGGGCGGACCGGGATGCGGTCGGTGGTGATGTCCAGGCCGAAGCCGCGGCACACGCGGTCGAACCCGGGGAAGCGCGTCCGCACCATCGCCGGGTCGAGGTGCGACAGGTCGAGGTACACGTTCGGGTGGAGCGTCCGCTCCATCGTGCGGAAGATGGCGCGGGCCACCACGTCGCGCGGGGCCAACTCCGCCCGCGCGTCCTCGGCGGGCATGAACCGCTCGCCGGACACGTCCCGGAGGAACGCCCCCTCGCCGCGGACCGCCTCGCTCACCAGCGACCGCGCCGACCCGGCGACGTACAGCACCGTCGGGTGAAACTGCATGAATTCCATGTCGCGCAGCTCCGCGCCGGCCCGGTACGCGGCGGCCATGCCGTCGCCCGTGGCCACCGGCGGGTTCGTCGTCTCGCGGTACACCATGCCGCACCCGCCGGCGGCGAGGATCACCTGCTTCGCCGCGATGAGCAGCTTGCCGAAGATGGGGTGAGACACGACCGCCCCGCAGCAGCGGCCGTCGGCGGTGAGCAGGTCGACGGTGAAGGTGTCGTCCCAGATGGTGACGTTCTGAGCCGAGCGGGCGGTGGCGATGACGGCCCGCATCATTTCGAAGCCGGTGGCGTCGCCGAGGGCGTGGACGATGCGGCGGTGGCTGTGCCCGCCCTCGCGGGTGAGGGCGAGCGCCCCGTCCTTCAGGTCGAACTTCGTGCCCCAGCGGACGAGTTGGTCGATCTCCGCGGGCGCCTCGCGCACCACGAGTTCGACGACGGCCCGGTCGCACAGCCCGTCGCCGGCGACGAGCGTGTCCTCGACGTGGTTGTCGAAGGTGTCCTCGGGCGAGAGCACGCCGGCGATGCCGCCCTGGGCGTACGAACTGTTGCTCTCGGTGACGCGGTCCTTGGTGACGACCAGCACCGACAGGTCGGGCGGCACCTCGAGCGCGGCGCGGAGGCCGGCGATGCCGGCCCCGATCACCAGTACGTCGGTGAAGCGGTGGAACGTGGTGCGGGCGTCGAACGAGACCAGGTAGCGGTTCGCGGCGGACATCGGGCACCCCGTGGGAGGTGCCCTCAGTGTAGTCATCGACTCAGGGCCGCTTCGCCGGCGGCCGCTGCGTCGCCCCTTCGCGGAAGCGCCGCATCGCCTCCTCGAAGCCCGGTGCGGAGAACGTTGGCCCGCCGACGCCAGCCGTGCCGGCGCCGGTGGGGCGTCCTTCGATCCGGCCGCCGCTGTTGATGTCGACCGGCCGCGGAGGCGGGCCGGCGGCCACGGGCGGGTTCCGCTCGGCGTCGGTAGCGTCGCGTTGGAGGCGGGCGACCTCGCGGCGGTAGTCGTCGAGGAAGCGGTCGTACTGCTCCTGCGTCCAGCCGAGGCGGTCTTGCAGGTCGCGGTTGTAGCGGTTCCGCTCGAACTGGTCGAGCGTCAGCTCGGCCGACTTCGCCCGGTTCCGCGGGTCGGCGTCCATCGCCTTGGCGTTGTTCGGCTCCACACCGCCGCCCTCCTTGAAGCGGTCCTCCTTGCCGCTCCCCTTGCCGCCCGGCGGGTTGTCCTTCGCCATCTGCTCGGCCTGCTGTTTCAGCTGGTCGAGCTTCTCGCGGGCGCGGGCCTCGCGCTCGGGGTCGCCCGACTTCAGATCGTTCTGAAGCTGCTCGGCCTGCTGCCGGGCCTCCTTGCCGACCGTCTTGTCGAGTTTCTCGCGGGCCGCGTCGCGCTTCGCCTCGTCCTTGCTGTTCAGGTCGTTGAGCGCCCCTTCGAGCTCCTTCGGGTCGAATTTCGGCGTCGGCCCCGCCTTTGGGTTCGTGTCCCCCTTCGGGCCGCCCTTCGCCACCCCCATGTCCATCGGCTGCGGCATCGGGTTCATCCCCTTGTCCGTGCCCATCGGGGACGGCGTAGGGTCCATGCCCTTTGCCGTGCCCATGTCCATCGGGTTCATCCCCTTCGGTCCCGGCTCCTTGCCGGCCGTCTGCTCGGCCTGGCGGCGCAGGTCGTCAAGTTGCTGCTGGGCCGCGGCCTTCTCCTTCGGGTCGTTCGAGTTGAGGCCCTTGGCGATGTCCTCCAGCTTCTGCCCGGCGCCCTTTCCGAGCGCCTGGTCGAGCTTGTCGCGGGCGGCCTTCTGCCGGTTCGGGTCGGGGTTCGTCAAATCCTTCGCGGCCTGCTCCAGATCGGCCTTTTGCTTCGGGTCGAGCGCCGGCGGCGTGCCCTTCTGCGCGCCCGGGTTCTCGGGGCCGGCCTTCGTCATCGGGTTCATCGGCCCGGCTTCGGGGCCGGCCTTCGGATCGACCGACTTCGGCATCGGCGCCTGCCCCTGACCGCCGTTCTGCTGGGGATTGCCGGGCTCGGGCCGTTCCATCCCGGGGTCGAGATTCTTCGGCTGAGCCATGCCGCCCTTCGGCTCGCCCTCCTTCCCCTTGCCCATCGGCGGGTCGCCCATCTTCGGGTCTCCCTGCTTCGTGCCGCCCATCGGGGCCGGCCGCGGCTCGGCGGCGTTGGCCATCGGGTCGCCGCCCTTCGCGTCGTTCCCCATGCCGTTCATCGGCGTCGGGTCGCCCTCCTTCGGCATCGGGCGGACCGCCCCGGGTTGCTCGGGCTGCTGCATCTTCGGCTCGCCGCCGCCCTGCGGCTCCGACTGGGGGGAACCCTTCTGCATCGGGTCGCGTTCGCCGCCGCGGTCGTTCGACGGCGGCGCCGTCTTGGCCTTCGCGGCGTTGTCCGCAGGAGTCGGCTGCTGCGACGCCTTGCCCATCACGTCGTCGGACTTCTGCTGTGATGCGGCCTTCGGCTCGCCGCCGGCGGTCGGGTCGTTCTTGGTCTGCGACATCCCCTTCTGCATCGGGTCGCCGCCCTTCTGCGGCTCGCGCTCCGCGCCGGGGTCGCCGCCGAGCGGCTCGCGGCGGGTCTCGCTCGGCTGCGGGTTGCTCCCCTTGTTCGGCATCGGCGGCATGTCGCCCGTCGGCCCGGCCTTCGCCTGCGACGGCTCCGGCGGCTGCTCCGCCTTGCCGTCCGTGCGCGGCTCGCTGGCCCCCATGCCGCCGTCGGTCTTCGGCTGGGCCTCGGGCGGCATTCCGCCCATCGGCGGGTTCGACTTCTGATCGGCGGGTGGCGTCCGCTCCCCGTCGTTGGCCGTGGGCGCCGCCTTGGGCGTACCGCCGCCGGACTTCTCCTGGTTGAGCTGGTCCTGAACCTTGTTGGCCTGCTCCTGCACGTTCTTGCTGCCGGGGTCGGACGGCATCGGCGCCTGCTGCGGCATCCCGTTGTTGCTGCCGGGCGTCCCCATGTCGGCCTTGCTCATCGGCATCGGGGTGCCGTCGTTCATCCCCGTGGGCGGCATTTTGGGGTCCGTCATGCCGCCCGCGATTCCCTTGTCTTGTGGGTTCTTCTGCTCCGGCGACTTCGGCGGGTTCGGGTTCCCCATGCCGTCCTGCTTCATGCCCGTGCCGTCGCTGCCCATCGGCATGCCGTCCTGCTTCTTGCCCGTGCCGTCGTTCCCCATCGGCATCGGCATGCCGTCCTGCTTCTTGGCCGTGCCGTCGTTCCCCATCGGCATGGGCATGCCGTCTTGCTTCTTCCCCATGCCGTCCATCGGCATCGGGTTCCCCGTCCCGTCCTGCTGCTTGCCCATGCCGTCCTGCGGCATCGGCATGGGGTTCCCCATGCCGTCCTGCGGCGGGTCGGCCTTCGGGGGCGCGTTCGGCTGCGGCCGCGGCTCGTTGTCCAGTTGCTTCTGCTGGTTGTCGGCGTGCTGCTTCTCGTCCTGCTTCCGCTGGTCGCGGCGGGCTTCTTGGTCCTTCTGCTCGGGGGGCGTCAGCGGCGGCAGCAGACGCACCCGCTTCACCGCGCTCTTCCCCACCTGCGGGTCGGGCTCGGGGCCGGTGCTGCCCGGCTTCGTGCGGTTGTCGGTCGCCTCCAACCAGTATTCGAGAACCATCCCCTCCTTCAGCTCGACCTTGCCGCCGGCGGGGTCGGTCAGCTTGCCGAGTTCGACCGAGTCCTTGTACGCGAGGTTGACCGGGTACGTGCCGTCGGCGTCGCGGCGGAATGACTTGCCGCCGAGGTACGGCCGGTCGGCCAGCGGCCGCGCCGCGACGTCGGCCAGCTTCAGCTTCAGAGTCAGCTTGTCGAGGCCGTAGTCGTCGCCGGCGCCGCCGTCGATGGCGAGGAGGCCGTTCGCCGGTAGCTGGATGTCGTCCGGCTGCGGCACCTGGATCGAGACCAGCGGCGGGCGGTCCTCGTCGAGCTTGATGCCGAACGGCATCGACTCCGGGCTCCGCTCGCCGTCGGCGGCGTTAAACGTGAGGCGGTAGCTGCCGGGCGTCGTGAGGAGGAAGTCGAACCGCAGCGCGTCCTGCCGGCCGGGGACGACCTTGCCGGCGACCACGGGCTGACCCGCGGGGTCGAACACGGCCCGGCCGTCGCGCACCGGGCGGTTGGCCTTCGCCACCACGCTGACCTTGGTATTGCGGACGGCCATGAGGTGCGGGTCGGTCGACTTCTCGTCCGGCCGGCGGGTGTACGCGGGAAACAGGTACTCGACCTCGAAGTCGGTGAACAGCGGGGCGGTGCGGACGGTCACGCGGTGCTCGGCCGTCTCGCCGTCGCCGGCCGCGACCTTGTACCACGCCCCCGTCCGCAGTTGCTCCGGCCGCACCTGCACGAACCACTCCCGGCTCGTCTCGCCGGGCTCCATCGGCAGTTCGTCGTAGGCCGGGTCGGCGGGGTTGTACCGGACGAGCAGCCGCACCTTGTCGGCCGCGTCGGGCTTGGGAAGCCGGCCGCTCACCTCCGCCCTGATCGTCAGCGACTGGCCCGACGTGACGGTCACGTCGCCGCCCTGCGGCTCGACCAGGAACACGGTCGTGCGGCTGGCGATGGTGGCGGACGAGAACGGCGCGAACGTGCGGCCGAGTAGCGACTGGAACTGCGTCGGGCGGAACACGAAGAACAGCACGACGAGCGTCAGGAACAGGGCGATGACGCCGCCGCCGGCGTAGAGCAGGCCGCGGTGGTCCACGGCCCGGTTCACGTCGGCGTCGTCCACCGACTTGGCGGCGCGGGCGCCCATCGCGGCCTTCACCGCCGGGTGAACGTCGCCGCGCTCTTGCGCCTCGACGTACCCCACGAGGCTGTTCTTGGCGTCGTCGATGGTCCGCTCCACGACGACGGCCGCGTACATCGGATTGACCCGCGCCCGCAACGGGCGGACGAGCATCCGGTAGGCCGCGTAGCCGACCACGCCGACGAACGCCAGCAGCGACAGCTGGCGCAGCCATTCGGCAACCACGAGGTAGCGGTCGAGGAGCATCATCGCGGCGGCGTAGCCCAGCACCAAGCCGGCGACGAAGAGGCCGCCGAGGGCCAGGTCGTGGCCGCGGATGCGGCTGGTGGCCTCGGCCAGCTGCTCGTCCACCTTCGTGGCGAACTTCGCGGCCGGGTCGGGCTTCTCAATCACCGTGGCCATGCCGGGACTCCGCGGCGGAACGGACGCCTCCATTCTAGCCGACCGGCGCGGCCGGTGCGACGGCGGGGGCAACCCGTTACCGGGCGTTACGTTCCGGCCGCAACCGGCGTTGGCGGCGCGGCCGGAATCGGGGGCGAAACCCCGGCCGTGTGAGGTACAATGCCCGGGAACCACGGTCGCGGGGAGGAACCATGCTGATCGGGCAGCAGATCGGCCCGTTCACCATCGAGCGGGAGCTCGGCAGCGGTGCCATGGGCACCGTCTACATGGCCCGCTACCAGAAGAGCGAGGGCCAGGTTCGGCAGGTCGCCCTCAAGGTCGTCGCCCTCGGCCTGCTCGGCAACGAAGGCGCGATGGCCCGCTTCGAGCGCGAGTCGGCGATCCTCAAGCAACTCCGGCACCCGCACATCGTCCGCCTGCTCGCCACCGGCACGTACAAGAAGACGCCGTTCATCGCCATGGAGTTCGTCGACGGCGAGCCGCTCGACCGCGTCCTGGCCCGCCGCGGCCGGCTGGGGTGGGAGGAGGTCGTCACCTACGGCAAGCACCTGTGCCTGGCCCTCCAGCACGCGCACGAGAAGGGGATCATCCACCGCGACCTGAAGCCGTCGAACCTGATGGTGACCACGGACGGCGTGCTGAAGCTCACCGACTTCGGCATCGCCAAGGACCAGGACGTGACCGCCCTGACCGGCATGAACAGCACGATCGGCACGGCCGCGTACATGTCGCCGGAGCAGTGCAAGGGCGACCGCAACCTCACCGCCAAGTCCGACCTGTACTCACTCGGCGTCGTCTTCTTCGAGCTCCTGACCGGCCGCAAGCCGTTCACCGCGGACACGACCGTGGACATGTTCCTCAAACACGTCCACGAGAAGCCGCCGCGGCTCGGCAAGCTGTTGCAAGACCTGCCGCCGAAGTTCGAGGCGCTGATCCTGCAACTGCTGGAGAAGGACAAGGACCAGCGGCCGATCGACGCCGCGTGGGTGGGGCGGATGCTGGCCGAGATCGAGGACGATGCCACGGCCCGCAAGAGCGCCGGCCTCGAGGCCGCCAACGCCCGCAAGATCGACCGCCCGCGCGGCGCCGAGGCGGCGCCGATCACGGAGGAGGACCGCGAGGCCGCCCGCGCGCTGAAGGGGAAGACGAAGAAGAAACGGAAGGCGAAGGCGGTGCCGCTGCTCCAGCAGAAGTGGCTCCACGCCGCCGCCATTCTGGTGGCCCTTGGTGGGCTCGCTACCGGGGCGTATTTCCTGATGCGGCCGCCGTCGGCCGACGCGCTGTACGCCCCGGTCGAGCGGCTGGCCGCGCAGAAGGGCCGCGGCGAGGCCACGCCCGACGCCCGCATCGAGGCCGCCACCGCCTACTTGAAGCCTCACGGCGACACGCCCGGCGAACGGACCGACACCGCGGCCGCGCTCTTCCGGGCCGGCTGGGTCGAGAAGCGAGAGGGGATCTTCGCCAACCGCTTCCGCAAGGCGAACCTCCGCGACAACCCCGGCGACGGCGACGACGGGGACGCCTACGCCGCGACGATGGCGGCCATCAAGGCCGAGAAGGACGGCCAGCTGCCCGTGGCGACCGAGTACTGGACGAAGGTCCGGGGTAGATTCCCCGCCGAGGCCAAGCTGCCGTACACCTTCGACGACGAGCCGCTGAACAAGGCCCGCTGGGGCTGGGTGGCCGACAAGCGGCTCAAGGACATCGAGGCGGCCCGGAAGCTCCTCCCGGAGCTACACAAGAAGATCGCCGAGCACCGGCGGTTCGAGCTGCCCACGCCGTTCGACAAGGACAGCCCCGAATCGCTGGCCGTGCGGGCGCTGCGGCTCGAAGCCTTCGGCGACAGGGAGAAGGCGGCCCGGTGGTGGGACGCGGCCATCGGGCTGGCCGAGAAGGAGCCGGACCTCAATACCTGGTTCCTTCTCGCGTCGCAGCAGCGGGCGGCCATCCCGAGGGGCGCCGCGGACGGCGGTCTGGCCGAGCGACAGAAACTCGTGTCGCAGAAGCTCGCCGAACTCGGGCAAACCCAGACCGAGGCCCAGGCCGGCAGCGAGACGGTGAAGTGGATCGCGGTGCGGGCCACGGCCCGCGAGTTGGTCGAACTTTACGACGACGAGACGGACACGGCGGTCGTCGCGGCCCGGGAAAAAGCCCGGAGCATCCTGACGGCCGCCGAGGGGAAACGATGAACCGGACGAAGAGTGCGGCGGCCCACGCGCGGGCGCAGAAGGTGATCCCCGGCGGCGTGAACAGCCCGGCGCGGGCGTTCGGCGGCGTCGGCGGCATCCCCATTACCATCGCCCGCGGGCGCGGGGCGTACCTCACCGACATCGACGGCAACGACTACCTCGACTTCATCGGCTCGTGGGGGCCAATGATCCTGGGCCACGCCCACCCCGCCGTGCTGGAAGCCGTCATCGCCGCGACACACGACGGCAGCAGCTTCGGCGCCCCGAGCGAGCCCGAGACGGAACTCGCCGAGTTGGTCGTCGAGGCGATCCCGTCCGTGGAGATGGTGCGGTTCGTGTCGAGCGGCACGGAAGCGGCGATGAGCGCCGTAAGGCTCGCGCGCGGGTTCACCGGCCGCGACCTGATCGTGAAGTTCGCCGGCTGCTACCACGGGCACGTCGATTCGCTGCTGGTGTCGGCCGGGTCGAGCGCCCTGACGCTCGGCGTGCCGAACAGCCCCGGCGTGCCGAAGGGCTGCACCGCCGACACACTCGTGCTGCGCTACAACGACGTGGTCGGCCTCCGCGAGGTGTTCGCGGCGAAGGGCGACGCCATCGCCGGCGTCATGCTCGAACCGGTCGTCGGCAACATGGGGCTGGTGCTGCCGTCGCCCGAGTTCCGCGCCGAGCTGCGCCGCCTGACGCGGCACCACGGCGCGCTGCTCGTCTACGACGAGGTGATGACCGGCTTCCGCCTCGCCTACGGTGGCGCCCAGGAACTTCTCGGCGACGACCCCGACGTGACAGTGCTCGGCAAAATCATCGGCGGCGGCTTCCCCGTCGGGGCGTATGCCGGCCGTGCCGACGTGATGAAGAAGATCATGCCGGCCGGCCCCGTGTTCCAGGCCGGCACCCTGAGCGGCAACCCGGTGGCGATGGCCGCCGGCATCGCCACCCTGAAGCAGTTGACGGCCGATCCGCCGTACTCGCGGCTCGACCGGATGGGCCAGCAACTCGAAGCCGGCCTCCGTGCCGCGGCCGCCGACGCCGGAGTGCCGGTGCAGCTGAACCGCGTCGGCAGCATGTGGACGCTGTTCTTCGCCGCAACGCCCGTGACCGACTTCGACACCGCGAAGACGGCCGACGCGAAGCGGTTCGCCCGCTTCTTCTGGGCGATGATGGACCGCGGCGTGTACCTGCCGTGCAGCCAGTTCGAGGCCGCGTTCCTCTCCGCGGCGATGACCGACGCCGACGTGGCCCGCACGATTCAGGCGGCGCGCGCGGCGCTGGCCGAGGTCGCGGCGTGAGCTAGAGTCGAGACACGTCGCCCGTCCTGCGAGCCCACCCATGACGACACGTCGCGGCGTCCGCGCCACCGCCCTCACCGCCGCCGTCCTGGTGGTGCTCGGGGCCAGCGGGTACGTCGTGCACCGGGCCGGCGTGTTCACCCGCTGGTTCGCCCGGGACACCGAGAACGCTGCGGAAATCGAGCAACTCCGCCACGCCCCGCCGGCCGCGCCGCGGGCCGCGGTCGGCGGCGGGTGGCCGCAGTTCCTCGGCCCCAACCGCGACGGCCACGCCCCCGCCGGCCCCTTCCGCACGGACTGGGAGAAGCGGCCGCCCGAGAAGCTGTGGTCGGCCCCGGTCGGCGGGGGGTACTCGTCGTTCGCCGTCGTCGGCGGCAAGCTCTACACGCAGGACCGGCAGGGGAGTTCCGAACGTGTGGTCTGCCTCGACGCGGCCACGGGGGCGAGCGTGTGGGAGCACACCTACCCCGCGAGCTACGACGGCATCGGCTTCGACGCCGGCCCGCGCGCGACGCCGACGGTGGACGGCGACCGGGTCTACACGGTCGGTGCGAGCGGCCTGATGCACTGCCTTGAGGCGGCCCCCGGGCAGGCGCCGCGCGTGGTGTGGAAGCACGACCTGCCGGGGGAGTTCAACGGCCGCACGCCGCAGTGGGGCTACGCCTGCTCGCCGCTCCTCGACGGCGACACCGTCGTCGTCCAGCCAGGCGGGCGGAAGGGGTCGGTGGCGGCGTTCGACCGGGCAACGGGCCTCATCCGCTGGACCGCGGGCACGAATCCGGCCGGGTACAGCTCGCCGAGCGTGGCCACCGTCCAAGGCGTGCGGGCCGTGTTCGCGCTGACCGGCGACACGCTTCTCTGCCTCCGTTCCGACGGCACGCTGATGGGGAGCTACCCGTGGCCGACGCAGCACCAGGGGAACATCGCCACCCCGCTGGTGCTCGACGACTACGTGTTCATCTCCGCGGCCTATGGCACCGGCTGCGCCCTGCTGCGGCTGAAGCCGGATGCCGACCGCCTGCGGCTGGAGCCGGTGTACAGCAAGCGGAACAAGCCGCTGCGGACGCACCACGGCACCGCCGTCGCCGTCGGCCGCCACCTGTACGCCTTCGACGGCACGAACGACGAGGCGCGGCTCGTCTGCTTCAGCCTTATCGACGGCGCCACGGTCGAGGGGTGGGAGGCGCCCCGGGTGCGGAACGGGAAGATCGTCGCCGTCGGCGGCTACCTGGTGATCCTCACGCAGACCGGTGACCTGATCCTGGTGCAGGCGACTCCCGACGAGTACCGTCCCGTGGCGACGGTACCGCTGGGCTTCTCGGGGCATCAGAACTGGGCGCTGCCGGTGGTGGCGGACGGACGCCTTTACGTGCGCGGGCCGGACCGCATCGAGTGCTTCAACGTGGCGCCGTGATCGGTCATTCCGGCACGGCCGCCAGCGCCCGCACGGCCTCGTCGTGGAACAGGCCGTTCGTCGCCAGCAGGCCGCGGGTCTGGGCGAAGCGGTCGGCGGCGTAGTGCACCGGGCCGCCGCTCAAATCCGTGACGCGGCCGCCGGCCTCGGTCACGAGCACGTGGCCGGCGCAGATGTCCCAGTCGAAGAACGTCTCGTACACGTTCGCGTACACGTCGGCGTCGCCCCGAGCGACCTGGGCCAGCTTCACGCCGCCGGAGTAGGTTTCGACCACACCCGCCGGCGCCAGCGCCCGCACCGGCCGGCTCGGCTGTCCCGGCTTCGACCAACTCTGCGTCAGCACCGCGTCGCGTAGCGCCCGCCTGCTCACGTGGCAGCGCACCGAGGTGCCGTCCGCCACCATCGTCCAGCAGCCGCCGCCGACCCACGCGTACGTCGTACGGTCCTGCGCCGGCTCGCTCACAACGCCGACCACGGGTTCGCCGTCGATCAACAGGCCGATCATCACCGAGAACTGGCCGGTCTTCTTGGCAAACCCGCGGGTGCCGTCGATGGGGTCCACGACCCACACGCGCTGCCCCCGGTGCGCCACCTTCGCCAGCCCGGCGGTGCTCTCCTCGGCACACAGGGCGTCGGCCGGGAACTGCGCGTGCAGGAACTCCAGAATCACGTCCTGCGAGGCCTTGTCGACGTGCGTGCTGATCGACACCGGGGCGTCGGGGACGGCTACGAACGTGCGGTACTCGCGGCGGATGAGGTCGGCGGCGAGGTCGGCGGCGTCGAGCGCGGCCGACACCTCGCGGCCCATGTCCAGTGGCGAACGCATGGCGGTCCCTCGCTCAACTCGTCTCGGACAGTGCCGCCGTCTCGCCGGTCGCGTCGGCGAGCACCTGGAGGCGGCGGTACTGGTCGTTGTTCTGCCACAGGTCGCGGTGGCTGCCGGTCGCTTCGAGCTTGCCGTGCCTCAGCAGGAACACGCGGTGAACGGCACGCAGCGTGGAGAGGCGGTGGGCCAGGAAGAAGATCGTGCGGTTCGGCGCGACGCGCTCCAGCGTGTCGTCCAGCAGGGCGAGCGTGTCCTCGTCCACGGGGCCGAACGGCTCCTCGAGCACGAGCACGTTCGGGTCGCGGAGCAGCGCCCGGGCCAGGGCGACGCGGAACCGCTGGCCCGGGGTGAGGCTCATCCCGTCGCCGCCGATCACCGTCTCGTACCCCTGCGGCAGCCGTTCCACGAACTGGTGGGCGTGGGCCAGCTTCGCCGCCTCGATGACCTGCGGCAGCGTGTACCCGGGGTCGCCGCACTTGATGTTATTGGCCACCGTGTCGGTGAACACGAGGTCGTCCTGCATCACGACGGCGACCTGCGCCCGCAGCGACTCGTGCGTCACCCACCTGATGTTCCGGTCCTCGACCCGCACCTCGCCGGTCGTGGGGTCGAGGAACCGCGGCAGCAGGTACACCAGGGCGTGCGTCTCCGTGGGGTCGGAGCCGACGACGGCCACCTTGCTGCCGGCGGGCACGGCGAAACTCACGTCGTCGAGGAGTTTCCTTCCGGTGCCGGCCTCTGTGAGCGTGACGCCGCGGAACTCGATGCGGCCGGTCAGGGCGGGGAGGAACTCGGCGTCGGCGGCCTCGGCGGCTTCCCCCCGGCGGTCGAGGAACTCGAAGATCGCCGCGGCCGCCTCCTCACCCCGGGCGCGCTTGCGGCGGGCGTCCACCCACCCGGCCACCGGCCACGCCAGCGACAGCAGCGCGACCGCCATCACCGCCAGGCCGGGCGTCGTGAGGTCGCCGGCGAGGACGGCCCACGCCGCGAGGTAGAGGAGGCACACGCCGGCGATGAGGGCGACGGCCACGAGCATCGGCCGCGCCAACGTCTCGCCGCGGTAGCGGCGCCAGCCCGCGCGGCCGGCCTGGGCGATCTGCCGCTCCACCCGCGACTGGTTGAACCGGTCCATCTGGTAGCACTTCACCAGCCGCATGAGCCCCATGCTCTCGCGGAGCAGGGACAGGGCGGCGTCCGACTGCCGGCTGCCGACGCGGGCCTCGCGGCGGAAGTACGCCGCCACCTGCCCGCCGATCAGCCAGACCAGCAGGGCGAACAGCAGGCAACTGACGGCGAGCCAGAAGTTGATGCTCAGGATGAGCCCGAGCAGCAGCACGAACAGTAGTGGGAAGCGGTACGGGGCCGTCAGCGACGACTCGACCGCCTCGCGGGCCGACTCCACCCGACCGGTCACGAGTTCGGCGGCTTCCGCGGGGCCGGACGTGCGCACGGCCAGCGACCCGAGACGGAAGATGTGGAAGTACAGTGCGCGCCGCAGCCTGGTCACCGCTTCGATTGTCACCTGCGCGGCCGCATAAGCGACGGCGTTCAGTAGCACGCCGCGAACCAGCGCCAGCCCGAACCCGAACACGAACAGGCCGGCGAGGTACGTATCATTGGCCGAACCGTCGGCACCCGGCCTCCACGCCCAGCCGTTCCACCGGGCCAGCCAGCCGGCGAGGCGGCCGGTCCACCGGTCACGCTCGCGGACGACGAGGCTGAGCAACCCGAGTTCGGCCCGAGTGGCGGGGTCGGGTGTGTCCGCGGCGGGGGCCTCCGGCAGGTACGTGTCCGCGGCTTCCTGATTCACCCGGTCGCGGAGCGCGAGGTACGCCCCGGCCCGCCACCGCCACTCCCATTCGGTCGGCGTGGGGGCGCGCTTCAACTCGGCGGCCGCGACGCGGGCGGCGCTCGCGTCCGGCAGGCCGAGACGCTTGACCGCGTCGGCGCGGTCCGCGTCGGCGCGGTTCATCCATTCGCCGGCGAAGGCGGCCTTGCGGGCGGGGCGGAGGTCGGCGTAGGAGGGGATTTCCCCCTTCCAGACCAGAAGGTCGACGAACAGGTAGAGCAGGACGAGGAGCGCGACGTACGCGAAGGCGGCCGCGACGGTGCCGACCGCGGCCGCGACGCGTGCGCGGGGGGATTTCACGAAGTCGTCGCGCAGCCGGTTGAACGCCGAGGTGTCCACGCAGCCCCCCGCCGTGACGTGCCCGGGCGTCGGGCCCCGGAGCCTCCACTAGTGAAGGTAGCAGACGCGCCTGCGACCCGCACGTCGGATTCGCGCCGCGGGCGGAGCGGGCGCGGGAAACTTGGCAGGTTTGACCGGTTCGGGGGGCGGTCCGCCCTACGCCAGGTCGCGGTCCTCGAACAACAGCAGGCCCACGAGGAGGGCGATGGCGGTGTAGATGACCGAGTAGCCGAACACGGTGGCGACGTAGCCGGCGAACTGCCACAGGTCGAGCGGGCTCTCGCGGATGATCGCCGGCCCCATGTTGAAGAACTCGAGCGCCGGCAACAGCACGTCGAACAGCTGCCCGACGAACCCGACCAGCCCCATCGCGGTGCCGCCGCCGCCGCTCTGCGTCACCTGCACGACCACCGGCGCGAGGTGGCCCAGGCAGTAGATGACGAGGCAGAGCACGATGTTGATGACGAACGGCAGCCGGGTGGCCAGGGCGGAGGCGATGGCGACCAGAATCATCACCTGGCCGAAGCCGAGGGCGATGCCGAGGGAGTGGGCGAAGGAGTCGGCGAACCACAACCCCGCCCCGCGGGCGACGACCTTCGGCGCCGTTCCGGGCACGCCCGCGGTAAAGAACGGTACGAACGACGCCTCGGCCTGCTGGGGCATCGGGTCGATCACCTCGTTGATCTTGTCGAACTCCGGCTGGGCCCGCAGGGCGAACGTCAGGTTCCAGCCGATGACGAGCGACAGGGCCAGGCAGGCCATGAGGATGCCGAGGAACTTCCCGACCAGGAACTGCCGACGGTTCACCGGCTTGCTCATCAGCGTGACGGCCGTGCGGCCCTCGATCTCCTCGCTGATTGACATGCTGGCCGCGAGCACGCCGAACAGCGCGGCCGACAGCATGACCACGTCGAAGCCGATCTGCTTCATCATCTTGAAGTCGTCGCCGAACGTGAAGTACGGGATGAACACCGACACCCACGTCGCCACCACGGCCACGACGACGATCAGCCACGACATCGGCTGGCGGAGCCCCTCGCGGTACGCGGCAAGGGCCACGGCCCCGCCCTTGGGCCACACCAGCACCAGCAGGTTCGGCATGAGGATGAACAGGTCGATGAGCAGTTGCAGGTGGAGCACCGCGCCGTAGACGTACCGCCCGTTCCACTCCAGGCTGTTGGCGTCGCTCTTGTAGCCGGCGTAGGCGGCGACCGCGATGCCCGCGCCGATAACGCCGGCGACGATGGTGCCGAGGGCGCGCGGGGAGCGGGTGGCGCGCTCGAACCCGCGCGGGTCGATGGCCCACAGCCAGGGGAGGGCGGCGACGAACTGCACGGCGGCGAGTACCACCCCGCCGAACAGTAGGCCGGGGTTGCTGATCCATTCAAACATGCGCGCGACCCGGGGGCACGGGGGTGGAACTCCCGCTTCAGGGGTTATACGGCCCGGGGGCGGCCGCGGTTCGGCTCAAACCCACAATTGCAACACCCGCCGCAGCGCCTCCTGCCAGTGCTCGAAGGGCGTGGCCGCCTCCAGCGACACGGGGGCGGGATCGGCCCGCAGCGTGGGAACCGGGCCGCCCACGACCAGCCCGGTCACGAGTGCCGCGTCCGCCACCAGCTCGGTCTTCCTCGTCCCGACCACGAGCGCATGAACCTGTGCCGTGCGGGCCAGCTCGGCGAGTGCCTTGCCCGCTTCGGCGCGGTCGGCCACGTGCCGCACTGCCGCGACGCCGCGGGCGATGTTCGGGCGGAGGAGGAATTCGCACAACGTCGCCTCCTCGGCCATCGGCTTCCGCCCGGCGTCCTGGACGAACATCACCTCGAACCGGATCGCGTCCGTGCTCAGCCACTCGTCCAGCTTCCACACCACGGCTTGCAGCAGGGAGAGGATCAGCACGATCCGCTGCACCGGGAGTTCGGGGTCTTTGAACCGGGCCGAGTGCTGCGGCGAGGTCACGAGGTCGGGCAGCAGTACGAACACGAACGCCCGCCGGCGGCGGAGGAACTGGTTCTCGTCGCGGGAGTAGTAGAAGAGCTCGTCGCGCGCGAACTTCACGTCGAACAGGTCCGGGTCGCGGCCGCGGCCGTCCTCCATGTACGCCAGCTGCGAGTGGAGCAGGCTCTCGATCGACCCGCGCGGGCTGATCGACGTGTAGCCGCCAACTGGGTACTGGTCCTCGTCGAGGATGCGCGTCGGCACCTCCCGCCGGCCCGGCAGCGGGCGGACGCGGGTGCCGTGCAGCGGCTCCAGCAGCGCGTCGGTTTGGGTACGAATCTGCTCCAGCGCGATCCGCTGTTCCTCGCCGCCGAGGGCGGAGCGGTCTTCGAGCGCGGCGATGTCCGTCGCCAGCAGCACGTCCGGGTGCCGCAGCCCGCCGGACGCCAGTTCGTCGAGCAATTCCACGGTGAGTTTCGAGGGGCCGTCGCGGGAGAGGTCGTCCCACGCCCGGGACATGACTTCATCGGCGTTCGACGTGAGTAAGTTGCGCAGGACGGCCACCGGCAGGTCGACGCCGCCCACGTCGGTCCGCTCGCGGACGCGGTCCACGAGAAAGGCGACGCCGCGGACGCGGTCGTTCCCCGCCAGCACGCGCACGGCGTCGGCGGCGCGCTCGAAGCCGCGGTCGGCGTACAGGCGGCCGAGGACGTGATCCTCGTAGCGGCGGGCCAGCTCCGGCCGCCAGCCGGGGACGGCGAGCGGCTCCTTCGGCCGGTGGTCGGCGTCGGCCACGAGCGCGACGTGGGCCACGTCGGCGACGAACCCGAGCGGCGGGAGCGGCCGGCCCTCGTTGGCGATCTCCATCGCCCACTCCAGGACCGCCCGGACCCGCTCGGCGGTCGGCCGCACCGCACGTTGGAACCACAGCCCCTCGGCGACGAACCGCCGGGCCGCAACCGTGTCGCGTAGTTCGATCCGCTTCATCTCGCCTCGTCGGTGGCGGTCGGGTTGCCCAGCTTCCTTATACCCCCGGGGCGCGACCGGGGCCAACCTCACGACCGCTACCGCCGGCAGGGGTGTTAAAGTCGGCACGGTCGACGGCCGATCCTAGAGGACGAGACCACAGAACAGGCCGGGCGACGGCCGGGCGGGCGCTGCGCCCGCTCGGGGTCCCCGGCGGCGGCGAGGGGCGCATGACGATCACCCGAATGCTTCCCGGGGTGGTGCTGGCCGCGGCGGCGACCGCGGCCCCGGCCGCGGGCCAGTACGGGTTCCCAACCTACACACCGCCCACCCGCATGAGCACGCCGGCGAAGCTGCCGGCGCCTCCGCCCTCCGGCGGGTCGCCGGTGCTACCCACCGGTGGGCAGGAGACGGCCCCCGCGCCACGGCCGGTGGACCCCGGCCCCGCGGCCTCGCTCGGGGCAATGACGTCCACCCCGGCGGCCGGCGCACTGCCGCCCGGGGCCTACGGCAGCCCGTGGTACACGGACGGCCCCGGCTGTTGCGGCCCGCTCGGCCGGAACGGCCAGGTGGCCTACGAACTGCACGCCGAGACCGGTCCGAACCTGCTTTTCGGGAGCGGCGAGTTCACCGACCGGCTCCACACCGGCTGGATCGTCGGCGGCGGCGGACGGACGCTGTTCTTCAACCCCGAAGGCGACGCCGCCTGGACCCTCGACCTGGGCCTCAGCTACACCTACAACCGCGGCTCCTCGGCGAACTTCTCCGACGTGTTCATTCGCCAGCCACCGGGCACAAACCAGCTGACAGGGCAGATCATCCCGCGGGCCGACATCCTGACGACGAGCCGCATCCGGGCGCTGCACCGGACGGCGTTCAACTTCGCCGTCGGCCGCGACTGTTTCGTCTGGGGGCCGGGCAACCCCGGCGAGGAGGCGGGCTGGAACGTGCGGACCGGCCTGGAGGTCGGCGGCCGGTGGGGTACGAGCCACGTCGATCTGGTGCCGAACAACGCCGCCGAGAGCTACTCCCGCCGGCAGGCGGTGTTTCACGGGTTCTACCTGAGCGGCCACGTGAACTACGAGGTGCCGGTCGGCGGGTGGGTGTGGTTCGGCGGGCTGACCGGCCAGTACGGCTACGACTGGACCAACGTCATCCCGCCGCTCAAGGGGGACGTGCAGAACGTGAACATCCTGCTGAGCAGCGGCATCCGCTTCTGACCGGGTGCGACACGGCCCACCCGGCGTGCCGGGTGGGCCGTCGCGAATCAACTTAAGCCGCGGAGTAGGCCCGCTCGGCGGCGCCGACGCCGGCGCCGGGCTCGACCTTCACGCCGAAGCCCTTCAGCACCTGCTCCACCGCCGTGAGTACCTGGTAGACACAGCCCGGCCGGCTGTTCTGGCCCATGATGCCGATCCGCCACGCTTTCCCCTTCAGGTCGCCGAGGCCGCCGCCGACCTCGATGCCGAACTCGGTCAGCAGCCGCTTCCGGCCCGCCGCGTCGTCCACGCCGTCGGGCAGCCGTACCGCGTTGAGTTGAGGCAGCTGATGGTTCGGGTCGGCGGTGTACGCCAGGCCCAGCGCCGTCAGCCCGGCCTTCAGCGCCAGGTGGTTCCGGACGTGGCGGGCGTAGCGGGCCTCCAGCCCTTCCTCCAACACCAGCCGCAGCCCCTCGCGGATGGCGTACACCATCGTGATCGGCGCCGTGTGGTGGTACGCCCGGTCGCCGCCCCAGTAGCCCATGATCGTGGTCAGGTCCAGGTACCAGCTCTGCACCTTCGTCTTGCGGGCCTTCAACGCCGCCACCGCCCGCTCGCTGAACGTCACCGGGGCCATCCCCGGCGGGCAGCTCAGCCCCTTCTGCGAGCAACTGAACGCCGCGTCGATGCCCCACTCGTCCGGCTTGACCGGGATGCACCCGAGCGACGTGACGCAGTCCGCCACCAGCAGCGTGCCCGTCTCGCGGCAGATCGCGCCGATCTCCTCCAGCGGCTGCATCGCACCCGTGGACGTTTCGGCGTGGACGAGCGCCAGCACCTTCGGCTTCACGCGCTTCACGGCGTCGCGGATCATGTCCGGCTCGAACACCTGGCCCCACGGCCGTTCCAGCACGGTCACGTCGGCGCCGGTGCGGCCGGCGATGTCGACCATGCGGTTGCCGAAGTACCCGATCGTGCCGACGACGGCCTTGTCACCTGGCTCCAGCAGGTTGACGAGGCAGGTCTCCATGCCGGCGGTGCCCGTCGCGGACACGGGGAACGTCAGGGCGTTCTTCGTCTGGAAGACCTGCCGCAGCATCTCCTGCGTCTCGGACATGATCTCGATGAACTGCGGGTCGAGGTGGCCCAGCAGCGGTGTCGTCATCACCGACAGGACGCGCGGGTGGGCGTCGCTCGGGCCGGGGCCGAGCAGGAGGCGCGGGGAGGGGTTCAGCTGGCCGGGGATCGTCATGGGGAGGTCAGGGTCCGGAGTGTCGGGAACGATCCCGTCAGTTTACGAACCCGGCCGTCCCCGGGCTCACCCCCGGCGGGCGACGACCAGCTGACTCACCGCCTTGAACGTCGGGTGCGCCGAGTCCTTGAGCCACTCGAACGCGACCGCCTCGGCCGACGTCACGATCGCTCCGGCCGATTCGAGCCGCCGCAGCGCCGTGGCGTGGTCCAGGTCGCCCCACGCGCAGACGGCGTCGGCCGGCACGACGACGTGCAACCCGGCGGCGATGAGGTCGAGGGCCGTCTGCTGGACGCAGACGTGCGTCTCGGCGCCGACCACGACCACGTTCGGCCGCTGGAGCATCTCCAACTCTTCGAGGAACGTGCCGGCCGCGCAGCAGCTGAACGCCGTCTTCGTCGCCGCCGGCGCGGGCAGCCGGCGGGCGATCTCGGCGGTCGTCGGGCCGAGCCCCTTCGGGTACTGCTCCGTGGCCCGGACCGGGACGTCGAGAAGCACCGCGGCGTCGATCAGGAAGCCGGCGTTCTTCACCACCTCGGCCGCGCGCGGCAGCTTCGCCAGGAGCTTGTCCTGTACGTCGATGACGACGAGCGTCGAGTTCTCGGGCGTGAGGCGGCGCGAGGTCTTGGTCATCGGGTTCCACCCGGGGAAAGTTCGGTCATGGCGGCTCGCAGGGCGTCGAGGTCAACGGTGCGCGGGGGCGTGACCGTGGCGCCGCCGAACCGCTGCGCATAATACCGCTCCACCCAAGCCGGCGGAATCGCGGCGGCCGGGTGTCCGCCGAGCGCCGCCGAGACGCGGGCGGCGAACTCGCGCGGCGTCTCGTCCGCGGCCGGGGTGAAGCCGTGCGGCGCCAGCACGGCGTACAGCGGGTCGAGCCACGGGTTCCGCGCCCCGGCCGCCACGCGGGCGCGCCGCAGGAGCCGGACGCCCCACGCCGCCGCCGCCAACACCGCGATCGTCGCCACGACGCCTTGAACGATGGGATTCGAGGCGAGATCGCCGATCGCTTCCAGCCGCTCCTCGGGGGTCGCGTCGAGGAGCCGGTCCCACACCCACGCCCAGCCGCTCACCTTCTCGCCGGCGGCCGCCAGCGTGGAAATCCCCTCGCCGGGGCTCGGGTCGAGGCTGAGCCAGTGCCAGACGCGGCCGCCGCCGGCGTCCGGCCGCGACACCAGCGCCACGGCCCAGGCGTGGGCGTGATCCTGAGGGATGACGTACCGCCCCTCGCCGAGGTGTTCGTGCCCCTTGAACCCGACCGCCAGCGCGGCCGGGATGCCCTGCGCCCGCAGCATCAGCACCAGCGCCGAGGCGTACCGCTCGCAGTGCCCGGTCTTGGAGTGCTCCAGAAACTCCTCGACGGGGTCGAGGTCCGGCCGCGGGCGTGTCAGGTTCAGGGTGTACGTGTACTCCGGCGCCTCCGACAGGAACGCCGTGAAGGCCCGCGCCACCGCCTCGTGGTTCTCGTCGGCCAGGCGGTTGTTCACCGGGTTCAGCGTGCCCGCGTCGGCCGAGAGTTTCCCCTCGCGGATGAGCCGCGGCAGCAGCTGGTTCGTGAACGCCCGCACGGCCGGAACGGGGTTCTTCGTCAGCTCCGGGTCGAGGGTGCCGGTCCTGAGAAAGCCGACGCCCAGGTCGGGGTCGGGGAGCGGCGCCGTGTGCTGCACGTACTCGAGCGTGCGGCGCTGGTCGGGCCGGCCGATCTGGCGGAAGAACGACCCGTCGGCGAGTGGGATCCACGGCCGCGGCGGTTGCCCTTCGTACACGTTCGCCAGCGGCACCGTTCGGCCCGGGCGCCACACCACCGGTTCGGCGAGGAACTCGGAGCGGAGGCTGGCCGGGACCGTGTAGCGGATGCGGTAGCCCCCCGGTCCGAGGTCCGGCGGCGTCCAGTCTTCCTTCTGAACGGCCAGGTCGACGACCTGCGGCATCCGAAAAATGGCCTCGCGCCGCCACGACCCGTGTGCGTAGTGCGCCAGCAGCCGGCCGCGCCACCGCAGTTCCTGCGGCAGGTCAATCTTCGGCTTGCCGTTCTCGTCCACGTCGACGTGGAAGATGACCGCCTGCACCGAGGTCAGCTCGCCGGTGCGGGTCAGGTCGACGCCCTGGTCCGGGGAGAAGCCGACCTCGATGCGGGCGGCGGCGAGTTCGAACTTCTCGATCTCCACCGGCGCCGGCGGGGTGACGGCGAACACCGGCGTGGCCACCATGACCGCGAGCGTGAACCACCCCGCGGCCCGCATCAGCCCCGCACGCCGGCCGGCGGCCGGGGCGGCGCCGCCCCGCGCCAGCGCGAACCGGGCCAACCCCCACACCGCGGCCGCGGCGTAGGCGACGAGCGCCGCCACCTCCCACGGCCGGCGGGCGATCGCCGCCGCGAGCACGACGACGCCGAGGCCGATGGCGTGGAGGTACCAGTAGACGCCCACGTCCTTGTCGCGGCGCAGTACGAACGACACGGACAGCACCATCAGGATGGGTGTCAGCAGGAGGACGACGAACACACCCCAGCCGACGGCGACGAAGTCGCCGGCGCGGGTCTCGCGGACGATGCGGACGCCCGCCCAACCGGCCCCGGCGAGGGCGAGCCCCAGCCCGAGGTTCGTGGCCGCCTGTGGGCTCAGAACTTCCGCGCGGCCGTCGAGCCGGTACACGACGGCGAGAGTGACGACGACGGCGGTGGCGAACGCGGCGACTTCCGGGAGGAGTTGGGCCTCGGCGGCGCCGAGGGCGGCGCAGGCGAGGCCCAGCGTGAGGAACGTGCTGAGGCGGAAGGCAGGGTCGGCCGTCATGTCAGCGCCCGGAACGGTTACCGCGGCCCCGCCTGATACCACGCCGGCGCGTCCGCCGGCGACACGGCCGCGAACGGCCGGCCCGTCGCCCGGCCGAGCGCCGCAGCCAGCGGCGACGCCGGCCGGCTGCTCACCACCACCCGCTCCGACCGCGCCGCCGGGCCGATCGGGTCCGGCGGCGCCGGCCGGTCGGAACCGCTCAGCGTTGCGAGCGGGGCTAACAGGAACCGTGCCGCCGCTTCGGACGGCGTGGAGGAGCGGCGCACGGGGTCGTCGCCCGCCACGGCGACGGTCACCCGCGTCCCCCCGGCGAGGCACCAGGCCCGCACCACCGATGCGGCCAGGCTCAGTGCTGCCTCCAGGTTCTCGGCGTCGGCCGGCGTCGGGGCCGGCGGCAGCCACGGCTCGACGACGAGCAGCAGTTCGGGGTCGGGGGCGGCGTCGTACTCGCGGACGAACGGCTCGCCGCGGCGGGCGGTCGTCTTCCAGTGGATGTCGCGGAGGCCGTCGCCGGGGCGGTAATCCCGAACGCCGCGCAGGTCGGCCCGGTCGGCGGCCGCCCGCGCCGCCTGCCGGCGGGACCGCCCTTCGACACCCGCCTCGCGGCGGACCCAGCGGCGAAAGCCGACCAGATCGACGGAGCCGAGCGCCGGCAACACGAGGAGTTCGCCGCCCGGCGTGCCCGGCGCTTCGAAGCGGACGAGGCCCAGCGGGAAGTCGGCCCACACCCTCGGGGCCTCGCCGCCGACCACGCCGCGCTCCGCGAACGTGCGTGTCTCGCCGCGCTCGACCTCGCCGCCGGCCGGGACGTTTTCGAACAGTTGATCGAGCTGGGAGCCACGGACGCCGGCGGTGGCCGCGCTCGGCCCGTCGTTGCGGAGTCGCAGCGAGACGCGGACCGGCTCGCCGGCGTAGACGGGGGCGTGGGCCGCCCGGGTGGCGGTGAGCCCGCGGAGTTGGCGGCGCGCCAGCCAGGCGTTGAGGGCGAACAGGGCCAGCATCGCGTAGCCGAGCAGCAGCAGCGGCGGGATCGTCTTGTACCAGCCGATCGCCGCCATCGCCGTCGCGACGGCGACCCACCACGCCCCCTCGCGGGTCACGTGAACCGACCGGCCCGGCGGCGGCTCGCGGCGCGTCGTCGGCCTCACGTCGGCACCCGCCGCTTGGCGACGATCTCGCGCACGACCGGTCCCGCGTCCGGGCTGCCGCCGGCCGCCCAGCCGCGGCCGACCAGTCGGTGCGCCAGCACGGGCTCCGCCAACCCCTTCACGTCGTCGGGTACGACGTAGTCGCGGCCCTGGGTGAGGGCGTTGGCCTGGGCCGCGCGGTAGAGCCCGAGCGCCGCCCGGGTGCTGGCCCCGAGTGCCACGTCGGGGTGGGTGCGGGTGTCGCCGACCAGATCGAGGACGTAGTCGGCGAGGGCCGCGTCCACCTTCACGGCGCGGGTGCAGGCCTGCAACTCGGTCAGGGCTTGCACCGATACGACGGGGGTGAGCGCATCGACGGGCTCGCCGCCGCGGTGCTGCAGGAGGATGGCGCGCTCCGCCTCGCGGCCGGGGTAGCCGACGGTCACCCGCAGCAGGAAGCGGTCGAGCTGGCTCTCCGGCAGCGGGTACGTCCCCTCGAACTCGTGCGGGTTCTGCGTGGCCACGACCAGGAACGGCGGCCCGAGCCGGTGCGTCTTGCCGTCGAGCGTCACCTGCCGCTCGCTCATCGCTTCGAGCAGCGCGCTTTGGGTGCGCGGCGTGGCGCGGTTGATCTCGTCGGCCAGCACGATCTCCGCGAACACGGGGCCGGGTTGGAACTCGAACGTGCCGGTCCCCTCGCGCCACACGGAGACGCCGGTCAGGTCGCCGGGGAGCAGGTCGGGCGTGAACTGGACGCGGGCGAACTTGCATGCAAGGGAGCGGGCGAGCGCCTTGGCCAGGAGCGTCTTGCCGACGCCGGGCACGTCCTCGAGGAGCAGGTGGCCGTCGGCCAGGAGGGCGACGACTGCGAGGCGGACGACCTCGGGCTTGCCGAGGAACACCCGGCCGACGTTCTCCCGGAGGGCGGCGAGGGAAGCGGCAGCGTCGGGCATGGGCGTCCAGGAAGAAGGATTAACCACAGAGTCACAGAGGGCACGGAGAGAAGACACAAAACAGAGGTAGACCGAATAATCTGTTTTGGTCTCGTCTCGGCTTCCTGTCTACTCTCTGTGCCCTCTGTGACTCTGTGGTTAAATCATCTTCGGCTTAAATCCCGCCGCGGAGGTTCGGGTTCAGCGGCCGGTTCGCCATGCGGAACTGCGCCTCGCGGAGGGCCTGCTCCTCCTCCTCGGCCGTCGCGGCGTCGGCGGAGTCCTCGGCGGCCCGCTGGATCGACTTCAGGCTCAGCGCGATCCGCCGGGCCGGCACGTCCACGCTCAGCACCTCGACTTCGACCGACTGACCCGGCTGCACGACGTCCCGCGCCTTGCGGACGCGCTGCGTCGACAACTCGGAGATGTGGATGAGCCCCTCGATGCCGGGCTCCAGCTCCACGAACGCGCCGTAGTCGGCGGTGCGAGTCACGGTGCCGGTCACGCGCGCCCCGGCCTTGACGCGCTCGGCGAACGCCGTCCACGGGCTCTCGGTCAGCGCCCGCAGACTGAGGCCGATCTTCCGTTCCTCGAAGTTCACCCGCGTGATCAGCACCTCGACGCTGTCGCCGACCTTGAACAGGCCTTCGGGCGTTTCCACCCGCTGCCACGACAGCTCGCCCGCGGGGATGAGCCCGTCCGCGCCGCCGAGGTCCACGAACACGCCGAACGGCTTCACCGACCGCACGATGCCCGACTTCGTCTGGTCGACCTGGACGGTCGCCCAGAACTGCTCGGCCTTGACCTGCCGGTCGCGCTCCATGACGGCCCGCCGCGACACGATCAGGTTCCGCTCGCTCGGGTTCACCTCGGCGACCATCACCTTGATCCGCTGGTTCTCGAACTGCGTGATGTCCTCGACGCGGTACAGGTCCAGCTGGCTCGCCGGGAGGAACCCCTTGATGCCGTTCACCTCGACCGTCAGGCCGGTCTTGTTCTTGTTGGTGCCGGTCACCTTCGCCTCGACGATCATGCCGTAGCTGACCTGCGACCAGTCCGTCACGACCTGCGTCGAGCCCTCGCGGGTGAGCACCAGCAGCCCGTTGGCCGCGTCGTACCGCTCGATGTCGAACTCGACAGACTCGCCGACGACGGGGGTGCGGCCCTCGAACTGCTGGATCGGCAGCACGCCCTGGCTGCGGCCGCCGGGCACCTCCACGAAAACGTCCTTGCCGTGAATGCCGACCACGACGCCGACTTTCCGCGTGGCGGGGGCGCCGGGCGCCTTCGGCTTGTGCTGCGTCTCGGCCTGCGCGACGGTGGCCGACACGTCGAACCCGGCCATCGCCTGGGCGAGTTCGTCCTCGATGAGCTTGTCCAGCTCGCGGTTGTTCGGCTTGGAGTCGAAGAAGTCCTTCTTGTCCAGCTGGGCGGGCTTGCCGCCCGGGTTGAAGGGCTTGCCGCCGGCGGTGTTGGGTCCCTGGACGCGGCCCTGCGTGCCTGGCCCCTGCTGCGGCTGCTGCCCACCCTGGGGCGGACCCTGCCCCTCTTCCCGCGGCCGGTTCCCCTGCGGAATGAACGGCCGGGTCGGCCCGCCGCGGCGCGGGCCGCCGGGTTGCGGGGGGCTGAACGTCTTCGGCGGCGCGGCCGGAGCCGGGGCGGGGGCCGCGGCGGCTTCGGGGGCGGGCGTCGGCGAGACGGGCGTTTCCGGGGCCGGGGAGGGATCGGTCGGCAAGCTCATCACGGTTCCTCGATCGGGCCGGGGCGAGCCCCACCCGTCTGGAAAACCTATCGGAGCGACGCGCGACTGACAACCGAACGGGCCGGCCGTGCGCGGCGATCCTACAATCCCCGGCATGGCCGCCCCACGGGCACGACTCTGGCTCGTGGTGAAGTCGCTTCTCGCGTCGGCGATCCTCGTCGCCGTCGGGCTCCAGTTCGCCCGCATCCTCGCCCAACCGGCCCTGAACCCGTACCCGTTCGACCTCCGCGTCGGCTACCTGATCCCCGCCGGCGTGCTGTACCTGCTGGCCCACTGCTGCTGGGGCGGCTTCTGGGTCCGGCTCCTCCGCAGCCAGGGCGTCAGCGTGTCGCTCCTGGTCGGGCTGCGGGCGTACTTCGTGAGCCAGTACGGGAAGTACGTGCCGGGTAAGGCGTGGGTCGTGTTCATCCGGGTCGCGTTGCTCCGCGGCGTCGACGGCGGGAAGCCGCTCGCCGTCGGCGTGACCGCCACTTATGAAACCCTCACGAGCATGGCGGCGGGTGCGCTGCTGGCCGCGGCACTGCTGCCGCGGCTCGGCGTGCTGCCGGAGGAGATTTCGCCGAACGTCGGCTGGGTGCTCGGCCTGGCGCTGCTGCCGCTGGCACTGGCGGTGCTGAACAAGCTGGCCGCCCGCCGCATCGCCAAGATGCGTGGCCCGGATGGCGTGCCGCTGCCGAGCCCGCCGCTCGGGCTGATGGCCCAGGGAATGGTTCACGGCGTCGTCGGCTGGCTGCTGCTCGGGGCGTGCGTGTCGCTGGGCGTCGCGGCGGTGGCCCCCGGCGACCCCGGCTGGCACCCCGCCGAACACTACGCGGCCGACACAGGCTCGATGGCCCTGGCCTACGTCAGCGGGTTCTTCGTGCTCGTCGCCCCCGGCGGGCTCGGCGTCCGAGAACTGCTGCTGCAGGCGACGCTCGGCCCGCGCTTCGCCGCGGAGCAGGGGGCCGATGTCGCCGCGGGGCTGGCCGCGGTGATCGCCCTGGTGTTGCGGTTCGCCTGGACGCTCGCCGAGGTTCTGGCCGCCGTCGGCCTGTACGTGTTCTGCCGCCCGCCGGTCCGCCCGTTGCCCGCCGAGCCCGCCCATGTCTGACTCGCCGCTGCTGTCGCTCGTCGTCCCCGTGCTGAACGAGCGCGAGAGCCTCGGCCCGCTCCACGCCGAGATCTCGGAAGTGGCGGCGACCCTCGGCCGGCCCGTCGAAGTGATCTTCATCGACGACGGCAGCACGGACGGCTCGTGGGGCATCGTCCTGAAGCTGGCCGAGGTCGACCCGCGGGTCCGGGGTATCCGCTTCCGCCGCAACTTCGGTAAAGCCGCGGCGCTGGCCGCCGGCTTCCGCGCCGCCCGCGGCGCGGACGTGGTGACGATGGACGCCGACCTGCAGGACGACCCGCACGAGATCCCGCGCTTCCTCGACGCGCTGCAGAACAAGGACGTGGTGAGCGGCTGGAAGCAGGTGCGGCACGACCCGTGGCACAAGGTGTTCCCGAGCCGCGTGTTCAACGCGATGGTCAGCCGCCTGACGGGGGTGCCGCTGCACGACCACAACTGCGGCATGAAGGCGTACCGCCGCGAGGTGTTCCGCGAGGTGAAGCTGTACGGCGAGCTGCACCGGTTCATCCCCGTGCTCGCGGCCGCGCGCGGGTTCACCGTCGGCGAGCTGGTCATCCAGCACCGCCCGCGGAAGTTCGGCTACTCGAAGTACGGCTTCCGCCGCTTCGCCAAGGGGTTCCTCGACCTGGTGACGGTCAAGTTCCTGACCGGCTTCGGCCACCGCCCGCAGCACCTGCTCGGCAACTTCGGCCTGTTCCCGATCGGGGTGGGCTTCCTCGGCTTGTTCCTCCTCGCGGTGAACGCCGTGGTGCGGGTCGTCAGCGACCACACGGTCGGGGCCAGCTCCGCGACGCAGACCGTCGTCGCCATCCTGTCGGTGGGGCTCCTGCTGTTCGGGGCGCAGCTGGTGATCGCCGGCCTGCTCGCCGAGCTGATCGTGGACCGCGGCCCGGAAGACCTGGAACCGTACTGCGTGGCCGAAACCGCGGGGGTGGCGTGATGGCCGCGGACGCCTCCGACCTGCGCCGCTCGGCGTACCTGCTCCTGGGGGCGTGTGCCGTCGCAGTCGCCGCCGCGAAGGTGGTGGGGGCCGAACTCGTGTTCGAGCCGACGCGCTACAAGGCGACCGAGAAGCAGACCTACGGCAGCGAGCCGAAGCGCGAGTGGCCGCGGGAGCGGCCCGACCCGTGGCCGATGTTCAGCTCCAACGACAAGTCGCGCTGGGCGACCGTGTACGCGCTCGTCGAGAACAGGACGTACCGCATCGGCAAGCGTACCGTCCCCGACCCGCAGAAGCCCGACAAGTACACCGACGAGGGGATCATCGCCGACCCGGCGTTCAAGTCGCTGGACGTGGTCTTGAACCCGGAGACGAAGGACTTCTACAGCAGCAAGCCGCCGCTGTTCGCCACCGTGCTCGCGGGCGTGTACTGGGGGCTGAAGGAGGCGTTCGGCTGGCAACTCGTCCGCGACCGCTGGCTCGTCATCCCCACGCTGCTGGTCCTTGTCAACGTCGTGCCGTTCGCCGTCTACCTGTGGCTGCTGGCGGGGCTGATCGACGCCACAGGCAAGAGCGACTTCGGCCGGCTGACGGCGTTCGCGGCGGCATGCCTCGGGACGTTCTTGATTACCTTTTCGGGCACACTGAACAACCACAACCCCGCGGCGTACTGCGTCCTGTTCGCGGTCTACCCGGTGTTGAAGGCGGCGCTGGAGAACCGTGACATGGGGCCGGGCGGGTACGTCGCCGCGGGCCTGTTCGGCGGCCTGGCGGTGACGTTCGAGTTGCCGGCGGCGGCGCTGTTGGCGGGGATCGGCCTGCCGCTGCTGGTGGCGCGCTGGAAGCCGACGCTGCTCATCTTCGTGCCGCTGGCACTGGTCCCGCTCGGGGCACTCCTGCTGACGAACTACATCGCCTTCGGCGAGGTGGTGCCGGCGTACGCGAAGTTCGGCGGGCCGTGGTACGAGTACGAGGGGAGCCACTGGACGAAGCTCAAACTGCCGGTGGGCCACCCGGGCCGCTCGGGGATCGACTTCGCGGCCGAGCCGAAGAGCGTTTACGCGACGCACCTGCTCGTCGGCCATCACGGCTGGTTCAGCCTGACGCCGGTGTGGGTGCTCGCCGCGGCCGGGCTGGTGATGACGGGGGCGGGCGCGGCGAAGCAGCTGGACCGCCTCGCGCCGGGCGGGAAGGGGGCGGTGTTCACACCGCCGTTGTTCGCGGCGATGACGCTGGCCGTGTCGGCAGTGGTGATGGCGTTCTACGTCACGAGGACGAACAATTACGGCGGCTTCACCAGCGGCCCGCGCTGGCTGTTCTGGCTGACGCCGTTGTGGCTCGTGGCGATCCCGCCGGCCGCAGATCGGCTCGGCGGGTGGCTGTGGGGTCGGCTGTTGGTGGCGGTACTGCTCGGCTTCTCGGTGCTGAGCGTGTTCTACCCGGCGTGGAACCCGTGGCGGCCGCCGTGGATTCAGCAGCTGTTGGAGTTCCGCGGCGACGTGCGGTACTGAGACACACTCGGGACACGGGGCCGAACCGATGGCGAGCGCCGACGACGCCCCGCTGGTCACCCGCCCCCCGGCCGCGCGGCCGGGGCTGTTCGACGGCACCCTCCTCACGGTCGCGTTCGCCGTCGTCCTGTTCGGCACGCTCATCGTCATCGTCGTCGGCGGCTTCCTCGCGCTCGCCGCCGCCGGCGACCCCGCCGCCGACGCTCCTCCGGACGGCAAGCCGAACAGCGTGTCTTCGCTGCCGCCGGCGCTGGTGTCGCTGCTGGCATGGTCGTTCCCGCTCGGCTACCTCGCCGGCCTGCTGTTCACGTTGATCGTGTTCCGGGTCGTTGTCGGCCGCGGGTGGACGCGCGAGGTCGGGCTGCGACGCCTGCCACCCGTGCACCTCGGGCTCGCGCTGCTGGCGCTGCCGGCGTTCGTGATCCTCAGCGACGGGCTGGCCCAACTCCTGTTCCGCCTGTTCGGCATGGAAGAGCACCTCGACCAGTCCGGCCAACTCGGCGAACTGTTCGCCGGTTTCCACCCCGCGTTCGTGCTGCTGGCGGTCGGCGTCGGACCGGGCGTCGTCGAAGAACTGTGGTGCCGCGGCTTGCTCGGCCGCGGGTACGTCGGGCGGTACGGCTGGGTCGGCGGCGTCGCCCTGTCGTCACTGTTCTTCGGGCTGCTGCACCTGTACCCGCCGCCGTATGTGCTGGTGACCGCGGCTATGGGGGCGTGTTTGCACTTCGCGTACGCCTGCTCGCGGTCGCTCTGGGTGCCGGTCGCAGTCCACGTGGCGAATAATGGTTTCGCGGGCCTCGCCGCGGTGGGCGCGGTGCCGATCGGCGGGCTTGAGCGGGCACTGGCGTCGTACCCGATCGGCCTGTTCGCGCTCGCCGCGGTCGTGCTGGTCAGCTGTGGGTTGGCGGCGTGGTCGGCGCGGGCCGCCGCCACCGGGCCGCGGGGGGTGATGGTGCCGCCGGGCGGCGTGAGCGATGCCCCGGCCGGACGGGTACCGGTTGCCCTGGCCGTGGTGAGCGGCGTAGCATTGATCGGGCTTCTGGCGACGGGTTGAACCAGGACCGCCCGCCGCGGCCAGTCACCAGTACCTCGCCCCGCGCCGTTGCGCAACTGCGGTTGACCCGCCTGCGCCGATCGGGACAATAATTCAGGCTGGGGACACCCCCGGATACGGGACCAGGAAAGGCACCGGTATGAACGCTCGCCACACAGTTCTTGCCCTCATCGCGCTCGCCGCCGGGTTCGGCGGGCGGGCCGCCGCCGCTGAACCCGAGACCAAGCCGGGCGGCCCGTTCGTCGTGATCGTTGGTGCCGGCGAGTACCAGGATAAGGCGATCACCGCCCGCCCGACCGCCGACGCCGACGCCAAGGCGCTGTACGACGTGGTGACCGACCCGCGATTCCTCGGCGTCCCCGCTGCCCGCACCAAGCTATTCCTGTCCGCCCCCGACGCCAAGCGCGGCGGCGAGGTCGCCACCCGCGACGGCATCGTCAAGGCCGTCGAGGCCGCCGTCGAGAGCACGGGCAAGGACGACCTGTTGCTCGTCGCCTTCTTCGGCCGCGGCGCCAGCACCGGCGACAAGACCGTCTACTTCACCCCGAACACCGTCTTGAAGGACCGGGCCAAGACCGCCGTCGTCCTCGGCAGCGACCTCGCCCCGTCGTTCAAGAAGGTGAAGGCGCAAAACGTCCTCCTGATGATGGACGTGCAATACAAGGGCTTCGACCCCGGGGCCGAGAAGATCGCCGAGCCGAACCTCAACGACGTGGACGCGCTGCTGTTCGGCTCCGAGGACAAGGAGGAGTCGGTCCGCCCGCAGGACCGCGTCCTGCTGCTGAGCGGGTTCATCGGGTCGGAGTCGATCGCCCGCGGCGAGAACAGCCTGTTCGGCAGCCTGACCGTCGAGGCGCTGAAGGGGAAGGGCGAGGCCGAGGGCTACCGCGACGGGTACGAGCCGGACGGGCTCGTCACGTCGGACGAACTCGTGCGCTACCTCGACAAGGAACTGCCGAACGAGGCCCGCAAGCTCGGCAAGACGAACAAGGAGAAGGAGGGCCAGCCGGTCGCCATCGGCGGCAAGACGAGCCACTTCCCGCTGACGTTCAACCCCGACGAGACGGCCAAGGTCAAGAAGCGCGTCGAAACCCTCGCCGCGCTGGCGAAGGCCGGCACCGTGACCGAGGAGCTGGCGAAGGAGGGGAACGCGCTGCTGAAGCGGATGCCGAAGCTGAAGGCCCAGCAGGACCTCCGCAAGCTGTACCAGCGGCTCGCCGACGGCGACCTGGTCGGGCCGGCGTTCGTGGCCGCCCGCACCGAGCTGAAGGAGGGGCTGACGCTCGCCGCGGCCGAGGCCACCGCCTTCGCCCGCAAGGTGTCGTCGGCCGCGGACCGCGTTAACGAGGTGTACATCAAGGAGACGAACACCGGCGACCTGACCGCGGCCGCGATCCGCGGCATGTACCGCCGCATCGAGGAGCCGCTGCCGACCGAGCTCGACGAGGCATTGAAGGGGGCCAAGACGCTGACCGAGGCCCGGCGGATCGAACTGCTCCAGAACGCCCGCGCGCGGCTCGGCAAGCGCGAAGACCTGGACGGCAACAAGGACGCCGACACCGCCATCCTGATGATGATGGCCAGCCTCAACGACCCGTACACCGTCTACTACGACAACGACACCGTCCGCCGGATGCAGAGTTCGCTGACGGGCCAGTTCTCTGGCGTCGGCATCCAGATCCGCCGCGAGCCGGTCCGCGACGGGCTGCTCGTCGTCACCCCCATCAAGGGGAGCCCGGCGTTCCGCGCCGGCATCCGCGCCGGCGACCTCATTACCGGCATCGTCCGCAGCGTGGACAACGAGGGCGGTCCGCTCCCGGAGGGCGCCCAGCGCGAGTACAGCACGAAGGGGATGAAGACCGAGGAGGCCATCGGCATCATCACCGGCAAGGCCGGCACGCCGGTGCAGCTGAAGATCGACCGCGACGGCAAGCCCATGACCTTCGACCTGAAGCGGAACTCGGTGTCGGTCGAGACGGTGATGGGCGTCAAGCGCGGCGCCGACGCCGAGTGGTCGTACACCCTCGACGCGGCCAACAAGATCGGCTACGTCCGGCTGACGCAGTTCACCCAGAAGACCGGCGCCGACCTGAAGGCGGCCATCGCCGACCTCAAGGAGAACGGCGGGCTGAACGGCCTCATCCTCGACCTCCGCGGCAACCCCGGCGGCTACCTGTCGACGGCCGTCGCCGTCAGCGAGCTGTTCGTCGGGGCCGAGAAGCTGGTGTCGGTGAAGGCCCGCGCCGGCGGGGGCAGCGCCGAGGTGTACCGCGGCCGGCGCCCGGCCGACAAGAGCTTCGAGGTGGTCGTGCTCATAAACGGCCAGAGCGCCAGCGCCAGCGAGATCGTGGCGGCGTGCCTCCAGGACCACGAGCGGGCCACGATCTTGGGCGAGCGGAGCTACGGCAAGGGGAGCGTGCAGAACGTCATGGACTTCCGGCAGACGCTCGGGCAGATCAAGCTCACCATCGCCCGCTACTACCCGCCGAGCGACCGGAACATCGACAAGCTGGCCACCAAGGGCGAGCCGGACGAGGAGTGGGGCGTCCGCCCCGACCGCGGCTTCGAGGTGAAGCTGACCCGCGAGGAGTCGTCGGAGCTGGAGACGCACCTGCGCGAGCTGGAGGTGATCCCGCCGCCGGGGGCCGACCCGAAGGTGACGACGCCGGAGAAGGACAGGCAGCTCGCCGCGGCGCTGGCGCACCTACAGAAGCAGATCGCGGCCCGGCCGAAAGGCTGATCGGGTAAACCTGTCCGGTTGTAGCGACTCGGCCCGCCGGTGCGAACCGGCGGGCCGTTTTTGTTTCCCGGCCGCGGTTGTGAAATCCGGCGGGGCGGTCAGAATTCCCTCAAGTCGGTGAGCGGCCGCGACGACGGCCGGGCCGGCGGTGGGGGGCGAAACATGGTCCGCAAGGTGTCGGTGCTCGCGCTGGCGGTCGCGGCGACCGTGGCGGCCGGCGGGTGCCGGACGAACTGCGGGAGCGGGTGGTTCACGTCGCGCGGTAACAGCGCGCCGTGTCAGCTGGTGGGGTCAGGGAGTTCGTGCGTTGAAGGGGTACCGGTCGGCGGCAACTTCCCGACGGGGACACCGGGCGGGTTTATTCCGGGCGGCTCCGGCGGTCCCGGGGGGCCGTCGGAGTTGCCGCTGCCGCAGCCGACTGACCTGATCCCGCGGCCGGGCGTGCCGACGCAACCGTTCGCGGTGCCGACTCCGGCCCCGGGCGAGGGCGGCGCGAACTTGCTGCCGGCGCCGAAGGGCGGCGTGCCCGTCGGGCGCTGAACACGACCATCAACGACGAAAGCCCGGGGGCGAATGCCCCCGGGTTTTCGTCGTTGATGGTCAGCGCGGCGTGGCGCGGTAAGGCACGGCCGGCTGAGGCTGGGCCGGCGTGCGGAACCCCGACGGCACCACCCCGCTCGCCGGCGTGGTCGCCACCTGCGGGGGCGCCATTCCGGCCGTGGGGTTGGCGAAGCGGAAGCCGGGCATGACGGACTCACCCGGCGTCGGGCAGGTGGTGCAAGCGCGGCCGCCGATCAGCCCCCCGCCGAGCCGCGGGTGGCCGGGAGCGCAGCCGCCGGGGCCGCAGTTGCCGGCCGCGCAGCCGGCACGTTCCGTACACGGGAAGTACGTGTACTGCGGCGCCGCACGCGGGGTCGGCGTCAGACCCAGGTGAATGGGCGTCTCGCGGAAGCAGAGCCAGCTCTTGAATTTCTCCCAGCACGAGCCGTCGTGCCCGCGAGCGGTGCCGGTCGCGCACGCCACCGGGGCCGGGGGCAACGGGTGACGAACCGCAGGGGCGCAGTCGGAACACCACACGTTCGCCCCGCGAGACCAGTCGCTCGCGGGCACCGACCCCGCCGCCCGGAAACCCACCGTTTGCACCGCCCCGGCCGTCGGCGCGGCGGTCGCGGCGATCGGCACCACGGAGCCGTTCTTGAGCACCGGCGCCGGCACCCGCGGCGTCGTGGGCGCCAACCCGGTCGGCAACGGCAGCGGGTCCGCGGCTCGGGCGAACGACGCGCCCCACACCACCGTTGCCGTGAGCGCCAGTACCGTAAGCCGCTTCATGACCCCGCCTCCGTGCGGACCGCACCCGTCGCGGGGTGCGTGACGAAAACTCGTTTCGGCCGGGCGGCGCCGGTCGGTCCGGCGGAAGCGGTCGGAAGGGTGGGTGTGGGAGCGGAAAGTGGTGGCAGAACGGGACGAGCCCGCACGACCGGTACAACCGTCACACTACCCCGAAGCCCGGAAGCACGGACGCCGCGGGCTTCGGCCGTGTGGGGAAGGGTGCCGCGGGCGGCGCCCCGGGCCGCGCCGCGAGCCGCACCGCAGCGTCCGGCCGGCGGACCAGGTCGATCGACTTCGCCGGTGCGTCCTGCCTCGCCGTCAGCACCACGGCCGACGGGTTCAGGTCGGCGAGCGCGTTGCGTCCGGCCGCCTCGGCGAGGAACGGATGGTTGCAGTCGCGGCTCAGGTGCAACTGCACGAGGTGCGACGGGAAGCCGGGCCCGGACCGGGCCGCGACGGCGCGCGTGAATTCCGCAGCCTGGCGATTCGAGAGGTGCCCCTGGTCGCCGAGCACCCGCTGAACCAGGAACGCCGGCCGCGTGCTCGCCCGCTCCATCCGCTCGCAGTGGTTGTACTCGACCGCCAGCACGTCCACGCCGGCGAACGCGGCCACCAACTCGGCCGAGGCCACGCCGAGGTCCGAGGCGTACCCGACCGACCACGACAAGCCGTCGGCGTCCGCGTAGTCGAAGCGGAACGCAAACGTCGGCTCGGAATCGTGCGAGACCCAGACCGGCGTTGCCGTCAGCCCGGGGGCGATGCCGAACTGCTCGCCGTCGGCGTAAGCGCGGGTATAGCCCGCGGCCTTCAGCGGGCCGAACGACGGGGCGGTGGTCGCCAGGTGGTTCAGGTGCATCGGGTGTGCGTGAAGCGAGATCTTGCGGCTGCGGAAGTCGGCGAGGCACGTGTCCTTCCAGTGGTCGCCGTGGGTGTGCGTGAGGACGGCGGCGTGGACGTGCTCCCAACTGCGACCGACCGCCGCGAGGCGGGCCGAGATGAAACGCGAGTGCAGGCCGCAGTCGATGAGGAGGCCGAAGCCGTCCACTTCGAGCAGGGCCGCGTTGCCGCTGCTGCCGCTGGCGAGGACCGTGAACCGCGCCGTCATCCCGACGGTACTCCGGGGGGAGGTTGGGGAGGGTGTAACCGTTTTACCGGCCCGCCGGCGGCCGCCGCAAGGACGGTTGCGGTCAGGGTAGAGTCACCTCACGCGGCCTGGCGTTTTGTTGCCCCGCGTCGATCACCGTCAGCCGAACCTCGCGCTGCTCCCGGGCGGCGGCGTAGAACGCCGCGGGTGTCGGTGTCACGACTCCGTTTACGTGCGTCACGACCCAGCGTGCGTTCTCCCCGAGCGTCTTGAACCGCGCCGCGGCCGGCGAGTTGGGCACGAGCTCCCGCACGACCACGCCGGGCGGCACCACCAGCGACCCGAGTCCGCCCTGCGTGATGACGCTCGTCCAGTCCACGCGCAGGCCGAACACCGCGGCCGGCCGGTTCGCGGCGATGACCGGGCTCGTGTGGCTGTACTTCGCCAGCGGCACGTCCACCGGCCGTTCCTTGCCGCGCACGGTCAGCCGCGCCTTGCTGCCGGCCAACGATGAACCGATCTGGTACAGCAGGTCCGGGAAGTTCCGCGTCGGCTGGCCGTTGATGTGGGTGATGACGTCGCCGGGGAACAGCCGCCCGTCGGCAGGGCTCCGCGGGCTCACCTGGCTGATGCCGACGCCGACGTTAGTGCGGCCGAACTTTTCGATCACGACCCCCAGGAACCCGTACTCGACCTCTTCGCCGCGGGCCAGCACGTCCACGACTCGGCGGTTGCACTGGTCGAACGGCACGGCCTGCGTCCGCCCGCCGTCGCCGCCGCCGACGGTGGCGACCGCACTCGTCATTGCCAGCAACTCGCCGTCGAGACTCAGCACCGCCGCCCCGCTCGACGACGGCACCGCACGCGACTCGAACTCCACGAGCGGCGCGTAGCGGTAGACGCTGTTCGGCGTGTCGTTCGAGTTCTGGTTCCACGGCGGGAATTTGACATCGCTGACGACCGGCAGCGCGAACCCGGCCCGGTCAGGGACCGCACCGCCAGCCGTTCGGTAGTCGAACACGGCGACGAGTTTGCCGGGGGAGACGTTCTTCTCCCCCGACGGCAGGTCGAACAGCCGTGCGTCGCCGATCTTGAGCGCCTTCAACCCGGCGGGCGGCGTCAGCAGCTTCAGCACGGCGAAGTCGCTGCGGCCGTCGGCGGCGTGGACGTCGGCGTAGCTCCCCTTGCCTCCGGGGATATGGACGTAGATGCGGGTCGCACCCTCGACCGTGTGGAAGTTGGTCAGCACGAGCCCGGCCGCGTCGATGACGACGCCGGTGCCGGAGTCGTGGTCGGTGACGGCGGCGGGATCGGACAGGTCGAGCTTGCGGGCAAGTGCGACGCGGTCGGGGCCGCCCTTTCGGAAGGCGTCGGCGTCGAACGTGCCGAGCCGCCCGGGGTAGTCGGGGAGGGCGGCCGGCGCGGGGTACTTGTCGCTGCGCGACACGACCACGCACACGACCGCTGGGGCGGCCGCGGCGTGGAGCGCCTTCAGTTGCTGTTCGTAGGCGTTGAGCACGTCGCGCGGGGCGGGCTGGGCGAGCGCCGGCACGACGACGGCGAGAACGGCGAGGAGGCCGGACAGGACGCGCATGGGCGGCCCCGGGGGACGGGCGGTTGGGCTCGTTCTACGCCGCCGCCCGCCCGCGGGCATTACTTCAGGACGCCCTTCGATCGCAGTTGCGGGACGAGCATGAGGAACTCGCCGCGCTCCGTGTCGCCGACCTTGTTCCGCTCCAGCGCGCTCCGGAAGTGCAGCGCCAGCCCGTTCACCTCGCCCGAGGTCAGGTTGAGCTCCGCGGCGAACGAGCCGAGTTCCTTCCCGGTACTCTTGAGTGGCCCGCCCGTCACCTGGCTCAGGGCGTCCACGAGCCAGCCTTCGAGGCGGGCGGTGCTGGCGGCGTCCAGCTTGTACTTGCCGCCGCGGGTCAGGTTCAGCTTCGCGTCGGCCGTGGCGACGGCGACGAAGTCCTTGACCGTGGCCCGCGCGACTTTCTCCCCACCCATGCGGTCCCACAGCGACCCCGCCGTCTTGTCCGGCGTGGGCGGGTCCTTGGGCGTGGGGGTCTTCTCAGGGCCGAAGGCCGAGGCCGTCTGTTCGAGGACGGCGTCGATCGCCTTGCGGAGCTCGAACGCGGCGGCGTCCGGCGACATCTTCGCGGACTTGTCGAGTTGCTCCTTCACGAACACTGCCAGCTTCGGCCGGTGGTCGAGCATCGGCTCGACGGCCAGAAGCGTGCCCTGGAGCAACCGGTAACACTCGGCCTTGCCGCCACGGTTGTACAACTCGCTCCCCTGGGTCGCGGCCTCGTGGACGACGCGGGCCGTGCGCCGGTCCAACTCCGCGCGGTCGAGCGGGGCCGGCTGGGCGACGACCGCCCCGCCCGCCATCACGAACAGCCATCCCGCCACTGCCGCCCGCGTTCGCATGGCCGATCCCCGGAGGTCACGAATGCCGCCAGTTTACCCCGCCGCCGCGGCCGGTGCGAGGGCGCCGCCGGCGGACGGAGGTAGAATGAGAACGGCACCCCCGCCCCCACCCGTCAGGTTCGCCATGCCGCCCCCGTACCCCGACGACGACGCCCCCTACAACCCCCCGCGTCGCCGCCCCCGCCCGCGGGAGGACGGCGATGAGGGCGGGTCGTTCAAGCCGCTCGTGTACCTTTTGATGTTGGCGTTCGGCGTCGCCCTCGGGCTCGGGGCGTTCTACGCCGTCTCCCGCGTCGGGGGTCGCGGCGGGGCGCCGGAGCAACCGGCGGCCGCGGCGCCGGCCACGAACCCGGACGCCCAGCAGCGCGAGGCGACGGCCAACGGCCCGCTCGGCGGCGACGAGGGGGATGCCAACCGCGTGTTCGAGGCGGCCAAGGGCTCCGTCGTGAACGTGGACACGGTGATGCTCAAGCGCGAGCGGTACAGCGACCGCCTCCAGGAGCAGCAGACCGGCACCGGCTCCGGCTTCGTGTGGGACGGTGACGGCCGCATCGTCACCAATTTCCACGTCATCCAGGACGTGCTGCGGCGGCCCGGAATGGCGGTCCGCGTCGTGCTCGCCGACCGCTCCGCGCACGAGGCCCGGCTCGTCGGCACCGCCCCAGACGTGGACCTGGCCGTGGTGAAGATCGACCCCGCTGGCGTGAAGGGGAAACTGGTCCCGCTCGGGCTCGCCACGTCGGCCGACCTGAAGGTCGGGCAGCGCGTCTACGCCATCGGCAACCCGTTCGGCCTGAGCCTGACGCTGACCGACGGCATCGTGAGCGCCCTGGACCGCACCATCGAGGCGCCGACGACGGCGCCGATCAGCGGGGCCGTGCAGCACACGGCGCCGATCAACCCCGGCAACAGCGGCGGCCCGCTCCTGAACCGCGCCGGCAAGCTGGTCGGCGTGAACACGTCGATCGCCACGCCGACCGGCAGCAACGTCGGGATCGGATTCGCCATCCCGTCCGACGCCGTGAACCAGGTGGTGACCGACATCATCCGCACGGGAAGGAGCCAGGCACCCGACCTGGGCGTGCGGTTGTACGAGGAGAAAAAGCTCCGCCGCGCCGGCTACGACACCGGCGTGATGATCGCCGAGGTGGTGCCGAACGGCCCCGCCGCCCGCGCCGGCCTTCGCGCCCTGGGACGCACCGTAACCGGCCGCGTCGTGCCCGGCGACGTGATCGTGGCGATCAACGACGATCGCGTGGATGACACCGCCGCCTTTCAGCGGGCCGTGGCGAAGTTGCGGCCCGGCGACCGAGTGCGGGTGCGCTTCTTGCGCGACGACGAGGAGCAGGAGGTGACGGTGGTGCTGCAAGGCGTCTGAACGACGCGAATGGTTCCTGGGTCGGAGCCCCGAAGGGGCGGCAACCAATCGCCCAGGGCGTAAGCCCTGGGCGATTGGCTTGATGGGCTCGCCTGCCTTTCCCAGTTCGCCCAACCGTCGCAATTCTGACCTCGATTCCGATATTTTCCCCGGACCCGCTTGCCGATGTCCGGGCGGTTCCTAAATCACCCGGCGCCGCCAACACCGGCGGCCCCTCTTCCACCCGCTTGTGGCGGGTCCACCCCCGGCCGAGTCGAGTCATGGGCAGCGGCTTTCTCACCGAACCCGACTTCATCGAAGAGATCCGCATGCGGCGCTGGGCGCGGGAGAATTACGTCCCCTCCGGTGAGCGCGACCGCGCCTGGCATCCGATCATCCTGGAAGAGATGCGCCGCAAGGACGGGGAGGTCAGCGAGGCCGTGCTGGTCGGCTAGCCCCTCCCCCGGGAGGGCAGCATGGGCTTCTACAACGGCCGGGTCACGTTCCTCCGCTTCCAGGTGAGCGGCCCGGCCCCGCGCCTTTTCGACGCGGAACACCTCGACCGGCTCGCCGACCGCGCCGCCGGCCGCCAGCGCCTCGCCGCCGCCGACGGCGTCGAGACCGGCTGGACCGCCGGCGACCACGTCCTCGACACCGATTTTCTCCTCGACAAGAACGTCATCAACGACACGCTCCACTTCGAGCTCCGCGTCGACGTGGACAAGCTCCCCGCCGACCTGATGCGGGCCTACACCGCCGTCGAACTCAAGGCGCTGAGCAAGAACAACCCCAGCGGCACCGCCAGCGCCCGCCAGAAGCGGGAGGCGAAGGAGGCGGCGCGCGACCGCCTCGAGGACGAGGCGAAGGACGGCCGGTACCGCAAGCGGAAGTGCTTCCCCGTGCTGTGGGACCGCCTCTCGAACGAGGTGCTGTTCGGGGCCACGTCGCTGACGCAGGTGGACCGCCTGTGCAGCCTCTTCGAGCAAACCTTTCAGCTGAAGCTCGAAGCCGTCACCGCCGGCCGGCGGGCGTACTTGCTGTCCGAGTTGCACAACCGCACCCGTCAGGTGGACGATAGCGCACCCAGCGCCTTCGTGCCGGGCGGCACAGCCGACGTGGCGTGGATCGCCGACGAGAGCAGCCGCGACTTCCTCGGCAACGAGTTCCTGCTGTGGCTCTGGTACTACACCGACATCGAGTCCGACACGCTGAAGCTGGCCGACGACTCCGACGCGACGGTGATGATTGCCCGCAGCCTGACGCTGGAGTGCCCGCGCGGCCAGACCGGGCACGAGACGATCAGCCACGAGGGGCCGACCCGTCTCGCCGAGGCCCGGCGGGCGATCCAGACGGGCAAGCTGCCGCGGAAGTGTGGCCTGACGCTGGTTCGCCACGACCAGCAGTACGAACTGGCGATCCACGCCGAGACGCTGGCCGTGAGCAGCGCCAAAATCCCGCCGCCGCCCGAGGACGTGACCGACGCCCGCGCCAAGCTCGACGAGCGGGCGACGCAACTGCGGGCGCTGGTGGAGACGCTGGACCTGGTCTACGACGTCTTCTGCTCGCGGCGTTTCGGCAAGGCCTGGGAGGAAGACCTGCCCGGGATGCAGCGGTGGCTGAAGCGCGAGGAGCGGCGGGCGGCGTGACCGCTCACTTCGCGTCGAGCGCCTTCGCCATCCCCGCGGCGAAGCGCTCGCCGAGCACGATCTGACTCGCGGCGTCGAAGTGCGTGCCGCCGTCGCTGGACGTCAGCCCCTCGACCGTCACCAGGAACGCCCCCGGCACCTTCGCGGCGGTCGCCTTCTGGGCCGCCCGCACGGTGTCGCGCTTGCCGTTGTCGATCACCTCGCCGACGCCGAACGGCATCGCCGGTACGCCGAGGTCGGTGCGCACGCGGCCGATGAACGCGGTCAGCTGCTTCTCGTACTCCGCGGCCGGCAGCTCGGCGTCGCTCTCGCCCTGGTGCCAGATCATGCCGCGGACCGTGGCCGTGTCGCCGCCGGCGGTCAGTGCCTTCATCGACGTGCGGGTGAAGGCCAGGAACGGCGGGTACAGGCCGGCCTTGTCGGCGGGGTTCCAGTTCTTGGCGAGGCTGGTGCCGCCTTCGGCGAACTTGATGAGGCGGACGGACTTCCCCTTCAACCGGTCGGCGAGTCCGCGGCCGAACGACACCTCGGGGCCAAACGTGCCGCTCGGCAGCGCCGTCGGCCGCGCCTTCCCGGGGGCCACGCTCCACCCCGGCCGCAACGGTTGAAAGCCGTCGCTCGCCAGCGCCGGCCCGCGGAGCGACGAGCAGGAGTACGCGATGCGCACGTCGTCCTGCGGCCGCGCCCACTTCGCCAGCGGGCCGGTCAGCGCCGCGGCGGCCCCGCGGCCGTCGGCGTTCGACTGGCCCGCGACCACGAACACGTCGAAGTGCTCGGCCCGCGCCGCGGTCGCCAGCAGGAGCCCGCACGCCGCCGCCCCGAGTGCCCGCCTCATGGTGTCGCCCCCGCCGGTCGATGATTGGATGCGGGGACATGATATCCGGCCCGGGCCGCGCTTCCGCTTGACCCGCGGGCGCGGCCGGGGGTATGGTCCCCTCACCGACCGCTGCACCGCCGCCCGGGGAGGGGCGACCGGATGAACGAGACGTCGAGCCCCTGGCCCGCCCGCCGGGTGCTGGTCACCGGTTGCACCGGCTTCCTGGGAACGGCGGTGGTCCGCGAACTGCTGGCCCGCGGGGCGGAGGTCGTGGGGCTGGTCCGCGACCGCGCCGCCGCGGCGGAGTTCACCCGGCACCGCCTCACCGGCAAAGTGCACGTCGTTCACGGCCGGGCCGAAGACCTGTTCCGCGTGCATTCCGCTCTCGCCGTCCACGAGGCGCGGGCCGTCTTCCACATGACCGATGACCCCCGCGCCACCGTGACCGTCCTCGACGCGACGCGCCGCTACGACAGCCGCGTGCCCGTCGTGCTGGCCCGGCCGGACGGGGTGGCGTTCACCGCACCTGCCGGACAGCCGGTGGGGGTGGCGCGCTTCGGGGCGCTGTTCGGCCCCGGCGACCGCGACGCGAGCCGCCTCGTGCCTGGCACCGTCGCGGCGCTGCTGAACGGCGACCGCGCCGGGTTCGCGGTCGAAGGGCCGCCGCGCGACTACGTCGCCGTCCGCGACGCCGCCCGCGCCTGCGTGACTCTCGCCGAACTGCTGCTGGCCGAACCCGGAGCGCGTGTGCTGGAACACGCGTTCCGCAGCGAGTGGGCGCGGACCGACCGCGAAATGGCGGACGCCGTCCGCGACGTGTTCGCCGGTCGAGTGGTTCTCGGCACGGCGACGCCGCCGGACGCGCTCGGCTGGGCGCCGGCGTCGGGCCTGGCCGACGCGCTGGCTGAAACGGTGGCATGGTGCCGCGACGACCTGCGGGTCCGGTCGTTCGGCCCGCGGCAGGTTCAACGCATCGCCGCGTAAGGGGAGGCCCGCACGTGTCACCCGCCGACCTGATCCGCGAGCACGGGCTGCGGCCGAACGACCTCGTCGTTCACGCCGGCGCCGGGGGCGTCGAGCTGCTCTCCGAACTGCGGGGGTACGGCTGCCGCGTGCTGCGGCTCGACCCGGACGCGGTCGGGTGGGACGCCGACGTCGACACCCTCCGGGCGGAGCTGTCGCCGGCCGTCGAGCGGCTCGTACGCGAGCGGTACGGGCCGGCGGCACTGGTACTCGTGGCCGGCGTCGTCGTTGATCGCGCCACTCGCCCGACGAGCCGCGCGGCGTGAGTCACCGCCACCGGAACAGCCGGAACGCCAGCGCGTAGCACACCACGCCCCACGCCGCCAGGATCGCCGCCGGGCCGGCCGCCGCCGCCCACCCGGCCCCGTCGTTCATCACCGCCCGTAATCCGTCGTTGAGTGCCGTCAGCGGGAGCAGCCGGATCACCGGCTGCATCGCCTCGGGGAACCGGTCCGACGAGAAGAACACGCCCGAGAACAGGTACATCGGCAGCATCACCGCGTTCATCAGGCCGGACACCGTCTCGACCGTCTCGGCCCGCGACGCCACCAGCAGCCCGACGCCGGCGAAGGCCGCGCCGCCGAGCAGCACCAGCCCCGCGAACGCCGTCAGGTCGCCGCGGACGCGGACGTCGAACACGACGTACGAGAACGTCAGCAGCAGCACGATTTCGATCAGCGTGAAGATCAGCCGGCTGAAAATGAGCGCGAGCAGGAAGTCGGTCCGGCGCATCGGCGTGGCGAGGAACCGCTTCAGCAGCTTGCGGACGCGCATGTCCACGACGACGAACCCGACGCCCCACAGGCCGCCGCCCATCAGGTTGATGCCGAGCAGGCCGGGGATCAGGAAGTCGATGTACCGCCCGCCCGGCTCCGTCAGCTTCGCCTCCGCCGGCGCCTGGTAGCCCGGCACACGCCGAAGCAGCAACTCGCGGTCCACGAGCGTTCGCGCCTGCGCCGCCTCGGGCCGGTTCGGCTCCAGGAAGTATTCGGCCGCGGCCGCCGGGGTCGCGGCCGGGGTCACCACCAGGTCCGTCTTCGCGGTGCGGAGTCGGGCGCGCGTCGCCGCCTCGTCGCCGGTCGTCACGTCGATGTGGTCGGTGCGGAGGACCGCGGCGAGTGCGTCGGCAGCTGTGGCCCCGGCCGGCCCGTCGGTGCGCACGTCGACGCGCACCTTGTCCGGCGGGCGGTCGCGGAACGCGGCCCCGAGGATGAGCGCCATCCCGAGCGGGAAGCCGTACACCCAGAAGACCGCCGCCGGCCGACGGAAGAACTCGCGCAGCCGGGCCAGCGTCAATTGCCAGAGCGGGGACATGAAACTCCTTCCGGTCACGCCGCGTCGCGGAGGTGGCGGCCGGTGAGCGTGACGAACACGTCTTCGAGCGTGGCCGTCCGCGTGGTCAGCCCGGCGAGGCGGACGCCGTTGCCGCGCAGTAAGTCCATCAGAGGCGGGATCGCGGCTGCCGGGTCGCCGACGGTCAGCCGGTAACCGCCGGCCTCGGCACGGACGGCCTGCACGGCCGGCAGCCGGCCGCACTCGGTGTGAACCGTCGCGGGGAGCTCGCCGTCCACGCTGAACTCGACGACGTGCTCGCCGCCCAGGTCGGCGATCAGCGTGCGCGGCGTGCCCAGGGCGATGACCTTGCCGTGGTCGACGACGGCGACGCGGTCGCACAGCCGCTCCGCCTCGTCCATGTAGTGCGTCGTCAGCACGACGGTTCGGCCGCGGCCGCGGAAGTCGCGGATGACGTCCCACAACTGACGCCGCGACTGCGGGTCGAGGCCCGTCGTCGGCTCGTCGAGGAACAGCAACTCGGGGTCGCCGACGAGCGCGGCCGCGACCGCCAGCCGCTGCTTCTGGCCGCCGGAGAGTTTCTCCACCTGTGCGGCCGCCTTCTCCTCCAGCGACACGCGACCGATGGCGTCGTCGACGGCGATCCCGGCGGGGTAGAAGGAGCGGAACAGGGTGACCGTCTCGCGGACGGTGAGCTTGTCGGCGAGCCGCGTTTCCTGGAGCGAGATGCCGATGCGGCGGCGGATGGCGGCCCCGTCGCGGTCCCACGTCAGGCCGAGGACTTCGACCTCGCCGGCGGTCGGTTCGAGGAGCCCTTCAACGATTTCGAGCGTGGTCGTCTTTCCGGCCCCGTTCGGGCCGAGGAGGCCGAAGCACTCGCCGGCCGGCACGTCCAGATCGAGCCCGCGCACGGCTTCGACCGGCGGCTTGCCGGGGTACGTCTTCACGAGGCCGCGGCAGCGGATGGCGGGTGGCATCCGGGGATTGTACAGGGCACCCGTGCCGGCTGATGGCCGATCGGGCTGGCGCTGCACGATTACGCCGGCAACAACAGCGAGAGCTTCCCGGGCAGCCGGATCACCGTCGGCGGCGTGCTGAAGTTCCGGTCACGGACGCCGGTCGCGTTGGGCCACGTCGAACAGGAACGACCGTGGCGACCAACCTCAGTAGTTCGTCTGCCCGTCGGTGCCGAGCCGCGCCGCTGCGCCCAGCGGTATCGTCCCCGGCAACTCCGGCTTGGTGAACGCCAGCCGCCGCCGGTTCGACACGGCCAACGGGGTGCCCAACGTCCTGGTCTCCGGGTCGAGCTCCGGCGACGATGCCGTCGGCGCGCTGAGGTAGGAACTGAAGCCGCCGACCCTCGGCATTACAGACGAGCAGTCGAAGACGATGCTGATTGCCCAGGGCGCCGTCCTCAGGTCACGACTCGGCCGGCGGCTCGGGCTTCTCGCGGAGTTTCGGCTCGATCAGCACCTTGACCACCAGACTCACCAGCGCCAGCATCGTCAGTACCGACGCCAGGGCGAAGGCGTCCGAGATGCCGCTGCGGCCCGGGGTGTCGAACAGCTTCTGGATCTGCAGCGGGATCGTGTCCGTCTCGCCGCCGATGCGGCCGGACACCACGTACACGGCGCCGAACTCGCCCATCGCGCGGGCGTTGCACAGGATCACGCCGTAGAGCAGCCCCCACTTCACGTTCGGCAGCGTCACCCGCCAGAACAGCTGCCACCCGCTCGCGCCGAGGCTACGGCCGGCCAACTCCTCCTCGGGGCCGGCCGCCTCCATCACCGGGATCAGCTCGCGGGCCACGAACGGGAACGTCACGAACGCCGTCGCCAGTACGATCCCCGGCGGGGCGAAGATGACGCGGTAGCCGTGCTCCTGGAGCCACGCCCCGAGCGGCGCCTGCGCCCCAAAGATCATCACGAAGATGAGCCCCGCCACCACCGGCGACACCGAGAACGGCAAGTCGATGAGCGTGGTCAGGACGGTGCGGCCGGGGAAGCGGAAGCGGGCGATCAGCCACGCCGCGGCGACGCCGAACACGACGTTCATCGCCACCGCGACCGGGGCCACGACGAGCGTGAGGAACACGGCGTGCCGGGTGTCGCGGTTCGTCGTCAGGTTCGTCCAGTATTCGCCGATGCCGTTCCGCAGCGCGAAGTGGAACACGGCGACGAGCGGCAGCACGATCAACCCGCCGACGATCAGGTACGTAAGCCCGATTAGCGTGTACCGGACGACCGCGGGGTCTGTCCGCGGGCGCGTGGGGGCGACGGCGGGGGCGTCGAGCAACTCAGCCGGCATGGCGCTGGGCCCACCGTTCGAGCAGGTTTACGACCACGAGCAGCGCGAACGAGATGCCCAGGAGCACGACGGCGATGGCGGCCGCCGCCGGGTAGCTGGCCGGGCCTTCCTCCAGCCGCGCGGCGATGAGCATCGGCGCGACTTCGGTCTGGAACGGCAGGTTGCTGGAGATGAACACGACGGAGCCGTACTCGCCGAGCCCGCGGGCCAGGGCCAGGGCGAAGCCGGTGAGTGCGGGCGGGATCAGCGTCGGGAGCAGCACGCGGCGGAAGGTTTCCCAGCGCGTCGCGCCGAGCACCGCCGCGGCTTCCTCCGCCTCGGCGTCGAGGTCGGCGAGGACCGGCTGCACGGTGCGGACGACGAACGGGAACCCGGTGAAGACCAGCACCACGACGATGCCGAGGCGGGTGTAGGCCACCTCGACGCCGAGCGGCACGAGGTACTGCCCGATCCAGCCGTTTTCGGCGTACAGCGTGGCGTACACCAGCCCCGCGACCGCCGTCGGCAGCGCGAGCGGCACGTCCACGAGGGCGTCCACGATCCGCTTGAGCGGGAACTCGTAGCGGACGAGCGACCACGCGACGACCAGGCCGAGGACGACGTTCACCAGCGCCGCGGCGCCGGCGGTGCCGAACGTGAGGAGGTACGCCGCGCGGGCGCGCGGCGTCCACGCGGCGTCGAGGAACTCGGCCGGCCCGAGCGACCCCGCCCGCGCCACGACCGCGGCGAGCGGGATGAGCACGAGGAGGCTCAGGTACGTGACGGTGTACCCGAGCGACAGCCCGAAGCCCGGCAGCGCCCGCCGGCTGACGCGGCTCATGCCGCTCCCCCGCGACACCCGGCCGGCCGCTCCATCACCACGTCCCGCAGCTCGCGCCACAGCGCCAGCTCCAGGTCGGCGAACGGGCCGGTGATCCCGTGCCGCAGCGCCACGTCGTAGGCCGCACGGGCCAGGTCGGCCACGAACGCCTCGGCGGCGGGGGACAGGACAAGCTCGGAACTCGGGGCGCGTCTGGCGGCCACCACGGATCGGTCCTTTCTGGGCACGGGTGAGACTACTTCGAGCGGCGGGAGTACATCTGGTCGAATTCGGCGCCGTCGGCGAAGTACGTCCGCAGCACCTCGTCCCACGTACCGGAGGGCACGAGGCCCGTCGCGGTTCGCAGGTCCAGGTCCGGGAAGTGATCGCGGTGGCGGTCGGCCACCCGCTTCAACGTCGGCCGGTGGTGGTGCCGGGCGATCAACTCCTGCGCCGGCTCGGTGTAAAGGAAGTTCAAGTAGGCCTCGGCCGCGACGCGGGTGCCGCGGCGGTCGGCCACCTTGTCCACGAGCGCTACGTGCGGCTCGGCGAGCACGCTCATGGCCTTCCCGGCGCGGCTCAGCGGGTAGACGATCTCCAGCTCGCCGTGCCCCTCGTCCACCTCCAGGTGGGCCTCGTTCTCCCACGTCAGGTGAACGTCGCCGATCTTCTTCGACGCGAACGTCATGGTCGCGCCGCGGGCGGCGGCGTCGAGTACGGGCGTCCGGCTGTACACGCCGCGGACGTACTCCCGGGCCTCGGCCTCGGTGCCACCGCTCCAGATCACGGAGCCCCAGAGCGCCAGGAAGCTCCACTTTCCGTTGCCCGACGTCTTGGGGTTCGGCGTGATGGCCGACACGTCGTCGCGGGCCAGGTCGGCCCAGCCGCGGACGTTCTTCGGGTTCCCCTTCCGCACCACGAACACGATGGTGGACACGTACGGCAGCGACCGGTTCGGCAGCTTCTTCTCCCAACCCGCTTCCAGGAGTCCGGCCTTCCGCACCATGTCGGTGTCGGGGAACATCGCCAGCGTGACGACATCCGCTTCGAGCCCGTTGGCAACGGCCTGTGCCTGACTCGCGGAGCCGCCGTGCGACATGCGGACGGTCACCGTCGTCCCCTTCTTCTCCGCATAGTCGCGGATGAAGGCGGCGTTGATGTCGCGCCACAGCTCGCGCGTCGGGTCGCAGGCGACGTTCAGCAGGTCGGTTCCGCCACCATCCCGGACGACACCGGCGGACACGATCCAGGCCGCTGCCGCGACGAGGTACACGCCACCGACGGCGAACAGGAACTTCGTCCACACGAGGAGTTCAGCCTCCGATAGTTTACCATCCGCGTCGCGGAAGTAGTGTATGCTGTCGGCTTGGAACAACAAGTGAATGAAGTGAAAAAGCCCACCCGGGGTAACGGGTGGGCTTTCGGAGCGTTGCCAACGTGGAATTACACCAACTCGGGCATCGGCACGCCGTCGGCGAGGTGCTGTGGCCGGCCGGTCGGGTCGTTCACCATGTTCGTCATGGGGTTCAGCCCGAGGTTGTGGTACAGCGTGGCGAACACCTCACCAAACGTCGTCGGCCGGGAGGTCGCGAACTCGCCGAGGCGGTTCGTCGCGCCGATCACCTGACCCGTCTTCATGCCGCCGCCGGCGAGGATGGCGCAGCTGACCTGCGGCCAGTGGTCGCGGCCGGCGCCGCCGTTGATCTTCGGCGTCCGCCCGAACTCGCCCCACGCGATCACCGTCACGTCGTCGAGCATCCCGCGGACGCTCAGGTCCTCCACGAGCGCCGTCAGACACTGGTCGAGCTTGGGGCCGTGGTCGCGGACGAGGTCGAAGTTCTTGCCGTGGCTGTCCCACCGGCCGTAGCTCAGCGTGACGACGCGGACGCCGGCCTCGACGAGCCGGCGGGCCATCAGCAGCTGCTCGTTCACGGTCGGGGCGCCGTCGAACTGGAACTGGAAGGGCTTGCCGTCGCCGTAGCGGTCCCGCGTCTTCTGGCTCTCCTTCGACACGTCGAGGGCGTCCACGAGCTTGCTCGACAGCAGCACGTCCATCGCGCGAGCGGTGTGCAGGTCGGCCGTCTTCAGCGCCCCGTCGCGCTCCAGACCACTGCGGAGCTGGTCGAAGCTAGTCAGCAGCTCCTTGCGGCTGGGCAGCTGGTCGCGGTTGCTGCTGTTCAGCACCATGTTCGCCAGGTCCGGACCGCGCGGCTTGAACGCCCCGAAGGCGGCGCCGAGGAAGCCGCTGCGGCCCGGGTCGCTCCACGGCCCGTGCTGCGTCGTCTCGGCGAGGCCGACGAACGGCGGCACCGACGCGTCCACGTTCCCCTGCAGGCGTGCGGCGACGCTCCCGAGGCTGGGGCGGCCGCCCATCGGGGCCAGTGACTCCTGCCGCCAGCCGGTGGTGGCCTGGAAGGCGTCGTGGCCGCCGCTGGCGCCGACGATGCTGCGGATGAAGGCGAACTTGTCGGCCATCGCTGCGATGCGCGGGAAGGTCTCGCCGATCTGGATGCCGGCCACCTTCGTGCTGATCGGGCGGAACTCGCCGCGGACTTCGGCGGGGGCGTCGGGCTTCAGGTCCCACATGTCCTGGTGGGGCGGGCCGCCGCCGAGGAAGATGTTGATGACGGCCTTGTGCCCCGTCCGCGGCAGCCCGCCCTGGGCGGCTTCGGCGCGGAGGAGGTCGGCTTGCGTCAGCGCCGTCGCGCCGAAGGCGAACGTGCCCGCGCGGAGGAAGCTACGGCGGCTGACGCCGTCGCAGAAGCGGGTGCGGCCGAGTGGGATGTTGAGCATCGCGGGCGGCCCCGTGCGGGGAAGGCGGGAGGTTGGCAGTTTGCCGGCGGGCGGGCGGAGTGTGTTGCTCCGACCGTGATGATAGCTTACATCGGCAGAACCGGCCCAGCAATACAAAACTGGATGAAACCAGTCCAGGCCGGTCAGCCGCGGGGCGCGGGAGTCGAGGCTGCGGCGCGGTCGTGTGTCATCCGGTTGCGGCTGGCCTGATCGCGACACATTTCGCTGGGGCAATTCGCTGGCAGCGCACCCGTCGCAGGGGTACGCTGAAGCCTTCCATTCGAGCCGGAGGCGGGAATGGCCCGGGTCGTCCTCGTCGCACTCGTCGCGCTCGCCGGTGTCGCCGGGGCTCAGCCCCACGCGCCGACGGCCCGCATGGTGGCGTTCAACGGCAAAGACCTGTCCGGCTTCACCACCTGGCTGAAGGACACGAAAGCCGCCGACCCGCGCCGCGTGTTCCGCGTCACCGACGGCCTGCTCCACGTCACCGGCGACGGCTTCGGCTACCTCGCCACCGACAAGCCGGTCCGCGACTACCGCGTCCGGCTCGATTACAAGTGGGGCACGCGCACCGACGGCGGTAAGTACGTCCGCAACTCCGGGCTGCTCCTCCACGCCACCGGACCGGACGGCGGCGCCGGCGGAACGTGGATGGCGAGCGTCGAGGTACAGCTGGCCCAGGGCTGTGCTGGCGACCTGATCCCGATCCGCACCAAGGACGTGCCCGTCGCCTTCGCCAGCGACGTGAAGCTCGGCCCCGACAAGCGGCCGCGCTGGTCGCCCGGCGGCACGAAGACCGTATTCACCGGCCGGCAGCTGTGGTGGAACGACCACGACCCGGACTTCAAGGAACTGCTCGACACCCGCGGCCGCAGGGACCGCGAGAGCCCGCGCGACGGGTGGACGACCGTGGAGTGCGTCTGCGACCGCGACACCATCACGGTGTCGATCAACGGCACCGTCGTGAACCGCGCCTACGACGTGACGCCGGCCGGCGGGAAGATACTCCTCCAGTGCGAGGGCTTCGAACTGTTCGTGCGCAACTTCGAGCTGCTGCCCCTGGTCAAATCTCCCTCCACCCCCGCGAGCCCGCCATGACCGCCTCCCGTCGTCACTTCCTCGCCGCCGGCGCGGCCGTTTCCGCGTCCGCCCTCCACGCCGCCGGCGACGACACGCTCCGCGTCGGCCTGATCGGCTGCGGCGACCGCGGCACCGGCGCGGCCACGCAGGCGCTGCTCGCCGACCGCAACGTGAAGCTGGTGGCGATGGGCGACGCCTTCGACGACCGCCTCCGCTCCAGCCTGACGCTCCTCCGCAACCGCAAGGATTTAGCCGGCAAGGTGGACGTGGCCGCGGACGCCTGTTTCGTCGGCTTCGACGCCTACCGCGAGGTGATCCGCCGCTCCGACGTGGTGCTGCTGTGCACGCCCCCGCACTTCCGGCCGATACACTTCCGCGCCGCGGTCGAGGCGGGGAAGCACGTTTTCGCCGAGAAGCCGGTGGCGGTGGACGCCCCCGGCGTGCGGCACGTGCTCCAGACGGTGGAGATGGCGAAGCAAAAGAACCTGTCCGTGGTGTCGGGCCTGTGCCTCCGCTACGACTTCGGCTTCCGCGAGACGGTGAAGCGCATCCACGGCGGCGCGATCGGCGACATCACCACGATGTTCGCCAACGACTACCGCGGCGGTCGCTGGCGAAAGCCGCGCACGGAAGGCCAGACGGACATGCAGTACCACATGCGCAACTGGTACAACTTCACCTGGCTCAGCGGCGACTTCAACGTCGAGCAGCACGTCCACTTCCTCGACGTGTGCGCCTGGCTGATGAAGGACGAGTACCCGGTCCGGGCGATCGGCATGGGCGGCCGCGCCGTGCTGAACAGCCCCGACTACGGCAACATCTACGACCACTTCGCCGTGACGTACGAGTACCGCGGCGGCGCCCGGCTCGTGAGCAACTGCCGGCAGAACCCCGGTTGCAAGAACGACCTGAGCGCTCACGCCGTCGGCAGCCGCGGCCGCGCCGTGCTGTCGGAGCGGACGAACGGCCTGTCGCTCCACCCGGCCGGCGGGAAGGACTGGTTCTACGACGGCCCGGCCAACCAGATGTACCAGACGGAGCACGACGAACTGTTCGCCAGCATCCGCGCCGGCCGGCCGATCAACAACGGCGACTACATGACGAAGAGCACGCTGCTGGCGATCATGGGCCGGATGGCGGCGTACACCGGCCAGCAGATCACCTGGGAGCAGGCACTGGCGTCGCGCGAGGACCTGAGCCCGCCCCGCTACACCTGGGATCAGGCAGTGGCCGACCCGCCGGTCGCGGTGCCGGGGCTGACGCGATTCGTGTAACTCTGCCGAATCCATCGGACCGGGCGTGATCGATTGTGGGTTCAGAAGCCCCCAGCCCCATGTCTACGTCCCCGCACAAGCCGTCGCCCGTGAGGCGGTCGCGCTTGCCCGGACGACGACGCAAGGCGCAGCCTTCCAGCTCCGTTGGACCCCGGAGCGGAAGCGACGGGCCTGCTGGTTCACTTGTCCGGATTGATGCAGGAGCCCCGGGCGCGAGTTACGGGGGCGAATGCCCCGCCGCCCACGCCGCGGGCTCCGGCGGAGATCACCACGCCTTCACGATCGCGATCTGCGTCTGGTAGTTGAACGGCTTTTCACCGGACACCTGCGCCTCCCAGTAATTCAGGAAGTACCAGTCGCCGGTGATTTGGAAGCGCATGCCGGGGCCGGCCCCGACGTACGTCGGCCCACCACTGTTGTCGATGGGGGTAATGATGTTGCAGTTGGCGTAAAACACGAGGTCGCCGAACAGCACGTCGTGCGGTCGGAAGTAGCGGCCGACCGCGATGTCGCCGTTAAACGTCGAACTGGCGGCCGACTCGTTCACCGGGATGTTGACGCCCGTTCCGCCGCGGACCACCCACGCACCGCCCGGGTTGGTCCAGAACGAGTACCGGGGGAAGATCGTCGTGAGGCCGCCGCCCGTCTCGGCTTGCCCGGTCGGCAGAGTGACACCGAGGGTGAACAACTGGGTGGTCGCTTCCGTTTCCGAGAGCAGGAACGACGCGGCGACCTGCACGTCGCCGAATTCCGTCCGGCGTTCGCTCGTCGCACCCAGGGACCCGTTGGGGCTGGCGAGCGGTGCGTTGATGTACAGCTCCAATCGGCGGCTGAGCGGGAGGAAGGCGGCGATGCCGCCCGAGTACCCGCTCCCGTCCCCCCCGTTCGTGCTGGGGACGCCGTTCATGTAGCTCCCGTTCACCAGCCAGAGCCGGTAGAACACCCCTTCGAACGCCCCCAGCCACCCGTGGCGCGGCGTCAATCCGGACTGCCCGGCGGGCCCACCGGCCCAAGGCTCGCGCCACCCCTCGGTGAAGAAGGTGTCGAGCGACAGCGGCCGCCACGGATTATCGTCGCCGGTGAGCGACGCACGGATCGTCTCGCCGAGACGCATTTCGGCCCGACACGGTGTCGGGCCGCAGTCGGGCGCGGGTCCGGCACTCGGCTGCTGCGGGGAGACGGCATCGACCAGCCTCGCATACCCCATGGCCGGCGCACCAGTCGGTGGCGTCGGTTGCTGAGCCGACGAGCGGCCATCGAGCGAGAGAACGGCGAGTGCGAGTACGGCCGCGTACCGGCCTACTCCTGGGTACGAGAAGGGATTCCCTTCCATGGATCACCCCGAGTCAGCAACTGGTGGGTGCCCGATCGCGTGCTCCGAAGCACAGAATGATGCGATCGCCCGGCCTCCGAGGCGCGAGGGCGTAGTTTGGCAAAGCATCGCCAGATAAAGAATCGGGAGAACCTGCGTAGGCGGTGCAGGAAATCCTGGAACGCGTACAACTTTCCCCGGGTTCCGCGAGATGCTATGTCAGCGGTCGAATCGGTCCCGCGGGAACCCCTCGGCGGTCGATGCGGAGCCGCCTGAGGTATTACCAGACCAGCCGGCTCCCTGCCTTGTGCGGTTGAATCTGTCGGACAGGGCGTGATTGCGCATGGGTTCAGAAGCCCCCAGCCCCATGCTTGAGTCCCCGCGCCAGCCGTCGCCCGTGAGGCGGTCGCGATTGCCCGGAAATCCTGCCGATGGGTACGTCGGCGCGTAGCCGCACGGACGTCACCCCCACGAGCCGAACTGGCAGGTCGAGTCGGCCTGCCCCCGGCACGAGCGTCCGCTGGGGAGTGCGATCGGTGGGCGGTCGGATGCCTCCCGCGAGCACCGGAGGCAGTTTCGAGTGCTGACCCACAACCGCACGCGTGAAGCGGCACATGGGTAGCTGGATTCAACACAGCAGCAGTTCTTGTGAGCGTCAACACACGACTGACCCCCCGCTCTGCGCCGCGGGTGGGCCTCGCAACCCCTCTCGCAGCTGATTGCAAGAAAAATCTTCGCGGCCGGTGGCCGCCCTCTTCACCGCCCCATAACTTGTGTGAACCGAGTTGGCGGTGACGCCGATTCGGGAACCGGCCGCGGGAGCGGCCGACGGTCTTTGGCAACGTGGTGATGTGAGGCGAGCCCGGTCCGGGTTCGCGGCCGCACGGCTTTTCACCCGCGAGGGTGTGGGGCGGTGTTGCTGCGGGCGGTGGGCCGGGCGGTGAAGTGTGTGCGACGACTACAGTGTTTGGTGACCGAGGCCTTGGAGTTGGTGCAAACTCATCCGCCATGGCTGTGTTGTGGCGAGAGGATACGCCGCCCCGATTCGACCCGAGACGGCTCGGGGGGTTGGGGCGGTGCGGCCAAGCTAGTAAGGGCGTGTGGGGGATGTCTTGGCGCCGGGAGGCTCAAGGGCGCGACAGGCGGCGAAACGCCCGGGGGAGCCGTCAAGTGGGCTCTGATCCCGGGGTACCCGAGCCAACGGGGGGAACTGAAACATCTCATTACCCCCAGGAAGAGAAAGAAACCTCGATTCCGTCAGTAGCGGCGAGCGAACGCGGACGAGCCCAAACCGTGGGGGTAACCCCACGGGGTTGTAGGACCACCAGTAGGACCTGGACGGGGAGCGGAACGGCGTGGAACCGCCGGCGACACAGGGTGAAAGCCCCGTACGCGAATCCTGAACAGGCCGGGTGGGATCCTGAGTACGACCCAACACGTGGAAGTGGGTCCGAATCCGCGGGGACCATCCCGCAAGGCTAAATACTCCCCGGCGACCGATAGCGTAGAGTAGCGCGAGCGAACGATGGGAAGAACCCCGAGAGGGGAGGACAGTGAACCTGAAACCACACGCCTACAAGCGGTAGGAGGGCTACGCGGGCAACCGCATGCCTGACTGCGTGCCTTTTGCATAATGATCCGGCGACTTGCCGTCGGCGGCATGGTTAAGGGCCTTTGGCCCGCAGCCGCAGGGAAACCGAGTCCCAACGGGGCGTTGGGTCGTCGGCGGCAGACGCGAAACCACGTGACCGACGCCCGGCCAGGACGAAGGTGGGGTAACACCCACTGGACGACCGAACTCACGAGTGTTGAAAAACTCGGGGATGAGCCGGGCGGGGGAGTGAAAGTCTAATCAAACGTGGAGATAGCTCGTTCTCTCCGAAATAACTTTAGGGTTAGCGTCGGGCTAGTTGGTAGTGGGGGTAGAGCGACTGATTCCGAACGGGGGCCTACCCGGCTACCCGTCGGAGCCAAACTCCGAATACCACTATACAAGGCCCGGCAGCTAGGCTCTGGGGGACAATCTCCAGGGCCGAGAGGGGAACAGCCCGGACCGCCCGCTAAGGCCCCCGAATGACGCTCAGTGCGAAAGGAGGTCGAACCCCGAGGACAGCCGGGATGTTGGCTTAGAAGCAGCCACCATTTAAAAAGTGCGTAATAGCTTACCGGTCGAGGGGTTCCGCGCCGATAATGAACGGGACTCAAGCGTCATGCCGAAGCGGCGGGTGTGTAGTTTACTACACGCGGTAGGAGAGCGTTGCACGTGCGGCGAAGCGATACGGACAACGGGTCGTGGAGCGCGTGCAAGTGATTATGCCGGAACGAGTAGACGATAAGACGGGTGAGAATCCCGTCCGCCGTAAACCTAAGGTTTCCTGGGGAAGGTAAATCCGCCCAGGGTCAGCCGGTGCCTAACCCGAGGCCGAGAGGCGTAGGGGACGGGGAGCAGGTTAATATTCCTGCGCTCCCGTGCGGTTTAACCCGGTGGGGAAAGGGTGCAGGCTTATCAGATTGCCTCAGGGCGATTAAGACCCCGATATCCCGGACCCCGCCGGCAAGAAGTGCCGCGCGGAAACCGTACCAAAACCGACACAGGTGGGTGGGATGAGTATTCCAAGGCGCTCGAGAGAACTCTCGTGAAGGAACTCTGCAAATTGGCCCCGTAACTTCGGGATAAGGGGCGCTCACCTCCGGGTGAGCCGCAGCGAAAAGGGTCTAGCGACTGTTTACTAAAAACACAGGTCTGTGCGAAGGCGTGAGCCGCGGTATACAGACTGACGCCTGCCCGGTGCCGGTAAGTTAAGGGAGGCGGTTAGCCCGCAAGGGCGAAGCTGGCGACCGAAGCTCCGGTAAACGGCGGCCGTAACTATGACGGTCCTAAGGTAGCGAAGTTCCTTGTCGGGTAAGTTCCGACCTGCATGAATGGCGTAACGACTGGACCACTGTCTCCACGAGAGACTCGGTGAAACTGTAGTTGTCGTGAAGATGCGACATACCCGCAGCTAGACGGAAAGACCCCGTGAACCTTAACTGCAGCTTGGTATTGGGTTTAGGCCCGGCATGCGTAGCGTAGGTGGGAGGCCGTGAACCCCGCTTCTCGGAGCGGGGGGAGCCGTCGATGAAACACCACCCTTGCCGTGCTTGAATTCTAACCCGGTCCGGTGAACCCCGGCCGGGGACCGTGCTAAGTGGGCAGTTTGATTGGGGCGATCTCCTCCCAAACGGTAACGGAGGAGCCCAACGGTCCCCTCAGCCCGGTCGGCAATCGGGCCTCGAGCGCAAACGCAGAAGGGGGCTTGACTGCGAGCCCGATGGGGCGAGCAGGTGCGAAAGCAGGGGTTAGTGATCCGGCGGTCCCGGATGGAAGGGCCGTCGCTCAACAGATAAAAGGTACTCCGGGGATAACAGGCTTATCTCCTCTGAGCGTTCATAGCGGCGAGGAGGTTTGGCACCTCGATGTCGGCTCATCACGTCCTGGGGGTGGAGAAGCTCCCAAGGGTTCGGCTGTTCGCCGATGAAAGTGGTACGTGAGCTGGGTTTAGACCGTCGTGAGACAGGTCGGTCCCTATCTGCTGCGGGCGGACGAGACTCGCGGGGCTTCCTCCCTAGTACGAGAGGACTGGGAGGGACGCACCCCTGGTGTGCCGGTTATCGCGCTAGCGGTACCGCCGGGTAGCCACGTGCGGAACGGATAAACGCTGAAGGCATATAAGCGTGAAACTCCCCCCAAGATCAGGTCTCGGTTCGTAAGATGAAGGCTCCCGGGAGACGACCGGGTCGATAGGCCGGACGTGCAAGCGTGGCGACACGCTCAGCCGACCGGTACTAACAGCCGACCGTTTGGCCGCACCGCCCCTCCCCCCGGGACAGCCCGGAGGTAGAGGCCTCGGCCGCCGGTGCACGGTAGTTGAAGCACACACGCCACACCGCCCCGCATCACCACGATGCCTCCCGTACACGCGGGCGGCGCCCCACCCCCTACCCGGGGGCGGGCGCCGGTCGCACCCGAACTGCCGGTGACCATGCCCGGGTGGAAACTCCCGTTCCCATCCCGAACACGGCCGATAAGCACCCGGGGCCGATGGTAGTGCGTCCAGCGCGAGAGTAGGTCATCGCCGGCATAACTTTGAGCCTCCCGCAACTCCGGTTGCGGGGGGCTTTTTCTTTTCTCCCGATTGCTTGCAATCCTGCGGTCGATCCCGGATGCTATCTCCACCAACCGACCCGTGACCGGAGTGCGGCGCGATGTTCCGTCGGTACCTTCTCCTGACCGTCCTGGCGATTGTCCTCCCCACGGCCTCACACGCCGACGGCCCGAGCCCTGCCGACGCCGCGAAGCGGATGAAGCTCCCCGACGGCTTCTCGGTCACCTGCGTTGCGTCCGAGCCGATGATCCGTCAGCCGGTCAGCATCAGCTTCGACGACCGCGGCCGGATGTGGGTGCTGCAATACCTCCAGTACCCGAACTACGCCGGACTCAAGCCCGTCCGCCAGGACCAGTACCTTCGTACGATCTGGGACCGCGTCCCGGAGCCGCCGCCGCACGGGCCGAAGGGCGCCGACTGTATCACCATCCTCAGCGACCCCGACGAGACTGGCGTCTACCGCAAGTCGAAGGACTTCGTCACCGGGCTCAACATCGCCAGCGGCTTCTGCCTGGGGCACGGCGGCGTCTACGTCGCACAGACGCCGTACCTCCTCTACTACCCCGACCGCAACGCCGACGACGTGCCCGACGGCAACCCCGAAGTGCTGCTCACCGGCTTCGGCATGGACGACACGCACTCGCTGGCGAACTCGCTCCAGTGGGGGCCGGACGGCTGGCTCTACGGCGCCGCCGGAAGCACCAGCACCTGCCGCGTCAAGAACCCCGCCCACCCTGCGGAACCGGTCGTCGAGTTTCAGCAGGGGTTGTGGCGCTACCACCCGCTCACCAAGCGGTTTGAGCTGTTCAGCGAAGGCGGCGGCAACACTTATGGCCTCGATTTCGACCGCCACGGCCAGGCCATCGCTGGCACCAACTGGGGCGGGTTCGCGTGCCTCCACCAGTTCCCGCTGGCGTACTACATCAAGGGCTTCTCGAAGCACGGCCCGCTGCACAACCCGCACACCTACGGCTACTTCGACCACGTGCCGTACACGGGCTTCCGCGGCGGCCACGTCACGTGCGGCGGCGTCGTCTACCAGGCTGACCGATACCCCGAACGCTACCGCAACCAGTACGTCGCCGCAAACCTGCTGTCGAACGCCGTCTACTGGCACAAACTCGACCCGGTCGGGGCGTCGTTCAGGGCGAGCCACGGCGGCGAGCTGATCGAGACGGACGACAACCACTTCCGCCCCGTGGACTGCCTCCAGGGGCCGGACGGCTGCGTCTACGTCGTGGACTTCACCGACAAGCGGGCGGCGCACCTCGACCCGGTGGACAGCTGGGACCGCACGAACGGCCGCATCTACCGGCTCGACTACGGCGGCACCCCGAAGCCGGTGACGAAGAACCTCCGCACGCTCCCGACGGCCGATCTGATCGCCGAACTCGGCAACCCGAACAAGTGGTGGCGGAACGAGGCCCGGCTGGTCCTGGCCGAGCGCCGCGACCCGATGTCGTACCGACCGCTCCGTGACCGGGTGTTTGGCCACCCGGATGTCGTCGCGCTCGAGCACCTGTGGGCGGTGTTCGGGGCAGGCGGGTTCAACGGCCCGCTCGGCCAATCGCTGCTCCGCCACCAGGACGAACACGTCCGGGCGTGGGCGGTGCGCCTGCTCGGCGAGACACCCGGCGGCACCGACTTCGCCGCCGACGAGTTGAAGTCGCTCGCGGCGACCGACCCCAGCCCGGTGGTCGTCGCCCAGCTCGCCTGCACCGCCCGAACGTTGAAGGCGGTCCCGGCGGCGCTTCTCGTCGGCGATTTGAGGGCGAACCCGCTCGTCGCCCGCGACGCCTCGCTTCAGATGCTCCTCTGGTGGGCCGTCGAGTCGAACATCAGCCAGCACCCGAGCGTGGGCGGGCACGCCGGGCTCCCCGCCGACAACGGCACGGCCGGCCCGGTGTACCAACAGCTCGCCGAGAAGACCGCCCGCCGGCTTATGGCCGCCGACCACAAGGACAGTCTCAAGGTGCTCGGTGCCCTGTTCGCCGGCTGGGAGAAGCACGGCCCTGACCCGCTGCTGAAGGGTATGGCCACCGCCCTTCAGGGGCGGACGCTCCCGGCCGTGCCGGCCGAGTTGCGTGCCGACCTGACCGACCTCCGTGAGAAACGGCCGGCCGACGACACGCTGCTCGAAGTGCTGGCCCGCATGAACGACCCGGCTGCCCGGCGGGCCGTTCTGGCGCGGGTGACGGACGAGTCACTCCCGGAAGCGGCACGGCTGAAGGCCGTGGCCCTCGCCGGGCAAGTGAAGCCCGACGGCGCCCTCGCCGCGTTCCGCGACCAGCTCGGCAAGGTGAAGTCGGACGCTCTCCGCGTCGGCTTCCTCGGCGGGCTCGAAACGTTCGACGACGCCGCGCTCGCGCCGGTCGTGCTCGACGCCTACGCCGGCTGGTCACCGAAGGTGAAGCAGCGCGGCGTGCAGCTGCTCCTGAGCCGCCCGACCTGGGGCAAGGAACTGTTCCGCCGCGTCGAGGCGGGCACGTTCCCGAAGGCCGACCTGACCGTCGAGCACGCCAAGGCCGCGGTCGGCCTGAACGACGCCGCACTCACCGCGCTGGTCGAGAAGCAGTTTGGCAAGCTCCAGGCCGCGACCGCCGGCGAGAAACAGGCCCGCATTTCGTGGCTCAACGTCGCCGTCGGCCGCGAGAAGGGGGCCGACGCCGGCCGCGGTAAGGCGCTGTACACGAAGCACTGCGCGGCCTGCCACACGCTCCACGGCGAGGGCGGCAAGGTGGGGCCGGACCTCACGACCGCCGACCGCAAGAACCGCGGCTACCTTCTGGCCCAGATCGTGGACCCGTCCGGCTACATCCGGCCCGAGTTCGTCGTGCAAACCGTCGGCACCCTCGACGGCCGGCGGCTAAGCGGCATCGTCGAGCCGTCGGCCGGTGACTCGGTCACGCTGGTGAACGTCGTCAACGACCAACCGGTGCGGACCGTTCTGAACAAGGCGGACGTCGACACGCTGACGCCGTCGGCGGTGTCGCTGATGCCCGAGAAGCTGCTCGACACGCTGACCGACGCCCAGGTCGCCGACCTGCTCGCGTACGTGGCGGCGGACGCGCCGAAAAAGGCCGACCCGCCCGCGCCGGCGGCGAGAGGAAAGTTGCGGGTTGTGCTCGTGTCCGGGTCGTTCGAGTACAAGTCGGACGAGTCGCTGGCCGCGTTCCGGAAGCAGCTCGAATCGGCGAACCCGGTCGAGTGCGTCACCGTGGCCGCGAAGGCCGAGAAGGACGCCAATTTGCCGGGGCTGGAGGCGCTGGAGAAGGCCGACGTGGCGGTGTTCTTCACCCGCCGGCTCCAGATCAAGGGCGACGACCTGGAGCGGGTCAAGAAGTACGTGGCGTCGGGGAAGCCGGTCGTCGGCGTGCGGACGGCGAGCCACGGGTTCCAGAACTGGCTGCCGATGGACGCCGAGGTGTTCGGCGGCGACTACAAGGGGCACTTCGGCGCGGGCGTCGTCGCCGACGTTACGCCCGAGAAGGCGGCGCGAAACCACCCGGTCCTGAAGGGCGTGGCGGCGTTCAAGTCGAACGGCAGCCTGTACAAGAACCCGGCGGTGGCGTCGGACGTGACGGTGCTACTCCGCGGGGCCATCCCGAAGCAGGACGAGCCGGTGGCGTGGCTGCGCGAGCGCGGGAACCAGCGCGTGTTCTACACGTCGCTGGGCCACCCCGACGACTTCCGCGACGCGAACTTCCTCCGCCTGCTCGTCAACGCCATCGCCTGGACGAGCCGCACGGAACTGAGCCCGGGGAAGTGATGCCGCGCGCCGTAGCGTTCGCCGTGCTGGTCGCCCTCGCCGCGCTGCCGGCGGCGGGGCAGCCGCCGCCCGCAGCCGTGCCGAACCCACCCCGCTTGCTGACGCCCGGCGACGACGCTCGACATCCCCGGGCGGCGCGCTCCGCGGCGCCCACCCCGGCCGGGCCGCAGAGGTTTGACCGCAACGGCGACCCGCTCCCGGCGGGGGCGCTGGTGAGGTTCGGCTCCGTCCGGCTGCGGCACGGTAGCGCCCTCACCGGCCTCGGCTTCTTCCCGGACGCCAAACACCTGTTGAGCACGTCGGCCACCGAGGACGGTTTCCGCGTGTGGGATGCGGCCACGGGTAAGGAAGTTGCCCGGCTTGCTGCCCCCTTCGCCGCCGCGGCCGTGGCTCCGGACCGGTCGGTGCTATTTACCTTCGACGGGCGCGTTCGCGTGTGGGAACCGTTCGCCGGCGGCCGCGTCCGCGACCTGGCGCCAGGTACGCTGCCGGGCGAAGGGGCGTCGGCCATCGCCGTGCACCCAGAAGGTAAGCTCTTTGCCGCGGCCGTGCCGAACGGGATCGTCCTGATCGACCTCGCCAGCGGCGACCGGGCTGGCGAACTGCGGGTCCCGGGCGACCAGCCGCCGCTGCGGGTCGGCTTCTCGCCGGACGGTCGGTGGCTGGCGGCGGCCGGGCCGCGCACCGGCGTGTGGCTGTGGAACCTCGCCACCCGCCGCCGGGTGCGGACGTACCCCGCGTCGCAGAACGATGTCGTGGACTTCGCCTTCTCCCCGGACGGCACCCGCCTCGCCATCGCCGGCACGCCGCCGGTGCTGTACCCCACCGACTCCGAGGAGCCCGTCGAGGGTTTCCACGCGCCCGAGGTGGCCGCCCAGGTCGTCCGATTCGCCGCCGACGGCAAGTCGATCCTGACGGTGCAGGAGGACGGCAGCCTGTCGCGGCTCGACGCCGCGACCGGGCAAGAGAAGGACGCGTGGGCCGCGCCGGCCGGCGTGACCGCGCAGGCTCCGCTGACCGTCGCCCCGGGCGGGGTGTGGGTGGCGGCGATGGACGACACCGGCGGCATTCGCGTGTGGAACCCGAGGGACGGCAGCGGCCCCGGCGTCGAGCGGCTGCCGCCGATGAGCGACCCGGGCTTCTCGGCCGACGGCAAGCTGGCGTCCGCGCTCGCCGCCGACGGCAGGGTGATGACGTTCGACCCGGCTACGGGGAAGGCGGGCGAGTCGTTCGCAACCGAGTTCGTGGACGAAGGCGGCGTGTTCTGGGACGCCCGCTCCGGCCTCGCCGCGGGCCTCGGCAAGGTGGGCGACGTGACCGAGTTGCACGTCCGCGACGTGATGAAACGGAAACTGGTCGCCACGGTGCCGTTGCCGGCGGGCGAGTCGCCGTTCGTGGCCTTCCCGCCGACCGACGCGACGCGGTTCGGCGTGTTCGGCGGCACCGTCACCGGGGTGTACAGCACCCAGACGGGGGCGCAGTTGCGGAGCCTGGCCGTAGGACCGGCGGAGGGGCGCTCGGTCGGGGCGGTTTCGGCCGACGGCCGGCTCGTGGCGGTGAGCGCGAACCCGGTCGCGGTGTACGAGGTGGCGACGGGCCGGAAGCGGTTCGAGATCCCCGGCCCGGCCGACCCGCAGGAACTGACGTTCTCACCCGACGGCCGCTGGCTCGCCGTCGTGGACGCAGTCGAGGTGACGCTGTTCGACCTGCGGACCGGCACCCCGGGCCGCCGGCTCTCCCTGGGCGTTGGCGAGGCGACGTTCGGCTGTGCCGCGTTCACGCCCGACGGCGCGCGGGTGGCCACCGGCAGCTCCGGCGGCGTCATAACCCTTTGGGACGTGACGACGGGGGACGCCCTGGTGTCGTTCGACCGGCACGAGGGGATGGTGACCGGCCTCCGCTTCTCGGCCGACGGCACCCGGCTGCTGTCGTCGTCGGTGGACGGCACGGCGCTGGTGTGGGACGCGACCGCCCGGCCGGCGCCGGCGGCGGCGGTCGCCGGCGCGGTGGAGGCGTACGAGCTGCTCGCGACGCCCGACGCGGCCGCGGCCCACCGCGGCATCGCGTACCTGCTCCGGACGCCCGACGCGGCGGTGAAGCTGCTCGGCGAACGTATTCCCGTGCCGACCGCGGTGCCGGCCGAGCGCGTGGCCCGGCTCGTGGCCGACCTGGGACACGCCGAGTTCCCGACGCGCCAGGCCGCGGCCCGCGAGCTGGGCGAGATCGGCGCCGAAGCCGGGCCGGCGCTGCGGGCCGTCGCCGCGGCGCCCCCCTCCGCCGAGGTGCGGCGGCTGGCCGGCGACCTGCTGACGCGCCTCGCCGCGCCCCCGACGCGGCCCGACGACCTGCGCGCGATCCGCGCCGCCGAGGTGCTGGAGACGATCGGCACGCCGGCCGCGCGCGCCGTACTGACGCGCTGGGCCGCCGGCCCGGCGCACCACCGGCTGACGACCGAAGCCGCGGCCGCGCTGGCCCGGCTGTCGCCCCGACGCTGACCCCGACGGAGCCCCCCGCGTGTACCGCCTCGTCTGGTCCGTGCTCGCCGTCGCCGCCGCCGCCCCGCCGCTCCGCGCGGCCGGCCCCGCGGTCGCCGACCTGTTCCCGGCCGACACCCTCGCCTACGTCGAGGTCCGCGACGCGGGCAAACTCGCGCCGCAGGTCACGGCCGCGCTCGCCGGCAGCCCGCTGGCCGACGTGGCGAAGTTCGTCGACGCCCGCCGCGACGCGGGCAAGACGGCGCACGACATCCTCGGCAAGCCGCAGCTGGCCGTGCTCGGGCTGCTGGCGTCGCCCGAACTCGCGTCCGAAGTCGGCCGGCTCGGCGGCGTCGCGGCCGGCGTCACCGGGTTCACCGACACCGGCGACCCCGAGGCGGTCGTGGCCGTGCTCACCGGCGACAGCGCCGCCGCCGGCCTCGCCGCCCGCGGCTTCCTGGCCCTGGCCCACGTCCGCCGCGTCGCCGCCGTGGACGGCGTGCCGGTGTACCAGTTCCGCGTCCCGCAGCCGTCGTTCGACCCGAACACCGGCCAGCAGAAGCTCGACAACACGAAGCCGCCCGCGGAGGGCACCCACGAGGCGACCGCCGCGTACACGCCGGGGCTGTTCGTGTACGGCACCAGCAAGGCGGCCGTGGCCGCGGTGCTGACGCGCTACCGGGGGAAGGGGGCCGGCCTCGGCGGCGTCGCCGCGTTCAAGGCGTCGCGCGACGCCAGCGCCGGCCCCGGCCTGTTCGTCTACGCCGACGCCGCGGCCCTCCTCGCCAAGCTCGACGCCGCCCGCCGCGCGGCCGAGGACGGCCCCGAGCCCGACGCCCTCGGCTGGGTCCGGATGCTCGGCGGCGACCGGGCGGTGACGCACGTCGCCGGCACCGTCCGCTTCCGCGACGGCGGCCTCGCCGCCGACCTGACCGCGGCGTTCGCCCCCGGCACGACGAGCCCGCTGCTGACCGTTCTCTCCGGCCCCGGGGCGAAGGCCGAATTCCTCGGCCACGCCGGCGGCGCGGGAGCGTTCGCCGCCACCGTGTCGTTCCCCGAGAAGGGCCGCGCCGCCGCCGTGCTCGGCTTCCTCGACGCCGCCGCGAAGGCGACCGGCACCCTCGGCCGCACGCCCGCCGAGGCGGTGAAGGAGATCGAAGCCCGCACCAAGACGCCGGTCACGGACGGGCTCGTCGGCCGGACGCGAGCCGTCACCGTGTTCGCACCGAAGCAGCAGCAACTGGCGAAGGGGGTGCCCGCGCTGCCCACGGTGGTGCTTCACGCCGAGACCGCCGAGGTCGCCGCAGCGTGGGAGGAGTTCCTGCCGAAGCTGCACGCCGACGTGACCGGCGCCGAGGCCGTGCAGCCGGCGTCGGAGTCGGTCGACGGTGTCAAGGTGCTGTCACTGCCGGGGGCGGGCCTGCCGTGGAACTCGGCCGTCCACTACGCCCGCAAGGACGCCGCGGTCGCCGTCGGGCTCGACCGCGCGGCCGTCGCCGCGGCGGTGACCGCCGGCCCGCCGCCGGTCGCACTCCCCGCGGACAATCCCGCCGCGCTCGCCGGGTTCCTCCGGCTCGGCGGCGCCGCGCGGGCGCTACTCGTGGCCGGGGCGCCGGCCGCGGGGCCGGTCGTTCGCGTGCCGACGCCGCCGCGACCCGTCGGCCCCCGGTTCAGCCCGGACGGCAACGAATTCCCGCCGCCCGAGGCGCAGTCGAAGGCGGAGGAGAAGGCGATCGACGGCGTGTGGGCGGCGCTCGACGCGCTGCCGCCGCTGGCCGTGACCGCCCGCCGCGACGGCGACCGGCTGCGCGTCGAGCTGGCGCAACCCGTCGGGAAAGCCGGCTTCGCCCCGGCCGTCGCCGCCGGGGTCGCGTGGTTCGACGTGTTCCTCAACCGCGCGGCGAACCCGAACGCCGGCGCGTACCCGACGTACCGCCGCGTCCGCTGAATCCCGTTGCCCCGCCCGGGGCGGCCGTGTACACTGCCGGTGGAAACACACTCGGACGCCGATGGCCCGCACCACGCGACTTGCCGACGACCTCCTGTGCCTGCTTACGCAGGCCGGGGCTCGCTCGTCCCGTCGCGTCGGCTGACCGCCCGACCCGACCGACCTTCGCGGCCCCGGACCTCTGGTTCCGGGGCCGTTCGCGTTTACACCACCACGATCTCCGTGAGGACAGCCGATGCCGCCGACCGACCCCAACCGCGTCGTCATCTTCGACACCACGCTGCGCGACGGCGAGCAGAGCCCGGGCTGCAGCATGAACCCCGGCGAGAAGATGGAACTGGCCCTCGCCCTCGCGGACTTGGGCGTGGACGTGATCGAGGCCGGCTTCCCCATCGCCTCGCCCGGCGACTTCGAGAGCGTCCGCGCCATCGCCCAGAAGGTGCAGGGGCCGGTCATCTGCGGCCTGGCCCGGTGTAACCCGGCCGACATCGACCGCGCCGGCGAGGCCGTCAAGGACGCCGCCCGCGGCCGCATCCACGTCTTCCTCGCCACCAGCGCCATCCACCGCGAGTTCAAGCTGAAGATGACGCGCGAGCAGATCGTCGCCCGCGCCGTCGATGGCGTGAAGCGCGCCCGCGACCTGTGCGCCGACATCGAGTTCTCGCCCGAGGACGCCGCCCGCACCGAGCTCGACTTCCTCACCGAGGTCGTGGAGAAGGCCATCGAGGCCGGCGCCACCACGCTCAACATCCCGGACACCGTCGGCTACGCCACCCCGCAGCACTACGCCTCCGTCATCCGCCATCTCAAGCAGACCGTCCGCGGCGTGGACAACGTCGTGCTAAGCGTCCACTGCCACGACGACCTGGGGCTGGCCGTGGCCAACAGCCTGTCCGCGCTGATGGAGGGCGCCCGGCAGGTGGAGTGCACCATCAACGGCATCGGCGAGCGGGCCGGGAACACGGCGCTCGAGGAGGTGGTGATGGCGCTGAAGACGCGGCAGGACTTCTACGGCCTGACGACGGGCGTGAACACGCGGCTCCTGTACCCGCTGAGCCGCAAGCTGAGCCACGTCACCGGCATGGCGGTGCAGCGGAACAAGGCCATCGTGGGGCAGAACGCCTTCGCCCACGAGGCCGGCATCCACCAGGACGGGATGCTGAAGGAGCGGAGCACCTACGAGATCATGCGGCCCGAGGACGTGGGCATCGCCCGCACCGAACTGGTACTCGGCAAGCACAGCGGCCGCCACGCCCTGAAGCAGCGCGTCACCGACCTCGGCTACCACCTGACCGACGAGCAGCTGAACCGGCTGTTCGACGAGTTCAAGAAGCTGGCCGACAAGAAGAAGGAGGTGTACGACGCCGACATCGAGGCGCTGGCGGAGAACCAGCTCCAGTTCGACGCCGGCAACACGTGGACGCTGATCGGCTTCACCAGCACCGCCGGCACCGGCTCGCAGACGTCGGCGGCGGTGTCGCTCCGCCACGCCGACGGCACCGTCCACCGCGACGCCTCCGTCGGCAACGGCCCGATCGACGCGCTGTTCAAGGCGATCGACCGGGTGACGGGCCTGCCGGTGAAGGTGGTGGACTACCGCGTTCGATCGGTGACGCAGGACATGGACGCGCTCGGCGAGGCGCAGGTGGAGATCGAGCACCGCGGCCGGCGGTCGAAGGCCCGGGCGGTGAGCGTGGACGTGGTGGAGGCGAGCGCCCTGGCGTACCTGGAGGTGATCAACCGCGTCGCCAGCCGCCAGGTCCGCGACCGGCTGAAGCCGACCGACGCCGTGCCGCCGGAGGTCGTGCCGGCGGCGACGTGAGGCACCGCCGACGGATCGTGTTCATCCTTATCGACGAGGCATACCGAATGGCGAAACAACCTCCCCCCGTGCCGCCCCCGGAGGCCCACCCGGACGGCGAAACGAACCCCTACCTGGCGAAGTTCAAGGCGGGGCTCGTCAAGCGCTGGTCGGTGACGAAGTCGGCGGTACTGTTCGAGATGGCCGAGCTTGTCGCGTTCCTCTGGGCGCTGGAGCGGCCCCGCGAGGCGGCGGCGGTCGCGGCGGCGGTCGCGGCGGCGGTGCCCGAGCCGCCGCCACTCCCGAGAGACCGCGTGAACTACAGCCTGTGGTGCCCGGCCACGTTCACCCACGCCCTCCTCGTGCGGCTCGGCGGCGCCACGCAACCGGACGGCGTCGCGGCGTCGCGGGCGGCTCTTCTCGCCGACCCCGGAATCGCACGCGACAACCCCGCGTACCTCACGCAGCAGGTGGCCGAGGCCCGCGAGGCACTCGCCGCCCCGAGCGTACCCCGGGCCATGAAGCTGGAGTGCCAGCGCCTCGCCCGGGAGATCGGCCAGATGACCCTGTACGCCGAACTCGGCGCGACCGGCGACCCGTTGTTCGCCGACATCGGACCCGAGGCCGACGGCCTCATCCAGCAATTGCTCCCGAAATTGGCGGCGCGCCTCCGGTCGAAGTAGGGCGACGAAGGCCCAGGAATTGCAGCGTGCGGCCCGTGTCGTCACCCCGGAGGGTGTCAGTTGATCGAGGAACCGGACGTGTTGATCGTCGGCGCCGGGCTAGCCGGGCTGTGCTGCGGGAAGCGGCTCGCCGAGTGCGGCGTTTCGTTCCGCATCCTCGAAGCGTCCGACGGAGTCGGGGGCCGCGTCCGCACCGACACCGCGGACGGCTTCCGCCTCGACCGCGGGTTCCAGCTCTACCTCACCGCCTACCCCGAGGGGCGGCGGGTGCTCGACCTCGCCGCCCTCGACCTCAAGCCGTTCACGCGCGGCGCCCTCGTGTGGGTGGGCGGCCGCTTCCGCCGCGTCGCCGACCCGCGGACCGAACCATCCGCGGCGCTGTCGCTGTTCAACCCCGTCGGCTCGGCCGCCGACAAGCTCCGGCTCGTCAAGCTGTACTGGAACCTCAGCCGCGGCCGGCTCGACGCCCAGACCACGAAGGACGAGCGGCTCACGCTCGACCTCCTCCGCGACACGGCCGGGTTCAGCCCGAAGATGATCGACCGACTGTTCCGCCCGTTCTTCGGCGGCGTCGCGCTGGACGCGGGACTGACCACGTCCAGCCGCTTCTTCCGCTTCGTGTTCCGCACCTTCGCCGAAGGCCCGGGCGCGGTGCCGGCCGCGGGGATGCAGGCCATCCCCGACCAACTCGCGGCCGGGCTACCGGTCGGGTTGGTACGGCTCGGGGCTGCGGTGCGGCAACTCGGCCACCGCGAGGTGACACTGGCCGACGGCGAGACGCTGCGGGGCCGGGCCGTCGTGGTTGCCACGGAGGGTCCGGCCGCGGCCCGGCTGCTCGGTGACGAGGTGCCCGACCCCGGCTCGAACGGCAGCACGACGCTGTGGTACGCCGCCGACCGGCCGCCGGTGTCCGAGCCGATTCTGATGCTCGACGGGGAAGGGCGGGGGCCGGTGAACAGCGTGGTGGTGATGTCGAACGCGGCCCCGGGGTACGCGCCGCTGGGCGAGGCGCTGATGGCCGCCGCGGTGGTCGGCGTTCCCGCGGACGACGATGCGGCGCTCGACCGGCGGGCGCGGGAGCAGCTTCGGGCGTGGTACGGGTCGGCGGTCGACGGCTGGCGGCTGCTGCGGGTGGACCGCATCGCGCACGCGCTGCCGGACCAGACGGCGGGGAAGCTCGACCCGTGGCAGCGGCCGGTGCGGCTCCGGCCGGGGCTGTACGTGTGTGGCGACCACCGCGACAACGGCTCGATCGACGGGGCGATGACCAGCGGCTTCCGCGCCGCCCAGGCCGCGATGGAAGACTTGCACGCTGAGTTGACGTGAATGCCCGGCGAGCCCGGGGGCGTCAGCCCCCGGATTCTCGTTCCCCTCGCCCCGAGAACTCAGGGGCCGACGCCCCCGGCTCGCCGGTCAATTCGCGGAGCCGCCCGACTCGCCGCATGATAGGCTCCTGATCGCGGGAAGTTAGCAGCACCGGCACGAGACCAGCCGCTTCGGCGCCGGCGTAGTCGTTCTCCACGTCGTCGCCGACGAACACGATCTCACCGGGCTCGCACCCGGCGGCCCGTACCACCTCGGCGAAGAACCGCCCCGACGGCTTGCGGTGGCCGACGGCCGCGCTCACGATCACACGCCCTGCGACTGGCCCGAGTTCGGGGTGACCCGCGACCACCCGCGTCAGCCGGTCGTCGAGGTTCGATCCGATCCCGGCGACGATGACACGCCGGGTGAGTTCGGCGAACACGGCCGCGGCGTCGGGGTGAACTTCCCAGGCCTCGGGGCGGGCGAAGTGCTCGAACAACTCGGCGAAGCCGCGAGCCGCGTCCGGCAACTCGGGGAGGGACGCGGCGACGATTCGCCGCCAGCGCTCGCGTTCACGCGTCTCGTCCGTCACCCAGCCGGCGGCGCGGTCGGCGGCTTCCTCGGCCCGGAAGGCGGCGACGAACCGCGTCGAAATGACGGCGGGGTCAACGGTCACACCCTGGCGGCGGGCGGCGGACGCGTACGTGTCGGCCGGCGGTATTGCCGGAAACAACAGGGTGCCGACGGCGTCGAAGAACACCGCCCGCGCGCCGGGGTGGATCATCGCGTGCGTGTCCCCGGGAGCGAACCCGTTGGCCGGTCAGTACCTGGAGCGGAAGCCTGCGCCGTGGCTAGATCGAACAGGCTTTTTTATGAGTCGTTGACATGTTTCCGGAGATCGACCCCCCTCGGCCGGAAACAATGAATACGGGCTGAATGTCGGGGTCAGGCGCGGCCGCCGGTGCCGAGCGGGTCGCGGCGGCGGGCGGGGTTCTGCGGGCCGGGCACGACCGCCTTGTTCGCCGTCGGGCCGACTTGCTTGGTCGGCGTACGCGGCCGGCGACGGGCTTCGGCGACGGCCAGCGGCAGCTTGCGGGCGGCCTGCGCCGCCACCGCCACCTTCAGGATGTGGATGCCGCCGCGGAAGATGACGAAGCCGATCACGACCGTCGGCCCGGCCTCGAACACCCGCTTGCGCAGCAGGAAGTCGAAGGCCTGGGCGAAGAAGTACAGCCCGAGCAGCACCAGCAGCCACCCGCCGATCTCGCGCAGCCAGTACGTCATCGCTTCCCCCTCTTGCCGAACCCGGCCCGCACCCGGTCGGCGACGCGCTTCACGCCCCACATCCGCCACGACTCCACCCGCACCCGCTCGCGCTTGGTCTCGTTCCAGCCGGCGTCGGTGAGGAGCATCGCCCCCTCGGCCGGGGTCATCGTCCGCAGCCGCCAGTAGCCGAACACCAGCCGGGCGAGCAGCGTGCCGAAAAAGATCAGGCCGACGACCACGGTCAGCCGCGTCCGCCAGGGGCTCATGTCGCCGCCGTCGCGGCGCCACACCGGCCCCTCGGCGGTCCGCAGCGGGAAGTCGGCAAGGATGTCCACTTCCAGGTTGATGACGACGGCCCACACGATCTGCCCCACCACGACCACGGCCGCGGTCAGGTAGAACAGCCGTGGCAGCTCGCCCTTGCGGATCAGGTCGGCGGGCCGCCTCCGCTGCGCGAGCTTGCGGCCGAAGCCGGCGGGCTCGGGCGGCATGGCCAGGGAGGTGAGGCCGAGCAGCCGGTAGTGTGCCGACAGGTACACGACGAGCGCCGCGGCGAGCATCAGGTCGGCGACGCGGAAGGTGCCCTCTTGCAGCTCGAACGGGTCTTCCTCCGGCGGGGGCAGCCCGTAGGGGAAGGCCAGGAAGTAAAGCAGGATCAGCAGCACGAACGCCGGAGAGCCGCGCCAGCCGAAGGCGAGCCCGGCGGCGCCGATGACGCCGATCATGAGTCCGCCGATGTCGGCGCCGCGCTCGAACAGCACGACGAACAGCATGGCCAGCCCGCCGAGCCCGGCGAACAGCAGCGTGCGGACGCGCCCGTCGGCGAACCGCTCGACCAGGGCGTCGAACCGGCCGGGCGGCTTGTCGTCGGTGGCGACGGCGGTACTCATCGGCGGGTGCGGAGCCCCCGGAGGCGGTCGAGCCGGTCGAGTACGACCCGGACGGGGTCGGTCTCGTTCACGCGGATGACGGTGGCGCCACTCCGCCCGAGCGCCCGGCGGACGCGGCGGAATTGCTCGTGATAGTGCTTCGCCATCGCGTCGAGGACGGTCGCGGCCTTCATCGTCGGGTTCCGGCCGGGGAGCTTCGGCGTGGGCTTATCGTCCGGCCCCGGCAGGTCGGCCGGCCACGGCAGGATGACCATGACGTGGTGCTTCCGGGCGCGGGCGACGCGCGCCGCCTTCTCCAGCGGCCCCAGGTCCGGCCCCAACTCGGCCAGGTCGGCGAGGATGACGTACAACTCGTTGTCGCGCGCCCGGCTCACGGCCCTTACCAGCTCGGCAGCCAGGACCTGCACCTTTCCTGGCGAGCGGAAGCGGAAGCGGCCGAGGTCGTCGTACAGCGGCACCGGCACGCGGATCTGCCGGTCGGCGAGGAACTTCCCGACCCGGACGGCGTAGGCGGCGTCGTCGTGAACGAGCCGCTCGACCGCGTCCACGCCGGTGCCGTCGAGTTGGGCCATTACGGCGCACAGCCGCTTCCGCTGCACCAGTTCTACCTTCTTGGCGCCGAACCAGCCGCGGACGCCGTAGATGAGCCAGATGAGGCCGCCGATCAAGGACGGGAGCAGGAACGTCACCAGCAGGCAGCCGAACCGGAGAAACAGGCCGAAAATGCCGTCGGTCCGCCGGACGAAGGAGTTCCGGATGAGGCTCAGGCCCATCTTGGCGGTGGTGTCGATCCACCACGACGCGATCTTGTTCGGCCCGAAGTACGCGATGGACGAAGCGGTCAGTACCGGCGACAGGATGAGGAGCAGCACGATCCAGCCCCACCACCGTTCCAGCATCGGCAGCCACAGACGGCTGAGGGGTACGGTGTTGAGCTTTCGGTCGGTCAGCTCGGGGTACAGCTCCTCGGCCAGCGGGTACGCGCGGCGGGTCAGCTGCTCGGGCGGGGCGCCGCGCGGCGTCGGCTGCAGCGCCGCTGCCTCGGCGAGGCGGCGCATCATGTCGAGCATGTGGATCCGGGTCCGGGCTGGCTTCAATGCGAGGGCCGCCTCCTCGTCGAACGTGGTGAGGCCGACCAGGTCGCGGTTGGCGGCCGCGGCCTGGGCCACGCCGGACGCCAGTGCCGCCATGCGGGCCAGCGGCGTCGTGCCGGGCGGGCCGAGCCGCACGCCCTCGGACGTGTCCAGGAACAGCACGGCGCGCACGGGCACGTCGCTCTCGTACTCCTTCGTGATGAGCCGGTCGCGGCGGGCGCTTGCCTTCCAGGCGATCATCTTCGGCGGGTCGCCGGGGATGTAGTCGCGCAGGTCGAGGAGCTCGCTGCCGGAACCGGGCCGACGCAACCGGTGGCCGCCCGGCGGCGGGAGCGTGTTCATCCGCTTGTCGGCACGCTGGCGGCCCTCCTCGTCGGTGAACGGCGGCAGGATCAGCGTCTCGACCTCGTCGCGGAGGAAGCGGCGGACGTGGAAGAAGCCGTGGACGTCGGCGACGCGGACGCGCACGCCCTCGAACCGCAGCACACCAGGGCCGGGCGCCTTCAGCGTGAAAGTGAGGTTCGCGGGCTCTTCGGCGGAGATGAGGTAGGCCCCGCTGTTCGACCCGGCGTCCAGGTCGGCGGCCTGCGGCAGGCGGTCTTCGAGGAACACGAACGGGAGGCGGGCGAAGCCGTCGTGCGCGACGCAGAGGCGGACCTCGAACGGCAGCCCGGCCCACACCATCGGCACCTCGCGGCCGCCCTGTACGAGCCGCCGCTCGGCCCGCATCCGGGGGACGCACGCCAGGACGCGGGTGCGGAACATCACCCACTCCCACGCGAACCACGCGAACAGTGTCAGGCCGAGGATGGCCGGGACGACGGTGTAATCTGGGAGAACGACGACGCCCAGCGCCAGCAGGAAGGCGACCAGGACGAGGAACCAGTAGCCGCGGGCGGTCAGCATCCGCGGCTACTCCTTCTCGAGAACGGGCACGGCGGCCATGATGTCTCGGACGACGTCGGCGACGGCGGTCCCCTCGATCTCGGCTTCGGGGCGGAGGATGAGGCGGTGGCCGAGCACGCCGTAGGCAACGGCCTGCACGTCCTCGTGGGTGAAATAGTGGCGGCCCTCCAACACGGCCCGCGCGCGGGCGCAGCGGAGGAGGTTAAGCGCCGCCCGCGGGCTGGCGCCGAGCGACACGTCCGGGTGCTTGCGGCTTTCCTCGGCCAGCTGCACGATGTACGGGTACAGCGTCTCGTTGCCGTACACGTGCGGGAGCTTCGACTGCAAACTCAGGATCAGGTCGGGGTCGAACAGCTGCTGCACGTCCACGCTCGGCTTGCTGTGGAGCTTCAGTAGGTTCACCTCGTGGTGGAAGCCGGGGTAGCCCATCTCCACGCGAAGCAGGAAGCGGTCGAGCTGGGCCTCGGGGAGGCGGTACACGCCCTCCTGCTCTACGGGGTTCTGTGTCGCCATCACCAGGAACGGCCGCGGTAGTGGGATCGTCTGCCCGTCCACCGTCACCTGATACTCCTGCATCGCCTCAAGCAGCGCCGCCTGCGTCTTGGCCGGGGCGCGGTTGATCTCGTCGGCCAGTAGCACCTGGGTGAAGATCGGCCCGTGGCGCAGCACGAAGTCGTTCTTGTTACGGTCGTAAATGCTTGTGCCGGTCACGTCCGACGGGAGCAAGTCGGGCGTGAATTGGACGCGGTTGAACTGGCAGCCGAGGAGCCGGGCGAAGACTTTGGAGAGCGTCGTTTTGGCGACGCCGGGTACGCCTTCGAGGAGGACGTGGCCGCCGGCCATGAGGGCGATGAGGAGTTGCCGCGTCACGTCCTCCGCGCCGACCACGACGCGGGCGACCTCGGCGGTGACCTTGCGGGATATCTCGCTCGCCTGCTGGGCAAGCTCGCGGGCCGGAAGCGACGCCGAGTGCGCCTCGGTGTTCACGGACGGGACCGCGCTCATGCCTCGCCCCTCGATCGCGTCGAAACGTCCGGCCACGCCTCGGCCTCAACGAACCGCCACTTCTTCTCGCGGTGGGCCGCCAGGGCCCGCGCCAGCAGCGGCTCCAGCGCCGCCCACCGCACGGCCGTCACCGGTGCCGGCCGGCCGAAGGCCACGGCCCACAGGTCGCGGAGCGCCTGCCGCAGCGTCTCCGGCTTCCTCACCACGTCGGTAATGACGACCTTCGGCAGGCGCGGCCCCGGCTCGGGCGGGCGGCCGACGGTGTCGAAGAAGTCGCGGCACGCGGCGCGGGCCGGCTCCAGCAGGTTGTCGCGGGTTGCCAGCTCCTTGCTACGGCGGCCGAACACGCCCGCGGCCCCGCCGGGCGGCGGCGGCGGGCGGCCGCCCGGCGGGGCGGCGTTCAGGTCGGTCGGCTCTCGCGCCCCCAACACTCTACGCACCAGCGACATCGCTGCCCAGAGACACGCCGCGGTCAGCAAGAGCCCCAGTAGCGTGCGGAGCTGGCTGCGCGGCTCGTCCGGGTTCTTGCCGACGACCGCGCGGTTGAGGAAGTCGTTCTCCTGGAACTTGTCGATGAGTTGGTTGCCCAGGTCCACGAGCTTTGGCTGCAGCTTCTCCCAGTCGGGCTTGGGTAGCGGGGGGGGCGGCGGGCGGAGGAGTTGGTTCAACTCGCCGTAGTCGCGGACGACTACCCCGTCGACGACCAGTAGGCACTTCGTCCGCTTCTCGTCCCCGTTCCCACCGGTCAGGAACTTCACCGTCCGATCGGCGAATTCCAGGTTGTCGGTGGCGACGCCGCCCTCCGCGGCCAACAGCTGGCCGTTGAGGTACACGGCGTGGTCGGCGACTGCGATGAGTCGACACGGCCGACCGGTCTGGGGGTGTCGACTGGCGCCGGCGATGAACGCGTCGGACGTACCGGACACGAGCGCGCGGGTGTTGCGGAACTGGGCGTTCCACGGGAACCCGGCGAGCGGCGTGAGGCCGCTACCTTTGAGGTTCGACAACGTACCAGGGAGTTCGGTTACGACGCGTGGGAGCGGCCGGTCGCCGCCTAGGAGCTCCCACTCCGGGCCGGCCGCGCCGGGTGGCCGCACGGCTGGCACCGCGAACTGCTCAATCTCGTTGCGGTTCAACACGAGCCACTCGCCGACACCGGGTTGGGGGGTGATGACGCGCTGGCCGCTGAACTGTACAGGTTGCCGACCGCCGAATGAAACACTTTGGAACGTGTCGTTCGCCACCAAAACCGCGCCGCCGAACTGGCTCGCGTTCGAGACCCACGTCGAGATCGGCTGGCCTCCCGGCTGCGGCTGCCAACCGGCGTTGGAGTTCCACGACCCGAATACGATCACGACGGTGTCGGAATACTGCTGCTGCCTGGTTACTAAAACCAACTCGCTGTCTGTCATCGGCTTCAACCCGCCGCGGTCGACCAGCCAGCGGAACACGTGAGTACCCAAGCGGCTGATGGTCCGCGCGGGGTGCGGCGCGCCAAAGCCTGGGGGGAGTGGCTGCCCCCACGCAGTCGCTGGGGCGAGCGCAACGGCGAGCGTTAGCAAGAGGCGGGGCGTCGTCATGCGGCGGTCGTCACTCGGTGCGAGGACATTGTGTCCACGGGAGAGGGGGAGGGGTTCCGTGGATGCGTTGAGTCCGCTGGACGAAGGACCATAGCAGTGTCGTCAGTCGTCCGTGAACCCCGCCAGGCGACACACCAGCCTACGGGCCTCGGCCAACTCCGCGGTCGTCAGCGGCTCGTCGATCGGTGTGTAGCGGGCGAGCTCGTAGAGCCGCGCCAGCATCATCGCCCGCGCCGGCTCGGCCATGGCCATCTCCGACAGTGCACCGGCGATTGTGGTGTGCGTCCAGGTCTTGGCTACCTCGCCGCACAGGAGCACGCTCAGGTGCTCGAACGCCACCACCACGTCGGCCCGGCTGCGGAGGTGGTGTGGGTCCACCGGCCACGGGCCGAGGGCGTACGGGTCGATTTCGTTCACGTCCGGCCGCCGGTACTTCGCGATCAACCGCCACAAGAAGACGCCGCCCACGAGCGCCAGTATCAGGAAAAGGACCGGCCACCACGTCCCGTTCAACGCCGGGATGCCGATGTTCCAGCGTGGCGCCTTCCACCCGCTGAACCACGACGACCCGGGCGATGAACTCGACGACGAGGACGACGAACTCTTCCGCCAGCGCGAGAACCAACTCTCCCGCGCGGGGCCGGCGGAACCGATGTCCGGCGGGCGGCTGCTCCCCCAGTTGAAGTTCCAGTTCATCTTCGGGAACGACCAGTCGGCGCCGCCGCCCAGGTCCCAGTCGCCGCCGCCGTCGAGGCCGTTGAACAGGTCGCCGAATCCCTTCCCGTCGCCGAGGTCCTTCGAGAGGGAGTCCCACAGGCCGTTGCCGTCGGGGTCCTTCAGGTCACCGGTTCCGTCGACGATGTCGAACAGCGCCTTCTTGACGGCGGGCGTTTCGTCGAGCGGCCCGATGCCCTTCTCCCACATTGCCGCGGCGGCCTGCCGGGCCTTGTCCTGGGGACTCGCCGGCTGGTCCCACGGCGGTATCTCGACGCCCGGGTCTTTCAGACCGGGGCGCGGCTCGGGCGGAAACACTTGGGGTGGCGGCACGAGGCGTTCGCCGTTCTTGTCCAGCGTGGGCGGTACCAGCTTGGGCGGGGGTACCGGCCGTGGGTCGCCCCTGTCGGGGACTGCTTTCCCCGTCCCATCGCCCTTGTCGAACTCGAACGGGTCACCCTTCCCCTCGATGCGGGTGGGCGGGCGTGTGCCCTTCTCGGGATTGAACCCGAACGGCGGCGCCCCGCCGTTCTGCTTCATCTCGTTGAACCGCGGGTCGTTCTTCAGCCTCTCGCCGAGTTGCTTCATCTGATCCGGAGTCAGCTTCCCGTTGCCGCCGGGGTTCAAGCCAAGTTGCTTGGCAAGTTCCGCGATCCGCTGCATTTGCTCCGGCGTGACGGCGTTCGGGAACGGTTGGACCCCGGCGCCGCCCGCGCGGTCGCGGTTGAGGAACGCTTCAAGTCGCCGCTTCACCTCGTCGGTGGACGGGTCGCGGGGGTCACGCTGACCCGGAAAGGGTTGAGGCTGGGCCTGGGCAGACGAGACGAGCATGACGGCGACGAAAAAGGCAGCGGAGCAGCCGAACACCCTGCGGCGGTTGGTCACGGCGGGCCCCTGCGCGGAACAACAAACAACCGTATTGTTGCCGAACCAAGTGGCAGAGGCAAGCGCTCGTGACGAAGCCCCGCTCGCGGGTCAACTCGCGTGTGCCGGGTGAACCACCCACCCCTCGGCCACCGGCTCGGCTTCTGCCTCCGACACGCCTTCAGCCAGATATGCCGCGACGCGACGTGCGGCACAGTGGCGGGCGATGATGAGGAAGCCGCCGAACCACAGCCAGGTGAAGCGGAACAGGTTGTGTCCCACCGCCCCCATGAGCAGAAGCAGGAATAGCGCTACTCCCACCGCCCGCGGCAGCGTGAAGATCAGGTCGTTGTGCTGCTCCGGCGGCAGCGAAGCCTTCATCCGCTTCACCGCCCGCAGGTTCAACCAGAAACATACAACGACAGCCACGAAGCCGATCAGCCCCGCGGTGCCGGTCTCGCCGACGAGTTGGCCGTACAGGTTGTGTGATTCGATCTTGCTCCCCGTCGCCGCCCGCCACACGCCAGGGCCGACGCCGCTGAGGGGGCTGTTCGCCCACAGATTCAGACCGGTGAAGAACCCTTCGATGCGCCCCTGGCCGGACTCGCGGGCGTTGGCCGGGCCGACCTCCGGGTTGATGATCGTCTCGAAGCGGTTCTGCAACGAGTCCGGCAGCGCCACGAACGCCAGCGGGGCCGCGACGACGAGCGCGAGCGCCGCCCGCGCCCGGTAGCGGGTGCCCCACACAATGACGGCGAACCACACGCACAGCCCCAGCAGCGAGCCGCGCGAGCCGGTGAGCAGGATGCACATGCTCGACAGGCCGACATAACCCGCGATCGTGAATTTGCCGAGCCGGCCGCCGAGGTTCGACTGCCACGCCGCCGCCACGATCGGCAACGCGTAGATGATGCTGGCGCCGAAGCTGTTCGGGTCGCCGAGCGTGGTGTCCACGCCGACCATGCGGGCGATACCCATGCGGTACGTGTGCCGGCCGCCGAGGTACTCGCGGAAGGAGTGCAACAGGTACAGCCCCATCACCATCAGGAAGCCGACGGCAATGTGCTTCAGACCCTTCTCGTCGTGGACGGTGGTGACCAGCAGGACGTAGAAGACGACGATCTTGAACCAGTCCTCGACGGTGGGTAGCCCCTTGTCGGCCCACGGGCTGAGCGCCCAGGCGGTGACGACGCCGCTGGCGAACAGGGCGTAGGCCGCATGCTGCGCGTTCGGGAGCCAGCGCTTGCCGGGGTACGCGGCCCAGACGGCGAGGGTAAACAGCATGTACACCCGCTCGACGTGCAGGTCGCCGAGCCACGGCCAGACCTCGAACGGCCGGTCGATGAACAGGAACATGTAGCCGATCAGGAGCCACCGCATCGGGGCGCGTCCGGCAGGGGTGGGGCGCAGGGTCGGGGATGGTAAGCGGATTCGATCGGTCGGGGGAAGGGCACTTTGTTTCCGCTGCCGCTTGCGGCTTTACGCTGGCGTGCGCGATGCCGCAAGCGGATCATCAGAAGTGTTCCGATTTTTCCGGTGACGCAAACCGTACCGCCCGACTCATACGCTGGTCCCTTTCCCCGCCCCCTAGACTGCGCCCCTCAGACCGTCGCACCCGGTAAACTGGGAGGACCGAGGCGGGGCCGCACCATGACGCGCGATTTGACCGGCAAGCGGGTGATCCTGACGGGGGCGTCCGGTGGCATCGGCCGCGCCACCGCCGCAGCGTTGGCTGTGGCCGGCTGCCGTGTCGCACTGGCCTCCCGGAGTCGCGACACCCTCGACGCGCTTGTTCGGGAACTACCCGCGGCCGAGTACGTCGTCGTCCCCACCGACATCACGAACGCAGACGACCGCCGCCGGCTCGTAGAAACCGCCGTGACCGCGTTCGGCGGGCTCGACATCCTGGTGAACAACGCCGGCATCGGCAGCTGGGGTCACTTCGCCACCTCGACGGAGGACATCGCCCGCCGCGTGATGGAAACGAACTTCTTCGGCCCCGTCGAACTCACGCGGGTGGCGCTGCCGCACCTGGAGAACGGCGTGCAGCCGTGCGTGGTGAACGTCACGTCGATGTGCGGGCGGAAGGGGATGCCGGCGTGGCCGGAGTATTCGGCGAGTAAGTTCGCACTAGTCGGCATGTCCGAGGCCTGGCGCGGCGAGTTCGCCCGGTTCGGGGTGGACACGCTGACCGTGGTGCCCGGGATGACGGACAGCGGCTTCGACAAGAACTGGATTCGTGTGGACGGGAAGGCCGACCTGCGCTTCACCGACGGGTTGAAGCCGGAGGAAGTGGCCGCGGGCATCGTCGCTGCGATCCGCGCGAACAAGACGGAGACGGTGCTCGGCTCCGAGGCGCGGCGATTGCTGCGGTTCAACCGCTACTTTCCACGCCTGACGAACTGGTTGATCGCCCGCAAGGTCAAGAAGCTGTACGCCGCCGGGACCCCCTCATGAGCCTCGCCGACGCGCCGCCGAAGTCCCTGAACGACACGGCCCTCAAGGCCGCGCTCCAGGACTTGCGGCGGACCGACAACCTGACCAACTGGTTCTACCTCGCGCGCAGTTACTTCTACCTCGCGGTGGTGCTCGGTGGCGCCGTGTGGTTCTTCGAGAGCCGCGAGGCGCTCGGGCTCCACTGGCTGCTCAACGTCCCCGTCGCGCTGCTGGCGATCGTGCTGGTCGGCGCCGGGCAGCACCAATTGACCGGGCTGGCGCACGAGGGCTCGCACCACATCCTGTTCCGCGGCCGCTATCTGAACGACCTGGCGACCGACCTGCTGACGATGTTCCCGCTGTTCAGCAGCATCTACCACTACCGGTTGCAGCACCTCGCGCACCACCAGTTCGTCAACGACCCCGAGCGCGACCCGGACGTGTCGCAGCTGAAGACCAGCGGCCACTGGCTCGACTTCCCGGTGGAGCGGCCAGAGGCCATCCGCGCCCTGCTCCGGCAATTGTGGCCGTTCCGGCTGATCCGCTTCATGCGGGTACGGGCACGCTACAACGCCACCGGCGCCGACTCGAACCCGTACCTGTTCAAGGGAAAGAAGCCGAGCAAGGGGGCCGTCCGCGTCGGCGTGGTGTACCTGCTGGCTCTGGTGGGAACGCTCGCCGGCCTGTTCTTCCTGGCGGACGAGCCGTGGCTGCTGCTCGCCGTGCCCTCCGCGATGTGGGCCGTGGTGAGCGTGGTGTTCCTGAAGCTGCCGAACGACAAGTACCACCAGAGCCGGCTCCACCCGGTCATTCACGCCCGCTACACGTCGATCCTGCGGGTGGGGTTCATCACCGCTGTGTTCGCCGGGCTGACGTTCGCCCAGAAGGTGACCGGCTCGCCCTACGTCGGCTACTACGCGCTGCTGTGGCTGGTGCCTCTCTTCACGTCGTTCGCGTTCTTCATGATCCTCCGCCAGATCGTGCAGCACGGCAACGGCGGCCGCGGCTGGCTGACGAACACGCGGACGTTCCTGGTCGCCCCGGCGATCCGCTTTGCCGTCTTCCCGATGGGCCAGGATTACCACCTGCCACACCACCTGTACGCGACCATCCCGCACTACCGACTCCGGAAGCTGCACGACCTGCTGATGGGGTACCCGGAGTACCGCGACGAGGCGGTCGTGGTGGAGGGCTACTTCCGCCCGCCGCACACGCCGCAGACCCGGCCGACAGTGCTCGATGTGCTCGGGCCGGGGTACAACGGGGCGGGGAAGGCGGTGTACATCGACAACACGGTGATGGACGGCGACACGTTCGAGGAGCAGGAACAACTTCGGGCGGAGGCAGAAGGGCTACGGGACGCAGCGGACTCGACAGCCGAGCGATTCGGCGGGTAGAGGCGCAGGCGCCGCGAAGTGGCACCTGGTTTGCAGAGATAGGTGCAGGGGCGGAGTTGCTGCCCCGGGACAAACCTACCCGGCCTGGAGTTCCCCATGCGCGCCTTGTCAATAATCGGCATCCTGCTGATCGTCATGGGTGTCGTCGCCCTCGCGGTGGGCGGCTTCACCTTCTTCACCACCGAGCGTGTCGTCGACGCCGGCCCGCTTCAGATCGACGTGCAGAAGCCACACACCATCATTCTGAACCCGATCGTCGGCGTCGTCGCGGCCGTCGCCGGGGTTGCACTCGTGCTCGCCGACCGACGCGCGACCGCCTGAGCCGGCCAGTCACGTAAATCCGGCCGGGGGGAATCCCTCCGGCCGGTTTCGTTTCAAGACACGATCTGCTTGCGCCGCTGGATGTAGTCCCAGATAACGTAGCGGTCCAAATCCTTCCCCGCGGTGAAGATCACGCGGCCCTTCGTCGTCTCGGCGAGCCGGTAGGCGAACTGCAAGTCCTCGCGGCTCTGGTTCCACACCTGCAGCAGAAAGATGTTGATCGTGATCCCTTCGCGCTGGCACAGCAGCGCCTCACGCATCGTAGCTTCTTCTGTCCGCGGGTCCGGGGGGTACAGTAGGAACAGCGTGCTCCCCTCGAAGTGCGCCGTCGGTAGGCCGTCGGTGATGAGCACGACCTGCCGGTTCGGAGTGTCCTGTGCGGCGAGGAAGCGGCGGGCCGTCTGCAGAGAGTGCTGGATGTTCGTGAAGTGGTGCGGGATCCGCATCTCGCTCACGTCTGGGTTGCTCATGTCGGCCTTGAGCCGGACCACCGGGTTGAAGATGGTCACCGGCTTCGGCATCAGGTGCGCCACCTCCGACACGTGCCGCGGCTTGGCGAACGAGTACATCTCGACGAACTGCAGGAAGTCGCCGGGGTACTCGCTGCGGATAAGGCCGTCGAGGGCGAGGCCCATCCGCTTCACGTTCACGTACTGGCCGTCGTAGCGCATCGACCCGCTCATGTCGAGCAGCACGCACGTCGCGGCCTTCGGGTTCACCTTCGTGCGGTGGATCACGATGTCGTCTGGCCGCATCCGCACCGGCGTCCCCGGTCCGTCGCGGAGAAGGGCGTTCACCATGCTGGCGGGGATGTCCATCTGCGCGACCGAGTCGCCGAACTCGTACGGCTTCGTCTTCGGGCTCTCGACCGCCCCCTCGCCGCTAACCGCGTCGGGGTGCCGGCCGGTGCGGCTCGCCTGCATCTGGCTGAAGATGCGCGTCAGCACCTTGCTCTGGAACAGCCTCATCGCCTTCGGGGTGAGGCGGTACTTGCCGTTGCCGTCGCCCTCGAGCCCCTGCCGCTCGGCCTGCTCCTTGATGTAGTCTTCGAGCTGCTGCTGCAGGGCGCGGAGCTGGTCCATCTGCCCGGGGTCGGCGAAGTTCTCCAACTCGTCCATGTCGATGATGGCGAGCTGGGCCGTCTTCTTCGCGTCTTCGAGCTGCTTCAGCAGCTTGTCGATCGTCTCCAACTCCTCCTTCACCTCGAGCGCCTTCGGCACGTCCATCTTCGTGCGGCCGGTGAACTCGTACTTCCCCGCGAGCTCGTCCACCTGGTACTTCTCGCCGAGCCGCGCCGACGCCAGCACGATGCCCATGGCGAACGGGTCGCGGTCGTTGCCGACGCGGAAGAACAGCTGCTCGAGCTCGTAGAGCTGTTCGTTGCGGACGGCCTTGTGGAACTTTTCGGCGAGCTTCGACGGCGGCTTCAGCCCCTGGGCCGCGTCGCGGAACGCCCCCGCGGCGAGCTTCTGGGCGTGCTGCGTCTCGTAGGTCGCCAGAATCTTCCGCTTCCGCTCCAGGAGCATTTCCTTGAGCGCGTTCAGGCTCGGCCCGAGCCCCGCGAGCTGCGACGGGTCGAGGCGGATGGCGTTGGCGAGTTGCTCCTCGGTGAACTCGTCGGAGTCGCCGAATTCGAGGAGGTGTTCGAACGCCGGCGATACGAGGTCCGGCGGCGGGGCGGTCGGACTGGGGAAGTGGACCGGGTCGTACTTCTGGTAGGTGTGGACGATCCCGCCGGGGGTCTGCGTCGGCTGCGTCTCCATCGCGGCTCCTGGTGCGGCGGGCGAGTCGCACCATTGTAGGCGAGTCGCGGAGCAGAAAGGCGAGCGGCCCGCGTGAGCGGGCTGTTCCTGAACGCATCTCTGCGCTCAGGAACAGCCCGCTCACGCGGGCCGCTCGCCGTGTCCCTCGTTCTCAGTACACCGCGTTCGGGTCCACGGCCTTCGCCGGGCCGCCGGCCTTGCCGCCGCCGTAGCGGGCGTGCCAGCCCTCGGCCGCCCGGATGCCGTGCAGGTCGGCCGTGCTCAGCCCGTACTTGGCGAACCACGGGGTGCCGGTCTCCACGATCGCGTCCGTCTCGGTCACCCGGCGGACGCACTCGGTCTCGGCGAACTTCTGCCGCTCGGCCGGGCTCGTGTACGTGAAGAACTCCTTCCAGAACGCCCGCCCGCCGAGGATGCCGCTGGCCCCGGCCTTCATGGCCATGTCCACCTGCTTCTTGTACTTGTCGTAGTCCACGCCGGCGCTCAGCAGCACCCAGGGCTTCACACAGGCGTCGTTCAGCCGCTTCAGGTTGTCCACCAGCTGCGCGTCCGATTCGTGGCCGAACGTGCCGGGGAACTCGGACTTGTAGACGTCGCAGTACCGGCTCAGGAACTTGGCCGACTCGATGACCGTCGTCGCCTTGCGGGCGATCTTGCTCGGGCTGTCGTCTTTCTCGCCGTTGTAAGCGAAGTGGATCGGTTCCAGCAGGAACAGGATGTCGTGCTCGATGCACTGTTCGTACATCTGGCGGGTGAACTCGAAGTTGTGTTCGGCGCTGTCCGGCTCGTTCGGCTCAAACTGCGCCAGGAGCTTCACCGCGTCGGCCCCGCACCGCTTGATCTTGGCGACGCCCCAGCCCGGCTCGACCTCGCCCATCGGGGCGCCGGCCTTGTTCTTGTCCGCCCCCGACTTCTCGACGCGGATGAGGATGCCGGTGCCGGCCGGCACGGCGTCCGCGGCCACGGTGCTCCAGTAGCCGTAGTAGCCGTCCACGAGCAGACCCGAGCAGTGCGGGGCGAGCGCCCGGGAGAGCATGACCTTGGCGTCGGCGATCTCGGCGTAGGTCGGCTCCTGGCCGGTGGCCTTCTTCATCATCGAGATCATCGAGCTGTTCTGGTCGGTGGCGACCATGGTCAGCGTGCCATTCGGGTTGCTGATCCGCTGGAGGCCGCGGAGCTTCCCGGGGGTGAGGCCGAGGCCGAGCAGGCGCGTCACCGAGAGGGGGATGGACATCGAGGCAACGTCTCCGAGAGAGGAGGTGCGGGGTCGGCGGTATCTTACGCGCGAGCATTCGGACGGGTAGCCCGCTGATACGATACCCCGGTCGCCCGGCGTTCATCAGGAGCTCGTGTTGCGCGTCGCACACTTCGATTGCTTCAGCGGCATCAGCGGCGACATGGTCCTCGGCGCCCTCCTCGACGCCGGCGTAGACGCCGCCCCCATTCGCGCCGCACTCGACTCGCTCGGCCTGCCGATCACGCTGGAAGCCGAGAAGGTGAAGCGCTGCGGCTTCGAGGCGACGAAGGCGACGGTCCACGCCGCGGACCAGGAGGACTACCGGTTCCTGCCAGACGTGGAAGCAATTCTAGCTCGCGGGGCGCTGACGCCGCGGCAGCGCGAGCTGGCGACAGTCATCTTCCGCAAGGTCGCGGTGGCCGAGTCGGTGGCCCACGGGATGCCGCTGGAGCGCGTCCACTTCCACGAGGTAGGGGCGCTCGACAGCATCGCCGACATCGTCGGCGCGGCCGTCGGGCTGGACTTGCTCGGCGTCGAGCAGTTTACCAGTTCTCCCGTGCCGACCGGCAGCGGCACCGTGAAGTGCGCCCACGGCATCATGCCCGTTCCGACGCCGGGCACGGCCGAGTTGTTGAAGGGTGTGCCGCTCGCCGCCAGCGCCGTGAAGGGCGAGCTCACAACGCCGACCGGCGCGGCTATCCTCACGACCGTGGCGACAGAGTTCACCGCGGCCCCGGCCATGACCATCGAGCGAATCGGCCACGGGGCCGGGACCAAGGACTTTTTCGAGCAGCCGAACATCCTCCGCCTGTGGGTCGGCACCTCGAATGCCGAACGACGAATGACGAAGGACGAAGCCGACACCGTGACCGTCCTCGAAACGAACCTCGACGACTGCCCCGCGGAGGTGGTCGGCTACTGCTTCGAGCGGTTGCTGGCGGCCGGGGCGTTGGACGTGTACGCGGTGCCGATCCACATGAAGAAGAACCGCCCCGGCGTGCTGCTGAGCGTCATCGCCGAGCCGGGCCGCGTGGCCGAGTTAGAAGCGATCCTGTTCCGCGAGACGGGCACGTTCGGCGTCCGCCGCACGACGACGGTGCGGTCGAAGCTGGCGCGCGAGGCGGTGACGGTGGAGACGCCGTGGGGGCCGGTGCGGGCGAAGCGCGGCCGGCGCGACGGGTTTGAGATCGTGACGCCGGAATACGAGGACTGCGCTCGCGTGGCCCGGGAACACGGCATACCGTTGCGGGAAGTATACGCCGTGGTCGGGGCTACAAATCGTGCGGGGCGAGGAGCGTGAACGGGTACCACGGGAGGTTCCGCAGCAGCATGAACACGATCAGCGCCACCGCCAGCGCCATGATCCAGCGGCCGCTCACGATGATGCGCGTCCGCGTCGGCCGACCGCGCGCCCACTGCACGGTCTGAACCAACGCCACGACGACGACGACGGGGAGGAGTAAGACCGCGACGGGGTTGTACGCGAACGCCTGGGCCACGCGGCCGTTCAGAGCGGCGTGCGCCGCCCGGCCCGCGCCGCAACCGGGGCAGTGAAGGCCCGTGGCCTGGTACAGCGTACACTTCGGGTAGAAGCTGTCGGGCGTCGGCGGGGTAGTGGCGATCAGGGACACCACCCCGCCGAGGGCCAGAACGGCGATCCCGACCAGCGCGCCGCGGACCGCGGTGCGCGTGCGCCGGTCGGGCGGGGGCGCGGTCATCGCCCGCCGCCGGCCTGCATCGCCATCACCTGCACCGCGACGGAGATGAGGTTCACGACGAGGCCGACGCCGACCGAGATCATGCACCACATCTTGGCCTGCTCCGACGCCTTCTTCGCCCCGGCGTAGTCGCCGGCCGCCCACTTCGAGTTCACCTGGCTGGCGTTGACGATGGCGATGATGCCGCCGATGAGGCAGCAGCACAGGGTGACGAGGATCGACTGCACCATGTAGTTCGGCGGCGGGGTGCCGCGGGGGGCGTCGTCGTAGTCGTCGTCGTCCCGGCGCCGCCGGGCCGGGGGGCGGTCGTCGTAGTCGTCGTCCTCGTAGTCGTCGTCGCGGCTGCGGGCCATTGCGGCACCAGGGCTCGGGGTTACAGTGGTACGAACGGTTACTTGGGGTTGAACGATACGGTCCATCTGGCCGCCGGTCAAACACCGTTTCCACGAAATTGCAGGTTCACGCGACTGCCCGCCGCCACGCCCGAACCCCTTGAACTTTTGCCCCGAATCCGTGTCCTGAATCGCGTCCCGCACCCACCCCGAGGGGCCGATGCTCTCGTCGTCCGACATCCGTAAGCAGTTCGTCGACTTCTTCTGCAAGAAGCACGGGCACACGAACGTGCCGTCCAGCCCGGTGGTGCCGCTCGCCGACCCCACGCTGCTGTTCGCCAACGCCGGCATGAACCAGTTCAAGCCGTACTTCCTCGGCACCGAGAAGCCGGCAAGCACCCGCGTCGCCAACACCCAGAAGTGCATCCGCGCCGGCGGCAAACACAACGACCTCGACGACGTGGGGAAGGACACGTACCACCACACCTTCTTCGAGATGCTCGGGAACTGGAGCTTCGGCGACTACTTCAAGCGCGAGGCCATCGCCTGGGCGTGGGAGCTGCTCGTCGAGGTGTGGATGCTCGACCCGACGCGGCTCCACGTCACCGTGTTCGAGGGCGACCCCGCCAACGGCATCCCGCGCGACGACGAGGCGGCGGGCTTCTGGAAGGCCGTCGGCGTGCCGCCCGATCGCGTCCACCTCGGCAACAAGAAGGACAACTTCTGGGAGATGGGCGCGACCGGCCCGTGCGGCCCGTGTACCGAGGTGCATTACGACGCCACGCCCGACCGCAGCGGCGGTCCGCTCGTGAACGCCGGCTCGGACAAGGTCGTCGAGATCTGGAACCTCGTGTTCATCCAGTTCAACCGCAACGAGGACCAGACCCTCACCCCGCTGCCGGCGATGCACGTCGATACCGGCATGGGCTTCGAGCGGATCACCAAGGTGATCCAGGGCGTGAACAGCAACTACGACACGGACGTGTTCCAGCCGATCTTCGCCGCGATCCAGAAGGTGACCGGCGCGGCCCCCTATGGCGGCGTGCTCGACGACCTGAAAGACACGGCGTACCGCGTCATCGCCGACCACATCCGAACGCTGACGTTCGCGCTCACCGACGGCGCCGCGATCGGCAACGACGGCCGGAACTACGTGCTAAAGCGCATCCTCCGCCGCGCCGAGCGCTACGGGGCGCAGGTGCTCGGCACGAAGGAGCCGTTCCTGCACGCACTCGTGCCGACGGTGGTCGAGCTGATGGGCAGTGCGTTCCCCGAGCTGAAGGCGAACCCGGCGAAGGTCCGCAGTGCGATCTACGCCGAGGAGGAAGGGTTCCTTCGCACCCTGAAACGCGGCATCAAGCTGTTCGACGACGTGGCCGCGAAAATGCGGGCCGAGGGGCGCACGCAGGTGAGCGGGGCCGAGGCCTTCAAGCTGCACGACACCTACGGCGTGCTCATCGACATCACGCAGCAGATGGCCCAGGAGGAGGGGCTGACCGTCGACGCGGACGGCTTCCAGAAGCTCATCGACATGCAGGGCGGCCCCGGGCGGAAGAACGCCGTCGTCGCCGCGATCCAGGGCGAGCTGCCGCCGACCGACGACGCCGCGAAGTACAGCTACGTCCAGGTCGAGGCGACCGTCCTCGGCTGGGTGAAGGACAACGCAGTCGTCCGCACCGGCGCGCTGGCCGCCGGCGACTCCGTCGCCCTGCTGCTCGACCGCACCAACTTCTACGGCGAGCAGGGCGGACAGGTCGGCGACCAGGGTATCATCACCACCGCGGCCGGGGCGTCGTTCGAGGTCGAGGACACGCAGCGGCTCGGCGAGACGGTGCTGCACGTCGGCACGCTCGACCATGGCACGCTGACCGTCGGCGACCGGGTGCTGTTGAACCAGTCCGTTGGCCACCGCGTCGACGTGATGCGGAACCACACCGCCACGCACCTGATGAACCTGGCGCTCCGGCAGGTACTCGGCGGCGACGTGGACCAGCGCGGCAGCCTCGTCGACGAGAACAAGACGCGCTTCGACTTCACCCACGACAGGCCGCTGACCGCCGACCAGCTGCGCGAGGTTGAGGACCGCGTAAACCGCGGCGTCATTCGCGACCAGGTCGTGCAGGCGGCGGTGATGCCGCTCGAGGAGGCGAAGCAGCTGCCGGGCGTGCGGGCCGTCTTTGGCGAGAAGTACCCCGACCCGGTGCGCGTGGTGATGGTCGGCACCGACAACCCGGCGCACCTCACGGCCGACATGTCGGTCGAGTTCTGCGGCGGCACGCACGTCCCGCGGACGGGCACGATCGGGCTGTTCAAGCTGGTGTCGCAGGAGGGCGTGGCGAAGGGCGTCCGCCGCGTCACCGCCGTGACCGGCCGCGCCGCCTACGCCGACGCCCAGGCCCGCGGCGCGGTGTTGGACGAACTCACGGGCCGCTTCCACTGCAAGCCGGACGAACTGCCCGGCCGCATCGACGCGCTCCAGGAGCAGCTGAAGAAGCTCCAGGAGCAGCTGAAGAAGGGCGCTGCCGCGGACCTCGGCGGAGTCATCGACAAGCTGCTGGAGGCGGCCCCGACGCTCGGCGGTGCCACGGTCGTGATCGGGCAGTTGCCGGAGGGCACAACCACGGATGCGGCCCGCGCGCAGGTGGACCGCGTGCGGCAGAAGGTCGGGTCGTCGTTCGTCGTGTTCGGCTGGACGGAGGAGGGCGGCAAGGTGCCGTTCCTCGCGGCGATGACGCCGGAGCTGGTCAAGAAGGGCGTGAAGGCGGGCGACGTGGTGAAGCAGGTGGCGGCGGTCGCCGGCGGCAGCGGCGGCGGCAAGCCCGACCTGGCTCAAGCCGGCGGTAAGGACGCGACGAAGCTCTCGGAGGCGCTCGCCAAGGCGCGGGAACTCGCCGGGCAGTTGCTCAAGTGAGCCACGGAAACGCTTGCGGCTTGGCGTTGGGCAACGCTCAGCCGCAAGCGGCAAGACTATTCCATTTTCCACCGCGCCGCGTTCTGGAACAGCACCGCCGGGTTGAGCCGGTCCGCCGTCACCGGGTCGGCGCCGTCGTCGATCACCACCTTTAGCTTGCCCGACACGAGCGTGTGCCGGTCGAGCTGCCACAGCGGCACGAACGGCATCCGCTCGATGAACTGCGTGTGAACCCGCTGCGCCCGCGGCATCAGGTCGCCGGCGAAGTCGCGGTGCTCGCGGAACGCCGCCAACTCGCCGCCCAGTTCGCGGTCCTTCTCGTCCGGGTTCGTGCCCGCCGACAGGAATCCCGTCACGTTCCGCCCGTCGCGGCCGGCGGCGTCCGGGTCCAGGAACGCCGCCAGACCGAACGGGTGCCAGTCGTCGGGGTAGTCGAACGGCAGGTACGCCAGGTCGTAGCGCTGCTCCGACTCGACGTGGCGCAGGAAGTCGCGCGGCTCGCGCGGGTCCAGCTCCAGTGTCAGCCGGCTGCCCACGGCCACGTCCTTGAACAGACTCTCGATCTGTGCCTTGATCTTCTCGCACGCGGTCTGTGCCACCGGGTCGCCGGTCGGGTAGGACAGCTTCAGCGACCGCGGGGCCGACGGCGTCGTCATGTACCGGGCGAAGTGGACGATGGCCTGCGTCCGGTCCATCAAGGGCGTCGGCAGACCGCCGGTCCCCTTCGCCCCGGCCCACGAGCCCGGCGGGAACGGGCCGGTCATCGGCCCCGTTGTCCGGCGGTACTGGGCCGGGACCGTGCCGTACACCTGCTGCAGAATCTCGTCGCGGTCGATCGCCAGCCCGAGCCCGCGGCGGAGGTCGCGGCTCTGGAACGGCGGCCGGCGGATGTTGAGTGCCAGCACGAACACGCGGCGGTTCGTCCCCGCGGTGAACACCTGCCCGTGCCCGCCGAGTTCGGCCGCGTTCTGCGCCAGAGCCTTGCTCAACTCTGTAGGAGTTAGGTCCGGGATGATGTTGAGCCGACCGCCGCGGAACTCGGCGAACGGGTCGGCGATCTTGCTCAGTTCGACGAAGCGAACCTCACGAAGGTGCGGCAGCCCGGCCCGGTCGCGGGTGCGGCCAAAGTTCGGGTTGTCCACCAGCGTCAGCGTCTTGCCGCCGGTCTTCGGGTCCACGGACGAGGTGCCGAAGCGGAACGGCCCGGTGCCGGTCGGGCGGGCGGAAAAGTCGGCGTCGTCCACGCGGCGGGCATTGCGGGACAGCCACGTCGCCGGAAGCAGCTTGAACGTCAGCAGCGCCCGCGGGTCGGGGTGGCCGTGCTGGAAGGCGATGCGGACGCCGGCCGGGCCGGTCGGGATCGGCAGGTCGCTGATCCACGGCAGCGAGTACCCGGCCCACAGTTCGGGCCGGGTGCGGTAGAGCTTGATCGTCTCGGCTACGTCGCTCGAGTCGAACCCGGGTTCCTGGTCGCCGCGCGGCGGGAACGAACGCACGCCGAGCTCGCGGCCGCCGGGCACGACAGCCGGCATCCCGAGTGCAACAGATGGCCGGTAGCGCGCCCCCCCGGCCGGGTCGGGGATTTCGTCCAGGAGTGACTCGAACAGCAGTTCCACGGCCTGCCGCTCGCTGTCGAACCGGGCGGTGACGGGGCTGAGTCGCTCGGGGAAGACACGCGCCCCGACGGTCAGCGTGGTCGAGCCGGTGCCCAGGTCGCGGGCGAGCTCGCGGAGGCCGGGTAGGTTCGGGTCGAGCGCCTCGGCCTGACGGGCGTAGTCGCGGGCGCGCACGGGATTGCCGTTGGCCTTGTCAGCGCGGGCAAGCGTGAAGAACCGTTGGGCCTCGTCCGAGAGCTCTTTGCGGGCGCGCTTCACCGGGTCGCCGCCGGCCCCGGGGAACTTCAACTCGAAGTCGTCGAGAAGTTCGCGGGCCAACACTTGGTCGCCGAACTGCTTCGTCCTCAGCAGTCGTTCCGCCTCGGCGACGCGGGCCTCGGCGGCCTCCTTCGCCATGACTGGGTCGTTCGGGTATGCGGCGATGATCCGCCCGGCGGCCTCGCGGACCCGCGCCCACTCACCGGCTGTGGTCGCCTGCCGCAGGTCGCGGATGCGGGCCTCCTTGAGCTTCTCGTACAACGGCCGGCGGACCTCGTCCCACTGCTTGCCGGTGCGGAGGTTGTTGGCCTTGGCGTAGTCGTGATACCGTAGCCCGGCGGCGAGCAACTTCTCGGCCCCGGCCAGGAACTCGGGCGGCGGCCCGCCGTCGGGCGCGCCGCTCCTCTTCAGCCACACGTCGGCTTCGATCAGCATCATCTCCTCGAAGTGCTCGAACCGCCTTACCTCAGACTTGGCAACGTTCTTGCTCGGGCCGGGCACACCCGTCGGCGATAGTTCCTGAACGCCGAACTCGGCCGGAAGTCCGCCGGACCTGTGGACCGGGATCGGCTTCACGCGAACCGCCCCGGTTGCGCCGGTGAGTCGGTCGAACGGCACGAGGTACTTCTCGAACGCGGCCTTGATCGCCGGGTTGGTCGCGGCTTTCGCCGCGGCCGCGAGTTCGTCGAGCTTCACCGACGGGTCGCCGGTCGGTCCGGTGGTTGGCCCCTTCGGCGGTAGCGGGTCGGGGTCGTCCACGACGATCTTCTTCAACTTCGGCTTGATGTCCTCGACTTCCGGGGGCTGGGCGGGCGACGCGGTAACGACGAGCGCAAGGCCGAACGCCAGGGCGACGGCTGCGGGGCGGAACGATGTGAGCACGATGAAAACTCCTCGCCCGCGGAACCGACCCGGCGACACGGGGTTTGTGAATGATACCATGTCGGTGCGTCCGCTCGTGGTCAAGCCCCGGGCCGGCCCAGGGCGGAGAAGTACGTTTCCCCTCTCCAGGAGTCGTTCGATGCGGAAGATGCTGATGGCCGTCGGCCTGGCCCTGTTCGCGGTGGGCGTGGTGTGCGCCGACCCGGTTACGCTGGTGAAGTACGACGCCTCCAAGAAGGAGGTCACCGTGAAGGACAAGGACGGCAAGGAGGCGACGTACAAGCTGACCGAGAAGACCAAGTACTTGACCACGGACAAGGACGGCAACAAGAAGGAAGGCGACGCCGAGAGCGCCGCGAAGATCCTGGGCAACGAGAAGGCCGCCGGGAAGGCCAAGTTCGAGATCACCACCGCCAACGGCGCCGTGACCGAGATTCAGTTCAAGCGCGGCGGGAAGAAGACCAACTAAGGCACGACGACAGCGAAGCCCACCCGCCGCGGCGAGTGGGCTTTTTTCGTTTCTTCAGGCTCACTCGTGACGGTACTTCACGACCCAGGGGTCGCTCGTCGCTTCCTGCCACGCCCGGCAACTCGCACGGAGCTGCCCCAGCACACCCGCCGCGGCCGGGTCAGCAGCCAGGTTCCGCAGCTCGTCCTGGTCGGCCGTGAGGTCGTACAGTTCCTCGCGCGGCCGGTTCAGGTACGCCGCCACGGTCCGCCGGCCGAACATTCGGTCGCCGCGGCTCAGCACGCCCTGCCACGTCGGCGACGCCCACAAGTCGCTGGCGTGCGGCACTTCCAGCCCGTGCGCCAGGTTGAGGAGGTACTTGTGCGTCCGGGTGCGGACCATCCGCGTCGGGTAGTACATCGTGATCTCGTGGAACTGGTGCGAGCCGTACACGTGGTTCCAGCCCTCCGGGTTTGCATGCGTCAGCCCGGGGGCGATCGAGCGGCCCGGAAGCCCCTTCGGAGCGGGAACGCCGGCCCAGTCCAGGATCGTCGGCGCGATGTCGGTCCAGCTCGCCATCGCGGCGGTGGTGGCGACGTGCTTCGTGCCCGGCCTGCGAACGACCAGCGGCAGGTGGACGCCGGGGTCGTACAGCGTCGTCTTCGCGCCCTGGAACGGCGGGCCGTTGTCGCTCAGGAAGATGACGAGCGTGTCGTTCAGCACGCCGGCCAGTTCCAGCTCGCGGAGCACGAGCCCGACGCCGTGGTCGAGCCGAGCGACCGCCTGAAGGTACTCGGCCCACTCGCCGCGGGCGTCGGCGTTGTCCGGCAGGAACGACGGGATCGCCACAGTTTTGGGATCGAACGTCACTGCCGGGACGCCGGCCGGTTGCTTCTCCTGGTTGCCGAACCCCTTTGCCGTGCGGTGGGGTTCCGCGAACCCGACGTGCAGGAAGAACGGCTTCCCCTCCCGACCGGCGAGGAACTGCCGCACCTGAGTAGCAATCTGCACGACGTTTCGGGCGGGTGCCTCGACGTGGAACGGGTACACCGCCTGCGGCAGAACGTGCAACTTGCCGACGACGCCCGTTCGGTAGCCGGCGGCGTTGAGGAGCTGCGGCAGGCTGCGGACCGTCCGGAAGCTGTGAACGTTGTGCTCGGCGTGTGCGTGCCCGAACTGGCCGCACTGGTGAGTCGGCATCCCGGTCAGGAGTGTGGCTCGGCTGGCACTGCACGACGCGACGCTGGCGAAGCCGTGGGTGAAGCGGGTCCCCTGGGCGGCGAGGCGGTCGAGGTTCGGGGTGCGGGCGGTGGCGTCGCCGTAGCAGCCGAGTTGCAACCCGAGGTCGTCGGCCACAAGAAGTACGACGTGCTTCGGTGCGTCAGCCGCGGCCGTCGGTGAGCTCAGGCCTGTGACCAGCGCGACGGCGAGTACATGGCGGAACATCGGATGAACCTCCGGAGAGACATGGGGTGAGTGTAGACGGTAGGTGCCCGGCCCTGGGCGTCGAACGGAGCGGTTGACAGGTGAACAAATGTAACCTATGGTTATCGTGGAGTCAACTCGCGGCCTCACAAACCGGCCGATTGTGCGGGCCGGCCGCCCGTTGCACCTTTCCACGCCGGCGGTTACATTCAATCTCAACACTCACCCACAACCCCTCTCCGCCATGAACCGCCGCACGTTCCTGAAGGCCGCTTCCGCCGGACCGCTGCTCCTCGGCACTACCGCTCGCGGGCAAACCGCCACGCCCGTGGTCGGCAGCGGCGAGCACCGCTACGAGTGCCACCACAACTGGGGCACGCTTCCGCCCGACTACGTCTGGCAGACCACACACAACGTCGCACTCGACGCCGAGGGGAACGTCTACATCACGCACCAGGGCGTCGGGAAGGGGATGGACACCGTACTGGTGTTCGACCCGCGCGGCCGGTTCGTGCGGTCGTTCGGCAAGGAGTGGCACGGCGGCGGCCACGGCATCGAAATCCGCCGCGAGGGCTCCGAGGAGTTCTGCTACCTGGCGAACACCTGGACGCCGACGATGAAGCTGGTGAAGACCGACCTGCGCGGCCGCGTCGTGTGGCAGAAGGGCCGGCCCGATTGCCCCGAGTACGCCCCACGGCCCGGCGGCAAGGAGCCGAACGGCATGATCACGCCGCCGTACAACCCGACCAACATCAGCTTCCTGCCGGACGGCGGGTTCACCGTCGGCGACGGGTACGGCTCGAACCACCTGCTCAACTACGACCGCGAGGGGCGGCTCGTGAAGGTGTTCAGCGGCACCGGCACCGACAAGGGGAAGTGCCGCACCCCGCACGGCAACTGGCTCGACACCCGCGACGCCGCCAACCCGCGCATCGTCGTCTGCGACCGCGCCAATGCCCGCCTTCAAACCTTCACCCTCGGCGGCGACGTCGTCGACGCCACCGAATCCGGCAAGTCGGTACTGTTCCCGGCGAACGCCGACACCCGCGGCAACGTGCTGCTGGTGCCGGACCTGCACGCCCGTGTGAGCCTCTTCGGGCCGGGGCTTACGCCGATCGTCCACCTCGGCGACGACGAGGAGTGGCGGAAGCGGGTGCTGGACGGGTTCAAGATTCGCCAGCAGCCGCGGGACTGGCTGCCCGGCAAGTTCGTCCACCCGCACGACGCGGCATTCGACAAGGACGGCAACATCTTCGTGGTCGAGTGGGTGTCCACCGGCCGGGTGACGTTCCTCCGCAAGGTGAGCTGACCATGCCCCCGCCGCCCCGCCGCGACCCGTTCCTGTCCGGAATGGCGCCCATCGACGCCGAGGTGCTCGACGCGGAAGTCCTGGACGCCGAGGTGCTCGACGCGGAAGTCCTGGACGCCGAGGTGCTCGACGCGGAAGTCCTGGACGCCGAGGTGCTGCCGGCGGAATCGGTGGAGCAACCGGCCGCGAAGGTGCCGCCACTGGAACTCGACGACGGCCCGGCGGCGGTGTTCGACCTCGACGCCCTCGACGGCGCGCCGCTCGTGCGAACGACGCCGGCCCCGCCGACGCCGGTCGTTGAGTCGCAGCCTCCGGCCCCGACCGGGGCCGACTTGTTGTCGCTGGACGTGGACCCGCCGCCGAAGCCGACCCGGATGTCGGCCCGGCCGGCGACGGCGACGCGGCCGGCTGTGCGGATCACCTTCGTGTGCCCCGGCGAGCAGTCCCCGTTCGGCGGGCGCGGTTGAATGCCCGCCGCTCCCCGGGTGGCCGCGCTCGCCCTCGGCCTGGTCTTGGCCGTGTTCATTACCGACCTGAACCTGCCGCTCGGCGTGGCGGCCGCAGTGCCGTACACGTTCGCCGTGTTACTGGCCCTCCGCGTCCCGGTCCCGTGGTTCGCGCCGGCAATCGCCGCTCTGTGCGGTGTTCTCACGGTGGCGAAACTGCACCTCCACCCCGAGCGCGGAACAACCGAGTACTGGAAGGTGCTCGTCAACCGCGCACTGGCCCTGTTCTCGATCGGCATGACGCTGTTCCTGGGCGTGCTGCGCCGTCGCGCGGAGGACGCCCGCCGCCGGGCCGAGGAGGAGACGCGCGAGCACCTGGCGGCGCTGGCCCACCTCGATCGACTACACTCCGCCGGGCAATTGGCGACCGGGCTGGCTCACGAGGTGAACCAGCCGCTCGCCGCGATCGGGCTCCAGGCGGAAGTGGCCGTCCGCCTCGCGGCGGAGACAGCCCACGGGCCGGCCCTTGCGGCGTGCCTCGAGGAGATCGCGGCGCAATCGCATCGGGCCGGCGAGATCGTAAACTCACTCCGGCGGATGACCGCGCGCGGTCACCCGGCCCCGGCCGCACTCGACGTGAACGAGGTCGTCGTCGGCGCCGTCCGCGTCGTCGAGTGGGAAGCCCGTCGTGCCGGGGCCGCCGTCTCCGTACAACTGAAAGAACCTCTCCCGCCCGTGTGGGGCGACCGCGTTCAGTTGGAGCAGGTCGTCTTCAACCTGCTGATGAACGCCGTCCAGGCGGTCACCGAGCAAGCCGGCCCGCGAGACGTTCGCGTCGAGACCGGGGCCGCGGCCGACGTGGTGATCGTGACCGTCCGCGACAACGGTCCCGGCCTCGGGGACGACGACCCGGACCGGGTGTTCGAGCGGTTCTACACGACGAAGCCGGGCGGCATGGGCGTCGGGCTGTCGATCAGCCGGGCGGTCGTGGAAGGGCACGGCGGAAAGCTGTGGGCCGCGAACGACCCGGCGGGCGGGGCGGTGTTCTCGTTCCACTTACCGGCCGACCAGAGGAACTGACCGACGTGGGTGTCGAGCCGACGATCTTCGTGGTGGACGACGACGCCGGCGTCAGCCGGGCGCTGGCCAGCGCCGGCGCGCTGCTCGGACACCCGGTGCGGGCGTTCGCGTCGGCGGCCGAGTTCCTCGCGGCGTACGACCCGGCCGCGCCCGGCTGCCTCGTGCTCGACGTCAAGATGCCGGGGATGACGGGCCTGGAACTGCAGCGAAAGCTGGCCGACGACGGCGTCCGGCTGCCGGTGGTCATGGTGAGCGGTCACGCCGACGTGCGGATCGCCGTGGAGGCGATGACGCTCGGGGCGCTGACGCTGTTGGAGAAGCCGTTCCGGCTCGACGAGTTGATGGCGCACCTGCGTACGGCGCTGGCCCGCGACGCGGCGGCGCGGGTCGCGGCGGAGCGGCAGGACGCTGCCGCGGCCCGGCTCGCGGCGCTGACGCCGAAGGAGCGCGAGGTGCTGGAGCGGATCGCCCGCGGGGCGACGAACAAGGACATCGCCGCCGAGCTGGGCCTGAGTGTGCGGGCTGTCGAAGACCGCCGGGCGCGGCTGATGAAGAAGATGGATGCCCGCTCGGTCGCGGATTTGGTGTGGGTCATCTCCGCAACCGGCGACCCCGGGGCGTAGTTACTTGAGCCGCTCGCCGACGGCATTCACCACTTCGTCCTCGGCGGGGAAGGTGCCGGTCGCCAGCTTCGAGTAGACGAGTTCGCCGTTCACGACCACCTCGAAGCAGCCGCCGCGTGAGACGGGATCAGCCGCAGGCTCAGAAGCTTCTGCTTGTACGCGGTGAGCACCTTGGCCGCCAAACTGACGGCCTTCGGCTCGTAACCTCACGCCGCGCAGTAGGTCAGGTCGATGGTCATAGATGCATCTTTGATGTGAGTCGGGGGTCAGGCAGTCCCGCCGCCGCCGCGGAGGAACGGCGTCAGGTCCATGCCGGTGTAGACGACCACGTAGGTGACACCGGCCGCTGGGTGGGCGTACAATTTCGTCGAGCAGTGCGACGCCTGTTCCTCGCGGAGGGCGTCCAACTTGAACGACGTGGCGCGGAAGGCGTACACCTTCGCCACCCCGGGGCCGTTCCGCTCCCGGAAGACGAGCACCGGTACGTCTCGACCCTGCACCGACTCGGTACCGGCGTGGATGAACAGGCTCGGGTCGAGTGGGGGAGGTTCCGGCAGCCGCTGAGACTTCAGGAATGCCGAGATCTGCTTTTCAGCCCCCTGCGGCATCGCCAGTTCGTCGCCCTGGGCGAGCATCCCCGCAACGTCTGCCTGGGGTCGCGCCGCGGAGTAGACGCCGAGCGCCAATCCGCACGTCACCAACACCGACGCGGCGGCGGCGAGCAACCGGAAGGTCCTACGCCGCAGCGCGGCTCCGCGACGGACGGAAGCTTCAGTGAACAACTGGTCGCGCAACCCGTCGGGGACCGGCACGGCCCGCATGGCGCGGCCGACTGCCGCGTCGAAGCCGGCGAGCGCCCGACCGGCCGCGGCACAGGCCGGGCAACAGGCCAAGTGGCGGTCGAGGGAAGCCATCGCGTCCGGGTCCAGGTCGTCGGACCCGGGGCGGCGGAGTCGCAGAAAGTAGTGAGCGTCGCGGCAGTCCATAAATCCAACGTTTCGCGCCGTCGCGGAGAGAGTGTACGCTCAGGTCGGCGGGTGGGTGCCGTTCGCGGCGGTTGGCGCCAGCCGTGTGCGAAGGTAAGCCCGCCCGCGGGCGATTCGGGACATCACGGTGCCGATGGGAATACCCATCTGCTCGGCGATGTCGGCGTAGCTGAACTCCTCGAAATGGAACAGAATCAGGGGCGTACGGAACGCCTCGTCCAGGTCGTCGAGTGCCTCCTGTAGCCGGGCCGGCTCGATGTCCGGTGGCTCCGCCGGCGCACGCTCCGCGAAATCCCCCACGGCGTCAAGGGGAACTGTCCGGTGCCGCTTGGCGTCGCGGACGCGGTGCAGGTAGGCGTTCCGCAAGATGCGGTAGAGCCAAGCCTTGGCACGGTCCGGGTCGCGGAGCTGGGGCAGCCGGTCGATCGCCTTGCGGAAGGCCTCCTGGGTCAGGTCTTCGGCGTCGGCCGCTGCGCCGGCGAGGCGGTACGCGTAGCGGTACAGCCCCTGATAGTGCTCGTCGATCAGCTGGTGCAGGCCGACAGCTGAGCCCATCACACCACCCTACATTGTGGGAACCCGAACCCGGGCACTTTATTCCCGAGAATGTTCGCCCGCACGGGTTTCCTCTTCAGCCGACACGGTGGCGGAGGGCGAACATTCCGCGGAATCGAAAAGGCGACAGTTGAGCCGGCTTCTCGGTGCAACGGATCGTAACCATCTGTCGGGTCGAATCTTGGGCGCGCTGATGCCGGTCGCTTCGAACCTGTACTCTGGCCCCACCGGCAAAAATGCGACTGCCGGGGGATTTTTCCGGGAATAAGTCCGGTGCGGTTGGGTCATGTGAGGCGTGGGCGGCGTCGGTTCGCTCGGTGCCCGCCCGACAGACGAGAGGACCGCGGTCGGACTGCCCGGCCGGGAGAGTTGCCTCCTCGTGTTTCCACCGCACCCCGTTCCTGTGGAGTTTCCGATGAAGAAGATCGTCATGGCTCTGGTCCTCGCCGTCACCGTCGTCGGCGTCGTGGGCTGCGGCGGCGCCAGCCCGACCACCAAGACCAGCGCCAAGTAAGTCGGTTCGGAGCACCGCTCCCTCGGGGCCGGTCGCTTCGGCGACCGGCCCCGTGTCGTTTGTGGCTTCCGTCCGAGAGGGAGATGATGCGACGCACCCAGGTTTGGCTGGCGGCATTGGCAGTACTGACGGGCATGTCGGCCGGCTGCGGCCGCGGCGGTGAGCGGAACAAGAACCTCGACCACGACCGCCCCAAGGCGACCGACCGGCGCTAGCCTCACGACCGAGTCCGATCATGAACAAAGCCCACCCGTTGCAGCGGGTGGGCTTTTCGCATCGGTACTACACGACATGGACCTCTCGCCTCACTGGGCGGGTTAGCCACCCTGGGTCATGCTCGCCAGGAAGTCGGCGTTCGTCTTGTGCTTCCCGAGTTGCTTCAGCAGCAAGTCCATCGCCTCCACCGGGTTCATGTCCGCCAGGACCTTGTGCATCATGTCGACGAGCCGCAACTCGTCCTCCGTCCGCAGCAGTTCCTCTTTGCGGGTGCCGCTGCGGTTGATGTCCACGGCCGGGTAGACGCGGCGGTCGACCATCCGCCGGTCGAGGTGAACCTCCATGTTGCCCGTGCCCTTGAACTCCTCGAAGATCACCTCGTCCATCTTCGAGCCGGTGTCGACAAGGGCCGTGGCCAGGATGGTGAGGCTGCCGCCCTCTTCAATGTTCCGGGCTGCGCCGAAGAACCGCTTCGGCTTGTGCAGGGCGGTCGCGTCGAGACCGCCCGAGAGCAACTTCCCGGAGCCCGGCGATGCCGTGTTGTACGCCCGCGCCAGCCGGGTGATGCTGTCCAGCAGGATGACCACGTCGGTGCCGTACTCCACCAGCCGCTTCGCCTTCTCGATCACCATCTCGCTGACCTGGATGTGCCGCTCCGGCGGCTCGTCGAACGTGCTGCTCACCACCTCGACCCGCTCCCCGATGACGGTGCGGCTCATGTCCGTCACCTCCTCGGGCCGCTCGTCGATGAGGAGGACGATGACGTAGCTGTCCGGGTGGTTTTTGATGATGGCGTTTGCCATCTTCTGGAGAAGCACCGTCTTGCCGGTCCGCGGCGGGGCCACGATGACGCCGCGCTGCCCCTTGCCGATCGGGGCCACCAGGTCGATCACCCGCATGTCCAACTCGTCCGGCGTCGTTTCGAGCCGGAGCCGCTGGTCCGGGTGGAGCGGCGTCAAGTCGTCGAAGACGGTCTTGTGCGTCAGCAGGTCGGGGTCCTGGTAGTTGATCGCCTCGACCCGCAGCAGGGCGAAGTAGCGCTCGTTCTCCTTCGGCGGGCGGACCTGACCGGCAACGACGCTGCCGGTGCGGAGGCCGAACCGGCGGATCTGGCTCGGCGAGATGTAGATGTCGTCGGGGCAGGGGAGGTAGTTGTAGTCCGGGCTGCGGAGGAACCCGAAGGCGTCCGGCAGCACCTCCAGCGTCCCTTCGCCGATCATCAGACCGTTCTGCTTCACCCGCGCCTTGATGATCAGGAAGATCAGGTCTTGCTTCTTCAGGCCGACCATGTCCTCCTTCGCGATGCCGTCCTCCCGCGCCGCGGCCTGGAGTTGGGCCACGGTCATGTGCTGGAGTTGGGTGATGAACGTGTTGCCGCGCTTGATCTCCTCATACCGCGAGTTCGTTTCGGCGTCGAATCCGTGCTCGCGGGTGTCGACAGGCGGTCGGGCCGGGGCCGGCGACCGCTCCACGATCCCGGCACCGAATTCGTCGTCCGGCTCGGGGCCGGCGGAGTGGGGTGTGTTGGTGGGCATGGTTCGGCGGAGTGTGGGCTTGGGTGTGACTTCCAGAATGTCCGACATGAAGGAACCTCCGACCGGCGGGCGATCGTTGAGGGTCGTGCGGCGGGTCCGGCGGGGCGGCGGGTGCCTGCCCGTGAACGCCGGTGACCGTGGTAGGACGAACCGCACGACCAAACAATTGGGGGGCCGACGAGTCGCGAAACGCAGTGATCGCGATTAGCCGGCCGGTATCCCCCAGTGACGAAGCAACTCATCCAACCTGCGGCCGAGCTCCTCAGGCCCGGCGTCGTTGACAACCACGGCGTGTGCCGCGGCCATTTTACGCTCGGCCGGCCACTGCGCGGCTTCGCGTGCTGCCAGTTCTTCTTCGCTCCAGCCGCTTCGGGCTGCGACCCGGGCCAGCCGCTGCTCGCGAGGGGCGTCCACGTAGACGACCTTGTCGCAAACCCCGTCCCAGCCGGCTTCTAGCATCACAGCGGCGTCCAGAACGACGAACCGGGCGGCGGGGTCGGCCTGTGCTGCGGCGAGCGCCGCCTCGGCCCGCACCCGGATATACGGAAGCACAACCGCTTCCAGGGCACGGCGTGCGTCATTTTTTTGGAAAACGATCCGGCCTACTGCGCGGCGGTCGATCCGGCCGTCAGGGCGAATGATGCTCGAATGATCGCCGAAAAGACGTATAATAGACTGTCGAATATCTGGTTGTTCGAGGGCGTCGTGCCCAAGGGCGTCGGCGTCCACCATAATGCCACCCCGGGCGGTGAGCAAGCGCGCGGCAGTACTCTTGCCAGCGCCGATACCGCCGACGAGCCCGATTACCGGCTTCGGTCCGTGCCGCCACCGAGACATTCCGGCTCCTGAAGTCAAACCCGCCGTCCGTGCGTAGACGCTGACTTACTTGACACTCGAAACGTCTAGCCAGTTCGGTCCGGCCGCGACGTCTACCTTCAGTGGTACGTTCAGGCTCATCGCCCCGGACATCTCCGTGCGCACCAAATCGACCACCGGTCTTAGGTCGTCCGGGTGAACCTCAAGAACCAATTCGTCGTGGACTGTCAGCAACAGGTGTGCGCGCAACCGGCTCTCGGACAGCCGGCGGTGGACGCCGAGGAGCGCTAACTTCATGAGGTCGGCGGCGCTCCCCTGGATCTCCATGTTGATCGCCTCGCGCTCGGCCGTCGAGCGCTGCTGGTAGCTCGACCGCGGGCGGATCGCGCTCGGGTCGAAGCGCCGACGCCGGCCCAGCAGCGTGCCGACGTAGCCCGTCTGCCGGGCCTTATTCAACAGGTCCGTCTGGTACTGAAGCACCTTCGGGTAGCGGTCGAAGTACGAGTCGATGAACTGGTCCGCCTCGGCACGGCTGATCCCGAGGCGGGCCGCAAGGCCGGTACCGCTCATTCCGTAGAGGACGCCGAAATTCACGGTCTTCGCCACGCCGCGCTGCGCCTTCGTCACCTCGGCTTCGGGCACGTTGAAAATCTGGGCCGCGACGATGGCGTGAACGTCCTTGTCCGCGGCGAATGCCTGCTGGAGTGCATCGTCGCTTGTGAAGTTTGCCAGCAGCCGGAGCTCGACCTGCGAGTAGTCGGCGGTCAGGATCAGCCACCCGTCCGGTGGCAGGAACGCCTGCCGAATCTGTCGGCCCTGCTCCGTCCGGGAGGGAACGTTTTGCAGGTTCGGGTCCGACGAGCTGAGCCGGCCCGTGGCCGCGACCGTCTGGTTGAATGAGGTGTGGACGCGGCCGGTGCTCGGGTTCACGAGCGCCGGCAGGGCGTCCACGTACGTGCCCTTCAGCTTTGCGATCTGGCGGTGCTCGATGATCTTGGTCGGCAGCGCGTGCCCGAGGGCCGCGAGTCGTTCGAGTGACTCCTGATCCGTGCTCGGCTCGCCCGTGGTGTCGGTCCGCTTCTGCACGGGCAGCTTCATCTCGTCGAAGAGGATCTCCCGCAGTTGCTTCGGCGAGCCGATGTTGAACGGCTTCCCGGCCAGTGCGTAGATGTCCGTCTCGGTCGTCGCCAGTTGCCCCTCCATCTCCTTCGACAGCTTCGCCAGGAACGGCACGTCCAGCCGCACGCCGTTGAACTCGAGTTCGGCCAGCACGTCGATCAGAGGTAGTTCCAGCGTCTCGTAGAGGGTGCGCAACCCGCCCTGATCGATCTCGGGTTCGAGGCGGTTGGCCAGGCGCAATGCGGCGTCGGCGTCCTCGCCGGCGTAAGCGGCCACCTTCGCGGTGCGGACCTGGGCCATGCCGATCTGCTTCTTCCCCTTGCCGATCAGGTCGCTGATCGGGATGTTTTCGTGGCCGAAGTAGTTCCGCGTCAGGTCGTCCAAACCGTGGCTCCGCTCGCCGGCGTGGAGCAGGTAGTGGGCGACCATCGGGTCGCCGGCGACGCCCGCGAGCCGTACGCCGGCCTGCCGCAGCACGAGCAGGTCGTACTTGATGTTCTGGTTGACCTTCTTCACCGCCGGGTTCTCGAACAGCGGCTTCAGCGCTGCCAGCACGCTGTCCGGGTCGAGCACCTGATCCTCGGCGGGGCCGCGAACGGGAACGTAGTACGCCTTCCCTTCCTCCCACGAGATTGCGTAACCGACGATGTCCGCACGGCGCGGTTCGAAGCTGGTCGTCTCCAGGTCGAAGACGAACCGCGGCTGCTTCGACAGGTCCGTGAGGAAGCCGGCGAATTTGACGGGTGTGTCAATCAGGGTGTACTCGCCTGTCCAATTGTCGGCCGGCGGCGGGGGCGGCACGACGGGGCCGTCGTTGTCGATGGCATCGAACAGTGACGGGCCGGTGGGCTTCGCCACCTTCGGACGACCGGCGTGTGCGGCTGCCTTCACAGCGGTCGGTTGTGAAGCGAGGCCAGCGTCTTCGAGGATAGCCGCGTTGCGGGCGGCGCCGCCGGCGGTCATCGTCTTGCGGACACGTTCGGCGAAGCCGCGGAAGCCGAACTCGTGAAACAATTCCAGCAACTTCTGCCCGTCCCAGTCGCGGCGCCGCCAGGTGTCCCACTCCATCGGCAGCGGCACCCGCGTGTCAAGTGTCACGAGCTTCTTCGACCGCTCCAGGTTGCCGTTGGCCACGGCCTCCTTCAGAGCCGCGCGCGCCTTCGGGCCACCGGGGAGTTCGTCGGCGTGCGCCACCACATCGGCCAGCGTCGGATACTGCTGCAGCCACTTGGCCGCGGTCTTGGGGCCGACGCCGGGCACGCCGGGGACGTTGTCGACGGCGTCGCCGACGAGTGCCTGAAAGTCGATGACCTGCTCCGGCCGCACGCCCCAGGTCGCCATCAGGCCGGCGGCATCCATCTCCTCCGCCTTGCGGAGGTTGAGGATCTTCACCTGCGAACCGAGACACTGCCGCAGGTCCTTGTCCGAGGAGCAGATGTAGACCGACAGCCCGCGCGCCGCACCTTCCGACGCCAGCGTCGCCATCACGTCGTCGGCCTCAAACCCGTCGGCCGACAGGAACGGGATGCGCATCGCGTCGAGCACCTGATCCACCATCGGCTCCTGGACGGTCAGGTCGGCCGGCGGTGGGTCGCGGTGGGCCTTGTACTCCGGGGCCAGTTCCTCGCGGAAGGTTTTGCCGCCGCGGTCCCAGGTGGCGATAAGGTAGTCGGCCCCGCGGTCGTAAAGCGACATCAGCGCCCGCGTGACGCCGAAAACGGCATTCGTCGGCCGGCCGTCCGGGGCGGACATCGGGCCGATCCCGTGGAACATCTGGTAGATGAGGCCGTGGGCGTCCAGCAGGTACAGGCTGCCCGCCGGCGGGGTGTCCGACATGGGGACCGATCCTTCCGCGCCCGGGGCAGGGTGGGGTGGGCGTGCGGGTTGTGGCGGGCGACACCCGGAACCCCGGCGCTCGGCGGCGGGGCGGGCGGACGGCAGAATGATGACGCGGATAGTGTACAGATGCCACGTCAGGTGTGTCAAGCCGGCGGTCGGCGGGCGTTGTAACCGGTAGCGCCGTCACCGCCGCCGCCGTAGTCGGCCCCACGTTCGTCTTTCGCGTTGACCGCCCGGCCGGCGCAGTTATCCTCATTTGAAGGGGCGTCGGCGTATAATCCCTGGGGCCGCACACGTCTCGACTCCCGTCGCCGAGGTACCGATGGCCAAGTCCGCGCCGAAAGAGACGAGCCTGCCGGTGGTGGTGTCGCTGGTCTTCTTCGTGCTCACCACGATCGGGCTCGGGGTGTTCGTGTACGTCCTCTTCTCCGACCAGGAGGCGAAGGACGCCGAGGTGGCCAAGGCCAAGGACGAGGTGAAAAACCTCCGCGCCGAGGCCAAGGAGAAGGAATTGATCGCCCGCGCCCTCCGCGTCGCGGTCGGTGTGCCCGAGGCCGACGACCTGACCGTCCTGCAGGGCGACGTGAAGGAGGGTGACAAGGTCCAGCAGGAGATCAAGAAGGTCGCTGACGCGGTCAAGAAGAAGGCGCCCGAGCTGACCAAAGCCCAGGCCGACCGGTTCAACGCGGCCATCAAGGCGTTTGCCATGAACCCCGACGCCAAGGCGCTCGACCCGGCCATCGCCCCGGGTGAGTTCGACGCCTGGGCCGGCGAGTTCGACAGCCAGTTGCGGGCGCCGAGCCTGGACAAGACACTCCTTGGCCTGGCTGCCCGTGCCCGGGTCCAGCGCGACCTGGCTCTGAACCAGTCGGCGGACACGACCGCCGCCTACGCCGACGCCCTCACCAAGCTCGACGCCGCCTCGAAGGCGTACACCGCCGCCAACAAGCTCTTCGCCGACCGGGCCGAGCAACTCCCCAAGGAGTTCAAGGCGAAGATGGACGAGCTGGAGAAGACGCTCAACAGCAAGACCGCCCTGTACATGAAGGACGTGGGCGACCTGCGGGCCAAGTTCGACGAGCAGACGGCGGCCCTGGAGAAGGTGACGGACGAGAAGCGGCGGGTGGCGGGCGACTTCGACGCGCTGAAGGGCGTGAACCGGATTCTGCTCGACAAGATCAAGCCGCCGGACCCGCTGCAGTACGACGAGCCGCAGGGGAAGATTACCCGCCGCCTGCCGAACAACCTCGTCGAGATCGACCTGGGCTCCGGCTCGCTCGTCACCCCAGGGCTGACGTTCAGCGTGCTGCCGATCGACTTCCAGGAGAAGGGGAAGGCGTCGCAACTGCGGACGTTCCGCATGCCCGACGAGCGCGGCATCATGCGGACGCGGACGGAGTTCGTCCCCAAGGGGACGATCGAGGTGATCGAGGTGCTCGGGCCGTCGCTCTCGCGGGCGCGGATTACCGGCGAGCACGACGCCATCAGCGAGGCCGTGCTGGCCGGCGACTTGCTGTACAACTCGGTCTGGCGGCGCGGAGTCGGCGACCACATCGCCCTCATCGGCGTCTTCGACATCAACGGCGACGGCACCGACGACGTTGAGGCCGTCGAGCGCGACCTGCGGCGGATGGGCGTGGCGGTGGACGCCGTGTTCGACCTGCGAACGGGTGCGTGGAAAGGGCGGCTCACCGACCGGACGAGGTACGTCGTCGAGGGGTACCAAATTCCGGTGTCGGCGAACGACCCGCACCAGGCGGCGAAGGCTCAGCTGATCAGTAAGCTCGGCGCGGCCCGGCAGGAGGCCGTGGGGAAGGCGATCCAGATCGTCAACTTCCGCGACTTCTTCGGCCGCACAGGTTACCGGGTGAACCCGAACGTCCCCGAGTCGCAGATCTCGCGGGCCGTGTCGAGGTACTTCGGGGCCGTCGGGACGGACCCGATGCCGATGGTGCCGAAGGACTGAGGTCGACGCGAACGCCCACCCGTTACGACGGGTGGGCGTTTTCGTTTCGTCACACCAATTCCACGCTGTCGTCTTCCACCGCAACCGCCGCCGAGTATCCAGGTGCGGGGCACCAGTCGGCCACGGCCCATGCAGAGCCAGCCAACTGTGGGTGTCGCGCGGCCAGCACCGCCGCGGGACGGGCGGGGTCGAGTTCCACGTCGAAGGCGTCGAGGACGTGCATCGTCGCCCCCGCAGCCTTGATGACCGCCTCCTTGCACACCCACCCGCGGTAGAAGGCGTCCGGCCGCACTGCGGCACTCAGATCGTGGTAGACGGCGCGCTCAGCCGGGGAGAAGAATCGTTTCACCAGCCCGTCGGCATCGGGAATTGTGCGGCGCTTTTCCGCGTCTACGCCGACGCGCACGCCGGCGACCGCCACGAGCGCCAGGCCGGGCGTGTGTGTCAGGTTGAAGTGCAACCCCCCACTGGCGAGTTCCGGCTTGCCGCCGGCCGCGACGACAATCGGCACTCGTTGTGGGGCCAAATCGAGGTAACCGCCGAGGAGCCGGCGCAGCGCCCCGCGCGCGAGTGTGAACTGGTCGCGCACCTCCTTCACGCGGTACCGCTCGGCGCGGGCCCGCTCGTCTTCCGTCAGCAGGCTTGCGAGAAGGTCCGCGGCGACCGGGGGGCAGTTCAGGTCGATCACCCAAACGTGGCACTCGCCGACACCGGGCGCTTCGGTTACAGGATCGGCGGGGCAGGGGCGGACGCGGGCGCGCATGCCGTCGGACACCTGGGTTGTGGGACTTATTCAGCTGACCGCGGCAGTATACTCACCGCGTCACACCTCTGGAGGCCAACCCGTGACCCGCGCTGCCGTCGCCGCCCTACTGATGTGTGTCGCCCCCGCCGTCGCCGACCCGCCGAGCCCGCCCGCCGCGGCTGACGAGGCCGCGGTGCGGAAGGTGCTCACCGCTCAGGTCGAAGCCTGGAACAAGGGCGACCTGGCCGGGTTCATGGCCGGCTACTGGAACGACGAGCGGATGACGTACATCTCGGGGGCGAAGTCGGTCCGCGGCTGGAAGGCGCTGCACGAGCGCTACCGGGTGGCGTATCAGGGCGAGGGGAAGGAGATGGGAAAGCTGTCGTTCTCCGACCTGGACAGCGAGGCGGTCGGCAGTGGGGCGGTGCTGGTCCGAGGCAAGTGGGAGGTGACCGTGGGCAAAGACGCCGTTGGTGGCTGGTTCACGCTGCTGTTCCGCAAGCTGCCGGAGGGGTGGAAGATCACCCACGACCACACCTCGAAGTAAGCGAGACGCGGTCTCGAACCGTACAGGTGGTGGGCTTCTCGCCGTCGTCCTCACACGTCGCCAAGCAGCTGCGGCACCTTCTCGCGGAGGTGATCAATCTCCTGGTGGGTCTCGCCCAGGTACGTCAGTAGCCGCAGGTCGTCGCGGCTCACGGTGCCGCCGCCGAACACCCAGGCCCGCACGCGGAACAGTTTGTACAGCTTCACCAACTTGCGGTCGGAGATGAACACCTTGTCCTCTCGGACCAGCGTCTTCACCAGCCGCTGGAACTCACGGAACACGTCGGCCGGGAAGAACAGCTGCCGGTCGGTCTGCTCCTCGCCGCGGCCGTCGCCGGTGCGGCGGGCGAACAGGAGCGTCAGGTAGCGGTTCGCCTTCAGCAGGTCGTCGAGCGAGCAGTGCCCCTCGGCCCAGGGCTTCTGGTTCAGCCCGCGGTACGCCTCCGCCCGCAGCCCGGCGTCGATCAGCTCGGTGAAGTGGTCGTCCTGCACCGAGCGGCTCTGCACCTTCAGTACGAACCGGTCCTTCAGCGCCGCCAGTTCGCCCTGTTCGGGTACCTCGTTCGTGGCCGCGAACAGTACCCGCAATGGCACCGGCTCCGGCTTCCCCTCCTGGTAGAACTTCTTCTCGTTGATGATCGTCAGCAGGATGTTCAGGATCGCGGAGTTGCTCTTGAAGATCTCGTCGAGGAAGACCAGCCGCGCGGTCGGCAGCTTCCCCTCCTTCTTGCGGATGTAGCGGCCGGCGCGCAACTCCTGGATGTCGATGGCGCCGATGATCTCGCTCGGCTCGGTGAACCGCGTCAGCATGTACTCGAAGTAGTCGGCCTCCTCGATGCCGAGAGCGTCCTTGAACTTGAGGATCAGGTCACTCTTGGCGGTGCCGGGCGGGCCTACGAGCAGCAGCGGTTCCTGGGCCACGGCGGCGACGACCATCAGGTCGATGATCTCCTGTTTGTTCACGAAGAACCGACCGAGCGACTCGCGGAACCGGTTGATCCGGGTGCGGAGGGCGTCGGCCTCGGCCTGGAGGTCGGCCAGCGAGAGGTCGTCAGGGGCGGGGTTTGCGGGCATCGGGTACGGATTCCGTGGCCGAGGTCGAAAGGGGAATTCTAACCGGACCGGCCGCCAGGGGGAATCTCGGCCGCGGGATGGCTCGATGACCCCGTATGTTATCCCACACGGCCGCCGCCCCCTCTCCCGGCGAGCAGCCGCGGTGTGCGCGGGAGACGACATGCAGGCGGCGGCACAGAAGGCCCTGGGCTCCGACATCCGCCTCCTCGGCGACCTCCTCGGCTACGCCATCCGTCGGCTTGCCGGCGAGGACGCCTACCAGCTCGTAGAGGAGGTCCGCGGTGCTGCCAAGGAGCTGCGGGCGAACCCCTCCCTCGACGAAGCCCGCCGCCTCCGCGACCGGTTAGGACAACTCGACCTGTCGGCGCTGCGGGGGCTCATCCGCGCGTTCAGCGTCTTCTTCGATCTCATCAACCTCGCCGAACAGCAGGCCCGGGTGCGGGCGTTACGCACCCGCGGCGGCGGCGGTTCCGAGTCCGCCGAGGCGGCGATCAGGCTCATCCGCGACCGCGGCACCGCCGTCGGCGAGCTGGCCGACCACCTGGCTCGCGCCATCGTCGTGCCGGTGTTCACGGCACACCCGAGTGAGGCACGACGGCGAACGGTACTGGAAAAGCTCGCCGCCCTCGCCGGCCATCTGGATCGACTCGAACTCGGCCCGCCGTCGGTAGCCGGGCAGGCGGACACGCTCCGCGCCGTCGCCGAGGAGGTGGAATCGTACTGGCTCACCGACACCGTCCGCGCCGCCCGCCCGACCGTGCTCGACGAGGTGAAGCAGGTGCTCGGCCTCGTCGAAACGCGATTGCTGGACGTGGTGCCGCGCGTCTACCGCCGTGTGGAGGCGGCGCTGAACCGCGTGTACCCCGGGGCCGATCGACCGGTGCCGGCGTTCCTCCGCTTCGGGTCGTGGATCGGTGGCGACCGCGACGGGCACCCGAACGTGACGCACTCCGTCACCGCCGACGCGGTTCGCCTCGGGCAGGAGACGATCCTCCGCCACTACCTCACCCGCGTCGACGAACTCGGCCGCCGGCTCAGCCACTCGGACCGCTTCGCCGCCGTCGGCCCCGAGTTGCGGGAATCGGTCGCTGCCGACCGGCTACTGTTGAAGGTGGCAGCCGAGACTCGGGATCACGAGCCCTACCGGGCCAAGTGCCTTCTCATCGCGGAGAAGCTGCGGCGGACGCTCGACTACGTCCGCACGCACGCCCCCGACTGGGCCGCCGAGTTTGCTCCGCCCGCCGGCGTGTACCTCGGCCGCGACGGGCTCCTCGCCGACCTACGTGTCATCGAATCCGACCTGCGCCGCTCCGGCGCCACGGCCGCGGCCGACGGTGCGGTCAAGGACTTCGTCCGCCTCGTGGACGTGTTCGGCGTCCACCTGCTGACGCTCGATCTGCGGCAGCACAGCGGGCGGCACGAGCAAGCCGTCGCCGAGGTGTTCCGCGCCGCCGGCGTGTGTGCGAACTACCTCGACCTGTCGGCCGACGAGAGGTTCGACGCCCTCGCCGCGGAACTGGCCGGAACCCGGCCGCTGATCCCGGCACGGCTGGCGTACTCGGCCGACGCGTGCGAAGTGATCCAGACCTTCCGCACGATGGTCGCTGTACTGGAGCAGCAGTCGCCGGACGCGCTCGGCACCTACATCATCAGTTCGACCACAACCCCCGCGCACCTCCTCGAAGTGCTGCTACTGGCCCGCGAGGCAGGGCTGTACCGACCCGCCGATGGCGTCAGCCGAATCGACATCGTGCCGCTCTTCGAGGCGCTTGAGCCGCTCCAGACCGCGAAAGCGATACTCGCGAAGCTGTTCGCGCTTCCGGTGTACCGGCGGCAGCTCGACCTGCGAGGCCGGCTCCAGGAGGTGATGATCGGGTATTCGGACAGCAACAAGGAGAGCGGCTTCCTTCAGTCGGCGTGGGCGCTGTACCGTGCGCAGGAGGATCTCACCGAGCTCGGCCGTGCCGAGGGAATAGCGGTTCAGTTCTTCCACGGCCGTGGCGGGGCGGTCGGCCGCGGCGGCGGCCCTGCCAACCGCGCGATCCTCGCGCAGCCGCCGGGCACGGTCGATGGTCGGTTGCGGGTGACGGAGCAGGGCGAGATGATCGCCGACCGCTACGGGCACTCGGCGATCGCGGAGCGACACCTCGAACAGGTCGTAAACGCGGTGCTGCGCACGAGCTTCCCCGACGACGCGTCCCGCCCCGAGCCGGCGTGGGTGGAGGCGCTCGACGGCCTCGCCACCGCCGCCCGCCGGCACTATCGGGAGTTCGTTTACGACGACCCCGAGTTCCTGCCGTACTTCGAGCAGGCTACGTGCGTCGGCGAGATCGCCGAGCTAAAAATCGGCTCGCGACCCGCGCGCCGTAGTGCCACGCGGTCGATCGAGCAACTGCGGGCGATCCCGTGGGTGTTCAGCTGGATGCAGAGTCGACACACGCTGCCGGGGTGGTTCGGGCTCGGGTCGGCCGTGAGGGAGTTCCTCGCCGCCCGCCCGGCCGGGCTTGCGATGCTCCGCGAGATGTACCGGCGCTGGCCGTTCTGGACGACGCTCATCGACAACGCCCAGATGATCCTGGCGAAGGCCGACCTGGTGATCGCCCGACTCTACGCCGACCTCGTGGACGATTCGGCTCTGGCGGCCCGGGTCTACGGCCGCATCGAGGCCGAGTACCGCGCCACCGCGGACGCCGTGTGCAGCATCACGGAGCAAGCAACCTTGCTGGAACGGACACCGATTCTGAAGACGTCGATCGAACGCCGCAACCCTTACGTAGACCCGCTGAGCTTCATCCAGTTGGTGCTGCTTAAGCGGTTGCGGGCCGGGGACGGGCCGCGGGAGGAGTTGGTGACGGCGGTGCTGGAAAGCATCAACGGCGTAGCTAGCGGGTTGAAGAACACCGGGTGAACGCGAAAAGCCCGGGGACAGCCGTCCCCGGGCTTCGTCGCGAGTCGGGCGGGTGTTACTTCGCCTTCTCGACCTTGGCCTTGGTGATGGTCAGCTTGTCACCGTCCTTGCCGGCCGTGCCGGTGACCTTAACCGCCAGCTCGTTCCCGGCCGGGCAGACGGCGCCGTGGAACTCCTTGCTGTCGATGTAGTAGGTCAGCGTCTTCTCGCCGGCCTTCACCTTCACCGCGTGAGCGCACTTGTCGGTCTCGTTCAGGGTGCACTTGGTGCACACCAGCTTCCCCTCGACCGTGGTGGCCTTCGCCTTGTCCTTCGCCTTGTCCTGGGCGTCGATCGAGTTGCCGGCGGAGAGCACGACGGCCAGACCGAGGGCGGCCGCGAGAGCGTAGCGGAGCATCGGATGGGTTCCATCAGGCGGGTTCAGGCCGGCCCCCGCGCGGCCCAACGCAGGCGCGCGGATCCGTCCAGTCCGGGTACTATACCTATCGGTTCCGTCGGGTGCAACAATCTGCGCAAAATCATTTCCACCCGCGTAATCAGTCACCCATCGCGTATGACACGGGCGGCGCCGACACGGCCGACAGGGTTGCCATCTTTCGCAGTGCGGCGCGGAACCGCCCAGTCTCGGCGGTGTGCGTGAGGATGACGAGCGGCACCGGCTCCGTGGCCCCTTCGCCCGCCTCGTGCTGGACGACGCTCGAAATGCTGATCCCCTCGTCGGCGAGGATGCGAGTGATGTCGGCCAGGACACCCGGCCGGTCGGCGACGGTCAGCCGTAGGTAGAACCGGCTCCGCACCCGCTCGACCGGCTCGACCACGAACCCCTTCCCCTCGCGTGACCACAGTCGCGCCGCCGCGAACGTGGCCTGAGCGCGGCCGACCGCCAGGTCGATCAGGTCGGCGACGACCGAGCTGGCGGTCGGCATCATACCGGCGCCCGGCCCCTGATAAAGCGTCTCGCCGACCACGTCGCCGTGGACCGAGATGGCGTTGAACGCCCCTCTCACCTGAGCGAGCAAATCGGTCCGCCGTAGTAGCACAGGGGCGACGTGCAGCGCGACTTCGCGGCCGCCTGTCGTGCTCTCGCCGGTCCAAGCCTCGGCGAGCAACTTGATGGTGTAGCCGAGTTCGCCGGCGAAGCGGATGTCCTGTGCGTCGAGCGTGTCGATCCCGCGGCGCTCGATCTGTTCCGGCCGGGCGGACACGCCGAAGGCGATTTGCGCGAGAACGGCCAGTTTGTGGGCGGCGTCGCTGCCGTCCACGTCGAGCGTCGGGTCGGCCTCGGCGTAGCCGAGGCGCTGGGCCTCGGCGAGCGCCGCCGGGTAGGACATGCCGCGCTCGGCCATGCTCGTCAGGATGAAGTTCGACGTGCCATTCAGAATGCCCTGGATGGCCGTGACCTGGTTGGCGGCCAAACTCTCGCCGAGCGCCCGGATGATCGGCACGCCGCCGGCGACCGCGGCCTCGAAGCACACCGTCCGCCCGGCGGCCCGCGCCGCCTCGAACACCTCGCCACCGGCCTCCGCGAGCAGCGCCTTGTTTGCAGTCACGACGTGCTTGCCGGCCGCGAGCGCGTCCAGCACGACGCGCCGGGCGACGGTCGTCCCGCCGATCAACTCGACCACCACGTCCACCCTGGGATCGGCGATCACGGCCGCAGGATCGGCTGTGACCACGCCCGGTGGCAGGGCGACCTCACGCGGCTTCTCGGGATGGCGGACGGCGACCCGACAGAGATCCAACGGCCGACCGGCGCGGCGGGCCAGGCGGTCCGGCTGTTCGAGTAGCAGTCTGGCGACGCCGGTGCCGACCGTCCCGCACCCGACCAACCCGACGCCGAGCGGCTCCGCCATCACGTTCTCCGTTGTGGTGCGGGGTGTTCTTACGGCCGGCCGCGGCCTAGAGGAGGGGGCGCCTGACGCAGTATTCAGGCCCGGCCCGAACAGACTGCCCGACCGGCACAACCCGGCGATTCGATTTGGCCGTGCGTGATTCACGACCTACGGTTGGGGTGCCCGCCCCGGTGCCGGGGCCGGCGCGAGACGCGATTATGATCGGCCGGATTTTCCTGGGTCGGTACGAGGCCAAGCGGCTCCTCGGCGAGGGGGGCATGGGCCGCGTTTACCTGGCCCGCCAGCTCGACCTCGGCCGCGAGGTCGTCATCAAGGTGATGCACGACCACATCGCCACCGACCCCAAGTTCTGCGACCGGTTCCAGCGCGAAACCCTTCTGATGGCCCGGTTCCACCACCCGGGCGCCGTCACCCTCTACGACGCAAGCCTGACAGACGGCAACGGGCCGTGCATTGTGATGGAGTACGTTAAGGGCGTGAACCTGGAGACACTTCTGGCGCGGAACGGGCGGATGAACGCGCCGCGCGTCGGCCGCATCCTCGGCGAGCTCTGCGAGGTGCTCCAGGCGGCACACGAAGAAGGGATCATCCACCGCGACCTGAAGCCGGCCAACCTGATGATCGTGGACCCCGACACGCCGCGCGAGCGGATCAAGGTCATGGACTTCGGCCTCGCCAAACTCATCGAGGCCGATCACGCCCGGAAGGTGACCGACACGAACGTCGACTTCGCCGTCGGCACGCCGGGGTACATTGCGCCGGAGCAGGTCCGTGGCGAGGAAATGGACCACCGCGGAGACCTGTACTCGGTCGGCGTGATGATGTACGAGCTCCTCACCGGCCGGCTGCCGTTCAGCGGACCGAACAGCATGGACATCCTGCTGGCACACGCGACCGAGCCGCCGCCGACGTTCGCCGAGATCGGCCTGAAGGGCTGGGTGCCTCGTGAGATCGAACAGCTCGTGATGCAGTGCCTGGCCAAAGACCCCGACGACCGCCCGCAGTCCGGTCGGGAACTTGCCGATCGGTTCGACACCGCACTCGCCCGCGCGCAGGAACGCGTGGACTCCAATCCCGGTCGGCCGGGGCTGCCCGACAGCCGTCCCTCCGGCTCGCGGCCGGGCACGCCGTTGCCGGGTGGCGTCGCCGCGGCAGTGCTCGAGGTGCCGCGCTCGACGGCCCGCGAGAACGCCGTGCTTCCCTTCCAGCTCGAAGCCTGGCTACCGGAGCGGATCGCCATCATGAAACTGCGCGGGTTCGTTCACGACGCCGACGGCGAAGTCGTGGAGAGCCTGCCCGGGCTGGTCCGCGTCCGACTCGGCGGGCGGGCCGGGGCCGGGGGCGGGCCGCTGTCGTGGTTCGGCATGCGCAAGGCTGGCTCGCCGCTCGACGTGGAACTCCACCTCCGACACGCCGACCCCACGCAACCGAGCCGGCTGACGGTCGATGTGCTTTTCCGCCCGGCCCACCCGACGCAGTTGGCCGACACGGCTTGGAAGCTGCGCTGCAACGCCGTCTTCGTCGAGCTTCGCTCCTACCTCATGGGACGCAGCTGAGCCTCTCCGCGTACAATCCCCTCCGTACTGCGACAGGATTCCGCCGCCATCGGGGTTAGACCCGCGACGGCCGATGGTATCCCCGTCGTCTCACGTCCCCGGAGGGTTCCGTAGATGTCCCGCGTCCTGCTCGCCGGCGCCTTTGCCATGCTGTTCGGCACTCAGGCGTCCGCCACCGACTTCCCGTTGACCGGTAGCAACACGAAAGTCGAGTTCGTCGGCACCAAGCCTGGGGGTAAGCACACCGGCGGCTTCTCCAATCTCGACGGTAAGGCCACCGTCGAGGGGACCGAGCCGGTGTCACTCAAGATCGACGTGACGATCGACACCGATTCATTGTACAGCGACGACACCAAGCTGACGGCCCACCTCAAGGCGCCGGACTTCTTCTCGGTGAAGGACTACCCGAAAGCCACGTTCAAGAGCACGAAGGTGGAGAAGACCGCGGCCGGCTATGCAATTACCGGCGACCTGACGCTGCTGGGGAAGACGAAGGGCGTGACCATGCCGGCGACGGTGACGGCGGGTGCGGACGCGCTGACACTCAAGAGCGAATTTCGCATCAACAAGACGGATTGGGGCATGACCTACGGCAAGGGGAAGATTGACGACGAGGTGACGCTCAAGGTGAGCGTGACCGCGAAGAAGTAACCCGCGAGTCCGTCATGCCCCCGCTGCCGCCGGCGAAGGACGTTCTGGACGCCCTGCATCACACCGTCTTGCCGGCCGCGGCAGGAGCGGCGATGGTGGTGTGTGTGTTCCTGTGTTTCGGCCGGCGGGCAGCGGCACTCGGGTCGGCGGCCGCAGTCGTCGTCGGCTTCGGCTGGGCGAATTTCACCTTCGAGGCCGTCAGCGGCGACAACACGGGGCGCGTAATTCCCTGGGTCGCTGAGCCCGACGCGCCCGCGTGGCACGCACTTCCGTGGGCAGGAGTGGTCCTTCTTGCGGCGGGTCTGGTGTCGCGTGGGATCGGCTTCCTCGTCGCGCGACTTCTTGATGAACGTCGCCGCTGGATTGCAAGTCTTCTGGTGTGGGTCGTTCGTGCCGGCGTCGTCGCGGTCGTCGCCCCTGGCCTGGTGCCGCTGGCGTGGGCGGCCGAAGTCGCTTGGCTGAAACCGGCCTTGGCGGCCGCCATGCTCGCGCTGTGGCTCGTGCTCGACCGCGCGGCCCGCGATAAAGCCAGCAGCGAAGTGACCGCGTACCTTGCGGCCGCGTTCCTCGCAGCGGGGGCGGTGCTGCTGTATCACCATACCGCCCGCTTCATGGACCTCGCAGTCATGTGCGGCTGTGCCGCCGCGGGCGTTGCCGTCGCCTCGTTCCCGACCCGTGCCGACGCCAGCGCTGCGGTGCCGCTCGGCGTCGTCGGGCTTCCGGGGCTCATGCTCAACGGCCGGTACCTCGTCGAGAGTCAGGTTCCTGTCACGTCCTTCTGCCTGGTAGCGCTCGCGCCGCTCGGCCTGATTCCATTCCTGATCCCCGTCGTCGCCCGTCTGCCGCGTTGGGTCGTGATCCTGCTCCGGGCGGTGTTCGTTCTCGCCCCACTCGTCGCGGCCGTGGTGTTGGCCGCGCAGCACGAGAAGCTGGCGTTCGAGGAGGAGTGGTGAGCCTCGGACGGGTTCATAGAGTAGCGGCACCGATCCCCCACGGTGCCCGGTCATGTTCCTCCTGAGCGCGTTCGCCGACGAAATCTCGCCCGACCCGCGAGTGCAGGTGTCGGTCCTCAAGGACTGCCGGGTGCGGTTCATCGAGTTCCGTTCGATCTTCCACACAAACGTGCTCGCGCTGTCCGACGAGCAGGTCCGCGAGTTCAAGAAGCTGCTCGACGACGAGGGGATCGGCCTGTCCGCGATCGGCTCGCCCGTCGGTAAGTACCCCGTGGACGCCGACTTCTCCCCGCACCTCGACAAACTCAAGCGGGCGATCGAACTGTGCGGTGTGTTCGGCACCCCGAACATTCGTGTGTTCAGCTTTTACCCGCCGGGGAACGACGTCGCGTTCGACCCCTCCGCGTGGCCAACCCACCGCGACGAGGTGATTCGCCGCATGGCCGCGATGGCCGAGCTCGCGGCGAAGTCGAAGGTGGTGCTTCTCCACGAGAACGAGCACCGCATCTACGGCGACTCGCCTGAACGTGTCCGCGACGTGCTGACGACGGTGAACAGCCCGGTCCTGCGCGCTGCGTACGACGCAGCCAACTACGCCTACTGTGGGTACGACCCGGTCGCCGGCTGGGAGCAGACGAAGGCGTGGACTACCCACCTGCACATCAAGGACTGGTACGCCGGTGGTCACGACGCGGGCCACAAGTGGGGCGTCCTCGCGGGCCACGGCGACGGCAAAATCGCCCACAGCATTCGCGACGCGGTGTCGCGCGGCTACCACGGTTTCGCCGTGATGGAGCCGCACCTCCGCGGCGGCGGCCCGACCGGCGGCGTGACCGGGCCAGACCTGTTCCCGCCGGCCGTGGAAGCGTTCCGCGCGATCCTCCGCGACTGTGACGGGCAGGAAGGCTGAAGCCGCCCCATGCTCACCGTTCACATCCGCGTCAATGACGCAGGCACGGGTCGGCCGACGCCCGTACGCCTCCGGGTGTCTGCGCCGGACGGCACGAACTATGCCCCGCTCGGCCGCTTTGCGGACTTCCCCCACGGCGTCAACGAGGACGTCGGTGGCGGGCTGCGGCTCGGTCGAGAGGCCTGGTTCGCGATCGACGGCGCCTGCGAAATCCCGCTGCCTGCCGGCGTCCCACTCCGCGTTCAGGCGACGAAGGGGCCGGAGTACCGTGCTCTCGACACCGCAGTGAGCTTGGGTGCCGGGCAGATGGCGCTCCGCTTCGCTGTCGAGCGCTGGTACGACCGACGTGTCGACGGCTGGGTGAGCGGCGACGGCCGCTGTCTATTCCTGCCGCCCCATGCGGCACTGCTCGAAGCCGCGGCCGAGGACGTGGACGTCGTCAACCTGCTGGCCGCGGTTCAGCCCTACCCCAGCATCGACGGCACGGCGTACCGTACCGTGCCGAACCTCGCCGCGTTCAGTGGCCAGGCTCCGGCGCTCGAATCCGACGGTCGGCTCGTCGTGGTCAACACGTTGAACGACCACCCGGCGCTCGGTACCGTCGGGCTACTGCACTCGCACCGCCCAGTCTTCCCGCTCACGTTCGGGGGCGAGGACCCAGACGACTGGGGCGTCTGCGACTGGTGCGATCAGTGCCACCGTAAGAACGGCCTGACGGTGTGGGTCGAGGCGTTCCAGCGGCACTCGGGGCTCGTAGGCGGCGAGGCACTCGTCGCGGCGATCCTCGGCAAGATCGACGCCATCGAGGTGACAGGGAGTTCGCGCTCGGCCGTGTTGCCGTGGCTCTACCGGCTCTGGTCGGCTGGCGTGCCGGTTCCGCTGGTCGGTGCGAGTGGCAAGAACAGCAACCGCGCCCCACTCGGGGTGCAACGCACCTACGCGAAGCCGGCCGCGCCCGGGTACACTGGGTGGGTGGAAGCCGTCCGCGGTGGCCGCTCGTTCGTGACCGCGGGGCCGATCCTGTCACTGTCCGTCGAAGGCGGCCGTGCCCGCGCCGAGGCGCGGTCGCTATCTCTTTTCGATCGGCTGGAGTTGGTCGCGGACGGGACGGTGATTGGTGCGGTCACACCACAGCCCGACGGGCGCTGCGTCGCCGCCGAACTCGACGCGGCGGTTGGTGGAGTGGGCTGGGTCGCGGCGCGGTGCACTCCGACGACCGGACCGGGTTTCGCGCACACATCGCCGATTCGCCTCGACCCCACACGCACTGATGCAACCGCGGCCCGAAGTCTTCGACTACTATTGGATTCGACAGCCGAGTGGGCGGAGGCCGCGGGGCGGTACGAGAACCCGAAGCGGAAGCAGACGCTACTCGATCGTTGCGCGGAAGCTCACGCTGTTCTCACGACACACGGCTGACTGGTGCCGGGCCGGCGGGCGGTTTGTATCACTCAGGTAGGCGCGCCCGTTCGTACACGCTGCCTCGTGTCGCCACCGTAGTCACCCCCTCGGAGGCCCGCATGTCGCAGGACGCCAGCCCCTCCGCACCGTCGCTCCGTGAGCTCGCGTCCCATTTGGAGAACACCCCACTAGCGGTCATCGCGTGGGACCGCGAGGGCCGCGTGCGGCAGTGGGGTGGGCAGGCCGAGCGAATGTTCGGGTGGACGGCCGGCGAGGCGTTCGGGCGGCACACCTTTGAGATCGCCCCACCTCACCCGGACGACCTTGCTCGCGTGGACGAACTCGTCCGCGACATGCTCGCAGCCCGCCGCCCGCGGGCCGTGATGCGGAACCGGAACATCGCCCGCGACGGCCGCGTCGTGTGGTGCGAGTGGTACAACTCGGTCGTGTTCGACGACACGGGCGAGCCGGCCTCGTCGCTGTCGTTGGTTCTCGACGTGTCCGATCGAGTGGCGGCTGAGCAGGCGTTGCAGTGGGGCGAGACCCGGCTACGGCAGGTGCTCCGAGGCGCCGGGATGCTCGGGTGGGACTGGGACTTCGCCACGAGCCGGGTGCATGCGACGGCTGACATCGGCGAGTACTTCGGGCTCCCCGCGGGTCAAGAATACGTGACTGGGGAAGCGGCCTGGGAGCCGATCCACCCCGACGACCGGCCGGTGGTCGTTGCCCAAATGGAAGCGTCGGCGCGGACCGGCGGCGACTTCGTTTACCAGTTCCGCGGCTCGGCCCCCGGCGCGGACGGGCGCGACCGGTGGTTCTCGGCCCGCGGACGCACGCTGTTGAACCCGGCCGGCAAGCCGCTGCGGATCGTCGCCGTGACCGCGGAGATCACCGAGCGGGTGCATGCCGAGAACGAGCAGGAGGCGCTCGGCCAACAACTACTCGACGCTCAGAAGTGGGAAAGCCTCGGCGTGCTTGCGGGCGGCATCGCCCACGACTTCAACAACATCCTGACCGTCGTGCTCGGCAGTGCCGGGCTGGCGCAGCGGCACGTCCCGCCGGGCTCCCCGGCGGCGCCGTACCTGGAGCAAATTGAGAAGGCCGCCCAGCGGGCCGCCGGGCTGTGCCGCGAGATGCTCGCCTACGCCGGCCGCGGCCCTGCCCCCGGCGGCACCACCGACCTGTCGCGCCTGGTCCGCGACGCACAGGCACTGCTGGAGGTTTCGACCACGCGCCACGCCCGCGTTCAGTTCGACCTCGGGACCGGGCTCCCGCCGGTGCGGGCCGACAACGATCAGGTCCGTCGGGTGCTCGTGAATCTCGTCATGAACGCCGGCGAGGCGGTCGGCGACGGCGGACGAGTCGTCGTGCGGGCGGGGATGGCCGAAGTCACCGGCGCGGAGTCGGCCGAGCACTTCCGCCTGGCCCCGGCACCTGGCGAGTATGTGTTGCTGAGCGTGACGGACGACGGACCTGGAATCCCCACGGAGGCCATGGGCCGATTGTTCGACCCGTTCTTCACCACGAAATTCCCCGGCCGTGGGCTCGGGCTCGCGGCCGTGCTCGGCATCGTCAAGACGCACCGCGGTGGCATCCGTGTCGAGAGTGCGGCCGGCCGCGGCACCACGTTTGAGGTCTACTGGCCGCCCGCGTCCCCCGCCACGAGGCCGCGGCAGCCGGACCCGAAGCCGGTCGCGGCCCGCGTCGCGCTCGTGGTGGACGACGAGATGTTCGTCCGCGAGGTGGCTGCGTCCACGCTGGAAGACGCCGGGTACTCGCCGATACTCGCCGGCGACGGCACCTCAGCGTTGGAGGCGTTTCGTGCGAACCGGGCGGCCGTGTGGGTGGTCGTGTCCGACGTGGTGATGCCGGGCATGACCGGCGACGAACTGCTGGCCCGGATCCGCGCCGAGGCGCCCGACACCCCGGCAGTACTCATCAGCGGCTACTCCGACCGTCGCACCACCGCCCGCGACCCGCGGACGGAGTTCCTGCAGAAGCCGTTCCACCCCGAGGAACTCGCGGCGGCGGTCGAGCGGGTGGTCAATTCCGCAGCGCCGCCGGGGTGAAGGTGTCCGCCGGGAACTCGGCACTCACCAACTCCGCGTCGCGGAAGTAGTACTCGCCCACCAACTCGCCGTCGGCGCGGCGGATGACCGTGCCGACCTGCAGCCGCCGCTCGGCGTCGATGAACAGGGTAACTTCGCTGAACCCGTCGCGGTCGATGATCCTCGCGTCGGTCGGCGGTTGCTCGTCGAGCGCGAACGGGTCGGCTTCCACGGTCTTGCAGGTGCGCTTGATCGCGTAACACTCGCGACCCCCGGCCTGGAGTACGATCTGCTTGCCGAGGTAGGTCACCGCCAACTCGCCCGTGTCCTGCCGTTTCTTCCACGCGACGTAAGTGCGGAGCATGCTCCGGTACATGCCCGCGTCCTTGACGCAGTATCGGGAGGCGTCGCGGGCCAGGCCGCTCTTGCTGGGCACAGAGAATTCCTTGAGCAGGGCCGTCGGCCGAAAGATGACCATCTGCTCGGGCGACTTATCCTCGCTGTAGAGGCAACCGCGGACCACGTTGCCGAGCAAGTCTTTGCTGCCGCCCTGGTCCCAGATCATCCGCACGCGGATGTGGGTCTTTTTGTCCGGGCCGGGCACGTCGCCGGCGGCCACCACCCGCACCAACTCCGGCTCCTGGAGCTTGCCGGCCACACGCTCCCGCTTCGCCAGCGTCGCACGGAAGCCGGTCGTCTCCTTCTCGTAGTTCGAGAGGCACGCGGCGAGCGTCGCCACCACGTCGGTCTGGGCCAGGTTGGCGAACTGCTCCGCTTCCGTAGGTGGCGGCTCCGCCGGCTTCACGAACTGCGGTTCGTCGACGATCACCACGGTGGGCGACGCGAACCATTTCGAGTACGCGCCAAGGCCAGCCAGGCACAGGGTCGCGGCGATCAGCAGCGCGACGGCGACTCGGCGCACCATGCGGCGTCCTCCCGGGAATTCCTCGCGGCAGTGTAGCCGTCGATTCGGTTCGGAACAACTGCGGCCGGCAGGGCTTGCCCAGCTTACCGGGCCGCCGTGAAACTCAGGTTGCGGCCGACCGCGGCCGATAGTACATGCGTCACTCGGACCGGGATGTCGCGCCCCCGCCGGGTTCCATCGATGCGAAGGCTTCTCCGTACCGCGCTGCTGGTCGCCGCCGCCCTGACCGCGGCGAACCTCGCTGGCCGGCCGAATCGCCCCGCCCCGCCACCCGTCCCGGGCGCGGTGTGGATGGCGGCCGCTCAGCCCGCGCTGGTCCACCGCACCCAGTGCCCCGAGCCGCAGAACACCGCCGACCCGCGGCCGCTGCTGTGGGTCGTGGACGGCGCCGGCGACCTGCGCGGCTGCTCGAACGCCGTCTCCCAGGCGAACCTCCTCGCCGGCACACCCGTCGAGGTGGCGACGTTCCTCTGGTCGCACGGCCACCGCCGGCTCCTCGCCGACCAGATCGACGCCGACCACGCCCGCGATCAGGGGAAGCGCCTCGCCGGCCTCATCCGCATTCGACAGGCCCGGGAGCCGGGGCGTCGCGTGCTCATCGTCGCCCACAGCGCCGGCTGTGCCGTCGCGCTGGCCGCCGGCGACAACCTGCCGGCCGACTCCGTGGATCGCGTCGTCCTGTTCGCGCCGTCCGTCTCGGTCGGCTACGACATCCGGCCGACGCTCCGCGCCAGCCGCGAGGGCGTCGACGTGTTCTGCAGCAAGAAGGACTGGGTGGCCCTCGGCCTGGTCACCCGCGTTGTCGGCACCACCGACCGGTTCGGCGCCGCGGCCGCGGGGCGGAACGGCTTCCGCGCCGGCACCGTCAGCGCCGACGACGTGCCGCTGCTCCGGCAGCACTTCTGGACCGCCGACGTGGCCTGGACCGGGCACACCGGCGGGCACCACGGGATGTACTCGACGACGTTCCTGCACCACTACCTCTTCCCGCTCGTCGGCGTCAGCGTTCGCTGACAAGGAGCCCGGATGCGGACCCGCTGGCTGGCGGCGTGGGCGGCACTGCTCGGCGGCGGACCCGCGTTCGCACAGCCGCCGGCCGAGCTGCCGCTCATCCCCGTGCCGATCCCCGAGGCGCCGCCCGCCCCGTTCGCCCCCGGCGGCCCCGTCCCGCCCTACGACCACGGCCACCTGTACCTCCCCGAGCCCGGGCCCGAGTTCGAGCGGCGGCAGCCGATGCTCGACGAACTGTGGCGCGTCTCGGCCGCGGCACAACTCGGCTGGCTGTCCACCCGCGGTCTCCCGGGAACTCTCAGGCTGACGCCGCCGGACGTATTCGGCCGGACCGTCGCCGGCCTGAACATTCCGACCGACGGCCGCGGGACCGACAGCTTCCAGGGTGGGCTGAGCCTTGACGTGGGCCGCCGCCTCGGTGAACGGAGTGGCGTGGACGCGTCGTTGTTCCTGCTGCCCGAGGGTGTCCGCCGCCTCCAGGGGTACGCCCCCGGGGCGCTCGTCTACTCGCCCGACTGGACCCGCGACGCGCCGGTCCTCGTGGCCCTGCCGCCGGGGCTCGGCACGACGTTCCCGGCCACGCTCTCGACCACGTTCGTCGGTGCCGACGTGAACTACCGGTACACGCTGCTCCGCGCCGAGACCGCCCGCGTGGACGTGCTCGCCGGCTACCGCTTCGCCTACCTCACGGACGAGCTTTACCTCGGCGACCGGCCGGACGACAGCGGCCGGGCTTACCAGATCAACCGGCTCCAGGCCGAGACGACGTTCCACGGCGGGCAGGTCGGGGTGGCCGTGGGGCTGGACTACGGCGCGTGGTACACCGACGGCGTGGCGAAGATCGCCTACGGCACCGTGACCACCGACACGAGCGCCAGCGGCGCGTTCGGCTTCGCCAGCCCGCGGCCGCGGCTCGGCGGCGGGAGCTCCGGAGCCGTGCTGCCGACGGTCGGCTGGAAGGTGGGGGTGCGGTTCGGCGGCTCGGGGAGCGTGTTCGCGTCGTACTCGTTCCAGTACCTCGACCGCGTGGCGCGGCTCGGCGACGCCTTCTGCGGCTGCGGCGGAACATCCGACCTGTGGGTGAACGCGCTCGGCCTCGGCATGGAGCTGCGCTTTTAATGGCATCCGCGCCCGGTAGCGCGTCATCCACACCCGGGCGAGCACTTCGGCGGACCGGAACACCAGCGAATGGTTGTCCGACTTCAGCAGCCGGCGTAGGCCGCGGACCGCGGCCAGGAACGCGTTCGTGACCGCGGAGCGGGTCGCGTCGTCGTTCGGTGCGTCGGCGGACGTGACGACATCGGCGAGGCGTTCGAGCTCGGCGCGAACGGCCCCGCGGCCGGCGACGGCGGGCATGGCGGCTCCCGGAGTGGGGATGTGGGCGCGGGCGAAGACGTGTACAAACGAACCGTAAGCTCTCGCCTCGGGAAGTCAAATCCGCACCGGGCGAAATCGGAGGAATCGGCCCGCGGTGGCGGCGAGCAGTTCCGAGCTATTCGCCGGCACCTTCTTGCGACTACTCGTGGAACCGGGTACGCTCCATCGACAGGTACAACCCGTACTCCGACCGTATCACGCATGCCATTTCAAAACAACTACGCCAACTTGGTGTCGGAGAAGAGCGAGGCCCACACCCGTCTGATCCGCGATTACGACGGCACGAACCCGGACTTCGACTACATCGTCATCGGCTCCGGCATCGGCGGCGGGGTTGTGGCGGACGAGTTGGCCGACCGCAACGCGGGAAAGCGCATCCTCGTCGTGGATGCCGGCTCGTTCGTCTACCCGACACACGCCTACAACATCTGCCGCTTCGACAACAGCGACGTGGCGGCCCACTTCGGCGTCGACAACTTCCAGCAGGCGGAGACGCCGCAGCGCTTCATCGGCGGCAAGCCGCAGCTCGTCTTCGGCGGCCGCTCCATCTTCTGGTCCGGGCTCATCCCGGAGCCGCAGGACTGGGAGCTGGACTTCTTCCCCGACGCGGTCCGGACGGACCTGAAGGGCGGGTTCCTGAACCTCGCCGGCGAGCGGATGAACGCGTCGCGGTCGCTGGGCGACAAGGCCCGCCAGTTGGCCGTCCACTTCCGGAACAGCCCGCTCGGTCAGGATTTCGTGATTCACGAGACGCCGCGGGCGCTGCACCAACCGTACCTCCTCGCGGACGGCACGCCGGCGACCCAGTTCTTCGTGGAGCCGACGGGCGTGTTCAACACGGCCGAGCTCCTGATCAACCAGACCGGGCTGACGCGCCCCACCCTCAACCTCAACGGGGCCGGGCTGTTCGTGAAGCTGAACAGCTTCGTCGAAGCCGTTAATAGCGTGCCCCACGACTGGTACGAGGTGCGGACGACGAACACCGTGACGGGCGAGCAGCGAAGCTTCTACACGCCGAGAGTGATCATTGCGGCCGGCTCGACGGAGAGCCCGAAGCTGATCAACCGGTCGTCCGTGTTTCACACACTGCCCGCCGACATCCGGCAACTGGTCGGCTTCGGCCTGACGGATCACCCGGTGTCGGCCGAGTCGCAGGCGTACGTCACGTCCGCGGGCAACCCCCGCATCCCGATCAGCCCCGACGAGCACGCTAAGATCGTCTTCTATTCCAGCAGGACGATTGCAAAGTCGCAGGTATCAGCGGGTCATGAGGTTGATGGCGCGTTCGATGTCCCAGTTGAGGGCGTCGGCTTGCGCCTTGAGCGGCTCGCCCTTACCCCCGGGGTTGAGTACCCGCAACACGCTCACGGCCGCGCTCAGCAGGGTCGTGAAGCGCTCGGCCAACCCCGGCCGGCGGCACACGTGCCGGTCCTCGTCCCACCACCGGTCCTTCTCGAAGTGCAGGCTGTTCTCCACCGACCAGTGCCCGCGAACGAGCCGGAGCAACGCGGCGGCGGTCACCACGGCCGGGTCGAGACTGGTGGCGAAGTACCGCGTCTCGCACGTCCGGGCGCCGTCGGCCCCTCGGGTCTCCCGGTCCACCCGCACGACCGCCCGCAGGCCGGGGACGTTCAGCGCCTCGCGGGCGTAGTCCGCCGTCGCCGCGTCGCACCAGACCCGCCGGGTCTCGACCGCCCCGCGTTTTTTCCCCGCGCCGTCGCGCTCGCCGACGCCGGGGTGGCGTCGGCGAACGCGGCCCGGATCGTCTCGTGCAGGTCGGGCTGGTTGTCCTTGACCGCCAGCACGTAGTCCCGCCCGGCCTCGACGATCGCCCGGGCCAGCGGGCGCTGGCAGAACAGGGCGTCCCCGGTCAGCACCCGGAGCGACGGCCAGGCGGCGAACAACTCGTCCAGGTGGGCCTTGAGGACCTCGGGCTCGGTCTCCTTCCCGTCCCCGATCGGCCAGTCGGCCAGGCACACCCGGGCGTCGTGGGCGAACACGTTGAGGACGTGGATCGGGTCGCCGTCGGCGTCGTGGGCCTGCTTGCTCGTCTTCCCGTCCACCGCGGCCGCGGTCGGGGCGTCGGCCATCACCCGGGCGAGCCACCCGGCCAGGGCGCCGCGGAACTCGTCGATCGAGAAGGCGGCGGCCGCGCGGCTGTAGGTCGTCGCGTGCGGGGCGTACGGGCGGGTCAGCCCGAACGCCTCCCGGAGGGCCGGCCAGTGCCGCTTGGCCCACCGGGCGAGGGAGGCGAAGTCGGGGTGCCGGCTCAGCAGCCCCAGGAAGACGACGGACAGTAACCCCGCGAACGGGTGGCGGACACCACGGCGGTGGCGAGGGTCCGTGAGTTGGCGGAACGCGGCGACCAGTGAGTCGGAAGTGGGTGACATCGGGGCTCCATCCCGAGGTGAGTAACTCGCAACCCGTCAACACGTTAACCGGAATTCTGGACTTTGCAATCGTCCTGTCTATTCCAGGGGGACGCTCGACGGCAACGGCCACGTGCAGTACCCGTTCAACGTCGAGATGAACGTGAACCACGAGTACTGGCACCTGCGGAACAACGACCCGTCCGCGGGCCTCGTCGACCACGACCCGAGCCGGACGCGGGTGGACATCAAGTTCAGCTTCGCCAACTGCCTGGACGACCAGAACGGTATCCACTCGCACGCCAACGACGGGTACACGCCGTTCGTCAGCTTCAAGCGGTTCGCCGACCTCGGCGACCTGCTCGACTCGCGGTTCCCGGCCGTCGCCGGCTGGCACAAGACGGCCGCCGAGTTCATGAACATGCTGAACGACACGCGGGACCGCGTCTTCGCCGAATTCAACGACGTGGAGGTGCTGACGAAGCGCTACGGTGGGATCAACGACGAACTCCGGCCGTTCGGCTGGGGCACCGTCCACCACGCCTGCGGCACGCTGCGGATGCCGTGGAAGGCGAACCGCGACGCGGCGTTCAACCCGCGGTCCGTCGTGGACGAGAACCTGAAGGTGTACGGCACCACCGGCGTGTACGTCTGCGACATGTCGGTGCTGCCGGTCAGCACGGCGGCGAACCCGGTGCGGGCGCTGGGCGGCCTGGCGCTGCGGCTGGCGCGCCACATCGGGTAGGCTCAGGCACCGCCGCCGGCCGCTCGCGCGGCCAACTCCCGCAGGTGGCGGGTCGCCGCGGCGGGACCTTCTTTCGCGCCGAACACCGCGGTGCCCGCCACGAACACGTTCGCGCCCGCACCCGCCGCCGCGCCGATCGTCGTGGCGTCAATGCCGCCGTCCACCTCGATCTCGCACGCCGGGTTGATGCGGTTCACCAGCCCGCGCAGCTCGCGGATGCGGTCGTTGCTCGCGGGGATGTACGCCTGCCCGCCGAACCCGGGGAACACCGTCATGCACAGCGCCAGGTCGATGTCGGCGAGGTACGGCTCGACGCGGCTCACCGGCAGGTCGGGGTTGAACGCCAGCCCCGCCTTCTTGCCGAGCGTGCCGCGGATGTGCTTCAGCATCGGCCGCGGGTCGGGGAGCACTTCGAGATGAACGATCAGGCTGTCGGCCCCGGCCTTCACGAAGCCGTCGAGGAACTTGTCCGGGTCGGTGACCATCAGGTGAACCTCGAGCGGCAGCCGGGTCGCGGGCCGCAGCCCCTTCACGACCACGGCCCCCATGCTGAGGTTCGGCACGAAGTGGCCGTCCATCACGTCCACGTGGACGCGGTCGGCCCCGGCGGCTTCCACCTCGCGGACGTGTTCGCCGAGGCGGGCGAAGTCGGCGGACAGGATCGACGGGGCAATCGCGGCCATGACGTGTCCTGGTGTGGGTCAGTACAGTTGCTGCGGCTGTTGTACCAACTCGATGTCCGCGTCCACCTTCTTGAGCTGGCGCTCGGCCTCGATGTACTGCACCTGGAAGACCGTGAGGCGGGCGGCGCTGTCGGGCGGCAGCTGGTCGAGCGGGCGGCCGGCGATCTCGGCGTCGGCCGCCATGCGGAGGTTCGACTGGTGGAGGGTGAGGTACTGCCGTTGCTTCACGAGCCCGTCGAGCTCGGTGCGCTGCCGGCGGGCGTCGGAGTCGTCGCAGCCGACGCCCGCGAGGGCGCACAGCAGCGGCAGGGCGCGGGTCATGGCGTGGCGGCGTTCAAGGACACGTCCATCTGCTGCCCGACATAAAGACCCGGGTTCGGGCTGTCAATCGCGTAAATGACCTGGAGCACCCGCGTGTCTACCCGCTCGGTATTCCCGCCGGTCAGCGATCGCTTCGGGATCACGAACGGCTCGACGCGGACGAACCGCAGCGGGAACGTCGTCCGCGGGTTGCCGCGCGGGCTGGCCGTGCCGGGGATGCCGGCGCGGAAGCGCGGGATGTCGTTCTCGTCGATGTCCACGCGCACGTGGAGCCGGCCGACGGTGCCGAGCGCCACCATCGCCGTTCCGGGGGCCGTGGCCACGTACTCGCCCGGCCGCACGTTTACCTGCAGCACGCGGAACGTCACCGCGGCGCCGTCCGGGGCGCTCATCCACGGGGCGGTCACCTTGAGCCGCATAAGCTCGGTCGCGGACTGCGCCAGCTGCGCCTCGGCCTGCGCAACGGCGGCGGCGGCGACGAGCTTGTCGGCCTGCCACGCCCCGGCCTCGGTCAGCGCCAGGTCGGCCTCCGCCTTCGCCACCTGGGCCTTGCCGACCTCGACGGCCATCTGGCGGCCGATGAGTTCCTCGTCGGACACGCCGCCGCCGGCCCGCTGGAGGCGGGCGTACTGCTTCACCTTGTCGTCGAGGGACGCCCGCGCCTCGGCCACCTTCGCGCGCAGCGGCGGCAGTTCCTCCGCCCGCGGCATTTCCTGCAGCTTCTGGAGCGACGCGCGGGCGCTGGCGAGCGTCGCGCGGCGGATCGCCTGCTCGGCGAGGAGTTGCCGGTCGTCGAGCTCGAACAGCGGCTCGCCGGGCTTCACCTCCTGCCCGACGCGGACGTGAACCACCTTCACGACGCCGGGCAGATTCACGCCCACGCGAATGTTCTCCGTCTCGGGTTCGACGAGGCCGGCGCCGGACACGGCCGTTTGGTACGGCGCCCGAGCGGGTTCGACGGTCGGGCTGACCGGCGGCGCCTTCTGCTGGGCCTTCGTCATCTGCACGACGGCGAAGGAGAACGACACGACCGCCAGGGCGGGAAGGGCGTAGCGGGTGAACATCGAGTGTCCTCCTATTCTTGCGCCGCCAGCGGGCCGGCGTCGCGCGTCTCGACCGATTCGATCCGACCGTCCGCCATCGACACGATCCGGTCGCCGAAGTCGTAGACGCGGCTGTCGTGCGTCACCACGACGACGGCCCGGTCGGTCGCCACCGCCACCTGCCGGATCAGGCCCATCACCGTGCGGCCGCTAGCCGCGTCGAGCGCCGCGGTGGGTTCGTCACACACCAGCAACCGCGGGCCGTGGACGAGGGCGCGGGCGATGGCCACGCGCTGCTGCTGCCCGCCCGACAGCTGGTTCGGGAACGACTTCAGCCGCGACCCCAGGCCCACCGCGTCGAGTAACTCGGAGGCACGGGCGACGGCCTTCTTGCGGTCCCAGCCGGCGATCAGCAGCGGCACGCAGGCGTTCTCGGCGGCCGTGAGCGCCGGCAACAGGTTGTACTGCTGGAAGACGAAGCCGATGTTGTCACCGCGGAACCGCACCTTGCGGCCGCCGCGCATCCGCGTCAGGTTTTGCCCCAGCACTTCCACCTCGCCGGCGGTCGCGTCGAGCAGCCCGGCGACGATCGAGATGAGCGTCGTCTTGCCGCACCCGGACGGGCCGACGAGCAGCACCAACTCGCCGTACGGTATCTCCAAGTCGACCTCGTGCAGCGCCGTCACGCGGGCGTCGCCGGTGCCGAACTCCTTCGTCACGCCGCGGAGGGCGATCGCGGGTTGCGTGGCCGTCGCGGTCATCGGAACACCACCCCGGCTTCGAGGAACAGGACGCGCCGCATGCTCACGAGCGCCGCGGCGGTGACGATGACCGCCACCGCGACGGCCGTGAGGGCGAGGATTTGCCACGGGAAGTAGAACGCCGGCGGCGCCGTCTTCACCACCCGCTCGAACACGTACCCGAACAGCGCCGCCCCGCCGACGCCGATGCCGTACCCGATGACGCCGACCACCGCGGCTTGCAGCAGGATCATGCCGACGAGCCGGAGGTTGCCGACGCCCATAGCCTTCAGAGCGCCGAACTGCTTCAGGTTCTCGATCGTGAACAGGTAGAACGTCTGCCCGGCGATCGCGCAGCCGACGACGAACCCGAGCGCCACGGTGATGCCGAAGTTGATCGGGATGCCGGTCCGCTTCAGGTAGTAGCCGATGGTCGTCCACACGAAGGCGTCGTCGGTCAGCGCCTTGTGGCCGGTCTGCGCCTCGATGCGCTGCCCGACTTCTTGGGGGCTCACGCCGTCCTCCGCCTTGGCGAGCACGAACGACAGCGTCTTCCGCTCCTGCGGGATGAACTGGAGCGCCTGCGAGTACGTGCAGTAGAGGATCGGGAACGTCTGGAACGTCGGGCTGCACTCGCACACGCCGACGATCACGGCCCGGCGGTCGTTCAGCTCCAGCGTCTTCGCCCCGGGCACGAACGGCTCGTCGCCGAACAGGTAACGCCAGCCGAACTCGTCGATGAACACCGCGTCCGGGCGGCGCAGGTCTTCGACGCTGCCGTGCAACACACGCCACGGCGGCGGGGCTCCGACGAGCGTGGCGTTGTCCAGGCCGAGGATGATGACCTGCTGGAAGTTGCCGTCGGTCAGGCGGGCGCGGCCGAGCCCCTTGTACAGCCGCACCGCCCACTTCACCCCGGGGACGCCGCGGACGCGGTACAGGTCGTTCTCGCTCAGCGGCTTCACGTCGTCGATGAACTGGACGTTCTTGTCCATCACCCACAGGTCGGCGCCCTGGATGTCCCGAATCTGGCTCGTGGTGTTCCGCATCAGGCCGCAAAAAATGGCGCTCTGCTGCGCCATCAACAGCGCGGCGAAGCTGACGCCGAAGACGATGCCGAAGTACTTCGTGCGGTCGCCGGTCAGCATCTTGAGCGCGACCCAATTCATGGCGTAAACTCCGGCAGATTAGCCACAAAAAGGCACGAAAAGACACAAAAATTAAAGATCGTTCATTATTGTGTCTTTTCGTGCCTTTTTGTGGCCATCCGTCTTGGTTTCGGCGATCGGCGGGCCTTCGCCGAGCGCGGCCAGCGTGAACCGCACGACGTGATCCGCCACCGCGTCCAGGTCGAGCTCGGCGATCGCGTCCCGGCCGAAGATCAGCTCCGCGACCGGCCGGTTCTGGCGGTAGAACAGGCACTGCCCGATGACGCTGAAGCCGGTCATCAGCAGCCGCTTCTCGTCGAGGCCCGGCAGCACGGCGCGGAGATGCTCGCGCAACGCGAACGCCATCGGCCGGATGAACTCGTCCACCACCACGTTCGCCGCTTTCCCGGGGTCGGTCATCTCGCGCATCATCAGCTTCATCGAGGTCGGCCGGGCCGGGGCGTGCATCCGCCGCAGCATCTCGCGGATGAACGCCGCCAGCCGCTGCACCGGCGTCGTGCCCACGGGTGCCGTCGGCAGCGGGCCGCCGGTGGCGCAACTGTGGGCGTACTTCACCGCCTCGACGTACAGCCGTTCCTTGTCGCCGAAGTAGTAGTTGATCGCGGCGATGTTCGCGCCCGCCCGCCGGGTGATCTCGCGGACCGTCGCCCCGTCGTAGCCGCGCTCGGCGAACTCGACCTCGGCCGCGGCCAACAGCCGCTCGCGGGCGTCACTCGGCTCGGGGGTCGCAAGGGGAGATGTCATCGCGTCCCAAACATCGGTTTCAATCGTCTGTTGGGAACATAGCAAACGTTTGTTTCGTGGTCAAGTCCTGCTCGTTATGCGATTGCTCCCCACGTGCAACGCCTACCCGTGTTTCGCGCGGCGACCTATCGTAGTCGCCATGTCGCACCGCTTTCCCATCGCCCGGAAGTTGATCGCGTTCGCCGGTCGGGCGCGGCGGAACTGGCTGACTCGCCACCGGAACGGCTTCAACTTCGCCGTCCACATGGTCGGCATCCCGCTCGCGTTCGCGGGGGTGCCGCTGCTGTTCCTCGCCGAGTGGTACTGGGGCGCCGGCGCGATCGTCCTCGGTTACTTCCTCCAGTGGGTGGGGCACCGCGTGGAGGGGAACGACGTGGGCGAGCTGATTCCGTTGAAGCGGCTCCTCGGCCTCCCCGTCGTCGCCGTCGCCCCGCAGTACGCGGAGCGCCCCGCCGACGCTACTTGAGCCGAACCCCACAGCTTCTCCAGGTTGTGCGCCGCACGGGCCACACAGCCGCTACCGCCGGCAAAGTCGCTGAATTCTTCCTCACGGTCCGGCCGATAGGTTCCCGGACGCCCCACCGTGGCGGCCGCGCACCCTCGTCCGTTCAACCGGACGTCGGCCGCCGCCGCCGGGGGACGGTGGCGGCGCACGGCCGACGGACGGGGGGAACGATGAGCCGGTACACCTGGACAACGCTGGTACTCCGCATCTGCGTTCTGGCCGGGCTCGGCGGCGTCGTCGGTTGCAAGCAGCAGATCGTGTTCGAGCCGGGCGACCACGCCAAGGTCATGACCGCCAGCTTGCCGCCGAACCTCGAATCGAACGTACACGACACGATCATGCCGCCGCTCGTGGACCGGCCCGGCGGCGGCCTCGGGCCGGCCACGGTGCTCGACCCCACGCGGCCGCCGCGGTTCATGACGCTCCGCGAGTGCATCGCCATCGCCCTGGAGCAGGGGAACGTCGGCGGCCAGAACCCGAACCAGTTCGGCTTCGGGAGCGAGCAGCTGCCGGGCTTCAACTTCGGCCTCAACAACAGCACGGACTCGATCCGCGCGTTCGCCATCGACCCCGGCTACAACCAGGCCAGCATCGAGCGCTCGCTGTCCCGGTTCGACGTCCGCTGGCTCAGCAGCATGACGTGGCAGAAGGTGGACCAGCCGGTCGCCGCGCAGTTCCTGTCGTTCCAGCAGCAGCGCGACGCCGCCTCGTTCAACACGAGCCTGGTGAAGCCGCTGCCGAGCGGCGGCTACGCCGGCGTCACGTTCAGCGTGGACTACTCGAAGTTCGCGTCGGGGGCGAACCAGGCCGGGTTCGTGAACCCGAACTACACGCCGCGGGTGCAATTCTCGTTCGAGCAGCCGCTGCTGCAACTGTTCGGCGTGGAGGTGAACCAGATCACGCCGGCGAACCTCGCCCCGCGGAGCCAGCTGATCCAGGGCGTGGGGCCCACCGGCGGCACCGGCGGCATCGTCCAGGGCGGCACCGACGGCATCCTGATCGCCCGCATCCGGTCCGACCAGTCGCGGAGCCAGTTCGAGGCGTCGGTCAACTACCTGCTGGCGAACGTGGAGACGGCGTACTGGAACCTGTACGCCGCGTACTACAACCTGTACGCCCGCGAAGAGGGTCTGCGGCAGTCCTACGAGGGCTACCGGTTCACCGCCGCCCGCGTGCCGAACATCGACCCGCCGCAGCAACTCGACCAGGCCCGCGCCCAGCTCGAACTGTTCCGCGGTCAGGTGATCGCGACCCGCGGTCAGGTGCTCGAGAGCGAGCGCCAGCTCCGCAAGCTGCTCGGCCTGCGGAGCGACGACGGCCAGCGCATCGTCCCGGCCGACGAGCCGAACCTGGCCCCGTTCAGCCCGGACTTCTACGAGGCGGCCCAGGAGGCGGTGACGTACCGGCCCGAGCTGATGCTCGCCCGCCAGGAGGTGAAGATCCAGCAGCTGAACCTGCTGCTGGCGCGGAACCTCCGCCGCCCGAACCTGACCTCGTTCGCGCAGTACGACGTGGCCGGCCTCGGTACCCGACTCGACGGCTCCGAGCTGATCGGCGCCGGCGGCACGACGCCGGGGAACGCCTTCGCCAGCCTGGGGAACAACCAGTTCAACAGCTGGACGCTCGGCCTGCGCCTGGACATGCCGATCGGCTTCCGCGACGCCAACGCCCAGGTCCGGCAGCAGACGATGACACTGACCCGCAACTACCTCCAGCTGCGCGACGCGGAGCTGAAGGCGGTCGAGTACCTCATCCAGAAGCACCGCCGGGTGGCGGAGTCGTACGCCCTGATCGGGCCGGCCCGGGCGCGGCGCGAGGCGCTCCAGCAGTTCGTGGCCCGGGTCCGCATCCGCATCGAGATCGGGTCGTTCCAGTCGGCCGACTACTTCAACTACCTCCAGGTGCAACGCGACCTGGCGGACTCGATCGCGCAGGAGTTCCAGTTCATCGCCCAGTACAACTCGGCGCTCGCGGAGTTCGAATTCGCGAAGGGGACGATCCAGCGGTACAACAGCATCACAATGGCGGAGGGGCCGCTGCCGCAGTTCGTCCGCGAGCGGGCGGCCGACCACGAACGGGCGCGGGTGGAAGCGGCGATCAAGCTGCGGGAGCGGCCGGCGACCGACCCGACCCCGCACTCGCCGCCGCACAACCTCGGGCCGGCGGGTCCGGCGCCGGGCGGCCTGCCGCAGTTGTTGAACCTGCCGGCCGCGCCCGACCTCAACGCGGTGCCGCAGCCGGAGGTGCGTCCCGGTGTACCGGCCCCGTTGCCGCAGCCGCAGCCGATGGCGGTGCCGGTGCCGGTGCCCGGCCCGGGCGCGGCAGCGCCTCGGCCGCTGCCGATGGTCCAGCCGGGGCCGGTGGCGAACCCGGCGGGGACGCCGGAGCCGGGGTCGTTCTTCACGCCGAGCGGGACGGTGACGGTGCCGCGGTTCCAGCCGATCGCCCCGATGACGAATCCGGTGCCGGTACCGGAGGGCGGCCCGTCGAGCGCACGGCCCACGGTGCCGCCACTGTCAACGCCAGATGCCAGCGGCATCCCGGCAAGCCTGCCGCCGTCGGGGGCGCCGCCGGTAAACGTGTCGCAGTAACAAAAGGGCCGGCCTCGTGCCGGCCGTACGTCAGGCCAGCCGTACCGCCGGCGACGCCGGCGCGACGGCGAGCCGCGTCTCAGCAACAAACAGACTCCCGGCCGCCGGGCACGCCGCCCGCTGCTCGGCGGGCATCCCCTCCGTCGCCGTCGTCAGCACCAACCGCACGCCGTCGCCGTGCCGCACCAGGCACGGGCACGTCACCCGCGGCGAACCCGGCGTCGTCCACTCCTCGACCGCCGCCCCGGTCCGCAGGTCGTACCGCACCGCCCGCCCGGCCGCGACCGGCTCCGGGTTGTAGAACGCGACGATCACCGTTTCGGTACCCGCGTCCACCATCCCGTCCGGGAATCCCGGCTCGCCGCGGAGGTCGAGGGCCACGCCGGCCTCGACAAGTTCCCGCGCCGCCGCGTCGAGCCGGTAGCGCACCACCGTCCTCGTCGGCGTGTCGATGTCGAACAGCGTCAGCCCGCCGTCGCCGGCGGTGATCACCTTGCCGTTCGAGCACGTCTGCCCGCCGCGGAGGCGTGACACCCGGTTGTCACCGAGCGTCAGCAGGTACAGCCCCGCGAGCGGGTCTGCGAACCGCGTGTCCTTCGTGCCGAAGACGACCGCCCGCCCGTCCGGCGTCGGCTCGGCGTCGTTGATGAGGGTCCGCGGGTGCGGGTCGGGGACGGCGCCGAGCGGCGTCCACTCGTAGGAATCGAGGTCGAACGTGCCCACCTGGTGGTCGAGCCCGACGAGCACGACGCCGGGCCGGTCGGTGGGCAGGGCGAAGCCGGGCCGGCCGGGGAGCGCCCACGACTCGGTGCCGCCGGTGTCCCAGTAGCGGACGTGCAGCGCCCCCTGCGTCGCGTCCGGGGCCGTTTGGATGTTTACCCACAGCAGCGCCTCGCGCCCGTCGAGTACGATCGGTCGCGGCCCCTCGGGGAGGAAGCCCTCCTCGTCCTCGTCGGGGGTGAAAAGCACGGTCGCGGTGGTGCTGGGGGTCGGCACGGTGTTCTCCCGGCGGGGCGGCTGGTACGTTACGGACAGCCCTGGGAGAGGATACGATGCTGAACGGGAAGCGGGCGCTGGTTACCGGCAGTAGTCAGGGGATCGGCCTCGGCGTGGCGCAGGCGATGCTCGCCGCCGGTGCCGCGGTCACGCTCACCAGCGAGCACCCGCTCGACGCGCTCCGCGAGGTGCAGCGGCTTCTCAGCGACTACCCCGCCGCCCGCTACACCCGCGCCGACCTGCTCGCCGACGGCGAGCCGGAGCGGCTCGTCGCCGAGGCGTGGGACGGCATGGGCGGCGTCGACGTGCTCGTGAACAACGTCGGCACGTACAAGGAGCCGCCGCTCGCCGAACTGACGCGCGGGCACTTCGACTTCATCTTCCGGCTGAACGTGTGGGTCGGGCTGGCGCTGACGCGCGAGGTGGTGCGGCGCGCCACCGCTCTGAATCGCGGCGGCCGCGTGCTGTTCACCACGTCGCTGAACGCGACGCGGTCCGAGCCGCTGCACACGCTCTACGATTCCAGCAAGGGTGCCGTGAACGCCCTGTGCCGGCAGCTGGCGGTCGAGCTGGCGCCGCTCGGGTTCACGACCGCCGCGGTGGCGCCGGGCCTCGTCGAGACGCCGCTGACCGACTTCGGGCTCAAGTCCGACCCCGCCGGCCGCGCGGCCGTGATCGACCAGATCCCGATCCGCCGAATCGCCACCGTCGAGGACGTGGCCCACTGGTTCGTGTTCCTCGCGTCCGACCGCGCCGGCTACGCGACGGGGGCCGTCATCAACGTGGACGGCGGGCTCGACGCCCAGCAGATGCCGGTGCGGCCGGTGACGGACGCCGAGCGAGGCGGGTGACTTCAGGAGGCGGGCCGGCCGCGGCGCGGCGGCCGCGCCTGCGGGTGGAGAGTGCGGGCGAACGCGGCCAGGTGACCAAGCCCGTCGCCGAACGACGTGTAACGCATCTGGCGCCGCAGCCCTTCCGTCAGCGCCTGCCCGCCGACCGCGACGGCGACTCCACGCTCCTCGGCCTCGCGCGAGAAGGCGTTGAACTCGGCCAGAAACGTCGCCGGGTCGGTGACGTGCGTGGCCGACACCCAAACCAGCGCCGGCCGCAGGTCGTCGAGGGCGGTGCGGAACGCGCTCATCGGCGTGTGCGGGCCGAGGTTCACCGCATCCCACCCGGCTTCGAGCAGCGTCAGCTGTGCCAGCAGCGTCGGCAGCACGTAGTGATCGTGCTCCGGCGCCCCGCCGACGGCGACCGGCCGGTCGGCCCCCGCGGTCGGCCGGAGCTCCGCGGCCAGGGCGTACAGCGCGCCGACGCACGCCTGCGTGACGCGGTGCTCGTCAATCACCTCTAACCGGCCCGCCTCCCACTCGTGGCCGACCTGCCGCATCAGCGGCGCGAACACGCCGTCCGCCATCGTCTTGACCGAGATGCCGGACCGGTACGCCGCGGGGATCAGCAACGAGATGACATTCAGGTCGCCGGTGCGGACCGCTTCGAGAAGCCGGCGATAAACGACCTCCGGGTCGTTGTCCGTCGCGGCCTTTCCAAGGAGCCGGCCGAGGTCCGCCTGCGGCAGGGCGCCGTCGCGGACGAGCCGGTAGAGGTCGGCGACGAGCAGCTTGCGGTGCTTGCCGACGGTACGGTGCGCAGGGATGACGCCGTCGTCCACCCACCGCTTGACGGTGGTGACGCTGACGCCGAGGGCCACGGCCGCCTCCGCGGTGCTGACGTACCGCGACCCCGAAGAGTCCGGCGGCTCGGCGGAGGAATGTGGACGATTCATGCGTTTCGCGCAGTCTCCAGGGCGTCGCGGGCAGAGCTTCGGCACCCCAACTATAGCCGCCTCCGGGGCCACACGGCACATCGGGCGGCGAATTCGTCCGATTTCCACCCTTGACACCGGCGGGGTTCCGGTCGATACTAATGAACGATTTGGTCGTTTCTGTCAGCGGTGATCCGTTGCTGAGTGTGTGATTGGGCCGAAATCGGCCGGTTTAGGTAATGACGGGCCGCGGCAAAACGTTCGAATCGTCCACAAGCCGCCCTCACGGAGCGTGCCATGACCATCTCCGCCACCCGCCGTGTTTCCCGCCTGGACGCGCTACCCGGGTACGTCCGCCACCCGTCGTTCGACGCGCCGGGCGCCGACGAGTTGTACGCCGCCCGCCCCGCACTCGACGCCGCCGGCGATTTTGAGGCGCGGTACATGCCAGACGACGTGACCCGCGACCACGCCCGGCGGATGCACTACGCCGCCTACCGGATGCACACCGCCCGCACGGCCGGCGGTCGGATGCGCTGGCACGGCGTCTATCTCGCCCTCCGCGACCGCATCGTCCTCGGCAACCGCAAGCTCGTCTACCGCGCCGTCCGGCGGCGGATGTCCGTGTCGAACCGGGCGGACGACCTGGTCGGCGACTGCCACGTCGTCCTCATCCAGGCGGTCGCCGCGTTCAACCCGTGGCTCGACGTGAGGTTCAGCACGTACGCCTACACCTGCATCGTGCGCGCGTTGTCCCGGCTGTCGCAGCGGCTCGCGTCCGACTGGCTGGCCCGCGCCATGTCGCTCGACGCCCTCCCCGACGGCGACCCGGGCGGCCGGCCGAGCGGCGACCAACTCGCGTCGTCCGGGAGCCTCCGCCTCGACGAGTACCTCCGCGACGACCACCCATTGCTGACCGAGCGCGAGAAGCGGATTCTGGCGCACCGGTTCTCCGCCGACGGCCACGCCCCGACGCTGGCGAGCGTCGGTCGGGCAGTTGGTCTGTCCAAGGAACGCGTCCGGCAGGTCCAGGCCGAGGCGCTCGACAAACTCCGCCGCGCCCTCTCGTAGCCCCCCGGAGAGTACCGATGACCCGTCCCGTCCTCCTGGCGGCCGCGCTCGCGGCCGCACCCGTTTTCGCCGGCGAACCGACCACCTGGCCGCAGTGGCGCGGCCCGACCCGCGACGGCGTGTTCACCGGCCCGGCGTGGCCCGACCGCCTCACCGACGCGAGCCTCCAGAAGCTGTGGCGCGCCGACGACCTCGGGCCGAGCTACTCGGGGCCGATCGTTTCGGCCGATTCGGTCTTCACCACGGCCACGGTCGACAAGAAGGTCGAGGTGGTGACGGCGTTCGACCGCGCCACCGGGAAGCAGAAGTGGCAGGCGAAGTGGGACGGCTCGCTGACGGTGCCGTTCTTCGCCGCCCGAAACGGCAGCTGGGTCCGCTCCACGCCGGCCCTTGACGGCGACACCCTGTACGTGGCCGGCATCCGCGACGTGCTCGTGGCGCTGGACACCGCCAGCGGCAAGGAGCGGTGGCGCCTCGACTTCGTGAAGGAGTACGGCACCTCACCCCCCGACTTCGGGTTCGTCTGCTCGCCGCTCGTCGCGCCGGACGGCGTGTACGTGCAGGCCGGCGGCGGGCTGGCGAAGGTGGACAAGGCTACCGGCAAGGTGAAGTGGCGGTCGCTCACCGACGGCGGCGGCATGATGGGCTCGGCGTTTTCCTCGCCGGTGCTGGCCAAGCTCGACGGCCGCGACCAACTCCTCGTGCAGACACGCACGAAGATGGCCGGCGTGGACCCGGCCGACGGCCGCGTCCTGTGGTCGCGAACGATCCCGGCGTTCCGCGGCATGAACATCCTGACGCCGCAGCCGGTCGCGCCGGACGGGGTGTTCACGAGCACCTACGAGGGCACGACGCAGGTGTTCCGCGTGACGGCGAACAGCGAAGGGTTCGCGGCCCGCGACGGCTGGTCGGTCAAGTACGAGGGCCACATGACGAGCCCGGTCGTGGTCGGCGGCCACGCCTACCTCCTCGGCCGCGACCGGCGGCTGGCGTGCTTCGACCTGGCGGCCGGGAAAGAGGCGTGGCGGACCGAGGAGCGGTTCAGCGACTACTGGAGCCTGATCGCCAACCGGGACAAGCTGCTGGGCCTGGACAGCCGCGGCACGCTGTTCCTGGTGAAGGCCAATCCGCGCGAGTTCGAGCCGCTCGGCAGCACGAAAGTGGCCGCGTCCGAGACGTGGGCGCACCTCGCGGCCGCCGGCGACGACTTGTTCGTCCGCGACCTGACCGGGCTAACGGTATACCGGTGGGCGCGGTGATTTGCGTGCTTGCTTTCCCCCGCGGGCGTCTCTAGACTCACGTCCAATGTTTCGACCGGCGCCGCCCGCGGGACGATCTCTCCCCCGGCCCGCGGCCTGGTCACCCGCAGGGAGGCGGGGCGCCCGGGGACGGCCGGAGGAGCCATGGCGAGGAAGAAGGTCGGCCCGCCGACCGCCGCACTGACGGCCCAGCGCGCCGCCCGACTGTACAAGCTCCTCACGCTCCTCGGCGACGGGCCGCAGTCGCGCCGCCTCCTCCTCACCCGCCTCAAGCTCGACGTGCGCGGCTTCTACCGCGACCTGGAGACCCTTCGGGGCTTTTCCATCGACGTGGCCCCGGGCTTCGACACGCGCTACACGTTGACCGGGTCGGTGGACGACGCGCTGGCGAAGCTGCCGTTCCCCGACCCGGGCCTGAACGTCCGAGACGCTCTGCAGCTGTGCAACGGCAGCAGCCCGGCCCACCGCCGTCTGAAGCAGCGGGTGTCGGCGTTCCTTCAGAACGGCACCGGACCCAAGCCGCGCTAACCGGGCGAGTCACCCGGCACCCGGGGTGGGCTTGCAACTCGTTTCACTTCTACGGTGTAATCAGCCGCCCTACCTGTTCCCGACACGGAGGTCGGCCCCGATGCGCGTCGCCGTCGTCATTCCCGCCCGGTTCGCGTCGTCGCGGCTGCCGGGGAAGCCGCTCCTCCGCGAGACCGGCAAGTACCTCATCCAGCACGTCTACGAGCAGGCCGCCGCGGCCAAGACGGCGTCACTGGTTATCGTCGCCACCGACGACGAGCGCATCCGCGCCGCGGTCGAGGGCTTCGGGGGCAACGTCGTGATGACCCGCGCGGACCACCCGTCCGGCACCGACCGCGTGGCCGAGGTGGCGCGGGGCATCGGGGCCGACGTGGTGGTGAACGTGCAGGGCGACGAGCCGCAGCTGGAGCCGGCGGCGATCGACCAGCTGGTCGGGCTGCTCGTCGCCGACCCGGGCTCCGACATGGCGACGCTGGCGACGCCGCTGCCGGACCGCGAATCGTACCTCAGCCCGAACGTGGTGAAGGTGGTGTGCGACGACCGCGGCCGCGCGCTGTACTTCTCGCGCAGCCCGATCCCGATGACGCGCGACGGCGAGCCGGACCTGGCTGCGCGGCCGCCGCGATACCTCCAGCACCTCGGCGTGTACGCCTACCGGCGCGCGTTCCTGCTGCGGCTGGCCGGGCTGCCGCCGCACCCGCTGGAAGAGGCGGAGAAGCTCGAACAGCTGCGGGTGCTCGGGGCCGGCGGGACGATCCAGGTCGGGCGGGTGGCGCAGGCCCACCGCGGCGTGGACACGCCGGCCGACTACGCGGCCTTCGTCCGGGCCTACGGAGAGAGGCGGTCGCGCCGGGCCGCGTGAGCGGTGGCGGCGTGATCCGGCGGCACCGCCATTGGACCGCGGCCCGTCGGGCGATAGAGTGGGGGTAGGAGTGACTGACGGGGCCGGCGGCAGCGCCGGCCCCGCTCCGTTCACCGACCACCGGGGGCGTTCACCACATGGCCAAACACATTTTCGTCACCGGCGGCGTTGTCAGTTCGCTCGGCAAGGGACTCACCTCGGCGTCGATCGGGCTGCTGCTCGAGCGCCGCGGCTTCAAGATTCGGATGCAGAAGCTCGACCCGTACCTCAACGTCGACCCGGGCACGATGAGCCCGTACCAGCACGGCGAGGTGTACGTCCTCGACGACGGGGCCGAGACCGACCTCGACCTCGGCCACTACGAGCGGTTCACGGACGTGTCGCTCGACCGCGGCTGCAACCTGACCACCGGCCGCATCTACGAGACGATCCTGCGGAAGGAGCGGCAGGGGAAGTACAAGGGGAAGACGGTCCAGGTCATCCCGCACGTCACGAACGAGATCAAGCACTGCATCGCCCGGCTGGCGACGCCGGACGTGGACGTGGTCATCACCGAGATCGGCGGCACCGTCGGCGACATCGAGGGGATGCCGTTCTTCGAGGCGATCCGCCAGTTCGCGTTCGACGTGGGGAAGCAGAACTGCCTGTTCGTTCACCTCACGCTGGTGCCGTACCTGAAGGCGGCGAAGGAGCTGAAGACGAAGCCAACGCAGCACAGCGTCATGGAGTTGCGGAAGATCGGCATCCAGCCGGACGTGCTGGTGTGCCGCACGGAGCGGACGATTCCGCCGGGCGACATCGACAAGATCGCCCTGTTCTGCAACGTCGAGCCGCGGGCGGTGATCGAGGAGAAGGACAAGGAGTTCAGCATCTACGAGGTGCCCCTCGGGTTCGCCGACAAGAAAGTGGACGAGCTCGTGGCCTCCAAGCTCGGGCTCGAACTGACGCAGCCGCTGCGGATCGACGACTGGCGCGACATGCTGGCCCGGATGAAGCAGCCGCGACCGACGGTGAAGATCGGCTTCGTCGGCAAGTACGTGACGCACCGCGACGCGTACAAGAGCGTGTACGAGTCGCTGGACCACGCCGGCATTGCCAACCAGGTGACGGTCGAGGTCACCACGATCGACTCGGAGGAGCTGCACAAGGAGGGGGCGGCGAAGATGCTCGCCGGCGTGGACGGCCTGCTCGTGCCGGGGGGCTTCGACAAGCGCGGCATCGAGGGGAAGATCGACGCGATCCGCCACGCCCGCGAGACGGGGCTGCCGTTCTTCGGCATCTGCCTCGGACTCCAGTGCGCGACGATCGAGTACGCCCGCCACGTCGCAGGCCTCGACGGCGCGAACAGCACCGAGTTCGACAAGGCGTGCGCCCACCCGGTGGTGTGCCTGATGAGCGAGCAGGAGGGGATCGAGTACGTCGGCGGGACGCAGCGGGTTGGGTCGTACGCGTGCCACCTCGCCGCAGGCTCGAAGGCGCGGGAGGCCTACGGGGCGGACGTGGTCCACGAGCGGCACCGCCACCGGTACGAGGTGAACAACCTGTACCGCGACCGGCTGAGCGCGGCCGGGCTGGTGTTCAGCGGCACGAGCCCGGACGGCACGCTGGTGGAGGCGCTGGAGCTGCCGGGGCACCCGTGGTTCGTGGCGGTGCAGTGCCACCCCGAGTTCAAATCGAAGCCGACGAAGCCGCACCCGCTGTTCCGCGACTTCGTCGGAGCCGCCGTGAAGTACCGGCTCGCCAGGCAGTAGGGTTCGCCTTCCCGGGCCGTCAGCCCGGGCTCAGGCGCGGCGGGTCAGGCGAACTCGAGCAAGCCGGCGACATCGTCCTCGTGGATCGGCGGGTCGAAGACGCACCCGTGGACCCAGTACCCGCCACGGTCCGACTGGACGCGCACGACCCGCGCCGCGAACCGGCGCAAGCCGGGCTCGCGGCCGGCGTGGAGTTCGATCCCGAGTTCCGTCCCGACTTCAAACCGGCGGGCCAACGTCACGCCGATCCCCGTCCCGGAAACGTCGCGGACGACGAGCGGCCAGACTTCCTCGGTCCCACCGTGGAGAGTCGTATCGACCACCCCACACGCCCCGACCTTGAGGGTGTGCCGGCACGACACCCGACGGTCGTCGGGAGCGGCAGACTGGGTGAGGTTCGGGACGGCGCCCGGTCGCCCGAGCCGGGTTCTGGCGGTGAGTAGCTTGAAGAACTCGAGGACCGTCGCGGGCCGCTTGGTCGCGTCCGGGTTGAGGGCAGCCCGGATGGCGGCATCGACCCGCCCACTGATTCCGGGTAGCAGCGCCCGGGGGGACGTTCCGATCCCACGCTCCTTCATCGTCAGAATCGCCAGGTCCGTTTTGCCGTCGAACGGGATTCTGCCGGTGAGCAGGTGGAAGAGGGTGGCCGCGAGGGAGTACACGTCGCACTGGACACCGGCCGACCGGGCGTCCACGAACTGTTCCGGGGCCATGTAGTTCGGCGTCCCCAGCCCGCTCGCCTGCCGGGTCAGTTCCTCGTCGTTGTCCAACTCCTTGGCCAGCCCGAAGTCCGTCAACTTGACCCGCCCGCTCGGCAGGATCAGCACGTTATCCGGCTTCACGTCGCGGTGAATTACGCCGAACGAGTGGGCGTAGTGGAGCGCCTGGGCAACCTGGGTAATCAACTTCACGGCGTCCACCTCGGGGATCCGCCCGTGGTTGTCGAGCCGGTCTCCGAGGCTACCGCCGTTGATCAGTTCGTACACGAGGAAACAACTCCGCTCGTCCGTCTCGAACGCCAGCGCCCGGACGATGTTCGGGTGCTCGAGGTTCGAGGCCGAGCGGAACTCCCGTTCGATCCGCTTGAACAGGGTCGGGTTCGCCGACGGCTGGAACCGGAGGACCTTGATGGCGACCCGCTCACCCGTCCGGCGGTCGAGGGCCTGGTAGACCACCCCCATACCCCCGCTCCCCAGCAACTTTTCGAACTCGTAGCGGGTGGTGACCGGGAGTTGAAATTCGCGGGCGCGAGCAGACTTCATGGGCGAACTCCCACAACGGGACCAGGCAGGCCCGGGTACGACATCTCGGCGTGCGGAGCACACCGGCTCCGACGATTGTGACCGTTCTGTCGACAACTATGGCGTGCGTTTAAAAAAAGTCAAAGCGATGGTGGAACTCGGTCGGCCGCGGCACTGAGCCGGGCCAACGAGACTGGTAACGTGCGCGGGAGTTGCGAGTGTTGAGCGGGTGACGCCGAGGTGTCGAATCGCTGGTCGGCGCGGGTTCTGGCCGCTGGGCCAGAACCCGCGCTGTCGAGCCGGGATTACTTCGCAAGCTCGCCGAAGTCCATCGCCTTCAACTGGGTGGCGTCGCCCTTGATCTCGATCGGCGTGCCGAACCGGCCGTCCTTGCCGCCGAGGAAGCCGACCTTCTCGTGCCACACCACCATGCGGTACTTCCCCTGCGGGGCGTTCGCCAGCGAGAAGTTGCCGTCGTCGTCGGTCACCGCGTAATACGGGTGGTCGAACACGCGGACGACGCCGTTCATCCACGGGTGGATCGTACACTTGTACGGGATCGGCGCCGTCTCCGGGTTCAGCGGCCCGATCTTGTGCGAACCGCCGGCCGGGATCGTCGGGTTGTGGTCGCCGTTGTTACCGCTCGTCCAGAAGAAGTTGTGCGCCACCGGGGCCGAGTTCTTCGCCACCAGCGTGTCGCCGGCCCGCACCAGCGTGACCCGCGGGGTGAACATGCAGCACGGCTGGTCGATGGTCACTTCGGCGGCCTTGCGGCCCTTGTCGGACGGGTGAATCTGCTCGGCCGGCAGCTTCGACTTGGCGTTCATGTCGTCCGGCCGCAGCCACACGACCACGTTCTTGATGCCACGGTTCTTGCCGTTGACGATCAGCGTCTCGTCCGGGATCGGCCCCTTGCTCAAGCAGTGGGCCTTGTCCTGCGTCACATCGAGCGCCTTCCGCTCGGGGATCGGCGCGCCGGCGGGGAACGTAATCTGACCCTTCACGTTGGACCAGCCGGCGGGCGGCTGGGCGGCGGCCGAGGGGAGCACGGCGGCCGCGGCGAACGCGGCGAGGCTGAACAAGCGGCAGCGCATGGGGCGCGACTCCTGCACGGGGGAGGGGACGGCGAGGCGGGGCGGCCGACATCGGCCGTGGTGTCATTCTTCGCGTACGGCCGCGGAATGGCAACAGCGGTTACGGGGTGTCGCGCAAGATCGCCAGCACGTCGGCGTGCAGAAGGCCGTTGCTGGCCAGTACGTCCGGCGTCGTCGTGGTCGGCGTGCCGCCCCAGTCGGTGAACTGTCCGCCGGCCTCCTCGACGATCGCCTTCAGGGCCGACACGTCCCACTCGTGGACGCCGTGGTCGATCATGAAGTCGCACGCCCCCTCGGCGACGAGGCAGAACCCGTAGAAGTCGCCGAACCCGCGCTGCCGGTGCGTCCGCCGCACGAGTTCGAGGAACGCGTTCTCCCGGCCGACCTTGGTGAACCAGTTGAGGCTGCTGTAGCACATCAGCGCGTCGCCGAGCTTGTCGGTCTTCGCCACGTGGATGCGGCGGTCGTTCACGAACGCGCCGTCCCCGCGGAGCCCGCGGTACACCTGCCCGAGCACCGGGGCGTAGGCGACGCCGCCGATCGGCTCGCCGCGGTACTCCAGGCCGATCAGCGTGCCCCAGATTGGGATGTGCCGGATGAACGAGCGGGTGCCGTCGATCGGGTCGATGACCCAGCGGAAGCCGGAGCCGCCGGGCTGGTCCCCGAACTCCTCGCCGAGGAAGCCGTCGTCGGGAAACGACTGCGTGACCAGGCTTCGGATGAGCTGCTCGGCCTGCCGGTCGGCGACGGTGACGGGAGTGTCGTCGGCCTTGTTCTCGATGTCGAACGTCGTCTCGTAATAGGCACGGGCCAGGTCGCCGGCCTTGCGGCCGGCTTCGACGGCGAGCTCGTAGCGGGTCTGCCAGTCGCGATTCATCGTGTCGGTTGTCCGTATCGGGTTGGGTTACGACCGTGAGGCCCGGGCGCGCGCGTACGCCGCACAGCCGATGACGCCGGAGTCGTCTCCGAGCGCCGCGGCGACGCAGCGGACGTTGTCGGCCGCCCCAGGCAGCGTGTGCCGGCGGGCCAACTCCCAGACGCGTTCGATGTACGGGTCGCCGAGCGCCCCCGCGACGCCGCCGCCGATCACGACCACTTCCGGGCTCAGCAGGTTGACCACCCCGCCGACCGCCGCCCCGAGGGCGCGGGCACCGTCGTCCACCAGTTGCACCGCCACCGGGTCGCCCTTCTGGTAGAACTCGGCGAGCTGCGAACTGCGCACCTTCGCCAGGTCGACGTTCTTCCACTCCTTGCGGACGCGCTTCGGGGCGTCGTCGAGCACCTCCTTGGCCCGCTTCATCATGTACTTCCGGCCGGCGATGCTCTCCAGGCTGCTGCCGCGCCGCCAGTGGACGATGACGTGGCCGACCTCGCCGGCGTTGCCGTTGAAGCCGGTGAAGAGTTCGCCGTTCAGGATCAGCCCGCCGCCGACGCCGGTGCCGACGAACACGCCGAAGACGTTGCGGGCGCCCTTCGCCGCGCCGTAGGCGAACTCGCCGAACGTTCCCATCCGAACGTCGTTTTCCAGCATCACCGGCCATTTCCAGGAGGCGGGTAGCAGGGGTGCCACGTCCACATCGTGCCAGTCGAGGTTCGGCGCGAACTTGACGGTGGTCGTGCCGATGACGATCTGCCCCGGCACGCCGAGTCCCATGCCGCGAACCTGCGCGGGGTCGATGGCGGCCTCCTTCAGCACGCCCTCGACGCCCTCAATGATGCGGCCGACCACTCCAGCCGGGCCGTCGTCGGCGCGCGTCGGCTGCTTCGACTTGGCGAGAAGCTTGAGGTCGTCGTCGAACAGGCCGGTGAGGATTTTCGTGCCGCCGAGGTCCACTCCGAGCCAGTAGCCGCCGTTCATGTGATCCCCCTGCGTTGCGGCAGGTCGAGGTTCGAGGACGGCGACAATTCTAGAAATGGTGCGGTGCGGCTCAATGACAATCGCGGACGGCGCGCACGAACCGCGCGACCTTGTCGGGGTCCTTGACGCCGGGCGAGCTCTCGACCCCGCTCGCGACGTCGACCGCCCACGGCCTCACGGCGGCGACGGCGTCGGCGACGTTCTCGGGCGTCAGTCCGCCGGCGAGGATCACGGGCACCCCGGGGTCGAAGCCGGCCAGGAGGTGCCACGGTGCGACGTGCCCGGTGCCACCCATGTGGCCGGCGACGAACGAGTCGATCAGCACGGCAGAAGGGGCGCGGCCGGCGGCGCGGGCGGCGACGACGAAGCGGCGCACGGCATCGAGCTGGGTGGCGTCTGCGACGCGGAACGCCGGGACGTGCGCGAACGGGAACGGGTCGTCGCTGGGCGGGTGGTCGTTGTAGCTCTGTACGGCGCGGAGGCCGAGCTGGAACGCCACCGCGCACGCCTGCCGCATGGGCGTCCCGACGAACACGCCGACGGTCGCGGTGAACGGCGGCAGATCCCGGACGATTGCCGCGGCGGCTGTCGGCGTGAGGAAGCGAGGCGACTTCGGGTAGAAGTTCAGCCCGAGGGCGTCGGCCCCGGCCTCGGCCGCGTGGCGGGCGTCGGCCGGCGTGGTGACGCCGCAGATCTTGATGCGAACGGGTGCCATGCTACTCGGCTGGGGAAGTGTCCGACTCATCGCGTTCGGGTAGGACGAAGAACTGATCCACGGGGCAGACGAAACCCGGGAGTTCCGGATCGCCGGCCAACTCCGCGCCCGCGTCCACGACGGTGTGCCCCAGATCGGGCCGGTAGACGGTGACACTCCGCTCCTCGTAGTCCACCACCCATACGACCTTGACCCCGCCCTTGAGGTAGTCGTCTACCTTCCGCGTCACCTTGCCTGGCTTGTCGTTCGGCGACAGCACCTCGACGGCGAGCACCGGGGGGCGGTCGGACCACTTCGGGGGTACGTCCTCGAACCGTTTGATGCCGACGAAGTACGCCACGTCCGGCCCGACGACCGTGCCGGGTTTCTCCTCCAGCACGACGCCCGCGTCGTTCACCGTCACGAACCCCTTTCTCACCCGCCTCGCGTAGACCGTGAGGTCGGTCCCGATGTTCGCGGCGACAATGCCGTGGAGAGTCGTCGGGCGGCTCATCTCGACGACTCTCCCCTTGTGGAGTTCGAACAGGCGGTCGGCGTTCTCCGGGCGGTTGACGAACTCCCAGTACTCGTCCACCGTCATGCGCGTCGTCGGTACGGCGGCAGGCTGCGTCGGCGACATACTCACCTCCTGGTCCGCAGTTTACCCGCCGAGCTGCTGCCGTGCCAACGCGAGGGCGCCGTGGATCACCACCTCCTCGCCGAGAGCCGCGGGGACGATGTCCGTCAGACCGGCGAACGGCGGGAAGGCGGCGGCCGAGACGCGGCGGCGGAGCGGCTCGAAGAATAACTCGTCACCCATGAGTGACACGCCGCCGCCGATCACGACGCGCCGCGGGCACAGCAGCTTGATCATCTGGCCGAGCGCCTCGGCGATCGCGTCCAGAGCCAAGTCGAGAGCGTCGCGCCCGGCCGGGTCGCCGGCGGCGGCCGCTGCGGTGGCGATGTCCTTGCCGGTCAGGTCGCGGCCGACCGATCGGCGAAGGGCTGCGTACCGCTCGTCGGTCGCGGCCAGGCGGTTGGCACGGGCGGCGATCCCCCAGCCGGCTGCGTAGGCTTCCAAAATGTCGCCGTCGCGGACGCGTAGGTGGCCGATTTCGACCGCCCCCCGGCCACAGCCGCGGTACATCTTGCCGTCGATCACCAGCCCGCCCCCGATACCGGTGCCGACCGTCATGTAGAACAGGGGACTTAGCCCGCGGCCGGCGCCGTGCGTCGCCTCGGCCAGCGCCGCAACGTCGGCGTCGTTGCAGATGACGGTCGGTAGTCCGGTCAGCTCGGCCACCCAGTCGGCGAGCGGAAAGTCGTCCCACCCGGCGACGTGGTGCGACTTGATGACGCGCTGCGTGGTGTCGTCGGTCGGCCCGCCGAAGCCCACGCCGACGCCACGCAGGTCGGTGTGAGTCAGCCCCGCGGACTTCAGCAATTCGGGAACGGCGGTCACAATCTGCCGGCGGATTCCGTCGCCGCCGGCGGCGGACTCGACGCTACCACGCCACAACGCGACGAGGGTGCCGTCGCCGCGGCCGAGGCCGAGCTGGAGCTTCGTGCCGCCGATTTCGATTCCGAGGAGCATCGGCCCTCTCGCGGCCGGGGCGTGTGCGGTCGAACCGGATATGCGTTGTCTTACCCGTCTCGCCGGGCCGGACAACTGGCCGAACCACACGGGCCGTGCGAAGCCTGGAAACCTGGGTGGTATCCTTCGCCATGCTCCGCCCCGCGACCGCCGCCGACACCGACGCCCTCGTCGCCCTGACCGCGGGCACCGGCTTTTTCAAGCCGCTGGAACTGGACACGCTCCGCGAGGTGCTCGACGACTTTCACGCGGCCAACGCCGACCTCGGCCACCGCTGCTTCGTGTGGGACGAACGTGACGATTTGCTCGGCTACGTATACCACGCCCCGGCCCCCATGACGGACCGGACGTGGTACCTGTACTGGATCGCCGTTGACGCCGCGCGGCAGGGACAGGGGCTCGGCGGGAAACTCCTGGAGTTCGTCGAACAGGACGTGAGAGGGCAGGGCGGGCGGTTGCTTCTGATCGAGACGTCGTCGACGCCGCACTACGAGCCGACGCGCCGGTTCTACCGGAAGTACGGCTACGACCAGCCCGCGACGGTCCCCGACTTCTACGCCGACGGCGACGGGCTGGTGGTGTTCTCGAAGCGACTCCTGCCACCGGCCGAATAGCGCGAACGGGACTTGCCGCGGGCGCTATCATGGCACGGCGGGGCGGTAGAACCGGACCAACCGGTCCCACCTGTCCGCCGGCCACGGAAGGCACTCCCCGGACGCGAAGCAACACCCAAGACACACCTCCATCCGGCACGATTACTGGGACTGACAGCGGGGACGCCCGCGGGGCCGACGGTCGGCCCCGGGACCCGCCCGCCCCAACGACCCAAACCCCCGAGCCGGCCGCAGCCGACCGCACAGCCCCCATCTTCGCGGGTTTTGCAAAGTCGGGCGGTTCCTCCGGTCGAAACAGGTTGCGTCGGAGCCGTCGCCTGCGGCACCCGGGCCACCCGCCCGGCCCCCCGGACCCGCCCGCCTCCCCGCGGCCGGCGTCCGGGCCGCAGCTTCGGGCCCGACCGGCCGGGATCGGCCTGGGTTGCGGACCCCCGTTGGTGATCCACAGCCCCACACCCGGCGCGGCGCCTTGGCCCGCGACCGAGGCCAGACACGCCGCCCGCCACGGATGGCCAGCTCACCGGCCCGCCCCATTCCCCCGGGGCGGGTCGTACGTGCGGGGTGCGGGGTCAAGCGAGTTCAAACGGAGTGCCTCGCGATGAAAAAGGTGTTCACCACCGGACAGGTCGCCAAGATCTGTAAGGTCGCCCCCCGGACGGTGTCGAAGTGGTTCGACTCCGGCCGGCTGAAGGGGTACCGTATCCCCGGCTCGCAGGACCGGCGGATCCCCCGCGAACAGCTCATCCGGTTCCTGAAGGAACACGGCATGCCGCTCGGGGAGCTCGAAGAAGAGGAGTGGCACAAGGTGCTCCTCATCGGCACCGAGAAGCTGTTCAACGACCGCATTAAGGAACTGCTGCCCGAGGACGAGGACTACAAGTTCCAGTACGCCAACAGCGGGTTCGAGGCGGGGATGCTCGCCGGCAACTTCCAGCCGGACACGATCATCATTGACCTCGGCCTGGGCCGCAGCGAGGCCATCCAGATCGTCGCACGCCTGCGGGCCGACGAGACGCACACCGGCACGCTGATCGTCGGCCTGGCGAGCGAGGACGAGGCCGCCCCGGAGCAGCTGGCCCAGTACGGCTTCAACGACGCCTTCAAGAAGCCGTTCGACGTGGCCCTCCTCGGCGAGAAGATCCGCGCCATCGCCGACGCCAAGCGCGACGACTGAACCCCTTTCGGGGAATGTCGAATGACGAATGACCCACCAATGACGAAGTAAGACAGAACGGGTCTTCCTTCGTCATTGGTGGGTCATTCGTCATTCGACATTCCCGCGTGGAGCGGCGATGAACCGGCGCGCCTTTCTGTCGCTGTCCGCTGTGTCGCCGCTGGCGCACCTGATGGCGCAGGAGCGGCCACCGCCCGGCGAACTTGCCGCGGACGTGGTCGTCGTCGGGGCCGGCGTCGGCGGCGTGGCGTGCGCGCTGGCCGCGGCTCGCAACGGGCTCCGCGTCGTGCTCACCGAGTCGTTCGACTGGATCGGCGGCCAGCTCACCTCGCAGGCCGTTCCGCCGGACGAGTACCCGCAGGTCGAGACGCTTCCCTGCACCCGGCTGTACGGCACGTTCCGCACGAGGGTGCGCGACTTCTACCGCCGCAACTACCCGCTCACCGACGCCGCGAAGGCCAAGCCCGACCTGAATCCCGGCAACGGCAGCGTCTCGAAGCTGTGCCACGAGCCGCGGGTGGCGGTAGCGGTGCTGCTCGAACTCCTCGCCCCGCACCTCAGCACCGGCCGCATCCGACTCTTGCAGCCCTACGTGCCGGTGACCGCCGACGTGGACGGCGACCGCGTCCGTGCCGTCACCGTGCGCTCCGCCTTCGGCCCGCCGGTCACACTGGTCGCGCCGTATTTCGTCGACGCCACCGAGACGGGCGACCTGCTGCCGATCACGCGAACGGAGTTCGTCACGGGTTCCGAGGCGCGGCGCGACACGGGCGAGCCGCACGCCGCGGAAGTCGCTAACCCGCGGAACCATCAGGCGTTCACCGTGTGCTTCGCCTTGGATCACGTCGATGGTGCGGACCACGTCGGCGACGAACCCGACGGGTACCGCCGCTGGCGCGACTACGTGCCGCGGCTGACGCCGGCGTGGCCGGGGCCGCTGTTCTCGTGGACGATGTCGCACCCGGTCACCCTTCGGCCGCGCGACATGGGCTTCGACCCCACCGGCCGGGTGCCGCGCGAGGGGCCGAACCTGTGGACGTACCGCCGCATCGTGGACCGAGCGAACTTCGCCCCCGGCACGTTCGCCGGCGACGTGTGCCTGGTGAACTGGCCGCAGAACGACTACTGGCTTGGCAACCTGTTTGACGACCCCGCCCCCGGCGCGGCCCTCGCCGCCGGCCGGTTTCTGAGCCGCTGTCTGTTCCACTGGATGCAGACCGAGGCCCCACGCCCCGACGGCCGCCGCGGTTGGAAGGGGCTGCGGCTCCGGCCCGAGATCACCGGCACCGACGACGGGCTGGCGATGGCGCCGTACGTCCGCGAAAGTCGCCGCATCAAGGCGCTGTTCACCGTCACCGAGACCCACATCGGCACAGACGCCCGCACGAAGGCGACTGGCAAGAAGAACGGCGATTTCACCGCGGAAGTGTTCCCCGATTCGGTCGGGGTCGGCAGCTACCGCATCGACCTGCACCCGTCGAGCGGCGGCGACAACTACGTGGACGTGAGTTCGCTTCCGTTCCAGATACCGCTCGGGTGCCTGCTGCCGCAGCGAGTCGAGAACCTGCTGCCGGCGTGCAAGAACATCGGCACCACGCACGTCACCAACGGCTGCTACCGGCTCCACCCCGTCGAGTGGACGGTCGGCGAAGCGGTTGGTGAACTGGTGGCCTTCGCTTTGGCGAGGAGACGCAACCCGCGTCAGGTTCGCCGCGACGCCGAGTTGCTCAAGGACTACCAGGCCGCGCTGACGAAGGCGGGATTCATGCTGGCCTGGCCCGATAACGTGGCGAAGCAGCCGCGCTGAGCCGTCCGTATGCTACCCCGCATGACCCCAATCCCCCCCGTCGGCCTCGGCCTGTGGAAGGTGCCGAACGCCGCCGCCGCCGGCCTCGTTGCCGAAGCTGTTCGCCTCGGCTACCGCCACCTCGATTCCGCGTGCGACTACGGCAACGAGGCCGAGGTCGGCGACGGCATCGGCGCCGCGCTCGCGGCGGGTCATTGCCGACGCGAAGACCTGTGGGTCACGTCGAAGCTGTGGAACACGTACCACGCGGCGGGGCACGTTCGGCCGGCGCTCGATCGCTCCCTCGCCGACCTGAAGCTCGACTACCTCGACCTGTACCTGATCCACTTCCCGATCGCGCAGGCGTTCGTTCCGTTCGAGACGCGTTACCCGCCGGGTTGGTTCTTCGACCCGGCCGACTCCGCCGGCGGGATGCGCTTCGCACCCGTTCCGCTGGCCGAGACGTGGCGCGCGATGGAAGACCTGCACGCCGCCGGGCGCGTGAAGCACATCGGCGTGTGCAACGTCGGCACCGCCCAGCTGCGCGACCTGCTCGCCGGCTGCCGCGTGCGGCCGGCGGTGCTCCAGATCGAACTCCACCCGTACCTGACGCAGGAGAAACTGGTCCGCTTCTGCCGGGCGGAGGGGATCGCGGTGACGGCCTTCTCGCCGCTCGGGGCGCCGTCCTACGTCCCGCTCGGCATGGCGACGCCGGACGAGTCGGTGATGACGGAACCGGCCGTGGCCGCGGCCGCGACGCGCCTCGGGAAGACACCGGCTCAGGTGCTGTTACGGTGGGGCGTGCAGCGCGGCACGGCGGTGGTGCCGAAAACGAGCCGCGCCGAGCGGCTGGCGGAGAACCTGGCGGTGCTCGACTTCACGCTGACGGAGGCGGAGATGGCGGCGATCTCGGCGCTGGACCGTGGTCGCCGCTTCAACGACCCCGGCGTCTTCGCCGAGGCGGCATTCAACACCTTCTGCCCGATCTACGAGTAGCGGCTGCGCTACCGCGGCGGCGCCGTGAATACCAGCGCAGTGGTCGCCCATCCGGTCGCCGCCACGGAAACGAACTGATCCTTCTCGTGCGGGAAGCCGCTCTCGTAGTACGGCTGGAACGGCTTGCTCCGCGACCGCACGTGCCACGACCCGTCGGGTAGCTGCGTCCGCAGCAGGTACTCGACGCCGCGCGAGTACGCCGGGTGATTCGCTGCCAACCCGCCGGCTTCCTTCAGCGCCACGAGCGCGGTGCCGGTGGCGTAGGCGTCGGACGTCATCGTGTCGAGTTGGCGCCAGCCGCCGTCGGGCTGCTGTGCCTTCAGCAACTCCCACGCGGCCGCGGCGGTGTCGGATTCGCCCGCACCCGCCGCCTTCAGCCCGAACAGCCGAAAGACGCGGTCCTCGGTGTCGGCCGGGTGCGTTTTGATGAGCCAAGAGCGGGCCGCGGCCACGCGCTTGTCGGCGCGCTCACGCTGCTCGGGCGTCGCCCACTTCTTCAGCGCCCGGACGGCGAGTGCCGTCGTGGCGAAGCTGCTCGCCTCCGTCGGCGGGCGGTTCGAGCCGGTCCGCCAGTGGTCGCGGTCGGCCTGGGCTTGGAGCAGGTACTCGACCACGGCCGCGGTGTTCTCGTCGGCCTTGTGGCCGGCCTGCTCCAGTGCGAAGAGCAGCGAGCCGGCGGTGTCCACGCCGCCGCCGGTGCCCTGGCCCTTCACGAAGCGCTCGCGGTTGGCCGTGATGAACCCCACGGCGTGCTCGGCCTGCGCCTTGAACAGCGCGTCCGCCGAGGCAAAGCCGCGGCCGACGGCGGCGCGGTGGGCCATCAGCGGCGGCGCCTGGTTGTGGCAGGCGAAGCACGTCTTCTGGTCCGCGTGGCCGGTGGCGGCTTTCGCCAGCAGCGGCAGCGCCTTCGCGGCGCCGACGTGCGCGGGGGCCGGCGGTAGCGGGAACAGCGTCAGCGCGAGGGCGGCGAACACGGGCGCCTCCGGGGATCACTTTCTGACGGGACCGAGTGCCCACTCGAAGAACGTGTACAGCGCGGCGTTCGACTCCTCGCTCGGGTCGTGCGCCGGCCGAGTCGTGAGCGCCACACGATTCTCGACGCCGAGCACCCGGTTCACCGCGACGCTGTGGTTGAGCGCCTTCCAGCGTCCGATCGGGTCTTCGGCGCCACCCGATGCCAGGAACGGCCGCGGGGCCATCAACGCGTGCAGCTCGTGCAGGTCGCGCTTCTCGTCCATCATCCGCTTGTACGGGCCGGTACGCGGATTCTTCTCGTTCGGGATGCCACGGCCGCGCTGCTGGGCCTTGCCCGGCTCGAAACCCAGGTACCACGGTTCCCAGTAGTTCACGTTCGACCGCGCCTCGTCGAACACGATCCCGGGGTCGGACCACGCCCCGGCGGCGAACCGGTCGAACAGGCACGCCGCGAACATCGCCCACTTGCCGCCGTAGCTGTGGCCGGTGATGCCGATCCGGGTCGCGTCCACGAACGGCAGCGACGCCAGAAGCTGGTAGCAGTTCGCCGCCTCGTAGGCGTGGAACGACAGCGGCTGGATGCGGCACGTCTCCCGCGTCGGGTAGTACGTGTTCGGGTCGCCGCCGACGGAGAGCGTCACGAAGCCGCGGCGGGCGAGTTGGATGGCGAAGTCGCGGAGCGGCCCCTTGCCTTTGCCGACCGCCGTGTCCGCCTCGTAGAAGACGACCACGACCGCGGGGAACGGCCCCGGCCCGTCGGGAACGAGCAGGTAAGCGTCCTCCACGACCCGGCCCGGGGCGGTCTCGATCTTCACCCGCTGCTGCGTGACGGTGTCGCGCTTCTCTTTCGCACCGTACTCGATCTTCGGCCGCTCGATGAGCGGCGGCCACGCGCCCATCCGCCCGTGCCAGTACGCGAGTAGTTCGCCCCGGCGCTTGTGCCAGTCGGCGGGGGTACGGACGGGGCTGCCGTCGTCGAACAGGAGCGGCGAACGGTAGGGGCCGAAGTCCTTTTCCAACTCGGTCGGCGGCCGGAAGAACTTGGCGATCGACGCGGGCGGGTCGCCGGGCGGGGCGGCGACCGCCGGCACGAGCGCGACGACGATCACGAGCACGGCGACGGAGCTACGCATGGGAGCCTCCCCGGTCAGGCGAGGACGTCGCGGACGACCTTGCCGTGTACGTCGGTCAGCCGGTAGTCGCGGCCCTGGAAGCGGTACGTCAGCCGGGTGTGGTCGAAGCCGAGGCAGTGCTGCAACGTCGCCTGCAGGTCGTGGACGTGGACCTGATCGCGGCCGACGCGAAAGCCGAGCTCGTCGCTCTCGCCGTGGGTGTGACCGGCCTTGATGCCGCCGCCGGCGAGCATCAGCGAGAAGCAGTCCGGGAAGTGGTCACGCCCCAACACCTGGCCGCCGGCGGTGCGGCCCTCGCGAAACGGCGTACGGCCGAATTCGCCGCCCCAGATCACGAGCGTGTCGTCGAGGAGGCCGCGGGCCTTCAAGTCCTTGATGAGCGCCCCCACAGCGCGGGACGTGACCGTCCCCTTGCGCGTGAGGCCGTCGCGGATGTCCTCGTTCGGGTTCGTACCGTGGAAGTCCCAGCCCCAGTCGAACAGCTGCACGTACCGCACGCCGGCTTCGACCAGCCGCCGGGCCAGCAGGCAGTTGTTGGCGAACGTGCCGGCCCCCGGTTGCGCGCCGTAGCTCTCGAGCACCTTCGCCGGCTCGCGGCCGATGTCCATCACCTCCGTGGCGCTCATCTGCATCCGGAAGGCCAACTCGTACTGCGCGATGCGGGTGTGCGTCTCGGGGTGTCCGAGCTCGGCGGCCTGCTGCTCGTTCAGGTCGCGGAGGGCGTCGAGGCCCATGCGACGGGTGTCGCGGTCGAGGCCGGGCGGGTCGGAGAGGTACAGCACGGGTTCGCCGCGCGAGCGGCATTGCACGCCCTGGAAAACGCTCGGCAGGAAGCCGCTGCCCCAACAGCCCTGGCCGCCGCTCGGCTGCACGCCGTTGGAGATGAGCACCACGAAGCCGGGGAGGTTTTGGTTCTCGCTGCCGAGGCCGTAAGTCGTCCAGCAGCCGAAGCTCGGCCGGCCCTGGCGGGCGAACCCGGTGTACAGCAGTAACTCGGCTGGGGCGTGGTTGAACTCGTCGGTCTTCATCGAGCGGATGACGGTCACGTCGTCGGCGACGGCGTGCAGGCCGGGGATGGCGTCGGACATCCACACGCCGCTCTTGCCGTGCCGCCGGAACGGCTGCTTGGTGCCGAGTAGCTTCGGCACGCCGGACGTGAACGCGAACCGCTTCCCGCGCAGGTACACGTCGGGGCAGTTCTCGCCGTCGTGGCGGACGAGTTCGGGCTTGTAGTCGAGGAGGTCGAGGTGCGGCGGGGCGCCCGACATGTGGAGATAAATCACGCGCTTCGCCTTCGGCGCGAAGTGCGGCGCCCGCGGGGCCATCGGCCGGGCGGCGTTGATCGGGATGTCCTGGGCACCGGCAACATCCGCCAGCGCGAGGGCGCCGAGGCCGAGGCCGGACGCGCCGAGGAACTGGCGTCGGGTGGCGAGCAGGGAGGGGTGCATCGGGTCTCCGGGCGCCGGGGTCAGCGCTTCATGAACATCTCGTCCAGGTTCAGCAGCACGCTCGCCACCGTCGTCCACGCGGCGGCGTCGGCGGCGTCCACGCCCGCGGGGAGCGCCCCCAACGGGTTCGTGGCGAACTGCGCCGCACGGCCGCGGTCCTTGTCGAACGCAGCACGGGCGTCCGTGTACAACTTCACGAGCCGCGCCACCTCGGTGTCGGTCGGCGGGCGGGTCAGTGCGGTGCGAACAGCGTACGCGGCTCGCTCCGCCGGTGTCGCCCCGCCCTCGCGGAGGACGCGGCGGGCGAGCCCCTGCGCGGCCTCCACGTAGACCGGGTCGTTCATCGTCACGAGGGCTTGCAGCGGCGTGTTCGTGCGGGCCCGGCGGACGGTGCAGGCGTCGCGGTTGGGGGCGTCGAACGTGCTCATCGACGGGTACGGGTTCGACCGCCGCCACTCGGTGTAAACGCCGCGGCGGTAACGGTCTTCGCCGGTGCTCGGCTGCCAGTCGATCGAGCGGCCGAACGCCGCGCTCAGCCCCAGACTCGGTTGCGGCGGCTTCACCGACGGGCCGAGCACCTTCGGGCTCAGCAGCCCGGCGGCGGCAAGTGCCTGGTCGCGCACCATCTCGGCGGATAACCGCACCCGCGGGCCGCGGGCCAGCAGCCGGTTCTCGGGGTCGCGCTCGACCAGCGCCGGCGTCACCTTCGACGACTGCCGGTACGCCGCCGACGTGACCAGCAGCCGGAGGAACCGCTTGACGTTCCAGTCGGATTGCAACTCGACGGCGAGCCAGTCCAGCAGTTCGGGGTGGCTCGGCAGTTCGCCCTGGGCGCCGAACTCTTCGCTCGTGCGGACCAGGCCCGTACCGAAAATCTGCTCCCAGAAGCGGTTCGCCACCACGCGGGCGGTCAGCGGGTTGTCCTTGCTCACGACCCACTTTGCCAGGGTCAGCCGGCTCTTCTCGCCGGCCGGGAGGGGGTGAAGGGCGGCCGGGACGCCCTCGGTCACGACCTCGCCCAGGTCCATGAAATTGCCTCGGAACTGCAGCTTCGTCACACGGCGCTGGCCTTGCGGCAACTCCTTCAGGACCGGCACCGTCGCCAGCGGCTTGAGCTCGGGCAACTGCTTTTTCAGCGTGGCGAGCCGGTCGCGGTCGGCCTTCAGCTGGTCGGCCTTTACCCCCTTGAGAATTGTCTCCAGCGACGCGACCTCGGCCTCGGCGCGGCGGCGCTTTTCGCGCGTCTCCGGAACCCAGAACTCTTGCAGTGGCGACTCGTCGCTGCGGTCGGCGTCGGCGGTGTTGTTGAAGAACGCGAACAGGCCGAAGAACTCGCGCTGCGTCAGCGGGTCGTACTTGTGCGTGTGGCACTGGGCGCACGCGATCGACGTGCCCATCCACACGGTGAACGTCGTGTTCACGCGGTCCACCACGGCGACGTTGCGGAACTCCTCGTCGTTCGTGCCGCCCTCGTTGTTCGTGAGCGTGTTGCGGTGGAACGCCGTCGCGGTCAGCTGGTCCTCGGTCGGGTTCGGCAACAGGTCGCCGGCCAGCTGCTCGACGGTGAACCGGTCGAACGGGAGGTTGTCGTTGAACGCCCGGATGACGTAGTCGCGGTACTTCCAGATCGTCCGCGGCGGGTCGTCGGCGTAGCCGGCGCTGTCGGCGTAGCGGGCCAGGTCGAGCCACAGCCGCGCCCAGTGCTCGCCGAACCGCGGGCTCGCCAGGAGCCGATCCACCTGCCGCTCGTAAGCCGCCTTCCCGTTGTCGCGGGCGAACTCCGCGGCCTCGGCCCACGTCGGCGGGACGCCGGTCAGGTCGAGGCTGACACGGCGGAGCAGGGCGTAGCGATCGGCATCGGGCTGGGGGTTCAACCCCTCTCGCTCCAGCCGGTAGAACAGGAACGAGTCGATCGGTGTGGAAGTCGCGTGTTTCGTCGCCGGCACGGCCGGCCGCGTCGGCGGCACGTAGGCCCAGTGCGGGGCGTAGCCGCCGCCCTGTTTCACCCAGCGGTCGAGGATGTCGATCTCGCGGGGCGTCAGCTTCTTCCCCGACTTGGCCGGCGGCATGACCTCGGACGGCTCCGGGCTCCGGACCCGTGCCAGGAGCTCACTCTTGGCGGGGTTGCCGGGGACGATCGCGCCGAGCGCGCCGTCCTTGGTGTCGAGCCGTAAGTCGCCTTTGCGCTCCTTCTCGTCGGGGCCGTGGCAGGCGAAGCAATTGTTGGACAGGATGGGTCGTACGTCGCGGTTGAAGTCCACCGGCTGGGCCGACGCCGCGGGGGCGGCGGCAAACAGCGCGGCGAGGGTGACTACGAGGCGGGTCGACATGGCAGGCCGGTCCGGGAGGGGGGCGCTGGCGGTGTCTTTAGTCTACCCGCTGGCGAGGCCGGCGGGGGGAGAAATCCGGGCGCGGCCGGCCGTACGGGTTGTCGGGGCGGGGAAAATTGCCGGGGGTGGGACCGATTCACCGGCGGACCCATCCAACGCCGGGGTCGCGTCGTCGGAATGACACGCCCCGGGTGCGGTGGGTGTGGTACGGACATTTCGGACCCCTCGTTCGCGCCGCGCCCGGTCCGCCGTTGCACGCTGTCCCGGCCCTGCGTCCGGGTTGCCAGGAGTGGACTTCATGACCCGCCGCCGCAGCCGCCTGGAACTCAACCTGCTGGAAGACCGGGTTACGCCGGTCCTCGGGGGTTTTGACGTTCCCGTCCTCGCGGATGTCGACGATCCGGTCGTTCCCGCCGCCCCGATTCCGCCGGGGCAGACCGAGCGGCCCGACTTCACGGGTGTGGTCGCCGTCGGCAGCGGGGGCACCGGGTTCCTCCTGGACCGCGGCGCGTTCGTGGTCGGCAGCCGCCACATCGTCACCGCCGCCCACGTCGACCCGCAGGTCGGCGACATCATCACCTTCTTCCGCCGCCTCCCGGACGGGAACCTCGACCGCGTGCAGATCCCGGTTATCGAGGTCTGGAACCACCCGGAGTGGACGGGGAACGTCAGCGACGGCGTGGGCGACGTGTCGCTCGTCACGCTCGCTGCCGTGGCCCCGTTCGGGGTCGAAGACTACGCCATGTACACCGCCGGCCAGACCGCCCAGCGGTCGGAGATCGGCCAGACGTACTACATGGCCGGGTTCGGCCTCACCGGCACCGGGTTCACCGGACAGTCGAATAACGAAGAGTTGCAGCGGATCACCATCAGCGGGAACGGCGGGCAGTTCCAACTCGTAGTGCAGGGGCCCAGTGGGGGACCGGTCACCACTGCCCCGCTCCCATTCAACCCGACCGCGATCCAGATTCAGAACGCACTGGCGGCGATTGGGTTCAACACGCTCGTGAGCTCCATCTACACCGGCCCGCTGGCTCCGACCGCCACCCAGCGGAGCTTTGAAATCCTGTTCCTGCCGCTGGTCAACTACCCCCGGATCCAGTTCCAGCAGTACAACCCCGACCCGCTGGTGCTGAACGGGAACTTCGGCACGGTCACGAGCACTACGCTGGTCAACGGCCTGATCGACCCCGAGGCCCAGCGGCTGACCATCGACGCCGCCGGGGGCAACTTCACGCTTTCCTACGGCCCCACCGCCACCGCCCCAATCGTGTTCGACCCGGCAAACCCGACCGCCACCGCCGACCGCATCCAGCAAGCCCTGCAGAACCTCGGCGCGGCCGGCCCCGGCGAGGTCACCGTCCGCGCCCCCTCGACCGGGATCAACACCGGCACCTACCAGATCGTGTTCGACCAGATCGGCTTCGACATCCCGCTCCTCACCGCAAACCCCGCCGGGCTCCAGGGCGGCACTGGCACGGTGAAGGTGGCGACGATCATGGACGGCGGGTTCCGCCCGCTCCGGGCCGGGTCGAACGTGCACGACGCGGTCGACAAGGCCACGCTCCGCAGCGACTTCGTCGCTACACAGCCGGACAGTAGTGAGGGTCAGGGCGACTCCGGCAGCGCGGGATTTGTGCAACTGGCTGACGGCAGCCTCGCCGCCATCTCGGTCGTATCCTACGGCCAGAACCCGCCGAACTCCGGCGGCCGCATCTTCCCGTTCGGCAGCCTGTCGTTCAACACCCGCCTGTCACGGTACGAGGCGGACATCATGAATCAGGCCAACGGCGTTGTCCTGGTCAGCGGGGTGCCGACCCAGAACCGCTACCCACTCACGCTGGACATGCAGTACCAGTTCGCCGGGTTCGACGGCGTGCCCGACGTCATCACCGTGAAGCAGGCGAGCGTGTTCGACCGCACGGCCGGGACGAACGTGCCAGCCATCGAGGTGTACGTACGCGACCCGGCCACCAGTCAGGACGTGCTCTACTACCGCGACCGGGTCGACCGCATCGACTCCATCCGCCTCGTGGGCACCTCCGACGACGAGACGTTCATCATCTCGCCGGGCGTGAGCAAGGTCGTGAGCGTCATCGGCGGGTTCGGCAACGACACCGTCGTGGGGCCGGACGCGGCGACGGCGTGGCGGTTCACCGGCGCCGGCGTCGGCACGGGCGACACCCCCACGACCGACTTCGACTTCCAGGGGATCGAGAACGTCGTCGGCGGCGTCGGGGCCGATACCTTCTCGTTCACCGGTGCTGCGTCGCTGGTCGGTACCATCAACGGCGGCGCCGGGCTCGACGCCATTGACACGTCCGCCCGGTTCACCGGCATTTCCGTCCTCTTGCTCGGCGCCAGCACCGACGTGGGCGGGGTCGACGGGTTCTACGGCAACACGACCGGCGTCGCCGCCCCGGCCGCCAAGGGGTTCATCAACATCGACGGGTTCACCGGCTACGCCTTCGGCGGCGGCGACACCCTCATCACCCCGGGCGTCGCCGGTACGTTCACCCACAACGGCACCGGCGGGACGTACGTTTCGGCGACCGGCCTGCCCCTGAACTACTCGGGCGTGGACGTACTCATCGGCGGCGCGGCGGCGGACACGTTCAACGTCCGCTCGCTCGCCTACGCCCTCACCATCGACGGCGGCTCGGGTGACGACGTGGTGAACGTGGCCGCCGACGCGCCGACCATGGCCGCCAACGGCACGATCACCGCCAACCTCGTCGTCCGCGGCGGGGCCGGCACCGACACCTTCCGGTTCAACGGCAATGCTGCCAACGAGTCGGTCACCGCCCGAGTGGTCGGCCCGCAGACGGGTGACGTACTCGGCCTGACGCCCGCGAACATCCAGGTGGCGTTCGACACCCTGGAGCAGTTCCTGTTTGACGGCCGCGGCGGCACCAACACGTTTACCGCGCTCGACATCTCCGGCACGTCGCTCGGCACGCCGACCGACCCGGGCTCCGGCATCGTCTACTCCCCGACCGGGCCGACCGGCGGCGGCGCCCGCATCAACGGGGTCACCGTCGGCGGGTTCGCCCTCGGCTCGTTCACGGTGAACGGCGACCCGGACAACTCGGGCGACGACGACGTGCTTACGGTCGTGGGCACCAGCGCCCCCGGCCTCCAGTCGGCGTTCGGCGAGGGGGTCGTGGGCGACGGCCGCGACCGCATTACCGTCACCGAGCAGCAGGTGTCGTTCGTGAGCGCCGCGGCCGGCCCGCTGCTGCCGGTGCGGATCGGCTTCACGAACGGCTTCCAGACGTTCTCGACGCTCTACGTCGCGGGTGGTAACGAGCGCGGCAACGAGGGCGACACGTTCGACCTGCCGACCTCTCTGACGTTCAACCTAGTCGCCGACGGCATGCTGCCGAGCCCCTCGGCCCGGCCCGGCGACCGGCTCGTGCTGAGCGCCCCTGGTGGGTCCGACGCCCAGCTCGTGACCGACCCGAGCCTCGGGCCGACACAGGTCCGTGTCACCGCCCGCGCCGACGGCTCCTCGGCCGGCGTGCTCGGGTTCGAGTCGGGCGTGCCGGCGGTGCCGGGCGCCGGCGCGGTCGTCGTCGGCAGCGACACGGGCTACCCCTCGACGTTCCGGGTGTTCGACCGCATCACCGGCGCGTTCCGCTACGAGGTGACGCCGTTCGAGAACTTCTTCGACGGGCTCAAGGTCGCCAGCGGCGACGTGAACGGCGACGGCATCGCCGACGTGGTGGTCGGCGCCGGGCCGGGCGGCGGCCCGCGGGTGGCCGCCTACGACGGCCTGACCGGCGAGAAGCTGTACGACTTCTTCGGCTACGAAGAGTCGTTCCGCGGCGGCGTGACGGTGGCCGTCGGCGACGTGGACTTGGACGGGTTCGGCGACTTCATCCTCGGCACCGGCCCCGGCGGCGGCCCGCGCGTCCGGGTCATCAGCGGCCGCGACGGGGCCGCGATCCGCGACGTGTTCCCGTACGAAATGTCGTTCCGCGGCGGCGTGTCGGTGGCCGCCGGCGACGTGAACGGCGACGGCGTGCCGGACCTGATCACGAGCGCCGGCGAGGGCGGCGGCCCGCGGGTGGTGGTGGTGGACGGCGTCACGTCCGGCCTGCTGGCGAGCTTCTTCGTGTTCAACCCGAACAGCCGGGCCGGGTTTAGCGCCGCCGGGGCCGACGTGAACGGCGACGGGTTCGCGGACGTGATCGCCGGCTCCGGGGCCGGGGAGCAGGCCCAGGTCCGCGTCTTCAGCGGGATCAACCGGGCGGTGCTGAGCGACTTCTACATCAACGACCCGTTCAACCCGGGCCTCCCCTCGTCGCCGATCGGGGCGGGGGTGCGGGTCGCCGCGGCCGACACTGACGGCGACGGCGTGGCCGACGTCGTGACCGGCCTCGGGCCGGGCGGCGACGCGGTGGTCAGGACGTACAAGGTGACCGGCGTCAACCCGGAGACGAACGCCCTGTTCCCGACGCTGGCCGAGATCCGCCGGCAGGACGCCTTCGACGTCGGGTTCAACTTCGGCATCTTCGTCGGGGCCAGCGACTGACGGCGGCGCGGGGCTATTCGCCCCGTGCCAGCCGCCGGAACGTGCCACAAATGATCGGCGCCGCCTCGGCGCCGACACTATTCAGCTCGCCGTACTGAGCGGACCGCCGGCCGTAGCAGAACGGCGGTCGCTCGTCCCACTGCCGCTTCGGCACGAAGTACCCCAGCTCGTCGTTCGCCAGGCCGACCAACATCCGGTGCTTGCCGCGCATTTGATCGTAAACACCCGGCTCGGCCGGGGCGTCGGGGAAGTCGGCGCCCGGCTCCGCCTTCTCGACCACCTTGCCGAGCACCAGCTCCGGGTAAATCTCGCCGGGGATCGCGGCGAGTTCCAACTCGCCGAGCCTGAGGTAGCCCACCTCCGTCTTCACCGCGACGGGCTTCTCCAGGTTCGTGGTCGGCACCATCTTGGGCGGCGTCGGGTCGCCGTCCCACTGATAAATCTGCCGCTTCAGCACGTCGAGTTGGTACGCGAGCCGGTAGACGGGGTTCTCCATCGGGACGAGCACGTCGCGCCGGCGCACGTCGAACGGCGTCAGCTCCAGCGGAACGGCGGCCTTCAGCGCACGGTCGGCGGCCTGTCCGACGAGCGTGCCGTAGCGCTCGGCCTTCTCGAACGTGCCGTCCTTCAGCTCCCGGCCGGCGTCGTCCTTCACGCTGAGGCCGAGCTGCGTCATGAGCCCGCCGACGGTGCCGGTGAGGTACACGACGGGGCACTTCTGCGACGCCCGCAGGTGGCCGACGGTGTAGCCCACGAAGTCGGCCGTGACCGCGGTGTTGCGGCTGTCCAGCGTCTCGGGGTGGCAGTTCCACTGCATGACGACGCCGCGCGGCGCCTGCGTCTTCGGGTCGTGGAAGCGCAGGGCGACGAGTTCGTCGTGGAGTACGACCGGCAGCCGGCTGTCGCGCAACAGCTCGGGCGCCTTCGCGGTGCCGATGCGGGCGGCGGCGGGCGCGCGGGCCTTGTCCGCGGCCGTCACCGCTTCGACGCAAGCGACTTGCACGCGGCCGAGGTAGTCGCGGTCGATGCCGGGCTGGAGCGGGTTCGGCCCCCACAGGCCCATCGTGTCCGGGCCCTCGTGGTTGTGGGTGGCCGACACGAGTACGTACTTGAACCCCGGCAGCTTCGCCCGCACCGATTCCACGAACGGCAGGAACAGGCCGACCACGTCCACGGACACGAGCGCGACCTTGTCGCCGCCGTCGGCGAGGACGACGGCGCGGGCCATGAGCGGGTCGTGGACCGACTTTGCCAGTCGGTTCTGCCCGAACCCGGCGAGGAACACAGGCTGCTTCCCGATAGCCGGCGTGACGTCGGCTTCGCCGAACCCGACGGTGAGTTCGCCCGCGGTCGCGGGCAGGGCGGAGCCCACGACGACGAGCAGGGAGAGGAGACGAATCACGGTGCGCACTCCCGCATGTACCGGATGCTCTCACGGGCGATGGTGTCGGCGTCGGGCTTGTAGTCGAACACCTCGACGGACACCCAGCCCGTGTAGTTCACGTCCGCGAGTGCCCGGAATATCGGCCTGAAGTCGGTGGCGCCGAAGCCGGGGCCGCGCAGGTTCGGGTCGTTGGCGTGGAAGTGGTGGAAGAACTCGCGGTTCGCCCGGATCGTGTCCGCGACCGGCGCCGGCTCCGACGACATCGCCTTCACGTCGAGGTGCAACTTCACGAACGGGTGCGCCACCCGCCGGCAAAGGGCAGTCCCCTCGGCCGCGGTCGTCAGGTAGTTCGTCTCCGCCGTCGTGAGCGGTTCAAGGCAGAGCGTGACGCGGCCGTCCTCGAGTGCCTTCAGACAGTGGCTGAGCGTATCGACCGCCCGGTCGTCGCCCTCGGCCGTCGAGACGCCGGGGTCGAGATTGCGCTGGAACGGCGATCCGAGCACCATCAGGGTGCCGCCCAGGTCGGCAGTCGCTCGCGTCAGCTCGGCGAGGTACTCGCCGGTCTTCTTGCGGACGGCCGCGTCCGGGCTGGTGAGGTGGAAGCCGGTCGTCTTCGCCAGCAGCCAGTGGAGGCCGATGATGCTTACGCCCGCGGCCTCGGCCTGGCGGCGAAGTTCGGTTCGGCGCGCGGCGGACACGTCGGTGATGAGCGGGGCGAGGGTGAACGGCGCGACTTCGAGGCCGGTGTACCCGAACTCGGCGGCGCGGGCGCACACCCGTGCGTGGTCCCAGCCCTCGAACGTCTCGTTGCAGATCGCGTATTTCATGCGGCGGTCCCGGATTGGGTTCAGCCGGCGAGCCGACGCGGCCGATACGATCCGGAGCGTGGCACGGGCGGGGGAGACATGCGCGGCGTCGGCCGGCGGCTCGGGGTACTGGTAATCGCTGCGGCAACCGGCTGCGCGACGAAGCCCTACGACCGCGACCCGCTGCTCAGCAGCGGGTACGGCGTGCGGGGCGACCGCGCGGCCGCCGCCCGCCCGCCGCGCCCGGAGGCCGAGCCCGCCACGCCGGACGCGCCGACGGGGCCGGTGCTCGGCGACCGCGGCCTCACTTCGCGCTGATCTTCGTCAGCACCACCGTGCCGTTGTCGTGGCCGCTGATAAGCGCCTTGCCGTCCGGGGTGAAGATCACACAGTAGCCCGGCGACTTCACCTGCGCCGTGAACCCTTCCTTGTCGGCGCCCGCCGGCCACACCGCCAGCCGGCCCGAGTAGCCGCACACGCCCAGCGACTTAGCCTCCTTCGACCACGCCAGAGCGTAGGGGTCGTCCGGCGTGGGGCCGACCTTCTTCGTTTCCTTGCCGGTCGCCGTGTCCCAGAAGCGGATGGTGCGGTCCATCGACGCCGACGCCAGCGTCTTCTCGTCGCCGACGAACGTGATCGCCGTCACCGGGTGTTCGTGGCCGGTCAGCGTCTTGTGCTCCTTGCCGGCGGCCACGTCCCACAGCTTCACGACGTGCTCCTTGCCCGTCTTGCTCGAGTTGTCGCCGCCGGCCGAGGCGAGGAGCTTGCCGTCGGGCGAGAACACGACGGCGTACACCGAGCCGGCGTGCGTACCGAGGTTCTTCGTCTCCTTGCCGTCGGCCGGGTTCCACAGCCGCACAGACTTGTCGGCGCTGGCGGTCGCCAGCACCTTGCCGTCGGGCGAGAAGGCGACGGCGTCGACGATGTCGGTGTGGCCCTTGAACTCGGTCGTGGCCTTGCCGTCCTTCAGGCTCCACAGCTTCGCCGTCTTGTCGAGGCTCGCGGTGGCCAGGACCGCGTTGTCCTTCGGGTGGAAGGCCACCGCGTACACCGGCCCGGTGTGACCCTTGATCTCCTTGAGTTCCTTGAGCGTGCCGTCGGCGTTGATCGCCCACAGCTTCACGACGTTGTCGAACCCGGCGGTCGCGAGCGTCTTGCCGTCCGGCGACAGGGCGACGGCGTGGACCAGGGCGGTGTGGGCTTTCGTCCCGGTGCCGGGCTGCGCGGGTGCGACGGGCAGATAGACACCGACGGCGAAGCAGAGGAGGGCGAGCCGGGCGCGGGTCATCGGGACGTGCTCCGTGCGGAGAGTCGGGGCGGGGACGACGGCGGACATTGTGCCCGGCCGGGGGGTGTGTGGCAACCGGCAATTTCCGAGCCGGCCCGGTCAGGGGACGGAGCGTGGTACGCACCCCGATCCCTGACGGGGCCGGCTCAGGTGCTGCCGATGCCGTACTGCTCGATCTTCCGGTACAGCGAGCTGAGCCCGATGTCGAGTCGCCGGGCCGCTTCTTTTTTGTCCGGCGACAGCCGCAAAAGCCGCTCGATGTGTCGCTTCTCGAACCGCTTCACCGCGTCGTCCAGCGGTTCCACGGCCGACGGATCATCCGCCGCGGGGGCCAGGTCCGGCGGCAGGTCGGCGGGCGTCAGCAGCGGCCCGTCGCCGAGGATGACCGCACGCTGAATCGCGTTCTCCAACTCGCGGACGTTCCCCTTCCACGCCGCCACTTGCAACAGCGGCATCGCCTCGCGGCTGACGCCGGCGACGCGCTTCCCCATCGCCCGGCCGTGCTTGGCGACGAAGTATTCGACCAGCTCGGGAATGTCCTCGCGGCGGTCACGCAGCGGCGGCAGGCGCAGCACGACCACGTTCAGCCGGTAGAACAGGTCCTCGCGGAACCGTCCGGCGGCGACCGCCGCCGGCAGGTCGGTGTTCGTCGCAGCCACAATCCGCACCGCGACGTGTTCCGGCTCCGCGGCCCCGACCGGCGTGACTTCCTTGCCCTCGATCACGCGGAGCAGTTTCGCCTGCGTCGGCAGCGGCAACTCACCCACCTCGTCCAGGAACACCGTACCCGCGCCGGCGGCGGTGAACACACCGGGGGCGTCGGCGTCGGTCGTGGAGAAGGCGGCGGCCTTCTGGCCGAACAGGTGCGCTTCGAGGTGGTCGGCGGGGATGGCGGCGCAGTTCACGGCGACGAACCGGCCGTCGGTCGGCTTCGCTTCCTGTGCGGCGCGGTGGATGTCGCGGGCCAGCAGTTCCTTGCCGGTGCCGCTCTCGCCGGTGATGAGCACGGTGGCGTCGGTGGGAGCGACCTTCCGCGCCATCGCCACCACTTGTCGGACCGCGGGCGTGCAGCCGACGACCATGCCGCCCGCCGCCGCCTCGCGGTGCAGCTCGCGGCGGAGCCACTGGTTCTCGCGGTTCAGGTCGCGCTGGGCGATGAGCCGGCGAATCTTCCGGTCCACCTCGCGGAGGAGGATCGGCTTCATCAGGTAGTCGTGCGCGCCCTTGTGGAAGGCGTCCACGGCGCTCTCGACGGTGGCGTACGCCGTGATGAGCAGCACGAACGTCTCGGGGCTGAGGCGGGCCACCCGCTCGAGCACCTCGATACCGTCGATGCCGGGCAGGTTCACGTCGCAGAGGATCACGTCGTACCGGTTGCGGCCGACGAGCCCGAGTGCGGCCTCGCCGCTGGCCGCGGAGTGGACAGCGAAACCTTCCAGGTGGAGGTACTCGGCAACGTTGGCGCGGATGACCGGCTCGTCGTCCACGACCAGCACGGAGGCGACGGGGGAACGCGCCGCGGTCATACCACCACCTCAGCAAGCCCAGGGACCGCCGTCCCCGGGTTTTGGGTCAGCGCCGGGAACTCTAGCCGGAAAGTCGTCCCCTCGCCCGGCCGCGACTCGCACGCCACGGTGCCGCCGTGCGCGTCCACGAGCTTCCGCGTCACGAACAGGCCCAGCCCGGTGCCGTGCTTCTTCGTCGTGAAGTACGGCCGGAACAGTTTCTCCCGCTGCGCCGCGTCGATGCCGTGGCCGTCGTCGGTCACGGTAGCAATCAGCTTCCCCGAGTCGTGTTCAGCGGCGATGACCACCCTACCGCCCTTACCGGTAGCGTCGATGGCGTTCAGCACGAGGTTGAAGAACACCTGCACGAGTTGGTCGCGGACGCCGACCATCGGCGGCAGGTCGGCCGGGACTTCCGATCGCACCTCGCGGCCCTTCACGCCCTTGTAGTACTTGGCGATGCCGAGCGCCTCGTCGACTACCTCGCGGAGCGAGCAGCGGCCCCGGCTGTCGCTCGCCGGTCGGCTGAACGCCACCAACTCGCGGAGCGTGCCCTGGATGCGTGTCAGCTGCGCCGTCACGAGGCCGAGGCGCTCGCGGGTGTGATCGTCCAGGTCGCGCCGTTCGAGCATCTGGACAATGGTGCTGACGGCCGTCAACGGGTTGCCGACCTCGTGGGCGATGCCCGCGGCCAAAAGCCCGAACGCGGCCATCTTCTCCTGGTGGAGCACCTGTGCCTGGCTCTCCTGGAGCTGCCGCGACCGCTCGGCGATCCGGGCCTCCAGCTGCGCGTTCACCGTCGAGAGCTCGTCGCCGACGCGCCGCAGCAACCGAACCAGGGACACCGCCGCCCACGCCACCCAGCCGAGGACGATGAGCGTGAACAGCAGCGTGGTGATGCTGGTGCCGTAGACGGGGACCGCGGCATACAGCACGGCGTACCCGACGCAGTTGACGCCGCACGTCCACACGGTGACGGCCGGCGAGTAGCGGATGGCCGCGCACACGACGGCGAGCACGGAGAAGTGGCGGAACGGGCTGTCGGGGCCGCCGTCGAGGTAACACAGCAGGACGATGTACGCGGCTTCCAGCGCCGACACGAGGAGCGGCAACCCGCCGAGGAAGACGCGGCCGCGCCAGGACTGGTACGTGTCGAGAACGGTGAAGCCGAAGCCGAGACTGAGGAGGACGTTGAGCGGCACCGGGTCGGCGTCGGTCACGACGTTCGCGTACAGGTAGCCGACGACGAGGCCGAACCAGCGGATTTTGACGGCGACGGCCTCGGCCGCCACGTCCCACCGGGCCGGTGACGGGTCGGGTTCGGAGGGTGGGTGCGACATTCACTCGTATTGTAGCCGGGAGGGTGCGGCGGGAGGGCGGCCGATGGCGAAGGCGGCGACGAAGGTGGTGCTGTTCGTGGGCGAGCACGCGACGGCGGCCGCGGGCGTGTTCCGGACCGTCGCCGGTCGCTTCGGCCTGCCGTGGGACGCGCGCACGGGCGACCCCGGCGGCGCGGAGCCGACGGCGGTCGTCGCCTTCTCCGCCGATTCGCGCTACCCGTCGGCCGAGGTATGGAGTGCGACCGACCTGGAGACGCAGGTGAACGGCCTGGTCGCCCGCTTGCTCGGCGGTCGCGTCGTGGCCGAGGCCGAGTTGCCGGCGAAGAAGGAGCCGCCGAAGAAGGTTCACACGGTGAAGGTGAGCCGCGAGACGGCCGGCCGTCGGGGCAAGGGCGTGACCGTGGTCAGCGAGCTGCCACTCACGCTCGACCAGATCGACGCGCTGGCGACGACGTTGAAGACGAAGTGCGGCACCGGCGGCACCGCGAAGGACGGGCGGATCGAGATACAGGGCGACCACCGCGACCGCCTCGCGGCCGAGCTGGAAAAGCTCGGCTACAAGGTGAAGCGGGCCGGCGGTTAGTGAATGTGCCCGCGGATGTACAACCCCGGCGGCGGGGCCGGCCGCACGAACACCACCGGCGGCGGCTCCTGGTAGATCACCGTCGGCTGCTCGCGGACGATCACCGGCCGCGTCCGCACCGCGATCGGACGAGCGTTCTGCATCTCGATGATGACCCGCGACGGCACGTTGTTCTGCCGCAGGAAGTCGAGGTCGCCCGGCGTCAGCGAGTAGGTGCTGCCGGTGTTGCGAATCTGGTTGATGATGACCTGCTCGTCGTGCCCCTGCTGAACCATGTGAATCACGTCGGTAAGCCCGAGCCGCTGGGCCTGCGCGGCGTTGGCCGCGGCCGTTGCCTGGATCACTTCCTTCTTCTGCTGATCCTCGCGGTCCACGCTGTTGCCGATAAGTCCGCCGGTGCCCGCGCCGACGAGCCCGCCCACGACGGCGCCCGTCTTCGGGTTGCCGGTCGCCGCCCCGACCGCGGTGCCGAGCCCGGCCCCGACGAGTCCGCCGAGGCCGACGCCCTTCTCGGTGTTGCTCATGGTCGAGCAGCCGCCGCCGGACAGGGCCGCTGCGAGCAGCAGAGCGGTTCGGGGTCGTGCGGTCGACATGGAATGCGCTCCTCGTGTGGGTCGGGGGTGATACCGTCGGCCCCCACGGCCGTCAATTGAAGAATCGGCCGCGGGCGGAACTTGCGCTCAGCCGAACCGCAGCCCATCGCTTCCGGCCGGTGCGTGCGGTAGAATCGCTCCGTTCCCCACCCTCCCCGGTCGACGCACCCGCCATGAAGCACTGGCCCTCCGCCGCCGTCGTACTCCTCCTCGCCTCCCCGGTCGTGGCCCAACCCAAGGCCGCCGACCGGCCCATCCCGGCCGCTGCGGCGGCGAAGGCGATCACGCTGCCGCCCGGCTTCAAGGCGACCCTGTTCGCCGGCGAGCCGGACGTTGTGCAGCCCATCGCCATGACCTTCGACACCCGCGGCCGGCTGTGGGTCGTTGAGTGCATGAGTTACCCGAAGTGGCGAGCCGACGGGAAGGGGAGCGACCGCGTCCTCATTCTGGAGGACACCGACGGCGATGGCGTCCACGACAAGCGGACGGTTTTTCTGGACAACGGCCCGAACCTGTCGGGCATCGAGGTCGGCCACGGCGGCGTGTGGCTGTGCTCGGTGCCGAACTTGATCTTCGTCCCCGACCGCGACGGCGACGACAAGCCGGACGGCCCGCCGGAGGTCGTTCTCGAAGGCTGGAACATGAAGGACACGAAGCACAACATCTTCAACAGCCTGGCGTGGGGGCCGGACGGCTGGCTGTACGGGTGCAACGGCATCCAGTCCAAATCGCTCGTCGGCAAGCCGGGCACGCCGGACAAGGACCGCGTGAAGCTCGACTGCGGCGTGTGGCGCTACCACCCGGTACGGAAGGCGTTCGAGCTGTACGCCAGCGGTACCACGAACCCGTTCGGCCTCGACTGGGACGACCACGGCCAGCTGTTCATCACCAACTGCGTGATCCACCACCTGTGGCACGTCGTGCCGGGCGGGCACATGCAGCGAATGTACGGCGAGGACGTGAACCCGTGGGTGTTCGCGTACCAGACCAGCTGCGCCGACCACCTCCACTGGGGTGGCGGCGCGTGGACGAGTTCGCGCAGCACCGGCGTCGGCGGCAGCGCGGCCCACAGCGAGGCCGGCGGCGGTCACGCCCATAGCGGAGCGGCCGTATACCTTGGTGACAACTTCCCGCCGGAGTACCGCAACAGCCTGTTCACGTGCAACATCCACGGCAACCGCCTGAACCGCGACCGGCTGGAGCGGAACGCCGGCGGCTACGTCGGCAAGCACGCCCCGGACTTCCTGTTCGCCAACGACAGCTGGTTCCGCGGGATCGCGGTGAAGGGCGGCCCCGAGGGCGGGCTGTACGTCACCGACTGGTCCGACACCGGCGAGTGCCACAACTACGACAAGGCCGACCTGACCAACGGCCGCGTCTACCGCGTCGTCCACGGCACGCCGATGCGGTGGACCGGCGACCTGGCGAAGCTACCGGACGCCGAGCTGGTGAAGATGCAGATCCACGCCAACGACTGGTTCGTGCGCCAGGCCCGCCGCGTGCTTCAGGAGCGCGCCGCGGCCGGGAAGCTGGAGAAGGATTCCAAGGATTCGCTGGTCCGCATGGTGAAGGGGACCGACGACGTGACGTGGAAGCTGCGGGCGATGTGGGCGCTGCACGTCGTGGGTGGGATGACGCCGGAACTGCTGACGGACCTGCTCGCGCATCCCGACGACAACGTACGGGCGTGGGCGCTGATGCTGGCGACCGAGGTTCCGATGCCGCCCGCGGTCGCGGCCGTTCTCGCGGCGGTGGAGAAGGAAGAGTCCCCCTTCGTGTTGCAGTTCGCGGCCGGCGTGTCGCAGCGACTGACTGGCGCGGACGGCCGGAAACTGGCGCGGTTGGTCGAGTGGCGCATCCTCGACAACGACGAGCCGAACCTCGCACTCGCCGGCTGGTACGCAGTGCAAATGGCGCTCGCCAGCACGGACCACCCGAGTGAATGGAGTGCGTTCCTGGAGAGCGCCCGGCACCCGCTGATCGGCCGGCACATCGCCCGCTACCTGGTCGCGTCGGTCCCCGCCAGCCAGCGCGACGCCCGCCTTAACTTCCTGGTCGAGCACCTCGACAACGTGAAGATCGAGTCATCGCAGTTGCCCGTGCTTGCCGGCATCCAGGAGGCACTGGCGAGCCTCCGTGAAGCTCCCGAGCCGCAGGGCTGGGGTGCGGTGTACGCTCAGCTTTCGATGAGCGAAGTGCCTGAAGTGCGGAGTCGCGCCGAGGCGCTGGCGGTGTTGTTCGGCAACGCCCGCGCCCTCGCCGACCTGAAGGGTCGCGCCGCCGACGCGAAGGCCGACCCCGCCGCCCGTGCCGCCGCGATCGAGTTACTGGCCCGCCGTCGCGTCGCCGACCTGCCGACGCTGCTACAACCGCTGCTGACCGACGCCGCCGTCCGCGGCCCGGCCGTGCGGGCGCTCGCCGCGGTGCCGCACGACGCCACCGCGGCCCGCGTGCTGGCCGCGTACCCAACGTTCAGCGCCGCCGAAAAGGCCGACGCCGTGCAGACGCTCGGCTCGCGTCCCGCCTGGGCGCTGGCACTTCTCACGGCCGTCGAGAAGGGGTCGGTTTCGCGCGCGGACGTGTCCTTGGTCGCCGCCCGTCAAATGCTGGCGTTGAACGACTCCGCCGTGGCCGCGAAGCTGGGCACGGCGTGGGGCACGATCCGCCCCGCGTCCGGCGATCGCACCGCTCTGGCCCGTAAGTGGCGCGGCACCCTGACGACGGAATACCTCCGCACCGCCGACGTGGTAAACGGCCGCCAGCTGTACACGCGCCACTGCGCGAGCTGCCACCGCATCTTCGGCGAGGGCGGCGACCTTGGCCCCGACCTGACCGGCTCGCAGCGGACGAACCTCGAGTACCTCCTCGAAAACGTCCTCGACCCGAGCGCGGTGGTGCCGCGCGAGTTCCGCGTCACCAACGTCCGCACCACCGACGGGCGGCTCGTGTCCGGCGTTGTCACGCGCGACACCGCCGAGGGGCTGACGGTCCGCACCACGAACGAGACCGTCGTTCTTCCCCGCGCCGACATCGAGGGCGTGACGCAAACCGCCATCTCGATCATGCCGGATGGGCTGTTCGACGCCCTTCGCCCCGAGGAGGTGCGCGACCTGGTCGCGTACCTCGGCCGGCCGCATCAGGTGCCACTGCCGGAGACCGCCCCGCCACCGACCCCGAAACGGTAATCGCCGATGCGCACCCTCGCCGTCATGACGCTGTTGCTGCTCGCGGACGACGTTCTCGCCCAGCGGCCGACCGCCGAGCCCTTCAAGGCCGGCCGGTCGGTCACGGTGGTGAACAACGGCATCGTTGCCACCAGCCACCCGCTCGCGGCCCAGATCGGCCTCGACGTGCTGAAGCAGGGCGGCAACGCGGTTGACGCGGCGATCGCCGCCAGTGCCGCGATGGGCCTGCTGGAGCCGATGTCGTGCGGCATCGGCGGCGACCTGTTCGCCATCGTGTGGGACGCGAAGACGCAGAAACTCCACGGCCTGAACGCCTGCGGCGGCGCCCCGGGGAAGGCGTCCATTGATTTGTTCCGCGGGAAGGGACTTGCCGAGATTCCCGAGAAGGGGCCGCTCAGCTGGTCGGTCCCCGGCTGTGTCGACGGGTGGGATCAGCTGCGGCAGAAGTTTGGCACCCGCACCTTCGCCGATCTGCTCGCCCCGAGCATCCATTACGCCGAGCACGGGGCTCCCGTCCCCGAGGTGATTGCGGGCTACTGGCGAAGCGCCGACGCGAACCGCGACGCCGAGTTCCGTCAGGTGTACGTCCCCGGCGGCACGGCGCCGCGCGTCGGCGAGGTGTTCAAGAATCCGGCGCTGGCTAAGACTTATCGCGCGCTCGCCGCCGCCGGCAGCGACGCGTACTACACCGGCGACATCGCCCGCCGCCTCGTCGCCTTCTCTGAGCGCAAGGGTGGGTTGTTCGCCGCCGCCGATTTGGCCCGCCACAAGTCCGAGTGGGTCGATCCGGTTTCGACGCGCTACCGCGGCGTGGACGTGTGGGAGTTGCCGCCGCCGGGGCAGGGGATCGCCGTTCTGCAGATGTTGAACCTGCTCGAAAGCTACGACCTGCGGGCACTCGGCCCCACGTCGCCCGCCTACTGGCACCTTTTGATCGAGGCCAAGAAGCTGGCCTACGCCGACCGGGCACGGTTCTACACCGACCCGCTGTTCGCCCGCGTCCCGGTCCGCGAGCTGATTTCGCCCGAGTACGCCGCCGCGCGTCGCCTACGAATCGACAAGGCGAAGGCCGCCACGGACGTGCCGCACGGCGACCCGAAACTCGGCAAGGCGGACACGATTTACCTGTGCGTCGTGGACAAGGACCGGAACTGCGTGTCGCTCATCCAGAGCAATTATTTCGGCTTCGGCTCCGGGCTCGCGGCCGCCGACCTCGGGTTCGCGCTCCAGAACCGCGGCTGCCTGTTCGCCCTCGACCCGGAGCACCCGAACCGCCTCGAACCCGGCAAGCGGCCGTTCCACACCATCATCCCGGCAATGGCCACGAAGAACGGCAAGCCGTGGCTGACGTTCGGCGTCATGGGCGGCGACATGCAACCGCAGGGGCACGTACAGGTGCTCGTGAACCTGCTCGACTTCGGGATGAACGTCCAGCAGGCCGGCGAAGCGCCACGCGTCGAGCACGTCGGCCACGCGACGCCGACCGGCCGCCCCGCCGCTCCCGGCGGCGGTACCGTGAAGGCCGAGTACGGAATCCCGGAAGCGGTGGTCGCCGAACTGACCCGCCGCGGCCACCACGTTGAGCGAGTGCGCACGAACGGCGGCGGCTACCAAGCCGTCCTGATCGACCCGACCACCAACGTGCTGCACGGCGGCACCGAGGCCCGCAAGGACGGCGCCGCCGTCGGCTATTGAGCGGCCGCCGCCGACCCGCTACGGTACGGACAGCCCCCACCCGGAGACCGCCATGAGCGACGCCGTGACCCCCGAGACGAAGAGCGCCCGGATGACGGAGTTCCTTCGGCTGCTCCCGCTGACGATCGACCTGGCCGGGCTTCCGAAGGCGGCCACGGGGGCGGTGTTCACGCCCGACCAGATCGAGGGGCGGGCGATGAGCATCCGGGCCGCGTACAAGGCCGCCCGGAACCTCATCAAGGACGTGGGCGAGAACGGCTGATTCACCCGGCCCGGTCGGCCAGCGCGATCCCGGTCGCGGTGGCGAACGCCCGGCAGAACGCCGTCGTCACCATCACCCGGCTCGCCCCCTTCGCGGTCATGCGGTCCGCCGTCGCGCCGGCGACCGCAACGGCGTTCCCCGCACCGATCTCCACGTCGGTCCAGTCCATGCCGCGCCGCCACGGCGAGCCGAGCGCCCGGAACACGGCGTCCTTCGCCGCCCACACCGCGGCGAACGCCTCCGTGGTGCGCGGGTCGGCGTTGCACCGGCCGATCTCGCGGTCGGTGTAGACGCGGCGGAGGAACGCCTCGCCGTGCCGGTCGATCAGCTTCCGCACCCGGGCGCACTCCAGCACCTGGGTGCCGATCCCCACGATCATCGCACGTCGTCCTCGGCCGGGCGGGGCGGTAGAATCACCCCTTCAGCCTACCCGACGCGGCCGATGGAGTCAGCCCGTGCCCGACCCCGGTGACCTGCTCGCCGACCTGACCGACGACCAGCGCGCCGCCGTGACGCACGCCGAGGGGCCGCTGCTCATCCTCGCCGGGGCCGGGTCGGGCAAGACGCGCGTGATCACCCGCCGCGTCGCGTACCTGCTGCAACAGGGCGTGCGGCCCGGCAGCATCCTGGCGATTACCTTTACCAACAAGGCCGCCGGCGAGATGCGGCAGCGCGTCGAGAAGCTCGTGCCCGGTAACCGCGTGTGGGTGAGTACGTTCCACAGCCTCGGCGCCCGGCTGCTGCGGCAGTACGCCGACCGCCTCGGCATCGACCGCAACTTCACCATCTACGACACCGACGACCGCAACAAGCTGGTGAAGGACGCCCTGGCCGCGACCGGCATGGACGACGTGAAGTTCAGCCCCGACCGCCTCGGCGGCGCGATCAGCAAGGCGAAGAACCAACTGCTCACGCCGAACGGCTACGAGAAGACGGCGAACGACTTCTTCACGCAGACCGTGGCGAAGGTGTACCACGGCTACGAGAAGCGGCTCCGCGCCGCGAACGCGATGGACTTCGACGACCTGCTGTACCTGCCGGCCCAGGCGCTGCGGCTGAACGAGGAGTTCCGCCGCGACCTGGATTCGCGGTTCCGCTACGTGCTGATCGACGAGTACCAGGACACCAACTCCGCGCAGTACGAGGTGGCCCGCCGGCTGTCGGTGGACCACCCGAACCTGTGCGTGGTCGGCGACCCCGACCAGTCGATCTACAAGTGGCGCGGCTCGGACATCAAGAACATCCTCGACTTCGAGCGCGATTTTCCCGCGGCCCGGGTCATCACGCTGACGCGGAACTACCGCAGCACAAAGAACGTCCTGCACGCCGCCGGCGCGCTCATCGACCGCAACAAGCAGCGGAAGAAGAAGGCGCTCGTCACCGACAACCCGGCCGGCGAGCCGGTCCGCGTCCTCACCTTCGACAACGGACTCGACGAGGCCGAGGGCGTCGTCGTGCGGATCAAGGAGGCGGTGAAGGCCGGCCGGTTCCGCTACCGCGACCACGCCATCTTCCTTCGCATCAACGCGCTCACGCGGTCGCTCGAGTCCGCGTTCGTGAAGCACGGCGTGCCGTTCCAAATCGTGAAGGGGCTGGCGTTCTTCGAGCGGAAGGAGAACCGCGACGTGCTTGCCTACCTGCGGCTCGTCGCCAACCCGCAGGACAACGTCAGCTTCCTCCGCGTCGTGAACGCGCCGAGCCGCGGCGTCGGCAAGACCTCGCTCGACCGGCTCGTGGCGTTCGCCGGCCGCGAGGAAATGCCACTGCTCGCGGCCGCGGCTCAGGTGGCCCGTATCCCCGAGATCAAGGGAAAAGGAGCGTCCGGCCTCCGCGACTTCTACCGGCTCGTCACCGAGCTGCGCACGAAGCTCGACCTGCCGCCGCACGAACTCATCGACCTCGTCATCAAGCAGTCCGGCTACGAGAAGATGCTCCGGGATTCTGACGACCCCGAGGACGCCGACCGGCTGGCGAACGTGTCCGAACTCGTCACCGCGGCGAAGCAGTACCACGACGAGAACCCTGACAGCAAGGTCGTGGACTTCCTCGAACAGATCACCCTCGCTTCCGACACCGACGGCTGGGACGAGGCCGCCGACCACGTCTCGGTGATGACGCTGCACTCCAGCAAGGGGCTGGAGTTCCCGGTGGTGTACGTCATGGCCGTGGAGGAGGGGCTGCTGCCGCACGAGCGGAGCCTCGGCAAGGACGAGGACGTGGAGGAGGAGCGGCGGCTGTGCTTCGTCGGCATGACGCGGGCGATGAAGGAACTGCACCTGTGCCACGCCCGGATGCGCGAGTTCCGCGGGCAACTGAACTACGCCATCCCGAGCAGCTTCCTCGGCGAGTTGCCGCGCGACTCGTCCGTCGAGCACGTAGACCTGTCGATGACGCGGAACGTCGCGCGGGGGGCCGCCGACGAGTGGCGGGCGAAGGTGGCGCCGGCGGCACGCGACTGGGCCGACACCGGGGTCCGGCCGTTCATCCCTCCGAAGAAGCCGGAGGAGGCCGCGTCGATCGTCGTGCCGCCGGACACCGGCCTGGCAGTCGGGGCACTTGTCCAGCACGACGAGTACGGGCTGGGGCAGGTCACCGATCTGAGCGGGTTCGGCGCGCTGCGGCGGGTGAAGGTGCGATTCCCCGGCCACGGCGAAAAGGTATTCGTGGCCGACAAGGCGAAACTGAAGGTGGTCGGGCGGCGGCAGGGGTGACGGCTACCAGTCCTGCCGCGGGAGGCGTTCCAGGGCTTCCTTGAACGCCTTCGCCGAGCCGAACCGGTCCGTCGGCACCTTGGCGATCCCCTTCAACAACACGGCGGCCGTCTCGTCGTCCAGGTCCTTGTTCACGTCCTTCGGGTTCTTCGGCGGCGTGTTCATCACCCGCCGGGAGTACTCGTTCGAGTCCATCGACCGCTCCCACGGCAGGCTGAACGTGAACATTTCGTAGGCCGTGACGCCGAGAGCGAACATGTCCACGCGGTGGTCGGTGGTCCGCCGCGCAAGCAGCTCCGGGGCCATGATTTCCTTGGTGCCGGTCCGGTTGCCGGGGGCGCAGAACTGCGGCGTGTACGGGATCGCGAGCCCGAAGTCGATGAGCTTGAGCACGCCCTCGGTGTTGACCATGATGTTGCGGGCGCACAGGTCGCGGTGCAGGTACTTGGAGTCGTGAATGTACTGGACGGCGTCGCTCAGCTGCGACAGGTAGTTGATCCGGTTTCCCTTAAGCTGGGCGTTCCGCGTCTCGACCAGGTAGCTGAGGCCGTAACCGTCCACCCACTCCATGACGATGTACGGCTCGCCGTTCGTCGTCAGCCCGTGCTCGTAGGTGCGCACGATGTTCTCGTGCCGCAGGGCCATGCAGATCTCGCCCTCGGACGGCTTCTTCAGGCCGGGGAAGCGGGCCTCGAACTCCTTCGTCTTGACCTTGTCGAGGACCTTGAGGCAGACGTTGCGGCCGATCTCGCGGTCGTAGGCCCGGTAGACCTTGGACATGCTCCCCTGGCCGGTCTTGCCGCTCAGCTCGAAGCGCTTGGCGATGTTCGCCACCTTGCGCGGCGAGCCACCGACCCCGCCCCTGTCCTTGCCCTTGCCGGTCAGAAAATCGAAGAAGCCCACGGGCGCCTCACGGCGTTACTGGATGTCGCAGTAGTCGATGATTCGGGCGACCTCGGTCCGCAGGTCGCGGCGGTGGACGATCCGGTCCACGAACCCGTGCTTCAGCAGGAACTCGCTCGTCTGGAACTTCTCGGGCAACTCCAGCCCGACGGTGTTGCGGATCGTCCGCCGGCCGGCGAAGCCGATCATCGCCCCGGGCTCGGCCAGGTGGATGTCGCCCTGCAAGGCCCAGCTCGCGGCCACCCCCCCCATCGTCGGGTTCGTCAGGATCGAAATGTACAGCCCGCCGGCCGTATCGTACCGGGCCAGTGCGGCCGACACCTTGGCCATCTGCATCAGCGACAGGATGCCCTCCTGCATCCGCGCCCCGCCGCCGGAGCCGCTGACGAAGATGAGCGGCAGTTTCGCGTCGGCGGCGCGCTCGGCGGCGCGGGCCAGCTTCTCGCCGACCACACTCCCCATGCTCCCGGCCATGAAGTGGAAGTCGGTGATGCCGAGGACGACCGGCCGGCCGCGGACGAACCCCTTGCCGCAGACCGCCGCGTCCTTCTGGCCGGTCTTCGCCTGCTCCTCAACGAGCCGCTGGGCGTACGGGATGCGGTCCACGAACCCGAGCGGGTCGCACGGCGCCAGCTCGGCGTCCCACTCCTCGAAGCTGTCGGTGTCGAGGAGCTGGGCGATGCGGTCGCGGACCGGCACGGTGAAGTGGTGGTCGCACTCCGGGCAGACGAACAGCCGGGCCTCGACCTCCTTGCGGTAGACCGTGGCCTTGCACCCCGGGCAGCGGAGCCAGAGCCCCTCCGGGACGCCCTTCTTCCGGTCGGCGGGTTGGGGGATCGAAGACATCAAGAACTCGGAGTTAGCCGCGGTCGTCGATCTGGGCCAGGGACTGGAACTTCCGCCCCTCGACGTAAGCGAGGAACGCCCCGCCGCCGGTGGACACGTGCGTCATCTTGCTGTCGTAGCCGAACTGCTCCACCGCCTCCGCCGTCTCGCCACCGCCGACCACGGTGACGGCGCCGCTGTCGGCCATCGCCGCCGCGACGCCCTTGGTGCCGGCGCTGAACGCGGGTTGCTCGAACCACCCGACCGGGCCGTTCCAGATCACCGTCGCGGCCTGGTTGATCTTGCCGGCGAACAGGGCGAGGGTCTTCGGCCCGATGTCCACACCCTCGTAATCCGCCGGGATGGCTCCGCCGACCTCGACGACCTGCGTGACGCCCAGGTCGCTCGATTTCGCAGCGAGGCAGTCCACGGGCAGCGTGATCTTCCCGCCGACGTGGCCGAGCAGCGGCGTCGCGGCCGCCAGTTCCTCTTCGGCGACGCGGGTGGCGCCCACGTCGAAGCCCTTCAGCTTGAGGAAGGTGTAGGCCATCTTCCCGCCGATGAGGAGCGAATCGACCTTCGAGAGGAGGGCGTTGATGAACGCGATCTTGTCGGACACTTTCGCCCCGCCCATGACGGCCAGCACCGGCGTCTTCGGGGCCGTCATCAGGCCGTCGACGATGGTCAGTTCCTTCTCGACGAGCAACCCCACGGCCCGTGGCTTGCCGGCCGCCTTCATCGCGGCGGGAACCGCGACCATGCTGGCGTCCTTGTCGTTGTGGCAGGTGCCGAAGGCGTCGTTCACGTAGGCGTCGGCGAGGCCCGCGACCGCGGCCGCGAACTCGGCGTCGTTCTGCTGCTCGCGCGGGTCGAACCGCAGGTTCTCAAGCAGCAGTACCTCGCCCGGCTTCAGCGCCGCGGCGGCTGCCGACACCGCCGGACCGACCACGTCGTTCGCCGCCTTCTTGACCGGCCGGCCGAGCAACTCGCCGAAGCGGGCGGCGACCTTGTCCGTCGTCAGGTTGGCGCGCTCCTCGGGCGTGGCCTTCTCGGGCCGGCCGAGGTGGCTCATGGCGATCACGGCGGCGCCGGCGTCGAGTAGCGCCTGCACGGTCGGCAGGGCGCCGCGGATGCGGCGGTCGTTCTTGACCGCGCCGGTCTTCTTGTCCAGCGGGACGTTGAAGTCCACGCGCACCAGCACCCTCTTACCGGCGAGCGGGCCGAGGTCGGACAGCGTCTTCTTGGGCATCCGTTTGTTCCAGAGGAAGCTCACGCGGAGGCGTCGCTCCGCAGCGAAGACCCGAGTCTTGGATTCGCTGCGGCGCGACGCCTCCGCGTGAGATTGCTTGCTCAGCCCTTCTTGATCATGTACTGGAGCAGGTCCACGCAGCGGTTGCTGTAGCCCCACTCGTTGTCGTACCAGCTCACCAGCTTGAAGAACTTGCTGTTCAGCTCGATGCCGCTGCCGGCGTCGAAGATGCTGCTGTGGTTGTCGTGGATGAAGTCGGTGCTCACCACCTCGTCGGCGGTGTACGCGAGAATACCCTTCATGTACGTCTCGCTCGCCTTCTTCATCGCGGCGCAGATGTCCTTGTAGCTCGTCTCCTTCGTCGTCTTCACCGTCAGGTCCACGACGCTGACGGTCGGCGTCGGCACGCGGAACGACATGCCGGTGAGCTTCCCCTTCACCTCGGGGATGGCCAGGCCCACGGCGCGGGCGGCGCCGGTGCCGCTCGGGATGATGTTGATCGCCGCCGACCGGCCGCCCTTCCAGTCCTTCTTGCTCGGGCCGTCCACCGTCTTCTGCGTCGCGGTGTAGCTGTGGACGGTCGTCATCAGCCCCTCCTCGACGCCGAAGCCCTCCTTGAGGAGGACGTGGACGACCGGGGCGAGGCAGTTCGTGGTGCAGCTGGCGTTGCTGATGATGTTGTGCTTCGACGCGTCGTACTTCTCGTGGTTGACGCCCATCACCACGGTGATGTCTTCGTCCTTGGCGGGGGCCGAGATGACGACCTTCTTCGCGCCCGCCGTGATGTGCCCCTTGGCCTTCGCGGCCTCGGTGAACAGGCCGGTGCACTCGATGACGTACTCGACGCCCAGGTCCTTCCAGGGCAGCGCCGTCGGGCCTTCCTTCACGGCCAGGCACTTGATCTCGTGGCCGTTCACGACCAGCACGTCGTCCTCGGCGACCGACGGGCTCGACTTCTTGCTGGCGACCTCGCCGGCAAACTTCCCCTGGGTGGAGTCGTACTTCAGGAGGTAGGCGAGGTTGTCGGCGGGAACCAGGTCGTTGACGGCGACCACGTCCAGCGTCTTGCCGAGGTGCCCCTGCTCGACCAGAGCCCGGAACACCAGCCGGCCGATCCGCCCGAACCCGTTGATCCCGACCTTGACAGCGGCCATCTGCGTGCGTCTCCCGTAGGGTGCCGTTCCGGGGTGAATCTACGGACGGGTGTGGGGAACGCCCACCCGCCGCGACGGGCGGGCCTCACCCGTTGCTAAACGTCCAAGTCCTCGGCCACCGCCTGGTCGGCCTTCTCCATGATGAACCGGTAGCGGTGCTCCGCCTCCTTGCCGAGCAGCTCCCGGAAGGCGTCGTGGGCGTCCAGGTTGGAGTCGATCTCGACCTTCAGCAGCGTCCGCGTCCTGGGGTGGAGCGTCGTCTCGGCGAGCACCCGGAACGGCATCTCGCCGAGGCCCTTGAAGCGCGTGATGTCCGGCTTCGCGTTCGCCTTCAGGCCGGCCAGGATCTCCTCCTTGTGCTCGTCGTCGCGCGCCCAGTGCGTCTCCTTCCCCACGTCGATGCGGTAGAGCGGCGGCTGAGCGATGTAGACGTGCCCCTTGCGGACGAGCTCCGGGGCGTGGCGGAAGAAGAAGTCGAGCATCAGCGTGGTGATGTGGTGCCCGTCCGCGTCGGCGTCCATCAGCAGGATGATCTTGCCGTAGCGGAGGCCGTCGTAGTGGAACTTGTCGCCGGCGCTGGTGCCCACGGCCGTGACCAGGTCGGCGATCTCCTGATTGCCGAGCACCTTCGCCGTCGGCAGGTCCTCGCCGTTGAGAATCTTTCCCCGCAGCGGCAGCACCGCCTGCGTGTTGTTGTTCCGCCCCTGCTTCGCGGAGCCGCCGGCCGAGTCGCCCTCGACGATGAACAGCTCCGTCTCGTCGCGGTCCGTGCTCTTGCAGTCGGCGAGCTTGCCGGGGAGGCTCAACCGCCGGCTGCCCGGCGTCTTCCGCTTCACCTCGATGACGGCGGCCCGGCTCGCCTCGCGGGCCTTCGCCGCCAGGATGATCCGCCCGACGATCGCGTCCGCGGCCGTCTTGTTGTTGTTGAGCCACGCCTCCAGCGCCGGCCGGACGAAGTTGTCGACCGCCCCTTCGACCTCTGGGTTGTTCAGCCGCTGCTTGGTCTGCCCCTCGAACTGCGGCTCCCGGACGAACACCGACAGCACCGCCGTCACGCCCTCGCGGATGTCGTCGGCCGTGACCTTCAGCCCCTTGATCTTAATGTCGTGCGTTTCGACGTACTCGTTCACCGCCTTGCGGAGCGCCGACTTCAGGCCGTTCTCGTGGGTGCCGCCGTTCGGCGTGCGGATGCCGTTGACGTAGCTGCGGTACGTCTCCTCGGTGGACTCGGTCCACTGGAGGGCGACCTCGATCTTGCTGCCGGTCTCGCGCACGGCCGCGAACGCCGCCTCGGTCACGCTCGGCTTGCCGCCGTCGGCCACGAGCTTCTGGAGGAACGACGGCAGGCCGCCCGGGTTGTGCAACTCGTGGACGTGGCCGCCGTGCTCGTCGCGGAAGGTGATGCGGAGGCCGCTGTGGACGAACGACATGTCTTCGAGCCGGGCCTTGAGCGTGTCGGCATCGAACTTCGTCGTCTTGAAGATGGTCGGGTCGGGCTCGAACGTGATGATCGTCCCGTGCCCGCGGAACGGGCCGACCTTCTCGATCTTCCCCTGCGGCACCCCCTTCGCGTACTCCTGGCGGTACTCGAACCCGTCGCGCCGCACCAGGGCGACGAGCTTCCGCGAGAGGGCGTTCACGACCGACGCGCCGACGCCGTGGAGGCCGCCGGAGTGGAGGTAGCCGCTCTCCGTGTCGCCGAACTTGCCCCCGGCGTGGAGCACCGTCAGAACCAACTCCAGGCCGCTCTTGCCGTGCTTCTTGTGAATCTCGACGGGGATGCCGCGGCCGTTGTCGGCCACCGTGACGGCGTCGCCGCTCTTGTGGAGCGTGACGACGATGTGGTCGGCGAAGCCGTTGATGTACTCGTCGACGGCGTTGTCGATGATCTCCCAGGCGAGGTGGTGGAGCCCCTTCGCGTCGACGCCGCCGATGTACATGGCGGGCCGCTTGCGGACGGGCTCCAGCCCTTCCAGAACCTGGATGTCTTCCGTGCGGTACTGGGCGTTCCGCCCGGCGCTCAGGGTGCTCATCGAATCGGTCTCATCAGTCGTTGTTTGCCGTGAACGCCGTGTTCGACTCAGGCGGACGCCCCATCGCCTTCCGCCGCCTTGCGCGGCGCCTTGCCGTCAAGCTCGTCCCAGTTCACCAGCTCGATCGGCGGCGGCAGCACGCGGGCGAACTTCGTCCGCACCCCCGGCTTCTCGCCCTTGCCGCCGCGGTTCTGGACCTTGATCGCCCCCGGCCCGAACTCCTGCTCCTTCCCCGCTTCCGTCTCCAGTTGCAACTTGTCGAACCGGCCGCCGACCAGGACGCCGCCGATGCACGTGTCGCCGCCCTCCACTTTGATGCCGATCACGCCCTTGGCCGCGCCGCTCACCACGTTCACACTGTCGATGCTGAAGTGAATCAGGTGGCCGCCGGCCGACGCCAGCATGACGCCGGTCTCCGCACCGACCAGTTTCGCCATCACCGCCTTGTCGCCGTCGTCGAGCTTGACGAAGCGTCTGCCGGCCTTCGTGGACTCGGTGCGGAACAGCGCCACCGGGATGCGCAGGACGTTTCCGGCGCTCGTCGCCACCAGCAAGTATGGGCCGCCGTCGGGCACGTCGGCGGGGGTGAAGCGCGGGTCGGTCGTCACGGCCGCGATCACCTTCGCGCCGTCGGCGAGCTTGAAGTACTTGGTGATCGGCTCGCCGTGGCCGGTGGTCGCGGGCACCTCGTTCACCCGCATCGTGTACGCGGCCCCGTCGTCGGTGAAGAACGCGACGTGGTCCAGCGTGCTCGCCGGGATTACCGCCACGACCTCGTCGCCCTCCTTCACCCGCGTCGACTCGACCGACTGGAGGCGGCCGACGCGCTTCAGCCAGCCGTTGCGCGTCAGCACGACGTTGGCGTTCTCGCGGACGATGTACGCCTCCTCGTCGAACTCCAGGACGTCCTCGTCCTGCGCCATCCGCGTCTTGCGCCGCTCGGGGAACCTGGCCGTCAGCGCCTCGAACTCGTCGCGGATGACGCCCCACAGCTTCTTCTTCGACGCCAGGATGGCCTCGATCTTCGCGGCCTCCTTCCGCTTCTCCGCCAGCTCCTCCAGAATCTTCTGGATTTCCATCTGGGCGATCTTGTAGAGCTGGGCGTCGAGGACGGCCGTGGTCTGCTCGTCGTCCAGCTTGAACGCCGCTTTCAGCTTCTCGGCCGCGTCCGCCTTGCCGCTGCTCTCGCGGATCAGCTTGATGGCCCGGTCCAGGGCGTTGAAGATGACCGCGAAGCCTTCGAGGATGTGGATGCGCCGCCGCAGCACCCGCAGGTGGTACTCGAAGCGCCGCTTCACCGTGGCGAAGCGGAAGTCGAGGAAGTGCTGGAGGATGTCCTTGAGCGACAGGCCGTCCCGCGGCACCATCGTCTTGCCGTCCTCGAGCGGGACGAGGGCCGTCATGTTGTAGGCGAAGTTCTTCTGCAGGTCGGTGTGCTTGTAGAGGTAGGCCATCACCAGGGCCGGGTCGGTGTTCGGCCGCAGCTCCAGCGTGATGCGCAGTCCCTCCTTGTCGTTCGTCTCGTTGGAGAGCCCCAGCAGCTGCGGCAGCTTGCGGTCCTCGATCATGCCGCCGATGGTCTTCTCCAGTTCGCCCTTGTCCACGCCGTAGGGGATGGACGTGACGACGATCTGCGACTTGCCGCGGCCCAGGTCCTCCTCCTTCCACTCGCCCTGCACCTTGATACTGCCGCTGCCGGTCTCGTAAATCTTGCGGAGCGTCGCCCGGTCGGTCACGATCTTCCCGCCGAGCGGGAAGTCCGGCCCCTTGACCTTCTCCATCAGCACGGCGACGGTGGCGTCGGGGTTGTCGATGAGCACGACGCACGCCTTGAGCACCTCGGCAAAGTTGTGCGGCGGGATGTTCGTGGCCATGCCGACGGCGATGCCGGACGTGCCGTTCACCAGCAGGTTCGGGAACTGCGCCGGCAGCACCACCGGCTCGCGGCGGTTGCCGGCGTAGTTGTCGCGGTAGTCGATCGTCTCGAAGTCGAGTTCGCCGAGGAGGTTGCCGGCGACGGCCGAGAGCTTGGCCTCGGTGTACCGGTAGGCCGCGGGCGGGTCGCCGTCCACCGAGCCGAAGTTCCCCTCGCCGTGGACGAGCGGCACCCGCATCACCCATTCCTGGCTGAGGCGGACCATCGCGTCATAAATGGCGCCGTCGCCGTGGGGGTGGTAGCGGCCCATCACGTCGCCGACGATCTGGGCCGACTTGGCTGCCTTTCTGTCGAACGTAAGGTTCGAGTCGTTGTACATCGTGAACAGGATGCGCCGCTGCACCGGCTTGAGGCCGTCGCGCACGTCCGGCAGCGCCCGGCCGGTGACCACCGACATGGCGTAGCGGATGAACCGCGTCCGCACTTCCTGCGCGATCGAGACCGTCTGAACGCCCGCCATCACTCGCCTCGCCGAACTCGGTGCCACCCGCCCATCATAGAAGGCGGGCAAATCACCCACCCAATTTGACTGGTGAACGGATTTATAGTATAAGCCACTAATCGCCCGCGGGCGGAGGTCGGTAGTCGGGGCCGCACCAAACGCGAACAACCCCCGGGAGCCGGGGGTTGCGGGGCGTCGGGATTATCCGGGTCGCCCGTCTACGGGTGCATCGTCATGCCCGTCGCGGCCCGCGGCGCGGGGTACTTCGCGGCCACGGCCCGCAGCTCGGCGTCGTGCCCGGCCGGCACCTCCTCGAAGCCGCGCAGCTTCCACATGAACAGGAACGCCCGGCCGGTCGGTTCGTTCTTCGTGTTCAGCAGCCCGGACTTGATCCTGGCGACCATCTCGGGAGTGAGCGTGTCCTTGCGGTACACGACGGTCGAGAGGGGGAACGGGTCGCTCTGGGCGAGCACGCGGAGCTGGGCGCCGCGGCCGGGGCGGTCGCTCCGGAAGGCGTCCAGCGTCGCCACGTCGATCACGGCCGCCTGCTCCTTGCCGTCGATGACGAGGTCGAGCACGTCGTCCGGTCCATGCTTCGGCGTGTGAGTCGGCACGATCGTCCCGGCCGGCAGCGTCTCGGCGAGCCGCTCCGCGAACAGGTAGCAGTGTGCCTTCGAGCCGAGCGGCAGGGTCACGGCCCCCTTCAGGTTCGCCGGCACCTGGGCCTTGCTGTCGGCGTTCACGACCAGCGCCGCCTGGAAGCGGCGGGCCGGCACGCTCACGGCGAGCGGGATCAGGTCCGGGTGGCGGTCCTTCACCCACGCCCACTCGAACCCGTGGAAGACGCCGACGTGAACCTTCTTTTCCTGGAGGCGGGCGGCCAGCTCCTCGTGGTCGGGCTGGATGTCGAGCTGGCCGTTCAGCCCGGTCTGCCGCTTCAGCAACTCCCGGAACGGCGTGGCGGCGGCCTGCACGAGCGGCGCCGGCACGTCGCGGAACATCCCCTCGAGCACGCCGAGCCGGATCGCCTGCGGCGGCTCGGCCGCGGCGGGCGTGGCGAGGCCGACGGCCACCACGAGCATTGTCAACGCCGTCCACGCGGAAGCCCGTACCACGTCCCACCCCCGGTAGAAGGGAAGCACGAAATTCGAAGTCCGAAATTCGAAGCCCGGAGTTCGAATTTCGGACTTCGAATTTCAGTTTGGTTTTGTCAGCGGCCCGGGAAGTCCGGGCGCACGCCGCCGGCCGTCACCCGCTCCAGGTGGGCGAGCGTCAGCAGGTACTGCCACACCGACTCGACGTAGTCCGACTGCGCCTTCGCCGCGTCGATGTACCCGCGGACCAGCTGCTCGCGCTCGACGTTGGGGTTGTCCACCCGGGCCCGGACGTACTCCATCAGGTCCTTGCCGAAGTCGAACTTCCGCTTCCCGCCGAGGACGTTCTTCGACGCCAGCTCGTACTCGAGGTAGGCGTTCTCGGCCTCCAGCCGGACGAGGTTACGGGCCTTCTCGAACACCGCGTCGGCCCGCTGGCTGTAAGCCATCGCCCGCGCCACGCGGTCGGCCTGGTTGCCGACCAGCTGCGGCGGCATCTCGGGGATGATGGCCCCCGGCTTGTACTGCTGGGCCAGGTCGCGTACCGTCGCGGGCACCTCGCGGGCCTTGATGTCACCGCCGATGGCGAGCGTCGGCACCGACTTCTTGAAGCGGACGGCGCCCTGTGCGTACACCTCCAACCGGAAGGCGTCGGCCCCGGCCGCGGCGAGGGCCAACTCGGGCCTGCGGCACAGGGCCAACTCGACGATCAGCTCCTCGGTCAACGGCACGTTCGCCGACAGGATCGGAAGCTCGCGGTCCTTCACCTTGAAGCGCGGGCCGGTGTCCTGGGCGGCCATCATCTCGCGGAGCGCCCCGTACGCCTTCCGCTCGCCGAGCTGCGCCGTGCGGAGCAGCTTGCGGGCGTCCTCCAGGCCGATCTCCATGGCGTTGAGCTTCGCCTTGGTCATCGTGCCCGGCTGCGGCGAGTTCAGCAGGTCGCGGCCGATCTTCGTCAGCAGCTCGACCTGGGCGACCACGTCCTCGGCGATCAGGCTCCCCTGCCGGGCGTAGACGGCGGTGTAATACAACCGGGTGACGTCGTGGACGATCTCGTTGTGCGTCTTCTGCACGTCGGCGGCGGCGGCCACCGCCCCGCGCTGCGCCTGCTCCTTGCGGACCGGCAAGTCCTTGGCGACGAGCTGGCCGAGCTTTCCGATGTTGTCGAGCGCGTGGACCCCGGCCGACGTTGCTTGCTGGCTGGACCGCGACGCCCGCAGCGTCGGCTGACGCTCGATGGCGATCGCGATGCACTCGCCGAGGGTGTACTCCGGAATCTCGGCGTCACCGTTCTTCGGCGGCTGGGCGGCGGCGAGGCCCGGCACCGGCAGAGGTGCAGGCTGCGGAGCCGGGGCCTGGCCCGGCTGCCGGCCGGAGCTGGACGAGGCGAGGACGAACAGCCCGAACGCCAGCGCCGCCAGGCGGGCGGGACGGCTGCTTCGGGCGGACGGCGACGGCATGGCCGATCCCCTGGCCGAATCCCCCGGACCACACGGTTCTGACCGTGTCGGTGCCAGGCGGTGGCGGTGCGAACGAGTCCGGACTGTGGGTATGTCCGTACCCCTACCAATCGGCCGTGGGCCGGGCGCTCTGGACGAACCGGGTGGTTTGGCTGACCAATCCAGAGGCACTCGGTGTCGAAGAGTCAGGCTGTAACGGCTGGTCCGGGTGTGGGAAGGAACAGACGATGCACCAGGTGAGTCCCGGGGTCGAGCGGGCGGTGGCGGCGGCGGCGGCGTGGGCGGCCCGCCGCGGCTCCCCGGCCGTGCGGTTTTCCGACTACGTACTGGGGCTGCTCGACGAGGAGGAAGGCCGACCCGCCGAACTCCTGACCCGCGCCGGCGGCGACCTGACGACCGTGCGGCAACGGTTCGAGCAACTGACCGGTCCCGTACCCGTGCTGCGGACGCTGTACGACGCGGCCCGCGACTGGTCGCTCCGCCACCGGGCCGACCCGGCCTTCATGACCGACGCGCTCCTGATGGCCGTGCTGACAGCAGACGCCGACTTCGAGCGCGCCGCGGCCGCCGCCGGGCTCGACGCCGCGCAGCTGTTCGGCCGGATGGTCGGCGGCGTGAACGACCCGTTCGACCGCCCCGAGCAGCCGCCCGCGACGTTCACGCCGCCGGACGCGGCCGATGACCTCGCCGCGGCGCGGGTGCTGGACGCGAACTTGAACCGAAGTCGGGAAGCGCTCCGCGTTCTTGACGACCACTGCCGCTTCGTCCTGAACGACCGCACCCTCACGGAACAGGTGAAGGCCGTCCGTCACGCCCTGGCCGCGGCGACCGATCAGCTTCCCCCGGGCCTCCTGCTCGCGGCGCGCGACACGCCCGGCGACGTCGGCACCGCCGTGACCGCCGGCGGCGAGTACGAGCGCGGTTCGCCGGCGCAGGTGGCCGCGGTCAACCTCAAGCGGTTGCAGGAGGCACTCCGCAGCGTCGAGGAGTACGGCAAGCTGGTGAGCCCGGGGTTCGCCCGCGAGGTCGAGTCGCTCCGCTACCGCACCTACACCCTCGAACGGGCCGTGGTCCGCGGCTCCGACGCGCGCCGGCGGCTGGCCGACGCCCGACTCTACGTGTTGCTCACCGGGGCGCAGTGTGCCGCGGCACTGGACTGGACGATCGCCCAGGCCGCGGCCGGCGGTGCGACCGTGTTCCAGCTCCGCGAGAAGGAGCTGCCCGACGCCGAACTGATCGCCCGCGCCCGTCAGGTGCGCCGCTGGACGCGGCAGGCCAACGCCCTGTTCGTCGTCAACGACCGGCCCGACATCGCCCGCCTCGTCGGGGCCGACGGCGTGCACCTGGGGCAGGACGATTTGCCCGTCGCGGACGCCCGCCGGGTCGTCGGCCCCGACGTGTTCGTCGGCGTGAGCACGCACAACATCGCCCAGCTGAGGCAGGCCGTGCTCGACGGGGCCGACTACCTCGGCGTCGGGCCGACGTTCCCGTCCCGAACCAAAGCGTTTGACGAGTTCCCCGGGTTGGCGTTCGTCCGCGCCGCGGCCGGGGAAACGACACTTCCCGCGTTCGCACTCGGCGGCGTGGGCCCGTCGAACGTCGCCGACGTGGTCGCGGCCGGGTTGCGACGGATCGCCGTGAGCGCGGCCGTCTGCCAGGCCGACGACCCCGAAGCGGTCGCCCGGATTCTCCGGGCGGCGCTGGACCTGCCGGGGGCCGCGGGTTCCGATCCGGCCGAAAGCCGACCGCCAGGTTAGTAGCAGGCCGAGGGGGGCCGATGATGCGAGGAGCGGGCTGTGGGTCTGGAGTAACTCCGGCGGACTGGTAAAATGGGCGAGATGTATCGGACCGTGCCGGCTGTAGTCGCCCCGGCCGCGAACCGCATCCTTCCCCCGCCGGCGGCCCCGGCGGCCGACCCGGCGAGCGATCGGAGCGTGGGCATGGAGGGAATCCGCCGCCTGCTCGACACCGCCCGCGACGCGGGGCTCGCGGCGGGCCGATTTCGCGGGCTGCTTCACATCGCCATCGGCCGGACCGTGTCCGACGGGGCGGGGGCGGTCCTGTCGCGCGGGCTGACGTGGCGCGAGGCGGCCGCGGTGCTGAAGGAGCTGCGCTACGACCGAGAACTTGTCCGCGAGTTCGGCGCCGACCCGGACTCGCTCTCGCCGCGCGACCGTGAACGGTTCTGGTACTCCGCCATCGCGCTGGCCCGTGTCGACTCCGCGGAGGCGTCGGCGCAGGCGGACCTCCTGACGCCGCTACTGAGGCCGCACGGGTTCGTGGTGGCTCCGTCGGCGACCGCGCCACGGGTGACGAAGCCGGCCCCGCGGCCGCCCGAGCCGCCGGCGGAGAAGCCGAAGCGGAAGAAGAAGTAGGGTTCCGGGCTTCGCCGCTTGCGGCGTAGCACCGCGGTGCTACGCCGCAAGCGGCGACTTCTCTTCACGACAAATCCAAGAACTCACGCCACTCGTACCCGTCTTCCAGCGCCCCCGCGGGGGCGCACTCCAGGTGAACGATCCGCCGGTGCCGTGCTGTCGCCGCGTCGGCGTGGCCGCTGGCGTGCGTCAGCAACGGCCGCATCAACAGCACGTCGCCGGCCCGGCAGTGCACGACGACCGGCGGCCGCGGCTCGTCGGCGGCGGTGCGGTCGAAGCGGTGCGAACCGGGGACGACTCGCAGCGGGCCGTTCTCGTCGGTCATGTCGTCGAGGTGGACTCGCGCCGTCAGCATCCGCGACAGCAACTCCGTCGGTGCTTCGAGGTGCGGGATGCCGGCCTTCGTGGTCGGCTTCCGGAATCGGCCGAGTGGGCCGTGCGCCCGTACGGCCACGGTGTAGTCTTTGTGCCACGGCAGCGCCCACCCGTGGCCCGGCGGCTTGTCGAAGTACAACCCACGCACGACGCCGGCACCCGCACCCAGCGCCGCGATCAGCGCGTCCCGCAGCGCCGGAGCTCGGGCCAGTTCGGCGGCGCCGGGCCAGAGGCGGAACAGGTCGCGGGCCCCGCTCACGGCCCCGGTCGGGTCGGCCAGGATCGCGGGGTCACCGGCGTGACGTGACAACGCGGTGTCACAGGCGGCGCGGACGTCGGCAACAGCCGCGGCGTCGAACACGGCCGGGAGCAACACGAAGCCGTCCGCGGCGAGTGTGGTCATTCCCCGCGCCACCGGTAGGCCAACAGGTAGACGCCGACGCCGACCCCCATGAAGCCGAGGCCGATCCGCGCCTCGCTCCGTTGCTCGGGGGTCATGAACATGTTCGCCAGCACCGCCGCCATCAGGAGGCAGTAGACGGCCGGCACCACAGGGTATCCCCAGCAGCGGTACGGCCGGTCGGCTGTCGGTAAGCGGTAGCGGAAGACGAAAATCGACGCAACCGCCAGCGTCTCGAACGCGACCGCGCCGAACATGGCGAAGTCGGTCACCACGTCGAACGGCGCCTTGTTCGCCGGCAGGTTGAGGTCGAGGCCGAGGACGACGGGCAGGCGGTACTGCGTCAGCGCGCCGACGCCCAGCACCGTGAGGCACGACCACCCGGCGAGTACGCCGATGGCCAGCGCTGGCGTGCCGAACGACGGGTGGAGCCGCTGCAGCGCCGCCGGCGCAAGCCGGTCTTTGCCCATGGCGAACAGCAGCCGCGGGCCGACGAGCAGGTTGCCGTTCAGCGAGCCGAACACGGAGGTCATCACGATCCCCGACGCCAGCAGGCTACCGACGGGCCCGAGCAGCCGCAGGCAGAACTCGGTCGCGACCGTCGTGTTCCGCAGCTCGCGCATCTCCTCGCGGGGGATGACGAGGTAGTACGCCAGGTTCGCGCCGCAGTACAGCGCCACGAGCAGCAGCACGCCGCCGAGCAGGGCGCGCGGGATGTTCCGCTGCGGGTCGGTCACCTCCTCGGCGACCGGGGCGATGTTCATCCACCCGTGGTACGCCCACAGCACGCCCACGAGCGCCGCACCGTAGAGGCTCCAGTTCACGCCGCCGAACGACCCCGGCCACGGCGGCGAGAGGTACTCCGCCCGCGGCGGGTGGCTCGGCTCGCTGACGAGCGCCAGCACCGCGAACGGCAGCGTGACGATCAGCAGAAGCGAACCCACCTTCACGGTCGTGACGACGACTTGCAGCCGGCCGCCGAGAATCGTGCCGCGGGCGTTCAGAGCCGCGAGCGCGGCAATGACCAGCACGGTGAGCGCCTGCCGCGGCCAGAACGCCAGCACCTCGACCGACTGGCCCGGGTACAGCGCCTGCCGCAGCACGTCGTGGAAGGACTCGGTGAACATCGTCGCCAGGGCGGCGATCGAGCCGGTGCGGATGATCCAGAACTCGACCCAGCCCCACAGGAACCCGGCCATGCGGCCGTAGGCCTCCCGCAGGAACACGTAGTTGCCCCCGGCCCGCGGGAACAGCGTCGCCACCTCGGCGTAGGCGAGCGCCCCCAGCAGCGCGAGGACGCCGCCGAGCACCCACACGCTGAGTGCGAGGCCGGTCTCGGGGACGTTCTCGGCGACGTTGCGGGCCTTCTTGAACACGCCCGAGCCGATGACCGTGCCGACGACGATCGCGGCGGCCATCCACGGCCCGAGGACGCGGGCGAGTTGCGGGGTGTGCATGGGGACCGATCTTACCCCGAAATCAGTCGAAGATCACCGTCTTGCGGTCGTAGACGAGGATGCGGTGGTCGATGTGCCACCGCACGGCGCGGGACAGCACGACTTTCTCCAGGTCGCGGCCCTTCTCCAGCAGGTCTTCGAGCCCGTCGCGGTGCGAGATGCGGACCACGTCCTGCTCGATGATCGGCCCCTCGTCCAGGTCCTCGGTCGCGTAGTGGCTCGTCGCGCCGATCAACTTCACGCCGCGCTCGAAGGCGCGGTGGTAGGGTTTGGCCCCGACGAACGCCGGCAGGAACGAGTGGTGCACGTTGATGACGCGGTGCGGGAACGCCCGCACGAACTCGCCCGACAGCACCTGCATGTACCGGGCCATCACCACCAGGTCGATCTTGTGCTCGGCCAGCAGCGCGAGTTGCTGCCGCTCGGCCTCGGCTTTCGCTCCGGCGGGGACGGGGATGACGTGGAACGGCACGTCGTAGAACTTCGCCCAGCGCTCCGCGTCCGGATGGTTGGCGACGATCAGCGGGATGTCGCAGGTCAGTTCGCCGGTGCGGTGCCGGTACAGCAGGTCCATCAGGCAGTGGTCGTACTTCGACACGAACAGCGCGACGCGGACCGGCTGGTCGGAGCGCTCCAGCCGCCAGCGCATGTCGAAGCGGTCGGCGATGGGGGCGAACCGGCGCGGGAACTCGGCGAGGTCGAGGGTGAAGCCGGGCAACTCCCACTCGACGCGCATCAGGAACAGGCCGCGCTCGGCGTCCTGGTGCTGGTCGGCGTGGAGGATGTTGGCGTCGTGCCGGTAGAGGAAGTCGCTCACGCCGGCGACGATCCCCTTGCGGTCCGGGCAAGTCACGAGCAGGACGGCGGTGTTCTTCATGGCGGCCGGTGGTCAGTGGTCGGTTGTCAGTCGGGCACGTCAGTCGGTGAGGCCTTCCGCGAAGGCGTCGGCCTCGGCGGTCGTCTGCGCGGTGTGAATCACCTGCACTGCGGCGTGAACTTCGCCCTCCACCACGTCGGCGGCGTGAGCCTTCTTGATCGCCTGCTCGGTGCTCGTCGGGTCCACTACGCGGCACGTCTCCGTCAGCCGGTCGGCGAGGTCTTTCAACTCGGCCTGCCACGTCGCGGCCTCGACGCCAGGTGGCGTCAGTTGCTGGAACTCCTCCAGTAGCAGGATCAGCCGCAGCAGGTGGCGGAAGATCAGCCCTTCCTGTTTGGTCAGCTCCCGGCTCGTGACGTACAGGTTGAAGTTGCCGCCGAAGCCGATCAGGATTTCGCCCGCGGCCCACACGCCCTCGGTGGCGAAGTCGCCGACCTCGGGATACTTGGCGTCGAACAGCAATCGCAGCTTCTGGGCGAACACCGGCGGCCGCTCGTCCCACGGGATGTACTCGTCTTCGTCCTCGTCGCCGTCCTGCTTCGGCGGCTTCGCCACCATCAGCCCGCGGGCGATCAGTTCGGGGTTCAGCACCTCGGTTTGCAGCGGCCCCTCGGGCATTTCCCACGGCACGCGGACGTACCGCAGCAGCGGCTTCGGCAGTTCCAGCACGCTCTCGAAGGCCTGAAGGCGTTCTTCGGGCGTGGCCGTGGCGAGGGTGTTGATGAGGTACGCGCCGTACAGCGGGTGGCAGGCCCGAAACACCAGCAGCGTGTCGAGCGCAGGCGTCGGCGTGGCGGTAACGGGAACGTACTCCGGCGTCGCGGGGACCGCCGAAACGGTGGTCGGCTCGCCGACCTTGATGTCGATCACGAGCCCGCTCTTCTTCTCACCTGTCTCCTGTTTCCTGCCCCCTTCCTCCGCAGGCGGCGGCGGGTCGAGCACCACGAACCCGTGGTCGTGGAGCGTCCGCAGCATCCGCGTCAGCTGCTTCATCCCCGCTTCGACGCGCGGCTGGTCCAGCAGCCGTTTGCGGACGACGGTGCGAATCTTCTCCACCTCCGGCGACACCTTCAGCAGGTACGCCAGCAGCCGCCACGGTAGCGGCCCCTTGCTGTAGAGCCGGGCCGGCGGCGCCGCCTTGAGGCGCTCGAAGTCGCCTTCCCCCCAGTACTTTCGCTGCTGGTTGCGGCTCGGCTTCTTCTTCAACAGCGCCTTCTTGGCCTTCATCAGGCCGGGGTCTTTGGTCGTCTCGGGAATCTGGTCGTACTGCTGCTTCCAGCGCACGATGCGCACGTCGTCCTCGTGCGGGAAGGCGTACACGAAGCCTTCGGTGTCGTACTGCGGGCGGCCGGCGCGGCCGAAGATCTGGTGTGCCGTGCTGGGGTCGATCACCTTCTCCTTGCCGAACGGCCCCTTCATCAAACTTGACAGCACCACCGACCGCGCCGGCAGGTTGATCCCCGCGGCCAGCGTCTCGGTGCAGAGCGCGACGGACAGCAGCTTCTTCTCGAACAAGTCTTCGACGACGCGGCGGTACTTCGGCAGCAGGCCTGCGTGGTGGACGCCGACGCCGCGGCGGAGCATCTGCTTGAGCTTCGGGCCCACGCCCTGCGGCCACTCGAGCAGATCGACCTCCTTGTTCAGCGCCGACTTCTGCGTGGCGGTCATCAGGTCGAGCCCCTTCAACTGCTCGGCCACGCTCCAGCACTCGTCGCGGTTGAAGCAGAACACCAGCGCCGGCGTCTTCCGCGTCGCCTCGTCGCCCTTGGCGAGATCGACGACGAGTTCGTTCAGGAACTGGTCGGGCACCCACTTGTACGTCAGGGGAATCTTCCGCTCGCGGCCCTCGACCAGTTCGACCTTTCGGCCGTGACAGCGGTCGAGCCAGTTGATGAACTCGACGGCGTTGCCGACGGTCGCGGAGAGGAGCAGCAGCCGGACGTGCTTCGGGAGCATGTTCAGCGACAGCTCCCAGACGATGCCGCGCTCGGGGTCGGCGAAGCTGTGGAACTCGTCCATCACCACGCCGGACACGTGCGAGAAGTCGAACCCGTCCTGGTGCAGCAACCGGTTCAGCAGAATCTCGGCGACGACGACCAGCACGCGGGCGTTCGGGTTGACGCGGCGGTTGCCGGTGACGAGGCCCACGTCCTCGGCCTTGAACCCCCAGCGGACGGCGGCCGCCTGCATCTCGGCGAACTTTTGCTCGGTGAGGGCAATGAGCGGCGTGGTGTAGTAGGCGACGGTGTTGGTGTGGAGCGCCTCGAACAGCGCCGCCTGGGCGATGAGCGTTTTGCCGGTGCCGGTGGGGGCGCAGACGAGCACGCCCTGCTCGGCGGTGAACCACGACAGGAGGGCTTCTTCCTGGACGGGGTAGGGCGGGTAGGGGAGCTGGTCGAGGTACTTCGTCGCCAGTTCGCTGCGGTCCACGGCCGTCCCCCGGTGTGAACCGTTAGTGTAGCCGGCTCAGCGGGCACGAAGTGCCCACCCGATCGCCAACCCGACCAGCGCCAGGATCACGACCGCGGCCGCCGCGCTCCACCCGTCGCGCGGCGCCGCGCGGCCGACGTCCGTCGCCGCCACCGCCGCGCCGTACGGCCCCGACGGTCCGTCGGGGCCGGGTGGGTTCTCGCCCTCGACCAGGTCGTTCCCGCCGTCGGGTCGCTTCTGCAGGGTGAAGGCGTCGTACAGGTCGCCGCGGGCGGTGCGTGACTCGTACACGAGTTCGTCGCCCTCGAAGCGGACGAGCTGGTACAGCTGCACGCCGTTGCCGCGGCGGACCATCCACGGCGCGTCGCCCCCGGTGTACAGCTTCGGGCCGCTCACCGACACCACGTACACCGTGCCGCGCAGCGCCTGCACCTGGAAGCCGGTCAGCGTGTTGTCCTCGCGCATCAGCCCGCTGCGGCCGTAGGTGTGGTCGTGGCCCTGCAACACGAGATCGACGCCGCGGGGGGCCGCGTCGATGACCTTGCGCCACGCCTCGCGGACGGTCGGGTTGTCGCGGTTGGCGGGTGAGTAAACGGGGTGGTGGAACGCGAGTACGGTCCAGCGATTCGGGTTGTCGGCGAGCACGCCTTCGAGCCACTCGGCCTGCTCGGCGTGCTTCTCGTTCGAGTTCAGGACGACGACGCGGACGCCCTGGTAGTCGATGACGTAGCAGCTTTCCTGCAAGCCGGGCGGGCCGTGCTCGGGGAGCGTGAACTGCGGCCGCCAGTGGTTCGTGAGCCCCTTCGGGCCGGTGTACTCGTGGTTCCCCGCGGCCGGCACGCTCGGCACCATGCCGTTGATCCACCCCGCCGCGGCGTGCCACTCGCCCCACTGCTGGTCGCTGTTGCCGCCGTCCACCAGGTCGCCGGCGTGGACGATGAACCGCGCCTTCGGCATGTCCGAGTACGCCCCGCGGGCCACGCGCGACCACAGGCTGCGGATGCCGTTCTGGGCGTCGCCGAAGTAAATGAAGCCGAACGGCTCGGGCTCCTTCGCGGCCGTCTCGAACTGGAACCACTCGCTCCAGTTCGACCCGTCGCCCACGCGGTACACGTACTTCGTCTTCGCCGCGAGGCCGGTGAAGTTCACGCTGTGGTACAGCGCGTCGTACCCGCCGGCGGTCAGCTTCTCGGTGCGGGCGGCGGCGCGGGTCACGCGCTTCTCGTCGTACCCGTGCCAGCCCTTTTCGAACGCCGGCCCGTCGGTGGCGACGGCCAGTTCGGCGACCGGGCCGCGCACGGTCGTGTCCGTCCGCCAGGTCACGGCCTGCGAGTTCGTGGGGTCGCCGGCGAACGTGAGGATGACGCGATCGGGCAGCACGGTCGGCCGGTAGGTCGCGGCCGGGTTCGCGCGCGGCGACTCGCCCGCCGGTGGTGAGTCGATCGACGCCGCCGCGGGAAATGATGCCGGCGCGGCCTGCCGGAAGGCGACGACGACGGCGACGAGCCCCACGAGGGACGCGACGGCCAGCAGGACGGCGTGCGAGCGCGGCGAGGTCATGGCGACCGTGGGGGAGGGTGCGAGTCCGCTCCATCATGCGCGAAACGCGGCCGGTGTCCACCCGGTTCGCCGCTTGCGACCCGCCCCCGCGGCGGGTACTGTTCAGGATCGGTTCGCCTCCTCCCGGAGTTCCGCATGTCCCGCCTCAGCCGCCGTGCCTTCGTCCGCACCACCCTCGCCACCGCCGCGACCGTCACCGTCGCCGGCACCAAGTCGTCCGGCAAAGTGCTCGGGGCCAACGACACGATTCGCGTCGCCGTCGCCGGGTTGAACGGCCGCGGCGGCTCGCACGTCGACGCGTACCTCGGCATGGAGGGCGTTCAGGTCGCGTACCTCGTGGACCCCGACACCCGCACCTACAAGAAGCACCTCGACAAGATCGCGAAGGCGAACAAGCCCGCGCCGCAGACCGTGCAGGACATCCGCCGCGCCCTCGAAGACCGGAACGTGGACGCGGTCAGCATCGCCACGCCGAACCACTGGCACGCGCTGATGACGATCTGGGCGTGCCAGGCCGGCAAGGACGTGTATGTCGAGAAGCCGTGCAGCCACAACGTCCACGAGGGCAAGATCGCGGTCGAGACGGCCCGGCGGCACCGGCGGATCGTCCAGCACGGCACGCAGAACCGGAGCAGCCGGGCGTGGGCCGAACTCGCGGCGGTCGCCAAGAGCGGGCAGCTCGGCAAGCTGCTGGTGTCGCGCGGGCTGTGCTACAAGACGCGGAACTCGATCGGCACGAAGGCCGCGACGCCGCCGCCGGCCGAGCTCGACTTCAACCTGTGGACCGGCCCCGCCCAATCCCGCCCGCACCACGGCAACCTCGTGCATTACAACTGGCACTGGTTCTGGGACTTCGGCAACGGTGACATTGGCAACCAGGGAGTCCACCAGATGGACGTGGCCCGCTGGCTGATTCCGAACGCCACCTGGCCGCGGTCCGTGCTCAGCCTCGGCGGCCGGTTCGGCTACACCGACCAGGGCGAGACGCCGAACAGCCAGATCACCGTCATGGACTACGGCGAGACGCAGCTCGTGTTCGAAGTCCGCGGCCTGCGCACCGACCAGTATCACGGCCAGACGGTCGGCAACATCTTGCACTTCGAGGCCGGTGTGGTGGCGAACGGCCGACTGCTCCGCCCCGGTCGCACCGAGGGCGAGCCGCTGCCGAAGGTGGAAGGGCCGCTGCCGAAGCCGGGGAGCATCTTCCAGAACTTCATCGCGTGCGTGCGCAGCCGCCGCGTCGAGGACCAGCACGCCGACATCGCCGTCGGCCACGTCTCCAGCGGGCTGTGCCACCTGGCGAACATCAGCTACCGCCTCGGCCGCGAGGAGGCGTTCAACCCGCGGACGCAGAGTGTGGCCGGGAACACCGCCGCGACCGAGACGCTGGAGCGGCTCGAAGCGCACCTCCGCGGCAACGCCGTGCAGCTCGACGGCGCGAAGCTGAAGGTCGGCCGGCGGCTGGAGTTCGACGCCCCGACGGAGCGGTTCAAGACCGACGCCGAGGCCAACGCGCTGCTGACGCGGCAGTACCGGGCGCCGTTCCTTGTTCCCGACCGCGTGGCCTGAGCCTCACTCTTTTCCCCGCCCGGCGGAAAATCCGCCGGGCGGTGTCGTCTTACCTTCTGACATGACGCCCCGCCAGCTCGCCGACCTGGTCGCGGCCCACGCCCCGGCGCTGGCGCTGTACGCCCGGACGTGGTGCCTCACGCCCGACGACGCCGTGCAGGACGCGTTCTGCAAGCTCGCCGCGCTGCGCGTCGCGCCAGCCGACCCGGCCGCGTGGCTGTTCCGCGCCACGCGAAACGCCGCGATCGACCTCGGTCGAGCCGACCGTCGCCGCCGGCGCCGCGAGGAAGCGGTCGCTCGCCCGGACCGCTGGTTTGTCGAGGCCGAGATCGACGGCCTGGCTGCGGCCGAAGCCGTGGCGGCGCTGGAGTGTCTGCCGCCGGAGCAGCGAGAGGTAATCGTCGCCCGGCTGTGGGGCGGGCTGACGCTGGAGCAGGCGGCGGGCGCGGCCGGGTGCGCCGTCAGCACCGCGTTCCGCCGCTACGAAGCCGGCATCGCCGCGCTGCGGGCGCGGCTCGGCGTGGGGGACACCGCATGACCGACCGCCTCGCCCGCTTCACGCCCGTCGGCCCCGACCCGGCCGAGTTGCTGGTCCGCATGGGGCGTGCGTCCGCCCCGACGCGGATGCGCTGGAGAGTTGCCGTCGCGGTGCTGCTGGCGTCGAACGTGGCTTTCGCGTGGTTCGCGCTGCGGCCCGCGCCACCGACTGAGCCGGTTCTCGTGCCTGTCGTCGTTCCGATCGCCGTTCCAAACACACCCGTACCGCCGTGGTCCGGCGGGCTCCGCGTGTACGACGACCCCGACCGCTGGCAGCCCGAGCCCCTGGCCGGTGTCGCCCCGTCCGGCCCGATGCTGACCCCCCTCGCCGCCCGCCACGGCGACATCGACTGAACCCCAACCCGAAGGTGAACCCGTGCGGTTCCTCGTGCCCCCGTGCGCCCTCGTGCTCGCCGCGCTGCTCGTCGCCGACGCCCGATCACAGCCCGGCCCGCAGGTGAAGGACGGCAAGTTGACACTCAAGTTGAGCGCCAGTCCCGCCGCACCGCCGGTGCCGGCGCTGCGGTGGACGCTGCTCCCGACGACCCGCGACATGATCCCCGGCAACCAGGTGCAGGGCTTTTACAAGTGCTTCGGCGAGCAGCACAACTTCTACCACAACAAAGAGGCCGTGGAGCAGCGCGAGAAGTGGCTGAACGCCCCGCTCGCCGACCTCCGCACGGTCAAGGAGCTGGAGAAGTACGGTGGCTCGTCCGTGCGCCTGGCGACCCGCGCGGCCCGCATGGAGGCGATCGACTGGCAGATCATCGCCGAACTGAAGCAGGACGGCATCTACACGCTGTTGCCCGACATCCAGCAGTTCCGTGACTTGGCCCGCGTCCTGCGGGTGCGGGCGCGCGGCGAGATCGCCCGCGGGGACTTCGCGGCCGCCGCCGAGACCATCCAGACGCACCTCGCCCTGGCTCGCACTCTGAACGAGCACCCCACGATCATCGGCTCGCTGGTCGGCATCGCCATCGCGGCGACGGCGCTCTCGTCGGTCGAAGAGTTCGTCGCGCAGCCGGGGGCGGCGAACCTGTTCTGGGCGCTCGCCGACCTGCCGACGCCGCTGTTCGACCTCCGCAAGGCGACCCACGGCGAGCGGACGTTCCTGGCGGTCGAACTCGACCCGGTCCTCGACCGCAAGAACCCGATGACGGAGGCGCAGGTCGGCGTCGCGGTCTTGAAAGTCACCCGCCTGCTCGACCTCGTCGCCCCGTTCAAGGAGGGACTCGCCCCCCCATTCAAGGAGGGGGATCCGCCCCCGCCGCTGCCGAAGGCTCAGCCGAGGCCGAAGGAGCCGCCGACGCCTGCCACCTACCTCGGCGGGCGCGCGGCGGACGCCAAGCAGGTCGCCGAGGCCCGCGCCCGCCTCCTGCCCGCGCCGCCGGTCCAGGACCTGCGAGTCAAGGCGTTCCCGCCGATGCAGGTCATCTTGATCGACGAGGTGAACCGGTTCGAGGCGTCCCGCGACGACATCCTTAAGTGGCTCACCGTGCCTGCGTGGCAACTCCCCGCCGGGTTCGACAAGGCGCAACCGACCGGCGTGTTCGGTCCGCTCGGGCCGGGCATCGGCAAGGTGTCGATCGCCCGCAGCCGCATCCAACAACAGGTCGCCATGCTCCAGGCCGTCGAGGCGGTGCGGGCGTTCGCGGCAGCCAACGGCGGCCGGCTCCCCGGCACGCTCGACGAGACGCGACTGCCGATCCCGCACGACCCGTTCACCGGCCGGCCGCTGCGGTACGAGGTGGCGAACGGCACCGCCGTGATTCGCGGCACGCCGCCGTCCGGCCGCGAGGCGGACGCGACTCTCAACCGCGTCTACGAGGTGCAACTGCGGAAGTGACTCCTGACCTGGGCCGCTCCCCCGCCGTCGTGCAAAATGGCGGGATGCGCGTTCCCGACTTCGCGGTGGTCTACGGCGTCGATTTCTCCGGGGCGAAGCTCGCCGGCCGCAACATCTGGATCGCCCGCATCGAGCCGCGCCGCCGCGGCCGGCCGGTCCTCACGGCCCTCGACCGGCTCGAAGACATAGCCGGCACCGCGAAACGGGCGCCGGCACTGGCCCATCTCGTCGATCTGGTCGCGGCGTCCGAGTCGGCGCTGTGGGGCTTCGACTGCCCGTTCGGGCTGCCAGTCGAACTGTTCCCCTCAACCGCCGAGTGGCTCCACCAGTTCGATTTCCTCCGCGAGTGGGGCGACGAGGCCTACGCCTGCGGACTCGAATGCATCCGCCGCGCCCTGCTCGTCGGCGACCGGATGCACCTCCGCCGCACCACCGACACCGACGCGAAGGCGCCGTTCGACGGCTACCACTACCGCATGATCTACCAGACCTTCTACGGGATGCGCGACGTGGTTCAGCCGCTGACCCGCGTCCCCGGCACCGCCATCCTGCCGTTCCACTACCGCAAGCTGGGCCGGGCGAAACGCGTGTTGGTGGAGTGCTGCCCGGGGAGCGTACTGAAGAAGCTCGGCCTGCCGCACCAGAACTACAAGCAGCCGGAGGGCGGCCCGCTGACGCGGAAGCGGCTCCGCACGCGGCACGCGCTGCACACCGCGCTCGACGAGTTGGTGCGGATCGACGAGCGGTTCCGCCGGGTGATGATGCGCAACCCCGGGGCTGACGCGCTGGACGCGGTGATTGCGGCAGTCGGGGCAGCGCGGGCGGTCGCAGCGGCGGACCACGCTGCGATTGCGCGGCACCCACGGTATCCGCGGGAGGGGCATTTGTACGTGTAACGGCTCGGGGCTTGGCCGCTTGCGGCTTAGCGGCGTCGACGCCGCTAAGCCGCAACGTACCTACGCGTTCTGCAGCCGGTCGTTCCAGTCGTCCAGCAGCTTGCCGATCCCCTTGAACGAGTAGTCCAGGTTCGCCAGCTCGTGCCCCAGGTCGATCGCCCGCGCCAGGTCGTCCTGCTCGGCCGCGCCTGTCGCCAGCTCGAACAGTAACTCCTTCCGCCCGCGCTCCTCCGACTCGGGCACCGCGGCGAGCGCCTCCTCGAAGTTCCGCTGCGCCAGCCGCCAGTTGTTCCGCTTGCGGAAGCACAGCCCCAGCGAAAGGCCCGCCCGCCACTTCAGCCGCTCCTCCTTGCGGGCCTGCTGCAACTCGGCGATGGCCTCGTCGTAAAGCTCGGCCTTCATCAGCCGCACGCCCAGCTCGTACCGCTGCGACAGGTCCGTCGGTGTGCGGTCGGCCTTCAGCCGGTACAGCTCGATCTCGCGGGCGTTCACTTCCTTCGTCAGCTTGCCGCGGAGCGTCACCAACTCGCCCTCCGTCAGGGGCTCGTCGTCCTCCGACTTGTCGCGGTCCGGGTCCTTCATCCGCTCGCGGAGTTTCTTCAGCCGCCCCTCGGCCAGCTCCAGGTTCTTGCGGACCGGGGCCAGGTCCAGGTCCATCAGCGCGAGTTGAATCTGATAGTTGTTGCCGGTCGGGCCGAGCCCCTGTTGCAGGGTGGCGCGGGCGCGGTCGTCCTGGTTGTACTTGCGATAGGTGTTGGCGAGCTGGATGTACAGCGACGGCTCGGTCGGCTCCGCCTCGATGCGGCGGCGTAGCGGCTCGGCCTCGCGGGTGCCGCGCTCCTTGCTCTCGGTCGCCCGCGCCTCGATCCGCCCGATCACCGGCGACTCCTTGGAGCCGCTCGCGGCCTCGACGTACTGCCCGCGCTTGATCGTCTCACTGGCCGCCAGGTCCTTCGCCTTGTGGGCGGCCTCCACGTCGTTCGGGGCCACCTCGCGCACCATCTGCCACAGCACGATGGCCTTCTGGAAGTCGCCGCGCTTCTCGAACAGCCGGGCCAGCGCGCGGTTCAGGGTGGCGTCCTTGGGGTTCTTCTGGCGTGCCTGATCGAGGCTGAACACGGCCAGGTCGGCGAGCCCGAGGGCGTCGAACGCCTCGGACATGTCCATCTGGATGCCCACGTCCCACGGGTTGCGGCACAGCACCTGTTCGCCGTGCTCCAGCACGCGGGTGTAATCGCGGCCTCGCTTGGCGGACTTGGCCTTGGCCTTCCACCGCGGCGTGGTGAAGAACGCGAACCGGCTGCCGCGCAGGTTGTTGCCGTACTTCTCCTTCTGCGTCTTGCGGAGCGTCTGGCGGTAGAAGTAGTTCGCCGGGTCGAGCTTGCAGCAGGTGAGGAGCAGGTTGATGGCGTAGTCGAGCCCGCCCGACGCGATGGCCTCCTTCGCCCGGGTGAAGCTGTCGGTGGCGATGCGCTTCTGCTCGGCGGTGGGAGGGGGAAGGGCGGGCGTGTCGGGCATGGGGTCACGGCCTCCGCGCCGCGGCCGTCCGGAGAGTGGACAGCGTACAGTATCGTTGTACCTCATCCTACGGCCCGCCGGAATAGGTGGCGAACCGGTGACGACGGACCTACTGCGCGTGGACCCGGACAACCCCGACCCGGCGCTGATCGAGCGGGCCGCCGCCGTCATCCGCGCCGGCGGGTTGGTCGCGTTCCCGACCGAGACGGTGTACGGCCTCGGGGCCAACGCCCTCGACGCGGCCGCGGTCGGCCGCATCTTCGCCGCGAAGGGCCGGCCGGCGACGAACCCGGTCATCGTTCACGTGGCCGACGTGAGTGACGCTGTAAACGTTACCGCCGAATGGCCGGCAACGGCGGGCGCGCTCGCCGCACGCTTCTGGCCCGGACCTCTCACGCTCGTGCTGCCGCGCGGGCCGGCCGTGCCGGATGTCGTCACCGCCGGCGGGCCGACGGTCGCGGTTCGCTGCCCGGCGCACCCGGTGGCGCGGGCGCTGATCCGGGCTGCGGGAGTTCCGATCGCGGCGCCGAGTGCCAATCGAAGCACGGAACTTTCGCCGACGCGGGCCGAACACGTGGTGAAGGGGCTGGCGGGGCGAATCGATCTGATCCTGGACGGCGGGCGTTGCCAGGGCGGGATCGAATCCACTGTCGTGGATATGACCGGTACGCGAGTCCGCGTGCTGCGACCGGGATTGATCACTTCGCCGATGCTGGAAGCGGTCGTCGGTTCCATCGACTCGCAACGCGAACCATCCACGAGCACAATCGCCCGTTCGCCCGGTCAGATGGCAAAGCACTACAGCCCGCACACGCCGGTTGTGCTCGTGGCTCCGGGAGCCGAGCAACGATACGGCGAACGTGTGGGGCTGCTTCAGAACATGCCCGATTGCCCAACTGCCTACGCAGCTGTGCTATACGACCGACTGCACGAATTAGACTGGGAGGGTTACGAGCGAATCGTCATCGAGTTGCCGCCGGACACCGCGGACTGGGCGGGCGTGCGCGATCGACTGATGCGGGCCGCGGAGTAGTCGTCTTTCCGTCGAAGACACTTGTTTCCGCGACCCGGGGGTGGGGGTCGCGAAAACACAAATCTTGGTCCGACTCAGGCCGCGTTCTCGACGCTCAACGCCTGAGCCTGATCGACCCAGGCCCAAACACGGTTGGCCGCTTCGAGTTGCCCGGCGGCCACGAGCACACGCGCCAGCCCGTCCAGGGCTTGCGGGGCGTCGTTGCACAGGTCGCGGAAGCGGAATAGTTCGACGCTGAGGTCGCCACCAATCGACTGCATGTACGTATCTCCAATCCATCCCAGCCGGGGAGGGTGGCGGGTGGAGCAACTCCCCAGAAACGACTTCGCCTGATGGAGAATTTATTCTACTGATTCGGGCCAGGAAATCCAGTCAAACTCGGCGCTTCCGGCGAATTGTCGTAACCCCACCCCGAGAACCGGTTCCGTCGAGGATGGCGAAACTCCCTTCCGCCCGTACAGTGGTCCCAACGGACCCCGCATCGCCCCGGAGTGGGCCGGCCCGAAATGCCGATCACGCTCTCGCTCACCGGCCAGGCCGACGACGGCCCCGAACGGTTTAGCCGCGCCGAGGCCCGCGACTGGCTCGGGCGCGCGGCCGTCTGGTTCGAGCAGATCGGCGACACCGTCCTCGAAGCACCCGTCGTCCGCGACGCCGACGACAAACCTGTCGTCCTGGTGTCCTGCCATCCTGCGGTTCCGCCGGCCGAGATCCGGCTCGGTGCCAGCGGTCGGCTGCGGGTGTCAGCCCGCACCGACGCCGCGGGTCCCGGCTACCACGCCCACCTGTGCGGCCTACTCAAGCAGTTCGCCGCGGAGTTCAACGTCGGATGGGTGGCCGACGACGCGGACGACCCTACGGGCTTCTTCACCGACACGAACCGGCCGGCGTGCGAGCGGGCGTCCGACGCCTGGCTCGGAGCCGAGTGCAGTCGGGCACTCGCCGCGCGGCCGCCGGCGGCAATCGGACTACCGCCGAACCACGGCTTCCTGCACCCCGGTCCGGTGTTGACGCCGCTCGGCCCGCGCTCCCGCGCGTGGCTCGAAGCCGCGGCGTCGAACCCGAGTTCTGGCCGAGACGTGTTCGCGTGGTGGTCGCCGGGGACGGATGCCGCCTTCTACCGCAACCGCGCCCTGTGCCGGCTCTGGTGCGACTTCCCGTGGCGGCCGCCACTCACGGAGGCCGAGGGGGAGATGACCGACGGCATCGCCAACGACCTGGCCAGCGCCTACAAGCTCGACCCGGCGGGTGACCTGCCGTGGCGCGAGTGGCTGGAGGTGCTCGACGCGATCGAGAACGACGAGGAGGGGCACACGGTCAACCCGTCGGACCCGGAGTTGCGCGAGCGGGTGGCGCAGCGGGCGTTCGAGTTCGCCGCCGAGGGGCCGCCTATCGGCTACCGCCGAGGCCCGGTTCGGACCCCGGTCGGCTCCGGCTGGTCGATCGTCGTGCCCGGCGACTTCGCCCGCGAACTCGGCGACGACCGCACCTGGACCGGCTGGAACGCCACCCGCACGGTCTGGTTCCACGCGGTCGGCTACACCAAGCCCGACGGCACCCGCCCGACGCCGGAAGAATCCGTCGCGGTCGGCCGCCGCAGCCTGCCGGACGGCGACGCGGTCGCAGCCGTGAACTTGCCGGGGGTCCGCGGCGAGGCGGTGTTCGGCGAGACGACCGACGAGGGCGAGCGCCGCGTGTGGCGGCTCAGCGGCGTGACGGCGGCCGACGGCCAACTCGTGGTGTGTCACGTCTACAGTGAGACCGCCGCCGACCGCGACTGGGCCGTGGAGACGTGGCACAGCCTGAGGCACGACGGCTGACGCAGGGTTACGGGAAGAGGCCGCGCTTCAACTTCTCGGTGGCGACCTTCTGCACGCCGAGGCTCAGCGCCGCCAGCCGGTTCGACAGCTTCCGCTCGACCGCCTGCTTGCGGACGCGGGTGAAGGCCTGCATCATCAGCTTCCGCAGCTCGTGGTTCACGTCCTCCTCACTCCACATGAACTGCTGGATGTCCTGCACCCACTCGAAGTAGCTCACCGTAACACCGCCGGCGTTGCACAGCACGTCCGGGATGATGTAAATGTCCGACGCCGCCAACACGGCGTCCGCGTTCGGCGTCGTCGGCCCGTTCGCCCCCTCGGCCAGCACCCGGCAGCGGAGCTTTCCCGCCACGGTCTCCGTGACGACGCGCTCCATGGCCGCCGGCACCAGCACCGTGCACTCCGTCGTGAGCAGGTCGTCCGCCGCGATCTCGTCCGCGCCCGCGAAGCCGACCACCGTCCGGCGGGTGTTCGCCGGCGCGTTGACGTGCCTGGACAGGGCGGCGACGTCGATCCCCTTCGCGTTGCGGATCGCGCCGTAGCGGTCGCCGATCGCCACGACTTTCGTGCCGATCTTGTTCAGCTCCTCGCACGTCACCGAGCCGACGTTGCCGAAGCCCTGCACGACGGCGGTCGCGCCGACGGGGTCGATGTGGAGTTCGTCGAGGGCCGCGCGGACGCAGTATACCACGCCGCGGCCGGTGGCCTCGCGGCGGCCCATGCAGCCGCCGAGTTCCACCGGCTTGCCGGTCACCACCTCGGGGACCGCGTACCCGATCTTCATCGAATAGGTGTCCATGATCCACGCCATCGTCTGCTCGTCGGTGCCCACGTCCGGGGCCATCACGTCCACCCGCGGGCCGATGATGGACAGCACTTCCTCGGTGAACCGCCGGGTGACGCGCTCCTTCTCGCCGGCGCTCAGTGCCGCCGGGTCGCAGGTGATGCCGCCCTTGGCGCCGGCGAACGGCAGGTTCATGATGCCGCACTTCCAGCTCATCCACATGGCCAGCGCCGCGACTTCGCCCAGGTCCACGGACGGGGCGTAGCGAAGGCCGCCCTTGCTCGGGCCGCTGGTGAGCGAGTGCTGGACGCGGTAGCCCATGAAGATGCGGGTGGCGCCGTCGTCCATGCGGACCGGGAAGCCGGTGATGAGCGAGCGCTTGGGGACGGCCAGCCGGGCGGCGATGCCGGGGTCCAGGTCGATCGCCGCGGCGACGGCCCGGAGCTGTTCCGCGGCCATCCGGTACACCGGCGACGAGTCGTACAGGTTGTCGGAGGCCATGAGGCGGTCTCGGCGGAGAGGGGGGAATCCCCTCTATTCTACCGCCGGGGCCGACGCAACCCCGAGTCCGAGGAGGCCCACCCGCCTGCCGGGACGGGTGGGCCGGTTGACGTCGGCTACTCGACGACGTGTCCGAACTCCTCGCGGAACTTCTCCGGCGTGAGCTTCACCACCGCAGCCAGCTTCTGGAGCCGCTCGGGGTCGGAGAAGTCGGCCGGCTCCAGGCGGATCATGTAGCGGCGGGCACACTCGTAGTTCTCGGCGTCCACGTCCACCAGCCGCGGCCGCATCCGCTGCGTCTTCGGGTTGATCATGTCCTCGAACTTCAGCGGCACCAGCTTCCCCTCGAGGAAGCTGACGATCGCCCCGTACTTGTCCGCCTCCGGCGACAGCAGGAACTTCACCGCCCCGTACCCGAGGTTGCGGGTGTACTCGGCGTCGAACGGGATCGGGTCGGCGCAGCGCAGCTCGTACCCGAGGTCCTTGTCCACGATGGTCGTCTTGAGCCCCAGCACGTCGAGCCGCTTCGACAGCAGGGCTCGGACCATGCGGCCGAACTCGATCTCGCCGAGCCGGAGGTGGCCGAAGGCGTCGCGCTCGACGTTGCCGAACCGCCCCAGGTACTCGGCCAGTGCCTCGTCCTGCTCCTTCGTGCTCCGCCGCTTCAGCTCCGCGACGAGGGCCGCGGGCATCAGGTCCCACATGGCGGCGAGCAGGCCGGCCTCGCCGATCGACTCCAGCAGTCCCTCGGAAAGAATGGCCAGGCCGTACCCGCGGCCCTGGGCCTTCCGCTTGATCATGGAGCCGATCAGGATGTCGCACACGAGTTTGAGGGTGACCGGCTTGCCGCGGAACTCCTCGGCGATGATCGTGACCGTGGCGGCGGACGCCTTGCCGACGCCGAGCGCGAGGTGCCCCGCGGCGCGGCCCATGCACACGATCATGTACCACCGCGTCGTCGTCTTGGCGTCCTCGCGGACGTTGCTGGCCACCTGCACGCCGTAGTGCCGGGCCGTCTCGAACCCGAACGTCGGCACGCCCGGCGGCAGCGGCAGGTCGTTGTCGATCGTCTTCGGCACGTGCGCCACCTTGATGGCCCCGTTGCACTGCTTGTACACCTGGCTGCCGCCGAACGCCGTGTCGTCGCCGCCGACCGTGACCAGGTACTTTACGCCGAGCCCCTGGAGGGTGCTGATGACGCGGGCGAGGTCTTCCGGCTTCTTGGCCGGGTTCGTCCGGCTGGTGCCGAGGATGGAGCCGCCGCGGTGGTAGTACGGGGCCACGTCCGGGATGGTCAGCGGCCGGGCGGCGGAGGCGTCGCCGAGGACGAGGTTCTTGAACCCGTCGGTGAAGCCGATCACCTCCAGCCCCTGGTTGATGGCCTCGATGGTGACCGAGCTGATGACCCCGTTAATGCCGGGGGCCGGCCCCCCGCCGGTGACGATCGCCAACTTGCCGCGGCTCGACTCGGCCATGTGCTGCACCCTTCTCGACCCCCAACCGGGGTGGACGTTCGGTGTTCAGGATCGGAACTGCCGCAGTCGTTTCAAGGGGCCGCGCCGCGGGGTAAGATGAAGCCGTGAGCCACGCACACCACGTCATCCGCCTCCGCGGCGCCTGGACCGTCACCGCCGACGGCCCGCGGTTCCGGCACGCCCGCCCGTTCGGTTGGCCGGCGGCCCTCGACCCGCGCGAGCGCGTCTGGCTGGTCGTCGTCGGGGGCGGAGACGTCGCACTGAATGGAGTTCAACTCGTACCTCGTTCCGCCACCGGGGAGCAGTTCGAGGCGGACATCACGGCCCTCCTTCGACCACGAAATGAAATTCTTCTCACGCGCGACACGGCGGCCCAGTCGCTTGACGTGACGCTCGAGGTGCGGGACACGAATTCGGTTCCCGCCTGAGCGCCGTTGCGACCCCCGCCCGCATCGCCCGGAAATCAACCGGCCGTTCCCCACTCGACGGCGCCGTGAGCTACGATTTGCCCGGCGGTCGGTGACGCCACCGCCCGGTCGCCCCGTGTCAAGGACCGCGTTCGATGTCCAGTTGTCCGACGTGCCTGACGGCACTTCCCGACGGGGCCGCCGGCTGCGCCCGCTGTGGCGCATTCTCCCCGGGATCACCGCTGCTCGTCACCGTGGCACTCAGCCCCGGCGTCGCCTGCCTCGACTCCCGCTACCCGGCCGACTCGCGGCCGCCAGTCACCCCGGCCCCCGACCGCACACTGGCCCCTGCCACCGTACTCGTCAACACGAGCGGTGACGCGCGAGTCACTGTGACCCCGGCCCCCGCCGGGTCGCCCGACCGGCCGACGATCTTCGCGGTCCCTCCGCCGCCGCCGCCCGCGTTCGTCGTGAAGCTGCGGGTGATCCGCGGGCTTCGGATCGGGGCGGAATACCCCGTCTACCCGGGCCGGAACATCATCGGTCGGTTCGCGGACAAGCCGGTGGACGTTGATCTGACGGCGATCGAGCCCGACGGCCAGGTGTGGAGCTCGCGCCGCCACGCCTGCCTGACCCTTGACCGGTCAGTGCTCGTCGTCGAGGATTTAAACAGCCTGAACGGAACGTGGGTGAACGGCGCCCGCCTCCGCGCCGGCGGGGCGCTGCCGCTGAAGGCCGGCGACGTGATCCAGATCGGCGTCGCTCAACTCCGCGTGGACGTGGAAGCCGCCCCGCCGCCGGGCTGACCCGACCCGAAGGGGGGCACATGGTCTGCTTCACATCCCTTGTCACCCTCGCCCTCGTCGCACCACTTGCGTCCGCCTCCGACCCGCCACGCGTGGTGGTGTCGAAGGATGGAAAGGGTTTCGTGCGCACGCCCGGCGGCGAGGCGTTCCGTCCGTGGGGCTTCAACTACGACCACGACCCGACCGGCCGGCTGATCGAGGACTACTGGGCCGACGAGTGGGACCGCGTCGAGCGCGACTTCAAGTCGATGGCCGGGCTTGGCGCGAACGTGGTCCGCGTCCACCTCCAGTTCGGCCGGTTCATGACCGGCGCCGAGACGCCCGACGCCAGGAACCTGGAGCGCCTCGGCAAACTCCTCGACCTGGCGGCCCGCGAGCGGCTGTACCTCAACCTCACGGGGCTGGGCTGCTACCACAAGGCCGACGTGCCCGCGTGGTACGACCGGCTCGACGAGGCGGAGCGGTGGGCGGCGCAAGCCCGCTTCTGGACGGCCGTCGCGGGCCGGTGCAAGGGGCGGTCGGTGGTCTTCTGCTACGACCTGATGAACGAGCCGGTCGTGCCCGGCGGCCGGCGCGCGGCCGGCGACTGGCTCGGCCCGGCCTTCGGCGGCAAACACTTCGTGCAGTTCGTGTCGCTCGACCAGAAAGACCGCCCTCGGCCGGACGTGGCGCGGGCGTGGACTAAGCACCTGACCGCGGCCGTACGTGCAGCCGACCCCGACGCACTGGTGACGGTCGGCCTCGTGGACTGGAGCCTGGACCGCAAGGGACTGACATCGGGCTTCGTGCCGGCGCGGGTGGCGCCCGAACTCGACTTCGTGTCCGTCCATCTCTACCCGGAGGCGGGCAAGCTCGACGACGCGCTCAAGACTCTGGACGGCTTCGACGTCGGGAAGCCGGTCGTCGTCGAGGAGACGTTCCCGCTGCGGTGCTCGCCGGCGGAGCTGGGCCGGTTCGTCGAGCGCGCGGGCCCGCGGGCGGCCGGGTGGTTCGGGTTCTACTGGGGTCAGCCGCCGGCGGAGTTGCGGCGATCCCGCGAGATCAAGGACGCCCTGATACTGGGCTGGCTGGAACTGTTCGAGCGGGTGGCGAGAAGCAAGAAGTGACCAGGGCGTGTCGGGAGTGGCTGCCCCCGACACGCCGGACTAAGCCGCCGTCACTCGGACTGCGGCCCGCGGGGGCCGACGTCGAACCGGGCGGCGTGCAGCACCTCGCCCGTCGCGTCGTCCTGCACCAGCGCGATCACCTGTAGCTTGGCCATCTCCAGCGGCCGGGCCGAGGTCGGGAACGGGCGCTCGTTCGCCGCGAAGTCGTCCAGGTACTTCGACAGCTCGGCCCGCACCTGCGACACGTCCACGCTCACCGCCTGCTTGCCGGTCGCGGCCTTCAGCGCCGTCCCGGCCGCGCCGCCCGGCATCGCCCGGACCACGGCGTGGTGGAACCGGAGCTTGTTAGAGCCGACGTACTTTACCGTGTCCTCGACGAGCAGTAGCCGCAACTTCGGCTCACCGGCCGTCGGCACGCCGGCGTACTCGACGCCGATCTCGACCTTGTCGCCGGTGCGGGTCGCCTTGCCGGTCAGCTTCACCGACGTGCTCTCCTCCAGCAGCGGGTTGATGATGTTCGTGTACGCCCCGTACTTCGCCTCGGCGTTGGCCATGCCGCCGCCGCCGCCGGCCTTGGGCGTGCCGTTGAACAGCGTGCTCGGCGTGCCGCGGATGCCCTCGGGGAAGCGCTCGCGGTAGTAGTCCCACCGGGCGATGGTGCCCTTGTTCGTCAGCGGGTCGGGGCCGGGGATGTGCATGTGGTACTGGATCAGGACCAGGTCTTTCGAGCCGTAGCTCTTGCCGAGGGCGTCGAAGGCCACGTCCGCGGCCACGCACGGCGGGCACTGGGCGCCGGTGAAAAGTTCCATCACGACGGCGCGGTTCGCCTTCGAGTCCTTGCGGCCGGCGAAGGCGTCCGGCTTGAACGGCGGCACCGTCTTGTGGTACTCCTCGTCCAGCACCGTCTCCAGCTTGGCGATCTCGGCCTCGACGCCCTTGGCCTTGGCGGTCATGCCGGCGTTCTTCAGCGCCGTCTCGTACAGCTGCAACGTGGCGACGCGGTCGGCGGCGGGGGCGTCGGCCTTCATCGCCTTCACGACCGGCTCGATGGCCTTGACGCCCAGGTCGCCCACGTCGGTCCGCGGGGCCAGGATGTCGGCGAGCTGCCGCTCGGTGCCGTCGACGAACCGCTTGCCGTAGACCTCGCCCTGCTTACGGATCACGCCGACCAGCTTCTGCGCCTCACCGGCCGCGAGCTTCGTGGTCGGCACCCGCAGCAGGCCCATCGCGGCCTCCGCGCCGGCCACCGAGTCGGGGTGCTTGGCCACGACCTCGCGGAGGAGGACGGGCATCTTCTCGGTGACCTCCTGCCGGGCGTCAGCGAGTTGCTTCAGAAGCTCCTTCTTGACCGCGGGGTCCTTCTCCTGCTGGAGCTTGATCTGGATCGGGAACGCCTTCTGCTGCAGTTCGCCGACCGCCTTGTAGGCGGCCGCGGCCGGGCCGCCGCCGGTGGTGGCGCGGGTGAACTCGGTCGCGTCGGTGGCGGTCAGCTTCATCCGCGTCGGCCGCAGGTCGGCGCCGCCGCTGCCGACCACGGTCTTGCCGTCCGCGCCCGGGGTGCCGACGAACCGCGACGGCACGAACTGGAACTTCTGACCGTTCGGCTGGGTGACGAACTGCTGGACGGTGAACGTGACGCTCTTGTCCGTGGCGGTGTACCCGCTCACCTTCATGTCCGTCCCCTTGGGGGCGTACAGGACGGAGGCGGTCTGCTTGCCGTCGGTCGTTTCGAGCTTGAGGATGCAGCTCGGGGAGTCGCCCAACGGGGTGACGCCGCTGAGGAGGTAGTTGCCGTCCGGCGGCGGCGCGGCGGAGGTGATTGCGGCCGCGACCAGAGTCACGGCGGCTGCCGTCACGGTTCGAAACATGGTGGGCACCTCGGGGGGACGGAACCCCGCGACCCGGTGAGAGAGTACCGGGGGCAAAGTTGACCTGCGGGGTGATGTATTGGTAGGCCACTGGCACGAAGTTGCCAGTGGTGAAGGTGAGGAAGCAGGCCCACCGGTGAAACCGGTGGGCGAAGCGAGTTTTAGTACGCCCGTGCGAAGACCACACGCCGCGGCGACGGCTTGCCGGTAAACACGCACGTCCCCGGCTCGCCGGCGTCGCCGAACGGTAGGCAGCGCACGGTTGCCTTGTACTCCTTCTGCACCAGGTCTTCGACCTCGCGGCTGCCGTCGTAGTGGGCGAGCACGAACTTCAGCCCCGAGCCGCCCTCGTCGTCCTTCTCCATCGGGAACAGCGCCTTGAACTCGTCGAGCGTGTTCGCCGTCACCGTGTTCGCGTCGCGGAACGCCTTCGCCTTCTCGAACAGCTTCACCTGGATGTCGCGGAGCAGGGCGTCGATGTGCGCCGCGGCACCAGTCAGCGGCACGCCGAACTGCTTCCCCTCCTTGCCGGGCACGTCACGGCGGGCGACGGCGCACGCCGCCTTCTCGATGTCCTTCGGCCCGATCTCGACGCGCACCGGAACGCCCCGCAGTTCGTGCTCGGCGTAGCGGAAGCCGGGCTGCTTGTCGAACATGGTGTCGATCTTCACCGCGATCGGCTCGTAGCCGTAGAAGTCGTCGCGGGGCAGGGCACGCAACTCGGCGGCCAGCGTCTCCGCGGCGGCGATGCTCGGGCCGCGCTCGGCGTCGTTTCGGCCCAGCGGCACGATCACCACGTGGGTCGGCGCCAGCCGCGGCGGGCAGACCAGGCCGTTGTCGTCGGAGTGGGTCATGATGAGCCCGCCGATCAGGCGCGTGCTGACGCCCCAACTCGTGGCCCAGGCGTGCTCCTCCTTGTTGGCCGCGTCCTTGAACGTCACGTCGAACGCCTTGGCGAAGTTCTGCCCGAGGAAGTGCGAGGTGCCGGCCTGGAGCGCCTTGCCGTCCTGCATCATCGCCTCGATGCACAGCGTGTACACGGCCCCGGGGAACTTCTGGGCGTCCGTCTTGGGGCCGACCAGCACCGGCATCGCCATCCACTCCTCGGCGAAGCGGCGGTAGACGTCCACCATGCGGTGCGTCTCCTCCTCGGCCTCCTTCGCGGTGGCGTGGGCGGTGTGCCCCTCCTGCCACAGGAACTCGGCAGTACGGAGGAACAGCCGGGTGCGCATCTCCCAGCGGACGACGTTGGCCCACTGGTTGATGAGCAGCGGCAGGTCGCGGTAGCTCTGAATCCACTCCTTGTAGGTGCGCCAGATGATCGTCTCCGAGGTGGGCCGGATCACCAGGATCTCGTCGTCGCCGAGCGCGGCCTTGGGGTCGGGCATGAGCCCCTTGCCGTCCGGCTTGGCGACGAGCCGGTGGTGCGTGACGACGGCGCACTCCTTGGCGAAGCCCTCGACGTGCTCGGCCTCCTTCTCCAGGTAGCGCTTGGGAATGAACAGCGGGAAGTAGGCGTTGACGTGGCCGGTGTCCTTGAACAGGCGGTCGAGGGCGCGCTGCATCTTCTCCCACAGGGCGTACCCGGTCGGCTTGATGACCATGCACCCGCGCACGTCCGAATTGTCGGCGAGGCCGGCCTTCTGGACCACGTCCAGGTACCAGCGGGGGTAGTCTTTCGCGCGGGGGGTGATGGCGTCGGCCATGAGCGGGCATCCTGAACGAACGGTTGAAGGGTGCTGTTATAGAAGCCGTCGCGCCGCGCGGGTCGTGGCAGGCACTGGGGCGAAATCCGATCCCGGCTTGACTAGTGAACAGGCGTTCCGTATGATTCTCCCTGAGGTGTCGGGTGGGGTTCAAGCCTGAGTTCGTCGCGGCCCGGACCGCGCAACAAGAGTGGCCGGTCAACCCCGCCTCGACCCGTGGGTCCCAACGCGAGCCGCGCGGTACGCCTCCTTCAGGAGGTGCCGGGGGGCGCCGGTCGTCCGGGCGACTGGCCGCAGGGTCGAACCTGCAAACCCCCTGGCTAACGAGTGCGGCCCGGAGGGCGCGTCTGTGCCGAAACCCGACACCCCGCCGCCGGCGGCCGTTGCACCGCGTTCCCGCGCGGCCGCCGGCCGCCGGTTGGCGTTCGCCCGGGAGCCGACGATGGTTCCCTCTCGACAGCAACGCCTGCTCCCGGTATCGGGTCGGTTCCGCGTTCTGGGGTTACGCTAATGGACCGCCGCGCCGCGATCGGGTTCGCCTGCGGGCTGCTGCTCCTGAGCGGCTGCGTCCACAGCGGCACGTTCTCCGTCGAGAAGCTGCTCGGCTGGGAAGACCCGGCCACGGCGAACACGCTTCCGGTGTCCCTGCCGACCTCCGAGCGCGTGGACTCTCTTGGCCGGCGCATCATGGCGCAGAACCCGTTCAGCGGCCTGGAGCCGCTCTTTCACGTCGTGTGGGTCCGCGAGTCGGTCCTGTTCCACCGCGGCACATCCGAGGTGTTCATCAGCGCGGGCCTCGTCGAGACGTGCAAGACGGAGCCTGAGTTGGCCGCGGTGCTGTGTTCCGAACTCGGCAAGATGTCGGCCGAGAAGCGCCGCGCTTCGCAGTTCGGCAAGGACCGCGAGGGCATCTCCAGCGTCACGCTGCCGGACGCGACCACGTTCGACCCGTCGTTGGCGGCGGAGGTGGGGCACAAGGAGGCGGTGGGTACGAAGCGGTTCACGCCCGCCGAGTTGAACGCCGAGGCGGTGGCCCGCGACCTGCTCCGCGGCACCGGTTTCGACCCGGCCGAGTTGGACAAGGTGCAGCCGTTGTTGCGGCAGTCGCAGCGCGGTGATGACATTCGCAAGCAGATGGCTGGCAGCGCCGCGGCCCCGAAGTGGGAGCGATAATCGCGGCGTAACTCTTGCCGCCGGGCCGAGCGCGGGTACTTTGTAAAGAACCTTTACGAAGTCCCAGCTCCCCACTCCCCGGGTGCGGCTATGGCGCGGTGGTCACGTCTCGGGCTGGTCGCGGCAGTCGCGGTCGGCCTCGGCTTCGTCCCGGCCTGCGGCAAGAAGGACACGGCCGCGAAGCCGAAGGTCGGCATCATCACCAACTGCGTGGACCCGTTCTGGGACCTGTGCGAGGCCGGGGCCAACAAGGCGGCCAAGGACTTCGACGTGGAACTGGTGTTCAACCAGCCCAAGTCCGGCGACGGCGACATCCAGAAGCCGGTCATCGACGCCTGGGTCAGCCAGGGCTTCAGCGGCATCGGCGTGAGCGTCATCAAGCCCAAGGAGCAGACTGACGACCTGAAGCTAGTCGCCAAGAAGTCGGTGCTGGTGACGATGGACAACGACGCCCCGGACTCGGGCCGCGTTTGCTACGTCGGCGTGGACAACAAGGAGGCCGGGCGGGCGGTCGGCCGACTTGTCAAGAAGGCGCTGCCGAACGGCGGCACCGTCGCCCTGTTCATCGGCAGCGTGACCTCGGCGAACGGGCAGGCCCGGCCGGCGGGTGTGCTGGAAGAACTGGCGACGCCCGACAAGAACGGCTTGGCAGGCAGGCACCCGTCGCGGCCGGAGCTGAGCGGGAAGTTCTACGGCAACTACTTCCTGGTCGACGGCGAGCCGAAGATCGACGACATGGTGAAGGAGAAGGCCGCGAGCAACGCCCAGGCGATGCTGAGCCGGCTGGACGGCGTGCCGGACGTGTGCATGGTCGGGCTGTACGCCTACAACCCGCCGTCGATCCTGGAAGCCGTCCGCTCCAAGAACCTCGTCGGCAAAGTCAAGATCGTCGGGTTCGACGAGAACCAGGAGACGCTGAAGGCCATCGCCGACGGGCACATCGAGGGGACTGTGGTGCAAGACCCCTACAACTACGGCTACAAGACCGTGGAGGTGCTGGCGGCCGAGGCCCGCGGCGACAAGACGAAGCGCGTGGCCGGGTCGGCCCCGTACCAGGTCATCACCCGCGACGGCGGGCCGGACCAGACCATCAACAGCCTCCACATCAAGTTCCCGAAGGCGGGCGACTACCTGACCGCCATGCGGGAGCAACTCGCCAGCGTGAAGCGGTAGTTGATCGAGGCGAGCCGGGGGCGTCAGCCCCCGGATTCTTGCTCCAGCCACCCCGGAATCCCGGGGCTGACGCCGCCGGCTCGCCGGCTACCTTCGCGCCAATGACCACCCCCCGCGTCACCGCCGCCGCCGTCTCGAAGCGCTTCCCAGGCGTCGTCGCACTGGACCGTGTGTCACTGACGCTCGCGCCCGGCGAGGTGCTCGCAGTCGTCGGCGAGAACGGCGCCGGCAAGTCTACGCTGATGAAGATTCTGGCCGGCGTCTACCAGCCGGACGAGGGCGCGGTCGAACTCGACGGCCGCCCCGTCCGCTTCGCCGGCCCCGCGGAGGCGACCGCGGCCGGCGTCGTGTTGATCCACCAGGAACTCAACCTCGCCGAGAATCTGACCGTCGCCGACAACCTGTTCCTGGGCCGTGAGGTCACCGCCGGCGGCAAGTTGCTCGTCCTCAACAACCGCGTCATGACCGAGCGCGCGGCAGCACTCCTCGCCCGCGTCGGCCTCCCCGCCGACCGCGTGACCCGGCGCGTCGAGACGCTGCCGCCGGGCGAGAAGCAACTGGTGGAGATCGCGCGGGCGCTCGGCACCGCGGTCCGCGTCCTCATCATGGACGAGCCAACGTCGAGCCTCACGCAGCGCGAGACGGAACGGCTGTACGAGGTGATCGACGCCCTCCGCCGCGACGGCGTCTCGGTCCTGTACATCTCGCACCGGCTGGCCGAGGTGAAGCGCTGCGCCGACCGCGTGACGGTGCTGCGGGACGGAAAGAACGCCGGCGAGCTGGCGAGGGCCGACGTGACGCACGACAACATGGTCCGGCTCATGGTGGGCCGCGACATGAAGTCGTTCTACCCGAAGGTTCATCGCTCCGGCACCGGCGGCAAGCCAGTGTTGTCCTTGGCCGGGCTCCGATACCGGAATGGCCCCGACACCCCGGTGTCACTCGACGTCCGCGCCGGCGAAATCCTCGGCATGGCGGGGCTGGTCGGGGCCGGCCGCACGGAGCTGGCCGAGGCGGTGTTCGGCGTCCGCCAGCTCGCCGCCGGCTCGCTCACGCTCGACGGCCGACCGCTGACGGTGAAGTCGCCCGCCGACGCGATCCGAGCGGGCGTCTTCCTCGTGCCCGAGGATCGCCGGCTACACGGACTCGTGACCGCCGAGTCGGTCGGGTTCAACCTCAGCCTGCCGAACCTGGACCGGCTCCGCTCGCGCTTCGGCCTGCACCGTCGTGCCGAGGCCGCACTGCACGCCACGTGGATCGAGAAGCTGCGCGTCAAGACGCCGTCCGCGGCGCAGACCGTCGGCCTGCTCTCCGGCGGCAACCAGCAGAAGGTCGTGTACGGCAAGTGGCTCGCGCGCGGCCCGCGCGTGCTGGTCCTCGACGAGCCGACCCGCGGCGTGGACGTCGGGGCGAAGGCCGAGATTTACGCCCTGGTCGACGAGCTGGCCGGCCGCGGCGTCGCGGTGTGGATGATCACCAGCGACATGGAAGAACTCCTCGGCATGTCTGACCGCGTGGTCGTGATGCACGAGGGGCATTTGGCCGGCGAGCTGGCCGGGGCGGCGGTGACCGAAGAAGCCGTGATGCGGCTGGCCACGGGGGGGGAAGCCGGATGATGCGCATCCTCGGGGTGCTCGGCCTGCTCGCGGCCCTCTACGCGGGGCTCGTCGGCACGTACGTCGACAACGCCCCCGGGTTCGAGCCGGCGTCGCGGACGCAGGAGCGGATTCAGGGCAACCTCATCGACGTGGCCAGTATCCAGGGCCGCTACGGCGTCATCACGCTCGGCGCGGCCCTGGTCATCATCACCGGCGGCATCGACCTGTCGATCGGCGCCGTGGTCGGCTTCTCGGCGGTGCTGTTCGGCGTGCTGACGGAGCGCGGCGTGCACCCGTTCGTGGCGCTGCCGCTGGTCGTGGCCTGCGGCGGGTTCGTGGGCTGGGTGAACGGGCTGCTCATCACCCGGCTGAAGCTCCAGCCGTTCCTCGTGACGCTGTGCGGCATGTTCGTCTACCGCGGCGCGGCACGGCTCCTCGCGGGCACGGTCAGCCGCACGGCCACGGTCGAGGCGCAGCCCGACTTCGCGGGGTCGCTTCAGTTCTTGCGGTACGTCCTGGTCGGGAAAGACTCGACGGGCGAGTTGCAGTTCCCGGCGCAGTTCGTGGTGCTGCTGGTGCTCGCGGCGGTGGTCGGCTTCTTTCTCCACCGCTCGGCTTATGGCCGCTACTGGTTCGCGATCGGGCACAACGAGCTGGCCGCGAAGTACGCCGGGGTGAACGTGGACCGGCAGCGGGCGTGGGTGTACGTGGTGTGCTCGGCGCTGGCGGGGCTCGCGGGCGTGCTGCTGTTCCTCGATTCGGCTTACGTACAGGCCGACAGCGGCGGGCAGTACCTGGAACTGTACGCGATCCTCGGCGCCGTCCTCGGCGGGTGCAGCCTCCGCGGCGGCGAGGGGACCGCGGTCGGCATGGTGCTCGGGGCGATGGTGCTGCCGGTGCTCGAAAACCTCGTCACCATCCGCGGGCTCAAGAGCGACCTGATCCCAACCGTAATCGGGTTGACGCTCCTGGCCGGCACCATCCTCGACGAATTCATCCGGCGTCGACAGCGGGCCAGACACTGACGACGAAAAAGCCCACCGGCCGCGGCCGGTGGGCTTGGGGCATTATCACTTCGGCCTCACGCCGCCTTCGCGGCGGCGGCCCAGAGCATGTAAGCAACGCGCTCGCGTAGCTGCGACCGCCGGCGGCGGTGCTGGTACACGTCGCGGTACGTGTAGTACAGCGCGGCGATGGCGAGGCAGGCCAGGTCACAGACGATCAGGTGGAGCATGGTCAGGAGCCCGGTTGCGGGCGACGCGGAAAGATGCTCCAACCTAGAACGGGGTGCTGACCGGTCAACCGGATGCGGCCGGAAATGTGACGCCCTCCGGCGCCCGATTTCTCGGCGCAGTCAGCCGGCAACCGCCTCCAGCTCGCCGCGGAGGCCTGTCAGTCCCTCGCTACCGAGGCGGACGAGCCTGCCACCGACCTCGACTTCGAACAAGTCGTCGAGCGGCTGGTAGTGGAGGATGTGGACCGTCGCTCCGGGCGTGAGCCCGAGATCGCTCCAGTGTCGAAGGCGGGCCGGGTTGTCGTCCTGGGCCTCGCGAATGACCACGCGGGCGCCCTCGCGGAACTCCGACAGTCGCAGGAGCTCGCGCCGCCGCAACTCGCCCGTACTCGACGGGATGGGGTGGCCGTGCGGGTCCTCCAGCGGCTCGCCGAGGTAGTCGGCCAGTGCCTGCTCGAGCCGCGGCGAGATGGCGTGCTCCAGCGCCTCCGCTTCGGCGTCCACCTCGCTCCAGTCGAGCTTGAGTACCTGAGTGAGGAACAGCTCGACGAGCCGGTGCCGGCGGATCACGCGGAGGGCTTCGGACAGCCCGGTGGGCGTGAGTCGCGCACCGGACTTCGGCGTGTAGTCGATCCACCCGGCGTCGGCGAGCCGCTTCAGCATCCCGGTGACGGACGGCGCCTTGACGACGAGCGCGGCGGCGATCTTGGCCGGCGGCACGAAGTCGTCGCCGCCACCGAGCTGGTGGATGGCCTTGAGGTAGTCCTGCACCGCCTGCGACGGCTGGTCGGGCATGCCGGCTCCGGCACCGGGGGGAGATGGTTCCCGCCATCCTATCGGGGCGGGGGCGCGGCCGCCGCGGGAAGTTCGTGAATCTCGTCAGGCGGCGGCGGCACGGCCGCCGGCGGCGGCGAGCAGGTACGCGGCGGCGCGGTCGCACGCCCCGGGCCGGGCCTCGCGGGAGGTCAGTTCGCGGAGCCGGCCCACGACCTCCGACCGCGCGGCCTCGTCGTTCAACCAGCGGAGGACCGGTGCCGCGACGGGCGTCGGGTCGTCGGAGTCGGTGGCGTTTTCGGGGTACAGTTCTTCGCCGGCCAGCAGGTTTACGAGGCTCATCCACCGCACCTTGACCAGCTTCAGCACCAGCTTCCGCGTCCAGCGGCCCATCCGGTATACGACCACGGAGGGGACGTGGCGGGCCATCAGCTCCAGACTCACCGAGCCGGACACGGCGACGCACGCGGTCGCCATCGAAATCACTTCCGGCGTCCGGCCGACCAGCACCTCGACGGGAAGGCTCAGGCCCGCGAACGCGGCGCGGCACACGTCGGCGTGTCGGTCGTTGAATGCCGCGACGCGGAACCGCGCGTCCGGCCTCTCGGCAGCGACGCGCCGAGCCGTACCGACGAGCAGGCGAAGATTCGCGGTCACTTCCTGGTCGCGGGAGCCGGGGAGGAGGCCGACGATTGGCCCGACGCCGGATCGTTCGGCAGCCACGTACGCCGCGTCGGGCTGCTGGGCGGCCAGTTCGTCGAAGTACGGGTGGCCGACGAAGTGGGTGGCGACCCCGCGACTGCGGTACCACTCATCTTCGAACGGCAGCACGGTCAGGACGCCGGCGCACCAGCGGCGAATCTTCTCGACGCGGCCGCTCCGCCACGCCCACACCTGCGGCGGCATGAAGTAGTAGACGGGGATGCCGGCGGCGTGCGCCCGCTTCGCCAGCGGCAGGTTGAAGCCGGAGCAGTCGATGATGACGACCGCGTCCGGCCGGTCGGCGGCCCAACTCCGTTGCGCCAGCCGGGCGGCGCGGAAGAACGTCCGCAGGTGCTTCAGCACGCGGACGAAGCCCATGACCGCGTGCTTCGCCAGGGGGTACAGGACGGTCGCGCCGGCCGCGGCCATCCGCGGGCCGCCAAGGCCGGTGACGCGAACCGCGGGGTTGTGACGGGCGAGAGCGCGAACGAGGTTCGCGCCGTGCAGGTCGCCGCTCGGCTCGCCGGCGGAAAGAAACAGGTGCATGGCGTCCGTGCCGCTGGACAGTTTCGAGTTCAGAGTTTAGAGTTCGGAGGCGGCCTCGTGCAACCCTGAACTCGAACCGGCTACCGCGTCGGGATGGGTGACACCCCCGACTCGCGCTTGCCGGTGGGCAGGGCGGTCGGCTCGGCGACGCGGCGGTAGCCGAGGGAGCGCATCACCTCGAGCACCTCGCTCCACGTCGGGAACGGGCGGCGGTTCTCGCGCTTGTACCGGTCCATGGCCTTCATGAACTCGGTTTCCTCGTCGTTGTAGTCGCGCTCACAGGTGGTCGGGTCGATGAGCCGGCGGCGTTCGCTGGCCGCGCGCTTGGCGGCCGCGTTGGCGGCGCGGCGGTCCTTCGCGACCGGGATGTTGCGCTTGCGGCGGTCGTTCGGGAAGTTGTCGCCCTCGGCCGACGACGCAGCGGCAGCCACGGGGGCCGGCGTGACGTTCAGGTTGGACATTGGTGCTGTGCCTCGCAGCCGGTTAGGGGGGTGGCTGAGGGGCCAGGCTTACCATCCGGAAGGGTGCGTCCTGCGCCGGTCTTCGGGGATGGACGGGTCACTCTCAGCCTACCCGACGTGAGGGGTGTGTCAACCGATTTTCAGCCCCGGCCCCAATCCGGCGGTGAAAAATCGGTGCCGGTTGTGCCGGCTGCTCAAAACGCGTGCTATGGGGGAACTTCACCGCCCGCGCCAGCGGCCCAGCGCCACGTTGGCCAGAAGCAGGACGCCGATGAGGATGTACTGCATCTCGACCGGCACGTTGAACAGGCTGACACCGTTCTTGATGAGCCCCAGGATGGTGACCCCGAGCATCGCCCCGACGACCGTGCCCCGCCCGCCGGCCAGGCTCGCCCCGCCGATGACCACGGCGGTAATCACGTCCAACTCCAGTTGCTCCCCGAGGGTCGGGTTGCCGCTGTTACTGTGGGCGAACATCAGGACGCCGGCCCACCCGGTAAGTAGACCGCTGAGTACGTAGACCGCGAGTTTGGTGCGCCGCACGTCCACGCCGCACAGCCGGGCCGTCGCCTCGTTCGACCCCACGGCGTACAGGTGTCGGCCGAACACCGTGAGGTGCAGGAGCACGGCCACCCCGACGGCGAGCACCAGAAGCGACCACAGCCCGGGGTTCAGCGCCGAGGTCTTCCCGAGCGAAACCACCCACTCGGGGGTGACGCCGCCGGGGAAGGCCAGCGTGGTCCGCTCGGCGAGCCACACGGCTACACCGCGGGCGACGCCGAACATGCCGAGTGTGGCGACGAACGGCGGTAGGTCGAGTCGGGTGACGAGGAGTCCGTTCGCAAGCCCGCACAACCCGCCTGAGAGGATGCCGGCCGCGACCGCCGTGAGGCTCGCTTCGACGCCGCTGCCGGACGACGCCAGTACGGCGGTGTACACGCGCATCGTCACGACCGTGACCAGCGCGACGACCGCGCCGACCGACAGATCGATGCCGCCGCTGATGAGTACGAGGAGCATCCCGAGCGCGACCACGGCCGGAATGGTCCCCTCGTGCAGTAGCACCTCGAGGTTGCCGACGCTGAGAAACGTCTTGAGCCCGCCTTGCGAGCCGATGAGGACGGCGAACAGGAGGAACACGCCGACAAACCCGGCCCACGGGCCGGCGGGGAGCGCGAGGCGCTTCGAGGCTGCGTCAGACATGGTGGGCGGGGGTTGAAGGTTTGTCCGCGCCGGTCGCCGCGGCGATGACGGCTTCCGGTGTCCAATCCGCGACCGGCCGCGCCGGCCCGAGGGTGCCGCGGGCCATCACCGCGATGCGGTCGCACACGCCGAACAACTCGGGGAGGTAGCTGCTGACCACGAGCACGGCCTTGCCCGCGGCGGCGAGTTCGCCGATGAGCCGATAGATGTCGGCTTTGCTGCCCACGTCCACTCCTCGGGTCGGCTCGTCGAGGAGGAACACGTCCGCGTCCTGGTGGAGCAACCGGCCGAGTGCGACCTTCTGCTGATTGCCGCCACTCAGTTCGGCGGCCGGCTGCTCGGCGTCACGGTACTTCACACCCAGACGGGTGAGTTGAGCCGAAGCCGCGGCGCGGATGCGGGCGGGGGACAGGAAGCCGTGGCGGGCGAGCGGTGCGAAGCGGCTCAGGGTGAGATTGTCGGCGAGGCTGCGGGACAGCGCCAGGCCTTCCTCCTTGCGGTCTTCACTCAGCAGCCCGAGCCCCTGCCGGATGCGCTGTGTCGGCGTCGCAGTTCCGCCGGTGAAGGCTTGCACCTTGACCGACCCCTCGCGGACCGGGGCGAGGCCGTACACGGCGCGCAGCAGTTCCGTGCGGCCCGAGCCCACGAGCCCGGCGAGACCGAGGATCTCGCCGCGGCGCAGCGTTAAACTCGCCGAGCGGGGCAGGGGAGAGCCAGCGACGCCGTTCAGTTCCAGAATGACTTCGCCGGCGGCGTGCGGCACGCGCGGGTACTGCTCGTCCACGGCCCGACCGACCATCAGTTCGACGAGCCGCGGCCGGGTCACGTCCGTCACGCGGCCGGTGCCCACGGCCGAGCCATCGCGGAGAACCGTATAACGGTCCGCGACCGCCTCGATCTCTTCGAGGAAGTGGCTGATGTACACCACCGTCACGCCGCGGCCTTTGAGGCGGGCGACGAGCTCGAACAGCCGTTGCGCGTCCTCCTGGGTCAGGGCGCTGGTCGGCTCGTCGAGCACAAGCAGCTTCACGTCGGTGAGCAGGGCACGGGCGATTTCCACAACCTGCCGCGCGGCGGGGGACAACGACTCGACTGAGGCCGCGGGGTCGATCTCGGGGTGGCCCAGTTCGGCGAGGGCCGCCCGCACCCGGTCGCGGTCGGCGGTCTTCCGCAGGAACCCGGCACTCGTCGATTCGAGCCCGAGCAGCACGTTCGCTTCGACCGACAGGTGCGGGCAGACGGCAAGTTCCTGATAAATCATGGCGACGCCGCGCCGCCGGGCGGCCTGTGGCCCCGCGGGCCGGTACGGCATGCCGTCCAACGCCATCGTGCCGGCGTCGGGCGGCTCGGCGCCGCTCAACACCTTCATGAGCGTGGACTTGCCGGCGCCGTTCTCGCCGACAAGGGCGTGAACCTCTCCCGCGGCCAACTCCAGATCGACGCCGCGGAGCGCGTGCGTCGGCCCGTAGCTCTTGCGGACGCCCGTCATGCGGAGGCGCGGGGCGGTCACGGCGTCGCCCCCCGCTTCGGGAAGTGCGGCGGGTTCATCACGCGCCGGGCCTGCAACTCCGGGTCGAACAGCCCGCGGATCGCCTCGCTCTCGACGTTGTCGCGGGTCACGACGTACTCGCCGGTGCTCAGGTCCATCTGCGTCCGGCCCGCGTTTACGTCCTCGCCGAGCCGGTGGCGGACGGCGCACCACGTGGACAGGTATCCCATCCGGTACGGGTCCTGGAGCACGCTGCCGACCACGTCGCCGCTGGCGATGGAGTGCAGCAACGGCTTGCTTGCGTCGAAGCCCATCACCAGGACCTTACCGTTCAGGATCTGGGAGCGGAGCACGTCCACGAGGCCGCTCGCGGACGACTCGTTCGGCGCGAACACGCCGTCCACCTGGTCGCGGAACTGGAACACGAGCGGGCCGGCCTCGCGCATCGCCGAGTCGCGCGTCGAGCCGGCGTAGCGGTCGGTCGAGAGCCACACCGCGTTCGGGCACAGCCGCTTCGCGGTGTCCTCGAACCCCTTCTCGCGCTGCTCCGTACTCTCGGAGCCGACCGCGTATCGGAACAGGATCAGCTTCGGCGTCGTCTTCCCACGTTTCTTCAACTCGCCGATCAAATGCTCGGCCGCGAGGCACCCGCCGCGGTAGTTGTCGGTGGCGACGTACTTCACGAAGTGGTCGGGGTCGGCGAGCCCGGAGTCGATGACGACGACCGGGAGCCCCGCGTCGGCGGCCCGGCGGACGCACGCCGTCATGGTGCGGCTGTGCTGCGGGGCGAGCACGATGCCGTCGGCCCCGGTGGCGACGCGCCGATCGACGATCCGAATCTGCTCCATCGCGTCGCGCTCGCGGAGCGGGCCGTCGAAGATGATGCGGACGCGGCGTCCTTCAGACGCCAGCAGGTCGGAGGCACACCGCTCCGCTCCGCGGCGGACGGACTGCCAGTGTTCGTGCGTCATCCCCTTGGGAATGACGACGATGACCAGCTCGTCCGCGTCGCGTCCGCAGCCGGCGGACAGGGCGGTGGCGAGCAGCAGGAGGATGCGCAGGCCGCGAAACATGCCGCGAGTCCGGGGGGAGGGCCGGGCCGTTGGGCGAAAGGTAAGGGCGTCGGCAGCGCGGGTCAAGTTGCCGGGGCGGAATTCCCGATACAACCCCGATGACCGGCCAACCGCGCCGGCACCCCGGGAGGCCGACGCCGATGCCGAACGGCCACCCCATCAACCTGATCCGCGTCTTCGACTTCTACCTGGCTCTGATGTTCGTCATCAGTCTGGTCCGGCGGTGGGAAGTGTACTGGGACGCGATCCGCATCATCTTCGTCGTCCGCGGCCGCTGGCCCCGGCTGATGAGCCGGCTGGCCGAGCACGGCAGTATGCTGCTGAACTGGGAGTTCTTCCGCCCCGCGATGCTGGCCTTCGGCCTGACGCTGATCCAGATGATCTGCTCGCGGGTGATCTGGCCAGACGCCGACCTGAGCGGCGGACAGTTGCGGGAGGAGTTGCTCTGGTTCGCGGTCGTCGTCGCCGCGGTGGTCCCGATGCTGGCCGTCGATCTCTACTTCGTCGTCAGCGTCGGCCGGTTCGACCACTCGGAAACGGTGAAGTACTTGGACCAGGCCGAGACGTGGCTCGGGTGGCGCGGCCCGCTGGTGAAGATCGCCACGCTCGGGCTTGTGAACCCGTCGCAGATGGTGGACGCCGAAGTCCGCAAGAGCATGACCGAGTTCGGGGCGACGGCCCGCTCGTCGCTGTGGTGGGTGTCGGCGCAAATCGGGTGCCGGGTGCTGTTCGGGCTCGCCCTGTGGGCGGCGTGGGCGGCCCGTCTCGGGAGCTTCGGATGACCGACGCCGACGCCGCGAACCGGGTGTGGCAGCACGGCATGCACGAGGAGCAGCTGTTCCACAACCGGCTGAACTACTTCTCGTTCCTCGAAACCGGCCTGCTGTCGCTGTGCGCCATCCTGTTCAACAAGGAACCGTCGCTCACGCTGTTCGTGCCGCTCACCGTCGTAGGGCTACTGTTCACGCTGTTGTGGCTGCTCATCCAGACGCGGCACTGGGCGTACTGCCAGCACGTCCACCGCCGCGCCCGCGAGCTGGTCCCCGACTACCGCGACACCCTCGCCGGCTGGGCCGGCCCCGGCCGCAGCGACGGGTGGTCGATCTCCCGGCCGCTGGCGCTGGCCGTGCCGCTGCTGTTCGCCTTCACCTGGGTCGGCTTCCTGGCGTGGCTGCTGCTGCGGACCGACAACCCCGCGACCGACGCACACATCACCCCCGAACGCGCCGCGATCCTGGCGCTGACGCTGGTGCTCGGGTGGGTGGTGATCCGCTTGCGCCGGGCCGAGCGGCGGTTGAAGGAAGTGCGGGCCGCGGTCAACTCGCCGGCCGCTCCTCGAAGCGCAGGTGCTTGACCGACTCGCCCCGGTCCCGCAACTCGACCAGCGCGTCAATGCCGATGTCGAGGTGTGCCCGCACGAACTGGGCGGTCACGGCCGCGTCGCTGCGGGAGGTCTTGACCCCCTCCGGCGTCATCGGGTTGTCCGAGACGAGTAGCAGCGCCCCCTTCGGGATGTGGTTCGCAAAGCCGACCACGAACACCGTCGCCGTCTCCATGTCGATCGCCGACGCGCGGATGTCGGTGAGGTATTGTTTGAACTTGTCGTCGTGCTCCCAGACGCGGCGGTTCGTGGTGTAGACGGTGCCCGTCCAGTAATCGAGGTCGCGCTTCACGATCGCCGCCGACACCGCGGCTTGCAGGCGGAACGACGGCAGCGCCGGAATCTCGGGCGGCATGTAGTCGTTGCTCGTCCCCTCGCCGCGGATCGCCGCGATCGGCAGGATGAACTCGCCGACCCTCGTCTTTTTCAGCCCGCCGCACTTCCCCAGTAAAAGTACCGCCCGCGGCTCCACGGCCGCGAGCAGGTCCATCACGGTGGCCGCCATCGCGCTCCCCATCCCGAAGTTGACGATGGTGAGGTTCTCGGCCGTGGCCGATTGCATCGGCCGGTCGCGGCCGACGACCTTGACGCCGAACCGCTCGGCGAACAGGTCGAGGTAGTTGGTGAAGTTGGTGAGGAGCACGTACTTGCCGAACTGCTCGACCGGCCGGCCGGTGTAGCGAGGCAGCCAGTCGGCGACGATCTCGGCCTTCGTCTTCATGCAACGGCTCCCGGTGGGGTGCGGGTATTGTGCCGGCCGACGCCGACCGTAACCAGCCCGCGTAACGACGCGGTAACGACCCTGCGAGAAAGCCTGCCGCGAGCGCGGGGTTGGCGGTATGATCGTCCGTGTTGCCTCACCCGTGTTCCGAGAGGGTCTGCCATGCTGCGACGGAAACTACTGTGGGGCGTGCCACTGGCCGGGGCCATTGGCTCCGGCGTCGTCGCCGACCGCTGGCTCGCCAACACCGCCCTCGCAGACGGCAAGCAAGACCTCAAGCCCGCCGTGACGCTGCCGATCAGCCGCGTCGTGATGTTCAACAGCGGCGTCGGGTACTTCAGCCGAAGCGGCGAGGTGGACGGTGACGCCCGCGTCGATCTCACCTTCCAGGAAGCGGACATCAACGACCTGATCAAGTCGATGGTCCTGGAAGACTTCGGCGGCGGTCGCGTCGCGGCGGTGTCCTACGACAGCCGCGAACCCATCGCGCGGACGCTGGCCAGCTTCTCGATCAACCTGAACGGCGACACCACGTTCGCCGGCATCCTGCAGCAGGCCCGCGGCGAGCGGGTCGAGGTGACGACGACGCCGACGGCGCAGAACCAGCCCGGCAAGCTGACCGGCTCCATCGTCGGAATCGAGACGCAGGCGGTGGCCGGCGGCCCGAACCAGCCGGCTGTACCCGTGGCCGTGCTCAACATGTGGTGCGCCGAGGGGATGCGTGCCGTGAAGCTGACCGAGGTGCAGCAACTGCGGTTTCTGAACCCGGTGATCGAGAGCGAGTTCCGCCGGGCACTGGAAGTGCTGGCGATGAACCACGATGCTGCGAAGAAGGCCGTGAGCCTGCACTTCGCCGGCGACGGCAAGCGCCGCGTGCAGGTCGGCTACGTCGTTGAGGCGCCGGTCTGGAAGACGAGCTACCGGCTCGTGCTGGACGCCGAGGGGAAGGGCGGCAAGCCCTACCTCCAGGGTTGGGCGGTGGTCGAGAACCCGACCGACGAGGACTGGTCGGGCGTGCGGATGGCGCTGATCAGCGGCCGGCCGATCAGCTTCAAGATGGACCTGTACAACCCGCTGTTCGTGCCACGGCCGACGGTCGAGCCGGAGCTGTTCGCGTCCCTCCGGCCGCCGACGTATGACGGCGGCTTCAACGGCCGCGGCGAGGCCGACAAGCTGGCCCTGCGCGACGCCCTGAACCGCGCTCCGATGGCGAAAATGGCGCCGGGTGCGCCGCCGGCGCCGGCCGCATCGGCACCGCCGATGAACGGGCCGATGGGCGGCTTCGGCCGTGGTGGTGCCGGCGGGGGTAGCGCCGCGATGGGTCTCGCGGCGACCGACAGCCCGGCCGACGCCGAACAGCGCCGCCGCCATGCCGCCGACGTGGGCCGCGAACTCGCCGGCCGGCTCGGCACCGGGGCAGTCGGCAGCGCCGCCACCGCCGGCAAGCTCGGCGACTTCTTCCAGTACGCCATTGACCACCCCGTCTCGCTCGCCCGCCAGAAGTCGGCGCTGCTGCCGATCGTCGGCAAGGAGGTTGAGGGCACGCGCGTCAGTATCTACAACCCGGCCGTGCAGCCGAAGCACCCGCTGTTGGGGCTTCGCTTCAAGAATACGTCGGGTGTCCACCTGTCCCAGGGGCCGATCACCGTGTTCGAGGGGAGCACCTACGCCGGCGACACGCGCGTCCTGGACGTGCAGCCGGGCGAGGAGCGGCTCGTGAGCTACGCGATCGACCTGGGCACCGAAGTCGATCCGCAGAACGGCCCCGGCACGAGCCGGATCACGAACGTGCGGGCGGTGAAAGGCATCGTCACGACCACGACGAAAGTGCGCGAGGAGAAGAAGTACCGCATCGCCAACCGCAGCCAGACGGACCGCACACTCGTGATCGAGCACCCGAACCGCACCAACCAGCAGTTCAAGCTGGTGGAGACGGACCGGCCCATCGAGGACACGGCCGGCGTGTACCGGTTCCAGGTGGCGGTGAAGGCCGGCGAGGAGAAGACGTTCCCGGTCAATGAGGAGCGCGACGTGGCCTCGCAAGTGGTGCTGTCCAACAACCCGGACCAGACCATTCGCTTCGTGATGAATTTGAACGAGGCCACGCCGGCGCTCAAGCAGAAACTGGCGGAGGCGCTGAAGCTGAAGGCCGCGTGGGACACTCAGGTCCGCGACCTCGCGCAGGTGAAGGCGAACCTGGCCCGGCTGAACACCGACCAGGACCGCATCCGCCGCAACCTGGGCGCGACGCCGCGGGAGGCCGAGGTGTACAAGACGTACCTCGACCGGCTGGCGACGCAGGAGCGCGAGATCGACGGCTACACCACCCAGGAGAAGAACCTGATGGCGGCCGAGTTCACCTCGCGGAAGACGTTCGAGGACTTCCTGGCAATCCTGACCGACTGACGACGCGGTGTCACGCCGCGAAGCCCGGGGACGGCCGTCCCCGGGCTTTCTACGTTAGCGGCACCCCCGCCCGCGGTGCCCCATGCCCCTGCGCCTCTCCGCGTTCCCCAAGTGCTACCTCGACGCGATCGCCGGTGCGCGGTCGATGTCCGTCTTCGACTGGATCGAGCAGGCGAAGCAACTCGACGCCGACGGCCTCGAAATGTACGACGGGTTTTTCACGTCCCTCGACCCCGGCTACCTCGACTCCGTCGGCGACGCCATCCGCACAGCCGGGTTCGCCATGCCGATGCTGTGCTGTTCCCCCGACTTCACCCACCCCGACGCTGACGCCCGCGAGCGCGCCGTCGAGCGCGAGGTCGCCATGATCGGCGTCGCGCGCCGGCTCGGGGGGCCGGGCACCGTGTGCCGCGTGCTCAGCGGGCAACGCTACCCCGGGCTCGACCGCCGCGAGGGGCTCGACCGGGTGGTCCGCTGCATCGAGCAGGTGCTGCCGGTGGCGAAGGAGCACGACATCGTGCTGGGCCTGGAGAACCACTACAAGGACGGCTTCTGGCAGTACCCCGAGTTCGCCCAGAAACAGGACGTGTTCCTCGAACTTCTCGCCGCCGTGCCGGAGAGCCCGCACTTCGGCGTCCAGTACGACCCGTCCAACGCCCTCGTCGCTGGCGACGACCCGCTGGAGTTGCTGAAACTCGTCGCCCCGCGGGTGGTGAGCATGCACGCCAGCGACCGTTACCTCGCCGACGGCACGACGATCGAGGAACTGCGCCAGGCCGACGGCACGCTCGGCTACTCGCCGAACCTCCGACACGGCGTGACCGGGAAGGGGCTGAACGACTACGACGCCATCTTCCGCACGCTCGCCGGCGTGGGCTACCGCGGCTGGGTGAGCATCGAGGACGGCATGAACGGCATGGGCGAGATGGCCGAGTCGCTGGCCTTCCTGCGGCGGAAGGTCGCCGAACACTTCCCCGACTGAGGGCCGCGAAGTGCAACCGGTACGGGTCGGGATCGTCGGCTGCGGCAAGGTGGCCGGGCTGCACGCGGCGGCGCTGCGGGCCGTCCCGGAGGCGGTGTTCGTCGGCGCATGCGACGCCGACCCGGCGCGGGCCGCGGCGTTCGCCGCCACGCACGGGGGAGTTGGTTTCACGGACCTGGACGCGCTGTTGAGTGCCGGCGTCGAGGTGGTGCTGATCGCCACGCCGCACCCGGCGCACGCCGCGCCGACGATCCGCGCCGCGGAGGCTGGCGTACACGTCCTCGTCGAGAAGCCGATGGCGGCGACACTCGCCGATTGCGATGCCATGATCGCCACCGCCGAGCGGGCCGGGGTTCGCCTCGGCGTCATCAGTCAGCGGCGGTTCTACGAGCCGGTCCGGCGCATCAGGGCGGCGATCGACGCGGGTAAGCTCGGCACCCCGGCGCTGGGGCTGTTCCTGATGTACTCGTGGCGCGACGCCGCGTACTACACCTCCGACCCGTGGCGCGGCCGCTGGGACACCGAGGGCGGCGGCGTTCTCGTCAACCAGTCGCCGCACCAACTCGACCTGCTGCTGTGGCTGCTCGGCCCGGCCGCGGAGGTGACCGGCTTCTGGGGCAACCTCAACCACCCGACCGTTGAGGTGGACGACACCGCGGTCGCTGCCATCCGCTTCAAGTCCGGCGGGCTCGGCTCAATCCTTACGAGCGTGGCGCAGAGGCCGGGGGTCTACACGAAGGTTCACGTCCACGGCTCGAACGGGGCGTCGGTCGGCGTCGAAACCGACACCGGGGCGAGCTTCGTCGCCGGCGTGTCGGGCATCGCTGAACCCCCGGTAACGGACCTGTGGACGATCCCCGGCGAGGAACACCGGTTGGCCGAGTTCCAGGCCGCCGACCGCGCCGCGTTCGCCGGCGTGGACGGCACCACGCACTACCACGCTCTGCAAATCCGCGACTTCGTCCGCGCCGTGCGCGAGGGCCGGCCGCCGCTCGTGACCGGCGAAGACGGCCGGGCCGTGGTCGAGATGTTCACCGCGGTCTACCAGTCGCACCGCGAGCGCCGGGCGGTTCGCCTCCCGCTCTGACTCGCGATCCGCGGAGAACGATCAAGCCGTAATCATTGTTTCTGGCCGGTGGGGGTCGGGTCGCGGAAACATGTCACCGACTCATAAAAAAGTTGGTTCGAGCTAGTTCCCGTCTTCGCAGTTGGCATGGCATCGCCTCGAAAATCGACTTTGCGCGGCCGGATGTGCCGGTCGTAGCGGTTTTGACGGCGCCGGCGGCGGTCGCGGGTGGTACAACGGGTGCAGTCTGACACACCTGCGAGGACCGAACGTGAGGACGATCGTGCTGGCCCTGGCGACCGCGATCGGGGCCGCCGCCCCCGCGCGGGCCGACACCATCCCCCTGTTCGTCGGCGACGGCGGTGGTCCGTTCCCCGGCAGCTACCAGCCGAGCACTCCGTTCACGTTCGAGCTCCGCGCCCCGGGCTTGAACTCGTTCACCAACTTCAACCTCGACCTGATCGTCGAGACGACCAGCCTTAACCCCATCACGCTGATGAGCGTTGAGGTGTTCCGCCCCGGCGACGGCGAGTACGCCTTCGGGGCGGCCGGCACGTTCGGCTCGAGCCAGTCGGCCATCGTCGACAGCCCGAACTTCACGGTCAACATCGCCGGTTCGATCGCCGGGATCGGCGTTAACACGGTGGCCGGAGCCAACGACGTGCTGGCAAGAATCCGCGTCACGCCGGGGTCGGGGCTGAACGAGCCGCTGACCTTCTTCATCGACGCGGGCTCGTACACGATCGGGGCCACGTCCGAGACTGGGCAGGGGTTGCAGCCGCCCGACCCGGTGACCGTGTTCCCGGAGGCGGCGCCGGACCCGGCGGTCGTGCCGGGACCGGGCGGGGCGGTGTTGCTGGGAGTCGGTGGGGTGTTGGTACTGGCCCGGCGGCGATTTACCCGGCGGGTGTAGTATCGGGAGAGGTGTCCCGGGAGCGTCCGCACCCGGGCTTCGGATACCGTCAACACGCCTGACACGATCCGGGGGCCGACGCCCCCGGATCACCGGCGGCTTGCGTCACTTCTTGTTGTGGACGTGCGCTTTTACAGTTGCCGCCTTGCCCAGCGCCGAAAACGTGACCGTGGTCGCCTCGTCCGGCCCCAGGTCCGCGGTGACGGTGCCGGTCGCCTTGGCCCGCTCGATTCCCAGCGCCTTCGACGCCGGCGGCGTCGTGTCCTGGGGCACGTCCGACGACCGGTAGATCCCCACCTCGATCGGCTGGTCCGACTCAAACTCGACGGTGATCCGCTGCGGCTTCGGCTGCTTGGGCAGGATCATCATCTGCGTGTCGCCGGGGGTCAGCTGGTACGTCTTCTTCTCGTCAAGGCGGGCCGGGCCGCAGCCGGCGGCAGTTGCGAGCACGACCGCGGACAGGCACAGGAGCGCGTGCGTGGGCACGAGGACCTCCGGGGTGGGGAAGTGGCCCGGGGGCGGCCCCGGGCCGGGTGGCGAACTATTCGACGCGGCGGAACGCGCCGGCCAGCATCCGGGCGGCGACGTTCATCGCCGTGCCGGGGACGAACACGTCCACGCCCGCGCCTTGCGGCTTCAGCGTCAGCGCGAACCCGACGTACGTCGGCTCGCCGCCCTGAACGTTACCGAGTTTGCCGATCGCCGGCCGGCCGTTCGGCGTCGGGATGCCCTTCACCTGGTCGGTGATCATCTGGACGGTCTGGCTCGTCTCCGCGAGGTAGACCGCCGTGGCGTCGGCCGGGAGGTTGGAGCGCGTCAGCTTGAACCCGGCCTCGGTGCCGACACCGGCGGTGCCTTCGAGGTAGTCGTCGAGGAGCTTGCTCGCGGCGCCCCAGTCGTCGGCGGTGAGCGTGGCCACGGCCTTGCCGTCGGTGCCGATCCAGTACGTCATCCGCTCCTTGGCCACCCGCTTCAGGTTCCCCAGGGTGGTCTCGCGGGCCTGCTCCGGCAGCGACTGGATCGTCGCCTCGAAGTCGAACGCCAGCTTGATCTCGGAGAACGTGAACCCGCGGTGCGCCTGCGCCGCGTCGGTGACGCGGGTCTTCTCCTTGGTCACGACGCCCATCACCTTACCGCCGACCGGCACGGCCCCGTACGCCCCGACGAGGCCGGCCGCGGCCTGCTTCGCGTTCTTGTACTGCGACATCACGATGGCGGCGTTGGCGCCGCTGCTGCCGGTCACCTCGACGCCCGCGCCGGCCGCGCCCACCTGATTCAGCAGCTTCGTGATCTTGGCGTCCTGCGCGTCCTCCCCCTCCGGGGCCGCGAAGTTCTGGGTGAACGGGCGGAACGTGTCGCTCAGCTTTTTGCCGAACCGCCAGCCGCCGTACGCACCCAGCCCCTGCGGCAGCTTGCCCAAATCGGTCAGCGACGTCGGCGCCTCGGCGGCCAGGGCCGTGGACGTCGGGCTGTCGGTGGTGAAGCGCGTGCGGGCGGCGAACCGCAGCCCGTCGGGCCGGAACTCCATCGCCAGCAGAAGCCCCTGCGCGTCCTCGACGCCCTGCAGCAGCCCGGTGAACATCGTCTTCACCACGTCGATCTGCCGGCCGTCCAGGCCGGGAATCTTGCCCTGCATCTCGGCCTGCCCGAGGCCGAAGTCGATGAGCCCCTTCACCTGCCGGATCTGCTCGCCGTACAGGTCGTTGATCACCTCCATGTTGACGTAGACGGCGGCGTCGGCGGCCATGAACGTGCCGGACAGGTCCGGCCCCATCGAGCCGGACTGCGCCCGCGTGTACGGCGCCGCGTAGCTCGCCGCCACCTCCTCGCTCGGCGACACGGCCACGTAATCCTTCAGGTCGGCGAGGTACATCTTCTTCGTCGGCCCGCCGCCGAACGACACCTCGGCCGACTCGACGCCCTTACCAGCCTTCGCCACCGTGTCGCGCTCGCCGGCGGTGAGGAACGAGCGCTTGAACTCGGCGTACCCCGTGACGGGGAGGAGCACGGCGAAGGCCGGCTCTTCGTCGCCGAGCTTGGAGAAGTCGTGAATCACCCCGAAGAGTCGGCGGTCGCCGGGCACGCTCTCGGTCTTGCGGCCCTCGAACACCTTGTCGATGCCGAGCTCCAGCCCGCCGCGGACCTTCTCGGCCTCGGCCTTCGGGAGGGAGTCGGTCATCTTGGTCAGGCGGTCGGTCGTCTTCTGCCAGCCGTTCACGGCGACGACGAGCGGCGCCTTGGCCGGGTACGGGAGGCTGACGTTCTTACCGGCCGGCTGGGCGGCGACGGGGCCGGCGGCGGCCAGGGCCAGGGCGGCGGCGAGGGGGAGGCGCAGGGTCCGCAGCATGAGCGGTGTCTCGTGAGGACGGGGGCAGACGGCTGACGCCGGCCGGGCGCCCGCGTTTCGCTCGCGGGCCATCTTACCGACCACGGCCGCCGACGGTCACGCTACCCGGCGAACGGGATCGTGGTTTCGCCACCCGGTGATTCGCCGGCCGCCGGGCGGGCTTTCAGGAAGCGTCGTCGCCGGCCTCGCCGTCGGGCTCCTCCTGCGTTTCGAGGCGGAACGGCTGCCAGACGTGCGGCCGGGCGAGCGGCTCGATGTGCAGCACTTCCTCGCCCTTCTGGAACACCCGCACCGACCCGCTCGACTGGCTGACGGCGAAGGCGATGGCGTTCGTGTGCTTGCTGATGCCGGCGGCGGCGGCGTGGCGGCTGCCGAACCCCTTCCGCAGGTTCAGCCCGTCGGCCCGCGCCCCGAGGTGGAGGCACGCGGCTTCGGCGATGCCGTCGCGGCCGATGAGGAGGGCGCCGTCCAGCTTGGCGATCTCCTTGATCTGCTCGCGGACCTCGCGGTCGCGGATGTCCCGCTCGGCCCGGGTGTAGCCCCGGAACGGGTTGAAGTTCTGGAACCGCGACAGGCCCAGCACCTTCTTCGTGTCGCCGACGACCAGGATGGTCCCGATCGGCTGCCCCTCGCGCCCCTCGCGCCCGATCTCGGTGGCGAGTTCGACGACGGCCCGCAGCACGTCGAGGGGCACCGACGTGCCGAGGACGCGGAGGTCCTGCGAGGTCATCCGCTCGAGGTGCTCGCCGAGGTGAATGACGCTGAGGCTGTCCACGGGCTCGGGGGCGTCCTCGAGGGTGGCGATGCCGTTGTAGAGGGCGACGACGTGCGACCCGGGTTGCAGCATCTCCTCGCTGACGGCCTTGAGGAGGGCGTCGTTCATCCGCTCCTGCGTGGGCCGCGGCTCCGGGTCGAGGTCGATGACCGTCCAGTCGGGGTGGTCGCGGAGCGGCTTGGTGAGGGCGGGGTTCTCGGCGGCGACGAACAACCGACAGCCGACGAGGAGGCGCCCGACCTCGTCCCAGTCGATGGCCGTCTCGGTGAGCACGAGGACGGCGTCGGCCGGGAGCGTCTTGACCAGGTCGCGGGCGGCCTGGAGGAGCGCGACGGTTTGGCTCGGCAGGCTCATGCGCGAGGACGATCCGGGGGCTGGAACGAGTCGGCGACGGGGGTTACCGAGCCCACTGTATTCAGGTTCGCACGTCGGGCCAACTGTCGGGGCGGGAATTCCGGCCGGAATCCTGGTTTGCCCGGACCCCTGCCGCACCACTGACCGGCCTTGACGCCGCACGCGCCCGTCGGCATAGCCGCCCGCCAACGGTCGTCCGGGCGCGGGGGTGGCACATGCGGCGGGTCAGTCTGGCGGCAGTCGCGGCGGCTCTCGGCTTCCTCGGTACGGTCACGGCTCAGCCCCCGGCCGCGCCCGCCGGCGACCTCGCCGTCATGCAGGGCAACTGGAAGCCGCTCGCCATCCAGCACGAGGGGAAGAGCCAGGCGCCGGTCGACGAGATGGCCAAGCTGACCGCCGTGTTCGACGGCAGCGAGTACCACCTGTACTACGCCGACAAGTCGAAGAACCCGCCGACCGTGCTCAAGCTCGCCGTCATGACCGTCGCCCTCGACCCGAGCACGCGCCCGAAGGGGATCACGTTCGAGTTCGCCGGCGGCAACCTGAAGGGGCAGAAGCGCCACGGCATCTACGAGGTCGCCGGCAACGAGTTGAAGTTGTGCTACGGCCCCGTCGACCGGCCGCGGCCGACGCAGTTCGTCGCCCCCGCCGGCAGCGGGCACTTCCTCGAAGTCTGGGCCAAGCAGCCGAAGTGAGGCGGCGGCGGTCGTAGAATACCGAACCCGCCGGCGCGGCGGGGTGTCCGACCCGCATGATCGCCGAACACCCCGCCCCCCCGCTGATGGACGCTCACACGCTCGAACTCCTCCAGTTCGACAAGGTCCGCGACCTCCTCGCTGCGTACGCCGCCACCGCCCTCGGCCGCGACCTGGCCGGCGCCGTTGAGCCGTTCACCGACGCCGACCCGATCCGCGCGGAAACACGCCTCGTCACCGAGATGGTCGAAGCGCTCGGGCTCGGGCAGGCGCCGCCGTTCAGCGGCCTGCACGACGTGCGGCTCCTCGCCCGCCGCGCCGCCATCGGCACCATGCTCACGGCCGAGCAGCTCCTCGAAGTGGCCGACACGCTCTCCTGCACCGGGGCGATGTACCGCTACCGGATGCGGCTCGCCGAGCACCTCACCGGCCTCATCGACCACCTCTCCGGGATCGAAGACCTGGGCCTCGTCGCCAAGACCATCAGCGGCTGCATCGACACCCGCGGCCACGTCCTCGACATGGCCAGCCGCGACCTCGCCGCCGTGCGGCAACTCCTCGCCGACCTCGACGAGAAGGTGAAGAACGAGGTCCGCCGGCTGCTCGCGAACCCCGAGCTGCGGCGAATCCTGAGTTACCCGAACGCCACGATCCACGGCGACCATTACGTGCTGCCCGTGGCGGCGAACCACCGGCACAAGGTGCAGGGCGTGGTTCACCGCGTCAGCGGCACGGGCGAGACGATCTTCGTCGAGCCGGCGAGTATCGCCAACCTCAGCGCCGAGCGGGTGACGCTGAAGGCCGACGAGGACCGCGAGGTGAAGCGCGTCCTGCGCCGGCTCAGCACCGAGGTCGGCAAGGTGGCGAAGCCGCTGGCCTACGCGGTCGAGGTGCTGGCGAAGCTCGACCTGGTGGCGGCGAAGGCCCGGTTCAGCCGCGACTTCGGCATGTACCCCGCAGACGTGAACGACGAGCGCCGCCTGTGGCTCCGACAGGCCCGGCACCCGCTCCTCGAAAACCTGTTCCGCGGCGACCCCGCAGAGGGTGCGCGAAAGGTAATGCCGATCGACCTGCGGCTCGGGTACGGGTTCAACCTGTTGGTCGTCACCGGCCCGAACACCGGCGGGAAGACCGTCACGCTGAAGACGACCGGCCTGCTGTGCCTGATGGCCCAGTGCGGCATGCACATCCCGGCCGGCGAAGGGAGTCAGGTGCCGGTCTTCCGCCACATCCTGTCCGACATCGGCGACGAGCAGAGCCTCGAACAGTCGCTCAGCACGTTCAGCTCGCACGTCACGCGCATCGCAGCGATCCTCCGCACGGCCGACGCCGACAGCCTCGTGCTCCTCGACGAACTCGGCGCCGGCACCGACCCCACCGAAGGGGCCGCGCTCGGGAGAGCGATCCTGGACGAACTCGACCGCATCGGCTGCCGCGCGGTCGTGACGACGCACCTCGGCGACCTGAAGACGTACGCGTTCAACAACGACCGGGCCGAGAACGGGGCGGTGGAGTTCGACGCCGAGACGCTGCGGCCGACCTACCGACTGCTGATCGGGCAGTACGGGATGAGCAACGCCCTGAAGATCGCGCGCCGCCTGAAGCTGCCGAAGGGTGTGTTGCAGAAGGCCCGCCGCTACCTGAAGCGCCGCAAGGGGAAGACCGGCGAGCTGGCCCGGTTGCAGGAGCTGCGCGAGGAGGCCGAAAAGGCGAAGGAGGCGGCGCTCGCCGCGACGCACGAGGCGAACCGCGAGAAGGAGGACTTCGAACGCCGAAGGGCCCAACTCGACCGCGAGGCCGAAGCCGCGGCGGCGCTGGTTCAGATGCGTGCGGGCTTGAAGGCCGGCGACGTGGTGCTGGTGTCGCGGTTCGACAAGACGGGCAAGGTCGTCCGCGTCGACGCCAAGAAGCAGACGGTGACCGTCGGCGTCGGCATCGGCCAGTGGGAGGTCCCGTTCGACGAAATCTTCCCCGCCGGCTGACCGCCCTCAACTCGCCAGCAGGTCCGGCTTCACCTTCTCGACGTAGCTCACCATCACGCCGACCAGAAACCCCTCGATCAGCATGACGGGGACGTGTGCCAACAGCACCAGCCGCGCCAGCGTCGGCCAGTCCTCGATCCCGCCCAGGAGCAGCACCAGGAAGTTCAGGATCGCAGCACCCGCGACCGCGCCGCCGCCCAGCAGCGTGCCACGCGTGAATGCGCGCAGGCCGAGGCGCCGCAGCGCGGGATGCACGGCCGCGACGCCGAGGGCGGGCAGCGCCATGATGCACACGTTCAGCCCGAGCGAGTCGAGGCCGCCGTGCGCCAGCAGGAACAGGTGGAGCGTCAGGCCGACGGCGATCGCCAGTGGCGCCCGCCGGCCGAGGCAGGCGCCGACGAGGCCGTTCAGGATGGGGTGGACGCTCGTCAGGCCTCCGAGCGGTAGCGAGATGCTGGAGGCGACGAAGAACGCCGCGGACAGGACGCCGACGCGGGGGATGTCGCGCTCCGGGAGTCGCCAGCAAGCCGCGGCCAACAGCGCCGCCGCCCCGACGAACCCGCCGACCGCCCACGGCCCGGCGACGACGCCGCCGGACAGGTGGACGGCGAACAGCGACAGCGGCACGTCACTCACTTCCCGCCAACCACGGCCGCCCGCGCCGGCGAGCCGGGCACGTCGGTCAGCTCGACGCGCAGGTCGTCGGCCCGCTTCGCGCGGTCGATCACGACGGTAACCGTCTGTACGCCGGCCGGCAGGTCGAGCACGGTTTCGGCGGCGGGCTCGGCGGCGCGGCCGTTCACGAACACCTGCAACCCGGCGACGCTGTTGAACCGCAGACCGACCTTGCCGGCGGTCGTCACGTCGAGCTGGAAGCGGGCCACGGCCAGCGGGTCGTTGCCGTTCCACACCACGAGCCGCGGCAGCTCGGAGGCCGGCAGCACGCCGCTCACCTTCGAGTACATCGGCGTCCAGGCGAAGGGCGTGCCCGCCTCCGCGGCCGCAGCGAGCCGGGTGCGGCGCGCCAGGTTCATGTTCTCGGGCGTCCCCTCGATGATCTCCCATCGCCGCACCACGCGGGCCGGGTTCGCCGCGTACGGGCCGACCTTGCCGAGCTCGCTCAGGAACCGCGCCAGGTCGGCGACCTCCTGCCGCGTCAGCGGGTCGATCAGACCCTCGGGCATCATCGACTTCGTCGTCTTGCCGCGCTCGGTGATGTCGCGCGTCGGCACCGCGATTTCCTGGTCCTTCTCGTCGCGCAGCACCAGCATCCCGTTCGCCTCGCGGACCACGACGCCGACGCGGACCTTTTCGTCGGCGGTGACGACGCGCTCGGCGTGGAAGCCCTCCTTGATCGCCTTGCTCGGCAGGAGCAGCGACTCGACGAGGTAGTCCGCCGGGGCGCTCGCGCCGATGCTCGACAGGTCCGGACCGACGCGGCCGCCGGCGCCGCCGACGGCGTGGCACGCGAAGCACTGCATCTCGCGGCGGCGGAAGATCGCCTCGCCACGGGAGGCGTCGCCGATCGCCGCCAGGTCGGCGACGCGGGCGCGGATGTCGTCGGGGGTGGGCTCCTTGCGGGCGGCGGTCAGGTCGCCGGCCTTCGTGAGGGCGTCCGTGAGCGCGGCACCGTCGGCGCCGACGGCGGAGCGGACGGCGCGGAGGCCGAGCTTGGCCACGTCGGGCGGCAACTTCGCGGCGGCGAGAGCCTTCGCCAGCACGGGCGCGCCGCCCTTGCGGTTCAGGAAGGCGCCGTACACCTCCAGCAAGTCGTCCTTCGCCTCGGCGGTCGGCAGGAAAGCCGCTGCCTTGCCCGCAGCGGCGGGCAGGTCGAGCGACGCCAGCGACACGATCGCCAGCCGCCGGGCGTCGCCCTTGCCGGTGTCGGCGAGGGAGGCCAAAAACGTCTTCGCCCGCGGGTCGCCGTAGAGCGCAACGGCCTCCATCGCCGCGGCCCGGTCGGCCGTCGCCACGGGCGTCTCGCGCTTGGCGATGCTCTCGATCCCCGGGCGGGTGTTCTGCTCCTTCCACAGCGCCAGGATGCGGCACGCGGACCGGGCCGCGGCGCGGGACTCGGGATTCGTGCCGTTGCTAATTTCGTCGATGAGGTGGAACAGGTTCACCTCATCGCGCGGCTTAGGGACGCGCCGGGTGCGGATGGCGTCCTCCACAGCGGCGACCAGCTCGACGCGCTGGGTTGGAGACACGTTCTCCACCTTGTCGGCGAAGTTCAGCACTTTCACCAACTCGTCGGGGCCGCCAACGCGGGCGAGCAGCATCCACAGGCCGTGCCGGTTGGCGGCGGGGACGGTCTTCCCCTCGATCAGCGCCAACACCGGCTTCACGGCGTCAGCGGTGCCGACGGCGTTGAGCGCGAACGCCAGCTTCTTCGGGTCGCCGCCGAACGTCAACTTGCCGGCTCGGAACTCGGGCATCCACTGGGGTTCGAGTTCACGCGTCGTCAGCCACAGGGCGTAGTCCAGCGTCCGGTCCATCGGCTTGTCGAGAACGCGAAGGGCGATCTCGGCGGCGGATGCCGACTTCGCGCCGACGAGCCCGCGGACGGCTTCGAGCCGCACGCGCGGGTGATCATCGGCGACGGCCGCAGCGAATTGCCCGGTCGCGCCGGGCGCGACCTGCGACAGCACGCGGACGGCCGCGGCACGGGTGCGGAAGTCAGCCGACTTCTGAAGCTTGCTCAGCAACTCGGAGTCGGTGTCGTTCAGTCCTTGCGAAACCCAGAGGGCCTCGAGTCGGGCCGCGTCCGCGTCTGAGGGCAGCGCCGAGACCCACTTCTGCAACTCGGGCTTCACCGACGCCGTGCCGCGCTCCACGAGGACGCGCTTCGCCATCTGGCGGGTGAAGTCCTCGGGTGCTTTGAGTGCCTCCAGCAGCTCGGCTACGCTCGCCCCCTCCAGCTTCGGCCACGGGGCGAGCGGGCGGTTCTTCGCGGTCACGCGCCAGATGCGGCCGTGCGTCTTGTCGCGGCGCGGGTCGCGGAAATCGACCTCGCCGTGCTGGATGATCGGGTTGTACCAGTCGGCGATGTACAGCGCCCCGTCCGGCCCCATCTTCGCGTCGATCGGCCGGAACGCCGGGTGACTGCTCCGGATCAGCGGTTCCTGCTCGCGGCTGGCGTAGCTGCTCCCGTCGTCCTGGAGCTTGAACCGGCACACGCGGTGGCCGCGGAAGTCGCTGGTAATCAGGTCGCCCTGCCACTCCGGCGGGAGGTGCCGGCCGCTGACGATTTCGAGGCCGCAGAACTTCGGCGAGCCGGGGTTCAGCCCTTGCAGGATTCGCGCGACGTGTTGGCCCTGCGACGTGAGATAGTACCCGCCGACGACCAGGTAGTTGATCCCCTCGCCGCCGGCGCCGTCGGTCACGAACGACTGGCCGGCGCGGTCGAAGGCGTGGCCCCAGGTGTTGACCCAGCCGCGGGCGAACACGTCGAGCTGGCTGGTGCCCGGTTCGTAGCGCCAGATCCCGCCCGCGTTCAGCCGGCGGACGCCGTGCGGCGTCTCGATGTGGCTGTGGATGTAGATCGACTGGTTGAAGTACAGCCGGCTGTCCGGCCCCCAGCGGAACGTGTGAATGATGTGGTGCGTGTCCTCGGTGCCGAAGCCGCTGAGGAGCACCTTGCGGCGGTCGGCCTTCCCCCCGGGCTGCGACGCCGACAGGTGAACCAGCTCGGTGCTGTTGGCGACGTAGACGCCACCGTCACCCGGCACCAGTCCGGTGGGAATGAGGAGGCCGTCGGCGAAGACGGTGGTCTTGTCGGCCTTGCCGTCACGGTCGGTGTCTTCGAGGACGATGATCCGGTCGTTGGCCGCCTCGCCGGGCTTGATCTGCGGGTACGTCGCGCTCGACGCCACCCACAGCCGGCCCTTCGCGTCGAAGTTGATCTGGATCGGCTTGTTCAGGAGCGGGTCGGCCGCGTACAGCGACACCTCGAACCCCTCGGCCACCTGGAACGAGCGGCGCTCGACCTCCGGGTCGGGGTCGGGGATCTTGGCGTTCTGCTGGGCGAACGCGGCCGACGGCCACAGGAGCAGCAGCGCCGCGGGGAGGAAGCGGGGCATATGGCGTCCGATTGAGGGGTTACTTTTGGAGGGCGGCGCGGGCGGCCTCGACGGCCGTCTCGGCGGTGGCGACCAGCGGGTCGAACTCGGCGATTTCCTTGGCGTTCTTCCCCTGCTCGTGCTTGCGGAAGCCGAACAGGTACGTCTCGTTCTGCGGCCGCCAGCGGTGGAAGAACAGCTCGTTCTTCGCCACCACGGCGATCCGCAGGGCGTCGAGCTGCTTCCACTCCAGCGTCCGAGGTGCGCCGCCGACCGCGGTCAGGAAGCCCGCCGCCGTGTCGCGGAAGCCGTCGGCGGTCGGGTGGACGCCGTTCTCGGTGAACGTGGTCTGTGAGAAGGTCGGTTGCAGAGCTGTGAACAGGTCCACGAGGGCGAGCCCGCGCGCGGCAGCGACCTTCTTCACCGATTCGGCGTAGAGCGCCAGATCCTTCATACGGGCGTCGCGGGCCTCGGCGCTGAGCATCTTGGGGAACGCCTGCACCGGCGCCGGCGTGAACAACACCACCCGCGCGTTCGCGGGGCGGATTGAGTCCAAGAGCTTGTTCAACCCCTGCTCGAACCGCGGCAGTCCGGCCGCGCCCTCGAACGACTCGTTCGCCCCGAACGCGACCCACACCGTCGTCGGTTTCAGTTCGAGCGTCAGGTTCACCATCCGCTCAAAGCCCTTGGCGGGCGGGTCGAAGGCGGCGCGGGCCTCGCCGAACACGGTGTCGCCGCTCCACCCGAGGTTGCGGACGGTGAACCGCTTGCCGGGGTTGGCCGCGTAAAGTGCCGTCTCCCAGTAGCCGTACCGCTGCTCGCGCTCGACGAGCGTGTTGCCGAGCCACACGACGCGGTCGCCGTCACGGAGTTCGGGGCGGGGCGGGGCGGCGGGCTGGGCCGGCGCGAGCAGCGCGGCGGCGAGCAGGGCAGGGGGGAGAACCACGGCGGACCTCGCGGCGCAGGGGATACGTTCAGGTTACGCCGGCCGCACCGCGGGGGGAAGGTGGCGCCGGCGGCCGCGGGTCGAAGTTGACACCGCCCGCCCTCTGGGGGTATTCCGGCGGCTGCGATCGGCCGAAGAATGCGGGTGGGAACGGGGGGCCGCGGATGCCGGGCTGGGGGCGTTGGGTACTTTCGCTCGTCGTCGTCGCGCTCGTCGCGGTGCCGCCGGTGGCGCTTTTCCGCGCCAACTACGCCCACGCCAAGCGGTTCCGCGAGGTGACCCCCGGCCGCTTCTACCGCTCCGGCCAGATGACCGCCGGCGGCTTCCGCGAGACGATCGAGCGGTACGGCATCAAGACCGTGCTGAACCTCCAGCACGAGAACCCCGACCCGCACATGCCGGAGTCGTGGCTCGGTCGGCCGGCGGTGCTCGAAAGCGACCTCTGCAAGCAACTCGGCGTCCGCTACGTGCTGATGACGCCGGATGTGCTGCCGCAGCCGAACGACGTGACGAAGCAGCCGGCAGTCGTCACCGACTACCTGAAACTGCTCGACGACCCCGCCTCGTACCCGATCCTGATCCACTGCAAGGCCGGCCTCCACCGCACCGGCCGGCTCACGGCGATCTACCGGATGGAGTACGAGGGCTGGAGCACCGGCGACGCCCTCCGCGAACTGCGCGACAACGGCTACGGGTACGCCATGGCCAGCGAGGCCGACGACTTCATCATCCAGTTCGTGAAGCACTACGCGCCGCGGCGGCCGGGCGGGGGACCGAAGTGACCACCACCCTCGACCGCATGGTTCTGTGGAACTACTTCCGCTCCTACGCCATCGTCCTCAGCAGCCTGCTGAGCCTGTACGTCATCATCGACCTGTTCACGAACATCGACTCGTTCGGCCGGGCCGGCGGCGGCGCGGCCGGCGTCATCCGGCACGTCGTCGGCTACTACTCGTACCAGATCGCGCTCATCTTCGACCGCCTGGCCGAGCCCGCGGCCTTGATGGCGGCGGCGTTTACCGTCTCGTGGATGCAGCGTAACAACGAGTTGCTGCCGCAGTTATCGGCCGGCATCCCGACGCGCCGCGTCATCCGCCCGATCCTGATCGGCTCGGCCGTGACGCTGTCGTTCGGGCCGTTGAACCAGGAGTTCATTCTGCCGCGGATCGCCGGGCAGTTGTTGATCGCCAAGGACGACCCCGAGGGCGTGAAGGCGCAGGTGCTGGCCGGGGCCTACGACCCGAGCGGCGTGCAGGTGGAGGGCCTGGCCGGCGTGCGGAAGGAGCGGCGGGTCATCAAGTTCTACGCCACCTTCCCGGAGAACCCGCCGTACCCGATGTTCCACGTCACGGCCGACGAGGCGATCTACTTCCCGCCGGGGTCCGACGGGCCCGTCGCCGGCGGCGTGCCGCCGGGCGGCGGGTGGTGGCTGCGGCTCGGCGAGAAGGAGACGAAGGAGAACCCGCCGCGCGAGCCGCTGCCGCCGAACCTCCGGCAGGTGGAGATCGGCCAGTACTTCCTGACGACTCAGGACGTGGACTACGACATGATGAGCCGGGGGGCCGGGTGGTACCTGTACGCCCCGGTCGGCAAGCTGCGGGAGCTGCTGTCGCGGAACGAGCCGCGGCGGCAGGCCCGGGTGGCGGTGCTCTTCCACACCCGCGTGACGCGGCCGATCACGGGTGCGTTACTGGTGCTGCTCGGGCTGGCGGTGGTGCTTCAGAACCCCAACCGGCACGTGTTCATCAGCACGGGCGTCTGCCTGGCGTTCAGCGTGTGGTTCTACCTGTGCCTGCTCGGCAGCAAGTACCTCGGCGACCAGGGGTACGTCGCCCCACCGCTCTCGGCATGGCTGCCGGTCCTGTTGTTCGGGCCGATCACGGTCGTGGCCTTCGACTCCGTCCACACCTAGCCCGCCGCCGCCGCCCGCGGCGGTGCACTCCGGGGAGCTCCGCCGTGGCGACCGAGCCGTACACCGCCGTGAAGGTGGTGATGATGCCGCAGGACGCGAACCCGCTGCCGGGAGTCGCCACGCTCCCCGACGGCAGTCAGTACCCGGTCTACAACACCGTCTTCGGCGGCGTCATCCTCAGCCACATCGACATGGCCGGGGCCATCGGCGCCCGTCGCGCCGTGCAGTTGAACGGCGGCACGCCCCGCGCCGCGTTCGTGACGGTGGCCCTGAACCGGGTTGAGTTCAAGAAGCCGGTGCTGGTCGGCGATGTGGTGTCGCTCAACGTGTCGGTGGTGAAATTCGGCCGCACGTCGGTCACGGTTCACGTGGACGTGCTGGCCGAGCGCGGCGCCGAGACGATCTCGGTGACGGAAGCCGAGGCGGTGTTCGTCGGCGTGGACATGTCCACGCCTGACCGCAGGCCGATCCCGCTGTTCCCGACGGAAACGAGCCCACCCGCCGGTTAGGCCGGGCGGGCTCGGTCGTCGACTCAGGCGGACGTGGCGGCACGTTCCCAGTCGTCGAGGTACATCCGGACGCGGCCCATGTCGGGCTCACCATCGAGGACGATGACGTCGCCGACGGTGTCCGTGTGGATGTGGCCTCGGAGCCCCTTGCGGCCGAGGTAGGAGAGCAGGGTGGCGCCGTAGGGCGCCGGCACGCGGACTTCGTCGCGGTCGCGGTTGAGCACGGGATGGACGCTCGCGGACATCTGAACCCTCCGTGTTCGACGTGTGGAGAGACGGGTTCGGTCGGGCGAAGTGTTCTAAGCAAGATTGAACCACAGAGCCGCGGTCGCGCCAACCCCCAAACCGAAATCTTCAGGATCGGTTCGTGGGAGCCGCGAACCCGCGGTTGCCGGTGGCTGTCCGGTCCGGTACAAAGAGTACGTTCCGGGCCGTAGCGCAGCTTGGCTAGCGCGCTTGCTTGGGGTAGAAGGGGGCCGCTCATACCGAGCCCCGCTGGCACTTTCCCCAAACCGTTCTCCTGAAGCACTTTTGGAATCCCTGGAACCCGGCCTGCCGTACCATCTGGCAGGGAACCACGGCAGGGAATCGACGAATTCAGGTTCCTGGTTCTCCACCTCGGTTACGAGGAGACCGGAGCCCATGGCCCGCACCCGACACCCCTGGTACCGCAGAGTCCGGAACGCCTGGTTCGTCGAAGTCGACGGCAAGCAGGTCCGGCTAGGGGAGCACCCCGCCGACGCCCCCGGCCCTCGCAAGTCCAAGAACACGGGCCTGTGGAACGCCCCGCCCTCCATCCTCAAGCTCTTCGGCGAACTCATGGGGCAGCGCGAGTCGGAGCCCAGCGCCTCTGCCCCACGGGACTCCGTCGTCTTCCTGTTCGGGCGCTACTTGGGCTGGACGAAGAAGAACAAGGCCGAGGCCACTTACCAGCAGCGTCGCTTCTTCCTGCGCTCGTTCATCCGCTTCCGGAGCGTGCGCTCTAACCCGCCGAACCGGATCACAGTCGACCTCGTCGAGCACTGGCTCGACGCGCACCCTACGTGGACGGCGTCGCGCCGGCACGCGATCCTCTGCGTGCTCGGCGCCTTCAACTGGGCGGTGAACCCGAAGCGGAGGTTGCTGTCGGTCAATCCCATCGCGGGGATCGACGTCCCGCCGGCGACGCGGGTGCGCGCCTACCTGACCCCCGAGCAGCGGAGGGTGCTGTTCGATGCGACCCGGGACGAAGCGTTTCGCGGCTTCCTCACCGCACTGTCGGAGACCGGTTGCCGGCCCGGCGAGGTCGCGGCCGTTACGGCCGCCGACGCGAACCTCGACCTCGGCGTGTGGACGCTCGAGGCGCACAAGACCGGCAGGAAGACCGGGAAGCCGCGGGTAGTGTACCTCACCGACGCGATGGTCGGGTTGACCCGACGGCTCGCCGCGCAGAACCAGGACGGCCCGTTGTTCCTCAACTCGCGGGGCCGGCCGTGGAACCGGAACGCGATCCGCTGCCGGTTCCGCGTCTTGCGGAAGCGGTTCCCCGCCTTCGGGCACTTCACCGCGTACAGCTACCGCCGGGCGTTCGTGACCGACGCCCTCGAGAAGGGCGTTGACGTGGTGAAGGTCGCGGAGTTGGTCGGGCACAGCAGCACCGACATGGTCATGCGGCACTACAGCCAGTTGCAGGAGCGGGTCGCACACATGCGCGAGATGGCGAAGAAGGCCGCCGGGTGAATGCCGCGGCGGCGAGTGGCGTACCTCCTCCGAGTGTTGGCGACGGAAGGGCCGCCGCAGTTCATGAGCCACCCCGAAATCGTCTAGCACCCGCCGTGCTAGACCGCATCCCGGTTGACCGCCACCCCGGAGGGCAAGGCGTACGCGCTCGTGTTCCACGACTAGATGAAGGACGTGGAGGCCGCGGACACCCTGCAGCTGCTTGCCCTGGACCCGGACAAAGACGGCGACTGCTCGTACGCTGCGGCGCTGATGACGCTGGCGGTCGGCCGCAGTGTGGTCGATGGCCACTCCGCGCACCACGTGAAGGCGTTCGACGCCGACCACCGGTACAGGTTCTTCTCCAACACCCGGGCGCCATCCAGTCCGCGCTGTCCCTCAAGACCCTGGAGGTCACCGTCACCTTCCTGGTCGGCGGCACCCCCACGGCCGTTATCGCGTGCGGCAGCCGGGCGACGGGGGCAGACTCAATGCTGGTGGGCATTCCCGGGTGGGCGGTTGCGTGCCCCGGCCGTCCACGAGCTCTCACACCGCCGGTCTGTGGGTTCAACCGAGTCTGACGTGCCGCACGAATTCGCCCGACTTGAGGACCGCCAGCCCGGGGCGAGGGCGGCCTTCCAGCAGGCACCAGGCTCGTCGGTCCCGGCGCAGAGGTCGTTTACGCGAAGTGCTCGGCGTAGGTCTTCGCGTCGTCCCGGCGGGACTTCGCCAGGTACTCGTCCGCGTCCTTCTCGGAGATGCGGATGGTGCCTCGACCAACGCCAAGGCGGGCGTGCGGCAACGTGCCGTTGGCGACGAGCGCGTACACGGTTGAGCGGCTGACGCACCAGCGGTCGGCCACCTCCTGGACGGTCATGTTCCTCACGGGCTATCCCTCGCTTTCACGGGTTCTCACTCGCTGCCGATCCGAACGACTCCGTAAAACTCCGACCGCTACAGGCATTACCCCCTGCCGTCTGCGGCAACGCTAACATCGGTCACCTCATCATCAGAGGTCGAGCCCGGGCCGAAGGGGTTTGACCTCGTCATCGGTCGAGTTCTCACCCCCCGACTGCCCCTTGAGCCATCCCTTCACGGTGTCGAAGTCCGAGCCCAACTTAGAAGCGATTTCTCGTGGGTGCATGCCCGTCGCATAGAGGTCGATCGCGTCCTGTTTGCGCTTCCGGTACGCCTTCTGGCGGCACGCGAGCGAGCAGTGTTCCTTGTCGGTCCGGCCCGCGCCGGTGGCGACCAAGAACCACCGGTCGCAGACTGAACACCGCCGGGTCCGTTTGTTACCCGCCACCGTGTCGGCGAACTGCAGCCAGAGGGCTCCGAGGAGGTCCACTGGCGTGCGGGACCAGCCGGCTGTGCGGCCCCGCGCGTCGTAGCTGAACCGGCACTCGACCCGCTCCCGACACCCCTGGTCGACGGCCTCGGCCACCCGCGCGGTTAGGTCGGGGTCGTCTTTCCCCTCCGCCACCCTTTCCCAGAGCAAACACGGGGCACGCATCGCTTCAATCTGAGCCTTCCAGAAGGACACCGTCTCCGCTCGCTCCCTCCCCAGTCGGTCGGGAGCAAGCCCCGTCCGCCGCACAAGAGCGTCGTTGAGCGGGTCGGCGCCACCGGCGCGATCAGGAGCTAGACCGCCCCCAGCCAGCCAAAGGAAGTCCCCGAGATGGCCGTAGGCATTTGCGAAGTCGAGCATCGCCTGTGGCTCGGGAGCCAACTCCGCGAAGACGCGGAATAATGCGGGCTGCTCGGCGGCCGGCACATACACGCGGTTCGGCCACGGGCGAGACACCACCAGGACTGGCGTCCCGCCACCATCCTTCGGAAGTTCCCAGCCATAACCGGCCTCAGAAACCTTCCAGGCCCACCCGTTCATGTGCTACGCCTCTTCCATGCGCTACGCTTGTTTTCTTCTGTTCTAAGTTTTACACTACATGTCGTCTCGTGGCAAGTGGCTACCCACCCGTGATCGCGCTGTTCCGCATGGCCCCGGTCCGGGCATGCTTTTCCACCCCTCAATGGAGGCGATCGTGTCGAAACCCACAAGCCGCGGCCATTCGACCCCGGTTGCAGCTCTGCGGCTCCCGGCAGTCGTGACCGCTCTACTCAACGACCCCGTGTTCTGCGCACTCGTTCCCGCCCCGCCACGGCGCGGCCGGATCGGCGTCGCCGGCGAGTTCGTCGTCGTCGGCGTGGCGGACTACCTGGCCGCCGTCGAGCGGGAGGAGGTGGATGTTCATGCCGTCCCCGTGGGCGACCCCGACGAGGACCCCGCCGTGGTGCAGATGTTCGGCGCGAAAGACCTGTTGCCGGAGGCCAGGAACGAATTGGCGATGGGCCGGGCCTACGTCGTGACGGAACAGGTGATCAAGGCCATGCCGCCGCTGAACAGCATCAAGGACAAGACGGCCTACAAGCGGAAGCACACGAAGAGGCGGTCCGAGCGGCTGTACAAGATGTGGCGCGAGGTGTTCGGGGTCTCCCGGACCCACCTCTGCCGCTACGCCGGGGCGCTGGCGGCCCCGGCCGAGGTCCGGCGGCAGTTCCTCGCGGGCCACCTCCGCCTCGACGACGTGCTGAGGGTGGTGGCGGCCGGGGCCGAGGTGGCCCGGCGGGTCGACCAGGCTCTGCGGGCCGGCGTCCCGGTGGGGGAGGTACGGAGCCGCCACCTCGGCGGGGGCAGTCCCGCGGCCGTCACGGGGACGCTCGTGGGGTTCGTCAAGTCCATGCACCGGTGGTCGAAGGTACTCGGGCCGCTGGAGGGCGAACCGCCCGAACTGACTCGCGAGCAGGACCGCACCCTCCGGAAAGCCGGGGAGTTGATCGCCCGTCTCCGGCAGAAGGCTGGCTGACGGCCGCCACGTCACCGGGCGGTAGCCCCAGGCCGGGCGCGACGGTGCTGTGGTCTGCGGACAAAGGGCTCACGGCCGAGCACGGGAACGGCACCGCCATCGGCAACATGAGCGCCACCGACACCGGCAACATGAGCGCCACCGACACCGGCAACATGAGCGCCACCGACACCGGCAACATGAGCGCCACCGACACCGGCAACATGATCGCCACCGACACCGGCAACATGATCGCCACCGACACCGGCAACATGATCGCCACCGACACCGGCAACATGATCGCCACCGACACCGGCAACATGATCGCCACCGACACCGGCAACATGAGCGCCACCGACACCGGCAACATGATCGCCACCGACACCGGCAACATGATCGCCACCGACACCGGCAACATGAGCGCCACCGACACCGGCAACATGATCGCCACCGACACCGGCAACATGATCGCCACCAAGTTGGTGTACGGCGTCCCCACCACGAACGAGTTCACCACCACGAACGGGATGGCGTAGACGAACATGCCGCCGCACGGGCACACCACCGGCAACATCACCCCGGCGACGGTAACCGTCCGCACCGCGGGGGCTGTGGCGGCGATTACCCCGCCGCTGGCCGGGCTGAGCCTGTTGACGACCCGCGAGGTGGTCGCGGCGGCGGACGGGTCGCCGGTCCGCCTGAAGTGGGTGACCCGGCCGCTGTTCGCCCCGGCCGACGACCTCGCCGGCACCCCCTGCCTGGCCGGGCCGCGCCCACTGGCTGCCCTCGCGGCCGAGTTCGTCCGCGCCGGCGGAGGCCGCGTCCGGATGCCCGCCCCGGCCCCGTGGTCGCCCGCCGCCCTCGACCCGGGGCTCTGCCCCGACGCCGGGGTGATCGGCGCGGTCGCCCGCGAGCCGTACCTCACCGTCCGCTACGACCGCCGCGTCGTCGACCCGGTGTGGCTGGCGGTGCAGATCCCGCTGGCCTTCGCCGCCAAGTCGGTTGCCGTGGTCGGCAAGACCGTGGGGCAGGTCGACGCGTTCGTCGCCCTGGCCCGCGACGCCGGGCTGGACGTGACGACGTTCACCGGCCCCCGCGGCCGCGAACTCCCCCGGACCCGCGTCGCCGTCAGCACCTTCGAGGGGCTGGCGCACGACGACGCGCTGCTGGCCCGGCGCGAGGTCGTCGTCGTCCTGGACGTGCTCGAGGGGCTGGAAAAGCGGGCGCTCCGCGCCGTCGAGTGCGCCAGCCCCGGGCGGCTGGTCGGGCTGCTGGCCGACACCGCCGCCGTGCCCCCGGCCGATCTCGACCGGCTGATGCGCGTCTACGGCCTCGCCGAGGTGCGGGTCGGCCGCCACGGCCTGACCGACCGCGCCGTGGTGTACGGAGCTGTGCCGTACCGAGGAACCCGGCTCGCAATAGGGCTACCCCCCGGGAAGGTGAAGGACATCGGCGTCTGGGCCAACGCCGGCCGCAACCGGCAGATCGCCGACATCGCGGCCGCGCTACACACCGGCGACCACCGGGCAGTCACGAGGCTGGTGCCGAAGAGTCTCCGTCGCCGGTTGCCCCCGTCCGGTCGACGAGCGAAGACCGGGTACCACGTCGCCGTGGTCGTCGAGAACGCCGAGCACGGGAACCGGGTCCTCTCGCTGTTGCCCGGCTGGGCGGGGGCGGGGCGCGGACTCTGCCCGTTGCCGGCGCCCGGGCGCACGGGACTGGGCTGGGGCGAGCCGGTCGGCGGCGAGCCGGCCGCCGTCGTCTGCACCTTTGGCGGGCTCAAGGAGGTCCCCCTCGGGGAGTACGACGTGGTGATCCGGGCCGACGGCGGCACCGGCCCCTTGCCCCGCGCCGCCGACTTCGGCTCGGCGGACTCGACCGCCCCGGAGTTGGTGTTCATCGACATCGACGACCGCTTCCACCGCGGCCTGCAGCGCAACGGCCGCAGCCGGCGGGCGGCGTACCGCCGGCTGGGCTGGCGGTCGATCGCCGAGCCGGCGGGGTCCGACCAACTCCGCCGCTACCTGGCGCGCCACCCTGATGGGGACGCGATCCGGGGCACCTTGGCGGCCACGAAGCTGGTCGGGGGCGACTCCACCACCACCGACGCCGACGCCGACGCCGACGACACCACCGCGCAGGCGGAACCGATTGTGGTAGCGCTGCTCCAACCGTCAACGGCACAACTGACGCCACCGACCGGCCGGCCGCGTCGCCTGCCGCCGAACCGGCTCTCGGGCTATTCGCGGCACTCCCGCTTGCGCCCCAAGAACGAGGCGCGGAGGGTGCTCGAGGGACGCAACGGCTACCTGCCGCTGGTCGACGAGATCGTCGGCACCGACAACCTGTACGCGGTGCTGCTCGACATGACGGGCTCCGGCGCCGGGTGGGGCGCGGGCGAGGACGGCATCGGGCTGTACGACCTGTCCCCGCGCGAGTGGGTCGGCCACCTCCGCGGCCTGTCAGTGCGGGTGCTCGACGGCGGCTACCGGCCCGAGCCGACCCGTCTCGTCAAGGTCCCGAAGCCCGACGGCAGGTTCCGCCCCATCGAGGTGGGCTCGGTCCTGGACCGGGTGCTGGCCGGCGCCCTGAACCGCGCGCTGGCCCCGCACCTCGACCCGCACTTCCTGGGCGGCTCGTACGGGTTCCGGTCGGCCGGGTCGGCGGCGCCGCCGGACCTCCGCCGCGACCACTGGGACGCGCTCGCCGCCCTGAAGGCGTACGTCGACTACACCGGCATCACCAACATCGTGGACGACGACGTGAAGCAGGCGTTCCCGAGCGTCTGCCACGACCTGCTGCTGGCGGACATCGAGGCGATGCTCGCCACCGCGCTGCCCAAGAACTACGACCCCGCCCCGTTACTCAACCTGGTCGAGGCGATCGTCCGGGGTCGCGACCCTCGCCACCACCGAAAGGAGGGAGTCGGCATCACCCAGGGGTGTCCGCTGTCGCCCCTGTTGTTGAACACCCACCTGCACCCCCGGCACGACCTCGCCGTCGACCGGGAGGGGGCACTCATCCCGTTCTGGACCAGATACGCCGACAACGTCGCGTACCTGGTCCGGAGCGAGACCGACGGCGTGGAGGCGCTCGGGTTGGTCCGCCAACTCCTCGGACAGGTCGGCCTCGACCTCAAGGGGACGACGGCCGGACCGTCTACACCGACCGACCTCCGTGTCCGACCCGTGGAACTCCTGGGGTTCACCCTCCAGGTTCGTGACAGGAAGGTCGTCCCGGACATCCCGGACGACGCCTGGACGGACCTGGCGGCGGCTCTCCAGGACGCCCACCGGGCGGACGACCCGGGGACGCAGGCCAGGTCCATCCTCTGCGGATGGGCGGCAGCCTGCGGACCGGCCGTCGAGAACCGGCTGGAGGCCGTCCACCAGACCATCCTCTCCACCGCCCGGGAGAACGGGTTCGACGGGGCCATCTCCCCAGAGAAGCTGTCCGAACGGCTGCGGGGCTCACGGAACCGATGGCGGGGGAAGCTCGAGAGGGCAGCCCGTCAAGGACGTGAGTCCAGAGAAGGATGACGACGGTGACGGGCAGCTCCGCCGCCCAGTCCCGCGGGGCCGGATCAGCTGACTGTTCCAGTCCCGCAGTAGTGCTGCCCCTGATCGACCCGCTGGCGGGTCCGTCGGGGTGCGGTGGGGTGACGTAACCCCGGCCCATCACACTGGGCCGGCGTAGTGGGCGACGAGGTGCCGCCCCGACGAACTCACACAAGGAGGGATCAACGTGGCGATTCTCGACGACGAGCGACTGGCGCCGACGGTTCGCCAGCTGGAGCGTCACCTTCAACAACGGGTGGTGAAGCTGGCCTGGTACCACCGGCTCGGGGTCCTCCTCGGCCGAATCCAGGAGTGTAGCCGGTACGGGGACGACTGGATCAGGGCCGTCGGGGGTCGGTTCGGGCTGGATCGCAGCCTGATCTACTCGACTCTCAACTGCGCGGGCCGGTGTTCGCCGGCGGACATCCGCGCGTGGGACGGCCGCATCAGCTGGGCGAAGCTCTGCGTCGCCCTGAGGGTCAAGGACGACGAGCGGCGGGCCGCCACGATCAACCGGGCGATCACGCTCGCCCAGCCGGTCCGCGAGATGAGTGCCGACGTGGGCTGTCACGAGGTCAGCAACCGCCCGCGCGGCGGCCGGCGGGCCGCGCCGCCACGGTCCAAGGGGTTCGAGCGGAACGTCGCCGGCTACCTGCGGCAGCTCGACCGCCAGACCAGTTACCAGGACGCCATCTTCGCCGCCCAGTCCGGGGGGCTGCTCGCCACCATCCGGGACGGGGTGTCGACCCCGCCGCGGGTCCTCGGGGACCTGCGCAGCCTGGTCGTCGAACTGGACCGGGTGGGGCGCACCCTCACCGCCGACGCGGTCCAACTGGCGGACGCCCTCGCCGACCTGGAGCGAACCGGGTCGGAGGTGGACGTGAGCTGAACGGCGTGTCGGGGGCGCCAACCCCGGGTCCGCCCCGCCAACGCGACGGCAGAAGGAACAAGCCCATAGGAACCGGCGGCAAGGCCGCCGCCACAACGGAGTACAAATCCTGTGTCAACCTTGCCCGAGATCATCCACCGCAGCCTTAACCCGGCCGCCGCGGACGACGAGTTGCTCGACCCGCTGGTCGCCAGCCGGCCGCTCCGCCCGCTCGACTGGCGCTGGCGGTTCGCCGGGACGCTCCTGCGGTACGGCCGGACGCCGCACGCCGAGTCCGACGACCCGTGGGTCCACCGGGCGTTCGGCCTCCGCCGCCACCTCGCCGACCCCACCGCCGACCACCCGCGGCCGTCGACCCCGTTACTGGCCGCCCACGACCTGCTCCGGTCCCCGCACCCGTTCGGCCGGTGGGTGGTGGAGGCCCGGCTGGCGGCCGGCCAGGGGGTCGCCGCCGTAGCGAGCGCCTGCGGCCTGTCGGCGGCCACGGTGACGGCGTACGACCGGGTGTTCTTCGACGTCTGCGGCCGCCGGAAGAATCGGAGCGTCGTCCACAACACGGTCATCGTCCCGCTGCTTATCCGGCAGGGCGGGGTGGACGACGCCGAGCGGGCGCTCAAGGTGATCGGGTACCGCCGCGGGCCGGGGGCGATCGACCTGCTGGTGCAGTACTTCACCACTAGCCCGCCCGACGTCCCGCCGGACGTGGTGGGGGTCGGGCTGGACGTGTTGCAGGACTGGGAGTGGCGGCTGACCGTCCGGCTCGCCGTCGCCACCGAGGCGGTGCCGGCCGACCGCCTCAAGACCCTCGGGCCGCTGACCGGTCTTCTCTCCCGGGTACGAAAGCGGCTCGCCGCCCTCCGCGCCGCGGACACGGGCGACCCCACCTCCGACCGAGCCGCACCCGGCGCCGACGGCGCGGTGACCGGGGCCGGGGCGGCGCAGTGACGGGCGGGGGACACAACGATGCCGTGGGAGACGCGCAAGGGGAAGAAGTACTACTACCGCACGGTGAAGCGGGGCGGGCGGGTCTGGCGGGAATACTGGGGGTGCGGCCCCGACGCCCGGCTCGCGGCCGCCCTCGACGCCGAGGAGCGGCAGCGGCGGGCCGGCATGGCGGCCGCGTTTCGGGACGAGCGGGTGCGGGCAGTGGCGGCGGACGCGGCCGCCGCCCTGTTCGCGGGACTGGTCATGGACCTGCTCCGGGCGGAGTTGGTGGCCGCGGGCTACCACCAGCACGCCCGGGGTCACTGGAGAAGACGGCATGGACGCGACGAACAATGACCCGGCCGCCGGGGCCGGGTTCCCGGCCGGGGTGAGGCAGATGCTGCTCGCGGCGATGGGCGGGGACCTGTCGACCCTCCCGGGGCTGCGCCAGTTCCTGAAGGAGAACGAGCGGGTGTGGCGGGAGGTCGGGGACCTGGGGCTGAAGGCCGAGCGGTCGTGGATCGGGCTGGCCGCCGGGCACGACCTGGTGGTCCGGGAGGCGCTCGACCTCGAGCTGCGGCGGCTGACCGCCGCGCTGGCCGGGGACGGGGCGCCGCTGATCGAGCAGCTACTGGCCCGACAGGCAGGACTCGCCTGGCTGGAGAGCCAGTACTTCGCGGCGCGGGCGGCCCAGACCGGCCTTCAGGACCTCCCCGACACCCACCGGCGATTCTTGCTCGACCGGGCCGACCGCGCGCAGGCGAAGTTCGCCGCGGCCCTCAAGCAGCTGGCTCTCTGCCGGCGGCTGCTGACTCCCCTGCCGAGGCCCGCCCCGGCGACCCCGGTCAGTAAGCCCGCCGCCCCGGTCCGCACCAAGGGCCGGCGGCGCGCTGCGCCGACCCGCGCCGCGCGGCTCGTCCACGGGTAGGCGGGGCCGGCCGAGTTACTACCGGGAAGGGTCGGCTAAAGGACCGACCCTTCCCGGTCTCATTCGCCGGGCGGTGCTGGAGATTCTCCCCAGCACCGGCCCGGGCTGGCGGGAGACAATGCGCACCCGCGGGGCGGGTTCCAGGTTATGCAGCTGGCGACAGTCCAGTAGTTGATTGGTCCGGACGGGCCGCCGGTGGGCGGCCCGATAGCACCCCGCGATCCGTCGGGGGAGGAGTAGCGAGACGTGCTATTTATGAGCCAAGTCCCCTCAAATTCGATCTGGCGGTGTTGAGCTTCAGACCCTCGGGGTGTCGGACCGACGCAGCAAAGACCGTGTCCGTTCGGACTCGCCGCGATCGGATCCGGCATCGTGGGCTTCGACTACCCTAACCGCCGAATCGCCTGCGATCCTAAACCGTATCGCTTGTGCTAACCGGCGGCCTTCGCGACCTCACCCTGGCCACTGCACTCTTTCCATCACTCACTTTCGAGACTCGCCGTGCCCTGGCGTATCCAAGCTCGCGAGAGGTAGCGGTCCCACGAGTCGGCGAGAAGAACGACGATCGGGTCGCTGTGCTGGCTCCTGGCCGCGATCCGCAGAGCAGCCGCAACTGCCGTTCCCGACGAGCCGCCGACGAGCAGGCCCTCCTCCCGGATGAGCCGGCCAGTCATGGCGAACGACTCGTCGTCCGACACTCGCTCGGCGATGTCGATGACCGCGAAGTCGAGGACGGGCGGCGCGACGCTTCCACCGATGCCCTCCACGGCGTAGGCCGCGTCGTGATCCGGGTGCGCTGGGTTCACCAGGTGGGCGAGCCGGGAGCCGACCGGGTCGGCGAGGATCACACTCGCCCCGGGAGCCCGCGCCCGGAGGTAGCGCCCGACGCCGGTGATCGTGCCGCCGGTGCCGACCCCGCAGACGAACGCGCCGACGCGGCCGCCGCACTGCTCCAGGATCTCTGGCCCGGTCGTCTCCTCATGGACCCTCGGATTGGCCGGGTGCGCGAACTGGTCGGTCAAAAACCAACCCCGCTCGGCCGCGAGCCGGCGGGCTGCCTGCTGGAAGTTCTGCGGGTCGTGGGGCGGCGCGTTCGGCGTGACGACGACCTCTGCGCCCGCGGCACGGAGGGCGGCCCGCTTGTCCTCCGACATCTTCTCGGGCATCACGCACACGAGCCGGTAGCCCCGGACGGCGGCGACGAGCGCGAGCCCGATGCCGGTGTTCCCGGCCGTCGCTTCGATCAGTGTCATCCCGGACCGCAGTACGCCGCGGCGCTCGGCATCGTCCACGATTGCCTTGGCGATCCGGTCCTTGCCGCTCCCGCCCGGGTTGAGGAACTCGCACTTCCCGTACACCGGGACCGGGCAACCGGAGGCGACCCGGTTCAGTCGAACGAGCGGCGTGTTCCCGATGCGGTCAAGAATGGTGGTACTGCCCATACGGCATCTACTTGGTGGGTTCGGAAGGCGTCACGGAAGCTCGACCCCGAAGACGTTGTTGAACCGGCACGTGAGGTTTGCCTGTGCCACCGTCGCGGCGAGCGTCACGAGCTGCCCGGGCGTGAACGCGGCCCGGAGCCGGGCCAGCACGTCGTCGGCCACCCGGCCGGTAAGCGTCCATTGCTCCGTGAACCGGAGCACGTCCTTCTGGCCCCCGGTGTAGGCCGCGCTCTCCTCGAAGGGGAGCAGGTCACGGATCTGTTCGTCGGTCAGCCCAGCCCGGCGGCCGTGCTCGACGTGGTAGTGCCGGCAGACGTGGCAGTCGGTGATCTCAACCACTTTCAGGTATGCGAGCTCGCGGGTCTTCGCGTCGAGTACGGTCCGGACGGCCTTGGCCATCGAGACGGCGGCGTCGAGGACGAGCGGGGCGTGGGCGAAGGTGCGGTACATGTTCGGCACCTGACCGAGCTTCTCCCGAAGGGACTCGAGCGGGCCTTGCGCCTCACCGGCTTCCGTGGCACTGAGCGGCGGCAGGAGTGGCATACTCAGGTCCTCGCGAGTGGCGGGGCGGGCGGCGTCAGAACGGACGGCCCCCCACGACCCGTTGCCGAGTCGTGGGGGGCCGCGTCAGCTGCTCTCGACCGGCTGCTCTTACTTCCCCTTCGGCTCGACCCGCGGGACGAGCTCGACGGCAAACGGAATCCTGACATCGGCCTCCGGCGTGCCCCGCCTCACGACGACCGAGCCCTCGTGCTTCCCCGCCGCTTCGATCCCGGGGACTTGGATGTCGAAGCGGGGTGCTCCGGCATCCGCCTTCGGCCCGCGGTGCACGCGCCATCCCTTCGGGAGGACCACCCTCGCGGACCCCGTGCTCCCGTCAGCGAGCCGGACCGACACCCTGACCAAGTCGCCCGGGGCCGCGACCGGATTGTCGACGACCACCTTCACACCCGACTTGTCCGCCGTCACCGGCTGTACCATGGCGGCCTCCGGCGACTCTTTCTCGCGGAGGTGTTTGAGCACCTTCTCCGGCGTCGTCTTCGTCCCGTCGAAGTAGACCGTCACCCACTCCTTGAGCGGCGTCTTCTGGACCAGCTTCACGACGTCGATCACTCCTGGCTGACCAGCCAGCACGGCGTTCGCCGTGTCGTATCAGCACACCTGGTAGGCGCGCACACTCGCCCCCGGCGGGACCTTGACGCCGTTCGCCGAGGTCCGGTCGGCGGCCCCCTCCGTGTCGTCGGCCGCGGCCGTCCAGACGAGTCCCGCGAGGGCCGCGCCCACCGCCGCCACACGAATTCCGCTCAGCAAAGGCATGTCGCTCTCTCCGTGCTTGTCGTCGGTCCCTCGGTTTCGGACGCGGTCCGCGTGGGACGACCCGCGGACCGCGTGTACCGCCCGCTCCGGCCACCGCGCTCAGGTCTTGGTGGCGATTACTTCCAGGTATTCCGACTCGACGCGCGTCGCGCCGGGAGACGCCTGGTTGTGGCCCGTCCAGAGCTGCTCGAGGTCGGCGCGGAGCGCGGCCTGCTTCCCGGGCTCGCCCGAGAGCGCCTCGAACGCCCGGCACGTGGGGCCGTAGTACACCCGCCAGAACTCCACCACCTCAGTGGGGGTGAGCGGGAACTCGAACCGGATCATCCGCTTCGTCAAGGACTGTTCCGTTCCGGCTCCCAGCCGCTCCCGTACCGTGGCCTCGTCCCCCCACCGAAGTGGTGAGGGCATACCGGCCGGGGGCGAAACATGGCCGGCGATCGTCTTGAACACCTGTCCGATGAACCCGCCGGGCGTCCAGTTCGCGAGCGCGATTGTGCCTCCGGGCCGGCAGACGCGAAGCAACTCGGCGGCTGCCAGTTCCGGGCGTGGCGCGAAGATCACCCCGAACATGCTGATAACCGCGTCGAAGCTCGCGTCCGGGTACGACAGTTTCTCCGCGTCCCCCTCGTCGAACCGGGCGGTGAGCCCCTCCGCCGCGGCCCGCGACCGGGCCTGCTCCAGCAGGTTGGTGGCGATGTCCACCCCGGTGACAACGGCCCCGGCGCGGGCGGCGGGGACGGCGAGGTTCCCAGTCCCGCAGGCGACGTCCAGAACCCTGCTGCCGGGAGCGAACCCGAGCCGGCGGACGAACTCCGCCGCCCCGGCCTCGTAGCTCTTGGCGATGAGCCCGAAGTCGCCCGCCATCCAGGTGGCCTTGAGGCGGCCCTTCAGGGCGTCGATGTCGGTCGCGGGCTGGCTCATCTCGCGTCTCCTGTGGGCCGATCGGCGGCGAGGTCGACACCGGTCGCGAGGAACGGTTTCAGAATGTCAGGGTCTTGTCGCACTCGGCGACCAGGCGGTGGAGGTCGTTCATCGTGGAGACCGGGCACATCTCGCTTCCGCCGGCCTGGCGCAGCTTCAGGCACGTGCCGCAGGCCAGGATGGTCCCCCCAGCAGCGACAAACTGTGCCATCTGCTCGGTGACCGTGAAGGCAGCGGAATCGAGCGACTCGGCCTCCACGCCGCGCCCGAGCAGAAATACTCGCACCTCGTCGCCGTGGTGCTTGATGGAGTGGTCGCCGAAGCGGAACGCATTCCACACGGTTTCCGGGTCGTTCGAGTAGATCACGATGCCGAGTTTCATTGCGGAGTGCCCGTAGGTGTCTGGACGAGCGTGTCACCGAAGGCCCGAACCGTTCAGGCGGCGGGGCCGGCGTAGCGCATGCCCGGCTCCGGGTCGACGCCCAGGCCGTCGAGCACGCGGTTGATGAAGTTGAAGTAGCCGACGCACTGGACGGCATCGACCAGCTGCTCGTCCGTGTAGCCGAGATCGCGCAGGGCGTCCAGGTCCGCCCGCGACACCCCCTGCGGGTTCTTCGTCAGCTTGACCGCGTAGTCGAGCAGGACCACTTCGCGGGCGGTCAGGCCGGCCGCGCGGTAGTCGTTCTGAATGGCTTGCCGCTGCTCGTCGCTCTCGACCGCCGACCGGAGGTCTTTCTCGTGCGACTCCATTCAGTAGAAGCACCCGTTCACCTTCGACACCACGGTGGCGATCAGCACCCGCTCCCGCCGGCTGATACCGGTCGGCGCGTCCATGAGCTGGCAGTACAGCTCGAACCCGCGGGCCGTCGTCTCGGGCCGGAGGCTCTGGAGTTTCGCGATGTTGGGCACCTTGCCGGCGCGCTCACGGGCCTTGCGGTACACCTCGGCGAGTGCCCCCGTCGCCTGATCCTCCGGCACGGTCGAAACCCACGGCATGTCAATTCTTCCTTGGTGCGTCGCGGAACGGAACACGTCTGGACCGGGCAGCATCTCGATCCACACCGACTCCACAGCTCGCGCCGACTTACTGCTTGCCCTTGCGGGGGTCGTCGGCCGGGTTGACGTACTCGATCACCCACGGCCCGTCGCCGTGGAACTGGACGACGGTTTCCCCTTTCACCCAGACGTAGTGCTTCATCCCGGCCGGCCACGTCCCGTAGGTGCCGGCGGGCAGCGCCTCCCCCTTTTTCTCGTCGAACGCGTCCCCCATCCCGAGGTTGAACGTGCCGGAGATGATCGTGACCCGTTCCGGCTTGGGGTGAGTGTGCGGCGGGATCTTGTAGCCGTCGGGCACCTTCACCCGGAATACGAACGGCCCCGGCTTGGTCGGGTCGCCTTCGAGAACGGCGATTTTGGCCCCCGGTGGGAGAGAAGGCGGCCCGTCCTGCCACTTGAGGCCGTCGGGTCGGTGGAGCGCGGCCATCTCCTTCTTGTCGTCGTGCCCGGCCGACGGCGCGGGTCCGCGCGTGACCAACAGCGCAGCGACCGCGACGGAAAGCGTGGCCAGCGTCCTTGAGCGGAACATGCTCGACCCCCGGTCGGCGTTGAGGAGCGACGGGGGCACGTTAGGGGCGGACGGGGAACGGCGTGAGGGACGGGTGGTGATAGTCGGCGTGCGGATGATAAGCGGGGCTTATGACGCGAGGTCGGGGACGGCTTCGAGGTGGGTTACGAACAACCGGGCCGGAGGTGACAGCACCCGCCGGCGGTCGGTGACCACGAACAGCTCGCGGTCGCAGACGAGGCCCTCGACATCCAGCGCGAGCAGCCGCCCGGCGACCACGTCCTTCCGGACGGCGAGCGTGGAGAGAACGGCCACGCCGACCCCGCGCAGGACGGCCTCCTTGATGGCCTCGTTGCTACCCAGTTCGAGGGCGATGCGCAGGTCGGAGAGCGAGCGGCCCACCCGGTCCAGCGCCTTCTCGAAGCAGTGCCGCAAGCCTGACCCGGGCTCGCGCAGCACGAGGGGGTGGGCGGCGAGCTGACGGAGCGTCACGCGATTCTTCCTGGCGAACCCGTGGCCAGGCGGGGCGATCACGACCATCCGGTCGTCGGCGAGGTGGCGAAACGCGAGGCCCGCACCATCGGACTTTCGGCCGACCAGTCCCACGCTGACTTCGCCGGACTCGACCAGCCCGATCACGGCGGCGCTGTCCCTCACCGCGGCCTGGACCCGGACGTGCGGGTGTTTCGCGCCGAAGGCGGCGAGCAGGGCGGGGAGGAGGTGCTCGCCGGGGACGGAACTGGCGGCGATGGCGAGCCTGCCGGTGACGGGCACCTCCTTGCCAGTGACCTCCCGGCGCACCTCTCGGTGGAGGTCGAGGATGCGGCGCGCGTAGTCGTGTAGCTTGCGGCCGGCGTCGGTCGGTTCGACCTTCCCTCCGATCCGGCGGAACAGGGGCACGCCGAGTTCGCGCTCGAGCACCTGGATGCGCTGGCTGACGGCGGCCTGGGTGAGTCCGAGCGCGCGGGCGGCGGCGGTGAAACTCGACCGCTCGGCGGCCTCGGCGAACGTCTCCAGGTGCGGCAGTTCGGGGTTCATAACGTTCAGGGTCGGGGTCGGCTATTGCCAGGCTACGACTACCGAATCACCGCGCCGATACCACGTGCAGTGAGTCCGTTTGGTCGAACCGTCCGTCCGAACCTGCACGAGAATCGGGGTACCGGTTCGGACGTCACAGGGTTCGGCAACGGACAAGATATCGCCCAGATACGGGAATCGTGGAGCGCGGCGGTCACCTCGCCCGGTCTGGCCAACGTGGCGTGTCGGACCGACGCACAATGCGAAAGACGGGATTTCATCTGCAAACGAGACGGTGAGATCGGTGTCGCCCCTACCGACCGGGCTGAGTGACGGCCTCGATCTCGGCGGCGGCGGCCCACAGGTCGCCGAGCGTCTGGGTATAGTCGATCCGGGCCTGGGTCAACACCCGGCGGGCGTCGAGGGTGTCGAGAAACCGCTCGCCGCGGGCGGCGTATACCCGGTCAATCTGCTCCAGCGCGGCGGCCGCGTCCGGGAGCACGCGCGTCCGGTACAGGTCGAGTTGCCGCCGGGCGTTCTCGTATCGCTGGTACGCCCCAGCCAATCGCTCGGTCGCCCGCAGCCGGGCCTGCTCGACGCCTGCCTCGGCCGCCACCAGCCTCGCCTGCGCGGCAGCGATGTTTCCGCGGTTCCGGTCGAACACCGGGAGCGGAACGCCGACCTGCACGCTCGCCATCGGCGCGCGGGTGGTGTAGTCGTGGGCGACCGTCGTCATCGTGTGGACGTTCGGGACCGGTCGCACCTCCGCCGCCCGCAGCTCGCCCCGCGCCTGCTCCGCCTCGGCCGCCGCCGCCAGGACGAACGACGACCGCCCGGTGAGTTCGACCGCCTCGTCGTACCCGGGGAGCGCGACGGCCGGCGGGAGTTCGCCCTCCGCGATCGCGGGGAGCTGGGCCACGCCCACCGCCACCGCGAGCAGCCGCTCGGCGGCCGCGACCCGCTGCCGGGCGCCACCGACCCGGTTGGCGATCTGCACCGTCTCGACCCGCAGCCGGGTCACGTCGTAGGCTTCGGCCTTCCCGCCGGCGGTGAGTTTCTCGGCCCGGTCGAGCCCCCCGGCGAACAATTCCGCCGTCCGCTCCGTCTCGCGCAGGACGGCCCGCGCGGTGAGGTACTCGACGTAGGCGGTGCGGACCCGGGCGGCGGTGTCGAACCACGTCGACGCCGCCTGCCAGTCGGCGGCGCTCACCCCGGCCCGGGCCGCGGCCGTGGCGATCCGCAGCTTCCCCGCGGTGACGAACTCCTGGGCGACGTACCCGCCCTGCTGGCCGGGGGTGCCCGGGCCGTCGTTGATCTGGTTCCCCGAGTAGCCGACGGTGGGGTTTGGGTAGAGCCCGGCCTGAACCATCCGCCCGCGCGCCTCGCCGACGCGCGCCGCCGCCGCCGCCAGGTCCGGGTTCCGGGCCTGGGCGAGCGCGAGGAGGTCGTTCAGCCCGGGGAACGCCGGCACCGGCTCGACCGCGGACGCGGGACGGACCGCCGTGTCCGTGTCCTCCCCCCGCGGTGCGGCCCCGGCCGGCCTCGGTGCGGGGGGCGACACGGACACCGGCACCGCGCGGGAGGGGTAGGCCGGGGGGGCGGGCGGCACGGACGCGCAGCCGAGCACCGCGGGGAGCCCCGCGGCGAGTACGACCCGCACGAGAACGTGAGTCACCGACCGCATCCGGCCTCCGTGCCTGTCGCGGCGTGTCGGTGTTATCGGCCGCGCCGCCCGTGCGGCGCCACTGAAAGCCGCCCGGGCCGGCGTCAGCCGGGGTAGAACCGGGTGGCGACGACGCGCACCAGCTTGTTGTCCTTCCCCTCGCGCCGGACCTCACCCTCGACGGTGATCGTGCTCCCCGGCTTCAGCCCACGGAATCCTTCGAGCGTCGCCGCGACCGGCGCCCCCTTCGCGTCCACCAACTCCACCCGCACCGCGTGCTCGTCGAGGATCGCCTTGCAGGTCGGGCACTTGGCCGCGTTGTCGCAGTCGAACTCCTCTTTGATGTCGTCCTTCGCCATGTCCGCGTGCGACAGCATCACGAACGTGGCGAACGCCGCGTTATACGGCTTCACCTTCTCCGTCGGCACTTGCCCGGTCACGACCACCTTCTCGCCGGCCTTCTTCGTGAGCGCCTCGTTCACGGTGATCGCCCCCGCCGGCTTCTCGGCCATCACCAGCGGCTCCAGTTTCGAGGCGTCGCCCGCCGCGGCGGTCGGCGACGGCGGCTGCTGCGCCTCCGGCCGCGGCGCGGGCTGGCCGCACCCGACCGCGGCGGCGAGCAGGAGGGCGAAGGGGGTCAGTCGCGTCGTCATGGGACACCTCGGAAGGAACCCGGCAACACCGGGGGGATTCGTCACGTCGCCTTCAGCGCGTCGGGGATCGGCAGGCGGAACGCCCGCACCGCCGGGGGGACGGCCCCGAACACGCCCAGCCCGAGCCCGGCCGCGCACCCGACGAGCAGCGCCGTCCGGTCGATCTGGAGCGCGAACGCCCCCATCGTGAACCGCACCGCCACCCCGTGCGCCAGCCCGAGCGCCAGCCCCGCCGCCGCGAGCGTCGCGGCCGCCGCGAGGATCACCGACTCTTGCAACAGGCTCACGGCGATCGCCCGCCGGGGGAAGCCGACGGCCTGAAGAGCCGCGAACTCCCGCACCCGCCCGGACACCGCCGCGTACATCGTGTTCGCCGCCCCGCAAGCCCCGGCCGCAGCCACCAGCCCGACCAGCAGCCACGCCAGCGCCCGCATCGGGGCGTAGTGCTTACCGAGGAAGGCGTAGTACTCCGACTCGCGGCTCCCCGCCAATTCCAGGTCGGGGCGGCGGTTGCGGCAGAAGTACTCGACGTACCCCATCTGCTTCGCCGGGTCGCCGGCCGGGTCGAACCGCATCGCCACCACGCTCACGTCGTTCGGCCGCCGCATCGCCGCCTTCAGGTCGTCGAGCCGGCACCACACCTCGGCTTCGAGGAGCGTCCCCGGGGCGGCGAACCGACCGCTCACCCGCCACGGCTTCCCCTCGATGCTGATCGACCGCCCGACGCCCACCTCGGCGGGCTCGACGCCGAGCTTCGCCGGGGCCAGCCGGCCGACGAGCACCTCGCCGGGGCCGGGGAGCGTCCCCTCGACCAGCGCCACCTGCCGGCGGACGAGGAACGCCCGGTCGAGGTCCACGCCGCGGAACACGGCGAGCGTCGTGGCGTCCCCCACCTGCACGCGGCCGGCGATGGTCAGCTCCGGGGACACGGCCGCGGCCTCGCCGTACTTCACGAGGTGTGCCGAGAACTCGGTGCGGGCCAGTGCCGCCACCTCGTCGGCGATCGACGAGTTCTCCAGATTCTCGGCGGCGTTGGCGTTGTGGAGCAGCACCACCTCCGGGTCGCCGCTCTGTTGCAGACTCAGTTCCAGCCCGCGGACGAACCCGAGCACCACGAGCAGCAGGAACACGACGAGGCCGAGGCCGAGCGCGGTCAGCGCCGTCCGCACCGGCCGCCGGCCGAGGTTCCGCACGCCGTAGTCCCACGGGAGGAGCCGCATCCGGGTCACCGCAACGAGGACACGATTTCCGCCCGCCCGGCCTGCCACGCCGGGACCGCCCCGGCGACGAACCCGACGGCCAGCGACAGCAGCAGCCCCGACGCCACCAAGCCGGGGGACGCAACGAAGTCGATGCTCGCGCCCTCGGTCGAGAGCGTCATCGGCCGCCACAGCAGGAACGCCACGCACGCCACCGTTCCGACCACGCCCCCGGCCAGGCTGATGAGGCAGCTCTCGGCGAGCATTAGCGAGAACACCCGCGGCCCGGAGAAGCCGAGCGTCTGCAACACGGCGTGCTCCTTCACGCGGTCCTGCGCCGACATCACCACCGAGTTCGCCACCAGCACCACGACGACGCCGACGCACACGAACCCGAGCCAGCGAGTCATCCCGATCAGGTCGAGGAGGTCGGCCAGGGCGGCGGCGTAGTGCGCCTTCTGCGGTTTCGTCTCGGTCGGCACCTCGAACTTCTCCTTCAGCTTCGCGTCGATCGCGGCGGCGACCGCCCGGGCATGCTCGGGGTCGTCGAGTTGCACCTCGAACAGCGTCGCGTGGTAGACGTGGTGCGCCGTCGGGTTCGACAGGAGGTTGAGGTGCGTGTAGATCACGTTCTCCTCCCCAGTGCCGTCCGACGCGAACACCCCGGCGACCTGGACGGTGACGCCCGCGACGGTGAACGACTGGCCCGGCCGGAGCCCGCGGCGCTCGGCGATCCGCCGGCCGACGATCGCCGCGTCGGTGCGGGCCTGGAACGCGCCCCAGTCGCCGGCGAGGAGTGTCAGGTTCGGCCGCACGGCCGGCAGGAGCTTCGGATCGACGCCGTGGAACACGACCGTGTCGAGGCTCGCCCGGCAGTTGTTCACCACCACCTTGACGGGCAACACCGACTTCACCCCCGGCACGCCCTGGATGGTGTCGGCGTAGAAGACCGGGAGCTGGCTGGAGCTCGGGCAGAAGCGGTACGCCTGGAACACGATGAGCCGGTCGTCGCGGGCGCCGAGCACCCGGTCGAGCCCACCCTGAATCGCGGTCACGAACAGGAACAGGAACAGCAGCAGCGCCGTGCCGGCGACGGTCATCGCGGTGCGGACGCGGTGGCCGAGGACGTTCTTGCGGACGTAGGGGAGGAACTTCAGCACGGTCACGCCCCCGCCCGGGTGAGCGGCCCGCGGGCGGGCACGGCCCGGAGGTCGCTCGCCACGAGCGCCCCCTTCTCCAACCGCACCAGCCGCTTCGCCGCGGCGGCCGCGTGCGGGTCGTGGGTCACCATCACCAGCGTCTTCCCCATCTCGTCGTTGAGCCGCTTCAGCAGCGCCAGCGTGGCGTCGGCCGTGTCGGCGTCGAGGTCGCCGGTCGGCTCGTCGGCCACGAGGATGGTCGGGTCGCCGACGACGGCCCGGGCGATGGCGACCCGCTGCTCCTGACCGCCGGAGAGCTGCCGCGGGTAGTGGTCGTGGCGGTCCAGCAGGCCGACCGCGTCGAGCGCCACCTCGACCCGCTTCCGCCGCTCGGCCCGCGACAGCGGGAGGAGCAACAGCGGCAACTCGACGTTCTCGAACGCGGTGAGGACCGGGATGAGGTTGTAGAGCTGGAAGATGTACCCGACGTTCCGCGCCCGCCACGCCGCCAGCTTCGTGCGCGACAGCTTCGCCAGGTCGTCCCCACCGACGCGAATAACGCCGCTCGTCGGCCGGTCGATGCCGGCGATGAGGTTCAGGAGCGTCGTCTTCCCGGAGCCCGACGGCCCCATCAGGGCGACGAACTCGCCCGCGTCCACCGTCAGGTCGAGGTCGCGGAGGACGGGCACCTCCTGGCTCCCCTTCCGGTACACCTTCGACAGCCCTTCGATCTCGACGAGCGGCATCAGCGGTCCTCCCCGACGACGCGGACCCGGGCGCCGGGGCGGAGCCCGTCGCGGCCGGTGGCAATCAGCTTGTCGGTCGGGTTCAGCCCGCCGACCACCTCGGCCGCTTCCGTCTGCCGGTCGGCCTCGCCCGGTGCCAGCTCAACCGCCCGCAGGTCGGCCCGCCCGGCGACCGGGTCGAGCACCCACACCCGTACCCCGCCGCCGTCGGCGACGAGGAGCCGGCGCGGGACGACGAGCCGGCGGGCGGTTTCGGCCTTCGCCGGGCCGGACGCCGGCGGGGCGAGGAAGCGGACGGCGGCGATCATGTCGGGCCGCAACTCCACCGGCGGTGTGCTGGCGAGCTCGACGGTCACCGGGACGCTGTTGCGGCTGACGTTCGCCAGGTGCGCGTCGTAGGCGATCGTGCCCGCGAGCTTCCGCCCGGGGAGGACGTCCTCGACCTCGACCTCTACCGGCCCGCCGCGGCGGACCATCGCGAACTTCGCCACCGGCACCTCAACCCGCACCTGGAGCCGGGCTGGGTCGTAGAGCGTGACGACCGCCCCCTTGCTCTCGGCGAGCGCGTCCTTCCCGCCGACGATCCGCCCGGGTCGGACGTGCAACCCCATGACGACACCTGCGAAGGGGGCGACGACCTTCGCCCGGGCGAGTTCGAGCTCGGCCCGCCGCACCTCGACCGCCGCGTCGGCCGCGTCCTGGTCGGCCTCGTCGGCGCGGGCGGCGAGGCTCGCCCGGTCGGCCTCGGCGGCGGCGATCCCGAGCTCCGCCTGCGTAACGCGAACCGCGGCCCCCGTCCTCGCCTTCCCCAGCCGGGCGGCGGCGGCGTCCCGCTCGGCCTTCGCCAGCTCGACCGCCTGCTTGGCCTGGCGGAGCCGCACGTCCGACCCCGCGGCCTTCGACCGCCACAACTCCTCCTCGACCTCCGCGGTCAGCTCGGCCGCCTTGACCGCGACGCCGGCCTTCGCCGCGTCGGCCGCGGCGGCGGTGGCGTCGGCCTCCCCTTCGGCCTTCGCCAGCCCGACCGTTGCCCCGGCGTTGGTGACGGCAACGCCGGCCTTTGTCACGTCGGCCCGGGCGGCGCGGGCCGCCGCAAGCCGCTTGGCGTGCCGCTTCCCGGCCGCATCAACGTCGAGGGCGGCGCGGGCGGTGTCGAGGCGAACGAGTTCCTTCCCTGCCTCGACCCGGTCGCCGGGGTAGACGAGCACCTCGGCCACCCGGTACATCCCCTCCGTCTGCACGGTCACGTCGGTCGGCCGCGGGAGCGGTTCGACCCACCCGTTCGCGCGGAACAACTCCCGGCCGACGACCACCTCGGCGGCGCCGGTCTGCACCCGGACGGGCACGACCTTCACGTCGGCGGGCGGGGACACGACATCCCACGACGCCCACAGGACGAGCCCGGCGAACCCGCCGACGAGCGCGAAAGGGAGCGCCACCCGGCTCACCCATCGGCGGGGGAGGCGGATTGCGGGGACGACCGCGGACCGGGTAACGGTCAGCGCGCCGAGGTCGGCGTGCGGGTTGGCCATGCGATCACCCTCGCCTCACGGCGGTGGTGTGAATGGGTGTCGGCGTCACGCGGCGCGTGAGCGGGTGTTGGGCGTGCCCGGGACCGGGCGGACGGGTCAGGCGCGCGGGGGGCGGTCGAGCCGGAAGGCGTACTCGCAACTCGGGGATATGGCGGTCGTGGCCGGCAAATGTTCGGACGCCACTGCGTCGCGGACGACGGCGGCGGGGAGTTCGTTCAGCACCGGGACGGGGCTACAGAGGGGCGAGAGGCAGTCGGTCGGGCAGCGCGGCTCGGTCGGTGGCCTGTTGTCCCGGGTGGGGGTAGCGGGCACCCGCGGGCGCTGGGCCGCACAGCACCCCTTCTTGCACGCGGGGGCCGTAGCAATCTGGACGGTATGGGTGCGGGTGAGCGACCGCGCGACCGCGACCTTGCACACCGGAGCTTGTCCGGCGAGCAGGCCGACGACCAGAACGAGCCTCACTGCCACGGACACGCGAACCCCCCGACGATGTCGTTGGTGGGTAGTTTACCCCTCCAGAGTCGGTGGAACAACTCCACCCGGACGCCGCGCCCGACCCGTCGCCTCCCCGCCGACCCGCAGCTACAATCGCATTTCACTCGGGCTCGACCGTCTCTCGGCGGAAGAGTCGTCACGCCGACGCGGACGGAACCGGGTACTGACGGGGGGTGCGACCCGAAGAGAACCGCGCTGATTGAGGCAACCCCGCCGGCCGTCGTGATGACTGCTACCTTGGCCCTCAACCTCAGACACACGGCTGTGAGGGAAGTAGCAGTCCATTCCAAGTGGCCTGGCGATCTACGGCTCCCCAGCAAGGAGGAACTCGTCGCGGCGATGGAGCGCGCCCTGGAGGCGGAGGTGCCGGCCAACGCCTACAGCTTCTCGCAGCCGATCGAGCTGCGGGTCGCCGAGCTGGTCGCGGGTGTGAAGTCGGACTTGGGGATCAGCCTGTACGGGGACGACCTCGACCTCCTCCGGGCGAAGGCGGAGGAGGTCTCGAAGGCGCTGTCCCGGGTGCCCGGGGCGGCGGACGTGTCAGTCGAGCAGACCGGCGGGCTGCCGTGCCTGCGGGTGGTCGTGGACCGGGCGGCCGTCGCCCGGCACGGGGTGAACGTGCGGGACGTGCTCGACGCGGTGGCGGTCATCGGCGGGAAGGAGGTCGGGCAGGTGTACGAGGGGTAGCGGCGGTTTGAAGTTCCCCACGAGTTGCGGACACCAAGTTAAGGGGTACTCTTCCCTCACAGGAGACCCCGATGGCAGAAGCACGACGCGTTTTCACCCGCGAGTTCAAGATCGCGGCGGTGAAGCTGGTGACCGAGAAGGGGAAGTCCGTGTCCGAGGTCGCGAGAAGCCTCGGGATCGCCGCGGAGTTACTCCGGCGGTGGAAGCATGCCCTCCGAGCGGAACCCGACCAGGTCTTCCCGGGGCACGGCAACCTCCCGCCCGCCGACGAGGAACTCCGCCGACTCCGGGCCGAGGTCGCACGCCTCAAGGCCGAGCGGGACATCCTAAAAAAAGTTACGGCACTCTTCGCCCGGGAGTCGCCGTGAGCTACGCCTTCATCGACGAGCACCGGGCCCGGTGGCCCGTCGCGTGGATGTGCGACGCCCTCGGCGTCTCCACGGCGGGTTACTACTCCTGGGGTCTTCGCGACGCCAGCCCGGGGGAGAAGCGGCGGGAGAAGTTGACCGTCGAGATCGAGGCCGTCCACGCCGAGGTCAAGGGTCGCTACGGCAGCCCACGCATCCACGCGGAGTTGGCGGCTCGCGGACACGGCTGCTGCGTCAACACCGTCGCACGCCTCATGCGGGACGCCGGGATTGCCGCCAAGACGAAGCGGAAGTTCCGGCAGACGACCGACTCGAACCACACCTTGCCGGTGGCCGAGAACCTGTTGGATCGGCAGTTCGACCCGGACCGACCCAACGGCTCCTGGGTCGCGGACATCACGTACATCCCGACCCGCGAAGGGTGGTTGTACCTGGCGGCCGTCGAGGACCTGTTCAGCCGGATGGTGGTCGGGTGGTCGATGGACGCGACGATGACGAGCCGGCTGGTGGTGGATGCGTTGGAGTCGGCGGTCCTCCGTCGTCTCCCGGGGTCCGAACTGGTGGCCCACTCGGATCGGGGGAGCCAGTACGCGAGCGAGCACTACCAGCGGGTGTTGGGCGAGGAAGGGATCACGTGCAGCATGAGCCGGCGTGGGAACTGCTGGGACAACGCCCCGATGGAAAGCTTCTTCGCGACGCTGAAGAAGGAGTTGATTCACGACGAGGACTACGCCACCCGCGAGGCGGCGAAGGCCAGCATCTTCGAGTACATGGAGACCTTCTACAACCGCGTCCGGCGACACTCGGCTCTGGGCTACCTGTCACCGGTCAACTACGAAGCCACAAACCCCCAATAACCCTTAACCCCGTGTCCGTATTTCGTGGGGAACTCCAGTTCCCGGTCCAGGTCCGTCTCGGCCCCGACTGGCGCGACCGGCTCGACGCGATCCGCCAGATCCGGGTGACGGACAAGGCCGGCCGCCCGGTGCCGCTGGAGCAGCTGGCGGCGCTGAAGCTGGAGGAGGGGCCGGCCCAGATCAGCCGGGACGCGATCCGGCGGCGAATCGTGATCCCGTGCAACGTCCGCGGCCGCGACCTGGCCGGGTTCGTCGGCGAGGCCCGGGCGGCGGTGGACCGGGAGGTGACGCTGCCGACCGGGTACACGGTTGCCTGGGGCGGGACGTTCAAGAACCTTCAGGAGGCGAGCGCCCGGCTGGCGGTCGCGGTGCCGGTCGCGCTGGTGATGATCTTCGTCCTCCTCCACTCGACGTTCAATTCGGCCAAGTTGGCGCTGTTGATCTTCCTGAACGTGCCGATGGCGTCCACCGGCGGCGTGTTCGCGCTGTGGCTGCGCGGGCTGCCGTTCTCCATCTCGGCCGGCGTCGGGTTCATCGCCCTGTTCGGCGTCGCGGTGCTGAACGGCGTGGTGCTGGTGACCTACATCGTGGACCTGCGGAAGGCGGGTCGCGACCCCGCGGCCGCGGCGTTCGACGGGTCCATGATGCGGCTCCGGCCGGTGCTGATGACCGCATCGGTGGCGACGCTGGGGGTCATCCCGATGGCCGTGTCGGCGGGCTCCGGGGCGGAGGTGCAGCGGCCGCTGGCCACGGTCGTCATCGGCGGCCGGGTCACGTCCACGCTCCTGACGCTGTTCGTGATCCCGGCCGTGTACCGCTGGTTCGACCCGAGCAGCGGACAGGCGGCGGCCTGACTCCCCCGACGCTCGATCGCTGGTCCGTGCTCATACCCACGCGGTCACGAGCCAGACGGCCGAACGGATGGGGCGTACGCGGGGTCCGTGAACTATCCGCCGGCCGCGCCGGGCGAGCCGGGCAACCGCGTGCGGCGGTCTAACGACCGGTCAGGCCGAGTCGCTGGGCCTCGCGGCGGCGGGTGGGGCCGGCGAGGCCCGCGAGGGGGCCGTCGAACCGGACGCCGTCCGCCGGGAGCACACCGAGAACGGCGTCGAAGTACGCGCGGAGGCGGGGGCCGGTCAGGGTGCGGGCGGTCCGCTGGCTCAGCGGGGCGGTGAACTCCAGCCACGGGTGCTCGTCGGTGTTCAGCCGCCGGCCGGGGCGGGCGGGCCAGTCGCCGGCGTACAGGTCCGGGAGTGACGCCGGCGCGGCCAACTCCGGGTCCGCCCCGCCCGGCGGGTCGCCGGCCGCGTCGAACCGCGCCGCCAGCCGGTCCGGGTCGAGCACCAGCGGCGCGTCGGAGCCGACGAGCGCCACCATCCCGTACCGCGCGTCGAACTGGCCCCACCAGACGGTCACCGTCGGGAACACCGCGGCGAGGGTGTCGGCGATCAGCTCGAACTCGTCCGGGCCGACCTGGTACAGTGCCACCCACTGGCAGAACAGCCCGCCCGGCCGCAGACATCGCCGCACCGCCGCGGCGTGCTCGATCGTGTACAGGTAGCCGGCGCGGCTCTCCCACGGCACGAACAGGTCCGACACCACCACGTCGAACCGCCGGTCGGTGCGGCGGAGGTAGTGCCGCGCGTCGTCCACGCGCACCTCGACCTTCGGGTGGTCCACCACCCCGCGGTTGGCGTCGCCGAGCAGCCGCGCCGCCTCTACTACCGCCGGGATGAGTTCGACCACCACCGCCCGCTCCACGCCGCAGTCGGCGACGACGGGCGCGGCCGTCAACCCGGTGCCGAGACCGAGGAAGGCGACCTCGCGCGGGGCCGGGTGCAGCAGCAGCGGGAGCCGCCCCTGGCGGTACTCGCGGGCCGCGTTCGCGCCGGTCGAGCCGTGCCGGTAGTGGAGATTCTCTCGCACCCGGAACGACCCGTCGGCCCGAGAGCGGACCACGTCGATCCAGCCGTAGGGCGTCTCCCAGCGGCGAATGATCTCTTCGCCGCGAGCGGCCTCGTCCCCCGTCGGCTGCCGTGGGCTCGCGCCCACCAGCATAACCGCCGCCGCGACCAGCGCCGCGAGCCCGCCGCCGGCCACGACCCGCCCGCGAGCCACGAGTGCGGCGACGGCGGGGAGCGCGAGCAGCGCCGCGGGCACCGAGAACGCCCACCACAGGCCGAGCGCCGGGAGCCACAGGTAGCCGGCGGCGACGGAGCCGACCGCCGCCGCGAGCGTGTTCGCCGCCACGACCCGCCCCAGCGCCCCTCCCGCCCCTGCGAAGGCTGCGGGAAGCACCATTCCGAGCAACACGACGGGCGGCAGGACGACCGCCACCGCCAGCGCCAGCACTCCGGCGAAGTAGCCGGCCGGGGTGTCGCCGGCCTCGAAGTCGTTGAGGCCGGTGAGGCGCACGAAAAGGACGACGGAGGTGAGTACGGCCACCGCCCCAAGACCGGCGGCGGCAACGGCGAGTCGGGCGGGACCGACGCGCCGGCCGAGCGCCGCCGCGGCCGCCGCCCCGAGCGCGAGGCCAGCAAGGAACGTGGCGAGGACGACGCCGAAACTCGTGGTGCTGTTGTGCAGCACCAGCGCGAACATCCGGGCGTAGAGCACTTCGAGCCCGAGCGTCGCCAGCCCGGACAGCGCCGCCAGCCCGACCCACCAGCCCGCCCCGCCGGACGACGCGGCCGCGGGGACGGCCGCCACCCCGCCGCGTCGGGCCAGCGCCAGCGCCGTGGCGCCGCAGCCGGCGCACACCCCCGCGGCGAGGTAACTGCTCGCCGTGACCCCGACGACGACCAGCCCCCCGGCGCTGGCCGCGAGCACGCCGACCACCCCGCCGACGGTGTTCGCCGCGTAAGCGAGCGCGACCCGGCGGCCGCCCCCGGGAGTGCGGCGTGACAGGTGCCCGGCGAGGAGTGGGAACGTCGCCCCGAGCGGGGCCGTGGCGGGGAGCAGGACGGCGAAGCACCACGCGGCGCGAGCCTCTGCAGGTGCGTCCCACGCGGCGAGGACCGACGGGAGCCCGAGCCCCCATGCCGCGGCGAGTAGTTCGCAGAGGCTGTACCCGACGAGTGGACTGACCCGCCGCGCGATCCTGCTGCCGAGCGTCTGCCCGACGGCGAGGCCGGCAAAGTACGCCGCGAGGACCACAGCCACCGAATCGGCCGTGTTACCGAGGACGAGCCCGACCTGCCGCGACCACGACACCTCGAACACGAGCGCGGCCGCACCCGAACACGCGAATACGGCGTAGAGCAGCCGGTCGGCCCGTTCCGCCCCGCGCGTCACTGCCGCGGAGTGGGAGGCAGGTCATTCCGCCGGGGGGCGTCCGGTTCGAGCCGCCAGCCGCGGGCGCCGGCGGCGAACCGGTACACGCCCTCGACGTACTCGGCCGAGAACGGCCCGAACACCCCGCCCTGGTCGAACTCCACGAGGTAGCTCGCCCGGTCCTTCACGGTCACCTCCGTCCCCGGCCGCAACTCGTAGTCTCGCTGCTCGACCCGCACGTGGACCGGGTTCGGGAATTCGGCCGGCAGCCGCAGCGTCAGCCCCGGGCCGACGGCCGCCGGCGCGGGGGCGGGCAGCGGGTTCGGCCTCAGCACGGGCGGAGCGGCCGGGGGCACGATCACCGGCGCGGCCGGCGGCGCCACGATCACCGTGGGCCGGGCCGCCGGGGCGAAGTACCCTGACGTACCGATCCCCGGGTAGACGGGGGTCGGGTAGTGCCAGTGCCCGTGCAGGTGGTAGTGGCCGTGGTGGTAGTGGACGTGCCCGTGGAAGTACTGGGCTTGAGCGGTTGCCCCGCCGGCAAGCACCACGCCGGCGGCCGCCGCGAAGGTGAAGAAGCGGTTCATCGTCCCCTCTAGCTCCGTGAGGGCGGCTCGAAGGCCAATCGCGGCTACAACAACGCCCGAGTCCCCGTCAGTATACGCCGGCTGCAGGTCGCGGCCGATGTCGTCGGTCGTTCCGACTTTTCCGCGCCTGCGGTCTTTTCCTCCGGTTCGACCCGCCATCCGGCCGATGATCGAATCGACCCACGGAGTTCCGTGGATCGCGTTCCGGGCGGCAGCCATGCGGGCACTCACGGCAATTGTCGCAGCGATACTGTCGGTCACGACCGGCGGTCCGCTGCGCTGCCCGTGTCAGCTCGCCGACCTGCTCCGCCCCGCGGCGCCGGCCGCCGTGTGCGACAACGCCCCGGTGTGCAGGTCGTGCCCGTGCCACCGCCACGCCGAGCCGGATGACCCCCAGCCGCGGAGCCCCGACCGCGTGCCGGAGCGGGTGCCGTGCCCGCACGGCCCGGCCCTCGACATCACCCCGCCACCCGCGGGCGAGTATGGGGTCGGCAACGACACCCCAAGCGACGAGGGGATCGCCTTCTGCGAAGACGTTGCCGTCCGCGTGGCCGTGATCGGCGACGCGACCCCGACGGCCTTGAAACTCGCTCAGACCCCACCCGTCGATCACATCCGGTACTCCCACGCCTTCCGCTGTTGATCCGCGCCTGCCCGCCGGATCACCCCCACCCCGGACCGCCCGGAAGGGCAGCGGAGACGGACCATGCGCACCCGAAACTCGACGTTCGGCCGGTTCTCCGCCGGGCTGGCCCTCGCGGGTACGATCGGCTGTGCTGCCGGGCCGCCGCCGTACGACCCGTCCACGGTGCGGCCCTACGCCGCCCCCACCAGGCAGGTGGCGAGTCCGGTCGTTCCGGCCAACCATCAAGAGCTGGAGGACGGGCCAGTGCCCGCCGCGCCCGCGGCCGAGAAGGTCCGGGTGGACGACCTGGTGCAACTGGCCCTCGGGCGGAACCCGCGGCTGGCGAAGGCCACGTTCGACATTGACGCCGCCCAGGGGAAGCACGTCCAGGCCGGGCTCTACCCGAACCCCACACTCGGGGCGAACTGGGACGAGATCGGCGACCGCACCGGACCGGGCGGCATCCTGAACGTCCCGCGGGTCACCCAGGAGATCGTGACCGGGCGAAAACTGTCCCTGTCACAGGCCGTCGCCTCCAAGGAGGTGGACCAGGCGACCCTGGCCCTCCTCCGCGAGCGGTACGCCGTGATCGGCACCGTCCGCGGGGCGTTCTACGATCTGTACGCGCTGGAGCGGCGCATCACCGCGCTCGACGAACTCGTCGGCCTGGCCGGCGAAGCCACCAAGACCGGCCAGACGCTTCTGGACAACAAGCAGATCGCCCGGCTCGACCTCGTCCAACTGGAGGTCGAACTCGCCCGGTTCCGCTCGCAGGCCGAGGCCGCACGGCAGGAACTCCCGGGGGCGCGGAAGCGGCTCGCGGCCGTCGTCGGCGACCCGCGGCTCGCAGTCGGCGCCGCCGCCGGGCCGTTCGACGACCTCCCCGTGTACGACCTCGACCAGGCTCGCGAAACGGTGCTCGCCACCCACCCGGAGGTCCGCTCGGCCCGGGTCGGGGTCGAGCGGGCGCAGGCGGCCGTCCGCCGGGCGGAGGTCGAGCCGATTCCGAACGTCACCGCCACCGCCGGGTACGTCAAGCAGTACGAGAACCGGTCGAACGACTTCTCCTTCGGGCTGTCGGCCCCCATCCCGACCTGGAACCGGAACCAGGGGAACATCCGGTCGGCACGGGCGGAGTTGGGGGCGGCGATCCAGGACGTGGGGCGGGTCGAAAACGACCTGGCCGAGCGGGTGGCGGTCGCCCACCGCACCTACGCCGCCTCCCTCAAGCTGGCGCAGCAGTACCGGACCGACATCCTGCCGAAGGCGGAGGAGACGTACCGGCTGTCGCGAGAGGCGTTCAAGGGCGGGCAGTTCGAGTACCTGAGGGTCATCCAAGCCCAGCGGGTGGTGGCCGAGGCGCGGCTCGAATCCGTCCGCGCGCTAGGCGAGGCGTGGCAGGCGGCGGCCGAGTTGTCGGCGCTGCTGCTGGAGGAGTGGTGGCCGGGGCCGCCCCCGCCGGTTCCCGGCCCCGGGGCCGGTCCGGTTCGGCTGCCGCTGCCCCAGCCGGACCCGCCGCGCAAAGACGGCGTACAACCGCGTTAGCCTTGACCCCGGGGCGACCGGGCGGATAATGCGAACGGTCCGGGGAGTCGGTGATGCTCGTGCGGCTGCTACTCACGGTGTTGACGGTGGCGGGGCCGATGCCCGTCGGCGCCTGCACTTGCGCCGCGGCCGGCGGATCGGAGAACCAGCCTACCTCAGCACCGGCCGCAGCTCTGGTCAAGACGTGCGGCTGCAAGACCCACGCGTCGGACGATTCCGCCCAGCACCCGGCCGCCCGCGTCGCTACCCCCCACCGCTGCACCGAAGGGTCGGCGGAGCACCCCGCGCGACCTGACCGCCACGACCGTGATTGTCCGGCCGCGAACCCGAGCCCCGCGGTCACCGCGGCTGTCGTGCCCGCGGCCGACGACCTTCCAGCCGTTCCCGACCTCGCCCCCGCCGCCACGTCGGACACGCCGGCGCTCTGCCGGCAGGCCCCCGCTGCCTCGCCCGACCCCGGGCCTCCACCCCTTCCGCTATACCTCTCGCTGCGCGCCCTTCGCATTTAGCCGTACCCCGTCTGACCGTCGCGCCGCGGGTGATGCCCGGCTGCGCCCGGCGTCCCGTTTCCCGTCGGCTTCCGAACCGCCCCGCCCGCCTCCCCCGAGGACGCCATGCGCCTCCGCAGGGTCGTTGCACCCGTCGTCACGCTCGTCGTCCTGGTGGCGGCGGGGTACGCGGCGTTTCGCACCCAAGACCAGTGGGTGCCCCACGTATTCCCGGCGAAGGCCGCCAAGGGCGCGGGCGACGGTCACGGCGGGGGCGACGATCACGCCGGCCACGCCGACCACGGCGCCCGGACCGACCGGGTGACGCTCTCCGAGCAGGCCCAGAAGAACCTCGGGCTGGATGTGGACCAGCTCACGCCCCAGGAGTATTGGCGGACGATGCTCGTTCCTGGAGTGGTCGTGGACCGGCCCGGGGAGAGCGACCGCAGCGTCACGTCGAAGGTCGCTGGCGTCGTCACCGCGATCAACGCGCGGCCGGGGGACACGGTCAAGGCTGGCCAGCCGCTGTTCACGATCCAGCTCGCCAGCGAGTTCCTCCAGAGCGCCCAGACCGACCTCGTCAAGACGGCCAAGGAGCTTGAGTACGCCGGCATCGAGCGGGACCGGGTGGCGAATCTGGTGAAGAAGGGGACCACCGCCGAGGCCGAGCTGCTGAAGCAGCAGAACGTCGTGGACCGGCTGGTCGCCCAGCTTAACGGCACCCGCCGGCAGCTCCAGGTGTTCGGCCTCACCCCCGCCCAGGTGACCAAGGTCGAGAAGGGAGAGGTCATCACCGAGGTGACGGTCCCCGCACCGGGCACGGCGCCGGCGCCCCCCGCCAAGACCGAGCCGCCGGCACCCGCCAAGCCCGAGGGGAGCCCGGAGCCGCCCCTGCTGTACGAGGTCCAGGAGCTGAAGGTCGCCCTCGGCGAGCAGGTTCAGGCCGGGCAGGCGCTGTGCCTGCTCGCCAACCACCAGCGGCTGTTCGTCGAGGGGCGGGCGTTCCGGTCGGAGGCCGACGCCCTCGCAGCCGCGGCCGAGAAGAAGACGCCGGTGAAGGCCGAGTTCGCCGACGAGACGCCCGGGGCGTGGCCGGCGCAGGGGCCGCTCACCATCCACCACCTCGCCAACCAGGTGGACCCGGCGACGCGCACGTTCGGGTTCTACCTCCCGCTGGAGAACGTGCCGCGGACGTTCGAGCGGGACGGGAAGACGCACTTCGCCTGGCGCTACCGGCCGGGCCAGCGGGTGCGGCTGTACCTGCCGGTCGAGAAGCTCGTCACTCTCGACCCGGACGGGAAGACGGAGCGCCTGCCGTTCGTCCTGCCGGCCGGGGCGGTGGCCCGGGAGGGCGGGGAGGCGTTCGTGTTCGTCCAGTCCGGCGACACGTTCCGCCGCAAGCCCGTCCGGGTGCTCTACGCCGACCGCTCGGACGTGGTAGTCGCCAACGACGGGAGCGTGACGGAGGTCGAGTACGTGGTCCGCAACCAGGCCGCGGCGCTGAACCGGGCGGTGAAGGCGCAGTCCGCCGGCGGCGGGGGCGACCCCCACGCCGGCCACTCCCACGACTAACCCGGAGCCGCCGTGCTGAACGCCCTTATCAAGTTCTCGCTCCGCCACCGCCCGCTCGTCGTGGTCGCGTGCCTCGTCGCGCTTGTGTACGGCACCTTCCTCGCCGCCCGGATGCCGATCGACGTGTTCCCGGACCTCGACCGCCCGCGGGTGGTGGTCATGACGGAGTGCCCCGGCCTCGCCCCCGAGGAGGTCGAGACGCTCGTCTCGTACCCGCTGGAGTCGGCGCTGCTCGGGGCGACCGGGGTGCAGGCCGTGCGGAGCCAGTCCGGGTTCGGGCTGTCGGTGGTGTACGTCGAGTTCGGGTGGGAGGTGGACATCCGCACCGCCCGGCAGACGGTCCAGGAGCGGCTGACGACCGTGGCCGGCGACCTGCCCGAGGGCGTCCGGCCGCAGATGGCGCCGATCAGCTCGATCATGGGCCAGTTCATGGTCGCCGGGATGCGGCGGCAGTCGGGGCCGAAGGGGGGCGAGCTGGCGGCCGTGCCCGACACCCCGTTCTATGCCGAGCGGGTGGCCGGCGCCGCCGGCACCGACCCCGCCCTGTTCGTGTGGAAGGCCGGCGACCGCCGCGACTTCTCGGCGTGGGAGGCGGTCCCGGCGGCGGTGCCCGCGTGGCAGCCGGCCGCGGCCGACGGCGCGCAGACGGTCCGGGCCACGATCGCCGGGCAGTCGCGCGAGGTCGTCTTCCCGTCCGACGCGCAGCGACAGCTCGCCCTGCGCACACTCGCCGACTGGGTCGTCCGCCCGCGGCTGCTGAAGACCAGCGGCATCGCCCAGGTGATCGCCATGGGCGGCGGGCGGAAGCAGTACCAGGTGCTCGTGGACCCGGTGAAGCTGGCCGAGTACGGCGTCTCCCTCCAGCAGGTCGAGGACGCGCTGCGGGCGAACAACGTCAACCACACCGGCGGGTTCTCGGTGGCCGGCGGGTTCGAGACGCCGATCCGCGTCATCGGCAGGCTCGGCCCGGACACGAAGCAGGTCGTCGCCGATCTGAAGCTCATCACCGTGAAGCCGCCGGAGAAGCAAGAGCCCGGGGCGCCTGCCGGCCGCCCGGTGCTGCTCCGCGACGTGGCACGGGTGGCCGAGGGGGCGCAGGTCAAGCGCGGCGACTCGACCGTCAACGGCTTCCCGGCCGTCGCCCTGACGATCACCAAGCAGCCGCACGTGGACACCCGCGACCTGACGGACCGGGTGAAGGCGGCGCTGGCGGACGTCGAGAAGACGCTCCCGCCCGACGTGCTGGTCGAGACCAACCTGTATCAGCTCCGCGACTTCATCGACCGCGGGGTGTTCAACGTCGGCGAGGCGCTGGTCGTCGGCGCCGGGCTGGTGCTGGTCATCCTGTTCCTGTTCCTGCTCAACCTCCGCACCACGTTCATCTCCCTCACCGCCATCCCGCTGTCGCTCGCGCTAACGGTCCTGGTGTTCAAGCTCGTCGGCCTCGTCACGGGGGTCGAGCTGTCGATCAACGTGATGACTCTGGGCGGGATCGCGGTGGCGATGGGCGAGTTAGTCGATGACGCGATCGTGGACGTGGAGAACATCTACCGCCGGCTCGGCGAGAACAGCCAGCTCCCGCACCCGCGGCCGACGCTGAAGGTGATCTACGACGCGAGCGTCGAGATCCGCTCGGCCATCGTGTTCGGCACCGCCCTGGTCATCCTCGTGTTCCTGCCGCTGTTCGCCCTCTCGGGGATCGAGGGCCGACTCTTCACGCCCCTCGGTGTCGCCTACATCGTGTCGATCCTGGCGTCGCTGGTCGTGTCCATCTGCGTCACGCCGGTCCTGTCGTACTACCTGCTCGGCCGGTCGGGGTCGGCCCACGGCCACGGCGACGGGTTCCTCCTCCGCGGGCTCAAGTGGGCCGGGGCGTACCTGATCCGGTTCAGCGTCCGCCGGCAGGGCGCCATCCAGGTTGTCACCTGGCTGATGGTCTTATACGCCGCGTGGCGGCTGACGACGATCGGGGCCGACTTCCTCCCGCCGTTCGACGAGGGCGTGGTGCAGGTGAACGTCACCCTCCCGTCGGGCGCGTCGCTCGACGCCTCGAACGCCGCGACCAAGTCGGCGGACGACCTGTTCCGGTCGCTCCAGAAGTCGGCCGCGAACCCGAAGGGCGAGGTGCTGGCGTTCCTCCGCCGGACCGGCCGGGCCGAGCTGGACGAGCACGCCGAGCCGCCGAACGCGACCGAGTACTACGTCGTCATCAACCCGGCCAGCGGGAAGTCGCGCAAGGAGATAATCGCCCAGCTCCAGGACGGGGTGAAGGCCGCTGTGCCGGGGGTGGACGTGGAGGTCGAGCAGCCGCTCGCCCACCTCATCAGCCACATGATCTCGGGGAGCACCGCCCAGGTCGCCATCAAGCTGACCGGCGACGACCTGGACACGCTGGAGAAGGTGGCGAACCAGGTCAAGGCGGCCGTGGCCGGGGTGCCGGGGGTGAGTTCGCTCGCCGTCGAACCGATGCGGAAGGTGGACGAGGTCCACGTCAAGCTGCGGCCGGAGGCGCTGGCGTTCTACGGGGTGGACCGCGCGGCGGTCGGGAACTTCGTGCAGGTGGCGCTCAACGGCGAGGTGGTGTCGCAGGTGGTCGAGGGGCAGCGGCGGTTCGACCTCCTCGTGCGGCTGGAGGAGCCGTACCGGGCGGACGTGGCGAACCTCGGCGAGCTGCGGTTCGACCTCCCCGGCGGCCGCGAGCAGGTGCGGCTCAAGGACCTGGCCGACATCACCCCGCCGACCGGCGGCGACGCCGGGGCCAACCAGGTGAAGCGGGACGACGCCCGCCGGCGGATCGTGATCCGGTGCAACGCCCTGGGCCGCGACCTGGCCTCGGTCGTCGGCGACATCGAGCGGGTGGTGGCGGCCGACGTGCCGCTCCCGGAGGGGTACACGGTCGAGTACGGCGGGCAGTTCCAGAGCCAGAAGGCGGCGACCCGGCTGATCGCCGTCCTGTCGGCGGTGTCGGTCGTCGGGATGTTCTTCGTACTGTACATGCTGTTCCCGTCCGGGCGGATCGTCGCCCAGATCCTGATCGCCGTGCCGACGGCGTTCGTCGGCGGGGTGCTGGCGCTGGTCCTCAGCGGGCAGACACTGACGGTGGCGAGCCTGGTCGGGTTCATCTCGCTCGGCGGCATCGCGGCCCGCAACGGCATCCTGCTCGTCACCCACTACCTCCACCTGATGCGGCACGAGGGCGAGCAGTTCGACGAGAAGATGGTGCTCCGCGGCAGCCTGGAGCGGCTGTCGCCCGTCCTGATGACGGCGCTCACCGCCGGCATCGCGCTGGTTCCGCTGGTGGTCGTCGGGCAGGAGCCGGGGCGGGAAATCCTGTACCCGGTGGCGACGGTCATCCTCGGCGGGCTCATCACCTCGACGTTCTGCGAGTTCCTGATCCGCCCCGGGCTGTTCCTGCGGTTCAGCGGGACCGCGGCCGTCGAGTTGGCCCGCGCCGACGAGACGGCCGACGGCCTCGACGACGCGCCGCCGGCGCCCCCCCACGAACACACCCCGCCGCCCGCCGCTGCGGGACACGAGACGCGGCCCCACCCGGGGCCGTGAGGACGGTCGCACCGAGGTATCACAGGAGGACGGACGTGACGATGCGTAACGTGTTCGGGCTGGTCGTCGCCGCGGGCTTCGGCCTGATGGCGGTGGTGTCGTCCGGCGTGCAGGCCCAGGAGGTCGGGCCACACAAGATGCCGGTCGCCGAGTGGGGCGACGAGGAGTACCACGTGGAGGTGATCCCGGACGCCAAGGCCGGGACGGTGACCCTGCTCGTCTACGGCGACCACGACGACCTGCACAAGGCGAAGCGGAAGGCGATCGACGCGAAGAGCATCTCGGTCGCGTTCAAGAGCCCGGCGCTGACCGTCAAGGCCGCCCCGTCCCCGGACAAGGGCGACCCGGCGGGGAAGAGCAGCCGGTTCGTCGGCAAGGCCGAGGGGCTCGACAAGCTCGGCAAGCTCGAAGGGACGGTCAGCGGCAAGGTCGGCTCGAAGGTGTATTCGGGCGACTTCAAGCAGAAGTGACCCGCTCGTCCGCCCCCGGCCGTCCGCCGGCCGGGGGCGCCTCCCACACGTCGGCCCGATTCGACTCGGCGTTCGCCCGTTCGCCAGGAGCACCCGGATGAGCGCCGAGTCCGCGCCGCGCACTTTCCGCATCCGCGGGATGGACTGCGCCGAGGAGGTGGCCGTTCTCAAGCGCGAGGTCGGCCCGGTCGTCGGCGGCGAGGCGAATCTCGCGTTCGACGTACTCAACGCCAAGATGACCGTCGCCGCCGGCGCCCCGACCGAGCGCGTGGCGGAGGCGGTAGCACGGTCCGGGATGACCGCAGAGCCCTGGCGTGACGAGTCAACGGCCCTCGCCCCCGAGGGCTTCTGGGAGCGGAACCGGCGCACACTCCTCACCGCGGCAAGCGCCGGCTGCCTCCTCGCCGCGATGGCCGCCCATGCCGCTCGGGACGGTATCCACGCCGCATTCCTCGACGAGAACGCCGCGACACCGGCCGCCGTCGTCCTGCTGTACTTACTGGGCATCGTCGCCGGCGTGTGGACGGTATTGCCGAAGGCTTGGGTCGCCGCCCGCCGCCTCCGCCCGGACATGAACCTGCTCATGGTCGTCGCCGTCGCCGGCGCGGTCGGCATCGGCCAGTGGGCGGAGGCGGCGACAGTCGCGTTCCTGTTCGCCCTCTCGCTCGCCCTCGAAGCCTGGAGCGTCGGCCGCGCCCGCAACGCCGTCCGTGCGCTGATGGCGCTCACCCCGCCCGCCGCCCGCCTCGTCCACCCCGACGGCCGCGAGGAGGCCGTGCCGCCGGACCGGGTGCCGGTGGGAGCGCGATTCCTGGTACGACCCGGCGACTGCGTCCCGCTCGACGGCCGGGTCATCGCCGGCGCGGGCGGCGTGGACCAGGCGCCGATCACCGGCGAGAGCGTACCCGTCCCGAAGGGGCCGGGCGACGAGGTGTACGCCGGCACGATCAACGGCGACGGCGCGCTGACGGTCGAGTCCACGAAGCCGGCCGCGGACACGACGCTCGCCCGCATCACCCGCATGGTCGGCGAGGCGCAGGCGAAGCGGGCGCCCTCCGAGCAGTGGGTCGAGACCTTCGCCCGCTACTACACGCCGGCCGTGATGGCGCTGGCGGCGCTGGTGCTGCTCGTCCCGCCGCTCGCGCTCGGCGCGTCGTGGGCCGACTGGCTGTACCGGGCGCTCGTGCTGCTGGTCATCGCCTGCCCGTGCGCGCTGGTCATCTCGACGCCGGTGAGCGTCGTGGCGGCGCTGGCGGCGGCGGCGCGGAACGGGGTGCTGGTGAAGGGCGGGGTGTTCGTCGAGGCGCCAGCCCGCCTCCGCGCCGTGGCGCTGGACAAGACCGGCACGCTGACGCGCGGGCGGCCGACCGTCGCCGAGGTGGTGGCGCTCGCCGGGCACACCGAGTCCGAGTTACTGGAGCGGGCCGCGGCCTTGGAGGCGAGAAGTACGCATCCGCTGGCCCACGCGATCCTGGCACACGCCAAGGAACGCGGCGTCGCCGTGCCGGAGGTCGAGGACTTCCGCATCCTCCCGGGGAAGGGCGCGACCGGGCGTGTCCGCGGCACCGAGTACTGGGTCGGGTCGCACCGCTACCTGGAGGAGCGCGGTCAGGAGACGCCGGAGGTTCACGCCCGGCTGGAGGAACTCGCCTCGTCCGGAAAGGCGGTGGTGGTGGTCGGCAACGACCGGCACGTGTGCGGGTTCCTCGCTCTGGCCGACACCGTCCGCCCGGAGGCGCGACAGGCGGTCGCCGACCTCCACGCGGCAGGCGTGCAACACGTCGTCATGCTCACCGGCGACAACCGCGGCACCGCCGACGCTGTCGCCCGCACGACCGGGGTGGACGAGGTGTACGCCGAGCTCCTGCCGGCCGACAAGGTGGGGAAGGTGGAGGAGTTGGTAGCGAAGTACGGCTCCGTGGCGATGGTCGGCGACGGGGTGAACGACGCCCCCGCGATGGGCCGGGCGACCATCGGAATTGCGATGGGCGCGATCGGGACGGACGCGGCGATCGAGACCGCCGACATCGCGCTGATGTCCGACGACCTCACCAAACTCCCCTGGCTCGTCCGCCACTCCCGCCGTGCCCTCACCGTCATCCGCCAGAACATCATCTTCGCCCTCACCGTGAAAGCGGTGTTCCTGGTGCTGACGCTGGCGGGGGTGTCGTCGATGTGGGCGGCGGTCGCGGCCGACTCCGGGGCGACCCTGCTGGTCGTTGCGAACGCGCTGCGGCTGCTCCGCGCGGGCCGATGACGGGGCTCAACGACCGAAGGTGAGAACGACTGCAGTCCACCAAGGCCGACGGCGACTACACGGCCGCGTCCGGGGACGTGACCATCCCGGCCGGCTGGACCAGCCAGACGTTCACAGTCGCGGTCAGGGGCGACCGCCTCGCCGAGCCGAACGAGACGTTCGCCGTCAACCTCACGGGTGCCACCAACGCGACGATCGGCGACGGCCGGGGGGTCGGAAGCATCCTCGACGACGAGCCGCGGATCAGAATCGGCAACGTGACCCAGCGGGAGGGCAACGGCAAGCAGACGACGCTCTTCACCTTCACGGTCACGCTCTCGGCCGCCCACGACCGGCCGGTGACGATGTCGTTCCGCACCGTGAGCGGAACGGCGACGACGAGCGACGGTGACTACGTCGCCAGGACCGGGACACTGACCTTCGCCCCCGGCGACACGACCAAGACCATCACCGTCGAGGTGGAGGGCGACGGCAAGCGGGAGGCCGACGAGTACTTCTACCTCGACCTGTTCGACAGCAGTACGAACTCGCTCGTCACCAGGAACCGCGGCGTCGGCACCCTCCTGAACGAACATTGAGGGCAGCCATACCGGCGGCCGGTGGCGGGGGCGCCAGCCGCCGGTCAGGGCACACCGGCCCCCAGCCAGGCGATCGAGGTGTGTCCCGAGGAGAACGGTTGCGTTCTTCGTCACCTCGCCCGAGGGGACGTAGCGGTGTCGTACTTGCCCCGAGTATACCCCCTGAAGCAGTTGAGTAGGCGGCCAGAGAGCCCCGTTCCACCGGGTCGGTCCCGCCCTGGTAGCAAGGGTCAACGACGACCTCGCCCGCAGTCGGTCCGAAACGTCACCACGATCGGCCTTGACGACGTGGTGGACGACCCGTGGCGGGGTCGCGCTTCGCGACATCCCGGAAGGTGTCTCCGCGGCGTCCGCACGTGAACCACACCCGGCCGTGATCGGCTCCGCGCCATCCCTCTGCCGCGGGCGCGCGTCCCAGCGGACGGGCGTCACCCGACCGAGATAACGACCCGGTCCACGACGTGTAGACACGCCCCGAGCGCGACCCGGCGCCGGCGGGGTCTCCGGGTCGGTGGCAGCCGGGCCGCGGCCTACTCGCCGGCCGAACGCGGGGGCTTCTTACCGCTCCCGGGCCGCTTCGGCCGGCCGCGGGGAATGGGCGGGGGGTCCTCCGCCGGGTCGTCGTGCTCGACCGCGGCCATCAACCCGGCCATGGTCAGCCCGAGCCCGGCCGCCAGCCCGTGGATCACCCGCAGGGTCGGCATCCCCCGGCCGCGCTCGAACAGGCTGACGTGGGTGGCGTGGAGACCGGCGGCCTCGGCCAGGGTCTCCTGGCTGAGCCGTGCCGCCAGCCGGAGGCGGCGGACCGCCCGGCCGAACCGGGTCGACAGCTCCGACGGGTCCACGCGGCCTCCCGGACGGGGAAGGCCGCATCCGACCGCGGATCGCCGGCGTAAACCACAGAAGGAATTATCAGTTATTCTGGACCGGGACGGCCGGCTGCGGTAACGTACCGGACGACCCGGGCGTGTCCCCGGCCGGGTCCGTCCCGTGCCCCGTACCCGCGTGTCCGCCCATGACCCCGACCCCGCGTGTGGCCGCCGACGCCTTTCCGTTCCGCCCCGACCGGCACGCCGCCGACCTCGCGGAACTGATCCTGCTCTGCGAGGTGTTCCCGCAGGAGGCGCATGCTCACCTGGCGAGCGGGGCCGCGGCCGCTTGGCTCCGGGCGGCCGGGTACCCCGGCCCGTCCTACCTGGCCGACGGGCTCGGCGGGAGCGGGCTGCCCGCCCTCGCCTGCGTCGGCCAGTTCCTCGACGGCTGCCGGCCTTACCTGGCGGCGGTCGGAACCGCCTCCCTGCCACCGGCCGACGCGCCGGACCGGGAGACGGTCGCCGCGGGCGTGGTCGGGGCAGCGCCGGCCGCGGCGGCGGCCGGACTCGACTTCGACCGGTACCGGGAGTGGGCGGTCGAGGGCGGCGGTGTCGGAGCTCGGGTCGGGCGGTGGGCGCTGGGCGCCGCGGTGCTCGCCGTCCCCGTGCTGTACTGGGTGCTCGGCGGCTGGGACGGGGTCGACCTGCCCGCCCCCGCGCCCATCGTCCTCCTCGGCCTCGGGCTCCTCGCCGCCGCGGCCGGCGGGGTGGCCGGGAGTGCGGTCGGGGCCGTCTGCGGGGCGGTCGGGGGGCTCGTCGGCGCGCACAACGACCCCGCCGCCGACGTCATGCCCGAGCCGGAGATCCGCAAGGGGGTGGCGGTGGTCACCGCCCTCCTCGGGCTGGCCGGCGGGTTCGTGGTCGCCCGGCACGTGGCGGCCGACCGGTCGATCGACCGGTACGCTCGGCTGGTGCGGGAGGCCGACGCCCTCCGGAAGGCCGGGTCCCCGGCGGCCGCGGTCGAGGGGTACGGGAAGGCGGCCGCCCTGGACCCGGGCCGGCACGCGGCGTACTTCGGGCGGGGGCAGGCCCAGCTAGACGCCCGGGCGTACGCCGACGCGGTCGCCGACTTCACCCGGGTGATCGAGCTCCAGACCCGCCCGGGCCGGGCCGAGCCACCGGACGGCCACGACCTCTCGGCCGCGTACTACAACCGGGCCATCGGGTACCGGTCCCAGCGGGACCACGCCCGGGCGGTTGCCGACCTGACCGAGGCGATCCGGCTGTTCCCGTTCGGGGCCGACGCCTTCCGGTTGCGGGCGGAGTGCTACCGGGCCACGGGGGAGCGGGCGAAGGCCGAGGCCGACCTCGCCCAGGCCGCCAAACTCGACCCCGGCGGGCGGTGATTCGGCCTTCGCCCGCCGGGGCATCCGACCCCGGTCCCGTGGACGCGCTGGTGACCGCGCGGCGAGGGAGCGTCCGGTGGCTCGCGCCCGACACAACGGAGGTTCGCGGTTGGAGCCGCCGGCGGGCGGCCCGGAACGTGTCCACAATCGGGCGGCCGGCTGCCGGAGTCGGCGGGTGTCTCCCGCTAAAGGCTAAAGGAAAAGTCCAGCCCCACTCCCCCGCCGGTGGCGGAGGAGTGGGTCACTTCGGGTTCGTGCGCGGGTCGGCGAAGGGAGGGGTGCTTACGATGCGCGGGCTGGCCGGCGGGCGCTCGATCGCACCCGCCGCCGGACCGGCCGTCGTCGTGCTTCCACCGGGACGCGTCCCGCGGGTGCGGCGTCAGCCGGTGAGCCGCCGCGCGACCCCGCGCGCCCACAGCCCGAGCTGGACCGCGAACGCCATCCCGGCCGCCCCGACCCCGCTCAGGACGGTCGCCACCGGGTGGCTGACGAGGGCCACCCCGGCCACCGCCACCCCCACCCCGGCCGCGACCGCCGCCGCCTTCTTGACTTCCCACCCGATGCGGGCAACGGCGGCCACCGCCCGCGCCCGGCGGACGACCCCGGCGGCCCGGGCCTTCGCCCCGGCGGCGGCCGCGGCCACCCGCGCCCTCACCACCGTCAACACCCGCCCGGCGGCCCGGGCGGCGCCGGCGAGTCGGCTCCGGCAGCGGGCCAGGAACGCGGCCGCCCGCCCGGCCGGGGCCGGGGCGGCCGGCGCCGCCCCGTCCGGGGTCACGGCCCGGCGGATCAGGGCCACCGTCTCCGGGCTGGCCAGGGCCTCGGCGAGCAGCTGCCGCAGGGCCTCACGGGTCCCCTCCTGGACGGCGTCCCGGACGGCCTCCGGCAGCGCGTCGGCCAGGCAGTCGATGATGCCGTCCAGCCGGTCGAGCTGGTCCGCCAGCTGCTTCCGCTGGGGCCGCCCGTTCGTCGCGGTCGTGGTCATGTCCGTCTCCTCGTGTGTAATGGCTTGAGTCGGGTCGCGATGTCGAGTCGGTGCCTCTCTCCACCTCGCCCGCCGTCGGGGGTACCTCCGGCTGGAACCCGCGGGCTCGAGGCCCCGGGGCTGGTGCGGGCGGGAGCCGCGCGGGCGAGGGGGTGGCATCCTCAGAGGTGGTCGAGCCGGGCGGCCCCCGCCCCGAGGGCGTCGGCGGCGGCCAGGATGTCGGCGGCGGCGGCCAGGACGGCGACGACGGCCCGGGCGAGCGACCCGCCGAGCAGCCCGACGAGGCCGACCCCGAGGCCGATCCCGGCGGGGGCGAGGACGCCCCCGCCGGCCCGGCCCGCCCACCACCGGGCCGCCGCGGCACCGGCGGCGACGGCCACCGTCACGCGGGCGGTCGGCGGCGGCCCGGTGTCGCGGTCGCCGACCGCCTCGCGGTCGGGGTCGTCATCGTCGTCGTCGCGATCGTCGGCCCACGGTTCGCGGGGCCGGCCCCGGCCGTCGTCGCGGTCGGTCCACTGACCCCGCGGACTCGGCCGGGGCGGAGCGAGTACTCGGCCGGCGAGGACTGCCCCGACGACCTCCTTGACGGCGTCGCCGACGGCCTTGGACAGTTCCCCGGCCACCGCGACCTTCACCCGCTCCTTCAGGTTGGCGACGAACGCGGCCAGGTCGGCGAGTTGGCGGCGGACGAGTGTCGTCACGGCCCACCCCCCGGCCCGAGGTTGAGGGCCTTCAGGCTCGTCCACACCTGGCCGAGCACCCGCTGCTCCCGCTTCCGGGACTTCAGCGCGGCGACCAGCCGGCCGGCCTTGACCAGGGCGTCCGCGACGGCGGCCCGCAGTTCCTCGGCGGCGGCCAGCAGGTCGGGCGGGTCGGCGGCCGGCGGGTCGTGCCGGCCGTTCGGGGTATGCCCGTTCGTCTCGTGTCCCACGGCAGTCCTCCGTTCGATGCGGGTGGAATTGGGGGTGGTGTCGGGGGTGGTCGCGGCGGGGTCGGTCGCGGCCGCGAGGGCGGGGTCGAGGGCGACCGTGATGACCGTCCGGCCGCCCCCCTCGAACACGACCGGCTTGTCGGGGGCGACGCGGACGGTCACGCACCCGAGGCCGAGGGCGCGGGCCAGCACGCGCCGGTCGATCACGACCCGGGCGCGGGGGCCGGTCGATGGCGACCGCTCCAGCCGGACCGACTCGACCGCGCCGGTCGCGTCGTCTCTCGCGCGCACGACCACGCCGCCGTCCAGGTCCAGCGTGACGGGCTTCCCCTCGGCGTCCCCCCCGGGCAGGCCGGGCAGGCGACCCGTCAGCTCGGCCGCGTCCCGGTCGTCGATGCCCGCGACGGCGGGCGCGGTCCGGGGCACGACGCCGGCGACGTCCGGGTAGCGGCCCCCGGCGTCGGCGGGAAGAAACACCCGCCACGGGCCGGCGGCCACGACCAGGTGGGCGGCGGTGCGGCCGATCCGCACGGGCGACGCGGCCGCGAGTTCGCGCGTGCCGAACACCGACAGCGCCGGCACCAGCAGGTCGTCCGGGAGGGGCAGGTCGAACCCGCCCCAGACGAGGGCGGTCCGGCCGTCGGTGCCGACGACGTGCCCGGCCGTGCCGCGGACCTGCACGCGGGACAGTGCGTACCGGCCCGACTCGCGGGCCGTGGTCCGCCCGCACTCGTACAGGGCCGTCAGGAACTCTGGCGGGACCGGGTGCCAGTCAGTGGGCGAGGCGGGCGGACGGTGCTGCTTGCCGGGCAGAATCGCATCGAACGGGTGGGTACCGGGCACGCCGCGGTCGACCCACCGGGCCTCTCCGCGGAGCGTCGTACCGACAGTCAACTCGGCCGGGTCGTCGCCGGCGCCCTCGACGGCGGCCAGGACGGTCACCGGGACGACCAGCACTCCGTCGTCACTCGGCGTCGCGGCGGTGTAGCCGAGCGCGGCGTCGGCAGTCTGTGCCCACACGGTCAGGGTGCCGGCGCGGCACTCGAGCACGACGACGGGCGCCGGGCCACGCGGCCGGCCGGCGACGCACTTGCGGAGCAGCGCCCGGAACGACCGGGCCAGCCCGCGCGGGATCACGATCACGGCGAACTCCTCCGTCGGTTGGGGGTGGCGTCAGTCGACGCGCCACCCGACCTGGATCAACTCCTCGGCGGCGTCGAACACCTCCTTCGGCAGGGCGAGGAACTGGTCGAGGGTGGGCGGGAGGGCGAACAGGTTGCAGGCGAAGACGGTCGCCGAATACCCGGTCAGCCCGCACGCCCCGCGGGCGTCGAACATCAGCCCGAGGTCGATCACCCCGCGGCGGTGGCGGGTGACGGGCAGGAACGGCCACGCCGGCCACAGGGCCGGCGTGGTGACGAACAGCAGGTGCCGGGCGAGGTCGCCCGGCTTACGGGTCACGGGCACGATCACGGCATCCCTCCGTGGTGGGTAGGTCAGGCGACGGCGGCGAGCTGGTCCACCTTGGCCCGTAGCTCGTCGCGGGCGGCGGCCAGCTCCCGGTCGAGCTTCCCCTTCTCGTCGAGCAGGTACTCGGCGTAGGCGGCGATCTTGAACTGGGTCGAGCGGATCTTGTCGGCCGCGCGCTTGAGCGTGTCCTCCCGCGTGTCCTCGCCGAAGAGAGCGACCGCCTTGCGGTGGTCGTCGATCAGGGCCGCGAGCCCGGCGGCGACCGCGTCCTTCACCGACCGGTCCCCCTCGGCCGTCCCCGCCGGAACCGGGAACCGGAGGATCTGCCCGTTCAGCCGGCCGAGCATCGCCTGCACCTTGTCCACGAAAGTCGTGTGCCGGATCGGCGTGAAGTAGCAGCCGCCCTGGGGCCGGATCGGGAACAGGTCGGCGTGCCGGTCGAACAGCTTCTGGATCACCCGCGTCACGTCACTTCCCGTCCGGGCGTCGGTCGCGCGGTCGAGTTCCTCCTGGGCGAGGGTGGCGAGGCCCGGCAGGTCGCACGTCACCGTCCCGGTCCTCTTGTCGAGCGTGAGCATCGTCTCCAGGGCGTACTCGTACCGGTCCCCGTCGCGGGACTCCTGGGTGAACTGGAACTTGACGCAGGTCTCGTCCTCGGCCACCTGGCGGATGATGCGGCGGTCGCACAGCTTCTTGCAGGCGCGGGTGAAGGCGTGCTTGGCGGCCAGCTCGCGGGCGACGTTCTCGTCGAGGCCGGCGTCCCGCAGCGCGGTCAGCAGGGCCGGGTGGGTGACGGCCACCCCCGAGCAGGTCCACGAGATGACTTCGCCGAGCAGCCGGGTGCCGGCGGCGACGGGGAACGGGAGCGGGGCGGTCGCGGGCATGGGCAGGACTCCTTGTGTGAGGGGGATGGTGGGCGAACACGCCCGGCCCGGCCGCGGGCCGGGTCAGGCGTGTCGCCGTTAACGCGAACGGGGTCAGGCCGGGGCGGACACGGCGTCCGTCCGGGCCGAACCCGCGGGGGCGGAAGGGCTACAGGGAGAGCACCCGGCCGACGCCGTCGGTGTCGGGTGCGAGTGAGCGAACCTGATGGACCTCGTCGCTGACCAGTGCGAGGTCGCCGGGCGGGCTGTCGACCACCAGGGTGACGAGCCGGGCGCGGGCCGCCACCTTCCACGCCAGGAAGGTGTCACGGATGCCGCCCGCTATCCTGCACCTCGCGTCGGTCACGAAGATCAGGTCGGTGACCCCGGCCGGGGCCTTCAGCTCGGCGTACATCCGGGGCATTTCCTTCACGGGCACGTCGAGGTCGGACCCCTTGCCGATGAAGGCGGCGAGCCAGTCCATGAGTTTCGCCTCGTCCCACCGACCCGGCGGCAGGGCCAGCAACCGTTCGCCACTGTCGCCGCTGTAGGCGACCAGGGCGCACCACCGCCGCTGGTGCCGGGCAACCCACGCGAGGGCCAGGGCCAGGGCCTTCGCGGTGTGGGCCTTGTCCCCCTCCATCGACCCGGACTCGTCGATGCAGACGATCACCGGCCCCTTCCCGACCGGCTCGACGGCATGGTGCTCGCGGCACATCGCGTCGCGTTCGACGATCCGGCGGAGCGTGTCGAGTTCCAGCTCGGGGAGCATGAGCCGCGACAGCTCGACCGGCAGCAGGCGGCCGACGTCGCCCCCCGGCTCGACGCCGACGACGTCGTCGAGCCCGTGCGTCTGCTTCATTCGCTGCTTCGACTGCGCGACCCGCCGGAACCGCCCGGCCAGCTCGCAGATCCGCCGCAGCGTCGGGTCGCTCCGCACGCGCTTAAACAGGGCGGCGACGGCCCGCGGGTCGTTGCTCCCCGGCGCCCCCGGCCCCATCCCCAGCGCCCCAGCGGCCTCGTGCAGCTGGGCCACCTCCGTGCAGGCCGCGGCGACCGCCCGGCCGACGGCCCGCAGGGTCGCCATCTCGTCGCCGGGCGTGCCCCCGGCCGTCGTACCGGCCGCGTGGTCCTTGGTGTCCTCCTTCTTGAGTCGTGCGAACTGCTCGGCGAAGTGGGTCGCCGCGATCGCCGCGGCGGTGTCGTCCAGCCGGGTGGCGGCGTGCAGGGCGCGGTACTCGGGCGTGTCGAGCATCTGGGTGACGAACTGGTGCCGCCGCGGGTCGGCGCAGGTCTCGACCAGCCGCGGGTCCGGGTCGAACCCGGCCGCGAAGAAGTCGGCGGCGGCGAACGCGTCGGTGCCGGCCCCCTTCAGCCGGTCGCTCTCGGCGACGAGATCGCGCCCCCGCCGCAGCCCCCACGCGTCCACCTCCAGGGCGGTCGGGCGGGCGTCGGTCGCGGGGAGCGGGCCGGTGCCGCCCGCGAGTACCCCGGTCTCCTTCGGCGCGTCGGGCGGCTTGCCGTCCAGGTCGAGCATCTTGAGCAGGTCGTTCGGGTCCATGCCTCCTCCGGTTGATGGGACGCCACGTCCGGCGCGCCGACCCCTTCGGTCGCACAAAGATGGTCTGCCGGGTTGTGGATGAGTGCGGGTCAGACGGCCTCGATCGAGGCGAGCTTGAGCCGTCGGAGCTGGTCCTTCAGGTACGCCCGGGCCGTCTCGACCCGGCCGTTGCCCTTGAGCGTCGACAGCTGCCGGTCGATCTCGGCGAGCTTTGCGGCGGCCTTCGCGGCGTCGGCCAGGTTCCGCACGTCGGCCGCGGCCAGCACCTGCTCGACCTCCAGCAGCAGCTGCGTGACCCGCATGCCGACGGGGTTGGCGATCCTGGCGATCACCTGGGCGGCCTTCTGCGGCTGCTCCTCGGGCGCGTCCCACAGGCAGTGCTGGGCGACCTCCAGGTGCTCGGGCAGCACCTCGTCGGAGCCGCACAGGTAGGCGAAGGCCCGCACCGCCCCGACCGTCTTGAACTGCCGCCGGTCGCCCGGCTGGATGCCCTCCCGGGCCAGCTCCTTCAGGATCACCTCCAGGGCGTCCTTCGCCTCGTCCGACCACGGCAAGGCCAGGGCCTGCCGCCGGGCCTGCTCGACCTCGGCCGGGGTCACCGTGGTGGAGAGCTTGGGGGCGTGGTCGCGGGTCCACAGGAGCCGCTGCCGGCCGGCCTGGGAGCGGATGGGTGAGACGGCCTTCCGCAGCAGGAAGCGGTCGCTGAGGGCGGCCAGCTCCTTCCCGGTGTCCGGCGACGCCCACTCGTTGCTCGCCCCGAGGCAGAGCTTGAGCGGCACCCGCCGGGCGACCCCGTCGCCGGCGTCGTAGACCCGCTCGTTGAGGATCTTCAGCAGCGTGTTCAGGATCGCGGAGGACGCCTTCATGACCTCGTCGACGAACGCGTAGTCGGCCTCCGGCAGCTTGCCGGTCGTGACCCGCAGGTACTTGTCCGCCTTCAGGGCCGCGAGGCTCACCGGCCCCATCACCTCTTCCACCGTCGTGAACTTCGTGAGCAGGATCGAGAACTTCGACCCACCGGTCCACGACAGGACGGAGTCGAGCAGCAGCGACTTCCCGCACCCCGGCGGGCCGACCAACAAGATGTGCTCGTTGGCGACCAGGGCGGTGAGGACGAGGTCCACCTCGTCCTCCCGCTCGATGAGGGCACTCGACAGTTCCTTGCGTGCCTGGGCGAACTTGTCGCGGACGGGGTCGGTGTCGGGGCGGACCAGCTTCATCTCGACTTCCTCCAGGAACGAGAAAAGCCCCGCCCACACGATAAAAGTGCGGGGCGGGGCCGTGTGGGTGGAAGGGGCCGACGGGTAATCGGCTTCCTAATTATTCTGACTCGTATTAGTTGTTTCTTAAGCTCGGTATCGACTCGCACCGGGTCGCCGGCGGATGCGTCGCGTGCCAGCGCGGGCTGCCATCGGCCTCGTCCCACTCCACGACGCCGAACACCTTGTCGACGGCCGTCAACTTCATGCGGGGTTGCTGGCTGCGGTCATTCAGGATGTTCACCCGCCCAATCGTCCGCACGATACCGCACGCCCGGGTGGTCGCCCCCCTTCGGGAACGCGTTGACGATTTTCTCCCGGCGACATCGGCTTGTCTCCTAAGCCCGCACGAAGTTCTCGTCGCTCAACGTCGGCTCACCATTCCAGCGGTAGCCGCACAGGAACCCACCCTTGGCAACGCTGTAGTCGAGGCACGCCACGTTGTCGGCCAGCACTCCGGGGCGCTGCGCCGACAGCCAGTAGTGGCCGACGAAGACGGGCTTGCCGGCCACCGGATAGGGGGCGGCGGCGGCGACCACCTGCTCGTCGAGTGCGAGGTCGCAGGCGATTTCGTCGGTCTGGAGGGCGTACGTCCGGTAGGTGTGGCCGTCCGGGGCCGCGTACCAGCGGGTGCGAATCTCGGTGCGAACGTGCCCGTCCTTGTCCCGGAAGGACGCCCCCTGCGGGAGCTTGCCCTCCTTGCCCTTGAGGATGACCTCGACCGGGGCGAACAGCGGCCCCCCCGTCCGACACGCCGCGTGCAGGAAGTCGTCGGAAGCGCCGCCGAACTCCCGCAGACCCCCGGCGACCTGTCCTATCGCCCGCTCGTCCCAGCAGGCGTGGACGGCCCGCACCCCGTCGAGGTCGAGCCACAGGGGGAGGCTCCGAAACCACCCCAGGTGGGACCGGAGTTCCGGCGGGGGTAGCTGCTCCAGGGTCGCCCGGTGCTGCGCCACGTTCTTCGGCGTCCGGCGGCGGAGGTGCTCGCCCGGCCCGTCCCGGTCCCCGGTGTGGTAGGCCAGGGCGTTGAGTTCGTGGTTCCCCATGACGGCCAGGGCGTGACCGCCCTCGACCATCGGGCGGACGGTCTCCAGCACCCGCCGGATCTGCGGCCCCCGGTCGATGAAGTCGCCGAGGAAGACCACCTTCCGGTCGGGGTGGCGGTAGACCCCGGCTGCTATCTCGTAGCCGAGGGTCTGGAGCAGTTGCTCCAGTTCGTCGGCGTGGCCGTGAATGTCCCCGATCAGGTCGTACATCGTTCACCTCGAACAACTCGTCGCCGACCTGATCCGCCCGATCCCGTCGCCGGCGCGAGGCGGCCTACCGGCCGCCCCACACCTGGACCGGCACCCCGTCACGTTCCCCCTCCCACAGGAGCGTGGTACAGGTCCGCAGGAGGAGGTTCTTCCACAGCAGGGCGTTGGCGAACGTCTCCTCGTCCGGGCTGAACAGCTCGAACACGCTCCGGCTCGCCACCAGCACCATCTTCTGTTTGGCGCGGCTGACGGCCACCGTCAGCCGCCGCGGGTCGAGCAGGAACCCGGCCGCCGCCAGCAGGTAGCCCCGGTCGCTCTCGGTCGCGCTCACCATGACGACCGTCCGCTCCCCGCCCTGGAACCGCTCCACCGTGTCCACCGCCGACCGGGCCGGCAGCCCGGTCGCCGGGTCGACGATGCTCAGCTCCGGGAACGCCTGCTGGAGCGCGGCCCGCTGCGCCCGGTGCGGCACCACCACCCCGAGCCCGCCGGCCGGGTCCAGCCCGTGCCCGGCCGGGTCGACCAGGGCCTTCAGGACCGGGCCGATCAGGGCCTGCTCGAACGGGTTGCGGACCTGGCTCCCGCACTCGTCGTGGACGACCACCACCAGCGGGTACGCCGGGTCGAGCACCGCCGCGGTGAACGGGTCCGCGAGCGGCCGGGCCGGGAGCAGGTCGGTCTTCTTCGAGTGGTAGGCGATCCCGTCGTGCCGGTACACCTCCCGCCGCAGGAACTCGGCCATCGCTGCGTGCAGCCGGAAGCTCTCGGCGAACCGGATCACCGGCGGGGGCGGTTTTTGCGCCAGCAGAGTGTCGAACAGGCTCTCGTACACCTGGTACTGTGCGAACGTCCGCCGGGCCTCGGCGTCCCAGTCGTGCTTCACGATCGGCGGCATCTGGCGGTGGTCCCCGACCACCACCACCGGGGCGTCGGGCTTCAGCGGGAGGGCGGCCATGACCGCCGCCGGGAGGCTCAGCTGGCTGGCCTCGTCGAGCACCAGCAGGTCGCACAGCCCATGGCCGAACACGGTCTTCGACCACTTCTGCTTGAGCAACTGGTAGGTGCCCCCGGCGGTCACCCCGACCACCACCCAGTCGTTCTCCTGGATCACGTCCGCGTTGTACTCCTCGTCCTTCCCCTTCTCGGCGTCCTTCGCCAGTGCGACCACCCCGTCCGGGGGCGGGTCGTTCGGGGCCACCCGGTACAGCGGCACGTCCAGCAGCCGGGCGTCGAAGTGCGCAGCGAAGATCTTCGGGTCGGCCGCCCGCAGCTCCCGGAGCTTCTCCCGCACGGCCAGCACGTTGGCCACCAGCACGTCGATGGCCGCGTGGGTGTGGCAGGTGAGGAACGCCCGGCACGGCCGGCCGGCCCGCATCGCCCCCTGGAGGCGGGCCAGGACGGCGAACGCCGTGGCGTACGACTTGCCCGTCCCGGGCGGCCCCTGGACGAGCAAGACCGGGGTCGCGGCGTGGACGCCGATGAACGCCCGCTTGCCCGGCTCGAAGTCGTGCAAGAGACCGGCATCCCGGAAGGCGTCGAGCCCGGCCAGGAACGCCAGTTGGCCCGGCGACCCCGCACCGTCCCCGGCCGCGGGCGGGTTCGCCAGCCGGGCGTACAGGCTGTTCGGCTGGCCCCCGCACAGCCCCTCGACGACCTTCGCGTGCCAGTACCCGGAGATGTCGTTCGGGCACGGGTCGAGCGTGTACGCTTCCCCCGCGGCGAGCGGCCGGCCGATGGCCGAGAAGACGAACGGCTTCATGCTGTCGTTGCCGAACCCGTCGGTCAGCTCGACCTCGGCGACCGCCTCCGCGGCCCGGCCGGCGGCGTCGGCCCGGGTCACCACCACCCGGCGGAACACCGCCCGGGTGCCGTAGAGCATCTGCTTCGGGGTCGGGGTGAACTCCGTCCGCTGGTCCGGCGGGAGCCGCTCGTCGGTCGTCCACCGCCGGAACACGACGACCCGCGCCCCGTCCCGCAGGGTGGACAGGAGGAGGGCCTCGTGGAGGTCGCAGTCGACGCCGGCCGCCTCCACCCGGAGCCGGACCCGGAGCCCGTCGGCCGACCACTTGCACTCGGCCGACTGCTCCTTGTTCAGCCGGAACGGCTTGTCGGGGTTGGCGGCCTTGAACGCCGCCGCGTACCCCTCGCGCTTGAGCCGCCGCCGCTCGTTCTCCCGGTTCTGCTCGGCGACTTCGGGCTCCTGGTCGGCCTCGTCGTACCGGACCAGCAGGCACTCGCCCATGAGCACCCGCCGCTCCGGCTGGGCGTGCCGGGTCGCCTTCCAGTCGGCGAGGGCGACCAGCCGCTCGATGGTGACGAACTCGTCCAGGGCGTGGGCCAGGTCGCGGGCCTTGTCCTCGTAGGTCGCCACGTCCGGCAGCACAAACGCCGTCTTGGCCGTGTTCGGGTTGCCGGCGACCGACCGGGTGACGTGTTCGATCGCCTCCAGCCGCCGTTCCTGGAAGGCGGTGACGAGGTCGGCCGTGGCCCCGCGGAAGTCGGCGAACTCGTCCCCCTTGCCGGGTGCCGGCTGTTGGAGCTGCCCCCAGGCGGCGTAGGCGTACTCCAGCGGGACCGAGCTGGCGAACCGGGACCGGCGGGTGTACCACTCGGCCTGCCCCTCGACATCGACCTTCCCCAGGTAGTCGAACAGCCGGGCCTTGAAGCGGTCCCGGAACGGGCGGGGCGTGTTCCAGTCGAACTTCAGGTAGGCGGCCAGGGACTGCAAGGACTGGCAGGTCATCGGGAAGTTCTTGAACGCCCGCACCTCGTCGGCCAGGTAGCTGGCGATCGGGGAGTCGAACGCCGCGAGCTGGGTCAGGAAGTCGTAGAGCGGCGGCGTGGTCCCCAGGATTGCGGGGAAGTTGCGGGCCAGCCCGTCGAGGAGCAGCCGCTGCTCGTGCCGGTCGAAGAAGACGACGTGGATCGGGGCGGCCTTCTTCTCGGCCGCCGGGTCGGACGGGGCGGCCAGCTCGACCACCGCGTCGAGCAGCCCGCGGGTCCAGCCTACGAACAGGTCGCGCTCCGCCGCCGCCGAGTCGGGCGGGCCGGCGGTCATCTTCACCACCGCCCGGCGGCGGGTCGGAATACCGTTCTCGCACGCCACGACCAGCGCGCCGAGGAGGTAGACCCGGCCTTCGAGGTAGTCGAACTGGGCGTCGACGTACACCCACACCAGGTTCGGGTTCAGGTCCGGGCGGGATACCGGCAGCGAGCTGTTCCCCTTGTCCGGGATGAACGGCAGGGCGGCGGTGCCGTCCTTCTTCGCCGACCGGCGGAACTGCCTGGCCCGGTGGACCAACTCGTCAAGCCGCGGGCCGACCGGCCAGGTGGCGGCCAGCGTCTTGACCAGGGCCTCGCGGCCCGGGGCAGGGACCAGGTCGGTCGTCGTGCCGCCGGCAGTGCTCGGGGCGAACTCCTTGAGCGTTGCCAGCCCGCAGATCGTCGCCACCCCGGCCCGCCGGAGGGCGTCCTTCTCGGTGCCGCTCAGGTACGGGAGGAGGGACAGGTCTTCCCGCTCCGCGCTCCACTTCATGCAGAACTCGGTGTACAGGCAGCCATCGCACTTGAACGACAGCGAGTACGGCAGGTCGTCGAACGGGGTGCCGGCGACCCGGCGGGCGGCCGAGGTCGGGCCGAGGACGAGGTCGCGGGCCGAATGGGCGTACGCCTCCGGGTCGGCGACCACCTCCAGCAGGTAGTCGCCGAGCCCGAACTCGGACTTCGCAGCGTCCCGGAGCGGGGCGGCGGCGGCCTCCTCCTCGGGCGTCGGGTCGACCGGCGGGCGGACATGCTCCGCGTCCTGCTGGAATTCCACCGACTGGGGGTGTCACAGGTCGTCCGCATCGACCGGCCCGTGTTCCATCTCGATTGAGGCGACTGGCCTGGCGATCGCACTCGGACCGCCGGCCGGCATTCCTCGGCTCCGAGGGACTGTCGGCGGGTCGGTCCGTATCGGCGGGGTCTACGCCTACACCGAGATCGACGAGATCTCGGTCCTGTTCCCCGGAACTGTGGCCCGTACGACCGCGAGGTGTAGACGACCCGTCACCGGCCGCGGTCCGCGTCCTCCTTCGGCAGCCGGCCGATCACGGCGGTCAACGCCTCCACGGTGTCGGCGTAGGTGGTCGCGTGGCCGCCGTCGGGGCGGTGGATGAGCGTGACCGATCGGCCGAGCGCCTTCAGCTTCTCGGCGAGCCGGAGGCAGCTCGCGGGCGGGACGACGGTGTCCTTCCCGCCGGTGGTCATCGCGACGGGCATGGTCAGCCGGTCGGCGTGCAGCTCGGCCGACCGGCTGCGGTACACCTCCGGCCGCTCCCTCAGCGTGCCCCCGTACGCCGCCGCGATCGCGTCCGCGAAGCCCTCGTACTCGACCACGTTCGCGGTGCCGTTCAGGGACACGCACCCGGCCACCCGGTCGGGGTGGAGGGCGGCGAACGCGAGCGCGGCCGTCCCGCCCATCGACCCGCCGGCCACGACTACCCGCCGCACCCCGTACTTCTCCTTCAACTCGTCGAGGATTTGCAGCACGTCGGCCTCGGCCGCCGGCCCCATCCACGAGGCCTTGGCCCGGTAGTCGGGGCTGACGAGCAGGAACCCGCGCGCCTCGGCGACATCCCGCGTTCCCTTGCACTCGCCCCGGTCCTGCTTGACGAACTGCCAGCGGTCGGACCCGTGGCCGTGGAGGGCGACGACGGCGGTGTTGGCCCGCTTCGCGTCGAACCCCGTCGGCGTCACCACCACGTACCGCTGCTCGGTCTTGTCCAGGCGGGCGACGAACGGCACGTCGTCCGCCGACCGGAGTGCGCCGGCCGCGGCCAGGAACGCGGCAACGACCGCTACGGGACTGAACGATCGCGTCATGAGCACGCACCCAAGTGGGGAAGCGGCGGGCGGTCACCGCAGCGGCGTCACGCGCGCCGTCGCGCGGTCGAGGCGCAGCGCGTGGACGTGGCTGTGCTGGCCGACCGCCCACACGAGCTTCCGCGCCGGGTCGTACATCAGCCCCATCGAGTTGCTGAACGCCCCCGCCCGGCCGACCGGGTCGTCGCCGGGGAGGTCGACCGACACCCAAGCGTTCGCCGCACAGTCGTAGGCCAGCCAGCGCCAGCCACCGGACTCGTCGCGCACCCGGCCGCCGATGAGCACCCAGTCGAGGTCCGGCAGGTACGCCGTCTCGCGGCAGTGGACGAGCGCCTGACCCGTCCCCGCCGGGTCGAGCCACTTCGCCTCGCCGGTCCTGAAGTCGTACGCGGCGACGTTCGCCTTCCTCGGGCCGGTGTCGCTGAAGAAGAGCAGCCGGTCGCGCTTCGTGTCGTGCGCCAGGCCGTGCTGGTCCGCCGACTTCGCCGGCAACTCGCCGCGCAGCGGCAGCGGCTGCCACGTGCGCGCGTCGTCGAGGCGCCACAAGCCGGCCTTCCCGGTCGTGCGGTCGTCGGCCCACACGACCGCGCCGGCCGGCGTGGCGCAGACGGTGACCGTGTAGAAGTTCGGGCGGTACGGGTTCTTCGCCGCCGAGCGCGACCACGCCTTCGCGTCCGGGTCGAAGAAGTACGTGTAGTCGTGCGGGGCGAACACGAACGCCCGCAGGTTCGGGTCGTAGCCGGTGGACTTGTAGGTGTGGCCGGTCATCCACGGGTTGCGGCCGAAGCTCCACTCGCCGCTCACCTGGTCGTTGCTGTACACGTACTCGGCCGGGTACTCCGGCGCGAACGGGATCGAGTAGCGGTCGGTCGCCACGTCGTACACCTGCGGGGCGGTGCCGCTGTACGCCGAGTGCCCGCCGGAGAAGCGCACGATCTTGTCGCGGCGCGTGTCGAACGCCGCCGAGCCCCAGTCCATGTTCATGAGCGGCCGCTTCGGCGTCGCGCGCACCACCCACCGGTTCGCCGGCAGCGCCGCGAGGCCCGCCGCCACCGCCGCCGGGTCGGCGGCGGGAACCCCGTCGGCGTACCACGCCGGGTCGTGCGAGCCGGTGCGGCGCACGGTCGCACCCGGGGTCGCGCCGAAGGCCACGGCGGCGGCCGGGTCGGGCTTCGACGTGTCGATCCGGCACGTCCACGCGCGGTTCTGCGCGTCGAGTGCGAGGACGGTGTCGCTCTCGTCGACCGCGGCCGCGAGGAAGACGTTCGCCGGGCCGAGGGGGCCGTCGGCGGGGCGCGACCAGCGGCCGACGAGTTCCCACCTGTCGGCGGCGGCGTCGAACGTCCACGCCTCGAGCGGGAGGGGGCGGTACAGCGGGGCGACGTACTCGGTGGTCGAGGTGTACGTGTACCCGCCGAGGAGAAGGAGCTTCCGCGCCCTCGGCAGCCACAGCAGCGCGTGCCCGGCGCGGGGCGTCGGCGAGACGGTCGGGCGGCGTTCGTCCCAGGTGCCGGTGGCGGTGTCGAAGACCCACGTGTCGGCGACGAGTTCGTTCAGCCTGTCGCCGCCGAAGAGGACGACCTTGCGGGCTACGGGGTCGTAGGCGAGGCGCGAGTTGGCGCGGGCCGGCGGCTGCTTGGTGGTCGTCACCGGCTCCCAGCGGTTGTCGGCGGGCGAGTACGTCCACGTGCCGGGGTCGCCGCGCTCGGTGGGGACGTTGCCGCCGCCGAAGAGGACGAACTTCTTCGCCGCGCGGTCGTAGCACATCGACGACCACAGCAGCGTGCCGCCGAGCGCCTGCGGGTGCGTCGCGGGCTTGAGGTCGGCCCACTCGCGGCGCGCCGGGTCGTAGCGGAACGTGGACCCGCCGGCGTAGAAGTAGAAGGCTTTCGAGTCGGGGTCGTAGTCGTACTTCTGGCCGAGGGAGAAGGTGCCGTACACGGTCCAGTTCGGGCGCGTCGTTCCGGCGGTGTCGGTGAGGCCCCACGCCTCGCTCGTCCACGCCGGCGCCGCCACCGGGCCGACCTCCGACCCCCACGTCGCGCCGGGTGGGAGTTCGTTGCGCCACCTCCCGGCCGGGTCGAACGAGAGCACGTCGTACGGCCGCGACTTCTTGTAGTCGCCCCACGACGTGCGCCCCCCGAGTACCAGGAATCGCTTCGCCGCCGCGTCGTAGCCGACGGGCACGTCCCAGCGCCGACCCTCGATGGCTGCGTCGGACTTCACCCAGACGTTTGGCTCGGCGGCGGTCGCGGTCGCGGTCGCGGAGAAGAGGATCACCAGGAGCCAGTAGAAGCGTCGCACGGTCGGCCTCCGTCTCGCGTGATGCGGCCAGCCCTCGTACTCCCACCGTACGGACCCGGCGCCGCCGGGCGCGAGGCGGCCGTGCAGGTCACCCGCCCCAAGGGCTGGATCCTGGAGTACGTCGAGGCCTCGCGCGCGAACTGACGGGGCTGAACGCGTGTCAGGGATCGTGGCAGGGAATGCGTCAGGCTTCGGGATGGAATGGGTGGAAAAGCACACTGGAATCTGATCGCGATCCCTGTAAACTGTGAGCGAGGTGGAATCGGCGAAAGCCGAAAACGCCTGAGTTCGTGTGCTTTGCGATTCGGGCCGTAGCGCAGCTTGGCTAGCGCGCTTGCTTGGGGTGCAAGAGGTCGTGGGTTCAAATCCCGCCGGCCCGACAAGTTGACCCCACACAACCCGCCAGGTTTCCCTGGCGGGTTGTGTCGTTTAACCGCGGCACGAGGCACACGGGACGCTCACGGACGCGCTGTTCAAGTGCGGCATACCGGCACCGATGTCGCGCGGCCGACCTGTGGCATTCGTTAATAATAATGTTCTTATTAGACATTAAGATAGTAGATTCTTTAATGCTATCCAGAAATGCAGTGAGCCGCAGCCCTGTCGGCTTGCGGCCCATGAGTTGAACTAGGACGACGGGGCTCGAACCCGCAACCACCGGATCGACAGGCCTGTGCCGAACCACGTCGATGGATAACAGAAGTAGTTTGCTGGAGTCATGTCTGGCCGAAGCTGGGGGTGCGGCAAGTCCGTGCAAACTCGTGCAGGATCGCGCAAAATGACGCGGTAATCGCGGCCTACCGGCTACACACCCGGTAGTCCGTTTCGGTGTCGTTGCCAGGGTTGAAGCAGCACCGTGGCACGAGTCCCACCCGGTTGGGGCAGGGCAGGGCGGGTACCCCGGATTGCATGAGCGTGCCGCCGGTCGAACGACGCCAGTTGCGGTGCCGCTTTGCGAATGAACGCATCGCAACTGGATTCTGCGCGCCGACCCTCGCGCCCCATGACCAATCGGGTAGCCTCCGGCGATCACCCGCGGAACCGCGCCGACGCACGTCGAGCCGCACGTCAGGTCACTGCTTCGCGGATCACGTCGCCGTACGGTAGCAGCGGTACCGGCCGGCCGAGGCGGTCGGCCACCGTGGCCTCGTGGTCGATCCCGAGGAGGTGGTACGCGGTCGCGAGCACGTCCTTCGCCCGCACCGGGCGATCGACCGGCGTCGAGGCGATCCGGTCCGTCCGGCCGATGACTCGCCCCCGCGCGCTGCCGCCGCCCGCGAGCAGGTTGCAGTACGCCCGCCCCCAGTGCCCGCGGCCGTCGCCGTCGAGCCGCGGCGTGCGGCCCATCTCGCTCAGCACCAGCACCAGCGTGTCGTCGAGCAGCCCGCGCACGGTCAGGTCGTCGACCAGCGCGGAGAACGCGTGGTCGAAACCCGGCAACAACTCGTTCCGGAGCCGGTTCCGCTGGTCGACGTGCGTGTCCCACCCGGTGTTGAGTTGGCCGAACTCGTCCCAGATGACGGTGACGAACCGGCACCCGGCCTCGACCAGCCGCCGCGCCTGGAGCACACCCTGGCCGAACAGCGTCAGGCCGTAGCGGGACCGAACCTTTTCCGGCTCGCGGTCCAGGTCCAGCGCGGTGCGGACGGCCGCCGAGTCCATGAGCGCGAACGCCCGCGCGCGGTTCTCGTCGAGCCGGCGGCCGGTGCGGGACGCGTCCGCGTCGCGCCGGGCCGCGTCGAACTGGTCGAGGAGCGAGCGGCGGGTGCCGAGCCGGTCGAGCGTCATGGCGTCGTCGAGGGCGGTGCCGGCCGCGAGCTCGAACCGGCTGCCGGGCGTGATGCCGAGGTGGGGGTCGCGGACCTCCTCGGCCGGCCCCCACGCCGTGCGGGTGACGGCCCGCAGCGCGTCGCCCCGGAACTCGCCCCAGATCGGGTCGAACTCGCCGCCGAGGTACGCCGCGTGCAGCCGCCCGTAGGGCGGCATGGTCCGCTTCGAGCTGAGGAGCCACGGCAGGACCACGTTGTCGGGCACCCGGCCCCGCGGCTTCGCTCCGCTCCGCTGGTGGTCGAGGAACGAGACCACCGAGCCGATGAACGGCCACTGCTCGGGGTGCAACTGCGTCTCCTCGATGGGGATGGTGCCCTGCGGCAGGCCGGTGGTCGCGTACTGCATCCCGTGGAAGTTCCACGGGTGGTTGAGCGACCGGATGAGGGTGACGCGGTCCATCACCGTCGCGACGCGCGGCAGGTGCTCGCAGATGTCGATCCCGGGCACGGTCGTGCGGATCGACTTCACGTCGCCGCGCACCTCGGCCGGGGCGTCGGGCTTCGGGTCGAACGTGTCGAGCTGGCTCGGCCCGCCGAACAGGTACAGCAGGATGACGTTCTTCGCCTTACCCCCGCTCGGCGTGCCGGCGGCGGGCGGGGTGTGTGCCCCCCCGGTGAGGAGTGAGAGCGGGCCGGCGCGGAGCAGGTCGCGCCGGGTGATCCCGTCGCAGGTCCGCTTCGAACTGCCGAGGATGCGGAGCATCGCGGGTACTCCGGGGCTACTCTGCCGCCGAACGGGTCACACCAGTTCGGTCACCGGCCGCGGGTCGTCGAGGAGGTAGACGGGGCGGCCGGTGTGGTCGGGGAGTGTCGTCGTCGCCGGGTCGATGCCGAGGTGGCGGTACAGCGTCGCCAGGACGTTCTGCGGCGTGTACGGCCGGCCCTCCGGGCGCTCGCCGCGGGCGGTCGTCGCGCCGACGACCTGCCCCGTCGCGAACCCGCCGCCGGCCACCACCGCGAATCCCGCCTGCGGCCAGTGGTCGCGGCCGCCGGTCGTGCCGCGCTGCGTCCCCACCCGCGGGGTGCGGCCCATCTCGCCCCAGATCACCACCGCCACGTCGTCGGCCAGCCCGCGGTCGTGCAGGTCGGTCAGCAGCGCGTGGACCGACCGGTCGTACTGCGGCAGCACCGCCTTCAGGCACGCGAAGACGTGGTCGTGGTGGTCCCACTGGCCGTTGCACGTCGCCGGCACGCCGTGGTTCTGCGGCGTGATCGACACCACCGGCACCCCGGCCTCGACGAGCCGGCGGGCGAGGAGGTACTCGGTCCCCTTGCCGTACTTCTCGCGGACGCGGGCCGGCTCCCGCGCCAGGTCGAAGGCGTCGCGGGCGGCGTTGGTCGTCATCATGTCGAGCGCCTGGGCGGTGAACGCGTCCATCCCGGCGCGGCCGCCGCGGCGATCGTCCAGGTCGCGGCGGGTGCGGTCGAAGGCGGCGAGGAGCGAGCGGCGGTCGTCGAGCTGGTCGAGGGTGACGGCCCGCGACCGGCCGAGGTTGGCGGCCTTCTCGCCGGGGGTGTACGCCTCGTGCGCCTTGCCGAGGAACCCCGGCCCGCCGACGTGGTTGACGTCGCCGAGGTACACGTAGGGCGGCAGCGGCGCGCGCACGCCGGCGTCGGCGCGGACGCGGCTGACGACCGACCCGATCGACGGGTGGTTGCCGCGCAGGTAGCCGGTGTACAGCTCCGGCCCGGTGTGCCCCTCCTGCTGGAAGCGCATGTTGCGGACGACGGTGAACTTGTCGGCGATCGTCGCGTGGAGCGGCAGGTGCTCGCACACGTCGAGCCCGACGACGTTCGTGCGGACCGGGCGGAACTCGCCGCGGTACTCGACCGGCGCGTCCGGCTTCAGGTCGTACATGTCGAGGTGGGACGGCCCGCCGTTGAGGTAGACCATGATGACCGCCTTCCCGCGGGTCGGCGGCTCGCCCGCCGCGGCCCGGGCGCGGAGCAGGTCGGCGAACGTGAACCCGCCGACGCACAGCCCGCCGGCGGTGAGGAACGCGCGGCGCGGGATGGTGCCGCAGCGGCAGTCATCGCGGCGGGAGTGAAGGGTGAGCACGGGGCGCTCGCGGGCGGGAGGGGTGGGCCGGCGGGGGTCGGCGGCGGGGCTGGCGGCCACGTCCACTTGTACCCGAACGCCCCGGACCGTTCAAGCGTCGGCCGGCGACGACGGCCGTGTCGCGTGGACCCGAAGCGCGGCGGAAAGGAGCAGCGGCGGATGCGAGAGTGGATCGGAGCGAAGGTATGGCCCGTGGCCGGGGCTCCGTCGTGTCGGTCAGTCGAGCACTACTCCAACGACGTCATCAGTTCGAGCGTGTCGAGCAAGGCGTCGTGCGCGGCGAGTTCGCCGGGCAGCCCGCCGCACACCTCGCGGACGGCGGCGCACCCGGTACGCGTCCTGCCACTCGGCGGTCAGGTCGTCCGGCTGTACGTCCGGAGCGGGGTTGTCCGACCACCTTCAGGAGCGCGACCACGTCGTACCGCATCGTCACGGTCCCCCATACCCGGGGGTTGCCCCGATCGTCCCTGACGCCGCGAACAGGGCGCCGCACGAGCAAGGGTTTCAAGGTTTTCGCCCGCCGTCACCCGGTTCCGGATCGTCCGGGTCATGACACCGGCGTGGACGACGGTGGCGATCGGTACGACCCCCGGGTAGGGGGTCACTCCGCCAGTCCCACCTCCACGGCGAACCGCCGTGGGACCTGGAGCAACTGCCCCGTTTACACGTCGCGGCATCGGCGGTCGCCGTTCGCCTTCGCCGGTTACGGGATGCCGTAGCTCTTCGGCCGGGCGCCAACGATTTCGGGTGCACTTGTTGAGAGTCTCCTCGTCGCGCACCGTGGCGGACTCGAGCAGAGTCCGCGTGGGCGGCGGGGTGTTCTGTCGCACGGCGTCCGCCGGGAGTACGAGGAGCACGTCGTCGGCCTCGAGGATCGCCTCGTCCTTGGCGGCTGCCACGCTCGCGCGGTCGAGGGCGTGGGTCTGCATCAATCCTAACAGCCCGTGGCAGCCGCGCTCCTTGAACCACGCCACGAGCAGCCGCAGGGGCTGCCCGAGATCGCAGTCGCGCATCTGGTGCCGGCCGGCACCACTCGCGTCCGCGACGCGAGCCACCGCGTCGCCGGAGCTGGCGGTCCGCGATTGGCTTGAGCCGCACCGCGGCGTCGGGTCGGGACCCGACGCGGACCCGCTGGTAGATCGCCGCCATTTCCTCTCAGGGCCTCCGTCCCACGACCGTGTTACGGCCGTGAACCCGCTGGCGTCTGAATCTCGGCCATCCGGCTGTCAGCATCTCCGGGGACGAGGAGCATCCGGCCCCGCCGGCCGCCACGTCGCCGACCGGCCCAGATGTCACGCGTCGGAGACAGACCATGTGCGTCACGCTGTCCGCGGCCCGACCCGGGCCAGCGGCCGAGGAGGCGTTCGCCGCAGCATTGCCGCGAGTTCAGGCGGTCGCCCGGTTCGCGACCCGCCGGGTGCCGTGCCCGGACGCTCGCGAGGAACTGGCGGCCGAGGCCGTAGCCCTCGACTGGCGGTGCTACGTCGCCCTCCACCGGCGGGGGAAGGACCCGGGGGCGTTCGTCACGACCATCGCCCGACGCTCGGCCCAGGCGGCGCTGGGCGGCAGTCGCGTGTGCGGATCGAGAAGCTCCGCGACGCCCTCTCGCCGCTCGCCCGGCTCCGCGGCCGGTTGCGAGTTGAGCGGCTCGGGGACCGCGTGCCGGGTCGGCGCCAGCGTCCGGGAGAGGTCGTAGCGGCGGAGCTGGTGGCGGCCGATCCGCGGATGAAGGTCCCGGACCAGGCCGCCTTCCGCGTCGACTTCCCCCGGTTCCGCGAGGAACTGACGCCCACAACTCAGGCCGCGCTGGACCTGTTGGCGGCGGGGTGGGGGACGGGGGCGGCCGCGGCCCGGCTCGGCGTCACCCCGGCCCGCGTCAGCCAGCTCCGCCGTGAGCTGGCCCAGAAGTGGGCAGCGTTCCACGACGGCCCCGCGTGACCAGGAGCGTCAACACGAGAGGGGGTGGGGGATGTTCGCGACGATCCTGGGTCCCTTGGTGGACCGGGTCAAGGTGCTCCTGGCCGCCCGGGCGCGGTGCAGGAGCTGGAGGCCGAATGCCTGGCCGGCGCCGCCGGCCGGGCCGGCGGCCTCGACCGGCTGGCCGCGGCGTGGTCAGCGGACGGGCTTGATGGGGCCGCGGCCGAGGTCCAGCGGCGGTCCCGCGGGCTGAAGGCGGCGGACGGTGACGGGCCGGGCGGGCCGCCACCGCCAGCGCTGCTGGGTGCGTGCCGCAAGCCGCGGCCGCGGTGACGGGCCATATTCGACAATCGGAACCGGAGGGAGGTGGGTGATGGGTGCGCGTCGGAAGCTGAACCAGTTGCACGCGACGGGGGCGGCGGTCCTGGCCGGGTTCCTGGGGCTGGCGTTCCAGTCGTGGTGGGCGTTCGTGGCGTTCCTGCTCGGGCTGCCGGGGCTGGGGGTGTGGGGCGGGAGCATCAGACGCTCCGGCCGGTTGGCCCGGTAGCAGAGATCCCCGGCCGGTCAGCTCGACCGGCCGGGGTTCTTGTTAGCCGTCAGCGGGGCCGCCGACCGCTGTGGGGTGACCGCGGGGGCCCGACCTCGCACGACGCACGACGCTTCCGACCCTCGGCACCGGGGTTCGGGGCCGGCTCGAATAAGCTGCCGCGTGCGGAGGGACGGAACCGGCCGCCCGTCGGGCACGATGCGTCCGAGGGTCGGACGGGTCGTACGTCGAGTGGCGTCGCGATGGCCCGTGCGACCACCATTCGTGATGTCGGTACGCCAGACGCTGCACGACGCTGCACGACCCTCGCCCAAGTCGAGTCGTAGGCACCGCCCGACGGTCGGAAGGGTCGTGCGTGGTGCGGTGGAGGCAGTGGGGTGAGGCGGAAGGGGGCGTGCCGGGCCGGCTCGGCGGGATGGGACATCGCGGTCACCCGGCGGGTGCGGTTCTCGTCGGCTTCGTCGATCTCGCCGCCCGGGTCCGGGCGGGGTGGGGTGCGGCTATCGCGCCCGCCGTACGCCCACTCCGTCCGCGTGGTCCTGCTATCGCGAGGGCCAGAAGGGTCGTGCGTCGTGCAGGACCGTGGCGAGAAGGCCAGCCCCGAACGAGAACCACCCTCGGCGTGTCGGACCGATCGCGCATCGTGTGATGCATGCGACCCGTGTCGGTGTTGCAGCTGTACCCAGGGGCATCGTGCCTTGCAACTACTCCCCGTCCAAGATGCGGGCTACGTGCCATCGCGAGGCCCCACCAGACGGCAGGGTACTGGCGGCACTTCTCAAAGTCCTGCTCTCACGTGACCGTCGACGTGCCCGACAGGGGTGCGGCTCCCGGCGCCGGAGCAGACCGTTAGGTTCGTCAAGGAGTCGAGTAAGAAGTGACTGTGGGTGCCGCAGGGCAGGCGGTTCACTCTTTCACTTCGACTCCCAAGAGTGCGGCTGCCTCGGCCCGGAAGCGCTGGATCTCCTCCTCCCTCGGCTTCTTCTTTACCATCCAGCCCGCGGCCCGGTCGTACCACTCGCGGGCCGCCTCTGTCCGGCCCAGCTTCCAACTCGCCATGGCAAGGAAGAACCAGTCCTCGCAGACGTACCGTTCGTCGTCGCAGCTCGCCAGGCGCAAGGACGTGTGGAGGGCGACGACCGCCTCGTCCGGATTGCCGGCGTAATAGTGCGCGACCCCGAGCGTGTTCCAGTAGTTGCCGAGCCGGTCGCGGCCGGACTTGTCCCGATCGTCGTGTTGCTTGACCGACAGCGCTACTACCTGCCTGGCCAGGTCCACGGCCTGGGCAGGGTCGCGGTGCGTGGTCTCGACGCACGTGGCGAGTTCCCAGGCCAGCCCGTTCAGGGGGTTCGGGTCCGCGGGGAGGAGCTCGGCAGACCTCCGGAAGTGGACGATCGCTTGCCCGCACCGTCCCCGCAGGCGCAGGATGTTGGCGAGGCTGAAGTGGGCGGGGGCATGATCCGGGTCGAGTTCAACGACCGTCTGGTAGTAGGCCATCGCCTCGTCCAGCTTTCCCACCGTGTGCAGGGCGTGGCCGAGGTACCAGTTGGCCGTAGGGCTGTGGGGGCGGACGGCCACGGCGATTCGGCGGAAGGCGATCGCGTCGTCCCACGCCGGGGACTTGAGGGATCTGAGGCTCCAGCCCAGGCTGGCGTTGATGGAGTAGTCGGTGGGGTGCCGCCTCTGAGCCGCGCGGAGGAACTCGACCGACGCCTCGACATCGCCGGCCGACCTCAGGGAGTCGCCCAGGGCCGCCAGGACCCGGGTGCGGAGCCGAGTTGGGTCCGCCTCGGCAGCGAGTTCCCGAAGGGCCCTCAGGTCCCCGGCCTCGGCCGCCGCGTTGTAGCGCATACGCCAGGGGTCGGGGCCGGCCGCCCGGGAGATCGCCTGCAGCTGCTGCCAGCGCGCCGGGTCAAGTTTTCGGGGGTCAGTTCGCAGCGCGGAGGCCCACCGGTCGAGCGCGAGCACCAGATCGAGCTTGATGTTGCTTTCCGCCACGCGCGCGGCCGCCGCCTCGGGCGGAAGCGCCCCCACGTCGATCCCGGACGCCTGGAACACTCGGGCGTATTCGGCATAGCCCTGGTCCCGAAGACCGAGCGCGGCCGAATCGATCAGGATCTCCTCGAGCCGCGCGGCGGACGTGAGTTCGACGAGCCGTTGCTCGACGCGGCGGCGCAGGCCCTCGTCCCCGCCCCCGGCACCCAGGACGCCACGAGCCTTCTGGACCTCGGCCACCGCCTCGGGAAGTTTGTTGTCCGCGTAGAGGGTGTCGGCCCGCTGCAGAAATACGGCGACCTCGGAAGCTGTCCGCACCCGTTGCGCCGCCCGGTCGGATGCCACCCAGGCGAATCCGCCGACCAGGACCAGGAACATTACGACCAGGAGAGACGCGCCGGCGAGCGCCTGCTTGTTCCGGCGGGCGAACTTCCGCACCCGGTACCCCACCGACGGCGGGACGGCCAGCACCGCCTCGCCGGCGAGGTAGCGCTGCACGTCCATCGCCAGCCCGTTGGCCGTCTCGTATCGGCGGTTGCGGTCCTTTTCCAGGGCCTTCATCACCAGCCAGTCCAGCTCCCCGCGCACGAGCGTGAACAGCCGCCGCGGCTCGACGCCGCGGTTGGCCGAGACGGTGCCCGCCGCCGGCCCGAGGGTGCTCAGCCGGGTGCTCGGCCGTGGGGGCTCCTCCTCGCGGATGATCTGTCGCAACTCGTCGTAAGCGGCCGTGCGGAACCGCTCCTTGTCGAATGGCGTCGTCCCCGTCAACAGCTCGTATAGCAGGACGCCCAGCGAGTAGATGTCGCTCCGCGTGTCCACGTCCAGTCCGCTCAGGCCGGCCTGTTCCGGGCTCATATAGAGCGGGCTGCCGACCAGCTGTTGGAACCGGGTGTAGACCGTCTTGTCGGTCAGCTGCTGCCCGACCGCCTTGGCCACCCCGAAGTCGATCACCTTGGCAGTCGGTGCGCCGTCACTCCCGGCTACCAGAACGTTGGACGGCTTGATGTCGCGGTGGATCACCCCCTTCTGGTGGGCGTGCTGCACCGCCTGGCACACCTGGACGAACAACTCCAGCCGCTCCCGGAGGCCCAGCCGGGCCTGGTCGCAGTATTCGGTCACCGGGGTACCCCGGACCAGTTCCATGACGAAGTAGGGCCGGCCCTGGTCGGTGACACCGCCGTCGAGCACCTTGGCGATGTGGGGGTGGTCCATGAGCGCCAGAGCCTGCCGCTCGGCCTCGAACCGGGCGACGACCTCGCGCGTGTCCATCCCCGGCTTGATCACCTTCAAGGCGACCTTCCGGCGGATCGGGTGACGCTGTTCGGCCACGAACACGACCCCCATCCCGCCCTCGCCGACCGGCTCGATCAGCCGGTAGGGGCCGATCACCGTGCCGGGGCCGTCGATGGCACCCGTGCCGACGGTCGTCTCCAATCCGGGGGGCTGGTCTTCCAGGAAGCCGCCGGCGCGGAAGTACGCGGCCACCAGCCGCTCGACCTTCAGCCGCAAGGCGCGATCCTCGCCGCACGCGCGGGCGATGTACGCGACGCGGTCGGCGGCGGAGGTGAGTTCGATCGCCCCCGAAAAAATCGTGTCCAGAGGGTTGGGCGTGGACACGCCGAGTCTCCTGAGAGCCGGTCCTACCTCACCTGGCGCCGTCCCGGGCCGGAACGGCTCACGAAAAATGAGCACTCAGCCCGACGGCACGGGTGGATCGGTCAGGGCGGCGAACAGCCAGGCGCGGGCCAGGGCCCAGTGTCGCTTCGCCGTGGCGGGTGAGATCCCCTGGCAGGCGGCCGCTTCCTCGAGGGTGAGGCCGGCGAAGTACCGCAGCTTGACCAGTTCGGCCTTTCCCGGCTCCTCGCGCGCGAAGGCGGTCATGACCTCGTCCAGGGCGAGCAGGTCGGCGGCCCGGTCGTCCCGCGTCGGGACGGCCAGTTCGTCGAGGTCGACCCGGTCGCGGCCGCCGCCGTGCTTGGCGCGGAGTTTCCGCCGGGCCTGGTCGACCAGGATGCGGCGCATGGCCTCGGCCGCGGCCGCGAGAAAGTGGCCGCGGCCGTTCCAGGTCCTCGGCCGGCCGTCGCCGACCAGGCGCAGGTATGCCTCGTGGACCAGGGCGGTCGCCTGGAGCGTCTGCCCCGGCCGCTCGCCCGCCAACCGGGCGGCCGCGAGCTTCCGCAACTCGTCGTACACGAGCGGGAGCAGGTCGTCGGCGGCCGCCAGGTCGCCGGCCGCGGCGGCGTCGAGGAGCCGGGTGACGTCGGACATCAGCCCGAGTGTACCCGATCCGACTCGCGACCGTATCCGCAAACCGTCCATACCGGAGGCCGACTCCGGCTTCCGGCGGGACGGTCATTGCGTCCGAGCGGACGCGGGCGTACGCTACAAACCATCAGGTGCTCGTTAGTCGATTCCTCTCGACCCTTGGCCGCGTTGCCCGTTGCGGAAGCCGTGCCGGTTTCGTGGCTCGGGCCAACTGACGGGGAGGCCGACTCATGGCTTCGATCCTGGTCGTGGACGATTCGATGATCGACCAGCGACTGGCGGGTCGGCTGTTGCAGTCGCGGACGTCCCCGACCGACGGCCCGGAGCCGACCGGGTTCACTGTGACGTACGCGGCGAACGGCCGGGAGGCCCTCGCGGCCGTCGATCGCGAGGCCCCGGCCGTCATCGTCACCGACCTGCTGATGCCCGAAATGACTGGGCTGGAACTGGTCCGCGAGGTCCGGGCCAGGCACCCGCTCGTGCCCGTCGTTTTGATGACCGCGCACGGGAGCGAGGAGATGGCCGTGCGCGCCCTCCAGGCGGGTGCCGCGAGCTACGTCCCGAAGCGGGACCTGGCCCGCGACCTCCTGCAGTCGGTCGAGGCGGTCGTCGAGGCGTCCAAGACCCGGCGCGGCCACGCCCGGCTGATGAAGTGCCTGACCCGGAGCGAGGCCGACTTCGTGCTCGACAACGACCCGTCCCTCATCCCGCCGCTGGTCGGCCACCTCCGGGAGTGCGTGTTCCGGATCAGCAGTGCGGACGAGACGGAACTGGTCCGGGTGACGATGGCGCTGCGGGAGGCGCTGATGAACGCCATGGAGCACGGCAACCTGGAGATGAGTTCCGACCTCCGCGGCCGCGACGACAAGGAGTACCACCGCCTCGCCGACGAGCGGCGGTCCGACCCACGCTACGCCGGCCGCCGGGTCCACGTTACCGCGCGGGACACCCCGGCGGAGGCCGTGGTCGTGATCCGCGACGAGGGGCCGGGGTTCGACACCACGGCGGTGCCCGACCCGACCGACCCGGCCAACCTGGAGAAGTCGAGCGGCCGGGGGTTGCTCCTCATGCGGGCGTTCATGTCCGAGGTGCGGCACAACGCCAAGGGGAACGAAGTCGCCCTGATCCGCCGGCCGGAGTCGTGACCCCGCGCGCCGGTGCCCGGCCGTGATTCGTGGTAAGGTGAGGAAGCGGTCGAGTGGATTCGGAAGCATCAGCCGTCCGGAGGTCGCCATGAAAGTCCTGATCGCGGACGACGACCCCGTCTCCCGGCGCCTGCTCCAGAGCTACCTCCAGAAGTGGGGCTATGACGTCGCCACCGCCGTCAACGGCGCGGACGCCTGGCGGCTGTTCGAGCAGGAGGAGTACCCGATCGTCATCACCGACTGGGTGATGCCCGAACTGAACGGGACGGAGTTGATCCGCCGCGTCCGGGCCAGTCAGCGGCCGCACTACGTCTACGCCATCCTCCTGACGTCGCGGTCCCAGAAGGAAGACCTCGTCGAGGGGATGGAGGCTGGGGCCGACGACTTCGTGAACAAGCCGTTCCTCGCCGAGGAACTCCGCGTCCGCCTGCGGGCGGGCGAGCGGATCGTCAACCTCGAGCGGGCGCTGGCGGACCAGAATCAGGCACTCCGGGAGGCCCGTGCCGCCCGGGAGGGAACCGTCGACCGGCCGGACGCATGACCACGCGGGAGGACGGCATGGCCCTCGCCCCGACCGACCGGACCGCAAAGCCGGGCGCCCTTCAGAAGGCCCTGCAGATCAACCTCGACCTGGGCCGGTACGGCACCTTCGCCGAGATCGGCGCGGGCCAGGAGGTCGTGCGCTGGTTCTTCCGCGCCGGTGGCGCCGCAGGCACGATCGCCAAGAGCATCTCCGCCTACGACATGGCCGTGAGCGACGCCTACTACGGGCCGTGCGAGCGGTACGTGTGCCGGCAGCGGCTGCAGAGCATGCTCGACGCCGAGTTCGACGGCACCGTCCGCGAACTCGGCCCGGCGCGCGGCGGCGCGACCGCGTTCTTCGCGTTCGCCGACACGGTGTCGGCCCGCAACTTCAAGGGGACGAACGAGTGCCACGGGTGGATGGGGGTGAAATTCCAGGCCCGCCCCCGCGAGCCCGCGAGCCAGGTCATTGTCCACGTCCGGATGCTCGACCCCGAGAACGCCCAGCAGCAGGAGGCGCTCGGCGTCGTCGGCGTGAACCTGCTGTACGGCGCGTTCGCCCACCACGCCGAGCCGGAACACGTCCTCGACTCGCTCCTCGACGACCTCGGCGTCCAGCGGATCGAGGTCGACATGGTCGAGTTCTCGGGCGCCGCCTTCCGCGAGGTGGACAACCGGGTCATGAGCCTTCGGCTGGTGCTGCTCGGGCTGACCGACGCGGCCATGTTCGCGGCCGACGGGACGGTGCTCCAGCCGTCGGAGGTGCTGTACAAGCGGCCGATCCTGGTCGAGCGCGGCAGCTTCCGGCCGGTCACCCGCGTCCACCTCGACCTGCTCCGCTGCGCCCGCGAGAAGTTCCTGCAAGAGCCTGCGGTCCGCGGTGAGGCCGTCGTCCAGCTCGCGGAGGTGACCATGAGCAGCCTGCTGGCCGGCGGGGCGGTGGACCACCGCGACTTCCTGGCGCGGGCCGACCTGCTGGCGGCCGAAGGGCTGACGGTGCTCATCTCCGACTACTTCGAGTACTACCGGCTCGCCGCGTACCTCGCCCGGCACACCAAGCAGCGGATCGGAATCGCGCTGGGCGTCGCCGGCCTCCGCGAGCTGTTCGACGAGAAGTACTACGCCGGGCTTGAGGGGGGCATCCTGGAGGCGTTCGGGCGGCTGTTCAAGAACGACCTGCGGCTCTACGTCTACCCGCACCTCGACCAAGCCACCGGCGACTTGACCGCCGTCCAGAACCTGGAGGTCGCGCCGGGGCTGCGCAAACTCTACGGGTTCCTGGTGGACCGCGGCTGCATCGAGCAACTGAACAACTTCGACGAGAGGTGCCTGCCAATCTTCCCCGCCGACGTCCTCCGGAAGATCGCCGCCGGCGACCCCGCGTGGGAGGAGATGGTCCCGGCCGGTGTCGCGGGCGTCATCAAGCGCTGCGGGTACTTCGGTTACCGACCGGACGTGGTGCCGGCCCACGGCTGACGGCCCTCGCGGTCATGATCCGTGGAGTTCGGCCAGCGCTGGCTGGAGGCGGCCGACGGCCGCCTCCAGCGCGGCCAGGGCCGCGTCGATCCCGTCCCACCGCCCGGCGCGGCCCATCTCCTCAAGCCGCTGGGCCGCCGCCGCAGTCTCGTCCGCCCCGAACGTCGCCACCGCCCCCTTGAGGGCGTGGGCCGACAGCTGCAACCCGGCCCCGTCCCTCCGGGGAACGGCCCCGCGGATCGCCGCCATCAGCTTCGGGGCCTCGTCGATGCACAGGCCCGCCAGTTCCCGGAGTAACTCCTCGTCCTCGCCGGTCCGCTTCAAGGCCGCGGCCCGGCTGACGGCCGACGCCGGGGGCAGTGCGCGGTCGGCGCCGCCGCCGGCGTCGGCCAGCCCCTCCAGGGCGGCGAACAGGTCCTCGGGCCGCAGCGGTTTGGTGACGTACCTGTCCATCCCCTCGGCCAGGCAGTGCTCGCGGTCGCCCTTCATGGCGTGGGCTGTCATGGCGATGACCGGCAGGTGTCCGCCGGCCTCTCGCTCCTGCGCCCGGATCGCGGCCGTCGCCGCGAACCCGTCCATCTCGGGCATCTGGACGTCCATCAGCACGGCGTCGAACCGCTCCCGCTGCAGTGCGGCGAGCGCCTCCCGGCCGTTTCCGACGACGACCACCCGGTGGCCGCGCTTCTCCAGCAGTCGGACCGCCAGCTTCTGGTTGACCGCGTTGTCCTCGGCCAGCAGGACGCGGAGGGGCCGCCGGGCGGCGCCCCACCCCGGGGCGTCGGGCGTCGTGCCAGGCCTCGCAGCTCCCTCCACCCCGAGGGCGGTCATGATCGCGTCGAGCAGGGTGGACTGACGGACCGGCTTGGTCAGGTAGGCCGCCAGGCCCAGCGCCCGGCAGCGGGCGGTGTCCTCCCGCAGGCCCGCCGACGACAGCATCATGAGCGTTGCCCCGGCGACAGCCGGGGTCCGCTGGATCCGCTCGGCGAGGTCAAACCCGTCCATCCCCGGCATCATGGCGTCGAGCAGGACCAGGGCGAACGGCTCCCGGGCGGCCTCCAGGGCGGCGAGCGCCGCCGGGCCGCCGTCGGCGACCGTGGGCCGCATCCCCCACTTCGTGAGCATCTCACGGAGGATGAGTCGGTTCGTGGCGTTGTCGTCCACGACCAGAACCGAAAGCCCACGGAAGCTTGCCGGGTCGGCCGGTGCGGGGTCCGCCACCGGCCCGCGCGCCGGGGCGAACCGGACCGTGAAGTGGAACGTGCTCCCCCGCCCGACCTCGCTCTCCAGCCAGACCCGCCCGCCCATCATCTCCACCAGTCGGGCCGAGATCGCAAGGCCCAGCCCGGTGCCACCGTACCGCCGGGTTGTCGAGGTGTCGGCCTGGGCGAAGGCCCGGAACAACTTTGCCTGTTGGTCGGCGGTGATGCCGATGCCGGTGTCACGGACGGCGAAGTGCAACACCACGCCGCCCGGCGCGTCGGGCCCGTCGTCATCCTGCCACCGCGACACGTCGAGTACGACCTCGCCCGCCTCCGTGAACTTGATGGCGTTGCCGATCAGGTTCACGACCACCTGCCGCAGTCGGTGCGGGTCGCCGGCCAGCGCGGACGGGACCTCCGGGGCGACGTGGTCGGCCAGTTCCAGCCCCTTCTTGTGCGCCCGGGCGGCGAGCGTGGCGACGGTGTCGTCGAGCGTGTCGCGGAGGTCAAAGTCGGTGCACTCGAGATCGAGCTTGCCGGCCTCAATCTTGGAGAAGTCGAGGATGTCGTTGATGACCGTCAGCAGGTGGTCGGCCGACGTCTTCACCAGCCCAAGGTACTCGCGCTGTTCCGGGGTCAGCTCGGTGTCCAGTGCCAGCTCAGTCATGCCGATGATGCCGTTGAGCGGGGTGCGGATCTCGTGGCTCATGTTCGCCAGGAACTCACTCTTGGTCCGGGTCGCGGCCTCGGCCGCCAGCCGTGCCTCCTCGGTCGCGGCATCGGCCCGCCTCTCGGCGTCGATGTCCGTGTGTGCCCCGACCCATTCTCGGACCCCGCCCCCCTCGTCCAGGATCGGCACGGCCCGGACGAGCATGTGCCGATATTCCCCGTCGTACCGCCGGAGCCGGTGTTCGACCTGACACTGGGTCCGGGCGGCGAGGGCCGCCGACCACACCCGGGTCGTCTCCTCACGGTCGTCCGGGTGAATGGCTTCGAGCCACCCCCACCCCCGGAGTTGCTCGAACGTCTGCCCCGTATACGTACTCCACCCAGGTTGCTCGGTCACGGCTCCGCCGGTCGCATCGGTGGTCCAGACGATTGCCGCTGTCGCCTCGGTCAGCGACCGGAACCGCTCCTCGCTCCGCCGCACGGTGTCGAGCAGGTTTCGGAGCAGGAGCCGCTCTCGAGTCAGTTCGTCCTCCGCCTGCTTCCGCTTGAGGAACTGGCCGATTTGGCTGCCGATCGCGGCGAACATTCGCAGAAGCTCGTCGTCCGGCTCCTCGATCTCGCGGCCGAAGAACTCGACAATGCCGATCACCGCCCCGTCCACCTCGACCGGGAAGCCGAACGCGGCGTGCAGACCGTCGCGGGCGGCCGCCGGGGCTCGCGGGAAGTTCGGGTCGGTGACCACGTCCGGCACCCAGACCGGCCGGCCGCTGGCCCAGACCCGGCCGGGCAACCCGGCCCCGCGGGCGAACGTGAGTTGTCGGCTAAGGTCGGCGAACGCGGGTGACGGGGAGACCGACCACACGTCCGCGCAGCGGAGGGCATTTCCCGACTCGTCGACCCGCCACACGGCCCCGAGCTGCCAGCCCAGGCTGTCGCAGATCGCCCCGAGTATCGCCGGCATCGCGGCGGCCGGCTGCGGCGAGTCGGCCAGAGCCTGGGTCGCTGCGTACTGGGCCGTCAGCCGCCGCTCGGCCCGCCACCGCTCCCGGTCGGCCCGCTCGAGCGACGCCCCGATCCCCCACACGAACGCCGAAAAGACGGCGGCGTTGACGAGCACGAACAACGACAGCCCCATGACCGGGCTGATTACACCCCGCTGCTCGCCGGCCCACCTCACCCAACCTGCTGCGAAAGGAACGAGGACGGCCACGGGTAAGAGGCGGCGGACCATCACTCCCCCGGCCCCGGGGCTGACGGCAACCGCCATGAGCCCCGAGGTCGACCGGGCACACAGGATGCCGGCGCTAAGCAACCCGAGGGCGGCGGCGGTGTTTAGTGCCATCGGGACGAACTGTTCGACCCCCGCCAACGCCTCCGCGGAGTAGGCATAGCCGACGACTGCCGTCAGAGCGACGCCCGCCGCCGCGAGGGCCAGCACCTCGGCCGGCCGGATGCCGCGTCGCCACCGCACGTCGAGGAGCACGAGGGCCAACCCGGCGAGGAGGAGTCCCGCCGCCGTGTTCGGGGCCATCCGGTTTGGCGGATCTTCCCGGTCCAGCATCTCCCGGAATAGGAGTTGATCCGGCCCTCCGTCCCAGCCGGCGAGGTACCCCCCGATTCGGAGAGCGGCGACGAGGACGACGCCGGCGGCCAAGGCACGGGCGACGAGGCGGCGCCGGCCGTCCGGTCCCAGCTGGAGCCAGAGCGCCGGCCCGGCCAGGAGTAAGGCGAAGGCCGTGCCGCCCGGATTCATGGCTGTCAAGCCGGGGGCGAGGGCCCGGAGGACCGGGACGTCGAACGCCCACCCGACCAGGACGAGGCTACCGATCAGGGTGACGCCGCCGGCCGCGACTCGAGAAAGGTGGCGACACCCGGCGCCGAGGTCGACGCGGGACGTGGGCATGGCCGGACCCGGGCTGAAGGGCGGCCGAACGGCCTTCGCACGCCGTTTGTCTGAGGACGGAGTCGGGGATTAACACCCGAGTTCGTCCACCGTGAGTTACTCGGACTCAGACAGGCGGCGAACGGCAGTTGTGACCGTGGTAACCATCATAACGAGCCCGATGCCGCGCCGGCACAATTTCCGGACTCCCCGGCGATATGCCCCGTCGCTCGGTGCAGAGCATTCTTCACGCTGCTGGCTACGCGCCCGATGAGTGGACTGCGTAAGAGAGCCCCTGGTCGGTGAGCATCTTCAGGGCTTGAAGCTTGAACTCGCGGGTGTAGGTCCTGCGGGCCGTTGGTGCGCTCCTCCTTCGGAGTCTACACCCATTAATCGGACTCCATGACTTCCGGGGAAGCCCACCGACCACCGGGAGGATAACAGCAAGAGCTGTTCGGTGAAAGACTTGCGATCAGCGAGGACGACGGGACTCGAACCCGCAACCACCGGATCGACAGGCCTGTGCCGAACCACCTCGACGGACGGCGGAAGTGGTTTGCAGGGATGATACTAGGCCCGAGAGGGGGGTATGGCAAGTCCGTGCAAACTCGTGCAGAAGCGTGCAAAATGACGCGGTAATAGCGGTCTACCGGCAACGTGGCCGGTAGTGCGTTTCGGTGTCGTTGCCACGGTTGAAGCAGCACCGTGGCACGAGTCCCATCCGGCTGGGGAAGGGCAGGATGGGTACCCCGGATTGCATGTGCGTACCGCCTGTCGAAAGACGCCGGTTGCAGTGCAGCTTTGCGAATAAACGCATCGCAACTGGATTCTGCACACCGACCCTTGCGCCCAATCCACCAATCGTGTAGCCTCCTGCGATCACCCGCGGAACCGCGCTGATGAACGTCGAGCCGCACGTCACCGAGGTCGCGTTGGACCGCCTCATCGCTCGGGAGAAGGACGCCAACCGGGCCGAGCGGCTCCGGGCCGTTCCGCTTGCACTCGCCGGGCTCGACTCCCCGACCGTGGCCGATCGCACCGGGTACAGCTGCCGGTCGGTCCAGACCTAAGTGGCCCGGTTCAATGCCGTGTTCCTGCCCGGTCTGGACGACGCCCCCGGCCGCGGTGCAAAGCCGCTCGACGCCGACCAAGAGTCCCGGTTGCGCCCGCCTCGAGGTCGGGCGGACACCCGCCACAGGCGTCGACGCCCTGCGGAGGGGAGGACTAGCGCCGGGTCCAGAAGGAGGACTTCGGCGTCGCTGGCTCCCTCGGCGCGGTGTACTATCTGCTCCACCGCCTCGGGTACTTGTCGCTCGCGCCCCGACCCCACGGCCGCGCCACCGACGGTCTCGAACCCTGCGGGATTACGAGGCGGGGGCGACACACTCCCATCACGGGAGAGATCACCCGCACGCCGGGCGCATCCGGCCGCGGTTGGCCCTAGCGGTTTGCTGCCAGGGCTCGGCGGAGTGAGGGGTAGCTGTGGGTTGAGAGGAGTGTGGTGTGGGAACGGCAGCTGAAGGCCGCCGCTCCGAACTGGCCAGGCTGGCCCCGTACACGCTGCGCGGGCGGCCTCCGCCGATTGCGTGGCGACCGCTTCCCGATCGCCCGGAAGTCGACTTCTCACCTGACCAGTTCACGCTGAAGGCTTCCTGTCAGGCACCGAAGGGCCGAGCATGCGGTGGGTACTCGGACTCGGGTAGGTTTCTGGGGTCTGGGGTTTCTGATTGTCTCGCCGCGGACAGTCGGGTACTCTTCACTAAACTCGTGTCGCCTTCCGTTCCCACCACGCGACACACTCCCACCCTCCCCACCTGCCCCCGGGGTGTCACGTGGATCAGAAGTACGACGGCCCCGCGCCGATGGCCGAACTCACCCTCCGCGGCCGCCGCGTCACCCGCTCTACGGTCCTCAACGACTGGGGCCTCCAACTCCGCTGGCTCGTGACGAAGGACGGCAAGCCCGCCGCCACCGTCGCCGCGCCGCGCTCCGGCGACAGCTACGAGCACCCGGACACGACGCCCGGCACGTACGAAATCACCCTCCAGACGTGGCGGTACGTGAGCTACGCGAAGGGCGCCGACGGCGAGTTCACCGCCAGCAAGTTCATCCCGATCTCGAACGCCGTCCGCTACACGATCTGACCCTCCCGCCTCCCCTCCCGGGCCGACGCCCGGGCCTCGCCTCGCGGAGTCCGCCCATGCTGAACGTCGGCAACGTCCGCGTGCCGGTCTGCCACGGCGCCACCCGCCGCAGTTTCCTCACCGCCGGCTCGGCTGGGCTGGCCGGGCTCGCGCTCCCCGACCTGTTCCGCCTCGAAGCCAACGGCCAGGTGGCCGAGACGAGCCGGTCGCAGATCAAGAACTGCATCACCATCTTCCTCGTCGGCTCGCCCGGCCACCTCGACACCTGGGACATGAAGCCCGACGCCCCGGACACCGTCCGCGGCAAGTTCAAGCCGATACAGACGAACGTCAACGGCGTCCGCATATGCGAGCACTTCCCGCTGATGGCACGGATGATGGACAAGGTGGCGCTCATCCGCAGCCTTCATCACAAGACCGGCGCCACGCACGAGAACGGCCAGCGCTGGATGATGACCGGCCACGACTTCAACCCGGACGCGGTGAAGCCGCACACCGGCAGCGTGGTCAGCCGGGTGTTCGGGCCGAAGGGCGACCTGCCGGCGAACGTGATCCTTCCCGGCCCGATCGGGAACACCGGCGCCGGCCCGTTCCACGGCCAGACGGCCGGCTACCTCGGCAGCGCGCACGAGCCGTTCTTCCTGAACGCCGACCCGAGCCGCCGAGACTTCAAGGTCGGCGACCTGGAGGTGCCGGCCGGCGACTCCGCGAGCCGGTTCGACAACCGCCGCCGGCTGCTCGACCAGATCGACGAGCTGCAGCGCCGCACCGAGACGCGCACGACGACTGCCCACGACAGCAGCTACGAGCGGGCGTTCCGGCTCCTCACGTCGAGCGCCGCGAAGCAGGCGTTCGCCATCAACAGCGAGTCGGACGCGGTGCGTGACCGGTACGGGCGGAACACGTTCGGCCAGAGCTGCCTGATGGCCCGCCGGCTGGTCGAGTCGGGCGTGCGGTACGTGACCGTGAACCACTTCGACACGGTGTTCAACCTGTCGTGCTGGGACATGCACGCCGACGGCGGCGGGCTGAACAACACGTACCTCGACTACGAGCGCCACCTGTGCCCGCAGTTCGACTGGGCGTTCACCGCGCTGATCGAGGACCTGCAGCAGCGGGGCCTGCTGGAGAACACGGTGGTGGCGGTGCTGAGTGAGATGGGCCGCACGCCGCAGGTGAACGGTCGCGGCGGCCGCGACCACTACCCGCCGGCGTGGACGAACTTCCTGTGCGGGGCGAACATCCGCGGCGGGCAGGTGGTGGGCGCGACGGACAAGACGGGCTCGCGCCCGGTGGACAGCCCGGTGGAGCCGCCGCAGGTGCTGGCGAGCATCTACAAGGGGATGGGGATCGACCTGGACAGCACGATGATGCCCGGCCCCGGCGACCGCCCGATCCGCCTCGTGGAGGCCGAGCCGATCCACCAGTTGTTCCGGTGACTTACGGTAGGTCGGGCCGAGACTTCGAGGCCCGACGCGGGCCGCGGCCGCCGAACGCTTGACTTCGGGACCGGAAAACCACGTAGGATTGGCGCCCTCGACATCCCGCCACCGCACCCGTCCCACGCGACGGGTCTCGAAAAGCCTCGACCCGACCCACAAGACCCGAGCCAAGCCCGCTGATGTCCCGACTCCCGGCGTGTCTCGCATTGATCCTCCTGGGCCCGCACGCAGGTGCCGCGGAGCCGACCGTTCGCGCCGTCAGCGTCCGCGGCCTGCAACTCGGCGCGCCCACGACCGTCACCATTGACGGCGACGACCTCGGCAAGGCTCCGAAGCTCCTCCTGCCGTTCGCGGCGAAGCAGACGTCCGGCGAGAAGAACACCGACAAGCAGGCGACGTTTACCGTGACCCCGGACGCGGCGGTCGCTCCGGGCCTGTACCACCTCCGCGCCGTGACCGACGGCGGCGTCAGCCTGCCGACCGTCATCGCCGTGGACGCGCTGCCGCAGCGGCCGTTCGCGCCGGCGGTCGAGGCGCTGCCGGCGGCGTTGCACGGCGCTGTCGGCGGCAGCCAGGTGCTCGAAACGACCTTCGCCGGCGCCGCGGGTCAGAAGGTGATCGTGGAGGTGGAGGCGCAGCGGCTCGGGAGCAAGCTGCGGCCCGTCGTTCACCTTTACACGGCGAAGCGGCTCCAACTTGCGTGGGCGTGGGGCGTGCCCGACCTGCTCGGCGACGCCCGCCTCGAAGCGACGCTGCCCGAGGCCGGCACGTACACGGTGACGCTCCACGACGCCGAGTACGCGGCGGGGAACCCCGGCTTCTTCCGCCTGAAGATCGGCCAGTGGAAGACCGCCGACCTCGTCTTCCCGCCCGTCGCCGGGGCCGAAACGCAGGCCGTCGAGTTGCTCGGCGCCGGCCCGCCCGTGCGCGTCGAACTGCCGGCGGCGCGCGCCGCCGGGCCACTGCCGTGGCCGACAGGTGGCGCGTGGTCCGGGCCGCGGCCCGTCCTGGAGATCAGCCCGCGGGCCGAGCGCACGGCCGAGCCGACGGGCGACACGCCGGTCGAACTGCCGGCGGGTTCGGTCGGCGTGTCGGCGCGGTTCGCGGTGCCGTTCGCGGAGCACCGGTACAAGGTGCCGGTCGAGCCGAAGTCGAAGGTGCGGTTCGAGGTGTTCGCCGAGCGCTACCGCTTCCCGGTGGACGCCGCGCTCGTGGTCCGCGACGACAAGGGGACGCTGCTCGCCCGCGCCGAGGACGGCCCCGGCACGCTCGACCCCGTGCTCGAGTACGCGGTGCCGGACAAGACGACGAGCGTGACCGTCGGCGTGGTCGAGACGCAGGGCCGCGCCGGCCCACGCGCCGCGTACCGGCTCGTGGTCGATCCCGGGGCGGGCGCGGTGAAGGACTCGCGATTGTTCACGCCGGCTCAACGGCTGTCGCTCCCGGCCGGCGGCCGCGGCGTGCTTCCCGTCTTCGCCGACCGCCGCGGGTTCGCCGGGCCGATCACGCTCACCCCGACGGCCCTCCCCGCCGGCTGGAGCGCGACGGGCACGACGATTCCGCCCGACGCCGACGGGGCGCTCGTCACGCTGACGCGCACTGCCGCCGCCGCGGAGGCCGCGGTGATGGGCTGGACCGGGAACGGGCGTCCGCTGACGGTGAAGGGACACCCGCTCGAACGCTTCCAGCCGTGGCTCGCCGCCGAGTTCGCGGCAGCACCGGTCGCCGGCAAGGCGGACGTGGCGGTCGAGTGGAACGCCCTCCCCGACGCGGCCGCGCTCGCGCCGCCGTTCAAGCTCAAGCTGCCGGTGAAGGTGACGCGGCCGGACCCGGCGGCGCCCGTGCGGCTGACGCTGTTGACGAGCCAGAACCCGCCGCTCCAGAACAACCAGCCCGACGCGGCGAAGACCGTCCGCGCCGAGAAGGCGGTGGAGCTCGCGGCGAAGGCGGCCGACGGCGAGCTGGTCGCCCTCGTGCCGCCCGAGCTCCCCGCCGACGGCTACGACCTCGCGGTGCAGGCCGAGGTGCTGTCCGCCGACAAGCAGCGGGTGCTGGCGACGGCGGTCACGGCGGTCCGCCGTCTCCCCGTGCGGCTGCCGGTCGCGGTGAAGCTCGACGGCGGGGCGGCGATAACCGCGACGCTCGATGCGAAGGCCGCGACGGTCGTGGAGCTGAAGGGCGAGGTGACCCGAGCCGGCGACTTCACGGGCGACGCGGTCGTTGCGCTCGCCGGGTTGCCGCCGGGCGCGACCGCGCCGCCGGCGACGGTCAAGACTGGCGAGACGCGCTTCGCCCTGAAGCTGACGCTGCCGCCGACCACGCCGCCCGGCGACGTGCGCGGGCTGAAGCTGTCCGCCTCCGCGGCGCCGGACCCGGCGCAGGCGGCGGCTCGTGTGAAGTCCCGCGACAGCGACATCGTGCTGACACTCCGGCCGGGAGCGAAGACGCCATGATTCGACGCCTCTCCGCACTCGCCGCGCTGCTCGCGTTCGCACCCAGCGCACCGGCGCAGGAAGCGACAAGCGTCACCGTCTCGCCCGCGGCGGTGACGATCCGCCACCACCGCCACCCGCACTCCCTCCAGGTGCTCGGCCGCACCGCCGACGGCTTTTCGCTCGACCTCCACGCCGCCGCAACCTACGCCAGCGCCGACACGAAGGTCGCCACCGTGGACGCGGCCGGCTGGGTGCGACCGGTGGCGAATGGCACGACCACGGTCACCGTCACCGCCGGCGGGAAGACGACGGCCGTTCACATCACCGTGCAGCTCCCCGCGGCCGAACCGGCGACGAGCTTCCGCCACGAGGTGATGCCGGTGCTGACGCGCGCCGGGTGCAACATGGGTTCGTGCCACGGCTACTCGCTCGGCAAGAACGGGTTCAAGCTGTCGCTCCGTGGCGAGTCGCCGGAGCAGGACTTTGGCGCCGTCGTCCGCGACGCCGCCGGCCGGCGTATCAGCTACCTATCGCCGGCCGAGAGTCTGTTGCTGGCAAAGGGGCGCGGCGACGCCGGCCACGAGGGCGGGGTACGCTTCGCCCGCGGCAGCCTGTCCGACGACATCCTGACGCGCTGGGTGCGCGAGGGGACGCCCGGCGACATCGCCGACGCCGGCCGCGTCGTCCGCGTGCGGCTCGTGCCCGACGTGCTGGTGATGAAGCCCGGCCAGCGCCACCGCCTCCAACTCCTCGCCGACTACGCCGACGGCTCGACCCGCGACGTGACGCGGCTCGGCCTGTTCGCCGCGAACAACGACCTGCACGCGAAGGCCGACGAGGCCGGCGTGGTGGTCGGCGGTCTGCCCGGCGAGACGGCGGTGATCGGCCGGTTCGAGCGCAAGTTCGCCGCCACCGGCGTCACCGTCCTCGACGCCGCCGGGCCGTTCACACCGACGCCGGTGCCGAGCAACCTCATCGACCGGCCCGTCCTCGAGAAGCTGAACCGGCTGCGGGTCGCGCCGTCGGGCGTGGCGACCGACGAGGAGTTCCTGCGGCGGGCGTACCTCGACCTGATCGGCGTGCAGCCAAAGCCGGACGACATCCGCTCGTTCCTCGCCGACCGCGACCCGCGCAAGCGCGAGAAGCTGCCGGACGCGCTGTTCGCCCGGCCCGAGTTCGTCGATCACTGGTCGCTCAAGTGGGGCGACCTGCTGCAAAACTCGCGCACGACGGCGAGCCCCGCGGCGGTGTACCAGTTCCGCGAGTTCATGCGCGGCGCCGTTGCCTCGAACACGCCGGCCGACGAGTTCGCCCGCCGCGTGCTGACCGCCCGCGGCGGCCCGGCCGACGACCCAGCGAGCGGGTACTTCGCGGCGAGCAAGGACGTCAACGACACGGTCGAGCGGGTGACCCAGGTGTTCTGCGGCGTGCGGATGCTGTGCGCCCGCTGCCACTCGCACCCGCTGGAGAACTGGACGCAGGCCGACTACTTCGGCGTCGCCAGCTTCTTCACGCAGGTGGCGGTGCGACCGGACGCGCGGGCGCCGGCCGTGCCGAACAGCAAGCTGATCGCCCTGAACCTGAACGCCGGTTCGGCGACGAACCCGCGCACCGGCAAGCTACAGCCGCCGCGGTTCCTCGGGGGCGCCGAGCCGCCGCTGCCGCCCGGCGTCGACCGCCGCGAGGCTTACGCCGCGTGGCTGACGAGCCCGCAGAACCCGTTCTTCGCCCGCGGCCTCGTCAACCGCGTGTGGAGCTACTTCTTCCACCGCGGCATCATCGACCCCGTGGACGACGTGCGCAGCACCAACCCGCCGATCAACCCCGAGCTGCTCGACGCCCTCACCGCCGACTTCGTGAAGAACAAGTTCGACCTGCGGCACCTGATGCGGACGATCGTGGGGTCGGCGACGTACCAGCGGTCGAGCGTGCCGACCGGGTCGAACAATCACGACGAGCAGAACTTCTCGCGGGCGGTGCCGCGGCGCATCCCCGCGGAGGCGCTGCTCGACTCGCTGGTGCAGGCGACGGGCGTCGCTGAGAACGTGGGCGGCGCGCCCGGCGGGTTTCGCGCGGCGCAGCTGCCGGACGGTGACGTGGCGAGCGAGTTCCTCCGGCTGTTCGGCAAGCCGCAGCGGATGGACGCGTGCGAGTGCGAGCGCGACAACGGCTCGAACATGCTCCAGGCGCTTAGCCTGTTGAACGGCAAGAGCATCCTCGGCCGCGTTCGCAACCCGGCCGCGCGGCCGGCGCTGCTCCTGCGCGAGAAACTGACGGACGAGAACCTGGTGATCGAGCTGTACCTGTGGTCGCTGGCGCGGCACCCGAGCCCGCGGGAACTGGCGGTCGGCGCCCAGTTCGTCCGGTCGGCCGGCGCGCTGAAGGATCAGGCTGCCCAGGACCTCATGTGGGCACTGCTCAACAGCCGCGATTTCCTCCTCGTCCACTGACCAACACTCGTTCTACAACGTGAAGTATGGCGGCACCCCGGGCGGGAGGTACTGTGCCGCGGTCGATCGGGCCTGGGGTAAGCTGTACGTGAGGCGAAACGTGAACCACGGCGGTCGGGCGCGGGGTAGCTGCGCCCCGACCGCAATTCCCATCCCCGATTCACGATCCGGGTGAGCCTGTCTATTTTGTCATCGGCAGGATTCCCGACCCCGTTGAGGACCGGCCGTGATCCGCATCTCCCTACCGGACGACGACCTGCAACGACTGGAGGCGGTGTTCCGTGATGCCGCCGACGCGACTTTGCGGCACCGGGTCCAGATCGTCCTGACGGCCCACCGGGGACGCCGGCACCCGGACATCGCGGACGACACCGGTACCACCCCGCGGTCCGTCCAACGGTGGCTCAACGCCTACCTCGACCGCGGGCTCGACGGCCTCCGCCCCATACATGAACCCGATGGCAGTGTCGCATCCTCGAACCGGAGGTAACACCTCCCGTTGCAGGATGCCGCCGCGATCCGTGTCGTGCTCCCCCAGACCGACGCCGACTCCCTGGATGACCTGTTCCGCTCGACCACGGACCGCAAACTCCGTGACCGCCTCCAGATCGTCCTTATGGCCCACCGGGGGTGTCCCCGCCAGGACATCGCCGCCGACTTGGGGGTGAATCGCCGGACCGTGCCCCGGTGGGTCAACGCCTACTGCGACGCCGGCCTCGACGGGCTGCGACCGAAGTCGGCCAACGGGATGCCCGGCAAGATCCCGGCCTCCCTGGCCGACGAGGTCCGTGGATGGGTCATCGACGGGCCGGCCGGGCAGGGGCTGGACCGGGCCAATTGGACCCACGAGGAGTTGGCCGACCACCTCCTCAAGACGAAGGGCATCTGCACCTCCCGGACGGAGTGCCGTCCAGCGGTTTTGCTCGGGGAGCGGCATCCGGCCGTACCGGCCGACGTACCGGCATCTGCGGGGGCAGCCCGAGAAGCAGGCCCAGACCGCGAGCGACTTGGCCTACCCAGGAAACGCGCACGGGCCGGGGAGGTCGTCCTGTTGTGCCAGGACGAGGCCCGGTTCCCGATGGTCCCGACCCCGGCGGCGACCCTCGGGGTCAAGGGGCACCGGCCGACCGTCGGCACCCGCGACGGCAAGGACCTGCGGTACGTGTTCGCGGTCGTCACCCTGACCACTGCGGCGGTCCACGCCAACACGCTGGAAAGCCAGAAGAACGCGAAGAAGAAGACCGGGTTGAGCAAGACGCGCCGCATGCAGGCGGCATTCGCGGCCCACCTGCGGCACGTCGGCCGGACGTACCCGCGGGAGGTGCACCGTAGCCGTCCGGTGGCGATGCTGATGGCCATACCGCTATTTCCGAGTCGTCCCCGCGTAACCTGGCGGTTACACTCGCCTCCATGTCCGACGTGACTCGTCTCCTCGATGCTGCCGCGGCCGGCGACCGCCGCGCCGCGGGCGACTTGCTGCCGCTCGTCTACGACGAGTTGCGGAAGCTTGCCGCCGCCCGCATGGCCGCCGAGTCGCCGGACCACACCCTCCAGCCGACCGCCCTGGTCCACGAGGCGTACCTCCGGCTGGTCGGCCCGGCCGACGCGCTCCGCTGGGACAACCGCGAGCACTTCTTCGCCGCGGCCGCCGAAGCCATGCGCCGCATCCTGGTGGAAGCCGCCCGCCGCCGGCACGGGCCGCAGCGCGGCGGCGACTACGCCCGCCACGCCCTCGACCCCGATCAGCCCGAGCCCCCGGGACCGTCGCTGCGGTTGCTCGCCCTGGACGAGGCCCTCGACCGGCTCGCGGCCGTCGAGCCGCGGGCCGCGGAGGTGGTGAAGCTCCGCTACTTCGCCGGCCTGACCGTCGCGGCGGCCGCGGCCGCCCTCGGCATCTCGACCCGAACCGCTGATGCCGACTGGGCTTACGCCCGGGCCTGGCTCGCCACCACCCTCCGCGACGGGGACTGACCCCGGCCCCCGGGGAAAAAATCGCCGAATCCGTCGCGCGATCCGGCCGCCGCTCTCGCATTGGGTAACGAGAGCACTCCCACCAGAAGGGGCCGACCGTGAGCGAGCGCGACATCTTCACCGCCGCATGCGAGCTGACCGACCCGGCGGCCCGGGCCGCCTACCTGGGCAACGCCTGCGGCGGTGACGCCGGCTTGAAGGCCCGGGTCGAGGCGCTGCTCCGCGCCCACGACCGGCCGGACAGCCTGCTCGATCACCCGGCGGTCGCCCCGCACGACCCCGACCCGGATGCCACTCGCACGGTCGGCCACGAGGGCGGCGTGGCGACCGACGACGAGGTGCCGCTCGGGTTCCTGGAGCCGGCCACCCGTCCCGATTCGCTCGGCCGCATCGGGCACTACGAGGTGCTCCAGGTCCTCGGCCACGGTGGGTTCGGGATCGTCTTCCGCGCCTTCGACGACGTGCTCCACCGGGTTGTCGCGGTGAAGGTGCTGGCCCCGCAGATGGCCTCCACGTCGCCGGCCCGGAAGCGGTTCCTCCGGGAGGCCCGCTCGTCGGCCCAGGTGCGGCACGAGAACGTGGTGCAGGTGTACGAGGTCGGCGAAACCCCGCTGCCGTACATCGCCATGGAGTTCATCCCCGGCGAGACCCTCCAGGACCGCCTCAACCGCATCGGCCCGGTCGACCCGCCCGAGGTGGTGCGGATCGGCCGGCAGATCGCCGAGGGGCTGGCCGCCGCCCACGGCCAGGACCTGATCCACCGGGACATCAAACCGGGGAACGTCCTGCTGGAGGGCGGGGCCGGGCGGGTGAAGATCACCGACTTCGGGCTGGCCCGGGCGGCCGACGACGCCAGCATCTCGCAGAGCGGGATCATCGCCGGCACGCCCATGTACATGGCCCCGGAGCAGGCCAAGGGCGAGAAGCTCGACCAGCGGGCCGACCTGTTCAGCCTCGGCAGCGTGCTCTACCAGATGGCCGCCGGCCGGCCGCCGTTCCGGGCGAACAGCACTGTGGCGGTGCTCAAGCGGGTCGCCGAGGACACCCCGCGAGACATCCGGGAGATCGTCCCGGAGGTGCCGCAGTGGCTGTGCGACATCATCGCCAAGCTGCACGCCAAGAACCCGGACGACCGCTACCAGTCGGCCCGCGAGGTGGCCGACGTGCTGGCTGATTGCGAGGCCCAACTCAAAGCCAATTCGAAGTTGAAGGATTTCAGCCGCATTCCGCTCAGCAAGCAACCCACCACAAGGAAGTCCGGCAGTTGGAAGTGGGCCGCGGCGGCCGTCGTGCTGCTTCCCGTGCTCGCGCTGGCCGTGACGGAGTTCGCCGGGGTGACGCAGCTGTTCCGGCCGCAGGCGACGCCCAACCCGATCACGCCCGGTGGCGACCAAACGCCGGTTCTGGTCGCGAAGCAGGAACCGCTGCCGCCCACGTTCACGAACGGCATCGGCATGGAGTTCGTGGTCGTGCCGAAGGGCAAGTCGTGGCTGGGCGGGGGTAAGGACAAATTGGGCGATAAGGAGGTTGAGTTTCCGGCCGACTTCTACCTGGGAAAGTACGAGGTCACGCAGGAGGAGTGGGTGAAGGTGATGGGCGAGAACCCTAGCCACTTCTCGCGCACGGGCGGCGGCAAGGACGCGGTGAAGGACGTCCCGGACGCGGACCTGAAGCGGTTCCCGGTCGAGAGGGTGTCGTGGGAACAGTGCCAGTTATTCGTGGCAAAGCTGAACAAGCTGGAGAAGGAGACGGGCTGGGTCTACCGGTTGCCGAAGGAGGCGGAATGGGAGTACGCCTGTCGGGGCGGCCCGATGGTGCTTTCGGACAAGTTGGACAGCGCCTACGATTTCTACTTTGCGAAGCCGACGAACACGTTGCTGCCGGAGCAGGCGAATTTCACCCCGGCGGAGGGCAGGGGTCTGAAGCGGACGTCTCAGGTGGGTTCGTACGAGCCGAATTCGCTTGGCCTCTACGACATGCACGGCAACGTCTGGGAGTGGTGCGACGACACCGAGAAAGCAGCCGATGGCGCCTCGCATGGGGTGTGGCGGGGCGGCGGCTGGAACGACGACTCCTGGCTCTGCCGGGCGGCGTATCGCTATACGTTCCCGCCGTCGTACCGGCAGTTCCACCTCGGCCTGCGCTTGGCCCGAGTTCCGGTCGGCACTCCTTCGCCCGCAGCGAAGTCGCCACCACCCGCCGTCGCCCCGTTCACCGACGCCGACGTCCAGCGGATCGCCGCGCTGCCGGCCGAGCAGCAGGTCGAGGAAGTCCGCAAAGAGTTGAAGCGACTCAATCCCAAATTCGACGGCAAGGTCGAGCCCACCATCGACAACGGTGTGGTGACCGGATTGAAATTCCTCACCGACGAGGTGGACAACATCGCGCCGGTCCGGGCGTTGAAGGGGCTCGTTTCTCTCGATTGCAGCCGCACCAACGAGGTCAAAGGGAAGCTATCGGACCTTTCGCCGCTGAAGGGCATGGCACTCACCTCGCTAAACCTTGAAGGGACAGACGTGACCGACCTGTCGCCGCTCAAGGGGATGCCACTGAAGTATCTGAGGCTCTGGGATGATAGCAATGTGGCCGACCTGACGCCGCTTGAGGGGATGCCGCTGAAAAGTCTCCTCATCTTCAATCTTAGGCACGTTAAAGATCTGTCCCCGCTAAAAGGGATGCCGCTGGTATCTCTTCTTTGCCGCGCACCGGTGGACGACTTGACGCCACTGAAAGACATGAAGCTGACCTCTCTGGACATTGAACAGACACACGTTACCGATCTTTCGCCGCTGAAGGGAATGCCCCTGGGGTTGCTGATGATTGGCGAATGCAAAACGTCTGATCTAACGCCGCTCAAGGGCATGCCGCTCAAAACACTCAACATCTGGGGTACTCAGATCCAGGACCTGACACCGCTACAAGGCATGCCGCTGAAGTCTTTGAGTATGTTTGAATCCAGCGTGACCGACCTGTCGCCTCTGAAAGGGATGCAGTTGGAGAGCATCCGCCTGACCCCCAAGAACATCACCCAGGGTCTGGACATCCTCCGCGGCATGAAGAGCCTCAAAACGATCGGCATCCACTTTTTTCCTGAAAAAATCTGGCCGGCGGCGGAGTTCTGGGAGCGCTACGACAAGGGGGAGTTTGGCAAGGCCGCCGCCCCCGCACCGGTCGCCGACACGGACCGCAAGGCCGCCGAGTATGTGCTGTCCATCGGCGGGGAGATTACAGTCAACGAGCAGGGGCCCGCGATCAAGGCCGTGACCAACCTGCCCCGCGAGGCGTTCCGGCTCACGTGGGTCGGGTTGCCGAACAACAAGCAGGTGACGGACGCGGGGCTGGCCGCGTTCAAGGACTGCAAGAACCTCGGCGGTCTCCAACTGGAGGGCGCGCCGGTCACGGACGCGGGGCTCATTCATCTCAAGGACGGCACGGGGCTGACGGGCCTCGACCTGTGCGGCACGAAAGTGACGGACGCGGGGTTGGCCCACCTCAAGGGCTGCACGAAGCTGACCTACCTGCAACTGGGGGACACGCAGACGACCGACGCCGGTCTGTCGCACTTCAAGGACTGCAAGAACCTGATGCACCTCAACCTGAGCCGCACACAGGTGGGCGATGCCGGTCTGGCCCGGCTCAAGGAGTGCGGCGGCCTGACGACACTCTGGCTGGACGGCGCCCCGGTCACGGACGCGGGGCTGTCACACCTCACCGGGCTGGACATGCTGATCGAGCTGAAACTCGCCAGGACGAAGGTGACGGCGAGGGGCGTCGAGGGGCTGGCCAAAGCGTTGCCGAAGTGCAAGATCGCCTGGGACGGCGGCACCATCGAGCCGAAGTAAGTCGAGGAACTGCTGGCGACGAGGCGATGGGGGATCATCAACGACCAGCGGCCCACGGAGTTCTGGCAGAACGTCAAGCCGGAGTGACCGCCGGCCGCCGTCAACCCACTCGGCGGTGGGTCTCGCCACGGGACTTCCCCCATGCATCCGGCAACAGGTCCGTCAGGTCAGCCCCGGCCCGCCGGGCGGGCAACTCCGACAGCACGTGCGTCAGGTACGACCACGGGTCGAGACGATGCCGGGTCGCGCCGGCGCAGACGCTCAGCAACACGGATGCGGTCTTCAGCCCACGATCCCCACCGACGTGCAGCCAGTTGCCGCGGTTATGCAAACCTCCGCATAACCGCGGCAACTGGCTGTTCGTGGGCGGTGACGGGGGGCTGACGAGTGCCGGGGTGCTGATGAGTGTGTGCGCGTCGGCGAAGCGGCATGCGTTGAACCCGTGGGCTTACCTGAGCGACGTGTTGACGCAGCTGGCCGCCAAGCCGGCCGACGTGACGCATCTGTTGCCTGACGCCTGGGCCAAACAGCACTTCCTCGTCAACCACTGAGGTCCCAACTCGCCGCGCCGCCAAAAACTCAACGCACACCACGACCGTACTGTGCACGCTTCCCGAGCAGCAGCGTCTTTGTCAACACAGCTACTCCCGTGCTACCACGGTACCGACCGGGGCGGAATCGCATCCCAGCCCATCATTTTTCCCAGAATGTCGCGTAAGATCGGGCCGCCCCGCCCGACTGGCCTGGTGCAGCCCGAGGTACGCGCATGGCTGGTCACTCGCCCGAGCCACCCCTCCGCGACCGTCTGGAGCGCCACCGGCCGGGGCTGCTACGGGTCGCCCGGTTGTCTCTCTTCGAGCGCGCCCGTGCCCGCCTGGACCCGGAAGACCTCGTGCAGCAAACGTTCGAGGAAGTGCTGTTCCACCCCGAGCGACTGGCCGGGATGTCGGATGAACGACTGCACGCGTACCTGGTGGCGGCGGTGCGAAACAACACCCGCGACGAGAACCGGCGCGAGTCGGGCGAGGTGCCGCTCGACCTCTGCGAAGAGTCGTCGCAGAAGCTGTTGGACCGGCTCGGCGGCGACCTGACGACACCGAGCATGCGGGCGATGCGGGCCGAGCAGTTCGCCCGGCTCGCCGACGCCATCGCGGTGCTGCCGGACGCGCAGCGGGTGGCGGTCGTCCTGCGGTTCATCGACGGCCTGCGCGTCGCCGACATCGCCGCGCGGATGAACAAGAACGCGAACGCCGTCTCGCAACTCCTCCACCGCGCGCTGACCGCGTTACGAGGCATGCTCGAAGACCCGGACGCCTGACCAGAGGAACTCCCGTGCCGGACGACTCGCCCGACGCGACCCGCTCGCACCACGTCGGTTCAACTGCCGATCCCGAGGACACCGGGTTCGCGCTCGTGTTGGAAGCGGAGGACCGCGGCGACTGGGCGCCGGTCGTGGACTGGCTCGCGCGCCGGCCGGACCGCACCACGGACCTGCTCGGGTGCGTCGCCGCCGGGCGCCGGATGGGCGCTCTGCTCGGAACCCCGGTTCCGGCGCGGGCGCCCGGCGGCGCGCTGGGCGACTTCGAGATCCTGGAGGAGATCGGGCGCGGCGGGATGGGCGTCGTGTACCGCGCCCGGGACCGGCGCCTCGGGCGCGTGGTCGCGCTGAAGGTGGTGCGCGGCGCGCTGTCCGCGGCCGAGCGAGCGAAGCTCCGGTTCGAGGCCGAGTCGATGGCCGAGGCGAGCCACCCCAACGTCATGCCGGTGTTTGCCTCCGGCGAGGCCGACGGTGAACCGTATCTGGTCATGCCGCTGATGACCGGCTCGCTCGCCGGATGGTTGAAGGGCCGGTTCACCGCGCCGACGAAGGCCGCCGAGATCGTCCGCGACATCGCGCGGGGCGTCCACCACGCGCACCAACAGGGACTGATCCACCGCGATCTCAAGCCGGCGAACATCCTACTCGACGCGGAGGGCACACCGCGGGTCGCCGACTTCGGTCTCGCGCGGCGCGCCGACGCGACCGCGACGGGCATCGCCGGTGCGCCGGCGTACATGGCGCCCGAACAAGCCCGCGGCGACAAGTACCTGACCGTCGCGGTGGACGTTCACGCGCTGGGCATGATCCTGTTCGAGCTGCTGACCGGGCGAACCCCGTTCGGCGGTGGGGACATCGCCGCGGTGTTGCGCCGGGTGATCGAGGACCCGGCCCCGTCGGTGCGGGCGCTGCGCCGGGACGTGGGTAAGGACCTGGCCGCGGTGTGTGCAAAGTGTTTGGAGAAGGAACCGGCCCGGCGGTACGCCTCGGCGCAGGAGTTGGCCGATGACCTGCAGCGGTTCCTCAGCGGCGAACCGGTGCGCGCCCGGCTGCCGGGCATCTGGGGCAAGGCCGTGCGCGCCGTGCTGCGGCAGCAGTTCGACAAACCCGGCGCGTGGGGGTGGGTGTCCGTCTGGAGCGGAATTCTCATCATCGCGTTCCACCTGTTTTGTGCGTGGGCCATCTCCGCCGGGCTGCCGCGCGGAACGTTTGCCGCCGCGACAGCCTTGAACGTCGCCGCGCTCGCCGTGTTGTACTGGGTGATTCTGCGCCGGCGGCGGTTCCGGGCCGGCGACCGGCACACCCTGACCGTCATGATCGGGTTGGTCGTCGCGGCCACGCTACTGCCGGTCGTGTACTGGCCGTCGGACGGTGGCGACCTGACCGCGTACCGGCTGTCTCTCTACCCGCTGCTGGCGCTGATCACCGGCGTGTCGTACCTCGCGCTCGCGCATCCGTTTTGGGGCGGTTACCACCTTCTCGCGGCGGGCTACCTCGGCCTGGCCGTCGTGTTCAAGCTTGTCCCCGCGATCGGGCCGTGGATGTTCGCGGTCGTCCACGGCGGGGTGACGCTTCTGGTCGGGGTGTATCTGATCCGTCTGGACCGCGAGCCGGAACCGGACGGCGCAAACTCGAACCCAATGGGGAACCGATGACGCGACCAATCGCCCAGGCCCGGATCGTCCGGGTCGCCGGGATGTGCGATCAGTGGGGCGTGGACCTCACGGCCGGCTGCGAACATCGCTGCGGCTACTGCCACTTCCATCGGTACCAGTCGATGGCCCTCCGCCACGAGGCCGGAGGAGCCGATGTCGCCCCGGCGCTGGCGCTCGACGAGTTGCTCCGCCGCGACGAGTACCCACCGGCGCTCTACCTCAGCCCGTTCACCGACCCGCTCGCGCCGGCCGCGCGGGGCAATCTGGAGGCGCTGTTGCGCCGCGTGTTGCCGCGGAATGTGAGTGTCGGCATCTCGACGAAGGGAGTCGTCCCGCGGCGTGTGCTCCGGTTGCTGGCCGAGTATCCCGAGCAGGTACTCCTGTTCGTCGGGCTGACGAATCTCGACGACGCGCGGAACCGGGCCGTCGAACCGGGGTGCGCGCCGGCCCGGGCGCGGCTGGCGAATCTCGTGTTGGCCCGCGAGTACGGGCTGCCGGCCCGGTTCGTGCGGCTCGACCCGGTGCTGCCCGGCGTGGACGACTCCCCAGAACAACTGGCATCGCTTCTCGACGCAATCGCCGGCGCCGGGGCGGTACAGGTGTCAGCTGCGTATCTGTTCCTCACATCCGGCGTCAGCCACGCCCGGCTCGGCGGCGCACCGTACCTGCCAGCGGCCGCGTCGTACTGCACCGAGGCGTGCCCGATCGACGGCGGCACGGTCTACTCGGTGCCGCTGGAGCGGAAGCGGGCGACCTACGAGTGGTTGAACGCCGAGTGCACGCGTCGGGGTCTGACGTTTGGAACGTGCGGGTGCAAGGATCTGCGACTGGCGGGCAGTTCGTTCCCGACGTCGTGCAGCTACCCGCACCTTGCGGAGTGCTCGGCCGCCGGTCACAAGGAGTCGGCCTTCAGGTCACTGCCGATGGCCGGGCCGTGATCCGCCGAGCGCGTACGCTTCACCGGAGAGCATGACTCTACGGCGCCGGCCCGGGGAAGAAGTTGATCGCTACGCACCCAACTCAGCGGGGAGAAACGCGATGAGTCGCCGGTTCGTGCGGAGCGTCGCCGTCGGACTCTGCCTGATGGGGGTCGGTGCCGCCAGTTGCGCCCTGTGGCCGTCCTCACAACCGGTCGAAGTCGACCCGCCGCACGGCCCGAGGATGGAGCCCCCGCCCCTTGATGAAGAGTTCGCCGAGCTTGCCAGGACTGACCCGGTCGCGATACTCGCCGCCTGCATGAACCGGTACGAAAACAAGGTTAAGGGGTTTCGCGCGACGCTGGAGAAGCGGGAGTTCGTGGCAGGCGTCCTTCACGACCGGGAGATCATTCAGATCGCCGTCGCGGGAGAGGTACCCGACGAACCGGGGGTCCGGCCGAGAACACGGGTGCGCATGGTCTGGGAGAAGGGGTTCCAAAAGGCAGGGCGACTTGGCCTCTCTTACGAGGTCCACGGGGTGTTGTACCCGTCCCCCGACAACAGCAATGAGATGCTGACCTTCCGGCCCGACGCCTTCCTGACCGACTACTCCATCGCCACCCGATCCCCCGATGCCCGGAACGCGTCTCGGTACTGCGTGACGGACTCGGGCATCTACCGCGGGATGCTCCGCACGTACACCGCGTGGAAGAATCTGAAGGACAGAAACGAGTTGACGGTCAAATACCAAGGCAAGGACCGCGTCGAGAAGGCCGGGGGCCGCGTGTGCCACATCATCCGCCGGACCTGCACACCGGCGGAGGTGGACTCGTTTGTGATTGGCGAGAAGACACCGCCCGCGGCAGCGAACATCGACCGCGACGGCTTTTCTGAGGTAACGGTGATGATCGACGCCGACCGGTGGCTCCAAGTCGGCACAGTATTGAGGAGGGCGAACGGCGACCTGATCGGGGAGTATTACTTCCAGAACGTGGAGGTCGTGACCGAAGCCGGGCAATTCCAACCGGACACGTTCACGCCCGAGGGCATGAGGGCTGCGGCGAACAAAAAGAACTAGCCGGTCGTCGGTGGGAGACCGACTCCGGGGTCACATCAGACATTTGCCCGAGTGTACCGGATGCGGGCGGCATGGGCGCGGGAAATCCCACTGCCGATGCCGCCATCAAGCCTTTCACCTTTCACCGGACGCTTACCGTGTTCCAGCCCGACGACGCCACCCAGACGCTCCGCAGCTACGTCCGCCAGCGGGCCAACCTGGTCAGGCTGTCGGCCCACCGGCGGGCGAAGAAGCTGGGGTACGAGGTCCGGAAGGTCGAGCCGCCGGCACCGGCCGACGCGGCGGCGGGGTGAGGCGGCGGGGTGAGGCGGCGGGCACGTGTCGGGCAGCCGAGAGGCGGGGTGATCGGGGACGAGTGACGTGCGTGGCGACCGGTCGAGTCCGGTGGTCGGCGTCGGAGGTACGCGCCGAGGACCCACGACGGCTCGGTCAGCAGAGGTGATCGACGCGGCTACTCAAGAGAAGTTCCTGGGGCGGCCGGGCTGCCCACCAACTCCCGCAACTCGGCCGCCAGCGCCGCGGCCTCGGCCGACCCCCGGTCCGCCGCGGACAGCAGGCGGATCAGTTCGTGGACGCGGTCGTGGGCGGCGAGGTCCCGCCGGGCGTGCTCGGCCATCCCCTGCCGCACCGCCGCCACCGCACCCGCCGGCGGGGCGACCGGGCCGGCCAACCGCTCGGCCGCGGCCGTCCAGGCGAACCGCGTGGCCCACAGTGCCAGGACGTTCGCCGGGGTCGGCCGGATCCGGCACTCGTACCGCACGAAGTCGTCCTCCAGCAGCCCGGTGGCATTCTCGTGGCCGACCGCCACCGGGGCCGCCGGGTCCGCCCCCGGGGCCGCCCGGAGGGCCAGGGCCAACTGCTGGCCGCGGGGCAGCCGCCAGGGGTCGTCGGTGACGAGGACCGGACCGATGTAGTCACCGTACCCGACCACGAGGGCCGACCCGTCCGGGGCGGCGTCGATCTGATTCGGAAGGCGGTGGAAGGACACTACGTCAGGCATTCGATCCCGTCCCCAATCGGAATCAATCGCGCGGGCCACACCTAGCTTTTCGGCGGGATTGGTAGCATTCGCGCCTCCGTGGCCGAACGTTGAAGCTGAGCGGCCAGCGCGCCGCTCCCCCTGTGGCGAGCAGGGTGCTGTCGGCGCGCTGGTCCGCTCCAGCGCCGGGTTCGGGCTGGGCGGGGCCAGTTCGCCGAGCGGACGTTGGTTCGCTCAGCTTCGGCGTCACCCGCCCGGCGAGCCACGCCGGGAGGGACCGCCGGGGTTTGGGTATAGAGCATCGCGACACCCGGCCGGGGCGCGGCCGAGGCCGCTTCCGCCGCGATACTGGGTTATCGGCGGTCCGGTTTCCGCAACATGGCTTCCCCCGAACCACCTATCCAGCCCGAACCATCAATTCCGCAGATCCGCAGAGTACGGCGGCCTGGACTGCATAACGCCGACCGCCTCGTGGAGACGGTAGCCGCATCTACGCTCTGGGTCAACAACTCCGGAACGCGTCCCCGCCAGCCAAACCGTACTATGCAGCCCGGGACTGCTGCATAGTACGGCCGGATAAGCAGCACGGATCACAGCCGGTCAGCCGGGCTGGTCACCCCCCGCCCGCCCTTGTTCAGTACGTGGGTGTAAATCATCGTCGTCTCCAGGTTCGCATGCCCTAGCAGCTCCTGGACCGTCCGCACGTCTGCCCCATCCTCCAGCAGCTGGGTCGCGAAACAGTGGCGCAACGCGTCATCACACTGCTCATCGATCGACCGCGCGCGTCTGCTACCGCCACCATCCGTTCTTCTCCCAGGACGTGGTGATCGTCCGCCTCATCCGGCGGACCGAGCCCACGGTCATCGTGCGGCTCGCGGACGGAACGCACGTCGCCATTCCCGAATGGATGCTCGACGCCGCGTACTGCGCCGCCCTGCCCGCCCCTCGCATCGATCAGGGAACGGGGAGTGTCTCGCGCGTGCCACTCGCCCCGTCGACACCCGGGGCCGAGCGTCGGGTCAGAGTCGGGTACCCACCCGACGCTGCTCCGGGCCGTTACCCACTGCAAAAACAAGGTTTGCGACTCCACCGAGTCTCAGTGTCGGGTGTCGGGTAAGTGGGCGGGGAGCGGCCGTGCCGGCCTGCGGGGGTCGTGACCACTCCCTCTCACCCGACACCCGACACTGACCCGTGAATTCGACGTAAATGGTTATAAAGAAGCATTTTGCGCAACTAATCCGCGTCGGTTCGGCACCCGACACTGACCCGACACTGCCCCGAGCCGGTTGATCGCCGCGAACTGTCGTCTGAGCGACTTCCCTTCCCCGGCGCGGTTAAAGCCGTGGAACCCCGGTCCGCCTGAATCCGCCACCTCCGGCTGTCAGCATCACTGGGGACGAGCAGCATCCGGCCCCGCCGGCCGCCACGTCTCGGCCCGGCCACGTGATCACGCGTCGGAGACAACACATGTGCGTCACACTGTCGGCGGCCCGACCGGGGCCGGCGGCCGGGGAGGCGTTCGCCGCCGCATTGCCGCGGGTGGAGGCGGTCGCCCGGTTCGCGACCCGCCGGGTGCCGTGCCCGGACGCCCGGGAAGAGTTGGAGGCCGAGGCGGTGGCCCTCGCCTGGCGGTGCTACGTCGCGCTCCTCCGACGGGGGAAGGAGCCGGGGAAGTTCGTCACCACCATCGCCCGACGCGCGGCCCAGGCGGCGCTGGGCGGCCGCCGGGTGTGCGGGGCGGAGAGGGCCCGCGACGTCCTCTCGCCGCTCGCCCGGCTCCGCGGCCGGGTGCGGGTCGAGCGGCTCGGGGACCGCGACCGGGGTCGGCGCCGACGTCCCGGGGAGGTGGTGGCGGCGGAACTGGCGGCGGCCGACCCGCGGGTGAAGGTCCCCGACCAGGCCGCCTTCCGCGTCGACTTCCCCCGGTTCCGCGGCGGGCTGACGCCGGCGAGCCAAGCTGCACTGGACCTGCTGGCGGCCGGGTGGGGGACGGGGGCGGCCGCGGCCCGGCTCGGCGTCACACCGGCCCGGGTTAGCCAGCTCCGCCGCGAGCTGGCCGAACAGTGGGAGGCTTTCCACGACGGCCCCGCGTGACCGGGGCCGGCAACACGAGGGGAGGCAGGTGATGTTTGCGACGATCCTGGGGCCGCTGGTGGACCGGGTGAAGGTGCTCCTGGCCGCCCGGGCGGTGCAGGAGCTGGAGGCCGACTTCCTGGCCGGCGCGGCCGGCCGGGCCGGCGGCCTGGACAAGCTCGCGGCGGCGTGGCAGGCGGACGGCCTCGACGGGGCCGCGGCCGAGGTCCAGCGGCGGTCACGGGGGCTGAAGGCCACTGGCGACGGGCCGGGCGGGTTGGCCCCGCCGCCCCCGCCGGCGCTGCCGGCTCCGGGCCGGAAGCCGCGGCCGCGGTAGCCGGCGATATTCGACAATCGAGACCAAAGGAGGTAAGTGATGGGTGCGCGGCAGAAGCTGAACCAGCTGCACGCGACGGGGGCGGCGGTCGTGGCCGGGTGGCTCGGGCTGGCGTTTCAGTCGTGGTGGGCGTTCGTGGCGTTCCTGCTCGGGCTGCTCGGCCTGGGCGTGTGGGGCGGGAGCATCCGCCTCGCCCGGCGGTGAGGTATGCAACAGACGATCCCCGGCCGGGTGACGGCCCGGCCGGGCTTTCGTTAGCCGTCAGCGACAGCAGAACTCCGCGCCCGCGTCCGCTCCGTCAAGTCGCCCACGGCCAGCTGCTCAGACACAAGAAGTTGCGGAAAGAGCAGACAGGGTTGCGATCTGGCCGAGCTGCTCCTTGACCACCCGTGGCAGGTCCGGGTTGGCGGCCGACTCGCGGTACAGGTCGTCGGGGTAGCCCCTCACCCCGCCGGCGTTCCTCCACCTCCGGGTTCGTCAGCCCGAGCCACAGCCCCGCCGTGGGCACCGCGATCAGCGCCGTGGCCAGGCCCAGCGCGGTCGTACCTAATGCGGGCGGGCGAGAGGCGCTCACCCGCCGGGGTGCAGTCCCCAGCCGGATCACAGGTCCGTGTCGAACAGCCCCTCGAACGCCGACATGTCCGCCACGAGATCGACGTGCGGGCCACCCACGCTGTTGAAGATGAACCAATCGCTCCCGCCGCCGCCTGCGAGCAGGTCGCAGGCGGCGTCGTCGAACACCGTCGCCGTCGGGCCGGTCGCCCGCAACACCGCCTCACCGTTCACCCCGGTCGTGCCGGTCCCGGACAGGTTCGCCACCCGGTCGGAGAAACACCGGGCGGATGACCACTCGGCCCGGACGAGATCGAGCGCAGCCAAGTTGCCGTCGAACGCCGTATACCCGGCGATCAGGATGTCGTCCGCCCCTTGACCGCCGATCAGGTCCGACCCGCGGCCGCCGATCAGGATGTCCCGGCCGTTTCCCCCGAGCAGCACGTCGCACCCGTCGCCGCCGACGAGGATGCTGTTCCCCCCGCCCGCCTTCAGCAGGTCGTTCCCGGTCCCGCCGAACACCGTCAGCGGCACCGTCACCCCGCCGGCGACCTGTACCAAGTCGTCCCCCGCGCCGGCGTAGACCACGATCGCGGTAACGCCCACGTAGGTGGACTGCACGCCGTTCAACTTCACCTTGATCTCCGGTGCCCCGCCGCCCGGATTCACCTTGATGTCGTCGTCGCAGCTGGTCCCGACGATCACCAGTAGGCCACCGGGCAGCAGCGTCACGCCGGAGGGTGCGCCGACGGTGACGAGGTGCGACGCGGTCGTCGCCCCGCCGTCCTTGTCCGTCACCGTCATGGTGACGGTGTAAGCGCCGGGTTCGGTCGGCCTGAAGTTCAGGGTCGTTCCGGTCGTGGCGACGCCGGTCAGATCGACGGGCGTACCGCACCGCAGGACGGACCACTGGTACGTGAAGCCCGCGGCCGCGTCCACCGAACTGGGATCGGATGCGCTGGCGACTTGTACCGAGAAGTCGATACCGACCTGCCCGGTCGTCGGGCCGGAGACCGTCGCCGACGGCGTGACGTTCCCGACCGCGATCGTGTGCGTCGCCGGCGCGCTAGTCGCGCCGTCCTTGTCCGTCGCGGTGAGGGTCGCGCGGTAGAGGCCGTCGTCGTTCGGGTTCAGGGTGAGGGCCGCCCCACTGCCGACGACGTAGGGGGAGAAGGTCGCACCGCCGTCGCGGCTGCGGGTGACGGTCCAGACGTACGTGAACCCGGCGGCCTGGTCGATAGCCCCGGCGTCGGTGGCAGAGCCGGTCAGCAGGACCGACGTACCCTCTGTGCCGGTGGTCGCGCCGCCGTTGAAGGCCGCGGGGGTGGCGTTGCCCACGGCGATCGTCTGTTCGGTCGTCGCCGCCCCGCCGTCCTCGTCGGAGACGGTCAGCACGATGCGGTAGCTGCCGTTGTCCGTGGGCGTGAAGCTGAAAGACGTACCGTTGCCGCCCGTGGCGAACGCGGAGGCAGAACTACCCACGTAGACCGCCCACGCGAAGGTCAGGGTGTCGTTCGCCCCGGCGGGGTCGGTCGCCGACCCGGTGACCGCGATCGACGTGCCTTCGACCCGGACGGTGCCGATCGAAGAAATCACGGGGATCGGGTTCGCGTTGGTGATGTTGACCGTGGCGCTGCCGTCGCTGCTCGCCCCCGCCGAGTCCGTGACGCGCAACCGCACCGCGACCGCGGCCCCGGCGAAGCCGTCGAGGCCGGCCGCCGAGAACGTCGGGTTCACGCCAACCTCGTCGCCGCGCCCGGCGGCCGCGCCCGTCTCGCCGAAAACGTTGTCGCCGTCCAGATCCCACGTGTAGGTGAGCGTGCCGGCCGACTGGTCCGGGTCGCTGCTGCCCGAGCCGTCGAGCGTGACGGACCCACCCTCCGCGACGGTGTATGGCCCGCCGGCGTTGGCGGTCGGCGGGGCGTTGACCGAGATGACCGCCAACACCACATCGTTGCCGGTCCCGCCCTGGTAACTGATCTGATACGTGATGCTCCCGATCTTAACAGTCGCCCCCTCCGGCAGGCCGGAGAACGTGCCGACGACCGAGTTGCTGCCCCGGTTGTCGATGATCGTGAACGTGTCATTCAGGTGCGGAGAGAAGCCGTTGGTGAGGACGATGGACAACGTCCCGGCCAGGCTGACGTTCCCGTTCACGACGATCTGACCGTACCCGGTGCCCGGTGTCAGCCCGCCGATCAACTCCGTCAAGCTGCCCGTGGCGGTCTGGGTGTAGTTGGTGACGGGTGGCGGCGGCGTGGGCGAGGGCTGCGACGACACCTGACCGGAGTTGACGACGGCGGTCGTGACCGGCCCGCTGAAGTTTCCGGTGATCGTGCCGGAACTACTGCCGCCGCTCGTCGTCGTCGTGACCTGCACGAGGCCGCAATCGATGTTGAGCGACCCTTGCTCGACCTGCACGCTGCCGCTGTTGAACAGCTGCATGTGCAGGTCCGTGGTGGTGGCGGTGGTCTTTCGGAATAGGCCTTGGTTTTCGAAGTCGGGGCAGTTGTTATCGGCGCTGCCGAAGTGCCCGCCCGCCCGGTCCTCGAACGTCGCCCCCGACAGGTTGGTGAAGTGACTGTCGGCACCGTAGAAGTTCACCGCTCCGCCGGACCAGACCGCGTCGCCAGCGTTGATGAGGGTAAAGTCGCGGATGGAGTACGTGCCGTTGAGCGTCATGTTGCTGAGGACGGTGAGGCTACCGAGACCGGCGACGCCTTGAAGCGTGCCGCCAGACCAGTTAAACGAGCCCGTCACGAGGAAATCGTCCGCGCCCCGCAGCGTTCCGATTACGGTCAATTCCGGAATGGTGAGGGACTGCGGTCCGATAGCCGGGATAAAACTGGTCGTGCCGGAGACGGTCAGCTTGCCGACGCTGGAGACCGTGCCGGTGAAGTCAACCGCCCCGGTGTCGGTCGCGCCGGTCACCGCGTAACTGCCCGCCACCGTCGTGCCGGTCAGCCCGACCGTCCCGGCGCTGGAGACGCGTGACGTCGCCGTCAGGTTCTGCTGGTAGAGCACCAACGTCGTGTTCACCGCGCCATCGAACGACCCGCTGCTGGTTCCCGGGGTGTCGATCCACAGGGTTCCGTTGCCGACCTGCACCGAGCCAGCGTTGGAAAACCCGACGCCGTCATAGATGTAGGCGGTGCTCGCGTTGGCCGTCTTGGTGATCGAACCGGTCGTCGTATTGGTGAAGCTGCCGCCGCCGGCCTCGCCGTACATGTCGAGGCTGCCGATGGCGAACGACCCGGAGTTAACGACCGCCGCGCCGTTGCTGAGAATGAACCGCTGCGAGTTCCAGCTGCCGGTGCCGGCGTTGGCCAGCGTGCGGCCCGACAGCCGGAGGTGGCCGCCGGTGCCGGTCAACGTCCCGCCCGCCAGCACCGTCGTCGTGCCCGCGCCCGTCATGGCCCCGCCCGACCACGCGAACGTCCCGGCAACAGTGATCGGGGCGTTGCTCTGCAGGGTGCCCGTCAAATACAGGTCGCTCGGGCTGACGGCGATGCCGTGGAAATCGGTCGTGCCGGAGACGGTCAGCTTGCCGACGCTGGAGACCGTGCCGGTGAAGTCAACCGCCCCGGTGTCGGTCGCGCCGGTCACCGCGTAACTGCCCGCCACCGTCGTGCCGGTCAGCCCGACCGTCCCGGCGCTGGAGACGCGTGACGTCGCCGTCAGGTTCTGCTGGTAGAGCACCAACGTCGTGTTCACCGCGCCATCGAACGACCCGCTGCTGGTTCCCGGGGTGTCGATCCACAGGGTTCCGTTGCCGACCTGCACCGAGCCAGCGTTGGAAAACCCGACGCCGTCATAGATGTAGGCGGTGCTCGCGTTGGCCGTCTTGGTGATCGAACCGGTCGTCGTATTGGTGAAGCTGCCGCCGCCGGCCTCGCCGTACATGTCGAGGCTGCCGATGGCGAACGACCCGGAGTTAACGACCGCCGCGCCGTTGCTGAGAATGAACCGCTGCGAGTTCCAGCTGCCGGTGCCGGCGTTGGCCAGCGTGCGGCCCGACAGCCGGAGGTGGCCGCCGGTGCCGGTCAACGTCCCGCCCGCCAGCACCGTCGTCGTGCCCGCGCCCGTCATGGCCCCGCCCGACCACGCGAACGTCCCGGCAACAGTGATCGGGGCGTTGCTCTGCAGGGTGCCCGTCAAATACAGGTCGCTCGGGCTGACGGCGATGCCGTGGAAATCGGTCGTGCCGGAGACGGTCAGCTTGCCGACGCTGGAGACCGTGCCGGTGAAGTCAACCGCCCCGGTGTCGGTCGCGCCGGTCACCGCGTAACTGCCCGCCACCGTCGTGCCGGTCAGCCCGACCGTCCCGGCGCTGGAGACGCGTGACGTCGCCGTCAGGTTCTGCTGGTAGAGCACCAACGTCGTGTTCACCGCGCCATCGAACGACCCGCTGCTGGTTCCCGGGGTGTCGATCCACAGGGTTCCGTTGCCGACCTGCACCGAGCCAGCGTTGGAAAACCCGACGCCGTCATAGATGTAGGCGGTGCTCGCGTTGGCCGTCTTGGTGATCGAACCGGTCGTCGTATTGGTGAAGCTGCCGCCGCCGGCCTCGCCGTACATGTCGAGGCTGCCGATGGCGAACGACCCGGAGTTAACGACCGCCGCGCCGTTGCTGAGAATGAACCGCTGCGAGTTCCAGCTGCCGGTGCCGGCGTTGGCCAGCGTGCGGCCCGACAGCCGGAGGTGGCCGCCGGTGCCGGTCAACGTCCCGCCCGCCAGCACCGTCGTCGTGCCCGCGCCCGTCATGGCCCCGCCCGACCACGCGAACGTCCCGGCAACAGTGATCGGGGCGTTGCTCTGCAGGGTGCCCGTCAAATACAGGTCGCTCGGGCTGACGGCGATGCCGTGGAAATCGGTCGTGCCGGAGACGGTCAGCTTGCCGACGCTGGAGACCGTGCCGGTGAAGTCAACCGCCCCGGTGTCGGTCGCGCCGGTCACCGCGTAACTGCCCGCCACCGTCGTGCCGGTCAGCCCGACCGTCCCGGCGCTGGAGACGCGTGACGTCGCCGTCAGGTTCTGCTGGTAGAGCACCAACGTCGTGTTCACCGCGCCATCGAACGACCCGCTGCTGGTTCCCGGGGTGTCGATCCACAGGGTTCCGTTGCCGACCTGCACCGAGCCAGCGTTGGAAAACCCGACGCCGTCATAGATGTAGGCGGTGCTCGCGTTGGCCGTCTTGGTGATCGAACCGGTCGTCGTATTGGTGAAGCTGCCGCCGCCGGCCTCGCCGTACATGTCGAGGCTGCCGATGGCGAACGACCCGGAGTTAACGACCGCCGCGCCGTTGCTGAGAATGAACCGCTGCGAGTTCCAGCTGCCGGTGCCGGCGTTGGCCAGCGTGCGGCCCGACAGCCGGAGGTGGCCGCCGGTGCCGGTCAACGTCCCGCCCGCCAGCACCGTCGTCGTGCCCGCGCCCGTCATGGCCCCGCCCGACCACGCGAACGTCCCGGCAACAGTGATCGGGGCGTTGCTCTGCAGGGTGCCCGTCAAATACAGGTCGCTCGGGCTGACGGCGATGCCGTGGAAATCGGTCGTGCCGGAGACGGTCAGCTTGCCGACGCTGGAGACCGTGCCGGTGAAGTCAACCGCCCCGGTGTCGGTCGCGCCGGTCACCGCGTAACTGCCCGCCACCGTCGTGCCGGTCAGCCCGACCGTCCCGGCGCTGGAGACGCGTGACGTCGCCGTCAGGTTCTGCTGGTAGAGCACCAACGTCGTGTTCACCGCGCCATCGAACGACCCGCTGCTGGTTCCCGGGGTGTCGATCCACAGGGTTCCGTTGCCGACCTGCACCGAGCCAGCGTTGGAAAACCCGACGCCGTCATAGATGTAGGCGGTGCTCGCGTTGGCCGTCTTGGTGATCGAACCGGTCGTCGTATTGGTGAAGCTGCCGCCGCCGGCCTCGCCGTACATGTCGAGGCTGCCGATGGCGAACGACCCGGAGTTAACGACCGCCGCGCCGTTGCTGAGAATGAACCGCTGCGAGTTCCAGCTGCCGGTGCCGGCGTTGGCCAGCGTGCGGCCCGACAGCCGGAGGTGGCCGCCGGTGCCGGTCAACGTCCCGCCCGCCAGCACCGTCGTCGTGCCCGCGCCCGTCATGGCCCCGCCCGACCACGCGAACTCGCCTCCGATGCTCAAGTTTCCGCTGCCAGAAAGAGTTGAGGTGAGGAATAGGTCCTTGGCAACAGACGAGGCAGCGGCGATGTCGAGCGTACCGCCGACAAGTCTGAGGGATGCCAAGTTCCTCAGGCTTTGAATTGCGGTGTCGCCTGCCGAATGCGTGACCGCGAAGTTATTGCTCCCGAGGTCGATCACTACATCGTCACTCGCCCCGGGCAGCACGTCCGCACTCCAGTTCGCGGCCGTGTTCCAGTCGAAGTTGCCGCCGCCGCCGTCCCACGTCACCGTCGCCGGCACGGTCCGGTCCTCCAGCGGGTCGACTCGCAATCGCGGTCGGCTGGGCGGCGTGGCCCGTGCCGAGCGGCGGTCGCGGCGGGACGGGATCTGGTAGAGACCGGGCAGGCGGGCGAACCACTTGCGAAGCATCGGGCGACTCCGGCGGAGGAACTTACGAGACTGCAACACTTCGAGCAGGGACGCGGTGCGGGCGAGTCACTGCTTGTACGGGTCGTGGACGCGGCCGGCTTCCGTCCAGGGCACGTCCGCGAGGGCTGCGGCCGGGCGGGCGTAGATCGGCCCCGGGTCCCGGCCGAACGCTAGCAGGCGGTCTCCGTCCGCGACCAATCGGTCGTACCCGGGCGGCCACGGGCCGACCGGAACCCAGGCCGCATCGAGCTGGCTCGCGGGTCGCTTGAACAGGCGCTCGCCGTCGTTCCCGAACAAAAAGTCACCCACGACCGCGAAGCCCCCATGTTGGACCGGGTGTGTGGTCCGCACCCAGCCGACTGCCGGGTCGGACAGCGGCCGGGAGTTTAGGGCGTGCGGTTTCATGGCCATACACAACCGCCCGCCAGCGATGAACAAGTCGCGACGGTCCTGGTCGCCCGGTTCGAGTGGCGGCTCGTCGCACCACTTCACCCACGGGGCCGTCGGCTCGGCGAGCAGTCGAGACCAGATCCCGCCATTCACGTGGCAGAAGGCGCGCCCGTCCGCCACCACCGGCGAGACGCCGGGACATTCCCCGGTGTATCGCCACGAGTCGGTGTCGTCCCGGACGTACAACCCGCCGCACTCCGCCGCCAGGATCACCCTGCCGGAGAATCCCGAGGCTCCCAGACTCCTGGCCGGAAGCAGCAACTCACTACCCGGCGGGCCGAAGAGCAGTCGGAGTAGCGCGGCCTCGGCTCGTTCGTCCTTCGGGAGTCGGTCGAACAGCCGTTCCGTGGCCGCGAACTCGTCCCGCCCAATCACGACCTCCCGCCCCGGCCCGGACAAAGCCGGGAGTTTGATGGCGACGGGCTTTTCCGGGTTCATCCAGTACCAGCGGGTATCCCCAGTCGGCTGCGAGTCAACCCGAAGCTTGCGCCGAAACACACAGTAGCGGCCGCGCGACACGGCGGCGAGCTGGGTGATCGCCGGGGGCGGTGGCGTCACCCGCAGCTCGACTTCGACCTCCGACCCGAACGCACGGACGCTCTCGACACGGACCAAGTTCTCCTTGGGGTAGAATCGCTGGAAGATGTCCCGGACCTGCGGGGCGATCTCTTCCCGCGTGATCCGCAGGTTTTTCACCTGCAGGTTTTCCGGCTCGACGGCCGCGGCGACGGCCGGGGTCGGCGCGAGTGGCTGGGGGCTCCGTGTGGCCGTCCACCAACCCTGCACCGCACCGGTTGCCGCCACGCCTCCGGCGCAAACGACCAGGCCGATCGCCGACGGGATCCCTCGCGGCATCCACCACCCCCCGGTCAGCGGGACGCCCGCCTCCGCCCGGGCCCAGGTGATGTCAGCGAGGGCAGCGGCTCGGGGTGGATCGAGCCCCGCTGAGCGGGCGGAGAGGGCGGCTTCCAGAACCGCCACTCCTCCGACTGCGAGTATGTCTTCTCGACCGAGCAATTGCCGCAACCGCCCCAGTCCGCGCTGGACACACGTACTGACCGAGCCGCGGGACCAGCCCAATGCAGCGGCCGCCTCGGCGTGCGTCATCCCCTCCTGGTAGACCAACTCCAGGGATCGCCGCTGGGCGGTCGGCAATCGGAGCAGGGCCGCCGTCAGTGTTGCATGCCGGGCATCCGCGTCGAGGTCCGGGGCGGGAGTGCTTTCCGGTGGGCACTCCTCCGCTTTCCGCTGTTCGCGCCGAGTCAGCCTCCACCGATGACGGTTGACCTGCCGAGCAGTGTTGGTCGCCGTCTGGTACAGCCAGGCGACGGCGGCCCCGTAGGTCGGCAGGCGGCCGCGGTGACGGATCAGGGCGAGCAACGTCTCCTGAACGGCTTCCTCGGCCAGGTGATCGTCACCCAGGACGGCGCGGCACCGAGCGTAGATCCGCCCACCGACCCGCTGCAGTAGCACTCGAAATGCACCCTCATCCCCGTGATCCCGGAACCGGACCCACAAGTCGTCGTCGCTCAACCGCCGGTAGGGCTCGTCAGCCAGAAATCGACGGAGGATGTGTTCCAGTGGGTCCATGGCGTCCGACCGCGGCGCGGGCTGTCGATGTACAGTAAAATGCCGCCGGGTCCGCTTTGCCGACAGAAATCTCGAAATGCGGCAAGATTCTCTCAGGGGGCTGGATCGGTCAGGTCTGTGCTTTCCGCAACTTCCTGTACTTGAGCGGCTGACCCTGGGCGGGTAGACGACGGCCGGCCCGTCCGGGACGATGGCGGTACCACACGACCCTCGCCCCGGACGGAACCGGCCATGCCATCTTCGCATCCCCTCCCCCCGTCGTGCCACCCGTTTTCCCGCCTCGCGTCCGTCCTCGACCCACGATCGGCTCCCCGGCTGGCGTGGCTGCTCGTCGGGGCCGTCCTGGCCCGCGGCCGTCGGACGGTGACGAGTTGGGGCCGGGCCGCCGGGCTGAGCGACGAGTACCGCCCGTGCTACACCACCGTTGCGGCCGCCGGTGCGCGGACCGACTGGATAGCCGCCCGCCTGGCCCACGAAGTCGTCAAGCCGCTGGTCGCCGGACGCGGCCGGCTCGCCGAACACCGCCGCGTACTTGTCGCGGAGTTTGGCCGCGGTCATCCGCATTAGCGCCGCCAGCTCCTTCGCCAACGTCGGCGGCTTCTCGGTTGTCGCAGGCATGCGGGCCTCCTCTCGGGCGTCTCGGGGTCGTTAACCGGCGTGGACAGTAACGCTTGCGCGGGGCGACGCATCAAGTCGATTCGGCTGGTTATTCCTGCGAATTCGTGGTGCCGTCCGGGTGCGGGAAGGCGGCAGGGTAGAGGTAGCGGAGGAGGCCGGTAGCGTGGAGTGCGGCGACGGCGGTGGCCCGCTCGGCTGGGGTCATTTCGGCGGGTGGCGTGCGGTCGAAGGGGCGAACGGGAGCGGCCGTCATCACGTCGGCACCTCCGGACGGGGTGTGGCCCACAGCGACATTCGGCGGCACCGGCCGGCGGCTGTCTGGCGGGAGTCTCTGGACGTGCTAATTGCCCGAACGGGCAAGAAGTGCCCGACCGTAAATCAAGAGGGTCTTTCTGACCCACTCGACGGTCGTTCCGTGCTGGACTGCCACTTGGTGGTGGTTAATTCTTACCACGGCGAGCCCGTCGACGCCGAGCGCTGCAGTGGTCCGCCTCGCTTCGGGACGCCAAACGTCTTACCACTGACCGGAATCAGGTCCCAGCGAGGCACGCCACTGGGGGTGTCTCGTTCTGGAGTTTGCTAGGTTCTCCTCACGCTCTGAGACCGCGACATGCTCGCACCGGTCGCCTACCCAACCCGGCGCGTGCCCGCCGATCGACAATTCCAGACGCGGCAGTCAGCAGGGCGGTCGGGTGCCCGGCGTGCGGGTCCCGGTTCAAAGCCGCTAGTCGGTCAGCACTTTTGAGGTGCGGGGTAGAGCCGGCGGAGTTTGACCCGGGCGTCGGCCGTCGTGAAGCGCCAGTTCACTCCGACCTTCCGCTCGTTCCGCTCCTTCACCCACGCCGTCACCACCTGGCTCAGCCGCGCCCGCCGACCCGATCCGGCGGTCCAGGCACTGACCCGACAGGGCGGCCAACTCGCACTCCGCCACGTTCAGCCACGACCCGTGCTTCGGGGTGTAATGCCACTCCAGCTTCGCGGCGATCCGCCGCGCCCGGTCCGGCTCGAACGCCTCGTACAGGCACCCCGGGTCGTGGGTGTTCAGGTTGTCCGTCACCAGGACCAGCTTGTCGGCCCCGGGGTGCCGCTCCTCCACCAGCCACCGCAGCACCTCGGCGAAGTCCTTCGCCGTCCGCCGGTCCGTCACCGTCACCTGCCGCCAACCCGCCAGCGGCTCGGAGATCATGAACAGGTTCGCCGTCCCCTCCCGCTTGTACTCGTAGTCGTACCGGGCCGGGGCGCCCGGGGCGGTCGGCAGGGGCTCACGGACCTCACTCACCAACTGCTTGGACGACTCGTCGATGCAGACCAGCGGCCGCTTCGGGTCCGCCGGCCGGTGGTACACCTCGATCACGTCCTCCATCCGGGCCACGAACTCCCCGCTCGGGCCGTCCGGCAGGCACCACTGCTCCTTCAGGTGCGGCTTCACCACGTTTTTTTCATCACCCGCCGGACCGTCTCGGCCGAGACGGCGGGAACGACCTCCAGCTCGACCAACTTGTCGGCCAGCATCCGCAGGGTCCACCGGGTGCGCTCGTCCGGGGGCGGGGAGCAGGCGAGGGTGATGAGTCGGGCCTCGGCCGCCCCGTCCAGCACCCGCTCCCGACTCGGCTTGGCCTGGGCCTTCCGGGTCAGGGCGGCGGCCACCCCCGACTCGACGAACCGCTGGCGGACCCGCCCGACGGTGTCGGTGCTGACCTCCACGGCCTCGGCGATCCGGTCGTCCGTCCACCCCGGCCGGCCGTCGGCGGTGTCGGCCTTGAGCAGGATGCGGGCGTGGGCCACCTTCTGGGCGGCCGTCCTCCCGGCCGCCAGCAACCCGGTCAACTCGACCCGCTCTTCGGCGGTCAGGGTCACGACGTACTTCTTCATGGCGGAGTCCTCCCGATCGCCCCAGTGGAGCTGATCGGTGGGCTGTCCGCAACTCGAAAGCGTCAGCCGACTAGCCGTACATCTGAGGGGGCGTTCACACCCACCGCCGCCATCGCCGAGAAGGTGGAGGGTGTCGGGCGATTCGCTGTCAGTGGAATGCGTGGGGCCGGGGCGTTCGGAACCGCGTTCCGGGCATACAACCCGGAACTCTACCAGGAGTGGCGTTCAAGGTGCCCAACCCCAAGGTGTTCAACAATCCAGCACAAATCATGCAGTCCATCCGTGAGTCGAAGACTGCCGCCAACCTCCGCCACCCACATGTCGTCTCCGTCCACGTCGATTGCCGATAGGGCTACCGGTTGTTCATCGCGGCGGCGTTCGTAGACGGGAAGCCGGTGTTCGGAGCGATGAAGTACGGCGCCGTGACCCTGAACCGCAGCTCGCGCGTCACCCGCGAACTCGCCGGCATCTGCCCACAACTTGTCGTCGCGAAACATGACTCCCAACAATCAGAACGAGAAAACCCAAAGATAGGGGTCGTAGCCAAGCCGCCCCGTGGGGTACAGGAACTGGTACACGGCCTGTGTGTCGATCGACGGCTGGGTGCTCGCGGTCGGCGAGGTCGGCGCCAGGTACTGGGGTGTCAGCGTCGTATCCCCTGCTACCGGGCCGACCGGGTCGGTCAGCGTCGAACCCGAGAGGACGAACCCGAGCGGCCCGGTCGCGTCCGCCGAGGCCGTGAACGTCACCACGTAGGCGCCCGGCGGTAGCACCAGTGCCGGGCCGGAGACGGTGTCGCCGGCCGCGGCCGTCAGGTCGAACAGCGCCGGCCCCGTCGGGTCGGCGGCGCTGCGGATTTGCACGCGCACCGCGGCGGCGGCGCCGGTCGCAGTCAGGGTCAGGCCGAACAGCTGCGTCTGGCCGACGTACACGTTGAACCCGCTCGCGGCGCCGGCCCCGGCCAGCGTGCCGGCGGCAAAGTCGCTCACTGCCGCCGCGGTCGTGCCGAAGCTCACGTCGAGGGCGTAGTTGCCCGACGCGCCGCCCGCCTCATACACCCGCACGAAGTAGTTCGCCTTCCGCGGCGGCACGCCGGTCGCCTGGACGGTGAACGTCCCGTTCCCGTTCACCAGCACCCGCGCCGGGATGACGCGGTTGCTGCCGTCGAGCAGCTCGACCCGCGGGGCGACGGCGTTCAGGTCGACCGCCCGCACCGTCGCCGTCATCACCTGCGCCGTCCGCACGTCCGGGGCGCGGACGCGGTAGAAGTCGTTGTCGGCCGCGTCCGCCAGGCTGGCGACGACCCGGTAGTGGCTGTCGGCCGCGTACCCCGGCGTGGCCGGGAGACTCGTCGCCACATCGATCGTGTCGTCGGCGTGCAGGTCGTCGTCGTAGAAGGCGTGGTCGGGGTCGGTGAACACGGCGTAGAGGTCGTTAGCGTCGAGCGTGTCGTACGGGCCGCGGAGCACGGCGTCGAGCGGCGTGACGGTCGGCAGTTGGAGGCGGTCCATCGTCACCGCGACGGCGTACCGGCCGACGCCGACCGGCCCGCCCGGCGCAGCCTCGACTCGGACGTAGTACTTCGCGGACGGGTTCACGGACGGGAGCGTCAGACTCAGCACACCGCCGGCCGACCCGCCCCCGACGGCCTGCGCGAGAACGCGGTTGTTCAGGTCGACGATGCTCAGCCGGGCGGCCAGGAAGCTGACGCCGGCAGTCTGGACGCGGACGGTCATCGGCCCCGTGTACCCGCCCGGGGGCGACAGGTAGAAGGTGTCCACGTCCTGGCGGGTGGTGACGTCGCCGTACCCGACGAGCGGGGCGGAGAAGATTTCGGCACCCGTCGGCGACTGGGGGTAGTGGATGCGGGTGGCGGTCTTCGGCTCGGCGTTCCCCTTGTCCCCCTCGTTCGCGTCCGGCGCCCGCACCCCGTAGAGCGCCCGCAGCGCGGCCGTGTCGCTGGCCGTGGGGACGGTGTTGCCCGAGAACTGGTTGTACATCACCGACCGCGGGTCGGCGCTCGGCCCGAGCCCGAGGGCGTGGCCGACCTCGTGCAGCGCCACGCCGTACAGGTTGGCGGGGTCGAAGTGCCCGGCGGTGTTCAGGAACACGTCGCCGGCCAGGGTGCCGGACAGGAACGGGTCGGGCGGTACGGCGTTCGCCAGCTCGGCGGTCATCGGCACGGCGCCGACGCGGATGTCGCCGAACCGCGCGTCGCCCTGCGTCTCGCCGGGCGTGCCGAACGGCTGCCCGGCGTCGGCGACGAGGCCGACGTTCAGGTTGCCGAGTTCGCTCCACGTCTGCACGGCCCGCAGCACCGCCCCCTGCCACGCGGCCCGGCCCACGGCCGCGTCGAGGGTGGCGAACAGCGTGCTCGGCGTCCCCTCCGCCGGGGTGCCGTCCGGCACGAAACTGAGTGTCAGGTGCGTCGGGTCGCCCCACGCCACGCCGAACTGCGCCGGCACCTCGCGGCCTTCGAGGGCGTCGAGCCGCGGGCGGAAGCGGGAGCGGGTATCGGTCATCGGTTCACCACCGGGAGAATGACGTGGGTCAGGGTGCGAGGACGGCGGCGGCCGCGACCATGGCACGGAACGCCTCCACCCCGTGGACGGTCTTCAGGTCGGCGTCGGACGGCATGAACCGGCCCCACGACGGGTCTTTCCTCAGGGCCGCGCGTAGGAAGCCGAGACCGGTCTGCCGCTCGTCGTCGGTCGCGGCGCAAAGCAGATGGGCACATCCGATTTGATACAGGATCAGAGCCGGCGTGTCTGCCCCGACGCACCGCGCCGCGTCAGCGCGGGCGGCGGCGGTGCGGCCGGCGCGGGCGTGCAGCACCGACCGCCCGGCGCGGGCCGGGGCGTGCGCCGGGTTCAACTCCAACACTCGGTCGAGCGCCGCGACGGCCTCGTCAGGGCGGTTCAGGTGTTCGGACAGCACCTCGGCGGCGTTCTCCCAGCCGAGCAGGTAGCCGGGGTCGAGGCGGGTCGCGGCGCGGAAGTCGGCGAGGGCCGCGGCCGGGTCGGCGGGGCGGGCGCGGAGGCGGGCGCGGCCGCGGGCCACCCACGCGGCGGGGTCGTTCGGCTCGGCCGCCAGCCCGGCCCGCAGGTCGGCGGCGGCCCCGGCTGCGTCGCCGGCCAGCCGCCGGGCGTGCTCGCGGACGAAATACAGCCGCGGCAGCCGGGCGCCGGTCCGCTCCAGCCGGTCGAGGTCGGCGACGGCCCCGGCGTGGTCCTTCTCGCCGAGCCGCGCCAGCGCCCGGTTCAGCAGCGACTCCGGGTGGTCGGGGAGCGCGGCGAGGACGGCGTCGAACTCGGCGCGGGCGGCGGCGTGGCGGCCGAGCTGGTGGAGGGCGATGCCGCGGTGGAAGCGCACGGCCGCGGCGTCCGGGGCGAGGGCGGCGGCCACGTCGAGGCAGCGCACCGCGTCGGCGTTCTCCGCGAGCCGCAGGTGGCAGTACCCGAGCACGACCCACGCCGGGTAGTGCGCCTCGCGGCCCTGCGGCCGCGCCCGCTCGATCACCTCGCGGTAGCGGCCGGCGCGGATCGACTCGGCGACGCCCTCGGCCGGGGTGACGGCGGGCGCGTCCGGCTCGGGCGGCAGCCCGGCGGCGCGGCGGAGCGCGGCCCGCTGCGGCCGGGCGGCGTCGGTCACGGCCGCAGCCTGCTCGTTGGCGCGGAGTGCGGCCGCGAAGCGGTCGGCGCGCGCGGCCGGGTCGGGTTCGCGCGCGGCGAGCGCGGCCCGTGCCTCGGCCAGCGCCATGAGGAGCCGGCCGGCGTCCGCCCGCGCCGCGTGCGCCTCCTCGCTCGGCAGCCGCGCCAGGAGCGGGCCGGCGGGCCAGTCGGCGGCGTCGGTGTGGTACGGGGCGAGCACGGCTTCCGCGCGGCGGGCGGCGTCGGCGGCGAACGCGCCGGGCGCGTCGTGGTCGATCAGCAGCGCCTCGACGGCGTCGCGCTCGGCAGCGAGCCCGTGCCGCGCGTCCGCAGCTTCGAGCCGGCCGAGGTGTTGCTGGCGGACCAGGAAGCCGCCCGCCGTCAGCGCCAGCACGACCGCCGCCGCCGCCGCGACGCTCGCCCCGGACGCCGCCCGCGGGTGCCGCCGCCGCCACTTGGCGAACCGCTCCCGCGGCGACGGGTTCGCCGCGAACGCCAGCGGCCGGGCGTCGAGCTGCCGCTGCAAGTCGTCGCGCAGCGCCGCGGCCGTCGGGTAGCGGCGGGTGAAGTCCGAATCGAGGCATGTCGCCAGGATCGACGCCACCGCCGGCGCCAGGTCGGGGTGGAAGCGGCGGGCGCTCGGGGCGGGTTCGGCGCGGGCGGCGCGCATCGCCTGAACGGTCGCGGCGGGCGGGCCGGGCGGCGGGTCGGGGTACGGGAACGTGCCGGTGAGGAGCTCGTACAGCACGAGCCCGAGGGCGTACACGTCGGCCCGCGGGTCGGCGTGGCCGCGGTGGTCGGCGAGCGCGGCGAGCACTTCCGGGGCCATGTAGTGGAGCGTGCCGCCTGCCGGCAGGTCGCCCACGGCCGGGTCGGCGGCGTCGGCCGCGAGGTTGAAGTCAAGCAGCATCGGCCGGCCGTCGTCGGTGACGAGCACGTTCGCCGGCTTCAGGTCGCGGTGGAGCACGCCGCGGTCGTGGGCGTGCGCCAGCCCGTCGGCCAGCTGCGCCCCGAGCCACAGTACGGTGTCGGGGTAGCTCAGCGCCTCGAGCCGCGCCAGCGCCGCCCGCGACAGGCCGGGGGCGTCGCCGGCCGGCGGCGCGGGCGTGGCGTCGGACGCGCCGCCGGTGGTGCGGTGGGCGTGGCCGGCGAGTGTGCTGACGAGCCCCTTCCCCGACCCCGGCAGCCCGCCCGGCCCGCGGAACGACGCGAGCAGGTCGGCCAGCGTCGTCGCCCCGAGGAACGGCATGACGAGGACGTGGTACGGCCCGTGCCGGCGGATCGAGTAGACCGGGACGATGTTCGTGTGCTGAAGCCGGGCGAGGGTCTGCGCCTCGCCGACGAGGCGCGACGACACCTTGAGCACGACCGGCCGCCCGGCGAGGCCGGGCTCGTGCGCCAGGAACACGCGCCCGAACGCCCCGCGGCCGAGCTCGCGCACCAGCTCGAACTCGCCCACCCGGTCGCCGGGGGCCGGCATCGTCGACGGCTCGTCGCCGGCCTCGGAGCCCAGCACGCTCGTCCGCGGCAGGTGGGCGGGGCCGGTGGCGCCGCCCAGGTCGATCCCGAAGCGGCGGTGGTAGTCGGCGGGCGTGGGGCACTCGCCCGCGGCCTGGCGGAGGCGGTACTCCTCCCACGCCACGGCCCGCAGCCCGTCCGCGTCGGCGAACAGCTCGGGGAGGCGGTCGCGGTACGCCTCCACCCGACGGGGCGCGCCGCGGTCCCAGGCGAACTCCAAATCGATCCGTGCCAGCTCGCGCAACACCGCCCGGTACTTCGGGTGATCGGCCGGGGGAAGAAAGGCGGCGGGGGCGGCGGCCGGGTCGCGGGCGGCGGCACGCTCGAAGGCCGCGACGAACCCGTCGAGCTCCGCGTCGAACGCGGGCGGGGCGGGGGCCGGCGGGGTGTCAGTCCGGTTCATTCACCTGCCCGCGGAGGCTCTCCCGGAACTCTTGCAGGATCCGCTCGACCGACCGCTTGGCCCGGCCCGTCTGGGCCGCGATCTCGGCCACCTCGTGCCCCGCCACCCGCAGCTCGACCACCTCCCGGTACGCCGGCGGCAGGCGCGCCAGGATCTCGTCGATCGTCAGCCGCAGGGCCGTCAGCGACTCGTCGTCGGACTCGGGGGCGGCCGCGGAGGTAATGTCGCCGCCGGTGGCGGCCACGTCGCGCTTCGCGGCCCGGTGGTGGGCGGCGACCGCCCGCACCTTGTTCAGGCCGATGACCAGGAACAGCTTCCACAGCTCCTCGCCGGCCGGCACGTCGTACTGCCCGGCGGCGGCGCGGCGGAAGAACGTGCGGAACACCGACTGGACGATGTCGTCCGGGTCGAGCCGGCGGCGCAGGTCCGGCGCCGTCTGGGCCTCGGCGACGGCGCGGAGCCGGCGGGCGTAGCGGAGGTACAGTTCGGTCGCCGCGTCGCCCTCGCCGCGGCGGAAGCGGCCGAGGAGCGAGGCGTCGGTGGGTGCGGGGTCGGGGCCGGTCGGGTCGGCCATCGCGCTACCTGTTGGGACGTGGCGGGCACCGGTATTGTGGCACGCTCCCGCCCGCCGGTCCACCCGGTCACGGGCCGACCGCCTCCACCTTCAGCGCCACCCCATCGGCGCCGAGCTTCGCCTGCCCGAAGTCGTTCACCCGGAACGCGGCGAGCGTGGCGTCGGCGTCGTTCCGCTCCACCTTCGTCCCGGGGCCAGTGCGGACCACCACCGTCGTCCCGTTCGACCGCCGCAGCGTGACCGTGCCGGCCCCCGCGTTCACCGCGATCACCGTGCCCTCCTCATGGCTCGCCACGGTCGTAGACCCGCCCGACGTGCCGCCGCCGGAGCCGCCCTCCGCGATGTCGCTCGGCGAGGGGTTGTCGTCCACCGCCCGCGTCAGCCGGCGGATCGGCCCGTCCGAGGCCGGGTCGAACACGGAGAGCACGTCGTCGTTGCCGTGGCGGGTGTGCGCCACCACGTCGTCGCGGCCGTCGCCGTTCACGTCGGCCGAGCCGACCCGCACGCCGCCGCGGAACGAGATGTCGTCAGCCAGGAACGATTCGAGCTGGTCGCGGGAGAGGGCGTCGAACACGCGCACGACCGGCCCGCCGCCGACCCCCGCGCCGGCGATCACGTCGTCGCGGCCGTCGCCGTTCACGTCGCCGGCGGCGACCAGTACGCCCCCGCGGAACGAGTCCTCGGCGGCGAAGAAGCTGCCGAGCTGGGCGCCGGTGAGGCCGGAGAAGGTGACGACGCGCGGCCCGCCGCCGACGCCGGTGCCGGTGACCACGTCGTCGCGGCCGTCGCCGTCGATGTCGCCGGACGCGACCAGGACGCCGCCGCGGAACGACCCCTCGTAGGCGAGGAAGTCGCGGAGCACGGTCTGCCCCAGGGTGGCGCCGTCGAGCACCCGGACGCGCGGGCCGCCGCCGTTGCCGGTGCCGGTGATGATGTCGGCGCGGCCGTCGCCGTTCACGTCGCCGGCGGCGACGTACAGCCCGCCGGTGAACGACGGCTCGTACACGAAGAAGTCGGCGAGTTGGTCGCCGGTGGCGCCGTTGACGATCTTCACCCGCGGCCCGCCGCCGACGCCGGGGGCGATGATCAGGTCGTCCACGCCGTCGCCGGTCACGTCGCCGAGGGCGGTGCGGACGCCGCCGCGGAAGCCGAGCTCGTAGGCCTCGATCTCGCCCACGTCCTCGCCCGTCACCGGGTCGATGATCTTGACCCGCGGCACGCCGCCGTCGTCCGGGCCGGTGGTCACGGAGTCGTCCGGGATGGGGCGCCAGCCGGCGGCGGGAACCGCACGCTCCTCGAACCGTTCCAACGTCGGGCGGAAAGCCGCGCGCATCACTCAGTCCTCAACGCAGTCCGGGCGACCGGGGCCGGGCGGCCGAGCCGGCCGGAACCCCTTCACCGGTAGAGAGTCGGATCGGGCGGTTCGGTCCGCCAGAAACCCGCCCGAATAATCGGCGCGCCGGAAGTCGCAGTCTCGCAAGGAGTTGCGACGCTCTTTCCGGCCGATGAGTGGAATCGGTGCGATTCTTGGCGGACGGCGCGGTCGCGACCGACTTCCTCCGGCGTCGCCCCGACGGCCGCCGGCGCCGTGCCCGCGTCCCACTCACGTCATCCGTTCCGATCAGGGTTCATCATGTTTCATCACTGGCTCCGGCAGCTCTTCGGCACCGCCCCGCGCCGCCCGATCCGCAACGCTTCGCGCCGCCCGCGCCTGGGCCTCGAAGGGCTCGAGAGCCGCGAGGTGCCCGCGTTCCTCACCCCCACCAGCTACGCCGCCGGCGCCAACCCCGCCGGCATCGCCGTCGGCGACTTCAACGGCGACGGCCGCGACGACATGGCGGTCGTCAGCAACACCCTCGCCGGCTCCGTCGGCGTGATGCTCAGCAACGCCGACGGCAGCTTCGCCCCGCGGGTCGATTACGCCACCAGCGCGTCCCCGTTCGACGCCGCCGCCGGCGACCTGAACGGCGACGGGGTCCGCGACCTCGTGGTGGTCGGCTCCGCGGTGGACGTGCTGCTCGGGAACGGGGACGGCACCTTCGCCGCGCCCGTGAGCTACCCCGCGGCCGGCCCGCACTCGGTGAAGGTCGCCGACTTCACCAACGACGGCAACCTCGACGTGGGCGTGGTGAGCACCAACGGCGCCGCCGTGTACGTCGGCGCCGGCGACGGCACCCTCGGCGCGGCGCTGGCGACCGGGCTGCCGGGGAACAACATCAACCTCGTGGTCGGCGACTACGACCGCGACGGCAACCTCGACATGGCCTCGTCCAACACCGCGAGCGTGGGCACCGTCGGCGTCCTCCGCGGCCACGGCGACGGGTCGTTCGAGCCGGCCCAGAGCTACTACGCGTTCACCGCCCCGGTGTACCTCGCGGCCGGCGACTTCAACCACGACGGCTACCTCGACTTCGCCTGCCCGAACTCCTACGCCGCCACGTCGATGAGCGTGCTCCTCAACAACGGCGACGGCACCTACGGCGCGCCCCACACCTACGGCATCGCCCAGACCGGGTACGAGATCGAGGTGGCCGACTTCAACAGCGACGGGAACGACGACTTCGCCGTCCGCGGCGGGTCGTCGTACATGGTGAGCCACGGCAAGGGCGACGGCACGTTCTACCCGTCGGTGTCGTTCCCGACGCCGTCCGGGCGGTTCGAGGCCGGGACGCACGGGGACTTCAACGGCGACGGCGCCGTGGACCTGGCGTACCCGAGCACGACCGGCGTGACGGTGGTGACCAACGACCACGCCGACTACCAGAACCTCGCCGGCGCCGTGACGTTCCAAGTGACCGCCCCCGCCACCACCACGTCCGGGTCGGTGCTGCCGATGACGATCACGGTGGTGGACGCGAGCGGGAACGTGGCCACGGGCTTCCGCGGCGTGGTGTACGTCAGCAGCAGCGACCCGCGCGCCACCACCGCCGCCGGCTACGCCTTCAACCCGCTCGACGCCGGCATCCCCTACGTGTTCACCGCCGCCGACGCCGGCACCCACTCGTTCGTCGGCGCCATCCGGCTCGTCACCGGCGGCGACCAGACGGTGACCGTGTCGGCCCCGAACCTGACCGCCGGCTCGGCCGCGGTGACCGTGACCGGCCAGGTCGCGCGGCTGACCGTGGCCGCCCCCGCCGCGACCGGCGCCGGCGACACGTTCGCCGTCACTGTCTCGGCGATCGACACGGGCGGGCTTCTGGCGGCCGGCTATTCCAGCCGCGTCCACTTCGCCAGCACCGACGTGCTCGCCGGCCTCCCGGCCGACTACACGTTCACCGCCGCCGACGCTGGCACGCACACCTTCACAGTGACGCTGCAGACGGCCGGCGCGCGGTTCGTCAGCGCCACCGAGGTAGGCGGTTCGATCACCGGGGGCGCGACCGTGAGCGTGTCCCCGGCCGCGGCGCAGACGCTCGTGTTGGCCGGCGGCGGCGGGGCGATCGGCGTGGCCCGGCCGGTCACGGTCGTTGCCCGCGACGCCTTCGGGAACACTGCCACCGGCTACAGCGGCACGGTTCACGTCACCAGCTCCGACCCGGCCGCGGTGCTGCCGGCGGACACGGCCCTGGTGAACGGCGTCGCCACCGTGAGCGTGAAACTGCTGACCGTCGGCACGCAGACGATCACGGCGACGGACGTGGCGAACGCCGCGCTCAGCGGCACGGTGTCGAGCGACGCCACGCCGCCGGTCCCGGCCCTGTTCAGCGTCGGCGGTTACCCGGTCGCCATCACCGCCGGCGTGGCGAACGCCTTCACCGTCACCGTCCGCGACACGATCGGCCAGGTGGCCAGCGGGTTCACCGGGACCGTGTACTTCAGCAGTTCGGACGTGCAGGCCGGGCTCCCGGCGAGCTACACGTTTACCGCCGCCGACGCCGGCAGCCACACGTTCGCGGCCACGCTCCGCACCGCCGGCACGCAGTCGATCGCGGTGCGCGACCTGAGCGGGGCGCTGTCCGGCTCGCAGGGCGGCATCACCGTGTCGGCGGGGGTCTTCGCCGGCTACCGCGTCACGACCTCGCTCGGGGCCGACAGCAAGGGGCACGTCCTCGTCACCGCCGGCGACGCCGTCCCGCTGACCGTGCGGGCGATCGACGCCTTCGGCAACACCGTCGCCGCGTACCGCGGCAAGGCGAAGTTCACCAGCACCGACACCATCGCCGCGCTGCCGACCGACTACTCGTTCACCGCCGCCGACGCCGGCAGCCACACGTTCGCCGTGGTGCTGAAGACGGCGACCCCGAACAGCGTCGTCTGGTCGGTGACCGTGACCGACGCCTCGAACGTCGCCCTGGCGGCGACGCTGACGAACTTCGAGGTGGTGAACGCGGCGGCGGCGAAGCTGGTGTTCGCGGCGCCGTCGAACGCCACCGTGGGCGCCGCGGCGACGCTGAAGGTGACGCTGGTAGACGCCTACGGGAACAAGGTGAAGAACTACTTCGGCACGATCCACTTCGTCGGCGCGAGCGGCGTGCCGGTGGACTACACCTTCACCGCCGACGACGCCGGCTCGCACACCTTCACGATGGTGTTCGCGGCGCCGGGTGACTTCACCCTGTCGGTGACCGACGTGTCGAACCCGCTGTTGACCGGCAGCAGCCTGGTCAAGGTGAAGGCCGCGAGCACCGGCGGTGGCGGCGGTGGCGGCGGTGGCGGCGGTGGCGGCGGTGGCGGTGGCGGTGGCGGTGGCGGTGGCGGTGGCGGTGGCAAGTCTGCGTAACACGTTACCCGAAAGCTCACGGGGGCTAGCAAGACGCTGGCCCCACAACGACCTCACCGCCTGCGAACTATCTCAAACCTGGCCTTGTGTTCGATTTCGATCGGTCCAAGAAATCAGTCCTTCAAATGCGGAGTGCAGACTGGCCCTGGCGTACTACCAGTCCGTGAACGCGGAACAGCACAGGCGGGACGCAACGGGTTTTCCCTCGATTCTGAAGTGGCGTAGGCTCATCGGGCGTCAGCGACCAGGACGAGTCCGGTGGCGAGCTGTTCCACGTGCGGCGCCCTGAACGACCGGGGCGGCTCCCGGGTGGCGGTCACGAACACCGACGGCGACGCGCGGGCGGACGTGGCCATTCACAGCTGTGCCAGCCGCCCGGCCCGGATGCGGCTGTTCTTGTAGAAGGACTTCGGCGGGGGCGAGGAGCCACCCGCGACCGACCTCGACGTACTCGGCGGGGCGTGACGGCCGACGGGGAATACGTCGGGTGAGCAGAGTGGGCGGTCGGCGAGCGGCCATCGCCGAGGAACGTGGGCGAGTGGGAGACGCCTTGGGGCCGGCAGAGCGCACACCATCGATGCCTCTATTCTGTTAAGCGCCGGAACGTCGGCGGGCGTCCCAGAAGGAATTATTGGGACGAACTTGCCATCGACGGCCAACCCGCCAGTTAATAGGCGCGAGACGCCTGAAATCCTAGGTGTTTCGTCGTTCTGCCCCCCTCAGCCTGTTCCCAAGGAACACTCCGTCGAGATCGCTGGGCGTTGCGTCGAGGTTCGACCGAGTGAGCGCAACGCCCCCCTGCGGGACCGATGCGACGCACGGCCCGCGGCTCCCGATCGGTCCTATCCCACTCATGTCCCGGTCGGTGCCGTCGGCTCCAGCCGATATCCCAACTCGCCCGCTCGTCGCGCCAGCCCCTTGACGACTCGCGCCCGGTAGGCCGCCTCGTACTCCTCCGCGTCCCGGCGCACGTACTGCTCGCCGTACCGCAGCAGCCGGTACACCCGCTCCGCCAGCTTCCGCGCCGTCGCCACGATCGCCTTGGGCGCGCCGGCCCGTGCCTGGACCCGCCGGTAGAACGCCCCCAGCGCGTTCTTGGCGTGGTGGCAGCCCCGCACCGCCAGGCGTAACGCCCGACCCGCCCGGTTGGCCCCGCGCCGCACGCCCCGGCTCTTGATCCGCCCCGCCGAGCCCTGGTGCTGTGGGCACAGGCCCAGCCAGCTCGTGAAGTGCTTGGCCGTCGGGAACCGGCTCACGTCCGTGCCGACCTCGGCGAGGATCACCAGCGCCGGGCCCTCGTCCACCGCCTCCAGCACCGTCAGGTCCACCCCGGCCATCCGGTACAGCCGCTCGCGCACGGCCTCGAACGCCAGGTCGTTGGCCCGGCGCGACCGGCGCTTGTAACCCGGCCGGTCCTCGAGCGGGCGGCCGTCGGCCCGGTCCGCGAACGTCCGCAGGTGGGCCTCCAGCTCGGCGTCGCACTCGCGCATCTGCTGGTGGTAGAACTCGTACAGCGCCACCGCCTGCTTGAGCGCGAACAGGTGCTCGGCGCGCCAGCTCCCCTCCAGCGCCCGGGCGATCTCCGCCCGGGTCCGCTTGCACAGCACGTTGCGCCGCCCGGCCAGCCCGTCCGGGTCGCGCTCGCCCGCGAGGATCGCCTTGATGATCGCCAGGCCGGTGACGCCGGTGACGTCCGAGACCACCTCGGTCAGCTTCACGTTCATCTGCTCCAGCGCCTTCTGCATGTGCTGGACGTGCTGCCCCGCGTACCGCAGGAGCATCTGCCGCTGGCGCAGGTAGGCCCGCAGGACGACCACCCGCTCGGCCGGGCGGAACGACGCGGTCAGCAGCCCGTAGCTGTGCAGCCGCTGGAGCCACTGGCAGTCGAGGACGTCGCTCTTGGGCCGGCCCGGCGCGTGCCGCGACTGCCGCGGGTCGACCAGGTACACCTCGAGCCCCCGCGCCTCCAGCAGCTCGAACAGCGGGATCCAGTACACCCCGGTGGACTCCATCGCCACCGTCCGGACCCCGCAGGCGGCCAGCCAGTCGGCGAGTTGGTACAGGTCGGCGGTGCAGGCCCCGAACGCCCGCACGTGGGCCGGCAGGTTGGCCGGGTGGTCGGGCGGCGGGGCGGGGGCGTGGTCGGGCGGGACCGCGACCCAGTGGATGTCGGAGTGGATGTCGATGCCGGCGGCGTGGGGGTTGGTCACCCGCAGCCGCCGGGCCGCGCGCGGCCGCGGGGGCGCCTTCGGCGGGTCGGTCGTGGTCTTCGTCCGGGTCGTGCGCGTACTCATGACCGCCTCCGCGGTGGGCGATGGGTACAGGGGTGAGGTCGCGGGCGCGGGAGGGTGTGATCGTCGAGCAGTTTCCCAAGCGGGGACACACGGGGTGCCACCAGTGATGTGATCGCAGGCTCCCGGGACCAGGTTAACTGACGGGCACGAGGCACCACTCAGATGTCGGCCACCTCGACCCGCGACCTCACCCGCACTCTACGCACTGACACCGACCCGCGGAAGAAACGCCCGCACGTGTTCCTTCGTGATGTGGGGCAGCGTGCTGCCTGTCCCGTTAACTGTCGCCTCCCGACTCTCCAGAGACCGCGAGACTTTCCGCCCCTCCCACCCCCAAAACGCCCACACTCGCACTCCTCGTTCCACCAACCGACCGACCGGTCTGAGACTTTCCCACGCGTCCCACAACGCCCAAACCCTTGCGGAATAAGCCCCTGATACGCGAACACCCCGGGGCTTCTCTCCCCGGGGTGTCGGTGTTAACTGATTGGATGGCGCGAGTTCGCACCTGTTCGGCAAGCTCCCCTGGGCAAACAGGTTACAACCGGGGTTTCGAGGGGGTTCGCGCGCGAGATCGGCGCGAGATTTCGGCGGGGGTGATTGCGGGGTAGGAAGTTGTGAATTCTCTCGTTGTCGTGCGGAGGCGAGAGAATGGAAGTTCGTTGGCGTTGATGGGGATGTCGGGCGAGCAGGTTGCGAATTTCGGCCATCTACTTCTGCGAGTGGTGAAACTTGATCGACCACCGACAAGCGCATGTGACCGCGACGGGCTTCTCCGGCCGCGGTCCCGGAACCTGACGGCCCTCCAGACCGGGTTCGGATTCCGGCGATCTGAACCTGGTCGGGAGGAGCATCGGGCGCTACGGTCAGCCGACCCAGACGCCGCCGGGGATGACCGCCGCGAACGGATCGAACGTCTGGACCCCGCCCGGCTCAGAACTCGACCCGAACGCCGTCGCCAACTGCGTCGCCCGATACACACGCACCGCCGACGCCTCGCCCGACCCGCTCCCCGTCACGATGTCGGCCAGGCCGTCACCGTCCACATCCTTTGCTGCCACGCGCACGCCGCCGCGGTTGTTCGAACTGCCGGCGAAGAAGTTGTTCAGCACCAGCCCGTTCCCCAAATTCACCGGGTCGTCGAGGTTCACGCCCTCCAGGTTTGGCAGGCCCAGCAGCACGGCCGAGTTCACGACCCGGAGCCGCGGCCCGCCGCCCGGCCCGCCGCCGACCGCGATCTCGGCCTGGCCGTCGCCGGTCACGTCGCCGGCCGTCACGAATGCCCCGCCGCGCTGCGTGCTCTCGAACACGAACAGGTTGGCGATCGGGTTCGTCGTCGGCTGGCCGCCGGCGGCGCCGGCGAACCCGGTGCCGTTCCACACGGTGACGCGCGGGCCGCCGCCGGTGCCGGCGGCGACGAGCAGGTCGTTGAGCCCGTCGCCGTTCACGTCGGCGACCGCCGGCCGGCCGCCGAGTTTCACCAGCGGGTTGTTCTGCCCGCTCGCCCCGCTCAGCGACGCGAGCCCGTCGAACGCCGCCACCAGCGACGGGGTGCTCGTGCCGCCGCGGAGCGAGGCGCCGTTGTACACCCGCACCGGCAGCTGGTTCGGCACCGGGCCGCTGAACGCGTCGGCCGCGTCCGGCGTCACCACCACGTCGGCGATGCCGTCGCCGGTCAGGTCGCCGACGGCCACGAACAGGCCGCCGGCGTAGCCGGGGAACGGGACGAAGTCGGCCAGCACGTTGCCCACGTTCGGGGCCGGGCCGTTCGCCCCGTCCACCACCACCACGCGGCCGCCGCCGGGGCCGGTGCCGACGACGCCGTCGGGCACACCGTCACCGGTCACGTCGCCGAGGGCACCGTGTAGCTCGCCGGCGAAGCCCGGGACGAGCGTGACGCCGGAGCCGGCCCCGAACTGGCCGCCGCCGGTCGGGCCGAAGACCTGCCCGCTGCCGGTGCCCGGCCCGGTCACGAGCAGCGGCCCGACGAGCGCCCCGGGCGTGGGAATCGCGGTCAGGGTCACGTCGTTGCCGTCGCCGCCGACGTAGCTCACCCGGTAGGCCGCGCCGCCCGCGTCGAGGGCGACGCCGCCCTCGGCGACGCCGGCGAACGTGCCGCCAACGGCGTCCGCCCCGTCGTTCTGGAGGATCACGACCGAGCTGCCGATCGGGAGGGGCGCACCGACGGGGAGGACGAACAGCGTAGCCCCGCCGAGGGCGACGGTGCCGGTCACGGCCAGCACGTCCACCGCCCCCGGGCCGCCGAGCTTCACGCCGAACGTGGTGCCGCCGCCGTTGAACGCGACGCTGCCGGTGGACAGGGTGGCGATCGTGGTCGGGTCGCCGGGGAGGACGGCGCCGCCCGCCGCGACCGCGACGGCCCGCGGGGTGGACCCGCTGCCGCCAAGGGCGCCGGTGCCGGTGAGCGTGACCCCCGACCCGGCCAGCCCGAGGGGGAGCGTGCCGTTCAGCAACAGCGTCCCGTCGGTCACGGCGGTCACACCCCCGTAGGCGAGGTTCGCGGTCGGCGGGAACGTGATGGTCCCCGTACCCGCCTGTGTCACCGCGAGGGTGTTGTTCAAATTATTGGGCACGGTGATGTTGTCGGAGCGGTTGAACACCAGCGTGCTGCTGCCGAACCCGTTCGTGGTGACCGGCCCGGTCCCCAGGGTGCCGGTCGTGCCCCCAGCCCCGACCCGCAGAACGCTGTTGTTGTCGACGGACGTGATCCCGGTGTACGTGTTCGCCCCGGTGAAGGTCACGTCGCCGCCCAAGACCGAGACCGAGCCACCGCCGTCGATCGGGTTCGCCACGGTCGTAGCGTCCGACCGGCCGAAGTTCAGCCTGGTACCCGGGAGGACTGTTACCGGCCCGGTCCCCAGTGTGCCAGTCGTTCCCCCGATCGTGCCGACCACGAGGTTACCGGCCTGAACCACGGTGGGCCCGGTGTAGGTGTTCGTCCCGGTCAGGAACAACGTTCGCCCGCCCAAGCTGGGAATCTGGACCAGCGTGCCGGACCCGCTGATGGCGTTGCCGATGACGACATCGTTGGACCGGCCGAACGACAAGGTACCGTTGTTTACGACGGCCCCCGCGCCGAGGTTGCCGGTCGATCCCCCGGCGCCGACCTGGAGGGTACCGGCGGTGACGGTGGTCGTGCCCGCGTAGGAACTTGTGCCGCCGAGCACGGCCCTTCCCGCCCCGATCTTCTGCAACGAATCGCCGCCGCCCGTGCCGCCCAGACCGAGGAACGCCACGGGTGCGGTGATGTCGCCCCCGGACGTGTCCAGCACGAACGTGTCGGTCGCCCCAGCCCGGCCGCTGAAGGAGATCGAACTGGTCGCATCGGCGGACTGACTGGCCAGCACCGTGGCCGGGTTAGCCGTGTCCACGATCTGGTACTGGCTGCCACTCACCCGCAGCGTGTACGACGAAACGGTGGACGCGGGCGGGGCCGCGTAAACGAGTTGCGTGCTGGCGTTGGCGACGATCACACCGTCGATCGTCCACCCGTTCAGCGGAACACTCCCGTCGGTCGCCATGCGCCAGCGGAGTTGGACGGTCCCGCCGACGGCCACGGCCGGCAGATTGGCGGCGGTGGTGAGCGTCCCGCCGGAATTTCCGGTCCACGCCTGGCGACCGGCGATCGGGTTGGATCCTCCGAGGGTTCCGGAATAACCGCCGATGATAAAACTGCCCCCGGCGGCGAGGATGTCGACGAACGCCCCGCCGTTCACACTCACTTCCAGCACGCCTCCGTCGAACGAGTTCTCGGTGAGATAGTTGTTGTCGAACTGCACGCCGGCCGCCGCCGAGATGTTGAACACCGGGCTCTGAAGGAACGTGTCGGTTACGACGGCCGGAGCGGCGACCGTGGCCGCGCTCCCGTTGCCCGCCCACGGATTCGCGCCGGCGTTGTTGACGTTCGTCCACCCCGTCGGCAGGGCCGGGGCGGCGAGGTCGCCGAAGTTCTGGACGTAGTTGGCGGGGACGACGCGGTCTTCGAACGCCTCCAGGCGGCCGAGTGGAGCGGCCCGCCGGACCGGCGGCCGCGGCCCGCCCAGCCGACACGCCCGCTTCCAAAGCCGCAGCCAGGTTTTCGTGACCATCGGACCGCTCTCTGCAGGGTGATCGCCGACGGAATCGTCCGCCGTCACCGTGCTTATCGCGGCGACCTTACACGATCTTTTCGGAGAGGAAGGAGTTGGGTTATCGCGCCGGCCCCGCCGTGCGGCGGGCGCGGTCCTGGGCCGCGAGCGAGTCCCACACGCGCACGGTGAGGTCGCCGGACCCGGACACCAGCCGCGTGCCGTCCGGACTCCAGCCGACGGAATGGACGTAGTCGGTGTGGCCGTGCAGCTCGGCCACCTGTTGACGGCGGGCCACGTCGAACAGGCGGATCGTGTTGTCGCGGCAGCCGGCCGCCAGCCGCCTGCCGTCCGGGCCGAACGCCACCCCGTACACGGCGCTCCCCACCGGCATCACCGCGAGCAGCTCGTGCGTCCGGGCGTCCCACAGGCGGACGGTGTTGTCGGCCGACCCCGACGCCAGCATGGTGCCGTCGGCGCTGAAGGCCACCCGCCACACGGTCCGCGTGTGCCCGCGCAGCACGGCGACCCGGGCGCTCGCGGCCACGTCCCAGAGGCAGACGGTTCCGTCGTGCCCGGTGCTGGCGAGCTGCCGGCCGTCGGGGCGGAACGCCACGTCCGCGACGGACCCGTCGTGGCCCACGAGCGGGGCCACCTCCCGCCGCGCGGCCGCGTCCCAGAGCCGCACAGTCCCCGCCGTGGACGCCGCCGCCAGGAGGGTGCCGTCCGGGCTCAGGGCGGCCCGGCTGCCTTCGTCGAACCCCATCGGTACGATCCACGGCGGCGCGTCGGCCGCGGTGTTCCAGACGGCCACGCCCCGATCGCGCTCGACGGCGGCCAGCCGGCGGCCGTCGCCGCCGAACGACACCGAGTGGAAGATCTTTGCCTCGTGCCGGAGCAGGCCGGTCTGTCGGCCGGTCGTGGCGTCCCACAGGCGGACGGTGCCGTCCCACGCGGCCGACGCCACCCGCTCGCCGTCGGGGCCGAAGGCGGCGTCGTAGACGTAGCTCTCGTGGCCGCGGAGGATGCCGTTCCGCTCCGCCAGGGCCGTGTCCCAGACGCGGACCGTGCCGTCCGCCGAGCCGGTCAGGAGGCGGGCGCCGTCGGGCGTGAAGACGGGCCCGCTACCCCGGGTGAACTCGCCGCCGTGCCCGCGGAGGACGGCGAGCAGCTCCCCCGTGTCGGCGTCCCACAGGCGGAGCGTCGCGTCCTCCGCCGCGGTGACGAGCCGGGTTCCGGTCGGGCTGAAGACGGCGTGCCACACCTGGCCGGTGTGCCCGCCGAGCACGGCCACCAGCCGCCCGGTCCGGCCGTCCCAGAGCCGGGCGGTCTGATCGAGCGAGTTCGTGACGAGCCGGGTGCCGTCGGGGCTGAAGGCCACCGCCTCAAGGGTGTTCTTGTGCCCGGCGAGGACGGCGAGCGGCCGGCCGGTCGCCGCTTCCCACAGGCGGGCCGTGTTGTCCGGGTAACCGCCGGCGGTCACCAGCCGCGCCCCGTCCGGGCTGAATGTGAGCGTCATCACACCGGTCGTGTGGCCGCGCAGCACGGCGGTTTCCCGGCCCGTCTCGGCGTCCCACAGGCGGACGGCGTTGTACTCCCCGACGGCCGCGGTGTCGTACGGGCTGGGCGTGTTGGAGGTCTGCCAGGAGGCGATCCGGCGGCCGTCCGAGCTGTAGTGCAGCGCCCCCACCGTCAGCGGGTGCGGCCCCAGGGTGGTCAGCCGGCGGCCGGTGGCGGCGTCGTGGACGTGGACGTAGTCCCCGTCCGCCATCACGACCCGGCGGCCGTCGGGGCGGAAGGAGACCGGCAGGAAGCCCACGTGCCGCCCCGACCCGGCGGCCAGTTCCCGGCCGGTCGTGGCGTCCCACAGCCGGCCCGCCACGCCCAGCCGGTCCGTTCGGGAGGTGGTGTTGGAAACGAGTCGGGTGCCGTCCGCGTTGTAGCTCACGGTCACGGGATGGCCCGCGTCGCCCGGCGGTCCGGGGATCGGGAACCGGGCGGTTTCTCGCCCCGTCGCCGGGTCCCAGAGGCGGACGGTCTGGTCGGGGGCAACGGTGGCGAGTTGCCCGCCGTCCGGCCGGTACGCCACGCCCGTGGCCCAGGCCGTGTGCCCGCGGAGGACCGCGTCGGGCCGGCCGGTCGCCACGTCGTACAGGTACACGTCGGGGTGGCTGCTGCAGCCGACGGCGACCTGCCGGCCCGACGGGCTGATGGCGAGCGCGAACACCTGCCCGCCCGGCACCGGCACCACGAGGGCGGCCCCGTCGAGCTGGCTGTGGAAGTGGTGCCACTCCCAGTTGCGGTGCTCCGGCGGGGCGTCGTCGAGGGCGCGGCGGGCGGCCCCGCTGTTCTGGAGCCGCAGCGCCGCGGACGCGGCGGCGATGTTCGCCCGGTAGCGGCCCCACCGCTCGGCCCGCTCGTTCGCCTCGGCCGTCTGCCGCTGCCCGGCCTCGTCCACGCGCGCCTTTTCCGCCCGCAGGTAGCTCCACGTCACGAGCGCGAACGCCGCCAGGAAGACGCCGCCGACACCGGCCAGCGACGCGGCTACGGCCGGATTCCGCCGCGCCCACTTGCGGGCGCGCTCGACACGGCCCGCCGGCCGGGCCAGGATCGGCTGGCCGTCCAGGTATCGGCCCAACTCGTCGGCCACGGCCGCCGCCGTCGGGTAGCGGTTCGCCGGTTCCTTCCGCAGGCACGTCAGACACACCGTGTCCAGGTCGCGCGGCACGGCCGGGTTGACGGCCCGCGGCGAAACCGGGTCGAGCTCGACCACCTGGCGCAACGTCTCCAGCGGCGTCGCGGCCTGGAACGGCGGGCGGCCGGTGAGCAGGGCGTAGAGCGTCGCCCCGAGCGCATACACGTCGGCCGGCGGCCCGACCTCGGCCCCGCGACCCTGGGCCTGCTCCGGCGGCATGTAGTTCGGCGTGCCCATCACCTGCCCGGCGACGGTGAGGTCGGCGTCGCCCAGGTCGGCGCGCTTGGCGAGGCCGAAGTCGGTGACGACGGCCCGGCCGGCGGCGTCGAGGAGCACGTTGCCGGGCTTCAGGTCGCGGTGGACGATGCCGCGGGCGTGGGAGAACGCCACGGCCGACGCGGCCTCGCGCATCAGCCGGGCGGCCCGGCGCGGCTCCAGCGGCCCGGCGGCCAGCTCCCCGGCGAGGGTGCCCCCCGGGGCGAACGCCATGACGAAGTACGGCCGCCCGGCCGCCGCGCCGATCTCGTAGATGGGGATGACGTGGTCGTGCTGCACCGCCGCCACGGCCCGCGCCTCGGCGAGGAACCGGTCGCTCAACCCGGCCTGCCGGGCGGCGTGCGGCCGCAGCACCTTCACCGCGACGGTGCGGCCGAGCCGCGGGTCGGCGGCCCGGAAGACCACGCCCATGCCGCCGCACCCGATCACCTCCAGCACCCGGAACGGCCCGAGCCGGCCGATCTCGCCCGGGGCTTCCGGCGGGGCCAGCACCTCGCGGGCCTCGGCCGACAGGTCGGCGTGCGGCGGCCGCGCGCTGCCGTCGGCCCAGCCGGGCGTCCGGGTGGTCGAGTCGGCGTCGAGCCGCCCGACGAGTTCTTCGGCGCGGAGCAGGCCGGCTTCCGGGGTCTCGGCCCCGGCCTGATCGGCCCGGCGGACGAGCCGGCAGACGGCGTCGGCGGGGCCGGGGTCTGCGAGTCGGTCGCGGCACGCGGGGCAGGCGTCGAGGTGTGCGCCGACCGTCTCGATCTGGGCGTCGTCGAGCGTGCCTGCGTTGAACGCGCTCAGGACGTGCGGGGCAGGGCAGTCGTTGCGAACCATCGGCGGCGCGCCTCACGGGTCCGAACGCGGTCTCCCCGCCGTGCTTATCGCGGCGACCTTACACGGCCCGGCTCAGACGAGGCCGTCGAGCTCCTCGCGGAGCCGCTTGAGGACGCGGCTCTTGGCGACGTACACGGCCCCAACGGACATGCCCAGCTCGGCGGCGACCTCCGCGGCCGGCCGCTCGTCCACGCCGACGGCCTGGAACGCCTGCCAGGTCCGCGGCTCGAACTCGTCCCGGATGAGTTCCAGCCCGCGGCGGACGAGGCTCTGGCTGTCCGTCTCGTCGGCCTCATCGTCGGGCGGCAATTCGGGATGGAGGTGGAGGCGGACGTTGGCGGCGGAGCCGCCTTCGGCGGTCGGCCGGTCGGCCTGCCGGCGGAAGAAGTCGCGGACCTTGTACTGGGTGATGCGGCGGAGCCAGCCGCGGAACGTGGCCCCGTCGTGGTCGCGGCGGAACTCAACGACGCTGTGGAGCACGCCGACGAACGTGTCCTGCACCACGTCGGGGGCGTCCGCCTCGGGCACCCCGCCGCGGCGGACCCACTGGTAGACGACGGGCGTGAACAGCAGCACGAGGCGGTGCCACGCGGCCGCGTCCTGGTGGCGCACCCGTTCGAGCAGGCTCGGCGTGATGGTTTCGGACATGGCTCCGCACCTTAGCTCGTGGGCGTCGAACTCGGCGAAAGGTGCGGCATACCTCGTGGGACGGGCGGCGGTGGGGCGACTCAATTCACCCGACATTCTCACACCTCCAACGGGTGCGACGCAATTCCATTTCCGGAGCGCCAAGACCTACCGTGTCGGCGTGATCGGGACCTATGACGCCCCCCTCCTCACCTTCCCTACCCGTTGGGGGTTCCAACCCGAGTCGCCCGCGCGAGCAGTGGTGGTCAGAATCTCGTCCCCCCGCGAGGGCGACACGTCGGCCGTGTCGATGTCGTCGTCCTTCAACTCGACGAACCGACAAACCGGGTGCTGGCGGCCGACCCGGGGCACGGCCCGGCACGACCTCGGGGTGCTGTTGCGGGCGTTGTCGTGCCCCGGGGCAAGCGCTTCCAACGACGGGGATAACGTTGACGCCGGGTGAGGACGAGGCCTGCCCGCCCGAGTGTACCAATACCTCTCCCTCCGGAGCGAATGGTGAAGAGCAGGGCGAGACCGATTCCGGAGCGCGAACAGGCCGACCATGCCGCCAATCCGCCTCACCCTCGTGGTCGCGTCCGCCGGGTGGGCGGGTGTGACCGCGACGTCGGCAGTCGTCGGCTTTCCGGCTCCCCCGCTCTTCTGGGCCGGCTTCGCCGTCACCCTCGCCCTCGCCGGGGCAAACCTGGTCGCCGCAACCGCCTGCGGGACCGCGCCGGCCGCACGGGCGGCCCACGTGGCCGTCGCGCTGGGGGTGTATGCGACCGCCTTCCCCGCCGCCCATGCACTCCTCGGCCCCGGCCACTTCGACGCCCCGCCCGACGCCGGCCCGGGTGCCTGGGCGGCGTTCGCCGTGGCCCACCTCCTCCGCGCCGCCGACGCCCTCGACCTCGTCCGGGACTGGGGGGCGGTCCAGGCCGTTCGCCACACCAGCCCTACGGCCGCCGGACTGCTGGTCGGGTTCCACCTCATCGCCGGGGCGTTCGTGGTCGACGCGATCGGCCGGGCCGCCGGGCGCGCCCGCCGAACTCTCGTCGGGGACATGCCCCGGACGATGGCGGTCGTCCTCCTCTCCGTCTTCGCGCGGCTCGGGCTCGCGGCGTGTGCGGCCGTCCCGCTGGGCATGGCCATCGGCCAAGTCCAGAACTCGGGGATCCGGGTGTTCGACTGGCGGGCGGTGCCGCTGGCGGCTGCAGCGGCGGTCGGGTGCCTCGGACTGCTCCGGCTCGCCACCCGGCTACGCGACCGCTCCAGGGTGGGGCCGGCGGACCCGGGGGACGCGTTAGGGGAACTCGGGGCCGACGCCGGCCGGCCGCTGGCCCGGGCCGGGGCGGTCGTCCTCGCCCCGGCGTCGGTCGCTTTGCTGGTCGCGCTGGTGTCGATCACCGGGCTGGCGGCGAACGAGATCGGGGCGGCAGGGATGGCGTGGTGGGCGGTGGACCAGGCCCTTCGGGGGGCGGACTTCGCCGACGTGATGCAACTGTTCGACCTCCGGGTCACCGCCGGACCGGCCCTCCCGGCCGCGGTGCTCCCCGCGGTGTGCCTCCGGGCCGCGGGGTCGGCGGTCGTCGGGGTCGCCGTCCACCGGCTGTGGCGGCTGGCCCGGCCGGCCCCGGTCCCGACGAGGTGAGACCTGCGTCCGGGCAGCCGTGGTCGCCACCAGGGCGACGTACGAGGGCACCGCGGAAGCGATGGTGCCGGGGAACCGCACTCGAGCCGCCGTGACGGCAATGACACGGTGTCGGGGGGCGAAACTGCCGGTCGCAGTGTTCCGGGGGCGGTGGCCCCACAAGCGGCGCTGATGCAGGTGCTGGTGAGGGCGGGGCGGGGCGGGGCCAACCGAGCCGGAGCCGGCAACCCGTGCCGTGCCGGCGGCCGACCCGGGGCACGGCCCGGCACGACCTCGAGGTGCTGCTGCGGATGACCAGGCGGTGGCCCGAGGGCGGCAGCTATGCCCCTGCGCTCGGAACTCGGATCCCGGCGACCAGATCCAGGTACGTCCCAAACGCCTCCGCCCCGCCGCACGCCCGCACCTCCTCGGCCACCCGCCGTGCCGGCTCCGCCCCCGATGTATGCGAAGACGGCTACGAGACCCCCGGCGACGGTCGCCAGCACTTTACGGAAGCTCGCGGTTGCGCTGAACTCGAGCCTGGTGGAGCTACCAAGATCAGGGTATTGTGCGCCCAGAAACCCCTGTCCGAAGCGTTACGGACCATCCATGCGCGTCGAAGCCAAAGACCTCGAGCGGAGCTTCGGCGGGCAGGGAGGGCCGTTCGAGAGCTTCGTCTTCTCACTCATTCACGAGGCCGCGCGGGAGTGTGGGATCGCCGCAGACGCGGTCGGGTGGGATCCGCGGCCCAACGCCCCGGACGGGGGACGCGACATCGTCGTCCGGGAGGGTGACCCACGAGGTCCGGGACACTTCATCCCGGATCGGCCGTCCATCTGGTCCGTGAAATCCGGCGGAGACGGGGTCAAGCGCGCGACGCTTCGGCACGAGATCCTGGAGCAACCCAAAGGGGGTGGTCGGCCCGACCATCCGAACGTCCGTGCCGCCCTGGGACGCGGTGACGTGTACGTCTGGTGTGCCGTCCAGCCGATCGACCCCGACGACCGGGACGGGATGGTTGAGGAGGCCTTGAACATCGCGGCGGAACTCGGGGTCGACCCCGGCCAGTTCGCCTTTCGCTGGCAAGACCAACTGGCTGTCGCGGCGGAGCGATTCCCGAACGTGGTCCCCGTCCACCTGCCCCCGCTGGCTGCACGATGGGCTGGGGGTGCGATACCTCCGCGAGTGGGAGCGGGAGTCCAACCTGGCCAACGCGTGGGCCGATTTCGGGGACCGGGCCGGGCTCGTGGACCGCGTCGCGCGGCACCTTCTCGGGCGGGACGCGCCCAACGTCCTGCACGTTGCCGGGCTCTCCGGGATCGGGAAGACGCGGGTCGCGTTCGAGGCGTGTCGCCGGAACGAGCGGCTGAACGGGGTGTTCTACCTCCCGCGGTACACGGACCTCACGCTGGCCCTACGGCGGGCGATCGAGGCGGCGGACGCCGTGACCCTGGTGGTGGACGAAACCTCGTTCTCCGAGTTCGAGCAGGTGCGGGCGCTGTTCGCGGACCGCCCGGCACAGGTGCGGATCGTGACGCTCGGCCCCGCCGCCCGCCAGCGGGTCCATGCTCACCCGGACCTGATCGTGGTGCCGGAACCGCAGACCGAGGGCGAGGTGCTGGCGGTCATCCGCGGGCCGGGGCAGTCGCTCCCCGAAGCGGTCCTGCAAAGCATCGCAGCCCGGTCGGCTCATGACCTCCGACTCGCCTTGCTGCTGGTCGAGGCGACCCGCCGGAGGCCGGACTTCCAGACCGTTCCGCTGCTCGACTTCGACGGCGTCTGGCGGCGGGTGACGACCTTGTTCTCGTCACACATCCCGGACCCGGTCGCCTTCCGCTCCCGGTACGAGGTGCTGACCGTCTCGGTCGATGTCGGCGTGAGGGACGAGTACGGCGACGAGCTCCGCGCCCTGGCGGGCTACTTCGGGATCCCCGAGTCGCACCTCCTCGACGCCCTGAACGTGGCGGAGGGCTGCGGGCTGGGGGTCCGGACGACGCGGTTCTTCGAGGGGGTGCCACACGCGCTCGCCGTCGGCCTGTTCCACGACCTCTTCCGGCGCCGCCTCCGGGACCGGCTGGAGGAGTTCATGGGCCGCCTCCCGGAGCGGCTCCTCCGGCGGTTCCTGGAGCGGTGCCAGGAGCTCCCGGGCGGCTTGCGGGAGGAGGTGGCCGACCACGTCGGCCGCGTCTTTCTGAACTGGCTGTCCGGGGCCGGTGTCACGGCACTCGTCGGCCGGTCGGACTCGCGGGTGTTCCAGACCTGGGCCGAGTTCGACCCGACCCAGGGCCTGGCCTGGCTCCGTCGGGCGGCCGAGGCCGCGTCCGCCGAGCAACTGCTCGGGGTCGACGGCGCCCCGGACGGCTCGGGCGGCTGGCGGGGGCGGCGGCAGCTCGTCTGGCTGTGCCAGAACCTGGCCGGGTTCGCCGACCACTTCGCGGCGTGCGAGGCGATCCTGTACCGGCTCGCCCGGTACGAGACCGAGCCGCGGATCGGGAACAACGGCACCGCCGTCTGGCGGTCACTGTTCTGGCCCGTCCTCACCCCGACCGAACTCCCGTTCGACCGGCGGTTCCGCACCCTCCTCACCCGCCTCCGGGCGGCGTCGGCTGACGACCTAGAACTGGTCCTGGAGGCCGCCTTCGCCGTGATCGACCCGCCGCACCTAGGGCTCGGCATGCCCCCGGGGATGGTCGGCGGGCGGGTGACACCGCAGCCGTGGATGCCGGCGTCACACGAGCAACTCCGGGAGTACCGGCGGGACGCGGCCCGTCAGGTTCTCGGAGCCGTGGCCACGCTACCGGAGCCGGTCAGGGATCTCGCCCGCCGCCGCCTGGTGAGCCGCATCCGGCGGTTCGGGTACGTCGGGGCGCTCGACGCGGCTCGCGGGCTGTTCACGACCTCTTCCCTTCCCGCCGACCTCCGGCGCGAGCTCGTGGTGGAACTCGACCGGACGATCGGCTTCCACCGGCGGATCGACGGTGGCGCCCGGCCGCCGGCCCACCTCCCGCTGCTGGAGCAGTGGCGGGCCGACCTCGCGGTGGACGACCTGGCGACCCGGATCCAGGACCTGACCGCCCACGGCTACCACGACCTGTGGATGGAGCACCAGTCGGACGCACTGTACGAGGCGCTGGCCGAGGAGCTGTTGACGACCCCGGGGTCGCTCGCCGGGTTGGGGGACTGGCTCGCCGCCGAAGCCGCCAAGGGGGCCGGGGCGTTCGGGTTCACGGTCGGCCGGCGGGATACCGCCGGCCGTTGCGCGGAGACGGTCCGGGGTTGGCTCGGGACGGACGCCGCCCGCCCGTTCGTTCTCGGCTACCTGCACGGGGTCATGGCCCGGACCGGCGACCTGCCCGGCGACTGGGCCGCCGAGCTCGACGCGGTCGCGGCCGGGCATCCCGAGCTGGCGGTGATAGCGACCGTGACTGCCGACCGCGGCGCCCGCGGCGTCGACCGGATCCTGGCCGTCATCGGTCGGGTCACGCCGCCGGCATCCCGCCTCCTCCGGCAGCTCGCCTACGGCGGGTGGCGGGAGCGGTTGGTCGAGCCGGACCGGGTGAGAGTCCTGGATGCCCTGATGGGGTTGCGGGAGACCGGCGACCGGGCCGCGGTCGGCGTCGGGCTGGAACTCGTTGCGTTCTGGTACCACGACGCCCCAGGGCTCGACCCGACCATCGTCCCGGCAGCCGCCCGCTTGGCAGCGCTCGCCCCGACCGCCGAGGCGAGCCACGACCGGATTCACGACTGGCACCGGGTGCTGCGGCTCCTGGCCCCGTTCGACCCCCAGATGGTCGCCGAGGTCGTCGTCGGTCTGATTACCGGGTCCGGGCACGATTGGCGGCTCGACGACGGGAACGTCGAGGTGTTGGCCGCGGCCGGGCGGGTCGCGCCGCGGGGGGTGATGAACGTAATCGGGGCGGCGATCCTGGACCCCGCCCGCCGGGGCATCTTCGGGGTGGACGTGTTCCACGGCCTGTTCGAGGCGATCGGGGTGGCCGAAGTCCGCCGGTGGGTCGAGGCCCACGGCCCTGAAGCCCTCCGGTGGGTCGCCCGGCACCTGGACAGTCCGTCCGTCGGTCCGGCGGGAGAGGTCGTGATCCCGGCGGTGACGCACTGGCTGTTCACGGACCGGGAGGGTGACCAGGAGGCGTTCGAGTTGTACTTGATGGGCCGGCACAGCGGGGCGTTTATAGCCACGGACGATATGGCCGACCGGACCAGGGCGGTTATGGCACCGTTCACATCGCACCCGCTCCGGCGGGTGCGGGAGTGGGCCGAATATGAGATCCGGTCCGCCGAGCAGCACACCGACTGGCTGCGACGGGAGAACGAGGAGGATGAGCGGTTATAATGTCGCGGTCGCTGCGCACCAGGAAGCGGTGTCCGGTACGCTACCTCCGGTCCAGCCGACTCCGGTCGATACAGACAGCTCGAAGGGTGGCGTGTCTTGGCGCGGAGCTCAACGACAGTGTGGCCGTGAATCTATCGCCCGTTACGGTGGAGTAGTGATCACGACAGAGGATGTCGTGAGCCGCGCCTCCAGCCCCGCCAGCGCCGCCGGGTCCGGCCCGGTCCCGTCGAACACCACCGTCGCCACTCGCCCATCGTCCTCGAAGTAGACCCCCGGCGGCAGGTCGTCGGCCATCCCGCTCCCCCACCGGGACGGCGACCACCAGGTCGAGCTGACTCGACTGCGGGAGCCTGCGGAGCACCTGGCGCAGCTTCTCCAGCCGCACCCGCACCCTCATCGCCCCTCCCCTTCCCACCACGCCAGCCGGGCGGCGAACACCCCCGCCAACTCCTCGGCGACCGACGCCGCCGCCCGCGACGGCCCGGGCGGCTCCGACCCCGCCCGGTGGATGAACGCCTCCCCGTCCGCCCCCGGGGTCTCGTCCGCCTCCGCGTCAGCCTTGGCTGCGGCCAGCACCTCCCCGCCGGCCAGGTGCTCGTCCAGCCCCCCGGACGGGAGCAGGTGTTCGCCGTAGAACCCCGCCGGGACGCCGTGGGCATCGGCCTACCACCCATCCGCAGCGTCGGGGAGGATGCCGGCGGCAGCCCAGGACCGGTAGTACTCGAGTTCCCGCGGGGTGAGGAAGCCGCCGGCCGCGGCGTCGGCCACGCCGGCGAGTTCACGCCGGGCGACGTCGTACCGCCCGGCGACGCAGGCGAGCCGGGCGAACAGGCCGCGGAACTTGCTCAGCTCCGGGTCGGCCCGGGTGAGGACCGTGAGGGCGGTGCGGGTGAGCACCCAGACGTTCGGCCGGCCGTACGCCGCCCGGAGGTCCGCCAGCTGGGTGGGGAAGACGATCGGCCGGGGGAGGGTGTGGTGCGCCATGACGTGGGCGACCGGGACGACCGGCAGCCGGCCGTGGACGTTCCGGGTGCGGACGCACTGCCAGGCGAACCCGAGGTAGTCGTCGTCGGTGCCGTACCACTTCGGGTGGAGGTACTCGATCTTGACGGTACACGCCGGGGTGTTGTCCGGCTCGGCCCGCATCGCCCGCCCGAACCAGCGCTCCATCTCCTCGCGCGGGTGGCCCAGCCCGACGCACACCCACAGCATCTGGGTCGCCGCCTCGGGCCGGTCCGGGTCGAGGTCGTGGGCCTCGGCCAGCGCGGCCTCGGCCTCCGCCATCCGCCGCCGCAGCAGGCGGTGGCCCTCGGGCGTGACAGTGTCCGCGAGCCCGCGGCCGCGGGCGTCCCAGGCGTGCCGGATCAGGAACGACCCGGTCACGACCAGCCGGGTGTACGCCGGCGCGCCGGCCTCGGCGAGGCGGGCGGCGGTCTCCGCGTGGGCCTTCTCCCGCGTCCCGCCGCCGGCCATCACGTACTCCTCCCGCACCCGGGCCAGCTCGACCACGTCGGCCTGGGTGTACGGGTCGGGGTCGCGGCAGGCGCGGCCGAGCGCCTCCCAGTACCGGGCGTCCCAGACCCGCGACTCGGGCGGCGGCGGGTCCCGGTCGCCCGGCAGCTGGAGGGTCAGGAGGTTCTGGATGGCGTGGGCCTTCCGCACGCCCCCGTACTCGCTCGCCCAGAGAGCCTCGACGATCGGGACGAGCGTGGCGGCCGCCTGCCCGAGTAACGGGAACCGGTAGGCGGCGTGGTCCAGCCGGTGGCGGAGGTACAGGACGAGGGGGTCGTCGCACCCGGCGGCGATCGCGGCGGCGAGCGCGTCGTCGCTCGAGAGCTTGACCCGGTAGTCGAGCCCCGAGGGCTCGCGGGCGGCGAACTCGTCGGCCCGGAACTGGAGAGCCTCGCGGGCCTTTCCGGCCCACGGCGCCTGAGCCCCCTTCGACCGGTCGAACCCCCCAACCAGGCTGTCGCGGTACCAGGCGCGGCGGGCGGCGCGCCGGGACGCGGCGCGGGCCGCATCCTGGGGGATCGGCTCGGGCTGTTCGGCCGCGCGCTCGTCGAGCCAGCGGAGGGTCGCCGCGTCATCGGGCTCGGCCGGGGCGAACGGGTCTTCCTGCTCGGGAGCCGGGGGGAGAGCGGGCGGCCGGACCGCGGGGGGCGCGGCCGGCGGGAGTCTCGCGCCGGCGACTCCCGGGCCGGCGTTCGGGTTCCGGAAGGCCAGCACGAGGCCGCCGGCGGCCCCCGCCACGACGACCACGGCGCCGAGGCCGACGAGCACCAGCGGGAGCACTCTCCGCCCGGCGGTTGAGCGACCCGCCCGCGTGCGCGACCGCCGCCGGTCGGAGCGGCCCGATTCCTGCGGGTCCGGCTCGACGACCTCGATGTCGGGCTCGGGACCGGCGGGTACGGCGACCGCCCCTCCGCACGTCGGGCATCGCAACTCGACCCCGGCGGCGGCGTCTGGCGCGCGGAGGCGGGTGAGACAGGTCGGGCACTCGACGGGAATGGGCATGGGGCACCGGGAGAGGTCACCGGCGGGCGGGGCCGCGTGTCGGGCGCGTCACGGCAGGTGGTAATTCTCCGCACCCGCGTCGGCGGGGCAAGCGGTGGGCGGGGATTGCTGCCGGGGGATGACATCCGGCGGCCGGCGATCCCGCCGCCGACCGGGACGGCGATGATGAGTCGGCCTGGCGGCGGAAAGCGGCCGACCAGTATCCGTAACTTCTCCACCCGCCCGCGCACCTTCATCGCCCCTCACCCTCCCACCACCCCAGCCGGGCGGCGAACACCTCCCCCAATTCCTCGGCCACCGACGACGCCGTCCTCACCTGGCCCACCGGCCCACCCCGCGCGGCGATTATCCCCGCCACCTCGTCCGCGGTGACCTCGTCCCTCTCGGCCTCGTCCTCGGCTATCCGCAGCACGTCCCCGCCGACCAGTGCCACCTCCAGCCCGCCACACGGCAGCATGGCCCGCTCGCTGAACGTGGTCCACCCGTCCCGGGCGGCCAGGAGCAGGTAGCCGAATGCCCTGGCGACGTTGCCCATCCGCCCGCCCGGCCCCTCGTCGTAGTCCTCCTCGAGGCGTTTCGTCTGGAAGAACCGGGCGGTCAGCTCGAATCGCTCGGCCCGGTGGCGGTCGAGGACCTCCCGGAACGCCATGTACCGCGGGAACGTATCCGGCACGACGACGGGCACTCGCGGGGCGGTCGCGACGAGGCGCTCGTGCTCCGCGTCGTCGCCGCGCCCGCTCGCGGCCAGCATGAGCGCGAGGCGCTCGTCGGGCCGGAGCACGGCGTAGCGGCGGGCGAGGCGGTCGGCGGTCACGACGGGCTCCTCCGGGACAGGACGGCTTCGAGCGCCACCACCCGAGCGGCGACCTGGTCGGCCTCAATCGCGTCGAGCGCGACGCGGGCGATGGCGCCGACGGCCCGCGCCCGGGCGACCGGGTCGGCGGTCGGGTCGGCGCGGACGCGCCCGGCCTCGGCCTCGAGCAGCGCGAGCACGTCGGCCGGGGACCGCAGCCGCACCGGGGCGTCGACACCTGTCGCTGCCCGCAGGAACACCGCCCGGCCGAGCCGGGCCAGCCGCCCGCGGGTCATCGCGCCCCTCCCGCACCCGAGTGAGCGATCAGCAGCGCCGCCGCGTACGCCACCGCGTTCAGCTGGTCGGCATCCGCCCGGTCGAAGTCGGCCATCGACACCGTCCCGGCCGCCAGCCCGGCCAGCAGCGCCGCCGGGTCGGTCGGCACCCCCTTCGGCCGCCGCCCCGGCAGCCGCCGGGTCAGCCTCGCCACCCGGCCGTGCAACGTCATGGCGGCGGCTCCGTCCACCAGTTGGCGGCGTGGGAGGTGACCCCGCCGCAGGCCGGGCACGTCGGGAAGACGACGATCGACGGCGGCGGGCTCGGGTCGCGGGAGTCGGTGGTCAGGAGCGGCACCCCGAGCCCGCACCGCTCGCAGTGGTGGCCCAGGAACCAGGCGTGTGGCCGGCCCAGCAGCCACTCGACCAGCGCCCGCGGGAACTGGAACCCGGCTGGCGCGACGGCCCACCTTGCGAACGGCCGGGCCACCCACGAGTGGAGGGCGTCGTCCCCGTCCGGGTCGCGCAGGGTGATCCCGACCGCCATCCGCAGGTCCTCGGGAACCATCATGAGGAACGCCACCCGCTCGGCGTGCCCCGCGTCCACCGCGGCGGCGACGGCGGCGTGGCGTTCGCCCGCCTCGGCCTGGCGGCGGGCGAGGTCACCGATACGGCGGGAGAGGGCGCGGGTGCTCACGCGGGCTCCGGGTCGTCGGGGGCGTACAGGACGAGGACCGCCCGCCCGCCGGGCATCGGGTAGCGGCCCGGCACCTCGGTCCCGCAGTCCTTGACCGGCAGCCACACCTCCGTCGGCGCCACCGCGGCGGCGGCGGCGACCGACTTCACCGCCGACCGCAGCCGATCGAGTCGGCCCCGACGCGCACTCACGACCGCCTCCCGAGGTCAGCCGTTTCGACAGCGGCGGGGGGCGGGACGACGTCCGGCCCGAGCACGATCTCCAGCGCCGCCGGCGGCGCCTTCCGGAGTACCCGCTCCCGTGGGACCGGGTCGGGCTCGTCGCCATCGTACACCACGTCGATCACTCCGCCCGACCGGTACACCCCCGGCGGCCGGCCGTCCGGGTCGCCCCCGGCCGGCACCCTCACCACGATGTGGGCCAAGTCGTCCCCGTCCCGCCCGACCAGCCCGGCCCGCAGCCGCGCCACCCGCCCGCGGACGTTCACCACCGCCTCCCGCCGCCGTCCGGCGGGCCGAGGGCCTTGACCTTCTCCTCCAGGTCCCGCAGCTCGGCCTCCAGGTCGGCCAGCTCCCGGATCTTCAGCCCGACCTCCAGCACCGCCTTCGCCGCCCCCAGCCGCACGGCCGGCGGGGCCGACTCCTTCATCAGCGCCAGGAGCGTCCGCACCGCCTCGCCGGACGCGGCCGACAGGAGCCCGGCCGACCGCCGGACCATGTCGGAGCGGACCTGCTTGACCCGCAGCTGGAAGTCGGCGTCCTTGAGCCGGGTGTAGACCGTCCGCTCGGACAGGTCGCACTGCCGGGCGGCCGCCTCCACCGTGGCCCCGCAGGCGAGCGCGAGGACCAGGGCGTCGTCGTTCTTCTTCCGGGCGACCATGCGTCCCTCCCGCGAACAGGGCGAACTTGCAGACTTTTTCCGCCGATCTTCAGGGTCCGGGCGGGTCCGCCGGCGGTTCGCCCGCCTCCACCACGACCTCGTCAATCACCAGCACGTGGCACCCGCCACACATGGGGCACGGCGGCGGGTCGGCGTCCTCGTCGGCGGCGAGTCGGTTCACCACCCCGGGGCCGGGACAGCCGGTGGTGGCGGCCACCGCCGCCGCGACCGCCCCCACCCGCTTGCTGAGCCGCATCGGCTGCCCCTCGATCGTACCGGCTACGCCGCCGCTGCTTCGGCCCGCCGCGCCGCCACCACGTCCGCGTGGGCGACCTCCGTATCGCCGTCGAGCAGTCGCACCGGCACGGCATCGCCGAACGTGGCCCCGGCACGAGACAGGATGACGTCACAGTACCGCGGATCGACCTCCAGCAGCCGCGCGCTACGGCCCGCCTGTTCGGCGGCCACCAGCGTGGTGCCGCTCCCGCCGAACGGGTCGAGGACCACCCCGCCGACCGGGCAGCTGTTGGCGAGCAACGCCTGGAACAGGGCCACCGGCTTCATGGTCGGGTGCTCGGCGTTCCGGGCCGGCTTGTCGAACTCCAGCACGGTGGTCTGGGCGCGGCCGCCGAGCCACGTGTGGGGGGCGCCGTCGGCCCAGCCGTAGAGGCACGGCTCGTGGCGCCACTGGTAGTCCTGCCGCCCGAGCACCAGCGCCGGCTTCACCCACACCAGGCACTGCCGCACCCGGAGCCCGGCCTCGGCCGCGGCCCGGCGGACGGACAGCCCGAACGTGTCGGCGTGCCACACGTAGAACCCGCCCCCCGGCCGCAGGTGCGTTCGTGCTGCCGTAAGCGCCGAGAAGAGGAACTGCTGGAAGTCGTCGGGGGACAGGTCGTCGTTGGCGATGGTGAGGCGGTCGGCGGTGCCGCCCTCGTACGCGACGTTGTACGGCGGGTCCGTCAGCAGCACGTCCGCCGGGTCCCCGCCCAGCACCCGGGCCACGTCGGCAGCCTTGGTTGCGTCGCCGCAGAGCAGGCGGTGGCGGCCGACGGCCCACAGGTCGCCGGGGCGGGTCACCGGCACCGCCGGCGGCTCGGGCACGGCGTCCGGGTCGGCGACAGCTGCCGCTGGCGGGTCGGCGAGCAGCGCCAGCAGGTCGTCCTCGGCGAACCCCGTCAGGCCGAGGTCGAAGTCGACGGCCTGGAGCGCGGCCAGCTCCTGGGCGAGCAGCCCGTCGTCCCAGGCGGAGAGCGTGGCGGTCTGGTTGTCGGCGATGCGGTACGCGCGTGCCTGCTCGGGGGTGAGCCCGCGGGCCACATGCACCGGCACCTCAGTCAGGCCGAGCTTGAGAGCCGCCTTGTACCGAGTGTGCCCGACCACGATCACGTCCTGCTCGTCCGCGACAACTGGTTGCTGCCACCCGAACGCCTTCAGCGACGCCGCGACGGCATCGACCCCGGCGTCGTTGTGCCGGGGGTTCTGCGGGTACGGCTTGAGCCGCCCGACCGGCCACATCTCCACGTCCATCGGCCACCCCTCGCGTGTGTGCGCTGCCCCATACCCCTGTCTGTTGCCCGCGCCGGCGAAAAGTGTCTCACCAACCCGGCGGCTTTCCCCGCCCGGGTACTACTCCCGGCCCGGCCAGAGTGTCCGCGGATTGTTCCGCTTCGCTGGAAATTGATGGGAAAATCTGCTTCTGCGCTGGATGTCGGCGGGCGGCCGAGCCAATGTGTCACACCCCGGCCGACCGGCTCGGGGCACCCACGGGAGAGGCACATGGCGACGAAGGCGAAGGCGGACGCGAGCGCGACTGCGGCGGGTACGAAGAAGGCGGCGAAGGATGAAATGGCGACCGCGGCTCCCCCGCCTGATTGGCGACAGCCGGTTTTCCCCTTCAACGACAGTTCCATTTCCCGCCGTGTGACCCTCCGATCGCCGGTGTGGCTACGCTGACCGACCCCAGGGGTTCGAGGGTTCGGCATGCGTGTCACGGATCAACAGGTTCGCACGTTGCGGCGACTGGACGCGCGGGGCACGCCCCGCGCCGTCGCCGCCCTCCGGTCCGGGATGGATCCCAAGACCGCACGCAAGTACCGCCGGCTCGCCCGGCTCCCCAGCGAGGCACGGATGCCGCATCCCCGACGCACCCACCCGGACCCGTTCGACGCCGTCTGGACCGGTGTCGTCGAGCGACTCGCCCTCAACCCAGGGCTGGAGGCGTTGACCCTCTTCCAGCACCTCCAACGCGAGCACCCCGGGCGGTTCCCCGACGGCCAACTCCGCACCTTCCAGCGGCGGGTCAAGACGTGGCGGGCGACCCACGGTCCGGCGAAGGAAGTGTTCTTCGCCCAGGTCCACACCCCCGGTCGGTTGTGCGCGTCCGACTTCACGCACCTGACCAAACTGGGGGTGACCATCGCCGGCCAGCCGTTCGACCACCTGATCTACCACTTCGTCCTGACCGACTCGAACTGGGAGACCGGCACGGTGTGCTTCGCCGAGTCGTTCGAGACGCTCGCCGAGGGGTTGCAGAACGCGCTGGCGGAACTCGGCGGCGTGCCCGCGGTTCACCGCACCGACCGGCTCACCGCCGCCATCCCGCCGGGCACGACCGGGGCGGAGTTCACCCGGCGGTATCAGGCGTTGCTCGCGCACTACGGCCTCGAAGGGCAGGCGATCCAGGCCGGGCACGGCAACGAGAACGGCGACATCGAGCAGCGGCACCACCGGTTCAAGCGCGCACTCGACCAGCAGTTGATGCTCCGCGCCAGCCGGGATTTCACGAGCCGGGCGAGCTACGAGTCGTTCCTCCGCGAGTTGTTCCGGCAACTGAACGCGAACCGACGTGTGAAGCTGGCCGAGGAGGTGAAGCACCTGCGTGCGCTGCCGGGGAGGCGGTTCGAGTCCGCGGGTCGCGTGCCGGTGAAGGTGTCGGCGGGGAGTACGGTTCGCGTGCACGAGAACACGTACTCGGTGTCGAGCCGGCTGATCGGCGAGCGGGTCGAGGTGCGCCTGCACGCCGAGCACGTGGAGGTGTGGTACGCCCAGACGCGGGTGGAGCAGATGCCGCGATTGCGTGGTCGCGGCCGGCACCGGATCAACTACCGGCACGTGATCGACTGGCTGGTTCGCAAGCCGGGGGCGTTCGCGGCGTACCGGTATCGTGACGACCTGTTCCCGACCACCACGTTCCGGATCGCCTACGACGTGCTGCGACGTCGGGTGCCGCCGCGGGCGGACAAGGAATACCTGCGGCTGCTCTTCCACGCGGCCCGCGACAGTGAGGTGTCCGTGGAAGCCGCGATCCGCGTCGTCCTCGCCGCCGACGGGACGCCGACGGCGGACGCGGTGCTGGGTCGGCTGCGGGAGTCCTCGACCACCCCGACGATCCCGGTCGTCGTCGTCGGGCCGGTGGATCTGAACGTGTACGACCAACTCCTGAGTGCCACGGAGGGCACCTCCCATGTCGAAGGCGATGACCGAGGGCGAGCAGTTGACGGGGAACCTGAAGGACCTGGGCCTGCCGACGATGCGGCGGACGTTCGCGGCGGCGGCGGGTGCGGCGCGGGCGAACGAGCAGACGTTCGAGCAGTACCTGCTGGGCCTGACCGATGCCGAGGTGAGCCACCGCCGCGAGAACCGGATCGGGCGGTTGCTGCGGGCGTCGAAGCTGCCGCTGGAGAAGAGTTGGTCGGCGCTGGACACGAAGCGTCTGCCGTCGAAGGTGGTGCACCAGGCGAAGGCGTTGCTCGACGGCGGGTTCGTGGACCGGCGGGAGAACGTGCTGGTGTTCGGGCCGCCCGGCTCGGGGAAGACGCATTTACGTTGTGCGGTGTCGCAGGAGCTGGTGCGTGCGGGGCGGAAGGTGCTGTTCACGACGTGCAACCTGCTGGTCCAGGAACTGCTGCTGGCGAAGCGGGAGTTGAAGCTGCCGAAGGCGCTGAAGCGTCTGGGTGGATACCCGGTGCTGATGGTGGACGACCTGGGGTACGTGCAGCAGAGCCGGGAGGAGATGGAGGTGCTGTTCACGCTGCTGGCGGAGCGGTACGAGCGGGGGAGCGTGCTGCTGACGAGCAACCTGGCGTTCTCGGGGTGGGAGTCGATCTTCAAGGATCCGATGACGACGGCGGCGGCGATCGACCGATTGGTACACCACAGCGTGATCGTGGAGTTGAACGTGCCGAGCTACCGGGCCGAGCAGGCCAAGAACCGACGAGCGAAGACCGCGGGCGAGGCGACGACGTAACGAGTGCCGAGGAGCAGGCGATCCAGGCGGAGAACTGACTGTCGCCAAGAGGGAAGCGGTGCTGTCGCTGATCACCGGTCGTCACCTTCGCCTCGAAGAAGCCCGGCCGGCGGGTGCCGTCGGCCGCGAACTTCAGGTCGTACAGCATGAACCCGAGCGACTCAGTCCACCCGGTCAGCGGTTCCTCGCTGCCGTCGGGCGGGGCGAAGTGCGCGGCTAACTCGCGGACGCCGAGGTACGGGCGGTGGAAGCACTGCCCCTTCTCGACGCGCCGCTGGAACATGCCGACGTACTTCGCCACCGTGTCCGGGCCGTGTTCCTCGTCGGTGTCCTCGGGGCGGGTGCGCGGGCGGTTGGCCCGGTCGGTGAGTTTGGGGCTGGCGTCGATCTGGTAGGCGACGTGGTGCAGCATCCGGCTGTTCCGCTGGGTGCGGTTCTGCCCCTGTGCTCCCTCACGGCCAGCAGAATCGACGAGGTACGGCTCGAACGTGTCGGGCGCCTTCATCCAGCCCTCGACGGTGCGCGGCGGGATGGTGCCCTGGATTTCGTTGCGGCGGACGCCGATCATGCGGTAGTGCTGTCGGGCCTCGGCCGCGGGGAAGCCGGCCGGGAAACGCGGCTTCAGGACGGTGATGCGGCGGACGTGCCACGTCATCTGCGGCTTGTACAGGATGGCGTCGAGCACGCCGCGGGCGGCCGACGGCGTCATCACCGGGTAGGAGATGCGCTCGACGGACAGTTCCGGGCGCGTGAACAAGGCGAACTCGCCCCACACCTTCACCGCGACTGTTGGCGGTAGCATCCGCGGCTCCTCGGTTACAGGACGAACACGTCGGCCATTTCCTCGACGATTCCGGCATCCTCGTCGTATTCGCCGTCCCAGACCAGCACCTTGCCCGGCCCCTCGTGGTACAAGTGCCCCAGCTTCGCCATCTTCGACGGCAGCAGGTTCACCTGAAACCGCGCCAGCGCCCGGTACGTAGACTTCCGCGGCGCCGACTCGAGTTCGACCAGCAGCGCCGCGATTTCCGCCTCGTGCGACTTCCACGCCCGCACCACCACCGGCTGCCCGGCGTCGTCGATGAGCTTGTACGCCTCCGCCGCGGCCCGGAACTTCCACGCCCGCCGCAGTTCGAGGACGCCCGGCGCGTCCAGCGCCCCGGGGCCGCCCGTGAAGTACAGCCGGCGGAAGTAGTCGGTGATCGTGTCGGGGTCGTCCACCCGCGGGCCGTCGCCGTTCGCCGCGATGATCTGCTCCAGTTTGTCGCGGCCGGCCGTGTACCACCCGCCGGGGATCGTGCCTTCCGCGCTGCGGAACACGACCACCTTGCTCTCCGCCCACGGCCGCTTTCCCTCGCGGTTGCAGCGGCCGGCGGCCTGGATCACCGACTCCAGCGGCCCCATCTCGCGCATCAGGAACGGGAAGTCGACGTCCACACCGGCCTCGATCAGTTGCGTGGACACCACGAAGCACGGCGCCTTGGCGTCCAGCAGCCCGCGCACCTGCGCCAGCTTCTCGCGGCGGTGCTGCGGGCACATCCCCGTCGACAGGTGGAACGCCCCCGGCGTACGCTTCGCTGCCAACTCCGCGAACACCGCCCGCGCCGCCTTCTTCGTGTTCACCACGCACAGCGCCGAGCCCGCGTCGCGCATCCGTTCCGCCACCTCCGCCCACGACAGCTTCGGGTCGTCGCGCTTCGGCCACACCACGTCCACGCGCTTCAGCGACGTGAACAGGTTCGCGTCCCCCGGGATGATCTCCTCGGCCGTGAGCCGCTCGTCGGCCTTCAACAGGTCGTGGTCGAACGCCGGCTGCGTGGCGGTACACAGCACGACGGTGCAGCCGAGCCCGCCCTCGCCGACGGGGGCGGTGAGCTGCTTCAGCATCCCGCACGTCGGCGCCACCAGGCCCGGCGGCAGCGACTGGCACTCGTCCAGCACGACCACGCTGCCGGCGACGTTGTGGAGCTTGCGGCAGCGGCCCGGTTTGTTACTGAACAGGCTCTCGAAGAACTGCACGTTCGTGGTCACCACCACCGGCGCGTCCCAGTTCTCGGCCCGGCGGGCGGCCGCCTCGCGCCGCGTCTCCGCCGTGTCGGCGTCGCCCGGTGGCTCGGCCAGGCTGTGGTGCTCCAGCACCGCCGCGTCGTGCCGGCTGACGCCGAGCGCCTCGCGGATCACGTCGGCATTCTGCTCCAGGATGGTCGTGTACGGGGCGACGTAGATCACCCGCCGGAGGTGGTTCCGCTCGGCGTGCTTCAGGGCGAACGCGAGGGCCGCGAGCGTCTTGCCGCCGCCGGTCGGAACGGTCAGTGAGAACAGCCCGGGCGGTTTCTCAGCCGCCGCCAGACACGCCGCCAGAACCGTGGCGCGGGCCGCCTTGACGTGCGGTTCGAGCGGCCGGGCGGCGAGGCCGGCGAGGTGCGCTTCGACGTGCTTCCACCTCTTCTCGGGTGCGAGCGGCGGCGGAGCCGGGTCGGCTGAGTAGCCCTTCGTCTGCTGCTCGTGGCGGGTCGTGTCGGCCCAGTCGGCATCGACGAGGCAGGCGAACAGCACGCGGGCGAACAGGTCGGCGGCGAACTCGCGCGGCACCGGCGGCAGCCCGTCGAGCGCGGTCGCGAGGTCCGGCAGGTCGGCGACGGCGGCGGCCCACACCGCCTGCCAGTCGGCGGCCGGCGACTTGAAGCCGGATTGCAGGTCCGCCAGGTCCGGCAGGCCACCGTGGTGCCCGAAAATGGCGAACGCAACGGCCCCGCACTTCGCCGCCGCCGCCCGCGCCGCGCCGGCCTCCTTGTGGAGCCGGTCCGGCAGCGGCGGGTCGGGGTAGTCCGGGTGGATGTAGCGCTGGAAGCCGGGCCGGTACTTGCCCAGGTCGTGGAGTAGCCCGGCGGCGGCGGCGTGGGCGGCGAGGCCGGGCATGCGGGTCGCGACCGCCCGGGCCCGTGCCGCCGCGGCCACGCTTCGGAGGTGTTCGGCGAGAAGCTGGAACAGGGCCGGGGCCGGGCGGCCGGCCGTGTCCCGGGCGGAGTGGGCGTAAAAGGTCATGCGAAGTGTGGTGACGTTCGGGCCGTGCCGGGTCGCCCTCCAGTGGGTTCGGCGGTGACGGACGGGTACCGGGGGTGCCCGATCGGTTGTGTGCAGGGGAGTAGACCGACCTCCCTGCCGCTCGCCGCAGACGAGCAATGAGAACACGCCCGACACCGCGAAACAATGTCAGAAGCGAAAGCCGATACGAGAATAGGACGAAATGGGCCGGGTGCCCTCGTCCGCTTCGCCTGTCACTCCGAAAATCGCCAGAATGCACACGGCGGCCGGGCGCCGGCGACTGAGCGCACACCGCACGGGTGACACCGCCTAGGTAGGGAGGCACTCCGGAAATGGTTTTGGCGTGCCGCGCAGCGGCGCTCCCCGCGAATCGACGGCCGGAAGATCGGTCGCGGGCGAGAGTGGGGAGGGCGGGGGGTGCGGCCCGTCGACACTTCACAACTACCACAACCCCGTCGACGATCAACTGCCGTCACCGTTGCCGCACACGCCGACCGGCCGACGCCGATATTCGGCGATCGACCGATGCCCCGCCTCGCGCCGCTCTCCTCGACCCGGGGCGGAGCGGAGCCAGGACGATCGGCCGCTCGGTGGCGACCCCCGCGCCTCATGGGTTCGGCCAGGCAAGCCGTCGGGTGGCGTGTCGACTGAAGGGTTGCCGCACCTGACTGCCCGAGGCGTTGACGCGCCGGAAATCGGGGTTCACCCGCGCAGGCGCCCATCTCGGCATTGCGGCCGGACGCGACCCGCGACGACCACCGCGCTTCGGAACCCCGCCCGCCCGGACGCTTCATTGCCTCAACCCACCAGTCCGGCCCGCCGCAACACGAACCCGACGTCCTCGACCGGGTGGCTCGGCCGCGGGTGCGTCGGCTGTGGCCGCAGGCCCCGGAGCCGGGCGAGCTGGGCGAGGGCCCGGTCGAGTTCCCGCGACAGGTGGGCCTCGGCCCGGTCCGCCCGCTCCCCGAGCCCGCCGGCGGCCAGCAGCGCGTCCGCCACGGCCCGCCCCCGTGCCGTCCGCAGTTCGGCCACGAGCGCCGCCTCCGTCGCCTCCAGGCCGCGGACCCTCCCGCCGCGGGCCTCGGTGCCGGCCAGGACCGCGGCCCGCACGTCGGCCAGGAACACCGGCGGGTCGCGGCCCTCGCACCCGCCGGCCCGGCCGACTACCCGGCGCAGCAGGTCCGCCGTCCACTCGGCCGCGATGGGCGTGGCCACCTCGACCCCCAGCCCGGCGAGCACCCCGACCCACGGGTCCGGCTTCTGCTGGATCCGCCAGCCGAGCAACTCGCCCGCCTCCCGGGTCGCCGTCACCACCGCCCCGAGGGTGAGCTCGACGTCCGCCCCGGCCAGGGCGGCCGCCACCGCCCGGTCGGCGGCGGCCGCCGCCCGCTGCCCCGCGAGTGCGGCGCGGGCGTGGACCAGTCGCGCGGCCGGCGGGGCGGCCGGGCTGACCGGGATGAAGTGATCAACCCCCTCGCCGGTGATCGTGTCCGGGTCGGGGGGCAGCGCCGCCGGGGCGGGGCCGGTCGCCAGGGCCGCGAGCCGCCGCTGGCGGTACAGCACCCACGCCACCCGCTCGGCCGTCGCCGCCTCGGCGGCGCCCTCGGGCCGGAGGGACCGGGCCACCGCCGCCCGGAAGTCGTCCCAGTCCGCGGCCGTCTCGCCGAGGGCGGGGAGCAGGGCGGCGGCGGCGTACAGGCCGTGGCGGACGGCGTTGCGGGCGGACGCGGCCTTGCCGGCGGGGGTGCGGGGGCCGGTCGACCGGCGGGCGTTGGCGCGGTTGGCGGCGAGGCGGGCGGGGGACACCATGGCGGGCTCCTGGAGTGACGGCGAGTGTACCACGGCCGGTCGGACGGCCGCACCTGCACCCGGTTGGTGACCGCGTGGACTTCGCGAAACGAACCCACCGCCGAACACCGCGAGCGGCACCGACGCGGCGGGGTGGTTACGGTCAGCAGAACGGCGTCGATCTGCCCGGATCTGGCGTTTCCGACGGCAGACTGGGCGGGACTCGACGCACTTTTGGAGAACGCAACAGTCCGCGGCGTGTACGAGGTACGGGCGGAGTCGGCGAAACGAACCCAACGAGTCGGCTCCCCCGGCGGCCGTGGCACGCTGGCCCAACGAGTCGGCTCCCCCGGCGGCCGTGGCACGCTGGCCCAACGAGTCGGCTCCCCCTGCGGCCGTGGCACGCTGGCCTCGTCCGGCTGGCTCTCGGCCTCCGGCGCTGAGGGCCGGAAGAACGGCCTCCACCGCCGAGATACGGCCACGGCCAGTGCAGCGTGACTCCGGCGCGGGCCCGAACCACCCCCGCGGCGTCACATTGTCCGGTTAACCCCGGACGGAGGACCCGGAGGCGCCGCCGTAGCGGAAGCGTTCGGCGCCCGGGGTCTCGGTCTCACTCCCCAGAACGCCCCGGGTCGTCACCGGCCGTCGGATTCGACCCGCTCCCGGGCGCCCGGAACTCGCGGTCCAGCACCGGGCCGAGGTCCTCGGGGTGGAGCGCGTGGTTGAACGCCAGGACAGCCAGGTGGACGTCCAGCGCGTGAACGGCCGGCGGCCCGTCCGGGCCCACCAGCCCCCGCCCCACGACGGCCAGACACCGGCCGGCGCGGTGAGCGTGCCGGACCCGGCCGACGTCGCCGTACGGCCCGTTCTGCTCGTACACCGCCACCCCGTCGGCCGCGTCCCCGATCAGCCGGTCGCAGGCGTCGCAGAGCACCACCGCCGTCGGACCCCTCTCGTGCGGTACCGTCACGATCGCCATCCTCGTTCCTCCCCGGGTGACCCCAACGAGTGTGCACCATCCCCGCCCGAGTCCGCCAGCCGGCGGTGGAATTTCCGCGTCGCGACGGCGGGTGGTCCCGTGCCGCAACGAGATTCGGCCGCCGGCGCTGGTGCGGCGGCGGGGCGGCCCAGGGCGTCAGAGGGCGAAAAGCGGGTCGGCCGCCCACCGGTCGAGCGAGTCGGCACGGCCGTCAGTGGTCCAGCGGTCCGGCCTGGCGGCACTCGGGGCCGCGTCCGTCTTGTGCGCCGCCAGCCTGCGCTCGGTCGTCATGCCTTCGCCTTTCGATGCGGTATGTGGCGGGCGGCGCGCCGTGGTTTCATACCAAGCAGCTTGGCCAGGAGGGCAGCGCCGCCCGTTGTTGCGGAACATCACTTCGAGATCCCAGGCCGTCCCGTTCGGCTCGACCCGCACCCGGACGGGTGGCCGGTCCTGCGGGCAGTGGGCGGATCCGGCCCATCGGCAGCAGCCGGAGCCCGGGACCGGCTGTGTCGAACAGGTCCGACAGGTCGGAGAACGTGACCGCGGCGATCTCCTCCAAGACGCGCCGTCGGGTCGCCACCGCCAGCCGCGACAAGTGGCGTGACCGTCCGCCACTCCCCTAGGGACCCCGACATTGCTCAGCAGCCGCGAGCCGTTCGCCGCCGCGGTGGCGGGTGCGGGCGGCGCGTAGGCGGTGCGGTAGGCGCGGGCCGCGTTCGGGTCGGTGAGGTACTCGGCCACGAACCGCCGTTGCCGGTCGTTCAGCCCGGCGCGTCGAGGATCGTCACCACCGGCGACCGGCCGGGGTGCCGCTCCACCGCCACCAGCCCGGCCGCCTCCAGCGCCGCCAGCCCCCGCCGCGCCGCCGCCCGCGTCCCGGCGCCGAGTGCCGCCAGCCGGCTGAGGGTCGCGGCGACCGTCCGCCGCCGTTCGCACCCGGCCAGGAACCAGACCACCAGCCCCACCGCCAGCGCGCGACCGGGGAGCGCCGCGGCCGCCGTCAGCCAGTCCATCGGGATCGGCCCGCGGAGGAACTTCACCCCGGGCCGCGGGCGCGGCGGCGTGGTGGGCGGCGGGAAGTCGGCCGGGTCGAGCCGGGCCGGGTCGAACGGGTCGGGCATCGGTCATTCCTCCGCCTCCTACAGGGGAAGACAAGAGAACTCAGAAATAACACTGGGCGGGGGTGCCGCCGGTGGTACGGGTCCGGTGTCACCGGTGGTACGGGTCGGGTCCACGCCGAGCTCGGCCAGGAGCCCGTACACCAGCCCCCACGTCCGCGCCCCGCGCGGGTCCGTCCACCGGTCGGGGTGCCGCACGATCTTCGCGTCCGTCCGCAGCGGGAAGCCGGGGAGGACGAGCTCGGACGCCTCCCGCATGGCGTCGCGCATCCGCTCCGTTTCCTCCTCGGCCCGGTCGGCCGGCGCCTCGATCAGGAAGGCGTCGTGAACCGGGCAGCACACCGCCAGCCCGCGCTCGGTGGCCAGACACGCGGCCAGCCGCATCATCTCCGCGCCGTGCGCCTGCATCGGCCAGTTGCGCAGACTCCGGGGGTTGGCGAGCGGGCGGCCGGAGACCGGGTCGAGCCCGCCGGGAACGCTGATCGCCCACCCGAACCGGGTCCGCAGCCGGCCGGTGAGGAGTGCCCGCTCCTCGAGCGAATCCGACCACTCCCAGAACCGGCGGAACGTCCGGCGGTGGAGCTCGAGCAGCTCGACCCCGCGGCCGCGGGGGGCGCCGAGTCGCCGGGCCAGCCCCTCAGCCGACAGCCCGTAGAGGACGCCGAGGCTCACCACCTTGAACGCCTCCCGCTCGGCCGGGTGGGTGTGCTTCGTGGCGTCCGCCGGGATCGCGCCGGCCATCCGGGCGAACGTCGTGTAGAAGTCGCCGCTCTGGTACGCCTCCATCATCCGCGGGTCGGCCGACAGCGCCGCGGCGATGGCGAGTTCCTGTTGCGACCAATCGACGTACACCACAGCCCGCCCCGGGCCGGGTCGGATCAGAGACCGCAGCCACGCGGCCGGGCCAAAGATGAACGCCGAGTTCGAAGGCTGGTTCCGCCCGGTCCGGGAGCGGAACGCGGACAGGAGGCACCGGTTCCGCCCGTCGGGGCCGACGGCCAACTCGTTGAGCCGGAACTCGCCGAGGGCGTGCCGGAGGTCGCGGATCGGTCCGACCTCAGCAGGAAACCGCTTCGCCATCTCGCGGAACGTGTCGTCCTTCAAGTCGAGCGCCCCGGACGGGAGCCGGGGCCAGGGGATGCGGTGCCGCGCGAGATACCGCGCCCACCGGTCGGCCGAGAACGACAGTGGACCGGGCGGCCGTTCGGTGCCGTCGCGGGGACCGAGTCGGTCCGCCGCGTCGCGGATCAGCCCCGGGTCGTGCCGCGGGCGGGGGGCCGGGTCGGGTTCGGTCAGCACGCCCCAGAGCTTCGGCGTGTAGTCGTCGTCTACTCCATCCGGGTCGTACCCGGGGCCGATGCCGAGGGCGGGCAGCTCGCCGGCGAGTTCTCGCGCCGCCACGTCGAGCCCCGGCACGTCGAGGTAGTCGCGCCCGGCGTCGAGCAGCCGGCCGACCCGCGCCGATGTGAGCCCGGTGGCGGAGCGAGCGGCGCGGACCGCGGCCAGCCGGCCGGCGGTCGACTCGACCTCCTCCCGGTGGTGGTCGGCGGCGGCGGCGGCCAAGGCGTCCGGGTCGAGCCCCCACTGGCGGGCCGCGTCGATGACCGAGGCGCCGAACCGGCTGGCCGGGTCGAGCCGGCGGCCGGTCGGGGCGAACACCCGGTAGTCGGTATCGACCGCGCGGACGAGTCGGTCCTTGATCCCGCCCCAGTGTTCGCGGAGTGCGGCCAGCGCCGCCGCGTCGATCGGAACCCCGGCCCACTCCATCCGCGCGGCGGCGGTCATGTACCGGCCGCGGAGCAGCGCCCGCGGGAGGTCGAGCCGCGGGGCCATCCGCGGAAGGAGTCGAGCCAGCGCGTCCACGTCCGCCTCGCAGTAGTCGAGCAGCGCGGCTTGCTCGGCAGGGGTGAACGGCCCGCCGCGGATCGCCAGCGCCCGCAGCTCGTCCTTCTCGCCCGCCGCCAGCCCGTCGAGCCGGAAGTGAGCCAGCGCCCCGAGCAGCCCGGACCCGTGGGGGGTCGGGGCGCCGTTCGTCAGGAGCCGGAACTCGGCGTACAGGTCGAGCACCCGGGCCGGGAGCGGCCAGCCCAGCGCCAGGAAGCACCCGAGTTCGGCGCTTGCGTAGTACGCGACGAACACCGCCCCGGCGTTGGTGGGGAACGGCGGCGCGGCCGGCGCGTCGTCGGTGAGCCACACCCGGACCGCCCGGCCGGACCGGAGTTCCCGGGCGCAGACGCACAGCGGTGCCGGCCGGTGGCCGGGCGGGGCGTGGAACTCGAAGTCCGCGCACCACACCTCGCGGAAGCAGCAGAGTGCGTCCACCCGTCAGACCTCCCCTCGGGTTTTCTCCGCCGCCCCGGTGGTGGGCGTCTGCGTCGTGCCGCCGCCGGGGGGTGCGGGTGCCGCGGTGCCGGCCGTGTAACGGTCCACAAACAGCCGCAGTTCGTCCACGACCCGCTGCAGCCGGTCCGCCGCGCCGCTCACCCTGCCGGGGTCGCGGTCGGCCGCTCTCGCACGGCCCAGCCGCGACAGCGCCGCCACCCACGTCATCGCGCTCCGGGCGATGTCCTGCAACTCCGACCAGCGGGCCGCCCCCGCGCCGGGATTCTCGGCGTGGGGTCGGGCCGCCGCCGCCGGGGCCGCTTCCTCGGCCTTGTGCTTGCGGGCCGCGGCCGCGATGTCGCGCGCCTGCGGCCCGGGCCGCGACCGCGTTTTCCCGTCCCGGCCGCGGGTCGCGGCCAACCGCGGAATTTCCGCAGTAGCCTCCAGGGCGCCCCGCACGGCGGCGACGGTCTTCCCGTCCGCTTTCACCTCCGCGGCGATGTCCCGATTCGAGCGGCCCGGGTCGTTCCTCAGCCGGTGGGCGATCACCTCACGCTTCCGGTCGCGGGTCAGGTGGCGGCGGTGGAGGTTCAGGTCTACCGCTCGCACCCGCTTCTGGGCCCCGGACAACCCGGTGAGCACCGTCACGGGCACGGCAGTCAGTCCAAGCTCGGTGGCGATCTCCAGCCGGTTATGCCCGTCGATCACCTCGTGCTCCTCGGTGACGATCACGGGGTAGGTGATCCCGTTGGAAGCGATGTCGGCTTTCAGCTCGGCCCGCTCCTCGGCGGCCAGAGGGGGCATCACGTCGAGGAACGGGCACGTATACGTCGTCTCGTTGAACGTGATCGACTTCATGGTCACTCTCCGGGCCGTGGCTGCGTACATGGATTCCGCCTCCGCACCGGTTCCGGTCCCAAGCTGTCGGAGGGGGGGCCGTGGCAAGTCGCTCGGCACCAACCCCGCCTCGCACCCGGGTCAAACCGTGGAAAACAGCGGTACGGGTCTGTCGGCTCAGACCTCCCCCCGGAGTTTCTTGAGCACGGGGTGCTCGAGGCTCGTCACGGTGCGGTCCTTGAACGCCAGGCGGAGCAACTCCGGGAACGGGAGCTCGGGCCAGGTCGGCGCGTCGGTCATGTGCTCGGACACCCTGATCCGGTGGCGCCTCTGCGTCTGATCCCAGTAGAGTTTCGTCCATTGCCCGGCCGCCACCCGCGCCGCCTCCTGGGGGATGCTCACCCAGTCCGGAATCTTCCCGTCGGGGCCAGGCATCCGCAGCCCCCACACGAACACCAGACCGCCGCGCGTGACGGCCGTCACCACCTGCCGGCGGGTGAACGTCGGCTCGTCGGCCAGCGCGGGCCAGAGGGACCGGTCCACCCAGAACGACTCCGCGTCGTCGTCCTTCAGCTCGATCAGCCCGCCGACGCACCGGTAGGCGGGGTCCGGGTGGACCCGGAAGAACTGTTCCTTGCTCGGCTTCCGGAACGGCACGGACACCAGCAGCTCCCGCACGCCGAGGTCGGCGTCGGAGTCGTCGGGGAGCGCCAGCCGGGTCACGTCGAACGGGTCGGGCGGCGGCGGCAGTGCGGCGGCGGCGGTCGTAGTGGCGTGGACGGTCATGAGATCCTCTAGGTTGAGTTTGTCCAAGCGGGTGAGCCCCGACGGGTCAGATCCCGAGCCGGTCAAGTTCGGACAGCGTCGCGTCGGGAGTCGCGGCGGGGGGGTGAATCGGGGGCGCGGGCGCCGCGGCCGTCAAGGCGTCGAAGAACCGCTGCAGCGCTTCCACCGAGGTCGCGACGCGGCCCCCGCAGCGAATGACCTCCAGCCGGTGGCCGCGGAGGCCGCGGGTCGCCCAGCGGTAGAAGGTCGAGGGCCGGGGTGGCCGGCCGCCCTGGATCGCGGCCAGGTGGCGACCGGCCGCCGCGAGCGAGAGAAGAGATTCGGAGCGGATGTCGATCACCGCACGCCTCCGCACGGGCGTGCACGATGCTCGCCCAGCGGACGAAATTCTTGGCGCGGCTAGGTCGTCAATCAAATGACGAATTGTGTCAATTCATTGACAGCGATGTCACGGCCCGGCCGGCCGGAAGCAATACGGCGTCGTGCCGGGGCGTACGACGCGATCCGGTGGCCCGGGCGCGGGGCGGATGTGACAGTGCGAGCCGCCCCGCCGACTCGCTTCAGAAGTGACCGACCTCGACCGCCGGCCCAGCCGGGAATCGCGGGGATCTCGATTCTGTCGGGCGGAGCCCCGAACCGCTTCGGTGTCAGTGACGGGGGCGGTAAACGGATTTGACTCGCCACGGCCCCCTGTCACCCCTCCGCTCGAGGCAATCCCGGATCGGCGGGGGCAAGGTTCTGTGCATCCGAGTCGAATGGGCGCCTTGAATCACGTCGTTTCCTCGCTGAAGCGAGGCAATTTCCTGGTAATCGTCCCCGGCGTCAAGTAGGAGGCGGAGAAACTCGGCTTGCTGCTCACTCACCTCCGCCACGTGTCTTCCCCCGATGGAAACGGCCGCTCGCCCACGCACTGTATCGGTATCACCCACCTTCAACAGCTGGGTTTCCGCTTCAACCTCCTCGGGAGCCGTCGGCCGTTCGGCGCCGGAGGTTACGCCAGGCCCGGGCAAAGGTGCGTCCCCGGGCGAGAGCCCCGCGGCGAGTGCTGCGCCGGCGGGGAGGACTGTTTCGACAGGCGAGGGAATCAATCGCGATGGTGTTAGCCGCAGCTCGTTGCGTAATTGGGTTGCCGCCAGTAGAAGGCGCATGGAGTCCGTGCGGAAGCACTTGCACAGGGGGTCGAATGCACCGGGTTCCTGTTCCAGAGCCGCCGTCCAATCGGCCGGAGTTTGTAAAACCAGCGGGTAAACGCCTTGCGCCGGGTCCCATCCCGACTCCAAGCACTGATCTTCCTGATCTTCAGCCGGAACATTCACCCCACTCGGGAGCGGCAGACTGTTGACCGGAATGTCGATACTCCGAAGCCCGGCGACAGGATCGGTACAAAGCTTGTAAACACTCAAATTCGCGAGAACGAGGTCGGTTACGGGGAACTGGCCGGGTGGAGAGGCTGCCGTCGCATGACGCTGCCGGATCCGAACCCCCGCAAGGTGTCGGAGGACGCGGTTCCATTCGTTCAGACAAGTGTCACTGTATTGGTCGTCGATAAATTTCACATCGGCGTCCGCGAGTATCTGACCTTTCAGGACGCAAGTGTACAGCGACTGTGCGAGGCGCGTGGCCTGAACGAGCTGGCATATTAAGTCCCACGCGTCCTCAACGGACCGCCGCCACGGACTTTCCGGCCGCTTTCGGATGTGCGGGGGGAGGGCTTCTAATTCGCGCGGCAGGGCGGGATGGACGGGCGGGTCGAGCGGGATAGCTCGCCCCCCCGCCGCGTTCGTCAGTGGTGACATGGCGGTACTTGACACTCGCGGTCAGTGGTAGGACTCAGTCACCCCGTTGCGGCCGCGACTTGTGCGGCCAGCGCCGCGTCGCGCGCGGCATACACCTCGGTCACGCTCAGCTTTGCGTGTCCGAGTACGACCTGAGCCGCCTCGAGGCCGAACGTCCCGCGGACTTCGGTCGCCCGGGTGTGTCGGAGTTGGTTGGGGTGCCACCTGGTCACGCCCGCCTTCCCGCACGCCCGGGCGACCGCCGCCGCGTACGCGTGGCGGGTGTAGAACGCCCCCGGCTGGCGCTTCGGGGCGGCCTTCCGTCGGCACGCCTGGCTGGGCGGCACCTTCGACTTCCGGGCCGCCCGCCGCGCCGCGTACCACGCCTCGCGGCCGGCCTTCGGGCTGAACACGTAGGCCTCGGGGTCGGACGGGAGCACGTCGCGTAGCACCGCCTGAGCCTTCGGCCCGACGAGCACGAGCCGCTCCCTCCCCCGCCACGACGTTTTGTGCCGCCGCGGGCGGTAAGTCCAGAGCTCGCCCGCCGTGTCGAGATCGCCGGCTCGCATCCGGGCCGCTTCCCCGGGCCGCATCCCGGTGAGGCGCTGGACCCGGACCAGCGCTTGCAGAGGTAGCGACAGGAAGGGGAGGGCGGCCTCGACGTCGGCGTCCGGCACGGGCCGCACCGGCGGCAGCTCGCGGGCCGCCGACCGCCCGGCCTTCAACCCCTCGACGGCCATCAGGGCTCGGTACACCGGCTCGGGGACGAGCTCATCGGACACCGCCCACCGGAACACCCGGCGGACCCGCCCGACCCGCTGGTTGATGACGCCGCGGCTGAGCCCCGCGTCGATCAGCGACTGGCGGAGCGCCTTGAGCTTGAGCGGCGAGAAGTCGGCCGCCGGGAGGTCGGCGAAGAGCCGCCGCAACGGGCGGAGGGAGAGGCGGAAGTCGGCCAGCTCGCTGGTCGGGGTCCCGTCCGGGTGGCGGTAGTGGTGGACGGCATGCCCGTCCCAGAACCGGAGGATCAGCTCGGCCACCGTCAGCCGCGGCGCGGCAGCCGCGGGCCGGCCCGCGGCGAGCCACTCGGCGACGAGGGCGTCATAGGCGGCGCGGATCAGGTCGGGGGGCGTGAGTTGGCCGTCGGGCCAGTGGCCGAGGTAGTGGTCGCGGCCGCCGAGGGTCACGACGCCCTGGCGGCTGGGCTTGTGGCGGCGGAGCGAGGGGGGCGTTGATCGACGGGACATAGACGGCCCAGGGTCGGAGGAACCCGGTAGACTACCGGGTTACTACTTCCACCGGCCGCACCTCCCGACCACCGGGAGGGTAACAGCAAGGGCTGTTCGGCGAAGGACTTACGATCAGCGAGGACGACGGGACTCGAACCCGCAACCACCGGATCGACAGTCCGGTACTCTAACCAATTGAGCTACGTCCCCAACGAAGAAGAATCTTAGGCTCGACGCCACCGGGCGGCAAGGGTTTTTCCCGAGGCCCGGTGCTCGCTTCAGTCCTTCGCCGCAGGCACCTTCGGCGTCGGCGGCGGGGCCGTAGGCAGCGTCGCCGGCAGGGGTGCGTCCGACTTTGGGATCGGGGCTGAGGGAGCGGTCGCCGTCAGCTCGGCCTTCGCACCGGCGGACAAAACGCGCGGGGCGATCTCCTCCAGGTTCGGCAGCTTTTCGCCGCCAGCCCGAGTCGCCATTGCAAGCAGGTGTTCAGGCTTTATATCCGCCGGCAGCCATCGCACAGTGCCGTCGGCCATTACCGCGTACGTGCCCTCCTTCCCGTCCGGCCGCGCGTGCTTGAACGCCGCCATCGGGTTGGTTGGGTCGAGCCCGACTACCGTTGCGCCGCCACCGGCGGCCCACGGCCGGGGTGCGCCCGGGGGCGTCTGCAACAGGTAGATCGTGTTCTCCGGTCCGTCGGTAATGTCGGCGAGCTTCGAACCCCAATCGTATCCGGTGACACCCGCCTGCTTGGCGTTCGTCTTCGGGTTGTAGCGCGGGGCGTCGTGGCCGACACCGGCCACGGCCACGAAGTTGGTGCCGCCGAAGGTAAAGTCCGGCGCCAGGGGCGACGTCGCCCGCCACGCCGACTGCGGGTAGTAACTGACTAACAACTCCGGTACCCAGGACCCGGCCTGCGCCGCATTCTGGTTGCTGAGCCAGCCGAGCGACGGGTCGATGAGCTGCCGCAGTCCGCCGCGGCCGAGCGCCGGCAGGAGCTCGACGTAGAAGCTGACCCGCTGCGCCGGCGGGTAGGCGACGCCGAGGCGGGTGTCGTGGTCGTTCGGGCGGCTCACCGGGACGGTTCCCGGCGGCAGTTCCTTCCGCTCGGTGCCGTATCGCTTCACGGCCCGGCCGAGTGCGTGCCACGTTTCGGTACCCGAGTACACGGCCGCCTTACCCTTCAGCTGGTTGGCGTAGCCCAGCAGCCGGGGGCCGAGCAGGCGGTAGAACACCTCGTCGGGCCAGGTGATGTCCACCGTAACGAGCACCGACTCGTCGAGGAGCCGCAGCGCCACGAACGACGGGGCTTGTTTGGCCTGGGTGGGCTGGTTCGGCCCCGTCGGCGACATCGGCCCCGGCATCTGGCCGGACGAACTCGCCATCGGGCCGAAGCCCGGGGGCGGGCCGATCACGCCGGGCGGGCCGCTCGTCAGCGGCGGCCCCATCGGCCCCGGCGAACTGCTCGACGACGGCGGGCCGCTCGCTCCCGGCAACGGCCGCCCCATCGGCGTGGTGCTCGACCCCATCGGGCCGCCCTCCGGGTTGGTGCCCGGGACACCCGTCGGCGCGTAGTTGGGGTCGGCCATGTTGCGGAACTCGACGTGGGTCTGAAGCAGCAGCGACACCAGCGGTAACCCCTCGCCGAGCGTCGGGGTCAGCTTCTCCAGCGCGACGAGCCGGGCGTCGGACGCGGACTTCGTGAAGAAGCGCACGTTCGCCACCAGTTGCTGCGGGGTGAACGCCACGAGGTTCATTCCGACGTGCTCGGTCCGCGTCAGCACCGGGTCAACGGCGGCGGCGATCGGGGCGTATTCCTTCTTCACGCCCTTCCGCGGGTACTGCGCCTCGTCGAACCGCTCGGCCAGTGCGAACGGCGGCTCGCCGGTGCGGTCCTCCAGCATCGTCAGCAGCACGAGCCGAAGCTTCGGGTCGAGCGTCAGGTAGCGCGGGTTCGTGGTGAACGCCTTCGCCGACGACGCTACCGCCGGCGGGGCGGCCTTCGGCGTCGGCGTGTCCGGCATGCCGTCCTTCTTCTCGGGCTCCGGCGGCGGGGCTTCCTTGTTCACTTCCGTCTGAAACTCCGGATACCCGTTCCTCAGCCCGGCGAGGTGGCTCTCGATCGCGGCGAACTCGCCGACGAGGACGTGCTGGGTGTCGTAGACGCAAACCCCGAAGGCCCCGGGCTTGGCTGGCTGGGCGGGCGGCGTGGTGTACACGTCGGCGAAGAGGGTGCGGGCGGCGAGGGCGTTCCCGGCCGCGGACATCAGCGGGTTGTTCTTCACCGGCATGAGCGTCTTGCCGCCGACGACCTTACCGGCGCCGGCGCCGACGATGCCGGCGGCGAGCTTCTTCTCGTCGGCCGGCAACCGGAGGCGGATGAGGCCGACGGCCGACCGCTCCTTGTCACCGACCGAGCAATGGTAATAGTGCTCGATGTCAGCGAGTTCGAAGCCGAGTGACGACTTCACCATGTCGGCGGTGGCCGGGTCCAGCAGCATGCCGCCGGCCGGGGTGGCCCGGAGGCGGCCCATGTCGAACCTGTAGACGGCGACCGACTTCGTGGGGAGGAGGTTGGTCGGTTCCTTGTCGCTCCGCGGGGCCGACGGCACGACCGGCGTCTTGTCCTTCGGCTTCTTCGAGGGGTCTTCGTCCTCCTTCTTCCCTTCCTCCGGATTCGGGTTCGACCCGTCCGGTTGGGGGGCCGGGCGGGGCTGGCTGGGCGGATTTACGGTGGTGGTGCCCTTCGGCTTGTCGTCGGTGCCGAACATGACGTAGCCGCCGATGCCCAGCAGTGCCACGGCGCCGACGGCGAGGCCGATGCCGACGAGCTTCTTGTTGCCCCCCTTGGCCGCCTTAGGTTTCTTCTCCTTGGCGGCTTTCTCCTTCTTGTCCGCCTTGGCGCCCGCCTTGTCGGGCTTGCCCGCGTCCTTCGCGGGCTCGTCGGCCGGCGCCTCGACCTTGAACCGGTACTTGCACTTCGGGCACTCGACCTTCGAGCCCACGAGGTTGGGGTTCTTGATGAGAACCTGAGCCTCGCAGCTCGGGCACTGGACCTTGAAACTCGACATGGGGGTTCCCCGGGCGGCCGGCCGGCGGACGTGATGAGGGTGGACGAATCCCGGGCGGCGGCACTAGACGCCATCTTATCGCGGGACGAACACCACGGGGAAGGGAATTCGTGTCACAAGCCCGGGGTCAGCTCCGCGTACGGTGGCACGTTCAACCGCCCCGGACCTCGCGCTCGGCCTGATGCCAGTAGGCGACACCATCCCCATCGGGCCGGCCGGCCGCCTCCCAGAGTTCGTGGGCGCGGGTGCGGATGCGCTCCTCGTCGGCGTGCTCGAACGTCTGTTGCGGCGGGATCAGGATGTTCGCGGGTGGAGCATCAGGGATGACCTTCGTCGGCGGGATTCGGCTGGACATCGGTGCCTCCGGTTACGAGGAATGTGCCCGTCGGGCGGGCGGGCGGCCGAATGCGGTGCAATCGGCGGGCCACAGACCGGTCGTTTGGCACGCCGGATGCATTGACTGCTGACATCCTGCGGCCCTCGGGTCGCGGCAGTCCCCGGGCTTACACCGCCCGACATCCGGAGGCTCCTCAATGCTTCGCTGGGCTCTGATGTTCCTGGTGATCGCGCTCGTCGCCGCCGTGTTCGGCTTCACCAGTGTCGCCGGCACCTCGATGTTTGCCGCGAAGATCCTGTTCTTCGTCTTCCTGGTGCTGTTCGTCGTCTCGCTCATCGCCGGCAACCGGGCGCCAAGGTCAACGGTTTAGCGCCGGACCCCACGACCGGGACGAAGCCCACCCGTTCCGACGGGTGGGCTTTTCGTGTGTACCCCCCGTCCGGATGCTGTCCCCATGAAACTCACCGAGACCGGCCGGCTCATCAAGCAGACGCTGGCCGAGTTCCTGGCCGACAAGGCTATGACACTCGGCGCCGCGCTGGCGTTCTACACGGCACTGTCCATCGCCCCGATGCTTCTCCTCGTGACGGTGATCGCGGGGGCGGCGTTTGGCGAGCAGGCGACCCGCGGCGAGATCGCCAACCAGTTGAACGACCTGATCGGCGAAGAAGGCGCGAAGGCGGTCCAGGCGATGCTGGCGTCGACCCAAACGCCCGGCGGCGGCATCGTGTCTACGGTCGTCGGCATCGTCGCGCTGTTCTTCGGGGCCACCGGCGTTTTCACGTCCCTCCAGGACGCCCTCAACACCGTGTGGAACGTGAAGCCTGAGGACTCCAGGACCGGCATTCTCGGCCTCGTCCGCGACCGGGTTGCGTCGTTCACGATGATCTGCGGGATGGCGTTCTTGCTGCTCGTCTCGCTGGTGTTCAGCGCGTTCCTGACCGCCCTCGGCGGCCTCGTCAACCGGTGGATGCCGTACGGCGACGCGTGGATGGGTGCCGCCAACCTGGTGGCCGGCTTCCTGGTCACCACGCTGATGTTCGGCATGATCTACAAGTACCTGCCGCACGCCCGCCCGGACTGGTCCGATGTGGGCGTCGGGGCCGTGGTCACGGCCCTGCTGTTCACCGTGGGGAAATACCTCATCGGCCTCTACCTCGGTACCGCGTCGATCGGCTCCACGTACGGCGCGGCCGGGTCGTTCGTCGTGCTGCTGGTGTGGATTTACTACTCGTCGCTGATCGTGCTCTTCGGCGCAGAACTCACGCAAGTTTACGCGACGAAGTTCGGGTCCGGACTGACCCCCGCCGGCCGCCACCGCCTCGCCGGTCGGCCCGACCCCGTGCCTACCTGAACAGAAACATCATTCTTCAGAACAGGATCGACCAATGCCCCCGCCCGCCCCGCCGGCCAAGCTGTCCGCGGCCCGCCCGGCCCGCCCGATTCCGTACCCCAAGGCTGCAGGGAAGGCCGGCCGTGGCGCGTACCGGTCCGAAGCGCACGCCGGCATGGGGGCTATTCCGCACGCGGGCGGCGTCGCCTTCCGGGTGTGGGCGCCGCACGCCGAGGCGGTCAGCGTCGTCGGCACCTTCAACGATTTCAAACCCGGTACCCACCCGCTCAGCCGGGAAAACGACGAGGGGTACTGGTACTGCGACGTGCCCGGGGCGAAGGTCGGGGCCGAGTACCGCTTCCACCTGAAGACGCCGGCCGGGGAACTGTCGCGGATCGACCCGTACGCCCGGGAGGTGACGAACTCCGTCGGCAACGGTGTCGTGTACGACCCGCGGGCGTTCGACTGGGGCGACGACCACTTCCCGACGCCGAACTGGAACGAGCTCGTGATCTACGAGCTGCACGTGGGCACGTTCAACGACACCAACCCGGAGAACGACACGCCGGCTACTTTCCGTGACGTGATCCACCGGTTCGACCACCTCCGCCGGCTCGGCATCAACTGCATCCAGGTGATGCCGGTGGCCGAGTTCCCCGGCGACCGGTCGTGGGGCTACAACCCGGCCCACGTGTTCGCCGTCGAGAGCGCGTACGGCGGGCCGAACGCCTTCAAGGAGTTCGTTCGGGAGGCCCACCGCAACGGGTTTGCGGTGATCCTCGACGTGGTTTACAACCACTTCGGCCCCGGCGACCTGCACCTGTGGCGGTTCGACGGCTGGGGCGAGGGCGACGGCGGCGGCATCTACTTCTACCAGGACTGGCGCTCCGAGACGCCCTGGGGGCACACCCGCCCGGACTACGGCCGCGGTGAGGTGCGGCAGTTCATCCGCGACAACGCCCTGATGTGGCTGGACGAGTTCCGCATCGACGGCCTGCGGATGGACATGACGCTCTACATCCGGAGCGTCCGGGCCGACGGCGAGCCGAATCTGCCCGACGGGTGGAGCCTGATCCAGTGGATCAACCGCGAGGTCAGTGAGAAGTTCCCGGGCAAAATCACCATCGCCGAGGACTTGCAGGACAACGAGTGGATGACGAAGAAGCCCGACGAGGGCGGGGCGGGTTACTCGGCCCAGTGGGACGCCCGGTTTGTTCACCCGGTCCGGGAGGCGATTATCACCCCGGACGACGCCAACCGCAGCATGCACGCGCTGCGGGACGCGCTGGAGCTCAAGTACAACAACGACGCCTTCCAGCGCGTCGTTTACACCGAGAGCCACGACGAGGTCGCCAACGGCAAGGCCCGCGTGCCCCAGGAAATCGACGGCGGCGACCCGACGGGGTACTGGGCACAGAAGCGTTCGACGCTGGGCGCGGCACTCGTCTTCACGGCGCCCGGCATCCCGATGCTGTTCCAGGGGCAGGAGTTCCTCGAAGGGGAGTGGTTCCGCGACACCGTGCCGGTGGACTGGGACAAGCGCGACGAGTTCCGCGGGCTGGTCCGCCTGTACCGCGACCTGATCCGCCTGCGCCTCAACCGCGCGCAACAAAGCAAGGGGCTGACCGGCCAGCACATCCACGTCTCGCACGTCCACGACGACATGAACATGCTCGCCTTCCGCCGCTGGGCCGACGGGGGCCCCGGCGACGACGTCATGATCGTCGCCAACTTCCACCGCGAGCCGCGGGAGGGGTACACGGTCGGCTTCCCCGCGGCGGGCACGTGGAAGCTGCTGCTAAACTCCGACTGGGCCGGCTACAGCGAACTGTTCACCGGCTACGCCAGCGCCGACGTGGTGGCCGAGCCGGGCGAGTACGACGGGCAGCCGGCGCACGGCACGTTCGGCATCGGGCCGTATTCCGTCCTGATCTACGGCCGCCCGACGGCGTGAACCCACGACTGTGAGCCCACAGGAAGCCCGGGGACGGCCGTCCCCGGGCTTCCGCGCTTTCTGGCACGCCGGATGCATTCCCGGAGTTGACAGACGTTCCCCCGAGGAGCCGACCCGTCATGACCGCCCCCGAAGTCACTACCCCCACCCCCGCGCCCGCCACCCCTCAAGGGACGGTCACGGAGTTGGTGTCGGGGATCATCGGCGACATGCAGAAACTCGCCCGTCAGCAGCTCGAAATGCTCAAGGCCGAAATCCGGGAGGACATGAGCCGCACCAAACGGGCGATGGTGTACGGCGGGGTGAGCGTCGCGCTACTGACCATCGGCGGCATGGCGCTGATGTTCAGCCTCGTCTACATCCTGCGCGACGCCGGACACCTCCCAGAGTGGGGCGCCTGGATGCTCTTCGCCGGGCTCTGCACCGCCGGCGGCGTCGCGCTCGGCTTCTTCGCGCGGAACCTGTTTGAGAGTTTCAACCCGCTCCCGGACAAGACCTTCAACGCCCTCCAGGAGAATCTAACGTGGCAGACGCAACCCCAGGCGTGACCGGCGCCGACGCGGATCCGGACCGGATCGAGCGGGAGATGGAGCAGACCCGCGAGTCGATCACCGCCAAGGTGTCGGCCCTCGAAACGCAGGTGCTCGGCACCATTCAGACTGCCACGACCACCATTTCCGACACCGTCCAGGCGGTGAAGGAGACGGTGACGACGGCCCCGACGGCGATGAAGGAGACGGTCCAGGAAGCGGTCGCCGCCGCAAAGGAGTCGGTGAAAGAGACGCTCGTATCGGTGAAGGAGGCGGTGGCGTCGATCAACCTGGGCGAGTGCGTCGGCAACCATCCTGGTGCGGCGCTGGGTGTCAGCGCTGCCGCGGGCTTCGTGACGGGTTACGTGCTGTTCGGCGAGAAGGACTCCCGGCCACTGACGAACCGCGGCTTTCGCGGGCCCGCGCCCGAGGGTCGTCCCGACACAGCGTCGCACGACTTCACGCCGTTCGGGCACGGAGCCGCGTCCCGCACGGTGCCGTCCCGGCCGGGGATCTTCGCCGGCCTGTGGGCGATGGTCGGCAGCGAGGTGGAGCAACTCGCACGGCAGGCGCTGACGACGGCCCTGGCGTCGCTCAAGCAGAGCGTCAACGAGCAGGTGCCGCGGCTGGTTGACGGCGCGGTTCAGAACGTCGCCAGCCGGGTGTCCGGGAACAACGGCGTGACCCGCCCGGGTTACGCGCCGACCGTCTCCAGCGTATAGCCGTTGCCACCGTCCCGCAGTGAGATTCAATATCCTCCGGGCGAACGCCGCCCCGCGGTCGGACCGGTCCGACTGCGGGGCGGCGGCTTATCCCCACCGGAGCCCGGCCATGGATTTCGTGACCCGCTTCCGCCTGCCGGGTGACGGCACCCCGCACCTGCCGACGGACGCCGCTGAGGCACTGAGTTGGCTCGCCGAGGGGAACGCCCGCTACGCCGCGGAGCAGGCAGGCCCGCTCGCGGCTGCCGGCACGCCGAAGCAGTCTCCCTACGGCGTTGTCCTCGGCTGCTCGGACGCGCGGGCCCCTTTGGAACTCGTGTTCGACGCCGGACCGAACGAGCTGTTCGTGGTGCGCGTGGCCGGGAACGTGCTCGGCGACGAGGCACTCGGCAGCATCGAGTACGCACTCGCCAACTTCCGCCCGTCACTGCGGTTGCTCACGGTCTTGGGTCACACCGGCTGCGGGGCCGTCGCTGCTGCCGTGCAAGCGTACCTGAGCCCGAAGCACTCCGCCGGTGTCGCCTTCAGCCGGTCGGTCAGGGCGGTGGTGAACCACATCCTCGTCGCCGTCCGCAGCGCGGCGCTGTCACTGGAACAGACGTGGGGGCCGTCCGTGGCGAATGACCCCGGGTACTCGAAGGCACTGGCCGAGGCGGCGGTGTTCCTGAACACCGCGATGATCGCCTATCAGTTGGCCCAGGAGCTGCGCCCCGAGGACGCCGGCGTGAAGGTCGTGCAGGGCGTTTTCGACCTCGCCGAGGGGAAGGTAGGAACGATCCGCGGCGGCCAGCTCCGGCCCGCACCGACGGGGCCGCAGGAACTGGTGGACCTGGGCCTGACACTGGCCGCGGCACCGCTGGTGACGCGGCACCTCAGTCCTTCTTGAAGTCGCTCTTCTCGATCTTGTACTGTGCGATCTTGTCCGTGATGCTCCGCCGCGACAGGCCCGTGATGGTGGCGCACTTGCCGACGTGGCCGCGCGTCTTCCGCAGCGCCTTCCGCAGGTAACGTTCCTCGAACGCGGCCGTGATCTCGGCCAGCTGATCCGGGAGCGGGCGGGACAGGTCGACCTGGAACGGGTTCTTTGCCTCGACGCGCCCGGCGATGTCGCGCGGCAGGTTGTGAACGCGGATCACGCCGTCCTTGCACGTCACGCACGCCCGCTCGACGGCGTTCTCCAACTGTCGGATGTTCCCCGGCCACGGCGCCTTCTTCAGCGCCTCCAGCGCCTCCGGGTCCACCGTCGGCACCGCCCGCCCGGGTCGGGCGAATTTGCGGATGAAGTGGTTGACCAGCACCTCCACGTCCTCCGGCCGGTCGCGCAGTGGTGGTAGGTCGATCCGCACCACGTTCAGCCGGAAGTACAGGTCTTCGCGGAACTTTCCCTCGCGGATCAGGTCGTCCATGTTCCGGTGCGTCGCGGCCACGACCCGCACGTCGATCTCGATCGGCTCCCCCCCGCCGACGCGCTCGAACCGCCGCTCTTGTAGCACGCGCAGCAACTTCACCTGCATGCTCATCGGCACGTCGCCGATCTCGTCGAGAAAGAGAGTGCCGCCGTGGGCCTGCTCGAACCGGCCGACGCGCTTCTTGTCGGCCCCGGTGAACGACCCCTTCTCGTGGCCGAACAACTCGCTCTCGAGCAGGTTCTCGTTGAACGCAGCACAGTTCACCGGCACGAACGGCCCGGAGCGAGTCTCGGCGGAGGAGTCGTGGATGGCCCGCGCCACCTGCTCCTTCCCGGTGCCGGTCTCGCCGATGATCATCACGGTCGCGGTGGTGTCGGCGATCTGCGAGATGAGTTCGAAGACGTCGTGCATCTTCGGGCTCTTGCTCAGCACGTTGAGAAAGGTGTGGCCGCCGTGCAACTGCTCGCGGAGGGCGGCCACCTCGTCCTGGAGGCGGCGCTCCTTGAGCGCTCGCTGAGCCATGCGGATGAGCCGCTGCGGCTCGTCGGTCTTCAGGAGGAAGTCGTACACCCCCATTCGCATCGCCTCGACGGCGTCCGGCACCGACCCGTGGCCCGTCGTCACGATCACTGTCGATGGGATGCCGTCGTCCTGGATCTTCTGGATGAGCTTCATGCCGTCCATCCGCGGCATCTGCAGGTCGGTGATGACCAGGCTGTACGGCCGCTCGGCCAGCAGCGCCAGCGCCTTGGCCCCGTCCTCGGCAGTGTCCACTTCGAGCTTGAGCGCTAGCTTGAGCAGCGTCTTCAGCGATTCGCGGTTGTCGGGCAGGTCTTCGACGACGAGGACGCGCTGCTGGACCTGGGGTGACTCGTCCGGGGAGGCGGCGTCCGACGCGGCGGCGGGACTGGGCATTGGCGGCGTCTCGGGGTGCGTGTCGGCGCGGGGTGTGCGAGAAGTTCAATTCTACCCGACAGTCCTACCATGAAAAGGGCCGGCGGTCGGCCGCAGTGAGGGTACGGCACGATGGGCGAATTCTGGTCGAAGCTCTTCGACCCCGAGGGGTTCGTGCCGCGCATGGCGTGCGGGAACTGGACGCCGGAATTGGTCTGGCTCCACGTCGGGTCGGACCTGGCAATCTGGGTGGCGTACCTCTCGATCCCCCTCGTACTCGTGTCGTTGTTGCGGCGGAAGCGGGAGGTGCCATTCTCGTGGCTGTTCGTGCTGTTCGCCCTGTTCATCCTGAGCTGCGGGTTCACCCACCTCGGCGACGCCCTGATGTTCCACTACCCCGCGTATCGGGCGCAGGGAGTGATGAAACTCGTTACCGCCATCGTTTCGTGGGCAACGGTGTGTGCTCTGGTCCCTGCCGTACCGCAACTCGACGAGCTGATCCGCCGCGTGTCCGGTAAGTCGTCCGGGGCCACGAACGCACACGCGCCGCTGGCCGCCCGACGGGGGTGGATCTGGGATTACGTGTTCGCAGCGGTCGCCGGCGTGGCGGCCATCTTCATGCGGGCCGCCCTCGACCCGCTGCTCGGTACCGATCACGCGTTCGTGCTGGCAATCCTCGCCGTCGTGTACGTGTCGTGGCAGTCCGGCTTCGGCCCCGCCGTCGCAACGCTGCTCATCAGCATGTCCGGCATCGTGTACTTCTACGTCCACCCCCGCGACTCGTTCGTCGTCCAGCGGGTAAGCGACCAGGTGGCTCTGGCTGCGTTCGGGTTCTGCGGCGTCGGGTGTGCAGCCCTCGGCCACGCCCAGCGGGTCGCCCACCGGAAGGCGCGCGCGGCCTTGGCCGACGCCCTGGCCCGTGAGCAGGCGCTCGGCGTGGAGATGGGCCGCCGGGCGGTCGCGGAAACGGCGCTCGGGGTGAGCGAGGCGCGGTTCCGCACGCTCGCCGACTTCGTCCCGCAAATCGTTTGGGTCACCCGCCCGGACGGCTACCACGAGTACTACAACCGCCGCTGGTACGACTACACCGGCGTGCCCTTCGGGTCGACAGACGGCGAGGGCTGGAACGGTGTGTTCCACGCCGACGACCAGCCCCGCGCCCGGGACCGCTGGCGGCAATCCCTCGCCACCGGTGAACCGTACGAGATCGAGTACCGCCTTCGCCGGGCGGACGGCGCCTACCGCTGGTTCCTGGGACAGGCGCTTCCCGAGCGCAACTCGGCCGGCGCCGTCGTCCGTTGGTTCGGCACGTGCACGGACATCGACGACCAGAAGCGCGAGGCCGAAGTGCTCGAACGCCTGGTCGCGGACCGGACGGCCGAGTTGATGCAAGCCAACGCCGCGCTGCTGGCGGAGGTCGAAGAACGCCGGCGGGTCGAGGAACGGGAATCGGCCGCGGCGCGAGAGTTGCGACGGAGTAACGCCGAACTCGAGCAGTTCGCCTACGTGGCGAGCCACGACCTGCAGGAGCCGCTGCGGAAGATCCAAGCCTTCGGCGACCTGCTGGTCACCAAATACGGGCCCGGCCTTCCCAACGAGGGGCAAGGGTATGTCACCAAGATGAAGGCGTCGGCCGGGCGGATGAGCCGGCTCATCGACGATCTGCTGAGCTACAGCCGGGTCACGACTCACGCCAAGCCGTTCACCCGCGTCAGCCTCGCGGCTACCGTCGCCGACGTGGTGGACGACCTGGAACTGCGGGCGGAGAAGGTCGGCGGGCGCGTCGAGGTGGGTGTGCTGCCCGAGGTGATGGGAGACCCGAGCCAGATGCGGCAGTTGTTCCAGAACCTGATCGGCAACGCGCTCAAGTTCCACCGCCCCGGCGTCCCGCCGGTGGTGCGGGTCGCGGCCGAGCGCGACGGCGTGAACTGGGTGGTGACGGTGTCCGACAACGGCATCGGCTTTGAGGACCGGCACGCCGCCCGCATTTTTCAGGTGTTCCAGCGGCTGCACGGGCGCGACGAGTACGAGGGGACCGGCGTCGGGCTGGCGATCTGTAGAAAAATCGTCGACCGCCACGGCGGGACGATCACCGCCCGCGGTCGGCCCGACGGCGGCGCCACGTTCGTGGTCACCCTCCCGGCCCCCGCCCCAACCGCGCCAGGCCAGTAATGCCCAACCGTACCAAGCCCGTTACGATCCTGGTGGCCGACGACGACCCCGACGACCGCGCCCTCACCCGCGAGGCGTTCGACGCCGCGCACCTGGCCAACGACTTGCGGTTCGTCGAGGACGGCGAGGAACTGCTCGACTACCTCCAGCGCCGCGGTAAGTACACCAATGCCGAGGCGGCGCCGTGGCCGAGTATCATCCTGCTCGACCTGAACATGCCGCGGATGGACGGCCGCGAGGCGCTTCGGGCGATCCGCGCCGACCCCCGCCTCCGAGGCATCCGGGTCGTGGTCATGACGACCAGCAAGGCGGAAGAGGACATCCTCCGTAGCTACGACTTGTCGGCCGCCAGCTACATCACCAAGCCGGTCACGTTCGACGCCCTCGTCGAGGTCGTCCGGTCGATCGGCAAGTACTGGCTCGAGATCGTCGAGTTGGCCCCCGAAGCCGACGCCCCCTGACCCCTCCGGGAGGCCGAGGTGCGAGACCTGGCCGAGATGATTGCGGAGCCGCTGGCGGTCCTCGTGATCGACGACGACCGAGAGGACTATCTGCTCACCCGCGAGATGCTGGCGGACGTGGGCGGCGTGGCGTTCAAGCTCGACCACGCGGCGACCTACGACGACGGGCTGGCACAACTCCGCGCCGGGAAGCACGACGCCGTCTTACTCGACTACCGTCTCGGCGGCCGCACGGGCATCGACCTGCTCCGCGAGGCCCAGGAGCTGGAACGGCGGCCGCCGATCATCCTGCTCACCGGCCGTGGCCAGCGCGACGTGGCGCTCGAAGCGCTGACCCTGGGCGTTTCAGACTACCTGGAGAAGTCCGGGCTGTCGCCGGCGCTCCTGGAGCGCGTCATACTCTACGCGATGCGGCAGCGCCAGCAGGAGGAACGACTCGAGGAAAAGGTCCGCGCGCGGACGGCCGAGTTGGCCCGCGCCAACGACGCCCTCCGCGACGAGGACCGCCGGAAGAACGACTTCATCGCCATGCTGGCGCACGAGTTGCGCAACCCCCTGGCCCCGATCCGCAACGCCCTCGAGATCATGCGGCTGACGGCCGACGACGCCGAGGCCGTCGAGCGCAGCCGGGCCATGCTCGAGCGCCAGGTCGGCCAGATGGTCCGCCTCATCGACGACCTCCTTGACGTGTCGCGGATCACGACCGGCAAGCTCCGGGTGCAGGCGGAACCGATCACCCTGCGGGCGGTACTGGACGCCGCGGCGGAGATCAGCCGGCCGGCGCTGGACAAGGCAAAGGTGCGGTTCGAGGTGTGCGTGCCCGCCGAGTCGGTGCCGCTGTACGGCGACCGCGTCCGGCTGGCCCAGGTGTTCTCGAACCTGCTCAACAACGCCGCGAAGTACACGCCCGAGGGCGGCACGGTCAAGCTAGCCGCCGAGCGGAGTGGCGCGGAGGTGGTCGTAACCGTGCGTGACAGCGGTGTCGGCATCCCGGCCGACGTGCTGCCGCGGGTGTTCGACCTGTTCACGCAGGTGGACCGCACCCTCAACCGCTCCCAGGGCGGCCTTGGCATCGGGCTGGCGCTCGTACAGCGACTCGTGCAACTGCACGGCGGTCGTGTCTCGGTCCGCAGCGACGGGCCGGGGCGGGGGGCCGAGTTCACCGTGCGGCTGCCGGTGGCCGAGTAGCCCGCGAACTCCACTTCCCGCTACGCGGCAGCGCTTTGCTTCCCGGTTCCGGCACCGCCGTTGCTCACGTTCCGGCCCCGGGTCCATTCGTCCGGGGGAGTTCCATGTCTCAGCACGGCTATGCTCAGGAATGGCAGCGCGCCCAGGTCGTGTTGGCGAGCATCGTATCTGCCGCGGCGACGATCGGCGTCTTGTACTGGGCGCGGTCGATTTTCATCCCCGTAGCCCTGGCGATCTTCCTCACCTTCGTCTTCAGCCCGGTCGTGACGTGGTTCGAGCGACGCGGCATCGGCCGGACCCTTTCCGTGATTCTCGTGGTCGGCCTCGCGCTGCTCGTGAGCGGCGGCCTCGGGGCGATCCTCGCCGCGCAGATCGCGTCGCTGTCGGACGTGCTCCCCGACCGCAAGGACGAAATCGTCCGCAAGCTGACCGAGGTCAAGGTCGCGGTAGTGGGGTCCGGCGAAAGCCGGTTCGGAAAGTTGATCGAGGAGATCGGCAACATCTTCGCCCCGCAGCCGCGCGACCAGCAGCCGGGCGCCCCGCCACCCGTGGTCGTCGAAAGCCCCGGCCCGAACTGGATGGGGCAGGTCGAGACGTTCGCCAGCCCGGCGCTCGAGTTCGTCGGCCAGGCGGCGTTCGCGTTCCTCCTCACCGTGTTCATGCTGATAAAGCGGGAAGACCTCCGGAACCGCGTCATCCGGCTTACCGGACACGGCAAGGTGACGACCACGACGAAGGCCGTGGACGACGCCAGTCGGCGCGTCAGCAAGTTCCTGTTCACGCAGTTGCTGCTGAACGCCGGGTTCGCGCTCATCGTCTTGGTCGGCCTGCTGCTGATGGGCGTGAAGTATGCGGTGATGTGGGGGGTGCTGGCGTTCGTGATGAGGTACGTGCCGTACATCGGGTCGTGGATCGCGGCCGTGCCGCCGGCCCTGTACGTCCTCGCCGTCACCGACGGTTGGGGGATGACGATCGCCGTCGCCGCCCTGTTCATCGTGCTGGAACTGATCTCGAACAACGTTTTTGAGCCGCTCCTGTACGGCCCGAGCATGGGCCTGTCGGAGGTGGCTCAGCTGGTGGCGGCCGGGTTCTGGGCGTTCCTGTGGGGGCCGATCGGGCTCATTCTGTCGGGCCCACTGACGGTCTGCCTGCTGGTACTCGGGAAGCACGTTTCGCGGTTCGAGTTCCTCGACGTGCTGCTCGGCGACGAGCCCGTCCTGCCGGACCGCGTCGCGTTCTACCAGCGGCTCGCGGCCCGCGACCAGGACGAGGCGAGCAAGATCGCCCTGGCGACGGGCGACGGCGACGACGCGGCCGTCGTGTACGACCGCGTCATCGTGCCGGCGCTGTGCCTGGCGAAGCGGGACCACCAGGACCACGACCTGCCCGACGAAGGGTTGCGGTTTGTCACTACCGCCGCCCGCGAGATCGGCGAGGAGGTGGCGCTCGAACACCCGCCGGCCGCGACCGAGGGTGAGCGACCCGTCCGAGTGCTCATCGCCGCGGCGCGCGACGACGTCGACCAGGCCGGGGCCGAATTGATGAGCCGACTCCTCGACCCGAACCGCTGGGACGTGGAGCTGGCAACCGACGAGGTGCTCGCCGCCGAGTTGCTGACGCGGATCGAACGGACGAAGCCGGCGGCGGTCGTGATCGCGTCGCTACCGCCCGGCGGCGTCGCACACACGCGCTACCTGGTAACGCGGATCAAGGCCCGCTTCCCGGACCTTCGGCTCGTCGTCGGCCGGTGGGGCCGCGGCGAGGATTTCGCGGACGACGATGCTCAGGCCGGCGGGGCCGACTGGGTCGATCACACGCTGGCGGCCACGCGGAAACGGCTGACGGAGTTGCACTCGGTTTTTGACGCGGCCGCCGTGCCGTCGGCGGAGAACGGGAAGGCGAGGGTCGTTGGCACGGCGGGTGCATTGGTCGGGTAGTGTCGGTTCGAACTGAGTCGGACCTCACCCAGAATCGGAGGTTTCGCCATGGCGGACATGAAGAACAACGTGAAGTCGGGGATCGACGACGCGGCGCGGGCGGCGAAGTCGGGCGTGAACGAGGCCGCCTCGGCCGCGAAGAATGCCACCGAGCAGGCCGGCGGCGTTACGGGCACGATCCGCGACACCGCGCAGAACCTGGCCGACCGGGCTGGCGACCTGGCGGGCCAGGCGAAGGACCGCGTGACCGACCTGGCCGGCCAGGCCCGCGACCGGCTCGGCGACTGGGCCGGGAATGTGAACACGGAGAACGTCCAACGGTTGGCGCACGACGCCTACGACGCTGTCGGCGAGCGTGCGGGCGACTTCGGCCGCGAGGTGGCGAGCCTGGTCCGCCGCTACCCGCTGCCGGCGATCCTCGTCGGCTTCGGCGTCGGGCTGCTGCTCGGCCGGGCCGCCCGTTCGGCGTGACCGAGGGGACGACGTGAGAGACCGGCGGCCGCGGGTTGAATCCCGCGGCCGCCGGTTTTTTCGTACCCGATCGAGCCTGGCGAGGCGTACGACGTGAGCCGCCGGGTGTGCCCGCAGTCGACGCACGCACGACCTCGTACTGGCAACCTGTTTCACACGGGTCAGAACATCGGCCTCCGCTGGGCGACAGGTGTGCGTCCGCCGGCCGGTCGTTGGCACGCGACAGCCGCCTCCCACGGCCAGCGGGCCCTGGTCGGTCGCCCGGAAGAGATGGTAGAGTCAGGCGGCACTCGGCGGCTGGCGCCTCCGGGCTCGCCTGATTCAAACGAAAAAGCGGGGGGCTTGCGCCCCCCGCTTGGCCTGCTCGTCTTGAACCACTCACGCCACTTAGCTGCCCGAGGGCACCACGGTCGGCGCCACGCCCGCCGGTGCGACCACTTGAGCCGGGGCGATACCCGCGACGGCCGGTGCGACCATCGCCGGCGCCACAGCGGGATTGGCCGCCGCGGCCGCCTGTACGGAGGCCTCGGCCCGCGTCGTCTCGGCGGTCGGCGGCAACTCGGCCTTCCGCGCCGCCCGGCCGATCGACCCGAGGAAGAAGCCGATTGTGAGGAACACGGCCCCGGTGAGGAGGAGCCCCCAGAACATGAACTGGAGCGGCGGGGAGAGCGGGTGTGGGGCCAGGGTGTAGTACCACACCAGGTCCCACACGTCGATGAGCGCCCCGCCGGTGATGAACGCGATCGACAGCTTCGGCCCGAACGCGGGTTGACTCAGGATCGGCATACGGCCTCCGGAAGTGGGGACGGCGGGCGGGGGGTCCGCCCACTCCGACGGGGCGTAATGCATCCCGGATGCCAAGCGGCACGCGGTTCGCACGCCCGGCGGTATGAGCGAGAAGACGGCCCTCCCCGAGTACGCTGACACCCTCGCCGCGTTCCACCGTGCCTTCCGCCGGGAACTATGCCGGGCCGTCCGGGCCGTCCCCCTGACCTCGGGTGCGGCCGTGCTGGATGTGCCCTGCGGAGACGGGTTCTACTCGGCCCTGCTGGCTCGTCGCCTCCGGCCGTTCGGGAAAGTGACCGCGGCCGACCGGTCCGACTCTTACCTGAGTGCCGCCCGTACCGCCGTCGCCGCCGTCGGCGACTCCGCGGCCGTCGAGTTCGTGAAAGCCGATGCGTACCACCTTCCGTTTGACGACGCCGCGTTCGACGTGACGTGGTGCGCTCAGAGCTTCATCAGCCTGGAAGACCCGGTCCGTGCGCTGATGGAGATGAGGCGTGTGACGCGGCCCGGCGGCAGCGTCGCCGTGTTGGAAGACGACGACCTCCACCGAGTTGTCCTGAACTGGCCGGTGGAACTGGAGATGGAACTGCGCCGCGCTGCCGTCGCGGCCAGTGCGGCGAAGTACGGCTCGCGGGCGGCGCTGTCGCCGGCCCGGCGGATGCGTCAATTCTTGAGCGACGCCGGGCTGACGCCGCGCGGCAAGAAGACGATCGCGGCGGACCGCCTGGCTCCGTTCGGCCCGGCCGTCCGCCGCTTCCTCCGCCTCCACTTGCGGGACACGCGCGCCTACCTGACCGACTTCTTGAAGCCCGCGGCCCTCGCGGCACTCGACCGGGCCATCGACCCTGACCACCCCGAGTCGCTGCTGAAGCGCCCGGACGCGACGGTGACCTGCCTCACCACGCTATTCATTGCTGGGCGGTGAGGCCCGGGGCGGTACAGCACCCCTCGACGGCGTAAAACATGTCGAAGGCCCGGGGACGGCCGTCCCCGGGCTCCGCCCGCGGAGCGCCCCATGCCCACCGTCGCCGACCTGGCCGCCGCGCTGAACGCTTTCGCCCCGCCGCACACCGCCGCCGACTGGGACAACGTCGGCCTCCTGCTCGGCGACCCGGCCGCGCCCGTCGGGCGCGTCATGACGTGCCTTACCGTGACGCCCGACGTGGCTGCGGAAGCGGTGGGCGAGAAGGCCGATCTGATCGTGTCGCACCACCCGATCCTGTTCCGCGGCGCGAAGACGCTCGTGGCGGGGAAGGGCGACGGCGATGTGGTCCTGCCACTGGCCCGCGCCGGCGTCGCTGTCTACTCGCCGCACACCGCGTTCGACAACTGCCCCGGCGGCGTCAACGACGTCCTGTGCCGGCGGCTCGGCGTGCGGAACGCGGTCCCGCTGCGGCCGCGCGAGGGGCCACGCCAGTTCAAGATCGCCGTCTACGTCCCCGACGCGGACCTGGCGAAGGTGTCCGACGCGCTGTTCGCCGCCGGCGCGGGCGTGATCGGCAAGTACGAGCAGTGCAGCTTCCGCGTACCGGGTAAGGGCACGTTCTTTGGCACCGACGACACGAACCCCGTCGTCGGGCAGAAGGGCCGTCGCGAGGACGTGGACGAGTGGCGGCTCGAGGTTCTCGTGCCCGAAGCGAACGTGACCGCGGCCGTGCGGGCGATGCGGGCCGCGCACAGCTACGAGGAAGTGGCATTCGACATCTACCAGCTTCGTGCCGGCCAGAGCGGCGGGGAAGGGCGGGTCGGCGAGCTGGAGGCGCCGGCGACCCTGGGTGAACTGGCGAAACGGGCGAAGACCGAACTCGGGGCCGCGTCGGTTCAGGTCGTCGGCGACTCGAGCCGGACTGTGCGGAAGGTAGGGGTCGCGTGCGGCGCGGCGGGGGAGTTTTTGGTAGATTCCGTGCGTGCGGGTGTCGATGTGTTTATAACCGGTGAGCTAAGGTTCCACGACGCACTGTCGGCCCGTGCCGCGGGGGTGGGGGTGATCGTGCCCGGCCACTACGCGACGGAGCGGCCGGCCGTTGAGGAACTGGCCGCGAAGCTGGCCGCGGACCACCCGGGCGTGACCGCCTGGGCCAGCCGGGTGGAGCGCGACCCGCTCGGGCCGGGTTGATTCGGCCGCGCCACCACGGTATGGGTTGGTCGCGGCAAGGACGCCTCAGGGGGTGGGTGATGACGCGATTCGGTCTCGGCATCGGGCTGGCCGTGATTGTCGGGCTGTCGGCGTGGGGCTTCGCCCGCGGCACCGAGAGCAACCCCGCCAGCGCGACCGAACCCGCCGCCACGACCGACGACGATAGCACCCACGACGAGGCCGTCCACCGGCACCGGACGAATCAATCGAACCACTGGCGGCACGTGATGGTGGGCCGCCGGTAGAATGCCGGCATGACCGCCGTCCACTTCGACCCGCTCCCGCCGCGGTGCAGCACGGGGGCGGTGCTCGCGTTCGTGTGCAACACCACCGGCCTCGACCGCAAGCACGTCGGCAAGATCGCCCTGATCGGCCGCGGCGCCACCGTCGAGCTCGACGACCGCCACGCGGCCAAGGCCGTGGCCGCCCTCGACGGCGCGGCGTTCAACGACCGCCCCGTCCGCGCCCGCTTCGCCGGCAAGGCCGACTTCACGAACGTCGACCACTTCGGCAAGCTCTCCAAGTTCCTCGACCTGGAAGCCGCCGCGGAAGAAGCGGAGGCCCGCCGCCGCGCCGCCGAGGGCACCGACCGCGGCGACGGCGGCACGCTCCTGGGGCTCGTGCTGCGCGAATCCGAGTTCGGCCTCGGCGGGCGGCTGCTGCTCACGCTCGGCCGCGCCAGCCGCACCGAGCCCCTCCCGCCGAACCGCCTCGGGCCGGGTTCGCCGGTCGTGCTGACACGGACGAAGCCGCAGCGCGGTGTCACGTTCCGCGGCGTCGTCTACGACCGCGCCGACGCGACAGTCGGCGTGGCGATCGAACCGCCGGACTACGACTTTGACGACGACGACGGTTGGCGCCTAGACCTGTCGCCGGACGAAGTTTCGCGGCTCCGCCAGCAAGACGCGCTGCGGCGCGCCGCGGGCGCGGATGGCGACCGACTCGCGGCGCTGCGGGCGGTGCTACTCGGCGAGCGCGAGCCCGAGTTCGACGCCGGCCAGCCGCCGCCCACGTTTCTCACCCCGCTGAACGAGCCGCAGCAGGACGCCGTTCGCCTTGCGCTCGCGGCGAAGGACGTGGCCGTCATTCACGGCCCGCCCGGCACCGGCAAGACGACGACCGTTGCGGAACTGATTCGCTGCCTGGTCGCCCGCGGGGACCGGGTGTTGGCGTGCGCCGCGAGCAACCACGCGGTCGATAACCTGCTCGAAAAGCTGCTGCGGGTCGGGCTGCACCCGGTGCGACTCGGCCACCCGGCCCGCGTCGTTCCCGAGTTGCGCGCCCGCGCCCTCGACCTGCTCGCCGAGAAGCACCCGGACGCCCGGCAGGCCCGCAAGGTGGCCCGCGAGGCGTTCGCACTGTTCCGCTCGGCCGACAAGTGGACCCGTGGCAAGCCCGAACCCGGGGCGAAGGCCGCGATGCGGAAGGAGGCCCGCGACCTGCTGGCGGAAGTGCGCCGGCTCGAAGCCCTGGCCGTCGAGCGCGTGCTGGACGACGCCCGCGTCGTGTGCGCCACTCTCACCGGCCTCGACGGCCAGACCCTCGGCCGCCGCACCTTCGACACGGCCGTGCTCGACGAGGCGTGTCAGTCGACCGAGCCGGCGTCGTGGCTGCCGCTGCTGCGGGCCGGGCGCGTGATCCTCGCCGGCGACCACTGCCAGCTGCCGCCGACGGTGCTCTCGCCGGAGGCCGCCGACGCCGGGCTGTCGGTCAGCCTGATGGAGCGGGTCGTGGCACGATACGGAGGTCAGGTCGCACGGCGACTCGTCGTGCAGTACCGGATGCACGAGTCGATCCAGGCGTTTTCGTCGGCCGAGTTCTACGACGGTGAGTTGATCCCGCACGAATCGGTCGTCTCACACCGGCTGTGCGACCTACCTGGTGTCGAAGCCGGGCCGCCGACGGAGACGCCCGTGCGCTTCATCGACACGGCCGGGGCCGGGTACGATGAAGCACAGGAAGAGGAGACGGAGAGCCGCCTGAACCGACAGGAGGCGGCGCTCGCGGTCCGGCAGGTGCGGGCGCTGCTGGCCGCCGGCGTGCCGGCCGAGCAGGTCGCGGTCATCACCCCGTACCGCGGGCAGGTGCGGCTCCTGCGCGAACTACTGAAGGACTACCCGGCGCTGGAAGTGGACAGCGTCGACGGGTTCCAGGGCCGCGAGAAGGAGGCGGTGGTCATCAGCCTGGTGCGCTCGAACCCGGCCGGCGAAATCGGCTTCCTGGCCGACACCCGGCGGACGAACGTCGCCCTCACCCGCGCCCGCCGTGCGCTGGTAGTTATCGGCGACAGCGCGACCCTCGCCGCGGACCCGTTCTACGCCCGGATGATCGCCCACTTCGAAGCAACGGGGGCGTATTCGAGCGTGTGGGAACTCGATTCCAATACCTAGGGTCCGAGCCGCCATGGCGCCCGCCGTGCTCATCATCGACGACGAGGAGCCGATCGCTTGGGCGCTCCGCCGCGCGTTCGAGCGGGAGGGGTACCGCGCCGCCGTCAGCGGCTCCGCCGAGGACGGACTGAAGCAGGCCGCCGCCCACCCGCCCGACGTGGTGTTCCTCGACGTGCGGCTCCCCGGCATGGACGGGCTCACCGCCCTCGACCGGCTCAAGACTGTCGCCCCCGGCGCGGCCGTCGTCGTCATCACCGCGCACGGCAACCTCGACACCGCGGTGAAGGCCGTCGCCGGCGGGGCGTTCGACTACCTCGCCAAGCCGTTCGAGCTCGCCCACGCCCTCGACGCCGCCCGCCGCGCCGTCGGCCGGCGCGAGCCCGAACCCGCCGAGACCGCGGAGCCCGAAGCCGGCCCGGACGCGCTCGTCGGCCGCAGCCCGGCCATGCAGGCGGTGTTCCGCCGCATCGCGCTCGTCGCCCCGACGGGGGCGTGTGTCCTCGTCACCGGCGAGAGCGGCACCGGCAAGGAACTCGTGGCCCGCGCCGTCCACGCCCACAGCCCGCGGCGCGACCGGCCGTTCCTCCCCGTCCACGTCGCGGCGCTGAACCCGAACCTCGTTGAGAGCGAACTGTTCGGCCACGTGAAGGGGGCGTTCACCGGCGCGGAACGCGCGAGGCCCGGCCTACTCATGCTGGCCGACGGCGGGACGGTCTTCCTGGACGAACTCGCGGACATCCCGCTCCCCGTGCAGGCGAAACTGCTCCGCGTCCTGGAGCGGCAGGAGGTGACGCCCGTGGGCGGGGCCGAAGCGACGCCCGTGGACGTGCGGGTGATCTCGGCCACGCACGCCGACCTGTCCGCGGCCGTGCGCGACGGCCGGTTCCGCCACGACTTGTTTTTCCGCCTCAACGTCTACCCGATCCACCTGCCGCCGCTGCGCGACCGCAGCGACGACGTGGCCCTCCTCGCCGAGCACGTCCTCCGCCGCTTCGGCGTGACCAACGCGGCCGCAGCGCTCCCCGCCGACACGGTCGCGTTCCTCAAGGCTCGGCCGTGGCCCGGGAACGTGCGCGAACTGCGGAACGCGCTGGAGCACGCCGCGATCGAAGCCCGCGGCGGTCCGCTGCGGCCCGAGCACTTCCCGCAACCCACGGAGGCCGGCGGCACGGTACCCGAACGCCTTCAATCGTTCGTGGTGGAATGGGTCCGTGAGCAGGTCCGTACCGCCAGCGGGACCGAACCGACGGACCTGTACCAGAAGCTGCTCGACGCAGTCGAACCGGCCGTGCTCGACGAGGTGCTGCGCCAGCTCGACGGGAACCGCCTCGCCGCCGCCCGGTGGCTCGGCCTGGCGCGGGCGACCGTTCGCAAGATGATCCGCAAGTACCACCCGACCGCCGAGGACGCCGACGGCGACGAGGCGTGACCGTCAGCTGACGAGTTGAAAGAACAGGTCTTCGAGGTCGGGCTGGTTGTGCATCGTCCGCAGGTCGTCGAGCGTGCCGCAGACCACGAGCCGCCCGCGCGACAGGATGGCGACGCGGTCACACAGCTTCTCCACCTCGCGCATGATGTGCGTCGAGAACAGGATCGTCTTGCCGCGGCCGCGGAGTGCCTTGATGCTGTCGAGCACGGCGCGCTGCACCAGCACGTCCAGGCCCGCGGTCGGCTCGTCGAAAATCAACACCGGCGGGTCGTTGACCAGGGCGCGGGCGATCGACACTTTTTGCCGCGTGCCGGTACTCATCTTCGCCCCCGGCACGTCGCGGTAGGCGGTGATTTGTAGCGTCTTGAACAGTTCTTCGATCCGCGGTCGCAGCACGTCCGGCGGCACCTCGTGGAGCCGGCCGTAGTACTCGACCATCTCCCACGCCGTCATTCGGTCGTAGACGCCGGTGTTCGCGCTCAGAAAGCCGACGTGGTGCCGCACCGCCGACGGCTGCGTGACCACGTCGTACCCGGCGACGGTGGCGGTGCCGGCGGTCGGTTGCAGCACCGTGCAGAGCATCCGCAGCGTGGTCGTCTTGCCGGCACCATTCGGCCCCAGGAGGCCGAACACCTCGCCGGGGCGGACGGTGAACCGCAGCGCGTCCACGGCCGTGACGCGGCCGCCGTCCGGTCCGCGGAACCACTTCGACAGGTCACGGACTTCGATCATCGGGGGCCGGTGGGTTCGCCGCGCGCGGCCGCGGCCCAGGTCTGGAAGTTCTCGAAGGTCGCGGCGTCCACGTCGAACCGAGGTGTCATCTGGCCGTAGATCATCATCTCGACGGGCACGCCGCGCCGGCCGCGCTTGCCGCGCTGCACCAGGTCGATGTCCCACGGCCCGGCTACGACCGCCGACTCGCCCTTCGTGGCGACCAGGAACGCGGTGTTTCCGAGCAGTTTCGCCTTCCAACGCGGCGGCGTCGGCAGGTCGAGCGCAGTCGTGTCGGTTTCGGGGTCGGACTGGCGAATCTCGGCGACGAGGCCGTCGAACCACGCGAGCTGGTCGCGGGTCGGGCGCTCGGCGAACAGACGGCGGAGCTGGCTGTAAGCCCGGAACCGGCCGACCGCGCCCCAGATCAGGAACAGGCCGAGGATGACGCTGAACGCCTGCGGTTGACCGCCAGCCTGGACCACGAGCGCGGTGCGGACGATGTTCCAACCGCCGAACGCGAGCAGCACGACGCCGTCGAGCAACACCCCCTCGGCCGACGGGGCCAACCACTTCCAGAGGCCGATCAGGAGTTCCGCGAGGGCGAGAGCCCCGAAGATGTAGCCGCTGAGAACAGCCCCGGCCTGGACCACGCTGAACGCGAGGAGCAGCATGAGGGCGGCGAACACGGCGTTGTGCCGTCCGCCGCGGCGGACGGTCGCGCACAGCTCCCGGTACGCGGCGACCCGTTGCAACTCCTGCCGCATCACCACGTCGTCGGTCATGGCGTCATTGTGCCGGGTCAGGCGAGCACCGGCAACGCCCGCTCGGCCCGCGGTGGCGGGGCCGGCTTCGGGTCGATGAGGCGGTAGTACACGTCGCGCTGCCGCGGCTCCCAGCCCGCCTCGCGGATGCAGCGCCGGATTTCCTCCAGCGTCAGGTAGTGGACCGTGCCGGCCGACGCGACGACGTTCTCCTCGATCATCAGGGAGCCCATGTCGTTCGCCCCGTAGAACAGGGCGACTTGCCCGATCTTCGCCCCCTGTGTGACCCACGACGACTGGATGTTCGGGACGTTGTCGAGGATCAGCCGGCTGATCGCCTGCGTGCGCAGGTACTCGAACGCCCCCGCCTCGGGCTGCTGCGTCATCCTGTGTCCCGGCTGCATCGTCCAGCAGATGAACGCGGTGAAGCCGCTGGTTTCGTCCTGGAGCTGCCGCAGGCGCAGCAGGTGCTCGACGCGCTCGGCGTCCGTTTCGACGTGCCCGAACATCATCGTGCAGCTCGACCGGCCGCCCAACTCGTGCCACACCCGCATCACTTCGAGCCACTCGTCCGTCAGCGCCTTGTTCTTGGTGATGGCCTTGCGGACGCGGTCCACGAGGATTTCGCCGCCGCCGCCGGGGATGCTGCCGAGCCCGGCTGCCTTCAGGCGCGACAGCACCTCGCGCAGTGGAAGCTTGTTCAACTTGTGGAAGTGCCACAGCTCCGGCGGACTGAAAGCGTGCAGGTTCACTGCCGGGAAGCGGGCGCGGAGGTCGCTCAGCAGCTCCTCATACCATTCGAGCTTCAGCGACGGGTGCATCCCGCCCTGCATCAGCACCTGGTCGCCGCCGAGGGCGATGGTCTCTTCGATCTTGCGGTACAGTTCCTCGCGCGACAGCACGTAGGCGTCGGCGTCGCCGGTCTTGCGGTAGAACGAGCAGAAGTCGCAGACCGCGGCGCAGACGTTCGTGTAGTTGATGTTGCGGTCGATGTTGTACGTGCGGTACGGCTCCGGGTGGAGCCGCGAGCAGACCGCGTGCGCGGCCCGGCCGAGCTTCAGCAGGTCGCGGCTGCGGAACAGCTCGACGCCCTCGTCGGGCGTGAGCCGGCCGCCGTCAACGGCTTTCGACAAGATCCGGTCGATGCTGGCGGACACCGGTAGCCCCCTTCGGCGCGAGCCCGAGTTCGGCCGCGAGGTCGTGGAACTTCGCCATCCCGGCGAGCTCCCGCGGGCCGAGGTCGTAGCGGATTACAGTTTCGAGGTAGCGGCGGCAGAAGCCGGGGTCGAGCCCCAGCCCCGCCGCCTCACGCTGGGCGATGGCCCCGGCCGCGGCCAGGCCCGCTTCCTTCGCGGCGTGGAAGGCGGCTCCCGCGTCGCCGAGGTCGACGCCGGGGCGGACGGCCCACAGGGCGTAGACGAACGGCAGCCCGGTCCAGTCGGCCCACTCCGCACCGAGGTCGTACGCGAAGCGGTAGCCCGGCAGGCAGGCCCGCATCGCCCGGTCGCCGATAAGGAGCACGGCGTCGGTGGTGAGGTCGTCGGCGGGGGCGTCGATCGGCAGCGGCTCGACCCGCGGGCGGACGCCGTACCGCTTCCGCAGCAGGATTTGCGTGAGGGCGGCGCTCGTGCGCGAGCCCTCGTCGAGCGATACGCTGCGGACGTCGGCCCACGGAACGCGGCTGAACAGCGTGACGCTGAGCACCGGCCCGCGCGAGCCGATGGCGATGCCGGGGACGAACGAGTAGCCGGGACCGCGGAAGTACTCGACCACGGGGATGAGGCCGACGTCGATGTCGCCGCGGGCGAGTTGGTCGGCGAGGCGGCTCGGCAGGGCGAACGACAGGTCGATGCGCGGGGCGAACTCGGGGAGTCGTTCGACGAGCGGCTTCGTGTTCAGGTAGTTGACCGCGCCGACGCGGAGGGTGGTGGCCATCGCTCCCGGTCCTTCCCGGCTGTGTCGCAGCCGTCAGGATAGGAACCGCGGACCGGCAGAGAACCGCAACACCGTCAACGAGAAAGCCCGGGGACGGCCGTCCCCGGGCTTTGCTTCGGTTACTTCACACAACTTACGGGCAGGCCGGGGCACACACCGGCACGCACCGCGTCACGCAGTACGTCACCGTGTACGGCTCCATGCTGCACGTCGTGACCGGCACCATGCGGCAGTGCGTCTCGGGGATCACCTTGCAGGTCGTGTGCGGCACGTACCGCACCCGCTCCTCGCAGACGTGGTTCACCCGGCACTGCCGGACGACCTGCTGCCGCTGCTCCGTCTCAATTCGGCAGGTCGTGACCGGGATGTGCCGGACGATCTCCTGAGGCACCTGATCCACCACGCAGCGCGTCTCGCGGCGGACGTGGTGTTCGGGCACCATGCGGCAGGTCGTGTACGGCACCTGGCGTACGACCGTCTCGGGGACCATCGTGCAGTGCCGCCGCGTCTCGTAGCGGACGTGCTGCTCGCACTCCCACCGGCACGTCGTGTACGGCACCTGGCACGTCCGCACCTCGGGCACGCTGTAGCAGCGCTGCTGCGTCACCATCCGCACGTGCGTCTCGGGGACCATGCGGCAGGTCGTGAAGCACTGCCGGTGGACGCGGTGCTCGGGCACGGTGTAGCAGCGGGTCCGCGTCTCGTGGCGGACGTGCTGCTCGGGCACCATCCGGCACGTGGTGTACGGCACCTGGCACACCTTCTCTTCCGGCACGGTGTAGCAGCGGGTCCGCGTCTCGTACCGGACGTGCTGCTCGTGAACCATCCGGCACACGGTCCGCGTGCAGGTGCGGTACTCCGTGCAGGGGACCTGGCGGCACACCGGCACCTGGACCGTGGTGCAGACCGGCTTGCACACCGTGCGGCACTCGCGGACGACGCGGCACTCCTCGTGCGGCACCCACACCTTGCGGCACACGGTGCGGCCGGGGCACTGCACCTGCTGCTGCACCACCGGACCCGGGCAGTAGTGGCTCGTGCAGGTGCAGGGGTCGAACACGCACGTGCCGGGCAGCCGGACGCAGCGGGTCACCACCGGGCCGGGGACGTGTTCCGTCACCGTCTCGTAGCGGCCGGTGCAGACCTTCTCGACGCGCTCGGTGACGACCGGCTCCTGGACGTAGCTCACCCGCTGCTCGGTGCGGTACGAGACTTCGGTCTTGTACGTCGTCACCGGCACCGTGTACGTCTGCGTGTCGTACACCGGGCGGCACGTCGTGTAGGGCACGCACACCTGGTACGGCTCGGTCACGGTGCGGTGCGTCACGTAGCGGTGCTCGCGGACGTGCTGCTGGTACTCCGGCCGGTAGGTCGTGTACGGGATGGCCACCTGGTAGCACTCGCGCTCGGTGCGGTAGGTGGTGACCGGGATCTCGCGGACGTGCTGCTCGTACACCGGCCGGTTCACCGTGTACGGCACCGGCACCTGGTACTGCTCGACCACCGGCCGGTGGACCGTGTAGCTGTGGGTGCGGACGTGCTGCTCGTACACCGGCCGCCGCGTCGTGTACGGTATGGCGACCTGGAACTCGGTCACCTGCGGCCGCATCACCGTGTGGGCCACCTCGCGGACGTGCTGCTCGTACACCGGCCGCATGGTGACGTACGGCACCTCGACCTGGAACGTCCGAGTCACCGGCCGCATGACCGTGTGCCGCTGCTCCTGGAGGTGCGTCTCGTAGACCGGCTTCTGGACGGTGTAGCAGCGAACGGTGTCGAAGTATTCGACCACCGGGCGGGTGACGGTGTACTTCTCGGCGTGGCAGGTCGTCTCCTGCACGGTGCGGTACGTCGTGTACTGCTCCGGCTGGTAGCACGTCTTGTAGACGGGCCGGTAACACACCTTCTGGCACTGCTCCACGACCGTCTGGAACTGCACGGCCGGGGCGCAGGCGTCGGGGACGCACTGGTCGGGGCTGACGCACGCGCGCGGGAACCGGCACGCGCCGACGTGCCCGGCCTCGGCGTCGCCCCCGCTTCCGATCAGGCCGGCCGCGGCCAGCAGCCCTGCCACCACCCACGTCCTCATGGTGAACTCCCGCGGCGCTCGTCTGGAAGATCGTCCGGCCGCGGTCTCTGAGCGACCGACCGCCGGATGCTGCTGCTAGTTTTCACCACGGGCCACACCTGCAACAGGCAATCCGGCCCGAACCGCGCAACCTCCCGCGCTCTCCCCGCCGCGCAACCCGCGCCACGCCCGGAACCGCGCCGACCGGCACGCCGGGCGCCGCCGGTGCGACCCGACTTTCCGCGTCACGCCGCCCCGCCGTATCCTGAAAGGCATGACCACCCCCGTGCTCGACCGCGAGGAGTATGTCGAACAGGCGCACCTGTTCCACACCGTCCGCGAGCGGCTCGGCGAGAACCTGCCGGTGCAGGACATCCTGCTCGCCGCCCACGACGAACTGCTCACCACCACCCGCCTGCCGTTCGCGGTGCAGTTCCTCGTCACCGAGCTGAAGCACAGCGGCCACGTCGGCAGCGGCTTCGCCAAGCTGCCGCACTACTTCACGCCGTTCCAGACGTTCGTCGTCACGCAGGCGGAGACGGCCGGGCAGAAGTTCGAGATGCGTACGGCCTTCCTGGTGCTGGAGCGCGAGGCGGCGTACAAGGCCGCCGCCGTGTCGCAGGCCGGGCTCTTCGTCTACCAGTTCGAGACGGTCACCCGTAACCGCCTCGGCTACAACCCCGCGCTCGACGCGATGGCCCTCGACCCGCACTACGACCCGGTGTGGAAGGAGTTCGTCGCCTTCGCCCGCCGCCAGATGGGCGTCATCGACCTGGGGCAGCTCGTGTACCTGCGGTCGGAGCAGTACGTCGCGGACGTGCGGCGGGGCGAGCCGACCTACGAGCCGCCGGTGCCGCCGGTTTTCGGCGTCAAGGAGGGGAAGATCGGCAAGGCGAGCCGCGGGCGGGAGCCGGTGTACCTGTTCTCCGCGCTGCAGCGACAGCTCGGCTACCCCGAGGTGCCGAAGCCGAACCAGCGCGACGACCTCAAGACGAAGCTGGACGTGATCACGGGGAAGTTGAAGGAACTGGAGCAGCGGATACGGCTGGCCGAGGGCGAGCTCCGGGGGAGCATCGACCTCAGCCAGTTCGGCAAGCCGGACATCCTGAAGAAAGACGACGAGGAGTAGCCGTCACGCGCTCGACGGCTGGCTCGGGCGGAAGGCCTGCATCACCTCGTACAGGTCGTGGCTGACCATGACCTCGTCGTCGAGGAAGTCGTTGATCCAGACGTAGTTCATCCGCTGGGCCATGGCCGCGACGGGGAGCAGGTCGGCGAGGCGGACGCGGACCTCGGGGCCGGGCCGCTCCGTGACTTCCTCGCTCGGCGGTGTGTAGAGGCGGAGCCGGGTGACCATACGAACCTCCGTGATCCTGCCGGGGCTCGGCTACGCGAGCCGAACCCGTAGCTCATCCCTCCTTTCGACCTGCCGCACCCGGCTGCTTCAGTCCGGATGGCGGGACTGGGCGATTCCGGCGACCGGCCCGGTAAGATGTGTCGGGTGGTCAAGCGGTCCGGCAGCGGGGGCGGGCGATGGCGACGGTGGCGTTCAAGGAGTGGGCAGTCATCTGCCGGGCGCTCGCCGAGGGGCGGCAGGCCGTCATCCTCCGCAAAGGCGGCATAGCCGAAACCGCCGGCGAATTCCGCCCCGAGCATGAGCGATTTCTGCTCCTCCCGACGCACTTCCACGAGCAGCACCGCACCGGCATCAAGTCCGAGTTGCTGCCGTTGCTGGACGCCGCCGAGGCCGACCGGCCGGGCGGTGGAGTGCTCCGCTTCACGCACCTGGCCGAAGTGACCGCCGTGCGGAAGGTCTCTGAACTAGACCACGCCTTGGCCCTCGACGGCCTCCACGGCTGGACTGCCGACACCGTCCGTCAGCGCTTCCACTACCGCTCGCCGGGGCTGTTCGTGCTGACGGTGCGGGTGGCGGCACTGCCCGCGCCGGTGGAGGTGCCTGAGCGGCCCGAGTACGCCGGCTGCAAGACGTGGGTCGAACTCGTGGACGACGTCCCGACCGACGGGGCGACGCCTGTACTCAGTGACACGGCGTTCGCGGCCTACTCGGCGAAGGTGAACGCGACCCTGATCGCGGACAGCAATTCGTCCTCCTGACGCTCGAAAACCGTCCGCAGGTCGAGCAGCAACCGCCCGCCCTGGATCCGCCCCACGACTCCAGGCGACCCGCCACGCAGCCGCGCCGCCAACTCCGCTTCGTTCGCCGTGTGGACCGCGACCACCGCGGTCGGCACCGCGACATCGGGGAGGGACCCGCCGCCGACATAAGCCACGTCCGCTTGCACATCCGCCTGCACACCGACTCCGCGAAGCCGTTCCGCGAAGCGCTCAGCCCGTGCCGTCAAGTCGGGAAGTGGCGTCGTCAACATCCGCAGCACGGGGATGTCGCGGCGGGCGCGGGTTGGGTCGCGGTACAGCCGCAGCGTGACTTCGAGCGCCGCGAGCGTCATCTTGTCGAGCCGAAACGCCCGCATCAGCGGGTCGGCCTCGATCCGTCGGATCAGGTCGGCGCGACCGGCGATAATCCCAGCCTGCGGTCCGCCGAGGAGCTTGTCGCCACTGAACAGCACGAGATCAGTCCCGGCCGCGATGCCGGCCGAGACGAGCGGCTCGCCGGGGAGGCCGAACGGCGCCAGATCGAGTGACTGCCCGCTGCCGGCGTCGTCGATCACCGGCAGCCCGCGCGTGCGGCCGACTGCCACGAGTTCATCAAGTCCGACCGCTTTGGTGTACCCACGAACGCGGTAGTTGCTGGTGTGGACGCGCATGAGCGCCGCGGTGCTCGGCCCGATCGCGCGTTCGTAGTCGGCCACCCGCGTGATATTCGTCGTGCCCACTTCCCGAAGCGTCGCCCCGCTCACGGCCATGATGTCGGGGATCCGGAAGCCGCCGCCGATCTCGATCAACTGGCCGCGCGAAACGATCACTTCGCGCCCGGCGGCGACGGCCCGCAGCACGATGACCGTCGCGGCCGCGCAGTTGTTCACGGCCGTCGCCGCCTCCGCGCCGGTGACGGCGCGAATGCCGTCGCGCACGGCGTCCTGCCGCGAGCCGCGCTTGCCGGAGGCCAGGTCGAGTTCAAGGTTCAGGTAGCCGCGGCCGGCCTCGAACGCCGCGCGCGCGGCTTCTTCCGCCAGCGGTGCCCGGCCGAGGTTCGTGTGTAGCACCACGCCGGTCGCGTTGATGACGGGCCGAAGTCGCGGGATCGCGTCCACGTCGAGCCGCGCCACTGCCGCGGCCGCGATCGATTCCGCAGACACGTCGCCCGCTTCGCCGCGGGCGGCGATCGCGGCGCGAATCGTGTCGAGCTGATCTCGCACCGCCTTGGTCAGGTCGGCGGCCGAGTGCCGCGCCCGCGCCGCGACGGCGGCGGCCGTTTCGAGCACGCGGGCGACGGCCGGCAGGTCGCGGAACGGGTTGCTCATGCCGCTGTTCTATCGGCCAGGCTACAATGGTAGGAACGATCCTTCGGCCGATTCCCATCGGGACTCGTAATGGAACTGCACCAGCTGCGTTACTTCGTGGCCGTGGCCGAGACCGGCAGCTTCACCCGAGCCGCGGAGCGCGAGGGGGTCACGCAGCCGACGCTCAGCGAGCAGGTCATCCGCCTCGAAGGCAAGCCGCACGGCGTCGGCCGCCGGCTGTTCGACCGCCTCGGTCGCAAGGTCGTGCTGACCGACGCCGGCCGCGAACTCCTCGGCCGGGCGCAGGGCATTCTCGCCGCCGTGAGCGAGGCGGAACGCGCCGTTCGCGATTCCGGGGAGGGCGGCCGCCTCCGCGCCGGAGCCATTCCCACCATCGCCCCGTTCCTGCTGCCGGGCGTGGTGTCGCGCTTCACCAAGACCAACCCCACGATCCAGCTCCAAATTTATGAAGAGCGGACGGAACACCTCCTCGCCGCACTCAACGCCGGCGAGCTGGACGTGGGCGTCATGGCGTTGCCGGTCCGAGACGACCACCTGCACGTCGAGAAACTGTTCGCCGAGCCGCTGGTCGTTGCACTCCCCGCGGCCCACCGCCTCGCCGCCCGCGGCGTCGTGAAACTGGCCGACGTGCTCGACGAGCCGTTCATCCTCCTCGACGACGTTCACTGCTTCGGCGACCAGGTGCTGAGCCTGTGCCGCCGCGGCGGGGCGGAGCCGAAGGTGGTGTGCCGCGGCGAGCAGATCGCCACGCTGCTCGGCATGGTCGCGGCCGGGCAGGGGGTGTCCGTCGTGCCCGAGATGGCCGCGGTCGGCGACGCCCACCCGGGTCGCGTCTACCGGCCTATGGCGAAGCCGACCCCGACACGCACGCTGTGTGCGGTGTGGCACAAGCAGCGCTACCGGCCGCCGTCGCTGCGGGCGTTCGTGGACGTGGTGAAGGGCGCGGGCTGATCACTCGACCAGGCCGAGCGCCGCCTCGCGCATCCGCTCCAGCGCCTCGGCGGCGGCCAGCGCCGTTTCCGCGTCGGCGTGGTCGGCCACGAGGTCGAGATCGGGCCAGAGCCAACTCACTCCTTCGTCAGCGGCCGACAGCGCGGTCGCCTGCCGAACGGCCGGGTCTTCCGCGAGCAACCCCTGAGCGTATTCTCGCAGCGCCGCCAGTTCGCCGAACCGCGCCAGTGCAGCGACAGCGGCCCGGCGGACGTTCGCGTCGGCGTCGCCGCGGGCCGCTCGGAGAGCGGCGATGACGGCGGCCCGGTCGAAGGGTTCGGCCCAGCCGAACGCCGCGACTGCCGCGCAGCGGGCGTTCGCGTCCGGGTGCCTCGCGCCGCCGAGGAGTACGCGCTCGACTCCCGGGCTGCGGGCGTTGCGGAGGCCGGTCAGCACGGCGTGGATCGTCGGGCCTGGACGTGCCGTGAACAGGAGGCGTTCGGCCTGTTCCGCCAGGGCGGGGCCGTAGTCGCGGGTGCGTGCCCAGCGGAGGGCGCGCACGGCGTCCGCCCACCACGGCGTGCGTCGCTCCGGTAGCGACGGGAACAGTGCCGACACGTCGACCCGTAGGTCGTCGAGGACGCGAAGGGTGGCGGCCTGCTCGTCGTCGCCGGCGGAGGGGAAGTTCCCGATCAGACGGTGGCCGGCGTCGCGGAGCCAGCGGTGTCGGCGCTCGGTCGAGTGCCCCAGTCGGGCGACGTGCCGCCCGGCGTGTTCACGTTCCGCGGACGGCAACAGCTTCACCCACAGTTCGGCTCGCCGGGCCGCACGCTCGGCCTCGATCACGGCGGCGGCGAGCCACGGGTCGGCGTCGCCGGGTGACACGTCGGCCAGATTCTCGAGCAACCCCGCCCGCACGAGTGAAGCCACGTCGAGCGCCCCGTCGCGGCCGCCACGAGCAGTGCGGGCCAGGGCGCGGTACGCCGCGTGCCGGTCGGCGCGGGCGGGGCTGGTGAGCAGCACGGAGAAGTTCGGGAAGCCGACCGCCTCCGCGGACAGGAGCAGCCCGCGCGGCAAGCCGGCGGCGGCGTCGGCACAGCGGATCACGGCCGGCAGCGCGTCCGTCCTGCCGTCGCGCCGCAGCGCCGCAGCGACCTCGGCCCGTCGGCCGGCCTGTTCGTCGGCGTCCGGACCGACGGGCTGGTTCAACTCCGCGACGAGCGCGGCGGTGTCGGACGTGGGAAGCGGGCGGGTGCCACGGCCGGCGGCGGTGCGGGCGGTGAGTGGCTGGCGCCGCGGAATGAGCCACCGCCGGGGCCGCGGCCGGCGGTACGCCAGCCAGAACAGCCCCCCCGCGGCGACGAGTACGAACATGCCGGCCAGCATGACCCCGACTCCGTCCGTTATCCCCGAATCTGCCCGTCGCCGGTGACGACGTACTTGTACGTCGTCAGTTCGCGCAGCCCGCACGGGCCGCGGGCGTGGAACTTGTCGGTGCTGATGCCGATTTCCGCGCCCAGCCCCAGCTCGAAGCCGTCGTTGAACCGCGTGCTCGCGTTCACCACCACGGCCGCGGCGTCAACCCGCTCCGTAAACCGCCGCGCCGCCGCGAGGTCGCTCGTGACGATGGCGTCCGTGTGCTTCGAGCCGTAGGCGTTGATGTGCCGCACGGCCGCGTCCAGGTCGGGCACCACCTTCACCGACATCACCAGGTCGAGAAACTCGGTGCGGTGGTCGGCGTCGGTCGCGGGCTTCGCCGACGGCACCCGCTTTCGCGTCTCCTCGCAGCCGCGCAGCTCGACGCCCTTCGCTTGGAGCGCGGCGGCGACGCGCGGCAGGAGGGTGTCGGCGACGGCGGCGTGAACCAGCAGGCTCTCGGCCGCGTTACAGACGCCGGGCCGCTGGCACTTCGCGTTCACCACGATGCGCTCGGCCATGTCCGGGTCGGCGGCCGCGTCGAGGTAGACGTGGCAGTTGCCGTCGTAATGCTTCAGCACCGGCATGGTCGCTTCACGAGCCACGCGGCGGATCAGGCTCTCGCCGCCGCGCGGGATCGCCAGATCGATCAAGTCGCCGAGCCGCAACAGGTGCCCGACGGCCTCGCGGTCGGTGGTCGGCACCAGTTGCACGGCGTCAGGCGGGAGGCCGCACGCGGGCAGCTCGGCCGCCAGGACGCGGTGCAGGGCGGTGTTCGAGTGAATCGCTTCCTTGCCGCCGCGGAGGATGACCGCGTTGCCGCTCTTGACGCACAGCCCGGCGGCGTCAACCGTCACGTTCGGCCGGCTCTCGTAAATGAAGAACACGACGCCGAGCGGCACCCCGACCTTCAGCACTTCGAGCCCGTTCGGCCGCCGGCCGCCCTCGCGGACCTCGCCCACCGGGTCGGGCAGCGCCGCCACCTGCCGCAGCCCGTCGGCCGCAGCCTTCAGGCGGGCGGGCGTCAGCGTCAGGCGGTCGATGGCGGCGGCGTTCAGGCCGTAACCGGGAGCGGCGGCCACGTCGTCGGCGTTGGCAGCGAGGATTTCCGCGGAGCGTGATTCGAGTGCGGCGGCGGCGGCTTGAAGCCAGCGGTTCTTGGCGTCGGTGCGGACGGAGGTGAGGGCGTCGGCGGCGGCGCGGGCGCGGGCGGCCAGGTCGCGGCAGAGGCCGTCGAGGTTCGCTTCGGGTTTCGCGGGGAGGACGGCGGTCACGGCTCTTCCGGGTGCGGGTCAGGGCTGTGTGATTCTACCAGCGGCGACGTCCGGGCGGCGAGCACGGTTGATCGCGGCCAGAAGCACGACTGCATCGCGGGTGGCGGCCACGTCGTGAACTCGCAGCACTTGCGCCGTCCCGCGTGCGGCGGCGATCGTCGCCACAGCCAGCGACCCTGCGGCGCGGTCGGCCGGCTCGCGGCCGCACAGCGTGCCGATGAACTTCTTGCGGCTCACGCCCAGGCACACCGGCCGGCCGAGGGCGGCGACCGCGTCAAGGTGGGCGAGCAGCGTCAGGTTGTGGTCGAGCGTCTTCCCGAAGCCGATGCCCGGGTCGAGGCAGACCGCGTCCGGGGAGATACCGACCGCGGCGAGGGCGTGCAACCGCGCTTCGAGATACCCCGCGACCTCGCCCACGACGTCGCCGTAGACCGGATTCTGCTGCATCGTCCTCGGCGTGCCCTGCATGTGCATCACGACCACGCCCGCCCCCGTCGCCGCGACCACGCCCGGCATGTCGGCGTCGGCCGTCAGGCCGGACACGTCGTTGATGATGGAAGCGCCGGCGTACATGCAGCGGCGGGCGACTTCGGCCTTGGTCGTGTCCACCGAGAGGGGTAGGGCGGCCCGTTTCGCCAGCCCGGCGACAACGGGCAGGACGCGGGCCAGTTCGTCGGCTCCGCTCACGGCCGGGGCGCCGGGGCGCGTCGATTCGCCGCCGATGTCGAGGATATTCGCGCCTTCCGCGGCAAGCGCCAGCCCGTGGTCGATCGCGGCCGCCGGGTCGAGGAAGCGGCCGCCGTCGGAGAAGCTGTCCGGGGTGACGTTCACGATGCCCATGACGAGCGGCCGCGGGCCGATCGTGAACTGGTGCCCGCGGCAGACCCACACACGCGGCATCACGCGCCCTCCGCGCGGCGGAGCGTGTCGCGGTCCAGGGCGTCGCGGATGGCGGCAACTAGCGGCGGGGCGGCGGTGTACTGCCGGCCGTAGTCGAGGTTGAAGCGGTAGTCGAAGCCCGGCGGGTTGGCCCCCTGCGTGTGCTGGAGCAGCGTTTCGAGCTTGTCGAGCGCCTTCGCCAGCTTCGCCTCCGGCGTCGCGGCGGCCTCGTACTCGTCCCACAGTTCGGTGACGTGGTCGCGCAGCGGCGCGGGGAGCGGGGCCAGGAGCGTCATCAGGTCGGCGCGCTCGCTGTCGGCCTTCGGTGCGGCCGCTGACTGGTTCACGGCGGGCACGTCGCCGCCGATCGCCTCGCCGAGGTCGTGGACGACGCAGATGCGGATGAGGCGGGCGAAGTCGATGCCGGGGAACTGGTCGGCCAGGACGACGGCCATGAGGCAGAGCCGCCACGTGTGGTCGGCGACGCTCTCGGCGCGGCCGGCCGAGGTGTAGCCGCTGCGGGTCTGCGTCTTGATCGCTTCCGCGGCCCGGAGGAAGTCGAGGACGCCGGCGAGGTCGGTGGTCGTCATGGGTGCCCCCGGAAATGATACGGCCCGCCCCCTAAAGGAGGCGGGCCGCGGCGGCGGGTTCGCCCGGGGGTTACTTCTTCGCCAGCTCGGTGCGGACGGCGGTCTGGAGCTCGTTCGACTCCGGGGCCACCGCCGACTTGAACCGGGCGACCACGCGCCCGTCACGCCCGATGAGGAACTTCTCGAAGTTCCAGCCCACCTCTTCCGTCTTGCCGTCGCGGACCGTGGCCGTGGTCAGCGCCTTGTACAGGTCCACCTTGCTCGGCCCCTTCACGTCTACCTTCGCCGTCATCGGGAAGGTGACCTTGTAGTTCGCGGAGCAGAACTTCTGGATGTCCTCCTCGGTGCCCGGCTCCTGGGCGCCGAACTGGTTCGACGGCACCCCCAGCACCACCAGCCCGTCCTTGCTGTACTGCTCGAACAGCGCCTGCATCCCCTTGTACTGGTTCGTGTACCCGCAGCGGCTGGCCACGTTCACCACCAGCACAACCTTGCCCTTCAGGGCGGCGAGGTCGATGTCCTTGCCGTCGATCCCCTTCATCTTGCCCGTCAGCGGCGTCATGGCCTTCTCCTGCCCGTTCCCGACCTCGACGCCGACGGCCAGCGTCAGGGCCGCGGCGGCGGCGGTCAACAGTAGTGCTTTCATGGTGTGGAAGCTCCTCGTAGCGGTCACACGGATTGGTAGCCGGCACCCGGGTAGACGGACCACCCGGGGGAGTTATTCTGCGGCCCGCAGCCGCAGCAGCCGCTCGCCGGCGTCGCGCAGCGTCTCCTCCCGCTTGGCGAACATGAACCGGACCTGCGTCCGGCCCGCGTCCTTCGGGCGGAAGAAGCTGCCCCCCGGCACCCCGGCCACGCCGACCGTCTCGATCATGCGGCGGACGAACGCCACGTCGTCGAGGTCGGAAAGCGCCGAGAAGTCGGCCATGACGTAATACGCCCCGTCCGGCGGGCGGGCGACGAAACCCGCCTCCTGAAGGTACGGGAGGAACAGGTCGCGGCGGGTGCGGTAGTGATCCTTCAGGCCGTCGAAGTAGCTGCGGGGCAGGGCCATCGCCGCGGCGCCGGCCACTTGCAACGGGTGAGGCGCGCCGACCGTCAGGAAGTCGTGCGCCTTGCGGATGCCGGCGGTGATCGCGGCCGGGGCGACGGTATAGCCGAGGCGCCAGCCGGTGACGGTGAACGTCTTCGACAGCCCGCTGATGGTGACGGTGCGGTCGGCCATCCCCGGCAGCGACGCGATACTTACGTGCGGCCGGTCGGTGAATTGGATGTACTCGTAGATCTCGTCCGAGATGGCGACGGCGTCGAACTCCTGGCACAGCTCGGCGATCTGCGTCAGTTCCCCGCGGGTGAACACCTTGCCGGTGGGGTTGTTCGGCGTGTTCAGGATGATCGCCTTCGTGCGCGGCCCGAACGCGGCCCGCAACTCGGCGGGGTCGAACGACCAGTCGGGCGGGTTCAACCGCACCCAGCGCGGCTCGGCCCCGGTGAGGAGGGCGTCCGGCGCGTAGTTCTCGTAGAAGGGCTGGAAGATCACCACCTCGTCGCCCGGGTCCACAAGCGCGAGCATCGTCGCCATCAGGCACTCGGTCGCCCCGCAGCACACGGTGACGTGCTCGTCGGCGTCGGCCCAGGCGAGGCCGTTGAAGCTGCGGGCCTTCTCGGCGATGGCCGCGCGGAGCGGGGCGATGCCCCACGTCACGGCGTACTGATTGAACCCGTCGCGGATGGCCCGGCAGGCGGCCTCCTTCACTTCCTCCGGCGGGTCGAAGTCGGGCATCCCCTGGCCGAGGTTCACGGCCCCGTGCCGCTGCGCGAGCCGCGTCGTCTCGCGGATCACGGACTCGGTGAAGTGCTGGACGCGGGCGGCGAGCATCGGCGGTCCTTGCCGTTAGAGGCAGCGGCTGAACAGGTCCGCCGCGAGCCCAATCGCGTGGCGGGCGGCGGCGGGGTCGTAGCGGTCGCCCTCGTCGCGGAGGAAGGCGTGGGCGGCGTTGAACTCGTGCCACGTGAACCACACGCCGGCCGCGTCGAGGGCGTCGTAGATGATTCGTCGGCCGGCCGCGGGGACGTGCGGGTCTTGCCGGCCGAACACCATCAACAGTTCACCGCGGATGTCGCCGGCGCGGGTTAGCGAGTCGGCCCCGCCGCCGAGCGTGCCGGTGTGCAGGTCGGTCGGGTAGAAGCACGCCGCGGCCCGCACGCCCGGGTGGAGTGCGGCGCGGAAGGCGAGGTGCCCGCCGAGACAGATGCCGAACGACCCCACGGCACCGGTGCCGTCCGGGTGGTCCTTCAGGAATGCCACCGCGGTAGCGATGTCGGCATCGAACTCGTTCAGCGTCACGACCTGCTTCAGGGCGTTACCGCGGGTCTTACCGGCATCGTCGTAGCCGAGAACGCAGCCGGGCGGTTCGTGCGCGTGGTACACCTCTGGCACCGCGACCCGGTAGCCGAGCGACGCCAGCTGCACCGCGAGCCGGCGGACCGGGGCCGTCTGCTGAAAGATTTCCGAGTACAGCACCACACCCGGCCGTCGGACTGGCGGCCGGCCGGGTTCGTTCGGGGCGTACAGGTACGTCCGCATCGGCCCGGTCGGCGTCGGCAAGTCGGTCACGTCGTCGGTGACGGCCATGGTCAGCGGGCGAGCGTCGCCCGCCACTCCTGGTTCAGTTCCTCCACGTCCTTGCCCGTGAGCGTTCGCCACGCGGCCGGCGTGTAGCGGCCCTCACGGCACATGGCGTTCAACTTCGGCACCGCCTGCCGGTCGTACCGGTCGGTGACGAAGGCCAGGAACGCCGCCGTGGTGCGGTAGCTGCCGTTGTACTGGGCCTTCTCGGGGGTCAGCCGGCCGGCCTTGCCCGGCTCGTACCGCCAGAAGCGGCAGTAGTCGGCGATCCCCTCGACGAGCCAGCCGGGGTTTCCGCGGCCCTTGTATTGTTGGACGCAGTGGACCGTCTCGTGGACCATCGCGCCGATGTCGTCGGGGCGGCTCTTGAAGTACTTCACCGACCCGGTGATCCGCCCGCCGCCGGCCGCGGCCACGCCGGTGTAGTTGTTCTTGAGCGTCATCCGCAGTTGTGTCGGCGGCACGTAGCCGTCGCTGGCGAGGAAGGTGCAGATGTCCGGGTACTCGCGCTCGCACACGCGGACCACCTTGTCGCCCCACGCCTTCAGCTCGGGGGCGTCGGTCACGTCCAGGACGAACTCGACGGGGTAGCGGAACGGCACCACCTGTGGCTCGGAGCGGATGGTGAACTCGCGCACGACGAGCGGCTTGTTCAGGTCCGCCGTCGCGCGGACGCGGACGGCGCGGGCGGACACCTCCCCCACGGGCGGGGCGGCGGTGAACGTCTTCCCGTCGGCGGAGACTTCGAGCGCGGTCGGCGCCGGCCCCTCGCCCGGTCGGCCAACCAGCGCGGACACGGCGTGCAGCGTCACAGGCCGGTCGAACGTCAGCGTCAGGTGGTCGCCCTGCTTCGCATCGCCGTCGGAGGTGAAGGAACTGGCCGGGTCGCCGTCGAAGGCGAGCTGGCGGATGCGACTACCGGATGTGGGCAGCGTGGATTCCGCGATCGCCCGGACGACCGGCCGCGGCGCGGGGGCGACAGGTTCGGCGAGAAGCGGAGCGGCGGCGACAGCCGCCGCCAGCATCGAGACACCACGCATGAGGCTCTCCACAGCTCCGGTGTCGTTCTACCCAGCGGCATTTGGCACGGCGACTGCATTACTCTCCGTCAACCGGCACCGGGCCGATAACCCCGGTAAAACCCCAACCCCTGTGGAGTGGCCATCATGGCGGACACGATCGGCGGCAAGCTCACCGAGGCCGGCAATACGGTCGCCGAGGCGGCCCAGAAGGCGGCGAACAAGGTCGGCGAGAAGGCGACCGAGGTGAAGGACTGGGCCTCCCAGCAGATCGACAAGGCCAAGAACCGCATCGACGAAAAGTCGACCGAGGCCAGCAACGCCGACGAAGAAGCCAGAGTCGACGCGGCCGCCAAGAATGGCTGACCGAAACCACAGACCGACGAAGCCCGGGGACTGAGGTCCCCGGGCTTACTTTTTTGGGCTTCGCGCTTGCGTCGTCGTCCCCGCTCGGGTCTAGTGAGGCTCTGGACGCTCGTCGCCCCTCCGGGGGCCAGCCGCGGAGCCGGCCGTGTCTGCGACCTCGAACCCGTTCGACACCGAATCCCGTAACTGGCGCGGCCGCCTCGCCGCCAGCGTCGAACTGATGCGTGCGCTGAGTCGGTCGTCCGACCCGCAGGAGATGTACGGCCTGTTCTCGCGCCGCATGGACGAGTTGTTTCCCGTCACCCGCCGCCTCTCGCTCTCCCGCCGAGGGCTGCGGCCGCCCGAGTACCGTGTCACGCGGTGCAGCCTTTGGAAGGACGCCGCCAACCCGTGGACCGAGCCGGAGCGGCTCCCGGTCCACCGCGGCGGCGTGCTCGCCGAACTGCTGTACGCCGACGAACCGCGGCTCATCCCCGACCTGAGGTTGCTCGACGACGACGACCCGGCGGTGGTGTACCTCGCGGGGCAGCGGTCGGTCCTGGTCATCCCGCACTTCGAGCAGGGCCTTGCGGTCAACGCCATCGTCCTGGCCCGGGAAGAGCCGGACGCGTTCTCGCGCGACCAGCTTCCCGACCTGGTCATGCTCAGCAACCTGTTCGGCCGGGCCACCCAGACGCTCGTCCTGTCGCAGGCGGTGAAGGGGGCGTTCGACGCGGCCGACTTCGAGATGAAGGCCGTGGCCGACATCCAGAAGGCGCTCCTGCCGGACGCCGTGCCGCGGGTACCCGGCATCGATGTTGCCGTGGACTACAGGGCCGCCGCGCGGGCCGGCGGCGACTACTACGATTTCTTCCCGCTGCCCGGCGGCAAGCTCGGCGTCCTGATCGCGGACGCGAGCGGCCACGGTGCCCCGGCGGCGGTGCTGATGGCGATGACGCACAGCATCGCCCACACGCTCCCCGAGGCGGACCGGGCCCGCCCGCACGGCCTGCTCACGCAGCTGAATGCCCACCTGGCCCGCCGCTACACCCGGCCTACCGGCAGCTTCGTCACCGCGTTCGCCGCCGTATTCGACCCGGCGAACCACTCGTTGACCTACTCCAGCGCCGGCCACGCCCCGCCGCTAGTCGCCCGCGCCGACGGCACCCGCGCCACCCTGAACCGTGCCCAGAAGTTGCCCCTCGGCATCAAGCCGACCGAGACTTACACCGAACAAACGGCAACGTTTCAGCCCGGCGACCGGGTGGTGCTCGTGACCGACGGCATCCTGGAAGCGGCGAACGCGGCGGGTGACATGTTCGGGACCGCCGGCGTCGGCGCGGCGCTGCGGCCGGTGTGCGACGCCGCGACCGACGACCTGGCGGCCCTTCTGGCGACGTGGGCGGCCCACACGGCGGGCGTGCCCACGACCGACGACCGGACGGTGGTGGTTGTCCGCGCGACCGGGGGGGAGCCGTGAGCCGGCGGGCGAAGCTGCGGGTGGTGTTCTACTTCCTGTTCGCCGTCGCCCTCGTCGGCGGGTGGTACGGGACGATGTGGTGGGTCGAGCGCGACGTCCGGCCGCCCGGCCACGTGGACGTGGTGTTCAAGGAGACGCCGCAGGACGCCGTGGAGAAGATGTTGGAGATGGCTCGTGTCGGCAAGGACGACGTGGTCTACGACCTGGGCTGCGGCGACGCCCGGTTCCTGATCACGGCCGCGAAGAAGTACGGGTGCAGTGGCGTCGGCTACGAGATTCAGCCGCACGTCGCCGCTCTCGCCCGCGAGAAGGTCGCCGAGGCCGGCGTCGGCAACCTGGTCGAGATCCGCGAGTCCGACATCTTCGACAGCAGCGTCGACCTGCGGCCCGCGACGGTGCTGACGTTGTTCCTCCTCCCCGAGCTGAACGTCAAACTGATCCCGAAGATTCAACAGATGCGGCCGGGGTGCCGGGTCGTGTCCTTCCTGTTCGACATGGAGGGGGTGAAGCCGAAGGAGTCGATCATCTACTACATGCCGAACGTGAAGCGCGACTGCCGGCTGCACCTGTGGGAGACGCCGCTGGAGTTCACGCGGTAGTTGCCGCGCCGGGGTGGCGGGGCTTTCGGCCGCGGGTATGATGCCACCACCCACCCTCGCCCCCGCCAGCCGTGACACCCCGTTGTCACGCCCCGAGTGCCGATGAGCGCGACCACCTTCCCCTGCCCGTTCTGCGGCCGCAAGATGGGCGTCGGCCCCGACCTGCTCGGCCGCAAGGTCCGCTGCCCCAACTGCAAGGAAGTGCTGGTCGCCCCGGTACCCTCACCGCCCGCACCGCCGGTCGCCGTCGCACCCCCACCGCCTCCCCCGCCCCCGGTACCCGCCGCCGACTTCCCGGTCTTCAACCTGCCGAACCTCGAGCAGCAGGACAGCATCTTCGGCGAGGCCGCGGAGCAGGGCGACGACGTGTTTGGAAGCGACCCGGGCCGGCTGCCGGTGCCCGAGATGCCGCCGGTGGTGTCGCCGCCCCCGCCGCCAGTTGCGACGTTTACCCCTCCCGTTGCGGAGCCCGCGCCGCCGGTCGCGGCCCATGCCGCGCCCGCGGCCGACCCGTTCGCGGGGTTTACTGCCGCGCCGGCTTATGCCCCTCCGGCGCAGCCGGTCGCCGTTCCCGCCCCGCCCGCGGTTCCTGCTGCCGCGGCGAATCCGTGGGCCGACTTCGACCAGGCGGCGCCACCAGTCGCCACCTATGCCGCCCCGCCGGCGCCGATCCCTGCCGCGGTCGTTCCCGCCGCGCCGCCGCCCGAGCCTCGCCGCCGCGACCGCCGGCCCGAGCGCGAGGAGCGCCCCGCCCCCGCCCGTGGACGCCCGGCCCCGGCCGCCGGCGGGAGCCTGAACACGCTCATCAAGATCGGCTTCTTTGCGCTGATCCCCTACGCCCTGCTCATGACCGTGCTCGCGGTGTACGGCCTGTTCGTTCGTGAGGGCAAGCCGCCGGAAGGGCACCCGCTGTCGTTGATCCCCGACGGTCGCGGCGAGTTCCCGCCCCCCGACCGCAAGAAGACCGGCAAGCTCGCCGTCCCGCTCGACGGCCCGCTCCCGCCCGAGCTCCGTGCCGGCCTCGGCAAGAAAGTCACCGTCGGCGACGTGGAAGTTGAGCCGGTCGCCGTCGCCGTCCGCAAGCTCTCCGTCGTGCGCGAGCCCGACCGCGGCAAGACTCAGACGCAGTTCCTGTCGCGCGGCGTCGTGCTGACGCTGAACGTCCGCAACACGTCGGCCGACCTGTGGTTCCACCCGCTCGACCCGGCCTTCAACCGCAAGACGTTCCCGTCCGACGTGCCGCCGACGGCGCTGGTCGTCGGCAAGGACACGTTCGCCGGTGGGCCGGTGGCCTGGCCGTTCGACAAGAACGTGAAGCGCGCCTACGAGTCGGCGCAGGCCGGCGACGACCAGCCGCTCGGCCCCGGCGAGAGCCGCAAGTACGTGGTCACGTCCGACGCCCGCGACGTGGTGGTGAAGGCGGTGCAGGGCGCCCGCGACACGATGCTGTGGCGGGTGCAGGTCCGCCGCGGCCTCGTGGAGTACCGTGGCCGCGAGGTGCCGGTGACGGCGCTGATCGGCGTCGAGTTCCAGGCGTCAGACGTGACCGAGGAGAACTGATCCCCCCGGTCGGCGTCACACCGTCAGCTTCTGCGTCCGTGACTTCACCACCTGCTCCAGCAGCGCCACGAACTCCGCCACCGGCTTCGCGCCCAGGTCTTCGCCGCTGCGGAGCCGCACGGCCGCGCTGTCGGCCGCCATCTCCTTGTCGCCGATGACCAGCACGTACGGCACCTTCTGGAGCTGGAACTCGCGGATCTTCGCGTTCATCCGCTTGTCGCCCAAATCGTTCTCGACGCGGAAGTCCTTCTCCTCCAGCGTCGCCGCCACCTTCTCCGCGTACTCGAAGTGCCTGTCGGCGATCGGCACGATGCCGACCTGCACCGGCGCGAGCCACGGCGGGAACGCGCCCGCGTACAGCTCGATGAGGTACGACATCATCCGCTCCATCGTGCTGATGACGCCGCGGTGGATCATCACCGGACGCTTGGCGGTGTCGTCGGAGTCCTTGAACTCGAGCTTGAACTGCTCGGGCAGGTGCTGGTCGGCCTGGATGGTGGACAGCGTCTCCTCGCGGCCCATCACGTCCTTCACCTGCACGTCGATCTTCGGCCCGTAGAACGCCGCCTCGCCCCACGCCTCGAAGAACGGCATCCCCGACTCGGTGAGCACCTCGCGCAGCATTCGGGTGCTGCTCTCCCACAACTCCGGGTTGTCGACGTACTTCCCCTTCGACGCGGCGCCCGGCTCGTCGTTCTTCGACAGGCGGAAGCGGAACTCGGTGATCCCCAGGTCTGCGTAGGCCTTCTTCATGAGCGCCAGCACGCCGGCGATCTCGGCCTTCACCTGGGCGGGCCGCACGAACAGGTGGGCGTCGTTGAGCGTCATGCAACGGACGCGGCTGAGGCCGCCGACGACGCCGGAGCGCTCGTAGCGGTACATCTTGCCGAGCTCGGCGATGCGAATCGGCAGGTCGCGGTAGCTCCGCGGCTTCGCCTTGTACACCTGGATGTGGTGCGGGCAGCACATCGGCCGCAGGCACAATTCGTCCCACTCCTGGCCGCCCTCGCCCAGGTCCATCGGCGGGAACATGCTGTCCTTGTAGTGCTCCCAGTGGCCGGAGATGCGGTACAGCTCCTTCTTCGCGGCGTCCGGCGTGTAGACGTGCTGGTAGCCCGCGTGCCGCTCGTAGTCGGTGATGAACTGTTCGAGCAGCCGGCGGACCGTAGCCCCCTTAGGCAGCAGCATCGGGAATCCCGATCCGAACACAGGCTCGTTCGAGAACAGCTCCAGGTCGCGGCCGAGCTTTCGGTGGTCGCGGCGGGCTGCCTCCTCGATGCGCTCCAGGTGCGCCTTCAGGTCGGCCTCGTTGCCCCAGGCGGTGGCGTGGAAGCGCTTCAACGCCTTGTTCTTCTCGTCGCCGCGCCAGTAGGAGCCGGTGACCTGCGTGACCTTGAACCCCTTCGAGTCCAGGTCGCGGGTGGTCTCGACGTGCGGGCCGCGGCACAGGTCCACGAACGTGTCTTGCTGGTAGACGGTCAGCAGCGGGGCGCCCGCAGCGCTGTTGCCGTACTCGTCCTGGCCGTTGGTGAGGCCGTCGATGAGTTCGAGCTTGTACGGGTTGTCCTTGAACAGTTCACGCCCCTCGGCGGCGGTGATCTCGCGGACGCGGAAGGCGTGTTTGCCCTTGATGATCTGCCGCATCCGGTCGGCGATCCAGTTCAGGTCGGCGTCGCTCGGCTGGGTGTCGAGGTCGAAGTCGTAGTAGAAGCCGAACTCGACCGGCGGGCCGATGGTGGGCTTGGCCTGCGGGAAGCGTTCCGTGACGGCCTGGGCGAGGACGTGGGCGAAGGAGTGGCGCGTCTTGTAGAGGGCGGGGTCGTAGTCCTTGGGGACGTACTTCTCGCCGGCCGCCTTGAGTTCCGCTTCGCTCGCCATCGGGAGGTGTCCTGTGTGCGGCGGCGCGTGGCACCCGGACCTACAGCCGGAACCCCCCGCGCCGCCAGCGGGCATCTTACTTGGGGACGGACGGCGCGACAGGGGACGCGGGTTCGGGGTGAACGCCGACCGGCGGCCGTCGGCCGTGCGGGAACGCGAGCCAGCGGCTGCCGGGTGTCGGGGTTCGGCACAGTGTCGCGCCCTGCCGGGCTGCACGCGTTTGCCAGGGGCTTGCAGGGTTGATCCTGCGGCCGGTCGCCCGGACGACCGGCGCCACCCGACGCCCCCTGAAGGGGGCCGGCGCGGCTCACGTTGGGTCCGCGGGTCGAAGCGGGGTTGAGCGGCCACTCTTGTTACGTGGTTCCGGGCCGCGTCGAACTCAGGCTTGAACCACACCCGACACCACACCAATAAGCATACGGTACATATGTTCAGTAGTCAAGGATTTTGCAATGGACTGAGCCTCCGATACGACTTGGCCCGGCGTGATACGAATTGGGCGGCTCGGGGGTTGTGATCGAAGGGGCTCAGTCGAAGAAGTTTGGCGGGGGTTCGCCCCACCTCTCCCATTTGTACCGCTCGGCGAGAAAACCGAAGCCTCCCGGCCCGTCACACGTCAGCCCCCTCGCTTGGAGGAACCGGACGCAGGCGAGGGCGAACGAGTTGTCCCTAAACACCTTCTGCATGACGCAGCGAAGGTGCGGGTTCCAGTAGCAGACGGACCCGCTGCATACAAACGAGTTGGTCAGAGGAATGTCGCCCTCATTCGTCAGCTCGTTTACGATTTCGAACTCCTGCAGGTCCGCCATCGCTGACCCTCTTGCTCCAGTGTGACCGATCCCCCGTTAGGTGCTAGGCAAGATAAGCCGATTTACACCGGCCGCTCGCCCGACAGCTTCGCCGCCAGCCCGACGGCCTTCAGCAGGCTCGACACGTCGGCCACGCCCTGCCACGCGATGTCGAACGCGGTGCCGTGGTCCACGCTGGTGCGCACGATCGGCAGCCCGAGGGTGACGTTTACGGCGTCCTCGAACGCCAGCGCCTTCAGCGGGATCAGCCCCTGGTCGTGGTACATGCAGATGTAGGCGTCGCAGTCTTTCCGATACTTCGGCAGGAAAGCCGTGTCCGGGGGGAGGGGGCCGCTCACGTCGATCGGCTTCGCGCAGGCTGCTGCCACGGCGGGCACGATGATCCGTTCCTCCTCGCGGTCGCCGAACAGGCCGCGCTCGCCGGCGTGCGGGTTTAGCCCGCACACGAGCAGTCGCGGCGGGCGGCCGCGCAGCCGCCGCATGGCGTCGGCCGTGAGCTCGATCACGTCCACGATCCGCTCGAACGTCAGCAACTGCGGTACGTCGCGGTAGCCGACGTGGGCCGTCACCAGGCTGCACGTGATGGCGTCGGCCGTGAGCATCATGCACGACCGCTCGGCGTTGGTGCGGGCGGCCAAAATTTCCGTGTGGCCGGGGAAGGGGATGCCGGCCGCGTGGAGCGACTTCTTGTTGAGCGGGGCTGTGACGATGGCCGCGACCTTCCCCGCGAGGGCGTCGTCGATCGCCTGCGTGAAGTAGCGATAGGCCGCGGCCCCGCACTCGGCCATGACGCGGCCAGGCACGACCGACTGAGTGTTGATGGCGTTCAGGTCGAGAACGTGGGCGGGGTCGGGGCGCGGCCAGTGAAGGTGGTCCGCGATGCGCCGGAGGAGGGCGGAGTCGCCGTACACGATGGGGTGGCAGTAGCTACGGACGTGGGCGTCGCGGAGGAGTCGGAGGCAGAGCTCGGGGCCGACCCCGGCGGGGTCGCCCATCGTCACGGCGATGCGGGGAAGGGTCATGTAATCAGTTTACGCCGCTAGCGGCGATGCACCGCGGGTGCGACGCCGCTAGCGGCAACTCAGCTACCCGTCTTGTGAACCACCACGCGGTTGTGCCCTGCGTACACCACGGTACCCCAGTCCGCGCTGTGGGCGAAGTCGTGGGTGTGCATCGTCAGCTTGTCCTGCCGCTTCGCACGCTTGCCGGCCACGTCCAGGAACTCGAAGTGCCCTTCGCCGGCGCCGCCGGCCGCGAGCAGCCACGAGCCGTCCGGGGCGAACGCCAGCCGGTTCATCAGGCCGCGATACTTGTCGCTCTCCCACACCCAGTGCGACTTCCCGTCGGCCACGGTGAACACCTCCACGCGGGCCTTCCCCTCCAGGTGGTCAATGTTGCCGATCTTGCCGATGCCGCCCACGGCCAGGTAGGTGCCGTCCGGGCTGAACGCCACCGCCCGCGCGCCGCCGATCGAGTGGAGTCGCTGCACCTGGTCCCAGGTGTACATCCCCGGGCTCTCGACGGCGCCGAGCTGGTTGCCGCTCGCGGTGTCCCACAGAACCACCTTGCCGAGCTTGTCGCAGGTGGCGAGCTTGCGGCCGTCGTGCGAGAAGCACACGCTGTAGAGCATCGACGGGAAGTGCTGCGGCGTCCGCTCGGCGTGGCCGCGGAGCTCCTTCACCAGGGCGCCGGTCTGGGCGTTCCACAGCTTGCAGACCATGTCGTCGGCGACGCTGGCGACGAGTGTGCCGTCCGGCGATGCGATCACCTTGCGGACCCACTTCGCGTGCGCATCCACGGTGCGGATGACCCGGCTGTCGGCGGTGCTCCACCACACCAGCTTGCCGTCGTACCCGCCGGACACGACCGCGCCCGACGCGAAAGCCACGCCGGTGACGTAGCTCTGGTGCGCGGCGTGAAGTTCCTTGAACTCGACCTTCTGGGCGGCGAGGTCGGCCTCGTACACCTTGAAGTCGGAGCAGCCGAAGAAGGCGCGGCCCGGCCGGTCGCCGAGGGCCACGGCGAGGTTGATGACGGGGCGGTTGTGGTCGGCCGACTGGCGGAACGATTCGGGGCTGGGGGTCGGCATGGGTGCTCGGGGGTGGGGTGAGCGGTGTTACCGGCACGCTGGTTGTTCGGGTGGACTCGTTAGGCCGGGGCGCAAGCCCCGGCGGGTCGTCAATGCCGGGGAGGCCGCACCGGGGCTTGCGCCCCGGCCTAACGAGTCGTTCGACGGGATTACTTGATGAGCGCCGCGATCGGGTCGGCGCCCGGGTCCACGAGCGGGATCGGGCGGCTGCCGACGTAGTAGTTCTTGTGCGGGTTGATGCCGAGGGCGGCGTAGATCGTGGCGAACAGGTTCGCCGCGTTCACCTCCTCGTGCGTCACCGTGTTGCCGCGCGGGTCGGTGCGGCCCCACACGGCGCCGCCCTTCGCGTTCGCGCCCGTCATCGTCATGCTCCAGGCGGCCGCAAAGTGGTCACGGCCGAGGCTGGCGTTAATCCCCGGGGTGCGGCCGAACTCGGCGAGCGTGATGACCATCACGTCGTCACGCAGGCCGCGTTCCTTCAGGTCGTCGATGAGCGTCGCCATGACGTGGTCGAGCTCGGGCACCATCTCCTGGTGCGTCTCGAAGTTCTGGCCGTGGCTGTCCCACCACGCCCGGGCGACGCGTACGAAGGGGACGCCGGCCTCCACGAGCCGGCGGGCGATCAGTGCCTGCTGGCCGAACTGCGTCGGGCCGTACTTGTCGCGGGTGGCCTGACTCTCCTGCGACACGTCGAACAGCCGCTCGCTCCCCATGATGCCGCGAACGCGGCCGTACGCCTCGGCGTGGCTGCCGAGCGTGTCCGACGTGCGGCCGCGGACGAAGTCGCGGCCGAGCATGTCGCGCAGTTCGGCCCGCTCGCGGTGGTCGGTCTCGCTGATCGAGTCGAGGCGGCGGATGAACTCGGGCGTGTTGTTCGTCGTGAGTTCCATCGGGGCGTAGCGGGCGCCGAGGAAGCCGCTGTCGCCGGGGGCCATGCCGCGGCCTTCGGTCTGCGTGTAGAAGGTCACGTAGTCGGGCACCTGGCTGTCGGGCCGGCCCATCTCGCGGGCCACGACCGCGCCCAGGTCGGGGTAGCGGAGGTTGGCCTCGTCGCGGCGGCCCCGCATCATCAGCTTGGCGCCGCTGCCGTGGTCGCCGTTGCGGGTGTTCAGGCCGCGGACGAGGCACACGTCCTTCATCCGCGTCGCCATCTTCGGCATCAGCTCGGAGATCTGCGTGCCCGGCACGTCAGTCTGAATCGCCCGGAACGGGCCGCCAGTGGTCGCGCCCGGCTTCGGGTCGAAGGTTTCCAGCTGGCTGGCGCCGCCGGCGAGCCACAGAAGGATGACGCGCTTGTTGGTGCGGCGCAGGTCGGCGGCCAGGGCCGGCGAGCCGAGGACGCTCAGGCCGGTCATGTCGGCGGCGACCCCGGCCGCGGCGGCGGCCCCGAGGAAGCCGCGCCGGTTGAGCCGGTGGGCGGCGGACCCGCAGAAGAACTTCGGATTCATCGACAGACTCCGGAGCGGGGTGTGTTCGGGGTTCAGTACACGAAGCGGAATTCGGGGCCGGTCACGAGCGCCCACAGCACCTGGCGGTAGGCCTCGGGGAGCCGGTCGGCGCGATTCTCGACGTAGGCCACGAGGGCGGTGCTCTCTGCGGCGGTGGGCTCACGACCGTAGGCACTGCGGACCAGGAGAGCGACGGCGGCCTTCTTGTCGGTCAGCCCCTTGGCCCTCGCCAGCACGCCGTTGTCGGTCAGGAACTCCTTCGCCACGCGGTCGCCGTTCGTGAACAGCAGCGCCTCGCCGACGCCGACCTGAAAGTTGTCCGTCGGCACGGCAATGAGCGACGCGAAGCCGCGGCCGCTGCTCTCCAGTTGCTCCAGCGTCTTCTCCAAGTCGCCGGCCTTCTTCCCCTCGAACTGCGCCGGGTCGGCCGCGGCGATCTTCAGCGACGTGGACAGTTGCAGGGGCGTGAACGGCTTCAGCTGCGCGACCGCGAACAACTTGCGGTCGGGCGTCGCCTCCGTCGGGTAGCGGCTGCTACGGCTGTACGCCTGGCTCATGACGATGCCACGGATCAGGCGCTTCAGGTCGTAGCCGTGTGAGGCGGTGTCCTTCGCCAGCCACGCCAGTAGCTCCGGGTGGCTCGGCGGGTTCTCGCTGTGCATCTGGTCGAGCGGGTTGACGAGGCCGCTGCCGAAGTAGCGGTGCCACATCCGGTTGACGACCGACCGCGAGAAGAAGTCGGCGTTGCCCTCCTTCAGCGACACCTCGACCAGCTTGGCGCGGGCGCTGAACGCGGGCCGCGGCGGCGCCTTCTTGTCCTTCTTGGCCTGCTCGATGAGTTCCTTTTCCTTCTTCTGCTCGTCCTTGGTCATCTCGCGGGCGGTGGCGTCGTCCAGCTTCGCGCCGGTGAGGAACATCATCGGGGCGAGCTTTTCCGGCCCCTTGTTCGCCTTGTACTTCACCTGCCCGAAGCCGCGCTCTGCGAGGGAGCCGCCGGCGTCGTAGGTGCGGACCAGGAACGCCTTCATCCCGTAGAAGTGGTCCTGCGTCCAGTCCTTCACCAGCGGGTGGTCGTGGCACTGGGCACAGCTGACGTTCACCCCGAAGAAGCTGACGCTCACGTCGTTGGTGAGCTTGTCGGTGTCGGTGACCCGGCTCTTGAGGAAGTCGGCGGCGCCCTTCATGGTGGCGTCGGCCTCGTCGGGCAGCATCAACTCGCGGTACATCCGTTCCCAGCTCTTACCGGCGGCCAGGGCCGTGCGGAGGTACTCGCCGAGCGCCCCGCTACGGCGGCCGCCGCCCTCGGGGTTGAGCATCGCCTCGAACTGCGCGGCCTGGTGCCGGGCGAATCCGGGCGAGGCGAGCAGGCGGTCCACGAGCTTCGCCCGCTTGTCGGCGTCGGCGGCCTTGACGTAGGCGCTGGCCTCGGCGGGGGTGGGGATGCGGCCGACGAGGTCGAGTGTGAGCCGGCGGACGAACGTGGCGTCGTCGGCCTGTGGGGCGGGGGCCACGCCGGCGGCCTTGATCGCGTCGTCGACGTAGTGGTCGATCGCGGTGTGAACCGGTGTCGCGGCGGTGGGTGAGTCGGCACGGGCGGAGCCGGACAGGGCCGCGAGCGCGGCGAGGGCGAAGGTGGGGCGGAGCGGCATGCGGATGCTCCAGGCGGGCCGAGCTATCGGTCAGGCGCGGGAGGAGGGCGCCAGGCGGGGGCAATCTCTCACCAGTATAACCTCGGCGCCCGCGGCCGCCAGAGCGTATCCGAAAAACTCGGCCGCAGTGTCGGGCTGCTTTCCCGGTGACAACCCCCCGGTCTGGGTGCTACCTTCGGAGTGTCCCCCCCGCCAGGACCGCACCATGTCCCGCCCCGGCCCCGACGACATCCTCGACCAGACGGAGCCGTTCCCGTCCGGCGCCCGCCTCGGCTGGTGGGGCGGCTACGGCGCCATGGTTTTACTCGCGTTCTGCTTCGGCGTGTGGACTGGTAACCAGCGGCCGCGGCCCGTCGAGCAGGCCGCCGCGACGGCGCCGACAATCCCCGAGAAGGTCACGCTGCCGCCGCCGGAAGCGAACCCGGAACCGAAGAAGGAGCTGACGCCGGAGCCGAAGAAGGCGCCCGAGGCGAAGCCGCCGGAGCCGAAGAAGGCCCCCGAAGTGGTGCCGATGCCGGAGCCGAAGAAGACCCCGGAAGTGGTGGTCAAGACGCCGGAGCCGAAGAAGACTCCGGAACCGCCCCCGACGCCGATGGCGAAAGAGGTACTGTTCGTGAAGGAGGTGCTGCCGATCTTCAAGTCGAAGTGCAACATCTGCCACGGCGACAGCAAGGGGGTCAAGGGCGACCTCGACCTGCGCTCGCTAAAGACGATCCTGAAGGGGGGCGACAACGGCCCCGGCGTGAAGCCCGGCGACCTGAAGACCGGGACCGTGTGGCAGAGCATCGAGGACGGAACGATGCCGCCGGCCGGCAAGGAGGCACTCAGCGACGCCGAGAAGGCTGTCATCCGCAACTGGATTCTGTCCGGGGCAAAATAGGGGGGCCGGGACGATAGCCGGGACTGGCGAGTCGGCCAGCGGCGGGGCGGGGTGGCACGCCGGTTGCTGATTCGCGGGCGGTCCACTGTCCCACTTTCGGTGACCGCCTATGACCGCCGCTCCGCTCCGCGTGCTGTGCGTGGACGACCACCCCGACACGGCCGAATCCCTCGGCACGCTCCTGACGCTCAACGGCTACGACGTTCAGACCGCCACCGACGGCGAGAAGGCACTCGCGCGGGCGCCGGGCTTTCGCCCGCAGGCGTGCGTCCTCGACATCACCATGCCGGGGATCGACGGCAACGAACTGGCCCGCCGCTTCCGCACCGAGCCCGGCGGCGGCGACATGCTGCTCGTGGCGCTGACGGCCCTCGGCGACTACCCCTCACTGGAGCGGATGGCCGACAGCGGGTTCGACCTTCACTTCACGAAGCCGGTCGCACTCGCCGAGCTGTTCGAGGCGCTGCGCGACTTCACCCGCAGCGGGCGGCCCGGTGCCGCGGTCCCGAGCGGGAGCGCCTCGTGATCGTGCTGCCCCCGGGGTTCGCCAGCCAGTTCCGCGACCGAGCAGGCCGCGTGGAGCTGCGGGCCGTGGTGACGGCTCCCGACGCGCGGCTCGTGGAACTGGCCCGCGACCTGACGCCCGACGAACGGGTGCGCCTGTACGTCCAGCTGCGTGACCTGCGCGTCGGGTTCGTTGAGTCGCTGGCGGCGAGCGCCGCCGGCGTCGACGTGGAGCGAGAACGGCGTCGGCTGCTGCGACTACTGGAGATCGCGGACGCGGCGGAGTTGGCAACGGCGTAGATGCGGCGGTTCGCCTCACGCCCCGGCGAGCGAATTGCACCGTTCCTTCCCTCATCGGTCGCCCCCGACCCGTGAGGTTCCCATGCCTTCCACCTCTTGCGTCTGGCAAGAAGTCCGTGACGACTCCGCGTACCACGCCCCCGTCCCCGCCGCCGCCGACGTGTGCGTGATCGGAGCCGGGATCGCAGGTCTGTCCGTCGCTTACTCGCTGGCCCGCCTCGGCCAGCGCGTTGTGGTGCTCGAAGCGCGTGGCATCGGCAGCGGCATGACCTCCGTCACCACCGCGCACCTCGCCTCCGTGCTCGACGACCGCTACCACCAGCTGATTCGTGTCCGCGGCGAAGACGCCGCGCGGCTCGGCGTCCAGGCCCACGCCGCGGCGATCGACTTCATCCAGGAGACCGCCAGCCGCGAGGGGATCGACTGCGGCTTCAAGCGGCTCGACGGCTACCTCGTCGCCGCGTCCGAGAAGGATCACGACCTGCTGGACCGCGAGGCCGATGCGGCCCGGAAGCTCGGCGTCGAGTTCGAGGCGCGGCAGGTCGCCCCGGCGTTCGGTGGCGGGCACTGCCTGCGCTTCCCCCGGCAGGCCCGGTTCGAGCCGATGGCCTACCTCGGCGGGCTGGCGCGGGCGGTGGTGAGGCTGGGCGGCACCATCGTCACGAACGCCCGCGCGGAGTCGGTCGAGGACGGCACGCCGTGCAGGGTGAAGGTCCGCGGCGGCGAGTTGCGGGCGAACGCCGTGGTGGTGGCGACCAACTCGCCGTTCAACGACCGCTTCGCGCTCCACACCAAGCAGTTCCCGTACATGACGTACGTCGTCGGGCTGCGGGCGAAGCTGTCGGACGTGCCCGACGCGCTGGTGTGGGACACGATCGACCCGTACCACTACGTCCGCCAGGCGGGGAAACCGGACGCGGCCGGGTTCGACACGCTGGTCGTCGGCGGCGAGGACCACAAGACCGGCCACGCGAACGACGGCGACGAGCGGTTCGCCAGGCTCGAATCGTGGGCGCGGCAGCACTTCCCGCAGGCCGGTGAGGTGACGCACCGCTGGGCCGGGCAGGTGCTCGAAACGCTGGACGGCCTCGGGCACATCGGCCGCAACCCGGGCGACACGAACGTCCACGTCGTGACCGGCGACTCGGGCATGGGGATGACGCACGGCACCATCGCGGGCATCCTACTGCCGGCGCTCATCGCCGCGGGTTCGCACCCGTGGCAGGAAGTGTTCGACCCTGGTCGCACGCCGCTGAAGGCCGCCGGCGAGTTTGTGCAGGAGAACGCCGACGTGGCCCTCCAGTACGCCGCGTGGCTCAGCGGCGGCGACGTGAGTTCGGCCGACGAGGTGAAGCGCGGCTGCGGGGCGGTCGTGCGGTCGGGGCTGAAGAAGCTGGCGGTGTACCGGTCGGACGACGGGAAGCTGCACGCCTGCTCGGCAACGTGCCCGCACCTCGGGGCCGTCGTGCAGTGGAACGACGCCGAGAAGACCTGGGACTGCCCGGCACACGGCTCGCGGTTCGACCCGCGCGGCAAGGTGATCCAGGGGCCGGCGAACACGCCGCTGGAGCGGGCGGAGTTGAAGTGAGTTGGTGACCAGCCGAGCCGGCCCCGTCAGGGGTCGGAGCCCGCGGGCTCCGACCCCTGACGGGGCCGGCTCGGCGTGTGATCCCATTTAGCGCATCAGCAGCCGCGGCGCCGGAGCCAGCGGCGGCAGGCAGACCGCCCCGTACCCGGTCTCACAGTCGTGGCCGGGACTGCCCAGGTCGAGGGCGCGTGTCGTGACGTACTGCCGCACCTGCGCCGCCGTCCAGTGCGGGTGCCGCGCCCAGCACAGGGCCGCCACGGCCGCCGCCTGCGGCGTGGCACAGGACGTGCCGCTAAAGGGCGACCACCGGATGTACGTTCCGAACGGCACCGGCGCCACCACGTCCGGCTTCGGCTGCTTCGAGTTCGGGCCGCACGCCGAGTAAGAGGTGCGTGTCCACTCGTGATTCACGGCCCCGACCGTAATCACCTCCGGCCCGTCGCCGGGGAAGGGGATGCTGCCGGCCAGGCGGCACTCGTCGAGGTAGGCGTACAGCGAATTCATGTGGAACCGGCCGGCCTTGCCGGCTGTCTGCTTCACCCGCAGGGCGTACTGTTGCGGGTAACCGGCCGGCGTGAACCGGGCCGACACACTCTTCGGCTCCGTCCGCTCCTTGTAGGTCACGTCCGGTGCGGGTAGCCCGGTGGTCGGGTCGATGACTTCGAGGACGTACTTCGCGTCCGGGTCGGACCAACACATCTCCAGGTACACCCGTTCCGTCCCCCAGGGGGACACGCCGTTGACCGGCCCCTTGTCGGACCAGCGGTGGTAGCCGTCGGGGCCGGGCTCGAACTGGCCGGCCCAGTGTCGCTGGGCCGTGTTGCCGGCGCACGAGAAAAACAGCACGTCGCCCGGCTTCGTGCCGTCGCCGAGAATTTCTGTTAGTTTCCGGTGGACCGGCCCGTTACCCTCCCCGTCGCTCCAGCTCGGCTTCACCACCGAGCAGGTGACGATCGTCGCCCCCTGGGCCTTCGCCCAGCGCACGGCGTCGAGAAATGATTCCGGTCGGTCGGCGTCCCAATTGGCAATAAGCATGCGGGCGCCCGGGGCGATGGCGTGCGCGACCTCGCCGCACAGGATGCCGTGCTGGCTGTCCTTGTACTCCATGTTGGCGTCGAGCCGGGCCGAGCGGGCGAGCAGGCCGGTGGGCAACGATTTGCCGATCTGGTCCCGGTACCCACGCCATCCGCTGTCGAGGACCGCAATGGTCACGCCCTCGCCGCGAACCCCTGATCGGTGCCAGCCGAGGACACCGAGCTTCGAGAGGTGGTCGGCCCGGTCCTGCGGCATCCGGTCGTCGCGGTTGCTGGCCCACGCCGGGATTTCGTCCGTGGCCGGTGCCGGCGCGGCGGCGAGCGCAACGATCAGCACGACTCCGGCGGCAACGGTCGGGGTTCGCATGGCGTTCAGAACGAAGTTGCGGGGGTGGGTTCCCGACAGTTGACGGTAATGGTAACATCAGGGCGGCGGGGTTGGAAAGGGGCTAGTCACACCTCTCCACCCTTTTGAACCCCGCCGGCCGGGACCGGTTCCGGTATTTCGAGGACGGCATGGCGATGTCCCGGACCCGGCTGACGGCCGTAACCGCGCTGGTGATCGTCGGCCTGGCGGCCTGCGTAACCATCTCGCGCTACGCGACCGGCGGCGTCGACGTGGGAGGCTCACCCGGCACGTCCCGCTGGGAGGTGACGCTCACTGCCCGCGGCGAGTCGATGCCCGGGAAGCCGTTCCGCGTCGAGCTTTCCAACCCGCCCTCGTTCCGCCGCCAGCACGTCTACGACGAGAGTTACGAGAGCGAGGAACTGTCCGCCCACGAGGGCCGTGCCGCCGCCGCCAAGGACCGACCCGACCGCAAGACGACGCTCAAGCCGACCGCGAACCCGATGGCCGGGGCGGGGGCTCAGCCGTTCGTGGTGACGCAGCGGTTCCGCTGCACGCTCGGGGCGTTCCACCCGAACGACGCCATGAAGTCCGGCGACCGGCTGGACAACAAGCTGAACCCGGAGAAGGATCACACCCTCGCGGCGACAGCCCGAATCGAGTGCAACCACCCGGACATCCTCGACCTGGCCCGGGAGCTGGCGAGCGGGCAGGCCACCAAGCAGGACCAGCTCCGCGCGTTCCTCGAGCACGTCCGCGGGTTGCGCTTCCGCGACACCGACGGCTCCGGCTCGGCGCTCGACTGCTACATGAAAGGTGGCGACGCCTCCGGCCGCGCCCGGCTGCTGGTGGCGCTGTGCCGCGCCCGCGAGATTCCGGCCCGCGTCGTGACCGCGATCAACCTCCACGACGACGCCCCGCCGGCGATCCACCGCTGGGCCGAGGCCTGGATCCAGGACTCGGACGCCGGGCGGTGGCTGCCTGCCGACCCGACGTTCGGCCACTACGGCCACCGCAACTGGCCGCAGACATACCTCGTGGTCCGCCTCGACGACGAGCCGCTGGTCCGCGGCCCGGGTGCCGACCCGAAGGTGACGGTGCTGGCCGAGCCGCTGGTGGACCGGGCCGCTGCCGACGACCCGCCGATGCGGGCGTTCTGGCGGGCGATCTCGTTCGCGTCGCTGCCGCCGGCCGAGCAGCACCTCGTGCGGTTCGTGCTCGTGATGCCGCTGGCGGCGCTGGTCGTCGGCTTCTTCCGCGTCGTGGTCGGCACCAAGACGTTCGGCGTGTTCACCCCGGCGCTGCTGGGGCTGATCTTCCGCGACACGCGCGCCCTGCCGTGGGGGCTCGGCATCTTCGCCGGCACGGTCGTCGTCGGCTGGGTGTTCCGCAAGGTACTCGACCGCTACAGCCTGCTGATGATCCCGCGCACCGCCATCCTGCTGACGATGGTCTGCGTCTTTCTCCTGACCGTGGTGATCCTCACGGCCCGCGCCGGGGTTCACATCACCGGGTACGTCGCGCTGTTCCCGCTGGTCATCCTCACGCACATGGTCGAGCGGTTCTGGACGGTCGAGGTGGAGGACGGCACCTGGTCGGCGTTCAAAACATTGATGGGAACCGTGTTCGTCGCCGTGGCCGTGGCGCTCGCCGTGGGGCCGGAAGCCGTGAGCCGCTGGTTCTTCCGCTTCCCCGAAACGTTGATGGTGGTGGTCGCGGTCACACTGCTGCTCGGCCGGTACACCGGCTACCGCCTCACCGAGTTGTACCGCTTCCAGGACGTGATCGAGCTCCAGGCGGCGAAGGCGCCGCACGTCGGCAACGGCACCGCCGAGGCGGCCCCCGCCAAGACGGCCGAAGTGCCGGCGCTCCCCGCCGCCGCCCCCGTCGGGGGGAAGACATGATTTCGTGGTGGCGGCGGTGGAAGGGGCTGCGCCGGGCCGGCGTGCTGGGCATGAACGCCCGCAACACCGAGCGAATCCTCGACTGGAATCCGCGGCGCTGCTTTCCGCTCGTGGACGGCAAGCGGGCCATGCACGAACTCTGTCAGAAGATCGGCGTGCCGACGCCGGACCTGTTCGCGGCGCTGCTGTCGCACGGGTCGCTGCACCACCTGCCGCGGCTCCTCGGCGGGCACAACGACTTCGTCATCAAGCCGTGCCGCGGGGCCGCCGGCCGGGGGGTTCTGGTCGTCACCGGCCGCAAGAACGACGGCTTCGTCCGGCACAACGGCCAGGTGATGACGCTGGAGGAGATCGAGCAGCACATCTCCGGAATCATCTCGGGGCTGTTCTCGCTCGGCGGCTCCGAGGACGAGGCTCTTATTCAACAGCGAGTTGTGCCGCACCCGGTTCTGGGTAAAATCAGCTTCCAGGGCACGGCCGACATCCGCGTCATCGTCTACCGCGAGCACCCCGTCATGGCGATGCTGCGGCTGCCGACCCGGGCGAGCGGCGGGCGCGCGAACCTGCACCAGGGGGCGATCGGCGCCGGCGTGGACCTGGCGACCGGCGTCACGCACCACGCCGTGCTGAAGAACCGGAAGGCCGAGAAGCACCCGGACACGGGCGAGAGCGTGATCGGGTTCGAGGTGCCGTACTGGCCGCAGATTCTCGACATGAGCCGGAAGGTGAGCCGGGCCGTCGGCATGGGGTACATCGGCGTCGACATCGTGCTCGACAGCACGCGCGGGCCGCTGCTCCTGGAGGCGAACGCACGCCCGGGGCTGGCCATCCAAATCTCCAACGCCCAGGGGCTGCTCCCGCCCCTGGAGCGGATCGACCGGGAGCGGGGCCGTCGCTAGCGGGGAACCACCATGCGTTGCCGAGTCCGCCGCCCGTGGGTGGCGCTGTTCGCCGGGGCTCTGCTCCTCGGCCCCGCGCCGCGGGCGTCCGCCCAGCCGGAGGCCGACGACCGGCCCCGCGCCGGCTCCGTCATCCTCGCCGGCGAGATGCCGAACCCCGACCTGATGACCCTGAGCGTGGCCGCCGCCGCGTTCAAGCCCGACACCACGTTCCTGATGGACACGCCGAAGGCGCGCACGTCCGTCAAGCTGTTCTTCGACGCCACCCGCCCCGCGACCGTGCAGATGGTCGGCCGCTTCCCGCCGACCGTGGACCCGATCCGCCGCTGGGGCGTCGGCGCCCCCGTGCTCGACCCCGCGAAGGCGTCGCGCGACCCCGTGGCGTTCGCCTGGTCGCTGGCCCCCGCCGGGGTCGGCCGCTGCGTCGTCGTGTCCGCGGACTCGGGTGAGGAACTGTTCCGCGCCGCCGCGCTGGCCGGGGCGATGCGGGTGCCGCTGTTCGTGATGCGCGACGGCGACGAGCCGATGCGCGGGTTCAAGGAACTGGCCGAGGCGAAGGGCGTTCGCCAGGCCTACGCCGTCGGCGCGGCGGCTGCCGCGGTGACGAAGGTGGGTGGCATCGAAGTCGTGCGACTGGCCGACGCCTCGGCCGTGGACGCGGCGCACCGGCGCGAGCTGGCGAAGTCCGGCCCGCCGCGGCTGTGGGTGCTCGCCTCGCCCGGCGACGTGGACGGCTGCGGCGTGTTCGCCCCGTGGGTGTCCACCCTCCGCAAGGCGCCGCTGATCCTGACCGACGAGGAAGGCATGAACTCCGAGAAGGTGTTCAACGCCGCCCTCGAGAGCCCGGACGCCCGGACCGTCGACCAGATGCTCGTCGTCGCCGACCCGGACGCCATCCCGCAGGCCAAGCGCCGCAACCCGACCGCCGGCAAGGACGGCGACTCGGTGGACGTGGAGCCGTGGATCCCGACGAAGAAGCACACCCTCATCACCGTGCCGTCGGGCCGCATCTTCAACCCCGACCGCGCCGGCGTGCCGCTCATGCTCGCGCGGTCGAAGATGCTGAACGAGACGAAGTCGCAGCCCAGGGTGTTCATCAGCAGCAACCCCGGCGACGGGCTGCGGCTGCTCGAAACCTTCTCCCGCAACACCGGCCGCGAGATGGAGAACGCCGGGTGCAAGGTGACGAGCATGTTCGGCCGGTTCACCCTGACCGAGACGCAGGCCCGGCAGGCGATGACGGAGAACGACTACTTCATCTGGGAGGGGCACAACGGCACCGTCCGCGGGCGGTTCGGCGTGGGCCGGTTCCAGGACCCGATGCGGCCGTCGATCGCCTTCATCCAGAGCTGCGCCGAGCTGAACGCCCAGGTGGCCGGGCCGCTGCTGGACCGCGGCGCCGTGGCCGTGATCGGCACCCCGAACCGCATGTTCAGCGGCTCCGGCGGTGCGTACGTGCTGGCGTTCTCCGACGCCCTCGCCTACGACGGCATGTCCGTCGGCCAGGCCATGCGGCACGCCATGAACTACATGCTGATGTACGCCGAGCTGAAGGAAGTCCGGCTCGGCGGCGACGCCCGGCTGGGCGGGGCGAACCGCCGCGCCGCGTGGACGTTCGCGCTGTGGGGCGACCCCCTCGCCAAGCTGCCGACGCCGACGCCGGCCAAGGACGCCATGCCGCGGCTGCAGACGACGGCGACGAAGTCGAGCATCACCATGAAGCTGCCGGAGTCGAAGTACCCGCCGACGGAGGTGATGCCGTACCGGGCCGAGATGTACCCCGGCGGTCGGCTCGCGGGCCTGTACTCGTTCGAGGGCGAGGACGAGGGCCGCACGCTGGTGCCGCTGGCGTTCGCCGAGGTGGCCATCCCCGACGCCCCGAACGGCAAGACGCCGCACCTGTCGAGCCGCGTCCCGGCCCGCAACTACGTGTCCCGGTGGGACGCCCGCCGCAAGGTGATGTACGTGCTGCTGCTGCCGCGGGACAAGGACGTGGACGCCGTCGAGTTCCGCGTCCACTGGGACGCCCCGGCCGTCACCGAGTAACATCGACGATCCCGAAGGCCCGGGGACGGCTGTCCCCGGGCCTTGCTTTTTCCCCCGCTTCACCCGTGAGATCGATCATGGCCGCGAAAGTTCACGTGATCTTCTACAGCACCTACGGCCACGTCTGGAAGCTGGCCGAGGCGGTGGCCGAGGGCGCCCGCGCCGCCGGGGCCGACGTGCAACTCCTTCGCGTCGCCGAGACGCTCCCCGACGACGTGCTGGCGAAGATGGGCGCGGCCGACGCGCAGAAGGCGTTCGCCCACGTTCCCCTGGCCGACCCGCGGAAGCTGCAGGAGGCGGACGCGATCGTGCTCGGCGCCCCGACGCGGTTCGGGTCGGTGCCGGCGCAGATGCGGGGGTTCCTGGACAACACCGGCGGCCAGTGGGTGAGCGGGGCGCTCATCGGCAAGGTCGGCAGCGCGTTCACCTCGACGGCGAGCCAGCACGGCGGCCAGGAGACGACGCTGCTGACGCTCTCGACGTACTTCTACCACATGGGGATGGTGATCGTCGGCGTGCCGTACAGCGTGCCGGAGCTGACGAACCTCGACGCCGTGGGCGGCGGCACGCCGTACGGCGCGAGCACCATCTCCGGCCCGAAGGGCGAGCGCCAGCCGACGGCGAACGACCTCGCCGTCGCACGGGCACAGGGCAAGCACGTCGCCGGCATCGCCGCGAAGTTGGCCGCGGGGTGACCTCTGAACGACCCTGCTCACCTGCCCGGCGGGCGCGGTGTGCTGGACGCCGCAGAAAACCTATCTGCCCGCCGGGTCAGGTGCAGCAGTTGGTTCGGCGCTCTTTCTGCCCGTGAGGAGGAAGAATCCCGCGCCGAGCACCAAGGCCACCATCGCACCGACGGCCGTCGCCACCACATCGTCCCAATCGAACGTTCTGCGCGGCATCCACACCTGCGTGAACTCGTACAAGCACAGCCCGATCGCAGTGAACAACGTCATCCAGAGGAAGTCTCGGCCACTAAGCAATCGGCGGGAGAGGAGCGGGGCGAGCGGGACAACAGCCGCGCAGACCAAGTTCGGCAGCACACCCGCGAGCCAGGCGGTGGAGAGGACGACCTCCCCCTCGCGAGTCAGTTTGACAGCAGCGACGTACCCCGCGCCTCCGGCCATGATCGCTCCGGCAGCGAGTTGCCGCGCCAAACTCGGCCGTGACCGCATAACCCGAAGCCCTCCGGTGGCCGAACGACCCAGCTCAGCAGCGGCGGGGGCCGAGTGAGCTACGACCTCGAAAAGCCGACACGCCCCCGCCGTCTGCTGCAGCGCCTGGTTCGGCGTCTGGGCTACATCCCGTCGGCGGCCATGCGGAGGCAACTGAACGCGATGTACTCGGGCGAGAACCGCGGCCCGTCCGCTTCCGGCCCGGCCAGCCACTCGTCGAAGGCGTCGGGGTGAGCCTCGACCGCTACCTGCATGGCGGCCAGCTCCGCGGCCGGCGTCTTGGCCACGATGTCCTCGCGGATCAGATCATCGCTGACGCCGAACTGCTCGGCGAGCGGAATCAGGTGACGCAGCCCCGGCGGGACGGCCGACGGGTCGAGCGTGAGGGTCGGCCGGTTCTCGGCAGTGAGGCCGTACTTGGCCCGCATCTCGCCGGCCGGCAGCACCTCGAAGTCGCCTTCACGCATCGAGCGCCCTCCGCCGCCGAACAAGTGATTAGCGCGCGTGTGCCGGACTGACCGATCGTGCGCGATCCCGGCCGCCCGGCCGAGCGTTTCCCCGTCATTCGCGGGTTCCCGCCGTCACCCCGCGCATCCTAACACGCGAAACGCGATTATGCGCGGTCGTCCGCCGGACTGCCAAGCAGCCGGTCCGCCGGACTCGTCACCCCGAGGCCACCCGTGTTGAGGGCGTGGGTGTAGATCATGGTCGTCGAGACGTCCGCGTGGCCCAACAGCTCCTGCACCGTGCGGATGTCCTGGCCGTCCTCCAACAGGTGCGTGGCGAAGGCGTGCCGGAAGGTGTGCGCGGTCGCGTGCTTCGTCACCCCCGCCGCCCGCGCCGCGGCCACCACGCTCCGGTTCACCGCACTCGGGTGCGCGTGGTGCCGACGGCAAACCCCCGTCCGCGGGTCGGTGGACAGCCTCGCCGACGGGAACACCCACTGCCACCCCCAGTCCGTCCCCGCGTTCGGGTACTTCCGCGCGATCGCGTCCGGGAGGCACACGCCCGGCACCCCGGCCGCCCGGTCCGCCTCGGCCAGCGGCCGCACCCGGTCCAGGTGGGCGCGCAACAGGTCGGCCGCGGCCCGCGGCAGGATCGTCCGCCGGTCCTTCCCGCCCTTCCCGTGCCGGACCAGGAGTTCGTGGCGGTCGAAGTCCACGTCGTGGACCCGCAGGTTCAGGCACTCGCTCACCCGCAACCCGCCGCCGTACAGCAGCAGGGCGATGAGCCGGGGCGTCCCGGTCAGGGTGCCGAGGACGCGCTGCACCTCCGACCGACTCAACACCACCGGGAGCCGCCGCGGCCGCTGCGCCCGCACGACGTCGCCGAGCCAGTCGAGCGGCCGCTCCAGCACGTACTGGTGTACAGGAAGAGCAGCGCCGCCAGGGCCTGGTTCTGCGTGCTCGCGGCCACCCGCCCCTCGACCGCCAGGTGCGTCAGGAAGGCGTTCACCTCCCGCTCGCCCATCGTCTCCGGGTGCCGCTTCCCGTGGAACAGGACGAACCGCCGCACCCAGTCGTGGTACGCGTCCTCCGTGCGGAGGCTGTACCGCCGCACCCGGCAGGCGCCTCGGAGGCGGTCGAGGAGCTTCGGCGGCGGGGCGGACGGCGACACGACGACACCCCCACACGGGAACGGGCGTCCAGTCCGTCAGCATCACCGGCCAGGAGCTCCGAGTCAAGTCGGCAGTCGAACGCGGGTTGTGGTCCGCACGTCGGTCCAACGGTAATTTGTGGCATTGACTCAATTCGTGCCTCGACCCCCCGGGGGGGAGCCGTACACACACTGAACGTGGCCCGAGCGTCGGCCCGGCGGGGGGAGTGCCGGACGCTACGTTCGGCTCCGCGCCGCGAGCCGGGGCGTCGCCCAGCCCACCGGCAGGAGCTTCGGCCGCGGCACGACCGCCCCGGTAATGCCGCCGTGGCGGTCCCACAAGTCCTGGTAGCCGGGCCGCAGGAACTCGAACAGGTCTGGCTCCGGGTGGTCGGCCACGTACTCCTTCGCCAGCCCCGCCATCCGCTCGTCGTAGCACGCCTTCGAGTGCGAGTGGACCGCGTACCGGCCCGGGTGGCGGCGCAGGTCGCCGTCGAACGCCGGGCTCATGTGGTACAGCTCGTGGAACACCGTCACCAGCTTCTCCTCGAACGGCTGGTCGAGGAACCGCGGCAGGCAGAACGTCAGGAGGTACAGCATCTCGGTGCCGTCCACCACGAACCGCTGCACCTGGTACTCCACCGGCCCGTGCCGCCGCGTGAGCCGGCCGTCGCGGAACCGCAACGGCGTCACCCGGGCCTGGAGGCCGTACCGGCTGCGGTTGCGGCACGGGGTGAAGCTCAACAGCACGGCCGGCATCCGCACGTGGCGCAGCACCTCGCAGCGGCCGGTGATGTCGTCGCAGAGGCGGCGCATGAGTGCGCAGAAGTCGAGCGGCCCCGCGGTCGGCGGCGGAGCGCTGGGGGCCACCCGGGATCGGCGGCCCTTCGGGATCACCCAACGAACCGGCAGCGGCCGGCGGTGGTGGTCCCAGCGGAGTTCCAGCGGCAGCTCCCGGCGAACCGGGGACGAGGGGCCGTTCCGTGAGCCAATCATCCGGGGGGACTCGGGCGGGTGGCGGGGGGCGAACCGGCCGGACGTGTGGGCCATGCTAGGTACGGGGGTGGGGGCGGTCAACGATTCGGGTCGGGTCGGAAACCGCGGCCGCGGCACATTCGGACTCAACCCCGCGGCCGGCGCGGCCGATACATCCGCTAACGTCGGTCACCAGCCGTCGCCCCTGGGGGCGCGGGCGCGGGCCGGTCGCCGGGAGAGGCCAGATGCGAATCCAACGATGGCTGGCGTGCGTCGCCGCCGCCCTCGGCCTCGGTCAGGCCGGGTGTCAGACGTGGGTCGGCGGGATGACCCTGCCGAGCCCGCGCTACCTGCAACACTACCCGCAGTACTTCCCGGACGACCCGGCGTTCCCGCTGCCGCGCGAGCTGGCGACCATGACCGACCCCGAGGGCACGGCCCGCGGGGGTGCCCCGGGGGCCGGTGCCCCGGCCCTGGTGCCGCCGGCCGCGCCGGTTCCGGTCGCGCCCGTGGCGCCCGCGATGCCGCCGCGGAACTGACCGCACCGGATCGGCTTGACCCGGTTCCGGAACGGCGGTATCGGCCCGCCCCCACGCGTGACCACCCCCGACACACCCGGCAGGGATGCCGGGCGGGGGTGCGGCCGGCACGGACGCCGGCCGATCGCGCGGGTCGAGGGAGCGACCGATGCCGCACGGACTGCGCGGGCGGGTGGCCCTGATCGGGGCCGGGCTGGTGGGCTGTGCCGGCCTCGTCGGCTGCATGGGCGACCACGCCGGCAAGGCGCCTCCGGTTTCCAAGGCCAAGGCCGGCAACGCCACCCCGCCCGGCGCCCGCACCACCGTCCCGGACATCGGCCGCCCCACCGGCGGCTCCGGCCTCTCCAACGGCCCCAGCTACCAGCCCGGCACGACGTCCCAGGGCGGCGCCCCGACGCCCAGCTATACTGGCGGCATCAACGCACCAGTAACGCCCGGCAACTACGGACCCGGCGCCCCGCTTCCGGGCGGCCCAGTCGTGCCCCAACTGACGCCGTCCAACTACACTCCCACGACCCCGGCCGTGCCGCCGACCACGGCCCGCGGAGCGGCCCCGACCGCGCCGCCCGTCTCGACGCTCGCCGAGGTGCCGCCGCAACCGCCGGCCCCGCCGGGCGCCCTCTCGCCGGCGGTAAGCGTCCCCGCGGCGGCCCAGGTTCCCGGCCCGATCGCCCCCGAGGCGCCGTTCCCGCTCACACGCTGACTCGGCGGGCGGTTTCGACCCGGCGGGCCGTCAGCGCCGCGACGTACCCCGCCTTGAACCCGGCGTCGATGTTCACGACGCAGACGCCGGCCGAGCAACTGTTGAGCATCGTCAGCAGCGCCGCGACGCCGCCGAACGCCGCCCCGTAGCCGACGCTCGTGGGGCAGGCGATGACCGGACAATCGACCAGCCCGCCGACGACACTCGGCAGCGCCCCGTCCATCCCGGCCACGACCACGACCACGTCCGCCGCGGCCAACCGGTCGCGGTGCCGCAGTACGCGGTGAATCCCGGCCACGCCCACGTCCGCGATCAGGTCGGCGTGAACGCCCATCACCCGCGCCGTCACCACCGCTTCCTGCGCCACGGGTAAGTCGCCCGTCCCCGCCGTCACGACAAGCACGTTGCCGACGAGTGCCGGCCGAGCCGCGCTCGCGGGGAGCCACAGCGTCCGGGCCAACCGGTCCTGCTCCGCCCGCGGGAAGTGCGGAGCCAGGTGCGCGGCTTGCTCGTCGGACAACCGCGTGACGAAGCAGTCCTGCCCGGCCGCGCTCATGCGGCGGACGGCCTGCTCGACCCACTCGGCGGTCTTCCCCTGGGCGAGAATCACTTCGGGGAAGCCACACCGCTCTTTGCGGTGGAGATCCAGTGTGGCGAAGCCCAGGTCGCCGACGGCGGGTTCGCTCAGCCGTGCGGCCGCCTCCTCGGCGGGCACCCGGCCCGCCTGCACGTCCGCCAACAACTGCCGCAACTCGGCCGGTGACATCGCCCGCTCCAGAACCCCCCGGCCCGCCCAGACCACGGCCGTGGGGGTGTGATACGGCGGCGGGGCGGGGGGGCGAGGGCCGCGGGACTTGAAGAATTCCGGCTCCGTGCCGCGGAATGCTGAAGTTCTCGGCCCGCACGACCGATACCACCCGACGACGTACTGCCGCCCGACCCCCCGGGGAGGGGATGATGACCGCGACGCTCGCCGCCGTGCTGGGGCTGACGCTGGCCCAACCGCCGGCCGCCGCCCCGGATTACTACCCGCTCACCGGGCGCACCATCACCCTGCCCATCGAGTACAAGGGCGACCGCAAGGGGATCGGGCAGGTGCAACTGTACGCCTCCGCCGACAAGGGGCAGACGTGGCCGCTGGTCGCCACCGTGCTGCCCGACAAGACCGAGTTCAGCTACACCGCCCAGAAGGACGGCAGCTACTGGTTCCACATCGTGATCGTGGACCGGGCCGGCAAGAAAGACCCGCCGAACCTCACCACCGAGGCGCCGGCGATGAAGGTGCTCGTGGACACCGTCAGGCCAGTGGTCGAGTTCCGCGGCTCGCGGCGGACCGGCGAAGAAGTCGTGGTCGAGTGGGACGTGCGCGACGACCACCTGAACGACGCCGCGACGAAGGTGACGTTCCGCCGTGCCGACGGCCCCGCCGACGACTGGCGTGAGGTGACCCTGCCGCCGGGGCCGCGGAACGGCGTCCGCTTCCCGTGCGGCACCACCGGGCCAGTCCAGGTGCGCGTGACCGTCGCGGACCTGGCCGGGAACACGGGCGAAGGCCTGCGCGACATCGGGGCTGTTGGGGCGCCGGCGCCGCAGACGAGCGTCAGCCTGTCCGGCGGGCCACCGGCTGTGATACCGCCGGCGCCCGCGCTCACGCCCGCTGCGGTCGTGTTGGAGCCACTCGCCCCGGCCGCGCCGCTCGCACCCACGGCGCCCGCGCCGCTCCCGGCCGCGCCGGCGATCATCGCGACGCCTCCGGTCGTCAACGCGGCGCCGCCCGCCATCAACCCGACTCCTACCGGCGCGGTGCCGACGTTCGACCCGCGTACTGCCGTCGCCCCGCTCGCCCACGGCAACCCGGCGCCCGCCGCCGGGCCGGCGTTCGAAGCGTCCCGCGCCCAGGTCGTGAAGTCGCTCCAGTTCGACCTGTCGTACCAGGTGGACCAGCGCGGCCCGTCCGGCATCTCGCGCGTCGACCTGTGGGCCACCCGCGACGACGGCCGCAGTTGGGTCTGGTGGAGCAAGCACGCCGGCAACGACCCCACCGTCCGCGTCAACCTCGGCATCCCGTCGAACACGCAGCCCGAAGGCCCGTACGGCTTCCGCCTCGTGCCCGTCAGCGGCGCCGGCCTCTCGGACGCCACCCCGGCCCCCGGCGACGCCCCGGACGTGCGCGTCGTCGTGGACATCACCGCGCCGACCGTCACGATCTTCCCGCCGAGTTCCGACCCGGCCGACCCGACGGCGCTGGTGCTCCAGTGGGAGGCGGCCGACCGCAACTTCGGCGACGACCCCATCACCCTCGAGTGGAGCGACAGCCCGACGGGGCCGTGGCGGCCGGTCGTCGGCTCGGAGGGGCCGGTCGTGCAGGTCGGGGCCGTCGGGCCGACGACAGCCCGACGGGTGGCGAACACCGGCCGCTATGCCTGGCGGGTTCCGGCCGGGCTGCCGCCGCGGGTGTACCTCAAGGTCACCGCCCGCGACGCCGCCGGGAACGCCACCGAGCAGGTCACCCGCGAGCCGCTGCTGATCGACCTGACCAAGCCGCGGGCGCGCATCACCGGCGTCGGGGCCGTTCTCGGCCCGCGATAGCCGGCAGGGATTCTCTCCCGATCGCCGGCCGGGGTTGGTAACCGGCCGATTCGTGAACTAGGCTTCACCCGATTCCCGTCTCGGGATTGGGTGATGGCCGAGAAAGTGACCGACACCTGGATTTCGACGCCCAAGCGGCTCCTGTCCGCCGCGCGGGACGCGTGTCTGGTTCACATCTACCCGACCGGCACGGCGATGGGGTCCCGCTACCCGCTGCGCGACAAGCCGCTCGTCGTCGGCCGCGGCGACGACTGCGACGTGCGGATCACCGACAACTCCGTCAGCCGCCGCCACGCCCGCATCGAGCACGCGACGGACGGGTTTTTCGTCAACGACCTGGGGAGTACGAACGGCACGTTCGTGAACGACCGCCCCCTCGACGGGCCGACCGAGCTCCACGACGGCGACTACCTCCGCGTCGGCAACTGCATCTACCGCTACCTCGCCGGCGGGAACATCGAGGCCGAGTACCACGAAGAGATTTACCGCCTCACCATCCAGGACGGGCTCACCCGCGTCCACAACCAGCGGGCGCTCGGCGAGTTCCTCGACCGCGAGGTGGCCCGCAGCCAGCGGCACCACCGGCCGCTCTCCGTGCTGATGTTCGACATCGACAAGTTCAAGGGGATCAACGACACCCACGGCCACCTGTGCGGCGACTTCGTGCTCCGCGAGCTGGCGGCGCGCGTGAACGACACCGTCCGCAAGGAAGACCTGTTCGCCCGCTCCGGCGGCGAGGAGTTCTGTCTGGTGCTGGTCGAAACCGGGTGCGAAGAGGCCTACCGGGCCGGCGAGCGGGTGCGGGCTCTCGTCGAAGCCCACGCCTTCCGCTTCGAGACCACCCCCATCCGCCTGACGATCAGCGTCGGCGTCGCCACCACCGCCGGCGACCCGGACATCACCCCCGCGGCGCTCCTGAAGCAGGCCGACGACCGCCTCTACCAGGCCAAGCGCGGCGGTCGCAACCGCGTCTGCTGCTGAACACTCCGGCCGAAATTCTTGTTTCCGGCCGGGGTGGGTCGATCCCCGGAATCATGTCACCGACTCATAAAAAAGTTGGTTCGATCCAGCCATCAGTTCAGCACGGCGGCCGGGTCCGCGAACACGGCCGGCACCCCGCCCGTGTGGACGAACACTAACACGCTTCCCGGTCGGTACTTCCGCGCCCGGACGTCCGCGATGAGCCCCGCCAATGCCTTCGCGGAGTAGACCGGATCGGTCAGGATCGCCTCGGTCGTCGCCAGAAGGTGTAGCGCCTCGCGGCCGGCGGGCGACGGGAGGCCGTAGCCGGGCGCGATGAAGTTCTCGTCGGCGTCGATGTCTTCGGGCCGCAATCGGTGTTCAATGCCGAGCCGTTCGGCGGCGGCGTTCGCGTCCGCGGCGATGGCGGTGGGGATGTGCCAGGGCCAGTGCATCGGGCAGATCAACCGCACGGCAGAGCTCAAACCCAGCACCGCCGCGCCGAGCGCGACGCCGGCCCCGGTTGCCCCCGACGACGACACGTAAATCCCGGCCGCACCCAGGCCCCGCGAGCTCAACTGCTCGGCGATCTCGGCGACGCACACGGCGTAGCTAACTGCCGCGAGCGGCACCACGCGCGGGCGGTGCCAGAAGTACGGCTTGCGGCCCGCGGCGCGGAACTCGGCCGCCCGGGAGGCGAGAAAGGCGTCCAGCTCCGGGCCGATGGCCGCGTCGGTGAACTCGACCTTCGCCCCGACGAGGTAGTCCAGCAGCAGGTTCCCCTGCGGCTCGGTGCTGTAGTGGCCGCGGCTCAGGTACAGGCGGCATTCGAGGCCGAGTTTGGCACACCCGGCGGCGGTCTGGCGGCAGTTGTTTGACTGCACGCCGGCGCCCCACACCACCACGTCGCAGCCCTGGTCGACGGCGTCGCCGAGTAGGAATTCGTTGTGCCGGGCCTTGTTCCCGCCCAACAACAGCCCGGTGCAGTCGTCGCGCTTGACGAACACGCGGACGCCGCCGCCGACGGCCGCGGCGAACCGCGGGACCTCTTCCAGCGGCGTCGGCAGGTGGGCGAGCCGGGCGCGGGGAAGGGTGTCGGCCGCGGCGCGAAGGGCGGCCGGCGTGAGGGTTGCTACGGACACGGCGGCTCCGTTGTGGGAAGGTGTTGTAGGTGGTCCGGTGTTCAGGGTGGACCACCCGGACGAAACCGTTGGCTTTCCTGTCGCATGCCCCGCTACTATTGTGTGTCCGTTCCGCCCGCCGACTCCGGACCGCCGCATGCCCTCGCTGGCCCCTGTCGATTCCCCCGTACAGCCCCTCACCGGCACCCGCCGACCCCGGAAGGTCATCGTGGTGGGCGCCGGCCCGGGCGGGCTCGCGGCCTCGTTGCTTCTCGCCCACGCCGGGCTGGACGTTCACGTCGTCGAGCGCCTGCCGCGCGTCGGCGGCCGGTGCAGCGCCGTCGAGGCCGACGGCTTCCGCTTCGACCTCGGGCCGACGTTCTTCCTCTACCCGCTGGTGCTCGAGCGCATCTTCAAGCTGGTCGGCCGCGACCTGCACCGCGAGGTGCCGATGACGCGGCTCGACCCGCAGTACCGCCTCGAGTTCGGGTCCGGCGGCCGACTCGACTGCACGCCCGACGTCGCCCGGATGAAGGCCGAGATCGCGAAGCTGGCCCCCGCCGACGCCCCGAACCTCGACCGCTACCTCGCGGACAACCGCGCCAAGCTCGACGGCTTCCGCCCCGTCCTCGAGCGCCCGTTCCTGGGCTGGAAAGACCTGCTCAGCTGGGACTTGCTGAAGATGGCCCCGCTGCTACGGCCGTGGAACTCGGTGGAGCGCGAACTGAGCCGCTACTTCGCCGACCCGCGCGTCCGCCTGGCGTTCACGTTCCAGTCCAAGTACCTGGGCATGTCGCCGTTCAACTGCCCGAGCCTGTTCTCGATCCTGTCGTTCCTGGAGTACGAGTACGGCGTCTGGCACCCCACCGGCGGCTGCGCCGCGGTGAGCGAGGCCATGGCGCGCGTGGCCGCCGACATGGGCGTCCGCTTCTCGCTCGGCGAGCCGGTAGAAGAGATGCTGTTCGACGGCCGGCGTGCGGTCGGCGTGCGCACCGCGGCCGGCGAACTGCGGGCCGACGCCGTCGTCGTGAACGCCGACTTCGCCGACGCGATGACGAAGCTGATCCCCGACCGCCTCCGCCGCCGCTGGACCGACGCGAGGCTGGAGAAGAAGCAGTTCTCGTGCTCGACGTTCATGCTGTACCTGGGCCTGGACGGCACCCAGGACGACGTGCCGCACCACACCATCTACACGTCGCACGACTACATGGCGAACCTGGCCGACATCACGGAACGGCATGTGCTCACGGACGACACCTCGTTCTACGTGCAGAACGCCTGCGTCACCGACCCGACGCTCGCGCCGGCGGGAAAGAGCACGCTGTACGTGCTGGCCCCCGTGACGCACCGGCACCCGAACGTGGACTGGAAGCGCGAGGCGCCCGCCTTCCGGGCGCGGCTGCTGCGCCAGCTCGGCAAGATCGGGCTGCCGGACGTGGAGCGCCGCATTCGCTTCGAGCGGGTGGTGACGCCGGACGACTGGGAGGCCAAGTACGCCGTCCACCGCGGGGCGACGTTCAACCTGGCCCACACGTTCCGGCAGATGCTCCACCTGCGGCCGCGGAACCGGTTCGAGGACGTGGACGGCGTGTACCTGGTCGGCGGCGGTACGCACCCCGGGAGCGGGCTGCCGGTGATCTACGAGTCGGCGCGGATCACGAGCCGGCTGCTGCTGGAGGACTTCGGGCGGGACGTGGCGTGGCTCGGGCGGCCCGGAGCGAAAGACCTTCCGGTTGCGGCGTGCGCCCGGTAGAATCGCCGCCGTTGATACGAGCTCGGAGCGAAGGAGCGGACCGTGGGCAAACGCGCGGATCGGGTTGGCGTGATCGGCGGCGGGCTGGCGGGGCTGGCGAGCGCCTGCGTGCTCGCGGCCCGCGGGTACGCCGTCACGCTGTTCGAGCGGAGCCCGTGGCTCGGCGGGAAGGCGGCCGTCCTTAGCGAAGCCGGCTTCCGCTTCGACATGGGGCCGACGATCCTCACCCTGCCGTCGGTCCTCCACCGCGTCTTCGACGAGGCCGGCCGGCCGCTCGACGACTACCTCGACCTCGTCCGCCTCGACCCGCAGTGGCGCTGCTTCTTCACCGACGGCTCGGTCCTCGACCTGGAGGAGAACGTCGAGGCGATGGCCGACCGGCTCGACGGGTACGCCCCCGGCACCGGGTCGGGTGTGGGGTACAAGGCGTTCCACGCCCTGTCGCGGCGCCTCGACCGCATCTCCCGCGAGCGCTACTTCTACCGCTCGATCGGCGGCATCGGCGACATGATCGACTGGAAGGCCGGCTTCTCGCCGAAGCTGCTCGCCGACGTGCTCTCCATGCGGATGGGTCGGTCGGTCGCGGGCACCGTGCGGAAGCACACGCCGGACGCGCGCGTCGCCCAGATGCTCGACCACTTCACGCAGTACGTCGGCTCCAGCCCGATGGCGTCGCCGGCGGTGCTGTGCGGCATCGCCCACATGCAGACGGGCGAGGGCGTGTGGTACCCGCGCGGCGGCACCCGCGCCGTGCCCGAGGCGCTGACGCGACTGGCCGAGGACCTGGGCGTGGACCTGCGCCCCGGCTGCGGCGTGCGACGCATCCTGACCGACAACGGCAAGGCCGTCACCGGCGTGGAGACGGACGCCGGCGAGGTGGTGCGGCTCGCCGCGGTGGTGTCGAACGCCGACAGCGTGCGGACGCACGCCGAGTTGCTGAAGGACACGGCGCCGGTTGCCGCTAAGAAGTTCGCCGGCCGCCGCGGCTACGAGCCGGCGTGCTCGGGCGTGGTGCTGTACCTGGGCCTCGACCGGGCCTACGACCACCTGCTGCACCACGACTTCGTGTTCAGCCGCGACCCGCACGAGGAGTTCGACTTCATCTACAAGAAGGGCGAGCCGGCGCCGGACCCGACGTGCTACCTCGCGGCGACGGCCCGCACCGAGCCCGAGACGGCGCCGCCGGGCGGCGAGGCGCTGTACGTGCTCGTTCACACGCCGTACCTGCGGCCGCACCACGACTGGAAGCGGATGCTCCCGGCGTACCGCCGCACGATTCTGGACAAGCTCAAGACCACGGGGCGGATGCCGGACATCGAGGAGCGCATCGTGTTCGAGGCGGCGCTGACGCCGCAGGACATCCACGACCGCTACCACGTGCTGAACGGGGCCATCTACGGGCTGGCGAGCCACGGCGTGTGGAACGGGGCGTTCAAGCCGGCGAACCGCTCGCCGGACGTGCGCGGGCTGTACCTCGCCGGCGGCGCGGCGCACCCGGGGCCGGGGATGCCGATGGTGCTGATGAGCGGGTGGATCGCCGCCGACGCCCTCGACCAGGACCGCGCCGCGCCGAAGGGCGCCGCCGCGCCCGAACCCGTCGGGGTGTGACGTGGCCGAGCTGCCGCGCCGCTGGCCCTGGCTCGTCCGTGGCTTTCGCCGCTACGTCCGCCGCTACGTCCGCAAGCACGTCCACGCCGTCCGGCTTGCCAAGGCCGGGTCGGCATTTCCGCCGCCGGGCGAGCCCGTCCTCGTAGTGCTAAACCACCCCGCGTGGTGGGACCCGCTCGTCGGCGTCGTCCTGTCCGACGCCTTCGCCGGCCGCGACCAGTTCGCCGCAATCGACTCGACAGCCTTGCGCCAGTACCGCGTCTTCGGCCGCCTCGGGTTCGTCGGCGTGGACACCACCTCGTTCCGCGGCGCGGCCGAGTTCCTCCGCGTCGGGCAACTCATCCTGTCCGAGCCGAACCGCGTGCTGTGGGTGACGGCGCAGGGCCGCTTCTCCGACGTGCGCGAGCGGCCGCTGGCGCTGCGGTCGGGCGTGGGCCACCTCGCCGCCCGGCTCGGCCGCGGCGTCGTGCTGCCACTGGCGCTCGAGTACGCCTTCTGGGCGGAGCGCACGCCCGAGGCGCTGGCCCGCGTTGGCGAACCCATTCGCGTTGCGGACCACGCCGGGCTCGACGGCAAGGCGTGGACGCGGCTCGTCGAGGAGCGGCTGACGCACACGCTCGACGCGCTGAACGCCGACGCCATGACCCGCGACCCGGCCCGCTTCACGACGGTCCTCGGCGGGTCGGCCGGCGTCGGCGGCGTGTACGACGGGTGGCGGCGGCTCAAGGCACTGCTGACGGGCCGGCGGTTCGACCCGTCGCACGGGGGGGAGCGGCCGTGATGCTGGCGTGGCTCTGCATCGGCCTCGCGGCGCTGCCGGCGGTGATGGCGGCGGTGAACGCGCTGTTCTTCCGCCCGCCGCCGCGTGGCACCGCGGCGTCACAGGTGTCGGTGCTGATTCCGGCGCGGAACGAGGAGGCGGGCATCGCCGCGTGCGTCGCGTCGGTGCTGGCGTCCGTCGGCGCCGAAATCGAAGTGATCGTGCTGGACGACGCCTCGACCGACCGCACCGCTGCGGTCGTGGCCGAGATCGCGGCGACGGACGCGCGCGTCCGGGTGGAGTCGGCCCCGGAACTCCCCGCGGGGTGGAACGGCAAGCAGCACGCCTGCTTCGCGCTGAGCCGACTCGCACGGCAGCCGCTGCTGTGCTTCCTCGACGCCGACGTGCGGCTGACGCCCGACGCAGTCGCGCGCCTCATCGCCTTCCGCGCGCGGAGCGGCGCCGCGCTCGTGAGCGGCTTCCCGCGGCAGGAGACGGGCACCCTGCTGGAAAAGCTGCTGATCCCGCTCATCAACTGGCTGCTGGTCGGCTACCTGCCGATGGCGGGGATGCGGTTCTCGCGTCGGGCCGGATTCGGCGCCGGCTGCGGACAGTGGTTCCTCACCGACCGCGACTCGTACGTCGCCGTCGGCGGGCACGCGGCCGTGAAGGCGTCGCGGCACGACGGGCTGACGCTGCCGCGGGCCTACCGCCGGGCCGGCTTCCGCACCGACGTGTGCGACGCGAGCGGCGTCGCCGTGTGCCGCATGTACCGCGACGCGGCCGGCGTGTGGTTCGGGCTGTCGAAGAACGCCCGCGAGGGGATGGCGGCCGCGGCGCAGCTGCCGGTGTGGACCGTGCTGCTCGGCGGCGGGCACGTCCTGCCGTGGGTCGTCGCGCCGGTCGAGCCGCTGGCGTGGGTCGCGGTGGGGCTCAGTGTCGGCTTGCGGCTCGCCACGGCGGTGTGGTTTCGGGCGTCGCTGGTGGGTGCCGTGCTGCACCCGGTGGGGGTGATTTTGTTGCTCGCGGTGCAGTGGACGGCGGCGGTGCGGCGGCCGGTCGGGTGGAAGGGACGGCCGGCGGTTGCTAGTCATAGCGACGTGGCCTGATCCTCCCCTGACGCGAAGGCGAAGCGATGTCCAAGACGGTCCGCGTGGCGGTGACCGGGGCGGCCGGTCAGGTGGCGTACTCGATGCTCGCCCGGCTCGCGTCCGGCGAGGTGTTCGGCCCCGACGTGAAGGTCCGCCTGCAGCTGCTCGAAATCACCCCCGCCCTCGGCGCCCTCGAAGGCGTCGCCATGGAACTCGACGACTGCGGGTTCGCCACCCTCGACGGGGTGGACGTGTCCGACGACCCGCTCAAGGCGTTCGACGGCGTCAACTGGGCGCTGCTGGTCGGCGCCGCGCCGCGCAAGCAGGGGATGGAGCGGAAGGACCTGCTCGGCCTGAACGGCAAGATTTTCGTGGGGCAGGGCCAGGCGCTGGCCCGCCGCGCCGCCTCGGACGTTCGGGTGCTCATCGTCGGCAACCCGTGCAACACCAACTGCCTGGTCGCGTACAAGAACGGCAAGGACATCCCGCACGACCGCTGGAGCGCGATGACGCGGCTCGACCACAACCGGGCCGTGTCGGCGCTCGCCAAGAAGGCCGGCGTGCCGAACGGGGCGGTGTCGAACGTCACCATCTGGGGGAACCACTCGAACACGCAGTTCCCCGACTTCACGAACGCGAAGATCGGCGGCAAGCCGGCAACGGAGAGCATCACCGACCGGGCGTGGCTCGAAGCGACGTTCGTGCCGGCGGTGCAGACGCGCGGCGCGGCGGTCATCAAGGCGCGGGGGCTGTCCAGCGCCCTGTCCGCGGCGAACGGCGCCATCGACCACGTCAAGACGTGGCTGGCAGGCACGGCGGCCGGCGACTGGACCAGCTCGGCGGTCATCTCGAAGGGCGAGTACGGCGTGCCGGCGGGGCTCGTGTTCGGCTACCCGTGTACGACGACGAACGGCTCCCCGTGGCAGGTCGTCGAGGGGCTGAAACACGACGCCTTCGGCAAGGAGCGGCTGAAGATCACGCTCACCGAACTCCTGGAGGAGCAGGACGCGGTGAAGGAACTGCTGCCGAGCTGATTCTGCTGCCGCTTGCGGCTTCGCGCTGCGAGACGCGAAGCCGCAAGCGGCGGACTCCTGATGCTCATCCTCCACGTTCACGGCCTCGGCCGGAAGCCGCTGTCGATGCTCGGCCTCGCGGCGGCCCTCCGCCGCGCCGGCCACCGCACGCGCTTCTTCGGCTACTCCCCGACGCTCGAATCCGTTCCGCGCATCGTCGCCCGCCTCGCACGGCTGATGCGCCAACTCCGCGGCCCCGTCGGCCTCGTCGGCCACTCCCTCGGCGGCCTCTTGCTGCGCCGCGCCCTCGCCGACGTGCCTGCCCTGAACGTGCGGCGGCTCGTGCTCCTCGGCTCGCCGAACCCGCCGGCCCGCGCCGCAATTCTTGCCTCGCGCTTCGCCCCGTTCCGCTGGCTCACGCGCGACTGCGGGCGCTTCCTCCGCTCGTCCGAAGCCGTGCCGGTGCCGACGGTGCCGTACACCCTCGTCGCCGGGACCGCGGGGGCGACCGGGCGGTGGAGCCCGTTCGGGAACGAACCGAACGACGGCCTCGTAAGTGTGGCCGAGACGCGGATCCTGCCGGCCGACGAACCGCTGCTCGTGCCCGCGCTGCACACGTTCCTGATGGACCACCCCGCGGTGCAGTCGGCGGTCGTCGCGGCTATGATAACCCGGTCGTAATCACCGCCGCCGAGGGACATCATGCCGAACGCCAAGAACGTGTTAGGCGGGCCGCTGAAGACGTGCTCCACGAAGCCACTCACCGGGTTCTACCGCGACGGGTGCTGCAACACCGGTCCCGACGACGAGGGGCTGCACACCATCTGCTGCCAGGTCACCGCCGAGTTCCTCGCCTTCCAGCAGCAGATCGGCAACGACCTGAGTACGCCGTTCCCGCTGTTCGGCTTCCCCGGCCTCCGCCCCGGCGACCGCTGGTGCGTCTGCATCACCCGCTGGAAGGAAGCCTTCGAGGCGGGGATGGCGTGCCCGGTCGACCTCGAAGCCACGCACATGCACGCCCTGGAGTTCGTCGACCTCGACGACCTGAAGCGCTACGCCGTCGCCCAGCCGGCCGGGAGCTGAGCGGCGCGCCGGTTGCATTGCGGCCAACAACTCACCACCGGAGGACGACAGATGCAGTGGGAAGGCGGCGACGAGAGCTCCAACGTCGAAGACCGGCGCGGGATGGGCGGCCTCGGCGGCGGCGTGGCCCTCGGCGGCGGCAGCATCGTGCTGGTGATTCTGGGTCTGATCTTCGGGGTGGACCTGAGCGGCTTCCGCGGCGGCCAGCGCGAGACGCGGCAGGCGGCCGCCCCGATCAACGACAAGACCAAGAAGTTCGTCTCGGTGGTGCTGAACTACACCGAAAAGGTCTGGGACGAGCAGTTCCGCGACCCGAAGAACGGCTACGCCGCCCGCCGCGGCTACCAGAAGCCGAAGCTCGTGCTGTTCTCCGACGGCGTGCGCACCGGCTGCGGCGACGCCCCCTCGTCGGTCGGCCCGTTCTACTGCCCGGCGGACGAGACCGTGTACCTCGACCCGACCTTTTTCGAGGAATTGGAGGCGAAGCTGGGCGGGTCGAAGGCCGAGTTCTCGCAGGCGTACGTGATCGCCCACGAGGTCGGCCACCACGTGCAGAACCTCCTCGGCTACTCGGCCCGCGTCGACCAGCACCGCGGCAAGCGCGACGAGAAGCAGTACTCGGTGCGGCTGGAGCTCCAGGCCGACTACCTGGCCGGCGTGTGGGCGCACCACGGGAACAAGAAGTTCAACTTCATCGAGGCCGGCGACGTGGAGTCGGCCATCACGTCCGCGAAGGCCATCGGCGACGACCGGTTGCAGAAGAAGTCGCGCGGGTGGTCGTCGCCGGAGAGCTACACGCACGGCACGTCGAAGCAGCGGGTCCGCTACTTTACCGAGGGGCTGAAGTCGGGCGACGCCACGAAGGCGCGACTCGATCGCTTCTTCACGGTGCCCTACGACCAGCGCACGGGCGAGCTGGCGGAGTGAGGTTATGCGTTTCGCCGCTTGCGGCGTAGCGTCCCCACGCTTCGCCGCGAGCGGCGAAACGAGAGCGGCCGCCGGGGTCACCCCCGGCGGCCGCTTGGCTTCTAACCTTCAGCCCCGACTCAGCTCACCAGGTCGGTGATCCACGTCGGCTTGTCGCCGGCGATGTAGTACGGCCGGCCGAGGTTGTCGCGGACCGACGCGTTCGTCTCGGGCGTGGGGTCGATGCCCAGGCCCTTGTAAAGCGTCGCGTACAGGTCCAGGATGCCGACCTTCTTGTCGGTCACGTCCATGCCGTCGGCGCTGGTGGCCCCGTAGGCCATCCCGCCCTTGATGTTACCGCCGCCCACCACCACGCTCCAGGCGCGGGGGAAGTGGTCGCGGCCGGCGTTCTGGTTGATCCGCGGCGTGCGGCCGAAGTCGCCCATCCACACGATCACGGTGTCCTGCAGCTTGCCGCGGTCCTTCAGGTCCTTCACCAGGGTGCCCATCGCCTTGTCGAGCGTCGGCAGGCGCTGGTTGGCGAGCGTCGGGAAGATCTGGTTGTGCATGTCCCAGCCGCCGAGCTCGATCTGGACGCAGGCGGTGCCAGCCTCGACCAGCTTGCGGGCCAGCAGGGCGGCGCGGCCGAAGCCGTTCGCGCCCGGGCCGGCGGCGCCGTACTCCTCCTTCAGGGCGGCGGAGATGGGCTGGCCGTTGGCCTCCTTGTCAAGGCTGAACACGTCCTTGCGGGTGGACACGACCATCGCCAGGGCCTTCTCGTACACCTCGCGGTGGGCGCGGGCGGCGTCCATCGACACGTTCGAGGTGAACCCGCCCTCCAGCCGGTTGAACAGGGCGGCCCGGCGGAGCATGTCGGCGCCGTTCGGCGGGGACACGTTCTCGGGCGGCGAGCCGGCGTTCTGGACGGTGAACGGGGCGTACTTCATGCCGAGGAACCCGGACTCGCCGCGGGTGCCGCCGACCGAGATGAACGCCGGCAGGTCGGCGTTCCGCATGGCCTCGACGTCCATCCCCTGGTAGTAGCTCAGGACCGAGCCGATCGACGGGAACGGGGTGAGCGGGTTCGGGGAGCGGCCGTGGTTCATCAGGTAGGTGCCGCGGGCGTGGTCGCCCTCGGAGGTGCTCAGCGACCGGATGATGGACAGGTCGCGGAACTGGGCGCCGACCTTCGGCAGGTGCTCGCTGATCTGGACGGCGCTGCCGGCGGCCGTGGCGCGGGGGCGGTGCTCGCCGCCGTTGGCGTTGCCCGGCTTCATGTCCCACAGGTCGATCGTCGTCGGGCCGCCGCTCATCCACAGGATGATGAGGCTCTTCTGCCGCCGCCGCATCGTCTGAGCCTGGGCGCGGAGACCGGTCAGGAACTCCAGGCCGGGGGCGGCCACGGCCGCCCCCGCCATCGCGTGCTTGATGAAGTGACGACGGTCGCTGGACATCTGGAACTCCCTGGGCTGTCGCCGGTGGGTGAGCGGCGAAGGTCGTGTGAAGGCGAGTGTATCTCGGAAGGTCGGCTCGTGCAACCGGTTGTGGCGGGTTTTACCGGTCGGCTGGCGGGCGGGAGAGCCGTTCTACAGGGTCAGACGCCACGCGCCGACCGAAGTTCCCGATTTCCCACGCAAAGTTCGCCCACCGGTCCGGGTTAGCGCGAACCCTGCTAGCCGGTATCCCTTCCGTATGGGGTTCCGGCCCCGCCGCCGTGAGGGTTAGATGGCCGACCGCGCTCCCGCCCCGCCGCTGACCCGTTCCGAGTGGGGGTTGCTGCTCGTACTGGTGGCTGTGCAGTTCACCCACATGGTCGATTTCGTCATCATCATGCCGCTGGGGCACCGGCTTCAGCAGGAGCTCGGCATCGACCCGGCGCAGTTCGGCTCCGTGGTCGCGGCCTACGCCTGGGCCGCGGGCATCGCCAGCCTCGTCGCCGCGTCCGTCATCGACCGGTTCGACCGGCGGACGGCCTTGCTGGCGCTGTACGGCGGGTTCGCGGTCAGCACGCTACTGTGCGGCCTGGCTCGCGACTACGGCGAGCTCCTGGCCGGGCGGACGCTCGCCGGCGTGTTCGGCGGGCTGGCGGCGGTGACGCTCATGGCCGTCATCGGCGACGTCTTCCCGCCGGAGAAGCGCGGCCGGGCGAGTGGCGCCGTCGTGTCCTCGTTCGCCGCCGCGTCCGTGCTCGGGTTGCCAGTCGGCCTCAAGTTCGCCGAATTGTACGGCCGCGGGGCGCCGTTCGTCGTGCTGGCCGGCTTTAGCGGCCTGGTGTGGCTGGTCGCCTGGGTGCAACTCCCGCCCGTACGAGGACACATGGGGGGGCCGCGGCGGCACCCGGTGGCGGAGTTCAACGCGGTGGTCCGCGTACCGAACCACCTCTGGGGCTTCGCGTTCAGCTTCTTCCTGGTGCTGGGCACGTTCACCGTCGCGGCGTTCATCGCCCCGGTGTACACCAGGGCGAACGGCTGGAGCGAGGGGACGCTGGCGGGGATTTACTTCGTCGCCGGGCTCTGCACGCTCGTCGGCACGAACGTCGTCGGCCGGCTCGCCGACCGCTTCCCGCGGCTGGCGCTGTTCCGCGTCCTGGCCGGCGCGGCGATGGTGATGGCGGTCGTGGTCGGGTACGTCACGCAGGTGTCGTTTTGGGGCGGCGCGGCGCTGGTCAGTGGGTTCATGGTCGCGGCGGCCGGGCGGATGGTGCCGGCGCAGGCGATGCTGCTGGGGGCGAGCGCGCCGGCGACGCGCGGCTCGTTCATGAGCCTGAACACGGCTGTGCAGCACGCCGCGACCGGGCTCGCCCCGGTGCTCGCCGGCGCCATCCTGACGCGATACCCCGACGGCTTTCCGGTCGTCGGGTGGGTCGCGGCCGGGACGGCGGCGGTGTCGCTGGTCCTGGCCGGGAAGCTGAAGCCGGCCGCGGCCCCGGTCGCCCCCGCCGCGGCCGCGTGAGTCGGTAATTCCCGCCGGTTCGGCCCGTAAAAATTGCTCTGGGCGTGTAAGAACGCTCCTGGTAGAGTCCCCGCCGCGCCGCCGGTACGGCCCCACGGACGGGGCCGGGCGGCCGGCGCGCCCGCGGTACTGCCGCGGCGGCATGGAGGCTCACCCCGTGGCGCGTCCCCGGCGGTTGCGGCACAAGCTGATGCTCGGCCTCGCCCTGGTCGTGGGGAGCGTCGGGCTGCTGCTCGGGGGCACCCTCTACGGCCTCACTGCGTACCTCCGCACCGTCCGCGTCACCGAGCGGAAGCTGTGCGAGCTCGAGAACATCAGCGTCGTCCTCGTCCACCTCACCGGCCTCCAGCCGGCCCAGTTCAGCGACCCGGCCACCGAGCACCGCGAGCTGTCCGGCCAGGTGGAGCGTGCGACCATCCTGTCGGGCGTGTACCGCACCGAACTCAAGCTCACGCAGTCGCTCGGGCTCGACCCCGAGGGCGGTGAGGACGAGACCACCCTGCTCGACCGCTTCGACGCGGCGCTGGGCAAGCTCACCGCCGCGCTGAAAAGAGTGTCGGGCACCCGGGCCGGGGATGAGGTGCTGAAGTCGGTGCGCGAGGACCCGGACGTCCGCGAGGCCTACGACGAGGCGAACCTGCTCGGGCAGAACATCCGCCACGCCATCGTCGGCGACATCGGCCGGTCGATCCGCGAGTCGAACAGCACCATCCGCCGCAGCCTGTGGGTGGTCGGCTTCTCGACGCTCCAGATGCTCATCATCGTCGCCGCGCTGATGGTCTACTTCCGCGAGTGGTTCTACACCCCGATCCGCGAGCTGCAGGCCGGGGTGCAGCGGGTCCACGCCCAGGACTTCACCCACCCGATCGTGCTGACCACCCGCGACGAGTTGCAGGAACTGGCGACCGAGTTCAACGCCATGACCGCCCGGCTGGGGGCCGTCCACCGCGACCTCGTGCAGCAGGTGAACGACCGCAGCCGGCAGCTGGTCCGCAGCGAGCGGATGGTGTCGGTCGGGTTCCTCGCCGCCGGCGTCGCCCACGAGATCAACAACCCGCTGGCCAGCATCCTGTTCTGCTCGGAGGCGCTCGAGCGCCGCCTCGCCGACGCCGTCGCCCACGCCCCGCCGGCCGACGCCGAGGTGCTGACGCGCTACCTGAAGATGATCCAGCAGGAAGCCCTCCGCTGCAAAGAGATCACGCAGAAGCTGTTGGACTTCAGCCGCACCGGCGAGCGGAAGCGCGAGGCGACCGACATCGCCGGCCTCGTCCGCGGCGTGCTCGAAGTCGCGCGGCACCTGCCGAACTGCCGCGGCAAGGCGATCACGTTCGACCCGCAGGGCTACGTCGTCGCGCCGGTCAACGCCCAGGACCTCAAGAGCGTCATCCTCAACCTCGTGGTCAACGCCCTCGACAGCATGGACGAAACGGGCGCGCTCGCCATCCACCTCGGCACCGCCGACGGGGCCGCGGTGCTGTCGTTCGCCGACACCGGCTGCGGCATGACGGAGGAGACGTTGCAGAACATCTTCGAGCCGTTCTACACCCGCAGCCGGACCGGGAAGGGGACCGGCCTGGGGTTGTTCATCAGCCACCAGATCGTGGACCAGCACGGCGGCCAGATCCAGGCGACGAGCGCGGGGCCGGGGAAGGGGAGCACGTTCACCGTGCGCATCCCCCTGGCGGACGCGGGCGACGTGACCGCGCCCGGGGTGCCGGGCGAGAGCGACCCGGCGGCGATCCTGCCGTTCCCGGGCAAGCGCGCCGCGTGACCGAACACACCTTGACGTGACAGCGTGCCCCTGGTCTACGGGGGCGGACGGCGAATCAGGAGATGGCTTGTGGCGATCCCGACTCCCGCACACCACCGGCTCCGGCTGCTGTTCGTCGACGACGAGCAGCACCTGCGGGAGTTCATGAAGACCGAGCTGCCACGGCTCGGCCACGAGGTCACCGTCTGCCCGGACAGCAAGACGGCGCTCGAGGTCATCAAGAAGGCCACGTTCGACGCCGCCATCCTCGACATGCGGATGGAGCACGACAAGGCCGGGCTCACCGTCCTGGCCGCGCTCAAGCAGGCGTCGCCGGACACCGAAGCCGTCATCATGACCGGCTACGGCAGCACCGAAACCGCCGTCGAGGCGCTGCGGCTCGGGGCGTTCGACTACCTGACCAAGCCGTGCAAGCTGGCCGACATCGAGGCGCTGCTCCTCCGCATCCAGGAGAAGCGGAAGCTGAAGCACAAGGCGGCCGCGCTCGAGACGCGGGTGCAGGCCGCCGAGGGGCCGGGCGGCCTCATCGGCACCAGCCCGGCGATGCTGCCGGTGCGGCAGTTCGTCGAGCGGATCGGGCCGACCGAGGGGCGCGTCCTCATCACCGGCGAGACGGGCACCGGCAAGGAAGTGGTGGCGCGGGCGATCTACACGCAGAGCCAGCGGGCGGACATGCCGTTCGTGCCGGTGAACTGCGGCGCGCTGACGCAGACGCTGGCCGAGAGCGAGCTGTTCGGCCACAAGCGCGGCTCGTTCAGCGGCGCGGAGAAGGACCGCAAGGGGCTGTTCGAGGTCGCCAACGGCGGCACGCTGTTCCTCGACGAACTCGGCGAGCTGGACAAGAACATCCAGGTGAAGCTGCTCCGCTTCCTGGAGGCGGGCGAGATCCGGCCGGTGGGGTCGAACGAGCCGATCATCGCCGACGTGCGGGTGATCTCGGCCACGAACCGCGACCTGCGGCAGATGGTGGCCGAGGGCACGTTCCGCGAGGACTTGCTGTTCCGGCTGAACATGTTCCACATCCACCTGCCGCCGCTGCGCGACCGCAAGCCGGACATCCCCGACCTCGCCCGGCACCTGCTGGCGCGGGCGGCCAAGCGGCCCGTCGAGGCGGTGGCCCACCTGCTCGGCCACGACGTGCTCGGCGTGCTGATGGACGACTACTGGCAGGGGAACGTCCGCGAGCTGGCGAACGCGATGGAGTACGCCTGGATCATGTCCGGCGGGCAGCCGATCACGCCGACGCACCTGCCGCTGGCGAACCGCACGCCGCGAACGCCGGCGCGCCCGGCGGCCTACGAGGCGCCGGCCGCGGTGCCGTTCCCCACGGCCGTGAGCACGGGGTACCACCCGCACCCGGCTCACGTGCCGAGCAGCAGCGGCAAGACGCTCGCGGACATCGAGATGGAGTACATCCTGCAGGTGTACGCGAAGAACAACTCGAACAAGCAGGCGACCGCCGCCGAGTTGGGGATCAGCCTCAAGACGCTGTACAACAAGCTGCACAAGTACGAGGAAGAGCGGCAGCAGCGGGCGGGGTGAAGGTCACCGAAATGTCGAGCGGCCCGCGTGAGCGGGCTGGTCCGCGGCGCCTCGTTCCGCCGCGGACCAGCCCGCTCACGCGGGCCGCTCGCCTGCGCCGATCGTGTTCGCCCAGGCCTCTCGGTACGCCGCCTCCAGGTGCCGCACGTACCGCGGCGCGTCGGTCAGCGGGCTGGCCGTCATCATCTCGCGCAGCGAGCCGCGCAGGTCCGCGAGGGCGGCCCGCTGGTCGGCCCAGCTCGCGGCCAGTTCCACCAGCTTGTCCGACGAGTCGGCCACGAACTCGGGCAGGCCCAGGTTCGTCAGGATGCTCGCCCCCTGCCGACTCCGGTAGTCGGTGCCGGCCACGGTGAGCACCGGCACGCCCATCCACAGGGCGTCGCACGTCGTGACGCCGCCGTTGTACGGGAAGGGGTCGAGGGCCAGGTCGATGGGCTGGTACGCCTCCAGGTACTCGGCCGCGGGCAGCCGGTACACGATCTCCAGCCGGTCGGACACGATGCCGTGCAGGGTGAAGCGGTCGGCGATGCCGCGGGCCGCCGCCGAGGAGCGGCCGGCGAGCAACACCAGCCGCGACTTCGGCACCGCCTTCAGGACGCGCGACCACGCCGCAACGCAGGCCTCCGACAGTTTCGCCGGGTTGTTCAGGCAGCCGAACGTGAACGACCGGCCGGACAGCCCCGGCAGGGCGTTCGGCTCCGGGGCGTTCGCCGGCGGGCGATACGCCCAGGCCACCTCCGGCAGCCGCAGCACGCGCTCGGCGTACTGTTCGCCGGACTCGCTCGGCGGGTCGGCGACCGGGTCCGACACCTTGTAGTCGATCGCCTTGAGGCCCGTGGTCGCGGGGTAACCGAAGAGAGTGATCTGAACCGGCGCCGGCTTGCGGGCGAAGACCAGGAGGCGGTTCCCGGCGGTGTGGCCGCTGAGGTCCACGAGGACGTCGATCTCGTCGGCCGCGATCAGGTCGGCGACCTGGGCGTCGGGGAGGTGCGTGATCGGCCGCCAGCCGTCGGCGAGGCGGCGGAGGCGGTCCGTGGTGTCGTCGGCGCGCGTGACGTTCGCGTAGCCGGTGACGTGGACGCGGTTGCGGTCGTGGTGCGTGAACAGCGTCTCGATGAACGCGGCGACGGTGTGCTGGCGGAAGTCGGCCGAGACGTAGCCGACCTTCAGCCGCCGCTCGGGCGACGCGTCCACTACCCGCGGCGGCGGGCCGAGCAGCGCGTCGGCGTACCGGCCGGTCCAGTCGGCGTGGGCGTGGAACAGGTCGTTCGCGTCGTGGCCCGAGCTGTAGCAGAGGGCGAGGAGTCGGTTGCTGTCGGTGCGGGCGTCGGCGCGGAGGGACAGCGCCTTGTTCAGCGCGTCGAGGGCTTCCGGAACGCGGCCCTGTTCGGTGAGGCTGGTGCCGAGGTTGCTCCAGGCGTCGGCGAAAGTCTCGCGCAGCTCGATGGCCCGGCGGTACTGCTCCTGCGCCTCGTCGGCGCGGCCCAGGGCCTCGAGCGCGACGCCCAGCGAGTTGCAGGCGTCGGCGTAGTCGGGCCGCAGCCTGACGGCGAGCTCCAGCTCCGGGACGGCGTCCTCGTAGGTACCGCTCCCGGCGAGCGCGAGGCCGAGGTTGTGGTGGCCGCGCGGGTCGTCGGGGCAGCGGGCGACGTACTCGCGGAACACGCCGACGGCCTCCGCCGGCCGGCCGAGACGGTACAGGGCGTCGCCGAGCAGGTTGTAGGCGTCGGCGAGGCCGGGGTCGATCGCCACGGCACGCCGGAAGCAGTCCACGGCCGTGGGCCAGTCGCCGGCGTCGGACACGGCGAGGCCGAGGTTCAGGAACGCCCGCGGGTGGTTGGGGTCGATGCGGACGGCGTGCTGGTACGCGGCGGCGGCGTCGTGCGGCTTGCCGAGCTTGCGGAGGAGGTTGCCGAGGTTGAAGTGGGCGTCGAGCTGGCCGGGGTTGACGGCGATGGCGTCCTGGTACAGCTGCGTGGCCGTCACCAGGTCGCCGCGCTTCGCCGCGAGCACGCCGAGGTTGACGAGCGCCCCCGGGTGGGCCGGGTTCATGTCGAGGACGCGCCGGTAGCCGGGCTCGGCGGCGGCGAGGTCGCCGGCCTGGTGGAGGCGGACGGCCTCGGTGAAGGCGGCGTCGACGTGCGCACTCACAGGCTCACTCCATGAACCTCCGAAAGTGGCGAAAGCCCGGGGGGTCGTCCCCGGGCTTCGCGGCGCTCACGGGCGACTCACTCGCCGACGTACGGGAGCAGGCCCATGAACCGGGCGCGCTTCACCGCCACCGACACAGCCCGCTGGTACGGGGCACAGAGCCCGCTCCGCTTGCGGCTGTACAGCTTGCCGTGGCTGGTGATCAGCTTCTTGAGGTTCCCCACGTCCTTGTAGTCGACGAACGTCGGGCGGGGGCAGCCTTCTTTCGTGCAGAACCGGCAGCGGCCCTGCTTGCTCTTGCCGAGATTCTTCGTTGCGACCATGTCACCAACCAGGGGGCCGGAACTGGGAAAGTGACTTGATAGGAACTCGGCCGCGGACGGCAACCCGGCTGAGGGACTTAGGGGCCGTGGGACACAGGGACGGCGGGACAAGATTCGAGATCTTGTCCCGCCGTCCCTGTGTCCCACGGCCCCTAAGTCGCAACTCAGGCCATCCCCAGGTCGCGCTTCAGGGCGGTGTACCAGTCGCTGAACCAGCCGGTCTTCACCTTGTTGTTGCCCGACTCTTCCATGACGGTGATGATCATCTTCTTGATCTCGCGGTCGTTCTTCTTCCCCTGCATCTTCCGCTTGGTGTTCTGGAAGATCAGCTCGAACTCCTTCTGGTCGACCTTGCCGTCGTTCCCGGCGGCGGTCTCGACCTGATCCTTGACCTCGCGGAGGATCGAGCTCTCCAGGATGTAGTTGCTGTCCTCGCACACCGACGCCAGCGCGCCGCGGGCGCTGTCGATGTTGACGCCGAGCTGGATGGCGATCTGGAGGATCTCGCGCTCCTCGCTCTTGTCGATGTACTTGTCGTCGTACGCCCGCAGCTTGATCTCGTTCGTGAACCGCTTCTTGATGTCGTCGATCGACATGGCCGGGCTCCAGTGGGGGGGTGGACTGACCGGGTATTCGCGGCCGGCCCGCGGGTATTCCGCGGGCGCCGGATTTTTTCCGCGCGTGCCGGTACGGGGTCGTTATCGACGTGGGGCCGATTATACGGTAGCGTAGCCCCGCCGATCAACTGTCCGCTTCCGAACAGGGGTAGGGTCATGCCGGGCGTGCCGACGGGCGGGACCGGGCCGCGGGAGCCGGTGCCGGGGGCGCGGGCCGCCCTGCTGCTGCTGCTGGCCATCAACCTGTTCAACTACATCGACCGGCAGGTGCTCTCGGCCGTGCTGCCGATGCTGCAACTGGACGCCGCCCTGTTCGACCCCACCGACCCCGACCTGAACTTCAAACTCGGCATCCTCACCAGCGTGTTCCTGGTCACGTACACGATGTTTTCGCCGGTGTTCGGGTGGTTCGGCGACCGCGGCTCGCGGTGGCCGCTGGTCGGCATCGCGGTGATCGTGTGGAGCCTGGCGAGCGGCGGGTCGGGGCTCGCCGGCGCCTACGGGATCATGGTGCTGACGCGCTGCCTGGTCGGCGTCGGCGAGGCGGCTTACGGGCCGGTGGCCCCGTCGATGCTCTCGGACATGTACCCCGTGGCCGACCGCGGCAAGGTCATGTCGTGGTTCTACCTGGCGATTCCGGTCGGGAGTGCGCTCGGGTTCGTGGTCGGCGGGCTGGTGGCGGGCGCGTTCGGCTGGCGGATGGCGTTCCAGGTCGTCGTGATACCCGGGTTGATCCTGGGCGGCCTGTGCTTCCTGATGCGCGACCCGCGCGTGCACCTCGCGCCGGCTGCGGACGCACCGAAGGCCAGGTCGCCGGGGTATCTCGCGGTCCTCCGCGAGCTCACCGGCGTGAAGTCGTTCGTCCTCTGCTGCGCCGGCATGACGTGTACCACGTTCATGCTCGGCGGCGTGGCGGCGTGGGCGCCGACGTACATCTTCCAGCGCGAGGCCCGCTTCGCCCTGACGCCCGCGGCGGTGACCAAGCTGGAGGAGCTGAAGGCCAGCGACGAGTCGCGGGTGGTGCCGGACGAGGTGACGACCCGGCTCCGCAGCGTGGCCGGCGAGAAGGAGTACGACTTCCCCGCCTTCAAGGCGCTGCTGCTGGAGCTCCTGGGGCCGGACCGGCTGCGGCAGTACGGCGAGCGGGTCTACGAGGCGGCCCCGACGGCCGACTCGGCGACGGTCGGCGGCGTGAGCACCCGGTTCGGCGCCATCGTCGTGCTGTCCGGGTTGGGGGCGACGCTGCTCGGCGGCTGGCTCGGCGACAACCTCCGGGCGAAGGGCGTGCGCGGGGCGTACTTCCAGGTCGCCGGGTGGGGGACGGTGCTGTCGTTCCCGCTGTTCGTGGCGATGCTGTACGTGCCGTTCCCGTGGGCGTGGCTGCCGCTGTTCGTGGCCGTGTTCGGCCTGTTCGTCAACACCGGCCCGGCCAACACGATCCTGGCGAACGTCACCCGCGCCGACATCCGCGGGACCGCGTTCGCCATCAACATCTTCGTCATCCACATCCTCGGCGACGTGATCTCGCCGCCGCTGATCGGCCTGGCCGCCGACGCCTGGGGGCTGACGACGGCGTTCCTGGCCACGTCGGTGATGATCCTCGCGGGCGGCATCTTGTGGGTGGTCGGGGCGCGCTACCTGGACGCCGACACGGCCCGCGCCGCGAGTTCGTGAAACCATTCGGGCGCGGCGGCGTCGTAACTGTACCGCCGGCGCCGACGGGGCTCCGGGCACTGCGGGGCGGCAAAAATTGACCCCGACCCCCGTCTTTTCGCTGGCGTTCGCTCCGGTTTGCTCGTAACATAGGCTCTTAGAGCCCGTCATTGTACTCCGTACCGGTCTACGTTCGCCCCCAACTCTTCCTGGAGAAGGTCGTGCTGAAGCTCTCGTTCATGCCTCCTCCGATTCGGCGCCGGCGGGGGTTCACCCTGATCGAGCTGCTGGTCGTTATCGCCATCATTGCCATTCTGATCGGCCTGCTCCTGCCGGCGGTGCAGAAGGTTCGCGAGTCGGCCAACCGGGCCAAGTGCCTGAACAACTTGAAGCAGCTGGCCCTCGGCATGCACCTGTTCCAGGACAGCCAGAAGAAGCTGCCAGCCGGGCACCTGACTTCGACCAGCGGTGCGGTGGCGCCGAGCCCGGGCTGGACCTGGGCCACGCTGATCATGCCGTACATCGAGCAGGGTAACCTCTACTCCCAGCTGGCCGTTCCCCCGGCCAACGTCCTGGACACCGTTCCGCTCCCCGCGCAGTTCAACTCGGGGCCGAACACCGCCGCCCTGGTGACGCTCTGCTCGACCCGCCTCACGCTGTACCGCTGCCCGTCGGACGTCCTGCCGGACCTGAATACCGCCCCGAGCTGGGCCGTGGACTTCGCGACCAACAACTACGTCTGCAACCGTGAGGTACTCGGGCCGGGTCGGACGAACGGGAGCAACGTGCCGGACGCCCTCAGTGTCGACACCATCCGCGACGGCTCGAGCAACACGATCCTGCTCGGCGAGCGCGACGGCATCTTCAACGTCGGGGCGATGTACGTCCGCTCGACTACCACCTCGGCCAGCTTCGAGGGTCGGCCCGGGTACGGGATCAACCCCCGCCCGGTCCCGATCACGAACCCCCCGTTCAACACGGGCAACAACGAGCGACTGGCCTACAGCAGCGGTCACACGGGTGGCGTTCTGTTCGCAATGGCCGACGGTCACGTGGTCTTCCTGACCGACTCGATCGACGCGGACACAACCGACAGCCACGTCGGCTTCCCGGCGCTGAACACGAACTTCACGCTCCAGAAGCTCCAGCACCCGAACGACCGGCGGCCGGTCTCGATCGACTGACCATCACCCGCGTATCACCCGGGCGGACGACGGCCGTCGTCCGCCCGGGTCGTTTCCGTTCACCCCCTGAGAGAACCCCCTCCCATGTTCCCGCGGCGACTCCGAATCGCGCTCGGCTCGGCGGCACTGTCTCTCGTGTTCGTCGTCGGCTGCGGCGGGCCCAACATCTCGGGCACCGTGAAGATCGACGGCCAGAACGTGGACGGCGGCGGAATCGCGTTCCTCACGGAGGGCGGGAAGGAGGCGGTCGCGACCGGCCAGATCGTCGGCGGCGCCTACAAGATTCCGACGAACAAGAAGCTCGTGCCGGGTAAGTACACCGTTCAGATCACCTGGCTGAAGGGGACCGGCAAGAAGGTCAAGAACGAGAGCGACCCCGGCACCGAGGACGAGGAGAAGGTGCAGTACATCCCCGGCGAGTACAACACCGGCTCCAAGCTCTCAGTCGAAATTACCTCCGGCTCGAACACCCACAACTTCGACCTGAAGGGCGGCGGCGCGGTCGCCCCGGCCCCGGGGGCCGGTCCGAAGCAGGGTGGCGGCGGTGCTGGCAAGGCCGTCGGCGATTCGTAATCTCGGCCGAAAACGACGGCGGCCGGCGACCCATCGGGTCGCCGGCCGCCGTCGTTTTCGTCTCCCGCCCGGCGCCGACCGTGAACCCGGCTCAAGCGTCGGACATCACTTCGCGGGGCGTTGACACGTTATTCCTCTGCCGTAAGCCAGATTCCGCACCCCCACCGAGGCCGAGGCTGATGCCGAGCTACAACCCCGCCGACGTCGAGCGCCGGTGGCAGCAGTACTGGCTGGCGAACAAGACCTTTCGCACGCCCGACCCCGGCGACCCGGCCGCCGCCGGCCGGCCCAAGTTCTACGTCCTGGATATGTTCCCGTACCCGAGCGGCGCCGGCCTCCACGTCGGCCACCCGGAAGGGTACACGGCCACCGACATCCTCGCCCGCTTCAAGCGGATGCGCGGCTTCCACGTCCTCCACCCGATGGGCTGGGACGCCTACGGCCTGCCGGCCGAGCAGTACGCGGTCGAGAAGAACGTCCACCCGCGCATCACGACCCAGCAGAACATCGCCACGTTCCGCCGGCAGATTCAGTCGCTCGGCTTCTCCTACGACTGGGACCGCGAGGTCGACACCACCGACCCCACGTACTTCCGCTGGACCCAGTGGATCTTCCTGGTCCTGTACGACACCTGGTACGACGCCGCGGCGGGGAAGGGCCGCCCGATCGCGGAGCTACCCATTCCCCCCGATGTCGCCGCGCGCGGCGACGCCGCCGTTCGCCAGTATCGCGACGACCGCCGGCTGGCGTACCAGGCCGAGGTGCCGGTGAACTGGTGCCCGGCGCTCGGCACCGTGCTGGCGAACGAGGAGGTGATCGACGGCAAGAGCGAGCGCGGCGGCCACCCGGTCGAGCGTCGGCCGCTGCGCCAGTGGCTGATGCGGATCACCGCCTACGCCGAGCGCCTGATCGACGACCTGGCCGGCCTCGACTGGTCGGAGTCGATCAAGCAGATGCAGCGGAACTGGATCGGCAAGAGCGAGGGGGCGGAGGTTCACTTCGCACTGGCGAGCGGCGGGCGTGAGCCCGCCGTTTCCGAACCGATCACCGTGTTCACCACGCGGCCCGACACGCTGTTCGGCGCCACGTACATGGTGCTGTCGCCCGAGCACGCGCTGGTGCCGCGGATCACGACCCCCGAACAGGCCGCCGCCGTGAAGGCGTACCAGGACGCCGCCGCCCGCAAGAGCGACTTCGAGCGCACCGAGCTGGCCAAGACGAAGACCGGCGTGTTCACCGGCGCCTACGCCGTAAACCCGGTGAACGGCGAGCGCGTCCCGATCTGGATCGCCGACTACGTGCTGTCCGGCTACGGCACCGGGGCCATCATGGCCGTCCCCGGCCACGACGAGCGCGACTTCGAGTTCGCGCAGCTGTTCGACCTGCCGGTCGTGACCGTGGTGACGCCGACCGCCGAGTGGCTGAAGCGAACCGGGAGCACGATGGCTCGCCTGACCGAGGCATACACCGACGACGGCGTGGCGGTGAACTCCGGCCCGCTGGACGGGCTCGACACCGCGGCCGCGAAGTCCAAGATCACCGCCTGGCTGGAGGAGCGCGGGCTCGGCAGCCGGCGCGTGAACTACAAGCTGCGCGACTGGCTGTTCAGCCGGCAGCGCTACTGGGGCGAGCCGTTCCCGGTGCTGCACGGCCCGCACGGCGAGCTGGTGCCGCTTCCGACGACCGAGCTGCCGCTGATCCCGCCCGACCTCGCCGACTTCAAGCCGACCGGCACGCCCGAGGGGCCGCTGTCGAAGGCGACGGACTGGGTGAACGTCACGCGCGACGGCGTGGCCTACCGGCGCGAGACGAACACGATGCCGCAGTGGGCCGGCTCGTGCTGGTACTTCCTCCGCTACATCGACCCGCAGAACACCGAGGTGCTGGCCGACCCGGAGAAGCTGAAGTACTGGCTGCCGGTGGACCTGTACGTCGGCGGGGCCGAGCACGCGGTGCTCCACCTGCTGTACAGCCGGTTCTGGCACAAGGTGCTGTTCGACCGCGGCTACGTGCCGTGCGCCGAGCCGTTCCAGCGGCTCGTGAACCAGGGCATGATCCTCGGCGAAAACGGCGAGAAGATGTCGAAGGCCCGCGGGAACGTCATCAACCCCGACGACGTGGTGCAGGAGTACGGGGCCGACAGCCTGCGGCTGTACGAGATGTTCATGGGGCCGCTGGAGGCGGTAAAGCCCTGGAACACGAAGTCGATCGAGGGCGTGTACCGCTTCCTGACGCGGGCGTGGCGGTTGATCGTGGACGACACCGCCGAGGAGCTGAAGCTGCACGCGGCGGTGAAGGAAGTTGAGCCGGACAAGGACACGCTGCGGGTGCTCCACCGTACCATCCAGAAGGTCACCGAGGACACCGACGGTCTTCGCTTCAACACGGCGATCGCGGCGATGATGGAGTTCGTCAACCACGTCAACAAGCTGGAAGCGCGGCCGCGGGCGGTGCTGGAGCCGTTCGTGCTGCTGCTCGCCCCCTACGCCCCGCACGCGGCCGAGGAGCTGTGGCGGGCGCTCGGCCGCGGCCCGACGCTGGCCTACGAGCCGTGGCCGGCGTTCGACCCGGCGCTGACGAAGGCGGACGAGATCGAGGTGCCGGTGCAGGTGAACGGCAAGCTGAAGGCCCGGCTCAAGGTGCCCGCCGAGGTGTCGGACGCCGACCTGGAAGCCGCGGCCCGCGGCGACGCCGCGGTTCAGGCCGCGATCGCCGGCAAGACCGTGAAGCTGGTGAAGGTGGTGCCGCGGAAGCTGGTCAACGTCGTCGTGGTCTGAACCTACCTCGCGGCCCGCGTGTCCGCTCCGAACCACCGGAGGGAAGCCGATGTGTATGGTCGTCTACGTTGGCTCCGACTACCCACTGCCGACCTGGCCGTGGGACCAGTCCCGGCCTGCGTTCCACGTCGTCGAGCAGTCGGACCCGGCTGACCCGGTCCGTCAGCGGTTCACGAAGCCGTACGTGTACTTCGCCGGGTCGCAGGACGGCTGCGGGTGCGGGTTCCACTACGGCCCGTACGGCACGGACGACCCGGACGCGGAGGTGGACGCCGCGACCGCGGCGTGCCGCCGGGCGTTCGGCGACTACCTGGCGGTCGCGCTGCAACACCAGCGCGAGGTCGAGGTGTACGCCTGCTGGAGCGGCGAGGAGGCGGAACCGCCCGAGTACCACGACCGCGCCACGCCGGCGGAGCTGGGCTCGGGTGAAGCCTACGTCCGCGAGCGGGAACTGGTGATCGTGTCGGACGCGCCCGCTTCCTGATCCAGCTTGGCGACCAGCGCCCGGGCGAGTGTGCCGGCCGCGGTCGCGGTGTCGCGCCCGAGCCGCAAGAATTCGGGGAGCAAGGCGGGCCGTCGGACCAGGGCCAACAGCACACGGGGCACCGAGACCGTGCCCCCGCTCAGCAACCGTACCAACTCGGGTGACAACTCGGCGTCGGCGGTGTCTGACACCGCCCGTACCGCGAAAAAACTCACGCCGCGCTCGCGGCACGCTTCCTCGACCGCCGCCGATTCCATGTCCACCGCGTCCGCCCCGGCCGAGGCTCGTAGGGCAGCCTTCTCGCCCGGCGGTCCGACGATTCGATCGACCGTCACGATTCGCGGTGACACCACGATGTCACCGACCTTCAATCCTGGGTCGAGCGCCCCGCAGAAGCCGGCGGCGATGACGCGGTCGGGCCGCACCTCGTCGACCAGCCTCAGCGCCGTAACCTGCGCCGCGGCGCGACCGACGCCCGACACGCGAACGGCCACGTCCTGCCGCCCGCGGACCAGCCGCCGGAACGGGGCCGCCTCGCGCTCCAGCGCGAACAGCACGCCGGTCACGTCAGCTGCCAGCGGAGCATCTTCAGGCTGTCGCCGAGCCGGCTGTTCACGCCGAGCGCGGCCGCGACCTCGTACCCGCTGTGCATCATGCAGTGCTCGCACCGCGGGTCCTTGCCGTACCCGTAGCTCGACCAGTCGGTGTTCTCCATCAGGTCGCCGAACGACGGGTGGTGCTCGTCGGTGATGAGGTAGCACGGCCCCTTCCAGCCCTTCACGTTCCGGGTCGGGCTGGCCCACGCGGCGCACGTCAGGTCGCGCTTCCCCTGCAAGAATTCCAGGTACACCGGCGACGTGTTCATGGCGTACTTCTTGAACAGCCCGGCCGCCTCGTTGAACTTCTGCTTGATCTGGTCGCGGGTCAGGAAGATCTCGGCCGCGTCCGGGTTCGTGCTGCACACGGCCGCGTACCCGTAGGCCGGCGACAGCATGAAGCCGTCGACGCCGAGCTGCGAGAGGTAGGCGTACAGGGCGTCGACCTCGGCCATGTCGGTGTCCTGGAACACCGTCGTGTTCGTGCACACCATGAACCCGGCCGCCTTCGCCGCCTTGATCCCCTCGACCGCCTCCTTGAACACGCCGTCCCGCTCGACGGCCTTGTCGTGCGTCTTCTCCAGGCCGTCGAGGTGGACGTTGAAGAAGAACCGGCTCGTCGGCTTGAACTGGTGGAGCTTCTTCTTGATGAACATCCCGTTCGTGCAGAGGTAGATGTGCTTCCGCTTCTTGAGCACGCCGCGGACCAACTCGCCGATCTGCGGGTAGATCAGCGGCTCGCCGCCGCAGATGCTCACGATCGGGGCGCCGGCCGCGTCCACCGAGTCGAGGCACTCCTCGACGGTGAGCTTCTCCTTGATGGTGCTCTCGTACTCGCGGATGCGGCCGCACCCGGTGCAAGTGAGGTTGCAGGCGTGGAGCGGCTCCAGCATCAGCACGAGCGGGAACCGCCGCTCGCGCTTGATCTTCTTCTTGATCATGTACCCGGCCATGTCGGTGGTCAGGCTGAGCGGGAAGCGCATGTCCTTCTCCGGGCCGGCGGCGCCGGCAGGATTCGGGATTCGGGATTCAGGATTCGGTATTCCGGGACCGAACCGCCGCGGCCTGCATCCGGGGGCGCGGAGCCGGGTGGGCCTGGTCTGCCCGAAGTCCCGACTCCCGACGCCCGTAGCCTGCCGCGAAGCGGCCCAACGCCATCAGCGGGAAGTACACCGGGTACAGGTGGTACTTCAGGTAGAAAACCCGCGGGAAGCCGGTGCCGGTGAACGGCTCCTCGGCCCACCCGCCGTCCGCGGCCTGGGTGCCGATCAGGTACTCGACGCCGGCCCGCACCTCGGCCGTGTCGGTCTCACCCGCGGCCATCAGCCCGAGCAGCGCCCACGCGGTCTGTGACGCGGTCGAGGGGCCCACGCCGGCCTGCGTCGGGTCGTCGTAGCTGCGGCAGCTCTCGCCCCAGCCGCCGTCCTCGTTCTGCACGTCCTTGAGCCAGCGGACCGCCCGGCGGACCACCGGCTGCGTCATGTCGAAGCCGACCGCGGCGAGGCCGACGAGCACCTGCCAGGTGCCGTAGACGTAGTTCACGCCCCACCGGCCGAACCAGCTGCCGTTGTCTTCCTGCCGTGCGAGGATGAACCGCACGGCTCGATCGACCGGCGGCTGACCGACGCGGTAGCCGTAGTGGCTGAGCGATTCGAGGACGCGGGCCGTAATGTCGGGGCAGCTCGGGTCGAGCATCGCGTTGTGGTCGGCGAACGGCACCTTTTCAAGCACCTGCTTGTCGATGTCGCGGTCGAACGCGGCCCAGCCGCCGTCCGAGTTCTGCATCGCGAGCAGCCAGTCGAGCGCCCGGCGGACCGCCGGCGCGGCCGCGACGCGCGTCGCGTGGCCGGTGCGCGCCAGGGCGATGAGCACCATCGAGGTGTCGTCGGTGTCGGGGTAGAAGGCGTTGCGGTACTCGAAAAACCAGCCCCCGGGCTCGACGCCGCGCACGGTCTTCGCCCAGTCGCCCTCGCGCCGCACTTCCTTGTCGAGGAGCCAGCGCACGGCCGCGTCGCAGTCGGCGGCCGCGGCCGCGCCGGCGTCCGCCATGCCGATGAGTGACAACGCGGTGTCCCACACCGGCGACAGGCATGGCTGCAGCCGCAGCGTGTCGCCCTCGGGGATGCACAGGTCGTCGAGCTGCTTCATCACCCAGCGGGCTTCGGGGTCGGTGTCGGGCACGCCGAGGCACTTCAGCACGATGGCGTGGTACACGATCGGCGGGAAGATCGCCCCGAGCCCGTCGCTCTCCGCCATCCGCTCGCGCATCCAGGCCCGCGCCTCGCGGACGCCCCACCCACGCAGCGGCGTCAGCCGCAACTTCTCGGCGGCCTTGAAGCACCAGTCCACGCCGAGGAAGAAGTTCGTCCACGAGAACCACTGCGTCGTCGGCGTCGCCGGCCAGCGCGGCGTCTCGGGCGGGTTCAGGAACAGTTCGCGGCAGCCCTGCGACCCCGGCAGCTGCGTCACGGGCTTGTAGGCGTCCACGATGCTGAGCGGCACGAAGATGGTGCGGCTCCACGCCGACATGGCGTAGACGTGGAAGTAGAACCAGCGCGGGAACAGGATGATCTCGGCCGGCACGCTCGCGCACGCGGCGTACGGCAGCTGGCCGAGCAGGGCGAGGTAGAAGCGCGTGAACGAGTTCGTCGCCTCGGCCCCGCCGATGCTGCGAATCTCGGCGGCGGCGCGGCGCATCCGCGGCTCGTCGGCGGCGTGCCCGGCGATCTTCAGCGCCAGGTACGCCTTCACCGACACGCTGACCTCGGCGGGGCCGCCGGGGTAGTTCGGCCAGCCGCCGCTCGGCAGCTGCTTCTGAAGAAGGTAGTTGGCCGCGGGGCGGACGCGCGGGTCGTCGGCCTTGCCCAGGAAGGCCAGGAGGAGGATGAACTCGGATTCGAGGATCGTGTCGCCTTCCAGCTCGCCGACCCAGTGTCCGTCCGGCTTCTGGCGGGCGAGTAGTCCACGGCGGCCGCGACCGACGGCGTCGTCGACGGCTTCGAGGAAGGCGGCGGTGCGGGCGTCCGGGGGCGCGGGGCGCGTCACGGGCGGAATCCTTTCCGGCGGCGCGTGGCGGGTGTGGGTAGAGTCTAACCCGCGGGCGAAGTGGGGAGCAAGGGCAACCGGCGCGGGCGGGTCAAGACCTGGTCCGGCTCCGCACCTGGTTCACGACGGCGGCCCCGATCAGGCCCAGCGGCAGCACCTCGGTCGCCGCGCGGCGCTCGACCGCGGCCTTCGGCATCCCGTACACGACGCACGTCGCCTCGTCCTGGGCGATAGTATGCCACCCGATTTGCCGCAACCTCAGCAACCCGTCGGCGCCGTCGGTGCCCATGCCGGTGAGGAGCACGCCGACTCCCGGCCGCGGCGCGCGGGCGGCGAGGCTGGCGAACAACACGTCCACCGACGGCCGGTACGGCGCCGAGTGCGGCGCCGGCGTGTACCGCAGCCGCAGATCGGACGCGAGTTCGAGGTGGTCGTCGGTCGCGGCCAGGTAGACCGTCCCGGGGTGCGGCACTTCACCGGAGGCGACCACGCGGACCGGCAACCGGCAGCGCGGCCGGAGTGCCTCGGCCAGACCCGGGGCGTACTCGGCGGCGATGTGCTGAACGACGACCACGGCCGCGGGGAAGCCGACCGGCAACGCCGCGAGTACCGCCGCGAGCGCGTCCGGCCCCCCGGTCGACACGCCGACGCCGACGATCCGCGGCACGTCGATCGACGGGGGCTTCGTCGCCGGAACGGGGACGAAACCGGAGCCCGTCTGCCCGCGGAGGGCGGCGTCGAGTTTCGTGAGGCGGGCGACCAGCGGCTCGGCGTTGTGCGGCACGCCGCCGGGGCCGAGCGTCGGCGTTTCGACCGCGTCCAGCGCCCCGGCGCTCATCGCCCGGTAGACCAGCGCGATGTTGCCGCCGACGGTCGCGGTGACGAGCAGAACGGGGCAGGGGGCCTGCCGCATGATCTGCCGCGTGGCCTCGGCCCCGTCGAGCCGCGGCATCACCAGGTCCATCAATATCACGTCGGGCCGGTCGGCTACGGCCTTCGTCACGGCGTCGTCGCCGTCCACCGCCTCCCACGCGACGACGTACCCCGGTACGGACCGGACGACCCGCCGGAGCACGTCCCGAGCCAGCGCCAGATCGTTGACGATTGCGACCCGCATACCGGGAATTGTACCACTCACCCGTCGATGTGTTCGGCCGCGGCGAGCGTGTTCACGAGTAGCATGGTGATGGTCATCGGGCCGACGCCGCCGGGGACGGGAGAGAGGGCCGCCGCCACGGCCGCGACGCCCTCGTGAACGTCACCGACGAGCTTGCCGTCCATGGAATTCGTCCCCACGTCCACGACGACGGCCCCGGGGCGGACCATTTCGGGCGTGACGACGCGCGGCACGCCGGCGGCGGCGACGAGTATGTCGGCCCGCCGACAAACAGCGGTCAGGTCGGCAGTGCGGGTGTGCGCGATCGTGACGGTCGCGTCGCCGCCGGCCGGGTTCGCGGCCGTGCGCTTCTGGGCGAGCATCAGCGCCAGCGGCTTGCCCACGATGTTGCTGCGGCCGACGATCACGACTTCCTTCCCCGCGGGGTCGAAGCCGTTGCGGGCGAGGAGGTGGAAGACGCCGTGCGGCGTGCACGGGTAGTAACGCGGGTGGCCGACCGCGAGGAGGCCGACGTTCTCGGGGTGGAAGCAGTCCACGTCCTTCGCCGGCGTGACGGCACGGAGGACGGCGTCCTCGTCGATCTGCTTCGGCAGCGGCAACTGCACGAGGATGCCGTGAACGGCCGGGTCGGCGTTCAGCCGGGCGACGAGGGCCAGGAGTTCGGCCTGGGTGGTGGTCGCGGGTAGCGTGTGAACCCAGGTGGCGAGACCGGCGTCGGTACAGGCCTTGTGCTTGTTGCGGACGTAGACGTGACTCGCCGGGTTGTCGCCGACGATGACCGCCGCGAGCCCCGGCCGCGACTTCCCCGCCGCGACCCGGGCCGCCACCTCCGCGGCGACCTCGGCCCGCATCGTCTGCCCCAGCGCCTTGCCGTCCAGTCGCGTCGCGGTCATGCGGTTCGTTCCAGTTCGGCCACGAGCTTCGGGAGCACCTCGCCGGCCGGGCCGTACAGGCCGACGTCGGCGTAGTGGCTGGCCTCGGTGCGGGTCATGTTGACCTCGACGACGGTGGCGTCGTTGGTCCGCTTCGCGATCGGGATCAGCGACGCGGCCGGGTGTACGACAGCGGAGGTGCCGACGACGAGCATCACGTCGCACTCGGACGCCGCGATCTGAGCGGCGTCCCACACGTCCGGGGGGAGGTTCTCGTTGAACCACACGATGTCCGGCCGGAGCATCGCACCGCAGTGGCAGTGCGGGATCGCGGGCAGGGCGTCAAGCCCGCGGTCGAGCACCTCGCCGCAGTAGGTACAGCGCGTGCGGTAGAGGCTGCCGTGGATTTCGAGCAGCGACTTTGTGCCGGCGACGCGGTGGAGGCCGTCCACGTTCTGCGTCACGAGCGTGAAGCGGGTGCCGTAGCGGTCTTCGAGCCGGACGAGGGCGTGGTGCCCGGGGTTGGGCCGGACCGTGCGGACGTTCGCGCGGCGTGCGTTGTAGAAGTTCCACACCAGCCGCGGGTCGCGCTCGAACCCCATCGGGCTGGCCACGTCCTCGATGCGGTGGCCCTCCCACAGTCCGTCGGAGGCGCGGAACGTCGGCACGCCGCTCTCGGCCGACACGCCGGCTCCGGTCAGCACGCACACCCGCGACGCGGCCCGGAGGGCGTCGGCGGCGCGCTTCAATTCCCCGTCGAAGTCGTCGGTCATCACGAGCCCTCAGCCGGTGACCACCGCCCCCGCCTCGTCACACAGTCGCCTCACGTCCGCGTCGGTCGGCGCCTCGGCGATCACGCGCACGACCGGCTCCGTGTTACTGCCGCGGACGTGCAGCCACCAGTCGCTGCCGTCGAGGCGCAGGCCGTCGTCGCGGTTCACGCGGGCGTCGGGCCAGCGGCGCTCGAGCGCGTCGTAGGCGGCGGCAAGCTTCGAGCGCGGCACCTCGAACTTCGTCTTGAGCATGGCGTACCGCGGCAGCCCGGCCACCAGCTCGGAGAACGGCCGCCCCGTCTCGGCCATCAGGCTCAGAATGAACGCCATGCCGACGAACGGGTCGCGCACCCAGCCGACGCGCGGGTCGATGACGCCGCCGTTCCCCTCGCCGCCGATCACGGCCCCTTCCGCCCGCATCCGGCCGACCACGTTCGCCTCGCCGACCGCGGCCCGCACGCAAGTACACCCCGCGGCGCGGGCGACGTCCTCGGCCATCCGCGACGTGCTGAGGTTGAGGACGACCGGCCCGGCCTCCTGGTTCAGGCGGTACTGCACGGCCAGCGCCAGCGTCGCCTCCTCGCTCACGCAGACGCCGTGCTCGTCGATCAGTGCCAGGCGGTCGGCGTCGGGGTCGAGGACGAAGCCGACGGCGGAGCCGGACTGCTTCACCCACGGGGCCACGTCCGTGAGGTGGGCCGGCGTCGGCTCGGGCTCGTGGGTGAAGTGGCCGGTCGGCTCGCAGCCGTGCTGCACGACCTCGCACCCCAGGTCGGCGAGGAGCTGGACGCCGAGCGGGCCGCCGGCGCCGCCGTTGGCGTCGAGGAAGACCCGGAAGCGGTGCGCCGCCACGCTCGCCACGCTGACGAGGTCGAGGACGGCCTGCCGGTGGTCTCCGAGCACGTCGGGCGGGACGCGGGTGCAACCGATGCCGTCCCACGCGGCGCGCGGGAAGTCGCCGGATTCGTAGCGGCCGCGGACCTCGGCCCCGCGGTCGGCGGGGAGCACGGCGCCGTCGGCGCCGAACATCTTGAGGCCGTTCCACGGCGCCGGGTTGTGGCTCGCCGTGATCTGGATCGCGCCCGCGGCCCCGAGCGCCCGCACCGCGAACCCGCACGTCGGCGTCGGCGTGATGCCGATGTCTTCGACGGTGCAGCCGGCCCCGAGCAGCCCCGCGATGACGGCGTGCCGCAGCATGTCGCCGCTCGGCCGGCCGTCGCGGCTGACGAGAACGGGCTTCGGCCCGACGGTGCCGCCGTAGGCGGCGGCGAACCGGGCCGCGGCCTCGGCGGTGAGCCCGCGACCGACCACGCCTCGGATGCCCGACACGGACACGATCAACTCGTCGCTCATGACGATTTTCTACGGACCGAGCCGGGCCGGTTCACCCCCGGCTACAACACCCGCACCGCACCCCGGAGGTGACACATGCGTACCGTCGCCGCACTCGTTCTGCTCGCGTCCCTCGCCCGGCCGGCCACGGCCGCCGAGCTGGCCGACACGCTCGCCCCGTTGCTCAAGGCCCACCGCGGTCGCGTCGCCGTGGCCGTGAAGCACCTCAAGACCGGCGCCGAGTTCTACCACCAGGCCGACGAGCCGATGCCGACGGCGAGCCTGATCAAGTTCCCGGTGATGGTCGAAGCGTTCTACCAGGCGGCCGACAAGAAGATCGACTTCGGCACGACGCTCACCCTGAAGAAGGAGCACCGCGTCCCGGGCAGCGGCGTCCTCACGTCGCACTTCTCCGACGGCGCGACGTTTCCGCTGCGGGACGCCGTGCGGCTGATGATCGCCGTCTCCGACAACACCGCCACGAACCTCGTCCTGGAGCAGACCGGCATCCGCCCCGTGAACGAGCGGATGGCGAAGCTCGGGCTGACGGAGACGCGGATCAACGCCCAGGTGTTCCGCGGCAGCACCACGAGCGTGGACCCGGAGCGGACCAAGAAGTACGGCCTCGGCAGCACCACCGCCCGCGAGATGGTGAAGCTGCTGGAAATGCTTCAGGAGAACAAGCTCGTCTCCGAGGAGGCGTGCAAGGCGATGATCGCCCACCTCCGGGCCTGCGACGACACTGCGATGTTCAAGCGCTACCTCCCGCCCGGCGTGCTTCTGGCCCACAAGACCGGCGCGGTCAGCAACGCCCGCACCCAGGCCGGCATCATGACGCTCCCCTCCGGCCCGGTGGCGCTGTGCGTCCTGACGAACGAGAACGCCGACCAGCGGTGGGCCGTGGACAACGCCGCACAGGTGCTACTGGCGAACGTGGCGAAGGCCGTTTACGACCACTTCACGCCGCCGGCGAAGGAAGCTGGCCGGCCGTGAGCGGGGGCGGTATCCTCCCCATCACACTCCTTCCACGCCGAGGTCGCTCTCCCATGCCGAGCAAGGAACTCCGGGTCGGGATGATCGGGTACGGGTTCATGGGCCGCGCCCACTCGAACGCGTACAAGCAGGTCGGCCAGTTCTTCCCGTCGGACTACCGCGTGGTCCTCAAGGCCGCGTGCGCCCGGGACGCGGCCAAGGCCAAGGAGTTCGCCGACCAGTGGGGCTACGAGTCGGTCGAGACCGACTGGAAGAAGCTCATCGCCCGCCCCGACATCGACGCGATCGACATCTGCACCCCGAACAACCTCCACAAGGAGATTGCGATCACCGCCGCCGCGGCGGGGAAGATGATCCTGTGCGAGAAGCCGCTGGCGATGAACGTGGCCGAGGGGCGCGAGATGGTCGCCGCCGTGGAGCGGGCCAAGGTGCCCAACATGGTGTGGTACAACTACCGCCGCATCCCGGCGGTCACGCTCGCCAAGAAGTTGATCGAGGAAGGCCGGCTCGGGAAGATCTTTCACTACCGGGCCAAGTTCCTCCAGGACTGGACGATCAACGCCGACCTGCCGCAGGGTGGGCAGGGGCTGTGGCGGCTGGATGTGGCCGCGGCCGGCAGCGGCGTCAGCGGCGACCTGCTCGCCCACTGCATCGACACGGCCGTGTGGCTGAACGGCTCGGTGGAGAGCATCTCGGCGCTTACCGAGACGTTCGTGAAGGAGCGGAAGCACAACCTGACCGGCAAGGTGGAGCCGGTCGGTATCGACGACGCCTGCATCTTCATGGGCAAGTTCAGCAACGGGTCGCTGGCGAACTTCGAGAGCACCCGCTACGCCCGTGGACACAAGGCGCAGTACACGTTCGAGATCAACGGCGAGAAGGCGAGCCTGGCCTGGGACCTGCACGACCTGCACCGCCTCCAGATGTTCGACTACAAGGACGAGGGCAAGATTCGCGGCTGGAAGTCGATCCACGTGACCGACAACGGCGGCGAGCACCCGTACATGGACAAGTGGTGGGTGCCGGGCCTCGCGGTCGGCTACGACTGCAGCTTCACGCACCAGGTCGCGGACTTCATCACGGGGCTGGAGACCGGCACGCCCGCCGGCCCGACCTTCCGCGACGCCCTGGAGACGCAGGCCGTACTGGACGCGATCCTCGACTCGGCCAAGTCCCACCAGTGGGTGCAGGTGGCGAAGGGGTGATTGTTCGCACCGACCACTCGGCCGCGGTCCGCACCGCGGCCGAACACTCTGCCAAAGCTCGCGTCACCCACCGTCAAACCGATCCCACTGGACACGCCCCCGCTGCGGGCCCTACACTCCCCATTCGTTTCAATCGCCCCTGCCGCACGGACGCGACCGGGAATGACCGTCGTCCACCTGACCGCGAGCACGTTCTACGGCGGCCCCGAGCGGCAGATGCTCGGGCTCGCTGACGCCCTCCCGGACTCCGTCCGCACCGCGTTCGTCAGCTTCCCGGAGGGCGGCCGGTGTGCCGCGTTCCTCGACGTGGTCCGCGACCGGGGGCGCGAAGCGGTCGCACTGCGGGCCGACTTCCCGCGGTTGATCCGCGTCACCGCCGAACTCACGGCCACGATCCGCGAGTTGGGATGTGAGATCTTGTTGTGCCACGGCTATAAGGCGAATCTGCTCGGCCGCGTCGCCGCGCGGCGGGTCGGGGTGCCGGCCGTCGCCGTGTCGCGCGGGTGGACGTGGCAGGACCGACGCGTCCGCGCCTACGAGTGGCTCGACCGACGGCACCTGCGGCTGATGGATCACGTCGTCGCGGTGTCGGAGGGGCAGGCCGCGCGGGTGCGGAACTGGTGCGGCGTGCCGGCCGGCCGCGTCAGCGTCGTCCGCAACTCGGCCCGCCTCGGCGCCTTCGCCACGACCGAACCGGCCCGCGGGCGGCTACTCGATTTCTTCCCGCGTGACAGCCGGGTGTCGCGGGTCGTCGTCGCGGCGGGTCGGCTCAGCCCCGAGAAGGGGTTCGGTGTCCTGATTGACGCCGCGACGGCGGTCCTGAAGGCGGACCCCGTGGCGGGCGTGGTGATCTTCGGCGAGGGCGTTCTGCGGGCGGAGTTGGAGCAACAGGTTCGCGCTCGCGGGCTCACCGGTCGAGTCGTGCTGCCCGGCTTCCGCGACGACCTGGATTCGCTCCTCGCCGCCGCGGACGTGGTGACGCTGCCGTCGTTCACCGAGGGGCTGCCGAACGTCGCGCTCGAAGCGAGCGCGGCCGGCGTCCCTGTCGTCGCGACGGCGGTCGGCGGCACGCCCGAAGTGATCGCCGACGGCGAGACGGGCTACCTCGTACAACCCGGTCGGCCTGACGAACTGGCCGACCGGTTGGTTCAGTCGCTGAAGGATGGCGCGCTGCGGGCACGCCTGGGGAACGCCGGTCGCGCACGGATGCAGCGGCTGTTCACGTTCGACGCCCAGGCGGCCGCGTATCTCGACCTGTTCGCCCGGCTCCGCCCGTCGCCCGTTGCCGTTTGACTGACCGGAGGGACACGGATGTCCGCACTCCTCGCGCCGCGCCTTGCCGATCCCGTCGCCCCGCCGGCCGCCGCGCCGGTCCGGGTGTCGTTCGTCATCGACCGCCTCACCCGCGCCGGCACCGAGAGCCAACTCGTCGCCCTCATCAACCACCTCGACCGGAGCCGCGTCCGGCCGTCGCTCGTGTTGCTCGACGGCGAAGATGATCTGTCCCGGGCGCTCGAGCCGGCCGACTGCCCCGTCGTGCGGCTCGGCGTGCGGAAGTTGCTGAGCCGCGGCGGCGTTCAAGCCGCTTCCCGGCTCCGGGCGTACTGGCGCGACACGCAACCGGACGTTGTGCAGACGTACTTCCAGGACTCGTCGTACTTCGGTGTGCCGGTCGCCCGCGCGGCGGGTGTGAAAGCCGTCGTGCGGGTGCGGAACAATCTCGGCTACGCCCTCACTCGTAAGGACCGCGTCGCCGGGCGCGTCATCCGGCCGTTCGTCAGCCGCTTCCTCACGAACACCGCCGCCGGCCGCGACGCCATCGTCGCCGGCGACGGCTACACGCCCGACCGCGTGGTCGTGCTGGAGAACGGCGTCGACACCCAGCGGTTCAACCGGTTCCTGCTGCCCGACACGACCAAGAAACGCGTCCGCGTCGGCTGTGTGGCGAACCTTCGGCCGGTGAAGAACATCGCCGGCCTGATGCACGCCGCGAAGCTGCTGCTGGAGCGGCACTCGTGCCTGGTGTTCGAGGTGGCCGGCGACGGCGAGCAGCGCGAGGAACTGGAGCGGCTTCACGCCGAGCTCGGCCTCGGCAGCCGGTTCGTGTTCCGCGGTTCGATCCCCGACGCGGCGGCCTTCCTGCGGACGGTCGAGATCGCGGTGTTGCCGTCCCACTCGGAGGGGATGTCGAACGCTCTGCTGGAGTACATGGCCGCCGGCCGGGCGGTCGTGGCCACCGCCGTGGGCGCGAACCCGACGCTGATCGACGACGGCCGGAGCGGCCAGATCGTGCCGCCGAATGACCCCACGGCCCTGGCCGAGGCGGTGGGCCGCTACCTGGAGCGGCCGCTGATGGCGGCGGCGTTCGGAGCGGCGGCCCGGCGAAAGGTCGAATCCGAGTTCAGCCGGGACGCGATGACGCGGCGATTCGAAGATTTCTTCCACGAGTTGGCCGGGCGATGACCCCTCAGCCAGCAGCGCCTCGTAACTCGCCGAACACGCGGGCCAAGGCGTCGGCCTGGTAGTGGGCGTTCAAACCACTCGGGCTGTGTAGACATCTGTGCGTTCAGGGTGCTACCGGATCCGCACCTTTTCCTTCGTCTCAGCAATCAGTTCTTCGAGTACTTGGAGCGGAATGTCGGTGCCGAATGTTTCGACCCAGAATTGTCCTGTAGCGTCCCAGAACACGACGCTTGCCACACGCAGATCTGCTCCGTCCTGTTGCCGGACGAGTTCAAATCCCTCGTAGCCTTGTTGAACGTCTTTGATCTTCCTCGACGTGTAACGTGCCCGCCCCCAAGTGAAATCCATGACAGAGCCTCTCAACCATGCGAGGGGCAAGCTACCCCACGCAGTTCTGAGAAAAGTGCAACCATCTTCTGCTGGTAAAAGACGTTCAGCCCGCTCGGATTTGGGAGCACCCACACCCGCGTCTCGCCGATCCGCTCCGGTTGCTCGCCGACGGCAGCTTTCGGCCTCCCGAACGCCACGCGATATGCGCCAACACCCAACACCGCCAGGAACGTCGGCGCGAGCCGTCTCAGCTTCTCGACGAGCACCAACCCGCCGGCACGGACCTCGTCATCGGCCAGTTCGTCTGCGGCGGCGGTGGCGCGGGAGACCACGTTCGTGATGCCGTAGCCGAGTGGCAGCAACTGCTGCTCCTCGGAGGGGTCAAACAGCCGCGGGGTGAACCCGGCGGCGTGGAGGGTCGGCCAGAAGCGGTTGCCGGGGCGGCCGAAGTGGTGGCCGATCGCCGCCGTGTACAGCCCCGGGTTGATGCCGCAGAACAGTACCTTCAACCCAGGGGCGGTCACGTCGGGAACAGTCTTGCCGGCGGCGGCGAGGAGATCGGCGCGGGTTGGTCTCTTCACTTCCGAGCCAGGCGGGTCACGGCCGAGTTTCGCAGGGGCTGCGCGTCCGGCGGCGCCTTCAGTGTACCGAGGAAGGCCAGCACCGACTCCTGGTCCGCGGCCGGCAGCTTCTTGAACCGCTCCGACACCGCCTTGCCGTTGCCGCGGTGCTTCAGCACGGCGTCCTTCAGACTCGGGGCCGTGCCGTCGTGCCAGTACGGGGCCGAGTCGGCCACGCCCCACAGCGGCGGCGTCTTCCACTCGTTCGGCTCCGTCTCGCTCCCCGGCCGGCCGGGCAGGTTCAGCTCTGGCGGGGCGGGGTCGTAAGCGCTTCCGCCGCGGCCGCCGCTCGGCACCGGGTCTTCCATCACGTACAGGAGGAAGTCGCTGTACACGCCGGTGACGCCGCCCAGGTCGGGGACGTGGCACGCGGCACAGCCGATCTCGCCGAACAGTTGCCTGCCGCGGGCCGCGTGCGCCCCGCCATCGGCCTCGATCGGCCGCGGGAGTGTCTTCACGAATGCCACCAGTTGCCGGACCTGTGTGCGGTCCAGGTCGGGCTCACTCGCCGGGCTGTGGCTCGTGAACGGCTGCGCCTGAGGGTTGTCCGGCGTGCCGAGGCCGAGTTCGTTCGCACACGCCACCGACACGAACTCGGACAGCGTGTGGAACTGACCGCGCCAGCCGAATTTGCCGACGCCGCCGGCGACGTGCCGGACCTTCCCGACGGGGATGTCGTCGAACTGGAGGGACAGTTCACGAACCGCGTTCTGCACGCCCCGGTTGCGGGCGTTGCGGAGGATGGCGCGGTCCGAAATCAGGTCGATCCAGCCGGCGCCGAACAGGGCCGTGGCCTGCACCGGTTGCGTCCGCACGGGGTTGAAGTCGGGGACGGTGATGGTCCGCTGACAGTCGGGAGTACCGGTCACGGTCGTGCTGCCGGTCACAGTCGGGTGGATCTGGCTGAGCCGGCCGATCGTCTCGCGCACGGCCGGGTTGGTGCTGAAGTTGTGGATGGTGCCGCTGCGGAAGGTGTGGTCGCCGGGCCGCGGCAGCACCTCGAAGCCCAACGCGTTGTGCTCGTTCGCCCCGCCGCCGCCGAGCCCGCCCTGGAAGTGGCAGGCGGCGCACGACCGGGCGTTGAACACCGGCCCGAGCCCGTCGCCGCGGGCCATCGGGTCGTTCGCGCTCCACTCGCGCTCGAACAACTCCCGGCCCGCGGCGATCTCCGAGGCCGAGGCCGACGGGCCGCGCCAGATCGGCAGGCCGTCCGAGAAGAACGTCCAGTACCCGACCGCGACGGCGGTCACGACCATCCCCAGGCCGAACACTTTGCGCTGACCGGACGGCGACAGGCGGCTCATGGCGGCCCTCCACGACGTGCGAGACCATCCGACGGGACAACGTCACGCGGGGCGAGTCATTTCAGCGGGCGGGAAGAATCCAGCCTCGCCTTCGAACGTGGGGTAGCGGGTGCGCAGCACGTCGGCAAACGCGCGGTATCGTTCCGGCGACCACTCGGTCCGGGCGAGTAGGACGCGGGCGGCGCCGCCGGTGTCGGCCCCGAAGCCGCCGCCGGCGGCGTGGAAGTCCTGGCACACCAGTACCGCGGGGGCGAAGGCCGCCAGCCGCGCGGCGAAGGCGTCCGGGTCGGCGAGCGGCAACGTCGGCGTGACGCAGAGCCCGACGGGGACGCCGGCGGCCTTCAGTTCCTCGGCCACGACCCACCGGCGTTCGAGCGGCGGCGCCTTCGGCTCGAACGCCCGCCGCACGTCTTCCGAATCGGTCGGGACGGACAGGTTCACGCGGACGTGGCGGAACTCCCGCAGCAGGTCGATGTCGCGGACCACGAGCGGCCCCCGGGTCTGGATCACGAGCCGGGGCTGATGCGGGAGGAGGGCTTCGAGAATGCCGCGGGTCAGGAACAGACTTCGTTCCGCGGGTTGGTACGGGTCGGTGACGCTGGACATGTACACGGCCGCACCGGCGACCTTCTTAGCCTTCCGACGGGCCAGTTCGACCGCGTTCGTCTTCGCGGTGAGCCAGCGGCCCCATTCTTCAACCGGGCGGCGATTCTGCGGCAGGAACGCGGCGTAGCAGTAGGTACAGCCGAATGTGCAACCGACGTAGGGATTACAGGTCCAGTCGAACCCGCCGCGGCGGATGAAGCCGGTGGCGGGCGAGAAGATGGAACGCGATTCGATCACGTCCACGTGAGGGGTTCCGCGCGCCGACAGCCCGGCGTTACTTCTTCGCGGCGGGCGTGCCGAAGTCGATGCCGAACAGCCACGCGCCGCTTTCGGCCGGCGTCGGCACGGCCTTCGGGCCGGGGGTGCCGGCCGGCGTCACGGGCGTGTTCGCCGCGTCCTTCTTGGCGCTCTCGACCTGCGTGCCGATGAACTCGCCGACGTGCCGGGCGCCCTCGCCGGCGTCCTTCACGACGCGGCTCGTGTCCACGTTCGTGGTCACCTGGAGGGTGCCGTCGGAGCTTTTGGTGACGCTCAACTTGTACCACCCGAGGTACCAGCCGACGCCGCCGAACCCGACCACCAGCGCCCCGACCAGGGCGAGCATGTTTCGCATCGGTGAAGCCCTCCGTGGAAGCGACCCGAACCCGCCGGCCGCCCGGCCGGTCTACCCACCGGCGGGCCGCGGCGCCTAGCCCAGTGTACGCGACACGAACGCCGGCCGCGCGGCCAACATGCGCGGACACTTGGACGGACCCCTTCGATCAGGTAGAATGGGGCGCGGCGGGTAAATCCTCGCCAGCACTTGTACCCGGTCGGCCCGACGGGGTAACCTGTCGGCCAACCGCGACCCGAATTCCCCCTCCCGATCCCGCCGAGTCACGCCGGCGGGCCGCGCCACTCGCCCCTTCCCGGGCGCGGCCGGGCGGAGCCCGACACCAGGCGGCCCACGCCGCCCCGGAGGATACAGCCCATGGCAGCTGCCGCCGCGATCCTCGACAGCATCCGCTCCCAGATCGACCTCACCGACTACAAGAAACTCCACTGGGAGGGGTCGTTCCAGGACTACCTGAACACCGTCCTCGCGCAGCCGGCGGTCACCCGCACCGCGTACCAGCGGCTGTACGACATGGTCATGTCGCACGGCACCGAGGACATCTACGAGAACAAGGACAAGCTCACCCGGTTCAAGTTCTTCACCGACTTCGCCGCCCGCCACGGCGACGGCATCTACGGCCTCGACCGGTCGCTGATGCAGCTGGTGAACACGTTCAAGAGCGCCGCCCTCGGGTACGGCACCGAGCGCCGCGTGATCCTGCTCCACGGCCCGGTCGGCAGCGCGAAGAGCACCATCGCCCGGCTCCTGAAGCGCGGCCTGGAGGAGTACAGCCGGACGGACGAGGGGATGCTGTTCTCGTTCTCGTGGAAGGGGCCGGACGGCACCTGGGTAAAAGACCCGATGCACGGCGAGCCGCTGCAACTGGTACCGGAAGAGTACCGCGCCGAGCTGGTGGGCCGGCTGAACGAGAACGGCGCGAAGCCCTACGCCTACGAGGTCCGCATCAAGGGCGACCTGTCGCCGTTCAGCCGGTACGAGTACGCCACCCGCCTCCAGAAGTACGACGGCGACTGGCTGAAGATGCTGGACAACGAGGTGCGGGTCTACCGGATGCTGCTGTCCGAGAAGGACCGCGTCGGCATCGGCACCTTCCAGCCGAAGGACGAGAAGAACCAGGACAGCACCGAGCTGACCGGCGACATCAACTACCGCAAGATCGCGGAGTACGGCAGCGACAGCGACCCGCGGGCGTTCAACTTCGATGGCGAACTGAACATCGCCAACCGCGGCATCGTCGAGTTCATCGAGGTGCTGAAGCTGGACGTGGCCTTCCTGTACGACCTGCTCGGGGCGAGCCAGGAGCACAAGATCAAGCCGAAGAAGTTCGCCCAGACGGACATCGACGAAGTGATCCTCGGCCACACCAACGAGCCCGAGTACCGCCGGCTCCAAAACAACGAGTTCATGGAGGCCCTGCGGGACCGCACGGTCAAGATCGACATCCCCTACGTCACCCGGCTGCGGGACGAGGTGAAGATTTACGAGAAGGACTACAGCACCGCGAAGGTCCGCGGCAAGCACATCGCCCCGCACACCGTCGAGGTGGCGGCGATGTGGGCCGTGCTGACCCGGCTGACGCCGCCGAAGCACGCCAGCCTGAGCGTGCTGCAAAAGCTGAAGCTGTACAACGGCAAGACGATGCCGGGCTTCACCGAAGACAACGTCATCGAGCTGAAGCGGGACGCCGTGGCCGAGGGGATGACCGGGATCAGCCCGCGCTACATCCAGGACAAGATCAGCAACGCCCTGGTGGCCCACCCGGACGAGGACAACATCAACCCCTTCATGGTCATGAAGGAGCTTGAAGACGGCCTGCGGCACCACTCGCTGATCAAGGACGAGGACCAGTACCGGCACTACAAGGAGTTGCTGAGCGTCGTCCGCGAGGAGTACGAGGACATCGTCAAGAACGAGGTGCAGCGGGCGATCGCGGCCGACGAGGACGCGCTGGTCCGGCTGTGCGGCAACTACATGGACAACGTGAAGGCGTACACCCAGCGGGAGAAGGTGCGCGACCGCTACACCGGCAACTACGGCGAGCCCGACGAGCGGCTGATGCGCAGCGTCGAGGAGAAGATCGACATCCCCGAGGGCCGCAAGGACGACTTCCGCCGCGAGATCATGAACTACATCGGCGCCCTGGCCATCGACGGCAAGAAGTTCGACTACAAGACTAACGAGCGGCTCCAGAAGGCGCTCGAGTTGAAGCTGTTCGAGGACCAGAAGGACTCGATCAAGCTGAGCAGCATCGTGTCGAACGTGGTGGACAAGGCGACGCAGGAAAAGATCGACGTGGTGAAGTCTCGACTCATCCGCAACTACGGCTATAATGAGTCGAGTGCTACCGACGTGCTGAACTTCGTGGCGAGCATCTTCGCCCGGGGGAATCCGAAGCCGAAGTAGGCAACGAGACACGGCCGCCGGGGTTCGGAGGGGTGGGGGCCTGACCGACCTGAAGGTATGAACCTGGTCAGGGCGGAAGCAGCAGCCATAAGTGCTGGAGGGTGCGGCTCAGGGCACCCCCATCCTTTCCGAGCCCCGGTGGTCAACCGACCGGCCCGCCAGCAACCCTGGCGGGCCGGTTGCGTTTGGCGTTCGCTCACGCCGTCCGGTGCGATAGAATCCCACCCACCCGCGGACCGTGCGGCAGGAGGTGGCCATGTCCCCCGGGCTCTTCGCCGGATTACTGCTCCTCGCACCTCCCGACCCGCCACGCGAGTGGTCGCCCGCCCACCGCGACGCCGTGGCGCGCTACGGGGCCGCGCTGCTCCAGTCCCGCCGCGACCGCCTCCTCACGGCGGCCGCCGGCTTCGAGAAGGCCGCGAAGGACGACCCCGCGGCGACCGAACCCCTGATGGAACTGGTCCGCATCTACAGCCAGAGCGGCCGCGAGCCCGACGCCGTGCGCGCCGCCCGCACCGTGCTCGAACGCGACCCCGCCAACACCGCCGCCGGCCTCGCACTCGCCCGGCTCCTGTTCGGCCTCGGCGAACTGGGCGAGGCAGCGACGGTCGCGAAGGGCGTCGCCGGGGGAATGAATGCCGACGCGACGCCGGAGCGGGTCGTCACCGCGTGCCGCGACCTGGGCACCATCCTGGAGAAGGCCAACGACGCGGCCGGCGCGGCAGACGCACTCGGCCGGGCGCGCGACGTGTTGATCCAGCACCGCAAGCGGCTCGTCGTCCCCGGCGGGTTCAGCGCGACCGAAGCGGATACGGCCCTGGCCGACTGTCACGAGCGGATCGGAAAAGCGCTCGTGGCCCAGAAGAAAGCCGACGCTGCGGCCGAGTCCTTTCGAGCGGCCCACGCGATCTACGCTGACTCCAAGCGGCTGAACGACGCCAGCGCCGCGGCGCGGCTTGACTGGAACCTGTCCGGGGCCCTCGCCGCGAAGGGCGAACCGGCCGCTGCCCTACGACACCTCGACGCCTTCCTCAGGCTCCGCCCGCAGGCCGTCGAGCCCTACGAGCGCCTCGCCGACCTGCTGAGGCAAGCGAACCGGCCCGACGACGTGCTGCCGCTCCTCCGCGGGCAGAGTGCGGCCGACCCGCGGAATTTACCACTGCAAGCAGTCCTCGCCGCAGAGTCGGCGCGGGTGCCCGGTTCGCGGGCGGAAGCGGACGACTTGTTCGCCCGCCTCGGGGAGCAGACCAACGACCCGAAAATCGTCCGTGCCGTGGTTCGCTCGCACGTGCAGACCGGCCGGCCGGGGCGGGTTCTGAACGACTTCGACACCTGCTTCAAGACACTGAAGGACCGCGACGAGGGCGGCTCGGCACGCGTCGCCGAGCGCGACTTCGCCGCCGAACGGACGCGGGTGCTGGGCGAGCTGCTGCGGGCGGAGGCGGGCTGGGCGAACGCCGTCGTCACCGCCGGGGCCGACGACCTGGCCGCGGGACGGAAGCACGAGTACGGCACGACGCACGTACTCGGCGTCCTCGCGGCCCGGCACGGCCGGATCGACCTGGCCGTCGTGCAGTTCCGGCAGGCCGTTGCCGCGGCCCCACGCGACACGCAGCCGGCCGCCTACGGGGCGCTCATCGACGCGCTCTGGCGCGCTCGCAAGCCGGCCGACGTCGCAGCCGTCTGTCGTGAAGGGCTCCGCGTCGCCGACGGCGTCGCGCCGGCGTACTTCCACTTCCACCTCGCCTACGCACTGGCGGAACTCGGCGACGTGGCCGACGCGCTGGCCGCCGCGGACCGAGCCATCACGATGGCCGGCGACGCCGACCGCCTGACCGTGCGGCTCCGCAAGCTCACGGTCCTGAAGGTGCTCGGCCGGTGGGACGAGTCCATCGCCCTCGGCCGCCGGCTGCTGGACGAGTTCGACGCGCCCGCCGACCGCGAGCGGACCCGCTACGCCCTCGCCGGAGCGTACTGGGGTGCGAAGCGCGAGGCCGAAGCGGAGGCGGAGTTGCGGGCGATTCTCGACCGGGACCCGGACCACGCCGGCGCGTGCAACGACCTGGGCTACCACCTCGCCGACCGCAACCGCAGCCTGGAGGAAGCCGAGCGCCTGGTGCGCCGGGCGGTCGCCCGCGACCGGCTCGACCGCCGCAGGGCCGGTGACGTGGACCCGGACAACCCCGCGTACCTCGACAGCCTGGCGTGGGTGCTGTTCCGCCGCGACAAGCTGCCCGAAGCGCGGGCGCTCCTGGAGCGCGTCTCGGTCATTCCCGAAGGCGCAGCCGACCCCGTGGTGTGGGACCACCTCGGCGACGTGTGCTTCCGGCTGGACGACAAGCCGGCGGCGAAGGCGGCGTGGGAGCGGGCCGCGGCCCTGTACCCGACCGACCACCGCGGCCGCCGCGACGGCCGGCTCGACGAGGTGCGGCGGAAGCTGCGGCGGGTGCCGTGACCGGTCCGTATACTCACTCTTTCGAGCCGCGGGACCGAGGTCGAGGACATGGCCGGACACAGTCATTACAAGAACATGGTGCGGCACAAGAATGCCGTGGACGCCAAGCGGGGCAAGCTGTTCAGCAAACTCAGCCGGTACATCATCATCGCCGCCCGGAACGGCGGCGGCGACCCGACGATGAACCTCAAGCTCCGCTACGCGATCGACAAGGCCCGGTCGGTGTCGATGCCCAAGGAGAACATCGAGCGGGCGATCAAGCGCGGCACCGGCGAGTTGGAGGGCGTGGACTACGCCGAAATCCTGTACGAGGGCCGTGCCGCGGGCGGGATCGCCGTCCTGGCCGAGATCCTCACCGACAACCGCAACCGCACCGCGGGCGAGATCAAAAAGATCTTCGAGCGGGCGAACGCCGAGGTCGGCAAGCCCGGGTCGGCGGCGTACCTCTTCGATCGCAAGGGGTTCTTCGCCGTAGACGCGACCAAGTACCCGGACGAAGAGCGGCTGATGACCGCAGTCCTGGAGGCCGGCGCCGAAGACCTGACGCGGGAAGGGGACGTGTTCGAGATCACCTGCGACCCGTCCAGCTTCTCGGCCGTGCTCGACGCCCTGACGGCGGCCGACGTGGAGCCAGCTGAGGCTGAGGTGAAGTACCTTGCCAAGACGTTGCAGGACGTGGACGTGGAGACCGGCAGAAAGGTGGTGCGGCTGATGGAGGCGCTCGACGACCACGACGACGTGCAGACCGTCCACACCGACGCGGCACTGACCGAAGAGATGGGGGAGTAACCCGCGCAAGTCCCCCAGCCTGCCGCGTTCGTGCGCCGACAGGCTCGCAGCCCGCGGGCCACCGTGAGGAACCACCCGTGACCACCCTCGTCCTCGGCCTCGCCCTCAGCACCCCCGCCCAGCCGCCGGTCGTCGTCGTCGGCCGTCCGGTCGTCGCCCCGCACCTCCGCCCGCTACCGCCCGTCGTCGTGGCCCGGCCGATCGTCGTGCCGCCGCCGGTGGTCGTGGCGCGTCCGGTGGTCGTCGTGCCGCCGCCGGTCGTGGAGGCCCCGCCGCCGGTCGCGGCGCTGACGCTCGAACAGTTCTCGCGCGTGTTCGCCCCGACGCCCGGCCGGCACCACTACTGGATCATTCACCCGCGGACGTGCCAGCCGGTGGAGGTGTGCTTCGTACTGCCGAACTGCGGCCGGCTGGACCGCGTGCGGGTGAACCGCGACAGCATCCACATCGACATCGACAACCCGGACTACGACGTGGACGTGGACTTCCGCCACGACGGTAGCGTCCGGGTGCGGTACAGCGACTGAGTTGCTCCGGCACGAAGCCCACCCGCCGCGGCGGGTGGGCTTCGTTCGTTTCTACGGCACCACCTTGAGCGGCAGCGACCGTGCCGCGTGTTCCGTGTTCTTCGCCTCGTGCCGGGCCAGTACCACGATCGGGTGCTCCGTCGGCTTCACCCACGGCTCGCAGTACAAGGTCACCTCGCGGCTCGTGTCGCGCTCCGTCACGAGGATGCCGTTCAGCCCCACGTTCATGACGCGGACGCCGTGTGGCAAGCCCCGCACGTCCAACGGCACCCGACCGCCGAAGCCGTTGCGGCGTTCGATGTCCACCGTGAACTTCACCTCCTGACCCGGCCGGACGACCAACTCCGCCTGCCGGACGGTGGTGCGGACGTCGGCGGTGTCGAGCGCCTTCGGGGCACCGCCAGCGGCCTCGCGCGTCACGTCTTTACCGTCGATCCGGGCCGTGCCGACGAGCTTCAGCATCGCCCCGGCCGGCACGACGGCGTCGGCGGAGGCGGACAGCGCGAACGCGGTGCCGAGCTGGCCGGCCTCGATGCTCGATTCCGGGGCATGAAACCCGGGCGGCAGCCCCTCGAGCTTCAGGCGGATCGGCCCGTCGAAGCCGTCGCGGCGGGTCGCGGTCACGCTCACCGGCACGGCCCCGTTCCGCCACACGGCCGGCGCCGTCGGGTTGAACGCGAGCGCGAAGTCGGGGCGCGGCGGCCGCACGGTGACGCGGAAGGCGTGCGTCGGCCCGCCGGCCCCGCGGGTGTCGCTGACGCGGACCTGGTACACGCCCTCGGCGGGCGCCTCGAACAGGAGGCGCGAGTCGGTGCCGAAGCCGGGGCCGCCGTCGTCGTTGCGGTAGTTCAGGGCGAACACCGGCTGACCGTTCGGCGGGAAGGTGCGGCCCGGCGGGTGAACCTCGACGCGGTACATCGGGCTGTCCATGCTGTGGTGGCACGGCGTGGTGTCAAGGAACCCGACGCGGCGGCCACCGGCCTGGTAGAACTGGCAGTCGTCGTCCGGGTTGCGGGGCAGGGCCAGGATCTTCATCACCTCGCCGTCGACGTACAGGTAGTCGTCGATCGCCAGGTCGGGCCAGACGGTCAGGCGGATGCCGGGTACGGCGGAGTCGTGGTCGCGGAAGGCCACGAACGTCCTCGTCGTCGCTCGCAGAACCGCGCGCGGCACCGGCTTCCCGGCCGCGTCCAGCACCTCGGCGACGGAGTCCACCGGCGACCCGGCGCGGGCCGCGGTCACTTCGACGAGCAGCTTCTCACCCTTCTTCGCGGCGAACCGCACCGTCCGGGCGTCGCCCGGCTTGGCCAGGATGCCGTCGGCGGTGCCGGGAACGCGGACCTCGCCGCCGGTGGGGTCGATCACGGCCGACGGGAACTCGTCCACGATCACCTGGGCCGCGCCGAGCGGTCGCTCGCCAGTCTGGGGCAGGGGCACGTTCACCTTCGAGCCGGGCGCCGCGTCCGCCGGCACAGTGACGGGGATCGTCAGCGTGTCGTCGCCGAGGTGGACGCCGCTGACGTGTACGGTGGTGATGCGGCCGCGCTGCACGCCGAGCGGGAAGACGCCGGTGACGACGGGCACGTCGCCCAGGTGCAGCCGGTACGTGAAGTCGGTGCCGCCGCGGTACTCGCGGTCGCGGACGCCGACGGCGTAGCCGCCCGCCGCCGGGACGCGGAAGCCGAGCACGGCGCCGCCCTCGGCCAGAACCCGGCCGTCGGCGTCGGTGAGAACGAGGACGGGGTCGAGCTTCGAGCCAAGCTCGGCGGCGACGACCTGCACCCCGATCGGGTCGCCGGCCTTGGCGGTGAAGCGGAAGTAGTCCACGTCGCCGGCGCGGTCGATGGCCCCCGTCACGGTGCCGGGGAGGCCGACGAGCATGGACTGCCGCGCCGAGTCGGTGTTGCCGGACTCGGGGACGGCGGCGTGCCGGTCGACGGCGAGCGTCAGCGGCGGCGACTTGCCGCCCGGCCCCTCGAGCGTCAGCACCACCGGCCCGACCGCGGCACCCGGCGGCACCGTCACTTCGAGTTCGAGCCCCGTCGCGCTACGCCCCGTCGGGACGATCTTCCCGGTGACGCCCGGCACGTTCGCGGTCAGGCCGGTCGCCTGATCGAGTTGCTTCCCGGCGACCGCGACGCGGGTCGTCTTGCCGCGCGGCACCCCGGTCGGGTTGGCCTTCTCGGCCTTCGGCGGGGCCGCCTTCGCGGGGAGCGGCCGGGCCGTCGGTTGTCCGGTCGACGCGTCGACGAGCAGGGCGGTGCCGTCGAACAGGCCGAGCGCCAGTTGCTTGCCGTCGCGGCGGACGGCGAAGCCGAGCACGACGTCGGGTTGGGCGGGGAACACGCGCGTCTCGGTCATTTTCGACGCGTCCCAGGCCTTGACGCCGCCGTCCTCCGCGACGCTGAACAGCGCTTTGCCGTCGCCGCTAAACCCGAGTCGGCTGACGGGCCGCGGGTGGGCGAAGACGGAATGCACGAGCCGCCCGCCGGCGCGATCGACGGCCCACACGCGGATGCTGCGGTCCACGCCGGCGGCGGCGAGGTGGCGGCCGTCCGGGTTCCACGCCAGGGCGTACAGCCAGTCGGTGGACTCGCCGAGCGTGTACAGGCGGGTGCCGGTCAGCACGTCCCAAACCTTCACGGCCCGGTCGCCGGCCGCGGACGCGAGCAGTAGCCCGCCCGGCTGGAAGGCCAGAGCGTAGATCGTGTCGCTGTGGTCGCGGAGCGAATGAACCAGCTTCGCAGTGCCGTCCGGGGCCAGCTCGTAGACCTGGATGACGCGGTCGTAGCCTGCGGTAGCAAGCCGGGTACCGTCGTCGGACACGGCGACGGCGTACACGCTGTCCTTGTGCGTCGCGGCGGCCTTCGCCGGGCCGGCCGGCTTGCCCGCGGCGTCGAGCGGCACGACCGCCACCACTCCCGACTTTCCCGGCTCCCCGGCCGCGACCGCCAGCCACGCCCCGGACGGCGCAAACGCCAGTGCGGTGACGCGGCCGGTCACACCGGCGACGCTGCCGACTTCCGCCGCCGTGCTGGGGTCGAACAGCTTCACCCCGCCGTGCAGGCCGAAGGCGACGGTCTTGGCCTGTGGGTGGTACGCCGCCGCGGACACGGCGGGGGCCGCCGCCGCAAACCCCGGGGCGACGAGCACGAGCGCGAGGGAGAGGAGCCGCGGCATCGGTGAACAGCCTGATGGGTTAGCGGAGAACGGCGGCGACAGCGGCGCCGACCGAGGCGAGCATGACGAGCACCGCGAGAGAGCAACTGCCACAGCCGTCGGCCGCGGCGCCGACCGCGCTGCCGACACCGTCGGCGACGGCCCCGATCCCGTCCGCCGCCCCGCCGACAGCCTCGGCCGCACCGGACGCGAACGAACCGACAGTCTCCGCAACGCCGGAGATGCCGTCGCCGACGGTGCCGATCACGTCGATGCCGTCGGCAGCGCCGCCGAAAACGTCGCCGAAGCGGTTGACGGTGGTCTGCTCGTCCTCGGGCGGCACCGGGGGCAACGGCTCGAGCGGAAGGCCGTCGGGGCCGAATTCGGTCGGAGGCACGGGCGGGCTCCGTTTCAGTGGTTGAACAAGAACTCGCGGCCGGTCAGTACGGCCCAGGCGAAGTCCTCGAGCGCCTCGCGGCGGGCGGCGGGGCTCTCGCGGCCGGCCTCGGCCAGGATGCCGACGAACCGGTCGCGCTCCTCCGCCGTCGGGGCGCGGCTCAGCGCGGCGAGGTACAGCCGGTCCACGACCTCGCGGTCGCTCAGTTTCGCGTCCACCCAGCGGGCCACGACCGACGTGCCGCTACGAAGCTTTTCGTTCAACGTCTGGCCGTTATTGAGGTGAAGTGCCTGCCCGACGCTCGCGTCCGCGGTCCGCTCGCAGGAGCACGTGGCCACGCGCTCCGGCCGGCCGAAGGCCTCCAGGAAGCGCGACACGGCGAGCGAATCCGGCAGCTGCATCGCCCGCGTGCCGAGCGGGTAACTGGTCGTCGGCGTCGTAGAATCACCGGCCGCCGACTTCAGCTGGTTGAAGGCCGTCGGCACACCCGTCACGTCCGAGTAGGCGTCGAGAATGACCTCGGCCGGGAGCCGGCGCAACAGGTAACGCGAGTAGAAGCGGTCGTCCGCGGCGTTGGCCGGGCTCGCCCTCGACGCACGCTGGTAGGCCGCCGAGCGCGTCACGGTGCGGATCAGGTGCTTCACGTCGAACCGGTTCGTCACGAAGTCCGCGGCGAGGGCGTCGAGCAACTCGACGTTGGTGGCGGGGTTGGTGTCGCGCAGGTCGTCCTCGGTCTCGACCAGCCCCCGACCCATCAGGCTCTTCCAGACGCGGTTCACCGCGGCCCTGGCGAAGTACGGGTTCTCCGCGGCCGTGAGCCAGTCGGTGAAGTGCACGCGGCGGTCACGCGAGTCGCCCTCGGGCACGGCCTTGCCGTCCAGGGGCGTCGGCGGCATGGCCACGCCGCGCCGCAGGTGCAGGGCGTCGCCGTCGGCCCGCGGCTGGATCAGCACCTCGCCGGGGCGGTCGCCGTTCTTCAGGCCGACGCGGGCGAACAGGTTGGCGAACTGCCAGTACTGGTCCTGCGTCCAGCGCTCCAGCGGGTGGTTGTGGCAGCGGGCGCAGGTGATGGACGTGCCCATGAACGTGACCGCGGTCGATTCGGCCAGGTCGGACACGTCGCGGTGGAGGACGAAGTAGTTGCCGCGGCCGTTCGTCAGAGTGCTACCCGACGCGGTGAGGATGTCGCGGGCGAAGCGGTCCCACGGCTGGTTGTCGGCCACCGACTGCCGCACCGATCGGTAGAACGCCCACATCGCCGGCTGCGGCAGCCGCCGGCTCGACACCAGCAACAGGTCGGACCACTTCATCGTCCAGTAGTCCACGTACTCGGGCCGGTCCAACAGCCGGTCGATGAGCCGCTCGCGCTTCCGCGCGTCGGTGTCGGCGAGGAACGCGGCCGTTTCCTCGGGCTTGGGTAGGACGCCGCACACGTCGAGGAACACGCGCCGGACGAACTCGCTGTCCGAACAGGTGCCGTTCGGCGCGACGCGGAGGAGTTGCAGTTTCTTGAGTACGAGCACGTCGACGAAGCCGGCCCCGGCCGGCGGCGTGAACGCGGCGGCATCGACCGGCGTCGCGAACGGGGCGGTAACGGTGAGGGCCGCGACCTTCGTGCCGAACAACACCGACACGGCCGCCTCGCCGTGCCCGACGACCGTGACCACGCCGTCTTCGGTGACCGTCGCCGCCTGCTCCTCACTGGACACGAACTTGGCCCAGCGGGTCACGTCCTCGACGGTGCCGTTCGCGTAGACGGCACGAACAACGACGCGGACCGTGTCCCGCGGCTTCAGCAACGCCGCGCGCGGGAACACGTCGAGCCGCACCAACTCCGGCTCCGCGGCCGCGGGAACAGTCGCCCCGGCGGTGACCCACTGGAGGAGCAGCGCGTGGTGGTCGGAGTCGGCCTCGAAGCGCGTGCCGCCGGCGTGCGGCAGGGCGCGCGTCGCCTTCTGGAGCATCAGGCTGTCGGCGGGGCGTGCAAGGTCGACGCGGCGGGCGACGACCTGGCGCGTGAGAGCGAAGTGATCGGCGTCGGGGTCGTAGCCGCGGAGCGACAGCTTGAGCCCACCCTTGCCGGCGAGGGCCCCGTGGCACGCCCCCGAGTTGCAGCCGGTCCGCGTCAGCGTCGGGACGACGTGGTTGCGGAAGCCCCAGCCCGACACGCCCGTCGACGCCGTCAGCTTCACCTGTAGCGACCGGCCGTTGACTGTCACCGTGACGGTGCCGTCGCCGTCACCGACGGCGGTAACAAGCCCGTCCGCGGTCACCTTCGCCACGGAAGTGGTGGAACTGGTGTAGGTCGCCTTCGTAGTGTGATCGGCGACGACGCGGCCGTTCTCCTCCTCGACGACCAGGAGTTGCTGGACGCGGTTCGGTCCCGACACTGCGACCGCGGGCGGGTAGACTTTCAACTCGCCGGCCGCACAAACGCCGGGGGCGAGCAGAAGCACGAGTCCGAGGGCCGTCTGCCGCATCGCGGGTATCCTGGGGAGAACTCTTCGGGGGCACGGAGCGGCCGATCGACAATCAGAACAGCTCGGCGATCGGGCGGACGCCGAAGTCCACCAGCGGGATCGGCCGGCCTTGCGGGCCGGGCAACTCCTTGTGGGGGTCCAGGCCGAGCCCGCGGTACAGCGTCGCGGCCACCTCGCCGGGCGTCACCGGCCGCGTCTTCGGCGTGCCGCCCAACTCGTCCGACTCGCCGACGACGCGGCCGCCCTTCAACGGTCCGCCGCCCATCAGGATCGTCCACACGCCGGGGTGGTGGTCGCGGCCGCCGGCCGGGTTCACCTTCGGCGTCCGGCCGAACTCGCCGAGCGCCACGACCATCGTGTTCGACAACAGCCCGCGCTCGCTCAGGTCTTCGAGCAGCGCGGAGTAGGCCCGGTCGAAGTTCGGCACCACCTCGCGGCTCATCTGCACGATGTCGGTGAACGGCTTCGAGCCGTGGATGTCCCACGTCACCTCGTCGAACACGGTCTCGAACATGTTGACCGTAACGAAGCGTACGCCGGCCTCGATCAGCCGGCGGGCCATGAGGCAACTCTGGCCGAACCGCGTCCGGCCGTAGCGCTCCTTCACCCGGTCCGGCTCTTTCTCCAGGGCGAAGGCGTCGCGCGCCCGCGGCGACGACATCAGCCGGTAGGCCAGGCCGAAGTTCTCGTCCAACTGACGGGCGGCCGCGCTCCCCTCGAACGCCGCGGTCGCGCCGTCGACCGCTTCCCGCAGCCGCTGCCGACGCTCGGCGCGGACGCCGGTGATGTAGTCCGGCGGCAGCAGGTCCGGGACGCGGAAGCCGGGCGCGTTCGGGTCGGCGTTCAGGATGAACGGGTCGTGCGGCTTGCCGAGGTAACCCGCCGCGTGGCCGTGGGGCAGGTTCCCGCCGGTGCGGCCGATCGGCTTCGGCAGCAGCACGTGCGGCGGCAACTCGGCCCGCCCGCCCTTCAGGTAGCCGAGCGCGCAGCCGACGTGCGGGTGCTCGACGCCGCCGCTGAACAGCCGGCCCGTCTGCATCATCTGGTGGCCGGTGTCGTGGACGGCGGCGGCCGTGTGGTACACCGAGCGCACGAGCGAGAACTTGTCGGCGTGCCGCGCCGTCTGCGGAAAGATTTCGCTGATCTGCGTGCCTGGCACGTTCGTCCGTGTCGGGCGGAACGGGCCGCGGACCTCCTCGGGGGCGTTCGGTTTCGGGTCCCAGGTGTCGATCTGGCTCGGGCCGCCGACCAGGAACAGCATGATGCAGTTCGTGTCGTTGTCGGCCTGGCCGGCCGCCTTTGCTCGCTCCAAGGCCGCGAGCGTGAGGCCGATCGGGGCGATCGCCCCGGCGTGGAAGAAGTCGCGCCGGCTGGGGCCGTTGCAGACGTTGGCGGGGCGGGGGGCGTCCAGCCGGATCATGACGACCTCGGGGAGGTGGGCCGCGACGTAAGGCGTTGTTGATATTGATACCCGACCGTCACCCGGCGTTCAACTCGCTCTCAGGGAGAGACTTCCCGCGGCGGCGGGGCCGCGACCGCCTCGGCCGCCGCGCCGCGCCGCCAGCGCACGGCGATCGTCAGGTTCGCCTCCGCCAGGGTCGAGTCCGGCGTGATGCGAAGGGCTTCTTTGAAGTCGGCTATGGCCCCGGTGTAGTCCCCGAGTCGCAGGCGGGCGTGGCCGCGGTTGTTGTAGGAGCCGGACGACTCCATGCCGGTCCGGGCTTCCAACTCGACGGCCAGGTCGAACTCCCTCAGCGCCTCGGTGTACCGGCCCTGTCGCTGGAAGACGGAGCCGCGGTTGATGTGGGCGTGTGAGTAGTCCGGGTTCAGCACCAAGGCGCGGTCCGCGGCTTCGAGTGCGGCTTCGGGGTCGTGCATCCGGAGTAGCACGGCGCTGAGCTGCGTCCACGAGTTGTAGTCCCGCGGGTCGAGGCGCACGGCCCGGCGGTAGCAGCGGGCGGCGTCCTCGAACTGGCCGCGGTCCCAGTGGGCCCGGCCGAGGCTCCGCCACGCCACCTTGCTCTCCGGCCGCAGCGAGGTCGCCGCCTGCGCCCATCGCAGCTGCTGGGCGAGAGTTTCGGCGCGCGCGGTCCCGCCGGCTTCGAGCACCCCCAACATGGTGTGAATCAACGGCACGTTGTCCGGGTTCCGCTCCAGTGCCGGCCGAAGGACACGCTCCCGGGTCGCGGCCGAGAACTGGTACACCTGCCCGATGACGGCCGCGAAGCGGGGCGGCTGGTGAAGGGCGGCCGGGTGGTCCAGTAGAGACTGCTTGTACCGCAGGTCGAAGCCGAGGGCGGTGGTGCGGAACTCGTTCCGGTACGGGTCCGGGTCCGCAATGCGGAGGATGTTCCGGAGCGCGGTGCGACGGTCGGAGTCGGACAAGTTGAGGAACCACAGGTCGAGAGCCAGCAGCAACCGCTCGCGGATGACGGAGCCGTTCACCACCGCCGCCGCGGTCTCGACCGGCGTATTCCCAGGGTCGACGCCGTACCGCCGGAAGGCCGCGTCCCAAGCGCCGGTCGAGCGCCCCACCCGGAGCCGATAGTCTTCCGCGGCCCACTGGGCCTCGGCGGCCGCGTCGAGCTCCCGCAACATCGTCAGGTCGGCACGGGCGCGGGCGACGCGGGCCGCGGACGTTCCCACAACCCCCTCGGCAAGCCGCTTCTCGATCAGGCCGAACGGAATCGCGGCCCTCTCGGCGTAGTCGGCGGCGAGGGCGGCGTTCACCTCGTCGAGCAGAAACTCGACGGCCTGAGCGCCACGCGCGGCACGCGCGAGTTCGTCCGCCGACCGCTGCGCCTCCAGCCGGTCGAGCTCGGCCTGCTTCTGGCGGCGGTCGAGCTCGCGCTCGGCCGCCTGCCGGTCGGCCCACCACGCCCCGCCGGCCACACCCGCCACGATCACGACCGCGGCCGCAGCCAGCGCCCGTTGCACCTGCCGGCGCTTCCGCTGCTCCACGAGCCGCGCCTCGGCTGCGGCCCGCTCGCGCTCGGCGTCACGCAGCCGGCCCTCGACGCCCGCGCGGTATCCGGCCACCGCGGCAGCAACCTGCTTGGCGTCGGCCGGGCGGGCGTCCGGGTCGGCCTGGAGGCACCGCTTCGCCAGTGCGACCAACTCGGGGTCAACGGGCGAAGCGTCGAGCCGCTCGAACGCCGGGCCGAGTTGGGCCGTGATCGACAGGGCTACCACCTCTTGCGCGGTCGCGGCCCAGTACGGCGGCCGGCCGGTCAGGAGCTCGCAGAGCATCGCCCCGAGGGCGAACACGTCGGAGCGGGTGTCGGTGCGGTCGATCTCGCCCTTGGCCTGTTCGGGCGGCATGTACGCCGGCGTGCCGAGGAGGCTGCCGGCCCGCGTCTGCGAACTCGGGTCGCGGTCGGACTCAATTACCGACACGGGAGGAGCGGCCGCGTCGTCCGCCGGCGCAACGGGCGCGGGCGACGCTTCGGCGAGCACCTTCGCCAGCCCCCAGTCCATGACCTGCACTTCGTGGAACGCCCCGACCATGACGTTGGCGGGCTTCAGGTCGCGGTGGATGACGCGACGATCGTGGGCGTACGCGACCGCCTGACACACGTCCTCGAAGGTGCGGAGGAGCTCGGCCAGCGGCGGCGGGGTGGGCGCCAACTCGTCCGCGAGGGTTCGGCCGCGAATCAACTTCATGGCCATGAACGCCCGCCCGTCGCGGAGCGTGCCGAGGTCGTGGACCGGCGGGATGCCCGGGTGCTGGAGCTTGCCCGTGATGCGGGCCTCGTCCACGAACCGCGACGCCGACGGGGTGTGGTGTTTGCCGTCGTCGCGGAGCAGTTTGAGGGCGACCTCCCGGTTCAGAACGCGGTCGTACGCCGTCCACACCTCGCCCATGCCGCCGCGGGCGAGGAAGGAGCGGAGTTCGTAGCGGTCGTCGGACGTGGGAAGGGCGGCCGGCCCGGTGGCGGTGTCGAACGCCTTCGTGCCGTTCTCGCTGACCGGGTCCGCCCGAGTGGCGGTGCGGCCGGGCGACGGTGCGGGAGCGACGGGCTCCCGCGTTGCTTCGCCGGAATCGGACGGCGGTGCGGACATGGGATGAGCGTACCCGCGCGGCGGTGACGAGGCAACGGCCCAAGTCTCATCGCCGCTTCAGGAATTGGGGTTCGCCCGGAATCGCCCGGTGACGTAAAATCCACTTACCTGCCAGACACGCCCATCCCGCGCCCCGCCGGCCGGACCCGGCCCGACGAGGATCACGCATGACCCGCTGGATTGCCGTAGTACCCCTCCTCGCGCTCGTCGCCACGCCCGCGGCCGCACAGCCCGCCGCCAAGCTGACCGCCGAACAGACCCAGTTATTCGAGACGAAGGTTCGCCCCGTCCTGGCCGAGAAATGCTTCTCCTGCCATGGCGAGAAGAAGCAGAGTGCCGGCCTCCGCCTCGACACCGCGGCGGGGGTCAAGCAGGGTGCCGACGACGGGGCAGTCATCGTGCCCGGCGACCCGGCCAAGAGCCGGCTCATCAAGTCGGTGAAGCGCGAGGGCGACTACGCGATGCCGCCGAAGGACGCGCTACGGCCCGAACAGGTCGCCGACCTGACGGACTGGGTGCGGATGGGCGCCCCGTTCCCCGCCGAGCAGGCGGTGGTGAAGGGCGCCGACCCGACGAAGCACTGGGCCTTCCAGCCGGTGAAGCCGCAGGCGCCGCCGGCGACCAGGCGGCCGACGACGCACCCGATCGACGCCTTCGTGGTGTCGAAGCTGGAGACGAAGGGGCTGACGCCGTCCGCGCCCGCGGACCGGCGGACCTTGCTTCGGCGGGCCTACTACGACCTGATCGGCCTGCCGCCGACCGCGGACGAGATCGCTGCGTTCGAGAAGGACCAAACGCCCGGCGCGTTCGAGGCGGTGATCGACCACCTGCTGGCGAGCCCGCACTACGGCGAGCGGTGGGGCCGGCACTGGCTCGACGTGGCGCGGTACGCCGACACCAAGGGCTACGTCTTTCAGGAGGAGAAGGCCTTCCCGTTCGCCTACACCTACCGCGACTACGTGATCCGCTCGATCAACGAGGACAAGCCGTTCGACCGGTTCGTCGTCGAGCAACTGGCCGCGGACCGGCTGCCGCTCGGCGAGGACAAGTCGGCCCTGGCCGCGATGGGCTTCCTCACGCTGGGCCGCCGGTTCCTCAACAACACGCACGACATCATCGACGACCGCATCGACGTGGTCACCCGCGGGCTGATGGGCCTGTCGGTGGCCTGCGCCCGCTGCCACGACCACAAGTACGACCCCATCCCCGCGAAGGATTATTACAGCCTCTACGGCGTGTTCGCGAGTTCGGTCGAGCCGAAGCAGCTGCCACTCCTGTCGGAGAAGCGGTCGCCCGAGCAGCAGGCTTTCGACCGCGAGCTGGCCAAGAAGGAGGCCGACATTGAAGCCGAGAAGGTGCGGCGGTTCGAGGCCGCGGTGGCCAAGCTCCGCGCCGCGGACGCGCTCGCCGACTACCTCCGCGCCGGGCTCGACGCCCGCGGCAAGTCGCCCGAGCAGGTTCAAGCGTTCGCCCGGGAGCGCGACCTGAACGGCTTCGTCCTCGGCCGCTGGCGACCGTACCTGACCGAGCAGCTCAAGGCGGGCAACCCCGTCCTCACGCCGCTCGCGGCGTTGCACGCCCTCCCCGAAGCCGAGTTCGCCGCCAAGAGCGCGGCCGCCCTCGACGGCCTGAAAGTGAAGGCCCATCCCGCCGTCACGGCCGCGCTGACGGCCGCGAAGCCGAAGACGTTCCGCGAGGCGGCGACCGCCGTCGGCAAGGCCATCGCTCAGGGCAAGGACGACGCCGCGCTCGCCGGCGTTACGGGGAAGGGCGGCCCGCTCGACATCGCCGTCGCGGACGCCGACAAGCTCTTCAACCGGGTCGACCGCGACGCCCTCGTCGCGGCCCGGAGGAAGGTGGACGCCTTTCAGGCGAGCAGCCCGAACGCCCCGCAGCGGGCGCACGTCCTGGTCGACGGTAACGTGCAGGAGCCGGTCGTGTTCCTCCGCGGCAACCCTGGAAATCGCGGCCCCGCCGTGCCGCGGCAGATGGTCGCGGTGGCCGCGACGAACCGCCAGCCCTTCAAGCAGGGGAGCGGCCGCCTGGAGTTGGCGAACGCGATCGCCAGCCCCGACAACCCGCTGACCGCGAGGGTGTTCGTGAACCGCGTGTGGGCCGGGCACTTCGGCCACGGCCTCGTCCGCACGCCGAGCGACTTCGGCGTCCGCAGCGACCCGCCGACGCACCCCGAACTGCTGGACTGGCTCGCCCACCGCTTCGTGACCGACGGCTGGAGCCCGAAGCGGTTGCACAAGCTGATCATGCTCTCGGCGACGTATCAGCAGGCGAGTGCGTCCCCGGACGCGCTGTTTCGCGCCGACCCGGAAAACAAGCTGCTCGCCCGTCAGAACCGCCGCCGGCTCGACTTCGAGTCGCTGCGCGACTCACTGCTCGTGGGTTCAGGCAAACTCGACCGCACCGTGTACGGCCGGCCGGTGGATTTGTTCAAGGCACCGTTCCCGACGCGGCGATCGGTGTACGGCCTGATCGACCGACTGAACCCTCCGGGCACACTCCGCGTTTTCGATGCGGCGAACCCGGACCAACACAGCCCGCAGCGGTTCCTGACCACGGTCCCCCAGCAGGCGCTATTCCTGATGAACAGCCCGTTCGTGCGCGAGCAGGCGGTGGCGTTGGCGACGCGCCCGGAGATGACGAGCGCCGGCACCCCCGACGCCAAAGTGACCGCGCTGTACCGCCTGGCGCTGGGCCGCGCCCCAACGCCTGCCGAACTTGCGCTGGGCCGCGAGTTCGTGGCCGACGCCGCGACCGGCCGCTGGGAGCAGTACGCCCAGGTGTTGCTGCTGAGCAACGAGTTCGCGTTCGTGGACTGAGAGTAACGAGTGCGTTCAGCCCGCCGTCGTGACCGCCGCCTGAACAACCAGGCCGTGTCGAGTAGTTCGGGAGAGTAGGAACCGGAGCCGCCATGTACCCGTTCAGCCGCCGCGACTTCCTGGCCCGCACCGGGATGGGCTTCGGCCTCACCGCCCTCGCCCCCATGCTCGCCGGCGACGCCCGGGCCGTCGACGCGGTCAACCCGCTCGCGCCGCGGCCGCCGCACTTCCCGGCCAAAGCGAAGCGCGTCATCCACATTTTCGCCAACGGCGGGCCGAGCCAGGTCGACACGTTCGACCCCAAGCCGTCGCTGCTGAAGTACGCCGGCCAGCCGCTGCCGACGACCAACCTCCGCACCGAGCGCCGCACCGGGGCCGCGTTCCCGTCGCCGTTCACCTTCCGCCCGCGCGGCAAGAGCGGCATCCAGGTCAGCGACCTCTTCGCGGAAACCGCCAAGCACATCGACGACATCTGCGTCATCCGCTCGATGCACGCCGACGTCCCGAACCACGAGCCGTCGTTCCTCCTGATGAACACCGGCGAGGCCCGGCTCATCCGCCCGAGCGTCGGCAGCTGGGTCACGTACGGGCTCGGCACCGAGAACCAGAACCTGCCCGGGTACATCAGCATGTGCCCGGGTGGGATGCCGCTGCTCGACTCGCAGAACTGGCAGTGCGGCTTCCTGCCGGGCGTCTTCCAGGGCACGTACATCGACAGCCGGCACACCGACGTGGAGCGGCTCGTCGAGCACATCCGCAACCGCGGCACGAGCCCCGCCGACCAGCGCCGCCAGCTCGACCTGCTGGCCCGCCTCAACGGCATGCACCAGGCGACGCGGCCGAACGACCCACTGCTCGAAGCCCGAATCCGCTCGTTCGAGCTGGCCTACCGGATGCAGTCGGAGGCGACCGAGGCGTTCGACACCACGCGCGAACCGAAGGCGATCCTGGACGCTTACGGCCCCGGCGAGCAGGCCCGCAGCCTACTGCTGGCCCGGCGGCTGGTCGAGCGCGGGGTGCGGTTCGTGCAGGTGAGCCACGCCCCGGTACAGCCGTGGGACAGCCACGACGACCTGGAAGTCAACCACCGCCGCCTCGCCGGCCAGATCGACAAGCCGATCGCGGCGCTGATCTCGGACCTGAAGCGACTCGGGCTGTTCGAGAGTACGCTCATCATCTGGGGCGGCGAGTTCGGCCGCACGCCGGTGGTCGAGCTGCCGACGCCGGGCTCGAACGCGGGCAAGGTGAACGGCCGCGACCACAACCACTGGGGCTTCTCGATGTGGATGGCCGGCGGCGGTGTGAAGGGCGGCACCGTGGTGGGCGCGACCGACGAGTTCGGCTTCCGGGCGGTGGAAAACCCGGTGCACGTCCACGACCTGCACGCGACGGTGCTGCACCTGCTCGGCTTCGACCACGAGAAGTTCACGTTCCGCTACGCCGGCCGCGACTTCCGCCTGACGGACGTGCACGGCCGGGTCGTGCGCGAGGTGTTGGCCTGATCGTGGGGCCGGCTTCCAGCCCGACAGCGCTTCACACGCGGGCTGGAAGCCGGCACCAAGGTCAGGCGAATCGCTCGTTCACCAGCGCCACGCCCGTCCGCCCGCGGATTGCGGCAACCAGGTCGGCCGCGGTGCGAATCTCCGCCGCGAAGTCGGTGTAGCAACATCCCACGGTATTCGGGTCGTGCGAGTCGCTGTTGCCGAGCTGGGCGTACTGCGGGTAGCGCGTCAGCAACCGGGCTGCCTTCTCGCGCAGCTCGGCGTCCATGTTGTTCGACATCACCTCGATGCCGTCGAGTTCGACGCCGGTCTCGGCGACCAATTTCTCGAACGGCTGGCCCCATCGATTGGGGTGCGCCGCCACGGCCGCGCCGCCCTGCTTGTGAACTTCGCGGACCAGATCGACCCAGCCGATCCCGCGGAAGAACGGCGACGGGTCGGTGATGCCGTAGACGAGTACGTCGCCGCCGCGGCCGGTCACCTCCGTCCCGGACAGGATCACCAGTTCGGGCGCGAACGCCCGCAGCTCGGTGAGCTCCTCGTCGGGCCACCAGTAGTCGTGCTCGGTGAGCACCACACCGTCCAAGCCGGCACGGCGGGCGCTCCGCAACAGATCGAACGGGTCGGTCACCGAGTCCGGCGAGTGGCGAATGGTGTGGAGGTGCAGGTCGAACTTCATCAGCGTTCCGGGGGCTCGCGGGGCGAAAGTCCTATTTTACGGGCCGCACGACCGGCGCCGCCGGCATCCCGCGAACCGACAGCGACCCGCCGGCCGCGTTCTTCCCTTGTGTCCACCCGGACAGGGTTTACAATTCCTGTGACGTGAACCCGCGCCACCCGGCGCGGGCGCGTCCACCCCGGTCCGGCCCGCCGCGAGGCCCGCATGGCGACCCAGTTCATCACCCAGGAAGAGGCGGCCCGCCGGCTCGGGATTCCGCTCGAGGAGTTCAAGCGGCGCCTCAAGACCGAGTGGACCCACGTCACGCCGATGCGCGACGGCCCCAACCTCCGGTTCCGCGAGAACCAGATCGAGGAGCTGTCCCGCCAACTCGGCGCGGCCAGCGACCCCGGTCTGCCCCTGGCCGGCCTCGGCCAGGCCGAGCCGGGCTCCGACGACTTCAAGCTCGCCCCCGGCCCCAAAACGGGCCGGATTCCCAAGCCCGGCAAGCCCGCCGAGGAGCCGCTCGCGTTCGACGGCTCGGACGACGACATCTTCTCGCTGTCGGCCGAGCCGGCGAAGCCGAAGAAGCCGGCGGACGAGTCCACGGACAGCGACGTGCGGCTCGAGGTGCCGTCGAGCAAGCCCAAGAGCGGCGGGCCGAACGTGCCGACGGAGGAAATCTCGCTCGACCTGGGCGGCGGTCCGGGCAGCGCGGTCATCAAGGGTGGAAGTTCGGCGAAGTTGTCCGCGCCCAAGTCGTCTTCCAAGCTCAGTTCCGGCGACTCGGGTAAGAAGCTGTCCGCGGAATCGGGCAAGAACGCCGGCAAGAACAAGAACCTGGGCGACAGCAGCGAGTTCGAGCTGAGCCTGGACGCGGACAGCGACGACTTCGAGATGCAGATGTCCGGGGACTCGAGCGAAGAGGTGGACCTCGGCAGCTCGCCGCTGGACGAGGGCGGACGGGCCGGGAAGAGCGGCGTCAACCTCCGCAACCCGGACGACGCCGGCATCCCGCTCGACCGCAACCGGGCCGGCGGCTCGGGCCGCAACCTGGGTAAGGCACCGCCCCCGCCGGTCGACGACAGCGACGACTTCGAGTTGTCGCTGGAGGCCGATTCGAGCGAGGCCGAGCCGGTGTCGCCGAAAAGCAAACCGGCACAGCGGGCCACCCCCAAGATCCCCGCGACGACCGACTCGGACAGTGAGTTCGAGCTGACGCTCGACGACTCCGGCGACGCGGGGAGCCTCGGCAGCCTGGAGGCCGCGGCGATCGAAGAGGAGGGGAAGGGCGACATCTTCGAGACCGACTTCGAGATCCCCAACCTGCCGGACGAGTCCGGCTCCGAGGCCGTGGCGCTCGAGTCGGACACGGACCTGGAAGTCGGATCCGACGAGGTGCCCGACGTCGACCTGGAAATGGACGAGGACACCTCCGGCAGCGAGGCCGTCGTACTCGACGACGAAGAGGAGGAGGCGCCGGCTCCGCGGAGCGGCCGAAGCCGTCGGGGTGCGGCCGACGAGGACGAGTGGGCCGGCGTCGGCGGCGGCCGGCGGAGGCAGAACGACGACGAGGACGACGAGCCGGTCGGCGTGGCCGCGCCGGCCCAGTGGGGCGTGATCCCGGCGATCGTGCTGTTCCCGTCGTTCCTGCTGCTCATCGTCGGCGCGCTGATGAGCTACGAGCTGCTACACACGATGACGGGCTACGCCCAGCCGCGGAAGCCGGCGTCTCCGATCGTCCGTGGCATCGCCAAGCAACTCGACATGGACGTGAAGGACCAGTAACCAGTGGGTTGAAGCCCGGGGGGCGGCCACCCCCCGGGCTTCGTCGTTTCTACTCGTCCCCGCCCGCGCGGCGGCCCTGCTTCTTGGCCGACTGCCGCCGCTTGTCCTCGACGCGCCGCCGCTTCGCCGCCTTGCTCACCTTCGCCTTCTTCCGCGCCACCGGCTCCACCAGCGACACCTGGATCATGTGTGCGAGCTTGACCGCGCAGGCCTCACGGTTCCGCTCCTGGTCGCGGAACTCCTGCGACGAGATGACGACGTCGCCGTCCACGGTGAACCGGCTCGGGAAGCGCGCCTTCATCCGCTCCCACGCCGTGAGCGGGATTTGTGCGACGGTCCGCCCCGCCGCCCAGCGCAGGACCGCCTTCGACGACACCTTGTTGACGTTCTGCCCGCCGGGGCCGCCGGACCGGGCGTAACTCCAGTCCAGTTCCTCGTCGGGGACGGCGATCGACTCGGTCACCTGGATCACGACAGCGCTCCCGGACCCGGCTTGACGCGGGGGGTCGGCTTATCCTATGGTCGGCCGTTCGGGATGCCCCAGGCCGGCGCGCACCGGCCGGCACGGACGCGGAGCAAAGCATGGCCGGTGCGGTGGGTGCACGACTCGGGCCGGCCGTCGGCGCCCGGATGGAGGCCGTCGCCCGCAAGCGCGTCCTCGCCGGCCCGGACTACCTCCGCCTCTCCGTGCTGCTCCTTGTTGCCGCCGCCGTCCACGGCTGGCTCCTCGCGCACACCGCCACGACGGCCCGCGACGGCCTCGGGTTCGCGCGCCACGCCCTGAACTTCCAGTCACCGCACCAGGTGGCGACCGGTCACGACCCGAATCGCACCGTTCTCACCGTCCTGAAAGAAGCCCAGCACCCGCCAGCGTACCCGGCCGCGATCTGGGCCGTCGGGAAGGTCGTCCGCAACGCCAGTAGCCTGCCGCACCCCGAGGCGTACTTGCTGGCCGCGCAGCTGGTCAGCGCCGCGGCCGGCGTGCTCCTGGTGGTGCCGGTCTACCTCACGGGCCGGATGCTGTTCGACCGCTCCGTCGGGTTCGCCGCGGCGCTGTTGCTGCAGGTGCTCCCGACGCCGGCCCGCCTGACCAGCGACGCCCTTACCGAAGGGATGTACCTGCTCGGGCTGAGCGTGGCCGTGATGCTCGGGGTGCGCGCCGTGCGGCGGCCGACGGTCGGGGGGTTCCTGTTGTGCGGCATGGCGACGGGATTCACGTACCTCGTCCGGCTCGAAGGGTTGCTCGTTGCCGTGGGCGTCGGTGCGACGGCCGTCGGGCTACTCGCCGCGCGACGCTGGCCACTCGACCTGACGCTCGGCCGGCTGACGGCACTCGCCGTCGGCGTCGCCCTCGTCGCCGGCCCGTACATGGTTGTGATCAAGGGGCTGACGAACAAGCCCACCGGCCAGGAGATGCTGAACCCGAGCGTGAATCCGCGGGCGAACCTGTTTCACAAGGCGGAAGCGTGCGCGGTCGTAGCCGTGCCGCTGTTCGCCGAGTGGCGCGAGGGCGACGGCTCACGGGTGACGTGGTCCGTGGCCGCGGTCGCCTCCGAAACCGTGATGGCGCTGTTCTACGTGCCCGCCGCGCTGGCCGTGGCCGGGGTCGTGCTGCTGCGCCGCCGCGTCGCCGCCGACCCGGGCCTGTGGTGCCTCCTGATCCTGGCCGGTCTCAGCGCGATGTTGCTGACGGCGGTTGGAATCAAGGCGGGCTACGTGTCCGAGCGGCACACGCTACTCCTCGTGCTGATCGGCTGCGTGTTCGCGGCCGCTGCCCTCGAGCCGGTGGCGGCGCTGCTGCGGAACCGCGTCCGCGCCGAGTGGCTGCTCGTCGGCGTCGCGCTGGCCGCGCTGCCGGCAACAATGAAGCCGTTGCACGCCAACCGCGAAGGGTTCAAGCACGCCGGCCGGTGGATGGCCGAGAACGTCACGCCGGCCGACTGCGTCATCGACCCGTTCAACTGGGCGGAGTTCTATTCCGGCCGGTCGCTTTACGCCGTGCCGCCTGACCCGGCCGAGCCGACGTTCCGGTACGCCGTTGTGGACGACCGCACGCGACCCGGCGAGCACGGCCGGTTGCCGCGGCTGGACCAGGCCATCGACGTGATGACGAACGGGAACAGTCGGGTTGTCTACCACTGGCCCGAAAACGTGCCGGAGGAGCAGGCCAAAGTGAAGGTGTATCGCCTCTCGGTGAAATGACGCTAAACGCCCACCCGCCGCGGCGGGTAGGCGTCACCCGATCTCAGTCGAACAGACCGATCAGCTCGCCGACCCCGGGCAGCGACTCGAAATCCCAGCAGCGGGCGAGCATCGCGTCGACCTTCGGCTTCCCGTACTTCGGCTCCACCGCCCGTCGGAATTTCGCCTCCACCTCCTGATCCGTCATCGGGTTCCCGGCGTGGCCGCGCGGGAACTCGACCTCCTGTACCAGCTTGCGGCCGTCGTTGAGCGTCACCGTGATGCGGTTCGGAATTCCCTTCGGGTAGCGCGTCGAGAGGGCGTCGTCGAGGTGGACCTGCACCTTGCCGGTGAGGTCGAGCAGGGCCGGGTCCGTGAACCGGGCCTCGTCGAAGGTGGGGAGGTAAACGTCGCCGTCCATGAGGGCGGCGGCGGTGCAGTAGGGGAGCGAGTGGTCGGCCGTCTCGCGCGTCTTCGGGGTCCACGCCTGCGGGTACTTGCCGATGATGTTGTAACTCGCCTCGAACGTCTCGATGTCGATCGACTTCACGTTCGACACGTCGCCGCCGAGTTCTTGCCGGAGCCTCAGCGCGGCGTCGATCGCGCTCTGCGAGTGGTACTCGGCCGGCCAGAACTTGATGTACGTCTTGTTGATCATGAACCCGTCGAAGTTGCCGAGTTCGGCACCAAACGGGGCCGGGTCGAACGCCCCCTGCGACACCAGCCGGAAGAACCCGAGGTCGCCCTCGAAGATCGGGGCGGGACCGCTGAGCCCCTCGCCGGCGAGCGTCGCCGCGAACACGCCGTTGCGGGCGGCGTTGGCGAACGCGCACCCCTTCCACTCGCTCAACTCGCCGCTGCGCGTCTGCCGCAGGGCGACGTTACAGACGCCAGCGATACCGACGGCGTGGACGAGCTTCCCGGCGTCGAGCCCGAGCAGCTTCCCGGCCGCGACCGCCGACGAGATGGCGCCGTAAGTGACGTGGTCGACGCCGTGCCTCCTGAGGCTGGCGGCGTCACAGAACCGGCACTGGATCTCGTAGGCGAGCACCGCGGCGGTAATGAGGTCGCGGCCGCCGCGGCCCGCGGCCTCGCCGGCGGCGAACACGGCGGCGAAGTTGTCACTGGGGTGTGCCGGCTCCTTCGACAGGTACGTGTCGTTGAAGTCGAGGTAGCGGATGAGGAGGCCGTTCACGAACGCCGCCCACTCGGGGCTGCTGCGGCCGCCGCCGAGCAGCGAGGCCCCGGGATTCCCGCTGACGCGGAGGGCGCACCGCTTCGCGGTGTGGTACGCCTCGGCCGGCATCGCCCCGACGGCGGTGGCGAGCGAGTCGATGACGCGCCGCTTGGCCTCGTGGACCGCCTCGGGCGTCAGCTTCTCGAAGGTCAGTTCGGTGGCGTATTTGGCGAGGCGGGCGGCGAGCGTCGGTGCGGGCATGCGTGGTCCCCGGGGCGGATGCGTCCGGTGACTGTTCTACGGCACGCCACTCAGCCGGCTTCCTTGTCGCGCCCGTGCGCCTCGCGGAAGCCGGCCAGGTGCTCCGTCAGGAGTTGCTTCAGGGCCGGGGCGTGGAAGTGGTCGGCGGTCACGAACTGAAGGTGTAACACGGTCGCCCCACCGGCGCGGTCGTCGATCAACTCCGCGCCGCGACCGAACTGCTCGATACGGCTCAGGTTGAACTGCCCGCGGCGGCCGACGAACTGCACGTCGAGGGCGTCGGCGTCCTTCGTCCGCCAGCGTGCCCACGACCGCGTCGCCCCCGGCACCTTGACGAGGACGGCGTCGCGGTTGTCCCACTTCACCTCGGCGTCCGGCTCGATGTCGCGGACGAGCTTGAGCAGCTTCGGCAGCAGGGTGCGGTCCCAACGCGCCCCGCGGCCGGGTGGGAAGCCCTTGTCGGACAGGTGCCACTTCTCGCCGTCCTTCTTCCACGGCATTTGCGCCTCGACGCCGTCCGCCGCGGTCCGCGTCCTGGCCTGGGACGCGGCGACGGCTTTCGCCAGGAACTCGCGGAAGGCCGGCGTGTCGATCTCGGCCTTCGTGTGGACGATGACGACGGCGTACTGCGCCCCGGGCCACGTGCCGACCTCCACGCGGTTCTCGTCGCGGGACAATCCTTCGAGGCCGGGCGTGTCCGAGAGCGGGCGGAGGCCGAGGCTGGCCGCGAGTTGGTCCTGCTTGAACGGCTTCCCGGGGACGCGGAAGACGAGCTTCAGGTACGCCTCGTGGCCGGTCATCGCGTGGAGGAACCAGCCGTCCGCCTTCTTCGGCGGGGTCACCTCGACGATACTGCGGTGGTTCCAGTTCGGGGGCGCGAACGCGCCGGTCTTCTCAACTTCGGCGATCACCCACGCCAGCGCGGCGCCGTCCCACTTCGCGGGCTTACCGGTCGTCGTCACGCGCTCCTTGGTGTGCCAGCGCGGGCCGTCGGCCTCCCACGGTAAGGCGTGGTCCTTGCCGACCTCGGTGATGTCCAGGTCGCCGGCGCGTTGTCGCCGCGCCGCATCGGGGTCGAACGGGACGCGCTCGACGCGAGGGCCGGCGCCCAGCACACCTTTCAGGATGCGGCCGGTGTGCGACTCCTCGACGCCGACCACGTCCTCGGGCGTCCCCGCGGCGACGACGCGGCCGCCGCCGACGCCGCCGTCCGGCCCCATGTCCAGCACCCAGTCGGCCGACTTCACCACGTCCAGGTTGTGCTCGACCACGACGACAGTGTTGCCGAGATCTACGAGGCGTTGCAGCACGTCGAGCAGCTTGCGGATGTCGTCGAAGTGGAGCCCGGTCGTCGGCTCGTCGAGGAGGTAGAGTGTCTTGCCGGTGCTCGGGCGGGCCAGCTCCGCGGCGAGCTTCACGCGCTGGGCCTCGCCGCCGCTCATCGTCGGGGCCGGCTGGCCGAGTGCCATGTAGCCGAGGCCCACGTCGTCGAGCGTTTGCAGCACCACGCGAATCTTGGGGATGTTGCCGAACAGTTCCAGCGCCTCGGCCACGCGCAGGTTCAGCACGTCGGCGATGCTCTTGCCGTGGTACTTCACGGCCAGCGTCTCGGGGTTGTACCGGGTGCCCTTGCAGGTGTCGCACTCGACCCACACGTCCGGCAGGAAGTGCATCTCGATCCGCTTCTGCCCGTTCCCCTCGCACGCCTCGCAGCGGCCGCCCTTCTGGTTGAAGCTGAACCGCCGCGGGTGGTAGCCGCGGACCTTCGACTCGGGGAGCCGGGCGAACAACTCGCGCACCAGGTCGAACACGCCGGTGTACGTCGCCGGGTTGCTCGACGGCGAGTTGCCGATGGGGTCCTGATCGACGTTGATGATCTTGTCCACGTGGTCGAGCCCGCGGATGTCGTCGTGCGCGGCGGCGACGGTGCGGGCGCGGTGGAGCCGGCGGGCGAGCGTGTTGTACAGCACCTCGTTCACGAGCGACGACTTCCCCGACCCGCTCACGCCGGTGACGGCGACGAACGCCCCGAGTGGCAGGTGGGCGTCGACGTTGCGGAGGTTGTTCTGGCGGGCGCCGATGATGGAGAGGACACCGGCCGTCGGGGCGACCTCGGCCAGCGCCGCGGGGGTGTGCGCGGTGCCGCCGGGGATGCGTCGGTTCGACGGAATCGGGATCGCCAGCGCGCCCGAGAGGTACTTGCCGGTGAGCGACGCGGGCGACTTGCCGACTTGCTTCGGCGGGCCGGCCGCGGTGATCTCGCCGCCGCGGTCGCCGGCGCCGGGGCCGAAGTCGAGGAGGTAGTCGGCCGCGGCGATGACCTCGCGGTCGTGCTCGACCAGTACCAGCGTGTTCCCCAGGTCCCGGAGCCGCTTCAGCGCTTCGAGCAGCCGCTCGTTGTCGCGCGGGTGCAGCCCGATGGTCGGCTCGTCGAGGACGTACAGCACGCCGGTCAGGCCGCTGCCGATCTGCGACGCCAGCCGGATGCGCTGGGCCTCGCCGCCGGAGAGCGTCGGGCCGGGGCGCGACAGCGCGAGGTAGTCGAGCCCCACGTCTACGAGGAACGTGAGGCGGCTGCGGATCTCCCGGAGCACTTCGCCGGCGACCTGCGTGTCGTGCTTCGACAGGTCGAGTCCGGCGACGTGGCGGAGTGTATCCCCGAGGGGCTTGGCGCCGAGTTCGCCGAGCGTGAGGCCGGCGAAGCGGGTGGCCGCGGCGTCGGCGCGAAGGCGCGAGCCGCGGCAGGTGGAGCAGGGGACTTCGTCGACCAGTTGGTCGAGGCGCTGGCGGTAGACGAACGAGACGCGGTTGGCCTCGTCCACGGCTGGGAACAGGCCCTTGTACTGGAACCGCGCCGGGCGAGCGGCCGGCGTGAGCCGGCTGGTCGTCGAGCGTGAAGTCCTGCCACCCCGACCTGCCGGCTCACGCCGGCCGCTCGCCAAATCCAACCACGCTTCGCCGGTGCCGTGGAGGATGACGCGCTGTTGGGCCGCGTCGAGCTTGTCGTAGGGCGTGTCGAGGTCGAAGCCGGCGTGTCGGACGATGGCCTCGGCGAACGGTAGCCACGCAGAACCGGCATCCAAGTCGGGCCAGCCGGCGATGGCACCGTCGCGGATAGACAGAGCCCCGTCGCGGATCAGCAGCGCCGGGTTCGCTCCGCGCTGGACACCCAGCCCCTCGCACGTCGGGCACCAACCGAGCGGGCTGTTGAACGAGTAGTGGTGCGGGTTCAGCGGCTCGAAGCTGAGGTTGCAGCGCTCGCAGGCCAGGTGCTGCGAGTAGCGGTCCACCTTCCACTGCGGCTCCGGCTTGTTCGCGTCCACGAACGCGATGTTCATCACGCCGCGGCCCAACTCCAGCGCCTGCTCCACGGCCTCGGCCACGCGGGTGCGGGTGCCGGGCTTCACGACGTTGCGGTCCACCACCACCTCGACGCGGTGCTTGCGGCGGTGGTCGATCGCCGGCGGCTCGTCGAGGTTGTAGCTGGTGCCGTCCACGCGCATTCGCACGTACCCGGCGCGGCGAATCTCTTCCCAAAGCGTGTCGTACTTCTCCTGCCCCTTCCGCTCGACCGGCGCCAGGATGTACAGCTTCGTTCCCTCCGGGAGCGACAGCACCTTGTCCACGATCTCGTCGGCGGTCTGCGTGCCGACGGCGTCGCCGCAGCTCGGGCAGTGCCGCTGGCCGAGGCGGGCGTAGAGGATGCGGAGGTAGTCGTACACCTCGGTGATGGTGCCGACGGTGCTGCGCGGGCTCTTGCTCGTCGTCTTCTGCTCGATGCTGATCGCCGGCGACAGCCCCGTGACGTGTTCGACCTTCGGCTTCTGAACCTGCCCCAGGAACTGGCGGGCGTAGCTGGACAGGCTCTCGACGTAGCGCCGCTGCCCCTCGGCGTAGATGGTATCGAGCGCGAGCGACGACTTACCCGAGCCGCTGGGGCCGCAGAACACCGTCATCTGCTCCCGCGGCAGCTTGCAGTTCACGTGCTTCAGGTTGTGCTGGGACGCGCCTTCCACCTCAATGTGGGTGATGTAGCCGGTCGGCTTCCGCGGCTGCTTCTTCTTGGCTCCTGTCTCCTGTTTCCGGTCTCCTGTCGGGAACAGGATCGGCTTTAGCGCCGCGCCGGTGTGAGAGGCCTTCACCTTTGCCACCTGCTCCGGCGTGCCGGTGGCGACGACGTGGCCGCCGCCGCTGCCGCCCTCCGGCCCCATGTCGATGAGCCAGTCGGCCGTCTTGATGACGTCGAGGTTGTGCTCAATGACCAGAACCGTGTTCCCGGCCGCGGCGAACCCGTGGAGGACATCGAGGAGTTTGCGCACATCCTCGAAATGGAGGCCGGTCGTCGGCTCGTCCAGGATGTACAGCGTCTTCCCGGTCCCCTTGCGGACCAACTCCTTCGCCAGCTTGATCCGCTGCGCCTCGCCGCCCGACAAAGTCGGGGAGGGCTGCCCGAGCTTGACGTAGTCGAGCCCCACGTCGTGCAGCGTTTGCAGCATCGTCCGCACTTTGGGGACGTGCTCGAAGTGGTCGAGTGCCTGGCCGACCTCCATTTCGAGCGTGTCGTGGATGGAGCGGCCGCGGTACTTCACCTGGAGCGTCTCGCGGTTGAACCGCCGCCCCTCGCACACCGGGCACGTCACCCACACGTCGGCCAGGAAGTCCATTTCCAGCTTGGTGGCGCCGTTCCCCTCGCACGCCTCGCAGCGGCCGCCGGGGCGGTTGAAGCTGAACCGGCTCGGCGTGTAGCCGCGGGTCTTGGCGTCGGTCATGTCGGCGTACAGCGACCGCACCTCGTCCCACAGCTTGATGTACGTCGCCGGGTTCGACCGCGGCGTGCGGCCGATCGGCGTCTGGTCGATGTCGATGACCTTGTCGATGTGCTCGGCGCCCTCGATCCGCTCGTGCGCGCCGACGGTGTGGTCGGTCTCGTCCGGCTCGTCGTCCTCGCCGGCCGCGGCAGGGCGGCCGGCGGCCGTGAGAGCCTCCTTCAGGATGTCGTTGATGAGCGACGACTTTCCCGAGCCGCTGACCCCGGTCACGACCGTGAGCACGCCGACCGGGATGTCCACGGTCACGTTCTTGAGGTTGTTCTGCGTCGCGCCGATCACCTTGATCTGCCGCTTCTGATCGACCTTCCGGCGCTCCGCGGGGATGGCGATTTCCTTCGTTCCGTTGAGGAACTGACCGGTCAGGCTGGCCGGGTTGGCGAACACCTCGGCCGGGGTGCCGGCGGCCACGACGTGGCCGCCGCGCACGCCCGGTCCGGGGCCGAAGTCCACGAGGAAGTCGGCGGCGCGCATCGTGTCTTCGTCGTGCTCGACGACCAGGACGGTGTTTCCCATGTCGCGCAGCCGTTCGAGGCTCGCCAGCAGCCGGGCGTTGTCGCGCGGGTGGAGGCCGATGCTCGGCTCGTCGAGGACGTACAACACGCCGACGAGGCCGCTGCCGATCTGGCCGGCGAGGCGGATGCGCTGCGCCTCGCCGCCGGAAAGCGTCGGCGCGGAGCGGTCGAGCGTCAGGTAGTGGAGGCCGACGTTCAGCAGGAAGCCGAGGCGGGCGCGAATCTCCTTCAGCAACTCGCCGGCGATCGTGCGGGCCACGTCGGTGAGCTTCGCCTCGTAGCCGTCGAACCACGGCACCAGTTCGCCGATGGGCGAGTGTCCGAGTTCGACGAGTGTCTTGCCGCCGACGCGCACGGCGCGGGCCTGCGGGTTCAGCCGCTGGCCGTAGCACGCGGGGCAGCGCACCTGCCGCATGTACTTTTCGAGCCGCATCCGCTGCGGCCCGGGGGCGGCCTTCTTGAATTGCGACAGCAACTGCGGCACGACGCCGTCCCACTTGCCGCCGTGCTTCCACACGGTGCCGTTGCGCTGCTTCCACTCCCAGACGATGTGCCGGTCGCCGCTGCCGTTCAGGAGCTGGTCGCGGTGCTCGGCGGGGAGCTTGCCCCACGGCGTCTTAAGCTCGATGTCGAGCGACTTGGCCACGCCCTCGTAAACGTGCTTCCGCCAGCGGCCCATCCCCTTCAGCGAGCCGACCAGCGGCACGGCCCCGGCGTAGAAGCTGAGCGACGGGTCGGGGACGATCAGGTCGGGGTCGAAGGTGAACTTCGTCCCGAGGCCGTCGCACTCGGTACACATCCCCATCGGGCTGTTGAAGCTGAACAGCTGCGGCGTCGGGGGCTCGTAGCTGATCCCACAGTGGGTGCAGGCGTAGTGGGCGGAGAGGAGAATCTCCTCGGCGGCCGTTTCACCTTCGGCGTCAGTCGGACGGTCGCCCTCCACGCTGATGACGAGGTTGCCCTCGGCCAGCGCCAGCGCCTGCTCCACGGCCTCGGCGATGCGGACGCGGTTCGTCGCCCCCTTGGCCTCGATCTTCAGCCGGTCGATGACGATCTCGATGGCGTGCTTGATGCGCTTGTCGAGCTTCAGGTCGTCGGTCAGTTTGACGACGCGGCCGTCCACCCGGGCGCGCACGTAGCCGCGCTTCGACATGTCGGCGAAAAAGTCCTTGAACTCCCCCTTCTGGCCACGGACCACCGGCGCCAAGATCATGAACCGCGTCCCTTCGGGCAGCGCCAGGACGCGGCCGATGATCTGCTCGCGGGTCTGGGCCGTGATCGGCCGCTCGCAGGTCGGGCAGTGGCCCTGTCCCAGCCGCGCGAACAGCACCCGCAGATAGTCCGACACCTCGGTAACGGTGCCGACGGTACTGCGGGGGTTGCGGCTGGCGGTCTTCTGCTGGATGCTGACGGCGGGGGACAGGCCGCCGATGTAGTCCACGTCCGGCTTGGGGAGTTGGCCGAGGAACTGGCGGGCGTAGCTGGACAGGCTTTCAACGTATCGCCGCTGGCCCTCCGCGTAGATGGTGTCGAATGCGAGGGAGGATTTGCCCGAACCGCTGACGCCGGTAAAGACGATGAGCTTGTCGCGCGGCAGTTCGAGATCGACGTTTCGGAGGTTGTGCTCCCGCGCCCCGCGGATGACGATGGCCTGGGTGTCCATGAGGGCCGAGGCTCCTCCTGAGCAGCGCGGGATAGGGTACAGGTGATTAGTATAGCCGGGGGTACGAGCGAAGCCCACCCGCCGTCGCGGGCGGTAATTCTGTCAACAACCGGGAACTTTCGACTCGGTGCGAACGTCAGACGTGGTGGAGGGTTGTGAACGACGACGATCGCCGGCTGATCGCGGAGAGCCTGGGTGGGCGACGGGATGCCTTCGGCGAGTTGGTAACCCGATACCAGGCCCGGCTTTACAACGCAGCGGTCCGGCTGGTGGACAGTCCCGACGACGCCGCCGATGTCGTCCAGGACGCGTTCCTGAACGCCTACCAGTCGCTCCACGCCTTCAAGGGCGACGCCGAGTTCTTCACCTGGCTGTACCGGATCGCCTTCAACGGCGCCATCAGCCTGAAACGGAAGAAGCGGCCGGCCAAGAGTCTCGGGGCGGCCGACGGGGAACCGGGGTACGAGCCCGCTGACCCGTCCGACTACGTCCGCACCGGGCACGCCCTGGAGCGGAGTGAAGAAGACGCCTTGCTCCACGCGGCGCTCGCCCGGCTCTCGCCCGAGCACCGCGAGGCGCTGACGATGAAAGACCTCGACGGCCTCCGCTACGAGCAGATGGCCGAGTTGCTCGGGGTGCCGGTCGGGACGGTTCGCAGCCGCCTGCACCGCGCCCGGCTCGAGCTCCGCGGCCTGCTCGCCCAGCTGGACGCCGAGAACGAAACCAACGGGGAAGGGGGGAGCGTCCACCCCCCGACCCCAACTGACTACCCCGCCCCCCCAGGACCGCCGACCCGCGGTTCGCCATGACGCCCGACGACGCTCTACCACTGCTGACCGCCGCCGTGGACGGGGAACTCACCCCCGCCGAGGCCGAGGCCGTCCGCGCCCTGTTGGCGGATTCGTCGTCGGCCTGGCACACCTTCCGCAACCTGCGGGCGGATCGGCAGCGGCTTCAGCAGCTCACTCCCGTCGCACCACCGGCCGACCTCCACGCCCGCATCATGGCCCGGCTTCCCGCTCATCCTCCGACTCCGGTCGAGGTCGCGCGGCCGGTGTCCCCGTCGCGGAAGATGTCACTCGTGCCCGTGGGGTTGGCTGCGTCCGTGCTCGTGGCGATGGCCGGCGCGTCGTTCACGTTCTTCGTGAACCGGCCGAACGGCGGCCCGAGTACCCACGGGGCTCTGCTGGCGAAGGCTAACCCGAAGCGCGACGGCGAGTGGGCGAAGCTGTTGCCGCGCGATGCGGCGCCGCCGTCGTCGTCACCCGCGCCCATCGAACCGATTCCCGAGCCCGTCGCCGCCGTCGAAGCCCAGGTCTCGCCCGAGTTGGCGCCCGAGCCGCGGGCCGTCGTCCGCGACGTGCTGACGTTCCCGCCCGTTCCGGCCGTTGGCAAGCTCGACCTGGCCCGCGTCCGGGTGCCCTTCCTGGCGACCGTCGCCGAGTTCGACCGCGAGGACGTGCAGCAGCAGTTCGTCTCCGAACTCAGGCAAGACCTGGCGTTCCGGATTGACCTGTTCGCCCGCGACCCGGCACGCGGTGTGGAGCTGTTCCAGGCCGCGGCGAAGGGAACCGGGCTGAACCTGCTCGTGGACCGCACAACCGCCGAGCGCGTGCAGCGGAAGCAGGCCGCGGCGTACCTCGTGTACACGGACAGCCTGACCGCGACCGACCTGCGCGACCTCCTCGTCCGGCTCGCTACTGCCGACGCGAAGGCGCCGTCCAAGACCTTCGAGGCCGTCCACACGACCGCGGCCGTACCGGCCGACGGGCGCGACCTGCGCGAGTTGCTCGGCACCGACCCCGGCCTGTGGAAGCGGCCGATGACGACCGCCGAGCCGAAGTCCGTGTCGAGCGACACCGTGAACCAGCTGACGCGTAACCTGACTGACCCGAAGGGGAAGGGGGGCGACCGGCTGGCGGTGCTGACGACCTACGCCCCGCGCGAGGTGCGGACGGTTCCGGGGCGGTCCGCCGAGGTCCGTCAATTCTTCGAGCGGCGCGGCGACCGCCGACCCACCGCGGTGCCGGTGCTCGTCGTCGTCCGGCAAGCTAACGGCTGACTCCCGCCACTTGCGGCAGTGCATGTTTTCCTTTGTAACCCACTCGTAACCCGACCGTAACGACCCTCTCACGACCCCTCGCGGAAGCGGCACCCGGGAGCGTATACTCCGGGTGTTCCGACCCCGGAGGTGTGCGATGCGTTACGCTCTCCCGCTGTTCGTGCTGTTGGCCGCGGCCGGGGGCCGAGCCCAGGCCGCCGGCTTCCTGATCCCGAACGAGAAGGGCACGCCGCCACTGGCTATGGTCAACCACAAGGTGACCGTCGCCGTCGAAGACCAGGTCGCCGTCACCACCGTCGAGCAGACGTTCCGCAACCACACCGACCGGAATCAGGAGGCGACGTACCTGTTCCCCGTGCCGCGCGGCGCCAGCGTGGACCGGTTCAGCATGTGGATCGACGGCAAGGAGACGAACGGCGAGCTGCTGCCGGCGAAGGACGCCGAGAAGGTGTACACCGACATCGTCCGCCGCATTCAGGACCCCGGCCTGCTGGAGTACCTCGGCAACGGGCTGATGCGGATGAAGGTCTTCCCGATCCCCCCGCGCGGCGACCAGAAGGTGAAGATCAGCTTCCGCTCGGTCGCCCCGCGGGACGGGGCCGTGGTCGAGTACACGTACCCGCTCCGCACCGACGGCCGGGCCACCGCCACGCTCGAGGACTTCTCGGTCCGCGTGAACATCAAGTCGCAGCAGGCCATCCAGAACGTCTACAGCCCGACGCACGCCGTCACCGTGGTCCGCAAGACGGACAAGGAGGTGACCGTCGAGTTCGCGAAAGAGCAGGGCGTACTGGACCGCGACTTCCAACTCTTCTACGGCACCGGCGGCGGCGACGTGGGCGTGACGCCGCTGCTGTACAAGCCGGTGACCGCCGACGACGGGTACGTCATGCTCCTGGTGTCGCCGCAGATCGACCCGGCCCGCGTGCGGACGCCGCGCGACCTGGTGCTTGTTCTGGATTCGTCCAGCAGCATGTCGGAGATCAAGTTCACGCAGGCGAAGCGCGCCCTCCGCTTCTGCCTGGCCCAGCTGCGGCCCGACGACCGGTTCGCGGTCGTCCGCTTCTCGACAACGGTGAGCCGGTTCCGCGACACGCTCGTCGCGGCCAACAACGACAACCTGGAGCGGGCGAACAAGTGGGTGGACGACCTGCGCACGAGCGGCGGCACCGCCATCTGGCCGGCGCTGGAGGACGCCCTGGCCCTGCGGCCGAACGACCCGGCGCGCGCCTTCACCACCATCTTTTTCACCGACGGCCAGCCGACGGTGGACGAGACGAACCCGGACCGGATCGTCAAGAACGTGGCGGCGCGGAACAGCGCCAACACCCGCATTTTCACCTTCGGCGTCGGCGACGACGTGAACGCCAGCCTGCTGGACCAGCTCGCCGAATCGACCCGCGCCGTGAGCACCTACGTCCGCCCGGCGGAGGACATCAAGGACCGCGTGGCCGGACTGTACGCGAAGATCAGCCACCCGGTGATGACCGACCTGAAGATGACGACCGGCGACAACGTGAAGCTGACGGAGGTGTACCCGCCGCGGCTGCCGGACCTGTTCCACGGCCAGCAGGTAATCGTGACCGCCCGGTACAGCGGCAGCGGCCCGACGGCCGTCCGCCTGAGCGGCATGGTGAACGGCGAGCGGAAGGAGTTCGTGTACGACGTGACGTTCCCGGTCCGCACCGACGAGGGGACGGGGAAGGACTTCGTCGAGCCGCTGTGGGCACGTCGCAAGGTCGGCTACTTGCTCGACCAGATCCGCGCCAACGGCGAGCAGAAGGAACTGATCGACGAGGTGGTGACGCTGGCCCGCCGCTACGGCATCGCCACGCCGTACACGAGTCACCTGGTCGTGCCGGACGGCCCGATGCCGGTGGTGCCGCCGCCGGGGCGCCGCCCGCAGCCGGCCAGCGGCCCGGTGCCGCACGCGCCGGTGCCGGGCGGGCTCGGCGGCGGGTTCGGTGGGCTCGCCCCCGGCCTTGCGCCGATGGGCGGTGCGGGGGGGCCGGCACAGTCGGTGGCCGAGTTCGCCCGTGACCAATCGAAGGGCGCCGGGGCGAAGAGTGCACCGGCCGACGCCCTCGCGTCCAGCCGGGCCGTGGCGAACGACCGCCTCCTGAAGGCCGGCGAGCAGGCCGTCCGCGAGACGAAGGACGCCGACACGCGGAAGCGACTCGAGGAAGCCGTCGGCCAACTCAAGTTGCAGAAGGACACAAACGAGGGGGCGGGCCGGGCGTTCCGCGGCGACCGGGCCGGCTACCAGACCGGCAAGCTCGGCGTGGACCTGGCCCAGAACACCGACAACCTCCGCAACCAGAGCCGGCTGACGCTGACCGCCAACCGCGCGGCCAACGGGCGGCAGGTGCTGGAGGTCGGCGGCGTGTGGATCGACGACGCCTACGAGGCGAAGATGCCGACCGTCGTGGTGAAGGCCCAGGGCTCCGGCTACTTCCGCATCCTGGAGAAGCAGCCGGCGATGCGCGACGTGTTCCGCCTCGGCAACGCCCTGGTGTGGGTGGCGCCGAACGGCACCGCAATCGTCGTGGACGCGAACGGCGGCAAGGACGCGCTCACCGACGCGGAGATCGACGCACTGTTCACCGCCCGCCGGTAGCACCGGCCGTTCCAGCCTGCCGGGCGAAGCCCACCCGTTGCAACGGGTGGGCTTTCTGCTTTAATCACCCTCGCCCCACCCTCCCGGAGCTGAACCCATGTCCGCGCCCCTGTCGCGCCGCTCGTTCCTCCAGGCCGGCGCCGCCACCGCCGCCGGACTCCTGGCCGCCACCCCCGCGGGTGCCGCCGGCGACCTCGTCGGCGACATCTCCCTCGGCGTTCAGAGCTACACGTTCCGCCAGTTCAACCTGGAGCAGGCGCTCCGCCGCATGAAGGACCTCGGGATCAAGAACGCCGAGTTCTACAACAACCACATCCCGCAGGCCAGCACGCCGCAGCAGCTGTCCACGATCCTCGGGCTGTGCAAAGAGTACGAGGTGACGCCGGTCGGGTTCGGCGTGCAGGCGTTCACGGACAACCACGACGCCAACAAGCGCGTGTTCGACTTCGGCAAGGCGCTCGGGGTGAAGTACCTGAGCGCCGACCCGACGCCGAACAGCTTCGACAGCCTGGACAAGCTGGTGGCCGAGTACAACATCGCCATCGCCATCCACCCGCACGGCCCGTCGGGGAAGGCGCTGCACCGGTGGTACTCCGCGGAGGTCATCATGCGGGCCGTGCGGGACCACCACCGCCTCATCGGCGCGTGCCTCGACACGGGGCACCTCATCCGCGCCGCCCAGCTCGGCGAGCGGCTCGACCCGGCGCAGCAGATCCGGCACATGGGCGCCCGCAACTTCGGGATGCACGTGAAGGACCACGACAACCGCCGCAAGGAGGACGTGGTGTTCGGCGACCCGACCGGGGCGCTGAACGTCGCCCAGGTGCTCGCGGCCCTGCGCGAGGTGCGCTTCAACGGCGCCATCTGCATCGAGTACGAGGCGCACCCGCAGGACCCGTCGCCGGACATGAAGAAGTGTGTGGACCACGTCCGCGACGTGGCCCGCCGGGCGACCTAGCCTATAACACTCGGTGACCGGGCCGCACGCCCCCCGCCGGCCGCCGGCGGGGGGCGTGCCGTTTGTCCGCCCCCGAGGCCGCCGTGCTGACGCCCGACCACATCACCGACCTCCGCCAGAAGCGCTACAACGGCACCGTGACATACGTCCGGAAGGTTCACTCCGACCTGATGGTCCTGCGGGTGAAGCCGGACTTCGTTCGCCCCGCGCACAAGCCCGGCCAGTACTGCTCGCTCGGCCTCGGCTACTGGGAGGCCCGCGCCGACGGATGCCAGGTCGAGACGCTGACGCCCGAGGAACAGACCAAGGTGGTCCGCCGGGCGTACTCGATCAGCAACTCGATCCTGACCGACGCCGGCGAGTTGGTGGACGTGCCGAGTACGGACTACCTCGAATTCTACATCGTGCTGGTGCGCGAGAACGCCGACGGCCGGGTGCCGGCGCTCACGCCGCGGCTGTTCGCCCTGGGCGAGGGCGACCGGCTCAACGTCGGCGAGAAGATCACCGGCGTGTACACGCTCGACCCGGTGAAGCCCGGCGACACGGTGTTGTTCCTGGGCACCGGCACCGGCGAGGCGCCGCACAACTACATGGTGTGGGAGTTGCTGCGGCGCGGGCACACCGGGAAGGTGCTGTCGGCGTCGTGCGTCCGCTACGCCCGCGACCTGGGCTACCTGGAAACTCACCGCCGCCTGATGACGCAGTTCCCGAACTACAAGTACCTGCCGCTGACGACCCGCGAGGCGACCGTCACCAAGAAGACGTACATCCAGGACGTGATCGCCGGCGGCGAACTGGAGGAGCAGCTCGGGGAGGCGCTCGACCCCGGCAAGACGCACGTGTTCCTGTGCGGCAACCCGAAGATGATCGGCGTGCCGCACCGCGACAAGGAGACCGGCGCCAAGACGTACCCGGAGCCGGTCGGGGTGATCGAGGTGCTCGAGAAGCGCGGCTTCCAGGCGGACGTGTCGGCGCTGAAGTTCAAGGGCAACGTCCACTTCGAAGAGTACTGGTGAGGGGGCGGCGTGGCCGACATCAACGAGGTCATCGGCGGCTACCGCCTGCGCACGCTGCTCCAGACGGGGCAGAAGTCGCAGGTGTTCGAGGTCGTGGAGACGCGGTCGAACCGGCACTTCGCCATGAAGGTGCTGCTGCCCGAGGCGGCGACCGAGCCCGAGGCCCGCGCCGAGCTGTTCAACGACGCCGAGGTCGGCGTGAAGATGGCGCACGCGAACGTCATCCGCATCCACAAGGTGGAGCGGTCGAAGGAGCGGCCGTTCTTCGTGATGGAGTTCTTCCCGTCCGGCTCGCTCCGGCTGCGGCTGCAGGCGAAGGACACGAAGTTCATCAAGGAGCACGCCCGCAAAATCTTCCGCGAGGCGGCGACGGGCCTGGCGTACATGAACGCCATGGGCTACGTCCACCGCGACGTGAAGCCGGACAACATCCTGGTCAACAGCATGGGCGACACGAAGATCATCGACTTCGCCCTGACCACGAAGGCGAAGCAGGGCGGCGGCCTGTCCGGCTTGCTCGGCAAGTTGCTGGGGAAGAAGGAGCGCGTCGGCGGCACGAAGAGCTACATGAGCCCGGAGCAGATCCTAAAGCAGCCGCTGGACGGCCGGGCCGACCTGTACAGCTACGGGGTGACCCTGTTCGAGTTGACTACCGGCCGGAAGCCGTTCGTGGGGATGACCGAGCAGGAACTGCTGACGAAGCACTTCACCGAGAAGCCGCAGAGCCCGGTGAACTACAACAAGGAGCTCACCGACGAGTTCGGGCAGATCGTGCTGAAGATGCTGGCGAAAAAACGCGAGGACCGGTTCGCCGGCTTCCACGAGTTCCTCATCGCCCTGCGGAAGGTGAAGATTTACAAGGACGAGAAGGTCGAAGACGAGGGGTAACAGCCTGCCGTCGCACGCCCCCCAGCCGCCCGAGGTTGCCGCCCGATGGTCCCCGACCCGCTGCCGTTCGAGCACGACATCCACGAACTGGAACAAGCGCTGGCCCGGCTCGAGGGCGGGGCCGCCACACCAGGCGGGGCCGAAGTCCTGAAGAAGATGCGCCGCGAGGTCGTGGCGTTGCTCCGGGAGCGGTACTCGACCCTGAGTGCGTGGGAAACTGTTCTGGTGTCGCGGCACCCGCAGCGGCCGCAAACCCTCGACTACATCGGCCTGATCTGCGACGAGTTCGTGGAGTTGCACGGCGACCGGGCCATCGGCGACGACCGGGCCATCCGAGCCGGGTTCGCGCGAATCGGCGACCACAAGGTCATGCTGATCGGCCACCAGAAGGGGAAGACGACGGCCGAGCGGACCCAGTGCTACTTCGGCTGCGCGCACCCGGAGGGCTACCGGAAGGCGCTGGCGAAGATGAAGCTGGCGGCGAAGTACCGCGTGCCGGTGGTGTGCCTGATCGACACGCCGGGGGCGTTCCCGGGTATCGGGGCGGAGGAGCGCGGCCAGTCGCAGCTGATCGCCACGAGCATTCTGGAAATGTCCCGGTTGCCGACGCCAATTGTCTGTGTGGTGATCGGCGAGGGCGGCTCGGGCGGGGCGTTGGGGATCGGCGTGGGCGACAGGGTGGCGATGCTCCAGCACGCGTACTACTCGGTGATCAGCCCCGAGGGATGCGCCGGCATTCTGTGGAAGGTGGCGACGGACGCGACGAAGCCGAAGGCCGCCGACGCGCTGCGGCTGACGGCGGCCGACTTGCAACGGCTGGGGGTGATTGACCACGTGATCGCGGAGCCGGTCGGCGGGGCGCACCGCAACCCGCGCGACGCCGGCAGTACGCTCAAGGGCTACCTGACGAAGCAACTCCGCGAGCTGGCGGCGCAGCCGTCGCCCCAACTCCTCCAGTCCCGGTACGCGAAGTTCCGCTCGATGGGCGTTCTGGGCTGAACGCCGGCCCGGTCGGGCCGGCGGTTTCACAACATAAGGTTGATTATCGGTCGCGGCGGAAGTACAGCCCGTTCCGCACGTCCGCATACAACGTCCGATAATGTATATTATGTATTGAAAACCGCCGCGGCTTGTGGACGCCGGTCGCCGGCCCGCGTACCTTGCGGATATGCCTGAAATCCTTGCGAATCCCGCCGCCCCGAGCCTCGACGTCGGCCTCGTCGGCTTCGGTATGATCGTCGACGAGACGTACCGCCCGTGCTTCGACGCCCTCGCCCGGTCGCCGCTCTTCCTCCCGGCAACCGGCCCGGTCCGTGTCCGCCTCACCGCCGCAGCCACCAGGACCGGCGCCCGCGTCGCCCGCTTCCTCCGCGACACCGGAACGCCCCCCGACGCCTTCGACAACCTCGTGGGAGACGACGCGGCCGAGCGACTCGCCCGGTCGCCGGTCCGGGCCGTGTGCGTCGCCAGCCCGGACGACCGCCACTTCGCCGCCGCCCGCGCCGCCCTCGCCGCCGGCAAACACACTCTGATCGAAAAACCCTCCGTCCTCAGCCTCACCGAACTGGACGAACTCGTCGCCACGGCCGCGAGAACCGGCGCCCTCGCCAAAGTCGTCTACCACAAGCTCGCGGACCCCGACCACAAGAAACTCCGCACGCTTTATCAGGACGGCGTGCTGCGGCACGTCAACAACGGCTACTGCTCGCTCCTCGAACCGAAGTCCATCAGCGGCGGGCAGTTCGCGGAATGGATCACCGGCCGGAACCCGTCAACCTACGTCGCCGTCCACTACCTCAAACTCATCGACTTCACCTTTGGCCCGGACTGGGACCTCGCCCGGATCACCGCCACCGGCCAGCGTGGAATCGTCGGCCCGGCCGACGGCCCCACGTGGGACTCGGTGCAGCTTCAGGTCGTGTACCACCACCCGGACTCCCGCGAGGCCGCGTTCGACATCCACACCAGCTGGGTCACGCCCGATAACTTCCCGGGGTACGTCGAGCAGGAGGTCCAGTTCCGCTTCGACAACGCCGTCTGGGCCGCCCACCAGCGCAAGCGCGGCGTCGAGCTCACGGTCGAGGGCCGCACCCCGCACGACATGAAGAACACCCCCAACTACCACTACAATGGCACGTTCCTCGAACCGTGGGGCGAGCGGTCCCAGCGCGGCTACGGCATCGAGGTCATCGAGCGGTTCTTCCGGGAGGTCGCCACCGTCGAGTTTGGCGGGTCGCCGGCGGAACGACCGCAGCGGCTCGCGGCCATGCAGGCGCTCGCCTACGACGACCTGAGCGCCGACCGCAACGTCGTCGCCGTCGTTCAGGCCTCAGAAGCCGTACTGAAGCACGCCGCGGCCGGCCGCCCAGGTTGCGTCGTGAAGGTGAACCAACCCGAGGGCGGGCTTGTCCTCTACGCGCCGGGCAGCGCGACCCCCGAAGTCCTCTACCCCGGGCGGGTCTGAGTCCGCCCCACACACCAGGCCCGCCGTGGACCGGAAGCGCCTCGTCCGCCTCAGCAAGTTCCTGAGCCTCCACCTCCGGCACCAACCGGCGGGCCTGGGACTCACGCTCGAACCCGGCGGCTGGGTTCCGGTCGCCGACCTGATCGCCGGCGCCGCCCGCGTCGGCTTCCCGATGACGCCCGAAGACCTCGACGAGGTCGTCCGCAGCAACGACAAGCAGCGCTTCGCCCTCGACACGACCGGGACGAAGGTCCGCGCGAACCAGGGCCATTCCGCCGATGTCGACCTGCAACTCGAACCCGCCGAGCCGCCGGCCGTGCTGTACCACGGCACCGCCGACCGGTTTCTCGACGCCATCCGCGGCGACGGCCTGCTGAAGATGGCGCGCCACCACGTCCACCTGTCCGCCGACACGGCCACCGCCGCGAAGGTCGGGACGCGGCACGGCCGGCTCGTCGTCCTCGAAGTGAATGCGGCCGCGATGCGGGCCGCCGGGTACACCTTCTACAGGGCCGCCAACGGCGTCTGGCTCGCCGACGCCGTGCCGCCCGAATACCTTCGGGTCACCCCGCCCCCGGACGCCTGACATGCCGCCGATCGAACACCCCGCCGAACCCGCGTCCAACGCCGCCCGCGCCGCCGCCGCCGCCGTTGAGCCGCGGTCGCTCCGCACGTTCACCCCGTCGCAGGCCGTGCTCGCCAGGAGCGCCGGCGTCTACCACTGGACCCCAGAAGGCCGCCGCCTGTTCGACTTCTCCTCCGGCGTGCTCGTCGCCAACCTCGGCCACAACCCCGTGCGCTGGACGCAGCGATTCTTCGACTACATGGGCTGGCCCGCCGCGGGGAAGGGGGCCGGCGCCTTCGACGCCGGGCCGGATTACTTCCCGGCCGTGGCCATGACTGCGTACAACGCGGTGACGCCGATCGAGGCCGAGGCCAGCCGCCGCCTCATTGCGGCGCTGCGGGCCGAGCCGGGCGGCGGGCGGATGGAACAAGTGATGTGGGCGGCGTCCGGCTCGGAGGCCATTCAGAAGGCGCTGTGGGCGACCCACGCCCGCGACCGCACCCGGCCCATGATCCTGGCCACGCGCTACGGCTTCCACGGCAAGAAGGGGCTGGCCAACGCCGTGACCGGCAGCGAGGCCGACGCCGAGCGCGACCCGCGCGTGAAGTTCATCACCTTTCCGACGGCCGAGTGCCGCGACGTGGCGCAGCGCGGCGAGCCGTTCGACACGGCCCCCTACGAGAAGGAGTTGGCCGCCCTCCTCCACCAGTTCGGCCGGCGGATCGGCACGCTGATCACCGAGCCGTACCTCGGCGGCGGCGGCTCGTACCACCCGCCGAAGGAGTACCTGCAGTTCCTCCAGCGCTGGTGCCGGGCCAACGACGTGCTGTTCATCCTCGACGAGGTGCAGGCGAACTTCGGCCGCACCGGCAGCATGTTCGCGTACAGCACTTACGGCCTGGAGCCCGACCTGGTGGTGCTCGGGAAGGGGCTAGGCAACGGCGTGCCGGTCGCGGCCGCGGTCGGCCGGGCGGACGTGTTCGGGGCGCTCGACTACGGCGAAGGGTCTGACACGTGGAGCGCCAACCCGCTGAACTGCGCCGCCGTGCTGGCGACGCTAGACGAGTTTGAGGCGCGGGACGTGATCGCCGCGATGAAGGAGCCGTCCGCGCTGATCGAGCGCGGGCTGGTGGCGCTAAAGGCTCACCCGTTCGTGGCGCACGTCCGCGGCGAGGCCGGCGGGATGGTGTGGGGCGTCGAGTTCGCGGACCACGGCGGCAAGTCGGCGGCGGAGTGGGCGAACGGCTTCGTTCTGGCCGCGTACCTGGGCGACGGCCGCGGCGGCGACGGCGTCCACCTCCTCGGCCCGCTGGCGAAGAAGGTGGTGCGGATCTCGCCGCCGCTGACCATCACCCCCGCCGAGGCGGCCGCCGCGATGGCGCTGCTGGCCCGCGCCGCGTCGCGGCTCGGAGGCGGGTAAGCGTCCCGTGGGGTGGGTTGAACAGTTACCGCGGCAGCCGCGGCTCACGGCTGCCGAGAATCACGAATCGCCACCGACTCCGCGGTCTGCTGCCGCGCCGGGGTCGGCGCTGCCCTCTACTCCGTCCGCCACTCTGGGCGAGCGCTGCCGTGAGCGCTCGGTCGTCAGCCACCCCCCGAACCACGCGGCGCCCGCCCCCGTCACCGCGGATGTCCCCGCCAATGCGAGCGTGTATGAGGGCAAGATGCCGGTGCTCGCCATCCCCATCAGGATGTCTGCGATTATCCCGACCATCAGCCCGAGCACCGCGCCGCCCATCATGCCCAATGCGAGCGATGATGCTTCGGCCCGCCCTGGCGGGCACACCAGTGCGGCTACGAGGAAGAGGAGCCCGCCGACTGCCGCCCCCGGCACCAGCAACCCGCGCGTCACTTGGGCGCAGCAGTACCCGGACAAGTCCGCGGCCGAGGTGACGAAGAACCCCGTGACAGCCCACAGGACTGCCCCGGTGAACGCGCCGACGAGAAGTGGCGCAAGACCCCGCATCACGTGACACCGCCGAACGAGTAATTAGCCGGACCAGACCTAACACGATGGTCCGGACCAGCCGGTCCGCCTAACGCCCCAACATAGACCTGGCGCTTGTTGCCCGCAAGCGGCTGTCGCGGCCGGTGCCGTTCCGGTACTTTACCTCAGCACCCTGCCTCGACCGACGCCCCCGTCCGGAGACGAGATGCCCGCCGCCTGGATGGCCGACCTGATCGCCGCCGCCGCCGACGCCCTCGGCACCGAACTGTTCATCGTGAAGGGCGTGCTCGCCATCCTGCTCGTATGCCTCCTCTGCGGCACCGTCGGGGCGCTCGTCGTCGGCAACCGCATGGCCTTCTTCTCGGACGCGATGGCGCACTCGGCGTTCGCCGGCGTCGCCCTCGGGTCGCTCACGGCCATCGCCGCCGGGGCCGGCCGCGACCCCGACACGATGGGCTGGCTCGTGCCGCTCGTGATGGTGCTGTTCGGCGCCGCCGTCGGCGCCGCGATCGTGTACATTCGGGAGCGCACCAGCCTTGCGGCGGACACCGTCATCGGGGTGTTCTTCGCCCTGAGCATCGGCTTCGGGGCGATGTTGTTCCGCGTGTTGCAGGAGAAGAGCACGTTTAACCCGGAGGCGTTCCTGTTCGGGTCGCTGCTGTTCGTCCCGGAGGCGGACCTGGTGTACCTGATGGTGTTGGTCGTGGTCGTCGGCGTTCTGTTCGCCCGGCGGTACAACGACCTCGTGTTCGCCAGCTTCAGCCCGAGCCTGGCCCGCACCCGCCGCATCAGCCTGCGGGTGAACAACTACCTGTTCATCGTGCTGCTGGCGCTCGTCGTGAACCTGTCGATCAAGGCCGTGGGGGCGCTCCTCATCAACGCCCTGCTCGTCGTCCCCGCCGCGGCCGCGGCGAACGTGTCGCGGAACCTCCGGCAGCTGTTCTGGCTCACGCTCGCCGTCTGCGTCGGGTCCGGGCTCCTCGGCTTCTACCTTAGCACCGCCGTCACCGTGCCGATCGGCGGCGGTGTCAAGTTCGGCCCGAGCGGTACCATAGTCGTAGTCAGCGTCGGGTGCTTCTTCCTCTCCGTGCTCGCCGGCGGGCTGAAGAACCGGCCGCTTCGCCCCGCCTGATAGAATGCCACCACGAACCCGCCGGCGTCCGCCGGCGTACCTTCGATAGCCCCCCTGCCCTGCCGGCGGAGACGCGGTGAAGGACATCCTCGACTTCATCCTCACCTTCTCCTCCATCCTTTGGGAGGCGATGCCGTTCATCATCCTGGGGGCGGTCGTCGCCGGGATTCTCGAAGAGTTCCTGCCGCAGCAGGCGATCACCAAGTACCTGCCGAAGTCGGTCGTGCCGGCGGTCATGATCGGGGCCGTCATCGGGCTCGTCTTCCCGATGTGCGAGTGCGGCATCCTCGTCGTGATGCGGCGACTTCTCCGCAAGGGGCTGCCGCTGTCGTGCTGCGTCGCCTACATGCTCGCCGGGCCGATCATCAACCCCGTCGTCATGTTCAGCACCGGCGTCGCGTTCTGGCCGCACAAGATCGGCCCCGAGGTGCTCGGCCTGCGCGTCGGGCTGGGGTTCGTCGTCGCCGTCGTCACGGGGCTGGTGGTTCAGGGGTTGTGGGTGAAGCACGGCCGGGCGCTGCTGAACCCGGTCGCGCTGCCGCCGGAGTCGAAGCTGTCGCTGCCGGTGACCGACGCCCCCGCCCCGCGGAAGCCGCTGAGCAAGCGCCTCGGCAACATCTCGGCCACGGCCGTCCACGACTTCGTGGACATCACCGTGTTCCTGATCCTCGGGGCGGTGCTGGCCGCGGTCGCCAAGCTGTACATCACGCAGGACCAGATTCAGTACCTGTCCCGCGAGCAGCCGTTTCTGGCGATCCCCGCGATGATGGGGCTCGCCGTGCTGATGTGCCTGTGTAGCGAGGCCGACGCCTTCGTGGCCGCGAGCTTCACGAACATGCACATCAGCGCCAAGACGGCGTTCCTCGTACTCGGGCCGATGCTCGACCTGAAACTGCTGCTGATGTACACCCGCGTGTTCCGCCCCCGGCTGATCGGCGTGATCGTCACGTGCGTCGTCCTGCAGGTGCTCGCGTACTGCTACGCGGTGCACCTCGTCTACCAGATGAACGGCTGGACCGGCCTGCCGCCGAGCTCCTGACCAACGCCCCGGAGGCCGCCATGGCCCACGACCATCACCACCACGGCGAGTCCGCCCGCGACTACTTCGTCGAGCAACTGCTGACGATCTTCGTCGTCGGCGCGCTCGGGGCCGTCGGCGTGCTGATGTACCGCGACGGCAAGCTCGACCTGATCCTCGCCCCGTCGTTCCGCCTGCCGGTGCTGGTCGGCGGGATTGCGGTGCTGGTCGTGGTCGCGGTGCGGGCGGTGGCCGTGTGGCAGGAGGCCGGGCAGACGCACGCCCACGACCACGGGCCCCAGCACCACGGGCACCACCACCACGAGCACGGCCCCGACTGCCAGCACGGTCACCCCGTTCACCTGCACGCCCACGACCACCCGCACGAGCACGGCCCGGAGTGCGACCACGACCACGACCACGGGCACGCGCACGCCGACGACCGGGTGCACGCCCACCACGACCACGACCACAGCCACGACGACCACGGCCACAGCCACGACCTGGCGTGGGTGTTCGCGCGGATGATGGTGCTGTTCTTCCCGGTGGCCCTCTACCTGATCGGCGTGCCGAACGCCGGGTTCAGCGCGGACCGGATCGCCAAGATGCTCGGGAACGACCAGGCGCTCAACGTGTCCATCGACAACGTGGCCACCGGCGAGGGCTCGGTGCTGAGCTTCAACGACCTGAACGACGCGGCCTACGACGAGAGCAAGCGCGAGGCGCTGGGCGGGAAGGTCGGCATCCTGGTCGGCCGGTTCGACCGCATCGGCGACAAGGAGTTCCGCCTGTACCGGCTGAAGATGACGTGCTGCGCCGCCGACACGGTGCCGCTGAAGGTCCGCATCCTGACGCGGACTGCGGTGACCGGGTTCAACAGCGGCGAGTGGGTGAGGGTGAAGGGCGAGGTGCGGTTCGTGCAGCAGCCCGGCTCGACCCAGTACCTGCCGGTGATCGCCGTCGCCGACCTGGCCGACATCCAGCGGACGCCGGCGCTGAACGAGTACGAGTAATCACCCGCCGCTTGCGGCGTAGCGTTACGACGCTACGCCGCGAGTGGCGTCACTTCCCCGCCACCCGCAGATAAGCGAACAGGTCCGCCACGTCCTGCCGCGTTAGCACCCGCTCCAGCCCCTCCGGCATCAGCGACAACCGCGTCGATCGCAGCGACTCCAGGTTCGCGCGCAGTACCGTGTCTTCGGCCCCGTCGGCACGCCGTAGCGTCACGCTCGTCGGCGTCTCGGCCGCGATGACGCCGCCGAGGGTGCGGCCGTCGGCGGTCACGGCCTGGTAGTTGACGAACCGCGGGTCCACCTCTCGGTTCGGGTCGAACACCGCGGCGAGCAGGTCGTCGCCCGACTTGTTCGGCAGCGCCGCCAGCAGGTTCGCCCCCACGTCGGCGCCGACGCCGTCGAGCCGGTGGCAGGCGGCGCAGTGCGTCTTGAACACCCCCCTCCCCTTCCCCGCGTCGCCCTTCAGGTCGAGCGCCGCGGCGTACCCGGCGACCACCTTCGCCCGGTCGGCGTTCACGGTCGCCTTCAGCACCGCCTCGGCCTTTGCCCGCACGGCCGCGGCCGGGTGCGCCTTCAGAGCTTTCACGCGGGCCGGGTCCAGCTCGTTTGCCGACACCTGATTCTTGCCGATCGCGTCGAGCAGCTTGAGGGTACGGTCCGGCCGCGCCAGCAGCGCCTCGACTACCTCGCGCCGCGCCGCCGGGGAGTACCCCGCCCACGGAGCGAGCAGCAGGTCGGGCACCTTTGCGTTGGTGTGCGCGGCGAGCGTGCGGACGGCCGCGAGTTGGAGGTCGCCGGGGGCCGTCGGCGCGAGCACGGGCGGCAGTGCGTGTTCCGCCAGCTCGAACGGCCCGTAGGCGAGTAGCACGGCGGCGCTCGCCCGGTCCGGCGCGGCCGCGGCTTCGTCCTGGGCGAGTTGCCCCGCGGTCCGGAACCGGTCGCGGAGGCGGGCCATCACCGGCTCGGCGCCGGCCGGCGGCGTCGCCCACCACGTCGCCAGCGGTCGAGGGCTGTTCCGCATCCCCTGCCCCAACCCGTCCAGGACCGCGGCGTCCGCCGCCGCCTTCCGCCCGTCGGCGACGCGGCCGAGGAGGCGGACGATCGCGGCCGCGTCCCCCTTCGCACCCACCATCCCGGCGACGCGCGACAGGCTCGGGCCGGCGTCGTTCGCCTCCCAGAGGTGACCGACGAGCGGCTCGGCGCAGTTCGCGGCGGAACTCAGGGCCGCGGTCTGGATCCACGGGTCGCCGGGGTTGTCCCGGAGAACCCCCGCGAGAATCGCCGCCGCGTCGGCCGGGGGTTGTTCGCCGGCGCTCAGTGCCGCCTGGAAGCGGACCTGCGGGTCCGGGTCGGAGGCCTGCTTCCCGGCCAGGAAGCGGACGTCGGACACGGCGGCGTAAAAGCCCTCGCTCAGCCGCAGCGCTTGCACGCGAACAGCCGGCCGTGGGTTGCCAAGGGCCGGCAACACGTCCCCCGCCCGGAGCTTCCCGAGGCCGTGGAGCGTCCACAACAGGTTCACGTACCCGGCCTTCTCGAACGAGGCCGGGACGCGCTCGCGGAGTGCGACGGCGGCGTCGGCCGGCTGGCGCTCGACCAGTAAGCGCTGGGCCGTGATCCGCCGCGTCGGATTCGTGCTGAACAGCTCGTCGACGAGTCGTTCCGACGTGAGGCCCGATACGTCTTTCAGCTTCGCGGCCTTGTTCCCCGCCGGGGCGACGCGCCAGATGCGGCCGCGGCCGCGGCTCTCCAGGTTCATGCGGGCCTTGATGTCGTCCGGCAGCGACAGCGGCGTCTCGATCACCTCGCGGTAGAAGTCCAGCACGTACACCGCCCCGTCCGGCCCGAGCGTCAGGTGGACCGGGCGGAACCAGTTGTCCGTGCTCCGCAGGAACTCCGTGTTCTCGTCGGCCCGCCGCGCGGTGAACACGGCCCCCTTCCCGTGCAACGTCTCGCGGTGGATCAGGTTGTTCGCCGGGTCGCACACGAAGTTGTTGCCGCGGTACGGCGCGGGGAACAGGTCGGCGGTGTAGATCAGCGGGCTGCACGCGGACGTGATGTAGCCACCGGGCACAAGCTCCGTTGTCGGGAAGCGCTTGGCGTCGGGGCTTCCGGCGCGGCGGGTCGTGCGCTCCACGCGCCACGCCTCGAACGAGCTGGCGCGGAAGACCTTCGCGGCCGCGCCGTGCTCGGGGATGTCGATCGTGACGGCGGTCACCGCCAGGTACGGGTTGCGGCGCAGATACTGATCCGGCAGCACGATCTGCCGCAGGTGCTGGCTGTTCGTGGCGGTGAACCAGTGACCGTACTCGTCGGCGGTGAGGCCGTACTGACCACCGCCGCTGGTCGGCTCCAGGCTGCCCGGCTGCCACGGGCGGAAGCGGAAGCCGCGGTTGCGGAGGTTCACTTCCGGGGCGTCGGCCTTCTCCGCGGACTTCACCACGCCGCCGTCGCTCCCGCACACGCCGTACACCCAGTTGTCCAGCCCCCACTGCAAGCCGTTCACCATCTGCTGGATGTTGGCGAGGTTGAAGCCGGTGTACAGGACGCGCTTCACGTCCGCCTTGCCGTCGCCGTCGGTGTCCTTGAGGTACAGCAGGTCGGGGGCCACCGCCGCGACGATGCCGCCGTCCCACGGCGTGACGCCCATCGGGAAGCGCAGCCCCTCGGCAAACGTGGTGGCCGTCTCGAACCTGCCGTCGCCGTCGCGGTCCTCCAGGACACGGATGCGGCCGCGCGTCTCGTTGCCGGTGCCGACGCCGCCGTTCGGGTAACCGCGCATCTCGCACACGACGATGCGGCCCTTCTCGTCGAAGCACATGGCCACGGGATCGACCACGTCGGGCTCGGCCGCCACGAGGTCGATGTCGAAGCCGGCGGCGAGTTCGAACGTGGCCCGCTCCTCGGCGGGTGTGCGCGGGTCACCGTTCTTCAGTGCGGGGGGTTGGGCGCTGACGGCGAGCGTACAGGCGAGAAGCAGCGGCAGCGCGCGAGTCATGGTGCTAGTCCCGAAGTTGGTGAACCACCTGCCGTCGGCGGCGCGAAGTGTCAGTGAACCACACGCCGACGCGGCGTGCAATCACCTACGGAACCGCCCGTCGGTCCGGGACGTACCGCCAGACCAGAGCCGCGAGGATGAGCGCGCCGCCGAGCCACATGGCGGGCGTCGGCGTGTCCTTGTCCGGCGTGATGAGGTAGGCCCACAACGGGTTCAGGAGCGGTTCCAGCAGTGTGATGATGCCGGCCTCGTGCGGCGACACGTGCCGCAGCCCGCGCGCGAACAGCCAGTATGGCATCGCCATCTGCACCACGCCGAACACGGCCAGAAGCGCGAGTTGCCCCATGGTCGGGGCGGTCACCCAGTCCACGAACCCGCCGACGCCGTAGCGAAGCATCACGTAGACGCCGAGCGTGGCGGACGTGCCGAGGAGGTTGAGTGATACGAGCCACGCCGGGGACTCGTTCCGCAACACCCGCAGGAAGAGCACGACACCCGCATACCACAGGCCGCTGCCGACGCCCATGAGGAGGATGAGCACCTGCGTCTGCTGCTCGTCCGGCGGCAAGTCGTGCGGCCAATTCCCCGCGACAATCACGACGGCGCCGAGGCCTCCGAGTAGCACCGCCTGCCAGCCGCGGCGGCTGGCAGCCTCGCCGAGCGCGTACACGGCGAACAGGTACACCCACACCGGGGCCGTGTTCTGCAAGAAGATGGCATTCGCCGCCGGCCCGAGGCTCAGGGCTGACATGTACAGCCCGCACATCACGGTGAACGTGAGCACCATCGCCCCCATCAGCGGGCGAAACGTCACGTCGATCCGTCGCACCATCGTGAGCAGCACGGCGCCGCCGAAGAGACCGCGGAAGAACGCGATCTGCAGCGGGGTCAGCGGCGGGTCGTGAAGGCCGAGGGCGGTGGGCTCGCGGAGGAAGCGCACGAACAGGCTGCCGAGGCTCCACAGCACCGCGGCGAGCACCAGCAGCAGGCGGGCCGACGTGACGGGGTTCACGGGCAGCTGCCGGCGGCGAGCGGCGGGCCGGACGTGAAATCGACGCGGGTGGGGGCGTCGAGGTGCGGCCCGTCGCCGGGCGGCACGGTGCCGATGGGGTAGGACGGGACCCGGGTTGCCAGGCCGGTGGCGGCGAGGGCGGCGCCGAACTCGTCGGCGGTGGGGTAGCGCGAGCGCGGGTCGCGGTGGAGGGCGGTTTCCAGTACCGTGGCCACGGCCGCGGGCACTTCCGGGCTCGCGCTGCGGACCGGGGCGAACCGGCCGACCTCCTTGCCGCGGATGATCTCCTCGTGCGTCGCGCCGGGGAACGGCACCTGACCCGTGAGCAGGTGGTACATGGTGGCCCCGAGGGCGAACACGTCGCTGCGGGCGTCCACGAGCGAGCCGTTCAACGCCTGCTCGTAGGGCATGTAGTACGACGTGCCGACGCCCTGGCTGACGGCCGTCAGGCCGCTGTCGTCGTTCAGCCGCTTGGCCAATCCGAGGTCGGCGAGCTTGGCGCCTCCGTCGGGGCTGAACAGGATGTTGTCCGGCTTCACGTCGCGGTGGACGAGGTTGCGGGCGTGCAGGAAGCCGAGCGCCCGCGCGATGTCCACGCCGAGGCGGACGCCGGCCCCCACGCCGAGCCGACGCGCGCGGCCGAGGGCGGCGTCGGCGCTGGGCCCGTCCACGAACTCCAGCACGAGGTAGTGCACGCGCGGCCCGGTGTCGAAGCCCGCGGCGAAGCCCTGTACCAGGTTCGGGTGCTGGAGGAACTGACTGAGCCGGGCCTCGCGGTAGAATCGGCTCACGAACTCGGGTCGGCCGGCGAGGTGGTCGGCGAGCAGCTTGACCGCCACCGGCCGGCGGGCGGTCACGTCGTAGCTCAGGTAGACGGTGCTCATCCCCCCTTCACCGATGCGCCGCAGCAGCCGGTAGCCGCCGACGGCGTGAAGCCCGCCCGCTTCTGGCGGGTCGCCGGGGTCGGCCGGCCGCGGGTCGTCGGCTGGGGGCATCGCCTCAGTCTCGTGGGCGCACGGTCGCGCCGGTGTGTGGATTGTGTGTAGCCGCGAGTCGGAACAGGACGCGGGAATTCTAGCCGCGGGCCGGCCCCCCCGCAAGCACCGCGTCGGTCATTCGAGGTGGGTCGCCCTCAGCCCCTGGAGCCGGCCGAGTAGCGGGTTCGCCCGACCGCTGACGGCAAAGAGTCCGCCGTTCGGCGTCAGGTGCGGTTCGACGTCGGCCCAGTGGTCCCACGTCACGGAGCGCACCTGCGGCTTGCACAGCGCCAGGGCCGCGACGGCCATGCCCCACTCGGCCTGGCCCTCCGGCGTCGGCGGGCCGCGCCACGCCGGCGACCAGATCACCTCGCCGTGAGCCTGCGCGATCGGGTCCGTCCCCGACCCGGCGGGGCACGCCAGCACCACGTCCAGCGGAGGGCCGAGGATGCCGAACAGGTCGAGCAGCCGCGACACTTCGAGCCGGTCGCGCGGGAAGCTGCCGCGCGGAAGCGAGCCGGTGCGGAGTTCGAGCTCGATCCCGCCGACGCGGGCGCCGGCCCGCAGCAGGTCGTCCACGAACGCGAGCGGTGTAATGGTCTGGTCGCCGCTCACGAGGTAGTCGCCGAACGGCTGCGCGACCCCGAGGGCGAAGTCGAGTTCGGGGTCGAGCTGCGCCGCGGCCTCGAACAGGCGGGAGGCCAGGCGGAGGCGGTCGTGGTCGGACAGCCCGAGGCCGTCGGCGTGGTTCACACCGCCGCACACCACCCACCTGCGGACGCGGTCCTTGTACCGGTTGACGATCGTCTCCAGGTAGTCGCACATGAACGCGGCCAGGGTCGGCATGTCGCCGCGCCAGGTCGCCGCCCACGGCGGCAGCATCCCCGGCGTCAGGTCGATGACCGGCCCGAACACTACGGGTAGACCCAGTTCCTCCGCGGCGGTGATGGCGGCGTCCACGCGGTCCCAGTCGTAGCGCGACTCCTCGGGCTCGATGTCGGCCCAGCGGATGCTGACGCGAACGGCCGAGAACGCCCGCCGGAACTCGGCCACGAGCGGCGGCGGGACGGGGACCGGCGTGGTGGCGGCGAGCCACGAGCCGAGCTTCCCCTCGTCCTCATGCCGCGTGGCGAACATCTGATCCACGTACAGCTGCACAAGCCGGTCCGCGAGGACGTAGCCGTGCTCCAGGGCACGCGCCGCGGCATCGTCCGCGGCCGTGCCGTCAGGTGCCAACACGGCCTGACCGAACAGGCGGATCAGGTCGGCGAGGTCGGCCTCGAACTCGGGCGGAGTTTGTAGGCCGATGTCTTTCCACTCGCCGAGCTGTGTGCGGAGCTGATTCAACTTGCCGCGGGCCAGTTCCGTGAGCAGCCGGTAGGACTCGGGCCGCTCGCGGACGGTCGCGCTCGTCGTCACCACCGCGCCGCCCGATCCGACCGGCCACGGCACGACGAGGAAGCCGCTCTCTGCCGAGTCGCGAGACAGAATTAGACGGTCGCCCTCGACGCGGACGGCGGTAGGCGTCGGCGCCTGGTCGTAACCGCCGGCCACGCAGGCCAGGCGCAAGAGTGACTCGGCCGCCGGCGGCAGGGGGTTCGGCAGCAGAAACGTCGTGGAACCCATGTCGGGCTGGGACCGCCGGCAGCCGGGAAGGATGCTGGATTATCGAGCCGCGGGCCCGGCGGGGAAAGGGGAAATCGTGACTCAGCCCGGCGGCGACTCGGCCAGGGCGGTTACAGCGATGCCGTACCGGTCGGCGAGTGCCACCGTCTCCGCCTCGTCGATCAGGATGGTCTTACCGGCCTCGATCGCCAGCACCTTGCCGCCCGCGGCCCTCATGGACTCGATGGTCTGCACACCGACGGTGGGCACGTCGAACCGCATGTCCTGGGCCGGCTTGGCGACCTTCACCACGACGAACCCGGTGCCGCCGCACAGCTCGCCGGCGCGGAGGATGGCGCGGTCGGTCCCCTCGATGGCCTCGACGGCGACGACGGCCCGGTTGCGGATCATGACGCTCTGCCCCACGTCGAGCCGGCCCATCTCGCGGGCCAGCGCCCAGCCGACGCGGATGTCGAGCTCCTCGTTCGCGGTCGGCCGGCGGCGGGTGAGGAGGCCTTCGCGCACGAGCAGCTCCGGACAGAGTTCGAGGGGCGAGACGCAGTCCAGGCCGTGCGACCGGAACTCCTGGATGAGGCCGAGCAGGATGGAGTCGTCGTTGTTGGCGCGGCGCGAGCCGAAAAACCAGAACCGGAGCATCCGCCAGTCGGGGAGGAAGCGCACGAGCATCCAGGGTTTCAGCAGCTGGTGCTTGTGGAACTTGCCGGCCATCGTGAACCGGCGGACGCCGGCGCGGCGGAACGTGTGGATCATGAACCCGAGGGACGCCCGCGGCATCCAGCGGAACTCGGCGCACAGGTCCTTCAGTACCGGGTCGGCCATCCCCCGGACGCCGAGGCACACGACCGGCACGCCGGCCTCGCGCGCCTTCTCGGCGAAGATGATCGGGAAGCGGCCGGCGCAGGCCAGCAGCCCGACCGGCTCGGGCCCGGTGCGCGGCGGGCGGGCGGCGAACGGGTTCAGCCGCAGGCCGGTCACTCGTCCCCCAGGCCGAGGTGTTCCTTGACACGCTTCAGGTCGCGCCGCCAGTCCGGCAGGTGGTCGAGGAGCACCCACACCCGCTTCATGTGCGAGTCCGGCCGGGCCGGGTAGCCGAGCACCCGCATGTCTGCCGCCACGTCGCTCAGGACGCCGCTCTTGGCCGCGATAATCGTGCGGTCGCCGACCCGGAGGTGGTCGGCAACGCCCACCTGCCCGGCCATCACCACGTACTCGCCGGTGACGCTCGACCCGGCGACGCCGACCTGCGCGGCGAGGATGTTGTGCCGGCCGATCTGGCAGTTGTGGCCGACCATCACCAGGTTGTCGATCTTCGTGCCGGTGCCGATCCGCGTCGGGCCGAACGTGCCGCGGTCCACCGTCGAGCTGGCGCCGATTTCCACGTCGTTCTCGATCTCGACCCACCCCAGCTGCGGCACCTTGACGTGCCGGCCGGCCTGCGTGCGGTAGCCGAACCCGTCCGCGCCGATGACCGCGTTCGCGTGGATGACGACGCGGTCGCCGAGAACGCAGTCGTCGTACAGGACGACGCGCGGGTGCAGCACCGACCCCGCCCCGATGCGACAGCCGCGGCCCACCACGACGCCTGAACTCAGCACCGAGCCCGCGCCGATCTCCGAGTCCTCGCCGATGACCGCGAACGGGCCGACGGACACGCCCTCCCCGAGCCGCGCCGTCGGGTGGACGAGAGCAGTGGGATGAATCTCGCCGGCCGGGAGCGGCGCCCGGCCGCGAAGGTGGCGGACGATTTCGGCGAAGGCCAGCAGCGGGTCGGCGACGCGGATTAGTGGCCGGCCGTTGACTGGGATCGACGGCGGGGCCACGGCCGCGGCCGCGGGCGAGGCGTGCCACGCGGCGGCGTGCTTCTCGCCGTCCACGAAGGTGATGTCGCCGGCGCGAGCGTCGGTGAGCGTCCGCGCGTCCTCGACGGCGAGGTCGCCGTCGCCGAGGACTTCGCCTCGCACCCACTCCGCGAGTTGTCGGACGGTGACGGACACGGTGTGGCCCTTTTCCCGACGAGCCGCGGACCCCCCCGGAACCCCCGGGGCGGCGGAACTTAACGGAACCCGGCGGCGCCGACAAGGGCAACCGGTTGCGGGGCTGTGGGGGGCTTATCGGCCAGAGGGCGGGCGGGTGGTCACGGCGAAGTGCCAGCTGGCGGCGGGGCGTGGGTCGAGTGTGCGGGTTATGCGGGTTTCAAGCCCACGGAACGGGCGAAGGCGTCAGCGGAAGTGAGTCCGTCGGGCGTCTCGACCTGCCCGCCGCCGGCCGCGGCGCAGGCCCAACACAGCGTGTCCCAGTCGGCCCGGAGCCGGTCGTCCGCGTTGCCCCAGACCACACACGTAACCGCGTCCGGGGCGGATCGCAGGGTCACCATTCCACCCGGAGTGCCGACGCGGAGTTCCTTCCAGCCCGGTTCCGGCACCTCGTCCGGGAACGCCGGGAGCCCATCAATCATCTTCACGGACACCACCACGCCGACCCGAGCGAGTTGCCCGCAAACGGCGTCCCACCCAGGGACGCCGCCGGGGGCGAAGCGGACGGAGCGTTGCATTCCCATTGCGCCGGTCCGGTGTCATTTGCCGAGGAGGATTTCTTCGAGCCGCTTCTTCTGCTCGGGGGTCAGGACGGCCTTCACCTCCTTGTCGCGCGCTGCTTTCAGCTCACGAATCTTGGCGTCGAGCTTGTCGATCTCGGTGTTGTACTTCGCCTGCACTTCGTAAACCTGCTGCTTCTGCGTGTCTGTGAGGCCCAGCTTGCCGTAGTTCTGCGGCAGGAACCCCTTGGCCTTCGGGGCCGGGTCGGCCTTCTTCGTGTCCTTCTTGGCGTCTTGAGCGACCGACCCGCCGCCGGCGACGAGCACCGCGGTCACAACGGCCGGGAGCAACACACGGAACACGGGCACACCTCGGGGTGATGGTGACGGCCCCCGTCGGAGCCGATAAGCGATAGTTATTTGTGATCGACCGCAGACGTGTCCGCAAGCGAAAAAGCCGCTCGAACTCGGGGGCGACGAGTTCGAGCGGCCGGTGAGCTGATGGCGGTTCAGTTCTTGCCCGGCACGCCTTGCACTTCGCCGGGCGGCCGGCTGACGGCGGCGAGCTTGAAGGGCGGGACCACGTTCGCCCCCGCGGTCACCGTTACGGTCAGCTTCGAGTGGACGGGGCCGTACCAGCCGAGCAGGCGGTCGGTCATGTCCTCCTCTTCACCCTCACCGGCCGGCTCGGGCCAGTCGAGTACGACCTGGTACCCGCCTTCCGCGGCACCGTCGTTCGTGCCGAACGTGGACAGCTCGAACGAGCCGTCCGGCCCGGTCACGCCGTGCGGGTTCATCGGAATCTGCGGCACCACCGGTGCGCTCGTCGGGATGAAGTACACCTTCACGCCCTGGGCCGGCTTGCCGTCGTACAGCACCTGCCCCCGAACCGGGTGGACCGTCACCGGCGGCTCGGCGGCGGAGCACCCCGCAACCACGACAAGCATCGTTCCCGTCAGCACGCGCATCACGTCCGCTCCGGTCAGTTGTCGAGGGGAACCACGTCGTTGCCCGACCGCGTCAGGAACTTCACAAACAGCCGCATGTCCATGCTCTCGCGGATGAACCGCACGGACCCGTCGCCGAACACGTGCATCGCCCCGCCCACGTGGAACGAGTACACCTCGTTCCCGTTGTGGCAGTTGGTGTGACACGGACCGGGGGACGCCGTGTTCGTCTTCGACACGGCGCCGTGGGTGATGTACTCGTTGTCGTGGTCCGCCCACCCGCCATCGAGCCCGCCGAGGGCGGCGGTCATGGTCGGGCCGGTCCACCGGTCGGGGCGGCCGGCACATTCCGACAGGAGCACGGTGTTCGACGTGCCGTCGCGGATCTCGGGGATGCTGAACATCTGGTGCGTGTTGGCGGTGACCACCTGGAGGATGCCGTTCCGGTTCACCGTCACGTCCGCGAGCCCGGCGCCTTCCAGGGCCGAGCCGTAGGCGTTGTTGGGCGCGTAGTCGCCGGAGGCGATGTTGATCGTCCGCGTGCCGCCGCCCGCCCCCGTGGGGATGGACACGGACCGCGAGAACACCCGCGACCCGCCCGGCGTGGACGGGCACGACATGACCTTGAGTTGCGTGGCACGAGCCGTGTCGTTGGCGGCAGCGGCCCAGTCCTCGTTCAGGTTGTACTGCTGGAACAGCGGCCCCTGCTCGATGTGCGGCAGGAGGAACACCGACCACGCGTGCCGGACGCCGTTCCGGGTCACACCCATCTTCGTGAAGATCGGTCCGACGGTGCCCGTGTTCGGCGCCCGCAGCGCGCCCGCCGGGAAGTGCCCGACGGTGGACTGGAAGTTGTGCAGCCCGAGGCCGAGCTGCTTCATGTTGTTCTGGCACGCACTCCGGGCCGCGGCCTCGCGCACCTTCTGGACCGCCGGCAGCAGCAGCCCGATGAGGATGGCGATGATGGCGATCACGACCAGCAGTTCGATCAGCGTGAACGCCCGAGATTGGCGGGTGTATCGGATCACGGAAGGGACCTCGTGTGTGACGAGTGTGGGGGGTGGGTTTCGGGGCGGGTTAGAAGTCGGTCGTGATGACCTGGCCGTCGCCGATGAGGCACACCCGCATCCAGTTCGCGGCGTCGGCCGTGTACCGCATCGACCGCACGGACCCGTCGGCCATCACGGCGTTGAACACGCCCGGGTGCGAGCCGCCGAACCGGACCGACCAGAACGTCGACGACGCCGAGGTCGGGTGCTTGTCGTCGGGCTCCGGCACGGCCTCGCCGAACCGCTGGTGGTCCTGGTCCCATCCCGAGTTGTTCCACACCTCGTTGTCCCCGCCCGCAGAGCCGAGCACGGAGAAATGCACCTGCTTCTCCGCCACCATCACCGTGTTCGAGGTGCCGTCGGTGATGTCGGTCAGCGTCCGCCGCTGCTCCACCGGGGCCGTCGGCGACATCGTGGTGCCGGGGGCGCGCCACTGGCGGACGAACACGCCCTCGGTGCCGTTCCCGGCCATGTTGCGGCCGCCGTTCCCGGCGTAGTCGCACCGCCCGCCGTTGGAGTACAGCACCGGCTGGCGGCGCGACGGGCAGTAGTAGATCTTGATGGCCGTCTGCGCGACCTGGGTGTTCCCCGCGGCGGTCTCGGGGAGGTTGAACACGTTCTGCTGCTCGATGTACGGCGTGAGCTGGAACATCCACGTCCAGCCGACGCGCGACGTGGCGTTGCAGCAGCTCTGGTTCGGCCCGTCGGACCCGGCCGTCGGGAACTCGCGGAGCCCGTCGTGGTGGGCGTGCATGCCCAGGCCGATCTGCTTCAGGTTGTTCGAGCAGGTGCTCCGCGCGGCGGCCTCGCGGACCTTCTGGACGGCCGGCAGGAGCAGCCCGATCAAGATGGCAATGATCGCGATGACGACCAGCAACTCGATGAGTGTGAACGCATGATGTTTCGCCTGACGCACGTGCAGCCCTCAGCATATCCGGTCGCGGGCGACTCCCGCACGTCAGAGATACTTGCCCCGGCGGGCTCCCAAAAGGTGGGCAACAGCCCTTTCAACGAACCTTCACGGGGCCGTCACAGAACTCGCCCCGGTGGCCAAAAAAGAGCCGGTTGTGGCGCGTCCGTGGCCGTTGCCAGAGCCGGCGAAGCCGGTTGCGAACGGATTCGCACGTCCGCATAATGCCAACATCCCGCCCCCCACGGACGACCGGGCGGGTTCCGGCCGGCCGTTGTGCCGACCGGCCGCCCGGACGGCGGCTTGCATACCCGACCTCACCCGCGACAGACCCCCGCCCGATCGGCCCGGCCGACACGCGGGAAGGACCGTTCCCATGGAACCCGAACTCGCCGCCGGGCTGGCCGCCGGAGCGGCCGCCGCCGGCGCCGCGCTCACGTATGTCACCGTCCGCACCCTCGGCCGCGGCCCGTCGCTGTCCGTGATGGAAGCCGCCCGCCTGCAAGAGGAAACGCGTCAGGCCGAGAACCGGGCGCGAGAGCTGGTCGAGCGGGGCCGGCAGGAGGCCGACGGCATCGTCCGCGAGGCCGAGGCGCGGGCGCGCGACGAGGCCGGCCGGCGCCGCGACGAGCTGACGCGCGAGCTGGACCAGGCCCGCGGCGAGGTGCGCGAGCTGGAGCGCCGCGCCGAGAAGCGGGAGGACGCCGCGGAGCAGAAGGCCCGCGAGCTGGCCCGCAAGGAGCGGCAACTCGAATCGGTGCAGAAAAAGCTCTCCGAGCGCAAGGAGCGCCTCCAGGAGAAGGCCAAGCAACTGGACGATCTTGCCACCGAGCAGACGCGCACGCTTCAGCAGCTGAGTGGCATGTCACGCGAGGAGGCGGAGCGGATGCTGCTCGACCGGCTCGACCGCGAGCTGGCCGAGGAGGCCGCCGCCCGCATCCGCCAGCACGAGGAGCGGATCCGCCAGCAGGCCGAGGCGAAGGCCCGCGAGGTGCTCGCCACGGCCATCCAGCGCTTCGCCGCCGACCACACCGCCGACACGACCGTGAGCACGGTGGACATCCCGTCCGACGACATCAAGGGCCGCATCATCGGCCGCGAGGGGCGGAACATCCGGGCCTTCGAGAAGGCCACCGGCGTGGACGTGATCGTGGACGACACGCCCGGCGTGGTGATCGTGTCGGCGTTCGACAACGTCCGCCGCGAGACGGCCCGGCTCGCCCTGGCCAAGCTCATCGCCGACGGCCGCATCCACCCGACGCGGATCGAAGAGGTGGTGACCGAGACGCAGGCCGAGATGGAGAAGCACGTCACCGAGACCGGCCGGGCCGCGGTCATTGAGGCGGACGTTCCCGAGCCGCACGAGAAGCTGCTGCACCTGCTCGGCCGCCTCAAGTTCCGCACGAGCTACAGCCAGAACGTCCTCCAGCACTCGCTGGAAGTCGCCCACCTGTGCGGACTGATGGCCGGCGAACTCGGCCTGAACCCGCAGCTGGCACGTCGCTGCGGGTTACTGCACGACGTGGGGAAGGCAGCCGACCACGAGATGGAGGGCGGCCACCCGAAGGTCGGCGCCGAGCTCGCCCGCCGCTACGGCGAGACGAGCAAGGAGGTGCTGCACGCCATCGTAGGCCACCACGACGACGTGACGGTGGACAACATTTACACGGTGCTGGTGGCGGCCGCAGACGCGATCAGCGCCAGCCGCCCGGGGGCGCGGCGGGAGTCGTTGGAAAAGTACGTGAAGCGGCTGGAGAATCTGGAGGCGGTGGCGATGGGTTTCCCGGTGGTCGAGCACGCCTACGCGATCCAGGCCGGCCGCGAGCTCCGCGTCATCGCCAACGCCGGGCAAACGACGGACGCCGAGGCGGTGAAGCTGTCGCGCGACATCGCCCGCGCCATCGAGCAGCAGTTGGACTACCCCGGCGAGATCCGCGTGACCGTGATCCGCGAGACGCGGGCCGTCGAGGTGGCGAAGTAAACTCTGACGTGGGGCTGGCTTGCAGCGGGCCTCACGTCGGGCGGCGTCGTTATCATATACTTTTGTGTCATTGACTCAATTCGTGCCTCGACCCCCTGGGGGGGTGCCGTACACACAATGAACCCGGCCCGAATGTTCGCCGACTCACCCCTTGTCGAACAGCGCCGCGACGAAGGCGTCGGGGTCGAACGGCTCCAGGTCGTCGAGCCCCTCGCCGACGCCGACGTACTTCACCGGCAGGCCGAGCTTCTGCTTGATGGCGAAGACCGCCCCGCCCTTCGCCGAGCCGTCGAGCTTCGACAGGATGATGCCGCTGCACTTCACGGACTTCGAGAACTGCTCGGCCTGCACAACGGCGTTCTGCCCGTTCGAGGCGTCGAGCACGAGCAGCACCTCGTGCGGCGCCCCGGGTATCTGCCGGCTCACCACGGTGTGAATCTTTTCCAGCTCCTTCATCAGGTGCGTCTGCGTGTGGAGCCGGCCGGCGGTGTCGACGACGAGCACGTCGTACCCGCGGGCCTTGGCCGCCTCGCAGGCGTCGTGCGCGACCGCCGCCGGCTGCACATTCTGGCCTTGCTTGATGATGTCGCAGCCGATGCGGCCGGCCCACACCGTCAGTTGCTCGATGGCCGCGGCGCGGAAGGTGTCGCACGCGGCCACGGCCACGTTCTTGCCGTCCTTCTTGAGCCTGTTGGCGAGCTTGGCGATCGACGTGGTCTTGCCCGAGCCGTTGACGCCCGCGACCATCACGATCGTCGGCCCGGACGCGGCGTAGGCCAGTCCGGGCGAGTCGGAGGCGAGCAGGTCGCGGAGTTGCTTGCGGACGAACGCCGACACCTCCTCGCCGACCTCCTTGTCGCGGAAGCCCTGGCGGACGCGGTCGATGATCGTCGCGGTTGCGGTCGTACCCAGGTCGGCGCGGTACAGCTGCTTCTCGAGTTCGTCGAGAAACGCCTGATCGACCTTCCCCTTGCGGCGGAGCACGTCGAGGACGCCGCCGAACACGCCGGCCGTCTTGGCGAGCCCGCGCTTGAACCAGCCGAACACCATGTCGCCCCCCGTTGCGGCCGCGTACCAGGCGGTATTCTACGGCCGCGGCCGCGGGCCGCAGCCCCCGTTGACCGGGGCGGGTGGTCGGCCTATCATCCTCCCTTACCGCCGGTCGTAGTGCCTGTAACGGTCGTGCGACCCGCCCCGCGGAACGGAGCCCGGCATGAGTACCGAGTCGCCGACGACCCCCCCGCCGCCCGCGGAAACGACCACGCCGGGGGCTGCCATCAAGGCGGCCTGGCAGAGGTTCACCCGCGGCGAACTCGTGTCGTACCGCGTGATGGCCATCTTGCTGATCCTGATCGTGGGCGTCGGCGTGCTGTGGTTCATGAACTTCCAGGGGAATGTGGCCGGCTCGCGGCAGTGGCTCGACCTGGAACTGGCCTCCACCACGGAAGACCTGGAAAAGGTCATCAGCGACTACCCGGGCACGGCCCCGGCCAAAGTTGCCGAGTTCCACCTGGCCCGCATCCGCCTCGCCCCGGAGGGGATCGACAAGCTCGTCACCGGCGACCCCCAGGAGCGGGCGAAAGCACTCGCCGCCATCGAACAGGCGAAGGAGTCGCTGTCGAAGATGGCACCTGAACTGAAGGATTCGCCGGTCCTGCTAGCCGAGTGCTACCTGGGCCTGGCGAAGGCCGAGCTGGCGCTGGTGGGCATCACACAGGAAGGGCGGATCGACACGTTCCGAGGCGACCCGCGCGAGGCCGCCCAGTACCTCGAAAAGCTCGCGGAGGTGGCCAAGGATTCGCCGTGGGGCGAGGAGGCGAAGAAGCTCGCGGCCGAGCTGAGGGCGCCTGGCGGAGCCACGACGCAGGACATCCAGCGGGTGCAGACCGACCTGTACAACATGCTCCGCTTCCCCGCCCGTCCGGGTGGCGGCATGTTCGGCCCTGGTGGGATGCCGTTCGGCCCCGGCGGCGGGATGCCGTTCGGCCCGGGTAGCAGCCCGTTCGGCCCGATCTCCGGCCTGCCCGGCGGCGGCCCCGTGGCCCCGCTCCCGCCGGGGCACCCGCCGCTCACGCCGTGACCGAAGAACCGGAGTCGGACACAAGCGGCGGGGGGCTTCGGCCCCCCGCGTCGCGTTTGCGGATCACCTCATGACCCCCGCCGCGGACGACGACGACCGGATCGACGCCGCCCCCGCCGAGCCGATCCCGGCGCGGACGCGAGAGCCACTCGACCTGGTCGCGCAGATCAAGCAGGAGGGGATGCGGCTCGACCTGTACCTGCACATCCACATGCAGGCCTACAGCAGGTCGGAGATTCAGAAGGCGATCGAGGCCGGCGGCGTGACGGTGAACGGCCGGGCGACGAAGCCGAGCTACAAGGTGCGAAAGCTCGACAAGCTGCACGTCGAGATGCCGGCCCCGGACCACGACCTGCCGGAACCCGAGGACATCCCGCTCGACATCCTGTACCAGGACGAGTTCCTGGCGGTGATCAACAAGCCGGCCGACATGGTGGTTCACCCCGCGAAGGGGAACTGGTCCGGCACGCTGGTGAACGCCCTGCAGTTCCACTTCCGCGAGCAGCTAAGCCGGGAGAACGGCGCGTACCGCGCCGGTATCGTCCACCGGCTCGACAAGGACACCAGCGGCGTGATACTGATCGCCAAGGACGACCAGACCCTCCGCGAGTGCTCGAACCAGTTCGAGACGCGGAAGGTGTTCAAGGAGTACGTCGCCCTGACGGCGGGCGAACTCGAGCGCGACACGGACTACATCGAGGCTCGGATCAAGCACCACCCGCACGACCGCGAGAAGATGGCGGCGACGCTCGACCCCACCGACCCCGATGCGAAGGACGCACTGAGCTACTACGAGGTGTTAGAACGGTTCCGCGGGCACACGCTGGTCCGGGTGCAGCCGCGGACCGGGCGGACGCACCAGATTCGGGTCCACCTGGCTCACGTCGGCTGCCCGGTGTTGGCCGACAAGCACTACAGCGGGCGCGACCGCTTCCAACTCTCCGACCTGGTACCTGGTACCCCGAAGGACGCGGACGAGGTGCTGATCGGCCGGCAGGCGCTGCACGCATTCCGCCTCCGCTTCCGCCACCCGCGGACCGGGCACTGGCTCGAGGTGGAGGCACCACTGGCCCCGGACATCCGCCGCGCACTCGACGCCATCCGGACTCACCGCCCGGTGCGGCCGTAGTCCGTCACGTCGGCCCGAACCGCGCCACCCGCCCGACCCGGCCGGGGGTGATGAACACGCCTGCCCCGCACCCGCACCGGTTAGCCAGCGAAGCCAACGCCGGATGCGTGGGACCGGGGGCCAGTGCCACGTCGAGGCGCGGCAGCAACTGCTCGGCGCGGACGCGGAGGAGTTGACGGAGCGTTGTCAGGAAGGTGGCCGGTGGTCGCCGCGGCAGCGCCAGCCGGTGCGGGCCGAAAACGAGCGTGGCCGAGCCGACGAGCCGCCCGCCTTCCACGCGCAACTCCGCGTCCGGGTCGGCAACGAGTTTTCCACCCACGACCACACCGCGGGCGGTGACGAGCACCCAGCCGTGGGCTTCGTCCACGGCCTGCGGCGGGCGGTGGTAAAGGAGCAGGTCGGGGTGCTCGTGGAGCAGGCGTCCGGCGAGCGTGGGGGCGACGCGCGCCAACTCGAAGACAGTCCCGGTGCCGGCGACCGACTCCCACGGCGGCTGCTTCGTCCAGTCCCAGACGCCGTACTGAACGCCGAGCCGCGAGAGGGGTACGACGTCCGTCAGGGCGCGGAAGTTCGGACACGCGGCCCACACGTCGGTGAGCCCACGGGGGGTGAACCCGGCCGCGAACGCGCCGTCGAGCGCGAGCACGCGCAGTCGCGCGACCGCGCCGGGCGACGGCCGTCCAGCGAGGAACAGCTCGGTGACGTATTCGGCGAACGTTACACCTGCGTCACCCCGTAGCCCGGCCGAGAGGAGGTCGCCGATGGCACCGGTGCGGTCGACGCCGTGCCGGGCCGCGTCCTCGGCCTGAAGGAAGCGGGCGGCGGCCCGTGCCGCCAGGTCCCTCGGCTCGGACAGGTGACCCGCGCGGGCCTCGGTGTTCGGGTGCCCGGCGCTAACGCGACATAGTCGGGTCAGGAAGTGGTCGAACGCGGGGCCGGGCCGAATTCGCGGCACGAGGTCGGACCAGGCACGATCGACCGCCCGCTCGCCGGCCGTGGCCATCGGGCCGCGTAGCACACGCGCCGCCAGGTATGACGTGACCGAGAGGCCAACCACCACCGTAACTGGCAGTGACAAGACACCTCCGACTACGAGAACCGCCGCGGCGGCCGCGACGCCGACCGCCCGCGGGCCGATGGCCCGTCGGCCGTCGAGCCCGGAGCGAACGACTCCCGCGGGCGTCGTGACGGTACACGTGCGCAGCCCGTCGGGACCACTGACTTCGACCGCGTACCCGTCGCCACAGAGGCGCCCGTCGGCGAGCGTGAGCGGCGGCGGCAGCGGTGAGACGGACGGCGGCCGCTCGGCGAAGCAGCGCGGGCACAGGCCACACCCGCGCCCCGCGGCGTCATCGAGGAGTGACGGTACGTCTGACGGGGCAGGCCTGGTTCGCGCCGCCCAGGCCCGGAGTGCGGCGGCGGTGGACAGGGCGGCGGCTTCGTCCAGGGCCGTCGTGTCGCGCGCGGCAGCGTACCGCTTACGGCGAGCTTTCGCCAGCGTCTCCGGCCGACGAGCGCGGCCGCGGTCGAGTATTAGTCCGTGCGTCTCGAACAGGTGGCGAGCCATCGCCGCGAGGCCGAGCCGCGCGGTGCAGCGTGGGCACGTCAGCCGGAGCCGGCGTTCGCGGCGATCGATCAGCGCGTCAAGCGCCTTCGAGCGCCGTAGCCGGGCCTGGACCGCCCGAAGCCGGGCGAGTGAGTCCAGCGGGGACAGGCCAGCGGTGAGCGACTCGACTACCGAAATGAGAAGTGATCGAGACGTCCGACCGGAGCGTAGCGCCCTGGCCGCCGCCCGAACTCGCAAGTCGTCCGGAAGACGGCTGTCGCCGAGGACGGTGAGTACCTGAGGCCGCACCGCTTCCGGGATCCGGACGCGAAGGCGGGTCAGCCATTCGAGGAACACCAGCCGGCCGCGGTCACCCTCTGCGAGAAACCGGTCGGCCACCGCAGTCACTGCTTCCTCCGTCCGCGTCACCAGGGCCAGGTCGGCGACGAAGCCGGCGTGTACCACGGGATCGACGTCCGCCAGTACGGCGTCGGCCAGCTCGCCGAGCTTGACCCGGCCGCGCGGGCCGCCGTCGGTCACGGCTTCACGCGGAGCGTTGACGGCAGGAGGCACCGCCCCTCGCGGCATGCGATGACGCGAACACGGAATTCGACTGTAGCCGGGTCTACGCCGGCCGGCAGCGTGCCGGTGATGCGGGTCCCGTCGGCGTAGATGCGGTAGTCGCCGGTGGTCGCGTCCTTTACCGTGGAGCCGACCGGGTAAGCGATCGGGTCGTCGTTCTCCTTCCCGCCGACCACGATGGCGACAGTCGTCTTTGAGCCCACGAGAGTGTCGTTGCCGGTCGGATTGGCGTAGACGTGGAACGGCGCCGCGATCGTCAGTGTGAGCGTGAAGGCCCGGTTGGGCTGGCCGCCTACCGGGGTCAGCTTAACCACTGCGCTCACCACGTCGGACGACTCCCGCGGCATCTTGGGTGTCGGCGTCTTGGCGTCGGCGGCGACCGAGTCTTTCGTCGCGATGTCGAGCCATTGATCGAGCGCGCGGGCGGTGTTCGGCGCTGCTCCTGGGCTGCTGCGCAGCATCCCGGCGAACGCCCGCAGCGACTTGCCCGCCAGCTCGCGGTACTTCGCGTCGTCAGTTTTCGACGCCAGCCGGACCAGGTTGCGGACCACCATCCCGTTACCGGACGGCGTCGCGCCGTCGTACCCGTCCTTGGCGCGGGCGAACAACTTTTCGTGGTCGTGGGCGGTGAAGTAGAAGCCGCCGCGGGCGTCGTCGCCGTGCCACTTCGCGGCCGCGTCGGTGAGTGCCTTCGCTTCATCGAGCCAGCGCTTGTCGCCGGTAGCGTCGTGCAGGTTGAGGAGGCCGTGCGTCAAGAAGGCGTAGTCCTCCAGGAAAGCGTTTCCGCGGGCGGCGGGCCGCTCGCCCGGCACGGCGGCGTAGAGGTGCTTCAATCGACCGTCGGGGGTGCGGACGGTGCGGAGGAGGAAGTCGGCGGCCTTCGCGGCGGCGGCGGTGTGGGCCGGCTCGTGGAACACTTCGCCGGCCTTGGCGTAGCCCGCGATCATCAGGCCGTTCCAGCTCGTGATGACCTTCGTGTCCCGGAACGGCTTCGCGCGTCGCTCCCGCGCCTCCAGCAGCCTCGCCCGCAGCGGCGTGAGGCGCTCAAGCACCTGCGCCTCGGTCAGTTTCAGGTCGGCGGCGATCTCCGCGAGCGGCTTCGGCAGCCGCAGCACGTGGTACTTCTCCTCGAAGTTCGGGGCGCCGACGCCGTACACGGTCTTGACGAACTCCGTGTCCGCGGCGTTGCCGAGTACCTTGCCCAACTCCTCGCCCGTCCAAACGTAGTGCTTCCCCTCTTCGCCGTCGGTGTCGGCGTCGAGGGCGGAGTAGAACACGCCGTCCGGCGAAGTCATGTCGCGGGCCACAAATGCCAGCGTGTCGGCGACGACGCGGCGGTACAACGGGTCGGCGTCGAGGCGGAACGCCTCCGCGTACAGCTCGGTGAGCTGGGCGTTGTCGTACAGCATCTTCTCGAAGTGCGGCACGGCCCAGGTGCGCTCGGTGCTGTAGCGGTGGAAGCCGCCACCGAGGTGGTCGAAGATGCCGCCCAGCGCCATCTGCCGGAGCGTCAGCCGAACTGAACCCGCGAGCGCCGCGTCCTTCGTCCGCGCGGCGTGGTGCAGGAGGAAGCCGTACACGGACGGGCGGGGGAACTTCGTTCCTTTGAAGTCGCGGTCCTTCGAGCCGGTGCCGCCGTACACCGGGTCGAATTCGTAAGCACCCGCGGCCTCAGCCACCATCTCGCGCGTCAGCGCACCGACCAGCTGGAATCGGGTACCGCGAGCCAGCGCGTCGTTCGTCATCTCGGCGACCTTGTCCGCCTGCTTGAACAGGCCGTCCTTCTCCTTCGCCATCAACTCGTTCACCTTCCCCAGCACCGTCGAGAACCCCAGCTGCGTCGCGTCGCCCACCTTCTTGTCCTTCGGCGGGAAGTACGTGCCGCCGAAGATCGGCTTGCCGTCGGGCGTCAGGAACATCGACAGCGGCCAGCCGCCGCTGTCGCCGGCGACGTTGAGGGCCGTCATGTAAACGTCGTCGATGTCGGGCCGCTCCTCCCGGTCCACCTTGATGCAGACGAAGTTCGCGGCCAGCAGCTTGGCGATGTCGGGGTCCGAGAACGTCTCCCGCTCCATGACGTGGCACCAGTGGCAGCTGCTGTAGCCGATCGACAGGAACACCAGCTTTCCCTCACGCTTCGCCTTCTCGAACGCCTCCGCGCCCCACGGGTACCAGTCGACCGGGTTGTGGGCGTGCTGCAACAGGTACGGACTGCTCTCCTTCGCCAGCCGGTTCGCCGGAAACTTGGGCTTCTCCTTCGGGTCGGCAGCGGGGGTGCCGGCGGCGGCCACGAGCAAGACCGCGGCGGCGAACGCGAACAGACGGGGCGGCATGGCAGGCTCCGAGGGCGGACCATTATCCTACCCGAACGCCGCCCCGCGGGCTTATACTCTTTGTGCTGCACCCGCCGGAGCCACGACATGCCGCGCCTCGCCCCTTCCGCCGCACTGTTCCTACTCGCCGCGTCGCTTTCCTCGGCCCAGGACGCGACCGATACGCAGAAGGCAGCCGTCGCCGAGAACCTCAAGAAGGGCGAATTGAAGGGGTACACCGTCGTCGAATCGGCAACGCTGCTCCTGGCGTCGCCGCTCCCGGAGGCGCGGGCAAAGGCCGTGGCCGAGGCGCTGGAGAAGACCGCCAAGACCGCCCGCAAGGGGCTTCAGTACGGCGAGAAGGAAGAAGCCTGGAAAGGAAAACTTGCCGTCTACCACGTCCCCGACCGGCGGGCTTACGGCAACTTCCTCCGCCTCGTGCTCGGCGATCGCACCGACACCGGCGTGGTGGTGTCGGTCCGCGGCGACGAGCCGGTGGCGGCCATCGGTGTCGAGACTAACCCGAAGGCGACCGACGCCGAGTTCGTCGGCGACATCGGGCCGGCGATCGGGGCGGCGTACCTCCAGTCGAAGGCCGGGCCGAACACGCCGGTGCCCGCGTGGCTCCGCAGCGGCTACGGCCGCGCCGCCAGCCTCCGGGCCGATGGCCCGAGCGGCAAGCGCCTCACCGCGTACAAGACGGCCGCCCGCGGCGCCGTCCTCGGCAAGGGGCGTGGCCCGGTCACGCTCGGCGAGTTGTGGGCCAACGACCGCCCCGACGCCGAACTGATCGCCACCGCCTTCGTCGACTACCTGGCGTTCGGCACCGACAAGATGGGGCAGGAGAAGTTCGTGCGCTTCGTCGGGGCACTGCGGCCGGACGAGAACGGCGACGTCCCGGAGCCGGCGAAGGCACTGGAGTCCGTCGGCTGGAAGGCGCCGGAGGTCGAGGCGGCGTGGCGGGCGTGGGCACAGAAGGGGATGAACGCCAAGTGACAGATCAGTGGCTCACGATGTGTGCCTCGTACCCCCCCAGGGGGTCGTGGCACGCATTGAGTCAAATACACAAATATATGTCTGATCAAAGTGCGGTGGTCATCGTGCGGAACCTCAACTCCTGGCTGCCTTTGCGGCAACACTTCGGTTCAGGCACCGTACCACGCCGGGGTGAGCATCCAACCGAGGACGCCCTCGCCCTTCGCAGGTTCGTCCTCGAACGAGACCTTCGCCACCCCGCCCTTCTCCAGCGGCACGTTGTCCGAGTCGATCCCCAGTAGCCACCCCAGGTACGCGGACAGGTCGGGCTCGTGGCCGACCACCGCCACCGAAGTCGCGCCGAGGCCGGCGATCAACTTCGTGAGTTTCCGCTTGCGGAGCTCGTCGGGCGCGAGCAGGTCGCACGCGGTCGGGCCGGGGCTGCCGACGAGCGCCTCGTTGAACTCGCCTGCGGTCTGCACGGTCCGCGTCAGCGGGCTGGTCAGGATCGCTCCGACGGCGATACCACGGGCCTGGAACGCCGCCCCCAGCGCCCGTGCCTGACCGCGGCCCAGTTCGGTCAGCGGCCGCTCGGCGTCGTCGCCCTCCCACTGCCGGCGGTCGCCGGCGTCGGTGTGTCGGATGAGGTACAGGTCCATGCTCGGCTCCCGCGAAGAGGTTCACGCAATCTACGCGGCACCAACCCTTCCGGCACGGCACGTCGGTTCGTAGATTGAACGGATGGTAAGGCCGCGGGCGCACCCCTCCCGCCCGGTCGGCCCGCAATCGCACCCAGACGGATGACATGAAGCGGAACGATATTCGGAACGTCGCGGTGGTCGCCCACGTTGACCACGGCAAGACGACGCTCGTGGACCAGATGCTGCGGCAGTCGGGCCTGTTCCGCTCCGAGGAGCTGGACAAGCTCGTCGGCGGGCAGCACGGCCTCATCATGGACTCGAACGACCAGGAGCGCGAGCGCGGCATCACCATCCTCGCCAAGAACTGCGGCATCCGCATCGGCGACGTGAAGGTGAACCTCATCGACACCCCCGGCCACGCCGACTTCGGCGGCGAGGTCGAGCGCATCCTGCGCATGGCCGACGGGGTGTTCCTCCTCGTGGACGCCGCCGAGGGGCCGCTGCCGCAGACGCGGTTCGTCCTCAAAAAGGCGTTCGCCGTGGGACTCAAGCCGATCGTCGTCATCAACAAGATCGACCGCCCGGACGCGCGGATCGACGAAGTCCACTCGATGGTCTTCGACCTGTTCATCGAGATGGGCGCGTCGGACGAACAGGCCAACTTCCCGGTCATCTACGCCAGCGGCCGGGCCGGCATCGCCACCAACGACATGAAGGTGGAGCCCAAGGACCTGCGGCCGCTGTTCGACGCCATCCTGAACACCATCCCGGCGCCGGACGTGGACGTGGACGCCCCGCTCCAGGTGCAGGTGACGAACCTGATGTACAGCGAGTTCCTCGGCAAGATCGTCGTCGGCCGCGTCGCCGCCGGGAAGATTCGGAAGAACCAGAAGGTGACGGTGGTCAAGCAGAAGGACGGCACCACGTTCAACGACACGGTAGTGCAGGTGCAGGAGTTCGACCGGCTGGCCCGCCGCGAGGTGGAAGAAATCAGCGCCGGCGACGTGTGCGCCATCGTGGGCATCGACGAGGCCGACATCGGCGACACCATCTGCGAGTTCGACAAGCCGAACGCCCTGCCGCCGCTGACGATCGACGAGCCGACGCTGGACATGCTGTTCAAGGTGAACGACTCGCCGTTCGCCGGCCAGGAGGGGAAGCCGCTGACGAGCCGCGAGTTGCGGGACCGGCTGGAGCGCGAGCTGCAGCACAACGTGGCCCTGCGGGTGAAGCCGGGCGAGCGGGAGAGCGAGTTCATCGTGTCCGGCCGCGGGCTGCTCCACCTGGGCGTGCTGCTGGAGACGATCCGCCGCGAGGGCGGCGAGCTGGCTGTCGGCAAGCCGCGGGTCATCATCAAGGAGATCGACGGCAAGAAGTACGAGCCGTACGAGTACCTGGTGATCGAGGTTCCGACCGAGCACTCGGGGTCGGTGATGCGGCTGGTGCTGGAGCGGCAGGGCGAGTGCGTGAAGATGGAGGGCGGCCACGGCAACACGACGCACATCGAGTTCCATGTCCCGGCCCGCGGGCTGATCGGCCTGCGGACGAAGATGATGAGCGGCACCCAGGGCATGGCGATCATGCACCACAACTTCCTGGAGTACCGGCCGGTGAAGGGGACCTTCCCGGGCCGGCCCAACGGCGTGCTCATCAGCCTGGAAACGTCGAAGGCCACGGGCTACGCGATCGAGGGGTTGCAGGAGCGCGGCACCCTGTTCGTGAAGCCGATGGAGCCGGTCTACGAGGGGCAGATCGTCGGCGAGAACAACCGCGACAAGGACATGACGGTGAACGTGACCCGGTTGAAGGCGCTGACCAACATGCGGAGCGCCGGGGCCGACAAGACGGTGCCGCTGAAGCCGCCGATGGAGTTCGCCCTGGAGGCGGCGCTGGAGTACATCGAGGACGACGAGCTGGTCGAGGTGACGCCGACGGCGCACCGCATGCGGAAGGTGTTCCTCAAGGAAGGCGACCGCAAGCGCGCCGACCGCGGGCGGGCGTAGGCTGCAGCGGGCGGCCCGCGTGAGCGGGCTGTTACGTCGCTGCTCGAGGCGCCGACGTAACAGCCCGCTCACGCGGGCCGCCCGCCACTCGACCCACACTTCAACCATGCCCCTCGTCGAAATTCCCTACCCCGACGACGACGCCCCGCTGCCGCCGGACGTGCGGAAGTTTCTCCGCGACGCCGACCGCCGCATCGAAGACTTCCTCTACTCCGCGCGCGTGCCGGCGTTCGTCCCGTCGGACTACCCGACGGCGTACCGCCTCCTCCGCACGCTGAACGAGCACCCCGTCTCCCGCGGCAACCGTTTCTGCGAGTGGGGCAGCGGCTACGGCGTGGTGACGTGCCTGGCGGCGATGCTGGGCTTCGAGGCGGTCGGCATCGAGATCGACCCCGGCCTGGTGGACTGCGCCCGCCGGCTGGCCGAGGACTACGGCCTGGAGGCGGAGTTCGTGGCCGGCAGCTTCGTGCCGAGGGGCGCCGAGGAGGGCGTGTACAAGGCCGGCGAGTACGCGTGGTTCACGACCGAGAGCGACGACGCCTACGACCAGCTCGGCCTCGACCCGGGCGACATGGACCTGGTGTTCGTGTACCCGTGGCCGGACGAAGAGTTGGTAACGGACGCACTGTTCGAGAAGTACGCTGCCGCGGGCGCCGTGTTGGTGACGCACCACAGCGGCGACGTGTACAAGGTGCGCCGGCGTGTGCCGGGCAAGAAGCGCAAGCGCTGACGCCCGGCGAGCCGACCGCCGTCAGGCGGCGGGTAGCGCGCCACTACTTCTTTGGCACCGGGAGCGGCAGCAGTGGCGGCCGCCCGCCCGGCGGAGTTCCCGCCCCCGGCGCCCCGCCGGGGAACAGCCGCTCCAACTCGCGGTTCAGCAGGTCGCGCCCCGCGTCCTTCACCGCATCCTTCGCCGCGTCGCGGGCCACCGCCGCGACCGCATTGTTGAACCCGGCTCGGTCCACGACCGGTCGACTCACCGTGCCGCCGATCGGCACCTTCACGATCCTCCCCTCCAGTGCCTTCTTCAGTGACGGGTTGTTCTTCAGCCCCGGGAACGTGCCAGGAATCGGCACGTCGGCCACGAGCGCGAGCGAGCCGTCGAACCCGGCCGAGCCGTTCGTCTTGATGGCGTAGCCGTTCACCGTCAGCGTCAGGTTCTCGTGGTGAACCCGACCCGCCTCGACGCGGATCGGCACGGTCATCTCGTTCGCCAACACCACCCGCGGGGCCGGCTCGCCGATCAGTTGCACGATCTCGGACACGACCGGCCCCGCGCTCACGGTCGCGCGGTGAACCAGCAGCCGCCCGCGGAGTGTAGCTCCGGTGAAGTCTGACAGCGGCACGCGGTTCTCGTCCAGGTCGAACGACACTTCGCCCTCCGCCTGCGCGGCGTTGGCCACGACCGGCAGCGCGTACCCGACCGCCCCCGCGCACACGGCCGGCGTCAACTTCGCCTTCTCGACGACGCGGCCCCTGGCGAACGACACCTCCCCCGGCGTCAGCTTCAGCGTCGGCTGCAGGCTCACGCGGCCGCCGCCGAACGTGGCCGACACCGGGCTTACTGTGCCGACGCCGTTCGCCAGCCGGGCCGTGAACTCTCCGCGGCCCATCTCGAAGCCGTACACCTTGACCGCGTCCCAGCCGACGCCGCCGTCCGCGGTCAGGCCCGCGAGGCCCTTGCTCGCCAGGCTGCCGCGGAGCGAGAACGGCCGGGTGCCCTTCCCCGCCGCCTCGAAGCCGCCGCCGATCGCGGCCCGCAGCTCGGGCGTGAGTAGAGCCAGGTCGTAGGCCAGCGTGCCGGTCACGTCCACGTCCTGCGTCGTATCGAACTTCGCCCACGTCCCCTTCCCCTCGGCCGTGAGCCCCGGCCGCTCGACGCGGCCGGTGGCGACCGTCAGCCGGTCCGCCGTCTGCTCGTACTTCGCGTCCAGGTCGAGCTTCAGTCGCGGCTCACGTACCGTCGGTGCGGCCTTCGGCCCCATCACGAATTTGGTCACGTCGAGGGTGCCGCCGAAGGTGGTGGCGTCGCCCTGCCAGCGGAACCGCACCGGGCCGGCGGCCTGCCCGTGCAGCGAATCCGGGCCATCGGGCGCCGTCTGGATGCGGAGGGTGCGGGCCAGCCCGTTCACGTCGCCCTCGGCGGGGCCGCTGCCGCTCACGACCATCGGCTGCTTCTCGGGGAACTCGAACGTGAACCGCGCCCCCTGCGCCCGCAGCGTGGGCGAGTTGATGACGACCGGCGTGAGGACCACGTCGCCGGTCTTGCGGTTGAGCGTCATCGGCCCGGCCGCGTTGAGGTACGGCTCGTCGATGGCGAGTCCGGCCCCGCGGAAGTGCGCCGCCTTGATGCCGACCGAGACGCGGTCCGCGATCACGGCGTCGGCCGCGAGCGTGACCGTGGCCGTGGCGTCGAGCGCGCCGCCGAATTCGTAGTGCGCCGGGATGTCCACGAGCCGCCGGGCGCGGTCGGCCCAGCGGCCGAGGTCGCCGACGACGCGCACCGCGGCGCGGCTCCCGACGGCCGAGCGCGCGTCGGGCACCGGGGCCATGAGCGTGCCGGTCAGGCGGTCCGGGTCGGCGACCAGCTCGGCCGACGCCTTGGTGAGTCGGACCGGCCCGTTCTTCGTCCAGGTCCCCTCGGCAGACGCCTTGAGCGTCAGCTTCGGTTCGGAGAGCGGGCGCACGCCTGGCTTCCGGAACGCGAACTGCTTCAGCTCGGCGCCGGCGTCCACCTTGAACGGCCCGGCCGGGTCGTGCGTGGCGATCACCCACGTGTACGCCTCGCCCTGGAGGCTCAGCCCGCCGAGGTCGACGAACTCGCCGAGCCGGGCGGCGAGGCGGTCGAGGTACACGTTCGCCGCGGCCTGGAATTTCTCGGCCGAGCCCCGGGCGTTGACCGCGACGAAGTCCGACTTGCACAGCAGCTTGTCGAACACCGGCAGCCGCCCGGCCGGGGCGCGGGCGCGAAACTCCACCGCCAGCGGCTCCGGCCACTCGACCGCCTTCCCGTCGCGGACGGCTTTCAGCGCCGTGGTGCGGACCGCACCCTCCCACGCCGTCCCGTCCGCGCCCGCCTTGCTGGTGAGCGAGCCGACCACCCGCCCCTCGCGGACCGCAGTCCCCTCGCGGAGGCGGAGCAGGTTCGGCAGCAGGCCCGCGAGTTTGGCCAGATCGACATCCGCCTCAACCGTCACGCCGGGCTTTTCGAACAGACGCTCGACGGATTCCGACGGATCGAACGTGCCGACGGCCGACACCCGGCCCGCGTCGCAGGTCAGCTCCGCGCGCTCGACGCGGACGGCGCTCCCGGCAAGTTCGACCTTCAGCGGCAGGTCGGCGGCCGCGAGGCGGAGGCGGTCGCCGCGGAGCCACGGGCCGGCGAGGTCGAGGTTCCGCACGCCCGCCGTGCCCTCGACCCGGGCCGTGCCGCCGTCCGTCCAGTTCGCCCGCAGGTCGGCCGTGAGGGTGCCTGCGATGCTCGCCGCCGGTTCGACCCGTCGGAACGCCGGCGCAAGTACGGCCAGCGGGAAATCCGTCGCCTTCAGTTCCATTCGACCGCCACCGCCAACCGCCCCGTTCACGTCCAGCTTGCCGACCGCGGACGTGAGCGCGACCTCGATGGGCGCCGCACGGTCGGCGGGCACCGCGGCTGTGAGATGAAGCCCGGTCAGGCTCGGTGCCGCGGCCGAACCATCGTGGAGCGTGAGCGTGCCGTCCTCGACGCGGACCCGCACCGCGGGCCGCGGGCCGGCCGGCTGCGAGTCCTTGAAGTACTCGGCGAGCACGTCCTCGGCGTTGGTCGAACCGTTCTCGAAAAATACGTCGGCACGCGGGCCGTGCAGTTCGAGCTCGCCGAGGTCCGAGCGGTCGCGTAGGAGCGCGAGCAGCGTCTTGGACGTAGCCACCCGTGGGACGCTGACGAGGACGCGGCCCTGGCGGTCGGTCACGACCACGTCGCGCAATTCGACCGCCGACAGCCATCCGGCCGACATCCCGCCGACGCTTACGGTGCCGCGTACGTCGGCCGTCGCAGCGGCGACGACGCGGTTCCGCAGCGGCGTCTTGGCCACGATCACCGGCACGAACCAGAGGCCGACGGCGAGGAGGACAACGAAGCCGAGGACGCGCCGCGGCCAGCGACGGCGGCGCGGCGCGGCGGGGGGCGGAGTGGGTTCCGGGGTCATGCTCGGCCTCCTGCCGACGGACCTGGAGTTATCGGCCGGGCGGGTGCGGATTAGACCGGGAATGACGGTCGTGCGGCAACCGCAATCGGGGGCTGGGCGAAAGGCGTGCGTTACAACCCGCACGACCGGACGGCGTGGACCATCGCGTCGGCGATGCGGGCGAGCGAGTCGTCGGACGTACACAGTGGCGGGAGCGCGTAGAGGACGTTGCCGAGCGGCCGGAGCAGGACGCCGCGCTCGAGCGCGGCCAGCCGCATCGCGCGGCCCACGTCGGCGAGGTAGCCGCCGGGCACGTCCAGCTCGGCGGCGAGGATTAGCCCACGGACGCGGGCGTCCTTTACACCGTGGAGCTTGCGAAGGCCTGCTGCCGCGGCGAGCCAGTGGGCCTCGATCCGTCGCACGTCGGTCCGCCAGCGGCCGGTCTGGAGCAGCCGCCAGGACGCGACTGCGGCGGCGCAGGCGATCGGGTTCGCGGTGAACGAGTGACCGTGGAAGAACGTCCGCGTGCGGTCCGCGGTGTCGAACGCGGCCACGACCTCGGGCGACGCGAGCGTCGCGGCCAGCGGCAACACGCCGCCGGTGATTCCCTTCGCGGCGCACACCAGGTCCGGGGCGATGCCGGCCTGCTCGAACGCCCACAGCGAGCCGGTGCGGCCGAACCCGGTCATCACCTCGTCGGCGATGAACGGCACGCCGTGCCGGCGCGTGACCTCGAACAGCGCGCGTAGCTCCTCGGGCGTGTGCAACCGCATCCCGCCGGCGCCCTGAACGAGAGGCTCGACCAGTACGCCGGCTACCTCACCGGCGTGGTGAGTCAACGCGGCGTCGAGCGCGTCGGCGGACAGCGGCACTTGTAGCGCGCGGAATAGCAGCGGCTCGAACCGGCCAAAGAAGACGGGATCGCGGCTCAGGCTCATAGCGCCGAACGTGTCGCCGTGGTAGCCGTGCTCGAAGCCGACGAACAGCGTGCGGCCCGCCTCGCCGCGGTGACACCAAGCCTGATACGCCATCTTCAGCGCCACCTCGACGGCCGTGCTGCCGTTGTCCGAGTAGAAGACGCGGCCGCCCGGCCCCCATGGCATCGAGCCGAGTAATGATGTGGCCAGCTCGACGGCCGCGGGGTGTGTCGCGCCGGCGAAGAGGACGTGGTCGAGTTGGTGCGTGGCGTCGCGGACCGCCTGCATGATCGCGGGCGGACGGTGGCCGTGGAGAATCGTCCACCACGACGAAATGCCGTCGATCAGGCGTCGCCCGTCGTCGAGCGTCAGGAATTCGTCGTCGGCGGCGGCCACCGCGAGCGGCGCGTCGGGAGATTGAAGCGGCGTGTACGGGTGCCAGACGGCACGGGCGTCGGCTGCGGCAATGTCCGTCGGACGGCCGCCGAAAGTGGGTCCGGCACGAACGATCGGCTCGACCCGTTGCAACGCCCACCGAGATCGTTCGGCCGCGGCGGCGAGACTGTCTCGCGTCCACTCGCCGGCCGGGAATTCGTGACACGCGACAGGAATTCCGCCGAGTCGCCGCGTGATTTGGTCGCACGCGAAGGCGTCGTCCGCGCCAGTCAGGGCGACCGCGACCGGTCTAAGTCCTGCGTGTTCGAGTGCGGCCGCGGCCTGGAGTGTGCGCGCCACCGCGCCAACGGCAGCCGACGACACCAGCACGACGGGGAGTGCGAACGCGCGGATCAGGTCGAGTTGCAACACGTCGTCGGTCAGCGGCGACATCGGCCCGCCGAACGTCTCGATCAGAAGTGGCCGGTCGGCAGACGGGCGGGCCGCGAGAATGTCGGCGACGCCCGGCATCGCCCGCCCTTCCCGCCGGGCCGCGAGTACCGGCGCGACGGGTTCGCTGAACCGCGCAAGTGGCGGTAGCACGACCGCGCGGGGCACCAGCCGCCGAACCTTCTCGGCGTCCGAATCGCCGGTTTCGACCGGCTTCCAGTACGCAAAAGTGTCAGGGAACGCGGCGAGAAACATCAGCGAGAACGCGGTCTTGCCCGCGTCGGTGTCGGTGCCGACGACGACGAACCCGGTCACGGGCGGAGTACCCCGGCTGTGGCGGCGGCGAGCTGGTCCAGGACGGCGGGGTCGTGGTCGGCGTGGACCGACACGCGGAGCCGACACGTGCCCGCGGGAACGGTCGGCGGGCGGATCGCCCGAACGTCGTAGCCGCGGGCCTGGAGTTCGGTCGCGGCACGGACCGACGGTTCATCCTGACCAACGATCACGGGCACAACGTAGTCGCGGCCCGCCGGCGCGACGCCGTGGCGGGCCAGGGCGGCGCGAAAGCCGGCGGCGTTATCGTGGAGGCGGCGGCGGCCGGCGTCGTCGGCCTGCACGCGGGGGATGTGTTCGCGCCACCACGCCCCCACGGCCGCGGGGAGCGCGGTCGTGAAGATCAGGTGCCGGCAGGTGTTCGTCAGGAACTCCTTGAGCAATTTCGACCCGCAAACGTATGCGCCCGGCAGTCCGAGAGCTTTTCCGCCCGTGTGGACCGTCGCCAGCACGCGGCCGCGCAGGCCGGCCGCGTCCACGTAGCCGGAACCGCGCGGGCCGAAGCAGCCGGTCGTGTGCGCCTCGTCCACAATGAGATGGGCGCCGTACCGCTCGCACAGGTCGGCCACCTCCCGCAGCGGGGCCGTGTCGCCGTCCATGCTGAAGAGCGACTCGGTGACGACGAACAGTTCCCGCCCCTCCGGCCGCTTCGCGCTCTCGGCGCGAAGGCCGTCTTCGAGGTTGTTCAGGTCGTTGTGCCGGAACAGGAACTTCCGGGGCCGGGCAACACGGAGGCCGTCGATGATGCAGGCGTGGCTCACTTCATCGACGGCCACCCAGTCGCCGGGCTCGGCCACGGTGGCGAGCAGACCCTCGTTCGCGGCGTAGCCGCTGGTCATCATCAAGGCGGACTCGGCGCCGTGCCACGCGGCCAGCATCGCCTCCACCTCGTCCCAAACGGCGTGGTGCCCGCGGAGGAGGCGGGACGACATGCCACTCCGCGGCAGCTCCGGAGTGACAGCGGGCTGACACTGTGGGCCGTAGCCGAGGTAGTCGTTCGAGGTGAAGTCGATCCCCGCGGGCGGGCGGAACGCGCGGTACCGCCCCTTGCCGCGCAGGTCGTCGAGCGTGGCCGTCCAGCGGCCGGCGAGGGTCATGGGGCGGTCGCCGGTTCACAGCGCGGCGGGTTCACGCCGATGGCCCGGAACAGCGCCTCGTCGGCGCTCTCGTGCGGGTTCGGGGCCGTCAGCAGCTTGTCGCCGAAGAACACCGAGTCAGCCCCGGCCAGGAAGCAGAGCACCTGGAGTTCACGGCTCATCCGGTCGCGGCCGGCGCTGAGGCGAACCCGGGCCGTCGGGAAGGCGACGCGGGCGGTGGCGACGAGGCGCACGATTTCGAGCGAGTCCACCTTCGGGGCCATCGCCAGCGGCGTACCCCCCTGCGGCATGAGGCAGTTGATCGGCACGCTCTCCGGCGGCGGGTCCAGTTGCGCCAGTTCGCACAGCATCATCAGCCGGTCGTCTTCCGTCTCGCCCATGCCGAGGATGCCGCCGCTGCACACGCTGATGCCGGCGCGGGACACGGCGCGGAGCGTGTCCAGCCGGTCGTCGTAGGTGCGGGTCGAAATCACCTCGGGGTAGTGGCGGCGCGACGTGTCGAGGTTGTGGTTGTACGCCGTCAGCCCGGCGTCCTTCAGCCGGCCGGCCTGGCTGTCGGTCAGCATCCCGAGCGTGACGCACGCCTCCATGCCGAGGCCGCGGACGGTGCGGACCATGTCCAGCACGCGGTCGAACTCGGGGCCGTCCTTCGGCTGCCGCCACGCCGCGCCCATGCAGAAGCGGGTGGCGCCGCGGTCACGGGCCTCCGTGGCACGCTCGCGCACCTCCTCGACGGTGAGGAGCGGCTGGCGGTCCACCGGGGTGTCGTAGTGGGCGCTCTGCGAGCAGTACTTGCAGTCTTCGGGGCAGCCGCCGGTCTTGATGCTGAGGAGTTCGCAGCGCTGGATGTCGCGGTAGTCGCGGAACTGCTGGTGGGCGGCCGCCGCCTTCAGGATCAGTTCCGCCAGCGGCAGGCGGTAGACGGCGCGGAAGTCGTCGAGCGTCTTCATGCGGAACAGGGTAGGAAGTGAGTCGACGAGCGGCCCGCGTGAGCGGGCTGTTCCTGAGCACATCGAACCGCTCTGGAACAGCCCGCTCACGCGGGCCGCTCGCCCCGGTAGCTCGTCAGCGCCCGAGCTCCTGTCGGAAGAGTGCGGTCATCCGCTTCCACGAGTCCTCGTCCGCCGCCTTGTCGTACTTCATCCCGGGGTTGCCGACCTTGTCCGCCCCCGGGACGGTGAAGCTGTGGACGACGTTCGGGTAGCCCACGAAGTCGAGCCCCACCTTCGCGCCGCCGAGCGCGGCCTTGAAGTCGGCGACGGCCTTCGCCGGGATGAACGAGTCGGCGTCGCCGTGGCACACGAGTACCTTCGCCTTCACCGCCGTCGCCTCGGCCGCGGTCGGCGTCGGCAGCGCGGCGTGGAACGTGGTCACGGCCTTCAGGTCGGCGCCCGTGTACGCCAGCTGGAGGGCCGTCGAGCCGCCGAGGCAGTAGCCGATGGCGGCGACCTTCCTGGCGTCCACCTGCGGCCGCGAGGTCAGCTGCTTCATCGCCGCCTCGGCCCGGGCGCGCCACGCCCCGACGTTCGCCCGCAGCGTCCCGGCCATCTTCGCCGCGTCCTGCGGGTGGGCGGTGTCGATGACCTTCCCGTCGCCGTACAGGTCGGCGGCGAACGCCACGTAGCCCATCCCCGCCAACTGCTTCGCCCGGTCCTTGGCGTAGTCGTTGAGACCCCACCACTCGGGGAACACGATCACGCCCGGCCGGGTGGCGCTGACCGCGTCGTCGTAGGCGAGGAAGCCCTTGAGCTTGGTGCCGCCGGCCTCGTACTCGACCGTCTCGGTCTTGACCGCGGCCGGGGCCATGTTCGCTCCCAGGGTCAGGGAAAGGATTGCTACGGCGTACCGTATCATCAGTGCCTCCGGATGGGCGAAGGGGTTCGGATGTGATAGGCCGTGGGGTGGAAACGAACAACGCCCGGGGGAGAATCCCGGGCGTCGTGCGGCCGTCGGGTGACGGTCACCCGGCGATGTCGTCGGCGAGCTTGGCGAGAACCTCGTGTGTGAGTGCGAAGGCGACCTGCTCGCGGCCGGGATTCGCCTTCGAGCCGTGGAAGCGGCGGACGACGGCGCGGCCGTCGGCGTGCAGGTTCACCTCGTAGTACGCGAGCGCCGCCCCCTTCGCGCTGGGGGCCGTGCTCCGCAGCACCGCCTCGCCACGGCCGGCATCGACCTCGTGCAGCGTCAGCGGTTCCACGAGCCCGGTGGCGCGCTTCGCCACGGCCGCGGCCCAGTCGCGCAGGGCGGCGGGCTCGGTGGTCGTGACCGCCAACTCCCACACGAGGCACGACAGGGAGTCGGCCTTGTCGGCGGTGAGGTGTACCGTACGGGCGTCGGCGGTGTGGGTCATCGAGTGCCGACCGACCCCGGCCGGCGCCCACTCACTAAGCTTTGGCAGCAGGCTTTCGCTGAGCGTCATCGGTTCCTCCGGTCGGCTGCTGGGTGTGGTCGGTGCCGTCGAAGCACAGCACCGTCGGCTTCCCGTCCAGTACCGTCTCCAGGCACACCGGCCGCGACCACAGGTACTGCAGGTTCACCAGCGTGTCGCGGGCCTCGTCCAATTTTAAGTCTACCCCGTTGTGGTCGTGCCGCAACAGCAGTTCGCCGCGGTTGTGGTGGTTGCCGTCCACGACGTAGATCCACGGCTTCCCGAAGTTGGTCAGGCTGTGGAGGAGCCGCTGCTTCACCTTCTGGAACTCGCGGCTCTCGATGACGTAGTTCTTCGTCGGGTCCTGGTAGTTGAACGAGAACAGCCGGTGCTCCTTGCAGAACTCGGGCGTCAGGAAGGTGTCGATGAAGGTGATGTCGTTGTGGACGCGCCGCACCTCGAAGATCTTCTTGCGGCCGAGGCCGAGCTGCTTGTCCCAGGTGCGCTTCTTGTCCATGTCGTCGCAGTCGTCGTACTCGGGGCCGAACTGGCCCATGTTCCAGCGCCGCTCCACGTCGCGCAGCAGCTCGATGCCGAGCTTGTAAGGGTTGAGCCGGCGCGAGCTGGTCGCCATCGTGCCGGAGTGGTGGTCGGCGTAGTCGATGACCTCGCTCGGCTGCAGCACCTTCTGCGTCATGATGGTGCTGTGCCAGTACGAGGCCCAACCCTCGTTGAGAATCTTCGTCTGCCCCTGGGGGTGGAAGTAGTACGCCTCGTCGCGGATGATGCTGAGCACGTCGCGCTGCCAGTTCTTGAGCGGGGCGTGCTCGATGAGGAACAGCAGCACGTCCTTCTCCGGCCGCTCCGGGAAGTGCGCCACCCGCTGGTCCTGGAGCTTCTTCCGCTCCTCTTCGGCGGCCCGCAGTTGGTCGCGCGGGTTCACGAACTCGTCCATGTACCCCTTCGACTTGAACCGCGTCGGCCGATCGTCGGCGTCGTCGCCGTCCTTCGGGGCGAAGTCGTACTTCGAGTGGTCGTCGCGGCGGCGGATGGCGACGGAGTGGATGTCGATCAGGTCGTCGACGGACATGCAGCGGTCGACGAACGCCTCGACCTCGTCCTCGCCGAACCGCTCGGCGTACCCGCGGATGCGGGCGGCGTGGTTGGCGATCTCGTCCATCATCTTCCGCGTGGTGTGGCCGAAGTACGCGTTGCACTTGAAGAAGTCGCAGTGGCCGTACACGTGGGCCATCACCAGCTTCTGGTCCACGGTGTGGTTGCACCGCATCAGGTAGGCGTAGCACGGGTCGTTGTTGATCACCATCTCGTAAATCTTCGACAGGCCGTACTCGTAGCTCTTTTTCAGCTCCTCGTACTGCATCCCGAACGACCAGTGCGGGTAGCGCGTGGGGAAGCCGCCGTACGCGGCGATCTCGTTCAGGTCGTCGGCGTCCACGACCTCGAAGATGGTCTCGTAGAAGTCGAGGCCGTAGCCGCGGGCGTACCCCTCGATCTCGTCCTTGAGCACCCGGAGGTGGGCGGGGAGGTTCGTGTTGTAGAACCCGAGGTTCATCGGCGGCCCTCCGGCCGGGTGGTCAATTCAGAAAGCCGTTGTTCACGAACAGCCACAGGAAGTAACCCTGGGCGGGCAGCGCCGCGATCAGCCACGCTACCCGCATCATACGCGACCGCCCCAGTAGCTCGCCAAGCTCGAAAGCCGCCGGGAAGCTCGTTAGCACGATCCGCTCGATGCTGAGTGTCGTCCCGGTGCTGAGCGCCTGCCCGACGGGGATGAGAATGAGGCACCCCCACAGCGGCCCACGCTTCACCCAGCCGCGGATGCCGAGCGCGAGCGTGCCGAACAGCGCGATCGGCTTCACGACGGGAAACGGCCGTTCCCACTGCCCGAGTTCCTGGACGGCTTGCAGTAGCGCCCGCCCGACCCCGCCGAGGCTCGGCGACTCGCGGCCCCACGCGGCGTGGGCTTTGAAGTGTGCAAACGGGTCACCGAGCGCCAGCCACAGGTAGCCGACGAGGACCGCGGCGCCCGCCGCGGTCGCGGCAGAAACCAGCCACGCCCCACGAGACGGCCAACGACGTGCCAGCATCGCCTCGACGAACAGCCCGATCGGGAACGCGACCGCCGTGAGCCGAGCCGTCGCCGCGATCAAGCCTGAGAGCCCGGCGAGGGCGGGCCTTCGGTCGTACCAAGCCAACAGGCCGCCAGCCGCGGCGAGGAGGTACAGCGATTCCTGGTACGGGGCCGAGAAGTAGAACGCGAACGGGTATGTCGCCAGTACGCCACACCCGAGCCAGACAGTCCGGTGGCCCCCGGTGACACGAAGCGCGGCCCTTCCGGCGCAGGCCGAGCCCGCGACGAACGCGACGTTCGGAATCACCACGCCGGCGAGGACCGGGTTCACGCCGACGGTCGCGGCGAGCGCGATCAGCGCCGGCAGCAAGGGGAGGAATCCGGCGTTCGGCCCTTCGCCCTCAGCCGGCGGGTGGTAGCCGTCGCGGGCGATGGCGAGGTAGAAGCCGGCGTCGAAGCGGACCCACGGTTCGAGCCAGGGCACAGGCCCGGCCAGGACTTCCGCACGGAAGGCGAGTTGGTCGGCGGTCCAATGTGGGCCTGCGGCGGCGGGGGCGAGAAAGAGGCCGGCGGTGAGGGTGAGGACGCGTGAGACGAGCGCGAAGAGGGCGAGGCGCCCCCACGTCGGGGCGTACCAGTTCTCGGATTCGGGGCGGGGCATAGACATCGATTACCGCCCCGTCTTCAGGAATTCCTTGATGCTGCCGAGGATGGCCTCGCGGTCGGGGACGCGGCTCACCACCACGTTCTCGTGAGCGTCCACCAGTTCGTGGACGTGCTCGTAGAACTCGCCGCTGCCGTACGGCGACTCCACCTGCCCGTACCCGAACAGGTTCAGCTTCGGGAGCAACTGCTCCGTCAGGAGCGCCAGGCACTTCGGCACGTCGTCGCCCCAGTTGTCGCCGTCCGAGAAGTGGAACGCGTACACGTTCCACTCCGACGCCGGGTAGCGGGCGTCCACGATCTTGTTGCACAGCTCGTAGGCCGAGCTGATCTTCGTGCCGCCGCTCTCCCGGGTGTGGTAGAACGTCTGCTCGTCCACCTCCGCGGCCACCGCGTCGTGGATGATGTAGACCGTCTCCACGCCCGAGTAGTGCTTCTTGATCCAGGTGTCGATCCAGAACGACTCGATCCGCACGATCTCCTTCTGCTCGTCGGTCATGCTGCCGGAGACGTCCATCATGTACACCACGCACGCCACCGCGTCCGGCTTGGGAACCTCCTTCGCGCTGCGGTACTGCTTGTCCTCCCGCACCGGCACCACCACCGGGTTCCCGGGGTCGTAGGTGCCGGCAGAAATCTGCCGTTTCAGGGCGCGCTTGTAGGTCCGCTTGAAGTGCCGCAGGCCCTCCGGGCCGACGTTGCGGATGCTCGTGTACTTGTCCTTCTGCGTCACGACATTCTTCTTGCCCCGCGGCTCGATCCGCGGCAGGGCCAGCTCCTCGCCCAAAATCTCGGCCAGTTCCTCCATCGTGAGGTCGACTTCGAGGATGTGGCCGCCGGGGGAGTCGCCGGCCTGCGGGTCGCCGTCGTCGTCCTGCGGGCGCGTCAGCGGCTGGCCCGGCTGCCCCTCGCCGACGCCGACCCCGCCGGAGCCCTTCTGCCCGTACCGGAACTGCGGCAGGTTAATCGACGGGACTGGGATCGACACCAGGTCGTTCCCCTTCTTGCCGATCATCTCGCCGCGGCTGATGTACTTCGACAGGTTGCTCTTCACCTTGCCGCGTACCAGCTTCCGGAAGCGCTGCAGGTCTTGCTCGATCTTCTGTCCCACGGGGAGCCGCCTGGGTTGTAGGGTTCCGATCCCTCTACCCCAATCGTACCAGACGCGGAGCGGCAAAGTGAAGCGGAGGCGCACGACGAGAGGGGTTCGGCAAACGGAAAAGCCCACCGGTTGCAACCGGTGGGCTTCGCCCGGATCGAGTCGGCTTAGCGCCCGGCGACGGTCGCCGGGTCGGTCACGGCGGCGAGCAGCCGCGGGAACGTCTCCACCAGGTCGGCCCCGGCGGTCACGACCACCCGCTTCTCCTCGGTCACCGTCTGGCCGTTCACCACGACCTCGGCCCGCACGTCGTAGAAGTAGCGCTGGCCGGCCTGGAGCGGCGGCGTGTAAAAGGCCCGGTCGGCCCCCTGCCCCGCGACGCGGTTACCGTCCACGAACAGGGCCGCGGTCGGCGGCAGCTGGAACCGCAGGCTGGCCCCGTCCTTGCCGGCGCCACCGCTCTTCGGGAGCGGGTTGGTCTTCGGCGCGGGCTCCGACATCGGGGCCGCCGGCGCGGTTTCGACCGGGATCACGACGGCCGGTGGGGCGTAGCCGGCGCTGCCGTAGCTCGAGCCCCAGCAGCCGTAGCCGCCGCCGTACACGGTGCCCCAGCAGCCGGCCGCCGACGGGCCGTAGCTGACGGTGCCGTGACACCCACCCCACGCCGCGTACGCCGACGAGCCGAAGCACGCCCAGCCGCCGCAGCAGCCCGAGCTGTAGCCGCCGCAGCAGCCGCTGCTGTGCTTGTGACGATGGAACAGCCCGCCGCGGCCGCCACAGCAGCCGGCCGAGTAGCTGCCGGTGCACGAACCCCAGCAGCCGACCGAGTAGCTGCCGGTGCAGCCGACCGCCACCCCGCCGCAGCACCCCGCCGCGACCGGAGCGGCGACCACGACCGGCGTGTGGTCCGCGGCCGGCGCGACCGGCCCGCCCGTCGTAGCCGCCATAAGAACGATGCTGTACATCCCGTTGCCCTCCTCATTCCGTGATTCACGGGCCGGCGCGCGTCTGCGCACCGACCGCCCCCGCGGTGAGGATAGTAGTTCTGGGCAAAATGGGGGTCAAAGGGAAAGTGCGGGAAATGGTGCGGTCGTACCGGTCGGGCCGGCGTTACGACCGTCACAGCCGCACCGACGCAGCCTACTGCCAGCCCCGACGACGGAAAAGCCACCCGGCCGCGGTCAGCCAGATTACCGCGAGCAGTATCGCCCCGCCGAGGTGCCCCCAGTGTCCGCTGTGAACCTCGCCGGCGAGTGAGGCGTGCAGGATGCGTGGCCCGTGGTACTCGACCGCCAGGTACGGCAGGAACGGAATGCCGTTCGTGGCGCAGATGAGCAGCAACATCGACACCGAGAGCAGGTAGCACATGCCGCCGAGGAACGCGGCCCGCTGCGTCTTCGCCAGCGTGGCGACGGTCATGCCAATTCCGAGGAACCCGCCGGCGACGGCGAACAACGCCAGCCAGAAGAACAGGCTTTGAAGAATCGCAACCTTGTAGACGCCGGCGATGATCGCCGCAAGGATGATTCCCGCCGTGGGGTAGAAGAAGAACTTCGCCGCCACGATCTCCGCCGGCGACGCCGGGGACAGCGCCTGCGCCAGCAGCACGCCGCGCTCGCGCTCCTCACAATTCAGCGTCGGCAGCAGGTATACACACGAGAAGTACAGGGCGAACACCACCATCCCGGTGGCGATCGCGGCGCGGAAGTCGAGCACTTTACCGCCGAGCCCCTTGCGGTCGATCACCAAATCGGGGATCAGCGGCCGCGCCTCGTCGGTCCCGCGGGCGGCCTCGACGCGCTCCTGCAAGCGGACGTGCGCCTCCGTCACGAGCCACGTCCCGCCGGCTGCGAAATCGGGGTCGGCGGGCACGTCCGCCCCGGGCAGCGTCTTGCGGGCCTCGGCGGCGAAGTAGCGGCGCGTCTCTTTCCAGAACCACGCCTCGTAGGGCGCCAGCGCCAGCGGGTCGCCCTCGGGGTGCCAGATGTCCGCCTTCACGGCCGGGCGGCGCTCCGGGGCCAGCGTGTCCTGCCGCAACTGGATCGCGCCCGTGCCCGGCGGGTAGACGATGACCGCGTTGATGGTGTCGGCATTCGCCAGTTCACGGAACTGCACCTTCAGGTCGGTCGGCTTGTTGTCCTGGAGATGCTTCACGAGCGGCGTCGAGCGGTCGAACTCGACGAAGCAGTGGTGGACGCCGCCGACCATGCCGGTGCCGCTGGCGGTTTCTTCCGGCGCGAACACGGACAGCAGCACGGCGGACGCCACGAGAAGGACGGCGAGTACGATGCCGCCGCGGTTGGCGACGTGCCGCTGCGCCTCCTTCGTCACCAGCGCGTGGATCACGTACGGACGCATCGGCGACCCCGCTACTCGAACGCCTGCCCGGTCAGCTTCAGAAACGTGGCGTGGAAGTCGAACTCGCGCGTCCGCAAGGTGGCGACGCCGCCGGCCGTGACGAGCGCGGCCAGGGCGCGGCGGCCGGCTTCGGCGTCCAGGTCGAAGACGACGCGCTCGCCGTCCGGGCGCGTCACGTCGACCATCCGCTCGGTGTGGGCCTGCTTGAGCGTCAGCGGCGAATCCAGCGCCACGAGCTTGCCGCGGCAGACGATGCCGACGCGGTCGCAGATGCGTTCGACCTCGTCCATGTCGTGCGTCGTGAGGACGATCGTGGCGCCGTGCTTTACCCGCTCGCGCAGGATGCGGTGCACCACCTCGGCCGAGTGGATGTCGAGGTTCGCCGTCGGCTCGTCGAGGTACAGCACCTGCGGCTCGTGGAGCAGAGCCCGCGCCAGCAGCAGCTTCTTCCGCATCCCCAGCGAGTAGCCGCGGACGGGCAGGTCGGCGACCTCGCCGAGCTCGACCATCTCGAGGCACTCGAGCGCCCGGCGACGGGGGACGCCGTACAGGCGGCCGAAGAATTCGAGGTTGCGGCGGCCGGTGAATTCCTCGAAGTGGTTCTCGCGGTCGGGCACGTAGCCGAAGATCGGCTTCACCTTCGCCCACTCGCGGACCACGTCGAACCCGCCGACGGTGACGCTGCCGGCGGACGGCCGCCGCTGGCCAATGAGGACGCGGATGGTGGTGGACTTGCCGGCGCCGTTCGGGCCGAGGAGGCCGAACAGCTCGCCGCGGCGGATGTCGAGGTCGAGCCCGTCCACGGCCGCGAACGAGCCGTAGAGCACGCGCAGGCCGGACAGGCGAATCATGGCGTCGCTGTTTCCCACGCCACAGGTATAGGACACGCTGCAAATGGGGCTTGAGTTGGGGAATGACCAAATCCCAGTGACCCACCAATGACCAAGGAAGACGATTGCATTCTCCCCTTGGTCATTGGTGGGTCACTGGGATTCGGTCATTTCGGCAGAGGCGCGGCGACGAGCAGTCCGCGCGAGCGCATCCACTCCGCGAGCCGGTCCGGCCACGTCGCCACCGACGGCTCGCCGCCGGTCCACTTCGGGTCGCGGCCGAGCCCGACGCCGTGGCGGCCCTTCTCGTAGATGTGGAGCTCGCACGGCACCCCCGCCGCCTTGCACGCCAGGTAGAACCGTACCGGGTTGTCGGCCAACACGGACTTGTCCTCGCTCGTGTGGAAGAGGAACGTCGGCGGCGTGTCCTTCGTCACCTGCTTGTCGTTGCTCAGGTGCTCGACCAGCTTCGCGTCCGGGTTGGCCCCCAGCAAGTTGTTGCGGCTGCCGCCGTGCGTCACGCCCTTCTCCATCGAGATGACTGGGTAGGCGAGGATGGCGAAGTCTGGCCGGCAGCTCGCGCCGTCGATCGGGTCGCCCTTCTTCCCGGCGTCGAAGTGTGTGGCCGCGGAGCTCGCCAGGTGCCCGCCGGCCGAGAACCCCCAGATGCCGACTCGGCCCGGGTTCACCCCGTACTCCGCAGCCTTCGACCGCACGAGCCGGATGGCCCGCTGCGCGTCCTCCAGCGGGGCCGGGTGGAGCGGGCCTGGCCGGTCCTTCGCCACGATGCGGTACTTCAGAACGAATGCCGTCACGCCGAGGCCGTTCAGGAACTCGGCGGCCTGCTTCCCCTCGTGGTCGTCGGCGAGGAAGCCGTAGCCGCCGCCGGGGCAGATCACGACGGCGGTGCCGTTCGCCTTCCCGGCCGCGGGGCGGAACACGGTGACGTGCGGCTTGTCGGCCAGACTGTCGCCGACGGCGTGCGGCGCCTTCCCCTCCCAGAGAGCCACGATGGGCGGGTTCGTCTGGGGTTGGGCCGGCAAGAGTGAGGCGAGCAGGAGAGGGGCGGACAGCATGACGGACTCCGAGGACGAGCGGGCACCGGGCGACATCCTAGCCGGCGGGCCGGCCGGTCGTCTCGATTTTTCGGTTGACAACCGGGAAACGGGACGTGATGCTTCGAGGTGACGGATTCTTTCCGTCCCCCGCCTCCGCCCCCGTCCCGGCCTCGGACCCGTTCCCATGCTGAACCTCCGCACCGGCACAACCGCCGACTGCACCGGTCTGTCGCGCCGCTCGTTCCTGCAGGTCGGCGGGCTCGCCGCGTTCGGCCTCGGCCTGCCGGCGTACCTCCGTGCCAAGTCTCAAGCTCCGGCCGCGGCGCGGGCCAAGAAGTGCATCCTGCTGTGGATGCAGGGCGGCCCCAGCCACCACGACAGTTTCGACCCCAAGCCCGACGCCCCGGCCGAGGTCCGCGGCGAGTTCGGCACCGTCCCGACCACGCTCCCCGGCGTCCGCTTCGCCGACCCGCTGCCGATGCTCGCGCGGCAGTCCGACCGCCTCGCCGTCATCCGCGGGCACGACCCGCAGAACGGCTCGCACGGCGTCGCGGACCACCTGATGATGAGCGGCCACAAGTTCAACCCGTCGCTCCCCTTCCCCACGTTCGGCTCGGTGGTGGCGAAGGAGCGCGGCTACGTCAACGGGATGCTCCCGTTCGTGCAGCTCGGCCGGGCCGTGGACCGCCGCTTCAACGGCGGCGTCGCCGGCTTCCTCGGCGACGAGTTCAACCCGTTCGAGGTCCACGAAGACCCGAGCGCCGCGGTGTTCCGCGTCCGCGACCTGAGCGTCGGCACCGACGCCGAGCGCGCCCGCCTCGACCGCCGCTACGGGATGCTGGCCGAGTTGGAGAATTATCAGCGGGCCGCGGAGAACGACCCCGGCGTGCTACGGGCGCGCGACGAGTTCTACGAGCGCGCCCACGGGATCATCACGAGCCCCGCGGCGAAGCGGGCCTTCGCGGTGAACGAGGAACCCGAGCGCGTCCGCGAGCGGTACGGCAAGAACATGTTCGGCCAGCAGTGCCTGCTGGCCCGCCGGCTGGTCGAGGCCGGGGTGCAGTTCGTGACCGTGACCGACGGCGGCTGGGACACGCACACCAACAACTTCCGCAGCCTCAAGGACCGGCTGCTGCCGCGGGTCGATCGCGGGTTGTCGGCGCTGCTCGACGACCTGGCCGCGCGCGGGCAGCTGGACGACACGCTGGTGGTGTGGTTCGGCGACTTCGGCCGCACCCCGAAGGTGAACCCGACCGCCGGCCGCGACCACTGGAGCACGGCCGGTTGTGCCCTGATGGCTGGCGGCGGCCTGAAAGTGGGCCAGGTGGTGGGCCGGACGAACGCCCTCGGCGAGTACGTGACGGACAACCCGGTCCGCCCTAGCGACATCGCCGCGACGATCTACACGACGCTGGGCGTAAACCTGCACACGTGGTACCGGGCGCAGGACGGCCGGCCGATCGAGCTGTGCCCCGAGGGGAAGCCGGTGCGGGACTTGGTCGGGTAAGGCGGGTTGGCCGCAAAAAGGCACAAAAGACACAAAATAAGAACAAATTGCAATCAGAATAAATTTCCTAATTTATGTCTGATCAATTTTGTGTATTTTGTGCTTTTTTGCGGCCAACCCGTATTCACCCTTCGCGCTTCGCCCGCGTCTCGGCGTAGCCCGCTTCCAGGCCCGTCATCAGCGCCGGCAGTTTGTCCATCAGCCGCTTCAGCGGCCGCTTCTCGACGCGGGTCAGCGTGTACGCCGTGAGCAGCGGCAGCGCGATCGTCGAATCGACATAACACGTCACCGAGTCGGGGAGCTTGTCCGGGTCCACCTTGCCCCAGGTCATTGCTTCGCTCGGCGTCGCGCCGCTCAGGCCGCCGGTGTCCGGGCGGGCATCGGTGAACTGAAGGAAGTAGTCGTGCCCGGCCTCGGCCAGACCCAACACCTCCTGAATCTGCGGCTCCGTTTGCAGCATGAAGTTCTTCGGGCTGCCGCCGCCGAGAATTAGCACCGAACTCGTTCCGCCGCTCACCTTCGCGTCCCACACCAGCGCCGCCGACTGGTTCACGTCGCGGAGCGGGTCGATCCGCAGGGCCGAGCCCTCCAGCGACAGCGCGGCCAGGTTCATGCCGATGGAGCTGTCGCCGGGCGAGCTGGTGAACGCCGGCACGCCGGCCCGGTAACACGCAGCCAACAGGCTCTTGCCGCGGCGGCCGGTTTGGTCCTCGCGCTCGGCCAGATACTTGCCGACGAGGTGGTGGAACTCGGCCGTGCCGAAGGTGTGCTGGAAGGCGTCGCCGCGACACAGCGTGCGGAAGAAGGCGTCGGTGCCGAGCAGGTTCTCGTAATCGAAGATGATGTCGTAGATGCGGATGACCTGATTCTCGCGCAGCTCGTGGTCCGGGAGGTTCGGGCCGGCCTGAAACAGGTCCATGCCGAGGGCGTAGTGCGTGTCGTGGTACAGGTTCGCCCCGGTGCTCACGATCCAGTCGATGTACCCGGCCTCGACCAGCGGGACGAGGCAACTCATGCCGAGCCCGGCCGGCGTCAGGGCGCCGCTGAGCGCGAGGCCGACGGTGCCGTTGTCCGCGAGCATCTTGCGGGCGAACAGCTGACACCCCTCGCGGAGGCGGCCGCCGTTGTACGACAGGAACGCCGCGTCGATGAGATCGGCAACCCCGGCCCCGGCGGTGACGGCGGGCGGGTCGATCTTCTGCCGGCTGATGCGGTGGAGGAACTGCTTGTTGGCGTCAGTGCCGGCGTGGCGGTCGTAGTGCGGCTTGTGCGGGTGCATCGGGGCTCGGCGTCGTGGGAACGGACGCGGAGATTGTAGCAGCCGGCCGCACTCACGGCGGGCCGAGTTCGGACAGAAGTCGGGCATACTCGTCGGGCGTGTTGACGTTGCGGAGCGACCGCAGCTGCGGATCGATGTCTGCCAACTCGGACGGAGTGACGAGGCGGGTGGGAACGTGTTCGAAGAGTGCGCCGAGCCGCAGCCGCCCGGCCGCGAGCAGCGCCCGCACCTCCGCCAGCACAGCGACGGCGTACACCCCCGGGAGCGGGCGTGGGATGTCGTCCGTGACGGTCACACACGTCGAAGCGTCGGCTCGAATCTCGACGAGTCTTCGGAGGACCGCGGACGAGAGGAGCGGGCAGTCGCACCCGGTCACGACCGCGGCGTCCGCCCGGCCGGCGAGCGCCGCGAGTCCCGCTGCGAGCCCCTGAAGCGGCCCGTTTCCCTCGGCCTCGTCGCGGACCACCGCAACGCCGTCGGGTAGCGTCGGCAACTCCTGCCCCGCCGCGGCCACGACGACGACCGGGTCGCCGACCGCCGATACGACCCGCAGAACGCGCAGCAGCATCGGCTCGCCGCCGACCGGGAGCCAACACTTCGGCCGGCCCATCCGCGACGACAGTCCTCCGCACAGGACGATTCCGCCGGTCCGCGTTCGCATCGTCACCGGCCCTCGGGTACGCTGGGGCATCCTACCATCGGCAGCGTCCGGAGTCGCCCGTGGCCGGTCCGTATCGCGTCGCCGTCGTCGGGGCCGGGGTCGCTGGCACGGCCACCGCCTTCCTGCTGGCCCGCGACGGGCACCACGTCACGCTGCTCGAACAGGTTGCCGACCCGGGGCCGATCGGGGCGGGTATCTTGCTTCAGTGTTCCGGCCAGGAAGTGCTGCGGCGCCTCGGCGTCCTCGACGAGGTGCTGGCGCACGCGGCCGAGCTCCAAGAACTGCACGCCCGCCACCTGTCCGGCGGCACGCTGATCCGCACCCGCTACCCGGAACTGGACCCGAGTTGCCGGGCCTACGGCGTCCACCGCGGCGTGCTGTTCCAAACCCTATACCGGCTCCTGCCGACACAACCCCTCGACGTGCGAGTCGGCTGTGAAGTCGTGGGCCGGCTGCGATCGTCGGACGGCGAGTTCGTCCAGGACCGCAGCGGCGGGCGGCACGGGCCGTTCGATCTGGTGGTGATCGCCGACGGCTCGCGTTCCCGGCTGCGGCAGGTGTTCGGCTTCCGAGCCCGCGTCCACCGCTACGCCCACGGCACGCTGTGGGTCACCGGACCGTCCACGGCGGTGCGCGGCAAGCTGCTCCAGGTCGTCCGTGGCTGTCGCCAGTTGCTTGGGTTGCTGCCGCTCGGCGACGGCCTGTGTTCGCTCTACTGGGGGCTGCCGGTCCGCGACTTCGAGCGGGTGAAGGCGGGGAAGTTGGAGCCGCTCAAGGACGAGATCCGCGCGTTCGCCCCCGAGGCCACCGAGTTGCTCGATTTCGTTCACGACACGGAGCAACTCCTCTTCACCGGCTACCAGCACGTGTGGGTGCGCCGCCGGCACGACGACCGCGTCATCCTCATCGGCGACACCGCCCACGCGATGAGTCCGCACCTCGGCCAGGGAATCAACCTCGCCCTGGTGGACGCCTGGCGGCTAGCGGCCTGCCTGCGAGAACAGCCGTCACCCGCCGCCGCGTTTCGAGCGTTCTCGCGGCTGCAACGCGAGTACCTCCGCTACTACAGCGTCGTGACGTACCTGCTGTCGCCGTTCTTCCAATCCGACTGGCCAATTCTCGGCTGGGGCCGCGACATCGCCCTGCCGGTGATGCCGCTCGTGCCGTGGGTGAAGCACCAAATGCTGCTCACGGTGACCGGGCAGAAGGGCGGCTTCTTCCGGGGCCGGATGACCGTCTAGAATCACCGGACAACCCCACTTCGGAGACGACCCGTGCCGCAAATCCTGCTCGTCATCGGCGACGCCGCCGAGGTGCTCGACACGTTCTACCCGCTCCACCGGCTCCAGGAAGAGGGGTACACGGTCCACGTCGCCGGGCCGGAGAAGCGACTGTACCACCTCGTGCTTCACGAGCGGCCGCCGGGCTGGGACATCACCGAGGAGCGGCCCGGCTACCACCTCGCCGCCGACGTGGCCTTCCGCGAGGTGGACCCGGCCTCCTACGCCGGGCTGGTGATCAGCGGCGGCCGCGCCCCGGAGTACCTCCGTTACGATACCGACCTGCTGAACCTGACGCGGGCGTTCTTCGCGGCGAACAAGCCGGTGGCGAGCGTGTGCCACGGCATCGAGATCGTGGCCGCGGCAGACGTGATCCGCGGCCGGGAGGTGACGACGGTGGCGAAGTGCAAACTGGACGCGGAGTTCTCGGGCGGCAAGTATGTGGACCGCGAGGTGGTGGTCAGCGGCAACCTCGTCACCGCCCGCACCTGGCACGACAACCCGGCGTGGATGCGGGCGTACATCCGGCTGCTGAAGGAGTCGCGGTAGCGGTCACCACATCCACGGCAGAAAGCGCGACTCGCCCGGCTGGAACGGAAAGAAAGGCCCAGTTTCGTCGTCAGCCGGGGGCAGGAGTTCGTCGCCGGGGTACGGCGCGGAGCCGGGCGAGCGCGGCGTCGTGGGCGGGACGTAGTACGCCGACACGACCCCGCGCCGCGACACGAGCAGCGGGTTGTAAGCGACCGACGGCGGGGCGAAGTCGGCCGGCGGAATGAGGAGGGGGAACGGCGGCGGGATTCCGGGGTTGAACGCGGCCGGGTTGTTCGGCACGCCCGGATTCGGCAGCGGTACGAACGCGGGCGCCCGTGCCTGTCGAGGCTGGAATCGCGTACCTGGCGAAACCGACGGAAGTATCGACATCCCCGCGAACGGGTTCACGCCACGGGCGGCGGGCGCGGTGGACTGGGTCTGGTACGCTCCGCCAGCAACCTGCGGTTGCAGGCCCGAACCGCCGGGACCGACCACGCGCGGCGTCGCTTGCTGGGCTGCCGCGGTAGTCCCCGCGACCAGCGCGAGGGCGACGGACAGGGCGTGTGATCGCGTCATGACCGGTCCTCTCGGCCTACACTTCCGCGCCACACTCAACGGCCCTCGCGGCGCGCCGTTGGCGCGCCAGTAATACGATCGCGCCTCCACACATCGACACCAGCGCGCCCTCGCCGAGTGCCCACCACCACGCGAATCCGGCCGACCAGTCCGTCCAGCCGACGGCGACACCGAGGCCCACGTGGGACCAGCCGAGGACGCGGGCCAGCGGCCGATAGCGACGCACGTCGAGCGACACGGCCACGACCATCGCCCCGTGAACGGCGTACAGCGCCGACAGGTGCCGCGCCAGGTACTCGACGATCCGACCGGTCGGTAGTGGGCCGAGGCCGAGGACGCGGTCGTGTACGGCCTCCATCCAGCCGAGCGGGGCGACGACGAAGACGACCGCGGCCAGCTCGGCGGCGCCGAGGAGGCGGAGGAGGAACGTGAGGCTGGCGTCGGACGCGGACATGGGGCTTGGATAGAAGTCGCCGGGTACGCGGCTACTCTGAAGCGACCCACGGTATTCGCGTCATCATTCGCGCCTGCGGTTGCTTGCCGCGCAAGGCTTCGGCCGTAGAGTCTGCCCTGAACCCGTTCGCGACCACCACCCGCCTTCCGGAGGCTCTCCCCATGGGGTTCCGTCAGACCGCGCAGCACAAGAACGGTAAGGGCTCGTTCCACCAGATCGGCCTCGTACGCGGCCAGTTCGGCAACGTGCCGGAAGGCCCGTGGATCAAGTTCCTCCAGGACGCCGGGTTCGACGGTTGGGAAGAGGCCAGCTGGGAGCTCGACCTGCGCCGCTGCGACACCGACGCCGGGGCCGCCGCCTACGCCAAGGAACGGGTCGCCATCGCCAGGCAGCACGGGCTCGAAATCTTCACCGTGGCCACGCACCTCCAGGGGCAGGTACTCGGCGACGAACCGAGCTGCAAGACGCTGAACTTCTGCAGCGGCAAGGGTGAGGCGAAGGCCGCGTACAAGGCGTGGCGCGCCGCCGGGAACAAACCACCGCGGACCGACCCGTACTTCGTGCCCGAGAGCGTCGGCAAGCTCGTCCACGCCGAGGCGCTGAAGGACCTTCAGGCGTGCGTCCGGTACGCCGGCCACCTGAGCAAGCTGCAGGACCGCAAGGTGGCGCTGCCCGGCTTCGTCGGCAGTCCGGCGAACTGCTGGAGTCACTGGTTCCTGTTCCCGCCGCTGCCCGGGAACATCGAGGGCTACGACCTGCCGGACGTGCGGCAGCTGAGCCTCGAACTGCTGGTCGAGCGGTTCGCGCCGGTGTGGGACCTCTGCAAGCAGTACGGCATCACCTTCGACCTGGAGTGCCACCCGAGCGAGCGGGCGATGGGCGACATCGAGAGCGCGTCGGATTACATCTCGCACATGTGCAAGGCCGGCTACGAGGGCGTCGTCGGGTTCAACCTCGACGGCTCGCACATGGAGTGGCAGAACGTGTCGGTCATCGACTTCATTCGCGAGTTCAAGGAGTTCATCCACTGCGCCCACGTCAAGGGCGTGTGGGTGGCGCGCGAACACTGCCGCGCCGGCCGGCTCGGCGGGCACCGGCCGATGGGCCACTGGACCAACGGCTGGAACTTCGTGACCGCCGGCACGGCCCGCGACGCGAACAGCCTGGAGGACATCTTCATCGAGCTGAACCGGGTCGGGTTCGACGGGGCGGTGTCGATCGAGTGGGAGGACAACGACGCCGACCAGTTCGCGGGGGCGAAGGCGGCGCTGGGCAACTGCCGCCGCGCCGACCTGCCGCCGAGCGGCATGAAGCACGACGAGATGCTGAAGGGGTAACGCGGCGTTCGACGCCCCCCGCCGCGGCGGGGGGCTTGTCGGCTTACAACTTCCTCACCGTCACGAAGAACGCCCCGCACAAGTCCGTGCCCGCGGCGTCCGAGAACCAGGCCTTCAGCCGCGTCCGGCCCGCCGGTAGCGTCATTCGCACCGACACGCCGGTCGCCTTCGGGTCGGCGGGGCCTCCTTGCTTCGCGCCGGCGATCTCGACCGTGCCGCGTGCGATCGTCGGGAACGTGGCGGTCTTCGCCTTCGCCTTCGCCCCAACAGCTCCGACCGGCTCGTAGTCGTCGCGGAGCGCGGCCTTGGTCTGTGCCGGCCACCGGCGGAGGACGAATTCGTACTCGCCAGCTTCCTCCACCTTCACGTGCCATGTTCCGCCGGTCGGGCCGCCAACGGCCTGACGCACGTAGCCCGTGTTGTCCGCGTAGATGTTCTCCCAGTCGCCGCAGTTCATCTCCACCACAGGCTGCGGCTTCGCACCAAGGCTGATCGGCACGAAGTCGGTGATCGTCGGTTCCACCCCCTTCCACCAGTCCTCGTAATCGGCGCGGAGCCGCTGAACCACGTCCGGGTGTTTCGCCGCCAGATCGGTGGCTTGGGCGCGGTCCGCGTCGGTGTTGTACAGTTCGGCGCCCTTCACTAGCCGCCAGCGACCTCGGATCACGCACGCCTCGTGCTGCTTCGGCGTCTGCCCGTACTGCACCACCATCGTTCGCTCTGGGAGTTCCCTCACGCTGCCACGCAACAGCCCGGCGAGACTCACCCCCGAGTAGCGCAGGTCGGACTGTGCGCGAACCGGGACCGGGACACCGCAGAAGTCGCATAGCGTCGGCAGGATGTCGGTGTTCTGCGTCGGCGTGCTCACGTCGCGCGGTTCGCCCAGGTTCCCGGCCGGCCAGCGAACCCAGCACGGCACGCGGTGGCCGCCGTCGTAGTACGTCGTCTTGCCGGCTCGGAGGCCGGCGTTGAAGGTTGCAACACCTGCGGTGCCGCCGTTGTCGGTCATGAAGATGACGATCGTGTTGTCGCGCAACCCCTCGGCTGCGAGGAAGCGGTCGAGGTCGCCGAACCGCTTGTCAAGGTGGGCGATCATTCCAAAAAACCCGGCCGGGCCGCGGCCTTGGTACGGGCGGACGTACTCGTCCAGTTCCACAAACGGGGCGTGCGGGGCGTTCGTCGGCACGTAGCACAGGAACGGCTCGCCGCGGGCCTTGCGCTCCTTTATCCAGGCCGTCGCCGACTCGAACCAGAAGTCGGTGCAGTGCCCGCGGTAGCGCTTCTCGACGCCGTTGTGGAAGTAGCGGCCGTCGATTAGCGGCATGTCGAACTCGGGCGTGGAGTCGCGCTGGCCCCAGCCGAGGTGGTAGACGCTTTCCTGAAAACCCTTGTCGATCGGGCGGTGCGGGTAGTGGTCACCCAGGTGCCACTTGCCGAACAGGCCGGTCTTGTAGCCGGCCCGGCCGAAGAGTTCGGCTATCGTCGGGATGCCGGGGCGAAGGAAGGTGCGGCCGGCGGTGACCGAGGTGGCGCCGTTCCTCATGGCGGCGAGGCCTGTCATGAGCTGGCCGCGCGTCGGGGTACACATCGGGGCGACGTGGAAGTCCGTGAGTCGCACCGACCAGGCCATTCACGGTGTGAGACTCACGGATTCCGGCTGACTTTCGCCTGACGGGTCTTCTTCCCCTCGTCGAGCAACCGGGCCGTGGAAACATGTGGGCTCTTGTCCTTGATCCGTCGGGTCGCCGTCCTCGTCGGCTTCCGGGGCGGCGCTTTCTTGATCCTCCCAAGGTCGACCTTGCCCGCCCACTCGCGGAGGTGGCCGGCCAACTCCGGGCTGGGCATCGGACCGAACGCCTCCCATTCCGACGCGGGCAGGGCGATCATCATCCCCGCGTACACCATCGCCCACTCCAGCGCCAGGTAATACCCCGACACCTCCTCCTGCACCTTCTTCTCACCATGCACCGCCCGCAGGGCCGCCTTCAGTACGGCCAGCACGTTGTACGCGGCCACCGCCACGCAGAACCCGAACAGCGCGGCCCTGGGGTACCCCAGGGTGTTCACCTCACAGTTCAAGGCGACTGTCAACTCGTGGAAGGCCCCCTCGATCTTCCACCGCTTGAGGTAGATCTCGGCCACCTTCTTGGCCGGCACCTTCGCCGGCAGGTTGGTCAGGATCTCCACCTCCGCGTCCCCGTCCGCGGTCGGCGCCCGCAGCCGCACCCGCACCTGCCGCAGGCGCACCAACCGCGCCCCACCCCAGCAGACCCAGACCCGCCGCTCGCCCACCCAGCCCCGGTCCGTCGCGACCTCGGCCCCGTACCCGGCTTCGGCCTCGACGCTCAGGTTCCCGTGGCGTCGGATGACGACGTAGGCCCGCCGGGCGGCCACCTCACACAGGAACTCCGCCGTGCAGAAGTTGCGGTCCGCGACCCACACGTCCCGCTCCCGCACCAGCGGCACAATCTGGTCGATCAGCGCCCGCTCCTGGGTGTGGGCGTCCTCGCACGGGACGATGTCGGTGACCAGCATCAGGGCCGGGTCGAGCACGACCAAACTCTGCCCGGGCAAGGGGCCGGCGGTGTGCCCCCGGGTGACGCCCAGCCGCCGCTGGGTGGCGGCCAGGTGGTTGCCGTCGAGGACCCGCACCCGGTAGCCCGGCAGCAGGCTCTTGCACCCCCCGCCCAGCGCGGTGATCAGCCCCTCGCACCGGCCCGACACGTGCGCGACCAGCCCCGCGGACACGCCCGTCTCGATGTTCCGGAGCTTGTCGTAGACGCACTTGAGGGTGACCGGGACGCGGTCCCGCAGGTGCCGGTAGGCGGCCTGGACGTGGAGGGCCTTGCCGCCGACCACCAGGGTCATCAGATCGACCGTCGTGGAGAACAGCAACTCCCGGGTGTACCCGCGCTCGGCGGTCCGGTCGAACAGCGCGTCGAGGGCCGAGGCCGAGAGGGCGTGCTCGATGGTCGCCCGGGACATCACGCTGAGCGGGCTCTCCTCTAGGAACCGCTCGAAGACCCCACCGAACAGCATGGGCGCGCCCTCTCCCTGGCTTGGCCAAGTCCCTGCCAGCGGACGGCTTACGACCGGGATGCGTCACCGTGAATGGCCTGGTCGCACCGACTCACGAGCGAAGGCATCAAACGCCGGGGTCCGCAGGACGGGGTTGCCGGTGTACGAGAAGTCACCGAGTCCTTGGTCGTCGGTCATGACGATGACCACGTTCGGCCGAGCGGCCTGCGCTGCTGCCGGCGCGACGACCGCGACTGCGGCCGTGGCCGCGAGTACCCAGCGCATCGGTCCCTCCAGGTTATTTCGGCGGGGCGTTCGCCCGCCACCCGTCGGCCAGCCGCCGTGCCAGCCCAGCGACCGCGTCGCGGTGGGCCGGGTCGGCGGCCACGTTCCGGTCCTCGGCGGCGTCGGTGCGGTGGTCGTACAGCTCGCGCGCCACCACCTCGCCGCCGTCGCGCTTCCGCCACTCCACGTAGCGGTGCGTGTCGGTGCGCACCGCGTACCCCATCAGCGGCCCAACGCCCGGTCCGCCCGGCCGCGGGTACTGGCTGAACGCCGCCGCCTTCCACGGCTTCGCGGGGTCGTCCAGCAGTGGGGCGAAGCTGCTCCCTTCCACGCCCGCCGGCGCCGGGAGGCGGCACACGTCGGTGAGTGTCGGGTAGATGTCCACGAACTCGACGAGCCGGTCGCACGGCCGACCGGGGGCGCGCTGACCGGGCGCGCTCACAACGAGCGCCGCGCGCGTGGCCAACTCGTAGTTCGTGTGCTTGCACCACATGCCGTGATCGCCGAGGTGCCAGCCGTGGTCGCCCCAGAGGACGACGACGGTGTTGTCGGCGAAGCCGGATTCGCGGACCGCGTCCAACACGCGGCCGAGTTGGGCGTCCATGTAGCTGACGGCGGCGTAGTAGCCGTGCACGAGTCGGCGGGCGGTTGTCTCGGGAACAGGACCGCTCTTCGGAACACCGACGTAGGCGCGCAGCTCGCCGCCGAACTGCGGGGCGAACTTCGGCGCTCCGGCGGGCGGTTCGGCCGACGTGCTGACCGGCAGCCTCGCCGCGTCGTACAGGTCCCAGTACCGCTTGGGCGCGACAAACGGCAGGTGCGGCTTGGCGAACCCGACCGCGAGAAAGAACGGCTCGGCCTTCCCCTTCCGTTGCTTGAGAATCTCGATCGCCCGGTTCGCGGTCCACCCGTCGTTCAGGTCGCCGTCCGGAACTTCCGGCGCTTCGACCGGCAACCCGCGGACCTTCGTCACGTCGGCGTTTTCCGCCTTCGCTTTGGCCTTCGCGTCGGCGAGGACGCGCTGGCCGTCCGGGCCAAAGCCCTTCCCCTTCGTCGCCTCCCACGGCACCGACCACGAGCGTTCGTCGTTGTACCCCGGGTGGTAAATCTTGCCGACGCCGTGGACGTAGTAGCCGTTCTGCAAGAAATGTTGGGGCAGCGTCACCACGTCGGGCAGGGCGGTGCGGAAGTGCGTGACCAGGTCGTACACCTTCGTCGTGTCCGGCCGCCGGCCGGTGAGCAGCGACGACCGCGACGGGCTGCACACGGCCTGCTGACAGTACGCCCGGGTGAAAACGGTGCCGCGGCTGGCGAGTTGGTCGATGGCCGGGGTCTTGGCGTGCGGGTCGCCCGCGCAGGCGAGCGCCGGTCGGAGGTCGTCCACGGCGACAAACAACACGTTCGGCCGCACCAGCTGAGCGGCCACCGGGCCGGCCGCGGCTAGGCCGACGAGCACGAGCATGAGGCGATGCATGGCGTGTACCTCCTCGGGGCTTAGCGCTTGGCCGGCGGCGTGTTCGGCGGAAACCGACCGTGCAGCGCCCGCCTTACAGCGGCCGCTTCGCGATTGTCCTTTACGGCCTCGTAACGGTTCACGCGCTCATGTGGGTCGCTGGAGTGGTCGTACCACTCGGACGCGATGACACGTCCGGTCGTCCAGTCCCGCCACTCGGTGTAGCGGCCGTGGTCGGTCCGGGCGCTGACGCCCATCGCCTCGGGGACGCCGGCCGCAGTGCGATCGTAGTAAGCCGGCCGCGGGTGCTGGGTGAACGCGACCGCCTTCCCCACACGCGTCGGGTTGGCCAACAGCGGCGCGAACGAAGTGCCGTCGAGTTCCTGCGGCGCGTCCAACCCAGTGAGCCCGGTCAGGGTCGGGTACAAGTCCACCAGCTCGACCAACCCACTGGCGGTGCGCCCGGCTGACGTCATGTTCGGCGTCGCGACGATGAGCGGGACGCGGGCGTCGAGCTCGTAACACGAAGTCTTACCCCACAGCGAGTGCTCGCCGAGGTGGTAGCCGTGGTCGGAGAGGAACACGACGATCGTGCGGCCCGTCAGCCCGTTGTCGGCTAGCGCCTGCAGTACCTTGCCGACCTGGGCGTCGAGGTAGCTCACGTTGGCGAGGTAGCCGTGACGCATCTCCGCGGCCTGAGCCGCGGTCGGGGTGAACCGGGCCGGTGGGATGCCGAGGATTTCACGGCCGTCGTGTAGCGCGACGTCCGGGCCGCCGACGGGGCGCGCCGGGTTGTACCCCGGCACCTCCGGGGAGTGGTACACGTCCCAGTATCGCTTCGGGGCATTGAACGGGGCGTGCGGCTTCCAGAACCCGACCGCCAGGAAGAACAGTTTGTCCTTCACCTCGCCGATCACCCGTACGGCCTCGGCGGCGACTCGGCCGTCGTAGTAGGCTTCGTCCGGCACGTCGCGGCGTTCACAGAGCGGCACCGAACCGTACTGCCGCGGGAACGCACCCGCGACGTTCGGCGGCAACACGCCGCGTACCTGCGGCGCGTCGTCCCCGTGGTTCGCGTAGTGGAGGAACTCGTCGGCCGACCACGAGCGGCGGTCGCCCTTCTGGGTCGTGTGCCAGTTGTGGAAGACCTTCCCGACGCACCGCGCCTCGTACCCGTTGCGAAGGAACAGCTGAGGTAGCGTCAGCACGTCCGGGTTCCGCTCGCGGAAGTGCATGCCGTTCGACCACAGTTGGAGCGTGTCGGGCCGGCGGCCGGTGAGGAGCGACGAGCGCGACGGGTTGCAAACCGCCTGCTGACAGTACGCCCGGTCGAACCGCACGCCGCGGGCGGCCAGGGCGTCCAGGTTCGGCGTACGGGCCGCGGCGCCGTAGCAGCCGAGGTCGCAGCGGAGGTCGTCCGCCATCACGAACAGGACATTCAACCGGGCGGGTTGGGCGCCGGCCGGGGCGGCGGACACGAGCAACGCCGCAACAGCCAGGATGAGGCGGGACACGGGGGCCGTCCTCAGGAGGTGCAGCAAAGTGTAGGTTGGCGTCACGGCCGATGAAAGACGACGTTCACGAATCGCAGCGCCGCCACGCCTCGACCCGCGTCGGCCGCAAACTCCACCAGTCGGTCGGCATGGTAGCCGTCGGTGACGCGAAACGTGTCGCCGTCCCAGTGTTCCAGTGGACAGCGGAAGCTGCTCCACGTCATCGTCAGCCGGCCGGCCGCGACGGCCACCGTCGCGGTGCCGAAGGCGGGGTCGACATATTCCCCCGCGTAGCGCTCCAGCGGCAGCGTCGCCTTGCGGTCCGGTTCGCGGGCGGCGTTGCGGGCCGCTGTCGCCGCGCGCTTCGCCGCGTCGGCGTCGGCCACCACCTTCCGGAAGAAGCCGTTCCAGTCGCGCGGCGAAAGCCCGCAGTAGCGGTCGATCAGCGTGTTGGTGACGGCCTGGTTCATCCGCGTCTCGTGCAGGTTGTTCAGCACCGCGATGCCGAGCTTCTCGTCGGGCAGGAACGTGATCTGCGCGCGGACGCCGTCGATCAGGCCGCCGTGGGCCATCACCCGCTTGCCGCGGTGGTCGGCGACGATCCAGCCGAGGCCGTAGCCGAGCTTCTCGGTGTCCGGGTTCATGGCGCGGGCCGCCCCCTCCAGCGGGATTGTGTTCTGCGACCGGATCAGTTCCGCGAACGTGTCCACTCGAACGAGCCGTTTGCCCCCCGGGGCGACGCCGCCGGCGACGAGCATCCGCAAGAACGCGGACAAGTCGCGCGCTGAGGCGTGGACGGAGCCGGCCGGGTTCGGCTCCGGCATCGGGTACGCCGGCGTCGGCTCGGCCGCCCCCCCCTTCCCTGGCCGGTGCCCCGTCGTCGCGTCCGCCGGCAGCCCGTTCGACGTGAATGCGACGCCGCTCATGCCGATCGGGTCGGTGACGCGGGCCTTGAGTAGTTGCTCCCACGGCCGGCCGCCGGCGGTCGCGGCGACGCGGCCGGCGGCCATGTACATCAGGCTCGAATACTGGAAGCCGCCACGGAACGGGTACTCGGGCGGTAGCTTTCCGATCTTCCCGAGAAGGGCATCGATACCCCACGGGGAGCGGTACCACAGCAGGTCATTACCGCCGACACCGGTGCGGTGGCTCAGCAGGTCGCGGACGGTTACCCCAGCGTCGGCCCGCGGGTCGGCGAGGCGGAAGTCGGGCAGGTGCTTCCGCACCGGGTCGTCCCACGTCAACCTCCCCTCGTCGACCAGCGTGGCGAGTAACAGCGAGGTGAACGGCTTCGTACACGAGGCCAGCGGGAACGCCGTGTCCGCGGTCACCGGCTCGGGCCGCCCGACGTGCCGCCGGCCGTAGGCGCTCAGCACCACGACCTCGTCGCCGCGGACCACGGCGAGTGCCGCCCCGGGCACGCCCCAGGCCTTGAGGGCGTCGGCCATCAGCCGATCAACCTCCGCACCGGGCAAGTCGGCGGCGCGACCCACCGTGGGAACGGCAGCGACGACACAAGCGACGACAGCCGCACGGCTCAAGCTCATCTCGACGACTCCGATCCCGGGTTCGGCCCACCTATGCTACGCGCCGAGCGGCCGACGCGTTGGCCAGTTCCCCCAGCCCTCGTGACCTACCGGCGGGGGTGCCACGACGCCACTTCGCCGGTCGGCGGCGGCCCCCCCAGCTTCGCGCGGCGCGGCGAAAAACCTACGAAATCCGGCCTGAAATGCGGTTTCGGGGCGGTTCTCGGCTTGACCGGGGTTGGCGGCCCGTTATCGTCCCCGCGAACTTTCCGCCACCGAGCGCGAATGTGAACCAGGGGACCGCCCGCGGACTCGTCCGCGGGTGGGGCCGGGGAGTGGGTTGGGGAGCCCGCCCCGGGCACGTCGTCCACGAGGCGAAGGGGGAAGTGGGTTATGCGCCAGTGGTTCATCAAGGGAGCGGTCCTCGCGGCCGCGCTGGGTGGTACCGGACGGGCGTATGCCCAGGACGGCCCCCCCGACAGCCCACTCGACTTCCTCGAATCGACGTACACCGCCCGCGGCCAGGCGCCGGCGAACGTCGGATTCGATGCCGGGCTGAATACCGAGCCGACGTTGCCGATCCCGACCGGGGCGGCCGGGTCGCCCGGGTTCTACGCGTCGGCCGAGTACGTCATGCTCACCCAGACCCGCACGCTGGGCGACCAGGTGGTCGCCTACCGCGGGCTGATCGACTCGACCGGCCTACTGTCCGGCAACGCCGGGACGTACATCGGCCAGGGGGTCGAGGCGCTGAACACCAACCAGCTCGGCCGTACCACCTACACGCCCGGCTTCCAGGTCGAGCTGGGGTATCGGTTCGAGGACGGCACCCGGCTGTACGGCAACTACATGCAGCTGTTCGACGCCCACTACTCGGCGAGCGCGTCGCTCGTGGCCGAGGGCTTCCAGGCCGGGCCGAACCTGGTGAACAGCTTCCTGGTGTCGCCGGTCTACAACTTCAACCCGCAGTACTCCGGCCCGGCCTCCAAGCTGGTGCAGGACCTGCCGGGCGTCGGCTCGCGGACGGTGACGCAGTTCGTCATCACCGGGGCCACGGTCACGGTGACGCAGCCGCCGCCGCTGTCGAACGCCCCGCCGATCATCACGACCACGCCGACCGTCGGCACCATCCAGGTGTCGGTGCCGGCCAACCAGATCATCGTGACCCGGCCGACGCAGATCGGCAACGTCACGGCGGTGAACGGTAACACCGGGGCGCTGCTGTCCAGCACGCCGGTCATCGTCAACCAGCCGCAGGGCGTCGCCGGCGGCAACCCGGGGTTCAACGCCTACGGCATCTGGAACGGTGCCAGCGTCATGGACATGAAGTTCACCCAGCGGTACCAGCAGGCCGAGATCGGCGCCCGCATCCCGGTCTTCCAGACCGACTACAGCCGGGTGTACGGCATCGCCGGCGTCAAGTTCGGCTGGTTCTTCGAGCGGTTCAACTGGCGGACGGTCAGCTACGACATCAACGGCGTCGCCCGCGAGGTGGACCAGGCGTTCTACACCAACACGCTGTCGCAGCGGCTGTACGGCCCGATGGTCGGGGCCGGGCACGAGATCTTCGTGTCCAACCAGTTCTCGCTCAGCTGCGACCTGACCGCGGCGATGCTCCTCGGCGTCATCAAGGAGCGGACGACGTACGAGCTGGGCGACAAGAGCAACCGCGCCAAGCGGAGCAACAACGAGTGGGCGCTGGTGCCGAACGCCAACGCCAACCTGAACCTGTGGTGGTACCCGGTCGAGGGGGTGCAGGTGCGGGTGGGGTACAACGCCCTCACCTACTTCAACACCCAGCGGATGGAGGAGCCCGTCAGCTTCAACGTCGGGGCCATCGACCCGAAGTACGACACCCAGTGGTTCCGCCTCCTGCACGGGGTGAACGTCGGGGTCGGGCTGTTCTTCTAGTCGGCGGGCGACGCCCCGACTCCCCACACCCCGGCCGGGCGCGGCCGGGGTGCTCTTGTTGACGCTGGAGCGAGCCACCCGTATTACGGACTAATGGCCCGCCCGCCGCGGACTACCCGGGAACCGGCCGTGACCTCGTCCATCTTCCTGGCCTTCGACCTCCCCAACGCCGCCACCTGGTTCTATTTCTCGCTCCTGCTCACCGTCGCGCTGTTCTTCGGCTTCACCCGCCCCTTCTCGACCCGCAACCTCGACCTGCTCACGCTATTCCTGCTGGTACCCGGCTTCCTCCTTCTGCAGGAGGTGCAGTCGCTGAGGTCCGCGGTGACCACGGGCGAGGCGGTGCGGCTGGAATTCCTCGCAGGGCTCGCCGGCCGCTGCGCGGAGGGCGTGGTCGGTAGCCCCGAGTTCGTGGACGCCGCCCTCCGCCTGTCGGACGCGACTTTTACGACCGAAGCCCTGCGGGTGCGGGCCGACCGGGAGCAAGTACTGGCCTACGCGTGGCTGATGGCCGGGTCGGCTTACTGGTTCGGGCGGGCACTCCTGGACCTGGCACTCGTCCGCCGCCCGCCGGTGACGCCCAATCTGACGACGGCCGGGATGGCGTGGCTCGGCCTGATGCTGTTTGCTTGCATGGTCGCCGTCGCCGTGAACCGGACCGGCGAGCCGGTGGTAAGGGGCCCGGTCGGAATGCGGCCGTTCCCGATTACGCAGTTTCAGGACGGGGCGGTCGCGGTCGTGCAGCAAACGCAAGCCGGCCCGGGTCAGGCAACGCCGGCCGAGTTGCGGTTCTGGGTGAATCGCGGGCTGGCGATGGCGTGTCACGCCGCGATCGTGGTCGCACTCGTGATGACCGGCCTGCGGCACTTCCAGGATACGGCCTGCGGCATTGGCCTGGGTACGCTCTACCTACTTGTGCCGTACACGGCGTTCCACGTTGCGCAGTTCCATCTGGTGTGGCCGGCTGCGTTCGTGTCTTGGGCCGTGTTCGCGTACCGCCGCCCGGCCCTGAGCGGCTGGCTGCTCGGGCTGGCAGCCGGGAGCTCGTTCGTGCCGTTGTTCCTCTTCCCACTCTGGGCCGGATTCTACGCCGGCCGCGGGCTCGATCGGTTCACAGGCTGGTTCCTGACGGCGCTCGGCGTCAGCCTCGGCATCACAGCCGCACTGCTGTGGTGGGACGGCTGGCTGGGGACCGGGCTGAGCTGGCAGGGAATGTCCGACTGGCTGCCGTGGCGGCGGCCGACGAGCGAGAGCCTGTGGACCGGCGTCCACGGGGCGTACCGGCTGCCAATCTTCGTTGTGTACGTCGGGTTCGTGGTCGCCGTGGCGTTCTGGCCGTCGCCGAAAACACTTGCGCACCTCGTGGCGCTGTCCGCGGCGGTGCTGCTGGGGGTGCAATTCTGGCACGCCGACCGCGGCGGGGTGTACGTGCTGTGGTATCTGCCGCTGATACTGCTGATGGTGTTCCGCCCGAACACCGCCGGACTAGCGCCGCCACTCGTGGAGCCCGGCAGCGGTTTGTTCGCGTGGGCCGGCGCGGCGTGGCGCCGCGTGCGATCCGGACGGGCGTCGGGCGAAACGAAGGAACTCGCGGTTTGAGACCGGGTCGGGGTGCGGCTCGATTCCAATGTTGATTTGTCTGGTTGGATCCGAGTCGTCTGGCGAGCCCCAAGGGCGGCCGCCAAACACCATATGCCCCGTCCCAGGGACGAACGTTTTCCTACTTGCGATTGAAGCGGAGGACGCGGCCGGAGAGTACAACGGGGTCGAAGCGTCCGTCGGCGACGACGGGCCTGCCGTTGACGAACACCCACTTCACGCCCGTCGCGTACTGGTGTGGCCGGTCGAACGTGGCGGTATCGCGGTAGGTGGCGGGGTCGAGGACGACCACGTCGGCGAAACTGCCCGCCTTCAGGTAGCCGCGGTCCGTCAACTTGAGGATGTCCGCCGGGAGGCCGGTCGCGCTGCGTACCGCCAGCTCGACCGGCAGCAGTTTCTCCTCGATGGCGTAGCGGCCGATCTTGCGCGGGAACGTGCCGTAGCTGCGAGGGTGCGGCACGGTGTTGCCGGGGCGGTGGGTGCTGCCGTCGCTGGCCGTGGCCACCCACGGCTGCCGCATGTAGACGCGCACGTCTTCCTCGCTCATGCCGAAGTTCACGACCTGCGCCCCGCCGTTCCGCTCGATTTCCAACACGATGTCGATCGGCTCCTTCCCCTCGGCGTCAGCGACGGCGTCGAGCTTCTTCCCCTGCCACGTCGGCTTCGGGGTGTAGCGGGCGATCTGAATCCGGGCACCACCGGCCCGTCCGTCCAGCGCCGCGGCGATGTCTTTCGTCATCTGCGGGCCGACCACGGGGTCGTCGAGCCGCTTCACGAAGTCCCTCTGCGTGCCCTCGCGGTAGCGAGTCGGCACGACCGTGGCCCGGAGTGAGGTGCTGCTGGCGATATAGGGGTACTGGTCGGCCGTGACCGCGAGGCCCTTGCGGCGGGCGCCTTCGATGAGGGCGACGGCCGCGGCCGACTTGCCCCACACGGCCGGGCCGCTGGCCTTGATGTGCGAGACGTGGACGCGACAGCCGCCTTCGCGGCCGATCCGCATGGCCTCCTCGATGGCTTCGAGCAGGCCGCCACCCTCGTTACGGATGTGACTCGCGTAGAGCCCGCCGTGCCGGCCGACGACACGAGCCAGCGCGACAATCTCCTCGGTGCGGGCGTAGGTGCCGGGATTGTAGATCAGCCCCGTCGCCAGTCCGACGGCCCCGTCGGTGAGTGCCTTCTCGACGAGTTCCTCCATTTGCTTCAGTTCGTCGGCCGTGGGGGCGCGGTTCTGGTTGCCCATGACCTTGTCGCGGACGCTGTTGTGCGGAGCCTGGTGGACGACGTTCGTGCCGACGCCGCCGGCTTCGAGCTTGGCGAAGTACGCGGCCGTGTCCACGGGGCCCGAGCCGCAGTTTCCCGTGACGACCGTCGTCACACCCTGCGTCACGTAGTTCTGGTTCGGGCGGCCCGCAGCGTCGGTGAGGGCGGGGCTGCCGGTGTCGCAGTGGGTGTGAAGGTCGATAAACCCGGGGCAGACGAAGAGGCCGGCGGCGTCGATGACGGTGGCGCCGTCGATCTTCCCGACCGCACCGACGGCCGCAACGCGGTCGCCTTTGATGTGTACGTCCGCCTTGACGCCAGGGGTGCCGCTGCCGTCGTAGATTGTGCCGCCGCGGAGAATGACGTTGGTGTCCTGTGCCTGTTGCCCGACGGCGACTTGCCGGGGTCCGGGCATGACCGCAACAACGGCGACGATTACGACAGGTGCGACGCGAATCATGGTGGAGGCTCGTGTCGTGTGTAGATCACAGTTGGTCGGCGGAGGAGAGCTGGACCCGAGCACCGCCCGGCACGTAAGTCATCTCCTGGTGCGCGTGAGCGCTGGACGCCACGGGCGACGTCATCGGCGTGATCGCGGCCGAGACGACTGGAGTGTGCAGGACGACGGCGTGATCGCCGGCCGGCGCCCGGTCCGAAGGGACGGTGACGGTCGTACCCTCGGCCGCGGTGACGACGCCGGACGTTTCGGTCCTCGACATGGCAGCCTCCTTTGCGGATGATACCCCGCGCGCGACAGGGGGGAAACGCGAAACGCCCGCGGGATTACCCGCGGGCGTTCGGCGTGGATGCGGTCGCGGGTCAGCCCTCGACCACTTCCTCCTCCTTAGGCTTACCGTCGTCGGTCTTCTCGACCACTTCCTCGGGAGCCAACTCGTGGTGCCCCTCGCCGAAGATCAGGAGTAGCGGCGCGGCCACGAAGATCGAACTGTACGTGCCGACCATCACCCCGATCACCATCACGAACGAGAACAGGTGCACCCCCTCGCCGCCGAAGACGTACAGCACGCCCACCACCAAGAACACCGTCAGGCTCGCCAGCACCGTGCGACTCAGCGTCTGGTTCACGCTGTCGTTGATAATCTGCGGCGTCAGTTTCGGGTTCTTGCCGCGCACCTCGCGGATGCGGTCGAACACCACGATCGTGTCGTTCACCGAGTACCCGACCAGCGTCAGCAGCGCGGCCACCGCCGGCAGGTCGATCTTGAAGTCTTCCAACCCCAGCAACCGGCCGAGGGCCGTGTCGTGCACGTAGTGGCACGCGGCGATGATGCCGAGCGTGAAGCACAAGTCGTGAATCAGGCACAGCACGGCGGCTGCGCCGAACGTCCAGTTGCCGAAGCGGAACCACAGGTAGAGCAGGATCGCCGCCCAGCTGGCGAGGATGGCGTAGAACGCCTTCGACCGCGTCTCCGTGGCCAACTGACTGTCGAACACCTCAAGCCGCTCCGGTTCCGGCCGCGTCTCCAAGGCTGTCTCCACGACAGTCAGCATGCGCACCAGCGACGCCGCCTCGGATTCAGCCTGCTTGGCGTCCACCGCGGTTGCGGACACGACCGTTGCCGGGCCGCCCGCGACCGCCGCTCCGGCGGCGCCGGTCGCCGCGCCGACCGCAGCGCGGCCCTTCAGCGAGGCGAAGTTTGTGTTCTTCGACACGTCCAGCCGCATCGTCCTGAACCGGCCGTCCTCGGCGTCGCCGACGCCCTTCAGGTCGAAGGTGAAGCCGGCCGGGTCGGTCAGGTTCTCGGCCCGGAACCGCTGCTCGAGCAAGTCCTTGATCCGGCTCGGCGACGTGGGCACGTCGAACCGCAGGTCTACAACCGGGCCGGTGACGACGGGGACCAACATGTCCGGGCTGGCGACGAGAGCCTGGCCCTTCTCGTCGCGGAGGAGGCGGTCGATGCTCGCCTGTACCAATTCCTTCTGCCGTTCAGTCGTGCGGACGGTGAAGTAGCGACTTCTTCCGTCGGCAAAGTTGTCGCCGCTGAGGAACATCTGCTCGACCGACACGTCGGGCAGGTGCGACGCCCGCTCGCGAACGTCCTTCTCCATATCCTCGGCGGTGGCGCCCTTCGGCTTTTCCGTCAGCGCCACCGTCGTCTTGGCGCCGTCGCCGTAGACGATGTCGAAGATGTACACACCGAGCGCGTTGATGTCGCCGCCGGCGGCCGGCTTGTTCTCCCACCGCACGTCTTTGACGGCGAGCTTTGCCTGAACGTTGGCCGGGTCGGTCAGCAGTTCGCGGAACCCTTGCTGGCCGCCGACGTTGCTTAGCGCCCGCTCCTCGCCGTCCTTTAGTTTCCCGGCGTAGACCGTGCCGCCGCGGAAGTCCACGTTCAACCCCTGGTCACCGCGGGCGAGGAACAACGCCAACCCGGCAACCGTCAGAGCCGACGTGACGGTGAAAAAGATGAACCGGTACTTCATCGGGTCGAAGTTCGGCCGCTCGAACAGCCGCATCATGCGGAGTTCGGTCACCCACCGCTTGTGGAGCCAGAAGTCGAAGATGAGGCGAGTCATGTACAGCGACGTGAACAGGCTGATGATGAGCCCGACCGTCAGGCTGATGGCGAAGCCCTTGAGATTCTCGTTGCCGAAAACGTACAGCACGATGGCGGTGAAGATGCTAGCCATGTGCGTGTCGATGATCGTCGGGAAGGCCCGCTCGTAGCCGTTGCGGATGGCGGTGGCGAGGTTCGCCCCCTTGCCGCGCTCCTCGCGCAGCCGCTCGTAGATGAGGACGTTCGCGTCCACCGCCATGCCCAGCATGAGCACCACGCCGGCGAGCCCGGCCAGGGTGAACGCGGCGTTCACCGACACCATGAACCCCAGCGTCAGGAGCAGGTTCGCCAACAGGGCGACGCAGGCGACCGTGCCGGCGAAACGGTAGTAGATGACCATGAACACCATGACCGTGAGGAACGACAGGCCGACGGCCATCGTCCCCTTCTTGATCGTGTCGGCGCCGAGGGTCGGCCCGATGGTGTTCTCGCTGACCGGCTTCTCACGCAACTGGGCGTTCAAGGCACCGTTGCGGAGGATCATGACGAGCCGGTCCACGCTCTTCTTGTCGAACCGGCCGCTGATCTGCCCCTGCGTCGTGATGACGGCGTTGAGCGTCGGGGCGCTCACGACCTTCTGGTCGAGAACGATTGCCAGGCTGCGGATGTTGTTCCCCTGCGGCTTGTTCCGCTCGGTCATCCGGCCGAACGCCTGCCCGCCGGCCCCGTTGAAGCGGAAGCCGACCGCGGGGTTGAACTTCTGATCGGTTTCCGAGAACGCGCTGAGTGACACGTCTCCCTCGACCTTAACGTTGTCGATCGGCGACACGCGGGTGAGGAGGTAGTACTCATACTTCTTGGGGTTGAATTCGGCGCCCTTACCCTCGGCCTCCAACTTCGCCTTGTCGGCGGCCTCTTGCTCCAACGCGGCGGGGTTCTTCACCTCGCGGCTGTAGAGGAGCATCGAGTAGGTCTTCCCCTCGTTGCCGCCGGTGTGGAGGTACGTCTTCCCCTCCGCACGGGCTTTCGACATGTCCGTCCAGAGCTTCGAGTTCCCCTCGGCGGCGTTATTGAGGTTAAGCGACTCGCGCTCCTCCGGGCCGAGTTCGGTCCACAGGTAACGGACCTTGTGGGCCTTGTCCGACTCGGCCTTTACGTCGAACTCACCCTCGGGCGGCGGCGGCGGAGTGCCGCGAACGGCCCAATCGCCGCGCACTTCGGGGCTGGCGGACTCGATCAGGCCGCGGGCGGCGATGATGCCGGCGCTGTCGTCGTGGTCGTTGGCGAGGATGCGGAACTCGAGCACGCCCATCTGCGACACGAGCCGCTTGATCTCCTCGATGTCCTCGGCCGACAGGTTGGCGCGGCTGCCGCTCGTCGCCCCGCCGGTCGGCAGGATGATCTCCACGCGACTGTTGCCGAGCGGGCGGACCGTCACGTTCTTCAAGTCGGCGGGGTCGATGCGGCGCTTGATCTGGTGGGCCAGTTTCGTCATGTCCTCGCTGGACAGGCCCGGGGCGTCGGTCTTCGCGGCGGCCGGGCCGCCCTCGGCCTTGGCCGCCTGACTCAGTTCGCGAGTCCGCTCGAGGTTGACCTCGTAAACGAGGATGGTGCCGCCGGCGAGGTCGATGCCGAGCCGGTACTTGTCCGGCTGGAACGCGTACACCCCCGCCAGAAGGCAGGGGACCAGGCAGATCAGCAGCCCGCGCAGGAAGTTGCGTTGCATGGCGTCCGCTACCACGTGAGGGCGGCCCGGTGCGTCCGGCGTCCGCCGTTCGTAAGACCCTGGTTCGACCGGCTACTTCGCCGCCTCGGCCTCGTCGGTGCCGATCACCGCCTGGACCGCACTCCGCTTCACCCTCAGCCGGGCGTCCTCGGACCGGATGACAATCTCGTCGTCCCCGTCCTTGAGCGTCACGACCGTGCCGACAATCCCCGACCCCGTCAGCACCTTGCTGCCGCGCTTCAGGCCGGCGAGCATCTTCTCCTGTTCCTTCTTCTGCCGGCGGCCGGCCGGGATGATGACCACCACCCAGAACAGGACCATCAGTCCGACGATAAACATCGGGAGGAACGGGTTCGGGGCGCCTTCGCCGCCGGCCGCCTGCGCGAACAGGGTGCTGCTCATCCGGGAAACCGCTCCGGTCTGCGTAAGCCGAACCCTCAATCTATGGACCGCCCCTCCCACCGGGCAAGCCGCCCGGCTCGGAACGCTTCGAACCGCCCCCCGCGGATCGCCTCGCGGGCCGAAGCCATCAACCGGAGGTAGTACGAGACGTTGTGCAGGCTCAGCAGCGTCGGGCCGAGCATCTCGTCGGCCGCGAACAGGTGGTGCAGGTACGCCCGGCTGAACGTCGTGCAGCAGTCGCAGGGGCAACCGGACTCGACGGGGGCGGTATCTCGCCTGTGCTTGGCGTTTCGCAGGCGGATTGGGCCGTCGTCGGTGAAGGCGAGTGCGTTTCGGCCGTTGCGGGTCGGCATCACGCAGTCGAACATGTCGATGCCCGCGGCGACGCCGGCGAGCAAGTCTTCGGGCCGGCCGACGCCCATAAGGTAGCGCGGCTTCGCGTCCGGCAGCAGGACCGCGCACGCCGGCAGGGCCGCGTGCATCGCCTCCGGGCCCTCGCCGACGCTGAACCCGCCGAGGGCGTAGCCGGGGAAGTCCATCGCCACTAGCTCGCGGGCGCACTCCTCGCGCAGGGCCAAGTTCGTGCCGCCCTGAACGATGGCGAACTGGCTCTGATCCGCCCGCGTGTGGTGGGTCTTGCAGCGCTCGGCCCACAGGATCGAGCGGCGGACGGCGGTACGGATCACGTCGTCCGGTGCGGCGCCGGGCGGGCACTGGTCCAGCACCATGGCGATGTCGGAACCCAGGTTCTGCTGAATCTCGACGGCTCGCTCGGGCGTGAGTTCGAGCGGCGAGCCGTCGATGTGGCTGCGGAAGGTGGCGCCGCGGTCGGTGATCTTCACCTGCGTGGCGAGGCTGAACACCTGGAAGCCGCCGGAGTCGGTGAGGATCGGCCGGTCCCACGCCATGAACCGGTGGAGGCCGCCGAGCTCCGCGACGAGGGTGTCGCCGGGGCGTAGCGCGAGGTGGTAGGTGTTGCCGAGGATGATCTGCACGCCCGCGCGGCGGACCATGTCCGGGGTCAACCCCTTAACTGTCGCCTGGGTGCCGACGGGCATGAACACCGGCGTCTCGACCCGGCCGTGCGGCAAGGTCAGGACGCCGGCGCGGGCGGCGCCGTCGCGGTGTTGAACGGTAAATGTGAGTGCCATGACGAGTGAAAGCCCGGGGACAGCCGTCCCCGGGCTTTCAAATGCTCAGTCCCCGCGGAGCTTGAGGTTGTAGCCCCGCAGCTTCTCTCGTACCTCGGTCAGCGACGTCTGGCCGAAGTTCTTCGCCTCCAGCAGTTCGTCGGCGGTGCGCTGACACAGGTCGCCGAGCGTCGTCAGGTTCAGCCGGTTCATACACTTGCGGGCGCGGACCGACAGGTTCAGGTCGCTCACCGGCTTGCTCAGGACCGCTTGCTCCTCGGGGCTCAGGTTCTGCTGGTGGTGCCGCGGGCCGCGGAACTCGTACTGCACGCCCTGCTCCAGCGACTGCCCGATCCGCAGCCCCTTCGCCACCATCACCGCCTTGATCTCGTCCAGAGACGTCTCGCCGAAGTTCTTGCTCGCCAGCAGCTGCGCCTCGGTCACGCGGGTCAGGTCGCCCAGGGTGCGGAGGTTCATCCGCTTCAGGCAGTTCCGGCTGCGGACGCTCAACTCGAAGTCGGTGATCGGCACCTCCAGCACCTGCCGGAACTGCACCGACATCTGCTCCTCGCCCGGGTCGTAGCCCTGCGTCAGCGACGCCTCGGCGTCCTTCACGAACAGCTTGGCCCGCTCGTCGGTCGGGTCGGCCTTCGCCAGCCGGCGGTAGCAGTCGGCGGCCTTGTCGTAGAGGTCGTTGTCCTCGTACAGGACGCCGAGGTTGTACAGCACGCCCTTGCCGATCGGCGGGTACTTCAGGCACCGCTCGTAGTAGCCGATCGCCTCGCCGTCGTTCCCTTGTAGGTCGTTCAGGAAGCCGAGGCGGAACAGGGCGCCGGCGTGGCGCGGCTCCAGCTCCACCGACCGCTCGTACATCTTCGCGGCCCGCGGCACGTCGCCCTCGGCCTCGGCGACGCCGCCCTCCTGGTGGTAGTACTCGGCGTTGTGCGCCGCCGCGTCCTTCAGCTTCACCAGGATCGCCTTGGCGGCGCCGGTCTCGCCCTGGAGCCGCAGGGCGCCGGCCTTCTGCAGCTGCACCTGCTGCGCGGAATACCCCGTCTTCTCGGCCCGCTCGAAGGCGGCGAGCGCCTCGGCGTACTCGTGCCGGGCCACGTGCGCCTGCCCGAGGTAGAACGCGGCCAGCGGCCCCTCCGACTTCTGGAGGTGCTCCACGGCGGCGGTCATGTACCCGAGGAAGTAGTGGGCCACGCCCAGCTTCAGGTGAATCTTCTTCTGCTGCGGCGGGGCGGCGACTGCGAGCCGCTTGTTCAGGATGTCCACCACCTCGCGGAGGTGCTGGACCTGACGGCCGCCCTGGGCCAGCCCCTCGCGGAGCTTGGACACCATGCCGCCCTCGAAGTCCTCGCGCTCAACCAACAGGGCGCGCAGGTCGATGAGTTGTTCCGTCACGTACAACCCCACGGGATCGGGCCGGGCCTTGCCGCGTGTCGGCTTCACGCGAGGGCCGGCCGGTAACGTGCGTGCCGAAGGGAGGAACTATACGGGCCACCCGGGCGGTGGACAAGTGGAGGTCACCCGTGACGGTCGGATCGAAATCAATGTTTCCGGCCGAGGGGGGTCGATTCCCGGAACCATGTCACCGACTCATAAAAAAGTTGGTTCGTTCCAGCTCCGGCCACGACGTTCGGCGTAAAACCCTCATTCGAATCGGGTTCCGCCGCAGTCACTTGAGCAACGGGTCGGCCCAGGCACGTTGCTCAGCACTCAGCCGGTCCGTCATCTCCCGGAGCGCCGCGGCGTGGGCCGGGTCGGTGCTCAGGTCACGTAGCTCGTCTGGGTCAGCGTGCAGGTCGAAGAGCTGCGTGCGGCCGATCTTCGGGTAGCGGATCAACTTCCAGCGTTCCGTGCGCACGCTGCGCTGTACGTCGCGGTACGCGCCGAACACTACTTCTCGCACGCCCACCTGTCGACCGGCAATCACACCCGTGAGGCTGCGCCCGTCCACGCCGGCGGGTGGCGCAACGCCGAACCACTCGCACGCGGTCGGGAACAGATCGAACAGGTACACGAACGCCGCCGACCGACTGCCGGCGGGGATGCCGGGGCCGGTCATCAGCAGCGGCGCCTTCGTGCTGTGCTCGTAGAGGTTCTGCTTCCCCAACAGGCCGTGCGAGCCGAGGGCCAGCCCGTGGTCGCTGGCGAAGATCACGATTGTGTTCCGCAGGCAGCCGCGGCGCTCCAGCGCCTCGTAAACGCGCCCCACTTGCGCGTCGACGGACTCGATCATGGCGTAGTACGCGGCCAGCTCGCGGCGCACGTCGGGCTCGCTGCGCGGCCACCCGAGCAGCGCCTCGTCGCGGATCTTCAGCTCGCCGTTGTCGAACGGGTGGCGTCCCAGGAAGTTCCGCGGCAGCGGCAGCGTCGCCGGGTCGTAGCGTGCCTCCCAGCCGGCAGGCGGCGTCCGCGGGTCGTGCGGGCTCGTCAGCGTCAGGTACAGGAAGAACGGCTTGTTGCCGCGGTAGTCGGTCAGGAAGCGGACCGCCGCGTCGCCGAACTGCGTGGTCGAGTAGCCGCCGTCGGTGCGGAGGTTCGTCTTTGGATAGGCGCCGCTCGGGTCGAACGGGTGTGCCGGCACCTTGTTCTGGTCGCTCATGCCGCCGAAGAACACGGGGCCGCCGGCGTCGAAGCTGCGGGCGTAGCTCGCTGTCCCGTTGTGCCACTTGCCGACGCCGAAGGTGTGGTAGCCCGCGCGGCGGAACGTCTCGGGCCACGTCGGCAGGTCGCGGAGCTGGTCGTTCACGCGGAACAGCGAGCGGCCGGTCAGGAACATGGCCCGGCTCGGCACGCACACGGCGGGCTGCGTCGAGCCCATGCAGTAGGCGTTCGTGAAGGCGACGCCGTCGCGCGCCATGCGGTCGAGGGCGGGCGTGCGGATGTGGCGGTTGCCGAGGGCGGCGATCGTGTCGGCGCGCTGGTCGTCGGAGCAGATGAAGACGAGGTTCGGGGCCGCCGCGACGGGGGAAGCGGCGAGGAGGAGAGCGAGGAGGGCGCGGGACATGGGAAGGGCTCCCTCGGTCCGCCGCATGCGGCTTAGCGGCGTCGACGCCGCTAAGCCGCAAGCGGCGGAACCAATCACGTCAGTTCCAACCCCCACCCTTGCAGCTCGGCGAGGCGGGCGTGGTCGGTCAGGTCGAACTTCAGCGGCGTCACCGTGACGTACCCCTCGGCCAGGGCCGTCACGTCGGTGTCGGGGTGCGGGTCGGCGCAGCGGAACTCGGGGTCGGCCCAGAAGTAGGTGCGGCCGCGCGGGTTCACCCGGCGGTCGAACTTCTCCTGGTACGGCGAGACGTTCTGCGGCAGCACCTTGATGCCGCGCACCGGGCCGCGCTCCAGCACCGGCAGGTTCACGTTGAACAAGCTGCCGGCGGCGGGGTTCCGCGCCAGAATCTGCTCGATGACGCGGCGGGCGAGGCGGGCGCCGCCGGCGAAGTCTTCAATCTTCTTGTCGTACTCCAGCGACACGGCGATGGCCGTGCGGCGGAAGAACGCCCCCTCCACGGCCGCGGCCACGGTGCCGGAGTAGAGCACGTTGATGCCGGCGTTCGAGCCGGCGTTCATGCCCGAAATGATCACGTCCGGCGGGTCCGGCAGCAGCTCCAGCAGCGCGAGCTTGACGCAGTCGGCGGGGCGGCCCTCGACCGCCCAGCCGATGAAGGTGGTGCCGTCGTCCTCGAACACCTCACTGACGAGGAGCGGGTTGAGGAGCGTGACCGAGTGCCCGGCGGCGCTCTGCTCGGTGGCGGGGGCGACGACGGTCACGTCGCCGAGGTGCTTCAACTCGTTCCGCAACGCCCGCAGGCCGGGGGCGTAGATGCCGTCGTCGTTGGTCAGCAGAATCCGCATGCCCCTATTCAACGGATTCGACCGGCTCGTGTCAGCAGCGGTCGAGGCGGAGCATCAGCCGCTCGGCGTCCGCCGCCCACGGGAACACGGCGATGAGCTTCGGCCGGAACCCGACGGCCTCGGCCACGCGCAGGAAGTGGTCGCGGTTGACGCGCATCTCGCCGCGGTGGCCGGCGCCGCGGGCGACCAGCGGCGACACGATCACGTCCGCGATCACCGCCCCCCGCGGCCCCAGCAGGCGGGCGCACTCGGCCAGCAGGAGGGCCGACTCGTCCACGAACGTGTGGGTGAAGACGCTGAAGAAGATCGCCAGGTCGAACGGGCCGGCGGCGGTCGGGAACGGCACCGTGGTCATGCCGCCGACGTCGAAGTGGAAGTTCGGCCGGCGGTAGGTGCGGCGGCAGAACTCGACCGCCTCCCGGCCGATGTCCGTGCCGTAGTACGCCCCGCGGTCGGACAGGTAGCCCTCCAGCGCCATCGCCATCTGGCCGGTGCCGCAGCCGACGTCCAGCACCCGGGAGTCGGGCGTCAGCCCCTGCTCGACCAGCATGCCGCGCCGCGCCGCGCTGGACCGGGCGTACTCCTCGCGCGAGTGGTAGGCGCCCACCACCCACCACGAGTTCGTTTCCAGGTCGGCGGTGCGAAAGACGTGGTGGTAGTCGATGTCGGTGGCGCGCGCGAAGGCGACGTGGACGGCGGCCGATTCGGTCGGCCCGTCGGCGACGGGGCTCCCGCCTGCAGTCACGTCCCAGGTGAGTGTGTAGTCGCCCGGCGCGGCGGGGGGCGTGACGGCGACCGGGACGTCGGCCCAGTCACCGGGCAAGAGGGTCGCCGGCAGCGCGGTCGTCACCGCCGGGCCGGCCGGCTTCTCGGTCAGCCCCACCCACTGGTGCCGCAGTGCGACCGCGCCCGGTCCGGAACGCGGCCACGACCGGCGCGAGTGGTTCTCCAGCCGGACCACCCACTCGCCGGGCACGCCGGTTTCGGCCACCCCGCGGGCGAGCCGGAGCGACAGCCGGCCGACGCCGACCGGCTCGGCCGAGGCGGCCAGCGCCCAACGCACGCGACGCAACAGACGGCCGACCGGCGTGGAGCGGAGGAGTTGGCGCATGGAACGGCCTCGGGTACGGACCCGTGTGGAGTACCTTCCGGGCCGCCGCGGTGTCAATCCGAACGTTCACCGTGGGCGGGACAGCAGTTCGATCGCGTCCACGCGGAAGGTCGTGCCGGGCTCGAACAGGTCGAGCCGGAGGACGTCCGTCTCGCGGTCGATGAGCACGATCGACGGGGCCGAGCCGGGGTGAAGGTCGAGCGCGTCCACGATCCCGTAGCCGGGGGCCGGGGGGATGCGGCCGTCCCGGTCCCAGCTCACGACGCTCCGCGCGAACGTCCCGCCCGGCCGCTCGGCGACGTAGGTCAGCCGCACCGCGTAGACGTGCCGTCGGGTGGGGAGTTGGAACACCACGCCGCCGCGCTGGCCGGTCACGCGGTAGCCGGCGGCGTCGCCGGTCACCCCGTCGACGCGCGCCACCCGGACGGGCACCGCCTCGACCGTCAGCGCGGCGTCGGGCGTGAGGCCGTCGAACGGTGGCACCCGGTGCGTGCGGAGCGTGTCGAGCCAGACGCGCCGCCCGTCCGGCTCGCCGGGAAAGAGCCACGGGTTGCGGTCGGCGACGATGCCGACGGGGAGCCCGATCTTCGCCTCGTGCTCGACGCGCTTCAGCCGGGCGGAGTGGAACTCGGCGACGCCGGCTGCGAACCGGGCGTTCGGAATCGCGAGGGCTGCGGCAACTACGGCAACGGCGGCGGGGATGAACCTCATGCGGCCGTACCACACCCAGGCGAAATAGGCGGCGACGAGGCCGGGGGTAAAGAGGGTGACGTAGCGCGCGGCGAACACGCCGCGCGGGTGGCCGCTGCGGCCGTAACTGATGCCGACCGCCAGCCCGGCGATCCCCGCCAGGAGCGCGAGCAGGGCCAGCGCCCGGTCGCGCTCCGCCGGCGCCGCCCGCACGACGCGGAACAGCATCACGGCGGTGGCGAGGAGAAACACCGTCGTCAGCACGCCGGCGGCGGTGACGCCCTCGTACGCCTCGCCGTGCGGCAGGTACGCCGCGGCGCCGAACCCGAACCCCGGCAGGTTCACCAGCCCGGAGAGGAACGCCCCGACGCTCCCGGCCGGCCGCGGAACCCGATTCAGCCCGACGAACGTGGCGACCACGACTCCCGCCGCGGCGATCCCGCCGACGATAGCGATGCCCGCCGCCGCGCGAGCAGAGCCGATGTTCCGGGCGCCGACGACGACGAGCAGACCGGCCAGCGCGACCCCAGGCGGCGCCCCGTTCGCCCCGCACAGCGGCAGCGCGGCGGCGACCGCGGCGAGGGCGATGAACCGCCCCGGTGAGACGATCGACCCCGGCCACGCGACCAGCGTCAGCGCCGCCAGCACGAGGGCCGTCGAGAGGACGAACTGGACCTGAAAGCCCCACAGCAGGTTGTCGAAGTGTTGCGTGCCGAGGAGGAGTAGCGGCACGGCGACGTCGCTGACCGCGAACCGCCCGCGGCGCGCGCGCAGCGCCGTCATCACGGCGGCCGTCGCGGCGGCGAGTAGCACGACGTTGAGGGCCAGAGGGGCGCGGAAGTCGGTGCCGGCGAGCGTCACCGCGGCGACGTACAGCACTCGCGGCAGCGGGATGCGGTGCTCGTTGTGCTGGGCCCAGTAGTCGGCCGCTGTGGCGCAACCGAACAGGTAATGGAAGTACGCGTACTCGTCGTGGAACGGCGTCCGGGAGCTGTACGTCGCCACGAACGCGACGAGTGCGACGAGGCAGCCGACGGCGGCGAGCGGGACGAACCAGGCCGCGACCGGGCGTGGGGGCGGCGAGAAGACGAGGCGCGGGGCGAGCGACCGCAACCGGGTGGCGAGCAAGGTGACCTCCGCCGCTGGCGAGGGGCCGGGCTCCGTCCGGCCGAACGCCTGCCGAACTACGGCCGGCTGGAGACCGGCCCCACGCCGACTCCCGGCAGCAACCCCAGCGCCCGCTCGGCCCCGGCCAGCAGCGCGTAGCCGTACCAGTAGCCGTACTTCGGCAGCCACTTCTTCAGGTTGAACCGCGACTCGCCGGCCACCCGGTCGCGCCACGTCGTCGGCAGCTCGGCGATCCGCGCGCCGCGGCGGAACGCCTTCGCGGTCAGTTCCAGCGCCAGCTCGAACCCGCCGACGCTCTCGACGCCCAGGTCGTTGACGAGGGCCGCGTCGTACAGGCGGAAATTGTTGGTGGCGTCGCGCGTCGGGAAGTTCACCAGCAGGTGGAGGCTCAGCCCCGCGGCGCGGCTCATCGTCCGCTTCAGCCACGGGCCGCCGAGTTGCTTCCCGCCGGGGCAGTAGCGGCTCGGGCACACCACGCTCGCGCCGCCGCGGTACAGGTCCAGCATCCGCGGCACGTCGCGCAGGTCGTCGGACAGGTCGGCCATGACGACGAGAACCGGGCCGCGGGCCACCACCTCGAAGCCGGTGCGGAGCGCGCCGACGACGCCCTTGTGGCGGTTCTTCACGAGCCGCAGCCACGGCCGGGTCTGCGCGAACTCCCGCGCCACGGGCACGGTGGTGTCGGCGTCGAAGTCGTAGACGACGGTGAGCGTGAACGGCTGCGGGACGTGCGCCTCCACCTCCCGCAGCAGGTTCGGGAAGTTGGCCGCCTCGTTGTACACCGGCACGACCAGGCTCAGCGGGTCGACGGCGGTGGGCGGGGGCATCAGATCACCCCCAGTTCCACCTGCTGGGCGATCCACGGGATCACCTCGTCGAGGATGGCTTCGAGCGGCGTGTCGGCCACGAACCCGAGCTGGTCGCGGGCCTTCGCCGTGCACGGGATGCGGCACTGCACGTCGTACGCGTAGGGCTTGTCGCTCGTGTAGCGGAACGGCTTGGCGCCGCCGTGAATCTTCGTCCAGATCAGCTCGGCGAGTTCCAGCACGGTCGTGCTCTGCGGCGTGGACAGGTTGAAGTCCTCGTTCAGCGCGTTCGGGTGCTCGACGCACAACCGGATGCCGCGGGCCAGGTCGCCGCCGTAGGTGTAGTGCCGCACCTGGTTGCCGCCGCCGAGGACGTGCAGCGGGTCCTGCCCCTTCAGCACCTTCTGCACCAGGTCCGGCACGACGTGGCTCATCGCCAGCTTCACGTTGCCGCTGAAGACTTCTTCCTCGCCGCGGGCGCGCTTCTCGCCGACGCCCACGCAGTTGAACGGCCGGGCGATGGTGAACGGTAGCCCGTACTGCTCGTAGGCGCCCTGCGCGAAGTACTCGACGGCCAGCTTCTGGAACCCGTAGGTGCTGGCCGGCGGCGGGCACGTGCGCTGGTCGCCCTCCTTGCTCGGGAACGTCGTCGCGTTCTCGAACACCATCGACGACGAGATGACGGTGATCTTGCGGAGCGAGCCCGTGCGGTAGGCGTGGATGGCGGCGTCGAACGCGGCGGCGGTCAGCCGCTCGTTCTCGGCGATCAGGTCGTAGGCGTAGGCGTGGAAGTACGTGATGCCGCCGATCATCGCGGCCCCGGCCACGAACCCGTCGCAGTCGGCGAGTAGCGCCTTGAGCAGGTCGGCGTCCTTGGCGTCGCCGACGACGAGCTTGTAGCGCGGGTGGTCGTCGCAGTCCTGCCGGGTGGGGCCGTACTTCGAGTAGTTGTCCACGCCGACCACGTCGTGGCCGTGGGCGAGCAGCTCCTTCACCACGTAGGTGCCGATGAACCCCGCGGCGCCGGTGACGAGAACCTTCAAGGCGAACCTCCGGTCACGCGGCCTGGCGGGCGGCGTCGGGGCGGGCGGGCAGGAAGTCGAACACGTCGATCACCGGCTGGCGGAACCGCAGGTGCTTGTACTCGGCGTGGCAGGCGCCGACGAACACCACGTCCGCGCGCCGCACCACCTCGTCGGCGGTGACGAACGACGGGTCGGCGACGTACGGGTCGGTGCAGAGCACCTCGCGGCACTCGAGCGTCAGCACCTTGCGGAGCTTGTACGACAGCGAGTCGCGCGGGTCGTCGCAGTTCCCCTTGAACGCCATGCCGAGGATCGCCGCCGTGTCGCGGCTCAGGTCGCGCGTCTGCTTCACGAAGTCCACGAGCGCCGCGGGCAGCCCCTCGTTCACCATCATGGCCGCCTGGCCGAGCGGGAACGAGTTGTGGTTGAACCCGGCCAGCTGCATCGTGTCCTTGAGCAGGCACGGCCCGCCGGCGAAACCGGCCTTCGGGAAGCCGCCCAGCCGCGGGTACTTGTGCGTGACCGCGGCGTGGATGCGGGCGAAGTCGGCCCCGTGCCGCTGGGCGATGAGGTACAGCTGGTTCGAGACGGCGAAGTTGACGTACCGGTACGTGTTGGCGAACAGCTTCGCCAGCTCCGCCTCCCGCGGGGGCAGCTCGACGAGGTCGGGCGTGAGCAGCCGGAACAGGTCCTTGGCGCGGCGGACGGCGGCGGGCGACCCGCCGCTGACGATCTGCGGCAGCTCGTACAGCTCCTTCAGCGCGTACCCCTGTGCGATACGCTCGGGGCAGAACGCGACGTCGACGGCCGGCCCGCTGTCGCGGAAGCGGGCGATCAGGCGCTCCGTCATGCCGGGGTAGACGGTGCTGCGCAGGACGAGCAACTGCCCCGGCCGCAGGCGGTGGCGCAGGTCGTCCATCGCGCGGTCGAACGTGCGGACCTTCGGGTCCAGAAACTCGTCCACCGGCGTGCCGATGGTCACGACCACGACCTCGGCCGCGCTGACGCAGTCCGCGTCGGTCGTCGCCGTCAGTCTGCCGGCGTCGAGGGCGCGGGCGAGGGCGGCGTCGGCGCCCCATTCGAGGAACGGCATCCGCCCGGCGTTCACCTCACCGACCCGGCCGGCGTGCGTGTCCAGGAGCGTGACCGCGGCCCCGGCCTCGGCGAACGCGATGCCCAGCGGCAGGCCGACGTGCCCGCACCCGCCGACGACGGTCGTTCGAGGTGGCATCCGGCGTCCTTGCCTGGCTTCTGGTATGGCGTGTGCGGGGGCAATACCGTGGCACCCGCCCGACAGTCAATCGGAAGTCGGGCCGGGTCGGCTTGAGCGGCAAGCGGCCGGCCGGTAACCTAGCCCCACCCCCGTCGGAGGCCGAGGCATGGCCGAACCGCTGCACGACGACGACCTGCCGGCCCCGACCCGGTCGCGCCGCTCCACGGCGCTGGCGCTCCTGAACGCCGACCCCCCGCCCCCGCCGGACGGCGCCGTGCTCCACCCGCCGACGGGCCCCGACCCGTCGGCCCGCAAGTGGTTCCTGGCGCAGCTCTTGGACGAGGCGCGGCTGGCGTTCCAGATGTACTTCGACAGCCGGTACCGCGTCAGCCGGGTGTTCCAGTTCACGCTGCCGGCGGTGCTCGCCCTGTTCGCGCTGAACTACTTCTTCTTCGCCGTGTGGTTCTCGTTCCCGATCGTCAGCCCGCTGCTGGAACGGGTCGGCTGCGTGGTGCTGGGCGTGTTCCTGTACCGGCTCCTGGTCCGCGAACTGGCCCGCTACCGCGACGTGCTCGATTACCTGGCCCGCTACGCCCGCTGATCCAGGGGACAGGGGACAGGAAGCAGAAAAAGAGGCCGGCGGCGAACTCCTCGTGTCGCCCGTTGTCTCTATCTCTGACTCCAGTCCCCTGCCTCTGCCCCATGGTCCCGCCGTGATCCTCCTCGGCGTCAACATCGACCACGTCGCCACCCTCCGCCAGGCCCGGCGGGCGAAGGAGCCCGACCCCGTGGCGGCCGCCGTCCTCGCCGAGTTGGGCGGGGCCGACGGCATCACCGTCCACCTCCGCGAGGACCGTCGCCACATCCAGGACCGCGACGTGTACCTCCTCCGCGAGACCGTCGCCACGCGGCTGAACCTGGAACTGGCCGCCTACGACGAGATCGTCGCCATCGCCCTCAAGGTGAAGCCGGACGAGGCCACGCTCGTTCCCGAGAAGCGGCAGGAGCTGACCACGGAGGGCGGTCTCGACGTGATCGGCACCGAGGCCCAGACGCGGCCGGCGGTCGAGAAGCTGAAGGCCGCCGGAATCCACGTGTCGCTGTTCATCGACCCAGACCCGGCGCAGGTCGATCAGGCGATGGACCTGGGAGCGGACGCCGTCGAGTTCCAGACGGCGAGTTACTCCGAGGCGGTCGGCGCGGACGCCGTCGCGGCCGAACTCGCCAAGCTCCGCACGGCGGCGGCCCACGCCGTCGGGCTCGGGCTGCACGTCCACCTGGGGCACGGGCTGAACTACACCAACGTGAAGCCGGTCGTCCGCATCCCGGGCGTCGAGGAGCTGAACATCGGGCACGCGATTGTGTCGCGCGCGGTGTTCGTCGGGCTGGAGCGAGCCGTGAGGGAAATGAAGCAGGCCATGCAGGAACATTACCCGGACAGGCGAAAGTAACGGCTCACCCGGAGAGTTTTTCCGCCAGCGGCAGTTCGCTCGGCCCGCGCGTGTGGTCCAGTACGTACCGCTGGAAGGCGTGGACGCGTTCCTCGCGGGTGCCGATCACGCCCGGGAACGGGCTCGCCTCCAGGCCGCGCTGCACGCCGCGGTAGATCGTCCCGTCCTCGTCGAACACCTGCACCGCGATTCGAGTCGCAATCCACTTCAGGAAGCGGCCCAGCACCCACGCCACCGGGCCGCGGCGGGTGCCGCGCAGGGTGAACAGGATGCATCGGTAGCGGCACGTCGTCGGCCCCGTGGGGAAGACGCACTGCATCATGCGGAAGATGTCGAGCGAGCTGCCGGTGGCGTGCGGGTGGAGCACGCGGTGCCAGTACTCGTTCGTCACCGGCACCCCGAGCCGCCGGACCATCCAGTTCATGGCCCGGCTGGCGAAGTCGAGCGGGGGCACCGTCTTGAACGAGCTGAACCGCTCCGCCAGTTCGTGCCACGCGTTCTCGGCCGGCGGGTACTCCTTGAACGTCTTCGGGTGCACCTCGGGGATGTGGTACGACTCCAGCGAGTTCTCCAGCACCACCTTCCAGTTGCAGGGGAACTCCTTTTCCCAGGTCGCCGCGTGGCGGTAGGCGCCGCCGTAACTCTCCCAGTGCCCGCGCACCGGGGCGAGCCAGTCGTCGAGTGACACGCCGGTGTCACTCAGCCGGACGAAGACGAGGTCGCCGCAGGTGCCCACGGCGAAGGGGCGGAGGCAGGAGTTTTCCCGGTCCCAGGGGCGGAACGCGGGCGCGTCCGGGATCTTCCCCGTGCGGCCGTCCTCGCGGAACTCCCACCCGTGGTACCGGCACCGGAGGCGTTCGGTGTTCCCGCACGGCTCGTCGGTCAGCCGGCTGTGGCGGTGCGGGCAGACGTTCAGGAACGCCCGCAACTGGCCATCGAAGTTGCGAATCAGGATCGGCGTTTCGAGCAGGTCGAGCGAGACGAAGTCGCCCGGCTTCGCCAGCTGATCGACGACGGCGACCGGGTGCCAGGCCGGCAGGAACAGGTGCCGCAGTTCGGCCCGGTACTGCTCCGCCGCCGTGTAGTGCTCGGGGCGAAGCAGGTGGCGGAGGTGGTGCTGGTGGATGAACATGGGTGCGGGGTCACGGGTGGTTGACCCCGATTTTAGCAAGGCGTGGGAAGCCCGAGCCCGGGCGACCCCAGGCTCGGCACCACGCCGGCCTTACTTTCCGCCCAACTTCTCCATCGTGAGCTCTGGCTGCCAGAGGCTCAGGAACGTCGGCAACTTGGAGCGGTCGAGCCCGGGAATGTTGGGGAGCAGCCCCGCCCCCTGGAGCGGCACGTTGGCTGTGACCGCGTAGACGGAGTGCGCCGGGTCGTTGGCCCGCCGGTACATGACGACCTGTGGGCGGAAGCCGTCGCCGCAGCCGAGCCCGGCCGCGACCGCGACCGCGTGGTCGAGGTCGCCGATCTGGTCGACGAGCCCCTGCGCCTTCGCCTGCGTGCCGGTAAGGATGCGGCCGTCGAATACGTCCGCCCGTGCGGCGGGGCGCGACTTGCGGACGTCGGCCACCAACCGGCCGTGGAACTCGTCGGCCATCGCCTGCAGGAGTTGCTTCTCCTCCGGCTGGATGGGGCGGGCCGAGCTGCCGATGTCGGCCTTGTCGCCGGCCTTGATCGACTGCGGGATGACGTTGAACTGAGCCATCAGGTCTTGCAGGTTGAACAGGTTCAACACCACGCCCACGCCACCGGTCACGGTGCCCTCGGTGGCCACCACCTGGTCGGCGGCGGAAGCCAGGTAGTACGCCCCGCCACAGGCCGTGTCCAGCAGCGCCGCCACGACCGGCTTGCCGCAGCGGCTCTTGAACCGCTCCAGGTCGCGCCGCATGGCGATGCACGCCGCCACGCCGCCGCCGTGGCTGTTGATGCGGACGACCACGGCCTTGACGCAGGGGTCCGCCTCGGCGGCGTCGAGCCGCTCGCGGAACAGGGCGACCGGGTTCTCCCCGAGCGACGAGAAGCCGGCGAACGGCGTGTTGAGGATGAGCCCGTCCACGTCCACGAGGGCTACCCGCGACACGGACGAACCCGGCGTGACGACCACCGGTCGGACCGGCCCGGCGTTCGGGCTGACGGGTGGCAGTTCGGTGGTCACCCTGGTGTCCACGGGGCCAGCGAAGGCGACGCGGTTATCGGTCCGGACCACGAACCGCTCGCAACCGGTGGCGAGAAGCACGCCCGCAAGAATGAGATAATATCTACGCATCTCCCGCCCCCCGGCGTGGTCGTGAACTCCCCGTCCCGCGCCTTTTGACAGGATCGGCAGAATCGCCCCAGCCGGTTGAGCCCTCCTACCCGGCACAGGAGATGCAACCCACCCGACCCTCCCGAAACCGGCCGGGAACGCGGGTCGGTCTGACCGCTCCCTATTACCCGGACCGCGGGGCATGCCGTAGTTTTCCACACTACCCAAATTGCCAACTCGCGGCAGTTTGCGGATAATAACGCATTGGTCTTACGGCCCGCAGCACGGCCCGCCGCACGAGACGCGTGATGGATTCGAGCGACGTTTTAGTTCTGACGCCTGCCGCCTCTCCCGACCCGTCGCTGGCGATCGCCGCAGCCCGCGCCGGCGCCCGCGGCACGCTCGACCTGGAATTCGCGAGCCCGGACTTTGTGGCGCCCGCGGTCGAGCGCCTGGCCCGGCTCGGCCGCGGGCCGTTCGGCGTGAAACTCGGCGCGACCGCGGCGGAACTTCTCCCGCTCGTCCTTTCAGCCGGCCGACCCGCGTGGGTGATCCTCGCCGACGGCGATCATACGGACACGACCCGCCGGCTTCGCGAAGCCGGCGTCGAAGTGCTGGCCGAGGTGGTGAGCCGGACGGAGATCGCCGCCGCGGTGGCCTGGGGCGTGGACGGCGTCGTGCTGAAGGGGCACGAGGCGGGCGGCCGCGTCGGGGCGGACACGGCGTTCATCCTGGTGCAGGTGTGGAAGCAGTACGCGGCGAAGACCGGCGTGTCGCTGCCGTTCTGGGTGCAGGGTGGCGTCGGCGCGCACACCGCGGCGGCGTGCCTCGCGGCCGGGGCCCGCGGGGTCGTCCTCGACTCGCAGCTGCTGTTGACGCGCGAGTCGCCGCTGGGCGACGCCGCCCGCAAGCGCGTCGCCGGCCTCGACGGCGGGGAAACGGTTGTGCTCGGGGCGCGACACGGGTACGCGGTGCGCCTGTACGGCCGGGCCGACAACGCCGCCGCGCAGGAGCTGATCCGCGACGAGGAGCGGGTGACGGACCCCGCCGCGTGGCGGGCCGCGGTGCGCGACCGCGTTGCGGAAGGCGCGTGGCTGGTCGGGCAGGACGTGGCTCTCGCCGCGGGGCTGGCGGCGAAGGGCGTCACCGTCGCGGGCGTCGTCCAGCACGTCCGCGAGTCGGCGGGCCGGCTGTTCGAGTTGAGCCGCAAGGCGCCGCACCTGGTCGCCGGGGGGCCGCTCGCCGCCTCGCACGGGACGCGGTTCCCGATCCTCCAAGGGCCGATGACCCGGGTGAGCGACACAGCCGCGTTCGCCGCCGCCGTTGCCACCGGCGGCGCGCTGCCGTTCCTGGCGCTGGCCCTGCTCCGCAAGGCCGAGACGGAAGCGCTGCTGAAGGAAACCAAGGCCCGGCTCGGCAGCAAGCCGTGGGGCGTGGGCGTCCTCGGCTTCGTACCGGCCGAGATCCGCACCGAGCAGCTCGACGCGATCCGCGTCACGAAGCCGCCGTTCGCGGTTATCGCCGGCGGCCGCCCGGATCAGGCGAAGGAGCTGGAATCGCAGGGCATCCCGACGTACCTGCACGTGCCGTCGCCGGGCCTGCTCCGCCAGTTCCTCAAGGACGGTGCCCGCCGCTTCATCTTCGAGGGCCGCGAGTGCGGCGGGCACGTCGGCCCGCGCGCCAGCTTCGCCCTCTGGGAGGCGATGGCCGAGGTCCTGACCCACCACCTCTCCGGCGGCAAACCGGCCGACGGGCTGCACGTCGTCTTCGCCGGCGGGATCCACGACGCGACGTCGACGGGAATGGTCGCGGCGCTGAGCGCGGGCTTGAACGAGCGCGGCGTGAAAGTCGGCGTGCTGCTCGGCACCGCGTACCTGTTCACGACGGAGGCGGTGGCCGGCGGCGCGATCACGGATCGCTTCCAGCGCGAGGCGCTGGCCTGCGCCGACACGGTGCTCCTGGAGACGGGGCCGGGCCACGCCATCCGCTGCATCCCAACGCCGTACGCCGAGACGTTCGAGGCCGAGAAGCGCCGGCTGCGGGCCGAGGGGAAGTCGCCGCTGGACGTGGGCCTGGCGCTGGAGCGGATGAACCTCGGCCGGCTGCGCGTCGCCAGTAAGGGCGTCGACCGCGCCGCCGGCACCGGACTCGCGGCGGTTTCGGGCGACGACCAGTTCGCGCGCGGCATGTACATGATCGGCCAGGTCGCCGCCCTCCGCGACGGCGTCACCACCGTCGCCGAGTTGCACGCGGACGTGTGCACTCCGCCGGCATCGTCATTCGTCATTCGTCATTCGTCCGTTGAGGAGCCGCCCGCCCCGCCGCCGTGCGACGTCGCCGTCGTCGGGATGAGTTGCTTCTACCCGAAGGCGGTCGGGGCCGAGTCGTACTGGCGGAACATCCTCGGCAAGACGAACGCGGTGATCGAGATCCCGCCGACGCACTGGGACTGGCGGCCGTACTACGACCCCGACCCGCGCGCCCGCGACAAGATGGTGTCGAAGTGGGGCGGGTTCATGTCGGACGTGCTGTTCGACCCGCTGAAGTACGGCATCACGCCGAGGTCGATCCCGAGCATCGAACCGCTCCAGTTGCTGCTCCTCGAAGCGGTGAACCAGGCGCTCGGCGACGCCGGCTACCTCGACCGGCCGTTCGCCCGTGAGCGGACGTGCGCCATCCTGGGCGTCGGCGGGGGCGGGATGCCGCTGTCGGTGTCCTACGGGTTCCGGGCGTGCATGCCGCTGATGGAGTCGATCCCGGGCATGCCCGTCACGTCTGACACGATCATCGCGCTGGGGGAGGGAATGCTCCCCGAGTGGACCGAAGACTCGTTCCCGGGCATCCTGCTGAACGTCGCCGCCGGCCGGGTGGCGAACCGGTTCAACCTCGGCGGGCCGAACATGGCCATCGACGCGGCGTGCGGCTCGTCGCTGGCCGCGCTCTACGCCGGCGTCCGCGAGCTGCAGGACGGCACCAGCGACGTGGCCATCGTGATGGGCGGCGACGCGGTGCAGACGCCGTACGCGTACGTCGCGTTCTCGAAGACGCATGCCCTCAGCCCGAAGGGCCGCTGCCGCCCGTTCGACGCCGACGCCGACGGGATCGCGCTCGCGGAGGGCGTCGGCGTCGCGGTCCTGAAGCGGCTCGCCGACGCCGAGCGCGACGGCGACCGCATCTATTCCGTCATCAAGGGCGTGGGCGCGAGCAGCGACGGCCGCGACAAGGGGCTGACGGCGCCGCGGGCCGAGGGCCAGCTGCGGGCCCTGCACCGCGCCTACGCCCAGGCCCGGGTGAACCCGGCGAACGTCGGCCTCGTCGAGGCGCACGGCACCGGCACCGTCGTCGGCGACCAGACGGAGGCGCGGGCGATCGGCCAACTGCTGCGCGACGCGGGGGCAGACGCGCAGTCGTGCGCGATCGGCTCGGTGAAGTCGATGATCGGCCACAGCAAGTGTGCCGCCGGGCTCGCGGGGTTGATCAAGACGGCCTACGCGCTCCACTACAAGGTGCTGCCGCCGACGCTGGTCGAGAAGCCGAACCCGAAGGCAAACCTGGACGGCGGCCCGCTGTACCTCAACACCGAGGCCCGGCCTTGGGTCCACGGCGCCGCCCACCCGCGGACGGCCGGGGTGAGCGCGTTCGGCTTCGGCGGCACGAACTTCCACACCGTGCTGGAGGAGTACACCGGCGACTACCTCGACCGCCCCGAAAGCGGCCTGCGGGCCTGGCCGGCCGAGCTGTTCGTGTGGCGCCGCCCCGACCGCGCCGGCCTCATAACGGCCGTGACGCACTGCCGTGACGCCCTCGCCGCTGGCGCGGAACCGGCACTCGCCGACCTCGCGGCTTCGGTGTGGCAGGCGAGCCGCGCCGGCGTCGGGCAGCCGACGCTCGCCGTGGTCGCCGCCTCGCTCGCGGAGCTGAAGGAGCGGCTCGGCGTCGCGCTGGATCTGCTGGCGAAGAAGGAGGACGCCGCGAGCGACCCGCGCGGCGTGACCTTCAACGCGAAGCCGCAAGCGGCTTCGGTGGCGTTCCTGTTCCCGGGTCAAGGGTCCCAGTACCCCGACATGCTCGCGCAGCCGGCGATGGCCTTCTCGGAAGTGCGGCAGGTACTCGACACCGCGGACCGCGTGCTGGGCGGGAGGCTGGAGAAGCCGCTCGGCCGGTTCGTGTTCCCGCCGTCGCCGTTCGGCCCGGAGCAGGAAGCTCACAACCGCACGGAACTGCAGCGGACCGAGGTCGCCCAGCCGGCCATCGGTGCGGCGTCGCTGGGCATGGCGCGGCTGCTGTCCGCCCTCGGCGTCGAGGCGGACGTGCTCGCGGGTCACAGCTACGGCGAGTACGCGGCCCTCGCCGCGGCCGGGGCGCTGACCGACGACGACTTCCTGGCACTGTCCTACGAGCGCGGCCGCGTCATCCGCGACGCCGCGGGGAGCGCCGCCGGCGGGATGCTCGCCGCCGACGCCACTCCCGCCGTGCTCGACCCGCTCCTCACGGGCGTGGAGGGCGTGTGGGTCGCCAACCACAACTCGCCTCACCAAACGGTTCTCGCCGGCACCGACGCCGGGCTCGCCGCCGCGGCCGCGAAGCTGGACGCCGCGAAGGTCCGGCACCAGCGCATCCCCGTGGCCTGCGGCTTCCACTCGCCGCTGATCGCCGCCGCGAAGCAGCCGCTGGCGACGGCCCTCGCCGCCGCCGAGTGGAGCGCCCCGCGGAAGCCGGTGTACTCGAACACCACGGCCGCCCCGCACGGCACCGACCCGTCGAAGTTGCTGGCCGAGCACCTCGTCTCGCCGGTGAAATTCGCCGACGAGGTGGAGGCGATGTACGCCGCCGGCGCCCGCGTGTTCGTGGAGGTCGGTCCGGGCGCGGTGCTCACCGGGCTCGCGGGTCAAGTGCTAGCGGGCAAGCCGCACGTCGCCGTCGCGACCGACCAGAAGGGGCGGCCCGGCCTGGTGCAGCTGTGCCATGCCCTCGCACACCTGCTCGCGGCCGGCGTGCCCGTGCAGCTGGACCGATTGTTCCAGGGCCGCGGCGTGAAGCCGTTCGACGCGTCGAAGCTCAGCGCCGACACCGGCAAGCCGAAGCCACCGGCGACGGCGTGGGTCGTGAACGGCGTCCGCAGCCGGCCGGTGAACGGGCCCGAGCCGCGGCTTCTGGGCCAGGCGCTACCGCCGCGTGCGGAGCCGCCCGCCCGTACCCTCGAAGTCCCGAAGTCTGTGCCCGCCGCGCCCACGGCTAAACCCGCCCCACCGCCCGCTACACCCCGAGACGCCACCCCGACCCCGCGAGCGCCGATGCACACCCCGACGCCCCCCACGCTCCTCCCCGCCGCGACCGGGCCGCTGCCCGACGGCGCGGCTCAGGTGATGGCTCGCTTCCAGGACGTGATGGCGAAGTTCCTGGACACACAGCGGAGCGTCATGCTCGGCTACTTCGGCGGCGCCCCCCTTCCTGCCCCGAGTGCGAACGGCCACGCGGCCGCGCCGGCCCCCGTGCTCCCGCCGCCGATCGCGGCACGGTTGGCGCCGCCCGCACCGGCCCGGCCCATCGCCCCCCCGCCGGTCGCGGTCGTTCCCGCGCCCGCAGCGAGCGGCAAGTACGAAACGAACGGCAAGCACGAAGCGATCGGCAAGTACGAGCCTGCCCCCGCGAAACCCGCCGCCCCGGCCCTCGACCGCGATGCCCTCGTCGCCCGGTTGCTCGATCTGGTCAGCGACCGTACCGGCTACCCGAAAGAGGCACTGAGCATCGACCTGGACCTGGAAGCCGATCTGGGCGTCGATTCGATCAAGCGCGTCGAAGTGCTGGGGGCGTTGGCCGAAGGGATCGAGGCCGCGGCCGGCGACTCCCCGCCGAATCTCGAGATGGAGAAGCTGTCCGTCATCAAGACCATCCGCGGGATCGCGGACTATGTCGCCGGTGCGCTCGCCGACGCGGCGCCGGCCGCGTCGCCGTCGGCCGTGCCGGCCCCGTCGGCGAACGGCAAGCACGACGCCCCCGCCGAACCGCGACCCGGCACGCGCTCCAGTGACGTGCAGCGGCTCGTCGTGCGGCTCGTCGACGCCCCGCTCCCGGCGCGGCCGCGGTTCGCGCCGCCGGCCGGCACGCTGGTCATCACCGACGACCGCCTCGGCACCGCCCGCGAACTCGCCGACCGACTCGCCGAGCTCGACGTGAACACCGTTCTGCTCCGAATGGCAGAGCCCGGCGAGGCCGCGTCCGCCTCGGCCGCCGACCTGACCGACCCGGCCGCCGTCGAGGGCGTGCTGGCGCGGGTGCGAGAAAAGTGCGGCCCGATCGCGGGGCTGGTTCACCTCCTGCCGCTGGCCGAGGCGCCGGAAGGTGAAGCGCCGTCGGCCCGCGCCAGTCGTGAGGTGAAGTCGCTGTACCTGCTCGCCCGCGGGCTCGAAACCGACATCCGCGCCGCGGGCAAGGCCGGGAGCGCCGTGCTGCTCGCGGTCACCGGCATGGGCGGCCGCATGGGCTACGGCGGCGAACTGCCGGCCGCGTTCTCCCCGACGCACGGCGGCGTCGCCGGGTTCGCCAAGTGCCTCGGGTACGAGTGGCCCGAGGCGACGGTTCGCGTCGTGGACGTGGACCCCGAGGTGCCCGCGCCGCGGCTCGTCGAACAACTGCTCGCCGAGCTCGGCGACCCGGACGGGCCGCTGGAAGTCGGCCGCGACGGCGACGACCGCGTGACCTGGCAGGTGGAGCCCGGCCCGCTCGACACCGACACCCCCGTCGTGGACCTGGGGCCGACCGACACCGTACTCGTCACCGGCGGCGCCCGCGGCATCACGGCCAAGATCGCGCTCGAGATCGCCGCCCGCTACCGGTCGCGGCTCGTGCTGGTCGGCAGTTCGCCCGCCCCGGCCGACGAGCCCGCCGACACCGTGAAACTGACGACGCCGGCCGAAATCAAGGCGGCGCTGCTGAAGCGGACGCCGGGTGCGAAGCCGGCCGCGGTCGAGGCCGAGTTCAAGCGACTGGTCAAGGACCGCGAGATCCGCGGCAACCTCGACGCCATCCGCGCCGCGGGGTCGGCGGTGGAGTACCGCAGCGTCGACGTCCGCGACGCGGCCGCGTTCGCGGCGCTGATCGCGGAGGTTCAGCCGACCGGCGTGATCCACGGGGCGGGCGTGATCGAGGACAAGCTGCTCAAGGACAAGACGCCCGAGTCGTTCGACCGCGTGTTCGGCACGAAGGTGGAGAGCGCCTTCACCCTGGCCCGCACCCTCGACCCGGCGCGGACGAAGTTCCTGTCGCTGTACGCGAGCATCACCAGCCGGTACGGCAACCGCGGCCAGTCGGACTACGCGGCGGCCAACGAGGTGCTCAGCAAGCTGGCGTGCCAGCTCGACGCCGAGTGGCCCGGCCGGGTGGTGTCGGTGGCGTGGGGGCCGTGGGCCGAGGTCGGCATGGTCGCCGACCTGGAGAAGCACCTCGTGGCCCGCGGGCTCAAGCTCATCGCCCCGGCGGTGGGCGCCCGCTTCGCCGTGGACGAAGTCGTGTACGGCGGCAAGGGCGAGGCCGAAGTCGTGGTCGCCGGCGGCACCGAGCACGCGGGCCGACCCGGCCAGGCAGCCCCGGCCGAGCTGGCAACGGTGGGGGCCGAGTAACGCATGACCACCACTGTCGCCGCCCCGCGCCCGGCTGCTGTTCGGACGCGCCCCGGCTGGGACACGGAAGTCGTCCTCCTCACCGCCGCCGACCGCGCCGCGCTCGCCGAGCAGGCGCGGGTCGTCGCCGACGCGGCCGAGTCCGACCCGGCGTTCTCGCTCCCCGCGCTCGCCGCCGAGTTGGCCGTGGGGTTCGTGCCCGTGGGCTCGGTGCTGGCAGTGGTCGCCGCGTCGCCGGCCGACCTGGCGACGAAGCTCCGTCGCGCCGCCGGTCGGATCGACGACCCGAAGTGCGAGCAGGTCCGCGACACGAACGGCGTGTACTTCTTCGCCCGGCCGCTCGGGCTCGAAGGGTCGGTGGCGCTGCTGTTCCCCGGGGAGGGGGCACAGTACCTGAACATGCTCGCCGACCTGTGCGGGGTCTTCCCCGAGGTCGAGGAGACGTTCGCGTGGTGCGACCGGCTCGCCGCCGAGGCCGGCACGCCCGAGGCATCGCTGCGGCGGTTGCTGCACCAGCCGGCCGACGCGACCGACGCGCAGAAGGCCGCGGCCGAGGCGGAGCTGCGGCAGCTCGGGCCGTCCATCTTCGGCGTGCTGCTGGCGGACCTGGCGCTGATCAAGGTGCTGTGGAACCTGCAAATCCCGGTGTCCGCCATCGCCGGGCACAGCGCGGGTGAGATCGCGGCGCTCCTCGCCGCCGGGGCGATGGGGGCCGCGGAGGTGCTCGGGCCGCGGCTCGCCGAGACGATGGCGATGATGCAGCGGCAGGAAGACGAAGCCGGCGGCCCCGACATCACGCTGTTGGCCGTCGGCGCCGGCCGCGCCGCGGTGGACGGCGTCGCCGCCGGCGCGGGCGTGATGGTGGCGATGGACAACTGCCCGCACCAGTGCGTGGCCGTCGGCCCGACCGCGGCCGTGGCGCGCGTCGAGGAGGCGCTGACCGGGCGCGGCGTCATCTGCGAGCGGCTGCCGTTCCGCCGGCCGTACCACACGCCGCTGTTCGAGCCGTGGATGGGGCCGTTCCGCGAGCTGTTCGCGCCGGTCCCGTTCACCGCGCCGCACACGCCGGTGTACTCGTGCAGCACCGGCGAGCTGTTCCCCGACGAGCCGGACGCGATCCGCGAGCTGTTCGTGAACCACTGGGTGAGCCCGGTCGAGTTCACCCGGCTGGTGCGCCGGATGCACGCCGACGGCGTCCGGGTGTTCGTGGAGGCCGGCCCGCGCGGCAACCTGTCCGCGTTCGCGGAGGACGCCCTGCGTGGCGAGCGGTTCGCGGCCATACCGGCGAACCTGCCGCGCAAGAGCGGGCCGACGCAGATCAACCACCTCGTCGCGCAGCTGGCGGCGCACCACGTCACGGTCAACGCGGCGCACCTGCACGCGACGCGGGCCGAACGCCCTCCCGTGGCACCGCCTCGGTCTTCGGCGGACGCCGTGATGACAACTTATTTCGAGGTGATGGAGCAGTTCCTCGACGTGCAACGCGAGGTGATGGCGTCGTTCCTCGCCGGCTGCCCCGCGGGCGTGTTCGAGGTGCCGGCGCCCGAGAAGCCGCTGTGTCTGATCGGCGACGTTGTTCACTTCGAGCCGGGCCGGGAGGTCGTGTTCCGCCGGGTCATGGACCAGCGCGAAGACCTCTACGTCGACGATCACACCCTGGGCGGCCGCGGCGTCAGCCGCGTCGACCCGGCGCAGAACGGCCTCCCCGTCCTGCCGATGACGTTCAGCCTGGAGGCCATGGCGCAGGCGGCCCTGCTCCTCGCCCCCGGCAAGGTCGTCGTCACACTGCAGGACGTCCGGCTGTTCCGCTGGCTGCCGTTCGACCCCGAGCCGACGACGCTCGAAGTCCGCGCCGCTGTCGTGAGCGCGGACGACGGCACGGTGCGGGTGAAGGCCGACGTGCGCGACCTGGGCAATTCCTTCCTTGCCGACGCCGCCGGGAAGCCGGCCTGCGAGGCGACGCTGATTCTCGCCGACGGCTACCCCGAGCCGCCGGAGCCGCTGCCGTTCACGCTCACCGACGAGCAGCCGTGCCGTTCGTCCGTCGAGGACTTGCGGCGAAACATGTTCCACGGGCCGCTATTCCAGATGATCCGCAGCCTCGGCCGTGTCGGCCGCGAGGGCATTGAGGGGACGCTGGAGGTGCAGCCGCGAGACCGGTGGTTCGCGTCCGACGCCGACCCGCGCGTGGCGCTCGACCCGGTGCTCGTGGACGCGGCCATGCACATCCTCGGGGCGTGGCACCTGGAACAACCCGACTGGACGGGCCGCATCCTGCTACCCATCGGTGTGCGGCGGCTCGACTTCTTCGGCCCGCCGCCGCCGGTCGGCAGCCTGTTGTTGCTGCGCGGCCACAACGAGGAGGAAACCGCCCGCCAGGTCCGCCACGGCGTCGAACTGTTCGGCGCGGACGGCCGGCCGTGGTTCCGCATGGCCGGGGCCGGGTACTGGCGGTTCTACCTGCCGTTCGGGAACGTCAACTTCTTCGGCCCGAAGGACCAGTACTACCTGAGCAGCCGCGTGGAGGCGCTGGAAGCCGACGGCAGTCGTTGCTTCGTACTCGACCCGCCGGCCGACCTGCAACAGCCGGTGCTGCGCGCCTCCGGCGTCCACGTCACGATGTCGCCGCGGGAGCAGGCCGCGTTTCTGGCAGTGCCCGAGGCGGAGAAGACGGGTTGGTTCTTCCCGCGGCTCGTGGCGAAGGACGCCGCCCGCTCCGCGTGGGGGGCCCGACACGGCGGCGGCATCTTCCCCGCCGACCTCGAAACGGACGTGACCGACGGCCGCACCACCGTCTCGCACCGCGGCGGGGGCGGCGCGCCGCTGCCGCCGGTCCGTGTCGCGGTGGCGAACGGGACGGTGGCCGCGTTCGCCGCCTTCGCCCCGCGCCGCGGGCTGGCGCTCGAAGCGTTGCCGAAGAAAGCGACGGCCGCCGACGAGCGCGCGGCCCGCGAGCGCGCGGCGGTCCGGGCCGTTGCGGACGCGCTCGGTATCGACTCTGCGGGGCTCGCGGTCCGGGGCGACGGCGCCGGGGCGGCGGTTGCCCTGCCGCCGGCCGCCGCGGGCCGATACCCTGAACTTCAGGCCGGCGTGCGCGTCCGGGTGGCCCGGCACCAGGATTCGATCGTCGCCACCACCACGGCCGAGCCCGCATGAACCCGCAGGAGCGCATCCTCGCCGACCTCGCCGCGGTGGTCCGGCGGGCGTTCCCGGACCGCGACTTCCCGGACGCCGTCGGCCCGGACACGCGCGTCCTCGCCGACCTCGGGCTGGCGTCGATCGACGTTGTCGTGCTGGCCGAGCAACTCGGGACGCACTACGGGAAGCGGCTGCCGTTCGGCACGTTCCTGAAGGGGCTCCGCGACCGCGGTGCGGACGACATCGCGCTCGGCGAGCTGGTCACGTTCCTCCAAGCCAACCTGTAACGGACGCCCATGCCCGAGGTCGAGGCGAACGGCACCCGGCTCTTCTACCAGCAGGCCGGCGACGGGCCGGACGTGCTGCTGGTTCACGCCGTCACCAGCAACCAGGCGGTGTGGCTGTTCAGCGGCCTGTTCGACGCCCTCGCCGCCGACCACCGCGTCACCAGCTACGACCTCCGCGGGCACGGCCAGAGCGCCCGCCCGGCCGCCGGCTACACCTCCGCCGACATGGCCGACGACCTGGCGGCGCTGCACGCGGCGCTCGGCCTCGGCCCCGCCGTGGTCCTCGGCCACAGCTTCGGCGGCGTGACCGGGCTGCACGCGGCCGTTCGGCACCCCGCCGCCGTTCGCGGCGTCGTGCTGTCGGACTCGTTCTTCCCCGGGCTGCGGCACGTCGAGCCGAACTTCGGCAAGATGCAGCTGTGGGCCGACGTGCGGGAGAAGTTCGCCCTCGTCGGCGTCACGCTCGGCGACACGGTCGATTTCGCAGACCTGTTCCGACAGTCGGCCGCGCTCGGCGCCGCGAAGCTGGGCGAACTCGAAGCGATCTACGGCACCTTCGGCCGCGGCTGGGTTCGGCAGCTTCCAATGCTCGCGGAAACGAATTGCGGCGCCGACGTGATGGCCGTCGCCGGCTTGACCGCGGACGCGATCGCGGGCGTGCGGCAGCCCGTGGTCGCACTGTACGACGAGTTCTCGCCGTTCCTGGCGACGTGCCGCTGGCTCGAAGCGCACCTGCCGGCGTGTACGGCCGAGATCATCCCCGGGGCCAAGCACCTGGCGATGCTGGAGAACGCGGCCGGCTTCGCGGACGCGGTGCGGCGGCACCTGGCGCGGATCGAACACCCCACCGGCGGCTGACCCGTGTACTTCGTCACCTTCCTGGCCAAGAACCTCCTCCGCCGGCGGACGCGGACGCTCCTCACGGTAATCGGGCTGGCCGTGGCCGTGGCCGCGGTCGTGGCCATGATGGCCGTCGGGCACAACATCGAGTCGGCCGTCGAGCGGGCGTTCGACGGCCGGCGGGTCGATCTGATCGTGCAGCAGGCCGGCCGCTCGGGCGGGCTTAACTCCGACTTCGGCGAGACGTTCGTTCACAAGGCCCGCGAGTTGCCCGGCGTCGCGGCCGTGGCCGAGGGGGTCGTGAACCTCGTGGACGTGACGCGGGCGAGCGGCACCAGCGACCAGGTGATGATCCAGGGCTGGAGGCCCGACAACTTCGGCTACGACGACTTCACCCTGAAGGCGGGTCGGAAGCTCGCCGGCGGCGACCGCCGCAAGGTGATGCTCGGCGCCACACTCGCGGGGAACCTCGGCAAGGGCGTCGGCGAGACGGTGGTGTTCGGCCGCGACGACCCCGACGACCCGAGCAACCGGTACGAGGTGGTCGGCGTGTTCGACAGCCCGGTGATCTTCGAGCAGGGCTCGGCGATCGTGTCGATCGAAGACGCGCGGGCGCTCACCGGGATGCGCGTGACCGGCTTCTCGGTCCGCGTCCGCCGGTCCCCCGACGTCGACCACGACGCCGCGGTTGAGGACGCGCGCAAGGGGATCGAGGCGCTGCGCGACCCGGCCGACCCGACGGCCCGGCTCGCGGCCCAGCGGCCCGAGAGCTACATCAACAACCTGTCGCACCTGAAGATGCTGCGGGCGGTGTCGTGGCTCGTGTCCGCGCTCGGGCTCGTCGTCGGCGTCATCGGCATGCTGAACACGATGATCATGTCCGTGGTCGAGCGGACGCAGGAGATCGGCATCCTCCGAGCCGTCGGCTGGCCGCCGGCGCGTGTGATCGGCATGGTGCTCGGCGAGTCGGTGCTGCTCGGCGTCATGGCGGCGGCGCTGGGCACCGCCGGGGCCGTCGGCGCGACGTACCTCCTGACGCGCTTCCCGCAAGTGAACGGCTTCATCGAGCCGGGCGTTTCCCCCGCGGTGGCCGCCCGCGGGTTCGGGCTCACGGTCCTGATCGGCCTCGTCGGCGGGTTGTACCCGGCTGTGCGGGCGGCCCGGCTGCTGCCGACGGAGGCGATCCGCCATGACTGAGCCGCTGATCGAGGCGCGCGACCTCTACAAGCAGTACCCCGACGGGCAGGTGCGGGCGCTGAACGGCGTAACCCTCGCCGTTGCCGCGGGCGAGTTCGTCGCCATCACCGGGCCGAGCGGCTGCGGCAAGAGCACGCTGCTGAACCTGCTCGGCGCGCTCGACCGGCCCGACCGCGGCGAGGTGTTCTTCCGCGGCGAGTCGCTGACGCGGCACGCCGACCTCGACCGGTTCCGGGCGCGGCAGATCGGCTTCGTGTTCCAGTCGTTCTTCCTGCTGCCGACGCTCACGGCCCGCGAGAACGTGCAGGTGCCGATGTTCGGCGGCACGCTCGGGGCGTCGGACCGCGCGCGGAAGGCGGACGAGTTGCTGGGGCTGGTCGGGATGTCGAAGCGGGCGGGGCACCGGTCGGGACAACTGTCCGTCGGCGAGCGGCAGCGGGTGGCGCTGGCCCGGGCGCTCGCGAACGACCCGGCGTTGCTGCTGGCCGACGAGCCGACCGGGAACCTGGACTCGGAGAACGCGGCCCACGTCCTCGACCTGCTGACGACGCTGCAGCACCACCGCGGGCTGACGCTGGTGATGGTGACGCACAGCGCCGACCTCGCCGAGCGCGCCGACCGCGTGGTGCGCATGCGGGACGGGCGCGTCGAGTCGGGGGCGGCCGCTACCGCCCCTTGAGCCACTCGCGGCGCATGGCCCGCACGTTGATCTGCACCGCAGCCGGCAGCTTCGACCGCAGCAGGTTCGCCCCCGCGAACCACCCCGCCGGCTCCGCGAACACCACGTGCTGTTCCACGAAGATCGCCCCCGCCGGCTCGTGCAACCGCGTCATCTTCAGGTACATCCCCGCGCCGCCGTAGGGCGTCGCCGGGCCGACCTTCTGCGCCCCGCCTTCCTTCGACAGTGACTTCCACTGGTTCGGGAACTCGGCGTCGGTCGTGAAGCGCGGATCGACCTCGGCCGCGGCGGCGACCGAATCGGCGGTCTTGCTCCACGCCGCGTGGCCGGTCAGCTTCAGCCGCACCTTTTCGAGGAAGTCGAACTCCGCGAGGCCGAAGCCTTCGCGCTTCGGGTCGGGAATGATGATCTTCCGCTTCTCCAGGTCCGCGGGGCTGAGGCTGCGGCCGGTGCCGGTCCCCTGCCCTGTCCGCGTCAGGCGGTCGAGAAACTTCTCGTCGTCGGTCGCGGCGAAGTCGCCGTAGGCGACGAAGTACACGTCCACGGTGCGCGCAGGGGCGGCGGGGTCGCTCGGCCTCGCGTCGCCGATCCGCACCACCTGCGGGGCCACGACCGACTGCCGGGTGAACTCGGCGAACGGGTAGTCGGTGCCGATCACCTTCTCGATCACGGCCTTCTGCTGGGCCGCGGACAGCCCGTCGGCCATGACCGGCGGCGCGAACTTGACTCGTTGCGTGGGACCGACGACGAGCCCGGGGTCGAGCAGCCCCTTGTAGACGGCATTGGCCGCGTCGTGGCTCGGCGGTTGGGCCGGGGCGGCGAGGGCCGCGGAGAGGACGAGGGGGAGCATTCGCACACCGGGTGTCAGGGCGAGAAGTCGCGCGCGAGGCGGCGCAATCCGGCTTCCAGATCGCGTGCCGAATCCGGCGAGAAGCGGGTGGTGCCGGCCAGTTGGCGGAGCGAATCGGGCATCGGCCGGCGAACGCCCGGCGGGAGCACTTCGACCGCGAAGGCGTCGTCCGACGGCATCCCGAGCCGGTTGACCTTTCGGCGGTCTACGACCAACTCGGCGGGGTCGATCGTGTTCGTGGCGACGCGCACGACCTCGGCGAGCGCCGCGCAGCCGGGGCCGTCCGCCCCGAGCGACCACATCAGCACGTCGAGCCGGCCCGTGGCGCGGTCCGCGAGGAGGGCGTAGCGATACCGGACCAGGCGGTTGGTGTCGCCGCAGCGGAACCACACCGGCGTGTCGAGCAGGCCGAACGCGGGGCTCCACAACGGCACCACCGCCTTCCGCTGCACGGCGTAGCCCTTGTCGAGGATCATCCCGCCGAACAGACCGAGAGGGACGCCGTGCTTGCCCGCCGTGTCCGACGTAACGACCACGTCCCGGTCCGTCCCCTTCGCCCCGAGGCCGAGGCCGAGGCGCTTGAGGGCGTAGCTACCGTCCGTGTCGCGGCCGACTTCGGCGAGGAAGGCGGTAAACATCCAACCGGCCTTCTCGACGGTGAGGTCGGGGAGGCCGGCGCGCTGATCGGCGCGGACGCGCGGCAGGCTCTTGATGACGAGGTGAGACCACCCCGGCGGCGCGGACTTGTCGACCACCGTGCCGGGGCCGATCTCCGGCGCGGGCTTCGGCGTCAGGTCGTAGCCGGTGGCGGCGGACGGCGGGGCCGCGCGGTATTCGTCCGACCAGTCCGTGGGCTGTGGCTGGACGGGCCATGCGGCCCAGACGGCGGCGGCGGCACCAAGCGCGGCGACCGCGACCAGCCCGATCGTGACACCGCGGTGTCGCACGCCGCTCCTCCGAGGCGCCGGGCGCGGCCCGGCAACACGCCCGTATGCTACGGCCGGTTGTCAACCCGTTCCAGCCCGCGGTTCACACTCGTACACCGCCCGCACACCCGCTACAATCGTCGCATGTCCCGCAAACCCCAGGACGGGGCCAAACACCCCCGCTTGTTCGCCGCCGGGCCCGCCGACGGGTTCGGGCCGTCGCTGTTCCGCCCCGCGGACCACACCGTTGTGGGCCGGGGCGTCAAAGCGTCGCGGCCGGCGAAGCTGCTGCGCGGGGTCAAGGAGCACTCCCCGAAACTGCCCGGCGTGTACGGCTGGGTGGACGGCCGCGGGCGGGTGATCTACATCGGCAAGGCCAAGAGCCTTCGCTGCCGGCTGATGAGCTACTTCCGCGCCGAGAGCCGAGAGCGCAAGGCCGGGAAGATCGTTGAACAGGCGCGGCTGCTCGTGTGGGAGGAAGCCGCGGACGAGTTCGCCGCCCTGCTCCGCGAACTCGAACTCATCCAGCGGCTGCGGCCGAAGTTCAACGTGCAGGGCATCCCGGGTCAGCAGCGCTACCACTACCTGTGCCTTGGCAAGTCGCCGGCCCCGTACCTGTACGTCGCCGGGCGGCCGGGCAAGGGGACGATCGTCAGCTTCGGCCCGCTGGTGAAGCGCTACCACACCACCGATGCCGCTCGCCGGCTGAACGACTGGTTCAAGCTCCGCGACTGCCCGGAAACGGTGCCGCTCGGCTTCGCCGACCAGCGGTCGCTCTTCACCGACGACCGCGGGGCGCGCTGCCTCCGGTTCGAACTCGGCACCTGCCTCGGGCCGTGCCACGGCTCATGTGCCCGCACGGATTACGCGACCGCGGTCAAGGCGGTGCGGGCGTTCCTCGACGGCCGCGACCGCACGCTGTTGGAGCACCTGAAGCAGCAGATGAGCGCGGCCGCCGCCGGGTTCGAGTTCGAGCGCGCCGGGTCGATCCGCGACCGGCTCCAGGCACTCGAGCGGCTCGACAACCGGCTGTCGCTGCTCCGGCGGGCGCGGTCGCGGCACTCGTTCGTCTACCCGCTCGCGGGGCCGGACGGCGGCGAGCGGTGGTACCTGATACACCGCGGCCAGGTCCGCGCCGTCGCCACGGCGCCCGCCTGCGGGGTGAGCCGCGCGCGCGTCGCCGAGTTGATCCGCACCACGTTCGCCGCGGCCCCCCCGCCCGACGTGCTGACCGGCGGCGCGGTGGACAGCGTGCTGCTGGTGTCGAGCTGGCTGAGGAAGTACGCCGCCGAGAAAGGCAAGCTGCTGACGGCCGCGGAGGCGCTGCGGCGGTGCGCGTCAGGCGGTGTAGTAGTGGGGGACGTGGGGCCAGCCGAAGACGCCGAACGCCATGCAGGCTGACACCACCGCGGCGAGCGAGCCGACCATCACGGCGAAGACCGCGTACAGGTGGCCGATGCGGCGGGCCGGGTGGTTGTCGAGCGTGCGCACGGCCCGCCCGCCGAGCACCGCGGCGACGACCCCGAGCACGAACGGCAGCGCGTACGCCACGACCGCCAGTGCCGTGCGTGCCCCCTCGGAGGCGTGCGTGAACTCGGCCCCGGCGGTGTTCCGCGCCGCGTTCAGCGGACTGCCGGCCAGGTGATCCTCGGCCAGCAGCGCCCCGTAGAGCGAGAAGCCGATCGCGAGCAGCGCCAGGCCGAGTGCGGCAACGGCCTGCGTCGGCGTCTTCGTTTCGGTCGTCGTGGTGAGGTCGGCCATCGGTGTGCGGTTGGGTTGTGGCCGTGGGTCCGAGGTGCGGGTATCGTGTGGGGTATCCCTCCCCCGCCGGCGAGCCGCCCATGTCTTCGGAACCGAGCCAAGCCCCCGCGTCGCCGTGGCGGTGGTGGGTGTGCGGGCTCCTGTTCCTGGCGACAACGCTGAACTATATGGACCGCGTGGGCCTCAACCAGATGGCCCCCCGCATCCAGTCCGCCCTGACGATCGACGACTTCGAGTACAGCCTGCTGGAGAGCGGCTTCTCGTTCGCGTTCGCGGCCGGGGCACTGCTGTTCGGCTTCATCGTGGACCGCGTCAACGTCCGCTGGGTGTACCCCCTGGCGGTGCTCGGCTGGTCGGCGGCCGGCGTGCTGACGGGGTACGCCAGCGGCTTCGCGTGGCTGTTCGGCTGCCGCGTCGCGCTGGGGCTGTTCGAGGCCGGCAACTGGCCGTGCGGCATCCGCACCACCAAGGCGGTGCTCCGCACCGACGAGCGCTCGTTCGGCAACTCGCTGTTCCAGAGCGGAACCGCGGTCGGGGCCGTGTGCACGCCGCCGCTCGTGCTCGCACTGCTCCAGTGGGCCGACGCCAACGGCACCGCCGACAGCTGGCGGTTGCCGTTCCTGGTCATCGGCTACATGGGCATCGGCTGGGTGGTACTGTGGTTCGTCACCGTTCCCGGCCGACTGATCGCGTCGGCCGGCGGCCGGCAGGAGGGCGGCGGGCGCTACACCGACGTGTTCCGCGACCGCCGCTTCTGGGCACTCCTGGGCATGGTCGTCACGGTGAACATCGCCTGGCACTCGTACCGGCCGTGGCTGCCCAAGTACCTCATGCAGGTCCGAGGGCTCACCGAATTCGAGATGACCAAGCTGACCACCGTGTACTACCTCGTGGCCGACGTCGGCTCGTGGACGGTCGGCCTGCTGACGCTCCTGCTCATGCGCCGCTTCCGCGTCGCCGGCCACAACGCCCGGCTGATTGCCTACGCCGGCTGCGGCGGGCTCACGGCCGTGTCGCTGGCGGTGCCCTTCGTCCCGACGGGCTGGGTGTTCACGGGCCTCGTGCTGATCTACGCCTTCGCGGCGCTGGGGCTGTTCCCGACGTACTTCGCCATGAGTCAGGAGCTGTCCGCGGCCCACCAGGGGAAGGTGACCGGCACGCTCGGCGCCGGGGCGCACCTCACGCTGTCGCTGGTCGTGTTCCCGATCCAGGGGTGGGTCGTCAAGAACACCGGGTCCTACGACGGCGTTCTCGCCGTTGCAGGGCTGTTCCCGATGCTCGGGTTCGCGCTGATGGTGGTGCTGTGGCCGCCGGAACGGAACGCGGGAGGCCCGCCCGGCGCGCCGGGCGGGCCTCCGCACGAGTGACGGCGGCCGGCGCTCGCGTCAGACGTTGAAGAGCGAGTTGATGTCGATGCCGTTGCTGCCGGACGACGCGGTCGATGCCGGCTTCGACGGGTCGATAAACTTCGACGGGTCGAACGGCGCGCCCGGCGTGCCCTCCGGTGACCCGAACGGCGTCACGAGAATCGGCCGAGCCGCGGTGGAACTCGGGCGATCGCCCACGTCCACGAGAATCCCCTTGCGGTCGGTCGCGTCGCCGGCCAGGAACTTGCCAACGAACGCCGCCGTGCCCGCGTTGTAGATCGACACCTCCGGACCGGCGCCCGGCCCCATCGAGGTCACGATCATCTGCCCGCGGCCGGCGAAAACGTCGCCCAGTTCCACGTCCACGCCGCCGCGCAGGTTGTCGTCGCCGGCGAAGAAGTTCAGCAGTTCCACGCCGCGCTTGAAGTCCAGCAGCGTCACCCGCGGGCCGCCCGAGTCGCCGGCGCCGACGATGACCTGGTCGTACCCCAGGTTCTGGGCGTCGCCGACCTGCACGTACAACCCGCCGCGGAAGCTGTTCTCGAACACCGTCGCCGTGCGGATCAGCGCCCCGGTCTGAGAGTTCAGCACCACGATCATGCTGGCCCCGCCGAACGCCGGCACGGCCACCACGTCCTCGACGCCGTCGCCGTTCACGTCGCCGGTCGCCACGCGCACGCCGCCGGTGAACCCGTCGAACACCGTGGTGCTGTACCGCACCGAGCCGTCGCTGTTCCGCACCGTTACGGTCCCGGGCGTGCCCGCCGCCGAGCCGGTCACCGTAAACGGCCCCGTCGGGTCGGTCGGGTCCGTCGGCGTGGTCGGGGCCGCCGTCACCGTCAGCCGCACCACCTGCGTGTCGTAGTTGGCGTAGGGGTCGGTGCCGCCGGCGTTGTCCGGCTGGCTGGTGGCGCGGACGCCGACCTTGAACTCGATCGTCCCGGTGAACCCGGCGTTCGGCGTGATCGTCACCTTGCCGGTGGCGCTGTCCACCGTCACCGTGGCGTTGGGGATCGTGTTCGTGGTGCCGGTGAAGGCCAGCGACCGCACCGCGATCGTCGTGGGCACCCCGCTCACGATCGTCACCGGAACGGTGAACGACACGGGCGTGCCGGCGGTCGTCGTCTGGTCCGGAATCGGGGTGGTGATGAACGGCTTGGTCGTCGTCACCGGGTTGGGCACGCCCTGCACCGCGAACGTCTGCTGCGTCGGGCTGGTGCCGTCGTTCGCGGTCACGGTCACGTTCGCCGTGCCGGTGAACCCGGCCGTCGGCGTCAGCTTGATGACGGCGTTCTTGGTGTCGGTGAACACCGCGGCCGAGTTGATCGTGAGGTTCGTCGTGGGCGTGCTGCCGCTCTTCGGCGTGTCCCGCATCTTCAGCAGCGTGTCGAACCCGTCGGTGACGATGCCGAAGATGGTGTGGTTGAAGTTCAGGAACTGAATCTGGTCCGACAGCGGGCGGTTCAGGTCAGTGAAGAAGAACTGCGCGTCGTTGCCGTCGTCGCCGGCGTTCGCCGCGGCCACGAGGCCGTTGCTGACGAACCGCACGTCCGCCCGGTACTCGTCGCGCAGGTCCGGCAGCGCCGAGCCGCCCGAGCCGTCGCCGTTCGGCGAGCCGCCCTGGATGATCACGTTGTCGCCGCCGGCGCCGAGCAGGTCGGTGACGCGGTGGAAAATCTTGCCGTTGTAGTAGCCCGAGTTAATCAGGTCGATGACCCGCTGGGTCAGCAGCGGGGCCACGTCCTCGAACAGGCGGATCGTGACGCTGCCGCTGAACGGCGCGCCGGTCGAGTCCACGCCCGAGACGTCGAACCGGACGCTGCGGCCGCCGGTCAGCACGGCGGCCTGCACGCTGGCGTTGTCGGTGGAGACGGTGGTTGTCACCGCCCCGGCAGGGACGCTGGTGACGTTCACCGGCAGGAAGACCGGCACGTCGTTCGGGATCTGCGGCTGTGAGATCGTGCCGAGCGTCACGGCCGGCACTTCACGCGCCTCGAGCGCCTCGAAGCCGGTGAGGCCGCAGCGGGTGTTACGGGACGGAGACGGGGCGCGGAACAAGCGGCGGAGCACCGTCTAACCTCCTGGCTGCGGCGTCGGGTGGCGTCGGACTGGGCCGGGCACCGGGCGCATCCTGATACGGGAGCTTACCCCAAAGTGCCTCATCCTGTAGACGGGCCGGCCGGTCGAAAGGTCGCAGTGGTTGCGAAAATAACCCGCCAAGCCGCCTCGACCGGCACAGCCGGTGGCCCGCAGATCGGGTCACGGCTCCCCTACACCCGTCGCAATCAGCAACGCGCCCGTAAGACGGACCAGGCTCGTAACGTGAGCCAAACCAGTGTCTCGCCGCAAGGCACGGCAGCGCAAGCAGATCGGTGCGAAAGTCAGCCGGGGGGTTGCTTCGCGGCCTCGGCCTGAACGTACTCCTTGAAGCCGGCCATGTTGTACGAAATGAACAGAAAGGCATGGTGGAGCGCCTGATACGTCTCGTCTTCGGGGTCGTCGGCGTAATCCTTCCGAAGGGCGTACAGGCGGGCGAGCAGCTGGTCGGCGGTCAACACGGGTCGGCTCCGGAAGCAGGGTGACCGGGGCATTCTAGCCGGATTGACACCCCCCGCCGGGGGTGATACTGTCCCGCCACCGCACGGACCGCGGGACGCACAGAAGAAGATGACTAACCGCACCAGTCAGCCGCTCGTTGCGTGGTTCGTGCTCGGCGACCTGGCCCTGACCGCCACCGCCTGGCTCGTCGCCTACTTCGTCCGCTTCCGCACCGACCTCATTCCGATCCTTCACCCCGTGCCCGAGTTCGGGCAGTACGTTGCCAACCTGCCGCTCGTCGCACTCATCGCGGTCGTCAGCTATCGCCTCACGGGGATGTACGAAGTCCACCGCATGCGCCGCTTCCGCGAGGAGCTCGTGGCGGTGGCCCGCGGCGTCGGTCTGATGGCCCTGGCCGTCATGGCTACCAGTTTCGTCCGCCACGCCCAGTACGAGTCGCGGGCCGTCATGGTGCTGTTCGCCACCGGCGGCTTCTTCGCCATTGTGGGGTTGCGGCGGGCGTCGTGGCAGGTCGTGCGCGGGCTCCGGCGGCGCGGCTTGAACCAGAGTCACGCACTCATCGTGGGCACGGGCCGGCTGGCGCGCCGCACGTCGCGGACGCTGCGGCACCTGAACTGGACCGGCATCCGCACCGTCGGCCACGTCGAGGACGACCCCGGCCGCATCCCGACCGACCTCCCCGTCGTCGGGCGGATCGAGGAGCTGCCGGAGTTGGTGCAAAAGCACCACATCGAGCACGTGTTCATCGCGCTGCCGCTGAACCGCTACCCCGACGCCCGCCGCGTGTTCGCCGCCCTGTCCGAGACCGTCGTGGACGTGCGGCTCATCGCCGACGTGCCGGCCCTGGCCGGGTTCGGACTGACGACCACAAGCCTGCACGGGATGACGGTGATCGGCCTCCGCGAGAGCCCGCACCACGGCCTGAACGTCGTGGTGAAGCGCGTCATGGACGTGGTGTTAGCGACGACGGCACTGATCGTGCTCGCCCCGTTCCTGGCCCTGGTCGCGCTCCTCGTGAAGGCGACGAGCCCGGGCCCGGTGCTATACCGGCAGGAGCGCTGCGGGCTGAACGGGCGGTCGTTCCACATGCTGAAGTTCCGCAGCATGCGCGTCGACGCCGAGGCCGGCGGCGCGCAAATGACCGGTACGAACGACCCGCGCAAGACGCGCCTCGGCAGTATTCTCCGGGCGACGAACATCGACGAGCTACCGCAGCTGTTCAACGTGTTGATGGGCGACATGAGCCTGGTTGGGCCGCGGCCGGAACGGCCGGTGTTCGTGAGCAAGTTCCGGAAGTCGATTCCGAACTACATGGCCCGCCACGCGGTGAAGGCCGGTATGACCGGGTGGGCCCAGGTGAACGGCTGGCGCGGCAACTCGTCGCTCCGCAAGCGGGTGCAGTTCGACCTGTACTACATCACCCACTGGAACCCGCTGTTCGACGTGCGGATCATGTTCCTGACGGTGTGGCGGATGGTGTTCGCCAAGCAGAAGCACGCCTACTGAACCGCCGCTCGCGGCGGACCATCACGCCCGCGTCAGCTCCTCCCACAGCTTCTTGTAGCCCTTCAGAAACTCCACCCCCGCGGCAACCTCGTAGCTGCGGCCGACCTCGATCAGCGTGTACCGGTCGTAGTTCATCGCGGCAAGCCGGCGGAACAGGTCGCGGTACGGGTAGGTGCCGCGGCGGTCGTTCTCCAGGTCGTTGATGTGGCACGACTTCACCCACGGCCGTAGCAGCTCGAAGTTCGCCCCGATCGCCTTCTGGTCGTCCAGGTCGGAGGCGTTCGAGTTCCACGTCACGCCGACCGCCGGGCTGCTGCACGCGTCCATGATCGCCTTCATGTTCCGCGGCACCGCCGTCACCGCGCCGTGCACCTCCACCCAAATTTCGACGCCGGCGTCGGCCGCGGCCCGGCCGCACTCGGTAAGCGCCCGGCCGATCTGCTCGAACGTGCGGGCCGGGTCGCCGCCGGGCGGGACGCCGTTCGGGCGGACCTTCACGCCGCGGCCGCCCAAATCCTTTACCAACTCGACGAACCGCTTGCAATCCTCGACGTTCCGCCGCACCACGGCCGGGTCCGCGGCGTGGAACTCGCACACGCTGCCGCACCCCCAGAAGGCGACGCCGCTGTCGGCGAACTGCCGCCGCACGTCGCGGCGGGCGTCGGCTGTCAAGGCGGGCTCGACGCCGTGTCGGTGTGTGGTGCGGCACTCGACGCCGGCGATGCCGACCTCACGGCACACGCGGAGCACGGTCGTCAGGTCCCAGTTCGCCGCGACGTTGTAGGTGACCAGGCCGAGCTTGAAGCGAGGCCCGGCGGGCTGCGCGACGAGAGCCGGGGCGGCGGCGGCAGCGGAGCCGGCGGCGAGGAACGAACGCCGGGTGAGGTTCGGGTGCATGGCGGGCTCGGGAGAGGGGTGAAACGCGAGCGCCGCTCGTGGCGTGGCGACCCGCGGGTCGCCACGCCGCGAGCGGGCGGGACCACTCAGTTCCGCGACGACGGCGGCCCCGGCTGGGGCATCCCGCCGCCGGGCATCCCGGGCATCCCGGTCGGCTGGTTGGCCGACGGCGGCGGCGGAGCGTGCAGCGTCAGGTCCTCGCCGGTCTGCCGCTGCGAGGCGACACCGGTGAACCAGTCCGCCGCGAACTGGTTCACCGACACCTTTCCGGCCTCGGACCCGGTCGTCAGGTTGAACGCCCGGAGGAAGACGTCCCAGTTCGTGACCCCGTCGAACGGCATGTCGCGCGGCAGTTTGCCGAGCTCCTCGAAGTAGCGGCGCAGCTCGGCGGGGTGGTTGGTGGCCAGGTGGTGGTACAACGCCCACGACGTGCTGCGGGCCTTGTTCACCAGGAACTCCTGCCGGCGGCGGGCGTAGCTGACCGGGTCCTCGGCGGCGGGCGCTCCGGTCGCCCCGGCCGCCGTCGGGCCGGACCCCATCGGGCTCAGCGGCGGCGGCCCGGACGCACTCGACCCCGGCCCCGGCGACGAACTCGACCCGGGGCGCGGCCCCGCGCCCACACCCGCGCCCGGGAAGCCGCCGCCGGCCACCGGGCCGGCTCCCGCCGGCGGGTCCTTCGGCTTCGGCAGCTTCGGGTCGTCGGCGTCCAGCTTGGCGCTGACGGCCGCGAAGTAGGCGTCGGTCACGACGTTCTTGAGCACCACGGCCGGGTCCGCCGGCAGCACCTTCTTCGCCTGGAAGTCGCGGAACAGCTTCTGCTGCGCGAAGTTCGGCGCCCCGTACCCGGGAGCCAGCCCCACCGTGGCAATGACCTTGTCCTCCGGCCCGTCGGTGAACACGGCCCCGCGCGGGCGGTGGAAGAACTCCGCCGACCCGTGAGCCAGCCACATCGGGCTGCTGACGTGCTTCGGCATCAGGCCGGTGGCGTAGAAGAGTTGCCGGCAGCCCTCGCGGGTCACCGCGGCCAGCTCGGTGTCGTGCTGGTTGTAGGCGTCGGCCATCGCCCAGGTCATCATCCGCGCCACGTCGGCGGCCTTCATCCCCTCCTTGCCGCGGCCGTCGTCGTTGAGCTTCACGATGGGGCTGTCCGGCGTGTAGGTCTCGGGGTGGAGGAGCCGGTCGCGCTGGACGCCGCGGGCGTAGTTGCTGTTCACCTGCCGCTGGAACGTCAGGCCGACCTCGTCCAGCCGCTCGGGCGACAGCACGAGCACGTCGTGGTCAGGGGAGTAGAACCCGTCGGCGATGATGCTCGGCACGTCGAGCGCCTCGCGGAGCCGGCGGACCTCCGTCGCCGACCCGGCCAGGATGACCGGCAGTTGCTTCTCCGGCAGCGGGAGGCCGACGCCGCGGGCGGCGTGCCACAGATAGAAGGCGCGGAAGTTCGCCTCCAGTTGTTCCGACCGCCGCTGCACTTCGACGGCACGGGTACCGCCGGTCGTCACGACGTGGTAGTGGCTGCTGGGCGTGTTCTGGAGGTCGTTGAACCCGACCCCGAGCCGCTCCTTCCAGTCCGGCCCGTCGCCCGAGTGGAGGACGCGGGCGCGGAGCTTGCCCTGCAGCGGGCCGTAGGCGGCGGCGAACCGCTCGACCGCCGGCGTGTTCGTCCCCTTCTTGTCCTTAACGTCCTTGACGGCGGCCAGCAACTCGTCGGCCATCTTCTCGGCGTCGTCGACGAGGCCGACCTCCAGGGCTTCGGACAGGACGTTGAGGAGCTTCTGCGTATCGTCCTTGGTGCGCTGCCACTCCTTGTGCCGGTCGCGGACCAGGCTCGTGTACGTCTTGGTGGTGGCGGGCTTCCCGGCGGGCTCGGCGTAAAGTTGAACCTGCGTGCTGTCCACGAGCAGGTTAGTGGAGCCGAACGGGTGGTGGAGGATGATCGGCCAGCGCGGGTTGAACGTCGAGCTTTCCTTGAGGGCGGGGTAGAACAGCCCGGCCTGCCCGTTCTTGACCTCGGGCGACTTCGTCACCGGGATGACGACGAAGATCGACCGCGTGGGGTCCTGCGGACTGGAGCCGGCGTCGGCCAAGCCCGTCGGCCCGCCGGACGAGCTACCGGGCGCCGGCGGCGGCCCCATCGGCCCGCCGCGGGTGGGGCCGGCCGAACTCGACCCGGGACCGGGTTGCGGCATCGGCATGCCGCCGGTCGGACCGCTACTGGAGCCAGGGGCGCCTCCGGCCCCGCCGCCGCCGCCGCCCTCCAGGATAATGCGGACGACGAAATAGCCGGCGTCGGCGTGGGCCACGACGAGCGTGGCGGCGAGCACGGCGAACAGGAACCGCCTCATCGCGTCGTCTCCGAACGGGGGTGAATCGGGCGGCGTTACGGGTACTGCACCGGCAGGGCCGGGCTGCCCGCGCCGCCGAACGGCCGCGGGGTGATGTCCTTCGACTTCCGCAACACGTCGCGCTGGAACGTTTGCAGCCCGGTGAGGTTCACCGTGCCGGTGGCCGAGCCGAGCGGCGTGATCACGTTGTCGGCGACGGCCTTGGCCACGTCCTTCGCCGAGGCGGGAACGAGCTCCGGCCGGATGACCGGCTGGGCCGGATTCCAGTTCACGTCGAACAGCCCCTGCCAGGTCTTCAGCCCCTCGTCGAGCCGCTGGGCCGTCCCCCGCCACGGCAGCGCCTTGCTCGCCGGGTCGGTCGAGCGCGGACCAACCCAGGTGATGACGCCGGTGGCGATGACGTCGGCCATCGGGGCGGCGTACTGCTTGGCCGCGGCCCCGCCGCGCGGCGGGGCCATGTTCAGGATGCCGAGCACCGCCTCGCCCGCGTCGTTGGCGTCGCCGATCTGATTCTTGGGGGCCGCGACGACGTCCACCTTCTCGCCGCTGACGCTGAACGTCTCCACGGTCAACTTGTTCAACGCGACGAGGGCCAGGGTGTGAGCGGGGTAGAGGGTTTTCCCCTTCTCCGAATCGAACTCGGCGAACCGGACCTGCCCCAGCGCCCGGACGGCCTGCCGGCGGATGAACTGGTGTACGGGCACCTGGTCGGGCGGCAGCACCTTGCGGACGGCGCCCTTCCCGTCCGGAACGTCGATCAGCGGCAGGATCGCCTCCGGCTTCAACACGCAGTTCTGTACCGCGGTGACAAGGGCGCCGACGGTCTTGGCGTCGGCCGCGTGGCGGCGGGAGCGGTAGTCGTTGATGTCGTAGGCGGCGAGGAGGTTGCCGGCGGCCTGGAGGGCGTAGTACCGGACCTCGGGGTCCATGTTCGGGGCGGTGAGCAGTTCCGTCACGGTCGGCCAGTGGGCGCTGGCCCCCGAGCGGCAGGCGGCGGCGAGCATCCGGGCGGCGCCGACGCGGACGACGCGCTCGTTGGACTGCTTCACCACACCTCCGAGCGCCTTGTCGAGGGCCGCGCCGAACTCGCGGATGTACTCCGCCTCCTTGGCGATCATCTCGGTGTCGCGGGCCGTGGCAGTCGAGAGGTTCGGCTGGCCGGGCGTCGGGTGGAGCGGCACGACCGGGCTGGGGACGATGAGGTGGCGGTAGATTTCGTTGAGGAGTCCGTCCACAGTGAGCGGCGCGTTGGGCGGCGGCGGTTCGGAGCGGAAGTCTTGCGGGGCGGTGTGGGTGACGGGGTTGGCGACGTACTCGGCGTGATACTTGGCAAACACCTCGAACGCGGTCTTGGCCTTGGCAACCTCGCCCTTGAGGACACCGCCCTGCGACTTGAAGGTGGCAACCTCCAGGTACTGGCCGGTTTTCTGGGGCAGGTTGGCGGCCTTGGGCGGCTGTGCGGGCGAGTCGCCGACGGCCGCAACGAACACGACCAGAGCGGCGAAGGAGGCGCGGACGGGTGCCATCGGAACCCCTGCGACGGACGTGGAGTGTGGAATTCAGGCTAACCCCCGCACGGACGGGATTCAAGTGCCGGCCGTGGGTCCAGATACAACGCGATTTGTCGGCTGGCGTTGACAACGCCGAGCGGATCGATAGTATTCCCCCACGCACCCACCGGCCCGGCCGCGGGTGACGGGCTGTAGCTCAGCTTGGTAGAGCGCTTGGTTCGGGACCAAGAGGTCGCAGGTTCGAATCCTGTCAGCCCGACTGAAGTAAGTCCTTTGGCCGAACGCACTTCGCGTACCTCCCCCTTCCGGGGAGAGCGGCCCGAAAGCTGGTCCGATCCAGTACCGTACTGGATTCACCCGCCTCGGGGTCCGCCATGTCCGTCCGCATCCCCACCTACCGTTACCACAAGGCCCGCGCCTGCGCCGTCGTGACCATCCGCGGTCGCGACCACTACCTCGGCCTTTTTAACTCACCCGAGAGCCGCGAGGCCTACCACCGCCTCGTCGCCGAGTTTCTGGCCGAGAAGGCCCGCCCCGCAGCTACCTCCACCTCCGATCCGCACCCCTTCACCGTCGTCGAACTGGTCGCGCAGTACATCCGGTTCGCGACCGGTTACTACCAGAAGGACGACCGACCCACCGGGGAGATGTACCCGCTGAAGCGGGCCCTCGCCCTCCTCCGCCGGCTGTACGGCCGCACCCCGGCCGCCGAGTTCACCCCGGCGAAACTCAAGGCCGTCCGCGAGGCCATGCTCGTCGAGCCCGTCACCCGCCGCGTCAAGGTCGTCGACCCGGCCACGGGGACAACCCGGGTCGAGGACAAGGTGATCCAGGTCGGGTGGTCGCGACGGGTCGTGAACAAGCAGGTGGGTCGCATCAAGCGCGTGTTCGGGTGGGCCGTCGCCCAGGAACTCGTCCCGCCGGCCGTGGCCAGCGCCCTCGGTCACGTCGACGGCCTGAAGCGGGGCCGGTCGGCGGCGCGGGAGAAGCCGCGGGTGGGGTCGGTCGACGCCGCGGTCGTCGACAAGACCCTCCCCCACCTGCCGCCGGTGGTCAAGGTGATGGCCACCGTTCAGCGGCTGACCGGATGCCGGCCGCAGGAGGTGGTGCTGATGCGGGCCGAGGAGGTCGACACCGGCGGCCCGGTCTGGGAGTACCGGCCGGGGCGGTACAAGACGGAACACCACAACCCCGACGCCGACCCCGACCGCGCCCGGGTCGTCTACCTCGGCCCACTGGCGCAGGCGGCGCTGGCGCCATTCCTGGGGGCCGGCGGAACGGAGTTCGTTTTTAGCCCGGCGCGGTCCGAGAAACTGCGGCGCGGACCGAATAGCAAGACACGTCGGGTGTACAACGACCGCTACACGGTCCATGCCTACCGGCAGGCGGTGGTTCGAGCCTGCAAGCAGGCCGGGGTGCGGCCGTGGACGCCGAACCAACTTCGGCACCTGCGCCTCACGGAACTCCGCCGAGGGTACGGCCTGGAAGCCAGCCGGGTGTGTGGCGGGCACCGCGAGGTCGGGGTCACGCAGGTGTACGCCGAACGAGATCACGACCTCGCCCGTCGCGTGATGGCCGAGGCCGGCTGACAGCTTCGACCGGGAAGCTCAGCGGTCCATCGCCGGCGATTCGTTGTACTCCATCTTGACCCTTAACCCCTGACCAGGGGACAAACGAGCGAGAAGTGTATGAACAACACCGCCGACAGCTCGCTGCTCCACCGCCGCTGGCTCCAGTGGGACTACTTCCGGATGGGGATGATCTACGCCAAGTACGTTCCCCCGGAAGAGCTCCGGCGGTACCCACCACCCGTCCCTCAGGATCCGGTGGTTGTGAAAGTCCTCGGGGAGGTGCAATACCTCCGTGGGTGTGACACCGTCGTGCGATTGCGCACCCTCTCCGCGCCCCCAGTCAGCCCCCCCGCGGACTTGGGTCCGTACTGCGACCCGCAGAACGGCTTCCAGGAATGGCACGCGTTGGGGTTCGCACTGATGACCTGGCTCATCTCCGCCCGTGAGCGCGTCGCGGCCCGTGCCGCGGCGGTGACTGGGCTACTGACCGGACAGCCCCCACAGCCCGGCAGCCGGGACCCGATCTACGACTACGTGGCGTTCCCCTTGCCCGATGATGTGCTCACAGCTGCCGATGCTGTCGCCGCGTGGGAGCCGACAGCCCCGCAGGAAAGCCTCCCGACCATCCGTCTCCTGACGAGGGCGGCAGCCGGTCACCGGAACGGCGACCCTCTGGAGAAGGTCTGGGAGGCGATCGGGTTGACGTACGCGGGCCGGGCGTCCGGCTTCGCCCCTAACCTCGACCGCCTGATGGTGATGTACCACCTCAGCGAAGCGGTGGAGCGCGACATCCGATTCGCGGCGCTGGGTCGGACCCCAATCCCGTACTGGGACCGCGACAAGGGGGAGCTGTACCTCCACCACCGGCCAGTTCTCGAGCTCGAGGTGGCCAAGTGTGACGGCGCCCTGGTCTTGCTCGACGGGTTCGAGAATGCCGGCTGGCCCAAACGGCTCACGTTCGGGTCCGGCGTTGACACCCAGAACCTTCGGCAGCAGGCGTCGCAGTTAAACGCGAAGATGAGGAACAAATCGGGTGTCAAGTTCGGTGTGAATCACCGGAAAAAGGGGGGGGACGGGATCCACATCACCTGGGAGCTGAACTTCTGACAGGGCGCCGAGACAGAATCTAATCAACCCCCGACAAGTCACCGATCCCATCCCGTCCACGAGCCCGGCTTCGGCCGGGCTCTATTCGTTTACAGTCGCCGAATAGGTCGGACCCGCTCGGTCTGGTGTGATCCATCTTGATCGGCGCTTCTGCCGAGCAGTTGGAGGCATACGTTCGTGGACCAGCTCAAGTTCGTTAAGTTGACCGATCCGCTCATCCCGTGGCGTCAAATCCCACGCGCTGTCAACCCGCAGGCTCCGCCGCACATCTCGGCGGTCGCCCGCTGGGCGCTCACCGGGGTCGGGTCGCCGCGGGTCAAGCTCGAAACCGTGAAGATCGGCGGCCGCCGGTACACCACGGCCGCAGCGATCGAAGCGTTCATCTTGGCGACCTCCGGCTGCCCCCTTCCCGCGGCCAACACCCCCCCCGCCGTGATGGTGGCCGTGCTGCAGGCCGAGCACGAGCTGGACGCCCAGGGTGTGTAGTATCGCGCTTTTCCGATTGGACGAACACCCCCATTACGCCCGACACAGTGAGCGAGTCATATGACCCAAACCCCACCACCGCCTCCGTCTGGCATCGACCGTACTGGCCAGCCGCCCCCGCCGGACGTCCTCACGCTGCACCGCCGTCTCCCGCCGGCCGGTCGGTTCACCCGCGCCCTCGGGGATCAGTGGACCACCGTCGGCGACCCGCTGACCGAGGACTGGCTCCGCGCCCACGTCCGCGGGGTGCAAATCATCGGAGCCTACCCGGCAGCCGACGGGGTCGCGCGCTTCGGTGTGATCGACATTGACCACCATCCCGCTGACGGCGTGGTCGATCCCGCGGCCGTGCGGGCGAACGAGGCCTACGCCCGCGCGAAGCACGCAGAGCTGATGTCGATGGGCATCGTGGCCGTACTCGTCCGGGGCCACACCGCCGGCAGCCTCCACCTCTGGCTCTCGGTCCAGCCCATGGACGCCGCACGGCTCGGCCGGTGGCTTCAGCGGTTCGTCGCTGACCGCGGCGACGTCCCCGTCGACACTTTTCCGTCGCGGACCGGCGGCGGGAACGCTGTCCGGCTCCCCGGGCGACACCACCGGCACCCGGACCAGTGGTCCGCACACTGGAACGCCGCGGCGGCGACCTGGGAGCCGTGGCCGGCGGCGTGGGAAGCGCTCGCCGCGATACCTGACAATGACCAGGCCATTCACGGTGTGAGACTCACGGATTCCGGCTGACTTTCGCCTGACGGGTCTTCTTCCCCTCGTCGAGCAACCGGGCCGTGGAAACATGTGGGCTCTTGTCCTTGATCCGTCGGGTCGCCGTCCTCGTCGGCTTCCGGGGCGGCGCTTTCTTGATCCTCCCAAGGTCGACCTTGCCCGCCCACTCGCGGAGGTGGCCGGCCAACTCCGGGCTGGGCATCGGACCGAACGCCTCCCATTCCGACGCGGGCAGGGCGATCATCATCCCCGCGTACACCATCGCCCACTCCAGCGCCAGGTAATACCCCGACACCTCCTCCTGCACCTTCTTCTCACCATGCACCGCCCGCAGGGCCGCCTTCAGTACGGCCAGCACGTTGTACGCGGCCACCGCCACGCAGAACCCGAACAGCGCGGCCCTGGGGTACCCCAGGGTGTTCACCTCACAGTTCAAGGCGACTGTCAACTCGTGGAAGGCCCCCTCGATCTTCCACCGCTTGAGGTAGATCTCGGCCACCTTCTTGGCCGGCACCTTCGCCGGCAGGTTGGTCAGGATCTCCACCTCCGCGTCCCCGTCCGCGGTCGGCGCCCGCAGCCGCACCCGCACCTGCCGCAGGCGCACCAACCGCGCCCCACCCCAGCAGACCCAGACCCGCCGCTCGCCCACCCAGCCCCGGTCCGTCGCGACCTCGGCCCCGTACCCGGCTTCGGCCTCGACGCTCAGGTTCCCGTGGCGTCGGATGACGACGTAGGCCCGCCGGGCGGCCACCTCACACAGGAACTCCGCCGTGCAGAAGTTGCGGTCCGCGACCCACACGTCCCGCTCCCGCACCAGCGGCACAATCTGGTCGATCAGCGCCCGCTCCTGGGTGTGGGCGTCCTCGCACGGGACGATGTCGGTGACCAGCATCAGGGCCGGGTCGAGCACGACCAAACTCTGCCCGGGCAAGGGGCCGGCGGTGTGCCCCCGGGTGACGCCCAGCCGCCGCTGGGTGGCGGCCAGGTGGTTGCCGTCGAGGACCCGCACCCGGTAGCCCGGCAGCAGGCTCTTGCACCCCCCGCCCAGCGCGGTGATCAGCCCCTCGCACCGGCCCGACACGTGCGCGACCAGCCCCGCGGACACGCCCGTCTCGATGTTCCGGAGCTTGTCGTAGACGCACTTGAGGGTGACCGGGACGCGGTCCCGCAGGTGCCGGTAGGCGGCCTGGACGTGGAGGGCCTTGCCGCCGACCACCAGGGTCATCAGATCGACCGTCGTGGAGAACAGCAACTCCCGGGTGTACCCGCGCTCGGCGGTCCGGTCGAACAGCGCGTCGAGGGCCGAGGCCGAGAGGGCGTGCTCGATGGTCGCCCGGGACATCACGCTGAGCGGGCTCTCCTCTAGGAACCGCTCGAAGACCCCACCGAACAGCATGGGCGCGCCCTCTCCCTGGCTTGGCCAAGTCCCTGCCAGCGGACGGCTTACGACCGGGATGCGTCACCGTGAATGGCCTGGGTTCCGCCACCTGTGCTGATTGGGTGGTACGGGTGGTACGGGATGTGAGGAGTCGTCGAGAGCTGATGCGGATGGATGCCAGTAATTCGTCTCGATGCTCGGAGGCAGCTCGATCCGTACCCTGCGCTCGCCGCTCGTCCACCTCCTCGCATCACTCTCAAGGCTCTTGGACGCCTGGACGGGACCGACGTAGAGCCGGCCCCGGTCGAACCGTCCTCCCCCTGATACAGCACCCACCGCCCACCCCCGACAACAGCCTTCCCGTCGCGGGCGGACCCGACGGTGTGAGCGTCACGCCGGTGGCGGCTTCTTTTTCTGATCCCGCCGTCGGGGTCGATCACGTGCTCGGGCTCCTCGTCATCGAACGGTTCTCTCGACAGCGTGACCCACACGTCGTCGCCGTCGATCCGGCCTTCCGCCGAGAACTCGTTGCTCATCGTGTCCCACCGCAGTTCGGGCGGTTCGTCGAAGATCCCGATCAGGTGCGAGACGGTGCGCGATGTGCTTTACGGCACGTACAGCGGCGGCACCAAGCCGGGGATGCGGTGCGTGAAGAAGGGCGTCTGGAAGCTCATCAAGTACGACGTGCTCGACGGCAGGGTGGGCGAGACGCAACTGTTCAACTTGGCGGACAACCCGCACGAGTTGCTCGCCGAACACCACGACCCGCGGGTCATCGCCCTGACCCGAAACACGCCGGAGAAGAACCAGGTGAACCTGGCCGGCGATCCGCGGTTCGCGGACAAACTCGCGGAGATGGAAGCCCTCCTACTGGCTGAGCAACGCCGCCTCGACGACCCGTACCGCCTCTGGAGCCAGCCGGCCGACGGCCTTACGCCGCCCGCGGAAGCGAAGAAGAAGTAGCGGAACGGTCCGGCGCGGAGCGAGGTCGGGGATGGTCTACAACTGGCCGGGGGCTCGGCCGGCGGCGTCGTTCGAGGCGTGTCGGCTCGGTCGGCGTAGAACGGCGGGTAACGAGTTCCCCGTCCCGGAGGACCGCCCGTGACTCGCTCACTCACCCTCGCCGCCGCCCTGACTCTCGCGTCGGCGACACCGGCCTCTGCCGCCACCGCCGCGGCCGACCGGCTCAACGTCGTCGTCTTCCTCATCGACGACCTCGGCTGGGCCGACCCCGGGTGCTACGGCAACCGGTTCCACGAGACGCCGAACATCGACAAGCTCGCCGCCGACGGCGTGCGGTTCACGAACGGCTACTCGGCTTGCACCGTCTGCTCCCCGACCCGGGCTTCGCTCCTCACCGGCCAGTACCCAGCCCGACTCAGGGTCACCGACTGGATCGCCGGTCACCGGCGACCGTTCGCGAAGCTCCGGGTACCGGACTGGACGATGCAGCTCCCGCTCGCAACGCACTCGCTCGCGGAAGCGTTCCGCGCCGCCGGGTACGTGAGCGCGAGCGTGGGCAAGTGGCACCTCGGGGGGCCGGGTTCGTACCCCGAGCAGCACGGGTTCGACGTGAACATCGGCGGCACCGACAAAGGGAGCCCGCCGGGGTACTTCGCCCCGGAGCGGATCCCGACGCTCCCGCCCGGAAAGGCCGGCGAGTTCCTCCCCGACCGGCTCGCGGCCGAGGCGGTCAAGTTCATCACCGCGAACAAGGACCGGCCGTTCTTCGTCTACCTCCCGCACTACGCCGTTCACACTCCGATCGGCGGCAAGCCAGATGTAATCGCCAAGTACACCAGGAAGGCCGAGGCGATGGGGGTGAAGGCGAACCCGACGTACGCCGCCCTGTTCGAGGGCGTGGACGACAGCGTCGGCACTGTCCGCAAGGCGCTCGCCGACCTGAAGCTCGACGGCCGGACCATCGTGGTGTTCACGTCGGACAACGGCGGGCTCATGCCGATCACCACCAACCCGCCGTTCCGGGCCGGGAAGGGGTCGGCGTACGAGGGCGGGGTGCGGGTGCCGTTGATCGTCTACTGGCCCGGCGTGACGCGGCCCGGCACGACCAGCGACGCGCCGGTCATCACCTGCGACCTGTACCCGACGCTGGCCGAGGCGTGCGGGCTGCGGGTGCCGGCCGAGCACCCAGTGGACGGCGTGAGCTTCGTGTCGCACCTGCGCGGCGGGTCGCCGCCGGCCCGCGACGCGCTCTACTGGCACTACCCGCACTACCACCCCGGCGGGGCGACCCCGTACTCGGCCGCCCGGTTCGGCGACTGGCGGCTGGTCGAGTTCTTCGAGACGGGCAAGCTCGAACTCTACAACTTGAAGGACGACGTCGGCGAGCGCACAGACCTGTCCGCCCGCGACCCTGCCCTCACCACGCGATTGCGTGAACGGCTGACGGCGTGGCGGCAGAGCGTGGCCGCGCAGGTGCCGACCCCAAACCCGGACTACGACCCGGCCCGCGATGCCCCGAAGAAGAAAAAGATTTAGCCCTCACCCCTCCCCATGCAGGGTGCCGCGATGCTCCGACTCGTCGCACTGGCCGCGCTGGCCGTCCTGTTCCACAGCAACTCCGCCCGGGCCGACGCGGCGAAGCGGCCGAACATCGTCTGGATCGTCGTGGACGACATGTCCGCCAACTTCTCGTGCTACGGCGAGACGCTCGTCCGTACCCCGCACGTCGACCGGCTCGCCGCCGAGGGAACGAAGTTCGCCAAGGCGTTCGTGACCGCCCCGGTGTGTTCGCCGTGCCGGTCGGCCCTCATCACCGGGTGCTACCAGACGACGATCGGCGCGCACCACCACCGGAGCGGCCGCGGCGAGATGAAGATCCGCCTCCCCGGAGAAGTGGTGCCGGTGCCGGTGCTGTTCCGGAGGGCGGGGTATTACACCTGCAACGGCGGGCACAACGTCACCGGCAACCGGCTGGCGAAGACCGACTACAACTTCGAGTGGGACCCGGCGATGTACGACGGGAACGACTGGGCCGGGCGGCAGCCGGGTCAGCCGTTCTTCATGCAGGTGCAGCTCCACGGCGGGAAGTTCCGCGGGCAGGGGCCGACCCCGACCTGGCAGGCCCGGGCCCGGCGCGAACTCGGGTCGAACACCGACCCGGCGGCTGTCGTCCTCCCGCCGTACTACCCGCGCGACCCGGTCCTGCTCCAGGACTGGGCCGACTACCTCGACTGCTGCCGGTTCACCGACAAGCAGGTCGGCGACGTGATCGCCCGGCTGGAGAAGGAGAACCTGCTGGCCGACACGGTCGTGTTCTTCATGACCGACCACGGCATCAGCCACGCCCGCGGCAAGCAGTTCCTGTACGACGAGGGGATTCACGTCCCGTTCGTCGTCCGCGGGCCGGGTATCCCGCGCGGGGCAGTCCGCGACGACCTGGTCGAGCATATCGACATGACCGCCACGTCGCTCGCGCTGGCCGGCATTCCGGTGCCGGCGTGGATGCAAGGGCGCGACCTGTTCGCCGCCGGGTACACGGCGCGCGAGGCGGTGTTCGGCGCCCGCGACCGGTGTGACGAAACGATGGAGCGCATCCGCAGTGTGCGCACCGGTCGCTTCAAGTACATCCGCAACTACATGAACGACCGGCCCCACCTGCAGCCGTGCCGGTACAAGGACGACAAGGCCGTCGTGCAGCGGCTTCGCGAACTCCACGCCGCCGGCCGACTCGACGCCCTCACCGAGCGGCTCCTGTTCGCCCCCACCCGGCCGCGCGAGGAACTCTACGACCTGACCGCCGACCGCTTCGAGGTGAACAACCTCGCCGCCGACCCGCGGCACGCGACGACCCTGGAGCAGATGCGGAAGCGGCTGGCCGACTGGGAGCAACGGACCGGAGACCGCGGCCGCGAGCCCGAGCCGCTGGCGATGTACGACTCGGACATGCGCGTCTACCTCGGCGGAGCCAAGAAGGAAAACGCCGAACTCCGCCGTAACATCGAACTGAACCGTCGGTGGCGGAGCGAGGGGAAGTAATCGCGGCCGCCATCCTGCCGCCCGCCACCGCGGCTTGAACTCGCACGTGTACCCCACGCGGCCGGTCACGTCGCGGAGTCTTTCCCGCGGGAGAACCTGGATTCGCCGCTTCACACCAAACCTGCGAGACCATCACGCCGCCACACCCGCACCGGGCGGCGCAGGATCGCTCAAAGACCCCGCGGGCGGGACCACGAGTCGGTGCACCAGCCCGAGAAACGTGGCCGACCACGCGACCAGGGCGACCCAGACGAAGGCGTCTGGGATCGGCTCCAGGTACGGCAGGCGGAGGGCGTCGATCATCGTCCGGGTGCAGACGGTGTACATGCCGAGCGGGAACACCGCCGCCCAGTACCCGTGGTCGTAGGTCAGCGGGAAGTGGCGGGTCAGGTGCCGCCACACGCCCAGCGCGAACAGGATCGGGATCCACCACGTCGCGGTGGCCCAGAACAGGAGGGGCATCCCGAGGGAGAACTCGTCGAGACGCTTCTTGGTGATCCTGGCACCGTTACCCCGTCTTCCGTCATCCTGGGGTTGGGCGAAGACGACGATCAAGTACGGGGCGGTCTCCAGGAACGGCGTGTGGGCATCGGTGCCGATCGGGGCGAGCGCGTCGAGCCACACTTGCGGGGCGCGGCGGGCGTAGAACTCTCGCTCCTCCTCCTCGGCCGCCCCGCGGATGCGGGCCTTCAGGTCCGGGCCCGACACGACCACGAAGTGCCACGGCTGGAGGTTGGCCCCGCTCGGGGCGGTGCCCGCGGTGCGAATGCACGCCTCGATGACCGCCCGCGGAACCGGCCGGTCGGCGAACTGGCGGACGGTCCGCATTCGCGCGCGTCGGAAGAATCGGTGAAAGGTCTACCACCCCACTGCGACTAAGCTGACTCTGCGATCCGTCGCCCGTCGGGAATCCTGAATGGACCGATCCGCTGCCGCACCAACACTCGATCCCGCGACCTGGGTGGACGCGCACGGCGATTACCTCTATCGGTTCGCCCTGGTACGCGTGCGTGACCGCGACGCGGCTGAAGAGTTGGTTCAGGACGCGCTCCTCGCCGCGCTGACCGCCCGGCACTCGTTCCGCGGCCGGTGTTCCGAGCGGAGTTGGCTAACCGCCATCCTGAAGCGGAAGGCGATCGACTGGCTCCGGGCGGAAGTACGCCGCCGAGCGACGCGAGAACCGCCGCCGGACAAGTGGGCGGACGCCCAGTTCACCCGCGGCGGGAAGTGGAAGGCCAAGCCGGACGAGTGGTCCGCGGACGATCCGGGCCGGGGGATGACCGGGGCCGACTTCCGGGACACCCTCGCCGCCTGTCTGGAGAAGCTCCCGCCGCGGGTCCGCCACGCCTTCGTCCTCCGCCACATCGACGAGGCGGCGGCCGAGGACGTGTGCGACGCGGTCGGGGCGTCGGCGAACAACCTGTGGGTGATGCTCCACCGCGCCCGGTTACGGCTGTGGCGCTGCCTGTCGGTCAACTGGTTGGGAGAGGACGCCGGAACGCCTTCGGAGGGTCGGTCGTGATGACGTGCCGCCGGGCCGCCGAGCTGATCTCGTGGGAGCTCGACGCCGACCTGCCGCTCCACCGCCGGGCCGGGCTGGGGTTCCACACCCTGGTGTGCGGGGCGTGCCGGCGGTTCCGGCGGCAGCTCGGGGCGGTGGACGAGGCTGCCGCCGAGTTCGTCGCCGACCCCCGCGCGGGTATCCGCGCCGCCCTGCCCGACGAGACAAAGGACCACCTCCGGGCGGTGATCGCGGCCCGTCTCGAAAAAGATTCCTGACGCCGTGTAAGATCGGACGCCCCGCGCCGACGAACTCCGCGACCTCACACGCCGGATGCGTGTCGGTCACCCCTCACGAGGAGTTCGCATGGTGACGATTCGCACGGTCCGCATGGTGCTGTTCGCGGTCGCCGCACTCGGCCTCTCCGGGGCCGCGGCCGCCGACGAGTACAAGACCAAGGTGGTCGCCAAGAACCTGAAGAGGCCGACCGGGGTGGCCGTGAACCTGAGCGGGCAGGTGTACTTCACCGAGTTGCCCACCCCCGGCGTCGGCGGCGGGGCCGGCGGGAAGAACACCGTCAACGTCCTGAACCCGAAGAACGGCAAGGTCCGCAACCTGACCACCGGCGAGCCGGAGCCGACGAACCTGGCGGTCAACTTCTTCGACGACGTGTACTGGACCTGCAAGAGCGCCGGGGTCATCCTCAGCCTGGAACGGGGACGCGGCGACGCCCAACTCGTGGCGAGCGGGCTGGACAACCCGTCCGGGATGGCCGCGTACCCGCTCGGCTTCGCGGTGTTCTTCACCGAGGTGCCGACGCCCGGCGTGAACGGGGCGAACGGCGGGCGGAACGCGGTGTACGCCTTCCTCGAAGGGATCGGGCAGGAGTTCCTGCTGGACGCCGGCGACCCCCAACCGACCGACGTGGCCGTGGACCTGTTCGGGAACGTGTACTGGACCTGCACCTCGGCCGGGGTGATCGTGAAGCTGTCCGGCGGCACCGCCGAGGTGATCGCCCGCGACCTGGACAAGCCCTACGGGATCGCCACCGACTACCTCGGCAACCTGTACTTCACCGAGGTACCGACGCCGGGCGTGAACGGCGCGAACGGCGGGCGGAACAAGGTGTCGAAGCTGGACCTGAGCACCGGGGCGATCACCGTCATCGACGAGGGCGACCCGGACCCGATCGACGTGACCGTCCAGCCATTCGGGACCACCGTGTACTGGACGTGCCGGTCCGCCGGTGTCATCGTCGAGGCCAGGCGGAAGTGGTAGTCCACTCGCACGGTCGTCGGCCGCACGGGCCGGCGGCCGGGTCGTCGTTCCCGGAGTTCTGCACATCGTCCGCGTCCGTCCACTCGCTCTCGCCGCCGCGTGCGCCGCGAGTCACCGGAACGTGGCGATCTCGTCCAGCCGTTTTTTCGTGATCCGCGGCACCGTCGCACCTTCGGCCGGGTACCCGACGACGAGCAGCAGGAACGGCCGCTCGTTCGCCGGCCGGTCGAGCAATTCGTTCAGGAACCCCATCGGGCTCGGCGTGTGCGTGAGGGTGGAGAGGCCGGCGTGGTGCAGGGCCGCGATCAGGAGCCCGGTGGAGATGCCGACCGACTCCGCCGCGTAGTAGTGCTTCACCGGCCGGCCGTCGTCGAGCCGGCCGTGACTCTGAGCGAACACCGCGATCAGGTACGGGGCGGTCTCCAGGAACGGCTTGTTCGCGTCGGTCCCGAGCGGGGCGAGTGCGGCGAGCCATTCTTGCGGTGCCCGCCGGTGGTAGAACGCGCGCTCCTCGTCTTCGGCCGCAGCCCGGATGCGGCCCTTCAACACCGGGTCGGCGACAACGACGAAGTGCCACGGCTGCAGGTTCGCCCCGCTCGGGGCGGTGCCGGCGGCGCGGAGGCAGTCCTCGATGACCTCGCGGGGCACCGCGCGGTCGGAGAAGTCCCGCACCGTCCGCCGCCGGCGCAGGTCGGCGTGGAACGAGGCGGCGCGGCGGGCCATCTCGTCGGGCGGGTACTCGCGGTAGTCCGCGAGCGGGTCGAGGATCGGTTGCGACATCGCGTTGTCACTTGAGCGGGCCGGGCGGCCCGGGCGCGCCGCCCGGTCGCGTCACGGCTACTTCTTCTTCAGCCCCTCCGCGGCCTTGACGAGTTCGGCCGTCCCGTGCCGCTCCCGGTAGCCGTCCACGAACAGCTTGGCCTTCACCACGCCGTCCGTCCCGACCAGGATGGTGCCGGGGTACGGGACGCCGTCCAGATCGGCCTTCCCGAACTTCTTCCCGGCCGTCTCCTTGTTCCTCAGGGCGTAGGCCGCGATCGTCTTGCTGTCCGGGTCGGAGAGCAGCGGGAACGTGATCTTCTGCTTGTCCGCGAACCCCTTCAGCACCGCCACCGCGTCGTAGCTGACGCCGACCACCTTGACGCCCGCGGCCTCGATCGTCGCCAGGTCTTTTTGCAACTGAACCAGTTGCTTCTGGCAGTACGGTCACCAGCCCGCGGAGCGGTAGAACACGAGCGCGACCGGCCCGTCCTTCAGGAGCGCGGCCAGGTCCCGCTCGGTGCCGGCCTGGTCCTTGAGCTTGAACGCCGGGGCCTTCTCCCCGACCTTGATCCCGGTCTTTTCCGGGGCAGGGTCGGCCGCGGGCGCGGCGAGCGCGACCCCCAGCACGACCGCGAGCGCGAGAACTCGTGTCACGAAGAACCTCCGGTTGCGGCGGGGCGACGAATAGCCGGGACGCCCCCGGCGTCGGACGTTATACCACGACGCGCGGCCCGCCTGTCCCCCTCGCCCCCATTTCTCCCGGAGGTCGGCCGCGACTCGCTCCATCCTGACGGTCGCCGCGGTCCTGTCGGCCGGCGGCACGGGCCTCGCCGCGGGTTACGCCCCGGCGGTCGGCACCCGACACCCGGACTTCACCCTGCCCTCCACCGCGGACGGCAAGTCGGTGTCGCTGTCCGACTTCCGCGGGAAGAAGGTACTGCTCATCCAGGTCGCGTCGTGGTGATGGGAGCGGCGGCGGACTCTCCACCAAAGAGACGCAATCTGGATTTCCTGGTCATTCGCGTCGAGCCGATCACACTCTGTGCGACCGCATGGCGGTCGTCGAACCGGACCGGCTTCTTGACCCGTTCTCCGCTCGCTTTCATTGCGCCGATCACCCCGTGATGCCGAGGGACTTGATCCGCGACGCCAGCGTGGTGGGTTTCAGGCCGAGCAGTTCCGCCGCCCCGCCCGGACCAGACACCTTCCCCTGGGTCTGCTTCAGCGCCGCCCGGATGTTGTCCGCCTCCACCTGCCGCAACTCGGCGTCGGTCAAGATCCTGCTCGTCGCGGGTGCCGGCGTCGGCGAGACTCGACCGGCCGGGGGCGATGCGGTTGGCAATTCGATGGTCAGGCGTCCGCCCTCGGCGGTGATGACCGCCCGCTCGATCACGTGCTGGAGTTCTCGCACGTTTCCAGGCCAGGAGTACTTCTGAAGTGCCTGGACGTTCGCCAGCGTCAGGCGTGGTTTCGGCCGCCCGAGTTTTCGGCACAGCAGTGCCAGGAAGTGCTCGGCCAACAGGGGGATGTCTTCGGACCGCTTCCGCAACGGCGGCAGTTCGACCGGGAACACGCTCAGGCGGTAGTAGAGGTCCTGCCGGAACCGCCCCGCCTCGGCCTCCGCCTTCAGGTCGCGGTTGGTCGCCGCGACAACCCGCACATCGACTTTCCGAGTCTTCTCCTCGCCGATGCGTTCGAGTTCCCCCTCTTGTAGCACTCGGAGTAGCTTCGCTTGCAGGTCGAGCGGGATCTCGCCGATTTCGTCGAGGAATAGGGTGCCGCCGTCGGCCAGCTCGAACCGCCCGACACGGTCCCGCGTCGCCCCGGTGAACGACCCCTTCAGGTGGCCGAAGAACTCGCTCTCGTACAGTTCGCGGGGGATCGCGGCGCAGTTCACCTTGATGAGCGGCTTGCCCGCCCGCCGACTGCGACGATGGAGTTCGCGGGCGACCAGTTCCTTTCCGGTCCCACTTTCACCCAGGACGAGGACGGCCGAGTCGGTCGGTGCCACCAGATCGATCTGGCGGGACACCGCCTCCAGGGCCGGACTCTGGCCGACGAGTTCGCCGAACGCGCCGCTCCGGGTGACCTCCTCCCGCAGGTACTCGTTCTCCAACTCCAGCCGCTTCTTCAACGCCTCGATCTCTTCGAACGCCCGGGCCGTGGCGATGGCGGCGGCGGTGTGGTCGGCGATCGTCCGCAGCCAGTCCATGCAGTCGGGGCCGATGGGGCCGCGGGCGAACACGGCCAGGACGCCGAGCGTCTCGCCGCGGTGGACGAGCGGTTGCCCGCCGAAGCCGCTGATCCCTTCGGCCCGGAGCCACTCCGGGCGGGCGATCCAGTCTGGGGTGCCGGCCGACAGGTCGGGCGCCTCGATGGACTCCCCACTCGCCCCGATGCGCCCGACCTTGCGAACCCCGAGCGGGAACCGGCGGAACGCGCCGTCCAGCCGGGTCCACTCTTCGGCCGGTGCGGTCTTCGAGCCACCTGCGCTCGCCACCAGGTGCAGGCAACGGACGCGGTTCGGGCACTCACCCCTCATCGGGCAGGCGTCACAGATGTCGCCCGGCCGGACGAGCCACACCCGAGCCAGCGCCACCCGCGGCGAGTCCGCCAGACGGCCGACCAGGAGTCGCAAGAGTTCGGACAGGTGGTGCTCTTTCGCCAGGTCCAACAGCAGTCGCTTCGGGTCGGTGAAGAGGGACGAGGTGAGTGGCAGGTCCATGCGGTTGACTTACGAAAAACCGTGCTTCCGTTACGAAATCTCGTCAATTCACGAAAATTCGTGGCTGTATCACATCTGGTTAGATGACTGTAAAGCAATGTGGAGCAATGCTTTGCGACTTCGATTCCGGATTGGCACGGAACCTGATTTGTTACTGCTTCAACCGCCCAGAACTCCCTGAGCGATCGCCACCCAACCTCGAAAGGATCACGACCATGTCCCGCCTGAACCAGATCGCTCCCGAGTCCGCCACCGGCAAGGCCAAGGAACTGCTCGACGCCGTGAAGGGCAAGCTCGGCCTCGTCCCGAACATGACGCGGGCGATGGCCAACGCCCCGGCGGCGCTCAACGGCTACCTGCAACTGAGCGGCGCGCTCGCCCAGGGGGCCTTGCCGGCCAAGACCCGCGAGCAGATCGCCCTCGCCGTCGCCCAGGCGAACGGGTGCGACTACTGCCTGGCCGCCCACACCGCCATCGGGAAAATGACCGGGCTGACCGCCGACCAGATCCGCGACAGCCGCCACGGCACCGCCGTGGACCCGAAGGCCGACGCCCTCATCCGGTTCGCTCGTGTGGTCGTGGACACCAAGGGGCGGGTGTCGGGGGCCGACCTCCAGACGGTCCGCGAGGCCGGGTACGACGACGGGGCCATCGCCGAGGTCGTCGCCCACGTCGCGCTGAACGTGTTCACCAACTACTTCAACCACGTCGCCGACACCGACATCGACTTCCCCAAGGCCGAGCCGCTTGTCGACCACCACGACGCCTGCGCCACCATCCCAGGCTGTGACCCGACGCGGTAGTCACGGCATCGGTCCCTCATCCCCAGTTCCCAACCCGACGCACTGCGGTTCCAGTGCGACCCCAATCCATGACGGGATCGGCGGCCACGTGGCGGCCGGTTCCGTCCGCCCAGGAGTCCGACATGTCCGCGAAAGTCCAACAACTGCAAGTGGCCGTGAACGGGTACGACGCGGTCGCCTACTTCGCCGGCCGGCCGACCCCCGGCGACCCGCTGTTCGCCAGCACGCACGACGGCAGCGTCTACTACTTCGCGACCGAAGCGAATAAGGGGACGTTCGACGCGAACCCGGCGAAGTACGTGCCGCTGTACGGCGGGTACTGCGCCACGGCCGCCAGCGAGGGCAAGCTGTTCGGCGTCGACCCGACCAACTTCAAGGTCACCGCCGACGGCAAGCTGGCCCTGTTCTACCGCGGGGCCGGTGGCGACACCCTGCCGCAGTGGAACGAGAACGAGGCCGAGCGGCGGGCCGCCGCCGACAAGCACTGGGCCGACGGCACTCTCAAGGCCCACGACTAACCCCGCGCCAGACGGCCGGGGTTGTTCCCGGCCGCCTTCCCTCCACCGCACCGAGTGCTCTTGCCATGACCCAGACCCTGCACACTCCTCCGCCGGTGGTGATCGCCCCGCCGTTCACCCTTGAAACCGCGGCGATGAAAGTCCGCCTCGCCGAGGACGCCTGGAACTCCCGCGACCCGCATCGGGTGGCGCTCGCCTACTCCGAGGACTCGGTGTGGCGGAACCGCGACCGCTTCCTCGTCGGCCGCGACGAGATCCGGGCGTTCCTCGCCGGCAAGTGGGCGCGCGAACTCGAGTACCGGCTGGTAAAGGCGCTGTGGGCGTTCACCGCCGACCGCATCGCGGTGCGGTTCCGGTACGAGTGGCACGACGCGGCGGGCCACTGGTTCCGCAGCTACGGCAACGAGCTGTGGGAGTTCGACGACCGCGGGCTGATGCGTCGCCGCGAGGCGAGCATCAACGACGTGGCGATCCGCGAGGACGAGCGGACGTTCTTCTGGCCCGCGCCCGGCCCGCGCCCGGCGGACCACCCCGGCATCCCGGACGTGAAGTAAACCCAGGACTCGATCCCAACCACCCATTCGGAGTACGACTCGTGTTTCGCACCGCACTGCTCCTGACCGGCCTGGCCGTCACGCTCTCCCCGGTCGGCGCGGCCGAGCCGCCGAAGACGCACCACAAGACGGTGAAGGTCGGCGACCTCGACATCTTCTACCGCGAGGCCGGCCCGAAGGACGCCCCCGTCGTGCTGCTGCTGCACGGCTTCCCGACCAGCTCGCAGATGTTCCGCCACCTCATCCCGCGACTGGCCGACAAGTACCGCGTGATCGCCCCGGACTACCCCGGCTTCGGGCACAGTTCGATGCCGGCCCGCGACAAGTTCGCGTACACCTTCGACCACCTGGCCGAGGTCGTCGAGCAGTTCACCGACAAGCTCGAACTGAAGAAGTACGCCCTGTACGTGCAGGACTACGGGGCGCCCGTCGGCTACCGACTCGCCGTGAAACACCCGGAGCGGGTCACGGCCATCGTGGTGCAGAACGGCAACGCCTACGACGAGGGCCTGGACAACGACTTCTGGAAGCCGATCAAGGCGTACTGGAAGGAGCCGACCAGCAAGGACAAGCGGGAGGCACTCCGGGGCTTCACGAAACTCGCCGCGACCAAGTGGCAGTACACCCACGGGGTCAAAAATCCGGAACTGATCTCGCCCGACGCCTGGACGACGGACCAGTACCTGCTCGACCGTAAGGGGAACGACGACATCCAGCTGGACCTGTTCCTGAGCTACGGCAGCAACCCGCCGCTGTACCCGCAGTGGCAGGAGTACCTCCGCACGCACCAGCCGCCGGTGCTGATCGCCTGGGGCAAGCACGACCAGATCTTCCCCGCCGCCGGGGCCGAGCCGTACAAGAAGGACCTGAAGACGCTTGACTACCACCTGCTCGACGCCGGTCACTTCGCCCTGGAAACGAACGGCGACGAGATCGCCGGGCTGATGCGGGAGTTCCTCGGCAAGCACCTCAAGTAACACCCTCGAACCGCCGTCGGCATCGTCCGACGGCGGCCCCTCGTTCCACATTACGCCCTGATGCACCCGACCGAGGCCATCCGATGAGCCACTTCCCCAGCGACATCGCCTTCACCCCCGCCGTGAAAGCGATCCAGTCCCGGAAGGGATCACGGAAAAGCTACGCCAGGATGGAACAGTCCGGCGGGTGGCAAACGACCGTCACTTCCGACTTGACCGAGTTCCTCGCCGACCTGGACATGTTCTACCTGGGCACGGCGAACGCCGCCGGGCAGCCGTACATCCAGTACCGCGGCGGCCCGCCGGGCTTCCTGAAGGTGATCGACGACCGCACCCTGGCGTTCGCCGACTTCGGCGGCAACCGCCAATACATCTCGGTGGGGAACCTGTCCGAGAACCCGCAGGCGTTCCTGTTCCTGATGGACTACGCCAACAGTCGGCGGGTGAAGGTCTGGGGCACCGCGACGGTGGTGGAGGGCGATTCCGAACTGCTGGCGAAGCTGAGCGACCCGACGTATCCGGGCCGGGTGGAACGGGCGATCGTGTTCACCGTCGAGGCGTGGGACGTGAACTGCCCGCAGCACATCCACCAGCGGGTCTCTCAGCGGCAAGTTGCTCCGGTGATCGAGCAACTGCGGCAGCGGATCAGCGCGCTCGAAGCCGACCTTGCGGGCGTCAGGCGTCCGTAAATCGAATCAACCTACTTCACATTCACTTCGACCGTCGCATCGAGCCGCAGGAATCGGCACGGCCCACCGGCGTCGTCGTACAGGTGGTACACGGCGAACACCGGCATCCGCGTCGGCAAGGGAGAGATCGAGGCGATTGCATGGTCACGCCGCCGTGCCGCCGGGCGTGCTGTTCACCTACTTCCTGTTCCCGCCGAACCCGTTCAACGCTTTGGCCCACCGGGTCGCGGACCCGATCACGAACAACTACCGCTACAAGCTGGCCAAGGCGAAGGTGGTCCGCTTGGGCGAGTCGCCGTACAAGAAGGACCGCCGGTTCATGACCTTCCAGCGGCGAGACTTCGGGGGTTGAGATCAAGGACGCGAGTAGGCGGGGCGTACTCGGGGGCGGCGGTCGCAACGACGGCCACGGCCCGACCGGAGTATCCGTTCGTACGGCGGCGACCGTGCGGTTCGGGGGACGGTTCCTTCGCGGCCACCCCCGCCCGGCGGCACGCGTCCACGGCCTCCGGGTGGGGTTGCGAGGCCGTTTGCGAGGCCGCACGCCCGCACATCCTGTCAGGCCGACAGATCGACCGCCGGGGCGGGGACGGCACGGGCGACGCGGTCCCGGAGGAGCCGCACCATTTCGAGGGCCATGTACCCGTAGTCGTCGGGGACGTCGAGGCACACGACCCGCTTGCCGCGGAGGGCGGCCGGGAACGAGCGGGCGAGCTTCGCCCGGTGGGCCGGCTCCATGACGAAGACGACGTCGGCCCACGCGACCAGCTCGGGGGGTCACCGCGCCCTTAGCGCAGCACCGACTCGATCACCCGCCCGCGGGACACGGGCAACGGCCGCCCCTCGATGTCGTGGATCGTCGCGTCCGGGTCGAAGCCGAGGCAGTGGAAGATCGTGGCGAGGTAGTCGGCCGGCCGCACGGCGTCGTCGGTCGGCTCGCCCGCGTGCCGGTCCGTCCTGCCGACGACCACCCCGCCCCTCACCCCGCCGCCGGCTAGGGCGATGGAAAACACCCGCCCCCAGTGGTCCCGCCCGCCCTTCGCGTTGAACCTCGGGGTGTGCCCGAACTCGGCCACCCAGCAGACGAGCGTCTCGTCCAGCAGGCCGCGCTGGTCCAGGTCCTCGATCAGGGCCGAGTACGTCCGGTCCATGGCCGGCATCAGCCACCCCTTGAGGCTCTCGTTGTGCTTCTCGTGGGTGTCCCACCCGCCGCCGTTGGGCAGCTTCTTGTCCGGCGACGCCCAGTTCACCTGGACCAGCGACACCCCGGCCTCGACCAGCCGGCGGGCGAGCAGCACGCTCTGCCCGTGCTTCGTCCGCCCGTAGCGGTCCCGGACGGTGACCGGCTCCCGCGTCAGGTCGAACGCCTCCCGCCCCCGCCGCCCCGCGATCAGGTCGATGGCCTGCTGCCGGTAGCGGTCGTGGTCGGCGGTCCCGGGGTGATCGGCGAGGTGCCGGTCGAGCCGCCCCAGCAACGCCCGGCGGTGATCGACCCGGGACGCGGGCAGGTCGGCGGACGGTTCGCACCCCGGGGTGGTAAACGTCGGGTCCGACGGGTCGCAGTCCAGGGACCACGCCTCGTACTTGCGGCCCAGTGCCCCGGCGTCGGTCCCGGGCCACGGGTACAGGCCGTCGAAGTTCGCCAGCCGGCGGGGGAGGACGACGGACGACGGCAGCCCGTCGACGGCGGGCCGGAGGGCACGCACCACGGCGTTGTACGGCGGCCAGTCGTTCGGCTTGCCGGGGGTGGCGTTCTCCCGGTTCAGGGGGACGTGCGGGAGGCCGGTGAGCATCTGGTAGCCGCTGGTCGAGTGGGCGTTGTCGCCCGTGACCATGGTGCGGACGACCGCGATCTTGTCCGTCAGCCCGGCCGTCCGTGGCATCAGCTCGCCGACGCGCAGCCCTGGGGTGCGGGTGGGAATCACGCCGAACGCCCCCCGGATTTCGGCGGGCGCGTCCGGCTTCGGGTCCCACGTCTCGTGGTGCGGGATGCCGCCGCCGTTGAACAGGACGATGACGGACTTCGCCCGCGGCCGAGAACCCGTCGCTGCCGCCGCGGCCCGGCATCGGAGCAGCCGCGGTAACGACAGGCCGCCGAGGCCGACGGCACCGATGCGTAGCAGTTCCCGGCGGGTGAAGCCGTCGCAGAGGGGTGCGGTCTCACCCGTGACGCGAAGCATGGGAACGCCCTTCTGGCACGGCAGTCGCCCTTCGAATGTGGGGGCGGGCACGCGTAACCGGCGGGGCACCGCCCGGGTCGGCAGGTGCGGAGGCAGGCGAGGAAACTCTACCCGATTCCCGGGAGGTTGCAACAGCCCTCCGGCCCTCGGCAGGAGGTTAGTGCAGCGGACCGCGACGGTGTACAATCGGACCGCCCCCAACCCCGACCCGGAGGCGTGATGCCCGCCTGGCTGTACTCGATCGCCGTCGCCTTCGTCCTGGCCGCCGGCCTTTCCGCCGGCCAGGACGGGAAGAAGGACGCCCCCAAGACCCCGCCGAAGAAGGCCCCGCAGCCGGCCCTCGCCCCGGTCGTGGACGTGCCCGGCCTCCCCCGCGTGCTCTTGATCGGGGACTCCATCTCGATCGGATACACCCTACCCGTGCGGGAGAAGTTGAAAGCCGTAGCGAACGTCCACCGCCCGCCGACCAACTGCGGCCCGACCACCCGCGGGGTCGCTCAACTGGACGGGTGGCTGGGGGACGGCCGGTGGGACGTGATCCACTTCAACTTCGGGCTGCACGACCTGAAGTTCGTGGACGACAAGGGGCAGAACACCAGCCCGGACAAGGGGAAGGTTCAGGTGCCGGTGGAGGAGTACCGGAAGAACCTGGACGCGCTGGTCGGGCGGATGAAGAAGACCGGCGCGAAGCTGATCTTCGCCACGACCACCCCGGTCCCGGAGAAGGAACCCGCCCGGCGGGCGGACGCGGACCGGGCGTACAACGCGGCGGCCCGGGAGGTGATGGCCCGGCACGGGGTCGCGGTGAACGACCTGGACGCGTTCGTCCGCGGGCGCAAGGGGGAGGGGCAGCTCCCGAACAACGTCCACTTCACCCCCGACGGGTACACCGCCCTCGCCGGGCAGGTCGCGGCCGAGGTGAGAAAGGCTCTCGGCCGGTAGCCTCCCACCCGCGCAATCGTTAACGGGAACCTCGGGACGGATCTTGTGGTTGCTGCGCTCTCCCGGCCGACCGGCGTACGGCGACGCCGTGCGGCCCACCCCCGCTGGCCGCCACCCGTCATTCCGCTGACGTGGACTCGTCCGCGCGGAGGCAGTTCGGGCAGTACCACGGGGCCGGGGTCGTGACCGCCGTCGGACTGCGCTTGCGGCACGTCGCGCACAGGTATCGCTTCCCCCGCACGGCGGTCTTGGGGCGGACACGTTTCCCGCTCCGGTCCCATTTCTCGCCCATCGCGGCCTCCCGGCCTCGCGGCTCGCACTCTCGCGTAGATCACCTCGGTCCGGGCTCCGCGATCCGGCACGGCGGAGTTGCAGAGGATCACCCCTTGAGCATAGGATCTCGCCGAGCGTGAGAATCTCTCCGTCGTCGCCGCCACACCACTCACGGGTCACGAGTAGCTGCATGATCGCCTACGTTCTCTATACGCCACTGGCTATTGCGAACGGCATCCTCCTCTACTTTGCGGGACGCGGAGCCGTCCGCGGGTACGGGAACGGCCGGCTGATTCCCCTCACGCTCCTGCTCGCCGCCGCCCTGGCGGGCAGCCTGTACTTTCTGTTCGCCGTTGACGCCGACTGGGGGCGGTGGGTGGCCGTCGGGTTGGTGGCGGCCGTGGCGGTCCCGCTCCTCGCCCCGGTCGCGCTGCTGGTCGTCGGCGTGTTCATCACGTGGCTTAGCGGGAAGCCGATCCGCTGGAACTGAACCGGGCGGTCGGAGCCCGTGGCCGGTCCGGTCGATCGGGCCGCCTCGTTGCCAACCGCCGGCCCCGGCGTACCCAAAGGTGGGGGCGGTTCCCGGCGGTTCCCAGTGGTCGCTGGAGCGGGAGATCCGATGCGCGCCCTCATCGCTGCCGGTCTGGTCGTACTGGCGTCCGGGTCGGCACCGGGAGCCGACCCGCCGCGGTGGATCAAGCCGCCGGCACTCCACGCCGACGAGCAGACCGGGGCGTGGCGGGTGACCTTCGAGCTCGACGCGCTCACCGACGTCGAGGTCGCCCTCGTCGACCCGGCGACGTCCGCCGTCGTCCGACACCTGGCCGCCGGGGTGCTCGGTCCGAAGGCCCCACCGCCGTTGGCAGCCGGCTCCCGGGCGCAGTCGTTGGAGTGGGACGGCAAAGACGACTACCAGGTCCGCGTCCGCCGGCCCGAGGCCGTGGTCGTTCGCGTCCGCGCGGGGATGGGGGTGGCCCTGGAGCAGATCGTGGGCGGCGACCCGTACGCGTACTACTCCGAGGAGAGCGGCCACAACGACCACAGCCCGTTCGGCATCAACGGCCTCGAACGGAAGCCGGACGGCACGGTGTACGTGCTGGGGCACTCCAGCAACCTGGGGCCGCCCGCCGTGCGCCGGTACGACGCCGCCGGGAACTACCTGCGGACCGTCTTCCCGCCGCCCGCCGGCAAGGCCGTCGCGGCCGTGACGGGGTGGGGCATCAACGTCAGACCCGACGGCACCTACACGCCCAAGTTCACCCGGCTGACGGACCCGTCGCTGACGACGACGATCCTCGACACCGCAACGGGCGGGATGGCCCGGTTGATCCCGACCCCCGACCCGACGCGCCTCAGCTTCTGGCACACCGGCCCCGGCAGGGCCACGTTCGAGCTCCTGACGGTCAACGCGGACGGCACCATCCCCGAGGCCGCCGGCGAACGAATGCCGGGGCCGCTGGTGACCAGCCCGCCGCTCGGGCTGGGGCCGGTGACGCCCGACAGCCACGTCGTCAACGCCCTGCTCGGGCCGGTCTTCACTTGCCCGACCCCAGACGGGAAGCACTTCTACCTGAGCGGCGTCTACGCCGCGACGACGAGATACGGTTCGATCCAGGAGATCAAGGCGGACGGCACCTGGCGGGACGGGCAGGTGTGGAAAGTCGATCGGGAAACGCGGACCGCCCGGGTGATCTTCTCACTGGACCCGAGGACCATTCCTACGGTCGTGAAGGACCGCCGGGCGGCACTCGGCGGCACGCACAGCTACGCCGCCCTGCACGGCGTCGCCGCGGACACGGCCGGGAACGTGTTCGTGTGCGACCGGCTCAACAAGCGGCTCGTCGTTCTGGACCCGACGGGGAAGGTCGTCCGCGCAATCCCCGTCGAACGCCCGGATGCCGTTGCCGTGAGCGCGAAGACGGGTGCGCTCTACCTCACCACCCGCTTCGGCGACGAGCACGCGGGCCGCGGGCGGGTGGCGTTGCTCAAGTTCACCGACTGGCGGAAGGACGACAAGCCGGCGGCCACCATCCCCGTGTCCGAGACGGGGTACACCGACCACCACAAGTGCTCCCACCTCGTCGTGTGCGACACCGACACGGCCGTGAACGTCTGGGTCGCGTACACCGAGATGCCCGTCCGCATCTACCGGGACGACGGGAAGGATCTCACCCTGCTCAAGGACTTCTACCGGGTCGAGGGGGCGCAGCGGTGCCTGGGGTTCGACCGGATGGAAGTGGACCAGAAGACCGACGAGGTCTACCTGCTGGACGACCACGCCGGCGTCTGGAAGGTCGGGGACTGGAAGTCCCCCCGCTTCGTGAAGGTGCCGCTCAGGACGGCGAGCATCGCCATCGACCCGCGGAACCGGCACGTCTACGCCCGCACTCTCGCCGACGGGAGTTCCTCCTACTCGGTCGGCAAGGTGGCCCGCTTCCACCTCGACAAACCCGATTACCCGCCGGCGAACCTCGGGGACACGGGGAGCAACCGCCTCACCCCCGCCTTTCACCACGAGTGGTGCTTCACCGGCAACGGCGACAAGGGGATCGCGGTCGCCCCGAACGGCAACCTGGCGGTCGTCGGCGACCCGAAGGACGGCCTGCGGGTGTTCGCCGGGACCGGGGCGAAGGTGCCGTGGGGGGCGACGACTGTCGCCAGGCTGCCCGACGCCGCCGGCGGGGTACGGTTCGACCCCCGGGGGAACCTCTACGTCGGGTACGTCGACCGGAAGCCGCCGGCCGGGTTGCCCGGGTTCGAGGGCGATCGGTTCGCGGGTGCCGTGGGCCGCATCCACAAGTTCGCGCCGACCGGCACGCTGGAGAGCGGCAACTTGTTCCCCATAGCTCCGATCGGCCCGACCGTCTCTTACGACGTGCCGTACGGCGCGTTCGATACGGACTGCATCACCCGTACCCCCCGGTTCGACGTGGACGCCTACGGCCGGCTCTACTACCCCACGAACGTCGCTCAGCGCGTGGCGGTCGTCGACAACGCGGGCACCGAGATCCTCCACTTCGGCACCTACGGGAACCGCGACTCGACGGGCGGACTGCCCGGGGATCTGGTTCCGACGCGGGGCATCCCGCTGGCCTTCCCGAATAGCGTCGGGGTCACGGACGACCACATCTACGTCGCGGACATGGTGAATCTCAGGCTGCTGCGGGCTCGGAAGACCTTCCGGGCCGAGGCCACGTCGCGGTAGCGCGTCGGCCCGCACGCCGGGAGAGCGTGTCGGTGTCGGCACGCCGGGTTGCCGCGACCGCGGTGCCGTCGATCCGCTATGGCACGAACCACGGGTCGTCCCGGATGGCGTCCAGGCACTCGTCCACCGACAGGGCGTCGAGCACCCCGACCCATTCCTTGCCCGTGTACCGCATGGCGTACAGGGCGAACGTGCCGTTCCCGAGCGGTTCCATCCGGGCGAACATCGCCTCGAACGCGGGGGCGAGGGCGGTCGGGCTCGGGCAGGCGTAGGTCGAGAAGAAGTAGAAGTAGTTCCTGTACCACTTCGCCCCGATGTCGGTGATGGAGTTGAGCGGCCCGTCTGTCGGGGGCGGCAGGACGTGCCGGGGCTTCAACACGGTCTCGACCAGATGCGTGGATTTCGCTTCCACCTCGGTCTTGAGGGCGGCGGGTACGGCGGCCCGCGTCCGGGCCGGTCGGATGTTCCACGGTTCTCTCGGCGTCGCCATCGCTTCCGCTCCTTCCGTTCACCCCCAGTTTCCCCTTCCAGATCCGCCTTGCACGCCGACGCCATTCCGGCGAACGACTCCTATTCGGCCGGTGAACTCCACTGCGATCAGTACGGACGCTGTCGCGCGTGTCTCCAAACCTACAAACCGCGTCACCCGGGACACGATGACCGACCTCTCGCTGGCAGGATGCGGCCCGTTTCCGGGGAGTAATTCCCCGCCGCCCCCCACGCGACAAGAGCAGTCCCCTATAAGGATTCTTTTCTCGGATTTCATCCCACCATCCTGCCAGCACATCAACGAAACACTGGTAATCCTGGGGTTTCGTCATGGCAGGATGCGGTTGCCGGCATCCCGCCATCCTGCCAGGGCGGTGGGGGAGGCTTCACTCGCCGAAGTGAAGGAGGCGGCCCCGGTCGCAAGGACGAAAAACCCGAAAACGTGACTGGCCGGCCCGTCGGCTCTCGCCTGGCACTTGGGGGCGGCTGGAACGCCCCCGTGTCACCAACCAGAGGAGGGGACCATGTCCGGGGACGAGCAGGACGACGAGGTGCGGGACTCGATCGAGCGGATCGACCGGGCGCGGCGCAAGCGGTCGGACGCGGCGTGGCGGCCGTTCGAGGAGAAGTGGGCGGCCCTGATCGCGGCCCGGTACGCCGCCGTCTTGGCGGTGTACGACGACGGCCCGGTCGTGACGGCCCCCGAGGTGGAGGCAGGCTCGGCCCTCGACGCCCTCTTCCCCGAGATGGTCCGGGAGGCAGCGCGTGTGGCGTGTGAGCAGGACTTCGAGACGCGCCGTGGCGTCCGCGTCCTGGACGGCGTGCTGGGCGGTGACGACGTGTGCGTCGTCTACAACAACAATCCGTACCAGCAGAAACTGACCCGCCGGGACCAGGAGCTGGGCGAGGTCCGGCGGTGGCTGGCGGACAACGCTGACGAGGTCGCCGAGTTGGCCTACGCCGAGTACCCCGACCTGGGGAGGGACGAGGGGTACACGTACGCCCTGCTGTTGCGGTGCGACCCCGGGTTTGTCGGCGAGGTCGCGGAGCAGTACCAAGCCGCCACCGACCGAAGCCTCGCCGACTTGACCGAGTCGGTGGACGACGGTGGAGCCTTCGGGGACGAGTGATGGACGGGTCGGTTGACCTGCACCTGACCCGGATCGAAGCCTACATCGCGGAGAAGGGCGGCGGGGTCGTCGTCCGCAAAGTCGGCGGCGGGTACTCCCTGTTCCGCGAGTCGTCCGGCCGGCCCGTGGCCCGGTTCCGCCCGACCGGAGCCGGGGACGCGGTCGAGGTGAAGTGGTGGAGCCACCGCGAGCGGTGGGACGACATCGGCGATTTCGGCCCGATCGTCCTGCCGCTCGACCGGGCGTTGGCCTACCTCGCCGAGGACCCGATGGGCTGCTTCTGGCACTGATCGCCACGAACCCGGACCTGCCGTCAGTCGCCCGAAACCACCCGTGCTTTGCTACCCGGCGTTCGGACCGCCCGGCCCGAACACCCACTCCAACTCGCTCCGGGCGGGGCAGCGGCACCGCCACACACCAGTCTTCGGCCGTCTCGCACGCTTGTGAGTGGTGCCGCAGCCGGCACAGTTCGCTTTCCACCGGGTGGGGGCCGGTTCCGTCACAGTGGGCACCGTGGGCTCGCGGGCTGGGTCTCCGGCGTAGGCGAACACGAGTGGAGTTCGTGCCGGACACTTGCAGCGGTAGCCGGACAACGAGCGGGGGCGTTTGTACCGATGGTGGGTCCGGTTGCAGGACGGGCAGGTGGTCCGCCAGTCGCCGGGCTCCACCACCGTGTCGGGCGAGTCGTCGCACGCCCGCGGGGTCGCCCCGAGGCGGGCGGCGACCGCCTGCCACACCGGGCCGTGCTTGGCCGCCGGGCCGGCGAGGGCGTGGGCGATCTCGTGCAAGAGGGTGTCGAGGACGGTCGCGTCCGGGTTGTGCCGGGCGTGGTACTCGCTGATCTCGATCCGCTTCCGGCGGTACTTGCACACGCCCAGCCGCCGCTTCGAGGCGGCCAGCCCGAACGTCCACCCGGCCAGTCGGTGTTCGGCGAACAGCACGGCGGCGGTCTCACTAGAGGCGCGCCGTAATAGTGGCGGTCACGACCGTCCCCCTCCCCGAGAACGGGTCAGTCCGCCGGCCGGGCGTCGATCATCCGGTTGACCAGCCCGGCCACCGCCCGCACCCGGACCTCGTGCCTCTTCCGCCCGTGCCGGTTCACCTGGGTCAGCGACTGGAACACCCGCAGCCGCCGGATCGTGTGCTCGACCACGATCCGGCGCCGGGACACCGCCCGGTTGTACCGCACGTCCGCCGCCGGCCGCGGCTTCCCCCGCGGCTTCCGCCGCGGGGTCGTACACACCACCCCGGGCCGCAACTCGCCCGCCCCGATGTACGCCTTGTCCCCGATCAACCCGACCCCCTTCGGCAGCCGCCCCAGGAGCCGCGACCGCCCCAACAGCTTGAGGTCGGCCGTCGGCCCCGGCACGCTCGGCGGGACGTGGACGACCCGCCCGGTCTCCTCGTCCACCCCGACCTGACTCTTGACCGTGTGCCGCTTCTTCTTCCCCGAGTAGTCGGCCCGCTGCCGCCGCTTCGGCCGGTGCGTCGGCTGCTCGAACGTGTCCACCAGGACGGCCAGCCCGGGGGTGTGCCGGAGCACGGCCGGGAGGTCGCGGCGGTGGTGCTTGCCCGGGTCGGGCATTCGCATGGTGTCCTTCCCGGCCGCGGCGAGGACCGGGACGGACCACCCGGCGAGGCGGCGGGCGGCCGACTCGGAAACCCCGAACAGGTACCCGAGGACGGCGTAGGTCGGGTACACCCGGAGCCAGACGACGGCGAGCAGGATGCGGTCGGGGTGTTCGAGCCCGGTGGTGCGGCCGCCGCCGACGGCGCGGCTCCGGTCGGGTCGGTCGTGGCGGGCGAAGTCGGCGTCGGCCAGGGCCGGGAGGACGTCGGCGAGGAGGGCGTCGAACACGTCCGGGGTGACCCCGGTGAGGGACCGGAAGACGGCCGGGTTCTTCCGGAGGCGGTCGAGACGTGCGATCATGGGCGAGTGTTGGTGTGGGGTCGGAGCCGTGAGCTCAGCCAGGTTAGAACCCCACCCCTTACCCGGCTATTGCGGCGCCCCTCTACTCAGTATCTTCGGCTCCATGCCCTTCACCCCGAACCACGCTGCGGATTGATGCCCATTTTACCCGCTCTCGCGGCGGGCGGGTGCGGTCGGGGTGTGAGAGGATGACGTGCGGAACCGACCTCGGGCGGGGACCGGCCATGACCTGGGCGGAGTGGTACAACGCGTTGGCGAAACCGAGGTGGACCCCCGACGGGGGCACCATCGGGCTGATCTGGTCGCTCCTGTACCCGGTCATCGCGGTCACCTTCGGGTCCGTGTTCGTGCAGGCGGTGCGGCGGAAGATCCCGCGGTCGGTGGCGGTGCCGTTCGCGGTCAACTTGGTCGCCAACGTGATCTTCACCCCGATCCAGTTCGGGCTGCGGAACCTGCCTCTGGCCGCGGCCGACATCCTCGTGGTGCTTGTTTCCATTGTGTGCTGCATGGTCGCGGTGTGGCCGCATTACCGCTGGGTCGCCGTGGCGCAGGTGCCGTACCTCGTCTGGGTGGGCACCGCCACCGTGCTGCAACTCTCGATCACCCTCTGGAACTGGTGAGGCGACATGCTCCTCCGGCTCCCGCAGACGCTGAACGCCCGCCTCGGGGGCGGCCCGCCGGCGGCCTCGGCGTCGCACGCGAACCCGCTCCTCGACTGGTCGGTCCGGGCGTTCGCGGCGGGAACGAAGGCGTACCTGCTGCTGAGCAACACGCGGTCGCTCTACTCGGTGGTGCTCGTCGAAGTGGCCGGGGAGACGAGAACCCAGTTGGCCGAACGGGTCGCGGGTGCCGTTGAGGGAATCCTCGACGGAGCCGGCCGGCTCGCGGGCGTGGGCCGCGATCTCGCCGCGGAATCGGTGCGGTTCGCCAAGGCCCTCGACCGTTCCGTGACGGGGTCGATGAACGAACTGGTCGCGTACGCCGAGCTGCTGTTGGCCGACGGCGACCTGTCGGTGCCGGAAGTCGGGGTGCGGCTCAACGACCTGCTCCTGTCGGCGGCGGCCGGCGAGGGCAAGAAGTACGGCACGCCGCGGGCGGCGTTCGCGGCACTGGTCGCCGGTTCGTGTTCGTGACCGCACCGGATGCCGAGCCGACCGCTTGTGCCCCCGCCGAAAGCCAGTGGCCACTCCGCTCCGGACGGGTTACTTCTTCTCGCCCGTCACCACCGTGTTGCCCTCGACCAGCCCGGCCGTCCCCTGAACGTCCGCCACCTTCGCCTGCGGGTCGTCGGACCTGGCCGTGTTGCCGGTCACGTGGGGCGGCTTCCGTCCGTCCTTGACGATGATCGCCGTCCCTTGAAAGTTGTGTATCGCGTTGTCGGTGATGGAAACCGTTGCCTTGGTGGCCGAGACGGGGGTGCGGTAGCCGTCGAAGGCGTTGTCGGACACGGTCGCGGTCGAGCCCTCCCAGATCCAGACGGCGTTCCCCTGGCCCTTGCCGCCCCCGGTGAACGTGTTCCCGCTGATGGTGGCCTTGCCCTGGACCAGAACGGCCGCGACCCCACCGCCCGTGATTCGGTTGTTGGTGATCGTGGCCGTGGACCCGTCTTTCACGGCGACCAGCGGCGGCTGGCCGCCCGTGCGGGACAACTCGTTGTCCGTGATCACCGCCTGCGACCCCTCCGTGACGCCGATCGCGACCAGTTTGTTCCCGCCGCACGTGTTCTTCCGGATGACGGCGTCGGCCCTCCCCTGGAGGCCGATCCCCGCGGCCTCGTTGTCCTTGCACTCGTTGCCGACGATGAGCGGTTTGGCCCCGTCCCGGCAGCCGATGCCGGCCAGCTTGTTCTTCCGGCACACGTTCTTCCGGATGACGGGATCGGCCCCGTCCCGGCAGCCGATGCCGGCCATCTCGTTCTCGTCGCACGTGTTCGCCTCGACGACCGGGGCCGTCCCCTCCATCCGGATGCCGATCCCGGCCCGGCGGTTCTTGGAACAGGTGTTGCCCCGCAGCACGGGTTTCGCCCCCTCGCGGCACCCGATCCCTGCCCGGACGTTGCCCGAACACAGGTTGCCGATGACGATCGGGTCCGCCTTCCGACACCCGATCCCGGCCCGCAGGTTCTCCCGGCAGGTGTTGCCCCGAACGACCGGCTCGGCCCCCTCGGCAATGCCGATCCCGCCGCCCATGTTGCGGAACACGACGTTGTCGGCGATGAGCGGTGCGGTCGTCACCTTCTCTTTGCCGAGGATGCCGATCCCGACATCGCCGTTGTGGTGAACCAGGCAGTGGGTGACGGTGCAACTGACGCCGTGAATGCTGACGGCCGGGGTCGTCCCTTCCGCCCGCACCGAGCCCTCCTCGTCGCCCAGTTCCTCGCCCTTCGAGTCGAAGTGCTTCTTCCAGGTCGCCTCGTCGTAGGCCCCGACGTTGGTGACCGTGAAGCCGTCGAGGGTACTGCCCTCGGCCATCACCACGCCGGGCAGTTTCCCCTCCTTGCCGCCGTCGATGACCGTCGCCTCGGCCCGCTTCAGGCCGTCCACCCCCTTGGCGTCGTCCCCGCGGCTCCGCAAGGCGACCCCCGGCGTCAGGCGGACACGTTCGGCGTACGTGCCCGCTGCCACCGTGACGGTGTCCCCCGCTCGCGAGGCGTTGATCGCGGCCTGAATGGTCTTGTGGTCCTCCGGCACGCGAAGGTCGGCCGCCGCGGCCGACGGGGCGAGACCGAGGGCAATCAGAATGAGAAGGGCGTGGCGGAACACGGGTTTCCCCCTCGCGGACGTGACCCGATTCGGGGTGAATGCGGGTGCTCACGTCGTTGTAGTGGGCGGCGACCAAACTCGCGGGTGCGGCAGTATACCAATGGCTGTACGGCTGAGGTCGTGACCGCGACGGGCGTGTTCGCCTCGGCGTGCGGGCGGGTGAAGGCTTCGTCGCCGTGCCCGAGGAGGACAACCCGTGAACCGAGTGAACGGCGTCGGCTTGCTGCTGTCGGTGCTCGTCGCCCCGTCCGTTCGGGCCGACGAAAACGTCACGATCTCGGAGGCGAAGAAGGACGATGGCGGCGTCCTCGTCCACGAGGTCCGCTCCCTCTATCAGGCCAAGACGACGCAACTCCGGGTGCTCCTGCCCGGCGAGGTAGAGAAGGGCAAGACGTATCCGGTGGTGTATCTGCTGCCGGTCGAGGCCGGCACCGAGAGCCGCTACGGCGACGGGCTGAAGGAGATCCAGAAGCTCGACCTGCACAACAAGTTGTCGGCCGTGTTCGTGGCCCCGACCTTTTCGCACCTGCCGTGGTACGCCGACCACCCGACCAAACCCGAGGTCCGGCAGGAGAGCTACCTGCTCAAGGTCGTGGTCCCGTTCGTGGACAAGACCTACCCGGTTCGAACCAAGGCCGACGGGCGACTGCTGCTCGGGTTCAGCAAGTCGGGCTGGGGGGCGTGGTCGCTGCTGCTGCGGAACCCGGACGTGTTCGGCCGGGCCGCCGCGTGGGACGCCCCGCTCATGATGGACAGGCCCGGCAAGTACGGGAGCGGCGACATCTTCGGCACGCCGGACAACTTCGAGGGCTACCGGGTGAGCAAGCTGCTGGAAACCAACGCCGACAAGCTCCAGAACGAGAAGCGGCTGGTGCTGCTGGGTTACGGCAACTTCCGGGCCGAGCACGTGCAGGCCCACGCCCTCATGAACAAGCTGAAGATCGCCCACGAGTACCGCGACGGCCCGGACCGCAAGCACGACTGGCACAGCGGGTGGGTGAAAGAAGCGGCCGAACTGCTCCTCGGCAAGTGACTCCACCCGCCCCGGCGATCCATGGGCGACCGAGAAGCCCCCGCACCGGCCGCCTATCAATGAGCCGGGTGAGGACCGCGTGGGAACGGGGGACGGTGTGATGACCGGCCGCAACTGCTTCTTGGTTACCAGTGTCACGCTACTGCTGTCCGGGGCGGTCCTCATGGCCGACGACCAACCGCGAGTCCTGTTCGAGTTCGCCGGGGCCGACGCCGCGAAACAGTGGCAGGCGGTCAACGACGGGGTGATGGGCGGGGTCTCCGAGGGCACGTTCAAGATCACCGACAAGAAGACGCTGGAGTTCTCCGGCATACTGTCGCTGGAGAACAACGGCGGTTTCGCCTCGGTGCGGACGAAGGCCCAAAATCTCGGTCTTGCGAAAGGTGACACGCTGGTCGCCCGCGTTCGGGGCGACGGCCGGGTGTATTCGATGAACCTCTATCTGAACAAACCGCTGACGGCGTTCTCGTACCGGGCCGCGGTCCCAACCAAGAAGGACGAGTGGATCGAGGTGAAGGTGCCACTGGACACCTTCGAGGCGAGTTCGTTCGGCCGGGTGGTCAAGGACGCCGGGGCGGTGAAGCCGGACGAGGTGGCCGCCTTGGGCTTCCTGCTCGGCGACAAGAAGGCCGGGGCGTTCAAGCTGGAAGTCGAATGGGTCAAGGTGGAGCGGGCGGGTCGGTGAGCCCAACCGACGAAGAGTGGACGGTACACGGGCTATTTCGCCACGACGTACACTTTCACAGAGTCCTTAAACTCCTGAAGCCGAACTTGGTCGTTCACCTTGGTCTCGGCGAACTTGATCTCGACGCGGTACTCGTTGTAGGTGGTGCCGTTGACCGTCTTCTGACCGAGCAATTTGCTTTCCAGTGCCCGGCACGCGTCCGCCGGCAGCTTGACCGTCGCCGCCGGCTCGGGCACGTCCGGGAACAATCCGTCCGAGTGCTGATTGTTCAACCATTTGGCCATGCCCTCCGGGGTCGCCTCCTTGGCGAACTGGCAGACTTTGCCGCTTACGGGAAACCCCTTCTTGCCGTTGTCGATGTCGATCACCACCACCACCCGACGGTCGGCGAGCGTGTAGAACACCTTGGTGCTGGTGAACCCGATCTGGGACTGGCTGACCTCCAGCCGCTGCACCGTCTTCCCGCTCAGGTCGAGCGGAGCGGCCCCCTTGGGCGGCTCGTCCGCCGTCGCGGTCGTCACGAACACGGCCAACAGGGTCACTTTGAGGGTGACGGCTTTCAGGATGAACATCGCATCTCTTTGTTGTGCGAATCGCTGGGAACGGATCGCTCCCGCCCGACGAGGTCCGGGCGGTGCCGGTTCCGGACCAGTGTCTGTCCGCAGCCGGCCCCGGTCAAGCACGTTCCCCCTGCGGTCAGGGGGCGGCCGTCAGTCGATCGCCAGTGAGGCGGCGATCGCTTGCACGTCGGCAGGTTTCGGTGCCATCGGGTCGATGCCGTCGGGCAGCGTGAGAAACCGGAAGTGAGCATCGACCTTCAGCTCGACTTGTGCCAATTCTCAGGCACCTGGAACGCTGGAATTCCTTGAGGATGCGAGCATCCGAGGGATTTTTTGGACAGGCCGGGGTCGGCGCGGCGTCTTATGAAAACCCAAAAACCCCTTGTTTTCGCGATAAATCAGCAAAAGAGCCCCTGAGAATTGGCACAAGTCGAGTTCAGTCGCTCGGTGAAGAAACTGTTCATCCCTTGGTCGAGCGACGCGGCGAATCTAGCGAGTTGCTCGGCGTCCCAGCCGGCGTAGAAGCTGGCCGGGGCGAGCACGCACCAGCGGGCCGCGTTTGTTGCCAGGACCGGACGCAACGTGCCGTCGGTGACGTACCCCATCTCTTCGGCTCGGAAGCGGGCTTGAGCCCACGCCATCGCGTACCCGACGATCTCGAAGGCGGCGTAGGCCGGGTGGTTCGACGCCCATTTCAGCTCGACGAACGCGATCGTCGCCCCGGACCTGTGGGCCAGATCGACGTTGGCCTTTCGGCCGCCGTCGTCGAACAGGCCCCTCGCCGTCGGGATGGCGTTGGCCCAAGTGTCATCCGCGGTGCTTATCAGCAACTTCTCCAGGCTGACTTCTGCTGACCGATTGTCCTCGCTCAGAGTCGGTATCCGCTGCCACCGCCACTTCTCGCTTGAGGGGCGTCTGCCGTCCGTCCGCGTTCTGGCCCGCCACCGACGCTCCAGGTTGGCGTACACCAGCTCGCACGCCAAGCGGCCGTCGAAGTGGGGAGCGGCGAGCACCTTCACCGTCGGGCCGATGGTCGGGAGTGGTCGTACCACCCCCCGATGGTCTACTCGATTGACATCTCGATGCGTGGGCACTATAGTTCATCGTAGATAGACGATAAAAGAGCTCCTATGCCGCCACACCGGAAGACCGCCGCCGATCCCGAGCCCGATTGCTGCGTCCCGGCGGCGGTCGCGGCCCGTGCGGTTCCCGACTCCGCCGCGGCCGACACGCAGTTGGCCGCACTGGCCTGGGCGGTCGCCCACCCGGCCCGGGTCCGCATCCTCCGCATCCTGCTCGCCCGTACGGCGTGCGTGTGCGGCGAACTGGTCGATCAGATGCCGCTGGCCCAGTCCACCGTCTCGCAGCACCTGAAGATCCTCAAGGAGGCCGGGCTGGTGCAGGGCGAGATCGACGGGCCGAAGGTGTGCTACTGCGTCAACGCGGACGGGCTGGCACGGCTCAAGGAGCTCGTCGGCGGGCTGTGAGCCGCCTTTTTTGGGCCGAATCATCGTCCATCGACGATAAACAATAGGAGACCGTCATGTCCGAGTCCGTGGTGGAGAAGGTGCGGGCGAAGTACGCGGCGGTGGCCGCGAGCGGGCTGTTGAACGCCCATGCCGGGGTGGCGGCGGTCGCCGCGGCATTCGGCTACACCCCCGACGAACTCGCGGCGCTGCCCGCCGAGGCCAACATGGGCCTGTCGTGCGGCAACCCGACCGCGACGGCCAACCTCCGGCCCGGCGAGGTGGTCGTGGACCTGGGCTGCGGCGGCGGCATCGACGTGCTCCTCGCCGCGAAGAAGGTCGGGCCGACCGGCACGGCGGTCGGCGTCGACATGACGCCGGAGATGATCGGCCGGGCGACCCTCAACGCCATCAAGGCGGGCGTCACGAACGCGGAGTTCCACCTCGCCCGGATGGAGTCGATGCCGCTCGCCGACGGCTCGGCCGACGTGATCATCTCGAACTGCGTGATCAACCTGGCCCCGGACAAGCCGGCCGTGTTCCGCGAGATGTTCCGGGTGCTGAAGCCCGGCGGCCGGGTCGCGGTGTCCGACATTGCCCTCAAGAGGCCGCTGCCGGACGAGGTGGCGGGGAGCGTGGCCGCGTACGTCGGCTGCGTCGCCGGAGCGATCCCGGTCGCGGACTACGAGCGGATGCTCCGCGAGGCCGGGTTCGAGGGCGTCCGGGTGATCGACGCCGGGAAGGACCTGAACGCCTACGCGAAGGTGGAGGGCGGTGAGGGCTGCTGCTCGCCGGCCCCGAACTCGTCCGGCTCGTGCTGCGGGGCGGCCGGGGAGGCGGCTCCCGATTTGCATCCGGGCCTGGCACAACTGCTGACCCGCTTCGACGTGAACGAGTACGCCGCGAGCGTCCGCGTGTTCGCGGTGAAGTCCTGAGTCCCGTTTCCGCACACCCCCGTGACAGGAGGATACACCCGTGGCCACCCTGCAAGTGTTCGACAAGCCGATGTGCTGCTCGACCGGGATCTGCGGCCCGACGGTCGACCCGGTGCTGCCGAGGTTCGCCGCCGACCTCGCCTGGCTCAAGGACCAGGGCGTCGCCGTCGAGCGGTACAACCTGGCCCAGCAGCCCCAGGCGTTCGTCGCCCACCCGGACGTGACGGACGCCATCCGCGAGAACCACGAGCACGCCCTCCCGCTGGTCCGCGTGGACGGCCACATCGTCTGCAAGGGCGTCTACCCCGCCCGCGAGATGCTCGCCGCGTGGTGCGGCGTGTCGCAGTCGAAGCCGCTGACCGTGGCCGAGCCGACCGGCGGCTCGTGCTGCGGTTCCACCGGCTGCTGCTGACCCGACCCACCCGCACCCGAAGGTAGCGACATGGAGTTCCTGAAGCCCCCGACCCGCGTCCTGTTCTTCACCGGCAAGGGCGGGGTCGGGAAGACCTCCGTCGCGTGCGCCGCGGCGGTGAAACTGGCCGACGCCGGGAAGCGGGTGCTGCTCATCAGCACCGACCCGGCGTCGAACCTCGACGAGGTGCTCGGCGTGCGACTCGGCAACACGCCGACCGCCGTGCCGGGCGTCTCCAACCTGAAGGCGATGAACATCGACCCGGAGGCGTCCGCGAAGGCCTACCGGGAGGCCATGGTGGCCCCGTACCGCGGGGTGCTCCCCGATGCCGCGGTGGCGAGCATGGAGGAGCAATTCTCCGGCTCCTGCACGCTGGAGATCGCCGCGTTCGACGAGTTCGCCCGGCTCCTCGGCGGCACCGCCACAACCGGCGACTTCGACCACGTCCTGTTCGACACGGCCCCGACCGGCCACACGCTGCGGCTGCTGTCGCTCCCGTCCGCGTGGGACGGCTTCCTGTCGGCCAACACGACCGGAACCTCGTGCCTGGGGCCGCTCGCGGGGCTCCAGGCCCAGCAGAAGCTCTACGCCGATACAGTCAAGGCCCTCGGCGATCCGGCGGCGACCACCCTCGTCCTCGTCGCGCGCCCGGATGTGGCGGCGTTGCGGGAAGCAGAGCGGACCGCGGGCGAACTGGCGGCCCTTGGCGTCCGCAACCAGCACCTCGTCGTCAACGGCGTGTTCCGGGCGGTCGAGACGGCCGACCCCGTCGCACGGGCGATGGAGCGGCGTGCGGAGGAGGCCGTGTCGCGCATGCCGACGGGCCTGACGCACCTGCCGCGGACGGTGATCCCGCTCGCCCCGAACGGGCTGGTCGGGATCGACGCCGTGCGGGCAATGGGTTCAACTTCGCCGCGGCCCGCCACCGCCCCCGCGACGCCGGCCTCGGACGTGCCGCCGCTGGGGTCTTTGATCGACGACCTGGCCCGCCACGGGCACGGCGTCATCATGACGATGGGCAAGGGCGGCGTCGGGAAGACGACGGTCGCCGCGGCGGTGGCCGTCGCCTTGGCCGACCGCGGGCTCCCGGTACGGCTGAGCACGACCGACCCGGCCGCCCACGTGGCCGCGGCCCTGAACGGCGAGGTGCCGAACCTGACCGTGTCGCGGATCGACCCGCGGGCCGAGACGGCGGCGTACGCGGCCGAGGGCATGGCCACCGCGGGCAAGGATCTGGACGCGAAGGGCCGGGCCATGCTGGAGGAAGACCTGCGGTCCCCGTGCACCGAGGAGATCGCGGTGTTCCGGGCGTTCGCGGCAGCGGTGGCCGGGGGCGCGGGCGGCTTCGTGGTCCTCGACACGGCCCCGACCGGCCACACGATCCTGCTGCTCGACTCGGCCCTGGCGTACCACCGCGAGGTGACCCGGCAGGCGAGCGGGATGCCCGAGGCCGTCGAGCACCTGCTCCCCCGGCTCCGCGACCCGGACTTCACGCGGGTGCTGATCGTCACCCTGCCCGAAGCCACCCCGGTCCACGAGGCGGCGAAGCTCCAGGCCGACCTGAAGCGGGCCGGCATCGCCCCGTTCGCGTGGGTCGTCAACCAGTGCCTGACGCCGCTCGCGGTGACCGACCCGGTGCTGGTGTCGCGGCGGGCGCACGAGGCCCGGTACGTGCGGGAGGTCGTCACCGAACACACCCGCCGGGCCGCGTTGATCCCGTGGCAGGTCGAGCCGCCCGTCGGGCGGGGACCGCTGCTGGCCCTGACGGCCCCGGCCGCGGCGGAGGAACTCGTCCCGGAATGAACGCACCCCCACACGACCACGGTCGAGCGCACGGCCACCCCGCCGCGGACGCGACGGGCCGGGTGTTCCTCGTCGCCGTCGCCCTCAACCTCGGGTTCGTGGCGGTCGAGGTCGCGGCCGGGCTGTACGCCAACTCGCTGGCCCTGCTGGCCGACGCCGGGCACAACTTCGGCGACGTGATCGGGCTGGTGCTGTCCTGGGTCGCTCTCGTGCTGGCGAGGCGCAGGCCGTCGGAGCGGCTCACCTACGGGCTGCGGGGCTCGACAATCCTCGCCGCCCTCGGCAACGCCATGCTGCTGCTCGTCGCCGTGGGCGGCATCGTGTGGGAGGCGGTCTGCCGGCTCGGCGAGCCGGTCGCGGTCGGCGGGCCGACCATGATCGGCGTCGCGGCGGCGGGCGTGCTGATCAACGGGGCGACGGCCCTGATGCTGATGAGGGGTCGGCAGGCCGACCTGAACGTGCGGGGTGCGTACCTGCACATGGTCGCGGACGCCGGGGTCTCGGTCGGCGTGGTGCTGGCCGGGGTCGGCATGTGGTGGACCGGGTGGGCGTGGCTCGACCCGGCGATCGGGCTGGTCATCGGCCTGGTGATCCTTGCCGGCACCTGGGGCCTGCTCAAAGAGTCGGTGTTGCTGTCGCTGCACGCCGTCCCGGCCGGCATCGCCCCGGGCGAAGTGTCGGCCTTCCTCCGCGGCCTCCCCGAGGTGCGTGACGTCCACGACCTCCACGTCTGGGGCATGAGCACCACCGAGGTCGCGTTAACCGTACACCTGGTCACCCCGCGGGGTCACCCCGGCGACGCGTTCCTCGACCGACTCGCCGGGGAACTCGCGCACCGTTTCGGGATCGCTCACGCGACTGTCCAGATCGAACTGGGCGATCCCGAAGCGGTGTGCCGTCTGGCACCGCGGACCGTCGTGTCGCCCGCCGACGCGACCCGAGACGTTCCGCACTCACCGCGGCAGCCGTAACACCCGATGATCGCCCTCCGTCGCCGCCTCGCCGCCGAGTCGATCGGCACCGTCGTGCTGGTGTTCGCCGGGACCGGGGCGATCGTCACCGATGCCCTGACCGGGTCCGTCGTCCACCCGGGGATCGCCCACGACTCGACCAGGGTCAGCGGTAGAAGTCGATCCACTCGATCAACAACGACTTCGGGTTGTCGCGGAGGAACGCGGCCGGGAGCGTGACCTCGAACTGCCCGCCGTCGAGCGGGACGCCGGCGGCCGTCTTCCCGTCCTTGCCGAGCACCCGGATCGCCAGCCGGCGGGGGTCGGCCGGGGCGAGCGGCGTCTCGTCCTTGTCCGGCACCCACTGCCGGGCCTCGACCTTGCCGTCCCGGACCCCCGCGGCGGCCCCGACCGCGACCGCCCCGGCCGACACCTTCAGGTTCTCCAGCCCCTTCAGGTGTAGCCGCACGACGACGGCCTTCGGCCAGGCGTCGCCCGTCCGCTCGACCACCGCCCGGCTGATCCCCGACGGGCTCTTTACGTCGAGCGTGGTGCGCTCCCGGTCGCCGCCGACCGCCACCGTGTCGTCCGCCTTCCGGGTGGTGACGGTGAACCGGGCAGGTGGGTCGTCGGACGCGGCAGGTGGTATGCCGCGCGCGTGCGACGCCACATACAGCGTGAGAAGTAAGCTCGCAGTCGCCGCACGCATGGTCGGTCCTCCACACCCCGCCGGCCGTCACCCCGGCAGCGTCCGCGACTCGGGCTTGTTCAGCGGGTGCTGGTCCTTCCGCCCGTCGGCCACCACCTCCACCCACTCGGCGAACCGCCGGCCGAGTAGGCGACAGGCGTCCTCGACCTCGGCATCCCGCGGCTCCTTCGCGGCCACCGCCCCGTAGTGGCAGGTCGTCGCCTTCCCGGAGTGGTCGATGACCCCGATGTCACGCCGCCTCGTCCGTCGGCTTCTGCTCGGACGGTGCCGGAACCCGCTCCCACCACTGATGCGGGCACCCCCGGCACCGGTACTTGGTCTCGACGAACTTGCCGTCCACAGCCTCGACCGTCCGTCTGGCCCGGAACAGATAGCCCTTGTGCTGGCACTTCGGGCAGCAGCGGTCGGGACGAACGAACGGCGTCATGCAGCGGACTCCGGGACCGTCATGTCGGTAGTCGTGAGGGGTATCGTCAAGGCGGGCGACCGGGTCAGCCTCGCCGGCGGCCACCGAGCACGCGGAGCACGATCACCACCAGGACGAGGAGGAGGATGAGGTGGATGAAGGGGCCGCCGAACGGGACGATAAACGCCCCGAGAATCCAGAAGAGGACGAAGACCAGGACGATTGTTTCGAGCGGGTAGCGGAACATGGCGGCCTCGGGGCGGGGTCCGGGCGGATACTAGCAACCCGCGCCTCCCGCCAGACGGGTGACTCGCCTGTTAGCGACCGCTGCCGGTCGGCGGAGGGTCTCCTCCGACCGGGCGGCGATGGCGTGAGCGAACCGCGGGAACTACTCGCCGGGGCCGAGGTCGGACTCGATCTCGGTGCAGCTGATCACGTTCGCGGTGTCGTTGAAGTACACCAGCACCTCGGTCCCGTCCGCGTCCTTCCCGGAGTGCACCCCGCCCTTGTCCGGCTTGAAGTCGATCCGTGCGGCCCGTGTGAAGGCCGTGCCGCGCTTCACCGACGGGCTCAGATCCGCCTTCGGGTGCTTGGCCCACAACTCCGCAACCGTCTCCGCAAACGTCATCGCCGCCCACCTCCGCTGGACAGGAAACGGAACGAGATAGGGAGAGGGAAACCTGCCGTCAAGCGCGTCGGCCGAGCCGCCAAGGAGTAGCGACGGACCGGCAAACGACTTGCGCCAGTGGCCCGGCCGGCGGCGGGGCCGGTCTCGCCGGGACGGAACCCCTGGAGCACGCGCCGGCGTAGGTGGGACGCCCGCTCGTCAGGTCCATCAGCGGCGACCCGTCCGGGCCGAAGAACAGGGCGGTGCAGTAGAGCGTCGTGCCGGCCCGCTCGACCGCCCCGACGACCAGGTGGACGCCGAGCTCCCGGGCGACCGCCCCGATGGCGGCGGTGGCCGGGCCGGGCACCTCGACCGCGGCGTCGAATTACCGGCGGAACTCCTCGCGGCCCTCGGGCGAGCGGGAGCCTATCCGGGCGCCGAACCCGAGCCCCTTCGGGTAGCCGCCGACGAACGCCTCCGGGAACACCACCAGCCGCGCCCCACGGCCGGCCGCGTCGGCGGTGAGGGCGGCGAGCTTCTCCAGCGTGCGGGCGGTGTCGAACAGGACCGACCCGGCCTGGACCACAGCGACTCGGACGGTGGGCACGGCGGCCTCGCTCGGGACGATGACCTGGCGGGCACGACACACCCCGCCGGCCGGGCATGATGCCCGAGGCGAAGCCGGTCTTCCGCGCCCTCACCGGCCCGTTGCTCTGGCCCACCACCGCGGTCATCGCGGATAATGCGGGGGTTGCGTTACTGTAGTGCAACCCGGGGGGACGCCGTGGGCTGGGACCGCAAGAAGCGGGGCTCGGGGACCGGGTACTTCTACCTGAGCGTCCGCACCCCGGCGGGGGTCAGGAAGCTGTACTTCGGCCGCCGGACGGCCGGCCACCTCGCCGCCGCCGTGGTCGAGCAGCGGCGGCAGGCCCGACAGGCGGCGTGGAAGGTCATCCGGGAGGAGCGGGCGGCCACGGCCGAGGCCGACCGCCTGGCCGCCGAGCTGACCGCGGCGGCCGAGGCACTGTCCGCGGCCTGGCTGGTGCTGACCGGGCACGAACGCCGCCGCGGGGAATGGAGGAAGCGACGTGGCAAGGAAGCCGAAGGGCGGAACGCGTAAGTGGTCGATCGCCACCTGCCCGCACCACGCCCGGGAGATGATCAAGCTCCTGACCATCCACGCGAGCCACGGGCACCCCGAGGCGGTCGACAGCATCGCCCGCTGGCTGGAGAAGTTCCCGGCGCTGAGGCCCGAGGTGCGGGCGCTGGACGACCTGGCGGCCAAGGCCGAGGCCGCGTGGGTGGCGGCGGTCGGGTTCGGCGACCCCGTGGCCGAGCGGGCGGCCCGGGACGAGGCGGCGGCGATGAAGGCCGAGCTGCTGGGCGACGCCCCGTCGGCCCTGGACCGGGTGCTGGCGTCGGCCGTGGTGGTCGCCCGGCTCAGCCACGACCGGGCCACCCGGGTCGCCGCCCAGACGGCCGACCACCCGGGGGTGCGGGAGGCCCGGGAGCGGCTGCTAACGGCCGCCCAGAAGCGGCTGGTCGCGGCGGTGAAGGCGTGGCAGCTGCTCGCGGGGAAGAAGTCCCGGGGGATGACCCCGAGGGGGAAACTCAAGCTGTTCGAGCCGAGCGGGGCCGCTGCGTAGACCCTACCAGCCCCGGAGCGACGTGCGTCACGTCCTGGTTGTCGCCGGGCCAGTCGGGCCGGCGGGTGCGAGTTCGGCAGCGGCGACCGCCTGGACCCGCTCGACGGCCTTCGCCGCCCGCCCGACCACGACCTTCAACTCGTCCGACAGCTTCGCCCCGGCCGCGGCGCCGAACCGCCGCCACTTCTCGCACAGGGCGATGAGCGCGTGCAGCAGCTCGGGCCGGGCGTCCGGGATCTGCGGCCGGTTGCCCACGTGCTCCCGCCGGCCGTTGACCGCCTGGACCGCCCGCTCCAGCCGGGTCACCCCCCACCGCCCGCGGACCGCCTTCCGGGTCAGGGCGTCCCGCTTCTTCGCGTCGGCGACCGCCATCACCCGGGTCAGGTGGGTCGGGCCGAACCGCGCCGCGTGCCGCTCGACCAGCCCGCACAGCTCCTCGACCTGCTCACTGGTGTAGAGCCGCGACGCCTTCCACGCCTTGGCCAGGGTGTCGTGGTTCATCCCCTCGTCGGCCGCCGCCCGCTTGAGCAGCTCGGTCTTGTTCCCGTGGACGTAGCCGACTTGCTTCCGCCTTCGTGCGGCCCGTTTCTTCGTAACCGCCGGGGCCTCGTCATCCGTCGCTCCGACCCGGCCCCAGCTCGCCCGCCCGGTCTCCCAGAACGACCGGAGGGCGGCGACGGCCGTCGCCACCTGGTCCGGGCTCGCGGGCTTGTTGGTCGGCACGGGTCCACCGGGATAAGCACCGAGTCCCACTGCGGGCTCGTCCCCGGCGTCTTATGCCCGCGGCCGGCCCGCGGGTACACCTTGCCTGCGTCCCTGACCCTCGCGTCGTGGCGATCCCACCCCGACCAAGGGCCGGAGCGAGGGGCCGGCCCCGTCCGCCGCGCCGAACACGCCCTCGGAGCAGTCAGCCGCCGCCTTCGCCGTCGGCCTCGTCGGGCGGAACCAGGACAACGAACGTCCGCCCGTCCCCCCGGCGCGTGAGGATCAGCCCCAGCTCCCGGAGCTGGGCAAGCCCGCGCTTGACGGCGTCCGGGGGCAGCCCGCTCGCCACGGTCAGTTCCTCGCGGGTCGCCGCCAAGTACCGCACCCCGTTCTTCCCGCGGCGGATGAAGTCGCGGTGCCGGGCGGACGCGGAGCCCATCAGCCCGGCCAGCCAGACGTACAGGGCGAACGCCGGCCCGGTGCCGAGCCGCTGGGCCATCCACGGCGAGACGACCGCCGTCACCCCGGCCGGGTCGGGCCGGGCGGTCGGGAGGTCGTCGCCGCCGGGGCCGTCCGGGCACCACCCGCCGGCGGCGAGGTACGCGAGGAGCTGGTGGAACGGCTCGGCCGTCAGACGGTGCGGCGGGGCGTCCCCCGGGATCGGGTACTGCAACCGGACCCCGCCGGTGTCGACCGCCCCGTTGTGGATCACCACGCCGCCGCGGTAGCCGCCGAACGGGACCACCAGCCCGACCGGCCGGCCGCCGGCCTCGTCCCCGTGCCGGGCCAGCGCCTCCGCGTACAGGTCGGTCAGGAAAAGCCTGTCGGGCCGGCGGAACAGATCCGCCAGCTCGACCCGATCGCTGAGGCGGCCGACGTGCCGGGCGTCGAGGACGACCGGGAAGGTCGAGAACCGCCGCCGGAACCCGGCGAAGGTCAGCGTTCGGGTGTTGCACTCCCGCTCGTGTGCGTCCAGCAGTTCCCACTTCTTGTTGCTCAACCCGAACGACTCCAGCACCATCGCCACCCGGCTGTCCTCGAACTGGACTTGAGCCGGGGTGGCGTCGCCGTCGGGGCGAAGGCTGTTGCACCGAGTAATCACGTCCGCACCCCCCGGTCGTGCCGCGCCGCGAACGCGTCGATCAGGCTCGCGTAGAACTCGGCGGCCCGCGTTGTGAACCCGTCGGGCAGGTGCCCGTCGACCCCGTACACGGCCGCGTTCTCCTCCGCGTCGCGGCCGAACTGGAAGAGGGCGTCCCCCTCCAGCCGCCGGGCGATGCGCAACAGCTTGTTGGTGCCGATGTCGCGGGCCAGCACGTAGCAGAACAGCGGGCTGAGGTCGAGGTGGCCGCCGTCGGCGACGACGTTGATCTGGGCGAACTCGGGCTTCTGACCATGCGCCTGCTGGCGGACGGTGAGGTTCCGGCGGGCGGTCTCCTTCTCCCGCCTGAACTGACCCGCGATCTCCAGCCGGACCGTCGGCAGCGTGCCCTCGTAGAGGTCGAGCCGCCGGGCTTCCAGGAGGCGGTTGGGCTCGGGCACCTTCGGCGGGTAGCCCACCTGCGGGGCGTCCAGACACCACCGGACGTACCGGGCGGGGTCGAGCCCGCGGGCACCGGCGGCCGAGCGGAGCTTCCGCCAGACGCTGTGGTCGGGCGACCAGACGGCCGGGAGGACGTACCCGTTCCCGGCGGCAGGGATGATCCGCGTCAGCCGGTCGCGCTCGAACTGGTACACCCGCGCCAGGAACGCGGGGGTTGCCCCCGGATGCTTGATCGTCGTCGCCGGCATAAAGATACCTCAAAAGTGGTTTTTGGATTAACTCGGATCGCGTCACACAATGGGTCATCACTCGCCCGCTCGCAGCACCCGCCCGTCGGTGATGAAGTCGCACGTCACCAGGTTCTGCTTCCCGCCGTCGGACACGAGTCCGGGTCGGGGCACGGCCGGGTGTCGAGCCCGAGAGCCTGATCGGAGACGGAGTCGTCGGTCGGTGCGGACCCGGTCGCGTCGGTCATGACCATCGTCTCCGACAAAACAAGAAAAGGGCCTCGCTCCCGGCGGAGCCGGAGCCCAGTCAATTCTTGTCTCTGAATGGTGATCTCTGGTGGTAGCCTTCTGGGTAATCTCTCTTAGATGGACTGGCGTCGTACGCCACCCCCCTGACGTCGTACGCCACCCCCCTGGCGTACGACGCCACCCCCCTGGCGTATCACACCGCCCTCACAGTGCGATTTCGCCCAGTCACGATTCAGCGCCACCATCACCAATCCTCCTGCTTCCGCCCGGCCGCCTCGATACGCCGCTCGGCCGCCTCGTCCAGCTCGCCGACCACCCCCGGGTCGATCCGGTACAGCTTGGGCTTCCGCCGCCCCGGGTTGTAGTGCGTGATTAGGATTCCCTTCTTCACGAGCGACCGGACCCCCCAGCGGACCTCGGACGGGGTCAGCACCCGGACGTCCGCGGCCAGCTGCCTGTAGAACTTGTACAGCCACCACCGGTCCTGCCAGAACACTGTCACCTTCAACTTGCCCTTCTTGGTCGCGGCGAACCAGTACGCGATCTGGGCGAGGACCAGGTACTCGGCCTTGTTCGACCCGGTGACGCGCGCGACCCAGTCGGGGCCGAACGTGCCGGGCTGGCCGTCGCCGGCGGTCCGCTGGTACTTGCTCCCGACGAAGTCGGGGGGTGAGCCCGGGTCGAGGTACTCGCCGTCCGACTCGTCCTCGTCCTCCCCCTGGGTGAGCGAGTTGAACGTGGGCTCCTCACGCGGCGATAGGAACCGCGGCGCACCGGTGGCGCTGCCGTTCGGGGTGCCGGCGAGCAACGCCGGCAGGCAGCCGGCCAACCGCTTCGACGCCGGGGCGCGACCCCGTACGCCCTCCCCACGAGCGGGCGTGGGTCTTGATCCTAAAAGTGGTTTTGAAAACTGATCCCCCGTCGTCGTCGGGCTGGGCTCGTCGGCCGTACCGTTCTTGACCGCCCTCTTGGAAGCGCGTACACTCACGTCGTTTTCTCCTGGACGCCGGCCGAGCGCTGTCCGCAAAAACAGCTCGGCCGGCGTTCTTCGTATCTGGGTCCGAGCCGAACACCGTATCGCGTCCCACCCTATCGGGTCAACAGAGGCCGTTGACTTGTGCGAGACCGACCCGTGTCAGTCGTACCAGCCGTCCGCCTTCCACCGCCCGACCCGGTTCCACATCACCTTCTCCCAGGCCGGTCGTAACTCTGTCCGCCTGTCCCGCAGCAGGCGTTCGAACTCGGGGGTGAGCAGGACGCCCTCGGCCTTCAGGAGGGCGACGATGTCCTCCTGTTGAACGTCGGCCAGTGCGATCCGGCGGTTGCGCCCGGGAAACACGAGCCCCGGCCGGGCGGGGCCGCCCCACTTGTAGTGGGCGGCGTTGAACAACTGCATCCACAGCGACAGCCAGAGTGCGATCTTGTTGAAGTCGTGGGTGCCGTGGTGCATACGCACTTCGAGCAGCGGCACGCCGCCCCGGGCCTTGGTCAGGTTGACGGTGTGGTAGCGATTCCGGTAGGCCCGCACGAACCCGCCCAGGTCGAGCTGGTCGGGCTCGCCGAGGCCGCGGAGCGGCAGGCAGAATTCGTTCCCCGCACGGCGAGAATACCCGCCCCCGTGCAGGTCGAAGGGGTAGAGCCGCGACGGGGCGACGAGAGTGAACAGCCCGGGTTCTAGCCGCTGGACGAGCTTCACGAACCCGCGGTGCCGGTCGTCCGTGTCCAGCCGGGTCGCCAGCGCCAGGTGCAGCCCGGTGCGGTGGTTGACGCGCACCTCGCCGCCGCTCCCCTCAACCAGTTCGGTGATCGCCCGACACGCCCGCTGAAGTTCGTCGACCCCGCCCGCGTCCACGAGAATTGGGCTGACGACCTCCCAGCCCGCCGAGCCGTCGTACGTGACCCGCCAGGCGGTGAGCGGCCCGCCCTTGCCGGTCAGCGGCTCCGGGTGGACCGGGGCGGTGACGTGTCGGCCCAGGTGGTCGATCAGGCTCCGGGCGACCCGCCGCCATTCGGGTCCGACGTCGGGGACGTCATCCCGCGCCGTCAGCTCGATCTCGAACCCGAACGTCTGCCCCAGCGCGATCGTGATCGTCCCGAACCCGGGGATCACGTAGTTCTCGAACTTCGGGACGTCGGGCGGCTCGGTGTGGCGGGCCGGGGGGTGGTACGTACGCGGCCTCGCTTCCCGAGCCAGCGACGGGTAGACCGTGCCGGCCCGCACCACCTCGCCGCCGAACCGGGTGATGTTGTCGGCGAAGTCCACCACCAGGAAGGTGTCCTTGCCCGGGGCCATTCGGGCACCCCGGCCGACCATCTGAACCCACCGCCGGAGGCTGCGGGTGGGGCGGGTGAGCAGCACGGCGTCGACCGGCGGGTGGTCGAAGCCCTCGGTCAGTTGGTCCACGTTCACCAGGACGTTCACCGCGTCGGTCCTGAACAGCCGCTCGGCCTCTTCCTGCTCGCGGACGGACTGTTGCGAGTGGACGGCCCTGGCCGGCACACCCGACTCGGACAGCCGCCGGGCGAGTTCCTGGGCGAGGGGGATGTTGGCGGCGAACACTAAGCAGCCGGCCGTAGTTGTTTCCCAGGTTCTGGGCGGAGCTTTTGGGCATATGAGTTGAAGCCCTGCTCGACGGCCGCCCGCAGATCGGACCGGGTGGCGTAACTGCGGGTCGGGATCTCGTGGTGCTTGACCTGCTTGAACACGGCCTCGATCCGGTTCAACTCGGGGCTGTACGCCGGCAGGTAGTACAGGTAGACCCCCGACTTCGCCAGCTCGGGCCGGGCGGCCTTGACCACCTTGCTGGTGTGGATCGGGGCGTTGTCCAGAACCACCACCCGGGGTCGCCCGACCGCGGGCCTCCCCCGCAGGTAGGCCACGAGGTCGTCCGACGTGAGCGTCCGCTCGAACGGCACGGCATCCAAGCGGGGGGCCGGGCCGAGCGGCTCGTAGGTGGCCAGGACGTTGACCCGCCGACCTTGGGGGTACTCGTACCGGACCCGCTTCCGCTGGCCCGGCAGGCACCACGAGTACCCACCGGGCAGCGACGGGGCGAACCCGCACTGGTCGAGATAGTCCAGGACCAGCCGGCCCTCCCGGGCCTTCCGTTGCAGGCCGCCCAGGACGGCCGCCGCCCGGGCGACCTTGGGCCGGTTCTGCTTGTGCTCCAGGGTCGAGGCCGTCCGCCGGTACCCGGCCCGCAGTCGGGCGAGGTACCGACGGACCTGACGGGCACGGAGCCGGATCCCGTTGGGGCGGAGGGCGTCGGCCAGTTGGGCCGCCGTCCACGTCCGGTCCTGGCCGAGCAGGTCGGTCAGCCGGGCGGCCACCTGATCCCGGCGGGCGTAGTTGGGGGCCGGCCCGGGCTTGCCGGGGTAGAGGGCCGGCACCCCCCGGGCGTTGAACCCGTGGATCACGGCCCGGGCGGTCTGCGGGTCACACCCGAGGTGCCGGGCGATCCGGGGCGGGGACCACCCGGCGTCGGACAGCAGGACCATCTCCAGCCGATCCCGTACCCGGGGCGGGAGGGGGTCCCGCCGGAGAGCCTGCAACTCGGACTGCGTCGCAACGGTGAGGTGAACGCGGATCATGAAACATGGTACGCAATCGGGGCCAACTGCTTAGGATGCTCTTGGCCCGGCCGGTCGTCAGTAGTTCGACCACCTTGCCCACGACCAGAGCGTTCCGGCCGCCGTCGGCCGCCAGCACCCGGAGCGAATCGGAGGTGAACTCATCGCGCCGCACGTCCGGGGTCCAGACCACCCCGGTTTCCACATGCTCGAACTCGGGGGTGGCCAGCACCGTCCCGAAAAAGTCCTCGGGCGTCTTCCGGTAGATCACTTCGGCCCAGTTCGACGCCATTGGCGTCGCACTCAGGCCGAGGATCGGCACCTGCCTCCGGTACACCTCGCGGAAGGACCGCCCGATCGACTTGTGGAACGCCCAGTGGACCTCGTCCCAGACCACCGCCGGGTTCGCGGCGGGGGAGATCGTGTCCGGGAGCCGGTGCCGCCGGCGGTGCCAGGACTGCAACGTCGTGAACACCAGGCCGCCGCGAAGCAGCCGCCCAGGACACCGCTTGCTGTCGAGCCACCGGACCCGGCCGGCGTACTCGGGGAAGTAGCGGGCGAACTCGCCGGCGGCCTGCCGCAACAGCCGCCGGCTCTTGCACACCCAAAGGACCGTCTGCCCGGCCTCCATCAGACAGGCGGCGACAGCGACGCCGACCCAGGTCTTGCCGGTGCCGGTGGGCAACTCGACCACTTTGACTTTGTTGCGGTCCCGGATGCCGGCGAAGTACGCCCGGACGGCATCTTTCTGGTAATCTCGCAGCGGCATCCGAGACAGTGTCGCCTCGACCGCTTCGGGGGTGATGGTCGGACCTCGTCGAGATCCACTGGCAGTCGATGGAGACGCTAACCTCTGGTCAGCTTGGACCGGCATGTACATTCCTTCAGACACCCCTACTCTGCAAGCTCGGAACGCCAACCTGAGATGGGTGTCCTGGCTTTTCGGCACGTCGGGCCTCCCTTGGGGGGAGGCCCTCAGAGGCGTTTTCGCCCCTGCTTCATTGCGGATTCGCACTCGTCTGCTCGTTACCCCTTCCGGCCCGCCCGCGGCGACCGGAGTACGCCCTGTGCGTTCTGTGATTGCCCGACAAGCCGGGGGCAGAAAATCCGCCCCCGGCCGAGTCCTTCTACTCGTCCGCGTCGACCGGGATCGGACGCCGGTCGACGACGTCGAACCGATACCGGGTCTGCGGCTCGCCGCCCTCGAATCGGCGGCGGGCCTTCTGCAACTGGAGCGTGATGAGCGCGTCCTCGGTCTCGGCCACGACGGTCTCCCCCGCGTGGTTCGACAGCACGACGCCCGTCCCCCGGACCCGCCCGTCGGCCGTGTCCTGGTCCGCGACCGGGATCCACACCTTCGTGAGCCCGAGTTTGGCCACCCGGGCGGCCCAGTCGTCGGTCCGGTCCCACGCGGCCGGGTACGCCGCCCCCAGGAGCGCCAACCCCCGTCGGACCGGATCGTCCTCCGACAGCCGCGTCACCCGGTTCGCCAGGAACCCCTCGAACCCGCTCACCATCAAGATCCCGCCCACCTCCCTGGCCCACTCGGGGAACGACGGGTGCCGGGCCGCCTCGTCCGGCGGCCGGCCGGCGGCCTTCCACTTCTCCACCATCCCGCGCAGCTCTCCGGCGATCCGGTCGCGGTTCCGCGGCAGGGGCTTCGAGTCGCTTGTGAACTGGGAAGAATTGCAGCGACTAATCGCTGACGGTTGACAGCCAGACGAGGGGAACGGCACGCTGCAAAGCCGGCATCCGGGTTCCACCCCAGGCCCTCACCCGGGCGGGACCGGCCAGACGAAACCGAGCCGCCAGGCCACCTTCCGTACCGCGTCCAGATCGGACTCACGGACCACCACGAACCTGTCCCCGGCCCGAAGGCACATCCCCTTCAATCGCCGGTCGGACGCCAGCTCGGCCGCTATGTGTTCGTCGGCACACGCAATCAGCCGGGCCGGCCCGGCGTCGACCAGCCGGCCGGCCTTGGCCCGCAGGTCGGCCAGAAAGGTGGTGACCGTGCGGGGCACTTCCCCCGCCGCCCGCGACGCCAGGAACTGCTCCAGCTCGTCCACGCTCCCGCCCTTCTCGACCACCCCGAGGATCTTCTCGGCCGACAGCTTCCACACCCCCTCGGACGCCGGGTCGGCAAACCGCCCCAGGGTCAGCCGGTCGGCCGCCGGGAGCGGGCCGGCGGCGACCACGTCCCGGTTGGCCAGCACCCGCAGCACCCCGGTCCGGGCCGGGGCCGCCGGACGGTATGCGTCGGTGGTCCCAAGCAGCCACGCCCCGAGCGGGTTGACCCGCAGGCACAAGAGCCCGTCGTACCGGGACAGGCACTCGAACTCGTCCGCCCCCCACCGGCCGTGGAAGTCGTGCCGTACCCCCTGCGGCGGAACGTAGGCCACGTCGACCACTCCGAGGGTGGCGGCGGACTCGAACAGGAAGGCCAGCACGAACCGCCCCTGAAGCTGCTCCCAGGCGTGCTCGTCGTCGTACCCCAGGTTCCCGTAGTAGTGCTCGGCGATGTACAGCGCGTGGGCCGCGTTGGCGACCACGAACTCCCGCCCCGTCGCCCGCAAGAGCCGGAAGAAGTCCTCCACGGTGAACCACCGCCCGGCCGGGCAGGCGGCCAGGGCGTCGGCCACCAGCTTCCGCCTCCCGGCGGCGGCACTCATCCGTGCCCGGCCCTGCCCCTTGATCGCGTCCACCCGGGCGAACTCGTCGAACTGCCGGGTCTTCAGCCAGGCCGCCCAGAGCTTGCGCAGCACGTCCGCGGGCGGGGCGGTCAGGGCCTTCTTTCCGGCCGCGGTGAGTTTCAGAGCGTCCCCGCTCTTCTCGGCCAGCCCGCCGGCCTGCACCAGCACCGGCCAGGCGAACGCCTTGATCGAGATGTCCGCGGCCGGGTCGTACCTGGACTCGGAGGCGTCGTCCGGGGCGTAGAAGTCGCCGCCGGCCAGTACCCCGGCCACCGCCTGCCGGGCGGCCTCGGTCGGGATCAGCTTCTTGTCCGTCACCCGGAGCCTGCCGGCGTCGACGAGCCGGAGCACCGCCCGGACGTCGGCCTCCGCCTCGGACGCCGTCTCCCGCACCCGGACCGGCTCCTCCTTCTCCTCCTTGACGCTGCCCCGGTCGTGCCAGACCTGCTCGTACAGGATGTGGGTCGCCGGTGGGGCGTCGACGGTCGGGACGGCGAACGCGTCGGGCGGCGGGACGAACCCGCGGAGGATGTCCCGGGTGTCCGTCGGCAGGTAGTCGAACCGGGGGAAGAACAGCCGCAGCGGGGTCGGCGGTCGCTGCGACCGTCCGTACCCGTACGCCCGGCCCCGGGGAGCCGGGCCGGGCTCGTCGAACCGCGGCGGCTCGCCGAACCACGCCCGGAATTTCTCCCGGTCGAGCCGCCCGTTGGCGTCGGCCGCGGCCACCCGGACGGCGTCCCGCGACAGCGGGTCGAGGCCGTCGTACAGCTCGCGGACCCGGGCCTCGTTCGTCATCACCCGGGCCAGGAGCGGGACGATGTCGCTCTTCTTCGTCGGCGGGTCGGCGGCGACCAGCTCGGCCAGCGGCCGGAGGTCGTCGAGGGTCAGCTTCCCGAACGCCTCGCGGGCGGTCAGGGCCTCGTAGTCGGTTTTGCCCCACGCCATCGGACACCCCCCGTCACGAACCGCCGGCCCCCCGGGTCTCCAGGGCGTGCTTGGTGGCCAGGATTGTCGGCAGCGGCTTAAGACCGGGCCATTTTCGCGGTGTGGCCCGGGCCAGGGCGCGCGCGGCTGATCGCGGTGTGGCCCGAGCCAGGGCGCGGGAGTGGGCGTGTCGTTCGCGGGGACGGGTGGGCCGGGCGGTGTGGTAGTCTGGAAGCACTTCGTGATGTGAACTGGATCCACCCGCAAGAAGTCGCCTCGGAGCCAGGCGTCAACCTGGCTCCGAGACTTGACCGTCGGGGACAAGCCTCCCTGAAGGCCCGTGTCATTTCACTGTTCGACACCGCTTCGGCCAGAGCCGGGGCGTCGTTCTCGGGTTCGCCGGTGCCTGCTCAAGGGGTGCGAGCAGGCGTTTGTGCCGTCGCGTCCGCAGTCGCGGTACTGCCGCGAGGCGTGTGCGCGGTCGGCGCAGCAGTGGCGGCGGTGGCGGGCCAGTCGTCGGTATCGGGTGAGCGAGTCGGGTCGGGAGCGGCGGCGGGCGCAGCACGTTCGGTATCGTCTGCGACGACAGGAGCGAGCGGCGGCGATGGAACCTGCCGTTGTTGCGACGGCGACCACGGCGGCGTGCGAGGGCCAGCGCCCGGCGGAAATCCCCGAAGATTTCGCGGCGTGCTCGTGTCATCGGCCGGGGTGCCACGTGGAGTTCGCGGTCCGGTCCGAGGGTTCGAGCCGTCGCTTCTGCAGTGTGGCGTGCCGGCTGGCGTTACGTCGCGTCCTGGATCGGGAATCGCGCTGGCGCTGGCGTCGCCGGCGTGGGCGGCCGCGTCGAGTGACGGGGCGTTGGCACTCGCCGGACACGTCGTGAGTCACGTCTTTGGCCCTGGAGTCGGCTTCACAGCGCGTCTACAGTCCCACGACCCCACGGAGGAAGGAGCGGACGCGTCGGAAGACCCTTCCGTCCGTCCGCTTCCGTTCTTCGGGCGGGGTCGTTCGGGGAGGGTCCGCGCATGGACTGGGAGCACGGCGTGGTGCGGCCGGTGCCGCTCGACCGACTGGGTCAACGCTACCGCCGCTACCGCCTGGCCGATCCGCTCGCGGAAGAGGCGATGGCCGGTTCGCTGCGTCGCTGGGGGCAGTTGTCGCCGGTCGTGGCGTGCGTCCGCGGCGACGGCCTGGAGTTGCTCGACGGCTTCAAGCGCCTGGCGGCGGCGCGGCAGGTGGCGGGATCGACGAGTCTGAGCGTGCGGGTGGTGGAGCTGGACGAGCCGCTGGCGAAGGCGGCGATCCTGGGCCTGAACCGCGGCCAGCGTGCGGCGCGGGAGCTGGAGGAAGCGTGGGTCGTGCAGGGGCTCGTCCGCGACGACGGGTTGACGCAGGTCGAAGCGGCGCACCTGCTGGGTCAGCACAAGAGCTGGGTGTGCCGGCGGCTGGCGTTGCTGGAGCGGCTGAGCGAAGCGGTGGTGGAGGACCTGCGGCTGGGGCTGCTCGGCCCGGCGCTGGCGCGGCAGCTGGTGCGGTTGCCCGCGGGCAACCAGGAGGCGGTGCTGGCGTTGACCCGCCGTGCGTCGCTGACGGCGCAGGAAGTCGGCGGCGTGATCGACCTGCTTCGCGGCGCGAGTCCGGAGCAGGCGGCGTTCGTGCTGGCGAAGCCGCGGGAGGCGTTGCGGCAGGTGAACGGCGTGCCGACGGCGCTGCGCGACCCGCGGCTGAGCCGGGCCGGCAACTGGCTCGTCAAGCACCTGACCCAGGCCGCGGACGTGCTGACCCGTCTGGAGCAGTGGCTCGTCTCGCCGGGCGAACGCGAACTGGCCGACCGCGATCGTCGGATCGTGGAGCCGGTGCTGGTGCAACTGGGGGATCAGGCGAGCCGCGTGGCGGAACGGGTGCTCGGTCCGGCAGTGCTGCGGGAAGGGAGGCGGCCATGAACGAGGCCACGCGGCTGGAGATCGTGCAGCGGCATCAGCAGGGCGCGTCGGCGCGGTCGATCGCGCGTTCGCTGGGGATCTCACGCGGCACCGTCGATCGCGTGCTGGCCCGGATCGAAGCCGCCCGCACGGGCTCGACCGGTCCCGGCGATCCGCCGCCGCGTCGCGGCAGTCGCCTCGACGCGTACGAGCCGATCCTGAAGGAACTGCTCGACCGCTACCCGAACCTGACCGTGGAACGCGCCCTGCAGGAGTTGCGGGCACGCGGCTTCGCGGGCGGGTACACGATCGTCCGCCTGCGGGTGAAGCGACTCCGTCCGCGGGCCACGCCGCCACCCGTGCCGCGCTTCGAGACGGGACCGGGCGACCAGGCCCAGATGGACCACGGCGTCTACGACCTCGACTTCACCCGCGAAGGCCGCCGCCGCGTCTACCTGTTCAGCTACCTGCTCGGCTACTCCCGCCGCCAGTACCTCCGCTTCGTCGAGTCGACGGACCTGCCGACCACGCTCCGCGAGCACGTCAACGCCTTCCGCCACCTGGGCGGCGTGGCGCGGACGTGCCTGTACGACAACTTCAAGGCGGTGGTGTTGCGGCACGACGCCGAGGGGCCGCTGTACAACCCGAAGTTCCTGGCCTTCGCCACCCACTACGGCTTCCGACCCCGGGCGTGCCGCGTGCGACGGCCCCAGACCAAGGGGAAGGTCGAGAGGAAGTTCCACTACGTCGAGGTCAACCTGCTCAACGGCCGCACCTTCGACTCGCTCGATCACCTCAACGAGGTGACGGCCCGGTGGCTGGCGACGGTCGCCGATGTTCACACGATTCGCGACTTCCGGGAGACGCCACGCGACCGCCACGAGCGCGAACGGCCGCACCTGCTGCCGCTCCCCACCCGCGACTTCGACACCGCTCTCGTGGTCTATCGCCACGTCAACGTCGAGGGCTTCCTCACGCACCGATTGAACCACTACTCGGTGCCGTGGTCGTTCATCGGCCAGGTCCTGCCGGTCCGCATCGCCGACGGCGAGGTCATCGTCTACTCGGTCGGTCTGGAGGAGGTCGCCCGCCACCCCCTGGTGCCGGCCACACGCAGCGGCGTGCGGCAGTCGATCAAGAGCCATCATCCGACCGGCGATCCCGAGGAGCGGACGCGGCTGTTGCGACAACGCTTCGCGGACCTCGGCCCGGTCGGCACCGCGTTCCTCGACGGCCTGCTCGCCCGGCAGATCCAGGGCAAGTTGCAGGCCCAGCACCTGCTCGCCCTGGCCGCGCAGTACACGCGGGACGACGTGCGTGCCGCCCTCGACCGCGCCGTCCGCTTCGGCGCCTTCTCGCTCGCCGCCGTCCGCCGCATCCTCGCCGCCCGGGCTCGACCCCGGCCCCGGCTCGACGAACTCGCCGAACTCCACCGCGATTCGCTCGATCCCACCCTGCGCGACGATGTCATCGGGCCGCGGTCCACCCGCGACTATCAACACCTGCTCGCGTCCGACGAGCCCGAGGAACCCGGCGATGACACCCCGCCCGAAGACCGCCCCGAACACGACGCCGGCCGCGACCCCGGGCCGGCGTGACCAGATCCTCGCCGACTTCGCGACCCTGCGCATCCCCGTGACCGCCGAGCAACTCGACGCGGCCTTGCAGCAGGCGCAGGATGCCGGCCTCGCGCACCTCGACTTCCTGCACCGCTTGCTCGCCGACCAGGCCGGACTCCGCCGCGAGCGTCGCATCGAGCGACTCGTCCAGCAGGCCCGCTTCCGCGAAGCCCTGCCGCTGTCCACCTTCGACTGGACCTTCAACCCCGCCATCCCCCGCGTGCAGATCGAGGCCCTGGCCCAGGGCGACTTCATCCGCCGCAACCAGAACGTCGTCTTCGTCGGGCAGTCCGGCCTGGGGAAGAGTCGGCTCATCCAGAGCATCGGCCTGGCCGCGTGCCTGCTCGAACAGGCGGTGTACTACACCACCAGCGGCGACCTCCTCGAAGACCTCACCGCCGCGATGGCCGATCAGACCATCCACGACCGCGTCCGCTTCTACGCCCGCTTCCCGCTGTTGATCATCGACGAGTTCGGCTTCGACCGCATCGAACGCAGCCTCTGCCCGCAGGCGGCGAGCCTGTGGTACAAGATCATCGACGCCCGCAGCCAGCAGCGTTCCACCGCCCTGATCACCAACATCGACTTCGGCGACTGGGCCGAATACCTCGGCGACGCGCCGCTGGCGATGGCGTTGCTGGACCGCGTCGTCGACGGCGCGACCATCGTGAAGCTGAAGGGCCAGTCCTACCGCGTCCACCGCCCCGACAAGCCCGCCGCGAAATGACCGTCCGCTCGCTCCGCCCGGCAACTCCGACTGGCCCGCCTCCGACCGCGAAAGTGGCCCTGTTTCAAACCGCGATCGACAGCCAGGATCTCCCGCCGCAGGGTGGCCTCGTCCGGGAGCACCGTCCTGTAGGTGGACGCGAACACCCGGGCGTTGATCCCGCCCATCGCGTAGTGGACCACCGCGTCGTCCTTGTCGCTGCACAGGATCAGCCCGACCGGGTCGGCCTCCCCGGCCACGACCAGGTGCTCCCTCGCGTAGTTCAGGTACAGGTTCATCTGCCCGGCGTCGGCGTGGGTGAACGCCCCGAGCTTCAGGTCGATCACCACCAGGCACCGGAGTACCCGGTGGAACAGCAGCAGGTCGATCTTGTACCACGAGTCCCCGACCCGGACCCGCTTCTGCCGGGCGACGAACGTGAACCCGGTCCCCAGCTCCAGCAGGAACGCCTCCAGGTGGCGGACGATCGCCTCCTACAGGTCGCTCTCGGCGTACTCGTCCTTGAGGTCGAGGAACTCCAGCACGTACGGGTCGCGGATCGCCTCGGCCGGGGTGACCACGTCCGCCGGGTCGCCCGCCCGTCCCCGGGCCAGCACGGCGGCCTTGTTCTTGGCCGCCCCGGTCCGCTCGAACAGGAGCGTCGAGACCTGCCGGTCGAGCTGGCGGACCGACCACCCGCCCTTGATCGCCTCGTCCTCGTAGAACCACCGGGCGAAGTCGTCCCGGACGGCCATCAGCCGGACGTAGTGGGACCACGGCAGCGGGAACGCGTCCAGCAGCGTGGCCGCCGGGTCGAGCGGGACCGCGGGCACCGGGGAGGTGCCCGGGGCCAATTCCGCAGACACCGTCTGCGCTTTTCCGGCCGGGGGTGATTCAGGCAGCTCGCAGCGGACCCGCACCTGGGACTTGCCGGACGGCGTCTGGCCGAACTGCCAGCCCAGGTAGAACGCCCGCATTTGCTCCAGGTTCCGGCGGGAGAACCCGCGGCCGAACCGGGCCACCAGGTCGGCGGTCAGCCGCTTGAGGAGTTCCTCCCCGTACCCGGCCTTCCGCCGGCCGCCCTGCTCGCGCTCGACGACGTGCCGGCCGACCTGCCAGTAGCTCGCCGCGAGGACGGCGTTGACGGTGCGGGCGGCCGACCGCCGGCCCTGCTCCAGCACCGCCGAGACGCGGGCGAGCAGGTCGGGGTAGTCGGCCTCGGCGGCAGGCTTGGCGGGCTTGCGGGGCATCAACGGTTCCGGGCGACGACGGAGAGCGAGCCGCAGTGCAGCCGGTCGCCATTCTACCGACGGCGGCGTGAACCGCGGGATCGCCGGTGGTAGGCTGGGGACAGAGGCCCGCGCACCCGGATCACGGAGATAAGCCGTGGCGAAGCAGAAGAAGACCTGGGTGTACTCCCCGGGCCTCGACCCGCGGGCCAGGGCGTCGGACGCCCTCAAGGCCGAGGTCGAGCGGAAGGCGAACGAGCTGATCGGGACGGCCCTGACGCCGAAGTACGTGCAGCCGCCGCCGCAGAACCCGAAGTTCAACTACGTGACCGGGCTCTCGACGAAGTGGCACGGCCGGTACTTCTACTTCGTGGCCACCTACGCCTGCCCGTTCCCCGACGCCGCGTCGCCTACGTTCGAGGTGAACTTCGCCCGGCTGGAGCACACCACCGTGGGGCGGTTCAACCTGGCGTACCTGCGGCACACCGGGAAGTGGCACCAGCTGTTCGCCGGGCTGACGCTGGACGAGTGCCTGAAGTCGGTCCGCGACGACCCGTGGTTCCAGCCGTGAGCCCGGCCCCCGCACCCGTCACATTGATCACACCCGCCACACCCAGCACGCGTGGGGGCCATGAAGTCGGGCGGTGTGGCGTACCGTTCTGTACCGTCGATGTACCGAATAACCCCCTCCGTACCGTCTCAAGCCGCCCTTCCCTGCCCTCCTTCGCCTGTGCTTGCCATCCCATCAGAGGGGATGTAAAGTGCTTGTGGAACACGGCTTCTTTGCCAATCTGACGGCTGTTCTGCTGAATGCTTCGGGACCAAGAGGTCGCAGGTTCGAATCCTGTCAGCCCGACTTGTAAGTGTCTTGGGGATAAGGGTTTGCGACGACGAGTTTGGTGCAAATCCCCAGTGTAAAAGTTGGTGTAAGCGGCGGTGTAAAATCCCCGCCCCAAAGTGACCGAGCAAGACACCACGAAACCCCACCCGATCGGATCGGGTGGGGTTTTCGCTTGGCGGGGCCGAACACCGACCGCCGGGGCCGTATCGACCGCCCTTCCCTCCGCCACGACGCACGCCTTCAGACTTCCCCGCTCCGCATCTCGTCGGCCAGCCGCAGGACTTCGGCCCGCATCTCGTCGGCAGGTAAACGCACCCGCTGGCCGTGGCCGGGCAGCACCCACTCGAAGCGGTAATCCGCCAGCCGCCGCATGGAATCCGCCTGCTGCGGCCACGAGTACCAGCAGTAGTTCTCGGAGGCCGCAAGGCGCTGTTTGTCCCGGTCCCAATCCAGGTGGTCGCCGGTGAACAGGAAGCGGTCCTGGACCAGCAAGGCGCAGTGGCCCTCCGTGTGGCCCGGCGTCGGGATGGCGAGGAAGCCGGGGGCCAACGCCCACGGCCCGCCGCCGTCGAGGACGACTTCCGCACCCGGCTGCGAGGACAACTCGGCCCGGTGGATGACCCGGTGGGCGTGGAAGTGGGCGGCGAAGCGGTCGGCGTCGGCCACGTCGTCCCGGTGCGTCAGGAAGAAGTGGGCGACCCCGCCCAGCGCCTCCAGCCGCCGCACCAGCGGGGCGACGAACTTCGGGGCGTCGATCAGCCAGTTGCCTGCGGCGTGCCGGACGAAGTAGCTGTTGCCGCCGTATGACTTCGGGGAGTAGTACCCGCAGTAGTACACCGGCTCCTCAATGACGTGCGGGAAGTCGTCCGTCACGGCCTTCACGTCGTCGTCGCCGAGGCAGCCGATGGACCCGGTGGGACACGCCAGCAATGCCTGCAACGCAACTCGCCGCTCGGCCCTGGCGGTGGGCTGGGCCTTCACGAAGGACGTGCCGACGGCCTCGCCGAACTGATCTTCCCGAAGAAAAATGGAGTCGAAGTTAACGGTGGGTCTGGTGGTACGTCCGCTCGAACTCCTCGGGGGACACGGACCCCAGGGAGGAGTGGCGGCGGACGCGGTTGTAGAACACTTCCAGGTACTCGAGGATCACGGCCTGGGCGTCCTCCCGGGTGGCGAACATCGTGCCCGGCGCGATCCCGACCTCGCACTTCAGCCGGCCGAAGAAGCTCTCGACCGGGGCGTTATCCCAACACTGCCCCACCCCGCTCATGCTGCACACGATCCCGGCCCCGGTGAGGACGCGTTGGTAGTGCTCGCTCGCGTACTGGCTCCCGCGGTCCGAGTGCGCGAGCAGCCCGACCCCGGGACGGCGGCGGGCCAACGCCAACTCCAGGGCGTCCACGACCAGCCGGCTCTCCATCGTCGCCGCCATGCTCCACCCCACGATCATCCGGCTGAACAGGTCCTCGACGACGGCCAGGTACACCCACCCCTCGCGGGTCGGGACGTAGGTGATGTCGGCCGACCAGGCGGCGTTCGGGCGGGCCGGCGTGAAGTCCCGGTCGAGTCGGTTGTCGGCGACCGGGTGGGCGTGCCCCGAGTCCGTCGTCCGCACGAACCGACGCGGCGTTCTCGCCCGGATTTCGTGGGCCGTCATGAGCTTGGCCACGGTGTTCTCCGAGCACGCCTGACCCCGGGCGTTCAACTCGGCGGTCATGCGCGGGCTGCCGTACCGCTCCCTCACCTCGGCGTGGACCTCCCGGATCGCCGCGACCAGCTCCCGCCGCCGCTGCTCGGCCGCGCTGTCGGCCCGTGACGCCCAGGCGTAGTACCCGCTGGCCGACACCTCCAGGGCGTCGCACATCCACCCGACCGGCCACTCGGCGGCGTGGTCGGCGACGAACCGGAACGTCAGGTCGGCGGGTTGGCGAAGTACGCGGCGGCCTTTTTTAACAAGTCCCGCTCGGCACGAAGTCGTGCGTTCTCGGCGCGGAGTTGGCGGAGCTCCTCGTCGGCCGGGGACGGGTTGCCGTGCCCCGGGAAGGCGGCGTCGCCGCGACCCCGGTGGGCCTTCCGCCACTCGTGGAGGACGTTCTCGCTGACCCCGAGGCGGCGTGCGGCCTCGGCGACGGAGAGCTTCTGGTCGGTGATCATCTTTACCGCGCGGAGCTTGAACTCGGCGGTGTACGTCGCACGCAGTCGGGCCATCGGTGTACTCCTCCTCGGAGCATACACCGTTAACTTCGACTCCACGAAACTTGGGGAGGGTCAGTTCCCTCCACTCTGCGAATGCGTTGTCGCACCCCTCGGACCCGGTCGCCTCGCCGGTACGGTCAGATCTGGCGAGGGCGTCCGCCGGCCGTGGTGCTTGATCTCGAACGCACGCAGTCGGCGGAGTCGCTTGAGTTCCGCCGCGTCGGCCCACACGATCCACCTCCCATTCTCGCCCCGCAACTGTCGCGCGTGTAGCCACCCCGACCACCGCCACCGGTGCACCACGATCGGCTTCACACCCAGACGCTTCGCCAACTCCGGCAGCCAGCACTCGTCGACCCCCGGCAGGTCGCTCGCGTCCCGCACTCCCGGTGGGACGCCCGTCTGCCCGAACCGGGCCAACAACTGACGCACCCGGTCACCGGTGAACCCGTCACCGCGCGCCACCCGGTGCCCCTCGCGGTTGAGCACCTCGGCGATTGCATCCGCGGTATGACCGTCGCCCCGCAGCTCCAGGATGCGCTCGCGGAGCTGCGCCAACCCGCCGAGCGCTCGGTAGGCCCGCAGCCCTTGGCGGATCTCGTGTCGCGTCACCAACCCGCCACGCCAGTGGACCGTCACATCGGCCCGTTCCGTCTCGCCGTGCCGCGCCAACTCTACACGCTCGATCAGGAGCCGGACGACGGCCCGCCGGTCGCCCCCGGTCGTCGTTCGGCTGTGCCACAGCCCCGGCAGGTCGGCCGCCAGCGCCACGATCCGCTCCCGGTCGGCGGCGCTGAGGTGCCGCGGCCGCTCGGCCTGGAACCGGGCGTAGTCCTCCGCCAGCCGTTGCTGCTCGACCAGCTTTGCCTCCCACTGCCGCTCCAGCGCCCGGGCCACCAGCCGGTTCTCCGGGTCCACCGCGTCGTACTGCCGCCGCGCCCGGTCCGCCTCGTACCCGGCCCGCTCCAGCCGCTGCTTCCAGTGGGCGTGCAGCCGCTCCCGGTCCTGCTCGGCCCGCTCGGTCGCCCGCAGGCTCAGCTCCAGCGACGCCGGCTCGACCGCCTTGAGGACCGACTCGACCAGCCGGTCCGGGTACGCGGCCACCAGGCTCTGGCACCGCGGCCCGCCGTACTCCCGGAACTCCCAGTCGCAGGCGTACCGCGGGTTGGCCGACGCCCGCGCGTTCCGCGCCCCCATCGCCCGGCCGCACCGGCCGCACCGCACGATCCCGTTGAGGAGCGTCGGCGCCCGACCCGTGGCCTGCTTCGACCCACCCCCGCGATCGTTCGCCGACGACCGACGCCGGGTCTCCTCGTACTGCTCCCACGAGATGTACGCCGGCACCTTGTCCCGGAGCAGGCACACCCACTCCTCGGGCGGGGCGTTGCGGCGTCCGCCCTTCGGCCGGGTCGGCCCGCGCCGGGTCGGGTCGAGCGGGCTGCGACCGTAGGCGTAGGCTCCCGCGTAGAACGGGTGCCGGAGCATCTCGTAGAGGGCGCTGCGCCGGGGCCGGTGCCACACCAGCCGCCCCTTGCCCGGTCCCTTGTACACCCGCAGCCCGAGCTGGATGTTGTTCGCCACGAGGTACGCGTGCGTCTTCGTCAGCGACCCGAGTTCGGCGTACTTAGCGAACACCAGCGACACCACCCCGCGGACCTGCTCATCCGGGTCCAGGGCGATGCCGCCGTCGGGCGACCGCACGTACCCGACCGGCACGCAGGTGAACAGCTCGCCCCGGCGGGCCTTGTTCAGCTTGCCCTGATGCATCCGGGCCTTGAGGACATGAAGTTCGGCCTCGGACATCATGCCGCGCAGCCCGAGCAGGAGGCGGTCCGACGGGTCGGTCGGGTCGTACACCCCGTCGGCGTCGGCGATCAGCACCTGGAACAGGGCGCACAGCTCCAGCAACTGGTGCCAGTCCCGGCACGACCGGGACAGCCGGCTCACCTCCCGGCCGAACACGACCCCGACGTGGCCGAGCGACACCTCGGCCAGTAGCCGCTGGAACCCCGGCCGGTTCTCGACGGAGGAGCCGCTGATCCCCTGATCGTCGTCGATCACCAGCACGCGGTCCTCGCCCAAACCCAGGGTGACAGCCCGCTGTCGCAGTTGGTACTGCAAGTCGGTCGACTCGCGGTTGCAGGCGACCTGTTGCGGGCTGGACTGGCGGACGTAGACGACGGCCAGCCGGTCGAGGTGCCGGGGGCGGAGCTTGTGGCCGAACGGGGAGGCCGGAGGGTTACCGCCGCTCATGCGTCCCCTCCTGGGGCGAGTCGGCGACGGCGATCCGCTCGGCGAGCATCCGGCCGAGGTGCCGGAGCAACTCCTCCTGCTGGTGGGTCGGCAGATCCTGCCACCGGGGCTCGGCTGGTGACGGGGGCGTCAAGCGCGGGGGGGTGTGGGGGCGGGGCGGTCGAACATGGTGCGGCTCCTCCGGTGCGGGCGCGGTACTCCTGGCAGAAGCGGGCCAACTCGAGCAAGGCCCACGGGCACGCGATCACCGCTGTTGTATCCGGCCTGACAACGGGTGTGTCGAGCGCCGGTCGTTGTCCGCTCCGTCTTCACGCTCGCGAAGAAGCTCTCCATCGGCGCGTTGTCCCAGCAGTTCCCCCGCCGGCTCATGCTGCACGTGATCCGCCCCTCCGAGAGCCGACGCCGGTAGTGCTCGCTGGCGTACTGACTGCCGCGGTCCGAGTGGGCCACCGGGGCCGAGACCGAAGACCCCGGGAGACGGTCGGCCACCGCCATCTCCAGCGCGTCCACGACCAACCGGCTGGTCATCGTCGCGTCCATCGACCAGCCGACCACCGCGCGGCTGAACAAGTCCTCGACCACGGCCAGGTACAACCACCCCTCCCGGGTCGGGATGTACGTCACGTCCGCGACCCACGCGGCGTTCGGCTCGTCCGGGTCGAACGCCCGGTCCAACACGTTCCCGGCCACCGGCAGCGCGTGGTTGGAGTCCGTCGTCTGGCGGAACTGCCGCTTCGTCTTCGCGGCGATCCCGGCCTCGCGCATGACCCGGGCGACCGTGTTCACGCAGCACGGCGTACCTCGCGCGACCAGCTCGGCATGGACCCGCGGGCTGCCGTACCGGCCCTTCACCTCGGCGTGGATGGCCGCGACCTGCTCGGCCAGCTCCGCGCGCTTCTTCTCGGCGGCACTCGGCTCCCGCGACCGCCAGGCGTAGAAGCCCGAGCGGGACACCCCCAGGACGCGGCACTGCACCGCGACCGGCCACTGCTCGCGGCGTTCCTCGATCCAGGCGAAGGTCACTTCATCTGGGTGACGAAGAACGCCGTGGCTTTTTTAGGATGTCGCGCTCCATCTCCAGTCGCTTGACATCGGCCCGGAGGCGGCGGAGTTCCTCCTCGACGGGGGTGAGGTGTCCCGACCCCGGGAAGGCGTCGGCCCCCTTCTGGAGGACCGCCTTCTTCCAGTCGTGGAGCCGGTTCTCGGTGACCCCGAGGCGGCGGGCGACCTCGGCCACGGACAGCTTCTGCTCGGTGATCATCCTCACGGCCTGGAGCTGGAACTCCGGCGTGTAGACCTTGCGGGAACCGGCCATCGGTGTGTCTCCTCGTGATGAGAGCTTACACCGCTTTCCCGCTGTCCACGATCAGTGGGGAACTTCAAAGAAGTGTTCGTCCTCGTCTGGGACAACGCCGCGTGGCACGTCAGCAAGCGGGTGCGGGGGTGGGTCGAGCGACACAACCGGCGGGTGCGGCGGAGCAAGACCGGGTGTCGGATCCGGGTCTGCCGGCTGCCGGTCAAGGGCCCGTGGCTCAACCCGATCGAGCCGAAGTGGGTCCACGGCAAGCGGGCCATCGTCGAGCCGGATCGGAGGTTGACGGCGGACGAGGTTCGGCAGCGGGCGTGCGACTACTACGGGTGCAAGCCCCATCCGCTGTTGGCAAAGCCAGCGACCTGATCCGGCACTAGGATCTGGTGGATGATCGGCAGGAACGGCCCGAGCTCGGGCTTCGCCCGCGCGGCCTTGCCTTGAAACCCCGGCGGCTCCTCGTGGGCCAGGATCTTCTTGAGCGTCTGCCAGTGGATCTCGTACTCGACGCACGCCTGCCGCTTGCTGATCTCGCCGGTCAGTACCCGGCGGCGAATCTCGACCCAGATCTCCATGTTCTTGAGCACTCCTGCCTCCAGCCGTTCGGGGGTGAACCACGGGCGTGATCCCCACCGTAGGGCGGAGGCTGAACAGGAGCGCTACACTTCTCGATCGGCGGCCCGGCCGCCGACAGGCGCTGCACTTCTCGGTCGGCGTTTACAGTCGAGTTCGCCGGCTCGAAAATGCATCTCGCCCATCAAGATGAGGCCGGACGGGTCGTCCAACTCGGCCGCGCGTTCGGCCAGTACCTGCGCCGCCTTCGGGTCGGCGCGAACGCCGTCACCGGCGAGGTACACCATAACGGCGACCGCGGCCGACCGGCCGTGGCCCATCGCGGCGGCCTGCTTCCAACAGTCGAGGGCTTTGGGGATGTCGTGATCGACGCCCTGGGTGGCGGCGTAGCACTAGAGCAGTTCCAGTTTCAGTCTGGCGCTGAGCTCTTGGGTCGCGTACCCTCGGCGGCGACCCAGGAGGGCGTCGCCGATGAAGACCCTGCCCGTCGAGTACCGACTCCGCGTCGTCCAACTCACCGAGGAGGGCGCCTCCACGGCCGAGGTGGTCGAGGCGCTCGGGGTCAGCCCGTCCTGGGTCCGGTCGATCAAGGCCCTGCACCGGGCGGGGGAGCCCCTCGCCCCGAAGTCCAAGGCCAACCACCGGCGGTCACTCGCCGACCGGGAGGGCGACCGGATCCGCGCCCGGGTCCGGGAGAAGCCGGGCACCACCCTGGCCGACCTCCGCCGCGACCTCGGGCTGACGACCTCGATCGCCAACCTCTGGAACGCCCTCCGGGCGCTCGGCCTGTCGCTCAAAAAAAGTCGGTCCGGGCGGCCGAGCGGGACCGGCCCGATGTCGTCACCGCCCGGGCCGAGTGGGCGGTCGCCGCCGCCGGCCTCGACCCCCGCCGGCTCGTCTTCCTCGACGAGACGTTCGGGACGACCAAGATGACCCGCCTCTACGGGTGGGGGCCGACGGCCGAGCGGGTGCCCGGGGTGGTCCCGTTCGGGCACTGGAAGACGACCACCTTCCTGGCGGCGTTCCGGCTCGACGGGCTGTTCGCCCCGCTGGTCATCGACGGGGCGCTCAACGGCGACCTGTTCCGCGCGTACGTCCGGCAGGAGTTGGCCCCGCGGTTGCGGCCCGGGGACGTGGTGGTGATGGACAACCTGGCGACGCACAAGGTGGCCGGGGTGGCCGAGGCGATCCGCGGGCGGGACGCCGGACTGGTGTACCTGCCGGCGTACAGCCCGGACCGGAACCCGATCGAGCAGGTGTTCTCGAAGGTCAAGAACGAACTCCGGCGGCGGGAACTGCGGACGGTACCCGAGGTGGAGGATGCGTTCGGGCAGAGCCTCGACTGGATCACCCCGACCGACGCCCGGAACTACTTCGCTCACGCCGGATACCCGCCAGACTGAAACTGGAACTGCTCTAGTCCTACAGCCGTAGTTGGTCAGTCGGGCGGCTTGGCCCCCCGCTTCCGGTAGTGGTAGCAGCGGGCGCGGTGCTGGTGCGCCCGCCGCCACGCTGACCAGGCCAACACCTTCTCGGCGTCCGGCACCACCGCCCACACGAGTCGGAGCAGCAGCCTCCGCACCTCCGGGACGCTCACCCGGACCAGCCCCGCGCCCCCTTTTTCGGCCGACCCGACGGCCCGGCCGCCACCCGGATCGCCGCCACCACCGCCAGGGCGAGCAGGCTCAGGGTGACGTGTCGGTGCCACCCGACCCACGACCGCACCTCGTACTCGTCGAGGCCGCAGTCGCCCTTCGCCAGTTCCAGGCACTCCTCCACCCGCCACCGGCTCCCCGCCACGCGGACGAGCTCGGCCGGGGCCGTCGCCGCCGGCCCGCGGGCGAAGTAGTAGGCCCGCTCGTCCGGCCGGTCCCGGTGCCGCCGGACCACCAGCCACAACTGCCACCCCCGCTCGTCCACCGGGCCGAACGCCCGGACCGCCCAGTCGTACTCCCGCGGCCCCTTCGACCCGTCCCCCGCACTGGCCCGCTCCCACGCGGCAACCGGGAACCCCTCGGCGACGGCCTTCACGGTCGAGCGCTGCTCCCCGTCGAACAGCGGCTGGTTGGCCGGGACCGCCAGCAGGTACGCCTGCCGGTGCCCCTCCAGGAACCGGCGGAACGCCCCGTCGTGCCCGTACACCGTGTCCCCCGTCACCCACCCGGCCGTCACCCCCCGCGCCCACGCCCGCGCCAGCATCCGCTCGGCCAGCCGCGGCTTGGTGGCGAACCCGACGGCCGCCGGCACCCCGGCCGCGTCACACCGCGGCCGGTCGTCCGTCCACTCCTTCGGCAGGTACAACGCCCGGTCGATCAGGGCGTGCCCCTTCGGCCCCGCGTACGCCAGGAAGACCCCGACCTGGGCGTTCTCGATCCGCCCGGCGGTGCCGGTGTACTGGCGGGCCACCCCGCACGACTTGGTCCCCTTCTTCAGGAACCCGGTCTCGTCCACGACCAGAACCGCGGCCGGGTCGCCGAGGTGCTCGTGGACGTACCCCATGAGGTCGTCGCGGACGGCGTCGGCGTCCCAGTCGGCCCGGGCGAGCAGGTGCTGGACCCCGTCCGGGGTCGGGTCGCCGAGCGCCTCGGCGAGTTGCCACCCGTTCTTCCGGTCGGCGTCGCCCAGCAGCCCGCGGATGTACCCGACGGCCCGGGCGCGGGGCTCGGACCGGGCGAAGTGCCGGCCGATCCGGTCGCCGACCGCCGTCACCTCGTCCGCCCAGGCCCGCACCTGGGCCGCCGTCGGTCGTCCTGACATCGCCCACCCTCGCCACAAGTCCTGGCGAGGGCTGTTGTAGCAACTACGGCTGTAGGACTAGTCCTACAGCCGTAGTTGGTCAGTCGGGCGGCTTGGCCCCCCGCTTCCGGTAGTGGTAGCAGCGGGCGCGGTGCTGGTGCGCCCGCCGCCACGCTGACCAGGCCAACACCTTCTCGGCGTCCGGCACCACCGCCCACACGAGTCGGAGCAGCAGCCTCCGCACCTCCGGGACGCTCACCCGGACCAGCCCCGCGCCCCCTTTTTCGGCCGACCCGACGGCCCGGCCGCCACCCGGATCGCCGCCACCACCGCCAGGGCGAGCAGGCTCAGGGTGACGTGTCGGTGCCACCCGACCCACGACCGCACCTCGTACTCGTCGAGGCCGCAGTCGCCCTTCGCCAGTTCCAGGCACTCCTCCACCCGCCACCGGCTCCCCGCCACGCGGACGAGCTCGGCCGGGGCCGTCGCCGCCGGCCCGCGGGCGAAGTAGTAGGCCCGCTCGTCCGGCCGGTCCCGGTGCCGCCGGACCACCAGCCACAACTGCCACCCCCGCTCGTCCACCGGGCCGAACGCCCGGACCGCCCAGTCGTACTCCCGCGGCCCCTTCGACCCGTCCCCCGCACTGGCCTGCTCCCACGCGGCAACCGGGAACCCCTCGGCGACGGCCTTCACGGTCGAGCGCTGCTCCCCGTCGAACAGCGGCTGGTTGGCCGGGACCGCCAGCAGGTACGCCTGCCGGTGCCCCTCCAGGAACCGGCGGAACGCCCCGTCGTGCCCGTACACCGTGTCCCCCGTCACCCACCCGGCCGTCACCCCCCGCGCCCACGCCCGCGCCAGCATCCGCTCGGCCAGCCGCGGCTTGGTGGCGAACCCGACGGCCGCCGGCACCCCGGCCGCGTCACACCGCGGCCGGTCGTCCGTCCACTCCTTCGGCAGGTACAACGCCCGGTCGATCAGGGCGTGCCCCTTCGGCCCCGCGTACGCCAGGAAGACCCCGACCTGGGCGTTCTCGATCCGCCCGGCGGTGCCGGTGTACTGGCGGGCCACCCCGCACGACTTGGTCCCCTTCTTCAGGAACCCGGTCTCGTCCACGACCAGAACCGCGGCCGGGTCGCCGAGGTGCTCGTGGACGTACCCCATGAGGTCGTCGCGGACGGCGTCGGCGTCCCAGTCGGCCCGGGCGAGCAGGTGCTGGACCCCGTCCGGGGTCGGGTCGCCGAGCGCCTCGGCGAGTTGCCACCCGTTCTTCCGGTCGGCGTCGCCCAGCAGCCCGCGGATGTACCCGACGGCCCGGGCGCGGGGCTCGGACCGGGCGAAGTGCCGGCCGATCCGGTCGCCGACCGCCGTCACCTCGTCCGCCCAGGCCCGCACCTGGGCCGCCGTCGGTCGTCCTGACATCGCCCACCCTCGCCACAAGTCCTGGCGAGGGCTGTTGTAGCAACTACGGCTGTAGGACTAGCCGAGGTTCCAAGCGGCGGCCGCCGACTTACCGGCCGCAGCGCGGAAGTACCCGGCCGCCACCTCCGGGTTGTGGCGGACGCCGAGCCCCTGAAAAAACATCCAACCGACGAAGTCCTGCGCGGCTGGGTCGCCGCGGTCGGCCGCCAGTCGGGCCCAGAGCAGGGCCGCTGCGTAGTCGCGGCTAACACCCTTTCCGTCGCGGTAAGCGTAGGCCAGCGACAACTGCGCGCGGATGTCGCCCGTCGTGGCACGGTCGAGCAGCTCGGCCGGTGGCTCGGCGTCGGCCCGCACCGCCAGCGCGCCGACGCGCAGGAGAAGGCTCAGGTGCTTCATCGGCGTCGCTCCGCGTGCTCGAATCATCTCCCACGCCGGTCCCAGACGATGTCCACGTCGTTCCGCTGGCGCGGGCCGGGGGTACTCCGGCCTTCTGACACGTAGCGAGCCATGAGCACCGCGAGTTCGTTCACCTTCGCCGGCTCGGCCGCGTACCGGTTGTGCTTCTGCGACGGGTCGGTGGCGAGGTTGAACAACTCGCCCGGCTCGGCGTGCGGGGTGTACCCGCGCTCGGCCTGGAACCACGGCGGCTCGCCGCGCTTGCCGTTGTCGTCGCCGGTCGGCGCGAGGATGAGCACCCAGTCGCCGCGGCGGATGGCGAACTTCCCCTGCCCGCTGTGGTGGACAGTCGCCTCGCGCAGGGGGGCGCGGCGCGGCTCGCCGAGTAGCGCGGGGAGGATGTTCACGCTGTCCACGCCGGCGTCGGCGGGCAGCGGCACGCCGAGCAGGGCGGCCACGGTCGCCAACAGATCGACGTGGCAGACGGTCTCGTCACACGTGCCGCCGGCGCGGATTCGGCCCGGCCAACGGGCGACGAACGGGACGCGGTGGCCGCCTTCACAGGCGTCGCGCTTCGCGCCGCGGAGCGCCCCCATACTCGCGTGGCCGAACTGACGCAGGCGGTCATACGCCCCCGGGCTCACCTCACCCGTGATTTCCGGGCCGTTGTCACTCGTCAGGATCACCAGCGTGTTCGCGGCCGCACCGCTGCGCTGAAGTGCGTCCGTCACGGCGCCGACGAAATTGTCGGTCTGCGTTACGAAGTCGCCGTAGGCGCCAGCCGCGCTCCGGCCGCGAACGGCGTCGGTCGGCACGACCGGGAAGTGCGGTGACGTGAGCGGCAGGTACAGAAAGAACGGCTTGCCGCCCTTCGCGGCCGACTCGATGGTTTCGACCGCGCGCTTCTCCAACCCCGGCAGCACCTCCACGAGCTTCCAGCCGGGCACCATCGGGCCGGCGATGTTGAACGAGTCGCGGCCGACGGGCGCCGGTTCGCGCGGGATACCGACGGTGCGGTCGTTGTCGATGAAGCAGTACGGCGGGTAGTTCGGCACGTCGGTGCCGAAGTAGAGGTCGAAGCCGCGGGCGGTCGGGCCGTCGGGAATGGGGCGGGTGAAGTCGCGGGCGCCGCCGACCGGCGCGGGCCAGCCCCAGCCGAGGTGCCACTTACCGACGCAAGCGGTGGCGTAGCCGTGGCGGCGCAACAACTCGGCGACGGTGAGCCGTCCCGCGTCGATGAGCGGTGGCGAGAACGGGCCGATGACGTTCCGCTGGAGTCGCGTCCGCCAAGCATACCGGCCGGTGAGCAGGGCGTAGCGTGTGGGCGTACACACGGCCGACGGCGAGTGCGCGTCGGTGAAGCGAACGCCCTCTTTCGCCAGCCGGTCGATGTGAGGCGTCGGAATCTTCGACGCCGGGTTGTAGCACCCGGGGTCGCCGTAGCCGAGGTCGTCAGCGAGGATGTAAACGATGTTCGGCTTCGGCGGGTCGGCGGCCCGCAGAGTGGAGGGCGCGGCGAGCGCCAGCAGCGCCGCCGCGAGTCGCGTCGTCATCGGGGTGCCCTACTTCTTCAGGAGGTCCGTCATCGCGCCGCCGAGGCGGAGGCCGACTTCGAGGAACGTCTCGGCGTTGCGGTTGTAGTGGAAGCCCTGGTTCTTGGGCGACACGTCCACCTCCCGCCACAGGTCGCGGACGTCCACGGCCTTCACGTTGCCGGCGAACGCGGGGTACTTCTTGGCGTCGCCGATGGCCAGCTGCGCCTCGGCGATCTTGAGGCCGTTCCCCTCCCGGCCGGGGTTGCCGCAGCCGGTGGCGAGGACGAACTTGGCCGCGGGCGCGGCGTAGTCCTTCCGCAGGCTCCCGATCAGCCGCTCCAGGTTCTCCTCGTACTTGCTCGTGTGGGCGGCGCTGAAGTGGTCGCGGTGGCCCTGCCACCACACGAACCCGGCGATCTCGTAGCCCTCGTCCTTGTAGCCGGGGTACCACTTGCCGAGCGACGCCAGCGCGGCCTTGGCGTTGGCCATGTCGTCGTCGTACTGCTTGCCGGCGTACCAGTTCACTTCCTTCTTCGGCTGCCCCTCGACCCACCACTCGGCCTTGTCCCCGGACCCGGCGTAAGTCTTCCCGTCGTACGTGTACCGCTTGCTACCCGGCGGGAGCAAGTCCCACCCCAGGGCGCGGTTGCCGATGCACGACTTCAGCACCAGCACCGGCTCGTCGAGCGCCGCCCCGACGACGTACCCGAAGCCGACCTCGGGGCCGAACGCCTTGCCGCCGTTCGCGGCCGGGCTCAGCCACGCGCCTTTCTTGACGCGCGCGTCGTAATAGTACACGTCCTTCCGCTCGGTCCACTTGCCACCGGCGTCGAGCAGGAACGGGTACTTCTTCTGCCCCTTCGTGAAGTATTCCAGCGTCCCCTTCGTGGCTTCCGGGCCGATGTCGCCCATGCCGACCATGTTCGACTGGCCCATCAGGATGAACACCTTTAGCGGCTTCCCGGCGGCGGCCGGCTTGCCGTCGGGCCGCAGCGGGTGCGGCGGCGCGTCCTGGGCGACGGCGGTCGCGGCGGCGAGCAGCAGCACGCCGGCGAGGAGCGGACGGGTTCGTGACATGTCGGACTCGCTCACGGGGTGAGGAAGGCGGCGACACCGGCGGCGAAGTGCTCGGCGGCGGGCGGGTGGTGGCGGAGCCACAACTCCGGTTCAATCAGTTCCAGTTCCATCACGGCCAGTTGGCCGGCGTTGTTGCGGACCAGGTCCACCCGGCCGTAGACCGGGAGCGGGTGGCACGCGGACACCGCACGCTCGGCCAACTCCACCTGCTCGGCCGTCGGCGTGTAGTCGTGGACGGTGCCGCCGTGGTCGTCCTGCACGCGGAAGTCGCCGGCCTTCGGCACCTTCCGCACGGCGTGCGAAAAGCGACCGCCGAACACCATCAGCGTGTCCTCGCCGGTCCTCACCACGTCGGCCTGGAACGGCTGCACCAGCATCGCTTCGGCCGCGAGCAAGCCGTCGAGCAGCGGTTGTAGGTCGGCGGCGGTGCGGCGGTTCACGCGGTACGTGTGTCGCGCCGCACCGGACACGCACGGCTTCACAACGGCCTCGTCCCACCCGGCTTCGGTCAGCACGTCGGCAAGGGGTTGCGCCGAGCCGCGTTCGAGGAATCGCGCCGGCACGACCGGCACGCCGCGGGCGTCCAGGTCGGCGAGGTAGTGCTTGTCGAGGTTCCAGCGCACCGTCGGGCTGTGGTTGCACAACCGCGTCTGCCGCTCGACGCGGTCGAGCCACGCGGAGAACTCGGGAAAGCGGTCGAAGTAGTCCCACGTGGTGCGGAACAGGGCGCACCGGAACCGCGACCACTCGACACCCGGGTCGGCCCAGTCGACCCGCTCCGACGTGAGCCCACGCCGGGCGAGCGCCGCCTGGAGCAGCCCGTCGTCGGCGAGGATGTTGCTCATGTACCAGTCGCCTTCGGCCGCGGCGGTCGCGGTGTAGCGGCGGTCGGTGAGGAGGGCCACGTCGCACGTCATCGGTTCGCTACTCGGGAAGTCCCTGACGGGTGACGATCGGCACGTAGCCGACCTCCAGCCCCTTCGGCGGCGTCACGAGGACGGCCGGGTCCAGGTCGGCAAGTTTACCGGTGGTCGGCGGCGGCAGGTACTCGCGCTCCTTCGTCCAGGTGCGGTGCAAGAGCTCGACCCGCTTCTGAACCGTCTCGCGCTCGGCGGCGGTCAGGTCGGCGTTGAGCAGCGCGGGTTGGTCGGCGAAGCGGTACCAGTAATACGTCGCCACGCTGCCGTCGCCGAGCTTCGCCTGGAACGGGCCGGCCACCGGCCCCGGCCGCTTCCAGCTGCTCGCCGACTCATCGGGCGTGATGTACGGCTTGGCGGCTGCGTCGCGTTTCCGCGGGAACTCTACCTTCGCCAGCCCCGTTTCCGCGGGCACGTCCTTCGCGCTCACCACCGTCCAGCGCTCCTTGTCCTTGGCGTCTTTCGTCAGCCGGTAGTATTCGGGGAGGGTCACAAGCGCGGCGTCCGTCGTCACCGCGTCCTTCGCCCATTTGTAGCCGAAGGTGTCGGCGTTAATTGCGGTCGGCGTGGCGAACGAGTTCCACGCCACCGGCGCCTTCTTGTCCTTAGGCGTTTCCGAGGTGTAAATCTGCCACGTCGCCCCGCCGCCGCCCTTGAAGGTGTGAACGCCGGCCGCCTTCGGGTCGATCGCGCCCGTCGCCGCCGGCCCGCCGTCGAACCACGCTTTCACGCCGTCCCACAGCGCGGCCCGGTTGTACGCGGTGACGCGGTGGATCAGTACCGAGTCGCCGTCCGGCTTCACCGGAAATTGCGTCGGGGCGACTCGGGCGTAGGTTTCGCCCTTCGCGTCCTTCGCCACGAACGCGGGGATGTGCTGCGTCTCCATCTGGATCGCCTTGTTCGGCTCGGACGGCCGGGCGTCGAGGAACGTGCCGGCGAAGTCGGTCTTCTCGACGGTCGGCTTCGACCAGAAGTAGGGCACGAAGAACGCGACCGGCCCCTTGAAGTTGCCGCTGTTGAGGAACAGCGTCCAGCTCTGGTCGCCGGTCGGCACGTCCTTGCCGGCGGTGGTCTTCTTCGCCGCGGTGAGCGGCAGCGGCAGGTAGCCGTAGCCGAACAACTCGCCGTTCGTGCCCTGCTTCAGGTTCAGCCCGTCCGGCGGCCAGATCACCCACGGGGTGAGTTGCGCGATGGCGTAGTGGCCGGCGGGCTTGGCCCAGTCGCGGCCTTTGCCGGCGCCGGGGCCGTTCGCCCACTCGCTGAAGTTCAGCGCGACGCCGCCCATGATGAACTTCGGCGTCTCGGTGGCAAAGCGGGTGTCGCGCCACCAACCGAGGCCGCCTTCGATGTCCGAGTAGTGGCCCTTGCGCGGGATGCCGTCGTTACGGGCGAACATCCAGGTGCCGAACAGGCCGCTCTGGAAGCGGTTCCCCGGGTAGTTCTTCAGCAGCGGCCAGGCGGCGACGTACATCGAGAAGCCGGCGTCGTAGCTCTGGGCGACCTTCTCGTGCGGGACGAGGAGGTAGCCGGCCATCTCCGCCGCCCGCGGCGGCGCCGGGTCGGCCGCCGCCGCGACCGTGGGCAGAAGGCACAGGGCGCACAAGCCGAGTGGGAAACAGAGTCGCGCGGTAACAGTTGGCATGTGAGGTCGCACTTGAGGGTAATCGGTCGGTCCCGGGTCGCGCGCCTAGCGGCGGTCGGCGAGCACCTTCTTGAGGTCGGCGAGCACGGCGGCGTTGGCCGGCATGCGCGCCAGGTCGTGCCATTCGCCCGGGTCGTTTTGGTGGTCGTACAGTTCGGCACCGCCGTCGCTCCACTCGGTGTAGCGCCAGCGGTCGGTGCGCAGGCTGAAGCCGGTCACGTTGGGGCCGCGGGTGACGTGCGTCAGCGCGGAGTCGCGAACGGTTCTGGTCGGGTCGGCGAGGAGCGGTCGGAGGCTCTTCCCCTTCACCGCGTCCGGTACCGGGAGGCCGCACAGTTCGGCGACCGTCGGGTAAATGTCGAGGAACTCCACGAGGCCGCGGCACACGGCCGGCCTCACCCCCGGCGCGACGATCAGGAACGGCGCGCGGCACGATCGCTCGAACAGCGTGTTCTTGTTCCACCAGCCGCGCTCGCCGAGATGGTACCCGTGGTCCCCGACGAAAACGACCACCGTCGTGTCCCAGAGTTTGAGGCGGTCCAGCGCGGCCATCAACCGACCGACCTGCGCGTCGGTCTGGGTGACGCCGGCGTAGTAGTGGGTGAGGAACGCCATCCGGTCGCGGTCGTCGAACCTCTTGAACGCCTCCGCGGCCGCACCGCCGCCGAGCGCGTGCTTCGAGAGCGGGCTGGCGTCGGCGGGGTCGCGGTGCACCTCGAGCGCGCCGGCGGGGTACTGGGCGACGTACTTCTTCCCCACCACGAACGGGTCGTGCGGGCGGAGGAACCCCGCACCGATGAACCACCGCTTGCCGGTGTGCCGCTCCATCGCGGCGATCGTGTGTTTCGCGGTCTGGCCGTCGGACTGGTCGTCGTCGGTGCCCTCAAGCGCGGCCACCTCGCACCACTTGAGGATGCCGCCGGTGAGGTTCCGGCGCGGCCCGGTGTTGCCCTCCTTGGTGGGGCGGAACAGCCGCGCCTCGTCCCACGACTTACCCGCGTCGAGGAACCGGTTCACGGCCTCCCCCTCGGCAAGAGCCGCGTGGAAGATCTTCCCGAAGGATATGGCCACCGCCCCGTGACTGCGGAACAACTGCGGGAGCGTCACGACGTCCGGAAGCTTGTCGCGGAAGAAGGTGTCGTTGCCGGTGACGCCGTTAGTCTCCGGCCGCGTGCCCGTGAGCAGGGAGGTGCGACTCGGGTTGCACACCGGGTACTGCACGTACGCGCGGTCGAAGCAAACCCCGCGCTCGGCGAGGCGGTCGAGGTTGGGCGTCTTCGCCCGCGTGTCGCCGTAGCAGCCCATCGCGGGCCGTAGGTCGTCCGCCGTTATCAGCAGCACGTTGTACCGGGGCACGTCGGCCGCGCGGGCGACACGCGCGCCTGTGCCTGCGGCGACGAGCGCGAGTAGGAGCAGGTGGAACCGCATGGGGAGCCTCGTTGCGCGGTCTGCGGGGTAGCCGGCCCGCACGTCGGGCATTGCAGGCTGTCGCGCGGTCACTTGGCGGCCGGCGGCGCGCACAGCCGCGTCATCGCCCGGCCCATCGCGTCGCCGATCAGGTAGTACGTCTCGGCGTTGGTGTTCCAGTGGTACGCCTGCCCGGTCGGCGACACGGCCGCGTCGCGCCAGAACGCCTTGGTGCCCACGAACGCCACGTTTCCCCGGAACTCCGGGTGCTCGGCCGCGGCCGCCTGGGCCTTCATCAGCGACAGCGCCCGCGGGTGCTTCTCCTCCGGGCCGCTCATCCCCGTCTCGGCGATCACGAACGGGAGGTGCTTCACCCCCAAATCCTTGCGGATGTCGCGGACGAAGTTCGCCATGTTCTTCTCGTACTCGTCGTTGAAGGCCTGGTTGACGCGGTCGTTCCACCCCTGGTGCCAGCCGAACCCGGCCAGCTCGTACCCGCGACCCGCCAACTCGGGGAACTCCTTCCCGAGGTTCCCGAGCACCTCCTTGCTCCGCTTCACGATCTCGGTGTAGTACGGCCCGACCTGCCCGCCCGAACTCGGTGGGCGGAAGTCCTGTCCGAGGCTCTTGCCGCCCCAGCACAGTTTCACGAGCAGCACCGGCTCGGCGTAGGCGTCGCCGACGACGTGGCCGAACCCGAGTTCCGGCCCGATGCGGTCCTCTTTCACGCCGAAGCCGGCGGTCAACTTTCCCCTGCGGTCGAGGTAGTGGACCCACACGTCGTCGCGGACGGTCCACTTGCCGTCCGGGCCCACGAGGTGCTTGTAGCGGTCGGCCGAGGCCGCGTCCTTTACCAGGAATTCGAGGCTCCCCCTGCCGCCGTTCCGCTTCGGGTCGGCCGGCACGAACCCGTGCCCCTCCATGTTCGACTGCCCGGCGAGGAGGAACACCTTCACGGGCTTCGGTGGCACCAGGGCTTCGGCGAACGCCTTGCCGATCGGCGCCATGACCCGCGCCGCGCCGAGGTAGTGGTAGCCGCCGTTCGACACGCCGCCCTTGTACCTGGCCCACTCTGCCGGCGTGAAGTTTTCCGAGGCCGCCTTCTTCCGGGCCTCCTCCTTCTGCGGCCCGGTCAACGCCGGCCCCTTCTTGAACTCCTGTTCCAGCTTGCTGTTCACCCGCTCCCAACGCTGGGCCAGCGCCTCCAGGTCGTCGGCCCAGAACGGCGAAGTGGGCACGGCGAACACGTTTCCCTTGAACTCGTCGAGGGTCGTCGGCTTCACCTGGGCCTCACGGAAGTGCTTCTGTGAACCTTTCGCCCCCTCCTTCTCGCCGCCGATGCCCATGACGCCGATCACTACCGGCAGCTTCGGGGCGGCCAGGTCTTTCCGCACGTCGCGGATCAGGTGGCCGAGCAGGTCGGCGTACTGGTCGTACCCGCCGGGCTTGTTCTGGTCGGGGTATGCCCAGCCGTCGACCAGGTCGTTGAATCCCTGGAACCACACGAACCCGGCCAGCTCGTAGCCCTGCTTCGCGTCGTAGTCGGGCACCACCCGCTTGATGTCCTTCAGCACCATCCGGGTGTGGTCGATCATGTGCTTGTAGAACACGCCGCCGATCTGCCGAATCTTGGCCGACTCCTTTTCGGGGTCGAGGCCGCGCTTCTTCCACTGGTCGAGGGTGAAGGCGTTGATCTGTTCGGGGCCGGCGCCCGGCGAGCGGAACTCGGTGTGCAGGTTGCGGCCGCCCCACGCGGTTTTGATGAGGAGGATCGGCCCGTCGTGCAGCTTCTCCATCGTGAGGCCGAACGTGAACTCGGGGCCGAACTTGTCGGTGCCGGGGCCGTAGCCGGCGGTGAGCTTGCCGTGCTTCTCGCGCACGTCGGAGTAGGCGTCGCCGAGGCAGCCGACGGACGAAATCCACACCCGCTCGCACACCTTCGGCTTGCCGTCCGGGCCGCGCATGTCCCTCAGCAATGCGGCGGTCTTCGGGTCGTCCGCCATCGAGTCGAGTGTTGTGACGCGGGCGTGGCCCTGCATGTTCGACTGCCCAGCCAGGAGGTACACCTTGAGCGGCTTGTCGGCCGCCGGCGCGGGTGGGGACCACGTGGCCGCCAGGAGGCAGAGAGCGAGGCGTACGTGGGAATGCCGCAGGTTCACGTCTACTCCTCGGTCGGGGGGTGAGGCACTGGCCACGCCGGAGCTACCGTCGGACATTATGACCACCGCCGCTCACGTTCCGGGGAAAAAAGCACACGAATCCGGGAAGCCTGCTCATGACCCGCTCGGCGCGCCGCGTCGCCCTCATGCTCGACCTCCAGTGGCCCTACAAGCGGCACGCCGAGGTCTTCGCCGGCATCCAAAGGTACGCCGAGGAGCGCAGCTGGGTGTCGATCATCGACGAGTTCGCGCACGACACGCTCCGCCGCGGCCGGGGCACTCCGGCCCCGTACGACGGCATCGTCGCCCGGGCCAACCACCCGCTCGCCCGCCGGGCCGCCGCGCGGGGTGTGCCGGTGGTGAACGTGTGGCCCAGTTCGCCAGCGCGGCACCTGCTCCCGGGGGTATTCCCCGACTCGATGGAGACTGGCCGGCTCGTCGCCGAACACCTCCTCGCGCGCGGCTTCCGCTCGTTCGCGACGCTCACCTCGCGGCAGAACGCGGACAACGAGTTCGAAGTCGCCGAGTTCGTCACGCTCGTGCGGGCCGCCGGGTTCGAGTGCGCGTCGGCGTTCGTCCCGCAGGACTCGCACCGCGACCTGAGACACTGGCGGCGAACGGTACAGAGCATCGACCGGGCGATGGCCGGGTGGGTGCCGCCGGTCGGGGTGTACGTCGGGCAGGAGGTGTGCGGGCGCCTGGTGGTGCAGGCCGGGCACCGCCGCGGGTGGCGGATCCCGCAGGACGTGGCGATCGTCGCCGGGAAGAACGAGGAGACGCTGTGCGAGCAGCCGCGGCCGTCGCTCACGAGTGTGGAAGTCGGCTACGACCGTATCGGCTACGCCGCTGCGGGCTTGCTCGACCACCTGATGACCGGCGGTGCCCCGCCGGCCGAGCCGGTCCGCGTCGCCCCGGTAGGGCTGGTGGTGCGCGAGTCCACGGACTTTTTTGCCGTCGGCCACCCGGTGGTCGCGGCGGCGCTGGCATACATCTCTTCGAACAGCCACCGCCCCATCGGGCCGGCCGACGTGGCGCGGGCGGTGGGCGCGGAACCGCGGACACTGCAGAACTACTTCCGGGCGACGATCCAGCGGCCGATCGCCACCGAAATCCGCCGAGTCCGCATCGAGCGGGCGAAGCGGGAACTGGCCCGGAGCGGCCGCACGCTCGACGCCATCGCCCGCGCCGTTGGCTTCGGAAACATCCAGCGGCTGTACGAGGTGTTCCGCCGCGAACTCGGCATGAGCCCGGGCGAGTACCGCGCGCAGCGGCGCGTGCGCGCGGAGTGATAGGCCTGGCTCTGTACACTTGCGGTGACCGCCCTCCCCTCGCGGCCGGGTCGATGCTCGATCTGCTGTTCCCCGACGACCCCGCCCCGCCGAGCGGCTTCGCGCTCCTCCGCGCGTCCCGCCGGGCGATGGCCACCACGTTCGAGGTCGCCCTCCCGTTCGGCACCCGCTACGCCGTCCCCGCCGCCGAGGCGGCGCTCGACGTGATCGACGAGTTGGAGGATCAGCTCACCGTCTACCGCGACCACAGCGAGATCAGCCGCCTGAACACGAGCGGCATCGCGGACGTGGAACCGCGACTGTTCGAGTTACTGTCCCGCTGCGCGGGGTGGACGCGCGAGTCGGACGGCGCCTTCGACATCGCTGCCGGCGCGCTGATCAAGGCGTGGGGCTTCTACCGCCGCGAGGGGCGCGTCCCCACGGCGCGCGAACAGGCCGACGCCATGAGCCGCACCGGCATGCGGCACGTCGTGCTGAGCGAGAACGCCGTGCGGTTCCGCGCCGTGGGGCTGGAGCTCAACATGGGCGCCGTAGGCAAAGGCTACGCCCTCGACCGCGCGGCTGAGGTGCTGCGGCGCGACTGGGGCATCCACTCCGCCCTGCTCCACGGCGGCGGCAGCAGCGTATTGGCGCTCGGCACCCCACCGGACGACCCGCGCGGCTGGCCGGTTCGCCTTCGCCACCCGAGCGTAGACCGGTCGCTGGGTGTGGTCTACCTGAACGACCGCGGGCTGGGAACGTCGGCGGCCACGTTCCAGTTTTTCGAGTACAATGGGCGGAAATACGGGCACGTGCTCGACCCCCGCACGGGTCGCCCGGCTGAGGGCACCGCCGCGGCCAGCGCCACCGCCCCGACCGCAGCCGAGGCCGACGCGATGTCCACCGCGGCGTTCGTCGCCGGCCCCGCCCTCGCCGACCGCCTCAGCCGCACCCGCCCGCAGCTCGGGCTCGTCGTCCTGGAAGACGACGCGGACACGCCCCAGGTGTTCAACCTCGCCCCGGACGAGTACGCCCCGCCCGACCCCGCGTAGCCGAGCCGAACCCGATGCCGACCGAATACCTCCCCGCCCTGATGTACGCCGGCCTCGCCGGCACCGCCCTGGCGCTGATCGTCGCCACCGCCCAAAACCAGTGGTCGCCGCGCGTCCTGTTCCTCCTGGCGCTCAGGCTGTCGATCGGCTGGCACTTCCTGTTCGAGGGGCTGCACAAGCTCCACTCCGTGAACCACGGGCCGAGCGAGACGGTTCGCGTGTTCAGTAGTGAGCCGTACTTCAAGGTCGCCCCCGGGCCGCTCGGCGAGAAGATGCGTCAGACGTTCAGCGACCCCGGCGCCGTCTTCGCCGACCGGGTTCGGCCGACGAAGGAAATCACTCCGGCGGCGTTCGACGCCCTGCCGGTGGAGCAGCAGGCGGAGGCGTGCCCGGCGTCGGTGGCGAAGAAGCTCGGCGACGTGCCGCTGGAGAAGGTCGTGGCGGCGATCAAGGCCGAGGCCGCGGCCGACAAAAAGGCCGCGGACGCCGCCGAGAAGAAGGGGCTGGCCGACGCCGAGGCCGAGATCAAGCAGTACAAGATGGCGGAGAAGCAAGCCAAAGGCGAAAAGGACGCGGTGACGAAGAAGGCGGCGAAGGCGCGTGAGGCCGCCGACAAGCTGGCCGCGTCTGCTGACGCCGAGGCGCCGAAGCGTGTCGTCGGGGCGAAGGCCGCCTACGCGGCGTGGGTTCACGGCGCCGACCGGCGGGACGTGACGGTCAAGTTCATCACTGGCGCCGCCCCGCAAAGCGCACCCGAGCGGCTGGCACACATCGACCGCCTTCGCAACATGTTGCGAGAAGAGGAAGCCAAGCTCGGCGCCGACCTGGGTCAAGGGAACGGCATCGAGTCGAAACGGATCGCCGAGATCCGGTCGGACATCATCGCGGCGGAGGCGGCGCTGGCGAAGGACGCCGACGACTACGTCGCCGACCTGCGCAAGGCGCTCGGCGACGACTCGAAGGACGAACCGGTCAAGAGCCTCGGCAAGACGATGGACGGCGTGACGATGTGGTTCCTGGTCGGCGTCGGGGCGTGTCTCATGGGCGGGCTACTCACGCGGCTGTCGTGCGTCCTGGCGGCCGGGTTTCTGGTGATGACGTACCTGGCGCACCCGCCGTTCCCGTGGTACCCGCTCCCGCCGAACACCGAGGGGAACCCGCTCTTCATCAACAAGAATGTCATCGAGGCGGTCGCGCTGCTGACGATCGCCAGCTTCCCCACGGGCCGCTGGCTCGGGCTCGACGCGCTGATCGGCCGCGTGTGCTGCCGCGCCCGGCCGGACGAGCGGCCGGTCGCCTGACGAACCCCACCCCGACGGCTGACGCCGCCGGTTCAGTGAAACACTCACTCCCCGGAGTTCACGATGTCCCTCGATCTCACGCCCGAGCAGAAGGCCACGGGCAAGGCCAACTTCGAGCAGGCCGTCGGCGACCTGGCCCGCGGCGGGAAGATGAACGGCACGATGGTCGTCGGCGGCTCGCCGCAGACCACGCCGGCCACCCCGACCCGCCGCGACGTGCTCCGTACGGGCCTGGCTGCCGGGGCCGTCATCCCGGTGTCCGCGGCCGTGTACTTCGGCTACGAGTCGCTTCGCGGGAAGGCCGTGAAAACGGCCCTTATCGGCTGCGGCGACGAGGGCGGCGTCCTCGTCGGCGAGCACAACCCGGAGTTCAACGAGATCGTCGCCGTGTGCGACATCCGGCCGTCGAACCTGGAGCGCATCTTCAAGGGCGACAGCGGCCCGCGGAAGGGGCTGAACAAGGTTTACGGCGAGGCGTCGGCCGCCAAGATCGAGAAGTTCGAGAACGTGGACGACCTGCTGGCGGCGAAGTCGCGGCTGGGGCTGGAGGCGGTCATCATCGCCACCCCGCTGAACACCCACGACCCGATCACGAAGAAGTGCCTGGAGGCCGGGCTGCACGTGCTGTGCGAGAAGCTGATGGCCCGCAGCATCGGCCGCTGCAAGGCCATGATCAAGGCCGCGAAGGACAACGGGAGGGTGCTGTCGATCGGCCACCAGCGGCACTACAGCACGCTGTACGCACAGGCGCTCGAGGTGCTGAACAGCGACGTGCTCGGCGACATCAAGTTCATCCGCGCCCTGTGGCACCGAAACAACTCGTGGCCGGCCGAGTACACCGCCGCCGAGAAGGCCGCGTTCGCCGACGGGTTCGACCTGCCGAAGTACGTGGACGGCTGGTACAAGCCGGTGCTGAAAAAGGACGCCGAGGCGCTCCCCAAGAGCAAGCTCGACACCCTGGCGTTCGGCGACCCCAAGAAGTACGGCTTCAAGGACGTGGCCGAGCTGATCCGCTGGCGCATCTCGGAGTCGGCCGGCGGCGGCCTCATGGCCGAGCTCGGCAGCCACCAGCTCGACGCCTCGTCCATCATCCTCGGCCACGCCCGGCCGTTAGCGGTGACGGGCGTCGGCGGGAAGTGGTTCTACGGCCCCGGCAAGAATGACCGCGAGAGCATGGACTCGGTGTTCGTCACCTACGAGTTTCCGGGCCGCACCCACCCGAAGGGTCGCGACCACGGCAACAACCCCGACGACATCGTGGTGGTGACGTACTCGTCGATGAACACCAACGAGTTCGAGAGCTACGGCGAGTGGGTGATGGGCTCCAAGGGGACGATGTTCCTGGAGAAGGAGGCGAGCGTCTACCTGTGGCGGGAGAAGGACAAGACGAAGAAGGGCGACGCCGGCGGCGGCAAGGACATGCGGCTGACGGTCGGCGCGGCCGGCGGCGGCAAGCCGACGCTCGACGCGAGCAGCACGTGGGGCGGCGGCGGCACCGCGACGCTCACCCGCGGCCCGGCCGGCACCAACGAGTGGGACACCGCCGTCCGCGGCTACCGCACCGAAATGGAGCACTTCGCCTACTGCATCCGTCAGTGGGGCACCGACAAGGTGAGCTACGAGGCGGCGAGCGACGGCCACGGGCTGAAGCACGCCGACAAGCTGCCGCGGTGCCACGGCGAGGTGGCGATGGCCGACGCGATCGTCGCGCTCACGGCGAACATGGCGATGGAGAAGCGGACGCGGATCGAGTTCGAGGACAACTGGTTCAAGCCCGAGAGCGCCGACGTGCCGGAGACGAAGTACGGCAAGCCTCTCTGATTCGGGCGCGGTAGCTACCATAAAGCCCGGGGACGGCCGTCCCCGGGCTTTTTCGTTTCTCCTGGAGCCTCCCCATGCGCCTCCCCCTCGCCGCGCTCGGAGCCCTCGTCGTGACTCTCCCCAGCACCCGTGCCGACTTCCCCCCGCCGGCGCAGCTCCCCACCCGCCCCGGCCTGCCCGACCCGACCGTCATGCTCGACGGCACCCGCGTCGGCTCGAAGGCCGACTGGGAGGCGAAGCGGCGGCCGGAACTGAAGGCGCTGTTCGAGCACTACATGTACGGTCGCCGCCCCGCCGACCCGGCGAAGGTGACGGCGAAGGTTCTGTTCAGCGACGACAAGGCGTTCGACGGCAAGGGAACGCTCACCGAGGTCGAGTTGACCGTCGGCGGCCCGGAGTGGCCGAAGGTGTACCTGCTGGTGGCCCGGCCGAACACGAGCGCCCCGGTCGGCTGCTTCGTCGGCCCCAACTTCGGCGGCAACCACCTGTTGACCACCGACGAGCGCGTCCGCATCCCGTCGGCGTGGGTGCCGAAAAACTACCCCGGCGTCGTGAACGAGAAGGCGACCGCCGCCGGCCGCGGCAAGCAGGCCGAGACGTGGCCGCTCGGTGAGATCGTGGCTCGCGGGTACGCCGTGGCGACGTTCTATTGCGGCGACATCCAGCCCGACCGGCCGGACGTGAAGGAGGGCGTCCGCGCCGTCGCCCCCGGCACCGGCGGCCCCGCCGACACGGCGACGATCATGTGGTGGGCGTGGGGCGTGAGCCGGGCGGTGGACTACCTAGTGACCGCGACCGGTATCGACGCGCGGCGCCTTGCGGTGGTGGGTCACTCGCGGCTCGGCAAGACGGCGCTACTGGCGGGGGCGTTCGACCCGCGACTGGCTGTCGTGATTCCGAATCAAGCCGGCTGCGGCGGGAGCGGACCGAGCCGGCACAGCGACCCGAAGGCCGAGCCGGTGGAGCGGATCAACAAGGCGTTCCCGCACTGGTTCAACGGCCACTTCAAGCAGTTCGGTTCCGACCCGTCGAAGCTGCCGTTCGACCAGAACGGGTTGGTGGCGCTGTGCGCCCCGCGACCGGTGCTGTTCACGAACGCGGCCGATGACCTGTGGGCGAACCCGTCGGGCCAGTTCGAGGTGCTGCGGGCGGCGACCCCGGCGTACAAGCTGTACGGCGTGGACGGCATCACGGCAGCAGCGATGCCGGGGCACAACCAGCTGGTGGCGTCGCGGCTCGGCTACTGGATTCGCCCCGGCAAGCACGCGATGACGCCGCCGGACTGGAAGACGTACATGGACTTCGCCGACGTGTGGCTGAAGTGACGGCGCCGAGGCCACCGTCGTCAGCCGATCAGGACGCGGCCGACAATCAGCAAGAGCCCCGATAGCGTCATGCAGGCCGGCAGCGTCAGGCCCCACGCGATCAGGATGCGGCGCACGGTCGCGCCCTGGATGCCGGAGCGGTTCGCGGCCATCGTGCCGGCCACGCCGCTGCTCAGTACCTGAGTCGTACTCACCGGCAGCTTCAGTACGTCGGCCACCGAGATCGTCGCGGCCGCCACAGCCTCGGCGGCCGCGCCCTGGGCGTAGGTCAGGTGCGACTTGCCGATCCGCTCCGCCACCGTCACCACGATCCGCTTGTAGCCGACGCACGTGCCGACGCCCAGTGCGACAGCCGTGCCGATGATCACCCATATCGGCACGAACTCGATGGCCCCGGCCAGCGTTTTGCGGTGCGGCTCGAGGCCGGCCCGCAGTTCCGGAGGCAGGTCCGCGCCCGCCACCGCGCGGCGGCAGCGGAAGATCGCCTGTCGCACCGCCCAGCGGTCGTCGGCTTCGCGGCTGAGCTGCTCGAACGAGTCCTTGCCGTCCAGCACCGTGCTGAGAAACGTCAAGTCGCGGTCCAGCGCCGGCGGCACCGCGGCCTTGTGCTTCTCGAACTCGGCGCGGATCGGCCCGACGGCCGCGGCCACGTCCTTCGCCTCGCCGGGGTTGTTGGTGTCGAGGGCGTAGTGCGCCGGCAGGAAGCCGATAAGCACGAGGAGCAGCAGGCCCATCCCCTTCTGCCCGTCGTTCGAGCCGTGGGCGAAGCTGACGCCGCCGCAGGTGAGGATTAGCACGCCGCGAACCCAACGCGGCGGGGCGTCGCCGTCGGCCGGCGGGGCGTACAGCCGCGGGTCGCGGAAGACGCGCTTCATCACCAACAACAGGGCGCCGGCACAGAAGAACCCGACCATCGGCGACAGCAGCAAGCCGAGCCCGACCTCGCCGGCCTTGCCCCAGTTCACGCCTCCGATGCCGGCCCCGTTCCACAACCCGTTGGCGATGCCGACGCCGAGGATCGAGCCGATCAGCGTGTGCGAACTGCTCACCGGCAGGCCCAGGTACCACGTCCCGAGGTTCCAGCCGACGCCGGCCAGCAGCAGCGCCAGAACGGTCACCAGCGCGGCGTTCGAGTTGGCCTCCGCGAGCAAGTCCACGGGCAAGAGATTGACGACACTAAACGCAACCGCTGCCGTGCCGACCACGACGGTCATGGCGGCGCCGAAGAAGTTCATGACGCCGGAGTACAGCACGGCCGGCGTCGGCCGCATCGTCCGCGTGTAGATGACGGTGGTGACGGCGTTGGCGGTGTCGTGGAAGCCGTTGATGAACTCGAACCCGAAGGCCACGAGCAGGGCGACGCACAGGCACAGGAGGGGGACCGTCGGCAGGGCGGCGGCGGCGTCCCAGAAGGACATCGGCACCTCGTCCAAGTAGCGGGCGGGGGGTGGTACTGAGGGTACGGCTGGACTGCCGTCGGGGGTACCTCGAATCGGTCGGCCACGCGCGAATCCCGGCGGACGTCGCCGGCGCGACCGGTTCGGCACGCCCTTAGCATTTCTAACCGGCATCCGACCCGCGACCGAATCGCGGGCCGAGCCGCAGCCCTCGCACAGGAGGAAACGATATGACGCCGCACGACGAGACGCGAGACGGGAAGATCAAGTACGGCCTGGCCGCGTGGCTGCTCGGGCTGCCGCTGCCGATCATCATCATCGCCCTGCTGTGGGGCGGGTGTACGAACTGGTAGGCCGGGTCATAACGGTTCTGCGGCCGCGTGCGGCTTGGCGTCAACGGACGCTAGGCGGCACGCGGCCGCTTCGTTCGGTCGGTCGCGTACCGACGCGCCATCAGGCAAGCCGCCGCCCAGGCCGCCGCGGCGAGAGCCCCGGCGATCACGTCGGTCGGCCAGTGGACGCCGAGATAGACGCGGCTCCAGCACACGCCAACCGCGACTCCTGAACAAGCAACCGCGACGAGCCACCAGCCGAACCGCTTCTGCTCCCAGCCCCGGATGACACACAACGCCGCAAGGAAGCCGAACAGCCCGACGCCGCGGAGCGCGTGCCCGCTCGGGAAGCTGAAGCCGTCCGCCTCGACGGTCCGCGGGAACAGGTCAGGGCGGGCAATTCCGAACAGCGGCTTCAACAGGAGTTCCAGTACGACGACACCGCCGAGCACGGCACCGAACGCGGCCGCGGTCAGATAGTGTTTCCGCCACAGGAAGCCGCCGAGGCACCCGATCGTGAGCACAGCGGTGCCGGAAGCGTCGCCGGGCCACGTTGCTACGACGGCCACCCGGTCGAGCGCCGGAGTCGCGCCCGCGTGCAGGGAATTTGCGACGCTCTCATCCCAGGCACGCAGTTCGTTGTTGCCGACGCCCCGCGCCAGCCAGGCGAGCGCGACGACCGCCAGCGACGCGAGGCCCAGCCCGGCGGCGGCCCACCTCGGGGTCCGCTTCGTAAGCAACAGCACAGCCGTGAGGAAGCCGAACAGGCGATTGCCGACGCGCCCGTCCGCCGCCACCGGCAACTCCTCGGTACCGTCCGCTTCCACCGGCGATTCTCGCGTCGGCTCCGGCTCGTAGCCCGGGCCTGCGAGCACGCGCACCGCCTTCGGCACTACGGTGAAGAGTACGCGCCCGCACTCACACCTCTCGCCGTCCAAACTCATCGGTATCGGCGGGTCGGATTCGATCGCCACCGACCGCGCACGGAGGTGCGTCACGTTCTCGTCGTGCGTGTAGTCGCCGTGCATGAGCCGGGCGGCGACGACGGACAGGTCGAGGGTGTCAGCGGCGTGAACAAAGACTACGTCGAGCAGGCCGTCCTCGGGGTTCGCACCCGGTGCCACGATGAAGCCGCCGGCCGCGCTCCGGGCGTTGGCCACGACCACGTTTAGCACGTCGTGCCACTTCGGCGGGCCGTCGTCGAACCTCACGGTGAGGCGGTACGTCGGCGGGTCGGTGACGGGGCCGAGAGCCCCACGGAGGTACGCCAGCGGCCCCCACGCGGCCTTGAGCTCCGAAGTTACTTCGGCCGCCACCTGGCCGCTGAAGCCGCCCGTCGCGGCGTTGATGAGGTATTCTCGGTCCCCGCCCTCTACGCGGAGCACGTCCACGTCCCGCGGCGTGCCGGTGAGCAAGAGTTCAGCCGCGGCTAGCGGGTCGAGCGGAATCGCCATCGTGCGGCAGAAGTCGTTGCCGGTGCCGAGCGGGAGCACGGCCAGTGTCGCGCGGCGATTCGCGGTCGCCAGCCCGTTCGCGGCCGCCTGCACGGACCCGTCGCCGCCGGCGACCGCGACGGTGTCGAAACCCTCGTCGGCGGCAGCGCGCACGAGTGCGGCCAGGTCCTCCCCCTGCGCCAGTTCGCGGACCTCGACGCCGAGTTCGGTGAGGCGGTCGAGCAGCCCGGCGAGTTGGGCGGCGGTGCCGGCCCGGGGGTTGAACAGTAGACGGGTACGCCCGGCCGACGGCTTCATGCGCACGCTCTCGTGGGGACTACTCCGCCCGCTATCATGGCAGGATGCCCGGGTTTGCGGCGCCGGAATTCCTTTGGCTCGCACCGCTGGCCCTGCCGCTCGTGTGGTGGTGGGCTCGGCGCCGCCGCACCGCCGTGCGCTACTCGGACCTCCGACTCGTCGCCGCTCTGCCGGGCAGCCGCCCCGCCCGCGCCCGCTGGGGCGGTGCCCTCCTCCGCGGTCTCGCCTTCGCGTCGCTGGCCGTGGCTTGCGCGGGGCCGCGGACAACGGACGAACGCACCCGTCTGCCGGCGGAGGGGATCGCCATCGTGCTGGCCCTCGACGTCAGCGGCAGCATGACGGAAAAGGACGCCGTGTGGTCGCCGGCCGAACCACCGTTGTCACGGCTCGAAGCGGCCAAGCGGGCCTTCCGCCTGTTCGTGGCCGGCGGCGACGCCCCGGACGGCACCCGGTTCGACCCGCGGGAGTCGGACGCCATCGGGCTCGTCGCGTTCGCTGTCGTTCCGCAAACCGTGTGCCCGCTCACACTGAACCACAGCGTGCTCCTCAAGGTCGCCGCCGAGCAGGAGCCGCGGTCCGTCCTCGACGCCGGCACGAACGTGGGCGACGCCTTGGCCGAGGGCGTCATCCGGCTCGACCGTGGCGGCGGCACCCGGAAGAAGGTGCTGATCCTCCTCAGCGACGGCGAGCACAACGTGAGCAAGGAGGGCGACCGCAACCCGCTGACTCCGCGGCAGGCAGCGCAGCTGGCCGCGAACCTCCAGGTGAAGGTGTACACCATCGACGCCGGCGGGCCCCCACCACCGGACGCCGCGCCGGAAGCCGCGGAGCAGCGAGCGGCCGGCAAGGAGGCTCTGAGGGTGGTCGCCGAGATGACCGGCGGGCGGTCGTTCGCGGCGTCGAGCGGGGCGGACCTCCTCGCGGCGTACCGGGAGATCAGTGCCCTGGAGAAGACGGCGTTCGTGACCTTCCAGTACCGCCGCTACTTCGACCACACGCCGTGGGCTGCCGGCCTCGCGGCCGCGCTGCTGGCCGTCGCTCAGCTCCTCGACCGCACGCGATGGCGGGTGCTGCCATGACCGCCCTACCCACCGGCCTCGCCGGCCTCCTCGCCGATGCCCGCGAGTTCCTGCTCGGCATCCGCTTCGCGCACCCCGAGTTGCTCCTGGCGTTGCTCGTGTTTCCGGTGTTCGCCGCACTCAACGCCCACGCCGCGCGTCGCCGCCGGCGGGAGTCCGACGCCGTCGGCCGCCCCGCCGCCGTGGCCGGCCTGCTGACGAAGCCGCGCGTCGTCCGCCGCTGGGTCGGGCTGGCGTACCCGCTGGCGTGGGTCGCTCTCGTGCTCGGGCTGGCAGGGCCGCGCTGGGGGCGCAGCGACGAGCCCGGCATCGCCGTCGGCCGCGACGTGGTGCTCGTACTCGACCTGAGCCGCAGCATGTTGGCGACCGATCTTTCGACCGGCATTACTCGCTGGGAGGCGGGCCGGAACGGGCTGCACGACCTGCTCGACGCCGTCCGCCGCCGCGGCGGGCACCGCGTCGCCGTGATCGTGTTCGCGGCCCGACCCAAGGTGGTGGTGCCGCTCACCACCGACTACGACCACGCTGCCGCGGTCCTGGACGAGATCGACGGCCGGCACCTGCCGCCGGACATCCGCCCCGCCCCGGACGCGACATCCGGCACACGCATTGGCGCCGCCCTACTCCTGGCCCTGGCGACGCACGACCCGCGCTTCCCCGGCGCGCAGGACATCATCCTCGTATCCGACGGCGACGACCCCGCCGGCACGACCGACCTCGAGTGGCGCCGTGGCTCCGACGCGGCCCGCGCCCTGAGAATACCCGTTCACACAGTCGGCATCGGCGACCCGAGCGAGGCCGGGGTGCCGCTCTTTCTCGACGGCGAGCCGCTCGAGTTTCAGCCGCGCGAAGACCTACCGCCCGACTGGGTGCGGACGCGGCTGCAGGAGGAGCCTCTGAGGCAGATAGCGGCCGAGACGGGAGGGAAATACGTCGCCGCCCGGAAGGACACTCCCAGGCTCGGGGAGTTCTTCCGGGCGGCGGTGGAGCCGAACCCGAGCCGGACGGTGTCCGAGGATTCGGTGCCGCAGCCGAAGGACCGGGCGGCGTGGTTCCTGGCGGCGGCGCTTGGCCTGTTTGTGGTCGGGTGGCTCCGCGGCCGCTGATCGTATCAGCTGTCCAGCGGCGGCCAGTCCTTGTCGACGCCTTCCTTCTCGATGAGGTCGAGTTGCTCGCGGCTAATGTGGAACTCGGCTGCGACCTTCTTCTTCGATTCGGGGACGTTCCCCGGCTGCTGGTCCTGGGCCGCGACGAGGGCACTGAAGATCGACTTCCGCTGTTGGACGGTCAGACCCTTTGAAGCCATGGGTGCGTACTCCGGGTGCGTGCCGGCGCTCGGCCGGCACGGGTGTTATTGGTCGCGGACCGAAATCTCGCTGCGAAACCGGGCCGGCAAAAGGGCGATGCACGGCCGGGGGCGACGCCGAGAGGCGGTGAAACGACTACCTTACTATACGCCCGCCGAGCGGGTCCATTTGCCGAAAACTGCCGAAATCCACGGACTTCTCTCCCGCCCCCCCGTCCCGCCCGCCCCGCCCTCACACACTGAAAGGTCGGACATGTTCACACCCCGGCTCGCCCTGATTCCCCTGCTACTGTCGGCGCTCGCGGTGTCCGGTTCGCAGCCTGGTCCGCGCCCCGACGGCCAGAAACAGCCCACCGAACCGGCCCCCGACCGCCCGGCCGCGTGGGTCCAGGAGCGCCTCAAGGCGATCGACGCCCGGCTGGACGCGGAGACGAAGGAGCTCGTCGCACTGTACCAGCATTTACACGCGAACCCCGAGCTGTCGCTGATGGAAGTGAAGACCTCGGCCCGGATGGCCGACGAGGTGCGGAAGCTCGGCTTCGACGTGACGGAGAAGGTCGGAGGCAATGGCGTGGTGGCCGTGCTGAAGAACGGCCCCGGCCCGGTTGTTCTGGTCCGCACCGACATAGACGCCTTGCCGATCACCGAGCAGACCGGCCTCCCCTACGCCAGTCGCGTACGGATGAAGGACCGCAGCGGCACCGAAGTCGGCGTAATGCACGCCTGCGGCCACGACATCCACATGAGTTGCTGGGTCGGCGCCGCCCGCGTCCTGACCGCCATGAAGGACCGCTGGAGCGGCACCCTCGTAATGATCGCCCAGCCCGCGGAAGAGATCGTCGCCGGCGCCCGCATGATGCTCGACGACGGCCTGTACCGCCGCTTCCCGAAACCGGACGTGTGCCTCGCCCTGCACTCCGACCCGCACCAACCGGCCGGCGTCGTCAGCTACGCGGAGGGGCTGGCGCTCGCCAATTCGGACAGCGTGGACATCGTGGTGAAGGGCCGCGGCGGGCACGGCGCGGCCCCGCACAACACGATCGACCCCGTGGTGCTGGCCGCGCGGATCATCCTGGATCTGCAGACGATCGTAAGCCGGGAGCGGAACCCGTTCGACCCCGTGGTGATCACCGTCGGCTCGATCCACGGCGGCACGAAGCACAACATCATCCCCAACGAGGTGCGCCTGCAGCTGACGGTGCGCACGACCACGCCGCAGGTCCGCGACGACGTGCTGAAGGCCATCGACCGAGTCGCCCGCGCCGCGGCGGTTGGAGCACGCGCCCCCGAACCGGAGGTGCGCGTGAACCTGGAGGAGTTCACGCCGGCGACGTACAACGACGTGCCGCTCGCCCGGCGGACGGGGGCGGTATTCCGGGCCGCACTCGGCGACGCCAACGTGAAGCCGCGCCCGGCGATGATGGGGGCCGAAGACTTCGGTCGCCTCTCGACAGGCAACACGCCGATTTTCATGTTCTTCCTCGGTACCATCGGCGCCGAGAAGCACGCAGCCGCACAGCAACCAGGGGGCGCACCGCTGCCGGGGATGCACACCGACGCCTACGCCCCGCTGCCGGAGCCGAGCATTCGCACTGGCGTGCGGTCGATGAGCGTCGCTGTGCTCAACCTGATGGGGAAGTGAGAATGGTCGAAGCCCACCGGTTGCGGCGGGTGGGCGGTCTGTGTGATAATCGAATCACCCTCGAACCGGACGCCTGATGCCTCTCCCGCGCGGCGCCGCCGCTCTCCTGCTGCTCCTCAGTGCCCCGGCGGCACGCGCTCAGCCCGACCCGGCGAGTCCGTTTCTGTCGGCACACTGCCTCGGCTGCCACAGTGGCGACAAGGCGAAGGGCGGCTTCCGCGCCGACCGCCTCACCGCCGACCTGAACGACGCCTCCAACCGCGAACGCTGGCGCGATGCGACCGAGCGCGTCCGTAGTGGCGAAATGCCGCCAGCCGGCCGACCGCAGCCGCCGGCCGCGGCGAGTGCGGAATTCGTCGCGCAAGTCGAGAAGGCCGACGCCGCCCGCCGCGCGGCCACCGGGCGCGTGCCGCTGAGGCGGCTAAACCGCCTCGAGTACGAGCGCACCGTCTGCGACCTGCTCGGCGTCGAGCTCGACCTGCGGGAGTACCTCCCGCCCGACGCCGCGGCGAACGGCTTCGACACGAACAGCGGCGGGCAGCACGTCTCGTCGTTCCTGATGGAACGCTACCTCGACGCCGCCGAGGCCGCGCTCGCGGTCGCCGTCAGTAACAGCCCGAAGGCGCCGCCGGTCGTGAACAAGCGGCTCAGCCTGACGGACGAGCGGCACGTGAAGGTGACGACCGAGAAGGTGTTCCGCCACACCGACGACGGGCTCGTAATGTTCAGCTCGTCGGCGTGGCAGGCCGTCACGCTGAGCCAGTTCTACCCACCCGACCGCGGCCGCTACCGCTTCCGGATCACGGCTTCCGCCGTGCAGAGTGACAAGCCGGTGTCATTCCGCGTGGACGCCGGCCCGATGCTCATGGGCACGAAGAACCGTCACGTCGGCTACTTCGACGCCCCGCCGGGGAAGGCCGTGACGATCGAGTTCACCGAGGCGATCGAAGCACGCAACACGATCCGCATTCTCCCCTACGGGCTGGCGTCGGCGCAGGCAGTCCACAAGGTCGGCGCCGACGCCTACGACGGCCCCGGATTGTTAATCCATCACGTCGAGGTGACGGGACCGCTGCACGACGCCTGGCCGCCGGCGAGCCACCGCCGGCTGTTCGGCGACCTGCCCCAGGCGCCGACGCCGACACGCCGCGACCGCGTGGAAGTGACCTCGAAGGCGCCCGAGGCCGACGCCGAGCGGCTGGTCCGCGACTTCGCCGCGCGGGCGTTCCGCCGGCCGATCGCCGTCGCCGACGTGCGAGCGTTCGTGGCGCTGGCGAAGCGACGGCTTCAGGAGGGTGCGTCGTTCGAGCAGGCGGTGCGGGCCGGGTTCGCCGGCGTGCTGTGCTCGCCGAAGTTCCTCTACCTCCACGAACAACCCGGCCGGCTCGACGACCACGCCCTCGCCGCCCGGCTGTCTTACTTCCTCACCACCAGCACCCCCGACTCCGAACTCCTCGCGCTCGCCGCGGCCGGCAAGCTCGACGACCCCGCGGTCCTGCGCGTGCAAACCGACCGGCTCGTCCGCGGCCCCCAGTCGGCGGCGTTTGTCGAGAGTTTCGTGGGCCAATGGCTCGGCCTGCGCGACCTCGACTCCACCGAGCCGAGCCACATCCTTTACCCCGAGTACGACCACGCCCTGCGCGTGGCGATGCAGCGCGAGGCCGAGTTGTTCTTCGCCGCCGTGTTGGCCGACGACCTGCCGCTGACGAACTTCGTGGCGTCGGAGTTCACCATCCTGAACTCCCGCCTCGCCCGTCACTACGGCGTCCCCGGCGTGGACGGCTGGGACTTCCGCCGCGTCCGCCTGCCGGCCGACAGCCACCGCGGCGGCGTACCGACGATGGCCGCCGTCCTGAAGGTGACGGCGAACGGCACCAGCACGAGCCCCGTGATCCGCGGGGCGTGGGTGGCCGACCGCATCCTCGGCGTGCCGCCGCCCAAGCCGCCGCCCGACATCCCGGCCGTGGAGCCGGACATCCGCGGCGCGACGACGATCCGCGAGCAATTGGCGAAGCACCGCTCCGTCGCGAGTTGTGCGGCGTGTCACGCGAAGATCGACCCGGCGGGGTTCGCGCTGGAGAGCTTCGACGTGATCGGCGGATACCGCGAGTTCTACCGCACGACCGGCCGCGGCCAGCCGGTGACGCTCGACGGCCGGCGGATGCCGTACCTCCGCGGGCCGCGCGTGGACCCGGCCGACGTGCTGCCCGACGGCGCCCGCTTCGCCGACATCGACGAGCTGAAGCACCTGCTGCTCCGCGACAAGGATGCTCTGACGCGAGCACTGGCGGTGAAGCTCGTCACCTACGGCACCGGCGGCCCGCCCGAGCCGGCCGACCGCGCCGAGTTGGCCGCGGTCGTGGCCCGGGTGCGCGACCAGGGCTACGGGTTCCGGGCACTCGTTCACGCGATCGTTCAGAGCACGCTGTTCCGGGAGAAGTGATGCACACCGCCCGCCGCACCCGCCGCACGTTTCTGAAGGCCGCCGGCGTCGCCCTCGCGCTGCCGCGGCTCGACGCCTTCGCCCAGCCCGCCGCCGCAGTGCCGCGCCGGGCCGTCTTCATCTGTGCCCCGCTCGGCCTCCACGCGCCGTACTTCTTCCCCACGGCCGCCGGCCGCGACTACGCCCTCACGCCGTACCTGGAACCGCTCCGCGACCTGCGGAACGACTTCACCGTCGTGTCCGGCCTCGCCCACCCCGACGTGGGGCCGTCGCACGACTCGATCTTCAGCTTCCTGACCTGTGCCCCACACCCGGAGCGGCGGGCCGGCTTCCGAAACACCGTTTCCGTGGACCAACTCGCGGCCGAGCACGTTGGTGGCGAGACGCGCTTCCCGAGCCTGCCGCTGTCGGCCGAAGGCTTCGGACTGTCGTGGACGCGAACCGGCGCGCTCGTGCCGCCCGACCTGTTCCCGGCGTCCGTGTTCGCCCGGTTGTTCCTCGACGGCCGGCCCGAGGACGTGGCGAACCAGGCCCGCCGCCTCCGGGACGGCCGCAGCGTGCTGGACGCCGTCCGCGACCAGGCCGCCGACATGCGCCCGGCCCTCGGCACCGCCGACCGCGACAAGCTGGACGAGTATTTCACGAGCGTCCGCGAGCTGGAGCGCCGCCTCGCCCGCGCCGAGGAGTGGTCGCGCCGGCCGAAGCCGAAGGTGGACGCCCGCCCGCCGCAGAACGTCCTCAACCCCGCCGACCTGGTCGGCAAGACGCGCTCGCTGTTCGACCTGATCCACCTCGCGCTGCAAACCGACTCGACGCGCCTGGTCACGATGCTGATGCTCGGCACGAGCCTCGTCCCGCCGATCGCCGGGGTGTCGTTCGGCCACCACGACCTCTCCCACCACGGCCAAGACCCCGCAAAGATCGCCCAGCTCCGCACCGTCGAGCAGGAGAAGATGAAGGCGCTCGCCGACTTCTTGACGAAGCTGAAGGCCACGCGCGAGGACGGCGCCTCGCTCCTGGACCGCACCACGGTATTCTTCAGCAGCAACCTCGGCAACGCGGCCACGCACGGCGTGCGGAATCTGCCCGTTCTCGTCGCCGGCGGCGGCTTCCGCCACGGCCAGCACCTGGCGTTCGACCCGTCGAATGGCCCGCCGCTCGGCAACCTCTTCGTGTCGATGCTGCAGCGGCTCGGCGTCCCGGCCGACCGCTTCGGCTCCGGCACTGCCACCCTCCGCGGCCTCGACCCGGCGTAACATAAACGCTTGCACACGGATCCGGGCGCGGGTACGCTTCACTCGTCACTCGCCCTCCACTCTCCCACCTCGAGGGTTCCATGTCCCGCCCCAGCCGCCGCGACGCACTTTCCGACATCGGCCGCGGCATGTTCGTCGCGACCCTCGGCACCGGCGTCGCCGGCGACCTCGGCCTCGGCACCGCCTGGGCCGACGACGAGCCGGCCCGCCTCACGTTCGGCGACCTCGACCCGCTCGTGAACTTCATCCACGAAACGCCCGCCGACCGCATCCTCCCCGCGGCTGTCGAGAAGCTGCGGACCGGCACCGACCTGCGCCGGCTCGTCGCCGCCGCGGCCCTGGCCAACGCCCGCGCCTTCGGCGGCGAGGACTACGTCGGCTTCCACACGATGATGGCCCTCACGCCGGCCTTCCACATGGCCGCGGAGGAGTCCGACGCCAAGAAGCGGCCCCTGCCGGTGCTGAAGGTGCTGTACCGCAACGCGGCGCGGCTCGGCGAGGTGGGCGGGCCGCGCGCCGAGGTGCTGCGGCCAGTTACCCCCGGCGGCGAGGCCAGCGGCGAGCGGCTTCGCGAACTCGGCCGGCAGAAGGACATGGCCGGGGCCGAGCGGGCGTTCGCCGCCGTTGCTGCCGGGCCGGTCCCGGACGCCGTGGACGGGCTGATGATGCTCGTGGACGACGGCACCGAGGTGCACCGCACGGTAATCGTGTCGCGGGCCATCGACCTGCTCGACTTCGTCGGCCGGGAGCGGGCGCACACGCTGCTGAGGCAGTCGGTGCGGTACTGCGTCAAGAGCGAGACGCACCCGAACACCGCGGTCCACAACCAGGAGGTGCGGGCACTACTGCCGAAGGTGCTCGACCAGCACCGCCTCCTGAGCGCGACGCCCGGCACCCGCGCCCCCGACGACGCCTGGGTGGAGCACTTCGCCGACACGGTCTTCCGCGCCACGCCGGCGCAGGCCGCGGACGCCGTCGCCGCCGCACTCGCCGAAGGGTTCAGCCCCTCGGCCGTCGGCGAGGCGCTGGCGCTGGCGTCGAACCAGCTGGTGCTGCGCGACGCGGGGCGTCCGCCGCAGTGGGCGCAGGCGAACAAGCCGGCCGGCAGCTGTCACGGCGATTCGGTCGGCGTCCACTCGTGCGACTCGACGCACGCCTGGCGGACGATCGCCCGCGCCGGCGGCCGCCGTACCGCCGTTACGAGTCTGATCCTCGCCGGCTACCAGATCGCCCGCGACCGCGGCGGCCGCAGCGAGTTCCTGACGTGGAACCCCTACCCGCGGCCGGAGCACCTCGAATCCGTCCGCGGCGTCGCGGCCGACGCCCTGCTCCGCGAACTCGACGGCGCCGTGCGCGAGAAGAACCAACCCCGCGCGGCGGCCCTGGCCCACCGGATCGGCGAGGCAAACCCGGGCGCGGCCCGTGACGTGTTCGCGCTGCTCCGCGGCTACGCGATCTCGGAGGACGGGGCGCTGCACGCCGAGAAGTATTACCGCACCGTGACCGAGGAGTTCGCCGCCGCCCGCCCGGCGTTCCGGTGGCGGCAGCTGACGGCACTGGCCCGCGTGACTGCGAGTGCCCACGGCTACCCGGCCCCCGGCGTCGCCCAGGCGCGAGAGTTGCTAAAGGGTTGAGCCCGTCGAGCCGGTCCGGCACACACCGCCGGACCGGCACCACGCGACGATCTCGGCGAAAAAAATTGATTCTGCTCTGGACGCACGGCTGTCGTGTTCGTATGCGGCGTGCGTAGAATACCGGTGGCCGCCCGCCCCGGTCACTTCCCCGGAGCCCTATCGAGGACACGTTGTCATGTGGGATCCTCCCGCGGAACACCCGCTCCGGCGGCTGTTCGCCGGGCTGACCGAGCACGCCTTCTTCTCCCACCTCGGCGTCGCCGACCCGCCCCTGACCGATTACCTGTCGTCTCTCCTGTCGCGGTTCGTCCACTGCGACGCCGTCCACCGCCTGCCCGGCTCCGACGGCCGACCGCTCACCGAGTTGGTCGGCATGGTGCTGGAGGCGGACCAACTGCCCGCCGGCCGGACGCAGGGCGAGTTCTACCGCCACGTCGGCGACTTCGCCCTGTTCTGGACGGGGGTCTACCCCGAGGCGCTGAACCGCGGCCGCGCCCGCGGCCCCCGCGACGCGCTCGTGGACTACACCGCCCAGGGGAAGCGCGGCTACCTGCTGACGAGCCGCATCGCCGCCGACCGCGCCCCCGGCCAGGCCGACTTGTTCCGCCGGCTGAGCGAGCAGTTCGAGGTGTGTGCCGTCGGGTTGCGCGAGGTGCGCCGCGAGTGGGAGGAACGCCGGCCGGACCTGCCGCCGGGCACGCCGCTGATCGGGTAAAAGCCCGGGGTTGCACGGGCGGGGCGGGCTGGCGTACCATGCCGGCCCGAATCCCGCACGGAAGCGGACCGTGGCCGACAAACTCACGTACCACGTCATCGACGCACTCAGCCGTGCCGCGGCCGAGCCGGCCGGCGTGGCGCTCGTCGCGACGAAGGCCGAGCCCGGGTTGTTCCCGGCCGTCCCCGCCGGGAAGACCGCGGCACAGAAGGCCGTGGCCGACGGCCTCCTCAAGGCGACCGACGCCCGTCAGAAGCTTTACACGCTCACCGACGCCGGGTGGGCGTACCTGCTCGCGGCCGCGAACCCGAAGCAGGTGCTCGAAGACTTCGTCCGCGTCCTCGAAGCCCGACAGACCGAGGTGAACGACCTCCTCACCGCGGCCCGCCGCATGGCCGACAGCCTCTTCGGGCTGCGCGATGCGGTTTCGCGCGTGCTCCCGAAAGTGACGACTAACCGCGTCGCGTCTGAAACAGCCGGCGCACCGCCGACCGATCTGGCGGACGTGCTTCTGGCGAAACTTGCGGACTGGGCCGCGACTGCCGGCGAGGACTGCCCCCTTCCCGATCTGTACCGGCGGTGCGCCGCCCCGAGCGTCGGCGCCTTCCACGACGCCCTCCGTACGCTGCACGACCGCGGGGCCGTGTACCTCCACCCGTGGACCGGCCCGTTGTACGCCCTGCCCGAGCCGGCGTTCGCCTTGCTCGTCGGCCACGGGATCGCGTATTACGCCTCGATCCGCACGGACACGGTGTCGCGCCGGGCCGACCGGCTCGCGGCCGCCGTCTGACCCCCGGAGGGAACCGGATGACGACCGCCGCCGCCGACCGCCCGCTCACCGACCGCGCCCGGGACGTGTTGAAACGGGCCGGCAACCCGTTCCGCAACTACTTCGCCCGCAACCCGGACGACGAGGTCTGTGCCCGCTACCACGTCCCCGAGCTGTTCGCCCCCGAGCGCGACCTGCTCCACGCGATCATCGACCTGTACCGCTACGACCCCACCGCCCACTCCGAGGTGGTGCCGGTGCTGGGCAACAAGGGCGCCGGGAAGACGCACCTCCTCCACAGCATCAAGCACGGCGTCGGCGGGGCGTGGCAGCTGCTCGTCACCCCGGGCGTGTACCAGAAGGACACCGACTTCCTCGAATACCTGCTGTTCCAGATCATCGACACGCTCCTCGGCGGCGGGAAGCAGAAGGGCGTGCGGCCGCTCGACCAGGTGGGCGAGAACCTCGTCCGCCGGCAGCTCGGGGTCGCGCTTCGCGACCTGAGCCCGGCCGACAAGGTGGAACTGTTCCCGCCGCCGGGCCTGGGCCGGTGGGCGCGGCGGCTCGGGCTCGGAGGGCAGCAGGCGCAGGAACGCTCGGAGTGGCTCGCCGAGAACCTCAGTGGCTACTCCAACTTCGCGCGGATGCCGACGCCGCTGCCTCAGGCGTTGGCTGACGCCGGGCTGACGCCACAGCGTGCCTTTGACCTGCTGGCCGCACACGCCGGCCGCACCGAGGCGCACAACACCGCCGGGTTGATGCGGCGGCACATCCTCACCGGGTTCGCCAAGGCCACGCTCCTGAAAGACGAGGCCGAGCTGGCGAACTTCCTGACCTACGGATTCGCCGAACTCGACTTCCAGGTCCGGCCCACGCGGCAGGATTTGGTTCTGGCGTTGTTCAAGGTGCTGGCCGAGCTGTTCCGCAGCCTCAAGACGCCGGTCGTGGTCGCGTTCGACCAGCTCGAGGACCTGCTCCTCGCACGCCGGAGCGACGACGCCCACAAGACCGCGGAAGCGTTCTTCGCCGGCATCGTGCAGGTGATGCACCAGGTGGACGGGCTGTTGTTTCTGGTCTTCGCCGAGCGCGGCCTGTGGAACCGCTTCGTCCCCAGCCTCGACGGCTACATTCAGGACCGGCTCAACAACCCGGTGCACGTCCCGAAGCACGGCACGGTGAAGGCCATTCGCCTGGAAGCGCCGGACGGCGGGCTCGTGCGGCGCGTCGTCGAAGCGAGGTTGCGGCCGGTGCTGGACGAGCTCCCGGAGGGCGAAGCGGACTCGGACGTGACGCCGTTCGCGGAAGAGGAGATCGCCCGCGTGGCGGCCACCGAGCCGACGTTGCGCGACATGCTACAGCAGTTCCGCCACCTGTTCGATCACGTGGTGTACGGCCCGGACGACATGCAGACCGGGCCGCGCGGCGCACGCGCGAACGGCGTCTCGCAGCTGTACGACGAGCCGGTAACGCCGGTGACCCGCCTTCCCGCCGCGGAGCCGCCGGCGCTCGCAGCGCCGGCCCCGCTCTCGTACGGCGGCCTCGACCGTGGCACGCTCAACCGGCTGGCCCAGCTCCTCGGGCACGACGACGACGACTACCGCGTCGGTGCCGTGGACATCATCCACGTCCCCGCCGATCCGGTGGCCGCGCTGCCGCCGCCGGAGCCGGCCGTCCCCGTCGTGGTCGAATCGGCCCCGATCGTCGAGCCGCCGGCACGGTCGTCCATCCTGTCGCACGCGGCTCTACTCGAGTTGTGGGATCAGGAGCAGCGGGCGGCCCGGCGGAAGCTCGAACCGGACGGCGCCCTGACCGGCGCGACGCGCGAGTTGCAGGCGGGGCTGGGGGCGTTCCTGGCGGCGTGCCACGAGCACGGCGTAAAGGTCGGCCCGTGGCGGCTCCAGCACGTCGTACCCGAGTGGAGCTTCGGCGACCACCCGACGTACGGCATGGTCACGCTTGCACACTGGGCCTGCAAGGACGGCCAGCCGTGGAAGGTGGGCGTCGGCCTGTTCCTGTCGCGCGGGGCCGGCAAGCCGAAGGATTTAGAGGTGAAGCTCGGCGCGATGGACACCCGCCCGACGGTCGTCGATCACCTCATCCTGCTGCGGCCCGAGGACGACCTGGGCATGACCGGAAAGAGCAAGTCGCTGTGGGCCGAGGCCGAGCGGGCGGGCAAGCACGCCCGGCTGGAGCCGGCGGCGCTCGACGGGCTGGCCCAGGTGTACAGCTTCCCGCGGTGGATCGCCGCGGTCCGCGAGGCGCTGCCGGACGGGGCGCCGCTACCGAACCTCGCCGACGTGATCCAGGAGCGGTGCGAGAAGCTGCTGGAGCAGGTGTGCATGCCGGTGGTCGGCTGACGCCGGGCCGTTAGAATGAGGTGGTGGGTACAACACCCCCCAGAGCCCGGGGACGGCCGTCCTCGGGCTCTCGTCGTTCACCCCCGCGCGGCCGCATGACCTACCCCGAGGCTCTGGCGTTCTGGTACGCCCGGGTCAACTACGAGGTCCGGGCGGCGCACCCGACCGATTTGAAGCTGGAGCGGATGCGCGCACTGCTCCGCCGCCTCGGCGACCCGCACGAGCGCGTCCGCCTCGTCCACGTTACCGGCACGAAGGGGAAGGGTTCCACGTCGGCGATGCTCGCGGCCGTGCTGCGGGCGGCCGGCTACCGCGTCGGGCTGTTCACGTCGCCGCACCTCACCGACGTACGCGAGCGCATCCAGGTGGACGACGCCGTCATCACCGAACGCGAACTCGCGGCGCGGATGACGGAGCTGGCCCCCGCGGTCGCCGCGATGGACGCCGACGGCTTCCCGCCGCCGACGTTCTTCGAGATCGGCACGGCCCTCGGTTTCCTCCACTTCGCGTACCGCCGCTGCGACCTGGCCGTGATCGAAGTTGGCCTCGGCGGCCGGTTCGACAGCACGAACGTGTGCCGGCCGTTGGTGTCGGTGGTCACGTCGGTCGGGCTCGACCATACGGCCCAGCTCGGCGGCACGCTCGAAGCGGTGGCGTTCCAGAAGGCCGGCATCATCAAGCCGAACGTGCCGGTAGTGAGTGGCGTGACCGAGCCGGGGCCGCGGGACGTGGTGCGAAAGGTTGCGGCCGAACTGGCGGCGCCAGTGTGGGAACGCGGAGCGGATTTCGGTTTCGACTACCGACCGGGTGAGTCCGAAGGCCCGCCCGTAGTGACGATCTCCACTCCCCGGAGCACTTACGGCCCGACGGCGCTCGCGCTTCTCGGCGAGCACCAGGCGCACAACGCCGCGCTGGCCGTGGCCGTCGTCGATCGGCTGCGCGACGGCGGGCTCCACGTCCCCGCTGCCGCCGTCGCCGCGGGGCTGGCGAGCGTCGTGTGGCCGGGCCGCGTGGAGGTCGTGCGCCGATCGCCGGTCGTCATTCTGGATACGGCCCATAACGTGCCGAGCGCCGAGGCGCTGGTGCGAACGCTGGCCGAGTCGTTCCCGCGGGTGCGGCACCGGGCGGTCGTGTTCGCCGTTTCGTCGGACAAACCCGTCGCAGACATCCTGCGCGTACTAGCCCGCTATTTCGACCGATTCCACCTGACGAGATACGGGAACAACCCGCGGTGCCTGCCGCCGGAAGAATCGGCACGACTGCTCGCCTCGGTCGCGCCGGCGGCGGCGTTCGCGCTTCACGCCACGGCTGCGGACGCCTGGGCAGAAGCCCGGACAGCCGCCACCGGGGATGACGCCCTCGTGTGCGTCACCGGGTCGGTGTTCCTTGCCGGGGAACTGCGGCCTCTGGTGCTGACCGACCGCGGCTTGAGCGGAACAGGATCGAAATCCTGACCCGGGGTGCTGAACTGTGCCGGTCGTGCGGGTAGAATGACGTGCGCCCGTCGGTCCGTGGGGTGCGGATTTATCCGGTAGGGTGGCGAGCCGCCCGCGGTGTGGTGAAATACGGACATGAAGCTCCTCGCCTCGTCGCTCCTTCGAGACTCCCAGCTCGCCCTGACCGGCTGGTGGTTCACCCTCGTCGTAGTCGGGAGCCTGGCCGGGCTCGAAGTCGCCGGCCGGCATGCATCCAACGACGCCCACGACGGGTTCGCCGCGTTCGCCCTGCTGGCGCTCGGCGCGGCGGTGGCCGTGCGACACCGCCGCGAGCCGCTCCCGTGGGTGCAGGCCGCTCTCGGTTGGGGCCGCCGCCTCGGCGCGTCCGCCGCCGGCTTCCGGTACGACCACGGATTCGACCTGCGCGGCACCCCGCCGTACCCGCGCCGCACGCCGCCGCTCGTGTGGACGATCCTCGCCGCCCTCGCCGCGTGGGGGGCGCTCGCCGGGCTGGCGTGGGCACTCTTCCCGAGCGGGTGGCGCGTCGTCGGCCAGTACTCGTCGTACGTGCTCTACCTCGCCGCGTTGTTGCTCCTCTGGGGATCGCTACTCCTCTGCACGCTCGTCGGCGTGTTCGTACCCGTGACGGTGATCGACCGCTGGGTTCGCGGGTGGGTCGGCGAGACCGACCGCCGCGGGGCCGAACTCGCTGCCGTCGTCGGCTACGCCGTGCTGGCCTCGGTCGTGGCGTGGCTCGTGCCCCCGACGGCCGTGCTCGGCGTCTGCGCCGCTGTCGCGGCCGCGGCGGCGGTCGCCTACACGCTTCCGGGTGGTGACGGGGCGGCGATCTTGTGGCGCTCCGCCCCGGGGACGCCGGTCTACGCGCTGCCGCTGCACCGCGTCATGGCGATGGTCGTCGGGCTCGCGGCTGTTGTGATGTTCAACTTGCTCCTTACCGCGTGCGGCGGCCGGCTCACCGGCGGCGAAGACGCGATGGCGGTGACCGCGTTGTTCGGCGCCATGACCGCGTGGCTCGTCCCCGGCCTCGTACTCGTCGGCGTGTACTGGCTCGGCTCGGCGGCACGTTCCGACCCGGCGCGCCGCACACGCCCGGCCGTGTCGTTGGTCGGTGGTAACGCGGCGGAGCGGAAGGCGGCGGCGGGTCGCGTCCGGCAGTGGGGTTTCCGCGCTGCGACCGGCGACGGCGCGACGGCGGGTTTGCAACTCGTGCCGGCCGAGAAATCCGAGGCGTCCGAGTTCGACCCGCAGTGGCCGCTCCGCGTGTGCGCCGCCGACCTGGACGGCGACGCTGTACGCGACCGGCTCGCGCGGCGCGACGAGATTCAGCTGCGGCGGCACTTCTTCCGCGGCGTCGGCAAGTTGTTCCGGCGGGCGAGTGCGTTCAAGGCTCCGGGCGGCGGCGGGTTCTGGTTCGCACCGCACTGGTGGTTCATCGAGTGCCTCGGCCGCGACGACGCCGACAGCGGCGAAGAGGCGGCCCCGCCGCTGGTCGGCCCGCCGTACGCGCGCGTGCTCCCGGTCCGCTGCCGACAGCACCTGCACGCCGTACTGCGGGCCACGCGGGTGGACATGTTCTTCGTCGAGGACGGCGTCGGCTACCGGAAGTTGGAAAAGGTGATCCGCGTGCTGATGGAGCTGTACGACGTCCACGGCGGAACGCGGTACGCGGAGGAGCACCACTTCCGCGGTCTGCCGAAGGTGCGGGTGATGATTCACGACTACGAGCCGGGTAACCCGTTCCGCTCGGACTTGTACCCGGAGCCGAAGTTCGACGACCTGAGCCGGGTGCGGGTGCTGCACGTATTCCGCGACCGCGGCGGGGACGAGGAGTTGGTCGAGCCGCCGTTCGACTGGTCCTCCAGCCCGGCACCCGTCGGCCTGGTGGGCTGAGCGCGACGGATGGTTGCGGGCGACGGGCCGGGCCGGGTACACTTCTTCTACCCGCCCCGCACGCCGCCCGTGGTTCCGCACCCATGCCCCGCCTGACGCCACTCTTGATCCTGCCGCTCGGTCTTCTCCTCGCCCCGGTCCGTGGCGCCGACCCGCGCTACGAAGACCCGGACCTGACTCCCGCCGATAAAGCGCACTGGGCGTTCCGCGCCCCGGTCCGCCCGGTCCCCCCGACGGGAAGCTTCACCTTCCGAGTTCGTACGCCGGTGGACGCCTTTATCCTGGCGAAGTTGGAAGCCGCGGGTATTCCGCCGACACCCGTGGCCGACCGGCTCACTCTGGTCCGGCGCGTCACACTCGACCTTACCGGCCTACCGCCGACGCCGGCCGAAGTCGCCAGCTTCCTCGGGGACGACACGCCCGACGCCTACACCAGGCTCGTCGATCGGCTGTTGGCGTCGCCGCGGTACGGCGAGCGATGGGCGACGCACTGGCTCGACGTGGTGCGGTTCGCCGAGTCGAATGGGTACGAGGCGGACGGCGAGCGGCCGCACGCCTGGCGCTACCGCGACTACGTTGTCCGCAGCCTGAACGCCGACAAGCCGTACGACGTGTTCGTCACCGAGCAGTTGGCCGGCGACGAACTCGCGGCCCGGAAGGACGCCCGCGAGGCGGCCGACCTGTGGGTCGCCACCGGGATGCACCGGTGCGGCCCCGTCCACATGGTCGGGGGCAACCTCGACGCCGACGTGCTGCGGCAGGAGGTGCTGACCGAGATGGTGAACGGCGTCGGGGCCGCGTTCCTCGGCCTGACGCTGGCCTGCGCCCGCTGCCACGACCACAAGTTCGACCCCGTCTCGCTCGGCGACTACTACCGCATCCAGGCCTTCTTCGGCGGCACGCGGTACACCGACGTGGACCTCGCTACCGCCGACGAGAAGGCGGCGCGGAAGTCGAAGGCCGACGCGCTCGAGAAGGAGGCCGCGCCACTGAAGAAGCAAGTTGCCGACCTCGATGCTCCCGTTCGCACCAAGGTTGCTGCCCAGAAGCGGGCCGCGCTCGAGCCGCGCTACAAGGACGCGCTGGACACACCGGCCGAGAAGCGTACCGCGGAGCAGAAAAAACTCGCGGCCGACGCCGGCACGCTGGTTCGCGTTTCGTGGGACGAGGTACTCGCCGCCATGCCGCCGGCCGAGCGCGCGAAGCGGGCGGCGCTCCGGGAGCAGATTCACGCCCTCGCCGCGAGGGCGCCCGAGCCCGCGGCCGCGGCGTGGGCCATCAAGACGACCGACGCCGACGCCAAGACGCACGTCCTGAAGCGCGGCAGCCCGAAGACCAAGCTCGACATCGCTTCGCCGGCGTACCTGCGAGTGATGGCCACTCCCGATGCCCCAAAGACGCGCGCCGACCTGGCCCGATGGATGACACGACCCGACCACCCGCTAACGGCACGGGTGATTGTGAACCGGCTGTGGCAGCACCACTTCGGCCGCGGCCTCGTCGCCACGCCGAACGACTTCGGCCTGAAGGGCGCGCGGCCGACGCACCCCGAACTCCTCGACTGGCTGGCGACCGAGTTGGTCGCCAACCGCTGGTCGCTCAAGCACCTCCACCGACTGATGGTACTGTCCTCCACCTATCAGCAGTGCCAGGCGGCCCCGCACCCGGCCGACCCGGACAATAAGCTCCTCGGGCGGATGCCGCGACGCCGACTCGAAGCGGAAGCCGTGCGCGATTCCGTGCTCGCCGCGGCCGGGACGATGAACCCGCAAGTCGGCGGGCCGTCGGTGAAGGTGCCTCTGGAGCCGGAGGTGTACGACCTGATCTTCACCGAGGGCGAACCGGACGGCCTGTGGCCGGTGACGCCGGACGCGACGCAGCACACGCGCCGGTCCCTGTACCTGTTCAACAAGCGGAACGTCCGGCTCCCGGTGTTCGAGGCGTTCGACCAGCCGGACACCCTGAACTCGTGCGCGGTGCGCCCCGTGAGCACGTTCGCCCCGCAGGCGCTCATTCTGATGAACGGCCCGTTCGTTCAGGAGCAGGGGAAGGCGCTCGCCGTGCGGTTGGCCGGCGAGGCGGACCCGTTGGAAGCGCTGTACCGGCGAATGCTCGGCCGCGCTCCCAAGGTGGCGGAGCGGGCGGCGGCAGAATTGTTCTTGCGCGACCAGGCGTCGTCCGTGCGTGACCGGCTTCGCGCCCGACTGCCCGTCGGTCTCGACGTGGCGCTGCCCGCGGGGGCGGACCCCGCACACGTGCGGGCGCTGGCCGACCTGTGCGTCGTACTGTTCAACACGAACGAGTTCGTACACATCCCGTAGCGGCGGTCAGCAGTCGTCCCGCTTCGCGCGGAGGAACTCCCGCTCGCGGTCGTTCCCGGCCAGCGCCAGCGCCTCGGCGAAGTGGAGTCGTGCGGCCGCGGCGTCGCCACAGCGGCGGTGAAGTTCGCCCAGCGCCGCGTGCCAGTGGCTGTACCGCTCCGCTCCGTCGCACCGAACGGCCAGCAACCCGCGCAACCCGGCCTGTGGGCCGTGCAGGTGGGCGACCGCGATCGCCCGGTTCAGCGCGTGCAGCCAGCCCGGGTCGCGGCCGCAGAGTCGGTCGTACAGTTCGACGATCCGCCGCCAGTCGGTCGCCGCGAACGTCGCCGCCGCACAGTGCTCCGCAGCAATCGCCGCCTCCAGGTGGAACGTCGTCAGTTCGTCGCCGCGTGCGGACCGGGCCAGCCACGTCCGCGCGGCGCGGAGAAGGTCTCGGTCCCAGAGCGAACGATCCTGCTGTTCGAGCAGCACCAGCCGGCCGTGGTCGTCTTCTCGGGCGGGGAAGCGGGCGGCGTGAAAGAGCATGAGCGCGAGCAGCGCCTCGGCCGCGGGGCCGCCCAGGTCTGGGTGGCGCGCCAGGGCGTCGGTCTGCCGCAGCGCCTCGGCGCAAAGATCGTGTCGGATGAGGGCGTCGGCGTGCGAAGCGTGGTAGCCCTCGTTGAAGACGAGGTAGAGCACCGCCAGCACCGCCGGCCGCCGCGCGGCCAGCTCGCCGGGCGGCACAGGGTCGGCAGACAGCCGCGCGGCCGCCAGCGCGTCGCGGGCTCGGGTCACACGCTTGAGAACGGCGGCGTCGGTCGTGAGGAGGGCGCGCGCGATCTCGGCGACGCCGAACCCGCACACCACCTTGAGAGCCAGCGCCACACGCGACTCCGGCGTGAGTGCCGGGTGGCAGCAGGTGAACAAGAGCCGCAGCGATTCGTCTGCCACGGGCGAATCGTCCGGCTCGGTCACGACCGCCGCCGAAACAGCGACGGCGGCCCGTCGGTCGGTGGCTGTCGCCTCGCGGCGCAGCGCGTCCACGGCGGCATTACGCGCCGCACGACGCAGCCAGGCCGCGGGGTCGTCGGGGACCCCGCGGCGCGGCCACGTCTGCACCGCCCGCAGCAGTGCCGATTGCACCGCGTCCTCGGCCAGGTCCAACCGACCCGGGCCGAGCCGGCGGACGAGGCCGGCGACCAACCGCCCGTACTCGTGACGGAAGGCATGGTCGGCCAGCCCCACCGGGGTCACGACAGCCCTGCCAGTTCGCGCACCTCCACCGGCCCGTGCAGAATCGCCGGGCACTCCTTCGCCACCGCCACCGCCGCGTCGTACGAGTCGGCGGTGATGATCGAGTAGCCGCCGAGCACTTCCTTCGTTTCGAGGAATGGCCCGTCGGTGACGCCGGTCGTCCGGACGACGCGGCCGGTCGGCTGGAGGCCGTCGCCGGGGTCGGTGATGAGCCCGATCTTGGCGAACTTGTCGATCCAGGCGCCCCACGCGGCGAGGAGCTTCTGCATGTCCTCGGGGCCGGGCGGGGCGGCGTTCGGGTCCTCGGCCGGGCCGCGGTAGATGAACAGGAACTTGGGCATGGCAGGCTCTCCGTCGGGGTGCGGCGCCGCGTGTCGGCGCCGCTCACAACCAGGACGTGCGACGGCTCGCGGTTTGGACACGGCCGCGAAAATAATCGGTGGCGTTAGTCGATCACGAACGTCGCCAGCCGATCGAGGTTCACCTGCTCCGGCGGATAGTCCTTCCGCACCGGCATCCGCGGGTACACCTCGGGGAACGAGAACGCCCCCGCGGCCCAGTCGTTCGGCCAGTCGTCGGGTAGGCCGGACACGCCGAACCGCTGCTCGGGGCCGGGCGGCAACTTCTTCCCGTCCGCCCCGCGGAGCGGCACGCCGACCAGAAAGCGCTTGCCGTCCTCGGCCGGCAGCGGCTTCGTGGACACCACCGACGCCAGGTTGAAGAAGTCGAACGTGAGGCCGTCGCGGTTGTCGGCGTACCGGGCCACCATCCGCCGCATCAGGCCCAGCATCCGGTCGCGGTCGGCCGGGTGGACCAGGTCGAGCTTCGGGGCGACGAACGCCAGCCGCGTGATCCAGCCGGGTCGCAGCTGGTGCGGCAGGAACACCTTGCTGAGCCCGCGGGCGATCGGGCCGAAGACCGGGTGCTCGCCGGGGTTCAGCACGTCGAGCAGGTCGCGGAGGATGAGCCGGTTGTCGTCGTACATGCCGACGCCGCCGGCCAGCAGCATCGTCACGTCGATCAGCACGACGAGCGACGTACAAGACTTCAGTGCGTCCACCGCTGGCCGCACGACTCGATCGACGTACTCGGCGAACCGCCCCTCGAAGACCACTTCCAGCTCCGGGCGCGCGGCGCGGACGGCTGCCGGGAGCGGGCAGAACTGTGACCCTTCGGCGAGGCCGGTGAAGCGCGAGTCGGCCAGCGCCTCGGGCGTGTCGGGCTTCGCCGGTTGGCCGTTCACGTCGAGCAGGAATGTGGACGGGCTCACCAGCGGCTTGAAACTCAGGATGAGGTTCGCCAGCGACAGCCGGTACGCCCGCAGCAGGTCGCCTTCCTTCACGCCGGGCTCGGCGACCGCGGCCAGGAACGGGGCGCAGGCGGTGCGGTAGGCGGTGTCGTTGGCGATGACGGTGAGGAGGTGCTCGGACCACGCCGCGAACGACCGGCCGAGCATGGCGGCGTCGGCGATCCGCTCGCCGGGCAGGTCGTAGACCTTCAGCAGGCAGTCGCTGAACGTCCAGTCCGACCGCTCGAACCGGCACACGTACTGCGCCCGGTCGCGCGTCTTCGCCGGCCAGCGGCCGCCGTGGACCAGCGCGTCGCGGCAGCCGGTGTAGTTGAACGGCTCCCACCCCGGGTCCGGCGGCAGCACGGTGAACTTTCGCAGCCGCGTGCCCGGCCCGCCGAGCGGGAAGCGGTCGGAGTCGTGGTCCTGGAGGTGGTTGATGAGCGACGTGAGGAGCACCGTCTTGCCGGCGTTGTACAGTCCGACGACGCCGACTCGGCACTCGGTGGTCTTCACCCGCAGGATGCCCATGCCCGCCCTCTCAGCCGGTCCGGTGCCGCTACTCTATTCGCCGCGCGGACACACTGCTTGACCTTCCGCCGGGCGGCGCCGACAATTCGGCGATGACCACCTCCGCACGGCCGAAGCTCCGCGACCGCCTCGCCGCCGAACGGGCCGAAGGCTCGTTCCACGTAACCGACCCGTACCGCGTCGGCAGCCCGGTGCAGCTTAGCCCGTTGGCGCTGGAGGTGGTGAAGCGCCTGGACGGCACCCGCACACTGAGCGACATCCAGGCCGAGCTCACGACGCTCACCGGCGGCACGATCCTCCCACTCGACACGCTCGACGGGCTGGTGAAGGCTCTCGACGACGCCCTGCTTCTCGACTCGCCCGCACTCGCGGCACGGATCGGCGGACCGGTACGGCTGCCGTCGTGCGTCGGCGCCTACGACGGCGACCCTGCGCGACTGCGTGCCCAGGTCGATGCGCTGTTCACGGCCCCCGGCGGCCCGGGGTTGCCCGGTAAGCCCGCGCCGTCGCCTCACGGCCGCCTGCGTGCCGTGCTGGTGCCGCACATGGACTACGCCCGCGGCAACGTCACCTACGGTTGGGGCTTCAAGGAGCTGGCCGAGCGCACCGACGCTCGGCTGTTCGTGGTCGTGGCCACGTCGCACTACTCGCCACACCGGTACACCCTGAGCCGCCAGCACTTCGAGACGCCGCTGGGCGTGTGCGAGACCGACTCGTCGTTCGTGGAGCGCCTTGACGCAGTGTACGGTCCCGGGCTGTTCGACGACCCGCTCGCACACGTCCCCGAACACTCGATCGAGCTGGAAGTGGTCGTCCTGCAGCGCCTCCTTGGCGAGCGTGTCCGCATCGTGCCGCTGCTGTGCGGCTCGCTCGGCGATTGCGTGGACGACGGCACCGACCCTGCAGCGGCCGCCGACGTGGCGCGGATGGTGAACGCGCTGCGGGCCGCGGAAGCGGCCGCGGGCGAGCCGGTGTGCTACGTCATCAGCGGCGACCTGGCGCACATCGGCCCGAAGTTCGGCGACCGACGGAAGGCCGAAGGGGCGTGGCTGAAGCAGAGTGAAGGGCAGGACCGCACGATTCTCACGGCGCTGGAGAAGGCCGACCCGGCGGCGTACTTTGGGGTGATCGCGGCTGAAGCGGACGAGCGTCGCATCTGCGGGCTGCCGCCGACATATCTGACGCTCGCGGCCGCGGGGCCGACCTCGGGCCGGGTGCTCCACTACCAGCAGTTCTTGGACCCGAAGGGCCGCGAGAGCGTCAGCTTCGCGGCGGCGGCGTTCTACGATTGACGGCGCAGCGTGTACACGACCGCCGCCCCGGTCGAACACGCGACTGCGAAGCGGTCGCCGGCCGGGTGGATCGCCAAATCCCGGATGTGGGCGGCGTGCGTTAGCGTGTGCGTGCTCGTCGTCTCACTTCCGGTCCAGAACCAAACCCGGCCCCCGCTGCCACCACCGGCCGCGACGACGGTGCCGTCACTCAGGAACCCGACGCCCCACGCCGTACCCTGGAAGGCGTCCTTGGGCTTCAGCGGCTTCGGCTTGCCCTCGGCCCAGTCGAACAGCACCACCAGCGGGTTGCCGACGCCGGCGAAGGCGTTCGACACGTTCGTGATGCCGGCGCACGCCACCCTGCCGTCCGGAGCCACGGCCATGCCGCGGGCGCCGCCGATGTCGGCGCGGAACGTCGGGTCGTACTTGTGCATCTGCTTCGCGTCCAGCTCGCGGACGCACGCCCCGGTCGTGGTGTCCCAGTCCTTCACGGTGCCGAGCAGGTCGGCCGACACGAGCCGGGTGCCGGACGGGTGAAAGGCCACGTTGTAGACGTGCGACGTGTGCCCGGTCAGCGTGCGGCGGGGAGCGCCGGTCGCAGCGTCCCACAGCTTCACGAGGGTGTCGTTGCCGCAGGTGGCGAGCGTGGCGCCGTCCGGGCTCAGGGCGACGGCACGGCACCAGCCGGCGTGCGCCTCGACGGTGCGGACAGGCGTCGGTGTGGCGTCGTGTCCGTTCCACCAGATCAGCTTGCCGTGGTAGTCGGCGGTGACGAGCGCGAACGGGTCGGCGGGTGGCGAGGGGATGGCTACCGCGGCAGACCCCAGCGCACCGCCGCGAGCGGCGCGCAGAGCCGCAGCCTTCTCGACAGACGAGGTTGCGGCACCGACGGCACGCACGGCCATGCCGCGCCCCCAACCCGCGTGGCCGACCAGCGCCGTCCGTGCGCCGGAGACGAGGTCGAAGCGCTGGACGCTGTTGTCCTGTGCCGAGGCGAACAGGAAGCGGCCCGCGGGGTCGAACCGGCACCCGAGCAACGGGCTCGTGTGCCGGAACTCGCGCTGCACGCGGGCCGCGGTCGGGTCGAGCGGCATAGGTGCCTCACGCCAGGATTTCGCTGATCGCGCTCGCGCGCGGGTCGGCCACCGGCACCGGCCGCTGGTTCGGGTGGAAGTTCCGCTCCGGGTCGAGGCCGACCGCCCGCAGGTACGTGTGGAACAGGTGCCACGGCCCCACCTCGCGGTCCGCGATCGTTGACCCGTTCGCGTTGGTGCGGCCGACCACCGCCCCGCCCTTGATGCCGGCCCCGCCCATCACGACCGACCAGCCGTTCGACCAGTGGTCGCGGCCGAAGCGGTCGTTGATCCGCGGCGTGCGGCCCATCTCGCTCATCACCACCACCAGCGTGCTCTCCAGCATGCCGCGGTCGGAGAGGTCGTCGAGTAGGGCCGAGAACGGGCGGTCGAACTCGCCGAGCTGCTCGATGTGGAAGTCGAAGTTCTCGTGGTGCGTGTCGTAGTTCGAGTGGCTCACCTTCACGTAACTCACGCCCGCCTCCAGGAGCCGGCGGGCGAGCAGCAGGTGGCGGCCGAAGTCGTGGCGGCCGTAGCGCTCGGCCGTCTTCAGGCTCTCGCGCTCCACGTCGAACACGTCGGCCCGGTGGAACACGCGCTCGGCCTGGGCGAACGACGCGGCGTAGGCCTCACTCGCGGCGCTGCGGCGCGAGCGCGAGAAGCGGTCGGTCAGCGACTGGCGTAGTGCCTCGCGGGCGGCGTCGGCATCGGCGGTGAGGCCGGCCGGGCGGAGGAGGTTCGTCGGCGGCCGGCCGTCGGGCACCGGCACGGACGCGAACTGCGGCCCGAGGAACGCCGCGTCCGCACGACCGCCGCCCCCGCCGCCGGGCAGGATGTGTATGTGGCCGGGCATCTCGGCCTGCTCGCCGCCGAGCATTTTGGCGGCCACAGCCCCGATGTGCGGGTACTCGATGCCGGCCTCCGGCCGCCGGCCGGTGAGCATGATTTTTTCACCCTGGGCGTGGTCGGGCGTGGTGCTGTTCAGGCTCCGCACCACTGCCAGCTTGTGCATCCGCGCCGCCGTGTGCGGCAGCAGTTCGCAGATGTGCGTCCCGGTGACCGAGGTGGGAATCGCGCGGAACGGCCCGCCGGTGTCGGTGCCGGGCTTCGGGTCCCACGTCTCGAGCTGGCTGACGCCGCCGGCCAGGAAGATGACCAGTACCCGCTTCTGATTCCGTGCCAGCTCCGCGGTCGAGCCCGGCGCCGCGAACCCGGCCGGGCCGAGCGCGGCGGTCGCCCCCGCGGCGGCGAGGAAGCCGCGCCGCGACACGGCATGAGCGGCGGACCCGCAGGCGTACTTCGCGTTTGGCATCGGGCACCGGGCGGGTTAGTGGTTGAAGCGGAATTCGGCCGAGGTCACGAGCGCCCACACGAGTTCGCCGCAGAACACGGGGCGCTCGGCGGCGGGCGTGCGGGTCAGGGCGGCGGTCACGTCAGTCTTTTCGTCGGCAGTCGGGCGGCGGGTCAGCACGCTGAGGAACAGCTCGTCGGCGATGCGATCCGGCGGCAGCTTGCCGAGCCGGTCCGCTAGATTCCCCGCCTTCGGCTGCGTCAAACCGCGGACGACCGGACCGTTCTTAAGGAACAGCGTCTGGCTCAAGGTCTGCGTCGTGCCGTCGTCGGGCTCGCCGGCCACGCCTCCGTACATGCCGCGGAACGTCGCTACCAACGGGGCCGCCTTCGCGTCGGCGCTGGTGTTACCGGTCGCCTCACTGAGGGCGTAGGCCAGTTGCTCCGCGGCCAGCGGCTTGAGCGGGCCGACGAGGTAGCGGTCGGCCGGAACGTCGGTCAGCGTCGCGGGCACCTCGCTGCTCCGCTGGTAGGTGCGGCTCAAGACGATCTCGCGGACGAGCCGCTTCACATCGTAGTTGTGGGCGACGAAGTCGCGGGCAAGTGTATCGAGCAGCTCGGGGTGGCTCGGCGGGTTGTCGGCGTGGTCCTGGTCCACGGGGTCGATGATGCCGCGGCCGAGCAACAGCGCCCACAGCCGGTTCACCGCCGTGCGGGCGAACGCCGGGTTGTCAGGAGACGTGACGGCCGCCGCCAGCCGCTCGCGGCGGCTGTAGGCCGGCACGGGCCGCACGTCCTTCGCCGGGGCCACGGCGTACTCCTTCCCCTTCTCCGCCTTCGGCTCGTCGAGCGGCTTCAGGCCGGGCATCCGCGGGCCGGTGCCGCTCGTTTTCTTCGCCTTGTCGAACACGCTGGTGAAGTTCACCTCGCCGTCGGCCTTCTCGGCGATGACCGCGGTCGGTGCCTGGGCGTTCGGGAACAAAAAGGTACGGTTGATGAACGCCTGGATGCCGTAGTAGTCGGCCTGCTTGTAGTCGTTGACGGTGGGGTGGTCGTGGCACTGCGCGCAGCCCATGTTGCGGCCGAGGAAGACGCGGCCGAGGTCGCGCGTGATCAGGTTCGGTTCGAGGTCGCGGTCGAGGAAGAACTTGGCCGCCGGCCGCAACTTGGCGTCGCTCCCGTCGGCGGACAGCAGCTCGCGCGCGAAGGCGTCGTAGGGCCGGTTCGCGGCAAAGGTGTCGCGGAGGTACGTTTCCCAGGCTGCTCGCGTGACGCGCGTGTCCTTGCGGCGTTCCATCAGGATCACGTCGAACGCCTGCGCCATCCGGCGAGCGTAACTGGGGGCCGCGAGAAGGCGGTCGATCAGCTTGACGCGCTTGTCGGGGGCGGTGTCGGCGAAGAAGGCCGTGGCTTCTGCGGTACTGGGGATCGTGCCCGAAAGGTCGAGCGTCACGCGGCGGAGGAATTCGCCGTCGTCGGCAGCAGGGGCGGCGAGTTTGGAGTGGTTCGGATGACCGGCGGCGATGAGGCGGTCGATGCGGGCGTGGAGCGGCTCGTCCGCGACAGCGGAAGACGCGTAGGCGAGTATCAACAACGCGGCCACGGGGCCGGAGCGGGCGGGCATGGACCGGTCCTCGGGGGGAAGCACCCGGTCGGCGGGACCACGCCGGCGGGTCGGTGAGCTACCCAAATACTCCGGTGCGACGGGGCGGCTGTCAAGCGCGAATCCGGAGCACTGTCGCGGCCATACCATAGCCCCATGAGCGTTCTGCTGGCCGCCCGCGACCTGACCAAGTCATTCTCCGCCCGCCCGCTGTTCGACGGGCTCACGTTCGACCTCCGCGCCGGCGAGAAGGTCGGCCTCATCGGCCCGAACGGCGCCGGCAAGTCCACCCTGCTCCGCCTCCTCACCGGCCGTGAGGCGCCCGACGCGGGAACGATCACGTCGCGCCGGGGGGTGGTTGTCGGCTACCTGGCGCAAGACGACGTGTTCCCCGCCGACCGCTCCGTGTGTGAGGTCGTGGTCGGGGGGCTCGCCGACACCGGTCTCGAAGAACACGAACGCGACACCCGCGCGGCAATCGCCCTCACGCGGGTCGGATTCGACGACCACGACCAGCCGGCGAGCACGCTGTCCGGCGGCTGGCGTAAGCGGCTGGCCCTGGCCCGCGAGTTGGCCCGCGAGCCGGACGTGCTGCTGCTCGACGAGCCGACCAATCACCTCGACCTGCCCGGCGTCGTGTGGCTCGAAAAGCTGCTGCGGTCGGCCCCGTTCGGCTACCTCGTCGCCACCCACGACCGGGCGTTCCTCCGCGCCGTCGCCGATGACGTGATGGAGGTGAGCCGCACCTACCCCGGCGGCGTCTTCCGCGCGGAGGGCGGCTACGACAGCTTCGCCGACAAGCGCGACGACTTCCTGGAGGCGCAGGCCCGGATGCGCGAGGCGGTGGCGAACCAGGTCCGCCGCGAGACCGACTGGCTCGGCCGCAAGGAGAGCGCCCAGCGCCGCAAGAGCCGGTCGCGCATCGGCGAGGCCGCCGACCGCCGTGCCGAGCTCGCCGAGTTGGACGTGCGGACCGCCGCCCGCGGAGCCGCCGGCATCGACTTCGCCGGCACCGGCCGTCAGACCAAGAAGCTCGTCACCGCCACCGGCGTGAGCAAGTCGCTCGGGGGGAAGCCGCTGTTCTCCGGGCTCGACGTGCTCCTCGCCCCCGGCACGCGGCTGGGGTTGCTCGGCCCGAACGGCGGCGGCAAGAGTACGCTTCTGAAGGTACTCGCCGGCGAACTCGCCCCCGACGCCGGCACCGTCGTCCGTGCCGACGGGCTGCGCGCGGTGACGTTCGAGCAGGGCCGGGCCTCGCTCGACCCCACCCTGCCCTTGCGGCGTGCGCTCAGCCCGAACTCGGAGATGGTGACGTTCCGCGACCGGCAGCTCCACGTCGGCGGGTGGGCGAAGCAGTTCCTCTTTCAGGCCGAGCAACTCGACATCGAAATCGGTGCCCTCTCCGGCGGCGAGCAGGCTCGCGTTCGCATCGCCCAGTTGATGCTGAAGCCGGCCGACGTGCTGTTCCTCGACGAGCCGACAAACGACCTGGACATCCCCGCGCTCGAAGTGCTCGAGGACAGTCTCGGCGACTTCCCCGGGGCGGTGGTGCTGGTCAGCCACGACCGCGACCTGATGGACCGCCTCTGCACCAGCGTCATCGGCCTGGACGGCCGCGGCAACGCGGCGCACTACGGCAGCGTCACGCAGTGGCTCGACGCGATGACGCGCGAGGAGCCGGCCAAGGCGAAGGAGCCGGCCAAGGCCGCCGCGGCACCCGCAAAGAAGACGAAGAAGCTGAGCTACAAGGAGCAGCAGGAGTGGGACGGCATGGAAGCCGCCGTCATGGTCGCGGAGGAGGCGGTGGCGGCGCGACAGGCGGAGGTGGAAGCCGCCGGCACGGCGGGACACACGGTGCTGATGGCGGCCTGTAAGCGGCTCGACGACGCGCAGGCAATCGTCGAAAAGCTGTACGCCCGCTGGCAGGAGCTCGAAGCCCGCCGGGCCGGGGAGTGACGATGCGCGAGCTGCCGCCGCCGACCCCCGGTCCGCTCTTGCCGTGGCTACTGAACGTTCTCGCGCCGACAAACCGCACCCGCGTCAAACAACTCCTCCAGCACGGCCGCGTCCTCGTGAACGGCCGACCCGTCTCCCGCCACGATCACCCGCTGACACCCGCCGACCGCGTCTCCATCGCCGCTAACGGGGCCGCGCCCCGTACCGCGCCGTCGCTCACGGTCGTCTACGAGGACGACTCCCTCGTCGTGATCGACAAGCCGGCTGGGCTCCTGAGCGTCGCCACCGACGCGGAGAAGGACGACACCGCATTCACGCGACTCGCCGCCCTGCTGGAGCGCCGCAAGGCCGGGCGGCCGTTCGTCGTCCACCGGCTCGACCGCGGCACGTCGGGGCTACTGCTATTCGCCAAAACCGCACCCGTCCGCGATCGATTGCAAGCCGGGTGGGAGGCCGTGGAGAAGACTTACCTGGCGGTGACCGAAGGGGTGCCGCGGCCGGCCGAAGGCGTGATCGAGAACCACCTGTTGGAAGGTGCGAACCTGCGGGTTCGCCCAACTCCCGCCGACGCGCCGGGCGCCAAGCGGGCGGCGTCGCGCTTCCGCGTACTCGGCGAGCACGCCGGTCGCGCGCTGGTGGCCGTCGAATTGCTCACCGGTCGCAAGCATCAGATTCGCGTCCACCTCGCCGGCCTCGGCTGCCCCGTCGTCGGCGACCGCGACTACGGGGCGAAGGACGACCCCGGCGGCCGCGTCTGCCTGCACGCCTGGCGGCTCGCGTTCGACCATCCGGACAGCGACCGCCGCGTCGCGGCGGGGGCCAGCCCGCCCCCGGAACTGTGGCGGGCCTACGGCGCCCCAGCGGATCAACGCCCGCGAATGAATTGATTCGCGCCAATTTGTTGGATTGCCGGCACGATGCCCGCTACCAATGGTTCGCCGCGTCTGGGACTAACCCGGGCGGCACGCCCAGCACCACAACCGGAGTCCGTTCATGAAGGCGAAGCTGTTCGTCGCGGGAGCCTGCGCGCTCGTGCTCGTCCTGTCCGTCGGCACCCCAACCCCCGCCGCCGAGGACAAGGACATCGTCGACATCGCCGTCGGGTCGAAGGACCACACCATCCTCGTCACCGCGGTGAAGGCGGCCGGGCTCGTGGACGTGCTCAAGGGGAAGGGGCCGTTCACCGTCTTCGCCCCGACCGACGCCGCGTTCAAGAAGCTCGGCGACGAGAAGCTCAAGGCGGTGGTGGGCAACAAGGCGCTTCTGACGAAAATTCTGCTGGCTCACGTCGTTCAGGGGAAGGCCGTGTACGCGGCCGACGTGGTCAAGATGGACGGCAAGGAGGTGAACGGGTTCAAGATCGCGGCCGGTAGCGGCGGCGTGTCGATCGGCGACGCGAAGGTGACGAAGGCCGACCTGAAGGCCAGCAACGGCGTCATCCACGTCATCGACACCGTGCTGGTCCCGAAGGAGTAGTTAACCCCCGCCGCCTGCGGCGCAGCACCGCGGTGCTGCGTCGCAAGCGGTACTACTGCCGCCGCCCCCGCGGCGTCTCGTCCTCGTAGGCCTTCACGATCCGCGACACGAGCGGATTGCGAACGATGTCCGACTCGTCCAGGTACACGATCGACAGCCCTTCGACGTCGCGGAGCCGCTGCACGGCGTCCGCTAGTCCGCTCGGAATGGTCTTCGGCAAGTCGGTTTGCGTCAGGTCGCCGGTCACCACCACGCGCGAGTTGTTCCCCATACGGGTGAGAAACATTTTGGTCTGCGGCACCGTCGCGTTCTGGGCTTCGTCCATGATGATGACGGAGTTGTTGAGCGTCCGGCCGCGCATGTACGCCAGCGGGGCGATCTCGATCACGTCGTTGTCCATGTACTTGCGGACCTGCTCGGGCTCCATGATGTCGTTCAGGGCGTCGAACAGCGGTCGGAGGTAGGGGTTCACCTTCGCCGCGAGGTCGCCGGGGAGGAAGCCGAGCCGCTCGCCCGCCTCGACCGCCGGCCGCACCAGAACGATCTTTTTGACCTGCCCGGCCCGTAGCAGGCTCACCGCCATGCCGACGGCGAGGTACGTCTTGCCGGTGCCGGCCGGGCCGACGCAGATGACCATGTCGTGCGTCTTCATCGCCTGCACGTAGCGACCCTGGCCGTCGGTACGCGGACGGAGGTGCCGGCCGCTCTCCATCACCGTCACGGCCGCGCCGGCACCACGGTCGGTCGGGCCGCGCACCACCTCGACCACCGTCCGCACGTCCTCGGCGGTCAGCTTGCCGTGCTTGCGCAGTACGATGCGCAGCTGTTGGAACGCCCGCTCGGCCTGCTCCACGGGCTCGGTCGTCGAGCCCTCGATCTGGATGAGGTCGCCGCGGGCCACGACCTTGACGTTGAGCGCGTCGCGGACGGTGCGGAGGTACTGGTCGCGCGGGCCGAACAGCAGCACCGCCTCCTCGCGGCTGTCCAGCGTGACGGTGCGGGTGACTGCCGTGTCGGCCATGACGGTTACCGGGCGGGGTTCAGATGCTGCGACAGGGCGAACCACAGGTACGCGACCGGGGCGGCGAACAGGACAGAATCGACCACGTCGAGCAGACCGCCGAACTCGGGGATGCGGTTGGCCGCGTCCTTCGCCCCGCCGTCGCGCTTGATGAGCGACTCGGCCAGGTCGCCAAGCACCCCCACCGCGCCGACGACGATGCCGAACGCGACTGCTTCCATGATACCCGCGCCGAACAGCCCCCCGGCAAGGTAGTCGAACCCGGCGGCGGTCGCGGCCGACCACGCCAGCCCGCCGACGAGGCCTTCCCACGTCTTCTTCGGGCTCAGCACCGGCGACATCTTGTGCCGCCCGAACGCCCGCCCGGCGAAGTACGCCCCCGTGTCCGCGCCCTTCGGGATGAAGATCGCCAGCGCCAGCAGCCAGCTCGACCGGTAGGCGTCGGGCGTGACCCAGCGGAGCTGCGCGAACACGCTCCCGAGGAGGCCCAGGTACGCCGCCGCGAACACGACCAAGCCGAGACGCGGCACGATGCCGCCGGGTTCGCGGAAGCGGGCCATTTCCACCAGGATCGCCACCAACAGCACGACGACGAACGCCCCCAACACGGCCTCCGACCACGACACCGCGCCGGTGAGGCGCGGCACCCAGTTCGCGACCATGACGAGCAGCACGCCGCCGACCGCGAGGCGCCAATCGGGCCGGATCACTGCGGGGAACAGCGTCAGCAACTCGCGGGTGGCGACGACGCCGATGAAGCCGAGGGCGACGAACAGGATCGGGAACCACGGGTCGAGGTAGCGGTCGCCGATGAGCAGCGCGATGGTGAATGCGGCGAGGAGGTTACCGATGATGATGCGGGTGCGCATCAGTTCGATCCCGCGGTCGTGAGGCCGCCGAACCGCCGCTCCCGGCGGGCGAAGTCGCGGAGGGCGTCGTGCAGGAGTTCCACGCCGAACTCGGGCCAGAACCGCGGCGTCACCCACAGCTCGGCGTAGGAGATCTGCCACAGCAGGTAGTTGCTCACGCGCATCTCGCCGGCCGTGCGGATGAGCAGGTCCGGGTCGGGCATCCCGGCCGTGTACAGGCTCGCGGAAATCGCGTCCTCGTCGATCGCCGCCGGGTCCAGTTCGCCGCGCCGCACGCGCCCCGCGATGGCCTTCACGGCGTCCACGATCTCGCCGCGCGAGCCGTAGTTGATCGCCAGGCACAGCGTCAGGCCGGTATTCTCGCGGGTGAGGCGGACGTTCTCGTCGATCTCGGCGAGCACGTCGGCGGAGAGCCCGTCGCGGCGGCCGATGACGGCGAAGCGGATGTTCTGCCGCAGAATCTTCGCCCGCTCCTGGAGGAGGTACTGCTTGAGGAGCGCCATCAGAAATTCGAGTTCGGGCTGCGGCCGCTTCCAGTTTTCGGAGCTGAAGCAGTACAGCGTGAGTTGCCCGACGCCGAGGCGGCAGCACTCCTCGGTGACGTCGTCCACCGACTTCGCGCCGCGGGCGTGGCCCTCGACACGCTCCTTGCCTTGCGTCCGGGCCCAGCGGCCGTTGCCGTCCATGATGACGGCGACGTGCCGCGGCAGCTTCGCCGGGTCGAGCCCGACGGACCGAGCGTAAGCGGCTGGGTCGTGGATCATTTGGTGAGGATCGTCTGCGCCCGGTCGGGACCGACCGACACGACCGACACCGGCAGCCCCACCAGTTCGCCGACGCGGTCGATGTACCGCCGCGCCGCCGCCGGCAAGTCAGTGAGCTTCCGCGCCGCGGTCAGGTCGTCGGTCCAGCCGGGGGTCGTCTCGTACACCGGCGTGCAGCGCTCAAGCTGATAGGCGTCGCTTGGAAAGTGCGTCGTCCGCTCGCCGTCGATGTCGTACGCGGTGCAGAGCTTCAGCTCGGGGAGGCCGCTCAGCACGTCGAGCAGCATCACGGTAATCTCGTCGGCCCCGGCCAGGGCGGCGGTGTAGCGGACGGACAGGGCGTCGAACCAGCCGACGCGCCGCGGGCGGCCGGTGACGGTGCCGTACTCGCGGCCGATCTTGCGGATCCGCTCGCCGGTGGCGTCATCGAGCTCGGTCGGGAACGGGCCCTTGCCGACGCGCGTGGTGTACGCCTTCACCACGCCGATGGTCCGCTGGATGTTTTTCGCCGGCACGCCGGTCCCGCCCCAGATGCCGCTTGGCAGGCTGCTCGAACTCGTGACGTAGGGGTAGGTGCCGTGGTCCACGTCGAGCAGGCTGCCTTGTGCGGCCTCGAACAGGACGTGCTTCCCGGCCGCGAACGCCTCGTGCAGCAGCCGGGCCGTGTCGGTGACGTGCGGGCGGAGGGCGTCGGCGTAGCCGAGGTACTGGTCGGCGATGGCGTCCGCGCTCATCGGCGCGAGCTGGTCGGCGTGGCCGTTGGCGTACACCTTCATCAGCCGGTTCTTGAACGGGACGACGAACCGCAGTTTCTCGCGGAGGTGGTCGGGCCGCAGCAACTCACCGACGCGGATGCCGAAGCGGCGGCCCACCTTGTCCTGATAGCACGGCCCGATGCCGCGGCCGGTGGTGCCGATCTTCCCCTCGCCGCCGCTCTCGGCCAGCCGTTCTTCTTCCATGTGGTACGGGAAGATGACGTGGGCGTGGTCGCTCAGCTTCAGCGCGTCGCCGAGGTCGATGCCACCGGCCTTAAGCGTGCCGACTTCCTCGATGAACTTGGGCGGGTAGACGACGACGCCGTTGCCGATGACCGACGTGACATTCGGCCGTATGACGCCGGTGGGCAGCAGCGACAGCTTGAACGTCTTGCCGTGGACAACGACCGTGTGCCCGGCGTTGGCCCCGCCGTTGTAGCGGACCACGTAGTCGAAGCCGTCGCCGAGGAGGTCGACGATCTTCCCCTTGGCCTCGTCGCCCCACTGTAACCCGACGACGCACGTACCCGGCATCTGGGGACCGCCTGCTGCTGACTCGGGGAGAGGGTCCGTACAACCCCCCTCACGGTAGGCGGCAGGGTGGAGGGAGTCAAGGGAACGGGCTACGGCCGCCCGGCCACGGCCATCATGCAGTCGCTCATGCCGGCGGCGTAGCAGAGCCACGCCACCGCGCGCGCGGCCGGCTTCCACGTCAGTGCCTTCGCGGCGAAGCCGCCGCGGGTCCGCGCCGCCAGCCGGGCGCTGGATCGGAGCCAATCGGAGTGCCGCAACTGCTGCACGCGCTCGACGCGATAGCCGGCCGTTTCCAGCGCCGAGCGGAGCGTCTTGGGGGTGAAGTGGGTCAGGTGTCGCGGCAGGTCGAGGCCGAACCAGTCGGAGCCGAACCAGTAGAACGGCAGGCTTTCAATGTTCGGGCAGGCCACGACCAGCTTGCCGCCCGGGACGAGCAGCCGGAACGCCTCGCGGAGCACGTCCAGCGGCCGGTGGACGTGCTCGAGCGAGTGCCACATCGTCACCACCTCGAACGAGCACGGCGCCAGGTCCGGGTGTGGCAGCGAGCCAGCCAGCACGCGCAGCCCAAGTTCCTCCTGAACCGCCCGGCCGGTCTCGACGGCGGAGTCGAGGCCGGTCACGTCCCAGCCGCGGTCGGCCATGCGCTTCAGGAAAGCGCCGCCGCCGCAGCCGAAGTCCAGGAGCCGGCCGGTGCCGGGCCAAGGCAAGTCGCCCCGGCGCTCGCCGCACGGCCGGCCGAGGAGGCGGCTGGTCAGCGGCCTTGCGGGGCGAGACTCACGCATCTTTCGCGGCCGGCGGTGCGGGGCGTAGTCCGACGGGTAGAACCGGGCGATGGTGCGCGGCGTCGGGCGGGGGTTGGTGTACGTGAGGCCGCACGTCTCGCAGCGGACGACGGCGAAGCGCAGGCCGGTTCCGTTGGGCGGGAGAGGGTCGGGGGCTTCGAGGAGAAGAGCGTGCTCCTCACGGCCGCAGAGGGGGCACGCGGCGTCCTCCCACGCGACGGCCGGCCGCGGGGCGTCGGTCGCGTCGGGGACCGGCGGGCGGTGGAGCATCATTTGGCGCACGGACCCGGGTGCGTGGGAACCGGTCGGAGCGTATTCCGGCCGGCGGGACGGCGTCAACCCCGACCCCGGTCCCGCTCAAACTCTCTCCACCTGCACGAGGTTGTCGAAGAACGTCGCCCCGCCGCCGAGGTCGGTTAGCGCCGTGCTCGTCGTCGTGTTGCCGTTCACGCCGTCCGGCGTGTAGCGGTTCCACCAGATGCCCAGCGACACTACCACTCCTGGCTTGACCGTGCCCCCCACCGACGCCGTCGCCCGGAAGCGGCCGCGGGCGTTGAACACGCTCACCGCCGCGCCGTCGGCGATGCCACGGGCCGCCGCGTCCTTCGGGTGTATCTCCAGCGTCACCCCGCCGGCACTGTTCCGTTGCTTGTCCACGTTCACGAACGTCGAGTTCAGGAACGCCGGCACCGGCGGCGTTAGCAGTTGCAGCGGGTAATCCGCCGCGAGGTCGGGGCGGGTCTGCGGGTCCTCGTGCGGCGGCCGGTAGTGCGGCAGCGGGTCGCGGCCGGCGCGGGCCTCGCGCTCCGAGTACAGTTCGCACTTGCCGCTCGGCGTCGGGAATTTCCCCTCCGCGAACGGTGCCCACCCGGCGGGCAGGTTCAGCCGCACGGGGCCGCGCCGGGTGTCTTCGAGCGTGATCCCCTCGAACTCGCGGACGCTCGAGAGAGCGCCGCGGGCCAGTTCCTCGTCGGTGATGTCGAACAGCTCGGGCTCGTAGCCCATCTCGCGGGCCAGCAGTCGAAACACCTCCGTGTTCGGCTTCGCCTCGCCGAGCGGGGCCACGGCCGCGTTGCTCGACTGCACGTACAGGTGACCGTAACTGCCGTGCAGGTCGAAGTGCTCGAGCTGCGTCGTCGCTGGGAGAAGGATGTCGGCGTAGTCGGCGGTGTCGGTCTGGAACTGATCGTGAACGACCGTGAACAGGTCGTCGCGGCGCAGGCCCGACAGCACGCGGGACTGGTCCGGGTTCACAGCCGCGGGGTTCGAGTTGTACACGAACAGCGCCCGCACCGGCGGCCCCGGCAACTCGCCGTGCAGCGCCTCGGCGAGGCTCGTCATGTTGATCGTGCGCGTGCCCCGCGGGATGAGGTCGGGCCGCGTGAGGAACGTGTCGTCGAACGGGTACGCCTTGCTCGTGCTGAGGAGCGCCCCGCCGCCGCCGTGGCGCCAGTCGCCGGTCAGCGCCGGCAGGCAAACCACGGTGCGGACCGCGATGCCGCCGCCGCCGTGGCGCTGCAGGCCGTAGTTCAGGCGGATCAACGCCGGGCCGCCGAACAGATTCTGCGCCCAGCCGTACTCGCGGGCGAACTGCTCGATCTCGTTCACCGACAGCCCCGTGATCCCGGCGACGCGGGCGGGTGAATACTCGCTCATCACGCGGTCGCGCAACGGCTCCACGCCGACGCAGTGGTTGTCGAGGTAATCCCGGTCGAGCCAGCCCTCGCGGAACAGGACGTGCATTACCCCCAGTGCCAGAGCCGCGTCGGTGCCGGGCCGCACGGGAATCCACCAGTCGGACTTCGCCGCGGTCGGCGAGCGGTAGGGGTCGATGGTGACGATCCGCGCCCCGCGCTTGCGGGCCTCGTGCTCGATTCGCCAGAAGTGCGTGTTCGTCACCGCCGTGTTCGAGCCCCAGTTCACGATGTACCGGGCGTTAACCGCGGCTTCCGGGTCGATCATCGCGCGCGTGCCGAGCGTCACGTCGCAGCCCGCTGCGCCGGCCGTGGCGCAAATGGTGCGGTCGAGCAAGCTCGCCCCGTAGCGGTGGAAGAAGCGACGGTCGAGGCTGCCGTACATCAGCTTCCCCATCGTGCCCGCGTAACTGTACGGCAGCACCGCCTGCGGGCCGTCGGCCGACCCCGCGATGTCACGGAAGCGGTCGGCGATGGTGCGGATGGCCTCCGCCCAGCTGACCCGCTCGAAGCGCCCCTCACCCTTGCGCCCGACGCGCCGCATGGGGTGCAGAACCCGCCCCGGGTGGTAGACGCGGTCCAAGTAGTTGGCGACCTTCTGGCACAGGAAGCCGTGCGTGAACGGGTGCTCGGCGTCGCCGCGCAACTTCACGGCCTTCCCGCTCGCGGGGTCCACGGTGACGACGAGCCCACACGTATCCGGGCAGTCGTGCGGGCACACGGCGCGGACCGTCGGCAGTTCCCGGACCATTGTGACTCCCGTCCCGGGGGCGAGGCGACCGATATGATACCGGAAGCCGCCCGGTCCGCGGGGGCCGGGTAGGCTGGAGTAACTCCGCGGGTTCCGCCGAAAAATCTGATTCGGCCGCTTGCGGACGCCGCCGCGCCTCGGCAGAGTAGACACATTGCCGCCACGGACGCGGTGGACCGACCCGACCTTGGGGCAGTCCCAGGGACCGGGACCGGGTGACGCCCACCCCGGCCCGGGGACGAGGAAACCCAGAATGCCGGCACCCGCCACCGTACCAGAGTTCCTCGACCTGGTCCGCAAGAGCGGTCTCCTCCCCGACGCCACCGTCGACGAAGTCATCGACCGCCACCGTGCCGCCGGCACCCTGCCGACAACGCTCGACCCGACCGCCGCGCTCTTCGTCCGCGAAGGCCTGCTCACCTTCTTTCAGGCCAAGCAGCTGAAGCTCGGCCGGTACAAGCGCTTCACAATCGGCTCGAAGTACCGACTGCTCGAACTCATCGGCGCCGGCGGCATGGGGGCCGTGTACCTGTGCGAGCACACCCTCATGAAGCGCCTCGTGGCGCTGAAGGTGCTGCCGGTGGAGAAGTTGGAAGACCCGTCGAACTTGGAGCGGTTCCACCGCGAGGCGCGGGCCGTAGCCGCGCTCGACCACCCGAACATCGTCCGGGCGTACGACATCGACGTCCACGACAAGTTGCACTTCCTGGTCATGGAGTACGTGGACGGGTGCAGCCTCCAGGACATCGTGGCCCGGCACGGCCCGATGGACCCGGTCCGCGCCGCCCACTACGTCGCGCAGTCCGCCGTCGGCATCCAACACGCCCACGAGCTGGGCATGGTCCACCGCGACATCAAGCCGGGCAACCTGCTCCTGGAGCGGACCGGCGTCGTGAAAATTCTCGACATGGGGCTGGCCCGGTTCTTCAACAAGCCCACCGACAGCGTGACCGAGAAGTACGACGACAAGTGCGTACTCGGGACTGCCGACTACCTGGCCCCCGAGCAGGCCGTGAGCAACACCGTGGACGTGCGGGCCGACATCTACAGCCTCGGCGGCACGCTCTACTACCTGCTCACCGGCCAGACGCCCTTCCCGGACGGCACCATCGCCGCGAAGCTGGTCGCCCACCAGACGCGCGACCCGAAGCCGATCGAGGCCTACCGCTCGGACGTGCCGCAGGGCATTCTCGACGTGCTCCAGGTGATGATGGCGAAAAACGCCGACGACCGCTACCAGTCGCCGATCGAGGTGGCCGACGCGCTCGCCGAGTGGGCGGACTTGCCGAGCGACCCGCCGCCGGCGAAAGAGATGCCCGGCCTCTGCCCACTCGTGCTGGCACTGACCGGCCACGCCGTGGACAAGGCGAGCGGCACCGGAGCGTCGGTACCACTGGGCCGCGCACTCTTCGGCCCCGGGCGTTCTGCGCTCCGCGGCGGCGGTACCGGAAGTTCCGGCCGTATGGTGACGGGCGGGTCGGGGCGGTTCGCTCCTGCGTCCGGGCGGGTCGGAGTCGCCGGCAACTCGTCGCCCAGGAATCCGCCCGCGGGGAGCCCCAAGTCCACGACCCGCAACGCAGCCGCGGCTACGGCCCCGATGCGGCAGCGCCCGTCTCCTGAGCCGATCACCGAGCCGACCGACAGTTCGGCAACCGACTACCGCTTCGCGCCGCAGGCGTCGTCGCGGCGTGGCCTTTATGTCGCGTCCGCCGTCGCGGTGGGGCTGGTGTTCTGCGGCGCAATTGCGGCCGGGGCTTACTTCCTCGGCAAGGGGCAGATGCCGGACGGAGTAACGACGAAGGGGACTGGTCCCGACGACGCCCGCCGCGCCCCGACGCTGACCGAAGCCGCCTTCGCCCCAGAGGCCACTGCTCAGCTCGACGGCAAAGTCTGCACCGTGGAGTTCCGTGTCGCCGCGGTCGGTGGCGGGGATGCCGTGTGCCTCAAATCGACGATAGACGACAGGGCGCCGACGGCGTTCGTGGCCAAACTCGACCGTGAACTCGCAGACCCGGCGAATGCAAACGAGGTGGCGATCCGGTTCGACGGGAAGACGGTCCGCGTCCGCGGCACCGTGCAGAAGACGCCCTCCGGCCCGGCGACGGTCGAGGTCGAAACGTACCGCCAACTATTGGTTGTGCCGAGATAACCCTTTGCCGGCACGCCGGTTCGATCGACGCGGCCATGCAGAATAGATTCCAACACACTTTCGCCTGACCAAGTCGATACCTTCGGTAAACCCTCCACCCCACCGCCATGATGCGTGAGAGTGGCCCAAGCAGGGGCTGACGCGCCCGCCGTCCCGTTTGCAGAGTTCGCAGTTGAACCGCGCACGAAAAGCGCTCACACTGAGCGTGTTGGGCGTCTCCCATCTGTGGCTCATGCCCTATAGTAACAACGCCGTCTAACCGCCTCAGCCGCCCGGCGAGGATCTCGACACATGGCTCCCCCCGCTTCGGTTCCCGAGTTCCTGGACCTGGTCCAGAAAAGCGGGGTCGCCGACGAGGCCAAGCTGAAAGCGTACCTGGGCAAGATCGGCGGGGTGGCCGCCCTCCCCGCCGAGCCGGCCAAGGCCGCCGGCCAACTCGTCCGCGACGCCATGCTGACGTACTTCCAGGCCGAGCAAATTCTCCAGGGGAAGTGGAAGCGGTTCACGATCGGCAAGTACCGCGTCCTGGAACGGCTCGGGGCCGGCGGCATGGGCACGGTGTTCCTGTGCGAGCACAAGCTGATGCGCCGCCGGGTGGCGGTCAAGGTGCTGCCGACTGCCAAGGCCGCCGACCAGGCGAGCCTGGACCGGTTCAACCGCGAGGCGCGCGCCGCCGCCGCCGTGGACCACCCCAACATCGTTCGCGCCTTCGACATCGACCAGGACGAGAACCTGCACTTCCTGGTGATGGAGTACGTCGACGGCACCAACCTCCAGGACCTGGTCAAGAAAACAGGCCCGCTCGACCCGGTGCGGGCGTGCCACTACGTGTACGCCTCCGCGGTCGGGCTCGACCACGCCAACGCGATCGGGATGGTGCACCGCGACATCAAGCCGGGTAACATCCTGCTCGACCGCGCCGGCGTGGTGAAGATTCTCGACATGGGCCTGGCCCGCCTGACGTTCGACACGGACGACCACATCACACGCAAGTACGACGAGAACATCCTCGGGACCGCAGACTACCTCTCCCCCGAGCAGGCCGAGGACAGCCACACGGTCGACATCCGCTCCGACATCTATTCGCTGGGCGCCACGTTCTACTTCCTGCTGACGGGGAGCCAGCCCTTCCCGGAAGGGACGATCCCGCAGAAGCTCATCTGGCACCGCACGCGCGAGCCGCGGCCGGTGCGCGAGTACCGCGCCGACGTGCCGGACGCGGTCGTCGCCGTGCTGGCGCGGATGATGGCGAAGAAACCCGAGCACCGCTACCAGACGCCGGCCGAGGTGATGGCCGCGCTGCAGCCGTGGGTGAGCATTCCGATCGCCCCGCCCACCGACGCCGAGATGCCGCAGTTGTCTCCGGCGTTGGCCGCGTCTCTGGGCGGTCGCCCGGCCGTTCGTTCGACGGCCAGCCCGACGATGCAACTCGGCGCTGAAGCCGGAAGCGGCATCCGGCTCAGTTCACCTGCGAGTCTGAGTTCGGCCCCGACACAGATTGCCGTGGTGACGACCGCCCCGACTCCGTCGCCCGGCGTGTGGGAGTCGCTGGACGACGCTTCACCGCTAGCCGCCGGCGATACCCCACCGAACGGCCGGGCCCAGCCCGAAGCCCGGGCGACGCGCGCCCCGAGCGGCCCGTCGCGGCGGCGGACGCGACCGCTCCTCCTGGCGGCGGGTGCGGCTGTTGTGCTGATCGGCGGCGGAATCGTCGCGTACTTCCTCCGTCAGCCACCCGAGCCTCCTCTTCCGCCCGTGGGGTCCGGGGCCAAGCGACTGATCGTCTCGAAGTCGAAGTCCGGCGAGGGGACGTTTCAAACGCTGGCGCAGGCCGTAGCCCGTGCGGCCAACGGCGACACCATCGCGGTCGAGGAGCCGACGCTGACGGAGAGCCTGGTCCGCGTGTCGCGACGCGACGTGACCATCGAATCGGCCCTCCCCGACGGCAAGCCGGTGGCACTAACGCTGAGCGCGGCCAACCCCGGCACGGCGCTCGTGGAGGTGGTGAACGGGGCCGAGAGCTTTCGGCTGCGTGGGTTCGTGGTCGATGCCCAGGGCGGGGCCGACTACGCCATCGGCATGAGCGGCAACATCGCCGGAGCGACGCTGGAAAACGTGACCGTGCAGGGTGGCAAGAAGGGCGGCGTACGGCTCTTCAACGTCGCAGGCAACTCGGCCAAGCCCGTCGTGCTGGACCGGGTTCGCGTTGTGGTCGGCCCCAATCAGGACGCCGGGGTGAAAGTGGAGACGCAGGGGAACCTGTCGGCCCGCGCCCTCGTCGTGCGGTTCTGCCGGTTCGAGGGGCCCGGCCGCGCGGGCATCCGCTTCGAGGCTCCCGTGGACGGCGTTGACGTGACGAACTGCCGCTTCTTCCAGCTGGACTCGGCCATCTCCGCCGCCCGCCCAGCAGACCGTCAACCGCTCAAGCTGAGTGTGACGCAGAACATGATCGCCGAGTGCAAAACCGGCCTGGTCGTGACCGGCAAGGACCGCACCACGCCGAACGTGGTGCTGACCGTGAGCCGCAACTACTTCGCCCGCGTCCCCGAGGCGATCGGGCGGACCGATGCCGACCTGCCGGGCGTGACCGCGAAGCAGAACGGCCGGGCGCCCGACGCCAACGCCGGCAACCTGATCCCGAATGCCGTTGTCGTCAACCCCGCGCCCGAGTTCTCGACCAATCGGGCCGACGACCCGGCCTTCCTCCGCTTCCTCCCCGGCGGCGCGCCGACCGTCGAGGGGCTGCGCGTCGGCGCCGAGTAGCGTCAGATCAGCGACTCGAGCAGGTACTTGAGCTTGCGCACCTCGGGCTCGACCGGGAACGGGCTGTCCGGCACGTCGCGCACGTCCACGGTCAGGGCGCGGTCGTAGTGGACGCGGTCGAGCTGTGTCAGCACGCGGCTGTACTCCAGCTCGCCCTGCCCGACGCGGACCTGGAACTGTTCCGGGGTCGTACCGCTGTCGCGGAGGCGGACGTGCCGCACGTAGGGGAACGCGGCGTCGTGGCCGACCGGGCCGTGCGGGGTGACATGATAGTGGCTGGGGTCGAGCGTCAGGCCCAAGCCCGGCACCCGGCGGCACAGCTCGACCGCCCCTGCCGGGTCGGCCGTGACCGTCTCGCCGTGGGTCTCCACGGTGAGGATCACACCCTCGGACTCGGCCGTCCGGACCCAGTCGGACAGTCGCGTCGTCTCGGCGTCGAGGTCGGCCCCGATCGGGGCGGCGGGCACGGTGACGGTCGGAACGGTCATGACCCTGGCGAGCCGGCACACGGCGCGCAGCTCGGCCCGCGCCTGCTCGGGGTTCGGGTTGTCGATGACTACGTGGAACGCCGCGAGCGGCAGGTTCGCGGCCTTGAGCCGCTGAGCCGTGCGGCCGGGGTCGGCGAGCACCTCCGCGGGCGTCAGGTGCGGGCCTCCGCTGTGTACAGCGAGGTCGGCCTTGGGAAAGTGCATCTCCCGGATAGTCCGGAGGGCGTCCTCCAGTGGCATCCGGGTGAAGCACAGAGTCGAGCAGGCAACGTACACGGCGTGGCCCTCCCCGTGGGCGCGCGTCGGACATCCGTTTCGGCCGCCCGCCCCCGCGGAAGCCGAGTCCGTCCCCCAAAGACGAGCCGCCCGCATACCCGCGGCGACGGGCGGACGCAAGGAAAAAACTGGCGAAAACGGCCTTCCACGCGGCGGTCGCGGCCGGTATCTGCTCGCCCCGGTTGCCCGCCTTGCCGCACCACCCGGGGCCGCGATGACGCTCCCGACCGCCGACTGGCTCGCCGCCCTCGCCGAGATGGACGCGGCCGTCGCGACCGCCCTCGCAGAACTCGACGCGTTCGAGGCCCGCTGGCCCGACGCGCCGCCGCTGCCGACCCAGTCGCCGCTAGAAGCACTCGAGGCACGGCTGACGGGCTGGGACGAGCGACTGGTCGCGGCGGGGCGACTGGCCGAGGGGCTGGAGCGGCAGTTCGCCGACGGCGCCGCGGCAGTCGGTCGGTGGAATGAAGCGTTCACCACGTGGCGGGGGCGGATACAACAACCGGCGGAATAGCCGCCCGCTCCGGAGCTGCCATGCCGTCGGTCGCCGTCGTCATCCCCGCCGCGGGGCAGTCGTCGCGGTTCGGCGGGCTGGAGAAGAAGCCCTTCGTGTCGCTCGACGGCCGGCCGGTGTGGCAGCGCTCGGCCGAGTTGTTCTGGAACCGGCCGGACGTGAGCCGGGTCTACCTCGTGCTCTCGCCCGACGACCGCGCCGACTTTCGCGCCCGGTTCGGGCACCTCATCGCGTTCGCCAACGTGGAACTCGTCGACGGCGGTGCCGAGCGGTTCGAGTCGGTCGCCAACGCCCTGGCCCGTGTCCCTTCGGGTGTCGAGTTAATCGCGGTCCACGACGCAGTCCGACCGCTGGGTACGCCGGCGCTGATCGACGCCGTGTTCGGCGCCGCCGCGGAGCACGGCGCGGCGCTACTCGCAGTTCCGGTCGCCGACACCCTCAAGCGCGTGGACGCGGCGACGAACCGCGTCGTCGGCACGACGCCGCGGACGGGTTTGTGGCAAGCCCAGACGCCGCAGGTGTTCCGCCGCGACTGGCTGCTCGACGCCTACGCCCGCCGGGCTGACGTGCCGCAACCGGTGACCGACGACGCGCAGCTGGTCGAGGCCGCCGGCTACCCCGTCGTCGTGGTGCCGGGCTCGGCGACGAACTTCAAGATCACGACGCGGGACGACCTGTCACTGGCCGAGTTGATCCTCAAGGCCCGGACTGGCTCCCGCGAGGCGGATCAGCCGCCGGTCCGGTTCGACGACGAAGCGAAGTGGTGACTCCGTCACACCGCAGGACTGCTGGCGTCATCCCCCGCCGCCCGCTGCTGGGTGGAAGGCCGACCTGTACCGCTTCTCGCAGCGGCTGTTCCGCTGAGTGGTGCTCAGCGGTTGTGGATTAGGCGGCCGAGCTCGGCGTGCAGTTTGCCGTTCGTCACCAGGCTGTCGTGGCGGAACGGGTCGGGCTCGCCGCCGTCGAGCGTCGTCACGGTGCCACCGGCCTCCGTCACCATCACGAACCCGGCAGCCACGTCCCACGCCCAGTTGTCGAACGCCCAGTACCCGTCGAACCTGCCGCACGCCACGTAGGCCAGGGCGAGCGCCGTCGAGCCGTTGCGCCGCAGCGACTGCGCCTCGGCGCTGACCGCCTTCCACACCTCCAGATTCCGCAACTGCCGTTCGTAGTTCGACGGGAAGCCGGTGGCGATCATGCCGTCGCGGACCGTCGCAATGCCGCTGACGCTCATCGGCTTGCCGTTGAGGGTCGCGCCAAGCCCGGCGGCGGCGGCGAACATCTCGTCCAACCGAGGGTCGTAGATCACGCCGACGACCGGCGTGCCGTCCACCACGAGGCCGATCGACACGCAGTAGGCCGGCACGTCGTGGACGTAGTTGGCGGTGCCGTCGAGTGGGTCCACCACCCACGCCGGGGCTGACCCCGCCGCCGGCCGCGTGGCCTCAATCGGCTTGCCGAACGACTCTTCCTCGCCGACGAACTGGTGCTCGGGAAACCGGCCGAGCAGGTACGCCTTCACCACGTCTTGCGACGCCTGATCGGCCTCGGACACGAGGTCGGCGCGGGCCTTCTCGCGGACGACGAACCGGCCGCGCCACGACTCCAACACGGCCGCTCCGGCGCGGGCGGCCTCCTGCGCGGCGGCCAGGTATTCGGGGAGTCGGGCGGAGTCGTAGGGCATCGGGTCGGCGTCCGTGCGGTGAGCTAAACGGGCTTCCCGGCCACGCCGGCGAGCGTGTCCAGCGGGCCGAAGGCGATGACGGTGCTGCGGTCGATCGGGTAGGCGTCCAGGTACGCCCGCACGTCGGCGAGCGACACGGCGTCGAAGTTGGCCAGCTCGGCGTCCACGTCGCGGTACTCGCCGGTGTAGCTCCACGCCGCGGCGATGGCCTGCATCCGCCCCATCGGCCGCTCGCTGCCGCGGACCACCCGGCTGGCGATCTTGCTCTTGGCGGTGTGAAGCTCGTCCGCCGTCAGGCCGTCGCGCTGCACCTCGGCCAGCACCGCCCGCACGATGTCGAGGTTCGCGGCGGCCCGCTCCGGCTCGCAGCTGAACGCCGTGTACGCGCAGCCGGCGCCGTCGTACTCGTAGTACGCGCTGTCGGCCGAGTCGGCGTAGCCCGGGTCCACCAGCGCCCAGTACAGCCGGCTGCCCGAGTCGTCGCCGAGTGCGAGTGCGAGCGTGTCCGCGGCATACCGTAGGCGGTTGTCGGCCGGCGGACCGCCGGCCTGGAACATGACGTGTTCCTGCTGCACCTTCTCCCGCGTCAGCACGTGGAGGCCGCCCTCCCCCGCCCACTCGCTGCGCGGGCCGCGGCCGGCCTCGCCGCGCGCCCACCCGCCGCACGCCGCGGTCACCAACTTCACCAGTTCGTCCCAGTCGAAGTGCCCCGCGGCGGAGACGACGATGTTGGTCGGCGCGTAGCGGCGGCCGAAGTAGGCGTGCATTCCGTCGCGGGTCAGCGCCGTCACGCTCTCCTTCGACCCGAGCACGCTGTTCCCGAGCGGGTGCGGGCCGTAGAAAATCTTCCGCGCGTGGTCCGACGCCGCCCACGCCGGCTGGTCCTCGTACATGCCGATCTCTTCGAGAATCACCTGCTTTTCGGTGTCGAAGTCGTCGGTGCGGAGGCTCGGGCGGAGGATGTCGGCCAGAATGTCCACGGCCCGCGGCAGGTACTCGGGGAGCACCGCCGCGTAGTAGACGGTGTTCTCCTCACTGGTGTAGGCGTTGTAGCTGGCCCCGATGCGGTCGAAGTCGAGGTTCACGTCCAGGGCGGTGCGCCGCGGCGTGCCCTTGAACATCATGTGCTCGAGGAAGTGACTGACGCCCGATTCGTCCGGCCGCTCGTCGCGGCTGCCGGTGCGAACGAAGAAGCCGACGGCCGCCGACCGGGCGGCGGGGCTCGGCTCGCCGATCAGGGTCAACCCGTTCGGCAGTGTGTGGGTAAAGAACGGCACGGCCGCAGACTCCTCAGTTGCTGAAGAAGCGGGACCACACGATCATCGCGGCCCCGAGGGTCCACACCGTCAGGCCGGTGATGATGACCCACTTGAAGGACGTGGCCGGTTCGCGCTGCTCGGTCGGGTCGTTCACCGGTCCTCCGGCATGGTCAAGGGGGCGGGGCCGAGCGTCACGAGCGTCATCCCGCGGACCGGGTAGCGGCCCAGGTACCCGACGACGGCCGCCGGCGTCAGCCCGTCGATGGCCGCCTGCACCTCGTCGAACGACCGCACCCGGCCGAGGTAGTACCAGTCGGTGGCGATGGCGCCCGCGCGGGCGGACGTGGACTCTTCCTGCATGATGAGCGACGACTTCAGTCCCGCTCTGACGCGGTCGATCTCGTCGTCGGTCACGCCCAGGCTCAGTCGCCGCAGTTCGCCGACGGTCACGTCGAGCGTCTCCTGGGCGCGCTCGGCGCGGGTGCCGGCGTACGCCAGCATCGAGCCGCGGTCCTTGAACGTCTCGTGCCACGCCGACACGCTGTAGCACAGGCCCCGCTTCTCGCGCACTTCCGTGAACAGGCGCGACGCCATGCCGCCGCTCAACACCGACGCCGCGGCCCGCGCCGGGTAATAGTCCGGGCTGCCGATGGCCGCCGCCGGGTACGCCAGTGCGATCTGCGTCTGCTGGGTGTCCTTGTGCAGGTGCTCGGACAGCGGCGTGCTCGCGGTCAGTGGTAGGGTGGCGTCCTCGCCCGGCTTCCAGTCGCCGAACAGCCGCTCCACCTGGGCCTTCAGCGGCTCCCATTCCACGTTCCCGGCCACGGACAGGATCGAGCCGTTCGGCCGGAACAGGCGGGCGTACTGGTCACGCACGTCGTCGATGGTGAGCGCCTCGATGTGCTCGGCGACGCCGCGGCGGTCCTGGTTCAGCGGGCGCGGGTAGTAGCGGCGGCGCAGCTCGACCATGACCTTCTGCTGCGGCGCGTCCTCGAGGCTCTGCAAGTCCTGCAGCGCCAGCGCCTGCACCGGTTCGAGTTCGTCGTCGGGCAGGTGCGGGCGGCGGAGTACGTCGGCGAAGATGTCCAGGGTCGCGGGAACGTTGCGGGCCAGCGTCGAGCCCCAGAAGCGCATGTTGACGGCACCGACACTCTCGTCGCGGTCCACGCCGAGGTTGTCGAGTGCGAGCGCGAGTTGCCGGCTGTCGCGGTCGCCGGCACCGCGGGTCATCAGGTCGGCGACTACCGACGCGAGGCCGAGTCGGCCGGGCGGGTCGTAGGCGGCGCCGGCCGGGACGAGGAAGTTGATGGCGGCCGAGCGGACGTGTTCCATCCGCTCCGCGAGCAGTACGAGGCCGTTGGCGAGGGTGTGCTGGAAAACCTGCTGTCCCACGACCGCCCCTTTTCCGTCCGGGGCGGCCGGGCGGCCGCCGCTGGGGCATTCTACGACCTCCGACCCGTGGCGGGCTACTTGCGGCCCGGCGTGGGATTCGTCGGCAGGTCGATGTTCAGCACCTGGCCGTCGGCGGTCACGTCCACTTCGTAGTCGGTGTGGCCGGGGTCGTAGCGTCCGCCGAGGGCGTCCATGAACCGCGGGCTGAACTGCTGTACCGCCACCAGGTACTTTCCGGCCGGTACGCCGGACAGCTTGTACGAGCTGCTGGCGGTGTCGGTGTCACGGGCGGTGTAGCGTTCCGTCTTGGCCGGGTCGACCGGGAGGAAGATGATCAGCAGGCTTCCACCGTCGGGCCACGTCAGCTTCTCGCCGCCACGGGTGACGGTGCCGCTGACGGTGCAAATTGGTACGCGTGACCCGCAGCCGCAACTGAGCAGGAAGAGTGCAATCGCCGGGAGAGTTCGTTGCATCGATCCATCCTCGTGCGAAGCCGCAAAGTCATTTACGGTCGAGGTTTAACCACCTTGTAGAGTCCCCGCATCGCTCCGATACCAATTTGTGTACTGGACTCATTGCGTGCCCTGAAGGGGGGTGGGTGAGCCGTACACAAATCGGCGTCAGTGTGGGAATTGCTCCGCGTGCTTTCGGTGGTCGGCCGGCGGCATGCCGCTGTGGCCGGGGTGGCATCCGACGCAGAAGTGCCGGCCGCCGGACGTCGCCAAGCTGTAGTGGTCACCAGCGAAGGCGTAAAACGCCGCCCGCCGCCCCGCCGCATCAGCTGCCGCCGACTCCCAACGCACCACTTTACCATCGCGGCCGAAGCCGGCGAGGACGGTTGGCGCGTCGGTCGGTACCGGTCCGCCGGCGGTGTCACCTGCGGGGTATTCGACCAGGGGCTCCCACGCCCCTGGCACCCGCGGCCGGACGGGGTCGTCGAACCGGTCGCGGCGCGACGCCCACACCTTCAGCTTGACGATCGCCCCGGCCGGCGGTGCGGCGAACACGGGGCCGCTCCCCGTGTCGGTCCGCTGGCCGGGCAGGTCGGCCATCTGCATCCCGGTCAGCCCGGTGGCGAACAGGTTGCCGGTCGGGCCGACGTACTTCTTGCCCGAGAGTAGTTGCAGCGTGCGGTCTGGCGCCGAGTTGTCGTTGCTCGCGGCGGGCACCTCGTAGACCGAGCGGCGGTACACGGCTACCGGCTCCGCGTCGACCAGGTCGGGGTCGTCGAACAGGAGCTTCAGCTCCACTGGTCCTGCCGTTGCACCGTCTTCCGGCCACTCCTCGGGGGCGAGGTAGAGGCCGAACGCTCCCGGCGCTGAGCCTCCAGCCGCTGACAGGAGCACGCCAGCGGGTGGACAGGGCGACGGCGTGGCGAGCGACATTGCTCGACCGGCTTCGGGAATACGGTGCAACCGCACTCCCGACAGAGTCGGTAGCGGAGCCGCGGCGGCACTGGGCACAGCGGCGATGGTGCCCGGCACGACCTGGGCCACCGTGAGGCGGCCGTCTGGTCCGGGGGTCATGAATGCCACTCGGCCATTGGCCAGAAGCCTTGGCCGCCACACCGGCACCGGCGGCTTCGCCAGCATCCCGAAGTGGCCCGACGAACTCAACCGCACGAACGCCCCGAGCCACGCATCGGTCGGCGGCGTCGCCGACGGCACCGCGGGGTCGAAGGGTCGCACGTCGGTGGCATCGGCGCTGACCACCTCGCGGTTCCGGCTCCAGAGGCTGAACGCGACGTAGCCGCTGGCCATCGGCCACGGCCAGCGGTCGTTGTTGCGGTTGGCCGTCGCTTGCGTCAGTCGCCCGCGCTCGTCGCGCACCCACAGTTGCGTGGACCGGCGGTCGTGGTCGCGGCCGAGATCCGGGTCGCGGCTCGACGCGAACACGATCTGCCGCGGCTCGGCCCGAACCTCGACCGGGTCCACGTCGTCGTAGTCGATCCGACAACGTTGAGCGTCGGACAGAGGCGACCCGTCCGCGGCGAAACGGAGTGGCGGCACGGCGACAGCTCCGAGGTCGCCCGGCTGGCCGGTCAGCGGCCGCAGGTCGGAGCCGTCGAGCTGCACCTCGTAGAGGCGGAAGTGCCCGGGGTCGTCGCCGCCCTTCCGGCCCGCGAACAGGATCGACCGACCGTCCAGCGTCACGGACGGGCTCATCACGTCGATCAGCGTGCCGCCGTCGGGAAGTGCGCGGCCCCACGTGAGTTCGTGGACGGTGCCGCGAGTCGAGAGAAGCCGAAGCCTCCCCTCGCGTGCGGCCCACAGGCGCCGGCCGGGGTAGCGGAACTCTTCGCCGTCCGGGGCGGCGGCCTCGAAGCTAGCGGGCTCCGAGCGAGACGTGAAGACGACGGCCACCGGCGGCCGTGCGGCGACGAACCCGTTCAGCCGGGGGTCGCCCGGGTCGGGGCGGAGGAGAAACCAGTAAGCCACGACCCCGGCCGCCACGGCGAGCGCGGTGACCAGGGTCGGGCGAGTGCGGCGGGTCATCGGCGGCGCGTCAGTTGTCGGTCCAGTTCAGGCCGTCGTTGCGGCTGAGCATCAGGAACCAGTTCGCCTTGCTGACCGAGTTGCGGACGAAGCGCGTGCTGCCGTCGCCGAACCCGACCACGACGCCGCCGGTGTGCTTCCCGCGCGACGTGGCCTGCTGGAAGGGACAACCGGGCCACGCGCCCATGCCGTTCCTGGGGTCGTTGATGCAGCCCTCGCAGTCGTCGGCGTTGTCCTCGGTCGTGTTCGGGGTGGTGCAGTCCCACCCGTTGCCGGCGATGACGCTGGCCCCGGGGAAGCCGAGCGCCCACACGCCGCGCGAGTCCTGCGACCCGAGCTGCGAGCCGATCCGCAGCTCTGCCAGCATGATGGTGTTTGACGAGCCGTCTTCGATACGGTTGACCATGGTGGCCCAGTTGATGCACATCACGCCGCCGGACAGGGTGTTGTTCGGTACGCCCAGGTTGGTCGGGTTGTTGGTCAGCCGCGGGCTGTTCCCCATCTCGCTGCTGATGTAGCCGACGCCGTTGTCCGGGCTGACGGTGGCCCCCTGGTGGAGGCCGCCGGCGTTGCACGCATAGTTACCGCGCGCCCACCCGCCGCCGTCGCCGGTCCATGCCGCGTCGATACCCAGGTCGGACGGACACAACATGGTCGGAATGAGCGTCGTGCGGATGGCCTTCCACGCCGCGCTGCCAGTCGCGGCGTAGGCGGTGATGTTGGCGGCGTGCGCGTTGTACAGCGGCCCCTGCTCGATGTCGGGGAGGATGAATACGGCCCAGTTCGGCCCCTGTCCGCCGGAGTTGGTTCGGCTCACACCCGGGCGCATCTGCACGGCCACCGGCAGCGCCCCGGTCCGGTCCTGGTAGCTGTGGCAGGCGATGCCCAGCTGCTTGATGTTGTTCATGCACTTGGCGCGGGCGGCGGCCTCTCGGACCTTCTGCACGGCCGGCAACAGCAGCCCGATCAGCACGGCGATGATGGCGATGACGACGAGCAGTTCGATCAGCGTGAACCCGATACGACGGCGAAGCATCGGAGACCCCCGGGAGATGAGGGAGGCACCGGGAAGGGCCGGGCGGGCGCGAGTGAGTGCGAGTTCGTCGCGGGCCGGCGAGCCCGGTGAGAGCTATGAGTCGAGTCCCACCATACACCGAGAATCGGCCGGCCGCCAGCGCGATCTTAAAAAGTTGGCTCGCGGGTGCCGGCGCCATACGGCCCGAGTCAGATGCCGGCCCGGACCTCGGCCGCGGGCACGCCACGGTACGTGGTGCGGGTGCAGCGGAAGCCGATCGAGCGGTACATCCGCACGGCCGGCTCGTTCAGCGCCGTCACCTCCAGGAACACGCGCTTCACGCCGACGGCCGCGAACCCGGCGAGCGCCTTCAACAGAAGGGCCCGGCCGATGCCGCGGCCGCGGAGTTCGGGTAGGACGCCGATGTTTTGCACGCCCCCGTGGCCGGCGTCGTCGATCAGCCCCTGGATGGTGCCGACACAGCCACGGGCCAGCGCGGCGTGGTCGGGAGTGGTACCCACGAGCCACGTGGCCTGCGGGCAGAAGCCGGGCCTCGTGCGGATGGCGGTCATCAGGTCGTGGCACCCGGCGAGCGAACCGAGGCAAGGGAATACGGCCGTGTCGAGTTCGTCGAGGAAACTCAGCGCCTTGACTTCGGCGTGGGTGCCGAGGAGGGAGTCGTGCCACGGCAGCCAGTGGCAGCCGGCCGGTAGCGTGGCGCGGAGGATGTGGCCACTCTCGTCCGCGGCGCCAGTCGGCGGGCGGCGCAGGTCGAGTTCCATCCGGTAGCGTTTGTAGTATTCGATCCGCCGCATCGGTCGATCCGCCTGCGAGTGGCCCTTGCAATCGTACCCGGTCCTTGCGGCGTGGTCAAAGAGTCAGAGCCGCGACACGAGCCCGACCAACACGACGAGGCCGACCAGCGCGGCGAGCACGCCGCACCCGGCCGCGACGAGCACCCACGGCTTCAGGTCCGGAGCACCGACCGCCACACCGGGAATGGGCTCCGCGTCCCACAACTCCGGGTCGCTGCCGGGAGCATCGAGAGCGGCGACGGTCTCGCGCGTGCTGTTTACGGCGGGATCGCCCGACGGCCGGCTCAGGGCGTCACCCGCCCACGGCTTCAGAACGGCTTGCACGGCGTCGGCGCTGGACGGCCGGTCCGCAGGGTTCTTCGCCATGAGCGAGCGCACGAGCGCGACCAGCGGGGCCGGCACGGCGGGGTTGAACTGCGCGAGCGGCGGCGGCTCCTCGGCCCGCTGCCGTTGGATTTTTTGCTTCGACGTGCCGCCGGGAAACGGCGGCAGGCCGGCGAGCGCGAAGTACAGCGAGCACCCGAGAGCGTACAGGTCGGCGGCCGGACCGACGGCCGTGGGGTCAGTCGTCTGCTCGGGGGCGATGTAGTCCATCGTGCCGAGGACGTACCCCTTGGTGCCGAGGATCTTTGAATCATCCAGTTGGCGCTCGCCGGCCATGATGGCGAGGCCGAGGTCGAGCAGCTTCGCACGGCCCTCCGGCGTCACCATGATGTTCGCCGGTTTCAGGTCGCGGTGGACCAGCCCTCGGGCGTGGGCGTGGGCCAGCCCTGCGGCAACGTCGGCGAACACCCGCGCAGCGTCGGGCACAGACAGCGGCCCGCCGCCCTCCACGAGTTGACGTAGCGACAGGCCCGGGACGTACTCCATGGCGATGAAGTACGTCCCGTCGGCCTCGCCGGCGTCGAGGGTACGGGTGACGTTCGGGTGCTCCAGGTGCCGCCCCAACTGCATCTCGCGGAGGAACCGTGCGAGCGTCCGCGCCTCCGCCTTCGCGCGCTTCGGCGACAGCACCTTCAGCGCCAGGAGGCCGCCGGTTCGGTCGCGGCGGCGGGCGAGGTAGACGGCCCCCATGCCGCCACGGCCGACCGGCGCGAGGATGACGTAGGGGCCGATGAAGAAGCCCTGCCAGCGGCCGCGGAGGAGTTTCTCGGCCTGGAAGTGCGTCAGCTTCTCGGCGGCGACGAGGTGGTCGGCCGCGGCCCGGCTGTCGACGCGAGGGACGGCGGCGAGGTCGTCCGCGCTGATGAGCCCGCTGCGGGTTGCGGCGAGGAAGAAGTCGGCCGGGTCCGTCTCGGCCATCGCTCGCGTCTCGGGTGGGATTCGACTCATCGTAGACCGGCCGCGCCGCGCCGGCCACCGGGCTGTTCCTGCGGCTCCGCTTCGGTTAAGAAGTCCGAATCCGTTCTGTCCGCGGAGGGGGTCGTGTCCAAGCACCTCGACATGGACCTGGAGCGCCTGCACCGGTCGCTGTTGCGAATGGCCGGGTACGTGGAGGACGCCGTCGTCACGGCCGCGACCGCGCTCCAGGCCCGCGACCCCGACGGCTGCGCCCGCGTGATCGCCGGCGACGCCGACATCGACCGGCTCGAAAACGAAGTCCAGGACGAGTGCCTGAAGATCCTGGCGCTCCACCAGCCGGTCGCGGTCGATCTGCGGCGCGTCTCGGCGGTGCTGATGATTACGACCGACCTGGAGCGGATCGGCGACATGGCCGTCGGGATCGCCGAGCGCGCGGCGGTGGTGGCGCGGGCGCCGTACGTCCCGATCCCGGAAGCGATCGGTGGCATGACTCGGCGGACGCTCGAAATGCTGCGGGCGAGCCTCGATGCGTTCGTGCACCTCGACACGACCGCGGCCTGCCGGGTGATCCGCGCCGACGACGAGGTGGACCGCGACAACGCCGAGATCATCCAGGGGCTGATCGCCCGGATGCAGGCCGAGCCACACCTCGTCGAGCCGGCGATGTCGCTGTTCACCGCGGTGCGGCACCTGGAGCGGATCGCCGACCACGCCACGAACATCGCCGAGGACGTGATCTATTTGGTGAGGGGCGAGATGGTTCGCCACCACCCGGAGGTGCTCAGCCCCCCGTGAGGCGGTCCAACTCCGCGCGGACCGCGGCAACTTGCTCGGGATCAGTTCGCGTGGTCACTCCCATCCCGGCCGCGACCCTCATACTCCGGCCCGGCGACCCGGTTTCTCGCCGGAACGACCCGTGGACTTGGTCGCACCCCGTCGCCCGGACGAGGTCGGCCGCGGTCCCCGGCTTGATCCCGCCGCCCGGCAGCACCTCGATCCGACCCCGCGCCCACCGAATGAGTTCCCGGATCATCCCCTCACCCGCAATCGCGGTCGGCCCTCCGCCGCTCGTCAGGACGCGTGAGAATCCCAGGTCTATCGCTTGCGACATGGCGTCGTACGGGTCCGGGTGGAAATCGAACGCGCGGTTTAGCACTGCCCGCCCTGAGGCGAGTCGGACCAGGTCCCGGCACGGTTCGAGGCGGCCGGCGTCGTCGTACCCGCCGCAAACGATGGCGTCCGACCCGTGGGTGAGGAACCAGTCGGCGTCGCCGTGGAGCGTCGTCCAGTCGCGCGGAGAGTAAACGAATCCCCCGGGCCGAGGGCGGAGGAGTACGCACACGGGCACCGCTACCGCCTTTCGCACGTCAAGAAATGTCGCCGGCGAGGGGGTAACTCCCCCGACCTCCAGCACCGAACACAACTCCAGCCGATCGGCTCCCGCCCCGACGGCGGCGACGGCCTCGTCGGCTGTGGTGACGCAGACTTCGAGCGTGATTCGTCGGCCCGATACACTGGTTGGCATGGGGTTGCTCAAGCTCGCCGGCGGCACCGTGTTCGACCCCGCCAACGGGATCGACGGTCAGGTCCGCGACATTTGGATGGACGGGGGTCGCATCATCGACCCGCCCGCGGAACCTGCCGGGCGCGTGTTCGACTGCACCGGCCTGGTCGTGATGCCGGGCGGCGTGGACATTCACGCCCACATCGCCGGCCCGAAGGTGAACGTCGCCCGCAAGCTCCGCCCCGAGGACCGCCGCGACCACGCCCCGTTCCGCCGCACCGACAGGCTCCGCTCCGGCACCCTCGGCAGCACGCCGACCACGTTCGCCACCGGCTATTTGTACGCCGGCCTCGGCTACACCACCGTCTTCGACGCCGCCATCCCGCCGCTCGGGGCGCGGCACACGCACGAGGAGTTCCACGACACGCCCGTGATCGACAAGGGCTTCTTCGTCCTCGTCGGTAACAACCACTACGTGATGGACCAGATCGCCGCCGGCGAGCACGCCCGGCTCCGCGGCTTCCTCGGCTGGCTGCTGCACGCCACCCGCGGCTACGCCCTCAAGGTGGTGAACCCCGGCGGCGTCGAGGTGTGGAAGCAGGGCGGCGCCATGTCGGGCTTCGACGAACTCGTGCCCGGGTTTGGCGTCACGCCGCGCGCAATCGTGCGCGAGTTGGCCCGCGCCGCCGACGACATCCGCGTGCCACACGCGCTGCACGTCCACTGCAACCAGCTGGGGATGCCCGGCAACTGGGCCACGACGCTGGAGACGATGCGCGCCGCGGAGGCGAGCCGTGCGCACTTCACGCACGTGCAGTTCCACAGCTACGGCGGCGGGCCCGACGACCAGGGCACGTTCTGCTCGAAGGTTCCACCGCTGGCGGACTACGTGAACGCCCACCCGAATCTGACCGTGGACGTCGGGCAGGTGCTGTTCGGCGACACGACTTCGATGACCGGCGACGGCCCCCTCGGGCACTTCCTGCACCGAGTGACCGGGCGGAAGTGGTTCAACGGCGACGCCGAGTGCGAGGCCGGCTGCGGCATCGTGCCGATCGAGTACAAGGAAAAAAGCCTCGTACACGCCCTCCAATGGGCCATCGGCCTCGAGTGGTATCTACTCGTGGACGACCCGTGGCGCGTCTGCATGAGCACGGACCACCCGAACGGCGGGTCGTTCCTGGCGTACCCGGAAATCTGCGCCCTGCTGATGAGCCGCGACTACCGCCGTGAGGTGCTCAAGCGACTACCGGAGAAGCTGCGCGATCGCTGTTCACTCCCGGACCTGACGCGCGAGTACACGCTGAACGAGATCGCCATCATCACCCGCGCCGGCCCCGCCCGCATCCTCGGGCTCACGCACAAGGGCCACCTCGGCCCCGAGGCCGACGCCGACGTGACGGTCTACACGCCGGCCGCGGACCGGCGTGCGATGTTCGAGCTACCACGCTACGTATTCAAGGCCGGCGAGTTGGTCGTCGAGCAGGGGGAACTGCGGTCGGTGCCCTTCGGCCCGGCGCTGGTGTCGCGACCGGATTTCGACCCGGGCGTGCTGCCCCACGTGCGCAAGTGGTTCGGGTCGGCTTACTCGCTGGCGTTCGACAACTACGCGGTCGGACCGGAGTACGCGACACACGGGGAGCGGGTCGTCACCCGCTGAACTCGATGCGGATCGGTGTCGTCACCGACATCCACGACGCGGCCGAGGAATTGGCCCGCGCGCTGGCCGTGCTTCGGACCGAGCGCGTGGACGCGGTCGTCTGTCTGGGAGACGCGACCGACCAGTTCGGCCCCCGCAATCGGGCCGCCGAGGTCGCGACGTTGTTCCGGGATGCCGGGGCCAAACTGGTTTGGGGTAATCACGACCACGGCCTGTGCCACGACTCCGACCCGGTGGTAAAGGCCCGGTACGACGCCGACACGCTCGCAACTTTCGCGTCCGCATCGCCGCGCATCGAACTCGCGGGTTGTCACTTCTCGCACGTCGAGCCGTGGATCGACGCCCACGACCCCGCCGCGCTCTGGCACTTCGGCGGGCTGCCGCGGACGGACGAGATGCTGGGGAAGACCTTCGCATCGTTCCCGCACCGGGCGGCGTTCGTCGGCCACCATCATTGCTGGTTCGCGACAACGCCGACCGGACGGGTTTCTTGGGACGGGTCGGCCCCGCTCCGGCTCGCCGCGGAGGACCGATACTTGATCGTCGTCGCCCCGATCTTTCAGCGCTCGTTCGCGGTCGTGGACACCGACCGCGGCGTTGTGATCCCGCACACCCTTCCCGACTGCTGAGGTGCCATGAAACTCATCCTCGCCATCATCAAGCCCGAAAAGCTCGACGCCGTGAAGGAGGCGCTGAACAAGGTCGAGGTCTTCCGCCTGACGATGGTGGACGTACTCGGCTTCGGTCGGCAGAAGGGGCACACCGAGGTCTACCGCGGGCACGAACTCACCGTCAACATGCTGCGGAAGGTGCAGTTGCAGATCGCCGTGAACGAGGACTTCGTCGAGCCGACGGTGAACGCCATCATGGAAGCCGCGCGCACCGGACCTGAGGGGCGGATCGGCGACGGCAAGATTTTCATCCTTCCGCTCGAAGACTGCGTCCGGATCCGCACCGGCGAGCGCGGCCCCGAAGCAATTTGACCCGGGAGTGCCCACCCGCCGGGGCGGGTGGGAACTGGTCGTTTTACCCCAACCGGTACGGCGCCCGGTACGGCCGCGTCAGCATCTCGTTCGCCGCGGCGTCGCCGACGATCTGTTCCTTCACCGCGTCCCACGTGATCTTCCGCTTCGTCCGCAGCGCGATGTTGCCCAGGTGACAGACCGTTGCGCTGCGGTGGCCGATCTCCGCCTCGCAGATCGGCGCCCGCCGACTTCGCACGCAGTCGAGCCAATTCTGGTGGTGGTTGTTGCTCACGTAAAGCCGCGTCTCGCCAGTCGGCAGTGCGTAGGGGTCGGCCACGCGCTCGCCGTTCAGCGTTACCGTCAGGCCGCTCCGGTTCACGTGGATGGTGCCGCGGGCGCCCTCGAACGTCACGCCACCCGGGAAGCCGCCGCCGAGGCTGCACTGGAGCGTCACATTGTTCGGGTACGAGTAGGTGAGCGTCGCCTTCTCCGGCGTCTCGAACCAGCCGTCCTTGTGGAACGTCGCCGTGCCCTCGACCGACAGCGGGCCGGCGCCGTCCGTGCCGAGGCCCCACTGGGCGATGTCGAGGTCGTGGGCGCCGAAGTTGGTCTGCTGGCCGCCAGAGTAATCCCAGAAGAAGCGGAACAAGTAGTGGACGCGCTTCTCGTTGAACGGCCGGTCCGGCGCCGGCCCCAGCCAGGCCGGGTAGTCGAGCGCCGCGGGCGGGGTGCCGTCGGGAACGGCCGGGCCGCGGAAGTTCGGGCCGGGCAGCCCGACCTTCACGGTGCGAATGGCGCCGAGCGCCCCGTTGCGGACCAACTCGCAGGCGTGGCGGAAGCCGCGGTTCGATCGCTGCTGGCTCCCCGTCTGCACTACCCGGTTGTGCTTTTTCGCGGCCTCGACGATTGCGCGGCCCTCGGCCACGAACAGCGTCAGCGGCTTCTCGCAGTACACGTCCTTGCCAGCCTCGCAGGCGTGGATCGTCGGCAGCGCGTGCCAGTGGTCCGGGGTTGAAACGAGGACGGCGTCCACGTCGCGGCGATCGAGCAGCCGGCGGTAGTCGGACGCGGTCGTGGCGGTGACGTTGTTCTTGGCCAGGTCGGCGGCGGCGGTGGCGAGGTGGTCGCGGTCCACGTCGCACACGGCGACGACGTTCCGCCGGACGGCGTTCATGTTCCCCTTCCCCTGCCCGCCGACGCCGACGCACGCCACCCGCACCCGCTCGCTCGGGGCGTCCTGACCGAGCGCCGTGCGGTAAGTGCCCGCGCTGAGCCCGAGGAACGCCCCACCCGCCAGCCCGGACCGCAAGAACCCCCGCCGCGTCTGCCGTGCCATCGGTTCGCCCCTGTGGAGAAATGTGAGCCGGTGCCCGTACTTTACCCCACCCGCGGGCTGGGACCAGCTCGAAGCCGTTCTATCGAAGGCACCGGTTGCGACGGCGCGGGCTTGGGTTGTACGGCGGTTACGGGGTCGACGGCTCAACCCGGCGGCGGCGGGATGCCGACATTGAGTGAGCGACGAACCGCCCCCTCCGCCCGGCCTGGGGCCGGTCCCGGCCGCGATTCGCCCGCCAGGATGACACGCCCCCGGCTTCCGCCGGGGCACACCGTCCGGGAGGCCGACATGACCCCGCTTTCGCCGCTCGCCGTCGTCCCGCCCACGCGCCCGAATTTCGAGCTTCTCCGGTGCGCCGGCTGGGCCATCTCGTCGTTCACCGGGTCATACTGCGTCGCCTGGCGCGGCCGCGACGAGGTGGTGTTCGAGTGGCGCGAAGGCGAGTGGCATCGGGTTGGCGCCCGGGCGTGTGGCGTCGCCGCCTGACCGACCGAGGGACCGCCGATGACCCGCCCGCCAGCCGAGGACGCGTCACCCGCCCAGTCGTACCCGACGTTCTGGGACGCCATACCGGTGGACACGCCCCCCGCAGCCAAACCGCCGACGGGTGACGCGTACGCCCATTTCGCCCACGCGGCCGAAGCCGCGCCCGCCGTGCTCACGGTGGACCGGCTCGAAGTAGACTGACCGATGGCCGACCGCTTCTACACGCCCGACGCACTCCCACCGGGCGAGTACGTCCTGACCGGGCCTGAGGCACATCATCTCGCCGCCGTCCGCCGCTTCGGCCCCGGTGACCGCGTCGTGCTCTTCAACGGCGACGGCGCCGATCACCCCGCCGAGGTCGTCGCCGCGGACCGCAAGCGAACGCTCTTGCACGTGCACCCGGCGGTGCCCGTTGACCGCGAACTCCCCTTCCCGCTCGAACTCGCGGTGGCACTGCCGAAGGGCGACCGCGGCGACTTTCTCGTCGAGAAGCTCACCGAGCTTGGCGTCAGCCGCTTCACACCGCTCGTCACCGAACGCACGATCGTCCAGCCGAAGGAGGCACGGCTGGAGAAGCTCCAACACGCGGTGATCGAGGCGAGCAAGCAGTGCGGGCGGAACGTGCTCATGCGCGTCGCCCCGCTGACGACGTGGGGCGCGTTCCTGGCGTCGGCCGACCTTCCACCGCGGCGGCTGATTCTGCACACCGCAGTCGAGAGGATGCCACTCGGGGCTGCCAGCGCGGGCGGAGTGGTGATCGCGGTCGGCCCCGAAGGCGGGTTCACCGACGCCGAAGTCGAGGCTGCCACCGGCTGGGCGCGCGTCGGGCTCGGGCCACGGGTGCTCCGGGTCGAAACGGCCGCGGTCGCTGCCGCCGCGTGGGCCGCCCACGCGGCCGTCGTGCCTCCCCCAGAGTGACGTTGACCGCCTCCCCGGTGTGGGACTATAAGCCGTGCCCGGCCGGGCGGCCGTGTGCGCCAGCATGGAGTGCGTCATCGGGCGACACCAGCGAGTCCTGATCACCGGCGGGAGTGGGTTCCTCGGCGCGACCCTGGCCCGCGCCGAAGTCGCCGCCGGCCGCGACGTTCACCTCTTGCTGCGCCCGGAAGCCCGCCCGGGTCGGCTCCTGGAATTGACCGGGCGATTCACGCGGCACGACGCCGACCTCCGAGAGGCGGGGGCCGTCCGTCGGGCGGTCGAGGCCGCGCGGCCGGACGTGGTGTATCACCTGGCGACGCACGGGGCACACCCGTCGGAGCACGACCGCGGGACCATCTTTGCCACGAACCTCGGCGGCACCGCGAACCTGCTTGGCGCCCTCGCCGGCCGCGACTACCGGGCGTTCGTTCACGCCGGCAGCTCGTCCGAGTACGGCCACAAGGCCGCGCCGATGAAACCGGGCGACTCACTGGAACCGCGCAGCGACTACGGCGTGACGAAGGCCGCGGCGACGCTGCTGTGCCAGGCCGAGGCGTTCCGCGGGGCGCCGGTCTGCACCGTCCGCATCTTCTCCGCCTACGGCCCGCTCGAAGACCCGACCCGGCTCGCGTCCAGCGTCCTCGCCAGTTGCGCCCGCGGCGAAGCCCCGCGCGTCACCGCCGGGCACCAGCCGCGCGACTGGGTGTACGCCGACGACGTGATCGAACTGCTTCAACAGGCCGCGGACTGCCCCGCGGCGCGCGGGCGAATCCTGCACGCCGGCGGCGGCCGGCGGCAAACCGTGCGAGACCTTGTGGAGACGGCCGTGGCGGTTTCCGGCGGGCGCCTGCGGCCCGAGTACGGCAGCGAGCCGCCACGGCCGGACGAGCCGACGACGTGGGTCGCGGACCTGACGGACACGACAGCGCTCACCGGCTGGGCGCCGCGGACGACACTGCGGCAGGGGCTCGAACGGATGTGGGCGGCACTGGCCCCCTCGCGGGCGGCGTGAAAGGGAGCGGCGGATGACGCGGTTCGACCCGACCCGATTGCGCGCGACCGTGCTGCGGATGGCCCACGCCGGGTCCACCGTCCACATCGGCTGCGCGTTCTCGCTGGTCGAGGTGCTCGCGGTGCTGTACCGCTCGCACCTCCGGCTCGGCGCCGGCCCCGACGACGTAACCCGCGACTACCTCGTGCTCAGCAAGGGGCACGGCGTCATGGCCCAGTACGCCTGCCTGTACGAACTCGGCTGGCTGACCGACGCCGATCTCGACCGCTACTTCGCCGACGGCACCCGCCTCAAGGGGCTGTCCGACGCCCACGTCCCGGGGCTGGAGGTAACGTCCGGTTCGCTCGGGCACGGGTTGTCCGTCGGCGTCGGGCTGGCGCTCGCCGCGCGGCGGAAGGGCACCGGCCAGCGCTGCTTCGCGGTGGTCGGCGACGGCGAGATGAACGAGGGGTCGATGTGGGAGGCGCTGCTGTTCGCGGCGCACTTCAAGTTGTCGAACCTGGTAGTGGTCGTGGACGCCAACGGGTTCCAGGCGATGGGCCGCACCGACGAGGTGATGGGCCTCGGCAAGCTGGCCGACAAGTTCGCCACGTTCGGCCTCCACGCGCGGGAAGTGGACGGGCACGACGAGGCGGCGTTCGACGCGGCGGTCCGCGCGGCACTGGCTGACCCGGAGCCGCGTCCGAAGGCGATCGTCGCCCGCACCGTGAAGGGCAAGGGCGTGTCGTTCATGGCGGACGACAACCGCTGGCACTACACCCGGTTGACGCCGGAAACCTACGCCGCGGCCGTCCGCGAGTTGGCCCCCGCGGCCGGGGGTGTTCAACATGCGTGACGCCTTCTCGACCGCCCTTGTGGCCGCCGCCCGTGCCGACGAGCGGGTACTGCTGCTGACCGGCGACCACGGGTACGCCCTGTTTGACGGCATCCGCCAGGCCTGCCCGGACCGCTTCCTGAACGCCGGCGTCGCCGAGCAGAACATGGTCGGCGTCGCCGCGGGGCTTGCCAAGGGTGGCTTCCGGCCGGTCGTGTACGGGCTCAGCGCCTTCGTGCCGGTGCGGGTGCTGGAGCAGATCAAGATCGATGTCTGCTACGAGAACCTGCCGGTGCTGTTCGTGGGCGACGGGGCCGGATTCGTCTACAGCCACCTGGGCACCAGCCACCAGAGCACCGAGGATGTGGCCGCGATCCGGGCCGTACCGAACCTCACCATCCTCTCCCCCGCCGACGCCGCCGAACTGACCGCCTGCTTCGAGCTAGCCCTGACGCTTAACGGGCCTGTCTACTTGCGGATGGGTAAGGCCGACCTCGGCGTCGTACACGACGCCCCGCCGCGGATGACGCTCGGCGGGCTGGTGCCAGTCCGCGCCGGCGACGGGCCGCTGGCCTGGATCGCCACCGGATCAATGGTCCGAACCGCGATGGTTGCCGCGGCGCGCTGGCCGGGGAGCGCCGTCTACAGCGCCCCGTGCCTGAAGCCGCTCGACGCCGAGGAGGTCGCCGCCGTGTGCCGCCGGCACCGAACCGTGGTGACGGTCGAAGAACACAGCGTCTTCGGCGGGCTCGGCGGGGCGGTCGCGGAAATCGCCGCCGACCGGGCGCCGACGTTCGTCTGCCGCGTCGGCGTTGACGACCGCTTCTCGGAGAAGTGCGGCAGCTACCAGTACCTGCTCGGCGAGCACGGGCTGGACGCCGGTTCGGTCGCGAGGCGGGTCGAGGAGTTCTTGCGCCGCCAGACCGCGGGGCTGAGCTGGGCCGCGTGACACACCGCGAAGGAGTCGCACCCCGATGTGGGAACCGCTGCACGCCGAGATTCTCGACAAGGTTCGGGACTACGTCGCCGCCCGGCACGGCCCCAAGCCGTTCCTGCCGGGGTCGAGCCGCGTCCCCTACGCCGGCCGCGTCTTCGACGAGGCGGAAGTGGTCGCCGCGGTGAGCTCGGTGCTCGACTTCTGGCTCACGCTCGGGCCGCAGGGCGACGCCTTCGAGCGAGAGTTGGCGAAGTACGTCGGCACCCGTAACGCCTTGCTCGTGAACTCGGGTTCGAGCGCCAACCTCGTCGCCTTCGCCACCCTCACCAGCAACCAGCTCGACCGGCCGCTCAAGCCCGGGGACGAAGTCATCACCGTGGCCGCCGGTTTCCCGACGACGGTGGCGCCGATCGTCCAGCACGGCTGCGTCCCGGTGTTCGTGGACGTGCGGCTCGACACCGCCAACGCCATCGTGGACCGCGTCGCGGCGGCGGTCGGCCCCAAGACCCGCGCCGTGATGATGGCGCACACCCTCGGCAACCCGTTCGAGCTCGACGCCGTGATGGACGTGGTCCGGCGGCACGACTTGTACCTCGTCGAGGACAACTGCGACGCCCTCGGCAGCACCTATGGCGGCGTCCGCACCGGCACGTTCGGCCACCTTGCGACGCAGAGCTTTTACCCGCCGCACCACCTGACCATGGGCGAAGGCGGCGCCGTGCTGACGAGCGACGGCCGGCTGAAGCGGATCGCCGAGTCGTTCCGCGACTGGGGCCGCGACTGCTGGTGCCCGTCGGGGAAGGACAACACCTGCAACAAGCGCTTCGGGTGGAAGCTCGGCACGCTCCCGGAGGGGTACGACCACAAGTACGTCTACAGCCACCTCGGCTACAACCTGAAGCCGCTCGACGTGCAGGCCGCCATCGGCCGCGAGCAGCTGAAGAAGGTGGACGGCTTCACCGCCGCCCGCAAGGCTAACCACGCCCGCGTCCGCGCCATGCTGAAGCCCTACGAGGAGTTCGTGGCGCTGCCCGAAGCGACGCCGGGCAGCGAACCGTCGTGGTTCGGCTTCCTGGCCACGGTCCGCGACGGATCGCCGTTCTCGCGCCGCGAGATCGTCCAGTACCTGGAAGCCCGGCAGATTCAGACGCGGCAGCTGTTCGCCGGCAACTTGCTGCGGCAGCCGGCGTTCGAGGGGGTGGAGCACCGCGTCGTCGGCGACCTGGCGAACACCGACAAGCTGATGGCCGACGCCTTCTTCCTCGGCGTCTACCCCGGGCTCACGGGGCCGATGCTCGACTACCTCGGGACGGTGCTCGACGACTTCTTCGTCGCCGTCCGCCGCACCGGCCGCGCCGCCGCCTGACCCCGGAAAACCATGCCCGCGCCGAAGGTCATCAGCGTCGTCACCCCCTGCTACAACGAGCAGGACAACGTCGGCCCGTGCCACGAGGCCGTGCGGGCGGTGTTCGCGCGCGAACTGCCAGGGTACGACTACGAACACGTCTTTTGCGACAACGCCTCCACCGACGCCACGCCCGGCGTGCTCCGCGAGCTTGCCGCGCGCGACCCGCGGGTGAAGGTCATCCTCAACGCCCGCAACGTCGGCCCGTTCCGCTCCGCCTTCAACGCCATCCTGGCCACCCGCGGCGACGCCTGCCTGCTCATGCTCGCGGCCGACCTGCAAGACCCGCCCGAGTTGCTACCCCAGATGGTGCGGCTGTGGGCGGAGGGGAACGAAGTCGTATTCGGCGTGCGCAAGGTCCGCGAAGAAGGCGGCCTGATGCGGCTCACACGCCGGCTGTACTACTGGACCGTCAGCAAGTTCGCCGACATCTCCATCCCGCAGAACACCGGCGAGTTCCAGCTCGTGGACCGCCGAGTCGTCGAAGCGCTGCGGCGGTGCGACGACTATTACCCGTACATCCGCGGGCTGGTCGCCAACTGCGGGTTCCGCCGCACCGGCGTCGAGTACACGTGGCGGGCGCGGAAGCGCGGGTTCTCGAAGAACCGGCTGTACCACCTCATCGACCAGGGGCTGAACGGACTGATCTCGTTCACCAACGTGCCGATGCGGGTGTGCATGGCGACCGGCTTCACCGTCGCCGGGCTGAGCCTGCTGTACGCGGCGTTCACGGTGGCCTACCACCTGTTCGTGGGCGGCACGGCCCCGCCGGGCATTCCGACGCTCATCACGGCGCTGTTCCTGTTCTCCGGCATCCAGCTGTTCTTCTTCGGCGTCCTCGGCGAGTACGTGTCGGCGATCCACGCGCAGGTCCGCAAGCGACCACTTGTGGTGGAGCGCGAGCGGATCAACTTCGACGCCGAGCCCGCCGCCCCGGCCCGCGCCGCCTGACCCACCCGGAGACGCCGCGATGACCACCGACCTCCCGCCGCGGACCGACCGCCTGTGGATCGCGCTCGTCGCGTTCTCGCTGTTCCTGTTCGGCTGGACGATCCGCGAGGGGCAGTCGGCCGGGCTCCACCGGGTCATGCCGGAGGCGATCGAGCGGCACGAGTCGTGTGTCTCGGTGGCCGTGTCGGACCTCCGCTACGGGCTGAAGGGCTACACCGCCTATCGCGCAGTGCGGGCCGAGTTGCAGACCAACGGCTGGACGTGGAACACCGACATCCTGAAGCAGACCGGCCTGAGCTACCCGGAGAACATGACCGCCCGCGACCGCCTCGACTACGGCCTGGCGCGGGCGACGAGCCTGTCCCATCCGGAAAAGGACGGCGTGGACCACCTGCCGGTCTTCGCCGAGGACGTGGGGTATGCCGACTTCGTCAAGCTCGGGTTCGTGCTGTTCGGCTACAAACTCGGGGCGTTGTACGGGGCGTATTTCGTTGTCCTTGGGGCGAGCCTGGCGCTCTACCTGTTCGCCTACCGCCGCGACGTGCCGATGCTCTTGCTGATCGTCGCGTTCCAGATCACCCTGTTCCTGCTCGTCCGGGCGCTGCCGCAGATCGGCGCTTACGACGTCTCGCCGCAGACCCGCTTCCAGCTGGCGACGGTGACGAACGGGCGGTTTCTCGGCACCCTCGGGCTGGTGCCGTTCTTCCACCTGGCCGGCTGCCTCCTGACGTGGCCGCGGGCGACGGCGGGGCGGGTGGCCGTGGCCGCCGTCCAGGCCGGGCTGCTCGGGCTCGCGCTCCACTTCCGCGGCTCGGCGATGTGGATGTTCGCCACGCTGTTCGTGCTCGCCGCCACGCCCGCCGCGCTGTGGCTGTGGCGGAACCGCCGCGGCATGCTCACGCACCCGGTCACGGCCGCGGCCGCCGGCAAGCTCGCGGCCGCGCGGTGGCCGGCGGTGCTGGTCGTGATCGGCCTCGTGGCGCAGAAGGCCTACGTCTCGTCGGCGACGCACTGGACGTACCACGGGGACGACGGGCTGCCGAACCACCTGTTCTGGCACAACGCGCTGATCGCCCTGGAGTTTCACCCGGAGTGGAAGCAGCAGGCGATCTACCCCGGCAAGGGGAACAACGACTCGACCGCGTGGGAGACCGTGGCCAAGCGGCTGGACGACGAGGGGATTGGCCACAAGTACGCCGTCTCGCCGTTGACCGGTGCGTACAAGGCCCGGCTGCACGACCGGCTGTGCAAGCAGATCTACCTCGAGTTCGCGCGGTCGCACCCGAAATACATGCTGGAGCTGTTCCTCGTGCATAAGCCGAAGTTGTTGGCGAAGTTCGTCGCCGACGACTGGAAGTGGATCCGCCCGGGCACCCGCCGGCCGGACGCGATCGGTATGTTGGCCGCGTTCGCCGGCTGTCTGCTGCTGGCCGCCCGTCGGCCGACCGCAGACAGCTGGGGCGTGCCGGCGGTCGTCGCCCTGGCCGGCTTCGGCGGGTCGATGCTGCCGCTGTTCTGGGCGTACCCGTTCTTCCACGTCCTCGGCGAGGCGCTGATGCTGGCCGGGCTGTGCGGCGTGGTGCTCGGGGTCGCGGCGGTCGTGGGGCTGACGCGGATTAAGGTGCCGACAAGGTGGCGGGTGCGGCTCCCCGGCGCGGCCGGGCGCGTAAACAGCTGAGTGGGGTACGCCAGGGAGGGCGGGCCGATGCAGGTTGTGATTCTGTGCGGCGGGATGGGCACGCGCATCCGCGACGTGGCCGACGACATCCCCAAGCCGATGGTGCCGGTCGGCGGCAAGCCGATTCTGTGGCACATCATGAACGGGTACGCCCGCCAGGGCTTCCGCCGGTTCGTGCTCTGCCTCGGGTACAAGAGCTGGGTCATCAAACAGTACTTCCTCAACTACGGGCTCGCGTCCGCCGACGTGACCGTCGGGCTGCGGCCGAACGCCCCGGTGAAGGTCCACGCCCACCCGGCCGGCGACGACTGGCAGATCACCATGGCCGAGACCGGCCTGAACACCATGACCGGCGGCCGCGTCCGGCAGGTGGCCCGCTACCTCGACGGCGACCGGTTCATGCTCACCTACGGCGACGGCCTCGCCGACATGAACCTGCACGCCCTGCTGGACGCGCACACGGCCGCGGGCCGTATCGGCACCGTCACGACGGTCCGCCCGCCGGGCCGCTTCGGCGAGGTGGAGATCGACGGCCCGCTGGTGACCGAGTTCGCCGAGAAGCCGCTGCTGTCGCGCGGGCGGATCAGCGGCGGGTTCTTCGTTTTCGAGCGCCGCTTCCTCGATCGGCTGAGCGACGACCCGAGCCTCGTGCTGGAGCAGGAGCCGCTGATCCAGTTGGCCCGCGACGGAGAGCTGGCGGCGTACCAGCACGACGGGTTCTGGCAGTGCATGGATAGCAGCCGCGACCACCAGTACCTGAACCAGCTGTGGGACAGCGGCACGGCCCCGTGGGAGTCGAAGCCGCCCGGCCTGCGGCTCGCCGCGTGACCACGGAAGGAACCCACCGATGACGACGCCCCCCGCGTTCTGGCGGCACCGCCGCGTGTTCGTGACCGGCTGCACCGGCCTCGTCGGCGCGTGGACGGTCCGCGCCCTGCTCGACCGCGGCGCCCACGTCATCGGCCTGATCCGCGACCAGGTGGCCGGCTCGGAACTCGTCCGCGCCGGCCTCGACCGCCGCATCGACGTGGTGCGCGGCGACCTGGGATCGGCCGAGTTCCTGGAGCGGGTGCTGGCCGAGTACGAGGTGCAGACGGTGTTCCACCTCGCCGCCCAGACCATCGTCGGCATCGCCAACCGCAGCCCGCTTTCGACGTTCGAGGCGAACATCAAAGGGACGTGGTGCCTGCTCGAAGCCGCGCGCCGCTGCGGGTTCAACCCGCAGGTGGTTGTGGCGTCGTCGGACAAGGCCTACGGTGACCAGCCGGTGTTGCCGTACACCGAGGACGCGCCGCTGCAAGGGCGGCACCCCTACGACGCGAGCAAGTCCTGCACCGACATCCTGGCGCTGACGTACGCGCACTCGTACAAGATGCCGGTGTGCGTGACGCGGTGCGGTAACTTCTACGGGGGCGGCGACCTGAACTGGAACCGGATCGTGCCCGGCACGATCCGCAGCATCCTCGCCGGCGAGCGGCCGGTGCTGCGGTCCGACGGCACGAACGTCCGCGACTACTTCTACGTCAAGGACGGCGCCGCGGCTTACCTCCACCTCGCTGAGTGCATGGCGGCGAACCCGGCGGTGAACGGCGAGGCGTTCAACTTCTCGACCGAGATCCGCGTCCCCGCCATCGACCTGGTGCGGCAGTTGCTCGCGCTGATGGGCTCGTCGCTAACACCGGACGTGCAGAACACCGCCGGGAACGAGATCAAGCACCAGTACCTGTCGGCCGAGAAGGCCAAGCGCGTACTGGGTTGGGCGCCGCGTTACACGCTGGACGCCGCCCTCGGTGAGACGATCGACTGGTACCGCGCCTTCCTGGCCCCCTCTTCCCCGTGACACGGCTCCGAGCTACCTGACGGAACGTCGAACACGTTCGTGGTGGCGGAAGCGGCCGACGCGGTGCCGGAGGCCAAGCCGGACGACCTCCCCTACGACGGCCGCCTGCCGCTGCCGCGATTCGGCGGGCCGAACGGGTTCTTCGCCATAAGCTTGGGCAACGGCAGCGTTCGCTTCATCGGGGTGAAGCCCGACGAGGCTGCCGTCCGCGCGGCCGTCACCCGCGACGGCGGAGAGGTGCTAACGTTCCCGCCAGGTGATTCTCAACCGTTCCACGGTAACGACGACTTCTTCCCCGTCCCCCGGCGCGGCCCGACGGGGGCGGGAGTAGCCGGCAGCGGCGGCGGCAACTCGACGCGGCCGAAGTAGGTGACGACGACCGCGAACTTGACCGCCCGCACGCCCTTCGGCACACCGAACAGCATCCGGAGTCGCTGCGGGCCGGTCAGGTTCCCCTCGCGCGCCGACTTCCAGTTCCCGTTCACGAACCGCTCCGCCGAGTGCATCGCGCCCGTGTGTTCCGAGCATTCGGCTGGGTCGTCCGGCGAGAAGTCGGCCGGCGTCACGCCGAGCCCGGTGGGGTCCCAAAGCACTGTCGGGTCGGCCGGCGTGATCGTCGCGTCGATGACGTAGAAGTCGGCTTCGTCCGCCTCCCAGGGCGTGCCATCGATCTCCTCACAGTAATCCTCGTCGCCCTCGACCGCGTCGTAGGGCGACGGCTCCTTCGGGGCCGCGACCGCGACGACGGAATGCACGACGGCCGTGGCCCCCGCCAGCGCGGAGCCGGCACCCAGGACCGCATCGTGAACAATCTGGTCGAACAGCAGGCGGACATACCACGCAAACACCTTCCAGCCGACGAACAGGACGACGGGCACGACAACGAGACCGACCCACCACGGCAAGCCGAGCACGGCGCACTCCCGGGTTGGAGCCACGTCCCGGTCAGGGGCGAGGACGTGCCGAACCGTAGGACGTGTGCGTGGGGCGGTCAACCGCGGCGGCGGACGCCCCAGGTGACGTGCCGGGACGGGGCGCGGACGAGCTCCATCGGCGGCCGGTCGCGGAAGCGGGCGAACTCGTCCGCGGCGCGGCCGGCGTCGAGAACTCCGGCGTGGGCGTGGAGGAGGTAGCGGAGCGTCAGCGGATCGGCCTGCGTCGTCGTCCGCGGCCCGGCGAAGCAGGCCGACGCTCCCATCCAGCCGTCCTCGCGGACGTGCCACGCGGCCGGATGGCTGGGGTTCGTCGGGTGGTCGAAGTACGTCACGCCCTCGCGGTGACCGCCGGGCTGTTCGCCGCTGTAGTCCACCCACCGGGCCGACTTGCCGAAGATCGCCGGTTCCCCGACGGCGCCTTCGCTGTTGGTCAGCGTACCGCCGCCGAAGAACGCCGAGATCGGCTTGGCGACGCGGACGGCGAGGAAGCCGAAGTTCGACATGCCGAATTCGAGCTGGTTCGCGGTTGGGCGGAATGACGTCTGCAGTTCGAGCAGCGTCTCGCGACCGGGGCCGGGGATGAGAGCGACGAACAGGTCTTGTGTCAGCAGTTCGCGCGGGTCGTGCCCGTCGGCCCAACCGAGGCGCACAGCCATCACCGCCTCTGCGTCGCCGTCGTGGTAGGCGAGCCACTCCTTCTGGCGGATTCGCGCCGTGCCCGTGTCGCCCCAGAAGTTGACGCCAGCGACCTTCTCGTGGGCGAACCACACGGAGCGGTGGTGGTCGTGGTTCGGCGCGCCCGGGTGCCCCATCCGCGTGAGCGACAGACCGCTGGCCGGACCGACGAGCGGGTAGAAGAACGGCCGCGGGTACTGCGGCCCGAAGTGCCATCGGAGGCGCTCCGCCCCGTCCACCAGGAACGCGACTTGGTGGTCGGGCAGCGGCAGTAGCGTACAGCGCGGCATCAGACGCGCGGCTCCCAGCCGGGCTGGTACTCGCGCCGCCACATCGCCTGCGCGGCCGCGTCGTTGGTGATGGCGCCCTTCTTGGCCGGGTCGCAGATCAGTCGCTTGCCGGTGCGGTGGGCGATGTTGCCGAGGTGGCAGAGGAGCGTCGTCTTGTGCCCCTCCTCGATCTCACTGTTCAGACGGGTGCCCTCGCGGATGCCGGCCAGCAGGTTGTTGAAGTGGAGGTTGTCGCTGGTGGCGCCGCCGGCCTCCTTCTTCACCTCGCGGCCGCGCTCGTCGTAGACGGTGTAGCCGTTGTCGTTCAGCGCCAGGCTCCCCTTCTCGCCCTGGAACAGCGCGGTCGGCTTCGAGCCCCCCGGAATCTGGTTGCAGCTCGTGCCCTCCCAGGTAATCGTCTTGCCGTCGGCGAAGTCGAAGCTGACGACGTGCGTGTCGGGCGTCTCCTGGTCGTCCTTGAAGCGGTAGCGGCCGCCGGCCGACGTGACGGCGGTGGGGTAGTCCACGCCGAGCCCCCAGCGGCACAGGTCGATGGTGTGCACGCCGTTGTTGCCAAGTTCGCCGTTGCCCCAGTTCCAGAACCAGTGCCAGTTGTAGTGCAAGTAGTTCGACCGGAACGGCTTCGCCGGCGCCGGCCCCTGCCAAAGGGCGTAGTCGAGCCCGGCCGGCATCCCGCCCTCCGTGCCGATTCCGATTGTGGGCCGGTTGTTCGTGTACCAACTCTGCGCGAAGTAGACGCGGCCGATGACGCCGTCGCGGAGCGCCTGGACGCCCTCGATCACCTTCGGCATCGAGCGGCGCTGGTTGCCCATCTGCACCTTGCGGTCGGCGCGGCGGGCGGCGGCGACGAGCATCTCGCCCTCGGCGGCGTTGTGGCTGCACGGCTTCTCGACGTACACGTGCTTTCCGGCCTGACACGCGAGGATGCCGGACACCGCGTGCCAGTGGTTCGGCGCGGCGCAGACGAACAGGTCGATGGTGCGGTCGTCGAGGATGCGGCGGAAGTCGGCGACGACGCGCGGCGACGACCGCATCCCCTCGGCGACGGCCTTCTGCACCGAAGCCGCCCGGCCCGGGTCGGGGTCGCTGACGACCGCGACCTCGACGTTCGGCAGGGCCGCGAACGACCGGGCCAGGTGCATCCCGCGGCCGCCGCAGCCCATCACGCCGACGACAACCTTGTCGTTGGCCGCGGCCGTGAGGGCGGGGGCGGACGCGACGGCGGCGGCCGACGCGCCGAGGAACGTGCGGCGGGTGAGGGACACGGCGAGACCTCCGGTGGGTGAGATGGATGAAGCGTAACCGGTGGGTCAGCCGTGAGCAAGCGGCTGAACCGGGTGCAGGAGCGCCTTCCCCGCGAGGCCGAGCATCAGGTTGTCGATTGACACCTCGGCCATGCGGCGGCGCGTCTCCACCGTCGCGCTGCCGAGGTGTGGGGTGATGATGACGTTCGGCAGCGCCAATATCGGGTGGTCGCGCGGCAGCGGTTCGGGGTCGGTGACGTCGAGCGCGGCCGCGTGGATGCGGCGGCCGCGGAGAGCGTCGGTGAGAGCGGCCACGTCCACGACCGCGCCGCGGGCGACGTTGATTAGGCTGGCCGTCGGCTTCATCCGCGCCAACTCCGCCCGGCCGATCATGCCGCGCGTCTGGGCGGTCAGTGGCACCGTGAGCACGACGTAGTCGGAGCGCTCGAGCAGGTCGTCGAGCGGGGCGAAGGTGGCTCCGAGCGCCACCTCGGCGGCCTCGTTGCGGCGGCGGTTGCAGTACAGCACGGTCATGCCGAACCCGCGGGCACGCTTCGCCACCTGCTCGCCGATGCGACCCATGCCGACGACGCCGAGTGTGCTGCCGTGGCCCTCGCGGCCGAGCATGAACGACGGGTCGAAGCGGTGAAAGTCCGGGCCGCGGGCGTATCGGTCGCCCTCGACGAGCCGCCGCCCGGCTGCGAGGAGGAGCGCGAACGCCAGGTCGGCCGTGGCGCCGTTGAGCACGCCGGGCGTGTTGCCGACGGGGACGTTCCGCGCCGCGGCGGCGGCCACGTCGATGTGATCGACGCCGACGCCGTTGTTGCTGATGACCTGCACCGCGGGGAGTGCGTCAAGCAGCGCGGCGTCCACGGTCGGGTGGCCGTAGGTGTAAATGCCGACGACGCCGTGCGTGTTGCCGGTCCACGGCACGAGTTCGACCCGGCCGGCGCACAGTTCAGTCACGTCGGCCGAGACGGGCAGGTCGGCGAGGACGCGCGGCAGGTTCGACATAGGCGGCTCAGCGGGAGGCGGCGGCTTTACGCGCCAGGACGACGGCCCCGACCGCGGGGTCGTCCACGACGGTGACGGCGCCGGGGTGGATGCCGTGGCCTCGGAGGGCTTCCACGAACAGGCCACGGTAGAAGGGGCTGCCCGCGATCAGGCCACCCGCCACGGCCACCGGCAGGCCCAACTTCGGCAGCTTCGCCGCGTCCACCGCCGTCGCCGCGGTGCGGGCAAGCTCGGTGACCTCGCGCACCACGAGCTTGTGGGCCACGTCGTCGCCGGCCTCCGCGGCTTCCAGCACCAGCGGAGCCAGACCGGCGATGGCGGAACGGTCCCACACCCCACGATAGGTCGCCGGGATGAAGTCGCGCGGGTCGGTCGTGCCGAGGCGCTTCAGGAAGTCGTCCACGAGGCGGGTCGGCGGGCCGGCGCGGTCGGCGGCGCGGCACGCGGCACGGAGGCCGTTCAGGCCCACGAGCCAGGCGCTCCCCTCGTCGCCGAGGAGGTAGCCCCAGCCGCCGGCGCGGCCGTCGTTGCCGTCGCGGTCGAGGGTGAAGGCGATCGACCCGGTGCCGGCGATCACCGCCAGCCCCCAGCCCTCGGGTGTGCCGGCGGCGAACAGCAGCGTCGCGTCGTTCGCCACGGAGACGTGGTCGGCCAGCCCAACCCGCTGCGCCCAGCCACCGATGATGTCCAGCCCTTCGGCCAGATCGACGCCCGCGAGACCGAGACACGCCGCGGCCACGTTCGCGCGCGGCCGCGCGGCCGCGGCGAAAGCGGCGGCCACCGCGACATCCAACTCCTTCAGAGCGGCTTCGACGCCGACCGCCTGGATGTTCGACGGGCCGGACTCGCCGCGGCCCAGCACCGTTCCCGTCGCCGCGTCGGCGAGCAGCGCGGCGGTGTGCGTGGCGCCGCCGTCGATGCCGATGACGAGGGCCGGGAGGGAGGGCGTGGTCATGTCGTTGGTTTATCGACGCGGCCGGCCGCGTGCTACTTTCGCGGCCCGGCCTGCTTCACGTGCCGGTCGAACCACGCGATCTGCTCGGCGAGCACGTGCTCGACCGACTCGCGGGCCTCGTACCCGTGCGACTCGTGCGGCAGCAGCACGAGCCGGCAGGTGCCGCCGTTGCCGCGGACGGCCTGGTACAGCCGCTCACTCTGCACCGTGAACGTGCCGGGGTTGTTGTCCGCGGCGCCGTGGATTAGCAGTAGCGGCTCGTTGATATTGTGGGCGGCGTTGAACGGCGACATCTTCGCGTACACATCCGGCGCCTCCCAGAACGTGCGGCGCTCGTTCTGGAAGCCGAACGGCGTGAGGGTGCGGTTGTACGCCCCGCTGCGGGCAATGCCGGCGCGGAACAGGTCGGAGTGGGCGAGCAAGTTCGCCGTCATGAACGCCCCGTAGCTGTGCCCCATCACGCCGACGCGGCCCGGGTCAACGACGCCGAGCTCCGCCCCCTTGTTAATCGCGGCGCTGGCGTTGGCGACCAGCTGTTCGACGAACGTGTCGTTGGCCGACGCCGGTGGACCAACGACGGGCATTGACACTTCCATGACGGCATAGCCCTGCGTGAGGAAGAACTGGTGCGAGTAGCCGGTGAAGGTCGTGAACCGGAAAGCAGACCCCTTGACCTGCCCGGCGGTGTCGCCGTCGGCGAACTCGGTCGGATAGGCGTAGAAGACGGTCGGCAGCTTCTGCCCCGGGGTGTGTCCGGGCGGCGTGAAGAGGGTGAAGTTGACGGCCGTGCCGTCGGCGCGCTTGGTGGTCACGATCTCCCGCTTCACCGACCGGAGCGCGGGCGCCGGGTCAACGGGTTCGGTCAACTTCACCTCGCGCGAAGCGTCGCCTAGTTCGGCCCTGAAGACGACGTGCGGCGCGAGCGTCGGCGACTCACGCTCGATCAGGAGGCGCTTGCCCAGGTCGTCGAGAACGGCGACGACCTTGTGGTACTCATCCAACGGGCATTCGTGGACGGCCACGCTCCGGCCCGTGGTGAGGTCGTACCGGAGTACCCACGGGCGATCCCCCTTCGGGGTCGCGCCTTCGTTCGCCATCAGCAACCGATCACCGAGTTCGTTCAGTACCCGCTGGCCGTTCGAGAGGGTGCGCGTCAGCGGAGTCCCTGGGTTCCCGTAGCGGTCCTGCGTCGAGCGCTCGAAAAGCACCTTCGGCGGACCGCCGGCGACCTCGGCGACCATCATGCGCGCCCATTTCCGGTCGCGGTCGTAGTCCTTCAGCAGCACCCGCTTGCCGTCCTCAAAGAACCCGATGGTCGTTGTCGTGCTGATCGCCGACTGGCGGTGCGTGAGCGTGACCGACGACTGGGCCGCCTTTCCGAGGACCGGCTGGAACACGACCTTGTCGCGGGCCTCGGCCTTCACCCGCGGGTCGCCGCCGTCGAGCGCCTCGACCCAGCACAGTCCGGCCGGCCGCGTCGGCATCCACTGCACCAGCCGCGGGCCGGTGGGGACGCCCTCGATCGGAATGCGGTCCTGCAGCGGCTTGTCGGCGATCGTGGCGACCACCCCCCCGCTCCGGTCGCGGACCTCGACCGTCTTGGGGAACGAGGCGTAGCTTAACAGGTATGAGAACGGCTTGTTCAACCGCGTCAGCAGCACCAGCTTTCCGTCGGGCGACACGTCGCAGCCGGACACGATGGCCGGCGGCCCGACTGGCTGCGACCCGCCCGTCACCACGTTCACGAACGCCAGCTGCGACGTGCCGTAGTAACTGAAGAGTGCCTCGTCGTGCGTGTTCTGCAACAGGTCTTGAAGGGTGCGAACCGGACCTGCTTTGCCACTCGATTCCTGGATCACCGGGCCGGGCGGTTCCGGCGGCGCGACCGGCGGCGTGCCGCGGGTGGCAGGGATCGACTGCACCAGCAGCTCGTCGGCCGACGCCCACTGCACGGGAACGCCGATCGCGGCGTTCACGGTCACGCCCGGCAGCTGCGTGAACTTCGCGGCGGCGAGGTCGTAAACCCAAACGCCGATACCCTTTTCCGTCGTGCCGAGGGCCGCGAAGCGCTTACCGTCTGGCGACCAGCGGGCGGTGCCGAGCCGAACACCCACCGGGAGCGGGATCTGCGTCTTGGTGCCGTCGAGGGCGGCGAGCGTGAAGCCGACGACCCGGCCGGGGCGGGACGGGCCGTTGGTCGCCGGGTTGATGCGCAGCCCGGCCAGCTTCAACATCGGCTCGGCCAGTTCGGCGATCGGCGGGTAGCGGTCTTTGTGCGTCAGCAGCACGCGGTCCCGGGCCGGGCTCACCGACACGTCCGGCGGCGGCGGGGCGTTCAAGATGGCGGACACGCCCGGCGGCGGCTTCGAGTATCCGGTCTGGCCGTCGGCGGCGGCGGCGGACGCGAGCAGGACGCTGGACACGACAAGAACCCGCATGGGGCGGACTCCGCGGCGGGGAGGCGGTGCCAGTGTACCCGGCCGACCCGCCGCCGTATACTGGCCGCGGTTCGCTACCCGCCTCACCCACCGGACCCGCCATGACCCGGTTCGCACCCGCCGCCCTCTTCGCGGCCCTCGCCCTCGTCCCTGCCGACGCCCGGCCCGAGGGCCCGCCGTCCTCAATCACACTGCCCGGCGGCGAGGGCATCGGAAAAGGGAAGCACGTCGTGCTCCTCAGCGGCGACCAGGAGTACCGGTCCGAGGAGGCGATCCCGCAGCTGGCCAAGATCCTCAGCACGCACCACGGCTTCAAGACGACGACGCTGTTCACCGTGGACAAGAACGGCCACGTGGACCCGCACGTGAACAACGTCCCCGGCACCGACGTGCTCAAGAGCGCGGACCTGTTCCTGATCTTCACGCGGTTCCTGGCCCTGCCCGACGACCAGATGGCGCCGATCGCCGAGTACGTCGCCGCGGGCAAGCCGGTGGTCGGGCTCCGCACCTCGACGCACGCCTTCAACTACCCGGGCGGCTCGAAGTCGCCGTTCGCCAAGTTTGGCAACGGGAGCGGCGTGAAGCGCTGGGAGGGCGGCTTCGGCAAGGTCGTGCTCGGCGAGCGGTGGGTGGCTCACCACGGCAACCACGGCAAGGAGGGCACCCGCGGCGTGGTCGCCCCCGGGCAGGAAAAACACCCGATCCTGAAGGGGATCGCCCCCGGCAGCATCTTCGGCACTACCGACGTGTACACGGTGACGCTGCCGCTACCCGGCTGTACGCCGCTGGTGATGGGTGAGGTGACGGAGACGCTGGAGCCCACGTCGAAGGCGGTGACGGGCAAGAAGAACGACCCGATGATGCCGGTGGCGTGGACGCGCGAGTACCAGGTGCCGGAGGGGGCCAAGGGGCGGGCTTTCAACACGACGATGGGCGCGTCGGAAGACCTGTCGCACGAGGGGACGCGGCGGCTGATCGTGAACGGCTCGCTGTGGGCGATGGGTCTGGAGAGCCGCATCCCGGAGGCGACGAAGGTGGACCTGGTCGGCAGTTACGCCCCGACGCGGTTCCGCAACCCGGGCCACAAGAAGGGGCAGACACCGGCCGACCTGTTCCGCTGATCGAGTCTCCGCTCAAGGTCACTTCTTCGGCGGCGGGTTCGGGCGCGGCTGACCGCCGCCCGGCCCGCCGGGAAACCCGCCCGGCGCCATCCGCCCGATCTCCTGCCGCGTGCGAGCCGCAGCAGGGTAGTCGCCCATCGTCTCCAGGACGCCGGCGAGCTGGTTCAGCGTCGCGGTCGGGAATTCGCCGCCGAACCGACCCGGCCCCCCCCCGCCGAACGGCCGAACGTCCGCAACGGCCTCCTCCAGCACACGCCGCGCGGCTGGCATGTTCCCCTCGGCGGCCAGCAGTGCCGCGAGTCGCCGGCGGGCCATCGCCTGCTCGAACACCACGACCGGCGGTCGCCCCTCGCGGCCCGGCCCGGCCGCCAGGTGCACGATCGCCGTGCGGTACGCCGCAGCCGCGCCGACGGGATCGTTCGACTGCTCCCGCGCGGCGCCGAGCTTCAGTTCGACCGAGCCGACCGCCCAGCGTCGCGGCGGGTCGGTGAACCCGGCCCCGAGCGCGACCGCGGCGGCCAACTGGTCCGCGATCGACGGCATCCCGACGATGGCAGGCGGGGCGTGTGCCAAGAGCTGCATCCGCTCGAACCGCACGTCGGCGTCGTCGGGGAATTCGGCGGTCAGTCCGGCGAGCAGTGCGGCGCTGCGGCGGAACGACGCGGTCGCCTTCTCCTGCCGGCCGAGCCACTGGTGCAGCTCGGCGACGCGGCGGTGGGCCTTCGCGGCTTCGAGCTGCAGCGCCGGCTGCGTCGCGTTCCGCTCGGCGAACTTGTCGTAGAAGCCGAGTACCGCCTCCAGCACGGACGCCCGATCCGCCGCTTCACCAACCATCGGGCCGTCTTTGGAGCCGTCCTTCGGCCCGTCCTTCGGGCCGAAGCCGTCCTTCGCGCCGAAGCCGTCCTTCGGGCCGAAGCCCTTCATCGGTCCGAATCCGAGTGCGAAGCCCGGCCGGTTCTCGCCTCCGGCTGCGGCCTCGAACACTTTTTCGAACTCCTGAAGCGTCAGCCGCAGATTGGCCTCCAGCTTCTCCGACGCCTCCTTCGCCTCCTTCTGGCCGTGCTCTGCGTCGCCGCGGGCGGCCGTCTCGTCGGCCAGCGCCTTCGTCGTCCGCGCGTAGGCGACCCAGCCCACGACCGCGGCCAGCAGCAGCGCAGCGGCGGTCGTCAGCGAGAGGCCGGCGACGGCCGGGTTTCGCCGGCACCACCGTGCCGCGCGGCTCGTCAGCGACTCGCGGCGGGCGCGGATGGGGCGGTCGTCGAGGAACGCGCGCAGGTCGGCGGCCATGTCGCCGGCGGTGGCGTAGCGTCGCTCCGGCTCGCGGGCCAGCGCCTTCAGCACGATCGTTTCCAGGTCGCGCGGCACCGCCGGGTTCACCTTCCGCGGTGGGACGGGGACGCCGTCGGCCAACTGCTTCATCAGCTCGGCCGGAGTCTCGCCGGTGACCGGCGGCCTGAGCGTCAGCAACTCGTACAGCGTGGCGCCGAGGCCGTACACGTCGCCGCGGGCGTCCGGCGCCCCGGTCAGCCCTTCGGGGGCCATGTACTGCAACGTGCCGAGCACGTGCCCGGTCGCGGTCAGCCCGCCGGCGTCGTCCAGCTTGGCGAGGCCGAAGTCGGCGACCCACACCTGCCCGCGGTCGTCCAGCAGCAGGTTCGCCGGCTTGATGTCGCGGTGGACGACGCCCGAATCGTGGGCGTACTGCAGGGCGTCGGCCACCTCCACGCCGACGGTGGCGACGAACCGCCAGTCGTCGTACCTCGGGCCGTCCAACACCATCTCGAACGACGGCGCAGCGGTCGGGGCGGCGTGCGGCCAGGTGTCGTCGGCACGGGCGGGGGCGGGCGTGTCGGCGTGGGCCGCGGCGTGCCACGCCGACACGACGGCGTTCAGCCCGCGGCCGGGGATCAACTGCATGACGTAGTACGGCAGCCCGTCGTGCTCGCCGGCCCCGAACACCGGCACGATGTGCGTGTGATGCAACCGGGCGGCCGCCTTCGCCTCGCGGACGAAGCGTTCGCGGCGGTCGGCGTCCATCGACGTGTGCGTCGCCAGCACCTTGAGCGCGACGCGGCGGCCGAGCGACTCCTGCACCGCCTCGAAGACGACGCCCATGCCGCCGCGGCCGAGTTCGCGGACGATGCGGTAGTCGCCGAACCGGTCGGGCAGCGACCGCTCCGCCGGCAGCGACTGACGGTGGCGCTTCAGGAGTTCGATTTGCGCGACGGCGGGGAGGAGGTCGCGCAGCTCGGCGGCGTGTTCCGGGTGCGCGGCGGCGTAGTCGGCGACGCTCGGGCGCTCCCCGCGGCGTAGCCGGGCGGAGAAGTCCTCGGCCAGCAAATCCAACGGATCACGGTCCACGGTCATCCCTCGAATCCGGGCACTTCTTCGAGAATCTGTTTCAGCCGGGCCAGCGCCCGGACGTACCGCTTGCTCGCGGCCGGCGGCAGGATACCGAGCAACTCGGCCGTCTCGGTGTTGCTCAGCTCCTCGAAGTGCCGCAGGGCCAGCACCTCGCGGTCGAGCGGGTCCATCCGCGCCAGCGCCGCTTCGAGCTGGGCGAACCGCTCGTTCCGGTTCGCCGCCGCGCTCGGCGACGACCCGCCGGCCAGGAGGCACGCCGCGATGCACGCCGAGTCGGCGCCGGGCGGGCCGGCGTGCAGCCCGACCTCGCGGCCGGCGTCGCGCTTGCCGGCCAGATGTTCCCGGTGCACGTCCGCGAGCCGCTGCCCGACCACCAGCCGCAGCCACCCGAAGAACGGCTGATCCGGCTTGGCGAAGTAGTGCTCGACCCGTTTCAGCGCGTCGATGTACGCCTCTTGCAGCACGTCCGACGCGGACACCCGGCCGGCCAGCCGCGCGTCGAGGCGGAACGAAATCATCCGCCGCAGCTTGTCGCGGTGCCGGTCGAACAGGACGCCGAGTGCGGCCTGGTCGCCGGTGCGGAGCCGGTCCACGAGTGCGACGATCTCCGGGTCGGGGTCGGTGGCCATCAGCGGAGCCCTGGGGTTTCACTCCCCCACCATCGTAAACGGCAGCGGGGCAGCGGCGTAGACCGCGAATGAGCAACTATGCCACTCGGGCGGCAGGCGGAACGCCAACCGGCGGCCGTGGGCCGCGCGGGAACGCGGTGCAACGGCCGCCGGCGGCGGGGTGTCGGGTTTCGGCACAGTCGCGCCCTATCCGGGCCGCACACGTTTGTCAGGGGCTTGCAGGCTCGTCTCCTGCGGCCAGTCGCCCGGACGACCGGCGACACCCGACGCCCCCCTCTAGGGGCCGGTGCGTCTCACGTTGGGTCCGCGGGTCGAGCGGGGTTGACCGGCCATTTTTCGTTGCGCGGTTCCGGGCCGCGGCGAACTCAGGCTTGAACCCCACCCGACACCACACCACCACCATACGGAACATCCGTTCACTAATCAAGCCCCCGTGGCGACAATCTCCCCCGAGCCGGCCGAGTGTCGCGACCGGCGGCGAATTTCGTTTCCACCAGATGGGCCACGGGCGACAATCGGACGGGACGATCTCTCCGGGAGGGTGTGCGATGAGATGGACATCGGTGGCGGTCGCGCTGCTGACCGCGGGCGTGGCGTGGGGGCAGCCGCCGGGTGGTGGCGGCCCGCAGCCCGGCTTCAGGCCGGATGGGCCGGGCGGGCCGGTCGAGAAGGCCGACCCGCAGGTCGAGGCGTGGGTGAAGACGCTGACCGACAAGATGAACGACCCGCACGACGCCATCCGCGAGAGCGCCCGGGCCGCGCTGGTGGCGGTCGGCAACCCCGCGCTCCCAGCACTCCGCGGGCTGGCCGGCGGGAACGACGCGAAGGCGTTCACCGCGCGCCGGCTTGTCCAGCAAATCGAGCGCGGCGCCGTCATGGGCGGCTTCGGTGTGGCCGGCGGCATGGCCGTGCCCGGCGGGTTCGGTGGTCCGGGTGTGTTCCCGTCGCCGGGTGGTCCGCCGCCGATGCCGGTCCCGGGTGGCCCGATGGGAACGCCACCGGGTCGCCGCCCCGTCCCCGACGCAGCCCCCGGCTCGCCCGTTCCGCTGCGAGGGGCTCTGGACGAGCTCAAGCTCGACGCGAAGCAGCAGACGCTAGTCGAGAAGGCGATCGAGAACTACACCACGAAGTTGCGCGAATTGCTGGACGGTGTTCGGGGCGGGAAGATCGACCGTGACGAGATGCGCGAGGCGGTCCCGAAATTGATCGCCGAGGCGACCGCGGAACTCAACCGCGCGCTCACGCCGGAGCAGCGCGCGACCCTCGAACGGCTGATGCCGCGCGGGCGGCCGCTGTTCCCGACGCCCTTCCAGTATGGCGAGACGCCGCCTGGCCGACCCGAGCGGGGGGAACCAAACACCCCTGAGCGGCCGCGGACACCGCGGCCCAACCCGGACGGTGGGCGGTAACTCGGTTCGGGGCTTCGCCGCTTGCGGCGTTGCAGCGCGGACGCCGCAACGCCGCAAGCGGCGAAAGGCAAACTCAACCATCACTCCTTCGGCAGGGGCTGCCCGTTCACCGACTTCACACCGTCCCGCGACACCGACTCGATCGCGTAGCGGAAGCCCGGTCGCAGGTCGCGCGTGGAAATGGCGAGTACCTTGAGATCGCCGTTCGTGACCCGCGGCGTCAGCTTCAGCTGACTGCCGCGGGTAGTGGCGACGACGAGGATCGTCTTGCCGAAGTCCAGCTTCGGCGCGTCCTTGATCCCCCACACCTCCTGCAGTGTCTTCCACCCGGCCGCGCTCACCACGACCCCGCTCTTGGGCGCCTTGTCCTGGAGCGTCAGGTCGTCCACGCTCCCCTTGAGGCTCACGCCGGCGTCGGCCTTGTCCTGCGCCGGCGTAGCGGTGCCGAAGAACAGGTACGCCGCGGCGGTCAGGAGCGTTGCACATCGGATCACGAGCGTTCCTCCGGGAAGGGTGGGCACTCTGATTGTGAGGGCACCACCGCGAGGGTCAAGCGGGTCGGCGCCCAGGTTCGGTAGACTCCCCGCCGGGGGTCCATAAGCTGATCGGAGTTTGCGCCGACCACGCCCCCGACCGCCACCTTGGATTCCATGCCGAAACGCACCGACATCAAGAAGATCCTCCTCATCGGCTCCGGCCCCATCGTCATCGGACAGGCCTGCGAGTTCGACTACTCCGGCACCCAGGCCTGTAAGGCGCTGCGCGAGGAGGGGTACGAGATCGTCCTGGTGAACTCCAACCCGGCGACGATCATGACCGACCCCGAGACCGCCGACCGGACGTACATCGAGCCGATCACCTGGCAGGTCGTCGAGAAGATCATCGCCAAGGAGAAGCCCGACGCCCTCCTGCCGACCCTCGGCGGGCAGACGGCACTGAACACCGCGATGGACCTCGTCAAACACGGCGTACTGGCGAAGTACGGCGTCGAGATGATCGGCGCCCGCGCCGACGTGATCGACAAGGCCGAGGACCGCCAGAAGTTCAAGGACGCCATGCTCAAGATCGGGGTGGACGTGCCGCGGAGCGGCGTCGCCCGGTCGCTGTCGCAAGCGCTCGACATCGTCGAGAGTATCGGCCTGCCGTGCGTGCTCCGGCCGAGCTTCACCATGGGCGGCAGCGGCGGCGGCATCGCCTACAACCGCGAGGAGTTCATTGACCTCGTCACCAAGGGGTTACAGCTCTCCCCGGTCGGCGAGACGCTCATCGAGGAGTCGGTCATCGGCTGGAAGGAGTTCGAGCTGGAGGTGATGCGCGACGTGGCCGACAACGTCGTCATTATCTGCTCGATCGAGAACCTCGACCCGATGGGCGTCCACACCGGCGACAGCGTCACCGTCGCCCCGATCCAGACGCTGAGCGACAAGGAATACCAGCGGATGCGCGACCAGGCGAAGGCCATCATCCGCGAGATCGGCGTCGAGACGGGCGGGTCGAACATCCAGTTCGCGTGCAACCCGGCGGACGGCCGCATGATCGTGATCGAGATGAACCCCCGCGTCAGCCGCTCCAGCGCCCTGGCGTCGAAAGCGACCGGCTTCCCGATCGCCAAGATCGCCGCGAAGTTGGCCGTCGGCTACACCCTCGACGAGCTCCGCAACGACATCACCCGCGAGACGCCGGCGTGCTTCGAGCCGACGATCGACTACGTGGTGACGAAGGTGCCGCGGTTCGCGTTCGAGAAGTTCCCGGAGGCCGACCCGACGCTGACGACGCAGATGAAGTCGGTCGGCGAGACGATGGCGATCGGCCGGACGTTCAAGGAGTCGTTGCAGAAGGCACTTCGCGGCCTGGAGGTTGGTCGGTTCGGGCTCGGGTGCGACCGCCGCGACCGGTGGGGCTCCGACAACCCGCCGACGCCGGCCGAGATCGCCCAGAAGCTGGCCCGGCCGAACAGCGAGCGGCTGTGGTACATCCGCTACGCGATCAAGGGCGGCATGTCGCTCGACGACCTCCACCAGCGCACCAAGATCGACCCGTGGTTCCTCCGCGGCATCGCGGACCTGGTCGCCGTCGAAGACGAGTTGGCGGCGCTCGGGTCGCTGAGCGCGGTGACGCCCGAGTTGATGCTAAAGGCCAAGCAGCACGGCTTCGTGGACCGGCAGTTGGCGAACCTGTGGAACTGCCCCGAGTCGGAGGTGCGCCGCGTCCGCCAGGGGTTCGGCGTCGAGGCGGTCTTCAAGAGCGTGGACACCTGCGCCGCCGAGTTCGAGGCGTACACGCCGTACTACTATTCGACCTACGAGACGCCGACGCGGACCGCGGCCGGCACGGCCGTGGAGGACGAGGTCCGGCCGGCGACCGGCAAGTCTCGCATCATGATTCTCGGCGGCGGCCCGAACCGAATCGGCCAGGGGATTGAGTTCGACTACTGCTGCGTGCAGGCGGCGTTCGCGCTGCGCGCCGCGGGGTACGAGGTCATCATGGTGAACTCGAACCCCGAAACCGTCAGCACCGACTACGACACGTCCGACCACCTGTTCTTCGAGCCGCTGACGGTCGAGGACGTGCTGAACATCCACGACCGCATGAAGCCCGAGGGCGTCATCGTGCAGTTCGGCGGGCAGACGCCACTAAACCTCGCCAAGCCGCTCGAGGCCGCGGGCGTGCCCATCATCGGCACCAGTGTGGACTCGATCGACGTTGCCGAGAACCGCAAGCGCTTCGCCGTGCTCGTGGACGAAATCGGCCTAAGGCAGCCGGCCAACAGCACCGCCGTGGACGCCCCGGCGGCGGTGTTCGCGGCGCGGAAGATCGGCTTCCCGGTCCTCGTCCGCCCGAGCTTCGTGCTCGGCGGCCGCGACATGAAGATCGTCTACACCGAGGACGAGCTCGAAGCGTACATGGAGCGAGTCGGCCCGGACGTGAGCAAGGACCGGCCCGTCCTCATCGACCAGTTCCTCGAAAACGCGACCGAAGTCGATGTCGATTGCCTCTCGGACGGCACCCGCACGGTGATCGGCGGCGTGATGCAGCACATCGAAGAAGCCGGCATCCACAGCGGCGACTCGGCGTGCGTCATCCCGCCGTACAGCCTGCCGGCTGCCGTCATCGAGGAGATCAAGAGTCAGGCGCGCAAGCTGGCCGCGGCCCTGAACGTGAAGGGGCTGATGAACATCCAGTTCGCCGTCGCCGGGATGCGCGGTGCCGCCCCCGTCGTGTACATCCTGGAGGCCAACCCCCGCGCCAGCCGCACAGTCCCGTTCGTGAGTAAGGCGACCGGCGTGCCGTTGGCCCGGCTCGCGGCGCTGGTGATGGCCGGAAAGACCCTCGACGAGCTGGGCGTGAAGGACGAGGTGGTGCCGACGCACTACTCGGTCAAGGAGAGCGTGTTCCCGTTCAACAAGTTCCCCGGCGTGGACATCATCCTCGGCCCCGAGATGAAGTCGACCGGCGAGGTGATGGGGATCGACGACCAGCTGCCGATGGCGTTCGCCAAGAGTCAGATGGCCGCGAGCGCCCCCCTGCCCCTGAGCGGGACCGTGTTCGTGTCGGTGGCCGACCGCGACAAGGAGGGCGTGGCCCCGGTCGTGAAGGCGTTCGCCGACATGGGCTACAAACTGATCGCCACCCGGGGCACAGGAAAGTTCCTGGCCGAGCGCGGCATTCCCGTCGAGGTGGTGCCGAAGATCGCCGAGGGGCGGCCGAACCTGCTCGACAAGATGAAGAACGGCGAGGTGGCGCTCGTCATCAACACCCCGAGCGGCCGGGGCAGTTCGTCCGACGAGCGCAAGATTCGGGCCGGGGCGGTCTCCAACCGGGTGACGTGCATCACTACGCTGTCCGCCGCGGAGGCCGCCGCCGATGCATGCCGGGCACTCCGCGAACAGGAATTGACCGTGGTGCCGCTTCAAGACCGGTTCCCAGTTCGGGGCGAACGGCCGTCGTGAGCCGGCTATTCAGGATGGCAGGCACTTCCACCAACGACCAGCCGGCTCACACCGGCCGTTCGCCTACGCCGCCCGCGGGAGTGTGTCACGCAGGCCGCTGACGTGCTTGCAGTGGTGGGCGTGGTCGTTCTCGCCATGGAACACCGCGTCGGCACAAGTGCAGTGCCAAACGGTGTTGCCGGCGTCGGTCCGCTCCAGGGCGATCTGGTACGGCTCGCGGCCGCCGAGCACGTCCCACGTCATCACACAACCGGGCTCCGACGGGTCCGGGTTACGGTAAGTGATTCGATAGTGGTACGGGCTCGGCTTCCGCTTGCGGTCGGGGCCGGGCAGCAACAGCGTGATGAGGGCGAACGACGGCTTGGGTGTGAGGGTGGTCATGGCTACAGGTTGGAGGGGTCGTTCGGGTCTTCCTATTCATTTTACCCGCATGGCCACTCACCCCCATGTCGGTAGCCGCGGCGGCCGGTAAGTTATGGGAAATCGACCCTCCCGAGGCGCGACATGGCCGACGACCCGCAGGCCCGCAAGGCCGCCATCCGCGAGCAGGCCCGCAAGAACCGCGTCGCCCAGAAGGACAAGGACGAACTGAGCCGCACGATCTGCGGCCGGTTCATGGCCCTGCCGGCGTACCAGGCCGCGAAAACGGTGATGTGGTACGTGGACGCCGGCAGCGAGGTCCGCACGCGCCACACCCTGCCCGAGGCACTCACCCACGGCAAGCGCGTCGTCGTGCCGTGGTGCGTGGTCGAGACGAACACGCTGGAGCTGTTCCTGCTCGAAGACATGAGCGAACTGGTGGAGGGGGCGTACAAGATTCTCGAACCCAAGGACGAACTCCGACGCTTGCCGGCGAAGGTGGTACAGCCCGAGGAGCTGGACCTGGTGATGGTGCCGGGCACCGCCTTCGATGCGCGCGGCGGGCGGATGGGTCAGGGGAAGGGTTATTACGACCGCTTGTTGGCGAACGCCAGGCCGGACGCGCCGCTCGTCGCCCTCTCGTTCGACTGCCAAATCTTCGACGAAATCCCGGTCGCGCCGCACGACGTGTTCATGGATCAAGTGCTGACCGAGACACGGGCCATCGCCGGCCGCGGGCGGAGTTGAGCCGTGCGGCGCCCCGAACCGCCGTTCTGGGCCGGTGTGCTGTTCCGGCTGGCGGGCGTGTTCGTCGCCGGGCTGGCGCTGATGGTGTTTTTCCGCGAGGTGATGGTGCCGATACTTCGCGGCGACGCCGAGCGCATCCAGAAGGACGCGGCGAAGTAGCGGTCAGCGGTACAGCAGATTCGGGTCGCTGACGTTCTGCTCGGCGACCGCCCGCGTGATCCGGCCGGCGATCAGGAGCTGACGCAGCGACTCGTCGAACGACTGCATCCCCTCGGCCCGTCCGGTGACGATCAGCATGTCGATCCCCTCGACCTTCCCGAGGCGGATCGCAGACGCCACCGGGTGCGTCACCCAGAGCACCTCCAGCGCCAGTTCGCGCTTCGTCCCGCGCTCGACACCCGGCAACAACCGCTGGCTCACGACCGCCCGCAGCCCGAGCGCCAGCTGCGCCCGGATCGGCTGCTGCAGGTCCTGCGGGAACAGGTCCGCGAAGCGCGTCACGGCCCCCTTCGCGTCGCGGGTGTGGAGCGTCGTGAACACGAGGTGCCCGGTCTCGGCGGCACTCAGGGCCATCTGCGCCGTCTCGCGGTCGCGCACCTCGCCGACCAGGATCACGTCCGGGTCTTGCCTCAGGCCCGAGCGTAGGCCGTCGGCGAAGGTCGGCACATCGGCACCCACCTCTCGCTGTGTTACGACCGAGTGCGGGAGCCGCGGGAAGACGTACTCCACGGGCTCCTCGACCGTGATGATGCGGTAGCCGCCGGCGAGGTTGAGGCGGTTCACGACCATCGCCAGCGTCGTCGTCTTCCCCGAGCCGGTCGGGCCGGTGAGGACGACGAGCCCGTCGCGGAGCGTGGCGATGCGGTCGGCGAGCGGCTGCGGAAAGCCGGCCCACTCCAGGTCGGGGATGTCGGCAGGGATGACGCGGAAGCACGCCGCGAGCTGGCCGGCGGCGTGGAACAGGTTCGCGCGGAACCGCGCCGAGCGGCCGCCTACCACGAGGTCGAACGAGTAGTCGGCGCTGCGCTGTGCCGCCAGCCGGTCGGCGGCTACGGGAGGGCACCCGGTGAGCAGCAGCGGGCCGAGCGCGTCGGCGCTCAGCGGCGGGCCGGAGAGCGCGGTCAGCTCGCCGTGCAGGCGCAGGACGGGCGGGTGGCCGGCAATCAGGTGCAGGTCGGACGCGCCGCCCTCGACGGCGACGGCGAGCCAGCCGCGGAGCGGGTCCGGAACGGTGAGTGAGGTCGCTGCGGGTTCGCTCATTATGTCTTCCTCACACCTCCAATAGTGGCAAAGGCCCGGGGACGCCTGTCCCCGGGCCTTGTACCGACCGTCACGCCCAGCCCGCGATCAGCGGTTGAACAAGAACGCCGGCGTGTTGATGAGCGCCCACGCCAGGTCCTGCGCTCCGAGCACGCGCGGGTCGGTCGGGGGCACGTCGGCGGCGTCGGCCGCGAGCCGCTGGTACTCGCGGTCCTGCGCCAGATACATCGCCCTTAGCCGGGCCTTCTGGGCATCCGTCCGCTCGGCCGCAGGCGTTTCCAGCAGCGCCACCTCCGCGGCCGATAGCGGGCTCGTCAGCTTCGGGTTCGCGTCCGCCGTCACCGACAGCCGGAACTTGCCGACGACGTGACTCGTGCCGAAACGCTGGTCGAGCGTTGCGGTGAACGTGACCCCGTCGGCCACGGCGGGCACCGGGCTCTGGAACTTGAACAGTGCCGCCTGGTTTTTGCTGACGCCGTTGCCGACCGCCCATCCGGTCGCGGGGTTGTTGTCCACCGCGTTCCCGACCGGGAAACCGTCCTGCTGGATGGTCGCCTGGCCGCCCGTCAGCCGAACCACGGCTGGCTTCGCGGCGTCGTCCTTGCCGGCCTTCTGGTACGTCAGCTTGAGCTCGTTCAGGACGAAGTTGCCGTTCTCAGCGCGGCCCGGCCCCTTGTTCGGAAGCGCCGGGTCGGACAGCGTCTCGATGCGGACCGCGGTAATCGCCTTGCCGATCTTCGCCTTGCCGACCACCGTGTACACGTCCACCTGAGCCGACTTGCCGCTGGCCAGGATTGACCCGTCCTTGCCGATCGTCAGCGTCGCCCCGTCCTTGAGCGATGCCGGCGTCGGCCCCTGCTTCGACTCGGCCTTCACGACCTCGAGCGGCATCCACGCCGTCGGCTTCTCGGCGATGCGGGCCTGCTCCCACGCCGTCTGCCGGCCGTCGAGCGTCGTCTTGTACGCGGCGAAGGCGTCGGCCTTCACCTTGTAGTCGGCCAGGATGCGGGCGTGGTCCGGGCCGGCGGCGCGGAGCGCGGACACCCCCGCTTCCCGTTCCTTCGCCGACGGCTGCCGTGCCAGTACGGCCAGGTAGATCTCGTTCACCACCTTCGCGTCGTCCTTCTCGCCGGTCACCAGCTTCGCCAGCCGGTTGTTCGGATCCTTCAGGGCGTCGCCGACGATAGGCCCGTTCACCATCGCCAGCACCGGGCCGAGGTTCATGCCGCCGGTGCGCTCGCACTCGCAGGCGCTCTCGCGGACCGGCTTGCCGAACAGGTCGAGGAAGCCGCCCGGCAGATCGACGTTGCTGTCCGGCAGCAGCGCCGCCCGCGACCCCGGCGGAAGGCCCGGCAGCCGGCTCACCGAACCCGTTACGCGGTGGATACTGTCGTACAGCACCTCGGCCGGCAGCCGGCGGGCCAGGGCGTGCGAGTAGTTGATGTCGTCGTCGCGATTCCATTTATTCGTGCCGATGCTCAGCTGGTACGTCCGGCTCTTGCAGATGGTGCGGATCATGGCCCGCACGTCGAACCCGGACTTCACGAACTCGGTCGTCATGCGGTCGAGGAGTTCGGGGTTCGTCGGGGGGTTGCCGGCGCGGATGTCGTCGATCGGCTCGATCAGCCCGACGCCGAGGAGGTAGCCCCACAGGCGGTTCACGTAGCTGCGGGCGAAGTACGGGTTCTCGGCGGACGTGATCCACTTCGCGGCCTGCTGCCGCCGCTGGGCCGCGGGGCCGACGTCAGCGTTGATGACGAACGGGAACCGCGGCGCCGCCACCTCGCCGGTGCGGTCGTGCTTGATCTCGCCTGTGGTGCCGTCGCTCACGACCTCTACCAGCGCCTTGGCGGTCTCGACCGCGGTGCCGCCGATCCGCTGACCCTTGTAGGCGGGGTCTTCGTTCAGCTTCACCTGCGCGAAGTAGGCGGCGAGGTTGTAGTAGTTGTCCTGCGTCCACCGCTCGAACGGGTGGTCGTGGCACTTGTTGCAGTTGAACCGCACGGCCAGGAAAAGTTGCGTGGTGTTCTCCATCACGGCGTCCGGCGCGCGGAGCACCTTGTAGTACGACGCCGGCGGGTTGGCGACGTTCGAGCCGCTCGCGGTCAGGATGTCGTGGGCGAACTTGTCGTAGGGCTGGTTCGTGGCCAGGGCGTTGCGAATCCAGCCGCGGAAGCTGCTGGCGCCCACGTCGCCGAGAAACTTGCGGTTCACCTGGAGCAGGTCGGCCCACTTGTTCGTCCAGTGCTCGATGAATTGCTCGCTGCCGACGAGCCGGTCGATGAGCGCGTCGCGCTTCGCCGGGCTCGGGCGGGCGTCGGCCAGGAACGCGCGCACGTCCTCGGGCTCCGGCGGCAACCCGGTCAGGTCGAGGAACACGCGGCGGACGAACTCCTCGTCGGTACACAGCGGGCTGGCCTGCACCATCACCTGCTTCAACTTCCGGTCCACCAATTCGTCGATCCAGTTCTGTACGGGCCGCTGCTCCCAGACGAACCCGGCCCGGTCGCCCAGCACGATGACGGTGGAGGCGGCGTAGGCGCCCTCGTAGCGGGCGAGCATCGTCGCCTCGCCGCGGCGGACGCCGGTGACGACGCCGCCCCGGTCGGCGGCCACGACCTCGGTGTTGCTGCTGTCGATGAACGCCTCGGCGGTCACGTCGCGGGTGCGGCCGTCGGCGTAGGTGGCAATCACGGCGAACTGCTGCCGCGTGCCGATCCGCGTCAACGTCGGATTCTTGGGGAAGATGTCGATCGATTTCACGCGAACGGCGTCCAGGTCGAGCTTCGCCCCCTGGGCGACCCAGCGGCGGATGACCTCGTAGTTCGGCTCGCCGGGCTGCGTCAGCACGCCGCCCTGGTGGGGCACGGCGCCGCTCGTCTTCAGCAGCAGCAACGACCGCTCCGGGGCGGCGCGGTTGATGCGGCGGCTCTCCAGGTCGTCGGTAAGGGCGCGGTAGTCGAAGATGGCGTCGTAGCCGCGGAGGGACAGCTTGAAACCGTTCTTCCCGGCCTGTGCCCCGTGGCAGGTGCCGGCGTTGCACCCGAGCTTCGACAGCACTGGCTGCACGTCGCGGACGAAGCTCACCGCCGGGTCGGCCGTCGCGCCGCGTACCTCGACGGGGACGCGGAGGGACTTCTCGCCGACGACGATCGAAATGTCGCCCTTCCCGTCCGCGGCGGGGCGGACGAGCCCCGCTTTGTGCGTGATGAGCTTCCCGGGCAGCGTGAACTGCGCGATGCGGGTGGCGTCCACCGTCTCGCCGTTGTCGAGTTTTGCGGTTACGAGTAGCTGCGTGTACTGGAACGGCCCGTCAAGCGCGACCGCGGCCGGCTTAACTTCCAGCGCGACGACCTTGGCGCCGGGCGGGAGCGATTCGGCCGCGGGCTGCGCGATCGCCGGGGCGGCGGTGAGCAGGAGGGCCACCGCCGCGGGGAGGAAGCGGGTCATCTCGGGGTGCCTCGGAGTGTGTACGGGGCGAAGCCCACCGGTCGCGACCGGTGGGCTTTGGGGTGCTGTTAGCGTGAAGCGGCGGCCGCGGTGGGCCGCACGACGAAACTTTTGAGTAGCTTGCCGGTCGCGGGGTCGTGCAGCCACACGGTGCCGTCGAAGCCGGCGGACGCGATCGACTTGCCGTCGGGGTGCCACGCCACCGCGTAGGCCGGGCCGGAGACGCCCTCACACACCACCTTCTTGCCGGTGTCCGTGTCGTAGACGCGGACCTCGCCCTTGCCGTCGAGGCTGCTGGCGGCGGCGAACAACTTGCCGTCGGCGTTGAATGCGAGGCCGGAGATGCGGCCGGGCATCTTCTCGTACTCGCGCAACTTGTTGGCGTCGTCGCCGATCTGCCGCTTCACCTCGCGGTGCATCTTGTACAGCCGCGGCGTGCCGTCGGCCCCGCCGATGATGAGTTCGTCGTACACCTTCGGGGGCACGCCCGGCGTGTCCTCCGGCACCTTCTGCATCTTCTTGTCCTTCATCGGCCGGCGGTCCACGGCCATCAGACCGCCGCGGAGGCCGCCGGGCGTGATGCTCGTCACGTTGTCAACGAACCGTTGCGTCGGCACCTCGGTCAGCCGCAGGCTCATGTCGCGGCTCACGGACACGAGGTGCTGGCCGTCCTGGCTGAAGACAGTGCCGAGCACCCAGTCGGTGTGCGTGCCCATCTGGAGCGTCTGCTTGCCGGTGGCCGTGTCGATGGCGCGGACGGTGTTGTCGATGCACCCGAAGGCCACTGTCTTGCCGTCCGGCGACCAACTGACGCCGTACACCGTGTCGAACGTGACCGGGGCGGAGACCACGAGGTCGTCGCGCTTGTGGTTCCAGACCTGCACCTCGCCGAAGCGGCCCGGGGCGCCACCGGCGACCGCAAGCCGCTCGCCGTTCGGACTAAACGCGACCGCGTTAATCCGCTCCGAGATGCCGACGAGCCGCGACGACAGCTTGTAGTCCTTCCCTGAGTACAGCAGCACCTCGTGGAAGCCCGCCACGGCAAGGAAGTCGCCCTGCGGGTCGAACGCCAGCGAGGTGACGACCGGCGGCGCGGCGTACTTCGGCGGGTTGGCCATGTCGATCAGCGCTTCCTTCGCGGAAGCGGGGGTGTCGTCGGTGGCACCCTGGGCGATCCAGTCGGCGATCAGCTTCACCTGCGGGGCGGCGAGCGGGTCACGGTTCTTCGGCATCTCGGCCTTGCCGTTGTGGCCGCGGACGAGCTCCAGCAGGTAACTCTTGTCCGCGTTCCCGGCCACGACGCCCGCCTTGCCCCGTTCGCCGGCCTTGAACAGGTCGGGGAACGCGGTCATGACGTAGCCGCCCTGCGCCTTCGCCGGCTGGTGGCAGCCGTTGCAGTGCTGCGCGAACAGCGGGCGAACGTCCTTGTAGAAGCTGACCTTGCCGGGGGTAGCGGGTTGCTTGGCGTCCTGGGTCGTGCCGGTAACGGTACCGGCAACGGCGACGCCGAGCGCGAGAAGTGCGCGGGGGAGGGTCATGGAACGGCCCCGGGGGGAGGTCGCGCGGCGGCCCACGAGCGGGCCGGGTGGGTAAGTACAGTTTAGACCCCGGACGGGGGTCATTCAACAGAATTGGCGGGTGAGTCGCACCGGAGGGAATCGAACCCCCATCCCTCAGGCGTGATCCGGCTACCTTGTGCCGTTAGACGACGGGGCTGGGCGGCGAGCGGAAGCGGTGGGACTCGAACCCACGACGGGCCGCAAGCCCGTTACCTGTTTTCGAGACAGGCTCCTCATCCGGCCGGGTCGCTTCCGCGAACAGGGACGCGGCCCGGGGCGGGCGGGTTCACGTTACTTCACCCCGAAGCAGAACAGGTGCGTCGCCCCACGGACGTACAGCCGCCCGTCGGCGAGCGCCGGTGACGCCGACACCGGCTCGCCGATCGACCCGCGACGGACCAATTCGTACTCGCGCTCCGCCTTCAACACGAAGAACTCGCCCGTCGTGACGATCGCCAGGATTTCGCTGCCCGCCATGATCGGAGACGACAACACCTCCTTCGTCGTCGGCCGATCCTCCCACAGCTTCGTGCCCGACTTGGCGTCGGCGCACGCGACCACGCCGTTGTCGGCCACCCAGAACAAGAGGCCGTTCTTTTCCAGCAGGCACGGCACGTACGGAACGCCGCTGTTCTTGCTGTCCCAAACCTTTTTCGGGCTGCCGCCGTTCGGGTCGACGGCGAGCATGTAGCGCGACCCGCCGCCGTCGCCGCTCGGGCACACGATCAGCCCGCCGGACGCGACCGGTGAGCCGACCACGCGCAGCTTCATCTTCGCTCCGCCCCACTCGATCGGGTGGGTCCAATTGGCCTTGCCCGTGGCCGGGTCGTAACCCGTGATCTCGGTCGTCGTGCCGACGACGAGTTCGGTCCTCTTCCCCGGCCGCTCCCAGACGAACGGCGTCGAGAAGCTGGCCCGGTGCGCCGGCCGCTCGACGGCCCACTTTTTCTGCCCCGTCGCGGCGTCGTAGGCGACGAGGGTGGCGTGGCCGCCCAGGTCTTTGCTGCCGTCGGCGTTCAGGTAGACGACGCCGTCGTGAACCATCGGCGAGTGCCCGGCCCCGTGGTCGCTGATGTACGAGCCGAGCGAGGCGGTCCACTTCTCGTTGCCGGCGAAGTCGTAGGCCGCGAGCGTCATCGCGTCGCCGTCCCACCACGCGCAGTAGACGTGCTTGCCGTCGCTGGCCGGGGTGCCGGAGGCATAACTGTTCTTGGCGTGCTTCTTCGCCGCGTGGCCGGGCACGTCCTTCGTCCATTCGGTCTTGCCGGTCACGGCGTCGAGGCACGTCAGCATTCGCTTCGAGCCGTCCTTCGCCCCGCTCTGCACGAACACCTTCCCGCCGACGACGATCGGCGAACTGATTCCCTCCCCGGGCACAGCCACCTTCCACAGCGGCGCCTTCGCGTCGATGTCGGGCAGCTTGCCGGCGGCGACGCCGGTACCGTTCGGGCCGCGGAAGCGTGCCCAGTCGGCGCCGAGGCCGACGAACGACGCGAGGAGTACAGCGGGCAACGCGAGGCGGCGCATGGAAGTGATCCGCGTGGGGCAAGGGTGGGTATGGTGATTATCCCAAACACCCGGGCGGATGCAACCACCCGGCTCGCAAACGATGAGGGCGCCGTGAGCGTTTCCCCGCTTGTCGGCGGACGCTTGCGGACCTACTTCCTTTCGGTGAGACTGTCGTCGCCGCCCTCCCCCCGACGGCCGCCCCCGCGCCTGGTTCCAGAAAGGACCCCGATGTTCACGCTCCGTCACGCCCGGCTCGCCGGGCTCACCGCCGTAGCGGTCGCGGCCGCCGGGTTGCTCGGGGCGTACGCCCCGGCCACGGCCCAGGACAAGAAGGCGACGACCAAGGAGGCCCAGCCGGCCGCCGGCAAGAAGGTCAAGTCGAAGCTCAAGGTCACCGTCCCGCAGGACGACACTGAGTTGAAGATCGAGGGCAAGGACACCAAGACGCCGGACAAGAACCCGGCCGTCCGCGAGTTCGAGACGCCCGAGATCGACGCCGGCAAGCTCTACGAGTACACGTTCAGCGCGACCTGGCGGCCGAACAACTACACCGTGCTGACCCGCACCAAGACGGTGGAGTTCAAGGGCGGCGACGACGTGGTCGCCGACCTGACGAAGGTCGACCCGAAGGTGCAGGACAAGGCCGTCATCCGCTGGGTGCCCACGCCGGACGACGTCGTCGCGGAGATGGTGAAGCTGGCCGGCGTGAAGGACGGCGACGTGGTATACGAGCCGGGGCCGGGCGACGGCCGCGTCTTGATCGCCGGCGTGAAGGCGGGCGCGAAAAAGGCCGTCGGCATCGAGCTCGACGGCAAGAAAGTGCTCGAAGCCAAGGACAACGTGAAGAAGGCCGGGTTGGAGAAGCAGATCACCGTGATCGAGGGCGACGCGCTGAAGGACCGCGACTACAGCGAGGCGTCGGTGGTGTTCCTGTACATGGGCAACGAGTTCAACAACCTGCTGCGGCCGATCCTCGCCCGTCAGTTGAAGCCGGGCACGCGGATCGTGTCGCACCGGTTCATCCTTGGCGACTGGGCGCCGGACCGGTCGATCACCGTGATGGGCGCCGACGGCGACGAGTACCGACTGCACCTGTGGGTCGTCAAGGACGCGAAGAAGCCGAAAGAGTGAGCGCGTCATCGAGCCCACCCGCCGCGGCGGGTGGGCTCGATCGTCTCCGTCACCTCGCGGTCACCACGTGCGGCCGACTCCCACCACCGCCCTTCGGTAGCTTCACGACCAGTACCGAGCACGGCGCCTCGCGCATCACCCGCTCGGCGACACTCCCCATTACTAGCCGGTCCACGCCCGTTCGGCCGTGGGTGCCGATGACGATCACGTCGATGCCGGCGTCGGCGGCGTAGCGGGCGATCTCTCCGGCCGGGTCGCCTTCGAGGAGGACGTGGTGGACGGCGATGCGGTCGTTCGCGGGGCGGACCTGCTCCAATTGGCCGTGCCAGTAGTCGCGGCCCTTCGCCGCTTCGGCCGAGCCGGGGGCGACCACGTAAACGACTGTCAGGCTGGCTCGGTACGTCTCGGCTAGGCCGACGGCGTGGAAGTACGCCAGGTTGGAGTAACTGCTGAAATCGGTCGGGTACAGTATGCGGCGGACCTGGATCATGGGCGGGCTCCGCGCCGGGGAGAGGGGTTGGCGTCCGAGCCCCCGCATCCTACCCCCAGGGCAGTCGCAGGGCCAGAGGGCAAATCAGACGCGGGGGCCGACCGGCTCCAGTGCAAACGTCACGCCGTCCGCCTCGACCGACGCCGGCAGCGGCAGCGGCGCGCGCTCGGCGTGCGGCCGGTCGTTCACCAACACCTTGCCACCCGGCACGCGCACGCCGAGCCCGTCCTTCGAGCGGTACAGCAGCACCCGCTCCGTCACCCCGGGCACGACGACGTGAGACGCCCCGGCTGGACCGAGGATGATCTCGTTGGCCATTAGCAGGACACCCTCGACGCAGTGGACGAGTCGGTGGCCGCTGGTGAGTTCCAGCTTGGCCGTGCTGCTGACCGGCACCGGGCGGTGGAACTGAAACTGGCACGTCGCGCCGAGCGTGATGCGGTCGCCGGGGCTGAGGACCGAGCGGCCAACGTCCTTGCCGTTCACCATCAGCGTCCGCGCGCCGGCGGCGGCGGTCGCCTTTCCGGCCTCGATGAGGAAGCCCTCGCCGTCGCGGGACAGTTCGGCGTGGATGCGCGACACGTCGGCGAACAGCGGCACGTCGACGGGGCCGCCCTCCAGCACGGCCTGTCCGAACGTCACGCGGTTGCCGGTGCAGACCAGGTAGCCGGCCACGCCGTCCACCCACAGCAGGAAGCGACGCGGCAAGCCGGGGCCCGAGCCGAAGTCGCGGTCGGTCGGCGGCGGGCCGGAGCGCGAGCCGCGTATCGACCGCGGCTCGTCGTCGTCCGGTCGGGCCAGCAGCCGCGACGACATCGCCGGCCGGCCTGGGAGCGTCGCCGCGGCGGGCTTCTCCGCGGGCGTGCTGCCGGGGTGGCTCAGCGTCACAGCCGTGCCGTTCACGGGTTCAGGGGTGCCGGGGTGGGCCGCCTGCCAGGCCTTGTCGCGGAGCGTGCGGGCGGCGTGGTACGCCGGCGCCGCCGCCAGCGCCTCCTCGGCCGCGACCACCGCGTCGCGCCACTCTCGCAGCGTCGCCGCGTCCTGGGCGCGGCCGACGGCATCGAGGAACCGGGCGTGCCGACCGCGGACGGCTTCGCGGAAGCGGTCGAGCGCGTCTGTCGGGGCGGGGAACTGGTCGCGGAGGCGGTGGAGGTCGTCGATGGCGGGAAGGAAGTCGCCGCGGTCGGCCTTCGCCGCGGCTTCCAGCCAGCCGGCCGCGCCGGACGCCACCCGCGGCAGCTCGGGGTGCCGCACCCCGCGGTCCTGCAACCGCGCCACACGCTCGGCGGCGCGCTCGGGGTCGCCGGCCTCCAGCGCCGCACGCGCCTGCACCAGCCCGAATCGGGACAGCGTCTGCCGCAGGTCGATGACGCACTTCTCGCCGGTGTTCAGCGCCTCCGCGGCCAGCAGGTCCTGCCACGCCGCCTCGGGGTTGTCGCGGTCCATCAGTTGGGCGGCGCGCTTGCAGTACCCGCGGGCCACGTCCTTGGCGGCCTTCCACGCCTTGCGGTGGCCGGCCTCGATTAGCGGCGCCAGTAGGCGGTGGGCGTCGTCCGGGCGGCCGGCGGCCACGGCGTCCGAGGCCTGCCTCAGCGTTAGCCAGGGGGGTAGGTCCATGACTCGGGCGGTCGTCCGGGCGGGCGAGTGCTTTCCGTCCAGTGTACCAGTGGCGGCCGAACCCGCGAGGCGGATTACGCCGCAACCGCCGCTCTGGCGCACATTCTTGTTTCCGGCCGAGGGGGGTCGATTCCCGGAATCATGTCACCGACTCATAAAAAAGTCTGTTGACGCGAACCGACCGCAGACGAATTCCCCGAACCCGAGCAGCCCCGGGTGGTTAATCCGATCGCACGACGGCTCCGGGAAGAATCCTTGCCTCTGATCCGCGAAGGGATTATCGTTGTGGGTGGCCCACCCCCGCCCCCCGGCCCGGTTCCGTCCCGCCTGCCAGGCCGCCCGATGACACCCGCCCGCCTCCTCGCCGCGCTCGCGGTCGTCGCCGCGTCACACGCCACTGCGTCCGCCGCGGTCACGTGTTCCGTCGCCGCCGTCGAGCTGCGCGACGCCTTCGAGGGGAAGCAGCTCCTCGTCCGCGACGGCGACCGCGACGCCACCCGCGACGCGAAGTACGCGAGCAGCAACGCCGCCGTCGCCACCGTGGACGAAAAGGGCCACGTCACCCCGACCGGCGACGGGACGTGCGTCGTGCGGATCGAACACGCCGCGGGGCGGCTCGAAATTCCGGTCACGGTTCGCGGATTTACTCAAAGCCGTGCCGTGGACTTCCGCACGGAAGTGATGCCCCTTCTGAGCCGCCTCGGGTGCAACGCCGGCGGCTGCCACGGGAAGGCCGGCGGGCAGAACGGCTTCCGGCTGTCGCTGTTCGGGTTCGACGCCGAGTTCGACCACGCCGCCATCACCCGCGAGGCCCGCGGCCGCCGCGTCTTCGCGTCGAACCCGGACGAGTCGCTGTTCCTGCTGAAGGCCACCGGTCGCTCCCCGCACGGCGGCGGCAAGCGGCTCAACCCGGCGGCCGCCGAGTACGCCGTCGTCCGCCGCTGGATCGCCGCCGGGGCCCCGGCCTCGGCCCCGGACGCGCCGAAGGTGGTCCGCATCCGCGTCACCCCCGGCGACGGCGTGCTTGCTCCGGAAGCCCGCCAGCAGCTTGCCGTGACCGCCGACTACTCCGACGGCACGAGCCGCGACGTGACCCGCCAGAGCGAGTTCCAGAGCAACCTCGACGTGGTCGCGTCGGTGGAAGCGGACGGCCTCGTGACCGCCCACCGCCTCAGCGGCGAGGCGGCGGTGATGGCCCGCTACATGGGCTACGTCGGCGTGTTCCTGGCGATGGTGCCGCACGGCCCGCCGCTGGCCAGCATCCCCGACTTCACGCCGACCAACTTCGTCGACGAGCTCGCGGCAAAGAAGTGGCAGCGACTCGGGCTGCGGCCGAGCCCGCCGTGCGACGACGCCACGTTCCTCCGCCGCCTCTGCCTGGACCTGTGCGGCCGGCTGCCGACCGTCGACGAAACCCGCGCCTACCTCGCCGACACAGCCGCCGACAAGCGCGTGAAGCTAATCGACCGGCTGCTCGCGTCGCCGGACTACCCCGCGTACTTCGCCCTTCGCTGGGGCGCGATCCTGCGGAACTCCAACCTCGCCGGGGCCGACCAGGCCGCGGTCGCGTTCCACCACTGGCTGCGCGACGGCATCGCCCGCAACCGCCCCTACGACGAGTTCGCCCGCGGCATCGTCGCCGCCGCCGGCGAGTGGCAGGACGCGCCCGCCATCAACTGGCTGTGGCAGAACCGCGACGACCAGTTGCACCAGGTCACCGCCGACGTGGCACAGGTGTTCCTGGGCGTGCGGCTCCAGTGCGCCAAGTGCCACCACCACCCCTACGAGCGCTGGGGGCAGGCCGATTATTACGGCCTCGCCGGGTTCTTCACCCGCCTCGGCCGCAAGAACTTCGGCCAGCCGCCGCCGTACTACGCCAGCGCCACCCCGACCACCGGCGAGCGGAACCCGCTGACCGGCAAGACGCCCGAGCCCAGGTACCTCGACGGGGTGGAGCCGAAGTTCAGCCCCGACGAAGACCCGCGGCACGCGCTGGTGGACTGGATGGCGAAGGCGGACAACCCGTTCTTCGCCCGCACGTTCGTCAACCGCATGTGGGGGCACTTCCTCGGCCGCGGGCTGCACCACGAGGTGGACGACCTGCGCGAGACGAACCCGCCGTCGAACCCCGAACTGCTGGACCGGCTGGCGAAGGAGTTCGTGGACCGCAAGTTCGACATGAAGTGGGTGGTGCGGACGATCGTGACGAGCCAGGTGTACGCGCTGTCCAGCGAGCCGACGGACGCGAACCGCAACGACAAGCAGAACTTCGCCCGCTACTACGCCCGCCGGCTGCCCGCGGAAGTGTTCCTGGACGCGGTGAACGGCACCTGCGGCGTGAAGGGCGGGTTCAGCGGCGTGAGCCAGAACGCCCGCGCCGTGGACCTGCCGCACGAGGGTTTTGGCTCCTACTTCCTCGACACGTTCGACCGCCCGAAGCGGGTGACGGTGTGCGACTGCGAGCGCTCCACCGGCGCGACGCTCGGGCAGGTGTTGCTGCTGGCGAACTCCGACGAGATCGAGAACAAGATCGCCGACGGCAACGGCCGCATCGCCAGGCTGGTGAAGGCGAAGGCCGAGCCGCGGGCGGCGGTCGAGGAGCTGTACCTGGCGGCGCTGGCGCGGCGGCCGACCGACGTGGAACGCAACCGCGCCGCGAGCTACGTCGCGGAAGCGGCGGACAAGCCGAAGGCGCTCGAGGACGTGCTCTGGGCGCTGCTGAACTCCCGCGAGTTCATGTTCAACCACTGAGTGACGGCATTTTTGACAGGATGAACAGGATGGAACAGGATTGAAAAGTCAGTCTGATTTCGATTTGTCTTTTAATCTTGTTCCATCCTGTTCATCCTGTCAACAATGTCTTCTTCGCCGGAGATCGCTATGCCCACGCGGCGGACGTTCCTCCAGGTCGGCGGCCTCGCCCTCGGCGGGCTTACGCTCCCCGGCCTCCTCCGCGCCCGCGCCCAGTCGCCCGCGGCGACCCGCAAGCGGTCCGTCATCCTCGTGTGGCTCGCCGGCGGGCCGAGCCACATCGACATGTACGACCTCAAGCCCAATGCCCCCGCGGAGGTCCGCGGCGAGTTCCGGCCCATCCCCACGAACGTGACCGGCATCCAGATCGGCGAGCACCTGCCGCGGCAGGCCGCGATCATGGACAAGTTCAGCGTCGTGCGGTCGGTCACGCACACGCAGGCCGGGCACGGCATGGGCTCGCAGTGGATGCAGACCGGCTACCCGGTCACCATCGAGGTGAACGACAACATCCACCCAAGTACCGGCTCGGTCGTCGCCCGGCTCAAGGGGCCGAACGACCCGGGGCTGCCGGCCTACGTCAACCTGCCGCGGCAGGTGAGTTTCGGGAAGGCGGCGTACCTCGGGGCCGCGTTCAACCCGTTCTCGCCGGACGCCAACCCGAACGACGCCGCGTTCCAGGTGCGGAACATGCGGCTCCCCGGCCGCGTGGACGCGACGCGGCTCGACCGCCGCCGGCAGCTGTTGCAAGACCTCGACACCACCCGCCGCGACATCGACCTCCGTGGCGACCTCGACGGCCTCGACACGTTCTACCGCGACGCCCTCGACATGGTGACGAGCCCGAAGGCGCAGCGGGCGTTCGACATCAGCCGCGAGGCGCCGCGGCTCCGCGACCGGTACGGTCGCAACGACCTCGGCCAGAGTTGCCTCCTGGCCCGGCGGCTCGTCGAAGCGGGAGTGACGTTCGTGACCGTGCAGGCCGGCGGCGGCTGGGACACGCACGGCAACAACTTCGCCGAGCTGAAGCGCCGCCTGCTGCCGCAGTACGACGCCGGGGTCGCGTCGCTCATCGAAGACCTGCACGACCGCGGGCTGAGCGACGACGTGCTGGTGATGTCGCTCGGCGAGTTCGGGCGGACGCCGAAGATCAACAAGGACGCCGGCCGCGACCACTGGCCCGGCGCGATGAGCGTGCTGTACGCCGGCGGCGGGTTGAAGACGGGGCAGGCGATCGGCACCACGAACGCCCTGGCCGAGTACCCGACGAGCAAGCCGTTCACGCCCGGCTGCGCGCTGGCGACGATGTACCACGCCGTCGGCGTGGACCACCGCCACACCTTCTACGACGACGCCCAGCGGCCGCTGAACGTGCTGCCGGAGGGCGAGCCGATCCGTGACCTGGTGGGCTGACGGTTCGGTGGGACCGGCGTCCCGCCGGTCGTCCGGTCAGACCGGCGGGACGCCGGTCCCACCGGATAAGTCGCCTGGTACAATGCCGTCGTGCCGACACCTCCCTCCCCCGCCGACGACGAATCTTGGCTCGCGCCGTTCGCCATGCGGGCGGCCGCCAGCCGCGGCCGCCGCTACCCCGAGCCCGACCACGCCTTCCGCTCGCTGTACCAGCGCGACCGCGAGCGCGTCGTACACTGCACCGCCTTCCGCCGCATGACCGGCAAGACGCAGGTGCTCGTCGCCAGCGTCAACGACCACCACCGCACCCGCCTCACGCACACGCTCGAAGTCGTGCAGGTGGCCCGCACCGTGGCCCGCCGCCTCCGCCTGAACGAAGACCTGACGGAAGCGATCGCGCTGGCCCACGACATCGGCCACCCGCCGTTCGGGCACGCCGGCGAGGACGCGCTGAACGCCTGCCTCGCCCCGCACGGCGGCTTCAATCACAACCTGTTCGGCCTCCGCCGCGTGGACGAGCTGGAGGAGCGCTACCCCGGCTTCCCCGGGCTGAACCTGTCGTTCGAGGTGCGCGAGGCGTTCGTCCAGCACGCCGGCGCCGACGTGGAGGAGTTCCGCGCCGCCGGCCGGCCGCTGCTCGAGGCGCAGGTCGTGGACGTGGTGGACAGCCTGGCGTACGACACGCACGACACCGACGACGCCCTCGGCCTGGGCTTCATCACGCTCGACGACCTGGCCGCGGTCGAGTTCTGGGGCCGCGCCGCGGAGCGGGTGCGGGCGCACACGCCCGGCCTTTCCGGCAACCCGTTCCGCACCGCGGTCGTGCGCGAGCTCCTGGCCTGGCAGGTGACCGACCTGCTCGACGAGACGGCCCGCCGGCTGGCGGGAGCGAACGTGCGGACGCTGACGGACGTGCGGGCCGCGCCGGCGCCGCTGGTCGGCTTCTCGCCCGAGGTGCGGAAGCTGAAGGCCGGGCTGGAGCGGTTCCTCCGCGAGCGCGTGTACCGCCACCACCGCGTGCTGCGGATGACCGCCAACGGCAAGCGCGTCCTGACCGCCCTGTTCCACGAGTACGTCGCGCACCCGGAGTTGTTGCCGGAGAAGCACCTCCGCCGGTGGGACGGCGCCGACGCCGTGATCGGCCGGCCGCCGCCGGGGTGGGTGACGGCGAACCGCCAGCCGCTGCCGGGGCTGGAGCGCGTCGTCGGCGACTACCTCGCCGGCATGACCGACCGGTTCGCGCAGGCCGAGTACCGCCGCCTGTTCCTGCCGTCGCTCGACCTGTAGGCCCCGCCGCGGCGCGTATCATAGCACCGTCCGAGGCCGCTCTCCGCGAGACCCACCATGCTCCTTTGGCTCCTCCGCGGCGCGTACGTCGCGCTCCTGCTCGGCGTCGCCGCCTTCGCCGCGAACGTGTACTTCGAGGACGACCACGGCAAGGGCGTGCTGGTGGCGCTCGGCGTCATCGCGGTCGGGGCGCTCGTGATGTTCACCGACGTGCGCGAGAGGCAGAAGCAGATCACCACCATCTCGGCGGTGTACTTCGGGCTGATGCTCGGGCTGCTCCTCGGGTGGCTGTTCTCGCTCGCGGTGGAGCCGCTGCTGACGTACGCCTTCCCGTACCGCCCGCAGGCGGTGCAGGTGTCGCGCGTGCTGGTCACGCTGATCTGCTGTTACGTGACGATTTCGACGCTTCTGCAGACCAAGGACGAGTTCCGGTTCATCATCCCCTATGTCGAATTTTCCAAGCAGGTGAAGGGCGGCCGGCCGCTGGTGCTCGACACGAGCGTGATTATCGACGGCCGCATCGCCGACGTGTGCGATACTCGACTGATCGACACGAAGCTGCTCGTGCCGCGGTTCGTGCTGCAGGAGTTGCAGGCGATCGCCGACAGCTCGGACAAGCTGAAGCGGGGCCGCGGCCGGCGCGGGCTCGACATCCTGAAGCGGCTCCAGACGAACCCGAAAATCCAGCTCGAGCTGCACGACGGGAACGTCCCGGAGCTCCGGACCGCGGAGCGGATCAAGGTCGACGAGCGGCTCGTGATCCTGGCCAAGGCGCTCGGCGCCAGGGTCGTGACGAACGACGTGAACCTGAACAAGGTGGCCCAGCTGCAGGGCGTGGACGTCATCAACCTGAACGAGCTGGCCATCGCCATGCGGACGGTGGCGCTGCCGGGCGAGCTGATGACGGTGAAGCTGGTGAAGCCGGGCGACCAGATCGGGCAGGCGGTCGGCTACCTGGAAGACGGCACGATGGTGGTCGTCGAGCAGGGCCGGCCGCTGATCGGGCAGGACGTGCCGGTGGTGGTGACGAGCGTGTACCCCACGCCGGCCGGGCGGATGATCTTCGGCCGCCCCGACGGCCGCGCCAGCGGCACGAACGTGTCCGGGTCGGCGGCCGCCGCCCCGCCCGGCTCGGCCGTCCACGACCCGCTCCGCCCGCCCAGTAAGCCGTGACCTCGGAGGTAGGCATGACCCGCGTCGTACCCGTCGGACTGTTCGCGGCGGGCGTCGCGGCCCTTCTCGCCGCCGGCGGCCCGCCGGCGGCCGCCCGCCAGGACAAGAAGGCCGACGCGCTGCCGCCCCCCGCCGCCACGTCCGACGTGGAGGCCGTGGAGAAGGTGCTGCTGGCGCGGAAGGACTACGAGGCGAGCCTGAAGAAGCTGTGGCAGCACTACACCACCACCGGCGACAAGCTCCGGCAGAAGTGGACCGAAGACGAGTTGATGGCGTACCACCTCATGTTCAAGCCGTCCTACAACCTGGACGTGCACGACGTGCCGCCGCCCACGCTGCAGGCGACGACGAACGTCCGCGAGGCGAACGAGCTGTACCGGATGGCCATGGAGTACCGCGGCAAGGGGACCGGCACCGAGTACGTCCTGAACATGCGCCGGGCCGAGGTGCTGCTGCGGGAAATCCTGGAGAAGTACCCCAACTCGGACAAGATTCCCGAGGTCGCGTACGCCCTGGCGGGGCTGTACGAGAGCCGGGCGTACAACCAGATGGACCGCGCCGCCCGGTACTACGAGCGGTCGTTCCAGTGGGCCCGCGGCAGCCGCACCGACGCCCGCCTCCGCGCCGCGATCCTGTACGACCGCCAGCTCAACGAGCGGTCGAAGGCCATCACCCTCTACCGCGACGTGGTCGAGCACGACATCGACCCCGAGCGGATCCGCACCGCCGAGCGCCGCCTCGCGGAGCTGACCGGCGGGAAGAAGTAATTCCCGGGCCGTACAATCCCCGCATGGCGCCGTCGCACCTCCGCTGGCCGCTCAAGTTGTCCATCGCGGCGGCGGTCGTCACGATCGGGATGAAGGGGACGGCCTACGCCGTCACCGGCTCGGTCGGCCTGTTCTCGGACGCGCTCGAGTCCGGCGTCAACCTGTTCGCCGCGGTCGTGGCCTACCTGTCGCTGCTGTACGCGGCCCGCCCCGCGGACCCGGGCCACGCCTACGGCCACGAGAAGATCGAGTACCTGTCCAGCGGCCTCGAAGGCGCCCTCGTACTCGCCGCCGGCCTCGGCACCGCCGGGTACGCCGTCCGCCGCCTGATCTACCCCGAGCCCCTGGCGAACCTCGAAATCGGCACCGCCATCGCCCTCGCGGCGTCCGCGGTGAACCTCGCCGTGGCGCGCGTGCTCCTCCACCACGGCCGCAAGCACCGCTCCGTCCTGCTCGAAGCCGACGGCCACCACCTCATGTCCGACGTGTGGACGTCCGTCGGCGTCGTCGCCGGGATCGGGCTCGTGCTCCTCACCGGCCGCCAGTGGCTCGACGCGGTCGTCGCCGCAGCCGTGGGGTTGAACATCATGTGGACCGGCGGCGATCTCATCCGCCGCTCGTTCGACGGGCTGATGGACCACGCCCTCCCCACGGCCGAGCAGGACCAGCTCCGCGCCGTCATCACCGCCCGCCTACCGCCCGGAGCGACCTTCCACGCGCTGCGCACGCGACAGGCCGGGGCGCGGCGGTTCGCCGAGTTCCATTTGCTCGTCGCCGGCGACCAGTCGGTGCGGGCCGCCCACCACCTCGGCCACGAGATCGAGGCCGCCCTCGTGGAAGCGCTGCCCGGCCTGGAGGTGCTGTTCCACGTCGAGCCGGTGGAGGAGCGCGAGTCGTGGGAGGGGGAGTACCTGGAGCGGCTCGGCGAAGCACCGCACCCGCCGGGGGCGGCCGATGCCCGCTGACGCCCTGCTGTCGCTGTGGGAGTCGGCGGCCGTGCGGACGGTCGCCGCGGGCACCGCCGGGCTCGGCCTCGCGGCCGGGGCGGTCGGCACGTTCGCCGTGCTGCGGCGGCAGAGCCTCCAGGGCGACATGGTCTCGCACGCCGCACTGCCCGGGCTGGCGGCGGCGTTCCTGCTGGGGGCGCGCGAGGCCGGGGCGCTTGTACTCGGCGGCGCGGTCGCGGGGTGGCTGGCGATGCTCGTCGTTGGCGCGGTCACGCGGCGGTCGCGGGTGCCGTTCGACGCCGCCCTCGGCGGGGCGCTGGCGGTGTTCTTCGGCCTCGGCCTCGTTCTCATGACGTACGCGCAGCACCACGTCCCCGACGCCTCGCGGCACCCGCTCGACCGCTACCTGTTCGGGCAGGCCGCCCTGCTCCGCGACGACGACCTGCTGATGATCGGCCGGCTCGGCGCGGCCGTGGCGCTGGTGCTCGTGCTGTTCTGGAAGGAGTTCAAGCTGCTGGCGTTCGACCCCGACTACGCCCGCAGCCTCGGCTACCCCGTCCGCCGGCTCGACCTGCTGCTGACGACGCTGACCGTCGTCGCGGTCGTGGTCGGGCTGAAGGCGGTGGGCGTGGTGCTGATGACCGCACTGCTGGTGGCCCCGGCCGCGGCCGCACGGCAGTGGACCAACCGCCTCGGCGGCGTGGTGCTACTGGCGGGCGTGTTCGGGGCCGTGTCCGGGGCCGGCGGCGTCGTGTTCAGTCACCTCGCCCCCGGAAACGTCAGCGTGCCGACGGGGCCGACGATCGTGCTGACGGCGACCGCGATCGTCGGCCTGTCGCTGGTCTTCGGCACAGCCCGGGGGCTGGCGTGGGCGCCACTGAGGCGTGCCCGCGCGGCCTGACTCACCGGACGAACCCTGTCGTGTCTTCGACCGCCCTGACCGCCGTCATCCTCTCGCTCGTCGCCGCCGCGTGCGCGCTGCCCGGTGTTTTCCTGCTCCTGCGCCGGATGTCGCTGGTCAGCGACGCCGTGGGCCACGTCCTCTTGTTCGGTATCGTGCTGACGTACTTCGTGGTCCGCGACGTGGACTCGCCGTGGCTCTTCGCGGGCGCGGCGGCCGCCGGCCTCGCCTCGGTGGCGCTCGTCGAACTGCTTCAGAAAACTCGGCTCGTGAAGGAAGACGCCGCCATCGGGTTGGTCTTCCCGGCCCTGTTCGCGGGCGGCGTCCTTCTCGCGTCGGTGTACCTGCGGAACACCCACCTCGACGCCGACGCCGTGCTCCTCGGCCACCCCGACCTGGCGACCGGCGACGAGCGGCAGATCGGCGGCGTGTTCGTCCCCGCCGCCGGGCTCAGGCTCGCCGGCGTGCTCGCACTCAACCTCGCACTGCTGCTCCTGTTCTTCAAGGAACTGAAGCTGACGACCTTCGACCCCGCCCTGGCTGCCGCGCTCGGCTTTCGCCCCGGCCGCGTCCACTACGGGCTGATGGCGGTGGTGTCGGTCACCGCGGTCGCCGCGTTCGACGCCGTTGGGCCGGTCCTGGTCGTCGGCTTCTTCGTCGTCCCGGCTGCGGCCGCGTACCTGCTCACGGATCGGCTCGGCGTGCTGCTCGTGGTCGCGGGGGTGATCGGCGTCGGGGCCGCGTGGGCGGGGACGTACCTCGCGGCGGTCGTGGACGCGAACACGGCCGGCGCCGTCGCGGCGGTACTCGGGGCGATGTTCGCGGCGGTGTTCGTGTTCGCCCCCGGTCGCGGGCTGGTCGCGCAGGCGGCACGCCGGTGGCGCCAGCGGCGCGACTTCTTCGAGACGATGCTGACGGTCCACCTGCTGCACCACGAGGGGACCGCGACCGAGGCGGACGAGTCGGCCGCGGCGGGGCTCCACACGCACTTCCACTGGACGCCGCGGGACACGGCCGCGGTGGTCCGGCGGGCGGTGCGGCACGGGCTGGTGGAGCGGGCGGGAGAGGGGCTGAAGTTAACGGCGACCGGGCGGGAGCGGGCGCGCGACGTGGGTCCGGCTTCCGGCCGGCCGGCGTGACCCGGCCGGCCGGAAGCCAGCCCCACGAATCACGGTCGCGCCGGCGGGATGCGGTCCGGCGCGGCGGGCGGCGTAACCGGCACCGGCCGCGGGGCCACGAGCGGCCCGACTGACCACGGCAGGATGACGAGCCCGCGGTCGGCCGACACCGTCTGCGTGCCGTTCGCCAGGAACGCGGCCGACACCACCGGCGCCGCGTGTCGGCGGAACGTCGCCGGATCGCGCCCCGGCAGCGCCGCGTCCCAGAGCCGCAGCGTGCGGTCCGACGACGCCGACAGTACCATCCGCCCGTCGCGCACGGCCACCGCCCGCACCGGGCCGGCGTGCGTTCCTATCAACACGCCGGACGTTTCCGCCCGCGAGTCCCACATCCGCACCCGACCCGCGTCGTCTCCGGTGACGATCGCGATGCCCGAGGGGTCGAACGCGACCGCCGACACCGGGGCCGCGTCGTGGGCGAAGCGGCGCACTTCCGCGCCGGTGTGCAGGTCCCAGAGCACGGCCGACCGCCCGGCGGCGACCAGCGCGTGCTTCCCGTCCGGCGAGACGGCGACGGACGCGACGTAGCCGCCGACCTCGCGGCGCCGCAGTTCCTCGCCGCTGCCGGCCTTCCACACCGCGACCACGCCGTCGAACCCGCCGGTGACCCCCCACTTGCCGTCCGGCGTGAACGCGACCGCGGAGACGAGCCCGTCGTGGCCCGTGAACCTGGACACTTCCAGGCCGGTCTGCACGTCCCACACGCGGGCCGTGCCGTCGAGGGAGCCCGACATCGCCCGCTTGCCGTCGGCCGCCAGTGCGACCGCCCACACACTGGCGCCGTGGCCGACGAAGCGCTTGAGGTCGCGGCGGCCTTCCACGTCGTACAGGCGGACGCTGCGGTCGCCGGAGGCGATGACCGCGCGGCGGCCGTCACTGCTGAACGCGGCCTGGTTGGCCGTCTCGCCGCGGGCTTCGAGCGGATCGATCTCGCCGGTGTTGTCCGGGAGCGTGGGGCCGTTCAGGTTCCCCTGGTAGAGCGCGCCGAGTTGCAGCTCGCGAACGTGGTCGCCGAACGCCTGCACCCAGATCTGCCGGCCCACGGTCCCGCCGGCCGCCCGCAGCGAACCGACGTGCCGGGCCAGCGTCTCGGAATCGTTGATTCGCCGCACGAACTCCTCGGGCCGCAGCCCGACCTCGGCCGCGGCGGTCGGCAGGTCGAGGTCGGCTTCGTAGCGGCCGGTGATGGTGCTGACCGGCTCGAACCGTGTCACCTTCGAGCCCGTCCTGGCCAGCGCCGCGGCGTAGCGCTTCATGTCGTCGGCCATCAGCTCCAGCGACTTCTCCTTCGGCGGGTACAGCGCGCGGATCAGGTCCGCGTCCTGGCGGCGGAACGCGGCGGGGTTCTTGCCCAGGTGGTCGCGCACCTGGTCGGGCTTGGGCAGGATGCCGGTGACGTGGCACGACATGCACGACACGCCGGCCTCGACGGCGCGGTCGGGCCGCTTCGGGTCGGAGACGATGGCGACGGGCGCCTTGTCGAGCCGGGCGTTCACCGCGTTGACGAGGAAGAAGGCGTGCAGGCCGTTGGGCAGCGCGAAGATGGCCTCGCCGCCGGCGTGCTGGAACGGCTGCTCGGCCGCGACCGGGCCGAGCGGGTGCGCGAACACGTTGCGGCGGTCGGCCAGCAGGTTGCCGTTGGCGCGCTCCGTCAAGTTCGCGGGCGGCTCGTCGAAGTCGTAGGTGCGCCAGTACATCCCCTGGGCCGAGTCGTGCCGCTCCAGCACGCGGTTGAACCGCGACACCCCCGAGCCGTTGAACCCGACCCGGGCCACCCGCTCCTGCTGGATGTTGAGCGTGCTGTCCACCCGCAGCTGGCGCTCCAGGTCGGCGAGGTTGGCGGGGAGTTGCAGCACGTCGTAGTAGAGCGGCGCCCGGCTCGCGGTGGCGACGAACCAGTCGGCGCGGACCACCGGCAGGCGGGCGGCGGTGTTCACGCTCACGGCCCGCGCGGCGATCGTGTCGTCGAGCACGCCGTAGGGGTATTCCAGGAGGATGCGGTTCCAGGTCGTGGCGTCCCACTGGTACCACCGCAGGTCGATGCGGAGCACGGTGCGGGCGGCGTCCACCGGCACGGGGACGCGCACGGTCGAGTTCCACGACAGGCTGTTGACCAGCTTCGACAGCGCGTTACGGTACGTCTGCAACTCGTCGTCGGAGAGGCCGGCGTTGTGCAGGTGCGTGAGCGTGAAGTACCGCTGGAAGCGGCGGGCGCGGCGGTCGTGCGTGTCAAGGTCGGCGAGGACCGCGGCGTGAACCTCGGCCGGCGTGATCGCGGCGCGGTTCGCCAAACTCGCGCCGGGGGCGCCGGCCTGAATCCACGCCCGCACCGCGGCCAGTTCCGCCTCCGACGGCCGCGGCTGCTCGTCGGGCGGGGGCATGGTGCCGTCGGTCATCCGCTTGAACAGCCGGGATTCGTCGGCGTTCCCGGGCACGACCTTTTTGCGGCTCACCAGCTTGCCCAGGTCGCCGACGTAGTTCAGCCCACCCTCGACGGCCCCGTCCTGGCCGTGGCAGCGGACGCAGTGCGTCTTCAGCACCGCCCGCGCCTTCTCGGCCAGCGGCTCCTGCCCGGCGACAGGCGCGGCGAGAAGCAGCGCGGCGACCAGCGACCTGACGTGCATCCGGCGTCCTCCCGGGCTCGGCGCGCGCCGCGGAACCCCTTATCATCGATACCACAACCCGCCGCCGGTTCCCACCCGGGGCGTGTCACGCGGACGTAACATGACCCACTCCCGCCGCGACTTCCTGAGCTTCCCCGCCCTCGGCCTCGGGGCCGCCGCCGCGGTGCACCTCATGGCCCGCGACGGCGTCCTTAGCGCCGCCACGCACCACGCCCCGAAGGCGAAGCGGGCGGTGCAGATCACCCTCGTCGGCGGCCTCAGCCACCTCGACTCCTTCGACCCCAAGCCGGCGCTAGCGAAGTTCCACGGCCAGACGCTCAAGACCGACGAGCGGCCCGACGTGTTCTTCAACCAGGTCGGCCTCCTGCGACAGCCCGACTGGGCGTTCCGCCCGCGCGGCCGGAGCGGCCTCCAGGTCAGCGAGTTGTTCCCGCACCTCGCGCGCCAGGCGGACGAGTTGTGCGTCATCCGCTCGATGACGGCCGACAGCGCAAACCACACGCCGGCGCTCTTCGTGCTCAACAGCGGCTTCCAGTTCAACGGCTACCCGTCGCTCGGCGGCTGGCTCAGCTACGGCCTCGGCACGCTGACCGACGAGTTGCCGGCGTTCGTCGTCCTGCCCGACGGCCGCGGCGAGGCGAACGGCGCGGCGTCCAACTGGACGAGCGGGTTCCTTCCCGCGCAGCACCAGGGCGTCGTCTTCCGCAGCGGCGACGTGCCCGTGAACGACCTGACCCCCGCCCGCCCGATCGACCCCGCCGCCGAGCGCGCGACACGGGCTTTCCTGGAGGAAATCAACGGTTCGCACCTCGACCGTGTTGGCGGCGAGGCCGACCTTACGGCGCGGATGCGGAGCTACGTGCTGGCGGCGCGGATGCAGCGCGCCGTGCCCGCGGTCGCGGACCTGTCGCGGGAGAGCGAGCGCACGAAATCGGCCTACGGCCTCGACCGCGCCGAAACCGCCGACTGCGGCCGGCGCTGCCTGCTCGCCCGTCGCCTGCTCGAGCGCGGCGTGCGGTTCGTTCAGGTGTACAGCGGCGGCCCCATCGCCGGCAGTCCGCGCACGAGCTGGGACGCGCACGAAAACGTCCGCGAGAACCACGGCGCCGAAGCCGCCCGCATCGACCAGCCGGTCGCGGCGCTACTCGCCGACCTGCGGCAGCGCGGCATGCTCGACGACACGCTCGTGCTGTTCACGACCGAGTTCGGCCGCACGCCGTTCGCGCAGTCCGCGGCGGGTACGGTCGGCCCCGGGCGCGACCACAACAAGTACGCCTTCAGCTGCTGGCTGGCGGGGGCGGGCGTGAAGGCCGGCAGCGTGTTCGGCGCGACGGACGACATCGGCTGGAAGGTGGCCGAGCACCCGGTGCCGTGGCACGACTTCCACGCCACGGTGCTGCACGTCCTCGGCATCGACCACGAGAAGCTGACGTACTACCACAACGGCATCCGCCGCCGGCTGACGAACGTCCACGGCGAGGTCGTGCGCGGGGTGTTAGCCTGAGTTCGCTTTCACGAACGCCGCCACCTCCTCGACCTCGTCCACGGTCAGCCGCCAGTCGGCGGCGCCGACCAACGCCGGCAACTGCCCCGCCCGACGCGCACCCACGATCGCCGCGGTGACGGCCGGGTGCCGCAGCACCCACGCGATCGCCACCTCGCCCGGCGATTTCCCATGCCGCGCCCCGATCGCCGTCAGCAGCTCGACGAGTGCCAGGTTTCGCGACAGCAGCGGCTCCTGGTAGTGCCGGTTCTTCTCCTTCCGCCAGTCGTCCGCCGGCAGGGCCGCGATCCGCTCGCGCGTCATCGCCCCCGTCAGCAGCCCGCTCGCCATCGGCGAGTAAGCGATGACGCCGACGTTGTGCTCCAGGCAGTACGGCAGGACGCTCGCCTCCACCTCCGGCCGCACCATCGAGTACGGCGGCTGCAGCGACGTGATCGGCCCGAACGCGGCCACGCGGGCCATCTGCTCGGCGCTGAAGTTCGAGACGCCGATCCAGCGCACCTTTCCCTCGTCTTTCAGCTTTACCAGCGTCTGCCAGCCCTCCTCGATGTCCTCGTCGGGCTCCGGCCAGTGGACCTGGTACAGGTCGATCACGTCCACCTTCAGCCGCTTCAGGCTCGCCTCGCACTCGCGGCGGATACTCTCGGCCTTCAGGCACTTGCCGATCTGCCCGGTCGCGTCCCACACCCGCTCGCACTTCGTGAACACGAACGGCCGCTTGTCGGCGGCGATGCCGTCGAGCGCCTTCGCCACCACCTCCTCGGAGTGGCCGAGGCCGTACACGGCGGCGGTGTCGATCCAGTTGATGCCGAGGTCGAGCGCCTCGCGGATCGCGGCGACGCTGTCGGCGTCGTCCTGGGCGCCCCAGCCGAACGCCCACCCGCCGCCGCCGACGGCCCACGCGCCGAAGCCGATCGGCGTGACGTGCAGGTCCGAGTTGCCGAGCCGTCGCGTCTGCATCGTCGCCCCTCCGCAGTGCCGGCGGACGCCGGCCCCTCAGTGCCCTACCCTCACGGTATGCAACCCCTCGTGCTCATCAACGCCGTCGGCCTCACCCCGCGGCTGCTGGAATTCGCCCCGCGCCTGAAGGCCGTCGCCGCCGCGGGGTGGGTGGCAAACATGCCCGAGGTGCTGCCGGCCGTCACCTGCACGGCGCAGGCCACGCTTCTGACCGGGAAACTGCCGCGCGAGCACGGCGTGGTGGCGAACGGCTGGCTGTTCCGCGACACGAACGAAGTCCGCTTCTGGCAGCAGTCGAACCGGCTGATCGACGCCGAACCGCTTTACGCGACCGCTCGGCGGCGGGCGACGGAGCGCGGCCGGGCGGTCAAGACTGCGAAGCTGTTCTGGTGGTTCAACCAGGGCGCGGCGGTGGACATCAGCGTCACGCCGAAGCCGTGGTACGGGGTGGACGGGAACAAGGTGTTCGGCGTGAGCGGCACGCCGGCGGGAGTCGCGGAAGGCGTTGAAGCGAAACTCGGAAGCTTCCCCTTTCCCGCGTTTTGGGGGCCGATGGCCGGAAAGCCGAGCACCGAGTGGATCGCCGCCGCAGCCGGTGTGGTACTGACGGACCACGCCCCCGACCTGACACTCGCTTACCTGCCGCACCTCGACTACGACCCGCAGCGGTTCGGCCCCGCCGGCACCGACATGGCGAAGTGCGTGAAGGAACTCGACGACGCCTGCGCACCGTTGCTCGACGCCGCAGCAAGCCGCGGTGCGCAGGTGTGGGTGGTGAGCGAGTACGGCCACTGCGACGTGACGCGGCCGGTGTTCCCGAACCGCGAATTGCGGAAGGCCGACATGATCGGCGTGCGCGGCGGGCCGTTCGGCGAGCAGCTCGACCTGTTCGCCAGCCGGGCGTTCGCCGTTTGCGACCACCAGCTCGCCCACGTCTATGTGCCGGACGCGGCGGACGTGCCGAAGGTCGTCGAGCGGCTAGCGGCGCTACCGGGAGTGGCCCGCGTGCTGGTCGGCGACGGACGCGCCGAAATCGGCCTCGATCACCCGCGGTCCGGTGAAGTGATCCTGCTCGCGGAGCGCGACAGTTGGTTCGCCTACCCCTTCTGGAGCGACGACCGCGTCGCCCCGGACTACGCCCGCGCCGTGGCGATCCACCACAAGCCCGGCTTCGACCCGTGCGAGCTGTTCTTCGACCCCGCGCTGCGGTTCCCGAAGCTGCACGCGGCCCGGCGGCTGGCGCAGAAGAAGCTCGGCTTCCGTACCGTGTTCGACGTGGTACCGCTCGACGCATCGATCGTCCGCGGCAGCCACGGCCTCGCGGCGGCCGTTCCGCTCGACCGGCCCGTTCTGGTCGGCCACGGGCCAAACCCGGGGCCGACGGTGCCGATGACCGCGGTGCGCGATCTGATCCTCGGCGCCCTCGACCTCAGCCAATGAGCCGGCGCAACTCGCGGACGTGGCGAGGCACCGCCACCTTGGGGTCTTCCGCGGCCTCGTACTCCAGCGCGACGTAGCCGTGAAAGTTGCCGTCCTTCAGGATGCGGACCACCCGCGCCAGGTCGGCCTCCTCGCGCTTGCCGCCCGGGAACATTTCCGTCTTCACCTGCGCCACCACGCCGTACGGCACGATCGCCGCAATTTCGCGGTACGGGTCGGCGGTGCGGAAGTTGCCGGTGTCGATGTTCACCCCGAGGGCCGGGCTGCGGACCGGCCGCACCAGTTCCAGCAGGTGCTCGGCCGTGTCCGTGATGCCGCCGTGGTTCTCCAGCGCCAGTTGCACGCCGAGCCGCTCGGCGACCGGGCAGCACTCGTTCAGGCACGCCACCACGCGGCGCTGGGCGTCGGCGAACGCCTCCCCCTTCTCGACGTTGCCGGCGAAGATGCGGACGGTCCGCGCCCCGAGCCGGGCGGCCCGAGCCGTCCAGTCCTTCACATGCTGCACCTCACGGGCGCGGCGGGCGTCGTCCCTCAGCGTGAACTCGCTGCGGACCGGCACCCCGGAGATTGGCCGCCGCTTCCGTGTGGCGTGGTCGCGGAGCTTGTCCAGGTAGGCGTCCGAGGTCTCGGCGAAGTAGTACGACGTGAGCTCGACGCCGTCGAGCGGCAGGTCGGCGGCGAGGTCGATGAAGTCGAACAGCGTCATCGACCCGCCCTTCGGGTCGAGGAACTGCCGGAAGCTGTACGCGGCGAGGCTGAGCTTCAGGTCGGCGGTGGGGCCGGGGCGGCGGATGGGGTCGATGGCGGCGGCGACGCCGGGCGACGCGGCGAGGGCGGCGGCGGCGCGGAGGAAGTCGCGGCGGGTGCGGGGCATGGCGGGGCTCCGGGAGGGAACCCCTACTCTACCGGCCGGCGGCGTCGGCCGCGAGCGCCTTCACGCGCTCCTCCACGACCGTCATCACCCGGTTCCAGCCGTGCTTGTCGTTCTTCACGTCGTCGAACGTCGCCGCCGGGCCGACGCGGATGGTGATGCGCCGCGGCCGCGGGAACCGTACCCCGGCCGGCATGGCGTCGAAGGTGCCGCTGATGTGGCACGGCACCACCGGCACCGACGTGCCGGCCACCACCATCCCGACCCCGCCCTTGAACGGCGTGAGGTTGCCGTCGCGGGTGCGGCCGCCCTCGGGGAACACGACGTACCCGCACGGCGTGTTCACCAGCTTCTCCCGCAGTTCCTTCAGCGCCTGCGGCGTCCGCTTCTTCCGCCAGATCGGCAGGGCGTTGATGAACCCGGCCGCGAACGCCGTGGTCCACGCGCTCTCGAAGAACGTGTCGCCGGCCGCCAGCGCGAACGTCTTCGCCCGCAGCCCCATCCGCAGGGGCGCGACCAGGGCCAGCGCGTCGAGGTGGCTCGAGTGATTCGAGCACAGCACGAACGGGAACTGCGTCGGCAGGTGTTCCTTGCCGACGACGCGGAGGCGGTGCCACAGCGAGAAGTACGTCCGCGCCAGAAGTGCCCATCCAGTGTGGACGGCGGTGAGGAACGGCCCGCTCTCTCGCCGCACACTCGACAACCGCTCCCAGACCTTCAGGCCGAGGTCTTCGGCGGGGCGGAGTTTGAAGTCGTCCATCGCGGGGGTTGCGGAGTGCGGGTTTCGGAACGCGGAATACCGGACAAGGGTCATGCGGTCGCTCGCCTGGGTGGTGGCTTTGTATGCCGCGTTCCGAAATTCGCATTCCGCAATCCGCCTCACCCGGTCAACACCCGCCCCGCCTCCAGGTTCAGGCCGCCGAAGAAGCTGATGCCGTGGTACGCCACCGGGGCCACCAGGATCATGCTGTCGAAGCGGTCGAGTACCCCGCCGTGGCCGGGGATAACGTTGTCCAGCGTGTCGACGCCGGTGTCGCGCTTGATCGACGCGAGCATCAGGTCGCCGAGCTGGGCCGCGACGGCGAGGAGGGCGCCGAGGGCGAGCAGCGGCAGCGGGTTCTCCAGCGGCGTGCCGGCGAACACCAGCGGGCCGACGCCGTACACGAGTGCCAGCACCACGACCGCCCCCGCTACCGAGCCGGCGACGGTGCGGTCCGGCGTCGTGTTCGGGGCGAGCTGTCGCCCTCGGACCGTTTTGCCGACGACGTAGCGGGCCACGTCCCAAAACCCGACCGCGACCAGCACCAGCGCCAGCTTCGGCCGGTAGTTGGGGTCGTTCGCCAGGTAGCTGAGGTGGCCGAGGCAGCTGCCGAACAGCGCGAACGCGACCGCGCCCAGCGCGACGCGCTGGAGGTAGCCTTTCGGCCGGTCCTGCGCGGCCGCGAACCCGGCGACGCAGGCGATCGTGAGCGGGAACGCGGCGGCGAACAGGCCGGGGAAGTTGTCGAGCGCCGCGAACTGGATCACCGCCATGCCGAGGAGGACGGCGTAGCAGATGAGCTTCTCGCGGAACAAGCCGGTGACGCGGGTGAAGTCGCGGAAGCACAGCGCGCTGAGGGCCGCGACGCCGACGATGACCCACGCCGCGCCGAGGAGCACGGGGGCGGCCATCGCCGGTACCACCCAGAGCCAGCCGCGGGCGCGGCGGCGGGCGTCGTGCCGCGTCTCGGTCGTGATCCGCTTGCGGGCCAACTTCAGGAAGACCGGGCCGATCACGAGCGGCGCGAAGGCGAGGGCGAGGAGGACGAGCGTGGCCGGGTGGTCGAGCGCCGCGAGCGGGTTGATGAGGCGGTCGCGGGCGGCGTCCGTCACTGGGCACCCGGTATCGACGGGGGGGCGGTTCGGTGGGGGGAATGCTACCGTAACGCGGCGCAACGACCACCCGCCCGCGGCGTGCTTCCGCGCCCCTGTTGCGGTATGATCCCCCCTGCCCACTCCCGTCCCCCCGGAGCTCCCATGCCCACGCCTCTGTCTGTCCGCGCCGCGGCCCTCGGCCTGGCCGCGGCCGCCGCCGTCGCCGGCACCGCCCCGGCGCGGTACATGCGCGTCGAGACCGAAAAGGTGCCGGTCGAGCGCGTCGTGTCTAACCTCGAAGCCCACGTGAAGGAGAACCCGAAGGACGCGAAGGCCGTGCTGAACCTGGCCCGGGCGCACGCCATGGCGTACACGACGCGCGCCGGCGCGCTCGAGGTCCGCAAGGACGGCAAGAACGGCGGCCTGTGGTTCGGGTACGAGCCGCCGTTTGTGCCGTTCGGAAAGTCGGGCAAGGGTAAGGACGCCGGCGCGGAGGCCGCCGCGAAGGACCACCTCCTCAAGTCGATGGCCCTGTACGAGAAGGCGGTGAAGCTCGCCCCGGGCGACCCGGCCGCGGTGCTCGGGCGGGCGTGGGTCATCGACCAGTCGGGCGACAAGGCGAAGGCGGTCGAGGCGTACCGGGCCGTCCTGCGCGACGGCTGGGCGAAGGACAAGGACCTGACGGCACTCGGGCTCGGCGGCCACACCGTCACCGCGGAGGCCGCCGGCTACCTCGTGCCGCTGCTGGACGCCACGAAGGACGCCGCCGAGATCGCCGACCTGAAGACGAAGACGGAGAAGCTGAAGCAGTTGCCGCGGCCGATCACGCCGATCGCGGTGCCGCTCCGCGACGGGCTCGGCGCCGCCGACCTGGAAGACACGCGCGCCGCCGTCCGCTTCGACGCCGACGGCTCCGGCATCAAGAAGCGCTGGACGTGGATCACGAAGGACGCCGCGTGGCTGGTCTACGACCCGGCCGGCCGCGGCGAGGTAGACTCGGCGCTGCAGTTCTTCGGCAGCGTCACGTTTTGGCTGTTCTGGGAGCACGGCTACGCGGCACTGTCGGCCCTGGACGACGACCGCGACGGCCGCCTCACCGGGGTCGAACTGCGCGGGCTGGCCCTGTGGCGCGACGCGAACGGCAACGGCGTCGCCGACCCGGGCGAGGTGCAGTCGGTCACGGAAGCGGGGATCGTGGCTGTGTCGTGCCGGCACGAGCGCGACGAGTCGCACCCCGACCGGATCGCGTTCAGCCGGGCCGGGGTCACGCTCCGCGACGGCCGCACCCGGCCGACGTTCGACCTGGTCCTGAAGCCGCGGTAGCCACTGGCGAAAAGCCCGGGGACGGCCGTCCCCGGGCTTCCTCACGTCTGCTACAATGCCCTTCCGCCGGGGCCGGAAGCTCAACGGTCGAGCAGTCCGCTCATAACGGATTGGAAGTGGGTTCGACTCCCACACGGCCCACTGCCGGACCCGATACACTAACCCCCCTGCCCGCCCCGCCACCCTTCTCCGAGCGGTGCCCATGCGGTTCCCCCTCGCCGCCGCGCTACTGACCGTCGCCGCCGCCGGCGCCGCGGCCGACCCCGTCGATTACGCCAGGGACGTGCGGCCGATCCTGGCGACGCAGTGCTTCACGTGCCACGGCCCCGACGAGAAGTCGCGCAAGGCCGACCTGCGGCTCGACGTCCGCGACGACGCCGTGAAGGCCGGCGCGATCGCCCCGGGCAAGGCCGACGCCAGCGAGTTCCTGAAGCGCCTCACCACGGCCGAGCCGACCGAAAAGATGCCGCCGGCCGCCGCCAAGAAGCCGCCGCTGACCGCGGATCAAATCGACACGCTCCGCCGCTGGGTAAACGAGGGGGCGAAGTACGGCGAGCACTGGTCGTTCGCCAAGCTGAAGCGCCCCGCCGCGCCCGACGCCGCGGGCGTGACCCTGATCGACCGCTTCGTCCGCTCCCGGCTGGCGAAGGAGAAGCTGCCCCCCGCCGCGCCCGCCGACAAGAGCACACTCGTCCGCCGCCTCACCCTCGACCTGACCGGCCTGCCGCCGACACCGGCCGAGGTGCGGGCCTTCGTGACCGACGCGGCCCCGGACGCCTACGAGAAGCTGGTCGAGCGGCTGCTGGCGTCGCCGCACTACGGCGAGCGGATGGCGGTGTTCTGGCTCGACCTCGTGCGCTACGCCGACTCCATCGGCTACCACAGCGACAACCCCATGAACGTGTCGCCGTACCGCGACTACGTCATCCGCTCATTCAACGCGAACCTGCGGTTCGACCAGTTCACGATCGAGCAGCTGGCCGGCGACCTGCTGCCGCAGCCGACGCTGTGGCAGCAGGTCGCGACGGCCTACAACCGGCTGCTGCAAACGACCGAAGAGGGTGGGGCGCAGGCGAAGGAGTACGAGGCGAAGTACGCCGCGGATCGGGTGCGGAACTTCGGCCAGGTGTGGCTCGGCGGCACGATCATGTGCGCCGAGTGCCACAACCACAAGTTCGACCCGTACACCGCCGCCGACTTCTACAGCATGGCCGCGTTCTTTGCCGACGTGCAGGAGGGGGCCGTCGGCCGCCGCGAGCCGGGCCTGCCGGTGCCGACGCCCGAGGAGGAGAAGCGCCTCGCCGCGCTGACCGCAGCCGCGGCGGCCGCGCAGAAGACGCTGTCGGCCCGCGCCGCAGTCGTACCCGTGGCCGCGCTGAAGGCCGAGCGTGCCGCCGCGACCGCAGCCGAGAAGGCGCGGGCCGAGCTGGAGGCCAGCGTCCCCCGCGCCCTGGTGACGAAGGCCGGTGCGCCGCGGACCGTACGCGTCCTGCCGCGCGGCAACTGGCTCGACGCCACCGGCCCCGTCGTGGCGCCGAACACGCCCGCCTTCCTGCCGCCGATGCAGCGCGGCGACGCGAAGCAGCGACCGACGCGGCTCGACCTGGCCCGCTGGACGGTGTCGGCGGACAACCCGCTGACGGCCCGCGTGTTCGTGAACCGCGTCTGGAAGCAGTTCTTCGGCACCGGCATCTCGAAGTCACTCGAAGAATCCGGGGCTCAGGGCGAGTTGCCGACACACCCCGAACTGCTCGACTGGCTCGCGGCCGAGTTCCAGAGCGACTGGGACGTGAAGCGGCTCGTGCGGCTCATCGTCACGTCGGAGACGTACCGCCAGTCGTCGGCCGAGACGCCCGCGCTGCGCGAGCGTGACCCGTTCAACCGGCTCCTGGCGCGCCAGGGCCGGTGGCGGCTCGACGCCGAGTTCGTGCGCGACGGGGCGCTCGCGTCCGCCGGCCTGTTGAACCACCAGATCGGCGGCAAGAGCGTGTTCCCCTACCAGCCGCCCGGCTACTGGGCGGCGCTGAACTTCCCCACCCGCGAGTGGCAGAAGGACGCCGGCGAGAAGGTGTACCGCCGCGGCCTGTACACGCACTGGCAGCGGACGTTCCTGCACCCCGCGATGGTGGCGTTCGACGCCCCGAGCCGCGAGGAGTGTACGTGCGACCGGCCGCGCTCGAACATCCCGCAGCAGGCACTCGTGCTGCTGAACGACCCCGTGTTCGTCGAAGCCGCTCGCGCCTTCGCCGCCCGGGCGCTCGCCGAGGGCGGGGCCGACGACGGCGCGAAGTTGGCGTGGGCGTTTACCACCGCGACGAGCCGCGCCCCGAAGCCGGAGGAGGCGGCGGTGCTGCGGGAACTGCTGGCGCGGCAGCGGGCCGAGTACGCGGCACAGCCGGCGAACGCGGCCCGGCTGCTGGCCGTCGGCGACCGGCCGGCGCCTGCGGGCGTGAACCCGGCCGAACTGGCGGCGTGGACGAACGTCTGCCGCGCCGTGCTGAACCTCCACGAATCGATCACGCGCCAGTAACCGAGGTCGAGCGATGAACCCGATCCACCTCCTGAAGCGCCGCACGTTCCTCGGCCAGGCCGCGCGCGGCGTCGGCGGCGTGGCCCTCGCGTCGCTGTTCGCCCAGGACGCCGCCGCGCAAGCGGCCCGCGGCGTGCTCACGCAGCCGCACCTGCCGCCGAAGGCGAAGCGCGTCATCTTCATGGTGATGGCCGGCGGCCCGAGCCACCTGGAGTTGTTCGACAACAAGCCCGTGCTGGCCCAAATGCACGGCCAGCCGATGCCCGACTCCGTCACCCGCGGCCAGCCGATCGCGCAGCTGCAAGGCGCCCGGCTGACGTGCTTCGGCCCGCAGTGGGGCTTCAAGAAGCACGGCCGCGGCGGCGTCGAGATGAACGAGCTGTTCACCCACCTGCCGCGCGTGGCCGACGACCTGTGCGTCGTCCGATCGCTGCGGACGGAGGCCATCAACCACGACCCGGCCCACACGTTTATGAACACGGGTTCCACCGTGTCCGGCCGGCCGAGCATGGGCAGCTGGCTCACCTACGGCATCGGGGCCGAGGCCCAGGACTTGCCGGGCTTTGTGGTACTCACGTCGAACGGCCGCGGCGGGCAGAACCAGCCGATCGCCGCCCGCCAGTGGGGGCCGGGCTTCCTGCCGGGCCGCTTCCAGGGCGTGCAGCTCCGCGGCCAGGGCGACCCGATCCTGTACCTCACGAACCCGCCCGGCGTCGCCCCCGCCCAGCAGCGCGACGTGATCGACGCCGTCTCGCGCCTCAACCAGTTGCACGGCACCGCCGTCGACGACCCGGAAGTGGCCACCCGCATCGCCCAGTACGAGCTCGCGTTCCGGATGCAGACCAGCGTGCCGGCGCTGATGGACCTGTCGAACGAGCCGCGCAACGTGCTCGAGGGCTACGGCACGAAGGGGGCCGACGGCTCGTTCGCGGCCAACTGCCTGCTGGCCCGCCGGCTCGCCCAGCGCGGCGTCCGCTTCATCCAGCTGTACCACCGCGACTGGGACCACCACGGCGGTGTGAAGGACGGCATCCGCCTGAAGATCGAGGAGGTGGACCGGCCGTTCGCGGCGCTGGTGGAAGACCTGAAGCGGCTCGGCATGTTCGACGACACGCTGATCGTGTTCACCGGCGAGTTCGGCCGCACGCCGATGTCGCAGGGCGGCAACGGCCGCGACCACCACATGAAGGGCTTCTCGGCCGTGCTCGCCGGCGGCGGCATCAAGGGCGGCGTGACGCACGGCGCCACCGACGACTTCGGCTACCACGCGGCCGAAAAGGTGGTCGAGGTGTTCGACCTGCACGCCACGATGCTCCACCTGCTGGGCATCGACCACGAACGGCTCACCTTCCGCTTCCAGGGCCGCGACTATCGGCTAACAGATGTCCATGGCAAGGTGGTCAAAGAGATTCTCGCCTGATCGGGCGGGCCGGTGTAAGCCGTGCCCGCCCGCGCGGTATCCGCTACCGCCTCCCTCCGGTTCTCGCGGAACCCATGACGCAACTCCCCTTCCCCGCCCTGGCCCGCCCCGCCGCCGCGTTCGCGCTCGGCCTGCTCGTCGCCGTCGCACTCGGGTGCGCGAAGCCGCCGCCGCCGCTGGTGAAGGCGTCGGCGCCGGACGTGGTCGTGGCCCTGCCGGTGGTGAAGGGCGTGACCGACTTCGAGGACTTCACCGGCCGCACCGAGGCGTACAAGGTCGTGGACGTGAAGCCCCAGCTGACGGCGCTGCTGGACCGCGTCCACTTCAAGGACGGGGCGTTCCTCCCCGAGGGCACGCCGCTGTTCGACCTGGACGCCCGCTTCTACAAGGCCCAGGCCGACGGCGCGGACGCCAGCCTCAAGCTGTCGCGGGCCAAGCGTGACCTGGCCAAAACGCTGCTGAACACGGCCGAGAAGTCGCGCGACCAGGGCGTCATCTCGGCCGACGAGTACGCGAAGACGGCCGCCGAGTTCCAGGCCGCCGAGGCCGCGGTGAAGGTCGCCGAGTACGACCTGGAGAAGGCCGCCACCACGCTCGGCTACACCCGCATCAAGTCGCGCTACACCGGCCGCCTCGGCAAGGCGATGGTGGACCCCGGCAACGTCGTCAAGGAGAACGAGACGGTCCTGACGCGCCTCGTCGTGCTCGACCCCATCTACGTCGTGTTCGACATCGACGAGCGCACCCTGCTCCGCATCCGCCGGCTGGTCGCCGAGGGCCGCGTCCCGTCGGCGCGGGAGAGCCCGATCACCGTGCGGGTCGGGCTCGCCGACGAGGACGGCTACTCGTTCACCGCCCCGCTGACCTTCGTGGACAACCAGCTCGACGTGGGCACCGGCACCCTCCGCTTCCGCGGCGAGATGCGGAACCCCACGCTCCAGCGGGCCGGCCTGCCGGCCGTGGTCGGCGGCGCGGCCGCGACCGGGGCCGACATCAACGCCGCGCGGCTGCTGTCGCCGGGGATGTTCGTGCGGGTGCGGTTCCCGGTCGGCCGCGAGCACCCGGCGGTGCTGATTCCCGAGGAGGCGATCGGCGCCGACCAGGGGCAGCGGTTCGTGTTCGTGCTGAACGACAAGGACGAGGCGCAGTACCGCCGGGTACAGCTCGGGGCGCAGGAGGGAAGGCTCCGCGTGATCGACGACGGCGTGCGGCCCGGCGAGCGCGTCGTGGTGAGCGGGCTGCAGCGCGTGCGCGCCGGCCTGAAGGTGAACCCGAAGGCGGCGCCGACCGCGAAGCAATAACCCGGCGAGCCGCGTGATCCCCCGCTTCTTCATCGACCGGCCGATCTTCGCGGCCGTGCTGTCGCTGGTCGTCACCCTGGCCGGGGCGCTCGCCGCCCCGGTGCTGCCGGTGTCGCAGTACCCGTCGGTCACGCCGCCCACCGTCCAGGTGGACTGCAACTACCCCGGGGCCAGCGCCTCGGTCGTCTCGCAGACCATCGCCTCGCCCGTCGAGCAGCAGGTCAACGGCGTCGAGGAGATGCTGTACATGACCTCGCAGTGTACCAGCGACGGCAGCTACACCCTCACCGTCACGTTCCGCCCCGGCACCGACCTGAACATGGCGCAGGTGCGCGTGTTGAACCGCGTGGCCCTGGCGATGCCGCAGCTCCCGGACGTGGTCCGCGCCACCGGCGTCACCACGCGAAAGCGCTCGCCCGAGCTGCTGATGACCGTCAGCATGAACAGCCCGGACGGCACCTACGACCAGACCTACCTCAGCAACTACGCCCTGCTCCGCGTCCGCGAGGAGATCGCCCGCGTCCCCGGCGTCAGCGACGTGACCATCTTCGGCCAGCGCGACTACGCCATGCGCGTCTGGGTGAACCCCGAGCGGCTCGCGGCGCTGTCGCTCACGCCCGCCGACGTGGTCGCCGCCCTGCGCCAGCAGAACCTCTCCATCGTCGCCGGCCGCGTCGGGCAGGCCGACGGCGACGGGGCGACGCCGTTCGAGTTCACCGTGTCGGGCCTCGGCCGGTTGACGCACGAGGCGGAGTTCGCCGAGATCGTCGTGAAGGTCGGCGAGGCCGGTCAGGTGGTGAAGATCAAGGACGTGGCCCGCGTCGAGCTCGGGGCGAAGGCCCAGGACGTGAACAGCCGGTTCGACCGCAAGCCGACCACCGGCCTCGGCATCTTCCTGATGTCGAACGCGAACGCCGTCGAAACGTCGGCCGAGGTGCTGGGGCGGATGGAGCGGCTGGGCAAGGAGTTCCCGCCGGGCATCCGGTGGGAGATCGGCTACGACACGGCCCCGTTCATCAAGGACTCCATCAAGGAGGTCGTGTACTCCCTCCGCGACGCGATCATCCTCGTGGCGCTGGTGGTGCTCGTGTTCCTGCAGAGCTGGCGGGCGGCGATCATCCCGCTGGCCGCGGTGCCGGTGGCGATCGTCGGCACGTTCTCGGCGATGTACCTGGCCGGGTTCAGCGTGAACAACCTGACGCTGTTCGGCCTCGTGCTGGCAGTCGGCATCGTCGTGGACGACGCCATCGTCGTGGTCGAGGCGGTGCAGCACAAGCTCGACCAGGGGCTCCCCCCGCGCGAGGCGACCATCCGCGCGATGGACGAGGTGAGCGGCCCGGTCATCGCCGTGGGCGTGGTGCTGGCCGCGGTGTTCGTGCCGTGCGCCTTCCTGTCCGGCATCATCGGCTCGTTTTTCCGGCAGTTCGCCCTCACCATCGCGGTCAGTACGCTCCTGTCGACGCTGAACTCGCTGACGCTCAGCCCCGCCCTCGCGGCCATCCTTCTGCGCCCGAAGCACGGCGCCGCGCCGACCACGTGGCTCGGCCGGCAGGTGTCGCGCGTGCTGCTCCCGCTGACGCTGTTCGGCCGCGGCTTCGACCGCTTCTTCGGCTGGTCGAACCGCACGTACGTCCGCGTCGTCGGCTTCGGCCTCCGCGTCCCGGTGCTGATCCTCGCCGGCTATGCGGGCCTGATCGCGGCCGGCGTGTACGGCTACCGCCAGCTCCCGACCGGGTTCATCCCGCAGCAGGACAAGGGCTACCTGATCGCGAGCCTGCAACTCCCCGACGCGTCGTCCGCCGAGCGCACGGTGGAGGTGTTGCAGGAACTGGCCCGCGTCGCACTGGAGTACGAGGTGCCGGTCGCCGCGAGGGAAGGCGAAGAGGGTGCGGAGATGGTCGAGAAGGACGGCGCGACGACGTGGCAGAAGAAGGTACGGCCGGTCGCCCACGTCAACGGCATCGCCGGCAACTCGTTCGTGCTCAGCGCGTACGGCTCGAACTTCGGGTCGATGTTCGTCATCCTCAAGGATTTCGACGAGCGCCGCGACCCAAAGCTGTTCGCGCCGGTGGTGGCGAAGGCACTCGCCGACCGGTACGCGCAGAAGGTGCCGGGGGCGCAAGTGAACGTGTTCGGGGCGCCGGCCGTGTCCGGCCTCGGCCGCGCCGGCGGCTTCCGCGTCATGATCGAGGACCGCGGCGGGGCCGGCGCCGACGCGCTGGAGCGGACGACGAAGGCGTTCGTGGACCGGGCCAACCAGCAGCCGCAGGTGAACGGGCTGTTCACGGTGTACAAGACGAACAGCCCGCAGGTGTTTCTCGACGTGGACCGGGCCGCGTGCCTGACGCACGGCGTGGACCTGACCGACGTGTACGCCACGCTCCAGGGCGGCATGGGGAGCCGGTACGTCAACGACTTCAACCGGTTCGGCCGGACGTGGCAGGTGAACGTGCAGGCCGACGGCCCGTTCCGCAACCAGCTCGAAGACATCCGCAAGCTGAAGGTTCGTAACAACGCCGGCCAGATGGTGCCGCTCGCGGCGGTGACGGACGTGCGGGTGCAGGCCGGCCCCCTCGTCATCTCGCGGTACAACACGTACCCCGCGGCGGCGGTGAACGGGAACGTGGCCGCCGGCGTGAGCACCGGCGACGCCCGCGCCCTGCTCGAACGCCTCGCCGAAGACGAGCTGCCTCAGGGGACCATGGCCGCGGAGTGGACCGAGCTGTTCTACCTCGAAGACCTGGCGAACCGCGCCGAGCTGCGGCTCCCCGGCGGGTTCTCGTTCCGCGGGCAGACGACGGTGCTGGTGTTCCTGCTGTCCGTGTCGTTCGTGTTCCTCATCCTGGCGGCGCTGTACGAGAGCTGGGCGTTCCCGATGGCCGTGATCCTGGTGGTTCCGGTGTGCGTGGCCTGCTCGCTCGCCGCGGTGTGGGTCACCGACCCCGGCTCGGCCGCCGAGTCGCTGCGACAGGCGGGTGTCACTCCCGACTGGTGGGGCGGGTTCGGCGGGCGGCTGCTTTCGGGCGGCGAGTGGCTCGACGCGAACGCCATTTCCCCGGTGTCGAAGCCGCTCGGCCGGCTCGGGACGTTCAAGCAGGACATCAACGTCTTCACGCAGGTCGGGTTCGTGGTGCTGATCGGTCTGGCGTGCAAGAACGCCATCCTGATCGTCGAGTTCGCCAAGGTCCGCCGCGACGCCGGGGCCGACCTCCGCACCGCCATCCTGGAGGCGTGTACCCTCCGCTTCCGGCCGATCATGATGACCTCGGTGGCGTTCATCCTCGGCGTGCTGCCGCTGGCCGTGGCCCGCGGGGCCGGCGCCGAGATGCGCCAGGCGCTCGGCATCGCCGTGCTCGGCGGCATGATCGGCGTTACCGTGTTCGGCGTGGTACTGACGCCGATCTTCTTCGCCGTCGTGGACCGGGTCACGCACTCCCGGCTGTTCACGCACCCGTACGCGGTCGCAGCCGGCCGGGGGGTGCTGTACGTGGTCGGATTCCGGTTCGTCCGCCCTGCCCTCCTGTCCGCCGCGGCCGGCGTCCGCCGCCTCGCCCGCAACCGCTTCGGAGCGTAAGCCCCACCCATGACGCGGTTCTTCATCGACCGTCCGATCTTCGCCACCGTGCTGTCCACACTCATCGTGCTGGCCGGGGCGGTGGCGCTGTCCACGCTGCCGGTGGCGCAGTACCCGGAGATCACGCCGCCGACGGTCGAGGTGTCGGCGGTGTACGTGGGGGCGAACGCGCGCGTCGTGGCCGACACGGTCGCGGCCCCGATCGAGGAGCAGGTAAACGGCGTCGAGGACATGCTGTACATGTCCAGCACCTGCACCAACGACGGCACGTACACGCTGACGGTGACGTTCCGGCCCGGGGTGGACCTGAACATCGCGCAGGTGCTGGTGCAGAACCGCGTGAACCTCGCCGCCCCGAAGCTGCCGGCCGAGGTGACCCGCCGCGGGCTGCTGGTGAAGAAGAAGTCGCCGAGCCAGCTGATGATCATCAACCTGTACTCGACGGCGCCCCTGACCGACCCGCCGGCCGACGCCCCGAAGCGGGAGCGCGACGCGGCCGAGGCCCGGCGGCAGGAGGCGCTTCTGTACCTCAGCAACTACGCCACCATCCGCCTCCGCGACGAGCTGGCCCGGCTCCCCGGCGTCGGCGACATCACGTACCTCGGCCAGCGCGACTACTCGATGCGGCTCTGGCTCGACCCCGACCGCATGGCGTCGAAGGGCGTGTCGGCCGACGACGTGGTGAAAGCCGTCCAGCAGCAGAACGCGCAGGTCGCGGCCGGGCAGGTGGGCCAGCCGCCGGCCCCGACCGGGCAGGCGTTCCAGTACACGATCAACACGCTGGGCCGGCTGGCGGTGCCCGAGCAGTTCGCCGACATGATTCTGAAGAGTGACGCCGACGGCCGCGTGGTGCGGATGCGCGACGTGTCCGAGGCCGAGCTCGGGGCGCTGAATTATGACCAGACCTGCACCCTCGACGGCCGGCCGTCGGTGGCGCTCTCGGTGTACCAGCTGCCCGGTACGAACGCCCTGGACACGGCCCGCGGTGTGAAGGAGAAGATGGAGGAGCTTCGCTCCAAGTTCCCCGAGGGGATCGACTACGCGATCGTGTACGACACCACGCCGTTCATCGACGAGTCGATCGTCGAGGTGTTCCGCACTCTCCGCGACGCCGTCATCCTCGTCGCGGTCGTGATGCTCGTGTTCCTGCAAAGCTGGCGGGCCGCGGTGATCCCGCTCGCGGCCGTGCCCGTGGCCATCGTCGGCACGTTCGCGGCAATGGCGGCGCTCGGCTACACGGTGAACAACCTGACGCTGTTCGGCCTCGTGCTGGCGGTCGGCATCGTCGTGGACGACGCCATCGTCGTGGTCGAGGCGGTGCAGCACCACGTCGAGCGCGGCCTGGCCCCGCGCGACGCGACCATCCTCGCCACGCAGCAGGTGGCGGGGCCGGTCATCGCGGTGGGGCTGGTCCTGTCGGCGGTGTTCGTGCCGTGCGTGTTCATCAGCGGCATCGTCGGCGAGTTCTACCGCCAGTTCGCCGTCACCATCGCGGTCAGCACGCTCCTGAGCGTGTTCGTGTCGCTCACGCTCAGCCCCGCGCTTTGCGCCCTGCTGCTGAAGCCGCACACCGACGCCTCGGGGCGCGAGCCGCTGCCGCGGGTCGCGTTCCCGCTCGCCGGCGCCGCTCTCGCGTACCTGTACCTCACCGACCACCTCCGGCCGCACCTGCCGCCGCTCGCCGGGTGGGTCGTGCCGCTGGCCGCGGGAGTCGTCGGCGCGGTTGCCGGGTATGCCCTGCGGGTCGTGCTGAACCGCGTCCTCGGGGTGCTGTTCACCGGCTTCAACCGGGGGTTCGACGCCGCGACCGAAGGCTACGTCCGCGTCGTGGGGCTGATGCTCCGCGGGGCGCCGCTGGTGCTCGTCGGCTACGGCGGGCTGCTGTACCTGACGTACCACGCCCTCGCCACCGCCCCGAGCGGCTTCATCCCCGACCAGGACAAGGGGTTCCTGCTGGTGAACGTCCAGCTGCCGGACGCCGCGTCACTCGGCCGCACGGCCGCGGAGATGCGGAAGCTCGAAGACCTGGCCCGGGGCACGCCGGGGGTGCGGCACACGGTCAGCGTGTCGGGGCAGTCGGTGCTGCTCGGGGCGAACGCACCGAACTTCGGCACGCTGTACGTTCTGCTCGACGACTTCCCCAACCGCCGGTCGCACGAGTTGGGCGCGGAGGCCATCGCGGCGCGGTTGCAGGCCGACTTTAATGCCAAGCTGCCGGGGGCGCGGGTGAACGTGTTCGGCGCCCCGGCCGTGGACGGCCTCGGCACCGCGGGCGGGTTCAAACTGGTGATCGAGGAGCCCGGGGCGACCGACCCGGCGGAGCTGGAAGCGGTCGGGAAGGCCGTCGCCGACGCGGCCGGCGAGGGGAAGGAACTGCGAGACACCTTCAGCGGCTTCCGCGCCGACACGCCGTGGCTGTACCTGGAGATCGACCGCGTCGGTGCTCAGATGATCGGCGTGCCGGTGTCGGAGATCGTGAGCGCGCTGCAGGTGTACTTCGGGTCGCTGTACGTGAACGACTTCAACCGGTTCGGCCGGACGTGGCAGGTGAACGTGCAGGCCCGCGCCGACTACCGCCGCCGCGTCGACGACCTGAAGCGGATCCGCGTGCGGAACCCCCGGATGCCGGAGGGCGTGGAGCACATGGTGCCGCTCGGCGGCGTGCTGAAGGTGCGCGACGACGTGACCGGCCCGGTGATGGTGTACCGCTACAACCTGTACCCCGCGGCCCCGGTCACGGCGACGCCCGCGCCGGGCGTGAGTTCCGGCGAGGCGATCGCGGCGTTGGAACGGGCCGCTGCCGACAAGCTGCCGCCGAACATGCGGACCGAGTGGACAGAGTTGGCGTTCCTCCAGCTCCAGACGAAGGACACGGCCGCGAAGGCGTTCCTGCTGTCGGTGGTGCTGGTGTTCCTGGTGCTGGCCGCGCAGTACGAGAGCTGGGCGCTGCCGCTCGCGGTCATCCTCGTGGTGCCGATGTGCCTCCTGAGCGCGGCCGCGGGCGTGCGGCTGGCGGGGCTCGAAATCAACATCTTCACGCAGGTCGGGTTCGTGGTGCTGGTCGGCCTGGCGTGCAAGAACGCCATTCTGATCGTGGAGTTCGCCAAGCAGCGGCACGACGACGGGGCCACCCGCCGCGCCGCGGCCGTCGAAGCGTGTCGGCTGCGGCTGCGGCCGATCGTGATGACCTCGGTGGCGTTCATCATCGGCGTGGTGCCGCTGGTGCTGGCCGAGGGCGCGGGCGCCGAGATGCGGCGGGCGCTCGGCACGGCGGTGTTCGCGGGGATGGTCGGCGTCACGGCATTCGGTATCTTCCTCACCCCGGTCTTCTACGTCGCCGTGCAGTGGGTGACGGACCGCATCCGGTAACGACCGATTCTCGGGGTCGCCGTGCAACCGCAGACATCCGGTTCGAGCCACATCCCGGACACGCCCGTCCGCCGGTTCACCCGGCCGCTGGCCCAGTTCCTGGCCGTCGAGTCGGCGGGCGGAATCGTGCTGCTCGTGTGCACCGCCGTGGCGCTCGCTGCGGCCAACTCGCCGATCGGCCCGGCCTACGAACACTTTTGGCACACCCCGGTGTGGCTCGAGGTCGACGGGTTCCGGCTCGGCGGCGAGCTCGGCCACTTCGTCGTGAACGACGTGCTGATGACGATCTTCTTTTTCGTCGTCGGCCTGGAGATCAAGCGCGAGATGGCGGCCGGCGAGCTGCGCGACCCGCGGAAGGCTGCGCTCCCGGTCGCGGCCGCGCTCGGCGGCATGCTCGTGCCGGCCGGCATCTATCTGGCACTCCGCGGCGGCTCCCCGGCGGCCCGGGGGTGGGGCGTGCCGATGGCCACCGACATCGCGTTCGTCGTCGGCGTCATGGCTCTGCTCGGCCGGCGGGTGCCGTTCGGGCTGAAGATCACGCTGCTGTCGCTTGCGATTGCCGACGACATCGGCGCGGTCGTGGTGATCGCCGCGTTCTACAGCGGGGGGCTGGCGTGGGGCATGCTCGGGCTCGCGGCGCTGGGGTTCGGGGTCACCTACGGGCTGAACCGGGCCGGCGTGCGGGCCGTGCCGGTGTACGTCGTGGTCGGGGCCGGCATCTGGCTGGCCGTGTACAAGTCCGGCGTCCACCCGACCGTGGCCGGCGTGCTGCTCGGCCTCCTCACCCCGGCCAGCGCCTGGGTCGGCGACAAGACGCTCACCGACGTGCTCCGCGACGCCCTCGTCCGCGCCCCGGGCGACGGCGACGAGCGGTTCGACGCGCTGAGGTCCGTCGGGTACGTGGCGCGCGAGGGGTTGTCGCCGCTGTCGCGGCTCGAACACGCCCTGCACCCGTGGGTCGGGTTCGTCATCATGCCGCTGTTCGCGCTGGTGAACGCCGGCGTCGCGTTGCGGCCGGGAGCGGTCCTCGACCCGGTCGCGCTCGCAGTCGTCGCCGGGCTGGTCGTCGGCAAACCGGTCGGGGTGGTCGCGTTCGCCTGGCTGGCGGTCCGGGCCGGCGTGGCGCAACTGCCGGCCGGGGTGAACTGGCTGATGATGGGCGGCGGCGGGGCTCTCGCCGGCATCGGGTTTACGATGTCGCTGTTCGTCGCCGGGCTCGCGTTCGACGACCCGGCCCACCTCACCGCCGCGAAAGTGGGCATCCTCGCCGGCTCGACGGCGAGTGCCGTTCTCGGGGCGGTCGTGCTGATGATTGCCGGCCGTGCGAAGGCCTGACCGACCGGCCTGCGCGGGTGCGAAGCGGGCCGCGTGGGCGGCGCCGCCGACACCGTACGATCACCGATCGGAGCCTCATGCTGACCCACCTGCTACTCTTCGTCGTAGGGCTGGCAGTACTCGGGACCGGTGCCGAGTGGCTCGTCCGCGGGGCGGGGAGGGTGGCCCGGGCGCTGGGTGTCCCCCCGTTCGTCGTCGGGTTCACCGTCGTGGGGTTCGGCACGTCCGCCCCGGAACTGGTCGTCTCCCTCTCGGCGGCCCTCGCCGACACCCCGGAAATCGCGGTCGGGAACGTGATCGGGAGCAACGTCGCGAACGTCGGGCTGGTTCTCGGGGTTGCGGCCGTGGTGGCCCCGCTGGCCGCCGGCATGCGGCTGTTGAAGGTCGAGGTGCCGTCGGTCATCGGGGCGTCGCTGCTCCTCTGGGTGCTGAGTTGTGACGGGCGGGTGGGTCGGGCCGACGGAGGTGTTCTGCTGCTCGGGTTCGCCGGGGCGGCGGTGTACATGTACCGGGTCGCGCGGGCCGAGCCGCCGGCGGTGAAGGCCGAGATCGGGCAGGCCGTCGCAGGCCAGTTGCGGGTCTCGGTCGCGGCGGTGCTGGTTGTGGCCGGGCTGGGTGGACTGATCGGCGGTGCTCACCTCATGGTCACGGCTGCGGTCGAACTGGCCCGCGGGCTCGGGGTGAGCGAGTGGCTAATCGGCCTCACCGTGGTCGCCGTCGGCACGTCCCTGCCAGAACTTGCTGCGTGCATCGCCGGGGCGATCCGCGGGGAGGCCGACCTGGTGCTCGGCAACGTCGCCGGGTCGAACCTGTTCAACATCCTCCTCATCCTGGGGACGACCGCACTCGTCCGGCCGGTGCCCGTCCCCGCCGCGGCCCTGACCGCCGAGTTGCCGGTGATGACAGGGTTCGCCGTCCTGCTACTCGCGGTCGTCGGCAACGGGCTGCGAGTCCACCGGTGGGAGGGGGCCGGGCTCGTCGCCGCGTACGCCGGCTTCGTGGCCTGGCAGGTATCGCGCACGTAGCGGATCGAGCTACCGGTCCGCTCGGAGGTAGCGGTTGAACCACGCGAGGTCCCACTCCATCTTGGCCCGTCGGTGTGACAGCTTGCCGAGGCCGTGCGGCTCGCCGGGGTACACGCACAACTGCGTCGGCACGCTCAAGTTCTCGCGCAGCGCCCGGTACAGCATCCGGCTGTGGCCCGGCGGGCAGCGGTCGTCCTTCTCCCCGACGTGGATCAGCGTCGGCGTCTTGACGTTACCGAGCTGGTACGTCGGCGACGTGCGACGGTACAGGTCGGGCTGCTCCCACGGCAGCCCCTTCTTGAACACACGCGGGTACGCCGGCTCGTCGTTGAAGCCCCACTCGGCGACCGTGTCCAGGATGCCGGCCCCGCTGCTGGCCGCGCGGACGCGGACGGGCGAATCCGCCAGCGAAATCAGGCAGTTGGTGAGGTAGCCGCCGTTGCTCCAGCCCATCACTGCGACGCGGTCCGGGTCGGCGATGCCGGCGTCGATCAGGTGCCTGATGCCAGCCAGGATGTCCTTCACGTCGAGGTCGTTCTCGCGGCCGATCAGGTTGGTGGTGAACTTGTCGCCGTAGCCGGTCGAGCCGCGGTAGTTGGGGGCGAGTACGGCGTACCCCGCGGCGGCGAAGTACAGCCGGCCGTTGTGCGGGTCGAACTGCAGCGCCGCCGTGCTGCTCGTGGTCGGGCCGCCGTGGATGGCCACGACGAGCGGCAACTTGCGGGAACCCTTCTTGTAGTCCGGCGGGAGTTCGAGGGCGCCGCCGACCTTCGTACCGTCCGGGGCGGTCCAGGTGACGCGCTCGACGCTCGGAAGTCGCCAGTCCTTCGCCTGCGGGTTGAGATCGCTGATGCCGGTCCGCGCGCCCGGCCCGCCAAAGTACCACAACTCGCCGAGGCTCTGAGGCGTGCCGAGAATCGCCACGCGCCGCCCGCTCCCACCCGGGACGTAGGCGAACCCGTAGGTCACGCCGTCGAGCGGTTGGCGGTCGGTGGTTTGCTTCGTCGTGTCGTATTCCGCGAAGCCGACGCGTGCCTGGTCGTCGGTGAGGAGGCCGAGCACCGCGTCACTCCTCCACGCCAGCGGGGAGCCGTAGCCGCGGACCTGCCAGCCGTCGCGCTTCACCTTTCCCGCGGCCCAGTTCCCGCCGTCGTGGTCGCACACAACGACCTCGGCGGGATAGGCGTCGAAGATCGTGCCGTACGCGAGGCGGTTGCCGGACGGGTTCCACGCTAGCCCTTCGAGCCACGGCCACGGCGACGACGCGGACTTTTTCCACGCCTGGTCGGTGACCGTGACCTTTCCGGCCTCCCACACGTCGACGCGCGAGTCGCCTTCCCAGCGGATGACGGTGTCGTCCGGGGCGGTAATCATCGCCACACGCTTGCCGTCGGTGGTGACGGCGAACTCGCGGATGTACCGCTTTCCGGCGTGGATCGTGAGCACATCGCCCTCGGATGTGGGCACGCGGTACAGCACCGACACCTTCCGCTTGCCATGGCCGTACTCGATCCGCGGGTAGCGCTCGCGGAGCTTCAGGAAGTCGTCGGGGTCGGTCACTTCATCGTCGGCGGTGTAGAACACGTAGCCGGCTGCGGCGGCGAGGTCGTAGCCCGTCACGCCGCCCTTCACCGTCGTGAGCGCGGCCGATGCAGCCTTGTCGTTCACGCCGACTCGCCACACCTGCGACGACCCGTCGCGCGGCGGCACCTTCGCGTCCTTCTCCTTGACGTTGCGGACGACGTACACCGCGGAGCCGTCGGCGGCCCACTTCGGGTGGCGGTCGTTGGCACGCCCGGAGGTCAGCCGTCGCGGCGTCCCCTTCCCGTCGGTGGTCGTCACCCACAGGTCGGTGCGGCGGTTGTCGGCCGTCTCGTCCCACGTGGCGACGGTGTACGCGACCTGAGTACCGTCCGGCGAAACCGCGACTTCGTTGGCCGTCGCGACGCCGGCATAGTCGGCGGGCGTGACCGGCCGCGGTTGTGCCGCAGCGGGTGGTACGACGAAGAGGAGAACGAGGAACGCGGTTCGGCGCATGGGAGGCTCCGGGCGGGAATCCCGATACTGTAACCGGACACACGCCCTCCCGCGAGACTCGACATGACCGCCGCCCGCGGCCGCCGCCTCGCCCTCGCCGCCGCCCTCCTCGGCTGGATGTTCGACGGCATGGAGATGGGCCTGTTCCCGCTCGTCGGCAAGGACGCGCTCCGCGAACTCCTCGGCGGCTCGCCGGCGCAGGCCGAGCTCGACCTGTGGTACGCGGTGGTGCTCGCCGCGTTCCTCATCGGGGCCGCGACCGGCGGCGTCGTGTTCGGGTGGCTCGGCGACAAGGTCGGACGGGTGCGGGCGATGACGGCCAGCGTGCTGCTGTACTCGCTGTGCAGCGGCCTGAGCGCCGCGTCGGCCACGCCGTTGCAGCTCACGGCGCTGCGCTTCCTCGGGGCGCTCGGCATGGGCGGCGAGTGGGCACTCGGCGTCGCGCTGGTGATGGAACTGTGGCCGAACACGTCGCGGGCGGCGCTCGCCGGCTGGATCGGGGCGTTCGGCAACCTCGGCTACACCGTCTGCGGGCTGATCGCGCTCGGCCTGACGCGCGTCGGCGCCACCGAACTGGCTGCCGCGCTGCAGTCCGTCGGCCTCGCCGAAGGTACGGCCGACGCACTGACGGCGAACCGCAACTGGCGGTTGCTAATGCTAGCGGGCGCGGTGCCGGCGCTGCTGACGCTGTTCATCCGGCTGTTCGTCCCCGAGTCGGAAAAGTGGGAGCGCGAGAAGGCGGCCGGGCGGGCGTCGTACTGGTCGGGCGTCGATCTGCTCGCGGTGCTCGGCGGAGCCGCGGCCGCCGGCGGCGTCGTTTTCCTGTGGGCGCGGAAGGACGTGCCGTTCGCCGCACAACTCGGCGGCTCGCTGCTCGGCGTTGTGCTCGTGACGCTCGGCTACCTCCACCCCGCACGCGGCTACCTCCGTCGCAGCGGCCTGGCCCCCGCGGCCCGGCGCGAGACGCTAGGACGAATGCTCCTCGCCGCCGGACTGAGCGGCGTGCCGCTGCTCGCCACGTGGAGCGGCGTCATGTGGATGTACCAGTGGGTCGGCAAGCTGCCCTTCGGCGACGTGCCCGAGGCGCGGCCGATCATCCAAATCTCGTCGTCGCTCGGGGCGGCCGCGGGGTGCGTGGCGGCGGCGCTGCTCGGGGGCTTGATCGGCCGGCGACCCGCCTACGCGGCGTTGTGCGTCGCGTCTCTCGCGACCATCGTCGGGTTCTACCAGCTGAACACGGAGTACGGGCCGACGTTCGTGATGACGGCCGGGCTGATGGGGTTCGTGACCGCGGGGTTCTACGGCTGGCTGCCGCTGTACTTGCCGGAGCTGTTCCGCACGGCTGTCCGCGCTACCGGGCAAGGCTTCGGGTTCAACTTCGGCCGCATCATCGCTGCGGCGGGGAACCTCCAAATGCCGGCGTTGCTGGCCGCGTTCGACGACGACTACGGCCGGGCGTGTGCGGTCGTGGCCGGCGTCTACGCCGTGGGGCTGGTGCTCATCATGATCGCCCCTGAGACAAAGGGCCGGCCGCTGCCGGAATGATCGCTACGGCTTCGCGGCGGGTCGTACACGGCGGCGCAGGTCGTCGAGCGCCGCCTGGAAGCGTGCGTCCGTTGCCGAGCCGTAGCGGGCGGTGAACCGCTCCGCCGAGAAGCCGTCGGGCAGACCGACCACGTCCGGCATTAGGCCCGTCGTGTTCGGCAGCGACGCGAGCTGCGTCAGGCGTGCCAGGTCTTCACGCGGCAAGCGGGTGAACTCGATGCCGGCTAGTTCCGCGGCCAGCGGCGACAGACCAATCCCGGCGGGGCGCGGGCCGTCGAGCGCCTGAAAGGTGCGGGACACGGCCGCGGCTTCGGCGGCCTGTCGCGGAAGGAGTTCGCCCAACGCAACTCCCGCGGCGAAGCGGCGGCACAGGTCGCGGCGGCCGTGGACCGTCGGGTTCCCCAGCACCTCGCGCCGCTCGGCGCGGGCGCTATCGGATTCCACGCCCGCCACCTGCTCGCGGATCGCCTCTTCAGTCCCAAGCGTGTCGGTGTCGTCGAGCGCCACCGCGAGCCCGAGCAGGAAGCCGCCGACGCGGTCGTCGGCTGAGACCCCGTCGACGTCGGCCGCGAGGGCTGCGGTCGCCGCGGCGCGGACGTACTGCACGGTCAGGCCGTCGCCCGTCGGGCCTCCGGGCGCGGCGGCCCGACGGGCCTTCGCAGTCACCGCCGCCACCACCAGGCGCGCCACCAGGTCACGCTTGAGCTCGGCCTTCGGCGGCGCGGCGGGTTCCGGCGGTACTGCTTTCTTCGGCACCGCGGCCAGGTCGCGGTCGAACTCGTTGAGGTAAGCCAGCGCCGCCGGCTCGCCCGGCTTCGCCTTCAGCAGCGCCGCGTACACGCGCTTCAGCCGGGCGCGGCCGGCCGGGCTCAAGTCGTCCGCCTTCTCGATCTTCCCGCTGCGGCGCTCGTCGGCCCACACGTTCAGCACCAGGGCGTTCAGTGGGTCGAACCGCATCTTGTACTGGGCGTGGAGCGCCAGGCCGTTGCCCAGTTGCGCGCGCATCACCGACCCCACGTCGGGTACCGGCACTGCACCCATCGCGAGGGCGAGGTGGTGGACCAGCGTCTCCGTCCGCTCGGCTTCGTCGCGCGGCGTCCACTCGCGCATCAGCAGGTGACCCGAGGGCGCCGCACGACTGCCGCCGAACGGGGCCGGCTCGCGTGGCTTCTCGTCCACCTTGCGGCTCGTCCAGCCGACGGCGATACCCCCAGGCGGTGCCTTCACCTTCTGCTGGAAGTCGGCCAGGAGTTCTGGCACCGTGGACGCCTGCGGCTCGGACTTCCACACGGCGAAGCCGGCGACCTCGAAGCGGATGCCGCAGTGGGCCTCGAACACGGCCGACGCTGCGGCCAGTCGCTTGCCGACCAAGTCCTTCCACAGCGCCTCGGCTCGCGGGTCGGCGTCGTCCACCAGCAGCGTCACTGGCACGCGAACAGGGTCGCGCTTCGGGGCAGCGCCGCGTTTCGTGTCCTGCTCCAGCGGCATCCCCGGCAGTTCGACGCCCTCCAGCCGGCGGCCCGTCTGGGCGTCGGGGAGAATGACGAAGGCGTTGTACGGCTCCACGTCGTAGGCCAGGTGCTGCGGCGTCGCCGGCACCACGAGCACGGCCGGGCCGCCGACGCCGATCGGCGCCACCTGTGCCGGCTGGAGCGTGATCGTCTGCTTGTCGCGTTCCGGCTCGGTCACCGTCAGCGTCACCTCGGCGGGGGTGAAGTTGGCGACGACGATCACGCCCGCGTCCGCCGCGGGGCCGACCGCACACGCCGCCAGTGCCAGCAGGAGCCGACGCATCACCACCCCCAAATCAGAACCATCCCGAACTCTAGCACCGGGTCGCGGCCCGCTCAACCCGGGCGTCCTTCCCTTCGGCCGCGGGACTCATTCAATACAGGCATCAGCCTCACCCACCGGAGCCCGCCCCCGATGCGCCTCGCCACCGTCGTCACCCCCCACGGCCCCCGCGTCGTCGCCCACGTCGGCGACCACTACGTCGACCTGCACGCCACCGACCCGGGCCTACCGACGTGCATCAAGAATCTCCTCGCGGGCGGGGCCGGGGTGAAGGTTGCGGCCGCGGACGCGGCCAAGTGCTCGAAGGCCGTCCGATACGCCACGAATGCCGTGAAGCTGCTCCCGCCGGTGCCGAAGCCGTCGAAAATTCTTTGCGTCGGTCTGAATTACCGCGACCACGCCATTGAGGGCGGCAAGGCCATCCCCACCGAGCCGGTCCTGTTCGCCAAGTACCCGAACACCCTCATCGCCAGCGGCGACCCGATCAAGCTGCCGAAGGTGGCCCAGAAGGTGGACTACGAGGCGGAGCTCGTCATCGTCATCGGCAAGCGCGGCCGCCACATCCCGAACGATGACACGGCGTTCCAGCACGTCGGCGGCTACACCTGCGGCCACGACGTGAGCGCCCGCGACTGGCAGTTCCGCGGCGAGGAGAAGCAGTGGAGCATCGGTAAGACGTTCGACACGTTCGCCCCCACCGGCCCGGTGCTGGTGACGCCCGACGAGCTGGGTGACCCCCACAAGCTCCAGGTGCAACTGCGGCTGAACGGCGAGACGATGCAGAACTCCAACACCAAGGAGTTCATCTTCGGCGTCCCGCACATGCTGTGGTTCCTGTCGCAGGTGGTGACGCTGGAGCCGGGCGACCTGATCTTCACCGGCACGCCGCCGGGCGTCGGCATCGCCCGCAAGCCGCCGGTGCTGCTCAAGGCCGGGGACGTGGCCGAGGTCGAGATTCAGGGGATCGGCGTCCTCCGCAACCCGGTCGTGGCGGAGTAACGGTGGGGCGGTCCGTCAGGGGACGTAGATGTCCCCGACGGGGCGGGTCAGGACGTGGACGACGTACCGCCCACGGCCGCCGCCGGAGCGGAACACCGTGGGCTGGTTCAGCGGGAAGAGTTGCCGTTCCTCCGGGGGCACGACCGGCGGGAGCAAGTCGCGCGGCCCCGGCCCCGGCTTGGTGAAGTGGTGTTGATCCTCGTTCGCGTAGAACGACGACAGCCGGAGCAGGTCGGACACGACGAACCGGACGCCGGGGGCGGCCCGCTCCACCTCCTCTTGGACCCACCTGCGCTGGTTCTCCCCCATACCCGCGGCCGTACTCAGGTGCATGAAGCGGATCGGCGGCCGGACGCCGAGCGCCAGGTACACGGCGTGCGGCGAGTCGTTCCACGCCATCACCTCGCGGTCGCCGACGCCCTGTGTCCGAAGGAACGCCGCCACCTCGTCGATCTCCGCCGAGTCGATTCCGGCGAAGTAGTCGGACTGGAACGCCACCCCGTCGCGGACCTCGCCCGACACGCCGCGGGTGAAGCACGCCGGCCACCAGCGCAGCCGGTTCGGGCTGCGGTCGGGGTACGCCCACACGACGTGCCGGAACGCGTCCCCTCCCCACGTCCACGGCCCGACCGGGGCCACGACCAGCCACGCCATCACCGCCGTCTGCACGGCCAGGACCGGTGCCGCGATTACCCACCGGTTCGCGCCGAAGAGCGCGATCATTAGCACGGTCTCGGGGACGTGCACGTAGTGGAACCGCTTCTGGAGGCAGAGCGCGGTCAGCAGCCACGAGAGGTACAAGGCGCCAAGTACGGTGCGGGCGAAACGGGCGTCGGCGTCCTCGGGGACGGAGTACAGCCAGTTCGGCAGCAGCCGCTCGCCGGGGTCGGGCAGGTCCGCCGCGCCGGGGACGCGCCACGGCCGGCCGACGACGACGTTCAGCACCGCAAGGGGTACGGCGACGACGACGAACAGGCTCCACGGCGGGAAGTAGCCGGGCTGGTACGCGAGCCGGTCGCTGAACTCGACGGCCATCTGCCCGAGGTACGACGTGTTCCAGTTCCGGAACACGTCGAGGAAGTACGGCCACGCGCCGGACGCGACCAGCCACACGAGCCCGGCCGCCCCTGCCACGAGCCCGCCGGAGAGGGAGCCCACCAGGTCGGCCGCGGCCCGCCGCCCGCGCGCGCCGGGCGGGGCGCCGGCCGCGAGCCCCGCCTGCGACACCGCCCACAACACGACCGCCACTGGTACGATGTGCGGCTTGATCCACACCGCCGCCCCCCACACCAACCCTTCGAGTGCGGCCGACCGGAAGACGCTACCGTCGGTCATCGCTCCGGACCGTGAGGCGGCGACGCGGCGCATGCGTAGGTGCGTCGCCCCAAGGACAGGGAGCATCATCCACACGTCACGCTGGAGGTGGTTGAACTCCGAGACGTAGAGGTAGAAGCCGGCGACGCCGGCGGCCGTCCAGGCCACACCGGCCGCGGTCGCCCCCGCGGCGCGGGTCAGCCGCAAGAGCAGCGCGGCCGCGGCCGACACGACGACGAGGTCGGCCGCACGCGCGGCCTCGATCGAAGTACCGAACACCGCCCGGATGCCGCACATGATCCAGACGAACCCGGGCGTGTTGGTGTCGAACACGTCGCGGTAGTGGACTCCGCCGGCGAGAACGGTGCGGGCCGCGAGGTCGTACAGGGTGGCGTCGATCCAGAGGGGCATCCGCAGGAACAGCGGAACGCCGACGACGACGAGCACGGCGAACGCGAACCAGCCGAGTCGCGGCGACCGCCACGGGAGCCAGGACCGGGCGGGCGGAGCAGTCATCAGCGGGTGGGTCCGGTGGGGACGTGCGCGGCGCGAACCGACTCGTTTTACGGCCGCCGCCACGCCCCAGCAAGGAGCCGGGCCCGTGTGACGGAGTCGCGAGAATTCGGCGAAAAAACCGGAAAGGCCGTTGCAACCCGCCCATCGGCCGTTTACGATCTGAGAGGAATTTGGGGTCCACTGGCGCCGTGAGGAATCGGCGGCGCCGACCCCGCAGCTCCGGCCCGCGCCCGGGTGCCGCTCATCAACAAGGGAGTGCCGCGATGAGTGCGTCTGATTACCCGCCGTCGTTCGAGCCCGCCGACGTGTTGTTCGCCAGCCCGCACACGTACCTTCGCCGGCTCGTGGTAACCACGAGCGAGGTGGAGGTGGTCATCACCGGTCGGGTGCCCAGCTACTACCTCAAGCAGATGGCCCAGGAGGCCATCCGCGGCTGCCTCGGCCCGCGAAGGCTTCGGAACGAGGTTCAGGTCTGCTCCGCCTGACTCGCGCCCAGGCGCAGGTTTACCAGGAACTCGTCAACGGCGTCCGCCGGCGCCGCGTCCGGTAGTTGGCCAGTCGCGTGCGCCGCGTCGAGCCGCGCCTCCCAGCGGGCCAACTCGGCGCGGTGGAACGTCACGTCCTCGCCCGGCAGGGTCCCCACCTCCGCAGCCGACTTGCGGCGGATCAACTCCGGGATGTAGTCGAGCCCGAACCGCTCGTTCAGCGTCGGCAGGTGGGCCTGCACCTCGCCCGTCTCCAGCAGGTGGATGCCGGTCAACACCACGCGGTAGGCGTATAGCAGCGTCTTGGCACGCACCTCGTTCTGCTTGTCGAGCATGCGTAGCTGCGTCTGGAGGAACCCGCGGTAGTGGTGGTGGCAGCCGCGCGTGACGCACCGGGCCGCGACCGGCCGCAGCCGCGCGAGAAAGTCCGCCCCGTGAGCCACGAGCGGCGAGAACACCTGCTCCAGTACGTAGCCGTTGTCCTTCGCGAGCAGCCGTAAGTACTTGCCGATCTCGTGCGCCACCGCCTCCGTCTCCAGGCCGTCGAATTCCCCCTTCGGCTCGACCGTCTCGACGGGCCGGCGCAACCCCACCACGCGCCGCAGCGGGGCGAGGAAGGCGCCGCGCAGGTCGATGTCGCTGTCGGCGGACGGGAAGCCGTACAGGTGCGCGCCGCTGACGGTGAGGAAGAGGGCGTCGGGGATGCGGCTGGTACCCCACCGGCCGAGCGCCGGCAGGTCGAGGTTGTGAACGACGTCGGCCACGGTCGCTACTCCTTCAACGCCTCCGCCGCCCGCCGGCGGCGTGCCGCGATCAGGAAGCGGTTCGCCGCGTCGGTGTCCGGCCGCTCCGGCAGCGCCGTCCGCTCGAAGGCCTCCTGGAACAACCGGTCCAGCTCGAGAGCCCGGGCCTTCACCTCGGCGAAGGACCACCGGCCACTGCGAACGTCCAGCAACTCCGCTCGGTGCTCACCGACGTCGACGCGGATGTCGCCGGTGGTCAGGGCGTGGATGCCGCTGTGGAGCAACCGCAGCAGGTGCATTGCGTGCTTCGGCTTGTACGTGCCGCCGGCCGCGTGCCGCTTCTCGATCAGGCCGAACTGCGACAGTACGTAGCCGGAGTAGGTGCGGTACAGGTGCCGCGACAGGAACGCACCGCGGACGCGGCGCAGCTCCTCGCCCGTCTCGTCGGCGAACGACACCACAGGAACCCAGAGCGTCTCCAGGATGTTCGGGTTCGCCTGGAGCGCCAGCCGGACGAACTTCTCCACCTCCCAGACGACTTCCTCCACGCCAACACTCGTCGTCTCGGCCTGCTCCGGCGGGCGGGTCAGTGACCAGTGCCAGTCGGCCGGCGGCAGGTAGACGCCACGCCGGTCTTCGTCCGACGTCTCGGTGGCGAGGCCGAACGCGCGGGAGCCCACCGTGACGCGGTAGATCACGAACGGCGACACGTCCGGCCCCGGCGTCGCGGCCGGCGCCTCGACGGAGTGGTCGCCGCGGCGGACGAGGAGTTCGCCGAACTTCAACCGGGCGGTGGCGCCGTCCAGGAAGCGGACGACGTACGGACGGTCGTTGGACGCCGGGGACTCAACCACCACCGCGACGCTGCCCGCTGGGCGGGTAGCGTCGGTGCCCGGAAGCTTGCGGTCGGCGCGGAGGACGACGTGTGTCCCCGGTGGGAGGAGGAACGACGGCGGCAGCGGGTCGGACATCAGTTCTTCGGCGGCGCCGGCGGCGGTTCGACCTTCGGCATCGCCTCCATCGGCGGCATCCCTGCCGGCGGGGCAGCCTGCCGCGGCACCGGATCGACCGTGACTGGCGGGGCCATCCGCACCGGCGACTCGTACTTGCGGGCGGCGTCGCGGAGGCACACGATCAGCCCGTTGTCGGCGGCCAGGAACAGCCGGTCGGACACGGTGTTGACCACCGGGATGTTGAACTCCGGGATGCCGAGGCTGGTCAGCGGGGCGGCGCGGCCGTTCGCCTCGGTCGGCCGGCGCGCGTCGTACACGAGCAGCTTGCCGAGGTTGTCGCGGACGTACGCGAAGTCCTGGTTCACCGCCAGCAGCCGGTCCGCCTGCCGGTCCGTCCGCCACACCTGTGCGCCCGTCTTCCGGTCCACTCGCACTACGCCCGAGTGGTCGCCGCTGGCGAACACCGCGTCCTCGGTCACTAGCGGGGTGTGGTTCAGGATGCCGCCGACGTTCGTCCGCCACAAGATGTTCACGCCGCTGATGCGGTTGCCGCCCTCCAGATCGACCGCGAGCAGGCTCCCGTCCGACAGCGGCACGTAGGCGATGACGCCGGCCCTCCCGGGGGGGGCGGCCACCTCCTCCCACATCGGCCCGTCCACCTCGACGACGCGGTCGGCCTTGCCGAGGGCGAGCTTGCTCTTGGAATCGGTGACGATCCACACCCGCGACGGCGTCAAAACCGGGGCGAAGCGGATGCGCGTCGTCAGCCCGTACTCCCACCGCACCTTCGGCTTCACGCCCTGCGGCCGCAGGTCGGTCAGGGCCAGTGCCGCGGACACAGACGGCGGAATGGTGCCGATCGACGGGGTGCGCTGCACGTTTTTTCCGGAGTCGTCGCGGAGCCGGTACGGCTGGCGGAGTGACGGCACCGTCTGCAGCGACGGCGAGGTCGGATGGCCCTCGATCGTGTACGGCGGCGTGACGCGCGGGACGGCTGCCAGCGACGGACTGCGGCTGCCGCCGCCACCCCCACTGGCCCGAGGCTGCTCGAAGCCCCCGGTCGGCGGGCGGTCGAACTGATCGGGGTTAGACGACCGGTACACCCCCGGCGCGGGGTAGCGGTCCGTCAGCTGGTCGACCGGGTTCGCGCGGCCGATGACCGCCTCGCCGGCCTTCGGTGCCTTCTCTCTCGTCAGGTCGGGGATGACGATCGGGTTCGGGAGTTCGAGCGCGAGCACGCGGTGCTCGCCGGCCGCGCCGGGCTGCGTGGCCAGCGGCGCGTACAGCCCGCGGGCATCGGCCGACAGGCCCGCCACCGGCGTGGTGCCGAGCTCGGCCGTGAACTCGAGCACGCCGGTGTCGCGGTAGAAGGCGTAGGCCCGGGTGACGTGCGCCACGTACACGAACCGGTCGTTTGCCGCCACCGGGTAGACGTTCGAGTACCCGCCGTTGCCCAGAGCCGCCTGCCACTGGATGCGGCCGGTGCGGGCGTCCACGGCGATCAGGTGGCCGGTCCGCGTCTGGACGAACAGCTGGTCGCCGATCGTCTGCACCATCTGCACGGTGTCGCGGCCGCCGGCGATCGGCAGGAATTGCGCCCACTCGACGCGGAGGTTGAGGCGGGCCAGCGCCGCGGCGTCTGGCGGCACCGCCCGGGAGTAGGGCGACGGTGACTGGCCGGTGGACAGCGCACCCAGTCCGAGGACGAGGCCGGCGGCGGCAGCCGAGCGGGACCACATGGCGGACTCTCCGGGGCGACGGGGCCGATTCCATCACTCTACCAGCCGCCGCGGCCGGGCTGAAGCAGCGACCCCGGATCGTGCCGGGCCGGGGGTGCGACAGGTGCCGGCCGTGCGGGTTGTGCCGGCGTTACTTCTTCCCGAGCGCCCGCTTCCGCGCGAAGAACGTCGTGAGCACGGCGGCGCACCGCTCGGCCAGCACACCGCCGACGACGGACGCGCGGTGGTTCAGCCGCGGGTCGGAGGCGATCTGGTACAGCGTGTGGCACGCCCCCGCCTTCGGGTCGGTGCAGCCGTACACGACGAGCGGCAGCCGGGCCTGCACGATCGCCCCCGCGCACATCGGGCACGGCTCGAGCGTGACGTACAGCACGCACCCTTCGAGCCGCCACGACCGCAGCGCCGCCGCGGCCTGGGTGATGGCGATCATCTCGGCGTGGGCCGTCGGATCCTTCAGCTGCTCGCGCTGGTTGTGGGCCGACGCGATCACCCCGCGGTGCGGGTGGATCACGACCGCGCCGACCGGGACTTCGTCTTCGGCGTCGGCGACGGCGGCCTCGGCGAGGGCCAGTTCCATGTGGTGGACGTGGAACGGGTGGCCGGGGTCGGTGAAGGTCAGGTCGGGTGGGCTGAAGGGGTCCATTCGACTCCGGGTCAGGCGTGGTACGCCGGCAGCGACACGCGGAACGTGGTGCCCGCGCCGGCTGCCGACTCCGCCGCAATTGTACCGCCGAGGTCGCGGACTATCCCGGCCACGGCCGCGAGGCCGAGCCCGCTGCCGTCCGGCTTGGTGGTGAAAAACGGGTCGAACACCCGCCCCAGATGGGCCGCGGGGATGCCGCACCCGTCGTCGCTCACCTCCATGATCACGCAATCGTCCGCGGCCGACACGCCGACGCGAACCGTACCCGGGTTCCGGCCGATCGCCTGGACCGCGTTCGTCACCAGGTTGAGGACGACCTGACTGAGCTGCGACGGGTCGGCCCACACCGGCGGTAGGTTCGACTCGGCCGCGACCACCACGCGGACGCCACTCGTCCGCGGCGGCTGGCTCATCCGGAGCGTGTCGCGTGCCACCGCTCCCAGGTCGGTCGGCCCCGGTCGCGGCTGGGCGCCGCCGGCGAACGCGAACATCTGGGAGCACAGTTCCGCCGCCCGGTCTCCGGCGAGGCTCAGCTGGCGCAAGTACTCCCGCGCCGGCGATTCCGCCGGCACCGCGCCCGCCGCCAAATCCGCGTTCCCGAGAATCACCGAGAGCACGTTCTTGAAGTCGTGCGCCGACCCGGCCGCCAGCAGGGCGAGTGCCTGTATCTTCTCCGCGCTGACGAGCCGGGCGTCGAGCTCGCGGCGGGCGGCGGCCTCGCGCTCGCGGTCGGTCACGTCGATCCCCACACCGCCGACGTACCGCACGCCGTCCGGGCCGGTGAACGGGAATTTCACGTTCAGCCACGACCGCGGCGTGCCGTCCGGTTCCGGGGCCACCTCCAGGAACTGCTCGGCCCTCCAGACGGCGTACACCCGCTCGTCGGTGGAGCGGAACCGGGCGGCCACGTCGGCCGGCCAAACCTCGTCCACCGTCCGGCCGATCACGTCCTGGGGGCGGAAGCCGTAGTGGGCCAGGTAGGTGCTGTTGACGAACACGTAGACGCCCGCCTCGTTCCGCATCCAGGCGTTGGCCGGGAGGCGGTCCATGAACGCGCGGAACCGCTCCTCTTCGGCGCGGAGTTCGGCCCGCAGTTCCTTCACCTCGTCGACCGTGAACGCGGCCACGAGTACGGACGCGACCGCGCCGTCGGCCCCGCGCTCGGGTACGAACCGGTACTCGAAGAGCATCTCGGCCGGGGGCGGCGGGCGGAGGTACTGGAAGCGACCGGGCTGGCCGGTGCGGAAGGCGGTGCGGAGGTGTTCGACCCACCGGCCGTAGGTGGCCGGCTCCATGCCCACTTCCAGGCACGACCGGCCGACCACCTGGGTGGGAGTGAGGCCGAGTAGTTCGCAGGTCGGGCGGTTGGCGTAGGTCAGGCGCAGGTCCGGGCCGATGCGGAAGACGACGACCGGCAGCGAATCGAGGATGGCCGCCGACTCGGCGGCCGGGAACGATTTCATCTCCAAGCCCTCGGCCGGCGTCCCGCCGGCGCTAGCGGACCGTCTGATTCACAGTGTAGTAGGCCTCGGGGTGCACGAGCCGCTCGCCCGTCCGGGTGCGGATCGACTCCGGCCGCAGGGCGTACACCCGCCCCGGCCGCACACCCGGCACGTCCAGCGACAGAGTCCGCCCGTCCGCCGACAGCCGCGCGGAGGCGACCGCTTCCGCCCGGCGGTCGGTCTCGGGGCATCCGTAAGCGCTGGAGTAGATGTAGGTGTACGACTCCACCGGCACCGCCGCCTCGGCCGACTTCACGTCAACCGGCTTCGTGAACGTCAGGTCGAACCCGGTTTTCGTGAGCGCGACGTGGTGAATTTCCGCCGGCTCGGTGCCTGTGAACGTCACGCGCTGGAGCCCGAACGGCCGGCCGCCGGCGGAGCCCCAGCCGCGGTTCGTCTCGCCGACGAGCAGGGAGCCGTCGGGGGCAAAGGCGAGCCGATTGACGCCGGACTGGAAGCCCGCGCGGAACGGGAAGCACGCCCCCTGGAACACGCCGTTCACCTTCTCCAGCGCTACCCGCATGACCACGGACGTGCTCTGGTCGCCGACGAAACACTGCCCGGCGAACGGGCCGAACTTGCCGCGGGTCGTGTCCCAGATCGGCTCGCTGAGCGAGCGCCCCATCCGGCCGTAGGGGAACCAGATCGCCGGCGGGTCGAGCTGCGGCATCCCCGCGGGGGCGTTCGCGCCCGGCCCCTTCTGGCCGTCGTACATCATGCCACTGGCCACCTTCTCGGGCACGAGCCCGGCGAACGGCGAGAACGGCAGCCAGCGCAGGCCGGCCTGGTGGCCGAAGAACTTGCCGCGCTGGATGTGGTGGAGCTTGTTGGTGGCCACCCACTCGCCCTGGTTGTCCGCGTAGAACAGGTCGCCGTCGGGGCTGAAGTTTACGCCGTTCGGCGACCGCAGCCCGTACGCCCACGGCTCCATCGAGCCGGTCCGCGGGTTGATTTTGACGCACCACCCGCGCCACGGCGCCTTCGCCTGGTGGCCGCCGCCGAAGCCGACGTTCAGTGTGACGTAGAAGTTGCCGTCGCGGTCGCGGGCCGGGCCGAAGGCGTACTCGTGGTAGTCGCCGGACACGCCCCACTTGTCGCACACCGTCTCGACCGCGTCGGCCACGCCGTCGCCGTCGGAGTCGGTCAGCTTGCAGACTTCCGGCCGGTGGACGACGAACACCGTCTTGTCGTCCTGCACCCACATGCCGAGGGCCTCGTGCAGGCCGGTGGCGAAGCGGGTGACCTTCACGTTCCGCGGGTCGGCTTCGAGCGGGTTGTGGACGAGCCACACCTCGCCCCGGCGGGTGCAGGCGAGGAGCTTGCCGTCGGGCCGGAACGCCAGGCCGCCGACTTCCAGAACGCAGTCGTCGGGGAGTGGTAGCGTGCTCACGGCGTAGTGCGTCGCCTCCGCGCCCGCCGCGGCTTGCGCGGCCTGAACCTCGCCCGACGCCGGGAAGTCGCGGGTGACGCGGCGGCGGATCGTCTCGGGCACGACGAGCGGGAGTTCGGGGGCGACGTAGGCCTCCCACCCGCCGGCGTGCTGCGCGATCTTGATGAGCAGCCGGTTCTTCCCGGCCACGACCGGCAGCTCGACCCGGTCCTGGTCCGGCGCCGCGGCGCGCTCGTGCGGCTCGTGCAGCAGCCGGCGGCCGTTGAAGTACACGCTGAGCGTGTCGTCGGAGCCGAGGGACAGCGGGAGGCGGAACTCGCGGTCGGAGTCAAACTCGTGGTACAGGTAGACGACGCTGTTGTTCTTGTGCTCCTGCGGGAAGAGCGCGGCGAGGTCCAGCACCTGGCCGAGCCTGAAGCCCTTGAACTCGGCCCAGACCGCGTGCTTGCCGCCCTTCCCCGGGTACTTCGCGGTCAGGTCCACGGCCCCCTTCTCGGGGCCGAATTCGCGGTCGAAGCCGGTCTTGTCCGGGTTGTCGAACGGGCCGACGAAGTACCACTTGCCGCCGAGGTTCGGCAACTTGTGGGACGCGAGCGTGGCCGCGACCGTGTCCGCGCGGGTGGCCTTTTTCACGTAGTCGCCGTCGGGCGGCTTCGGCTGCGCCGTCAGGAGGGCGGCGGTGAGGGCCGCGAGGAGCGCGGCGGGTGGCAGCGTGCGGAGGAGCATGAACGCGCTCGGCGCGGGAGGGGGTGGGTGGCGGGTGCGGCCAGTTTACGGGATCAGAACTTGTTCCACAACCGCTCGAACTCTGCGGCGAACACACCGACCAGCTTCGGGTCGGCACTGTCGACGACGTTCTCGTAATTGCAGTCGGCCGCGCCGCGGGTCCAGTTGTAGCTGCCGTTCACGAGGCGGGCGCCGTCGAAGACGGCGAACTTGTGGTGCATGTGGCCGGTGAGCCCGGACACGCCCGGCCCGGGCACGTCGTCCACCTTCACGGGGATGCCGGCGGCCTGGAACTTGTGGACGTCGGAGCCGGCGTCGTGGGCCTTCTCGTTGTCGGTGATAATCCGCACCTTCACGCCGCGGCGGTGGGCGTCGAGGATGGGGTGCGAGACACGATCGTCCGTGATGGTGAAGACGCACAGGTCGAGGGTGCGCCGCGTCTGGCTGATGCGGCTGACCAGGTGCCGCCAGCAGCCGTCGCCGGGTGAGAAGAACACGAGATCGGCGGCCGCCGGTCCGCCGCGCGGCGGCGCTGCCGCCTGGACCGGCGCCACGGTTCGCATCACGTCTTCGAGCCAGGTGATGATCCGGTCGGCGGGGAGGTTCGCCGACGCCTTCCGCGCCAGATCGAACGCCGCGTGCCGGACGACGCCGCGCTGCGCGTCGGTCCTCGCGTTGGCCGTCACCCACGCCGCGAGCGCCGTCTTCTCGCTCCCGGAGAGGGTGAGGTCGTCGAGCGTCTGGGCGAGGACGCGCTCGGCGTCGGCGGCATTCATCGGGCGGCTCCGGGCTACGCGATCAGCTCGCGGATCGGCTTCGCCGGCTCGACGCCGGTGAGGCGCTGGTCGAGTCCCTGGAAGCGGTACGTGAACCGCTCGTGGTCGATCCCCATCAGGTGGAGGATCGTCGCCTGGAAGTCCGGGATCGAGCACGGGTCCTTGACGATGTTGTAGCTGAAGTCGTCCGTCTCGCCGTAGATCGTGCCGCCCTTCGACCCGCCGCCGGCCATCCACATCGTGAAGCAACGCGGGTGGTGGTCGCGGCCGTAGTTCGTCTTCGACAGTCCCCCCTGGCTGTAGATCGTCCGCCCGAACTCGCCGCCCCAGATGACCAGTGTGCTGTCGAGGAGGCCGCGGGCCTTCAAGTCCTGAATCAGTGCCCAGCACGGCTGGTCCACGTCCTTGCACTGGAACTGCATGCGGCCGGTCAGGTTGCCGTGGTGGTCCCAGTTGTTGTGGTACACCTGCACGAACCGCACGCCCTTCTCGACGAGTCGCCGTGCGGTCAGCGCCGTGTGCGCGAACGAGCCGGGCTTGTGAACGTCGGGGCCGTACATGTCGAGGGTGCGGGCCGACTCGCGGTTCAGGTCGGCGAGTTCCGGTACGCTCGTCTGCATGCGGAAGGCCATCTCGTACTGCGCGATCCGCGTCAGCGTCTCGGGGTCGCCGGTGCGCTGGTGTTCGAGCTGGTTGAGTTGACCGATGCCGTCGAGGGTGCGGCGGCGAACGGCGGGGTCCACGCCCGGCGGGTTGTTGATGTAGAGGATCGGGTCGCCGGCCGCGCGGAAGGACACGGCCGCGTGCTCGCCGGGGAGGTAGCCGCTCTGCCACAGCCGGGCCGAGATGGCCTGCACCTGGTCCTGGTTGGTCGGCTTGGCGACCATGACGACGAACGTCGGCAGGTTCTGGTTGAGGCTGCCGAGGCCGTAGCTCATCCACGCCCCGAGGCACGGCCGGCCGGTCACCTGGTTGCCGGTCTGAATGTACGTGATGGCGGGTTCGTGGTTGATGGCTTCGGTGTGCATCGAGCGGATGAACACCATGTCGTCGGCCATGCGGGCCGTGTACGGCAGCAGCTCGCTCATCCACATGCCGCAGCGGCCCTGACGCGCGAACTTGTACACCGACGGGGCGATGGGGAAGCGGGCCTGGCCGCTGGTCATCGTGGTGAGGCGCTGGCCGCGGCGGATGCTGTCGGGCAGGTCCTTGTCGTAGAAGTCCACCATCTTCGGCTTGTAGTCGTAGAGGTCCATCTGGGCCGGACCGCCGACCATGTGCAGGTAGATCACGTTCTTGCACTTCGCCGGGAAGTGCGTCTCGCGGAGGGCGGCGCCGTGGGCCGTGGGGCTGCCGGCGGCGCGGGCGGTGCCGCCGAGCAGCGACCCGAGGGCGGCGCCGCCGAGCGAGAGTGCAGACGAGCCGAAGAAGTGGCGGCGCGTCTGGGCCAGCAGCGCAGGGTTTTCGAAGATCATGGCCGGTCCTCGCGTGTGCTATGGGTGAGGCGAGCGGCCCGCGTTAGCGGGCTGTTGGTGTGTTGTTCGTATCGCAAGAGCAACAGCCCGCTGACGCGGGCCGCTCGCCGCGCTCGACTACTTGTTCAGAACCTCGTCCAGATTCATCAGCTGGTTCACGGCCATCGTGTACGCCGCCAATTCGATCGGGTCGAGTGTCGCGTCGGCGCGGCTCTCGCCGAACGCGATCAGCCGGCGGGCCTCGTCCGGCTTCGCGCGGTAGTGCGCCAGCAGGTCGGTCAGCACGCCCTCGACCACCGGCCGCTCGTTGTCGCGGAACGGGCGCGACAGCAGCCGCCGGGCCACGAAGTCGAGGCGCGTCTGCGGCGTCGCGCCGCCGGTCTTGATCGCCCGCTCGGCCAGCACCCGGGCGGCCTCGACGTACTGCACGTCGTTCAGCGTCAGGAGGGCTTGCAGCGGCGTGTTCGTGCGGTCGCGGCGGACCGTACACAGCTCGCGGTTCGGGGCGTTCAGCACCTCCATCGACGCCGGCGGGGCCGACCGCTTCCAGAACGTGTACAGGCTGCGGCGGTACAGGCTCTCGCCGGTGTCGCGGCGGTAGTCGCGGGTGTTGCTCCCGATCATCGCCACCGCCTCCCACACGCCGTCCGGTTGGTACGGCCGCACGCTCGCCCCGCCGATCCGCCGCACCAACAGCCCGCTCGCCGCGAGCGCCGAGTCGCGCACCATCTCGGCGTCCATCCGGAAGCGCGGCCCGCGGCTCAGGAGCCGGTTGTCGCGGTCCTTCGCCACCTTCTCCGGCGTCGCCACCGCCGCCTGGCGGTACGTGGACGACGTAACGAGCAGCTTGAAGAACTGCTTCACATCCCAGCCCTTCTCGCGGAATTCGATGGCCATCCAGTCGAGCAACTCGGGGTGGCTCGGCAGCTCGCCGGTGGTGCCGAAGTCGCCGGCGGTGCGGACGAGGCCGGTGCCGTAGAGTTCCTGCCAGAAGCGGTTCACCGTCACGCGCGTCGTCAGCGGGTGGTCGGGCCGCAGCAGCCAGTTGGCGAAGCCGAGCCGGTTCTTCGGCAGGTCCGCGGGGAACGCCGACAGTGCGACGGGGGTGGCCGCCCCGACCTTGTCGCGCCGCTTGTCGTAGTCGCCGCGGTGAAGGATGAACGCCTCCGGCGCCCCCGCCTTTTCCACCGCCACGTGTGCGATGGTGCCGCGGCCGCGGATGGAAACTTCCTCCTCCTGCAGCTTGCGGTAGGCGGCCGAGAGCTGCTGGTAGGTGCGGTCCTGCGACACGAGCCACCAGTTGAATAGCTCGGCGGTCTCGGCGGCGGAGCGGGTGGCGGCGTCCTTCGAGAGCAGGTCAGCGACGCGGCGGGAGCCGGCCAACTGTGAGGCATCGAGGGCCGTGAACGTACGGGCGTAGATGCGGAGGTCTTCGAGGGCGACGCCGTTCAACCGGCCGGTCGTGTGGCGCTGGCCGATCGTGAACGGTACGGCGGTGCGGGTCGTGGACTTCAGCGCGTCGGCCTCGGTGTCGAACGGCTGCGGCTCGCCGTTGTAGTAGATCTTGGTGCCGGCCGCCTTGCCGGTGCCGTCGTGGGCCACGGTCACGTGGGTCCACTTCCCCGGCTGGATGACGCCCTTCGCCACCACCTTCATGGCGTCGCCCGGCCACGTGTTGACGACGTGCGTGCCGATGCGGTCGGCCTGAATCCACACGTCCCAGCCGCGGTGCCCGTTGGCCTCGTCCATCCGGGCCACGACGGCGCCGTTGCCCGAGCCCTTCTTGTCGATCGTCACCCAGAACGACACGGCGAACGGCTGCGTCCGGTCGAAGTCGCCCACGTCCTTGAAGCTCAGCTTCTCGCCGGCGCGGATGGTGAAGGCTTTGCCCTTGTCGGCACGGGCGACGGACCAGTCGTAGCCGCCGGCGAACTTCGCCTCACGGGCCTTGCCGTTCACCACCACGCCGACCGACTTGCCCGCGTCCTCGCGGAGCGGGGCGTGGAACTCCAGCGACCCCACCGGCGCCTGCTTTCCGAAGTCCTCGGCCTTCGCCGTCTTCAGCCAGGCGGCGAAGTCGGCCTTCGCGGCGGTCTTGCGGCTGTCGACCTTCGCCTTCGCGGCGGTCATCTCCGGCGTGAGCTGATCGAGCCGGGCGCGGTCCTCGCCGCGCGGCACGGGGATGATCGGGTTCGGGTTCGGAATGTTCCCGTCGCGGACGGGCACGGCCAGGTTGTTGAAGAACGCGGCCATGCTGTAGAACTCGCGCTGCGAGATCGGGTCGAACTTGTGGTCGTGGCAGACGGCGCACCCGGCCGTCAGCCCCATCCACACGGCGTTGATCGTCTCCGTGCGGTCGCGGGTGTACAGGACGGCGTACTCCTCGTCGATGATGCCGCCCTCGTTGGTCGTGATGTTGCAGCGAATGAACCCGGTGGCCACGCGCTGGTCGAGCGTCGGCTCGGGGAGCATGTCGCCGGCCAGTTGTTCGACGGTGAACCTGTCGAACGGCAGGTTGCGGTTGTAGGCGTTGATGACCCAGTCGCGGTACGCCCAGATCTCGCGGAAGTTGTCGAAGTGGATGCCGTGGGTGTCGGCGTAGCGGGCGGCGTCGAGCCAGTACCGGCCGCGGTGCTCGCCCCACTGCGGCGTCGCCATGAGCTTCTCGACGTAGCTCTCGTACCAGTTCGGCGACTGGTCGTTCACGACGGCTTCGACGTCGGCCGGCTCCGGCGGCAGGCCGGTGACGTCGAGCGCGAGGCGGCGGGCGAGCGTCCGGCGGTCGGCTTCGGGCGCCGGCTCCAGCCCGTTCGCGCGGAGCTGCTTCAGCACGAAGGCGTCGATCGGCGTGCGAACGAACGCCTTGGCCTTTTCGTCGGTGAACGCCGGGACGGCCGGGCGGGTGGGGGCGATGAACGACCAGTGCGGCTGGTACTGGGCGCCTTCCTGGACCCAGCGGCGGAGCGTCGCCTTCTGCGCCTCCGTGACAACCTTCTTGGTCTTGGGCGGCGGCATGATCTCGGTCGGCTCGGTCGAGCAGACGCGCTCGATGAGCGAACTCTTGGCCGGGTCGCCGGGCACGATCGCGCCCGACTGCACCGCGTCGTCGCGGCGGTCGAGTCGAAGGTCGGCCTTGCGGGCGGCGCTGTCGGCGCCGTGGCAGGCGAAGCAGTTGTCGGCCAGGATCGGCCGGATGTCGCGGTTGTATTCGAGCTTCGCGGGTGTCGGCGCGGCCGCAGGCTGCTGGGCCTCGACGGCACGCGGGGTGAACGGCCAGCCGACGGCGGCGGCGAGGGCGAGGAGGCCGGCCGGGCCGGCGAGGCGGGAGAAGCGTGACATCGGCGTGCCCTCGCGGGGTCGTCTCGGTGGTCAGTTCAAACGGGTCGTGATCCGCGTCCAGTAGGCCTCGCCGCTGCGGATGTGGCGGGCCATCGCCCGGCCGGCGGCTTTCGCGTCGGCCGCCTCCAGAGCGCGGATCAGGTCGAGGTGCTCGCGCGCCTCCACGCCGATCCGGTGGTAATCTTTCCGCTCTTCCTCCTGCTCCCACGCCACGTCGCGGAAGGCGCGGAACAGCGTCTTCAGCCGGGCGAGCTCGGCGCGGAGGAAGCTATTCCCGCAGGACGCGGCGATGGCGTCGTGCAGGCGGTCGTCCACGTCGCGGGCCTGAGTGATCGTGTCGGGTGTGGCCCCGGCCGTGACGAGCGTCTCGCTCTCGGCGCCGAGGCCGGCGAGTGTCTCGCGGTCCACCCGGCCGCAGGCGTGTCGCGTCGCCAGGCATTCGAGCGACCGCCGCACCTGGCAGACTTCGCGCACGTCTTTGGCCGTGACCCGCCGCACGACGGCCCCGCGGTTGGGCAACAAATCGACGACGCCGATGCCGGCGAGTTCGATGAGCGCCTCCCGGATTGGAGTGTGGCTGACGCCGAAACGGTGCGCGAGGGTTTGCGTGACGAGCCGGTCGCCGGCCTTGAGCCGCCCCTGGAACACATCCGTGAGCACGGCGCGCACGACCGACGGCCGGCGGCGGCCGTGGTCGAAGCCCGGTTCGGCGGAGCGCGTCGTCGGCATGCGGGAGAGCGTGCGGGAAAACGGAGTCAGGCGGGCATGTGCAGGATAACCGGCGGCCCGAACACAGGCAACCTGATTCTACAGAATCCGACCGCGACTACGGAACGCGACGTGCATCGTGCCTCACGACACGTTCCCGGGGGTCGTCCATGTCCGAGGCGCTTTACTGGTACGGTTCGATTTGGGTGGCGTTGTTCATGACGGGTATTGGTCTGCCGCCAATCCCCGAGGAGGCGGGCATCCTGTACGCCGCCGGGCTCACGGCACTCCACTCGGATGTTCGGTGGTGGGGGGCTTGGCCATCGGCCGCCCTCGGAATTCTGTCGGCCGACTGCCTCCTCTACGGCATCGGGTGGAAGATCGGCCCGAAACTGTTCGAGTATCGCTGGGTGCAAAAGGTGCTGAGCGCGAAGCGGCGTCAGCGGCTGGAGGGGCGGATCCACGAGCACGGCATCAAGCTCCTCATCATGGCCCGCTTCCTGCCGCCCGTGCGGACCGGGGTGTTCCTCATCGCCGGGGCGGCACGCTACTCGTTCACGAAGTTCCTCATCGCCGACCTGATCTACTGCGTGGTCGGGGTGGGAATCTTTTTCTTCGGCGGGGCGTGGCTGATGGACCTGCTCAAGCAGGCCGGGCACGCGGCCGTGTGGTTCGTGGCGATCCCGGTGGCGGGGTACGGCCTGTACCGGTACTTCAAATACCTGCAGAAACGGGAGGCGGGGCCGGTGTCCCCGGCTGTTGCTGCCGTCGAGGTCGCGGCGGGCGACCCGGGGGCGACGAACCCGGCCGGGGCGGTCCCTGCGATGTAAAGAAGCGAAGGCGATGCTGGAAGAGTGAAGCGCGAATTCCACCCGTTGCACCGGATGTGCTTTCGTGTGATACTCGGCGGCACCCCGCCCCGCCGCCCCGGCCCGCCGCATGAAAATCGCCCGCGTCGAGACGCACGTCTGTCACGCCCGGATGCGGAACTGGGTGTTCGTAAAGGTGGTGACCGACCAGGACGGCCTGTTCGGCTGGGGGGAGGCCACGCTCGAGTGGCACACCCGCGCCGTGGTAGGGGCCGTCGAGGACATCGCCGAGCTGGTGGTGGGCGAAGACCCGACGCGGGTCGAGCACCTGTGGCAGATGATGTACCGCCAGCACTTCTGGCACGGGCACGGCATCGTCCGCGCCACCGCCATCGCCGGCATCGACCTGGCGCTCTGGGACATCCTCGGCAAGGTGTGCGGCGTGCCGTGCGCGAAGCTGTGGGGCGGGCCGGTCCGCGACCACGTCCGCACCTACTGCCACCTGGGCGGCGGGCGGATGGAAGACTTCTACGAGACGGCCGCGGACGACGCCAAGCGCTTCGCCGACTTGGCCCGGCAGGCGGTGGCCGACGGCTACACCGCGTTCAAGTGCATGGCCGTGCCGCCGACGCTACCGCTCGACGGACTGAAGCCGATCCGCACCGCGGAGGCGGCTGTCGCCGCGATGCGTGCGGCGGTCGGCGACGGCGTCGACATCATGGTGGACTGCCACGCCCGGCCGTCGCCGGCGATGGGGCTCCAGTTCGCCCGGGCGCTCGAACCCTACGGCCTGTACTTCCTCGAAGAACCGTGCTGGCCCGAGTCGGTGGACGGGCTCGCGGCCATCAACCGCGCCGTCGTCACGCCCATCGCCACCGGCGAGCGCGTCACGAACCTGGCCGAGTTCCAGCGGCTGTTCGCGGCCCGCGCCTGCGAGGTGTGTCAGGTGGACATCACGCACTGCGGCGGCCTCTCCGAGGCGCGCCGCATCGCCGCGCTCGCCGAGGCGCACCGGATCGCTCTGGCACCGCACAACCCGCAGGGACCGGTCAGCACCGCGGCAAGCCTGGAATTCGGCTTCAGCCAGCCGAGTTACGCCATCTGCGAGACGGTGACCGAAGACGTACCCTGGCGGCGCGACGTGGTCGCCGAAGGGTTCACGATCGAGCCGAAGGGCCGGCTCGTGAAGCCGAACTCGCGGCCGGGCCTCGGCATCACCATCGACGAGACCGAGGTGAAGCGGCACCCGTTCCAGCAGGAGTTGCCGCAGCGCGTGTTCTACCCCGACGGCAGCGTCGGAGACTGGTGAGCGATGCCGAAGCGACTTGAGGGTGTGCTGGCTATCGCCCACACGCCGTTCACCGACGACGACCGCATCGACGCCGCCGCGCTGACGCGCGCCGTGGACTGGTCGTTCGCCGTCGGGGCCGACGGGCTCGGCACCGGCATGGTGTCCGAGACGCTGAAGCTCACGGCCGACGAGCGCGTCGAGCTGCCGCGGTTGCTGGTCGAGGCCGCCGCCGGGCGCGGGCCGGTGTTCGCGGCCGTCGGGGCGGAAGGGACGAAGCTGGCGGTCGCGTTCGCAGTCGCCGCGGAGCGCGTCGGCTGCGACGCCGTGATGGCCGTGCCGCCGCTGTCGGCGCGGCCCGGCGTCGAACAGCTCACAGACTACTTCCGCGCCGTAGCCGACGCCATCGCGGGGCCAGTCATCGTGCAGGATGCGTCCGGCTACGTCGGGCAAGCCATCCCGCTCGGGGTGTACGTGAAGCTCCTTGAGCGGTACGGGCCGGACAAGATTCTGTTCAAGCCGGAAGCCGCGCCGAACGGGCCGACCATCTCCGCGTTGCGCGACGCGACCGGCGGCGCAGCCCGCATCTTCGAGGGTTCCGGCGGCGTGTACCTCATCGACAGCTTTCGCCGCGGCATCGCGGGCACGATGCCCGGCATGGACCTTCTCGACGGTGTGGTCGCCGTGTGGCGGGCGCTGCGCGCGGGCGACGAGACCGCGGCTTACCGCGCGTACTTCCCCGTGTGTGCGGTCGTGAGCCTGCAACTGCAAGCGGGCCTCGACGGGTTTCTTGCGGTCGAGAAGTACCTGATGGTGAAGCGCGGCCTGTTCCCGTCCGCCCGCCGCCGCGGCCCCTACGGGTGGGAGCTGGACGCCGAGACCGCCGCCGAGGTGGACCGGCTGTTCGACCGGCTCCAGGATTTGCTCCACGGTGTGCCGTGGTGACGCGCTACACGCTGCTGGCATTCCTGTGCCTTATCACGCTCGTCGCATACCTCCAGCGGTCGGCGCTGGGCGTGCCGTCGAAGGCGATCGAGGGCGAACTCGGACTCACCCCCGAGGCGATGGGCATCGTCTGGTTCGCGTGGTACGCCGGCTACGCCGCCTTCCAGCTCCCCGCCGGCTGGCTCGCCGACCGCCTGGGCAGCAAGCCCGCACTCTTGATCTTCGCCGTGACGTGGTCCGCACTCACGGCCGTGGTCGGCTTCGCCGGCGGGTTCGTCGGGCTGGCACTGCTTTGGGGGCTGATGGGAGCCGCACAGGCGGGCATCTTCCCGTGCGCGACGAAGGCGATCGGCGCCACCTTCCCCAAAACCGAACAGGGGCTCGCGTCCGGGGCGCTCGCGTGCTTCATGGCCGGCGGCGCGGCGCTGTCGCAGGAAGTGACCGGCCGGCTGTTCGGCCCGCTGACGTGGCAGGCGGTGCTGGTCGTATACGCGGTGCCGGGCCTGGCGTGGGCACTGCTGTTCGCCGTCGCGGTGCCACGACCCGACGCCCCGCGTCCCGTCGTGAAGAACGAACCGTTTGACTGGACGCTCCTCGTCGCCGACCGCGACATGGTGCTGCTGTGCCTCCAGCAGTTGATGCGGGCCGGGGCGACGGCGCTGTTCTTCACGTGGTTCCCGCGAGTGCTCCAGGAGACGAAGCACGTCACGCCCGCGGAGTCCGGCAGCCTCGCGACGTGGCCGCTGCTCGCGGGCGTCGTCGGCGCCCTGGTCGGCGGCAGCGCGTCCGACTGGCTTCTGCGGCGGACCGGCCGCGAGAAGCTGAGCCGCTGCGGGCTCTCGGCCGTGTGCATGGCCGTGGCAGCGGTCGCGGCCGTGGCCGCCTACTTCGCCAGTGCGGCCGTCGATGTGGTGGTGCTGCTGAGCGTCGCGGCGTTTTGCGCCTACGTGGCCGGGCCGGCGGCCTACGCGGCGGCGCTGTCGATGGGCGGCACCCGCGTGGCGATCGTGTTCGCCACGATGAACATGGCCGGGAACGTCGGCGCCGGGCTGTTCCCCTACGCCGCCGGGAAGCTGGTCGGCACGGCCGGCGACTGGAACGGCGTGTACCTGCTGTTCGGCGGGATGTGCGCCGGGGCCGGCGTGTGCTGGGTGTTCCTGAACCCGGCCCGCACGCTGTACGAGGAGCCGACGTGACGACTCGCGTGACCACGCCGCAGACGCGCTGCCGGGCCGCGTTCGCCCGCGCCGACATCACTCCACCTGCGGGCATCTACCACCGCATGTGGGGGGCCGCGCTGCACGAGCGCGCCACCGGCGTCCACCGCCCGCTCGCCGCGACGGCGCTCTTGATGGAAGCCGCCGACGGACCGGCTCGACTGCTCGTCCTCGGCATCGACCACTGCCTCCTCGACGGCGCGGAGGCGGACTGCATCCGCGCGGCCGCGGCGGCGGCGGCCGGGATCGGTGTCGGTCGTGTCCACCTGGCGCTGTCGCACACCCACGGTTCGGCGTGGCTGTCGCGGTCGCGCGCGGACCTCCCCGGCGGCGACCTCATCGGCCCGTACCTCGACCGCGTCGCGGCCGTGTGTGCGGAACTGGCCGCGGACGCCGCACGGGACCTGACGCCGGCGACGATCGTGTACGGCTTGGCGAAGTGCGACCTCGCCCGCCACCGCGACTACTGGGACGCCGCGACCGAGCAGATCGTGTGCGGCTTCAACCCCGCCGGCCCCGCCGACGACACCGTGACGCTTGCCCGCGCCGTGAGTGACAGCGGGGTGACACTCGGCACGGTGGTGAACTACGCCTGCCACCCGACGACGCTGGCGTGGCAGAACACGCTCGTGAGCCCCGACTACGTGGGGGCGATGCGCGAAGTGGTCGAGCGCGAGACCGGCGCGCCGTGCCTGTTCCTCCAGGGGGCGTCCGGCGACCTGGGCCCGCGGGAGGGCTACGTCGGCGACCCGGCGGTCGCGGACCGCAACGGCCGGCGGCTGGGGTTCGCGGCGCTGTCCGGGCTCGAAGCACTGCCGCCGCCGGGGACCGTGTTCGCTTACACCGGCCCGGTCGTGTCCGGAGCGACCCTCGGCACCTGGGCGCACCGGCCACAAAGCCCCGAGGAGGCTACCAGTCAGGCGTCGTTCGGCGGGGCGCAGGACGTGGTGCCGCTGCCGTACCGGCACGACCTGCCGACCCGCCCCGCGACGGAGGCCGAGTTGCGGAAGTGGCGGGACGCGGAGGCGACGGCCAGCGCGGAAGAGAACACCGAGCGCGTCCGCGAGGCGCGGGCGCACGCCGAGCGGATGACGCGGCAACTCGCCCGACTGGCGGCGCTGCCGGCGGGGCCGACGTACCCGTACCGCGTCGGCGTGTGGTCGCTCGGCGGGGCGTGGTGGGTGTTTGCCGCGGGTGAGCTGTACCAGTGGTTCCAGGTCGAACTGCGGCGCCGCTTCCCCGGACGGGCCGTGATCGTGGCGACGATCTGCGACGACTGGCAGCCGGGGTACGTGCCCCCGGCGGCGGCGTACAGCCACGTCATCTATCAGTCGGAGATCGCGGCCGTGGCCGCGGGAAGTTTGGAGACGCTGCTGGAAGCCGTGGCGGGGATGATGAACGTCATCGACGGCGTTCACCCGTCGTCGATGCGCGGGTGACCGTCGTGGGGCCGGTTTCCACCCGGCCGGGTCAGGCCGGGGGGGGTGGAAACCGGCCCCACGACGGTCACCCGCTCGCCGTAGGCGGCCCGCAGGTTCGCCGGCGTGAACGCCTCCGCGACCGGGCCGGACGCCACCACCCGCACGTTTAGAAGCGTCACCCAGTCGAAGTACGCCGGCACGGTGTTCAGGTCGTGGTGCACCACCACCACCGTCCGGCCGCGCGAGCGCAGGTCGCGCAGGATGTCGATGATGGAGCGCTCCGTCACCGCGTCCACGCCCTGGAACGGCTCGTCCATCAGGTACACCGGCGCGTCTTGCACCAGTGCCCGCGCCAGGAACACCCGCTGCTGCTGCCCGCCCGACAGCTGGCTGATCTGCCGCCCGGCGAACCCCGCCATGCCGACGCGGCCCAGCGCCTCCGTCGCCTCCGCCCGCTCCTTCGCCCCCGGCCGGCGGAACCAGCCGAGGCGGCCGTAAGTGCCCATCGTCACCACGTCGAGCACGGTCGTGGGGAAGTCCCAGTCCACGGTGCCACGCTGCGGGACGTAGGCGACCAGCCGGTCGCGAGCCGAGTACGGCTTCCCCTGGACCAGCACCCGTCCGGCGACCGGTTTCAGCAGGCCGAGCATGGCGCGGATGAGCGTCGTCTTGCCGGCCCCGTTCGGGCCGACCACGCCCATCAGCACGCCGGCCGGCACCGTCAGGTCGATGTCCCACAGGACCGGCTTCTCGCCGTAGGCGACGGTCAGGTCGTGAACGTCGATCGCGGGGGGACTCTCAGGCGCGGGGACCGTGGGCCCATGGGACGGCCCGCAACCCGACCGCTCGGCGGCAACATCCGGCGACCGCATCACAACCGCACTCCTAGTTCGCAAGGGCGTCCACGATCACCTTCACGTTATGCCGCACCATGCCGGCATATGTGCCGCCCGGCGTGCCCGGCGCGCCGAGGGCGTCCGAGTACAGGGCGTTGTCGCCGCCGACAAGCCGCACGCTGTGGCCGTACTTCTTGCGGGTATTTTCGAGCACCGCTTGAAGGCCGTCGTCGCGGATCGACGTTTCGGTGAATACGGCCGGGATGCGGTTCGAGCCGAGGAAGTCGGCCAGCCGGTCCAGGTCGGCGGTGCCCACCTCGCTGGCCGTGCTCACGCCCTGTAACCCCCGTACCTCGACGCCGTACGCCTGGCCGAAGTAGCCGAAGGCGTCGTGGCCCGTCACCAGCACGCGCCGCTCCTTCGGCAGCCTCCCCAGCGCCGCGCGTACTTCGCCGTCGAGGACGTCGAGTTCCTTGCGATACGCCTCGGCGTTCGCCGAGTAGGTGGCGGCCCCGGCCGGGTCGAGCTTCGACAGTTCCGTCTGCACCGGACCGATCGTTCCGGCCCACAGCTTCACGTCGAACCAGACGTGCGGGTCGTGTTCGCCGCCGTCGGTGTCGGCTGCGCGAAGTTTGTCGGCCGGCAGGTCGCGGGTGACGGCAAAGGCGCGGAACCGGCGGCGCGACTTCTCGAACGTGTCCGTCATTTTGCCTTCGAGGTGCAGACCGTTGAAGAGGACGAGGTGCGCCCCTTCCAGTTTGGCCCGGTCGCCGGCCGTGGGGATGTAGCGGTGCGGGTCCACGCCCGGCCCCATCAGCACGTCCACCGTCACACGGTCCCCGCCGACGTGCTTCACGAGATCAGCGACGATCGTGGTGGTACACACGACCTTCACGGGCGGCGCGGTGAACTCGGGCGGTCCGCCGCCGCCGCATCCAGCGACTACACCACAGCCCAGCACAAGCAACCAACGGGCGAGGGACATCAGCACTCACTCGTGGGCGAGAAGCACAGACTAATCAATGCTGTTAGTCTAGCCGAAACTCCAACTGAAGGCAAGCCGTTGCTTGAAACCCGTCCCGCCCGAGCAACTCGTGAATACACTTGCGGGGTGTCGGCATCGCACCCCCGTCCGCGGCTGTCCATGAACGTACTGGTGATCGGCAAGGGCGGCCGGGAGCACGCCCTGGTCTGGAAGCTGAAGCAGTCGCCGCGGCTGGGGAAGCTGTTCTGCGCGCCCGGCAACGCCGGCACGTCCCGCGACGGGGCCGTGAGTGTGGCCATCGACCACACCGAGACGGACAAGCTGAACCGCTTCTGCGCCAAGGAGCAGATCGGCCTCGTGGTGATCGGCCCCGAGGACCCGCTGGCCGCCGGCCTCGCCGACTTCCTCCGCGACAAAGGGTACAAGGTGTTCGGCCCGTCCAAGGAGGCGGCGCGGGTCGAGGGGAGCAAGGTGTTCGCCAAAGAGTTGATGCGCCACGCCGACGTGCCGACCGCCGACTTCCGCGTGTTCGACCACCCCGACCCGGCCCGCGCCTACGTGCAGAGCCGCGACTACCCCGTGGTGGTGAAGGCCGACGGCCTCGCGGCGGGCAAGGGCGTGGTGGTGTGCAAGGACACGCTGGAGGCGCAAAAGGCCGTCGAGCGAATCATGGTGCGCGACGAGTTCGGCCGCACAGCCGGCCGGCGGATCGTGGTCGAGAAGCGGCTCGACGGCGAGGAAGTCAGCGTGCTGGCGCTGGTAAGCGGCCGCACCATCCTTCCACTGCCGCCGTGCCAGGACCACAAGGCCGTCCACGACGGCGACAAGGGGCCGAACACCGGCGGCATGGGCGCGTACTGCCCCGCCCCGATCGGCACGCCGGAGTTGCTGAAGGAGTTGGAGGACCGCGTGTTCGTGCCGACGGTCCACGCCATGAAGCGCGGCCGCTTTCCCTTCCAGGGGGTGCTGTACGCCGGCATCATGATGACGAACCAAGGCGTGCGGGTGCTGGAGTTCAACGCCCGCTTCGGCGACCCCGAGACGCAGCCGCTACTGATGCGGCTCAAGACCGACCTGCTCGACCTACTCGAAGCCGTGGCCGACGAGCGACTCGACCAGTTCGACGGCAAGATCGAGTGGGACGCCCGGCCGACCGTGTGCGTGGTGCTGTGCTCGGGCGGCTATCCCGGCAAATACGACACCGGCAAGCAAATCCTGGGCATCGACGAAGCCGATGCCCTCTCGGGAGTGAAGGTGTTCCACGCCGGCACCAAGCTGGACGTCAAGGGCCGCGTCCTGACCGACGGCGGCCGGGTGCTGGCGGTCACGGCGCTGGGAGACGACCTGCGGGCGGCGAAGGCCAGGGCCTACGAGGCAGTGAAACTCATCAGTTTCCCCGGGATGCACTTCCGCACCGACATCGCGGACAAGGCGCTGAAGAAGAAGTGACGGCGATCCCCGCACCCAATCCCGTCCGGTTCCCCTCGAATAGAGTGTGAGGGCGGGGCCGCGTGGGCGGTATCCCCTCCCGAGGGGAAACACCCATGTTCGGCTCACTGCGGCTCGGCAAGTTCTTCGGCATCGACACGTACGTCCACGGCACGTTCTGGCTGCTGCCACTGTTCGTGCTCGTCGGCGGCGTCGCCGGTGGGAACGTGAGCGGGGCCGCGGGCGAAGTACTGTTCCTGTTCTCGCTGTTCGGCTGCGTCGCCCTCCACGAAGTCGGCCACGCCCTCGCCGCGCGCTACTACGGCGTTCGCACCCGCGACATCACGCTCTACCCGATGGGCGGTGTGGCCAGCCTCGAACGGATGCCCGAGAAGCCGGGGCAGGAGGTGGTGATCGCGCTGGCCGGGCCGGCGGTGAATCTCGCCATCGCGGCCGGCATCTTCGTCGGGCTCCTCGGCGGCGGCGTGGCCTTGCCCGGCTCGTTCGACCCCAGCGCCCTCGACGCGGTGGACGGCTTCGTCGTCCGGCTGATGCAGGCGAACCTGTTCCTGCTGCTGTTCAACCTGATCCCGGCGTTCCCGATGGACGGCGGCCGCGTGCTGCGTGCCGTGCTCGCCACGGGAATGTCTCGCCTCGACGCGACGAAAGCCGCGGTCGGCGTCGGCAGCGTGCTGGCGGTGGTGGGCGGCGTGTACGGCCTGATGGCGGGCCACTTCATGCTGACGTTCGTGGCGGTGGTCGTGTTCCTGCTCGGCCACGCCGAGCTGGCCGCCGTCCGCGCCGAGGACAGCCGCTGGCGATGGGGCCGGTCCGGCGAAGACGGCGGCGCGATACGTGTGATCGACGTGCGGCCCCACGAGACGTTCAGCGGCTGGGTGTGGGACGCCCGCCGCCGGGCGTGGGTGGAGTGGCGCGACGGCGTCGCCGTTCGAGAAATCTTGAACTGAGCAGAGAAAGCCCGCCGGCCGCGACCGGCGGGCTTTCTGCGTTCGGCCTCAACCCGCGCGAACTCCCGCGCCGATACAATCGTTACGGTCCGTACCGCCGCCCCGGTCGGGAAGCCGACACCAACCCCGGGTGGCCGATGACCGTCGAGACGCCGCCCGCCCCGCCGAAGCCGCCCGACGCGGACGTGCTCCCGATCGGCGGCCCGATCGCTACCGCGCTCGTCGGCCTCGGCGACTGGACGCTCTTCTCGACCCGCGCCATCTCGGGCATGTTCCGCCGCTCGTTCAGCGGCCGCGAGTGGCTCCGCGTCGCCGTCGACATCGGCCTGAACAGCCTGTCCGTGGTCATCATCACCGGGCTGTTCATCGGCATGGTGCTGGCGGTGCAGACCTACAACCAGTTCCACACCGTCGGCCTCGAAACGTCGCTCGGGGCGGTGATTCACCTGTCCGTGGTGCGCGAACTGGGCCCGGTGCTGTCGTCGGTGATGCTGGCCGGCCGCGTCGGCGGGGCGATGGCCGCGGAGCTGGCGACGATGCGCGTCAGCGAGCAGCTCGACGCCCTGGCGTGTCTCGGCGTCGACCCGGTGAAGCACCTCGTGGCCCCGCGGTTCCTCGCCTCGCTGCTGATGATCCCGATGCTGACCGTGTTCGCCGACGTGGCCGGCCTGGTGGGTTGCACCATCATCTGCCTCCACGTCTACGGCATCGACACGCATCACTACTGGGAGCACTCGCGGAACTACGTCGGCGTGTGGGACGTGTTCGTCGGCGTGGCCAAGGCGTTCGTGCTGGGCGGCGTGATGGCGCTGATCGCCTGCCACCGCGGCTTCCACAGCAAGCCCGGGGCGGCGGGCGTCGGCCGGGCCGCGACGCAGGCGTTCGTGTTCTCCTTCGTGTCGATCATCGTGCTGGACTTCGTGCTGTCGATGTTTGCCAACAGCGTCCACGACATGATCTGGCCCGACGCCAAGTCGAAGGTGATATGACGTGGCCGACCCGCTCATCCGACTCCGCGGCGTGTCCGTCCGGTTCGGCCGGCACGCGGTGCTGCGCGACCTGAGCCTGTCGGTCGAGCCACATCAGACCGTGTGCGTGATCGGCGAGAGCGGCTGCGGTAAGACGGTGACTTTGAAGCTCCTGGTCGGCCTGCTGAAGCCGACCACCGGCGACGTGCTGTTCGAGAACCGCAGCGTGTCGGACCTTGGCGAGTCCGAGCTGACGAAGATGCGGCTGCGGATGGGCTTCCTGTTCCAGCAGGCGGCCCTGTTCGACAGCCTGACGGTGTTCGAAAACGTGGCGTTCGGCCTCCGCGCGAAGGGCGGGTACGCCGAGGCCGACATCCGCAGTCGGGTGCGAGACCGGCTGACCGAAGTGGGGCTCACCGAGGCCGCCGAGCCGAAGATGCCGGCCGAACTGTCCGGCGGGATGCGGAAGCGCGTCGGCCTGGCGCGGGCGCTGGCCCTCGACCCGGACGTGATGCTGTACGACGAGCCGACCACCGGCCTCGACCCGATCATGACGGACGTGATCAACGAACTCATCCTCCGCACCCGGAGCCGCCGGCCGGTGACGAGCATCGTCGTGACGCACGAGCTGCGGACGGTCCACAAGGTGGCCGACCGCGTGGTGATGCTGGAGCCCGTCGGCCGGCTGAAGGCGGACGAGCCGCAGGTGCTGTACGACGGCCCCCCGGCGGGGCTGGCGACCGCGACCGACCCGCGTGTTCGTGAGTTCGTGGAGGGCGACGCCGCCCGTCGGATCGGCGCGGAGGAGTAGCTCCCGGGGGTTCGTGGCCTTCCTGTCCACCGGTGCAACGTGGCAGAGCAGAAGATGCGGATGCGGCTCGGGCTGTTCGTCGGGGCGACGCTCGTCGTCCTCGCGGTGCTCGTCGTGTTGTTCGGGAAGGCGCCGCAGCTGTTCGCCACGAAGCTGAACTACACCGTGCTGTTCCCCGAGGCGCCCGGCCTGACGCAGGGCACGCCCATCCGCAAGTCCGGCGTCCGGATTGGCGAGGTGAAGCAGATCGACCTCGACGCCGCCACCGGCGAGGTGCGGGTGCACATCACCGTGGACCCGAAGCACCCGCCGCGGACGAACGAGGCGCCGACCATCACCCGCGGCCTCCTCAACGGCGACACCGCCCTCGACTTCCTCCCGAAGCTCGACACCGCCGGCCAGCCGCTGCCGCGCGGCGACGACATCCCTCCCGGTAGCGAGATCGCCGGCGTGCCGCCCATCACCCCCCGCAGCCTGCTGACTCCGGCGTCCGGCGTGCTGTCGTCGGCTCAGCAGTCACTCGACCGCGTCGTCGCGTCGTTCGAGAAGATCGAGCGGGTCGCCCCGCAGCTCGAAAAGACGTTGCGAGAGTACGAACTCCTCGGCCGGGACGTGCGCGCCTTCATCCCCGAGGTGCAGAAGACCAACAAGGCGATTCAGGACTTCGTCGGCGGTGCCGAGAACCCGGCGCCCCCGCCGGGCGCCATCTCTGCGCTCGGCCCGCCGATCGACAGGGCTGAGGCGGACAACCTGCGTAACACACTCCGCGACATCCGGTCACTCGTCGCCACCGTCCGCCCCGCGGTGGACGAACTCCGCGGCAGCGTGAAGCGGATTGAGCCCGACGTGGCCGGTGCCGCCAAGGCGGCGCGGGAGGCGCTGGAGTCGGTCAATCAGGTGCTTTCGCCCGAGAACCAAAAGGAAGTGACGGCCCTCCTGAAGAACCTGAATGCCATCGGGCTGAACATCCTGAAAGTGTCCGGCGGGCTGCAAGCCGTGTTGGACGAGACGGAAAAGACGATCCGGAACTTCGACACTCGCACGTCTGCGGTGCCGGACGCGATTACCGAGCTGCGCGGGGTCGTCCGGCCGTTCGCGGCGCGGTCGGAGGCATTGACGAAGGACGTCGCCGAGACGGCGGCGTCGCTCAACGCGGTACTGACCGACGTGCGGGGCGTGGTGCAGGCATTCGCCCGCGAGAACGGCACGGCGCAACGACTGCTGACCGACCCGACGCTGTTCAACAACGTCGACGCGGCCGCGGCGTCACTGGCCCGGGTGCTGGCACGGGCGGAGCGGATCGCCGGCGACCTGGAGGTGTTCGCCGACAAAGTAGCACGTCGCCCCGAGTTGATCGGCGTGGGTGGCGCGGTCCGCCCGAGCAGCGGGCTCAAGGACTCGCCGTTCGCACCCACGCCGGTGCCGCCCGGGCTGCCGGCCTACCGCCCCGACTGGCCGCCCGCGGTGCCCGCGACCCGCCCGGCGCCGGACGGCGGCCGCGGTCCGGTGCAGGGCTACCGTCCCTGACCGCGTCACTTGGGAGGGTCGAATCCTCCCTCCTCGATCCGCTCCGGGAACTCCCATCCCTCGACTGCCCACTCCTCCAGTGGCAGCGGCAGCGCGCTCTGCCGGTACTCGATACGCCCCGGCACCATCAGGCCGTCGGTCGCGCGATGGTCGCGGAGCGTGAACACTTTGTCGGTCGGCTTCGTGTTCCCGGGCTCGACCTGTGAAAAGCCCACCTGAAGCAGCAAGCCGGACTTCTCGTCGAACCACAAGGTGAAGACCGGCGTGCCCGGTGCGGCCGCGCGGATCACGTCGGCGGGCTGGCCGTTCAGCAGCAACTTTTTGGCGTCGAACACGACCGTGCGGGAGTCGGCGAGCGGGACCAGGACGGCCATCCAGTGCCGCCCGACCGACTCGGCCGCGATCGCCGCCTCGGGCGCCTTGCCGTCGGCGAATTCGACCGGCACCGCCTTCCCCTCGGCGATACGACCCACCCACAGTACCGGCCGCCGGAGGCGGACGAGCGTCTTACCGAACCCCGAGTCGGAACCGAACTCGTCGGTCTGGGCCAATCGGTCGGGCCAGACCGCTTCGACGAGGCGCCGCGAGGGGACTGGGCCGTTCGGCCCCATAACCGTGCCCTTCATTCTCAGGCGGTTCACCTTCGCCCGCTCGACGCGCGCCGGGTTGCCGTCGGTGGCCGCCTTGACGGCGCGCCCCACGACCGCGACGGCGGCCGGCTCAGACTTGTCCGGCACGGCGACAACCGCAGTAGCACCCGCCTGGCCGGTGTTTTCCGGGACGTGCTGGGGTAGCGACTTTTCGGACCCGCCGCATCCTGTGTTGAACGACATGACGGCCGCGGCCGTGACGAACAGGACCGACACCCACACGCCGCGCATCGTCGTGCCCCCCCGCCGGAAACCGGACCTACGTGTCCGTTCTACCCGGTCGGGCGGGCGGGCGTCTATTTCAGGACGCGGCGGGCGTGGGGCGGGACCGCACCCGGGGTTCCGGGCGCGCGGCGTCGGGGGGCGGGGCGAGGGATTCCGGTTGTCCGGCCGCCGCAGGGAATGTGGCACGGAACACCGAGCCCTCGCCGGGGGTGCTCTCAACCTCGATCGCACCGCCGAGCCGCTCGACGTACTCCTTGACGATCGCCAGCCCGAGCCCGGCGTGGACGCCGGTCGCGGTGCGGGAGGCGTCGGCCCGGTAAAACCGCTCGAAAATCTTGGCCCGCACCTCGTCGGTCATGCCGATGCCGGTGTCGCGCACTTCGAACACAACCCGCCCCGCGTCCGCCCGGACCGCCAGTTCGACGCGGCCGCCCGCGCGGTTGTACTCGACCGCGTTGTGCAGCAGGTTCATCAGCACTTCACGAAGCCGGTCGGGGTCGGTGTCGAGCTCAGCAGGGCCGACCGCGGACAGCGTGAACGACAGCCCGTGGGCCTCTGCCAACGGGCGGATGACGACGGCACAACTGCCGGCGAGTTCGGTCGCGTCCACCCGGCTGACGGCACCGCGCGCGGTGCCGGCGTCGAGGCTGGCGAGCGTCATGATCCGCTCGACGAGTTGGCCGAGTTGTTTGGCGATGCCGCGGCAGTCTTCGAGCGTGGCCCGGTACTGCTCCGGGGTGCGCGACTTCCGCAGGGTCACGTCGATGGTGGCGAGGAGCGACGCGATCGGCGTGCGGAGTTCGTGGGAGATGTCGGCCACGGCATCCTTCTCCCGGGCGAATGCGGCCCGCAGTTGGTCGAGGGTCTGGGTCAGTCGGGCGTGGATCGGGGCGAGTTCGACCGACAGCGCCGCCGACGAGACGGGGAGGGCGAAGTCCTTCTCCGAGACGCGACTGACGGCGTCCGACAGTGTCCGCACCGGGGCGAGCCCGCGGGCGACAATGAACCACCCGCCGATGACGAGCGCCAGGAACGACCCGACGGCGATGGCGGCGAGGCGGGTGCGGAGCTTGGTCAGTTCCTCCCGCGACTCGGAGTGGACGCGCACGATTTCCTGGTCCCGCTCGGCGGCCGCGGCGACGAACCGGCTGTCGAGTTCCGCCTGCGGCCGCGCGGCATGGACGAAGACGCGGAGCCAGAAGTCGGGGCGGAAGGCCCGCGGGCTCGGGCCGATCGGGGGGTAGAAGAACGAGGTCGCACGCGCCCCCGCGCCTGAGGAGTACGACTGATTCTCGTGCCATACGGGAATGAGCAGCGGTCGTGACCCCTGCGGAGTGACCGCGGTCCACACGACGGCCCGCCGGAATACCCCCTGACCCTCGACACGAACTTCGTCGGCGGGGAGAAGTTCACGTTCGGAGTCCTCCACGCGCGCCAGGTCGAGCGGCAGGTCGTGGTGGAGGCGAGCCGGGCGGACCGTGCCGATCGCCTGCCAGGGCCGGCCGGGGTAGTCGGCAACGACGTGGAACTGGTAGTAGCCCGTGTGATCGCCGCCCTCCACGAACGGCCGGTGCAGCATCTCGGGTATCTGCACCCGCGTCGCCGTGCGCGGCGAGGCGAACGAAATCCATCCCGGGCTCCACGCCCTGTGGGTCGCGGACGCCGCCTCCGCGGTCGGCAGCCAGTTCCCGGCTGCGGGCGGTTGCAGCATCAGGGCGGTCACACGACGGAGGTACTCGCGGCCGTCCTCGTCGGGCGCCTTACCCGGGAAACTCGGGCGGGGTTCGATGCCCTTCAGCTCGGGTGGAGACTTCGGCTCCGGCGGGCCCTTCCCCCCTGGCCGCGGTTGGTCGGGCGGGCGGAACCGGCCCCAGGCCTTGAAGAACGTGCGGTTCAGTTCCCCGGCCAGGCTCCGGGCCTCCTGCACGAGTTCCGCGTCGAACTTGGCTTGGGCTTCGAGTTTGCGGGCGTCGAACGCCGCGGTGATCCGGTTCGACTCCGACTCCTCGCGGGCGCGGACGGCCCCCACGGCGTAGCGGTCCACGAACGCCGCGATCAGCCCGAGGGCCACGGCGAGCAGCAGGAGGAAGTAGCCGAGGAGCGACCGGCGGATGGAACGCATGGGGCTGTCACCCCTTTTTCGCGGCCGGCGGGGCCGGCGGGTCGTCGTCGCCGCGGAGCATGTAGCCTTCGCCCCACCGCGTCAGGATCAGTGCGGGGTCGAAGCCCTTGTCGATCTTGTTCCGCAGGTAGCGGATGTACACGTCCACCACGTTCGACGTGTTCTCGTCGTACTCGTCGTACAGGTGCTCCCAGATCATGCTGCGGGTCACGACCTTGCCGCGGTGGAAGGCCAGGAACTCCAGCAAGGCGTACTCGCGCGGCGTCAGGTGGATCACCTGCCCGGCCCGGCGGACGGTGCGGGCCGCGGTGTCGATCTCCATGTCGTAGCAGCGCAGCACGGGGTCCTTCTGCTGGTGCCCGCGGCGGATCAGGGCGCGGACGCGGGCGCACAGTTCGTCGAAGTCCACCGGCTTTGTCAGGTAATCATCGGCCCCGGTGTCGAGGCCGGTCACCTTGTCCGACACGGTGCCGCGGGCGGTGAGCAACAGGACGTGGGTCTTGATACCGTCGGTCCGCCACCTCTTCAGCAGCGTCAGCCCGTCCACCTTCGGCAGCATGATGTCGAGCACGACCACGTCGTACCCGGTGGTGCGGGCCTTCACGTCGGCCTCTTCGCCGTCGGTGGCCACGTCGACGGCGAAGCCTTCCTCTTCGAGCCCTTGACGAAAGGCGCGGACGAGTGAGGAATTGTCCTCGACGAGTAACACGCGCACGGACTGCCCTCTGGGGCCGACGAACCAGTCCCTACTGGAGTTTACCCCCGCCGGCATGAAGTGCGAATGAGAAACCCGATGGCCGATTCGCCGTTCCATTCACCCGGCCAGAAGCCGCGTGCGGGCCGCGAACGCGAACGACTCGCGCACGTGTCGCTCCTCCGCGGCCACCTGCTGAGCCGGCGGCAGTTGCGAGACGCGCGGGAGCGGTTCCTTGCGGGAAGTGCGGCGAGCGAGCGCCAGCGTTCGCGCCAGGTCGCGGCCGGGGACGCGACCGAGCGTCGCCCAGTAGCGATCGGTCAGGCACGGAACGAGGAGGGGGTCGCGCGTGATCATTTCGAGTTGGAACCGGACGCGCGGGTTCCCCTTGCGCAGGGCGGCGACGACGGCGGGCAGGTCGAGTACGCCCTGCCCCAGCGGCACCTCCGCGAGGCGGAAGCCGTCGGCGTACTCTTCCAATCCCATGTCCTTCAAGTGAACAGTAAACGCGAGCGGCGCCAGGGCGGCGACCGTGGCGGCGGGGTCCTCGAGCAGCGCGAGGTTGTTGCCGGTGTCGACACACACACCGACCCACGGACTCGCCAGACCTCGCAACAGGTCGAGCAGTTCGTCCGTGCGGAAGTCCTTGTGATTCTCGACGGCCAGCTTGACGCCGGCGCTGCGAGCGACCGGCTCGGCCCGTTCCAGCGTCGCCTTTGCGGTCCGGGCGAACGCAGCGTACTCGTCGGCCCGTGAGAACAGCTCGTAGCGGCGGCCCGCCATCAAGACCGTGCGGACGACTTCCGCCCCACAGGCGCGGGCAGTCCCCAACTCGGCCGCGAACTGGTCTCGCCCGGCGCCCGTGTCCGGGGGCGGGCTCACGATTCCCTCGACCGCCACGCCGGCCGCCTCGGCGGCCCGACGGATCAAAGCTGCGGCGGCTTCCGTCCGCCGACCGAGCGGCACCTGCACCGCACTCGCGCCCCGCTCGCGAGCCAGTGTGATGAAGCTCGCCGGGTCGGTGAACCCAGCGCCTTCAGCACGCGCTCGAATGCCGTAGGAGTAAAGCAGCAAGCCGAGGTTCGTAGCCGCAGGCGGTGGCTCGTCGGCTAGTGATACTGCTGGTGTCAGTCCGGTAGCCAGGAACGCTCTACGTGTCGGGTACATGTCTGTCTCCGATCACACCAGCCCGAGCTCCCCAGCTCGCGGCCACTGGACGCACGATTCGGTCGCGTGAGCATCGTCCCGGCTTCGCCACCGCCAGGTGTCGTCTTCGCTCCTGGGTCCCACGGGACAGCGCGGCCGAGTCCTGTGGCGACGCTACCGAGGTGGCACGAATCGGCCAGACGTAGGGCGCCGGCCCGAGCAGTCACGGCTGTTCGCCGCGATCGGGTGCGATCGAAGACGGCGCCGACGCAGAATCGGCGAACCGGACGTGCGTCAGGGCCACCGCGTCGCGCAGTCGGGCAAGGTACTCGGCCCGGGAAATGTTCGTCGCCCCCATCCGCTCCGTGTGGTCGGTCGTCATCTGCACGTCGAACAGAACGAACCCACGCGCCTTCAGCCGCTCGACGAGCGTGGCCAGCGCCACCTTCGAGGCGTCGGTGCGGCGGTGGAACATCGACTCCCCGGCGAACAGCCCGCCGACCGCGACGCCGTAGATGCCGCCGGCCAGTTCCCACGCCCCCGAGTCGGTCGGCGCCCACACCTCGACGCTGTGCGCGTCCCCTGCGACGTGCAGCGCCGTGTACACCGTCACCATCTCTTCGTGGACCCAGGTCCCCTCGGCGCGGTACTCGCCGCAGCCGAGCATCACGTCGCGGAAGGCCTGGTTGACCGTGGTGCGGAACTTCCCCGAGCGAATCGTGCGTGCCAACCGCCGGCTGACGTGGAGGCCGTCCAGTTCGATGACGGCGCGCGGGTCCGGCGACCACCACAGCACCGGCTCGCCGGGGTTGTACCACGGGAAGACGCCGGCCGCGTAGGCCTTCCGCAGCAGATCCGGCGTCAACGACCCGCCGTACCCGAGCGGCCAGTCGCGGGGGCCGTTCGCGGGGTCGAGCCACGGCACGTCCGGCGCGCGGCCGCGACGGTTCGGCCGGTCGGGCGTCACTTGTTCAGTTTCTCCAGGATGTCCTTCGCCTCCGCCCCCGCCTTCGTCTTGCCGTACTTGCCGATCACCACGTTCAGGATCAGCTTGGCGTCGGCCGCCTTCCCCTCCGTCAGCAGCCCCTTCGCAGCGTTGAGCCGGGCCAGCCCTGCCGCCTCGTTCGGGTCGTCGGGCACGACCGCCGGCGTGGTCGGCGTCGTCGTGGTCGGCGGCGCGAGCACCAGTGGGGACAACTTCTTGACCTCGCCACGCTCCTTGCCGGGGCCGAGGCGGACCCAGCCGTCACGCGGGTGGTCGTCTCCGGAGAGCACCGTGAACCCGAGACCGTGCTGCTTGAACAGGTCGTCGAGAATCGCCTCGACTGCCTTATCCTTGCAGTTGTACGTGACCGGCACGTTCGGCACGCCGCCGTCCGCGGCGTAGGTCCAGAGGATCGGCTTCTCGGTGTTCTCGGTCACCAGGTGTGCGATCTCCTTGAGCGCCTCGCGCAGCGGCATCCGGTTGAAGTTCAGCGACAGCTTCACCTTCAGCAGCTTTGACCGCGTCTCGTCGGCGGCGGGCGTCACGCCACCGGCCTGGCCGGACGCGGTCGCGATAGCCAGAACCAACCCCAGAAGCGCCCCCAGCGGTCGTCGCATTGCTCGCTCCCAGAACCCGTTGCCGCGGTTGACGTTCGGGCGAGGAAAAAGGTACCACGAACGCCCCTACGCGGGTGGTTCGAACCCCCGGCTTCCACTAAAATAACGTCCTTACGCCCGACGTGCATCGCAATCCGGTCCGGGCCGCGAATTTCTCCCGGAACCACAGGAGCCGACGTTGGCCGACGACACCCCACCGCCGCCCGCCCCCGGCGGCCCGGCCGAGGCGAGCGGGGCTCCCATCCCGCTACTCGACATCGTGGACGAGTTGCGCGACAGCTACCTCACTTACGCCCAATCGGTCATCGTGTCCCGGGCATTGCCGGACGTCCGCGACGGCCTCAAGCCGTCGCAGCGCCGCATCCTCGTGGCGATGAACGACCTCGGCCTCGGCCCCACCGCCGCGACGAGCAAGTGCGCCGGGATTATCGGCGAGACGATGAAGCGCTACCACCCGCACGGCGACGCGTCGATCTACGACGCGCTCGTGCGACTCGCCCAGGACTGGGTTCTCCGCTACCGCCTCATCCACGGGCAGGGCAACTTCGGCTCGATCGCCGGCCTGCCGCCCGCCGCCCACCGGTACACCGAGGCCAAGCTCTCGCCCGTCGCGGCCGAGTTGCTCGACGACCTCGACCACGAGACGGTCGATTTCGTCGACAACTACGACGGCAAGTACCGCGAACCGCTCGTGCTACCGGCGCGGTTCCCGAACCTGCTAGTGAACGGTGCGGACGGCATCGCCGTGGGCATGGCCACGCACATCCCGCCGCACAACCTCAGGGAGGTGTGCGCGGCGCTGGTTCGGCTCATCGAAGACCCCGACACCACCCTCGGCGACCTGATCCAACTCGTGCCCGGCCCGGACTTCCCGACCGGCGGCATCGTGATGGGTCGGCAGGGGATCGTGGACGCCTACGCCCGCGGCCGCGGCAAGATCACCCTGCGGGCGCGGGTGGACATCGTCGAGGAGGGCAAGGGGAAGTCGCCGAGCATCCTCATTCGCGAGGTGCCGTTCCAGGTCAGCCGGATCAAGCTCCAGGAGGTCATCGCGGAACTGGTGAAGGAGGAGCGGATCGCCGGCATCAGCGGCGTGCGCGACGAGTCGAGCGCCCGCACCGGCGAGCCGGTCCGCATCGTCATAGAGTTGAAGCGCGGGGCCGACCCGCATCTAGTGTTGAACCAGCTCTACCAGTTCAGCCCGCTGCAGGACACGGTCAGCATCATCCTGCTGGCGATCGTCGACGGCCGGCCGCAGTTGCTGACGCTCAAGGAGATGATGCAGAAATTCCTGGACCACCGCGTCCAGGTGATTCGGCGGCGGACGGAGTACCTGCTGCGGGAGGCGAAGCGGCGCGGGCACGTCCTCGAAGGCCAGCTCATCGCCATCGCCGACATCGACGAGGTGATCCGCATCTGCCGCACGTCGCCGAACCGGTCCGAGGCCAAGCTGCGGTTGCAACAGATGGAAGTGCCTGCGGCGTTGATGGAGCGGGCCATCGGGGCCGAGGCGTTCGGCGGGTTACAACGCGAGTTGGGGGCGCAGGCGGTGTACCGCATGACGGAGCTACAGGCCGAGGCCGTGGTGCGGCTGCAGCTCGGCCAACTTGCGGCGCTGGAGAGCGAGGAGATTCTGAAGGAGTACACCCACCTCCGCGAGCAGATTCGAGGCTTCGAGACGCTCCTGGGCGACGACGCGAACGTCCGCAAGGTCATCCGGGACGACCTGGAGCACATCGGCAGCCGGTTCGGCGACGCCCGCAAGACGGAGATCAGCGGCGACGCGGCGGACGTGTCGATGGAAGACCTGATCGAGGACGAGCAGGTGGTCGTGAGCGTCAGCCACCAGGGGTTCGTGAAGCGGATGCCGGTGGGCGAGTACCGGGTGCAGCACCGCGGCGGCAAGGGCGTCCAGGGCGGCCTGCGTGACGACGACTTCGTCGAGCACTTCTTCACCGCCGCGACGAAGGATTACCTCCTCTGCTTCACCGACAAGGGGCAGCTGTACTGGCTCAAGGTGTGGCAGGTGCCGCAGGCCGCGCGCACCTCGCCGGGCCGGTCCATCGCCAACGTGCTGTCGCTGAAGCCGGAGGAGAAACTGTCGGGCATCGTCGCGGTGCGGGAGTTCGTCGAGGGGGCGTTCCTGCTAACGGCCACCCGCAAGGGGCTCGTGAAAAAGTCGAAGCTGACCGACTACAGCCGGCCGCGCGCCGGCGGGATCATCGGCATGGGCCTGGACGACGACGACAAGTTGATCGGCGTCGGCCTGACGAAGGCCGGCGACGAGGTGGTGCTGAGCAGCCGCAACGGCATGGCCATCCGCTTCTCCGAGGCGAACATCCGCGCCACGGGCCGCGGCACGTACGGGGTGAAGGGGATCAACCTGGTCGGCGACGACGAGCTGGTCGGCATGACGGTCGCCGACCCGGACGGCTTCCTGCTGACGGTGTGCGAGCTGGGCTACGGGAAGCGAACGCCGTTCGGCGCGAACACGGCCGACGCCGCGGACGGCGACGACGACGCCGGGCCGGAGCCGACGGAGACCGAGCCCGAGGAGGGGACCGAGACGGAGGGCGGCGAGGACCGGTCGTCGATGCGCTACCGCCGCCAGCGCCGCGGCGGCAAGGGGCTCCGCGACGTGAAGGTGACGGCGAAGAACGGCAAGGTGGTCGGCGTGTCGTCCGTCCGCGACGGCGACGAGGTGATCCTCATCACCGTGGGCGGCATGGTGACGCGGTGCAAGGTGGACACGATCCGCCTGGTGGGCCGCAACACCCAGGGCGTGCGGGTCATGAACCTGAACGAGGGGGACAAGCTCGCCACGCTGGCGAAGGTCGCCCCCGAAACGGTGGAGCCGGCCGGGACCGCGGTCGAGCCGGCGTAGCGAACTCTCCCAAACTCACGGGCTGGCTTCCGATGCGTGTGCTGATCACCGGCGGGTACGGGTTCATCGGGGCGTGGATCGCCCGCACCCTCCTGGCCCGCGGCGACGACGTCTTCGTCTTCGACCTGAAGGAAGACCCCCGCCGCTTCCGCCTGATCCTGTCCGACGCCGACGTGGCGAAGTGCAAGTTCGTCCCCGGCGACGTGACCGACCTGGCCGCGCTCACGGCCGCGATCCGCACCCACGGCATCACGCACGTCATCCACCTGGCCGGACTTCAGGTGCCGACGTGCCGCGTCGACCCGATGCTCGGCGCGAGGGTGAACGTGCTCGGCACGCTGGCCGTGTTCGAGGGCATCAAGGCGACCGGCTCGCAGGTGCAGCGGCTCGTCTACGCCAGCTCCGCAGCGGTATTCGGCGGCCCCGACAAGTACCCGGCCGGCAGCCAGCCCGACGACGCGCCACTGATCCCGAGCACGCACTACGGCGTGTTCAAGTGCTGCAACGAGGGGAACGCTCGCATCTACTTCCAGGACCACGGCATCAGCAGCGTCGGCCTGCGCCCGTGGACCGTGTACGGCCCCGGCCGCGACCTCGGCATGACCAGCGAGCCGACCAAGGCGATCAAGGCCGTGCTCCTCGGCCGACCCTACGCCATCAGCTTCGGCGGGTGGAGCGACTTCCAGTACGTCGACGACGTGGCCCAGGCCTTCATCCTCAGCCTGGTGCGGCCGTATCAGGGGGCCAAGAGCTACAACCTCCGCGGCGCCGTCGTCACGCTCGCCGACTACCACCAGGCGTTGACGCGGGTGCTCCCCGCGGCGGCGACGCTGGTCACGGTCGGCACGTCGCAGATCGCCATCGCGTACGACCTGTCCGACGCCGGCATCGAGCGCGACCTGGGGCCGATGCCGAAGACGCCGCTCGAGGACGGGATTCGCGCGACGGTGGACGTGTTCCGCCGGTTGCAGGTCGAGGGGCGGCTCGATACCAGCGACCTCGATGCGCCAAAGCCGCCGCCGGTGACGACGGCGGACGAGGTGTAAGCAGCACGACCGCTTGCGGCTTCGCGTCGGGCAGCATGAAGCCGCGAGCGGCAACTCAGGTGTCGATCACCACGTTGTCGATGAGCCGCGTCGTGCCCAGGAACACGGCGACTGCCGCCACCACGGGCCGCTCGACGCGCGCCACGGGTTGCAACGTCTCGGCGTCCACGACCTGCGCGTAATCCAGCCGCGCCCCGGGTATCGCCTCCAGTTCGGCCCTCAATCCGGCTTCGAGCGCCGCCACGTCACGCTCGCCCGCCGCACGAGCCCGCACACCAAGAAGCGCCCGGTGGATCGACGGCGCGGCTACCCGCTCGGCCGCGCTCAGGTAGCGGTTGCGGCTGCTCATCGCCAGCCCGTCCGCCTCGCGGACCGTCGGCTCGACCACCACCTCGACCGGCACGTTCAGGTCGCGCACCATCTGCGTGACGACGCGGGCCTGCTGGTAATCCTTGGCCCCGAAGTAGGCGCGGTCCGGAAGCACCACGTTGAACAGCTTGAGCACCACGGTGCAGACGCCGCGGAAGTGCCCCGGCCGGCGCGGGCCGCAGAGCTCGCGGTCCAGCTCCGTCACCTCCACAAACGTCACCGACCGCGCGGGGTACATATCGGCCGCATTCGGGGCGAAGACCAGGTTGGCGCCGGCCTCGTGGCACAGCGTGCGGTCGGCGTCCAGGGTGCGGGGATACTTGGCAAAGTCCTCCGACGGCCCGAACTGGGTCGGGTTCACGAACACCGACACGACCACGAACCCGCCGGCAGCGCGGGCCGCGCGGACGAGCGCCGCGTGCCCCTCGTGCAGCGCCCCCATCGTCGGTACGAAGCCGATTGCATCGCCCCGCCGTCGCGCAGCCGCGACCGCGGCGCGGACCTCGGCGATCGTCGTCACCACCGGCGTCACTCCCGGCCCTCCGCTACCAGCAGCATTCGCAGATACGAACGCGGTTCGGGGTCCCGCAGCCCGAGCTCGGCCGCGAGCGTCAGCACCGTCGCCTCCGCGAGCGCGGCCTGGGCTTCGCCGCAGACCACCTCCACCTCGACGAACGTGCCGACGTTGACGACGACGTCGAGGCAGACGGTGGCGGTGAAGTCGCCGCGCGGCAAGTCGTACACGGCGCGAGTCTTCTTCACGACCGCAACCGCGCTGAACCCGAGCGCCTGGACGAGCCGCTCGGCGTCCGCCGCGCCGCCGTCGCCGTCGGCGACGGCCAGTTCGATCTCGGTACGCGTCTTGGTCACCGCCGCTTGCTTCGGCCCCTTGTACGTGAAGCGGTTGCTCGCGCCGTCGCGGCGGAGGCGAAACGCCTCGCCGGTGGAGCGGAAATCACGGTCGGGGGCGTTGAAGTAGTGGTCGACCTCGACCGCCTCACCGACGTGCACCGCCCCGAGTGCGGTCAGGCGGGCCAGCACGACGGCTTGGTCCGCGACGCGGTACTTCAACTCGACTTCGAGCACGGCGGCGCCCCCGGTAACGGCTGATACACTACGAACAATCGTTCCGTGGCGGAGGTGCGACGTGGGCCAGCGGATTCCCCTCGGCAAGACGACAGACCTGCCGGCCGGCGCGACCACGGTCGTGGAGGTGAACGGCAAGGACGTCGCCGTGTTCCACCACGAGGGCCGGTTCTTCGCCGTCGACGACCTGTGCCCGCACATGGGGGCGTCTCTGTCCGGCGGGTTCGTTGAAGGCGGCGTGGTGACGTGCCCGTGGCACTACTGGCGGTTCCGCCTCGACGACGGCAGTTGGGCCGACAACCCGAAGGTACGAATCGGCTGCTACCCCGTACACGTCGAGGGCGACGACGTGGTGCTGGAGGTGCCGGAACAGGCGTGACGCTTGACTCCGGGGCGCCGCGGGTCTAGCCTAGCCGCGCTCCCGTGCCAAGAACCGACCGCGGCGCCCGAATACCCCGGACAACGCCGCCGCGGCGGCGCCACCCCACGAGGCCGAACCCGATGTCCAGCGCCCTCCCGCCTTCGTCGGCCCCGCCCGGCGCTTCGACCGCCGGCGCCTCGCAAATGCCCGCCACCACCAACTCGCGCGAGATCAAGCTCGTCAGCCACTCGCCGATCTTCTACTGGTGGCCGATCTGGCTCCTCGGGTACGTGATGGCTCTCATCACGCTGTTCGAGAACCACCGCCTCGCCGTCATCCCGGCCGACGCGCTGGTACACAAGATGGCGTCGGACGAAAAGACGGACCGGTACGAGCTCATCGTGCCAAAAGACGCCAAGACCCGCTCCCTGGAAAGGGCCGTCTCCGCGTCGAGCGATCCGGCCCGGCCGCAGGCGTTCACCCCGCGTATCTCCGAGAAGGCGTGGATGGGGCCGCTTTACTGCGTGATCCTCCTGCTGACGATTCTGATCACCAACATCCCGCTCCGCGGGCTGTGGTCATTCCTGGTACTGATGTTCCTGTTGATCCTGGCGCTGGCGATCACACTGATACCAAACGGGTGGGACAACTTACTCGGGGCAGTCGGCAACCTCCACATCTTCATCAACATGGCCGGCTACCTGTTCATCGCCACGGCGACTCTGATCCTGTGGGCGGTGTCGGTGTTCGTGTTCGACCAGCGGACGTACATGATCATCACGCCAGGCCAGTTGCGGGTGTGCGAGCACATCGGCGACTCGGTCCGCAGCTACGACACCACCGGCATCGCCTTCGAGAAGCAGCGCGACGACCTGTTCCGCCACTGGATTCTGGGCTTCTTCTCCGGCGACCTGATCGTGCGCACCAGCGGCGCCGAGAAGCACGAGATCCGCTTCCCGAACGTGCTGTGGATCGGCTACCGGCTGGAGCAGATTCAGACGGTCCTGCGCGAGCGGGCCGTCGTGGCAGGGTGAGTTGTGGTGTGAGATGGGTGAAGCCCACCCGCTGCGGCGGGTGGGCTTTTGATCGTTACTCGAGCGGTTCCTTGACGAGGTTCAGGTAGAAGACGGCCTTCCCCTCCTTCTCCGCGATCTTCTTGGCGAGCAGCGCCTCGGCGTCGGGCTTCTGGTTGAACGGGAACTTCTCCACGATCTTGCTGCCGTTGTCGAAAACGACCCACAGCGCCTTCATCCGCACTTCCTTGGCGGTGCGGGTGCGCTTGGCGGCCGGCTTCTTGGCGGCGGGAGCCTTCTTCTTGGCGGGAGCCTTCTTCTTCTTTTTCGGTTTCCCCTCGTCGTCGCCGTCATCGGCCTCGGCTTCCGCGTCCGGCTCTTCCGCTTCCTCTTCCTCGGCGGCCTCCTCGACGTCTTCCTTCTCCTCGTCCTGGGCTTCGGCCGCCTCCGCCTGCCGGCGAAGGTCCATTCGGCTCGGCCGCCCGCCACCCGCCCGCTTCGCCATCGTATCGCCTCCGTCGGGGCCGACGTGTGATCGCTATTCCGGCTGATAACCTAAGCCCGTGAGGGGGTCACGACAAGGGCCGTCAGAGCCACCGCCGCCAGCGGAACAGGCCGTAGGCGACCAGGCCGACGACCGTCATCAGGCCGAGGGCGAAGCCGAAGCCCCAGTCGGTGTGGTAGCCCGGTGCCGCCGACTCCTCGAAGTTCATGCCGTAGACGCCGGCGATGAGCGTCATCGGCAGGATGACCGTCGAGATCATCGTCAACAACTTCATCACCTGATTCAGCCGGTTAGACGCGGCGGCGAGGTGACTCTCCATCAGGTCGCTGACCATCTCGCGGGCCGACTCGATGAGCTCGGTGTACCGCACGAGATGGTCGTAGACGTTGCGGTAGTACGCGATCTCGCGGTCGTCTACGAGTTGGAACTCGCCGCGCGTCAGCCGGGACAGCACCTCGCGCTCGAGGATGAGCGTCTTCCGAAGGCCCGAAACGAGTCGCTTCAGCCGCAGCAGCCGGGCAAGCTCCTCGGGGCTCGGGTTGCGGAACACCCGAGTTTCGAGCTTGTCGAGGCGGTCGGCAACCCGCTCGACCACTGGGGCGTACTCGTCCACCACGGCGTCGAGGATGAGGTGGAACACGTAGTCCGGGCCGCGCTTGGCGCACTCGCCGTGCCGGGCGACGTAGCCGGACACGGCGGCGACGCAGTCCATCGCGGTGTAGTGGTGAGTGACGAGTACGTGCCGGGTCAGGACGGCGCTCAGTTGCGGGCGGTCGCGGAGCCGGATCCGCCTGCCGCCAGTCGCCTTCGGGTCGGCGAGACCGGGCGGGAGTGGGTTCACGACGATGAACAAGTAGTCGGCGAACTCCTCGACCTTGGGCAGGTGCGCCCCCTGCTCCGGTTCGCGGCGCGGTTTGGTAATGTCGCCGAGCGTCAGCGCGTGTACCGGCAGGAACTGCTCGAAGACGCGGGACTCTTCTTCGGGCGTCGGGTCCATGAGGTCGATCCACAGCATGTCGTCGGGCGGCATCTCGCGGGCCGTCGAAGGGAGCGCGAAGCCTGGGACGGCCTCATAGGTGTGGGTGGCCGCGTTCCATCGGTGTGGCGACAGCATGGCAGAAACTCCGGGCGAGCTGCGGACGTGTGTCCACTGATATTGGTACGACGGGGCGCGGTGAATTCCGGGGACTGTCGTCGCGTCTAGCCAGGTGGCGGGGTAGAATGCGCGTGTCGGGTGCCCACGGACCGGACCCCAGAGTGCCCCCCGCGCCATGCCCGCCGCCCCGGCCATCCCCACTCCGCAAGTGTCGGACGCCGCACTGTTGGAGCGGTCGGCCGGCGGCGACGCGTCTGCGCTGGACGAGTTGTTCCGCCGCTACCGGATGGTGGCGTACCGGGTGACGTTCAGGCTGCTCGGTAACGAGGCAGACGCCCTCGACGCAGTGCAGGACGCGTTCGTAAAGGTACTGTCGAACCTGGACCGGTTTCGTGGCCACAGCACGTTCAAGACGTGGCTGTTGCGGATCGCGAGCAACGCGGCCCTGGACATGGGCCGCCGCCGCAAGCGCGACGGGTGGAACGACAGGCCGCCGGTGCCGGCCACACCCGAGAGCGCGGGGCCGGACGGCCGCCCGCCACCGGACCACGGTCTGCAACGGGCCGAACTGCGGCGCCTGATCGACACGGCCCTCGCGGCCCTGCCGGCGGCCCAGCGCCAGACGTTCGTCTTGCACGTGGACGGCGAGCTCTCCTACCGTGAAGTCGCCGACGTGCTCGGGATTTCGATCGGCACCGTGATGAGCCGGCTGTTCTACGCCCGACAGAAACTCCAGAAGCTGCTGGCCGACCGCGTACTCCCATGACTCCCGCACCCGACCCTGCCGACCTCCCCGGCCCCTGGCCGGACGTTCTCGCCGCCTACGCCGACGGCGAGTTGGACGACCGCGCCCGCGCCGCCGTCGAGCGCTGGGTCACGGCGAACCCCGCGGCGGAGCCGTGCGTTGACGCTCAGCGGCGACTGTCGCCCGAGAACTGGCGGCTTTGGTGTCAGGCGTCGCCGCCAAGGCCGAGCGATGAAGCCTGGGACTCGACCCGAGACGGAATCGCGGCGCGGCTCACCCTCGCCCGGCTGTCGGAACCGGTGGGTGTGCCGTGGGAGCGGCGGCTCGCGCGGGCGGTCGCTGTCGCCGCTTACGCCCTGACGGCGTGCGTCGTCCTGTTCGCCGGCTTCGGCTACCTGCTGTTCCCCCGCCTGCCCCAGCAGGTGGCCGAGCGCGTCGCCCGTGCAGACGACCCGCTCGCCGGCATCCCCGTGCTGCTGATCGCCGCCGATACCGAAGTCGACGTTCACCGCGTGGACGGCGCCGGGGCCGGCGGCTGGCTGCCGGTCGGCGGGATGCCGCTGGCCGGTCCGCTGACACTGGCGACCTCGGACGACGTGGAGCTTGAGGAAGCCGAGGAGCACCCGGCGTGGCCGATGGGCGGCCCGCGGATGACGCGCAACCCGACCGACGCCCCGCTGCTGTTCCCCGGCGCGACCCGTTAACCCGAATGGAGCCTGCGATGCTCGCCGTGGCCGGGCTGTTCGTGGCGGTGTGTGCGCCGCGGGAGTGCCAGCCGGCGCCGGACCAGCCGGTGCGCATCACCGTCGTCACGGTGCTGGCCACCCGCGCGAATAAGAGCGTGGACGAGCGGCTCGTCGAACTGGCGAAGGAAGTGCAGAAGCGCGACGCGGCGCTGACTGGCTTCAAGCTCCACGCCTCGGAAGCGAAGTCCGTGGCCCCCGGCGACAGCGTCCGCTTCGATCTCGTGGACGGCAAGAAGCTCGAGGTGAAGGTGGAGCGGCCGCGCGACGAGAACGGCCGGGTGGCGCTGAAGATCCGCCCGCCGGGGCTCGGCGAGGTGACGTACACCTGCACCTGCGACCGCTTCTTCCCCGTAGTGACTCCGCACCGCACCCGCGACGGCGAGACGCTGATCGTGGCCGTGATGGCCCGGCCGTGCATGTTGAAGAAGTAGCCACCCTTCACGGCGCCAGCCGGTCCCGCACCCACCCGTCACCGCCGCGCGTGAAGCGGATGCGATCGTGCAGCCGACTCCGCCGCCCCTGCCAGAACTCGATGACCCGCGGCAGCACCCGGTAGCCCCCCCAGTGCGGCGGCCGTGGCACGTTTCCGTCGGGGTAGCGAGCCGTCAACTCGGCGTGCTGCTGCTCCAGCACCTCACGGCCGGCGATCACCACGCTCTGCGGCGACGCCCACGCCCCGAGCCGACTGCCGAGGGGGCGGACCGTGTAGTACTCGTCCGACTCCGCCGCGCTCACCACTTCGACCGTACCCTCGACACGCACCTGCCGCTCGACCGCCTGCCACAGGAAGACGAGCGCGGCACGCGGGTTAACCTCGAGCTCGCGGCCCTTGCGGCTATCGTAGTTCGTGAAGAAGGTGAAGCCGCGCTCGTCGAGGCCCTTCAGCAACACGGCCCGCGCGGACGGCCAACCGTCGGGCGTTGTGGTGGCGAGTGTGAAAGCGTTCGGGTCCGGCAGACCGGCGGCGATGGCCTGATCGAGCCAGCGGCGGAAGAGCGCGAACGGGTCGCGACCGGCGTCGTCCTCCGAGAGGCCGCCGGCGCTGTACTCCTGCCGCAGGTCCGCGAGTGACGCCATGCTTCCTCTCCGTGCCGGGCGGGCTTCGCCGCGCCCCTCTACTGTGCTATCACGGAACGACCCCCGGGGGAAGCGATGGCGGCCGAGCAGGCGTTGGCACTCGTGGTCCGCGGCACCGACTGGAGCGAGACCAGCCGGATCACGACGCTGTTCACCCGCGAGTTCGGCAAGCTGCGCGGCCTGGCGAAGGGCGGCCGTCGGCTCAAGAGTAGCTTCGACTGTTCGTTCGACCTGCTGACCGTGTGCCGCGTCGTGTTCCTGCGGAAGGCCCAGGGCGGGCTCGACCTGCTCACCGAGGCGCGGATGGAGGAGCAGTTCCCCGCCCTGCGCGAGAACCTGGCGGCGCTCAACGCCGGGTACTACGTCGCCGAGTTGCTGTCCGACGGGACGCAGGACTACGACCCGCACCCCGAGCTGTTCGACGCCGCGCTCGACACGCTGCGGAAGTTGGGCGAACCGGGCGAGTCGCCGGTCGACGCGGTGACGCGATTCGAGCTTGTTTGGCTCAAGGAACTCGGCTATCGCCCGCGGCTCGACGTGTGTACCGGGTGCGGCAAGGCCGTGCCTGGGGGCGTGACGCGGGTGTGGTTCAGCCCGGCCGCCGGCGGAGTGGTCTGCACCCCGTGCAGCCCAAGCCAGCCGGACCGCCGGCCGCTCACCGGCGACGCCCTGCGGGCCATCGCCACGGGGGTCGTGGCCGAGCCGGTGCGGGCGGAAGTGCGGGCGGTGCTCGGGCAGGTGGTCAGCTTCGTGCTCGGCCGCCGGCCGCGGATGCACCGGTTCCTCACCGACCGGTAGCGACCGAACGGAAACGGGGGAGAGGTCATGGCCGACGCTGCCGGGCGGGTGTGCCGCGGGCTCCAGCTCCTCACCGGGGCGCTGGCCGTGGCCCTCGTCGCCCCGGGCTGCCAGGGCTTCACCAAGTTCAAGGAGCGGGTCGCCGAATTCCGCTTCTCCAAGAGCTACGAGGACGCCCGCGCCGAAGAAAAGCTGGCCGAGGCCGAGGGCGAGTTCACCGCCGCCAACTACGCCGACGCCCGTGACAAGTTCAAGCGGCTCGCCGACAACACCGGCAACCCGGCCACGCTCGCCGAGCGCGCCCGCTTCATGCAGGCCGAGTGCGACCGGATGCAGAGCAACTACCCCCGCGCCGTCGACACTTACCACCGCCTGCTGATGGACTTCCCGACCGGTGCCCACCGCCGCGAGGCGTGCGCCCGGATGTTCGAGATTTCCGATTACTGGCTCGACGACTTCCGCGACGAGATCACCACACGCACCGCGGCCGGGGAGAAGGGCGTCATGCGGTGGACGCCGAAGTGGAACAACCCGCTCGACAAGTCGCGGCCGTTCCTGGTGCAGGAGGGGCGGGCGACCGAGGTGCTGGAGAACATCCACACCCACGACGTGACCGGCCCGACCGCCGACACGGCGCTGTTCTGGTGCGGCTACGTCAACTTCGTCCGCGGCAACTTCGACGAGGCCGACCACTTCTTCAGCCAGCTGGTCGAGCTCCACCCGGACAGCCGGTGGCGGCCGCAGGCCATCGCCTACGCCGTGCAGGCGAAGAACAACGCCACCGGCGGCGCCATCTACGACGGCCGCAAGTGCGCGGAGGCGCTCCACCTCGTTCAGATGGCCGAGGCGACGGTGCCCGAGATCACCCAGGACCCGGCCATGGCCGAGCGGATGACCCGGGCCCGCTTCGCCATCCGGTTCCAGCAGGCCGAGAAGGATTTTGAGACGGCCCGGTTCTACGAGCGGACTGGGCACCCCGGCTCGGCCGTGTTCTACTACGAACTCGTCCGCCGTCGCTACGCCGGCACCCGTTACGCCGACCTGGCCACGGAGCGCAAAGAATTCCTGATGCGGACGATCGCCGAGGGCCGCACGCCGCCGGGGACCGATCCCATCCGTGTGCTGCAAGCGAAGTGGGACGAACTGATGGGCCGACCGAACGTGGTGCAGCCCGAGGCTCTACCCACGGACGCGCCGACGGCCGCCCCGACGGCCCCCGTCAGGCAGCCCGCGACGTTGCCCGGCTATAACGCCGCCCCCTGACCCGGCGAGGCCCGCATGACCCGCACGCTCCCCGCCGTCGGCGGGGTCATCGTCCTCGCCGTGGCCGTCGGCTGCCAGGGCGGTGCGCCGACCGTGTTCGGCTACAAGCTCGGTGCCGACGCCCTCTACGACTGCAACATCCACACGGTGTACGTCCCGACATTTACGAACCGGGCGTTCCAGACTGGGCCGTACCGCGGGCTCGAACTCGATCTGCAGCGTGCCGTGGTCCGTGAAATCGGCCGGCGGACGCGGTTCAAAGTGGTTTCCGACCCGGAGCGGGCGGACACCGAGTTGCAGGCCAACGTCGTGGGCATCGACAAGTCGGTGCTGAATCGTAATCTTCAGAACTTGATCCGCGAAGCCGACCTGGTGCTCAGCGTGGACGTGCTGTGGCGAGACCTGCGGAGCGGGGAGATTCTCTCCGCGCCGAAGCGCGGGCGGCAGCCGGGGCCGGCGGGCGTGCCGGTGATTCCGGGCGACGCGCCACCGGTGTTCGACCCGACCAATCCCACCCCGCCGCCCCCGGAGGTGGTGCAGTTTGCCCCTCCGACGCGGCTGGTAGCGACGGGCCGCGAGCTGCCCGAGTTGGGCGAATCGAGCACGACGGCCGAGCAGCGGGCCGTGAACGCGATGGCGATTCAGATCGTGTCGATGATGGAAAAGCCGTGGTGACGGAACTGGATTTCACAGCCGGCGGCGTAGCACCGCCGCCGCCGATACCCAGCCCTCTCACTCCCCCAGCGGCCGGTCCCACTCCTGGATTTGCTTCTTCAGATCCGCGAAGTCGAGCGGCAGAGGCACCGTGTCGGCCGCGTCCGCGGCGTCCGGGTCGCGCGACTGGCGCAACGCGTCCTCGAGCCGCCGCACCCACACCGGCACCTCCAGCCCCACGCCGCTGACCGTGTCCCGCAACGGCGACATCGCCACGAGCAGCCGCACGAACGCCGGGCCGTCCTCGGCCTCGCCGGCCCTCGCCGCCTCGGCCGCGGGGCCGACCTGAGCCGCCGCGCGGTCGATCTCTAGTGGCAGGAGGAACCGCTCCTCGAGCCGGTCGCGCACGGTCCGCAACCGGACCGCGTAGCGCGTCTCGCGCTTGCCCAGTTCCTCGAGCAGTTCCTCGGCGAGCTTCTGCGTGCGGCCCTGGATCGTCTCGCGCCAGCGGGCCGCGAGCACGTCCTGGCCGCGGCGGCACAGCACCTCGTGGGCCAGCGCGAACGGCCGCATCCGCCACGCGGCGCGGTCGTACTTCACCTTCAGCCGCAGGAAGTCCAGGAGGATGTGGATGTTCTCCCCGTAGTCGCTCTGCGTCGTCGTGGTGTTGTAGTCGCGGTACTCGTCGTAGTGCTCGACCAGCGCCTGCAGCACCAACTCCGCCGCGCGCGCCGTCCGTGGCTTGTCGAGCTTCCCCTCTTCCCAGTCGTCCACGAGCCGTGGGCGGCGGTCGGGGTCGGCGAACTCGGCCTCGTGGTCGAGCCACGGCCCCACGCCGCGGGCCAGGATGCCGCGCATGTTCGACAGGCCCAGGAACGGAACCGTGAACAGGTCGCTGCCGTACCGCGCGACGAACCCGCGGACCGCCTCCCAGTCGGCCTCGTCGGTCACGGCTTCCAGCACCGAGAGCCGCAGCGACTGGCTGTGCTCGACCCACAGCTTCTGGAACTCGTCGGCGATGCGGAACAGCATCGCGGCGAGCGGGCCGTCCGGGGCGCCGTCCTTGCCCCACGCCGGGGCCGACGCCAACAGGGTGTCGACGACGCCGACCAGGGCGGTGCGGAACAACTGGTCGAAGCTACTGACCCGGCGGCCGGTCGGCGGGCTGTTCCACTCCATCGTGCGGCCCAGCTTCGTGAGGTGGAACGTCTCGCGGAGTAGGCCGAGCCGGGGCAGCCGCGTCAGCAGGTCCTCGAGGGCGTGCAGCGCGGTCTGCGCCCGGAGCACCGGGGCGGGTTGGCCCCCGTCCGACGGCGGGCAGTACAGGAGCGGCTCGCCGCGGAAACGGGCGACGAACGCCGGCAACAGCCGCCGCACCTGAGCCGCGTCTCGCGTCGCCACGGCGCGCTCGACCGGGATCAGCAGGGGTTCCCAGTCCGGCGGTGCGGCGGGGTCGTCGGCCGCCTCGGGAGTGGCCCCGCCGGGAGCGGGCAGCTCACCACCCGCGGCGAGTACGGCGGACAGCGCCAGTGCCGCTCGCCCCGCTTCGACACAAGTCGCGACGCCGAGATCGAGCAGGTGTCCCTTCAGGGCGCGGCGGCGGTCGAATTCGATCATCCCCTCGTGCCCGCCGATCGGCTCGGGGACGGCGATCTCGCGCACCCGATCCAGGAATCGCGCGAACGCCGCCCGGCTGCGTCGAGCCGAGCCGAGCCAGCCGGCGAGCGTGTCGTGGGCGGCCGGGTCGCCGCGGCCCCACACTTCCGGGCGGGCCGCGACGCGCCAGAGCCGTGCGACCATGTGGAAGAATTTGAGCCGGGTTTCCAGGTCATTCGCCTCGCCCTCCAGCGGGAAGTCACCGACCGACTGCGGGGCGCCGTCCGCGACCGAACCCTCCTCGCCGTCGTCGGCCGAGTCCTGAAACGTCATCCCCTCGTAGGCCGACGCGAACGTGTCGTCGTCCTCATCGTCCTCGTCATTCTCATCGTGAGGGGCCACGACACCCGGCAGCCACTCATCGGCGGGCGTGAACTTGTCCTCCGCGTTCACCTCCAACAGCTCGAAGAAGCGGCGCACGAGCGCGGCGCGCTCGGCCGGCGGAAAGGTAGTCGTTCCAACGACGCCGGTCAGCCACCTCTCGGCCAAGTCGTCGAACGACGCGGACGGGTCTTCGAGCGGCACCGCGTCACTCTCGGACAGCCACGTCATGAGGAGGCCCATGCCGGCCTTCCACTCCTCGTGGCGGAGCAGTGCGGCAATCACCTGCGCGAACGCGGCGGGGCTCGTGAAGCCGTCGCGGTGCTGACGCCAGAAGGCCAGGTCGTTCCCGCCCGGGTCGCGCCTCGACCACGCCGCCAGGGCCGCGGCGACGTGCCCGGCGGCGTCGGCGCGTTCGCCGCCGTGGATGCGCGGCAGGTCGGTCACGGTGCAGGTGGCGAATCGGTCCCACCACTCGGCCAGGGCGCGCATCGCCCGGTCGAGCCGGTTGTGGATCGTGGAGTCGCCGGCGACCGCGGCCGCGCTGACGGCCTTCGCGTACAGGTCGAACTGCCGACCGACGGTGTGGATCAGTTCCTCCGCGCGCGGGTCGCGGACGGTATCCTCGCGGCCGGGGAAGATCGGGAACAGCCCCTGGTAGCCGAGCACGTTCCACGGGTCGAGTACGGCCCCACAGTCGATGCCGCGGCGCAGCAGGTCTTCGACCTCGCCGAGCAGCCGGGCCGCTTCATCGAGTTCGCCGCGGTCGGTCGCGAAGTCGGCTTCCGTCTGCCGGACGCGGACCTCGGTCCCGACGCGGACCGCGGGCGCGGCAATCTTCTTCGCCTGCTCCCGGGCCGCGAACGGGTAGCCCATCGCGCCGAACAACTGCGCGAGTCGACGGTCTTGGAGGTGGGCCGCGCGCTGGGTGGCGATGGCCTGGTTGAGGTACTGCCGGACCCCGGCGAACGGCTGCTTCCGCGTCTCCGCCTCCTCGCGAAGTCGGTCGCCGTGTGCGCCCGGGAGGTTGGCGAGCAGTTTCTTGTAGAACCCGTCGCGGTAGCGGGCGATGCGCGGCACGAGCTTCGATAACGTGACTGTGGAGTCGTAGGTAGTCGGCCCGGAGCCACTGACGCCGGCGCCCATCAGGATCGTTCCGGCGAGTACGGCCGACGCCTCGAACAGCCGCTCGCCGCGGTCACCGACAGCCACGCCAGCCGGCGGGTGAACCCACGTCAAGAGCGTGTCAAGGGTCATCTGACGTAGCACGAACCGCCGGTAGAACCCTTTCGCGTCGATGGTGTGCGGGTCCCACTCACCGAACAGCACGTTCGGCCGCTTGTTGATTGGATGGAAGTGGTCGTGGGCGCGCGGGTCGAAGGCGAGCTCGTCCATCCGTTCGGGGTCGAAGCAGGCCTCGTCCAGTAGCTCGGGCGCGGTCTGCGCCAGAAGTTCGAGAGCCGGCCGAAGTAGGTCGGCGTAGCGCCCCGGAGCAACGCCCGCGCCCTTGAGGTAGAGCGGGATCGGGCGCACCTTCTCGTGCGGGTAGAAGTCCGTGTTCGGGCGCGTCTCCAGGACGGCTATCGGCCGGTAGCCGACGAAGTCGTTCAGCGCGCGGACGGCACCTGCGACGTCCCACGGCGCCCCGTGTCGCAGGATGGCCTCGAAGCCGCGGGCCAGGAAAAACGGCGTGAACAGCTCCGCGTCCGGCTGGTGGGCGAGCAGGTCGGCGTGGTGGTCGCGGTACGCCTGCGGCAGGAGCACCGCCGCGGCGAGAACGCCGGAGGCCTGCGCGGTGTCGCGGAACGCGGCGGCGCCGGACGCGGCCAGGTCGCCAAGTGTTCGGCCGAGCCAGTCGAGGAGCGTGAGCCACGGCGCGGCGTCGCCGTGCTCGTGCAGCAGCGCGTAACCGTCCGCGAGCCCCTTCTGGAAGCGGGGGTCGGGGCGGCCGTCGGAGAAGTTGAGGTAGCCGAGGAGCTTGGCCGGGTCGGTCCGGCGGGCCAGCTCGGGGTAGATGCCGTCCATCCGCGGGTCGGTCCTTTCGCCCGGGGGTCAACCCCGTTCCCTGATAGCATAAAACACCCGCGTCGATTCCCCAAGCCCGGCGGCCCCCGATGCCCGACCCGTTGCGCCTCGTCTGCTTCGTCAGCGGCGGCGGCACTACCTTGCAAAACCTACTGGATCGCTGCGCGGACGGCTCACTCCCCGCCCGAGTGGTCGGCGTGGTATCGAGTCGGTCGGACGCGTTCGGGGTCGAGCGGGCGAGGCGGGCCGGCGTGCCGGCGACGGTGGCGGCACGCGGGCCGGGGTTCGCCGAGCGCGTGTGGGACGCCGCCCGCGGCTTCGCCCCCGAGCTAGTATGCTTCGCCGGCTGGCTCCACCTCCTGCCGATCCCACCCGACTACCGCGGCCGCGTGCTGAACATCCACCCCTCGCTGCTACCGGCGTTCGGCGGCCACGGCATGTACGGCCGGCACGTCCACGAGGCAGTGCTGGCCTACGGCGCGAAGGTGAGCGGCTGCACCGTCCATTTCGCCGACGACACTTACGACACCGGCCCCGTGCTGGTACAGAAGTGCGTGCCGGTGCTGGGCGAGGACACGCCAGACTCGCTCGCCGCGCGGGTGTCCGCGGCCGAGTGCGAGGCTTACCCCGAGGCGGTGCGGCTGATCGCCAACCGCCTGGTGCGGGTCGAGGGGAGGCGCGTGATCGTCTCGGGCCAGGGGACTGCTGCAAAGGGATGAAAGGGGATCAGAAGAACAGGCCGATGATGCTGAAGTAGATGATGATGCCGAGCACGTCCGACAGCGTGGCGATGAGCGGCCCGGACATCAGTGCCGGGTCCCACCCGATCGACTTGATTCCGAGCGGCAGCATAGCGCCGACGAGCGCGCCGGTCAGGCAGATGCCCATGACGGAAAACGTCACCACCCACACCAGGCTCCAGAACCCGTCGTCGGGCACCTTCACCAGCACGTCCGTGGGCGTGAACCAGTACGTTCGCGCGACCGAAAGGACGCCGAGCGCCGCGGCGAGGGCGAGAGCCATGAGCAGTTCCCGGCGGAACACCCGCAGCCAGTCCCGCGCCCGAATCTGTTCGAGCGCCAGCGCACGGGTTACGAGCGTCGAGGCCTGCGAGCCGGCGTTCCCGCCCACCGACAGGCACAGCGGGATGAACACGATCAGGAACGCCAGCCCGCGGCCGTCGGGCCGCCCCGCCCCGCCGTCGAGCTTTCCCTCGTAATGGGCCATCACGTTGATCGTGACCATCTGCATGAGGAATAGAAACACCAGCCACACGGCCCGGCTCAGCCACACCTGCCGGAACGACGCCTCCAGGTAGGTCCCCTCGATACGGCCGACGCCGGCCTGTCGTTGCAAGTCCTCCGTCGCCTCGGCCTGGACGACGTCGAGCACGTCGTCGTGGGTGACGATGCCGAGGAGGCCGAACCGGTCGTCCACGACCGGCACGGCGATGAGGTCGTACCGCGCGAACAGCTTCGCCACCGCCTCCCGGTCCTCGTCGTACCGCAAGGCCTCGACCTCGCTCTCCATCAGGTCTCGGATCAGGGCGTGCCGCGGGGCGAGGATCAGGTCGCGCAGCGACACCACGCCGAGGAGCCGCCGCGGGGCGAGCGTGCCGTCGGGCTTCCGGGCCGCCTCGTCGAGGACGTACACGTAGTAGATCGTCTCGCGGTCGGGGGCTTGCTGGCGGAGTTGGTCGATGGCCTCGGCCGCGGTCAGGGTGCCGGGGAGCCAGGCGTAGTCGGTCGTCATCATCGCGCCGACGGTGTCCGCGCCGTACTGGCCGAGGGTGGCGATGTCGCGGCGGTCGGCCTCGTCCACCAGCCGGAGCAGCTTCTCGTGAACGTCCTCCGGGAGGCGGCGGACGAGATCGACGCGGTCGTCGTGGGACATCTTGCCGAGCAGCTGGCCGACCTGCGGGCGGGCCTTCTCGATCATCTCGACCTGCCGGGCCGGCGGCAGGTACTCGAACACCGACGCCTGGGTGCGGATGTCGGCGTGGCTGATCGCCTCCCACACCTGCTCGGGGGTGAAGTCGTCGTCCAGCGCCTCGGCGACGGTGGCCGGATGGAGCGACTCGCAAAACTCGCGCAGCCCGGCGTCGCTCCGCTCCTGGAGCATCATCCGGACTTCGGGGGTGAACAGCGGGTGCGGCATCGGCCCCTCCTAGTGGAGGTTGTAAGCCTACTGGTGTGTTGTGGGACGTGACGGGGAACCCGTGAAGGGGTGCGGGGGTGGGAGGGCGACGGGGTGACACCCGGGTGTCACCCCGTCGCCCTCCCACCCCCGCGCGGCTCAGCGGGGCGGCTGGATCGTTGCCCCTGCACTCTCGGTGACGCGGTAGTCGCCGGTCGCCCGGTCGTAAACGATCCGCCGCGCGATGTTGCCGCTGCCGTTGAACCGGTGGGTGATACGCGCCAGGGCGTTGCCGGCCGCCGACAGCGTGACGTACCGGCCGTCCGAATTCACCACCTCGCCCCAGCCGTCGTACTCGTCGGACCGAATGAAGACGTTCCCGTAAGCATCCATCCGCTGGGCCGCGGGCTGCCCCTCCGGGCGGTGGGTGGACACCACCAGCCGCTCGGCGCACCGAAGCGTGACGGTGCCGACCGGCGGGTTCGCCGGTGCGATCGCGGCGCCGGGCTCGGACGCGGGGGCGTGGACGACCTCGATCGGCGCGCTTCCGTTCTGTTCCGTGAAGAACTCCGCCTCCTGGTACAGCCGGCCCTTGTCCTTGGCCACCATGCGGCCGGCGAACTTCACCACGGTGAGCTTCATCTCACCCTCGGCCGGCGCGGGGCGGACGGGGGGTGTCATCGGTTGGGTGGAGGGCTGCGCCCGAGAGACGTTCTTCTCGCCGTACTGCCAGATGCGGACCTCGCCGGGACCGGTGGCGAGTAGCTGCTGATACGGTTCCTGGCCGGGGGCGTCCGCAGTCTTGGCCGTCATTTCCAGCGAAGCGGAGCGGAGGAATTGCCACTTCGTGAGCCGGCCGGTGGGGTCGCGCTGCACCTCGGTGTAATGCACTTCGTGGGCGTCGCGTGGTTCGTCGGGGGCGTCACCCGGGGCGTTGTAGCAGTACACGCGATCGATCTTCGCGTCGCCGCGCGGGCCGGGGGTGGCCCCCGCCGGGCGGGCCGGGTTGAACACCACCGGCTTGTCGAAGAACACCTGCATGGTGTGGCACACCACCGACGCTTCACCCTGAATCGTCCGCACCCGGCCGATGAACTCCGCCGTCTTCAGCGCCCCCTCGAACCGCATTTCGTCGCGCCAGTGGATCACGATGGGCGGCGCGGGCGGCGCGTCCTTCTTGCCGGCGGCCACGGGGGCTTTCTGCGGCTCGCTGCCGGCGAGCGTACTCCCCACGGGCATCGCCAGCGACCCACCCCCCTCGACGGACAGTCGGTTTCGCAGTTGGTCGATCACGACCTTCGGGCCGACCACGGACATCCCTTCGTGGTGCACCTGCCCCGGACGGCCGGTTTCGCCGGTCACGGTCATCACGGCGCCGTCCGGCGTCTGGTCGAGGTGCAGACTCGTGCCGTAGATGTCGATGCCACGGGGCTGCTTGCCCGGGTCGGTCGGGTCCTGGTGGACGAGCGGCGCGTCCTGGCCGCGAACCTTATCGCTCCCCTCACAGCTGACGTGCTTCAGCTGATACTTCGTACCGCCGGTCGGCGTCCGCGACACCGGGTCGGACGGCGAGAGGCCGGGCATCTTCGTGCCGGGCCGGTCCAGCCCCTCGAAGTCGTTCTTGAAGGCGACCCGCTCGACGGTTGTGTTGATGAGTCGGGCGCGGATGCGGATTGGCGGTTTCGGCCGCGGCTCCTCTTTCGGCTGTGGTGCGGACGCGACCGCGGGGGCTGGAGTCGGCGAATTCGGTTGCGCCGTGACGGGCTGTGCCGGAGCCGCGGGAGTTGGCGCCGCGGGCCGCACGGTTGGGGTGTTCACGCCCTCCGTGAATACCACATTGAGGTGGTCGGCCCGCTCGATGTCGTAGTCCGTCGAGTGGCTCGACACGTCGCCGAGCGCCTGCACCTGGTGCGGCAGCGGTTGGCCGCCGCCCTGGCCCGCAGCCGGGTCGAGCCACAGTTTCAGCACGTTCCCTTTCAGCCAAAAATCAGCCTTGCGATCGTCGAACGACGCGGCGCCAGTGAACGTGAGGAGGTCCAGTTCGCGGTTCTGGGCGGTCTCGCGCGTGTGCGACATCGACTGCGCCCACGCCGCCTCAACCGACTGCGTGCCGCTGTTCGGGTCGAACAGCTTCATCGTGCCGGCGCCCTCGATCAGTGCCGCCGTGGACTTTTTCGCGCCTGTCGTAGTGCTGGTCATCGTGAGCGTCGCGGGGCGGCCGGCGGCGCCGGCGGTCAGCACGCTCTCGCCGGCTTCCTTCTTGTCGGCCCGCGCCTCGTTACCGCGGATCGCCGTCAGAGGCGCGCCGGTCAGCACCGACTTGTTGGACGTCTCGTCGTGGACCAACTTCGTGCCAAAGGCGTTGAGCCGGTCCGCGTCGGACGACACCATGACGAGTCGGCCCGGGGTGTACGTCCACGCCCGCAGCTCCTTGAACGACGGCCCCGCCCCGGCCGCCTTCGGCTCGGGCGCCTTACCGCCGGTCGGCGGGCCGTTGAACTCGATCTCGAGCACCTGGCTGAACAACCGCTGGGTCCCGCCCCGCGGCGGCAGCTTGTGGACCTGCACGTAATCCTGCACCCCCGCCTCGGCCGCGGGCACCACGTCGAACCGGCCGACGTTCTTCTCCGCGTCGTAAGCGAATGGGCCGAGCGTCTCGATCTGCAACAGCGCGCGGTCGAGCCGGCGGACGGACTGGACGGCCGCGAACAGCCCGCCGACGACCGCGGCCGCGGCCGGCGGTTCCTCGACGACGCTGAGCGGACTCGTCGCCCCTCCGGGGCTCGCCATCACGGACTGCCGCGCGTCCACCCACAGGTTCAGCAGCACCTTCTCGCCGAGTTCCAGGCGGCGGACGCCGGAGAAGCCGGCCGAGCCCTTCTTGACCGCGACGAGCTTCGCGTCCTTGTCTTCGAGAAACACCTTGAGGCCGACGGCCGTCACCGTCGGCGGCGGGAAGCGGCGGCCGGAGAGGATGTCGGGCACGACTCCGGCGTCCTGCAAATCCTTGGCCCGCGTGGTCGCCGTCGGCGGCGCCGGGGCGCCGTAGGCCCGCGGCAGGTTCTGCTTATCGACCACCTCGATCGCCGCGTCGGTCCACACGTCCGGGCCGGCGGCCTTGCGGTCCGCGTTCTTCGGGTCGCGGTAGAACACGGGGCCGGGCGTCCGCACCACCAGCGACCGGTTCGGGTCGGAGGTGCGCTGGTTGTTGGTGATGTGGACGAGGCCGCGCCGCTTGTCCGCGGTCGTCGCCTCGGGGTCGCTGACGAGTTCGAGCCGCAGCACCTTCGCCTTGACCATGTCGGCCAGGCCCGTCACGACCCGGTCGAACTCCAGCACGGCCTTGTCGGCGTGGAACGTGCTGACCTCGGACACCTCGCCCGGCGCCCGCAGGTGCGGCGGCTTCGGCTTCCCGAACACGGCGACGCTGAACGGGCTGAGCGTGACCGACTTGCCGTCCGGGTTCGGCACCCGCCCGGTGGCCACGACGACCCACGAGTCGCCGCTCTTGAACGTGAACTGGTTTGCGTAGGTGGTGGTGTTCTCCTCCTCACAGCCGGGGCCGAACGCCTCGCGGAGGAGTTGCACCGTCGGCAGCACCGGCCGCTCGGGCGGCCGGAACGTACCGTCGGAACGGGCCAGCGCCTTGGCCGGGAGTTGTGGCAGGCCGTCGATCCAGCCGAGGGCGCCGGCGTACGCCCCGTACACCGCGGCGAACAGCGCGGTACCGGCGAGAAGGAGCAGAACCCGCCGCGGCGTCCACACGATCGCTTGCCCCCGTCAGCGGAACGACGCGACAACCCGCTGCCACTCGCCGGTCAGCGTCATCAGCCACTCGATCGCTTCGCGGACCGCCCCGGCCCCGCCCGGCGCCGCGGTCACGTAATCGGCCGCGGAACGAACCTCGGGTGCCGCGTCGGCTACCGCCACGGCCAATCCGGCTCGCAACAGCACGGGAAGGTCCGGCAGGTCGTCGCCGATCGCACACACATCGTCGGCCGACACGCCGACCTCGGCCAGCACTCGCTCGAACGCCGGCACCTTGTCCGCTTGCGCCTGCAGCACCGGCGCGATCCCCAACTCAGCCGCGCGGCGGGTCACGGCCGCGGAACTTCTGCCCGACACAATCGCAGCCCGCTTACCGGCGTCGCGCCAGAACTTCAACCCCGAGCCGTCGCGGACGTGGAACCGCTTCACCTCGGTGCCGTCGTCGGAGTACACGATGCGGCCGTCTGTCAGCACGCCGTCCACGTCGAGGAGCAGCAGCCGGATTCGGGCGGCACGGGCGGCGAGGTCGGGCATCAGTGCCGGGGGAGAGTGGTGCATCCTACGCGCTGCGGCGGTCGGCGAGGCGGAGCGGCGGGCGAGTTTCCGCCGGAACGGACGGCGGCGCGAGCCCGATCAGGTCGGTGATGTCGATCATGCCGACGGGCCGGCCGTCGTCGTCCACGACCGGCAGCTCGCTGAACTTCCGCGCCCGCAGGATGTCGAGCGCCTCCCCGACCCGTGCGCCGACGCCGGTCACGACCGGCGCCCGCGTCATGACCCGTTCGACCGGCTCGTCCATCGAGCCGTCGCGGCGGGCCTCGAACAGCCGGGCCAGGTCGCTGTCGGTGAACAGTCCGGCGAGTCGGCCGGCGTCGTCGACGAGCATCACGGCACCGGTGCGGCGGCCCTCGTGATGCACCCGCGCGAACACCTCGCGGACGGTCGCCGCGGCGGGGGCGATGCGGAGTTCGCGGCCGGTCCGCATCACGTCGGACACGGTGGCAAGCCGGCGGCCGAGGCTGCCGGCCGGGTGGTATCGGGCGAAGTCCTCGGCCGTGAAGCGGCGTTCTTGGAGGAGCGTGAACGCGACCGCGTCGCCGAGTGCGAGCATGACGGTCGTGCTGGAACTCGGGGCAAGCGCCAGCGGGCACGCCTCCTGGACGGGGCCGTACACCACCGCAATGTCGGCACACCGGGCCAGGGTGCCGGCTGGGTTGCCGGTGACGCCGACGAGCGCGGAGGCGAGTTTGCGGAGCGGCCCGATCAGACGGACGATCTCGTCCGACTCACCGCTGTGGGAGAGGAGCAGCGCTGCGTCGTCGGCGTGAACCATGCCCAGGTCGCCGTGAACGGCGCGGGTGGCGTCGAGGGTGTAGGCGCGGGTGCCGGTCGAGTTGAGCGTGCCGGCGATCTTCGCCCCCACGTCGGCCGACTTGCCGACGCCCACGACGGCGACTCGGCCGCGGCAGTGGAGGAGCGCTTCGACGGCGGCGAGGAACGACGCCCCGAGCCGGTCGGCGACGCCGGCGACGGCCGCGGCCTCGGCGCGCAGCACGTCCCGGGCGAACGCGAGGCGGTCGGCGGGCGGGGTCGGCATGGCACGTCCCTGTGCCGGGTGGGGCCGACCGGTATACCCCGCGGCGGCGGCGGACGCAACCTCAGGGTTTCGCCGCCGCCGCCCGCTCGGCCGCGGAGAACGCCCGCATCGCGTTCCCGCCTAGGACCTTGTGGATCGCCTCCCGGCTGTACCCGCGCGTCAGCATCTCTTGCGTGATGAACGGGTAGCACGACACGTCGTGCATTTGGTGCGGCAACCGCGGCACGCCGTCGAAGTCGGAGCCGAGCCCGACGTGGTCGATCCCCGCGTGCTTCACGACGTGGTCGATGTGGTCCACGATCGTGCCGACGGTCCCGGCCGGGTAGTCGTTCTCCTTCGACCACGCCTTCATCGCCTCCTGGAAGGCGTCCTCGTCGGGGAACTTCTTGCGGAACTCGCGAGCGACCTCGAACATCCGCCGGGTGGCGCGGGCGCCCTCCGGTACCAAGAACCCGGAGTAGAAATTGATCATCACCACTCCGCCGTTCTGCTTCACGAGCGGCAGCACGTCGTCGGGCACGTTCCGCGGGTGGTCGGCGACGCCGCGGGCCGACGAGTGCGAGAAGATGACTGGCGCCCGCGTCACCTTCAGCGCGGCCTTCATCGTCTCCGGCGACACGTGCGACAGGTCCACGAGCATCCCAAGGCGGTTCATCTCGCGGACGACCTCTTCGCCGAACGGGCTGAGGCCGTTGGCCTTCGGGGCGTCGGAGCAGCTGTCGGCCCAGTCGAGCGACTCGGAGTGAGTGAGTGTCATGTAGCGAACGCCGAGGCGATAGTAGTCGCGGAGGACGCCCAGCGAGTTGTCGATGGAGTGACCGCCTTCCACGCCGATGAGCGAGGCGATCTTGCCGGCCTTGCGGATGCGGGCGATGTCGGCGGTGCCGTAAGCCATCTCGAACGCCTCGGGGTGCCGCGCGCACAGCTGGTGGACGATGTCGATCTGCTCGAGCGTGGTGCGGACCGCGACGCCCTTCTTGACCGTGTCCGTGGGCACGTAGGCCGACCAGAACTGCACGCCGACGTTACCCTTCTTCAACCGCTCGATGTCGGTGTGGAAGCGCGGCTGCGGCACGCCGATGTTGATCGACCGGAATGCGGGGCCGTCCTTCTGCCGTAGCTCCCACGGCAAGTCGTTGTGGCCGTCCACGAGGAGGGCGTCACGGTGGACGGCGAGCGCTTCCGGCGTGACGACAATATCTTTGGGGGTGGCCTTCGGCGCCGGTTGGGCGGGGGCGACCCCGGCGGCGAGCGCGAGGAGCAGGAAGGCGAGGCGCATGGCGGTGTCTCGGCGGCGGGGAGGCACGGTGAGAATACCGCCCCGGTGGCCGGCGGGCACGTCCATTCCCAACCACACTCGCACGGCGATTCTTGTTTCCGGCCGGGGTGGGTCGATTCGCGGCAACATGTCACCGACTCATAAAAAAGTTTGTTCCGACGAGTCGAAGTGCCCAACTGTGCCGGAACCATGATCGACATCAAGGGATTCGTCGGGTTCCCGCGCGGGACGCGACCTGCCGGCCCGTGGGAGGCGACCTTGCCGACCGCGGAAGTTGTGAGTAAGATGCCGGCGTTGAGTCAGAACCGCTGGGGATTGGTGTAACGGTAGCACGACTGACTCTGACTCAGTTAGTCTAGGTTCGAATCCTAGATCCCCAACTCGGTGGGATGAGGCCCGCGGCGAGGCGACTCGCGGCGGGCCTCTCACTTTTCCACTTCCCGAACCCCGCACCCGGCCGGCCGCTCTCTTCCGTCACAACCGGAGGCCGCCGTGCGCACCCTCGCCAGCATCCAGACTGTCAACGCCGTCGAACCCATCCCGGGGGCAGAGGCCATCGAGCGCGTCCGCGTCCTGGGCTGGTGGGTCGTCGGCAAGACGGGCGAGTACCGGCCCGGCGACCGCGTCGTCTACTGCGAGATCGACTCGCTCCTGCCCGAGCGGCCGGAGTTCGAGTTCCTCCGCGCCGGCAGCTTCAAGCCGGCCCTCACCGACCCGGTCACCGGCGAGGTCACGCCGGCCGGGTTCCGCATCAAAACCGTCCGCCTCCGCGGCCAGGTGTCGCAGGGCATCTGCTTCCCGTTGGCGATCTTGCCGGCCGACGCCCCGACCGCCGAGGGGGCCGACGTGACGGCCGCGCTCGGGGTGCGGAAGTGGGAGCCGCCGGCGCCGGCCGGGTTCGCGGGCCGGGTCAAGGGGCCGTTCCCCGGCTTCCTGTCGAAGACGGACGAGACGCGCGTGCAGTTGCTGGAAGCCGTGCTGGAGCGGCACCGCGGGCGGACGTTTGTCGTCACCGAGAAGCTCGACGGGACCTCGTTCACCGCCTTCCTCCGCGACGGCGAGTTCGGCGCGTGTAGCCGCAACCTGTGGCTCGACGAGACGGACGAGTCGAACGGCCTGGTGCGCGTGGCGCGGGCGCTGAACCTGGAGGAGAAACTGCGCGAGGCCCGCGACCGTCTCGGGGCGGACGTGGCCGTGCAGGCCGAGGTGATCGGTCCCGGCGTGCAGGGGAACAAGTACGGGCTGAACGACATCGGCCTGCGCGTCTTCAGCGTCCTCGACCTGGGCGCCGGCCGGTGGGTGGATCACGCCGCGGCGGCGGACGTGCTCGCCGCGGTCGGCCTCCCGCCGGTGCCGCAGCTCGGCACGCTCGTGCTCGACCACACGGTCGACCAGCTCGTCGCGTTCGCGGAAGGGACGAGCGCGCTGAACCCGAGGGTACAGCGCGAGGGGGTGGTGTTGCGGCCGCCGGCCGAGGAGTACGACCCGGACCTGGGCGGGCGGCTGAGCTTCAAGGTGATCAACCCGAAGTTCTTGCTGAAGTTTGACGAGTGACACCACGCCGGCCGGGAGCCGCGGAGCTCCCGGCCGGTGTTAACGGATGTGAACAGGCTTCCGCGCGCGAACCCCACGACTGACCGGAATTCCGACGCTTTTTCTTGCACGTCACCCGATCCTGCTCTAGCTTCGCGGCCCGCGGCCTGCTTATCTAAACCTCAGTTCCTCGCCCGCGGAGCGACCGATGGATCGTCGCACGTTTCTCAAGTCCGCCGTCGCCGCCGGGGTCGTCGGCCCGGTTGTTGGTGCCAGCTACGGCCTCTACGAAGCCGGGGCGGTCGTCGTCGAACGGCCTGAAGTCGTCGTGCCGCGGCTGCCGGCGGCGTTCGACGGGCTCCGCGTCGCGTTCCTCGCCGACATTCACCACGGCCCGTACGTCGACCTCGACCACGTCACCGCGGTCGTCCGCACGACGCTGGCGCTACAGCCGGACGTGGTCGTCCTCGGCGGCGACTACTCGACCCGCGAGGCGCGGTACATCGGGCCGTGCTTCGAGGTGCTGACCGGGCTGAAGGCGCCGCTCGGCGTGTTCGGCGTGCTCGGCAACCACGACTACTGGCACGGCATCGCCGAGTCGCACGCCGGCTTCCGGTCGTCGCGAATCATGGAGCTGACGAACGCCGGCGTGTGGCTCGAACGCGGCAGCCACCGCCTCCGCCTCGCCGGCGTGGACGACCTGTGGTGCGGCAAGACGCACCTGGAGTCGGCCCTCGGTGACGCCCACGCCGACGACGCCTGCGTGGTGGTGAGCCACAACCCCGACTTCGCCGAGAAGCTGCGTGACGACCGCGTCGGCCTCATCCTGAGCGGCCACACCCACGGCGGGCAGTTGTACGTGCCGGGCTTCGGCGCCCCGATCGTGCCGAGCCGGTACGGGCAGAAGTACCTGAAGGGGCTGGTTCAGGCGCCGGCCACGCAGGTCTACGTGTCGCGCGGGCTGGGCACGGTCACGGCCCCGATGCGGTTCCGCAGCCCGCCGGAGCTAACGCTCCTCACCCTCCGCTCCGCTTAGTCACGCCGTCCACGTCTGCCCCGTGCCGGTGTGCGTGATGACGATCGCCGGTCGCGGCGAATTTTCACGCACGCGGAACGTCAGCGGCATGACCGCGGATGTGAGCACCGCCGCGGTCGCCTCATCGGCCCGCCCCTCGGACAGCAGCACCAGCCCGTCGAGCCGGAACAACTCCAGCGCCCACGGGTCGCGGTCGATGACCAACACTTCGCGGGTGCCGACGGCGGCATAGAAGTCGAGCTTGTCGCGCGGGTCTTCGCTCGGGCTGCGAATCTCCACGACGAAGTCGGGGCCGCCGCACCAGTGCGTGCCGCAGTCCTTCGCCCGCCCGCCGGCAAAGGTCACGACCACGTCGGGGCAGCGGTAGTTCTGCTTCCAGCCGGCTACCCGGTCGCTGACGTTCGCGCCGGGCTGCACGCTGTCGCCAGCCTCCCAGTCCACGACCGTGGCGAACGGGACACCAAGCCGCATCACGAGGTTCTGGTGCTCGTTATTCGGCAGTGCGGGGATGACGACGACTCCGTCCCAGACCTCGGTGTACCGGTCGCCGTCGGATTCCGAACGGGCCTTCACCACGTCCGCGGCCAGGTCGGGGTCGGTGATCAGCACGCTCACGGGCGGCCTCCCTTCGGGGCGGGGTCGCGGAGACTGCCGAGGAATTCGACCAGGTCGCGCAGCTCGCGGCGGGTGAGCTTGGGGTGCAGGTCCTCCGGCATCGCCGACGGGCCGGTGCGGCGGCCCTCGATCTCCTCTTTCGGGATGACTAGTTCGCGGTTCTCGGGCGTCACGAGCTTCAACTGCTGCGGGGTGTCTTCCTTCACGACGCCGCTCACGACGCGGCCGTCGGCCAGCGTCACGACGGCCGTCTCGAACCCCTTGGCGATCTGGGCCGACGGCAGCACGACGGCTTCGAGCAGGTAGCGGCGGTCCTTGCCGGGCTGGGCGGCAATGCCATTTAGCGCCGGCCCCACCTCACCGCCCTGGCCGTCGAGCTGGTGGCAGCGCTGGCAGTACACGGCGTTGTTGTTCAGGAACACGCTCCGCCCGCGGGCCGCGTCGCCGCCGGCCAGCGCCTCGGCCCACGGGGCGAGCTTGTCGGCCGACTTGCCCGCGGCCGTCCGGTAGGTCGAGGCGTCCTGCTTTAGAGCAGCGTGCAGCTTCGCCTTCCCCTTCGCCCGCGCGTCGGCCGCCTCCAGCACGTCGAGCAGGATGTCGGTCTGGCCCTTCCCCGCGGTCGCCGTCGCCAGGAGTTCGGACAGCAGCTTATCCCCCTCGGCCGTTTCACCAGCCTTGCCGAGGATCGCCAGCGCCGCCTGCTTCTCGGCCACGCTCGTCTTGTCGTCGCGGACGAGGCCCGGCACGTCGCGGAGGACCGCGGCGGGGTCGGCCTTCGCCTTCGCAGTGAGGCCGGCGGCGCGGAGCCGCGGCAGCGGCGAGGCGAGGGCGTAGCTCGTCATCTCGGCGAGGTTCGCCGCCTTCACCGCGACCAGCGCGGCGAGTGCGTCGGCACGGTCGCCGGGCGACGCCTTCTCGTCGCGGACGACGGCGCTGAGGAGCGGGCCGACCTCGGTGATGCCGAGCTTCGCGGTCACCTGCGTGGCCTCGGCGCGGACCGCGTCGGAGCCGGCGAACACGCCCGCCAGCAGCGGCCGCAGTGCCGCGGCCACGGGCGCCGAGTCGCGCCGCGGCAGGTCGTGCGTCAGCCCGGTGATCGGGTCGCGGCGCGGCGGGCTAGTCCAGTCGGCAAGTAGCTTCAGGGCGAAGACGCGCTGATGGTCCGGCTCGGTCGTGCGGGCGGCGAATCTAGCGACGCGGCCGACCGCTTCTGGCGTACCGAGGACGTAGTTCGCGGCCAGCGCCCGGTAGGCGATCGGGTCGGGCCGGCTGCCGTCGCTCAGCGCCGCGAGCGCGGGCAGCGCTCCGGCGATCCGCTCGTCGTAGACCCCACGGGCGGCCTCGGCAGCGATCTTCGCGTCGGGGTCGGCCAGGAAGCCGGCCAGCTCCGCGCCGCGGTGCCGGCGCAGGGCGAGCACCACCCCGAGCCGCACGGCCGGCACGTCGTAGCGGTCACGAACGGCCGCCCACATCCGCGCCAGCTCGCGCGAGTCGGCGGTCTGCCCGACGAGCCCGACCACCGCCGAGTGCCGGAGGTAAGCGTCCGCGTCGGCGTTCGCCTTGAGCACTTCGAGCAGGGGCACGACGCGTTCGGCCTCGGACCCCGGGGTGATCACGGCGATCGGGCGGTCGAGCCGGCGGAACGCCGCGGCCGCGAACGCCCGAACGCGAGGGTCGGCGTCCGTGCAACCGCGCGAGAGAACGGAGGCGAGGACGTGCGGGAGGTGCGGGAACGAGTCCAGCGTTCGGAACACCTGGGCGCGGATTTCGGCGTCGGCGTCGGTCACCAGTCCGGTGAGCCGCGCGATCGCGTGCGAGTGTTGCCGCCCGACGATCCCCAGCGCCCATACGGCGTGAACGCGACTCAACCGGTCTTTCGACGTGGCGGCGACCGCGGTGAGCCCGTTCGCCACGGCGTTGTCCGCACCACGGGCACCGAGCTCGATGCCGGCTTCGGTGCGCACCTGCTGGTGCGGGTGGCCCAGCAGCTTGAGCAGCTCGGCCGTGTCGCGCTTCTCGAAGCCCGCGGCGAGCAGCGTCTTGGCCTCCCCCACGGCCGGGTTCTTCATCGCCTCGGGGTCGGTGACGCGGTAGATGCGGCCCTTGTTCGGCGGGTTCCAGCCGCCCGTCCAGTCGGACCAGTAGAACGCGCCGTCCGGGCCGAACTCGCAGTCCGTCGGCACCATCCCGCGGACGAACGGCTCGTGCTTCGCCACCTCGAACCCGGCCCCCTTCGGCTTCACGGCCACGGCCCAAATCCGGCTGCTCGGCGACGAGGTGAAGTCGCAGGCGAAGAAGTGGTCGCGGTACTTGTCGTTCAGGCCGACGCCGGGGTAGTGCGTCAGGCCGGCGGGGCCGCTGCCGAAGTTCGCCAGCGCGGGAACGACGAACGCCGGCGGCTCACTGGTCGGGCTAATCGGCAGCCACATCTTTTCGACGTTCCACGGGCCGCGGTTCCCCTGCGGCGTGCCCGGCGGGTGGTACAGCGTGCCGTACTGGTAGCCGCCGCGCCAGCCGCTATCCCCGCCCTGCACCACGTACACCCACCGGGCCTGGTCGCCGCTGTCGGAGTTGTTGTCGTAGGTGAACAGGTTGCCGAGGTCGTCGAACGCCAGCTCCTGCGGGTTGCGGAGGCCCGAGTGCACGACTTCGAGGTTGCTCCCGTCCGGCTCGCAGCGGAGGACCGCCCCCGTGTTCGGGTAGCTCAGCTGCTTTCCTTCCTTCGTCGTGACATTGAAGCCCCGGTCGCCGATGCTGAAGTACAGCCGGCCGTCCGGCCCCATCCGTAAACCGTGCAGGTCGTGGCCGAGGAATTGGGCCGTCGGGCCGAAGCCGGTGAACAGGCTCTCCTTCACGTCGGCGGTGTTCGTGCCCTTCGTGTCCTTGAGCCGGTACAGGTCGGGTATGCACGCGAAATACACGCTTCCGCGGCGGGCCAGCACGCCGGCGGCGAGCCCGTCCTGCGCGCGGTTGTAGCCGCCGGAGAAGACGCCGCTCTTGTCAGCACGGCCCTTCCCGGTGCTGTCCCACACGACCCGCAGCTGGTCGGAATACTTCTCGAAGCCCTGGTACTTGTGCTTCTGGTACATCGCCAACAGGTCGGCGATGCTGCGGTTGGCGAGGTCCTCGTCGAGCCACTTCATGTGGCTGCGCGTGTCCGGGACGCCGTTGCCGAACCGCGTCGTCTCGGCGACGTAGGCGCGGCCCTGCTCGTCGAACGCGAACGCCACCGGGTTCGCCATCAGCGGCTCGGCCGCCCACACGCCGACCTTCAGCCCCTTCTCGATCTGCACCGTCACCAAGGCTTCCTCGGCCGAGCCCTTCCCGCCCGACCCGGCGGGGCCGTCGATCTGGTCCGGCGGGACGGCGGTGGCGACGACACCGGCGGCGAGCAGGCAGGCGAACGCGGCGGCGATGAGGCGGGCCGGCGGGGTCATCGGCGGACTCCGGAAGGTTGCGTAACTTGAGGCTACCGGACCAGTGCGGGGCGGGCAACGGCAGCGAACAAGCCCGGGGGCGGCCGTCCCCGGGCTCCGCGGACTGGGACGGAATCTACTGGTCGTCCGCTGGCATCTCGCCTTCCTTGGTCACGACCGCGGTGCGGGTCTTCGTCGCCCCCGCGGCCTTGAGCGTCACCGTGTACTCGCCCGGGGGCGCGGGCAGCGCCGCGCCGTACAGGCCCGGCGCGAGCCCGTCGAACGCCTTCGACGCGATCGTCTTGCCCGCCTTGTCCGTCAGCGTCACCTCGGCCTTTGCGGCGCCCTTGCCCAGGTAGAACGCCACGGGCACACCCGCCGGCGGGTTCGCGGCGGCGAACGCCTTGCCGAGCAGCTCCGCACCCTTCGCCGGGGCGGGCCGCGGCACCTGCTTCACCGCCACCGACGGCTTCACGTCGAACAGGTGCGCAGGGGCGGCCAACACCTCTTCCGAAAGCTGCTCCAGCGGGGCGATGTCCATGACCCACACGCCGCGGCCGTGCGTGCCGATCACCAGCTCGCGCTCGCGCGGGTGGATCACCAGGTCGTCCACGCGCACGCCCGGCGGCAGGCCCGTGTTCTTGAGGTGGTGCCAGTTCTTGCCGCCGTCCGGCGTCACGTACAGGCCCATCTCGGTGCCCGCGAACAGCACCTTCGGGTTCTTCGACGACTGCCGCACGACGCCGACCACGGCCCCGGCCGGCAGCCCCTTCACCATCGGCTCCCACGTCTCGCCGAAGTCCGTCGTCTTGAAGATGTAGGGCTTCGTGTCGTCGTTGCGGTGCCGGTCGATGGCCACGTAGGCGGTGCCGGGCTCCTTGTGGTCGCACTCGATCTTCGAGATGGCCCGGTCGTTCGGCACGTCCTCCAGGTTCTGGCCGACTTCCGCCCACTTGTTCCGCGTCTGGTTGCTGACCCAGATGTTGCCGTCGTCGGTGCCGGCCCACAGCACCAGCCCCTTCACCGGCGACTCGGCGAGCGTCAGGATCGTGCGGCCGTTCGCGGCCGCGCCCTTCACCCGGCTCAGGTCGGGACTCTGCTTCGTCCACGTGTCGCCGCGGTTCGACGAGCGCCACACGTACTGGCTGCCGAAGTACAGCACCTTGGTGTCGTGCGGCGACAGGATGAACGGGGCGTTCCAGTTGAACCGGTTCGGGGCCGCGGGCTGCTGCGGCTGACCGGGCGTCGGCTGGTTCGTCGGCGGGCCGGGGCGGATCTTCTTGGTCTGGTCCCCCTTCTGAGCTTTCAAGTTCGTGCGGTTCAGGCCGCCGAACAGGATTTCGTGGTAGATCACGTCCGGGTCGTCGCGGTCCACGGCCACCTGGAAGCCGTCGGCGGTGCCGCCGATCCGCTTCCAGTCGGCCACGGTCACGCCGTCCGCGAAGGGTGTGGACACGGGGGCGCCCCAGGTGCCGTTGTCCTGCAAGCCCCCGTACACGCGGTACGGCGTGCGGCTGTCCACTGCCACGCCGTAGAACTGGCTGATGACCATGCCGCGCCTCATCGCCCAGTTCTTCCCCTGGTCCTTGCTGACGTACAAGCCGCCGTCGGTGCCCAGGATCATGTGCTTGGGGTCTTTCGGGTTCACCCACAGGGCGTGCATGTCGCTGTGGACGCCGGCCGTCGGCGCCGTCTTCATGTGCTTGCCGCCGTCGGTCGAGTAGTGGAACGACACGCCGAGCACGTACACCCGCTCGGGGTCTTCGGGGTCGACCCGCACCTGGCCGTAGTAGAACGGCCGCGGCACCAGCTGGTTCACGACCTCCCACGTCTTGCCGCGGTCGGCCGAGCGGAAGACGCCCCCGTTGTCCGCCGGGCCGCCCGGCTCGGCGACCTGGCCGATGTTGGTGACCGCCTTCGTCTTGTCGGTCTGGACGACTGCGTAAACGATGTTCGGGTCTTTCTTCGACACCGCGACGCCGCAGCGGCCGTAGCCCCGCTCGGGGAGGCCGCCGGCCATCTTGTCCCACGTCTTGCCGGCGTCCTGCGACTTGAACAGGCCGCCCTTCGCGTTCGTCTGCTTGGCCGGGTTTGGGCCGCTGAAGCCGTCGCGGCGGACGCCCCACGCCGCGGCGTACAGGGTGTTCGGGTCGGCCGGGTCGAGCGCCACGTCCACCACGCCGGTGTCGTCGTCGATCTTCAGGCTGTGCGCCCACGTCTTGCCGCCGTCGGTCGTCTTGAACAGGCCGCGCTCGGGGTTCGGCCCCCAGAAGTGACCGACGGCCGCGACGTAGGCCGTGTCCGGGTCGGTGGGGTGGGCCACGACGCGGCCGATGTGGTGAGTGTTCTCCAGGCCGCACGCCTTCCACGTCTTGCCGCCGTCGGCGCTGCGGTACACGCCCTTGCCCCACGACACGCTGTTCCGCGGGTTCCCCTCGCCGGTGCCGACGTACACCACCTCCGGCTTCGCCTGACACACCGCCACCGCCCCGATGCACTGCGTCGGCTGCGCGTCGAAGACGGGGTTGAACGTCTCGCCGCCGTCGGTGGTCTTCCACACGCCGCCGCCGGCGCTGGCGACGTAGAACGTGTCCGGGCTGCTCTCCACGACCGCCACGTCGGTGACGCGGCCGCCCGTGTTCGCGGGGCCGATGCACCGCGCCTTCAATCCGCTCAACACCCTCTGGTAGGGCGTCGGCGGCGCGGGTGCGCCCTCGGGCTGCGAGCGGACGGCAGACGTGGCCAGGAGGCCGCAGAAGGCCGCGGCACAGAGGATCGGTCGGACCATGACGGCTCCCGGTGCAGGGTGCCGCCAGCATACCGCCGCCCGACCGTTGTGTCTCGCGCGAACCCGCGGTTCGTGACACCCGCCCGAGTCGGCAGTTCACTTCCCATTTTTCGGCAGTGTGTTGCTCAACACGCCCGCCGTGGCACCCACGACAAAACGAACGTGCCCGGCCGTTCTTTCACGGTTTCGAGGCGTAATTGCTAGTTTTCGTGGGGGATTTCGCAGGCAGTGCGGCTGCGAAAACGAAAAGAGGCGGGGCACGGGTCTGGATCGTCGCCCATTCGATCCAGACTCTCATGCCCCGCCCACATCCAGTAATGCAGCCCGCGTGCCAATTCAGGCTCAACCGACATTCTTCCCGCTCGCTCCAGCGGCGATCATTGTTTCCGGCCGAGGGGGGTCGATTCGCGGAAACATGTCACCGACTCATAAAAAAGTCCGTTCGAGGAAGTCACATCATGAGCACCACCGCCTACGCCCCGGAGTTGCTGGACCACGTTGACCCCGTTCCCGACGCCCACGCCGGGTGGCTCTGGGACGGGCTCCTCGCCCGCGGGGATGTCGCCCTCCTCACCAGCGTGTGGAAGACCGGCAAGACCACGCTCCTCGCCGGCCTCCTCCGCGCCCTCGACGCCGGCGAGCCGTTCCTCGGCCGGGCCACCGCACCGGGCCACGCCGTCGTCGTCTCGGAGGAGGCGCGGCACCACTGGGCCGCGCGCCGGGCCGCGATCCCGTGCGGCCAGCGCACGCGGCTCGTGTCGCGCCCGTTCCCCGGCCGGCCGACCGCGGCCGAGTGGGCCGCCCTGGTCCGCGCCGCGGAGGACGACCGCGCGAAGACCCCGATCGACCTGTTCGTCGTGGACCCGCTCGCCACCTTCCTCCCCGGCCGGAGCGACTGCGACCCGGGCGCGCTCCTCGACTTCCTCCACCCGCTCCGCCGGCTGGCCGAGGGCGGCACGGCGGTGCTGGTGCTCCACCACCCCCGCAAGGAGAAGTCGGAGGACGGCAGCGCCGCGCGCGGCAGCGGCGTGCTGCTGGGGTACGTGGACGCGACGCTGGAGCTGGGCCGCTTCGGCCGGCTCGCGTCCGACGCCAACCGCCGCCGGCTGACGGTGCGGTCGCGGCACCCGTCGGCCCCGGAGTCGGTGGTGTACGAGTGGGTGGTGGGGACGCCGGAGTTCCGGGTGGTGGCCGACGGGGCCGACGCCCGGTTCCGCGAGAACTGGGAGGAGGTGCGGCGGCTCCTGGCCGGGCGGCCGACGGCGGCGAGCGTCCGCGACCTGCTGGCGACGTGGCCGGAGGACCGGCCGGCGCCGTCGAGTCAGCAGTTGTACGGCTGGCTCCACCGGGCGGTGCGGGAGGGCCTGGCCGAGCAGTGCGGCCGCGGCACGAAAGGCGACCCGTTCCGCTTCGAGCTACCGCGGAAGCGCAGCCGCCTCGCCGACCTGCCGCCCCTCCCGCCGCTGTGACGGGAGGGACGGGCCGACTGGACATCATCCGACGTGGTTCGCACCCTCACCCCGCGTGCTTCGCCGCGACCCTCTCCCCCGAGGGGAGAGGGTACATAGCCTTGTCCTGACCCTCGGTCGGCGTGGCTGCGACGAGCAAGGCGGTGGTCGTGAACAGGAACACCAGTCGGAGCATCGCGAGTCTCCGGATAGTGCCACGGCGCCTGGTACAGCCGATCGGCCCCAGAGAGTACCGCCGCGAACCGCCACGGCCCCGCGGGAAATCCGAAACTTGCCGGCTCAATTCCGCCCCCACGCTGGCCGCTCCGTCGCCCGCCCGCTATCACAACCGTTCCTGGTGAACCGCCGCCTTGTGGGGTCTCGCGCCGTGGCAGTCCGCATCCGTATGAAGCAGATGGGCCGGACGCACCGGCACTACTACCGCATTGTGGCCATCGACGGCCGCCAGCCGCGCGACGGCCGGGCCATCGAGGAGCTCGGCTCCTACGACCCGCACGTGCCGGATGCGGACAAGTCCGTCACCCTCCGCCCGAGCCGGATCAAGTACTGGCAGAGCGTCGGGGCGAAGGCGTCCGAGAACGTCGAGGCCATCCTGCGCAAGCACATGAGCCGCTGCGAGACGCTGGAGGCCGAGGCCGCCGCGAAGGCCGAGGCCGCCAAGAACCCGCCGCCGGCCCAGTAACACGCCCATGGCCGCCGTCCGCTTCGACGTCCTCACGCTGTTCCCGGGGATGTTCGACAGCTACGTCCGGCAGAGCCTCCTCGACGACGCCATCGCCGCCGGGCTCGTCGAGGTCCACGCCTGGAACATGCGGGACTGGACGCAGGACAAGCACACCCGCGTGGACGACCGCCCGTTCGGCGGCGGCCCCGGGATGGTGCTGATGGCCCAGCCGGTGGTGGACGCGGTCGAGGCGGTGCGGGCGAAGGCCGAGCCGCCCGGCACCCTGGTGATGCTCACGCCCGCCGGCGAGCGGCTGACGCAGCGGGTGGTCGAGCAGCTGGCCACCGAGCCGCGGCTGCTCCTGCTCTGCGGGCGGTACGAAGGCTTCGACGACCGCATCCGGCAGGTGCTGAAGCCGCGCGAGATTTCGGTCGGCGACTTCGTGTGCAACGGCGGTGAAGTCCCGGCGATGGTGGTGATCGACGCCGTGATCCGCCTGGTGCCCGGGGTGCTCGGCGACGCCGCGAGCGCGGCCGACGAGAGCCACAGCGAGGACGGCCGGATCGAGTACCCGCAGTTCACCCGGCCGCGCGTCTACCGCGGGCTGGAAGTCCCGGAGGTGCTGCTCGGCGGCAACCACGGGGCGGTGGCGAAGTGGCGGAAAGAACAAAGCGACCAGCGTAGCAGGAACCCGAGGCCATGAACGCTCCCCACATCCGGCTCGTCGAGGAGCCGCAGCTGAAGTCCGACGTGCCCGACTTCCGCGTCGGCGACACGATCGAGGTCCACCAGAAGCTCCTGGACGGCGCCAAGGAGCGCGTCCAGGTGTTCGAGGGCACCGTCATCGCCCGCCAGAACGGCGGCGTCCGCGAGACGATGGTCGTCCGCCGCATCGTGCAGGGCGAGGGCGTCGAGCGCATCTTCCCGGTCCACTCGCCGCGCATCGCCAAGATCGTGGTGAAGAAGGCCGGCAAGGTCCGCCGCGCCAAGCTCTACTACCTCCGCGACCGCGTCGGCAAGGCGACGAAGGTGAAGGAAGACGTGAAGCGGCAGGCGACGCTCGACGCCAACCTGAAGGCCGCCGCGATCGCCGACGCCAAGGCCGCGCAGGAGGCGGCGGCGGCCCGCGTCTCGACCGAGGGCGGGGTGTCGAAGACGGCCGCGAAGAAGAAGGCGAAGAAGGAGGCCGAGAAGGCCGCCGCCGCGAAGAAGAAGTAAGCCGTGTTCGCCCGCCGGCCGTGGTGGCGGCGCTGGTTCGGCCGCCGCAGCGAGCGGGCGGCCGCCCGCTTCCTCCGCGGCCTCGGCTACCGGGTCGTCGCCGCCAACGTGACCGACCCGGCCGGCGAGATCGACCTGATCGCTCTCGACGGCGAGACGGTGGTGGTGGTGGAGGTCCGCAGCACCGCGACCGACGACTGGGAACGCACCGCCGCCTCCGTGGACCTCCGCAAGCAGCGGAAGATCACCGGGGCGGCGGTTCGCTTTCTCGCCCGCCGCCGGCTGCTGGAGGGCGTCGCCGTCCGGTTCGACGTGCTGGTGCTGTGCTGGCCGCCGACGGCGCGCGAACCCGTCGTCCGCCACTTCCCTCACGCCTTCGAGGCCACCGGCCGCTTCCAGTTCCACGGGTAGAATCACACTACGGCCGCCCTTCCGCTTGTTAGGCCGGGGCGCAAGCCCCGTCGGGTTGTATCAGCCCGACGGGGCTTGCGCCCCGGCCTAACGGCTCACACGAGCCGCCATCCACGGACCACCAATGCCCACCGCAGACGAGCAGTTCGCCCTCCTCACCCGCGGCGCGGCCCACATCGAGAAGGCCGACGAGCTCCGCAAGAAACTCGCCGCCGGGCGCCCGTTGCGCGTCAAGTACGGCATCGACCCCACCGGCTTCGACGTGCACCTGGGCCACACGGTGCCGCTGCGGAAGCTGCGGCAGTTCCAGGAGCTCGGCCACACCGCGGTGCTCATCATCGGCACCGCCACGGCCGCGGTCGGCGACCCGAGCGGCCGCGACTCCTCCCGCGCCGGCCTCACCCCCGAGCAGATCGAGAAGAACGCCGCCACCTACCTCGAACAGATCGCCAAGGTGGTGGACATCACGAAGGCCGAGGTGCGGCCGAACGCCGACTGGTTCAACAAGTTCGGGTTCGCCGACATGCTCAAGCTGCTCGGCAGCACCACGGTCCAGCGGATGCTCGAGCGCGACGACTTCTCGAACCGCATCAAATCCGGCACGCCGATCTACCTGCACGAGTGCCTGTACCCGCTGATGCAGGGGTGGGACAGCGTCGAGGTCCGCGCCGACGTGGAGCTCGGCGGCACGGAGCAGCTGTACAACCTGATGGTCGGCCGCGACCTCCAGCGGGCGGCGGGGCAGGAGCCGCAGGTGTGCCTGACGATGCCGATCCTCCGCGGCACCGACGGCGAGAAGAAGATGGGGAAGTCGGTCGGCAACTACGTGGCGCTGGCCGAGCCGGCGCGGGAGCAGTTCGGGAAGACGATGCGCATCCCCGACGGTCTGATGCGCGAGTGGTACACGCTCCTGACCGACCGCACGCCGGGCGAGATCGACGCGATCCTGGCCGGCAAGCCGAACGAGGCGAAGAAGGCGCTGGGTGCCGAGATCGTGCGGCAGTACCACGGGGCCGCGGCGGCGGAAACGGTGCTGGCCGACTGGCGGAAGCAGTTCGAGGAGAAGGGCGACCCGGAGGCGATCGCCGAGTTCACGGTCCCGGCCGCGGAGGTGGCCGACGGGGCGGTGTCGGCGGTGAAGCTGATCGTGCTGGCGAAGTTCTGCGCGAGCAACGGGGAAGCGCGCCGGAAGATCGACGAGGGGGCGTTCAACTACGGCCCCGACCGCACCAAGCCCGCCGACGCGAAGGCGGCGGTTCCCGTGGCCGACGGCCTGGTCGTCCGCCTGGGTCGCAAGGTGGCCCGCCTGCGGCTCGGCTCCTGAGCCCGGCGGGCGTCGGCGGGTGGCCCGGGGTGCAGCCCCGGGCGGGCGTTGGCGTGGCGTGTGGGACCGACGCGAATCGACCTCCGCCGCGGGCCGTACCCAGAGGCTAGACGAGGCCCGACGTGGCGACCTTGATCCCCTTGATCATCATCTTCAGCTGGTCGGCGTTCGGGCTGAACTCGAGCGCCGTCGACTTGTCCACGTCGCCGCGCTCCACGAGCTGCCGCAGGTTCTCGTTGAAGTCGAGCATCCCCTCGTTGTAGAACGAGCGGATCGCGTCCAGCAGCTTCTCGTCGCGGTGCTTCAGGATCAGGTCGCGGATCGTCGGGTTCACGATCATGATCTCGTTCGTCGGCACCCGGCTCTTGCCCGGCTTGATCGACGGGATGAGCTTCTGCGCCACCACCGCCTTGAGGTTGAACACCATCGACTGCCGCACCGCCCCGTGCTGGCTCGGCGGGAACAGGCCGAGGATGCGGTCGATCGTGCTGTAGGCGTTCGACGCGTGGATCGTGCCGAACACGACGTGCCCGGTCTCGGCCGCGTGGACGGCCGCCTCGAACGTCTCGGCGTCGCGCATCTCGCCCACCAGGATGATGTCCGGGTCCTCGCGGACGGCGTGCTTCAGCGCCGTGTGCCAGTCGGACACGTCGAGGAAGACCTCGCGCTGGTTCATGATGGACATCTTGTCCTTGAACACGAACTCGATCGGGTCCTCGATGGTGAGGATGTGGAGCGCCTCGGTCGCGTTCATGTAGTCGAGCATCGACGCGATGGTGGTGCTCTTGCCCGACCCGGTCACGCCGGCCAGCAGCACCATCCCCTGCTCGTAGTGGCACAGCGTCTCGATGCTGTCCGGCAGGCCGAGGTCGGCGAACGACGGGATGCTCTGGTTCACCAGCCGGGCCACGACGGCGAACTTGCCGCGCTGCTTGAACAGGTTCACCCGGTAGCGGGCCTCGTCGTCGCCGATGACGTGGGCGAAGTCGGCCCCGCCGGTGTCCTCCAGCACCTTGCGGTCCTTCTCGCGGAGGATCGGGTAGATCAGCTTCTCCAGGTGTTCCTGCGACAGGGTGGGCGTGTTCATCTTCTGGATGACGCCCCGGAGGCGCATCATCCCGGGCAGGCCCGCCTTGAGGTGCAGGTCGGAGCCCTTGTGGAGCATGACGGTGCGGAACAGCTGGTTGATCATCGGCTCGCCGGGGACCGGCTGCGCGACCTTCAGCCCCGGCTCGGTGCCGTTGATCGGGTGCGGCGACTGGAACGACATGCCGGCCATGAACGGGCTCCGTGATGTGAGTCAGGCCGTCAGCTTCGGCGCGACCCGGACCGGCACCCCGCGGGCGGCGAGGTACGCCTTCGTGTCCGGGATCGAGAACTCGTTGTAGTGGAAGATGCTGGCCGCCAGCGCCGCGTCGGCCCCGGCCGCGAACGCCGCCCGCAGGTGCTCCGGCGAGCCGGCCCCGCCGCTCGCCACCACCGGAATGTTCACCGCCCGGCTGACCGCCTCCACCATCGGCAGGTCGTAGCCGTTCTTGGTGCCGTCGGCGTCCATCGACGTGAGGACGATCTCGCCGGCCCCCAGCTCCTCGACGCGCCGCGCCCACGCCACGGCTTCGAGCCCCGTGGGGATTCGGCCGCCGTTCACGAACACCTCCCACGTCTCGCGCCCGTCGCGCGTCACCCGCTTGGGGTCAATGTTCACCACGGTCGCACAGCGGCCGAACTTCTCGCTCACCTCGCGGATCAGCCCCGGCGTCCGCACCGCGGCCGAGTTCAGGCTCACCTTCTCGGCCCCGGCCTGGATGATCTGCGTGGCGTCGTCGAGGGTGCGGATGCCGCCGCCGACGGTGAACGGCATGAAGATGGTTTCGGCCACGCGGCGGATCATGTCGAGCAGGATCGCCCGGCCCTCGTGGCTGGCGGAAATGTCCAGGAAGACGAGCTCGTCGGCGCCTTGTTCGTCGTACCGGCGGGCGACCTCGACGGGGTCGCCGGCGTCGCGGAGGCCGACGAAGTTGGTCCCCTTCACAACGCGGCCGCGGTCCACGTCCAGGCAGGGGATGATCCGCTTGGTCAGCATTGAACTGATGCTAGCGGCCGCGGACGGCGCGGTCAACGGGGCGAAGCCGGGGCCGTTGTGCTACCTTGTCACCAAACCCGTCATCCCCCGAGGTCGCCCCCGTGCGCCGACTGCTCCGCTTCCTCGCCCTCTCGGCCGTGCCCGCCGCCGCGGTCGTGTGCCTCGTCGCCGTTCCTGCGCCGGCCCGGCCGCCGGCCGGCCTCGCGCGCCTGATCGACGAGGTCGTGACCGGCCCCGACTACACCCACGCCAGCTGGGGCATCCTCGTCGTCGACGCCGACGGCAACCCGGTGTACGCCCGCAACCCGGACCAGATGCTCGCCCCGGCGTCGGTCACGAAGCTGTTCACGTGTGCCGCGGCGCTGCTCGCGCTCGGGGCGGACCACACCTTCGTCACCGACGTGTTCCGCCGCGGGCTGTTGCTCAACGGCACCCTCCGCGGCGACCTGATCCTCGTCGCGTCCGGCGACCCGATCATGGGCGGCCGCACCGGCCCCGACGGCAAGACGGTGTGGAAGAACAGCGACCACACCTACGCCGGTAGCGGGCTGGCCGAGGCGTACCTTACCGACGCCGACCCGCTCGCGGGGTTGAACGACATCGCCCGGCAGGTGAAGGCCAGCGGCGTCAACGCCGTCGAGGGCGAGGTGATGATTGACGACCGGCTGTTCGCCCGCGCCCGCAGCTCGGGCAGCGGCCCGGACGTGGTCTCGCCCGTCACCGTCAACGACAACGTCGTCGACGTGATCGTGACGCCCGGGGCGAAGGCCGGCGACCCGGCGACGGTGAAGACGCGGCCCGAGACGGCGTTCTTCCAGGTGGACGCGCAGGTGAGCACGGCCGACGAGAAGGCCAAGGCGCAGGTCGAGGTACTGGCCGTGGGGCCGAACCACCTCGCGGTGCGCGGCCGGGTGCCGGCCGCGGGCAAGGCGGTCGTGGCCATCCATCCGGTGGCCGAGCCGGCGCTGTTCGCGCGGGCGCTGCTGGTCGAGGCGCTGCGGCGCAACGGCGTGCGGTGCGAGGCGGCGGTGATCCGCCCCGGCCTCCCGACGCTGCCGCCGCGCGGCGACTACGCCACCCTCACGAAGGCGGCGACGCTGAAGTCGGCGCCGCTGAGCGACCTGACGACGGTGACGCTGAAGGTGAGCCACAACCTGTACGCCAGCACGCTGCCGTGCCTGGTCGCGGTCGGCGACGGCCGCACCACCGCCGCCGACGGACTGCGCCGCGGCCGGCGGCTGCTGACGGACCTGGGCGTGGACGCGGGGGCGTTCTCGTTCGGCGGCGGGGCGGGCGGGGCGGAGGCGGATTGCGTGTCGGCGCGGGCGACGGTGCAACTGCTGCGCGGCATGGCGGCGCGGCCGGAGTGGGCCGCCTACCGGGCCGGGCTCCCGGTGCTCGGGGTGGACGGGACGCTGGCCGCGGTCGTGGGCCGCGACAGCCCGGCCCGCGGCAAGGTGTTCGCCAAGACGGGTACGCTGTACTGGACGGACGTGGCCAACGACCGGTGGCTCCTCCGCAGCAAGGCGCTGGCCGGGACGATGATCACCAAGGGCGGCGCGACGCTGTACTTCGCCATGTTCGTGAACAACGTGCCGGTGTCGCGCGAGACCGGATCGGCGCGCGAGGGCCGCGTCCTGGGCCGGCTGTGCGAGATCATCCACGACAACGGGCCGTAACCTGGAATGACCGTAACCCTTCAGCCTCCAGAACAGGGCTTGCGCTTCTCGGCGGGATCCCGAGAACCGCGGGCATGCCCGCCGTGGCCCCGATCCTCGATGACGCCTTCGTCGCGGCCTTCCGCGCCGGCACCCTGACCGCCGGGCAGGCCGAGGCGGCGTTGCCCCGCGACCGGGCCGCCGCCATCTTCTTCCTCCTCCAACTCTGCACCGCCCTCGGCTCACCCGCGCCCGCCGGCGGTGCCCACACGCCCCCGGGCACCGTCCCGCCGTATGCCAGGCCGTCGGCCACGCCCCCGCGGAAGAAACGCCGGGCCGTGCCCGGCCACCCCGGCACCCCACGCCCGCGACCCGAGCACATCGACCGCCACCAGTCGCACCAACTCCCCGCCTGCCCCGACTGCGGTGGGCGGCGCACCCGCACCGGACGGACCCGCACCCGCCTCGTCGAGGACGTCCCCGACGACCTCCGGCCCGAGCTGACCGAGCACACCATCCACCGCGACTGGTGCCCGTGCGGCCGGAAGCCGGTCGAGCCCCCGGTCCCCGACGCCCTCCCCGGCTGCACCGTCGGCAACCGCACCGTCGTCTTGTCCGCCGGGCTCCACTACGGGCTGGGGGTCACGACCCGCCAGATCGTGGACGTCTTCAACGGCCACCTGCACCTCCCGATCACCGACGGCGGGCGGACCCAGATGTGGCACCGCCGGGGCGACGTCCTGGGGCCGTGGTACGAGCAGGTCCACCGCCACGGCCTCGACGCCGGCGTCCCCCACGCCGACGAGACCGGGTGGCGCGTCGAAGGACGGACGCACTGGCGGTGGTGCTTCACCGGCGCCGACGCCACGTACGACCGGATCGACGAGTCCCGCGGCCACCCGGCCCTCGACCCGTTCTTCGTCGAGGAGTTCGCGGGTCTGCTGGTGACGGACTTCTGGGCGGCGTACGACGCGGTCGGGCGGGCCAAGCAGAAGTGCTGGCCGCACCTGCTGCGGGAACTGAAGGAGATGGGCGCGGGGTCGGACGCGGGGGGCGACTGGCCCGACTTCGCCCGGCGGTTGCGGCGGGTGTAAGCCGACGCCGTACGGCTGGAACTGACGCGCCGGGTGAAGCCGTCGGACGAGTACGGCCTGAAGCTGTCGCGGCTCCACGCCCGGGTCGTCGATCTGAGCATCGGCGACTGGTCGAACCCGCACGCCCGGCGGCTGGCGAAGCGGTTGCGCAAGTACGGTGAGGAGTTGCTCACGTTCGTGGAGTTCGAGGGGGTGCCGTCGTCGAACAACCACGCCGAGCGGGAGGTCCGGCCGGCGGTGCGGATGCGGAAGGCGAGCCACGGGAGCCAGGGCGCGCGGGGGGCGGCGACGCGGGGCGTCCGGAGAGCGTGTGCCGGACCCGGAACAACCGGGACCTGGACCCGCTGCAAACGATCCTCGACGCCCTGCGGGCCTACCCCACCACCGGGACGCTGCCACCGCTGCCGGAGAAAGCCAGTTCAGGAGGCTGAAGGGTTACCGAGGGACAACTCGCGACGAATTCAGGGGTCTCTTCCTTCCAGTAATCTCTATTACCGCTACTTCTTCTTCTTCTTCTTCTTCCGCTCCTCGGCCCGCTGCTTGGCGCTCTTGCGGGTGCCGGTGTCGCCCTTCGTCTTCAGCATGTCCATCCCGCCGGGCATGAACGCCCCCGCCTTCCCGAGGCCCGTCACCATCTTCAGCCGCTGCCACATCGACATGCTCGCCATCTGCTTCATCAGGAACCGCACCTGCTCGAACTGCTTCAGGAACTGGTTCACCTCGTGCGGCTCGACGCCGGCCCCCCTGGCGATGCGGCGGCGGCGCGGCGTGTCGATGATGTCCGGGTCGTCCTTCTCCTTCTTCGTCATCGAGTCGATCATCCCCTGGACGCGCTTCAGCGCCTCCTCGGGGTCTTCGCCCTCGGGGATCATCTCGCTCATCCCCGGCATCCGGCCGAGCATGTCCTTCATCCCCATCTTGGCGATGGTGGCGAACTGCTGGCGGAACATGTCCAGCGTGAACTGCCCCTTGGTCAGCGCCTCCTGCTGCTTCTTCAGTTCCTCCTCGGACACCTGCGACTGGATGCTGGCGATCTTCTCGACCACCCCCATCAGGTCGCCCTGGCCCATGATCCGGCCGGCCATCCGCTCGGGGACGAAGTCTTCGAGCTTGTCCACCTTCTCGCCGACGCCGATGAACTTCACCGGCACGCCGGTCACGCCCTTGATCGACATGGCGGCGCCGCCGCGGGCGTCGCCGTCGAGCTTGGTGAGGATGCAGGCGTTGAGCTCCAGCGCGTCGTTGAACGCCTTGGCGACGTTCGCCGCCTCCTGGCCGATCATCGCGTCCACGACCAGGTAGCACTCGTCCGGCTTCACCAGCTTGTCGATCCGCTGCAGCTCCGCCATCAGGTCGTCGTCGATCTGCAGCCGGCCGGCGGTGTCGAGGATGACGGCGTCGCACAGCGTCCTCTTCGCCTCGGCGACGGCGTTGCGGCACACGTCCACGGGGTTCGTGGCTTCGGAGTAGACCGGGACGCCGATCTGCTCGCCGAGCGTGCGCAGCTGCTCGACGGCACCGGGGCGCTGCAAGTCGGCCGCGGCGAGGAGCGGCTTGCGGCCGCGCGACTGGAGCGTGAGCGCGAGCTTGGCGGCGGTGGTCGTTTTGCCGGCGCCCTGGAGGCCGCACAGCATCAGCACGACGGGCCGGTCGGCGCGCTGGGGGATTTTCGGGTCCACCGGCCCCATCGTGGCCACGAGCTCGTCGTGGACGATCTTGATGATCTGGTCGGACGGGTTGACGCGGGCCAGGACTTCCTGGCCCACGGCCTTCGCCTCGACCCGGCCGATGAAGTCGGTGACCACGTCGTAGTTGACGTCGGCCTCGATGAACGCGCGGCGGACCTCGCGCAGGCCGTCGCGGACGTTCTCGGCGGTGAGCTTACCGCCGCGGAACTTCTTGAACGCCTCGGTCAGCGACTTGGTAATGCCTTCGAACATCGAGTCACCGTCCCGGTATCGTCGTGCGGGCCGCCGGCGGGGCGGACGATAGGTTACTGTAAGGCCGCACCCGGCGCGGTTCAACGGGACGGAAAGCGCGGCGGGTCTCGCCGGTATCCCCGGAGTCGCCGCCGCTCACCCAAGGAACACGCATGCGCTACGCACTCGTTCTCGTCGCGGCCGCCGCCGCGACCGCCGCCCGCGCCGACGACTGGCCGCAGTGGATGGGGCCGCAGCGCGACGGCGTCTGGCGCGAGGACGGCGTCCTCGACAAGTTCCCCGCCGGCGGGCCGAAGGTGCTGTGGCGGCAGCCGTGCGGGCCGGGCTACTCGGGGCCGTCGGTGGCGGCCGGGAAGGTCTACGTCCCCGACTTCATGCCGAAGGACAAGCTACCGGACGGCGGATTCGCCAAGGGCGAGTTCCGCGGCGAGGAGCGCCTGGTCTGCCGCGACGCCGCCACCGGCAAGGAGCTGTGGGCCGACGCCTACCCGGTCGAGTACCGGATCGGCTACCCCGGCGGGCCGCGGGCCAACGCCACGGTGGACGGCGGGAAGGTCTACGCCCTCGGGGCGATGGGCGACCTCCGCTGCCTCGACGCCGCGACCGGGAAGCTGGTGTGGGCCAAGAACTTCATCCGCGACTACGGGGCCGGCACCCAGATCTGGGGGCACGCCGCCCACCCGCTCATCGACGGCGACCGGCTCGTCTGCCTCGTCGGCGGGACGAACGACCGCATGGTGATCGCCTTCGACAAGCACACCGGCAAGGAGGTCTGGGCGTCTCAGAGCACTGCCGGCGACTTCGGCTACAGCGCTCCGGTGGCCCACGAGTTCGGCGGCAAGCGGCAGATCGTCGTCTGGCACAGCAAGGCCGTCGTCGGGCTCGAACCCGCGACCGGGAAGCGGCTGTGGAAGCAGGACTTCGACGTGAAGTTCGCCCTCACCGCCCCGATGGCGCGGAAGGTCGGCACCGACGGGCTGTTCGTCACGTCGTTCTACAACGGGTCGATGTTCCTGAAGGTGGGCGCGGACAAGGCCGACGTGGTGTGGAAGAGCAAGACGAAGGGCGAGGCGGCGAGCCAGACGACGGACCTGAGCTCGATCATGCCGACGCCCGTGATCGACGGCGACACCGCGTACGGCGTGTGCAGCTACGGCCAACTCCGCGGCCTGGACGTTCCGAGCGGCAAGCGGCTGTGGGAGACGATGCAGGCGACCCGCGGCAAGCGGACCCCGGCGAAGGTGGCGGCGAGCGACGAGCCGGCCGGGAGCGAGCGGTGGAGCAACGCCTTCCTGACGCCGCAGGGTGGCCGCTACTTCCTGTTCAACGAGCAGGGCGACCTGATCATCGCCAAACTGACGAAGGCCGGCTATGCGGAGATCGACCGGGCGAACGTGATCGAGCCGACGAACACGATGGCCGGCGCCGGGCGGAAGGTCGTGTGGGTCCACCCGGCCTACGCGAACAAGTGCATGTTCGTGCGGAACGACCGCGAGGTCGTGTGCGTGGACCTCCGGCAGTAGGGGAGCGTGGTCGATGGATCACGCCGCCGACCGCGGCCGGCCGGCCGGCCGGCCGCGGACGGCGGTGCGGATGCGGAAGGCGAGTTACGGGAGCAAGGGCGCGCGGGGGGCGGCGACGCGGGGCGTCCGGATGAGCGTGTGCCGGACCCGGAAGAACCGGGGCCTGGACCCGCTGCAAACGATCCTCGACGCCCTGCGGGCCTACGCCACCACCGGGACGCGCTGCCACCGCTGCCGGAGAAAGCCAGTTCAGGAGGCTGAAGGGTTACCGAGGGACCAATTCCCAATGACCCACCAATGACCAAGGAATTCCCGCGGGAATTCCTTGGTCATTGGTGGGTCATTGGGAATTGGTCATTCCGGGCCAGTCACCACGTCAGAGGTTCTCGCGCGGCTTCGGGTGGGGAGATGCCCAGCGCCTTCGCTGCGATCGGCGCCACTAGCAGCGCCGACGCCCGCCGGTCTTGTTTCCCGAGCGCCGGAACCCCCTGCCCCGCGGCGAGCACCGGCACGTGCGTGTCGTACGGGTGCGGGCTGCCGTGGCTCGTCCCCTCGGCGTAGCCCGTCACCAGCACGCCGGGCTGCGGGATCACGATGATGTCGCCGCAGCGGTCGGCGTGGTACGCGAGCTTCACCTGCTCCAGCAGCGGTCGCAACTCGGGGCCGGCGCCGGGCGGCAGCGTGCCCGTCTCGATCTGCTTGCGGGTGAAGGCCACCAGCTGCGAGTTGTGGCGGTTGCCGAGCCACTGCGCGGCGAAGTCGGCCACCTTGTCCAGGTCCGCCCCGCGGGCGCGGATCGCCGCGTGGTTGAGGTACACCCACGGCCACACCTGTTGCGCGTCCTTGCCGTCGAGTTCGAGCCAGCGCGTGAGGCCGGTCGGGGCGGGGCCGAACACCTCGTCCAGCGCCGCGGGCAGCCCCGGCAGCAGTGCGTTCACCGACAGCCGCTCCGCCCGTTGCAGCCTCTTCCCCTCCGGGATCGGGCAGATGCCGTGGTCGGCGGTCACGACGACCGTGTGCCGGCCCTTACCGACCGTGGTGTCGAGGAACGTGAGCAGGTCGGCCATGAGCCGGTCGGAGCGGAGCGTGATGTCCAGCACCTCGTGCGAGTCCGGCCCCCACTGGTGGCCCACGAGGTCGTTCGACGAGAAGCTCAGGCACAGCAGGTCGGCCGCTTCGCCGTTGCCGAGTTTCTCCGCGGTCACGGCCTGCTTCGCCAGTTCGAGCAGCAGCTCGTTGCCGAACGGCGACGTTTCCACCGAGGCGAAGTAGCGCGGGCCGGCGGCCTCCTCGTCGCTCATCGGGTGCGGGAACTTACGCCCCTGCTTCGCCCCGTACCCCTCGCCGGGGGCGTCGTCCTTGCCGGCGAGCGCGTCGTAGTTCAGGTCGGGGCGCAGCCGCTCCCACGTCTTGCCGACCCACCGGGTCGCGGTACCGGAGGCGTTGAACTCCTCGACCCACGGGTGCGGCTGTGGCCGGTAGTTGCTGCCGGTGTGGAAGCGGCCGTCGCGCGTGTCGAAGCAGTAGGCGGCGTCCGGCTGTTTGCCGCCCAGCATCGCGGCCGAGCGGTCCTTGATCGAGAGCACGACGACCCGCCCCTTGCCGCCGGTGGCGACGCGCAGGCGGTCGGCGAGGGTTTCGACCATGACGCGGTCGGGGCCGAAGCCGAGGCCGCTGCCGCGCGCCGGCTGCCCGCCGACGAGCAGCGGCGGGACACGGTCGTGGGCGCGGTCGGGCTGGGCGCAGTAAACGCGGGCGGCGGCCTTCCGGTCGTACCAGTCGTTCTCGACGACGCCGTGTGCCGACGGCGGAGCACCGGTGGCGATGCTGGCGTGACCCGGCCCGGTGGACGTGCAGGCGTAGGGGAAGTGGGCGTCGGCGTACCACACGCCCTCGCGCTGGAGGCGGGCGAACCCGTCGGGGCCGAAGTGCTCGGCCCAGTGGGCGAGGTAGTCGCCGCGGAACTGGTCGAACACGACGACGACGACGAGCCGGCCGGGGCCAGTCGGGGTGCCGTCGGGGACGAGGCCGTTGGGCGCGGGGCCGCGGCGGGTGAAGTACCAGACGCTAGTCGCGACTACGACGACGAGCAGGGTCAGAACGATCAGGAGCGTGACGCGGCGCATCGGATCACCCGCCGAGCGGGGTCGCGTCAGCGCCCCGTGCTTACGCAGTACGTCCAGTCTCGGGTACGCACGGGGCGCTGACGCGACCCCGCTCGATGGCGTCTATCGCCCGTCGTTCGCCAGCAGCTCCCACTTCTCGCCGAAGAACCCGGCCCGCACGACGTTCCCCGGGTAGCGGCTGTTCGGCGGCGTCGTGATGTCCACGACCGCGTAGTCCGGCAGCATCGGCACCTGGCGGGCGTTGTTGAGGTACGCGTACTCGCGGAACGTGAACCCGCTGTTGAGCACCACGTACTTCGTCGGGTTCAGCGGGTTCGGGTAGATCAGCACCGGCACGTGCGTCCCCGCCGGGTACGTCTTGTCGCCGACCGTCACACCCGCGGCCGTCCACTTCACCGGCAGCTTGTCGGCGATCTTCGCCAACACCGCGTTGCTGTTCGGGTCGCCCCACAGGACGAGGTTGGCGTTCTTGATCTGCTCGTCGGTCAACTTCGTGTCGTCGGTCACAGGTGCGTCGCCGCGGAAGTGCTTCCGCCAGTGCGTGACGGCGTGTTTCATCTCGGCGTCGGCCCAGGCGCCGACCTTCTCGTTCAGCGCCTTGCCAGTCGGCCGCACCATCACGAAGCGGCTCAGGAAGGCGTCGTCGATCGGCCCCTGCAGCCCGGGGGTCTTCGCCAGCCCCGACGCGGGTGCCGCGCCGACTGCCGGCCCCCCCGCGACGTCGGTAAAGCGGAACTCGTTCGGGCGGCCCACGTCGGGAAGCCCCTTCTGGTCCAGGACGACCTTCCCGTTGACCGTCACCTTCACGTCGCGGGCGCGGCTCCGCAGCGTGAACGCCGTGACGCCGGTCGTGGTGATGTCGTACGCGCCGTCCTTCATCGTCGCCCGCACGGTCGCCGGCTCCCAGTGCTTGACGAGCCCGTCCAGCAGGATCGGGTCGCACTGGTTGTAGCTCAGCGTGTACGTCGTGAACCGGATCTCGTCACGCTGTTTCGGCAGCCCCTTCGCCACGACCGCGTCGATCCGCTTGTTTACCTCCTCCTTCGCCGCCTTCTCGTAGCTGTGGGCCGTCTTCGGGCCGACGACGTGGGTCAGTTCCAGGCCCACCTTCTTCATCTCGCGGGCCATCACGTCGGCGGCCTGCTTCTGCTTGTCGATCTCGCCGCTGTACGCGACCGTCGGCACGTTGAAGATGTTCTGCGCGTAGTCGGTGGCGTTGTACATCCGCCACAGCTTCTGCTCGTACCACTTCGGCTGGACCTTTTCGCCCTGGAAGTTGTTGAGGAACTCGGGCGTCTCGCTGAAGCCGGCCCCGGGGGCGGCGGCGCACCACAGGGTCGGGAAGTGGACGGCGTACTGCCAGCACGCCGCACCGCCCATGCTGAACCCGCGGGCGACGAGCCGCGACCAGTCGATGCGGTAGTGGTTCGAGACGTGGGCGAGGCACTCGAACGTGTCGATCTCGCCGGCGAACTTGTTGGCGTTGCAGTAGCGGCCGTAGGGGGCCAGGATGAATGCCCCGGGCGCCGGGATGATGCCGCCCGCGTTCTGCGTGACGGCCAGGAAGTTCACTTCGCTCAGCGTCTCGCCTCGGCCGTGCCACCAGAAGTCGAGCCGGTGATCGGCATTCCCGACGAACTGGTAGTTGGCCGGGACGTGCAGCCCGTAGGGCTGCGCGGAGCCGTCGATCTTCGAGAAGTAGCCGCGGACCACGTAGCCGGTCTGCGTCGTCCACGGGTGCTTGCCGTCCTTCAGCAGCCGGGCGCGCTCCAGCCCGGCCTTCAGGACGTTCTTCACCGCCGGGATGCCCTTCGGGTCGAACACTTCCTTGTACTCGACGGCGTACCGCACGGCCTTCTCGTAAATCGCGACATCGGCGAGCAGCGGGTGCCTACCGATGTCCTTGATGAGCCCTTGCAGCTCGGCGAGCCCCTTCCGCAGCTCGGCGTCGTCGGCCGGCGGCAGGTCGATCCCCTTCGGCGGGACGGGGCGGACGTTGTCCGGGATGTTGTCGGCCGGGCCGTCGGCGGCGGCGGGGAGGGCGACGAGCGCCGCCAGGAGGGCGGCGGGGAAGGCGCGCGCGAACATCGGAGGCTCTCGCGGGGTCGGTGGGATGCGGTGAGTGTAGGGACCGCACCCTACTCCGCCGCGGGCGGATCCGATAAACCAACAGCCACGACCGTGTCCCCCGTCCGAGCCCGCGCGGCTCGCACCGCGGAGAGTTCCGATGGCAGCCGTGAAGATGATCGATGTCCGCAAGGGCATGGTGCTGAACATGGGCGGCACCCTGTTCTACGTCCTCGACCGCGACCTCAACACGCCCGGGAACTGGCGGGCCATCTTGTACCTCAAGATGAAGAACCTGACCACCGGGAGCATCACCGACGAGCGCGTCCACCCGGACGACAAGGGTGAGGTTGTGTACCTCGACACGAAGGACTTCAACTACTCGTACAAGGACGGCGACGAGTACGTGTTCGTGGACGGCGAGACGTTCGAGCCGGTCAACCTCGGCGCCGACATGGTCGGCGACATGATGAAGTACCTCCGCGAGAACGACCCGGTGAAGATCACCTTCTACGACGGCAAGGCGCTGTCGATGGAGTTGCCGCAGACGGTCACGCTGAAGGTGACGGAAACGGAGCCCGGCATCAAGGGCGCCACCGCCGCCGCCCAGACGAAGGCGGCGACGCTGGAGACCGGCGTCGTCGTACAGGTGCCGTCGTTCATCGCCGTGGGTGAGCAGATCGTCATCCAGACGGAGGACGGCAAGTACCTCAAGCGGGCGGCGAAGGAAGGGAAGTAGCCGGACCCCGAGCCCACCGGCCGTGGCCGGTGGGCTTTTCCGCGCGCCGAGGAGCCCGCCGTGAAGCCCACCGACGTGCGCGTCGCCGAAGTGTCGTACACCACCGACGACTACCAGTACCGCACGCCCATCAAGTTCGGCGGCGTCGCGCTGGACAAGGCCACCGTCCTCACCGCCCGCGTGACGGTCGAAGACCGGCAGGGCCGGCGTGCCGAGGGCGTCGGCTCGATGCCGCTGAGCAACGTCTGGGCCTTCCCGTCGCGCACACTCGGGTATGATCAGACCCTCGGTGCCATGACGGCGCTGGTCGCCGCCTTCCGTGACACCACCGCGGCACACGCCGGCTACGGCCACCCGGTCGAACTCGGGCACGCCCTGGAACCGCAGTTCCTCGCGCACCTCGGCCCCACCGGCGAGCGCCTCGGCCTCGGGGAACCGATCCCCGTGCTGGCCGCGCTCGTCGCCGCGAGCCCGTTCGACGCCGCGCTCCACGACGGCTACGGCAAGCTCCTCGGCCGCAGCGTCTACCAGTGCTACGGCCCCGACTACCTCACCGCCGACCTCGGCCACTACCTCGGCGCCGACTTCGCCGGCCGCACCCTCGACCGCTACGTGCTGCCGGCTCCGAAGGCGAAGCTGCCGCTGTACCACCTCGTCGGGGCGCTCGACCCGCTCACCTCGGCGGACGTGAAAGCCCCCGTCGGCGACGGCCTGCCCGAAACCCTCGGCGAGTGGATCGCCCGCGACGGCCTCACCCACCTGAAGGTGAAGCTGAACGGCGACGACCTGGGCTGGGACGTCGAGCGCGTCGTGCGCGTGAACGCCGTGGCCGAGGAGGTGAACGGCGCCCGCGGCGTGGCGACGTGGTTCTACTCCCTCGACTTCAACGAGCGCTGCCAGACGGTCGAGTACCTCATCGAGTTCCTCCGCCGGCTGCGCGAGCAGGCGCCCGCCGGGTACGACCGCGTGCAGTACATCGAGCAGCCGACGGCCCGCGACCTGAAGGCGAACCGGCAGAACGTCATGCACGCCGCCGCGAAGCTCAAACCCGTCGTCATCGACGAGTCGCTCGTGGACCTGGAGAGCCTCCACCTGGCGCGTGAGATGGGGTACACCGGCGTCGCCTTCAAGGCGTGCAAGGGGCAGACCCAAAGCCTCCTCCTGGCCGCGGCGGCGCAGGAGATGGGGCTGTTCCGCTGCGTCCAGGACCTGACGTGCGTCGGCCGGTCGCTGATCCACTCGGCCGGGCTCGCCGCCCACATCCCGGGCGTGGCCGCGATCGAGTCGAACGGCCGGCAGTACTGCCCCGCCGCGAACGCCGGGTGGGACGACCGCTACCCCGGCGTGTTCACCGTCGCCGACGGCACGATGAACACGGCACTTCTCGACGGCGTCGGACTGGGCGCGGGCTGAGCCTGGGACTTTGGGACGAGGGGGCCGTGGGACACAGGGACGGAAACCCTTCACCAGTCCCACAGTCTCCACGTCCCAAAGTCCCCGCCGGTTGCTCCCCGCCGCAACCACGGATACAATCAGGCCGTTCAGCCCGACCGCCCGGGCGGTTCGCCCTCCCCGCGACGTGAGGTTCTACCGGTGCAGGTGACCGTATCCGCCCGCCACGGGCATCTGGACGACCAGACCCAGGCCGCCCTCCGCGAGAAGGCCGAAGGCCTCCTCAAGTACTTCGAGCGGCTCGTCTCCGTCGCCGTCGTCGTGGACCTCCACCAGGACCACGCCCACAACGTGAAGGTGGAAATCACCGCCACCGCCGGGCACAAGCACGAGTTCGTCGCCACCGAGGCGAACGGCGACGTGGTGGCCGCGTTCGGCCTCGCGCAGGACAAGATCAAGCAGCAGATCAAGCACTACAAGGAGAAGCTGCACGACCACCGGCGGGACCCGTCGCACAACGACGCGGGTGGGAAGTGACCGCGGCCGCCCCGCCCCCCGCACCCGGCCCGGAGCCCCCCATGCGGCTGCCGAACTTCATCGTCCCGGACGCCATCATCCCGGCCCTCGCCACGTCCGCCGCGGACGTCAACCCGAAGGACGCCGCGGCCGTGGCCGGGGTGAAGGAGCGCGTCGTCCGCGAGCTGGTAGGGGCGCTCCAGGCGGCCCGCGCGTTCGGCCCCGAGCACACGGACGACGTGGTCAAGGAGGTCATGCGGCGCGAGCAACTCGGCACGACCGGGATCGGCCGGAACATCGCCATCCCCCACTCCCGCCACGCCGCCGCCGAGAAGCTCATCGGCGCCCTCGGGATCGCCCCCGCCGGCCTGCCGTTCGACAGCCTCGACGGCGAGCCGGTGTACGTGTTCGTGCTGCTGGTGTCGCCGAAGGACCGCCCCGGCGACCACCTCCGCGCCCTGGAAGCCGTGGTGCGGACGATGCGGAACGAGGACTTCGTCAAACAGCTGCGGGCCTGTACGACGAAGGCCGAGGTGTGGAACCTGCTCGAAGCCGCCCCCGGCCTCTGACGCGGCCGGGCGGCGGGGTCTTACCTGAAGGCACCGGGCGGGGGCGGGCATGGCGGCGAACGGGCGAACCGGAAACGGCGAAACGGGCGGGAACGGCCCGCTGCGCCGCACCGTCAAGGTGGTGAACCCGCTGGGGCTCCACCACCGCGTCGCCGACCGGTTCAGCCGGGCCGCCCGCCAGTTCGCCGCCGCCGTCGCCGTCTTCCACGGCGACTCGCGGGCCGACGGCAAGAGTGTCTGGGACCTGATGATGCTGGTGGTTCTGCCGGACGCCGAGGTGGTGGTCGAGGTGGACGGGCCCGACGCGGCCGCCGCCCTGGACCCGCTGGCCGCCATCCTCGGCTCCCCCGGCGGGGAAGACTACACGATCTGACCGCCCACGGGCGACATGGAATACAGGTACGGTACCGCCGTCTCGCCCGGGATCGCCATCGGCCCGGCCCTGGTGCTCGACACCGAGGGCGTCCGGATCCCCAACAAGCTCGTCCCCGCCGACCAGGTGGACGCCGAGGTCGTCCGCCTCCGCGGGGCGCTGGACGACGCCGCCTCCGAGGCCCGCGAGAAGCGGCAGCGGTACACCGCCCGGTTCGAGCCGGCCATCGGCAACATCTTCGCCGCCCAGCAGTCGGCGTTCGAAGACCCGTCGTTCCGCGACCGGCTCGAGCACCTCATCCGCACGCAGACGTACTCCGCCGAGTACGCCGTCAGCCGCGGCATCCGCGAGCAGGTCAAGAAGCTGGAGGAGGCCCAGCGGAAGGTCGGCGACCTGGCCGCGTCGGAAGTGCTCCGCCGCCGCGCCGGCGACCTGATCGACCTGGAAAAGCAGATCCTTTCGACCCTCCTCGGCCAGGTTCCGAACGCCGTGGCCCCCCTCGGCGGCGACCGCGTCGTCATCCTCGCCAACGACCTGATGCCGTCCGACACGGCCGACTTCTCGCCGCGGACGGTGTGGGCGTTCGCCACCGAGAGCGGCGGCCCCACGAGCCACACCGCCATCCTGGCCGGGGCCCTGGAGATCCCGGCGGTCGTCGGCGTCGGCCGGTTCCTGACGGACGTGTCCGGCGGCGACATGATCATCGTGGACGGGAACGAGGGGAAGATCATCCTCGACCCGGACGAGGAGACGGTCCGCAAGTACGAGGCGAAGCGGATCGCGGCGCTGAACCGCGCCGACCGGTACGACGCACTTCGAGGCAAGCCGGCCGTCACGCACGACGGAGTGGCAATCCGCCTGCTCGGAAACATCGAGTTGGCCCCCGAGGCCGCCCACTGCGCCGACCGCGGCGCGGAGGGCGTCGGCCTCTACCGCACCGAATTCCTGTACCTCAACAAGTCGTCCGACCCCACGGAGGCGGAACACTACGACGCCTACCGGGCCGTCATCGACGAGATCGGGGCGAACCGGCCGGTCGTGATCCGCACGCTCGACCTGGGGGCGGACAAGTTCAGCAGCGTGTCCGGCCTCCTGAGCGTGGAAAAGAACCCGTTCCTGGGCCTGCGCAGCGTCCGGCTGTGCCTGCGGAAGGTGGACCTGTTCCGCACCCAGCTCCGGGCGATTCTGCGGGCCGCGGCCCACGGCGACATCCGCATCATGTTCCCGATGATCAGCACGCTCGGCGAGCTGCGCCAGTGCAAGACGCTGCTCAACGAGGTGAAGGAGGACCTGGACGAGGCGGGCGTCCCCTACAAAGCGGACATCCCGGTTGGTACGATGATCGAGGTGCCGTCCGCCGCCATCCTGGCGGACGTGCTGGCCCGCGAGGTGGACTTCTTCTCGGTCGGGACGAACGACCTGATCCAGTACACCCTCGCGGCGGACCGGAACAACGAACACGTGGCCCACCTCTACGACCCGGCGGACCCGGCCGTACTGCGGCTGATCCGGACGGTGGTGGAGGCGGCGGGCAAGGCCGGGATCGACGTGAACGTGTGCGGGGAGATGAGCGGCGAGCCGCTCTACACCCCGCTCCTGATCGGGCTGGGGCTGCGGTCGCTCAGCGCGACGCCGCGGAAGATACCCGAGATCAAGCGGGTGATCCGCCAGCTGAGCGTGGCCGAGGCCGAGACGGTGGCCGGGCAGGCGCTGTCGATGGACACCGCCCGGCAGGTTCAGAACCTGTTGCGCGACCAACTACGCCGCATCCTCCCGGAGGCGGTCGAGTAGCGGGCCGGGCTCTCGGGCCGGGGGGCACCAAACCCCGGCCGAGGTTCGGTCGACGCACCCGACACGCACGGGGGGCAACGGGCGGACGACCGACGAACGACGAACGACGAACGACGGCCGCGTGCCGTCGGCCGTTGTTCATCGCCGTCCGAAATCCGCCGGGAAGACCGGACGCGATGCTCGGGGACAAGTTCCGCCTCCGCTTCGAGAAGGCCGGTGTTCTCCGGCTGCTCAGCCATCACGATTTGATGCGCGTGCTGGAGCGAATGCTCCGCCGGGCCGGCCTGCCGTTCAAGTCCACCGCCGGGTTCCACCCCGGCCCCCGCGTCGTCTTCGCGCAGTCGCTCCCGCTCGGCGTCGTCGGCCGCGACGAGGTCGTCGAGCTGGAACTGACCGAGGTGCGCGACTCCGGGGCCGTGCTGACCGGCCTGAACACCCAGGCGCCCGAGGGGCTGCGGTTCACACGCGCGGCGGTCGTCCCGATGCGGACGACGGCGATGCCGCGGCGGATCGTGTACTCGCTGCCCCTGCCGGCGGAGCGGGCGGGCGAGGCGGCCACGGCGTGTGCGGCCCTTCTCGCGCAGGACGCCGTGTGGGTGGAGCGGGTGCGGCCGAGCCGGAAGGGGCTGAACGTCCGCCGGTACCTCCGCTCGGTCGCCGTCCGCGACAACACCCTGACACTCGACCTGTGGGTCACCACCACCGGCACCGCCCGCGCCGACGAACTGCTTCGCCTCCTCGGCGTGGACGATCTGCTCGACGCCGGCTGCGTGCTCGAACGCACCCTCGTGGAACTCCGGGACGAGGCGGCCGCGCCCCTCGACCCGACCGACATCCCGCCGGACGGCCCGGCGGACACCCGGCCCGCGGACCCCTCGCGCGCCATCCCCGACCAACCCGTTGCCTCGACTAGCGTCGCCGTCCCCGGCGACCTGGCGGCGGAGTAGGACCATCACGCCCCCGCCCCACGGGCGGCAGGAGATTCGATGAAGAAAGAAATGCTGATCAACGTCCTCCAGCCGGAGGAGTGCCGCATCGCCATCGTCGAGGACGGCCAGCTCGAGGAGTTGTACGTCGAGCGCTCCAGCCAGGAGAGCTACGTCGGCAACATCTACAAGGGCCGCATCGTCAACATCGAGCCGAGCATCCAGGCCGCGTTCGTGGACTTCGGCATCGGCCGCAACGGCTTCCTCCACGTCTCCGACGTGGACCCCGCCTACTACAAGCACCTCCTCTCGAAGGAAGCACTCGCCGAGTACGAGGCCGAGATCGACCGCGAGTACGGCGGGGGTGGAGCCCAGCGCCAGAACCAAGGCGACCGCGGCGGCCGCGGGCGTGACCGCGGCGAGCGGGGTGACCGCGGCGAGCGCGGCGGCGGCGGGCAGAACTTCCGCGAACCGGCGCAGCCGAGCAGCTGGCTCCAACCGCAGCCGGCCGGCCCCGCGTCGGTCGACGACGACGGCTTCACCGAAGGCCTCGACGGCGCGGCGGCCCCGGCCGCCGAGGCGCCGGACGAGGAGCCGATCGCGCCGTTCGCCGACGGGCCGGACGAACCGCCGGCCGCCGTCGCCCCCCCGCCGCGGCCGCCGCGCCAGGCCCGGCCGCCGGCCCCGCCGGTCGAGGACGACGAGTTCGGCGCCGGGCTCGACGACGACGACGGCTTCGCCGAAGGAATCGCCGAGTCGCCCGCGCCGTCCGAGGAGACCTCGGCCCCCGAGGCCGAGGCCGAGGCCGAGGAGCCGAAAAAGAAGCCGCGCAGCCGCCGGCCGCGGAAGACGGACGAGGCGAAGCCCGAGGACGCCGCCGGCGAGGAGGGCGAGGCCAAGCCGAAGCCGCGTCGCCGCAAGAAGAAGGCGGACGGCGAGGGCGACGCGCCCGAGGGCGGCGACGCCCCGCCGGACGTGCCGCCGCTGACGATGGGCGGGGCCGAGCACCGCACCAGCCCGCCGGGCGACGAGCCGGAGATTCGGCCGTTCTTCGAGGGCGCCGACGACTTCGACCCCGACGCCCCGAACGACCGCTTCGCCGACGGCACCCCGCCCGAGCTGCCGGCGATCCCGGTTGACGACGCCGAGGACTTCGAGCCGGAGACCGCGGAGGCCGCCGAGGAGGAGGCCCGCGAGGTCGAGAAGGCCGAGCGGGAGGCACCCGTCGGCGAACCGGGCCGCGGCTTCAACGACGACTTCGACGACGCCCGCCCCGAGCCGCGCGGCGACCGCGGCGGGCGCGACCGCGACCGCGACCGCGGGCGTGGTGGGCGGGACCGCGACCGCGGGCGCGGTCCCGGTCGCGACCGCGACGACCGTGGCCCCCGCCCGGCGGCCGGGCGCGGCCCGGACCGCGGCCCGCGCTTCGGCAACGGCGGCCCCGGCGGGCCGAAGGGCGGCCGCGACCGCGGGCTGCCGAAGCCGCCGATCCAGGAGATCTTCAAGCGCGGCCAGGAGGTCATCGTCCAGGTCATCAAGGAGGGCATCGGCACGAAGGGGCCGACGCTCTCGACGTACATCAGCATCGCCGGCCGGTACCTGGTGCTGATGCCGAGCCTGAACCGCGTCGGCGTGTCGCGGAAGATCGAGGACCACGAGGCGCGCCGCCGGCTCCGCGACATCATGGCCACGCTCGGGCCGCCGAAGGGCGTGGGGTTCATCGTGCGTACCGCCGCCATCGACCGCGACGCCCAGGAGCTGCGCAACGACCTGGCGTACCTGCTGCGGCTGTGGCAGGTGGTGGTGAAGCGGATCAAGCGGGTCGCGGCCCCGGTCGAGATCTACCGCGAGTCCGACCTGATCACCAGGACCATCCGCGACATCTTCACCGCGGACGTGAGTTCCATCTACGTGGACGAGCAGACCGCGTTCGACCACGCCCGGGAGTTCCTGCAGATCGTCATGCCGAAGTACGCGGACCGCATCCGCCACTTCGACGGGACCGAGCCGCTGTTCCACAAGTACGGCATCGAGGACGAGATCGCCCGCATCCACCAGAAGCGGATCGAGCTGCCCGAGGGCGGGTCGATCATCATCGAGCAGACCGAGGCGCTGGTGGCCATCGACGTGAACAGCGGCAACTTCCGGGCGGAGAACAACGCCGAGGAGACGGCGTACCAGATGAACCTCCGGGCCGCGAAGGAGATCGCCCGGCAGCTGCGGCTCCGCGACCTGGGCGGCGTCATCGTCAACGACTTCATCGACATGCGGAGCGAGTCGCACCGGCGGAACGTCGAGAACGTGCTGCGGGACGCGATGCGGCGCGACCGGGCGCGGACGAAGATTCTCCGCATCAGCCAGTTCGGCATCATCGAGATGACGCGCCAGCGGATCCGGCCGAGCCTGAAGCGAAGCATCTTCGCCGACTGCTCGCACTGCAAGGGCACCGGCTTCGTCAAGACCTCGGAGAGCGCGTCGATCGAGGTGATGCGGCTGGTGCAGCTGGCGGCCCACCGGGCGCCGGCGGTGCAGTCGGTCCACGTGACGGTCCACCAGGACGTGGCCCACTACCTGCAGAACCGCCGGCGGCGCGAGCTGGCGCGGCTGGAGGAGAAGGCGAACTTCGAGGTGGTGGTGACGGGGCAGATGGGCGTGTCGCCGGACACGTGCCTGGTGAAGTGCTTCGACCACAACGGCGCCGAGGTGCGGCTGATCCCGCCGGCCCCGGTGCGGCTGGCCGGCGGCCGCATCCCGCCGGGGCGGCCGCAGCCGCGCTTCCCGCAGCAGCTGGATTGAGTCACAAGTGTCAGCCGCGAAGCCCGGGGACATTCGTCCCCGGGCTTTTTTTGTCGCCCCGGCCGCCGCCCCGGGGCACTATCAGGTGATGACCGCGACCCGCCTCCCCGCCGGCGTCCGTGACCTGCTCCGCGGCGGTACGCCCGACGCCGATCTGCTCACCCGCTTCGTGGCGGCGCGCGACGAGGCGGCGTTCGCGGAGTTGGTGCGCCGCCACGGCGGGCCGGTCTGGGACGTGTGCCGGTCCGTCCTCCGCAACGCCGCCGACGCCGACGACGCCTTCCAAGCGACGTTCCTCACCCTTGCTCGCCGGGCCGACGCGCTGCGGAAGCCGGCGTCGGTCGGGGCGTGGCTACACGGAGTCGCCGTTCGCGTGTCGCGGAAGGCCCGCGCCGCGACGCTGCGGCGCGCCAGGTACGAAGCGTCGGTGTTACCGCCGTCCGCCGCCGATCCGAGTTGGAGCGACGCGCATGCGGTCGTTCACGAGTCGCTGGCGGCGCTGCCGGAGCGTTACCGTGAGCCGCTGGTCGCGTGCTACCTCCGCGGTCTGACGCACGACGACACCGCGGCCGAGCTCGGGCTGTCGAAGGCAGCGCTGAAGAAGCGCCTCGAACGCGGCCGCGCGCAGCTGCGCGCAGCACTCAGGCGACGCGGCGTCGGCCGAGTCGTGTTGCTCGGCACGGTCGCCGTTCCCGCCCCACTGCTCGACGCCGCTACCCGCATCGCCGCAGGCGCGGTGCCGATCCCGCCCGCGGTTCTCCGACTGGTCGAAGGAGGGTTCTCGATGACGTTCGCCAAATTCACCGCGGCTCTGGTTCTGGCCGCGGGCGTGGGTCTCGCCGCCGTCGCGCAGGAGCAACCGGGCCGGACGCGGAACGCGCCACCGCCGCCCGCCGAGCGGGCGCCGAAGCGGCCGCCGCCTGCGGCGAAGGTCGATGCCCCCCCCGAAAAATCGGAGCTGGACGGCACGTGGACGGTGACCCTGATCGAGACCGGAGGCAGACCCGTCAACACGGCCGCGGCCCCCGACGAATTCGCGCAGCCAACGACGTTCGTGATCGCCGGCGGCCGCTGCGAGGTGAAGGGCGTTCGCGTGCTGCACCTCACCGACTTCCGCGTCAAGACCGACCCGGCGGCCGAACCGAAGCAGATCGACGCGACGATGCTCGACGGCCCGAAGCAGGGTGAGACGTATCCCGGCATCTACGCCGTCGACGGCGACAAGCTGCGAATCTGCCTGCGGCTCCAACGCACTGAACTCGGCCGGCCGAAGGGGTACTCCACGACGAGCGGCACCACGCTATTCACGTTCTCGCTGACCCGCAGCAAGGCCGCAGCCGTGGACCCGCGGGCGGAGGTGCGGTTCGACGACGTGCTGCGCTCTGGGAAAAAGCTCTATCTCGTGTTGAATGGTCCGCTCACGAAGAACTTAACCGACGACTTGGCGCCGTTCGCGGAGCGGCTGAGCCTCGCGGTCAAGACCGCCGACCGGGTGAAGGACAAGGACGTGACGGTGGTCCTGTTTCGGCGGTTCGATGCGAAGACCAACGACGGCATCCTTAGCGGCTTCACCCGCGAGCAGCTGACCCGCTACGCCGCGGAGGGACCGGCCCGCCGGATCGACAAGCTGGCCGAACACGCCTGGACGCCAGGCCGGCTGCCGAAGGACGCAACCCCGCTGCCGCCCGAGCCGGCCCCGCCCAATGCGGTCGAGGCTGGGCCGGAGTTGTCGGCGCGTGTCGTGGTTCGGTCGGACCGGGTGCCGCCCGAGCCGCCGGGCGACCTCGCCAACGCCCGCGTGGGCTTGGACGGCCGACTGGAGTTGCTGACCCACGCGCGAACCCCGGTGCGAGTTGTTGTCACGCCGTCGCAGGTGCGAGTCACGATCCGAGGGTCCGGCTGGTCGTCGATCCCACCCGTCCAACTCGGCCGGGAAGGCGTGGAGAAGGAGCCGCCGCCCCGCCCGCGTGCGGTCGAGGTGCCGCCCGACGGGTACGTCGGACTGGACACGCAGGCCGGGCAGCGGGTCGTCATCACGGGCCGGCCGTCCGGGGCGGACGTTCACACCGGACCGCACGTTTGGCGGCTGCCACCGGGCCGGTATCGGGTCGAAGGCGAGGTAGACGTAACCGTCGGCGAACGGCCCATGACCGTTCGGCTAGAACCGACGGCGTTCACCATCCCGTGATCGTCAGCCGATTTCCTGGATCGGCTCGTCGCCGGCCGGCCGGCGCACCACGGGGCGGATCAGGAACGGGCCGCTGCCCAGCTCGCCGATGTGCCACGTCCCCTGAATGCAACCTTCCCCGTCGGGTCGACCGCGGTACGTCACGGTGTGGCGCCGCAGGTACTTCTTCACCATCACCACCGCCCCCGTCCGCTCGTCGTAGGTGCCGCGGAAGGCGAACGGCGCGATCACGTCGCGGCCGCGGCCCGTGATCCGGCCGTCTGCGAAGCGGAGGTTGAACGCCTGCATCGACTGCCGGCCGTAGTGCTCCTGCACCCAGAACCCTTCCCACTCGCCCGACGGGTACACGGCTCGCCCCCTCGATCGGAACCCGCGGGCTGACGCCCTCGGCTCGCCCGACTCGCCCCCATCATACGCGGCGCCTATCGTTGCAGGATGACCCGCCCCGACGCCCGGCCGTACCTGTGGATGCTCAGCGGCAGCTTCTCGTTCACCCTGATGGCCGAATTCGCCCACGTCCTCACCCGCGAGTGCGACTGGCAGCTCGTCGCCGTCGCGCGGGCCGGATTGGTCGCGGTGCTGGCCGCGGTCATCGCCGGCGTCGCGGGGGCGAGGCTGGTGTTCTGGCCGTGGCGGCTGTGGGTGCGCAGCGTCGCCGGGAGCTGCAGCATGGTCTGCACCTTCTACGCCTTCGCCAAGCTCCCCGCGGCCGACGTGCTGACGCTCACGAACACCTTCCCCATCTGGGTCGCCGTGCTGTCGTGGCCACTCTACGGCCGGCCGCCGGGCGTGAAGATGCTGCTCGCCATCGGCGTCGGCATCTCCGGCGTCGTGTTGGTGGAGCAACCGCACCTGGAGAGCGGTAACCCCGGCGTCTACTCGGCGCTGGCCGCGGCGCTGCTCACCGCCGTGGCCATGCTCGGGCTGCACAGCCTGAAGGGGATCGACCCGCGGGCGATCGTCGTCCACTTCTCGTCGGTCGCCACGGTGGTGTGCGTCGCGGCGTACTTCGTGGGGCCGGTCGAGCGCGACCCGGCGGGCGTGGCCGAGCCCGGCGTGCTGCTGAAGCTGGCGGGCATGGCCGTGACCGCCACCGTGGGTCAGCTCTTCCTGACGCTGGCGTTCGGCGGCGGGGCGCCGGCCAAGGTGTCGGTCGTGGGGCTCAGTCAGATCGTGATGGGCCTGGCGTTCGACGCCTGGCTGTGGGGGCGGGAGGTGAACGCCGTGGCGCTCGTCGGCACGGCGCTGGTCATCGCGCCGACGGCGTGGCTGCTGATCCTGGAGGCGAACTGGGGCGCGAGCGCGCCCCACCCCGCGGACGCGGCTCACACGCGGGTGCCGAAGTAGGCGGAGACGAAGGCGATGATGACGCCCTCCCACACCTTCATGGCCGCGTCCGACGGCGGCTCCGACAGGCTCGGCCGGATGGCGAACTGGAACACCGTCTCCGCGATGAGCAGCAACGAGGCGATGACGCCGGTCCAGCCGCGGATCGTCATGAACAGGTTGTTGTTACGCCCCATGAGCTTGCGACTCAGGAGGCCGACCGCGAACCCGGCCGACAGCGTGCCGAGGAGGACCGGCCACTGGCCGAGTTCGCTGGCGTTCGGCGTCAGCCGGGTGGCGAGGCGGTCCGGGTGGGCGTACGCCGTGTAGCCGACGACGCCGATGCTGCCGAACACGAACACGATGCGGATGATCCACGGCAGGAACTCGGAGCCCTCGGGCGAGTTCGTGTGCTGGTGCGAGGCGAACGCCATGAACACGAGCGTGAGCAGGAAGAAGTGCCCGAGCGGGGCCGTGTGCGGCAGGCCGGAGCTGTCCGGCAGCAGCAGAAAAATCCAGAAGAACGAGCAGATCAGCAGCGACATGAACCCGCGGACGGTCCCCATCGGGAGGCCGTAGGGGTGCTGCGCGGCGGGGTAGGACGCGGTACTCATCGGGTGCGGGCTCCGGAAGTGGGGACTTCTCTATACCTGGTTTCGGCCGTCCGGGCAAAACCTTTCCGCGGTTCCGGCTTGACGGTCGCACCGGCCGGTCTAGGATGACTGTCTTCCGGATCGGCCGCCCCCCGGCGGTTTGTTCGTTTCCGGGCGCGACACACGGCACGGGTGAGCGATGTCCACGACAATGGCGAAGGCTTCGACGGTTACGCAAAAGTGGTACGTCGTGGACGCTACCGACCTGGTCGTCGGCCGGCTGGCGGTGCTCATCGCCAACGTCCTCCGCGGCAAGCACAAGCCCGAGTACACGCCCCACTGCGACACCGGCGACTTCGTGGTGGTGGTGAACTGCGAGAAGGTGCAGTTCACCGGCAAGAAGTGGGACCAGAAGAGCTACCAGGACTACAGCCACTACGCCGGCGGGCAGAAGGTCACCCCGGCGAAGGAGATGCTGGCCCGGAAGCCGGAAGAAATTATCCGCCGGGCGGTGAAGCGGATGATGCCGCGCGGCCCGCAGGCGTACAAGCAGCTGACGAAGCTCCGCATCTACGCCGGCGACCAGCACCCGCACCAGGCCCAGCAGCCGCAGGAACTGAAGCTGAGCTGAGGCCCGCACCCCGCACACCCCGACCCACGGACCCCCCGACCATGGCCGAGAAGAAGCCCGCCGAGAAGAAGCCCGCGGCGAAGGAAGCGAAGACGTACTACATCGGCACCGGCCGGCGGAAGAGTGCGGTCGCGCGGGTGCGCGTGACCGAGGGCAAGGGGAGCATCACGATCAACGGCCGGGCGCTGGACGACTACTTCACCGAGGACAAGGACCGGGCCGCGGTGCTCGGGCCGCTGAAGGTCACCGACCAGGTGAACCGGGTGGACGTGATCGTGCTTGCCAACGGCGGCGGCATCACCGGCCAGGCCGGGGCCGTGTGCCAAGGGCTGGCCCGGGCCATCAAGACGATGTTCAGCCCGGCCGAGGACCAGAAGCGGTACGTGTTCCACCGCACGACGGTGGTGAAGCTGTACCGCGACGAGAAGAAGGAGCGGGAGAAGGCCCGGGCGCTGGTGGCCGCCCCGGCCGCGGCCCCGAGCGCCGACGCCGCCGCGGCCCCGCTGGACGAGGCCGGCGGCATGGTGAAGAAGCTCCGCGACAGCGGCTTCCTCACCCGCGACGCCCGCATGAAGGAGCGTAAGAAGTACGGCCTCCGCGGCGCCCGTCGTGGCACGCAGTTCTCGAAGCGCTAAGCGTCACGCCCCCCGATCACGCCCACCCGTCAAACCGGGTGGGCGTTTTCACGCGCCCGGCTCACTCACTTCGGTACGGTTCCAACCGCTCGACGAACTCGGTAAAGCTCCGCGCCGCGAGGTACAGGTTCTCGAACCCGGGCGGCTTGGGCGGCAGCCTGCCGGTTCGACGCAGGTCCAGGTAGTGATGAATCTCGGGGGCCAGGTTCGGCCACTTCCGGAACTCGTCGTCCGGCCAGGCCGAGCGGCCGTAGTGGTCGTGAACGAACACATGCCCGCGGTACGGCTCCGCGCAGAACAGCCAGAACATCCGGCCGAGCGGCGTGTAGCCCAGCGCGACGACGTCGGGGGCGCCCTCGATCAGCTCCGTCGCGTCCGCGAGGCCGTCCGGCTCGAACCCGAAGAAGTAGTCGATGCACTCGGCGTTGCCGAACGGCGTCGGTTCCAACAGCGGGCAGGACGCCAGCCCGCGGACGCCGGCGTGCTTCGACAAGAAGGTCCGGTAGTCTTTCGGGAGCGTCAGCCCGAATTGCTCCTCGTAGCCACGGACCAATCCGAGGGTGGGGGTGACCGCCTCGGCCGGCAGGGCGAACCCGAGTTCGCGAAGTCGCGTGGTGAGGGTGGCTTTCATTTCTGCACCGCCTCGAGCCGCCGACGCGACGCCGGCGGTCAGAGCTACTCGACCAGCCGCGCGTCGGCCCAGTTCACGTCCGCCTGCACGTCCCCCGCCGGCCCGCTGTCGACCGTCAACGCCATCTGCCGAGCCCCTGCCAGCTCCTGACGCACCGAAACCGCGGGGCCGGGTATCAGTTCAACCGTGCCCACGTCCTTGCCGTCGACGGCGACGCGAACGACCGCTCGCCCCTGCCGCCCGGTCACGGGGTCGAGACCGACGAGTGACTCGAACCGGCGGTACTTCCCTCCGAGCTCGAAGGTCAGCACCGTGCGCGGGTGCGTGCCCAGCCCGCGGTCGAACGTCTCGACGCCGTTCGCCGTGAGCAGCGACAGCGGCTCGCCCCGCACCGTGCGGTCCGCGGCCCACGGCCAAACCACGCCGAGGAACCCGCCCTGCTCCGCCTTCGGCCGCATCGCCGACAGTTCGGTCGCCTTCCCGCGCAGCGTGTCGAGCGCGACCACCCGCGACATCGGAAGCTCGACCGCCGGCCCGAACAGCGTCTTGCCGCGGAGTGTCGTCTCGTCCGCACTCGCCCCGACGAGGTGGAGTCGCGTCCCGTCGCGGAGGACGGCGAGGGTGTACGCCCCCTTCGGCCGCCGGGCCGACGCCAGCGCCGGGTTGAACGCGACCGCACCGACGGTGGCGAGCGGCACCGCCCGCTCCTCCCCGGCGTCCGGCTTGAACGTGACCGCGTCTCCGTCGGCCGCAAAGCCGACGACCGTGCCCGCGGTGGTGTCGCCGTTGCGGAAGCGGAGTACGTCGCGCTTGCGGGTCGGGCCGAGCCACGTCATGCGGGCGGGGTCTGGCGGCGTGCCGGCGGGTTGCGTCCCGAGCCACGACACCGCGACCGCCGGCAGCGGCACCGCCCACGGCTCCTCGACGCCGGCCGCCTGGAACCGCAGCACCTCGGCCCCACCGCCGACGAGCCGGCCGGGGACGCGGTCGTCGGTCGTAGTAAGGAGCCCCGGACCTCGTGGGAACGCCGGCCGCGGCACCCCGACGCGCCGCAGACTCACCAGGTCGGTGACCGTCACCTCCCCGTCTGCGGTGTCGAGTGCGGCCCGGCCGTCGGCTAGCCGCACGAGCCGCCCGACGGACCGCTCGGCCGCGGGGCCGACGGCTTCGAACGTGGGTCGGTCCGGCTGCCCGGCGGCGAGCGCGGCGAGGAGGAAGAAGGAGCCGGCACCCATCGGGCCTCGGGGCCGGCGAACCCGGCGTCGGGGGGTGGTGTCTGGCAGGCGTTGGTGCGCGCCGCCCGCAGTGCTATAACAGGAAAGGTATGCCCCCGTAGCTCAGGGGATAGAGCACCGGTTTCCTAAACTGGGGGTCGTGCGTTCAATTCGCACCGGGGGCACTCGGGCCGCGCCGCACACCGGCGCGGCCCGCATCGTTTTCGAAGTGTGTGGCCAAGGTGGGACTCGAACCCGCCGGCGAAATCGTTACGAATCCTAGTATTTCCTGCGTTCCGGCCGGCAGCGCGACGCAGAATCCGACGCACTCCCCTTCCCCGCTACTCACGACCCGCCTCGCCGACCCCGATCTGGCCGCCGTGGCCGCGGCATGGCCGACTCTCCCCGAGCCGATCCGACGGGCCATTCTCGCCCTCGTCGCGGCAGGGGGTGGGGCGGGGGCGTGACAACGAACTCGGGTCGTCACCCGGTGAAACCGTCCCCAAAGTCCCCACAATTCGAGCCTCACCAGACCGACGCCGGGCCGTGCTTTCACCCGTAGCGGCTTGGCCGGTAGATTGTGCGTCCGGGCGAGAGCCGGCCGCCACCGCATTCACTCAAGCATCCGCAGCCGCGTCGCGGCGAGTCCCGCCCGTTGCCGGCCTCGATCCGTCGTGTTAGCATCGGGCGGTCCCCCGAGGTCGCCCCGATGTCTCACGACCGGACGCAGCCGGCCGCCCCTATCCGCAACCCGGTCGCCACCGGCGACTACACCCCCGCCCCCGCCCCGGACCCCGCTGGCACCCAGCCGAGTAGCCGGCCCGCGGGGGCGCGGCCCGACGGGCTCCTCGACGTGCCCGGGTACGCCGTCACCGGCGAGATCGCCCGCGGCGGCATGGGCCGGGTGCTCGCTGCCACCGACCTCGCCTTCGGCCGCGAGGTCGCCGTCAAGGTACTCCTCCCCGGGCACGAGGCGGGCGAGGAGGCCGAGCGGTTCGTCCGCGAGGCGCGGATCACCGGCCGGCTGGCCCACCCCGGCATCCCGCCGGCCTACGAGCTCGGCACCCTGGCCGAGGGCTCCCCGTTCCTGGCGATGAAGCTGGTCCGCGGCCGGACGCTGGCGGCGCTACTCGCCGACCGTCCCGACCTGGCCGACGACCGGCCGCGGTTCGTCGGCGTCGTCGAGCAGATCGCCCAGGCGGTCGGGTTCGCCCACTCGCAGGGGGTGATCCACCGCGACCTGAAGCCGGCGAACGTCATGGTCGGGGCGTTCGGCGAGGTGCAGGTGATGGACTGGGGGCTGGCCCGGGAGCGGGAGGAGGAGCGGCCGGCCGACGGGCCGGGGGTGCGGGAGACGGCGCTGGAGGTCCGGGCGGCGGCGCTGACGGTGGCCGGGGCGGTGATGGGGACGCCGGCGTACATGGCCCCGGAGCAGGCCCGGGGCGAGGACGTGGACGCCCGGGCCGACGTGTTTGCCCTCGGCGGCGTCCTGTGCGAGGTGCTGACCGGGAAGCGAACGTTCACCGGCGCGACTACGGCCGAGGTGATGGCGAAGGCCCGGGCCGGCGACCTGTCCGATCCCTTCGCCCGGCTCGACGCCTGCGGGGCCGACTCGGACCTGCTATCGCTGGCAAAGCAGTGCCTGAGCCCGCGGCCGACGGACCGCCCGGCCGACGGGACGGTGGTGGCGGCGGAGCTGGCGGCGTACCGGGCCGGGGTGGAGGCGCGGCTGCGGCAGGCGGAGACGGACCGGGCGGCGGCCGAGGCGAAGGCCGAGGAGCAGCGGAAGCGGCGGCGGGTGCAACTGGTGCTGGCCGGGGTGGTGGTGCTGGTGGCGATCGGCGGCGGGGTCACGGCCGTGCAGGTGCAGGCGCGGCGGGAACAGGACCGGATCGCCGCGGACGAGACGACCCGGCAGAAGGAGCGGGAAACCCGGGCGGCGGCGCTGGTCGATTCGCTGGCCGGGGCGGACCCGGCGGCGGTGCCGCGGATCGTCGCCGACCTCACCGACCTCCGCGACCTGGCCCGGCCGCGTCTGGTCGAGCTGGCCGCGCAGCCGGTGACCACGCCGGCAGGGCTCCACGCCCGGCTGGCGCTGCTCCCCGACGAGCTGGGGCGGGCGGCGGAGCTCGCCGCGTACCTGCCGGCGTGCCAGCCGGGGGAACTCTTGCCGATCCGCGACGCCCTGAAGCCGCACGCCGTGGTCGTGTCGCCGCCGCTGTGGGCGGTGCTGGCGAACGAGTCGGCGGCTCCGGGGCGGCGGGTGCGGGCGGCGGCCGCGCTGGCGGGGTTGGCGCCGGCTGACCCGCGGTGGGCGGGGCTGGCCCCGGCGGTGGCGGAGGCGGCGGTGCAGGCCAACCCGGTCGAGTTCGTGGCGTGGTCGGCGGCGCTGGAGCCGGTGCGGGGGGCGCTGCTGCAGGCGCTGGTGAAGCGTTACCCCGCGTCACGGGAGCGGATCGAGTCGGGCAAGCTGGCGGTGTCCGCCCTGTCGGCCGAGGCGTCGGGGTTCGATCTGACGGCGAACCTGTTGGCCCGCTACGCCGCGGACCGGCCGGCGGAGCTGGCGGAGCTGGCGGTGACGGTGGACGCCCGGCACCACGCCCTGTTCGCCGGGGCAATCACGACGAACCGGGCGGCGGTAGTGCCGCTGCTGACGGCCGAACTCGGCCGGCGGGTGGTGGTGCCCGAGGACAAGCCTGTGGCCGACTACCTGGGCGAGATCACGGCTGCCGACCTGCGGGTGAAGCACGCGACGGCGAAGGCCGCGATGGCCGCGAAGCGGTTTGAGGTCCGGCTGTTGGGCGGAAAGTCGTACCGGCTGACGCTGGAGAGCGCGGACTTCGATTCTTACCTGGCCGTTCGGGACGCGGCGGGGAAGGAAGTGGCCGCGGACGACGACGGCGGGGGCGGCGAGAACGCGCTCCTCAACTATACCCCGTCCGGAGACGGGAGCTACGCCGTGTACGCCTCGTCGTTCAAGGGGGTCGGTGCGTTCATTCTGCGGGTCGTGGAGACGGCGACCGGGGTCGAGGAGGCGAAGGAGGCGCTGGCCCTGCGGCAGGCGAACGCGGCGGCGGTGCTGCTGTCGCCGGTGGAGTCCGAGGCGGTGTGGCCGCTTTTCAAACACACGCCGGACCCGACGGTGCGGAGCTATCTGGTGCACCGGGCGGCGAGGGTGGGTGTCGATCCGGTCGCCCTGGTCGGGCGTTTTCGTGCGGAGGGTGACATGTCGGCGAAGCGGGCGTTGCTGCTGACGCTGGGGGAGTACCCTCCCGCGGCGGTGCCGGATCGTGCGGGGCTGACGGCGGAGCTCCTCACGCTCTACAAGGAGGACGCGGACGCGGGGCTGCACGGGTCGCTGGACTGGCTGCTGCGGCAGAAGTGGGGGCAGGCGGCGGCGGTGGCGGTGATCGACGCGGGGCTGGCGAAGAAGGGTGGCGACGGGGCGAAGACGGGGAAGGGATGGTACGTGAACGGGGAGGGGCAGGCGTTCACCGTGATCCGTGAGCCGAAGGAGTTCACGCTGGGGTCGCCGGCGACGGAGCCGGGGCGGGTGGAGGTGAACGAGCCGGCTCACCGGAAGCGGATCGTGCGGTCGTTCGCGATCGCGACGAAGGAGGTGACGGTCGATCAGTTCCTGCGGTTCCGGCCGGGTCACTCGTGGGTGAAGCGGTACAGCCCGGACGGGGACTCGCCGGCGGTGTCGGTGAAGTGGTATCAGGCGGCGGCGTATTGCAACTGGCTGAGCGATCGGGAAGGAATCCCGGAGGATCAGTGGTGTTACGAGCCGAATGCGAAGGGGGAGTATGGGGAAGGGATGACGATGCGGAAGGGTCATCTGAGTCTGACGGGGTACCGTCTGCCAACGGAGGTGGAGTGGGAGTATGGGTGCCGGGCGGGTGCGGTGACGGGGCGGTACTTCGGCCGGCCGGAGGGGCTGTTGCCGTTCTACGCGTGGGGGTTGAGGAATGCGGACGACCGGTCGTGGCCGGTGGGTCGGCTGAAGCCGAACGACCTGGGTCTGTTTGATATGCTGGGGAACGTGCTGGAGTGGGTGGAGGACCCGGCCGTGCCGTACGCGACGGGGCAGGTGGAGGATAGGGAGAACGCACAGTATCTTGAGATTAATGAACAATTAAACAGACTTCTTCGTGGTGGCTCATTCAGCAGCACGCGGGAGCTCCTGCGGTGTGCGCTCCGCGGCAGCGTCCGGCCGTCCTACGGCGACATCACGGTCGGGTTCCGCCCCTCCAGGACTTTGCTTGATTAGCCGATTGTAATCCGGCTCGTCATCGCTTCGCTAGATTCTCGCAGTTACTCGACGTGCGGGCGGTTGAGTTCGAGGCCGAGGGGGAGTTGCTACACCTAAGGGAGGAGTTGCAGACCGGCACGCCCACCCCTTCGGCCCGTGACCCTTTCCCCGTCACCAAGCCGAGGCCCCGCCTCATCCGCGCTGCACCGCCCGTCGCATCTGTACGCACGTCCTGATCCCGGCGCGGACCCGTTACAATCCCAGATGTGACCGCACGCTGGCACGGACCGAGGCATAACCTTCGCTCCCGGGATCGCAACATGAGCGTGGCGTTCTCCTGCCGGTCCCGGCCGCGGGTGGCGTGGTCACGGAACTGCCCCCGGTGCCGGCTGGGGAAGGTGAAGGTGCGCACGGGGGCGGCGTACTCCCGGTTCTGGTACTGCGCTTCCGGCGGGTGCGGGTGGGCGTGCTGGCGGCCGCCGGCCGTGATGGACTGCCCGACGTGCCGGGCCGGGATGATCTGGTCTCACAGCAGGTTGTCGGTCGGATGCCCCGGGTGCGGGTTTCGGGTGGCCCTCCGACGAGCCACGGAAAAGGACAACTGACCCCGCCCGCCACGCCGGCGAGTATCCCTTTTGGCACTCTAACTTCGCCCGGGTCGATGCCACCACCCGGGCCGAATTACCCCCCCACTAACCTCGCCGGGGAATCGGCGCGGGAGGCAGCGACGAGTTTCGGCTGACGCCCCCGCAACCGTCCCCAAAATCCCCCGAGTGAGAAGCTCGTCAGAGGGCGAATACGGATCAGGACCGAAGCGGGGCAACGACCGAACTGTTGCACAACCACTGGGGACACCGACCCCGACGTGACCGCGGTCGCGGCGTGCTGGCTGCACCTTTCAAAGACTATCCGTGGCGCCGGTTTGGCGAAGGTGCAAGCCAGTATCGAAAGGCAGTGAACGGCTTTTGATTTCGACGCCCCGAACGCTCATGAATTCTCACAAAAGCTTCGATTCCCACGGCGATTGAGGGTGCGGCGGTAAGGCCGCACCGCCCTGAAAAACCCGATATCGGAGTACCCTGTAGCGTGGATCGGAGGGCCACCCATGCCGCTGTTCGTCGAGTACGTCCGCCCCGCCTGGCGCATCTCCCGTGACGGCCCCCGGGACTTCTCGGGAGGCGAGTTCTGGGGCAGGTTGAGCGTCGGCGCCCGTGTCGTCGAGTGGACACTGAACGACGACGACAGCGTGACCGTGAGGCACCCGGGTTGCCGCGGGATATTCGCCGCGCTGGCCGGCCAACCGTCGGAGCCTCAGCGCTATCGCGTTTACACTGTGAAGGCGCCCGCGGCGCACGGCGGGTTGCGGACGTGGTGGGCGTGCCCCGGATGCGCCCGTCGCTGCGGATTGCTGTACCTCGTCCCCGCCCGAGACCGGCTCGGCTGTCGCGTCTGCTGCCGACTCGTCTACCGAAGTCAGTACGAGCGCCGGACACGAACTCAGCACCGTGGCAGTGGCAAGGCGCAGGGACGTACCCGAGCGGGGTAGTGCCTGAGAATTTCCGACGCCAAAAAAAGCCGATCGTGCCGATCGGGACGTGGGGTTATAGTCCCGCGCGGACGTTCGGGCGGAAGTTGGTTCTTGTGCCAACCTTGCCGACTGGTAGGCTAGTCGGTCAGCACTTTTGAGGTGCGGGGTAGAGCCGGCGGAGTTTGACCCGGGCGTCGGCCGTCGTGAAGCGCCAGTTCACTCCGACCTTCCGCTCGTTCCGCTCCTTCACCCACGCCGTCACCACCTGGCTCAGCCGGGCCGCCGACCCGATCCGGCGGTCCAGGCACTGACCCGACAGGGCGGCCAACTCGCACTCCGCCACGTTCAGCCACGACCCGTGCTTCGGGGTGTAATGCCACTCCAGCTTCGCGGCGATCCGCCGCGCCCGGTCCGGCTCGAACGCCTCGTACAGGCACCCCGGGTCGTGGGTGTTCAGGTTGTCCGTCACCAGGACCAGCTTGTCGGCCCCGGGGTGCCGCTCCTCCACCAGCCACCGCAGCACCTCGGCGAAGTCCTTCGCCGTCCGCCGGTCCGTCACCGTCACCTGCCGCCAACCCGCCAGCGGCTCGGAGATCATGAACAGGTTCGCCGTCCCCTCCCGCTTGTACTCGTAGTCGTACCGGGCCGGGGCGCCCGGGGCGGTCGGCAGGGGCTCACGGACCTCGCTCACCAACTGCTTGGACGACTCGTCGATGCAGACCAGCGGCCGCTTCGGGTCCGCCGGCCGGTGGTACACCTCGATCACGTCCTCCATCCGGGCCACGAACTCCCCGCTCGGGCCGTCCGGCAGGCACCACTGCTCCTTCAGGTGCGGCTTCACCACGTTTTTTTCATCACCCGCCGGACCGTCTCGGCCGAGACGGCGGGAACGACCTCCAACTCGACCAACTTGTCGGCCAGCATCCGCAGGGTCCACCGGGTGCGCTCGTCCGGGGGCGGGGAGCAGGCGAGGGTGATGAGCCGGGCCTCGGCCGCCCCGTCCAGCACCCGCTCCCGACTCGGCTTGGCCTGGGCCTTCCGGGTCAGCGCGGCGGCCACCCCCGACTCGACGAACCGCTGGCGGACCCGCCCGACGGTGTCGGTGCTGACCTCCACGGCCTCGGCGATCCGGTCGTCCGTCCACCCCGGCCCGCCGTCGGCGGCGTCGGCCTTGAGCAGGATGCGGGCGTGGGCCACCTTCTGGGCGGCCGTCCTCCCGGCCGCCAGCAACCCGGTCAACTCGACCCGCTCGTCGGCGGTCAGGGTCACAACGTACTTCTTCATGGCGGATTCCTCCCGATCGCCCCAGTGGAGCTGATCGGGGGGCTGTCCGCAACTCGAAAGCGTCAGCCGACTAGGGGCCGGCACCCTGCCCCGCCCCGGTATGCAATGGCCGTCGAATCCAAACCGCTGTTCCGCCCCGAGGCGATTCGGCCCGTCGTCGAGTCTGTCGTCCTGATGCCCGCCAGTACCCAGCCGCGGGTCAAGCTCGGGAAGTGGGCGGCGCTCCTCTCGACTGCCGCCGCGGACAAGAAGAAGGAAACTGAACTCCTTCCGGACTACCTGCGCGATGTGTTCGTCGAGCTGCTCGGCTACACAGGCCCGGCCGACGGCGGTCCGGTGTACACGCTGAAGCGGGAGGCGCTCGTTCAGGTGGACGGCAAGTACGCCGACGCCGCCCTCGGGCGGTTCGGGGCAGCGGGCGACACCATCATGGTGGCCGTCGAGGGGAAGGGGCCGCGCGACCCACTCGACCGCCCGTTTGCGGGGCGGAAGCGGTCGGCGGTGGAACAGGCCGCGCTGTACGCCCTCCAGCTCCGCGCCGACTGGTACGTCGTCACGAACCTGAAGGAGATTCGGCTCTACCACAAGGGGCACGACACCGCCCACTACGAGCGGTTCGAGATGGGCACGCTGGCCGCGGACGAGGCCGAACTGCGGCGCTTCGTCGCCATCCTCGGAGCCGCCAGGGTGGCCCCCGACACCGGCGTGAACCACCTCGACATGCTGTTCGTCGAGTCCAAGAAGATCGGCCGGGCGCTCACGGCCGACTACTACCGCGAATACCGCCAGCTCCGCGAACAGACCTTCGCCGCACTCTGCCAGCACAACCCCCAGCGCCCGCCGCGGGAGTTGCTGGCCCTCACGCAGAAGATTCTTGACCGCGTGCTGTTCATCGCATTCGGTGAGGACCGAGGGCTACTGCCTCGTGACACGATTGCTGACGCCTATAAGCACCGAGACCGGTATACCCGCCGCCCGATTTGGGAGAACTTCCGCGGGCTCTTCGACGCCGTGAATGAGGGCAAACCGGACTTGGGCATCGACCAATACAACGGCGGGCTCTACAAGCCCGACCCCGCGGTCGATTTGCTGACTGTCCCGGACGCGGTGTGCGAGGGGTTCAAGCGGCTGGCGGACTACGAGTACGGGAAGCCCGGCAGCGGCAGCGCCACATACATCGACGTGGACATTCTGGGGCACATCTTCGAGCAGTCGATTACCGACCTCGAAGAGACGCAGACCCAGCTCGCCGCCGGGGCCGACGCCGACGCGGCCGGGCCGAGCAAGCGGAAGCGCGAAGGCGCGTTCTACACCCCCGAGTTCATCACCGGGTACATCGTCGCCGAAACGCTCGGGCCGGTGCTGCGCGACCGGTTCGAGACGCTCCGGGCCGCCCACCAACTGGCCGCGAAGCGGTCGAAGAAAGCCAAAGCCCTCGATGACCCGCGCGTCTTCGACGCCGACATGCTCGACACGACCGCCCGGAACTTGCTCGTCGGGTTCTGGCGGGATTGGGCGAATGGGCTGGAGACGGTGCGGATCGTGGACCCGTCGTGCGGCAGCGGGGCGTTCCTCATCGAGGCGTTCGACCAGATGTTCGCCCACTACCGGGAAGCCGAGGGGTATCTTCAGGCGCTCGGGAGCGGCTCGAACCTGTTCGAGCCGCAGCGGACCATCCTCACGCACAACCTGTTCGGCATGGACCTGAACGGCGCCGCGGTGGAGATCGCCCGGCTGTCGTGCTGGATCAAGACGGCCGCCCGCGGGAAGCTCCTGACGGCCCTCGACCGGAACATCATCGAGGGGAACAGCGTCGTCGCGCCGGCCGCGGACGTGTCGCCGCGGGACCACTGGCGGGCCACGTTCCCGGACGTGTTCGCCGCCGGCGGGTTCGACGTGGTCATCGGCAACCCGCCCTACGTCCGCCAGGAGTGGATCAAGGGCGACAAGCCGTACCTTCAGCGGCACTATCGGGCGTATGACGGCGTGGCCGACCTGTACGTCTACTTCTACGAGCTCGGATTGAACGTCCTGCGGCCCGGCGGGCGGCTCGGCTACATCGTCACGAACAAGTGGATGAAGGCCGGCTACGGCGAGGCGCTGCGGCAGCTGTACGCCGAAGCCGCGTGGCTCGAAACGGTGGTGGACCTGGGGCACAACAAGCAAATCTTCCCCGACGCCGACGTGTTCCCGTGCATCCTGACGGCCCGGAAGCCGGACGCCGGCCCGGCCCCGGAGTCGGCGCGGGTGTGCGTCATCCCGCGGGAGCAGTTCCGGGTCGATGACCTGTCGCGGCAGATTCGGGCCGAGGGTGTGTCGGTCCCACGGTCGCGGTTCGGAGCTGACCCGTGGAACCTCGAACCGCGGGGCGTGGCCGACCTCATGGCAAAGCTGAAGGCAGTGGGTCTGACGCTCCGGGAATTCGCCGGGGTGTCGCCGCTGTACGGCGTGAAGACCGGGTGCAACGAAGCGTTCGTCGTGGACACACCGACGCGGGATCGGCTGGTCAATGAACACCCGAGTAGCGCAGCGGTGCTGAAGAAGTACCTGCGCGGTCAGGACGTGGACCGCTGGCGCTCCGAGTGGGCCGGGCAGTGGATGATCTTCGCCCGCCGTGGGATCGACATCAACCAGTTCCCCGCGGTGAAGCGGCACCTTGAGGCGTACCGAATCCAGCTCGAACCGAAGCCGAAGGACTGGGCAGGCAAGGAATGGCCGGGTCGGAAACCGGGTGCGTACAAGTGGTACGAGTTGCAAGACCCGGTGGAGTACTGGCAGGCGTTCGGGAACCCCAAGCTCGTCTATCAGGTGATTCAGTATCACCCGTCCTACGCGCTCGACGTTGCAGGGATGCTCGGCAACGACAAGACGTTCTTCCTGCCCACCGCAGACCTCTACCTGTTGGGCGTACTTAACTCGCCCGCGATGTGGTGGCACAACTGGCGGGCGCTGGTTCACCTGAAGGACGAAGCCCTCTCCCCAATGGGCTACTTGGTGGAACAAACTCCGATCCCGCGACCGACGGCCGACCAGCGCGCCGCGGTCGAGGCCGCGGTCGGGCAGTTGGTTGAGCGGACCCGGGAACGGCAGACCGGCCGCGCCGCGGTGGTGGACTGGCTGCGCGCCGAGTTCGGGGTCGAGAAACCGTCCCAGAAGCTCCAAGACCCCGCCGGGCTCGACAGTGACGAGTTCACCGCGGAAGTGAAGAAGGGGCGGAAGAAGGGGCTCACCGTGGCCGACGTGAAGCGGTTGCGGGACGAGTTCGAGGCGTCCGTGCGACCCCTCCAACGGCTGACGCGTGAGGCCGACGCGCTCGAACATCGCATCTCCGACACTGTGAACGCGGCGTTCGGGCTAACGCCGGCCGAGGTGAAACTGATGTGGGACACCGCCCCGCCGCGAATGCCCGTTCAAAGACCAATCACCGGCTAGTTCTGGGCGCGTGCGGGGGAAGCACCCGTCGTGCACCTGAAGCTGTAATCGCAAGTGACTTTATGCCAGCAAGTTACGCCTTCATGTCAAACAGCTAAACCAAGTGCCGATCGAGTAGACCGCCGCTGCTCCTTGCTCACTTCTCTCTCATCATTACAGGTGCCCCGCATCCCAGCAATGCTGCCCCATGTCCGGACTGGGCGTGATCGAGGGTGCCGGGGGCGACGTGCTCCCGCCTCGACGACAGGGCGAACGGTCGCCCGCAGCCCGGCCGGCGGAGCGGGGATCACGCCATGACGGGAGCGATTCACCTCACCCCACACGCTGAAGGTCACCCGGCCCTGACGGTGGACCAGGGCGCGGCCGAGCGGCTGAGCGGACTGAGTTACAAGACCCTCGGCCGGTTGGCCGACCAGGGCGAGCCCGTCGGCCGGCTGAAGGTCGGCCGCCGCGTACTGTTTCACGTCCCGACGCTCGCCGCGTACCTGACGGCGAAGGCCCGAACCAACCCCACCACCTGACACCCCCAATCGGAACGAGCCGCGGCGCCCGACTCCCCACGAGGCGACGCCGCGGCCCGGTCCGCAGGAGAACCTATGACCACCTTAACCGGTGACCGACCCGAGGGCGAGACCCTGATGCGTGTCGCCCACCGCCTCCTCGAGTGCACCCGCGGCCGGCTGATCCTCGCCGCGCGGCGGGCGCTGCTGACCCGACTCCTCACCCACCCGACCGCGACGATCGACGACGTGCGGGTCGTTGTGGCTGTGCCGCCGGGGTTCGACCCCAAGCTGTTCGGGCCGGTCGCTGGACCGCTGGCCCGCGCCGGGATCATCCGAGCGACGGGTTACGCCCGAACGGGCCGAGCCGTCGGCCACGCCCGCCCCGTGACCGTGTGGGAGCTGGCCGACCGCACCGCCGCGGTCGCGTGGCTCGCTACGAACCCGGCGACGGGCGACACCATCGCCGCAGAAGGGGGTGGCCAGTGACAACGCCCAACGTGCGGCTCGCCGCGGCGCTCGACTACGCCGCCCGCGGCTGGCCCGTGCTCGCCCTTCACAACCCCGTGGACGGCGGCTGTAGTTGTCGCAAATCCGACTGCGCGCAGGCCGGGAAGCACCCCCGAACCGCGCACGGCGTCAAGGACGCCAGCACCGACGCGGCGACGATCCGCGGCTGGTGGGTGAAGTGGCCGGACGCCAACGTCGGCGTGGCGACCGGCGCCGCGGCGGGAATCCTGATGGTCGGGCCGGACGGCGACGCGGGGCTGGCCGACCTGGCCCGGCTGAACGACGAGCACGGCCCCGTGCCGCCGACCCGCCGCGGCCGGTCCGGCTCCGGGGGCGCGCACCTCATCTTCAATTGGCCGGCCGACGGGGTGCCGCTGACGAACCGCAAGAACCACCGCGGGCTCAAGATCGACGTGCGCGGCGAGGGCGGTTACTTCGTGGCGCCGCCGTCGGTCAACGCCACCGGCGCCTACGCCTGGACCGACACCCGCGACCCCGCCGACGCGCCGGCGTGGCTGCTGGCGTGGGTGCGCGGTACGTCGCTCAAGCTCACCGCCACGGCCGGGCCGGGGGCGGAGGAGCGGGCGCGGGCGTACCTGAAAAAGTGCGACGGGGCGGTGAGCGGGCAGGACGGCCACGGGCGGACGTTCGCCGTCGCCCGGGCGCTCGCCTGGGGGTTCGCCCTCCCCGACGACGTGGTGCTGCGGCTGCTGCGCGACGACTACAACCCGCGCTGCACGCCCCCGTGGTCCGAGCCCGAGCTCGCCCACAAGGTGAAGGACGCCGCCACGAAGGACTACGGCAAGCCCCGCGGCTACCTCCTCGACGCCGCCGACGACGGTGGTGGTCGTGCGACGAACTCCACCCGGTCAGCCGTAACGCCACCCCCGGGGTGGGCGCCCCCGGTGCCGCTGCCGACCCTGCCCCCGGTGCCCCCATTCCCGCTGGCGGTCTTCCCGCCGAAGGTGGCCGACTACTGGCAGGCGGCCGCCGCCGCGCTGGCCGTGCCGCCCGAGTACGTCGCCGCGCCCGGGTTGGCCGTAGTCGGCGCCGCCGCCGGCCGGTCCCGGGCGGCGCAGATCAAGAGTTCGTGGTCCGAGGTGCCACTGTTCTGGACGGCAGTGCTCGCACCGCCCGGCTCGACGAAGAGCGCGGCCCTGAAGATGGCCCGGGCGCCGCTGCTAAAGGCCGAGCGGGTATGGCAGCGGACGTACCGGGGCGAGCTGTCCGTGTTCGACACCGAGATGGACCGGCACAAGTCCCGGCTGAAGGAGTGGCGCGAACAGGGGTGTGAGGGCGAGCCGCCGAGCCCCCCGCGGCGGCCGACGCTCCGGCAGGCGGTACTCGACGACGCCACCACCGAGGCGGTGGCCCGGGTGCTGGCCGACAACGAGCGCGGCGTGGTGGTGCTGAAGGACGAGCTGAGCGGGTTCGTCCGCGGCATGGACCAGTACCGGGGCGGCCGCGGGGCCGACCGGCAGTTCTGGCTCAGCGCCTGGGCCGGGGCGCCCGCGAAGGTGAACCGGGTGAAGGACCACGCCGCGGGGCCGCTGGTCATCCCGCACCCGTTCGCGGCCGTCGCCGGGATGATGTGTCCCGATTCGCTGGCCGAGCTCCGCGGCGAGAACCGCCACGGGGATGCGGCCGCCGACGGGTTCCTCGACCGCTTCCTGTTCGCCTACCCCGACCCGTGCCCGGCGATGAAGGAGTCGTGGCGGACCGTGACCCCGGACCAGGAGGCCGGCTACGCCGACGTGGTGTTCGACCTGCTCGGGTTGGAGTTGGTGCCGGACGGCCCCGCCGCCGACCCCGAGTACCGGCCGCACTTCGTGCGGTTGAGTCACGACGGCCAATTGGCGTGGGAGGAGTTCACGGAGATGAATTCCGCCCGCACGAACGCCCTCGACGAGGCCGACCCGTTCCGGGGCGTCTTGGCCAAGCTCCGCGGTTACTGCGCCCGGTTTGCGGCGCTGCTGTGGTCGGTCCGCCGGGTGTGCGGGCTCGTGGAGGAGAACGCCCCGATCGGCGTGGACGAGTTGGCCGGCGGGGCGGTGCTTGTGGACTACTTCGAGCGGCACGCCGGTCGCGCCTACGGCCGGAAGTGGCTCGACCGGCCCGGACGTGTTGCACGACGGCTGCTGGCGTGGTTGGCCCGCAACCCCGAGCGGACCGCGTTCACCCGCACGGATGCTTACCAACAGGTGAAGGACGAGCGCGACGTGTCGAGCGCCGCGGGGTTGGCCACGGTGTTCGCGCTGCTAGTGGACCACGGCTACATCCGGCCCGTGGACCGGCCCGAGAACGCCCGCCCGGGGCCGATCCCCGAGACGTATGAGGTGAACCCGAGCTGGAACCGTCGTACCTGGGAATGAGTCCCCAAAGCCCCCGTAGTTCGACCGTGGTTCAACTATGGGGACTTTGGGGATGGTTTCAGGTGTCGGCGGGCGGGAGCGATCGACTACCGAGCTGGCGCGCCGCGGTGGCCGCCGGTATGATCCACACGCCTTTGGCCGGGCCGGCGGGATGCGACCTGAGAACCGCACCCGCCGGCCGGCCGTTCTCAGAAGGGCACAACTCGATGGCCAGCATCAGCACCGACAACGGCGGCAACGTCCGCATCCTGTTCGCCGCCCCCGGCGGGGGGCGGAAGACGATCTACCTCGGGAAGGTGACGCAGAAGGTCGCCGCCGCGGTCAAGCTGCGCGTCGAGTCGCTGGTCGGCAGCATCGCCGCCAGGGCGCCGGTCGATCCGCAGACGGCGGCGTGGACGGCCACCATTCCCGACGACCTCGCCGCGAAGCTCGCCGCCGTGGGGCTGATGGCCGAGCGTCAGTCCCAGAAGCTGGGCGCATTCCTCGACGAGTACGTCCGCCGCCGAGCGACCGACGGGCACACCAAGCCCGCCACGCTGGTGACGATCCGCCGGGTCGCCGCCGACCTGGTGGCCGAGCTCGGGGTCGGGACCGACCTCCGGGCCGTCACGGTGGCCGAGGCCGAGCGGTTCAAAGCGGCATACACGGGGAAGGCCGGGGCCACGGTCTACCGCCGGCTCAAGATGGCCAAGATGCTGTTCAAGTACGCGCTCAAGCTGAAACTCATCGCCGAGAACCCGTTCGCCGACGTGGGCGGCAAGAACCACAACCCGCTCGAGCGCCAGTTCTACGTCACCGAGGCGGACACCCTCGCACTCCTCGACAAGGCGACACCCCTCTGGCGGGTCATCATCGCACTGGCCCGGTTCGGAGGGCTCCGCTGCCCGTCCGAGGTGCTGTCGCTCAAGTGGGAGGGCGTGGACCTGCCCCGCGGGCGGATGGTCGTGGACTCGCCGAAGACGGAGCACATCGAGGGGAAGGCGTCGCGGGTGGTGCCGATCTTCGCCCGGCTCCGGCCGTACCTCGAAGAGGCGTGGGAGCTGGCCGGCCCCGGCGAGGTGTACGTGATCGGCGGCGCGCAGGGCGACCGCTACCGGGCCACGACCCAGAAGCCGGGCGGGTGGGTGAACACGAACCTGCGGTCGGTGTTCGAGAAGCTCGTCCGCCGGGCCGGACTGGTGGCGTGGCCGCGGCTGTTCCAGAACCTGCGGTCGAGTCTCGAAACCGACCTGATGAAGCAACACCCCATACACGTCGTGACCGCCTGGGTCGGCAACACGCCGAAGATCGCGCTCGGCCACTACTTGCAGACGCTGGAAGGGGACTTCGAGAAGGCCGTGCGCGGCGACGCAACTTCCGACGCACCGGCGACGCAAAAGCCGACGCAGACCCGGGCGGACGGAATTAGACCCGACGGGACAACATCGGCGGAAGTGCTTGCGGGCAGACCGGTTAGTCCGGTCCTGACCGCTCCCGTCTCATACTGTCCAGATGTTCAGGTGGCCAAGGTGGGACTCGAACCCACACGTATTGCTACGCTCGATTTTGAGTCGAGTGCGTCTGCCATTCCGCCACTTGGCCCGTCGATTTAACCTAAGCCGGCCCCGTTGCAGGGGCAAGGGACGGACCCGCGCCCGGCGGCGGCGGTTCGGTCCTGAACGCCAGCGACACCGAGTTCAGGCAGTACCGAAGACCCGACGGCGCCGGGCCGTCAGGGAAGACGTGGCCGAGGTGGCCGTCGCAGCGGGCGCAGCGAATCTCGGTGCGGACCATGCCGTGGCTGTCGTCCACGACCTCCGCGACGTGGGCCGGGTCGTACGGCGTCGTGAAGCTCGGCCAACCGGTGCCGGACTCGAACTTCGACCCCGAGCGGAACAGCGGCAGGCCGCACAGCCGGCACACGTACACGCCCGCTTCCTTGTTCTTCAGCAGCCCGCCGCAGAACGGCCGCTCCGTGCCCTGGTGTAGTATGACGCGCCGCTCGTCCGGCGTCAGTGTCGCCTCGGCCGCGGCGCGGGCGTCGGCGGTCAGCGGCGACAGGTCATACCCACTCGCGGATCGGCCCATGTGCGGCTCCTGTTGTGTGAGGCATTGTAGCGCCGGCCCCGCCGAACCTCCACCGAACCGTCCGTGTCCTTGACCCGCCATTTGGCACCGCCGGGTGCCCCGCCCTGGATCCGCTCGTCGCGGAAAAAAGGCCGCAAGCCGCGGCCGGGCGGCGGACCCCGGACAACCGCCGCCCGCTCGTCGCGGCCGGCAGGGGCTCGCTCCCATGAAGAAGGTTCACGTCAACGTCGGCACCATCGGCCACATCGACCACGGCAAGACCACCCTCACCGCCGCCGTCCTCGCCGTTCAGGCCGAACTCGGCCTCGCCGAGCGGAAGGACTACCACGCCATCGCCAAGGGCGGCGTGCGGCGCGACGAGACGAAGACGGTCACCGTCGTCGCCAGCCACGTCCGGTACGAGACGGAGCACCGCGAGTACGCCCACGTCGACTGCCCGGGGCACGCGGACTACGTCAAGAACATGATCACCGGGGCCGCCCAGATGGACGGGGCGGTGCTGCTGATCTCGGCCGTGGACGGCCCGATGCCGCAGACGCGCGAGCACGTCCTCCTCGCCCGCCAGGTCGGCCTCGACCGGCTCGTCGTCTTCCTCAACAAGGTGGACCTCGTGACGGACGCCGAGTTGGTGGACCTGGTCGAGCTGGAGACCCGCGACCTGCTGGCGAAGTACGGCTACGACGGCGCCGGCACGCCGGTCGTCCGCGGCAACGCGAAGGGCGCCCTCGACAACCCGGCCGACCCCGTGTTCAACGGGTGCGTCCGCGAGCTGCTGGCGGCGCTCGACGCCCACGTCCCCGCACCGGCGCGGGAGGTGGACAAGCCGTTCCTTCTGCCGGTCGAGGGCGTGTACTCGATCGAGGGGCTCGGCACGGTCGTCACCGGCCTGGTCGCCCGGGGGCGGGTCGGCCCCGGTGACCGCGTCGAGGTGCTTGGCGCCGCCGACGGCCTGGAGGCGGTCGTCACCAGCGTCGAGGCGTTCCACCTGCCGACGGCCCGGGCCGAGGCCGGCGAAAACGTCGGCGTCCGGCTGCGCGGCGTGAAGGCCGACCAGGTGTGGCGGGGCTGCGTGCTCGCCGCCCCGGGGTCGGTGACGCCGAACACGCGGTTTCGGGCGTCGGTGTACGCGCTGACGAAGGCGGAGGGCGGTCGTCACACCCCGTTCTTCAGCGGGTACAAGCCGCAGTTCTTCGTCCGCACCACCGACGTGACCGGGGCGTTGACGCTGCCGGCGGGCGTCGACATGGTGATGCCGGGCGACTCGGCCCCGGTCGAGGTAACGCTCGACCGGCCGGTGGCGCTGACGGCCGGCGGCCGGTTCGCCATCCGCGAGGGTGGCAAGACCGTCGGCTCCGGTGTCGTCACCGAGTTGCTGGGCTGACCCGGGCGAAGCCCACCCGCCGCGGCGGGTGGGCTTCGTTCCTTTCACCCTTCCCGAAATCCCCCAAGCCACGTGACCGCCCGCGCCGATACTCCCGACACGTCTCACCCCAGGAGTCGCGGATGCGTCGGGCCGGCTGGCTGCTCTTCCTCGCGGCCACGACACCCGCCGTCGCCCAGCCGCCGCTGCCGAACCCGTTCGGCCCGCCGGAGGCCACACTCCCGCAGAGCGCTGGCGACCTGGTGCCGAGGAACCTCTACGGTGCCCTCACACCCAGCGCCTACCCCATCGACTTGCCCACGGTGCTGAAGCTCGCCGGGGCCAACAACCCCACCGTCGGCATCGCCCGCGCCCGTGCCCAGGAAGCCGTCGCAAGGCTGGACCGCTCCCAGCTCCAGTGGGTTCCGACGCTCTCGTTCGGGCCGTCGTTCTTCTACCACGAGGGGATCGACCAGAACCGCCGCGGCGACATCTTCGACGCCTCGCGCGGGTACTTCGCCCTCGGCGTCGGGCCGCAGTGGCGGTTCGACCTGGGTGAGGCCCTCTACGGCCCGCTCGTCGCCCGCCGCGTCGTCCGGGCCGAGGAGGCGAGATCGGTCGCCGCGGCGAACAGCGTGCAGTACGACGCCGCGTCGGCGTACCTGGACTTGCTCGAAGCGCACGGCCTCCTCGCGGTGAACGCCCGAACGCTATTCCGTGCCGAACAGATGCTCACGGCCGCGGAAGCAGGCGCGAAGGCCGGCGCGAACAAGACCGTGGCAGACGTCCAGCGCGCCGCCACGGAGGTCAACATCCGCCGGCAGGAGGCGCTCGTGCTCCGCGCCCGCGCGGGGGCCGCGTCCGCGCGGCTCGCACGGTTGCTACTTCTCGACCCGGCCGTCGAGCTGCGGCCGTTCGAGGTCGCCGTCGTGCCCGTGATCCTGGTGCCGGGGGAAAACACGCTTCCGCAGCTGATCGACGCCGCCGTGCAGGCCAGGCCCGAAATGACGGCGGTGCTCGCCGAATTGGAGGCAGCCACGAGCCTCGTGCAGCAGGCGAAGATGGCCCCGCTCTTACCTCGTGTGCAGGCCGACTTCATCGGCGGCGGGATGCAGGCGGGGCGCGGGCTCGTCAAGCCGGTGCCGGCCGGCACGACCTACGGGTGGAGCGAGTTCCGCGGCCAGTACAACGCCAGCGCCGCGCTCGTGTGGCAGCTCGACGCCCTCGGCGCCGGCAACGCGGCGACCGTCCGCCAGCGCCGCGCCGTGTTCGAGGCGGCGCAGTACCGCGTCGCCGAAGTCCGCGCCGCGGTGTCGGCGGAAGTGGCCGAGTCCGCCCGCACCGCAGCCGCGCGGTACGACGCGCTCCTCGCCGCACAGGAAGCGGTCCGCGAGGCGACCGAGATGGGTCGGAAGTTCCGCGAGGCGGCGTACGGCGCCGACGGGCCGAAGCGGCAGTTCGACGCGCTCGAGCCGCTGACCGGCATCCAGGCCCTGAACCAGGCGCGGACCCAGTACCTGCAAACCGTCATCGAGTTCAACCGCGCCCAGTACCGCCTGTTCACCGCCCTCGGGCAGCCGGCCGAGTCCTCGCTCGGCCGTGGCGTCGCGCAGCCGCTCACGGTGCCGGCCGTCCCTCCACCGCCGGAGCGCGGCGCTGTCCCCGTTCCCAAGAAGTAGCGAATTTCGGGTAACGGACTCAGCCGTCTGCCGGCCGCGGTCTCGCGGGTAGGGATTCCGCCCGTTTTTGTTGCACGCCGCGTCGTCGCGTGCTACATGCTCGTAACCGTTGATACAGCCGTCGCAGCCGTTACAACCCGCACACTATTTTTCTCGTGTCGGTTGAACGTGGCGACGACCCCCAAGCCCGGGACGGACCCCGGCCCTGCTCACGGGAGCGCCCGGAGTCGTCCGTGACGATTACGCCCAGCATTCCCATCCCGCCGTCTCGCCGGCTGCCGGCTCCGCTGGACCAGACGCCGCCTCCGACCATCCTGTTCGGCCCGCCCCCGCCTCCCGCCGTGTTCGGGTCCAGCAGGACCGGTAGCTCCGCGTTCGGCGACGACCCCGCCGCCGGCCCGTCGATGCCGGAGGTCGGCGACGTGTTCGTGGGCTTTCGGCTCGTCGAGGAGTTGGGCCGCGGCACGTTCGGGCGGGTGTTCCTCGCCCACCAACTCGACCTCGCCAGCCGCCCGGTTGCTCTGAAGGTCACGCTCCGTCCGACGCGCGAGCCGGAGCGGCTGGCCCGGCTTCAGCACCTGAACGTCGTGCCGGTCTACTCCGTTCACGCGGTCGGGCCGATGCAGCTGATCTGCATGCCGCTCCGCGGCCGGCGGACACTCGCCGACGTGTTGAAGTCGCACCGCGGTAGCTCCGGCGGGTGGAGCAAGAAGACCCGCGCCCTGCGCGGCTCCACGACCGTGACCACCAAGGTGCGGCCGCAGAAGACCGCACCGGCACCGACCCCGACGCCCGCCGCCGACGTACCGGACGACCTGGTCGGCAACCCGGTCGCGGTCCTGAGGGTGTTGTCTCAGCTCGCCGCCGGGCTCGACCACGCCCACGGCCGTGGCATCCTCCACCTCGACATCAAGCTGGGTAACGTGCTCCTCGCCGACACCGGCGAGCCGATGCTCCTCGACTTCAACCTCTCGACCGACGCCACCGAGGCGAGCCGCGAGCTGGTCGGCGGCACCGTGCAGTACATGGCCCCGGAGCAACTGCTCGACCTGCGCACCCGCGGGCACGGCGGGGTGGACGCGCGCACCGACCTGTACGCGCTCGGTGTGGTCGCGTTCGAGTTGCTCGCGGGCGAACCGCCGTTCCCAGGCTCGTCGCGCGCGCTGGCCAACTTCGACAGCCTGATGGCCGCCCGGCAGGCGGGGCCGCCCGACCTGCGCGCCGCGAACACCGCGGTGACGCCGGCGGTCGATGCGATCGTGAGGAAGTTGCTCGCCCCCGACCCGGCCGACCGGTACCAGACGGCCGCGGACCTGAAGGAGGACGTGGACCGACAGCTGGCCGACCGGCCGCTCCGGTTCGCGCGCGAGCGGTCCGTCGCGGAGCGGGCTCGGAAGTGGCGGCGGCGGAACCCCCGGCTCCTGGTCGGCGGCGTGATCGCTGCCGTGGTCCTGGCGGCCGGCGGAAGCGCCTCCTACGCCGTGCAGGCCGCCGACGGCCGCAGTACCGCCGAAGCCCACTTGAAGGCCCAGACCACGACCGAGTTGCTCCACCCACTGCGGATCGACCTGACGACGACGGACGACCCCCTGGCGGTCGCGCGCGGCATGAGCCGCGCTCGGGTACTGCTCTCCGACTACGGCCTCGCGGACGACCCGAACTGGCGGGAGCGCGACACACTACGCCGCCTCCCGCACGACCGACGTGCCGCCCTCACGGCCGACCTGGGTGAGGTGGCCCTGCTGTACGCCAGCGCCCGACTGGCCGAGTCGCGGGTGGAGCCCGGCCCCGACGGGGACGCCGTCCGCAACGACGCCGCTCGGTTCGCCCACGCCGCGACCGCGTGCTTCGCAGAGGCGCCGCCGGCCCTCGTGCGACTCCTCCGTGAGTTCGGGCTGAGCGCCGCCGAGCCCGGACCGCCGTCGACGCCGCGCGACCACTTCCTGAACGCCGTCGAGGACTTCCGGGCGGCCCGCACCGCGGAGGCTGCCGCGGCTCTGGAAGACGTGACGTTCGCCGACCCGACGCACGCCGCGGCCCAGTTCCTGCTCGCCACCTGCCGGGACCGCCTGGGCCAGGCGGACGCGGCCGTCGAACGGTACGCCGTCGCCGCGGCGCTCCTTCCCCGCGACCTCCGCACCTACCGCCACTGGGGGCGGGCCGAGTTGAACGCGAAACGGCCCGACCGCGCGCTGAAGGTGTTCGACCGAAGCGTGAGGCGGATGGAGGGCGTCGAGCCGGGGGCCGACTTCCGTGACCTGCGCGGTAGCGCCCGGCTCGCGGTCGGCGACTACCCGGGCGCCGCGGACGATTTCACGGTGGCGATCCGCAGCGGCGTTCGGCCGGTGGCGTCGTTCCTCGGCCGGGCCGCGGCCCGGGACGCCAGCGGCGACCCAGCCGGGGCTGCTGCCGACCGACGCGCACTGGCGTCGGTCACGCCCGTACGGGCGGTCGATTGGCTGGAACGGGGGTTGGCGATCGAGGCCCACGACCCCACCGGAGCGCGACGCGACTTTGAGAAGGCCGTCGCCGGAGGCGCCGCCACGCCGGACGCCTTCCGGGCGCTGTTGCGATCCGTGCTCGGTCACACGAACGACGCGGAGGCCGCGCTGCACGCCGCCGAGGAGGCCGTCTACCGCTTCCCCGGGCGTGCCGAATTCCACGCCGCCCGCGCGTTGGCGCTCGCCCGTCTCGGCCGGGCGGCCGAGGCTCGTGACGCCGTTGCCGCCTCGGCCGCGCGGCAACCCACGGACCTCGACTCGTACCGCCTCGCGGCCGCACTGGCTCGGTCGAGTAACCCGGCGGACCAGACCGCAGCCCTGCAGTGGCTCCGGCAGGCCTACCTGGCGGGCGTTCGAAACGTGTCGAGGTATGAGAGCGACAACGACCTGGCTGCGCTTCGCGAGACGCCCGAGTACCGCGAGTTTCGGGCAGCGGCTGTCGAGTTGATGCGAAAGTGAAACCGACGCGGCCCCGGTGGTGAACAGGGAGCCCACCGGGGCCGCAGCGACAACCGGAATCACGGGCCGGGAACGTACGGCGGGGTGCCGCCGCTGCTGGTGCCGCCGCCGCCGATCGGCCCTTGGCTGGGGTCGATGCCGCTGCCGTTGCCCGGGTCGTAGATCGGCGGGTTGCTGCCGCTGGGCGGCGGAATGATGACAGTCGGGTCGACCCCGCCGCCGTCCGGGACGTCGCGGGATTCGAGCCAGGTTAGACTGAGGCGCGTACGAAACATGGAGTCCTCTCCGTGAGGGGGTGAAAGAACATCCGCTGCTAGCTGAACTCGCTGCCGCTAGTTTCGCCGGACCTCAATTAATCCGCAAGGGGTATTGAGGCCGATTTCTGGCGTTTTGCGCCCCGGCACGCCCGGATTCAGGCGGCAGGCCAATAAGTTTCGTGGCACCACAAGAAAATCGGCTCAGAACGCAACGCGGCTGTCAGATTTCTGACCGGAAATGAGCTCATACCCGGGAGCGAAGTTGTGCCGAAGATACAATTATTGCTCGGGCAAATGCGCGTCAGTCGAAAAACTCGTCTTCAGGATTAAACGCTGGTAGCGCGACGACCACGGTTGTCACTCCCGTCTTGCTCACGAGTCGGTGCCTCGTCCCGGGCTCGACCCACAGCACCGTGCCGGCTTCCACGTCCACCCAGTCGCCGTTCAACTCCATCTTGCCCGTGCCCGACAGGATGTAGTACACCTCGGTCGTCTCGCGGTGGTAGTGCCGCACCGCGTCGCGGATCGACGTGACGTGTAGCGACAGAGGCGCCCCGTCGGCGGCGGTCAGGATGCGGGTACTGTCGCCGCACGGGCACGGCACCGTCGGGGCGTCGGCGGCGCGGCGAACCAGGTAGCCGCGGGTCGCGGTCGGCATCGCTGTGTCCCCGTGAACCAAGTCCACTTCAGGCTAGCCGCACGGCGGCCCCCCGACGAGGTGCGTGCGTGTTCCGCCGAGTGAGTTGCTTCGCCCTACTTTTTGCGGTCGGCTGCGGGACGCAACCGACGTTTCTTCTCCCCGACCCCGCGGCGCCGAGTCCGACGAGCTCCGAGCAGCGGTTCGATCCCGCACGCTGCGGCACGATCACCGGCCGGGTGACGTGGGGGGGCGCGTCGCCGGACCAGCCGACGTTCCTGTACGGCGTCGCAGCCGCCGGTGGGAACTTCGTGACGAAGTCATTGAGGGGTCCCTATCAGCCGCGAATCGATCCGACGTCGCGTGGCCTCGCGGGCGTCGTCGTCTCGCTGCGCGGGGTCGATTCAGCGGCAGCGCGGCCGTGGGACCATCCGCCGGTGCGGGTGGAAATCGCGGACGGCGCCATCCGCGTGATTCAGGGCGGCGTCGGCCGCGTCGGGTTCGTGCGGCGGTTCGCCGAGGTGCAGTTCGCGTCGGGCGAGCCGGTGTACCACATCCTCCGCGGCCGCGGCGACGACTTCTTCAGCCTGGCACTGCCGGCCGCCGACTCGCCGCGGGTGAGGAAGTTCGAGCAACCGGGCCGGGTCGAGCTGTCGAGCGGTACCGGGCTCTACTGGGCGCGGGCGGACCTGTTCGTGTCCGACCACCCGTACTGGACGCTCACCGACGACGCGGGTCGGTTCTCGCTGCCGCAGGTGCCGGCGGGGCGCGTCGAGGTGGTGGCGTGGCACCCCAACTGGCGGCCGGCCCGGCAGGACCGCGACCCGGAGACGGGGCTCGTCAGCCGGATGACCTACGGACCGCCGTTGGAGCGCACGACGCCCGTCGGCGTGACGGCGGGCGCGACGAGCGACCTCGCGTTATCATTCGAATAGCGCCAACCCCCTTGCTTCCGCCGCGCGGCCGCCGGAGAATAGCGGCGGCTTCTCCCCGCGGACGGATTCGATGTTCCTCTACCCCGCGATCGACCTGCTCGGCGGCCGCTGCGTCCGCCTCCGGCAGGGCGACTACTCGCGGGAAACCGTCTTCTCCGACGACCCAGCTGCGGTTGCCCGCCAGTGGGTGAGCCAGGGCGCAGACCGCCTTCACGTCGTCGATCTCGACGGCGCGAAGGCCGGCACGCCCGTCAACGGCGAGGTCATCCGCCGCATCGTGGGCGCCGCCGGTGTACCCGTTCAACTCGGCGGCGGCATCCGCACCGACGCCGACCTCGACGCCGTTTTTTCGTGGGGCATCCGCTGGGCCGTCCTCGGTTCGAAGGCCCTGAAGGACCCCGCGTGGCTCCTCGCCGCCGCCCACAAGCACCCCGGGCGAATCGTCCTGGGGTTGGACGCGAAGGACGGCTACGTCGCCACCGAGGGGTGGCTCGACGTGTCGCGCGTGAAGGCCGTGGACCTCGCCCGCCGGGTGCAAGACGCCCCGCTGGCCGCGGTCGTGGCCACCGACATCGCCACGGACGGCATGATGGCCGGCCCCAACTTCGCCGCGCTGGCGGAGCTGAAGGCGGCGATTTCCCTCCCCGTCATCGCCAGCGGGGGGGTCAGTTCGGCCGACGACGTGCTGCGGCTAGCTCAAGCGGGGCTGCCGGGGGCGATCATCGGCCGGGCGCTGTACGAAGGCGCGATCGATCTCGGGTCTGTTCTTCAACTGGTCCGCGCGACCGCCGTGCCCGACAGGCGACTCCTCTGACGCGCCACCCCGCGGGGGCTCCCCCGCGAGGCGCGCACGCCGCCGAGCCACCTCTCCCCGGGTACTCCGACCCGCCGGGCCGCCCTTCCCTTCCGTGGAGGCCCATCATGGCCGTCAAGCACCTGGTCGAGAACGTCCGCGACATTGCCCTCGTGGGGCACCGGGCCGCGGGCAAGTCCACCCTCGCCGACGCCCTCCTGTTCGACGCCCACGCCGTCGAGCGCCTGGGGAGCGTGGACGACGGCACCTCGGTCGCCGACGCCGACGACGAGGAGCACAAACACCACTTCAGCATCGACACCCACGTCCTCCACGCCGACCACGCCGGCAAACACCTCAACATCCTCGACGCCCCCGGCTCCCCCGACTTCATCGGCGCGGCGCTCGAAGCCCTGGCCGCGGTCGAGACCGCGGTGGTGGTCGTGTCCGCGGTCAACGGCATCGAGCCGGCCACGCGAAAGATGTTCCACGAGGCCACGAACCTCGGCCTGTCCCGGGCCGTCGTCGTCAACAAGCTCGACGCCGAGGGCGTGGACCTGCCGACGCTCGTCGGCCAGATTCAGGAGGCGTTCGGCAAGAACTGCGTGCTGTTCAACGTGCCCGACCGCACCGGCCCCGGGATGCGCGAGGTGTACTGCCTCCTCGACCCCAAGACGTACATCCCGCCCGGGTGCCCCGTCGACGTCGCGGAGGCCCGCAGCAGGCTGATCGAGGCCGTCGTCGAGAGCGACGAGGCGCTGCTGGAAAAGTACCTGACCGAGGGGCAGGTGACGGTCGCCGAGTTGGAGGCGGACATCACCCGAGCGCTTGACGCCGGCACGCTCATCCCGATCTTCTGCACCGCGGCGAAGAAGGACAAGGGCGTCCGCGAGTTGCTCGACGCGCTCTCCCGCTACGGCCTGTCGCCGAGCTTCGCCCGTAAGCGGCTCGACGGCCTCATGGTCGGCGCCAACGGGAGCACCCACCAGCTGCAGCCGACCGAGCAGGAGGAGTTCGTCGCGCAGGTGTTCAAGGTGGTGAACGACAAGTTCGTCGGGCACCTCAGCTTCGTCCGCGTCCTCGCCGGCACGCTGCACCACAACCACAACGTCGTCAACCTCCGCAACGGCTCGACAATCCGCGTCGGCCACCTGCTCGAAGTTCAAGGCAAGACGACGAGCCAGGTGCAGGACGCCGGCCCCGGCGACATCGTCGCCATCGCCAAGGTGGAGGGGCTCGAAATCGGCGACACCATCGCCCACACGGCGCACGCCCCGAAGCTGCCGCTGCCGCACTTCCCCACGCCGATGTTCGGCCTCGCGGTCGAGCCGAAGAACCGCGGCGACGAGCAGAAGATTTCCGTCGGCCTGCACAAGATCGCGGAGGAAGACCCGACGGTGAAGGTGAGCCACGACCCGCAGACGCACGAACTCGTCATCAGCGGCGTGAGCCAGCTCCACCTCGACATCATCCGCGAGCGGCTCAAGGCGCGGTTCAACGTGGAGGTGAACACGAAGGAGCCGAAGATCCCGTACCGCGAGACGATCCACGGCGAGGGGGCGGGCGACCACAAGCACAAGAAGCAGACCGGCGGCCGCGGCCAGTTCGCCGAGGTCCACATCCGCACGTACCCGCTGTCGCGCGACATCAAGACGCAGCAGGACTGCGAGGAGCAGTTCGCCAACAAGAGCCGGTTCGAGAAGCTGCGGCACGTCCACTACGACCCGAGCTGCAACTTCGCGTTCCTCGACCACATCGTCGGCGGCACGATCCCGAACAACTTCCTGCCGGCGATCGAGAAGGGCTGCAAGGAGATGCTCGAGCGCGGCGTGCTGGCTGGGTACCGCATCCAGGACGTGGCGGTGGAAGTTCACTTCGGGAAGTACCACGACGTGGACTCGTCGGAAGCGGCCTTCAAGACGGCAACCCGGCACGCGTTCCGCAAGGCGTTCCTGGCGTCGCGGCCAGCGCTGCTGGAGCCGGTGGTGAAGCTGGAGATCACCGTTCCCGGGAAGTACGTCGGGGCGGTGCTGGGCGACCTGCCGACGAAGCGGGCGCACGTGGAGAACCAGGACAGCCTGCCGGGCGACATGACGGTGATTTACGCCCGCGCCCCGCTGTCGGAGGTGACGCGGTACGCCGCCCAGCTGAGCGGCATGACTCAGGGCCAGGGCTCGTACGCGATGGAGCTGAGCCACTACGACCTGGTGCCGGCGGCGGTGCAGCAGCAGATCGTCAGCAAGGCGAAGGTGGCGCACGACGAGGACGACGAGTAACCGCACCGAGCCGGCGTCGTCAGCCGTCGTAGTCTGCGGCGCTTGCGGAAGGCTCCGACGGCTGACGCCGCCGGCTCGGGGAGACTCTTGTTGTTTCCGCGTGGCGCTCTCCGATAATGAAGTGCAGCGCCGTCCCCCGTCACGTCCCCGCCCGGGTGAGCCCGCATGAAAGCGGTTACCGACTTCTTCATCGGCGAGTGGTACTTCGCCGCCCCGCTGGTCATCATGTCGCTGATCGGCGCCGGCCTCGTGATCTGGCGGCTCCTCCTCAACAACACCGCCCGCACCGACCTCGACGACTTCCTCCCCGACTTTCAGGAGACGCTCCGCAAGCGCGGCATCGCCGGGGCCACCGAGATGTGCCGCGAGGAAAAGGGGCTGATTCCGAGCCGCCTGTTCGTCGCCGGGCTCGAAGCGTCGGACCAGGGTGCGGCGGCGATGCGGCGCAGCATGGCGGCCGAGACCGAGCTGGAAATCGTGCCCCGGCTCAACGCCCTCCTGCCGACCATCCTGGCGTTCGCCAAGATCGCCACGATGGTGGGGCTGCTGTTCACCGTCATCTCGATGATCAACACGTTCAACGCCATCGGCGAGGCGGCGAACAAGGGCGGCGCCAAGGACATCGGCGGGCACTCGTCGAAGATCGGCCTGGCGCTGTTCGCCACGGCGCTGGGGCTGTTCACCGCCATCCCACTGGTGTTCAGCCACGTGCTGTTCAAGGCGTGGATCGCCAACTTCGAGACGAAGACGAAGCAGGCCGGGTCGAAGCTCATCGCGCTGGTCACCAACTTCAAGAAGGACCCGAACCTCCTCGCCCCGCCGAAGAAGCGCGAGGACGAGGAGGACGCTCGGCCGGCCCGCGCCCCGGCCCGGGGGGCGAGCCGTGGCTAGCGCCCCGAAGGCCCTCGACGTGTGGTACGTGACGGCGAACACCGTCTACCGCGGCGTGCCGTACCAAGTCGTCGCCGACTGGGTCCGCGAGGGCCGGCTGGGCGCCGCCGACCAGCTCCGCCCCGCCGGCAGCGGCGACCGCGACTGGCGCACCGTCGGCACGTGGGAGCTGTTCGCCGACTACCTGCCGGGGTCGGGTACGGCCCCGGGCGCGGAGGGCGGCGAAGTCGAGCTGCCGGAGCCGGTCGAGCCCGAAAGCCACGGCCGGAAGGTCCGCGAGGCCGAGGACGACGAGGTGGACATGATCCCCCTCATCGACATCAGCATGGTGCTGCTCGTGTTTTTCGTCATCGTCTCGGCCACGGGCGCGCTCTCGCCGGTAGACGTGCCGGACATGAAGCACGCGGGCACACTGACCAACGACCCCAACGCCATCACGATCAACATCCAGAAGGCGTCCGAGGAGGACGTGTACTACGCGCTGCGGGTCGGCAAGACGGCCCCGCGGCCGGAGTACGCCCGGCTCGGCAGCCCCGAGGACGCGTTGAAGGCGCTCGACGCCCTGCTCGGCGAGGCGACGCAGCCGCCGCACGTGCAGGTGGCGTGCGAGAAGGCGCTGCCGAGCAAGCGCGTCGTCGAGATGCAACTGGAGCTGAAGAAGCGGTTCGACAAGCGGCTCATCCAGTCCTTCGACGCGACCGTGAACGAGGCACCCCCGGGATGAGTACGTGGCACGTCCGCCAGGAGGGCTCGCCGACCGCGGCCTCGGTGCCGTCGGCCCAGGAGATTGCAGCCGGGCTGGCGGACGGCGTGTGGCTGCCGACCGACGAGGTCCGCGGGCCGGGCGAGACGACGTGGACGCAGTTGGAGCTGCACCCCGTCTTCGCCGAGGCCGCGGCCGAGCAGGAGGACCACGGCCACGCCGAGGCCGACGAGACGCACCTCGACATGAACCCGCTCATCGACGTGTGCCTCGTGCTGCTGATCTTCTTCATCCTCACCATCAGCTACGAGTCGCTGGAGCGGTCGATTTCGATCCCGGAGACGGCGCCAGAGGACAAGGGCGCCGCGGTGCCGAAAGTGAACCTGAAGGACATCCGCGACAAGGTGTTCATCGTGTCGGCGGCGATGGAGGGCGAGAAGGTGGCGGTGAAGCTGGAGAAGGAGGCGGTGCCGATCGAGCAGCTGCAAGGCCGCATGAAGGACGTGATGAACAAGACCGGCCGCAGCGAGATGCTGTTCGACCTCGACACCGACGTGCCGTGGGGCGTCCAGACGACGATCCTGGACGCGGCCAAGGGGAACGGCGTCCACAACGTGCTGCTGCGGCCGCGACCCGTGCGATAATTATCGAGTGGTCACCGCTTCGGCGTCTGGTCCACCACGACCAGGTCGTAGCTGCCGCCGCGGACAATCACCTTGAAAATCGTCTCCTCAATGTCCTCCGCCCGGCGGTTGCGGTAGGCCAGTTCCTTCCGCGACAGGTCGTCCTCCAGCCCGCGCGGGAAGAACGCCCAGAACGACTGCGCCGGCTGCGTCACCCGCAGCACCGCGCACACGCCGGCCACCGACCCCGGCCGCGTATCGCTGAACTTGATCTGGCCCGAGAGCGACTTCAGGTCGTCGTCGGTCGCCATCCGCGGGTTCGGCGTTCGCAGGTCGCTGAAGTGCAGACACTGCTTGTTCTCCGGCGGCAGCGGCACCAGGATCGTCGCCCCCATCGCCGCCAACTGGTTGACGTAGTCGTGCCCGTCGCTGGTCTGGAAGCGGAGCACCCAGCGGAGGGAGCGGGCGCGGGTCGAGTCGGCGCCGGAGCCGCCGGGCCCCTTCCCCGCCTCGCCGGTGTTCCCCTTGCCGTCGCCCGGCCCGTCGCCCTTGCGGCTGCCGAGAATCTTCTTCAGCAACTCCTCGTCCGACTTGGCGAACGCGGCCCGGTTCGCGGCGGCGACCGGCAGCGTCCCCGCGTCGTCGAGCAGGACGCGCTTCATGGCCACCTCGGCCTGCGCCAGTTGCTCGGGCGTCGGCAGTTCGTTCTTCTGGGCCTTGAACTGGTTCTCGCCTTCCTTGATGTCGTCGGTCGTGCCGCCGGACCCCTTCGACCCCAGGCCGATGTCGTCGTCGCCGCCCAGGTCCACGAGGGACACGGGGACCGCGGAGCGGTCGGGGCCGGCACCCATGACCTTGACGAACAGGAAGATCACGAACGCCGCGACGGCGACGTGGAGCAGGACGGCGGCGACGGCGGAGAGCGGGAATTCGAGGCGGCGGTTGTAGCGCTCCCAGAACTCCTCCTCCGGCGGGCCGCGGAACTCGCGGTCGGGGTCGAGCGGCGGGCGGCGGTCCGGCTTCGCGGCGGGGGTGGGGGGCATGACGGAACCTCCGGCCCGATTGGGGTCACCTACCAGCGTACACGCCGGGCCGGCCGATGCAAACGCGAACGCCCGGGGAACACACCCCGGGCGCTGCGGCGGACCGGCGCGTCTGCTCAATCCAGGTTCGAGCCCGTCTCACCGCCGTTGCGGCTGACCAGCGCGGCGACCGTTGCGATCGGCGCGCCGGACTTCAGGAACCGTACGCTGCCGTCGCCGAGCAGGGCGTTCACCCCGCCGGTGTGGAAGCTGTAAATCTGCCCGGTGCCGTCCGTGTTGTAGAACGGGTCGGGGTAACCGTTCAGCTGGATGCCGTTGGTCACGTTGATCGCCGACGTGCCCGGGGCCGTGGTGCCGCTGGCGTCCGAGCCGCGGAGGATGTTCAACTCGCTCGCGGGCCGGCACCAGCCGCCGCCGTTCACCCGCGTGCCGCCGTTCGCCTTCACCACCAGCTTGCCGTTGCGGTAGATGTCCGGGCGGCCGGCCGACTCCGTCAGCTGGAGCGTGTTCGAGAGGCCGTCCGTGAACGAGCCGAAGGACAGCTTAATCGTCTTCGAGATGGCGCCGTTGTCGGCCCGCGCCGTCGTCGCGCTCAGCCCGGCGACAGTCACCAGTTCCGGCGACACGCCGTAGAAGCCGGCGTAGTCGCCGTTGGCCACGATCGACGTCCATTGCGGAGACGTGTCCGGCGCGCCGTCGACGACCTGCCCGTTCGGGGCCGACGGGCACTCGACGACGTTGAGCTTGACGCCGAACACCGCCGGCTGGAGGTGCCAGTTCTGGTTCAGGTTGGCCTGCTGGAACAGCGGTGCCTGTTCGATGTACGGCAGGACGTAGGTGAGCCAGCGGACGCGGACGGTGCTGACGGCGTCCGGCCGGATGTTCGCCGGCAGGCCGCTGTTCGCGTCGTGGTAGGCGTGCAGCCCGAGGCCGAGCTGCTTGAGGTTGTTCTGGCACTTGGCGCGGGCGGCGGCCTCACGCACCTTCTGCACGGCCGGCAGTAGCAGGCCGATGAGGATGGCGATGATGGCGATCACCACCAGCAGTTCGATGAGCGTGAACCCGCGGCGGGTCCGGGCAAGGCGGGGCATTCGTGTCTCCGGTTCGGGGGCGGGGTGCTGTTAGCGGGTGATCTCGATGGCCTTGAGTTCGGTCGCCCCGGCGGAGATCGTGGCGGTGAGGCCGGACGTGTTCGGGTCGGCGTACTTCGCCGGCAGGCGGTTCGCCGGCGGGTCGTCGGACCGGGCACCGGCGAGCCACTGCTCGACCGTGACGCGGTACTCGCCGGCCGGGGCGCCGTCGCCGACGGTGTGCGTCGTGAGGGTGAAGGAGCCGTCGGCGTTCACCTTGCCGCGCGGCTTCGGTGCGTCGGGCGTGGCCGGGTTCACCGGGTGAAGTACGACCGTGGCGTGTTCAGCGGCCTTCTTGTTGACGAGAACCGTGCCCTTCACCTGGTACAGCTCCGGCCCCTTAGTGCCGCAGCCGGTGAAGGTCACGCCGGCACAGGCGACGAAGCCCGCGAGGATGCGACGGAGTGGCGGCGGGGAGCGAAACGCGGCGACGGTCACGACGGCCTCCGATCATAAACACGACCAGAATCATCAACTTGGTCGTGTAGCAACTCTATCGGCCTAATCGGGACACGTCCAGCGGGAATTTTGACTTTACCGATGTGAATGGTGCAAATTCTGATTTCAAAGAGGTTTATAAGCCGAAGCGGACGCTTGCGGCTTCGCCGAACGCGAAGCCGCAAGCGTCCGCCAAAGTGAATCGACTTCCGTGCTAGATCGCGTAGTCGGGCGTGAAGATGGTCGCTGACTTTGGTGTGACGTACACCGCCTCCCGCGCCTGGAGGCCGAGCTGCCGGTATCGCTCCAGCGGCAGATCGACGTTGAGCATCAGCCCGAAGTCCTCCGCGAGCAGCCGCACCTTCACGACCGAACCGGCCGGGTTGATGTGGACCACCTCCGCGGACATGCAGTTGCCGGCGTCCGCGGTGCGCGAGATGTCCAACTCGTGCGGCCGGATGTAGGCGTCGGCGTGGCCGTCGGCCTGCTCGAACAGCTTGCCCGGCAGTTCGACCCGGTGCTTCTCGCCGAACAGCGCCCGGCCGCCCTCCACGCGCACCGGCAGCTTGTTCACGTTGCCCAGGAAGTCCATCACGAAGGCGTTCGCGGGGTGCTCGAACACCTCGATCGGGCTGCCGACCTGCTCGATCTTCCCCTTGTTCATCACGACTACGCGGTCGGCCACCTCGAACGCCTCTTCCTGGTCGTGCGTCACGAAGATGCTGGTGACGTGCGACTCGTCGTGGAACTGCCTCAGCCAGTGGCGCAGCTCGGTGCGGACCTTGGCGTCGAGCGCCCCGAACGGCTCGTCGAGAAGCAGCACCTTCGGTTCCGGGGCCAGCGCCCGTGCCAGCGCGATCCGCTGCCGCTGCCCGCCGGACAGAGCCGCGGGGTAGCGCTCGGCCTTCTCCGGCAGGCGGACGAGGTTCAGCAGCTTCATCACCCGGTCGCGCACCTTCTCCTCCGGCCACTTCCGCACGCGGAGGCCGAAGGCCACGTTCTCGAACACGGTCATGTGCCGGAACAGGGCGTAGTGCTGGAACACGAAGCCGACGTGCCGGTCCTTCGCGGAGCGGTGCGTGATGTTTTCCGCCTCGTGATGCACGCTGCCACTGTCGGCGACTTCGAGCCCGGCGATGATCCGCAGGAGCGTCGTCTTGCCGGAGCCGCTCGGGCCGAGCAGCGCCACCAACTCCCCGGCGGGGCACTCGACCGAAACGCCGTCGAGGGCGACGAACTCGCCGAACCGCTTACTCACGTTCGTGGCGGTGATGCTCATGGCTTCCCGGGGCGGGCGCGGTATCCTGACCCGAACCATCGGCCGAACCGGACCGCGGCTTGAGCCGAATTCGTCGGTTGATTTATCAGATTAGTCGGCAATCTGCCACACCCGTCCTCCGGGCCGCACCCATGTCGCGCCGTCCGAAGTCGCCGCAGCCGCAGCCGAAGAGGCTGTCGTGGCTCCTGATCGTCGCGGTGGTTGGCGTGGGGGCGCTCGTCGGCGTCCTCTCCGTGGTCGGCTTTAAATCGGGGGACCCGTCGGACCGAGTCGCACTCGGCCTCGCCGACAACGCGGCCGGCGAGATGGTGCTCGTCCCCGGCGGCACGTTCACGATGGGCCGCGCCGACGGCCCCGCCGACGAGCAGCCGGCCCACGAGGTAACGCTGGCCCCGTTCTACCTCGACAAGACCGAGGTGACCAACGCCCAGTTCGCGGCCTTCGTGCGGGCCACGGGCTACGTCACCGTCGCGGAGCGGAAGCCGGACGCGCGGAAGTACCCCGGCGCGGACCCGGAAAAGCTCGTGCCGGGGTCGGCGGTGTTCTACGCGGCGGAGGCGTCCCTCGACCCGCGGACGTGGCCCGCGGCCTACCCGCCGTGGTGGAAGTACGTGCCGGGGGCGTGCTGGCGCCGGCCCGAGGGACACGGCACCGACCTGACGGGGAAAGCGAACTTCCCCGCCGTGCAGATCGCGTGGGACGACGCCGCGGCCTACGCCCGCTGGGCCGGCAAGCGCCTGCCCACGGAAGCGGAGTGGGAGTACGCGGCCCGCGGCGGCCTGGCGAACAAACCGTACTGCTGGGGCGACGCCCACCAGGGCCAGGAGGGCAAGTGGTACGCGAACGCCCACCAGGGCAGCTTCCCGAAGACCGACACCGGCGCGGACGGCTACGCCGGCGTCGCCCCGGTCGGCAGCTTCCCCGCGAACGGCTACGGGCTACACGACTTGAGCGGCAACGTGTGGGAGTGGTGCGCCGACTGGTACGACCCCGACTACTACGCCCGCTCGCCGCGGTCCAACCCGCCCGGCCCGGACGGCGGCGTACTCGGCCCGGACGGCGTGGCCGAGCGCGTGCGCCGCGGCGGCTCGTACCTGTGCGACGACACGTACTGCAAGCGCTACCTGCCGTCGGCCCGCGACAAGGACCCGACGGACAGCAGCGCCACGCACACCGGCTTCCGCTGCGCGAAGAACGCGCCGTGAGTTGGGGTTGAGTGCGGCGGCGCGGGCGCTGTACCCTCCCCGCTCGAACCTTCCCCATCGGGCCGCGGCATGGACGCCGAGCCGAGTACGTCCGTCGCCGTCGAGCGGGTGACCGAGCCGTTCTCGGGGATGCGCCTGGTCCGCGTCACCGGGTACTGGCAAGGCGCGACCGCGCCGCCGACCCACTTCGACGTCCGCCTCGACGGCGAGACGGTCACGCGCTGCGAGCCGGTGCCCGTGACCGTCGGCGGGCAGGCGCGGGTCAACTTTGGAACGCAGTTCCCTGAAGAATCCGCCGTCACGCTGGCCGTCGTGGCGGTCTTCGCCGCGGGCGAACACGTGCTCGCCTCGCGGCCCGTCGCCTCGCTCGACACCGTGGCCGACACGCCGCACCAGCCCGGCTTCCTCGGCAGGGTGTTGAAGTCGGTGGCGTCCGGCGAGGTCGTCTCGCCGGCGAGGTGGGCGGCGCGCCTGGGCCGCGCCGCGGCGAAGGCGAGCGAGCTGCGCGAGAAGGTGCAGGGCCGGTTGCTCGCCCGCCGCTTCCGCCCGCGCGACCCGCACCTCGGCTACGTCGAGAACACCGCCGTCACGCCGCGCCTCCAAGCGGCGATGACCGCTGAGATCGATCGCTTCCGACACGGGCCGACGTTCAGCATCCTGGTGCCGGTCTACCTCGACGCCAAGAAGCGGATCGGCTCGCGCTGGCTCCGGCGGGCCGTGGAGTCGGTGCGGGCGCAAGCGTACCCGCACTGGGAGCTGTGCCTCGCCGACGACGGCTCCACCGACCCCGACCTGCTCCGCTACCTGGACCGCCTCCCGGCCGACCCGCGCATCAAGCTCGTCCGCCGGGCCGAGAACGGACACATCTGCCGGGCCACGAACAGCGCCGCCGACCTGGCCACCGGCGAGTTCGTGTGCCTCCTCGACCACGACGACGAACTCGCGCCGCACGCCCTGTTCGCCGTCGCCGAGCGGTTGCAGACGCGGCCCGACGCCGACCTGATCTACTCCGACGAGGACAAGACCGACGCCGCCGGCCGCCGCTACGACCCGCAGTTCAAGCCGGCCTGGTCGCCGGAACTGCTCCTGAGTTACAACTACGTCAACCACTTCACGACGATCCGCCGCAGCGTCTTCGAGGCCGCCGGCCGCTTCCGCCCCGGGTTCGAGGGTTCGCAGGACCACGACCTCCTCCTGCGCGTGACCGAGCGCACGGACCGGGTCGAGCACATTCCGCAGGTGCTGTACCACTGGCGGTCGCTGCCCGACTCCACGGCGACGGCCGCGGGCGTGAAGACCTACGTCCACACCTCCGGCCGCCGGGCCGTGGAAGAGGCACTCACCCGCCGGGGCATCGCCGCCGAGCTGTACGTCCCGCCGTTCGCCACGAAGTTGGGGCTGCCGGTGCTCGCGCTCGACGGCCCCGACGACGGCCCGAGTGTGGCGGTGGTCGTGAGCGGCGAGGCCGAGGCTGCCCGGCGCACGGTGCGAGCGCTGCGGCAGACGACGGCGTACCGCGGTTTCACCGACTACCTGGTGATCGACCGCGACCCGCCCGCCGAGCGGCTCAACCGCATGGCCGCGGGCCGCACGGAAGACCTACTCCTGTTCCTCGAAGCCGGCTGCGAACCGACCGACCCGCGCTGGCTGTCGCGGCTCGTAGCGAACCTCCGAATTCCCGGCGTCGGCGCCGTCGGCGGCCGAATCGTGGACGCGACCGGGGCCGGAATAGACGCCGGGATCGTGACCGGGATGCGCGACGGCATCGCCCCCGCGCCGGCGTTCGCGGGGCTGGAGCCGACCGCGATCAGCTACTACTTCCTCGCCGAGGTGACGCGGACCGTGTCGGTCGTGAGCGGCCGCTGCCTCCTGACGCGGCGCGACACGTTCGAGCAACTCGGCGGGTTCGACGCCCGCCGCTACCCGCACTCGCTGTGGGACGTGGACTTTTCGCTCCGCGTGCGTGGCCGCGGGCTCCGCTGCGCCGTCGTACCGGGTGCGGAACTGAAGCGAACGGGCGCCGCGCCGCCGGAGTTCCTGCCGTCGGAACTCCTGTCGCTGAGGCGCGCCCACGGCCGGCTGCTCGACCCGTACCACAACCCGAACTGCTCCGAACGCACGCCGTGGAAGCCGGTCTGTGACGCCCCGTTGTCACTGCCGTCGGAGGCGACGCGGCCGGCGGTGAGGGCGCTGGTCGTGGCCCACAACCTGAACAACCCCGAGGGCGCGCCCCGCTACCTGTCCGAGATCGTGCTGGGCCTGCGCGACCGCGGCGCGCTCGCCCCCGTGATCGTGTCGCCGTTCGGCGGCCCGGGGGCGGCGGTGTACGCCGACGCCGGCATCCCCGTGGACGTGCGCGAGACGCCGCAGAGCCGCCGGTTCGTGGACGGCCTGTGGACGCCCGCCGAGTACCGCGCCGCCCGCCGCACGGCCGACGCCGTCCTGAGGCAGCACCGCCCCGAAGTGGTGATCGCCAACACGCTGACGACCTTTCCGCTCGTGGAAGCCGCCGCGCGGGCCGGCATCCCCGCGGTGTGGATCATCCACGAAAGCTACTCGCGGGAAACCCTGGTGCGGCTGTTCCCGCCGTTCGCGCGGATGCGCGTCGAACTGGCGTTCGCGTTGGCGGCGCGCGTCATCCCCGCGTCGCACGACACCGCGGCGCTGTTCACACACCTGAACACGCGCGGCAACGTCCGCGTGATCCACAACGGGCTCGACCCGGCTGCCTTCCCGCCGGTCCGGAAACTTCCCGCCGGCCCCGTCCGCTTCCTCGCCGTCGGCACGGTCTGCGAGCGGAAGGGGCAGCACACGCTGATCGAGGCCGCGGCGCGGCTGGCGCGCGAGCGTACCGACTTCGCCTGCGACCTGGTCGGCCTCCGCAGCGGCATCCCGTACGCCGACTACTGCCGCGAGCTGGTTCGCCGCCACTGTCTCGACGGCATGGTGAACCTGGTGCCCGAGACGGACCGTGTGACGGACTACCTCCGCGCCGCGGACGTGTTCGTCTGCACGTCCCACATGGAGACGTTCAGCCGGGCGGTACTCGAAGCCGAGGCGTTCGGGCTGCCCATTCTCTCGACACCCGTTCACGGCGTACCGGAGCAAGTGTTCTGGGGCGCGAACGCCCTCCGCTTCGAGTTCGGCGACGCCGCCGGCCTCGCCGAGCGGATGCGCGAGGTGCTCGCGAACCCGGGCCTGCGTGCGAAGATGGCCGCCGAGTCGCGGGCCGCGTTCGACTTACACCTGACGCAGAACGAAATGCTCGACCGCTACGCCGCGGTGATCCTGTCCGCCGCCCGGCAGGGGCCGCGGGCTCGAACGCCACTCGCGGCGCCGCCCACCGCCGCCCGGCGGGCCGCCTGAGGAGCCGGACGTGTCGCCGAGTGTCACCCCACTGTCACCCCTGCTCGTCCGCCTGGGCCGGTGCGCGCGCGCCGCCCGCCGGCGAGTCCGGCTGGCGCTCGCCGGGGAGCGGCGCGAACACTTCTTCGACCTGACCGACACCGAGCTGGTGACCCGCGCCCTCGGCGCCCCGCCGACCGGCACCGGCGACGCGGCCCGCGGCGAGCAGCTCTACGAGCTGCGCGACGACCTCCGCACGCACTTCCCGCTCGGCCTCACGCCGGCGCAGCGCGGCGCGTTCTTGCGCTGGCACGCCGACCACGGTTGGGACGCGATCCCCGCACAACCGCTCGACCTACTCGCGTACCTCCGCGAACTCGACGCGACCCCCGACCGCGGGCTCGTGGCCACGTATCTGGTGCAGCCCGAGTGGCAGGCCGCGCAGCCGGACGCGCTCACGCCCGCGGGGTGGGAACCGTTCAAGCAGTGGCTCACCGCGAAGTACGGCGTCCAGAGCGGATGGCTCCGCCGCGCCACGCTGCCGCGCGACCTCCCCCCGGCCCGCGGCGACGGCGTGAACCTGCTCGGCCTGTTCCGCTACGTCTCCGGCCTCCAGCAGGCCGCGGTCGGGGTCGCCGAGTCGTTCGCGGCCGTCGGCGTGCCGCTGACCCTGCGCGACATCCCCACCCGCAACAACCGCGACGGCCGCCGCCGCGGCGCGTTCCTGTCGCTCGAACCGCACCCGGTCACGGTGCTGAACGCCGGCCTCGACATGCCGGTGCCCGAAGCGTACCGCCTCGCCGGCCTCCACCCGCGACCCGGCGTGAAGCGCGTGGCCGTGTGGTTCTGGGAGCTGGAGGAAGTGCCCGCCGCGTGGCACGACCGCGGCCGCGACGTGGACGAGGTGTGGGCGCCGACGCGGTTCATCGCCGACGCCCTCCGCGTGCTCGGCAAGCCGGTGTACCCCATGCTCCCCGCGGTGCGACTGCCGGCGTTCACGCCACGGCCCAAGACGCACTTCGGGCTGTCGCCGGACCGGTTCACGTTTCTGTTCGTGTTCGACATGAACAGCCGGCTGCCGCGGAAGAACCCGGTTGCTCTCATCCGGGCGTTCCGGCGGGCGTTCCGGCCCGACGAGCCGGTCGAGCTGGCGATCAAGGTGAGCCCGCAGGGCGAGTTCTACCCCGACTGGTGGCGCGAACTCCGCACCGCGGCGCGCGACGCCGGCGTTCGACTGATCGACAAGAATTTGAGCCGCGACGAGTTGCTGGGGCTCATGAACGCCGCGGACGCCTACGCCTCGCTGCACCGCTCCGAGGGCTTCGGCCTGACCATGGCCGAGGCGATGCTGTTGGGCAAGCCGACGATCGCTACCGGCTACTCCGGCAACCTCGACTTCATGACGCCGGAGAACAGCTTCCTCGTGGACTACACCCGGACCGTGATCGAGGACGACACGCCGCCGTACCCGAAGGGCTGCGTCTGGGCCGAGCCGTCGGTGGCGCACGCCGCCGAGTTGCTGCGCCGCGTTTTCGACCATCCGGCGGAGGCGCGTGCGAAGGCCGAGCGCGGCCGCAGTGAACTGCGCGAGTTGCTCTCGCCCGCGGCCGCCGGCGCACGAATGACGGCGCGGCTCGACGTACTCCGAGGGGCCGTATGACGCCGTCGCCCGTCCGCCTCCGCTCGCCCAAGCTGTCGCCGACGAGGCTCGGTCGGCTCGCCGTCGATGCGGTCGTGATCTACGCCCTGTTCTGGGCGTCGCACGCCGTCTACCGCGGCTCGACGGGCGTGCCCCAGGTGTGCGACTCGGCGTACTCGATGGCCGTCGCCGAGACACTCGCGAAGACCGGCTCGCCCGACATGACCGCCACCGTGCCGACGGACGCCGCCGCGCGGGGATCGCTCCCGGGCTACCAGGCCGCCGGCGACCTGCCGTATCACGTCGTGCCGCACCCGGCGGGCTCGGGCCGCCTGTACTATGGCTACCCCTACGGTTCCGTCCTGCTGTCGGTTCCGTGGGTCAAGCACTACTCCGCCCGCGGGCTGTCCGCGCTCGACGCCGACGGCCACCTCAGCTACTCGAACGAGTGCGAGATTCAGACGCGCGTCGCGGCGCGGGTCGGGGCGCTACTCGTCGTGCTGTTGTACCTCGTCGGCCGGGCCGTTCTGCCGACGTGGGCGGCGGCGCTCGTCGCGGTCGGCTTCGCGTTCGGCTCGCCGGTGTGGAGCACGCTGGCCCGGTCGCTGTGGTCGCACACGTGGGCCGCGGTGTGGCTCAGCGCGGCAATCGGGCTGCTGCTCGCCGGGCGGCGTGTCGCGCGACCGACGTGGCGCTCCGACCTGATCCTCGGCGTCGGCGTGGGGACGTGCCTGTTCTGGGCCGCGTTCTGCCGCCAGCACCTGGCCATTTCCGGGCTCGCGGTCGGCGCTTACATGCTGGTGTGGAACCGCCGTCAGCTGGCGTTCCTGATTCTCGGCGGCGGCAGCTGGGTGGCTGTGATGGTCGCCGCGAGCCTGGTCTACTTCGGCACGCCGACGCCGCCGTCGGTGTACACGGCGGGGATGATCGACGGCCGCGACGTGGCCGAGCGGTTCTTCTGGCTGATGCTGTCGCCGAGCCGCGGGCTGCTGGTGTACTGCCCGTTTCTGGTCGTCGTCGCCGGAATGCTCGTCGCCTTCCGCGGCACGCTTCCCGACCGGCCGCTGTTGGCGCCGGCGCTCCTCGCGGTCGGCGTGCATACCGCGGTGTTCTCGTGCTACGTCGGCTGGTACGCCGGATGGAGCTACGGGCCGCGCTACTTCTGCGACGTGCTGCCGTGGTTCGTGTTGCTCACGGTGCTCGCCGTGCGCGGGATGCTGGCCGACGACGGACGCGGCCGCCGGGCGTTGGCGTTGGCCGCGCTCGCGGCGACGACCGTGTGGTGCGTGTGGGTCCACGGCCGCGGGGCGAACGTGCCGGCGACGTGGATGTGGAACGACCGCGTGAATCTGGTCGGCGACGAACCCGCGATGAAGGAGTGGCGATACCCGCAGTTCCTGGCGGGGATCACGTTCGAGGTGCGGCCCGACGGCTCCGTCGTGGAACTGCGGTAACGAAGAAAGCCCACCCGTCGGAACGGGTGGGCTTTTCGGTGTGCCCAGGACAGGACTTGAACCTGCACGGTATTGCTACCGCCAGCCCCTCAAGCTGGTGCGTCTGCCAATTCCGCCACCTGGGCTCGGCTCCTGAAATTATGGCGGGTTCCCGCCGCGAATCAAGAGGGTCAGCGAGAAGTGCAGCCGCTTGCGGCTCCGCGTTGCCCGGCGCGAAGCCGCAAGCGGCTGCGCAGGTCACGCGCACCCGTACCGCAGCACGCCGCGCATCTGGTCCAGCGTCACGACGCCGCCCGGGTACAGAATCTTCGCCAGCCGCGTCAGGTTGCGGATCTGCCGGCCGTTCAGTATCGTCTCGGCCAGTTCCATCACCGCCCCGTCGATAAGACTCAAGCCCGCGGCCGTCAGCATCGTCCGCCAGATCACCGCCCGCGCCGCCTGGTCCAGGTCCGGGTAGTCGAGTCGCAGCATCACCCGGCTGCGGACCGCGTGGTCCAGCACGTCGGCGCGGTTCGTCGTCAGGAACAGGATGCCCTGGTAGTAGTCCAGCAGCCGCAGGAAGCTGCCGACGATCGCGCTCCGCTCCAGGTCCTCGCCGCGCTGCGAAAGGAAGATTTCGCACTCGTCAAACTGCAACACCGCGTTCCACCGGGCGACGCGGTCGAACACGCGGTTCAGGTTCTCCTCCAGCTGCTGCACGTTGGTGCCGAGCTCGCCCAGCTCCAGCACGTACAGCGGCCGCCGCGTCTGCTCGGCGTACACCTCGGCGGTCAGCGTCTTGCCGACGCCGGGGTTGCCGGCCGCGAGGATCACCACGCCGCCGTGCTTCCCCTTGATCACGTCGCCGAACAGCCCCTCGACCGGGGTGTTGAACACCCGCGAGAGGATGCCGAGCATCTCGCCGGGGAGGTGGAGTTTCCCCATCGCCTCCTCGTCGAACTCGCAGGGGCGCACGTCGTCCACGTCGGCGTAGACGTACTGCTTGGTGTCGAGGCTGAACACGCGGACGAACGGCAGCCGGCTCATCCCCTCCTGGCTGCCGCCGTAGGGGGCGTAGTAGTTCCGCTGCTCCTCCGCCACTTCCAGTTCGGCCTCCACGACGCAGCGGCGCGGCATCTCCAGGGTGCCGAGCGCCCGGCTTTCCGGACCGGGGAGCCAGCGGTTGCTGATCGTCACCACCGGGCCGCTCACCAGCACGACGCTGCCGCGCTCGCGGCTGTGGCGCTCGGCGCGGAGCAACTTCAGGTTGAACTCGCCGGCCGTGGCCTGCACGCCGCGGTAGCCGAAGTGGTTGAGCACCTGAAGGACCGTCAGCTCGCGGGCCATGCCGGCGTCGTCCAGGAACAGGTCCGGGTAGACGTACCGGCTGAAGCCGTAGGCCGTTTCGCACAGCGACAGCGTGCCGTGGACGAGAACGCCCTTGCTGAGGTGGTTCCCCTCGCGGTTGTCGTTCAGGAACTGCACGTTCAGCGTGACCGGGTACCACCGGCCGTTGAGGAACAGCTCGGCGTTCGGCGTCTTGGTGCCGAGCATGGCGAACGTGCTGCCGAATTCGACCGGGTTACCGACGACCGTCTGGTAGACGTGGTCGCGGTCCGACCCGCTCGCCCCGGACATGCCGTGGACGTGCATGACGATGACGGCGCGCTGGTTCGGCGACAGCCGGCTGTCGTCCAGCAGTGCCCGCAGTGCCGGGGGCGGAATCTGGGCGATCTCGGCGGCGACCGGCCCCTTCGCGGCGGCGCCGGCGAGGAGGCGTTCGAGTGTGGTCCGCTCGGCCTCGGTCAGGATGGCTCGGTCCACCGCCGACTTCAGGATCTCCCGGCCGATCCGCAGCTTCGCCATGGCAGTCACCTCGACGGGGTCTACCGGTAGATTCGTCGCACCGGGGAGAGGTTCGCGGGAGGTGGGAGAAGTTTAATCCGGGGGTGCGGGATCTTGAATGTCGGAAGCCCGGAGCCGCTCACCCAGGAGCGCCGCAATTGCCCGCGCCATCGGCCCGGGGTGGGTGTACTGCGGGTAGTGCCCGCACTCCGCGAACTCGACCCGCTTCGCCCCCGGCACCCCGGCCGTGACTTCAAGTTCGTACTGCTTCGGCACCAACGGGTCGCGATCGCCGCCGAGTTGCAGGAGCGGCACCCGGAGCCCTGACAAGACCGGGCGGAGGTCGGTCGCGCCGATCGTCAGGGTCCGGAGCGCGGCGGCCCGGAACGGGGTGCGGCCGTGGTTGGCGAGGAAGAACCGCCAAACCTCCGGTGGCACATTCGCCTTCAGATGCGCCTCGACGCGGGCCATCACGAAGGCGTGGATCGCCGGCCAGTCACCCTGGTAGCCGGGCCAGAAGCGGGCGAGTTGTGCGAGGCGGTGCTGCCACCGCAACAACGGCCGGCGGGCGAAACCGCCCTGCAAGACCCCGTGCGAGAACCGCCCCGGGGACGTGGCGAGCGCCGCCAGCGCGATCGTCGAACCGAACGACGAGCCGACCACTGCGGCGCGCCGGAAGCCGAGGTGGTCGAGCAGTGCGGTCAGGTCGGTGACGTATCCGCGGTGGGTGTAGCCACCCAAGGCGCTGCCGTCGGTCAGGCCGTTCGGCAGATCGTATTCGATTGTGGTGAACCGGTCGGCGAGGCCGGCCATGACCATCACGAAGGACCGGCCGACGTCGGCCATGCCGTGAACGAAGACCACCGGCGGGCCGCTCCCCCACGCCCGGTAACCGAGGCGGTAGCGACCCGTGTGGACCACGCCCGGCCGCGCCTCGCGTCGGAAGCGAGCGAGGGCGGTGCGGAATTCGTCGGCCGTCACGGTCGCCATCCCGCCCCCCTCGCGTCCCCGGTCGTGCCCGGGTAGGATAGCGGCCGACCCCGCTCTCCCCTTGCCCCGGAACCTCAATGTTCATCTTCGAGAAGGCGCCGTTCAAGCAGTGCCACGCCTCCACCGTCGTCGAGCACGAGCCGGGAAAGCTCCTCGCCGCGTGGTTCGCCGGCGACGCCGAAGGCGCCAAGAACGTGCAAATCTGGCTGTCCGCGTTCGACGGCCGGGCGTGGAGCGAACCCGCAGTCGTCGGCAGCGAGCCCGGCCAGCCGACGTGGAACCCGGTGCTGTTCAAGAGCGCCAAGGGCACGCTCCGCCTTTGGTACAAGGCCGGCCCGAAGCCCGACACCTGGACCGGCTACGACCGCACTTCGGCGGACGGCGGCCGCACCTGGACCGAACCGCGGATGCTGCCGACGCCGATGTACGGCCCGGTGCGGGCGAAGCCGCTCCAGCTCGCCGACGGGGCCATCCTCGCGGGCACGAGCGTCGAAAGCTACCGGAACTGGACGCCCTACGTCGACCGCTCCGACGACGACGGCCGGTCGTGGACGCGGTCGAACCCGTTCCCGCTGCCGCGGCTGTTCGGGCAGATTCAGCCGGCGCTCGTCCCCACGGCGGACGGCAAGAGCGTGGTGGCGCTGATGCGGTCGCGGACGATGAAAGTGTGCCGATCGGTGTCCACCGACGGGGGCCGAACGTTTTCGGCGTCGGAGGAAATCGACGTTCCGAACCCCAGCGCCGGGATCGACGCCGTCCGCACGAAGGCCGGCCAGTTGGTGATGATCTACAACCCGACGGCGGTCGCCCGGACGCCGATCAGCCTGGGCGTGTCCGCGGACGACGGCAAGACGTGGCGGAAGGTCCGCGACCTGGAGACGGAGCCGGGCGAGTACTCGTACCCCGCCCTGATCGAGACCGCGGCCGGCGAACTGGTGATGACCTACACGTGGCGCCGGACGCACATCAAGGTGGTTCGCGTCGATCCGGCCACACTCCGGTAAAATGGGCGGACACACCCGGAGTTCTCGCCTTGCTCTCGACCCCCGTCGGCCGCCTCCGCGTCGTCGCCTTCGCGGAGGGCGTGTCGTGCCTGCTCCTGTTCTTCGTGGCGATGCCGATCAAGTACGTCGAAGCGCTCGGGAATAACCCAGCGCCGGTGAAGTACGTCGGCTGGGCCCACGGGCTGCTATTCATGCTGTTCGGCGTCGCCGGCCTGCTGGCACTGGCCGCCCGCCGCTGGCACTGGAGCGCCGCGGCGTGGGGCTTCGTGGCTGCGCTCCTGCCGGGTGGCACGTTCGTGTACGACGCCAAATTCCTGAAGCCCGAACACGACCGGGAGCGGGCCGAGGGTTCTTCGGCAAGGGGTTTGCAATGAACACCCCGGACGTACCCGGAGACCCCATGCCGACCACACTGCCACGCCCCGAGCTGATTACCGACCTGGACCCCAAGGCCGCCCTGCCGGCCGTGCGGGCACTGGCGAACATCATGGACCGGGCGGTCACGATTCCCGGCACGCGCGTCTCGTTCGGCCTCGACGCGCTGCTGGGGCTCATCCCCGGAGTCGGCGACACGGTGAGCTCGCTGGTCGGCAGCTATATCATCCTCGTCGCCCACCGCCTCGGGGCGCCGACGAGCGTGCTGATGCGGATGGGGCTGAACCAGCTGATCGACGCACTCGTCGGCATCGTGCCGTTCGCCGGCGACCTGTTGGACCTCGGCTTCAAGGCGAACGTGAAGAACGCCCGGCTGCTGGAGCAGACGCTCGAAGACCCCCACCGCGCCCGCCGGGGGAGCACGTGGGTCGTGGTCGGGCTGCTGCTGGTGGTCTTCGCCATCGGCGCGGGAACGGCGCTGCTCGGGTACTGGCTACTGTCGAAGCTGTTCAGTTGAGGATTGCGGGCCGCTTGGCGCTCACCTCGCACTGTAGCCGTACCGCCGGATCACGTCGCCCCACCGGGCCGTCACCTCGGCGCGGTCCGCGTCCGACAGCGTATACTTGTTCGCCTCGTACCCCTTCGTCGCCGCCTGGTACTCGCGCAGCCGCGGCTCGTAGTCGGCGAACCCGCCCAACTCCAGCGCGTCGAACACGCGCCGCATTTGGCCCGGCGTGTCCTTCACCAACTCCTCGTACCGCACTTCGTGGAACTGACCCGCCGGGATGAGCGGCTTCGCCTCTTCGAGCCGGTCGTAGACCGTGCGAAACTCGGCGAACACCTTCTCGCGGATGCGGGTCGGGTCGTTCGGCGTCTGGAGCCCGTGCTTGCGGCCGAGCGAGGTCCACAGGTTCACCGTGGACGGGAACACCACGTACGGGTCGCGGACGATGTGGACGAACCGCGCGTCCGGAAACATGTCCAGTAGCACCCTCACGCGCGCGGTGTGCGGCGGCGACTTGAGCACGAGCCGCCGCGGGTCGCGGTACGTCACGGTTTGTAGGAAGCGGCGGAAGCCGCGCTTCCAGCCCGCGAGTTGGGCCGGCGTCAGCCCCGACAGGTCGAGCGAGCCGGGGAACACCGCCGGGCGGTTGGGGAAGGCGATGTCCGCGTACGGCGAGGGGAGCCCGAGCAGGCACAGGGCGAACTCGTCTTCCTGCGGGCGGTCCCAGCCGGCGGCCATGTTGTCCATCGGCCGCTTGTCCGGCACCATGAACTTCAGCGGCCCCTTGAGCAGCCGCTCCGACAGGAGGAAGTGGTTCGGCGCGAAGCACTGCAGGTAGGTCGGGCTGGCGAACCGCGGGTCGAGGCACAGCAACTCGTGCAGCAGCGTCGTACCCGTGCGCCAGTGGCCGATCACGAACACCGGCGGGCCGACGAGTTGCGTGCGCCGCACCGCGTCGCCGTGGAGGCCGGTCGTGAACCACCGACCCACCATGTTGGCGAGCGTGACGACCGACGCGATGGCGGCGATGTACAACTGCGGGGGGTGGACGGCGAAGTGGTTGCGGGCCAGGAGCCGCAGGTACGCGGGGTAGTCGGACCCCTCCCACATCCGCGGCGACCACGGGTCGCGCTTCGGGCCGGGGCCGGCCGGGCTCATCCGAAGCACTCCCGCGGGGCGACGAAAGGGAAGTTGAAGCGAAACCCCCGCCCCGGGGCAAGTCGTCATTGTCCACCGGAACGATTTGACACGCCGCGCCGGGAGCTTATCATCGGGTCGTAGCAGGGAGGACGCTCGTGGTTCCGTTCCGGCTACAGTACGCAGTCGGCCGACGCGACCGCCTCGCGGTCGAGAGTGCGCCGCACCTCCCGGCCTGCGCGGCCGCCCTCGGGTTCAGCAGCGGCATCCTCTATCTCGCCGTCGCCGTATCGCCGTGGTTCCTACTGCTCCTGGTCTGGCCGGCGTTCACAAGCCGCAAGTTTTTCGCTTTCCTGCTTGAGCTGATCCGAGTCCCCCGCCGTCCAGTCGATGTCCTGGTCGAAGCCGACCGGTTGGGGCTTCTCAGCGGCGGCGACCGCGTCTGGCTGTACCTCGATGGCGTGATTCAGCTGTACCGCACCGAGGGCGGTCGGACGTGGACGATGCTTCACGTCAACGGCTCCGTGCTGACGATCCCACGCGACGCGATAACGGCCGAACAGGTGAAGTTTCTTCAGGGGTTTGCCCTCGCAGCGTGGCGGCAAAGGCGGTGGACGCAGCCCGCGGCGTGATTTGTAAATCGACTTTACTAAAGCTGCTTTACAAAGCCCGCCGTAGCCCGTAGCTTAGCGGGTAATCATGGCACCCTCCGGCACCCTGCCCACGATCACAACCATCCGACCGTCGCAGGTTGGGCGGCTCAACGAGCGGCAGGTCCTGCGCGTACTCCAGGACCGCGGGCCGCTCTCACGCGCCGACGTGGCGCGCGAGTGTGGCCTGAGCCCGCCGACGGTGTCGAAGGCGGTCGCGTCACTGTTGAAGGTGGGGTTGTTGGAAGAGGCCGACGCACCGGAGACAGCCCGCGGCCGACCCGCGCCTCGGCTCCGGCTGGCGAGCGCGACGGCCCAGGTGCTCGGCGTGACGATCGACGGCGGGCACTGCGAGGTGGTGTCGGCCGGGCTCGACGGCGAGTTACACGCCGACCTGGTCACCGTTCCGACGCCGACGAGCTACACGAAGCTCCTGGACGCGCTTGAGGCCGCCGCTCGCGAGCTGATCGCCCGGCCGGGCGTGCGAACGCTCGGACTCGGGGTGAGCCTTCCGGGGCTGGTTGACTATCGTAAAGGGTGCGGTGTGCTGTCGCCGAACCTGCCGATCACAAACGGCCACGCCCCCGCCGCAGACCTGGCCGACCGACTCGGCATTGAGTGTTCTCTGCTGCAAGAGTCGCACGCCCTCTGCCTCGCGGAGCGCGAGTACGGCCTGGCCCGAGGGCACGACGACTTCGCCATGCTCGACGTGGGCACCGGGGTCGGCCTCGGCGTGATGAGCGGCGGCCGGCTGGTCACGGGGCACTCCGGGCTGGCCGGCGAGGTCGGGCACTTGACCGCGGTCGCGGACGGCGGCCGGGTGTGCGGCTGCGGCAACCGCGGCTGCCTCGAAACCGTGGCCAGCGACCGGGCACTCGCCCTGCGTGCCTCGGAGAAACTCGGCCGCGACGTGGACGTGGACGAGGTGATGGACCTATTGCGGGCCGGGACCGTTGACCTGGCCGACGAACTGCGGGCGGCGGTGAAGTACCTGGCGGTAGGCGTGGCGGCGGTGCTGAACCTGTTCAACCCGGCCACGCTGTTCATCCACACCCGCCTGTTCGAGACCGACCCCGACCTGTTCGACGAGGTGGTACGGCAGGCGGCCGCCCGCGCCCTGCCGCCGGCGTTCGCCGACTGCCGCATCGTCCCCGCGAAGGGGAGCAAGCGGCAGGGCGCGGTCGCCGGCATCGTCCGCCGCCTGACCGACGCCGTGGCACAAGACAACTAATGCTCTCTACGACGCTCCAAGGAGTTTCCGCGATGCGTGCTCTCCCGCCGCTGATCGCCGCCCTGCTCGCCGGGTTCGTCGTGAACGGCGGCAGCCGCGGCGCCGACCTGCCGCCGCTGAAGCTGTTGTTCCTTGGCGACTCCGCCGGGCACCAACCCGCCGCGCGCTTCGAGCAACTTCGCCCGGTGTTCGCCGCCCGCAACATCAGCGTCACCTACACCGACAAGCTGGACGACCTGAACGCCGCGAAGCTGAACCAGTTCGACGGCCTCATGGTGTACGCCAACCACACCAAGATCGCGCCCGAGCAGGAGAAGGCGCTGCTGGACTACGTCGCGTCCGGGAAGGGGTTCATCCCCGTCCATTGCGCCAGCTTCTGCTTCCTGAACTCGCCGGCGTACATCGACCTGGTCGGCGCCCAGTTCCGCAGCCACACCACGGGCACGTTCCGCACCACGGCCGTCGCCCCCGATCACCCGATTCTCAAGGGCTACCGCTCGTTCACGAGCTGGGACGAGACCTACGTCCACCACAAGCACAACGAAAAGGACCGCACGCTCCTCGAAGTCCGCGACGAAGCGGGCGTGAAGGAGCCGTGGACGTGGACGCGCACCCACGGCAAGGGCCGCGTCTTCTACACCGCGTGGGGCCACGACCAGCGCACCTGGGGCAACCCCGGCTTCCAGAACCTCCTGGAGCGCGGCGTCCGGTGGGCGTGCAACCAGGACCCGGCGCTCGCGGGGACCTTCTTCGACCGCCCGGACATGACGACGCAGGCGAAGGGGCTGGCGCCGTTCGAGTACGTCCCGGCGAAGGTGCCGTTCTACCCCGGGGGCAAGAAGGGCGGGGGCGCCAAGGGCGACCCGGGCGGCCGGATGCAGAAGCCCCTGCCGGCGGCCGAGAGCGTGAAGCACTACGTCACCCCGGTCGGGTTCGAGGTGCGGCCGTTCGTCACCGAGACGAAGCTGGGCGGCAAGCCGCTGGCGATGGCCTGGGACGAGAAGGGCCGGCTGTGGGTATCCGTGTCGCTCGACTACCCGAACGAGCTGAAGCCCGCCGGCCAGGGCCGCGACCGCATCGTGATCTGCACCGACACGACCGGCGACGGCGAGTGCGACACCGTCACCACCTTCGCCGACAAGCTCAGCATCGTGACCAGCCTTCTGCCGTACGCCGGCGGCGTGATCGCCCACCAGGCGCCGGTGACGCTGTTCCTGAAGGACACGGACGGCGACGGTACCGCCGACGTGCGGCAGGAGCTCCTCCGCGGCTGGTCCACCGGCGACACCCACGCCGGCCCGAGTAACCTCCGCTACGGGTTCGACAACTGGGTGTACGGGGCGATCGGCTACGCCGGGTTCAACGGCGAGGTGAACGGCGAGCGGCTGAACTTCCGCCAGGGCTTCTACCGCTTCAAGGTCGAGGCCGATGCGGGCGCCTTGAAGGTGGCGAAGCTGGAATTCCTCCGCAGCACGAACAACAACACCTGGGGGCTGAACTTCGACGAGGCCGGCGAACTGTTCGGCAGCACGGCCAACGGCTGCCCGCTGGTGCACATGCCGATCCCGAATCGGTACACGGAAAAGGTCCGCGGGTTGAGCGCCGGGCCGCTGCCGAACATCGCCGCCGACAACCACATGGAGCCGATCACCGACAAGGTGCGCCAGGTGGACTGGCACGGCGGGTTCACCGCGGCGTCGCACGTCGCCCTGTACACGGCCCGCACCTACCCGCGCGAGTACTGGAACCGAACGGCGTTCGTGAGCGAGCCGACCGGGCACCTGACGGCGGCCTTCACCCTTCGCCCGAACGGGGCCACGTTCGCCGCCACCTACGGCTGGAACATCCTGGCTAGCGACGACGAGTGGGCCGCCCCGATCGACGCCCAGGTAGGGCCGGACGGGAACATGTGGGTGAACGACTGGTACAACTTCATCGTCCAACACAACCCGACACCAGCAGGGTTCAAGAACGGGCCGGGCAACGCTTATGAGACCGAGTTGCGCGACAAGACGCACGGCCGCATCTACCGCGTCGTCCATAACGGCAAGGCCGACGTCGGCCCGAAGTTGGCCGGGGCGTCGCCTCTGGAGTTGGTCGAGGCGCTGAAGAACCCGAACCTCGGCTGGCGCCTCCACGCCCAGCGGTTGCTCGTCGAGCGCGGCCAGCGCGACGTCGAGCCGGCGCTTCTGAAGCTGGTGCAGGACAAGTCCGTGGACGAAACCGGCCTGAATGCCGGCGCCGTTCATGCGATCTGGACCGTGTCCGGGCTCCGCGGCCCGCGGGCGGTGCCTGAGGGGCTGACGGAATTCGTACAGGCCGCGGTCACACACCCGTCCGCGGCCGTGCGCCGGGCCGGGTACCTCGGCCTGGTGGCGAAGTTGACCGAGCACGCCGACGGGCTGATCCCCGCGACGGCCCCGCGGTCGCCGTTCGCCGACGCGGACGTGCCCGTCCGCGTCGCGGCCCTCCTCGCCACCGCCGACCTGACCGACGCCGCGAACCTGAGCCGGGTGCTCGCTTCGCACCTGAGCGACCCAGCCTTCCTCGAACCGGTCGGCCTCGCCGACGCGACCGCCGCCGCCGGCGTGGCGCATCCGTTACACTTCCTGACGGCCGTGGCCGCGACCCCGAAGGAGCGAACGCTGCCGCCGGCGTCCGCGAAGGTGGTCGAGTTGGTGGCGCGGACGTTTGCCACGAACCCGAAGGCGCCGCCGGCCAAGGGCATCGGTCCGGCGCCGGTCGGAGCCCCGACCGGCGGTACGGCGGCCCAGCCGGCCGCGGGGCCGTCGCCCGTCGAGCAACTGTTGCGGAGCCTCGGCACGAACCCGAAGGCGGACGATGCCATCCTCGCCGGCCTCGCCGCCGGGTGGCCCGCCGGGAAGGCGCTGACTCTGACCCCGGACGGCGATAAGGCGGTCGGCGACCTCCTCGGCAAGCTCGCCCCCTCCGCCCGCGGCAAGCTCCTACGGTTCGCGGCGGCGGGCGGCGTAAAGGGGCTCGACGCCCAGATCGCGGGGGTTGTTGCCGGCTTCCTCGCCACCGCCGCCGATGCCAAGGCGGCCGACGCCGACCGCATCGACGCCGCGAAGGCGGCGATGGACTTCCGCCCCGACGACAACGACGCCGCGGCAAAGCTGCTGTCCGCGATCACGCCGCAGACGCCGCCGGCGGTCGCGGCCGGCATCTTCGAAGCGCTGAGTTCGTCGCGGTCGAAGGCGGTCGGCCCAGCGGTCGTCGGCCGGCTCCGCGAACTGCCCACGACGGCCCGCCCCGCCGCGCTGCGGCTGGTGCTCGGCCGCCCCGACTCGGCCGCGGCCTTCCTCGACGCCGTCGAGAAGGGGCAGCTTCGGTTCGACCTCCTCGCCCTCGACCAGAAGACGGCGCTGGCGAACAACGCCGACAAGGCCGTCGCCGCGCGGGCGCAGAAACTCCTCGCCCTCGGCGGCGGACTGCCGAGCCCGGACCGGCAGAAGGTAATCGACGAGTTGCACCACGTCATCTCCAAGGCGGGCGACGTGGCGAAGGGGAAGACGGTGTTCACGGCCCAGTGTGCGAAGTGCCACAAGTACGCCGGCGAGGGGACGCAGGTCGGCCCCGACCTGACCGGCATGTCGGTTCACCCGAAGGAAGAGCTGCTGATCCACATCCTCGACCCGTCGCGGAGCGTGGAGGGGAACTACAAGGCGTACCGCGTCGTGACCCTGGACGGCCGCTCGCTCACGGGGCTTCTCGCGGGCGAGACGAAGACGTCGGTGGAGGTCGTGGACGCCGAGGGGAAGCGGCACCCACTTTCTCGCGACGACATCGAGACGCTCGCCGAGACCGACAAGTCGCTGATGCCGGAGGGGTTCGAGAAGCAGATCAACCCGACCGAGCTGACGGACCTGCTCGAGTTCCTGACGCAGAAGGGGAAGTACGTCCCCGTGCCGCTCGACCGCGTGGCCACGGTCGTGACGACGAAGGGGATGTTCTTCGAGGACGCGGGCACGGCCGAGCGGTTGGTCTTCCCCGACTGGAAGGCGAAGACGTTCAACGGCGTGCCGTTCCTGCTGTTGGACCCGCAGGGGGACAAGACGAAGAATGCGGTGATGCTGTACGGCCCGAACGGCAAGCGCGCCCCGGACATGCCCAGGAGCGTGTCGCTCCCCTACGCCGGGAAGGCGAAGGCGCTCCACCTGCTCAGCGGGATCGGCGGCTGGAACTTCCCGGCGATCCCGAAGGGGTCGGTGAGCATGACGGTCCGCCTCCGCTACGAGGACGGCAAGACGGAGGACCACGACCTCGTCAACGGCGTCCACTTCGCCGACTACATCCGGCGGGTGGACGTGCCGGGGTCGCAGTTCGCGTTCGGGATGCGCGGCGGACAGCAGGTGCGCTACCTGGCCGTGACGCCGCGGCGGCCCGATGTGGTGATTCGAGCGATCGAGTTCGTGAAGGGGCCGGACGCGAGCGCGCCCGTCGTCATGGCCGTGACCGTGGAATCGCCTTGAGGACGAGTCCGCTTGCGGCGTGGCGGCGTAGTCGCCGCCACGCCGCAAGCGGCGGCCAGAAACCCCCGTGACACTCCCGCCCGCCGGACACGTTGCCATGTTTCGCACCCGCCTCACCGCTGCCGTCGCCCTCGGGGCCGTCGCCGCCGGGCTGACCGTCCGCCACGCCGGCGGTCAGCCCGCCGCCGCGCCGAAGGCGTTCGCCCAGGCCGACGTGGACTTTTACGAGAAGGAAGTCCGCCCCATCCTGGCCGCGAACTGCCTCAAGTGCCACGGCGCGGACGAGAAGATCAAGGGCGGCCTCAGCCTCGCCACGCGCGAATCCGTGCTCGAAGGCGGCGACACCGGCCCGGCCGTGGACCTGAAGACCCACGCCGCCAGCCTGCTCCTCAAGGCCGTGGACTACAAGGACGAGTCGATGCGGATGCCCCCCAAGGGCAAGCTCCCCGACAAGGACATCGCCGTCCTGCGGAAGTGGGTCGGCGCCGGCCTTCCTTACCCCGCCGACAAGCTGACCGCGAAGGGCGGGGCGAAGCACAAGGAGAAGGGCGGCGTCGTCACCGAGGAGGCGAAGCGCTACTGGGCGTTCCAGCCGGTGAAGCGCCCCGCCGTGCCGGCGGTGAAGAACCCGGCGTGGGTCCAGACGCCGATCGACGCCTTCGTCCTGGCGAAGCTCGACGAGAAGAATTTGCGCCCCGTACGCCCCGCCGACCGCGCGGCGATCGTCCGCCGGGCCTACTACGACCTGTGGGGGCTGCCGCCGACGCCGGAGCAGGTGGACGCCTTCGTGAAGGACCCGGCGGCGGACGCCTGGCCGAAGCTGATCGACGCCCTCCTCGCGTCGCCGCACTACGGCGAGAAGTGGGGCCGCCACTGGCTCGACGTGGTCCGCTACGCCGAGACGAACGGCTACGAGCGCGACGGCCCCAAGCCGTACGCCTGGCGGTACCGCGACTACGTCATCCGGGCGTTCAACGCGGACAAGCCGTTCGACGTGTTCGTCAAAGAGCAACTCGCCGGCGACGAGTTGCCCGGGTACAACCCGGAGGCCGTGATCGCCACCGGGTTCTACCGGCTGGGCATCTGGGACGACGAACCGGCCGACCCCAAGCAAGCGCTCTACGACGGCTACGACGACCTCGTGACCGTGACCGGCCAGGGGTTTCTTGGCATCACGCTGAACTGCAACCGCTGCCACGACCACAAGGCCGACCCGTTCCCGCACGCCGACTACTATCGGTTCCTGTCGTTCTTCCGCGACATCCGCCCGTTCAGCGACACCCGCGGCGTGTCGTCCAGCACCAACATGACCGACATCACCCCGCCCGAGCGGCGGAAGGTGTACGAGGCCGAGTTGCTGGAGCGGCAGGCGAAGGTCGCCGACCTGACGACGAAGATGCGGGCTGTCGAGGACGCGGCCATCAAGAAGATGCCCGCCGAGGACCAGCGTGCCAGTGAGGGCCCGGACCGGCCGCAGGTGGTGGCCAAGGTGCCCGGCTACCTCAGCGCCCGCGAGAAGGCCGACTACGTGGCGCTGAAGAAGGACCGCACCGAGCTGGAGAAGCGGCCGCGGCCACTCGGGCAGGAGTTCGCGTTGTCGGTGAACAACTGCGACCCGCGGCCGCCGGCCGTGTTCGTGCTCCCGCGCGGCAACCCGCACGCCAAGGGGGCCGAGGTCCAGCCCGGCTTCCCGCAAGTGCTCGGCGTGCCGGACCCGACCATCCCCGCACCGCCGGCTGGCGTTAAGACGAGCGGCCGCCGCACCGTGCTGGCGAACTGGATCGCGTCGAAGGACAACCCGCTGACCGCACGGGTGATGGTGAACCGCGTGTGGCAGGGGCACTTCGGCCGCGGGATCGTGCCGTCGTCGAACGACTTCGGCAAGCTCGGCGAGGCTCCGACGCACCCCGAGTTGCTCGACTGGCTCGCCGCCGACTTCGTTGACGGCGGCTGGACGCTGAAGCGCCTCCACAAGCTCATCATGACCTCGGCCGTGTACCAGCTCGCGTCCGCCGGCGACGACACGAACCTGCGAGCCGACCCGGCGAACACTAGGCTGTGGCGCTTCCCGATGCGGCGGCTGACGGCCGAGGAGGTCCGCGACTCGGTGCTGGCCGTCAGCGGCTCGCTGAACCCGAAGATGTTCGGCGCGAGCGTCTACCCGAAGATCCCGCGCGAGGTGCTGGCCGGGCAGTCGGTTCCCGGCCAGGGGTGGCCGGAGACGAAGGGCGACGAGGCGAACCGCCGCACGGTGTACGTCGGTGTGAAGCGGTCGCTGCAAGTGCCGATCCTGGCGACGCACGACCAGGCCGACACCGACAACAGCTGCCCCGTCCGCTACACGACGACGGTGCCGACACAGGCGCTCGGATTGCTCAACGGCGAGTTCACGAACGAGCAGGCGGTCACGTTCGCGGTCCGGCTCCAGCGCGAGTCGCCCGGCGACGTTCCCGCGCAGGTGACGCGCGCCGTCCGCCTCACGACCGGCCGCACGCCCCCGCCGGCCGAGGTGGCGAAGGACGTGGCGTTCGTGAACGACCAGCGATCGCGCCACGGGCTGGACGAGCGCACGGCGCTGGCCCGGTACTGTCTGCTGCTGCTGAACACGAACGAGTTCGTCTACCTCGACTGACACCCCGCCCGCACACGACCTCCGCGAGGAGTTGATCGATGTCCCGAAACCAGTTCTGCGGCCGCACCCGCCGCGAGTTTCTGTGGGAGGCCGGCGCCGGGTTCACCGGCCTGGCCCTCGCCTCGCAACTCGACCGCGACGGCTTCTTCCCCCGAGCCGCGGCCCAGGACGGCCCCGCGCCCGCCGCACCGCCGCGGTCGTTCGTCAACCCGATGGCGCCGAAGCCGCCGATGTTCCCGGCCAAGGCGAAGTCGGTCATCTTCATCTTCTGCTACGGCGGCCCGAGCCAGGTCGATACGTTCGACCACAAGCCCGAACTGTATCGGCTCGACGGCCGTACCATCCCGGTGCGCACGTTCGGCCGCGGCGGCCACAAGGCCGAGGGACGTGTGGTCGGCCCGAAGTGGCAGTTCAAGCCCTACGGCCGCTGCGGCAAGCTCGTCAGCGACCTGTTCCCGAACGTCGGCAGCTGCGTGGACGACATCGCGTTCGTCCACTCGCTGTACGCCGAGAGCCCGATTCACGGCTCGGCCCTCTTGATGATGAACAGCGGCCGCATCCTCAGCGGCCACCCGAGCCTCGGCGGCTGGGTCACGTACGGCCTCGGCAGTGAGAACGAGAACCTGCCCGGGTACGTGGTCATGCTCGACAAGACCGGCGGGCCGATCAGCGGGCCGAAGAACTGGTCGAGCGGCTACATGCCGGCGGCGTACCAGGGCGTCGTCATCCGCGCCGACCGCACCCCGATCCACGACCTGGCCCCGCCACCCGGCTTCACCCGCGAGCAACAGCGCACCCTGCTCGACCGGCTGAAGGAGAAGAACGAGGAGCACCTGGCCGCGCGCCGCGACAACACCGAGTTGGCGGCTCGCATCGCCAGCTACGAGCTGGCGTTCAAGATGCAGCAGCACGCCCCCGAGGCCGTGGACTTCGCCCAGGAGACGGCCGAGACGAAGGCGCTGTACGGCATCGGCGACGAGAAGACGGACGACTTCGGCCGCAAGTGCCTCCTCGCCCGCCGGCTCGTGGAGCGCGGGGTGCGGTTCGTGCAGGTGTACAGCGGCGGAGCCCACAACGACGACAACTGGGACGCCCACACGGACATGGTCCGCAACCACGGCAAGCACGCCGGCGCGACCGACAAGCCGGTCGCCGGGCTGCTGAAGGACTTGAAGCGGAAGGGGCTGCTCGACGAGACGATCGTGGTGTGGGGCGGCGAATTCGGTCGGCAGCCGACGGCCGAGTACGCCCAGGGGACGGGCCGCGACCACAACTCGTACGGGTTCACGATGTGGCTCGCCGGCGGCGGCATCAAGGGCGGCGTGAGCGTCGGCAAGACGGACGAGTTGGGGAACAACGCCGTCGAGGACCGGTTCCACGTCAAGAACCTGCACGCGACGATTCTCAACCAGATGGGCCTCGACCCGAACCGGCTGAGCTACTTCTACGGCGGCCTCGACCAGAAACTGGTGGGCGTCGAGGGCGCGGAGCCGATCCGCCAAATCATCTGACCCCCGGAGCGCCCATGCCCGCCCTCTCCCGCCGTGAGTTCATCGCCGCCGGCGCCGTCGCGCCGGGGCTCGTCGGTGCGCAGCCCGCCGACGAGCCGGTGTCGTTCTTCGTCGTCGGCGATACGCACTACCTCGCCGACCGCGAGGACGTGAAGAAACTCGACTCGCGCTCGGGGCCGGTCACGACGCGGCTCGTCGATACGCTCAACCGCCTCCCTGGCACCGCCATCCCCGCCACCGCTGGCGGCGGCACGGTGCGCACGCCGCGCGGCCTCCTCCACGCCGGCGACCTGATCGACACCGGCGACAAGCCGAACGTCGCGGCGCACGAAACGGAGTGGAACGCCTTCGCCGCCGACTTCGGCCTCACCGGCACCGACGGCCGGCTCAAACTCCCCGTCTACGAGGTCCACGGCAACCACGACTCGCCGCGCGGCGATGGTCTCGTCGTGAAGCAGATCGCCGCCCGCAACCGCCGCCGGCCCGGGGTCGTAAACGTGTCGCCAAACGGCGTCCACTACTCCTGGGACTGGGGCCTCGTCCACGGCGTCGCGCTCGGAATCGTGGTCGGGCAGGTACCGGCCATCACGCGCCGCCGGCGGTATGCGCCGCTGGACAGCCTCGACTTCCTCGCCGCCGACCTACGCGAAAAGGTCGGCACGTCCGGCCGGCCGGTCGTGATCCTGCACCACGTGGACATGCTCCGCTACGCCGGCCCGACCGACGTGCCCGACGCCGCGGCGACCGCCCGCGAGTGGGACCCGGCCGACGTGAAGGGCTATCACGACGTGTTGAAGGGGTACAACGTGGCGGCCGTGTTCTACGGCCACACCCACGCCCGCAACGTGTTCCGGTGGGACGGCTCGAACCGCGCCGCGGCGGCCGGCATCCCGGTGTTCAACGTGGACAACGGGTCTCACTTCGCCATGCAAGCTCAGGCGTTCTACTACGTCGAGATCGGGGCCGACCGCACCACCGTCCGCGAGTACGCGACGCCGGACAACTACCAGACCGGCGGCTGGACGCCGCAGACGTGGACGGCGCCGGTCGCGGCCAAGTAGCTGTCAGGCGCCGCTGTTGAAGCCCGGGGACAGCCGTCCCCGGGCTTTCGTGTTGGACGACGCCGCCACCGATTCTATAGAATCAATTTCGCCACTGTCTCTCCTCCCGAGCCATCCCATGAACGCCGCACCGACCGCGTTCCGTGCCGTCCTCGGCCAGGACGAACTCTCCAACATCCCGCGCGACCTCTCGTTTCACCCGTCGGTCAACGAGCAGCCGAAGGTGCTCACGCCGGAGCAAATTGCGCGATTCAACCGCGACGGCTACCTCAAGCCGTTCCGCTTCTTCAGCCCCGAGGAAGCCGCCGACATCCGCTGCTACTTCGACCAGTTGCTGGCCCGATATGCGGCCGAAGGGAAGGACAGTTACTCGATCAGTTCGGCCCACCTGCGGCACGGCCGGGTGTGGGACATCCTCACGAACCCGCGGATCGTCGCGGTCGTGTCGGACCTGCTGGGGGCGGGCGTGATCGCGTGGGGGTCCCACTTCTTCTGCAAGATGCCGGGCGACGGCAAGGCCGTGAGCTGGCACCAGGACGCGAGCTACTGGCCGCTCTCGCCGAGCAAGGCGGTGACGGTGTGGCTCGCCATCGACGACGCCGACCGTGGCAACGCCTGCATGCGCGTCATCCCCGGGACGCACGTCCTCGGCCACCTGACGTGGCAGTTGAGCGAGCAGGACGAGAGTAACGTGCTGAACCTGACGGTGCCGGGCGTCGAAAAGTACGGCGACCCGGTCTACGTCGAGTTGAAGGCCGGCGAGGCGTCGCTCCACTCGGACCTGCTGCTGCACGGGTCGGAGATGAACACGTCGTCGCGCCGCCGCTGCGGGCTGACGCTGCGGTACACCGCGTCCGACGTGACGGCCCACCTCGGCTGGGCCGACAAGGGCGTGGTCGTGGCCGGCCCGCCGCCGGCGCACTGGGCCAACCGGCCGCGGCCGACCGAGGAGTGACGCGTCACCCCGCCCGCGCCGCCTTCGCGAGCCCACGTTCGAGAACGCATCCCGTCGGCGGCACCGGCTCCCCCCGCCGGTAGCGGTCGAGCAACGCCTTCGACCCCGCCGCCAGCTTCCGCCGCACCTCGCGGCGAGCCCCCTTCACCCGCGCGACGTGCATGTCGTCGTAGGCCGTCGTCTGGTGGCGCAGCCAGGCGATGACCGCCGCCTCCGCCCGCCGTTCGACGGGGATGCGCTTCGTACGGGCCACCGTACCGCTACCGACTGGCGTGGCGTGCGCCGCGACGGCAACCGCGAAGCGGCCCGCCAGATCGGCATACCGCGCATCGAACCGCAGGTAGTCCCGCACGGCAGCGGTGAAGTCCTCGACGTATTCCGCCTGTGCCGCCTCCCGCCGCTTCGCGCCCGCGGCCAGTTTGCGGGCGTAGGCCGGGTCGGCGCGTTCGACCTCCAGTTCGGCGCGCACGGCCGCGATGGTCGCGGCGGGAGCCCACACGCCGCGGGAGAACACCTTGCGGCCGCGCTGCTCCTGCACCGTCCAGCTCGGGCCGGCGGCCTTCACGCGGCGCGTCACACCCGGGTCGCCGGGCGGGAGCAGTTCCCAGCCGTCGGGAACGGGAATCACCTTGCCGTCGGCGGTGCGGACGGTGCGGTCGGTTGGGCCGGGGCGGGCGGTCAGCGTCTGGTCGGACATGCGGGGTAGGATCGGCCGGCGGGCGGCGTAATCTGAACCCGGCGTGGCCGCCGCGTGTCCGACGTGGGGAACAAGCGGAGCACGGGTGTGTCAGCCGGCATGATCGAACTCGACGGCAGCCGCGGCGAAGGCGGCGGACAAATCCTCCGCAGCGCCCTCGCGCTCGCCGCCCTCACCGCCCGGCCGTTCAAGCTCCTGAACATCCGGGCGAACCGCCCCAAGCCGGGGCTCCAGCCGCAGCACCTGATGTGCGTGAAGGCCGCGGGCGCGATCTGCGGCGCGATTTACAAAGGCGCCTCGGTCGGCTCCGCGGTGCTGTACTTCGAGCCGGGGCCGGTGAAGGCGGGGAACTACACCTTCTCCATCGGCACGGCCGGGTCCACGTCGCTGGTGCTGCACACGGTCGCGCTGCCGCTCGCCCTTCGGGGCGACGCGCCGAGTACGGTCACGGTCACCGGCGGCACGCACAACACGCACGCCCCGTGCTACCACTTCAACACCACCACCTGGGGCGGCTACCTGAAGCGGCTTGGCATTGACCTGGACCAGGAGATGATCCGCCCCGGCTTCTACCCGCGCGGCGGCGGCGAGGTCCGCGCCACCATCCACCCGTGTACCCGCGTCCGCGGAATGACCCTCACGACCACCCCCGAGCTGACCACCGCCGGCGGCTTCTCGGCCGTCGCCGGACTGCCCGAAGGGATCGCCCGCAGGCAAGCCCGGCGGCTGTCGGTGCGCCTGAAGGCGGACGGCGTCGAGTCGCATATTCCGCTGGAGGAGTGGGAGGCCGCGAACCCCGGCACCGTGGCCGCGGTGATCTTCCGGCAGGCACCCGTGCCGACACTGTTCTTCGGCCTGGGCGAGCGCGGTAAGCCGGCCGAATCGGTGGCCGACGACGCCGCGGACGAGGCCCTCCGCTACCGCGCCGCGGCCGCCCCGGTCGACCCGCACTCCGCTGACCAACTCCTCCTGCCGCTGGTGTTCTCGCCGGACGGCAGCACCTTCCGCACGTCGGAGGTGACGCGCCACCTGACAACGAACATCGACACCGTGCGGGCGTTCGTCGATCGCGAGGTGGTGTTGGAGGGCCGCGAGGGCGAACCCGGCACGGTGAGGGTGGCGCCGGCGCCCGGTTGATGGGGTATAATCGGGGGGTACGCTCCGGAACGGACCCCGCATGACCCGCACGACCGAACAGCCGACGGTGCGCATCGCCCAGGTGGTGGCGTGTACCGAGGCGGAGGGGCCGGGGAAGCGATTCGCGGTGTGGTTCCAGGGCTGCCCCCTCCGCTGCCCCGGCTGCTGCAACCCCGAGTTCCTGCCGTTCGACGGCGGGGACCAGCGCACGGTGGCGGACGTAGCGGACGAGATGGAGCGCGCCCGTGACCGCGAGGGCGTCGAGGGAATCACGTTGCTCGGCGGGGAGCCCTTCTCCCACCCTGTCGGTGCAGTTGAACTCGCGGACGCGGCCCGGTTATTGAACCTCAGCGTGATGGTGTTCAGCGGCTACACCCTCGACCAGCTCCGCGACCGACCCGACGCCGCCGGCCTGCTCGACCGCACCGACATCCTCGTGGACGGCCCGTACCTGCGCGACCAACCGGACACCGAGCGCCGCTGGATCGGCTCTCGCAACCAGGGCATTCACTTCCTCACCAATCGTTACCGCTTCGACGACCAGTGGCGGAAGCGAAACACGCTCGAAATCCGCGTCCGGGGCGGCGAGGTGACCGTGAACGGCTTCCCGGCCGGGGCCGCCGCGGGGTTGTGGAAGGGGTGGCGCCGCACGCCCGTCGCGGGCGCCGCGTCATGACCGACGCCCCGCGCCCGTTGTCGAAGTTCGAGGCCGACTTGATCCGGCTGGTGAGGTTTTGTCTCGGCCGCTTCCCCGCGGAGGACGGCTACAAGCTCCTCCGCACGAGCCACACCCGCCCCGCGTGCCTGAGCCGCAACGCCGTCGAACTGGTGCAGGACAGCCTGGCGAAGGCGTGCGTGCTGTTCCTGGTCCGCGCCGGCGGCTGGCGGGCCGACCGCCACCTCCGCAGTGGGCAGCCGAAGTCGGGTCGGGCGTGGGACCGCACCCCGCTCGACGAGCGGGCACTGACGTTCTCACCACACGTGGTCGAGTTCCTGCTGTGGGCGACGGCCGAGCGGGTTCACGACACGCGGACCCCGTGGGACGCCCCGCCCGCGGACCTGACCGCGGCCGACGAGTTCTTCTTCTGGCTGGCGTTCGAGGCCTGTCGGCCGGACCCCGAGGTCGCGGCCGTGTTGAGGCGGAAGGCGGCGTTCCGGTCGAACCGGTTCGCCTGGCTCGGCTCGGCGGCCGACCTGGCGGACGAGGCCGAGCCCGCGCCGCCGGACTTCGCTCCGATGTTCGCCGGCGAGCGGGCGGTGATGCTGGAGTGCCTACAACCGCTGCTGACGCAGCGCTGGTTACGGGCCGAACGGGCGAAGGGGCAGATCGACGACTGGCGGCGGATGCGGCAGCAGGGCCGAGCCGAGGCGGCGGGCCTCGCGGCGTACCTGGGGGCGGCTGAAAGCGCGGGTCGGCCCGACCTGGCGCGGTTCGTCCTGCACGCCAACGCGGGGTTGTTCCAGAATGACCTCCTGCCGGCGTTCTGGACGAGCGGCCTCGGCGGCCCCGGTCCCGCCCGGCTCGCCGACCGGCTCGACACCCAGCGCGCGGCGGTGGCGCTGCCGCGGCAGATGGCGGTGCTTGCCAGCTGGCAGGAGAAGTACCGGGCGGTCGGCTACTTCGACGAAGGGTACGCCGCGAGCCAGCTGTGGAAGCAGGACTGGGAGGCGGCCGGCGGCGACCGCGTCGCCGCCCGCGCCCGGGCCGCGGTCGAGGCGATCGAGCCACTCCGAACATAGGCGACAGCCGACGACGAGGGTGCCATGAGCCGAGCGTACCGGATCAGCGTGAAGGAGTCGGAGACGCGCCACCTCAAGGCCGGGGACGAGATCGGCACCACGCTCGAACTCCTCGAAATCCTCCCGCCCGAGGACATGGCCACGCTGCTGCGCCAGGAGTTGAAGGAGCGCGGCTTCGAGGAGCAGCCCGACGGCACGCTCGTGCGCAAGGACGGCTCCACCACCGTGACCGTGGACCCGTGCAGCGGGGAAGTAACGGTGAAGGCCGAGTCGGAGGCGACGGTGGAGCAGGAGGCGAAGCGCGACGCGACCGGGTTCAACGACGTGGGGCCGACCGAGACGAGCCTCCGCGACCGCGTCCGCGAGCAGCTGAAGCAAGACCTGGACAAGCGGTTCGACGAGAAGCAGTCGGACCTCCAGAAGGAGGCGACGGACCGACTGGAGAAGAAGCTGCAAGAGCTTCAGCCCGAGGTCGCGGACGTGGTCAACAAGGTGACCCGCGACGCGCTGAAGGAGAAGGCCAAGCAGCTCGGCACCGTCAAGGAGATCAGCGAGGACGCCGCGAGCGGGTCGCTGACGATCACGATCGAAGTGTGACACCCCGCGCCCGCCATCCACCCCCTGCTGACGGCGACAACAGCCCATGAACCTGGTCGAGAACCTCCTGCCGAAAGACCTGTCCGCCGACCAGGCGGTCGAGGCGGCGTACGCCCAGGAGCTGGCCGAGGTCGCCGGCCGGCTCGTCCGCGGGCTGCCCGTCCTCATCGAGTGCGACAAGGAACTCGCCCCGTACCTCTATCTGAACCTGCGGACCCGGCTGAAAGAGTTCAAGCTCCAGTGCCTGTACCTCGACGGCCGCACCCGCGACGGCGCGACCCAGGGGGCGGTGCAGCAGGGGCTCATCGGCACGATGATCGGCCAGCTCCGCGACGCCGTCCGCGGCGCGGTCGAGCGGCGCGTCGTGGTGCTACCGCACCTCGACCTGCTGACCACCAGCCAGGGCGGACTCACGGGTGAGGCGCGGGAGGTGATCCCGCTGCTGTACGAAAACCCGGAGCTTGTGTGGCTCGGGTTCAAAGACCCGTCGTTCCCGCTCCCGAAGGTGATCGAGAACCTGTTCCCGCACTGGGTCAGCATCCTCGGCATCTCGCGCACGAAGCTGAAGCACCTCGTCACGCAGAAGGAGTCGCGGAAGTTCGGCAAGACGTTCTCGCCGCTGCAGCTGTACAAGTACGTGTCCGGCGTCAACGCAGTGCGCCTGCGGAAGCTCCTGAGCACGCTGGACGGCGAGGACTACCCCGCCGACCCGAAGCGGGCCTACACGCAGTTGCGGCAGGCCACGCTGTCCGGCGCGATGGAGATTCCGACCGTCGATCTGGACGCCGACATCGGCGGCTACGCCAAGGTGAAGCAGCGGCTGAAGGCCGAGATCCTCGACGTGCTCCGCAAGCGCGACGCCGCGACCGACGCCGACGACGTGGCCCGGCTCGAAGAACTGATCCCGCGCGGGATGATCTTCTGGGGGCCGCCCGGCACCGGAAAGACGTACTTCGCCAAGGCCATCGCCGCAAGCATCGGCGCGGCCATCACCGTGGTGTCCGGGCCGGAACTGAAGAGTAAGTGGGTCGGCGAGTCGGAGGAGAACCTGCGGCAAATCTTCCACAAGGCCCGGCAGTCGGCCCCGTCGATCATCGTGTTCGACGAGCTGGACTCGTTCGCCACCGCCCGCGGCACGTACACCGGCAGCGGCGTCGAGCACTCGATGGTGAACCAGCTCCTCACCGAAATGGACGGCTTCCACAAGGACGAACTCGTCTTCGTCGTCGGCACCACGAACTTCGTCGAGAGCCTGGACCCCGCCCTGCTCCGCCCCGGCCGGTTCGAGTTCCACCTCCACATTCCCTACCCCGACGACGACGACCGCAAGGACATCCTCGCCATCTACGACCGCAAGATGCGGCTGAAGATGACGGACGAGGCACTCGACTACTCCGTCCGCCGGACCGGCGACAACTACATGACGCCGACCGGCACGCCGTTCAGCGGCGACCACCTGAACGCCCTGTGCCGCGCCGTCGCCCGGTTGCGGATGCGCGACGAAATCACCGACGCCACCACGCCGAAAGTCATCGAGCGGGCGCTGTCCGAGTTCGAGGACAAGGTCGAGCTGGCCGACAACGACGCCGCCATGGTGTCGACCCACGAGGCCGGGCACTTCGTGTGCGCGATCTTCTGCCCGAACCACCCGCCGCCCGAGAAGGTGACCATCCAGAGCGACATGCCGTGGGCGCCGTTCTTCACCGCGTTCAAGCACGACAAGCGCCGCATCGGCCACAGCCGCAACGAACTCCTCGACATCCTCACGGTGCTGTACGGCGGCATCGAGGCGGAGCGGCTCGTGCTCGGCGACGTGTCCACCGGGGCGAGCGGGTTCGGCAACCCGCGCTCCGACCTGGCCCGCGCCACCGAGCTGGCCAGCGTGTTCGTCGATACGCTCGGCATGAGCAGCCTGGCCGCCCCGCTCCGCACGTTCCGCGACAAGGACGGCCGCCGCGAGGTCCTGTCCGCGTCGCAGGCCGAGGCCATCGACCGGCAGGTGAACACGCTCATCGTGCAGTGCCAGGCCCGCGCCGCGGCCATCCTGAAGAAGCACAAGGCCGACCTGGTTCGGGTCCGCGACGAGTTGCTGGAGAAGAAGACGATCGAGGGCGGGCGGGTGGCCGAGATCGTCGCCGAGCTGCGGGCCAAGTTCCCGGCCGACGTGGGCGCCCCCGGCCCGGCCGTGCCCGACCCCGCCAAGCCGTCCTGACCCGGAGCCCGCCGTGGCGACCATGACCATCCTGCTCCGCCGCGACCCGGACAGCGGCAAGCAGAACATCATCGTGAAGCTCGACTCCGACCCCGACGCCCTGCCGGTCGAGCACGAGAACCTGCACCGCACGCTCGTCGAGAAGCTCGTCGGCAAGGGCGTCAACGCCGAGGACCTCGGCGAGATCGTGATCGTGCGCGAGCCGGCGCGCGAGCCGGCCGCGCCGGCCGCGGAGCCCGACGCCCCGCAGCGGCACAAGTCCAGCAACCCCGGTTGACCCCCGTCGCATGATCCTGCACTTCCCCGACCCCGAAGCCGTGCGCCTGGCCCTCACCACCGGGCTGGTCCCCGCCGACGTCACGCTCGCCCCCGCGGCCGTCAGCACGGACGCGCACGGCCGGCTGTACGTCGAGCCGACGCAAAGCATCTCCAAGACGACGCTCAAGGTGCTCGACCGGCTCGGCGTTAAGGGCTCGAAGCGGCACGGCTCCGACGACATCCGCAAGGTCGGCAGCTGGGTCGAACTCGTGCCCCTGGCGAAGGAGTCGGGCACGCCCGAGGTGGCGAGCGGGGCCGCGGTGCTGTTCGAGCTGCCGAGCGCGGACGACCTGCCGGCCGTCGTCACGGAACTGCTGCGGCTCGGCAACGACCGCCAGGGCTTCCGCTGGTTTGCGGCCGACGGCGACGACCGCCGCGTGCTGCTCCGCGTGATCGGCCCGCCGTACTACACGCTGCTGCGGGCGCTCGACGGGCCGGCCGGCGGGATGCGGGCGTACCTCGAACGCGCGCCGCGGGTGTGGGTCGAGCTCGGCTACACGCACCCGCTCGCCGCGCAGCTCCGCGTCGCCGAGGGGCAGTTCGCGCTGCTGACCGCGCCCGCGACCTGGCAGTTCCTCGACGCCGCCCCGTTCCACGACGTGTACGAGCTGACCGAGTTCCCGCTGCCGGCGGCGCCGGTGGCGTGGGAGCCCGCCCCGACCCCGGAGCCGGTGTCGGTGCCGCTCCGCCTCACCGCCGGCAATGCGGCCGACGTGGCCGAGTTGTGGGTGCTCCGCGACGACCCCGTCGGCCAGCTCGACGCCCTCGTCCGCGACGCCGACGAGCGGCTGACGCAGCGGCTGATGTTCGCCGTCGCCGCGGCCGCCGACGGCACCCGCGTCGCGGTGCTGCGGACGCGGCCGTCCAAACTCGCGCCGCCGGAGTTGGCGCTGGAGAAGGCCGTCGCGTTCAAGCCGTACTGGAAGCTGCCGAACCTGTTCCTCCCGGTCGGCCGTCGGCTCCACCCGCAGCTACGGCGCGACGCCGTCCGTCGGCTCCTCGCCGACGACCCCGACCGCGTCGTCTGGCTCTACCCTTCGGGCGCGTCCGGCTTCACGCCCGAGAGCGTGCCGGACGCGGCGTTCCGGTCGCTGGAGGACTGGGTCGATTACGTCATCGAGGCCGAGCAGGCGCCGCTCGCGGCGTGGATCGGGGCGACACGGTTCGACTTCGAACACTTCGTCTGCACCGACGCCGGCGGCCCGCCGCCGAAGCCCGACAAATCGAACCGCGAGCCGACCGCGAAGGACAACGTGCCCGTCCCCGAGCCAGCCGCCCCGAAAACGAAGGCGACGCGCCCGAAGCTGGTGAAGCCCGAAGCAACTTCCTACGTCGCGCCGGCGCCGGAGGTGGTGGCGCCGAACGAGTGGAAGCTGCGGGCGAAGGAACTGGCCGAGGAGTTCCTGGCGGTCGAGGGGCCGCTCGACTCCGCGGAGCGGACGGCCCTGTGGCCCAAACTCGCGGAGGCGTTCAGCCGCGCCGGCGATGCCACCTCCGACGCCGCGGTGTGCTGGTTGAACGCGCTGTGGGAGCACGGCGAGCCGCACCCGGAGTGGGAGGCGGCGTGGGCCGCGGCCGAGTTCCCGCAGCTGGCCGGCCGCCCGGTCGGCCCCGCCGAGCTCGACGCGAAGCTGAAGGGCAGCTCACCATCGGTCGCGGAACCGCGGGCGGCGGTGGCGGCGTTCCTGGCCGCGTCGTCGCGGTCGCCGCTGCCGGAGTGGCTCGCGACGCGGCTGCCGGCGGTGCAGAAGTACGTGGACGCGCACCAGGAGGCGCTGCCGATCCGCGCCGTGTGGCTGGCCGCGGCCAGGCTGGCGAAGCTGGCGGGCGGCGACCAGAAGGGGCTCGCCCGCGCCCGCGACCGGCTGCTCGAACGACTCCTGACACAGGGGCTGCGGGCCGAGCGCGACCTGCCCGGCTTCCTCCGCTTCGCCGGCCTGCGGGACGCGGAGCGAATGGTAGCGGTGCGCGAGAAGGCGCTCGACCTGCACGCCGCGGCGCGGGCGTGGGTCGGCCACCACCCGCCGACCGTGCCCTACGTGGACCTGTTCTTCGCCTTCGCCCTCGCACGGCTCGGCGAGGCGGCCGCCGCGAAAGAGTTGGTGGACGCCGCCGGGCGTGTGATGGTCCGGCCGGTGCCGGAGGACTGGCAGCTCAACAAGAGCTTCGACGCCGTCGCGGCGTCGGTCACGGCCGGGTTCCTGCACGGCGCGTTCGCCCACCGCGTCGCCGACGCGGCGGCCGGCAGGCCGCACGCCGGGCCGCTGCCGACGCCCGTCCTCGACGCCCTCGACGCGATCGTACAGAAGGGCAAAGTGGAGATGAGCCGGCGACAGGGGGAGAAGTCGGACAACCCGTTCAAGACCTCGACGCACCACATCGACAAGATGCGCGAGGTGTCGCGGGTGGTGGACCCGGAGGAGTCGCGGGACGCCTACGTGATGTTCAACACCGCGTACTCCGACCCGCTCCGCAAGGAACTGCTGACGCTGGCCCAACTCCGCGAACCCGCCCGGCTGGCGGACAAGGTGCGGAAGCTGGCGCGCGAGGGCTTCCCCGGCAAGGAACTCCGGGAAGTCCACTTCTACCTGCTCCACGAAGCGTTACCGCTGGCCGGCCGGGCGGGCGAGGCGCTCGCGGCGGAACTCCTGCGGCTCGTCCCCGGCGTACTAGCCGGCCTCGCGGCGAAGCCCCCGGCGGCGGGCGAACCCGCGGACGTGCTCCGGCGGCAGGGCGAACTCGTCGAGCGGGCCGTGTTCGCCGCCGCACACTTCGGTCGCACCGATCTCCTGCGGCCGGTCGTGGACGGGTTCGCGGCGCTGCTCCGGTCCCGCCCCGAGGAGGCGCGGTACAAGCTCATCAACATCGTCGCCGGGGCGTTCCTCCGCGGCCTGAAGCGGCTCGGCCTCCGCGACGAGGTCGATCGGTTTCTCACGCGCCTCCAGGCGGAGGTCCTTCAGGGCGCGACGCCGGACGCCTTACGGCGAAAGTTCTCGGCCCGGCCCGACAGCTGGTCCGCGGCGCTGCAAACGCTCCTGACCCTGGCCGGCGGGCAGCTGACGTTCGGCATGATCGACCGTGCCGTACCGCTACTCGACGTGGCCCGCGAGGAGCTGCTCGGCGGCAGGTGGGTGAAGAACACTCTGATGGCGAAGCCGCTCGCGGAGTTGCTCCGCGCCTACGTCGCCGCCCTCGGCCACGGACCGGCCGAGCTGGGCCTCGGGCGCATCGGCGAGCTCTTCCACCGGTTCGAGGGGAAGAACCTGGGGAACTCCTGGACCGGGAATTCGGCGTTCTCGCTGTTCCACGTGCGGGTTATCGAAGAAGTGGTGTGGGCGCTGGTGAGCGACGAGTTCGCCCTCGGGCCGACCGGGAAGAAGTGGCTGGACGACGACGAGTACCTGGTCCGCAAGCGGGTCCACGCCGACCTGCACCGGGCCGGGGCGTGAGCCGGCGTTGGCCGGGCGCCCTTTTCGAGCTACATTCCAGTCATGCCGGCGCTCTTCTTCCCGAACCCCGACGCCCTCCGGCTGGTGCTCGCCAGCGGGGTGCTGCCGGCCGCGGTGACCGCCGCCCCGGCCCGCGCCGGGTGGGACGCCCTCGGCCGCCTCTGGGTCGAACCTGCCGCCCCGATCCCGCAATCGACGCTCGCCGCACTCGGCCGCTTCGGCGTGCAGACGCTCGGCGGCGGTCACCCCACCCCCGAACAGGTCGGCGGCTGGGCCGAGCTCCTGCCCCTGCGACCCGCGACCGGCCCGCTCGGTAACCAAGTGCTGTTCGAGCTGCCGGACGAACTCGTCGGTCGATTCCTTCGCGCACTCTCCCGCGGCGGGCCGCGGCCCGTCGGCGTGCGACAACTGCCCGGCGAGGACCGGCGGACGTGGGTCCGCTGCGAGAACCCGCCGGCCGACCTGGTCGATCGCGCGACCGAACCGGGAGTCGAGCTGTTTACCGAGCAGGCCCGCGGCGTTTGGGTAATCGCGGGGTGGGAGCACCCGTACCCCGACGGCTTCACGTTGCCGCCGGGCCACGTCCTGCTGCTGCGGCCGCCGCGGTCGGTCACGTTCCATGCCGGCGTCCCCGACCCCAAACTCGAGTCGTTCGCCGTCGCCGGCCCCGCAACCGCGCGGCCGCCGGATCGCGTACTACCCCGCATCGAGGTCCGAGTCCGGCTGCGTCGGTCGGCCGAGCCGGCGGAGCCGCAGTTGTGGGTGGTGCCGAACGCCGACGCCGAAGCAGTGCGGCAGCTCTGCCGGGAAGCTGCGGAGCGCACGCTAGCGGGGTACGAGGTGGCCGTCTGCCGGGACGGGCTCGTGGTCCGGTGCGCGGGCCCCGCCGCTGGGCCGCTGCCGATTCTGCTCAGGGGCTATCAGCCGGACCCGCTGGCGGCCGGGTGCTTCGTCCCGGCCGGTCACGCACTTCACCCTCCGCTCCGCCCGCGTGAGTTGGCCCGGTTGCTGAACATCCGCGACGATCATCTCACCTGGGCAGACGCCGCCGGCGCGGAACTCGTAACGCGATCCGTCCCGCGCTCGGCGTTCCGGCCGCTCACGGGCTGGGTGTCGTACACCGCCCCGACCGCCACGCCGCTGGTCGCTTCGGGCGTGTGGCCGGACCCGTTCGCTCTCGCCGGGTTCGATGCCGACACGCCGGACGAAGCCGACGACACGACCCTCGACGAGGTCGAACTCGCGCCCCTGCCGGCGTACCCACTGGACGAGTCGCAGCTCGATCCGGCTGCGCACGGCGGGTGGCTGTCCCGCACGCTCGGCCGGCTAGCCGCATGGCGACCCGCCAAACCCACGGCGCCGCGGCCGAGCGCGGCGGCGGCAACGAGGCCGGCGAGTCCGGCGGCGTCGGTCGATGTCCTGCTCCACGGTGCCGACCGCGCCGCCCGGCGACAGCAACTCGAGGCCCGGCTCGTGCGGTCAGTTCACCGGCTCGGCCCCGAAGAGCGGGCGGCGGCGTGGGCGGAACTCGCCGGCGTGTACGGGGCGACCGGGAACGCCGGGGATGCGGCGGTGTGCTGGGCGAACGCCGCGTGGGAGGCCGACGCCCCGCCGACGGACTGGCTCGACGAGTGGTACGCGGCCGAATGTCGCTCCGCCCGCCGCCCGCCGGCCGAGCCGCTCGAGCGGTTGCTCGCCGACCCCGGCCGCGTCGGGGTGGCCCGCGTCGTGGCCGCGTACACCGCCCGCGCCGCGTTCGCGGCGCAGCCGCCGGCCGAACTTATCGGCGAGTTGCCGCGCGTGCTCGCGCTGCTGGACGAGCGGTTCGACGACCTGCCGGCGCGGTCCGCGTGGCTGGCCCGGCGTGGGGCGACGCGGCTGAGCGGCGGCGACGCCCTCGGGCTGGCCCGGTGGCGCGACCGACTCGTGGCCCGTCTCCGCGAGAAGGGACCGGGGCTCGACCTGGACGGGCCGTCGTTCCTCCGCTTCCACGGCACCGCGTCGCCCGAGCGGTTCCGCACCGCCCGCGACTGGCTCGTCCGCGTCAAGAAGCCCGTGGTGGACTGGGTCGAACGACTCGGCCCGGCGGGCCGGCTGCGGGCGGTCGGCATCGACCCCGAGACCGAATGCACGGCCGCGTACGCGCAGCTGATGCTGGCGTGGGGGCTCGGCTGCCTCGGCGAGCGGTCGCTGTCCGTGGACTGGGCGGCGCGGGCGCGGAAGGCGCTGGGCCGGGCCGCGGGGCCGGGCGTCGAGCCGGAGACGCACGCGGTGCTGTCCGGCCTGTTCGCCGACCGCATTCGTGGTGTGCAGGACGGCCGCCCGCCGGCCGGCGGCATCCCGGCCGACCTGCTGCCGCGGTACGACGCCCTGCCGCTGCTCGCGCGCCACGCCGTGGACCGGCTCCGCGACCACTCGCGCGTCCTGGAACCGGTCCGCGAGGGCGTCGGCTTCCGCGGGTACGACGTGCGCCCGGTCCGCGGCACCGACCGGCTCGGCGAACGGTTACAGTTGCTCGCGGACAACACCGACCCCACCACGAGCCGGCGGGAGGCCCGCGAGTTACTCGACGTCTGCGCCGCGGACCCGTGTTCGGCCACCGTGCCGCGCGTGGCCCTGACGCTGCTCGACGCCTCCGGTCGGCTCGACGAAGGGGCCGTCCGCGAGACGCTCGGCCACGTCGTCCCCGCGGCGACGTGGTTCGACGCCTGGCTTCAGGTCGGCCGGTGGACGGAGGCCGAGCGCGTCGACCGACTCCCGAAGTACCTGGCCCGGCTGTTCGTCGGCGCCGCCGGGGCCGCGGCGCGGTACGGGCTCGCGGCAGAACTGCGGCCCGTGGCCGACTACCTGGCCCGCCACGCGGGCGCCCAGGCGACCGTCCGCGCCGCGCTCGTTCGCTCCGCGAGGCCGGTGTTTCGGGCGTTCCACAAGCTGGGGATGTCGGCCGATTCGGCGGCGATTCTGGACCGACTCGACCCCGACCGCGGCAACTGGCCCGCCGACGCCCCGCTGCCGCCGGCGCGGCTCGGCATCGCGGTCGGCTGGTTCGCCGCCGGCGACGACGACGCCGCGACCCGCCTCCTCGACGACGCCCGCCGGCGCCTCCTGTTCGCGCCGAAATCGGACGACGACCGCGACCGTACCGAGCTCGCCATCGGCTACGCCGACGCGCTCGGGTTCGCCCCGCCGCGCGTCGCCCTGGGCCGGCTCGAAGAACTGTTCCAGCAACTCGACCGCGTCTCCACCACCGGCTCCACGAACCGCTACTTCACGCTCAAGCCGCTGGAGTTGGTGGACACGGTGGTCCGCGCCGTGGTCACGGACGACTTCGCCCTCGGCCCCGCGGTCCGCGGCTGGCTGGCCGACGACGAGTTCCTGATCCGCCGCCGCATCCACCGCGACATGGCCGCGGCCCGGCGCGACGGGGCGGGCGAATGACGCCGCCGTTCGCGTGCCTGCCGCCGGTGTGTAGGCTGCTGGCGAGCCTGTGTCTGGTCGGCCTGGTGCTGGTACTCGGCGGCATGGTGAAGGACCCGCCGCCCGACCCGAACGCCCCACCGGCGCCGCCGTCCACCTTCCCCGGCTGGTGGGTCACGCTGCTCATCTTCGCCGCGGTCGCCGCGCTCATGGGGTTCATCGGCCTCATCGCGGCTCCCGTTTAACTCCCGGAGTTTCCCGTGCGCCGCCTCCTCCTCCTTGCCCTTGTCGCGGGCCTTTTCCCCGCCACACCCGGCGACGCGCAACCCGCGGCCGACTGGAAACAGAGCTGGGCCGACGAGTTCGACGGCACCACGATCGACCCCGCGAAGTGGGACTTCGACCTGGGCAACGGGTTTTTCAACTACGACGCCAACCAGTGGATCAGCGGCTGGGGCAACAACGAGCTGCAGTACTACACGAAGGAGCCGAGCAACGCCTTCGTGAAGGACGGCCACCTGCACGTCCGCGCGGTGAAGGAGTCGCTGCACGGCTGCGGGTACACGTCGGCCCGGCTGCGGTCGAAGAAGCGCGACGGCACGGCGCTGTTCGCCCAGAAGTTCGGCAAGGTCGAGTTCAAGGCGAAGCTGCCGACCGGAAAGGGCGTGTGGCCGGCGCTGTGGATGCTGCCGCAGGACGACAAGTACGGCCCGTGGCCGACCTCCGGCGAGATCGACGTGATGGAGGCCCGCGGGCAGGAGCCGACCAAGGTGCTCGGCACGCTCCACTACGGGTCGCGCTGGCCGGCGAACACGCACACGAGCCGCGAGCACGTCTTCCCCGCAGGGCAGACCATCGCCGACTGGCACGTCTACGGCGTCGAGTGGGAGCCGGGCGAGTTTCGGTGGTCGGTCGATGGCAAGGTCTACGGCTCGCACTCGTTCTGGTGGTCGAGCGGCAAAGTGGCCGGTACCAAGGGCGTGAACCCCACCGCGGAATCGGACCTGCTGCCGTGGCCGGCGCCGTTCGACCAGCCGTTTTACCTCATCATGAACGTCGCCGTCGGCGGCCAGTTCCTCGGCAACCCCGACCGCAACACCCCGTTCCCGGCCGAGATGCTGGTGGACTACGTCCGCGCCTACGACAAGGCCGGCGGGTACGGGCCGCCGAAGCCGCGCGGGCCGGGGCGGTTCCCGTTCACGAAGTCGTGAGGTACACTAAGCCGCGAACCCTCCCGCCCGCCGGAGCCGTCCCTTTATGCCCCTCCCGAAGCTGGCCCGCGCCGCCGCGCTGTTCGCGGCCGCGGTCGCATTCTCGGCCTACGCCCCGTCCGGGGCCGACGCCCAGAAGAAGAAGGCCGAGCCCAAGCAGACCGCCGACCGGCCGAAGCGGCCCGAGCTGCCGCCGAGCGCGCTGCCGCTCGCGCTGCTGCAAGGCGAGCGGATTGCGCTCGTCGGCAACAGCACGGCCGAGCGGATGAACCTGTTCGGGAACTTCGAGGCGATGCTGCACAAGCGGTTCGCCGACAAGCAACTCGTCGTCCGCAACTTCGGCCGCCCCGCGGACGAGGTGGCGATTCAGCAGCGCTCCGGCGACTACACCAAGATCGACGACCCGCTTTACGCCTTCGGGCCGGACACGTTCCTGTGCTTCTTCGGCTTCAACGAGTCGTTCGCGGGCAAGGACGGCGTCGCCAAGTTCGAGCAGGACTACGAGCGGTTCCTCGACGACTACAGCCGGAAGTACCAGCGCGACAGCAGCGGCAGCAAGCCGCGCTTCGTGCTGGTGTCGCCGGTCGCCTTCGAGGCGCCCGACCCCGCGCTCGGCATCACGCCGACGCTCCCGGTCGATCAGCGCTTCCTGCCGTCGGGCAAGGCCGAGAACGACAACCTGAAGCTGTACGCCGCCGCGGTGAAGGCCGTGGCCGACCGGCGGAAGCTGGCGTTCGTGGACGCCTTCGCCGACACCCTCGCCATGTTCCAGGCTCAGCCCGGACTCCAGTTCACCATTAATGGCTGCCACCTCAACGAGGACGGCGACCTGTTCCTCGCGGCGCTACTGTACGGCAAGTTGTTCGGCGGGCCGCCCCCGGCGATCGACGCTCGGTTGCGGGCGGCGGTGGTGGACAAGTCGTTCGTGCACCAGCAGGACTACCGGATGCTCAACGGCTGGTACGTCTACGGCGGCCGGCGGACCTACGACACCGAGACGTTCCCGAAGGAGTACGCCAAGCTCCGCGCGATGGCGGCCGTGCGCGACCGCTACGTCTGGGACATCGCCGCCGGCAAGGCGGTGTCCGCGGGCGTGGACGACAGCAAGACCGGCGAGCTGTTCACCCCGCCGACGCGGTTCGGCCAGCCCGGCCAGAAGTACAGCGAGAACCCCGGCGAACTGAAGTACCAGACGCCGGAGGAGTTTGTCCGCACCGCGGCCGTCGCCCCGGGCATGCGCATCATCCCGTTCGCGGACGAGACGAAATTCCCCGAGCTGGCCAAGCCCGTGCAGCTCGGGTTCGACAGCAAGGGCCGGCTGTGGGTGTCGTGCATGCCGAACTACCCGCTGTGGAAGCCGGGCGACCCGAAGCCGAACGACAAGCTCGTGATCCTGGAGGACACCGACAAGGACGGCAAGGCGGACAAGAGCACCGTCTTCTACGACCAGCTCCACTGCCCGACCGGATTCGAGTTCTGGAACGGCGGCGTGCTGGTGATGGATCAGCCGCGCATCCTGTGGCTGAAGGACACCGACGGCGACGGCAAGGCCGACCTGGTGGTTCACCTGTTCGACGGCTGGGCGAGCGACGACACGCACCACCGCGGCGGCTGGGAGTGGGGTCCGGGGGGCTACCTCCACCTGCTCGAAGGCATCGCCATGAGCACCACGCTGGAGACGCCGTTCGGGCCGCACCGCAGCCAGGGGGCGGGCGGCACGTACGTCATCGACCCGCGGAACCAGAAGGTGCGGCAGTTCAGCCTGCCGGGCATGTACAACATGTGGTGCTACGTGTTCGACGAGTGGGGCCAGGGGATCGTCGGCGACGGCACCACCGCCAACCAGACGTGGGACACGCCGCTCTCCGGGGCGCAGTTCAGCGGCCGTAAAGGCATCAACTTCATCCTCCCCAACGGCGAGCGGCCGAACCTCGGCAGCGAGTGGCTCGTGTCGCGGGCGCTGCCGGACGAGGTGCAGAAGCAGTTCACCTACGCCTGCGTCATCAACCTGAACGGCCTGCCGCGCTACACCATGAGGGACGACGGGGCCGGGTTCATGGGCACCCGGGTGAAGGGGGCCGACGGCAAGAACTCGGACCTGGTGAAGTCGCCGGACAAGCACTTCCGCCCGGCCGACCCGCACATCGGGCCGGACGGCGCGCTGTGGTTCGGCGACTGGGCCAACGCCCTCATCGGCCACATGCAGTACAGCCAGCGCGACCCGAGCCGCGACCACACCCGCGGCCGCGTCTACCGGCTCATCGGCGTGGACAAGCAGCCGCTGACGCCGGTGACGCAGTTCGGCAAGACGGTGCCCGAGTTGCTGAACCAGTTCACCGAGTACGAGTGGCGAACGAGGTACAACGCCCGCCGCGAGCTGCGCGACCGGCCGACCGCGGAGGTGCTGGCCGGCACGTCGCAGTGGGTAGCGAAGCTCGACCCCAACGGGAAGGACTTCGAGCGGCTACGGACGGAGGCGCTGTGGGTGCAGCAGGGTCACCACGCCGTACAGCCGGAGCTGCTGAAGGCAGTGCTCGGGTCAAAGGCCCACGAGGCCCGCGCGGCGGCGGTTCGCGTCGCGGCCGACGACCGCGGCTACATCGCGGACGCGCTGCCGATTCTCAAGGCCGCGGCGACTGACCCACACCCGCGCGTCCGCACCGAGGCGCTGCGCGGGCTCAGCTTCTTCAACTCGACCGAATCGACGGACGCCATGCTGGCGGCGGCGCGGATGCCGCTCGACTACTGGACGAAGTACACGCTCGAAGCGTCGCTGGGGGCCACCGAGGCGACGTGGCGGCCGACGTTCCTGGCCGGGAAGGTGAAGGACAACAAGGCCGCGGAAGAACTAATGGTCGGCATCCTGGCGTCGTCGAAGGCCGGCGGCGCCGCGGCCCCGCACCTGCGGATTCTGCTGTCGGCGGAGCCGCAGCCGGCCGAGGTCAAGAACCGCGCCATGACCGCACTCGCCGGCCTGAAGGGGAACGCGACCAACGGCCGGGCGGTGTTCACCCGCGGGTGTATCGCGTGCCACAAGGTCGGCAACGGCGACGGCCAGGACTACGGCCCGAACCTCGCCGGCGTGGCCGCGAAGATGCCGCGGACCAAGATCATCGAGTCGATCATCGACCCGAACGCCGAGGTGGACGCCAAGTACGTGTCCACCCGCATCGTGACGCTCGACGGCAAGACGGTGACGGGGCTGCTCGTGACCGAGAACAAGACCGACCTGACGATCTTCGACGGGATGATGCGGCGGGTGATCCGCCTGGACGACATCGACACGCGGGTGGCGCTGAAGCAGAGCAGCATGCCCGAGGGGCAGGCCGCGGCGATGGCGCCGTCGGAGTTCGTGGACCTGATCGAGTATCTGGATTCGCTGAAGCAGAAGTAACAACGTAGCGCCAGGCGAGCCGGCCGCCGTCAGGCGGCGGGTGAGGCAGCAGTAACGCCTCACCCGCCGCCTGACGGCGGTCGGCTCGCCGTGTTTTAGCGTCCCGGCACCGGCCACAGCTTCACCGTGCCGTCCCCGCCGGCCGTGGCGACCAGCCGCCCGTCCGGCGACACGGCCGCGTCCAGCACCACCTTGTCGTGCCCGCGGTAGCTCGTCAGTTGCTTGCCGTCGGCGGCCCCCCACACGCGGACGGTGCCGTCCTCGTGCGTCGTGGCGAGCACCGACCCGTCTCCGGCGAAGGCCACGCCGACCGCCATGCCCGAGCCTTCCAGCGGTGGCAACTCCGTCCGCCCCGACAACGCCCAGCGCTTGACTCCGGCCCCGGTCGCGGCAGCCACCACATCCCCGGCGGGCGACACCGCGAGTGAGTGGACGTGCCGCGGGCCGATCGCCAGTTGACCGGCCGCGGCCCCCTTCTGCCAGTCCCACACGCGCAGGGTGCCGTCGTCGCCAGCGGACAGCAGAGTTTTGCCGTCGGGTAGGAACGTCAGCGCGTGGACGTGCTTCTTGTGCCCGGTCAGCGCCTTCAACGGCGACCGGTCCGCGACGTTCCACAACCGCACGACGCCTTCCACGCCGCCGGCCCCGACCACGCTGCCGTCCGGCGAGACGGCCAGCGACTCGAGTGCCTTCGCGCCTCCGGGCGCGGTCCCGATCTCGGTTCCGGCATGCCAGTCCCACAGTCGTAGGGTGTGGTCGTCACCGACGGACGCGAGCACGCCACCGGCCGCGAAGCCGAGCGCCCGCACCCGCCCCGAGTGGCCGGCGAGCGAGCGGAGTTCGCGCCGGCCGGCCGTGTCCCACAGGCGGACCGTGCCGTCGTCGCCGCCGGACGCGAGGGTGCCGTCCGGGGCGAAGGCGACGGCACGGACCGGCCCGCGGTGGCCGCGCAGGGTGGCGACCTCGTCGCCGCGGGTGAAGTACCAGGCGGCGCCGGCGGCGGCCACGAGCAGAACGACGCCGGCCGCCACAAGCGTGCGGCGGCCGGCGGGTGAGGCGGACATCGGTTCGGCCTCAGTTGTCGGTGACGACTTCGCTACCGGCCCGTGTGCCGAGCGCGGACCACGTCACCGGGCTGATGGTGTTGCGGATGAAGCGGACGGAGCCGTCCGAGTACAGGGCGTTGACGCCGCCGGTGTGCTGGCTGCCGGCGTCCTCCACGTGAACCAGCGGGTTGTTCGGCGTCCGCCCCTCGTCCGGCTCGCCCACGTTCGTCAGGCACAGCGTCGGCGGCCCCTCGTCGTCGTAACCGGGAGTCACCGGCGGGTTCACGCTGTTCGTCACCGCCCCGACCCACGTCGTCATCGGCGACCGGCGGCTCGTGCGCTCCACGACCATCAGCGTGCCGGACGTGCCGTCGGTGATGTCGGCGACGCGGAACCGGCTGTTGCGGAGCAGCACGCCGGTGTTCACGTCCGGGTTGTCCGTCACCTCGTAGACGCCGCCGAGGCCGACGTAGTTGGCGAACGCCACCTCGCAGATCGCGGCGCCGCCGTCGGCCACGGCCGTGAACGTCGGCGCGCGGGGTGCGTCCGAGGGGCACAGATAGCCCTTCAGACTCGTGGTGCGGACCGCGGCGTTGGACGGGTGTGAAATGTCGAGCGCGAGATTCGCCTGCCGGTAGAGCGGCTCTTGTTCCATGAACGGCAGCAGGTGCGCCCCCCAGCCCCAGCCCGGTCCGGTGCCCTCGGCGTTCGGCGACGGCGCCCCCGACGTGTAGCCGGGCGGGAAGTACCCGTACGCGCCGTGGTAGGCGTGCATGGCGATGCCGACCTGCTTGAGGTTGTTCTGGCACTGCGTCCGGGCGGCGGCCTCGCGGACCTTCTGGACCGCGGGCAACAGCAGCCCGATCAACACGGCGATGATGGCGATGACGACCAGCAGCTCGATCAGCGTGAACCCGCGGCGGCGACTCATGGCGAACCCCCGGATCGGTCGGGCCGGAATGACAGAATGAAATCCGCCTCTCGACATCGATACTAGTTATGAAAAAGTTATACGTCAAGCGCCGGCGTCACATTTTGGCCCTCGCACAGAAATCGGGCACACGGTTCGCGGACTATCGCCCGGTTCCGCTCCCCCGGAGGAATGTCATGTCCCGCCTGTCCCTCGCCGCCGTACTCGGCTTCGCCGCCGCCGGCCTCGTGAGCCTCGGCACCGGCCGTGCTCAGGAAAGCAAGGCGCAACCGAAGGCCCACGAGCACGCGCAGCACTTCCAGGATTGCGCCAAGGCCTGCGACGACTGCGCCCGGCTGTGCGAGGCCTGCGGCGCGCACTGCACCCGCCTGGTGGCCGACGGCAAGAAGGAGCACCTGGAAACGGTGCGGACGTGTCAGGACTGCGCGACCGTGTGCGCGGCCGCGTCGGCGATCACCGCCCGCTCCGGGCCGTACTCCGACGCCATCTGTCAGGCCTGCGCCGACGTGTGCAAGCGCTGCGGCGACGCCTGCGAGAAGCACGCCGCCGACCCGATGATGAAGCGCTGCGCGGACGAGTGCCGCAAGTGTGAGAAGGCCTGCCGCGACATGCTGGCCCACACCCGCCCGCAGGCCGCGTCGCGCTAGTAGAGCCGGCACGCCTGCCCGAGAAGGAAGCCGAGCCCCGACAGTGCCACCATCGCGCCCGCCAGCCGCTGCCCTTCGCGGCGGTAGCGGGCCGACTCGTCTGGCGCGGCCATGCTCCGCCACGGCCAGTGGACGTAGGACACGTACACGAACAGCCCCACCGCGGCGACCTGCACGACCACCTTGGCCGCCATCAGCCCGAGCCACCCAGCGCTGTCGGGGGTCCACCGCACTCCCGCGAGGGCGAACCCCGACGCGGCGCAGGTGAGCATCCCGGCGGTCACCACGTAGCGCATCCCGTGGGCGAGGTGGGTGCAGAACCGCTCGTAGTCGGCGGCGTCGGTGAAGTAGCGGGCGGCCTTCCCGTCCACGACCGCGAACCGGTAGAAGATCGCGCCGAACCACGCGGCCGCGGACATGCCATGAACCCAGAACAGCACCTGCTCCAACAGCTTCATCGTCGGCCCTCCGGGCGGGTGACAGGCCTTCGCCATGTCAACTGCGCCCGGCCGGCGGGATTAACGGCCGGGGCGCGATAAACTGTCCCCCATACCGTGGTTCGGAGCCGCCCCATGCCCTCGCTGGCCGACCAGTTCCCCGAGATCACCCGCCGCAACGAGCCGCTCGCCCCGCACACCCGACTCAAGATCGGCGGGCCGGCCGAGTTCCTCGTCGAACCGACCGACGTGGACGACCTCCGCGCCGTGCTGAAGGTGTGCGGCGACGGCAGCATCCCCGTGCGGATGCTCGGCGGCGGCTTCAACCTCCTCGTCCGCGACGACCCCGTCCCCGGCGCCGTCGTGCGCCTCACGTCGGCCGCGTTCACGATGATCGAGTGGGACGGCAAGAAGGTCGTCGCCGGCGGCGGCGGCCAGCTGTTCGACCTGATCGCCTTCGCCGTCCGCCAGGGGCTCGCCGGGCTCGAAACGCTCGTCGGCATCCGCGGCACCGTCGGGGGCAGCGTCCGCTGCAACGTCGGCGACAAGTCGGGCGAGATCGCGCAGGCCGTCCGCAGCGTAACCGTGCTGACGGAAGCCGGCAAGGTGCAGACCCGCACCCGCGAGGAGCTGACCTTTTCCGAACACGGCAGCGACCTGGACGAGCCGGTCATTCTCGCCGTCGAATTCGCCCTCGACCGCGACGACCCGGCGGCGATCCTCAAGCGGATGCGGAAGTCGTGGATCGTGCGGAAGACGACCGAGCCGCTGAGCTTCCAGCACGCGGCCCGGCTGTTCCACAACCCGCCGGGGAAGACCGCGGCCGCGCTCATCGACCGGGCCGGGCTGGCGAAGTCCCGCGTCGGCGGGGCCGAACTGAGCGAGCGGAACGCGAACTACGTCGTGGCCCACCCCGGTACGACCGCGGCCGACATCCTGCAACTGGTCGATCACGTCCGGGCCCGGGTCAAGGAGCGGACGGGCGTGCAACTCGACCGCGAACTGCACGTCTGGTAGGAGGCCGCCGTGCCGCGCCGCAAGCCGCCCGCCCCGCCTCAACGCCGGTGGCGGGCCGGTCTCGCCGTCCTCATCACGCTCGCCGTGGCTGCGGCCGTGCTGGTCACATTGAACGTAATCGGCGGCGACGCCCTCCGCCGCATCGGCGGCCGCGACCGCTACCGCGTTCCGTTCGCCGACATCACGTGCGACTCCCCGCCCGGCCTCGACCGGGCGACGTTCCTCGCCGAGGTCCGGTACGCGGGCGAGTTGCCCGAGACCGTCAGCGCGCTGGACGCCGCCGACCGCGACCGCCTCGCGGCCGGATTCGCCCGGCACCCGTGGGTCGAGTCGGTGGAAGCCGTGACGGCCGTACCAGGCGGCGTCCGCGCCGCCCTCCGCTTCCGCACGCCGGTTCTGGCCGTGACCACGACCGCCGGCGAGCCTCGGTTGCTCGACGCCAACGGCGTCCTGCTGCCGGTCACGCCGACGCCGCCGGGCCTCGCGGAGTTGGTGGGGCGGGTGCTGCCGCCGCGGGTTCCGGCGGGCGAGATGTGGGACGACGCTGAAGTGCGGCAGGCGCTCGATCTGCGGCTGTCATACGGCGCGAGCCGCGTCGAGCGCGTGGCCGCCGGCTGGAAGCTGACGCTCGCCGACGGCCGCCTCCTGCTGGTCGGCCGCTAGCGAGTGCCGGTGCGGAAGCCGACGAACGCGACGACGGAGCCAAGCATCAGCCCGACGTGCGACTCGCGGAGCGGCTCGACCGTCTGGATGCCGAGGTGGTGCCCGGCCACGACCAGACCCGCCCCGGCGAGTACGAGCAGCCCCATCAGGTTGCCGCGGAAGCACAGCGACCCCAGCAGCAGCAGGCCGGCGAGGCCGACGTTCCAGCTGTCGGCCCACGCCGTCAGCCCCGCCGGCACGCCGTCCACGACGAGCGGAGCGGCCACGACCTTCCCCGCCTCCGACGCCACCTCGTGCAGCGTTCCCAGGTCTTGCGCCTCCACCGCGGCCACGGCCCGGCGGCCCGCCTCCATCCCCGGCAACAACCCGTTCTGGTGTGCCCACAGCCCGCACCCGGCCAGCAGCACGGCCGCGCCGAGTGCACGAACCGCAGGGCCGACGCAGCAGCCGACGACGCGCGTGAACAGGTTCGGGCTGGTCGGTGCGAAGTCGAAGTCGGCGGCGGGTGCCGCCGCGGCAGGTGCGACGCGTCGGACTCGCTCCGCCTCGCGTACGATCGCCGCGGCCGCGACGGCCGCCTGGCGCTCGGCCTCGGCGCGGCCCACGCCCTCGGCCTGCAACCGCTCGCGCTCCACGGCTTCCAGGAGGCGCCGGTCGCGCGCCTCCCGCCGGACCCGCTCCACGCGGTCGATGAGCGCCAGCAGCGGCTCGCGCCACGCGGCGAACTTCTCCCGCCGGCCGGCCGACCCGCCGCGGAGGAGCACGGCTCGGGTCAGGAGTTTGCTCTCGTAGCCGAACAGCGCCTCGAAGAATTCTTCCCAGTACCGCCCCGCGAAGCGGGCGACGAACAGCCGCACCTCGTCCTCGTCCAGCCCCTGCGCCCGCAGCTGCCGCACCAGGCGCTCGGTGCCGCGGAGTGGGTCGGCCCGCTGCGCCTCCGCCCGCCGGTCGAGCCAGCGGCGCACGGCCAGCGCCAGCCCGAGGCCGACGACGCCGGCCGCTGCCGTGTGCCAGAACGCACCCGACATGGCGAGCAGGAGCACGAACAACCCCGCGCCCGCGGCGGCGATGCCGCGGTCCGCCCAGCCCAGCCCGGCGGCGAACTGGCGCACCCGCGTGAACACCGGTCCGCGGGCCGACAGGCCGTTCAACACGAAGGACGCGAGTCCGAACTGGGCCAGCGCTGCGACCAGAGCGAACGCCCACACCAGCTTCCCGAAGAATAGCAACAGCCCCGCCAGCGCCACCGTTCCGACCACCCCGCCGGCGACGACGCGCCCGCGGAGCACCGCCGCGGGGGCGGTGACGAAGGCGTGCGCGAACCCTTCGAGCCGCGTGATCTGCTCCTCGCGCGGCACGAACCCGCCGGCCGCGGAGCGGACGCCCAGCCAGTCCTCGAGCGTGCGGACGACCTCGCCCATGTCGGGGAACCGCTCGGCGGCGTCCTTCGCCATCATCCGCAGGATGACCGACGACAGCTCGGCCGGCACCCGGGCGACGATCCGCTCCGGCGGCACGAGCGGCTCGTAGGCGTGCTTGCTCATCACCTCCACCGCCGTCGTCCCGTCGAACGGCGGGCGACCGGTGAGGAGCACGTACAGGGTGCAGCCGAGCGAGTAGATGTCGGCCCGGTGGTCGACGGCGGTGGCGTCGCGACACTGCTCCGGCGACATGTACGCCGGCGTGCCGAGGGCCATCCGGAACCCGGTCAGGTCGGGCCGCGACGACGCGGGGCCGGTCGACGCGGCCGGCGTGTCGTCGCCGTGAACCTTGACGAGCCCCAGGTCGGCGACCTTGACGAGCCCCTGGCCGTCGAGGAGCAGGTTGTCGGGCTTCACGTCCCGGTGGACCATGCCGCGGTCGTGGGCGTGCCGCAGCCCGCGGGCGGCCTGGAGGACGTAGCCGACGGCCGTCTCCGGGTCGAGCTTGCCGCGCTCCGCGATCAGGTCCGAGAGCGACCGGCCGGGCACGTATTCCATGCTGAAGAAGCGGGCGCCGTCGGCCTCCCCGATGTCGTGAATCTGGACGATGTTCGGGTGCGACAGCCGGGCCGCGGCGAACGCCTCTCGCGTGAACCGGGCCACGAACTTCGGGTCGGCCGCGTACCGCTTCGCCATCAACTTCAGCGCGACCGGCCGGTCCAGCGACAGCTGGCGGGCGAGGTACACGGTCCCCATCCCGCCGCGGCCGAGTTCTTTCTCGACGCGGTAGCCGGGGACACTGGCGCGTGGTGGGGCGAACCGCGGTTCTTGGGGTCGAACCTGCGGCGGGGCGGGATCGATTTGCGACTTCGGCGCGGGCGTCTGGACCGGCGTCGCGGGGCGGTGCGCGATCGTCTGCCCGTTCGCCTCCGCGGCCGTCGCGGGATCCGCAATCTCCGCGACTGCGCAACCGTCGCCGGCGTTCGTCGGCACGGTCAGGAGGAAGGCCCGCGCGCACCCCGGACACTTCGGCCGGAAGCGGCCGGGTTTCGCGTTGCGGAGCGTGAGGCGGTGACCGCAGTGCGGGCAGGCGACGCCGACGACTGCACCCTCGGACGGGGCGGACGAACGCGGCATGATTGGAGCCGTTGGCAGCCGGTCGCCGCCGTCCGGGGTGGCCCGGCGGCTCCGGCTCACTCAAGGTTAGGACAGGAATTGGTCCGTCGGACGGGTTTTGCGGGATGGGGGGCGTGAGCCGGGCACAGTTCACGCCGGGCGCGAACGCGTGGCGAGCCGGGGGCGTCAGCCGCCAGATTCTCTCTCCGCGCTCGAAGGAAAACCCGGGGGCTGACGCCCCCGGCTCGCCCTCACATCAAGTCGGCCGGTCCGTCATCCCGACCGCCCGCCGCACGAGTTGCATCGTCACGCGGGCCACCTCACGCGCCCGCTTCGCCCCGGCTTGCAACACTTCCTCCACCAGCGCCGGGTTCCGCACCAGTTCCTTGCGGCGCTCGCGCGCGTCGGCGAAGTACGCCTCGATCTTCGCCAGCAGCAGTTGCTTCGCGTCGCCGTACCCGAACGGCCGGCCGCCGCGCCCGTCGGCCCCGCGCATCGGCTCGCGGTACAGGTCGGCCATCTCCTCGACCTCCCGGCCGTCGGCGAACAGGCGGTAGAGCGCGAAGGCGTTGCACGCGTCCGGGTGCTTCGGCTCGTCCACCGGCGTCGAGTCGGTCTTGATCCCCATCACGGCCGACTTCAGCGCCTTCCCCTCGGCGAAGATGTCGATCGTGTTACCGTAGCTCTTGCTCATCTTTTGCCCGTCCGTGCCGGGCACCACCGCCGCCTCGCCGAGCCGCTCCTTCGGCACCGGGAACACCTCGCCGTACGCCTGGTTGAAGTAGCCGGCCATGTCGCGGGTCATCTCCAGGTGCTGCACCTGGTCCTTGCCGACCGGCACGAGGTGCGACCGCACGATGAGGATGTCCGCGGCCATGAGCACCGGGTAGGTGAACAGCCCGACGCCGGCGGCGATGCCGCGCTCCACCTTGTCCTTGTACGAGTGGGCCCGTTCGAGCAGGCCCATGCCGGTGACGGTGGACAGGAACCACGCCAGCTCGCACACCTCGGGCACGTCCGACTGGCGGTAGAAGGTGGCCTTCGCCGGGTCGAGGCCGAGGGCGAGGTAGTCGAGGGCCACGTCGCGGACGTTGTCGCGGAGGATCTCACGGGCCGGGCGGGCAGTCAAACTCTTGTTCTTCGCGGCGGCACCGGCCTCGGCGTCTTCCGCGCCCCTCAGCGAGGTGAGGGCGTGGTAGTCGGCGATGAAGTAGAAAGCCTCGCCCTCGTCTTGCAGGGCGATGTGCTGCTTGATGGCGCCGAAGTAGTTGCCGATGTGGAGCTTGCCGGACGGCTGGACGCCGCTGAGGATGCGCGGGCGGGACTGCGGGGCGGGCATCGACGGCTCCGGGCTTTCCTTTTCCGACGGGACACGGTTACAGTACGCCCGGTTCACCCCCGGGACACCCGCATGGACGCCCCCGACGTTCTGCTCGCCGCGCTCAAGGCCGCACTCGCCACACCCGGCGAGCACCGCCTGTTCCGCTCCGGCAAGCTGCCCGGCCTGTTCCCGTCGCGCACCGGCGAGTCGGCGGAGGTGGCGCTGGCGGCGCTGAAGGACGGGCTTCTCGAAACGGTCCGCACGGAGGTCCGCGGCAAGATCATCACCGAGTGGGTGACGGCGACGCCGAAGGCGGCGCCGTTCGTACACGAACACGACTCGCCGCGGGCCGCGCTGCTGGAGTTGAAGGACGTGCTGACCGCGACCCGCGCCGGCGTCCCGGCGTGGCTCGACGAGGCGCGGCAGGAGGTGGCGCAGCTGTCGGCCCGCTTCGAGAGCCACGCCGCCGCCCTGCTCCGCCGGCTGGACGACCTCGCCGACCGCATCGACGCCGCGATCCGCCGCAGCGAGTTGCAGGCACCGGCCGTCTCCGACACGCTCACCGGCGTCGTACCGTGGGCCGCGTGGGCGCTCGAATGCCTCGACCGCCGGCGCTCGGTCGGGCACGGCTCGGCGTGCCCGCTACCGGAGCTCTTCGCCGCCGTCCACGGTCGCTACCCGGAGCTCACGCTGCCGAGTTTCCACGAGGGTTTGAGACGGCTCCAAGACGCCCGTGCGCTCCGACTCCGACCCGCGGCCGAGATGCCCGAACCGGAACATGCCCTTCTGGCGGACGGGGCGTTGATGTATTTGGCAGAGCGATAAGGAGTTGCGCCTCAACGTAGCTTCGACATGAATTTGTGTATTTGACTCAATGCGTGCCACGACCCCCCGGGGGGGTCGGCGGCACACAATGAAAGCGATCGGAATGATCAGAACGGCCAGCGGTCGCCGAGGGCGGCCTGCTGGGCGGTGGTGATGCTGCGGATGCCGGCCTCACCGAGTTCGAGCAGGCGGTTGAGTTCGTCGCGCGAGAACGTGGCTTCTTCGCCGGTCCCCTGCACCTCGATGAACGCCCCGGCGCCGGTCATGACGAGGTTCAGGTCCACGTCCGCGGCCACGTCCTCGACGTACTCCAGGTCGAGCCGCGGCTCGCCGTCCACGACGCCGACGCTCACCGCCCCGACGCTCGTGGAAATGACCTCGCGCACGGGGAGTTGCACCTTCGAGACGGCGTCCACGACGGCGACGAGCGCCCCGTTAATGGCCGCGGTGCGGGTGCCGCCGTCGGCTTCAAGCACGTCGCAGTCGATCCACAGGGTGCGCTCGCCGAGTTTGGCGAGGTTCACGACGGCCCGCAGGCTGCGACCGATGAGCCGCTGGATCTCGACGCCGCGGCCGTCCACCTTACCCGCCTTGTCGCGCGGCTTGCGGCTGTGCGTCGAGCCGGGGAGCATGCCGTACTCGGCGGTGAGCCAGCCCTTTCCCTTTCCGACGAGGAAGTCCGGCACCTTCGGCTCGACGGAGCAGGTGCAGAGCACGGCCGTCCGACCGCAGCGCACGAGGACCGAGCCGGGCGCGTTGCCGGTGTAGCCGCGCTCGAAGGAGAGCGGGCGGAGTTGGTCGGGTCGGCGGCCGTTCGGGCGGGGCATGGGTCACCAGGTTACTTGAGGAGCCACCCCAGCACCGCCTTCTGGGTGTGGAGGCGGTTGCCGGCCTGCGGGAACACGGCGGCGGCGGGGCCGTCCATGATGTCGTCGGTGATCTCTTCGCCGCGGTGGGCCGGCAGGCAGTGCAGCACCTTGCACCCGGGGGCGGCCTGGGCCAGCAGCTTCGCGTTCACCTGGAACGACTCGAACTTCTTCAGCCGCTCCTCGCGCTCGGCCTCCTGGCCCATGCTGGTCCACACGTCGGTGTAGATCACGTCCGCCCCCTTCACCGCCGCGGCCGCGTCGTTCACCTCGGCCGGGAAGTCCTTCGCCACCCGCGCCACGTAGTCGGCCTTGAACTTCGGGTCGAAGCCGTAGCCGGCGGGGCAGCCGAGGACGAACCTCGCCCCGAGCCGGCCGCAGCCCACGGCCAGCGACCGGGCCACGTTGTTGCCGTCGCCGATGAACGCCACCGTGCGGCCCTCCACGGAGCCGAACAGCTCCTGGATCGTCAGCAGGTCGGCGAGCGCCTGGCACGGGTGCGACCAGTCGGACAGCGCGTTGATGACCGGGACGGAGGCGTGCTGCGCCACCGCGTCCAGGGTGTCGTGACGGTAGACGCGCAGCACGAGCGCGTCGAGGTAGTGGGCGATGGTGCGGGCGAAGTCGGCGTGCGTCTCGCGCCAGCCGAGGCCGACCTCGTTCCCCGGCAGGTACAGCGACGTGCCGCCGAGGTGCGCGATGCCGCTCTCGAAGCTCACCCGCGTCCGCAGGCTCGGCTTCTCGAAGATGAGGCCGACCACCTTGCCGGCGAGCGTCCGCGTCGGGATGCCGCGGGCGTGCGCGGTCTTCAACCGGGCCGCCTCGGTCAGCAGGTGCTTGACCTCGTCCGCGGACAGGTCGATGAGGTTCAGGAAGTGCGTCATCGGGGTTCAACCCCTTCAAGGTGGCGAGCCCGCGGGTTCTGCCCGCGGGCTCCGGTGAATCGAAACCAGACTGTGGAGGCTCACGCCTTCAGGTTCAGGATCACGTCGTCGAGGATGTCGCAGCCCTCGTCGATCTGCTCGTCCGCGAGGTTGATCGCCGGCAGCAGGCGGAGCACGGTGCCGTGCGTGGCGTTCACCAGCAGGCCGCGTTTCAGGCACTCCTGCACCACGGCCGCACCGTCGGTCGCCAGCTCGACGCCGATCATCGTCCCCTTTACTCGCACGTCGAGGACGTGGGGGCACTTCGCCTTCAGGGCATTGAACCGAGCGGCGAACCGCTCGCCGATGCGGACGGCGCGGTCGAGCAGGCCGTCCTGCTCGATCGTCTCGATGGTGGCGAGGGCGGCGCGGGCGGCGAGCGGGTTACCGCCGAAGGTCGCGGCGTGGGTGCCGGGCTTCAGCTTTTCGCCGACCTCGGGCGTGGCGATGACGCCGCCCATCGCCACGCCGCCGGCCAGCGCCTTCGCCAGCGTCACCACGTCGGGCTTCACGTTCCAGTGCTGGTGGGCGTACCACGCGCCGGTGCGGCCCATGCCGGTCTGCACCTCGTCGAGCATCAGCAGCATGCCGTGGCGGTCGCACAGCTCGCGGAGGCCTTCGAGGAACCCGGCTGGCGGCAGGTTGATGCCGCCCTCACCCTGGATCGGTTCGAGCAGCACGGCGGCGGTTTCGGCGTCGATCGCCTTCTCGGCCGCGGCCAGGTCGCCGAACGGGGCGTACACGAAACCCGGCAGCATCGGCTCGACGCCGGCGTGGTACTTGGGCTGCGCCGTCGCCGACAGCGCACCCATCGTCCGGCCGTGGAAGCTGCCGGTGAAGGTGAGGATCTTGTACTTCCCCTTCGGCTTGCCGTTCAGGCGGGCGAGCTTGATCGCGGCCTCGTTCGCCTCCGCGCCGCTGTTGCAGAAGAAGCACACGCCGCCGAAGTCTGTCCGCTCCGACAGCGCCTGCGCCAGCAACGCCTGCGGCTCGGTGTACCACGTGTTCGGGACGTGAATGAGCGTGTTCACCTGCTCCCGCACTGCCTCCACGACGCGCGGCGGGCAGTGGCCGAGGATGCCGCAGCCCCAGCCGGGGAAGAAGTCGAGGTAGCGGTTCCCCTCGGCGTCCCACACCCACGAGCCCTCGCCCCGGACCAGGCACACCGGGTACCGCGTGTAGTTGCCGATCAGGAAGCGCTTCGCAAGGTCGATGACCTGGGGGCTGGTCAGTGTGTCGGTCGCGGGCATGGGGGCTCCGAGGCTACCGGGTGATTTCGGTCCCGGTGAAGCGGTCGTGCAGGAACACGTCGAGGAGCGAGTACGGCACCCGGCCGTCGAGGATGAGAGCGGACTGCGCCCCGGCGGCAAGCGCCTCGAAGCACGCCTCCACCTTCGGCACCATGCCGCCGTCGATCACCCCAGAAGCGATGAGTGCGCGGCACTCGACTTCGGTCAGACGCGGGATCAGTGACGCGGGTTCGTGGCGGTTCCGCAGAACGCCGGGCGTGTCGGTGAGGAAGACTGCCTTTTCAGCCTGAAGCGCGCCTGCCACAGCGGATGCCGCGGTGTCGGCATTGACGTTGAGCCGACCCGCGGGACACTCCGAACACTCGGCGAGTGACGGAATCACGGGCACTTCGCCGCGCTCGATCACTTCGACCGTCAGCGGCGCAGTATCGACCGCGGTGACGTAACCGACCCAGCCCAGGTCGATCGGCTCGCCACCGGGGTTCGGCAGCTTCAACAGTTCGCCGTGGAGCGGGAAGTAATCCGCATCGATCTGCGCGGTGGCGTCCACGCCAAGGGACTCGAGCCGGCGGACCAGGTCGCGGTTGATGTCGCCAAGGACGCGATTCACGATGGCGAGCGTTGCATCGTCCGTGTAGCGGCGGCCGGCGACTTTCCGCGGCGTCAGGCCGGCGTCGGCCATGGCCCGGTCGATCGGCTTGCCGCCGCCGTGGACCAGCACCACGGGAACGCCGAGGAGGTGAAGCGTCGCCACAGACCGCAGACAGGCGTCGGTCGCGGCTGGGTCTTCCATCGCGCTGCCGCCGAGCTTCACCACCACCGGCCCGCGGACGCGCGACAGCCGGAGGACGGCGTCGGCGAACGCGGCGGACGACAGCGGGGCCGGCGACATTCTGCGGGGACCAGCGGTAGGCGCGGTCGCGGAAAGAAACCATCGTAGGAGCACCACCCCCAGTCGTCAACAGGGCGGCGTGCGATCGACCCAATGAAACCCGTCCGGTTCCGATCGACAACCCCCCGCCCGTTCGGCACAATGACGCCGAGAACCTGGCGACCGAGGTGCCCCCATGCCCGCCGACGACCGGCCCAGCGCCGACGCGATACTCCGCGCCGTCGTCGCCGCCGGCCGGCCCTGGTTCCCCTCCGCACACGTCAAGTTGACCGGCGCCCCACGCACGGCACTCGACGACGCCCTCGCCGAGTTGCGCAACGCCGGCCTCGTCCGCGTCGCGGCGTGGGAGAAGGGCGCCGGACAGGGGTACGTCGCAACGCCGGACGGCGAGCGCGTCGCGGCCCGCGCCGTCGTACCGACGCCGGCCGGGTTCGAGCCCGTCTCCCCCACGCTCGCCGGCCTCCTCGACTTCCGCCCGCCACTCGTCACGCCCGTCCTCATCGGGTTGAACGTCCTGTGGTACGCGGTCGGGGTCGCCGTGGCGCTGAAGTGGAAGCAGTCGCCGGCCGGGGCGCTCGGGGCGCCGTGGGTCAGCGTCCTGGAGCGGGTCGGGGCGGTTTCCGCGCAGGACCTGCTGAACGGCCAGTGGTGGCGGCTCGGCACCAGCATGTTCGTCCACGCCGGGTTCTGGCACATCGCCCTGAACATGATTCTCCTCGGCACCACCGGCCCTGCCGCCGAGTTGTTCTGGGGCCGCTGGCGGGCGGTGCTTTTGTACGTCCTCGCCGGCGTCGCCGCGTCCACGGCGGCGATGGCGGCGCGGCCGCTCGAGGGCCCCGGCGACGTGCCAGTCATCGTGGCCGGCGCGTCCGGCGCTATCTGGGGGCTGATGGGGGCCGTGCTGGCGTGGTACGTCCACTTCCGCGACGACCTTCCGGCCGACCTCGCCGCCGACATGGGCCGTCGACTACTTTTCGCGTTCCTGCTCAACGCCGGCGTCTGCCTCCTGCCGCAGGTCAGTTGGGAGGGCCACGCCGCCGGCGGACTCGTCGGCTTCGTCGGCGCCGGGCTCCTAAACGCGATCCGCTTCAACCCCCGACCGTGGAAGCTGCTCGCCTCCGGGCTGCTGGTCCTGACCCCGGCACTTTGCGTGGCCGGGCTGCTGACCGCGATGTGGTACGGCGACGAGTGGGCGCCGCTGCGTTACAAGCCGAAGCCGGTCGATCCCGCGGCTGTGGCCGAGCCGCTGCGGCCGGAGGCGGCGAGGGCGGCGCGGTGGGCGACGCAGCGGGTGTGGCTCGTCAGCGAGCCGCACCGCGACCGGCACCGCGCCGCGGCCCGCGCCGAGATCGACGCCCTGGCCCGCCGCGTCGGTGCGTCCGTCGGGATGATGTCAACCGGCGACGACTCAACGCCCCACGCCAGAGCCGCGGCGATGACCCGCATGCGCGAACTGGACCACCTTCGCGCCCTGGTGGACGGCCCCGACATGCCGACGGTCGAAGAATGGCAGGCGTGGGGCGCCCTGAAACGCGAGGCGGACCGATTCTGGCCGTCCCCCGGGCAATGAACTCACTGTCGGTTTACGCCCTGGCTCCGTCGGTCAGAGCAACACGCGGTCGCCGAATCGGTCGCGAAGAGCCTTCCGAGACGTACTCGGAATCGGATTCCCACCCAGATCGAGCTCGATCAGTCCGCCCAACTCGTGTCCCGCCGCCAGAGCCTCGGCCCCGGCCGCGCCAATGTCATTCTCTGACAGGTCCAGTTGAAGCAGTCCCGTCAGCCACCGCGCCCCGGCGAGTTGAGTCGCGCCCTCGTCGCCGAGGCGGTTGTCGCGCAGGTCGAGGACGCGAATCTCGCTCAGGGGCATCGCTCGTAGGACGGTGCCCACGACGGGTCGAAGTGCGTTGCCGCCGAAATTCAAGACTCTGACGCGCCGCAACAGCGGCTGCCCCGCCAACCCCGCGACGCCCGCGGTGCCGGGGCCGGTCCGCATCGCGTCGAGCCGGCGGAGCGCGGGGAGCGGGTCGCGGACGATCAGTTCGTGGAACCCGTCCGCCCCGAGGTGGTTGTCCGAGATGTCGAGCGATTCCAGCCCGGCCGCGATCGGCGAGTCGAAGAGCCGGCGCAACCCGGCGGGCGTGAGGCGGTTCCCCTGGAGGTCGAGCGACCGCAGAGGCGGCGGGTCGGGGAGAGCGGCGAGGGCCGACACCAGCGCCCCTCCTTGAGACTCGTCACGGTAGGAAAACGTTCGAAGTCGTCGAAACGCCCGCGACGCCGTCACGGCCCGCGCCGTCTGGGCCGAGGTGAGGGCGGCGCCGATCACCAGTTCGTCGAGCGCGGCCAGGTGGGGCGAGTTCAGCAGGACGAGGGCCGTCGCCTGCCCGAGGCCCGCGCGAATCACGAGTCGGCGAAGTCGGGCCAGCCCCGGGCACGCGGCCAGTGCGGCGACACCGCCCGCGGGGGTGGACAATAGTTCCAGCGACTCCACGGGAGCGATGTCGAACAGCGTGCCCGCGGCGGCGACGAACGCGGCCCCGTCGGTGGCCTGAACGGCCGCGGGGAAGCCGCGGCGGAACGGCGGCATCGCCCACTGGAGGCCGTGGGGTAGTTCGGGCAGCGAGTTCCACCACTCCTCGCCGGGATTCCCGCGGAAGCAGCGGGCGCGGATCGCCGCCGATTCCCACGCCTCGCCGCGGGCCGCTTCAACCTGGAGGCGGACGAACGCGGCCCGGCCGGCGTCGCCGAGGTCGTCGAGGGCGTCGGCGTAGACGAGGCGCGGGGTGTCGTCGTCGGGGCGGTCGAGGACGGCGCGGACGAGGGCGTCGAGGTCGGACATCACGCCGACATTCTAGACGAGGCCGCGGTCGCGGAGGCCCGGCAGGAGCACGTCCAGTAACGGCAGCACCGTGGGCCGGTCGTCGTGGAGCAGGATCACGTCTCCGGGCCGGGCCGATGCGAGCAGGCCGCGGGCGCACGCGGCGGCGTCGGCCAGCGTGCGGCAGCGCCAGTCGTGGGGGTCGAGCGACCACCCCGCCGGCGTGAGGCCGAGCCGGCGGGCGGCGCGCCAGAGTCCCGGCGTCAGCCGGCCGAACGGCGGGCGGAAGTGCGTCGCGTCGGGAAGCAGGCGTTGACAGCGGCTCAATTCGGCATGTGACACCGCGGTGTCACGCCACGGGAGCCGCGGGTGGCTGAACGTGTGGTTCCCGACGACGTGCCCCGCGGCGCGGATCGTCGCCGGCAATTCGGGCGCGGACGCGGCGCGGCGGCCGACCAGGAAGAAGGCGGCGGCGTGGCCGTGGGCGGCGAGGCGTTCGAGGACGGCCGGGGTGTACGCGGGGTGGGGGCCGTCGTCGAACGTGAGCCGCACGCGGCCGGGCTCGGCGGCAGGACCGGGGGGCAGCACCAGCCGCTTCAAGAGATTCGGGCGCGTCGAGCCACGCACGACGCCGGCGATCACGGCAGGATCACCCGGCACGGGCCGGCTCCCACCCGCGGTCCGGCTTCAGCCACCCCGCCACGGCGACACACGCCAGGCGCCCGACGACCACGGGTGCCGCCAGCGCGAACCCCAGCCGCCGGCGCGTCAGCCCCACTTCGGCGGCCGCACTGCCGTAGAGCAGAATCAGCGTCGCCGCCAGCGCGCACGCCCATCCGACGAACTGACTCAGCGCCAGCGCAGCCGTCACCGCCGCAGCCGCCAGCACCAGCCCGAGCGGCTTGCTTTCTGCCGGCCCCGCGGCAGCCCAGCGGCGGCGCTGGCGGCACAGGTCCTTGAGCCGCGGCGGGGCGGCGGCCGACACCTCGGCGCCCGGGCAGTAGCGCACGCACAGCCCGGCGTCCCGCAGCTGCCGCTCGTACTCGGCGTCCTCAACCGGACTCGCCGTCGCCCAGCGGACACGTCCGAGGGCCGATCGGCAGAATGCCATACCGGTGCCACGCAATCGGCCGCGGAAGCCGAGGCGCTCACGCCCGGCGGCGACCGCGGCATCGACCACGGACCCGACCGCGGCAACGAACCCACCCGGCCCGGCGTCGGCGTTCAACGACCGCAAGCTCGCCTGCACCACTCCGGCGCCGCTGGCCAACGTCGTCGCGATCTCCGCGAGCGCGGCGCGGTTCAAGGTGCAATCGGCGTCGAGGATCAGGACGGCGTCGAACGAGTCGTCCCGGAGTGCGTGCAGCCCCGCAGCGACGGCGTACCCTTTCCCGCGGCGCGCGGCGTCGGAACGAGTCACGACGCGCGCCCCATACCCGGCCGCCACGTCGGCCGTGCGGTCGGTGCAGTTGTCGGCGACGACTACGACGCGGACGGCCGGGTGCTCCTGCTCGGCGACCGATCTCAGCGCCCGACTAAGACTGCCTTCCTCATCGTGCGCCGGGATCAGCACGACGATCGCCGGAAGCTGGGCGGACTGCGGGGATTGGCGACGACGGGGGAAGCGGCCGAGGGCGGCGAGCGCGGCCTGGGTCGCCGCGACGGCGGTGGCGGGGGCGAGAAGGCCGAGGCAAACCGCCGTCCCGGTCATGGGTTCTCCAGGTTCCGCGAAGATTCCCCCCTCCTCCTTTCGACCGGAACCCGCTAAGGTATTCAGTCTACCGCCGGGGACCGCCCCGGTGCTGCCCCCTCACACCCCCCGGAGGCCGCGATGGCCAAGGCGAAGGAGGCCCGCTCGACCATCAAGCTCAAGAGCGAGGCCAGCGACCACTGCTACTTCACCGAGAAGAACCGCAACAACACCAAGGAGCGCATCCAGCTCCGGAAGTACGACCCGATCGTCCGCAAGGTCGTGATGTACAAGGAAGCCAGCAAGCTGTAACCGAACGGTAGCACTCGACGGCACGGACACAGGGGGCTCGCGCCCCCTGTTTTCGTTTTCGGGTCGTGCTAAGGTAATGCCATCGCAACGACTTCGGGCGGGGGGCGGGTCATGTCCGTGGGACCGGACCGGGTGCTGGTAGTGATCGGCCGGACCCGGCACAAAATGATCACCGCCGAGCTCCAGGAGGCCGTCAAGCGCGGGGCCAAGTTCATCGAATTGCGGCTCGACTTCCTCGCCAAGGCCGTCGAGTTCAAGCGCTTCACCCCCGTCAAGCAGTGCCCCTGGGTAGCCACCCTGCGCCGCCCCTCCGACGGCGGCCGATACCCCGGCACCGAGACAGAACGCCAGACGATCATCCGCCAGGCCATCGTCTCCGGCGCGTTCGAGTGGGTGGACCTGGAGCACGACATCGCCAAGGCCATCCCGCGGTTCGGCCCGGTGAAGCGGATCGTGAGCTACCACAACCTCAACGAGACCCCCGACAACCTGGAAGACCTGTACGCCGACATGCTGAAACTCGACGGCGACGTGTACAAGCTCGCCGTCATGGCGCAGAGCCCGGCCGACGTGGCCCGCGTGCTGCGGCTCCAGAAGGCGGCGCCGAAGCCGACCGTGGCGTTCTGCATGGGCGACGTGGGGGCGCCGAGCCGCTACCTGTCGCTGAAGTACGGCGCGCCGTTCATCTACGCCGCGTTCAACAAGGAGCGCGGCATCGCCCCCGGCCTGCCCAGCCTGGAGGAGTTCCGCACCACCTACCCCGTGCGGTCCATCGACGCCAACACGCGCGTGTTCGGCGTCGCCGGCGACCCGGTGGGGCAGAGCCTCAGCCCCGTGCTACACAACCACGTCTACCGCAGCATGAAGCTGAACGCGATCTACCTGCCGTTCCGCATCCCGCGCGGGCAGTTCCCGCAGGCCGTGGAGGAGTACGGGCAGATCCCGGTGGAGGGGTACAGCGTCACCATCCCGCACAAGGAGGCGGCCGCGGCGATCGCCCGGGAGAAGGACGCGACGGTGGAGCAGACCGGCGCCGCGAACACGCTGGTGCGGCTGCCCGACGGCAAGTTCTCGGCCGCGAACACGGACTACCACGCGGCCATCGACTCGCTGAGGGAGCACGTCCGGGGCAAGACCGGGTCGGACGGCAAGCCGGTGCAGCTGAGCCAGTGCGCCGTGCTCGTGCTCGGGGCCGGCGGGGCGGCGCGGGCGGTGTGCCACGCTCTGCACAAGGAAGGCGCGCACATCACCATCGCGGCGCGAACGCCGGAGAGGGCACACGCCCTGGCCGAGGAGGTGAACTGCAAGACGCTCGACTGGCACGCCCGGCACAGCGTTTTCTTCGACGTGCTCATCAACTGCACGCCGGTCGGCATGCACCCGAACGTGGACGAGAGCCCGGTCCACGTCAGCGTCATGAAGCCGGGCGTGACGGTGTTCGACACCATCTACAACCCCGAGACGACGCTGATGATCCGCGAGGCAAGAGCCCGCGGGTGCGACACCATCACCGGTGTCGACATGTTCGTCCGGCAGGCCGCCCGGCAGGTGGAGCTATTCACCGGCCAGACACCCGACCTGGAGGCGATGCGCGGCATCGTTCGAAAGGCGCTGTCGCCGCTGACCCGGGCACTCGACACCGAGGAGACGGCGTGAGCGAGTCGCTCCGGCGCCGCGCGGCTCGCTTCTTACTAAAGCGCATTCTCGTCTACGCCGGCATCTACGTCGCGGTGGTGGCCGTGTTCCTGTTTCTCGAATCGAAACTCGTGTTCCACCCGCACACGGCCGCGGAGGCGTGGCTGCAGCCGGCCGACCGGCGGACTCGGGATGTCGAATTCAGTTCGGCCGACGGCACGAAGTTACACGCGTGGTGGCTGCCGCCGACGCGGCCGGAGGCGGGGGCGTTCCTGGCGTCACACGGGAACGGCGGGAACCTGTCGTACCGCGGCGACCTGGCGTTGTACCTGAACAATGCTACCGACGCCGGCGTGCTGATGTACGACTACCCCGGCTACGGCAAGAGCGACGGCTCGCCGACGGAAGCTGGCTGCTACGCCGCCTGCGACGCGGCGTATGCCTGGCTCACGACCGAGGGCAAGATTCCGCCGCGGCACGTGATTCTTCTCGGGGAATCGATCGGCACCGGCGTCGCGGTCGAGTCGGCGACGCGGCACGAGCACCGGGCGCTGGTGCTGATGTGCCCGTTCACGACGCTACCGGCCGCGGCCAAGAGCCACTACCCGTGGCTGCCGACGCACACGCTCATGCGGTCGCGGTTTGACAGCCTGGCGCGGATCGGCCGTTGCACCCGGCCCCTGCTCGTGGGTCACAGCACCGACGACCACGTCGTGCCCTTTTGGCAGGGAGAGGCGTTGTTCCACGCCTCGAACGAGCCGAAGGAGCTTCATCGCACGGAAGGTGCCGGCCACAACCTCGCCAGCGAGGAATTCGCCCGTGTGGTGGCCCGGTTCCTGGAGGCGCACCCGGCGTCGGACTGAAGTGCCCAAGTCAGTCGGGGCGGCCGGATTTGAACCGACGGCCTCCTGCTCCCAAGGCCAGCGACGATCGACCCGAAAACACTCCGAACCACTACGTTTTCCAGCATTTCCACCCTACCCGCCGGTCGTGCAGGGGTCAACATGCGTTGCGTGGAATGGCTTGGAATTGTGGAACTTCCACAGTGATTGTGGAACGGACTGTGGAAGGCGGTTTGCCACCGTGTATCCCCCGCTCGTGAACGTGGATAACGCTCAGCAACAGCGGACCGTATCGCTTCCGCTTGGCGAACGGGGGTGAATGGTGACGCGGCAGTACCGCACCTGGACCGTGGCCGACGAGACCAAGCGGTGATCATCCCGCACCTCGGTCTCATGGTTGCCGCGGCTGTACTGGTGTGCCATCAATTTTGGGCAACCGTGGCGCCTCCCCCGGCCGCCCAGCCGATCCGCGGCCATGCCGACCAGGAAGTGCGTCCGGACTCTCGGGACGGCTGGGGCTCTTCCCTCCGAACCAAACTGTCGATTCCGAGTCCAGCCCAGACGCTTCGCACATCGTTCCCAGGATCGATCCGCGCCAACTCGTCTGTCCCGTAGTTACGCCACCGCCTTGGCGAGCAGTTCGATGATCTGGCCGACCGGCATGACCAGGAGCAACAGAGGCAGGCAGGGAAGGCTCGTCACGAGCGCCAACTGGAGGATCGCACGCACGCTGAACGGGTAGGCCGTCATTTCTTGGATGAACCGGAAGCTGTTCCCCAGGTCGGCCAGCGACTGAATGTCGGCGCTGCCCAGTAGCGGTTCGTCCGCCGGGGCCGCCCCCCCGATCCACTTGTCGTGGAAGCCCCGGTTGTACCGGTCCACGAGCAGGCTGTACTCGCGCAACGCCGCCAGCCGGGTCCGGACCAGGATCGGGACGAACACGAGCAGCGGCCCGAGCAGGAGCAGTTCGGCGACCACCAGAAGCGCGGCGTACGGGACCTTGAACGTCTCGATGTCGACCTGCTCGAACACGATGAGGAAGGCGGCCTCGGCGCTCAGGACGGCGCTCAGGCAGAAGGCGAAGATCCCGAGTGAGGTGTGCGCCGTGCCGAGGAACCCCAGGCCACCCGCCCGGTCGGCGTGCGTGGCAATCAGGGCGAGGTCGAGCCGGGAGACGGACCACAGGAACTTGCCCCAGACGAGCAGACGGCAGAGCCAGCGGAGCCAGAAGTACAGCAGGACGGGCACGGCGACGAGGTGATACCACAGCCCGGTCAACGACACCCCGGGGCCGCCGCTCCGCGTGGGCGAACGCCAGGTCGCGAGCCCCTCCCCGTACACCGTGTCAATCGTCGCCGTCCACGAGACGATCACGGCCACGCCCAGGATGATGAAATCGGCCCACGCCGACTCCCGCCATTTCGCCGCGCGGGCGATCGCGCCGTCGAACGCGGGGAAGTCCTTGGCCCGGACCAGGCCGCCGTGCACGAACTGTAACCCCGCCCCCCGGAGGCGCGGCCCCACGACCAACTCCGCGATGATGAGGAGGGGCACGGCCACGAAGAACCGCACGTACGTGGCGAAGTCCTGGAGCAGTGACTCCTTCGGCGAGGCGCCGAGGGCGCGGCCCTCAATCAGGGCGAACAGCAGTAGCGGGACCCAGGTGAGGACCAGGAACCCGAGGATACGACCGCGGAGGGTCAAGTCCACGCGCAGGCGCAGGGCGAGCCGGTGGAAGAACCGCTGGACCGGCCCGCCCCGGTCGAAGTACAGCTCGGCCTCGTTCGCCAGGACGCCGCCCATGTCGGTCCCTCTCACCCCGGCGCCACGCTACCGCCCCTCTTCGACGACGACTTCCAACTTGCCCGCGCGTGCCGCCTTCACCAGGATCTCGTGGTCGCGTTCGCTCTGGTCGGCATACGCGGCCGCGAAGTCGGCGACGGCCTCGTCGAACTTGTCGCCCTTCCCCAGGTAGCCGCTGATGGCGGCGGGCTCGCCGGAGCGGGCGTGCGCGTGGGCCAGCGCCCAGCCGCAGAAGTCGGCGTACTGCACCATGACGCCCGGCGTGAAGGCCTCGACCACCGGCTTGATCTTCATGTCCCGGAGCTGGCGGACGTAGTAGTGCCGCCCGGCCTCCCCCTTGACCCAGCCCAGAAAGGTGTCGCTGGCCGACTGTAGCATCCGGCAGCCGTGCACGACGCGCTCGCCGTGGTTGGCGTGCGGGTCCTTACCCGCGTAGGGTTCGAGGACGGACGGGCGGGCCTGCTTGACCTGAAGGAACAGGGGGTCGTGCTCGCCCGCCATCAGCAGTAGGACGGCACAGTACGTCCCGACACTCCCGACCCCGACCACCTTCGCCGCCGCGTCCTTGAGCACGAACCGGTCCAGGAGGAGCCGTCGGTCCTCCCGCAGGGACGCCCGGTAGCCGGCGAAGTGCTTCTCGGCGCTGGCCATCAGCTCCTCGCGGGCCCGGTCCGGCGGGTGGAAGATCAGCGGGGGGTTGTCCCGGATCGTCGGGGCCGGGCCGGCGTCTGTCGCGAGCTCCGGGAAGTCGTGTTCCAGGACGCTCCGCTCGCGGGCCTTCGCCAGCCGCTTACGGAGTCGCCTGGAGGCCTCCCTGTCGTCGATCACCGCGAGCAGTTTCTCGACGTCGATGCTCGCGTACCACACGTCCAGCACCCGCATGTCGCCGTACTCGGCCATGCGCTCGCGGTACGACCGCACGCAACTCAGCGCGGCGTCGCGGGCGGCGTCCTCGCGGAAGCCGTTGTCACGGCAGGCGAGCACGAAGCTGGCGGCCAGGCGCTTCACGTCCCACTCCCAGGGGGCGGGAAGGGTCTCGTCCAGGTCGTTGAGGTCGAAGATGACGCGCCGCTCGGGGGTGGCGTACGCGCCGAAGTTACACAGGTGGCAGTCGCCGCACGCCTGCACGCGGAGCCCGGTCGAGGGCGTGCCGGCCAGGTCCGCGGCCATGTTGAGGGCCGCGCCGCGGTAGAACGTGAACGGCGAGTGCAGCATGCGGCCGTGGCGGACCGGGACGAGGTGGGGCATGCGCCCCTTGTTCGACTCCTCCAACAGGGCGAGCGGGTCGGGCCGATCGGCGGCGGGCCGCCAGGCCGCGTGCGACTCGCGCGGGCACTTGTCCCGCAGGCTCTTCCCCATTGCGCGGAGCTCTTCTCGGGTCGGGTGCGGCCGGGGCGACGGGCCGATTTCAAGGGTGGGTCGGGTTCTGGCCGCGACTCGGACTTTCGCCATGGTGACGACTCGGATCCACACGCCGCGCGATGATCGTCGGCCGGTTCGTGGGGGTGGGGGTGACTGGTCTACCGCCGGACCGGTGGACGCCGGTCCGGGGTGTGGTTCGACTGACGCCAGCCAAAGTCAATAATGATCTCGATCCAAGTATTGAATCATCCCGTGACACCGGGCGGCAGGGCGGACGGTGGCGGTGATGCTGGTGGCGAGGGAGCGGACCGGCGGTCGCACCGGTTCTGCCGGCTGTGCCGTGCCAACAAGGGTCTACCGAACACGACTAGCGGGACCTTGCGAGCCGCACCGGATCACCAGGACAGCGACAGTGGCGCGAGTGCCACTCGCGTGACCGACCGACACCCCCGCCGTTACTTTGCTCCGGCAACGGCCTTCACGGCGCGCGACAGCATGCCCCCGCCGAGCGTCCGGGCCGTGAAGCCGTTCTGCAGGAGCACGCGGGTGGCGTAGTACGCCCGCTGGGCGGAACGGCAGATGACGTGGATCTCGCGGTCGCGCGGGAGTTCGCCCAGCCGCGAGCGGAGTTGCGGCAGCGGGATGTTGACCGCGCCCGGCACACTCTCCAGCACCAGCTCCGCGGGGTCGCGCACGTCGAGCAGCAGGCGACCCTCGGTCTCACCCCAGTGGCTCAGCGGCATGTCCCCGCGGAGGACGTTCGCGGCGACCATCCCGGCGAAATTCACCGGATCCTTCGCGCTCCCGAACTGGGGCGCGTAGCACAGCTCGGCCTCCTCGAGGTCGTAGACCGTCCCGCCCAGCTGGAGGGCCATCGCCAGGGCGCTGATCCGCTTGTCCACCGCCGGCCCGTCCTCGCCGATCGCCTGCGCGCCGAGGAGGCGACCGTCGGACTTCCGGAAGATGACCTTCAGGTGGATCGGCTTGGCCCCGGGGTAGTACCCGGCGTGCGAGTTCGGGAACAGGTAGACCTTCTCGTAGTCAGTGTCGCCGAGCCTGTTGAGGGTCTTCTCGCTGACCCCGGTCCAGGCGGCGGCCCCGCCGAACACGCCGATGATCGACGTGCCCTGGGTGCCGCGGTAGCGGGAGTCGCGGCCGGCGATCACGTCGGCGGCGATGCGGCCTTGCCGGTTCGCCGGCCCGGCCAGCGCCACGAGGCTCCACCGGCCGGTCACGAAGTCCTTGACCTCGATGGCGTCGCCGACGGCGAAGATGTCGGGGTCGCTCGTCCGCATGTGCTCGTCGACGCGGATGCCCCCGCGTTCGCCGACCTCGATCCCGGCCGACTTGGCGAGTGTCGTGTCGGGTCGCACGCCGATCGCGAAGATCACGACGTCCGCCGGGAACGTCTTGCCGGAGAGGGCCTGGACTTCGAGTGTGCCGTTCGCGGCCTGTTTGAACCCGGCCGCACCGTCGTTGAGCACGAGCTGTACGCCGTTTCGTTGCAGGTGCCCTTCGAGGAGGCAGGCGATTTCCGGGTCCAGCGGCCCGAGGACGTGCGGCGGCTTCTGAAGCACCGTGACCTCGAACCCGGCGTGGACCAGGTTCTCCGCCGTTTCGAGGCCGATGAACCCGCCGCCGACCACCACCGCCCGGCGCTTCGGCTTGACCATCTGGATGCCGGTGTAGTTGCTCATCCCGGCCAGGAACGCGGTGCCCTTCTCGATCCACTCGCGGATGGCACGCGCGTCGGGCACGGTGCGGACGTGGAAGATGCCCGGCAGGTCAATCCCCGGCAGCGGTGGGCGGAAGGACGGCGCGCCCGGCGAGAGGACGAGTTTGTCGTAGGACTCGGTCGTCACCGCGCCGGTCTTCGTGTCGCGGAGGTCCACGGTCTTCTTGCTGCGGTCGACCGCGACGGCCTCGCAGTTGGTCCGGCAGTCGATCGCGAACATGTTCCGGAACATGGCCTCGCTGGCCACCAGCAGGCTGGACTCCGTCTTGATCACGTCGCCGACGTAGTACGGCAGCCCGCAGTTCGCGTACGAGACGTACGGGCCGCGTTCCACCATGACGATCTCGGCCTTCTCGTCCAGTCGCCGCAATCGTGCCGCGCAAGATGCTCCGCCCGCCACTCCACCGACAATGATCACCTTCATTTGGGTTCCCCATTTTCTGCGCGTGGTCGGTGGAGACGGGCCCGCAGTTTGGCGAGGCCCAGTTTCTGCTCGATCTTGGCAGCCAGAATCACCGCGAACAACACCGGCGCGAGCGCAAGACCCATCACGCCCTGGAAGAAGCTGATGGGTTGACCCTTGCCGCGGAGGCGGTCGAGAACCGCGTCCACGGTGTTGCCGCTCAGGTTGGTCAACGTAATGAAGCGGACGTAGGCGAGGATCTCCTTCACCTGGGCGTCGCTGAAGTACTGGCGCAGGTTCTCGATCGACGCCGGGTCGTACTTGTCGTGGTACTCCGCGTAGTGCTGGGCGAAGAGCATCGCCGCGGCCTCGGCCGGGTCCTTCGCGGCCATCGACTCGTTCTGATGCCCGAGGATCTCGTTGACTTCTTCCAGGGGCACCCCGTGTGCCATCGCCCAGTGCGTGTGCCCCCACGCGCAGAAGCGGCAGTCGTTGATCGCCGTCACGGCGAGAAAGACTTTCTCGCGCAACGCAAAGGACAGCTTTGGCCTGATGAACGCCCTGAAAAGGACGGGGGACGAGGCCGCGACGCGCGCGACCGTCCTGAAGAAGTTGCCCGGTGTCAGCGTACGCTTGGCCTTGCCGGAGTGCTTCGGCGGCGTGCCGGTCGGCTCTTCGGTACTCGTTGTCACGGTCGTCCCCTTCTTCCCCATTGAGTGTGCCGGCAGCGGGCGAGCTACGGCACGTAGTTGGCGCTCGTGTCGGCGCCGTAACCACAGCCCTGGTAGGTGCAATGCAACTCGTCGCGCATGATGGCCGCCCAGCCGTCGCACCGGGCGGTGTTGAGCGATAGCTCCTTCGTGAGCACCTTGGTCTCGAAGACCCAGCCCTTGGGCAGGCTCATCAGCTTGCCGCCCACCTGGTGCAGGTTGTCGAGCGTCAGGCTCGGGTCGACGTCCTTCGTGTACTCCTGCATCACCCACACCGTGCCGTTCGGCTCGCGAATCAGGTGCACCGGCGTGCCGGCGTGCCAGATCCAGTTAGTGTTGCGGTAGATCAGGTTGGGCGCATACGGCGTCTGCATCTGGGCCGTCATCTCGGCCGCGGTCATCTCGCCGCCGTAGAGCAGATTGACGCCATCGAAGTTCACGACGTCACCGCCCTGGACATCCTGCTCGTCCATCAGCCAGTAGCGGCCACCGTTGACCATGCACATGTCGACCTCGAACTGCTTGGCCAGTCGCGCCCCGTCCATCCTCTTGTGGCTGTCTATGGTGATCTCGTCGAGATTGGCCGCCGTGTAGACATGGGCCCGTTGGGTCGCGCCCGTTCCGACGAAGGCACCGAGCCCGCAGAACGGCCGTCCGCGCGTGTTCTTGGCAGTGCGGCGATCACCGTGCAATGCGATTCTGAGTTTCATGGAGATTCTCCTTTTGGGTGATCGGGGCGCGGAAATACCGCGCCCCGATCATGGCTTTAAGGAATGCAGATCGCATCAACACTTACTTCTTCATGTGGCTCGCGACATACTCCTTGATTCTCTTGCCCTGCGCAGCCAACCCTCCGTCGGTGCTGAACTGGATGATCTCGGCTCCTTCCTTCGACTTGAAGTTGTGCGGAGCCGGCCAGAAGCACACTTCCCCAGCGCGGCATACCTCAATGGTCCCGTCAAGGTAGATGACCTCCACCGTGCCCTTCAGAACGTAAGCCCAGTGTTCGACCCCGCACAGATCGTGCTCCAGTCCCTTGCCCTTCAGGATGTCGGTGAAGTCAGTACCCGGGGCAAAGACGTGGTACGCGCACTGCATGCCGCCCCATCGCTCATCCCAGATCTTGAGGCCCGGGGTGTTCTGGGTGACGAAGTCGTCCACCGGGTTCATGTCCGTCAGTTTCTTGTGCATTCGATTCCTCCGACTTGTGCCTCACCGGACCGGCGGTGATGGCGAGTTGTTGAGAGCCAGACCCGGTCGCCTGGACAAACCGAGTTACCATCGCGGCACGGATTGCGTGCCACACACTGTCATTCGAGTGGCCCGCCCTTGACATCAAGGCTTGGGGAGCCGCATCTGCTCCGGTTCGAGGTCGTACGTCCAGGGGAGTCCGGCGTTCTTCCAGCCGTTCTTCATCCGCTTGCCGAAGAAGGCACTGTCCGGGTCCTCGACCGTGTCCCCTTCCATGCCGTCGACGATGTTGTGGACGTTCGTGAAGCCTGCCTCTGCCAGGGCGTTCACCGCCATCGCGCTGCGGCCCCCGGAGCGGCACATGACCAGGATCGTGTCGCCGGGCTTGGCCCACTCCTTCACCCGGGTGACGAACTCGGCGTTCGGCCTCACGGCGAGTTCCTTCTTGCCCGCCACCCACTGGTAGGTCTGGAGGGCGAGGGGGATGTTCCAGGCCATCTCCGCGTGGCCGACGAACACGTACTCTTCGGGGGTCCGCACGTCGAGGACCTTCACCTTCTTGGGGTCCGCCTTCCACTTCTCGTAAGCCTCCTTCGCCGTCAGGTAGAGGCGCAGGGTCGTCCGCTTCTCCTTGGGAATCTCGCGCCGGGGCGTCGATGCGGGTTCGTCACCGACGGCCGCACCGGCGGCAAACACAGCGGCCAGGGTGAAGGCAAGGCGGGCAGTCGTGGGTCCCGTCATGATCTCGCCTCATGCGCTCGCCGGGATTCGAACTGTCGCACGCTTGCACCTTGACGGCAGCGATGTTCGAACAGTCACGGCACCTGCCCGAATCGTGCGAAGCCCGGTACTGACGCGCAACAACCACAGTCCCGGGGTGAACCCCCGGGACTACGGTCGCGGCTCCCACAAGATCCGATCGCTGTGACAGAAGCCGGGAAAGGCACGATCTGTGCCGAACAAGGACTGCGAGTGTCATTCGGGGGCGCGGAACCGGATAAGCCTTCGAGAAATACACAACTATCGTGCAGTATGACTGGGGCAGGAGCACCGCATACGGCGACGAGTGGGCGGATTCGCCCACTCGTCGGTCCAGGTGTGTCAGCTTGGCGCAACGAGGCCCGCCACACGGCGGACTTCGTCTTCGAACCTACGGGCCGCGAGCCGTACCCCGTCCAGGTCGCGAGCCCGGTAGGCGATCGTAAACATCTCGGCAGCGCGCTGGATGGCTGGATCGCTCCCGGACACATCGAGCCGCTCGACGAGATCATCCCCGGCGTTCAGTAGGGCGATCGCCGCAGTCGCGTCCCAGACGGGCGGCGTGCCGCCGAGGCGGGTTGGTCCCGACTCCCTCGGTTGAACAAACAAGTCCGGCGCGCCGCTCCTCGCGCTTGCCGGGACCCTGTCCCAGCTAGAATCGCCTTCGACCCGCAGGAGCGTGACGCTTGGGGGGATCGGCTTCGCCGGGTCGAGAGCCACGATGGTTAGACGGTCGCGGGTGACAGCTGCCCCGCCCTGCCACCCCCGGCCGGACAGGACTGCCCGTACGCCGGTGTGCAAGATCTCAAGTCGGGCCACTAACCCCGCTGGCGGGTCGAGCTCAACCACGAGCTCGCCGTCCTCGACGATCGGTCGGTACGGGGCCAGCGATTCGAGCAAGGCGACCGCGGTCATTTCGCCCCCCGCTGGTCGTGCTCGCGGTCGTCGTTCTTGAACCGGCGGCGGGTCGGCTTCGCGCCCTTCGCGTTCCCCGGTTGGGCCGGATCATCACCAGTATCACCAGCATCACCAGTCGGGGCCGGTGCTGGTGATGCTGGTGATACTGGTGATGATCCGGCCCGCGCTGGCCCGCCAACGGACTTGACAATCCACCGGGCCGAGTTGTTGGAGCTGACGCCCGGGGCGCGGTCGATCATCCTCCCGCCGAAGTTGCGGCGGGCGAACGCCCGGAACCGATACCCCAGGACGCGGCCGTCCAGCTTGCCGCAGAGCTCCTCGACCGCGCTCTTGAGGTCCTCGAACCACTCGGGCGGGCGGTCGCTCGGCTTGCGTACGGCGTCGATGATGCCGGCGGCCGTCAGCCCCTTGCGGTCGGGGTCCATCCGCTCCATCGCGTCGATCATGGCGGACATCGTCATCGCGTCGCGGTCGGCGGTCGTCTGCAACGCGAGCCGGGTCTCGCCCGGGTCGGGCAACCCGGCGAACACCACCGCCTCGCGGACGACGCCGGACCACCCCTCGAACGACCCCCACGGGGCGAGGTTGTGGCGGGGCGTCCCGGCGGCGAACCACCCCCGGAGGATAGTGAGGGCGGCGGACAGCAGCGGGCCGCGGTACTCGCGGACGTGGGCCCGCAGGTCCTTGTACTTCACGTCGTCGCGCAGCTCGGGGCGTTCGTGCTGCGTTTCGATGCGGCAGTGGGAACACCGACGGGACGTGTCGGCGTGGAGCTGGACGTTGTTGCCGGTGGCGTACCACGCGACGTTCAGCGGGCCGTCGAACACCTTGTTGACACCCAGCACCCGGTCCTTCCACCGGTCGGCGGTCAGCGCCATGTCCAGCACGTCGTTGCCGACCGCGCCGGCCAGGTTGTCGAGCAGGACCAGCCGCTCGCCCTCCATCGCCAAGGACGTGATCTTCTTCCGCAACTCTTCCTTGTCGGCGGTGTACGACATGACCGGGAACCGCCGGCCGGTGACGATCAGCGCGATCACGTCCGCCAGCAGCCCCTTGCCGCAGCCGCGGGTGTTGCCGTCGATCAGGAGGAGCGGGGCGGGGCCGTCGAACGCGAACCACGCCAGCGGGGTCAGCAGACCGGCGAACCACGCGGCCCGGTGTTCGGGCTTCTCGAACGGGAAGTTCTGGATCACGTCGTCGATGGCGGCGACGGCGGCGGCCAAGTCCGCAGGGGTCGGCCGATCGGGGACGGTGATCCTCAGGCCGGCCGGCACCGACACCAGCAGCTGCGACCGCGGGTCGTACCCGTTTGCTCCGAGGATCGTGCCGTCACGCAGGATCACCGGGTGATCGACGACGGCCTCGAGGTGGCGGATGCCCGGCCACCGCTCCCGGACGTGGACGGCGGACACGCACCACTCCGGCGGATGGGCGGGGACTTCCTCTTGTTTCTCCGGTTTGCCCCTTAGCTGCACCCAGCGGGCGCAGCGGGTGAACAACTCCCGCAGCAGCGGCGGGGGCAACGGACGCACCACCGGCGAGCCCGGCGGCCGGCGGACGACGGCGTTCGGGTCCGGGTCGGTCTCCGTCCGCACGGCCCGCACCAGCATGTTCCCGCGCTGGTACACGTTGGCGCCGGCGGCAAGGGCGGCGATCGCCTCGGCATTCACCCGGTACTGGTCGGTCCCGATGATGATCTTGGGGCGGTCGTCGCCGCCGGTAGGCCGCGCCGGCGCCACCGCGGCAGCGACGAGCTTCCGCAGCTCGTCGGGGCCGTGGAGGACGAGGTAATCGTCCAGCCCGTTCTTCGAGCCGTCGGGTTCGGCCGGCAGTCGGACGACCCGGACGTCGGCCCCGCACTGGCGCAGCACGTCGGCGAGGTGGTACTCGGCCCACTGCACGTCGAGCTTGTCGGTCAGATCCGAGTCGAAGGTGATGAACACCTTCCGCCCCGGCCACGCGACGCCGTCCAGGTCGGGGATCAACTCGCGCGGCCCGGTCCCCTTGCCGTCGGCGTCGCGGTCTCGCTTCTTCTGCCACGCCCACACCCCGCCGAGCCCGACGCACGGGAGCCCGTGCTGGTCGGCGCAGAGGGCCTTTTTTTCACCCTCGGTGATGAGAAGGGCGACGGTCGGGTCCGCGAGCGCGGCCCGCGTCCACGGCGGGAGGTACGCGCGGCACGGCCCGGCCGCCGGCGACTCGTACTTGATCTTGCGGTCCTTGTTCTTCTTGTCCGTCCGCGGCGCCGACGGCTTCAGCCGCACGAAGGGGTGTTGCGTCCCGTCGCCGTTGGCGAACGTCATCGGCTCGCCGGCGGCGTCGAGGTACGGGAACGCCAGGCACGCGCCCATCTTGTTCGCGGTCGTGCGGCTCAGGTAGTCGCCCAGCAGTTCCCGCACCCGCGAGCTGTCGAGGATGCTGTGGAGGCCCGCGGCGATGATGGTGGCGTCGGTCAGCCCGCTCTTCGCGAGGTCGGCGCGGTGGCCGGGCGTCAGTGACACCGGGTTGTCACCCGGACGATTCGGGGGTATCATGCGGTTGGTCCTATGGTCTGATGGTGGGTTCACGCTCCTCGCGCCCGGCAGTTCGCGCTGCCGGGCGTCTTCACGCACCCTGGTCGATCAGCGTCTTGATTGCGGCCTTCGCCCGGCGGGCCGGGTCGGTGGTTGGGGCGATCGGCGCTGGGGCCGGCGGCGGGTCAACAGGGGTCAGTGCGGCGACGAACCGGGCCACGGCCTGGGAAGAAGTTAGCCACCTGTGGCCGACGCGGACGGCCTCCAACTTGACGGTTCGCCCGGCGAGGTTGAGCCCCTTCGTTGCCCACCTGAAAACTGTGCTCGGATCGACGGCCGGCCCGCCCCGGTGGCCGGGGAACTGACGGCCGACGCCGGACAGGGACATCCCCCCGCCGGCCCGGATCTCGGTCAGGACGAGTGGAACTTCGGAAACGCCATCGGCCATGCTGAGCCTCCCTCGCGGTTGCGACGGGGTTCAGCATGGCCGATGCGTTGCAGGGCTGGAATTGGCGTGGTGATGGCATCTTTCACGCCATCATCACGCCATCGTCACGCCACCGTTGGCGGGGCGTCGGGGCGGTAATACCCTCCGACCTTTCGGTCATTGGCCACTCGCCCGAGCTTCTTCAGAGGCGTCAGGTGGTCGCGATGGAGGCGGGACTTGTCACAGTCGAGCCGAGTCGCGAGTTCGTCGAGAGTCAAGGCCTTGGCGTCGAGTGCTCTCAGGATCTCTCGTTGTTTTTCCGTCAGTGCCTGGGGCGTGGAATCGGCCGGTGGTGTGGCGTTCTGGGGCGGATGGGCGACCGTGGTGCTGGTCGCTGGCGGGACGCGGGCCAACTGGTCGAGCATCCGGTCGATGATGCCCCTCCCTTCGACCCGGGCGAACAGTCCCGCTCGCTTCGTGTACAACCCGGTGATGGCTGCGTTCAACCCGTCCCGCCGTGGGTTCGGGTCGAGCGGGGCGCGGCGGTGGACGGTCAGCACGTCGTTGAGCGCTTCGAGGATCGCGTTCGGGTCGCCGGCGCGCCTGAGGAGGACGTCAACACTCCGGTAAGCGGCCCGTGCGGCGGCGGCAGACTCGGCCACGCGCGCGGCCAGGCGGCGGTACTGGTCCAGGTTCGACCAAAGGTAGGGGACCGAGGCGATCAGCCGAGTACATTCTCGGATGCCGACGGCGACGGTGGTAAACGCTTCGGCCAGCTCCGGGTCCAAGTGCGGGGGCGGCTCGACGCACAACTTTGACACCTGCTCGTCGATCGCCTTCGCCCACACCGGTTGCGACGGGCGAATGTCGGCGGTGTAGCACGGCGCCACGCCCGTCGCGCACTCGTCCCAGTCGTGCATGGCTGCAAGGGTATCGCTCGACAGCCGGATGTCGCACCGGTGGAGCCGGAGGCAGAGCAAGGAGCCGTCCATCTCCACCGCGTTGAGCATCCGTCTGTAGGCGGCGGTAAAGTTTGGCGCGACGCGCTCCTTGTGTACGTACAGGAGGTTGGAGAGCGCGGCGCAGACCTCCTGTCCCGCGGCCCGGGGAACGAAGGAGTACTGGTCGAGCGTGGTGAAAAACGTGACCGGCGAGGAGCCGTCGGCGATCGCGGCGGCGAGGGCGGCGAAGAACGCGTGTCCCGCGAACGCGTTACCCGGCTTCCCGTTGTCGAACTGGATGGCCCAGCGCCCGGCGCCCTGCCGGCTCGCAGGCACGTCCCCGAGACCGTTCTCCGCCAGCCGCCGTGCCAGGGCCACCACCGCGGCCGCCCACTTCTCGCGGTCGTCGAACGAGGCATCCGCGACGGCCTGGAGCGCGTCATACACGGGCTTCAAGGCGGCGTGGTAATCGGCAGCGAGTTGCTCGATGCTCGCGGCGGCGGCGCGGAGTTGGTCGAACTTGCTCACCGGGGAGCCCCCGGTGGATGATGGGCCGATCGACATGGCGTAGTTCCCGGCCGGCGGGCCAGGGCCGGGCGACGGGGGGAACTACTCACCCGCCGCCACGGCCCCGGATTTCGGCGGGTAGCTACTCCCGTCAACCGGTTGAATGGGTAGTGTACACCCGAACGGTAGCACCCGGAAGGCCGGTTACGACCCTCTCCTGGCTACCGCTCCACCCGGAGCCGGTGGCCGAACAGCTGCCACCCGCGGGTCGGTGGTCGCCGTACCTATCGGGTGTCAGGTTCCCCTGCGAAGCGCCCACTTCGCACCTTTCAGGGTCGGCGCGGTTGGACTAAACTACTTCCCCGCGACAGATTCAAGCAGGCGCGACTGGGTGTGCCCGGCGCCGCGACGGCCACGCGACCACACCGGGTTCGCCCCATGTTCGAGCAGGCGTTCAAGAACATCGACGACGCGCTTCGGAAAGAAGCCGGCTGCACGACCGAGCTCGACTACACCGAGCAAACGTCGTGGCTCCTCTTCCTGAAGTACCTCTACGGGCTGGAACAGGACCGGGCGGACGAGGCGGCGCTGGAGGGCAAGAAGTACGCCTTCATCCTCGACAAGCCGTACCGCTGGGAGAGTTGGGCCGCGCCGAAGGACAAGGGCGGGCAGATCGACCACAACAAGGCGCTCGGCGGCGACGACCTGCGGGACTTCGTGAACCAGAAGCTGTTCCCGTACCTGCACGACTTCAAGCAGAAGGCGAGCGGGCCGAACACCATCGAGTACAAGATCGGCGAGATCTTCGGCGAGATCAAAAACAAGATCCAGAGCGGGCACAACCTCCGCGACATCATCGACCACATCGACGAGCTGCGGTTCCGGTCGCAGACCGAGAAGCACGAGCTGAGCCACCTGTACGAAGCCAAGATCAAGAACATGGGCAACGCCGGGCGGAACGGCGGCGAGTACTACACGCCGCGCCCGCTCATCCGCGCCGTCGTGCGGGTCGTGAAGCCGAAGATCGGCGAGCGCGTCTACGACGGGGCGGTCGGGTCGGCGGGGTTCTTGTGCGAGGCGTTCGAGTACCTGCGGGCGAAGCCTAACCTGACGACGAAGGACGTGAAGACGCTCCAGGAGAAGACGTTCTACGGCAAGGAGAAGAAGCCGCTCGCCTACGTCATCGGGATCATGAACATGATCCTGCACGGGATCGAGGCGCCGAACATCGCCCACACGAACACGCTGAGCGAGAACGTCGCCGACGTGCAGGACAAGGACCGGTTCGACGTGGTGCTGGCGAACCCGCCGTTCGGCGGCAGCGAGCGGAAGGAGGTGCAGCAGAATTTCCCGATCCGTACCGGCGAGCGGTACAGTGGACCCCATTGTCTAGACCAAAAAGTGGCGATCCTTCGCTACTGTTTCGTCAGGCCGTCTTGGCCCCGACGCCGTACACCTCGGCCGGGGTGCGGTAGTCCAGGGACTGGTGCCGCCGCTCGGTGTTGTAGAACCCGAAGTACGCCCGCAGCCCGCCCTCCAACTCCGGCACCCGCTCGTACCCCTTCAGGTACACGTCCTCGTACTTCACGCTCCGCCACAGCCGCTCGACGAACACGTTGTCCAGGCACCGCCCCCGACCGTCCATGCTCACCGCCACCCCGGCCCGCTCCAGCCGCCCGGTCCACGCACCGGCCGTGAACTGCACCCCCTGGTCCGTGTTGAACACCTCCGGTCTGCCCCGGCCCAACGCCTCCTCCAGCATCTCCTGGCAGAACGCCCCGTCGAGCGTGTTGGACAGCCGCCAGGCGACCACGTACCGGCTGAACCAGTCGATCGTCGCCGCCAGGTACATGAACCCACCCGGCAGCGGCACGTAGGTGATGTCGGCACTCCACACCTGGTTGACCCGCTCGACCGCCACGCCCCTCAGCAGGTACGGGTAGACCTTGTGCCCACGGCCTGCCAGCGACAGTTTCGGCTTGGGGTAGATGGCCTCCAGCCCCATCACCCGCATCAGCCGCCGCACCCGCTTGCGGTTCACCTCGTGGCCCCGGCCGATGAGCCACTGCGTGATCTTTCGGCTCCCGAAGAACGGGTGGGCCGTGTACTCCTGGTCGATGAGCCGCATCAACTCCAGGTTCTCGGGCGTCTCCGGGGTCGGCTCGTAGTACCGGGTCGAGCGGTTCAGACCGACCAACTCGCACTGCCGGCGGATGCTCAGCTCGGGGTGATCCTCGTCGATCAACGCCCGCCGGGCGTCAGCCGAGGGGGGCAGATTTTTTTTTCACCCAGTCGAGTTCGACCTTGAGTCGCCCGATCTGCTCGAACAGCTCGGCCGTCTTGTCCTCCGGGGGTCCGGTGGTCTTGGCTCCCGAGGCGAACACGGCCTCGACCCCGGCCAGGAGTTGCTTCTTCCACCCGTGGATCAACGTCGGGTGGACGCCGTAGTGGGACGCCAGTTCGTTGATGGTCTTGTCACCCTTGACCGCCGCCAGGGCGACCTGAGCCTTGAACGCCGCCGAGTGGCTCTTCCGCTTGCCCGCCATCGGTTCCCCTTTCCTGGCTCGCCGGTGTAGCTTAACCGGCGGTCCAGTTTTCGGGGTCCACTATATACACCGCCATCGCTGACGCCGTCACCGAGCTTGGCAAGCCCGACGAGATTGGGAAGGCGTTCGCGGGGTTCCAGCGCTTCCTCTACGAATGGGAACCCGCTGCCTGATGCGACACTAAGCAGTTGGCCCCGATTGCGTACCATGTTTCATGATCCGCGTTCACCTCACCGTTGCGACGCAGTCCGAGTTGCAGGCTCTCCGGCGGGACCCCCTCCCGCCCCGGGTACGGGATCGGCTGGAGATGGTCCTGCTGTCCGACGCCGGGTGGTCCCCGCCCCGGATCGCCCGGCACCTCGGGTGTGACCCGCAGACCGCCCGGGCCGTGATCCACGGGTTCAACGCCCGGGGGGTGCCGGCCCTCTACCCCGGCAAGCCCGGGCCGGCCCCCAACTACGCCCGCCGGGATCAGGTGGCCGCCCGGCTGACCGACCTGCTCGGCCAGGACCGGACGTGGACGGCGGCCCAACTGGCCGACGCCCTCCGCCCCAACGGGATCCGGCTCCGTGCCCGTCAGGTCCGTCGGTACCTCGCCCGACTGCGGGCCGGGTACCGGCGGACGGCCTCGACCCTGGAGCACAAGCAGAACCGGCCCAAGGTCGCCCGGGCGGCGGCCGTCCTGGGCGGCCTGCAACGGAAGGCCCGGGAGGGCCGGCTGGTCCTGGACTATCTCGACCAGTGCGGGTTCGCCCCGTCGCTGCCCGGTGGGTACTCGTGGTGCCTGCCGGGCCAGCGGAAGCGGGTCCGGTACGAGTACCCCCAAGGTCGGCGGGTCAACGTCCTGGCCACCTACGAGCCGCTCGGCCCGGCCCCCCGCTTGGATGCCGTGCCGTTCGAGCGGACGCTCACGTCGGACGACCTCGTGGCCTACCTGCGGGGGAGGCCCGCGGTCGGGCGACCCCGGGTGGTGGTTCTGGACAACGCCCCGATCCACACCAGCAAGGTGGTCAAGGCCGCCCGGCCCGAGCTGGCGAAGTCGGGGGTCTACCTGTACTACCTGCCGGCGTACAGCCCCGAGTTGAACCGGATCGAGGCCGTGTTCAAGCAGGTCAAGCACCACGAGATCCCGACCCGCAGTTACGCCACCCGGTCCGATCTGCGGGCGGCCGTCGAGCAGGGCTTCAACTCATATGCCCAAAAGCTCCGCCCAGAACCTGGGAAACAACTACGGCCGGCTGCTTAGAAGCGCACCTCACACCGCGCCTACAGCGTTGGGCAGCCTTTGGGCTCGGCAACCACGTTCACCTGCTGCTGCGCCACGTTCATCTGACCGCCCTTCTTGACGATGACGGGGCCGCTGTGCCGCCGCATGTCGCACAAGGCGCGGAGGGTCCGCAGGAAGATCCGGTTGAACCGGTCCATCATCGTCGCGGCCTGCTCGACGGCGTCGGCATCGCTCTGCCGCGGCGGCCCCCACTTCCCCTCGTCCTGGTGCCGCCGGTCGTTGGTGACGCTCTCCAGACTGGTGCGGATCGTTAACGTCCGCAGCCACGTCAGAAAGCCATGCTGCGCCTGCGCCATGCCGTCGATGAGCTGGCGCTCGACGCCGTTGCGGGGCTGCCACTCGGCCGACAGCTCCGCCCGCAGCGCCAGGAACTGGGCCCGCTGCCAGGCGTCGTCGTTGACCGTCTCGACGGCGACGGCGGCCCGGTGGCCGGTCCGGAGTTCGTCCAGCGCGGCCCGCTTGACCTCCTCCCAGCGGGCGGTCGCGCGGTCGGGGTCCGTACTGGTGAGGGCGTGCAGGTCGAACCAACTGACCTGATCGGGTGGCCCGTGCAGCGCTCGCTCGCCTTCGTCCGCCGGTGATTCGGCGGCGCGTTGAAGCGCTTCCCCCCGCGATAGGCGATAGTGCTTCTCGTAGCTCTGCACCATCTGGCCGAACGAATTGACCAGTTCCCCGGCGATCACGCCGGCCTCGCTCGGCGCCGCTGCTGTGGTTGCGACCGCGCTCATACTGACACCTCCCGCACGACGGCCACCAGGTTCCGCCACTTACGCCACGAGTCGGCAAGCTCCTGGCGCTCCCGCTGACGGGCCGCACAGGCGGTCCGCACCGCCGCCAGGTCGGCGCGTCGGACGTAGCGCTTTCGCAGCCGGCCGCCCTCACGCCAGAACCGATAAAAGGCGAGGTGGCCTTGCCCGTTGGCGCAATGGCAGCCCGGCTTACCGCAGCGCACTCGTTGGGCGCAGACCACACCCGGCAGCGTCTTGGGTAACGGTTCCGGTGTTTTAGTTCTGCCCTGACTCACGACTGTCCCCGAACGGGTACGCTTGCGGCTCTCGGCCGATACGGCATCATACCGCCTACCGATCACACCTTGAGCACCTCGTCGCGGTCGAACTGTAGACACCCCCTACACGCGGCAGACCTCGCACTCGCCCGCCACGTTGTTGTGCTGGCAGGCCGGCTCTTCCAGCTCGGCGGGCGGGGCCAGTTCCTCCGCCACCGGGCTGGCCTCCGCCCGCCGCCGGCCCACCTGCAGAATCGTCAACCCGACCGCGGCCGTCACCCCGAACACGGCCACGATCGGCACCCGGTCGCCCGGGCTGGCGGCGCCGATCGCCGTCGAGATCACCGCCCCGGTGCCGAGCTGGAAGAACCCGAGCAGGGCCGACGCGCTCCCGGCGTTCCGCGAGAACGGGCCGATCGCCAGGGCCGACGCATTCGGGTTCGTCACCCCGACGCAGCACAGGAACCCGAACAGCACCGCCAGCGTCCCTCCGAGGCCGAGTACCCCGGCCCAGGTGCCGATCAGAAACACCGCGCCGAACACGACCTGCGCCGCCAGGAAGGCGAGGAATAGCGTCTCGCTCCGCCACCGCCGGAGCAGTACGACGTTCACCTGGCTCGCGCCGATGAACCCGCCGGCGAGCAGGGCGAAGATCAGGCTGTAGGTGCGGCCGTCCACCCCGAACCCGTCCATGAACAGTACCGGCGACCCGGCCACGAACGTGAAAAGCCCGGCGAACGAGAACGCCCCGGCCCCGGCGTAGGTGTGGAACCGCGGGTGCCGCAGGATCGACAGGTACTCGGCCACGATCGGCCCCGGCCGCAGCGAGATGCCCGGGTCCGGGGTGTGCCCCTCGGGCAGCAGCGTGAGTACGAGCGCGAGGATGCCGGCCACCACCACCGCCAGTGAGACGAACGCCGCCGGCCACCCGCCGAGCCCGATCACCAGCGTGCCGACGGTCGGGGCCAGCAGCGGCGACACGGCGATGAACAGGAACAGCCGGGACAGCACCCGGGCCGCCTGGTCGCGCGGGAAGAAGTCGCGGACCATCGCCACCGACGCCACCTGCGCCACGCACCCGCCCAGTGCCTGGACGAACCGCAGTGCGATGAGCGTGTACACGTCCGGGGCGAACGCACAGCCGACCGACGTGACGACGAACAGCGACAGCCCGACGACCAGCGGCGGCTTCCGCCCGAACCGGTCGAGGAGCGGGCCGTACACCACCTGCCCGAGGGCCAGCCCGATGAAGTAGCTCGACAGCGTGAGCGCGACGGTCGTGCTCGGCACCCCGAACCCGGCGGCCAGTTCCGGGAACGCGGGGAGGTACATGTCGATGGCGAACGGGCTGACAACGCTCAGGGCGCCGAGCAGCGAGATGACGAACAGGCCGGATCGGGTCGCGCGCAAGGGTCGGCACCTTCCGTGGGTGAGGGCGTTGGCAAATACGGCGGGGAGATTCCGGGGATAGGCCCGCCGGCGGCCGGACCTTACACGGGCCGCCGGAGGTTCGGCAGGAGCGCCGTCAGGAGCCCGATCAGCGGCAGGTACGCGCAGACCTCGTACACGAACCGGATGCTCGTCTGGTCGGCGAGCCAGCCGAGCGCGGCGGCCCCGATCCCGCCCATCCCGAACGCGAACCCGAAGAACAGCCCCGCCACGAGCCCCACCCGACTCGGCAGCAACTCTTGCGCGTACACCATGATCGCGGAGAACGCCGACGCCAGGATCAGCCCGATGGGCACGGTCAGCACGGTCGTCCAGAACAGGTCGGCGTGCGGCAGGATCAGGGTGAACGGCAGCACCCCGAGGATCGACCCCCAGATCACCGCCTTGAACCCGACCCGGTCCCCGACCGGGCCGCCGAGGAACGTGCCGGCCGCGACCGCCCCGAGGAACACGAACAGCCGCAGCTGGGCGTCCGCGACGCCCACGCCGAACGTGTCGATCAGGTACAGGGTGTAGTAGCTCGTCAGGCTCGCCAGGTAGAAGTACTTCGAAAAAATCAGGCACAACAGCACGCCGACGGCGAACGCGGCCCGGCGCGGGGACAGCGGCGACGGCGTCGCGGTCGCTCTCTTCGCGGCCCGGTCGGCCAGGTGCGCCTTGTACCACCGCCCGACGCCGACCAGGAGCAGCATCGCGGCGACGGCCGCGACGGAGAACCAGGCCAGGCTGCGCTGCCCCCACGGCACGACGACGAACGCCGCCAGCAGCGGCCCGAGCGCCGACCCGCCGTTCCCGCCGACCTGGAACAGCGACTGCGCCAGCCCGTGCCGCCCGCCGGACGCGAGGCGGGCCATCCGCGACGCCTCCGGGTGGAACACCGCCGACCCGACGCCGACGAGCGCGGCCGCGGTGAGGATCAGGGGGAAGCTGTCGGCGACCGACAGGAGTAGCAGCCCGCCGAGGGTAACGCCCATGCCGAGGGCGAGGGAAAACGGCTGCGGACGCCGGTCGGTGGCCAGCCCGACCAGCGGCTGGAGCAGCGACGCGGTGCACTGGAAGGCGAGGGTGACGAGCCCGATCTGGGTGTAGGTGAGGGCGTAGGTGTCCTTGAGGACCGGGTAGACGGCCGCGATCAGGGACTGGATGGTGTCGTTGAGCAGGTGCGAGACGCTCAGCGCCACAAGAATCGCGACCGCCGTCCCCCCGCCCGCCCGCACCGGTTCGTTCGACCCCACCACTATCCTCCTTGACCCGTCCCGTGTTCCCTACGGACCCGCCCCGGGACGCACGGGCTCACCGCAACCCACCCGCGCGCCTACACGTCCCGCAACTCGACCCACGTCGGGGCGTGGTCGCTGGTCTTCTCCCACCCGCGGACGTGCCGGTCCACGCCCGCCGCGACGAGCCGGCCCGCGGCGGCCGGGTTCAGCAGCAGGTGGTCGATCCGCAGCCCGGCGTTCCGCCGCCACGCCCCGGCCGTGTAGTCCCAGAAGGTGAACACCCGCTCGCCGGGGTTCAGGTGACGCAGCGCGTCCGTCCACCCCTGGGCGAGCAGCCGGCGGTACGCCTCGCAAGTCTCCGGGCGGAACAGCGCGTCGGCCTCCCAGCCCGCCGGGTCGTACACGTCGAGTTCCTCGGGGATCACGTTGTAGTCGCCCGCGAGGACCACCGGGTCGGGCGAGGCCACCAGTTCCGCCGCCCGCGCCGCGAACCGGTCCATCCAGCGGAGCTTGTAGTCGAACTTCGGCCCCGGTGCCGGGTTCCCGTTCGGCAGGTAGAGGCAGCCGACCCCCACGCCGCCGACCGTGCCTTCGAGATACCGGCTGTGAAAGTCGTCCGGGTCGCCGGGAAGGCCGCGCCCCGTCTCGGCCGGCTCGCCCGCCCGCGCCAGGATGGCGACGCCGTTCCACGCCTTCTGCCCGTGCCAGATGGCGTGATACCCCGCCTCCCGAATGGCCTCGGTGGGGAACTTCTCCTGCACGGCCTTCAACTCTTGCAGGCACGCCACGTCGGGCCGCGTCTCGGCGAGCCACCGGAGCAGCACCGGCAGCCGGGCGTTCACGCTATTCACGTTGTAGGTGGCGATCTTCATCGGCGGGTCCGTCAGGCCGGGTCGGGCGACGTGCCCAGGAGCCGGAGCGTCGCCGGGTCACTCTCGCCCGGGAAGTACCGGTCGAGTACCCGCTCGAACACCGAGCCGGCGGGCGACACGGCCGCGAACAGCGTGGCCGACGACCGCAACTTCAGGTCATCGGGCGAGCCGAACACGTCGAGTGCGGACGCGGGCATTGGCACCGCCGCGGCCGTCTCGGCGCACGCCACTAGCCGCGGCCCCAGGACCGGGTGCGCGAGGTACGCCTCGGCCTCCGCCCGGTTCCAGATCGCGTACCGGCGGGCCATCGAGCTGAAGCCGAGGCCGTCGATCTGCGGGAAGACGAACCACATCCAGTGCGACCGCTTCCGCCCCGCCCGCACCTCGGCGAGCGCCCGGTCGAGACGCCCTCCTGCGCGTCCACAAAGCGGGCCAGGTCGTGCGGGTCACCCGCAACGGGTTTGTCGGCCAGGGTCCCCTCGGTCGGCGGGGGTGAGGGCGAGGAAGTGGGGTCGATGTACGCCGCCCGGCACGGCGGTCAAACGCCGGCCGCTTCCCGACCGAGGCCGGCATGAACGTCAGCCGCGATCTCGAACGACCGGAGGCGGGCGGCGTGGTCGTAGATCTGCCCGGCCAGGATCATCTCGTCCGCCTGTGTCTCCTCCGCGAACCGCTCCAGCCACTGGCTCACGGTCTCGGGCGACCCGACGGCCGAGCACCGGGTCATCCGCTCGACGTGCTGCCGCTCATGCGGGAGCCATACCCGTTCCATCGACTCGACCGGCGGCGGTAGCAGCCCCGGGGTGCCGCGGACCAGGTTCAGGAACTGCTGCTGCGCCGAGGTGAACAGCCGCAGGGCGGCGGCGTCCGTGTCGGCCGCGAACACGTTCGCCGCGACCATCACGTGGGGCTTGTCCAGGCGCGCCGACGGCTCGAAGTGCCGGCGGTACAGCGCGAGGGCCTCGTGCAGGAGGTCCGGGGCGAAGTGCGACGCGAACGCGAACGGCAGGCCCAGCTCGGCCGCGAGTAGGGCCGAGAAGTCGCTCGACCCGAGGAGCCAGACGGGCACGTCCAGGCCCTCGCCCGGGACGGCGTGGACCCCGTTCCCCGGCCCGCCGGCGCGGAAGTACGCCATCAACTCCTGCACGTCGTGCGGGAACGTGTCGCCGCTGCTCCCGAGGCCCCGCCGCAGCGCGCGGGCCGTCGGCATGCTCCCGCCGGGGGCGCGGCCGAGCCCGAGGTCGATCCGGCCCGGGAACAGCGACTCCAGCGTGCCGAACTGCTCGGCGATCACCAGCGGGGCGTGGTTCGGGAGCATGATCCCGCCGGACCCGACGCGGATCGTGGACGTGCCGCCGGCGACATGGGCGATGACCACGGCCGTCGCGGCACTGGCGATGCCCGGCAGGCTGTGGTGCTCGGCCAGCCAGTACCGGTGGAACCCCAGCCGCTCGGCGTGCCGGGCGAGGTGGAGGGTGTCGCGGAACGACTCGGCCGCCGTTCCACCTTGGCAGACGGGCGACAGGTCGAGGACCGAGAACGGGATGTCGGACATTACTTTCATCACGGTGCCCCGGGGTGTGCGCCACCACGAAAGATACCGGCAGGGTCGCGCCGGGTTACACCACCGCGGGCGCGGCGACCGACGCCGGAGTCGCAACCACCCACGCGGCCGATCATCACCAGACGTGAAACCCGAATGAGGCACGGCGCCGGGCGACGCAAGTTGGCCGGGGCACTCGTTACTTCGGCGTGAAGGGAGGAACTAGACGGGACACCCGAGAGGAGACCGAGTCATGCTCCGGAAAATGATCCTGACGGCCGTGGTCGCGACCGGGACCGCCGTCGGGCTGACCAATTCCCCTGCCACCGCCTCCGCCCAGCCGCCGTTCCCCGGCCTGAAGGAGCCGCACGGCCCGGGCTTCCCCGACCGCGACGACTATTTGGTACTGGTCCGGCACCACGGGCACTGGGACCGCTACCGGGTGTTCGACGACTGGGACGACGCCCAGCGGGCGGTCTGGCGGCTGGAGCGGCAGGGCCGGGACGCCAGCATCGAGGTGGTCCGCCGCCACCGGTAAACGAAAAGACCGGCCGCGCCCCTGACTGTCGCCTATTCAGTCAGAGAGACCGCGGCCGGCCCGTCAGAGATACCTGTCCAACCCCGCGCTACTTACACGGTTCACAGGGGTGTGTCACATCCCCTTGCGATCACGTGTGGCACCGCGGTACGCTCCCGCCCGACGGGCGAGAACCGGTCGACGACGGAATCCTCCCGGCATTGACGCCATCTACAACGTGACACCTGCCTGCCGCCCCCCGTGCGGCGGAGACCATACCGGAGTGACGCCATGAGCACCATGACCACACCCCCGCCGGCGGAACCCGGGATCCCGCAGCCGGAGCCGACGTGCCGGACGCGTTCGGACGGCATCCGGGCCGAGGTGCTCGCGAGACTCGGCCGCCCGGCCGAACTGTACCGGGTGACGGTCGCTCCCCTCTGGGGGAACCGCTTCCGGGTGAACGTGATGACCGGGAGTGCGGCCGGGGTCGAGATCCCGAACAGCTACTACGTGACGGCCGACGACTCGGGGACTATCCTCGGGGCGGAGCCGCCCCTTCGGAAAGAGTACTGACCCGACCCACCGGCGCGCCGCACCCGAGATCGCCCTCGCGTGCAGTACTCACGCCGCCGCAGCGGGCCGCAAGTCCTTCATGGACTTGCCCGCCTTCCGCAGGGCGGTCGCCCTCGCCAACACCGCCCACCGTGGCACGTTCTTCCCACCCACCAACTCCCTGACCCGCTGTACCGCCTCGTCCAGAGATCCGGCCCCATTCCACGCCGCCACGAACGCCTCCTCGGGCACCTGCCACGCGCGGTCGTGCATGGTCACCCCACCTTCCGCGAGAGTGCCTGCAGCCATAGCCACACGAACGGCGGCTGGTCCTCGGTTCCCACCAAGAGGTGCCGCTCGTCGCCGATCGTGACCTGCTGGCCGGGCACCATGCCGAGCCGCTCCCAGTCGTCCAGCGAGACCCGTAGCCGCCCGCCCTCGGCGTAGGCGAACACCGCCACGCCGTTGATCCGCACCTGCTCGCTCATGCCGTCCCTCCGCGGAGCGGCTATGGTGCGGCGGGCGGCAGGTCGTCGCAAGGTGGCAGGATGGGCGAGTGCTGCGCGAGCTCGTCGCGACGGCGGTAGGGACGGAACAAGCCGGACGGGCTGAACCGACGGTCGATCATGCGAACCACCGTGCCCGCGCCGTCGCGGGGCACGCCGCCCTTTTCCGGTGGCGGTATAACAGCCCCCCCGCGGCCGGGGCGGCCGCACCCCCACGGAGGAACGATCGTGAAGCATCTCGCACTCGGACTCATGGCGGCCGGCCTGGTCGTCATGACCGGCACCACCCAGGCCCAGGACCAGGCGGCCGACCCGACCGGCACGTGGACATGGACGGTCGAGCGGAAGGGGGAGAAGCGGGACGTCACCCTCAAGCTGGCGAACGCGGGCGGGAAGCTGACCGGGACGGTGTCCACCGGCAAGGACGGCGAGTCCAAGATCGAGGACGGGACCTTCAAGGACGGCGAGGTGCGGTTCAGCGTCACCCGCGAGCGCGGCGGCGAGAAGTTCACGAGCAAGTACAGCGGCAAGCTGAGCGCGGACTCCATCAAGGGGTCCTACGAGACGACGGTCGGGGGTAAGGAGCAGAAGAAGGATTGGGAAGCGAAGAGGGCGAAGTAAGGGCGGCGACACGCGGGAAGCAGAGAACGCCCTGGTGTCGGTCGGGGCGTTCTTCGTTTCTCGGCCACGGTGCCCACGATCGGCGCTGGCGAGGGCAAGGAAGTTGAGTACCGAGGGTGGGTGACCGCGACCACGGCTGGGGGTAAGCGACTCCCAGCCGTCCGACACCAAACCTTACCCGATCTTCGCGGCAACCGTCGCGGCGAGTGCCCCGTCCCGCTCGGCGTAGACCTCGGTGACGCTCATCTTCGAGTGCCCGAGGGCAGCTCCGGCGTGCTCCAGCGAAAACATCTTCCGGGCCTTGGTGGCGTAGCTGTGCCGTAACTGGTTCGGGTGCCAGTGGGGCACGCCGGCCTTGATCGCGGCCTTTCTGACGGCCCGTGCGTAACTCGTCGCGTCGTACGCGTCCTTCGGAGTACGCTTCGGGAGCTTAACCCGCTTGGCCGCGTTGCGGGCCAGGTGCGACGGCCAGCGGGGCGTCTTCCGGGCGGCGGCCCGAGCGGCCCGCACCTCCTCAGTGGCCCGCATCGGGCTGAACAGCGGGGCGTCGAGATTGGGGACGAAGAATTCCCGCAGAAGCGCCTGCGCCTTCGGCCCGATGGCTACAACTCGGGACTTGCCGCGGTGGGAATTCTTGTGGCGCCGCGGCGTATACAGCCACACCTCGCCCCCCGTGTCGATGTCGGTCCGGCGGACCCGGCAGGCCTCGCCCGGCCGACAACCCGTCAACCGCTGGAACTCGACGAGCCCGCGAACGAATCGGTTGAGGTACGGGAGCGTCGCATCGACGACGTTCTCCTCGACCGGCCGGACAGGGTCGAGGTCGGGCGCCGCGGTTCGCCCGCGCTGGAGCGCGGCGACGGCGGCGAGCCTCTGGTAGACGGCGGGCGGGATCAGTTCCTCGGAGACCGCCCACTTGAAGATGCGGCGGACGATTCGCACCCGGCGGTTGCAGCCTGTGCGGGCGAGCCCCTCGTTGACCCACAGCTGCCGAGCGGTCTTTAGCGCCAGCGGCCCGAACTCGGCAGCGGGGGTTTCGGCGTGCAGCTCGCGCACCGCCCGGATCACGCCCTTGAGCACGCTCACTTCACTGGTCGGCGTGCCGTCCGGGTGGCGGTAGTGCTGCTTGGCATGTTCGAGGAAGGCGGCCAACACTTCCGCGACGGTGAGGCCCTCGCGGGTCGCCACGGCAGCGGTCGGAGAGACTTCCAGTTCGAGCTGGAAGCGGACGAACGCGGTCCGAGATTCAGGCGAGTTGAACAGCCCGGGAAGGAGTCTCTGCTGCCGGTTGCCGGCGGCGTCGTACCAGATGACGCGGCCGCGGCCGGACTGCTTGTGAAGGACGTACGTCGGGAAGGGATTACGGTTCACGCTCGGGCTCCGATGCGATTGTGGAATGATTCCACAGTTCGCTTGGTTCGGAAGCCGCACCCAGCGGAAGCTGGGGTAAGCGAAAAACGCTTCGGCTGCAAGGCAATCGTCACTGACCAACCGAGTCGGGGCGGCCGGATTTGAACCGACGGCCTCCTGCTCCCAAGGCAGGCGCGCTACCAGACTGCGCTACGCCCCGATACCCGCCCATCCTACCTACCACCCCGGACACCCGCCACCCCGTTCCGGTTCGCGGTTCCGGTTGACCCCCGCTCGCCACCCCGGTATGCGGCCGCGAAACCGCGTCGGGCGCTGACGGGAGGGGACCGTGCTCCGGGTACTGCCGATCGCCGGCGTCGTGGGAACGTGCGTCGCCCTCACCGGCTGCGCGTCCACCCTCGACACCGTCACCAGCCGCACGTTCCGCTCCTCCCCGTTCGACACCACCGTAAAGATGGTGCGGCCGGAAGACCCGCTCGTCGTGCTGCGGGCGAACCCGCCGCGGTCCGGCGACGACCGGGCGAAGGCGATGCTGCGGCTACAAGAGCCGCTGACCAACGGCGGCAGCCAGGCCGACCAGGACGAGATGATCGACACCCTTGCCCGCGCCGCGACCAGCGACCCGAGCCCCGTACTGAGGCTGTCGGCGATCGAGGCGCTCGCCCGCTTCCAGGACCAGCGCGCCGCCGGCGTGCTGATGCTCGCGTACCAGAACGCCCACGGCCGCAGCGAGGACGCGACCGTGCCGACGGCGCGCGTCCCCGGCGCGCGGCCGCCGCTGGCGGTGCCGACCGGGTTCGCCCCCGACACGGTCACGACGATCCGCTGCCGCGTCGTCGAGTCGCTCGGCCGCGGCGGGCGGCCGGAGACGATCGCGTTCCTGGCGTCGATCGCCGGCAGCAGCGCGCCCGGGCAGGGGCCCGAAGGCTCCGAAGACCGCGACGTACGACTCGCGGCCGTTCGCGGTCTCGGCCAGTGCCGGCACCCCGAGGCGGTGACGGCGCTGGCCCAGGTGATGACCGCCGAGCACGGCAAGGACGCGGCCGTGGTCGGTCGGGCGCACGACGGCCTCGTCAACCTGACGGGCCAGCGAATCCCCGCCGACCCGGCCCGGTGGAATCAGGTGGTGCAGGCCGGGGCGACCGTGGTGCCGGAGCCGAACGTCGTGGACCGCGCCGTGAACTGGGTGCTCGGCCCGCCGTGAGGCTGGCCGGACGGGGCGGCGGCGGGTAGCGTGGGGGCGTACCCTACCACGCCGGGGGCCGCCGTGCAGTACCAGCTCGCGTTCGGATTCTTCATCGGCCAGAAGCCGAACGGCTGGACGAATCTCCTCCTCGCCACCGTCTGCCTGTTCATCCCCGTCGTCGGCCCGCTCGTGCTCCTCGGCTACCAGGCCGAGATGGCCGAGCGCCTCGTCCGCGACCCCGACCTGCGGCGCTACCCCGACTTCTCGTTCGACCGGTTCGTCGAGCTCCTCACCCGCGGGTTGTGGCCGTTCCTTCTCAGCCTCATCGCGGCCCTCGTCTTCATTCCGGTGCTGATTGCCGCCGTGTTCGCGGCCGTCGCGGTCGGCGCCGCCGCGAACTCGCCGGGTGTCGGGGCCGCCCTCGCGGTGGCCGTGTACTTCTTCGGCATCATCGGCGTGAACGCGATCATGATCCCGGTCCAGTTCTACGCCGAGATGGCGAACCGCTTCGACCTCGGCGGGGCGGTCCGATTCACGCTGTCGTTCATGAAGCTGGTCGGTGGCCGAGCGGTCGTCGCCCTCCTGGTGCTGATGCTGCTGACGGTGCCACTGCTTTTCCTTGGCATGCTGGCGTGCTTCGTCGGCGTCTACCCGGCGAGCATCGTCGGCATGATGGCGGGGCAGCACCTGATGGTGCAGCTGTACCTCGACTACCTGGACCGCGGCGGCGAAGAGATCGTGAAGACGCCGACGGATGCCGAACGCCGGCGGCGCCGCCGGCGTGAGGAAGACGAAGAGGACGAACTGTACGACGACGAGCGGTGACCTCACACCTTCCGGCGCCGCTCCTTGTTCCGCTTCCTCCGCGACGGCGGCTGCTTCCGCACCCACGTCCGGAACGGCCCCAGCTCCGGCGCCGTCCGCAGCTGGTCGATCGTCGGGTACAGCACCGCGAGCGTCGTGTTCGTGAACGTGGCGTGAACCATGCCATGGCACTGCGAGCAGACCAGCTCCACGTCCTTGGTCGTGCCGCCCTTCGCCTTCGGTTTGCAGTGGTGCTTCGTCAGCCGGTCCGGCGGGAACGGGCGGCCGCACAGGCGGCACGGCTCCGGAGGCTTCGGCGGCGGCATCAGGGCGGCTCGCGGTGGCCGGGCGGGTCGGACAACGCAAGAATGATAGACGACGCCACCACACGCGAGGAACCGCGATGACGCCTTTGGTTCTGGCACTGACGTTCGCCCCCGGCCAGCCGCCGGCCGCGGACTGGCAGATGGCCGAGTCGCCGTACCTGAAGAACATCAAGCAGGTGACGAGCAACTTCGTCCGCGCCGGCGAGGGGTACTTCTCGCCGGACGGCAAGCAGGTCATCTACCAGGCCGAGGAGAGCGACGCAGGGAACCCGTTTTACCAGATTTTCGTGCAGGACCTGGCGACGGGGAACCGCCGCCGCATCAGCCCCGGCGTGGGCCGCACCACGTGCGCCTACTTCCGCCCGGACGGGAAGCGGGTCATCTTCGCCAGCAGCCACGAAGACCCGGACGCGAAGAAGCACCAGATCGCCGAGTTCGTGCAGCGCGAGCAGGACAAGAAGAACAACGTCCGCCGACGATACGCCTGGGACTTCGACCCGTTCATGAAGATTTACGAGGCCAACCCGGACGGTACCGACCTGAAGTGCCTGACGCCAGACTCGAAAGTATACACCGCCGAAGGGAGCTACTCGGCCGACGGCAAGAAGCTCGTCTACAGCGCCGGCACAGCGGGGAACGTGCAGCTGTTCACGATGAACGCCGACGGCACGGGCGCGAAACAACTGACGAACGTTGCGAACTGTTACAACGGCGGCCCGTTCTTCAGCCCGGACGCCACGAAGGTGGTGTTTCGCGCCGACCGCAAGGAAAAGGACCGGCTCCAGCTGTTCGTCATCAACGCCGACGGCACCGGCGAAAAGGCGTTGACCAGTGACGACAAGTGGGTGTACTGGGCGCCGTACTGGTACAAGGACGGCAAGCACATCATTTACACGGCGGCCGACCACTCGAACGAACTCGCGCGGCCGAACTACGACCTGTACTGGATGAACGTCGAGACGGGGAAGACGACCCGCATCACGCACGCCCCGGGGCAGGACGTGCTGCCGGTGTTCAGCCCGGACTACACGAAAGTGATGTGGACCACCAGCCGCGACGGCCGTAGCCCGACACAGCTTTACATCGCGGACTTCACGCCGCCGAAAGAGTGAAGAAGCGGCTCACGCAAAGGTGCAAAGCCGCCAAGAGCACTAAGGGCTGTGTTCTTGGCGGCTTTGTGCCTTTGCGTGAGCTTGCGTTGTCTTAGCGCCGACCACGCTGACCGTTCCGCGACCAGCCTTGAAGTAGAACGAGTCGCCGGGGTTGCCCCCGACGGCCCGCCTGCCTGCGACCGACCGACATCCCGCTGATGCCCGACGGAAGCCATGCGGGTGCCGCCATGCACCCCGTGTGCCGTTACATGCCGGGCACGTCCCACCCGCGGCGGTACTCACGCCGCACGAACCGGTTCGCCGCGTCGTTGTTCGTCACCCGCAGCGCCTTCGTGTCCCACGTCAGGTCCGCCTGCGGGAAGCGCGTCGCCAGGCAGCCCAGCAGCACCATCTCCGTCAGCGGGCCGGAGTAGCTGAAGGGCGCGCTCGTCGTGCCGTTGCCGCGCACGGCCTCGACGAACTGGCGGTAGTGGTCGTCTCCGGTCGTCGCAGGCATTCGGTAGTCGCGGAACTTGTCGGCCGGTAGAAGCACCGGCGGCCCGATGTACGGCGAGTACATCACGCCCGCCTCGCCGATGTAGATGGAACCCTGGTCGTTCAGCTTGCGGTCGCCGATCAGCGCGGCCACGTCGGCCGGCGGACGGGCGTTTCCGTTGTACCACGTCAGCGCCACCCGCTCGGTCGTGTGCCGGGTGCCGGGGAACACGTAGCGCACCTTCACGTCCAGCGACCAGTTGTACGCGTTCGGCCCCGGCAGCTCGGAGCGGATCGTCAGCGGGTTGCCGACGCCGAGGGCGCCGAACACCGGGTCGAGGATGTGGCAACCCATGTCGCCGAATGTACCTGTGCCGAAGTCGAGCCGCTTCCGCCAGTTGCCCGGGTGGTAGTAGCCGTTGCCGATGAACGGCCGGTCCGCCGCCACGCCGAGCCACTTGTCCCAGTCGAGCCCCTTCGGGATGTCGTCCTTGCGGTCCGGCTTCGCGGCCGTGTCGCCCCACGACTTGCCGCTCCAGGAGTGAACCTCCTTCACCTTCCCGATCGCGCCGGCGTGGACGAGCGCCACCACCTGCTTGTGGACCGGGTGCGAGTGGATCTGAATCCCCATTTGCGTGATGAGCCGTTTCTCGGCCGCGACCTCGGTCAGCCGGCGGGCCTCGTGGATCGTCTGCGTCAGCGGCTTCTGGCCGTAGACGTGCAGGCCGCGCTGCATCGCCGTCATGGCGATCGGGGCGTGCATGTGGTCCGGCGTCGAGACGTTCACCGAGTGCAGGTCGCGCTCGCGCTCCAGCAACTGCCGGTAGTCGGTGTAGACGCGGACGTCGGGGAAGCGGCGCTTCACGTTCGCCAGCCGGGCCTCGTCCACCTCACACACGGCAACGAGCTTGAGGTGCGGGCTGGCGGCGAGCGACTGGATATCGGACCATGCCATGCCGTCGGCGCCGAAGCTGGCGTGCAGGACGGTCTCGCTCGGCCGGGCCTGGGCGAAGTGGCGGAACACGAACGGCGCGGCGAACCCGGCCGCGAGCGCGGCGCGGCGGGTGGGACGGGGCGTCGGCATGAGAGACTCCGGAGGGGAACGCGGGCGGAACCCAGAGCGTAAGGGAGGGGCTGGCGGCACGCAACCCCGCGGTTTACGCTATTCACACCCGCCCGGAGAACCCACCTCATGCGCGCCCTCGCAACCTGCACCCTGTTCGCGGTGGCGGCGTTTGCACTCGCCCAGGACATCCCGCCGCCGCGGCTCGTGAAGAAAGAACCGGTGAAGTACCGGGCCGGCGACATGAAGCGGCCCCGGCCCCCGGTCGTGGAGCCGCCGGGCTGGGGGAGCGACGACGCGCCCGGGAAGCCGCCGGCGGATGCAACCGTGCTGTTCGACGGCACCAACCTTGCGGCGTGGTTCAAGTCGGGGAAGAAGGCCGGCGACCCGGACGCGGTGCCGCACTGGAAGGTCGAGAGCGGGTACGCCGAGGTAACCCGCGGCGGCGGCATCACCACGAAAGCGAAGTTCGGTGACGCCCAACTCCACATCGAGTGGGCGACGCCGAAGGAGGTGAAGGGCAACGGCCAGGGCCGCGGCAACAGCGGCGTCCACCTCGGCGGCTTCGGCGAGATTCAGGTGCTCGACTCGTTCGGGAACGACACGTACCCCGACGGTCAGGCCGCGGCGTTGTACAACCGCTTCCCGCCGCTGGTGAACGCAAGTCGCCGCCCCGGCGCGTGGCAGACTTACGACATCATCACCCGCCTGGCGCGGAAGGACGACGCCGGAAAGGTGACGAAGCCGGCACTGATCACGGTGCTGCACAACGGCGTACTGGTTCACCACGCCGTCGAGTTCGGCGGGAACGCCAACGAGTTCCAGTTGCACCTCTCGGACCACAGCAACCCGGTGCGGTACCGCAACGTGTGGGTGCGGAAGTTGAAGGACTACGACGAAGACGGCACCCCGCCGCCGGAGCCGAAGAAGCCGTGACCCCTGGCAACCATCGCGGGGGCGGGATAGGCTGTTCCCCGTGCCCACCCTCCCCCCTGCCCCGCGGACCCCAATGACCCGCCCGCTCGTCGCCGCGGCACTCGGACTCGTCGCCGCCGCCCTCGTCAGCCTCTCCGCGTCCGCCCAGCCGCCGGACCAGCTCGCCAAGGTCGAGGCGGCACTGCCCGACAAGGCGCCCGCCACCCCGAAGGCGCCGCGGAACATCCTGATCTACAGTCGCACCGCCGGGTTCCGACACAGCTCCATCGCGATCGGCACGCGTGCCATCATCCTGATGGGCGACAAGACGAAGGCGTACACCGCGTTCGCCACCGAGGACGAGTCGTTCTTCGAGCCGGAGAAGCTGGCGAAGTTCGACGCCGTGTTCATGCTCAACACCACCGGCAACTGCCTCCGCCCGAAGAGCGGCGACAAGGCCACGCAGGACGCCCGCGAGGAGGCGCTCAAGAAGAGCCTGGAGGCGTTCGTGGCGTCCGGGAAGGGGTTGATCGGCGTCCACTCGGCGACCGACACCTACGGCGGGTGGAAGGCTTACAACAAGATGATGGGCGGGGCGTTCGACGGCCACCCGTGGAACGCAGGCGGTAAGGTCGGCGTCAAGAACCTCGACCCGACGCACCCGATCAACGCCTCGTTCAACGGCGGCGGGTTCGACATCACCGACGAGATTTACCAGTTCCGCGCCGACACCGCCGTGCAGGGCGAGCGCCGCTACCTGCTGGCGCTCGACGGGGAGAAGACGAACCTGAAGATCGGCAAGCGGGCGGACGGGTTCTACCCCATCAGCTGGGTGACGACCTACGACAAGGGGCGCAACTTCTACTGCTCCCTCGGCCACAACGAGGCGATCTTCTGGAATCCCGCGGTGCTGCGGCACTACCTGGCCGGCATCCAGTACGCCCTGGGCGACCTGGAGGTCGACGCCACGCCGACGGCCGCCAAGAAGTGAGCGCGGTGCGCGACGACGCGCTGGCAATCTGGTCGGCGGCTGTCCGCGCCGCCGACCCCGAGCGGCTCGTGCGGGAATCGCTGGCGCGCGAACCGCTCCCGCCAGGCCAGCGGCTCCTCATCCTCGGCGCCGGCAAGGCCGGGGCCGCGATGCTCGCCGGCCTCGGCGACTACCTCGACGCCGCAACCGGCATCGTCAACGTCCCTGCCGGCCAGGAGGGGATGCGGGGTAGCGTTCGATTGCACGCCGCTCGCCCGGCGGGCGTGAACGAGCCGACCGCGGCGGGTGTAGCCGGTGCCGAGGAGATGCTGAAACTCCTCGCCGACGCCGGTCCCGATGACGTGGCCGTGTGCCTGCTGTCGGGCGGCGGGTCGGCGCTGTTGCCGGCGCCGGCAGCCGGTGTCACACTCGACGACAAGCTCGCCGTTACCCGGTTGCTCCACCGGAGCGGGGCGACGATCGACGAGATGAACTGCGTCCGCAAGCACCTGTCGCGGGTGAAGGGCGGACGCCTCGCGGCCGCGTTCCGCGGCAAGCTCCTTCTCACGCTGATCGTATCGGACGTGGTCGGCGACCCGCTCGACGTGATCGCCTCCGGCCCGACCGCACCCGACCCCACCACCTTCGCCGACGCCGTTGCCGTGCTGGCGCGGTACGGCCTGACCAAGCACGTGCCGCCGGCGGTGAACCAACTGCTCGCCCGCGGCACGTCCGAGACACTGAAAGTGCTGCCGCCGCACGTTGTGAACCGCGTCATCGGCAGCAACCGCGTCGCGCTCGACGCCGCGGCCGCAGAGGCCGAGCGGCGTGGCTACCGCGTCCTCGACCTCGGGGCATTCGTCGAAGGCGAGACGGCCGCGGTGGCTGCGGCCGTCGCCGGCGTGGTTCGCAGCATCCGCCGCGACGCGAAGCCGATCGCCTCTCCGGCGTGCGTCCTGATCGGCGGCGAGACGACGGTGACCCTCGGCGACCATCCTGGGAAGGGCGGCAGGAACCAGGAGTTCGTTCTCGCTCTGATGCTAAAGCTCGCCGCGACGCCCGAGGGGATGGCAGGCGTGACCGTGCTCAGCGGCGGCACCGACGGAGAAGACGGCCCCACCGACGCCGCCGGGGCGGTGGCCGACGCCGGCACCCTGGAGCGCGGCCGAGACGCCGCCGAGCACCTTCGACGACACGACGCCTACCCTTACTTCGCCGCAACGGGCGACCTGCTGAAGCCCGGCCTGACGGGCACCAACGTCATGGACGTGCGGGTCGTGCTGGTGACATAAAAAAGCCCGGGGACGGCCGTCCCCGGGCTTCGCGGCGACTCGGATTGATACTACTTGATCCGCAGCGTCACCACCTCGCCGGGGCGGATGGTGCTGCGGGTCGGCGCCGCGGCGGTGTTCGCCGACAGCAGTTGGTAGCTGAATTCGCCGGACACGACGGCGATGTCCTGCGTGGCGTTCGGGGCCACGCGGTGCGTCCGGCCGTTGACCACCATCGTGATTTCGACCGGGTACTCGTTCACCACGCGCACCGTGCCCTGTTGAGGGGCGGCGGGCGCCGGGTTGCCACCCGGCATCTGGTTCGGCACACCGGGGATCGCAGGTCCGGTGGCCGCCGGCCGCAGCGACGTGGACTTCAACGTCTCGAACTGCGACTTCAACGACGCCACTTCGTCACGCAGTTCCTTCAGCTGCCGCACGACGCCGGGGTCGGACGGCAGCACGACGCCGGTCTCGTCCTTCTTGCCCTCCAGCATCTCGGTGAGCTTGGTGAGCGACTTCTGGATGTCTTCCAGCTTCTGGTCGGTGGTCTTTGCGGCGCCCTTGTCCTGGGCGGCGGCCGGTTGCGGGAGCATCAGGGCGCCGCCGAGGACGGCCGCGGCGGCGGTCGACTTGAACATCATGGGGTCGGCTCCGGGTGTCGTCGCTACGGGTACGGCGGGCGGGGGCACGGGCAGCGCGGGTGCCACCGGGCCGGCGACCGGGACCGGCATCGGAGGCATCGTAGGCGGTGCCACCGGGCCGGCGACCGGCGCGGGAACCGGTACAGGTGCTACCGGGGTCGGTGCCGGCGGCGGGGGCAACGCGAACACGTCGCGCTCCGACGGTGGCACTGGCCCCTGAGCCGGCTTGGCCCGGTCCGCGACGCGGGGCGTCGGTGCGACCGGCGGCGCGGACTTCCACGCGGCGTCTGTTTTGACACTATTCCCCGTATCAGCCGGACGCAAGGGTGAAACCGTCTTCGACGGGGTCGGCGGTTCTGCCGGCGGGGCCGACTTTGCGGGTGGCGCGGGCGGGGTAAGCGGGAGCACCGGCGCGATCGGCGGTACGGCGGGTACCTTCGGCGCGACCGGCGCTTTGAAATCGAGTTGCACCGGCGGCGGCGGAACCGGGGGCGTCCCCGGCAGCGCGGGGAGCGGCGGGACTGGCGGTTGAAGAGCGGCGGGCAGCACGGCACTCGCGGGAATGATTGCACCCGGCGCCGGCGGAAGCGGCGTGCTTGCGGCGGCGGCTGGCGACAGCGGCGACGACGACCGCATCCACTGCGGCGGGGTCTGGGCCGTCGCGCGGCGGTCCGGGGCAAGCAGCGCGACGCCGCACGCGGCCACCACGACCGCCACAGCCGCCTTCCACCACCGCCGCGTCACCGTCCGCATGGGCGTCCCTCCCTAGACCGAAAGCCCGGGGCGGCCCCGGGCTCGGTTCCTAGCGCTCCTCGTACTGGGCAATCCGGTTGACCGGGCCGTCGTCCTCGTCGGCGTAGTCGGACGGCGCCCAGAGCTCCATCTGGAAGGCGTCCTCGCCGCTGTCCTCGTAGTAATTCCGCAGCACCTTGGTGGCGCGGAAGTCGTGGTCGCGGAAGAACACCTGGGCGTCGATGTTCCGCTCCCGCACCGCGAGCGTGATCTTGAGCCGGCGGTGCGTCGTGAGCTTGTGGACGAGCTTGCCGAGCATCTGCCCGCCGATCCCGTTCCGCCGGGCCAGCGGGTGGACAGCGAAGTTCAGGATGTGCAGGCGGGTCTTGTGGAGCTCGTAGATCATGAACCCGGCCACCCGCACGCCGGGGGCGGGGCCGACCGGGTCGTCGCTCTCGGCGACCATGCCGATGCAGTTCCGCTGGCGGAGGCAGCGGAGGAAGTCGTCCTCCGTCCACGCGTACTCGAAGCTGGCCCGCTCGGCCGCGAGTACGTCCGGCATGTCGCGCCGGATCATCCACCGGATGTGCAGCTTCTGCCGCTGGCGCTGCGCACGTCCTACGCTCATGAACGGGCTCCTTCCCCCGCCCGGGCACAACCCGGGTCGAAAGCCGCCGGATGGTATCCTTCACCCCCGCCAACCCGCAACCCCGCCCCCCAGCGGAGGTGCGCTTCCGTACTGCTCTACGTCATGCGGTGACGCGTACGTCACCGGGTTCCCGAGAAGACAGGAGGCAGGACACGGGAGACAAGAAACCCTCGGATCATTCCGCCTGGTTCCTGTCCCCTGTCTCCTGTCCCCGTCACCGCTGCTCCATGTAGAACGTCGTGCTCTCTTCCTTGACCAGCGGCGCCCGCAGCTGGTCGGACGACAGCTGCACGCGGAACGGCAGGGCGCCCGCGGCGTTCGCCTTCACCCGCACGCGGTACACGTGGTCGGCCCGGGCGCCCAGGCTCGGGATCACCTCGAACGTCACCTGCTGGCCTTGCGCCCGCACCGCCGCGGCCTGGTTCGTCGCACCGGCGGTGGCGCCCATGAACTCGGTGCCGTCGGCGAGGACCGCCACCAGTTGCACGTTCTGGCACGGGCCGGTGCCGCGGTTCGAGACCTTGATCTCGTAGGTCGCCTCGCGACCGACCATCACCGGGTTCTCCAGCACGGTCACGTCGAAGCGAACGGCGGCGACACCCTCGGCGACGATTACCGACTCCGTTCGCGCCTCCAGCCCGCGGCCGGCCGGCCGCACGGCCACGCCGGAGGCCGTCGCCCCGGCCGGCGTGACCTCGCCCGGCACCGACTGGGCCACCGTCCGCAGCGGGCTACCGTCGGTCGCGGTCGTCGCCCGCAGCCGCAGCGTCACCTTCTTGTTCCCACCGGCCGGCAGGCCCGGCAGCCGCCACGACACCGTCCGGGCGTTCCCCGTCGCCACCGCCCCGCCGTCGCTGGCGCTGGCGAAGTCGAACCCGTCGGGCAGCACCGAGTGCAACTGAACCGGGTCCGTCGCCGCGGTGCCGGGGTTGGTCAGTTCAATCTCGAAGGTCGGGTCGGTGCCGCCGACCAGGCACTTGCCCGGCCCGGCCTGCCGGACCGCCAGCATCGGCTCGATGACGTTCATCGCCGCCTTCGCCGTCGCGTCCGGGCTGCCGTCCGCGGCGGTAACGATCTGCAGGCTCTGGAGGCCGGACTTGGCCGCACCGAGCTTCAGTTCGACGGTGCGCGTCTCGCCGGCCTTCACCATCGGCAGCTCGGCCTCGATCAGCCCGCCCTTCTGGGCCTGGGCGTGGTAGAGCCCGTCGGACAGCGTGGCCTGAACGAGCACGCGGTTGGCCGGGCCGGAGCCGCTGTTCGTGACGTTGATGACGAACCGGGCGTCGTCGCCGGCACGCGCCGACTCCGGCCCGCGGACCGTCGTGGTGAGCCGCGGCCGGGTTACGTGCGTGCGGCCGGACACGGCGGCGGAGAACGTCACCGTGGCGCGGGTACGGGCCTCGCCCTCGTCTCCGGCCTTCACCTTCACCGTGAAGTGCCGCTCCGCACCCGCGTCGAGTGAACCTAGCGACCACACGAGGCGGTCGCCGTTCAACTCACCCTGCGGCTCGCAACCGACGAAGCGGGCGCCGCCGGGCAGTTCGTTCTCAACGCGAACGTGGGCCACGGCCCCGCTGCCGCCGTTACGAACGATCAGCTTGTACTGGTACTCCTGGCCGAACGACACCGATTCGGGGCAGACGGTCTCGACCACGACCGAAGGTGTGGCCCGCGGCGGCAGGGCTGCGGCCGGCGTGGCGACCGGGGCAGCGGCCGGCGGCACGGCGACGGCAGGCGTCGGCCGCGGTGTAAAGGCCGGGTTCGTGGCCGGCGGTGCTACCGGTGTGATCGGGGGCGCGGTCGGTGCGGCACCGATGGGCGGCACCAGCGGCGTGGCGACCGGCGGCACGACGGCGGGTGCCGGCGGCACGACCGGGGCCGCCTGTCCGACCGGCGGTAGCGCCGCGGGAGCGGGAATCGGGAGGGGCGTCACCGGCGCCGCCACAGGTGGGACCAGCGGCGGGGCTGGCAGTGCGACCGGGGTCGGTACGACCGGCGGCGTGGCCGGGGCGCGGCCCACCGGCGGCACTACGGGCACCGGCGGCTTCGGGTCGTCGGTCGTCGGAAGCGGGCCGAACTTCGTCAGGTTCGGCTCGGCCGTTGACGGCGCGGTGCCGCCCTTGAAGTTCGGAATATTGAGATTCGGCGGCGGCAGGTCGAATCCGCTCGCGGGACGGACACCGTCGGCGCCAGCCATCACCGGCGTGGTGAGGCGGCCCTTGTTGCCCGCCTGCGACGACTGGAGGTAACCGGGGGGCGTCGGGAGCACGCCGCCGGCAGGCTGAACGCCGCTCTGCTTCGGCGTGAAGCCCCCGGGCGGGGCGGGCGTCGGCGACCACTCACCGAACGGCCGCACGGTGGTAGCCGGCTGCCCGGCGGGCGGCAGCTTGCCGGTCGGCGGCTGCTGGGCGGTAACCGTCCCGAAGGCGGCCAGCCCGACCGCGGCGGCCGACACCGCGGCGCGGAATAGGGTTCGAGAACGCACGGCCTGGTCCCCCTGGGCGAAAAAATCCCTGTCCCCGAGTGCCGCGTCAGCCCGCGGCCGGCGTGTCTCCCCCGGCCCCGCCGCCTTCCCCCGAAGGCGGCGGGGCCGGGTACTTGATCGCGTTTTTCGCCGTCTTCGCCCGCACCGCGTCGCTCAAGTCGATGCCCGTGTGGACGCTCAGCAGGAACAGGCAGTTGGCCACGTCCGCCATCTCGTCGGCCACCGCCTCGCGTAAGCCCGGGGCGTCGTCCAGCCGCCGCGACTCGTCGGCCGTCAGCCAGCGGAACACGGTACACAGCTCGCCGACCTCGCTGGCGAGGGCCATGACGAGATTCTTGGGCGAGTGGTACGGCTCCCACCCGCGGGCGTCGGCGAACCGGCGCATGTTCTCTTTGAGCGCCGCCACCGGGGTGGTCGCGTCCGACATTGCGGGCTGTCCGGGTTAATCGGCTTCTGCGGGGTCGCCGCCGTACAGTTTCCCCCTGCGGCGGCGACCCACGTTCAGGCCGGGGACCATACCGCGGCTGCGGGTCGTGTCAACGGCTTCCGGAGCGTTCGGGCGGATCGGCGCGACTGGAGGTAGCCCGACCGCGTGAAGCGGCGCAGACTACGGGGGACGGATCGCCCACGCGGCCAGGACGCGCCCATGCCTCACCCGGCCAGGACGCGCTCATGCCCCGTCCGCCGCTCACGGTCGAACTGCTCGAAGCTCGTGAGGTTCCCGCCGCCGCGTTCGAGACGCTGCCCGTCGTACCGGCCGACGACGCGGCGGTCATCGACTCCGTACGTGCGATCGCGCTGCGGGGGCAACTCGCCGGCCGCTCCACGACGTCACTGTTGGTCGCCGGGGACAGTAACTCGGCGACGATCGGCAGCTACTACAGCGGCTTCCTGGCCGGGTACGGCAAACCGTTCTACAACCCGGCCGGCCTCGCCGCCGTGCGGCCGGACCTGGTGGCCACCGTGACCGAGTTCCGCGCCGGCGGCTCGTTCGTGCGGCCGACGACGAGCGCGGTCCCGGGCTTTCGCGCGACAGACCTGGCGGCCACGATCCCCGGCGCGTTGGCGTCCTCGAACGTCGGCGTCGCCCTGGTGATGATCGGCACGAACGACCTGTTTTGGAATCAGGCCGAGGCGTACCGCGAGCAACTGCGCGCCATCGTTCGGACGCTCACCGCGGCGGGCGTCGTGCCGCTGCTGAGCACGATCCCGCCGAACACGTACAACGGCGGCGTGCTCGCGGGTCGCGTACTGGAGTTGAACCAGATCGTCGCCGACGTGGCGGACGAGTTCCGCGTGCCGGTGTGGAACCTGTGGCGCGGCGTCGCGTCGCTGCCCGGCGGCGGCCTGGCTCCGGACGGCGTTCACCTCGTCTACGAGGGCGACGGTGCCAGTGTGAACGGGGCGTCGCAGAACGTCCGCAACCTGGAGGCGCTCGACGTCCTGGCTTGGTTCCGCCGCGTGGTGACGGCCCCGGCCGACGTGCCGGCCGCGCGGGCCTGGTCACCACTGGCAAAACATGAAGCGGTGTTTGCCACCGGTCGGGACATCGGGCAGGCCGCAGTCGTAAACGTGTTCGACGCCGCCGGTCACGTGCGGAACGAGTACCTGGCGTTCGGCCCCGACTTCACCGGCGGCGTCCGCGTGGCGACGGCCGACGTGACCGGCGACGGCGTGCCCGACATAGTCGTCGGGGCGGGCCTGGGTGGGGCGCCGGCGGTGAAGGTGTTCAGCGGCGCGGACGGCTCAGAGGCGGCAAGTTTCTTCGCGTTCGAGTCGTCGTTCCGCGGCGGCGTCAACGTCGCGGCCTCGGACCTCGACGGCGACGGCGTCGCCGAGGTCGTAGCCGGCGCGGGTGAGGGCGGCGGCCCGGCGGTGGCCGTGTACCGCGGCGGCGACTTCGCCGAAGTGGCCCGCTTCTTCGCGTACGAGTCGTCGTTCCGCGGCGGCGTCAACGTCGCGGCGGGTGAGGTGGATGGCGTTGGCCCGGCGATCGTGACGGGGGCGGGGAACGGCGGCGGGCCGGTCGTGAAGGTGTACCGCCTGGGCGAGTCGCGGCCGGTGTTCAGCTACGCCGCATACGACGCCGGAGTGCGGACGGGCGTGTGGGTCGCGGTCGTGAACAGCGACGTGGCCACTGCCCCGGTTTCTGGGGCACCGCACGTCAAGCTGACGGACGCCGCGACGGGTGCGGAGCGGGCCAGTTTCTTCGCGCCGGTGGCAGGCGCGGTGCGACTCGGCGTGCTGCGTGAAGCGGCGGACGTGTTGCTGACGGCGGGGGCGGCGCGGACGTACCGCGGCGAGCAGGGCGACGTGTTCGGGCTCAACGACGCCGGGCGCAGCTACGGGGTGTATGTGGGCTGATGGTTTTCGCCGCCTGCGGCGTAGCACCGCGGTGCTACGCCGCAGGCGGCGGAAGAGTTAGCTCAGGTTCAGCGCACCCGCGCCGCAGAACTCGCCGCTGCCGAACCGCTCGACGCGGTGCCCGAACCCGTGGGCCAGGCTCATCAGCAGCCGATTGTGTGCGACGCGCGGGAACTTCAGTGACCGGCCCGTCTTGAAGTCGAGCCCGCCGCCGACGAGCAGGAACGGGATGTTGTCCAGCGTGTGCGAGTTCCCCTTCCCCAACTCGTTCGTCCACACGATGACGGTGTTGTCGAGCATGGTGCCGGTGCCGCCCGGCTCGGGGGTGTCGGCCAGCTTGCGGGCGAGGTAGGCCAGTTCCCCGGCGAACCACTTGTTGATCCGCGTCAGCTTGTCCACCGCCGCCTGGTTGGTGTCCGGCTCGTGGCTCAGCTCGTGGTGCCCCTCGGTGATGTCGAGCCACCGCATTCGCGCCATGCCCACGGAGTTCGTGTACTGGAGCGTGGCGACGCGGCTGAAGTCGGCCTTGAAGGCGTTCACCATCAGGTCGATCTGCATCCGGCTGATCTGCGGGATGCGGTCGTTGTCCTTCCGCACGCCGGGTTCGAGCCGCGGCACCTCGTGCCCGGCCGCGGCGCGGGCGGCCCGTAGCTCCTGCTCCATCTCACGGACGAACGTGGCGTGCTCGTCGAGGAGCCGGCGGTCGGCGGCGCCCACGGCCCCCGCGACGCGGTTCAAGTCGGCGCTGACGTCGTCGAGGACACTGCCGAGCAGCTCACGGTCCTTGGTGCGGCCGTAGAGCTTGTTGAACATCTGGTACGGGTCGTCGATCGGCGCCACCGGCTTGTTCGCGGCGGTGTACACCATCCGCGTCCACGTGTCGGCGCGGTCGGGGACCATGACGCCGAACTCGAGCGAGCCGAACCGCGTGCGGGTGGCGGCGTCACGCTGCAAGAACGTGCGGATTTCCTGATCGATGGAGTTGCCGCTGGCCCAGCCTGCGGGCGTGTGCGAGCCGCCCTGGATGTTGCCGGGGAAAAGCTCGACGCCGGTGAGCAAACAGCCGATGCCGCGCATGTGCGCGTCGCCGTCGCCGCGGACGCGGTCGCAGACGCCGTTCAGGATAAGTGTCTTGTCCTTGAACGGGGCGAGCGGCGTCAGCGACTCGGGGAGAGTGAAGTCGGCCCCTTCCTCTTTCGGCCAGAACGCGCCGGGGATGACGCCGTTCGGGCTGAACATCACGACGAGGCGCTGCTTGCGGCGCGTCTGGTTGGCGAACCCGAGGCCGGGCAGGTTCCCGACGAACGGGAGCGCGGCGGCGCCGACCCCGAGGTCGCGGAGGAAGTCGCGGCGCGAGTGGACCATCGGGGGCTCCGGGCTTGGGGCTGTGGTATTTATTGTTTCGGGGGAACGGGCGGCGGTAAAGCCGAAATCACGGCGGCCCGCACAATCAGCTTCCGGACGCTGAACCCGTCACGGCTCAGGGACGCGCCGAGTTCGTCGGGCGTGCGCGGGCCGTAGGCGCGGGTCGGCTGCTTCGCCAGGTGGTGGAACAGCTGCTCGGCGAAGGCCGTGTGAACCTCCGGGCTCGTCGCCAGGAAGCGTGCGAGCTCCCCGGGGCCCGCAAAGGTCACGTCGGCGCCGGCCCGGGTGTGATAGCTGCCGCTCGAATCGACTGCCTTGCCGGCGTCGCGGTCGCGGTGTCGGCCGATGGCGTCGAAATTCTCGAGCGTGAATCCGAGCGGGTTGATAACGCTGTGGCACGTCACGCACGCCGCGGGTCGCGTTTGCAGCGCGGTCCGCTCGCGGGTGGTGAGCGTCGGGTGGAGCTCGGCGGCGAACGGGGCGAAAGCGTCCTGCGGCGGCCGCAGCGTCAGTCCGAGTACGCCGCGGGCGATGAAGACGCCGCGGTGGATCGGGGCGCTGTCGCTGGTGTAGCCGAACGTGGCCATCAGGTACGGGTGCGTCAGCACGCCGAACCGCTTGCCGTCGTCGAGCCGCACCGGCCGGAAGCCCACGTCGTCGGCGGCAGTGCCCCCGTACAGCTTGGCAAGCCGAGCGTTCAGCGGCACGGTGTCTGTCAGGAATAGCTTGCGGAAGTCGCTCTCGGGGCTCCAGACGACATCGTCGAGGAACAGCTCCAGCGACGTGCGCAGGTCCGCGGCCGCGGCCTCGTCAAAGCCGGGGAAGCGGAGCGGGTTCTTGCTCACGTCGTGCGGCTGGTCCACGCGCAGCCACGTCAGCAGGAACTGGCGAATCTTGGCCCGCGCCCGTGGGTCGTTCAGCATCCGCTCGGCGTGGGCTTGCACCTGGCCCGGGGTCGCCAGCTGCCCCGCGGCGGCGGCCCGCAGTAGCTCGGCGTCGGGGCCGCTGTCCCACAGCGCGAACGCCAGCCGCGACGCGACTGCGTAGCCGTCGGTGGTGCCGCCGACCTCCCTGTACAGGAACCGCGGCGACTTCAGCACCAGTACGATGACGCGCTTCGCCGCCAGCTCGGCGTCCGGCGTACCGCCGAACTGCGAGTCGATGTAGAGCTTGGTTTCTTCCGTCGTCAGCGGCCGGCGGAAGGCCCGCTCGGCGAACTTGGCCGCGAACGCCTTCAGCTTCGCGGCGCGGTCGGGGGCGTCGTCGCGGGTGCCGGCCAGCTCGTTGAGCCGCGTCGCGAGGTACGAGACCGTTTCGAGCGCCGCCTCGGTCGCCGCCGCGTCCCACTCCTTCGACACGGTCGTGCCGCGTTCCCAGCCCAGGCTCCGATCGTCGGGCGGGAACGCGGTCGAAACTACGTAGCTCTCGGCCGTCCGCGCCGGCGATAGGTGCCGCGCCGGAATCACGGTCACGGCCCCGTGCGGGGGCTTCCAAAGCAGCGTCATCGACGCCGGCAGCAGCGGCGGGTTCGGGTTCTTCTTGGAGTCGTCGACACCCTGCTTGGCCTTCGAGAATTCGAGTCGGATCGGAACCGCCCGCCCGGCCAGCAGGTGCAGCGCGCCGCGGAACTCGGTGTCCTTCCCGGACTTCACCCAGGCGTCGATCAGGGGCGTGCGGGTGTCGTTGACGAACAGCTTGACCGCGTGCTCGGTGCGGACGACGAACTCGTAAACGCCCGACTCCGGGGGCACGACCGAGCCTTCCCAGCGGACTGCGAACGTGTGCGGGGCGTCGAACTTCTCGCCGGGCGCGGCCTTCCCCCAATCGAACTTCACCTCGGGGTCGATGCGGTCGATGACCTTCTTGTTCCCCTGGAAGTTGCGGGCGTTGTAGTACTCGCCCTTGAGCCCCTGCTTGCCGTCGAGCTTCGCGGCCGGGCGGAAGCCACCGACGACGTCGGCGACGGCGTTGCGGTACTGGCCGACGGTGAGGCGGGCGAGGTCGATGCGGGCCGGGCGAACGCGGGCTTGAGCCGTGGGCGAGTAGAAGGCGCCGTGGATGTACTCCGCGACGCGGGCCGACTCCGCGGCGTTCAGCTTGTCCGGGTCGTCCTCCGGCATCGTGTCGTCGATGACCTTGGCGAGTTGGGCCACCGACTTCTCGCCGGCCAGCGGCGCGATCGTCTTCTTGGCCCCCTGCCCGTCCTTGCCGTGGCAGCGGACGCAGTGCTCGACATACAGCTGCTCACCGCTCTTGGTCGCCTGCGCGACTGCGCCTGCGGGGCACGCCAGGAGCGCGACCAGGACCGCGAGGGTGTGGGAGGTGCGAAACGGCATCGTGCAGACGACCCGGAGGCGGGTGCGGGCGGGGAGGCTAGGGATAAGCATCGGCCACCAGTGAGTGGAAGTCAAGTCCGTCCATCTTGTTGGGAGGAGCAACCGAGGACAGACGTGAGCGGATCGGCGTCGTGACAGGGTTCCGGGGGCCGAGAATTCGGCCGGTTGCTTGACGCCACCAGAAACGTAATATACATTTGTACACTATTCAAGCGTGACGACCACATTTTTCTCCCTGCGCGTCAGAACAACATCCCCCGCCGCACCAGTACGGACGTGTCCATCCCCCAGGCCACGAGGATGTGCAGCCCAGCACCCGGCCACACCGACTTCGTTACCAGGCTGACCACACCGAGAGCCACGCCAGCGATGATCGACGCGAAGCACTCCGCGACCGGCTTGTGGAAGTGGATCATGCAGTACGGGATGACCATCAGGAACACCGAGTACGCGCCGAAGCGGTGCTTCGTGCCGTGGACCAGGAACCCGCGGAAGAAGAACTCCAGGCCGATGAACTGCAGCGCGTACGCCAGTTCCCAGCGGATCAGGCCCGCGTCCACGTCGGCCCGCGAGCCGACGCGGTAGAACGGGTACACTTCTTGAAACCGTGGAAGGGCCGAGCACAGGTACACCAGCGGCACCATGACCGCCGCGAACGCCAGGTACACCGGCCAGTCGGCGGCCACGCCGCGGACGCCGACGCCATAGTCGGTCAACCTCTCGCGGAACGCCAGCGTGACGACGAGACCCGGCAGCACGGCGTAGGTCGTGAACGCGCACAACGCGAACCACATCAGGCGGGCCGACTGCGACGACTCCCACCGGAACAGCGTGTCAATCACGCTATCGTCCGAGGCGCCGAGCCACCGCAGCGGCGCGATCAGGGTGCCGGGGCCGCTGTAGTAGTTCTGCACCACCAGGCTCACGGCCGCGACCACAACGACGGTGACCGTCTTGCCGTCGAACCCGGTCGCCGTCTGCCGGTAGGCGAGCGAGTCGGCCTCGACGCGGCGCAGCGGCCCGGCGAACCACCGCTCCCAGGCGCGAACCAGCCACGACGCCATCGCTATCCCTCGGGCCACCCGGCGAGTGTATCCGCCTCCGCCCGGACGGGCTACGATAACAGAACCCCTCCCTCCGGACCGACCGATGAGCGACCCGTCGCAGCCGAACCCGCCTCCCTACCCCAGCCCCGCAGCCGGGTTGGGGGCGCTGGTGTCGAGCCTCAAGCACGTCGTGCAGAACCGCGGCGTCGTGCGCAACTTGCGATCGCTACTCCGCGTCAACCAGCCCGACGGGTTCGACTGCCCCGGTTGCGCCTGGCCGGAGCCGAAGGACCCGTCGCGCGTCGGCGAGTACTGCGAGAACGGCGTGAAGGCGGTCACGTTCGAGACCACGGCCAAGCGAGTGACGCCCGAGTTCTTTGCGCGTCACACCGTCGGCTGGCTCCGCGGCCAGACGCACCACTGGCTCGAAAACCAGGGCCGCCTCACGCACCCGATGCGGTACAACCCCGCCACGGACCACTACGAACCGGTGACCTGGGCCGACGCCTTCGCGCTCGTCGGCGGCACCCTGCGCGGGCTCGACTCGCCCGACCGGGCCCTGTTCTACACGTCGGGCCGCACCAGCAACGAGGCGGCGTTCCTGTACCAACTCCTCGCCCGCCGGTTCGGCACGAACAACCTGCCGGACTGCTCGAACATGTGCCACGAGTCGAGCGGCACGGCCCTCGGCGAGCAACTCGGCGTCGGCAAAGGGACGGTGACGCTGGAGGACTTCGACCACGCCGACCTGATCCTGGTGATCGGCCAGAACCCCGGCACGAACCACCCGCGGATGCTGGCCGAGCTCCAGAAGGCGGCCGAGCGCGGGGCGAAGATCATGACCCTCAACCCGCTCCGGGAGCCGGGACTCGTGAGCTTCGTCCACCCCAAGCACCCGGTGCGGACGCTCCTGAACCGCGGCACGTCGCTGAGTACGCACTACTACCAGGTGCTCGTCGGCGGCGACCTGGCTGCCCTCACGGGCATCTGCGCCCACCTCCTGTACGCCGAGGCGGCCGACCCCGGCAAGGTGATCGACCACGACTTCATCCGCCATCACACCGACGGCTTCGAGGCGTTCGCCGCGCAGGTGAACGCCGCCGACTGGCCCACCATCGAGCGCGAGTCGGGACTGACGCGCGACCAACTCCGCGAGGCGGCCGAGGTGTACCGGCAGGGCAAGAAGGTGATCGCGTGCTGGGCGATGGGCCTGACGCAGCACAAGCACGCCGTCGCCACGATTCAGATGGTTGTGAACCTGCTGTTGATGCGGGGTAACGTCGGCCGGGAGGGGGCGGGGGTGTGCCCGGTGCGCGGCCACTCGAACGTGCAGGGCGACCGCACGATGGGGATCAACGAGAAGCCTCCGGCGGTGTTTCTGGACGGGTTGCAACGGGCGTTCGGCTTCGACCCGCCGCGCGGGCACGGGCACGACACCGTTGGCGCGATCAACGCGATGGCCGACGGTTCGGCGACCGTGTTCATCGGCATGGGCGGCAACTTCGCCGCCGCGACGCCGGACACCGAGTTCACTGAGGAGGCGCTGCGGAAGTGCGCCCTGACGGTCCACGTCAGCACGAAGCTGAACCGCAGCCACCTGTGCCCCGGGAAGGACGCGCTGATTCTGCCGTGCCTCGGCCGCAGCGAGCGTGACGTGCAGGCGACGGGCCCGCAGCGCGTGACCGTCGAGGACTCGATGAGCATGGTCCACGCCTCGGCCGGAAGCAACCCGCCGGCGTCCGAACACCTGCTGTCCGAAGTCGCGGTCGTGTGCGGCATCGCGGAAGCGACCTTCCCCGACGGCGCCGGCATCGACTGGGCCGGGTTCCGCGCCGACTACCGCCGCGTCCGCGAGAAGATCACCGCGACGTTGCCCCAACTGTTCGACGGCTACGAGGAGAAGTTGCAAACTCCCGGCGGCTTCTACCTCGGCAACGCGGCCCGCGAGCGGCGCTGGAACACGGCCACCGGCAAGGCGCGGTTCATGCCGCACCCCGTCCACCCGATGGCACTCCCGGCCGGGCAACTGCGGCTGATGACGATCCGCTCCCACGACCAGTTCAACACGACGGTGTACGACCTGCACGACCGCTACCGCGGCGTCCACGGCACCCGCATGGTGGTCTTTATCCACCCTGCCGACCTGGCCGAGCGCGGGCTCAAGGACGGCGACGCGATCGACTTGCACAGCCACACCATCGAGGACGGCCTGACGCGCACCGCCCGCGGCTTCCGGGCCGTAGCCTACGACATCCCCCGCGGCTGCGCCGCGGCTTACTTCCCCGAGACGAACGGCCTGGTGTCGAAGGACAGCTTCGCGCACCGCAGCCGGACGCCGCTGTCGAAATTCATCCCGATCACGATCGTGGCGGGAGCATGAGTGTGGGCGAGACGACCGACGTGCGTGTCACCCGCTTCCCCGGCGGCATCGCCGACGCCGATCGGCTGGCGACCGAGGAGCCGTTGGAAATTCGAGTGGACGGCGAACCCTTCGTCGTGACCATGCGGACGCCCGGCCACGACGCCGAGCTCGCCGCCGGGTTCTGCCTCACGGAAGGACTCATCGATCACCCCGACGAGTTGGAGCGCGCCGAGCCCTGCACCCTGTCCGACTACGGCAACGTGGTGAACGTCACGCTCGCCGGCCAAGCCGCCGTTCGCTGGCCCGCGCAGTGCAACGCGGCGCGGCGCGAGCTGTACCTCTCGAGCTCTTGCGGCCTGTGCGGCACACGCACCATCGACCGCATCCATCGCCGAATCCCGGACTTGGCTGGCGGTTTCGTGATGGGTCCCGACGTGCTCGTCGAGCTCCCGCGACTGCTCGCCGAAGCACAGGGCGTGTTCGCGGTCACCGGCGGGCTGCACGCCGCCGCGCTGTTCCACGCTGACGCTCGGGTGCGGCTCGTCCGCGAGGACGTGGGCCGGCACAACGCCGTGGACAAGGTGGTGGGGGCGTTGCTCTTGAGCGGCCAGTTGCCGGCGGGACCGGGCGTGCTGCTCGTGTCCGGCCGGGCGAGCTTCGAGTTGGTGCAAAAGGCGGGACGTGCCGGGATCGGCTTCCTCGCCGCGGTCGGGGCGCCGTCGAGCCTGGCCGCGGATGCCGCCCGGCGGTTCGGGATGACGCTGGTCGGGTTCCTGCGGGGCGGGCGGTTCAACGTCTACACCGGTGGCGAGCGGGTCGCCGAGTGCAGCCGCGCTTCCATCTCGTCCGCCTGATCCAGAAACGCTGCTCGCACGTCGTTCGCCTCCCAGCGGTCCTCGGGCTTCACGTACAGCTGCACCGGCCGCTCCTCGCCGTGCGGTTGCGGCCCCGGCAGAAGCAGCGTGCGGTCTGCGGTGTGGAGCGCCCACTCGCCGACGCCGTTCACGACCCAGCCCGAAACTGCCTCCGGCCGCACCCGCCCCTCCCCGCCGGAGGCCAGCGGGAGCAGGTCGAATCCGTCCCCAGGTTCGACGCGGGCGCCGAACAGCGACAGCAGCGTCGCCGTCAGGTCCGCCGGCTGCGTCAGCACCCCGACCCGCCGACCCGCCTCCTGCGCCCCGGGCAGTCGAAGCAGAAGCGGCACCTGCACCACGGTCTGATGGAGCCACGGCCGGTGCGGTCCGACCTGGCCGTGCTCGCCGAGGGGGTAGCCTCGGTCCGACGTGATCAGCCACGCGGCCGTGCGGTCGAGTCCGCGCGAGCGAAAGGCCTCGAACGCCCTGCCGAGTTCGTCGTCGAGCTTCGTGACGACCGCGGCGAAGGTGCGGTGCAGGAAGTCGAGCGCCGACGGGTCGGAGCGGTCGAACAGCCCGGTCGGCGGGTCGGCGAACGGCGACACCGGCTCGGCGTCGTCGGGCGCCTCGGTCTCGGCCCCGTCGTCGAGGTACGCATCGAAAACGTCCTGCGGCACGTCCCACGGCGGTACGCAGCGGTCCGTATCCACCCACAGCAGCCAGCGGCCGTCGGCGGGTAGGCGGTCCAGCACGCCGGGCAGCTCGCGGAGAAGGGCGTCGAGCGGGGAGGCGTCGTCGGCGTCGGGCCGGGCGTCGAACACTTCGGCCCAGCCGGCGTAGTAGGAGGGTGGGCCGTCGGTGTCGGGGTAGTTCGCGCGCACCAGCACCGTGCGGACGCCGGCCTCGGCGAGTGTTTCCAGTAGTACAGGGCGAGCCTCGGGCGTCAGCCCTGTGTTCCCGTCCATCGGCGGCACCTGTTGCCGCCCGCTCAGCCAGGCCCGGCCGGCGGCGTCCGGGTCGGGGCAGTCGGACAGGTGGCGGTCGAAGGTGACGCCCTCGGCCGCGAGGCGGTCGAGGGTGGGGGTGACGACCCACTCGTTGCCGTAGGGGCCGAGCCACCAAGCCGGCAGGCCGCGGGCGGCGAACACGATCACACTCATGCCGTCCGATTCTACCGGGTCGCCGCCGGCGCGGCGGGGAATACGCTGAACCTGAACCCGCCGCGAAAGGACCGCCCTTGCTCGGCCCGATCTTCAACCGCGAGTTGGTGACCGTCCCGCGCCGGTCCGGCCACTACGCTGGCCGCGCCGCCGTGGTCGGCCTCCTCGCCATCCTCGGCGTCACCACCTGGCAGGCCACGGTCGGTTTCGCCCGCGACGCCACCCTCGGCGAGACGGCCGCGTTCGGGCTGCTCCTGTTCCAGATCGTCGTCTTCGTGCAGCTGCTGCTGACGATCTTCTTCGCCGCGCTGTCCGCGGCCAGCGCCGTGTCGCAGGAGAAGGACCGCCGCACGTTCGTGCTCCTGCTCATCACCGACATGCGCGACTACGAGATCGTGCTCGGCAAGCTGCTCGGGGCGCTGCTGCCGATCAGCGTGCAGTTGCTCGTGACGGCGCCGGTACTCGCGCTGTTCCTGTTACTCGGCGGCATCGATCCCGAGCAGGTTGTGCAGGCGGTGCTGGTGCTGGCGGCGTCGGCGGTCGCGGCCGGGTCGCTCGGCGGGCTCGTCGCGCTCTGGCGGGAACGTACCTTCCAGGCGCTGGCGCTCGCGGTGCTGTTCCTGGTTCTGTACGTGAGTGCGGCCCAGGCCGTCGGCGTGATCGTGACCCCCGCGGCGCAGGCGTGGCTCGACCCGTTCGCGGCGATGCAGTCCGTCCTGGAAGCGGCTCCGACGGCCGGCCTCGCCCCGGCCTACGGGTTCGTGCTCGTGATGCTCGGCTGGGCGGTTCTACTCAACGGCGTGGGCATCGCCCGGCTGCGGGCGTGGAACCCGAGCGGCGAGCCGATCATGCAGCGCGAGGGGCCAGGCGTCGCGGCCGCGGCGAACGAGACGGAGGAGATCGAGAAGCGGGCGAAGGCCCACGCCGCACCCGGGGCGGCGCGCGAGGTGTGGCCCAACCCGGTGCTGTGGCGCGAGATCCGCACGCTGGCCTACGGCCGCCGGCCGCTGCTCGTGAAGCTGGCCTTCGGCGTTGCCCTGGCCGCAATCCTGTACTTCGCCGTCAGCGAGTTACAGCGTCCCGGCGGCCGGCCGTCGTTCGCCGCCGCGTACGGCCTCGTCCCCGTAGCGGTGCTGAGCCTACTCCTCGTGTCCGCCCAGGCGGTAACGGCGGTCACGTCCGAGCGGGACGGCGGGGCGCTGGACGTGCTCCTCGTCACCGACATCTCGCCGAACGAGTTCGTGTTCGGGAAGCTGCTCGGCGTCGCGTACAACACGAAGGAATATCTCCTCCCACCGTTCCTGCTGTCGGTCTATTACGCCGCCATGGGGGCGCTCACACGCACGCCCGCGGACGTGGGCGCGGGCACGGCGTTCGCCATCAACTTCGGCCCCTTGCTGGCTGTGCTGGTGGCACTGGCCGTACTACTGGCCTTCGCCATGATGCTCGGCCTCCACGTCGCCCTGCGTGTGACCGCCAGCCGGCTGGCAATCGTGCAGACGCTCGGCACCGTGTTCTTCCTGTCGGTCGGCACGCTCATCAGCATCTACCTCATCGTCATCAACGGCGGCAGCTTCGGCAGCCAGTGGGTGAGCTTCGTGTCGTTCCTGGTGCTCGGGATCGGCGGCCTCATGTACGTGCTCAACGCCGACCGCCCCTCCTGGGCGCTCAGCCTCGCGGCGACGGCGTGTCCGTTGGCGATGTTCTTCTGCGTCGTAAACATCCTCATCGCGAAGCCCGGCACGGAGGAGTCGGCCGACCCGCTCGGGCCGTTTGTGGTGCTCGGCGGGGCGTTCGGGTTCGCCATCGCGGCGATGTTGGTGCCGCTGCTCAGCGAGTTCGACGTGGCCCTGGGCCGGACGACCCTGCTGGCCGATGAATGATACCGTGTGAAGCCGACCGGCCGTGTTTCCGGAGCCGACATGACTCGCCGCCTGCTCGCGCTCGTCGCAATCCTTCTGCTCGCCCCGGTCGCCCGCGCGCAGGACGTGAAGCGCTTCCCTTCCGGGAAACACGGCGCCGGCGAGCTGCGCTACGTCGAGGGGGTCCCCGTGCTGACCGTCCGCGGGAGCCCCGCCGAGATGGGTGAGCAGTTCGGCGCGCTCGCGGTGAAGCCGGCGCCCGACCTGGACGGCCTCATCCACCGCTTCCTGGAAGACACCGGGCAGAAGGGCCGCTACCCGCTCGTGCTGGCGATGGGCACGCGACTGTTACCCGGCTTCCCGACGCACCACCGCACCGAGATGGAGGCCTGTGCGAAGGCCGGGAACAGTGACCTTGGCCGGCACGTCTTCGCCAACACGGTTGCGGACCTGTCCAGCGGCATGGGCTGCTCCACGATCGTCGTCGAGCCCGAGCGGAGCAAGACGGGCACGCCGCTGTTCGGCCGCAACTTCGACTGGACGCCGACCCGCGGCATCACCGAGCACACGCTCGTGGCCGTGTACCGCGGCACCGGCAAGCGGGCGTTCGCGGCCGTGACCGTCAGCCCCATCAGCGGCGTCGTCAGCGGCATGAACGACGCCGGGCTGTGCCTGACGGTGAACGAGATTCACCTGCGCCGGTCGAAGGACCAGGCCGCGTTCAACTGGAAGGGGACGCCGATGTTGCTGGCCTTCCGACGGGTCCTGGAGGAGTGCAAGACCGTCGCCGAGGCCGAGACGGTGCTACGCGCTATGGAGCGCACGACCAGCTGCTGCCTGACACTCTGCGACGTGAGCGGCGGCGCGGTGTTCGAAATCACCCCGAAGACGCTGGCCGTGCGACCGGCCGAGAACGGCGTGTGCTGCTGCACGAACCACTTCCGCACCGACGACCTGAGCGTCGGCAATAAGTGCTGGCGGTTCGACAAGCTGGCCCCGCTCTACACCGCGGAGGCGAAGCTCGGGGTGACCGACGTGTTCGCCCGGCTCGACGAGGTGAACCAGGGGAAGGCGACGCTGCAAAGTATGGTGTTCGAGCCGCGGGCGCGGGTGCTCCACTTCGCCCACGGCGAGGGGCCAGCGACGAAGCTACGCCCCGTGCGGCTGGAGTTGGGGAAGCTGTTCGACGAGAAGTGAATCACACCTGCAAGACACCCGTCTTGAACGCCCGCCCGTCGTCGTGACGGGTGGCGATTTCCAGCGCCGTCAGCAGCGCCGCCCGCGTGTCCTCGGGGCAGATCACCGCGTCCACCCACAACCGGGCCGCGGCGTACCGGATGTCCGTTTGGGCCTCGTAGCTCGCTTTCACCTTGTCGCGCAAGGCCGCCAGCTCGGCCGCGTCCGGCTCCTTTCCCGCGCGCTTGAGCGCCTGCACCTGCACGTCGAGGAGCGTGGACGCGGCCTGATCGCCGCCCATCACGGCGTAGCGCGCGGTCGGCCACGCCAGCATGAGCCGCGGGTCGAACGCCTTGCCGCACAGGGCGTAGTTGCCGGCTCCGAACGAGCCGCCCGTGATCAGCGTCACTTTCGGGACGACGCTGTTGGAGATGACGTTGACCAGTTTCGCACCCGCGCGGATGATGCCGGCCTGCTCGCTCTCGCGGCCCACCATGAAGCCATTGACGTTCTGCACGAACAACAGCGGCACTCGAAGTTGGTTGCAGTCCATGACGAACCGCGCCGCCTTGTCGGCCGAATCGACGTAGATGACGCCGCCGAACTGCCACGCCCCGTCGGCCGGCTTCACCCGCTTCTTCTGGTTGGCGACAACCCCGACCGGCCGGCCGCCGATCCGGCCGAAGCCGCACACGAGGCTCTGACCGTAGTCGGCCTTGTACTCGTCGAACCGAGCGTCGGCGTCGAGCAGCAGGGCGAGCAAGGCTCGCACGTCGTACTCGCCGCCGGAGGTGAAAGGGGTGAAGTCCGCGGAAGCAGGCCCGACGGCCGCGCTCGGTGGGTGTTGCTCACCTGGTAGCAGCCCGATCAGCCGTTTGAGCCGCTCGATGCACGCCTCGTCGTCCTTCTCGCGGAAGTCGATCGTGCCGCTGACGGCGGCGTGCATCGCGGCCCCGCCGAGCGACTCGTGATCGACCACCTGGCCGATCGCCGCCTTCACCAGCGCCGGGCCCGCGAGGTACAGGCCGCTCCCCTCCGTCATCAAGAGCGTGTCGCAGAGTACGGGCAGGTAGCCGCCGCCGGCGACGCAGTTCCCCATAATCGCGGCCAACTGCGGCACCCCGGCCGCGGATATGACGGCGTTGTTGCGGAAGATGCGGCCGAAGTCGTCTTCGTCCGGGAAAACCTCGTCCTGGAGCGGTAGGAACACGCCCGCGGAATCGACGAGGTACACCAGGGGCAGTCGGTTCTCCAACGCCACTCGCTGGGCGCGGAGCACCTTCTTGGCCGTGATCGGGAAGAACGCCCCGGCCTTTACCGTTGCGTCGTTGGCGATCACCAGCACACGCCGGCCGGACACCGTGCCAATGCCGGTGACGACGCCACCGGACGGGGCGCCGCCCCACTCGGCGTACATGCCCCAGCCGGCCCACAGGCCGAGCTCGAAAAACGGTTCGTCGAGCAGCTTGGCGATCCGCTCGCGGGCGGTGAGGCGGCCCTTCTCGTGCTGGCGGGCGATGGCCTTCGACCCGCCGCCGAGGCGGATCGCGGCTTCGTCCGCGGCCAGGTCAAACGGTGCGCTGCTCATGCCGCGATTATACCCGGGGGAGTCGGTCCGGGACTTCTTGCGCGGCGGAGCTGTACGCCTTCAGCACTGCCGCGAACCAGCCCGGCCGCGGGTCGGCTGCGAGGCGGGCGGCGGCAACCTCGGGGACGTGGATTCGCCGCTCAAGGGTGATGACGGTAGCGGTCCGGCAGAAGTGGAGCCAGTCGAGCAGCAACCTCCGGCCGCGGGGCAGGCCGAGCGACCGCGGGGCGACCCCATGCCCGCGTCTCCGGGGCGGCTCAGGCCGCGGGCCGGAGCCAGAGTCGGTTCAGCCCGCGCGGGGCGACCCGGGTCCGGGCGGCGTGCCACGCGAAGGCGTCGGCCAGGGAATCCGCCAGCGGGCGCGACCGGTAGCCCAGCTCGGCCGCCGCCCGCGCCGACGACGCGAACCAGCAGCGGGTGTTCATCCGCACCATCTCGAACGACGGGAACGGCTCGCGGCCCGTGAGGCGGTGATGCACCTCGGCGCCCGCCGCCAACGTCCGCATCCATTGCGTGATCAGCACCGGCCCGAGCCGCGGGAGGAACCGCCGTCGCAGCCCGGCGGCTTCGGCCAGCGCGGCGAACAGCACGGGGGTGCGGACGTTCTCGCCGCCGAGGACGTAGCGGCGACCGGTCGCCCCTCGTTCGGCCGCCAACAGGTGCCCGCGAGCCACGTCGCGCACGTCCACGGCGTTGATCCCGCCGGGCGGGGCGAACGGCAAGTGGCCGCGCCAGTAGTGCAGGCACAGGTCACCCATCACCGACGGGCCGGGGTCGTCGGGGCCGAACAGGTAGCCCGGGTTCACGACGACCACGTCGCGCCCGGTCGCGGCGAGCGCCACGTCCTCGGCAGCCCGCTTGGCGCGGACGTACTCGACGCCCACGTCTTCGCCGTCGGTGCAACCTTCCGTCAGTACGGCGCCACGGGTGGCACCCAGGGTAACGACGCTGGACGTGAGGACGAGCCGCGCACCGGGTGGTAGAGCGTCGAGGGCGGTGCGGATGACGGCCGTGTGGGCGCCCATCGACCGGGCCTTCGCGCCGCCGACGCCCACCGGGCCCGCGGTCACGAACACGACCATGCCGCCGTCTAGTACGCGGCGCACGGCGTCGGGGTCGGTGGCGTCGCCGGTCACTTCCTCGACGCCGAAAATCTCGAGCGGTGCCCCGCCGAGCGACAGGGTCCGGACGGTCGCGCCCTGCTCGACGAGTTGGCGGACGAGGTGCCGGCCGAGGAAGCCGTTGCCGCCGAGGACGCGGACCTGCCGGCCCGCCCAGAACTCACTGGTCCAGTCGTTCATCACTCCGGCCACCGGGGCAAGCTACTTCCGCATCCAGATGATCGCCGACTCGCGCAGCTCGGGTTCGGGCTTCGGAACCGGAGTGCCGAACAACTGCTGCCCGTCCTCCGCACACGTCCCCTTCAGCAGCGCCCTCAGGGCCTTGCGGGCGAACCGCAGGGAGGTGGCGATGCGGCCCGGAAACGGTGCCGCCCGCGAGGCGGCGGGGCGGGCGTCCAGGTCGGCGACCAGTACCGGCGTCGGTTCGAGGTCGCGGGAGTAGACGCGGAACGACCGGAACCCGACGCCACGCGCGACGTCGATGACGTGCCGCGGGGGCATGTCCTTCTCTGTGACGCCGTACCTGGCCACGTATTCGAGCGTGGGGGCGGAGGTGGCGTGCCCCTCGCCGGGTTCCACGGCGAGGCACACGCCGCCCGGCTTCAGCGCGGCGGACACGCCCGCGAGGGCCGCCCGCTCGTCCTCGGCGTGGTGGAGGGCGTCGTAGAACAGCGCGGCGTCGAACTCGTCCCGGTACGTCATCGATTCGTAATCCGTGACGGCGAACTCGGCCGTCGTCACCCCGTACCGCGCCGCGTTCCGCCGGGCCAGCTCGATGGCGTCGCCACAGATGTCCTGACCGACAACGTGGTACCCGCGGAGCGCCAGGAATACCGTCGTCCAGCCCATCCCGACCCCGAGGTCGAGGACTCGCGCCGGCGGCGGGGGCAGGAGGGTGAGCACCCTGCCGAGTTCGACGAGGTAGCGCGGGCAGTCGTCGTGCGAGAAGGGCTTGTCCAGCATGAAGCGGGTGCCGGCCTGGGCATCGACACCCGCGAAGAACCGCTCGATCTGGGCGACTTCACCTGCCTTGGGCATGACGGGTTCTCGGCGGCCAGTGGAGGCTCGACCGCCGGAATTACCCATTCTTCGGTCCCGAGGTCAACCCGAACTCCCCACCGGCTCACACCCGCGACCAGTCCTTCCGCTGCCGGCTCGACGGGATTTTCAGCATCTTGCGGTACTTCGTCACCGTCCGCCGGGCGACCGGGTAGCCGGCGTCGTTCAGCCTCGTCACCAACTCCTCGTCAGAAAGCGGGTTCGCCTTGTCCTCGTCGCTCACCAGCTCCATCAGCTTCTGCTTCATCACCTCGTAGGCCACGTCCTCCTGCGTCTGGACGTTCACCTTGCCGCCGCCGAAGAACCGCTTCAGCGGGAACACGCCGCGCGGCGTCTGCACCCACTTGTCGTCCACGGCCCGGCTCACGGTCGTCACGTGGACCTTCACCAGGTCGGCGATCTGCTGCATCTTCAGCGGGTGGATGTGCTCGGGGCCGGCGTCGAGGAACGCCCGCTGGTGGTCGATGATGGCCTTCGTCACCTTCATCAGCGTGTTCCGCCGCTGCTCGACGGCGGACACGAGCCACTGTGCGGACTGCAGCGACTTCCGGAGCTTCTCCTTGGCCGCCTCGTCGAGCCCCTTCGACTTGTACAGCTCGAAGTACCGCTTGCTGATGCGGATGTTCGGCACCCAGTCGTCGGTCAGCCGCACGTCGTAGTCGCCGTCGTCGTTCCGCTCGACCACCACGTCGGGGACGACGTACTGCACGCCGCTCTCCGCGAACTTGAGGCCCGGCTTCGGGTCGAGGTGGTGCAGCGCCTCCACCGCCTCCTGAATGGTGGGGATGTCGAACCGCGTCGCCTTCTGGATCACGGGGATGCGGTTGTAGCCGATGTCGTCCAGGTGGTCGCGGACGAGCACGCGCAGCACGTCGGCACACGGCGTCTCGTCGGTGATTTGCAGGAGCAGGCACTCGCGGAGCGTGCGGGCGCCGATGCCGGGCGGGTCGAGCTTCTGGATCACGCTGACGAGCACGTCCTCGACCTCGTCCTCGGTGACGAGCTGGTCGTAGGTCTGGGCGATCTCCAGGAGCGTGATCGGGCTGAACGTCTCGCGCGCCTCCGACTCGTCGTCGGTCTCGCGGCGCTTCGTCTTGATCCGGGAGCCGAGGTAGCCGGTGCGGTCGATGAAGCTGCACACGTGCTTGGCGAGGGCCCGCACCTCGGGGTCGAGTTCCAGCTCGCCGAGCTGCTCGTCGAGGTGGTCCTGCAGCGACCGCGGGCGGTCCGGCATGTTCGCCATCGCGTCCATCTTGCGGTCGCCCTCTTCTTCGAGGGCGCCGCGGCTGCCGCGGTGCTCCTCGTTGAAGTGGTCGTCCCAGTCGCGGTTCAGCGCCTCCAGCCGGCTGAACTCCAGGTCGCCGGTGTCGTCGTGCTTCAGCGGGGCGTCGGGGTTGAACTCCTTCTCGGCCCCCTCCTCGTTCTCGCCGAGTTGCTCCTTCTGCTCCAGGAACGGATTCTCCTGGAGTTCCTTCTCGATCTTCGCCTGCAGGTCGATGATGGGGAGCTGCAGGATCTCCATCGACTGGATCATCCGCGGCGCGAGAATCATCTGCTGATTCATGCGCACCGAAAGGTCCATGCCGATCCGCATCCCGCTCATATCGTCTCCGCCTAAGGTCAACCCGGGCCGCCCGGGTGGGTCGGGTCAGAACGCCCGCCGCCCCTGGAGGGCGTCGGTCAGCATCTGCGCATTCGCCAACTCAAGGGACGCACCGGAAGGCAACCCGCGTGCCAACCGCGTCACCGCCGCACCGCTCCCCGAAAGTACGTCGGCCGCGTACAGCGCCGTGCCGTCGCCTTCCAGCGTTGGGCTCGTCGCCAGGATCACCTCCCGCACGCCGCCGCGCTTCACGCGATCGACCAGCGGCGCGAACGTCAGCCGGTCCGGGCCGACGCCGTCGAGCGGGGCGAGCCGTCCGCCGAGGACGTGGTACAGCCCGCGGAAGCTGCCGGCGCGCTCGAACGAGGCCACGTCGCGGGGCGTCTCGACGACGCACAGCAGGGCGGCGTCGCGGCGCGGGTCGGAGCAGATCTCGCAGACTTCCCGGTCCGTGAGGGTGAAACACTCCCGACACGGCCGGACGCGGTCGGCTACGGCCCGCAGCGCGTCCGCGAGCTTCGTCGCCTGCGACCGGTCGCCCGCCAGCAGGAAGTGGGCGATGCGCTCGGCACTCTTCGGCCCGATGCCGGGGAGTTTGGCCAACTCCTCCAGCAGCCGCCCGATCACCCCCTGCGGTTCGCCCACGACGCCCTCACAGACTTGCGGTTCGTCACGACAGCCCCGGCAGCCCGCCGCCCAGCATCCCCGGCGGCAGCCCCATGTTCTCGGCCATCTTTGCCGTCGCGGTGGCGACCTGCTCGCGGGCTTTGGCCATCGCGTTGTTCACGGCCGCGGCAACCAGGTCTTCGAGCATCTCGCGGTCGGTCATGGCGTCGGGCGTGATCGCCACGGACACCACCTCCATCCGGCCGTTCACCTTCGCAGTCACATAGCCGGCGCCGGCGGCCCCCTCGGCGACGATTGTCCCGAGCTGGGTGTTCAGCTTCTCCATCTCCTCCTTGAGCTTGCCGGAGTTCCCCATCAGGGACATCAGCGAGCCGAGCTTTCCGAACATCACGTCGCCTCGTCGGTGTCGTCGGTCGGGGTCGCGGGCTGGGGGGCGACGGCGGCCGGGTCGAACGCCTCGTCCACGTGCCACAGCTGCGCCCCGAGCGAGTCGGCCGCCTTCTGGAAGAACGGCAGCGTCATCAGCGTCTTCTTTCGCTCCGCGGCAGAGGTCGCCGGCAACTTCGCGGGCGATTCGGCGGGCCCGCCACTGGGCGGGGCGTCGAAGCGGACCGTGACCGGCTTGCCCGTCACACGCTTCAGCGCGTCCTGCACGCGAAGCAGACCCTGCTCGGTGGCACTCGCCTGGTAAGCGGAATTATACCCGGGGGGAAACCGGATTGCCAGCGAATTTGGCCCGAAAATTGCAGGCACAAGTGCCGAATCGAGTTGACTGGCGAGAAGCGGCGCCCGCTCGTGCAGAATCCGCTTGGCGTCCTGCCACACCGCGGCGACCGACTCCACGGTCAAGTCTCGCGGAGTACCGTCACCAACTGCCGAATTATCCCATCCGGTTCGATCCGACGCCAGCGTCAGCGGGCTGTTTTTTTTTACGCCGTCGACTGACGCACCGCCCATTGTTGCCACACCGTTGCCGCCAGGCGCGGCATGCGGCGGCCCACCCTGGGCGATCGACCGGAGCAATTGCCCGACGGAAAGCGCCTCGTCCATGCGGGCGAGCCGCACGGCCGCCATTTCTAGCAGCACCTGGCCGTGTCCCATGCCGCGCACACGGGCTTTCGTCGTCGTCCACACGTCGAGCCCGGCCAACACAGTATCGAGGCTGATTCGCCCGACGACCTTACTGACGCTCTCCAGAACGAGTGGCGAATGCGGGAGTTCTTTCAACTCCGGAGCACAACTGACAAGCATGAGCGCCCGCCAGTACTCGATCAGCTGGTCGAGAAGTTCGCCGACCTGGAGTCCGCGGTCGATCCACTCGCTGAGCAGGTTCAGTGCCTTCGCAGCGTCGCGGTCCAGGATCGCGGCGGCGAGCCCGATGACGCGGTCGTCACCGGAGGTGCCCAGCACCGCGTTCACGTGATCGGCGGTCAGCGTGCCCGTCGCCGACGCGAGCAACTGATCGAGCAGTGATTGCGAGTCGCGCATCGAGCCGGCGGCGCGGCGGGCGACGAGCTTCAGGGCGTCGTCGTCGGCCTGGTGCCCTTCCCGGCTCACGATCGCCTTGAGCTGGTCGAAGATGCGGCCGGGGCCGACGTAAGCGAAGTCGAACCGCTGGCAGCGCGACAGGATCGTGACCGGAATCTTCTGTACTTCCGTGGTGGCGAAGATGAACTTGACGTGCGGCGGCGGCTCCTCCAGCGTCTTCAGCAGCGCGTTGAACGCGCTCGTGGACAGCATGTGGACTTCGTCGATGATGTAAATCTTGTAGCGGCCGCGGGTGGGGCGGAAGCCGACGTTCTGCCGCAGGTCGCGGACCTCCTCCACCTTGTTGTTGCTGGCCCCGTCGATCTCCAGCACGTCCACGTCCTCGCCCGCGGCGACGGCGAGGCAGCTGTCGCACTTGTCGCACGGCGTGGGGGTGGTGCCGGTCTCGCAGTTGAGCGCCTTGGCCAGGATGCGGGCGGCGCTCGTCTTGCCGACGCCGCGGGCGCCGGTGAACAGGTAGGCGTGGGCGACGCGGCCCGACTGCAGGGCGTTCACGAGCGCCTGGGCGACGTGCTCCTGGCCGATGAGCTCGGCAAACTGTTGAGGCCGGTAGCGCCGCGCGACGACCGTGTACTCGGCCGCGGCGGGGTCCGGCGGGGGTGGTTTGTTCGCCATGTCTCGGCATCTTACCCGCCGGCCGGGGCCGGTGCCATCACAGTCATTGCCGCTGGCGTGGCGCGAACCCCCGGGGTACGATCACCCCACCCTTCGGGAGAGTCACCATGCTCCGCCGCGCCGCACTCCTTCTTGCACTCGCACCCACCCTCGCACTCGCGGCCGATTGGCCGCAGTTCCGCGGCCCGGCGCGCGACGGGCACTCCGCCGACACCGGACTCCTGAAGTCGTGGCCGGCCGGCGGCCCGAAGCTGCTGTGGACGTTCGCCGAGGGCGGTGTCGGCTACGCCGGCCCGGCGGTGGTCGGCGACCGCCTCTACACCTGCGGCGGCAAGGGCGGTGACGAGTACGTCTACGCCCTCGACCTGACAAAGACCCCGGCGGCGGTGCTGTGGTCGGCGAAGATCGGCCCGCTGTTCACGTGGCAAGGAAACAGCTGGAACGCCGGCCCAAGCGTCACCCCCACCGTGGACGGGGACCGCGTCTACGCCCTCGGCGGCTTCGGCGACCTCGTCTGCGTCGAGGCCAAGACCGGGAAAGAACTGTGGCGCGCGAACTACGCCAAGGACTTCGGCGGCGAGGTGAACCCGATCGGCGGCGGCCTGACGCAGCCGTCGCCGCTGGGCTGGGGGAACAGCGCCGCCCCGCTCGTGGACGGCAGCACGCTCGTATGCGTGGTAGGGGGCAAACGCGGCCTGTTTGCCGGGCTCGACAAGACGACCGGAAAGCTGCTGTGGCGCAGCGCCGACGTACCGGAGCAGGCGCCGTACTCGTCGCCGGTGGCGGCGAAGCTCGGCGGCGTGCCGCAGTACGTGAGCGCCACGAACAAGGGGCTCGTCGGCGTCGGTCTGAAGGGCGAACTCCTGTGGCGGCACGACCGCGCCACGGCGTTCGACGACGTGGTGATCTCGACTCCGGTCGTGCGCGACGGCGTCGTCGCGGTGAGTGTCGGCTTCGGCGAGGGGATCGAGGCCGTAACCGTCGCCCCCGGCGCGGGCGGCAAGCTGACGGCGACGAAGCAGTACGCCTCGAAGGAGATTCAGAACCGCGACGGCGGTCTGGTGCTGCTCGGCGACCACCTGTACGGCCACTCCGAGCAGGGCGGCTGGGTGTGCGCCGAGTTCAAGACGGGCAAGGTGCTATGGACCGAGGGGAAGGCGCTGGGCCGCGGGGTGATCTCGGCCGCCGACGGGAAACTCTACTGCGCCGCCGAGAAGGGCGGGGCCGTGGTGCTGCTCGACGCCGCGACCGACGGCTGGAAAGAAGCGGGCCGGCTGTCGCTACCGGCGACGTCGAAGCTGCGGAAGCCGCAGGGGATGCTGTGGACGCACCCGGTGGTCGCCAACGGCCACCTGTACATCCGCGACCAGGAGCTGCTGTTCTGCTACGCCGTCAAGGGATAGGTGCTCGCTGAGCTAACTCACCACCGCGCGCGGGATGCGGCCGGCGTGCCGGGCTCGCCGGATCAGGGCGTCGTGCGTCGCCAGCTTGTACAGGTCGCCGAGCGTCGGGTAGTTGAAGCACGTGTCCAGGAACAGCTTCGCCCCGCCGCCGGCCATCAGCGCCAGCAGTCCGATGTGTACCAGTTCGCTCGCCTGCTCGCCGATCACGTGGACGCCCAGCAGCTTCATGTCCGCCGCGTCGAACACCAGCTTTAGGAAGCCGGACTTGTCGCCGATAATTTTGCCGCGCGGGTTCTGGGCGTAGTCGGCCCGGCCGACCACCACCGCGTGCCCCGCCGCCAAGGCCTCCGGCTCCGTCAGCCCGGCGGCGCTCACCTCCGGGATCGTGTAAATCCCGGCCGGCAGGAACTTCGCCACCGCGTCCTTCTCGTCCGACCCGAACATGTGGCACGCCGCCACCCGCCCCTGTTCGGCGCTCGTGCTCGCCAGCGCCGGGAAGCCGATCACGTCGCCGACCGCGTAGACGTGGGGCACCGTGGTGCGGAAGTGCTCGTCCACCGCGATCAGCCCCTTCGGCGTCAGTTCGAAGCCCGCCGCCGCCGGGTTCAGCTCCACCGTGCGGGCCGACCGACCGGCGCACACCAGGACCTGGTCCACCTGCAACTCGGCCCCGCTGGTCAGCGTCAGCGTCGTCTCGCCGATCCGCGGCGTGTCGCACTTCGCCACCTTCTCGTTCCACCAGAAGCGGATGCCGCCGGCGGTCATCGCGCCTTGCAGCGCCGCCGACAGGTCGGGGTCGAGGAACGGCAGCAGTTTGTCGCGGCCGTCGACGAGATGGACGCGGGTGCCGAGGGCGGCGAACATGCAGGCGTACTCGCTGCCGATGACGCCGGCCCCGATGACGGCCAGCGACCGCGGCAGGGCCGAGATGTACAGCAGCTCGTCGGAGTCGTGGACGCGGTTCGACTGGAACGGGAACAGGGTCGGCCGCGCCGGTGTGGAGCCGGTCGCCACCAGCACCTTCTCGCCGCGGAGGTACACCTCGCCGCCGGGTGGGGTCGGCCGCACGACGCGGACGGTGTGTGCGTCGTGGAAGCCGCCGGTGCCGTGGACGACGGTGACGCCGTAGGCGTCGAGGCGGGCGCGCATCTGCGTCGCCTCGGTGGCCTTGACCGCGCGCTCGTGGCGGAGCAGGTCGTTGACCGTGAGTCCGCGGCGGAGCGAGAGGTCCACGCCGTGCAGCGCCCTGCTGCGGACGCCGCTGAGGGCCAGGGCCGTCTCGCGGAGCGTCTTGCTGGGGATGGTGCCGGTGTTGACCGCGGCCCCGCCGACGAGCGGCGTCGCCTCCACGATCGCAACCTTGCGACCAAGCAGCGCGGCGGTCTCGGCCGCGGCAACGCCGCCGGGGCCGGCGCCGATCACAACCAGGTCGAACGGCAGGGCGTCGGGCATGTCGCGGCTCCGGGGGCTAAGTCATCCTACGGGCGGGCGCTTCCGGCGCGGGCGGCGGTGTGGTATCACAAACACAGCCGCAGGAGCCGAAGCCATGCCGGGTTCGACACCGTCCCGACGTCCGTCCGCCGGCGCTCAAGTGCTCATCCTCCTCGCTGTGCTCGGCAGCGCGATGCTCGTGTGCGGCGGGGGCGTGGGAGCACTCGTGTTCTTCGCCTTCCAACCGGGGCCGCAGGTCGCCGAGCACCCGCCGGAGGAGCCGCCCCCGCCGGCGCCGGAGCCTGTCCCGCAGCCCGAGCCGCTTACGACGAAGCCGATCACATTCGAGAAGCGCTGGACGACACCCGGCGGCCCCCCGGTAAAGGGAGCGTTCTTGCTCCTGTCCGACGACGGCAAGCGGTTGTTCGCCCAGGACGGCGGCGGGGTGCGCGTGTTCGACGCCAACACCGGCACGCAGACGGCCCGCATCGCCGGCACCGGCGTGCCGCCGGTCGGCGGCGAGTTGCTTCCGATCGGCACCGAGCGCGTGATGGTGACCACGCCGACGTACCCGTTTCCGGTCGTGTTCCACGTGACAGGGACGCAGGCGGGCGAACTCCTCCCGCGGCAGATGCTCCCGCCGCCGGTGCCGCGGAGCGTCACGAAGTTCGCCCTCAGCCCCGACGGCAGGCACGCCTTCGTCGGGTCGAAAAATCCGTCCGGCGGGCCGCCGGGGAGCAACATGTTTCGCTTGTTCGACACCGCCTCCGCTCAGACGATCGGGGCCGGCTTCTGGGAGCCCGGCAGCGCGAAGTTCACGGCCGACGGCACCCGGCTGTTCGTCGCCGAGCCGATGGGCCGGTGCCGGTGGCTGAAGGTGCCCGGCGGGGCGCTCGACGGGGGTTGGCAATATCCGGACGCCCGGGTGCCGACGCCTCTGCTGTCGATGTCCGCGGACGGCGGCGTGATCCTGTACGCCGGAGCTCCGGTCGGCCTGGATCGCGGCCGGTACGTTCTCGACGGCAAGACCGGCCAGGTGCTCCGCCGCCTCAGCTTCGACTTGGCTTCCGGCCCGTCGCACGTCAGCGCGGACGGCCGCCGGTTGATCGAGGTGAGGGACGGAACCGCAATCGTGACCGACACCCGTACCGGTATCGAGCTGGGCCGCGAGAAGGTGGGTGCGGACGGCGAGAACGTCGCGGTGCGCGCTGATGGCAGGGCCGTGGCCGTCCGCGACCCGACCGACGGCGAACTGTCCGTGTTCACGCTCAAGGGCGATCCGCCGGCCGCGTCGAGTCCGCTACCCACACCGCTCAGCCCTGTGCCCGACGCGCTGCCGCCGAATGCCTTCGGCGGCCCGTTCCCGCAGGCCGGCCCGTTCCCGCAGGCCGGCCCGTTCCCGATGCCGCCGCCGACGATCACGCCGACGCCGCGGCCCGCCCCGCCTCCGGCGCTGAAGGCGCGCTGGACGGCCCCGGCGGACGTGGGGCAGCTCGCGCTCAGGCCGGAATTCGCGCCGACGTTCACCCGCGACGGCGCGATCCTCCTCCAACACGGCGGCACCACGGGCCTGATTCTGGCCTACGACTCCGCCGACGGCACCCCGCTCCCCGGGTATGCTGGGCACCCGGGGAGCGAGTCCCTCGGCTGGGTGGCCCCGTTCGCCGACCGCGTGGCGTCGTCCGGTAAGGACGGGAACGTGAAGGTGTGGATGGCCCGGACCGGGGCGCCTGCGTCCGACCTCGTGTTCCCGCAGTTGTCCATCCCCGGGAAGCAGACCTACGCTTCGTACAAGGCCGTGTCGCCCACGGGCCGCTACACGGCGCACGGTCGGCAGTCGCCGATGAGTGGCACGGCGGGGCAGTTCCGGGTCATGGACACGACCACCGGCAAGGACGTGATCGAGGGGAACTGGCTGGCGTCGTCCGGGTCGGGGCACATCTCGTTCACGCCGGACGAGTTGCGGGTATTTGTGGTGAACGGCACCGGTAAGGCGGCGTGGTACAAGCTGCCGTCCGGCGAAAAGGACCTCGAGTGGGGTGGTAAGGGGCCGCAGCCGACGAATAGCGTGGCGTCGGTTTCGGCCGACGGCGGCCGGGTCGTGTTCTACGGCAAGCTCACGAGCTCGCTCGAGACAAACGTCGTCGACGGCAGGACGGGCGAGATCGTGCGGCCACTGCGGGCGCCGTATCAGCCTGCCGTGGCATCACTCTCGCCGGACGGATCGCTGCTGGCGGTGCCGATTTCGGAGCTGCGCGACGGCGTGCAGTGGCACGTGGACGTGCTGGAGGTGGCGAGCGGAAAGAAGCTCGGCCGCATCTCACCCCCGCGGGAGGGTGGCAGCGACCAACCGATTCCGCGATTCTCGCCAGACGGCAAGTCGATCGCGGTGACGTTTCGCGCGGCCCGGCAGATCGCACTGTACGCCCCGAGGCCAGAGCCACCGTAGCGCGTCACCGCGCGACCTGCCGCACCAGTTCGTCGGTGAGCGTGGCCGTGGTGCCGCTGCCGCCTAGGTCGGGCGTCAGCCCCACGCCCGCCTGGAGCGTCGCCGCCACCGCCCGCTCGATCTGCGCCGCCGCCTCGTGCCGGCCCACGTGGTCCAGTAGCATCGCCGCACTGCGAACCACGGCGATCGGGTTCGCCCGCCCCGTCCCCGCGATGTCCGGCGCGCTGCCGTGGACGGCCTCGAACACCGCGTTCCGGCCGCCGATATTCGCCCCCGGCACCACGCCCAGGCCGCCCACCAGCCCCGCGCACAGGTCCGAGATCAGGTCGCCGAACTGGTTCTCCATCACCAGCACGTCGAACCGCGTGGGGTCGGCCGCCAGCTCCAGGCAGACGTTGTCGATGGCCTTCTCGTCGAACAGCACGAACGGGTAGTCGTCGGCCACGGCGCGGGCGCACTCCAGGAACAGGCCGTCCGAAAGCCGCATCACGTCGGCCTTGTGGCAGAAGGTGACGACGCGCCGGCCGCGGGCGCGGGCCAGCTCGAACGCGAACCGCACGATCCGCTCCGCCGCCGCCCGCGTCACCAGCCGCACGCTCTCCACCACGCCCGGCACCACCTCGTGCTCCAGCCCGGCGTACAGCCCCTCGGTGTTCTCGCGGACCACGACCAGGTCCACGTTCTCGTACGGCGTCGTCACCCCGGCCAGCGACGTGACCGGCCGCACGCTCGCGAACAGGTCGAGCCCCTGCCGCAGCCGGACGTTGACGGAGCGGAAGCCGCGGCCGACGGGCGTGGTTACCGGCCCCTTCAGTGCCACGCGGTAGCGGCGGATGAGCTCCAAGGTTTCGTCGGGGAGCGGGTCGCCGTAGTCGGCCGCGGCGGCGGCTCCGGCGGGGGCCCGAATCCAATCGACCTTCACCCCCGCGGCGGCGACGACGCGGCAGGCCGCGGCGGTGACCTCTGGGCCGATCCCGTCGCCGTCGATGAGCACTGCTTGCACGGGTGGCCCTCCGGGTGTGCGGCACGGGGTCAGGATGCCGACGCCGCCCGCCGCCGGCAACCCGGCGGGGCGGGTAGTGGGGGTTCTAACGGGAATACGGCCACGGCGTTTCGCATCGGGAACTTCGTCTGCTAGAATCGACTCCAAGAGGGAAACGAGGGACACACGGATGGACGGGACGATCCGCGCGACCTGCCCGAGCTGTAACACCGGCCTGAAGATTCCTGCCAAGTGGGCGGGGCAGTCGGTGAAGTGCAAGAAGTGCGGGGCCGTCGTGCGTACCAAGAGCGCCGGCGACACGCCCGCGCCGGCGGCCCCCGTCGAGCAGCCGGCGGACAACGCTTTTGCGGAACTCGGCCCGACGCGACCGGCTGCGTACAACCCGTTTGACCCCGATGTCGGCGGCGTAGCCCCACCCCCGCCGGCCTACGACCCCGCCGCGTATCACCCCGCCGGGTACGGCCCACCCCCGGGCTATCCGTATCCCATGCCGCCCGGGTACGGCCCACCCCCGGGCTACCCGTATCCCATGCCGCCCGGGTACGGCCCACCCCCGGGCTACCCGTATCCCATGCCACCCGGCTACGGCCCACCCCCGGGCTACCCGTATCCCATGCCACCCGGCTACGGCCCACCCCCGGGCTACCCGCAGCCGGCGCCGTACGACCCGACCGCGGCGGCATACCCCCAACCCGCCCCAGTCCCCGCCCCCGTGGCGCCCCTGCCACCGACGCCCGCCCCTGTGCCCGAGTCGGTAAACGGGTTCAAGCCCGGCAAAGAGTTCAAGGCCGTCTCGGAGGCAACCGCCGCCCACAGCCGCGGCAAGGCCGGCTACCAGCGCGGCCGCGGCAGCAGCAAGGCGGCGTGGATCGGCGTCGCCGTCGCGCTCGCGGTCAGCCTCGTCGCCGGGGTCGCCGTCGGGGTGCCGTACTTCAAGAAGCTGAAGGAGCAGGCCAACAACCACCCGACGAACCCCGACCCGGGTAACCCGAAGGGCGGCCCCGCGTCGAACCCGAACCGTTCGCCGCTGGTGACCGGCTCGTCCGGCCTGCCGCGGCGGCTGCTGTTCATCCAGGTCAGCAACTACCTCTACCTCAACCCGCTGACGACGGCGTCGATGGTAAACGGCAGCAAGGGGCCGGACCTGACGCTGCACGCCGCGAACCGCCTCGCCCACGAGTGGCGAGTGCCGCGGGACAAGGACAACAACCAGGCGTTCGTCGTCTCCGACAAGGAGCAGCCGATGAAGCCGGTGATGGCCGGGGCCATCGACCTGTTCCTCGACACCTGCCGCCCGCAGGACCGCATCGTCATGTACTACGGCGGCCACGTCTTCACCAAGAAGATGGAAGACAAGGAGGAGGCGTTCCTGGTGCCGATGGAGGGCGACCCCGAGGACGTGGAGACGCTCATCCCCGTTGCCGACGTGTTCGCCAAGGTGAAGGCCTGCAAGGCGACGCAGAAGGTGATTGTGTGGGACGTGTGCCGGTACAACCCGGAACGCGGCCGCTTGAGGCCCGGCAGCGAGCCGATGAGCGAGGCGGTCGCCAAGCTCCTCACCGAGCCGGCACCGGCCGGCGTGCAGGTCATTCTCACGTGCCAACCCGGTGAGAACGCCCTGGAGTATTACAACCAGTCGTTCGACACGCTCGACCTGAACAAGAAGATCGCCGGGAGTGCCTTCCTCGACCTCACCCGCTTCGTGAAGGGCGGCGGCAAGAACCTCGGCGAGAACGACCCGATCCCGGTGGACGACTGGGCCGCGACGCTGGCGAAGAAGGTGAACGAGGCCGCCGCGCTGGCGTCGTCCGGCGAGAAGGGCGGCAAGTTCGCCCAGACGGTGAAGGTCTACGGCACCGCCCCGCAGGCGCTCACAGCGGCCAACAAGGACGAGGCGCCGGCGAAGCGGTTCGAGATGCCGGCCCCGCCGAAGGGTGCGTCGGTGGCCGACCTGGTGGCGGAGTTCGCGCTGCCGCCGATCACCGGCGACGACGCGATCGCCGAGTTGGGGGCGTTCCCGTTCCCGGCCGACACGCTCGCCGCGTACAAGGCCGACGTCTCCGTCAGCGAGATGAAGATGCCCGGGAACAAGGAGAAGTACGCCTTCCAACTGGCGGTCGTCGAGGGCTTCGAGACGATGCGCGACGTGTGGGGCGACTCCGGCCGCGGGAAGCTCCGCGACTCGTTCACCGGGGTCATCGACGAGCGCCTCAAGAAGGAGGTCGGCCGCGAACAGGACTACCTGGCCGTGGCGACGCCGCGGGTCGAGCAGGTGCTGTTCCTCCTGGAGGCGGTCGAGCCGAAAAAGCCCCAGCAGTCGAAGCGGTGGCAGGCCCACTACGACTACGCGGTGGCCCACGCGAAAGCCCGGCTGGCGTACCTCCACGAGTACAACCTGGCGCTGGGCAACATCAAGACCGAGGTGCTGCCGGCCCGCGACCCGAAGTTGCACGACGGGTATCGGCTGGTGTCCAGCCCGACGATGAAGGTGAAGAAGGAGAAGCAGTACCTCGTGGAGGCGCACGAAATCTTCGACGCGATGATCACCACGTACAAGGGGACGCCGTGGGCCATCGTGGCGAAGCGCGACCGGGCGCTGGCCCTCGGCCTGGCGTGGCAGCCGTACAACTCGAAGGGCGACCTGACGCCGCCGGAGCCGCCGATGGCGGCCACGAAGGAGTGACTCGCGCCCGACGCCCGCCCACCCGCCGAGGCGAGTGGGCGTCGGGCGTCACCAGCCCCGCCGCACCACCCGCACCTCCCCCGTCCGAAACGCCTCCACCACCAGTCCCGACGGGTGACTCCGGAGCACGATCGCCCCGGCGGTCGGCGTGTCCCACACGTCGGCTCCGACCGCGCCGTACGCGACACGCAGGTGGTCCGTGGGCCCCGCCTTCTGGCACGACACCGCGAGTCGCGGCCGCGCCCACAGCGCGATCGGGCCTGGCTCCCAGCGGTCGACGCCGGCTCGCCGCGTGTTCGCGTCTTTCGCCCCGTGGTGCGGGGCGAGCATCACGTCAACATGGGGCGCCGGCAGTCGCGTCACGCGATCCTGCCCCTCTCCCTCCAGGTCGCCGGTCAGCAGGACGGTATTTCCCGCGTGGCGGACGAGTAGCACCAGGCTTCGGACGTTCTCCTCGCCCGGCGGGCCGTCGGCCGGGGGGTGTAGCACCTCGAGCGTCACACCCCCCGCAGCGAACACGTTCCCGGCCGAGGCCACCCGCGTCGGCACGGTCCGTTTCTCCAGGTACTCCAGCGTCGCTCGCACGGCCGGGGTTGGCCGGTCGCGGAAGCTCGGCGTCAGCGTGACGAGCCCGACCGGGAATCGGTCGAGGAGCGCAGGCAGACCGTTGTAGTGGTCGAGGTCGGCGTGCGACACGAACACCTCGTCCACGCGCCGGACGCCGCGGTGCCACAGAAACGGCGCGACCGTGCGGCGGATCGCGTCCGGCCCGAGCGTAGTCCCCGCGTCGTAGAGGACGACGCGACCGTCCGGCGGTTCGAGTACGACACACCCGCCGTGCCCGACGTGGAGGAACGTGACGCGCAGTTCGTCCGCGGGCAGTTGCCGGGCCGGCGGCGCGAGGCCGAGTAGCAGCCACGCCGCGGTCGCCGCCACGGCGACGCGGCGGCCGCGCCCGTCGAGCAGCACGACGACCGCGACGGCGGCGTAGAAGCCGACGAGCCACCACGCCGGCGGGGCGGGCGCGTACACCCAGCCGCCAGGGGTCCGCTCCGCGAGATCGACCAGCCACCCGCAGCCGGCGAGGCACCACTCGGTGGCGCGGGCGAAGGGCCACGCCAGCCACCCGGCCAGCGGCGCCGTGAGAAGCACAACAAACCCCGCGACCAGAGCGACCGACGTCAGCAACACCAGCGGCGGACCGAGCACCACGCCGACCGGCGAGGCGATGTTCTGCCACGCGAGTACAAGCGGGCCGTTCGCGGCGGCGAGTATGAGGCTCACCGCAAAGCCGACAGCCGCCCACCGAGCGCCGCGGCGGATGAGTTTCTCCGGTAGCGTCCGCGAGTCCTCAACCAGTTCCTCCAGCGGCGTGAGCGGGCGCGGCGCGAGCCAGCGACCGGCCCCCCACACGAGCACAAACACGGACACGAACGACAGCTGACAGCCGGCGGTGAACGGGTCGGCGGGGTTGAAGCCGAGCACGATCAGCCAGGCCAGCGCGAAGGAGTTCGCCGGCCGCTGCGGACGGCGGAGGACGATCGCGCCGCACACGACCGACACCATCACTGCCGCGCGTACCGCCGACGGCCGTCCGCCGGTCAGTACCGCGTAGCCGACCAGGAGCAGCGCCACGACCCAGGCGCCGCGCCTCCGCCGCACGCCGGCGACACGCAGTACGAGCCACGCGAACCAACCGAGGACGACGAGGTGTTGGCCCGAAATCGCCAGCACGTGGACGACGCCGGTGCGGACGTACGCGTCCCACTCGGCGCGGTCGAGCGCGGTACCGTCGCCGAGCAGGAGCGCCGCGGCGAGCCCGGCCTCGCCGGGGTCGATCGCATCCGAGAGCGTGCGCGCCCCCGAGCCGCGCAGGGCCGCGACCCAGCCCAGCGGCGAGTGCCGCCACCCCTCGTCGAGCCGCGTCACCGCTTCGGTCGAGCCGCGGCCGCGGAGTGACGCGGTGACGCGGCGGTCCCGGAGCAGGGAGGCGTAATCGAGTTCGCCCGGGTTCGATGGGCCGTCCGGCAGCGACAGCAGCGCCACCACCTCGACCGTGTCGCCGAGGTGAAGCCCGTCGAGTCGGCCGTCGACGGTCAGCCGGGCGCGGCCGCTCGCGGGGCGCCAGCCGTCGCGCGTCTCGACAGCAGTCACGGCTAGAGTCGTCGACGCGGTCGCCGGCGACGGCCGGCCCAGGAGTGGGTCCGGCCGCGGCGGCCGAAAGCGGGCGGGCTCCTCGTCGAGGGTGCCGCGGACGCGCGCCGGTGCCGGCCGGGCGGTGGCGAAGGCCGCGATGTCGTCCGCGTCGAAGGCAGCACGGTGCGTGTGATGGTGGGCCGCGGCAACGCCGGCTGCAGCGAGCCACAGCCACGCCGCCCGCCGACTGACGCCCCACGCCACGATACCGGCTCCGGCCGTGAGCAGTTCCGCGGCGAGCGGCCCACCCGCGTACCGATCAAGCACTAACCCGACTGCTGCGGCGAGCGCGACCGGCACGAGCGGCGCGCGGGCGAACTCGCGCCAGGCGGGTTCGGCGGTCGCGGTCGGCTCGCCCATCCGCTCCTGTTTCGCCGCTCGACGGGTGCCCGTCCAGCGAAAACCGCCCGCACTCTTGGCGATGCCGCGGTGGCGTCGTGAAATGCCGGGATGGAGTCCGTCCACGTCCGCCTCGGGCCGCGGTCTTACGAGATCGCCCTGACGACCGCGCAGCCCGCCGGCGTCGGCCCGTTCGCCCGCCGCGCGCTGCCCGCGTCCACAGCGGCGCTCGTCGTTTCCGACGCCAACACCGCCTCCCTTGCCAACGACGTAGAAGCCACGCTCCGAGCCAACGGCTTCCGCACCGCCAGTGTCACCGTCCCCGCCGGCGAAGGGACGAAGTCCCTCGCCGAGTTGTCGAACCTGTACGACGCGCTGTACGCGATGACCGCCGACCGCCGCACCGCGGTCGTGGCCGTCGGGGGCGGCGTCGTCGGCGACCTCGGCGGGTTCGCGGCCGCGACGTACAACCGCGGCCTGCCGCTGCTCATGGTGCCGACCACGATGCTGGCGATGGTCGATTCGTCGGTCGGCGGCAAGACCGGCGTCAACCACCCGAAGGGGAAGAACCTCATCGGGGCGTTCCACCAGCCGGCCGGCGTGTGGATCGATACCGCCTTCCTCGACACACTCCCCGACCGAGAGTTCCGGAGCGGCCTCGCCGAGGTCGTGAAGTACGGCGTCATTCTCGATGAGCCCTTCTTCGACGACCTGGAGGCGAACGCTGGAGACCTGCTGGCCCGCGAACCGGCGACGCTTCGGCACGTCGTCGGCAGGTCTTGTCGGCTCAAGGCCGATGTCGTGGAGAAGGACGAGCGCGAGGAAACCGGCCTCCGGGCGGTGCTGAACTACGGCCACACGTTCGCCCACGCCTTCGAGACGGTCGGCGGGTACGGCGGCTGGCTGCACGGCGAGGCGGTCGCCGCCGGAATGGTGTGCGCGGCACGGCTGGCGGAACGCCACGGGCTTATCGGCCCGGTTCTCGGTCAACGGCAACTCGCGCTCCTGACGAAGTTCGGCCTACCCACCGCTTCGAAGCCCGAGTGGCCGATGGATGAGCTGATCGCCGTGATGCGTCGCGACAAAAAGGCGGCCGGCGGCAATCTGCGGTTCATCCTGCCGACGCGGCTCGGCGAGGTGCGTCTGTTCGACGACGTGCCGGAAGCCCTCGTCCGCGACGTGCTGGCCGCGCCATGACCGACGCGACCACGGCCTCCTGGCTGCGCGACCGGCTGTGGATCGCCTGGGCGACCGCGGTCGCCGTGTGGTCCGTCTGGATCGGCAGCCTGGCGCTTGGTACTCCCGCGTGGAAGCGCGACGCCGAGGGGATGCTCCTGTGCGCGGACCACATCGCGTTCTACTCCGCCGCCACGCTCCTTCGTGACGGCCGGCCCGGCGAGTTGTACACGCCCGACGCCATCGGCGAGGTGCAGCAGAACGCCGTCCGCGCGGACGGCGAGTGGCCGTACCACATGGCCTACCGAAACCCGCCGTTCTACGCCCTGCTGTACGTCCCCACAGCCGGGTTGCCGTTCGTCGGCAGCGTGCTCGTGTGGATGGCCGTCAGCTTCGCGGCGATCGGCTTCGCGGTGTGGTGCCTCCGGCCGGCGCGGCCGTGGCGCACCTTCGCGCGGGCGCTGGCGTTCTACCCGGTATTCACGGCGATCACGTTCGGGCAGAACACGCCGCTGAGCCTCGCCGTCTACGCCGCCGTCTACCGGCTGGCTGCCGACCGGCGGCCCTTCGCGGCCGGGCTCGCCGCGGGTTTGCTGTGGTACAAGCCGCAGTTGCTCATCGGCCTGTTCGTGTGGTGGGGGCTGGCCCCGCGGCGGCACCGGTGGGAGTGGCTCGGCGTCGCCGCCACGGGGTTTCTGTTGGCGGCGGTCAGCTGGCTCGTCATTCCGGAGGCGAGTCGGGCGTTCGTCGAGACGCTCCGGGCTAACGTGACCTACGGCGGCGAGAACGAGTGGAACTTGCACTCGCCGCGGAAATTCTGGGCCGTCCTCCTTCCGGGCGCGGCCGCTGAGCTCCTGATGTCGTTGACGCTGCTCGCCACCGCGGCCGCGGTCGGCGCCGCGGCGTGGTTACGTCTCCGGACGGGCGGGGCGCTCGCGGTGATGTTCCCGGCCGCCGTGTTCGTGACGCTCTGGGCGTCGCCGCACACACTCATCTACGAGTGGGCGCTCCTGTTCGCCGCGGCCGTGGTGCTGTGGGAACGCCTGCCGGCCCGCCGCGACACGTGGCTCACGTGGTTCACGGTCGCCTGGCTCGCACTCACCGTAAGTACCACGGCGACGCTCGTGCAAAAGCGATTCCTGGGGTGGCCCGTGCTTTTCCAGCTGAGCATCCCGGTGCTGGCGGTCGTGGGGGTCCGGTTGTTCCGGTCGCTCGGCGGCCGTGAGGCGGTGCCCGCAACTTGAATCCGCGCGTCGGCCCCGCGAGAATATAAGAACGCCTGCCCGCCCGCGCTCACCTCCCCTCGACGGACCCCCCGGACATGGCCCAGCGGCGCGTCGGACTGTGGATGATCGGTGCCTGCGGCGGCGTCAGCGCCACGACCGCCCTGGGGCTCGCCGCGCTGACCCGCGGCCTCACCCCGACCACCGGCCTCGTCACCGCCCTACCCCGCCTCGCCGCCCTGGACCTGGACGAGCCCGCGGCCTTCGTCGTCGGCGGTCACGACGTGCGCCAGGCGACGCTGCTGTCGGCGGTGCGCGAACTCCACCGTCGGTCCAACGTCTTCGACGAGCGGACGATTTCGGCGTGCGCCCCGGATCTGGAGGCGTGGTCGGCGAACGTCCGCCCCGGCGTATCGTTCCGGCCTAACGCCGCACTCGCCGCCCTGGCCGACCGACCGGACGTGCGCGCCGTACCCAGTCCGAAGGCCGCCGTCGAGTTGGTGCAGCGCGACCTCCGCGCCTTCCAGCAAGCGCACAAGCTCGACCAACTCGTCGTCGTGAACGCCGCCTCGACCGAGCCGCCGTTCGAGCCCGGCCCCGAGTGCGACGCCGCAGACCGCCTCGCCGCCGCGCTGGAGAAGTCGACGACGGCGCTGCCGACGAGCACGCTCTACGCCTACGCCGCGATCGACGCCGGGTTCCCGTACGTGAACCTGACGCCGTCGCGCGGGGCGTCGCTGCCCGCAATCGAAGGTTTGGCCCGCGCCCGCGGCGTGCCCCTCGCCGGGCAGGACTTGAAGACCGGTGAGACGCTGCTGAAGTCGGTGCTGGCGCCGATGTTCGCCCGGCGGAACCTGCGCGTTCACAGCTGGGTCGGCCACAACATCCTCGGCAACCGCGACGGGCAGGTGCTGAACGACCCCGAGAACAAGGCGAGCAAGGTGCGGAGCAAGGACGCGCTGCTCGCGGAGTTGCTCGGCTACCGGCCGCAGTCGCTGGTGTCGATCGAGTACGTGGAATCGCTGGACGACTGGAAGACGGCGTGGGACCACGTCCACTTCGAGGGGTTTCTCGGCACGAAGATGACGCTGCAGTTCACGTGGCAGGGCTGCGACTCGCTCCTGGCGGCGCCGCTGGTGCTGGACGTGGCCCGGTTGTCACTGCTGGCCCAGCGCCGCGGCGAGAGCGGAACGATGGGCCACCTGGCGTGCTTCTTCAAGAGCCCCGTCGGGGTGACGGAGCACGACTTTGGAAAGCAGTTCGAGATGCTGGAGCTGTACGCGGGCGGCTAAGTCGTCGCGTCATTCACGGTCGAGCAGCGACTTCGCGCTGCTGTCCCGCTGGTCTTCGAGCCACGCCACGTCGCCCGAGTCGGCGAAGCGCTTCACCCCCACCTCGCGGATTGCCGCGTCCGGCACCACCTTCAGCGGCGTGTACCGCGGGTGGTGGCTGTCCTTGTACGGGTCGTTCCGCGCCGCGTTGTAGCAGCAGATCATCGCCCAGCGCGGGTGGTCCGACGTGTTCTGATCGGAGCGGTGCAACAGGTTCGGGTGGAAAAACAGCGCGTCGCCGGGGTCCATCTCGACGTACACCAGCGGGAACCGCTCCGGCCGCTTCAGCACCTCGGCCACGCGCTCGCGGTCGGCCCCGGCCTGGTCGCCGGTGAGGACGTGCGTGATGCGGCCGCAGTGGTGCGAGTTCGTCACCACCTGGAGGCAGCCGTTCGCCCGCGTGCACGGGTCCACGGCGATGAACACGCTGGTGAGAAGCGGTTCGAGCACGCCGTTCTGGTACCAGTAGCCGTAGTCCTGGTGCCACGCCCAGGCGCCGCCGACCTTCGCGTCCTTGAGGATCATCTTCGAGTGGTAGTGGTACACCTCGCCGCCCAGCAGCGCCTCGCAGCTGCGGACCAGCCTCGCGCACCGCGCGAACATGCCGTACACGCCGTCGCCGGGGTGGTTCCACAGGCTCAGCCGCACCACGCCGCCCTCGCCGTCGGCCCGGCCGAACGAGCGCCGGTCCAGCTCGTGGTCTTCCTTCGCGGCCCGGCGCAGCAGGTCGATTTCGGCGGCGTCGAAGAAGCCCTTCGCCAGCACGGAGCCGGCGTCGTGGTACTCGCGGACTTGCTCGGCGGTGAGGGGAGAGGGCACGGCACGGCTCCGCGGGGTGGGTGCTGACGGTTTAGCGACCCCACCCCCGGCGGACAGCGGATCAGTTGCCGGCGGTGAGCACGACCTGGCCGCCGACCACTTCGGCCCGCACCGGCACGAAGGCGGCGACGCGGCCGGTCCACGGGAACGTCACGTCCGGCGCCGCCGCGACGACGCGGCCGGTGCCGGCGGGACCCGACTGACGAATTTCCAGTGACATCTTGCGACGCGGGTTCGCGATTCCGGTCGGGGCCGGCGGCAGTGGGAGAGTCAGAGTCGTGCGGCTGCCAAAGGTGGCGAACACGCCGGTGATCGTCTCCGGCATCCCCTGCACGGTCGTCGTCCGCTCCTCGACGAGTTGCACGGGCACGAGCACGTCCGACCCGCCCTTCCCCGCCCACTCACCGGTCACGACGGCGGACTTTCGGTCGGCACTGACCTCCACCCGGAGGTTTCGCACGCCGGCTACGTTCCCGGCGGCGACCGCACTCACGAGCACCGCCCCCGGCCGCGCCGGGATGGCGCGGGTGAAGGCCGCCCGGCGCGAGTCCTTCGGGGCGGGCACCGCGACCGTTTCGTTGTGCGTCTGCCGCTCGACACGCGTGCCGCTGTCGAGCACGCGCAGGACGGCGACGAGTGTTCCCTCGGCGGGCGCGTCCACCTTCACGGACTGGGCCTGCTTCGCGGCGGCGGTGGCGTTGTGCGCCATCAGCTGGATCGGGAACGCGCCTGGTTTATCGAACGTGACGAGCCGGTCGATCCTGCCGCCGCCGGCGACCTCGAGCCGGCCGTCGCCGTAGTCGAAGACGCAGTTGTCGGCGTCGGACACGTCGGCGGTGAGGCGGAAGGTGGCAGGCGCGACCGAGGCCGACGACACCGGGCTGACGGCGAACGTCGAGATCCTCGGGAGCAGGCGCGGACCGGTTTTCGCGCCCCCGCCCACCTCCACGCCCACGGACCGCTCGTTCTCGTCGGCGGTGAAGTTGCGGACGACAAGCTTGATGCTGTAGTTGCCGGCCTTGGTGTAGGTGTGCGTGACGGACGGGACGGACGGCGTGAACGGCTCGAGCGGGCTGCCGTCGCCGAAGTCCCACCAGCCGGTCTCACCGGTGGCGTGGTTCTGACAGGTGACGGTGAGGCCGTCCGCGGCGGCCGCGAAGTTGGCGACCGGTAGCGGCGGCTTGACCACCTTGTCGATCAGGGCGGTGGTGTACGTGCCGGCGGCGCCGCCGCCGAGGCCCAACACGCCGACGACGGCGGCTTTTAGCCAGCCGCCCTTTTTCGCCTCCGCCATGTGCGTACCCTCCCGCGTGGGAGGGGGGAATAGCACGACGGCGGGGGTGGGGCAAGGCGAACCGGCGGCGTCAGGTGCCGGGCAGTTCCCACCCGCGGCGGTACTCCCGCGCCAGGTAGCGGTCCGCGTCCGCCGAGTCGGTGCGGCCCGTCTCGGCGTTCCAAGTAATCGGTCGGCCGGCGCGGTAGGCCACGTTCCCCAGCAACACCGCCTCCGCGAGCCGGCCGGAGTAGTCGAAGTTGCACGTCGTCGGGCCGCCGGTCTTCACCGCTTCGGTCCACTCGCGGTGGTGCCCGATCGACGCCGGGATGGACCGCGGCGGCGCCTTGAAGTCACGCGCGGCGGCGTCCGGCAGCACGCGCAGCTTGCCGTAGTCGGCCAGCAGCTGTGCCTTGTCGCCTTCGAACAACACGCCGGAGCCGAACCCTTCGTGCCGCACCGAGCCGTCGAGCGCCGGCCCCTGGACGCCGTGGTACCACGTCAGATGCACCTCGCCGCGGCCGGCCGCGGCCGGGAATCGGTAATCGACCTGCATCACGTCGGGGACGGTGTTGTCGCCCTGGTACGTCTTGCGGCCGGTAGCCTCGACTCGCGTCGGCAGGCCGAGGTTCAGCGCCCACGCCGGCAGGTCCATGAAGTGGCAGCCGAAGTCGGCCAGCTGCCCGCCGCCGAACTCCCACCAGTACCGCCAGTGGAAGTGCGGCCACGGGCGGCTCGGGCTGGCGTGCGGGCTGCCGGGGTGCTCGGCGTCGAACAGCGGCGTCGTGGACGGGCCGGCCCACAGGTCGATGTCGAGCTTCGGGCTGGCCTTCGGCCCCTTCCGCACTCCCGCCGGCGGCTTCCCCGCGAGCCACACGTGAACCCGCCGCACGTTGCCGAGCAGCCCCGCCCGCACGATCTCGACCACGCGGCGGTAGTTGTCGCCGGCGTGAATCTGCGTCCCCATCTGCGTCACGAGCTTCCGCTCGACGGCGAGCTTGCGCATGAGCCGGCACTCGGCCACGGAGTACGCCAGCGGCTTCTCGCAGTAGACGTGCTTGCCGCGGGTCATGGCCAGCGCCGCGGGCAGGCAGTGCGAGTGGTCCGGCGTGCTGATCACGACGGCGTCGAACCGGTTGCTCGCGCGGTCGAACAGCTGGCGGTAGTCGATGAACGTTTCCGCCATCGGGAAGCGGGCCTTCGCGGCGTCGAGCCGGGCCGGGTCGATGTCGCACAGGACGGCGACGTTCTCGTGCTGCACGCCGGCGAGGTTCGCCGCGCCGCGGTCGGCGACACCGATCACGGCCAGGTTCAGCCGGCTGTTCGCGTTCTGCGCCCGGACGTACATCGGGGCGGCGAGAGCGGCGGGGGCGGCGGCGAGGAAGCGCCGGCGGGTGGTGCGGTGCGACATGACGACCCGGTGGTGGGAGGAACGGACGAGGGCGAGTATACGTCGGGTGTCGCCCCGGCGAAAGGCGCTGGCGGACGGGTGGGGCGCTCGCCATAATCACCGCACGAGCCGCGAACCGAAATCGGAGACGGAAATGGCCATCGAGCCGCTGGCGATCGGGGTGTGCAGTTGGTCGTTGCAGGTGACGAGTATTCCGGAGTTGAAGGGGTTCCTGGACCGACTCGGCGTCGACGTGGTGCAGATCGCGTGCGGCGACCCGCACCACGCCTCCTGGGCCGAGGGCGACGCCATGCCCGCGGCGGCGGTCGCGGCCGGATTCCGCATGAGCGGGGCAATGCTCGGCTTCCCCGGCGAGGACTACACCACCCCGGCGACGATCGAGAAGACCGGCGGCTTCGGCGACCCGGCCACGCGCCCGGACCGCCTGTCGCGCCTGAAGTGGGCTCTGGCCCGCACGCGGGAGTTGGGCCTGAGCGACCTCATGCTGCACGCCGGCTTCATCCCCGAGGTCGGCTCCGACGACCGCAAGCCGTTCCTGGACACGCTCACGACGGTGGCTGAACTGGCCGGCAGCGCTGGCATCACCGTGGCGTTCGAGACGGGGCAAGAGTCGGCGGCGCTGCTGCGGCGAACCCTGGACGACCTGAAGTGTCCGAACCTGAAAGTGAACTTCGACCCGGCGAACATGCTCCTCTACGACAAGGACGACCCGCTGGCGGTGCTCGACCTGCTGGCCCCGGACATCCGCAGCGTCCACGTGAAGGACGCGAACCGGCCGCCGCGGCCGGGGGTGTGGGGCGCCGAGGTGCCGCTCGGCACGGGGCAGACGAACACGGCCGGGTTCGTGAAGGCGTTGAAGCGGGTGGGATACCGCGGTCCGCTGTGCATCGAGCGCGAGGTGGGGTCGCAGGAGGACCGCTTCCGCGACATCGAGCACGGCGTGCGATTCCTACGAGAGTGCCTGGCGACCGCGTGAGGTGTTCGAAAACGCGACCGGGCGGATTGTCGGCCCGGGGTCGGGTGCTAAGATTGCGGTACGTCGTCGCGGGCCTGAGTCCGCGGCGAACGGAGAGGTGGCTGAGTGGTCGAAAGCACCGCTTTGCTAAAGCGGCGTAGGGGTAAAACCCTACCGCGGGTTCGAATCCCGCCCTCTCCGCTAACATAAAGCCGCCGCAGGGTTTGCGGCGGCTTTTCATTGACTGGCTTGCTCACTTCTGGTTGCTGCACACCTTGGTTGCTGCTGTGGTTGCTGTTCATCGGCGCCCACTCCGACCCTTCGCCTCGAACGCCTCCACGTCCTCCAGCTTGAAGCGGAGAACCTGCCCCCGGCGGAACTCCTTCAGCAGGCCCTCAGACCTCCACCGGGACACCGTCCGAGTCGAGACCTGAAGGCGGTCTGCAACCTCCTGCTTGGTGAGGAAGTCGCTCGCAGCCTGGGCCGCAGCCCTTGAAGGCGCCGGTGACGGGTTAGTCTTCGGCGGGGTTGCCGCCTTCCAGCGCAGGTTCCCTTGCTTGTACGGGAGAGCCTTGGCCTTGCGGACGACCCGGTGAGCAGGCGAGGGGGCTCGACCGACCTCCATCAGGAAGTTGTCGAAGTCGAACCGCATGTCGCCCCCGAAGTCGATGACGGGGACGAGCAGGGGCTGCAACCGCTGCCATTCGGCCCACTCGACCGGGCGCTCGGACGCCCAGGCTTGCTCCCGACGTGCCCGCTCCGCGTCAGCCGCCGCCTGTGCCCGGGTCGCTCGTTCCTTCTCGGCCCGACCCTCCGGGCTCGCCGTCCACGCCGCAGACTCGGCGTCCTCCTCGGCGTGGAGCAAGTCCTCCTTCACTCGGCTCATGCTGACGCCCTCTTGGCCCTGCTTCGAGACGAGCGGTCGGCCGAGGAGATGAGGGTCTGCACCCGCTTCCCCGTCAACGACCCGCTCTTGCTCCGGTAGAGGGCCTCGGCCACGGCTGTCACCGCCGCCCACCGCCGCCGCAACAGCCGCTCGGCCCACCGCTCGGCGCGGACGACTTCCGCCAGCACCTCGGCCGGGGCGACCTCGGGCGGGGTGATGGGGCCGGTGGGCCGGAACGACATCTCGCTGTCTTCCTCGTCGCCCAACATCTCGAACTCGTCAGCCGACGGGTCGCCCTCGCGGACGGCGACGAACGGCCCGGTCACCCAGTAGAAGTCGGCCCGGCCGTGCTGGTGCAGGATGTCGGCCCGTACACGCCGCTCGTCCCACCTCCCGGCGTCGTGCAACGTCAACCGGCGGCACACCTCCCGGGCGAGGAACCAGGCCTCGGCCGTGTCGCACCTCGCCGCCTCGTCCCCGGTCTCGCCGCGGCGGATGCGGGCGCTCAGCAAGCGCCACGACACCTCCCAGTCGCCCGGGTCAAGTCGGTCGGCCCAGCGCGAGCGGGTGTACATCGACTCCTCGGCCTCGTGGAGGAACTCGGCCAGCGGACCGGCCACGAGGTGGACGAGCTCCCGCCGGACCTGGGCGATGGACTGGCCCTCGGCCCAGTCCAGCCACCTCACCCCGCCGGACGAGTCCTCGCGGATGTAAACCTCCTCCGGCCGGCACCCGAGGCCCATCCCGGCGACCACATGGCCGGCCTCGTGGTAAGCGGTGTCCATCGCCGTATCCGAACAAGCGTACTTGAGCATGATGCTCTCCAGGTAGGGGGATGAAGGCGCGCAGCGGGGCACGTCGGCCCATGGGCCTCGTGGATGACCTCGCTGCTCAAGTTCTGTCAGATGCCCCTGTGGCGCCAGGGCCGATGCTACCACCGACGATGGAGGTCGGGCCGAGGACTCACCCTGCGCGGGGACGGCCCGCGACGGCTGCGACGAGCCGGAGTGTGGACTTCAGGCTCGAACCGGAGGGCGTTGGGTGGATTCGTACGGGTAGTCGCCGTCCGTATCAGACCACGGTTTCCGCATCTGTCAATACGTTGAAATAAAAGGTGGGCCGAGGACGAGAAACTCGTGATTAGATGCGTTGAATAACGGGGCCGAAATCGGTCCTAACCGATTACATTTATAAGCATTGCGGCTCGGAGCTGTCGCCCAACACGCCATCGGCCCGTCGAGCGGTGGCGGGCATCACCATGCCAATCGTGATGTATTCGGTGCCGCCACGTCACGACCCAATACTTTCTTCTCTTCGCGCCGGCCGGTCGAGCTGCGCCCGTCCGAACGCCTCAAGGAACCGGGCGAACTTCTCCTCCGCCTGCGCCTGTACTGCCGGGGGGAACGACAACGACCGCGGGTCGGACCGACAGTCCTTCAACCCCCACGACTTCTCCCCGGTGTCGGCAACCCGGACGACCAAGCGGATTCCGAATGGGTGAAGCACCCTCCGGTTGAGCTCGAACAGCAGCCCGCTGTCAATCATGAAGTCGATGTCCAACGGGTCCGTCGCCCAGTCCCGGGTCCGTGCCGCGGGCGCGGGCGGGGCAACATCGACGGGTGGTCCGCTCGGTGGGGCCGACACGAGCTCGGGCGCGGCGTCGTGAATCGGCGGGGCAGGGTCGGCCGGTCCCTCAACCACCGGAGTGGATGGGACTTCGGGTCGCTGGTCCGTATTGGGTGAGTTCGAGACGGACGCACCGCTGGTGTTTGGTATCGCCGTCTTTGCTTGACCCGTCGCCATCGTGTAGGTGGTGCCCTTCCGGCGCACAACCCTCATCTGCGGAATTTCCGCGGATGGCTTCTGCGGATTTTCCGCGGATAGCTCCTTACGGAGTGTGGCTACCGTCTTGTCGTTCAGCCCGCTCAGACGGCCAATCTCCCGGTCGCCCCACGCCCCCCACTCCGGGCTCCTGAGCAGGAGGGTGGCGACTTGCTTGCGGTCGGCTTTGGTCGCAGCCAGCCCGTGCTTCAGGTTGGCCTGGGCGGCGTACAAGAAGGCGTCCGCCTCGCTTCCCTCGTGAATCTCCGAGACGAGCTTGTCCCGCCCGGCCACCTTCGCGGCCTCGACCCGATGCCACCCGTCGGCCAGCCAGAGCACGCCGTCCGGGTCGCGGAAGACCACCACCGGGCTGAAGCTCTGGTCGTCGGCCAGTACCTCCGCGTACCGCGTGATTGTGTCCGGGCAGGGCTTCACCCGGACCCGGGCGGAGACTTCCATCCGGAGTTCCGCCAAGAAGAGGTACCCACGGACGGGCAGGACCGCTCGGCCCGCCGGTTCTCGGCCGCTGATGGTCTCGCTCCTCTTCGGCATTCTCTCTCCTTGGACGGGGGCCACGGGGTGTCCGTAGACCCCTGTATCAGACCACGGGTTGTGAATCTGTCAATGGGGGTGGAAACGACTTCTCCGCTCGCGTCGACGCGAGTCAGCTGCGACGCTCGCGGTCGATTTAGCCGCGGGAGCTAGTTGACAGACCTCAAAGTCAGGTTACCATCAGGCGAAACCTCGACGAACGAGCCCTGCCGCAATCGGCCGGTCGGCTCGATTCGGGTCAACAACCACACCAGCACCTCGTAGGCCCTCGGGGCCGTGCGCTCCAGCGGAACAACGCCGCCTGGGCCGGGGTGCGCAACTACTGGAGGGACAAGAGCTTGAGGACGAGCGCGAGGGAGAATGAGCAGGAAGTTCAGGCTGTGGACGCCGAGCGGACCGTGTTCGAGGTCCTGCTGCGGGCCGGCATCGACATGGTCGAGGCCGACTACGACGCCATGCACGACGACTTGGACCTCCTCCGGGTCGCCATGTTCAAGGGCGGCGTCGAGGTCGAGAACGAGTCGCTCGTGGCAAAGGTGTGGTGCGAGACGAAGTCCTACCTCGCCGCGGTCCTGCCGGACGGGTGGGACATCGAGGCCGGGAGCTACGGGCAGGTCCGGCTGTTCACCGCGAGCGGCTACGCCACCTTCCACCACGTCGAGCGGACCGAGGAGTACCTGCCGTTCACCCGCGGGATTCCGGGCGCCGACGTGCCCGACCGCGACCGGTGGTGACCCCCACCCTTCGACTGACCAAGACCTAGCTGGACAGAAGTTGACCGTAGGCGTCGTGCAGCGGGGCCGGCGTTCCCGGCTGCGCGCGGACGAATCGGACCCGGCTAACACTCACGCCAACGACTTGACCATCGAGCGGGTCAACATCGACCCAACGGGCGGGTGCGCGCCGTGACGGCGCAGACCGCCCCCTTAACCCCTTACCAGGAGACACTTTGACGACCGACGACCGGGACGCCGCCCTGCTGGAGTCCCTGGAGCACAAGCAGCAACTCATCCGGGACAGGGTCCAGGGCGTGGCCGAGGGGTATCAGACCGGGTTTTACTTGTGGGGTGAGGGCGGCACCTCCAAGAGCTACACGGTCGAGCAGACCCTCCAGCAACTGGGCACGCCCTACAAGCTGACGAACAGCCGGTTGACGGGCAAGGGCCTGTTCAAGCTCCTTCGGGACTTCCCCGACGCCGTCCACGTCATCGAGGACGCCGAGGCCATGTTCGCGGACAAGACCACGTCCGGCGTTCTGCGGTCGGCCCTCTGGGGGCAGGTCGGCCGGGACGGTAAGCAGGAGAGGCTGGTGTGCTGGCAGACCGGCCCCCTCCGCGACGAGTTCGTCTTCACCGGCGGCATCATCCTGGTGGCCAACTGCGGGCTCGACGACCTCCCGCAGCTGCGGGCCATCAAGACCCGCGTTCCGTGCTTGCAGTATCTCCCTACCAACGAAGAGGTTGCGGCGCTGATGCGGGTCATCGCCCGGAAGGGGCACGACCACGGGCCATACGCGCTGTCGCCGGACGAGTGCTCGGAGGTGGCCGAGGAAATCATCGCTCGGTCGAGTCGGCTGCGGCGGAACCTCGACCTGCGCCTGTTGGTCAACACGTTCAAGGACCGCATCCAGTTCGAGAACGGGTCGTCGGTGACACACTGGCTCGACCTGCTGGAGAGCCGGATGAAGGAGCGGGTGGTTGCTCCGCTGGGCGGCTTCGGTGTCCGCGCGCAGAGGAACGCCCAGGAGGTCGAGGTGGCCGGCCGCATCGCCCATCTGCCGGCGCCGGAGCGACTTGTGGCATGGCAGGCCGAGACGGGGAAGTCCCGGGCTGAGCTGTACAGGGCCTTGGCCCTGGTCGGGACGGCCGCGTCTCAGCTGTCTCAAGTGTCTCAGCTGTCGGCCGGTGAGACGGAGGCCGGGACGAGCGTGTCAGCTTGATGAGCCAGACGAACCATGCGTCGGCCGCGGCGAGGAAGCGGCTGTACCGGGAGTTTGCAGACTACTACTCGGCCGAGCGGTGTCGGTGGGCGCCACCCAACCCCCTGCGGTTGTTCAACCTCGCCTTCAAGACGGTCTACCCCCGGTTCCGCGACCGCCTCACCGAGGAGGAGTTCGTCGAGGCGATGTACACGACCCTCGGCTTCCCTGGGTCGCGGCCGCGGGGACTGTTTCGGACGTTCGACCCTGCCAAGTGCCACGACCGGCTCCCGCTGGGGGGCCACTTCGCCAACCTGTTCAAGGCCCAGCTGGAGTACCGGGTCCTCGACCGGCTCCGGCGGGAGGCCAAGCGGCGGCGCAGAAGGGTTCGCCGGGAGGAACTCACGCCCGGGGCCGAGCGGCGGCTCCGGCGGGACGGGGGGAGCCCCTACGACCGGGTCGAGCGGGAGTGGGTCGACGCCCTCCCCGAGGCCCTCGGTCGACTCGCCCCTGACGAGTTCGTCGTGGTCCGGATGACGTACTGGGAGCGGTACTCGCTCCGGGAGGTGGCGGTCGCGTTGGGGCTCGACCGGGGGACCGTCCGCCGCCGGCACAACGCGGCCATCGCAATGCTGCGGGCGTTCTACGGGGTGAGCCGGAAAATCGCCGGGTAGCGGGATTTCGTGCCGCCAGTTGAGCCAGTTGGGAACGATTACCCTTTCAGTAGATGATTCGGAGCGACCGGCATGGGCCGGCTCGCCACGGGAGGTCAAACTCGCCAAACGAGGCCGACCGACAGGCTACACGTCCTTGCGGGTAAGGCGGAAGGAAGGGTGGGGGCTGTCGCGGGGTGGCCCGCCCCTCGCCTCTCCTCCCCTCTTCCCGCCTTACCAGCGGAGCAACAGGAGCTAGATGGAGAACTGGAACGCGGCCAACAACGAGTTGTCCGCTGCCGTGCTGGCGTCCGGCCGACTGGACGAGTTGCTGGCCGAGCTCGGGTGCGAGGTGAAGGGCTACCCGGGCGGGGACCGCTTCCGGGGCCGGTGCCCGGTCCACAAGGGGGCGGACACGAACTTCGTGGTGGGGACCGACGGGGAGAAGTTCCCCGTCTACTGGGCCTGCCACTCCCACAGGTGTCACAAGGCCGCGAAGCTGAAGGGGAACCTCCTGGGGCTGGTCCGAGGGGCGCTGACGGGCGACCCCGACCGGCCGGCGACGATGGCCAAGGCCGTCGCCTTCGTCGAGGACTTCCTCGCCCGCGAGGGCGACCGCCCCACGGCCGTCCGCCAACCCGCTGAGCGGCCGACGCGGCCGACCCTGTCGCTGACCCGTGCGGAAGTCCGGCGGCGGCTCCTCCTCCCCTCCCCGTACTTCCTGAGCCGGGGGTTCTCGCCCGCCGTGCTCGACCGCTACGACATCGGGGAGTCCCGGAGGTACGGGTGGGCGGTAGCCCCCGTGTACGACGACCGCGGCCACGCCTGCGTCGGCGCCGTCTACCGCTCGACGAAGCCGCCCTGCGGCACTTGCTCGAAGTGCCACCACCCGGCCGACAGCTGCGCGCGGGGGGAGCCCAGGTGGTGGTTCCCCCAGGGCTTTCCGAAGGGCGACTACCTGTTCAACTACGCCGCGGCCGTCCGGTCCGTCAGCCCGTTCGTCCTGCTGGTCGAGGGCGTCACGGACGTGCTCCGCGCGGCCGAGGCGGGCGTCGTCGCTGTCGCCGGGTTCGGGACCGACCTTTCCGTGCCGCAGGCACTCAAGCTCGCCGTCCTGAACAAGCCCGTTGTGGTGGCGTTCGACAACGACCCGGCCGGCACCCGCGCCGCCGCGTCGATTGTGACCTTGCTCCGTCGGGAAGGCGTCAGCGCGACCGTCCGGCATCCGCCGAGTGGGTACAAGGACGTGGGCGAGATTCCGGCCGCGGAGGTGACGAGGTGGCTCGCGGCTTGACCCTCGCCGCCCGGGGTTTCTACTCAAAGTTCTTGTCAATGATTTGACATCTCTTCGCGGTCGGCTGTGACACAAGCCCTTCAGGACAAACGGTATCTGGCATGGGGCGGCGCAGGCTGGACCCCTCTCCTGCTCACAACACACGATGGAGGCGATGAACAACCACATCGGCTGGCGTCGACTCGGCGCCGGCCACTACACGACCACCGACGGCCGGTGGGCGGTGCGAAGCTGGATGAAGAACCAGTGGTGGCTCTTCAAGGAGGGAACACTCTGGGGCGGCTGGCGCGAGGAGCGCGGGTGGCGGCGGTACGAGCCGTTCAGGACGATGCGGGAGGCGAGGGCGGCAGTGAACGTCGAGCTTCACGGGTCGCCCGGCATCCGGAAGTCCGCCCGCGACCCGAACGACTCTCGCAAAGCACCCTCGCTCTCCCTGCTGAACCGGTTGACCCCGAGCCGGACGTAGGCCAGCCGGGACAATACCGGAGACGACATGAGCGTGTCCGCCCCCGCATCGGAGAGGTCGTTGTTCCACAGGTCGAGGGCGGTCAGCCGCGTCAGGCGCGGCGAGCCTGCAATCGCAGCCAGCCCGCCGTCCCCGATGCGGCAGTGGGTCAGGTCGAGCTCCTCCAGGTTGCACAGATGCGGGCACCGCGCGAGGTACGCGGCCCCGGCTGGGCCGATGGCCTTGTGTGCGAAGCTGGCCGACCGGAGCCTGCCGAGGTACGGACAGGCCGTCAGCTCGGGCAGGAGCGCCGTCGGCGTGCGGGAGAAGCTGACGTGGCGGACCGGGGCGCGGGCGAACATCTCGTTGGCGCTGCGTAGAAACGCGCGACCGCTCATCCCGACCTCCTCAACGAACCCCCGCCGGAAGCCGACGTACTCCACGAGCGAAGACACGCCTCCATCCCAATCCCAGCCCCGCAGCCGAACCAGTTCTTGGTCCTGCTCCTCCAGTGCCGGGTCGAGATTCCCCTCGAAGCGGAACTCGCGGTCGGAGATGCACAGCATCGAGCGGGCTCGGGCGACCAGCTGGTACGGGTGGGGGTGGGCGGCGAGGAGACGGGCGAGCTGGCACTCGATGCGGACGAAGTCAGCCCGGTCCGGGCGGTTATAGTCGTCCCACCAGTCGGCAAGAACGAGGCGCGGCGTCTCGTCGTCCGGGGCAGCGACGACCGCGGCGAGCAGGGCGGTTTCGTCCGTCACAGAGGCCTCCCTGCTCAGTGCCGCAGGTACTCGGACACCCGCTCGTCGCTGTCCAGCCAGTCGGGCGGGACCGGTTCGACGGCCGTCAACCGGCACGCCTGCCCGTCCTGGTCCCAGGTCAGCCGGAGCGTCGTCCAGGATTCCCCCTCGATGAAGTCGTACTCCCACACCTCCGACCACTCGTAACGCTTCCCCACCTTCCGCGACCACTGCCGGACGAAGTCCGGCGACCCGACGAGCCCGAGCACGTCCGCCGCGGCCATCCCCGGCTGCACATCCGCCGCCCGGTCGCGCCGGTCCGCGAGGAGTTCGGGCATGTGCATCCGCTCCCGCGAGACGCCGAACTCACCGGCACCGAAGTAGTAGGTCGGGAAGCCTCGCGGGACTTCACCGAGCAATTTCAGGGCGTGGTGGACGACCGGCCGGAACATCTGCCCGTCCAGGGACCAGTGCCGGCGCAACGCGGTCGAACTCGTGGAGTACGACATCCAGTCGACGGCCTCCCACGCGCGTAGGTACGGGACGCACTCCCGGAGCCGGTGAACGCCGACGAGGTGGATGGCGGCTCGAACCCGGAAGGTGTCGGGGAGCAGCGGGTCCTCGGCGTAGTTCTCAGCCACCCGTCTGCTGATGAGAGCGCGGACCTCCTCCATCCGGAGGGTCATGCCCGCCAAGAACTGAACGACCAGCCTCCTCTCCTCGTCGGTCGCTGCCCGGTGGAGTTCGGGAGGAACCTGCCCCTCCCCCGTGTACGGCACCCCCTTGCCGAGGTCGATGACCAGTCGCTCCCCCCAGGCCGTCCGCCACGAGAAGTACGGCGCGCTGTCGTGCTCGAAGAAGAACCGCCACGAGTCGCCCGCCCAGTACACCCCGGCGGTGGAGAAGGACGCCCGATGGAGTACCCAGTCGACGCCCTCTCGCGCTTTGGGCTTCTCATCTTCGTCTGGCTCGTCGCGGTCCCAGTCGGCCCCGGCGATGCGGACCCGAGCTCGGTCCCGACCGTCCGGCCCGACGGCGATGACCTCGGGCGCGAACCCGTGAGTGCGGATGACGGCCCACCCGGCCGGAGAGACCACGACTTCATGGGGCGAGTTTTCCCGCAGCGGTTGCCACCGCTCCCAGATGACGCCCATTCCGTCCGGGCTCGTCCGGTCCGCCGCGCGGTTGTCGAGCAGCCGGTATCGGAAGTTCCGCTGGTGCTGGCGGTACTTGGCGGGGAACTCGTCCATCGGCATCCGCCCGTCACGGTACGGAATAGTTCCGTTGTGCGGCGACCGGGCTTCGAGTGTGTACCGGCCGTCCTCGGACGTGGCCTCGCAGTCCGGGTAGTAGATGGCAGTCACGCCAGCCCTCCAGCGGTCGGTCCCGGCGCCCTGTGTCACCCCGGCCACGGCACTGTAGCCGATGCTGGCACTCGCGTCAGGCCCTCCGCGTCGGCTTGACGCGCGAGACCGGGGGGTGGGTTCACGTCACGGTTCAGAACGCCCCGTGAACCGCCAGCGCGATTAGCCACGCCCGCTCCTCGTTCGCCGCCGCCTCGGCAGGCCCCGCGGTCGTCAGCCCCTGCTTGTGGACCATCTTGCCGCTGCTGTCGAAGACCGCTTCCACCACCAGCCACCGCTCGAACGGCCGCTCCAACAGCCTTTTTCGACCCTCCACACAGACGCGCCACCCGCCGCCCCCGCGACCCCCCTCCAGCCCCCGGTAGCGGCTGACCGTGTAGGTGACGCCCGCAGGAGCGAAGTGGTCGCGGTAGGTCACGGTGAACTTGAGGTCCCCGCGCTCCCGGTCGTAGCTCACTGTCTTGAAGTCCTCGTATCCGGGGGGCAGCGTCTCGCGCAGGCGGGACTCGACCTGTTCCTTGGTCGGGTTCGGCCGTAGCACGATGACGAGGTACACGCCGAGGCCGATGACGGCGAGCCCGCCGACGAACATCGCGGCGAGCATGACGACGGCCTTCGCCGGGGGCCGGCTCCGAGTCGAGGCCGGAACTGGGACGACGAGTCGGGTCCGACACCGCGGGCAGGTCGTTCGTTGGCCGGTACGGTCGTCGTCGACGGTGTAGCGGGAGTAGCAGGTCGGGCAGCTGAACTGAATCATGGGGCACTCGATGGAGGGAACGAAGGCCCGGCCGCGCACGGGTGCCGTGGCGGGCGGGTGAGCAGGAAACAGCAGGGGTCAGTCGTCGCCCAAGATGGCGGCGAGGAGGAAGGCGATGACGAACGCCAGCGCGAAGACGACCGCGAAGAAGTCCGTCTGGAGCGCGCCAGCCAACAGGAGGACTGCGAGCACATGCGGCTCGGTCACGAAGCACCTCGGGTCGAGGGGTTCAGGGAAGTCGGGAAGCTACCGCTCGGTCCCGCATTCCGGGCAACCGTCGCGGTGGGTTTCGCAGACCGTCAGCTGACAAGCCGCGCACGTCCAGGCCGGGAAGCGCCTTCCGCAGTGGTGGCACGCGACGAAGAGCGGCCGACGGCGCGCGATGGGTGGTCGACGGTTCAGCCAGTCGGCATCGGCGCGTACGGGTGGCGGGTCCCTCATGGAGGGCCTCCTGTTGTCAGTGGTGGGAACGGGATGGAGTCGGGCCGAACGGCCCTCCTGCTGAAGGTGGTAGGCGTCAGGCGGCGAGGGCACGAAGACCCGCCAGCAACTCGCCGTCGTTACAGCCCGCGTCGTCCAGGGCGTCCGCGAGCACCCCGCACCGACCCCAGACCCGGTCGTTGAGGATGCCGCTCGTCAGTCCGAATACCGCCTCGGTCCTCCAGTCGTCCGGGATGTCCACGGTCAGCTTGCACACCGCCCGGTAGAGCAGCTTGTTCAACCACGTGGTGGTCAGGCCCCGCTTCCGCTTGCCGGGGGTGATGGACCAGCCCGCGTCCCGCAGGCTCTTCATGGCTCGGGTAATCTGGATGAGGCGCGTGGGCTGGTAGCTGTCCTCGAACGACAATGTTTCCAGGCGGGGGTCCACCGGGCCGACGCCCAGGTGCTCCTCTGGGTCCCCGTAGTCGCCGCCGTAGACCGTGATGGTGCTGGCCTTCACGTCGATGAGGTACAACCACTCCAAGTCGCCTTGGTTTCCCCACCGCAGGTTGTCGTCCAGGGCGGCGTCCCCCATGAAGACCGCCCGCGGCGCACCCGGGTCGTGTCGGTCCTCGACGTTCACCGCGTCGTGGATGGTCGTCGGCCCGAACACCCCCAGCCCGGCGAACTTCACGCTCTCGGCCCAGACGCAGGCCGGCAGGTCGAAAGCCGTGGCGTCCCGCCCCAGCCGGTGGCTCAGGTACGCCATCCGCTTGAGGAGGAAGCCCTCGCAGTAGCGGGTGGCCTCCACAAGGTCGTCGAGGATGTTGGTCGGCCCGCCGTCGCCGTGGTTGTGGAGGCGGATGGCCTTCACCGCGTCCTTGTCCCGGCCCAGAGTCTGGTGGTCGTCGGTCTGGCCGAGGACCAGAATCATCGCGCGCGTACCCATGCCGTTCTCCCTGCTGAAGGTGGTTGAGTTCAGGATGTCGAGAGGCGGAATCTTGCCGAAGTGGTTGCCGTTAGTCGCTCGGCGCGCGTACTGTTTAGCAGAGAACAGTGGGGTGGTGGGTGACTGCTCCTCCACACGATGAACAGCAAGCACGTCAGGCCGCTCAGATGGGACAGCCCACTCCGGCAACCCGGCCAAGACAAGACACCTTCGGGTGAACGCCCGGATTCCGTCTCGGCTTAGCGGTCGCAGACCAGGGCGAACTCGACTCGCGCGGGAACCTCGGTCGTGACGATGCGGCACTGGTCGCCGTCCTTGAGCTTCCGGACGTACCTGACCGTCACGAACTTGTACCTCGCCGGGCTGATGCTGACCCGCACGAGCCGCTTCTCGCCGTCGACGACCTCCTTGTCCATCGTCGCCTCGTCCAGGTGCCCCAGAACCCGGGTCACGTCCGCGAGCCTCTTCTCCTTGATGTCGATGGCGATGTCCAGGCCGTAGGTCGTCGTCCGGGCCTTGAACCCGGCCCGCTTGAGCAGGAACAGGGCCTCGGCCCACTTCTCGACCTTCTCGGCGGTCGCCTCCTCTGCCTTCTCCAGCGCGTCCGTGTACTGCTGCACCAGCCGGGCGTAATACTTCACGTTCGCCAGCGCCGAGTCCTTCTCGGACGCGACGTGCTGCCTGAGCCGGGCCTCCTTGAGCCGCCGCAACTTCGCGGGCAGGGTGGTGACGGTGTCCATGTTGGTCTCCTGGTGGGGGTGAAACGAACGAGGAGGCCGTCGCGGCCTCCTCGGCTGATGCTCGAACTCGTCGTCCGTCAGGCCCGCTCGGGGTCGCTCTCGTACGTCAGGTTGGCGGCGTTGACCCGCTCGGGCACGTTGCCCAGGCCGTCCCAGGCAATGCGGGCCAGGAGGATGTCCTTTCCCAAGCTCGTGATGTCGACAACCCGGCCCCTTGCGTACGGCAGCGGGCCGGTGAAGCAGCTGATGGACTGGAGGAACGTCCGCCGGTATTTCACGCGGGCGCCCACGGTGATGATGTTCATGGCCTTGTCCTCAATCGTGCTCGATGGCGGACACCAGGGCGACCGGCCCGTTGCGGTCGAGGTCGACTTCGAGCCCGTACCGCTTCAGCACCACCGCCGCCGGCCGCTTCACGACCCGCTCGACCGGCATCGCGTACTGGTCGCCGTCGGTCTGCATCACCAGCAACGCGACGGGCAGACCCGCGTGGAGGTGGGCGAGGGCACGCAGGAGGTCAGCGGCCGTCTACATGGCTGCTCTCCTGCTGAAGATGAGGGCACAGGCCGCGCAGGCTCTCGACGAACGCCAGCGGGTCGCCCGCAAGCCTCTCGAACGTGAACCAGTTGTTCGTGCCGCCGCAGTAGTCCGTCCGGCCCTTAACCGTCCGGTAGTAGAACTGGAGCCCGCCGCCGTACGGCACCGTCAAGCAGACGTACACGGCTTCGGTGTGCAGGATGACCTCGCCGGCCACGGCCGGCCCACCTTTGCAGGACCGAACGTCGCCCTCGACGCCCAGGTGGCCCAGGACGGCGCGGAGGACGGCCCGGCCGACGGCGTGGAACTCGGCCTTGTTCTGCGAGATGGCCCCGGCGGCGAGGCGACGGGCGACCGCCAGCAGCCGGGCGGTGTTCCGCTTCAACGTCACCGGCTTCACGACGCGCATGATGCAGACTCCGTGCGTGGCCGGACGCCACCGCCGTCGCCGGGGGGCGGTCCGTGGGATTAGGAACAGGTTGGTCAGCGGGACGGGGCGGTCGCCGAGGAGGTCCCGCCAGTCCGGCAAGTGGATGGCGGGGTGGTAGGATGGACTGCTGCCACACGAGGTAGCGGCGATGTCGTGGTATCTGACCATCCGGCCGGACCCGAACTACTCCCGGTCCACCCCACTCGGGCCGCTGGTCGAGTACCTCCGGAGCTTGCCCGAACTCATGCAGGATAAGTCGGTGGAGTTCCGGAACGCACCCGGTTCACCGTGGGTCTCCCTCGTTCTCGCGCAGGCGAGCATGACCGGGAACTACGCCGTCAGTAACGACCTACCTTCGACTATCAACGTCGTGGAAATCGTGTGCGGGGATGGTGACGAGGACTGGTACGAGGCCCTGGCCCGGCTGGTCGCCACCTTCCTCCGGTGGGAGGTCGTCGAGGAACACAGCGGACGGACCCTTCTCCCTGGCGGGTGACGACCGTCCTCCCGCATTCGGGGGGCTACCTGTCGTCCGTCCCGGCCCCGTCCAGCGGCCGAATGTCCCCCAGTCCCTCGGCCCCGGCCCCGCGGAGGATGCGGTTCACCAGGGCGCCGATGTCCCGGGCGTGGGTGATGGCCTCCTCGCACTTGTCGTCGTCCACCACGTCGTCCTCCACGACCTCGGCAACGGCCTCGCGGACCGACGCGGCCAGCTGCCAGACGAGCCGCAGGCCGGACACGACCGACGGCGGCAACCTGTTCTTCGCGGCCATGCTGCTCTCCTGCTGATGGACGTGGGCTAGATGACGCTCAAGGGGAACCGCGACTTGCCGTACCCGCTGAACCCGGCGTCCCGCAGAGCCCGCGCGGCCTTCGCGGCCTCACTCCCGGCCGGCTGCTGGCCGTGCAAGAGCAAGGCGAAGTCGTACCCGTGCTCCATCGCGTGCGTGTCGTCGTGGTCGACCTCCAGGCCCTGGTCGTCGGCCTCGACCTGGGAGTACACGACGCTGGCCGACCGGAGCCGGTGCTCCCGAATGAAGTGGTCGTGCGTCCCGCCGTGGGAGGCCGTCAGCACGAGGTTCGGAACGGCGCCCGGCTCGTACCCGTCACCGACCAGGGCGAGCCGCTGGAGCCAGAACGGGAGCGCCTTCGTGTAGGCGTAGAAGGTCGTCCTCGGCCGGGTCTGGGCGACCAACACCCAGGCGTCGAAGTAGACCTGCGAGTAGAACTCGCCGGAGTCGTGGACCCGCACCCACCCGGCGAACGGGGTCAGCGAGTCGAGGATGAGCCGGGCCATCTCCTCGGCCGACCGGCACGCCCGCAGCTGGTCGTAGTTATGCCACCGCGCCCGCCGCACCGAGGGGCGCCGCGCCTCCATCGTGGCGGCGTAACACCGGAAGCGGACGTGCTTCCCGTCCCTGATGATGCCGGTTCCGCGGTCCGACTTGCTCAGGCACTGGCGCGCGAACGGGCAGCTGTGGCCGGCGGGCAGGCTGAACGTGGTGATGGCCTGCGAGAGCTTCGCGTTGCCCTGGCCGAACTTCAACGCCAACCTCTCCTGCTCAGACTTGACTCGAACGGTGATGCTGACCTGGGAGTTCGTCTCGACACGGACATTGACCGTCGCCTTCCTGGGACGTACCTTCGCCATCGTCTTCTCCAGTGACAGCTGGGGAAAACCAGCGGGGCGGGGTGTGACAGCACCCCGCCCCGCGTAGTTGAGGTGAACCGGCCTCGTCGGCGCGTGCCTGACACGCGGACGGCGGGCGGACCCGCCGTTTCGGCCTGTGAGTTGTTCGTGGTGTCCGTTGCTGAGCAGGAAGGGCAAACGGCCCGAGACCTACGGACCGAAGACCGAATTAAAATGAACGAGACAGCGCGCGGTCAAAAACCCGCGCGAGTGGGCGCATCCCGCGCGACCGCGTGAGCAACCGGGCGACATCACGCGCGTCGGGCGAACCCGGGCCGCGTGCGGGACGCCGCCCGGCCGCATCTGGCGGACGCCTGAAAACGAAAACGGCCCGGGGTTTGACCCCCGGGCCAGGCCATTCACGGTGTGAGACTCACGGATTCCGGCTGACTTTCGCCTGACGGGTCTTCTTCCCCTCGTCGAGCAACCGGGCCGTGGAAACATGTGGGCTCTTGTCCTTGATCCGTCGGGTCGCCGTCCTCGTCGGCTTCCGGGGCGGCGCTTTCTTGATCCTCCCAAGGTCGACCTTGCCCGCCCACTCGCGGAGGTGGCCGGCCAACTCCGGGCTGGGCATCGGACCGAACGCCTCCCATTCCGACGCGGGCAGGGCGATCATCATCCCCGCGTACACCATCGCCCACTCCAGCGCCAGGTAATACCCCGACACCTCCTCCTGCACCTTCTTCTCACCATGCACCGCCCGCAGGGCCGCCTTCAGTACGGCCAGCACGTTGTACGCGGCCACCGCCACGCAGAACCCGAACAGCGCGGCCCTGGGGTACCCCAGGGTGTTCACCTCACAGTTCAAGGCGACTGTCAACTCGTGGAAGGCCCCCTCGATCTTCCACCGCTTGAGGTAGATCTCGGCCACCTTCTTGGCCGGCACCTTCGCCGGCAGGTTGGTCAGGATCTCCACCTCCGCGTCCCCGTCCGCGGTCGGCGCCCGCAGCCGCACCCGCACCTGCCGCAGGCGCACCAACCGCGCCCCACCCCAGCAGACCCAGACCCGCCGCTCGCCCACCCAGCCCCGGTCCGTCGCGACCTCGGCCCCGTACCCGGCTTCGGCCTCGACGCTCAGGTTCCCGTGGCGTCGGATGACGACGTAGGCCCGCCGGGCGGCCACCTCACACAGGAACTCCGCCGTGCAGAAGTTGCGGTCCGCGACCCACACGTCCCGCTCCCGCACCAGCGGCACAATCTGGTCGATCAGCGCCCGCTCCTGGGTGTGGGCGTCCTCGCACGGGACGATGTCGGTGACCAGCATCAGGGCCGGGTCGAGCACGACCAAACTCTGCCCGGGCAAGGGGCCGGCGGTGTGCCCCCGGGTGACGCCCAGCCGCCGCTGGGTGGCGGCCAGGTGGTTGCCGTCGAGGACCCGCACCCGGTAGCCCGGCAGCAGGCTCTTGCACCCCCCGCCCAGCGCGGTGATCAGCCCCTCGCACCGGCCCGACACGTGCGCGACCAGCCCCGCGGACACGCCCGTCTCGATGTTCCGGAGCTTGTCGTAGACGCACTTGAGGGTGACCGGGACGCGGTCCCGCAGGTGCCGGTAGGCGGCCTGGACGTGGAGGGCCTTGCCGCCGACCACCAGGGTCATCAGATCGACCGTCGTGGAGAACAGCAACTCCCGGGTGTACCCGCGCTCGGCGGTCCGGTCGAACAGCGCGTCGAGGGCCGAGGCCGAGAGGGCGTGCTCGATGGTCGCCCGGGACATCACGCTGAGCGGGCTCTCCTCTAGGAACCGCTCGAAGACCCCACCGAACAGCATGGGCGCGCCCTCTCCCTGGCTTGGCCAAGTCCCTGCCAGCGGACGGCTTACGACCGGGATGCGTCACCGTGAATGGCCTGGACCCCCGGGCCGATGCGGTTCGTGTTGTCGGTCTCTGTCTACAACTCGCCGGCCTTGACCGCGGCGGCGTGCCGGTCGGTTCGGTCGCGGTACAGCTGGGCCGCGGTTCCGCGGACGGTCTCGGGTTTTCCGAACGCACTTCCCGAAGACGGACGGACCTTTTCCGGGCCGGCGCCCTGGGCGTTCACCCGCACCGGGACGGACATGGCGTAGTGCCAGCCCGAAACGGAGAAGTGTTCCACGAGCCGCAACAGGTCCGGCACGTTCCCGATGACCTGATACGCCGACGGGGCGCCGTCGCTGATGGGCTTCCCGGCGGCGTCGTAGTGCCCGTGGTTGAACTCCACCGCGGTCGGGACGCACCCCAGCGCTTCCGCGGCCCGGACGAACGCCCGACGGACGGCGCCGGGTTTCATCCCCGGGACGGCCGGCTGGATGCGGACGATGACGCCGGCGCCGGAGATGGTGCGGACGACCTCCGCGCCGTCGTCCGTCGTCTCACGGTCGGTCAGTCGCATCGTGCGGACGATGCTGCCGCGGGGGTTGTATCGCACGAGTAGACTCCAGGGTTCCCGCGTCCGGGCTTGTGACCGGACGGCGCGTTAGTCCCGGCGGGCGTGCCGGGACCACTCCGCGGGCGGGTCACGACTGGGCTTCGGCCGGCGTCCCGTTCACGGACGGGGTCGCCCGGCCCCGCCGCTTGACCGCGTCCGGCACTTCGCCCGCGACGTACCCGAGCACGGCCCCGGTAGCGGACGCCGCGGCGGCGCCCCGCACGTCCTTGCCGGTGATGGTGCGGGCGCGGTCGTCCGACGTGTTGACCCGGACGGACAGGTTGACCCCGCCCGAGCGGGCGGCGTCCATGAACGCCCCGTCGGACAGGTCGGTCGGGACGGTGTCCCGCATGACGATGGTGCGGGTCTCGTTACCGTGCTTGACGCGGGCGGACGCCTTGACCTCGCGGGCACCGAGCAGGGCGGACATGAAGGGGTCGGACATTGTGATTCCTCCGGCCCGACCGGGTAAACCCGAGTCGGGGAGTGTGTCCCGCGTTCCCCGGGGCCGAACGTCGGCCCGCGGCTCGCGGGGGTGTCGCCCGGCCCGCGGCCTTTTCGGCCACGAGTGTTCCGGCACGACGTGGCCGGTTTCGCCGGCCGCGGCCACCGACACGTCGTCGGGGGCACTGACATATAGGGGGGTTTTTCCATTACCCGGAGGCGGGCGCCCCGGCCGTCACGGGAGCGACAGGGGAGCAGGAGCGATGGGTGTTTCGAGGTGCCCCAGTCTCACCTAAACCCAGCGGAACATCACGGGCGGCTCGACCGATGCCCCGGAGCGAGGTGCGGGGCGGCGACGGAGCCGGCCGGGCGGTGTGGTGCGACTTGAATGGGTTGGTGGTTGTACCGGGGCGGTTGAGCCGGGATGATGGCGTGCCGGCCGTCTTGCTCAAGACGGCCCCGTAGACGACCCGGGTGGCACAGATGAACTGCTTCGCCCACCAGGCCGCGCCGGCGGTCGGCATCTGCCGGGCCTGCGGGAAGGGCGTCTGCGCCGCGTGCGCGGCCGACACCGGGGCCGGGCTCGCGTGCCCGGGGGCGTGTGAGGACCGGGTCCTCCTGCTCGGCCGCATGGTGGACAGCAACGCCCGGGTGATGCGAACCGCGGACCGCCAGGTGTGGTCCTCGGGAATGCTCGGGGTCGTGATGGGCGTCCTGTTCCTGGCCCTCGCCGTCTGGACGTACAAGGAAGTGCACGTGATGCTGACCGCCTTGACGGGCGGGATGGGGCTCATCTTCCTCGGGCACGGGTTCTTCCGTCTCACGGCTGAGCGGTTTCCCCGCTCGGGCGGCTGACCCGAACTCGACCGTCTGGCGCGGTGTCAAACGCCGGCGGCGACTGGAGCCGCGTCGAGCCGCTCGTCGCGGAGCAGCTGTGCGGACGTGGGGTGAGCGTGACCGTGTACAACTTCGAGTGAGGCCAGAGGCCGTGTCATGGACGCCGCGACGTTCCGTTTGGACCTCGCCGCCTTCCTCGGCGCGGACGAGTACCGGAAGTTCGTGCGGCAGGCTCGGCAGGCCGGTCGGCTCCGGTACTGGCACGAGCGGGAGCTCAACCGGTTCTTCGACGCTCGCCCCGACCTTCGGCTGGGCGGCGACGAAATTTTCGCCGCGCTCCGAGTGTGCGAGCTCCACGGTGACGAGTTGATGGCCGGCACAGCCGAGGTCATTGGGGGGCACGTCGCCTACGCCGATGAGTACCTCCGCACCAGGCGCGACCGGTTCCCGAACGCTGCGTCCGGGCCGTTCTACACCCAGGGCGGTCGGTCTCCGGGTCCGTTCGTCGAGGTCTGGTACTGCCCCGCGTGCCGGGAAGCCGAGGCCGCGTGGCAGGAGGCCAACGGCAGTCGCTCCCGCGACCCGGTGACGGCCTCGCTCAAGCGGAGGACCACCTACCGGGAGTACGTCCTCAAGTGGCTGGGCGACGACTGGAGCAAGCTCCCGAAGCCGTTGCGGGAGCGAGCCAAGGAGCGGGAGGCCGAGGTGAGCGCGAAGCTCCGGCCCGGCGACGAGTTGTGGGAGTACGAGTTCGGGGACCGGAACTCCTTCGCATACGTCTCCGGGCTCGCAGTGGTGCGGGGCGGCGTCGTGGTCGAGCACTGGGCCGAGTGGAAGTCGTAGCCGGCCCTGCCGAGAGGATGCGACCATCGACGCGCCCGTCCCCGACGCCTGGACCCGCCGGCTCGCCGCGGCCCTCGCCGCCGCCCTCACCGAGGCCGCAGCCGACCTCCTGGGCGTCCCGGTCGTCCGACTGGCGGTCGACTGCCACCCGTGGAACGGCATCCTCCAGTTGGGCATCTTGACCGCCGCCGAGGCGGACGCCGACGGGAGACTGCTCGACCCGCGGGAGATGGCGGCGTGGGGTCGGTACTGGTACACCGACGAGCTTCCCGCCTGGACCCCGGTGGCCGAACTGGGCCAGGAGATGCGGCCGGCCTACGAGGCAGCGGCTGGGACCACGGGTGAGCATCGGGAAGTGGCCGAAGCGTACTTTCAAGCCTGTGCGAGAGCAGTGGCGAGCCCGGAGGTGGGCAAGGCCGTGGACTTGTTCGTGCGCGACCTGCGGTTCCGGCTCACCGTCACCCACCCGGACGACGGGCGGGAGTTCTACCCGCCGAGCGAGTGAGGAACGCTGATGTCAGCCGAGGAGGCGGTGCGGGCCACCGTCGCGTTCAATCAGTTGGTCGAGGTTCATCCCGCCGTCGAAGTCTGGTCAGACGACGGACAGGCCGAGGGCGGGTACTCGTACTTCTGGGTCGTCACCCGTGACGGGACCGCCGTCCGGCAGCTGGCCTACTTCAGGTGCCGGACCGGCGGTGTGGAACGGCGGTCTTACGACGAGAGCGGGGACGACCACTGGTCGATGGTCGAATGAGTAGGAAGGGTAACCCGCCGGCCGTCACCACGCCCAGCCCCGCGTAATCACGAACCCGCCGGCGCCGGCGCCCGCCAGGAACGTGTGTAGCCGGCCCAGCATGTCGTGAGTCCCCCTCGGCACGGTTCCCTGCTCAAGAGCCTGCCCGAGCAGTTCCCCGAACAGCTTCGTGCTGCGGCGGTCGAGCCCGGCGAACGCGGAAGGGCTATAACCCCGCCGCCGCACAACCTCCGCGGCAGTCTGCCAGTCCTTCTCCTGCATCTTGAACGCCTTCGGCCGATGCTCCCAGGCATTCGGCGAGAGAGTGATGCTGTACTGGCTCACCGGCCGCTCCCGGTCGGGGCCGGCACGACGACGTTCTGTCGGCCCGCCAAGTAGTCCGTCATCAACCCCCGCAGCAGGCTGACCCAGGACACATCCCGGTTCTCCCTGGCTGCGATTTTTCGAGACTCCTCTCGCATCCGCCCTACGGCGACCGGGTCCAGCGCTACCGCGTACTTCTTCATCGACTCCTCTACTCGGATTCAGGGTTCCCACTGGGTAAATACACCGGGCCGGTCCCACCACGAGGGTTTGGTGGGTCGGGCGTCCCGAGATTCTTCGAGGCTCTTGGAGTACCGCGGTGTATTGACTGACGCGCCCCCGAGGTCGGGTCAGGTCTCGGACAACTTTCCTGGTGCTTGGCCGCGGGGCGCCAACACACCCCACGAGGTTCCATGCAGCTGAAGAAGGTCCGTTTGACCTTGAACACCACTCGGTTCGTGAGCTCCGAGGCCGAGTTCGACGAAGACAAGCCAGGTAAGATGCTTGTGCTGCCGGCGGTCAGCTTCCGGAAGGCCGTCGCCCTCGCTGAGACGACCGGGTTTCGCGCTCCACGCGGGTCGTTCATGCCGTCGCACACGGTCGAGTTCGCGCGTGCCTTGAAGGAGGCCATGAGCAGGAAGGCCAAGATTGTAGCCGGCCCCCGCGGGTCGAGCGGCATCTCAGCCGAAGGGCAGCTGCGGGATTTCTTCGCCCAGCCCGCCCAGGCGCGGCTCCTGAAGCGGCTGCTGGAGTTCGTGGTCGATGGGGGGTCGCTCGACGTGAGCGACGCCTGACGAGGACGGCCGAGTTCAGGTCGCAGTCGGATACCGTCGCCGGAGCTCCAGCCCGTCGCCATACAGGTCCTCCGAGTTCCGACAGAACCCGAACCAGACCGACGGTCGCCACCCCGGGGGGCCGTCCAGCGGCACGAGGACGGCCTCGTCGTCACCCAGCCGCAGTGTGAGTCGGTCTTCGCCCTGCTCCCAGCGGCCGAGTTGGCCCATGCCGACCAGCCCGTGCTCGCCCTTCGGTCGGGCGATGTCCCAGTTGATGACGACGACCCCACGGCGGAAGAGACGCAACCGGACGGTCGTCCGGCCCCGCACCCCAACGCACTCCTCCACCAAGTTGAACCAGCTGGTCTCCCACAACTCCTGCACGACGCTCGGGAGGGACAGGACGACCACGATGGTCCCCCAGTCGAGGAGGACCGCCGCCCAGGCGTACGGCCGGAGCGGTGGGAGCAGTAGGGCGCCGACACCGAGGCAGAACCCGCCGACGAAGGGGATGGCCGAGTGGAACTTGCCGGTGCGCCAGGACACGAGGAGCACGACCCAGTTCAGCAGGGACACCCAGCTGCCGAGGGCCAGTAGGAGGCCGGCGATGGTCTGCTGCCACTCCACAGCGGCCTCCCCTGCTCACCATCCAGGTTCTGCTGAGACGCCCGCCGAAGGTGCTCGTTCCGCACCCTCAAGGCGGCTCCCGATTTGGCAGTACGCAGTCGTCCATTGACCCGGTTTCCCCTTCCTCCTGCAAGCACATCAGTTGCGGAAAGCCGCCAAACCAAATGAGAAGTCGAGCGGGCCACCCGGGGTAGTTCCCTGATGGAGGTCAACACCATGACGAGCAACGAAGAGGAGTGGAAGTCCATCCCGGGCTTCCCAGGCTACGAGGCGAGTTCGTTCGGCCGCATCCGGAACACCCGGCGGAACCACATCCTCGACGGCACCACGACCCACAAGGGGTACAAGCAGGTCAACGTCCGCGGCGAGCGGGGACGCAGGAGCGCCGCCGTGCATCGGCTGGTTGCCCTCGCCTTCCTCGGTCCGCCCCCGTCACGCTACGTCTGCCACCACATCAACGCGGTGAAGGACGACAACCGGCCCCAGAACTTGGTCTGGCTGACCATCGGTCAAAACGTCCGCCTCGCGCACCAGATGCGCTTGGTCCCCTTCGACCACATGAAGGGCGAGCGCAACCCGGCCGCGAAGCTGACGGACGACCGGGTGCGCGCGATGCGAGCGCAGGGGCGAGCCGGTGAGACCTCGGTCGCCCTCGCGGCGGCGTTCGGTGTCTCCGTCCGGTCGGTCGACAAGGTGCTAGCGCGACAGGCCTGGAAGCACGTCGAGTGAGCGCCGTGGGCGCCAGAAGCCGGCGGTGACACAACGAGCGCGCTGAGACAGAAGATTCAAGAAATGTCGTCGGCCCGGCCGGCGGCATCCACCCACGAGGAGAACATGAAGCTGCATCTCATCTACGACACGGCAACGAAGCAGTTCACCGGCGGGAGCGTCGGTGGCCGCATCCTGCACGGCCTGTCGTCGGTCGTCCTGAACAACGGGAAGGCGACCGTGCTGAACCACGAGGGGCGCGACCTGCTTGCCCCTGAAGCACCGGCCAGCCCGGCCTCGACCCCGGCCCCGTCGGCCGTCGAGCAGGGCATCGCAGCCTGCTTCGGGCTGGACGACATGGCCCCGTCCGCCGAGACCGATTCAGCCGACGACATTGACCGCTGGGACTTCAATCGGTGGTCGTCGAGGTGACGTTGCCTCCGACTATCAGCGAGGCCGAGTTCCTCGCCGCGACCGCTCACGCCGCCAAGGTCCTGTACCGCAAGTTCGGCACCCACGTCGGCTCGCCCGAGGACTTCTCACAACAAGTAATCGTCTGGAGTCTTGAGGCAATCCCGGCTTACGACCCCAACCGCCGCCTGGAGAGCTTCCTGATGACCAATGCCAAGAACCGGGCACTCAACTACTATCGTGACCACGTCAGCCGACGAGACCCACCGTGCAGAAGCTGTCACGAGGGGACGCCCTGCGCCGACGGCGAGCACTGCCGCCCGTACGCGAAGTGGCTGGCGCGGAACAAGGCGAAGGCCAACGTCGCAAGGCCGCTCGGCATCGAGCCCATCCTGGGGATGACGACCCCGTCGTCGGTCGAGCCCGAGGCCATCGGCTCCGAGCTCTCCCTGCTCATCGACCAGCAGCTGCCTCTCGACTTGCGCCCGTTCTACTTGATGATGCTAGCGGGAGTCCCCGTCTCGGCGGACCGGAAGCGGCGGGTGCAGCGGGCCGTTGCTGAGATACTGGGGGACCCCACGCTCGCCCCGTAGTGAGCGCTCGAACTGGCCCGAAACTTGCCACAGCCTCTCACACCACACCGTGGAGGGCTCTCATGCCGACGAACCGCATCCTGGCAGTCGTCACCAACGTCGGGGAGTACGAGAAGGTCGGCTACCGGACCGGGCTGTGGCTCGGGGAGCTGACCCACTTCCTCGACGTGGTGGAGGAAGCCGGCTACCGGGTGGACATCGCCAGCCCGGCGGGGGGCTACGTCCCCATCGACCCCGAGAGCCTGATGTTGCAGGAGATGGGCCACGCCGTCGGGCTCCCAGGGAAGGTCCACGAGCACTACGCCGACCGGGCGTTCATGGACCGGCTCGTGAACACGATGAAGGTCCGGGGCGCCGACCCGACGGACTACGACGCCATCTACATGACCGGGGGCCACGGGGTCTGCTTCGACTTCCCGAAGAGCGCTGCCTTGGCCGAGTTGACGACCCGGCTGTTCGAGGCCGGCAAGGTCGTGTCGGCCGTCTGCCACGGCCCCGCCGGACTGCTGGAGATGAAGCTGAGCGGTGGCGACTACCTTGTCCGCGGCAAGAAGCTGACCGGGTTCTCGTGGACGGAGGAGGGACTGGCGAAGCGTGAAGATGCGGTGCCGTACAACTTGGAGGAGGAGCTCAAGAAGCGGGGGGCCGACTACGACAAGTCGAGCGTGCCCTTCAAGAGCTACGTCGTCGAGGACGGCCTGCTCATCACGGGACAGAATCCGGCGAGCGCGGCGGGGGTGGGCGAGGCGGTGGTCAAGAAGCTGAAGGCGGGTGCCTGAGCGGCCCGCCGGCACACCTCCCTGCTCATCCACCGAGGCCCGCGGCGAGTGCTGCGGGCCTCGTCGTTCTTCCCCTTCCCGCGGACCCGCGGGTCAATCTTTCGCCGGGGCGAAGGACTTCAGGACGGCAAGTGCGTCGGGGGACTGCCGCTTCACGAGGCCGACGCCTGGGGCATACCACTCGGTCGCGGGCGGCAGAAGTTGCCACCGGGACACGACCTGGATGCAGCTGAACTCCCCGGCGGGGACCGTGACCCGCACCGGGCCCCACGCCGTCGCCCGTGCGTCCGGTCCTCCGGGCATCCAGGTCTGCCCATCCCGGTGAGGGAGTTTCAGGGCGCACACCGAGTCGTCGGGTCGCCCCCCGTTGGCCAGATTCTCGCTCCAGAAGAGCCCTCGGCTGGAAACCACCATCCGCCAGTTCGGGCCGAGGCCACCCTTTGCTGCGAGTCGGCCGATGGTGACGACCTTGGTCCCTTCGGCCCCCTCCTCGACGGCGACCACGCCATCGACCGTCTCGTGTTCCGGTAGGTTCTTGTAGCTGTGGGTGTACGTCCACTTCGCCCCGACCTTCGTCGGGAAGTACAGCACCGTCGCCTTCGCCGCGTCCGGGATGGGCGCCGCCGCGGCTAGCGCCGTGAAGAAGATGAGCAGGAGGGGGAGGGTGAGCTTGGTCACGGGGTTGCGTCCTTGCCGGGGGTGAAGGACTTCAGCACTTCGACCGTGGTGCCATTCACTTCCTCAACCTTCTCCTTCACCATCCCAATTCCGGCCGCGTACCACGTCGTCGTCACGCGGCGCTCGTCGCGGAAGGTGAGGTCCATCTCCACTCGGACAGCCCTGTACTTGCCGGCCGGGACCTCGACCCACTCGGGGCCGTGGGCCGTCGCCTTCGCCGTCCGCACGACGCCGACCCCGACGATGTCGAGGACCACGTCCCACTTCTTCCCGGCCTCGGCGGGCGTCCGGAGCAGCCAGAACGGTTCCCCGAAGTCGCCACCGATGGCCGCGACCACCCCGACGCCCCGCGCGGACACGTTCAGCATCTGGTATGGGACGTACCCCGCCCCGTACTTGTGGTAGGTCGTCACTGCCCTGGCCCCGTCTCGCCGGTTCCGGACGGCGGTCACCTCCAACTCGGATTCGATGTCCCGCTCGCCCTCTCTGCTCAGCACATAGACCCACCTCGCCCCTACCGTCGTCGGGAAGTAGTGTGCGACCTCCCGCGGCGGCGGGGCGACAGGAGCAGCCGGGGCGTCAGCGGTCACCAGAACGAGACCGACGGCGAGAGCGGCGAGCAGGCGCATCATCCTGGGCCTCCACGGGTCGCCGCAGCGTACCCGGTCCGGGCGGCGGCGCCGAGGCGGGAAGTCTGGAAGGCCTTCCTGCTGATGCGGCTAGGGCCGGCCCGGGGTGAACGACTTCAGCAACAGGGTGACAGTCTCCTTCCCCTTCGGGGAGACCGACGCCTGCTTCACCCGTCCGACACCCGGCGCGTACCACGCCACCAGTTGTGCCCCGCTATCGTGCTCGTCGACGACCTTTACGGCCTGGAACCGACCTGCCGGCACGTCCACCGCCTCCGGCCCGTGTACCGTCCTCTTCATTTCGCCAACGGCCCACGACTCTCCAGCCTTCAGCGGCAGCTTCAGCACCCACACCACCTCCGACTTACCCGTTGGTGTCAACCGACTCTCCCGCAGCCCGGCAGGCGACACGAACACCTTCGCATACCGCCACGCGGTTCCGTCGGCCCCGGCCCGACTTACGACCACCTCTTTACCCGACTTCTCAACTGACACGACCCGGACCGGCTCCTGCTCCACGCCCGCGCGCTCGTACACCCACTTCGCCCCGACCGTTGTCGGGAAGTAGAGGGGCTGCTCCTTTGCGGCCTCGGGGATGGGGGCGGCGGCGACCGGGCACGCGGCGGCGAGGAAGGCGACGGTGAGCAGGCGAGGCGTCATGGTCGGTCTCCGAGTGGTGCTCTCCTGCTCAGGTCTTGCCCAGCACCAAGTCTACCAGCCAGCAGCCTCGAACGTGAGTGTTCGGCCCCCGGCAGTACTCCAGCAACTCGATGCAGTCGCAACCTGCGTCCTCAAGAGCGTCCGCCAGGACGGGCATCCTGTCCCACGCCCGCTCCTCGTAGATGCCGCGGGCCAGGGCCACGACGGCCTCGGTGCGCCACTCGGGGGAGAAGACGACGGGGTGGAAGGGGTTGCCGAAGATGTCGCGCAGTGCGTCGCACTGCTCGCGTCTGGCGGCTTCTTTAGCACCGTTGAGCATTCGCTCGATGGCACCTGCCTCGTTCTCGTAGTCGGTCGTGGTCGAGGCGTTGAAGTACGAAGCGTCTTGGGCGTGCCGTGCACTCAACTCCACTTCTCGAACGTCGAACGGCGACGAGACTGCCCACCCAGCCGCTGCGGTCGCGCTCGACAAGGTGTTCGACAGCGTCTTGGCCTCGAAGTACCTGCCGCGGGAGAAGACGATGAGGTCCCGGTCGGTGGCGAGGCCGTCCGCGAACCGCTCCGCGACCTCGACTGCCCGTCGGCTCGTCGCGTCGTCGATGAGCGGCCAGATGAGGCGGCAGCACGAGACGGCGAACAGCCGCAACTTCCGCTCGCTCACCGGCCCGCGGTCCCGGAGGAACGAGAGCATCGCAAGGGGGTCGGTCGAGGTGGCCCAATCGGACTCGGTCATGGTGCCCCCTGCTCAGCCGACCGCAGCGAACCTTTACGTGACCTACAGTTGCGAAACACACGCCGCCCGGGTCAGTGTATGTTCCGGTTTATGACGCCCGTCGCCCTCCTCGGCATCCTGGCGTGGGGCATCCTCACCGGCATCTGGTTCGCCCGGGCCGGCCCGGACACCAGCCGAGAAGTGGCCGACCGGCTCCGCGCGGGGATGACACTGGCCGAGGCCGAGAGGGTTGTCGGCGCCCCGCCCGAGGACTACCGCCTGGAGCACGACCGGAGCACGACGTTCAGCTTCAGCTGCGCCCTACCCCGGGTCATCACCTGGACCACCTACCACGGGCGCATCACCGTGGTGGACGGGTACGAGACCATGCTCGGGAAGCCGGGCGTGCCGACGGCGCAGTACCCGGGCGGGGTCATCGACTCGGTGGACTGGTCGCCGGTCGAGCCGCCCGCGTACTCGTGGCGGGTGCGGAGCCCGCTGGCGGTGACGGCCGCTGTGCTGGCGGGCCTCCTCCTCGTGCTCCGCGCAGCCCAGGGGTGCGGCGCGCGGCGACACGTGCGGGGCGATGACGCCGTCGTGCCGGACACCGCTCAGTCGTCCTGATGGCGCAAGCCGCGGGTCCTGTACCGTTCAATGGTGTGGTACTCCTCGCAGGGGGATACAGCCATTAAGAAGCAGGGCGATGTCAGCAGGAAGCGGCGGCTGGTGGGCAGCGAGGCGAAGTGCCGCTGGTACGCGAAGCGAAGGGCCGAGCGGTTCGCCGCCCGGTACTGGGGCGCCTGACCGGCGCCCCCAGATAATCCGCCCGACCCGCTCATCTTTCTTGCCGTGCCGAGATGATTACCCTCATGCTCGGCCCCAACCCGCCGCCCACCTGCGCAGCAGGGCTTGGGGTTGACCACCCCGGCGCGGAACACCATAGCGGCCCCGCAAACGTCTTCACCCTCACAATCACGAAGGTCCATGAACGTCAGCACTCTCACCTTCTCGCACGACCAGACGGCCGGCACGGGCCACGCCCTCGGGTCCTCCACGTCGAAGTGGTTCGCGGAGTGGAAGGCCCGCAAGTCGTCCGCGCCGACGCCAGCCGCCGAGCCCCAGGCTCCTCCTGCTGACGATGCCGCGGACGCCCTCGCCCAGTGGCTCTCCAGCGACGGGAAGTAGTCCAGTCCGACCGCCCGGATGCGTAAGCCCTGACACCAGTGGGGGTTGTCGCCGGACCGACGTGACACTACGACACCTGTGAGGAGAACCCCCAGGGCAGGACGGCCCCACCCACGTCGCCCCGGAGTCCGTCCTACATGGCCACCGCGCCAGCCCCGACCGTCTGGTCCGTCGTCCGCGACATCCTCTCGTCCAACATCAACCTGAGCGCCGACGAGGTCATCACGAAGGCCAAGGCCAAGGGCCTGAAGGCTCCCGACGCGGTCATCCGCGGGACCGTCTACACCGTTCGGAAGAAGCTCAAGCAGAAGGTCCCCGCCGCGAAGCCGGTCCTGGCCGCGGCCCGCACGACCGCGCCGGCGAAGCCCGCGAGCCCGTCCGTCTCGTCGGTCGTCCGGGCCATCCTGTCGGCCGACCTGGACCTGAGCGCCGACGAGGTCGTCGCTAAGGCGAAGGCCCAGGGTCTCACTGCCTCGGACACGAGCATCCGCGCCTCGGTCTACAACATCCGGGGCGAGCTGAAGCGGAAGCCGGGTCAGACCCCGAAGGCTGCGGTGGCCCCGTCGAAGCCCGCCAGCGCTCCGGTCGCGGCACCCGTCGCCCAGGCCCCGGCCCCGGTCGCGGTGACCACCGTATTGTCGAACGTCGCCCTGGTGAACGGCGCGGTGGCGGCGAGCGGCGGGGTCGAGCAGGCCCGGAAAGTGGCCGAGGCGGTCCGCGCGTGCGGCGGGCCGGAGGCGTTCGCCCAGTACCTCGACCTCGTTGCCGGCATCCGCACGGCCTGACCCCGGGCTGGCCGTTACTTCTTGCCGAGCGGTGGCCACTCCTTGTCGAGGCCCTCGTCCTCGACTTCGACCACCGTCTCGGCGTCCACCCCGAACCGGGCCGCGACAGCCTGCCGCGACTTCTTCACACCCAGGCCCTCGTCCTGTGCGGCGACCAGGGCTGCAAACAACTCGCGGCGCTGGACCTCGGTCAGTTCTGCCGTCTCAACTTCCATCGGCGTCTCCTTGATGATGATGTGGTTCACGCCCAAGCCCACCGGCTCCTGGGGACCATGACGAACCCGCCGGTGGTCAGCGGGAAGCGGTCGAACCGGCCTACCCGGGTCGGAACCCCGCCCACGACGAGCGTGTCGCCCCTTCGCAAAACCCGAGCAGGGGGCGGGTCGCCGTAGACCGCCGCCGGGAGCGGCCGGAATGCGAAGGTGGTCGTCACCCGGATGACGGCCCAAGTTACCACCCGGAGGTGGCGGTCGCAGATGTTCTGGTCCGCCCAGCGGTAGGTCGTCTGGGTCCACCGCCCGCACCGGCTGCACTTTCGTTCCACCCCGTCCGACCGCTCGTACAAGCAGCCGTTGCTCCCCTGGAAGACGCCTCGGGTCGTGGTCTCGGTCAGGCGGACGGTCGGCACTCAGGAATCCTCGGCAGGTCAACCGCTCGACTGGTGGGCGGTCCGGTAACGCGAGCGGGGGAGCGGAGGGTTCTAGCGGGTGAGCAGGGAGGTGTCCGGGCGAAGAAAAGCCGGGGGCGCAAGGTCCCGAGGGTGCAGCGGTTACGGTGGGCTGGAGCTTTTGGGGTGGACGCCCTGTGGGCGCAGAGAGGTGGTGAGGGGTTGACCGTTACACCCTCCTGCTCAGGTCGCAGTGCATCAGATTACCTGCACCGCTCGTCCAGCCATCTTGGCAGTTGCGCTCTCGACTGACTGGAAACCCGAACCTCGCCCGGGGATTGACCGTCTTTCCCGTTGGCGTAGTTCAGGGACACGCACAGAAGGAAGTACCATGGAAGCAACCGACCGGGAACGCTGCTTGGTACTCCTGCGCCGCTTGGCCGAAATCGGCCTTGCGAAGGCGATGGAACAGAAGGCGGCTGGCACGCTGAAGCCGGGAGCGGCCACCGTCAGCCGGCATACGACAACGGAAATCAGCTATAGCCCGAAACTGGGCATGACGAGCCGGGCCGGGAAGCACAGCATTGTTACCCGGGAGCTCTGGGGAAGTGCAGCGAAGAAGGTAGCGAAAACGCTGGAGAAAGAACCAGAAGCGGCCGAGCTGCTGGCGAAGGGGGTTGACTCGTTCAATTTGTGCTGGCACTTGGCCAAACACATCGAAGCCACGCTCAAGGGCGAGCCGCTGAGCGAAGCGGAAGCGGAGGAGAGGCGGGCGGGCTTTTTCGAAGGTCCGAAGTGCGCGAGAACCTTCGAGAGCCACCCGGAGTTACAAGTCGTGGGTATGGTGGTTCAAGATGAGCCTTTTTCACTTCAACTCGGAAATTACAAGCTGACATTCCGCCGCCCGGTCGCAGCCGATTTTTGCTACGAAGAGACGGTCGGATTTCGTGCGGACCCTGCCCCGGGTTTCGTTGACGCCTTCGTCAAGGTAGAGGGCAAGTGCGAATCCGACGACTTCGAGGAGAACGAAGCCGAGTTGATTGCAATTGCCGAATGGGCGAATGCCATCATGCGGCTTGCCATCCCGAGCGGAGTTGCAATCACGGCGGCGGTATACCGAGATACCGAATTCGGCGGCTTGCCGGCTTCCATGTATACCACGGACGAGCCGGGTCACAAGAACCCGCCGGCCAGGGTAGGGGCGTCGAATGTCGCCCGGTTTACCAAGCTGTGCGCACTGCTGTCCAAACGATTCGGGCGTGAGTTGGCGCAGGTCGAACAGACTCGGGTCAATCACCTTGCCATTGCTTTCCATCGCTACATGAAAGCCCTTTCGGATGTCGGCTTGGTAGAGTGGCGAATCGCAGAGGCGGTGATGGGTATTGAAAGTCTGTTTATGACGGACAAGGACGTTATTAATTTCAAGCTGAGCATTCGGCTTCCGAAACTGTTGGGCTTCGTTGGCATCAACCCAGTCGAGACAAAGGCACTAATAGCCGACGGCTACACCATCCGCAGCAAGTACGTTCACGGCGATAGCCTAACCGAGAAGCAGCTGAAGAAGGTGGTTGAGCCGCACGGCGGTATGGAAGAAATGCTGGGCAAGTTGATTCTGTACCTTCGGAACGCGCTGGTTCTCTGCCTGTTCGCCCTGCCCGAGAAGCCGAAGCGGGTTTCCCTCATCGACCACGCCCTGATAGACCCCGCCAAGCATGACGAGTTGTGCAAGGCAATCGAGCCGTACCGAGAACTTCTAGAAGGGGTTGAAGCCCCAGTGAAGCGATACGCCGATGACTTCACTAGTGCGGAGATGACTTCACTAGAATAGAGAAATAGCCAGTCGCCGGGCTCTGGTCCTGTTCTGCCATGTTTAACAGTAGGTTGGCAAGCTTATCGGACCAATTGTGGCGCAAGTCGGTCAAAGATGGCGAGAACCGGGGCGACATCGTCGGGCATGGTCCGGATGATAACCCGCCGCGAGCCTGTCTCAAATAGCGGCGTCAGCCGCCAGATGACCTCATCCACCAAAACTGGTGCCCAGTCGCTCCGGCACATGATTTCGTAGTACCGCGTGGCGGGCTGGGTGAGCATGAACACGACGGGCTTTCCCTGTCGGTCGTGGACGAGCAGGCCCCGGACGCCGACCTTCAGCTTGAACCAGACCCCATTGGCAAAGCCGAACGACGCTGGAATCACCACCTCCTCGGGCGCCAGCTGGGACCACCACCCCGACTCGACCGTCTCCTGCCACGTCCAGCCGGTCGGCGGCAGCTTCGTCTCCCGCCGGTCGCGGTTGCCCCAGGTGACGACTTTCAGCTTCCCACCGTGCCAGACCGGCAGCACGGTCGGCCGGGCCTGCCACAGGAACCGCACCTCCCGCTCGCCGCCACGGTCGTGGACCCGCTCCATGAGCCCGTGCTTCTCGATGAGCAGGACGGGGACCTCGCTCATCGCCAGGGCGATGCCGACGCATATCACGCCGCCCCCACGCGAGTCGCCAAGTCCGCCGCTAGCCGAAGCCGGTGGAACAAGTCGGCCGCGGTGCCGAGCGTCTGGGCCGCGTCCGGCGCCGCGCTCCGCGTGGCGTCGGGGAGGTGGACGCCGAGCAGGTCGCGGCAGAGCGTCCGAAGTCGGGTGAGCACCTCGGCGGCCTTGCCGGCCTGGAACAGGAGGTGGCAGTGCGCCGCCTCGCGGGCGACGGCCGTGGCGATGATGTAGGCGCGAGTGTCGGACGGGAGCTCGGCTCGGCCCGCCGCCCACTCGATGGCCGTCAGCAGGAAGAAGTCGCGGTCGGGCTCCTCGGGCATGGCTACTTCTCCGAGGTGATACTGATTGGGTGTTCACTAGTGCCCTTCTGTCTTGTACACTCCCTGCTGAGGAAGTCCACCCACGGCCGGGGCGGCAGACCTTCCGGTTCCTTCCATGCCACTCGACCCGCACGCCGCGGTGAAGCGCGCCGCCCGCGAACTCCTGGGGAATCTCGCTGAGCTCACGGACCCGCCGCGTCTGCGAGTCACCGACGCGAGTGGTCAGCTCGCCTGCATGATTCTGGTCTGGGGCACAGCGCAGGGGATGCCGCCCGCTGCCGTCGAGCGGCGCACGGCGACCGGCGGGCGGGCCGAGTGCCGGTCCGACATCTTGGCGGTCATCGGGGCGAGTGGGAGGGCGCTGACGCACAAGCAATTGGTCCGGGCCTTACGCGAGGCCGGCACACCGCACGGCCCCGGGACGGTGATGAAGGCGCTGGCCGAGTTGACCCGGATGGGTGAGCTGGTCAACCCGAAGGACAAGAAGGGCTACCGGCTCGCGTCCTGGCCGACCCCGGGCACCCCGCCGTTGTTCTGACGGCTGGAGGTTACACGGTCATCGACTCGTGCTCCGGACTTGAGCAGGGGAGAGTCGCGGGTGCTTGCTGACGAGGCGTGGCGGTGCCGCACCTCGACACCGGGAAAGACCACGTCTCACGCACCATTCCATTACCTGCTCAGGACTTCCGAAAGCAGACAGACGGGGCTGACGAAACTGGCACGCGGTGTGCTTTACATGCCGGCATCAGAGGAGGCGGGCTGGGCGACCAGACCGAGGGGAGAGGCGGTGCTGACCGCCGGTCCGTTCTCCAACGACACACGACCACCTGGGCTTGCGGCAAATGCCACGAGCCCGGGTGGTTCGCATTTCCGGGCGGGTGGGCGGGCGAGCAGTGGAGAGAGTACCGGGCCGCTGGCAGCTGCTGCCGGTTCCGCACATTTTCCGAATGGACGCCCGCGAGGGGTGATTACATCGTCTCGATTACCCCACCGGTCCAACCACGCTAACCACCACCTGGTTAACACGTTAGCCCCCGTTTCCGCTTGCGAACGGGCTTGAGCCCCGATAACTTACCGAGACTCGTCTTCCCGTTCCGCCAACCGCGCCCGCTCGCGCCGTCCCCCTACACGCCGGGCAGTTGTGGCCCTCCCATGTCACCCGACTTTCATCCCCTCCGCGCCCTAGACGCCCTCCCCCAGCTCGTCTGGGTAGCCGGACCGGACGGGAACGTGGAGTACATCAACCGCCGGTGTGCCGAGTACACCGGTGTCCCGGCCGACGACCTCCTCGGGTGGGACTGGGGGTGGGTCATCCACCCGGAGGACCTCACCGACACCCTCGCCCGGTGGACCGCGGCCGTTCGAGATAGTCGGGCACTCTTCGCCGAGCACCGATTCCGACGGGCGGACGGGCAGTATCGGTGGTTCCTGTCCCGGGGCGAGCCGGAGTTCGGGGCCGACAGGCGGCTCCTCCGGTGGGTCGGGACGTGCACCGATATCGACGAATCGCATCGGGCTGGGGACGCGGCCCGCGAAGACCGGCGGTTGGTCCGGGCGTTCGTCGAGCGGGGGCCGGGCGGGTACGCCCTGGTCGGGGCCGACCGCCTCGTTCGGTACACCAGCCCGTGGGTGGCTGCGTTCCTGGGTCGTCCGCCCGGGGTATTCTCGGGCACCGACGCCCGCGACTGGGTCCACCGGGACGACCGCCCGCGGCTGGCAGCGGCGGTGTCCGACCTCCTCCTCCGGCCTGGGGAACGAGTCGAGGCGGACGGCCGGCTCCTCCATTCGGACGGGAGTTTCCGACGGGTCCGGTTGCGGGCCACCAATCTGCTCCCGGATTTAGACGTACGGGCGGTCGCGGTCGCCATCGAGCCGGCCGCCGGCGGGTGAGCCGGCTGGGCCGGCAGAACAGCCAGCAGGAGGGGCAAGTCAACTTCCTCCCGGAGCGAGGGGCGGGGGCGTCCACGAGCAACATGGGGTACGAGAAGAGGGACCATCTTGCCCTCCCTGCTCAGTCCCAGGTGCCGCCAAATGACCTACCTCGACCGCCTCGCTCAGCTGTCGGACGCGGACTTCATCGCGCTCTGGAACGCCGCCGGGACGACCGACGAGGTCACGGCCCAGGTTGTCGCCCGGGTCGGCCGCGTCCCGAGGTGGGCGGTGGTCGCCCAAGCGGTCGCCCTGCGGAAGGCCGGGAACGCTCTGAAGGCTCGCGGCCCGGTTACTCCCCCGTCCTCGACCTCGCCGGCGGCATAGCGGCCGGCTCCCAGTCGAACACCCCGAGGTCGGCCGCGGACTTCCCCTTGTCGGTCACCTCGAACGCCCCGGCCCCGGCGACCGCGAAGAACTCGTTGTCCAGCAGCCAGTCGAAGTGCTGCTGGTCGTGCCGGGTCATGTTCCGGGCGTCGGCGTACCGGAACCGCTTCTTCTTCAGGACACGACGGAGCATCCGCCAGCGGGATTCACCGAGGGACAGTTGAGCCATGACCGGGAACCGGCGCCCGAGGGTGGCCACCCCCACGGCCGTCGGGCGCGGGCGAGGGGTTGCGAGTCGGCCGAAGACGTGTACAGCCAGAGTGTAAGCGGCACGAGTAGGCGCAAACCAGACATTTCTGTCCGGTTGGGCCGGAGCGGTCGTCGGTATCGACCGGAGAGTGGGACGTGGCAAGCTTCAACATCAGCATCCGCACCGGCGGAAGTCTCCAGTCCTACGGGGAGCCCTCGGACTTCGTCTCCTCCTACATCGGCGTCATCACCTGCACCGACGACGACACCGGGGAGGTCACGAAGGTCGGCCGGGTCACCGCCATCCGCGTCCACGCCGGTCTCGCGCAGGACGCCGGCGAGCCCTTGTTCGACGTGTGCGACTCCTACAGCCAGGAACTTGCGAACGTCCACGCCCTCCTCTACGAGCCCGACGGCTACTCATTCCGCGAGCCCCTGATGCTCCGGTTCGAGGCGATGGAGTCCGACCTCCTGGTGCTCGACTACGTCGTGTTGAACCCGAAGTGGCGGAAGCTCAAGCTCGGGCTGCTCGCGGTGCGGAGGTTCGTGGACCTCGTCGGCGGCGGGTGCGGACTGGCGGTGAGCTACATCGCCCCCCTTCGGCACGCCGCCAGTCGGATGCTCGGGGTGCCGAAGTCGTGGCTACCGTCACACGAGAGGAAGGCAGACCGGCGGGCGGCGGCGGTGAGGCTGCGGGGGTACTTCCGCGGGATGGGCTTCGAGCGGCTCGGCCGGTCCTGGTACTACGCCCTGCCGCTGAACATGGTCACGCCGAGTGCGAGCGAGTTGCTGGGGCCGGGGGACGGGTAGTCGCGCACCGGCTCTAGCTACACAGCCACCCGCAACTCCCGCTCGGCCGCGTACCAGAACTCGGCCCCGTCCCCGCCCGGCTGACCGGCCTCCTCCCACTTCCGGTGGGCAAGTGCCTGGGTCACCCGCGCCGGTGTCCCGACCGCCCCCGGGGTGAGCATCCCGCCGAGGCGGCAGACGGCGAATACCTGCCGGAGATGCGGCGCCACGTTGACCAGGGTGAGCCGCCCGCCAGCCGCCCGAGTGGCGCGGCTGAGGGCTGCGAACCGCCCCATCGCCACGGCACCCAGGAACGAGACCGCAGCGAGGTCGAGGGTTACCACCGGCAGGCCCGGCCCCGCCAGGAGTGCGGCGAGGTCCCGGTCGAGGGCCGCGGCTTCGACTTCGGTCAGGCGCGGGCCGCGGACCGCGGCTGTCGTTCCCCCGGAGCTAGTGAAGCCGAGAAGTCGGTCTGGGGTCGCTGTCATGGCACCCTCCCTGGCGACGAGTCTACAGCGTCCTACGGGTCGTTGTCGCCACCCGCGTATCGGACGCCGGCATGCTACGCCGCCGGAGGCGCGCGCACAACCCTCTCGCTCGCACACCTGTACGCCACGGTTGGGGATGCGGTCGGACCGGGAGGAGCTACGCCACGGTAGGGGCAATGAGGCGGAAGCTGGGGAGGGAGCCGGCGGACCGCTGACGCACCCTCTGGGTGCGCTGGTATCATGGGGATGACCCGTTGCGGAGGTCGCCCGTGGTCAGGCCGTCCCGACCCGTCACCGCCCTGTTCATGCTGCTGGGCAATCTCGCCGTCCTCTGGGTCGCGGCAACACCACCCATACCACACCCATACCTTCCCGCCGAAGTCGCGCCGTCTGAACGCCCGGAGCTCGCAGTGCTCCAGCGGTTCTCGGAACGAGACCTTCGCGGCATCCGCGAGAGGGGCCTTCGACCATTGCTGGTCGCACTGCGCACCCTCGACCCAGAGCGACTAATTGTGCTTTTGGCAGAGCAGCGCCGCCTGGGCTACGACATGACTCTCACCGACTTCGAGGTCGAGGTGTTGCCCACCCCGCGGTACGTCTGGCCCAGTGGCCCGTCCGGTGGGTGGGTGGTGTTCGAGCGACCGTACACGTCCGGGGGGCACCCGGGGAGCACCGAGCTCCGACTGACCCGGCTGGACGCCCGCGGCGGGGTCCAGGCACGGGGCTGGTTCACCACAGGCTGGCGGCGTTACCTGGAGAGCGCCCGACTGGAAACCGTGGCCGGCATCCCGGACCCGGTCGTGGTCGTCCGGACGGCCGAGGACGGGGGCGGCGAGCCGGAGCGGCAGTGGTACGCGAAGGTTGATGACCGGTACGACCTCGTCCGGCTGGAGCAGGAGGACGGGGCGGCGGTCGGGAACGGGTACTGGCTGAACCACGGGCGTTGCGGCCCACCGCCCCCACACCAATCGGCCGACGACTGGGAGGCCGACCTGACCTCGACGGACCGGGCACGGGTGCTTCGGGCGCTGGTCTGGCTGGGCGGGCACCATCTTCTTCCTCTCCAACCGGGCCAGCAGCAGCGGAACGACATGGAGGACGCCAGGGACGCCGAACTGGCGCGGGCCGTCAGGGCTCGCACAGGGGTCGTGGCCCGGCTCCGAGAACTTGCGGCTTCGGGTGAAGCGTGGGAGCGGGAGGGCGCTCGACTGGCTTTGAGCCCCAAGGACGTGCGGTGGTTCTGAATGCCCCGCCCCGTGTGAGCGAACTGTCGCCGAAGTCGCGGCGGACCAACCGGAGCCCAGCCTCGGTCGCGTCGAGGAGGCGGAAGAAGGGCGGGCCAGCACCCATTTTAGGGCGGTTCCAGCAGGCCCGCATCCAAGGTATTATCGACGGTAAGTTACGACCACTTCCGACCCGTACTCCGAGCTTTCGATGTTCCCCGTCATCCTCGTCGCAGCCCTGGTCTGGCCCCAGGCTATCCCGTGGCGAGCCGTCGGGCGGGCCGAAGCCGAGCGGGACATTGCCCTCGGCACCATGAAGCTGAAGATTTACGGCCACATGGCCGGGCTCCGTGAAGTAGACGAGGTCGCGGGTCGGAACTTGCGAGCTCAGCTCGGCCTGGAGCTACGGGCGGTGGACCAGTGCTTGGTGCCCTCCTACTTGGTCGAGCTGACGGACGGGTACAACGACCGCATCCAGGAAGAGGTCGAGGCCCGTCACGGAATCGGGGCCATCGACGAGGTGTGGGCGAACTCCGTGCGGGAGTCCCAGCCCGAGTTGGTCGCCCACGACTGGTTACTCAGGGTCGTAACGGGGGTCGGGCTCGTCATCCTCTTCGCCTTCCGCCGAGTGCTCCTACCAGCCTCATGGAGTCGCACCGTTCCCCGCGCTACTTCATGACCGCTGTCACCGACTCCGAGTTCATTGCCCTCTGGAACACCGCCGGGTCGCTGGCCGCGGTCGTCGCGGGCGTGTCGGAGGGGGCGGCTCGACCGGTGCCGAGGTGGGCCGTACTCGCTCGGGCGACCCCCCTTCGGCAGGCTGGCCTCTCGTTGCGCGAGCATCCCGACCTACCTCACGCCAACTTGTACTTCTCCAGCTTCGGGACGATGTCCTTCATGTCGAGCAGGGAGGCGTCGTCGTAGGTCGCGTCGGTCAGCTTGAGGTCCGAGTGCCGCATGAACAGCCGGCGGGTGGTGACGGGGACCTCGGCCTTCCGGAGGAGGACGTTGCCGGCCGAGCGGAGGGAGTGGAAGGACGCCTTGCCCCGCTCGGTGAGCAAGGGGATGCCAGCGGCCTCGCGGTCCGCGTGGAAGACGGCAATCCCGGGCACGTCGAACAGCAGGTCGTCGGGTCCCCTGCCCGTCTCCTTCGCCCACTGCCGCAACCGCATCGCCAGTCGCGGGAGCACCCAGAGCCGCGCGGGCTTCTTGTTCTTCGTCACCGACCCCGGCAGGTCGAAGATGGGAAACGGCAGCTTCCTCGGCTTCCGGAGGTAGCGGAGGCGGACCTTGGCGAGCTCGGACCGCCGCAAGCCCGTCAGCGCGGCGGTGCGGTAGACGAGTGCCCTGCCCCGCCCCCGGAGGCGAGCCTCGTCGAGTACCTCGGGGCGAACCTTCTTCTCCTGCTTACCCTTCCGGGGCCCGTTCCGGACGGTCAACGCCTCTTCAACCCAGCGGGTGAGGGCGACCTTGAAGAGCCGCTTCAACTCCTTGAGCCGGAGGGAGCGGAACTTGTCCTTCTGCTGGGTGCCGCCCTTGGGGACCGGCACCCGTAGCATCACGTTCTCCCGGGCGTAGCCGTTCTCGAACAACCACCGGGTGAATCCGCTCACTGCCGAGTGGTGCTTCTTCTTCGTGTTCGGAGCGGCAGGACCGGGGTCGGGGTGGGATTTGGTCGGCTTCTTCTTGAGTGCCGCGAGGTACTGCTGCACCCGCTCGGCCGTCAGGCCCGAGAGCTTGTTCGGCGCACAGGCGTTGACCACCTCGTGCAGGATACGGACGGTCTCGTCCTTGTATTTGTCGTTGCCGGGCTGGGTCCGGAAGTGGACGACGTACCGGTCGACCATCTGCTGACTCGGTGTCTGGGAGTGGGCCGAGAACTCGTCGACCATCCCCACCTCGCCGCGTGCCTTCGCCCTCTCGTAGTCGGCCAGGGCTTGCTCCGACGCCTTCTTGTCCGTGTACAGCGCTCGCAGCCGCTTGCCGCCGTCGAACAGGTAGTATTTCTTGGTCTCCGTCTGCTGGGCGACGGCCCCAGGGGTCTCCTTGGTCCCCCGTTTGAACTTCTTCTTCCCCTTCCCGCCGGGCACCGAGACGACCCAGCGGACGATGGCGATTTTCTGGATGTGGGCCATGTGGTTGCTGTGGTGGTTGCTGTGACAGGGCTCAAGGGTGGTCAACTACGGGCAACCCGGGTCAACCCATCGGGGAGCGACGATTGCACAATTCCCTTGTATTGTCAGTGCTTGGCAAGGACTGTCAAGGTGGGACAACCCGTCAGGACGTGCAGTTCACCGCTTTGCTAAAGCGGCGTAGGAGTAAAATCCTACCGCGGGTTCGAATCCCGCCCTCTCCGCTCAGTCTGCCGTTCATCTCCCGCGACTTCCGCTTCCCCGATTGGGAAGGTAGGATCACGGCCTATCCTTCCCGAAGCATTCCACCCGCTTCGTGGATCACTACCGGCGGGTGCGCAGCCACACGCGCCGTTGGCGCAAACCTCTGCTCAGCGACGATCGTGTTCAAAATTGAACACGTGACAAGGAATCGAGCAGCCTGGCGCGGCGTCCAAGTTCCTGATTAAGCCGGGCGTGCCGAGTTTCTCCTCGCCACCGCCGTTATACCCAGCCCGTTCTCAGCGGAGAATGCGGTTGTATTGCGCAAGTCGGCTGAACTCGCTCCACGCGACACGTCTGGGCACCTAAGTTGCTCAGCTTCCCCAAGTTTTGACGACCCCGCCGACGGATAACGGTTGCAGCACTCCCCACGACACGTTTCCACGATTGCGAGCGCACGAAATCATGCCCACCACTCTCCGCCCGATCCGGGTCGCGAAGGCCCGTTCGACCGGCTTCCGTCCCGAGCTCGAACACCTCGGCGACCGCGTACTCCCGGCCGTCACCTGGCAGGTGCAGTCCGACTACTTCGGCACCCGCGACAGTGTCAGCCAGCCACGCAGCCTCCGGTCGCTCGCCCTGTCTGGCGACGACCAGCACGCCTACACCGGCTACATCCAGGGGTCGAGTAGCGCCGCCATCCGGGAGGTGTCCGCAGGCGTTAACGCGGCCCTGATCGGCAACGAGCCGACCCCCTTCGGCGCCAACCCGCCCTACACCTCGGGGCTCGAAGGCCGAGTCGCCACGACCGGCTTCGCCCGGGGGCTGGCGGCCGACGACCGCGGCTACGTCTACGCGATCAACACGTCGAACACGAACTCGTTCGCTCAGGGGTGGTCGATCTACAGCGCGAACCTCGGAACGGTTCCGGGCAACGTCGTGTCCTCGAACACGACCGCGTCCACGCTGAACGGCATCGACATCGTCGCCATCGGGGGGTCGTACTACGCCTACGTCGGCTGGCGGAACGGCCTGATCGAGCGGTGGAACGTCACCAACCCGACCATCCCCACGCTCGACACGAGTTGGGGCGCGCCCGCCACCCCGGGGAAGGTCAACCTCAAGACGATCGACGCCGACGCGTATCTGAACAACCTGGCGGTCGATGCCGACGGCACGGTCTTCGTCGCCGGCGGCCTCCAGTCCACGACTTCTTACGGCGACGCCCTCATCAAGATTCCCGCGGCCGGCGCCGCGGTTGGGGACTTGTCGGGTGTCACCTCGGCCAACGTCTCCGGCGGGGCGAACGGGTCGGGCGGGTTCGCGGCGATGGACGTGGCCCTGTTCGGCGGCAAGGCCTACGTCACCCAGTACCTCGCGGCCAACTCCACCATCGGCGTCTTCAACACGGCCGACCTCAGTTCGGACGGGATCATCACGCCGCCCGGCGCGACTCTGGCCGGCCCGTCCGGCCTCGTCAGCACCTACAACAGCGACGCCGCCCTTGACTCCGGGTTCAGCGGCATCGACATCAGCGCCGACGGCCGCATCTTCCTGGCCGAGCAGTTGTACAGCTTCGTGCCGAGTTCCGGGAGTTACACCCCGCCGGGCGGGGTCGCGATGACCGGCACGCGCATCTACTTCGACCGCGTGCTGGTGTCGTCGGCGCTCGGCGTCGCCCCGCTCGTCACAAGCGTGTCCAGTGCGACGTTCACCGTCGGGACAGCCGGGACGTTCACGATCACCTCGTCCGGCGTTCCGACCGCCGACCTGTCGGCCACCGGCGCGCTGCCGGCGGGCGTCACGTTCACCGACAACGGCGACGGCACGGCCACGCTGACGGGCACCCCGGCCGCGGGGACCGGCGGCACCTACCCGCTGACAATCACCGCCGCCAACGGCGTCGCACTCGACGGCACCCAGGCGTTCACCCTCACCGTCAACGAAGCGCCGACGATCACCAGCGCGACTGCCACCACCTTCACGGCCGGGACGCTCGGGACGTTCACCGTGACGACCGGCCCGGCCTTCCCGACGGCCGTGACAATCAGTCGGACCGGGACGCTCCCCGCTGGAGTGACGTTCACGGACAACGGCGACGGAACCGCAACTTTGACCGGCACCCCGGCCGCCGGGACCGGTGGCACTTATCCGATCACCTTCACCGCCGCCAACGGGATCGCACCGGACGCGACCCAGGCGTTCACCCTCACCGTCAACGAAGCGCCGACGATCACCAGCGCGGCCGCCACCACCTTTACCGCAGGGACGGCCGGCACGTTCACCGTAACCACCGGCGCGGCCTTCCCGACGGCCGTGACCATCAGTCAGACCGGCACCCTGTCCGCCGGTGTGACGTTCACCGACAACGGCGACGGTACCGCCACCCTCGCCGGCACCCCGGCCGCGGGGACCGGCGGCACCTACGCACTGAGCTTCACCGCGGCCAACGGCGTGGCCCCCGACGCTACCCAGGCGTTCACGCTGACCGTGAACGAGGCGCCGACCTTCACCAGCGCGAGCGCGGCCACGTTCCTCGTCGGGACGGGTGGCACGTTCACCGTGACCACGGGAACCGCATTCCCGGCAGGCGTCACGATCAGCCGGACCGGGACGCTCCCCCCTGGAGTGACGTTCACGGACAACGGGGACGGCACCGCCACCCTCGCCGGCACCCCGGCCGCGGGGGCCGGCGGCACCTACGCACTCAGCTTCACCGCGGCCAACGGCGTGGCCCCCGACGCCACGCAGGCGTTCACGCTGACCGTGAACGAAGCACCGACCATTACGTCCGGCGCACCGCCGGCAGAACTGACGGTCAGCGCTCCCGCCTCGTTCACCGTGACCACGTCCGCGTTCCCGGCCGCGACGTACTCGCTCGCGTCGGGCGAGTTGCCCGCGGGCCTGGCCCTGGACCCGACGACCGGTGTGGTCAGCGGCACGCCGACGACCGTCGGCCGGTACGAGGGGGTCATCCGCGCGACGAACGCGAGCGGGACCGCCGACCAGCCGTTCTCGATCGCGGTTCGGGGCGGCCCGGACCAGAGTTCCGTCGGGCAGTTCGCCGTGTCCGGCGGACCGAGCGGGGCGAACACCGTGGTCCCGCTCAACCCGGACGGCTCCGCGAACGGCTCGGCCTTCAGCCCGTTCGGCTCCACGCCCGCCCGCGCGGCGGTCGCCGACGTGACCGGGGACGGCGTCCCGGACTACGTGGTCGGGAGCGGCCCCGGCCGCGTCGCCACCGTGGTCGTGATCGACGGTGCGACCCGCGTCACCGTGGCGACGTACCTCCCGTTCGGCGACGCGTTCGCAGGCGGCACGTTCGTCGCGCTCGGCGACGTGGACGGCGACGGCCGGGCCGACATCGCCGTGTCGGCGGACCTGACCGGCGGCCCGCGGGTGGTGGTGCTCAGCGGCGCCACCGGGGCGCCGCTGGCGAGCTTCCTCGGGATCGACGACGACAACTTCCGCGGCGGCGCACGGGTCGCGCTCGGGGACTTGAACCGGGACGGGCTGGCCGACGTGGTGGTCGCGGCCGGGCCGGGCGGCGGGCCGCGCGTGGCCGTCTTCGACGGCGCCACGATCCGCCCGACGCTCACGCCGACCCGCCTCGTCGGCGACTTCTTCGTCTACGAACCGCAGTTGACGGACGGCGTGTACGTCGCCGTCGGGGACGTGGACGGCGACGGTGCCGGCGACCTGGTGACCACGCCCGGTGTCGGCGGTAGCCCGCGGGTGCTGGTCGTGTCCGGGGCGCAGCTGCTGTTCGGTCCGGCCGCGGCGATCGCCGACCCGCTGACGAACTTCTTCGCCGCCGACTCGTCGGGGCGGCTCGGCGCCCGGGTCGTCGCGAAGGACCTGGACGGGGACGACTTCGCCGACCTGGTCGTGTCGGTCCCAGGCGTGGCGAGCCGGAGCGTGATCGGCTTCCGCGGCGCCGACCTGGCGGCGGGCACGGCCACGGTGCTGAGGGATTACTCGGCCGACTTCGACCCGCTCCTCACCAACGTGTTCGTCGGGTGACCGGCGGGCGCCGGCCCGCAACGATCGTTCGACCCGGCCGGGTGTGCCCGGCCGGGTTTCGCGTTGGTGAGGTCAGCCCGCCTTCCCGTACTGCTTCTCGTAGTAGCTCAGGTAATCCTTCGTCTTGATCCCCGCCACCCAGGTCGCGTTGGCGGCGTACCAGTCAATCGTGGCGCGGATGCCGCGCTCGAACGTCCACGCCGGCTGCCAGCCCAACTCGCGCTCGGCCTTCGTGCAGTCGATCGCGTAGCGGCGGTCGTGGCCGGGGCGGTCCTTCACGTACTTGATCAGCGACCGCGGCTTCCCCAGCAGGTCGAGCAGCGTGTGCGTCAGGTCCAGGTTCGTCTTCTCGCACTTGCCGCCGAAGTTGTACACCTCGCCCGGCGTCCCCTTCCGCCACGCCGCCTCCACGCCGGTGCAGTGGTCCTCCACGTGAATCCAGTCGCGCACCTGCTGGCCGTCGCCGTATACCGGCACCTGCTGGTCCGCGAGGATGTTCGTCACGAACAGCGGGATCAGTTTCTCGGGGAACTGGTAGGGGCCGTAGTTGTTCGAGCAGCGGGTGATGACCGCGGGGAGGCCGAACGTGTGCTGGTACGCCTGCACCAGCATGTCGGCCCCGGCCTTGCTCGCCGAGTACGGGCTGTTCGGGTGGAGAGGCGTTTCTTCCGTGAACAGCCCCGTGTCGCCGAGGCTGCCGTACACCTCGTCGGTCGAGACCTGCACGTACTTCTTGACGCCGAACTCGCGGGCGGCGTCGAGGAGGAGTTGCGTGCCGAGGACGTTGGTGCGGAGGAACGGGCCGCTGTCCTGGATGCTGCGGTCGACGTGGCTCTCGGCGGCGAAGTGGATCACGTCGGTGATCCCCTTCCCCATCACGGCGCGGACCGTGTCGCGGTCGGTGACGTCGCCCTTCACGAAGGTGTAGCGCGGGTTCTTCTCCACGTCCGCCAGGTTCGCCAGGTTGCCGGCGTAGGTGAGGGCGTCGAGGTTGACGACCGTCACAGCGGCATCGGTGGCGAGCAGGTGGCGGACGAAGTTCGAGCCGATGAACCCGCACCCGCCGGTCACGAGCAGTGTGGACATGCCAACCCTCCGGTCCGGGGGAGCCCCGGGCGGGGGTCGGTTTACCCAGAACGGGCGGGCGCGTCAAACCGGTTCGGCCTCCAGCACGCACGCCGGCGACTCGGTCGGCACCACCCGCGTCAGCCGGTAGCCGGCGCCGGCGAGGAGCGCGGCGTACTCGGCCTCCGTACGCTCCTTGCCGTCGCACAGCACCATCATCTCCAGGTCGAGCAGCTTCCCCATCGGGTCGCCGCCGGCCGCGGGTATGACCATCTCGATCAGCACGAGCTTCCCGCCCGGGTGGACCGCGGCACGGCAGCGGCGGAGAATCTGTGTCGCCTTCTCGTCGTTCCAGTCGTGGATGATGTGCTTCATCACGTGGAGGTCGGCCGCGGGAGCGGTGTCGAAGAAGCTGCCGGCATGCGTGGCACACCGGCCGGCCAGCCCGGCCGCAGCGATGGTCGGGGCCGCACCGTCGACGACGCCCGGCAGGTCGAACACGACGCCGCGGCTGTCCGGGTCCGCCTTAAGGATGGTGGTGAGCAGGAGGCCGTGGCCGCCCCCCACGTCGGCGATGGTGCCGTAGCCGCGGAAGTCGTAGGCCTTCACGGCCGCGGCCGACTCGGCGGCGGAGAAGCCGGTCATCCCTTCGTTGAACGTGGCGAACTCGTCCGGGTGTTGTGACAGGTAGTCGAACACGCCCTGGCCGAACATGCGGTCGAACGCGGGGGTGCCGCTGCGGACGGTCTCCGCGAGGTCGCCCCACGGCTTCCAGCTCCACGGGTCGCAGCAGTAGGTGGCGACCGCCCGCATCGAGCCGGGCACGTCGCCGCGGAGGTACTCGCCGACCGCCGTGAGGGCGAACCGCATGTCCGCCGATTCGTCGAGCACCCCCACGGAGGCGAGGGCGCGGAGGACGCGGTACAGGTGACCGGTGTGGGTGCCGGTGAGGGCGGCGAGCTCGGTCGCGGTCTTCGGCCCGGCGGCGAGGTGGTCGGCGACGCGGAAGCGGGCCACGACGGAGAGAGCCTGGGCGATCCACTTCCCGGCAATCAGCTGGAACAGGACGGCGTTCGGCGGCGGCGGCATTGGTCGTCCGGTGGGTGTGGGCGAGGCCCGGGAATACCACCGGCGGCGGGCGGGTTAAAGAGAGATTGCCGGCGCCGGCGAGCCCGGAGTGTCCGCCCGCGGTTGCGGCAGGGGTGAGTTCGCTTCGTCCAGAACTTCGCCCAGTAGTGCGAGGGCGGTTTCGACCTGCACAGCGGTCACGCACAGCGGCGGGCAGAAGCGGAGGCCCGCCTCGCCGCAGCCGAGCAGCAGCAGTCCGCGGCGGAAACACCCCTGAATGAGGGCTTCGCGGCCACCGGAGCCGGGCACGTCGGCGGCGGTCATCAGCCCCAACCCGCGGACGTTCGCCAGGCCGGTGAGCCGCTTCAGACCCGCGCGCAGCTGTTCGCCACGGGCGGCGGCGTTGGCGGTGTACTCGCGCTCCAACAGGTCGATGGTGGCGAGCGCCGCGCGGCAGCTGACGGGGTTGCCGCCGAACGTGCTGGCGTGGCTGCCGCTCGGCCAGTCCATCACCTCGGCCCGCGCCACGATGGCCCCGAGCGGCATCCCGCTGGCGACCCCCTTCGCGGCGCACAGGATGTCCGGCTCCACGCCGTAGTGCTCGCAGGCGAAGATCTTTCCGGTCCGGCCCATGCCACTCTGGACCTCGTCGGCCACGAGCAGGATGCCGTGCCGGTCGCACAGCGCCCGCAGCGCCGGGAGGCACCCGGCGGGCAGCGGGTGATAGCCACCCTCCCCCTGGATCGGCTCGACGAAGACGGCGGCGACCTCCTCCGGCGGGCAGGTGCGGCGGAATAGCGTGTCGGTCAGATCGTCCACGAGGCCGCACCGCCCGCCGCCGCACGTGCTACCGCAGCCGCGCGGAAAGTCGATGTGGTGGATGTCCGGCACGAGCGGCGAGAAGCCGCGGCGGTGGACGAGCTTCGACCCGCTCAGGGACATCGCCCCGTACGTGCGGCCGTGGAAGGCGCCGAAGAACGACACCACGCGGTTCCGCCTGGTGTGCCAGCGGGCGAGCTTCAGCGCGGCCTCGACCGCCTCCGCGCCGCTGTTCGTAAAGAACACCTTTTTCGGCGACGGCCCCGGGGCGATCCTCGCCAGCCGCTCCGCGAGGTCGATCTGCGGGCGGTAGTAGAAGTCGGTGCCGCTCATGTGGAGCAGCTTGTCCGCCTGGTCGTGGATCGCCGCGACCACCTCGGGGTGACAGTGCCCCGTCGCGGTCACGGCGATGCCGGCGGTGAAGTCGAGGAAGCGGTTGCCGTCCACGTCCTCGACGACGCAGCCGCTACCGCGCTCGACGACCAGCGGGTAGACGCGGGTGTACGACGGCGACACGTACTCAGCGTCGCGCGCCAGCAGCGCCGCCGCCTTCGGGCCGGTGAGCGGCGTGCGGATGTCGGGGACGGGAACGCCGTCGAACGCGAAGGTGGTGCTCATGGTTGGCCTCCCGACCGGGCGGCTACTCGCGAGCGGGTAGCCCGAGCCCCAGGCGGACCTGACGGGCGAACTGAATCATGCCGAGCGTCGTCGCCTGCTCCAGCGTCTCGCCCCAGTAGCGGGAGCCGGTCTCGTTCGGCCGGCTGGCGAGGACGTGGAACGGGACGTCCTTGTCGCGGCCGCCGGGGTACGTGAGGCGGAGCACGCCGCGGATGTTGCAGTGGGCGCCGGGGGCGAGCCCGTCGAGCGGCCCTTCCGTCAGTTCGACCGCAGGCGCCTCACCGAGTTGCACGCCGGCCGCGGGGGCGCCGCCCTGGAAGGCCAGCGCCCCGGCCGCCTGCTGGGCGACGTTCCGGTCGCCGCTGGTCGCCGCGGAGCGGGCACGCTCGTAGGCCATCGACTCGTCAACGCCCTGCCGACCGGTGCCGAGCACGGACGCCTTCCGCCCGCCGACCTGCACCGTGCCGCCCTCCTCGGTCCGCGGCGGCGCGTCGGCATTTTTCGACACCAGCCGGAACGACGTGACCACCACGTCCACGCGCTCAGGCTTCTCCGGCAGGTCGGCGACGATCGCCTCGGTCGCCTTTTGGAGCCGCACCCACGGGTTGGGGCTGACCCGGCTGAACCGGTAGAGCGACACGACCGGCCCCTCGAACGCCGCCTTCTCCCACGCCGGGCGGCGGTCTTCGAGGACGACCCACGAGCCGCTCGCCCGGCTCGGCTCCGGGAACGGCTCGACCAGCTTCGGGGCGGCCTGACAGCCGACGAGTACGACGACACCCAGCGAGACCACGCGGTTCATGCCCCGCCCCCTTCGCTCCCCCGTGCGAACGCCGGGGTATGCCGCGAGGCGGGCACCTCGTCAAGGCGGGCCGTCGATGGCCGTGCTCAGACCCTGGGCCATCTTGATGTCGGTGCCGTGGTTCACCGTCCACGCCGTCGGGTGCGTCACCGCCGACACCAGCGCCGCGGCCGACGGGTGGCCGTTGCCGCTCCGCTTCACGCCGCCGAACGGCAGGTGCACCTCCGCCCCGATGCACGGCAGGTTCACGTAGCCCATGCCGTAGTCGCACTCGTCGCGGAACAGCCGCATCCGCCGGTAGCTCTCGGTGATGACCGCCAGCGACAGGCCGTACTCCGTGGCGTTGGCGATTCGCACCGCCTCGTCGTCGTCGCGGAACGGGATCAGCGCAACGTGCGGGCCGAACACTTCTTCGCGGGTGCTTCGCATCGCCGCGTCGTGCGGCGTGCGATACACGAACGGCGGCACGAAACAGCCGTCACCCGCGGGCCGCTCCAACTCGAGTAGCACGGCCACGCCCTCGTCGCGGGCCAGCCGGTTGTAGCCGAGCACCTTCTCGACCGCGGCCGGGTTCACCAGCGGGCCGGCGAAGTTCGACGGGTCGAGCGGGTCGCCGAATCGCAGCCGCCGGGCGGTGGCGACGAACGCCCCCGCGTAGCGGTCGAACAACTCCTCCTGCACCAGAATTCGGCTCGCCGACACGCAGCGCTGCCCCGTGGACTTGAACGCCGACAGCACGCCGGCCGTCACCGCCAGGTCGAAACGAGCGTCGTCGCAGACGACGACGGCGTTCTTGCCGCCCATCTCGGCCGCGACGATGCGGTCGTGCATCGACGCCGAAATCTCCTGGATGCGTCGCCCCACGTCGTAGCTGCCCGTGAAGCAGACGACGTTCACCCGCGCGTCCCGCACCAGCGCCTCACCGGGTTCGCCGTCGCCGTGCAGCAGGTTGATCGTGCCCGCGGGGAAGCCGGCTTCGGCGAACAGTTCGACGAGCCGCTGGCCGACCGTCGGTGTGTCCTCGCTCGGCTTGAAGACACACGTGTTCCCTTCCAGCAAGCTCGGCCCGAGCATCCACAGCGGCACCGCGAACGGGAAGTTCCACGGCGTAATCACGCCCACCACGCCCCACGGCTTCCGCCGCAGGAACGCGTCCTTCTCGGCGATCTCGGACGCGATCACCTCGCCGAACGGCAGCCGGCCGGAGCCGAAGACGTACTGCACCATGTGCAGCCCCTCCACGACTTCGGCCCGGCACTCGGTCACGTTCTTGCCGCACTCGCGGGCCATGAGCTCGGCCAGTGCGTCGGTGTCGCGCTTGATCAGCTGCGCGAGCCGGTCGAAGCACTCGGCACGGAGCACGCGGCTCGTCCGCCGCCATGCCGGGAACGTGGCCCGCGCCGCGCCCACCGCGTCCGATACTTCCGCGGCGGTCGCCTGTGGGAACGTGCCGACGTGCTCCGCCCAGCGGGCGGGCTCGTGGCTGGCGAAGTCGGCGCGAGGGGCGGACCACTCCCCGCCGATGAGCAGGCGGCCGGCGACGGGCATGGGGCACCTCGGACGTGACACCGAATTGTACGCCGCGTCCCCGCCCCGTCTCAAGTTCCGTGCCCGCTTGCGGCTTTGCGGCCCCGCGTGCGCGTCGTAAACTTCTCGTGTCCCTCCCGCCGCCCGCCCCATCCCGACCCGGAGACGCCGACCGATGTCTTTCCGCCTCCTGCCGCTCGCGGCTGGCGTCCTCGCCGTGTCCGTCGCGGCCCTGTCCGCCCAGCCGCCCGCCGCCCCCGGGCCGACCGACTGGCCGCAGTGGCGCGGCCCCAACCGCGACGGCAAGTCCGCGGAAACCGGCCTCCTGAAGAGCTGGCCGAAAGACGGCCCGCCGAAACTGTGGACGATTAGCGGGCTCGGCACGGGTTACAGCACACCGACGGTCGCAGCCGGCATGATCTTCGTGATGGGCACCCGCGACGGGAAGGACTGCGTGATCGGGCTGAAGGAGTCCGACGGCAAGGCATTGTGGTTTACCCCCCTCGACCCGACGAAGAACCCGAACCAGAACAACGGCCCGGGCGGCAGCCCGACTTACCACGACGGCAAGCTGTACGCCGTTAGCAACGTCGGCACCCTGGCCGCACTCGACGCCAACACCGGGCGGGGGCTGTGGACGCGCAGCTACACGAAGGAGTTCGGCGCCGGGGTGCCTTCGTGGGGCTTCAACGACTCGCCGCTGGTGGACGGGAACAAGCTGATCTGCGCCCCGAGCGGGACCAAAGGGGCGGTCGCGGCGCTCAACCTCAAGACCGGGGCCACTGTCTGGACCACCCTGCTACCCCAGATCGGCGGCGGCGCGGGCTACTCGTCGCCGGTGAAGATGACCGTCGGCGGCATCCCAACCTACGTCCAGCTCCTCGGCGACAAGTCGGGCGTCGTCGGCGTGCACGCCGACACCGGCAAGCTGCTGTGGCAGTACAAGGAGCAGGGGGCCATCGGGAGCGTCGCCCAAATCCCGACGCCCGTCATCTACGAAAACAAGGTGTGGGTGTCGTGCAGCTACACCAAGCCCGGCGGGGCGGCGCTACTGGAACTCAGCCCCGTTGGGAAGGACAAGATCGAAGTCAAGACGATCAAGACGTACGAGAAACCGGAGCTAAACAACCACCACGGCGGGATGATTCTCGTCGGCAAACACGTCTTTTTCGGGCATGAGCAGAACAAGGCTTTCCCCGCCTGCGTGGACATCACGACCGGCGAGATCGCCTACAAGGAGGAGAAGATGCCGCCGGGGACGAGCGGGTCGGTGGCCATCACCTTCGCCGACGGCCGGCTGTACTACCGGTTCCAGAACCACGTCCTGGCGCTCGTCGAGCCGGACCCGACGGCGTTCAAGATGGTGTCGTCGTTCCGCCTGCCGGAGCCGAGCAACAAGGAGAGCTGGGCCCACCCGGTCGTCGCCAACGGCAAGCTCTACATCCGCGACCAGGACAAGCTGCACTGCTTCAACTTGAAGGCGAGCACGAACTGACGCCGACTACATGCCCGGGGACGGCCGTCCCCGGGCCTTCGCCTTCCGGCTTGCACCGGCCGCGGTCTATGGTCTAATGACAGTACCCACCCACCCCCCGCGCACCTCACCCCCCATGCCCACCTTCCCGCACACGCACCGCACCGGCCTGACCCGCCGCGAGGCCGTCCAGGTCGGCTACTCCGGCCTCCTCGGCCTCGGCATGGCGGCCTCGGCCCCGGCGCAGTCGGGTAGCTCGCGCCGCAAGCCGAACTCGGTCATCCTGGTGTTCCTTACCGGGGCCGCGAGTCAGCTGGAAACGTTCGACCCGAAGCCGGACAACCCCGCGGAGATCCGCGGCGAGTTCGGCACCGTGGCCACCCCGGTCGCCGGCGTCCGCCTCGGCGAACACCTGCCGCTGCTCGCGGCCCGCGCGAATAAGTACGCCCTCGTCCGCACCCTCGCCCACACCGACAACAACCACACGGCCGCCACGCACCACCTGATCACCGGTGCGAAGCAGCCGGGCGTGCGGTTCGACAAGCCGCTATCCCGCGACGACTATCCGGTCTACGGCGCCGGCCTCGCCTACCTCCGCCCGCGCAGCGACGGCGTCCCCGCGGCCGTGACCCTGCCGACATTCCTTGCCGATGGCCCGCTCGTGTGGCCCGGCCAGCACGCCGGGTTTCTCGGCCCGCGGTACGACCCGTTCCAGGTGACGCAGGACCCGAACCTGCAGTCGTTCAAGCTCGACAACCTCCGCCCCACCGGCATCGACGTCGATCAACTACGCGACCGCGCCGCCCTGCTCGACGCCGTGAACGCCCAGCGCCGCAGCATGACCGCCAGCGCCGAGGGCCGGCGGCTCAGCGACTCGCAGCAGCACGCCATCACGGTGCTCACGTCCGGCCGGGTGGCGACGGCGTTCGAGATGGAGAAGGAGCCGGCCGCGACCCGCGACCGCTACGGCCGCCACAGCTTCGGCCAGTCGCTGCTCCTGGCCCGCCGGCTGGTCGAGAGCGGCGTGTCGGTCGTGCAGGCGAACATGGGCCGCGTTCAGAACTGGGACCACCACAGCAACATCTTCCCCACGATGCGCCGCCTCCTGCCGCCGCTCGACGCCGGCGTGTCGGCGCTGCTGGACGACCTCGGCGACCGCGGCCTGCTGGAGACGACGATGGTCGTGGTGGTGGGCGACTTCGGGCGGACGCCAAAAGTCATCAACGCCGGCCGCGACCACTGGGCGCCGTGCTTCAGCGCCCTGTTCGCGGGGGCCGGTGTGCGGCCGGGCGTCGTCGTGGGCCGCTCCGACAAGACGTCCGCGTACCCGGCCACGACGCCGTACTCGCCGGACGACCTGGGGGCGACGGTGTATCACGCCCTCGGCGTGGACCCGCACAGCGAGGTCCGCGACCGCCTCGACCGCCCCGTGCAGTTGAACCGCGGCGAAGTCATCCAGCCGCTGTTCACGGGTGCGTAACCCGCGGCCGGCTGGAAGGCCGGCCCCACACTTCGGATCCCATGTCCCGCCTCCTTCTCGCGGCAATCGCCGCCTGCACGGTCACACCCCGGCTCCGCGCCGAACCCGACGTGGTCGTCTACGGCGCCACCGCCGGCGGCGTCGCGGCCGCGGTGCAGGTCGCCCGCATGGGCAAGACCGTCGTGGTGATCGAGCCAGGGAAGCACGTCGGCGGCCTGACCTCCGGCGGCCTCGGCTACACCGACAGCGGCAACAGCCGCGTCATCGGCGGCATCGCCCGCGAGTTCTACCAGCGCGTCAAGAAGCACTACGACGACCCCGCCGCGTGGCCGTTCGTCAAGCGCGACACGTTCTCCGGCTACCGCCCCGCCGAGGACGCGATGTGGGTGTTCGAGCCCCACGTCGCCGAGAAGTTGCTCCGTGAGATGCTCGCCGAGCACAAGATCGAAGTCGTCTTCGGCGAGCGCCTGGACCGCAAGCGCGGAGCCACCCTCGACGGCAAGCGCGTCCGCGCGTTCCACACCGAGTCGGGCAAGGTCGTGGAGGGGAAGGTGTTCATCGACGCCACCTACGAGGGCGACCTGATGGCCGCCGCGGGCGTCAGCTACGCCGTCGGCCGCGAGCCGAATTCGCGCCACGGCGAGAGCCTGAACGGCGTCGCCCGCAAGTGGAACACGCACACCCACCGTTTCCTGAAGGCCGTGGACCCGTTCGTGCGCCCCGGCGACCGCGCCAGCGGCCTGCTCTTCGGCATCGACCCCGGCCCCTACCCCGCCGACGGCGAGGGCGACACCCGCATCCAGGCGTACTGCTTCCGCATGTGCATGTCGAACGTGCCCGAGAACCGGGTGCCGTTCCCGCGGCCGGACGGGTACGTCGAGGCGTGGTACGAACTGCTCTTCCGAAACTTCGAGGCCGGCGACTTGCGACTACCGCTGAAGATCGACATGATGCCGAACGGCACCACCGACACGAACAACAACTACGCCGTCAGCACCGATTTCATCGGGCAGAATTACCGCTACCCCGAGGGCGACTACGCCGAGCGAGACCGCATCACGAAACAGCACGAGCTGTACCAGAAGGGGCTGATGTGGTCGCTGGCGAACCACCCGCGGGTGCCGGAATCGGTCCGCGACAAGATGAAGGCGTGGGGGCTGGCGAAGCGCGAGTTCACGGACAACGGCAACTGGCCGCATCAGTTGTACGTCCGCGAAGCCCGGCGGCTGATGGCGGACCACGTGATGACCGAGGCCGACTGCCGCCGCCAGCGCGACACGCCGCAGAGCGTCGGCATGGGCTCCTACAACATGGACTCGCACAACTGCATGCGCTGGGTCACGCCCGACGGCACAGTGCAGAACGAGGGTGACGTGCAGGAATCGCCCGCCGGCCCGTACCGGATCAGCTACAAGTCGGTGGTGCCGAAGGCCGGCGAGTGCCCGAACCTGCTGGTGCCGGTGTGCGTGTCGAGTTCACACATCGCGTACGGGTCGATTCGCATGGAGCCCGTGTTCATGGTGCTCGGCCAGAGCAGCGCCACGGCCGCGGTGATGGCGCTCGAAGCCGGTGTGGACGTGCAGGCCGTGGACTACACCCGGCTCAAGACGCGGCTGCTGGCTGACAAGCAGGTGCTGGAGTTCGCAGCGCCGCCTTCGAAAGGTGGGATTGACCCGAAGAAGCTGGTCGGCATCGTGGTCGACGACTCGCAAGCCCAGTTGGTCGGCTTCGAGACGGTGAGTTCGAGCATCGGCCCGTTCGTCGGCACCGGCTACCGGCACGACGGTAACGCCGACCGGGGCAAGCAGACGGCCAGGTTCACTCCGGACCTGCCGGCCGCGGGCCGCTACAAGGTCCGTATCGCGTACACGGCCAACGCCAACCGCGCGACGAACGTGCCGGTCACGATCGCCCACGCCGACGGCACGACGAAGGCGACCGTGAACATGCGCCGGCCGCCGGCGGTGAGCGAATCGTTCGTCGAGGTGGGAACGTTCCGGTTTGCTGCCGGACGCGGGGGAGCCGTGACCATCGGCAACGCCGACGCCGACGGCTACGTCATCGCCGACGCCGTGGTGTTCGTACCGGTCAAGGATTAGCGCGGAAGCGGTTGACGAGCCAGCCGCACGCGGCGACGGCGGCAGACGCGACGGCGAACTCCGGAAGTACCTCGCGCGGCATCACGAGTGCAAGCAGGCAGACCGCAATCGCCAGCACGACCCACGGCGGCTTCACCGCCGCGGCGTAATCGGTGACGATCGATTCGGTCAGTACGGCTTGCACGGGAGCCTCGGCGAGGTGATCACGCTGTTACGGCAAGCCGTGTGCCGCGTGCCTGACCAAAGACTGCCCGCCCGAGCCGAGGAGCCCCGATGGCCGACGAGTATCAGAATCCCGGGCCGACCCGCGAAGAGATCGATGCCACGGCCGGGCCATTCGTACTGGAGTTCGGCACGTCCTGGTGCGGCTACTGCCAGGGGGCGCAGCCGTACATCGCCGAGGCACTTGCCGCGGTGACGGACGTGCCGCACATGAAAGTCGAGGACGGCCCCGGCCGTCCGCTCGGGCGGTCGTTCCGCGTGAAGCTTTGGCCGACGCTCGTCGTGCTGCGCGACGGGAAGGAGGTTGCTCGGGTCGTCCGGCCTGACTCTGCCGACGACGTCCGGCAGGCGTTCGCAGTCCTCAGGTCGTCCGGCGGATAATTGATCGGGTGAGTTGGTTGCCGTGAAACGCAAACAGCCCGCCGGATTTAGCCGGCGGGCTGTGAGTGTCGATGACGGGTGTGTGGTGGTGTGGTGTGGGTTGGGGGCATGGCTGCTCTCGGGGGGTGACCCCGGGCAGCGTGTGTGTCATCCTTAGAAAGGAGGTGATCCAACCGCAGGTTCCCCTACGGTTACCTTGTTACGACTTAGTCCCAATCAGGAAGTCCGTCTTCGGCGCCGCGAGGCGACTTCGGACGTCCCTCCCTTTCGTGGCTTGACGGGCGGTGTGTACAAGGCTCAGGAACACATTCACCGCGGTGTTGCTGACCCGCGATTACTAGCGATTCCGGCTTCACGCAGGCGGGTTGCAGCCTGCGATCTGAACTGGGGCGTGCTTTCGGGGGTCGGCTTCTACTCGCGTAGTCGCGTCCCTCTGTCCACGCCATTGTAGCACGTGTGCAGCCCTGGGCATAAAGGCCATGAGGACTTGACGTCATCCCCACCTTCCTCCGGTTTGACACCGGCAGTCCCCCTAGAGTGCCCCTTGCGGGTTGCAACTAAGGGTAAGGGTTTCGCTCGTTATGGGACTTAACCCGACATCTCACGACACGAGCTGACGACAGCCATGCAGCACCTGTGGCAGCTTCCGGGTTGGATACCGTTCGTTCCCGTTTCCGGGTCCTACCTGCTGCCTCTTTCGAACATGTCAAGCCCAGGATAAGGTTCTTCGCGTAGCCTCGAATTAAGCCACATGCTCCACCGCTTGTGTGAGCCCCCGTCAATTCCTTTGAGTTTCAGCCTTGCGACCATACTCCCCAGGCGGAGAACTTAGCACTTTGGCTGCGGCAGTAACCCCATGCCAGGGCTACTACCCAGTTCTCATCGTTTAGGGCCAGGACTACCGGGGTATCTAATCCCGTTCGCTCCCCTGGCTTTCGCGCCTCAGCGTCAGAGAGGGTCCAGCGTGCCGCCTTCGCCACCGGAGTTCCTGTGGATCTCAACGCATTTCACCGCTCCACCCACAGTTCCGCACGCCCCTACCCCCCTCGAGGCCGCCCGTACCCGGGGCCGTTCTCCGGTTGAGCCGGAGGATTTCACCCCGGACGCGGCAGCCCGCCTACGCGCCCTTTAAGCCCAGTGATTCCGAACAACGTTCGCTCGGTTCGTCTTACCGCGGCTGCTGGCACGAACTTAGCCCGAGCTTCCTCCAGGGATGGATCCGCCTTGCGGCTTTCTCCCCCTCGACAGGGCTTTACAACCCGAAGGCCTTCGTCGCCCACGCGGCATCGCTCGGTCAGGCTTGCGCCCATTGCCGAAGATCCTCGACTGCAGCCACCCGTAGGTGTCTCGCCAGTGTCTCAGTGCGAGTGGCGCGGGTCGTGCTCTCACACCCGCTAGACATCTCCGCCTTGGTGGGCCGTCACCCCGCCAACTAGCTAATATCACGTGGGCCCCGCCCGTGGCGCCGGAGCTTTGCTCTCCCGAGGTCATCCGGTATTACCCCGCCTCTCGGCGGGCTATCCCGGACCACGGGGTGGGTACCCACGCCTTACTGCCCCTTACGCCGGTTCCCCCCATTGCTGGGGATTCCCGCGACTTGCATGCCTCATCCATGCCGCCAACGTTCGTTCTGAGCCAGGATCAAACCCTTCAAGAGTGTTTGCTAACTCGCCGAAGCGAGTCCTGTCTCAAGTCCATCAGCCGCCGGCCGAACCGACCGGTTAACAACTACCAACGACCCTCGCGGGTCATCCATAGCAGAGATCGGTCGGCCCTCCAGCGGCCAAATCCCGACCCCCACCACACCACCACACACTTGTCAAAGATCGGTCGCGGCCGAAGCTGCGACAACGGAATGATAAGGGAACCCCCCCGGAGCGTCAACGCACCGGGAAGAAAAAAGTTGAAACGATCCCCCTCCCCCCGGGCGGCCGACTGACAGACGGCCGGCGGCCGTCGTCCCTGGCCCACTGGTTGGGGGGGTGCGGAGACGTTACAACGAGTCTGGCGGGCCGCCGGCGACCCGTCAAGCATAAAGGCTTGCCTACCGGGGAATTTCGCCATGGCCACACCCCACGCTCTCGTACTCCGGGCGCCCGGGTCCAACTGCGACGGCGAGGCCGCCGCGGCGTTCGAGATGGCTGGGGCGAAGGTCGAGCGCATTCACGTCAACGCGGTCCGCGAGAACCCGCGAATTCTGAAACGGTTCCAGATTCTCACCGTCCCGGGCGGCTTCAGCTACGGCGACGACATCGCCGCGGGCAAGGTGTTCGCCCTGCAACTGCAGCACTTCCTGGCCGACGCCCTCCGCAAGTTCCGCGACGACGAGAAGCTCATCCTCGGCATCTGCAACGGCTTCCAGGCGATTCTCAAGGCCGGGTTGCTGATGCCGCCCGACGAGGACGGCCCGCTCGCCACGCTCGGGTTCAACGAGAACGGCCGCTTCGAGGACCGCTGGGTGAAGCTGCGGGCGACGCCGGGGAAGTGCGTGTTCCTGAAGGGCGTGGCCGAGTTGAACGTGCCCGTCGCGCACGGCGAGGGGAACTTCGTCGGCCGAAAGGAGTGGATCGTCCGCGGACTGGACCAGTCCGGGCAGGTGGTGCTCCGCTACGCCGGGGCACACGGCCACGCGAACGGCTTCCCGGAGAACCCGAACGGCTCGCAGGACGACATCGCCGGCATTACGGACGCAACGGGCCGCGTGCTGGGGATGATGCCGCACCCGGAGCGGCACATCTTCCCAACGCAGCACCCGCAGTGGACGCGGCTCGGGTTGCAGGCGGAAGGCGAGGGGCTAAAGCTGTTCCGAAACGCGGTGGAGTTCTTCGCGCAGAGTTGAGCATCATTTTTGGACGGGATGAACAGGAACGACAGGCTGAAATCAGAGTTTAATTTCTGATTTCAGCCTGTCGTTCCTGTTCATCCCGTCCAAAAATGCCGGGTTACTTCGCCGCCGGCTTCGCGGCGGCGGCCTTCACCTTCTTGGCCAGCCGGCTCTTGATCCGCGCCGCCTTGTTCTTGTGGATGTAGCCCTTGTCGGCGGCGCGGTCGAGGACTGCCTGCGTCTCGCTCACCGTCTTGGCGACGGCCGCCGTGTCGGCGCCGGCGAGAGCGGTGGCGACGGCCTTGCGGGCCACCTTCACCTTCTTGTACGCGGCCTTGTTCTGGAGGCGCCGCTTCTCGGTCTTGCGGAGGCGCTTCCACGCGCTCGCGGTGTGGGGCATCGGTCGAATCCCGTGAATGAAGGAGTGTGCGGGGGCCGGTCGGGGCGGGTCAGTAGGTGACCGCTCCGACCTTGTAGCGGATGTACTGCTGGACCGTCAGCCCGGCCTTCTGCAGGGCGGCGCCGACGGTGGTGTTCGGGTACTTGGCGCTGTTGGCCATCGGCTGCTCGGTCAGCACCACCTCGGCGAGGCGCGTCTTGAGCTTCCCCTCGGCCACCTTCTCCAGGATGTTGGCCGGCTTCCCCGCGTTCTTCGGGTCGGCGGCCATGTCGGCCTGGACGAGTTCCTTCTCCTTCGCCACGACGTCGGCCGGGACCGCCGCGACCGTCGCGTACGGCGGGTTCAGCGCCGCGATGTGCGCCGACACGTCGCGGAGCAGCTCGTCGTTGGCGGCCGCGCCGGTGCAGGCGAGGAGCACGCCGACCGTGCCGTCGTGGTGGACGTAGGAGCCGTACACCGCGCCGGTCAGCCGGTTGAACTTCTGGAGGATCATCTTCTCGCGGATGACGCCGACCACGTCGTTGATGCGGTCCTGGAGGGTACCCGCGCCGAACGGCTGGCTCAGGGCGGCGGCCACGTCCGCGGGGCTGGCCGTGGCGACGTGCTTGGCCACGTCGCCGGCCAGGCCGACGAACTGGTCGCTCTTGGCCGACGGGGCCGACTCGCAGCGCATCTCGACGATCGCGGCGACCTTGTCGGTATTGCAGAAGTACGTGCCGACGCGACCCTCGGCGGTCTCGTTCCCCTCGCGCTTCACGCCCATCTTGCTGTTCTGCTTCTGCAGCCAGACGATGGCGGCGTCGAGGTCGCCCGCGGACTGGTCGAGGGCCTGCTTGCACAGGCCCATCGGCTGGTCGGTCCGGTCGCGGAGCTGCTTGACCATCTGTGGAGTGACCGTCGCCATCTTCCTCTCCGTCTCCGTTGCGGCTGGTGCGTGTGCGGCGGGCAAGCCCGGGGACGACCTGCCCCGGGCTTCGCGGGACAACTTTAAGCGACGGTCGGAGCCGGGGCCGGGTTCGCCTCGGCGGCGGGCGCCGGGGCGGCCGGCCGCTGCTGGGGCTGGCGCGGCTTGATCATCGCCTGCTGCTCCGGCGGCAGGGCGGCGCGGCCTTCGAGGCACGCGTCGGCGAGCTTCGCCAGGATCACCTCGATCGACCGGATGCTGTCGTCGTTCCCCGGGATCGGCAAGTCCACCGGGTCCGGGTCGCTGTCGGTGTCGATCAGGGCGATGGTGGTGACGCCCATCCGCTTCGCTTCCTTGACCGCGATGTGCTCCTTGTTCGGCCCGACGATGACGAGCGCGTCCGGGAGCTTCACCATGTCCCGGATGCCCATCAGGTTGCGGCGAATCTTCAGGAGCTCGCGGCTCATGGCCGAGATCATCTTCTTGCTGTGCGTCCGGATGTCGGACGTGTCCGGCGCCTTGGCCGGGTCGAGCTTGCCGGCCTCGGTCATCATGCCGGCCATGTAGGCGTTCAGGTCCACCCGGTTCGGGTTCTCGCCGACCGGCAGCCACATCGCCTCCAGCTCCTGGAGCCGCTTCAGCCGGTTGCGGATCGTGCGGTAGTTGGTGAGGGTGCCGCCGAGCCAGCGCTCGGAGACGAACGGCATGCCGGAGCGCATGGCCTCGCGCTCGACGACTTCCTTCGCCTGCCGCTTGGTGCCGACGAACATGACCAGCCCGCCGCGGGCCACGACCTGCGACACGTACCGGTACGACCGCAGCAGCCCGCGCACGGTCTCGCGCAAGTCCACGATGTGAATGAGGTTCCGCTTGCCGTAGATGTACGGCCGCATCTTCGGGTTCCACCGGCTGGCCCGGTGCCCGTAGTGGACGCCGGCTTCGAGCAGCTGCTTCACGTCGACGAGAGCCACAACGCTCCTCCGAGCCGAACCGGGAATGCCCCCAACACGGTTTCTGGGGCGGGAACTCAGTACCTTATTCGGAGCACCCGAGATCGTCCAACCCCGCTCCCCGCTTTCCGATGCCGCCCCCTCGAATCATTCCGGTGATCGACATCATGGGCGGCCAGGTCGTCCGCGCCGTCGGCGGGCGGCGGAGCGAATACCGGCCCGTGCAGAGCGTGCTGACGGACTCGACCGAGCCGGGGGAAGTAGCTCGGGCGCTAGTCGCGGCGACGGGGGCCGAGTGGCTCTACTTGGCGGACTTGGACGCCATCTTGTACGGGCGACCTGACTTGGCAAGCGCGAGGGCGGTCGCGGGCATCGGGGTGCAGACGCTCTACGACTGTGGATATCGGAGCGAAGGCGATCACATTCGGAATTCTCGCTTGGGCTTCTACTTGCAATGCGTCGTCGGAACGGAAACGGGCAGTCTACTCCTAGTGTCGCGTTTGAGTCCGTTTTGGTGCGGCGTATCGATTGACATGCGGGAGCGCCAGTTGCTTGGGGATCCGGCGGCGTGGGGAGGGACGAGTGACCCCGTGGAAGTCGCGGCCCGCGCTTACGATGCCGGCGCCGCATTTCTTGTCCTCCTCGATCTCGCTCGAGTTGGTACCGGAGTTGGTCCGGGGACCGAATCGCTCGTGTCGGCGGTGAAGAGGCGAGTACCGCGGGCCAATTTAGTGGCCGGCGGCGGGGTGCGGTCGTGGGATGACGTGCGGAAGCTCGGAGACGCGGGGGCGGACGCCGTTCTAGTCGCGTCCGCCCTCCACGACGGCACACTCACCCTGCCCCGCCCAACCGCGTGATCGCCGCTGCGTCCAGCCGATACACCGTCCACTCGTCCTGCGGCTTCGCCCCGAGCGATTCGTAAAAGCGGATCGACGGCTCGTTCCAGTTCAGCACCGACCACTCGACCTTGCAGCAGTCGCGCTCCACGGCCAGCCGGGCGAGCGCCAGCAACAGCCCCTTACCGAGCCCCTTGCCGCGGAACTCCGGGCGCACGAACAGGTCTTCGAGGTAGATGCCGGGGCGGCCGCCGAACGTCGAGTAGTTGTGGAAGAACAGCGCCAGCCCGACCACGGCGCCGGCGTCCTCGGCGACCAGCACCTCGGCGTAGGGCCGCGCCCCGAACAGGTGCTCGCCGAGCTTCGCCTCGTCGAGGACCACCTTGTCGGCGACCCGCTCGTACTTGGCCAGTTCGCGGATCAGCTGGGCGATCACCGGCAGGTCGGCCGGCGTGGCGGGGCGGATCATGGTCACTTCCCGAGCGGGCGGAAGAAGGCAGGGGCGTTGCCGACGGTCAGCCCCTTCTGCGACACCCGCAGGTTGCGGAACCGCCCCGTGTCGTCGAAGGAGCCGATGCCGACGTAGCCGCCCTGGAACGTCTTGTCGGTCGCGGTAATCACCGGCGTCGTCAGGTCGTCGAAGTACACGTCCACCGTGCCAGTCGATCCCTGGCGGGCGAGGCGGAGCTTGTGCCAGGTGCCGGCCTTCCAGTCCACGCCCTTCGTCGTCTTCGTGGCGATGTTCTTTCGCGGCGCGTCGTTGACGACGAAGACGTTGTGGGCGTTCATGTCGGCGGCCCGTGCGACGTGGGTGTAGTAGTACTTCTCCGGCGACTGGAAGCCGAAGAACAGGCACAAGTCCTGGTGCCCGTACGCGGGGATGGTGGACTGCGCCTCCACGTCCAGCACGAAGTCGGCGCCGACCGGCTGCTTGAGCAGCGCGATGTGGACCGGCGAGCGGTGCTTCGGGCTATAGCTGCTCTTGTACTTCTTGGTGTCGTACTTCAGCTCCAGAAAGCCGGCCCCGGCGGCGTCCTTGCCGAACGACCAGACGGCGGGGTCGCTGAACACCAGGTTCGCGGCGCTGCCCGGCCCCGACAGCGGCTCGGTGAGCGTGGAACCGCGAGCCCACTCGGGGACGGGCGCGTCGGCGGCCCCGGCGATCCCGACAGCGAGCGCAGAGAGTGAGACGAGGATGAGGTATCGCATTGGCAACTCTGGAGACGGTTCCATTGGGTCGTGACGCCGAGTAGACTGGACGCGCTTTCCCGGGTCAACACCCTTCGGGAACCTCCCCATGCGTGCCGTCGTCCTCTTCGCCCTCAGCGCCGCCACGGTCGCGAGCTGGTCCGCGGCGCAGCCCGACCCGTCGAAGTCCGTCCCGCCGCCGCGGCAGCCCTGGACCACGTCAAAGGTCACCGGATCGCCCGAGCCGCCGCCGCCGTTCAAGGTCGCGCGGGCGTTCCCGAACGTCACCTTCAAGCAGCCACTCCTCATCGCTCGCGCGCCCGGCACCGACCGGCTGTTCGTCGGCGAGCAGGACGGAGTCATCTACTCGATCCCGAACCGCCCCGACGCGCAGCGCGAGCTGTTCTTCGACTTGCGGAAGGACCTGAAGACGCTGGCGAAGAACGCCGGCGCGAAGGAGATCGAGTCCGTGTACGGGCTCGTGTTCCACCCCAAATTCGAGCAGAACCGGCAGTGCTTCGTCTGCTACACGATGAAGCCGAAGGACAAGTCGCCTTACCTCGAAGACGGCACCCGCGTGTCGCGGTTCACGGTGCCGAAGGCCGACCCGCCGCGGATCGACCCGGCCAGCGAGGAGATCGTCCTCACGTTCCTGGGCGGCGGCCACAACGGCGGCGACCTCCACTTCGGCCCCGACGGGATGCTCTACATCAGCACCGGCGACGCCAGCCCGCCGAACCCGCCGGATCGCCTCAGCACCGGCCAAGACTGCTCGGACCTGCTCGGCTCCGTGCTGCGGATCGACATCGACAAGAACGACGCCGGCAAGAACTACGCGGTGCCGAAGGACAACCCGTTCGTGGGGCTGCCGAACGTGCGGCCGGAGATCTGGGCGTTCGGCTTCCGCAACCCATGGCGGATGAGCTTCGACCGGCAGACCGGTGCGCTGTGGATCGGCGACGTGGGCTGGGAGCAGTGGGAGATGGTCCACCGCATCGAGAAGGGCGGCAACTACGGCTGGAGCATCACCGAAGCCCGCACGCCGATCAAGCCGGCGCAGCCGATCGGCCCGGCGCCGATCCGGCCGCCGGCGATCGAGCTGCCGCACACGATCGCGTGCAGCGTCACCGGCGGCTACGTCTACCGCGGCAAGAAGTTCCCCGAGCTGGTCGGCAAGTACGTCTTCGGCGACTGGGAGACGCGCCGCATGTGGGCCGCCCAGTTCGACGGCGAGCGACTGACGGCGATGCCCGAGGTCGTGAAGCCCAGCATCCGGGTGGTGGCCTTCGGCGAAGACAACGCCGGCGAGCTGTACTTCGCCGACCACGACAGCGGCAACCTGTACACGCTCGAGCGCAACGCCGCCGCCGGTGCCAACGCCGCGTTCCCCAAGACGCTCAGCGAGACGGGCCTGTTCGGCGACCGCGTGCGGCCCCGCTTTGGGATGGACAAGGGGCCGCAGGTCGAGAAGTGGGCGCCGCTGCCGGGCGTCGTGAAGTACGAGCCGGTCCTGCCGCAGTGGCAGGACGGCGCCGAGGCGGAGTGGTACATCGCCGTTCCCGGCGAGGGGAAGGTCGCCCTCTTCGACGAGCCGCGGCCGCTGCCGGGGCAGGTGAACTGGCACAACTTCGGGATGCGCTTCCCCGCCGGCACCGTGCTGGCGAAGACGATCTCGCTGAAGCAGCGGCTCCAGGACCGCAAGGGCGTGCGCGTCGAGACGCAACTGCTCCACTTCGACGGCGAGGACTGGCGCGGTTACACCTACGCCTGGCGCCCCGACGGCTCGGACGCCGACCTCGTCCCCGCCGACGGGGCCGAGCGCACCTACACCGTGTTCGACCCGCTGATGCCCGACTCCAGGCGCGAACACGTCCACACCTTCTTCAGCCGGACGCAGTGCCTCAGCTGTCACAACTCGTGGTCGGGCTACGCCCTGTCGTTCGTGCCGAAGCAGCTGAACGGGTCGGACGAGAAGAACCCGTGGAGCAAGGTCGGCAACCAGCTGCGGAACCTGTCCGTCGCCGGCTACTTCGAGCGGCTCGGCCCGAAGGACGAGCAACGACCGATCGACGCCGATTACCTGAAGGGGATCGGCCGCTTCTCCCGCTCGCCTGGCAGCGTGGTCGCGGACCAGCCAGCGCTGGAGGCCTTCGCCCGGTCGTACCTGCACGTCAACTGCGCGCACTGCCACCGCTTCGGCGGCGGCGGCGGGCAGGTGGTGCTCGAACTCGACCAAGACAAAAGCCTGAAGGACACCGGCATCCTGGACGTGCGCCCGAAGCAGGGCGACTTCGGCATCCCGGACGCCCGGCTCGTCGCCCCCGGCGACCCGTTCCGCAGCGTGCTGCTGTACCGCATGGCCCGGTTCGGCGCCGGCCGGATGCCGCACGTCGGCTCCGAGCGGCCGGACCCCCGCGCGTTGAACAACCTGATGCGCTGGATCCGCGGCCTGCACCCGGCGGCTCAGCCCGAAGACCCGGCGAACCCGGACGCGAACCTCAACGACCCGCGGGTCGCGCTGCGGCGCGTGCCGGGCCTGTCCGGCCCGTTGAACAACGGCATCAACCCGCCGCGCCCGGAGCTACTCGCCGCCGCCGCGAAGTTGCCGCCGGGACCGGCCCGTGACCTGTTTGAGGGCTACTTCCCGGTCGAGCCCGGCGCCCGCAAGCTCGGCCCGACCCCGCGGCCGACGACGATCCTCGCGCTGACCGGCGACGCGACGAGGGGCGAGGCGCTGTTCTTCGCGGAGCAGTCGCAATGCGCCAAGTGCCACAAGGTCGGCGAGCGCGGTACCGCCGTCGGGCCCGATCTCACCGCCGTCGCCAAGACGCGCAGCCGGGCCGAGTTGCTCGACAGCCTGCTGAACCCGTCGGCGCGGGTCGAGCCGCAGTTCGCCGCGTACCTCGTCCGCACGACCGACGGCCGGCAGGCCACGGGCTTACTCGTGCGTCGGGACGGTGAGCAGGTGGTCGTGCGCGACGCGCAGAACGAACTCAAGACGTTCGCCGCCGGCGACGTGGAAGCGGTGCAACCGTCGCGGCTGTCGTTGATGCCCGAGGCGCTGCTGGCGGGGCTGACGCCTCAGCAGGCGGCGGACCTGTTAACGTACCTGGAGGCGCGGAAGTGACGTGAACGATCTGGCGAGCCGGGTGCGTCAACCCGCGGATGATGTGTTGCTTTGATCGTGAATCCGGGGGCTGACGCCCCCGGCGCGCGGTGCAGAGGGCGAAGGCCGCGACCACGACCCGGATTCGGGTGGCAATCATGGGCGGGCCCGGAAAGCAGAGGTGAATCCGAGCAGTGCGAGGGGGGGGACTTGAACCCCCACGACCTTTCGGTCGACAGAACCTAAATCTGTTGCGTCTGCCAATTCCGCCACCCTCGCGGTTCGGGTTCGACACCCGAACAGGTGAGCGGGTTCACTCTAGGGTCTTGGTCGGCTTCGTGCCAGCCGGGAGGGGCGGGTCGAAACATGTTGCGTGGTGTCTCGTGCCAACCGCCGGAGTGGCGGCACGCAAGTTGTTTTCAGAGAAGGGCCTACGCCGATTCCAGGGCCAGCGGCTCGCCTGAACCAACTTTTTTATGAGTCGGTGACATGGTTCCGCGGATCGACCCCCCTCGGCCGGAAGAATCATTCCGTGTCGTCGCGCTGCCACCGCGGCCGGTAGCTCCGGAGGTAGCCGGCGATGTGCTCGTGCATGTCCTCGGGGTCGAAGCCGCAGAACTCCATCTCGGCGATGGCGCGGTCCACCGGCCAGCGCTGCCGCTCCATGCGGAACACGGCCACCAGCGTTCCCGTGCGGTGGATGCCGGCGAAGCAGTGGACCAGCACCGGATGATTCTTCGGGTTGTCGATCACCTCGACGAACCGGCGGACGTTGGCGTCCGCGGGCACCTCGCCCTTCTCGTCCGCGCCCCACACTTTCGGGATCAGCCGGAGGTGCGTGAGGCCGCGGGCGGCGCACACGTCCTCCTCCCAGGCGTCGGGGTTGGGGCCGCCGGGGTCGCGGTTCGTCCGCAAGGTGACGATCGTCTTGATGCCGTAGTCCTGAATCACGGCGTCGAGTCCGGCGGGGGTCAGCTGGCCGCTGCGGTACAACACGCCGTCCTCCACGACGCGGAAGTTGCGGCGGTGGGTCTGGCGGCTCGCGGAGTACACCAGCGGCACGCCGACCAGCAGCGCGGCGACGGCCGCGACCAGGAACCCACGCCACGGCTTCCGCATCCCGATTCCTCCGAGGGAGTGTGGAAGTGTACCCCGCCGCCGCCGCCGGCGACCAGCCCGACCGAAATTCGCGGTGGCCGGGCGGCGGGGCCGATCCTAGAATCTCCGTCTTCGCACGTGCGGAACCGTATTCGCCAGGTAGGACCATGTACGCGATTATCGAGGACGGCAGCCGTCAGTACCGGGCGGAGCCGAACGGGTTTGTGACCATCGACTACCGGGACGTGAAGCCCGGCGACACGATCGAACTCGGCAAGGTGCTGCTGCTCAACACCGGCACCGAGACGCTGATCGGCCAGCCGCTGGTGGCCGGCGCCCGCGTCGTGGCCGAAGTCGCCGAACTGACGAAGATCAAGTCGATCATCCAGAAGTTCCGCCGGCGCAAGAACTACCGCCGGCTGAAGGGCCACACGCAGCACTACGTGAAGTGCCGGATCAAGCACATCCTCGGCGCAGGCCAGCAGCCCCCGGCCGAGGCGCCGCAGCCGGCCCCGACCGTCTGATTTCAAAGCCCCGGCCGCGGCACGTTCCCATTGCGTGCCCGCGGCCGGTTCGTTTAGCATCCGCGCCGGCACCGGCACGGAGGCTCGGCGATGCGCTTCACCACCCTGGTTCTTCCCCTTCTCGCAGCCGTCGCCGTGGCGCAATCGCCACAGCCGCTTCCCGTCGCCGCCGAAGCGCCGATCGCCAAGTACGAGCCGCTCACGGTATTCCCGACGCCGACGCAGCAGGCCGTTCGCGGCGTAGCGGCGGGGGCTAACTGGCTCGTGCGGATGAACCAGGCTCAAGGCCGCTTCCTGCACGGCTACCGCCCCGCCGTCCGACAGGTGATCGAGGGGGACAACGAGTTGCGGCAGGCCCACGGGGCGCGGGCGCTGGCCCAGTCCGCAAAATTCACGGGTGACGCCCGCTCCGCCGCCGTCGCCGGTCAGGCCGTCCTGACGCTTCTCGCCGCGACGAAACTCGACCCGACCGACCCGACGTGTCGCATCCCGACGGTAGCCGGCGGGGAATCGTTCGCGGCCGTGCTGGCGCTGGCCGTGTACGAACTCCCGGGCGCCGACGAGCGGCTCCTGGCCGAGGCCGAGCGGCTGTGTCAGTATCTCCGCAAGCAACCCCACCTGCTCGACCCTACCAACCCGGACGCCGGCCTGATCCTGTCCGCCGTCATGGCGGGGAACGCGGTCCGGCCCGAGCCGTGGAGGGCGGAGTTCGTCGCCCGGTCGATGGCGACCAACCGGGCGGCGTACCGCGCGGCCCGGAACCCGTACCACGTCTCGCTCGTGATCGCGGCCTACGCCGACCTGCACCTGCACGCGCGGAACGCGGACGCTGCTGCGGTCGTCTACGAGCTGACCGACTGGCTGTGCGGCGTGCAGTACCCCGCCGCGAACCCCCGCAACCCGACCTGGGCCGGCGGCTTCCCCAGCACCGAGGTCGGCGGAGGATCGCCGTGCTACGACACGGCAGTCTGCCTGACCGCGCTCGGCTGGGCCTACCAGGTCACGGCGCGAAACGCCGACGTGACCCGGGCCGAGCGCTACCGGCAGGCGGCGCAGGACGCGGCCCTGTTCGTCACCGCGCTGCAGTACGACGAGCCGAACACCCGGCACTTCGAGAACACGTTCCGCGCCAACGTCCTCATCGGTGGCTTCCACCTGTCCCCCTCCGACGGCGACCTGCGCGTCGACGCCGCCGGCCGGTGCGTGTCGGGGTTGCTCCGCTACCTCGCCAGCGGCGCCGAGCGGTGAGCGCGGCCGCGTTCCTATACTGAGGGAATTCCCTCCCCGCCGGTGGAAGCCGCGCCGATGACCACCCAACGCACGCAACCGCTGCCGAAGCCCAAGACCCTGATGGGCGTGCGGGTGGTCGGCACCGGGAAGTACGTCCCGGACATGGTCGTCAGCAACAGCCACCTCCACGCCCGGCTCGGGTTCGACTCGGACTGGATCGTCAAGCGGACGGGCATCCTCGAGCGCCGCCACGCCGCCCCGCACCAGGCCACGTCCGACCTGTGCGTCGCGGCCGCGACCGACCTGTTCGCCAAGACTGGCAGAACGGCCGCCGACTGCGACCTGCTCGTTCTCGGCACGTTCACCCCGGACATGTCGTTCCCCTCGACCGCGTGCCTCGTCCAGGACCGGCTCGGGCTGATCGGCCCGGCGATCGAGGTGGAGGCGGCGTGCGCCGGTTTCATGTACGCACTCATCACCGCGGCCGCCTACGTGAAGGCCGGCGTGAGCGACCGGGCGCTCGTGATCGGTGGTGACACCAACAGCCGCGTGCTGAACCCCGACGACATCAAGACGTACCCGCTGTTCGGCGACGGGGCCGGGGCGGTGTTCGTGGAACCCGGCCGCCCGGATCAGGGCATCCTGGCCTACAGCATGGGCGCCGACGGCTCCGGCGGCCCGCTCCTGCAGCGCGAGAGCGGCGGCAGCCGCCTGCCGCCGACGCCCGAGGACATCAAGGCCGGCAAGCACTTCATGTACATGGACGGCCGGGCGGTGTTCCGCTGGGCGGTGGACATCCTGTGCGACACGATCGAGGACGTGCTAAAGGCCGCGGGGCTGACGACCGCGGACGTGAACCTGTACGTGGCGCACCAGGCGAACATCCGCATCATCAACGCCGCGATCGACGTGCTGAACATCCCGCGGAGCAAGGTCTTCAACAACCTGGAGAAGTACGGCAACACGTCGGCCGGGAGCATCCCGATTGCCCTGGACGAGGCCGCCGCCGAGGGCCGCGTGAAGGAGGGCGACATCGTGCTGCTGAGCGGCTTCGGCGCCGGCCTGGCGTGGGGCACCGCGGTGTTGCGGTGGTGACATCGGGAGTCGGTCGGCCATGTCGCTTCACCCCGAAGCCGACGCACTGCTGCAGGCGTTCCTCGACTGCCCCACGGACGAGACGCCGCGCCTTGTCCTCGCCGACTGGCTCGACGACTCCGGCCTCCCCGAGAACGCCGCCTGGGCCGCCTTCATCCGCGCCCGGTGTCAGGCGGCCCGTCTGCCCGCAGCCGACGCCGAACGAACCGCCTTGCTTCACACCGCCGACCGCCACGCCGCGGCGATTACCGTCCGCCTGACCGTACCCGCCGAGAGCTTCGCCCGCGGGCCGGCCGCGTTCCTCGACCTATTGCCCACCGACCTCCTCACCGTCTCCCTCGACGGCTTCGTCCTCCCGCCCGAGTTGCTCGAAGTCGTCCCCGAGTCCGTTGCCCGCTACAACCGCGTCGTGTCGCTGTCGCCGTGGGGCGAACAACTGTACCTCGCAGCAGCCGACCCCACAGACCCAGACCTGCGCCAGCGGCTCGAATTCATTCTCAACCGGGCGATCGTGTTCCTCCGCACCCCGCCCGACGAACTCGACCGCGCCGTCGACGCGAGTTACCCGCTGTGGGAGGTCGATTCGGTGACGGAGGAGTTACTCGTCTACCCCGACCCGCCCGTCAGCCGGGTGACGGACGCCGAGCGCGAGCAAACGACGACGGCGTTCGTGAACCTCGTGTTACTCGAAGCAGTGCGGCGCGGGGCGACGTGGATCGAGATTCGACCCGAGTCTGCCGTCGCTGCCCGCGTCTGGTTCCGGGTGGAGAACGACTGGCACGGCCGCGATACGATCAACCGGGCGCGGCTCACGGACGTGACCGGCCGATTGGCCGAGATCGGCGGCCTTACCGCCAGCGATGACGGCACCTACCCCGGTTCGGGCGGGCTGGCGATCGTCGCCGACGGCACACCGGCCCGCTTCTCGGTCGTCATCGAGCTCACGCCCTTCGGCTACTGGGTCGGGATCGAGCGGCTGCGCGAACCCGTAGTTGCCGCGGACGGTCCGTAGCACCGCGCCCGCGGGCCCGGTATGTTGCGCGTATGTACGAGCTGTTCGAACACACCGCCGACCTGGGCCTGCGGGCGACCGCGCCCAACATCGACGCGTTGTTCGCCGAGATGGCCGCGTGCCTGTGTGCCGCCATCCTCGAAGACCCGACCAGCGTCCGGCCGACGATCGCTGAGTCGATCGAGATCGCCGGCACAGACCGCGAGTTCCTGCTGTTCGACTGGCTGAAGGAGTTGCTGTACCGCTTCGACGCCGAGCACCAGGTCTTCTCCCGGTTCGAAGTATCGGTGCGGCAGGACGGCCTGACCGCGACCGCGTGGGGCGAACCGCTCGACCCGGAACGGCATCTGCTGAACCACGAGGTGAAGGCGATCACCTACCACGAGTTGTCGGTCGTGCCAACCGACGGCGGCTGGCGGGCCGAGGTGATTGTCGACATCTGATTCCCCCGACTGAGGCACCATGAAGGCTGCGTTCGCCGGCCCGCTGGAGCGGGTCGATTCCTGCTGCTACCGCATTCCCAAGAGCTACCGCGCCGACATGCGCGTGGACGGGCTCATCTTCGCCAACGACGCCCTCATCGAGTCGGTGAAGAAGGACCAGGCGCCCGACCAGGTGGCGAACGTCGCCACGCTCCCCGGCATCCAGGGGGCCAGCCTGGCGATGCCGGACATCCACTGGGGCTACGGGTTCTGTATCGGCGGCGTCTGCGCCACCGACCCGGCCGAGGGCGGCGTCATCTCCCCCGGCGGCGTCGGCTACGACATCAACTGCGGCGTCCGGCTCGTGAAAACGAATCTGTTCTGGGACGACGTGAAGCACCACGTCCGCAGCCTTGTGAAGGGGCTGTTTCACACGATCCCCGCCGGCGCCGGCCGAGGCGGGCGGTACAAGTTCGACGCGGTCGAGACGCGCCGGCTAATGGCCCAGGGGCCGCGGTTCGTCATCGACCGCGACCTCGGCGTGCCGCGCGACCTGACGCACACCGAGGCCGACGGCCTGATCCCCGACGGCGACCCGGATCAGGTGTCGGACCATGCCGTGAAGCGCGGGGCCGAACAGTGCGGCACCCTCGGCAGCGGCAACCACTTCCTCGAAGTCCAGGTCGTGGACTCGGTGTTCGACGCCGACGTGGCGAAGGCGTTCGGGCTGGAGTTGAACCAGGTGTGCGTGATGATCCACAGCGGCAGCCGCGGGCTCGGCTACCAGGTGTGCGACGACGCGCTCGCGGCGTTCCGCAACTGCCCGGCCAAGTACGGCATCACGCTCCCCGACCGGCAGTTGGCCTGCGCACCGGCCGAGTCGCCGGAGGGGAAGAAGTACATCGCCGCGATGCGAGCCGCGGCCAACTACGGGTTCACGAACCGGCAGCTGCTCATGCAGCAAGCCCGCGAGGTGTTCGCGGCCGAGTTCGGCCGCAAGTGGGAAGACCTGGGCATGGAACTCCTCTACGACGTGGCGCACAACATCGCCAAGCTCGAGGAGCACGTCGTGGACGGCAAGCGCAAGCGCGTGTGGGTTCACCGCAAGGGGGCGACGCGGGCGTTCCCGGCGGGCCACCCGGAGCTGCCGGACGTGTACCGGGCCGTCGGCCAACCGGTCATCATCCCCGGCGACATGGGACGGGCCAGCTGGGTGCTCGTCGGGGCCGCGGGGAGCATGGAGCGGACGTTCGGCAGTACCTGCCACGGCGCCGGCCGCGCGATGAGCCGCACCGCGGCGAAGCTGCAGGCCGCTGGCCGTCGCATTGACAAGGAGTTGGAGTCAAAGGGCGTGATCGCCATGGCGTCGAGCCGGATGGGCCTCGCGGAGGAGCAGCCGGCGGCGTACAAGAACGTGGACCACGTCGTGGATGTCGTCCACGAGGCGAACCTGTCGCGGAAGGTAGCCCGGATGCGACCGGTCGGCGTCATCAAGGGATAAGCCGGCTCACGCCGGCCGCTCGCCTGTCGTCTTCACCACCGCCCGAAGCACTTCAGCGACGCTCCAGGCCTGGGCTACGCACCCGCGCGGGGTGTAAGGCGGCTCGGCGTCGAAGATCTCGCTGATCGAGCCGACGCACCCCTCCGACATGTGGTGCCGGAAGCCGTCCAGCAGGGCCGCCGCCCCGCCGCGGTCCTCGGGGTAGGTACGCACCCAGGCGTCCACGAACGGCCCGATGAGCCAGCCCCAGACAGTGCCCTGGTGGTACGCCCCGTCCCGCGCCCGCAGGTCGCCGAAGTATTGCGGCTTGTAGTCCGGGTGCACCGGGGCCAGCGACCGTAGCCCGACCGGCGTCAGCAGTTTGTCGCGGACCACGTTCACGACCGACTTCCACCGTTCCCGCTCCAGCACGGGGTGATCCAGGCTGACGGCGAACACCTGATTCGGCCGGCAGGCCGCGTCGTCGGTACCGTCCGGCTGATCGACCACGTCGTAGAGATACCCACCGGCCGCGTACCAGAAGCGGCGGTTGAAGGACTCACGCGCCTGATCCGCGTGACCGGCCAGCGGTGCCGCGGCGGCGTCGCCCTCTTCCTGCCGCACCCAGGCTTCCAACAACCGCAATGCGTTGTACCACAGGGCGTTGATCTCGACGGCCTTGCCGCGGCGGGGCGTGACGACCCAGTCGCCCATCTTGGCGTCCATCCAGGTCAGCTGGTAGCCCTCCTTCCCCTGACGCAACAGCCCGTCCGCGGGGTCGACGCCGATGCCGTAGTGGGTGCCGCGCAGGTGGTGCGCGACGATGTCCTTGAGCTTCGGCAGCAGAAGTTGCAGCGTGCCGCGGTCGTCGGTCGCCATCAGGTAGCGGTGAAGCGCGTGAAAGTACCACAGCGTGGCGTCGGCGGTGTGGTACAGCCCCTCGCTCCCCTTCTCGGGGAAGAGGTTCGGGATGAGCCCGTCCTTGATGTGCTGGGCGAACGTGCGGAGGATGTAGCCGCCTTCGGCGAACCGGCCGGTGGTCAGCGTCAGCCCTTCGAGGCTGATCATGGTGTCGCGGCCCCAGTCGGTGAACCAGTGGTAGCCGGCGATGACCGAGCGGGCTTCGTCGCCGTGGGCCTTGGCGCGGGCCTCGTCGCCGGTTCGAACCACGGGGGTGAAGATGAACTGATCGGCGGCCAACACCAGTACCGCGGCGAAGCCCGACCGCGCGGCCGGTGCCGCCTGCTCGATCAGGCGGCGCCGGCGGTTTAACTCGTCGTGCAGTGCGACGGCCGGGTCGAATGCTTCGACCGCTTCCCAGGAGTCTGTCGAGAGCACCAGCGTGGCCGGCTGGCCGGGCGTGAGGTCGAGTCGGAACTGCCCCGGCGACCACAGCGCGCCCTCGAAGGCGTAGCCGCGGCTCTCTTCAACGCGGTAGCGGATGTCGTCTGCGTGCTCGCCGCGGGCGGTAAAGCCGGCCCGGCCGCCGCCGTGGACGCGCATCCGCAACGCCGGCCACGGCTCCAAACCGGCCAGCTCGTAGCGGTCACCGACGATCCTCAAGGTACACCCGGTACACGCTTCTTCGGCACTGACCTGATCGTCGTGCCCGCGGAAGTGGACGCACGGCTTCAGCTTTAGCCGCGCCGGGCCGCCGCCCTTCAGGAGCGTGTAGCGGACGAATACGGTGTTGTGCCGGTAGGCAAAGTAGACGCGCTTCTCCAGCTCGAAACCTTCCACTTCGTACTGCCACACCGGCAGGCCGTGCTCCAGACGGAAGTCGGTGAGGTGCTGTACGCCGTGGATTTCGAGCCGCCCTGCCAGCCGCTCCTCGCCGCCGAACGGGATCGTGCGGTAGTCCGGCAGCCGCAGCGACTCGGTGAGGTGGTTCACCATCATCACGCGGCCGAGCGGGGCCGGGTGGGCGGCGATCAGCATCCCGTGGTAGCGGCGCGTGGCGGCGCCGCTCACGGTGCCGGTGGCGTAGCCGCCGAGGCCGTTGGTCACCAGCCACTCGCGCTCCAGCAGCCCGGCCAGCTCGGGTCGCTCGCCGGGCTCCCACGCCGGGGTGCGGACTTCGTCCGTCATCGGGTCACCTATTGCCAGAACCGGGTGCGCTCGTGCTCGCGCCGCTCCTTCGCCAACCGCTCGGCGTACTTGCGGACCGCCTTCAGGTCCGCCGGCGGGAGCGGGTCGGGGGCCATCACCAGCGCCGCCTCGCCGGGGAGCCGCCAGCCGTCGCGGACCTCGGGGTGCGCCGTGCCGGTGCCGCCGTAGGCCGGGTCGTCGCTCGACCACACCACGCGCCACGAATGCCCGACCGGCGGCGCGAGCAGCGGTTCCGGGGCGCGGTCGAGGAACTGGTCGGTGCCGAAGTTCACCAGCAGCAACCGGTCGCCGGCCGCGGCGAAGTAGCGGACCACGAACGCCCGCGGGCCGAGGACGGCACCGTCGACTTTCCGCACGTCGGACGGGCCGAACGCCGCGTCGGTCCGCCGCAGCGTCAGCAGGTCTTTGTGGAGGCGGTAGACATCAGCGTTCGTCTCGCGCTCGGTGTGGTCGAGCCGACAGCGCTTCACCGTCTCGGGCGAATCGGGGTCGGGGAGCCAGCCGGTGAGGTCCGGGCGGTCCATCGAGCGGAACTGGCTCATGAACTGCACGCGACCGGCGCGAATCTTCGGGGCCAACTCGGGCTTGGCGTCGGCGAAATAGTAGAACGGGGCCGACGCCGCGAACTCCTGCCCCATGAACAGCATCGGCGTGCCGGGGAAGAGCAGCAGGCACGCCGTCGCGGCGCGGAGGCGGCCGGGGCTCGTCTGCCGGTGGGCGCGGTGGCCGTGGCCCGAGTTCGCCACCTGGTCGTGGTTCTGCAGGTAGTTCACGACCCGCCACGGGGCCACGTCGAACGTGGGCGTGCCGCGACGGGCCTCCTGCCAGGCGTAGCGCTGGCCCTGGAACAGGAAGCCGTACTTCGCCGCCGACACCAGCTCCTGCGGGCCGCCGGCGTGGTCCGAATAATACGCCTCGGCCCGGCCGGTGAGCGCCACCATGCCGGTGTGATGAAAGTCCTCGTTCCACAGGCCGTCGAGCCCGTACCCACCCTGCTCCGCGGGGCGCACCAGCTTCACGTCCTGCGGCTCGTTCTCGTTGACCACGATCGTCGCCCGACCGCGCGCGGCGAGGCGAACGCGCGCAGCGATATCGGCCAGGATGTGCCGCGGCGAGTCGTCATGAATGCTCTGGCTGGCGTCGATCCGCAGGCCGTCCAGGTGGAACTCGTCGACCCAGTAGCCGGCGTTTGCCGCGACGAACTCGCGGACCCGTTCGCAGTCCAGGCCGTCGAAGTTGAGGCCGTTCCCCCAGTCGCTGACGTGCGTGTCGCTGAAGTACGGGCCGAACTCGGCGAGGTAGCAGCCGTCGGGGCCGAGGTGGTTGTACACCACGTCCAAAATCACCGCGAGGCGGTGTCGGTGGGCGGCATCCACGAACCCGCGAAAGTCGTCTGGAGTGCCGTAAAGTCGGGTCGGGGCGTAGAGGTTTACGCCGTCGTAACCCCAGCCGAAGCGGCCCGGGAAGTCGCCGACGGGCATGACCTCCAGCACCGTGACGCCGAGTTCGGCCAGGTGCGGCAGCTGCTCACTCGCGGCCGCCCAGGTACCGGCGCGGGTGAACGTGCCGACGTGCAACTCGTAGATGACCTGCCCGGCGAGCGAGCGGCCCTTCCAGGCATCGTCGGTCCACGCGAACGCGGCCGGGTTCACGACTTGTGACGGGCCGAACGGGCCGTCCGGCTGGAAGCGCGACACGGGGTCGGGAAACGGCCCGTCGCCGTCAAGCCGGTAGCGATACAGGTCGCCCGCGGCTGCACGGGCGACGACGCCTGTGAAGTACCTGTCCTCCTCGGATCGCAGCAGGTGCTCGCCAACCGCGGCGCCGGACTCCACCACCACCTCGACCCGATTTCGCTTCGGCGCCCAGACGCGGAAGTGGACGCCATTACTGGTCACCTCGGCTCCGACGGCCAGAGGTCTGGCGAGCGATCCGGGCTCGGGCGGCGACGCGTTCATGGGTCAACATTCACGCAAACCCCATGCCCGCGTTCCCGCCGCGCCACAGCCGGGTAAAACAGCTGGATGAAACTCCTGGTGACTAACGACGACGGCATCGACGCCGAGGGAATCGCCGCTCTCCGGGCTGCGGCTCAGACGCTCGGCACGCCCGTCGTCGTCGCCCCGGCCGGGCCGCAGTCCGGTGTCAGTCACGCCGTCACCACCGGCAGCGGCGTCCGCGTCGAAGAGCGCGGCGACGGGCACGCCGTGTTCGGCACTCCGGCCGACTGCGTTCGGGTGGGGCTGCTCCACGTCGTGCCCGACGCGCAGTTCGTACTCTCCGGCGTCAACCACGGCGGCAACCTCGGCGCGGACGTGTACTACTCCGGCACCGTCGCGGCCGTCCGTGAGGCCGTGCTCCACGGGTGGACCGGCGTCGCCCTGTCGCAGTACAAGAAGAAGCACCTCCCCTTCGACTGGCCGCGCACCCAGCGCTGGGCCGCCCGTGTGCTCGCCGAACTGCTGGCGAACCCGTCGCCGCGTGGGGGCTTCTTCAACGTCAACTTCCCGCACCTGAGCCCGAACGAGCCCGACCCCGAGGTGGTGCGCTGCCCGCTCGACCCGCACCCGCTGCCGCTCAGCTACCGGCACGAAGAAACGGGCCTGGTCTACGACGGCAACTACCACCTCCGCGAGCGCCAGCCGGGGGCGGATGTCGAAGTCTGCTTCTCGGGCCACATCGCCGTCACCGAGCTACGACTCTTCTGACTCTCGCACCGCGAGGCGAGCCTTCATTGTGTGTCTCGTACCCCCCCAGGGGGTCACGGCACGCATTGAGTCCGTGACACAAAAGAGCGTTGTGATGTCAATTCCAGCCCGTCGCCACAACCGTCACGCCTGCAAGGGATTACCACGAGTCGCCCTTCCACACTGCCCTCGAACCCTGGCCTGCGTGTGGGAATGATGAGAATCCTTGCGACTGCACCCACCCGAAGCTAATCTTATGTGTGCCCCCCACCCGGTCTCCGTACCGCGTCGCGCTTCGCCCGGAGCTTCCCTGATGGTGCGGTTCGTGGCCGTGGTCGCCGTCGGCACCGCAACGCTCGCCAGCTTCGCCGGCGGGTGGTACGTCGCTGTCGCCGGCCGCAGCGACGCCGCACCCGTGGCCGTCGCCGCGCAACCGCCCGCGCCCGCCGCTCAGCCTAAGGCCATCGTCCCCGTGGCGAAGGACGACCCGGCGTTCAAAGAGAAGGTGCTCCCCTTCCTGAACAAGTACTGCAACGGCTGCCACAACAGCGACAAGGCCGCCGGGGGGCTTGCCCTCGACGGGTACAAGTCGGAAGCCGAGGCCCGCAAGAACCGCAAGGACTGGGGGGCCGTGCAGCACGCCCTCGCGTCCGGCGACATGCCGCCCAAGAAGAAGGAGCAGCCCACCAAGGACGAGCGCGAGTTCGTCATCGGCTGGATCGACTCCGCGCTCACCAAGGTGGACTGCGGCCTGAACCGCGACCCCGGCCGCGTCACGCTCCGGCGGCTCAACCGCGCCGAGTACAACAACACCGTCCGCGACCTGTGTGGCGTCACCGTCCGGCCCGCCGACGACTTCCCCGCCGACGACGTGGGCTACGGCTTCGACAACATCGGCGACGTGCTGTCGTTCCAGCCGATCCTCCTCGAAAAGTACATGACCGCCGCCGAGAAGGTGCTCGCCGCGGCGCTTAACGGCCCGGAGCCGATCAAGAGTTCGAAGCAGTCGTTCCGCCCGCAGCAAGTGCTGACCGTGCCGCGCGACGCTCGCTCGAAGGAGGCCGACGGCAAGGTCAAGATCACGTTCCGCACCGAGGGCTCGGCCTACCTCGAGAAGTTCAACTTCCCCGCCGACGGCGAGTACGTCCTGCGCTTCCGCGGTTGGGGGACCAAACTCGACGGCGAGGCGCCGAAGGTGGTCATCCGCGTGGACGGCAAGGACATCAAGAGCTTCACCGTGGACGCCCCGCCGGGGAAGGCCGTCACCCAGGAGGTGCGCGCGAAGCTGCCGAAGGGCGAAAAGCGGGTGGCGGTCGCCTTCGTGAACGCGAAGGAGGACAGGGAGAAGAAGACGGCCCGCGAGTTCGGCTTCGAGATGCTGGAAGTCGAAGGGCCGATCGGGTACGTCGACCCGAACGTCCCTGCGGGGCAAAAGCTGCTCCTCGTCGCCCGCCCGACCGGCCCCGCCGACGCCCGTGCGGCCGCGGAGAAGGTGCTGACGAACTTCGCCCGCCGCGCCTACCGCCGGCCGGCGACTCCGGAAGAGACGCAGCGCCTGCTGCGGCTCTACGACGCTGCCACGACCCGCGGCGACGCCTGGGACCAGGCCATCCGCCTGCCGATGAAGGCGGTACTGTGCTCCCCGCACTTCCTCTACCGCATTGAGGACGACCCCGAGAACCCCGAGGGCGTCCGCACCCTGAACGACTGGGAGTTCGCCACCCGGCTCAGCTACTTCCTCTGGTCCACGATGCCCGACGAGGAGCTGTTCCGCCTCGCCGGCGCGAACGAATTGCGCAAGCCCGAGGTGCTGGAGGCCCAGGTGCAGCGGATGATCCGCGACCCGAAGGCCAAGGCGCTGTCGGAGAACTTCGCCGGTCAGTGGCTCCAGCTGCGCAACATCCGCACGTTGGCCCCGGACAAGGGGTACTTCCCGAAGTGGGACGAGGCGCTGCGGACCGGCATGATCGGCGAGGCGGAGGCGTTCTTCGAGTACGTCGTGCAGAACGACCGCAGCGCGCTGGAGTTCCTGGACGCCGACTACACGTTCGTGAACGCCCGCATGGCCGAACACTACGGCATCCCCGGCGACTTCGGGAAGATGTTCCGCCGGGTGACGTTGCCCGATTCGCGGCGCGGCGGCATCATCACGATGGCCAGCACGCTGACCGTGACCTCGAACCCGACCCGCACCAGCCCGGTGAAGCGCGGCAAGTGGATTCTTGAGAACATCCTCGGCACCCCGCCGCCGCCGCCGGCTCCGGACGTGCCCGAATTGCCGCCGACGGGTCAGCTCAAGGGGACACTACGGCAGCAGATGGAACAGCACCGCGAGAACCCGAGTTGTGCCGGCTGCCACGCCCGCCTCGACCCGCTCGGCTTCGGCCTCGAAAACTTCGACGGCATCGGCGGCTGGCGGACGCAGGACAACAAGCTGGCCATCGACAGCAGCGGCGTCTTGCCGGACGGCGCGAAGTTCAACGGCCCGGCGGAGCTCCGCAAGGTTCTCGTGGGAAAGAGCGACCAGTTCCGGCGGAACTTTGCCGACAAGCTTTTAACGTTCGCGTTGGGCCGCGGCCTGGAGTACTATGACAAGTGTGCCCTGGACGACATCGTGAACCGCGCCCGGGGCTCGCAAGATCGGTTCTCCGCCTACGTCCTCGCGGTGGTGACCTCGGACCCGTTTCAGAAGCGCAAGGGGAGACGGAGCGAATGAGCAGGCCCATTTCCCGCCGGACCGTCCTCCGCGGCCTCGGCACGGCCGTCGCCTTGCCGTGGCTGGAGTCGCTCGGCTTCGCCCAGGGCACGGCCCAGGCCGTCGCCGCCGCGCCGAAGCGGCTGGCGTTCGTGTACGTGCCGAACGGCGTGAACATGGCCCAGTGGTCGCCAGCCGAGACCGGCACCCTCGGCCGGCTGACGGGGATTCTGGAGCCGCTCAACCCGTTCAAGAGTCACGTCAACGTCATCGGCGGGATGACACTCGACAAGGGCCGGGCCAACGGCGACGGCCCCGGCGACCACGCCCGGGCCATGAGCACGTTCCTCACCGGCCGGCAGCCCCGCAAGACGCACGGGGCCGACATCCGCGTCGGCATGTCCGCCGACCAGCACGTCGCCAACGCGATCGGCGACCAGACGCGCTTCCCCTCGCTGGAGCTCGGCGTCGAGCGCGGCCAGCAGGCCGGCAACTGCGACAGCGGCTACAGCTGCGCCTACTCGTCGAACCTGTCGTGGCGCGGCGAGAGCACGCCGAACGCCAAGGAGACCGACCCGAAAGCCGTCTTCGAGCGACTGTTCGGGGCGGGCGGTGGCGGCGAGCGCGCAGCCGCGCGGGCACGCCGCGACGCCGACGCCGCCAGCATCCTCGACTTCGTTCAGGACGACGCCCGCCGGCTGAACGGTACGCTCGGCCAGGGCGACCGCCGCAAACTCGACGAGTACCTGTCGTCGGTCCGCGAGGTGGAGCAGCGGATCGAGCGGGCGCGGGCCACCGCCAGCGCCCCGCCGCCGCGGCCGAACATGCCGGCGCCGACGGGCACGCCCTCGGACCCGAAGGAGCACATCCGGTTGATGTGTGACCTGATGGTGCTGGCGTTCCAGACGGACACGACGCGGGTGGTGACGCTGCCGTTCGCCAACGACGGGAGCAACCGGCCGTACCGGTTCATCGAGGTGCCGGAGGGGCACCACGACCTGTCGCACCATGGTAGCGACCCGGCGAAGCTGGCGAAGATCGCCAAGATCAACACGTTCCACACCGAGCAGCTGGCCTACCTGCTGGGGAAGATGCAGGCGACGCGCGAGGCGAACGGCTCGACGCTGCTGGACAACGTGATGCTGGTGTACGGCAGCGGCCTCGGCGACGGGAACCGCCACAACCACGACGACCTGCCGATCCTGCTGTGTGGCAAGGGCGGCGGTACGATCCAGGCCGGGCGGCACCTGGTGTTCCCGAAGCGGGCCGACACGCCGCTGATGAACCTGTACCTGGCGCTGTTCCAGCGGATGGGCGTCCCCGCCGCGAGCTTCGGCGACAGCACCGGCGTGCTGAGCATCTGACCGGATCACGACTCGCAGCGGTGCAACGGCCGGGGCAAGCCCCGGCCGTTGTCGTTTCACGGCGACCGCCGCCGCACACGGACGTCAATCGAACGTCGAACGGCGTCGGCAAGTCGGAGCGGGCATCGAATCGGTACGCACCTTCGCGCCCCGGTGCGGCAGCGAGCATACGACCAGTATTACCGGCCGCGGTGTTTGTTCCGCCGAAGTGGGCGAGCCTAGAATGCGGGGTACGCATCACCCGAGGAAGCCCTGTGACCGACCGACCGAGCACGTTGAAAGAACTCCGCGCGTCCGGCTGGAAGTCGCGGTCCGTGAAGGACGAACTCCGATCCAACTACCTCGCCGCCCTGGCCCGCGGCGACGACCTGTTCCCCGGCATCGTCGGGTACGAGAACACCGTCGTCCCCGAGGTCAGCGTCGCGGTGCTGGCCGGGCACGACATGCTGTTTCTCGGCGAGAAGGGGCAGGCCAAGAGCCGCCTCATGCGGGCGCTCGTCCGCTTCCTCGACGAGGCCGTGCCGTACCTCGACATCCCCGGCAGCCCCGTCCACGAAGACCCGGAGCGGCCCATCACACGGGCGGCGAGGGAGTTGCTGGCGAACACGCCCGAGGAGCAGGTGCCGATCGCGTGGTGGCCGCGCGAGCAGCGGTACGCCGAGCGGCTGGCGCCGGGGACGAAGTTCGCGGACGTGATCGGCGAGATCGACCCGGCCAAGCTCGCCACCGGCACCAGCATGGGCGCCGAGGAGGCGCTCCACTTCGGGCTCATCCCGCGGATGCACCGCGGCATCTTTGCCATGAACGAAGTACCGGAGCTGGACGAACTCATCCAGGTCGGCCTGTTCAACATCCTCGAAGAGCGCGACGTGCAGATCCGCGGCTACCCGATCCAGTTCGACCTCGACGTGCTCGTGTTGTTCAGCGCGAACCCGACGACGTACAACCGCTCGGGCAAGGTGATCCCGCAGCTGAAGGACCGCATCGGCTCGTTGATCCAGACGCACTACCCGACGGACCGGGCGCTCGGCATCGAGATCATGGAGCAGGAGGCCGGCCCCGACCTGGGCGGCGAGTACCCGGTGTTCGTGCCGTACTTTATGAAGGAGATCGTCGAGCAGGTGAGCGTGCAGGCCCGCAAGTCGAAGTACGTGGATCAGTCGAGCGGCGTGAGCGCCCGGTTCAGCATCGCCAACTACCGGACGATGGTGGCGAGCGCCCGGCACCGCGGGGTGCGGCTCGGCGAGAAGCCGGCGGTGCCGCGGATCAGCGATCTGGGGCACCTGCCGACGTCGGCGCTCGGGAAGCTGGAGCTCGACCTGATGGGCGCGCACCAGATGAGCGAGAAGCAGGTGCTCGAAAGCATCGTCGCGGAGGCGGTGCGGGCGGTGTTCGAGGAGTACGTGGACAAGCACGGGCTGGACGACATCACGGACGTGTTCGGCAAGGGCGTGAAGGTGGAGGTGGGCGACATGCTGCCGAGCGCGGACTACGCCCCGCGGATGAAGCGGGTGCCGGAGGCGTGGGAGAAGGCGTTCGAGGTGAACGCCGGCGAGTCGGACGCGGTGCGGGCCAGCTGCGTGGAGTTCGTGCTGGCGGGGCTGTATGCGAGCGACCGGATCAGCCGCAGCACCCGCCACGGCCGCATCAGCTACGAGACGTGAGCCGTGCGGCTTAGCACCGCCGCGGCCCCTTCACCTTGTCGTACACCAGCCGGACCAACTGCTCCACGAGATCGAGGTACTCGGTGCCGGCGATCTCGCGGACCTGGCACACCAGCTTCCGCCGCCGCTCCAACAGCTCCACGCAGTTCTCGACGCCGAACTTCTCCAGCGGGCCGTTCGGCGCCTGCATGTCCAGCAGTTCCTGCACCTCCTCGGAGTGCAGCGTCGCGGCGCGGTCCTTGTTGCGGTCCAGCCAGCCGGTCAGGTCCGGCAGCGTCGCCCGCTCGTACAGGAGCTTCAGCGCCTCCTCGTCGGCCGGCGGTTTGCCGTGCATCCGCGGGAGAAGCCGCTCCAGCGGCAGGTTGCGCAGTTCCGTCACCGTCAGCCCGAGCGCGGTGGCGCACTGGCTAACGGTGGCGTTGCGGAGCCGGCGCTTCTCGCCGCCGAGCAGAATCTGCCGGACGGTGTGACGGTTCAGTTTCGAGATGCGGGCGAAGTCTTCCTGGTTCCAGCCGCGTTCTTCGACCAGCCGCGCAATCTTGTTCGCCAGCTCCGCCCCCGCGGTGCTGACCGTGGCCGCCGCGTTCATCCCTGCCCCCGTTTGCCGCCCCGCCCGGGGTGCGCGTCCGTCGCGCCCCGCACCGGTCGATGGCGTCCGCCGTGCCGCGAAAAGTGCTGCCCCGCTCCCATCCTAATGCCGGGCCGACCGGGTGGAAGAGCGGGTTTCCGACAGTTCTGCAAAAAAACGCAGCCGACCCCTCCCGTCGTCGGGAATGAGGCCGGCCGCGAACTCACCTCCGAGCCCGTGTGTTAGTACGGGCTGGTCGTGCCCGTCAGCCGGGCACCGCCGGACACCGGGGTGACGACGCCCGGAACCACCAGACCCGCCTTCGGCGGGGTGGCAGTGGGAGCCGGCGTCCGAGGCGGCATAGCGGCCGGCGTCGGCGTGGCGGCCGGGGCCGGGGCCGGGGCGGCCGCGGGGGCGGCGGCACAACCGTCGCACGCCGGGGCGCAGGTGTCGCACTTCTTGCCGAACTTGGCCTTCAACCGGTCCAGGATGCTGACGCGCGGAGCGCGGCCGCAGTCGTCACACGCCGGGGCGGGGGCGGGGGCCGGCGCCGGGGCACAGGCCGGAGCGCTCTCACAGCCGCACTTGGCCCTCGGGCTGCAGAGGCGGGCCTTGATCTTGTCACACAGGCTTACTTTCTTGCAGCCGACGTCACAGCCGCAGGCCACCGGGCCGCAGTCGCCACCGCAGCCGCCGGAGCCGGCGACCACCACCGGGGCGGCGGGGGCAGCGGCCGGGGCGGCCGCCGCAGGGGGTTGCCCGGCCGTCACGGCCGAGGCCATCAGGAGAATCGCTGCGTTCACAGGTGCTGTCTCCTCGCGGGACGGAACGGGTGTTGGTGCCGACCGGTAGGAACCCGGGCGCGGCACCGGCGCCCGGGATCGGGACGCGGACGCACGGTTGGCATCGACCCGGGTGAGAACCAATCTGATGCGGTGGGACGGAATTTCTGATGTCGGTGGTGGCCACGGGCCGGGTGGTGCCGACCGGCGAAGGGATTCTCCCTGCGGGATCAGGGCCGGTCCGCGAAGAGCTGACGGTGGCGCGGTACGAGGCGGGCGTCGGGGGGGCCGGTTTGCCGCGACTGGGGTTGCCCCGCTGGTGGACATCCGTTCTAAATAGAGGGTTGGTCGCCAGTTCCCGCCGCTCGAGGCGGTGGAAGGAGCCGCCCCCGTGTCCCGCGTCGAGAAAGTGTGGAGGCTTCTACCGCAGAACCCGGACACGGCCCACCGCCTCGCCGGGTCACTGCGGGTGTCGCCGGTTGTCGCGCAGCTGCTACTCAACCGCGGCGTGTCCGAGCCCGACCACGCCCGCCGCTTCCTCGACGGCTCCCTGTCCGGCCTTCACGCCCCCGGCGACCTGCCGGACGTGCCCGGCGCCGCCGACCGCCTCTTCCGCGCCATCGCTGAGAAGCGACGCATCTGCGTCTACGGCGACTACGACGTGGACGGCGTGACCGGCACCGCCATCCTGGTCACACTCCTCACCAAACTCGGCGCCGCCGTCGAGTTCCACGTCCCGCACCGCCTCTCGGAGGGGTACGGCCTCAACGCCCCGCGACTACGGGAGCTCGCGGCGTCGGGCGTGTCGGTGGTCGTGTCCGTGGACTGCGGCATTGCCAGCATCGAGGAGGCGGAGGAGGCGCGGGCCGCCGGACTGGAACTGATCATCACCGACCACCACGAGATGCGGACGGACGCGGCCGGCGTGCCGATCCTGCCGCCGGCCGCGTGCCTGGTTCACCCGCGCCTCCCCGGCAGCACGTACCCGTTCGGCGAACTGTCCGGCGCGGGCGTGGCACTGAAACTGGCGTGGGAAGTGGCTCGCCGGGCCAGCGGCGGCGCGAAGACGAGCCCCGAGCTACGCGAGTTCCTGCTGGACGCCGTGGGGCTGGCCGCGCTCGGCCTCGTCGCCGACGTGGTGCCGCTCCACGACGAGAACCGCCTGCTCGTGAAGCACGGCCTGGCGCGGATCGCGGAGAAGCCCACGATCGGCCTGCGGGCGCTCCTCGACGCCGCGATGGGCCGGCCCGAGGCGGGCAAGGAGCGGAAACCCGTGACCGCCGAGGACGTGGGCTTCCGACTGGGGCCGCGCCTGAACGCCGCCGGCCGGTTGCAGTGCGCCCGCATGGTGGTCGACCTGCTCACAACGACCAACACCGGGAAGGCCCAGCAGATCGCCGCATACCTCGAAGACCTGAACGGCCAGCGGCAGACGCTCGAGCGGAAGATCACCCAGCAGGCCAAGGACATCATCGACGCCGGCGGCCTGGCTTCCGCCCCCGGCCTGGTCGTGTGGTCGCCCGAGTGGAACGAGGGGCACCAGGGCGTGGTCGGGATCGTGGCCAGCCGGCTGGTCGAGACGTACGGTCGGCCGGCGCTGGTCATCGCCACCCGCACCGACGAGGACATCGCTGTCGGCTCGGGGCGGTCGGTGTCGGGCTTCCCGCTGCACCTGGCGCTGAAGGCGTGCGAGGCGCACCTCGTGGGCCACGGCGGGCACGCGGCGGCGGCGGGGTTCAAGCTGCGGCCGGCGAACATCCCCGCGCTGCGCGACGCCTTCGCCGCCTACGCCGCGGCCCACTTCCACACCGACGGCCCGCCCCCCCCGCGCGTCACACTCGACGCGGAGGTTCCCCTCAGCGCCGTAACCTGGGGCCTGCTCCGCGACATCGACAAGCTCGAACCCTACGGGGCACAGAACCCGCGGCCCAAGTTCCTCGCCGCGGGGCTGCGGGCCGAGAGCCTGCGAACGATGGGGAGTGGTGAGGTGCAGAAGCACCTGAGTTTTCGGGCCGTGCAGGGCGATACGAGCTTCCGCGCCGTGGCGTGGAACATGGCCGACCGGATGGAGGAGTTGCTCGCGGCAAACGGCGAGTGCTGCCTGGCGTTCACGCCGAAGGTGAACGACTTCCGCGGCCAGCGCTCGCTCGAGCTCCAGGTCATCGACGTGAAGGTGGGGAAGTCGGTACAACTCGGGTAGAGGCCGAACGCCCCCGAGAGACGTACCGCCATGACCCGTCGCCTCGCCCCGCTCCTCCTCCCTGCAGTTCTCGCCGTCGTTGTTGCCCGGCCGCTGCCGGCGGCGGACCCGCTGCCGCGCTTCGTCCCCACACCCGCCGACCTCAAGGATGCCGACCGACGGGCCGCCCTGCCGCCGACCCCGGGCCGCGCCTACCGCGACAAGGTGACGCCGAATTGGTTCGCGGAGGGGACGAAGTTTTGGTACCGGAACGACCTCAAGGCCGGGACAAAGGAGTTCGTACTCGTTGACGCGACGAAGGGGACGCGCCGCCCGGCGTTCGACCACGCCAAGCTGGCCGCGGGGCTGTCGAAGGCCGCGGGGAAGGAGTACGCCGCCGAGCGGCTGCCGTTCCAGTCGATCACGCTCGACGACGCCGTGACCCGCGTCCGCTTCCAACTGCGGGACGACGAGTGGACGTGCGACCTGACCAGCTACGTGTGCGCGAAGCAGGCCGCGCCGCCCGGCGGATGCGACGAGCCGGCACCCGCACCCGTCGTCGAGATGCCGGACCCGCTCTTCCCCGACGGCCCAGTGATCGCCCCCGACCCGTTCGCCGTCGTCGCCCAACAGCAACCGCCCCGCAAGTCCGCCGAAGCACGGTCGCCCGACCGCAAGTGGACCGCCGTCATCCGCGACGCCAACGTCGTGCTGCGCGACGCCGACGGCAAGGACACCCCGCTCACGAAGGACGGCAAGGACGGCGCCAACTACGGGATGCTGAGCTGGGCACCGGACTCGAAGGCACTCGTCGCCTGGCGGATCGAGCCGGGCGAGAAGAAGGAAGTGTACTTCGTCGAGTCGTCGCCGAAGGCCGGGGGGCGGGCGGTGCTGCACACCCGGTCGTACCCGCAGCCGGGCGACAAGTTCACCCGCTTCGAGCCGCACCTGTTCGACCCCGCCACTGGCAAGGAACTGAAGACGGACGCGCCGGCGGTTGACTTCGGCGTGCCGAACGTGCGGTGGGCGAAGGACGGCGAGCGCTTTACGTACGAGAAGGTAGACCGCGGCCACCAGCGGCACCGGCTCGTGGCCGTGACCGCCGCCACCGGGGCGACGCGCAACCTGATCGACGAGAAGAGCGACACGTTCGTGTGGACGCAGCACTTCGACGGGTTCAACTTCGCGGCCGTGACGTGGCTGACGAAGTCGGCAGAGATCATCCACGCGACCGAAAAAAGCGGCTGGCGGCACCTCTACCTGCTGGACGCGGCGACGGGCGAGCAGAAGGCCGCGATTACGAGCGGGGAGTACGTCGTCCGCGGCATCGACCGCATCGACGAGGACGCGCGGCAGGTGTGGTTCCGGGCGGGTGGCAAGAACGCCGGCGAAGACCCGTACCACGTCCACCACTACCGCGTGAACTTCGACGGCACCGGCCTCGTGGCGCTGACCGCCGGCAACGGCACGCACGCGGTACAGTTCTCGCCCGACCGCCGCTTCCTGATCGACACGTACAGCCGCGTCGACGCACCGCCCGTCACAGAGCTCCGCGGCTGCGCCGACGGCACGCTCGTGTGCCGGCTCGAAGCCGCGGACGTGACCGAACTGGCCGAGGTGGCACTGCCGGAGGTGTTCCACGCGAAGGGCCGCGACGGCACCACCGACATCTGGGGGCTGATCTGCAAGCCGCGGAACTTCGACCCGGAGAAGCGCTACCCGGTCGTCGAGTACATCTACGCCGGGCCGCACGGGTCACACGTGCCGAAGGCGTACCGGGCGTTGCCCTGGCACCGCGCCCTGACCGACCTCGGGTTCGTGGTCGTGCAGATCGACGGCATGGGCACGGCGAACCGGTCGAAGGCGTTCCACGACGTGTGCTGGAAGAACCTCAAGGACGCCGGCTTCCCGGACCGCGTCCGGTGGCACAAGGCGGTGGCGGCGAAGTACGCGTGGTACGACGCCGAGCGGGTGGGCATCTACGGCACGTCCGCCGGCGGGCAGAACGCGATGGGGGCGCTGCTGTTCCACGGCGACTTCTACCGCGCGGCCATGGCCGCGTGCGGCTGCCACGACAACCGGCTGGACAAGTCGAGCTGGAACGAGCAGTGGATGGGGTATCCGGTCGGGCCGCACTACGCCGCGTGCTCGAACGTGGACAACGCCCACCGCCTCCGCGGCCGGCTGCTGCTGATCGTCGGGGAGATGGACACGAACGTGCCGCCCGAGAGCACGTTTCGCGTCGCCGACGCGCTGGTGAAGGCGAACAAGGACTTCGAGCTGCTAGTGGTGCCCGGTTTGGGCCACTCCGACGGCGGGGCGTACGGCCGGCGCAGGACGCAGGACTTCTTCGTCCGGCACTTGCACGGGGTGGAACCGCCGGACCGCAACCGGGCGGAGCTCCCGCGGCGCTGATCGTGTTCTACGCTGGGAGCATAACTCCTGGGACGCCGCGCATGCTGACGACCGCCCTCGACCGGCTCGCCGAACTGGCCGCCCCCGGCGGCGGCTGGGGCTACCAGCCCGGCCAGCCTGCCCACCTGGAGCCGACCGCGCTCGCGGTGCTGGCGCTGTCCGCGGACCGCACCAGGTACGCGACCGTGATCGACGCCGGGGTCGCCGCGATCGAGGCGAACCGCGCCGCCGACGGCACGTACCGCCTCACCCGCGGCCGGCCGCAAGCCGTCTGGCCGACGGCGCTCGTCCTGTTCGCGGAGCAGGCGCTCGGCCTTGGCGCAGACCGCCTCGCCACCACCGCCGATGTGCTGTTGCGGTCCGAGAGCCGCGCCATCGACGGGGCCGACGAAAAGGACATGGCGTTCGACATCGACCTGACGCTGAAGGGCTGGGGCTGGGCGGAAGCGAACTTCGCGTGGGTCGAGCCGACGGCGTGGGCCTGCCTCGCGCTGCGGGCCGCGGGCAAGGGGTCGCACCCGCGCGTGGCCGAGGGGCTGAAGCTCCTCCTCGACCGCGCCTTCGACAGCGGCGGGGCCAACTACGGCAACCGCATCGTCCTCGGTAAAAGCACCGAACCCATTCCCGGGCCGACGGCCGTGCTCGTGCTCGCTCTCCAGGGCGTGCCCGACGAACCGCGTGTCGACGCCGCCCGGGGGTACTTGCGGGTTCACGCCGCGAAGTCGACCGACCTGGAACACCTCGCCTGGGCCAAGCTCGCGCTCGCCGCCGACCCGACCGATTCGGCCGCGTTTCTACCCGAACTCGACCAGCGCATCGCCGGCGCGCTGAGCGAAGAGATCCACCGAACCGACGGCCTCGGCGCCGGTCCGTATCGCCTGGCGCTGGCCGGCCTCGCGCTGAACACCGCGGCGCGGCACCCGTTCCGCCTCGCGGACAAGCCGACGGTCGGCGTCGGTGCCGGGCCGCGGCAGCAACCGCAGGCACCGCCGACGCCGCCGCTCATGGAGCGCCTGAAGGGGAAGGTGCGCAACTGGGTGCTCGGCAAGCTGAGCAACGTCCGCCCGCTACCCGAATCGTCGGCCGTTCACATCGCCCGCGCCGCCGACTACGACGCCCCGCTCGCCGACATCCTGGCGACGCAGTACGAACACTTCCGCGCCGCGGTGCCGCTCGCCGGCAAGCGCGTCGTGCTGAAGCCGAACCTTGTGGAGTACCGCCGCGAGAAGGTCATCAACACCGACCCGCGCGTCGTGGACGCGGTCATCACGCTCTGCAAGAAGGAAGGCGCGGCCGAGGTCGTCGTCGCCGAGGGGCCCGGGCACTGGCGGAACGTGCAATTCCTGGTGAAGGAGAGCGGCCTCGGGGCGGTGCTGGAAAAGCACGGCGTTCGCTTCGTGGACATCAACCACGACGAGCCGGTAAAGCTGCCAAACATGGGCCGCCTGACCGGCCTCGACCACCTGTACCTGTCGCGCACGGTGGCGTCGGCGGAAGTGCTGATTTCGCTCCCGAAGCTGAAGACGCACCACTGGGCCGGGGCGACGCTGAGCCTGAAAAACCTGTTCGGCACCCTTCCCGGCATTTGCTACGGGTGGCCCAAGAACGAGCTCCACTGGCGCGGCATCCCCAACAGCATCGTGGACATCGCCTGCACCTGCACGCCGCACCTGGCGATTGTTGACGGCATTGTCGGCATGGAGGGCGACGGGCCGCTCATGGGTACGGCGAAAACGGTGGGGGCACTCATCATGGGGGCCGACCTGGTGGCCGTGGACGCGACCTGCTGCCGGCTCATGCACCTGCCGCCGGAGCGGGTGCCGACGCTGGTACTCGCCGCGCTCAAGCGGCTCGGCAGGCTGAAGGAGGCGGACATCCCGCAACTCGGAGTACCGATCGCGGCGCTGGCGACGCCGTTCGAGTGGCCGCCGCGGATCGAGGAGCAACTGCTGACGGTCGAGAAGGCAGCAGCCGTGAAGGTGTGATGCAACCCGCCGACCGAATCAGGGTGCCGGTGGGACGACCAGGTACGGCCCTGATTCGGGAACTACTTGCACCCCGTTCAGAAGCAGCACTGTGTTGTGCGACACGGCCAGCCCGCCGACCAGCGCGACGGGTTGGTTGCTCGTCCCGCCGACGACCGCGTAGCCGGAATAGGTGAACGTCGGGGTCACGCTCAACAGCATGTTGCCGGTGGTGGCCATCGAAGCGATCAGCGAGTTTCGGAGCGCCACAACACCCGGGATGATGCCGAACACGATCACGGCGAGGATCAGGATCAACTCGACGGAGAGGATGACGCCATCGTCGTCGTCCCAGAGTTGGCGGAAGAGTCGGGTCATGGCGCACCGTATGGCTGAGCGGTGCCGCCGGGGTCGGTGTTCGTGACGAGGACATCCGAGTCCGGGACCGCCCCGCGGCCGCCGCGGATGAGATGTCATCCGCGAACGGCGTGCCGGCGGTCAAATCCACAGCCGCATCCGCGGCTTCAGCACCTCGGGCAACCTCGCGTCGAGCAACCGCCGCACCTCGTTCGGGTGGTAGCGCGTGCTGAAGTGCCCCGCCACGATCAACTCGTTCTTGAAGCGGTCGGCCCGCTCCACGAAGTCGTCCAGGTGCATGTGCCCGAACTTGTGAATCTTCTCGCGCCGGTGCTTGTCGCGGATGAAGCTCATCTCCGTAATCAGCACCTTCGCGTCGAAGCACGCCGGCTCGGCGTCGAGGCCGGCGGGGGCCGTGTCGCCGGTGTACGCCACCAGCGGCACCCGCACCTCACGCGTGATCTCGACGCCGGACAGCTTCAAGTCCCGGATCTGATTCCCGGGCAGGCCGACGTACTCATCCTTCAGCTTGTGCCGGCGGTCCCACACGACAAACCCGCGGCTCGGGATGGTGTGGACCGTGTTGAACACCGTGACGACGTGCTCCCGCGACAGCGCGATCTCGTCGCCGGGCGAGACGCCGCGAAGGTCGCAGTGCTGCCGGCCGCGGTCGAGGCGGTGGAAGATCATCAGCAACTTCTTCACGTCGTCGAGCGCCTCGGCCGGGACGTACACCGTCGGCGGCTCCATCTTCATCATCCGCCGCCGGGCCACGTACACCGGCAGGGCCGCAACGTGGTCGAGGTGCGTGTGCGAGATGAACCAGGTGCCGGTGCCCATGAAGTCCCACGGGTGGGCGCCGAGGTCGAAGCCGAGCTTCAGTTCCGGGACGCGCCAGTAGCTCTGCACGGCGGCGCGGGAGTAGCCTTCGATGGTGAGGCCGGCGTGGGCGTGCGTGAGGTACGGGGCGTTGTCCACCGGCCGGTCGGCGCTCATGACGGTCTCGCAACAAACTCGAAAGCCCCGGGACGCGGTCCCGGGGCTGCGTGCAGGTACGGATGGTTTACGACGTGGCAGGGTTCGCAGCGGCCACTCAACTGCCGAACATGCCGCCGAGCTTGTCGCTGAGGCCGCCGAGCGGGTTGCCGCCGCTCTGCCCCGTCAGGAAGCCTTCGACCTGACCCGCCAGCGGCTCCGGCAGCTTCCCCTTCACGAACTCCGCGGCCGTCGTCAGCACCTTTTTCACGGTGTCCGCCTCAATGCCCGTCTTCGCCGACACCTGGTTCACCAGTTCGTCCATCGGTCGTTCTCCGGGTGGGGTTACTTCGGCGGCTCGGGCACCAGATGCTGCGCGAACCGCCGCGTGGAACTCGACTGCACCGATTCGTTCGGGCCGACCGTGGCCTGGTACGCGGCCGCTCCAGGAGTTTGCTCGATCAGCTCGAAGCCGCGGCCGGGCGGCATCAGCATCACGGCTTTGGTATAGCTGTCGGCCGTGACGCCGCGCGGGGCGATCACTGTCACGCTCCGCCGGCCCGTGACGCCGAGGCCGGTCCGCGGGTCCACGACGTGCGAGTAGCGGACGCCGCCGATCTCCACGAACTGCTCCAGGTCGCCGGATGTGGAAACCGCCGCGTTCACGAGCCGGAGCCGCCGCACGGGCTCGCCGCGGGCGATGGGGGCGATGTCAACCTCCCAGGCGTCGCGGCCGGGCGGGGCGTCGCCGCAGGTGATGTCGCCGGCCGCCGCGACCAACGCCCGGGTGATGCCGAATCGACCACGCAGCAGCGCGAGCACGGCGTCGGCGGCGTAGCCCTTGGCGATGCCGCCGAGGTCGAGCTGCATTCCCGGTACAAGGAGGCGAACCGTCTTCTTCTCGCGGTCGAGCTCAACGCTTCGCCAACCGACCAGCCGCATCGCCGCGGCAAGTTCTTCCTTCTCCGGCAACTGCTGCGTCCGCCGCGCGTGCCGCCACAACTGCACGACCGGGCCGACCGTCACGTCGAAGGCGCCGTCGGATGCTTGCGACAACTCGCGGGCGGCCCACAGCACGGCGAACAGATCGTCGCTGACGGCGACCGGCGAGCCGACTTCGGTGCGGAACGCGGCGCACAGCTTCATCAGTTCGCTGTCACGCTTGTAGTCGCTCATGCAGGCGTCGAGCGCCGCTACCCGGGCGAAGCCGGCATCGGCGGCCTCTTTCGCGCTCGGCGCGTCGGCGGCGTACAGCACGATGCGGAACGTCGTCCCCATGTGCTTCGACTCGAACTCGTGCCGGGCGAGCGCGGGTTGAACCGGCCGCACGGGCAGCGCCGGGATAAGATACCCCAGCACGACGAGCAGCCCGACCCGGACGACCATCCGAAATCCCCCACTCGCGCCCGGTTCCGGCGGCCAGCCAGTTGACTTCGGCCGCCTCATCGGAGACTGTAACAGAATGCTCCCCCGCGTCACACTGTTCGCCGCCGCGATCGCTACCGCCGCGGTCGCGCTGCCGCCCGCCGCCGGCCAGCCCGCGGGCAAGTTGGAACCGAAGAACTTCACCGAGAAGGTGGTCGCGTACAAGATCGACGAGAACTCGAAGCAGAAGTTCGACATGAAGGCCCAGTTCGACATGGTGTACGTCCCCGGTGGGGAGGTCACCGTCGGCAGCCCGGACGGCGAGGCGGGCCGCGACAAGAACGAGGGGCCGCGGTACAAGGCGAAGGTCGGCAACTTCTGGATGGGCAAGTGCGAGGTGACGTGGGACGAGTTCGACCTGTTCTGGTTCGACAACTCCTACCTCGTGGCCAACGACGACCGCGCCAAGGACTTCAAGGCCGACGCCATCACCCGGCCGACGAACACGTTCGTGGACGAGACGTACGAGCACGGCCGCGACGGGCATCCGATCATGTGCCTGACGCACCACGCGGCGTGGATGTACTGCCACTGGCTGCGGAAAAAGACGGGTAAGAACTACCGCCTGCCGACGGAGGCCGAGTGGGAGTACGCCGCCCGCGGCGGCAAGGGCGACGCGGCCTACAGCTTCGGCAACGACCCCGCCGAGCTCCCCGAACACGCCTGGTTCAAGGACAACTCCCCGGACCCGGACAACTTCCCGAACAAGCCGAAGGGCTGCACCCACAAGGTCGGCACGCGCAAGGCCAACCCGTTCGGCCTCCACGACCTGTACGGTAACGTGTCCGAGTGGACCCTCGACCAGTACGACCCGAAGGCCTACGAGCGCCGCGCCGCGATCAGCCTGAACCTGAACCCGGTCGTGGTGCCGACGGCGGACAAGTGGAGCCACGTCGTTCGCGGCGGGTCGTGGGCCGACAAGGCCGACCGCTGCCGCAGCGCCGCCCGGCGCATGTCGGACCGGAGCTGGATGAAGTGGGATCCGCAGGAGCCGCAGAGCATCTGGTGGCTGACCCGGATGGACGTGGTCGGCTTCCGCGTGGTGATCGCGGAGACCGACCCGCCGGAGTTGCGTGACCTGGCCCCGAAGGTGATCAAGAAGTCCGAGTAACTCGGCGAACGGCCGGCGGCAGCCGGCTGGTCGTTGGCGCAAGTGCCTGTTATCGCCATCAGCCGGCTGCCGCCGGCCGTTCGCCAAGCCCGATCCCTAACCCCGAAGGAGACTCGCATGTCCTCTCCCCAGTCCGGCACCCGCCGCGACTTCGTGACCGCCTCGGCCGCGGCCGGCGTCGTCGCCGCAGCCAACGTCGGCGCCTACGCCGCCGGCAATGACACCATCCGGGTCGGCCTGATCGGCGCCGGCGGCCGCGGCACCGGCGCCGTCCGCAACATTCTCGACGCCGAGCGGACCATCAACGGGGCCAACGGCAAGGTCGAGATCGTCGCCGTCGGCGACGTGTTCAAGGAGCGGGCCGAGGGCGCCGTTCGCACGTTCAAGAACGGCCGCGACTACGCCCAGTACGCGGCCCAGGTGAAGGTGACGCCGGAAACGACCTTCGACGGCCTCGACGCCTACCAGCGCGTCCTCGGGGCGAACGTGGACCTGGTGATCCTGGCCACGCCGCCCGGCTTCCGCCCGCTCCACCTGGAGGCCGCGATCCGGGCCGGGAAGAACATCTTCTGTGAAAAGCCGGTGTGCGTGGACGCCGCGGGCGCCCGCAAGGTGTACGGGTTGGTCGAGGAGTCGCGCCGGAAGAATCTGGCGATCGTCGCCGGCACCCAGCGGCGGCACCAGAAGGGCTACATCGAGACGATCAAGCGGATCCACGACGGCGCGATCGGCGACGTGGTCTCGGCCCGGGTGGCGTGGAACTCGGGCGGCAGCCCGCCGATCTGGTTCAACGCCCGCCGGCCGGGCGAGACCGACGCCGCCTACCAGCTCCGCAACTGGTACCACTTCCAGTGGGTCTGCGGCGACCACATCGTCGAGCAGCACGTCCACAACCTGGACGTGGCCAACTGGGTGCTGAAGGGCCGGCCGGTGCGGGCCACCGGCATCGGCGGGCGGTCGAGCCGGCCGGGCGGGGCCAACGCCGACCCGAAGGAGTTCGGCAACATCTGGGATCACTTCGCCGTGGAGTACGAGTACGCCAACGGGGTTCGGGTGTTCTCGTACTGCCGGCACATCGCCGGGAGCGAGTCGGACGTGTCCGAGACGGTGTTCGGGTCGCGCGGCGTCAGCCGGGTGAACAACTACACCATCAACCGCGACGAGGTCGGCAGCGACGACCGCGACGCCTACGTGCAGGAGCACATCGACCTGCTCAACAGCATCCGCGCCGGCCGGCCGCTGAACGAGTTGCAGGCCGTGACCGACTCGACGTTCACCGCCATCCTGGGCCGGAACGCGTCGTTCGCCAACCGCTGGCTGACGTGGGACAACGCCCTGAACGCGGACGAGGACACGATGCCGAAGGGGCTGACGCTACAGGCGACGGTGCCGGTGCCGGCGGCCCCGGTGCCCGGGGCGTGGCGGCTGCCGCCGCGCGGGAAGGCGTAAGAATGCAAGAAGCCCACCCGCCACGGCGGGTGGGCTTTTTCGTTTCCTGCTACAGCCCCAGGACGCGGTCCATCTGCGCCGAGATGCGGCGCAGCACGTCCTCGCCGCCGCCGGCCACCTCGGCCGTCGCCCACCCGTCGTAGCCGACCTCGCCGAGCGCCTTGAGCACCTCCGGCCAGTCCTCGTCGCCCTCGCCGATCGGCACCCACTGCTTGGCGTTGCTGTAGCCCTTGAAGTCGAACTTCACCATCCGCCGGCCGAGGCGGCGAATCCACTCCGCCGGGGCGACGCCGTACTTGATCATGTTCGAGCAGTCGAAGTACGCCGCGACGTGCTCGCTGCGGAACTGGTCGACGTAGCGGATCAGCTGGTCCGGCGTCGTGATGAAGTTGTTCCACACCACCTCGATGGCGATCTTTACCCCGAGCTTTTCGGCGAGCGGCAGCGCCTTCCGTACCTCGGCCGTGGACCGCTCCCAGCACTGCTCGACGGTAACGTCCTTGTTCACCACGCCGGGCACCAGCAGCACCGTGTTCGCGCCGACCTTGCGGGCGTCTTCTAAAGCCCCGTTCAGCGCCCGGAGCCCGCGTGCCCGCACGGCCTCCTCCGGGTGCGAGAGCGTGTCGGACCAGTGGACCGAGTCGATGACGCCGTGGACGGCGACGCCCGTTTCCTTGCTCGCGGCGACGAGGTCGTCGAGGTTCTGGGTGCCGGGGCTGTCGATCTCGACGCCGGCGAACCCGCAGCGGCGGGCGAGGTCGAGGCGGTCCTTGTGCGACCCGCGGGCCTGGATCATGCCGTACTTGACGGCCTTCCGCAGCCGTGGCCGCTTCGGCTCTTGAGCCACCACGGCGGCGGGCGTGAGCGCCGCGGAGACCGCGGCGCACACCCGCAAGAACTCACGACGACCGATCGGTCGGGTCATGACGTGGACCTCCGGAGGCGAGTCGCGGGCGGCCTCCGGCGGCCCGGCTGCACGGGGGGACGACGTGGGGGCTTCCCGTCCTGGGGAGCCGGGGGGATGGGCGGGACGGCGGGCGAGTCGGCCGTCCGACGTGTCAGCTAAACAGACGCGGTGCAGCGACGCCAGCGCAAAATCGGGAGAATCGGTACAGGCGAGCGGCCCGCGTCCGCGGGCTGTTCCCGTGCGCATCGATGCGCACGGGAACAGCCCGCGGACGCGGGCCGCTCGCCTGTACCGATTCTCACACGAACTGGTACTGCCCCGGCTGGGGTACGCCGGTCACCTCGTGCGGCCCCCACTGCGGGTTCGCCGGCACGAGGTTCTGCTTCGACGCCAGCATCTGCGCCCAGGTGATCCGCTTGCCGCTGTACGCCGCCTCGCGGGCCAGGATCGCCATCAGCGTGCTGTTCGCCGCCGCCTCGCCGTCGTTGATCGGCCGGCCGGCGCGGATGCTGGCGAACAGCTCGTCGTGCTCCACCTGGTACATGTTCTTTACATCGCCCTCGCCCATCTCCCAGCCGGAGCCGCCGCCGTTCACGCTGATGCTGTGCCGCATCAAGTGCGCCTGGCCCTTCGTGCCGAAGACGTGGTCGTTCACGTCGCCGTTGCAGCCGGCCATCTGACGGCAGTGCGAGAAGAGCTTGGCTCCGCTGCGGTACTCGAACGTGGCCGCGAAGTGGTCGTAGATGTGGCCGTACTTCGGGTCGGTGCGGACTTGCCGGCCGCCGACCGCGGTGCAGGCCACCGGCATCTCGCCCTTGAACACCCACGCCGCCTTGTCGAAGTTGTGGCAGTGCTGCTCCACGATGAAGTCGCCGCTGAGCCACGTGTAGTAGTACCAGTTCCGCATCTGGTAGTGCATCGGCGTCCAGTCCGGGTTCTCGCCGCGGTGCCAAAGCGTGCCGGTGAGGTAGGTGATGTGCATGGCCTGCACGTCGCCGATCATCCCGTCGTGGATGCGCTTCACCGTCTCGCGCTTGGCCTGGTCGTAGCGGTAGCAGAAGCCCGAACACAGCCCGAGGTTCTTCTCGCGGGCCATGCGGGCCGTCTCGACCACGGAGCGGACGCCGGTGGCGTCCACGGCGACGGGCTTCTCGCAGAACACGTGCTTGCCGGCCTGGATGGCGGCCCGCAGGTGCTGGGGCCGGAACCCGGGCGGCGTGCACAGGAGCACCACGTCCACGCCGCTGTTGAGGAGGCGCTGGTAGCCGTCGAAGCCGTCGAAGCAGCGCTCGGGGGTCACGTCGATCTTGCCGGCAATGGCGCGGATGTTCCGCAGCTCGCGAAGGCTGCTGTCGAGGCGGTCCTTGAAGGCGTCGCACATGGCGACGAGCTTGACGTTCGGGTCGGCCTGGAGGGCCTGGCTGGCGGCGCCGGTGCCGCGGCCGCCGCAGCCGACGAGGCCGACGCGCAGGGTGTCGTTGCCGGCGGCGAAGGCGCCGGCCGGGAGGAGCGAGACGGCCGCGGCGGACCCGGCGAGGAACGTTCGGCGGCTCGTGGCGTCTGGGATCATGGTCGGCCCTGTGGGGTGGAAGAGATGGTTATTGTATCGGCTCAGGGTTTTCGCCGCCTGCGGCGTAGCGGCGTCGACGCCGCTACGCCGCAGGCGGCGATCTCGGGTCACTGGTTGAACAGGAACGCCTTGCTGTTCAACAGCGCCCACACGACGTTCTCGTAGGCCTGCTTCTTGGCCGCCGGCGTCGTCGCCCGGCCGATGTGTTCCACGGCCACCCGCAGCTGCTCGGCCGTCGGCCGGCGGGCGTGGGCTAGCAGGAACAGCTCCGTCACCTTGTCGGCGTCCGGCCGCGGGTCGCGGCTCAGGGCGTCGGCGCGGCCGCCGGCGCGGGCGATGCGGTCCTGAACGTCGTTCGAGTTCAGGAGGTGGAGGCTCATCGCCAGGCTCGCCTCGTTCACCCGCTCGCACTCGCACGCACTGATCCGCTGCGGCCGGCCGGTCACGTCCAGGAAGTAGCTCGTGAACGACTCGTCCGGCAACATGATCGCCCGGCTCGGGGCGTGGCGGTCGGCGGGAAGCCCGGCGAAGCCCGCGGGGCTGCTCGTCAGGCGACCCACGGCGTCGAACAGTACCTCGGCCTGGAGCCGCCGCGGGTAGTAGCGGGCGAACGACGCCTTGTCCTCGGAGTTGAACTCGTTCGGCGTGCTGCTCAACTGGTACGTCCGGCTCCGGCAGATCGTGCGGATCAGCGCCTTGAGGCTGAAGTTGTTGTCGGTCAAGTCCTTGGTCAGCGCGTCGAGCAACTCGGGGTTCGACGGCGGGTTGGTCACGCGCATGTCGTCGAGCGGGTCCACGATGCCGCGGCCGAAGAAGTGCGCCCAGTAGCGGTTGGCCACGGCCTTGGCGAAGAACGGGTTCTTCGGGCTCGTCATCCAGTCGGCGAACTTGGCCCGCGGGTCGTCCTCCGCGCCGAGCTTCACGCTCTCGCCTTCGAGCGGCCGCATGTCGGCGACGCCGCCGGTCCGCTTGTTCGTGACGCTGCCAGCCGTCTTCGTGAAGATCACCTGCCGGCCGCCCTGCTGACCCTGATTCTGCTGGCCGGGGATCGCCACCGTCTTCTTGCCGACGCGGCCGTAGAACGCGGCCAGCCCCCAGTAATCGTCCTGGGTCCACTTCTCGTAGGGGTGGTGGTGGCAGTTCGCACACGCCAACCGCTGGCCGAGGAAGACCTGACTCACGTCGTCGACGAAGTTCTCGGGCGTGGCGACCTCGCGGAACCAGAACGTGGGCGGGTTGCGGTGCTCGTCGCCGCTGGCGGTGATGATGCCGCGGACGAACTGGTCGTACGGCCGGTCCGTGGCGACTGCTTCCCGAATCCACTCGTGGAAGGCGAACGTGCCCGCCGCCCGGTTCGCCTGGTTGCGCCGCTTCACCCGCAGCACGTCGGCCCACTTGTTGGCGAAGAAGTAGGCGTACTCCGGCGTCTCCAGCAGCCGGTCGATCAGCTTGTCGCGCTTCTGCGGGTCACGGTCGGCGGCGAAGGCGACAACCGCGGCGGCGTCGGGGATCGTGCCCGTCAGGTCGAGCGTGACGCGGCGGATGAACTGCTCGTCGGTGCAGAGATCGGACGGGGCGATGCCCAGGTCACGCCACTTCTTCGCGGTGTGGCCGTCCACCACGGTGCGGGCGGCGAACTCGAACGCCGGGGCGGCGCCGGGCCGTGGCACGACCGCGCGGAAGACCGTCACGTTCCCCTGGTAGCGAACCATCACCGCGGCCTGCCCCGTCACGTTCAGGCTGTTCACCAGGCCACTCTCGCTGACCGTGGCGACCTCGGTGTCGTTGCTCTCGAACTGCGCCCGCCGGGTCACGTCCTCGGTGGTGCCGTCCGAGTAGTGGGCGTACACGGCCAGCTGCTGGCGACCCTTGCGGTCGATCACGCGGGTTTCCGGGTAGACGCTGACGCGGGTCACGGTCGGGTCGGTCGGGCTACCGTAGGGCAACCCGGAGGCGATCCAGCGGCGGACGATCTTGTACTCCTCGCCGTTCGGCTCCATCTTCTTGCCACCGCCGTGCGGCGCCTGGCCGGTGGCCTTGGTCAGCAGCAGACTCGCCTCCGGGTTGGCGGGGAACACGCGCCGGCCGCGGCCCTCCTTCAGCAGGTTCTCGTAGTCGAACTGCGGCTCGAAGCCGAGCAGGGACAGGCGGAAGCCGTTCTGCCCGGCAATCTTCCCGTGGCAGCCGCCGCTGCTGCACGCCAGCCGGGTCAGAATCGGCACCACCTGATTGGCGAAGTTGATCGGCAGCGCCCGGTCCATGTCCGCGCAGGTGACTGGCACGCGGACGGTGTGACCGCCCACGGTCGCGGTGATCTCGGCGGTGCCGTTGCCGACGGGGAACACCCGCCCGGCGGCGTCCACGCGCGCGACTTTCGGGTCGGACACGGCGTAGGTGGCGGCGGCGGTCACGTCCACGTCACGGCCGTCGTCCTGCCGGCCGGTGACGAGTAGTTGAGGGGCGTCTTCCAGGCCGCGCATCCGCAGCTGGGTGGGGTACGGCATCGCGGCGGTGATGGCCGGCTGGGCGGCCGCGGGGCCGGCCCAGGCGAGGGCGGCGGCGAGCGCCAGGAGCGTGCGGGACATGGTCGCACCTGCGGACTTGGAACCAGGCGGGGTTACTTCGGGGGCAGGCGGGTGAACCGGAAGGTGGAGTCCTTCCCGCGGCCGCCCACGATCATCTTATCACCGTCGATCACGACCTGCTCGGACAGCTTCGTCTGGCCGTCGAGCGGCGGGTCGAGGTTCGTGAGGGTCACGCTGTCGCGGAGGCCGAGCGTGTAGCGCCCGGCGGCGACCTTCTCGGTGTTCGGCTCGGCCCGGTCGGGGATGACGCGGAGGATGGTGAATTTTCCGTCCTCGGTGAACTCCCAGACGATGTCGGCGGGGCCGTTCGGGCCGACCGGCAGATCGACCGAGTCGGCCCGCCACCGGCCCACAATCTTCCCCGCGTTCCGCGACTCGCACCCGACGGCGGCCAGAACGAGAACCAGTGCGGCGAGGCGGAGCGTCGGGGTCATGGGGTCATGGTAGGAGCCGGTCAGCCGATCAACTCGCGGACCGGCTCGCGGTCGTCGAGGACGTACATCGGCCGGCCGCTGCCGTTCGGGAAGGTCATGGCGGGGTCGATGCCGAGGGCGCGGTACACGGTGCTCAGCACGGCCGGGACGGTGTAAGGCCGGTCCTTCGGCCGCTCGCCCTTCGCCGTCGATTCGCCGATCGCCTGTCCCATCCGCAGGCCGCCGCCGGCGACCAGGGCACTCATGACCGGGCTCCAGTGGTCGCGGCCGGCGTTCATGTTCACCTTCGGCGTCCGCCCGAACTCGCCCCACATCACGGTCACCACGTCGTCCTGCATGCCGCGGTCGTGCAGGTCTTGAATCAGCGTGGCGACGCCCTTGTCCACCTGCGGCAGCTGCCGCTTCAGCGTCTGGAAGTTCTGGCCGTGGGTGTCCCAGCCGCCGATCGACAGCGTGACGCAACCGACGCCCGCCTCGACGAGCCGGCGGGCGGTGAGGAACTGCTCGACGCCCTTGTACCGGTCGCGGCCGGCCTGCGGCTCCTTCGTCAAGTCGAGGGCGTTGCGGACGACGCCGGCGGTCACCATCTCGATGGCCCGCTCGGTGTAGGCGTCCATGCCGCGCATGGTGCCGGTGGCGTCGATCTCGCGGCGGGTGTCGTCGAAGCTCGTCAGCAGGTCGCGGCGGGCGTCGAGCCGCTGCTCGGTGACGTTGTTGGCGAGCCGCAGGTTCGAGTTCCCCTGGCCGCCCGGGGTGAACGGGCGGTGGGCGATGCCGAGGTAGCCGGGCTCGGTGCCGCGGCTCATCCCCCGCAGGCTCACGAACGGCGGCACTGCCGACGCCTCCTGGCTCCGCAGCTTGCTGATGACGGAGCCGATGGACGGGTGGTCGGCGGTGCGGTTGACGCGGTCGGGGTAGCCGGTGAGCACGAGCGAGTCGCTGTGCTCGTCCACGGACACGACCGAGCGCACCACGGAGAGCTTGTCCCACATCATGGCCTGCATCGGCATGTGCTCACAGATGCGGACGCCGGCGACGTTCGTGTCCACGGGGCGGAACTCGCCGCGGAACTCGGCGGGGGCGTCCGGCTTGAGGTCGTACATGTCCATGTGGCTGGGGCCGCCCGGCAGGTAGATCATGATCGCCGACTTCTGCGACCGCGTGGGCTGGCGGAGGGTCGCGGCGGCCTGGGCGTCGCGGGCGCGGAGCATGTCCGCGAGCGTCAGCCCGGCTCCGAACGCGCCGACCTGGAGGAAGTTTCGACGGGAGACGCCGTCGCAGAAGGAGCGGGCCGAGCCGGTGAACCGCAGCATGGCAGACCCCAGTAGAAAGTGAAAGCGAACGGGGTGGGCAGGGGAGCAGGCGGGGGCCGCGCCGCAAGGCGCGGAATTCAACTCCACCCCAACGATCACGTCCCGTACCAACGTTGTCAACCGGAAAAATGAAAATTCGATGGGGGCCGGCTCGTTGACGCCGCCGGCCGCGGGTGCGACACTGCCTCCCACCGGCGCAGCCGGCCCGCCCCACTCCCCCTTCCCCGGTCGTCCCATGCCACTCCCGCGTCGGCTCACCGTGCCGCTCGCCTTCGCCGTCGGCTTCTTCGCCGTGAGCTCGTCGGGCCAGGCTCCCGCCCCGGACGTGGTCGGCGTGCTGAAGGGGCACTCGGACACGATCGCCGCCGTGGCCGTGAGCCCCGACGGGACGCTGATCGCCACCGGCAGCTTCGACAAAACGGTTCGACTGTGGGACGCTGCGACCGGCAAGGAACTGCGCGTCTACGGTGGCGACAAGGGACACACACTGCAGGTGCTGTCGGTGGCGTTCTCGGCGCAAGGCGACCAACTCGTCAGCGGCGGGGCCGACAACAAGGCGCTCGTCTGGGATATGCCGACGCCGAACCCGGTGAAGACGTACGCCGGCGCCGCGGCGCTCAAGGCCGTCGCCGTGTCGCCGGACGGCGTGACGTTCGCGGTCGCCGGCGCCGACGGCACGATCAAGGTTTACCCGAAAGGCGAGGAGAAAGGCGCCGTCGAGTTGAAGGGACACACCGGCCCCGTCGTCGGGCTCGGCTTCAGCGCCAACAACGGCTTCCTGGTCTCGGCCGGGGCCGACAAGACGGTCCGCTTCTGGACGCCGAAAGACGGGAAGGCCGTAGCCGCGTACCACACCGGCACCGCCGATCTGACCGGCCTCGCGGTGAACGCCGGTAACGCGCTCCCGTACACGGCCAGTGCCGACGGCCTGCTGCGCGTGTGGCAGGCCCCGCCGCCGCCGACCCCGAAGGCGCCCCCGGCCGCGAAGGATGCGCTGACGCACCTCGTCACGTCAACGGACGGCGCCACGGCCGTGGTCGCCTCCGCGGACAAAACAGCCACGCTGTTCGCCGTCGCCAACGGCACCCCCGCCGGAAGCTACGGCCCGACGAAAGCCTCGATCGAAGCGCTGGCCCTATCGCCCGACCAGCAGACACTTGCGGCCGGGCTCGCCGACGGCTCCGTCGTCATGTGGGACCGCCAGGGGAAGGTGAAGGCCGAGGTGCCCGCCGCGGCCGCGGGCGGCGTGACGGCCGTGGGCTTCCACCCGTCGCAGCCGGTGTTCCTGACGGCCGGCGCGGACGGCTTGGCGAAGGGCTGGGCACTGCCGATCGACCCCAAACAGCCGGCCGACAAGGCGACGAAGTTCGCCATCAAGGCCCACACCGGCAAGCTAACCGCGGCGTTTTTTCACCCCACGAACGGCTATCTGGTGACGGCCGGCGCCGACAAGCTCGTCCGCGTTTGGGACACCGCGAAGGCCGACAAGGCACTCCGCGAGATCGGCCCGCTGCCGAACGTGCCGACGGCGCTGGCGCTGAGCAAGGACACCCAGACTCTTGCTGCCGCTGTCGGGAAGGACGTGATTTCCTGGAACCTCGCCGACGGTAAGGAACTCGCCAAGATCGCCCAGCCGGCTGACGTGCTGTCGCTATCTTTCAGCGCCGACAAGTCGCGCCTGCTGCTCGGCCGCGCCGATAACCTGGCAGTGCTCGCCGACGCGACGACGGGCGTGATCCATCAGGCGTTCCCGCACGCCGGGCCGGTGCGTGGGGCGTTCCTGTCGCAGGCCGCGCCAATCGCCGTCACCGCGAGTGCGGACAAGACCGTCGGCATCAGTCCCATCACCGTCCAGCGCGTCATCGTGGTCGGCACCGGGAAGGTGGCCGGGATTGCGCTGTCGCCGCAGGGCGAGCGCGTGATCGCGGTCGGCCCCGGCAAGGAGGTGACGAGCTGGAACACCGGCAACGGCACGAAGGAGAAGGCGTTCGACGTGGGAGCCGAGGCCATCGCGGCGGCGTTCACGAAGGACGGCCAGCGGCTCGCGGTGTCGGCCGCGGACGGCTCGGTGAAGGTGTTCACGATCGCCGACGGCAAGCAGGTCGGAAGTATCGCCGCCGGCGCACCGGCGACCGGGCTGGCCTTCCATCCGACCGCCCCGGCGCTGGTCGGCGTGCTGAACTCGAAGGCGGCTGCGGCGTGGAACGTGACCGTCACTCCCGGCATGCCCACGCCGCCGGAGTTCGGGCGCGCACTCCAGAGCTACCCGCACCCGGCGGCCGCGGTCGGCCCCGCGTTCCTTGCCGACGGGTCGTTCCTCACTGCCGCCGACGACAAGCTTGCCCGCCGCTTCAAGATCGCCGGCAACGCCCCGGCGAAGACGTTGCCGCACCCCAACCTCGTGGACGCCGTCGCCTTCGACGAGACGGGCAAGGTGATCGCCACCGGCTGCCACGACGGCTCGCTCCGGCTGTTCGACGTGGAGAAGGCGGCGCTGTCGAAGGAGGTGAAGGCCCACATCAAGCCGGCGCCGGCGAACGAGCCGCAGCCGATTTACGCGGTCGTGTGGGCGCCCGGGAGCAAGCAGGTGCTGACGGCCAGCTTCGACCGCTCGCTGAAGCTGTGGGACGCGGCCGGCGGCACCCTCGTGCGCGAGTTCAAGGCCGCCCCGGAGCCGAAGCCGGGCGACAAGCTCGAACCGCCGAAGGGGCCGGTCGGCCACCGCGATCAAGTGTTCAGCGCGGTGTTCACGAAGGACGGCAAGCTGCTGGCGAGCGCGTCCAGCGACCGCACCGTGAAGCTGTGGGACGTGGCGAGCGGCAACCCGGTCCGCGAATTCGCCAACCCCGACCTGAAGAGCCCGTTCCCCGGCGAGCCGCCGGCCAGCCACCCGGGCTGGGTCCACGCCGTGCGGTTCTCGACCGACGAGAAGTTGCTCATCACGGCCGGCCCGGCCCCGCGGTACAAGGGGTATTTGGCCGCGTGGTCGGTCGCCGACGGCAAGCGCGTCGCCGGCGCGGAGCGCGACGTGGGGCCGATCCACGCGTTAGCGGTGACGCCGGACGGCACCCGCATCGTGATCGGCTGCGGCCCCAAGTCGCGGGCCGAGTCGGCGGTCGAAGCGCTTATCCTGAAGGCGCCGGGGAAGTAGAAGCGAAATGGATTAACCACAGAGTCACAGAGGGCACAGAGAGAAAACAGAAAACCGAGACAGAGGATGGTTTGAAAACATCGTCTCACTCGGTTTTCTGTTTTCTCTCTGTGCCCTCTGTGACTCTGTGGTTAACTCTGATCTGGTAACTGTCATGATCCGCACCATCGTCTTCGACTTCGGCAACGTCGTGGCCTTCTTCGACCACGGCCGCTCCGTCGCGAAACTGGCCGCGTACACCGCCCTGCCGGCGGTCGAACTCGCGCTCCGCGTCTACGGCGACCCCATCGCCGACGACTACGAGCGCGGCCTTCTCAGCACCACCGAGTTCGTCCGCGAAGCCATCCTGAACGCCAAGCTTACCTGCACACCCGTCGAGTTCCTCGCCGCGTACACCGACATCTTCTGGCCCAACCCCGAGGTCATCGCACTCGTCCCGAAACTGAGGGCGAACTACCGCGTGCTGCTCGGCTCGAACACGAACGAGGCGCACTTCCTCCGCTTCACCGCCGACTACGCCGCGGAGTTGACCCCGTTCGACCACCTCGTGGCCTCGCACCACGCCGCCGCTCGCAAGCCGGACCCGGCGTTCTTCGCCTACGCCCACCAGTACGCCAACGCCGAGCCCGGTGAATGCCTGTTCATCGACGACCTGCCGGTGAACGTCGAGGCGGCGCGGCGGTTCGGGTGGGAGGGGCTGGTCTACCAGCCGGACGGGACGCTGCCCGAAAAGTTGCGGGCGGCGGGGGTTCAGTTCAGCTGACCGGGGCGATACAAAGAAGGGATTGCCGCCCCGGAGCCCCTGATGGACATTTTGGAACAGGCCGACCCCGAGGTTTTCGCCGCGGTCCGCAGCGAGCGCCGCCGGCAGCAGGACGGCCTGGAGATGATCGCCAGCGAGAACTACACCAGCCCCGCGGTGATGGCCGCGCAGGGTTCGTGCCTCACGAACAAGTACGCCGAGGGCTACCCCGGCCGCCGTTACTACGGCGGCTGCGAGTTCGTCGACGAAGTGGAACGTGTAGCCATCGACCGCGCCAAGCGGTTGTTCGGCGCCGCGCACGTCAACGTGCAGCCGCACTCCGGCGCGCAGGCGAACATGGCCGTGTTCCTGGCCACGCTCCAGCCCGGCGACACCATCCTGGGCCTCGACCTGGCGCACGGCGGCCACCTCACCCACGGGATGCGGCTGAACTTCTCGGGCAAGTACTTCAAGGTCGCCTCCTACGGCGTCCGCCCGACGGACCACCGCATCGACTTCGACCAGGTCGCCGCGCAGGCCCGCGAGCACAAGCCGAAGCTCGTCATCGCCGGTGCCAGCGCCTACCCGCGCGAGTTCGACTTCGCCAAGTTCGCTGACATCTGCGCTGAGGTCGGCGCGCTGCTGATGGTGGACATGGCCCACATCGCCGGGCTGGTGGCTGCCAAGGTCCACCCCGACCCGGTGCCGCACGCCGCGTTCGTCACCAGCACCACGCACAAGACCTTGCGCGGCCCCCGTGCCGGCATCATCCTGTGCCGCGAGGAGTACGCCAAGGCGATCGACTCGGCCGTGTTCCCCGGCGTGCAGGGCGGGCCGCTCATGCACGTCGTCGCCGCGAAGGCCGTCGCCTTCAAGGAAGCGCTCCAGCCGGACTTTGTTCGCTACCAGAGACAGGTGGTGGCGAACGCAAAAGTGCTGGCCGAGGAGCTGACCCGCGCCGGCTACACGCTCGTGAGCGGCGGTACCGACAACCACCTGATCCTGGTGGACGTGTTCGGCAAGCAGGGGGTGCCGGGGAAGGTGGCCGAACACGCCCTCGACCGGGCCGGTATCACGGTCAACAAGAACATGATCCCGTTCGACCCGCGGAAGCCGCTGGACCCGTCCGGCGTTCGCATCGGCACCCCGGCCCTGACGACGCGCGGCATGGCCGAGGCCGAGATGAAGCGCGTGGCCGCGTGGATCGTCGAGGTGCTGGCGGCCCCCGAGGACGCCGCGGTGCTGGAGCGCGTCCGCGGCGCCGTCCGCGAGTTGTGCCGGCAGTTCCCCGCCCCGGCCGAGGCGTGAGCTTCCTACCCCTGACTCCGAGGTTGAGCGGTGAATGGTAACGGCGGCAACGTCGGCGCCGTCCTGTTCGTCTGCTGCGTCTTCACGCTCCTGCTCCTGCCGGTCGTGCTGTTCCTGCTGACGTACATCTTCCGGCTGTCGTGCACGCTGTGCGGGTTGCCCAAGCCGTCGGTCCTGGCGGCGTCCGGGATCATGCTCATCAACTACGTCGCCGACGTGGTCGCCTTTGCTGTCCTGGAAACGGTCGTCCACGAGGGCACCCGGATGATCGCCATCCCGAGATGGGAGGCGTGGTTCGTCGCCAAGTTCCTGTACATGCCGCTCGACCTGGCGATCTCGGCCGGGCTCCACGCCGCGGTGATGGGGATCAAGTTCGGCAAGGGGATCGAGGTGTGGTTCACCCAGCGGCTCATCATGCTCGGCATCGTGGCCGCGTGCGTGCTCGTCGGGACGATCTACGTCCTGGCCCGGGGGTAGCGTGGTCGCATACTTCGTGACGTGCGCCCGCGGGCTGGAGCCGCTCCTGGCCGGCGAGCTGGTCGCCCTCGGCGGGGCCGACGTGGAGCTCGGCCGCGGCGGCGTCTGGACCCGCGGCGACACCGCCCTCCTCTACCGCGCCAGCCTGTGGCTGCGGACGGCCGTGCGAATCCTCCGGCCGGTGTTCGGCGGCCCCGTCCGCTCGACCGACGAGTTGTACGACGCCGTCCGGTCGATCGACTGGTTCGAATTCATGTCGCCGGACCACACCCTCGCGGTGGACTGCAACGTCCGCGACTCGGCGATCACGCACTCGCAGTACGCCAGCCGCAGGGTGAAGGACGCCATCTGCGATCAGTTCCGCGACCGCGTCGGCCGCCGGCCGAGCGTGGACACCGAGCGGCCGATGGTCGGCCTCAACCTGCACGTCTATCGCAACCACGCGACGCTCAGCCTGGACGCGAGTTGGGACTCGCTGCACAAGCGCGGCTACCGACCCGTGCAGACGCGGGCGCCGCTCAACGAGGCACTCGCCGCCGGGTTGCTGCTCCACGCCGGCTGGGACCCGGCGACGCCCCTCGTGGACCCACTGTGCGGCTCCGGCACGTTCTGCATCGAGGGGAGTTGGCTGGCGCTGGACCGGCCGCCGGGGCTGTTGCGGAAGTGGTTCGGCTTCCAGGGGTGGCCCGACTTCGACCGCGGACTGTGGGCTGCCGTACGGGAGGACGCCCGACTCGGCGTCCGGCCGCACCTGTCGGCGCCGATCGTCGGCAGCGACGGGCGGGCCGACGCGATCGAGTTCGCGCGCGGGAACGCCCACGCGGCGGGAGTCGGCAATCTACTGCGATTCGACCGCTTGGACGTGCGCGACGCGCGCCCGCCGGACGGGCCACCGGGGGTGTTGGCGTGCAACCCGCCCTACGGCGAGCGGATCGGTGAGGAGGCCGAGTTGGTGGGGCTGTACCGCACGCTGGGGGACGTGTTCGGCACCCACTGGCGCGGCTGGCGGGTGTTCGTGTTCAGCGGGAACGACAACTTGGCGGGCGAAGTGGGGCTCCCGGTGCGGGGGAGTACGCCCTTCTTCAACGGCAAGATACCGTGCCGGCTGTGGGAGTTCGAGACGTGAGCGTCACGCCTCGTGGAACTCACTCACCCCGTCCGCGGTCAGCTCGAACAGCCCGAAACTGATCGGCCGCCGGGCGTCGGCTTCCAGCTCGCGCAGCTTCGCCACCATCATCTCGCGGTACGCCCGGTCGCGCTTCGGCAGCACCACCAGCGACTCGCGCTGCGGCACAACCGCGCACACCTCACTGGTCTTCAGCAGGTCGCAAGCCTGCTCGTAGAGGTCGGGCAGCAACAGGCACGCCGCCGCCCGCGGGTGGTCGCAGTACAGCAGGAAATGAACCGGGTCGCCGACCTCACCGAGCATCTGGATCGACAAGTCGGGCGAGTCGTCGGCGAAGCGGACGAGGTTCGCCAGCGCCTGCTCGTGGGCGTCGCCCGCGCTCAGTCCAGCGGAGGCGAGCTGGTCCGGCGACACGGCCGCGTGAACGATGCCGTTCGCGCTCGTGGTGTCCTCGAACAGCTGCACCCACACGCCGTGCCCGACGGGTACGCACGCCGGCTCCCAGTCCGGGTTCAACAAGCCCGGCACGAGGTACGGGTACAACTGGTCCAGGTTCATGGTCACTCGCTCCCCGGCCGCGGCACCGGGCGCGGCGGCAGGCTGTACGTCTTCTCCCACTGGCTCGGCGGCCCCGGCGGCATCGCCCCGGGTACGCTCAGGTCGTGCGCCCGCGCCAGCCGCAGCAGCTCGGCCGGGTACTCGGGCCACCGCCCCGCCTTCTCCGCGAGCCCGGCCCACTCCGCCGGCGTAACCATCTTCTGTAGCGCCGGCAGGAACTGTTCAACCTCCGGCCGGAATTCGCCGGGCCGGGCCGGGCCGAGGTGAAACTCCTTCCCCGCGAACTTGGACTTCGACATCCCGCGGTTCACCTCCAGGGCGAAGTCGGGCCACCGGCCGACGACCTCCGCCCCGGCCTTGTTCACGATCCGCTTCGTCATCACGTCGCGGAGCAGCGGCGGCAGGTCGGCGAAGTCGGTGGTCATCTTCCCGTTCGGGCCGGCCTCGGGGTACGTCTCGTAACGCGGGTTGCGGGAGATGTCGTAGACCGTCTTGCCGAGCCACGCCCACTCGCCGCCCTTCTCCCCGCGCTCCAGCGCCTCGGTGAACCTCGTCCGGTCCGCGGGCAGCAGGCGGTTCTTCTTCGGGTCGCCGGGGTGGTAAGCCGATTGGGCGAAGTCCAGCACTTGCTTCTTCAGCGTTTCGTCGGTGAACGGCCACGGCTGGCGGCCGGAACGGACGAACTCGTGGTGGAAGCGGGCCGTGTTCCAGCGGTCGCGGTTCGTGTCCTCCTCCGCCTTCCACTTCACGATCGTCTCCCCGCGCTCGACGGGCGGCATCGTCTTGAGTTTCTGCCGCTGCGCCGCCGGGAGGCCGGCCACCCACTGCGTGCTGCGGGTGTCGTCGATCGCCTCCAGCCGGTCTCCGGGGGACGGTGCGGCGAGGATTTTCTTGCGGTCGGCGTCGGGGAGGCGCTGGAGCCACGCCGCGTACACCTCCAGCACCCGTAGCAGCGTGTCGCGGCGGGCGTCGGGCAGGTCGTGCAACTGATGATCCAGCTGCCGCAGCTTGTCCTGACGGTCTGGGGGCAGCTCGCGGAACGCTCTCACCAGTGCGTCGAGCTCCTTTCCGTCCGGCTTGTCTGGCTCGACCGGCGCAGCCGACTGAAGCCCCACGTCGTCGCCGAAGCGGTCGTGTGCGGCCAGCCTCTCGACGAACTCCAGGTCGTCGGCGGGGGCGTAGAGTGCGAGCCGCTCCACCACGCGGTAGTCGGCCAGCGGCAGCGTGTCGGCCGTCACGTCGAGGGGTGCGGGCGGCGGGAAAAGGTACGTCCGTGCCGCGGCCGTGCCCAGGTAACCGACGCCGAGCGACACGCCGATCAGCAGCACCAGCACCAGCGCCCACGTGCCCGTGCGCGGCGGCGGTACCGGCGTCAGGATCGGCGTCCCCGTCCCCGACGGGTGCGCGACCGGCACCGGCTCGGTCGGCTGCACCGGCGGCGCCGCCGGCGATGACTTCACCGCCGGCAGCCTGTCGAGGGTGCGGCTCGTGAACGCCGCCGAGGGCTCGGGTTTCGGCAGGAAGTCGAGCAGGTCGTAGGAGCGCTTCAGCGCCTCGGCCCGCGCCCGCAGCTTCGGGTCGGCCGCGATCCGCGCCTCCACCCGCCGCGCCGCCGCGGCGTCGAGTTCGCCGTCGAGGTACGCCACCAGCTCGACCTCGGTGTGGTCGGGGGCGTCGTCCGGCGGTTCCGTCAACCCGTCGGCCATCGGCGTCACTCCTCCGGGCCGTCGTCCGGCGGCGGGGCGTCGCCATCCATGTAGATATACCCCTGCAGCGCCTCGCGCAGCTTCACCCGGGCGCGGCTCAACAGCGACTTCACCGCCTTCGTGCTCAGTCCCATCACCTCGGCGATGTCGGCGTAGCCCATGTCCTCGAACTTGTTCAGCACGATCGCCACCCGCTGCCGCTCGTTCAGGCCGTCGAGCGCCTCGCGGATCACGGCCGCCAGCTCCTGCTGCTGGAGGCTGTGGGCCGGCGGCGCGTCGCGGGTCTGGGCGGGGGCGTTGTTCGTCGTGGGCACGTCGCCGCCGCTCTGCTGCAACTCCAGCGGCACGGCCGGGCGCCGCCGGCGGTCGCGCAGGGCGTTCAGCGCCAGGTTGTTGGCGATGGTGAACAGCCACGTGCTGAACTTGGCCCGCGGCCGGTACTTCTTGCGGGTGCGGTACACCCGCAGGAACACCTCCTGCGCCAAATCCTCGGCCTCGTCGGCGCTGCCGACCAGGTGGTGCATGACGCCGACGAGGCGGTGCTGGAAGCGCTCCACCAGTTCGGCGAACGCGGCGGCGTCGTCGTCCCGGACCCGGAGCATGAGCCGGATGTCCGGGTCGCGGAGGGCCATCAGCGTGCTGGTCTGGCCGATGGACATGGGGCCGCGGGGTGGGATCGGGGGGGCCGGTGCGGCCCTTCCGCGAGTGTAGCAACCAAATACCGAACGCGACAGCCGACGCCGCGAATCCTCATTCGGGCCCGGATCATTGTTTCCGGCCGAGGGGGGTCGATCCCCGGAAACATGTCACCAACTCATAAAAAAGTCGGTTCGTGCGAGTCACTCTACGAGTCTCACGCGGAACCTGCTGGGGCCACACCGGTTGCGGCCGCCTCGGCCTGTCGGCGTAGCTGGCCGCACGCGGCGTCGATCTCCGAGCCCTTCCGCTTGCGGACCTTCACGCTCACGCCCGAGCGGCGGAGGGTGTCGATGAAGTTGGTCAGGTCGCCGTCCTTCGGGCGGCGGTAAGGCAGGCCGTCCACGTCGTTCCACGGGATGAGGTTGACGTGCGCCTTCCGGCCGGTCAGCAGCCGGGCGAGCTCGCGGGCGTGGTCGGCCCGGTCGTTCAGGCCGCCGAGCACGACGTACTCGTAGGTCACCTGCCGGCCGGTCTTGTCGAAGAACTCGTCGGCCGCTTCCAGGATGGCGCGGATGCCCGTCTTGTCGTTGGTCGGCACGATGCGGGTGCGGAGCGCGTCGTTCGGGGCGTGCAGCGACACCGCCAGGCTGTACTGCTTGCCCGCCTCCGCGAGCCGCTTGATCTTCGCCGGCAGGCCGACCGTGGAGATGGTGACGTGCCGCGCCCCGATGCCCAGCCCCTTCGGGTCGCCGGCCACCTCCAGCGCTTCGAGGAGGTTGTCGAGGTTCGCCAGCGGCTCGCCCATGCCCATGACCACGATGTGCGACAGGCGCGTCGGCAGGTCGGGCCGGCCGCCGTCGTCCTCGCGGCGGGTCAGGTTGCGGAGCCGCAGCAGCTGTTCGAGGATCTCGCCGACGGTGAGGTTGCGGACGACGCCGTTGATGCCGCTGGCGCAGAACACGCAGCCCATGCCGCAGCCGACCTGCGTGCTGACGCACGCGGTGGCCCGGCCCTCGTCCTGGATCAGCACGCACTCGATCATGCGGTCGTCGGCGAGCCGCAGCACGAGCTTGTGCGTGTCGTCGCCGGCCTTCAGGTGCTTCTCGACGCGGGTCGAGAACGGGCTGAACGACGCGGCCAGTTCCCCGCGGAGGGCAAGCGGCAGGTCGGTCATGGCGTCGAACGACTCGGCCCGGTTGGCAAACAACTGCTTGCGAATCTGGGCGGCGCGCATCGGCGGCTGGTTCCGCTCGGCGAGCCAGTCGCGGAAGTCGTCGGCCGGCGTGTCGAGGAGGCCGGGCGGGCGGGACGGTACGGCGAGCGGCAGGGGTGCGGACATGTGGGGATTGTACGCGCGAGATGAGAATTGGGCTTGTTTGGGGTTTCGCCGCTTGCGGCGTAGCGGGGCACGCCCCGCTACGCCGCAAGCGGCGAAACCCGACGCGCAATCGTTTTCGTTTTCTTCACCTTGACTTTCGATTCTCCCATATCAATAATCCGCACATCGCCTTTCGCTTTTCGCAAGTTGGAGTCGGCCGAATGGAGTCCGGGGGCGTCCCCGTGTGGTTCGCCGAGCTGGGCGACGAGGACCGCGAGTTCGTCCGCCGGGTCGTGCTCGCGTCCGGGTCGCTGAAGGAGCTCGCGGAGGGGTACGGGGTGTCGTACCCCACCATCCGGGTTCGCCTCGACCGGCTCATCGCCCGGGTGAAGGCGGCGGAGGCGGCCCGCGGCGCCGACCCGCTGGAGCGGAAGGTGCGGGTGCTGGTGGCGGAGGGGGTCATCGACGCCGGCGTCGGCCGGCAGTTGCTCGCCGCTCACCGGGCGAGCTTAACCAGGGGGGGCGGGTGATGGCCGCGGAACCGTGGGTCGATCCTGTGGTGATGACTTGGGCGGGGGGCATCGGTGGTGGTGTCGTCGGGCTGTGGGGCGCGGCCCTCGGCACGGCCGGCAGCCGGCTCGTGCCGAAGGGGAAGGGACAGGCGTTCGTATTCGGGCTGCTCGGCGTCGGGGCCGTGGTGGGCGTATTGTTGCTGGGCTTCGGCCTGGTCGCGCTCGCGGCCGATCAGCCGTACCCCGTGTGGTACGGGCCGACGCTCGCGGGTGGGCTGCTGGTGGCGCTGTCGGTGCCGTTCGCGTTCATCATCCGGGGGCGGTACCGCGATGTGGAACTGCGCAAGATGCACGCCGCGGAACTTACCTGACCGCCGCGAGTGGCGTCACTCCTTCCGCGCCGCGGCGTCGAACGCCGTCGCCTCCGCTAGCGAGATCAGCCCGTCGCGGTCCGAGTCCGTCGCGTCGAACTCGGCCCGCGTGCCGACGAACTCGGCCCGCGACACGTCGCCGTCGGCGTTGCGGTCCATCTTGCGGAACCACACCGGGCCGGCCTGCGGCGGCCGCACCGCCCCCTGCCCCGCGTCCGGCGACTGGAACCCCGCGAACCGCTCCGCCGGCCGGCTCAGCCTCAGCATCGCCGTCGGCCGTATCGCCGCCTTCGTGATCGCGTCCACCCGCCCGCTCTCCGACGGCTCCAGCACCGCCAGCCGGTCCCACGCCGTGCGCAGCTCCCGCACCGACAGCCGGCCGTCACGGTTGTCGTCGAGCAGCTGGAAGAGGGTCGGCGTCTGCACGGCGGGCGTCAGGGCCACGGCCGCGGCTGCGAACGTTTCGAAGACGGAAAGGTGCGCGTCGAGCTCCGCACGGGTCAGCTTGCCGTCGGCGTCGGCGTCGGCCGGGTCGAACAGGACGCGGAGCAGCTGGAAGCGCGGGGCGTTCGCGCCGCCCAGGTCGGCGTCGGTGACGAACCGCTTGCCGGCTGCGGCCGCGTCGAACATGGTCAGGAACTGCGTCCGCTGCACGCCGCCCCGGGTGGCCGCGTTCGCCGCCCCCACGACCGCGGACAACTCGACGGCCTGCTGCCCGTGCCGCAGCACCAGCCGCCGCGGCTCCGTCTGCGACACCGTGAACCCGCGGGCGGCCAGCGCTTTCGGATCGGTGGTGACGCGGGCCACGCAGTCGGCCGCGGCCGGCGCGAACGACAGCGTCACGTCCGCGTCGGCCGGGTCGGTCCACCACGTCGCGGCCGGCCGGCCGAGCGCCGCCCAGTCGTACTTCGTGCGGACGTGTTCCTTCACCACGTCCGCCGCCCCACCCTTCCGGGCCACCGTGACCGGTGGCACGACCTGGCGCGGCGCGGGTGCGGCGCCCGCCGGCCGGACCACGAACGCGGTCGGGCCGACGACCTCGGTCAGGCTCAGGCACTCGTCCTCGTCGGCGTCGCGGGACACGACCAGGCGCTCGGCGGCGGCGACCTCGGCGCGGGTGAGTTTGCCGTCCTTGTCGGCGTCGAGCAGGGCGAACAGCCCCTCGGTGGCGGCGGCGTTCTGCGGGTTCTCGGGCAGCGGCGGGAACGCCTGCGAGGCCGCGGCCGCGGCCTGCCGGTAGTAGCCGGCGAACTCGGCGAACGACACCCGGCCGTCACCGCCGGCGTCCACCCAGGCGAGGGTCGGCAGGTCGTTCGGGAACGGCGAGTAGAAGCCGTTCTGGAGGAGCCCCGCGGCGGACGTGTCGGAGAACATCCGCTTCAGTTCGACGGCGTCAAGCGAGCCGTTGTGGTCGCGGTCGAACGCGCCGAACACGGCCTTCAGGCTCTCGGCCCAGCGCACGCCGAGCGGCTGCCCCTGGTAATGCACGTGGACGGCGACCCGGATCGGCCGCTGCGCGCCGAGCACGACCAGGTCGTACCGGTCGGCCGGCGTCGGCATCGGCGGCGGCGCGGGCGTGGCGCTCGGCGTCGGCCGCGGCGGGAAGGCGACGGCGGCGCTACCGCCCAGCGCGGCGGCCACGAGCAGGAGGCGGATCACGCGACGACCTCCGTCACCGGGTTCGCCCCGCGGTCGGCGATGGGGATCGGCCGGCCGACGTTGGACATGTTCGGCTTCTCCGGGTCCACGCCCACGATTCGGCACAGTGTCGCCAGGAAGTCGGCGGCCGACACCGGCCGGTCCGTCACGGTCACGCCGTCGGCGCTTGTGCGGCCGACGGCCTGCCCGCCCTTCACGCCGCCGCCCGCGACCACGGTGGACCACGCCGTCGAGAAGTGGTCGCGGCCGCGCTGTTGGTTGATCTTCGGCGTGCGGCCGAACTCGCCGGCGAACACGACCGTGGTGCGGTCGATCAGGCCGCGCTCCGTCAGCTCGGTCATCAGCTGCGCCCACGCGCGGTCCAGCGTGCCGCACAGGGCGCGGACCTGGTCGAAGTTGTTCGAGTGCGTGTCCCAGCCGCCGAGCGTCACTTCCACGAACGGAACGCCGCGCTCCACCAGCCGGCGGGCCAGCAGGCACCCCTGACCGAACAGGTTGCGGCCGTAAGCGTCGCGGACGTTGGCCTTCTCCTCCGTCAGGTCGAACACCTTGCCGCCGGCCGAGCGCATGAGCCGGACGGCGCGGTCGTAGGCGGCGGCGTGCGCCCGCGTGACCCCGCCGGGGTGTGTCGCCGCAAAGTCGTCGTGAACGCCGCGGAGCAGATCGAGGCGTGTCGCGGCGGCGTCCTCGGCGACGGTGCGCGGGCGGGCCAGGTCGGCGACCCGGAGGACGGCGTCGATGTCGGGCACGTTCGGGCCGAACTGGCCGTCGCCGACGATCAGCGGCGCGTGCTGCGGCCCGAGGAAGCCGGGGCTGTACGCCTCCTGGCTGAAGAACCGCTGTGGGGCGATGCTGACGAAGTTCGGCAGCTCGCCGGCCGGGTCGCCGAGTTCCTTCGACAACAGCGACCCGACCGTCGGGTACTGGATGCCGGCGGCGCTGGGGACGACGCCGGTCCGCATGAGGTAGGTGCCGCGGCCGTGGTCGCCCTCGCGGGTGCTCATGCCGCGGAGGACGGCGAGGCGGTGGCCGTGGTAGGCGAGGTTCGGCAGGTGCTCGCCGATGCGGAGGCCGGGGGCGGTGGTGTCCACGGGGCGGAAGGGGCCGCCGTTGTCGTGGCCGGGCTTCAGGTCGAACAGGTCGATGGTGGCGGGGCCGCCGGCCATCCACAGCAGGACGACCGAGCGCCGCGGCTTGGCGTCGGCCGCGGCCAGCCGGCCCAGCCAACCCGACACCGAGACGCCGGCGGCGGCGGTCAGGAGTTGCCGACGCGACAGGGTCATGGCGGGCCTCAGTGGTTGAACAGGAACTCGGGGCTGTTCAGCAGTACCCAGAACACGTCGCCCAGCCCTTTGCGCCGGTCGCCGCGCTCGACGTGGCTGCTGAACCGCTCCAGTTCGTCGGCCGTCGGCCGGCGGGCGAGCGCGGCCAGGAACAGCGTCTCGACGCGGCGCTTCGTGTCCCACCCGGGGATGTCGGCGACGGCGCCGAGCAACTCGGCCGTGTCGGGGGCCGTTTGCGCGTCGAGGAACTGGCCGTTCATCAGCATCAGGGCTTGCAGGATGGTCGTGCCCGCCTCGGTGGGCCGGTCGGTGCTGGTGAAGCGGTTCAGGAACAGGCTGCGCGGGTTGCCCGGCTGCACGAACCCGGCGAAGGTGTTGGCCCGCTGCTGGGCCGACTCGCGGTAGCCGGTGGCGCTGACGAGGCTGTCGAACAGCTGGGCCGGCGTCAGCCCGCGGACGCTCATGCGGGCGAAGCGGCGGGCGTCGGCCTGCGTCGGGTGGCTCATCCGGCTGCTCAGCTGGTACGCCTTCGTGCGGGTGATGGCGCGGACGAGCAGCCGGTTGTCGAACCCGCCGGCGGCGAACGCCTTGCCGAGCGCGTCCAGCAGTTCGGGGTGGCTCGGCGGGTTGGCGTCGCCGGGCTCGTCCACGGGGTCGGTGATGCCGACGCCGAAGAAGTGCGCCCACATGCGGTTGGCGAGGTTGCGGGCGAAGTACGGGTTCTGCCGGCTCGTCAGCCACGCCGCCAGCTCCTGCCGCGGGCTCGTCACCTCGTTCCACTCGGGCGAGGTGCCGTCGAAGAATCTGGCGACCACGACCTGCGACGAGTTCGGCAGCTGGATGCGGTTCCTGGTCCCCTGCGGGCCGGGCGGCGCGTCGGCGGTGGGAACGCGGTTCAGATCAGCGAAGAAGGCCGCGAACTCCCAGAACTGCTCCTTCGTGTACGGGGCGAACGGGTGGTCGTGGCACTGGGCGCACTCCAGCTTCACGCCGACGAACAGCCGGCTCACCGCCGCCGCCGCGTTCTCGGCCTTCGCCTCGTTCGCCTGGTAGAAGCCGACGATGGTCCGGTGGTCCGGGTCGTTCCCGACCGGCTGGACGAACCGGAAGGTGTTGCCGACCTGGCCGGTCACCTGCACCTGGTACGGCACTTCGAGCAGCGCCCGGACGGTGCGGTCGGCGGGGACGTTGTCGCGGTACTGCTTGCGGAGCCACGTCTCGAGCTGGAAGCCGAAGCCGGCGAAGTTCGCCCCGGCGACGGACTGCGGCAGCCACGCGGCCCGCGTCACGGCGGCGAAGTGCGCCGCGTGCGGGGCCGTGCCGAGGAGCCGGTCTACGAGCTTCGTGCGCTTGTCGGGCGCCTTGTCGTCGAGAAAGTCGAGCGTCTCGGCGACCCGCGGGGTGCGGCCGATCACGTCGAGGTACACGCGGCGGCAGAACTCGGCGTCGTCGGCGGGGGCGGCGGGGACGACGCCGCGGGCGGCCCAGTCGGCGGCGAGGTGCTTGTCGATGACGGCGGCGAGGTCCGTCGCCGGGTCGGCGGCGCGGGCGGGGGCGGCGATCATGAGGGCGGCGAGCGCCCAGGCCCGGATCGACATGCTTCGGCCCTCGCGGACTGAGGGGAGGACGGGACGCGACCCCGATTCTAACCGCCCCGGCGTTCGAGGTGGTCGGCAATCACGACCAACTGCCCGAGCGCGGCCGACGCCACGGCGAAGGTGGCGAGCAGGAGCAGTGCGAGGACCATCTCGACGCGCGTGGGGGCGAGGAATTGCAGGCCGAACACGCCGAACAGGAACGTGAACACGCCGATGCCGGTGAGCACGCCGCGGATCAACCGAGGCGTCGATCGTTCGGGGACGACGGTGGTGGCGAACAGCGCGCGGACGCGGGACATGGGGCACCTGCGACGGGAATCGATCCCGGAGCCATTATCAGCACGACGCCGCCCGCTTGCTCGCATTTCACCGGCCCGATAGGGTGGTGTTCGCCGCCCGGGGGTTCGTCATGCGCCGCGCCGTGTTCGCCGCCGTCACCGCCGCCGTGGTCGTCGCCCTCGGCACGTCCGCGCAGCCGCCGACGGGCGACCCGCTCGCCGAGCCGCGGCAGCGCCTCCGCCGCGGCAACTACGAGGAGGCCCGCGCCGGCTTCGCCGCCGCCGCTAAGGAGCACGCCCCCGCCGCGGCCATCGGCACCGCCCGCGCCTGGCGCGCCGAGGGCGAAGCCACGAAGGCCCGCGACGTTCTCGACGCCGCGCTGAAAGCATCCGCCGGCCACCCCGACCTGCTCGCCGCCCGCGCCGACCTCCTCTACTCGCTCGGGAAATGGGACGACGCCCTCGCCGACGCCGCGGCGGCACTGGCGAAGCAGCCCGACCACGTCCTCGCCCGGTGGGTCAAGGCCCGGCTGCTGCGCGATAAGGGCGACCTGCCCGCGGCCGACGCCGAGGTGAAGTGGTTCGTCCGCCACTACTCCGACGCCGAGAACGCCGACCGGCCGATCACCGACCCCGACACGCTGCTGATCGTCGGACAGGCCGGCGTCGAGAACGCGACGTGGAACAACCGGCCGCAGCAGTTCCAGTTCGTGCTCAACGAGGTGTACAAGGACGCCAAGAAGCACGCCCCCGACTGCTGGGAGGCGGAGTACCTCGCGGGTTCGTTGCTGCTGGAGAAGCACAACCGCGCCCAGGCGCTGGAGGCGTTCGACGCCGCGCTGAAGATCAACCCGCGGGCCGCGGACGCCCTCGCCGCCAAGGGGGAAGCCGCGCTCGACGCACTCGACCTGACCGTCGCCGACCGCCTCGCCGACGCCGCGCTGAAGGTGAACCCGCGCCACCCCGCGGCGCTGCGCCTGAAGGCCGACGTGTTCCTCGCCGGCGGCGACACGCTCACCGCCCGCCGGCACTTGCTGGCGGCGAAGCAGGTGAACCCGCGCGACGAGGCGACGCTCGCCCGCCTCGCGGGGCTGGCCCGGCTGGCGAACGACGCCTCCGCCTTCGACGCCCTCGTGAAGGAAGTCGAAGGCTTCGACGCCAGGCCGGCCGCGTTCTACCACGACCTCGCCGGCGTGCTCGACGCCCGCAAGCAGTACGGGCAGGCGGAGACGTTCTTCCGCAAGGCCGCCGAGTTGCGGCCCCAGTTGCCCGCGGCGAAGGCCGGGCTCGGGATGCTGCTCCTCCGCACCGGCCGCGAGCCGGAAGCGAAGGTCGTTCTCGACGCCGCATTCAAGGCCGACCCGTTCAACGTCCGCGTGTCGAACTCACGGCTCGTCCTGAAGCACCTCGAAACGTACCAGACGGTCGAGACGCCGCACTACGTCGTCCGCTTCGACCCGAAGGCGGACAAGCTGCTGGCCCCGTTCCTGGCCGAGTACCTGGAAGACGTGCACGCCGGGTTCGCCACGGACTACGGGTTCTCGTTCGACGGGAAGGTGGTGGTCGAGGTGTTCAGCAGCCGCGAGATGTTCAGCGGCCGCACGATCGCGCTGCCGGGGCTGCCCGACGTGGCGGCGGGGGCGTGTACCGGCCGCGTCGTCGCCTTCCCGTCGCCGTCCGCCGACAAGCTGAACTGGTCGCGCGTCGTGCGGCACGAACTCACGCACGCCTTCAACCTGCTCCAGACCGACTACCGCGTGCCGCACTGGCTCACCGAGGGGCTCGCCGTCCGCAGCGAGGGCGGCGAGCGACCGCCGGAGTGGATGGCGGTCCTGCGCGAGCGGCACGCGGCGGCGAAACTGTTCGACCTGGACACGATCACGCTCGGGTTCGTCCGCCCACGCACGCCCGACGACTGGCCGCTCGCGTACCTGCAAAGCCTGCTCTACGTCGAGTACCTGACCAGGACGCACGGCCAGCCCGCCGTCGGGAAACTGCTCGACGCCTACCGCGGCGGCGCCTCCACGACCGCGGCGCTGAAGGCGGCAACCGGCGTCGAGCAGGGGACGTTCGAGGCGGGGTATCGCGCCTTTGTCACCGAGGTGGTCCGCGGGAAGGGCGCGCGGCGCGAGAAGGCGCTGACCTTCGCCGAGCTCGAAGCGGCTCAGAAGGACCGGCCCGACGACCCGGACCTGATGGCGCGGCTCGCCGGCGAGTACGTCCGCCGCAACAAGGCCGCCGACGCCAGACGGCTGATCGACGCGGCGCTCGCTGCCGAGCCGGGTCACCCGCTGGGGTCCGTCCTCAAGGCGCGAATGCTGGACGCGGCCGCCGGTCGGGCCGTGCTGGAGACCGCGGCGAAGGAGAACCCCGACGACGCCCGCGTGCTGCTGGCGCTGGGCCGGGCGCTGACTGCGGCGAAGGAGTACGACGCCGCCGCGGTCGTGTTCGAACGCGGCCGAAAGGCAGCGTCCGAAGGGCCGGACTGGCTGCCGGAACTGGCCCGGTTGTACACCGTGCTCAAGAAGGCCGACCCGCTTGCCGATGTCCTCGCGGAGATGACCGCCCGCGACCCGGACGACCTGCCGGCCCGCCTGCGGCTGGCCCGGCTGCGGCTCGACGGCGGGAACGCGGGCGCGGCCGAGCGCGCGGCCCGCGAGGCGCTGCGGCTCGACCTGGCCCACGAGGAGGCACGGACGTTGCTACTGGCGGCCCTGCGGGCGCAGAAGAAGGACGCCGAGGCCGACCGCATCGCCCGGCGGTACGAGTGACGTTTGACACGCGAGGACCGTTGATGAACCCGATCGCCGCCGTGGTCCTCCTCCTGGTCGGGTCGAACGCCTTCATGACGGTCGCGTGGTACGGCCACCTCAAGCACCGCGACGCCGCCTGGTACTGGGTCGGCCTCGTTAGCTGGGTCATCGCCCTCCCCGAGTACGCCCTCCAGGTGCCGGCCAACCGCCTCGGCTACGGCCACCTCACCGCCACGCAGCTGAAGGTGATTCAGGAGGCGATCTCCGTCAGCGTGTTCGTCGTGTTCGCGTTCTTCTACCTCGGCGAGGTGCCGACGTGGCGGACGGCGGCGGCGTTCGCCCTGATCGTGGCGGCGGTGGCGCTGGTGCGCACGTAAGATGCCGGCAGGGGGGAGGCGCGATGTTTCGGCGACACTACAGCCTGATACTGATGGCCCTGTGGCTCGGCGTGGCTACGGCGCTGCTGGCCCCGGAGGCGGTGCTGCCGGAGAAGGCCCGCGGCCAGATCGGCGGCCTCGGCGGGTCGATGACCGGGATGCTGGCGCTGGCGTTCGCGGCGTACAACCTCGTCCGCTGGTGGGCGACCCGGCACGTGGTTTCGGTACGCCCGCGGCCGAACCCCCTGGCCCGCCGCGGCGACGACGAACCCTACGTGCCGAACCCCGAGCTCGACTTCCTCCGCCCGCCGGACGCCGAGCGCGAGAGATGAAGCAAGCTCACGCAGAGCCGCAGAGAGAACCGAGATGCCTGGGTCTCTCTGCGGCTCCGCGTGAGCTTGGATTTACGGCCCTTCCCGCAACGAGCCGGCGATCTGCTTCAGCCGGTCCTCGAAGACGAGGCGGTCTTCCCAGGCGCACCACGCCGTCACCACCACCACCTTCTCGCCCATCCGCCGGGCCGACACCACCCGCAGCCGGTTCGCCCCGCGCGCCCCCACGGCCTTCTCCTCGAACCGCGCCACCGGGGCCGTCTCGTCGATCGGGTTGGCCGGGTCGCCCTCCGGCTCGCCGGTCCGCGGCGTGAACACCAGCTTCACCCCGGGCGTCTTCTCCACCTCGGCCCGCCGCGCCTCCTGGACGTGCTTCACCCCCTGGGCCAGCGGGTCGTCGCCGGCCGGCGGCAGCACCAGCACCAGCAACTCGGCCTCCAGCGGGAAGTCGCGGCCCTTCCGCTTCTCCTTCGCCCGCAGGTACAGGTTGCCGGCCGGGTCGAAGTCCTCCGCCTTCCCGTCCGGCGGCTCGTTCCAGATCCCCTCGCCGTCGAGCACCTGGAAGTCGTACTTGTGCCCGCCGAACGGCCGCGTCGTCCCCTCCTTCGGCGTCCACTTGTCGCGGGCGGTCAGCAGCCGGAACCGGCCCCGGACGGCGTCGAACTCCGGGAACGCGGCCGCCGAGTCGCCCTCGCCGGTCCAGCAGATCGACCAGTACGCGAACCCCTTCGCCGAGACGGCGTGGGACTCGCCAACCCACGTCTGACCACTCTTCTTGCCGAGGCCGCGGAACTCGAACCCCACCGCCGGCTCGCCGAGCCACTTGCCGTTCTCGACCTTGTTCGTCGTCAGCTCGTCGAAGAGCGTGTTGAGCGGCCGGAGGAGGCCGTCGCGCAGCTCGCTCGGCCGCGGGTTACGGGTGTCGTAGTCGCGGGCGGCGAAGGCCATGAACGCCTCCGGGTTCTCGCGCCGGTAGGCGAGGAAGAACGGCGCCCCGAGCTTCACCCGCACGTCGTCGTCCTGCACCCACGGGGCGCCGGGCGGGTCGAACGTGAGGTTCCGCTCGCGCATCTCGCCGGGCGACGCGGTCGGGCCGCCGGTCCGCAGCGGGTTGATGCGGAAGTACACCATCAGGCCGACGCCCATCAGCATCGCCACGCCGACGACGACGAGGAGCAGCGTGTTCCCGGTGCTCACCGGGCTCGGAGGCACCGCCCGCGCGGCGGGCCGCGCGGCGGGCTGAGCGGCGGGTTCGGGGGGCGGGAGCGGGGCCGGCGGGGGTTGCGGCGGCGGGTATGCTGACGGGTAGGCGGGGGGGGGCGGCGGGCCGAGGGTGAAGCGCATGCCGCACCGCGGGCACGTCAGCAGCGACCCGGGCGGCACCTGGGTGGGGTCGAAGAGGTACGGGCAGCTCGGGTTCGGGCACTTGAGCGCGGTCGACATGCGGCCTCCCGGTCGTCCCGTCCGTTATACGGCCGGCCGGTTCAGCCGCGGTAGTAGCGGGCCGTCGCCAAATTCATCCCGCCGCCGTCCGCCGCCGGCTCGCGCTCGCGCTCGCGCCGCGGCCCGCCACCCTCGACGGCCGCGGCGAAGGCGTCGCTCACGCGGTCCAGCGTGATTGAGCGCTCGTCGATGGTCGCCGCCCGCACCCGGTCGTCGACGAGCGCGACCGCCAGCACGACGCTCGCCAGCCCGACAAGGAACGCGATCAGGTACAGATCCGTGGCGCGCTGCTTGCCGACGAACTCGGAGCCGAAGCCGGTGGCGAGCGCCGCCAGCAGCCCGATTCCGAGCGCCACCCACGCCCGCTTGCTGCGGCGGCGGTGGCGGTCGCACACCGGCAGCGCCAGGTCGATCGACCGGCGGGCGAACACGACGCCGTACAGGAACGGCAGGGCACAGGCGACGTTGGCCAGGCTGCCGGCGCGCGTGCGGGGAAACAGGTCGGGCGCGAGCCACGGCAGGCCGCACAGGAGCAGCGACCACGACACCCAGCCGGCGCTGCGGCGGAAGGTCTCGGTACGGGTGCAGGTCGCGCCCTCACCGCAGACGCAGCAGACGGGCGGCAGGTCGTGTGCGTCGGAGCGGCGAACGGTGGCGCGGGCCATGACTTCCTCGGCGGAGCGGGCCGGGAAGTGTAGGACACGCCGCGCCGAATCGAGCGGTCAGGTTTCGGCCGATTCCTCGGGTCCGTCGGCAAGCGTGGCGTCCGCCGCGGGCAACGGCTCGGACACGGGCAGGTACGCGAGCGGTGCCAGCGACGTGGGCTTTACCACCCGCAGCGCGTGATGGCCGTCCAGCACCGCGAGCAGTTCCGGAAGGATGTGCCGGCCGCGCCAGCCCCGCGTCAACTGCACGTCGGGCAGCTCGCCGCCGCAGGCGCGGGAGCGGGCCACGGCCTTCAGGTCGGACGTGGTGGCCACCAGGTTCGACGCCAGCTTCATCCGCGAGCACAGGTCCGTGAGCACGACGCCGAGGAGGTTCGCCATGAGCGTGATCTGCGGCGAATCGCTCTCCTTCGGCTCCACGCCCGGCAGCTCGTCGGCGGCCAGCGCCCGCGCCCGCGACACGGCCGAGAGGATGGCGTCCTGCTCGCCGCGCGGCAGGCCGCGGAGGTTTTGCAGGTCGTCGAGCGACTTCGGCAGCCGGCGGGCGATCTCGGCCAGCACGTCGTCTCGCATGAGCATCCGGGCCGGGCGGTTCACCCGGTGGGCGAAGCCGTCGCGCCAGGCGTGGAGCTCGCGCACCGCCGCGAGGCCGCGCGGGTCGAACCCGCCGGTCCCCTTCACGCGCCGCCACCGCTCGGCCGTCACGTCGTCGGCGACCGCCTTGTCGGTGAACGTGACGAACTCCTCCTCGGCCCACTCCAGCCGCTGGTCGCGGGTTAGCCGGTCGGTCAGCTTCTTGTGCGCCGGCAGGAGGAAGCGCACGTCGTCGAAGGCGTACCGCAGCTGGGCGGCGGCCAGCGGGCGGCGGCGCCAGTCGGTCAGCGTCTCGCCCTTGTTCATGCGGTGGCCGAGGAGTTCGGACACGAGCCCGGCGTAGCCGATGGGCCAGCTCAGCCCGGCGAGGCCGGCGGCGACCTGCACGTCGTACACCTTCGCCGGCGCCTTCCCGGCCGCGAAGTTGCAGATGCGCAGGTCTTCCCGCCCGGCATGAACGACGATCACCTTCGCGGGGTCGGTCATGACCTCCCAGAAGGCGTCGAGCGGGCCGCAGGCGAACGGGTCGATCACGAACAGCGCCTGCGACGACGACACCTGCACGAGGCACAGCTCGGGCCGGTACGAGTCCTCGCCGACGAACTCGGTGTCGAACCCGATGATCGGGGCGGCCGAGAGGTGGGCCGTGGCGGCCGCCAGTCGGGCGGGGGTGGCGATGACGTGCTCGGGTAGGGTCACGAGCTTGGAGGGTCGGCGGCGCATCGGGTCCAGGGCGGCGAGTCGCTCGGGCCGGGGGGCGGCCCTTATCCGGCTATCGTGGCAAGTCCCCCCCGGGTGGGTCAAGGCGCGCCGCCGCAGTCGTGCCCCCGTCCGGCCCGCGCACACCCCCCGACCGGCAGTATTCCAACAACCAGTACCCGCCCACGAGCTCGCCGCGGACCACGAGCGGGAACACGCGCACGCCCCGCGGCGGGTCGAACCCGCGGGTCATCTCGGCCGGGATCGGCTCGTCGGCGAACACCAGCACCCGCTCCCGCCCCGCCAGCCGCTCCGGCGTCTGCGTGAAGTGGCTGGGCCGGGTGATGCCGTCGATCTGGTGGGCGTCCACGCCGTGGAACCGGAGCAGCGCCGCCCACTGGTAGCTGGCGACGAACACGGGCTCGTCCTTGCCGCGAAGCGTTTCGGCAAGCGACCGGGCGAGCTCCATCTTCGACCGCTGCCGGGTCACGCGGTCGGCCTGCGGCGACAGCAGCGGCAGCGGCCGCACCAGGTGCACGGCCAACAGCAGTACGGCAACCGCCGGGATGCTAAAGCCGAGCGGGGTGACGCGCTTCCAGAACCCGCCCTCGCGCAGCCGGTCGTACCACACCGCGGCGAGCGGCCAGACGGCGATGTAGCACGCGAGCGCCCAGTTCCCTTCGAGCGGGCCGCGGGTCGCCTTGAACAGGAAGAACGCGAACGGGAACGCGAACAGCCCCGCACACGCCCGCAGCCGCGGGTCGGCGAGGACGAACCGGCGGTTCAGCACCGCCCAGCCGAAAACAACGAACGGGATCGTCCCGAACAGCAGCAGTTGGATGCCGACGAAGCCCAGAAACGGCATCACGCCCGGCTCCGGGCTGCTCATCGAGTGCTTCCACTGGTACAGCAACGGCGCGAAGTCGTGGCGGATGTTGTGGATCAGGATCGGCAGCGTCACCACGAACGCGACGGCCAGATGCCCCGCGTAGCCCACGACCCAGCGCCGCCAGGGCACCGCGACGGCGAAGGTGAGGAAGCCGCCCATCACGGCCAGGCCGGTGGTGTACTTGCCGAGGATGCCGCAGCCGAGTGCGACGCCGCCGAGGCACCACTGCCACCACGGCACGCCTTCCAATTCCAGCTTCTCGTGCGTCTTGACGAGCCACAACAGGTACAGCGCCCAGAACATGAGCAGCGGCGTGTCCGGCGTCACCAGCACGGCGCCGAGTGTGAACAGCGGCGTACACACGACCAGCGGCAACAGGCTCCGCGGCCGCGTCAGGTAGCCGACGACGCCCAGCACGGTGAGCGTGGACAGGACGGCCGGGAGGCGGATGGCGAACAGGGTGTCGCCGAACACGGCCGTGGCCGCGCGGATGAGGTACGCGGTCATCGGCGGGTGGTCGTAGTAGCTCCACTGGAGGCTCTCGGACCAACACCAGTAGTACAGCTCGTCGTCGGCCGGCGGCACGACCGCGGCCAGCACGAGGTACACCGGCACCAGTCCGGCGAGGAGCCACCCGAACCCGCGACCGCTCACGCCGTTCCCCCCCGTCCGTGGGAGCACCCGGGCCGCGTCGTGCGGCCGACGGCGGGGTATACACTACCTGGGCGGGCGGGGCGAGAGCGGTTTTCGAGCCACCGGAGCGGGGCGATGCTCGACGAGTACCTGAACGAGCGCGTAGTCCTCGACATGAGCAGCATGTTCGTCTGCCTCGGGAAGCTCGCCCGGTTCGACGACCACTTCATCGAGCTCCGCAACGCCGACATCCACGACCTGCGCGACACGGATACGACGCGCGAGAACTACGTCGCCGAGTCGGTGGCGACCGGCATCAAGCGGAACCGCAAGAAGGTGCTCGTGCGCCGGGCCGAGGTGGTGGCCATCGCGCGGATCACGGACGTGGTGGACGCCTGACCGGAGGAATGACCGATACCGATGACCCACCAATAACCAAGCAAGAAACCGCCGGTCTACCTTGGTCATTCGTGGGTTATCGGTATCGGTCATTCGCGGCGCTACCCCGCCACCTGTGCCAGCCACCGACGTAGTGTTTCCTCCAACTCGGCCCGCTCGTCCGGCTTGAACGGCGGCTGCGACTCGGCGGCCTCCGCGAACCGCGTCCGCGTCGCGGCGTCGATCGTGCGGCGGCCCTTCGCGGTCAACTCGACTACCACCTTGCGGCGGTCCTTCGGGTCGGTCTTGCGGTAGATCAGCCCGTCGCGGCAGAGCGAGTCGAGCCGGGCCGTCATCCCGCCGGACGACAGCATCACGCTCTCCAGCAACTGCGTCGGCGTCAGCCCGCCCTTCGGCCCGTTCCGCCGCAGCGTCGCCAGGATGTCGAACTGGCCGAGCGTGAGGTGGTGCTTCTCCAGCGCCTCCTCGACGCTCTTCTCCAGGTGTTGGGCCAACACGATCACCCGCCCGACGAGCCCCAGCGGGGACGGGTCCAGGTCCGGCCGGACGCTCTTCCACGCCGCCATCATCCGGTCGATCACGTCGGCGTCGCTCATGATTCTGAGGGTATTCGGAGATATCTTGATGTCAAGATTCTTGACGGCGAGAGAAATCGCCGATAGGCTCACCCCGGGCACCCACCCCCAACCCGCGAGGCGGCGATGAAGGAAATTCGGATCGGCGACACGGTCGAGCAGTGCGTCGAGCGGGCGGACTACCCGCCGGAGAAGATCAAGGCCATCCTCGGCGGCGAGACCGTCGCCGTGCTCGGGTACGGCGTCCAGGGCCGCGGCCAGTCGCTCAACATGCGCGACAACGGCGTCAAGGTGATCGTCGGTCAGCGGAAGGGCGGCAAGGCCTACGACCTGTGCATCGAAGACGGCTGGAAGCCGGGCGAGACGCTGTTCGACCCCGAGGAGGCGGCCGCGAAGGGGACCGTCGTCCAGTACCTGCTGAGCGACGCCGGCCAGAAGGACATGTGGCCGAAGATCAAGCCGCACCTCACGAAGGGGAAGGCGCTCTACTTCTCGCACGGCTTCTCGATCGTCTTCAAGGACCAGACCGGCGTCGTCCCCCCGGCCGACATCGACGTGATCCTGTGCGCGCCGAAGGGCTCGGGCACGACCGTCCGCCGGCTGTTCCTCGAAGGCCGCGGCATCAACAGCAGCTTCGCCGTGTTCCAGGACGCGACGGGGAAGGCCCGCGACCGGGTGCTGGCCCTCGGCGTCGCCATCGGCTCGGGCTACCTGTTCGAGACGGACTTCAAGAAGGAAGTCGTGAGCGACCTGACCGGCGAGCGCGGCGTGCTGATGGGCGCCATCTACGGGCTGTGGCTGGCCCAGTACGAGGTGCTGCGGGCCAACGGGCACAGCCCGAGCGAGGCGTTCAACGAGACGGTCGAGGAGGCGACGCAGAGCCTCTACCCGCTGATCGGCGAGAAGGGGATGGACTGGATGTACGCCAACTGCAGCACGACCGCGCAGCGCGGCGCGCTCGACTGGTTCGGCCCGTTCCGCGACGCGAGCAAGCCGGTGTTCGAGAAGCTGTACCAGTCGGTCGCCAGCGGCGAGGAGGCGCGGCGGACGCTGGAGGCGAACAGCAAGCCGGACTACCGCGCGGGGTTGGAGAAGGAGTTGAAGGCCATCGCCGAGTCGGAGATGTGGCAGGCCGGCGCGCAGGTGCGGGCGCTGCGGCCCGAGCGGCAGGGCCAGTGACAGTCGATTGTCACCAAAGTGACAGTGTGGTGTCACGACCAGTGACACCACACTGTCACGACCGGCGCCGCGGCACCGGCCGGGCGAAACGAGTTTTCCGCGGGAATTCCCGTGCGGAACGCGCAGACGGTGACACCGGCAATTCAGATACGAGCACCAACACGACATTTGCGACGCTTCTAGTCGTGTTTTTGAGCATCGAGCCCGCCGAAACTTTTTTTGGAATTCCTTCCGCCACCCCCGTCCGGCGCAACTGCTTACCCCGGCGGGGGGTCCGGCGGGGGCCGCGCGCGCATCTCCGCACGGGGGGTCGGGGGGCTCGTCCGCCGTCCTTGACACCCCCTTTGACCCCCCTCTAAGATGCCCGGGTTCGACCTCGGCCGCCCGTCGCCGGTGACCCTCCGAGGGTGGACTTATCCCCACCCCGGCCGGCACCCGGTCCCATCGCAGTGGCCCCGATCGACCGCGTATTCGTTGCGTAAGTCGTTGTCTCGTCGTCCGTTGCGGCCCGGCCGCAGGGGGAGCGTCGCCATGCCGCCGACCGACGCCGTCGCCGAGTTCCGCCGCAGCTGGCTGCCGTACACGACCGCCGCAGGACTAGGCCGCCTCATCGACCTGCTGGAAAAGTCGAGCCCCCTTTTGATCCACGGGGCGTTCACCCGGGCCGTTCCGATGGGCTGCCTGGCGACGCAGATCGCCTGGAATCACCCGCGCACGGCCCACTTCGAGCACGAGGCCGGGGTGATGTGGCTGTGCCGCGTCGCCCGCCTCAATCCCGCCACGTCGACGCTCATCCTCGCCTGGGACCGGAGCGGCGTCGGCGACTACGAGCTGCGCCAGGGGCTGCTGGAAGCCTGCCACGAGGAGCGCGAGCGGCGCGCGGGGGCGGGTGTGGAAGAGGCGGAACTCGTCGGCTGCTGACGCGAGGGGCGGTCGGCCCGCCTCGCGTATCATGTTTTCATGTCTTCGCCAATCGATGCCCTCGCCTGGGTCGGCCGACTTGCCGCGTTCGGCGCGCGTGCGTCGGCCGCAGCGCTTCTCGCGCTGCCGCGGTATCACCTGTGGGTGCGCCCGTTCCACGGCATGGTCGTCGGCGCGCTCCCCCTCGCCGGCGTCGCCGGGCTCGCCATCGGCGTCGTAATCTGGCTTCACACCCGCGACGTGCTCGCCCGCGCCGCGCCGGGTGCGGTCGAGTACCTGCCCACCTTCCTCGCCGCGGCGGTGCTGCTCGAACTCGCCCCCGTCGGTGCTGGGCTGATCGCCGCGGCGCGCACCGGGGCCAGCCTCGGGGCCGAACTCGCGTCGATGAAGGTCGGCGAGCAGCTCGACGCGCTGCGGCTCCTCGGCGTGTCGCCGCTCGCGCGGCTCATCGGCCCGCGGGTGCTCGCCGCGGTCCTGGCGGTGCCGGTCCTGCACGTGTTGATCGCGACGGTGGCGATGGGGAGCGGGTTCGTCGCCGAGGTGGTGGCGGGGCAGACGACGCCGCTCCGCTACGAGACGGCGGCGGTGCGCGAGTTGTACCTGGCGGACGTGCTGCCGGCGGGGCTGAAGACGCTTGCGTTCGGGCTCGTCGTGGGCGTCGCGGGCTGTTTCGTGGGGCTGACCGCCCGCGAGGGCTCGGAGGGCGTCGGCCGGGCGGCGACCGACGCGGTCGTGGTGTGTTCGCTGCTCGTGCTGGCGGCCGACGTGTTGTTGGTGGGGGCGATCAAGGCGCTGGCGTGAGGCGCGGCACCACCGGCCCGGGTGCCGGCGGCGCGACCGCGGCGGGCGGCGCGACCGCGGCGGGCGGCAACTCCATCGGGGCGGTCAACGTCCGCGGGCCGGGGTCGTCCGGGGCCGGGTCTTCGGCGCGGGGCAGGTTGATGCCCCGCATCCGCAAGCCGTCGGCGCTCTGGATCAGTTCGCCCGGGTCGGGCCGGCGGATCGGCGTCATCTCGAAGTAGTACCGCCGCACGTCTTCGATGCCGAACGGCCACAGCACGTCGGCCAGGAAGTCGAACGGCGGGTAGGCGTACCACGGGGCGACGACGTGGACGCGCTTCGTGAGCGTCTCGTGGTCGGGGTGGACGAGGCGCACCGTGTAGTAGCCGTAATAGTCGAACGGCGCGTGGGCCGGCGCCGCGCCCTGGTACTTGTTGTCGATGTACACCTGGGCGTTCGGGACGTTCGACTCGACAACGAAGCGGCGGTTGACGTGGCCGCACCCGGCCAGGGCCAGCCCGACCACCGCGACCGCGAGTATCCGACCGGCCCGACCGGACATCCGGTTCCCCCCGCCCCCGGCGGTTTGGTGCTAGAATGAGAACACGCCGCGGCCATACCCGCGGGTCGGGGTGGGGTCAACCGGAACCGCGGGCTGGCGGGTCGGCCCCCCTCCCGGCTACACTGGGGGCACGAGCTCTCCCGAGGGTCGTCCGTTGGCGGCATTTGAACCCGTCCGGTACGCCGCGCTCACCGACGTCGGTGTGAAGCGGAGCCACAACCAAGACGCCTGCCTGCCGGTCCCCGCGGCCGACGAGGCGGCGTGGCGCGACCACGGCCACGTGTTCGTCGTCGCCGACGGCATGGGCGGCCACGCCGTCGGCGAGAAGGCGAGCTTCAAGGCCGTCCGCGACATCCCGCAGATTTACAACAAGCACGCCCGCGACGGGGCGGCCGCGGCCATCCGCCGGGCGTTCACCGAAGCCAACCACGGCATCTACTCCATCGGCCAGGAGAACCCCGAGTTCCGCGGCCTCGGCACCACGGCCGTGGCGCTGTTCCTGCGGCCGGAGGGGGCGTGGGTCGGCCACGTCGGCGACAGCCGGGCCTACCGCTTTCGCGACGGCAAGGCGGAGCAGTTGACGTTCGACCACTCGTGGGTGTGGGAAATCGCCCGCCGGCAGGGCGTGGACCCGGACGAACTCGGCGACTTCAAGAAGAACGTCATCATCCGCTCCCTCGGCCCCGACCCCGAGGTCGAGGTGGACGTGGAGGGGCCGCACCCGGTCCAGCCCGGCGACGTGTTCCTCCTCTGCTCGGACGGCCTCACCGGCGTCGTGACGCCCGACGAGGTGGGGGCGGTGGCGACGGCGCTGCTGCCGGAGGACGCGGCGAAGCTGCTGGTGCACCTGGCGAACCTGCGCGGCGGGCCGGACAACATCACGGTGATGATCGTGCGCGTCGGCGGCGGGTCCGAGGCCGCCGGCGGCCGGCCGGGCACCGGGGTGCTGGCGCGGTGCCTGAAGGCGTGGAACCGGCGGGTGCCGCTGCCGTTCACCGCGCTCGGCGGCGGCGGGCTCCTCGCGGGCCTGGCGCTGGCCATGCACGTCAGCGAGATCCCCGGGGCGAGCATCCTGTTCGTACTCGCCGCCGCGGTGATCCTCGCCGGCATCGCCGGCCTGATCGGGCAGTTGATGAAGGACCAGCCGGAGGAGGAGCCGCCGCCGCCCGAGGACGAGGGGCCGCGGGAACTGCACGTGTACAAGACGACGCCCTGCCCCGTGAGCGCGGACGTGGGCGACAAGTTCGCCCAGCTCGAAGTCGCGCTCGAGCAGGCGATGCGGGCGCAGGGCGTGTCGGCCGACTGGGGCGGGCACCAGAAGCTCGCGGCCGCGGCCGAGGCCGCGAAGGCCAAGGGCGACGGCGAGGCGTTCAAGGCCCGGTGCAAGGCGCTGCTGTTCCTGGCCGAGGCGTTCCACAAGGCGCGCAACAAGGAAGAGTCGTTCCGCCCGAGTTGGAAGGACCGCAACGGCCCCGGCCCCTCCGCTTGACCCGTCCGATTTGACAACTCCGCTCCCCGCCCTATCGTTTCGCGTCGACCCGCCCCCCTTCGCCCGCGGTCGTCCCGGCCCACAACCCGCACGCCACCGTGCGGCCGAGGGATGATACATGCGGCGCCTCACCGCCCTCCCGCTCGAACCCCGCGACCTCCCCAGCCTGCTGGGCACCACCCTGTTCCCGGCCGACAACCCGTGGAACCAACGAATCACCGGCGCGCCCGTCGCCGCCAACTCGGCGGCGGTCATGACCGCGCTCACGGCCGCGGGGAACGGCCGCATCCACCCCGACTTCGGCGAGAGCAGCCGCGGCCCGAACGACCTGTACGGGATCCCTTACAACGTGGTCCGCGGCAACTCCGCGCCGCGGGTGAACGTCGTGATCGACGCCTACGCCGGCGAGAGCGACATCGTCGCGGTTCCGATGCCCGCGACGGTCGTGCTGGAGGGCGACTACCAGAACGGCCCGCGGGTGGGCGTCGACGCCCGCGGCGACTCGCACCTCTTGATCTTCGACATCGACAACAACCGGGCCTACGAGTTCTTCCGGGCGTCGCGCCCGAGCGAGAACCCCGACGGCCTCTGGCACGCCGACCAGCAGTCGGTGTGGGACACATCGGGCAACACCTTCCGCCCGCTGACGTGGACCTCGGCCGACGCCGCCGGGCTGCCGATACTGCCGGGCCTCGTGCGGCCGGACGAAGCGCTCCCCGTGTCGCAGGGCGGCCAGGGCGTCATCACCCACGCCATCCGCTTCACGCTGCAGAACAGCAAGGTGCTGAACCAGTTCATCTACCCGGCGTCGCACACCGCGAACCCGGGGAACACGAACGCAACCACGATGCCGCCGATGGGCGCCCGCTTCCGGCTGAAGGCGGGGGTGGACCTGTCGCAGCTCAACCCGCAGTCGCGGGTGATCGCCCAGGCGATGAAGGACTACGGCCTGATTCTCGCCGACAACGGCAGCAACTTCTTCTTCTCCGGCGCCAGCTACTCCGTGGACGCCAACAACGGCTTCGCCCTCACCTTCGACGACGACGACATTCAGCACACGACCTACGGCCTGAAGAGTCTTCGCTTCGCCGACTTCGAGTTGATCGACCTGACGCCGCAGGTGACCGGTCTGAGCGCGGCGACCGCCGCGGCCGGCGACACGATCACGATCAACGGCCTGAACTACGGCGGCGCCGCGGGCCATCTGGCGGTGTACTTCGGCCCCACGCCTGCGACGAACGTGACGATCCTGAGCGAGAGCCAACTACGGGTCGTGGTGCCGGCCGGCTCCGGCAGCGTGAACGTGACCGTGAAGTCCGGCGCGGACATGCCCGGGGTGCCGCAGAACATCAAGAACCCGGTGTTCGGCTACGGCGTGTCGCCGGTCACGACCGCCGGCCGGTTCACTTACGGTTCCCCGTCGAGCCCGCCACCGGCCAGCCCGCCGCCAGCGAGTCCGCCACCGGCGAGCCCACCGCCGCCGGCCAGCCCACCGCCACCGGCCAGCCCACCGCCGCCGGCCAGCCCGCCGGTGTACCCGCGTGTGTCGCCGAACGAGTTCGCCGTCGGAAACGACCGCGGCGGCGGGTCGGTACGGCTCTACAACCCGGACGGCTCGCCGCGCTTCACGGCGACGCCGTTTAGCAGCGGCTTCGTCGGCGGCGTGCGGACGGCCGCAGCGGATTTCAACCGCGACGGGGTCGCCGATGTGGTCGCGGGTACTGGACCCGGCGGACCGACGCGCGTGGTCGTGCTCGATGGCGTGACACAGGCGGTGTTGTTCGACACGGCCCCGTTCGAGCCGGCGTTCACCGGCGGCGTGTACGTCGCGGCCGGCGACCTGGACGGCGACGGCGTCGCCGATCTGGTGGTGACGCCCGACGAGGGCGGCGGCCCGCGGGTGCAGGTGTACGCGGGCACCGGCTTCGGAAAGGTCGCGGACTTCTTCGGGATCGACGACCCGGCCTTCCGCGGCGGCGCCCGCGCGGCGCTCGGCGACCTGACCGGCGACGGCGCGGCCGATCTCGTGGTTTCGGCCGGGTTCGGCGGCGGGCCGCGGGTCGCGCTGTTCGACGGCCGCTCGATCGGCGGCGGGCGCACCAAGCTGGCCGACGACTTCTTCCTCTTCGAGCCTGCGCTGCGGAACGGGGCGTTCGTCGCGGCCGGCGACGTGGACGGGGACGGGTTCGCGGACCTGATCGGCGGCGGCGGCCCCGGCGGCGCCCCGCGGGTTCTGGTGCTCCGTGGGGCCGACCTACTCGCAGGGAAAGCCGGCGGCTCGCGCGAGCTCGCCAACTTCTTCGCGGGCGATCCCGCCGACCGCGGCGGGGTGCGCGTCGCCGCGCGAGACCTGAACGGCGACGGCCGCGCCGACGTGGTGGTCGGCGACGGCACCGGCAGCCGCGTCACCGCGTACATCGGCGGCGCGGCGGCGTTCGGGTTCGACGCCTTCCCCGGGCTGGCCGGCGTGTTCGTCGGCTGACCGCGTTACTTGATCTCGACCCGGGTCACCTTGAGGTTCCGGTAGGCCACCGGCCCGTGGTCACCCTGGAGCATCAGCGGGCCTTCCGGCGCTTCCTTCCCGGTCAGGCCGCCGGGCGTTGCACCCTTCATCTCCACGTCCTTGTGGAGTGTCGTGCCGTTGAGCACGACCGACCGGAACTTGGCGTTCGTGGTCTTCTTCCCGTTCTCGAACTTCGGCGCCTGGAAGATGATTTCGAACTTCTGCCACTCGCCCGGCTTCTTGGCCGCGTTCACCTTCGGGGCGGCGGCGCTGTACAGCGCCCCGAGGTCGCCCATGCCGAGCTTGTCGGCCGGCTTGCCGTAACTGTCCAGCACCTGCACCTCATACTCGCCCATCACGTAGATGCCGGAGTTCGACCCCTTCGGCAGCATGAACTCGACCTCCAACAGGCAGTCGCCGAACTTCGCCTCGGTGTACAGGTCCGACCCGCCGCCGCTGATCGCGGCCAGCACCTTCCCCGAGCCGTCGGGCGAGTTGTCGATACCGCCGACGAGCTTGCCGGGGTCCTTCTCGTTCCACGACGCGGCGCACGCCTGCCACTGGTTCTTGGCGGGATTTTTCGCCTTCCAGCCGGTGAGGTCCTTGCCGTTGAAGAGCTTGACGGGGGTGGGGTCCGCGGCCGGCGCGAGCGACGCGACCAGGACGGCGGGGACGAGCAGGAGGAAACGCATGAGGGGCTCCGAGAGGAGTGAGCGGGGTGGGACCGACGCAACGAAATGCTACACGACGCGCCCGCGAAAAGCGACGTTGCCGCTAGCGGCTTCGCGCGGGGCAGCGCGAAGCCGCTAGCGGCAACTCAACGACCTGAGTTAGCCCGCCCGCCGCTCGGGCAGCGGGTACTCCAGGATTTCCTGGAGCAGCTCCCGCTTGCTCGGCCGGGCGAGCAGCGGCACCAGGTTCGGCAGCGCGTAGTAGTCGCCGTCGAACTGGTAGGCGTCGGCCGCGACCCCGGCCTTGCGGCACGCCGCCTCCAGCTCCGCCGTCGCGCCCGTCACCTTGACGAAGCAGACCGCCGGCTCGACCTTCAACTCGTCCCGGTACTTCAGGAGTTCCGGCACGAACAGGGGGGCGGTGTTCTCTCCCTCGTCGGTCACGACCACCAGCTGCTCGACGTACTGCCGCTTCCGCCGCAGCACCTCGACAGCCGCGCCCACCGACGTGCCGCCGCCGGCGGTGATGCCCGCCAGCGCCGTCTCCCACGCCGCCAGGTCCGGCCCCGCGGCCTCGACCGGGTAGGCGATGGTGTCGAAGGCGTAGGCGTACAGCTCCCGGTCGGCCACGGCCGCGAGCAGCGCCCCGAGCCGCTTGCCGACCTCGATCGCCTGCGACATCGACCCCGACTTGTCGATGAGCAGCGCCGTCGGCCGCGTGATCCGCCCCCGCGCCTTCACGCGGGCGTCGGCCACGGCGTCGAGCCGGGCCTTCACGTCGGCCGACACGCCGGCCGCGTCGCGGGCCTTCTCGGCCTTGAACGCGCTGACGCGGCCGACCGTCTTGGCCTGCTCCAGCCGGGCCTCGACGAGCGCCTTCACGGCCGGCTCGTCGAACGCCCCGCGGCGGCTGAGCATGTCGAGGTTGTTGATGACCTCCTGCGGCGTCATCCGGCCCACGAGCGCCTTCAGCACCGGCGGGGTCATCGCCTTCACCAGCCCGACGGCGACGCGGAACGGCACGTCGTGCTGGGCGATGAGCCGGGCCGCCAGGTCGGGCGAGTCGGCGCCGGCGAGGGCCTTGAGCCCGGCCAGCTTCGACCCCTCGGGCGGCCGGTCGTCGAACAGCACGGCCTGCGCCCGCGGGCCGGGCTTGACGTGCAGCAGGGCGTACAGCCGCTTCAGCGCCTTGCGGGCGGTGAGGGCGGTGCTGTCGAACCACCGGTCGTCGGCCTCGCGCTCGCGGAGGTACCGCGTGACCTCCGTCCGCACCGACCGCGGCACGTTCCGGCCGAGGCCGCCGTCGGCGGTCATCCGCACCCGCTCCTTCTTCGGCGCGACCACCTCGACGGTCACCTCCTCCTTCCAGCCGTGGATGAAGTCCACGACGCGGCCGAGCTGGTACGCCGGCAGCTGCCGGAGCAGCGCCAGGCCGACCCCGCGGTGGCCCGGGAAGCCGCTCAGCACCAGCGTGACGACGAACATCTCGTGGTGGTCGCGCACGTCGCCGTGGTCGGCGTACCAGGCGGCGAGGCGGACGTAGAACCGCGGGTCCGTCGCCGCCAGGTCGGCGTGCAGCGGGTGGACGAGGCCGAGGTTCCGGTGCGGGCAGGTGAGGAGGCTGTTGAGCATCGCCAGCCGCAGGTCCTGCTCGTTCTGCACGGTCGTCGTCATGGGCGGACCTCCAACGAAAGCGGCCGCCCGCGGCGGCCGTGGAATGGAACCCGTACAAGTTCGGGAAGCGGTCTTCACGACTGGTGTTCGGCCGGGGCGCGACCCCGTGTGGCCTCTTCGGCACCGAAATATGTGTGTACGCTTCCGCCGTCGGGTACGGGTTGGCTCGATGATAGCGGCGAACGCCCCGGGCCGCCGCACGAGTCCGGCCGGCTTTGGGTTACACAAAGTGCTCTACCACTGAGCTACCCCCCGGTGAGTCGGGGGCCGTACTTGATTAGCCCGTCGGCAGTAGCACCGGTCGCGGGACCAGCCCGTTGCCGGCCGCGCGGAGCGTCTGGCTGATGTAGTCCACGACCGCATGACCCCGTCGCCGGCACGTCTCCAGTACTGACATCAGCACCCCCTGCGCCCACGCGCCAGCCGCCGTTCGGTTCCCGCCCCACACCTTCCGGTTCACCACCGCCGGCCGGATCGCCTGCTCGGCCGCCCAGTTCGTCGGCTCGACCCGCGGGTCGAACACGAACCCGAACCACTGCTCGAAGTGACGCCACAGGTGCCGCGCCAGCGTGGCGTGCGCCGGGACCGCACGCGGCCGGAGCACCAGCCGCCGCAACCGGTCGTCGAACCCCTCCCGGTGCTCCTCCAACTGGTCCGACGTCCACGCCCCGGGCGCGTACCCGTTCCGCCAGTGGATCGCCTCCGTGAGCAACGCGATCACCTGCCGCGGGAACCGCACGGCTCCCCGGGTGGCCGTCGCCAGCAGGTCGCGGGCGCGCCGCAGCACGTGGGCCACGCACTGCTGATGGATCGCGCCCTCGAACCGGTCGTACGAGGCGAAACCGTCGTGGCTCAGGATGCCCGACCAGTCCACGCCGATGACCCGCTCCAGGACGGCCGCACTGCGCTGGGAGTCGATGGCGTACGCGGTGGCCCGGTCACCGACCCAGGCGTGGAGCCAGGCGGGGTGCCCCCCGATCCGCCACCCCGTCTCGTCGGCCGCGATCTGCTCGGACGTCCGCACCTCACCGAGGATGAGGTGGTAGTCCGGTTCGAGTCGCGTCGCCGCCCGGAGGTTGATCTGGGCGCTGGCCCCGCGGGTGAGCGTGATGCCGAACAGGGCGTCGAAGACGGCGGCCACCTTGCCGTGCGACAGCCCCATCCGGGTGTGCAAGGTCGCGGCCGCGGCCTGGGCGTCGGGGCCGACCTGGCTGGCGGCCGCGCCGAGGGCGTCGGACGTCTGGAGCGGGTGCCGGCCCTGGGTCCGCTTGCCGCACGTGTCGCAGTGACCGACGTGGATGCGGAACTTCCGCACGAGCGGGCGGCGTGGGATGTCGGTCTGGAACTGGTCGGCGGTGCCGGTCTCGACGATGCGGCCCGGGCAGTGCGGGCAGGCGTCGGGGAGGTGGGCGTCGTGGCACTCGGCGATCTGGTCGGGCGGCGGCGGGGGCCGGTGGCCGTGGGTACCGTGGGCGGCGCCCGACTTGCGGCCGGGCGTCTTCGGGTCGGGCTTGGGCGGACCTTTGCGGAACGGGGCGGCCTGCCGCTTGCCCGCGCGGAGTGCGTCCTCGAGCTTCCGGGTCAGCTCGGCGACCCGGGCTTCGAGAGCGGCGACGCGTTGGAGGAGTTCCCGGCAGCCGGGACACGCGGGCTCGTCCATGACGGCAGGGTAGGAAATCGGGCCGCGATCAGCTCCCCCTGCGTGCCAGCGGGGGCGCTAAACAAGTACAGTCGGGGGGGCCGGAGTCGAACCGGCGACCACTTCCGTTTAATGGAACGTGTTTGTAGGCCACCCGCGTTGGGTGCGGCGACCCGGTGCGTTCGCAAAAAGGGACGCGACGGGCGGGGGGAGGTTCGGGGGATTCCTCGGTTTTGCCGCAAGCGGCTTCGCACCGTGGTGCGAAGCCGCTTGCGGCAAACCTAATTCCGCTCCCCGATCCGCAGCAGCACCTTGCCGCCCTTCCCCGCCGCGGCGGCGTGCGTCACCGCCTCGCGCACCTTCGCCAGAGGGTACGTCGCGGCGATCGGGCTGGTCAGCGTGCCGTCGCGGATGAGTTCGCCGACCTCGCGGAACAGCCGCAGCATCCGCAGCACCGGCTGCGACTTCGCCCAGCTGCCGAGCCAGAAGCCTTCGACGCGCACGTCGCCGCTCAGGATGCGCCGCGGGTGAACGCTCACCACTTCGTCCGAAAGCGACCCGAACAGCAGGACGCGCCCGCCCGGCGCGAGTGAGGCGATCGCCGCGGTGCCGGTCGCGCCGCCGACGGGGTCGATGGCGTAACGCACGCCCCCGGGCACCGCCGCTCGCACCTGCTCCTCGATCGGACCGTCGCCCTCTACGATCACGGCGTCGGCGCCGAGCGCCGTCAGCTCGGCGGCCTGTTCGCGGCGGCGGACGACGTTCAGCGTGCGGAAGCCGGCGCGCTTGCCGAGGCGGATCACCATCTGGCCCAGGTTGCTCCCCGCGGCCGTTTGCAACAGCCACTCGCTGGCCGGCACCTTCAGCACGTCGCGGGTCATGGCGACGGCCGTGGCCGGGTTGACGAAGAACGTCGCGGCCTGCTCGTCCGGCAGGTCGTCGGGCACCGGGATGACCTGCCGGGCGCGGGTGACGGTGTACTCGGCCCAGTTGCCGACGCGGTCGTTGATGACCGCCACCCGCTTCCCCTTCCGCAGCCAGCCGAGGACGCCGCCGCCGTTCGATTCCACGACGCCGACGCCCTCGAACCCCGGCGTCGCCGGGAGGGTCGGCTTCAGCCCGTACTTCCCCTCGACGTACATGAGGTCGGACGGGTTGACGGGGCTGGCGAGCATCCGCACCAGCACCTCGCCGCGGCGCGGCTCCGCGGCCGGCACCTCGCGCAGCTCCAACACCTCGGCGGGGGGTCCGGTTCGGTCGAACACGACGGCATTCACGCGGGCACTCCTGGGGTGCAGGGTGTTTTACGGTAGAATCACACCACCGCCTCGATTCTGTAGGGAAGCCGCGTGACCGCATTCCTCGACCAGTTCTGGCAGGACGTCGCCGGCTGGCTGTTTCTCCTCGAAGTCGTCGTCACCGTCGGCACGCTGTTGTCGGTCCTGCACCTGAAGCGCGAGCCGATGTCGGCCATCGCCTGGAGCTTGGCGGTGATCCTGCTGCCGCTCGTCGGGCCGCTGATGTTCTTCGTCTTCGGCTACCAGACGATCAGCCGGCCGATCCGGCGGAAGCAGCACCGGCGAAAGAAGTACCTATCGCTGGCAGCCGACGTGCCGGCCGAGGCGAAGACCGGCGAAGGCGCACCTGGACCGCGCGCCGTGCCGCGCCGCTGGGAAGTGCTGGCCAAGTTGGCCCACCACCCGGAGGGCTTCCCCGTTACGGCGGGGAACCGCGTCGAGCTGTACCACCTCGGCGAGACGGCCTACGCCGCCATGCTCGCGGCCATCGCCGAGGCGAAGCACCACGTCCACATCGAGTTCTTCATCTTCCGCCCCGACGAGTCCGGTCGGCGGTTCGTCGCCGCTCTCACGCTGGCCGCGCGGCGGGGCGTCGAGGTGCGATTCCTGTACGACTCCGTCGGCTCGCACTCGACCAGCCAGCGGCTGTTCAAGGCGATCGTCGCCGCGGGCGGAAAGGTGAGCGGCTTCCTGCCGCTGCTCAACCCGGTGTACCGGTTCCGCGTGAACCTGCGGAACCACCGGAAAATCCTGGTCGTGGACGGCCGCGTCGGCTTCACCGGCGGGCTGAACATCGGCGACGAGTACGTCGGCAAGGTGCCGCAGTTCGGCCACTGGCGCGACACCCATCTACGCGTCGAAGGGCCGGCCGTGGAGTCGCTGCAGCGGGTGTTCCTGGAGGACTGGCACTTCGCCACCGAGGAGGCCGCCCGCGGCCCGGCGTACTACCCGGTGCACCTCCCGCACCCGGGGACGAGCCTCGTCCAGATCGTCCATTCCGGCCCGGACGCGGAGCACAAGGCGGTCCGCGAGTCGTACTTCGCCGGCATCCTCCGCGGGCGGAAGCGGGTGTGGATTGCCAGCCCGTACTACGTCCCCGACGCGGGCGTCCGCGACGCCCTCGTGCTCGCCGGCCGGGCCGGGGTGGACGTGCGGCTGCTGTGCCTGTTTCGGCCCGACCACTGGGTCGCGTTTCTCGCGGCCCGGTACTACTGGCCCGAGTTGCTCGCCGCCGGCGTGAAGGTGTACCAGTACGCCCGCGGCATGATGCACAGCAAGTACCTGCTCGTGGACGGCGAGTGGGCGTCCGTCGGCAGCGCGAACCTGGACAACCGCAGCCTGCTGCTGAACTACGAGGCGAACGCCCTGATCTACGACGCGAAGGTGGTCGCCGAGCTGGAGGCGGAGTTCCTAAACGACCTGGAGTGGTCGGTGCGGATCGACCCCGAGGTGTTCGCGGCACGCCCCGCGGCCGCACGGCTGGCCGAGAACGCCGCCCGGCTGCTGTCGCCGATTCTGTGACAACGTATCCTGACGCGACCGACCGGAGGACCGACGTGGATCAGCTCTGGGCGCCGTGGCGGCTGTCCTACGTGGCGGCCCCCAAGGAGAAGCCGAAGGACGACGGGTGTTTCATCTGCCGCGGCGTGGCCGAGACGGCCGACCGCGACAACCTCCTGGTTCACCGCTCCGAGCTGTCGGTCGTGGTGCTCAACCGCTTCCCGTACAACAACGGCCACCTGCTAATCGCCCCGAAACGCCACCGCGGCCGCCCCGCCGACCTCGACGACGCCGAACTCCTCGACCTCCAGCGCGTACTCCGCGACATGCTCGGCATCCTCGAACGCCGGATGACGCCGGACGGCTTTAACGTCGGCCTCAACCTCGGCGCCGCCGCCGGGGCCGGGCTGCCGGGGCACCTTCACTGGCACGTCGTGCCGCGCTGGAACGGCGACACCAACTTCATGCCCGTCGTCGGCGATACGAAGGTCATCGTGCAGTCCCTCGACGCCCTGTACGACCTCCTCGCCGCCGACCTCGCCGCCCGGTAACCGCCATGCGCCCCGCCGCCCTGCTCGCGCTTCTCGTTGCCGTCACCGCCGCGCGGGCCGAACTGCCGTCGCCGCGGTTCGACCGCCTCACCCCGCTCGGCGGCTCGCCCGGCTCGACCGTCGAAGTCGAGGCGATCGGCGCCGATCTGGAGGACGCGACGAAGCTGATCTTCGACCACGCCGGTATCACCGCCGAGCACTTGAAGGACCGAAAATTCAAGGTCACGGTCGCGGCGAACGTCCCGGCCGCGACCTACGACGCCCGGCTCGTCGGCCGCTACGGCGTCAGCAACCCGCGTCTGTTCGCCGTGTCCGACGGGCTGACGGAGCTGGCCGAGAAGGAGCCGAACGACGAACCCGCGCAGGCGCAGGCGGTGCCGGTGAACGCGGCCGTGAACGGCACGTCCGACCAGGGGCGCGAGGACGTGTTCCGCGTGGCCGTGCGGAAGGGCCAACGCGTCGTCGTCGAGTGCTTCGCCCAGCGCCTCGACTCGCAGCTCGACGCCACGCTCACCGTGTCCGCCGTGGACGGCCGGCCGGTCGCGTCCAACGGCGACTATTTTGGCCGCGACCCGCTCGTCGAGTTCGTCGCGCCGGCGGATGGCGACTACCTCGTGAGCCTGAACGACCTGTCGTTCCGCGGCGGGCACCCGTACCGGCTCGTCGTGTCCGACCGGCCCCACGTCGAGAACCTGTTCCCGCGGGCGGTGAAGGTCGGGCAGCCGTCGCTCGTGTCGGTGTTCGGCCGCAACCTCCGCGGCAAGGCGTCCGGGCTCGTCCTTAACGACCTACCGCTCGACGTGATCCCGGAGACGGCCGATCCGCTCCGCGACATTTTTAACCGCGGCCTGTTCCGCTTCACCGAGCACCCGACGGCCCACAGCGTGCTGCCGACCGCGGCGACGTGTACGCTCACAGGCCTCCAGCACCGCGGCGTGCCGCTACTTGTGACTGACACCGCGGTGTCAGTGGAACAGGAGCCGAACGACGACCCGAAGGCGCCTCAGAAGCTGGCGCTGCCGGCGGTCGTGAGCGGCCGGTTCGACAAGGTGCGCGACGCCGACTGGTTTGCGATCGAGCCGACGGAGAGCGGCCCGTACAGCTTCGAGGTGTACTGCGAGCGGATCGCCGGCCGGGCCGACCCGTACCTGGTCGTGCTCGACGAGAAAGACAACCGCGTCAGCGAGCTGGACGACTTCGGCATCCGCGCCAACGCCTTCGACGGCCACCTCCGCGACCCGTCGGGCGTCGTGAACCTGACCGCGAAGCAGAAGTACCGCGTGCTGGTGCAGGACCGCTACCGCCGCGGCGGCCCGCGCTACCAGTACGTGCTGACGGTCCGCAAGCCGGTGCCCGACTTCTACCCGGCGGTGATCCACCACCAGAACCCCGGCCCCGGCGGCACGACTGTCCGCAAGGGGGGTACCGCCTACCTCGACCTGATCGTCCACAACAAGGACGGTTTTGCCGGGCCGTTCACGGTCACGGCCGAGGGGCTGCCGAAGGGGCTGCACGCGGCGCCGACGGCGGTGACGGGCGGCGACCGCGCCGTGGTGGTGCTGTGGGCCGACCCCGACGCCCCCGACTTCGTGGGGCCGATCCGCCTGACCGCGACCGCGAAGCGCGGCGACGAGCCGCTCGTGCGCGAGGTGCGCCCCTACACCCGCGTGTGGAACAGCACCGACCTGAACAGCAGCCGGCCGACGCGCGAGCTGGTCGTGGCCGTGGCCGACGCCGCCCCGTTCGCGGTGGTGCCGGCGACCGAGCGCCTCACGATCGAGGCCGGTAGGAAGGCCGACCTGAAGCTGACGTGCCAGCGCCACCAGGCTGACTTCAAGGCCGCGGTGAACCTGACCGGCCTATCGGTGCCGAACGCGGTGCGGGTGACGACCGCGTCGATCCCCGAGGGGAAGGCGGACGCGACGGTGACGGTGGAGGTGCCGGCGAACACGCGGCCGGGCGAGTACACGTTCGCGCTGCAGTGCCAGGCCCAGGTGCCGTTCAGTAAGGACGCGAAGGCCGCGACGCGCCCGAACACCCTGGTGACGACGCCGAGCCGGCCGGTGACCGTCGTGGTGACGGCGGCACCGGGGAAGAAGTGACCCACCTGCCCGCACGACGGTAGCGGATGACGGGCTCGACCGAAGTACTCGCTCCTTCGGGCGAGCCCGCCCGCTCACTTCTTCCGACCCTGCGCCCGGCACTCCGCCGCGCACCGCCGGCACTGCTCCGCGCACGCCAGACACGTCCGGTCGTCCCGATGCTTGGCGCACTCGCTGGCGCACCGCTCACACGCTTCCGCGCAGGCGGCGCTGATGGTGGCTTCCAGCGGCCCGCCGCGGGCCGCGATCCGGGCGCACGCGCCGCAGACGTCCGCGCAGTCCTGACACAGCTTGATGCAGTCCTTCCGGTCCGCCTTGCCGCCCGCCAGCTCGTTGAGGCAGTCGGCGGCGCACCCGAGACACGACTTCTCACACGCCTGACACTCGATGCAGCAGCGGTCCGCCTTCTTGCCTTCCTGGGCGCTCGCCACGGGAGAGCCCGCGTTGGCGACCAGCACCGCCGCAACCAGGCCCACGAACAACGCACGGATCATCTTGTTCCCCTTGCAGGACGGTTAGGATTCGGGGGCCGAGCGGGGTTCCGCCCCCGCCTGTCGGTTTCCTCGACGAGACACAACCCACGCTCCAGGAGGATCAGCACGCAGTTGTCGACGATCCGGTAGTAGGCGTTGTTACCCTGCCGGCGGGACGCCACTATTCCCTTGTCCTGCAACCGTGCGAGTTGGTTCGAAACCGCTTGCGACTTCATGTCCAACGCCGCCGCCAGGTCGGTGACGCACACCTCATCCCGGCGGGCGATTTCGTGTAGGAGCCGCAACCGAGAATCGTTCGCCAGCACCTCGAACAGTGTCTCGACCTGACTCGCCTGGTCGTAGGACATGAGCGGCCGCACCCGGAGAGACGCCTTCTCCGGGCACGGTTCGGGGGACGCGTTCGCCGGACGTGGAGCCACACCTAAACCCTCCTGACACTGTGACACTACTCTGTGTCATAGTTACTGTCAAGCCCCAACCCGGTGATCCGGACCGGGTGTCGGAGTCACTATAACTTGAAGCACTTTCTCCCTCCCGAGGTCTCGGCCATGCGAACGGTACTGGCGCTCTTTCTCTCGTCGGTAACCACCACGCTGCTCGCGGCCGAGCCGGCGTCGCTGTTCGACGGCAAGACGTTCGCCGGGTGGGAGGGCGACACGGCGAAGACGTGGAAGGTCGCGGACGGCGTCATCACCGCCGGGTCGCTCGACGCTACCGTGCCGCGAAACGAGTTCCTCTGCACCACCAAGACCTACGGCGACTTCGAGTTGAAGGTCCGCTTCAAGCTGGAGGGCGACAAGGAGCGCGTCAACGCCGGCGTGCAGTTCCGCACGAAGCGCATCCCGAACCACCACGAGGTGAGCGGCTACCAGGCCGACGCCGGGCAGCAGTACTGGGGGGCGCTGTACGACGAGTCGCGGCGGAACAAGATTCTGGCGAAGCCGGACGAGAAGCTGCTCGCCGGCCTCGTCAAGCACGGCGACTGGAACGAGTACACGATCCGCTGCGAGGGGCCGCGCGTCCAGCTGTGGCTGAACGGCACGAAGACCGTGGACTACACCGAGGCGGACGAGAAGGTCGAGCGGACGGGTGTGATCGGCCTGCAAATCCACGGCGGGGCCAAGGCGCGGGTGTCGTACAAGGACGTCCGCATCGAGGAGCTGAAGGCGAAGTGAGCGCCGGCGAGCGGCCCGCGTGAGCGGGCTGTTGGCTCGCGCCACTGATACGCCGACCAACAGCCCGCTCACGCGGGCCGCTCGCCGGCAACTTTTCCCGCCTTCACCGCCCCGCCCTGCATCACGGCGACGAACCGGCTTCGGTCCTCCAGCAGCGAGATGTCCGCCAGCACGTCGCCGTCCACGACCAGCAGGTCGGCCAGCATCCCCGCCTCGACGGTGCCGAGCTCGGCGGCGCGGCCCAGGATTTCCGCCCCGGTGCGCGTCGCGCACGTCAGCACCTCCAGCGGCGACAGGCCCACGTAATTCACGAAGAACGTCAGCTCGCGGGCGTAGTCGCCGTGCGGGTTCCACGCGAAACCGTAGTCGCCGCCCATGCCGAGCCGGCCACCGGCCTTCAGGATCATGCGGGCGCTCTCGGCCCCGGCCTCCAGTGTCTCCTTGTGGCCGTCGATCACCCGCGGCGGCAGCCCGAACTCGGGGCCGCGCTCCACGCTCGCCCACTCGAAGTACAGCGCCGGCACACACGGCACGTCCCGCGCCAGCAGCAGGTCGAGCGCCTCCGCGTCCATGAACGTGCCGTGCTCGATCGCGTCGTAGCCGGCGCGCAGGGCGTTCTTGATCCCTGCGTTCGCCCGGCAGTGACCGGTCACCTTCAGGCTGTGGTTGTGGGCCGTCGCCACCACCGCGTGCATCTCCTCGAACGTCATGCAGAGGGTGTGGTGGTCGTTCGTGTCCGGGGCCGCGGCGTCGCCGGTGGGGTACGTCTTCACCCACTCCACGCCGTCCTTCACCAGCTTCCGCACCGCCGCCCGCGCCTCGTCGGGGCCGTTCACCAGCAGCACCAGCCCCTCCATGCCGATCTTTCGGTAGTCGGGGTTCCAGTCCATCAGCCCGCCGACGCCGCAAATCTCCCGCCCGCTCGCCGCCAGCCGCGGGCCGGGGCACAGGTCGTTCTCGATCGCCTTCTTCAGCCACACGTCGATGTTGAACAGGCTGCCGCCGCTGCGGGCCGCGGTGTAGCCGCACTCGAGCGCCAGCTTCGCGTTCGCGGCGGCCAGCAGCGTCACGTACTCGACCGGGTACTTGATGTCGAGGTCTTCGAGCGCCGCGACGTTGAAGTACGTCGGGTGGAAGTGCGCCTCCACGAGCCCCGGCATGATCGTCCCGCCGGCCGCGTCGATGCGCCGGGCCGTCGGCTCGACCGGCGGCGCCCCGCGGGCCGGGCCGGCGTAGGCAACGCGGCCGTCGGTCACGATCACGGTCGCGTTTGGGACGGGCGGGCCGCCGTTTCCGTCGAGCAGCGTGCCGTTGGTGACGACTGTGGTGCCGGGGGCGAGCTTCATGGGAGAGAGTCCGCCGGGTCAGAGCGAGTCGAGGAAGGCGTGGAGCAGCTTCAACGTCGCCGCGGGGTCTTGCGTGTGCGGCAGGTGGCCGACGCCCTGGAGATCAACGCGCGTGCAGTCGGTCAGCGCCGCGGCGAGCGGGTCGGCGTCGGCCGGCGGCAGCATCCCGCCGGCCTTCGGATCGCCGACGAGGAGCAGCACCGGGCAGCGGACACGGCCGAGTTGCGGCGCCAGATCGAAGCCTTCGAGCCAGCCGCCTTCGACTGCTGGGTTGAGGGTCGCCGGGTCGATGTCGGCGACGCACCGGGCGACGAACCGGACGGTCGCCGCGTCGCGGGTGCTACCGTAGGTGGTGGTCTGCCCCGGCCGCGTGGCGTCCGGCACGCGGAGGGCGCCGAGGCGCCGGGCGAGTTCGGCGACCGACGAGCCGCGGCCGGCGAGCGCGCGTATCCCGGCCCAGACGGCCGCGTACGGGGTTTCCGCGATGTGCGAGACGAACGTCGTTCCCGGCGGGTCGAGCAGCACGACGGCCCGCACCTTGTCCGGGCGCGCGGCCGCGACCCCCAGCGCGACCAGCGCCCCGAGCGAGTGACCGACGATCACCGCCGGCTCGCTCTCGTCCTGGACGAGTGCCGCGATGTCGCCGAGGTAATCGGTGACGAGGTACGACGCGGCCCGGTCAGACCGGCCGTGGCCGCGGTGGTCGGGCGCGCGGACGGTCCAGCGGGCGGCGAGGTCGGGGAGGATCGGGCCGAAGTCCTGCCAGCGGCGGATGAGGCCGTGGACGAGCCACAGCGGCGGGCCGTTCCGCGGCCCGGTCGCCACGTTCAGCCGCAGGTCGCCGACGGGCACGAGCGATTCGGTGAACACGCGGCGACCCTCAAGCCAGTTCCCACCCGCGGCGGTACTCGCGGCGGATCAGCGCGTCCGCCTCGGGGGCGTTCGTCGCCCTCATCGCCGCGGCGTCCCAGTCGAGCTTCTTGCCGACGCGGTAGGCCACGTTGCCGAGGTGGTTCGCCTCCGTCAGCCAGCCGGCGTACTCGAAGTTGCACGTGGTCGGGGCGCCGGTCTTGGCCGCGTGAATCCACTCGGTGTAGTGCCCGAGCGACTTCGGGATCGACGGCAGCGGGCGGGCGAAGTCGGCGAACTGGTTCTCGGGCAGCAGCAGGTGCCGCGAGTAGTCGGCGAGTAGCATCCCGCGCGAGCCGACGAACAGGACGCCGCTGCCCCACTGCGGGATCGTCCGGGCCGTCCACGCCGGCGGCTTGTTCGCCCCCTGGTACCACGTCATCGTCACCGCGGGCATCGAGCCGCGGGCGGGGAAGCGGTACGTCGCCTGCATCGACGCCGGGGCGATCTCCGGGTGCGGCGGCAGCGGGCCGCTCGCCTCGATGCTGGTCGGCGCCTTCAGGTCGAGCGCCCAGAACGGCAGGTCGTTCCAGTGGCTGCCGAGGTCGGACATGGTGCCGTTGCCGAACGCCCACCAGCGGTACCACTTCGGCCCCGGCACGTACACCGGGTTGAACGGCCGCGCGGGGGCGCCGCCGAGCCACAAGTCCCAGTCCAGGTCGGCCGGCGGCCGCACGTCCTCCGTCGGCCGGTCGGTGGCGTGAACGATGTCGCCGTTCTTCTTCGCGTCCTCGGCCGACTGCAAGCCCCACGCGCGGCCGACCCAGACGTGCGCCTCGGTCACGCCGCCGATGGCCCCGGCCTTCACCAACTCGACCACGCGGCGGTAGTTGTCGGTGGCGTGAATCTGCGTCCCCATCTGCGTCGCCAGCTTCGTCTTGGCCGCCTCGGTGCGGATGAGGCGGGCTTCCCAGACGTTGTGCGTCAGCGGCTTCTCGCAGTAGACGTGCTTGCCGGCCCGCAGCGCCCGCAGCGTGGCGTGGGCGTGCGTGTGCTCGCAGGTGCTCACCACGACGGCGTCGAAGGCGCGCTCGCGCTCGTCGAACAGGCGGCGGAAGTCGGCGTAGTGGGCGGCGCGGGGGAAGCGGCTCGCGGCGGCCCCGATCGCAGCGCGGTTCACGTCGCACAGGGCGACGACGTTCTCGGCGGCGACTCCCGCCAGGTTCGCGGCGCCGCGGCCGCCGCAGCCGATGACGGCGACGTTGAGCCGCTCGTTCGGCTGGCGGGCGGAGAGTACCATCGGCGCGGCGAGGGTACCGGCGGCGGATGCCAGAAAGGTGCGGCGGCGCATGACGGGCTCCGGGGGAGGGTGAAGACGGAACCGGCGGAAGTGTCGCGGCGTCAGCTGTCGGCGGGCGGCTCGGCGTCTTTCACCTTGCTCATCGTCACCACGTTGCCGCGGCCGTGGTAGCGGACCTCGTCCATGAAGCCGTTGATCAGCAGCAGCCCGCGGCCGCACGGCCGCTCGATGTTGACCACGTCCGTCGGGTCGGGCACGTCGGCCGGGTTGAAGCCGGGGCCGTCGTCCTCGATGCGGATCTCGAACCGCTTCGGGGTAATGGTGTAGCCGATGCGGACGCGCTTGTCGGGGTCGTACTGGTTGCCGTGCTTGACCGCGTTGACGGCGGCCTCCTCGACGGCGAGCTTGATGGCGAACTGCTCCGACTCGCCCCACCCGGCGGTGGCGAGGGCGGACTCCAGGCGGTCCTGGAGGAGACGAACCTCCCCCAGGTCGCTGAAGAACTCGTACTCGGTGTCGTACCCGCCGGGAGGCGCCGCACCGGTCATCGGAGCACCCGGGGGGTCAGAACGCCTGGAGCCCGGCCTGCTCGTCCGCCACGATCACCAGGATCTTGTCGAGCTTGGTGATGCGGAACACGTCCAGGATGTCCTTGGCGATCTTGCACAGCACCAGCTTGCCGCCGGCGCCCTGCAACTTGCGGTGGAGGGTGATGAGCTTGCCGAGCGCGGCGCTGGACATGAACTCGACGTTTTGGAAGTTGAGCAGCACCTTCTTCCGGCCGAGTTCGTCCACGAGCCGGAACAGGTCGTCGCCGATCATCTGGATGTTCTGCTCGTCGAGGATCTTCTTGTCGACGAAGTTGACGACCGCGATGTCCCCCATGTCCTCGACTTCGAGCCGCCGCCGACGGCCACCTGAGCCTGTCATCTCAGACCTCCGGGGGGACGTGCTCGGCCGGTCGCGACGAACCACGACCGCCACCGCGCGAGTCCGCACAAGGGATTCCAAGGCATCATTCTAGGACCGCCCCAACCTGTCAAGGGGCGCCGCGGCCGAATTAGCCCGGAACGCCGTCGAGCTTCGCGGCGAGGGCCAACTCGCCCTCCAGCGCCTCGACGGCCGGCCGGGCCGTGTTCGCCGGGTTGAGGCAGAACAGCGTCGTCCACTGCTCGCCCTCGTAGCCCCACTGCCGGACGTACCACCCGGCGTCGCCCTTCTCCAGCGGGAACAGCGCGCACTGGCTCGGCTTGTACATCAGCGGGTCGCCGTCCGCGGCGCCGATGCCGTGAAGGGTGCAGCCGCCGTTGAACAACACACACCACCCGGCCGCCACGCGGACCATCGGCTGTCCGAGCTTCTTGCGGTTGCTCAGGAACCCGTCGGCCTCGACCACCGCCCGCGCCTCGGGGCGGAGCAGCGGCAGCACCCGCGGCAAGAGGGCCGTGATGCGCGCGGCCTCGTCGGCGTCCACGCTCGGCCGGCCGTTACGGCAGCAGACGCCCTCGCAGCCGCGGCCGAAGCTGCAGTCGAAGGTGGCGGTGTCGGCGTTGACGACTTCGAGCGCGATCACGTCTCCACTCCGGTAACCACGCCGACGGGGACGTCGACTTCGCCCGCGGCCGGGCGGGTGCCGCCGCGGGCCAGGGCGGCGAGCGCCATATTCGTGACGACCCACTCGTGCGTGCGGTTCGTGGCCATCAGGCCGTTCACCAGCGCCAGGCTGTTCAGGTACGGGTTCGGGTTCATCTCCAGAACGGCGAACTTCCCCTCGGCCGTCAGCCGCACGTCGAGCCGGGCGTAGTCGCGGCACTCGAAGAGGCGGAACGCGCGCACCGCGATTCGTTCCACCTCCTTGAACAGCGGCTCGTCGATGTACACGGGCGCCTTCAGCGGCGCGTTCTTGTACTCGTCGCTCTCCATGTCCCACTTGGCGGTGAACGTGTACACCGGCCACTTGCCCGGGCGGCGGTCGTGGAATTCGATCTCGGCCAGCGGCAGCACCTCGGGCACCCGGGCGCCGGCGACCTCAATGACGTTCACGTGCAACTCGCGGCCGAACACGAACGCCTCGACGAGGCAGTCCCCGCCGTAGGTCTTGCGGACGTACTCGACCCGTGCCGCCAGTTCGGCCTGGGTGTTGACGACGCTCCCCTGGTCGATGCCGACGCTGGCGTCCTGGGCCGCAGGCTTAACGATGGCCGGCCAGCCCCGACGCCACCGGGGGATGGGACCGCCTTCCGGGACGACAAGGTACGGGGCGGTCGGCAGCCCGGCGGCGGCGAGGAGGTGCTTGCTCCGCACCTTGTCGCGGCCGACGGACAGGCACGGCGACGGGCAGCCGGTGAACGGCAGGTTCAACCATTCCAGCAGCGCCGCGACCGACACTTCCGTCCCCGGCTGGGTGGGGATGCCCTCAAACAGGTTGAACACGGCGTCCGGACGGTGGTCGCGGACTTCGTCGAGGAGCGGCCGGGGGTCGTGGTTGATGCCGAGCTTGCGGGCGTCGAACCCGGCCGCCTGGATGATCTTGAACGTGTCGGCGACGGTGTCGAGGATGTCGTGCTCGGCCCCGGCGTCCGGGTGGGACGCGGGCAGGACCGGCTCGTTGTACAGCACCAGCACGCGGGGGGGCATCGGACGACGGCGGCTCCGGCGGGCCTGCTTCAACATCCACACTTTATTGCGGCCGCAGGGGGTGTGCGGAATGCGGCGTCGGCGAATCCGCGCGGCGGACGGCGCGACGCGGCCGCACAGCCGTTACGAGCGGACCGCGGCTCAGCGCAACGGCGGGTTCTCGGGCAGTCGGACGCCGCGGTAGATCGCCGCGAGGGGTATCTCGACGGAGATGCACTCCAGGTCGAGCGCACCAGCCGGGTCATCGTACTCGATCAGCAACCACCGCCCGCTCGTCTGCCGGACGTACCGCTCTGCGTGCGTCTGCTCTTGGGAGATCATGACGTACTCGCGGAGCGACGGAATGCGCCGGTAGTGCATCATCTTCGTCGTCCGGTCGTACTTCTCCGTCGATTCGGACAGGACCTCGACGATGACCGTGGGATTCAGCAGGGTATCACGCTTCTCGTCGTCGAGGAACTCTGGCGTGCCGCAGTAGACGACAACATCCGGGTACGTGTGGAGGCCGGTGGCGCGCACCTTCACGCGCATGTCACTTGACAGCGCCTCGCACGGACCGCTTTCCAGGGCGTTGCCGAGGGCCCGGGCCACGTTCTCCTTGATCTTATTGTGGTCAAAGGTGGCGCCGGCCATGCCAACGACGCCCGCCGGGCCTTGCATCGGGTACATGACGCCGTCGTAGAACTCGCTCTTGAACTCGGCGGCGCGCTCGATTTCGAGGTACTCGGCCTCAGTCAGCTTTCGCTTCGGGATCGCGCTCATCTCGTGGACTCCGCGGTAACCACCAATGTTACCACGCCTCAGGCGAGCCCGCAGCGCGTCGCTGCGGCGCCGAAGATCAGGCGGATCAGGTCGGCGTAGGTGTGGCCCATGCGGTAGGCGAGGTAGCACAAGTCACCGCTGTCGGGGTTCAGCCCCGGCAGCGGGTTGATCTCCAGGAAGTACGGCACCCCGTCGCGGACGCGGAAGTCGGCCCGCGCCACGTCCCGGCAGCCGAGCGCGGCGAACGCCGCCAGCGCGTCGGCCTCCACCGCCGCGTACACGTCGCGCGGCAACTTCGCCGGCGCCTCGTAGCTCACCACGCCGTCCCAGGCGCGCTTCACTTCCAGGCTGTACACGAACTCGGCCGACGACTCCTTCGGGACCACACGCATCACGCCCAGCGGTTGTGGCGGGTCGTTCCCCACGATGCCGACCGTCACCTCGTCGCCGACGATGAACTCCTCGACCAGCGCCGGTTGGCGGTACTCCTGCCACAGCGCCACGACCGTGGGGCCGAACTCCTCGGGCGTCCGCACCAGCGCCGTGCGGCGGATGCCCTTGCTGCTGCCCTCCAGGGCGGGCTTCACGATCACCGGGCACGTCAGGCCGGCGGCTTCGAGTAGCGCGGGGAACTCGGCGTACTCGCCGTCGTACTCGCCCGGCGGCGGCGCGAGTGTGAATCCCTTCGGCACTGTCAGACCGGCGGCTTCCACGAGGCGGCGGGTCATGTCCTTGTCGAGCGCGACGGCGAGCGCGAGCGGGTCGGAGCCGGTGACGGGGACGCCGAGCATCTCGCACACCGCCGGCACACGGGCCTCGCGGGACCGCGACACGCCCTGCCCCTCGGCGAAGTTGAACACCAGGTCCGGCGGGTCGGCCATCACGGCTTCGAGGAACGGCCGGCCGTCGCCGAGCGAGCGGACGTCGTGACCCAGTGACCGCAGCACGGCGGCGACGGCCTCTACGGTGGCCGGCGAGTCGAACTCCTCGGCCCAGTCGTCACTGGCGCCGGGCGGTGGCGGGCCGTCCGGCTTCAGCGTGCAGGCGATGCCGATCCGCATGGGTGGCTCCGACAAAAAAGCCCGGGGACGGCTGTCCCCGGGCTTTTCAGGTTTCACGATTCGGGCTTCAGCCGTTCGACGCCGCGTGGCGGCCGTTCATCACCGGCAGCGGCAGAACACCCGGCGGCCCGTCCGAGTCGCCGCCGCCGCAGCCCGCCTCGTAGCCGGGGTCCAGCACTTCCATCCTCCGGCGGCGCTCCATCCGTTCGTTCCCCTCGGGCATCAACTGCGTCTTGTCGCCCTGGAGCAGCGCGCTCACGCCGCGGGTCCGCGGGCCGGCGGCCGGCGACAAACCTGGCTTGTCCTCGGCCTGGTAACGGATCAGCATCCCCTCGTAGTTCCGCAGCACGACCGCATCGTCGGCCATGCTCACGAGGTAGTTCGGCATCATCGGAATCTTGCCGCCGCCGTGCGGGCTGTCCACCACGTAAGTCGGGATGCCGATGCCGCTCATGTGCCCGCGGAGGCCTTCCATGATCTCGAGCCCCTTCCACACGCTCGTGCGGAAGTGGCCGGCACCGGTCACCGGGTCGCAGTGGAACAGGTAGTACGGCCGGACCTTGATCCGCAGCAGGCCGCGGAGCAACTCGCGCATCGTGCCCAGGTCGTCGTTCACGCCCTTCAGCAGCACCGAGTGGTTGTTCACCGGCATCCCGGCCTTCAGCAGCGCCTTCACCACGCGCGCCGACTCCGGCGTGATCTCGCGCGGGTGGTTGAAGTGCGTCTGGATGTACACCTTCTCGGCCGACGCCAGCAGGTCGATGAGTTCCTGGTCGAACAGCCGCTGCGGGAGCGTGACCGGCACGCGGGTGCCGATGCGGATCACGTCCACGTGGTCGATGGCCTTCAGGTTGTCCAGGTAATAGCGGAGCTTGCCGACCGGCAGGGTCAGCGGGTCGCCACCGCTGACGATCACGTCGCGGATGCTCTCGGTGCGGCGGACGTAGTCGATCATCCGCTCGTCGTCAGCGCTGATCCCCTCCCAGCCGCCGCGGGTGAGCGTGGCGCGCTTGCGCGTGCAGTACCGGCAGTACATCGAGCAGTTGGGCGTGGTGATGAGCAGCGCCCGGTCGGGGTACCGGTGCGTGAGGCCCGGCACCGGCGAGTCCTTGTCCTCCTCGAGCGGGTCTTCCAGCTCGTACCCCGACTGGTTCTGCGCTTCCAGGGGCGACGGCACGCTCTGGAGGCGGATCGGGTCGAACGGGTCGTCCGGGTCGATGAGCGAGAAGTAGTACGGCGGGATGGCGAGCTTGTACTCGCTCTCGATCCGGCCGATCGCTTCGAGCTCGGCGGGGGAGAAGGTGAGCAGGGTGCGGAGCTGGCGAACGGAGCGCACCGAGTTCTGCGTCTGCCACCGCCAGTCGGTCCAGAGGTGGTCCGGGACGTCCTGCCACGCGGGGAGCCGCCGCGACCGACTCGGGGGCTCGTCGTCGTCGAATCCGCTCGCGGCCGGCGTCGTGCTCGGGCGAGTGTCGGGTTCGGCCATGCCGGGTTTCGCCTCCACGGGCCTCTTAACCCGGGCCGGTGTCATCCGACGACGACCGGCACTGCGGGGGGGCGACGCCTTGAGTGCGCGAAGCGCGACGTACACCTTAAGAACAGATCGTAACGCGGGGTGTGTGAAAAACAAGTTGAGCGTCCGCCGTTGCCGCGCGGAATTTCCCACTTTTTCCCGCAACACCGGCGCGACACGGCGCACTTCGGCCTCAGCTCCCGGCATCCCGCGCCGCCGCGCGCGCCGATACACTTCTCTTTCCGACACCGACGAGCCGCGCGGGACCGCCATGAGCCGGATGCTGCAACAGTACCGCGACGCGAAGGCGCTTCACCCGGGAATGCTTGTCCTTTTTCGCAACGGCGACTTCTACGAACTGTTCGAGGACGACGCCGAGTTGGGCTCCAAAGTGCTCGGCCTCACGCTCACGAAGCGCGACGGCACCGTGCCCATGGCGGGCGTGCCGGTGCACCGCCTGGAGCACTACCTCGGTCAGCTCATCAAGGCCGGCCACCGCGTCGCCGTGTGCGAGCAGATGGAGGAGCCGGACCCGAAGAAGAAGATCATCCACCGCGAGGTGAACCGCGTCGTCACGCCGGGCACCGTCACCGAGGAGGGCTTGCTCGACCCGAAGTCGCCGAACCACCTCGTCGCCGTTTTCGCCACGAAAAGCAGCGTGTTCGGCGTGGCGTGGGTCGACCTCAGCGCCGGCGTCTTCGGCGCGGCCGACGTGCCCGCCGCGCGGCTGACCGACGAGTTCGCGCGCCTCAACGCCGCCGAGGTGCTTTACGCGGATGGACAGGCAGGCACGATCACGGAAGCGGCGAGCGTCGTCATGCCGCGGACGCGGTCGCCCCGGCCGGACTGGACGTTTGACCCGACGACCGCGACGCAAGCGCTCAAGACGCACTTCCAGGTGGCGACGCTCTCCGGCTTCGGCTTCGAGGACGACCAGCCGTGCCTCACGGCCGCGGGCGCGATCGTCGTCTACTTGCAGGAGACGCTCCGGGCCAGCCTGTCGCACCTGCGCCGCCTCCAGCCGCACCGGCCCGACACGCTCCTGACGCTCGACGAGGTCACGCGCCGCAGCCTGGAACTGACGCGCACCCTGCGCGACGCCCAGCGCGACGGCTCGCTGCTGTCCGTGCTCGACCGCACCGTCACGCCGATGGGCGCGCGGATGCTCCACGACAGCCTGCTGGCCCCGCTCACCGACCGCGCCGCGATCACGGCCCGGCTCGACGCCGTCGAGGAACTGGTGAAGGACCACGCCCTCCGCGGCCAGCTCCGCGACCAGCTCGACGCTTGCTCCGACATTCAACGCCTCGCCACGCGCGTCTCGACGGCCCGCGCCACGCCGCCGGACCTGGCGAAGATCGCCGCCACGCTCCGCCTGTTGCCCGCCGTGAAGGCGAAGCTGTCCGGCCGCCGCTCGTCGCTGCTGGCGGCGTTGGAGCAGCGGCTCGAACTGTGTCCCGACCTCCGCGACCTCCTCGACCGAGCCCTAAAGGTTGACCCGCCCTTGTCCGCGAAGGACGGCGACGTGATCAAGGAGGGCTACAGCCCCGACCTGGACGAGCTGCGGAAGCTGTCCAGCGAAGGCAAAGGGTGGATCGCCCGCTACCAGGCGGCGGAGATCACGCGGACGAACATCACGAGCCTGAAGGTCGGGTACAACGAGGTCCACGGCTACTACATCGAGGTGACGCACGCCAACGCCGGCCGCGTGCCGGCCGACTACGTCCGCAAGCAGACGCTGAAGAACGCCGAGCGCTACATCACGCCGCAGCTGAAGGAGTACGAGGAGAAGGTGCTGTCCGCGCAGGAGAAGAGCCAGGCGCTGGAGCTACAGCTGTTCAACCAGCTCCGCGAGCAGGTGGCCGCGCAGACGCACCGCCTCCTGAACACCGCCGACGTGCTCGCCGCGGCCGACTTCCTTGCGGCTCTCGCGGAGTTGGCCGCGTCCCGCAACTACGTCCGCCCGGTGCTGGTTGACGAACCCGTCCTCGACATCAAGGACGGCCGCCACCCGGTCCTCGACGTGATCCTGCCGCCGGGCACGTTCGTCCCGAACGACGCCGCGTTCGGCCCCGAGGCCGGCACCTTCTGGCTCATCACCGGGCCGAACATGAGCGGCAAGAGCACGTTCATCCGGCAGGTGGCGCTGCTCACACTTATGGCCCACGTCGGCAGCTTCGTCCCCGCGAAGGCCGCGACCGTCGGCCTGACCGACCGCATCTTTACTCGCGTCGGCGCCAGCGACGAACTGAGCCGCGGCCAGAGCACGTTCATGGTCGAAATGACGGAGGCGGCGAACATCCTGAACAACGCCACCCGGCGCAGCCTGGTCATCCTCGACGAGATCGGCCGCGGCACCAGCACGTACGACGGCGTGTCGCTCGCGTGGGCCATCACCGAGTACCTGCACGGGGCGGTCGGCTGTCGGGCGCTATTCGCCACGCACTACCACGAACTCGCGCAGCTCGCGGCGACGCTGCCGAACCTGCGGAACTACAACGTGACGGTCCAGGAGCACGAGAAGGACGTGGTGTTCCTGCACAAGATCGGGCCGGGCAACGCCGACAAGAGCTACGGCATCCACGTCGCCCGGCTGGCGGGCGTTCCGGAACCGGTGCTGGCCCGCGCCGAGTCGGTACTCGGCACCCTGGAAGCGCGGCACCAGCTGCCCGTCGGAACACCGCCGCCGGCGGTGGAGACGCCGGCACCAAAGCCGCCGGAACCCAAACCGACGCGGAAGAAGCCGACGCCGACGCCGGTCGCGCCGCCGGAAGCGCCGAAGCGAAAGCCCGCAGGGCCGACCCTGTTCGACGACCCGAACGGGCCGCCGTTCTGAGCCTCAGCGCGCCAGGTTGTACCCCTTGATCTTCCGGTCGAGCGTCGAGCGCTCGATCCCGAGGATCGCCGCCGCCTGCGACTTGTTCCAGTCGGTGTACTTCAGCGTCGCCTCGATGTGCCGCTTCTCCACGTCGTCGATCGTCTCCGGCCGGTACACGCCCGGCGCCGAGCCGATCACCGGGCCGCCGACGTCCAGTTCGCTCAGCCAGATGTCGACCGCGTCGACGACCGGGCCGGTCCCCAGCGCCACCGCGCGCTCCACGACGTTCCGCAGTTCACGGACGTTCCCCGGCCAGCGGTAGCCCTTGAGCTTGTCCACCGCGGCGGGGGTGAAGCCGCGCATCTTGCGGCCGGTCTCGCGGGCGAACCGCTTGAGGAAGTGGTCGGCGATCGGCGGCACGTCCTCCGGCCGGTCTCGCAGCGGCGGCACGTCCAGCTGCACCACCTGCAACCGGAAGAACAGGTCGCGGCGGAACGTGCCCGCACGCACGGCTTCTTCGAGCGGCCGGTTCGTCGCCGCGACGACGCGCACGTCCACCCGGATCGGCGTGTTGCCGCCGACGCGCTCGAACGCCTGCCCCTCCAGCACGCGCAGGAACTTCGCCTGCGTGGTCTGTGCCATCTCGCCGATCTCGTCCAGGAAGATGGTGCCGGTGTCGGCCGCCTCGAACTTGCCGATCATCCGCTCGGTCGCGCCGGTGAACGCCCCCTTCTCGTGGCCGAACAGCTCGCTCTCCAACAGGGTCTCGGTCAGGGCCGCGCAGTTGAGCGTCACGAACGGCGCGTCCTTGCGGGGGCTGCGCGAGTGGATCGCCCGCGCCACCAGTTCCTTGCCGACGCCGCTCTCGCCGCGGATCAACACCGTGGCTTTCGTGGCAGCGACCCGGCTCGCCTGCGACTCGATCGTCGCCAGGCCGGCGCTGTCGCCGACCATCTCGCTCTCGATGCGGAGCTGGTCCTTGAGGTTACGCACCTCGACGGACAGCGTCGCCTGCTTCCGCAGCCGGTGCCACGCGGTGCCGAGTTGGCGGGCGACGGCGAGCGTGAACTCCAGGTCGTCCGCGTTCAGCGGGTGCGTGATGTGCGCCCGGTAGAGGTGGAACAGCCCGATGAGTTGATCCTCGACGATCACCGGGGCGCAGATGAGGCTGGCCACCTTCAGGTCGGCGATGCTGTCGCGGTCCTTCAGCGCCCGCTCGAGGGCCACGTTCTCCGCCAGGATGGCCTGCTTCGTGCCCAGCACCTCGTGGCTGACGAAGTTGGACACCTTGTGGTACGTCGGGTGACCGGCCCCGCGGTGCCGGTACACCACCGGCTCGAACTCGCGGCCTTCCTTGAGTGCCAGCACCGCCCCCACCTCGGCCGGCGTGGCGCGGAACGCGGCGTCCACGACCAACTCTCCGAGTTCGGCGGGCGTGGCGGCGTCGGCCATGTCGAGGGCGAGGCGGTACAGGATGGCCAGCGCCTGCGACGGCGACACCCGGCTGTCGGTGCGGGCCGGCTCGGTCGGCGGCGCGGCCGACGGCGCGGGAATCGGCGGGTGGTACTTGGTCTGCCCGAGGCGCTTCTTGATCGCCATCCCGTCGGACTTGTCCGACGACCGCGACGCCGCCGGCTGCGGCACGTCCGGGATTTGCGTCAGGTCTTCGATGAACACGAACTCGACGCGGCCGACGCGAAGGTCGTCGCGGGCCGTGAGCCGCTGCTCGCGGCGGAGTTGTTCGCCGTTGAGGTGGGTGCCGTTGAGGCTCCCGAGGTCGCGGACGAACCAGCCGCCCTCGGCGGGGAAGACCTCGGCGTGCTCGCGGCTGCACAGGTCGTCGCGGAGCACGACGCGGTTGGTGGGGGCGCGGCCGAGGGTGTAGCGCGTCCCGTCCTGGAGCGGGTACACGTCCCCAAACCCGTCGTCCCGGCGGGCGACGAGAAACGCACTGGGTGGGGCGGCGGCCATGCCGTCACGATAAGCCGCCGGCCGGTCCGGGGGAAGGTGAGGACTGGCGAACGGCCGGCGTGAGCCGGTTGGTGGGGGTGGTAGGCACCCGTACCAACGACCAGCCGGCTCACGCCGGCCGTTCGCCCAGCCGATTCAGAATCTCGATCCCCCGGTCCAGCGTCTCGTCGGTCGCCGCGTAGGAGATGCGGAAGTGCGTGTCGCGGCCGCTGAACGTGCCGCCGGGGATGACCAACAAGTTGTTGCGGATCGCCTCCGACACGAACTCCGTTCCCGTGCCCCACGGAGCTTTCGGGAACAGGTAGAACGCCCCGCCGGGGACGGCGAGCTCGTAGCGGCCGCGCAGTGCCTCGCACAGCCGGTCGCGCTTGCGGCGGTAGTCGGCGACGAGTTCGGTCACGTCGTAGTCGAGCGCCGCGACCCCGGCGTGCTGGGCCATGCTGGGGGCACATACGTAGGTGAACTGCTGCAACTTCGCCATCTCGGCCAGGAGCCGCGTCGGGCCGTGCGCCCACCCGAGCCGCCACCCGGTCATCGCGTAGGTCTTGCCGAAGCCCTCCACGACCAGAACGTTCTCGTCCCACTCGGCCGGGCTGCGGGCCGGGCCGTCGTAGTGGAATGCCCGGTAAATCTCGTCGCTGATCAGGAGAACGCCGCGCTCGCGGGCCAGTTCGGCGACCGCCTTCAGCGCTTCCGGTGTCGCCACAACGCCGGTCGGGTTCGACGGCGTGGACAGCAGAATCACCTTCGTCCGGGGCGTGATCGCGGCGGCGATGCGGTCGGGGTCGAGCGCGAAGTCGGGGTAGCCCGGGACCGGCACCATGCGGCCGCCGGCGAGAGTGATCATGTGGGGGTAGGCGACGAAGTACGGGTCGGGCGTCACGACCTCGTCGCCGGGGTTCACGACTGCCATCAGCGCCAGTAGTAGCCCGCCGCTCGTGCCGCTGGTGACGAGCACGTCGCGGTCTTGGCCGGGGAAGCGGGCCGCGGCGTCGGCGGCGAGGCGGTCGCGCAACTCGGCCACACCCTGCGTCACGGTGTAGCCGTTGTGGCCGGCGTCGATGGCCGCCTTGGCCGCCTCCCGGACCGGCTCCGGGACCGGGAAGTGCGGCTGACCGATGCTGAGGTTGACGGGGTTCTTCAGCGACTTGCCGAGCTCGAACACCTTGCGGATGCCCGACAGCTCGATGTGCCGGGTGCGCTCCGCCAGCCAGGATTCGGGGATCATGCAACAGGCTCAGGGCTTGTCGGACACGCTGTCGAGATCGCCGACGCGGGCGACCACCCAGGCGACGAACACGACAACCGCGACCACGCCGGCGACGATCAGCCAGCCGATCATCGGGTCGCCGGTGGTATGAGCCGGGTCGCCGCCGGTGTAGGTGTAGCCCCCGGCCGGCGCGTCGGCGAACAGTCCGGTCAGATAGCGGGTCATGGGCAACCTCCCGGAAGTAGCCGGACCACCCGGCCGCCCCTGTCTCGACACCTCCGTTTACTCTATTGTTCGCTCCCGGCCGTCAGTTGTGGTGAAAATCGGCCCGAATTCTGCGGAAATCGCGGGCCGGTCAGGGTTTCAGCACCGAATCGAACAGCTTGTAGGCGGCCTCGCGCATGTCGGTCGGGAAGTCGTGCTCGCACTCGGGGTGCTCGACCCGCAACCGGTCCGGGTGGCCGTACAGACGAAACACAGGGCGGGCCGCCGCGGCGATTCGGTCCACGCTGTCGGCACGGAAGTTGGAGTCTCGCGTCGGGGCGACGATCAGGACGTGCCGCGGGGCGAGCGCCCCGACCATCTCGTGGAAGTCGAACGGGATGTCGGCGAGGCGGCCCTTGTAGTCGGCGAGCTTCCGCATGTACCGCGTCTGGCACCACCCGCGCTCCGGCTCCCAGTTCTTCGGGTCGCCGCGGTAGTAGTCGGAGTACGAGTCGAGACCGCAACTGCTGACGACCGCGACCAGCCGCGGGTCGAACACGGCGGCGTACACCGAGTTGTGCCCGCCGAGTGAGTGGCCGATCGCGGCGAACTTCTTCCCCTCGACGTAGGGGAGCGATTCGAGCAGATCGAGGCCGCGGGAGTTGTCCCAGACGGCCTTCATGGTGCCGCTCTCGAAGCCGAGCGCCTTCAGGTCCGGCTGGTATTTCGCCAACAACGGGTAGCTCGGGGCGAGGACGACGTATCCGCGTTCGGCCAGTTCGGCGGCGTAGGCGCGGTTCGCCTTGCCGCCGAGGCCGACCACCACGTCGTGCCCGATGGTGTTGTCCGTCGGGTGAAGCGCGAGCACCGCGGGCGCCTTCTTCTTGCCGTCGAGGGCAGTCTTGGGCACGAGCAGCCACGCCGGCACGCGGCCGCCGGGAGTCGAGCTGTACGTCACGAGCCGGCGGACGTAGCTCCCCGCGTCCGTCTCCGACTCGATCCTCAGGTCGAGCGGCCCACGCCGGTCGGCACCGGGGAACTTCCCCATCACCGACTCCATCCCGCGGACGACCTCGGCCCGCCGCTTCTCCCAGTCGGCGACGGTCTTCACCTCGGCGGCGGTGCCGTCGGCGGCGCGGTAGAGGAGCAGGTTCTCGCGCGGCAGCCGCGGAGCGGGGTCGGCGGCGAACACGAGCAGCGCGAGCGGGGCAAGACGAATCACGTCGGTTCCTCCCGGACGAGGCGGCGGAACGGGTCGCCGAGGGCGGTTTCGAGGTACGGCGTCACGCCCCAGAAGCGGCACAGCTCGCGGTACTCGGCAACGAACGTCGGGTCACCGACGGGCAGGCCGGAGGTGGCGCGGATCATCAGATTGCGGGCCGTGTGCTCGGGGCTCACGAACTCGACCACGTCCGTGCGGTAGCCCATGATCCGCAGCGCGAGCGCCCGCAGGGCGTCCGTCAGGATGTCGGCGGTGCGCTGCTGCAAGATGCCGTGGCGCAGCACGGGCCGAAGTACCGTAGCGGGGCCGTTCGACTTCACGACGGGATTCAACGCCTGATGGCAGCACGGTACGCTCAGCACCAACCGGGCCTCGGAGCGGACCGCCTGCGCGAGTGCGTCGTCGGTGGCGGTGTCGCAGGCGTGCAGGGCGAGAACGACGTCCGCGGGCCCGCCGAACGTGCCGATGCGGGCGCAGGCGAAGCCGGCCCCGTCGGCTGCGATTCGGTCCGCGGCAGCCGCCGACTTTTGCACAACGTGCGGGTTGGCGTCCACGCCGGTGACGCGGGCGGGGATGCCGAGCACGTCGTTGAGGTAGTGGTGCGCCGCGAGCGTGAGGTGCCCGGAGCCGGAGCCGCAGTCGAGTATTTCGACCGGCCGGCCGAGCCCGCGCAAGCCGGCGTCGTCGAGCTTGTGGTCGAGGTGCTTGAGGAACTCGTTCACCTGCGTGAACTTCGCCCGCATCGTCGGCCGGACGCGGCCGTCGGGCGTCATGACGCCGATCGCTTCGAGCAGGTGGTCGGCGCGGCCCTCGGGGAGTGGCAGGTCCTTCTCGCGGTTGTGAGCCGTGCTGGCGGCCGAAGCCGGCGCCGTGCGACCGACGAGCACCTTCCCTTTCTTCGAGAGGCGGATGTCGGTGCCGCCGGCGTCTGTGTCGAGGTGAACGGCAGAGAATCCGACTGACATCAGCTGATCGAGTCGGGCTTCGGACTCGCCGCGGCTGACGTTGTGCGTTCGACACTGGCGGGCGTCGTAGTACGCGAACTGGAGTTGGCGCCCCCCACGGAGTTCGACCGGCCGCACGACCACCCGGACCCAGCCGGCCGGGTTCTCGCCCCGGGCCACGCCGGCGAACGTGCCCCGGCGGAAGCCGGGGCCGAGCACGGCGGCGGTGACGATCGAACGCGGGTCACTCATGCGGTCATGCTATCAGACGCGGCCGAACTGCTTGTCGAGTTCGTGCCGGGTGAACCGGAGCGACGTCGGCCGGCCGTGCGGGCAGTGGTGGCTGTCCTCGGCCATCTCGCGGAGGTGGAGCAGGTACGAAATCTCCTCCGGCGACAGCCGGTCGCCGGCCTTCACCGCCGCCTTACAGGCCATCGTCGCCGTCAGGTCGTGGAGCAGAGCGTCTCGCGTCGGCGGGCGCTCCCTCGTGAGCAGGTAATCGACCACGCCCTGGAAAATCTCGTGCGGCGGCCGGCGGCCGAGGAGCGTCGGGTAGCTCGCCAGCAGCACCGTGTTGCCGCCGAAGTCGGACACGTCGAGGCCGAGTTCGCGGAGGGTGTCGGCCGCCTCGAGGACGAGCGCCGCCTGCTCGGCCGGCAGGTCGATCGGCTCCGGGATGAGGAGCCGTTGCACTTCGAGCTTGCCGTCGCGGATGCGGCGGCGGAACTGCTCGAAGAGGATCCGCTCGTGCAGCGCGTGCTGGTCGATCACGAGCATCCCGTCGGTCGTTTCGAGCACGAGGTACGAGTCGTGAACCTGCAGCGCGGTGCCCGGCGGCGGCAGCGGGAACGGCGTGAGTTCCGGGGCGCCGGCCGCGGGAGGCGGAGCGGGTTCGGCCGTCGGGACGGTTTCGGCACCGGCCGGCGCGTCGAGGGGCAGCCGCGGCGCAGCTGCCGCCGTGCGCACGAGCCCCGCGAACGGATCGGCCGCGCGCCCTTCGGGCGGCGCGACGAGCTCTGCCCGCCACGCCGCGGGCGGCATCTCCCACGGTGCGACGGTCCGGTCCGACACCGCCTGCCGCGGCGAGAACAGCGCCGGCGTGTCGGGCGCCTCGGAGCGCGGGCCGGCGCCCACGGCTTCGCCGGCGGGAGCAGCCAGGTACGGTACGAGGTTCTCGCGGAGCAAGCGGGCCTTCACCGTGGCGCGGACCAGGGAGTAGACCAGCGAGTTTTCCTGGAAGCGGACCTCCGCCTTCGTGGGATGGACGTTCACGTCCACACTGTCCGGCGGCACCGTCAGGAACAGGAAGCCGACGGCGTACCGGCCCGTCATCAGCAGCCCGCGATAGCTCTCTTGCAGCGCGTGGGCCAGGCTACGGTCGCGGAACCATCGGCCGTTCACGAACAGGTATTGCAGTTTCGCGTTGCCGCGGTCGCACTTCGGGTCGGCGACGTAGCCGACGACCCGCTGCCGGCCCGGGCCGCTGTCGATCTCGTACAGCGTGTCGCGGACCTCGGCGCCGAAGAACAGGCCGATGCGGTCCGCGAGTCCGGCCGTCGCGGGGACCTCATACACGAGCTTGCCGTTGTGCCGCAGCACGAGGTGGAGGCCGGGGTTCCCGAGCGCCAGCCGCGTCACCGTCTCGCAGACGTGGCCCAGCTCGGTGGCGACGCTCTTGAGAAACTTCTTCCGCACCGGCACGTTGTAAAAGAGGTGCCGCACCTCGACCCGCGTGCCCGGCGACCCGTTCCACGGCCGCACCGCCGACAGGTCGCCGCCGTCGCACCGCACCTCACACCCGCTGGCGAGCGCCGGCGGCCGCGACTGGAGCGTCACCTTGCCGACGCCGGCGATCGACGCGAGCGCCTCACCGCGGAAGCCCATGGAGCTGATGGCGAACAGGTCGTCGGCGGACGTTAGCTTGCTGGTGGCGTGCTGGGCGAAGGCGAGGGCCAGGTCGTCCGGCTCGATTCCGTGGCCGTCGTCGGCGACGCGGATGAGCTCCGTGCCGCCGACCTCCAGGTCGATGTCGATGCGGGTGCTGCCGGCGTCGATGGAGTTCTCGACGAGTTCCTTGACGACCGACGACGGCCGCTCGATGACCTCGCCGGCGGCGATCTTGGCGACGACGTGCGGCGGAAGTTGCTGGATGCGGGCCATGCGTCTACTATCGGCCGGCGGCCGGGGGCGGCGGAAGCTCAGTTGCCGGCTGGCAGTGCGACTGACCCGTATCGCCGACGGTCAGTCGGCCTCGTCCCCGCTCCCCTCATTCTTCCACTTCTGGAGGTTGCGGTACAGCGTCCGCTCGCCGATGCCGAGCAGCCGGGCCGCCTCCTCGCGGTTCCCGGTCGTCAGCTCCAGCGCCTTCTCCATGTAGTACCGCTCCACCTCCGCCAGCGGCCGGCCGATCAGCTGATCGCTGCCCGACGCCAGCCCGCCACCCTCCGCCGCCGGCTTCAGGCCCGAATCCTCGGGCAGGTCGTCGAGCGTCAGCTCGCCGTCGAGGTCGAGGACGAGCATCGAGTCGAGAAGGTTCCGCAGCTCGCGGACGTTGCCCGGCCAGTCGTGCGCTTCGAGCGCCTTCCACACCGCCGGCGCCACCTTCGGCACCACCTTGCCGTGGCGCTTCGCCAAATCCTTCAGGAAGTGCGCCGCCAACTGCGGCACGTCCTCGCGCCGCTCGCGCAGGGCGGGGAGTTTCACCACGCCGACCTTCAGCCGGTGGTACAGGTCGAGGCGGAACTTGCCGTCCTTGATCGCGGCCTCCAGGTCGCGGTTCGTCGCGGCGAGGATGCGCACGTCCACCCGGATCGAGTCGTTGGCACCGATCCGCGTCACCTCGCCGTTCTCCAGCACCCGCAACAGCTTGGCCTGGAGGGCGAGCGGCATGTCGCCCACCTCGTCGAGGAACAGGGTGCCGCCGTTGGCGTGTTCGAACCGCCCGGCCCGCCGCCCCCGCGCCCCGGTGAACGCACCGTCCTCGTGGCCGAACATGTCGTCGTCGAGCAGGTTCTCGTTGAGCGCGGCGCAGTTCATCGCCACGAACGGCCGCCCCTTCCGCGGGCTGTTGGTGTGCAGCGCCCGCGCGGCCAGTTCCTTTCCCGTGCCGTTCTCGCCGAGAATCAGCACGGAGGCCGTGGTCGGGGCGTACGCCTTGAGGAGTTGCAGCACCCGCTGCATCCGCGGGCTGTTGCCGACGACGCCCTCGTAGCCGAACTTCTCGTCCAGTTGCCGGCGCAGGTCACGGACGGTACGAACCCGCTCGGCCGACTTGTCCACGACCGCCCGCAGCTCGGCCAGGTCGAGCGGCTTCGTGAGGTAGTGCGACGCCCCGCGCTTCATCGCCTCCACGGCCGTCTTCACCTCGGCGTACCCGGTGACGACGAACACCTCCGCGTCCGGCAGCACCTTGCGGGCCTTCTCGACGATGGCCAGGCCGTCCACGTCGGCCATGCGCAGGTCCGTCAGCACCACGTCGAACGGGTCGCTGTCGAGCTTCGCGGAGCCGGCCCGGCCGCTGGTGGCGACGGTGACGGCGTGGCCGCGGCGCTCCAGGCTCTCGGCGATCGTCTCGGCTAGCAGCTTGTCGTCGTCGATGACGAGAACTTGCAGCGGCTCGGGCGCGGCGGACATGTCTACCCCGGCGGTGGCGCGTGAACCGGGTTAGTGTACCGGCCCCGGCAGCGCCTTCGGCTCGCCGACGCCGCGGAACGTGCGGAGGAACGCCAGGAACTGATCGAGCAGCGACGCCCCGGCACCGGGCCGACCCTCGATCGTCACAGCCGTGCGGCTCACGGTCACGCGGCCGGCGAAGCCCGCGAGCCGCACCTCGGCCGCGTCCGCACCGCTGGCGATGTGAACCTTCACGCCCTCCGGCGGGGCGTCCTCGATGCGGTCCACGAACTCTGCGACATCGACCGGCGCCGCGAACTCGAACACGAGTCGGTCGAAGCGGCTGCCGAACACGCTCGTGAACCCCTCGGACCGCACGAACCCGGGGTCCGCGAGGCGGCTCAGGTCGCGGCGCCAGATCACTTCCGTCGGGTCGTCCGGGTTCACTTCCACCGTCACCGTGTACTCGAAGTCCGGCGTGCGAAGGAAGCCGAGGCCGTCGCGCTCGGCGGAGGCGTCCAGGTCTTTGCGCTTGTAGCCGAACGTCTCGCGGACGGCGTCGAACGTCTGGTCGAGGTCGGCCTTGATGTCCGGCTGGGCGACGCGGTTGACGTACTTCCGCGCCCAGTCGTTGGCCCGGTCCGGCAGGCTGTGCGACTTGCGGAACCCGGCCAGCTCCTTCACCTTTCCCGGCGTCTCGGAGCGGAAAACCACTCGCTTCATGCGGGCCGGGTCGAGCAGGTCGCCGCCGGGGCCGAGGAGCGCCGCCAGGTCGGCGACGGCGTTACCGCCGTGGGCGTCGCCGAACAGCAGAGGCGTCTGTTCCTGGGGTGCCTCGTAGGCCCGGCGAAGGGTGCGCGGCACCGCGTCCGCGAGGTAGGCGTGTAGCCCGGCGGCGGTCAGGATGCCGTCCTTGCCGACGCCGCTGCGCGTCTTGCCGGTAACGGCTTCGATCAGGTGCGAGCGCCAGATGCCGTGCCGGAGGGTCGCCGACTCGTGGGAGCGTTCCCCGGGCGCCGCCGCGAGCAAGGTGACGCACGCCGGCGAGTCGTCGAGCAGCTTCCGGAGTTCGCCCTCGTCGAGACCGCCGGGGGCAAGATCGCCGGTGACGACGAGCGGGTCGAGGTCGAGAAGCACGGTCACTTCCGGGCAGCGTGTCTGGTGCAGCGCCGCGAACAGGTCGGTGACCGGGACGGCCGTTCCCGGCAGGTCGGCGGGTAGCGTGTCGGCGCAGGCAACGTAGCCGCGGCCCTTGTGGCTGAAGGCACGGCCGACGACCAGCACGAGGAGCGAATCCGGTTTCCCGATCAGCTTCGCGAGGCGCGCCAGGTGCGACTCGACGCCGGCCTTCGTGGTGCGGTGGCCGGCGACGAGGACGCAGCGGTCGGCGGAGTACCCGGCAGCCGGGAGGGCTCGCAGAAGCTCGGCCGCGTCGGCGGCGGCGTAGGGGACCGGCGGCGCGGCCTCGAAAAACGTCTCGACGGCGATCAACAGCGCGGCGCGGTTCGGCACTGAGGGCACCTCGGTGTGTTGGGGGGAGATTCTACCGGAGGTGCGACGGGCGAATCAAAGTGCGAAGGGTTCTGTTGCGTTGCCGCTTGCGGCTGCGCGCTGGGCAGCGCGCAGCCGCGAGCGGCAACCATCGCTATCGACCCATGTGCAGCAGGTGTTCGCGGTGCCGGAGCTGTTGCAGCCGCGTCAGCCCGCCGCACAGGTCCAGGTACTCGGGGAACGTCCTCACGCCGAAGACGTGGTCGTCGAGGAACTGCCGGAACGCAGCCGGGTCGCGCTCCACGTCCAGCCACAGGCGCAGGTGGTCCTCGTCGGAGAAGTACTCGCCGGGCATGTTGCCCGGGTAGCTGCCGAACGGCACCTCGCAGACGGCGTCCACGCACAGGAACGGGATCGTCGTCAGGTGCGGGTTGCGGCGCATTTCCTCGTGCGGCACCAGTCGCTCGCACGTGATGATGACGCGCTTCGCCGCCCGCGCCAGGTCGTTGTCGGCGACCGACGGGCCGATGAACCGGGCGTTGCCGTAGCGGTCGGCTTCGTGGACGTGAATCGCCGCCACGTCGGGGTACAGGGCCGGGACCGCCGCGACCGTCTCGCCGGTGAACGGGCAGGTGAGAGTCTTCGCGCCGCTGCGGGCGAACGTGTCCGTTCCCAACATGCTTCGCGCCGGCAGGAACGGCACCCCCATCGCGGCGGCGGCGAAGCGAAGGGCCAGCGTGTAGTTCGTCCACTCGACGCACGCCACGCCACCACCTTCGACCACGCGGCGGGCGTGCGGCGATAACCCGCGGGCTTCCAGGCCGAGGATGTAGGCCACGTCCACGAGCGCCAGCGTTTGCCCGCGGCCGGTCAGGTTGCCGGCGCACAGAATCTCGAAGTCGTGGGTGGACGTGTGGCCGGCGAAGCCGAGGCGCTGCCGGCCCTGGCGGAGGATCTCGTGCAGGACGGCCGTCGGGATGCGGTTCGTGCCGAAGCCGCCGGCCGCGAAGTAGTCGCCGTCGCGGACGAACCGCCGGACGGCTTCGGCGACGGGCATCACTTTGTCGGTCAGCCCGCGCGGCTTGTCGCGGAAGGCGGCGCGGGCGGCGTCGGATGCGGTCATCGTACCGTCGTCCTACGCGGCCCGGTGGTATTCGGCCTTCATGAACTCGTGCCAGTTCCCCTCGGCGTCGCGGAACCGCGACCGCAGCAGCTTGCGGCCGTCGGCCGTCTGTTCCCAGATGTCCTGGTAGAGTGCCGTAGCGTGCGGGTCGGTGAAACTCGGCCCCTCGGCGTCGAGTGTCAGCACGTCGCCTTCGAGGACGCCCTCGTAGACCCAGTGGTGCGTCATGCACGACGCGACGAACGATCCGACGAACTTGCCGCGGGCCGGGTCGAAGCCGAGGGTCATCCGGCTGGTCATTGGCGTGCCGTCCATGCCGGGCTGCACCCACTCCGAGATCGTCCACAGTCCGCCGAGCGAAATGGTCTTGTCCGTGCCGGCGGCCGTCATCGGCGGTTGGTCCGGCCCCATCACGCACTCGGTTGTAAACGTCCAGTCGCCGACCATGCGGGTCAGCCAGTCGTGCTCCGGCTTCGGGGCGGGCGGTTGCATTGAACCCCTCGGGGTGAAACGAACCCGCGGCGGGGTGCCGCAGGTGTTCTCGTGTATACCGGGGTATCGACTGATGGGTCGAGGTGAGTTGCGACTATTTCTTCCGCCGGAACTCCTTCACCAGTTGCCGGAAGCGCGGGTCCTTTCGGATCGACTCCAGGTCGCGGTCTTCTTCCATGTAGCGGAAGTCGCGGTAGCCCAGTTCGACCGCCCGTCGCAGCGTCACCAGTGCCAGGTCCGGCTGCTTCAACAGGGCGTAGCGGCACGCCAGGTTGTAGTGGGCGGTCGGGTCTTCGGGCCGCGTGGAGACCAGCTTCTTGTCGATCGTCAGGCCGTCGTGGAGGCGGCCCTTCGTCGTCAGGTTGCTGGCCTGCGCCCGCAGCACCTCGTGGAAGTCCGGGTTGCCGCTGAGGATGCGGCCGAAGAAGTCGAGCTCGAAGTCGACCTGATTGCGGTCCGCGAGGAACGAGAGCACGGACCCGGGCGGAAAGCCCTCCCCGGCCGGCGGGGACGGGCGCTTACTCGGCGACGGCATGGCGGTCCCCTGTCAGGAGGCCGGACCGGGAGCGGGCACGTAGGCGAGAGGCGAACCCACCACCCCATAGGATTATAACCTCACCCGGCGCCGGGGCAAACGGCCACCGCCGGGGCAACTGTCACGAAATTCCGGTCGCGCCGGAAGCCCCGACACCGCCTCGCCCGCACAGCTTACCGCCCGGCCGCGGAATCGCCGGTACTTCACACAATCCGGTCCGCCGGTTGCTGCGTCGTACGGGGGCGGCAGCTCATCCCCGGCGTCGGGCGGCACCTCCCCAGGTTGCCGAACCCTAACAGCCGGAAACGCTCCCGCACCCCGACCGGCCAACTCCTCTTGGACTCGGCCGGACGACCCCCAAGAATGGGGTTGGCCGCAGACCCCGTTCGACCGCCCCGAGGCAACCCCGTGGCCCTCTCGCCGCAACCCGATACTCCCGCCCCCGCCGAAGCCGCCACCACGGCCCCTGCCCCCGCCGCGGTGTCGGCGCCGGCGGCGCTTCCGACACCGGCCGCCCGGTCGCGGTCGGCGATGGTGCTCACCGCCGGCTTCGTCGGCCTCATCGCCGGGTTGGCTGCGGGGTACGACCACTTCCGGAAGCAACCGGCCGAGTACGCCTCGACCGGCGTCGTGTCCGGCCGCGATCCCGGGGCCGTGGTCGCGCCCGCCGTCCTGGATCGCGCCGCCCGCAAGCTCGACGCGATGGTGCCGTTCGCCCCGGCGCTTCCTGCGACCACATCGGAGCGCGCCGCGTACCTGCACGAGCACCTGGCGGTGGAATCGCGGGACGGCACGTTCCACGTCGTGTTTCGCGGCCCGAACCCGGCCGACACGCCGAAGTACCTGCGGGCCGTGCTCGAAGCTTACGTCGCCGAGGGCGCGCCGCGGCCGCAGCCGACACCGCCGCTGCCGCCGGCCCCGGGTGCGACAGTGCCCCCGAGCCCGACGCCGGTCGATTCTGATAGCAAGATTGCCGCCGAGCGGCAAAAGCTCGAACGCGACCTGGCCGCGGTTACGGCCGAAAAGCTGCCCGCGATAGAGACCCGGCTGGCGCAAAACAAAACCGCCCTGATGACGACGCAGGGGAAACTCCGCGACGCCGACCGCGACCTGAAGGCGATCGACGCAGCCGGCAGCGACAAGACCCGCCGCGCCGCCCTGATGAAGCAGTTCGGCGTGACGCCCGACGCCGCGCCACCGTTGGTGTCGAGCCCGGAGGAAAAGGAGTTGTCAACCCAGCTGGTGTCGTTCCAGCGGAAGAAGGCCGAACTCGGCCGGCGGCTCGGGCCGGAACACCGCGACATCGTGGCGCTCGACGAGCAAATCCGCTTCGTGCGAGATCTGCTGGCGAAGGCCGCACCCCCGAAGCCGGCCGCCGACGCGCTCGACCGCCACCGCGACGCGCTGACGGAGCGGTGGGCGAAGCTGAACACCGACGCCTCCGCGCTGGCGGAAAGCGTGCAGCGCGACGAAGCCACGCTGGCCGCCGCAGCCCCGATTCGGGCCAAACTCGACGAACTCGCCCTGCGCCCGCCGGCGCCGCAACCCTTCCCGGTGCAACAGCAGCCGGCACCAGCCGCGACTCCGACTCCCGCACCGGAGGCCGTCGCGACGGGGCCGGAGGTCATCAGTTCGCCGTCGGAAGGAGAGCGTGTGTCGCCGTTGCTGGCGGCGTCGCTCGTGCCCGGCGGGGCCATCGGCCTCGTCGGCGGCCTCGTGCTCGGCTTCCTGGCATCGCTTGTGTCAGCCGCAGTGGCCAACCGCCCGAAGCGAGAATCCCCGAAGGCCGCGCCGCCGAAGCCGGTCGTGCAGTCCGGCACGGTCCGCCGCACCGGCCTGACCCGCGTCGTGAAGTACGACGGCCCGCCGCTCGGCGTCCCCGTTCTCGGGCTGATCCCACCGCTGCGGCTCGACCAGCCGGTCGAGAAGAAATCGGTCGAGGGGTGGTCGCCGGCTCTGGTGAGCTACGCCCGGCCGAACAGCCCGGAAGCGGAAGCCTTTCGCGCCGCCCGCCGGGCATTGACAGACGCCCTCGACTCGGCCGGGCACAAGGCCGTCGTCGTGACCGGTCCCGGCGACGGCGGCGACGGCAAGACGACGACGGCCGCGAACCTGGCGCTCTCGCTGGCCCAGTCCGGGAAACGCGTTTTGTTGATCGACTGCGACTACCGCGGCACGAAGCAGCAGGAGCTGTTCCGCCTCGGCCGGCTCGGCGACTCCTTGAAGTCGGTGCTGATGAACGACGTGGACCTGCGCGTCGCGGTGCGGACGTGCGACGTGCCGAACTTCTACATCCTCCCCGCCGGCCGCGGCCCCGTGGACGGCGCCGACCTGCTGACGCGGGCCAAGTTCAAGGACCTGGTGTCCGAACTGAAGGCGCAGTACGAGTACGTCGTGCTCGACGCCCCGCCGACGACCGCGGAGAAGGAGTTGAAGGCGCTTGCCGAGCAGGCCGACGGGATGGTGCTGGTCGTTCGCGGTGGCGCCGACGCGGCAAGCCGCGTGGCGACGGCGACGAGCGAGATCGCGCGGGCGGGAAGCCGCGTGCTGGGGGCAGTGGTGACGGCGGCACCACCACGGCCGGCGGTGCCGCAGGCCGACCCGGCGGGCGCGACGGCGGTTTAACGGGATGGTTCGGGCGGTGTCGAGTCGTCCCCCTTCGCCCGCCGGAGTTCGTCTCGGAGTCGCCGGTTCTCGTCCTCCAACTCCGCGACGGAGCGGCGACCAGAATTCCTCCCGGACTGCACGACGACCAGTACGACGACGGCGACGACCACCGGCACGAAGCACAGAAATCCGAGGAGCAAGATTTCCTGCCCGCCCAGGCCGGGTATGAACGCGAACACGGTTCCTCCTTCAGCGGCGTCCCCGCTCAGATGTCGTAGTAAAGGCTGAACTCGTAGGGGTGGGGCCGCACCCGTACCGCGGCGACCTCCTCCTCGCGCTTGTAGCGCACCCACGTCTCGACCACGTCCTCGGTGAACACGCCGCCTTGCAGCAGGAACTCGTGGTCGCGCTCCAGCGCCGTCAGCGCCTCGTCGAGCGTCGCCGGCATCCGCGGCAAGTCCTTCAACTCCTCCGGCGGCATGTCGTAAATGTCCTTGTCGAGCGGCGGCCCGGGGTGCGTCTTGTTGCGGATGCCGTCCAGCATCGCCATCAGCATCCCGGAGAACGCCAGGTACGGGTTCGCCGCCCCGTCCGGCACCCGGTACTCCAACCGCTTCGACTTCGCCCGCGCCGAGTACACCGGGATGCGCACGGCAGCTGAGCGGTTCCGCTGGCTGTACGCCAAATTCACCGGCGCCTCGAAGCCCGGCACGAGCCGCTTGTAGCTGTTCGTCGTCGGGTTGGTGATCGCGGCGAGGGCCGGGGCATGCTTCAACAGCCCGCCAAGGGCGTACATCGCGGCGTCGGACAGGTTCGAGTAGTCGCTGCCGGCGAACAGGTTGGTGCCGTTCTTCCACAGGCTGACGTGGACGTGCATGCCGCTGCCGTAGTCGTCGAACAGCGGCTTGGGCATGAACGTCGCCGTCTTGCCGTGCTTCCGGGCCACGTTTTTTACCACGTACTTGTACTTCAGCACCGCGTCGGCCGCGCTCACCAGGTCGTCGTACCGCACGTTGATGGCCGACTGCCCGGCCGTGGCCTTCTGGTGGTGGTGGCTTTCGACCGTCAGGCCGCACTCCTCCATCGCCAGCATCATCTCACTGCGCAGGTCGTGCGTCGCGTCGGTGGGCGGGCACGGGAAGTAGCCCTGTCGGTACGGCACCTTGTAGCCCAGGTTCGGCTTCTCGCGCCGACCCGTGTTCCACGCCGCCTCGGCGCTGTCCACGGAGTAGAAGGCCGAGTGCGTAGTCTGGTCGAAGCGCACGTCGTCGAACACGAAGAACTCGAGCGACGGGCCGACCATCGCGGCGTCGGCGGTGCCCGTGCTCTTCATGTAGTTCACGGCCTTGCGGGCGACGTTCCGCGGGTCCTTGCTGTAGTCCTCCTTCGTCAGCGGGTCCTGGATGTTGCACAGCATCGCCAGCGTCACGTCCTTGGCGAACGGGTCGATGAACAGCGTCTCCGGCTGCGGCACGAGCAGCATGTCCGACTCGTTGATGGGCATCCAGCCGCGGAGGCTGGAGCCGTCGAACCCGATGCCGTCCTCGAACACGTCCTCGGTGACGGCCCCGGCGGGAACGGTGAAGTGCTTCCACAGGCCGGGGAAGTCCATGAACCGGAGGTCCACGGCCTTTACCTCGCGCTCGCGGAGAAAGGCCAGCACTTCGCGCGGCGTCCGGACGGGTTCGCGGGTCGGCACGGGTTCGGTTCCCTGGATCAACGGGAAAAGCGGTGCGCGGACGGGGGGAGGGGCCGTGCGTGAGTGTCGTTATAGGGTGGGGCGGCCGCCCGATGCAACCCGTTGGCGTCGCCCTAGTTGCCGCGCAGCCGCACGACCAGCAGGATCAGCAGTAGTGGCACCAGCAGCAGCTCAGGCGTGTGCAGCGCCCAACGCCACGCGGCGCGGACGCCGCGCCGACCGGCCCGGTGGGCGCGGCCCTGCGCCGACACGCGACGGAGCCACGCGTACTCGCGCCGGACGGCGTCGCGGCCGCGGCGCCAGTCGGCCGCCAGCGCCACCCGTTGGTCCGGGAGGAAACGCCGAAAGGTGTCGAGGATCAGCGGCTGCCGCACGAGCGCGGCGCAGACGCCACCCGGTTCGCCGACGCCGCCCATCACACCTTTCACACCCGGCAGCAACGGCCGGACGGTCCGAACGGCTTCGAGCAGGACCATGACGCGGACCGGCGTGTCGGCCGGGTCGTCCGGGTCGCCGAACACGACCCCGACCCGGTCCCACGCACGAATCAACCGCCGCACGACTGCGAGCCGGGCGTACACCCAGCGGCGGCCCGCCGGCAGGTCCTCGGCGAGTGGCAGCACCTCGGCCGGCGGCGGAAGCTCCTCCACCACCTCGAACGTCGCCGGGGGTCGTGCCGGCTGTAGTGGCTCGACGAACTCGTACCGCGGTGGTGCCTCAGAGAAGGCGATGAGCGCCTGGGCCAGCCGCGTCATCCCCTCGGTGACGAGTTCGGGGTGGAGGAGCTGGTACGGGCGGAGGCGGTCCATCCGGTCGAGCGCGCGGGTCTCGGCGTCGGCCGGGTCGGCCGGGTTGCCAAGCAGGACGTGCGGCTCGGGCGGCCACTCGCCAGCGGGGAGTTCGAGCCAGGACCGCAGAAGGGCGTGGTCCACGGATGAGTCAATCGGAGCCGCCGAGGGTGTTCAGGGCCTCGACCACCGTGTCGTACAGGGCCCAGTGGTTGTCCAGGTTGGTGATCCGCAGCAGTTCGCGGATGTTCGGATTCACCCCGGCCAGCACCAGCTCGCTGCCGCGCTCGGCGCACACGCTGTGGCAGCGGAGCAGGAACGTGATGAACGCCGAGCCGAAGTAGCGGACGGCGGCCAGGTCGACGATGATCTGGCCGGGCGGGTCGGCCTTCAGCGGGGCCAGCACGAGCTGCGCGGCTGGTTCCAGCAGCGTCTCGGGCAGGTGCTCGACCTGCGGCGACGGCACGATCACGGCCACGTCGCCGTGCCGGCGCACCTGGAAAAATTCGTTGGCCAGGTCCGCGTCGGAGGCCATGCGAGTGTCCTTCGGTCGGGGGAACTAACCCCCAAGCGTAACCCCGCCGGTGCGGGGACGCAAGCAGCCGTCGCCGGCCGCCTAGGACGGTACGCACCGACGGCTGCCTGGGTTCGAAGGAACTCGTCCGGCGGCCGGGGTTTTCTCTATCATGACGGACGGTTTTGGGGCGGTGGCGACTCACCGGAAACCGCCCGGCGTCTCCCCACCCCCATGAGCAACTCCCCGGGTCCGCACGCGGAGCCGGCCGGGCACCACCAGTCATTCTGGCTGTGGGTCATGTGCCTGACCGGCGTCGATTACTTTTCCACCCTCGGCTACCAGCCGTCGATCGCCGTTCAGAACGCCGGCCTGCTCGCCCCGCTGGCGACGGTCGTGCTCGTGCTCCTCACCCTGTTCGGGGCGCTCCCGGTCTACGCCTACGTCGCCGGGAAGTCGTTCACCGGCCAGGGCTCGATCGGCATGTTGGCCCGGCTGGTGTCCGGCTGGCCGGGCAAGCTCATGGTGCTGGTGCTGCTCGGCTTCGCCGCCACCGGCTTCGTCATCACCAAGACGCTGTCCGCGGCGGACGCGGCAGTCCACGTCGTCGAGAACCCGAGCTGGCCGTTGAAGCCGGGCGACGGCGAGACCGACACCCGGCAGCTGATTCTCATCACGATGCTGCTACTCGTCTCGCTCGGGGCGATGTTCATGCGCGGGTTCCGCGAGGTGATCGGCATCGCGGCCGGGATCGTCGGCGTGTACCTGGCGCTGAACCTCGTCGTCGTCGGCGCCGGGCTCGTGTACCTGACAAACCACCCCGAGTTGTGGAACGCCTGGGTCGCGCGGCTGGCGGCTGGCGAGTGGTACCTGCCGCACAACCCGCTGGGCTCGTGGCAGTTCGCCGGCTGGGGCGGGATGATCGCCGTGAGCTTACTGCTGTTCCCCAAACTCGCCCTCGGCCTGAGCGGCTTCGAGACCGGCGTCGCGGTGGCGGCGAACGTCCGCGGTAACGCGGACGACGACCCGGCGAAGCCGGCCGGGCGGATCGCCAACACCCGCAAGCTGCTGGCGGTCGCGGCGCTCGTGATGAGCGTTTACCTTCTCGGCTCGTCGGTCGTGGTCAGCACGATCATCCCGCCGTCGGAGATCACGCCCGTCGCCGCGGCCGGCGGCTACCCGTGCGACGCCGCCGGCCGCGAGTTGCCCCACCCCGAAGACTGGCCGAAGAAGCCGGCCGCCGGCCGGGCGCTGGCGTACATCGCCCACGGCGAGGGGACGACGAAGGCGGTGTGCCCGCTGTTCGGCCCGGTGTTCGGATTCGTTTACGACGCCAGCACCATCGTGATCCTGTGGTTCGCCGGGGCCAGCGCCATGGTGGGGCTGCTGAACCTGGTGCCCAAGTACCTGCCGAAGTACGGCATGGCCCCCGAGTGGGCCGCGGCCGTGCGGCCGCTCGTGTTCCTGTTCACCGCCATCAACCTGTTTGTGACGTGGGTGTTCAACGCCAGCGTGGACGCCCAGGGCGGCGCCTACGCCACCGGGGTGCTGGTGCTCATTACCAGCGCGTGCTTCGCCGCCGTCATCGACGTGTGGCAGGGCCGCACCGGGTCGTGGCTCCGCCGACTGTCGTGGCCGTTCGCGGCGATCACCGCGGTGTTCGTGTACACGACCGTCGCCAACGAGGTGGAGAAGAGCTTCCAGGGGCTCAAGATCTCGCTGTTCTTCATCGCCACGATCCTGGTCACGTCGATCGCGTCGAGGTTCGCCCGCAGTCGCGAGCTGCGCTTCGGCGGGTTCAAGTTCGCCGACCCGGATTCGCACTTCCTCTGGGACACGATCCGCCACCTGGAACTGACGATCCTGGTGCCGCACCGCCCCGGCCGCCGCACGCTCGCGGACAAGGAGGCGCAGATCCGCCTGGAACACCGCATCCCGTCCGAGCTGATGGTGGTGTTCGTGCAGGTCGAGCTCGCCGACGTGAGCGACTTCGAGCACGAGCCGGTGCTCCAGGTGGTGCAGGAGGAGGGGCGGTACATCATGCGGATCACGGAGGTGGCGTCGATCTCGCACACGCTCGCGGCGCTGGCCCTGGAGATGGGGAAGGTCGGCCGTCCGCCCGAAATCCACTTCGGGTGGACGGACGAGACGCCGGTGAGCGGCACCCTCGGGTTCCTGCTGTTCGGCGAGGGGAACGTGCCGTGGATGGTCCGCGACCTGATCCGCCGGGCCGAGCCGGAGGAGGCGAAGCGGCCGCTCATCATCATCGCGGGAACGGCGTAATCGGCGCCCTTACTGGGGGCCGTCCCAGAAAGCGATTTCGCCGCGGCCCCCGGCGGAGGCTGCGGCCGTGAGGAGTAGCCCGCCGCCGGCGTCGAACTCGGCCTCCGTCACCGGACCGTTGTGGCGGCGGAGGCTGACCAGTTCAACCCCGGTCCGCACGTCCCACAGCTTCACCTCGCCGGTAGCGCCGCCGCTGACGAGCGTCCGCCCGTCCGGCGACGCCGCCACGGCCGTTACCCGGCCGACGTGCCCCAGCAGCGTCACTTCCTCGCGGGCCTGGCTGACCGACCACACGCGGAGCGAGCTGCCGCGGCCGGCGGTCACGAGCCGGTCGCCGGCCGGGAAGAAGCGGAGGAGCCACAGCCCGTCGCCGTGGCCGGCAACCTCCGCGATCGCCTTCTCGGACCCCGACGCCCACACCCCGACGTTGTTCCCCGTCGTCGGCGCCGCCACCCGCTCGCCGTCGTCGGACAGCGTCAGGTGACGCACAGGCGCGCCGGTCGCGGTGTCCACTGACATCACCGGAGAGCCGTCGGCCACACCCCGCACCACGATCCGGCCGCGCTCGCCGCCGACCGCCAATCGCGCGCCGGTGGCCGAGAGCGTCGCAGCGGACACGCCGCCGGTGGGCATCTCGACGCGCAGGACCGCCGTCGGCGTCGCCCCGAACGTCCACACGACCGCGGCGCGGCCGGCCAGTTCGACGCCGACCGGCGGGCCGTCCCCCGGGCAGCGGATGGCTACGATCGGCCCACGCCCGCCGGGAGGCACGCGCCGCGGCGTCGCCCCGCGCTGGAGGCCGACCTCGACCGAGCCGTCGGCATAGGCTACGGCATACCCGCGGCCGTCCGGGTGGGCCGCGACGGCGGACACCGTACCGGGCAGGTCGCGGGCCGTCGTCCCTTCCGGGTCGGCGGTCAAGTCCCACAGCTTGAGGACGCCGTCCTCGGCTACGGTGACGAGTGATCGGCCGTCGGCCCCGAAGCCACCCCCTCGGACGGCCGCGTCGTGCCCGCGGAGCAAGAAACGAGTCGCACCGCTCGCGACGTCGAGCACCCGCACGCCGCCGTCGGCTCCCCCGCAGGCGACGAGTGAGCCGTCGGGACTGACGCAGACGGCGGTTGCGCCCCCGGCCGGCCCCAGGAGCGTACGGACTTCACGCCCGTCGCGGTCGAACAGGTGAACGTTTCCGTCGCCACGACCGGCGGTTGCCAGTACCCAGCCGGCCCCGTCCGGCAGCACGCCGCACCACCCGGCCCCGTCCACGCCACGAACCTCCCCGACGGCACGGCCGGTGTCGGCGTCCCAGATCCGTACCGAGGCGCCGAAGGTAAACGCGGACCGGGCGTCGGGCGACAGCGCGACGGAGGCGACCGGCTCGCCGGCCTCCCAGGTTCGCTCGGCGCGGCGCTCGGCCGCGTTCCACAGCACGACGACGCCGAGTCCGGTGCCGACCAGAACGCGGCGGCCGTCCGCGGCCACCGCGAATGACGTGACAGGGCCGGGGATCGCCGGTGGTGGCGCCACCGCCACAAGACCGCCGTTCGCGCCCACATTCCAGACGCTCAGCAGTCCGTCGCCGCCGGCGGACAGCAGCCTCGCCCCGCCGTTCAAGAAGGCGACCTGCCGGACGCCGCTCGTGTGGGCCGCGACCGTGCCCAGTAGCGTACCGGCCCCGCGGTCCCAGAGGGCAACGGTACCGTCGGCGTGACCCGTCGCGGCGCGGGTGCCGTCGGAGTTCAGTGCGAGCGTCCGCGCACCGGGCGGGCCGGTGGCCGAGAGACGCTCGACGCGGCCGAGTTGCCCGAGGTAGCCGAGGGCGAACCCGGGGTTGTCGTTGTTCAGCGACGCGACCGTCCGCGCGCCGGCCAGCGACTCGGCCATCTGCAGCCCGTCGCCGGCGCGCCAGGCCAGGAACGCGTTGCGGACGTGGCGGGCGTACTCGCGCTCGCGGTCGGCCCGAGCCCGCACGGCCTGCGTGTTGTCGCGGTCCGTCCGCAGCTGCACCGTCTCGCGGGCGTGCCACACGCCGAAGCTGCTGAACACCAGCGCGACCAACACCACGACGGCCAGCGCCACCGCCTGGTCGTTGCGGCGGAGCCACCGGGCGGTCCGGCCGGTCCACTGCAGCGGCCGGGCCAGCGTCGGCAGGCCGTCGAGGAACCGCCGCAGGTCGTCGGCCAGGTCGATCGCCGTGCGGTATCGCTTCGCCGGGGCGCGGCTCATGGCCTTCAGGCAGATCGCCTCCAGGTCGCGCGGGATTTCCGCCCGCAGTTCCCGCGGCGGGACAAGCCGGCCGTCGATGGCCTGGCGCAGAATCTCCACGTCGCTCGCACCGTCGAACGGCGGGCGGCCGGCGAGCAGTTCGTACAGCATGACGCCGAGGGCGTACACGTCGGCGCGCACGTCCACGTCCTCGTGCCGGGCCTGGGCCTGCTCCGGGGCCATGTAGCGTGGCGTGCCGAGCACCTGGCGCGTGGCCGTCTCGCCGGCGGCGGGGGCGGCCAGTTTGGCGAGGCCGAAATCGAGTACCCGCGGCACGTAGTTCTCGCCGCGGAGGTTTACCGAGCCGGGCGGCGGCCCCTGGTCGGCCGGTAGCCCCTTCGACTCCATCAGCAGGATGTTGTTCGGCTTCAGGTCCCGGTGCAGGACGCCGCGGTCGTGGGCGTGCTGAACGGCGTCGGCGATGGTGGCCACCAGCCGGGCCGCCTGCCGCGTGGGCACCGGGTACGCCTGCCGGTCGAGCCACTCGGCGAGTGTCTTGCCGGGGCAGAACGCGGTGGCGACGAACGACAGCGGCCCGATCTCGCCGGACTCGTAGACGGGGACGAGGTTGGGGTGGTCGAACTCGGCCGCGGCCCGCGCCTCGCGCGCCAGCCGGCGGCGGGCGTCGGCGTTGAGGAGCATCTCGGGCCGCGGAATCTTCAGCGCCACCTCGCGCTTCAGCTTCGGGTCGTAGGCGAGGAAAACGAGTCCGCAGCCGCCCTTCCCGAGTTGCCGGCGCAGCTCGTAGCGGCCGATGCGGTGCGGCCCGGTCGGCAGCGGTGACGGGGTGCGGACGTCCGGGATGAGTTCGCTGAGCGAGCCCTCGTTGCCCGGCTGAATGGCGAGGGTGGGGGCTTTGCCGTCGGCCGCGCCGATCCCCTGGTCGTAGGCGGCAAGCATCCGCGCCAGGTGTTCGTCGAGGTGGAGCAGTTCGGCCGAACTCATGAGGCGGAGCCGGTGACGTGGGCCGGGGCGGCGAGTGCGTCCCGGGCTCAGTGTACCATAACGACGACGGGCGGCCCCAACCGATTTCACGACCGGGGGACGGCGATGCGAGCGTTCGTGGTCCGCGGCGGGTTCGGGTTCGACAACCTGGCGTTCGAAGAGCGGCCGGACCCGGTGCCGGGTCGGGACGAAGTGCTGGTGCGGGTGCGGGCGGCGTCGCTGAACTTCCGCGACCTACTGGTGGCCCGCGGCGAGTACAACCCGAAGCTGCCGTTGCCGCGCGTGCTGGGCTCGGACGCGGCCGGGGAGGTGGTGGCGGTGGGGGAGAACGTCGGCGCGTGGCGAGTCGGCGACCGCGTGGTCGGCTGCTTCTTCCAGGAGTGGATCGGCGGGGACCTCACCGAACTGGCGGCGCGGTCGGCGCTTGGGGCGGACCGCGACGGCGTACTCGCGGAACTCGTGGTCTTCAGCAAGTACGGGCTGGTGCCGGTCCCCGAACACCTGAGTTACGAGGAGGCGGCGACGCTGCCGTGCGCCGCGGTGACGGCGTGGAACGCGCTCCGGGCTCCCGGTGCGGGGGCCGATATGACCGTGCTGATTCAGGGCACCGGTGGCGTGTCGGTCTTCGCGCTGCAGTTGGCGAAGGCGATGAGACGCACCGTGTTGGTGACGACACGCAGCGCGAGGAAGGCCGAGCGCGCTACGGCGCTCGGCGCGGACGCGGTGTGCGTGACCGCCGACACCCCGGCCTGGGAGAAGTGGGCGTGGGAGCAGACCGGCGGGCGCGGCGTCGACCTGGTGGTCGAAGTCGGTGGCGCGGGGACGATGGAGAAGTCTCTCCGGGCGGTGCGCTACGGCGGGCACATCGGCCTGATCGGCGTGCTGTCCGGGCCGGGGGCGTTCAACCCGATCGGAGCCGTCATGAAGCGGGTGACGATTCACGGCCAGTTCGTCGGCTCGCGGGCGGACTTTCTGACGCTGAACGCGGCCCTCGAACAGCGCCAGCTTCGCCCCGTGATCGACCGCGTGTTCCGGTTCACGGAGGCGCGGGCGGCGTTCGAGTACCTCGCGGCCGGCGGGCACGTCGGCAAGGTCGTTGTCGCGCTCTAGCCTCCCACGGTTCCGGGCCGTATCCAGGCTGTTTCGGCATCCCCGGAGACACTCGGCATGGGCTTCCGCTGCGGCATCGTCGGCCTCCCGAACGTCGGCAAATCGACCCTGTTCAACGCCCTCCTCTCGACCATGCAGGCCCAGGCGGCGAACTACCCGTTCTGCACCATCGAGCCGAACGTCGGCCGCGTCGAGGTGCCCGACCCGCGGCTCGACACGCTCGCCAAGATCGCCGGCTCCGCGAAGCTCATCCCCACGCAGCTGGAGTTCGTGGACATCGCCGGCCTCGTCCGCGGGGCCAGCAAGGGCGAAGGAAAGGGGAACCAGTTCCTCTCGCACATCCGCGAGGTGGACACGATCCTCTACGTCCTCCGCTGCTTCGCCGACGACGAGATCACGCACGTCGAGGGGAGCGTGGACCCGCTCCGCGACGCCGAGGTGGTCGAGCTCGAACTCATCCTCGCCGACCTGGAGAGTCTGGAGAAGCGCGTCCCCGCGACGCAGAAGAAGGCGAAGGCCGGCGACCGCGACGCCCAGGAGGTGATCGGCCTCATGGAGCGCGTCCTGAAGGTCGTGTCCGACGGGAAGCCGGCCCGGGCCACGGCCACCCGCGACGAGGTCGAGCGGAAGCAGCTGGCGAACATGCAGCTGCTCACGACCAAGCCGGTGATGTTCGTGTGCAACGTCGACGAGGCGTCGGCCGCGACCGGGAACGCACTGTCGGCGAAGGCCGAGGCGATGGCCAGGGAGCGCGGCGCCCCGTGCGTTGTGGTGTCGGCGAAGATCGAGTCCGAAATCTCGATGCTGCCCGAGGGCGAGAAGGCCGACTTCCTGGCGGCGATCGGCCTCAGCGAGACGGGCCTGGCGCGCGTCATCAACGCGGGGTACGGCCTGCTCGGCCTGGTGACGTTCTTCACCGTCGGCCCGAAGGAGGCGCGGGCGTGGACGATCCCGTCCGGCACGCTGGCCCCGCAGGCGGCCGGCGTCATCCACACCGACTTCGAGCGCGGCTTCATCCGCGCCGAGACGGTCGGCTATTCGGACTTCGTGGAGCTGGGCGGCGAGGCCGGCGCGAAGAAGGCCGGCCGCTTCCGCCTGGAGGGGAAGGAGTACCCCGTCCAGGACGGGGACGTGCTGCACTTCCGGTTCAACGTGTGACCGCCGCCGGTCAGTTCGGCAGTTGCTTGAGGTAGATGTTCTTGAACCACAGCGGGTCGCCGTGGAACTGGAGTTCCACCGGCCCGGCGGCCGGCAGCGCCTTCCCCTTGTCCCAGTAATTCGGCAGCGCGGCGCGGTCCACCACCAGCTCGTTGTTCAGCTTCACCGTCACCTTGTCGCCGACCATCGTGATGTGGAACGTGTTCCACTCGCCGACCGGCCTGTCCGCCTTCTTCAGCGGGATCTTGCCGACCTTCTGCCCGGCCTTGAGCGTCGCCGCGGCGTCCTTCGTGTCGGTGCCGGCCGGGTACGGCGTGTTCCACAGGCCGCCGGAGCCGGTGTGCTTGTCCACGCCGTTGGCGCCCGAGGACAGGTCCGAGTCCCAAATCTGCACCTGCGGCTGGCCGCGGAGGTACAGGCCGCTGTCGCCCTTGGCCTCGATCTTCCAGTCGAGCAGCAGTTCGAAGTTGGCGTAGTCCTTCTCCGTGACGAGGCTGACGCCGCCCTTCCCGTCGCAGTGGATGGCGCCGTCCACAACCTTCCAGTGCTCGGCGGCCGTCTTCGACCGCGTGGCCTGGAGCTCGGCGAGCTTCTCGGGGGCGAGCCTGGCCCGCTCGGCCATCGTGGTGTGCCCCTTCCAGCCGGTCAGGTCCTTGCCGTTGAACAGGGCGACGAATCCGGCCGGCGCCTTGGGGGCGTCGGCAGCGAAACTCACTGGCAGGAACGCGGCGGCGAGGGGTACGACCAACAAAGCGGCTCTCATGTGCGGCTCCGGGCGGGAGGGATGGGGCCGGGTCAGCGTACCCCTCGCGCGGGGGTTGGCAACCGGAAACCAGCCCCGCGGTTCACGTTGACACCCACGTCCGCCGGAGGGTAGAAACCCGCGGCGGCCGTCGCCCACGGCCCGCAGCCCGGCACCCGCAGGACGCGCTTCATGCCGCAGGCCCTCCCCGCCGTCCCCACCGCGACCCCGCCGCCGGCGGTCGTCGACGTGTCGGTGTGCATCGCCAACTGGAACTGCTGCGACCTCCTCCGCCGCTGCCTGGAGTCGCTCTACGACCAGCCGCAGGGCGTCAGCTTCGAGGTCGTCGTCGTCGACAACGCCTCCACCGACGGCGCCGCCGACATGATCGCGGCCGAGTTCCCCGGCGTCCGGCTGGTGCGGAACAAGGACAACCGCGGCTTCTCGAAGGCGAACAACCAGGCGGCTGCACTCGCCACGGGGCGCTACTTCTTCTTCCTGAACAACGACACCGTCGTCCCGCCGGACACGCTGCGGAAGTTCCTCGAATTCGCGGAGGCGAACCCGGCCGTCGGCATGGTCGGCCCGCGGCTCCGCGGCGGCGACGGGAACGCGCAGATCTCCTACCGCCGCCGGCCGACGCTCGGGGCGCTGCTCCACCGCGTCAGCCTGCTCCGCTGGACCGGCCTGTTCCGCCGGGCGTACTACGACTACCGCCGCGACTCGTTCGACCCCGAGGGCGTGCGCCCGGTCGAGGTGCTGATGGGGGCGGCGGTGTTCCTGCCGCGTGCGGTGTTCGAGGACAGCGGCCGGTGGGACGAGCAGTACCGGTTCGGCGGCGAGGACATCGACCTGTCCACGCAGGTCGGCCGGCGGCGCGAGCTGGTGTACGTCGGCGACGTGGAGGTGGTGCACTACGGCCGGATGTCGAGCCGCAAGAACATCGGCTTCGCGGCCCCGAACGTGGCGATCGGCTACGTCCACTACTTTCGCAAGGCCGGGGCGACGCCGGCGGCCCTGCGGGTGTACAAGCTGTTCGTCACTGCCGACGCCCCGGTGCAGTGCCTCGGGAAGTGCCTGCAGGGGGTGGTGAGAATGGCCCGCGGCCGGACGGAGAAGGCCCGCAAGAGCTGGCTCGCCGCCCGCGGGCTGTGGCACTTCATGACGCGCGAGCTGGTCCGCTTCTGGCAGGCGTGACCGGGCCGGCCCCACTCCCACTCCGAATTTCCCGCGGCTTCGTCGCCGCGGGCGTCACGGTGCCCGGAACGGTCACGGTGCCGGGTCGCCACGGGTCCGGCCGCGAGACCGTTCCGGGCACGGTCCGCGGGGCCGTCGCCGCCGCGGGTGTCACGGCCGGCGGCGCGGGCGGGATCGCTGGCGTGGCCGGCACCACGGCCCCCGCAGGCAGCGGCGCGGGCCGCGGCTCGGCGACCGTCGGGGCCGGTTGCGTCACCACGCCCGGACCGGTCGGCACCCCGGCACGGGGGCCGTTAGTGATCCACGGCGGGGCCGGGAAGACGAGCCGCGTCGGCCCCTGCGGCGCCGGCCGCGGCGGGTACTGCGCCGCAACGGGGGCGGCGGCGCCGATCACCGTGGCGAGACCGAGCAGCTTGCGGGCTAGGGTCATGGGTCGATCCTCCGTGACGGACGGGTCGGCGCCACCGCGGCCCGAACGTCCCCTTCATCGGACACCACCTTCGCAACCCCCGCCGCCCGCACCACCGATTCGGACGGTGCCGGAGCGGCGCCGCCGCACGACCCGCACAGCTTACCCCGCTTCACGCCGCCCGCTTGACCCGCACGGCTACGATGGGTCACCGCGAACCCGGGAGCAGGCCGTGAGCCGGTTCTGGCAACATTTTGTGACCAACGGCGGGACCGACCCCGTCCCAGCCGATAGCGGCGCGCCGCCCGACGATGCCGAGGCACTCGACGCCTTCTCGAATGCCGTCGTGAGCGTGGCCGAGAAACTGCGGCCGGCGGTCGTGAATCTCCGCGTCGGTCGGCGCGGCCGCGGCGGCAGCGGCTCCGGGGTGTTGTTCGCTCCGGACGGTTTCCTCCTCACGAACCACCACGTCGTCGGCCGCGACGACGACGTGCGCGTCCGACTCCACGACGGCACCGAACTGCCCGGCCGCGTCGTCGGCAACGACCCGTGGACCGACCTGGCCGTGGTCCGCGTCGAGGGAGACCGCTTTCCGCACGCCACGCTCGGCGACTCGGCGAAGTTGAAGGTCGGGCAGTTGGCGGTGGCAATCGGCAGCCCGCTCGGCTTCGAATCGACCGTGACGGCCGGCGTGATCTCGGCGCTCGGCCGCACACTGCGAAGTGTCAGCGGTCACCTTGTGGACAACGTGATCCAGACCGACGCCGCGCTGAACCCCGGCAACAGCGGCGGCCCGCTCGTGGACAGCCGCGGCCGCGTGGTCGGCATCAACACCGCGGTCATCCAGCCGGCTCAGGGCATCTGCTTCGCCGTGCCGGTAAACACGGCGAAGACGATTCTGCCGCAGTTGCTGAAGCACGGCCACGTGGTCCGCGGCTACCTCGGCCTACACGCCCGGCAGGTGCCGGTGGCCCCGGACCTTCGCCAGCGCTACGCCCTGGAGCAGAAGTCGGGCGTGGAAATCGTGATGTTGGAGGAGGACGCCCCAGCCCAGGCGGGTGGGCTGTGGATCGAGGATGTGGTGGTCGGCTTCGCCGGCCGGCCGGTCGCCGACGTGGACGACCTGCACCGACTGCTGACGGCACACCCGGTCGGCATCCCGGCCGCGGTCGTGGTGCTGCGCGAGGGGCGGCGGCTGGAGCGGACGGTGGTACCGGCGGCGTACCCGGATACCGTGCGGACGTGAGCGGTTCCGCCGCTCGGGGCGTGGCGGGCGATAGCCGCCACGCCCCGAGCGGCGACCCGATTACTTCGTCAGCTTCTTGAACTTGATGTCGCTGAACTCGACGCGCATGGAGGCGTACCCCGCGTGCGCCTGGAAGGCGATGATCCCCTCCGTCGGGGCGGCCTTCGCGTCCTTGCCCGGCAGCGTCGGGAAGTCCTGGTCCACCATCGTCTCGCCGTTGATCTTGATGGTAATGCGGTGGCCCTTCGCCAGGATGTAGTACTCGTTCACGCCGTCCTCCTTCACGGCGGCCTTGAACTTGGCCGGGTCGGACGCCTTCATCATCCCCCCGACGCCCTCGCCGTACAGGCTGCCCCAATACCCCTTGCCCACGTCCACCTGCGGCCCGCGGACGCGGTACGGGTTCTTGTCGCCGTCCTGGTCGGTGCGCTCGCTGCGAATCTGAACGCCGCTGTTGCCCACGCCGCCTTTCAGCACCACCTTGCAGGTCAGCTCGAAGTCGGCGTACTTGGTCTTGCTGCACAGGAACGTGTTGTACTTCGGGTCTTCCTTCGTCTCGCCGACGACCTTGCCCGGTGAGACGGTCCAGATGTCCTTCCGGCCCTCCCAGTTGTCGGGGTTGAGGAACGCGGCGGTGTCGTCGCCGGTCTGGACGGCGGGGGCGGGGGCGGCGGCGAGGACCGCGGCCAGGGCGGTCGCGGCGAACGCGACCAGGTGGGGGAGGCGCATGCGGGGCTCCGGGAGGGACCGGCCGGCGGCCGGGCCGTGATAGCATCCGCGGCCGCCGGCCCGGAGGCAAGGGGCGGTTGCCCGCGGGGGCGTTGTCCGTACCTTTCACCGCACCCGCCAGTGCACCCGTCCCGGAGAGCCGCACCGTGTCGTCCGTCACCAAGTGGCTCGTCCTCACCGTCGCCGCCGTCGGCTTCTTCTTCGACACCTACGAACTGCTGATGTTCCCCGTCATCGCCGCCCCGGCGCTGGGCGAGCTGTTGAAGGTGGACCTCGACAACGAGCAGGTGACGCTGTGGGTCGGCCGGATGCTGTGGATCGCGGCGGTCTGCGGCGGCGTCTTCGGCCTCCTCGGCGGCGTCCTCATCGACCGCCTCGGCCGCAAGCGGGTGATGGTCGGCAGCATCCTCATCTACTCGTTCAGCCCGGTCGCGGCGGCGTTCAGCACCGAGCTGTGGATGCTCGTCCTGTTCCGCTGCACCACCTTCATCGGCGTGTGCGTCGAGATGGTGGCCGCCGTCACGTGGCTGGCCGAGCTGTTCGAGGACAAGAAGGCCCGCCAGCTGGCCATCGGCTGGACGCTGGCGTTCGCGTCCGTCGGCGGCCTGTTCGTGTCGCTGGTGAACAAGGCGGCCATCGCCTACGGCGCGTCGCTCCCCGCGCTGCCCCTGCCGGAGGGGTTCGACCAGCACGCCGCGTGGCGGTACACGCTGCTGACCGGCCTCGTGCCCGGCGTGTTCATCGCGCTGCTGCTGCCGTTCGTGCCCGAGTCGCGGGTGTGGGCGGCGAAGAAGGCCGCGGGTACGTTGCGGCGGCCGGCGTTCGGCGAGCTGTTCGCCCCCGGCCTCATCCGCGTCACGCTCGTCTCGACGCTGCTCTCGGCGTGCGGGTACGCGGCAGCGTTCGGCGCGCTGCAACTCACGCCTCCGCGGATCGTGCCGGGCCTCCCCGAGTTCTCCGAGCGACGGGCCGAGCTCGGCAAGGAAGCCAAGGTGCTCGACGCCCGCAAGGAACTGCTGGCGAAGGTGACCGACGAGAACGACAAGATGAAGGGCGGCGACAACCTGAAGGCCCGCTACGCCCAGTTGAAGCAGGACAAGGCCGAGCTGAAGAAGGCCGGGCAGAACCGCGGCGCGACCGTTCAGTTCTGGCAGGAACTCGGCGGCCTGACCGGCCGCGTGCTGCTGGCCGTACTCGTCGTCTTCGTCGCGGGTCGGTTGCTGCTGCGGCTGTTCGTCGTGCCCGGGTTGCTGATGTTCCCCGTGACGTACTACCTGCTGTTCCCCGACCAGCCGGGGCTGTTCGTGGTCGGCATCTTCCTGTGCGGGCTGTGCACGGTGGCGCAGTTCAGCTACTTCGGCGAGTACCTGCCGAAGGCGTTCCCGATGCACCTCCGCGGCACCGGCGGCAGCTTCGCCTTGAACGTCGGCGGCCGCATGGTCGGCACCTCGGCCGCGTTCCTGACGACGAACGTCGTCGCCCCGATGATGCCGTCCGAGAATGCGTTCCGGCAGGTGGCCATGGCTGCGGCCGTCGTCGGCGGCGGGGCGTACCTGCTGGCGCTCGTGCTGTCGTTCTTCCTGCCCGAAGTCCAGGAAGAAACCGAGGTCGCTTGAACCGGGATTGTTGTTTCGGGCAAGGGGGGTCGGGTTCCCGAAACATGTCACCGACTCATAAAAAAGTTTGATCCGACCAGCCGGTCGGCGAGCGTCGGCCGTAAAGGCCGACGCCGCCCGCACATCCGCCGTCGCGGACGACGGCAGGTGGGTTCACCCGCACCGTGGGGCTGCCGGCGACAGCGCTGTAAGCACCTCCGCACGCCGCTGGTATCCGTAGCTTTGGGGATGACGCGGCCGCCGCACGTTCTCACCGTCGGCACGGCGTTCGCTCCCCGTCCGCGGGTCCGTCCACGCATTCAGGGTTCCGTATGCCCCCCGCTCTCGGTCGCGTGGCCTTCCTCGTACTGCTCGCCGCCGCACCCGGGTGCAAGAAGGCCGCCGAGGCGCCACCGCCCCCGCCGCCGCCGAAGGTCGGGGTCGCCAAACCCACCGTCGCCCCCGTCCTGGGGTACTACGAGTACAACGGCACGCTCGAGACTACCAAGGCCGTCGAGGTCCGCGCCCGCGTCAAAGGCTTCCTGAAGAAGGTGTACTTCGTCGAGGGCACCGAGGTCCGCGGCCCCGACCCCGAGGCGTCCGACGACGAGCACAAATTCGGCGAGAAGCTGTACGCCATCGACCCGCGTGAGTACAAGACGGCCGTCCGCAAGGCCGAGGCCGAGCTGGCGAAGGCGGGCGCCGACATCCTGAACTGGAAGGCGCAAATCAAGCTCGCCGCCGCCGACGTGGAGCGGCTCACCCAGGCCGGCACCGCCGCGTCCAAGACCGAGCTCGACAAGGCCAAGGCCACCCTCGAGGTGAACGAGGCCGAGCTCAAGGCCGCCGAGGCCACCCGGGAGGCGGCCGACGCCTCGCTCCACACCGCCAACATCCAACTCGGCTACACCGACGTCCGCGCCCCGCTGTCCGGCCTCATCAGCCGCACGCACGTGGACGAGGAGAACCTCGTCGGGCAGAGCGAGCCGACGCTCCTCACCACCATCGTTCGGATGGACGAACTCTACGTCTTCTTCGACGCCCCCGAGCGCGACCTGGTGGACTTCCAGCGGGCGTCGGCGGCGAAGAAGGTGCCCGACCCGGTGGTCACGTCCGTGCCCGTGTTAGTCGGCGTCACCGGCGAGGACGGCTACCCGCACAAGGGCACCATCGACTTCCGCGAGAACCGCGTGGACCCCGGCACCGGCACCATCCGCGTCCGCGGCCGGGTGCCGAACCCGAAGTCCGGGCCGAACAACGTGTGGCTGTTATACCCGGGCCTGTACGCCCGGGTGCGGGTGCCGGCGGGCACGCCGGCCGACAAGCCCGTGATCCCCGAAGAGGCGCTGATGACCGGCCAGGAGGGGCGGTACGTGTACGTCGTCGGCGCCGAGAACAAGGTCACCAAGCGGACGGTCACCGTGGGGACGCAGGTGTACCGCGCCCCGCCGCCGGCCCCGGACGCGCCGCCGGCGGCGTGGTCGTACAAGGCGCCGAGCGGCGCCCCGCCCGGGCCGGTGGTGCGCTCGGTGGTGGCGATCGAGAAGGGGCTGACGAAGGACGACGTGGTCGTGATCGACGGCTTGCAGCGGGTGCGGCCGGGCGCGCCGGTCGAGCCCCAGGTGTACGAATTGAACGGGCCGCCGCGGGCCAAATGACGACCGCGCCGGCGAACGGCCGGCGTCAGCCGGCTGGTGGTTGGTACAAGTGCCTGGGGCAACGACCAGCCGGCTGACGCCGGCCGTTCGCCGGGTGTGGGCATTACGCGGAACCTGAATGATCTCGCGCTTCTTCATCGACCGCCCCGTCTTCGCCAACGTCCTCGCCATCCTCATGGTGCTGTTCGGCGTCGTCGCGCTGCGGCGGCTGCCGGTCGAGCGCTACCCGTCCATCACGCCGCCGACGGTTACCGTCAGCACCAACTACCCCGGGGCGAACGCCGAGGTGGTCGCCAACACCGTCGCGGCGCCGATCGAGCAGGAGGTGAACGGCGTCGAGCGGATGATGTACATGGCGTCCACGTCCAGCGCCGACGGGTCGTACCAGCTGACCATCACGTTCGAGATCGGCACCAACCTGGACGACGCCCAGGTGCTCGTGCAGAACCGCCTCCGCGTCGCCGAGCCGCGGCTACCCGAGGAAGTGCGGCGGCAGGGCGTCACCGTCAAGAAGCAGTCGCCGAGCATTCTGCTCGTCGTGTCGCTCACGTCGAAAGACGGCACCTTCGACGGCCTGTTCCTGTCGAACTATGCCAACCTCCGCCTCCGCGACGAGCTGTCCCGCGTCGACGGCGTCGGCGACGTGCTGGCGAAGGGCGTCGGCTCCTACGCCATGCGGGTGTGGGTCGATCCGGACAAGCTGGCCGCGCGCCAAATCACGACGAACGAGGTTGTCGGGGCGCTGGCCAGACACAACGTGCAGGTCGCGGCCGGGCAGGTGGGGCAGCCGCCGAACCCGTCCGGGCAGGCGTTCCAGCTCACCGTCACCACGATGGGCCGACTCACCGACGTGAAGCAGTTCGAAGAAGTCATCGTGAAGGCCGGCGCGGAAGGCCGCACCGTCTACCTCCGCGACGTGGCCAAGGTCGAGCTCGGGGCGCAGACGTACGACTCGTACACCGAACGCAGCTCGCTCGAAGCGAGCAACATTCTCATCTACCAGCTGCCGGGGTCGAACGCGCTCGACGTGGCGACCCGCGTCCGCGAGGCGATGGAGCGGATCAAGCCGACGCTCCCCGACGGCATGGAGTACGACATCCCGTTCGACACGACCAAGTTCGTGGACCGGGCCATCACCAACGTGTACCGCACGCTGATCGAGGCCGGCGTGCTGGTGCTGATCGTGATCCTCGTGTTCCTCCAGAGCTGGCGGGCGCTGCTGGTGCCGGCCACCACGGTGCCCGTGACCATCATCGGCGCGTTCGTCTTCCTGTGGCTGTTCGACTTCTCGGTGAACCTGCTGACGCTGTTCGGGCTGATCCTCGCCATCGGCATCGTCGTGGACGACGCAATCGTCATCGTCGAGAACGCCAGCCACCACATCGAGCACGGCACGGCGCCGCGCGAGGCGACGATCAAGGCGATGGGCGAGGTGACCGGGCCGGTCATCGCCATCACCGTGGTGCTGATGGCGGTGTTCATCCCGACGGCGTTCATGGGCGGCATCACCGGCCAGATGTACCGCCAGTTCGCGCTCACCATCGCGGCCACGGCCATCATCAGTGCGGTGAACGCGCTGACGCTCAAGCCGGCGCAGTGCGCCGCCTGGCTCAAGCCGCACGCCGGCAAGAACTGGTTCACCCGCGGGTTCGACTTCTTCTACAAGCCGGTGGAGCGCCTGTACTCCTGGTCGGTGGGCCTGCTGCTGACCGTGTGGCCGCTGGTGCTGGCCGCGTTCGTCGGCATCGTCGGGTTCACGGGCTGGTGGTACACCACGATCCCGACCGGCTTCCTGCCGACGGAGGACGAGGGCTACGCGGTCATCGCCGTGCAGCTGCCCGACTCGGCGTCGCTGGACCGCACGAAGGCCGTGACCGACAAGATGAACAAGGTGTTCGCCAAGTACAAGGACCGGGGCGTCGTCGAGAACTGGTTCACCATCGGCGGGCTGTCGCTGCTCGACGGCGTGAACGCCCCGAACGGCGCGACGGCGTTCGTCGCCTGGAGCGACTGGGCGAAGCGGACGACGCCCGAGACCTCGCAGGCGGCGCTGGTGAAGGAGCTGCAGGGCGAGTTGTTCGCGTTCCGCGAGGCGAACATCTTCGTGATCGTGCCGCCGTCGATCCAGGGGCTCGGCTTCGCCGGCGGCTTCGAGTTGAAGATCGAGGACAAGGAGGGGGTGGGGCTCGACGTCCTTCAAGAGCGGACGCAGGCGGTGATCGACACGGCGGCGAAGACGCGGCCCGAGATCGCCCCGCCGCCGGCCATTCGCACGACGTTCCGGGCCGGCGTGCCGCAGATCTACCTGGAGATCGACCGCGCCAAGTCCGAGCAACTCGGCGTGCTGATCAGCGACGTGTTCTCGACGCTGCAAACGAACCTGGGTTCGGTGTACGTGAACGACTTCAACAAGTTCGGGCGGACGTACCAGGTGCGGGTGCAGGCGCAGCCCGAGTTCCGCGCCGACGCCGAGGTGATCCGCCGGCTGGAGGTTCGCAACCGCGACGGCAAGCGGGTGCCACTCGGGACGCTGTTGACCGTGGAGCCGAAGGTGGGGCCGCCGGCCATCGCCCGGTACAACCTGTACCCGTCGGCGACGATCTCGGGGGCGACGGCGCCGGGGGCGAGTTCCGGGCAGGCGCTCGAGGCGATGGAGGAGGTGGCGAAGGAGGTGCTGCCGAAGTCCATGGGGTTCGAGTGGACGTCGATCGCGTACCAGGAGCGGCGCGTCAGCGGCGGGGCGTACACCGTGTTCGGGCTGGCAGTCCCGGAAGCCGTCATGATTTTCGGGCTGGCCGTGCTGCTGGTGTACCTGGTGCTGGCGGCGCAGTACGAGAGCTGGCTGCTGCCGTTCGCGGTGATCCTCGTCGTGCCGCTCGGGCTGCTCGGCGTGGTCGCGGCGGTGTGGTACCGCGGCCTGGAGAACAACATCTACACGCAGATCGGCGTGGTGCTCATCATCGCGCTGGCGTCGAAGAATGCGATCCTGATCGTGGAGTTCGCGCGGGAGTTGCGGCTGGCCGGGCGGTCGATCCGCGAGGCGGCGGTGGAGGCGAGCCGGCTGCGGTTCCGGCCGATCCTGATGACCTCGATCGCGTTCATCCTCGGCGTGGTGCCGCTGGTGCGGGCGACCGGGGCCGGGGCGGCGAGCCGGCAGGCGCTGGGCACGGCCGTGTTCGGCGGCATGGTCACGGCGACGGTGCTGGCCGTGTTCTTCGTGCCGATCTTCTACCTGGTGATCCAGACGATCAGCGAGTGGATCAGCGGCCCGCCGAGGACGCCGGGTGAGCCGAAGCCGGCCGACGTGCCCGCGAAGGTGTTGCACGCGAACTCGCCGAACGGTACCGGTGCGAACGGCACGCACGGCCCGCCGTGGAAGGCGGAACCCGCCCCGGCGGGAGCGGGTGACCTGAACCACCCGGACCGTGACGGCCACTGACCTGCGGCGACCGGCCCGCGGCTTACGAGGCGGGCTCGGCCGGTTCTTCCTCACCCGTCAGCGTCGCGGCGTAGGCTTCGAGCGCGTCGCCGGCGGCGTCGGCGAACTCCTCGGGGTCGTCGATGTCGAGGCGGATGTAGCCGTAGGGCTCGCGCGGGTCGATCCGCGCCACGATGTCCACCCAGTAGCCGCCGAGCTGGTACGTCAGCCAGCCGACCTCCATCGGCTCGAACCGGGCGTCCGGCACGCCGAACAGGATGGTCGTGTCGGGCCGGTCCGGCTGCACGAGCCGCGCCGCCTCGCGGACGGCGTCCTTGAGCTGCGGGTACAGGTCGTCCGGCGGCGGCGTCAGCTCCCAATCGCTCCCCTTAACGCGGTAGTAGAGCGCCCCCTCGCCCTCCATGAAGCGCACCTCGACGCGCTCGGCCTTGTCGCGCAGCGCGGTGAGGAGGATGGTGTGGAGGTAGCGCCGGGCCGGCGGCTCGGCGAGGAGTTGTTCGGTCGATTCGTAGACGAGCACGGCGGGTTCCTTGGGGTCCGGCCATTGTAGGTCGGGCTTCACGCCCCGGGCCGGGATGGTACAATTCCGCCACTCACCCGGGAGCAGCCATGCGGTTCACCAAGATGCACGGGATCGGCAACGATTACGTGTACCTCGACTGCGTCCGTCAGCGGCCGCCGGCCGACCCCGCGGCGCTGGCCCGTGCCGTCAGCGACCGGCACTTCGGCATCGGCTCCGACGGGCTCATCCTGATCTGCCCGAGCGAGCGCGCCGACGCCCGGATGCGGATGTTCAACGCCGACGGGTCCGAGTCCGAGATGTGCGGCAACGGCGTTCGCTGCGTCGCCAAGTACGTGTACGACCACGGCATCGCCCGCAAGCCGCGGCTACTCATCGAGACCGGCCGCGGAGTGCTGACGCTCGACGTCGAGGTGACGGGTGAGACGGTGAGCCGCGTCCGCGTGAACATGGGCGAGCCGATCCTGAAGTCGGCCGACATCCCGACGACGCTCCCGGGCGACCCGCCGGTGGACGCGCCGCTGACCGTCGGCGGCGTGACGTTCGCGGCGACGTGCGTGTCGATGGGGAACCCGCACGCTGTCGTGTATGTCGGCGACGAGTACTTCCGCGCCGGCGAGCGCGATTTGGTGGCCGAGCTGGGGCCGAAGGTCGAGCACGCCCCCGAGTTCCCGCGGCGGGTGAACGCGCACTTCGTGAAGGTGCACTCGCCCGGCGAGATCACGATGCGGACGTGGGAGCGCGGCAGCGGCATCACGCTGGCGTGCGGCACCGGGGCGTGTGCGGTGTGCGTCGCCGGCGTGCTGACGGGCCGCACCGGCCGGACGCTGCTGGCCCACTTGCCCGGCGGCGACCTGGAACTGGAGTGGTCGGAAGCCGACAACCACGTGTACATGACCGGCCCCGCGACCGAGGTGTTCTCGGGCGAGTGGCCGGGGTAGCGACGCCGGCAGGACGCCATGAAGATCCGCAACCCGCGCCTGCTCGCGGCCGTCGGCTGGGCCGCCACCCGCGCCACCCGCGGGCTCGTCCGCACGCTCCGCGCCCGCACCCAGGCGATCGACCCGGCGAGCCACCCGGACCACGTCCCGCCCGGCGGCCGGGTCATCTACTCGATCTGGCACGAGAACCTGCTCTTCCCCACCGTCCACTTCGGCCGGCCGTCGATGGCCGTGCTCGTCAGCCAGCACCGCGACGGGCAGTTGCTCGGCAGCCTCATCACGTCGCTCGGCATGGGGATGATCTGCGGCTCGACCACGCGCGGGGGAGTCGAGGCGGTGCGGAAACTCGTAGACGTGAACGCCCCGTTCCGCCACGTGGCCGTGACGCCGGACGGGCCGCGCGGGCCGCGGCGCGTCGTGCAGCACGGGCTCGTCTACGTCGCGTCGCGGACGGGGATGACGGTGTCGTGCGTCGGCGTCGGCTACCGCCGGCCGTGGCGGCTCGGCAGCTGGGACCGGTTCGCCGTACCCCGGCCGTTCACCGCGGCGCGGTGCGTCATCGGCGCGGGGATCGTGGTGCCGCCGGGGCTGAAGGCGGGGCAGCTGGAGCCGTACCGGCTGCTCATCCAGGCCGAGATGGACCGGCTGAACGCCGCCGCGGAGGCGTGGGCCGAGTCCGGCCGCCTGGAGCTGCCGCCGGCCGCCGCGCCTCTCCGGCTCGCCTCTTGACCCGGCACGGTCGGCCCCGCACGTTGTTCGAGGTGCGAACGGAGGGCCGGCGTGAGTGAGGGGATCCCGCGGCGGGTCTGGGGCTGGGCCGCGGGCGGGTGGGTCCCCCGCGCCGTCGCCTGGGCCGTCGTCCTGGCCATCGCCTTCAACCGCTACCACACCGCCCGCTCGTGGCTGGCCAACACGCCGGACACGCCCGACGGCGTCCGCCGCCCGTTCTCCGACCCGCTGACGCACACGCAAATCGACTTCGGCGGCCAGTGGGTGATGGGCCGCATGATCGCCCTCGGCCACGGCCGCCAGCTCTACCACCGGCAGGTGCAGTGGCAAGTCGTCCGCGCCGGCTACCCGGTGTCGGAAGAAACGCCCGCCCAGCGCGAGGACTCGCTCCAGTCGCCAGACCAGTGGCGGTTCGCCCGCACCGCCGACGACACCGGCCACGACGCCGACGGGCTGATGTGGACGTTCATGGGCGCCGACCCGGCCGAGTGGAAGACCGTCGGCGGCGCCGCCGCCCTCCCCCTCGCAGCCGACTTGACCGGCAACCCGCTCGCCGCCCTCGCGCACGGTGTCGCCGCGCACGAAGCGGTGACGCCCGAAGTCGTCGCGGCCGTGAGCGAGCCCGCGATCGGCGGGCCGCTGTACCCGCCGGTCCACGGGCTCTTCTACGCCCCGCTCGGGCTGATCGACTCGCCGCGGGTGGCGTGCCACGTCTTCCAGTGCGTCGCGCTCGGGTTCGCGTTCCTGGCCGGGCTCGGGCTGTCGGCGCTCAGCCGGTGGCGCGTGTGGTGGTCCGGTTGCACCGCGGCGGTGCTGCTCTTCCCCGGGTGCGGGCCGTCGCTGGAACTCGGCCAGAACCCGACGCTCACGCTGTCCATCGCCGTGTGGGGCTGGGTGCTGGCGAGCCGCGGGCGCGACGCCGCCGGCGGCGTGGTGTGGGGGCTGTTCGCGTTCAAGCCGGTGTGGGCGTTGGCGTTCTTCCTGGTGCCGCTGCTCCAGCGCCGGTGGCGGTTCCTCGGGGCGATGGTCGGCACCGGCGTGGCGCTCGGCGTGGCGACGTTCCCGGTCGTCGGCGTGCAGGCGTGGTTCGACTGGCTCGCGGTCGGGCGCGAGGCCGCGGCCCTGTACAACGTGAACGAGTCGTGGATCCATTTGAGCCGGGATTTACAGGGCATCCCGCGCCGCTACCTGCACGACTTCTCGAAGCCAGAGGCCGAGCGCGAGACGCGCTTCGCCGCGCTGCTGGCCTGGGGGCTGTGGGGGGCGGTGTTCGTGCCGACGGTGGCGATCGGCCTGTGGCGCGGCGGCCGCCGGGCGGTCGGGCTCGGGGCGGCGTTCCTGTTCTGGGGCGCGTTCCTGACGTGCTACCGGTTCATGTACTACGACGTGCTCCTGGCGCTGATGGGCTTCGCCGCCCTCGCCGGCGAGCCGGGGCGGCTGCTGCGGACGCGCGTCGTGCGGATGCGCGTCTCGCCGCCGGTCACGCCACCCGACGTACCCCCACCCGCCGCCGACGACACCCGCGCCCTCGGCTACGTGAACTCCTTCGCGCTCACGGTGCTGTTCGGGCTGTACGCCCTGGAGAACGTGCTGATCCCGTACGACCTCAAGGCCACGGCCTTCGTCGGCGGCTGGTCGCGGACGAAGCCCGACGGCACGGTCGGCCCGGCGACGTTCGAGCTGGTGGCGAACCTCGACTACCCGTGGGACACGTACCTGATCGTGCTGCTGTGGGCGTGGGCCGGGGTGAAACTGCTGTGGCGGGCCGAACCCGGTGAAAAAACCGCGTGTCCGGTGCTTCCGCCGGGGGGCGCGGCCCCTCTACAATAGGTGATTCCCGCGGAGGTGCGACTATCAGCAAGGCATTCGAGACGAACCGCGCCGAGTTCTCGGTTTCCAGCGAGAAGGCGGTGCTGGTCAGCGTGGCGCTCCCGGCCCGGCCGTGGACAACCAACGACCCCTGCGACGAGATCCGCGGGCTGGCGACGACCGCCGGCGCCACCGTCGTCGGCGAACTGACGCAGAAGCGGCAGGAGGTGCAGCTGGGCACCTACGTCGGCAAGGGGAAGGTGGAGGAGCTCCAGGAGCTGGTCGAGCAAACGGACGCCGACGTGGTCGTGTTCGACAACGACCTGTCGCCCGCGCAGGCCCGCAACCTGGAGCAGGCGCTCGGGGTCAAGGTGCTGGACCGCAGCGAGGTCATCCTCGACATCTTCGCCACCCGCGCGCAGACGGTCGAGGCGCGGTTGCAGGTCGAACTCGCGCAGCTCGAGTACTCGCTGCCGCGGCTCAAGCAGATGTGGACCCACCTGTCGCGCCAGAAGGGCGGCGGCATTGGCCTGCGCGGCCCCGGCGAGACGCAGCTCGAAGTGGACCGCCGGCTCGTCGGCGGCCGCATCCGCGACCTGAAGGACCGCCTCGCCGAGGTGCAGGCCCGCAAGGACCGCGAGGTGGCCAGCCGCAGCTCCGAGCACACCGTGTCGCTGGTCGGGTACACGAACGCCGGCAAGTCGCGGCTGATGAACGCGCTGACCAAGGCGGACGTGTACGTCGAGAACAAGCTCTTCTCGACGCTCGACACGCGCACCCGCCAGTGGCGCATCCGCGACTGGGGGCGGGTGCTGCTGTCGGACACGGTCGGGTTCATCCGCGACCTGCCGCACCACCTCGTGGCGTCGTTCCGCGCCACGCTCTCCGAGGCGCGGCACGCCAAGCTGCTGCTGCACGTCGTGGACGCGAGCAACCCGCACGCGGAGGACCACATCAAGGCGGTGAACAGCGTCCTGTCCGAGCTCGGGTGCGGCGACAAGCCGACGATCCTGGTGCTGAACAAGGTGGACGCCGTGGCCGACCACTCGCGGCTGCACCTGCTGACGGCCCAGCACCCGAAGGCGGTGACGGTGAGCGGCCTGACCGGGGCCGGCATCCCCGAGCTGGAAGACGCGGTGATGGCGTCGCTGGCGGCCGACTTCGCCGAGGCGGAAGTGGTGACGACGGCCGGGAACGGGCGGGTGCTGGCGTTCCTGAACGCCCACGCGGAGATTTACCGGCAGGAGTTCCACGACGAGTCGAACGAGGTGGTCATCCGCTGCCACCTGCCGCGGCACCTGGCCCGCCACATCGCGGGGCCGGACGTGAAGGTGCGCTACCTGAACGGGAGCGCGAGCGAGCGGCCCGCGTGAGCGGGCTGTTCCTGAGCGCGTTGACGTGCTCAGGAACAGCCCGCTCACGCGGGCCGCTCGCCGGCCGCACTTACTACCGCACCTTCGCCCGGAAGCGAACGGTACCGCCCTGCCCCGGCAGCAGCACGCCGGGCAGCTCCCAGCGCACCACCGACGACCCCGCCTCGTTCTCGCCCGCGGAGAAGTTCGCCGCCCGGTCCGACTCCGCCGAACCCGGCACGAATTCCAGCCGGCCGCTGAGGCTGTCGCTCACCACCACGTCCGACACCGGCCGGCTGCCGCTGTTGACGTACCGGAGCGTGATCGTCACCACCGAGCCCGAGCGCACCTCGCCGTCGGCGTCGATCACCTTCGACACGGTCAGCGGGCAACCCGGATACCACGTCAGCACCTCGGGCTCGACCACCGCACCGGTCACGGCCACGCCGTCCACCTGACCCACGATCGCCGGCCGCGTGCCGCCGACGAAGAAGCCCACGCCGGTGAGGCCGACGTAGCCCATCGGCCGCGACCGGCCCTGCACCGCACCCGGCCGCTCGCGGCCGACCTCGGCCATCGCCGCCTGCCGCTCGCGGAAGGCCTGCGGGGCCACGAGGTTGTGGTTGACCGCGAGCGAGAACGGCACGTCCAGGGCGTTCGGCCCGATCTCCGTGCGCTGGATCACGAACCGCGGCACGCACAGGCACACCACGTTCGACGTGGTGACGCGCCGCTTGCCGTCGATCGTGTACTCGACGCCCACGTCGGTCGGGTTCAGGCCGCCGAGCCGGCCCGCCGGGCCGATGCCGAGCGGGGCGAGGCGGTCGCCGCCGTCGATGAAGCACTCGCCCACCGGGCCGCGCGGCCCGGCGATGGGGTCGAAGAAGCGGGCCACCGCGAACGGCAGCTGCGGCGGCGCCGCCGGCGCCCGCAGGTGCCGCTCGCCCGGCGCGAGTACGGTGCCGTCCACGGCCGAAGCCTGAAGCTCGGCGGCGGTCGGGGACTTGGAGCCGAGCCGGACGATGGCGACGAGGCGGCCGTTGGCGATGGCCTCGTTCACCACCTCCTCCTCGGAGCCGGAGGGAATTTCGACCGGGTTCATCAGCCCGAATTCGGTCGGGATCGCCTTCTCGGGGTCTTCCAGATACACGGCCTTGACCACGACGCCGCCGGCGAGGGCGCGGTCGAGGTCGGCCTGGGTAAACAGCAGCGGCGCGGGCCAGTCCATGTACCGCATCCCGGCCCGCGGCACGAGCACGCCGCGCACCTCGACCTCGGGGTACAGCACGCGGCCCGGCTGGTACGGCAGGTTCGACAGCTCCAGCCGGTAGACGTACCCGGGGCGGAAGCCGAACACGGCCGGCGCGTCGTGCATCCGGGCGAAGCCGGTGCCGGGGTTGGCCGTGACGCGGACGCCCGCCGGGGCGATGACCCGCGCCGCCAGCAGCGGCGCCGGCACCGGCAGGCCGCTCCCCGGCTGCGGCGCGGCCATCACCGGCACGGCGGGCGCAGGCTGCGGCAGCGGCTGCTGCCCGACGGCGAGCGACCCGACCAGCGTGAGCAGACCGACGTTCATGGCGAACCCCTGCGAAAAAAGCCCACGGACGCCGGTCCGCGGGCTTCTGGTTGAACGCCCACCCGCTGCCGCGGGCGGGCTTCGCCCACAACGCTTAGCGCGCCGCCGGCCGCGGCTGGACCGACATCGGCAGAGCGCCGGGGCCGCCAGGCAGCGCGCCCGTCGGCGGGGGCACGGTCGGGACCGGCATCGGGCCGCCGCCCACGCCCGGGACCGGCGGGATCATGCTGCCCGGCGGCGCGGTCATCGCCGGCGAGCTGCGGTTCTCCAGGTCGATGTTGCCGAGCCGGATCACGGCCAGGATGGTGCCGCGGCGCTGGGCCTCGGCCACCGGGTCGGCCCCCGGCTCCAGGCGGGTGGAGACGATCTCCTCGATCCCGCCGACGGCCGCGAAGTCCTGGAACGTCGGGTCCGGCAGGTAGACCACCTTCACGACGAGGTTGCCGTCGGCGGCCTGGCGGAAGTCCTCGTCGCTGAACGTCAGCGGCACCGAGGCGTGGGCCAGGAACGTCAGCGTCCGCGGCGTAGCCGGGGCGATCTCCAGCGTCGGGTAGAACACCCGGCCCGGGAAGTTCGGCATGATGTTCGTCAGCCGCAGGCGGTACACCTGCCCCTGGACGAAGTTGTACTCCTTCGGGGCGGTCAGCCCGCTGCCCTCGTCGTTGAACCCGCCGGTCGGCAGCTGCCACGTGATTCGCATCCCCTGCGGGCCGGTGAACCGGACCGAGGTGCGGGCGTTCGTGGCCGGCGCCCGGAACGGGGGCACCATCGCCCCGACCGCGGCGACGGCTCCGGGCGGCCCCATCCCCGGCACGGGGAGGATGCCGCCGACCGGCGGGACGCCCGGGCCGCCGCCACCGAAACCGTTGACCTGCTTCACGCCGCCGTCGGTGTACAGGCCGCCGGGCAGGTTGGCCTGCACGACCTTGCCGCCGGCGGACTTGCCGCCGGCCGGCATCACGGCGGACAGCATCGTCTTCTTCTCGGAGGTCGGCGCCGCCCCGCGGGCGGTGGTCATCGTGACCGGCTCACCGCCCGGCCCCTGGACGCCCGGGATGGTGGCGGGCCGGGTGACGGCCCCGAACTTCCCGGACGGGTTCTCGGCCCGGTCGGGGGTGGTACACCCGCCGCCGAACCCGGCCAACAGCGCCAGCGTGGTCGTGGTCCGTTTCATGGTTCCCCCCAGCGTCGTCGCACCCCCGGGGACCGGTACCCCGGGCGGGGGCGATCCCTGCGAACAGAGTTCGTGCGGCCGGTCGCGTCGCTACAGGTTTCGGCACCGCGAAACCCCGAACTTTGGTCAAACCCGGCGCGACCGGCACGACGGGCAGGGCGGGAACCGGTGAAGGGGTGAAAGGGTGAAGGGGTGGGAGAAGCGGGGCAATCCCGAGAACGGCCGGGCCCGGCCGTCGACCTCGCTACTTCTGAAGAATCAGCTTACCCCGTCGCGTGATCCGCAGTCGGTAGCGGACGCCGTCCAACTCGATCCACACCTCGCGCCTGTCGCCGAACAATTCCGCGGCCCGGAGCACGCGCGAGGGCTCGCCGTCGGCGGGGATGTCGGCGCGGTCGTCGTCGTGCGAATCGGGCATGGGCCACCCGTGGGTGAGACGCGGTATCAGCAGAAGCGGCTTTTCCACACCGGCTCCCCGATCTGGGAGCGATCCGGTGCGATTTTTTCGCCACTGGTTCTTGACTGTATCCCGACGCCGGCTAAGGTAAAGGCGTCTTGTTGAGATTGTGTCTCATCTGCAACAAGGCCGGGTGCCGCGGTTGAACTGCAGTACCCGCCCGCCGAGTACGCTCCGCCAACGTTCGGGACGCGGCCCCTCACCGGGCGGCTCACCCTCCGTCGCAACGCGGCTCGCCTGACCCCGTTCCCCGGAACCGGAGGGCTGCCCCCATGCGTCGTGTTCGTACCCGCGGGTTCACCCTGATCGAGCTGCTGGTGGTGATCGCCATCATCGCGATCCTCATCGGGCTGCTCCTGCCCGCCGTGCAGAAGGTCCGCGAGGCCGCCGCCCGCACCCAGTCGCTGAACAACCTCAAGCAGATCGGGCTGGCCGCCCACATGTTCCACGACGCGAACAACCGCTTCCCCTCGGCGAACTACGCCGAGGCCGCGGGCGGCAGCGGGTCGAGCAGCGCCACCAACGCCCGGTTGTACAGCGCCTTCACCGACATCCTGCCGCACCTCGAGCAGGAGGCCGTCTCGAAGCGGTGGCAGCCCGGCCTGTCCTCCTCCGACCCCACCCCCGGGCCGGACGGGTGGAGCAACCTGACCCTCACCCAGCAGCCGGTGAAGACGTTCATCGCCCCGGCCATGCCGGCCCCGTCCCCGGACCCCGGCCCCGGGTGGAGCAGCTACGGCTTTTGCGCCGGCAACCGGGTGGTGGACCCGGCCGTTCACCTGTACGCCTCCCGGGCGGACGGGATGATCGTCCCGGCCATCCACGGGAAGGTGACGCTGACCGGGGTACCCGACGGCACCTCGAACACCCTGCTGGCCGGGGAGATGCACTGGACCATCCGCGGGTGGACCTACACGTCCGGCCCGAACGCCGGGCAGCCGCGGACGGGGCGGACGTTCTGGCACAACGGCCACCCGTTCGTGTCCTGGACGTGGACCAACACCCCGTTGAACACGGCCGACGAGCCGGCCGTCGCCCCGACCGGGGACGCCTGGTGGAACCGGGGTCTGTACTCGTTCCGCAGCGTTCACCCGCAGGGGGTACACTTCGTCCTGGCCGACGGGTCCACCCGGCTGATCCGCCAGTCCATTCCGCACGCCACCTACCAGGCCCTCGGCAGCCGCAACGGCGGCGAAGTCCTCACCGCCCTCGACTAACGGAGTTCACGACGTGAAGCGAATGTCCTGCGCAGTCGCCGCGGTCCTGGCGCTGACTGCGGCCGGGTGCGGCGGGTCGTCGGCGCCGGCGGCCGGCGACCCGAGCAAGAAGATCACCTGGGAGGTGTTCCGGAAGATGCCGGCCGAGGAGCAGTCCGACCCGTACGTCTTGAACAACCTCGACGACGACGCCCGGAGGAAGCTGGCCGAGGCGGGCAAGAAGAGAGGCCGGTAGGTGCCCTGATGGCCACCCCGGGCGACCCCCCCGCCCGGACTTCATCCGCATACACCACCCGAATTATCCCCATGAGTACCGTCTGGCTCGACCCGACCGAAGTCGAACCCGCCCCCACGGCCGCCCCGCGCCCGCGGCCGCTCCACAAGCGGCTGATGCACGTCGTCCGCCGGCTGCACCTGTACCTGGGGCTGTTCCTGTTCCCGTGGGCGGTGCTGTACGGCGTCACGGCGTTCCTGTTCAACCACCCCGCGGCGTTCAGCGACCAGCCGACGACGACGTTCGGCCCGGCCGCGACCGCCGGCACCGCACTGGCCGAGGCGCCCGCCCCGACCGCGGTCGCCGAGGCGGTCGTGGCGAAGCTGAACGAGCAGCAAACGCCGGCGACGCCGTACAAGCTGGCCGGCGCGGCAAAGTTCGCCCGCGACTTCGCGTTCGCCACCGTGAAGGCCGACAGCCAGACCGTCAGCGTGCTGCTGGACGTTAAGAACGGCGGCGGCACCGTCCGCGTCACGCCGCCGGCCGTCGAGAAGGCGGAGCCGGAGAAGGCGCCGTTCGCCACCGGCGCGGCGAAGGCCGGCGGCCGCGACAAGGGCGGCAAGGGCGGCACGAGGGGGGGGATGAAGGGCGGCGCGACCAACGCCCCCGGCGAGGGCGTGAAACTGCCGGACCAGCTGCACGACCGTTTCAAGGCGGCTGTGCCGACGATCCTGGAGCGGACCGGCTTCCCGACCGGCGAGGTGACCGTCACGTCGGTGCCGGACATCTCCTTCCCGGTCGAGGCCGACGGCCGCACGTGGACGGCCAGCTACAACCCGCAGACCGGGGCCGTGAGCGGCTCGCCCGAAGGGGCCGCGCCCGCGACCGAGCTCGGCTGGCGGCGCTTCCTGCTGCGGCTGCACACGACTCACGGGTATCCGGGCGAGCAGACCGCGCGGTGGTTCTGGGCGGTGGTGGTGGACGTGATGGCCGGCACGATGTGCTTCTGGGGCGTGTCGGGGCTGGTGATGTGGTGGCAGTTGAAGGGCACGCGCAAGCTCGGCGCGGTGGTGCTCGTGTTCAGCGCCGCGGCGGCGACCGTGCTCACGCTCGGGATACACGCGGCGCTAACGGGGTAATCCGATCCGCCGCTTGCGGCGTAGCGGCTAACACCGCTACGCCGCAAGCGGCGACCCGACCGACTACCGCAGCCACTTCGCCACGTCCTTCGCGTGGTACGTCAGCACCATGTCCGCTCCGGCGCGGCGGATGCTCGTGAGGATTTCGAGCGTCACCCGCCGCTCGTCGATCCACCCCTTCGCGGCCGCGGCCTTCACCATGGCGAACTCGCCGCTCACGTTGTACGCCGCCACCGGCACGCGGAACCGCTCCTTCACCCGGCGGATGATGTCCAGGTAGCTCAGCGCCGGCTTCACCATCACCATGTCGGCGCCCTCCGCGAGGTCGAGCGCCACCTCCTTCATCGCCTCGTCGCCGTTGGCCGGGTCCATCTGGTACGTGCTGCGGTCGCCGAACTGCGGCGGCGACTCGGCCGCGTCGCGGAACGGGCCGTAGAAGCCGCTCGCGTACTTCGCCGCGTAGCTGAGGATCGGCACGTGAACGAACCCTGCCGCGTCCAGCCCGCGGCGGATCGCCCCGACCATGCCGTCGAGCATCCCGCTCGGCGCCACGATGTCGGCGCCGGCCTTCACGTGGCTGACGCACTGCTCGGCGAGGTTCGCCAGCGTGGCGTCGTTGTCCACGTCCGTCACGCCGTCGCGGGTGTGGAGAACGCCGCAGTGGCCGTGGTCGGTGTACTCGCAGAAACACTCGTCCGGGATCAGCAGCACGTCTCGGCCGAACGCCTTCCGGGTCGCCCGCAACGCCTGCTGCACGATCCCTTCGTCGTGCAGGGCGCTGCTGCCGGTGGCGTCCTTCGTGGCGGGGATGCCGAAGAACATGAACGACGCGATACCCATCTCGCGGGCCGCGCCGACTTCGTCCACGAGCGTGTCGACGCTGAGTTGGAAGTTCCCCGGCATCGAGCCGATCTCCTGCCGCACGCCCTTCCCCGGCCGCACGAACAGCGGCAGGATCAGGTCACGCGGGGAGAGTTCCGTCTCGCGGACGAGCTCACGGAGGAGCGGGTGCGAGCGGAGCCGGCGCGGCCGGGAGGTGGGGAAGCCGGGGAACTCGGACACGGCGGCACCGGGGGTTAGGGAAGGCGGATATTCTACGGCGGCCGTCGGTTCGGCTGGACGACCGCCGGCCGTTGCGGCATAGGTTCCACCCACAATAGGTGCGGAGAACCGAGTCATGCGGACGGTCGCCCTTGCCGTCGCGGGTTGGCTCCTGGTCACGAGTGGGGCGGCGGCCCAGCCGCCCGTCGTCATCCCCGTCCCGCCGCCGGCCGAGCCGGTCGAGCCGGCACTGCCGGGCGGCGCGGCCGTGTCGCGGCCGTTGCAACCGGTCGAATTGAAAGTCGAAGCGCCCAAGCCCGCCGACCCGCCGCCGCCGGAGTTGCCGCCCGAGATCACCGAACCGTGCCGCGACCCCGGGCCGAAGAAGATTCTCGGCGGCCACTGGGGGAGCGACGAAATCCTGATTTGGTGGGCGAAGAACGCCCCGGTCCCGGCACTGGTGACCGGCGGCCGCGCCGGCCCGCCCGTACTCGGAGCCCCCGGCACCGACGTGCTCCTCGGTGGAAGTCCGATCAACACGCCGGACATAGCCGGTTACCGCCTTGCCTACGGCTACTCGCTCGACGCCGGCGATCGCGTCGGCTTCGAGGGCACGTACTTCTTCCTCGGCACGCGCACGATTTCCGACTTCGCCACGAACGTGACGAACCCGCGGCACCCGTTCGTCGGCCTGCCGTTCGTGAACGCACAGACCGGCCAGCCCGACGTGCTGACGCTGGCCCGCCCCGGCGACTCGTACGTGCTCGCCAACCTGTACACGTCCACGCGCCTGCAGGGGGCCGAGGCCACGCTCGTCGGCAACCTCGTCGCCCGACCCGGGGCGAAGATACACGCCGTCGCCGGCTACCGCTTCTTGCAGGTGAACGAGGGGCTGCGGCTCGAAACGACGTGGATGCAGTTCGCGCCGTCGCGGTACGGAAACTCGACGGTCCTCGGCATCACGGCGGACCAGTTCGACGGCCGCAACGAGTTCCACGGGGGGCAGGTCGGCCTCGTCGGCGACTTCCACCGCGGGCCGTTCTACGTCGAGGTGACGGGCAAGGTGGCGGTCGGCACCAACTTCCAGGTCGTGAACGCGGACGGTCAGACGCACCTGCTCACGGCGGCGAACCCGGTGCCGGTGGGCGCCTCGTTCAACGGCGGCGTGTACGCGCAGCCGACGAACATCGGCCGGGTGACGCAGACGGTGTTCGCGGTCGTGCCCGAGGGGATGTTCAAGGTGGGGCTGAAGAGCGGCGAAAACGGCCGGTGGTTCGTCGGTTACAACTTCTTGTACCTGAGCAACGCCGTCCGCCCCGGCGACCAGATCGACGGGACGGTGAACCTGTCGCAGATCCCGACCCTGAACCCAGGTGGCGGGCTGGTCGGCCCGGACCGGCCGCGGCTTGGCATCACCACGTCGGACTTCTGGGTCCAGGGGCTGCTGATCGGCTTCGAGGGACGCTTTTAGGCGAACGGCCGGCGTCAGCCGGCTGGTCGTTGGTGAAGGTGCCAGTACCAACGACCAGCCGGCTGACGCCGGCCGTTCGCCTAGCAAAAAAGCCCGGGGGGTGTCCCCCGGGCTTTCACCGTTGACCCCGTGCCGGGTCGGGCCGGCGGGGGAGTCGGAGTTGGGTTTGACGACACTTCCCGTTTCACAAGGAAGGGGCGCTCCTCACCCACTCCCCGGCTTCACGCCGGATCAGTATCCGCCGCGGCTGCCGCCGCCGTAGCCACCACCGCCGCTGCTGCGGCCGCCGCCGCCGCCGCCGTAGCCACCACCGCCGCCACCGTAACCACCGCCGCCACCGCTGCGGCCACCGCCGCCGCCGTAGCCGCCGCCACCGCTGCGGCCACCGCCGCCGCCGTAGCCGCCGCCGCCACCGCCGCCGCGGTCCTCACGGGGCTTGGCCTCGTTCACGGTCAGGGTGCGGCCGCCCAGCAGGGCGCCGTTCATCGCGTTGACCGCCTCCTCGCCGCCGTCGGCCATCTCGACGAAGGCGAAGCCGCGGCTGCGGCCCGTCTCGCGGTCGGTGATGACCTGGGCGCTGGTGACGGTCCCGAACTGGCCGAACACCTGGGCCAGTTCCTCGTTCGTGGTCTGGAAGGCGATGTTGCCTACGTACAGTTTCTTGCTCATGGTCCTGCTTCCGAGGGCCTCACGGCCCGATACTCGAACACGCCCGCGGCCCCTACGGCCGCGGTTCACGGTCAGGTCTGACGACGGCCCGACGGGCGGGTCCACTTCCGGCAGTAGCGCTCATCCCGACGGGAGGGCCACAACGACGGACGTGCGGACTCAAACGCCGAACCCCTGGGGCGGCACTGGCTTCACAATCTTGGGGGCCGTGAGGAAGAACTCAGAGCTGTGGGACCAAGACGGGTCGAAGCAAAAGGGCTGCACTACGGTTCGTCGGCTCCTGCACGGCGGGCAACTTACCCGCCGTCACGGAACTATACGCTCCGGGCCGGAAGAATAAAGCCGAAATTCCCGAAAATCGGGAAAAAGGCTGGACGCCGGCCGCGGAGTGCTCTCGGTGTCAACCGCGGCCGTCGGGCTCGGCCTTGACGACCGACCCGCCGGCGCGGGTGCCGTGGATCGCCTCGTACACCTCTTCGCGGTGGACGGGCACGTCCTTCGGGGCGACGATGCCAAGGCGCACCTTGTCGCCGCGGACCTCGATCACGGTGATGACGATGTCGCCGGCGATGACGATCGATTCGTTCTTCTTCCTGGACAGCACGAGCATGGCTGCCGAGCCTTGGGTGGACGTGGTCCGGCGGGGTCGGTCCTCCGTGGCGATGGGGTCGGCTCCGGCGACCCCGGGCGCGGCCGACGGTCCCGTTCCCGGTGACACCAGTTGTGCGTCCGGTACGGGACAGGTTCGTGCCCGAACCGGCACGACCTTCGGCGCCCAAATACCACTGTAAAACGGGGTAAGATGCGCAGTCAAGGACGGTTCGCGGTGCCGGCGCGGATTTTTCTTGACTTGTCCGATCAGTTCCCACTTACGGGTCGGACCGCGCCGTCCACCCGCCCCGAGGCTGCCCGGTAGTACGCCGCGATACGACGCACCGTCGGTTCGGGGTCGGCCTCGGCCAGGCGCGTTACCCACGGCGGCAGCGCCTGCCGCCGCTCGGCCGCCATCTCCGCCGCCACCCGGGCCGCTCCGGCCCGCACGCCGGGGTCGGCGTCGCGTGCCAGCCGCTCCAGCCAGGGCTCGGCGTCGGGCACGTCGTCGTCGGACCGCAGGTCGAGGAGCAGGTCCAGCCGCTCGCCCGGGTCGGGGTTCGTGAGGCGACGCCCGAGGCGGATTTCGGTGTCGGTCCGTCCGCGGCTGGCCAGTGCGTCCTGACACACGCGGCGGACGCCGGCGTCCGGGTCGTGCAGCCAGCGGAACAGGTCCTCGTCCCCGATCACCGGCTCGTCGTCGGTCGCGGGGCCGACGGCGAACAGGGCCGCACGCCGGACGTCCGCCTCGGCCGCGGCCAGCAGCGGCACCACCTCCGTCCTCAGCTTCACGAGCGGGTGCATCGCCGCCCGGATCGCCGCCAGCCGCGCGGCCGCCGACGGCAGCTTTAACCCCGTCGTGGTCGCCGCCTGGCACCGTGCGGCGCCGGCCGGCCCGGTCCGCTTCAGCAGCGCGGGGGCGAGCGACAACACCGCCTCCTGCCCGCCGGCGTCGCAGGCCGCGAACCCGTCCAGCAGCGCCTCCGCCAGCGCGGTGGTGGCGGGGTCGCCGTCGGGTTGATCGCCGAGCCGATTCTCGACGACGGGGACGATCGCCGCGCGAACCTCCGGGCTCCCGGCGACGACCAGCCCGACGACCGAGCCGCGCGCGGCGTCGCCGTACTCGACCAGTCGGACGGCCCACGCGGTGCGCTCGTCGTCGCTGGCGGCGCGGGTCAGTTGCCGGGCGGCGTAGCGGGCGCCGAGGTCGGCGCGGTTCGCCCACGCCCACGCGCCGGCGGCCGCGACCACGAGGCCGAGCCCGATTGCCCCGCGCTTCCACCCGCGTCCGTGCGCCATCGCCGACCCTCCGGCCAGTCAAGCGCGGGAGTCTAGCCCGGCGGCGGTAACGGGGGCAAGGGCAACGGTACGAAGCCCCCGGAATTCCTCATCCCACCCGCCCCGCCGGATCGATGCCTACCCGCGTATCTTTCGCCCGCCCCCGGGTCGAGGTGCTCATGGTCCGCGTCGGCCGCTCGCTCGGCGTGTTTCTCGGCACCCTGGGTACCGCCGTGGCCCTGGCCCAGCCGCCGGCCCCGGGGCCGGTCGCGCCCGCCACGACGATGCCGGCCCCCGCCCCGACGCGCGTGGTGCTGTCGGAGGTGGTGGACCCGCCGTTCCGCGCCGCGGTGCTGGAAGTGGTGCGCCGACCCACCGTGTCCACGCGCGGCTCGGGGTCCGACCTGGTGTGCTCGCCGGACCTGTTCGCGTGGCTGCTCGACCACCCCGACCGTACCGCCGCGGCGTGGCGGCGGCTCCAGGTGCCGTGTGTGGAGATCGCCGACGCCGGCAAGGGCCGGTTCAGCTGGACCGACACCGACGGCAGCGACCTGAGCTGGCAGACGGTCGGCACCTTCCCCGAGGGGCGGGTGTGGTACGCGACGGGGAAGGTGAAGCCGGCCGCGGTCGGGCCGACGGTGCCGCTGAAGGCGGTGGTGGTGGTGAGCCACCCGGGGACGGCGGTCGGCGGCGGGGCGGCGAGGATCACTCCGACGGTGCAGGCGTTCGTGCAGACCGACAGCAAGGCGGCGGCGGTGGCCCTGCGGGTGCTCGGCCCGACCGCCCCCAAGCTGGCCCAGGACGCGGCCGAGCAACTGGTGCTGTTCTTCGCGGGCGTCGCGCGGTACGTCCACGCCCACCCCGACCGGGCGGACGAACTGCTGGCCCCGGCGCGACGCTAAGGCGAACGGCCGGCCGTTCGCCTCACCCCGCGCCGACGAACACACCGCCGGGGAAGTCGGCCGCGTAGGCGTCGATCATTTCCAGCAACTCGTCCGCCTTCGGGTCGAGCACCAGCACCGACCGCGCCTGCTCCGTCGGCGCCACGATCACCGCGGCGCGGCCGTCCGGGGTGCGGCCCCGCGTCGTCGCCACCGAGATGCCGCCGCGCAGGTCCTCGTCGAACGCCGTGGTCGAGGTCATCAGCTCGCCGGTGCCGCCGCGGAAGACGCGGACTACCGGGCCGCCGCCGTCGCCGGGGCCGACCACGATGTCCGCCTTGCCGTCGCCGTCCACGTCGCCGGCCGCCACCGTGATGCCGACCCGGGCCACGTCGAAAGCCAGAAACCCGCTCAGCACGACGCCGTCGCGGCCGAACACTTTTACCTCGGGCGAGAGCGTCGCGGCGCCGACGATGATCTCGTCGCCGGCGATGCCGTCAAAGTCGCCGAGGGCCACGTTCACGCCGCCGGAGAAGTCCTCGCCGAAGGCGAAGAAGCTACCGAGCGGGCCGGCGATCTGCCGGGCCTCGCCGTCGGCCACGTGGAAGGTGCGGAGGTGCGACCCGCCGCCGGGGGCCGCGGCCGCAACGACCTCCGTCACCCCGTCCGCGTCGACGTCGCCGACGGCGATGTTGGCCCCACTCCGGAAGCGCGCGTCGAACGCGAAGAAGCTCGCGAGCTCGGTCAGGTCGAGGCCGCTGAACACCTTCACGTGCGGGCCGCCGCCGGGGCCGGGCGTTGTGACGATGTCTGGCACGCCGTCCCCGTTCACGTCGCCGACGGCGACGCGGACGCCGCCGCGGAACGACGAGTCGTAGGCGAAGAAGCTGTACACCTCCGCCCCAGTCTCGGCGTCAAACACCTTCACGTGCGGGCCGCCCCCCGACCCCGCGCCGGTGGCGATGAACTTCCGCGGGGTCGGCGTCACGGTGATGGTGACGGTCGCGGCGGAGCTCGCCCCGTGCGGGTCGGTGGCGGCGTAGACGAACGAGTCGGTGCCGGCGAAGCTCGGGTCCGGGGCGTAGGTGTAGCTGCCGTTCCGCTCCAGTGTCAGCCGGCCGTGAGCCGGGCCGGACACGAGTGAGATGGTGATCGGCTCGCCGTCCGGGTCGGAGTCGTTGGCGCGAACGCCGCCGGACGGGCTGGCGGTGAACGACCCTTGCTGCACGGTCACGCCGTCGGCCACGGCCACGGGCGCCCGGTTCTGCCGGTTCACCTGAAGGAACGCGGTGGCCGGTGCGCTGGTTCGCGGCGGGCCGCCGGCGCTCGCGTCGTCCGTCACCGTGAAGGTGAACGAGTCCGGCCCGTCGTACCCGGGGGCGGGCGTGTAGGTGACGAGGCCGGTGGCCGGGTTGAAGCCCGACAGGGTGCCGTGGGCCGGCGGCGTGACGATCGAGAACGTCAGTGCCTGGGCCACTTCCGGGTCGCCGTCGTCGCCGGCGAGTTGTAGCCCCGCCGACGAGTTGGCCGCGACCGACACCCCCTGCGAGAACGCCGACGGGGCCGCGTTCGTGGCGGCGACGGTGACCGTCACGGTGCCGTCGGACGAGTCGCCGTTCGTGTCGCTGACACGGTAACTGAACGTGACCGTGCCGTTGGTGCCCGGCGGGGGCGTGTACACGATCGAGGTACCGACCACGACCGCGGAGCCGACCAGCGGGGCGGTCAGGAGGGCGAGCGTGATCGGGCCGTCGAGGAGGCCGCCGTCGTTCACGAGTACGGGAATCGTGACCGCCAGCCCTTCCGGCGTCGTGACCGTGTCGGGGACGGCGGTCGGCTGCGCGCCCAGGATGAACCGCTCGATGCCCACGTAGGTCACGCCCGGCGAGGTGGCGATGGAGCCGGCCCCGGGCGCCGGCCGGTCGGGGACGGTGGCGGTGAGGACGAGCGTGTCGCCGGCGGCGTGCGGCCCGCCGACGACCGTGAGCGGCAGCGGGCCGGGTGTCACGGTGAAGGTGTCGTCGTCGGCGCTGCCCACAGCCGTGAGTGTGTCGATCCCGGTGCCGGCGGTCACGGGCAAGAAGCCGGCGAAGCGGACGGAGCCGTTCGCCACCGTCGCGTCGGCCGACGCCGGCGCCGCCACCGACACCCGCAGCCCGTCGGCGGCCGCGAACGTCGGCGCGGTCACCACCAGCGACGCGGCCGTGAGCGACACCTCGACCGCGGTCATCAACTGGGCCGTCGCCGTGGTCGGCCCGGTGACGCGGACGTCGACGGTGCTGTTGGTGGCGGACGAGTTGAGCGCGAGTTGCCCGGCCCCAGCGTCGACCGCGACCGGGCCGAACCGGACGTAGCCGACGACGCCGTGCCCCGCCTCGGACACCTGCCCGCTCATCGTCGGCGTGAACGACACGGCACCGCCCGAGCCGACGACGCGGAGGGTGTTGGCCGAAGCCGTGTCGCCGCCGTCGAGCGAGACGCCGCCGGCGAAGGCGTGGTCGGCTGCGACGGTGAAGTGGTCGGCGCCGTCGCTGCCGTTCAGGTTCAGCCGGTCGGCGGTGACGCGGACCGCGTGGGCGTCGCCGCCGGCGTGCGCCAGCGAGACCGTGCCGTCGGTGGCGATCGAGATCGAGTCGTCGTACGCGGTGCCGTCGACGAACACGACCGTCGCCGCGACCGCCGCCCGTTCGATGTTGCGGTACAGCAGCGCCAGCAGCGCCGAGCCCGCGGCGGACGCCACGTTTACCGTGCCGGAGCCGCCGACGAGTCCGAAGGTGACGCCGGCCCGCGGGGCGTTGACCGTCAGGGCGTCGGCCCCCGCCTGCCCGAGGCCGTCGGCAGCGAGCGATTCGACGTCGGTGAGCGTGAACGCCGTGGCGGCCGAGCCGCGGGCGAGTGTCAGCACGCCGCCTTCGGCCGAGTCGGGGGCGTAGGTGATGGCGTCGTCGTCGCCGCCGCCGAACATCGTTACCGAATCGCTGCCCGAGCCACCGACCACACGTACGGCCGCGGTGAAGCCGGCGTCCGGCGCCCGCAGCGCGACGGTGTCGCCGCCGTGGCCGAGGCCGACGACGAGCGTGCGCGTGGGGTTCCGAAAGCGTGTGTACTCGAAGGTCGAGCCCGACACGGCGGAGAAGCCGGGCCGCCCGGCGGGGCCGTCGGGGTCGCCCGACCCGCCGTCGTCGCCGACGCTCACGTCAGGGTTCGGCGTCGTCGGCAGGTTCACGATCAGGTCGGCGGCGTCGCCCGTGAGATCGACCGGCTCCACCTCGGCGAAGCTGATCAGGCCGCTGGTGCCGATCTGCACCGTCCCCGTCTCCGGGCCGTCGTGGCCAACCACCACCACGTCGACGCTGTAGCCGGTGACGACGATGCGGTCGTTGTCGCCGGGCGTCTCGCCGCCGGCGAACGACAGCCCGGCCGAGGCGAGCGGCGCGCCGTTGCCGTGATCGACGGTGAGCGTGTCGGAGCCGGCGCCGCCGTGGACCGTGACGCGGCCGAGCTTGGCCACCGAGATCGCGGCCAGCAGTGCGTCGTTCTTGAAGAACTCGACGGCGTCGCCGGTCGCGTCGCGGCGGACGAGGAAGCGGTCGTCGCCGTCCCCGCCGTCGAGGGTGACGTCGAACGGCCCGCCGACCGCGAGCACCGCCGGGAGCGCCTGGACGAGGCCGGCACCGGTGTCGGCGTCGAACCCGCGCGGCCCGATGTCGATCGCCGTGGCCGCGAGCGCGTCGACGACCTGCGTCGGCGTCAGGCCGCGGTTGGCCTGGAGCATCAGGGCGGCAATGCCGGCGGCGTGCGGGGCCGCGGCCGACGTGCCGGTGAAATTCGGCGACCCGTCCGGCTCGTCGTCGCTCCCGAAGAACGTGGTGTTCACGCCGTCCGGGGCGACGAACCGCGGCTCCGGGCGGGTCGAGGCGCCGGTCGGCGTGCCGGAGCCGTCGAAGGTGAGGATCGGGGTGCCGCCGCGGCCGCTGAACGCGCGAACGATGCCGGGGTCGGTGCCGAACCGCGGCGTGTCGGAATACCGGGCCGCGCCCACGGTCGCGGCCCCGGCCGCGTTGGCGTGGCCGAACACGGTCGAGCTCTGCGTGTCGTACTCATTCTGGACGAAGCCGTCCGAGAACGCGACGTACTTCACCAGCACCGGGTCCGGGCTGCTGACGGAGAACTTGCCGAGTGCGATCTGGTAGCGGCCGCCCGTGAGGCCCGCGTCCACTTCGAACACCTCGGTCGGGTCGCCGCCGACGTTGGAGGTGAACCCGCCGACCGCGGCCAAGAAGACGCCGTTCTCGTCGAACAGCGCCAGGTCCATGTCGATCTGCGCCCCCGGCCCGCCGGCCGAGGCGTAGCGGTCCGCCCACTGGAACGAGAACGTCGTCCTGCCGGCGGGCAGCGTCACCGACTGGAAGTAATCGACGCCCGCGCCGGGGTCGAAGTCGTGGGCCAGGAAGTTGGTCGTGGTGGGGATGATGCCGGTGCCGCTGCTGCCGAGGTTCTCGCCCTGGCGGTACGCCGACTGATACGACTGCCGCCCCAGATTTCCCGCGGCCGAGAAGTAAACCACGCCTGCGGCGACGACCTGATCGACGGCCTGCGCCACCGGCCCATCCTGGAACATCGGTTCGGACGGGAAGGTCACGTCGTCCACGATGATGTCGGCGCCGGCGTTGGCGAGCGCCCGGATACTGGTGGCCAGTTGCAGCTGCGTGGTGCCGGCCGCGGTGAACAGCAGGTGCGCCCCGGGGGCCACGTCGTGGATGACCTGCAACATCGCCCGGCCTTCGTCGCTCCCCCCGGCCCCCTCGCTCAGGACCGTGACGTTGGCCGGCAGGTCGCCCGAGAGCACGTCTGCGGACGCGCCGCCGCGCACGTTGTAGCTGTCCGAGATGACGCCGACGCTGACGCCCGAGCCGTCGAGCCCCAGAAGCGAGCGCACCTCGTCGGAGCGCTGGGCGGCGTCGCCCTGGCTCGTGACGCTGCCGGCACTCGTGACGATCCGGTACGCCGGCCGCAGAGATACGAGGGACGCGAGCTCGGCTGCGGCCCCGATGCTGCGGATCGGCAGCCAGCCGGCGACGACGGCGGCCGGGGGCGTCGTGGAGACGAACCCGACCCCGGCGAGCCCGACCGCGGTGTCGGACGTGACGGCTTCGACGGCGACGTAGCCACCGAGCACTTGAAGGAGGGAATTCGATGGGGGGGAGCCGGCTACGGCTTCACGGCTGAGCAGTGCAAGGTCGAAGCCGACCTTCGCCAGCGGGCCGGTGCGGTCGCCGCCGGTGTCGAGGCGGGCGAGAGCGACGAGCGATTGGTCGGCCAGGACGGCGGGGACGGCACGGTCTTCGAGTGCTTCCGCGAGCAGGCGGACGCGCACGGGCCTAACCGCGGGCCGCGGTAACCGAAGGAACCACCTGGAGATGCGAACCATCGACCACACGGTGTGGGCACCTCGGGGCGGTCGAGAGCCGGACGGCAGGGTTGCGGGGGGACCGGGACAACCAGGCCAGTTTGTTTTACCGAGGCCGGGCTGCACGACAAACCGACGACGGTTCGGACGTGGGAGTGGCGGCGCGCGGACTTTACAGTTTAGACGGCCCGGGTGTCCGGTCGGTTTGCCAGCGGCCGAATTTTCCCCCCGACCGCCCCGCCCTATACTTTCCGCGGCGACCGACCGGCACAGGGGGAGCACATGGCGGACAAGCGACTGGCGGGGAAGGCTGCGATCGTCACCGGGGCCAGCCGCGGCATCGGCGCGGCCATTGCCAAGCGACTGGCCCGCGACGGGGCCGCCGTGGTGGTCAACTACTCCAGCAGCCGTGCGGCGGCGGATGACGTTGTGAAGGAGATCGAGGCGGCCGGCGGACGGGCGATCACCTACCGGGCCAACATGGGAACGCCGGCCGACATCCCGCCGCTGTTCGACGCCTGCCTCAAGGAGTTCGGCCGCCTCGACGTCCTCGTCAACAACGCCGCCGTCATGAAGCGGACGTTCCTGGAGGAGGTGACGGCCGAGAACATCGCCCAGCACTTCGACGTGAACGTCCGCGGCTACCTGCTGGCGTGTAAGGAGGCCGCCGCCCGCATGACCGGCGGCGGCTGCATCATCAACGTCGCGAGCGCCATCAGCCGCATGGCCTACCCCGGGGCGGTCGTCTACACCGCGACGAAGGGCGCCATCGACGTGATGACCCGCGTGCTGGCGATGGAACTGGGGCCGAAGGGGATTCGCTGCAACGTGGTCGCCCCGGGCTCGACCATCACCGACATGAACAGCGAGAAGAGCGGCAAGACGCAGGCCGAGGCCGACCAGGAAATCGCCATGACCGCCCTCCGCCGACAGGGGCTCCCGGACGACATCGCTGACGCCACGGTGTTCCTCGCCACCGACGACGCTCGCTGGGTGACCGGCTCGTGGCTCGATGTGTCCGGCGGCATCCGGCTGTAACCGGCGGCCGCGGCCGGCGTCGTACAATCACGCCGCCCGGAGCCGCCGATGGCCGCCGACCGTGACCCGCCCACCGCCGCCGACTACGCCGTCACCGCCGCCAGCCCGGCGCTGGTGATGCTCATGGTCGGCAGCCTCGTCTTCTTCCTCGTTGAAGTCCTCTACGCCGGCTTGTACTCCGAGCGCCTGCTGTACACGCTGTTCTTCTTCGTCTTCGGCGCCGTCCTCGTCGCCCGCATCGCCATCCAGTACGACGCCGCCCGCGCCACCGTCTACGGTCTCGGCCTCGGCGGCGTCACGTTCCTGGCGCTGATGGCCTACGTCGAGTACCCCGCGGGCACGCCGTTCCAGTCGGTGCGCTGGCTCGTCAACCTCGGGCTCATGCTGCTGATCTGGTGGAGCGCCCACAAGCTGACCTGGGACTGCACCCACATCGACGAGAACCGCGACAGCTCGGGCCGCGGGCTGCTCAGCGCCGCAGGGTTCGGCGACGAACCGGCCGAGGACGAACCCCCTGCCCCGGAGCCGGCCGGGAAGAAGAAGAAAAAGAGGGGGCACGGGGCGTTCGCGGGGTGGGTCAACGGCTGGCGGGCGACCCTCGCGGCCCGGCGGAACCGGCCGCACACGCCGGGCGTCTGGGTCATTTATTTCGCCCTTGCGGCGCTGCCGCTGTTCGCCATTGGCCAGTCGCTAATCCCGCCCGACGACGCCGACCGACGCCGGGCCACGTTCCTGCAAATGGCCGTGTACGTCGGCAGCGCCCTCGGCCTGCTCGTCACCACCAGTCTGCTGGGGTTGCGGCGATACCTGCGGCAGCGGAAGGCGAAACCACCCGCAGCCCTGACCGCGGGCTGGCTCGGGCTCGGGGCGGGGCTCATCGTGGTGTTCCTGGCGCTCGGGGCGTTCCTGCCGCGGCCGCACGCCGAGGTGCCGTGGTTCGGCCTGCCGCGGGCCGGAACCAGCGAGCGTGAGGCGAGCCAGTACGCCCAGCTTGGCGACTCGGCCGGCAAGGGCGATGGGGCGGAAGGGAACGTGTCCGAGAAGGGGGCCGGCAACGCCGCCGGCAAGGGCGGCGAGCCCGGCGGCGGCAAGGGCGAGAAGGGAGCCGGCGGCAACGGTGACGACGGCAACAGCGGCGGCGGGAAGGACGGCAAAGGGGCCGGCAAGTCGCAGGCCGGCAGCAAGGGCGAGGCCCGCGGCAAGAGCGACGGCGCGAAGGGGAAGGACGACGGCAGCGGCGGCAAGGTCGAGCGGGACGGCGGTGAGAGCCGGGGCAAGTCGGGCCGGCGGACCAGCGGCGGCGGCAGCCCGCCGCAGGTCAGCGAGTCGGTGCAGAAGGTGGCGGAAATCGCCAAGTGGATCGTGCTGGTGATCGTGGCCTTCCTGGTGCTCGCCGGCGTGGTCCTGGCGGTGCTGAAGTACCTGGCCCCGTTCACCGGCTGGGCGCAGCGCTGGCTCGACGCCGTCCGCGCATGGTGGGTCGGGCTGTTCGGCAAGACGGAGGCGGGGCGTTCGGCTGCGGCGGACGAGGAGGAGCACGGCCCGCTGCGGCCGCCGCCGTTCTCGGCGTTCACCGACCCGTTCGCGGGCGGCTCGGCCGTCGGCCGCGACCCCGCGGAGCTCGTGGAGTACACGTTCGCGGCGCTCGACTCGTGGGCCTGGGACCGCGACCACGGCCGCCGGGCGGACGAGACTCCGTTGGAGTTCGCGGCCCGGCTGGCGGACGAGTTCCCCGACCACGGCCCCGATTACCGCCGCCTGGCGGGCGCGTACGCGCGGGTGGCGTACGCGACGGGATCGCCCCCCGCGGGGACGCTGAAGTTGCTGGAAGCGGTGTGGGACCGCATGGTACACGGCACGAGTGCCGCGGCGGCCGTGGACTGAGGCAAAACAAAAGCCCGGGGACGGTCGTCCCCGGGCTTCGCGGCTAACCCCCCGCGTCAGTCGCGGAAGTCGTTGTGGCAGTTGCTGCAGCTGTCACCCATCTTCTTCAGCGCCGTCGTCATCGCCTTGGCGTCGTTCTTGGCGGCCGCCTCGGTCAGGCCCACGCCGGCCGTGCCCATGTCCTTCGACCACCGCTCCCACTTCGTCTTCATGCTCGCGTTCGTCAGGGCCTTCTCGTTCGGGAGCTTCAGCGTGTAGTCGGCGATGGCCGCCACGCGGGCGCCGAGCACGAGCGCGTCCTTGGCGTCCACCTTGGCCCCGGCCTTGGACAGGTCACGGATGTCCTTCTCGATGTTCAGCCCGCCCGACTTGCTCATCGAGAACGGGTGCATCACGTCGTGCAGCTCGAACGTGCCGTCGATCGCTTTCGAGTCGAACTTGCCGCCGGCCGGCGGGCTCGCGAGCGCCTTCACGGCCTCGACGCCGCCCTTGTAGTCCTTCTCCTTCAGCTTCAGCCCGGCGTACACCTTGGCCGCCTGGGCCTTCGTCGGCTCGTCGCCGTAGTTCATCAGCAGCAGCGCGATGCCGCGGGCGCCGACGGCCAGGTTCTTCTTCTGCGTCGAGGACAGCTCGGCGAGTTGCTTCTCGAGGGTGGCCACGTCGGCGGCGACGGCGGCCTTGGCGGCGTCCTTGGACAGGTCAGCGGACACGGCCCGCGGCGCGACGACGAAGCCGAACGCGACGGCGAGCGTGGAGCAGGCGAACAGGCGGGAGCGCGGGGTCACGGACGATTCCTCCGGGGGCGAAAGACTCGCGGGTATTATCGCAGCGGGGCGGGGCGTCGGCCATCAATCACGCGGTCATTCCGGCCGCCCGGAGGGTGAACACGGCAACTTCCGGGCGGACGCCGAAGCGGAACCGCCAGCCGTAGCCGACGCCCTTGTTCACGTACACCTGCCCGCCGCCGTGCGCGTACATCCCCGCCGCCCACCGCTTCGCCTTGCGGCTCAGCATCAGCCGGCCGAGGCCGGGCCAGTCCACCTGGCCGCCGTGGGTGTGGCCGCTCAGCATCAGGTCGAACCGGTGGCCGGCGAACTGCTCCACCGACCGCGGGTTGTGCGCCAGCACCAGCCGCGGCGTGTCCGGGCAGCACCCCGCCAGCGCCGCCGCCGGGTTCGATTCGAGGCTCCACAGGTCGTCCACGCCGGCGACCACCAGCCCGCCGCCGGGCCGCGTCAGCCGCACCGACTCGTTCCGGAGCACACGCACGCCGTGGCCGCCGAGCGCGTCGGCGACGTGCCGGTGCAGGTCGGCGTGGCGGCGCACGCCGCGGGCGGTGTGGACCGAGAAGTCGTGGTTGCCGAGGACGCCGTACACGCCGAGCGGCGCCCGCAGCTCGCGGAACAACTTCGCCGCGGCGTGGAGGTGCTTCGGACCGCGGTCGATGAAGTCGCCGGTGAGCGCGATCACGTCCGGCTTCTCGGCCAGCGTGCGCTCCAGGGCGCCCTCGACGTAGCCCTTCGGCAGGTGCGGGCCGTAGTGGAAGTCGGTGAGGTGCGCGACCTTGAGGCCGTCGAAGTCGGCGGCCAGCCCGCGGACGGAGAGCGTGAAGCGGTTCAGTTCCAGCCAGGTGGGTTCGACGTGCCGGGCGTAGCCGACGCGCGCCCAGTTGCGGCCGATGGCCTGGGCGAGACGCGCCTTTACCGTCGGCGGCCGGGGCGGTACGGGCCGGGGGAGGTGAGGCGGGCGGGGCGGGTGGTTCATCGCGGGCCGCACTCCGGAGGCAGGGCCGGCGGGTTGGAGGCGGTCCGCCTCACCGGGGATTCTACGCCCCCGGGAAAGAGCACGGGGCGGGCCGAAGCCCGCCCCGCACGCGATTACTCCTCGTCGTCGTCCTCTTCTTCCTCGTCGTCGTCCAGGTCGTCGTCGTCGTCGTCGTCGAAATCGTCGTCGTCGAAGTCGTCGTCCAGGTCGTCGAGGTCATCGTCGTCGTCGAACTCATCGTCGTCGAGGTCGTCGTCGAGGTCGTCGTCGTCATCGTCGTCGTCGTCGTCTTCCAGTTCCTCGTCGTCGTCCTCGTCGGCGGCGGCGAGCGGGGCCGGGACCAGCGACCACGACCGGAGTTCGTCGTCGGCCGGGGCCATTCCCGGGAGGGTCAGCAGGCGTCCGGGCATGCGGGATCCTCTGTGTACGGGGTGTACAGTGTGTCCGGTGGGTGCTATCGGCGCCCGCCGGGGGGAACTCCAATCCGATAACCCGCTACCCGCGGGGTCGCTCGCGTGTCCGCCCCACGGGCCAGGGGCGGTCAAAGGTAGACGCTTCTTATCACCCGCCGCCGGTGAGGCAAGCAAACTTCCGGAGTTTTCGCCACACCCACAAACCCTCACGAAATCAGGGCTTGTGGCGCATCGAATCGGAATTCCTGAGACAGTTCCGACAACCGCGCCGACCCCGCCGATCGGCGCGTCACGGAGAACCGCGCCGCGGCCGAGGTTCGCACCGGTCGCCCGGACGCGCCCGGCGGCGTAGAACAGCCGCACCCCCCGCGAGGCGCCCATGCTCTCCCTGGCGAAGTTCTCGATCGGCGTCGGAGACCGCTTCGCCCACCAGGCGAAGGCCCAGTTGCGGGCGTGCCTGCTGGCCGCGGACCACGGCGTCGAGGTGATCCCCGTCTGGAACAAGTCGAACCGTGAGCACACGATCATCGGCAGCGAGCCCGGCACGACTCGCGCTGCGGCCGACGCCGCCGTCCGCGAGTTGAGTTGGGCGAAGCCGTACCACGTGGACGCCGACCACATCCGGCTCGACACCGTCGATCGCTTCCTGCCGGCGTGCGACTTCTACACCATCGACGTGGCCGACTCCATCGGACTTCCCGCGGACCCGGCCGCGGTCGAGGCGCTGGCCAACCGGCTGTCCGACCTGGCGGGCCGGCTCAGCATCCCCGGCATCGACGAGCCGTTCACGGTCACACGGGCGGACCTGCTCCGCGTCGGCACGAAGTACCTGAAGGCGGTCCAGGACGCCGGCGCCATCTACCGCAAGATCGCCGCCACGAAGGGGGCCGGGAACTTCATCACCGAAGTGTCGATGGACGAGACCGACGCCCCGCAGACGCCGCCGGAACTCCTCGTGATCCTGGCCGCGCTCGCCGCCGAGGGCGTGCCGGCGCAGACGATCGCCCCGAAGTTCACCGGCCGGTTCAACAAGGGCGTCGATTACGTCGGCGACCTGCGGCAGTTCGAGAAGGAGTTCCGCCAGGACCTCGCCGTCATCGCGTTCGCGGTGCGGGCGTTCGGCCTGCCGGCGAACCTGAAGCTGAGCGTGCATTCCGGCAGCGACAAGTTCTCGCTCTACCCCGTGATGCGGCAAGCCGTCCGGGACTTCGGTGCCGGCCTCCACCTGAAGACGGCCGGCACGACGTGGCTCGAAGAGGTCATCGGCCTCGCGGAAGCCGGCGGGCCGGGCCTGGCTCTGGCGAAGGAGATCTACGCCCAGGCGCTCGCCAAGAAGGACGAACTCTGTGCCCCCTACGCCACCGTGATCGACATCGACTCGGCGAAGCTGCCCTCGACCGCGGTCGTGGCCGGGTGGTCGGGAGCGGAGTTCGTCGCGGCGCTGCGGCACGAGCCGACGAACCCGGCGTTCAACCCGCACCTGCGGCAGCTGGTACACGTCGGCTTCAAGGTCGCGGCGAAACTGGGGGACAAGTACCTCGGGCTGCTGCGCGAGTGCGAGGCGAGTGTGAGCCGGAACGTGACCGGCAACCTGTACGACCGCCACCTGAAGCCGCTGTTCGTGGAGTAGGCGATGAACCTGTTCGACCTGTCCGGCGAAGTCGCGGCCGTGTTCGGCGGCACCGGCGTGCTCGGCGGCGCGATGGCCGACGCGCTCGCGGCGCACGGCGCCAAGATCGCCGTCATCGGCCGCAGCGAGGACCGCGGCCGTTACGCCGTCGAGCGGATCGAAGCGGCCGGCGGTACGGCGGTCTTCGTCCCCGCCGACGCCATGAGCAAGGACTCGATCCGCGCCGCCCGCGACACCATCCTGAACAAGTGGGGCGCGGTCACGGTGCTGGTCAACGGCGCCGGCGGCAACAAGCCCGAGGCGACGGTGATGCCCGGCGGCGACTTCACGAAGCTGCCGCTGGAGGGCTGGTCGGCCGTGTTCGACCTGAACCTCGTCGGCGGCACCCTGCTGCCGTGCCAGGTGTTCGGCGAGACGATGGTCGCCGCCGGCCGGGGAAGCATCATCAACGTCGCGTCGATGTCGGCGATCCTGCCGCTGTCGCGGGTGGTGGCGTACTCGGCGAGCAAGGCCGCGGTGCTGAACCTGACGCAGTGGCTGGCCCGCGAGTGGGCCACGAAGGGCGTGCGGGTGAACGCCATCAGCCCCGGCTTCTTCCCGGCCGAGCAGAACCGGCGGATGCTGCTCCGCGACGACGGCACGTACACCGAGCGCGGCCAGTCGATCGTCGGGCACACGCCGATGGGCCGGTTCGGCGAGGCGCCGGAACTCGGCGGCGCGATCGTCTGGCTGGCGTCACCGAAGGCGTCCGGGTTCGTCACCGGGCAGAACATCGTCGTGGACGGCGGCTTCTCGTCGGTCACGATTTAAGGGGCAACAATGGCCCACGGCTTCGACCCGGCGCTGCCCCTCTCCCGCGCCCGCACCCTCCCCAACACGTGGTACACCGACGCGGCCGTGCTCGCCGCCGAGCGCGAGCACGTCTTCGCGCGCGGCTGGCAGCTCGTCGGTCGCGTCGAACAGGTGAAAGCCCCCGGAGACTTCCTCACCGCGAATATCTCCGGCGAACCCGTGCTGGTCGTGCGCGGCGACGACGCCGTGCTACGGGCGTTTTTCAACGTGTGCCGGCACCGCGCGGCGCCGATCCGCACCGAGCCGTGCGGCCACGCCACCAAGCTCCGCTGCCGCTACCACGGCTGGACCTACGACCTCGCCGGCAAGCTCCGCGGCACCCCCGAGTTCGAGGGCGTCGAGGAGTTCGACAAGGACGCCAACGGCCTGCCGCCGGTGGCCGTCGCCGAGTGGGGGCCGTTCGTGTTCGTCCACCTCACGGAACCCGCCGCGTCACTGGTCGATTTCCTCGGCCCGCTGCCGGCGTCGGCGGAAACCCGGAACGCGTTCGCGGGACTGGAGTGGAAGGCCCAGAAGAGCTACGACCTGGCCTGCAACTGGAAGGTGTACGTTGATAACTATCTGGACGGCGGCTACCACGTGAACACCGTTCACCCCGCGCTCGCCGGCGTACTCGACTACCGCGAGTACCGCACCGTCTGCGACGGGAACACGGTGCTACAAAGCAGCCCGCTGACGCCCGGTGACGGGGCCGCCGGCCGCACCCGCACCGGCGACCTGGCCGCGTACTGGTGGGTGTGGCCGAACCTGATGCTGAACCTGTACAGCGGCGTAATGGACACCAACCTGGTGCTGCCGCTCGGCCCCGACCGCTGCCGCGTCGTCTTCGACTTCTACTTCGCCGCGGGCACCGACCCGGAGTTTGTCGAAGAGAGTGTGCGCGTCGCAGACCAGGTGCAGGCGGAAGATGTCGGCGTGTGCGAGGAGGTGCAGCGCGGGCTGAACAGCCGCAGCTACACGACGGGGCGGTTCAGCGTGAAGCGCGAGAACGGCGGCTACCACTTCCACCAGATGCTGGGTCGAACGATCGGCGAGCGGCCCGCGTGAGCGGGCTGTTCCTGTGCGCATTGGTTCGCACAGGAACAGCCCGCTCACGCGGGCCGCTCGCAAGCTCATCACACCAGCCCGTGGTGCCCCAGGTAGCGCTCCGCGTCCAGCGCCGCCATGCACCCCGTCCCCGCGGCGCTGATCGCCTGCCGGTAGTAGTCGTCGGCCACGTCGCCGGCCGCGAACACGCCCTCGACGCTCGTGTAGGTGCGGCCGAGGGTCGTCCACTCCACGTACCCGCCCTCGTTCAACTTGAGCTGACCGTCGAGGAAGTTCACGTTCGGCGTGTGGCCGATCGCCAGGAACAGGCCGCTCGCCGGCATGTCGGTCGTCTCGCCGGTCTTGAGGTTCTTCGCCCGGATGCCGGTGACGCCGGCCTTGTCCTCGCCGAGTACCTCGTCCACGGCCGTGTGCCAGCGGATGTCGATCTTCGGGTTTTTCAGCGCCCGCTCGGCCATGATCTTGCTCGCCCGCAGGGCGTCGCGGCGGACGAACAGGTGGACCGTGCTGGCGAACTTCGTCAGGTAGCCGGCTTCTTCCACGGCCGAGTCGCCGCCGCCAACCACGACGATCGGCTTGTTGCGGAAGCGCGGCAGCGCCCCGTCGCAGACGGCGCAGGCACTCACGCCGTTGTTCTTGAACTTGTCCTCGCTCGGCAGCCCCAGGTAGTTCGCCCGCGCCCCCGTCGCCACAATCACGGTGTGGGCCTGCACCGTCTCGCCGTCGTGCGTGGTGAGCGTGAACGGGCGCTTCGAGAAGTCCACCTTCACCACGTCCTTCGACTCGACGCGGGTGCCGAAGTTCACGGCCTGCTTGCGGCTCAGGGCGACGAGCTCGGGGCCGTTGATCCCGTGCGTCGGCTGCGGCTTGTTGGCCGTCACCCAGTACGGCTGGTCTTCCTCGTCGAGGGCGGTCTTGAGGTACTGGCGGGTGTCGCCGGCCGGCCAGCTGGGGAAGTTCTCGACCTCGGTGGTGAGGGCGAGCTGCCCGAGCGGCAGGGTGCCGTTCTCCTGATTCTTCTTGTCGAACGGGTTCCCCTGGATGACCAGCGGGTTGAGGTTCGCCCGCGCGGCGTAGATGGCGGCCGTCCAGGCCGCGGGGCCGGACCCGATGATGACGACGTTCTCAGGCATCGCGGAGAGCTCCGGCGGGGGCGGGTATCTGTGTCGTAATGTACCGGGTCGCGGCGGCGGGTTCGCACGGCCGGGCCTTGGCCGGCCAGCGGCCCGGCCTATCGCCGCGGCGGGCAACGGGTGTATTGTAGAAAGCCATCACGGCACGGGGTTTGGGGTCCACGTTGATGCGTGAGCGGCTGACGCAGTTCCGCGAAATTCTCCGCTACGTCCCCCGGTTCCGCGACCGGGTGTTCGTCATCGCGCTCGACGGCGCGGTCGTGGAGGACGAGAACTTCCCCAACCTGCTGCTGGACATCGCCCTGCTCCGCAGCCTGAGCATCCGCGTCGTGATGGTCCACGGCGCGGCCCACCAGATCAAGCGCTACGCCGAACGGATGCACGTGCCGCCTTCAGACACCGACGGCACCGGCATCACCGACCGCGACACGCTCCAGGTGGCCATCACGGCCGCGAACCGCGTCACGCACGAGATCCTCGAGGGGTTGCTGGCGAACGACCTGCGTGCCACCTGCCCGAACGCCGTGGTCGCGCACCCGAAGGGCATTCTCGGCGGCGTCGATCACCAGTTCACGGGTCGGGTCGAGCGGATCGACGTGGTGTTCCTTCAAACGCTGCTCGAACACGACATCATTCCCGTCATCCCGCCGCTGGGCTGCGACGGCGCCGGCAACTCGTACCGCCTCAACTCCGACGCGGTGGCGGTCGAGGTGGCGAAATCGTTGCGGGCCATCAAGCTCGTGTTCCTCACCACCGAGGGCGGCATCCGCAACACGGCCGGCGCGGTCGTGCGGCAGCTCACCGTCGAGGAGGCCGACGCGTACCTGAAGCGGAACAAGGCCGACCTGTCGCCGAACGCGCTGACGAAGCTCGGCCACGCCGTCCGCGCCGGCAAGGAGGGCGTGGAGCGAGTTCACGTCATCGACGGCCGGGAGCAGGAGGGGTTGCTCGGCGAGGTGTTCTCGAACGAGGGGATCGGCACCCTGGTGTACGCGAACGAGTACCAGTCGATCCGCCCGGCCCGAAAGTCGGACGTGCGGGCCGTGTTCAACCTGATCCAGCAGGGCGTGAAGTCGGAGGAACTGGCGAAGCGGACGCGGGCGGACATCGAGAAGCAGATCGCCGACTTCTACGTCTTCGAGGTGGACCGCAACCCGGTCGCGTGCGCGGCCCTCATTCGGTACCCGGAGGAGAACAAGGCCGAGATCGCCAGCGTGTACGTGGACGACCGCTACGCCAACCAGGGGATCGGCCTCAAGCTCATCCACTACGCCGAGAACCTGACGCGGGCGGAGGGCTTCGGCACGCTGTTCTGCCTGAGCACGCAGGCCATTAACTACTTCGTGCAGAAGGCGGGGTTTGCGCTGGGCACGCCGGACGACCTGCCGCCGACCCGGCGCGACCGGTACGAGCAGCAGGGGCGCAAGTCGCAGGTGCTGGTGAAAGTGCTCAACGAAGAAAGCTCACGCAGAGGCGCAGAGCCGCAGAGATGAACGGGAGTGACGGTTCTTTCTCTGCGGCTCTGCGCCTCTGCGTGAGCTTTCTTCTTTTGCCCCCGCTCCCCTCCCCGCCGCGGCCGATCGTTGCGGCATGGCGACGTTCTACATCCTCCCGCCGCGGGCCTGTCTCGACGACGCCGTGGCCGCGTTCCTGGGTAAACTCCTTCCCGGCCTCCCCGCCCCGTCGTGGGATCGACTCGCGGACGGACTCGGCCGCCCCGGCGTGTACTTCGTCCCGCGCGACGAGTTGCCGGATGGGGAATCCCTGGCCGAGGCGCTGGCGGGCGGCTTCGGCGCGGAATTCGGGGACCGGGTGGTCGAGGTCGCGCTGACCGGCGCGGCGCGGGCCTGGGTGGTGGGCGGCGTGTCCGGGGCGGCGGCGGCCTGATAAGATGTCGGTACCTTACCCACCGACAAGAACCCTCCCATGACCGACCCGGACGACGACTGGGGCGACCTCGCCCGCGAACTCGGCGTTCAGAAGCCGACCGCCTCCGCCGCCGACGCCTCGCCGCCCGAGGAAGTCGAGGAGCCGGAGGCGATCCACGAGCTTCACGCCACCCCGGTCGAGGAGGAACCCGAGTTCGCCGAAGGTCTCGCCGACGAGGCGGCCGAGGGCGAAGTCGAGGGTGAGGGTGAGGGTGAAGAAGGCCCCGGCGACAAGCAACCGGGCGACGGTCGCAAACGGCGGCGCCGCCGGCGTCGTCGGAAGAAGGGCGAAGGAGACGCTGCCGACGCCGGCATTGCGGACGAGCCAGCCCCCAGCTATCAGGCCGCCGGCCGGGCGCCGGTCGTGGTGGCGGCGCCCGTCGCGGAGCCGGCGGGGGACGACGAGGACGGCGACGACGGGGAGGTCGGCGGCGGCGTGGTGTCGCCCGCCGAGGAGGACACGGCCGGAGAAGTCCTCCGCGAGCTGATTGCCACCTGGAATGTGCCGGCGTGGGACGAGATCATTTCCGGCCTGCACCGCTGAGTGCGCCGGACGGGGGCGTGCCGATGGCCGACGCTGTGATCGACGTGCTGGAGAAGGAAGAACTCCCGCAGCTGGTCGAACTTTACAACCAGGTGTACCGCCCGACGCGGACGGAGGAGACGTTCCGCCGCCGCTGCCTCGGCCGGTACAACGTGCTGCCGCTGGTGGCCCGGATCAAGGACCGGCCGGTCGGCTTCTTCCTCGGCTACGAGGCGGAGCCCGAGGTGTTCATCGCCTCGACGTGGGGCGTGCTGCCGGACGCGCGGCGGGCCGGCATCGGCTCACAGTTGCTCGAAGCGGCTCAGGAGTGGGCCGGCGAGCGCGGCTACGAGTCGGTGCGGCTGGAATGCCCCAACAGCCAGCACCCGATGCTGCACATGGCCCTGGGGCTCGGCTACGACATCGTCGGCACCCGGGCCGACGCCGACCGCGGCGTCACGATGGTGCTGTTCGAGAAGAGCCTGTCTTAACGGACCGGTGCCAGCGCCAGGAAGTTCTTCAGGATCGTCGGCCCTTCGACGGTCAAAAAGCTCTCGGGGTGGAACTGCACCCCGTGCAGCGGCCACGTCTTGTGCCGCACGCCCATGATCTCCCCTTCGGCCGTCCAGGCGCTCACCTCGAAGTCCGGGTTCGTCCACGTCTCGCGGCGGATCACCAGCGAGTGGTAGCGTGTCGCGTCGAACGGGTTGGACATGCCCGCGAACACGCCCTTGCCGTCGTGGTAGATCGGCGACACCTTCCCGTGCATGATGCGGCTGTTGCGGACGACCTCACCGCCGAAGCTGTGGCCGATGCACTGGTGGCCGAGGCACACGCCGAAGATCGGCCGCGTGGGGGCGAACCGCACCAACACGTCGTTGCAGATGCCCGCTTCCTTCGGCGTGCACGGGCCGGGCGACAGGATGATGTGCGTGGGGTTCTGGGCCTCGATCTCGGCCAGCGTGATCTGGTCGTTACGGACGACCTGCATCGGCAGCGTCGGGTCGATCTCCCCGAACCGCTGGACGAGGTTGTAAGTGAACGAGTCGTAGTTGTCGATCAGCAGGATCATCGGCGTCAGGATTGGCGGGTGGGGAGCTTCTGGGCGCTGTTCGCGGTGGCGTCAAACTTCACGTCGGCAGCGGTCACGACTTCCAGGAACGCGGCCGTGGCCGGGATGTCGTACCACGCCCCGTCGGCGAAGTCGACCAGCGCCCGGCCGCCGTAGTTCACCGTCACCACGCGGCCGACCATGCCGGCGAAGCGGGTGTACTCGGGCACCCCCTCCCGGACGCGGACGTACTTGTCCGTCCACTCGGCCTTCAGCGCCTCGGCGTCGTCGAAGCTCGGGAACTTCACCGTTACCTCCGCGCCGGCGCGGGTACGTCGATGGCCTTCACGAACCGGCAGGCGTCGGCGGCGCCGTACTCGCGGTCCATGCCGGGGTCGTGCCAGTCCACGGCGAGCGGGCCGTCGTAGCCGATCTCGTTGAGGACGCGCACCAGGCCCGGCCAGTCGATGCCGCCGTGGCCCGGCGAGCGGAACTGCCAGCCGGCCCGCGGGTCGCCGCTCGGCCAGTACCCGGCCAACAGCCCGGCCCGGCCGTCGAGCGTCAGCTGGGCGTCCTTCACGTGGACGTGGTAGATTCTATCGGGAAACCGCCGCAGAAACGCGGCCGGGTCCACGCCCTGCCAGTGGAGGTGGCTCGGGTCGAACAGGAAGCCGAACTCCTCGCGGCCGCCGAGGGCGTCGAGCACCACTTCCGCCGAGTACAGGTCGAACGCCAGCTGCCCGGGGTGAACCTCGCACGCGAAGCGGACGCCGCAGTCGCGGGCGGCGTCGAGGATCGGGTGCCACGCCGCGGCGAACTCCTTCAGCGCGTCCGCGATGACGTCCGGTCGTGGCGCGGGGTAGCCGGCGACGTAGCCCCAGATCGGTGAGCCGGTGAAGCCGCTCACGACGCCCGCCCCGAGTCGCTCGGCGAGGCGGAACGTCGCCGTCATCTCCTCCGTGGCGCGCTGCCGCACGCCCTCGGGCCGGCCGTCGCCCCAGACGTAGTCGGGGAGCAGGCCCTGGTGCCGCTTGTCGATCGGGTCGCAGACGGCCTGCCCGACCTTGTGGTTGGCGACGACCGGCACTTGGAGGTCGCTGCGGGCCAGCAGGTCGAGGCGGGCGGGGCCGTAGGTGTCGTCGGAGAGGGCGCGCTGCACTTCGAGGTGGTCGCCCCAGCAGCACAGCTCGAAGCCGTCGTAGCCCCAGGCGGCGGCCTTGCCGGCGAGGGCGTCGAGCGGCACGTCGGCCCACGGGCCGCTGAACAGCAACACCGGGCGGGGCATGGGTTCGTCCGTGAAGCGGCAACAAGAAAGCCCACCCGTCGCAACGGGTGGGCTTCGTACACGTCACCCGGTCACACGATCGGCTTGTCGTCCGGCTTCGGCGCCTCGGCCGGCGGCGGGGGCGAGACGACCGGCGGCGGGGGCGAAACGACCGGCGGCGGGCTCACGACCACAGGCGGCGGGGGCACCACCGGCGCGGGCGGAACCGTCGGCGCGGTGATGACCGTCAGCGGCGTGCCGCCCACCGGGCCCGACGCGACCGCCGGCGCCTCGGGCGGCTTCGGCGGGGCCGGCGGCACCTGCGGCTCGTCGTCCTCCAGGAACACCTCGTCCGGCTCCGCCTCGTCCACCTTCTTCCGCATCAGGAAGTACACCGCCGTCGCGGCCGTCCAGAAGAAGCTGTAGCTGAACCCGAGCATCATCAGGAACGCCAGCCCCAGCCAGAACCCAACCAGCCCGGCCCCGAACGTGTTGAACCAGTAGAACTCCGCGCGGTTGCGGTCGTACTCGGCCGGGTCCTTCTTCGAGTACACGTCCACCACGCGGCCCGCCGGGCTCACCGCAGTGCTGTGCGTCACCTCGTAGGGGCTCCCCTGCAGGAACAGCTCCTTCCACCCGAACGACTCGGGGGCGTAGATGAACAGGTACTCGGGCTTGCGGCTCTCCGCCATCGTGCTCGCCGGCAGCCCGACCGCCCACTTCCCCACGTACACGGCCAGCGACGTGAAGAACAGCACGAAGAACGTCACGATCGCGCCGTACAGCACGGCCACGAACCAGTACCAGAGGTAGTGCCACGGCGACTGGTAGACGTAGTTCACCGACCGGCTCAGGGCGTCGAACGTGTCGGAACTGTCGCCCTCGACCGACAGCGTCGGGTACATCAGCGGGTAGCCGACGAGGCCGACCAGGAAGATGGCCATGATGACGCCGGCCAGCAGCACCAGCGGCAGCAGGAGGCCGAGCAGCAGGATGTCGCCGACGAGCGGGATCAGGGCGATCGTGCCGTAGACGAACAGCCCGACGATCACGACGGCGATGATGGCCAGCGGCACCATCGGCGAGAGGACGTAGTTCACGTACCGGGTGCAGACGAACTGCACGGCCTGCTTCAGCGTGACCGGCCCGCGGCCGGACAGGCTCACCGCCGCCAGCCGGGTGATGACGCCGCCGAAAAATGCCCACACCGCCACGTTCCACAGGATCAGGAAGAACAGGTAGACGCGCGTCTGCGCCCCGACGCCCGGCGACACCATCTTCGCCACCGGCACGAGCAGTTTTACCAGCGGCTCGACCAGCACGGGGATGGAGCCGCTGATGAAGCGGCCGAAGGCGTCGGCGCGCTCGGTGGCGCCGCCGGCGAGCGCGTTGGTGGCGAACAGGAACGGGTTCGGGCCGCGGTACTCGTCCCACGGGGCGGCGCGGAACCGGCCGACGGGGATCGGCCGCTTCGTGGCCGGGTCCACCTCGTCGGCGGGGCCGGCGAGGTCGGCCATGACCCGCCACTTCTCGAAGTCGGCGGCGAACCGCTTGTTGCCGATGTCGGTGAAGTCGGCCTCGGTGTACGAGGCGTCGGTGCCGGGCTTCTTCTGCCCCTCCTTCTCCTTGGAGATGGTGCCGTTGCTGTACTCCGGGGCACTGCGGTCGGGCGCCTTGTAGTAGAAGAGCGCCGACAGCACCCACCAGCCGATCGACATGACCAGGATGCCGGCGGCGGCGACCAGCAACTTCCGCGGGTCGAGTGCGACCTGGAAGCAGCGGAAGATGCTCATCCACGGGAACGCGGCCCGGAAGCTGAATCCGGGTGCGGCGTTGGGCCCGTCTGCCATGCTGGTTCCTCAGTCGGTGGGCTGCGGCCGGACGGGGCCGCGCGGGTCGGGGGTACAATATACCCACCCCCCACGGACCGGCCACCGACGGCGCCGGAACGCGGCGGCTCCCAGTCGCAACCGCACGGCGTGTGTCTACGTCGCGCGGGGGCGGAACGGGGTTTGCGGTGCTGGCATGCCGTCGCCCAGGAGGACACCCGTGGCACACGACCCGACCGACGTTGTGAAGGTGGCCCAGGCCGACCACGTGACGACCGAACTGTACCGCAACGAACTGGTCGCCGAGGGGATCGACGCGAGGGTGCTCGGCGAGAGTTTGGAGGCGAGCTTCGGCACCGCGATCCAGGGCTCGGTGGAGCTGTGGGTTCACCGGGCCGACGCAGACCGTGCCGCGGCGCTGATCCGGCGGATGGAGGCCGAGCGCGGCACGACGACGGAGGAGGGACTCGTCGGCGAGTAACGACCGAGCCGGCCCCGGGGGGAGCGCCTGGCGCTTCCCCCGGGGCCGGCTCGGGAATCACCTCGACACACGTTACTTCAGCGATTCCTTGAGCGCCTTGATCGGGCTGAGCCGGACCTTGTTGTAGGCCGGCTTGTCCTTGGTGATGTAGGTGCCGCCCGTGAGCGGGTTCTTCTTCTCGACGCCGCCCTTCACGGCCTTCACCTTGGTGGCGCTGATGCGGGCCAGGCCGGGGATGACCAGCTTGCCCGGGCCCTTGCCGCTCAACTCCCGCTGCACCAGTTCGACGATCGCGGTCATGACCGCGTCGATCTGCTTCTTGCTCAGCTCGGTCTTCTCGGCCACCTCGGCCAGGAACGCGGACTTCGTGAGCGCCTTCTTCGCAGCCTTCGCCATGACGTGTTCTCCGGTCTGAGGGGAATCAGAACTCGAAACTGCCTGAAAACTAAGGGTTCCGTCGGGGGGTGTCAACGGACACGCCGGGATTTCCGCGAAATAATGCCGGTCTTTTCCGCGAAACCGCCGTTTTCCGGAGTTTCCGCGTCCGTCCTGTGAGCTCACGACCCCACACACGACCCGTTGACCGCTGGAATCGCACCCCGTGGTACGCTGACCCGGGGACGGCCGGCCGGGGCATTCACCCCTGCCGCTCCCTGCCGTGGCGCGGTACGATCGGGTGACCGACGAACCGCTGCGCCGGCGTCATCCTCCATTCCAAACCGGCCGCGGGCGTCGGGCTTCATCCCCATCATTCCCGTTTCCGGGAGGCCGTCGTGCGTGTCCTGGCCCGTCTCTCCGTGTTCGCGCTCGCGCCGCTGGTCGGCGGCGTGTGCCGCGCCACGGGCGTCGCCGTCGCCGCCGAAAGCGCCTCGGCCGTCGCCCGCTTCCTGTCCGACCGCCTCAGCGACCAAAGCCTTCGCGTCGCCGACGCACTCCGCGACGCTGCCGACCGCGCGTGGGCAACGCTCGACCGAGCCCTCGCCGGCGACTCGGCACTGGCCGTGGCCGACCGTGCCGAGGACCGCGCGTTCCGCGAGCAGCTCCGGCTGTTCGTGCTCGCCGCGCAGACCGACGGCCGGGCGACCGCCGACCCGACGTTCGTGCCGCGCTGCCGCACCGAGCTGACGGCGGCGAGGGCCGCCGGCCTCCTCGCCGGCGACGCCGACCCCGTCGCCCTCGCCGACGGGCTCGGCACCCTCACCCGCTTCGACGAACCGACCGCACTCCTGGCCGCGCAGTGGGGCGTGGCCGACGCCCTCGCCGCCGACCTGCACGCCGAAGGATTCCCGTCGCTGGCGTCGCTCGTGGCGCTGCGGCCGCCGTCCGACCCGACCGCGGCTCCGCTGCTTGCGGTGGCCGTGCGCTACTACTTCCGCCGCTCCGTGGAGGACGACCCGAAGCTGTTCCAGGGGCTGGCGTTCGCGCAGCTCGAACGGCTCGGCAAGGCCCAGGAGGACGGCGCCGCCCAGCTGGCGGCGCTGATGGCGCGGTACGTCGAGCGGCTCGAGGCGCGGCTCGGCGAACTGACGGACACGGCCCTGACGACGCGGGCGGAGGTTCGGGCGCTGGTGGCCGCTCTGGCGAGCGGCGGCGGGCAGTGGGCGGTGGGCGGTGGGCAGGCCCACCCCGAGCCGGCGACGCCGGTGCTGCCTTCACAGCCCGCCGCCCACTGCCCGCTGCCCACAGTGCTGCAAGTCCACACTGGTGCCGTGGCCTGCCTGGCGATCTCGCCCGACGGCACCCGCGCCGTGTCCGGCGGCGCCGACCGCGGCATCGTCGTATGGGACCTCGTCGCGCGGCGCGAGCTGCGCGTCATGGCCGGGCACCGGGACCGCGTCTGCTGCCTGGCGTTCGGGCCGGACGGGCGGAGGGTGCTGTCCAGCAGCCTCGACCAGACGGTGCGCCTGTGGGACGCCGACGCCGGCATCGAGCTGAAGACGTTCGACCGCCAGACGAACCGCAGCGCCGCCTTCGCCCCCGACGGCACGACGGCCCTGTGCGGCGCCCTCTACGACGGCAAGCTGCGGCTGTTCGACGTGGCCACCGGCAAGGCGCTGAAGGTGCTGCCGGGGCACGCCGACTGGGTGGTCGGGGTGGCGTTCGCGGCCGACGGCAAGCTCGCCCTCTCCGGCGGGCTCGACCGCGCGGTGAAGTTGTGGGACGTGCCCACCGGCCGGCTGCTGCGGACGTTCGCGCTGAAGAACACGATCCTGTCGAGCGTCGCGTTCAGCCCCGACGGCTGGCGGGTGCTGTCGGCCGGCGCCGACGGGCTGGTGCGGGTGTGGGACACGTTCACCGGCGCCGAGCTGTTCCGGCTGGTGGGCCACACGGACGCGGTGTCGTGCGTGAGTCCCGCGCCCGACGGCGACCGCGCCGCGTCGGCCGGGCACGACGGCACGGTCCGCGTCTGGGACTTGCGGGCGAAGAAGGAACTCGCGCGGTTCACGGGCCACGTCGGCAACGTGCTGACGGTCGCCTTCACGCCGGACGGCAACGCCGTGCTGTCGGGGGGCGACGACGGCACGGTCCGCGTTTGGGCACTGAACCGTTGACCGACCGTTACCGTTTCGGTTGCAACCGGCGACGGGCCGGCGGCTTCGCCAGCGACGGCCTGTCGCGCCACCCCAACGTTCTTTTGTGGCATAGACTCAATGCGTGCCTCGACCCCCCGGGGGGGTCGGTGACACACAATGAGGCCGGCCAGACCGTCGTTCCCGCTGACACGCCGCGCCGCGACTCGTAAGCTGGCACCGACCCCGATTCCCACCCCGAGGCAGTCATGGCCCAGCCCGCGTTCGACAACCTGGACGGGCTCTGCGTCAACACCATCCGCACCCTGGCGATGGACGCGGTGCAAAAGGCCAACAGCGGCCACCCCGGCGCCCCGATGGGCCTCGCCCCCGTCGCCTACGTGTTGTGGAACCGGTTCCTGAACTACGACCCCAAGTTCCCGTACTGGACGAACCGCGACCGGTTCGTGCTGTCGAACGGCCACGCCTCGATGTTGCTGTACTCGCTGGTCCACCTGGCCGGGGTCGTGGACCGCGACGAGCACAACAAGCCGAAGGACACGCCGAGCCTGCCGATGGAGCAACTGAAGCAGTTCCGCCAGTTCGGCAGCCGCACCCCGGGCCACCCCGAACAGGAGGCCACGAGCGGCATCGAGACGACGACCGGGCCGCTGGGTCAGGGCGTCGGCAACGCCGTCGGCATGGCCATCGCCCAGAAGTGGATGGCCGGGTACTACGGCCGGCCGGGGTTCGAGAAGCTGTTCGACCACAAGGTGTACGCCATCTGCGGCGACGGCTGCATGATGGAAGGCGTGGCGTCCGAGGCCGCGTCGCTGGCGGGGCACCTGAAGCTCAACAACCTGTGCCTCATCTACGACGACAACGGCATCACCATCGACGGTCACACCCACCTGGCGTTCAGCGAGGACGTGGCGAAGCGGTTCGAGGCGTATGGCTGGGACGTTCTCCGCGTCAACGACGGCAACGACACCGCCGGCATGGCGGCGGCGCTGGAGACGTTCAACAGCAGCGCCACGAAGCCGACGCTGATCGTGCTGAAGACGGTGATCGGCTACGGCTCCCCGCACAAGGCCGACACGCACGCGGCGCACGGCGAGCCGCTCGGCCCCGACGAGATCAAGCTGACGAAGAAGGCCTACGGCTGGCCCGAGGACTCGTCGTTCCTGGTGCCGGACGGCGTGTACGGCCGCTTCCAGGACGGCATCGGCAAGCGCGGCGGCGCCGCCCGCGCTGCGTGGGACAAGCTGTTCGCCGACTACAAGGCGAAGCACCCGGACTTGGCGACGCAGATCGAGACGCTGGAGCAGCGCGACCTGCCGGCCGGGTGGGACAAGGACATCCCCGTGTTCCCGGCCGACCCGAAGGGACTGGCGACGCGGGAGAGTTCGGGGCAGGTGCTCAACGCCATCGCCAAGAACGTGCCGTGGATCGTCGGCGGGTCGGCCGACCTGAACCCGTCGACGAAGACGTTCATGAAGTTCGAGGGCGCCGGCGTGTTCACGGCGAAGACGCCGGCCGGGCGGAACATCCACTTCGGTGTCCGCGAGCACGGCATGGGCGCCATCATGAACGGCCTGGCGCTGTCGAACCTGAAGGCCTACGGGTCCGGGTTCTTCATCTTCAGCGACTACGGCCGCGGGGCGCTGCGGCTCGGGGCCGTGATGCACATCCCGGTCGTCTACGTGTTCACCCACGACAGCATCGGGGTCGGCGAAGACGGCCCGACCCACCAGCCGATCGAGCACCTGGCGAGCCTGCGGGCGATGCCGAACATGGTGGTCCTCCGCCCCGGCGACGCGAACGAGGTGGCCGAGGCGTACCGGTACACCGTCCAGCAGAAGCACCAGCCGGTCACGCTGGTGATGACCCGGCAGGCGCTGCCGACGCTCGACCGCACGAAGTACGCCCCCGCGGCCGGGCTCCAGAAGGGCGGGTATGTACTTGCCGACGCCGCGGGAGGGAAGCCGGACGTGATCCTGATTGGGACCGGCAGCGAGGTGTCGATGGTGGTCGAGGCCTACGAGAAGCTGACGGCCGAGGGCGTGAAGGCTCGGGTGGTGAGCCTGCCGAGTTGGGAGCTGTTCGAGAAGCAGGACCAGGCGTACCGCGACAGCGTCCTGCCGCCCGCGGTGACCGCCCGGGTGTGCGTGGAGATGGCGGCGGCGTTCGGGTGGGAGCGCTACGCCGGCCCGACGGGTGCGATCATCGCCATGCGGTCGTTCGGGGCGTCGGCGCCGCTGAAGGACCTGATGAAGCACTTCGGGTTCAGCGTCGAAAACGTGCTGAAGGTGGCTCGCGAGCAACTGGCGAAGAAGTAACGAGACACGAAGCCCACCCGCCGCGGCGGGTGGGCTTTCACTCGCCGTTCAATTCCAACTCGAATCGGTCCGCGTCCAGGAAGCGCCCCGTACCCAGATCAAAGACCCGCCTCAGCCCACGCAACCGCGTTCCGTCGATCTCGTACTCGTGATAGCCCCACAGCTTCTCCTGGCAGGTGCTGCCGACGCACACCGAGTGGAACGGCTGTGCTTCACCGGTTTCGAGCACGTACCACACGTGTTTGTGCCCGTGCAGCCAAAGGCCGACGCCGCACGCTGCCGCCGCGTCCCGCGCCTCGGCCCAATCGAGGAGACGGTGCCAGCGGGCCTCGGGGTGCCGGCCGCGCGTCAACAGCGGGTAGTGGCTCACCACCACGCGCGGCCCCGCGTCGAGCCTGGCGCACAGCCGCTTCAGCCGTTCCAGTTGCGCCGTGCCGACGCGTCCGGTCGCGTCCCACGGCAGCACGTTCGGCTTGGCCGAGTTCAGCGCGATCAGCCAGACGTGGCCCACCTTCTTGGCGAACGGATACGTGTGCGTGTCGTCGGCGCGCTCGCCCTGCTGCCACGCCGAGAACGCGAACTCGAACGTCCGCCGGCGGGTGGCCCCGAACGTGTACAGGTCGTGGTTCCCCGGCACGGCCAAGGCCGGCGGCAGCGTCGCGTCCCACACGCCGAGCCGCCGCGCCGACTCGGTCATCTCGGTGTCGAACGCCATCGTGGTGGCGTCGCCGGAAAAGACGAGTTGGTCGTACCCGCGGGTGCGGCAGTCGGCCAACAATGCCTCGACCACCTGATTCGCGTACCGGAACCGATGCCCGCGGCCGCGCAGGCGCACGTTCACCCAGCCGGTGCCGCGCTTGGTGAACAGGTCACCGAGCCGCCACCCGACATTCGGGGCGGTGAGGTGCACGTCGCTGAAGTGGATCAGCCGAATCATGCGGATTGCGGGTTGCGGAAGTCTGTTTCCCGGCGACAATCCCTGTCAGCGGCCTGTTCTATTCCGCGTCCCGCAAACCGCATTCCCTCATGATCAAGTTCGACTTCGCCGGCAAGGTCGTGCTCGTAACCGGCAGCTCCCGCGGCATCGGCGCCGCGATCCTCACCGCGTTCGTCCGGGCCGGCGCGAACGGCGTCTTGCACTACTGGGACGACCCCGACGGGCTCAACCGCGCCGACGCCGCCGCACTCGCGGGGCGGCTCGGAGACGGCGTGCTGTCACTGGCCGGGGACATTCGGGACGCCGCACAAGTAGAAGGGTTAATGCGGCAGGCGAAGGAGCGCTTCGGCGGCCTCGACGTGGTCGTGAACAACGCCGGCATCATCAAGGACCGCACCCTCCGCAAGATGACGCCGGACGAGTGGCACGCCGTCATCCAGACCAACCTCGACGGCGTCTTCCACGGCTGCAAGTACGGCGCGGAGGTGCTGCGCGACGGGGGCCGCATCGTGAACATCGCGTCGGTGGCGGGGCTGGTCGGCTTCCACGGGCAGGCGAACTACGCAGCGGCAAAGGCCGGCGTCATCGGCATGACGCGCGTGCTGGCGAAGGAGTTGGCCCGCCGCGGCATTACGGTGAACGCCGTCGCCCCCGGCGTGATCCAGACGCCGATGCTCGGCGAGGTGAAGGCCGAGGTGATGGCCGAGTACCTGAAGCAAATCCCCGCCGGCCGGCTCGGGAAGCCCGAGGACATCGCCAACGCGGTGCTGTTCCTTGCGAGCGAAGAAAGCGGCTACATCACGGGCCAGGTGCTGCCCGTCACCGGCGGGTGGGTGTAGCCGTGAAGCAACTCACGATCGTGGTGAAGCCGTTCCGGGCCGAGGCGGTGCTGGCCGTGATTGCCGAGATGGGCGTGAGCGTGTGCGCCGTCCGCGAGGCGAAGGGGTACGGCCGGCAGAAGGGCTACCTCGACCGCTACCGCGGCTCGGAGTATAGCACGGCCTACCTGCCGAAGGTCGAAATCACCGTCTGGGTAACGGACGACACGGAGCACGAGCTGGCCGACCGCGTCGCCCGTACCGCCCGCACGGGGCGGATCGGCGACGGGAAAATCTTCGTCGTCCCCACCGTGTGGCCCGACGCGCTCGAGTTCTGAGGCGACCCCATGACCCCACTACTCCTCTCCCTCGCCGCGTTCACCCCGACCGACAGGGCGCCGCCGCCGAACGTCGTGCTGCTCATCGCCGACGACCTCGGCGCCGACGACTGCGGCCCGTTCGGCAACCGGGCCGTTCGCACGCCGAACATCGACCGCCTCGCCCGCGGCGGGACGCGCTTCGACCGGGCGTTCGTGCCGGCCAGTTCGTGCAGCCCGAGCCGGTGCAGCCTCCTGACCGGCCGCTACCCGCACAGCCACGGGGCTCCCCAACTCCACCAGCCGCTCCCGGCCGGGCAGCCGAACCTCGCCGCGCTGCTGCGCGCGGCCGGGTACTGGACCGCCATCGCCGGCAAGACACACCTCGGGAAGGACGCCCTCGCCGGCTTCGACGTGGTGAACGCCGGCGGCGGCCCGAGCGGCTGCGGTCAGTGGGTGGAGACGCTCCGCCGGCGGCCGCGTGACAAGCCGTTCTTCGCCTGGCTCGCCGCGTTCGACCCGCACCGGGACTACGCGCCCAACGCGATCCCGCAGCCGCACCGGCCGGCAGACGTAATCGTGCCGCCGTACCTGCCCGACACGCCCGAAGTCCGCGCCGACCTGGCACTGTACTACGACGAGGTTTCGCGCCTCGACCGCTACATCGGCGACGTGCTCGACGAACTCGACCGGCAGGGTGTGGCCAACGACACGCTCGTACTGTTCCTCAGCGACAACGGCCGGCCCTTCCCGCGCTGCAAGACCACGGTCTACGACAGCGGCTGCCGCACGCCCTTAATCGCCCGCTGGCCGGGCGTCGTACGGGCCGGCGGGACGTGCGGGAGCCTGGTCAGCACCATCGACATCGCGCCGACGCTGCTGGGGTTGGCGGGTGCGGCAGTGCCCCCGACCGTGCAGGGCCGGAGCTTCGCCGGAGTGCTCCGCGACCCGGCCGCAAAGCACCGCGACTTCGTGTACCTGGAGAAGAACTGGCACGACTTCGACGACCACGCCCGCGCCGCGCGCTCGGCCCGGTACCGCTACGTCCGCAACAGCTACCGCGACGTGCCACTGACGCCGCCGGCGGACGCTGTACGCAGCCCGACGTTTCAGGCGATGATCGCGCTGTTCGACGCGGGGAAGTTGCCGGCGGAGATGCGGACGTGCTTCGTCACGCCGCGGCCGGCCGAGGAGTTGTATGACGTGGACGCCGACCCCCACGAGTTGCGGAACGTCATCGCCGATCCGCGGCACGCCGCCGTGCTGGCGTCGCATCGCCAGGCGCTGGACGAGTGGGTCATGGAGACGAGCGATCGGGTGCCCGCGGCGCGGACACCCGATCGGTACGACCGGCGGACGGGGTTGGTGCCCAAGAAGTGACACCGCTTGCGGCGTAGCCCGGGCCGCGCTACGCCGCAAGCGGGTGGGCTACTTCTTCGCCGGCTCCGGCGGCCGTGCCACGAACCCCGGCGAGGCGTTGAACAACTTCGGAGCCGCCTTCGCGTCGGTCACCTTCCACACGGCCACGTTGCCGTCGTAGCCGCCGCCGGCGACGTACTCGCCGTCCGGGCTGAACGCCACCGCGTACACGTAGTCCGTCAGGCCGCTCAGCGTCGCCCCGGCGGCCAGCGTCTCGCTGTTCCACAGCCGGACCGTCTTGTCCGCCGACGACGTGGCCAGCATCGGTTGCTTCGGGTGGTAGATCACGCGGAACACTTCGTCGGAGTGGCCGCCGACGCCCTTCACCTGCTTCCCCTCGCCGCCCGGCTTCCACGTCCGCAGTTGCTTGTCGGCGCCGACGGAGAAGCCGGCCGAGCCGTCGCCCTTCACCGCGACGCCGTACACGATGTTCTGGTGTTCGGGGAACGTCACCACCGACTCCTTCGCCCGCAGGTCCCACACCTTCGCCGTCTTGTCGCGGCCGGCGGTCACCAGGTAGCGGCCGTCGTTCGAGATCGACACGCCGAGCACCCAGTCGGCGTGGTTCTCGACGGTCTGGTCGAGCCGGGCGTTGGCCACGCCCGCGGACAGGTCCCACACCCGCACGGCCCGGTCGGTGCCGCCCGCGGCCAGGAACTTGCCGTCCGGCGACACCGCGATGCACAGGACGGCGTCCTCGATGTCCACGAGGTGCTTCACCATCACCGCCTTGTCGTTCACCCCGTCCAGAATCTCGACCGCGCCCGCCATCCGGCCCTTGGCCTTCAGGTCGTAGACGCGCACGTCGCCCTCCTGCCCCGGGCGGCCGCCGGCAACGGCGAGCAGGCCGTTCGGCAGGAACACCATCCCGTAGGCCCGCTCGGAGCGGGTGTAGACGCGCTTCAGCAGCTTCGACTGAGCGAAGTCCCACACCGTCAGTTCGTGGTGGCCGCCGATCACCAGCGTCTTGCCGTCGGGGCTGAAGGCCAGCGCGTTCACCACGGCCGGGAACGTGTACTTCTCCGGCGGCGTCGGCGGCTGCCAGCGGACGCGCAGTTCCTTCACCAGGTCGGCCTTCGGGTCGAGGCCGCCGTCCAGCTTCGCGCCCTGGTCGATCCACCTGGCGATCAGCAGCGCCTTCTCCTTCGGCACCGCCTCGCCCTTGTCGCGCGGCGGCATCCGGCGCTGCTCCGTCGTCACGATCAGGTCGTGGAAGTCACTTTCCTTTGCCTTCCCGGCGGTGATCGGCGGGCCGTCGGGGCCGCCGGCCATCATCTTCTCGAACGTCGTCATGTCGTACTTGCCCGACTTTTTCTTGGCGTCGTGGCAGGCGAAGCAGTTCTCCTTCAGGATCGGCGCCACGTCCTTGATGAAGCTCACGGACTTGTCCTGCGCGGCGGCGCGGGGCGGGGCGGCGAACAGCATCAGGTACGCGGTCATCGCCGCGGTCGCGCAAAGGATGCAGAAGCAGAAGCGGCGTCGCAGCATGACGGCGTCCGGGAAAGGAGTCGGGGCAGGAAGTCTGATTCTACCGGGCCGGTGGAGGGTTCGGAAGAGTTAAACCCCGACCGCGGGCGGAGGTGTCGCTCAAAGCTCGGCCCGAGCCCATTGTGTGTACGGCTCCCCCCCGGGGGGTCGAGGCACGAATTGAGTCGATGCCACAAAAGAGCGTCAGATCGACGGCCGGGGTTGTGTCGCATCACCCGGCGGGCTATAAGTCGCCACTTCCGCACACGTTCGGATGATCCGATGGCCGACGACCCCGCCCGCGATCTCGCCGCCGCCCGCCGGCGCATCGAGCAGCTCGAAACCGCCCTGATGCGGCGGACGGAGCTCCTCGAACAGAAGCAGGCGGAGCTGGCTGCGGTCCGCGCCTCGAAGGCGTTCCGCGCCGCCAGCTTGATCAACAAACTCATCGATCGCCTGTTCCCGCTCCACACCCGGCGCCGCACCGTCCTGAAGCGCACCGCCCGCCGCCTGACCGCCATCCCCGCCGCGCTGTTGGCGCGCCGCAAGGCCGCGAACGGCCCCCCGCCCGACGAGCGTTACCTGAGCGAATGCACGCCGCCGGACGAGTACCGCCGCTGGATCGGCAAGCACGAACCGGACGCCGCCGCGCTGATGAAGCAGCGTGCCCACCGCTTCAGTCGCGCGCCAAAGATCAGCGTCGTGGTGCCGGTCTACAACCCCCCTGCGGGCTTCCTCGAAGCGATGATCGCGTCCGTCCGCGACCAGACCTACGGCAACTGGGAGCTCTGCCTCGCCGACGCCAGCACGCAGCCGCACGTCCGGCCGGTGCTGGAGAAGGCCGCTGCTGATAGCCGCATCAAGGTCGAATTCCTCGCCGAGAACCGCGGCATCGTCGGCAACTCGAACGCCGCCGCGGCAAGTGCCACCGGCGACTACCTCGCCCTCCTCGATCACGACGACACGCTCGCGCCGTTCGCGCTGCACGAGGTCGTCGCCGCGATCAACGAGTCGCCGGACGCCGACTTCCTGTACTCCGACGAGGACAAGATCGACACCCACGGCGACCGCGTGGAGCCGAACTTCAAGCCGGACTGGTCGCCGGAAACGCTCCGCAGCCGCAACTACGTCTGCCACCTCACCACGCTCAAGCGGGCGCTGTACGAGACGATTGGCGGCTTCCGCCCCGGCTTCGACGGCTCGCAGGATTATGACCTGGTGCTGCGGGCCAGCGAACGTGCGAAGCGCATCGTCCACATCCCGCGGGTGCTGTACCACTGGCGGATGCACGCCGAGTCCACGGCGTTCGTGAAGGGCTCGAAGAACTACGCCTTCGAGGCCGGCAAGAAGGCCGTGGCCGAACACCTGACCCGCCTCGGTATCGACGCCAGCGTCCACGACGGGGCCGTGCAGGGGCTCTATCAGGTCGTCTACCACCTGAGGACGCAGCCGCTCGTCAGCGTCATCATCCCCAACAAGGACCAGGTGGGGCTCCTGTCGCGGTGCGTCGAGTCGCTGGCGAAGTCGAGCTACGCGAACTACGAGGTGGTGATCGTCGAGAACGGCAGCACGCTCCCCGAGACGCACGCGTACTACCGCGAGTTGCAGAAGCAACCGCACGCCCGCGTCGTGGAGTGGACGAAGCCGTTCAACTACGCCGCGGTGAACAACTTCGCCGCGGCGCAGGCGAAGGGCGACCTGCTGCTGTTCCTCAACAACGACACCGAGGCCATCAACCCCGACTGGCTCGAAGCGATGGTGACGCAGGCGGTGCAGCCGGGCGTCGGGGCCGTCGGCGCGAAGCTGTACTACGCCGACGACACGATCCAGCACGCCGGCATCGTCGTCGGCATGGGCGGCGTGGCGGGGCACAGCCACCTGTTCTACCCGCGCCAGGCAAGCGGCTACATGCAGCGGCTCCGCATCACCCAGAACGTGGCCGCGGTGACCGGGGCGTGCCTCCTCATGCCGCGGGCGGTATTCGCGGAGGTGGGCGGGTTCGACGAGGGGTTCGTGCTGGCCTTCAACGACGTGGACCTGTGCCTGGCGGTGCTGAAGGCCGGCTACCGCGTGGTGTGGACGCCGGACGCCGAGCTGTACCACCTGGAGAGCAAGACGCGCGGCTACGAGGACACGGCCGAGAAGCAGGCCCGGTTCCGGCGCGAGTACGACCTGTTCCACCTGAAGTGGTCGTCGTTCCTGAAGGCCGGCGACCCGTACTACTCCCCGCACTTCCGCCTCGACCGCCCCGACTTCGCGCTGAAGGCGGCGTAGCGCGGAACCGCTCGTTGTCGGGTATCATCCGGCAAGAGCGGTTCCGAGGATGGGCTATGACCGAAGCGGAATGGCTGGCGGCGACCGACCCGTTGCAGATGCTTCAATTCATTCAGGGCCGCACGAGCGACCGGAAGTTGCGGCTATTCGCCGTGGCATGCTGTCGGCGAGTTTGGCAACGACTTGTTGCACAGCGTCACCGAGCTGTCGTTGAGTTGGTTGAGGCGTTTGTGGATGGAGGAGTGAGTTACGACCAAGTCCGCGCTGCGAGAGGGGCAATCTGGCAGGGGCCGAAACTTTGGCCGACACCTTGGCAAGCTGCGAACGACGATGCGTTCAGGGCTGCCCTATTCACACACCAGAACGCTGCCCGTATCGCAAGCCGCAGCACGGACGACAAATCGTCTCATCAAGACCTGCTTCGTGACATCATCGGGAATACTCAACGCACCATCGCCTTCGAGCCGTCTTGGCGGACAGAAGCCGTCGTCGCCCTCGCCCGTGGGATGTACGAGTCGCGGGACTTCGCCCCGATGCCCGTGCTGGCCGACGCGCTCGAAGACGCCGGCTGCGCCGACAACGACATCCTCGCCCACTGCCGCGGCGACGGGCCGCACGTCCGCGGCTGTTGGGTCGTCGATCTGGTGCTGGGGAAAAGCTAATGCGGTCGTTTCACGTCCGATGGCGCCGAGGTTTTCAGGCCAACGGCCTGACAGCCCTCAGCCCAGGGCAACGCCCTGGGTAGGCGGCACGAATCACCTTGCAGGCTGAAGGCCTGCGAGCCGGCTCGCAGGCCTTCAGCCTGCAACTCCCCGTAACCACAAACCCAGAGCGGCGGTCGCTGCGCTCCCTTGCCCTGGGCTGAGGGCTGTCAGGCCGTTGGCCTGAAAACCGAGGTTGCTCCGCGGCAGCCGTGGTACAATGCCCCCGAGCCTCGCGGCGGCACCGGACAGGCTCGTTAATCAAACCGCCGCACCCCCTTCGATGCCGGACCCCAAGCTCCGCCGGGCCATCGCCTTCGAGGCCGCCCGGCTCATGTACGCCCGCACCGAGTCCGAGTACTTCACCGCCAAACGCAAGGCGGCCGACCGCGTCTGCCGCGGGTCGGTGAAGCCGTCGGACCTCCCCAGCAACGCCGAGATCCGCGACCTCATCCAGGAGTTCGCCCGCACCCACGAGGGCGACCGCCGCACCGCCGACCTCAAGGACATGCGCCTTCACGCCCTCCGCCTGATGAAGCTCCTCGCCCGCTTCCGCCCCCGGCTCATCGGGAGCGTGATGACCGGCCACACCCGCAAGGGCTCGGACATCGACCTCCACCTGTTCAGCGACCACCTCGAACCCGTCACCAGCGTGCTCGACGAGGAGGGCGTGCAGTACGACGTGGAGCGGAAGCAGATCACCAAGCATAACGAAACCCGCGTGTTCACGCACGTCCACGTCTACGACGTGTTCCCGTTCGAGCTGACCGTCTACGCCGAGGACAAGGCCCACTACGTGTTCACCAGCTCGATCACCGGCAAGCCGATCGAGCGGGCCACGACGAAGGAGTTGGAGGAACTCATCGCCCGCGAGCACCCCGAGGTGAACGTCGCCGACGCGCTCGCCGAGCAGGAGGCGGCGGTGGACCCGCACCAGGTGTTCCGCCTGCTGCTGCTGCCGCTGGAGCGGGTGAAGCAGAACCCGAAGTGGCACCCCGAGGGGGACGTGCTGTACCACTCGCTGCAAGTGTTCGAGCAGGCGAAGGACGCCCGGCCGTGGGACGAGGAGTTCCTGACGGCTGCGCTGCTGCACGACGTGGGCAAGGGGATCGACCCCTACGACCACGTCGCCGCGGGCGTGCAAGCGCTGGAGGGGCTGATTACGGAACGCACGGCGTTCTTGATCGAGAACCACATGCTCGCCCAGGAGTACAAGGCGGGAACGCTCGGCCACCGGGGGCGGGTGCGGCTGGAGGCGTCGGACGACTTCGAGGACTTGCTGGAACTGCGCGAGTGCGACGACCGCGGCCGGGTGCCCGGTGCGGTCGTCGGGACGGTGGACGAGGCGCTGGGTTTCTTGCGCGAGCTGGAGCGGAGCAACCGGGGGAAATGACAGTTTCGAGTTCAGAGTTTCGAGTTCAAAGTTGGGCAACCGAACTTTGAACTCGAAACTCTGAACTCGAAACTCGTCAGCGGCCCGGCTCGTACATGAAGAAGTCGCGCGGGCTGCGGACGAACGGGTGGTGCGGGAACACCAGCGTGCCCTGGTTCGCCGCGTACGGGTTGGGCGCACCGTGGCCGCCGACGCCCGGGCCGCCGGTGTAGCTGCCGTGGCCGAACGGGCCGCAGCCGCCGCTCGGGCAGCCGCCGCGGTGCTTGCCGTTGCACTCGCCGCAGGTGCTGCACCCCTTGTTCAGCGAGAACAGGTTCCGCAGCCCCGGCAGCAGGCCGTAGCGGTCCGGCGGCCGCTCCGCCGGGGCCGACATGGCGCCCATCAGCGTCGTCGGCGCGGCAGCGGGGGCGTTGTGGTTGGCGGGCATGGCGTAGCCGCCGGGCATCTGGCCGCCGGGCGCCTGCTGGCCGCCGCGCGGGGCGGGCGGGGCGAAACCGCCGGGGTCGGCGCTGGCGGCGGTCGCGGACAGGGCGGCGACCGCCAGCGCGAGCAGAATCCGTTTCATGATCCGGTCCCTCCGTGGCCGGGCGGGGCTCCGCCCCGGTCCGTGCGTCTGGTATCGGCCGCACCCGCCCCCCGGCCGGCACATCCGACTCGTTCCAACGCCCACCCCGGCGGACGGCCGGCGTTACAGCCGGTATACCCGGAAGGGTCGGACCACGGGCGGGGGTTGCATGGCAGGCGTGACGGTCGTCACCGGCGGGGCCGGGTTCATCGGGTCGCACCTCGTCCGGCTTCTGGTCGAGCGCGGCGAACGGGTGCGGGTGCTGGACCGCCCGGGGGCCGCGGTCGAGCATCTGCCGCTGAGCCAGATCGACTACGAACCCTGCGACATCCGCGACGAAGCGGCCGTGGCACGCTCCCTGCGCGGCTGCGGCGTCGTGTACCACCTGGCGGCCAACCCGCAGTTGTGGACGCGCCGGCGGCGCGACTTCCACCGCGTCAACTACCTCGGCACCGTCCACGTCCTGACGGCGGCGCTGCGGGCCGGGGCGACGCGCGTCCTCCACACCAGCACCGAGAGCATCCTGACCCGCCGCCGGCAGACGGCCGCCATCGCCGAGACGCAGGACGTACCGAGCCGCGACGTGATCGGGCCGTACTGCCGCTCGAAATTCCGCGCCGAGGGCTTCGCGTTCCACCTGGCTCGCGCCGGCGCCCCGGTCGTGGTCGTGAACCCGACACTCCCCGTCGGCCCCGGCGACCGCGGCCGCTCGCCGCCCACGCAGATGATGCTCGACTTCTGCCGCGGCGGCCGGTCCGCGTACCTCGACGCCGACCTGAACCTGATGGACGTGCGCGACATCGCCGCCGGCATGACGCAGGCCGTGGAACGCGGCAGACCGGGTGTGCGGTATCTGCTCGGGGCCGAGAACTGGTCGGTGAAGTCGGTCTTCGATTACCTGGCGAAGCAAACCGGGCTGCCGCCGCCGCGGTGGCGGGTGCCCTACCCCGTCGCGCTGACGGCGGCCTACGTCAGCGAGTTCGTCGCCGACGCGATCACGCGCACGATCCCGGCCGCGACCGTGACTGGCGTGAAATTGACGCGGCGGCGGATGAAGTTCGACGCCAGCCGGAGCCTCGCCGAGTTGGGCCTCACGCCGCGGCCGGTTGCGGGTTCCATCGACGAGGCGTTGGCGTGGTTCCGCGAAGTCGGCTGGCTATGACGGCGGCGGCAGCACGACGGCCTCGGCGAGCGTCGCCTTTCCGTCCACCAGCCCCAGGCACTTCCCCGTCGCCGTGACCGGCGAGCCGCGGCGGGCCGGTACGTTCATCCGCGCCTTCGCCGCCCGCCGCACGGCGACGTCGCCGTCCACGGTGAACGCCCCGTCAGCGGTGTCCGTGACCTTCCCGTTCACGCGCACCCACCGCCCCTTGAACCGGCCGTCGGCGGCCGCGGGGTCGGCCTTGTACGCGGCCGCGAGTTCCGTCGCCGACACGGCCAGCGGTTCCTCCACGATCGCCGGCCCGAATGCGGGGCCGAGCTTCACCGTGTCGAAGAACGCGGCCGCGTCGGCGAGCGCGGCCTCGGCGCCCGCCTTGTCGCCCGGCGCCTTCACGGTCATCCGCACGGCGCACGTCTCGCCCACGACCACGCGCACGGCCGTCAGCCGGCCGTCGTCGCGGCCGGCGATCACGACCTCGCGGCCGACGTGCCCGTCGTGCTTCGCCGCGCGGCTGGTCACGGGCGTGCCGTCGGTGTTCGCCGCGAACATCACCACGAGCATCTCGGCCTGCGCGTCGCGGCCGGCGGGGCCGGGCTCCTGGTTGCCGGGGTTCAGGCCGTCCTGCACGGTCACGGCGTACTCGCGGCGGCCGACCGACGCCTTGGCCCCGCGCTCGCCCCACTTCAGAAATGCCGGGTCGGCGGTGATGACGGGAAGCGCCGCCGGCGGGTTCGGGAACGTCGCGGTGAACACGCCGTCGGGGTCGGCGTAGTCGGCCGGCCGCGACAGGTTGGAGTAGACGAGCCACCCGCCGCCGCCGGCGGCCGCGAGGACCACCAGCGCGGCGAGGAACCAGCCGAACCGGCGGCGGGGCTTCGGGGCGGGCGCGTTCATCGGGCACCGGGCGGAGAGGGAGGTGCGGCTAGCATATCCTTGTTCCGGCCGGCCGGCGCTGGTAAGGTTTAACGTGTTCCGCGTGCCCGAGTCGAGGTCCGGTCATGGCCGATCAGAAGCTGGTGCTCGTCGTCGACGACGACCGCGAGTTGGTGGACGGGCTGCGGATGATGCTGGAGCGGCAGGGCTACAAGGTGATCCAGGCCCACGACGGCATCCAGGGGCAGCAGGCGATCTACGGCCAGCGGCCGGACCTGGTCATCCTCGACATGATGATGCCGCGGAAGGGCGGCTACCCGGTTCTCGAGCACTTCAAGGGGAAGGCCGACGCCCCGCCCATCATCATGATCACGGCCAACGAGGGGAGCCGGCACAAGGCCTACGCCGAGTACCTCGGCGTGGTCGACTACATCCGCAAGCCGTTCGCCATGGAGCGGCTCATGGAGGTGGTGAACCGCACCCTCAAGCCGGAGCCGAAGGCTCCGACCGAGGGCTAGTCGGCACCGGTCTCGAGGTCCGGCCGACGGGCCAGCGAGTGGTCACGGCCGCCGCGGCACAACTGGTACACACCGGGTTCGTCCAGCGTCTCGCCCGGGGCCAGCCGGCACGCCGCCCGCTTCAGTCGTGCGACGGCCAGCAACTGCGGCAGACACGCGGGGCACGCGAGCGAGTACGTCTTCAGTTCGTCGGTCAACCCGTCCGACCAGTGGGCCGCCACCTTGTACGCCGCCAGCTCCGGGCACCCGGGTGCGTAGCAGCGGACGGGGTAGGGCGGCATCGACATCGGGTGCGACTCAGTAGTTCATCTGGAATTGCAAGCGGAACACGCCGCCGTCGAAGTTCCGGTACGAGGTCACGCGCGCCTGGTTGATCGCGTTCAGGTTCGCCCCGTCCACCAGGCTGTACTCGGCCACCAGTTCCATCTCCTTGCGGATCTGCCACTCCACGCCCAGGTCCCACTGGTTGTGTGTGCCGTAGGGGGCGTTGGCGATCGACCGGTAGCCGCCTTTGTAGTACTGCCAGCGGCAGTACGGCGTGAAGATGCCGTAGTCGCAGGTGTCGACCTTGCACATCACCATCGCGTAGCCGCCCTGGAGCCAGCGCGTCTCGACGGCCGTCTGGGCGTCGTTCAAGCCCGGCCCTTCGCCCCAGTTCCACTCCGACTGGAAGCCGAACGGCTGCGGGTAGTAGACGAACGTCGTGCCGACCCGCTGGTCGCGGTGGCCGGTGTTGCCGCCGGTCCCGGCCGGGGTTATCGCACTGCCGCGGCCGAGCGGGCGGATGGCACTCCCCTGCACGACGTATTCGCCGGTGTACCCCTGGACGCTGGCCTCGACCACCTGCCCGCTGTCGAGCCGCGTCGGCCAGGTGAGGCGGGCGACGGTGTGGAGGTTCAGGTTCTGCTCGACCTGCGACCCGCCCTGTCCGTCATACACCCCGATCCCAAAGATGCCGTAGTTGCCGCTCCCCTTCAGTCCGCCGTCGACCAGGTCGCGGAAGAGTTTCTGCTTGTCCTCCGGCGTCCAGTAGTAAAACACCCCCAGGTCCCGCTCGTTCGGACTGACCGCGCTGTTGATCGGGTCGGTCCGGTCGAGGGGCACCCGGTTCTGGCTCGACTGCAGGTTCTCGAATCCGAACGGCACTTTCGACAAGCCGATTCTCAGTCGGTGAATTTTTGTGGTGTCGATGTACACGTCGGCGTAGGTGTCCCGGAGCTGGCCGAAGAACGTGTTCGTCGTGGCTCCCTGGGGAAGGTTTGCGAAGTCCGGCTGGATGTACACCCCGAGGTGCTCGCTCACGTCCCCAAAGATGATGAGCCGCATCCGTCGAATCGAAAAGTTCTCGGCATTCCCATTGACCGACCGGTCCCCGAGCAGGTTGGGGTTAGCGCTATCGGTCTCTTGGTCGATGGTGCGGGTGAACCGAAACTGCGTGTAACCGCGAATCGCGATCTTGTCGTACCACTTCGACTTCGACTTCCCCGCCGGGTGGAGGGAGTCGAACAGCGACTTCAGGCCGTAGTCGTCGTCCTGATGGAGCGAGTCGGTCAACGACTTTTCGGCCTTCGCGCCGCCGTCGGCCTTCGCCCCGTCCTTGCCCTTCGCGTCGTCGGGCAAGTCGGGGAGCACCTCGGGCGCCACGACCGGCGACGGGCCGGCGATGGGCTCCGGCCCGGGAAGAAGCGCCCCGGGGGTCTGGGCGAATGCGGGGCCGCCGGCAACGAGTGCGGCGGCAAGCAGGGCGATTCGGGCGGTGGAGATTGGCAAGGAACGGCCCAATGCGGGTCGGGTCTTGCCGGTGGTATCGATTGGAAGGGGGGCCGAACTTCAGTCCGGTGCCCGATCAGGCGGAATAATCAAACACCCGCGGCGGATCAGTGCGTCGGCAACTCCTCACCGCGGATCTCGGCCAGGCCGTTGAGCGCGGCCCGCAGCTCGGCGTCCTTCTTGTTCCGCCCCCAGGCCGGCGGGAACTGGTACCCGGCCGCCTGGGCCGCGACCTTGAAGCACTTGTCGTGGTCCGGCCCCTGCTCGTCCAGCACCGCGTACCGCGGCGCCTCGCCGTACAGCTGCTGCACGACGTGCTGGAACTGCGACTTGGCGTTGGCGCCGACCGCCTCCTGGGCCACGCGGTCGATCTCCGGGCCGACGAACCGCTTCACGAAGTCGCGGGCCGCGTCCCACCCGCCGTCCAGGAAGATGGCCGCCACCAGCGACTCGAACACGTCGGCGAGGATGTTCGACGGCAACTCGCCGTAGTTGCCGACGCCCTTCCCCAGGAACAGGAAGTCGCCGAGGCCCATCTCCTGGCTGAACGCCGCACACGTCTTGCGGCTGACCACCACCGACTTGACCTTGGTCAGGTCGCCTTCCTGGTACTCCGGGAAGCGGCGGAACAGCTCCTCGCAGGTGACGAGGCCGAGGACGCTGTCGCCGAGGAACTCGAGCCGCTCGTTGGAGGCGGCCCGGGTGTTGGCCCCGGACGTGTGGGTGAGCGCGGCCTTCAACAGTTCCGGCTTGCGGAACTGGTAGCCGACGGCGGCCTGGCAGTCGTCGAGAACGGCGCGGTCGCGCGGCACGGTGCGTGGCGGGGGGGGCATTCGTCGGCTCGGAGGGCGAGCGGTGACGGCGAGTGTGAAGAGAAGCTAACACCCAGCCGGGCCGCCGGCAAGCCGACCGGACAGATTGTGACCGCCGTGTGAGAACGGCCGCCGCTCGCAGGCTACTCATCGTCGGGGTCGTCGAGCACGGTCAGGCGGAACTGCTGCTCCGTGCCGACGTCGCCGACTTCTACCCGCAACCGAACAACTGACGTGCGGGCCGCCCCCGTACCCGGCGTCCAAACGACTTCGCCGTTCGGCTTCACCTGCATCCCGGGCGGGCTCTCGACGAGCTTCACGGCGGTGGGGCCGTCGCCGTTCGTCCACACCGCCGGCCGGTACCGCCACTCGGCCGAGCGCGGTGCCCACCGAGACGGGTCGGAGCCGATCACGACGTGGGTTTGAACGAGGTCGGACAACAGTTCCTTGACGTCGACCTTGGTCAGGAGCAACCGCGTGGGGGTGCCGGTGGAGACCACCACAGCCAGCCCCGCCGCCGGCCACAGGTGGACGCGCTGGTCTGCCGTCACCGCCGACAGCTCACCCATTTCTACCCCCTTCGGGCCGCCGACCGACGACAGGGGGACTGAGGCGGCGGCGGCGGCGGTCAGGTGGAGGCGCAGCTCCGGGGTCGGGTCGGCCGCGTCCTGCACCACCTGGCTCAGGAACAGATCGGTCCCCTGGGCGGTGGGAAACGTCAGCCGTTTGGGGCCGGGTTGGAGGGCACCGTCCGGGGAGAACAGTCCTCTCGGCGTGAACACGAGCGCGCCGTTCCGGGCCGGGGTCGCATACTTCGGGGGGTTGGGCCCGGTCGCCCGGAGTACCACCGCGGTCGGGGCGGCCTGTGGCGAGGGGAAGCGGAGCACCGCCGCCCCACTCGCGGTCGACGCGGTCAGCGTCAGGCCGTCGTCGGAGGCGCGGACGTGCGTGTGGGCCGCGCCGAGCCAGTTCGGCACCCCGTACGCCGCCTTTTCCGCCAGCGTGTCGGCGTCGATGACCCGGACCGTCGCCGCACCGTTGATCGGGGCGTTCACCAGGTACAGCGGCCCGTCCGTGCCCGCTCCCACGGCCAGGGCTACGGGCGGCAGTGCGTCCCGCGGACGCTGCACGCTGTGTTCCTTGACCCGCGTTTCCAGGTCCCACCGCTCCAGCGAGTTGCCCGCGTCGTCGGTCCGGAACACGAATAGCTTGCTCGCCGAACCGGCGAACAACGACCGCCCGCCGCCGGTGTCGAACTTGGCGATGACGTCGCCGACGTTCGGGTCGAAGACGTGAACCTCACCCGTCCGCGAGGTACGCAGCAGCAGGTAGCGGCCAGCGGCGGCGCGGCCGACGGCGTCGACCGTGCCGGCGAGTTGAATCTGGCCGCTGTCGGCGGCGTATTTGGTGGACTCGACCGGGCCCGGCCGCGCCCCCGTGTGAACGACGGTCGTGCCTCGGTCGTCGGGGAGGCCGGACAGGAGCGTGAGCGCCGCCCAGCCGAGGAACGACATCGACGCCACGAACCCGAGCCCGAAGCAGCCGAGGACCGCGCACGCGGCGAACACCTGCGGCTTCGGCGGTTCGGTCGGCTCCTCAACCCGTCGCGGCGGGCCGGCCGGCGGCGGCTTCGGCCGCGCCGGAACCACCTCCGCGAGCGGCAGGTCGTCCGCCGGTGCGGCGACCGGCGGGGGGGCCGGCGGTCCGACCTTCAGGTCCGGCCCCGGCTTGGCCTCGACCAACTCGGCGAAGAGCGGGTCGTCGAGGAGCGAGTCGCGGGACGGTTCGATGACCTCCCGGCCGGCGGGTGGCGGTGCGTCGTCGTCCGGCGCGGGGGGCGGGGGGCTCATGGGCACTCCGAGGTGCGAAGTGATGGGATTCTACCGAAGCACCGGCAACGACGGGAGTACCGGTCGGAACGGGGGTGCCGGCGAGCTCATTCCACCGGCAATTTCGCGCCGGCCCGAACGACCGGATCGGCCGGCCGGGCCGCACCCGCGGCATCGCCCCTATGCCCGGACCTGACAGGAGTTAATTCGTGCCACGAGCGGACTCCGGCCGACTGGCCGTGCAGGAGGCCGATTCGTCCGGTATGCTGGTAGGGGTCGAATTCGTCCGGGGGGAGGCCGCGTGGGCCGCCGCCGGATCCTCCCCCACCGAGCCGACCGCGCCGGCACCCCGCCGCGGTCGGACCCGTTCATGGCCAGCCGCGTGAGCCCCGCCGCCGACCCCGACGCCCCGGGCGACCACACCAAGGTCGCCCCGGCCAACCCGTCCCCGTCCGCCGCCGGCCGGGAGGACACGTCCTTCGCGCTCGCCGCCGACCTGGCCCCCGGCCGCGTGCTCAGCGGCTTCGAGATCATCGGCGAGATCAACCGCGGCGGCATGGGCGTCGTCCTGAAGGCCCGCCAGCAGGGGCTCGACCGCATCGTCGCACTGAAGGTCATCTCGCCGACCCGCCTCGGCAACCCGGACGCCCTCCGCCGCTTCAAGCAGGAGGTCCGCGCCGCCGCCTCGGTGGTCATCTCCCCCAACGTCGTCGCCGTCTACCACACCGACCTCGACGGCCCGCTGCCGTTCCTGGCGATGGAGTTCGTGGACGGCATCGACCTGTCGAAGCTGGTGAAGTCGAGCGGCCCGGTGGCCCCCGCCGACGCCGTGTTCTACCTCCAGCAGGCCGCCACCGGGTTGCAGCACGTCCACGAGGCCGGGCTCGTCCACCGCGACATCAAGCCCGCGAACCTGATGGTCACGCCGAACCCGCTGCTGACGAAGGGTAAGAAGACCGGCCGGCTGCCGAAGCTGAAGATTCTGGACATGGGCCTGGCCCGGCACGCGACCGAGGCCAAGGAGGAGTCCGGCCTCACCCGCGACGGCATCTTCCTCGGCACGCCCGACTACGTCGCCCCCGAGCAGGCCGAGGACTCCCGCAAGGCCGACATCCGCGCCGACATCTATTCGCTCGGCGCCTCCATGTACTACATCCTGACCGGCGAGGTGCCCTTCCCCGGCACCACGATCGTGCAGAAACTCCGCCGCCAGATGACCGAGCCGCCGCCGTCGCTCATGGCCAAGCGGCCGGAGGCCGGCCCCGGGCTGGACCTGCTCGTCCGCCGCATGATGGCCCGCAACCCCGACGAGCGCTTCCAGACGCCGTCCGAGTTGCTCGACGCCGTCGACCGGGTGAAGCGCGGCGGCGCGCCCGAGACCGCCACCCACGCACCCATCGGCGTAGCCGGTCAGGCGCCCCTCAACGGCGGGTCGGCGGTGTTCTCGCTGCCGGCCGGGCATACCAGCACGAAGGCCCACGTCGGCGCCGTCAGCGGGTTGCTCGTGAGCGGCGACGGCAAGCAGGTCATCACCGGCGGCCCGGACGGCACCATCAAGGTGTGGAACGCCCTGAAGCTGAAGGAAGTGCGGAGTTTCGAGGGCGACGTGGGGAGCGTCGAGCAGTTGGCGGGCGCGCCGAACGGCCGGTGGATCGCGTCGTGCGCCACCCGGCTGACCGTGCCCGAGATGCGGATCCAGATCTGGGACACCGCCACCGGCACCGAGCACGGCCGCCTGAAGGGCGCCGGCGACAACTACCGCTGCGTGGCCGTGAGCCCGGACGGGAAGCGCGTCGCGGCCGGCAGCGCCGACCGGTCGGTGTGGGTGTGGGAGTTCGCGGCGGACGGGCCGAAGCCGACTCAGTTGCTCGGCCACACCGGCGCCGTGACCGCCGTGGCCTTCCCGAAGTTCGGCGACACCCTGCTGAGCGCCGCCGCCGACGGCACGGTCCGCCAGTGGGGCCTGACGACCGGCAAGGAGCGGGCGTCGCTGAACGGCACGGTCGGCCCGGTGTTGGGCCTGGCGTTCCAGGGGAAGAAGCTGGCCGTGACTGGTAAGGCGCTGGCCGTGCGGCAGACGGACGGCTCGTTCCACCGGTTCGTCGGCCACGACGGGCCAGTTCTCTGTGCCGCGTTCAGCCCGGACGGGCGGCTGCTGGCGAGCGGCGGCTCCGACGGCACGGTGCGCGTGTGGCAGGCCGACGACGGCACCGAGCTGACGACCCTGACCGGCCACGCCGGCCCGGTTCGGTCGCTGAGTTTCGGCGTGGACGCAGGCGTCTTGTACAGCGGCGGCGAGGACGGGACGTTGCGCCGCTGGCCGGTCGAGGCGCCGCTGGGCTGACCGGAGTCGGCGGGCCATCCGTGGTCGGGGGATCACCCCCGAGGCCCGAACCCGGACTGTTGATGTCGCGCCTTCCGCGAGTCCACAACTCGGCGATAGCACGTCTCGCCGCACATCGTTTATACTCCAACCCAGCGGCCGATCTGCCGACAGTGACCTTGCTGGCAGAGGAGGTGGCGGGTGAGCGACACCAACGAGCATGACACGGTGGACGATGTCCCGTCCCTCGGCGGGGGGGCGTCGCGGGCCGTCGGGCCGATCTTCGTCGACGCCGCCGGGCGGACGCACGTCGGGCACGCCCGCAAGTCCAACGAGGACAACTTTCACATCACCCGTTTCGGCCGCTACCTGCGGACGGTCGCGTCCAGCCTCACCGCGCCCGACACGCCGGACGACTTTGAGCAGGTCGGGTATGGATTTGCGGTCGCCGACGGGGTCGGCGGGAGCGCCGCCGGCGAGGTCGCCAGCCGGCTGGCGATCACCCTCATCATCGACCTCGTTCTCCAGACGCCCGACTGGGTGTTCGCCGAGAACGCGATTGACGTTCGAACCGTGATGGCGCGGACGGCACGGCGGTTCGGCCTGGTCAACGACGCCGTCGTCGCCGAGGCCGCGGCGCGGCCGGGGCTGCGCGGGATGGGGTCAACCCTTTCACTGGCCATCAGTATGGGCGCCGAACTGATCGTCGCTCACGTCGGCGACTCGCCCGTGTTCCTGTACCGCGGCGGCCGCCTGCTACGGCTGACCCGCGACCACACGGTCCCCACGTCGCAGCTCGGCGTCCACCCGGCCGTCGCCGCACGCGTCCGGCTCGCCCTGACGCACGCGATCGGCATCCCGGCCACCGGCGGAGCCCCGGAACTGTCCCGCCACAAGCTGGCCGACCGCGACCGCATCCTCCTCTGCACCGACGGGCTGACCGACCTCGTGAGCGAGGACGACATCGCCGACGAGTTGGGCCGCGTGTCGGCCGAGGACGCCTGTCAGGCCCTCGTGGGGCGGGCGCTGGACCGGGGCGGCGGGGACAACGTGACCGTGGTCGTCGCGTCCTTTCGGTTCCCTGGTACGGCCGGCACCACGGGCTGACGCCGGCCGGGCAGTTTGGTTTTGGCACGCGGCCGACGCGGGGAGTACACTGGCGGCGGACCGACTCCCCCGGTGACGTATGCCCCGCCCTACCCGCCGCACCGCACTCGCCGCCCCGTTCGCGGTCGCCGCCGCCCAGCCGGCCACCCGACCGCCCCTCGAAGCCTACACCGACCAGCTCAGCTACGCCCCCGGCGACACGGTTCGGTTCCACGTCTCGTTCGCCGGCGGCTTCGGCGGGCGGCTCGTCCGGGTGGGCGGTGGGGACGCGGTCACCCTGGACCTGCCGGGTGCTCAGGCTGAGGCCCACCCGGTGCTGAAGGACGCCTCGGCGCGCGGCTGTCGCTGGCCGGCAGCACTCGCCTACACGCTGCCTGCGGGCACGCCCACGGGGTACTACCGCACCGAGTTCCGCACCGGCCGCGGGGACGGGGCGGCGGCCGGCGAGTGCTTCTTCGTGGTGCGGCCGAGGCGGCCCGCGGCCGACGCCAAGGTGCTGATTCAGCTCTCGACCAACACCTACAACGCGTATACGAACTGGGGCGGGTACAGCCTGTACGCCTACCACGGCCGCGACAAGGTGCAGGGGCGGCGGGTGTCGTTCGACCGGCCGCTCAGTTCGCAGTTCCGCCAGTGGGAGGAGCACTTCGTCCGCTGGGCCGAGACCGCCGGGTACAGGCTCGACTACTGCGTCAACTCGGACCTGGAGTTCCGGCCCGAAATCCTCGCCGGCTACAAGCTCGTCCTGAGCGTCGGCCACGACGAGTACTGGTCGGCGCCGATGCGCGACAACCTGGAACGCTACATCGGTGCCGGCGGGAACGTGGCCTTCTTCAGCGGAAACACCTGCTGCTGGCAGGTCCGTAGCGAGGACGGGGGCCGGGCGCTGGCGTGCTGGAAGCAGAACTTCGGGGACGACCCTGCGTACATGGCCGGCGACCACGCCAAGCTCACGTCGCTGTGGAGTCATCACCTCGTCAAGCGGCCGGAGAACAGCCTAACCGGCGTCGGCTTCCTGTGGGGCGGGTATCACCGCAGCCACGGGCAGTTCATGGACGGCAGCGGCGCGTACACGACGCACCGGCCCGAGCACTGGCTGCTGGCGGGAACGGGCCTCAAGCGCGGCGACCCGTTCGGGGCGAAGCTGCCGGCGTACAAGGTGGTGGGCTACGAGTGCGACGGCTGCGAGCTGAGCTGGACGAACGGCCTGCCGACGCCGACGGGGCGGGACGGCACGCCGGCGAACTTCGAGGTGGTGGCGACGGCCCCGGCCCGGTGGCACCCGGACGACTGCGAGTGGTACGAGCGCTGGGAGAAGGGCCGCACCGGCAACGCGGTGATCGGCAGCTACACCCGCGGCGGCACGGTGGTGACCGTCGGCAGCACCGACTGGGCGCACGGCCTCCGCGGCAACGACCCCGCGATCACGCGGATCACGCGGAATGTGCTGGACCGCCTCGGTTCTTGAAGCAGAAGCGGGATTAACCACAGAGTCACAGAGAGCACACAGGGAAGACAAGAAGCAGAGAGGAGACGAAGTCTGTGTTCGAACTCTGCTTCGTCTCGGCCTCCTGTCTTTCCTCTGTGCTCTCTGTGACTCTGTGGTTAATCCCGCTTTCCTCCCCTCCCCGGAGCCTGTCATGCCCTCCCGCCGCGTCTTCCTCTCCACCGCCGCGGTTGCCGCCGTACCCGCTTCTGCCCCTGCCGCGCCCGGCCCCGACGCCGTTCCGATCGCCGTCATGGGCTGTGGCGGCATGGGCACGAACCACCTCCGCCTCCTGGCCCAGAACCCGCGCGTCCGCATCACCCACGTCTGCGACGCCGACGCCAACCGACTCGCCGCCGCAGCCAAAATCGCCACCGACGCCGGCCACCCAGGAGCGCCGGTGAAAGACATCCGCCGCGTCCTCGACGACCGCGGCGTTGTCGCCGTGTGGATGGCGACGCCCGACCACTGGCACACCCCCGGCGCGATTCTCGCCGCCGACGCCGGCAAGCACGTGTACGTCGAAAAGCCGTGCAGCCACAACGTCCGCGAGGGCCGGCTGCTGGCCGACGCCGCGGCGCGGAACAAGGTCGTCATCCAGGTCGGCACCCAGGCCCGCAGCACGCCGACGGTCAAGGCCGCGATGGACCGCCTCAAGGGCGGCGCCATCGGCGACGTGCTCGCGTGCAAGGCGTGGAACAGCCAGCTGCGGCGCAACCTCGGCAAGGTGCAGGCGTCGAAGCCGCCCGAGCACCTCGACTACGAACTGTGGCAGGGGCCGGTGCCGGAGGCGCCGTTCTTCAGCAACCGCGTCCCCGGCATGTGGCGGTTCTTCAAGGACTACGGGGCCGGCGACATCGGCAACGACGGCGTTCACAACATCGACGTGGGCGTGTGGGGGATGGGCTTCGACCGGCTGCCGAACCGCGTCGCGGCGCTCGGGTCGAAGGCGTTCTTCGACGACGACCAGGAGTGGCCGGACACGCAGTACGTGGTGTGCGAGTACGACCCCGGCAACGGCGGCCGCACCCGCCGGCAGTTCACCTTCGAGCAGCGCATCTGGTCGCCGTACGTCCAGGAGGGGTACGAGAACGGCAACGCCTTCTACGGCACGAAGGGCGTCCTGATCATCGGCCACACCGTCGGCTGGAAGCTGTACGGCGAGCGGAACCGGCTGATCGAAGAAATGACCGGCAGCGTCGACCTGCGGGCGCACCACAACAACTTCCTCGACGCCGCGACGCGCGGCGCGGCGGCGAACGCGCCCGCGGCGGTGGGGCACGTCGCGGCGGGCATCTGCCACCTGGCGAACATCGCCGGCCAGTTGCGGGCGACGCTCGAGTTCGACCCGCAGCGGGAGGCGGTGTTGAACAACCCGGCGGCGCAGGCGATGCTGTCGCGCCGCTACCGCGAAGGGCACTGGGCCGTGCCGCGCGGCGTCGCGGGCTGACGGCGGGTGCTTGCTTCTGCCGGCCGCGGCGCCTACCGTTCCCTGTGGGCACCTCCCCGCCCCCTACCCCGGAGCAATTGATGCGCCCCGTTCTCGCCCTGGCCCTCACGGCCGGGCTCGTCGTCACGAGCGGCACGGCCCAGGAGCCGGTCACCGTCAAGTGGACCCTCAAGGAAGGGCAGCAGTTCTACGCCAAGGCCGTCACCGACATGGACATGTCGATGGGCATCCTCGGCATGAACGTCGACCTGAAGATGAAGACGACCGCCGTCCAGAAGTTCAAGGTGTCGTCCGTCAAGGACGACTCGACCACCGTCGAGATGACCTTCCTCGACATGTCGATGGAGGCCCAGGGGCTCCCCGGCGGCGGCGGCCTGCCCGGGCTCGGCGACATCGGCGACAAGATCAAGGGGGCCAAGATCGGCGCCGTGCTCGACAAGGAGATGCAGGTCACCAAGCTGATCGGCTACGAGAAGTTCATCGACAAGATCGCCGGCGACGACGACACCGCCCGCGCCCAGCTCGGCGCGCAGCTGTCCGAGGCGGCGGTCGGGCAGATGGTGTCGCAGGCGTTCACGTCGGTGCCGCCGATGCCGGTGAAGGCCGGCGACACCTGGAGCCGGACGACGAAGGTGCCCGCGGCCGGGCTCGGCGACGCGACGGTCAAGGAGAAGTACACGTTCGACGGCGTCTCGAACGGCGTGGCCAAGATCGGCGTGGTCGGCGACATGACGTTCAAGTCGGGCAAGGGCGGCGTGCCGGGCCTGCCGCCGGGGGTGAAGGTGAGCCGGTTCAGCATGAAGGCCGAACAGTACAAGGGGACGCAGCTGTTCGACCTGAAGGCCGGCCGGCTCAAGGAGGGGACCGTGGACATGGTCATGAAGGGTTCGCTGGCCATGTCCGCGAACGGCCAGGACATCGAGATGACGATGCGGATCAAGGCCAAGCAGTCGACCACGGTGACGGAAAAGAACCCGGTCGTGGACTAAGGCGGCATCGCGAGTGGCGAGCGGCCCGCGTGAGCGGGTCGCTCGCCACTTCCACGTCAACCGGCTTGCGGCAGACAAGTTCCGTGCCGCGGGATCCGCACCCACGCGGCGACGCTGAACACCGCGGGTCAACCGGCTTGCGGCAGACAAGTTCCGTGCCGCTGGGGTGGGGCCACTTTCCCGCCGGCCCCACCCCAGCGGCACGGAAGTGAGCTACGGGAACCCGGTTCACGTCACTTCTTGGCGTCGTCCTTGGCCGGCTCGGTCCACCACGGGCTGAGGCGGTGGATCTTGTACAGCACCTTGTCGCGGTCGGCGCCGCTCGTGGTCTCCAGCTTGGCCTTCAGCTTGGCCATCTTCTTCTTCCGGTGGTACCGCCGGCCCAGTTCGATCTGCCGCTCCACGGCCATACAACAGCCCTCCGCTCACGCGCCCGGTTGGAACCGAATGAGTGCAACTTACGCCCCGCCCCCCGCCCCGACAAGCCGGCGCTGGGTAACCCCCGCGCTCGCCGCGGTGCCGGTCGTGTGGTGCCTTGCCGTGCTCGTACTCATGCGGCCCGACGCCGTCGCGGCGCGGGAGGCGATCCCGTTCGAGATCAAGTGGCTGGTCTACGACGAGTCCGACCTGACGGCCCTGGCCCTCCGGGGGGCGAACGCGCACGCCGGTCGCCTTCCCGGCCGGATGGACGAGCCCGAGGGCGTGGACGACACCCGCGACTTCGCACCGTACCTCGACGGCTACGAGCAGCCGCTCGCCGACCGCTACTACCTCGAATACCCGACGCCGACGCTCGCCCTGTTCCGCCTCGGCTTCCTGCACCGGCCGCGCGACCCGAACCTGCTGCCGCCCGCCGTCGCCGACGGGCAGCAGTTCGGCATCGGCTTCCACCACCCGCGCGACGAATCGGAGCGCGCCACGTGGTCGGTTCTCCACGACGGCGTGGTGGCGATCGTCGTCGTGATGACGGCTAGCCTGGTGGCATTAATCCTGATCCTGCGCCGGGGCTACGAGCCGGGCGACCCGCGGCCGTGGGCGTGGCTGTGCGTGTTGCCGGGGGCGGTGTTCTTCTCGCTGAACCGCTTCGACATCCTCCCCGCGATGCTCACCGCCGCCGGGTTCGCGCTACTCGCGCGGCGGTGCGACGGCTGGAGCGGCGCGGCCTTCGCCGTGGCGGCGCTACTGAAGGTGTACCCGGTCCTGCTGGCCCCGGTGATTCTGCGCCACCTCGGCGTCCGCCGCGGGGTCGTGTGGGCGGTGGCGTTCGGGGGCGTCGGCCTCGCCGCGATGGGCGTATCGGTCGCAACGCTCGGGCGGGAGTCGACCGAGGGGCCGATCCGGGTGCAGCTGTCGCGGGACTACGTGGAGAAGAGCTGGACGCTGTACGGGGCGGTGCTGCCCGAGTGGCTGGCCCAAAAGGAGCAGAGCAACGTGCGGCTCGCCGTCCTGGCGGCGGCGGTGCTGTTGGCAGCGGCCACACGCCCGGCGGGGCTGCCGGGCCTCCTGCGGCGGTGCGGCGTGGTCCTCGTGGTGTTCGTGGTCCTGGCGGTGTTCTGGTCGCCGCAGTGGATCGTGTGGTTCCTGCCGCTGCTGGCGCCGCTGGCCCCGCGGCGGCGGTGGGTCGGCGTCGCGGCCGTACTGCTGGACGCGGTCAACTACTTCAACTTCCCCGTGCTGTTCTGGATCCTGTGGAACACCGTCCAGAGTCAGGACGTGCTCGACGTGCTGGCCGCCGCGATGATCTGGGTGCGGGCGGCGCTGTGGCTCGGGCTGGCGGCGGGGCTGGTGTACGACGAGTGGCGGGCGACGCGCGGGGCGACCGGCTAACGCTCGCGGCGTGCCGGGAACGCGACGCGGCGCCGGAGTTCGTCCACGTTGCCGGCGTCGGGGTTCGGGGCGTCGTGGTCCAGCGCCGCCATCGGCCCCGAGCCGTCCACCGGATTACCGGTCACGTCCGGAATGACGCCGCGGGCCACGGCCGCGTCGCGGACGGCGTTCACCCCGCGCCACGTCAGCCGGTTGCCGCTCACGTCGATCGCCTGGAGTCCGGGAAGCCCCCGCGCCACGGCGTCGGCCAGGACGAAGGCGCCGGCGTCGGTGATCTGGTTCCGCGACAGCCGCAGCCGCTTCAGCCGCGCCGCTCCGGATGAGGCCACGAGAACTGCCGCACCACGGTCGCCGAGGTAATTCTTGTCGAGGTCGATGGCCGTCGCCTTCAGCAGGTCGGGACACGCGGCCAGTGCCTCCGCCCCCGCCGGGCCGACGGCGTTCGCCCGAAAATCGACGCGGCCGTCCCGCGCCAGCATTCGCCGGAACAGGTCGGAGCCCGCCAGCGCCGCCGCGCCGCCGTCTCCGACGTGGTTCCCGGCCAACCGCAGGGCGCTGAGCCGGGCCAGCGTGCAACTTGCAACCAGCGCCCGCACGCCGGCGTCGTTCACGTCGTTGCCGCCGAGGTCGAGATCGGTGAGCCCCTGGAGGTGCGGCGAGTCGGCGAGCGCCGTCACGCCGTCCCAGGTGACCTGGCCGTTGTCGTTTAGCGACAGCCGCTGCAGGCCGGCGAACACCGGTGACCGCGCCAGCCCGCGGACGCCGGTGTCGTCGAGCCCGTTGAACGACAGGTCGAGGCCGCGGAGGCGCGGCAGGCGCGGGCCGCGGGCCAGTTGCTCGGCGCCGGCGTTGCCCAGTTCGCCGCCGGCGAAGCTGATTTCTTCCAACTGCGCCAGCGCCGGGCAGGCCAGCAGCCGCGGCAGCACACGGGCGGGGTCGAGGAGGTGGACGCGGCGGAGGTACGACCGGCCTGAGGGCGTTCGTGTCCGGGCGATTAGTTCCTCGCCACGGGCGGCGAACACGCCGGCATCCACGGAAACCGAATCGGGCAAGCCGCGGCGGAACTCGACACCGCCGACCAGGCCGCGTAGCGGCTCCGTCCACGCGGCCTGATGACGAGCGAGGAGGTCGGTCTGTTGGTCCTTCAGGGCCGGCCGCCGCGGGTGGTCGTCGGGCATCCGCGCCAGCGCGAGCTGCACGCGGATCAGGTCGGCGCGGGCGGCGTCGGCGGGTGTGCCGGTGTCGGCGAGGAAGTCGGCGTAGACGAGCCGCGGCGCGTCGTCGCCGGGCCGGGCGAGGATCGCGTCGAGGAACGGGAGCTCGTCGGGTGACATGGTAGTGGGATTCTACCCCCCGGCGGGGACGAACGCGACGGGGAACCACTCACCGCTTGACACCCGGCCCGCGGTCTGTGACTGTGACCGTATCACCCCCCACCCGAGTGAACACGATGGCCGCCCCGCTCACCCTGCTCGCCGACACCGCGGCCGACCTGATGACCGCCGGCCCGGTGTCCATCCACGGGTCCGCGACCGTCAACGAGGCCGCGGCCTTCTTCGCCTCCCGCGGGTTCGGCGCGGCCGCGGTGCTCGACGCCGCCGGACGGCCGGTCGGCGTCGTCACCAAGTCGGACCTGCTCATTCACGCCTGCGGACTGGCCGAAGGGGTGGAACACGTCCGCACGCCGGTTGACAGCGTGATGACGCCGACGGTGTTCTCGGTGCGACCCGACACGCCGGCCGCGTCGGTGGTGGCCCAGCTGGTAGCGCTGAGCGTGAAGCACCTGTTCGTGGTGGACGCGGCCGGCGTGCTGGTGGGGGTCATCACGCCGGCGGACGTGATCCGCAAGTTGGGCTGAGGCGGGCTACTTCGGGGCGTTCATCAGCAGGTAGTTGGCCAGCCCGACGCACACGCACATCAGGAACAGTACAAGCCAGGCCTGGAACAGGATGCTGTCGGCGGTGCCGTACTCCGGCATGGTCTGCGGGGCGTCCGGCTTGTCGTGGGTGTTCATCGCGGCTCCTCCTGCCTCCCATCATCGGCTGGCGGACCCGCCGGTTCCAGTCTGAACGGGCACCCAGTACCGGCTCGGGGTCGAGTCGCGCCGGTAAGACGGCCCCGCCGGGCGGCGGGGGCTGCGTCGGGTCTGCCGCTTTGACCGACAAATTCGGACTGTCGGAGGGCGAATTCCCCTCTGCCGGTCTGAGACGACGAGCTAGAATTCAGGGTATCTCGCCTGACCTGCTCAGCCGGCCCGCCTCACACCGTCAGGCCGAATGGTGATCGCGTCTGCGGAATCCCTGGTCGAAGCCGTCCGCGACAGCGGCCTGTTCGCCCCTGCCGCGGTCGAGGCACTGGCCCGCGCCGTCGCGCCGTTCGGCGACGACACCCAGGGCGCACTCAAGCACGTCGTCGAACGCAACCTCGTGCCCGTCTACCAGCTCCGCAAGGTGATCCACGGCAAGGCCGCCGACCTGATCGTCGGCCCGTTCGTCGTGCTGGACAAGCTCGGCGAGGGCGGCATGGGGAAGGTGTACAAGGCCCGCGACACCCGCACCGGCCGCATCGCGGCGCTGAAGGTCGTTCGGCCGCAGCTCCTGGCGAACCCGGTCATCCGCGGGCGGTACGAGCGCGAGGTGCGCGCCGCCCTGAGCCTGCGGCACCCCAACATCGCCGCCGCCTACGAGGGCGGCGAGGCGGGGGGGAAGGTGTACCTGGCGCTGGAGTTCGTGGACGGCATCGACCTGGCCCGGCTCGTGCGCACCTACGGCGTGCTGCCGGTGCCCGAGGCGTGCGAGTACCTCCGGCAGGCGGCGCTGGGGTTGGCCCACGCCCACGCACAGGGGTTCGTTCACCGCGACATCAAGCCGGGGAATCTGGTCGTGGCCGGGGAGCGGCACCACCCGGACGCGACCGAACCGGCGGTGGTGAAGCTCCTCGACATGGGCCTCGTCCGCAACGTGGGCCTCGACGACGAGATGGCCGGCGACCTGACGCGGGCGGGCACCGTGGTCGGCACGCCGGATTACATGTCGCCCGAGCAGGCGAAGAACAGCAGCCTGGCGGACCACCGGGCCGACCTGTACGCCCTCGGCGGGGCGTTCTACTTCCTGCTGACGGGGAAGCCGCCGTTCCCCGTCGGCAGCCCGATCGAGAAGCTCCTCCAGCACCAGCTCGACGCGCCGCCGCCGATCCAGGCCATCCGGCCGGACGTGCCCGACGATTTGGCCCGACTCATCACCCGGCTCCTGGCGAAGAAGCCTGAGGACCGCCCGCAGTCGGCCGCCGACGTGGCCGCCGCGCTGTGGCCGTTGACGAAGTTCACCCCCGAGTCGGCAAAGGTGCGGATGAGCGGCACCGTGCCGGTTCTGAGCAAGTCGGACAAGTCCGAGACGGGGAGCGTGGCCTCGGCCGATACGGTGTCACCCCCCGGCCCGGGCGTGAAGTTGCCGAAGCGACGGCCGCGGCAGGTGCCGATGGATCAGCCGTCCGTCGCCGAGTCGGCCCCCGTACCGCCAACGCCACCGACGCCCGAGGTGGTGAAAATTCCTCCGCCAGCCCCGGCCCCGGCCCCGGTCGTGGAGCAGTTGGACGAGGAGGAGGACGAGCCGCGCCGCGAAGTGCCGGGGTGGCTCGTGGCTCTCGTGTCGGCGGTCCTCGCCGCGGTCACAGCCGTCGTGGTGTGGAAGATGATGGGGCGGTGAGAGCGTCGCCGATCGCGTTGACGAATTACTGCTCCAGGAGCTTCAAGGTCACCGTCACGGGGAAGTGGTCGGCGTAGCCGCGCTGTACCGCCTTGTCGTTCTTGTCGCCGAACCGCCACGGCCGCCGTGCCACGGTTCCCGCCCGGCTCATCCCGGCCGTGGGCACGGCGACCGAGTCCGGGTCGCAACCCCACCCCACCGCGTCCAGCAGCCCCGGCGACACGGCGACCTGGTCGAAGATCGACGCCTTGCGGTCGCGGTCGTAATAGATGGTGCTGAACCGGTCCAGCGGCTTCCCCGACAACAGCCCGAACAGCTTCGCCTGCCGCGCCGCCGCGGCCACCGCCGCGCGGTCGGCGGTGACGCCGAGTACGTTGGCGACCGCGTCCGATTCGGGGTCGTCGTTGAAATCGCCACACACCAGGAAGTCCACGTCCGGCTTCGTCGTCAGGTCGCGCTCGTAGCGCTCGCGGATGACGCTGGCGTACTTGTTGCGGCCGCTCCCCTTGTGCGTGCCGTCGTCGGACAGCTGCGAGGTCCAGTGCGAGGCGATGAGCGTCAGGTCCGCCCCGTTGGCGACGACGTGCGTCTCCAGGACGCGGAGGTTGTGCGTGCCGAGTAACTTCGTGCGCTCCAGCGGCAGCTTCGAGATCACACAAGGCGCCATGAACCGGCCGGCGTTCGCGGCCAGTTCCTTCATGGCGACGTGCTCGTACTTCGCGGCCCCGGCCGGCAGCTTCTCGTTGAGCGCGTCGCGCAGCAACTCCGCGGCGCGAACGCTCTCCACCTCGACGCAGGCGAGCACGTCGGGGCCGTTGCCGCCGTTCTGCTTCAGGATGATCTCGGCGAGGCGGTCGAACTTCAGCCTGCGCGCGGCGGCGTCCTCGGCGAACCAGTTGTCGTAGGGCTCGTCGATGCTGTTGCGGCGGTCGTCGCGGTCGTCGAACAGGTTCTCGACGTTCCAGAACATGAAGGCCACGGCGCCCGGCGCGACTGCCGCCGGCGTCGACGGCGGCTCCGCCGACGGTCCGCCGCGGCGCGAGTACACGACGAGCGCGACCGCGCCGACGACGAGGGCGAGGACCACGACGACGACCTTGCCGGCGGTGGGGAGGCCCAGAAACGTGCGGAACGCGGCCTCGGCGGCCTTCTGGTTGCGTCTGCGGCTCACGCGGCACCGATTCGGCTGGACAGGGTTAGTGGCGATGATATGACCCGACCGAGCCCCGGGGTCGGGGCGCACCCGGGAGGGGCGGCCATGCAGGCGGGGCGGATCGGGTACGCGGCGGCCGGCGTGGCACTGGGCGTGGTCGCGGCGGCGTTCTACCTCGGCCAGCCGCGGCCGGCCGGGGCCGCGTCCAACGACCGGCACGGCGACACCATCATGGCCACCGGCGCGGTGTCGGTCAACCCGCGCATCCAGACCGACGGCGTCTGGCTCCTCGACTACAAGGCCGGCAAGCTGCTCGGCACCGTGGTGGACCGCACCGCCGGCAAGATCGTCGGCTGGGCCGAGGTGGATCTGCGGAGCGAGTACGAGATTCAGGCGCTGCAGGACGTGCACTTCCTGATGACCACCGGGTACATCACGCAGGGCCAGTCCGCGCTGTACCTCGCGGAGACGAGCACGGGCAAGTTCGGCGTGTACACGATGGGGCCGGGGCCGAACGGCACCGGCGTCGTGATTCGTCGCCACGACATGACACAGTTCCGCGCAGGGGCCCCGGCGCCGGGCGTGGTGCCGGCCGCGGGCGTGGCGCCGAAGATGCCCTGACCGCCCGACCACCCATAGCATGATCGGGACCGGACCCGCACCACGGGCCACCCGATGATCGACGTTCACATCCACGCGGTCCCGCCGAACCTGCCCGGGGTGGGGCCGCTGTCGCCGCTGCTGAAGCTCGCCCCCGAAACCATCGCCGCCGAGCTGCGGGCGCAGATGCAGACGGCCGGCGTCACCCACGCACTGGCGATGGGCCAGTGGGCCGCCGGCGACGACGACCCGCTCGGGGTGAACAAGACGCTCGACATTGCGGCCCTCGTCCCCGGCCTGAAGGCCATCGGCGCCTGCGACCCCACGCGCACCGACGACGCCCACTTCGACCGCTGCGCGGACGTACTCGCCGCCGGCCGCGTCGTCGCACTGAAGTGCTACCTCGGCTACCTGCACTACGAGCCGGCGCACCCCCACTACCGTCGCTACTACGAGCTCGCCGCCCGCTACCGGGTGCCGGTCATGTTTCACTGCGGCGACACGTACTCCCCGATGGCCAAGCTGCGGTTCGCCCACCCGCTCGGCGTCGACGAGGTGGCGGTCGATCACCCGGACGTGCGGTTCGTGATCTGTCACCTCGGCAACCCGTGGGTGACCGACGCGGCGGAAGTCATCTACAAGAACATAAACGTGTGGGCCGACCTGTCGGGGCTGCTGGTCGGCGACGACGGGGTGCTGAGCTCCGAAGAGGCGAAGGCGCTGGCCGCAGACCTGGTGCGCGAGGTGCGGCGCGGGATGAAGTACGCGGAGCGGCCGAACCGCTTCCTGTACGGCACCGACTGGCCGCTGGCGCCGATGCCCGCGTACCGCGACTTCGTCCGCGACGCGGTACCGGCCAAGTTCCACGACTGCGTGTTCGAGGAGAACGCCCGCCTGCTGTTCCGGCTCGCATAGGCGAACCGGCGGCGGACGCCGCCGTGTGACGTCGCTCAGAGCCCACGCGGTCGCGGCTGGTGCCCTCACCCGGCGGCTGACGCCGCCGGTTCGCCCTGCCCGCCTGTCCGCCCCGCGGCCGTTGGATACAACCCCTCAAAGCCCGCCTCGCCGCCCTCCCGAGACCGTACATGAGCACCGAACCCGAGTACCGGCCCGGCCTCGAAGACGTGCCGGCCGCGAAGTCCGCGGTCAGCTTCCTGGACGGCAAGAAGGCCCGGCTCGAGTACCGCGGCATCCCGGTCGAGGTGCTCGCCAAGGAAAGCTGCTTCGAGGAGGTCGCCTGGCTCCTCATCAAGGGCGATCTGCCGACGCAGAAGCAGCTCGCCGAGTTCGACCACGACCTGCGCCATCGCCGCGCCATCCACTACCGCCTCAAAGACCTGGTGAAGTGCCTCCCCGCCGACGGGCACCCGATGGACGCGCTGCACGCCACCGTCGCGGCGCTCGGCATGTTCTACCCGTGCAAGACCGTCTCCGACCCCGCCAAGAACTGGGACGCCACGCTCCGGCTCGTCGCGGCCATGCCCACGGTCGTGACGGCGTTCGCGCGGGCACGCCGCGGCGAGGAAATCCTCGAGCCGCGGGCCGACCTCGACCACTCGGCGAACTTCTACTACATGCTCACCGGCAAGGAGCCGACGCCGGCGACGCGGAAGGTGCTCGACGCCTGCCTGATCCTGCACGCCGAACACACGATGAACGCCAGCACGTTCACCGCCCGGGTGACCGGCTCGACGCTCGCCAACCCGTACCACGTCGTCGGGGCCGCGATCGGCTCCCTGGCCGGGCCGCTGCACGGCGGGGCGAACGAGGAGGTGCTCCACCAACTCGCCGAGATCGGCAGCGTGGAGAACGTGAAGCCCTGGCTCGACGCCAAGCGCGCCGCCGACCCGAAGTTCAAGGTGATGGGGCTGGGCCACCGCGTCTACAAGGTGAAGGACGGCCGGGCGACCGTGGTGCAGGAGGTGGCCGAGCAGGCGTTCGCCGAGACGAGCCGACCCAAGACCTACGAGATCGCCCTCGAGCTCGAGAAGTACTGCGAGGGCATCTATGGCCCGAAGGGGATTTACCCGAACGTCGATTTCTACTCGGGCGTCGTGTACCAGAGCCTCGGCATCCCGGTGGACGTGTTCACCCCGATCTTTGCCATCGCCCGGGTGGCGGGGTGGCTGGCCCACTGGCACGAGCAGCTCGTCGGCAACCGCATCTTCCGGCCGGAGCAGATTTCGACCGGCAAGCACGACGTGAAGTACGTGCCGCTGGCCGAGCGGCCGTGATGTCGCAGCGCCTCCGCGACGCCCTCGACTCCCTCCGGTTCGCGCGGGCGTACAGCCTGCCGCTGATCGACTCGTTCGCCCCGGACGAGTGGTTCACGATGCCGCCGGGGGGTGTCACCCACCTGGCGTGGCAGGTCGGCCACCTGGCGATGGCGCAGTACCGCATGTGCATCGAGCGCGTCCGCGGCGTCCGGCCCGAGGACGCCGAGCTGATCGCCCCGGACGTGCTGGCGCTGTTCGTCCGCGAGTCGGTGCCGGACCCCGACCCAGGTCGCTACCCGAACCCGGCCGAGCTGCGGGCCGTCCTGGACCGGGTGAACGAGAGGGTGCTTGCGGACCTGGCCGACTGGCCGGACGCCGACCTGGACGGCCCGCCGGCGATGACCTCGCACAAGTACGCGAAGACGAAGCTGGAGTGCGTCCGCTGGTGCGCCGCGCACGAGATGCTGCACGCCGGGCAGATCGGCCTGCTGCGGCGGATGCTCGGCCGGCCGGCGCTGTGGTGAGAAACCAAGACAAGCTCACGCAGAGGCGCCAAGCTGCGAAGAAAACCAGGGTCTCTTCGCGGCTTGGCGCCTCTGCGTGAGATTCTTCCTAACGGACCCCTCATGCTCGATGCCGCCTTCGTCCGCGACCACCTCGCCGCGGTCAAAGCCAACTGCGCCAACCGCAACGTCTCGGCCGACGCCGCCGACCGGGCCGTCGCCGCCGACGACGAGCGGAAGCGCCTCGTGAAGTTGCGCGACGAGACGAGCGCGAAGGCCAACGCCAACTCCAAGCTGTTCGGCGCCGCCAAGACGCCCGAGGAGAAGGACGCCGTCCGCCAGCAGGGCGCCGCGTTGAAGGAAGAAGTGGCTCGCCTCGAGGTGCAGTTGAAGGGCGTCGAGGAGGAGTTGAAGACGCACCTGCTTCAGTTGCCGAACATGACCCACCCGGCCGCCCCGGTGGGCACCGACTCGGCGGCCAACGTAGTCGTCGCCGAGTTCGGCAAGAAGCCCGCCTTCGACTTCGCCCCGAAGGATCACGTGGCGCTGTGCGAGTCGCTGGACCTGGCCGACTTCGAGGCCGGCACCCGCGTCGCCGGGCAGAAGTTCTACTTCCTCAAGAACGAGGCCGCGCTGCTCGAAATCGCGCTCGTTCAGTACGCGGTGCAGGCCTGCGTCAAGGCCGGGTTCACGCCGGTCATCACGCCGGACCTGGCGCGGGTCGAAGTGCTCGAGGGCATCGGCTTCCAGCCGCGCGACAACGCCGAGACGCGGCAGGTGTACACCGTCGCCGACACCGACCTGTGCCTGATCGCCACCGCGGAGATCACGCTCGGCGGGATGCACAAGGACCGCATCTTCGACGAGGCCGAGTTGCCGAAGCGGTACGTCGGGCTGTCGCACTGCTTCCGCACCGAGGCCGGGGCCGCCGGCCGCGACACCCGCGGGCTGTACCGCGTCCACCAGTTCACGAAGGTGGAGATGTTCGCGTTCTGCACGCCGGAAAACAGCGACGCCATCCACGAGGAAATCCGCACGCTGGAGGAGCAAATCTTCACCGGCCTCGGGCTGCACTTCCACGTCATCGACACGTGCACCGGCGACCTCGGCGGCCCGGCGTACCGCAAGTACGACCTGGAAGCGTGGATGCCGGGCCGCGGCGCGGGCGGCGACTTCGGCGAGATCACGAGCACGAGCAACTGCACCGACTTCCAGGCGCGGCGGCTCGGCATCCGCTACAAGGGGAAGGGCTTCAAGGGGACGCGGTTCGTCCACACGCTCAACGGCACCGCCGTGGCCTGCACCCGGGCACTGGTGGCGATCCTGGAGAGCTACCAGCAGGCCGACGGGAGCGTCGTCATTCCCGACGCACTGCGGCCGTGGGTGGGCAAGGACGTGATCGCGGCGCGGAAGTGACTGGCGTTGCAGCTTCGCGCTGAGAAGCGCGAAGCCGCAAGCGGCGTATGCAGATTACTTCACCGGCGCCGTCGCGGCCGCGCCGCAGCAGGCCGAGCAGTCGATCTCACACAGCGGGCAGCCGTCGCAGGTCGCGCCGCAGTCGGCGCACGGGGTGGCACAGCACGTGGCGGTCGCGGCCGGCTTGGCGGCGCAGCAGGTTCGCGCGGCCGGGGTCGTCGGGGCGGTCACGGCGGCGCCGCAGCAGGCCGAGCAGTCGATCTCGCACTTCGGGCAGCCGTCGCACCCGTCGGCACAGGCGGCACAGGGGTTGGCGCAGCACAGGGTCGTGGTGCGGCTCACGGCAGTGTAGCCGAAGGCGCTGCCGACGATGGTGCCGACCACGGCGGCGGCGATGGACAGAATCCTCGTCATGTCTGGGTCTCCACGTTCGATTGAGTGTGTGTCGAAAATTCGCTCCGGGACACGCCCGGACGGCGTTGCACGGACGCGACGGCGCGTCAGATGGGGATTCACACTCTGGAACGGGTCAACAGTGCATGACGTGGCGGTCGAAGAGCGCGGCGGAGCGGGCGTCTATCCCGGCTCGTTCGGGCAGATTTCGCCCCGCCACGAACGCCGGGTGTACGGGGGCGACGGTCGCCAGGAAAACCGGCAGGAGCTCGCCAGTAAAGTCCGGCGGCAGCGGCTGGGGTGAGGGGTCGGCCGTGATGGCAACCGCCTGACCGTCGCAGAAGATGCAGTGCGGATTCGCCGGAAGCGGTTTGGGCGATGGGGTTTCCGGCGTCGCGGGGGCTTCAGATTGGCAGCAATGCGGACAAGTGTGAACAGGGGCAGGTTCGGCCGCGACAACGGCCGCGGAACCGGCGAAAAGCCAGCGGGCCTGGCAGCAGCAGAGGGCTGGGGCGATGACCAGCATCAGCACCAGACCGACCCGAACGAGTGCCTGCAACGAGCACCTCGTGTGACTTCAGCGAACCCGCGCGAATTATGACGTTCCCTCAGACAAAGTCAAGCCCCCCGTGCCGCCACTCGACCGCGTTGAGGCCAACCGGCGTTGGCGGCCGGTCGGCGACCGGGTAAAACGGAGGGACGCTCTCGGATCGAGCGTTCGCCTGCCTGCCCCGGAGTCGGGCCGCACGGACCGCGGCCGCGGGGTCGTCGGAGGTCGAACCCATATGGCGCGATCGAGCGCCGACCCCGAAGGGGTCACGCGGTCGGGGACCGTCGGCATCCGCCGGTCTCACCGTTTCCTGTCCGGCTTGAAGACCGCCGAACGCGTCGTCTTCGTGTCGCACGTCCAGCCCGACCCGGACAGCCTCGGCTCCATGCTGGGGCTCGCCCACCTGGTCGAGCAGAAACTCGGCAAGCCCACCCTCATCACCCGCGACGGCCTCATCAGCCGGGCCGAGAACCGGGCCATGGTGAAGGTACTGAACCTCCACCTCACCAAGGTCGAGGACGTGGACTGGCGTCCCGGCGACGCCGTGGTGATGGTGGACAGCCAGCCGAACACCGGCCGGCACACGCTGCCGGAAGACGCGCCGCTGTACGCCGTCATCGACCACCACGACACCCCCGGCGACCTGGACAACGTGCCGTTCACCGACATCCGGGCCTCGCACGGCGCAACGTGTACTGTGGTGACGAAGTACCTGCGCGAGCAGGACTGCGACATCCCCGAGAAGTTGGCGACCGCCCTGCTCTACGGCATCGAGACGGAGATGGCCGGCTTCCCCCGCGAGGCCAACCCCGCGGACGACGACGCGCTCATCTTCCTCTACCCGCTCGCGGACAAGGACCAGATCGCCCAGATCCGCAACGCCCGCCTGCCGCACAGCCACTTCGAGTGCCTGCTGCAAGCGCTGCAGAGCAGTTTCATCTACGACAACCTCATCATCAGCTGGGTGGACGACCTGCCGCAGCCGGAGCAGGCCGCCGAGGTGGTCGATTTCATGATCCGCTTCGACCAGGTCGATTGGGCCGTGTGCGGCGGCGTGTACAAGGATCAGCTGATTCTGTCGGTGCGTGCCGCGATGGCGGACGCGCGCTCGGGCGACATCCTGCGTCAGGTGGTCGGAAAGCTCGGCAAGGCCGGCGGCCACGACCGCCGCGCCGGCGGCAGCATCCGACTCACGAGCACGGCACCAAGCGCGGTCGACGAATTACAGGCGGAACTGCGGCGGCGGTTCTTGAAGGCGCTGAAGATCGACGACACCCGCGGCCGTCGCCTGGTGCCGCTGCGGGAGATGCTGCAGAACTTGCAGTCGTGACACCCGAGTGATGCGCGGGGCCTGTGGATGGTTTTCTCAGACCTCAGGCTCCGCTGATGTCGGCGCAGACTGGAGCCTGACGCTACCATCCGTTCACCGCTGCACCACTTCGCAACACATGCCCGATTTTGCGCAGCCCCACACCCCCACCCGGATTTGCCCAATCCGGCCAACCGGCTGTGTCGTCGGAGTTTTCGCCAAGCCGCCGGAAGCATTCTCAATTCCGCCCCGCCCGGGTGCCGAGACGAAAACGGTTTGCGGCACGCCGGTTGCATTGCGGCAGGAAACCGCGATAGTGACGGGTTCGTGAAGAACCCGAATCCTGGCGGCGGAACCCCGACTCCAAGTGGTGCCGAGCGGCGAAGTTAAGCTCAGGACGGCGGGACAGACCCGCGGCCCGGCTGGAAAGACCTGCCCGGCACGACACTAGTATCCGATGGGGGCCGACAGCGTGTCGGCTCCACGACCCCCGAACCCGTCAGGCTCCCACCGGTAACAACCGGACCGGAAGCTATGCCCCCTGGAGGTGGCGAGCCGTGGCACGAACTGACGCACTCCTGCAACTCCATAGAGCCCTCGTCGGCCGCCGGACCGAACTCCGCAAGCGGCTCGGCATGGAACTCGACATCCTCTCCGCCGGGAAGGGGATGCAGCGGGCCGGCGACGCCGCCGACGCCGCCTTCGACAGTAGCGGCGAGGAACTCTCCTCGCAGTTGGCCGAGCTCGAAGCCAAAGAGCTGGTCCAGGTCGAGCGGGCTATCCGCCGGCTGAAGAACGGCAGCTACGGCACGTGTGAGGGCTGCCAGACCAAGATCCCGATGGCGCGCCTGTCCGCCCTCCCGTACTCGACGCTGTGCATCAAGTGCCAGCGTGAGTTCGAACGCGACGGCAGCGTCGGCGACTACACCGGCGAGGCCGACTACGGCCGCATGGCCGATCACGGCAACATGGACGAGCGCGAGGTCCGCCTCGCCGACCTGGAGATCGACCTGAGCCGGTAACGCCGGTTGAAGGACTCCGACAAGGCCCGCGGTCTGCAACGACCGCGGGCCTTGTGCGTTTCGTGCGGCCACCCGTCGCGACCACTTCCGTGAGCTCGTCCGGAATTTCTCAAGCCCCCTTGCCCGACCCGTTAGAGTGCGGGTGTGGTACTTCCCGGCCGGGAGGGTTGCGCATGGTCCGTCGATTCGCCGTGGCGGTGGGGCTGGGTGGGTGTGCCCTTCTGGGAGGGGCCGCCGCACAACTCGCGTTCCACGCACCACCCCCCGCGGCGGCGCACGGCCTGCCGCTGCCGCCGATTCCCACCGTGACCGAAGTCAACGCCACGGTCCCGCCCGCGGACCGGTTCCCCGGCGTCGTTCGTAGCGTGTCGCCGGCCGTGGTCGCCGTGGATGCGGTGAAGCCGAGCACGGGCACGGCAACTGGCAAGGCGAAGGAGGAATCGGGCTCCGGCGTTATCGTCCGCTTCCCGGGTATCGCCGGGTGCGTGGTCGTCACCAACAACCACGTCGTCGGCGACGCCCCGCGCGAGAAGGTGTACGTCACCCTGTCCGACGGCCGCATCCTTCAGCCGACGCGCATCCTGGCCGACCCCGAGTCCGACGTGTCGCTGTTGCAGCTGGCCGACGAGTCGCTGCCCGCGTGTTCCTTCGCGGACAGCGACCGCGTGGTCCGCGGGCAGTACGTGCTGGCGTTCGGGAGCCCGTTCGGCCTGAACCAGACGGTGACGCACGGCATCATCTCGGCCACCGACCGCGGCCAGATCAGCCTCGGCTCGACGATCCGCATCAAGGAGTTCCTCCAGACCGACGCGTCGATCAACCCCGGCTCGAGCGGCGGCCCGCTCGTAGACCTGGACGGCAAGGTGGTCGGCATCAACACGGCGATCGCGTCGCAGAGTGGCAACAATACCGGCGTGTCGTTCAGCATCCCGGCCAACCTGGTGAAGCGGGTGGCGGGTCAGCTGTTCGAGAAGGGGGCGGTGACGCGCGGTTACCTGGGCGTGCAACTGGCGGCGACGATCGACCCGGCCGAGGCGCTGCGGGTGGGGCTGTCGAAGGTGTGCGGCGGGCTGGTGGAGATTGTCCACCCGAACACGCCGGCGGCGGCCGCGGGGCTCCGCGCCGGTGACGTGGTGCTGCGGCTCGAGGACGTGGAACTGCGCGACGAGCACCACCTTATCAACCTGATCTCGGCACTGCCGCCGGGCCAGCGCGTGCGGCTGACGGTATGGCGTGACCGGCGGGCGGAGGCGCTGAGCGTGCTGATCGGCGAGTACGCGGCAGGGCGGCAAGCGTTCCGGCGCTGAAGTGAAGCGCACGGCAGGCCGGGGGCGTGAGCCCCCGGATTCTGCGGAATCTACTAAAGGATCCGGGGGCTCACGCCCCCGGCCCGCCGGCGCACCTTAATCCTCGTCCTTGTTCCGCTTCTGGAGGAAGATCATCAGGCCGACGAGGCCCAGCAGGAGGACGACACCCGCGACGAAGAACATGGGACTGCCGATGAAATCGCCCATACCTCGGTCCTTCCAGAAGGGTGAAAGCGTGTGCCCCGGTCGGTCGGCCGGGCGGGTGGGGCGACGGGTGTCCCACGACCGGCGAGTCGGACGCCCCGTGTTCTACCTCTCCGCTCGTTGGCCAGCAAGCGTGCACCCAGATTTTTCACCACTCGGCGAAAAGCCGTCCCCTCCCCGAACCCGTGACCTGGCCTTGCCATCCGTTCGGCGGGTTCTGTAAAACAAAGCGTTGGTCACCCTCTCCCCGACCACACGCACGCGAAGCCCGGCGACGGCCACCGCCGGGTGTTCACCCGAACCGTTCTCTACCACCCTTCCCATCGGTGAACGTGACGATGAGCCACCAGGCGGGTCTTGCGCGGGTTCGCAGCGGCGAACTGCTGTACACGGACGAGGTCGGCCGGGACGCCTGCGGCATCGGGGGGGTCGCAGCGCGGGACGGCAAACCGTCGGCCGAGGTCATGCAGAAGGCGCTCAACGCCCTCCGCTGCATGGAGCACCGCGGCGGCGTGTGCGGCTCCGCCGGCGACGGCGCCGGCCTCACCGCGGCGCTGCCCCAGGCCTTCTTCCGCGCGCAGGCGAAGCAACTCGGCTTCGGCGTGTCCGACGGCGACACCCTGGCCGTCGGCGCGTTCTTCTTCCTCGACAGTGACGCCGCCAAGCTCGACGCCGGCCGGGCGCTCGTGCGCGAAGTCCTGAGCGGCGGTCCCGTGCGCTTCCTCGGCTACCGCCCGGTGCCGACGAACGAAGACGCGCTGCCCGAGTCCGCGAAGGCGGTCCGCCCCGGGGCCATCGAGCACGCCCTGTTCCAGGTGGACGGCGACGCAGACGAGGCCGAGAAGCACCTGTACCGCCGTCGCCTCGTGCTCCGCGAGCGCGCGCGCGCCGCCGGCCTCGGCGTATACCCGTGCTCGCTGTCTACCAAGCTCGTCAGCTACAAGGGACTGCTGACCAGCCCGCAGTTGTGCGACTTCTACCGCGACCTGACCGACCCGGCGTTCGAGACCGGCGTCGTCAGCTTCCACCGCCGCTACAGCACGAACACGTTCCCGAACTGGACGCTGGCCCAGCCGTTCCGCCTGTCGTGCCACAACGGCGAAATTAACACGGTGCGCACGACGCGGAACGCGGTGTCGGCGTTCTCACGCAGCCTGAACCCGCCCATCCCCGGCGGCGAGCTGAACACGCCGAAGATGTCCGACTCGGCCAGCCTCGACGAGTGGCTCGAGTACTTGATCCTCGAACAGGGCTGGAGCCTGCCGCGGGCGCTGCGCCTGTCGATCCCGCCGGTGTGGGACACGGAGGCCGACATCTGGGGGCAGGAGGCGTTCGACCTGTTCACGTACTACCGCCGGGCGTTCGGCAGCCTCGCGGCCTGGGACGGCCCCGCCGGCATCATCGGCACCGACGGCCGCACCCTCGTCGGCCTCGTCGACCGGATGGGCCTCCGCCCCGTGCGCTGGTGCTCCGACAAGCGCGGCTGGTTGTACATCGGCAGCGAGTCGGGCGTGTTCGGCCTCGACCCCACCACCATCGTCGCCAGCGGGCAGCTGCAGCCGGGGCAGATGATCGCCATCGACACCGCCACCGGCGAGCGGCTCGACAGCTACCAGATCATGGACCGCGTCGTGGCCGAGGCCAAGGCCGAACTCGGCAGTGTGCAGGAGCTGAACCGCCGGCAGATCATCATCCCCGAGGGCTTCGACTACACCCGCCAGGTCGACGACGCCGTCGGCGCGATGCTGACCGAGCGCGACTGGAAGCTCGACCACCTGCTCCAGGCCGCGGGCTGGGACTTCGAGCGGGCCGTGTTCGTGAAGGACATGGCAAAGCTGAAGAAGGAGCCGCTGTCGAGCATGGGGCACGACCGCGTGCTGACCGTGTTCTCCGACCACCACCCGACGCTGTTCAAGTACCTCCAGCAGACGTTCGCCGAGGTGACCAACCCGCCGATCGACCCGTACCGCGAGGGCGGGGCGATGTCGCTGGCGACCTACCTCGGCCGCGGGCCGCGCGCGAACGGCGCGAACGGGGACGACCTGCCGGTGAAGCAGATGGAGTTGCCGAGCCCGGTCATCTCCGACGCCATCGTCGAGGAAATCCGCCAGAACGAGGTGCTCGGCTTCAAGCTGCTCGACGCCACGTTCCCGCTGTCCGGCGGGGCCGAGGCGCTTCGCGCCAGCCTGGTGGCGCTCCAGAGCGCCGCCGAGAAGGCGGTGCACGAGGGCTTCCACGTCCTGTGCGTGTCCGACAAGGAGGCGTGCAAGCGCGGCATCTATCCGGTGCCGTCGCTGCTGGCGCTCGGGGCCGTGAACACCTACCTGTGCCGCCAGGGGCTCCGCGACCGCTGCTCGCTCGTGGTGCAGGCCGGCGACATCCAGGAGGGCCACGACATCTGCGTGCTGGTGGCGTTCGGGGCCGACGTCGTCCACCCGTACCTGATGCTGCGGCTCGTGAAGGACGGGCTCGTCTTCAAGGACGGCGACACCAAGCAGGAAATCCGGCTGGAGCCGCGCGAGGCCCTGGAGAACCTGTTCGCCGCCCTGGAGGACACCACGAAGAAGGTGATCTCCAAGATGGGGATCACGACCATCGAGGGGTACCGCGGCGCCCAGCTGTTCGAGGCCGTCGGCTTCGGCCCCGAGTTGATGGAGTTCCTGGGCGACTTCCCGAGCCGCGTCGGCGGCATCGGCTTCGCCGAGCTGGTCGAGGACGCCCAGTGGCGCGTCGCGCGCGCCGAGGAGATGGTGGCGAAGAAGAAGGAGTTGGGCAAGAACATGGACTACCGCGCCTTCACGGGCGCGGTGCGGATGGCGCTGCGGAACGCGGTGAAGGAGGCCCACCCGGAGCCGGAGGGCGGCGGCGGCGAGATGGCGTACACCGCCCCGCCCGCCGAGGCCGACCCGGACGCGCTGATCCGCGTCGGCACCAAGTGGGGCAAGTTCACGAACATGGTGAACACCCGCGTGCCGACGGTGCTGCGCGACCTGTTCAACATCAAGCCGGGCACGGCGGTGCCGATCGAGGGCGTGCAGCCGGCGCGGGACATGGTGGCGAACCACTTCCGCGGCGCCGCCATGAGCCACGGGGCGCTGACCGGCGCCTCGCACATGACCATCGCCGCGGCGGTGAACGAACTCGACGCCCTCAGCAACAGCGGCGAGGGCGGCGAAGCCCGCTGGCGGAACGACATCCCCGAGCGCGCCTGGGGGCCGTACTGGGAGAAGGTCCGCAAGCAGCGCCAGGAGTACCCCGAGATTTACACCCTCGGCGGCAAGCTCGAAAAGAGCCGCTTCCGCAGCCGCATCCGCCAGATCGCCAGCGGCCGGTTCGGCGTGGACGCCGAGTACATCGTCAACGCCGACGAGATGTCGATCAAGATGGCGCAGGGCGCGAAGCCCGGCGAGGGCGGCCAGCTGATGGGGAAGAAGGTCACGGCCGAGATCGCCGAGATCCGCTTCGCCAAGCCGGGGACGGACCTCATCAGCCCGCCGCCGCACCACGACATCTATTCGATCGAGGACCTGGCGCAGCTGATCTACGACCTGAAGGCCGCGAAGCCGGGCATGCCGGTGTCGGTGAAGCTGGTGGCCGTGGAGAACGTCGGCACGATCGCCGTCGGCGTGGCGAAGGCCGGCGCCGACATCATCGAGATGGACGGCATCGACGGCGGCACCGGCGCGGCGATGGTGTCGAGCAAGGAGCACGCCGGCTTGCCGAGCGAGATGGGCCTCGCGGAGGCGCACCAGGCGCTGGTCGTGAACGGCCTGCGCACGTCGGTCAAGCTCCGCGTCGGCGGCGGCATCAAGAACGGGCACGACGTGATCAAGTACGCCCTGTTCGGGGCGGACGAGTTCACGTTCGGCCAGGGGCTGATGGTGTCCGTCGGCTGCATCGTGTGCAAGAGCTGCCACATCCCGAACTGCCCGACCGGGATCACCGGCAGCCCCGAGATCTTCAAGGGGCACCCGGAGCACACCAAGGCGTACCTCCTGACCGTCGCCGAGGAGGCCCGGCAGCTGCTCGCGCTGATGGGCTTCACGCACCTGAACCAGATCACCGGCCGGTCCGACCTGCTGGTGCGGCGCGACGACTTGAAGGCCAAGCACCCGCGGGCGGCGCTCGTGGACGTGCGGCGGTTCATCCAGCCCGACATGGCGCTGGTGGGACTCGACGACCGCTACCCACAGGTCGGCGAGCGCGGCGTGTGCGGCGGCGGCGACTCGTTCACGCTGAACGGCCGCATCCTGAGCGCCGCCCACGACGCCATCGACACCGCCCAGAACGCCGACATCGTGTTCCGCGTGCGGAACTCGGACCGCTCCGTCGGCGCGACCGTGGCCGGCATGATCGCCCGGCTGTACGGCCGGGAGGGGATGCCGAACCACCGCAAGATCAAGGTCCGCCTTGACGGCGAGGCCGGGCAGAGCTTTGGCGCGTGGTGCGTGAACGGCCTCGACCTGGAGCTCCGCGGCTTCGCCCAGGACGGCGTCGCCAAGGGCATCTCGGGCGGGACGGTGATCGTCACGCTGGACTACACCGCGAGCGACTACGGCGGCGAGATCCAGAGCGTCGCCGGGAACAACGTCGGCTACGGGGCGACGGGCGGGACGATCTTCATCGGCGGCCGGGCCGGGCACCGGCTGGGCATCCGCAACAGCGGGGCGACGATCGTGGCCGAGGCCGCCGGCAAGTACGCCTGCGAGTACATGACCCGCGGCCGGGTGCTGATCCTGGGGCCGGTGGAGAACGAGATCGGCAGCGGCATGACCGGCGGCGAGTTGTACGTGTTCGACCCGCACACCGAGGTGCCGGCGAAGCTGCACAGCAAGAGCGTGGCGGTGATCGACTGCACGCACGTCGATTACGAGTGGATGCACCCGCTGCTGCACCAGTACTTCGCCCGGACGGGGAGCCGGCAGGCGGAGCACATCCTGAAGAACTGGGCCGAGATCCGCCGCGGCCGCCGGCTGCGGAAGGTTCTGCCGCTGGCCGTGGCCCGCGCGATGGAAGACCTGAAGACCGCGGGCACCAACGCGGGGTGATGCTGAGGCTGGAATCCGAGAGCCCGGGGGCAATACCCCGGGCTCTCGTCATTTCCTGTCGCGTCGATTGAGGAGTACAGCGATGTTCCTGCGGTGCATCTGCGGTAACTCACTCGACGACATCGCAAGTCCAAGCCCGACCGTTCGTCACGTCCTCACCGATACCGGCATCGAAAAGCTCCAGGACGCTGTCGATCAAGAGGTCGCGGAGAATGGCATCGTGGACATGTGGCCCGAACATTGGGAGACTGCCGGCACGCAGGAAGTGTGGCTGTGCTCGGCATGTGAGCGGCTGTACATCGGAGTAAATGGCTCAGAGCCCATCCGCGTGTACAAGTTGGAGCAGGTGGGGTTGAACGAATAGCCCCGGGGACGGACTCGTCCCCGGGGTCATAGTGCCTCTCGAACTCACTTCGCCGGTGTCAGGTGCGCCGCGTCGAGCTTGTCCACGCTCCACAGCAGGCCGCGCGTCACCAGGTCGAGGTAGCGCGGGTCGGCGACGGTGTCGTTGTTGTGGCCGAGGGTGGTGCCGAACACGCGCGTCTTGCCGTTGTACCGGTTCGTCCACGCCACCACCGCCTCCTCCGTCCGCTTCTCGCCGTTCTTGGCCGTCACCGTCTGCTTGCCGCGGGCCACCGGCTGGGCCGTCTCATGGAGTTTGCCGGAGAGGTTGTTGTAAAGCTCCTCATTCTTCGTGGTCCAGCCGGTCAGCCCCTTCGTGATCGGGCTCGCGGGGTCGGTGTAGCTCACCTCGATCGGCAACTGCGGGCCGTGGCCGGTCGTCGCCAGCCCGGTGAAGTCGAACCACGGCGTCGCCTTCGGGAAGCCCTCAGTTCGGTAGCAGTGCATCCCGCAGTGGATGACCACCCCCGGCAGTCCGGCCTTGTGCGGGGCCAGGATGCGCTCCACCGTCTTGGGGTCCTTCACGTCGGCGGTGCACTCGTCGTGTACGACCACGTCGAAGCCCTTGGCCCAGTCGCCCTTGTCGTAGATCGGGTTGAGGTGTTTCGTGCCGGTGTCCGGGTCGTAGCTGATCGTCCACACCACGTTGGCGCGGGCGGAGATGCCCTTAGTCAGCAGTTCCTGTTGCTTCTTGTAGTCGTGGCAGCAGCCGCCGATGACGAGCAGCGCCTTGATCGGCGCGGCGGTCTGCTTGGCGGGGGCGGGGGCGCCGGCGGCGACGAGTACGGCCGCGACGAGCGCGGCGAGGAGGGGGGCGGTCCGGGTCATGGGCTGGGTCGTCCGGTGGGAAAGGGGAACGGAACGGTCGGCGAGTCGGTCGGTCACTCGCCGACCTGCGCGAGCGGCACGCGGCGGGCCTGGATGCTCTGCGCCTCGGCGTCGTCGGCGTAGTCGCTGTGGCACGCGGCCTTGTCGTGGTCGGCGCCGACGGCCTTCTTCGTCTTGCTGGCCAGCCGGTGGATCTCGGCCGGGCTCAATACGCCGCGCTTCTCCAAAATCTCGCGCTGCTCGGCCGACAGTGCCGCCGTCACCTTGGCCTTGCCGCGCTGGTAGTCCTCGTCCTTGCCGGACGCGAACTCGACGATCTCCTTGCTGATCCGCACGCTGCACCAGTCGTGGCCGCACATGGCGCAGAAGTCGGTGTCCACGTCCAGGTCTTCGTCGTGGTACGCCCGCGCGGTGTCGGGGTCGAAGCTCAGCTCGAAGTGCTTCTCCCAGTTCAGCGCGGCGCGGGCCTTGGTGAGCTCGTCGTCGCGGTCGCGCGCCCCGGGGATGCCGAGGGCCACGTCGGCGGCGTGGGCGGCGATCTTGTAGGCGATGCACCCCTGCTTGACGTCGTCCTTCTTCGGCAGGCCGAGGTGCTCCTTCGGGGTCACGTAGCAGAGCATCGCGGCGCCGTGGTACGCCGCGGCGGTGGCGCCGATGCACGACGTGATGTGGTCGTAGCCGGGGAAGATGTCGGTGACGAGCGGCCCTAGCACGTAGAACGGCGCCCCGTGGCACACCGTCCGTTGCAGCTTCATGTTGTACTCGATCTGGTCGAACGGGACGTGTCCCGGCCCCTCGACCATCACCTGCACGCCCTTGCGCCACGCCCGCTCCGTCAGCTCGCCGAGCGTATATAGCTCCGCGAGCTGGGCGGCGTCGGTGGCGTCGGCGAGACCGCCGGGGCGGAGGCCGTCGCCGATCGAGAACGTCACGTCGTAGCGGCGCATCACGTCGCAGATGTCCTCCCAGTGGGTGTACATCGGGTTCTGCGCGTCGTGCGTGATCATCCACTTCGCCAGCAGCGACCCGCCGCGGCTGACGATGCCGATGAGCCGCTTGCGGATGTACTGGAGGTGTTCCTTCAGCACGCCGGCGTGGATGGTGAAGTAATCGACGCCCTGCCGGGCCTGGTGCTCGAGCGTTTCCAGAATCATCGCCGGCGTCAAATCTTCGATCTTGCGGCCGATGATCATCGAATAGATGGGCACGGTGCCGATGGGTACGGTGCTGGCGCGGATGATGGCGTCGCGGGTGGCGTTCAGGTCGCCGCCGGTGGACAGGTCCATCACGGTGTCGGCGCCCCACTTCTCGGCCCAGCGGAGCTTCTCGACCTCCTCGTCGGTGCTGCTCGACACGGGTGAGGCGCCCATGTTGGCGTTCACCTTCGTCTTGCTGCCGCGGCCGATCGCCATCGGGTCGAGGCGGTAGCCGAGGTGGACGGTGTTCGCGGGGATGACCATGCGACCAGCCGCGACCTCGTCTCGCACCTGGGCCGCGCTGAGGTGCGGCTCGCGCTCGGCGACGCGGCGCATCTGCGGAGTGATGATGCCGAGACGGGCCGATTCGAGTTGAGTGATCGGGGTAAAGTCGACTGGGAACTCGACGGTTCTTACCGTCTCGTCTCCCTGAAGGAACGTCGCGACCTTGGTGCCGGTTCCGAAGGAGGGTGTTTTGATTTCGCTAACGGCTTCACCCCGTGGTCGCTTGGCCGGCGGAAGCTCGAAGGTATCCGTCATCCAACCCGCCGGCAGGAAGTCCCATGCGGTCTTGTCCGACGCCGCCGGCATCCCCGGCGTGTCGGGCGAGGAGAACGTCCGCGCCCCGAGAGGGCCGGGGGTGAGCGCCGGGCGATTGGCAAAGCTGCCGGGCGTCGTGCCCTGGGCGGTCGAGGACGGGTTGAGCCCGAGCGGCGGGAGGGGGTACTGGTTCATGTCGCGTCCGTGGCGAAGGGTGCTTCTCTCAGAATAGCCGGCCCCGGCTCACTAGAACACCCGCACCCGTTCCCGCGGAGCCTACCCGATGCGAACCCTCGTCGCGGTTGTCGTCGCGCTCGCGGCCGCCGCCCCGGCCCGCGCCCAGGTGCCCAAGCGGCCGCCGAACATCGTCGTCGTCTTCACCGACGACCACGCCTACCAGGCGGTCAGCGCCTACAACCACCCGCTCAAGCTGAACCAGACGCCGAACATCGACCGCCTGGCCAAGGAAGGCGTCCGCCTCGACCGCTGCCTCGTGCCGAATTCGATCTGCGGGCCGAGCCGGGCCGTGCTCCTCACCGGCCGGTACAGCCACTCGAACGGCTTCTACAACAACACGAATTCCCGCTTCGACGGCAGCCAGACCACGTTCCCGAAACTGCTCCAGCGGGCCGGCTACCAAACGGCCCTGTTCGGCAAGTGGCACCTCGTTTCCGACCCTACCGGGTTCGACACCTGGCAAATCCTCCCCGGCCAGGGGCAGTACTACAACCCGCCGATGAACCGCATGGGGCAGCGCGTCGTCGTCCCCGGCTACGTCACCGATGTCATCACCGACCTGTCGCTGGACTGGCTGCGCGGCCGCGACCCGAACAAGCCGTTCCTGCTGATGTGCCAGCACAAGGCGCCGCACCGCGAGTGGTCGCCGGCGCTGCGGCACCTGAACCACAATAACGACCGGGTGTACCCCGAGCCGGACACGTTGTTCGACGACTACGCCGGCCGCGGCGCCGCCGAGCGCAACCAGGACATGACGCTGGAAAAGTCGATCAACGCGCTGGACATGAAGTTCAACGACCCGCCCGGCCTCACCGCGGACCAGAAGAAGACGTGGGATGCCTACTACGCCCCGCGGAACGCCGCGTTCAAGGCCGCGCCCCCACAGGGCCGCGACCTCGTCCGCTGGCGCTACCAGCGGTACATGCACGACTACCTCGGCTGTGTCAAAGCCGTGGACGAGGGCGTCGGCCGCGTTCTCGACTACCTCGACCGCGAGAAGCTGACCGACAACACGATCGTGGTCTACGCCTCCGACCAGGGCTTTTACCTGGGCGAGCACGGGTGGTTCGACAAGCGATGGATCTTCGAGGAGTCCGTCCGCACGCCGTGCCTGATCCGCTGGCCCGGCGTCGCCCGACCGGGCACGAGCAGCGAGCGCCTCACCAGCCTGCTCGACGTGGCGCCGACAGTCCTGGAAGCGGCCGGACTGCCGGTACCGGAGGGCACCCACGGCCGCAGTCTGAAGGGGTTGCTGGCCGGGCAGACGCCAGCCGACTGGCGGACGAGCTTCTACTACCACTATTACGAGTACCCAGGTCCGCACGACGTGCGACGGCACTACGGCGTGGTGACGGAGCGGTACAAGCTGGTGCGCTTCTACGGAGCTCCGGGGGCCGAGTACTGGGAGCTGTTCGACCGGCAGACCGACCCGCGAGAGCTGACCAGTGTGTACGGCCGACCCGAGCACGCCGACGCGCAGCGGCAACTGCACGCGGAACTCGACCGGTTGCGACAGGAACTTCGGGTGCCAGCGACGGACCCACCAGAGGCGCAGATTCTTCCGAAGAAAAAGCAGTGACGGCGGCAGGCGGCGGCGTCACACGGTCGCCGCCGCCCGCGCGGCCATGCGGCTCATCGCCTTTCCCGCGATCCGCAGGAGGTCGGCCGGCGTAAACGGCTTCGGCAGGAAGATCGCTCCGGGGATCGCGTCCAGGCGGCCGATGTCCGAGTGGTAGCCGCTGATGAACACGACAGCCGCATCGGGCCGCTCCGCCCGAACCAGCCGGGCCAGCTCCTTGCCGCTGATGCCCGGCATCGTCAGGTCCGTCACCAACAAGTCCACCGACGCCAGTTCCGGGAGCTGGGCCAGCGCCGCCTCGCCGCTCGCCGCCTCGTGGACGACGTAGCCGGCCGACTCCAGCGCCGTTCGCGTCAGCTTCCGGACGGCGTCCTCGTCTTCCGCCAACAGCACCGTGCGCCCCTTCCCGCCGGCCGGCCGCGGCACCGGGTGCGGAGTCAACATCATTGACGACGGCTGAGCCGCGTCCGCGCACCACGGCAGGTCCACGCGGAACGTCGTCCCGACCCCGACCGCCGACTCGACCGTCACCCGGCCGCCGGCCTGCTGCACGATGCCGTACACCGTGGCCAACCCCAAGCCGGTCCCCTTCCCCATCGCCTTCGTGGTGAAGAACGGCTCGAATATCTTTTCCCGCACGTCGTCCGGGATGCCGACTCCCGTGTCGCTCACGGTGACCCGGGCGGACCGCATCGAGTCGCCGTCAGGTGGCCTGGCGGCAGTCGAGATCGTCAGGGCGCCGCCCGTCGGCATCGCGTCCTTGGCGTTGACAGCGAGGTTCATCACCACCTGCTCGAACTGGCCGCGGTCGATCCGCGCCCGCACCGACTGCGGACAAAGGAGCGTCGTCACCGACACCCGCTCACCGAGCAGCCGGCGGAGGATGCCGGCCATGTCCGACACGGCCTCGTTCAGGTCGAGAACGACCGGCCGGGCCGGCTGCCGTCGGCTGAACGCGAGCAGCTGCCGCACCAGGCCCGTGGCGCGGTCGGCGGCGCCGCGGATGTCCTCGATCAGGTCGGGCGGCGGTAGCTCGTCCGGGTTCATGGCGACGAGTTCGGCGTTACCGCGAATGACCGTCAGTAGGTTGTTGAAGTCGTGGGCGATGCCTCCGGCGAGGCGGCCGACCGCTTCGAGCTTTTGCGACTCGCGCAGCTGCGTTTCCAGTTGCCGGCGGCCGGTCATGTCGCGAATCACGGCGACGCGGTGCGTGGGGCGGCCGTCCGGCCCCGCTACCGGCACGACCTGCCACTCGGACCACACCCGGGCACCGTCCTTCCGCCGGCTCGGTACGTCGAGCCGGGCCGGGGCACTACCCCCGAGTGCGGCGCGGACCGACGCCAGCGCGGCGGCGGCGGCTTCCTCGTCGGGATCCGGCGTCGGCGGGTGGTTGCGGGCCGAACCGGACGTCTGGCAGAACACGCTCGGGCTGAGTCCGGCGGCTTCCTCAACCGTGTAACCGGTGATCCGCTCGAACGCCGGGTTGGCGTAGACGACTCGGAGACCGGCCGCGTCGTGGGGGTCGGCCTCGGCGATCATCACGCCGTCGGACGACGCCCCGACGGCGGCCTCGAGCAGCGTCAGCCGGCCGGCGTCCTCCGCGCGGGCGCGCTCCGCCGCCGCCACACTGCGCGGGAATGCCACGCCCAGCACGACCGCCGACGCGAGCCCGACCGCGGCCGCCGGCCACGCCGCCCACGGGAAGTAGTGGTCGAGCTGAGCCACGGTCGTGGCCCCGGTCGCCAGCGCGACGGCGGCGTAGACGGGCCGGTGAGGCCCCGGTCGGCGCAGCGCGTGCCAGGCCAACGCGAGCGTGGTGACGACGGACGCACCGACCACGAGGGCGTTCGCTGTGGGGTCGGCGAGTGTTCCGGTCGCGAAGAGGAAGGACGACGGCATGGCGGTGCCCGGGGGGCGGGGTTGCACGAGCGAACAACCCTAGAACCCGAACTGCCTGCGTCCGGCTGGAATTCGTGGCCGCCGTTCAGGTTAGCGCCGGATTCTTCCGCCGCCGCAACGACGTTGTCGTCGGGCGCGAACGCCTGCCGGGGAGCTCCGCGCCTGGACTTGCCGGTCGCCCCGGCTCAGCGCATCGGCCGGATCAGCGACGGCCACTCGCGCTCCCAGTAGTCGCGGCTGTACTCGCCGGACCGGGCGGGGAAGCCGTTCGTCTTCTCCTTCAGTGCGGCGAAGGCGTCGCGCATGTGAGCTTCGACCGTCAACCGCCCCTCGTCGTTGTTCAGCTGGAGGTAGCCGTGGTACATCATGCTCAGGACGATGAGTTCCTCGACCTTGCCGGCGTACTCGCGGCGGATGGGGTCGGCGGTCGTCAGCACGTCATATGGCTTGCGGAGCAACACCTGGGCCAGGAGTACGCGCAACTGGGCCTGCGTCCGCAGCCACGGGTCGCCGGTCGCGGGGCGGTTCGCCACCTTGCGGGCGTCCACCTCCGTCAGCACTTCCTTGAGCAGCTTCAACGCCTCCTCGCCCGCCTTGTCGGCGTCGGGGGCCGGCACCTTCGCCCGCGGGTCGATCCGCTGAAGGAGTGCCGTGCCGAGCAGGAGCTTACCCTGACCCGCCTCGGGGCCGTTGGCGTACAGGCGCAGCTGCGTGCGTAGCCGGGCCTCGGCCTTCTGGAAGTCGCGGGCCTGAATCGCCTCGTTGGCCAGCTCGACGAACGCCTTCTCCTGGTACTCCTGCTCCGCCGGCGAGACGCGCTCGGCCTGCGCGATCTGTTCCAGCAACTCGATGCCGAGCGGCAGCTTCTTCGGGTCGCGGGAGTCGATCAGGTTGCGGGCCAGCTTGTGCCGCACGGCCGTGGACGTGGGGCCGCCCGTGTCCAACGCCCGCTTGAACGCCACGAGCGCGTCGGCCGGGCGGTTCGCGGCCAGGAGCCCGTCGGCGTACTCGGCCCAGATCGGACCGGCAACTTCGTCGGGCAGCTTCGGCGTCGCCGCGGCCTGCTTCAGCAGGTCAAGCCCGCCCGTCGGGTTGCCGGCCTTCCGCTGAAGGCTCGCGGCCAGGCGCAGCTGCTCGGCGCGGTACGGCAGGTCGGGTGGCAGCGCGGCGGCGACAGCGGCGTACTCCGCGGCCGCGGAGGCATAACGGGCCTTGCCGTCGGCCCCGGCCTTCTCCAGCGCCGCCCCCCACGCCGTCAGCACCTCGGCCTTCTTCTCGCGCTCCTTGCCGCCGACCGCGACTGGCGCGTACGCCTCGGCCGCGGCCACCGCCTCGGGGAAGGCGCCGTCGGCGGTGAGCACTTGCACCGCCTGCTCGAACGCGGCCTGCACCTCGACGGCGGGGACGAGCCCGCCCTTGGCGGCCTTCGCGGCCGTGGGGAGGTAATTCGCGGCGGCCTTGCGGCGGGTCGCGTCCGGGTTGCGGAGCGTCAGCCCGACGAGCTTCACCGCCGCGGCCGGGCCTTCGGGCCCGCTCGACTTCGCGGCCTCGTCCAACAGCTTCACGGCGTCCGCGTCGTCGGCCTTGAGGCGGACGCGGCACTCGGCCAGGTAGTACGCGGACATCGACCGCAACCCCTGCGGCAACTCGGCGGCGCGGGCGGCCTCCCACTCGCGGGCGGCCCCGGCCCAGTCCTGTTCGGACATGCGGATGCGGGCCAGCTGCGCCTTCGCGGACGGCAGCACGTCCGGCGGGGCGTCGGCGCCGATGGCCGTCAGCCACTGCTTCGCGCCGTCCGGGTCGCCGAGTGCCAGGTGCACCTCGCTGAGCCGCAGCTTGGCGCGGGTCAGCGTCGCCGACGGGGTGCCGAGGCCGGCGTTCGTCAGGTAGCTGGTCAGGCCGTCCTTTGCGGCCTTCAGGTCAGGCGGCGTGGCACGGAGGCTCAGCTCGGCGCCGAGGCGCGGGGCGTCGCCCGCGTCTTCGCCGAACGGCGGGCGCGACAGGATCGCCCGGATCAGCTCGAAATCCGCCGGCGTCAGCGACGCGGGCGGGTCGGCGGCCTGCGACTTCGCCCGGCGGAAGACGAACTTCACCCGCTCCAGGTCGGACAGCTTCGACTCGTCGCCGGCGGTGAAGTGCTGGCGGGCGAGCACCCAGTACCCGCGGGCCTCGCCGCCGTCCGCGGTCAGCTCGGCGAGCCGGGCGTAGCCGCCGCCGAGGGCCGCGTGCGCCCGCGCCGCTAGTTCCGGGTAGTGCATCACCTCCGCTGCCACGCGGTCGAGCGCCGCCTTCAGCTCCCGCGCGTCCGGGTTGACCCGTTCCGTCGAGCCCACGAGCGCCGCCAGGTCGGCCTCGAACGTGGCGGCGACGGTGTTCTGGATCGGGATGAGCCCCTGGTAGGCGGCGACGAACGCGGCCGCGCCGACCAGGAAGGTCGGCACCTGCCACAGCCGGCGCGGCGGGGCGGGGCGGGTGACCGGGGCGGCGGCCGTGTCCGTGGCCATGTGCGGCGTCCGTCGGGGGGTGGGAGCATCGCAGTAGAGCCGCGACGCGGGCGGGGAATCAAGTCCAACCCGCCGCCTGCTCAAATCGAGATGATTGTTTCCGACCGCGGGGGGTCGATCCCCGGAAACATGTCACCGACTCATAAAAAAGTTCGTTCCGTCGAGGCATCTCTTTCCCGTCGCGCTGAACCCGATCGACGTCCGGCACTTGCGCGGAGGGTGGCTCCCGGCACGGCCCACCACCGAGCGGGCGCGTCCGGAGGGGGGTGCAGTTGCATCTTGCCCCGGCGTTGGGTATTACCCCGCTCCCCATCCCGGAGGAGACGCGAATGCGACTGTTCACACGCGGGGTCGCGGCCCTGCTCATCGGGACCGGCGTTACGGCGTCGGCCCAGCCGCCGGCCCCGCCCGGCGCCCCGCCGGCCCCGCCGGCAGGGCTGCCGGCCCCCCCGGCCGGGCTGCCGGCCCCGCCAGCGGTCGCGCCGCCGGCCGCCGCCCCGAAGGCCGACTTCCGCCCCACCGGTGACGCCGCCAAGGTCAACAACCAGGCCATCCCCGAAGTCGCCGTGTACCGCGCGCTGCGGCAGTTCCCGCCGGCCCACCACGAGATGGCCCGCAAGGAAATCGTCAACCACCTCGTCGAGAACACGCTGGTCGACCAGTACCTCAACGCCATCCAGGTGAAGGTGACCGACCAGGAGACCGAGAACCTCATCAACGAGCTGAAGAAGGAACTCGTCACGGCCAAGAAGGACTACCAGCAGGAGCTGAACGTCATGCTCCTGACCGAGGCCGAGTTCCGCGCCGAGGTGCAGGCCCAGCTGCGGTGGGAGGGCTTCGTCAAGCAGCAGTCCACCGACGCGGCGCTGAAGAACCTGTTCGACGCCAGCCCGGACGTGTTCGACGGCACGATGGTCCGCGCCCGCCACATCCTCATGACGCCCGGCACCGACGCCGCCAAGCAGCAGGAGGCGGCCGGCAAGCTCCGCGGCATCAAGCAGGTCGTCGAGGCCGAGGCCAAGAAGGCGTCCGACGCGACGATGGGCGAGCCGCTCGCCAAGGTGCAGGCGGGCCAGCGGAAGGCCGACGAGCTGTTCAGCGCCTACGCCAAGGAGTACAGCACCTGCCCGTCGAAGCGCGACGGCGGCGACCTGAACTTCTTCCCGCGGGCCGGGGCCATGGTGGAGCCGTTCGCCAAGGCCGCGTTCTCGACCCCGGTCGGCAACCTGACGGACGTGGTGGCCACCGACTTCGGCTACCACCTGATCCTGGTGACCGACCGCAAGGAGGGGAAGAAGAAGCAGTTCGACGAGGTGAAGGAGGACGTGCGGCTGCTGTTCGCCATGCGGCTCCGCGAGGCGGTACTCGGGCAGATGAAGCCGAAGGCGCAGATCACCATCAACCCGGCCCCGCAGTACCCGGCGCCGACGCCCGCGCCCGCGCGGGTCGGCGCTCCGTCGGCGCTGACGCCGGGCACGCCGCCTCCGGTCGGCGGCCCGGCCCCGGTCGGTGGCCCGGCGCCGATCCCCGGCCCGGGGGCGCCGCCCGCGGTCGCCCCGCCGGGGCTGCCCGCGCCGCCGAAGATGTAACGCGATCGCGCTTACGTTCTCCGCCGCTTGCGGCTTGGCGTCGCCCGACGCCAAGCCGCAAGCGGCGACTTCATTTTCCCCCACTTCGCTTGACCACCCCCATTCGCGCGGCTACATTACCTCCAGGTTATAAAACCGCGGAGTTATTCACCCATGCCGGTCGCCCGGCTCGACGCCACATTCGCCGCCCTCGCCGACCCCACCCGCCGCGCCATCATCGCCCGCCTCGCGAAGGGTGAAGCCACAGTCACGGAGCTCGCCGCGCCGTTCCGCATGAGCCAGCCGGCGGTGTCCAAGCACCTCAAGGTGCTGGAGAAGGCCGGCCTCATCACGCGCGGCCGCGACGCCCAGCGGCGCCCGTGCCGGCTCGTCGCGGCGCCCATGAAGGAGGCGACCGACTGGCTCGAAACCTTCCGCCGCAACTGGGAACAGGTCTTCGACCGACTCGACGCCCTGCTCGACGAACTGCAACAGACCCCCAAACCCGACTGAGGCTCTCACCCGTGAAGAACCCCGCCACGTTCACGACGCCGAGCGACCGCGAGATCGTCGTCACCCGCCGGTTCAACGCGCCGCGGAAGCTCGTGTGGGACACGATGACGCAGGTCGAGCTCAAGAAGCGGTGGATGACCGGCCCGCCCGGCTGGGTGATGACCGTCGGCGAGAGCGACACGCGGACCGGCGGCACCTTCCGCGCCGTGTGGACGGGGCCGAACGGCGAGACGCTGACGATGTCCGGCGAGTACCGCGACGTGACGCCGCCCGAGCGGTGCGTCCGCACCGAGAAGTTCGAGATGGTCGGCGGCCCGCCGATGGGCGAGCAGCTGGCAACGCTGGTCCTGACGGACGAAGGCGACAAGACGCTGATGACACTCACCCTGGAGTACGCCACGAAGGAGGCGCGCGACGGGGCCGCGGCGTCCGGCATGGAGCACGGGATGGAGGCGAGCTACGCGCGGCTCGACGAAATCCTCGCCGCGGCGTAACCGCGGGGCGTCGACCTGCGATAATACCCCTGAGCCACACGAGGCCCGGGGGTCGCAATGTCGAAGAAGGTCGGATGTCACTGCGGCGGGAAGTCGGGCTGCAAGTTGTGCGGCGGCGCGGGGCGGTACGAGTACCAGCCCGGCCCGCTCGGCTGGATGCCGTTCACCTGCCCCACCTGCGAGGGGAAGCGCCGCCTCGCCGAGCCCGGGGAGCAACCGGTGGCGTGCTTCACCTGCCGCGGCACCGGCCGGGTGGACCCGGCCGACCCGCCCAGCAGCGGGTGGGTGGACGTGATCCGCAAGGCGTTCTTCGGCGCGACGTGACGGCGGGGGTCGCTACAATTCCCGCACCCCTTCCCCGCCGGAGTTCGACCGTGTCGCAGCTGCTCTCCCGCCGCACGTTCCTGCAAACCTCCGCCGCCGCCGTCGGCACCGCGGCCGTCGCCGCCGCCCAGGACGCGCCGCGGCCGCTGTTCGACATCTCCATCGCCCAGTGGTCGCACAACCGGGCGTTCTTCGGCCGGCCCGGCGTCGAGAAGAAGGACCCGCTCAAGTTCGCCGAGATCGCCAAGACCGATTACCAGATCGCGGCCGTGGAGTACGTCAACCAGTTCTACCGCGAGAAGAAGGCCGACCAGGCCTACCTCCGCGACCTGAAGAAGGTAGCCGACGACAACGCCGTCCGCAGCGTGCTCATCATGTGCGACGGCGAGGGGAACCTCGGCAACCCCGTCGAGGCACAGCGCGTCACCGCGGTGGACAACCACAAGCGCTGGGTCGAGTGGGCGAAGTTCCTCGGCTGCCACAGCATCCGGGTGAACGCGGCGAGCAACTGGAACCTCGGCTTTGAGGAAACGAAAAAGCTGGCCGCCGACGGCCTCCGCCGGCTGACCGAGTTCGCGACGACGCACGAGATCAACGTGATCGTCGAGAACCACGGCGGGCTGTCGAGCCACGGCGGCTGGCTGGCCGGCGTCATGCGGCTGGTGAACCTGCCGCGCTGCGGCACGCTGCCGGACTTCGGCAACTTCAACATCGGCAAGGTGACCGGCATCGACATGACGAGCTACGACCGCTACCGCGGGGTGGACGAGCTGATGCCGTTCGCCAAGGGCGTGAGCGCGAAGTCGCACGACTTCAACGCCGCGGGGAACGAGACGGCGACGGACTACCGGCGGATGCTGGACATCGTGCTGAACAAGCACCGGTTCCGCGGGTTCATCGGCATCGAGTACGAGGGCGGCCGGCTGAGCGAGGCCGACGGCATCCGCGCGACGAAGCGGCTGCTGGAGACGGTGCGGGCGGAACTGGCCGCGAAGAAGTAAGGAGGCGGCGATGCCGATCTACGTGTACGAAGAAATCCTCCCCGACGGCAGCGGCGGGGAGCCGTTCGAGGTGATCCAGCCGATGAGCGCCGCCGCGCTCACCACGCACCCGGACACGGGCAAGCCGGTCCGCCGGGTGCTCAGCGCCCCGAACGCCCCGCGGGCCTGGACCGACGCCCACGGCAAGGCCGCGATGACCGACAAGAACCTGGCGTCGAAGGGGTTCACGAAGTACGTCAAGTCCGGCGACGGCAGCTACGAGAAGACCGCCGGCGACGGCCCGAAGCAGATCAAGCGGTAGTTCGATCTACTACCCGAAAGCCCGGGGACGCCCGTCCCCGGGCTTCGCCATTTCGCCTACGATAACCCACACCGTCACCGAGGTTCCGCACATGGCCGCGTCCGCCCCCCCCGTTTCGCACCGTGACCTGTACATCGCCGGCGAGTGGGTGAAATCGTCGTCCGGGAAGACGCTCGCGGTCGAGAACCCGGCCACCGAAGAAACCATCGCCGAGGTGGCGTTCGGCACCCGCGACGACTGCAAGCGGGCCATCGCCGCCGCGGCCGCCGCGCTGCCGGCGTGGTCGAAGCTCACCCCCTACGACCGCGCCAAGGTGCTGAAGAAGACGGCCGACCTGATGCGCGAGCGCGCCGACGCCCTCGCCCGCACGATGACCATGGAGCAGGGGAAGCCGCTGGCCGAGGCGAAGGGCGAGGTGCTCCACTCGGCCGACACGTTCGAGTGGTTCGCCGAGGAAGGCAAGCGCGCCTACGGCCAGGTGATCCCGCCGTCGAACGCGGCGAAGCGGCACCTCACGATCAAGCACCCGGTCGGCGTCGTCGGCGCCATCGGGCCGTGGAACTTCCCGATCACGCTCCAGGCCCGCAAGATCGCCCCCGCGCTCGCCGCGGGCTGCACCATCGTGTGCAAGCCGGCGAGCCAGACGCCGCTGTGCCTGATCGGCGTGTTCGAGTGCCTCATCGACGCCGGCTGCCCCGCGGGCGTGGCGAACCTCGTGATCGGGCCGGCCGGCGACATCGCGGACGAGTTCATGACGAACCCGGCAGTGCGGAAGATCAGCTTCACCGGCAGCACGCCCGTCGGCAAGCAGCTGATGCGGCAGGCGGCCGACCAGGTGAAGCGGCTGAGCCTGGAACTCGGCGGCCACGCCCCGTTCATCGTCTTCCCGGACGCCGACCCGGAGGTGGTGGCGAAGGCGGCGGTGCTCGGCAAGTTCCGCAACAACGGCCAGGTGTGCATCAGCCCGAGCCGGTTCTTCGTGCACAAGGACGTGTCGAAGCGGTTCACCGAGGTGGCCGTCGAGGAGGCGAAGAAGCTGAAGATGGGCAACGGGCTCGACGAGGGCGTGGTGGTCGGCCCGATGTTCGAGAAGAAGGCGCTGGCCGGCACGCAGGCGCTGATCGACGACGCGACCGGCAAGGGGGCGAAGCTGCTGACCGGCGGCAAGCGGTCGGAGCGGTTCGACAAGGGCTACTTCTTCGAGCCGACGGTGCTGAGCGGGCTGAGCGCCGACGCCCGCATCCTCACCGACGAGCCGTTCGCGCCGGTGATGCCGGTGCTGGACTTCTCGAAACTCGACGAGGTGATCGCGGCGGCGAACAACACGCCGTACGGGCTGGCGGCGTACGTGTTCACGAACGACCTGTCGGCGGCGTGGCGGATGGCCGAGGGGCTGGAGGCCGGGATCATCGGCGTGAACGACGCGGTGCCGGCGACGCCGCAGTGCCCGTTCGGCGGGATGAAGGAATCCGGCCTGGGCCGCGAACTCGCCCACGAGGGGCTCGAGGCGTACCTGGAGACGAAGTACGTCTCCATCGGCCTGCGGGGGTAATCGGCTCGGGTCTTCGCCGCCTGCGGCTTGGCGTTGGGCAGCGCTAAGCCGCGAGCGGCAGAATTCGTCACGCCACGCCGACGAGGATGTCGTACCCGGCGTGGGCGGCGACCGCGACGCCGAAGCCGCGGCCGACGTACAGCGCCGTGAAGTACAGCCCCGCGATCACCCGGAACAGGAACACGTAGGCGTTCATCGGCTCGCCGTACGGGCCGACGTGGTGCGCCGCCGCGAACCCGCACGCCGCCACGAACGCGGCCAGCGGCAGCGCGATCAGCCGCGGCAGCAGCACCAGCCGCAGCATCAGCAGCAGCCCGCCGAACAGGCCGAGGCGGAACAGCGCCTCCTCGTAGATGCCGGCCCCGAGGTATGTCAGCACCCGGGCCGCGCGGTCGGGGGCGGCGGGCACGTCGAGGCGGACGCCGAGCTTGTCGATGATCGGGCCGTAGTTCTGGCCGAACTGCCACAAGACCGCCGCGTACGCCGCCCCCTCGAACGCCATCCCGAACCACGTCCGCACCGGGTCGGCCGGGCAGTCGGCGGCGCGCCACCAGCTCCACAGCAGCAGGATGCCGAGGACGAGCATCGGCGCCGCGAAGGCGTGGCCGGCGCCGAACGTTTCGAGCTGCCAGCGGACCCAGGCGTCGGCCCCGTTGCGGAGGCGGTCGGCCCGGTCGCCGCCGAGCCACACCACGCCCCCCTCGTACACCGCCACCAGCGGCACGAGGAACAGGAACGACGACCACGGGTGCCGCGTCGCCCGGAGGTAGTCCCGCATCGGTTACACGAGGTCGGGGTAACGGGCGCCGAGCAGGTCGCGGCGGCGCTCGGCGGGAAGCGTGCGAAGGATGCCGCCACGCGCCGACGCGGACAGATCGACGTGCTCCGGCCGCGGCAGCAGCGCCCCGTCGGCGTCGGCCAGCACCGCGACCACCGGCCGGCCCGGGGCGCGCGGGTCGAGGCGGTCGGGGTGGTTCGCCGCCACCACGCCGACCCGGCCGTCGGTCAGTTCCACCACCGCCCCCACGGGGTAGAACGCCAGCGTCACCAGGTACTCGGCGAAGTCCTTGTCGAGCTGCCCGCCCTCGGCCGCGAGCAGCACGTCGGTCAGCGCCGCCCGCGTGTCGCCGGCCGGGCGGTACGGCCGCGCGGCGCAGCACGCCGCGTACACGTCCGCCGCCGCGAGCAGCCGCCCCAGCGACGGGATGGCCGCGCCCTTCAGGCCGGCCGGGTAGCCGGTGCCGTCGGTCCGCTCGTGGTGGCAGGCGACCGCGGCCGCGAGCGGGGCCGCGTCCGGCAGATACCGCACGATCAACTCGGCGCTGTACTGGGCGTGCTGCTCCAGCTCGCGCCGCTCGGCCGGCGTCAGCTTGCCCGCCTTCGCCAGCAGATCGACCCGCACCCGCAGCATCCCCGCGTCCATCACCAGTGCGGCGACGACCGCGGGGAGCGGCCGGCTCGCCCACTCGTAGTCGAGGTGGACGACGCGCGCCACGACCTGCGCCACCGTGAGGGCGTGGGCCGCGACGAACCGCGCCGGCGCCGGCAGCTCGACCCCGCCGGGGTACGACGCCGCCGAGAGTACGTCGGCGTGCAGCACCCGCAGCGCCTTGCCCTGACGGGCCTCTTCGATCAGCTCCTCGGCGAGCGAGGCGAGGACGTTCAGGTTCACCTGCTGGAAGCGGTTCATCGCCGTGAGGCACGCCGCGACGCGGTCGATCCGCGTGTAGTCGGTCCGCCGCAGCGCCAGGGCACGCTCCTGGACGGTGAGCCGTTCTTTCACCACTTCGAGCACGCCTTCGAGGCCGTTACACATCTTCAGCTGCACCGACGGCGACTCGGGGAAGCTCTGGGCCATCCGCACCGCGGACGCCATCATCGCCGTCGTCTCGCGGTGGTAGGCGATCAGCGCGTCGTTGGTCGACGCGGCGGCGAGGCCGGCCACGACCGGGTCGGCGGTGAAGGCGCGCTGCCGGTCGAGGAGCGTCTTGGCGAAGCCGAGGAGCTCGCGGGCGCGCTGCGTGAGTTGCGGCGGGAGCGGGTCGGCGCCGTCGGCCCCGGCGAGGCTCAGGACGGAGCGGCGGAAGCTCTCCGGCTCGGCGACACTCGGCGCGGGCGTGGCGTCCCCGAGCCGCTGGCGGAAGGCGGTGATGCGGTTGAGCAGTTCGCGCGTGTCGGTCATGTCGCCCCCGTCGGCCCGTGCGGACCGGTCCCCCGTCGGTAGGGATCGGCGGCCGGGGCGCGGGAACTTGAAGCGATTTTGACGGTGGTGAGGAATGTGCTCACGGAAAGGCGGCAAGCCGCAAAGAAGAACTGAACCCAGCCTTCCATTTCTTCGCGGCTTGCCGCCTTTGCGTGAGTTTCCTGGCTTTACTCGCCCAGCAGTTGTCTCAGCACCGAGTCCGGGGCCGGCTGGTAGCTGTGCGGCTCGATCGCCGCGGCGGCGCGGCCCTGGCTCAGGCTCCGCACCTCGTTCGCGTAGGTGAACAGCTCCGACAGCGGCACCCGGCCCGTCACCTCGGCCAGCTCGCCGTTCGGGCTCATCTCCTGCCCGTCGATCTCGCCGCGCCGCTTCGCCAGGTCGCCGATCACGTTCCCCAGGAAGATCGACGGCGTCGTCACCACCACCTTCATGATCGGCTCGAGCAGCTGGATGTTGTCCCGCGTCGCGTCGCGGTAGGCGTGGATCGCCGCCGCCACGAAGGCGTCCTCGGTGCTCAGCTGCGGGTCGAACTTCGCGTCCAGGATGCGGGCCTGGGCGTGCATCATCGGGTAGCCGAGCTCGCCGGTCTGGAGCGCGTCGGTCAGCGCCCGCTCGGCCGCGGCCAGGAACGCCACCGGCGTCGGGTTCTCGTCGCTGTTCACGACGTTGAACACGGCCACCGGCTTCTCCGACCGGAAGTTCGTGAACGACACCTTCAGCATCGCCATAGCCGGCTTGTCGCCCAGCCGCTCGATGTTCGCCACGACCTGCCGCGGGCTCCGCATCATCTCGCGGAAGCTGACGCGCGGCTTGCCCACCCGCACCTTCACGCGGAAGTCGCGCTCCAGGCGGTGCTTCTTCACCTCCAGGTGAAGCGTGCCCATGCCGCTCATCAGCGTCTGGCCGGTGTCCTTGTCGGCCTTCACGATGAACGTCGGGTCTTCGAGCTGCAGCGCCTCCAGCGCCAGCCCCAGCTTGTCCTTGTCGCCGCCGCTCTCGGGCTCGATCGACTGGCTCACCACGGCGTCGGCGAACGAAATGGCTTCGAGCAGGATCGGGTGCTGGGTGTCGCACAGGGTGTCGCCGGTGGCCGTGTCCTTCAGGCCGATCACGCACACGATGTCGCCGGCAGGGCCGCTCTCGACCTCTTCGAGCCCGCGGTTCGGGTCGGCGTGGACGTGGTACAGCTTGGCGACGTTCTCCTTCGTGTCGCGCCGCGGGTTGAGTGCCCGCATGTTCGTCCTCATCACGCCGCTGTAGACGCGGACGAAGAAGCGGTGCCCGTTCGGGTGCCACGCCGCCTTGAACACCAGCCCCGCGAACGGCTCCTTCGAGTCGGGCTTCCGCTTCTCTTCCTTCTTCGAGCCCTTCGGGTTGATGCCGCTCACCGGCGGGCGGTCGAGCGGGCTCGGCAGGTAGTACGTCACCGCGTCGAGCAGCGGCTGGATGCCGATGTGCTCGCGGCCGCTGCCGGACAGCACGGGGTAGATCAGGCGCGCGAGGCACTGCTCGCGGACGAGCTGCCGCACCTTCAGCGGGTCGGGGTCCTGGCCCTCCAGCACCGCGGACGTGATGAGGTCCTTGTCGTCGTGCTGGGTCAACTCGTCGAACAGCTTCTCGCGGTAGCTCCTGGCCTCGGCCAGATTCTCCTCGGGGATGTCGGCGGTGCGGACGGTCTTGCCGTAGTCGCCGGCGTCGAAGAAGCGGGCCTTCATGTCGATGAGGTCGATGACGCCGCGGAACGGGGTGCGGCTGTCGGCCGGGCCGCCGCTGCCGATGGGGATGACGATCGGCACCGCCTTGCCGTGCGCGACCGGGTCCGGGGCGAGGCGGCCGCGGACGCTCTCCAGCGTCTGCGCGAAGTTGGCGCCGACCACGTCCATCTTGTTGACGAACACGAGCCGCGGCACGCCGTACTTGTTCGCCTGCCGCCAGACGGTCTCGGACTGCGCCTCGACGCCCTTCTGGCCGTCGAACACGACGATGGCGCCGTCGAGCACTCGCAACGAGCGCTCGACCTCGGCGGTGAAGTCGACGTGGCCGGGGGTGTCGATGAGGTTGACGGTGTGGCCGGCCCACTCGAACGGCACGCACGCCGAGTAGATGGTGATGCCGCGCTGCTGCTCTTCGGGGTCGTAGTCCGTCTCGGTGGTGCCCTCGTCCACGCCGCCGAGCTTGTGCTTGGCGCCGGCGTAGTACAGCAGGTGCTCGGTGGTGGTCGTCTTGCCGGCGTCGATGTGGGCGATGACGCCGATGTTCCGGACCTTCGGCAGGTCGAAGCCGAGTGTGCCGCCCTTAGCCATGACGCACCGTCCGCCGGAAAAAGAGATTAACCACAGAGTCACAGAGGGCACCGAGGGAAGACAGGAAGCCGAGAGAAAGAAGCATTTTCAAGAATGGTTCTGTCTCTGCCTTCTGTCTTCCCTCGGTGCCCTCTGTGACTCTGTGGTTAATTGTATTCGGAGCCCACACTCACCAGGCGAAGTGGCTGAACGCCTTGTTCGCCTCGGCCATCTTGATGGTCTGCTCGCGCTTGCTCATGGCCTCGCCCTGGCGCTGGTAGGCGGCCATGAGCTCCTCGGCGAGGCGGAGGTACGTCGGCCGGCCGCTCTTGCCGCGGATGGCGGCGAGGAGCCAGCGGACGGCGAGGCTCTCGGCCCGCTTGGCCTTCACCTGCATCGGCACCTGGTAGTTCGCCCCGCCGACGCGCCGCGACCGGACCTCGAGCGTCGGCTTGATGTTGTTCAGGGCGTCGGTGAAGATGGCGATCGGGTCGGCGTCCGGCATCCGCTTCTTGATCTGGTCCATGGCGTCGTAGAAGACGCGCGTGGCCGTCGCCTTCTTGCCGTCGTGCATCAGGCAGTTGATGAACTTGCTGGCCAGGAGCGACCCGTACCGGGTGTCCGGGATGAGCTTCGTGTAGCTGGCGGTCCGGCCTTTGGAACCCATAGTAGTTTCGAGTTTCGAGTTTGAAGTTTCGGGTTCAGAGTTCGCGGCTCCGAGTCCGGCCTCTCACCCGACCGGCGGGTCGGGACTCGAAACTCCGAACTCGAAACTCGAAACTGTTACTTGCCTTCCTTCTTTGCCCCGTACTTGGAGCGGGCCTGCTTGCGGTCGCCGACGCCCTGGCTGTCGAGCACGCCGCGGACGATGTGGTAGCGGACGCCGGGCAGGTCGCGGACGCGGCCGCCGCGGACCAGCACGATGCTGTGTTCCTGCAGGTTGTGCCCCTCGCCGGGGATGTACGCCGTGACCTCGATGCCGTTCGACAGCCGCACGCGGGCCACCTTGCGGAGGGCCGAGTTCGGCTTCTTCGGGGTCATCGTCTTCACGACCGTGCAGACGCCGCGCTTCTGCGGGCAGCCCTGCATGGCGGGGTGCTTCGGCTTCGAGCGCTGCGGCACCCGCGGGGAGCGGATCAGCTGGTTGATCGTCGGCATTCCAACCTCGTCTGGCCCGCCAATGCGGGGACCGGTCCCGGAACGAACGGGTTAAGTCATTGAACGGAAACCCACCCCCAGGGGCCAGGGGTGGGGGTGAGTTTTTGCCGCGCACGACACGCGGCCCGACTCCGTTACTGCGCCCCGGCCACGGCGGTGGCGTCCGGCGGGGCGTAGTAGTTCGCCCCGTCCGGCATGTTGATCCGCACCTCGGCCTCCTGGTGCGACTTGAACCCGGTGCCGGCCGGGATCAGGTGCCCGAGGATCACGTTCTCCTTCAGGCCGACCAAGTAGTCCACCTTGCTCGCCAGGGCGGCCTCGGTCAGCACCTTGGTCGTCTCCTGGAAGCTGGCGGCGCTGATGAAGCTGTCCGACTGCACCGCGGCCTTCGTGATGCCGAGCAGCTGCACCTCGTTGGTGGACGGCTCGGGGATCGACATCGTCGGCAGGGCCTTCTTCTTGCCGGCGGCCTCGACGGCCGTGCGCTCCTCCTCGTACGCCTCGCGGCTGAACACGCGGCCGGGCACCAGCGACGAGTCGCCGGCCTCGATCACCTTCACGCACTCCTCGGTCAGCCGGCGGTTCACCTCGTCGAACGCGAACCGGTCCATCACCGCCCCCGGCAGCAGGCCGGTGTCGCCGGTGTCCTTCACCTTCACCTTGCGGAGCATCTGCGCGACGATGATCTCGATGTGCTTGTCGTCGATGTCCACCCGCTGGGAGCGGTACACCGCCTGCACCTCGCGCACCAGGTACTCCTGCACGGCGTCGGTGCCCGACACGCGGAGGATGTCGTGCGGCACGAGCGGCCCGTAGACGAGCGGGTCGCCGGCCTTCACGTACTCGCCGTCGTGGATGCGCATCGGCGCCCCGGCCGGCACCTGGTGCTCGCGCTCCTCGCCGATCTTCTCGCCGTCGTCGTTGGCCGGCTCGACCCAGATGACGCGCTTGCCGCGCTTCCGGTCGCCGATCCGCACCTTGCCCGACACGTCGGCCATGACCGCCGGGTTCCGCGGCCGCCGGGCCTCGAACAGCTCGGTGACGCGCGGCAGGCCGCCGGTGATGTCGTGCGTCTGCGACACCTCGCGCGGCGTCTTCGCCAGCAGCGTCCCGGCCGTCACCTTCTGGCCAGTCGTGACCTGGAGGTTGGCCCGCTCCGGGATCGGGTAGCCCTTCAAGATCTGGCCGCGGTCGCCGACGATCTCGATCTTCGGGTGGAGGTCGCCCTTGTGCTCCATGATCGTGAACCGCTCGACGCCGGTCTGGCGGTCCAGCTCCTTGCGGAGGGTGACGCCCTCCTTGATGTCCACGAACCGCACCGTGCCCGTCTCCTCGGACACCACCGGCAGGGCGTGCGGGTCCCACTTCACCAGCGACGTGCCGGCGGCGACCTCCTGGCCGTCGGTCACGAACACCTCGGCCCCGTTCGGCACCGCGTACCGCTCGGCGATGGCCCCGCCGGCGCCGCGGAGGACGAGGATCTCGCCGGTCCGCGTCAGGGCGATGTGCTGCCCGGCCTCGTTGGTGACGACGTTGATCCGCTCGAACTGGATCACGCCGCCCTTCTTGGCCTTCGACTCGCTCTCGGTCGTGTTCGACCGGCTCACCGACCCGCCGATGTGGAACGTCCGCATCGTCAGCTGGGTGCCCGGCTCGCCGATCGACTGGGCGGCGATGATGCCGACGGCCATGCCCTCCTCGACCATCGCCCCGGTGGCCAGGTCCATGCCGTAGCACTTGCGGCAGATGCCGAGCGGCGCCTGGCACGTCATCGGGCTGCGGACGGTGATCTTGTCGAGCCCGACCCGCTCCAGCTCTTTGGCCTTGTCCGGCGTGATCATGTCGTTCTCGTGGACGATCGGCTCCCGCGTCGTCGGGTGCTCGACCGTCGTCCGGCTGACGCGGCCGCGGACGCCGTCGGACAGCGGCCGGTCCACCTCGTCGCCCTTGTACATGATCCCCTTGGTGATGCCGAGCGTCGTCCCGCAGTCCTCCATGGTGATGACGACGTTCTGCGCCACGTCCGCCAGCTTGCGGGTGAGGTAGCCCGAGTCGGCGGTCTTCAGCGCCGTGTCGGCCAGCCCCTTGCGGGCGCCGTGCGTGCTGGAGAAGTACTCCAGCACGGTCAGCCCCTCGCGGAAGTTACTCTTGATGGGCGTCTCGATGATCGCCCCGCTCGGCTTGGCCATGAGGCCGCGCATGCCGGCCAGCTGGCGGATCTGCTCGATGCCGCCGCGGGCGCCCGAGTGGGCCATCAGGTAGATCGGGTTGAGGTACGGCACCACCTTTCCGGTCACCTGGTCGACCCGGCGGTCGTTGGCCAGGTCGACCATGAGCCGCTTGGTGATCTCGTCGCGGGCGCTCATCCAGGTGTCGATCACCTTGTTGTAGCGCTCGTTCTCGGTGATGATCCCCTTCTCGAACTGCTTGCGGAGCTTGTCCGCCTCCTTGTCCTTGGCCGCCAGCACCGCCTCCTTGTTCTCCGGCGTCCGCAGGTCGGACGACGCGAAGCTGAGGCCCGACCGCGTCGACTCGCGGAAGCCGGTCTCCTTCATGCGGTCGAGCAGCGCGATCGTCTCCCGCCGGCCGAGCTGCTGGTAGCAGTCGGCGATGATGCGGCTGAGGTACTTGCTCGTCAGCGGCAGGTCGTAGTACGCCATCTTCGGGTGGAGGATGTCGTTGAAGATCACCCGCCCGACGGTGGTGCGGACCAGCCCGTTCGGCTTGCGGGGGATGTCCTCGGCCCGCGAGGCGCCCTTCTCGTCCTTCAGCTCGCTGACGAACCGCTTCTCGATCGGCAGCCGGACGCGCACCTTGGCGTGCATCCCGAGCTTCCCTTCCGCGTGGGCGCGGAACAGCTCGCCGGGGCTGTGGAACACCATCCCGTCGCCCTTCTCGACCGCCTCGTCGTCGGCCCCGCGGCTGGCGGTGAGGTAGTAGCAGCCCATCACGATGTCCTGCGACGGCGTGATGATCGGGTTGCCGTTGGCCGGGCTGAAGATGTTGTTCGTGCTCATCATCAGCACCGTCGCCTCGACCTGCGCCTCGATCGACAGCGGCAGGTGGACGGCCATCTGGTCGCCGTCGAAGTCGGCGTTGAAGCCCTTGCACACGAGCGGGTGGATGCGGATGGCGTTGCCCTCGATGAGCACCGGCTCGAACGCCTGGATGCCCATGCGGTGCAGCGTCGGGGCGCGGTTCAGGAGGACCGGGTGGCTCTTCGTGACCTCTTCCAGGATGTCCCAGACCACGTCGTCCTTGCGCTCCAGCATCTTCTTCGCCGACTTGATGGTGTCGGCGTGCTGGAGCTCCTTCAGCCGGCGGATGATGAACGGCTGAAACAGCTCGAGCGCGATCTTCTTCGGGAGCCCGGCCTGGTGCAGCTTCAGCTCCGGGCCGACGACGATGACCGACCGCGCCGAGTAGTCCACCCGCTTGCCGAGCAGGTTCTCGCGAAACCGGCCCTGCTTCCCCTTGATCATGTCGGTCAGGGACTTCAGCGGGCGGTTGCTGCTGCCCAGCACCGGCCGCTTGCACCGGTTGTTGTCGAACAGCGCGTCCACGCTCTGCTGCAGCATCCGCTTCTCGTTGCGGATGATGACCTCGGGGGCGTTCAGGTCCACGAGCTTCTTCAGCCGGTTGTTCCGGTTGATGATGCGGCGGTACAGGTCGTTCAGGTCACTCGTCGCAAAGTTGCCGCTGTCCAGCAGCACAAGCGGCCGCAGGTCCGGCGGGATGACCGGGATGCACTCCAGGACCATCCACTCGCACTTGTTGCTGCTGTCCCGCAGCGCCTCGACCGTCTTGAGCCGCTTGACCAGTTCCTTGAGCCGCTGCTTGCTCGCCTTCTCGCCGCGCAGCATCTCCTTGTCGAGCCGCTCGCGCAGCTCGCGGGACAGGTCCACGAGGTTGAGCTTCTCCAGCAGCTTCTTGATGGCCTCGGCGCCCATGTCCACTTCGAACGTGTCGCCGAACTCGGTGCGGGCGGCCTTGTACTCGTCCTCGGTGAGGAGCTCGCGCTCCTTGATCGTCTTGGTGCTGCCGGGCACCTTGTTGCCGAGGGACGTGCCGGCGTCGACGATCACGTAGTCCTGGAAGTAGATGATCTTTTCCAGGCTGGTGGTCTTCATGTCCAGGAGCGTCCCGAGGCGGGACGGCATGGCCTTGAAGAACCAGATGTGGACGACCGGGGCGGCGAGCTCGATGTGCCCCATCCGCTTGCGGCGGACGCGGCTGTGCGTCACCTTGACGCCGCACCGGTCGCAGATCATCCCCTTGTACTTCATGCCGCGGTACTTGCCGCAGGTGCACTCCCAGTCCTTCTCCGGCCCGAAGATGCGCTCGCAGAACAGGCCGTCCTTCTCCGGCCGGTACGTGCGGTAGTTGATCGTCTCCGGCTTCTTGACCTCGCCGAAGCTCCACGAGCGGATGTCGTGCGGGGACGCCAGCGAGATGCGGACGGCCCCGAAGTCGTTGATCCGCTCGTAGGTGCTGCTGTCGGCGGCGTCGGCGGTCTTGGCGGCGGCGGTGGACATGGGTCACCTATTTTCGATGGATGATTTATGATTGACGATATTCGGCTTCGGGCGGCCCGCCGGCACCACGTCCCGCGTGAAGCGGGCGGGAGCCGGGCGGGCCTCAATCACGCAATCTGAAATCGCAAATCACAAATCCCTACACCCGCTTCTTCTCCAGCTGCATGTTCAGGCCCAGGCCGCGGATCTCGTGGGTGAGCACGTCGAAGCTCGCCGGCGTGCCGGCCTCCAGCGTGTTCTCCCCCTTCACCATCGACTCGTAAATCTTGGTGCGGCCCTCGACGTCGTCCGACTTCACGGTCAGCAGCTCCTGAAGGATGTAGGCGGCGCCGTACGCCTCCAGCGCCCACACCTCCATCTCGCCGAACCGCTGGCCGCCGAACCGCGCCTTGCCGCCCAGCGGCTGCTGGGTGATGAGGCTGTACGGCCCCGTCGCCCGGGCGTGCACCTTGTCGTCCACGAGGTGGTGCAACTTCAGCATGTAGATGTAGCCGACCGTCACCGGCTGGTCGAACGCCTCGCCGGTCCGGCCGTCGTACAGCGTGCTCTTGCCCGTCTCCGGGACGCCGGCCTCCTTCAGCGCCTCGCGGATCTCCTCCTCCGTGGCCCCGTCGAACACCGGCGTGACGGCCTTGAAGCCGAGCTTCGCGGCGGCGTACCCGAGGTGGGTTTCGAGAATCTGGCCCACGTTCATGCGGCTCGGCACGCCGAGCGGGTTCAGCAGGATGTCCACCGGGGTGCCGTCGCGGAGGAACGGCATGTCCTCCTCGGGGAGCACCTTGCTGATGACGCCCTTGTTCCCGTGCCGGCCGGCCATCTTGTCGCCGACGCTGATGACGCGCTTGGTGGCGACGTACACCTTCACCATCTGCTGCACGCCGCTCGGCAGTTCGTCGCCGCGCTTCAGCGAGTTGAGCTTCCGCTCCTGCTCGTCGATGAAGAACTGGATCCGCTCCCAGTGCCGGCCGTGGATCTTCTTGGCCTTCTTGTCGTGGTCCGGGCTGCGGATGTCGAGCGCGTCGAGCTTGAAGCCCTTCGCCTGCTCGGCGACGGCGCGGTCGTCCTTGTCCGAGCCGAGCTGCTTGCCCGTGTTCGGGTCCTTCAGCTCCTTCTTGTCGAGCACCGTGCCGAGCGCCTCGATGAACTCGCGGAACTGCTCCGCGATCTTCTTCGAGTAGACGGTGTCGATGTCCTTCTCCTGCCGCGCCAGCTCCTTCCGCTCGTCCTCGGTCATGCTCGCGCGGCGGCTGAACCGGTGGGCGGCGATGACGACGCCTTCCACGCCCGACGGCACCTCGAGCGAGTCGTTCTTCACGTCCTCGCCGGCCCGGCCGAAGATCGCGTGCAGCAGCTTCTCCTCGGGCGTCAGCTCGCTGCGGCTCTTCGGCGACACCTTGCCGACCAGGATGTCGCCGGGGTGGACGAACGTGCCGATGCGGACGACGCCGTTCTCGTCGAGGTTGCTCAGCGCCTTCGGCGACACGTTCGGGATGTCGCGGGTGAACTCCTCCTTGCCGAGCTTCGTCTCGCGGATCTCGATGTCGAACTCCTCGATGTGGATCGAGGTGTACGTGTCGTTCTTCACCAGCCGCTCGCTGATGATGATGGCGTCCTCGAAGTTGTACCCCTCCCACGACATGAACGCGACCAGCACGTTCCGGCCGAGGGCCAGCTCGCCCTCCTTGGTGGCGGCGCCGTCCGCCAGGATCTGGCCGCGCTTCACCTTCTCGCCCATGTCGACGATCGGCTTCTGGTTGAGGCAGGTGCGCTCGTTCAGGCCGTGGTACTTCCGCAGGACGTACTCGCGGACGATCTTGTCCTTCTCCTCCAGCTTGATCCGCTCGGCGTCCACGTACACGACGGTGCCGTCCTCCTGAGCGCGGACCAGCATCCCGGAATGCTTGGCGACTTCCCGCTCCAGCCCGGTGGACACGATCGCGGGCTCGGGCACGAGCAGCGGCACGGCCTGCCGCTGCATGTTCGAGCCCATGAGCGCCCGGTTGGCGTCGTCGTGCTCCAGGAACGGGATGAGCCCGGCGCTCACGCCGACCATCTGCTTCGGCGACACGTCGATGTACTCGAGCTTCTCGGCCGGGATGCTCGTGAGGTCGCCGTCGTACCGGCCGCTGACGCGGTCGGACGACAGCCGGTCGCCCTCGGTCGGGGTGTCGGCGGGGGCGAGCTTGGCCTGGCTCTCCTCGTCGGCCCGCAACTTCACCACGTCGTCGCTCAACTTCTTGTTGTGGACCTTCTTGTACGGCGTGATGAGGAACCCGTAGTCGTCGATCTCGGCGTAGATGCTCAGCGACGAGATGAGGCCGATGTTCGTGCCTTCCGGCGTCTCGATCGGGCAGATGCGGCCGTAGTGGGAGATGTGCACGTCGCGCACCTCGAACCCGGCCCGCTTGCGGTTTAGGCCGCCCGGCCCGAGGGCCGACAGCCGCCGCTCGTGCGTCAACTGCGCCAGCGGGTTCGTCTGGTCCACCACCTGCGACAACTCGCTGCGGCCGAAGAAGTACTCGATCGCGGCCGACACGCTCTTCGGGTTGATGAGCGTGCGGGGGCTCATGTCCTGCTGGTCGCGGATGGCCATGCGCTCCTGCACGGTGCGGCGGAGCTTCAGGAAGCCCTTCCGCAGCTCGTCGGCGGCCAGCTCGTCGATCGTGCGCAGGCGGCGGTTACCCAGGTGGTCGATGTCGTCGACGTGGCCCTTCCCGGCACGCAGGTCGAGGACGTACTTCACCGAGTTGACGAAGTCGACGCTGCGGAGCGTCATCTCCGTTTCGGCGATGGTCTGGTTGAACTTCCGGTTGATGCGGAAGCGGCCGACGCGGCCGAGCCGGTAGCGGTTCGGGTCGAGGAACTTCTCGCGGAACAGCTCGCGGGCCTTCTCCAGTTGCGCCGGGTTGCCGGGCCGCAGCCGCTGGTAGATCTTCAGCAGCGCCTCCTCGTGGGAGTGCGTGCCGTCCTCGTTCAGCGACGTGATGATGATCGGGTCCTTCGGGTACGGAAGAACCTCGATCTCCTTCAGCGTGGACACGAGAATCTTGTCCACCTTCTCGTTGGTGAACGGCTTGCCGGCGTCGAGGTAGACCTCGCCCGTCTCGGGGTCGATCACGTCGTCGGCGGCGTACATCGGGAAGATGTTGTTTTCCATGTCGCCGACGAGCAGCGCGCGCGACTTGTCGGACAGCTTCATCTTCTCGGTCGGGTAGAACTCCTTCAGGATGTTCGCGGTGCTGGTGTACATCGGGTCCATCGCCCGCAGCAGCGTCAGCGCCGAGAACTTGCCCGACTGGTCGATGCGGACGCCGAACGTCTCCTTCTTGGAGACGTTGATCTCGATCCAGCTGCCGCGCTCGGGGATGATGCGGCAGCTGTGCATGTCCTTGTCGGCCTCGCGGGTGACGACGAAGTCGACACCCGGCGACCGGTGCAGCTGCGACACGACGACGCGCTCGGCCCCGTTGATGATGAACTCGCCGCCGCCGATCATGATGGGCATGTCGCCGAGGTACACCTCCTCCTCGACGGCCGTGCCGTCGCTCTTGCGGAGGCGCAGCCAGACGCGGAACGGCCGGCCGTAGGTGAGGCGCAGCTGGCGGCACTCGTCCGGGTCGTAGCGCGGCTTACCGAGGTCGTACTTCACGTACTCGAGCGAGATCTTCTTGTCGTAGCTCTCGATGGGGAAGATTTCCTTCAACACCCCTTCGAGGCCGTGCTGCTCTCGCTTGTCGTAGCCGACCTCCAGCTGGAGGAAGCGCGCGTAGGAGCGGGTCTGGACGTCGGTCAGGTCGGGAACCTCCACGGCGTCGCCGAAGCGGCCGAAGTTCCGCTCGGTTTCCGGGAGAATGATCCGCTGGGCCGGGATGGGCATCGGGGTTGCTCCTGACCACGAATGACGGCACGACGCCGGGGCGGCGTTGCCTCCGGTGGCAACGGGCCTTGCGTCGGGTGGCGTGGGGCGTTATTGAATGCAGGCGGGCAACCGGCCCGCGACCGACGGTCGGACGACGATCGACGGCCCCTCCACACCGCGGGACGCGGCGTCGGCGGGTACCAGAATTAGCGGCATGGTGCGAATCTGAGAGGGCGGAGCGACACGGCGGACCGGGTTGGTCGCGAACATTGTCACCACTGTTTCGCGGCTCGGCCAATCATCCCTCCCGCGGCCGACGGGTGGGATCACGGGCCGTGGAAAACCAACGGCGCGAACGACCGCTAACGGAACATCATACCCACCCGAGTCGGAAAAGTCGACCCGGGCGGGCATTTTTTTTGCAGACCGCACCACCGGCAGGACCGACAACGCTTCGCAAAGGCGAGCCGGGGGCGTGAGCCCCCGGATTCTTTGCTTGCGAAAATGCGAATCCGGGGGCTCACGCCCCCCGACCCGCGCGGCACTTAGACCGGCTTGACCGACACCTTGCCGCCCGCCTCTTCCAGCTTCTTCTTGAGGTCTTCGGCGATCTTCTTGTCGACGCCTTCCTTGATCGCCTTCGGGGCGCCCTCGACGGTCGCCTTGGCCTCGGCGAGCCCCTGCCCGGTCAGCTCGCGGACGATCTTGATGACGTTGATCTTCTTGGCCGCGTCCACGCTCTCGAGGATCACGTTGAACTCGGTCGCCTCGGCGGCCGGGGCCGCCGGGCCGGCCGCAGCCGCCGGGCCGGCCATCATCACCGCGCCGCCGGCGGCGGGCTCGATGCCGTACTTTTCCTTCAGGTAGTTCTTCAACTCGACGGCCTGGGCGATGGTGAGCCCGGCCAGCTTGTCACCCAGTTCCGCGACGGCGCTCATGGTCAGTCCCTTTCAGTGTCACTTGCCGGGTGAAGCGGCCCGGCGGTGCGTAATAGGTCGAGGTCATGCCGCCCGGTGCCACACCGGACGGCGGAAAGTCACGTCAGGTTCACGCGGCCGGCGGGGCCGGGGCGTCCGCGGGGGCGTCGGCCGCCTTCTCCTCGATCGCCTTGAGGATGCCGGCCAACTGAGTCGCCGGCCCGGTGAGGGCGGCAGCGATGTTGCCGCCGGCCGACAGCACCGCGTTGAGCACGTCGCCGATCGCCTCCAGGCGGGTCGGCATCGTCTTGGCGATCGCCATCGTGACCGGCTGGCCGTCGGCCACGGCGGTCTTCTCTTTGAACTTGTCCGGCGCCTTCGGGTCCTTCTTCAAGTCCTTGACGACGCCGTCGACGGCGTTGCTCAGTTCCTTGATGCTCTCGGCACCCCAGCACAGGAGCGTCGGCCCGGACAGGCCGTCGATGGCGATGCCGTTCTCGCCGAACACCTTCTTCAGGAACGTGTTCTTGACGAGTTGCGTCTTGACCTTCTTCTCGCGGAGCCTCTTGCGGAACTCGAACTCGGTCGCGGAGTCGACCTTGATCGGCTCCAGGATGACGTAGTTCTTCACGCCCGCGAACGTCTTTCGCAGGGCCGCGAGCTCCAGTTCCTTGATCTTCTTGCTCATGTGTCAGTCCGCCGCGGTGGCCGCGGGTTTGGGGTGTCAGATGGCGACCCGGATGCCCGGGGACATGGTGGCGGAGACCGACACCCCGTTGATGTACACGCCCTTCACGGCGGCGGGCTTCGCGGCCCGCACCTGCTCGACGAAGGTCGTGATGTTGGCGACGAGCTTGTCGTCGTCGAAGCTCATCTTGCCGACGCCGGCGTGGACCTGGCCGGTCTTGTCGGAGCGGTACTCGACCTTACCGGCCTTGAACTCCTTCACCGCCGCGGCCACGTCGCCGGTGGCGGGGACCACGGTGCCGGCCTTCGGCGTCGGCATCAGCCCGCGCGGGCCGAGCACCTTACCGAGCCGCGACACCTGGCCCATCATGTCCTGCGTGGCGATGGCGACGTCGAACTCCAGGAAGTTCTCCTTCGTCACCTTTTCGACCAGGTCGGCACCGCCCACGACGTCCGCGCCGGCGGCCTTGGCCTTCGCCGCGTTGTCGCCCTGGGCGAACACGGCCACGCGGACCGACTTGCCGATGCCGTGCGGCAGGCCGATCGCCCCGCGAACCATCTGGTCCGACTGGGTCACGTCGATACCGAGGTTGATGTGCACCTCGATCGTCTCGTCGAACTTGGCCCGCTTGAGCTTGCGGAGCTCGGCGACGGCCTGCTTGAGCGGCATCGTGCCGGCCTCGCGGAGCCGCTTCTCGATGTTGGCCAGGTGATTCCGCAGCTTCTTGCCGCGCTTCGGCGGCACGCCGGGCTTCTTAGTCCGCTTCGGGGCGGCGATGGCCGCCTCAGCTTCCGGCCTCGCCGCGGGGGCTTCAGCCGGGGGAGCGGCCTCGGCGGCAACGGGCGGGGCGGCCGCGGCAGGCGCCGCGTCCTTGTTCTCGTCCTTGGCCATGTCTACCTCACGGGGCGGGGTTCTCGCGGCCGAAGCCCGATACAACCCCTCCCGCCTCTTGGGTGAAAAAGGCGGTGAATGTATAAACCTATTCGGCACGCCGGGTGCGGCAACGGGCGGGCGTGAAATTCGAAGCACGAAATCCGAAACTCGAACACACGCGACCGGTTCGAATTTCGGATTTCGTGCTTCGATACTCGGCCGCTACTCGGCCGCGACGGCGATGCCCATGCTGCGGGCGGTCCCCTCGATGATGCGGGCGGCGTGGTCCACGTCGCGGGCGTTCAGATCCTGCAACTTCTTCTTGGCGATCTCCAGCACCTGCTGCTTGCTGAGGACGAAGCCCTTGTACTTGCCGCCCTTCTTGCCGTCCGGCGGGATCACTTCCTTGCCCTGCTTCTTGCCGGCCGGGATCTTCGCGGCGAGCTTGATGAGCACGGCCGCGGGGGGCGACTTGATCTTGAACTCGAAACTGCGGTCCGAATAGACGGTGATCATCACCGGCAGCATCAGCCCCTTCGTGTCGGGGCCGCCGGTCTTCTCGTTGAACTGCTTCACGAACATGCCGATGTTGACGCCGTGCGCGCCGAGCGCCGGGCCGACCGGCGGGGCCGGCGTGGCGGTGCCGCCGGGGCACTGGAGCTTCACGACTGCCGTAACCTGCTTCGCCATGACTCACCTAGCGGCGCGTGTTTCCGTTGAAGATAACTGATTCTATGAACCCGCCCGCCGCCCGGCGAGCGGGTTCGGCCGGAAGCCCACCCGCCGCGGCAGGTGGGCGTCGAGAGCGTCACAGCTTCTCGACGTGCCAGTAGTCCATTTCCATCTCGACCGGCCGGCCCCAGATGGTGACCACCACGGTGACCTTCGGCGTGTCGGTCGGGTCCTTCGGCATGGTGATGACCTTGACCTCGGCCTCCGACCCGGAGAACGCCCCGTCCTTGACGCGGACGCGGTCGCCCTTCTCGAAGTCGAGCTTCACCGCGACCTTCGGCTTCCCCTCGCCGGCGGTGGCGGTGCCGAGCATCTTGCGGACCTCCAGCGGGTCCATCGGGGCCGGCGGCTTCAGCACGCCGCCGCCGCCGCCGACGAAGTCGCCGACGCCGCTCGTCTCGCGGAACAGGTACAGGATTTTGTCGTTGAACTCGACCTCGGCGAAGATGTACCCGTGGAACTTCTTCCGCTTCTTGACGACGTTCTTCTCCTGCGTGACCGTCTCCACCTCGCCGGTCTTCTTGTTCTTGACCTTGGCCCGGACGCTCTTCTTCTCCACGAACTCCTCGACCGGCACGAGCACCTGGCCGAAGAACTCTTCGAGCCCCTCGATCTTCACCTTCCGCTCGATGGCCGCCTTGATGGTGTCCTCGCGGCCGCTCTGCACCTTGATGACGTACCAGCGCTTCTTACTTTCCGGCTCGGCCGGGGGGGCCTCGACCTCGGCGGGGGCGGCTTCGGCCGGTACTGGCTCCGGTTCCGGCTCGGGCTCCGATTCAGGCACCGCCCCGGCTTCTGCCTCCGACTCGGGCGCCGTCTCGGCAACGGGTTCGGCGGCCGACTCCTCGGCGGCCGACTCCTCGGCGGCCGGCTCCTCGGCGGCCGACTCCTCGGCGGCCGGCTCGGGCAACGCCGCGTGCGGCTCCGGGGTCGGCTCGGCAGCCGGCTCCGCCGGCGAATCGGCCGGGGCGACCGGGGCGTCGTCGGGGGTGTGGGTGGTTTCGTCGGTCATGGGAACCTGGCTTGTAAGGGGCGAAGCCCGCCCGGGGACGCCGGACGGGCTTCCGCTTCAAACCGCGACTCAGTCAACTGCACCCGTCCGTGGGCTCACCAGCGGGCGGCCTGCACCTGGCCGCCCTTCTGCCCGGTCTCGCTCCGGCTCGGCAGGACGCCGACCGGCCCGCTGCTCAGCAGCCAGCCCCAGAACAGGTCCACGAACAGCAGGAAGAGGGCCATGAAGATGGTACACACCAGCACGACCACGGTGTCGGCCGCCAGCCGCTTCCGGCTCGACCACGACACCTTGTTCATCTCCGCCTCGGTGGCGATGAGGAACTCGGCGAACGCCGGCATGTTCACGGCCCGATACGCCACCCACGCGGTCAGCACGCAGATCAGCAGCGGGATGGTGATCTTGGCGTCCGACAGCAGGCGGAACAGTTTCGGGGCGCCGTCCTCGGTGTGCAGGAACGGCAGCGGCACGTCCCAGTTGTCCGGTAGCGTCCCCTGGGACACTAGCGCGTACGCGCCGGTCAGGCCGATGCCCAGGATGCCGATCATCGTCACCCGGCGGACGACCCGCCCGAGCACACGCTTGAACGTGCCCCCGTGGAACCAACCCTGCTCTTCGAGGCTCAGCATCCAGTTGGTGCCGCGGGGTGACACGAGCAGCCGAAACGCGCCGAACAGGATGCCGCCGACGACGATCGCGGTGACGACGGTACCGGCGGCACCCTCGAACTTCGCCGTCGCCCAGCCGCCGAGGAGCAGGACCAGGAAGAACGTCACGAGCACAAGAAAGACGCCCCCGCGCATCCCCTTCGGGGGCGCGGTGCCGGCGAGCTTGAGGCCGAACCACACCAGCCCGCCGAGCGCGCCGAGCGTGAGTACGCCGCGGACAAAGGCTTCGAGGATCGTGTCACCGCCGACGGCCGGGCGGACGTACTCGGCCCACAAGGTCGGGATGGCGTAAAAGACGACGGCCAGCGCGGCGAGGACGTAGCCCGCGCCGACGAGGCTGTACAGCAACAGGCCGGAGTCGGCACTCGGAGTCCGCGGTTGGGTCGGCGGGCTGGGTTCCACGGCGGTCGCCATCGTTCGTCCTTTGCGAGTCCGGTTCGCCGTCGGCGGGCCTTGCCCCGAACGAGTCGGCCGGCCCTCGCCCCCGCGTCCGAACGTCGGGGGCGGGCCGGCAGTGGTGGTCGGGTCGTGAGCAGGAGCGGAGGGACTCGAACCCCCGACCGGTGGTTTTGGAAACCACTGCTCTACCAACTGAGCTACGCTCCTTCGTCCTACTCGTCATTCGTCATTCGTCATTCGTCCCTCGAGCACTGGACTCGCCGCGGGGCGATCCTCGCTGCCGTGAGGCCGAATGACAAAGGACGAATGACAAAGGACGCCGCGTTACTTCTTCGCCGGCGGGTCGTCGGCCAGGATCTTCGTCACCACGCCCGAGCCGACGGTGCGGCCGCCCTCGCGGATGGCGAACCGGAGGCCCTCGTCCATGGCGACCGGCATCCCCTCCATCAGCTCGACGGACACCTTCACGTTGTCGCCGGGCATGCACATCTCGACGCCGGCCGGCAGCGCGATGCTCCCGGTCACGTCGGTCGTGCGGAAGTAGAACTGCGGCTTGTACCCGCTGAAGAACGGCGTGTGCCGGCCGCCTTCGTCCTTCGACAGGACGTAGATGCTGCCCTCGAACTTGCGGTGCGGCTGGATCGAGCCGGGCTTGGCGATGACCTGGCCGCGCTCGATGCCGTCGCGCTCGATGCCGCGGAGCAGCGCCCCGACGTTGTCGCCGGCGATGCCCTTGTCGAGGGTCTTCTGGAACATCTCGATGCCGGTGAGCACGGTCTTGATGCTGTCCTTGCGGAGGCCGATGATCTCGACTTCGTCGCCGACCTTGCACTGGCCGCGCTCGATGCGGCCGGTGGCCACGGTGCCGCGGCCCTTGATCGAGAACACGTCCTCGACGGACATCAGGAACGGCTTGTCCTCCTCGCGCTGCGGCAGCGGCACGTAGGTGTCCAGCGCGAACATCAGGGCGTCGATCGACTTCGGGCCGTCGAGGCCGTCGTTGGTCGGGTTCTCGAGCGCCTCCTTCGACCGGCCGTAGACGATGGGGATGTTGTCGCCGTCGAACTCGTACTTGTTGAGCAGGTCACGCAGCTCCATGACGACGAGCGGGATCAGCTCGGGGTCGGCCTTGTCGCACTTGTTGAGGTACACGACGATCTTCGGCACGCCGACCTGCTTGGCCAGCAGGATGTGCTCGCGGGTCTGCGGCATGGGGCCGTCGTCGGCGGCGACGACGAGGATGGCGGCGTCCATCTGGGCGGCGCCGGTGATCATGTTCTTGATGTAGTCGGCGTGGCCGGGGCAGTCGATGTGGGCGTAGTGGCGGCCCTTGATCGGCTGGCTGAAGTCGATCGCGGCGAGGCCGGGGTAGTCCATCAGGTCCTTGTACGGCAACGCGTCGGCGCTTGCGACGTTCCGGTCGTTGCTCTCGTACTCGACGTGCGAGACGGCGATGGTGACCGTCTTGTTGGCGTCGCGAACGATGCCGCCCTTGGCAATTTCGCTGTAGGTCTTGAATTCCTTCAGCTTGTTGATGTGGGCGTTACGGGCCATGATGGCCGCGGTGGTGGTCGTCTTGCCGTGGTCGATGTGGCCGATGGTGCCGACGTTGACGTGCGGCTTGGTCCGCTCGAAGTTGCCCTTCGCCATCGCAGTCTCCGCTCCTTAGTGGTGTGTCCGGTTGGTCGGCGGCCGGGGTCGCCGAGGTCCGGCGGGCCGCGTCACGTCCGAGAGCTGCTGATGGGACTCGAACCCATGACCTCCTCCTTACCAAGGAGGTGCTCTACCAGCTGAGCTACAGCAGCAAATCCGCCCGCGGCGCCGGCGACCGGGGGTGTGATACGGGCCGCGCGGCCGGCCGGCCAGAGCGGGCGATGGGATTTGAACCCACGACATCTTGCTTGGAAGGCAAGAGCTCTACCGCTGAGCTACACCCGCGTCGGATTTTCGATTGCCGATTTGTGCTTGACGATTGAACGGATACGGGCGGCAAGTCCGGGCCGGGCAATCATCAATCTCCAATCCTCGATCGAAAAAAATCCAGTGGGTAGGGAGGGATTCGAACCCCCGAACTCCGAAGAGGCCAGATTTACAGTCTGGTGCAATTGACCGCTCTGCCACCTACCCGTTACTCGATCCTCCGGCACGGCCTGTTGTACGAACCCGAGCCCCCGGTGGGGATAAGCTCGCGGAGGGATTTGAACCCACGACCCGCGCTTTACAAAAGCGCCGCTCTACCACTGAGCTACGCGAGCACGACCCGCGGACGGTCAGAGTAGGCCGCACCCCGCGGCGGTTCAAGCCGAAAAGCCCGCCCGCCGCACGGACGCGCCCGCCGCCGCCGGGGTTCACCGAAATCGCGCCTCGGCCTGCGCCTTCACCGCCGGCGTCCACCGGTACACCGTCGGCGAGCCGACGCCGTCGTACCCCGGCGTCCGCAGCTGGCCGACCACCACGAAGGCGTCGCCGCGCCCCTTCGCCAGCAACAGCAGGTACTCGCCCGGCCCATCGTACCCGGCCGCCTCCGACAGGTTCGCCACGGTCAGCGGGCCGTCGGGCTTCGTGCCCGAGAGCACGTCCTTCACCTCGACCACCTGCGGCCCCTCGACGGCCGGCACGTGAGCGACGACGGCGAGCGCCGCGACGGCCGCCTGGGACCGCGGCACCACCGGCCCGCGGTACTTCGCCAGCGCGGTGTACCCGAGCCAGCCGAGCCAGCCGAGGAGCAGCAGCGACGCGACCGCCAGACGGAGCTTGCGGCCGGTCATCGCTCCCCCCGCCGCGGGCGGTCGCCGATGGTGAGTTCGAAGCCGTCCAGCAGCACCTTTTCGATGTCGAACACCTCGCGGAAGTCCTCGGGGTCGTCGTCGTCGGAGCGGCTCAGGCGGTTGGCTTCGATCAGTTTGAAGACGAGCGTGCCGAAGTCGTCGGTGGTGCGAATACCCCAGCGGCGGAAGACGACCGGCGCCATCAGGCCGAAGTCGCGGACGGCCATGGCGCACGCGCCGCGGAGAAGTTCCTCGCCGCTGACGTGGTTCTCGTCCTCGCCGGCCTCGACGTCGGTTCGGCCGAGGCGGTCCTGGGTGAAGCCCACGGCCTCGCAAACGAACTCGTAGGCCTCGTAGGCGTACCGCGGGTCGGTGCGGGTGAGTTCGAGTAATTTCGCGTCCACTATGCCCTCGAGGATTCGGTCGGCGTGCGTCCTGCGTTTACGTTCTACAACCGCGTCAGCACCTCGGCGGCGGGTACCGGCAACCGCCGGCCGTCCTCGAACTCGACGAGGAGGCGGCGGGCCAACAATTCCTGCGCCAGCACCCGCCCCTGCCCCTTGGCGGTGACGACGCGACTGCCGACGGGCGGCAGTTCCTGGAGGACCTCCTCGTACACGTCCTGCTCGTACCGGAGGCAGCACTTCAGCCGGCCGCACCGGCCGCTGATCTTGTTCGGGTCGAGCGTCGCCTTCTGGAGCTTGGCCATCTTCATGCTCACGGGCGGCATCACCACCAGGTGCGTGTTGCAGCACACCGGCCGGCCGCAGTCGCCGTAGTCCGCCTTCAGCCGGGCCTCGTCGCGGACGCCGATCTGCCGCAACTCGATCCGCGTGTGAAACTCCCGCGCCATGCTGCGCACCAGCTCGCGGAAGTCGACGCGGCTCTCGGCCAGGAAGTAGAAAACGATCCGCTCGCCGCTGAACAGGTGCTCCACGTCCACCAGCTGCATCGCCAGCCGGTGCGCCGCGATCAGCTTCTCGGCCGCGGCGAACTCCTTCCGCTCCACGTCCGCCAGGTGGGCCAGCTTCGCCCGGTCCTCGGCGACCGCGACGCGGAGGATGTCGCCCTTGGTGGCGTCGGGGATGGCGCTCACCGCCTGCGGCGTCGCCGGGCACAGCACCTCGCCGACCTCCTGGCCGCGCTCGGTGCGGACGACGACCGTGTCGCCGCGCCGGGCCGACACGCCGACCGCCGGCACGAACGCGCCGAGGAGGCGCATCCGGCCGTGGCGCACGAGCAGCGGGTCGCGCGGGGGGAGGTTCATGGAGGTATTGTGGTCGCACGCGGTCACAGGTGCAACTCGACCACGTCCTTGTCCTTCACGACGTGGTCGCGGCCGACGGTCTGCCCGTCGAACGCCGCCGACCCCCAGACGCGGGCCGACTTCAGCCCCTCCTCGAAGTCCTTGTGGACGCACCCGGCGAACTCCGCGACCGTGCTGCCGGCGGGGCACGTGAACGGGCTCGTCATGTCGGCCGGCTTGCCCGGCTGCTTCGTGTACACGCGGATGACGCCCAGCCGGTCGTAAATCGCCTTCTTCAACTCGGCAACGCCGGTGCCCTGCTCCGCGGACACGACCAGGAACGGGTATCGGTCGCCGACCGCCTCGCGGGCCAGTTCCAGGCGAATGTCGGCGGCCTCGTCGTCGGCCTTCGTTGCGACCAGCAGCGTCTTCAGCGAGTACGTCGCGGGGTCTTCCTCGGCCGGCAGCTCGGTCACGAGTTCGCGACGGGCCTGCTTCAACCGGTCGATCGTGGCCTGCGTCGCGGCGGGGCCGTCGTCGTCGCTCAGGTCGAGGAACAGCACGGCGGCGTCGGCCGCGCGGGTCAGGTCGGTGACGAAGTGGTCGTAGTGGTCGGCGGTGACCGGCGGCAGGTCCACCAGCTGCACGCGCACGTCCTCGTAGTCCATCATCCCGGGGATGGGCTCGCGGGTGGTGAACGGGTACGGCGCGACGGCGGGCTGGGCCTTCGTGAGGGCGGCGAGGAGGCGCGACTTGCCGGCGTTCGGCGGGCCGAGGAACACGACCGTGCCGGCCCCCTGCCGCGGCAACTTGAACGTGCCGGGGGCAGCCTTCTTGGGGCCGCTCTTGGCCGCGTCGATCTCGTCGTTCAGCTCCGAGATGCGGCACTTGAGGTCCATCTGGACCTTTTCGCTGGCCTTGTGTTTGGGCAGCAGCACCCACATCTCGCGGAGCGCGGCGAGCTTGTCCTCGGGCGTCTTCGCCTTCTTGTACCGGGCGTCGGCTTCGTGGTAGTGCGGCGGGAGGTTGACGGCCATTGCGTGCGTCGTGAGGTGATACCGGGCTACTCGCCGATTGTACCGAACCGCGCCGCGAGTGCCCTCAAGCCGCGCCGGTCGAAGCGCGTGCCGGTCAGGTCGAGCGCCTGCAGGGTCGGGTGCCCGAGGAGCGGGGCGGGGTCGGCGAGCGGGTTCCAGGCGAGGTCCAGCACGCGAAGCTTCGGCAGCGCGGCGAGAACGGCAGCGAGTGCGGCGTCGGAGAGGCCGGTGTTGGCGAGATTCAGGTGTGTGACGTTCGGGCAGCGGGAGACGGCGGCGCCGGCGTCGGCGAGCGGGTTGACGCTGAGGTCGAGCGCGGCGACGGACGCAGACCGTATCGCGGGGCGGGCGAGACGGCACGCGCGCAAGCCGAGCACGCAAAGGGTGGGAAAGGCAGCGGCGTCGAAGGCGTCGCCGCAGTCGGTGAAGCCGAGGTTGAGGTGGGTCAACGCGGGGCACGGGCCGAGGGGCGGGACGCGGGTGTGGCGGAGGTCAAGAGATGCGAGAGTCGCCGTTCGGTCGTGGGGCCGGCTTCCAGTTGCCTGTGCCTGGCCCGCGGCAAGCCGGCCCCACGTCGAACCGACCGCCACGACCTCGCGCATCCCGCGCCGCGCCACCTCCGCGAAATCTGCCGCGTTCCCCGACACGTCCACCGCGGTCACCCGCGGCGCCGCATCAAGCACGCGAATCACGTCGTTTGCTGTCAGCCCGTTGCCTGCGACCTCCAGCCGTTCCAGCCCCGACAGCCACGGCGCACCCGGCAGCGCGGCCGCCCCCTCCGACCCAATCGCGTTCCCGTTCAACACGAGTTCCCGTAGCCCCCCAAAAAACGGCGACGCCACCAGCGCCCGCGCCCCGTCGGGGCCGATGCGGTTCCCCGTCAGGTCGAGGCGCCGGAGCGTCCGCAGGTGCGGGCACGCCGCCAGTTCGCCCACGAACGGCTGCACCGCAACGAGTCGCACGTCGGGCCGCGTCGAGCCGGAGGCGATGAACGCCCTCCCGCTCAGCACCAGTTCCGAGGACGGCCCCGCGGGCGGCTGGAAGGTGGTCGGGTCGTGCAGGTCGGCGGCGCGCGGCGCCCGGTAGGACGGGAACCGGGCGAGCCGCGCCAGCGCCACGGCGGTCAGCCGCTCGAACGGGAACCGCCCCCGGGGATGTGCGAGGCCGAACGAGGGCATAGAACCATCCGGGATTCGCTGGGGCCGCCACCGTACCGCCCCGCCGACGCCGCCGTCAACCGCGAGCCGCCATGACCCCGTCGCCGCTGTACGACCAGATCCAGGAAGCGGCCGCCGCCGTCCGGGCGAAGTGGCCCCGCACCCCCGCCGCGGGGATCATCCTCGGCACCGGCCTCGGCAAGCTCACCGAGGACATCGCGGCCGAGGCCGTGCTCCCCTACGAGAGCATCCCGCACATGCCGCGCTCGACGGCCCCGACGCACAGGGGACAGCTCGTGTGCGGCACCCTGGAGGGGAAGCCGGTCGTGGCGATGGAAGGCCGGTTCCACTTCTACGAGGGGTGGACGCTGCAACAGGTCACGTTCCCGGTCCGGGTGATGAGGGCGCTCGGGTGCGAGACGCTGCTCGTCAGCAACGCGTGCGGCGGGATGAACCCGCAGTGGAACAAGGGCGACCTGATGCTGATCGAGGACCACATCAACCTGCTCGGCGACAACCCGCTCATCGGCCCGAACGACGACCGCCTCGGCGAGCGCTTCCCCGACATGTGCCACGCCTACGACCGGGAGTTGCTGAAGCTCGGCAAGCGGCTGGCGATGGAGGAGCAGATCACCTGCCACCAGGGCGTGTTCGTCGCCGTGTCGGGGCCGAACCTGGAGACGCGTGCGGAGTACCGGTTTCTTCGCCAGTTGGGCGCGGACGTGGTCGGCATGTCCACCGTCCCGGAGGTGATCGTCGCGGTCCACGCCAAAATGCGCGTGATGGGCGTGTCGGTCATCACCGACCAGTGCCTGCCGGACGCCCTGGAGCCGGTCAGCCTGGCCGACATCGTGGCGACGGCGAACGAGGCCGAGAAGCAGTTGCGCCGGCTGGTCCGCCGCGTAGTCGCGGCCCTGTGAAGGTCGTCGTCTACGAGTACCTGACGGCCCGCGGCCTCGTCACCGACCCGATGTACGCCGAAGGCCGCGCCATGCGGGACGCGGTCGCCGCCGACTTCGCGGCGCTCCCGGGCTGCGCGGTCGTCACGCCCGACGCCGACGACGCCGCCGCGTTCGCCGCCGCCGACTGGGCGCTCGTCGTCGCGCCCGAATCGGACGGCATCCTGCTCGACCGGTGCCGCCGGGTGCTGGACGCCGGCGGCCGCCTCCTCGGCCCCTCGCTCGCGGCCGTGGAACTCACCTCCGACAAGCTCGCCCTGCACGACCACTGGCGCGCCCGAGCCGTCCCCACACCCGCGACGACCGACCGCGCCCCGACGGCGTGCGAGGCGTTCCCCGTGGTGTGGAAGCCGCGCGACGGGTGTGGCTCGACCGCCACGTTCCTGCTGCGCGACCGGTTCGAGTTGGTGCAGGCCCAGGCGCTCGCGGCCGAGGAGTACCCGGGGCCGATGATTCTCCAGGAGTACGTCCCCGGCGTCGCGGCAAGCGTGGGGTTCCTCTGCGGTCCGGAGGGGAACGTGCCGCTCCTCCCGACGACGCAAATCCTCTCGGCCGACGGCCGCTTCCACTACCGCGGCGGCGAACTGCCGCTGCCGCCGGCTCTGGCCGAACGGGCCGTCTCGCTCGCCACCCGGGCCGTCGCTTGCGTCCCCGGCCTGTGTGGGTACGTCGGCGTCGATCTGATCCTCGGCGACGGGCGCGACGTGGCCGTGGAAATCAACCCGCGGCTGACCACGTCCTACGTGGGGCTTCGGGCGCTCGCCGCGGACAACCTCGCGGCCGCCCTGCTCCGCGTCGCCGGGGGAGACGTGCGCCGTCCCGTACGCTGGCACGACGGCGGGGTCCGGTTCGCGTCCGACGGGACGGTCGTTCACGCGACGTTCAAATCGGGTTAATTGGTAACGCCGCAGCGCGGTGTTACGATGGCGGCACCTCGCCGACTCGTACCCGCCCCGGTGAAGTCCATGTCCGACACCGCCCTGTCGTTCCACACCGCGCACATGAACCGCTGCATCGACGGCCTCCGGGCCGGCGACCCGGCCGCGGTGAACGAACTCGTCCGCCGGGCGCAGGGCCGGTTCCACCGGCTGGCCCGGCGGATGTACCGGAGTTTCCCGAACGTGCGGCCGGTGGCCGACTCGGAGGACGTCGAGCAGGTCGGCTGGGTGCGGCTACTACGGACGCTTCAGCGCCTCCGCCCGGACAACACGGGGAAGTTCTTCCTCCTGGCCGGCGTGATGATCCGCCGCGAGCTCCTCGACCTGGCTCGCAAGGCCCGCGGGCAGGCGTACCAGCTCCGCTCGCTGGACGCCCTCACGTCGGAGGACGGCACGGCCGGGGCGAACGCCATCCCCGAGCCCGCCGCCCGCGCCGCCGCCGCCGAGTTCGAGCTGTGGGAGCTGTTCCACGAAGCCGTCGGGCGGGTCTCGATGAACCCGCAGAAGGTGATGATCCTGATCTTCTACGACGGCCGGACCCGGGCCGAGGTCGCCGACATCCTCGGGTGCGACATCCGCACCGTCGGCCGGTGGTGGAAGCAGGCGTGCATGGAGGTCCGCGCCCTCGTCGGCGGGGCCGCTCCGCTGCCGCACTAACGCGGCCCGGCCGCGAGGACGCGCACGTCGCCGTCGCGCCTCGTCAGGCCGATCCGGTCGAGGTACTCGCAGATCGGCACTGCGTACTTCCGCGTGGTGCCGAGCGCGTCGCGGATCGCGGCGACGGTAGCCCCAGGCGTCGCCGCAAGTAGGGCCAGTACCTTTTCTCGCAACTCCGCGGCCGCGGCCGCGTGCAGGTAAAGGTCCGCGGCCAGCTTCACCAACTCCCCCTCGGCCACGGCCACGTCGTAAATGTCCGTCAGCGCCGCCGCTTGCCCGCCGGCCTGCCCGGCGAACTCGCGCGGCTCCGGCGGGGCGAAGCCCGCGGCCGCGTGCGCGGACACGATGCGGTCCTTCAGCTTCCGCTGGTTCGCGGAGAGTTTGGGCTTGAAGTCCGCCCGCGCCACCCGCCGCCGGTCGCCGACCAGTTGCCGGGCCGCGAAGAGGCGGTCGATCACGGCCTGCGTCACGGCTTCTTCGGCCGCGGCGGTGAGGGACGCGGCGAGTTTCTGGCGGTCGTGGCTGGTGTGAAGCGGGAACTCGGCGTGGAGTCCGCCCAGGGCGCGCAGCACCGTCGCTTCCAACTCCGCGACGCGCTCGGCGGCGAGCACCAGTCGGCGGGCCGGCGGCAACAGGACTTCGACGAGTCCGCCGGTAGCCCGCTCCGTCACGGCAGCGATGTCGGCGGCGGGGACGCCGGTCGTCCGCGGCAGGTCGGCGGGGTCGAGACCCGCGCTGCCGGCGAACCACGCGGCGGCGACGAACCGGACGGAAGGATCTGCCGATTCGAGCCGTTCGACGCGCTCGAGGGCGACGAGGTGCCGGCGGCGGAGCTTCCGCGCGGTCGGGTGGAGGATCGTGCCGCCGCCGAGGGTGTGCTCGGCCGACGAATCGCGGACGACGAACGGCTGCCCCCACACGGCGGTGACGGGTGCGTCGAGGAATAACTGCGCCGGGCCCGTGCCGCCGGGGTCGAGGCGGTCGCTGTCGAGGAGCGAGACGGTGCCCATCACCTCGGCCGTGCCGATGTGGACGCGGAGCGGCAGTCGGTGTTTCAGCGGGCGCGGCGACCCACGGGCGACCCGCAGGCGCACCGTCAGCACGGTGGACGGTACCACCGCCCCGGGCGCAGCGAGTTCCTGCCCGCGGCGGACTCGCTCGTGCGGCACGCCAGCGAGATTCACGGCCGCGCGCTGCCCGCGGCTCGCGACCGGCACCGCAGCGCCGTGGTGGTTCAAGCCGCGCACCCGAACCCGCTCGACGGCGCCGTCGCCGGTGTGCCAGTCGAGTTCGTCGCCGACACGCACCCGGCCGGCGAGCACGGACCCGGTGACGACGGTGCCGTGCCCTTGCACGACGAACGCCCGGTCGATCGGCAACCGGAACGCCCCGTCGCGACCATCCGGCACGGCCTCCGCCGCGGCGCGGAGCGCGGCTCGCAGCGCGTCGATTCCCTCCCCGGTGTGGGCCGACACCGGAACGACGGCCGCGGCTTCGAGGCCGGTGCCGCGCAGCAGTTCTCGCACCTCCAGCGTGACGACCTCGCGGGTGGTGTCGTCCACGAGGTCGGCTTTCGTGACGGCGACGACGCCGGCGCGAACGCCGAGCAAGTGCAGGATGTCGAGGTGCTCGCGGGTCTGCGGCATGACCGAGTCGTCGGCGGCGACGACGAGCAGGGCGATGTCGACGCCGGTAGCCCCGGCGAGCATGTTGCGGACGAACCGCTCGTGCCCCGGCACGTCGACGACGCCGAGTTCCAGGTCGCCGAGGGCGAGGCGGGCGAAGCCGATGTCGATGGTGATGCCGCGGGCCTTTTCCTCCGGCAGGCGGTCGGTGTCGGTGCCGGTGAGGGCGCGGACGAGCGTCGTCTTGCCGTGGTCGATGTGCCCGGCGGTGCCGAGGATCAGGTGGCGCGGCATGGGGGCATTGTACCCGCCGCGGTTGGCCTAGTCCGGCGGCGCGGGTTTGGGTAACGTCGCGGGGCCGCGGGAGGGCGTGCGATGGGTGTTGAGGAGCCGCTAGAATTCGCTGGCAGGGGGGTAGTGAGGGACGGGCAGATCGTGCTCGACACCCCGCTCGACCTTCCGGACGGTACGTTCGTGACGATCAACCACGACAGGAAGAGAGATGTCCCGGGTCTGCTGAGCGACCCGGCCGTGTGGACGGAGGAGCAGGTCCGCTGGCTCGAGGAGGATCTCGCGTGGCTCAGCGCCCGGGCGGCCCGACAGGCGGCCGACAAGCAGCCCCGGCCGAAAGCCGCGTAGTCGCGGGCGCCCGGCCGACCACACTCACGGCTCACGACCGACGACGCGCGGGTTGCCGCGGCGACGCTGGTTGAGAAACTAGCCTTACACGCCCTCGACCCGGATCGTTACGCCGGCGTCTCAGGCCTGACCGCACTCCCCGCCCGCTGACCCGCGAGGACCGCCATGCTCGGCACGACGCTCAACCCCAAGGAATTCCTGGCCCGGGTCGCCGCCGAGCTCGGCCGCATCGACCCCCGTGAGGTGCAGAAGCTCGCCGACCTCATGTGGGAGCGGTACCAGGCCGGCCGGTTCGTGTTCGTCATCGGCAACGGCGGCAGCGGCTCCAACGCGTCCCACTTCTGCGAGGACATCGGCAAGGGCACCCTCGCCCGCAAGTTCTTCGACGACGACGCCAAGAAGCGGTTCAAGATTCTGAGCCTCACCGACAACACGCCCTACATCCTGGCCTGGGGGAACGACGAGGGCTTCGACCGCGTCTTTTCCGAGCAGCTGAAGAACCTCGCCTCCCCCGGCGACCTGCTCGTGGCGATCAGCGGCAGCGGCAACAGCCCGAACATCCTGCGGGCCGTGGACTGGGCCAACGCCCACGGCCTGACCACGTTCGGCTGCACCGGATTCACCGGCGGCAAACTCCGCGAGATCAACCACCACAACCTGCACGTGCCGCTCGACGACATGGGCATCGTCGAGAGCATCCACCTGACGGCGTTCCACTGGGTTGTGGACGACCTGCACCGCCGGGTGTCGCTGTAGCCGTCAGCGGAGCCGCGCCACGATCGCGTCGGTGAACTGCGTCGTGGTCGCGGTGCCGCCGATGTCGGCGGTGCGCACCTGCCCGTCCGTCAACACGCCTTCCACGGCCGCGACGATCCGGTCGGCCGCGACCGCCTCGCCGAGGTCGCGCAGCATCTCGACGGCCGGCAGCACGAGCGGCAGCGGGTTGGCCTTGTCCTTCGGCACCATCTCGTGACCGGCGCCGTACACGGCCTCGTACACCGTCACGCCGTCGCCGTGATTGACCGCCGCGGTCGCACTCACGCCGCCGACCAGCCCCGCGCCGAGGTCCGACAGCAGGTCGCCGTACAGGTTCCCGGCCGCCATCACCTCGAACTGCTGCGGCCGGCTCACCAGCTGCATGCACGTGTTGTCCACGATCAGGTCTTTCGCCGCGATGTCTGGGAAGTCGGCGGCGACGCGGCGGAAGCAGTCGAGGAACAGGCCGTCGGCCATCTTCAGGATGTTCGCCTTGTGAATGCAGTGGACCGACTTCCGGCCGGTGCGGCGGGCCAGTTCGAAGGCGAAGCGGAAGAACCGCAGGCTGGTCGCCGCCGTGACGATCTTGAAGCTCTGCACCACGCCCGGCACCAGCTCGTGCTCGCTGGCCGTGTACAGGTCTTCGCTGATCTCGCGGACGAGGAGGAAGTTCACGCCGCGGAACCGGCTCGCCAGGCCGCCCAAGTTCCGGACCGGGCGGACCGACGTGTGCAGTCCGAGCTGCCGGCGGAAGGCGACGTTGTAGTTCGTCGGCGGCGCGGCCCCCTTCTGCGTCAGCAGCTTCGTCTTGAGCGCGACGCCGCGGGCGCGGACGGCGGCGAACACGCTCTCGGGCAGTGCGTCGAGCCCCTGCTCCAGTGCGGCCCGGCCGGCGGTGACAACTTCGAACTGCACACTCACGCCGGCCGCGTCGAGAATGCGGCGGACGGCGAGTTCCTGATCCACGCCGACGCCACCGCCCTGAACGAACACCACCGAATGCATCGCCGGTCCCCGTGGGTGCCGCGGTCGCGGGTATGATAGGCCGATCCGCCCCTGCGACTCGGAGCGACGATGCCGCCCGACTGGCTGACCGTAAGCGACGAGGTGGCCGCCGCCCTCTCCGCGGGCCGGCCGGTCGTCGCGCTCGAATCGACGCTCGTCACGCACGGCCTGCCGTGGCCAACGAACCGCGACACGGCTCGGGAGGCCGAGGCCGCCGTCCGCGCCGGCGGGGCCGTCCCGGCGACCGTCGCGGTCTGGCACGGCCGGCCGACCGTCGGGCTGAGTTCGCCCCAACTCGACGAGCTGGCACAAACCAGCGGCGTGATGAAGGCGAGCCGCCGCGACCTGGGCGCGGCCGTCGGCCTGGGGCGGACGGCGGCGACGACGGTGAGCGCGACGATGGCGCTCGCCCACGCCGCGGGGGTGCGCGTGTTCGCCACCGGCGGCATCGGCGGGGCGCACCGGGCGGCCGAGGGGGTGAGTTGGGACGTGTCCGCGGACCTGACCGAACTGGCGCGGACGCCCGTGCTCGTGGTCTGCGCCGGGGCCAAGAGCATCCTCGACCTGCCGCGGACGCTCGAGTTGCTGGAGACGCTCGGCGTCCCCGTCCTGGGCTACCGCACCGACCGGTTCCCGCGCTTCACCGTCGCCGACGAGGGGAACGCACTGCCGGTGTCGGTGCGGGTCGAGTCGCCGGCCGAAGCCGCGGCGGCGTTCGCGGCGCACGTGCGGCTCGGCGGCGGTGGAGCGCTGCTGACCCAGCCGTGTGCCGCGGACGTGGCGGTTCCCGCGGGCGAGTACGAGGCCGCACTCGGGCGGGCGCTTGCGGACGCGGACCGGGCACACGCGCACGGGCCGGCGGCGACGCCGTTCGTGCTGGCCCGGCTCGCGGAGCTGACGGAGGGGCGGACACTGACCGCGAACCGGGCGCTCATTGTGGCCAACGCCCGGCTCGCGGCGGCCGTGGCTCAGGCCTTCGGCGGGAAGATGTAGCTGCGGAGCACGACCAGCACCGCGACCCCGCCCACGGCCATGAGCGCGTACAACGGCAGCTGGTAGTCGTTGAACGCGGGCTCGGGAAACTTCACGACGGGCGGCGTGGTCGAAGCCGGCTTGTCGTCCGTCGCCTCGGACTTGGCGTCGGTCTTCTCTTCCGCCTTGGGCTCGGCCTTCGGCTCGACCGGTGCGGACTTCGGCGCCGGCGGGTCGGCCTTCGCCACCGGCTTCGGGGCGGGCTCGGGTACAGGGTTCGTCTTCGGCGCCGGCATCGGGACCGGCGTCGGCTCGGCCTTCAACACCGGCTTCGGCTTCGGATCGACCGGGAACGTGGTGTCCACCCGCGGCGGCGCCTTCTTGGCGGTCGCCGCGGCCTTGAGGCGCGGCGGCGGGGCGACCGGTACGGGGTCGTCGTCCTGGCCGAGCGCGACGGGGGACAGCAGCACGAGCGCGAGGAGTGTCCGCACGACGTAACCTCTGGGGTCGGCCGGGGAGAGGGACGGCCGTGCGTGAGTGATGCCCCGCAACATACGGCCGGGCTCAGCTTTCGGCTACGGCGGCCCCGGCAGGTGCCACGCGAACCGGAACAGGTTGCGGGCGTCGACGTACCGGGCCTCGTTCGACGGCGCCCCGAGCACGACCACGATGCGGTGGTCGCCGTCGCGGCGGCCGCTGGCCACGAGGCAGGCCCCGGCCGCGCCGGTGGTGCCGGTCTTCACCCCGTCGTACCCCTCGATGCCGAGCAGGCGGTTCGAGTTGTCCCAGACCAGGGTGCGGGTCGTTCCGTCCTGCGCGGTCACGGTGCAGGTGTGGCGGCGCGTTCCGACGACCGCGCGGAACAGCTCGTTGCGGAGCACCTCGGCGGCGAGGGCGGCCAGGTCGCGTGGCGTGGAGCGGTTCAGCCCGAGGCCGTGCGGGTCGAGGTACCGGGTGCTCGTCATTTTCAGCGCCGCGGCCTCCTTGTTCATGGCGGCGACGAACGGCGCCGCCGGATCCGGGTCGGCCTTCGTGTCGGCCTTCGGGTCGGCCGGGTAGCGGCCGGCGAAGTGCTCGGCGAAGGCGCGGGCCGCGTCGTTGCCCGAGGGCAGCATCAGGCCGTAGAGCAGGTCGCGAACGGCGACCTTCTCACCGTTCCTGATCTTGGCGGACGTGCCGCCGGTGTTCGCGGCCTTGGCCGAGAACGTGACCACCTCGTCGAGCACCTTGGGGTCGGCGGCGACCAGTTTCAGGACGAGCCAGGCGGTCATGATTTTCGTGGTGCTGGCGATGGCCAGCGGCTCGGGCGGGTCGGCGGCGGCGAGGATGGCGCCGGTGCGGCCGTCGGCCACGGCCCACGCCTTCGCTGACACCACCGGCGGGCCGTCGAGGCGGTCCGGCGGCATCCGCGGCGGCAGCGGTTCCGGCTGGGCGAGCGTGACGAGCAGCAAAAGGGTGGGCGTCATGACGCACTCCGCGGCGAGACGTGATTCCGCCAGCGTACCCGGTATCGCGGCCGGGGGAAAGGTGCTGGTTCCGGGCGGCCCTGCGCGGTAGAGTGTTGGCACTTCCCGCCCCGGACCACGTTCATGCCGCCTGCCCGCTGGGCCGCCCTCCTCGTGCTGCTCGTTTCGCCCCCGGCCGCGCTCGCGGACCCGGCCGGCGACGAGTTCTTCGAGAAGAGCGTCCGCCCCGTCCTGGTCGAGCGCTGCCTGGGGTGTCACGCCGCCGACAAGGCGAAGGGCGGGCTGCGGCTCGACACCCGCGACGGCGTCCTGAAGGGCGGCGACGGCGGCCCCGCGGCCGTGCCCGGGAAGCTCGCCGACAGCCTGCTGGTGAAGGCGATTCGCTACGCCCACGACGTGCGGATGCCGCCGAAGGAGAAACTGCCGGACCGCGAGCGGCTCGCGCTCGAGCGCTGGGTCGAGATGGGGCTGCCCTGGCCGGCGCAGGCGGTGCTGAAGGCTCCGGACGCGATCGAGAAGGCGGCCGCGGCGCACTGGGCGTTCCGGCCGGTGACGCGCCCCGCCGGCGCCGGCATCGACGCCTTCGTCGCCGCGAAGTGGCGTGACAAGGGGCTGTCACCGGCGCCGCTCGCAGCCGCCCGCGCGCTAATCCGCCGCGCCACGTTCGACCTGCACGGCCTGCCACCGACGCCGGAGGAAGTGGACGCCTTCGAGAAGGACGCCGCCCCTGACGCCTACGCCAAGCTGATTGATCGCTTGCTGGCGTCGCCGCGGTACGGCGAGCGGTGGGGCCGGCACTGGCTCGACGTGGCCCGGTACGCCGACAACAAGGGGTACGTGTTCTTCGAGGGGAAGGAGTACCCCTGGGCGTGGACGTACCGCGACTGGGTGATCGACGCCCTGAACCGCGACCTGCCGTTCGACCGGTTCGTGACGGCGCAGCTGGCGGCCGACCTGGCCATGCCGGCCGATCGCGCGGCGCTCGGGTTCCTGACCGTCGGCGGGCACTTCGTCAACAACACGCACGACATCATCGACGACCGCATCGACGTGGTCACCCGCGGGCTGATGGGCCTGACGGTGACGTGCGCCCGCTGCCACGACCACAAGTTCGACCCGGTGCCGTCGGCGGATTACTACTCGCTTTACGGCGTGTTCCGCAGCACCGCCGAGCCCGTCGTCCCCCCGCTGCTGGGGGCCGCGCCGCAGACCGGCGAGCACACGCTGTACGACGCCGAGTTGAAGCTGCGGCAGGCGGCGCTCGACCGGTTCGTATCCGCCCGCCACGCTGAACTCGTGACCGGCGGCCGCAGCCGCGCCGCCGAGTACCTGCTGGCGGCGCACGCGGCGCGGAATCACCCCCCGGCCGACGACTTCATGCTGATCGCCGACCGCGGCGACCTGAACCCGGCGATGACGACGCGGTGGCGGCAGTTCCTCGCCGACACGAAGCGCCGCAAGGACGCCGCGTGGCAGCCGTGGCACGCCCTCGCCGAGTTGCCGGACGCCGACTTCCCGCGCAAGGCCGCCGAGGCGCTGGCCGCGCTCCCGTCCGGGAACAAGCTCGTGAAGCAGGCGTTCGCGACCGCGCCCGAGTCGATGAAGGACGCGGCCGCGCGGTACGGCAAGCTACTTGCGTCGGTCGACACGCCGACGCCGAACGCAGACCCGGACGCGGAGGCGCTGCGCCGCGTACTACACGGCCCCGATTCCCCCGCCGACGCGCCGCTGGCGCTGGACTGGGGCTTCCTGTCGCTGTTCCCCGACCGCGGCTCGCAGGGCGAGTACCAGAAGATCCTCCGCGATGTCGAAACGTGGCTGCTGAAGGGGCCGCCCCGCGCGATGGCGCTGGCCGACGCCGAGCGGCCGTACCAGCCGCGCGTCTTCGAGCGAGGTCAACCGGGCCGCGTGGGCGCTGAGGTTCCGCGGCAGGTTCCGAAGGTCGTGAATCCCCAGCGCCGCCCGTTCGGCCCCGGCAGCGGCCGGCTCGACCTGGCGCGCGAGATCGTGTCGCCGTCGAACCCGCTGACAGCGCGGGTGTTCGTGAACCGCGTGTGGATGCACCACTTCGGCGCCGGCCTCGTCACCACGCCCGGCGACTTCGGCCTTCGCGGCGAGCCGCCGAGCAACCCGGAACTGCTCGACTGGTTAGCCGCCGAGTTCGTGGACGGCGGGTGGAGCATGAAGCGCCTCCACCGCCTCATCATGCTGTCGGACACGTACCGCCGGTCGAGCGTGGGGGACGCGGCGGCCGATCCCGAGAACCGCTGGCTCGCCCGGCAGAACCGCCGGCGGCTGGAGTTCGAGCCGCTGCACGACGCGCTGCTCGCGGTGTCGGGTTCGCTCGACGCCAAGCTCGGCGGCCCGCCGGTGCCGCGGTTCGGGTCGCACCGCCGGGCCGTGTACGGCTACACCGACCGCCTGGAATTCCCGACACTCCTCACGACGTTCGACGTGCCGAACCCCGCGGCGAGCGTCACCGAACGGACCGCGACGACGGTCGCGCCGCAGGCGCTCTTCCTGATGAACGGCCCATTCGCGCGAGACGCCGCGGAGCGCCTGGCGGCGCGGCCCGACGTGCAGAGGCTGGACCCGGCCGCGAGGGTGGATCGCCTCTACCGCATCGTGTACGGCCGGCCGCCGTCGGCCGCGGAGGCGGAGCTGGCGCGGGCGTTCGCCGCCCGCGGCCCCGAGCGCTGGGCCGACCTGACGCACGCGCTGCTGCTGACCAACGAGTTTGCGTTCGTGGACTGAGGGAGCCGCATGTTCACCCGCCGCGAAGCCCTGGCCCGCTGCGGCACCGGCCTCGGCACGCTCGCCCTCGCCGGCGTCCTCGCCGACGACGCGCGCGGGCAACTCGACCCGCTCGCGCCGCGCGCCCCGCACTTCCCCGCGAAGGCGAAGCGACTCGTTCACCTGTTCATGAACGGCGGGCCGAGCCAGGTCGATACGTTCGACCCCAAGCCGATGCTCGACCAGTACCACGGCCGGGCGGTTCCCGCGGGCAACCTCCGCACCGAGCGCAAGACCGGCGCCGCGATGAAGTCGCCGTTCGCCTTCGCCCCGCGCGGCCGGTGCGGCCTCCCCGTCAGCGAGTTGTTCGCCCACACCGCCCGGCACATCGACGACATGTGCGTCGTCCGGTCGATGCACGCCGACGTGCCGAACCACGAGCCGTCGCTGCTCCTGATGAACAGCGGCGACGGCCGCGCGCCGCGTCCCAGCGTTGGCAGCTGGGTGACGTACGGCCTCGGCAGCGAGAACCAGAACCTCCCCGGGTTCGTCGTCATGTGCCCCGGCGGCTACCCGATCGTGACGACGCACAACTGGCGGTCGGCGTTCCTCCCCGGGGTTTATCAGGGCACCTACCTCAACACGCAGAGCACCGACGCCGACAAGCTCATCGCCCACCTCCGCAACCCCGAGTTGAGCCCCACCCGGCAGCGCGAACAGCTGGACCTCGTCGCCGCGCTGAACGCCCGCCACGCCGCCGATCGCCCCGCCGACCCGCGGCTCGAAGCCCGCATCCGCACCTTCGAGCTGGCCTACCGGATGCAGGCCGAAGCGACCGACGCTTTTGACCTCTCCCGCGAAGCGAAGAAGACGCGCGACCTGTACGGCGACACCGTCCACGGCCGTCAACTGCTCCTGGCCCGCCGGCTGCTCGAGCGTGGGGTGCGGGTGGTGCAGGTGTGGAGCGGGGCCGGGCAGCCGTGGGACAACCACGACGGCCTCGCCGCCGCACACCGCACGCTGGCGAGCCAGTGGGACCGACCCATCGCCGCGTTCCTGACGGACCTCAAGGCTCGCGGCCTGTTCGACGAGACGCTCGTGCTGTGGGGCGGCGAGTTTGGCCGTACGCCGGTCGCCGAGTTGCCGGCACTGAACGGCCGCGACCACAACCACTACGGCTTCACCTGCTGGCTCGCCGGCGGCGGCGTGAAGGGCGGCACCGCCGTCGGCGCGACCGACGAGTTCGGCTTCCGCGCGGTCGAGAACCCGGTCCACGTCCACGACCTCCACGCGACGATGCTCCACCTGCTCGGCTTCGACCACGAGAAGCTGACGTACCGCTACGCCGGCCGCGACTTCCGCCTGACCGACGTGCACGGCCGCGTGGTGAAGGAGATGCTGGCGTGAGCGATTCGCCCGTTCGGAGTAGTGTCGATTTCGAGAAGCCGGGGAAGCAGGTGGGGAACCTGTTCGTCCCGTACTCGTACAACCTCGGCGGCTGGGCCAACCTGCTGCTGCCGGTCACCGTCGTGAAGAACGGCGCCGGGCCGACGGTGCTCGTCCTCGCCGGCAACCACGGCGACGAGTACCCCGGCCAGGTCGCGGTGATGCGGCTCCTCCGTGAGTTGGTTCCCGAGCAGATCAGCGGCCGCGTCATCCTTGTCCCGACGCTGACGATGCCGGCGGCGAAGGCGGCGACGCGGCTGTCCCCGCTGGACGGCAAGAACTTCAACCGCTGCTTCCCCGGCAGCCCGACCGGCACGCCGAGCGAGGTGGTGGCGCACTACCTCACCACGGTGCTGTTCCCGCTCGCCGATGTCGTGATCGACATGCACACCGGCGGCCGCAGCATGGACTTCGTGCCGTGCGCGCACATGCACCTCGTCCCCGCAGGACAGCAGCGTGCCGCGATGCTGGCCGGCACCGAGGCGTGGAACACGGACGTGTGCTTTCTCTACGCCGACGTGGCGGGCACGGGGCTGCTGCCGGTGGAGGCCGAGCGGCAGGGGAAGACTGTCATCACGACCGAGATGGGCGGCAGCGAGAACGTCACGGTGGCGGTTCATCGCGCGACGCAGGCGGGGTTGCGGAACGTGCTCGTGCAGCAGGGCGTGCTGCGCGGCGAGGTGGTGCCGCGCACGAAGCCGGCGCGGTGGGTGCAGGCGCTGGCGTGGGAGGACTACCGCTTCGCCCCCGAGAGCGGCGTCTACGAAAACCTCGTGCCGCTGGGCGAAGACGTGGCCGCGGGGCAGCCGGTCGGGGCGATTCACTTCCTGGAACGGCCCGACCGCGAACCCGTCGAGGTGACCGCACACGCGGCCGGCGTGCTGGTCGCGTGCCGGGCGCCGTCGGTCGTGGCACAGGGCGACTGCGTCGCGTGCGTCGCCCACGACGTGGACCCGCGCCAACTCCCCTGATCCGAGGTCGTGATGTCCCGCGCCCGCACCGAGTACCGCTACGAGAAGCTGACCTGGCCCGAGGTCGACGACGCGGTCGAGATGGGCAAGGTGTGTGTCGTCCCGTGCGGGGCCGTGGAGCAACACGGGCCGCACCTGCCGCTCGATGTCGATCTCGTGTGCCCGGTCGGCATCGCCACCGGGGCCGGGAAGGAGATCCCCGACAAGCTGCTGGTGTTGCCCGTGGTCGCCTACGGCTACACCGGGCACGTCATGGACTTCCCCGGCACCATCAACACCGACTACGAGCACCTCATCCACCAGGTGCTCGACATCACGAAGTCGCTGGCCTACCACGGGTTCAAGAAGATCGTGCTGCTGAACGGGCACGGCTCGAACATGCCCAACCTCGACCTCGCGGCCCGCCGCACGAACGTCGAGACGGACGCCGAGTGCTGCGTCGCCGCGTGGTGGAATCTCCTCACCGTGGACAAGACGTTCCTGCCGAAGTGGCGCGAGAGTAAGTTCCCCGGCGGCTGCTCCCACGCCTGCGAGCTGGAGACGAGCCTGTACCTGTACCTCGACGGCGACAACGTCCGCAAGGACCTCATCAAGAGCGGCACCATCTCGTTCAACGCCGACGACAGCCCGTTCAACTGGGTCGACCTGTTCGCCGCCGGCCCGGCCACGACCGTGTCGTGGACCAGCAGCTATTCCGACACCGGCGTACTGGGCGACGCCGAACTGGCGACGCCCGAGAAGGGCCGGCAGGCCTACGAGGAGGCGGTGCAGCAGCTGGTGCGCTTCGTGACGTGGTGGAAGGACCGGCCGAAGGACGGGCGCAAGGACCGCCACCGCACGCCGCCGACGATGCCACTTCCTTGGGGACAACGCCCGCTATGAAGATCGTCGACATTCGCCTGACCGGCCTCAAGGGCGGCACCGTCGAAGGCGGCTGGGCCGCGGAACTGACGCCCGAGGATAACGTCCACACCGTCGTGGAAGTCCTCACCGACACCGACCACGTCGGCGTCGGCAGCGTGTTCACGAGCCGCGACCTCGTCGCCGCCGCGATGAAGCTGCTGCGGCCGTTCCTCATCGGCGAGCGGGCCGACGAACCGGCGCGCGTCAGCGAGAAGCTGCGACAACACACCTTCTGGCAGGGCCGCGGCGGGAGCGTCGAGCACGCCATCAGCGGCATCGACATCGCGCTGTGGGACTTGTTCGGGAAGCACACGAACCAGCCCGTCGCGCGTCTGCTCGGCGGCTGCTACCGCACGAAGATCAAGCCCTACGGCTCGCTGCTGTTCGCAGAACCGGGGCCGCTGCGGGAGAAGCTGCTTGCCGCGGTCGGACGGGGCTTCAAGGCGCTCAAACTCGGCTGGGCGCCATTCGGCCGGCACGACCACAAGAAGGACGAACTCCTGGTTAAGACCGCCCGTGACACCGTCGGCCCCGACGTGGAGCTGATGGTAGACGCCGGCGGCTCGGACGCCTTCTGGCCGCACGGCTACAAGTGGGCGCTGCGTACCGCCCACATGCTCGCGGCCTACGACGTGACGTGGTTCGAGGAAGCACTCCCGCCCGACGACATCGCCGGCTTCGCGGAACTGAGGCGGCACTCGCCCGTGCCCATCACCACAGGTGAGGTGCTGACGAGGCGGCAGAGCTTCCGCCCGCTGTTCGAGAAGCAAGCCGTGGACATCGTCCAACCCGACTGCACCAAGTGCGGCGGGCTCACCGAGGCGTGGCGGATCGCGTGGATGGCGCACGACCACAACGTGCTGTGGGTGCCGCACGGGTGGAACACGGCCGTCGGCCTCGCCGCCGACATCCAGCACGCCTGCGCCATGCCCGTGGCCCGGTACGTCGAGTTCCTCACGCCGTCGCCCTACGTGGATGACCTGATCCTCAACCCGTTCCGCCCCGACGCCGACGGGTTGCTGACGCTGCCGGACCGGCCGGGGCTCGGCATCGAACTCAACCCCGACGCGCTGGCCCGCTACGGCGACCGCGGGTGACTGGCGCAGACTCCGCCGCGCGGCTTCCGGTACAGTGCCCACCGGAGGAACCCGATGGGCCGGTGGCGCGGAGCACTCACGTTTCTTGTTGTTCTCGTTGGCGCGGTCGCGTTCGCGGCCGGGGGCTGGTACGTCTGGCTGCGCGACCCCGAGGCGGCGGCGCGGCCGCTGCCGGTGCCCGGCGGCGATCAGGAAGTCGTGTGGCTCTACCCGTCCACCGCCGGCGACGCGTGGTCGCTGTTCGTCATCGGGCTGAAGCGCTGCGAGATGCCGCTGAACGGCGCCCCCTCCGGCGTCACCGTGGACGACTCGGCCGCGTTCCCCGAGCAGACGACGGCCGTGCCCGAACTCGTGATCACGCGCGCGGGCCACGACGGCCAACTGCGCGTGCGCTGGTACAAGATCAGTTCCGAAGCGCCGATCGGGGCGTGGGTCGAAGCCCTGTCGCGCCGCCGGCCGGCGCCGCTGGCCGTCGTCGGCGGCTCGACCAGTGACCGGGCGCAGGAACTCGCCTCCGCCCTCGACCGGCAGGTGAGTTGGAACGGCCCGCGGCCGCTGTTTCTCATCACCACCGCGACCGTCGATTCCGTCCTTCCCGACGCCGCCGACGGGTTCGCGCGGGCGAGCGAGCAGCGGAACCTGGCCGACGTCTACCCCGGCCGCACGTTCCGGTTCTGCTTTACGAACGGCCAGATGGTCCGCGCCGTCAGCGACTTCGTGCGGCAAGACCCGACACTCGCCCTCCCCGCGGCCCCGAAGCGGCCCACGGTGTTCCCGCTGGAGTGGGCCGACGACCCGTACTCCGGCGACCTGTATAACCAGTTCCGCGAGTACCTCTTCGACGTTCTCGGCGGCGCGGCCGCGCCGCCGCGGATCGTCAAGGACGCGGCGTTCACCATCCCTTTCAGCGTCGGCACCTTCTCGCGCCCGAACCCCGGCGAATCCGCGGCCGTGAAGGCGATTCTGTCGGAACTGCCGGCTGATACGACAGAGCGGTCGATCCTCGTGCTGCCGACCGGGAGCAGTGCCCCGGCCCGGCGGGTGCTGCTGGCGCTGGCCGAGCGGGTGCCGCAGGCCGGAAAGCGACTCGTCGCTGTGACCGGCGACGGCATGTCGGTGAACACCTTCTACCGCGACACGGAATGGGCGTGGCCGGCCCGCTCGATCCCGATCCCGCTGGTGCTGTTCACGCACTCCAACCCCGTCGGCTGGGACGCCCCCGGCGACACGTCCCCGCCCGCGGGCTACCGGCTCCAACCGAAGACCTCGACCGAGGAAGTGTTCCTCGACCACACGCTGGCGCGGGCGCTGATCGCCGCGGCGTTCGCGGGTCAGCCGGCCCGCCTGCTTGGCAGCGCCGACGAGGTGGCGGCGAACCTCCGCAGCCGGGCCGACAAGTTCTTCGACGACAAGGGGAACCGCCGCAGCCTGGGCGGCGAGCACGTCGTGGTGGTGCGGCCGACGCTCCGCTACGGCGACACCACGCCCGGCGCCGTCCGCCCCGACGCGACCATCGACGTGTACCGCCGCGAGGACGACGGGCGCACGTGGACGCGCGTCGGCAGCGTGCCCGTCCGGTGAGGAACCCCGCGAGCATGAGCAGCGTCATCCCGCCGCCGTCGGTCCGCCGCTACGTCTGGCGGCTCGCGCCGCTGGTCGTCCTGTGGTTCATCCCCGTCGGCTGGGTCGGGTGGCAACTGGCCGCGCGCGGCGAGTGGACCCGCGAGACGGACGAGGCCGACGTGCGCGAGTGGCTGAACGAGTCGCGCGTGTTCCGCAAGCCGCTGCCGGAACTCGTCCGCGAGTACGCCGAGACGACGGACCCGGAGCGGCTCCGGCTGAAGGCCGACGAGATCGACGCCCACCTGACGGCACTCGCCGAGCCGACGCGGCAGTACGCCGGCAAGCTGCCGCTGTTCCCCGACGTGTACGCGATCGCGGTCGAGTTGCCGGGCCGCGACCCGCCGCCGGGCCGAGACGCACACCCGGCGTGGCGCTCGCCGATCCCGCGGCCGGGGGCCGACGCCAAGGGGCGCGTGCGCGTGCTGGAGTTCGACGCCGGCGGCGGCCGCATCCGCTGCGAGTACCGGGCACACAGCCTGAACCGCTTCGAGCAGGAGCAGCGCGAGCGGCGCGTCGGGCAGTTCGCGGCGGTCGCCGTGCTCGTCGCCGGGTTCGCGGTGGTGTCGTACTTCGTGGTGCGGTTCCTGCGCCGCGAGCGCGACCGCGAGGTCCGCGACTACGAGGACCGCCTCGCCGCCGAGCACCGCGAGCTGGAGTTGGTACAAGCGAAGCAGGCGGCCGAGGAGTTGGAGCGGCAGGTGCTCGCGGCCGAGCTCGACAAGGCGAAGGTCGAGGGCCGCGCGGCCGAGGCCGAGCGGGCGGCGCTGGAGATGAAGTCGCAGTTGTACGCGAGCATCGGCATCATGGCCGGCAGCTACGCCCACAACATCAAGAACCTGCTGGTGCGGCCGAACGACCTGCTGGCCCGGTGCATGGAGGCCGACGCCCTCCCCCGCGAGCAGCACGGCATGTTGCAGGAGGTGAAGGCGACGCTCGGCACCGTCACCGAGCGGTTGCAACAAATCCTCCGCACCGTCCGCCGCGACCCGAACAAGACCGAACTCACGCAGCTCGACCTGAACGACCTGGTGCGCGACTCCGAGCGCACGTGGGCGGCGATGGCCTGGGACAAGTGGAAGCTGCGGCTCACCGCCTCACCCGCGGGCGTGCCGCTGCCGGTGACGGGCGACTTGTCTCACCTGCAGCAGGCGGTCGAGAACCTGGTGTTCAACGCCCGCGACGCCACGTTCGAGATGCGGAACCACCTCCGCGAGGCGGCCCGCGGCGGCGACGCGGCCGGCCGAAAGCAGCGGCTGCTCGACGCCGCGGCGTGGAAGGGCGAGGTGAGTTTGCGGGCGTTCCGCGACGGCGACGAGGCCGTGCTGGAGGTGCGCGACAACGGCATCGGCATGACCGACGACGTGCGGATGAAGTGCCTGACGACGCACTTCAGCACGAAGCGCGACAATGCCCTGTACGAGGGCTACAGCGCGGGCATGGGGCTCGGGCTGTCGTTCGTGGCGGTGGTGCTCGAACACCACGGAGCTTCGCTCGAAATCGACTCCGCGCCCCTTCGCGGGACGACGTTCCGTGTGCGTTGGCGACGTGCCGAATGACCAATGCCGAATGACCCACCAATGACCAGGGAAACCCAGCGGTTCCCCCGCTTGGTCATTGGTGGGTCATTGGGCGTTGGTCATTCCGGCGACGTAGGTAGCTGCCACACGATCGGCGCCACGCCGTGCCCCGCCAGCGCCGCATTCACCGCCGAGAACGGCCGGCTGCCGAAGAACCCGCTCGACGCCGACAGCGGCGACGGGTGGACGCCCTTGATGACCGTGTGCCGCGCCGCGTCGATCAGCTTCGCCTTCTTCTGGGCGTAGCTCCCCCACAGCAGGAACACTGCCGGTTCGGCCCGGTCGTTCACGGCGCGGATGGCGGCGTCGGTGAATTTTTCCCACCCCTTCCCGGCGTGCGAGTTCGGCTCGTTCGCGCGCACCGTCAGGCAGGCGTTCAGCATCAGCACGCCCTGCTTCGCCCACGACGCCAGGTGGCCGTGCGTCACCGGCGTCGCCCCCACGTCGTCTTGCAGCTCGCGGTAGATGTTCTTCAGCGAGGCGGGCACCTTCACGCCCGGCAGCACCGAGAAGCACAGGCCGTGGGCCACGCCCGGAGTCGGGTAGGGGTCCTGGCCGAGCAGCAGCAGCTTGACGTCGTCGAGCGGCGTGAACTTGAAGGCGTTGAATACGTCGGCGGCGGGCGGCATGACGGCGTGGGCGGCGCGCTCCTCGGCGACGAAGCGCGACAGGTCGGCCCAGTAGGGCTTGTGCGTCTCCGGCTCCAGCACGGCGCGCCAGGACTCTGGCAGGTCGGCAGGCAAACCCGGCACGTCGGCCGGCCGCGAAGCCGCGGGCTCGGCGTCGAACAGTGACGGCGCGGCTGCGGCGGGCCTCTTCTTGGCCATCGGTCGCTCCCGGTTCAGTACGGCCCCGCCTCGTCCTCCGCCGTCGGGGGCGGAAGCGAAACCGGGGCCGGCGGCGGGGCCGGGGCGAACTCGCGGATGGCCAGCTTCGTCTGGTGCTCCTCGAACCCCTCGCCGCCCTGCCGTTTTCCTTGGAAGTAGTCCTTCTGCCAGCCCACCTTCACCGCCTGCGGGTCGCGGGTGTGGAGCCCGTGGAGGAACGTGTTCCGGCTCGCCTGCCAGGCGTCGTACTCGGCCTTCAGGTCGGGCGCCGACTCGATCCGTTCGCGCCGCGGCACCAGGCTCTCGGCCAGCCCGCGCGGCACCGGCACCAGCATGCAGAACGGGTCGCCGCGCTCGAACCGCACCCACTCGCACACCCGCGTCAGCTTCCAGTTCATCGTGAACGTCGACGCCAGCCAGTCGGTCTCCACGACGCCTTCGAGCGGCTGCGCGCCGTCCTTGATCCAGTTGGTCGGCCCCTTCACCCACAGGTTGATGCCCGGGGGCGTGCGGAACAGGAACGGGATGGTGAACGTGAAGGTGCCGACGCCGAAGTGGCTGCACACGCGCGGGTCGGGCGGCCCGTCGAAGCGGACCTCCACGTCCTCCTTGTTCGGCCCGCCGTACCAGTACACGGCGAAGCCGATCGGGCTACGGATGACCCAACCGGCCTGGTTGGCGATGGTCAGCGGCAGGCAGCGGTACGGGAAGCGCAGGTGCGCCTTGTCCATCCACTCGCGGTTGATGGGCGCCGCCTCCAGCGGGTAGTCCACCGGCTGGTGCAGCTCGTAGGCGATGAAGGGTTGTTCGGTCGGCTCGTCCGTCGGCATGGGGTCCGGTCCGTGGAGCGGGTGGGTTTCCCCCTCTCAGGATACGGACCGGCGCCGGCGGAGCAGCACGTACAGGAGAGTGCCGCCGAGCAGTAGACCGAGGCCGACCGACAGGCCGAGCGTCTTGTCGATCCGCCACCGCTCGTACGTCATCTCGACGACCGGCTCCGTGGCGGCCGGGGCGGGTGCCTCGATCGTGAACTCCTTGGTGTCGCGGTGGCCACCGTCGCGGACGACGATCACGTACTTGCCCGGCGGCGGCAGTGGCGTCGTCCACACGCCCTTGGCGTCGAGGACGCCCTTGGCGACTTCGGCCCCTTTGTGAACCGACAGCGTCACCTTCGCCTCCTCGGCCGGGGTGTCGTCGTCGTAGGCGGCCACGACCTTCAGTTCGGTCGCGGTGAAGGTGACCTTCGCGATCAGGTCGTGGGCGCGGGCGGGTGACGCCGTCGCGCCGACGACGGCGAGGGCCGCTAAAACGAGGATGCGGGTCGGTCGCATGACTTGGCTCGCGGGGCCGGTGTGACGTTTCACGCGGTCATCATACCGACCACCGGGCTGCCCGTCATGCCGCTGTGGCACGCCGTCGTCCTCGGAATCGTCCAGGGGCTGACCGAGTTCCTCCCCATCAGCTCCACGGCGCACCTTCTCCTCGTCCGCCAACTGCTCGGCCACCCACACCCGGACGACGCCTTCACCGTGGTGATCCAGCTCGGCACGCTCGTCGCCGTGGTCGCGTACTTCCGCATCGACCTTCGCCGCATCCTGGCCGCGGTGTGGGCCGATCTGCGCGAACGCCGCCTCGGCACCACCGTCGAGGGGCGCCTGGCGTGGTTCATCGTGCTGGGCACCGTCCCCGCCGTGGCCGTCGGCTTCCTGTTCAAGCGGCAGTTGAAGGAGACGTTCTTCAACCTGCCGGCCGTGGCCGTGGTGGCGACGGCGTTCGCGGTGCTGCTCGCGGCCGCGGAGTGGTGGGCGCGCCGCCGCGCCGCCCGCGGCCTGCCCGATCGCAACGACGCCAATCTTACGTGGCTCGACGCGCTGTGGATCGGCTGCTGGCAGGCGTGTGCCCTCATGCCGGGTGGGTCGCGCTCGGGGACGACGCTCACGGGGGGGTTGTTCGCCGGCCTCGGCCGGGCGGCGGCGGCGCGGTTCTCGTTCCTGCTGTCGGTGCCGGTCATCCTCGGCGCCGGGCTCAAGGACTTGCTCGACGAGTACAAGAAGCTCCGCGCCCCGGAGCCCGACGGGCCGCCGAGCCTGTTCGCGTCCGCCGACGACGCCGCGGCTCTGCTCGTCGGCACGCTCGTGTCGGCGGTCGTGGGTTACCTGGCTGTGGCGTGGCTGCTTCACTTCCTGAAGCGATACTCGACGGTTGTATTCGTCGCGTACCGATTGTTGCTCGGTTCCGCCATCGGCGGAGCAGTCCTGGCGGGCTGGCTAAAATAGGATCAGTGTTGCCGAATTGCGCATCTCGCTGCGCAATTTCGAACCACCTTCCTGAATCTTCGCCGTTACTCGACACGATTTGGGCCGAAAATCGGCACTTCCGGGTAGGGCACGCGGCTTGCTTGAGCGGGGATCCGCCGACGGCCCGCTCCCGCTGCGGGTTCGCTCGGGGTTCGCCCTCCCCCTTCGGGAGCGGACATCAGGACGAAGCACCGATTCGGAGGAATCACATGACCGTGCGGAAGCTGCTGACGGGGTTCGTGGCCGTGGCCGGCCTGCTGGCGTTCGCCACCGACGCCCAGGCGTTCGGCAAGCGGAAGAAGAACAAGGGGTGTGACACCTGTGCCACCGCGGCGCCGGTGAGCACCGGTTGCGGCGGGTGCGGCATGGCGTACGCCGGCACCGGCGCGGCCGTGGCGATGACCCCGGAGGCGATGCCGGCCACCGGTACCGCGACGACGGCTGTCACGCCGGCGAGCGGGACGCCGGCCGGCGTGGTGATTCCGGCCGCGTACTCGACGGTCGAGGACCAACCCGAGACGACGACCCGTACCCGCCGCGGCATCCTGCGCCGCTGAGTGCTGCACTGAGCCCGGGGACGGCCGTCCCCGGGCGTTCTTCACTTCTGCGCTTCCCGATACCAGTCGAGCGCCGCCTTCATCCCCTGCTGGAACGACACCCGCGGCGCGTAGCCGAGACGGCCGCGGGCCTTGGCGATGGAGAAGTCGAGGTTGAGCCCCGCGAACTTCAGCTGCGCCTGCGTCGCCCGCGGCGGGTGCGGCTTGTTCTTCCGCCGGAACACGCTCTCGCGCCAGTTGGCGACGAACCGCGCCAGCCACACCGGAATGCTCCCGCGCGGCCGCTTCGCCCCGATCCCGTCGGCGATCGTCTCGAAAAACGTCCGCTTGCTGACGAACTCGCCGTCGGTGATGTTGAAGACCTCGCCGACGGCCTCCGGCCGGTCCACGGCCAGCAGGATGGCATCGACGAGGTTGCCGACGTAGGTGGTGTTGAGGGCATAGCGGCCGCGGGCGATGTAGATGACGCTCCGCTCCCGCAGCCGGCCGGCGATCCGCGGCAGTACAGAGCGGTCGCGCGGGCCGTAGATGAACCCAGGCCGCAGCACCGTCACCGGCAGCTTCTGCTTGCGGTAGTACTGCAACGCCAGCCGCTCGGCCTCGACCTTCGACTGCGTGTAGCCGTCGATGTGGTGGTCGGGTAGCGGTTCGGTCTCGTCGGTGCCGAAGTGGTGGCGGGCCTCGTAGACGCCCAGCGACGAAACGACGACGAACCGGTCGAGCGGCCGACCCAGGGTGGCGTCGAGCAGCGACCGCAACCCCTCGACGTTCACCTTGCGGTAGTCGTCCACCGGCCCCCAGTCGCCGACCTTTGCCCCGCAGTGGATGACCACGTCGGCCCCCTCGGCGGCGCGCCTCACGGCGTCGGGGTCGGTCAAGTCGCCGCGAACCACGGTGACGCCGAGCCTGTCCAGGATGGCAGTGTCGCTCCCCTCCCGGGCGAGGGTGCGGACGAGGTCGCCGCGGGCCACGAGGGCTTCGGCGACGTGCGAGCCGACAAACCCGGTAGCGCCGGTGACGAGGAACGTGCGAGGCATCGCGGTGCGGCTCGTGGGGATCGGTCAGCGGATGTTGTGGCGGAACCGCGCCGCGGCGGCAAGCGCGGCCCTTGACGAAGCGGCGGCCGCGGCGATAATTCCGGGGAAGGACGTGAGCGGCCCTATCGTCTAGAGGCCTAGGACGGAGCCCTCTCAAGGCTCAGACTGGGGTTCGAATCCCCATAGGGTCATCAGGCTGTCAGGGCTGGACAGCCCCGGAGCGGACGGGATCGGACGGAATGCTTGCCCCGCAAGCATTTCATCCGAACTCGTCCGCTCCGGTCGTTTCGAGTCCGCCCCAGTCTGCGTCGGTTTCTGTGTCGCCCGTGCGTCTGATTCTGCGTCGCCCCGGCCGGCACCCGGTCGAGCAGTTTCCTAACGGCCGGGTCATCACTCACCGGGCGGATGATCGCGGGCCGTCGGCGCCGGGGGGTAGGTCCTTCGAATAGATCATCGGTAGAGCTCCTCGGGTTCGTCGCCACTCGGGCCGCCGGTGAAGCCGGTGGCCGGTTTGGATCATCACCACCCGGAACACCCGGCCGGCGAACCGGTCGAACGCGGCGCCGGCGGCGAGTTCGGCGTCGGCACGGGCGACCGTCGCCCGCGCTTCTCGTCGGTCGTGCTCGCGCATAGCCCGGATGTCGTCCGCTCGCCCACGGTAGTAATCGGCGTCCTCTGCGCACAACGGGCCGCGGTACTCCATGACGACCCGCCCGCGAACCCGGCGCACACCGGACAGGTACGGCCGACCCTTCCACTGTTCGACGGTCACGGTCGCCTCCCGCAGTGGTGCAACAGCTCGGTGGTTGCCCCGGTTCCCCCGACCAACCACTGTCGATCTGGCGATCTTCTTACAGTGCGATTTCGGGGACCTTTCCGAAGGAGTCAGGCGAGCGGCCCGTTGAGCCGCCTGTGTTGCGCGGTCCGCCCGCCAACGCCAGTGTTCTCTCCGGCGTCGCGGAGGGTGGCGCCTGCGGTGCGCCGAGTGTCGGCGTTTTCTCTAACACAGCGTGCCACGGACTTCCTTCCGCGCCGGACGGAAGCTAGGGGAGCTGAGGGGATGCCTCTTCATAACCCGAATGCCAGCCGCAAGGAGCCGCTCGGCCGAGTGGAAAGCACGTAGCGACTCGATTATGGACCGGATAACTCCCAACTTGGCGAGCCGCTGGCGACGCCGGCCGTTCTCCCGCTCGTCAACATCCGCCAGGTACGCCTTGGCCACCGCTACGAGTAGCGTAGCCGCCTCCGCCACCGGTTCGCCGTCCAACTCGACCTGCATGACCGAGGGGGACGGGACGAACGACACCCGGAGGGCGTCCTCCGGCCTGGCGCCTGCTGGCGGTTGGCGAGCGGCTCGAGGATGTGGCCGGTCAGCATTGTGCATCACCCGGACCCCTGGCCGCCGCTCGAGACAAGAAGGGAGGCGGGGCCGTCGGCCAGCTGGCCAGCCGCCCCGCGGCTTCCCGCGGGGCGGTCGTGGGTGGGCGGTTCATGCTGACTCACCGCCTAACGCGGACCGTCGCCGTGCCCTTCACCGCGCCGACGCTGGCCTGGACCAGCGCCGTGCCGGTCCTCCTCCCCGACGCGGTGTAGAGCCCGGATTGGTCGATCGTCCCGGGGCCGCTGGCTACCGTCCAGGTGAAGGTCGGCTGGGTCGTGAGGGCCACCCGGAACTGGTCGAGGGCCAGTGCCGCGAACCGGGTCTGCGTCCCAAGGCGGAGGGTCGTGGACAACGGGGTGACGGTGATGCTGGTGAGGGTCTGCACCACGCTCACGCTTACCGAACTGGTTATGGTGAGCCCGCCGGCGTCGGCGGCGGTGACCTGGAACAGGTACATGCCCGCCCGGTTGAACGTCACCGTGATGTCCCTCGCCGCGTTGGTCCCGTTGGCGCTGTAGACCGGGGCCGCCCCGGCGGGGCCGGTGAGCATCGTCCAGGTGTAGCGGAGGTTTGCCTCCCCGCCGTCGTCGGACCCGCGCATGCGGAGCGTGGTCGTCGTCCCCGCGATCGGGTTCGGGGTGGCCGAGGCCGGGGCCGATACGGTTGGTGCGGCGTTGGCCGGGGGCGGCGGGGGCGGGCTGGTGACGGTCAGAGTGAACGTGTCGGTGGCGGTGAGGCCGCCAGCGTCGGTCACGGTCAGCGTGATCGTTGCCGTACCGGTCTGGCCGGCAGCCGGGGTGACGGTAATCGTCCGGCTCCCGCCCGACCCGCCGAGCATTAGTCCGCTCGACGGGACCAGCGTCGTGTTCGACGAGGCGGCCGTCACTCCCAAACTCCCGACCGCAGTCTCGGCGTCGGCCACGGCGAACGGCAGGGGGCCGGTCGAACCGCCCGCGCTGACGGTCTGGGTGGCCACATCGCCGACGGTCGGCGGCGTGTTCGCCGGCGGGGGCGGGCTGACGCCGTACGTGAACCGGCCCGCGGCGGTGACCGGGGACAGGCCGTAGCCGAAGACCGGGTTCTTGACGTTCTGAGTCACCCCCGGGGCATCCACGCCCGACTTTACCTTCACGTCCACCGCCCCCGACCCGGCCGGAGCCCTGACCGTCAGTTGACTGTCGCTGAGGATGGTGACATTCGTCCCCGGGTTGCTGCCGAACAGCACGGACAGGCGCCCGGCGGTCCCGCCGAAGTTCCGGCCGGTCACGGTGACGGTGTCCCCGGCCGCTCCGGCGGTGACGCTCAAGCCGGTCACGGCGGGCGTAAGGTCCACCATTTCGAAGTCGCTGTACCGGAGCCGCTTCAGGCCGGTGGTCGTGCTCTGGATGTCGTTGTCGTCGAACGTCAAGGTGTAGGCGTTGTTCGCGTCCACCGAGTGGCTGGCCCCGGAGAAGAAGAAATTGCTCCCGTTGTCGGCGAGGATCAGCCCGTACTCCTTCATCGCCTGGGCGATGACCCGGGACTGCGGGCTGAGGGTGGAGATGTCCACCCCGGCCTTGAGCCGGAACCGCGACCCCATCGGAGGCTGGACCGCGGCATTCGTGTTCCCCGGGTTGGCGGTGTGCGACGCCGGGTAGACGAACTGGTTGAGGATCACACTGTTCTGGAGTGTGAACCGGATGGCGTGGTTGATGACCCCCTGCCCGCCCTGCGACACCGGCAGCGCCTCGTCGGGCCGCACCAGGCCCGGGAGGATGGCCAGCCCGGCGGCGTCGGCGCTCGTCCAGGTGAGGGGGCGGAAGGTGTTCCCCCGCATGTCCCAGACCGACTGCTGGGCGGCGTGCCAACGCCCGTCGGCGTTCTCCGACGGCCGGGAGGCGCCGAAGAACTCGTACCCGATCTGGTTGTCGATGTCGTAGACGAGCAAGTGTGAGTCACCCCGGTTGGCGAGCCCGGCCCGCGGGCCGTTCTGGTAGTCGCCTTCGAGAACCGCGTCGGCCGGGATCGGGGTGGCCAGGATGTCACTCTCGTCGGCGTAGTCGTCGATTACCACGCTGATCTTGGGCACGCTGTTGCCGCGAACCACGTTGTAAGGGATGCCGTACAGGTCCGCCCCGACGGTGCGAGCGTCCTGGCCGAAGTCCGGATGGAGCCGATTGTCGCCGAACGAGGTGACGATGCTGTTCATCACCGCGGCCGAGTTCGCCGCCACCGGGGCGTCAGCGACCCGTTGGTTCCACGGGTTGTCGGCCGGGAACAGGGTGGTGCCGAGCAGTGCCGGCACGGCCCGGTCCTCGAGCCGCAGGACGCCGAGACGTACGGTACGGGCGGCCGGGGGCCGCACACGAACGGAAATAGCCATGAAGTGTCCTGACAACGGTGCTACGGCCACGGGGACTGGTCCCGCGGTGAGCGGTGATGGGTGCGGGCGAAAAGAGAACTAGCAACGATCCCGGCTTCCCCGGGCTGAGCGATGGTGGCCGACTACGGGCGAAGGGTAGATGGGGCGAATCCGCCGGACTGTTCGAGAAGCCTAGAACAGGCTAGCCGAGAGGTCAACACATCCCCCCGGGTTCGACGGCGAGTCGTAATACTCACGCAAATAAGAGGCCGATGGTTGGCCAAGTTCAAGCCACCAACCACCGAAGCGGTGACGACAAGGCAACCGCGATCCGGCCCGCCGTGGACCCTACTGTACGCATCCGATCAGCGCCAGCACGGCCCTGCGTATCGGTTCGGTGAGGGTCGGCCACGCCGCGGTCACGGCGGCCAGATCGGGGTCGTTGGCCGTTTCGACTATCCGATGAGGACCACTTGCGTCGGAATCTGCGTCGTCCTCCCCTGCCACTGGCGCGTTTGGGCCTAGAATCATTGGTATTCCGGCGCCGCGTCGAATCCTAATAGGGTCACTGCCGGCGGGCCGTGTCGGGGTTTGTTCCCGACCCGGCCCGCTGCCGTTTCGGGGCACAACGCCCGCACCAAACGCGTCCGACCGATGCCACAACGTCACCTCTTTCCCGCTTTTCTGGCCGCCGCCGTCGGCTGGCTCGCCGCGTCGCCGACGCCGGTCCAACCGCCTCCCGCGACGGGCGGGTTCGCCGACGTGCGCGCCCACGTCACCGAACTGTGCGGCCGGTGCCACGGCGAAAAGACGTCGAAGGGCGGCGTGAACCTCGCCCCGTTCGCCGACGAAGCCACTGTCCTTCGCGAGCGAAAGCTGTGGCGCGCCGTCGCGGAGCAGCTCAAGTCTGGTGAGATGCCGCCCGAAGGGGCGAAGCAGCCGACCGCGGAGCAGCGCACCGAACTGGTGAAGTGGGTCACGTCGCGGCTGGACGCGGCCGACGAGCAGGACCGGCGTCGGCCCGACCCCGGCCGGTCGGTCGTGCGGCGGCTCAACCGCTACGAGTACAACCGCACCGTCCGCGACCTCCTCGGCGTGGACCTCGACGCGGCCGGTGCCGTCGGCATCACCGACGACGTGGCCGGCGAGGCGTTCGACAACCTCGCCGCGGCCCTCACCGTTACGGACGCGCTCGTCGAGAAGCACTTCGCCGCCGCCGACCTGATCGTCGACGCGCTGTACGCCACCGCCCCGAAGAAGGGCGCGAAGGCCGGCAAGGGGCCGACGCCGTTCGAGCGAGTCTTCCCCGACACCGCCGGCCTCCGGCCCCGCGACGCGGCACGTCGGGTGATCGAACCGCTGGCCCGCCGCGCCTACCGTCGCCCCGTCGAGGCGCGCGAGCTGGACCGACTCTTAACCGTTTTCGACCGCGCGGCCGCGGGCGGCGCGGACTTACCCACCGCACTCCGGCCGGTGCTGAAGGCGCTGCTGGTGTCGCCGAACTTCCTCCTGCGCGTCGAACGCGACCGGCCCGGCGCCGACGCGTACCGCGCGAGCGGGCACGAGTTGGCGACGCGGCTGTCGTACTTCCTGTGGTCCACGATGCCGGACGCCGAGCTGTTCGCGGCCGCCGACCGCGGCGAGTTGAACGACACCGCCGGCGTCGAGAAGCAGGCCCGGCGGATGCTCGCCGACCCGAAGGCGGAGGCGCTCACGGAGTCGTTCGCGGCCCAGTGGCTGCACCTCCGCAAGCTCCCGGACGCGCGGCCGTCGGTCGAGTTCTTCCCGACCTTCACGCCGCAGTTGCGCCGCGCCATGCACGACGAGGCCGCACGGTTCTTCGACGGCCTCCGCACCGAGGACCGCAGCATCCTGGAGTTGCTGGACGCCGACTACACTTACGTCAACGCCGACCTGGCAAGGCACTACGGCATCCCCGGCGTGAGCGGCCCCGAGTTGCGGAAGGTGAAGCACGCCGACGCAACACGCGGCGGCGTGCTCGGCATGGGGGCGGTGCTGGCAGTCACGTCGCACACCAGCCGCACGAGCCCGACGCTGCGAGGGAAGTACGTGCTGGACGTCATCCTCGGCACGCCCCCGCCCCCGCCGCCGCCGGACGCCGGGCAACTCGACGAGGCTAAGAAGGGGAAGGACGCGATGACCTTCCGCGAGCAGTTGGCGAACCACGCCGCGCGGCCGGCGTGCGCCGGGTGTCACGCCAAGATCGACCCGCTCGGCTTCGGCCTGGAGAACTTCGACGCCGTCGGCCGGTTCCGCAAGAGCGGCAAGGGCATCGACGCGACTGGCAAGCTGCCCGGCGGCGAGGCGTTCGACGGGGCTCGGGAGATGCGGCAGGTGCTGCTCAAGCGGAAGGACCGATTCGCCGAGAACCTGACGGAGAAGCTGCTGAGCTACGCGCTCGGCCGCGAGCTGGCGGCGCCCGACGCCGCGGCCGTGCGGGCGATCACGGCTGAGTTGAAGGACGGGTTCAAGTTCTCGACGCTGGTGCTGGGCGTGGTGAGGAGCTACCCGTTCGGGCACCGGCGGAACGAGCGGGATTGATCTTCCCGCGAGCGGCGAAGTCACGGGCCTACTTCACCACAACTGTGGTATCTTTTCCTCATGCACCGCCACCCACCCACCCGCCGCGCGTTCCTGGGCACCGCCGGCGCCACAGTCGCGCTGCCGTTCCTCGAACAACTCGCCCCCGCGGCGTCGCCGAAGCCGCCGACCCGCCTCGGCATCTGGACCGTCACCGGCGGCACCGTGCTCGAATCGTGTAAGCCCAAGGAATCCGGCCGCCTGCCGGACAAGCTGCCGTCGATCCTCCGGCCGCTGGAGTTCGCCCGCGACGACCTGTTGATCCTCTCCGGCCTCAGCCACCACGGCCGCAGCGAGGGCGGGTTGAACGCCCACGAGCACTGCTCGCTGCTGCACCTCACCGGCGCCGAGGTCGTCCGCAAGGTGGACGGCAAACTCGTCGCCGGGCCGTCGGTCGATCAGGTGGCCGCGCGGGCGGTCGGGGGCCAGACGTTCCTGCCGTCGCTGGAGATCGGCCTGGCCGGGCACGAGAACAAGTACTCGTTTCGCGCCGCCGACGTGCCGGTGCCGTTCGAGGCGAACCCGCGGCTGATCTTCGACCGCATGTTCCGCGGCCGCCGCCCGGTGGTGCCGAACTGGGCCGCCCGCGCGACTACCCCGCCGCCTGCCCCGACGACGCGCCCCGACACGCCCGACCGGAGCGTCCTGGACCTGGTGCGCGAGGAGGCCAACGACCTGCGCCGCGGCCTCGGCGCCGCCGACCAGCGCCGCCTCGACCAGTATTTGGAAGCCGTCCGTGCCATCGAGCGCCGCATCGCCTTTGCCGAGGCCCGGCAGCAGGTCGAAGCGCGCGACGCGCTCAACCCCGGCCCGTCTCGCCTGACCGTGCCCGGCAACCTCCCCGCGGCGAACGTGCCGATCTGGCAGATCACCAACCCCGTGTCCCGCGACCCGGAACGGCACGAGGACTACATCCGCCTCATGGCCGAGCTGATGGTGCTGGCCTTCCAGACGGACACGACGCGCGTCTGCACGTTCGCCTGCGGCAGCGACGAGGCGCTGTTCCCCGGTGTGGTCACCGTCGGCTACGAGACGCACTGCCACACGCTGGAGCACCAGGGGAATGCCGGCCGCGTCGAGGACGCCGACCCGATCGCCCGCGAGGCGCTGCGACAGATTCACGCCTGGTACACGAAGCTGTTCGCCGAAACGGTGCGGGCGATGAAGGCGATCGACGAGGGCGGCAGTTCGCTACTCGACAACACGCTGTTGCTCTACACGTCGTACATGGCCGACGGCGGCCACGGCACCCGCGACTACCCCGTGGTACTGGCCGGCAAGGGCGGCGGCTCGGTTCGGCCGGGCCGACACGTGGCGTACACGCCCCAGACGCCGGTCGCCAACCTGTACGTCGAGTTGCTGGACCGTATGGGGGCGAAGGTCGGCCGCTTCGGCGAGAGCCACACCAGCGCCCACCGCCGCTACGACGGCCGTCTCCCCGACCTCACCTGATTCAACCCCATGCCCCGCCCGCTGTTCATTGCCGCCGGCCAGGACGGCGTCCGCCTCGCGTCCGCGGACGGCGTTACCTGGGCCGACCGTCAGGCCGGCCGCGAAGGCGAGACGTACCGCGCCGCGGCCGCGGGGAACGGCCTGCTCGTCGCCGTCGGCAGCTACGGCGGCGACAACATCCTGGCGGCCACGGCCGACGGCCGCGCCTGGCGGACTGGCAAGCACGAGGCGAAGTACGTGCAGTACCTCCGCGGGCTGGCGTTCGGCAACGGCTCGTTCCTCGGCCTCGGCGGCGACCCCGGCTCGGTCGGCAGCTCGAAGCCGTTCGTGATGCTGTCGAAAGACGGCGTCGCCTGGGACGGCCCGCACGACATCCCCGGCCGGCACATCCTTCGCCGCGCCGCCTGGGGCGCGGGCCGGTTCGTCGCCGTCGGCGACCGCGGCCGCCGCGCCGCCTCCCCGGACGGGCGAACCTGGACCGATGCCGCCGAGGCCCGCGCCCTCGACACGCTCGTCGACGTGGCGTTCGGCGCCGGCGTGTTCGTCGGCGTCGGCCTGCACGGGTTGCGCATGACAAGCGCGGACGGAGTGACGTGGTCGGAGCCGGTCCGCGGCGAGGAGGGCGAGCACCTGAACAGCGTGGTCTTCGCCGCCGACCGGTTCGTGGCGATCGGCGCGACGGCGACCTACACGTCAGCCGACGGCCGCCGCTGGGAGCGGCACGCGGCCGAGAACGGCCCGCAGGCGGCGGCGTTCGGCCACGGCGTGTTCGTGGGGGCGAGCTGGCGCGGCCGGCTGATGCGTTCCGAGGACGGCGTGCGGTGGCGCGAGACGCACAAGAGCGACCAGCACCTCGGCGCCGTCGCGTTCGGGATGGTGAACTAAACCGGCGCCGCCTTCATGCGCATGGTCCCCGGCGTACGCTCGTGGGGTTGCATCACAGCCCCGACGCCGATCGTGTTCAGTCTGTGCATCGGCAGGGCGCAGAACTCCTCCACCAACTCCGGGTCGAGCCCGCCGCCGACCGCGTCCTTCCGCAGGATGGAGAGGCTCACGTCCGTCGGCAGCGACGCGCGGTACGGCCGGTCGCTGCTCAGCGCGTCGTACACGTCGGCCACGGCCAGCACCCGCACCAGCAGCGGAATCTTCTCGCCGGCAAGGCCGTCGGGGTAGCCGGTGCCGTCCACCCGCTCGTGGTGCCAGCGGACGAGCGGGATCACGTCGCGGACCGACTCGATCGGCTCGATCATCCGCACGCCCTGCACCGGGTGCTCGCGGATGACGGCCATTTCGTCCGGCGTCAGCGGGCCGGCCTTGTTGAGGATGGCGTCGGGTACAGCGATCTTGCCGATGTCGTGGAGGATGGCACCGCGGCGCAGCAACTCCTGGTCCGCGCCCGACAGCCCGAGCCGGGACGCGAGCGCCAGGGCGTACCCCTTCACGCGCTCGGAGTGGCCGCGGGTGAACGGGCTCTTGCCGTCTACGGCGCGGGCGAACGAGTAAACCACCGTCTCGCTCGTTTGCAGGGTGACGATCCGCCGGCCGACACGCAGCCGGGCGGCCAGCTCGCCGCGGTCGAACGGCTTCGTGACGTAGTCGTCGGCCCCGCCCTCGAGCGCCTCGGCGGCGCTCGCCTTGCCGTCGCGTGAGGTGAGGATGATGACGTACGTCGGCTCGGGCCGCGGCATCGCGCGGAGCCGGCGGCAAACCTCCACGCCGTCGGCCTTCGGCATCATCCAGTCGAGGACGGCGATGCGGGGGGCGGCGTCCGACTCGAGCACGGCCCACGCCGCCTCGCCGTCGGCGACCGCGGTCACCTCGTACCCCCACTCCCGGAGCGTCGCTTCCAGCGCGCAGCGGTAGAAGTGGTTGTCGTCGGCGATGAGCACCTTCATGGGCGCGAGACCCCGCGGCCGGAGGGCGGACCGGTCACCCAAGCGTAGGTCACGCCGGCGCGGGTTCAAGCGGGCGCCGGGCGCGGCGATTCCGGCGGCGGCCGAATTCGGCCCCGGCCTGAATCCGCGGCCGATTCGGCCGAAACCGCTCGCGATTGCCGCATCGGGCGAAGGGCGTGCTATGGGTTAAGCCACCCGCCCCGATTCGAGGCATGACCCACGTCCCCCCCGTCCGCCGCCGGCTCGCCGTCGAAGCTCTGGAGTCCCGCGTCCAGCCGAGCGCCAGCCTGGACCCGCTGCCTGCCGCGGTCACCACGGCGACGGTAGCCGGACAGCTACCGCTCGCGGTCGTGGACTTCCCGCTCCCCACTCTCAGCCCCCGACCTGCCCCCGTCACGGCCGCCCCGGCCGCGTCCGCGCCGTTGGTCGTGAGCGGCCTAGGGCAGGTGACGTACCTCGCCGCGTTCGACACCTCGGGAGCGGGCGGCGGGGCGATGATCTCGGCCGCGCCGGCCTTGCCTGCTGCGCTGATCGTGGCCGTCGACACGACCCCACCGACGGCCGTGGACGACGCCTACACGACGGCCGTCCGCACGAGTGTCCTTTCCCTCGACCTGGTGGTCGGAGTTCCCGGGGGGCTTCTCGGGAACGACCTGAGCCCCGGCGGGGCGGTACTCACCGCGTCCGCCGTGGCGCTGCCGTCGAACGGCCTGCTGCTCCTCAGCCCGGACGGCTCGTTCGTGTACACCGCGTTCGTGACCTTCACCGGCACCGACTCGTTTACCTACGTCGTGACCGACGGCGTCATCACGTCCGCCCCGGCGACCGTGGTCGTGACAGTCGCCGCCGCGAACCGGGCACCGGTGGCGTCGCCCGACGCTTACACGGTGGCGGAGGACACAACTCTCTCGGCAGGCGCCCCCGGCCTCCTCGGCAACGATACCGACCCGGACGGCGACACCCTGACGGCACTTTTGGAGACCGCCCCCGCCGTCGGCACACTCGTGCTGACCACCGGCGGCGCGTTCACCTACACGCCACCCGCCGGCTGGTCCGGCACGACCTCGTTCACGTACCGCGTGACCGACGGCAGCATGAGCCCGGCGCCGGTCACCGTCACGCTGAACGTCGTTGGCGCCGTCGCCCGGCCGGCTGCGGTGGACGACGACTACGCCGTCGCCGCCGGCGGCACCCTGAGGGTGACCGCACCCGGCGTGTTGGCCAACGACACGCCTTCGGGAATCGGGACACTCACGGCCGTTCTCAACAGCGACCCAGGCCACGGCACGCTGACCTTCGACCCCGACGGCTCGTTCACGTACACGCCCGACGTCGGGTACGCCGGGACCGACTCGTTCGGCTACTCGGCGGCGGACGGCGGCGGCGTCACCGGCGGCACAAGGGTGCGGATCTTCGTCCACAGTACCAACCGGCCACCGGTCGGCGGGGTGGACACCGCGACCACCGTCGCCGGTACGCCGGTCACGGTCTCGGCCGCGACCGTCCTGGCGAACGACTCCGACCCCGACGGCGACGTGCTGGCTGCCGAGTTGGTCGCCGGCGGCGCGCACGGGACTGTAACGGTCGCGGCCGACGGGTCCATGACGTACACGCCGGACGCCGGGTTCCACGGGACTGATACGTTCACCTACCTCGTCACCGACGGTCAGCTCCGCTCGGGGCTGGTACAGGTGACGGTAACGGTAGCGAACCCGCCCACGCCCGAACCCCCGCCGACACCCGATCTCTTGCCACCGGTACCGTCGCCGACCGGCACGGCCGGGCCGACGATTGCTGCCACGCCGCCCGACTCGGTCGCGCCGAGAGCCTCGGACTCTTCCGACGGCGATAGCCCGCTCGGTGGCGCTCCCGGGGGAACCGTCAGTCCGGTGCCCGCCGTCTCGTCCGGCACGCCGACCGGGAACTCCCAGCCGGCAGGCACGCCGACCGCGGCAGACGCGGGTCGTGTGTACGCCGCCGGCGACGCTCCGGTACTGCCCGAGGCACCAGCGCCGGCGCCGCAGCCGTCCCCCGCCACGCAACCCCAACCGGTGCCCACGGCGCCGGAACCGTCGGCACCGGCGGCCGCCGTGGCGTTGCCGCCCACGGTTCCGGCGACGGCGCCGGTGCCGATCACGCCTGCGATCACGACGCCACAAGCGGCGGTGAACCTGCCCGCGACGCTGCTCGCGCCTCTGGACCGCGTCCGCGACGAACTCCGGGCCGAAGCGGCAGAGCGGGCCACCGCCGACTCCATCGTCGTGTCGGGTACCGTGGCGGTCGCCGGGATGGTGCTACTGAACACGCGGGCCGTGTACTGGTTCCTCAGCGCCCTGCTGGCTCGCCCGGCGGTGATGCGGAGGTTCGACCCGCTGGACGTCATCTTCGCATGGGAGCGCGACGCCAGGCGGCCCCGCGACGGCGGCCCGGACGACTCCCTGCAGGCGATGGTCGGCTGACCGCGCACCCCGAGCTTCCCGCAATGAATCGCGTCTGCTTCGGCCTCGTCAGCCTCCTCCTCTGCGTGCTGTTCCTGGCGCGGAACGTCGGCGTGCTCGCGGACCCGGACGCGGCCGAGCTCGCCCGCCGGCAGGCCGTGTGCGAGGCCGTCGCGGTCGAGTGCGCCGTCCTGTCGTACCGCGGCGAGTCGCCCGCCGCCGCCGAGTCGTTCGCCCGAGCGGTTGCCCGCCGCAGCCCCGAGGTTCTGTCGATCGGCATCCGGAACGCCGACGGGCGCCTCGTCGCCGACACCGGCGGGCACACCCAGCACTGGGCCGACGCGACCGACACGGCGACGCCCACCCACTTACAGGCCGAGGTTCCGAAGGCGGACGGCAGCGCGTGGGCGCGCGTCGAGGTGGCGTGCCGGCCGCTGCCGTTCTCGGGCGCGTGGCGGTACGCCGGCGGGTCGATGCTTCCACTCCTGGCGTTCTGCTCGGTCGGCTGGTTCGCCGCCACCGCGGTCTACCTGAGGACCGTGCTGCGCAAGATCGATTTGGCCGAGGCCCGCGTGGTACCCGACCGCGTCAAGGCGACACTGAACACACTCTCCGAAGGCGTCGTAGTGTTGGACCGGCACGGCGTCATCGCCCTGGCCAACGACGCCTTCGGCCGAGCGGTCGGCGTGCCGGCCGACGACCTGCGCGGCCGCCGGGCGTCCGACCTGCCGTGGTCCGCGGGGGCGGTGCCGATCTCCGAGGCGGAGCACCCGTGGGTCAAAGTGCTGCGCGACGCCGCCCCGCAGACCGGGCACGTCCTCGGCCTCCGGGCCGGCGAGGGGAAGACGCTCTCGGTCAACTCCACGCCCATCCTCGCCGACGACGGCAGCTGCCGCGGCGCGCTGGCGACGTTCGACGACCTCACCCCGGTGGAGAAGGCGCGGGCCACGGCCGAGGCCGCGAACCGGGCCAAGAGTGAGTTCCTGGCCAACGTCAGCCACGAAATCCGCACCCCGATGAACGCCATCATGGGGATGACCGAACTCGTGCTCGAGGGCGGTCGGCTGACCGGCGAGCAGCGAGAGTGCCTCGGCATCGTCGGCGAGTCGGCCACGGCGCTGCTCGGCGTCATCAACGACCTCCTCGACCTGTCAAAGATCGAAGCCGGCAAGTTCGACCTCGACCCGGCCGACTTCGACCTCCGCGCCGTGCTCGACGACACGCTGCAAGGTCTGGCCCTACGGGCTCACACGAAGGGGCTCGAACTCGGCTGCGACATCCCGGCCGACGTGCCCGACGTGCTCGTCGGCGACGCCGGCCGGCTGCGTCAGGTGGTGGTCAACCTCGTCGGCAACGCCATCAAGTTCACGCACGCCGGCGAGGTGTTCGTCCGCGTCCGCGTCGGCGAGCGGTCCGCCGGCGTCGCGAACCTGCTGGTCAGCGTCGTGGACACCGGCATCGGCATCCCGTCGGACAAGCTGCAAGCCGTCTTCGAGCCGTTCACGCAGGCCGACGGCGGCACCTCGCGGAAGTACGGCGGCAGCGGCCTCGGCCTCACCATCTCGGCGCACCTCGTTCGGCTGATGGGCGGCGAGGTGTGGGCCGAGAGCACCGTCGGCCGCGGCAGTGCGTTCCACTTCACCGCCCGGTTCGGGGTGCCGAGCCACTCGCACGCGTCACTGTCCTTGTCCGACTTCTACCTGACCGAGGGCGGACCGGTCCTGGTGGCCGAGGACAACCTCACGACGCAGCGCGCCCTGGCCGGTATGCTGGAGCGGCTCAACTTCCAGCCGACGACCGCGGACGACACGCCGTCCGCGCTGGCAGCTCTGGAAGCCGCAGCGGCCGCGGGCACGCCGCTTCCCCTGCTGCTGGTCGACGCCACCCTCCCCGAGCCGGACGGCTTCGTGCTCGCCGAGCAGGCCGTCGCCCGCCGCCTCGCACGGTCGGTGGTGGTGCTGCTCTCCTCGGCCGACCTGCCGCGGGACGTGGAGCGCTGTCGGACGCTCGGCGTCGCCCACCTGCGGAAGCCGGTCCGCCGGGTCGACCTGGCCCGTGTGCTTCAGCTCGCCGTCGACCCGACGCAGCTCACCGGGGGCGTACCGACGCCGGCGCCGCGCGTGACGCCGCCGGCCGGTCCGACCGGGTTGCGGGTTCTGGTGGTGGAGGACAACCGGTTCAACCAGCTGGTAACGGCGAGGAAGCTGGAGCGGTGGGGCCACAGCGTCACCGTCACCGCCGACGGCCGTGAGGCGCTCACGGCCCTCGCCGACCGCTCATTCGATTTGATGTTCACCGACTTGCAGATGCCGGACATGAGTGGCTTCGAGCTGGCTGCGGCCGTCCGCCGCTCCGAGGCCGGCGGCCGCAGCCGAATGCCGATCGTGGCCCTCACCGCGCACGCCATGTCCGGCACCCGCGAGGAGTGCCTCAACGCCGGGATGGACGATTACGTCTCGAAACCGGTCCGCGACGACGACCTGCACGCGGTACTGCGGCGCGTCGCGGTGCCCGCCGAGTCGGGCGCCGAGGACACAAACGCGCGGCACCGGCAGGACACGAACGACGTCCGGACGCCGGCCGACGCGACGTTCGACCGCACGACGGTGCTCGAACGGGTCGGCGGCAACCGCGACGTGCTCCGCCAGTTGGTCGGCGTCTTCTACCAGGACTGCAACACGCAGATGGCCGCGCTCCGGGCCGCGATTGGCAACGGCGACGCCGACGGCGTCCGGGACGCGGCCCACACCGTCAAGGGAATGGTGGCGTTCTTCAGCCAGCCCGGCGCCACCGAGGCGGCGCGGGCGCTGGAGGACATCGGCACGCGCGGCGAGCTGAGCGGGGCGGCCTCCCGGTGCGCGGAGTTGGCGCGGGAGCTGGCGAGGATCGAGGCGGGACTGGCCGAGTTCGCCCCGCCGCCGGCCGACGGCTGGCACCTCGGCTTCGCCGACCGCTCCGAGGCCGAGACGGTGTGCCCCGCGGAACTGTGACACACGTCAGCGCGCGGCCAGCGTCGCCGGGATGCCGTACTTCGGCAGCAGCGTGATCTGCGGGTCGAAGTCGATGACCGCCGCGGGGTCGAGCGTGAACCGGTATCGCTGGCCGACCGTCGCCAGGAGGATCGCCGCCTCCATCAGCGCGAACGTGTTGCCGATGCACACCCGCGGGCCGCCGCCGAACGGGTAGTACGCGTACTTCGGAATCCGCTTCGCCAGCCCGTCCAGCCAGCGCTCCGGCTTGAACGCCCCCGGGTCCGGGAAGTACGCCGGGTCGCGGTGGTTGACCCACTGGCTCATGAAGATTGTGTACCCCTTCTTCACCCGGTAGCCGCCGAGTTCCAACTCCTTCGTCGCCTCGCGGCCGATGAGGTAAACCGGCGGGTAGACGCGCATCGCCTCGGCGATCACGGCGTCCGTGTACGGCAGGTTCGGCAGGTCGTCGGGCGTCGGCGAGCGGCCGCCGAGAACGGCCTTCCACTCAGCGACGAGCCGGTCCTCGGCCGCGGGGTTTTGGGCCAGCAACAGCCACGCCCAGCTCAGCGTCAGCGCCGTCGTTTCGTGGCCGGCGAGGTACAGCGTCATGGCCTCGTCGCGGAGTTGCCGCGGCGTCATCGCCGAGCCGTCCTCGTCGCGCGCGGCGAGGAGCCGCGTCAGCAGATCGACCGCCTCGCCGGCCGTGCTCCCCTGCCCTTCGCGCTCGGCGGCGCGCTTCTTCCCCGCGGCGATGAACCCGTCCATGACGGTGTCGAGGTGGCGGATGGCGCGCTTCAGCTTGCGGTTGGCCGGCGTCGGCACCCAGCGCGGCACCGCCAGCACGGTGCGGAACCGGGCGCTCATCAGGTCGAACGCCTCCCGCAGTGCCTCGACGAACGTGGCCCGGTCCTCAGTGCTTTCGAGGCCGAACAGCGTCTTGAGGGCGATCGCGCTGGTGAGGCCGCTGAACTCGTACTGCACGTCCACCCACTTCCCCGGCCGCCAATCGGCGAGCATCCGCCGCGTCAGTTCGGCCATCGCGGGGGCGTACGAGTGCACGCGCTGCTTCAGGAACGCGGGCTGACTGAGGCGGCGCTGGCGGAGCCAGAACTCGCCTTCGCTGGTGACCAGGCCGTTGCCGAGCACAGGCTTGTACATGCGGGCGCCGAAGTGCTTGATGTAATGCTTGGCGTCGGTCACCAGGACCTGCTCGATGAGTGCCGGGTCGGACGCCAGGAACATCCGCCGCGGGCCGAAGCGGAAGCTGGCGAGGGGGCCGTAGTCCCGGGCCACGTCGAGGAAGAAGTCGAGCCGGCGGGCGGTGAAGTCGCGGAGGCTGCCGCCGAGCCAGGAACTGCCGCGGGGGCCGGGCGGGAGTTGGTCGGAAGGCATGATTCACCACAGAGTCACAGAGGGCGCAGAGAGAAGACACAAAGCCGAAAAAAGACGTTGGTCCGAGCCCTGCATTGTCTCGGTCCTCTGCCTTCTCGCTGCGCCCGCTGTGACTCTGTGGTTATTTCTTCTTCCCGACGGCAACCACAGCCGCGTCGACCCACCCGGCCTCGGGTACGCCGTACGGGCGGAACTTCTCCGGCCGCTCCTGTTCTTCCTGGAGGAACAGCGCCCGGTGCCGGCCGAGCCGCGACGCCGCCGGGCTGTCCATCAGCGTGCTACTGTCGGTCGGGCTCATCTGGAACAGCACCCGCATCCCGAACTCGCGGAGCAGCGACCGGTCGAACGCGCGGTTCAGGTTCGTCAACGAGTCGCACCACGCCACCACGTGAACGCCGACGCCGGGGCCGTCCTTCAGCAGCGCGGCGAACCGCTCGGCCGGGCTCGGCTCGCGCTCGGCGCCGCGGCGGCTGAACGAGTAATCGTCTTCGGCCTTCCGCAACTCGCGGAACCGGTGGACGCCGAACACGAACAGGAACCGCGGGGCGCGGCCGCCCTCCCCCTTCGCTCGCCGCTCCACCTCCGCGGCGAGTTCGGCGATCGCCGCCGGCAGCGCGGGGCGGTCCGGGGCGCGGGCGTGACCGGGCACCTTCGCGGCGAGCCGGCGCAGCGTCTCGGCGTCGTCGGCGTCGTCCGGCGTGCCGTCGAGCAGGGTGAAGACGGGTGTGCCGGCCGGCGCGATCTGCCCCGCGAGCCCCAGCAGCGCGGCGGCGAACAGGCCGCGGGCGGCGTCTTCGTTCTGGCCGATCAGCAACAGGTTCGCCGACCCTTGGGGGCGGAACACGGCGACGGTCGGCTCCTTGATCGCCACCGGGTCGCCGAGCCACGCCGCGGGGGCCTTCGGCTCCGCCCACGTCTCGGCGGCCAGCACGCGGGCCAGGGCCGGGTTGCGGGCCGGGTCGGCGTCGCTGTTCCCCTCGAACACCAGCGGCGGCGGGTACTTCCCGGCCGCGCGCCGGCCCAGCTCGCGCAACACGCTCTCGCGCTTCTCCTCCGACAGCCACACCACCTGGAACGGGTCGTTCCCCTCGACGAGCCCGTTCTGGTCGTTGTAGATCGCCTCGCCGGGCCGGCTCAGCAGCCGGGCGGCGTTGTTGTCCTTGCTGAGGATCAGCTGAGCGTCGGCGTCCGAGCACTGGAGTGCGACGCGGACGGCCATCTGGTCGATGGTGCTCCGCGCCAGCGAGTACGCACCGCCCAGCGTCTGCGAGCCGAGCAGCACGTGCAACCCGAACGCGCGGCCCTGGCGGACGAGCCGGTCGAGGAGCAGTGCCGCCTCCTGGGCCAGCTTGTCGTCCTCGACGAAGAACTGCTGGAACTCGTCGACCACGAGCAGGATTCGCGGGCACGTCGCCTGCCCCTTCAAGAACTCGCGGTAGCCGGCGAGGTCGTTCACGCCCGCGTCGCGGAAGCGCTCGCCGCGCTCGCGGAGGATGCCGTCGAGCCGCTGGAGCACGCTCAGCCCGAACTCGCGCTCGCTCTGGATGGCCACGACCCGGGCGTGCGGCAGCTGGTACGTCGCGTACCACTGGAACTCGACCCCCTCCTTGAAGTCGATGAGGTACAGTTCGGCCTCGTCCGGGCTATAGTTGAGCGCCAGGTTCGTGATGAGGGCGTGCAGCAGCGTGGACTTGCCGGAGCCCGTCTTGCCGGCGACGAGCGCGTGCTGCGCGGTGCCGCGGCCGAGCACGAACGCCTGCCGGCGCGTCGCCCCGGCCCGGCCGACGGGCACGTCAAAGCCCTTCGCCGCACTCTTCGTCCACACCTCGTCCGGCTTCGGGGCGATGTACTCGAACGGCACCTCGACGCGGACCGCGTCCTTGCTCGCCTGCCCGACGCGGCGCACCAGTTGGGCCACCGTCGCGGCGTCGGGCGGGGCGTCCACCGTCAGCGGGAACGGGGCGAGGGCCGGCTCCTTGGGGCTGAACCGGCCGTCCTTCCAGTTCAGCACGAGGCTCGGCGCCTCCAGGTCGGACAGCACAAAATCGCGCGGCATGGCCGCCCGCGCGTCCACGCCGACGAGCACGCACACGCCGCACGACGGGCCGCTCTGCGCGATGCTCACGAGCCGCTTCGCCGCCTCGGGGCTGAAGTTCGCGGGGAAGTTGGCGACCACGAGCACGCGGTACGGCTCGGCCACCTCGCCGGCCACGCGGTTGTACTCCTCGATGCTCTTGTACTGGTTCCGCAGGTACTTCTGGATCACGCTGGCGACGTGGTCCGTCAGGTCCGTCAGCCGCGCCTCGATCTCGCGCGGCTCGGTCCAGATGCGGCCGGTCACCAGCTTCTCGTCGTGGTCGGCGAGGTGCATGAACGACGCGAAGTTGTCGCCGAGGCCGACGGGATCGACGATGGTGAAGCGCACCTTTCCCGGCGGCAGGCCGGTGAGGAACCGCAGCATCATCGCCTGGAGCGCCGCGACCGCCGCGGCGCGGCCGTCGTCGCGGGCCTTCAGCACGACGGAGCAGCGGTCGGGGAACGGCAGGAACGCCGGCGTCGGTCCCGCGAGGTCGGGGGGCGGCGCGAGCCGGGCGTCGGCCGAGACGCCGTCGGGGAGCAGGTGCGGGTCCACGGCCATGACGCCGTAGCGGATGCCGCCGGGGACCGTCGTGGGCAGCGCACGCCCGCCGGCGACCGTCGCCCAGTCGGGGAAGTCGGCGGCGGCCTCGGCGCGGAGGGCGATCAGCGTCGTCGTCGCTTCGACGGCGATGCCGTGCCACGCGGCCGACAGCCGTTCCCACGCGGCGTCGCGGGCCTCGGTCGCGTAGCCGATCTTGTCCTCGTGCGTCTCCTCGGCCGCCTTCAGCTCGGCCTTATTCCGCGCCGCGGAGAGGCGGCGGCCTTGCTTGTAGTCGCTCTCCGTCGTCGCGCCCTCGACGCCGCGCTTGCTCCGGACCGCGGTCGCGGCCGCCTCGAACTCCGCGCCGATCCGCGCCCGCTCCGCCTCGTACTGCTCCTTCTGCGTGGCGAGCAGCGGTTCGTAGTGCTCCTGTGCCTCGCGGCGCTTCCGGGCGTGCTTCTCGCGCGCCCGTTCGGTCTCCGCGGCGTACTCGGCGGCTGCGAACCGCTTCAACTCGGCGACCGCTGCCTCCGCCTCGCCGAGCCGCGCGCCCACGGCCTCGGCCTCGGCGAGCAGCCGGCGCCGGGTGCTGCCGAGTAGGACGAACAACTTGCCGCCCGCGTCCTTCCGCAGCGTCCCGATCGCGTCTTCGGCGGCGGCGATGGCCTTCTGCACGCGGGTGATGGGGTCGTCGTCGGTCGCCGCGGCGGCGGCCGCGCCGCTCACCGCCTCGCGGGAGGTGCCGGCCTTCTCGACCAGCGGCCCGGCCTCGGCCCACAGGCCGGCCACCTGCTCCTCCGCGGCGGCGGCCTTTCGACCGAGCGACTCCTTCTGATCGGCCGCCCGCTTCAGCGAACCCTCGAGCACGGAGTCGAGCGCCCACAGCTTGTCCTGGTACTCGGTCCGCCCCTTCTGCTCCGCGGAAGTGTACCGCAGCGACAGCGACGTGAGCCGCTCGTCGCGGGTGCGGGTGGCCGCGTACAGCTCGGCGTCGGCCCGCCCGTTCAGGTCGGTGACGGCGAGGGTGTAGTTCTCCTCGATGGCCGCCTGTTCCTTCTCGCGGGCGGCGGCGAGCGACTTCTTGGCCCGGCCGAGTTCGCGGTCGGCACGGTCGCTCGCCTCGCGGAACGCGGCGGCGGCGGCGGCCTCGGCGGCGGCGCGGGCCTTCGCGGCGTCGGCCAGGCGGGCCAGCGCCGTACGTAAACGGTCGTACTGGTTCGCGGCCATGCGGGAGGTTCCCGTGGGGCGATGGACGGCGGTCGGGTCGGACAGTTCCGGCGGCAGCGGCTCGCCCCGGAGGACGCGGCCCAGCGCGTCGGCCACGTCCGCGGCCGACGCGAACCGCCGGGCCGGGTCGGCGGCGAGGAGGCGGCGGACGACGACGTCCAGCGCCGCGGGCACGTCCGGCCGGCGGCCGCGGAGCGACGGGCGCGGGTCGGTGGCGGCGCGGCGGACGGCCTCGAGCGGCGTCTGCCCGGAGAACGGCGGCGCCCCGCTGAGCAGGAAGTACAGCGTGGCCCCGAGGCCGTAGAGGTCGGACCGGGCGTCGGCCCGGCGCGGGTCTTCGGCCTGCTCCGGGGCCACGTACTCCGGCGTGCCGAGGAACACGCCCGCTTCCGTCAGGGCGGAGTCGGACGGGTGCGAGGCCGGAAGCACCAGGCGGGCCACCCCGAGGTCGAGGAGCTTGACGCTCGCCGGCCCCGCGCCGTCGGCGGGGACGACCATGACGTTCGATGGCTTCACGTCGCGGTGGACGAGGCCGCACTCGTGGACGTGCCGCAGCCCTTGGGCTGCCAGGCGGGCGTACTCCACGGCCTCCCGCCACGGCAGCGAGCCGCGCTCGCGCACCAGTCGCACGAGGTCGAACCCGGGCACGTACTCCAGCACGAGGAACGGGCAGGGGGCGTCGAGCCCGGTGTGGTACAGGGCGACGACGTTCGGGTGCTGGAGCCGGGCGGCGGCGCGGGCCTCGCGCTCGAACCGCTCGCGCACGTCCGGCATGGCCAGCGCCGCCGGGGCGATCATCTTCAGCGCCACGACGCGGTCCAGGGCCGTCTCGCGGGCGCGGTAGACGACGCCCATGCCGCCATGGCTGAGCACCTCCAGTAGCTCGAACCCGGGCACGGCCACGGCGGGCGTGGCGTCGGCCGCCGCGGCGGAGCGGAGGGCGGCGGCGGCCGGGAGGACGACCGTGCCCTCGTCGGGTGATGGTGAAGGGCTCACAGGTTCCCCGGGTACTCGCACTCGCCGCGAATCTGGGTGAACAGCACGCTCAGCTGGTCGATCGCCCGCAGCGCCTCGCTCACGCCGGCGTCCAGTGGTGACACCACGGTGTCGTCGTGGTCGCGGCGGGCGGCGTCGTTCCAGTCGTCGGTGACGGCGAGCCAGTGGGCCTGCGCCGTCTTCTGGGCGTCGTACACCTGGCTGCGGGTGGTGCCGAACCTCACGGGGCGGCCTCCGGCGGCGGGGGCGGGGGTGCCGGCGGGGCGGCGGCGGGGGCGAAGTCGGTCCGCAGGCCCGCGTACGTCTCCAGCGTCTCGACCTGCCGGCCGAGGGCGGCGAGGCCGCGCGGCAGGTCGGCTTCGAGGAACCCGCCGAGACGGTTCGCCGGGCCGCGGTACATCTCGTCGATCAGCTTCGGCAGCCGGCCGATCCACGACCGTACGACCCGCACCTGATCCTCGGCGTATTCGAGCCGCGCCTTCGCCCGACGCAGCGCCCGCTCCTGAACGGTCGTGTCCGGCTCGCGGCCGTCCCAGCCGGTGAACTTGCGGGCCGACAGCTCGGCCTTCGCCTGTACCACCTCGTCCTCGCAGTCGCGGACCGCCTTCTGCCAGCGGCCGAGTTGCTCGTCGAGCCAGTCGAAGCCCCGGCGGAGCTCCAGTTCGACGCCGGCCAGCGACTCGGCCAGGCTCTCGCCGTAGCCGGCGAGGGCGGCGTACCAGTCGCGCAGCGCGGCGATCGATCTCACGTCCGCGGACATGGTGCGTTACCGCTGCGACAGGTATTCCTCGATCCGCTCGGCCTTGCGGAGGAGAAACGGGATGTACTCGCCGGACAGGTCGAGGAAGCGCTCCAGGGTCCGGACGACTTCCTCGAACTCCTGCTTGAAGCGCTCGTGTTCCTGGTCGCGCCACGAGTCGCCGAGGGCGACGAGCTGGCTGTGAAGGCCGGCCGAGTCGGCCTGCAGGTCGGCGTTGAACCGCTTCAGGTTCGCTGCAAACCGGCGGAGTTCGCCGGGGTCGACGATCGCCTGCGACATGGGGCCGGCTCCGGGGACGTGTCTACCGGATTATACCACCGCGGCGGCGAAAGCGGGCGCGGGGGTGGAAAGCCCCCGGGACCGCCGTCCCCGGGCGTCCCGTGTGCTAACTCCGCAGCAACCACCCGCCGACGGCGATCAGTACCGCCCCCGCGGCCAGACACACCGCCTCCGGGCTGATCGGCAGTTCGACGCCCGCGCCGTGTAGCAGCGACGGCCCGAGCAGTGCCAGCGCCGCGCCCGGTAGCGCCGCCGCGCTCGGCCGCCAGCCGAAGCAAACGACCCCCGTCATCATCAACAGGAACCCAGTCACGGGCGCCGGGTAGCCGCTCAGCGGCTTCACCAGCTCGGCCGGCAACCCGACCAACTGCAGCGGCTTCCCGGCCGCCTTGTCCAGCGCCGTGCCGGCCCCCGCGAAGTCGAACGCCGTCAGCTTCTGCAGGACGTTGTTGTCCTTGCTCAGCAGGCCGTTCTGGCTCATCCACAGCAGGCCGGCGGCGAACACCGCGGCGCCCAGCACGAACCGCGTCCGCTGGCCCAGCACCGCGTTGAGGAAGTACTTCGGCCCCATACTCCGGAGGGGCTTGCCGGCGATGTTCTTGCCCGGGTTCGGCCGGCGGCGCTCCTTCGCGGCGGCGACCATCTCGCGGACGCTGACCTCCTTCCCTTCCTTGCGGGCCTGCGTCGCCTCGGCCGCCTGCTCCACCATCCCCTCGGCCAGCTCCGCCGCCTTGGCCTTCGCCTCGGCCTTGCTCACGCCCTCGGCCTCCAGGGCCTTCGCCTCGATCCGCTGCAAGTGCTTCCGCTCCCGCGCCAGCCGCCGGGCTTCGAGCCGGGCGTCGAGCGCCTGTACCACCGGCTCGCGCCAGGTGCCCTGCTTCGTCCACGGCTCGCCGGTGTCGCCCTTGCGGTACGCCCGCGCGGCCAACTTCGCCTCGTACCCGAACAACCCCTCGTAAAACGGCTCCCAGTTCGGCCCGGCGTACTTGCACACGAACTGCCGCAGCGCCTCCTCGTCGAGCCCCTGCAGCCGCAGCGACCGTAACAGGCTGCGGGCGTCGTCCAGCGGCTCCTTCTGGGCCGTCGCGGCCGCCCGGTCGGCGGCGTACCACAGCCCCGCCGCCAGCGCCGCCGCCGCGACCGCGAAGGCGATCCAGCTCCACAACAGGCCGAACAGGTAGAGCGTCGCCAGGAACAGCAGCCCGCCGCCGACCACCATCAGCCAGTCGGTGAAGCCCATGCCGAACACGAGCACCCGGGCGCGGGTGAACACGACGTTGCCGCACAGTACCCCGTGCGTGACGAAGTACGCCAGCGGCGTCATCACCAGCAACCCGAGGATGCCGCCTGCGAGCCCCGGCATCCCGGCCAGGCCCGCGCCGACGACGCCGAGGCCGCACGCCGCCGCGAACGCCAGTGCGGCGACGGCCTTGAGCTTCCCCTTGCCGCGGACGTTGTACTGGCAGCAGAACTTCTCCAGTTCGTCGGCCTGGGACTCCTTCGGATTAAACGTGCCGCCTCGCTCGACGCCGAGGAAGCCTTCCAGAGCGGCGACCACCTCGTCCATCGAGGCGTAGCGGTCCGCCGGCTTCTTCGCCATCATCTTCAGCAGGATCGCGCTCAGCGCCTTCGGCACGCGCTTCACCACCACCTCGGGCGGGACCACTGCCTGCGTCTGGTGCTTGGTGATGATCTCGAGCGCCGTCTTGCCCTCGAACGGAGGCTTGCCGGTGAGCAGCACGTAGAGGGTACAGCCGAGCGAGTACACGTCGGCCCGCTGGTCCACGGTGCCGCTGTCCTTCCCCTGCTCCGGCGCCATGTACGCCGGGGTACCCATCACGGCGCCGGCGTGGGTGAGTTGGGTGATGCCGTCGTCGTCGTCGTCGCCGGCCGGCGACCCGGCCTGTGACGGAACGTCGCCGCTGCTCAGCTTTACGAGGCCCAGGTCGGCCACCTTCACGACGCCCTCGTCGTTCACCATCAGGTTGTCGGGCTTGATGTCGCGGTGGACCATCCCCTGCTTGTGCCCGTACCGCAGCCCGCGCGCCGCCTGCAGGATTAGGCCGACCGCGGCCTCCGGCGAGAGTTTCCCCTCCTCCTTGAGCCGCTCGCCGAGCGACTGGCCGTTGACGAACTCCATGCTGAAGAAGTGCCGCCCACGGTCCTCGCCGATGTCGTAGACCTGCACGACGTTGTGGTGCGTCAGCTGGGCCGCGGCGTACGCCTCGCGGGTGAACCGGGCCACAAAGCTGGGGTTCTGCGCCACTTTCGGGTGCATCACTTTGAGCGCCACCTTGCGGTCGAGCGAGATCTGCCGGCCCAGGAGCACGGCTCCCATCCCGCCCCTGCCGAGTACCCGCAGCACCTCGTAGCCGCCGAGGCGGGCCGGCGCGTCGGCGTCACCGAGGACCTCGCTGGCGTCTCCGGACTTGGCCGCGATCAGCTTCGGCTTCACCTTCGGCGTCAGCACCGGCTTCGGGCCGACGCTGAAGTCGACGTTGTCCGTACCCCCGGGCGCGGCCGTGAAGTCGCCGGTGGCCAGGGCGTCGGTCCGGTCGGGAACGCCGCGCGCTGCCGGGGCGTCGGCCTCCGTGAACTCGCCGGTCGCGCCGCCGGTTTCGGGCGAGTCGGTGAATTCGCCGGTGCGCTCCGCCACGCCGGCGGGCGGTGACATCTCGCGGGGGCCGTCGGGCTCGGTGAAGTCGCCGGTCGCACCCGGGCTCGGCATCGCGCCACCGACGACGACCGACTTCGAGGGTTGGCGGGCCGCCGGGCTCACGGCTTCCGGCTCGGTGAACGCGCCGGTGGTGGTGGGGTCGGTCGCCTTAACGGGTACGAGCGGCGGGTCCTGGGCGACGGCCATCGCGGCGGCGTCGGGGTACGTCGCCCACTGGACGTGGAGGACGAACGCCGTCTGACACTTCAGGCACTTGGGGGCATAGCGGCCGGGCTTCAAGTCTTTGGGCGCGAGCCCGGCCCCGCAGTGGGGGCACCTGGCGGACATGGGCGTAACCCTTACAGACCCCGCCCCGCCAGGTAGGGAAACACCCGGAATCCCGGGACGACGCGAACGATAGCGGCAGGGAGGAAACCCTCGGGCGATTATAACGCCGGTGCGCTTTTACCGGGTATCAGAAACCGGCCCTGCCACCCCGTTCGATTCCGGGCCGTTTCCGAAAATGCGGCCGAGTGCAGGACGAACACCACAGCAGCGGGTAAGATTTCAATATGATATCACTCCGCAATCAGGGGGATGCGTCGTGGACGACCGCGAACTTCGGCTGGGGTCGGGATGGATGGGGCTGGCCTGGGTGCTCGCGCTGCTGGGCGGCATCATCGGGCTGATCGCGCTGGCGGCCAAGTGGCGGGAGCCGCTGCTGATCTGGGTCATCGTGCCGCTGGGTTTGATGTGGCTCGTGAGCCTGTTCGGGTTCGTCGTGAACGGGCCGAACCAGGCCCGCGTCGTGCAACTGTTCGGCACCTACGTCGGCACCATCCGGGAGGTCGGGTTCTTTTACGGCAACCCGTTCTACTGGCGGACGCGGGTGAGCCTGCGGGTGCGGACGTTCGAGACCGGCGTGCAGCGGACCGAGGAGAAGAAGGACGCCTCCGGGAACGTGACCGCGGCCGCGACGCAGCGGCGGCAGCCGCTGAAGGTGAACGACGCCGACGGTACGCCGATCGAGATCGCCGCGGTGGTGGTGTGGAAGGTGACGAACGCGGCCGGCGCGGTGTTCAACGTGGACAGCTACGAGGGCTACGTCGAGACGCAGGCGGACGCGGCCCTGCGGGCGCTGGCGAGCCGCTACTACTACGACGCCCCGGCGGAGGCGTCGCACTCGCTCCGCGGCCACATCGAGGAGGTGGCGCTGCAGCTGAAGCAGGACATCCAGGCGCGGATGGCCCCGGCCGGGGTGGAGATGATCGAGGCGCGGATCAGCTACCTGGCGTATGCCCCGGAGATCGCGGCCGCGATGTTGCAGCGGCAGCAGGCCGGGGCGATCGTGGCGGCGCGGGCGCAGATCGTGGCCGGGGCCGTCGGTATCGTGCAGCACGCGCTGGAGCAGTTGGAGCAGTCGAAGGTGGTCGAGCTGGACGGCGAGCGGCGGGCGGCGATGGTGAGCAACCTGCTGGTGGTGCTGTGCGGCCACAGCACGCCGCAGCCGGTGCTGAACACCGGCACCCTGTACACCTGAGCCGGGGGTGCAGCCGTGGCGAAGAAGGCGTTCCTGTTGCGGGTCGATCCGGCGGTGCTGGCCGCGGTTCAGAAGTGGGCCGAGGACGACCTGCGGAGCCTGAACGGGCAGATCGAGTTCCTGCTGCGGCAGGCGCTGGCGCGGCGCGGGATGAAGCTCGCGCCGCCCGGCGCCGAGCCGCCGTCCGGGTCCGACGACGGCGGACAATAACCGGCTCACTCGCCGCCGCCGCCGATTTCAAATCGGAAGCCCGCTGACAGCCGCCCGCCGGCCGGGTACGATCGCGAGATGCCGCCCGTACCCGACGCCGTCCGCGACCACCTCGCACTCGCTCTGGTTCCCGGCCTCGGGCCGAAACTCACCGCCGCCCTCCTGGAACGATTCGGCTCCGCAGCCGCGGCCCGGCAGGCCACCGCCGCTCAGCTGCGCACCATCCCTCACATCGGCGACAAGACCGCCTCCGAACTGGCCGCCGCGCTGCGGGCCGTGGACCTGAAGCGCGAGCTGGAGTTGATCGCGTCCTTCGGTGTGACGCCCGTCCCGCTGGGCTTCCCCGACTACCCGCCGCCGCTGGTGCCGCTGACGACCGCGCCGCCGCTGCTGTACGTTCGCGGGGCGTGGGCCGAAGCCGACGCGACCGCTGTCGGCATCGTCGGCTCGCGGGGGTGTACCGCCTACGGCAAGAAGGTTGCCGCGGACATCGCGCGCGGGCTGGCGCGGGCCGGCATCACGGTCGTTTCGGGCCTGGCGCGCGGCATCGACGGCGCGGCCCACCGCGGCGCCCTCGAAGGCGGCGGCCGGACCATCGCGGTACTGGCCGGCGGGCTGGCGAGCATCTACCCGCCGGAGCACACCGAACTCGCGGACCAGGTCGCGGCGGCGGGCGCGCTGATGACGGAAACGCCGATGACGGTGGCCCCGCAGCCGGGGATGTTCCCGGCGCGGAACCGCATCATCAGCGGGCTGAGCCGCGGCGTCGTGGTCGTGGAGGCGAACGTCAAGAGCGGGGCTCTCATCACCGTGGAGCACGCCCTGGAGCAGGGGAAGGAGGTGTTCGCGGTGCCCGGGCCGACCGACAGCCCGGCCAGCGCCGGGTGCCTCGAACTGATCCGCAAGGGCGCCCGGCTCGTTCGCACCGCCGCCGACGTCCTCGACGACCTGAACGGCCTCGCACCGCTGGAATGGAAGCCGCGGGCAGCGCCCCAGCCGACGCTGTTCCCGGACCCGCCGCCGGCCGCGCCGACGAACCTGGATCCGGCGCAGCAGGCGCTGTGGGACCAACTCGCGTCGAAGCGGCACGCCGACGAGCTGAGCCGCGACACCGGGCTCGGCGCGGGCGAGCTGGCGAAGGCGCTGATGCAGCTGGAGTTGAAGCGCCTCGTGCGGCGGCTGCCGGGGAACTACTACGAGCGGCGCTAACCGCCCGCAAGCCGCAACCCGATCGGCAGCGACTCGCCGAACAGCCGGGCCTGCTCGTCGCCGTCGTTGCGGGTTACTTCCTCGACCATCTCCCGCCATGCCTTCGGGCCGAAGTTGCCCCGCAGTATCGTGAGCACGCGCTCGCGGGTCGTGTCCGACACGTCCACGGCGCGGAGGCCGCTGCGGCGGGCGAGTTGGGACAGCGCGAACAGCCAGCCGTTCCGCTCGTTGTCGTTGCCCGGCTCGAACTCCAGCAGCTGGTCGATCCACCCCTCCACGACCTCGGGGTGAACCAGCGTGTTGAGCGGGCCGTACAGCTGCACCCGCGCCCCGAGCCGCGTCAGGCTCCAGAAGGCGTACACCGGCACCGGCGACTTCTTCACTTCGCGCAACAGTGCCGCCGCGAGGTGCTCCTTCGTCTTGGAATCGAGCCGCTCCAGGCTCGCCGCGGCGCGCCACATCTCGGCGAACTCGTTCGCCGGCGGCTTGCTGTACGCCTTACCCTTCGTCGGCAACAGCGCCGGCCGCAGCCGCGCGAAGAGTGCCTGTTGCAGGGCCGTGTTCAACCCGCCGCTGACGCGCCGCCACATGATCCAGTAGTCGGCCCCGCCCTCGGGCACGGCGGCCTTCTTCGGCCCGGCGGGGGCACTGGCCGCGGCCGTGATGAGCTTCCACAGCGCCTCGACGCGGTAGCGGTCGACCGGGTCGCCGAACCCCGGGCGGAGGCAGAAGCCGACGAGGTTGTACCACCGCCCCAGGTGCTGCGGCGACCGCCCGCGGCCGGCGGCGTGTTCCTCCAGGAAGCCCCACAGGCGGCGGATCAAGCCGGTCGGCCAGTCGCCCCGCGGCGACTCCAGCGCCGCCTCCAGGAGCTTCGGCAGCTCGGCCGGCGCCGCGCTTTCCGCGAACGTCGCCGCGACCGCGCCGCCCGCCGCCTGCACCTTCTCCTCGGGGAACACGTCCACGACGCCGGAGGGGCCGTCGTCGTCCGGTTCGCCGGCCGCGGTCGGCTCGCGGAGGACGTCGCGGACGTTGAATTCGAGCCGCCAGCGGTTCCCGTCGCGGGACACGCAGTACAGTTCCAGCGTGCCGATCTCGGTACACTTCGCGGCCAGCGTCACCGGCACGCGCTTCGACCCGGCGCGCTTCCCGCCGCGCAGCACGGTGTGGAGTGGCGGGAGTTGCAGCAGCGATTCTGGCGGCAGGCTCAGCACCGCGCCGGGCGGGTCGTCGCCGCGCACGGTCGAGGTGTACAGCGGGAACAGCACCGGCTCGCCGAGCGCCAGTTCGAGCTCGGGCTGCGGCAGCCGCACCTCCTCACCTTCCTGCAACCGCCGCGGCACCACACAGAGCACGGACAGCTTCCCGCCCTCGGCCGGCGCCCCCTCGACGCCGACGTAATAGCTGCGCGGGATGCCGCCGCCGATGCGCTTGCCACCCGAATGCTTCAGCCACGCGAAGTACGCCGCGCCCCACGCCACCGCCAAGTCGAGTGACGGGCTGGTCAGGATGAGCGGCTTCCACTCGCGGCCCGGCGCCTCGAACCACGGCCGCATCACCTCGACGACGCGGTCTTGCAGCACCTTGGGCTGGAAGACGCCGCCGTTGAACAGGATGGCGTCCACCGTCGTGCTTTCCCCGGGTTGCTGCCGCAGGAACGAGGCCAGGTGCCGCGTCACCGCCGGGTCGGCGACGTACGGCAGGCCCATCTCCTGCAAGCCGACGCGGGCGCCGCGTGCGGGTTCGGCGTCGGCCGGCACCGCGGGGAAGAAGCCGTCGGCGATGGCCGCGAGAACGTCCGCCGCCGTCACGTTCACCGACACCGTGCCGCCGACAACGGATCGGCCCTTCCCCACCACCGTGACCGGGTACGTGGGAGGGGGGTCGTCCGCGAGTAGCACTTCCTTCGCGGCCCGGCACGCCTGCACGAGCGCGCCGAACTGCGCCGCGTCGAGCTTGCCGCCGGGGAGCTTCCCCTCCACCGCCTTCGCCAGCGCCAGGTCCATGTTGTCGCCGCCGAGCAGCAGGTGGTCGCCCACCGCGTCGCGGACGAAGCCGAACTCGCCGTGCTCCTCCGTCGCCCGGATCAGGCTGAAGTCGCTGGTACCGCCGCCGACGTCCACGACGACGCAGCGCATGCCCGGCTTCAGCATCCCGGCCTCTTGCGCCGAGTGCGTGCCGAGCCAGGCGTAGAACGCGGCCTGCGGCTCCTCCAGCAGCGTGACGTGCTTCAGCCCGGCCTGCTTCGCCGCGTCGGCGGTCAGGTTGCGGGCCACGTCGTCGAACGACGCCGGGACGGTGATGACGACCGACTGTTCCTCGAGCTTGTCGTCGGGCTTGTGGTGCGCCGCGTTCCACGCCTCGACGACGTGCCGGAGGTAGCGCGCCGACACTTCCAGCGGCGACAGCCGCGGCACGTCCGGCGGGGCGGCCCACGGCAGCAGCGGCGCGGTGCGATCCACACCGGGGTGGCACAGCCACGACTTCGCGCTGCTGACGAGCCGACCGGGAATCTTCGCTCCATGGTTGCGGGCGAACACGCCGACGACCTCGCCGGGGCTTTCCTTCCACGGCAGGTCAATGGCCCCGGGGGCGAGGTCGTGCGGCCCCGGCAGGTAGAGAAACGACGGCAGCAGCGGCCGGTCCTGCACCTGCCCGGCAGCGACGACCTGGGCGACGTTGAACGTGTGGAGCTTCGGGCCGCCGGTGTTGCGGGCTTGCGAATCGACGTAGGCGACGGCCGAGTTGGTGGTGCCGAGGTCGATGCCGACGAGGTAGCGGGGCATGGGGTCTTTCGCGGGCCGGTCGGCGGAATATCCTGCCCCGATGGGCACAGCGGGCATTTTAGGACTCGACATCGGCGGGGCGAACCTCAAGGCGGCGACGGCCGACGGCCGGGCCGCGTCGGTGCCGTTCGCCCTGTGGAAGCAACCGGACAGGCTCCCGGCCGCTCTCGCCGAGCTGGTGGCGCAATTCCCGGACGCCGCCGAGCTAGCGGTGACGATGACCGGCGAGCTCTGCGACTGCTTCGAGACGAAGCGGCAGGGCGTGAACGCCATCCTCGACGCAACCGAACACGCCGCGGCCGGCCGGCCGGTGCGGGTGTGGGGCACGGACGGGGCGTTTCACACGATCTCGGAATCACGCGCGAATCACCTGACGGTCGCCGCCGCGAACTGGCACGCGCTGGCGACGTTCGCCGGCCGCTTCGCCCCGTACCACGGCGGCATCCTGATTGACATTGGAAGCACGACGAGCGACCTGATCCCGCTCGACAGCGGGCTGCCGTCCACTTACGGGCTGACCGATTGGACCCGCCTTCAGGTACGGGAGCTCGTGTACGCGGGGGTGCGGCGCACCCCGGTGTTTGCCGTCTACCCCGATCGCGTGTGTGCGGAACTTTTCGCCACCACGGCAGACGTGTACGTCGTACTCGGTTTGTTGCCCGAGAACGAACACGACACGGATACTGCGAACGGTAGACCGCTCACGGTTGAGCACGCCCTGACCCGACTGGCCCATGTGCTGGGGGCGGACCGCGAGGAACTCGGCGACGACCACCTGATTCACTTCGCCACCCGTGTCCACGATCGCCTCCGCGGGCAACTCGCGGACGCAGCACGGGGGGTGTACTACGACCAGCAGCAGGCACCCGAGTTACGGACAGCGATCGTTTCGGGCACGGGTGAATTCCTTGCGCGACAGGTGATCGATCGCGTATTTGGAGGAGCACCAATCGAACGCACCGTCTCACTGAACGACGAACTCGGCCCGACGGTGTCGGCGTGCGCGCCGGCCTACGCGGTCGCGGTGCTGGCGGCGGAGGGGCGGGCGTGATCGTCGTGAAGGTCGGCGGCAGCCTGTACGACTGGCCCGGCCTCGGCCCGGCGCTGCGGGCGTTCGTCGCCGCGCTCGACCCCGCCCCGGTGCTCGTCGTCTCGGGCGGCGGCGGGTTCGCGGACGCCGTTAGGATGCTGCACCGCGTGCACGGCTTTACCGAGGAGCAAGCTCACTGGCTGGCGATCGATTCGCTGTGGCCGGCGGCCATGTTTCTCAGTGAACTTCTTGGCGCCGGTCTGACGGACAGCCTCACGGCGACGGGCGACCGCGTCAGCGTCTTTGACGTAACGACCTACTGCCGCTCGTACCCCGTCCCGCTGCCACACAGTTGGGAGGTAACTACCGACTCGCTGGCGGCGTGGGTTGCACGCGCGGTTCGTGCCGACCAGCTACTCCTGCTGAAGTCTGTGGACGTTCCCCCAGGCACACCGTGGGACGAAGCCGCGGCGCGTGGCTGGGTGGACGGCTACTTCACCCGCGCCCTCGCCGGCTTCGCGGGACGCACGGAAGCCGTGAACCTGCGCACCTGGGGCGGAAACGCGCTGGCGGGCGGCTCGCGGTAGACGTTAGGATTCGGGGAGAACACGTCTCGCACTCGCATTCTCCTGTCGGAGCCCGCCCATGTCCCGCGCGCCGCGTGCGTTCACGCTCATCGAGTTGCTGGTGGTGATCGCCATCATCGCCATCCTCATCGGGCTGCTGCTCCCCGCCGTCCAGAAGGTCCGCGAGGCGGCGGCCCGGGCGAAGTGCGCCAACAACCTCAAGCAGATCGGCATCGCCTTCCACGCCTACCACGACACCGCCGGCTTCGTTCCCACCGCCGGCAGCGACGGCGGCGTCGGCAACAACCCGGCCGTCAACCGGCTCGACTTCGGGTGGACGTACGAGATCCTGCAGTTCGTCGAGCAGGAGCCGCTCACCCGCGTCACCAGCGTGGCGACGATTCGGGTCACGCCGCTGGCCGTGTACGGCTGCCCGAGCCGGAGCGGCCCGCGGGTCGTCGGATCCAGCGCCAAGAGCGACTACGCCGGCAACGGCGGCACGAACCCGAACGCCCGGCCGACCCGGAACTGCACCGGCCCGATCGTCCTCAGCCGCGACGGCCTCAGCACCCCGACGTACCCCGGCGTCATCCGCTTCTCGGCGGTCCGCGACGGCCTGTCGAACGTGCTGTTCGTCGGCGAGAAGATCGTGAACCTGGACAAGACGTGCTGCGCCGACAACGAGTCGTGGGCCGGCCCCGGGATCGACGCCGACATCATCCGCGGCAGCCGCACGAACGGCACCGGCGGGTGGACGCCGGCCCAGGACCGCCGCGACGCCGGCGTGCCGGACGACGAGTATTATCGCTTCGGCTCCGCCCACGTCGGGGGCATGAACGCACTGCTCGGAGACGGGTCCGTCCGCATCATCCGCTACACCGTGGACCCGGTGCAGTTCCAGCGGCTCTGCCACAAGTCGGACGCCGCCCCGGTAAACTTCGACTGACTCAGCCGAGCCCGAACAGCGCCCGGGCGTTCCGCGTCGTGTGCTCGTCGATGACGCCGACGGGCACGCCCTTCACCTCCGCGAGGCACGCCGCCGTGTGGACGACGTACCCCGGCTCGTTCCGCTGGCCGCGGTGCGGCACCGGGGCCAGGTAGGGGGCGTCCGTCTCGATCAGCAAGCGGTCGAGCGGCACCCCGGCCGCCACGTCGAGGAGTTGCTGTGCCGTCTTGTACGTCACCATGCCAGCGAACGACACGTACAGCCCCATGTCGAGGCAGGCGCGGGCGGTGGCCGCGTCGCCGCTGAACGAGTGCATCACGGCGCGGACCGGGCCGTGCCGGTCGTACTCGGCGCGGAGTACCTTTACCACGTCGGCCTCGGCCTCGCGGCAGTGGATGACGAACGCCCTGCCGAGTCGCCGGGCGAGATCGATGTGGCGGGCGAAGTAGTCTTCCTGCAGCGCAAACGGCGCCCGGTCCCAGTAGCGGTCCAGGCCCGTCTCGCCGATCGCCGCCACGCTCGGCTCCGACTCCGCGAGGCGGACCACCTCGTCCCAGTCGCAGGGGTCGGCCTCCGCGGTGTGGTTCGGCTGGATGCCGACGGCCGCGACCACGAGTGGGTGCGCCTCGGAGATGCGGACGGCGGCGCGGCTCGTTTCAGCGTCGATACCGAGGCAGACGACGCGCTCGACGCCGGCGGCCGCGGCGCGGCCGAGGACCGCGGGCAGGTCGGCCGCGAACCGGTCGTCGAACAGGTGTGCGTGGGTGTCGATCATGCGCGACACGGCGAGAGGCCGGCGTGTGCCGCCGGCTCTACCCGCGCGACGGCTTCCTCGACGGGCTTTGGCGCGCGGCCGGGTTTGAACAGTACCGGCATCACCACGAAGATCGTGAAGATGGCGAACGCCAGCGTCAGCAGAGCGGCCAACCCGGCGCCGAACCGCAGTACCGGCCAGAACGCCACGTACCACGCCGCGAACATGCCGAGGTTGATGAGGATCGCCAGGAACACCGTCGTCGCCGACGGGATGTACACGACGCCGGGTTGGTCCAGCGACACGTACCGGCTGCCGTTCTCCTCCACGAACCGGCGGCCGTCGTTCCCCTTCGGGAAGTAGGTCTTGCCGCGGGCGTCCTCCTTGAACCCGGCGTTGAACCGCACCGCCGGCCCTTGCAGGTCGGGCTTCAGCACCACCGCCGCGGTCAGCGTGCCGCCGTCGGACAGGACGAAGTCCTTGCCCGTCTTCTCGTCGGCGAACCGCGGCGGCGACTTGCCGACCCGCTTGAAGTGGGTGACCGTCTCGGCCGGCTTTCCGGCCGCGTCCTTCTTGAACTCGGCCTTGTTCCGCACGGCCGGGTCCGCCTCCCAGCGGACGGCGTCGAACTCGTCGAACGTGGTGGTCGTGTACCCGGCGAAGGCCAGGAAGTCGTCGTACTTCCCGGGGCTCTTGCGGTCGAGCGCGACCCAGAAGATGACGTACCCGCTTACAATCAGGGCCGCGACCGCGGCCTTCGCCGGCAGCCGGTCGGTCGGCTGCTGGTAGACGTACGCCTGCGCGACGGCGGTGACGCCCCACAGCAGCGCGAACAGGCCGACGAGCACGAGGAGAAAGGTGAGCAGCATCGCGGGCGGTCCTACTTCTTGTACACCTGTTTGGGGTCGAACACCCGCTCGCCGACGACCTTCAGTTCGCCGCCGGCCAGCTCGCGGAAGAAGCAACTCGGGTAGCCCTCGTGGCACGCCGCGCCGCCGACCTGCTTCACCTTCAGCAGCACCGTGTCGGCGTCGCAGTCCACGAACACGCCCTTCACTTCCTGCACGTTGCCGCTCTCCTCGCCCTTCCGCCAGAGGCGGTTGCGGCTGCGGCTGAAGTACACGGCCCGGCCGGTGCGGACGGTCTCGTCGAACGCCTCGCGGTTCATCCACGCGAGCATCAGCACCTCGCCGGTGTCCGCGTCCTGGGCCACGGCCGGGACCAGCCCGCCGCTCTTGTCGAAGTCGATCAGCATACTCCCCTCGTTGTCCGCGTCAGTCGTTGTGGGGCGGGCCGCCGGTCTCGGCGTAGTCGTCGAACGCGTTCTTCACGTGCAGCCGGTTGATGACGATGATCGCCCAGATTCCCGCCGCCAGGTGGAAGATGCTCGACACCAGAACCGCCAGCACGGCCGCGGCCATCGCCCACGGCCGGCTCGACAGCCGCCGCAGGTGGCGGGCGCCGATGATGATCGGGATGTGCACACCCACCCCCAGCACGCCGATGCACCCGGCGAACCCGAGCGCGAACACCGCCGCCTCGGGCGGCTGGTTCGGCTTCCCGGGCGGTGGGGCCATGCCGATCGCGGCGAACAGAAATGCGATGCCGACCGACGCCAGGATGCCGAGCCAGCCCAGCAGTTCGAGGAACACGCTCGGGCCGTGCACATCCCTCTTTGCGTCGTCGTAGTCGTCGGCCGCCGACCTCGGCCGGCGCCGCCGGCGCGGGCGGTCGTCGAAGTCGTCGTCGGGCGGCCGGCGCGGGGCGAAGGCGTCGGCCGGGCGCGGCTCGTCGGGGACGAACTCGGCGGCGCAGCGCGGGCACCGGACCTTCCAGGTCCGGTGCTCGTCGTCCACGTCCAGCGGCTCCCGGCACCCCGGGCACGGCACGGTCAGCGGCATCGCTCCCCCGCCGGCGTGGTTAGTAGGTGAGGAGGCTGAACACCTCGTACCCGGGCAGGTGCGCCCGCCCGCCGAGGAACCCGAGTTCAATCAGGAACGCACACCCGGCGACGGTCCCGCCGGCCTGCTCGATCAACTTCCCGGCCGCGGCCATCGTGCCGCCGGTGGCGAGCACGTCGTCCACCAGCAGCACCCGCGCCCCGGCGGCGACGCCGTCAATGTGCATGTGGAGTTCGGCCGAGCCGTACTCCAGGTCGTAGCGGAACGAGTGCGTCTTGTACGGCAGCTTGCCCGGCTTGCGGAGCGGCACGAGCGGCAGGTTCAGCTCGAGTGCCAGCGGCGCCGCGAACAGGAACCCGCGGGCCTCGGCGGCGGCGATCGCACCGAGCGACGCCTTCGCGTAGTGAGCGGCCATCCGGGCGACGACGTAGCCGAAGGCTTTGGGGTCGGCGAGGAGGGGGGTGATGTCCTTGAACAGGACGCCCGGCTTGGGGAAGTCGGGCACGTCGCGGATGAGCGCGTTCAGGTCCATCGCCGGCCTCGCGGGTGGGGGATGTCTTACGCCCGCGCGCCGAAACGGGAAGCGCCGTCGGGCCTCCCCTACGGCAGCGCCAGCACGTAAGCCGTGCCGTCGGCGTTGGCCGTCACGAGCGACCGGCCGTCCGGAGTGTACGCGGCCGCCAGAACACCCACCGGCAGCGCCCAGACCCGCGACGGCTTCAGCTCCCCCGCCGCGGCCAGCGGCCACGCCTTCACCTCGCCGCCGTCGCGGCCGATCGTCACGAACGAGTCGCCGGCCGGCGACACCACCAGCGCCCGTACCCCCTTCGCGTCCGCCGCCGCGGTGGCTACCACGGCACGCTTCGCCACGTCGGCCACCTTCACGTGCCCGGCCGCGTCGGCGGCCACGAGCTTCGCCTTGTCCGCCGTCAGCCCCAAATCGGCGAGCGGTTCCGCGAACAGCGGCCAGTCGCCGCCGGCCTGCTTCTGCGTCGCCAGGTCCCACAGGCGGATCGTGCCGGTGGCGTCGCCCGCAACCGCCAGCGACAGGTCGGCCGCGAACGCCACCGCCCGCACATCGCGTCCCGCGTCGCGGACCACGGTCAGCGACTTCCCGCCGGCGTCGTACACCTCGTACGCGCTGGCCTTCACCACCTCGCCCTGCACGGCGCGGGCGGTCCACGCGGCCAGCTTCGAGCCGTCCGGCAGCGCCGCCAGCGCGTACACCTCGCCGGGCGTGACGGACGACACGAGCTTCGCCGGCCGCCCCTTCCAGAAGTGCAGCTGGCCCGAGCCGCCGGACAGGGCCAACGAGCCGACGGCGAGGCGGTCGGCGCCGAGGAAGGCCAGCGCCTGCGGCCTGTCGGTCGGGCCGGCGAGCGTGTCCAGCTCGCGGCCGGTGGCGACGTCCCACAGCTTCACCGTCCTGTCGTCCGAGCCGGTCGCCGCCGTCTTCCCGTCCGGGCTCACGGCCACGGCGTTGATCTTCAGCATGTGCCCGACCGGCGTCGCCCCCTCCTGCGGCGTCAGTTCGAACGCCAGCACCTTCTTGTCGGCGCCGCCGGACACCAGGAGCCGCCCGCCGGGGCCGAACGCCAGCGCCGTGGTCCACTCGGCGTGGCCGCGGAGGCCGCGCACCTCGGCCTTCGTGCGGGTGTCGAACACGCGGACGACGGCGTCGGCCCCGGCGCTGGCGACGAACCGGCCGTCGGGCGTGAAGGCGACGGCGGACAGCGGCGCGAACCCGCCCTTGTCGGCCCGCGGCGTCCCCTCGAAGCGGTGACCCGGGCTCGGCCGGCCGGCCTCGTCCAGCTCCCACAACTGCATCACCCCGTCGCCCCCGACCGTCGCCAGCGCGGCGCCGGCCGGCGCGTACGCCGCGGCCGCGACGCCGGCCGTGTGGGCGCTGCCGGACCAGACTTCCTTCGGCTCACCCCCGGTGACGTCGAGTACGGCGAGGTTGCCGTCCGCGGTTCCGACGGCGACCTGCTTGCCGCCCGGCCGCACCGCAGCGGCACACGCCGCCGCCTTACCCGTCCACGTCCACAGCCCCTTGCCGGCGGCCGCGTCCCAGCCGCGGGCGGTGCGGTCGGCGGCGGCGCTCACCAACAACTTGCCGTCGGTGGCGAGCGCGAGCACGGGCAACTCGTGACCGGGCAACTCCTTCACGACCGCCCGGGTCGCGGTGTCCCACAACTTGACGACGCGGTCGCCGCCGGCGGAGGCGAGCTTGCCGTCGGCGAGGAAGGCCAGCGCCGTGACCGCGGCGGCGTGCCCGGTCAGCTCCCCCGCGGCGGCGCCGGTCTCGGGGTCGTACAGGCGGACGGTCTTGTCCGCCCCCGCGGCCGCGGCGAGCTTGCCGTCGGCCGTCAGGGCCACCGCCCACACCGGCCCGGCGGCGCCCGCGAGCGGGCGGTTCTCGTCGGCCGCGTTCAAGTCCCACAGCCGAATCGAGCCGTCGTGCCCGGCGCTGGCCGCCTGCTTGCCGTCGAGCCGCACCGCCACCGCCGTCACCCCGGACTTCGACACCTGCTCGACGACGTGCCCCTGGAACAGCCGCACCTGCTTGGCCGTGTCCGTCTCCCACACGCGGACGGTGCCGTCGCCCGAGCCGGTGACGAGCGTCTTGCCGTCGGCGGTGAGGGCCAGGTCGGTCACCGCGTCGGTGTGGCCGACGTACTGCTTCAAGTCCTTGAGGATGTCCGGGTCCGGCGTGCCGTCGGCCTTCGGGCCGCTGGTGAGGCGGGCCTTGTTGTCGGCCCCGCAGGTGAACACGGCCCGCCCGTCGGCCGCGAACGCCACGCCGAGGCACGGCCCGCCGCGCTCGACCGCCGGCACCGACATCGGCATCGGGTTCGGCAGCCCCGGGGCGTACACGCCGACGTTCCCGGTGCTGTCGGCGGCGCCGATCAGCTTGCCGTTCGGGGAGAACGCCACCCGCTCGATGCGGGCGTTGCGGGGGCCGGACTTGAACGTCTCCTTGCCGCTCGCGGGGTCGTACACCCGCACGACGCCGTCGTCGCCGCCGACCGCGACCGCCTTGCCGTCCGGGGCGTAGGCCACGGCCCGGAGCGGGCGGTCGTCCTTCTCCACGACGGCGAGCGTCTTCACGACCTTCCCGGTGGCCGCGTCCCACAGGTGGAGTTCCTTGCCGCCGACGGACGCGACGGTCTTGCCGTCCGGCGCGAAGTCGACGCCGGCGACCTTGAACACGTCGGCCCCGCGCGGGGCGTCGGCGTCGGCGTGGCCGCGGTACGTGAGGAGTTCGCGGCCGTTGCCCAGGTCCCACAGGCGGACGGTGCCGTCCTTCGACGCGGACGCGAGCACGGCCCCGTCGCGGCGGTAGGCGAGCGAGTTGACGTGGTCGGCGTGGCGGACGCGGCTCTCACCGAGGACGCGGGTGACGTGCGGCGGCAGCCCGGCGGGGAGGAACGGCAGCTGCCAGCGGGCGTCGCGGTAGTAGCGGGCAGCGCCGCGGCCGTTGCCGGCCTTCAGGGCCGCCGCAGCCTTGGCGGCCAGGTCGTCGGCGGGGGCGAGGCGGCCGGCGGGGAAGCCGGCCTTGTCGGCCGCGGCGCGCTCGGCGGCGAACCGCTCGGCGAGCGCCGCCGGTTCGGGGTCGGGTTGTGCCCGGGCCGCGGTGACGAGCGCGCCGGCGATGACCGCCAGGGCGAGGGCGCGGGTACGGGCGTGCGGCATGGTTCGGACCTCGGCGCGTGCGGGACCGCGGGCGCAAGTGTGCTGTGAGTATAAGGGGACGACCGGACGGGGGGAACGCAACCGGCGAAGGCGAGCCGGGGGCGTCCGCCCCGGGTTTTCGCACAGCACACCGTGAGAATCCGGGGGCGGACGCCCCCGGCTCACCGGGTCGGGTGTCAGACGCCCACGTCGCGGTTGTCGAACGTGCCCCGCATCTCGCGCAGGTAGACGTGGCCGTCCGGGTCCAGCAGCCCTTCCGCCTTGCGGGCGTCGGCGAACCCGCTCGCCAGCCCCGGCGACTCGCGCCACCCCGTGCGCGGCGCCTCCGGTGCCTGGCAGTACAGGGCGTGGTCGAACCGCGCCCGCGCCGGCACGCTCCCGTCGTGGATGTGGACCGTGGGGAAGAACAGCACGCCGCGGTCGGCCCGCGGGAACTCGAACGCCATCGGGTGAACCTTCTTCTCGCCGCGCTCGGGCTTGCGGAGGCGGAACACGGCGAACCCGAACTCGCGGTACTGCGGCAGCCGGTCCCACGTCTCGGCGGGGATGCGGAACCGGGCGTCGAGCCGGCCGAAGTCGCCGACCGTCGGCACGAACGACGCCTCGAACCCGCCGACCTCCACCACCGCCAGCGGCGCGCCAACGCCCCCGGCCCGCGACGCCGGGTCGCTCTTGGCCGACTTCGGCGGCGGCGGCTCGGGGAAGCCCTTCTTCAGGTCCGCGAAGAATTCGGGGTACTTTTCCAGGTTGATGAACCGGACGGCGTTCTCGGGGCTGCGCGGCGGCGTCGGCAGGGGCAGGATCATGGCCAGGTCCTCGCCGGCCCGAAATTTCATCTGGTAGGCGAGGACCTGCCGGCCGTCGCGGGACGCCCGGGCGAAGATGTTGGTGTCGGCGACGGACTGCACGGGCCGGGAGAAGCAGCACATACGGGGGCTCCGGGGTCGGGGTGCGAAACGTACCATCATCCGGGCGCGGAGAGCCGTGGTCAACACCTGACCGGCCGGGGTTGCGGCCGGCGCGGCCCCGCGGTATGCGGCATTCCCTGTGATTCCGAGGGCGTTCGATGCGACTGGCCGCCGCGTGCGTCGTTGCCGTCGCGTTACAAACCGGGTGCGTTCCGGGCGACTTCCGGGTCGGCCAGGCGCCGATGGACGACGGCTGGTACGTCATGCGCAACCGCATGATGGACGCCGTTCCGCGGCACGTCAACACGGCAATCATCGCCGCCGCCCCGCCGGGCACGAAGGTCGCCGAGCTCGGGTGGATGTCGAGCGGCAGTTCCGGCGAGCACGAGTGGACGCGCCACGTCCGCTACCACCACCCCGACGGCCGTACCGAGCCGATGCCGCCCGGCTGGACCCGCACCGTTCGCAACGCACTCGAACACGCGATGCTGACCGAATTGGAGAACATCGAGTACCACCCCCCGCAGCCGGAAGAGCCGGTAGCCGACGACCGCTTCGTGATCCGCTACACGCGGGCGAACGGCACGGTCGCCGGCGACGTGGTCGGCGTCATCGAGCCGTCCCGCCAGTACGCCGGGTACACGAAGGTCACCGTCGTCCAGACCGAGTGGCGTACCCGATAGTGGAGGCGGCCGATGCGTCGGGTCTGCGTCCTTCTCGCAAGCCTGCTCCTCGGCTGCGCCAGCGTCGGGTCGCGGGCCGGGCTGCCGCCGACGGACCGGCACAACCGGGTCGTGGTGACGGCGCTGGAATCGGTCGTCCCACGGGCCGTGGAAGCTGCCATGCGAGACGCCGCCCCACCGGGAACGACTCCGGAGTTCCGCGGGCAGGGGTGCGTCGGAAGCACCGGCGAACAGGAATGGCAGATAGACGTGCGGTACGTCGGGACGGACGGGACCGCCGTCCTCGTAGAGGACTCGCACTTCGCGCGCGTCATGACGGCCGTGCGGGACGCGGCGTGGCACGCGGTGAAGGTTGACGGCGTCGAGGCGGTCGGCTCCGCCGGGTCGCCGTCGTCCGACGCGCTGAGCTTGAAGGGGAAGCACTGGGGCGAGCCGGTCGCCTTCGTACTCCAGTACTTCCGCCGCGACATGGCCGTACAGGGTGAGGTGGTCGGGAGCGTCGGCCCGTCGCCGTCACAACCCGGGTTCACGCGGGTCAAGGTGATCGCAACCGAATGGTGTACCCGCTGACCGAGGATCGACCGATGCTCCGCTGGTTGTGGGCACTTGTTCCGGCAGCGGCACTCGGGTGCGTCACGAACGGCGGGTCGCGGGTCGGCTTCGCGCCGTCCGATCACACGTCGCCGGTCCGCGAGGCGCTCGACGGCGTGGCTCTGAAGTCGATCGAGAAGCACCTCGTCGGCGCCGGCTGGGTGCCGTTCAAGTCCCTCCACGGGTCGGGCGGGTCGAGCACCGAACACTCCTGGCACACCCACTTCGCCTGCCAGAAGCCGGGCGAGTTTCCGGTTACGCGGGTGTGGAAACTGCCCGAGGCGGACTACGCCCGCATCCTCACCCCGATCCGCGCCGACGTACTCGCCGCGGTGGAGAAGACCGGCGTCGAGATCGGCACGGCGACGCCGGTCGAGATGACGGTCGGGGATAAGACGACGGCCCGGTTCGAGATCACCTACGTTCGCCGCGGGGGCGAAGTCGCCGGCGTCGTCGAGGGGATGCTGGGGCCGCAGATTCGCACGTCAGGCGTCGTGGACGAGTTCCTCGACCTGGTGGTCCGTATCCGCGAGTGGTACACCCGCTGACCGTCAGGGCAGCAGGTCGGCGGCGGGGATCGTGCCGACGGCCACGCCGTCGAGGACGAGGGACACGTCGTCGCCGGGGTGGTAGTCAGTGCGGGTGCGGTACGCCGGCGGCGTCGCGGCCGGGTCGGGGTCGGAATAGACCTCGACCTGCCGGTCTACAACGTTCACGATCCAGTACACCGGCACGGCCACCTCGGCGTACATCTTCCCCTTCACCTGCCGGTCGAACAGCAGGCTCGAATCGGACACCTCGATGATGATGCCGAAATCCGCCGGCACGGGGTGGCGGGTGGCGTACCTCGCCTCGTCGCCTCGGACCACCGACCCGTCGGGTTCCGGCTCGCTCTCCTGGAACGAGACGGCCGACTGAATCCGCACCTCCCAACCCGCAAGTCCGAGCCGCAATAGCCGCTTGGTAAGTCGCTGGAGGGTCACGTCGTGGGGGGGGTTGCGCATCGGCTTCTCCACGATGTACCCGTCGAGCAACTCCACCCGCTCCCCTTCCATCAGGATGCCGGCGTCGTGCATGGTGTGGTACTCGGCCACGGTCAGCCGGCGGGCGCCGAACGCGGCCAGGGCGTCGAGTACGTCCGGGGACGGGAACACAGCGGGCGCGGTCATTGGTCGAGCCTCCTGGGCCACCGCCCTCTTACCACACCGCGGGAAAAAAGAAAACCGCGGGGGGAACGCCCCCCGCGGCTCGTGCCGTTCGTCGTCCGCGACGGTTACTTGTCCCGCTGCCCCGCGCCGAGCGCGGCCTGGGCCGCGGCCAGCCGGGCGATCGGCACCCGGAACGGCGAGCAGCTGACGTAGTCCATCCCGATCTGGTGGCAGAACACCACGCTGTCCGGGTCGCCGCCGTGCTCGCCGCAGATGCCCACCTTCAGGTGCTGGCCGTGATTCGCGCTGCGGCTCGCCCGGCCCTTCGCGATGCCGATCTTCATCAGCTCGCCGACGCCGGCGAAGTCGATCGTCTGGAACGGGTCGATCGGCAGCACCTTGTCCGCCAGGTACGTCGGCATGAACCCCTTGATGTCGTCCCGGCTGAACCCGAACGTCATCTGCGTCAGGTCGTTCGTCCCGAAGCTGAAGAACTCGGCCTCCTCCGCGATCTTGTCCGCCGCGATGCACGCCCGCGGCAGCTCGATCATCGTGCCGATCTGGTACTCGACCTGAACGCCCGCCTTCTTCATCGCCTCCTCGGCGACGGCGACGGCCCGCTTCTTCAGGATCGTCAGCTCCTCCAGCACGCCGACCAGCGGGATCATGATCTCGGGGAGCACGGTCTTCCCCTTCTTCTTCACCTCGATCGCGGCCTCGATGATGGCCCGCACCTGCATGTCGCCGATCTCGGGGAACACCAGCGGCAGCCGGCAGCCGCGGAACCCCATCATCGGGTTCATCTCGTGCAGCTCGTCCACACGCTCGAAAATCTTCTCGACCGTCACGCCGATCTGCTTGGCGACGGCCTCGGCGCCGGCCTTGTTGTCCTTCTGCGGCAGGAACTCGTGCAGCGGCGGGTCGAGCAGGCGGATCGTCACCGGCAGCCCGGCCATCGCCTCGAAGATGCCGACGAAGTCGGCCTTCTGGAACGGCTCGATCTTCGCCAGCGCCGCCTTGCGGCCCTCGACGGTCGTGCTGAGGATCATCTCGCGGACGGCCGCGATGCGGTCCTCGCCGAAAAACATGTGCTCGGTCCGGCACAGGCCGATGCCTTCGGCCCCGAACTCGCGGGCCTTCAGCGAGTCGGCCGGGCTGTCGGCGTTGGTGCGGATCTTGAGCTTCCGGACCTTGTCGGCCCACGTCATCAGCGTGGCGAAGTCGCCGGTCATCGTCGGGGCGATCGTCTCGACCTTGCCGATCATCACGTCGCCGGTGGTGCCGTTGATCGTCAGGAACTCGCCGGCCTTCACCACGTTCCCGGCGATGGTGACGGTCTGGGCCTTCTCGTCGATCTTCACGGCCTCGCAGCCGACGACGCACGGCTTGCCCCAGCCGCGGGCGACGACGGCGGCGTGGCTCGCCTTGCCGCCGGTGCTGGTCAGAATCCCCTTCGCCAGGTGCATCCCCGCCACGTCCTCGGGGCTCGTCTCCTTGCGGACGAGCATGATCGGGTCGTTCGGGTACTTCGCCGCGTGCGCCACTGCGGCCTCGGCCGACAGGATCACCTTGCCCGACGCGCCGCCGGGGCTGGCGGCGATGCCCTGGGCCACCGGCTTCACCTTGCTCTTGGGGTCGAGCTGCGGCTGAAGCAGGTGGTTCAGGCTGTCCGGGGCGACGCGCTTCACGGCCGTCTGCTCGTCGATCAGGCCCTCCTTCGCCATCTCGACGGCGATCCGCACGGCCGCGCTGCCGGTCCGCTTGCCGCCGCGGGTCTGGAGCATGTACAGGGTCCCTTCCTGTACCGTGAACTCGATGTCCTGCATGTCCTTGTAGTGCTTCTCGAGCGTCTGCCGGATCTCCATCAGCTGCTTGTAGACGGCCGGCATCTCCTGCTCGAGCTGGTCGATGTGCTCGGGCGTGCGGATGCCGGCGACCACGTCCTCGCCCTGGGCGTTGATGAGGTAGTCGCCGTAGAAGACGTTCTCGCCGGTGTTCGGGTCGCGGGTGAACGCGACGCCGGTGCCGGACCCGTTGCCGGTGTTGCCGAACACCATCGCCTGCACGTTGACCGCAGTCCCCTTCAGGCCGGTGATCCGCTCGATGCGGCGGTACTCGATCGCCTTGTTGCCGTTCCACGAGTTGAACACGGCGTTGATGGCCAGGTACAGCTGCTTGCGGGCGTCCTGCGGGAAGTCGTCGCCGACGTGCTTCTTGTAGACCGCCTTGTACCGCTTCACCAACTCCTTCAGGTCGTCGGCAGTCAGGTCGGTGTCGAGCTTGACGTTCTTCTCGTGCTTGAGGGAGTGAATCTCGTGCTCGAACGCCTCGTGCTCGCACCCCATCGCGGTGCTGCCGAACATGTCGATGACGCGGCGGTAGCTGTCGTAGGCGAACCGGGGGTTGCCGGTCTTCTTGGCGAGCCCCTCGACCGAGGCGTCGGTGAGGCCGAGGTTGAGGATGGTGTTCATCATCCCGGGCATCGAGAGCGCGGCGCCCGACCGCACGGACACGAGGAGCGGGTCGGCGGCGTCGCCGAACTTCTTGCCGGCGACCTCTTCGACCTTCTTGAGCGCGGCGTCGATCTCGGGGACGGCGGCGTCGGGGATCTTCTTGCCGGCGTCGTAGTAGGCGGCGCAGACCTCGGTGGTGATGGTGAAGCCCGGGGGGACGGGGATGCCGATCTTGGACATCTCGGCGAGGTTGGCCCCCTTGCCGCCGAGGAGTTCCTTCTGCTTGCCGTCGCCGTCCGCCGTGCCGCCGCCGAAGAAGTAGACGTGCTTCGTGCTCATGGTCGCCCGTGTGGGGGGTCGGAGTAGCCCCGGCCGCGCCGCCGCGACCGATCAGCAGTCCGTTTTACGGACGGATGTCTCGACGGCGAGAGACCGCGGACCGGTGGTAGAATCACCACCCCGGAGACCCGCCCATGACCGACCGCGACGCCCTCCTCGCCGCCGTCGCCGCCCGCCCGCGGGACGACACGCCGCGGCTCGTCTTCGCCGACTGGCTCGACGACCACGGCGACCCCGACCGAGCCGCGTTCGTCCGCGTCCAGTGCGCCGCCGCCCGCGCCGCCCCCGGCAGCCGCGCCCGGGCGGACCTGCTCGACGAAGCCGACGACCAGCTCGCGACGGGCGACGCCCGCTGGCTCGGGAACGCGCGCGAGTACCTCCACGACTGGGAGTTCCGCCGCGGCTTCCTCCACCGCGTCCGCATCTCCGCGGCCGACTTCGTCCGCCACGCCGACGACCTGTTCCGCGCCGAGCCGGTGAGCCGCGTCGAGGTGTGCGGCGACGACGGGTGGGAGGAGACCGACGCGGACGCGGTGCGGGCGGTCGTTGCGCACCCGATGTTCGCCCGCGTTCGGAGTTGTGTCGTCGTCACGCGCTTCTTCGCGGTGCCGCTCGGGGCGTGGCTGGCCGCCCTGGCGTCGAACCCGCGCCTCACCCGGCTGCGGGAGTTCGGCCCGTCCGGGCACTTCACCTCGTTCCAGCACCCTCGCCGGCGGGGCCGGGTGGAAGGGTTCACCACGAGCTCGTTCCGGGCATTCTGCTCCGCCTCCCACCTGCGCGGGTTGCGGTCGCTCGACCTGTCCGTCCGCGGCGGGGAGCGGGAGCAACTCGCCCACTCGGTGCGCGTCCTCGAAATCGCCGGGGCCGCGTTCGCCACCGGCCTGCGGCGGCTGAACCTCCGGGGCTGCGGGCTCACCGCCGAGTGTTTCGAGCGGCTCGCCGGGGACCGCGTCTTCGCCCGGCTCCAGGCCCTGGACGTACGGGCGACGCTGTCGCAGCTCGGCGGGTGGCAACCGTTGTTCGGCAGCACCGTACTCCGTTCACTGCGGTCCCTTGCCGTGCCCGGCAACCTCATTCACACCCTCGCCCGGTCGCGGGTGGTCGGGCAGCTGAGCGACCTCCGCGTCGGCCGGGAGGAGGGCTACGGGCACCCCCGGCGTGACACCGACTGGCAAGAACTCGTTGACGCCATGCCTCCGCCCCGGCGGCTATCCTTCCAGATCCACAACCCCGGCGGCCGGGCGTTCCGCGCCATGAGCCGCGCCGGCTGGCTCCGCCATCTCCGCACTCTCGACATTGCCGGCGACTCGCAAGGGGACGTGTACCACAACCCGTCCGGGCTGCGCCACCTGTTCCGCCCCGGGGTGATGCCGCGGCTCGTGCGGCTGCGGCTCCACGAGGCGGCCGACGACGCCCTGCTCGGCCGCCTCGCCGAGTGGCCGGGCCTCGCCCGCCTCGAATCGCTGGAGGTGACCGACGACTACCTCGGCCGCCTCGACTTCGACGCCTTCGACCCCCGCCACCCGCCCGAGCGCGCCCGCACCCTCCGCGGCGTGACGCTGGCGAGCGACGCCGCGGTCGAGCGGTTCCTCGCCATGCCCGGCCTGGAGGCGGTGAACCGGCTCCAACTCCGGGTCGGCATCGACCCGGGACACACCGCGCCGTCGGTGACGGCCGGCGAGCGGGTGGTGCGGTCCGAGCGGCTGGCGAACGTGACGGACTTGACGCTGTCGTTCCACGACGCGGAGGACATCGAGTCGCGCACCTGGCCGGTACTCGCCGACCCCGCCGTGCTGCCGAGGTTGAAGTCGCTCACCATCCACGGGAGCGGCGCCGCCGACCGTCCGACGTTGGACCAGTCGGGCGTGCGGCGGCGGTTCGGCCGGCGGCTGCAGGCGTACTGAGGCGTCGTGCACGGGGTGCCCCACGCCCGTCACTTCCCCTTCGGGTAGTGCTTCTCGTACAGCGGGCCGATTTCCTTCGTGCCCGGCGGCACGTGGGTGTAGTACCACGCCAGCAGCCGCTTGTCGGCGGCCTTCAGCCGCGGCCCCCCCTCGGTCCCGCCGAAGAAGCCGGACTCCTTGTAATCGCTTGTGAACTGCACGCCGAGGCTGGCCGCGACCGAAAGTGCCACGCCCCACTCCACCTCCCCGGCGTCGGCCGCGTCCGACGACACGAAGATGAGCGACCGGGCCGTGACGTGCTTCGACGTGGGGTACGGGAACACCTGGGACGCGAAGCTCTGCTTGTCGCTCTCCCACAGCTTCACGTCCTTGGCCGACCACCCCGCCTGGGCGAGAGCAGCCGGGATGCGGGCCTTGGGCATGAAGCTCACCATCACGGTGGTGCCGCCCGCGCCGGCCGGCAGGAGTTTCATCCCCTTCAGCGGCGTCCCCTTGATCGCGGCGTGGAAGTCCTCCACGACGGCGGCGACCGCCTTGCGGTGCTCCTTCGTGCCGCCGGTCACGGACACGTTCAGCGGCTGCCCCTTCACCCACTGGAAGGCGCCGGTCTCGGTCGCGGCGCCGATGAACTTCGGCCGCAACACCACCTTCTCGACCCACTCGAACTCCGGGTCGGTGTCCTGAGCGGAGGCGGTGGCGAGCACGACGACAAGAGCGACGACCGCGGCGGCAGCCGGGCCGAAGATGCGGTTGCGGGTCACGGGTGGCTTTCCGGGCGGGGCGGGGCGGCGGAACTGGTGTAGGCGGCGAGTCGGGCGGGTTCAAGACGAATCGTGCGGGTCGGCGTTTGACCGACGTGAGTCGCCGGATCTACTACGCCCCGGATTCCGCACCGATTTCCTTGACAACCCCCACCGGGAGGTTATTGGACATGCGCACAAATCGCCCGAACACATCCCGCGGGTCTCCCCATGCCCCCCGCCGCCGACCTCGCGGACCTCCGGTCCGCGCTTGCGACCGTTCGCGCCGCCGACCCGTGCGAACCGGCCAACGGCCCCGCCGTGGCCGCCGGCTTCGTCGACGCCGTCCGCGCCCTGCGGCTCGTCCTCACCACGGGCACCACGGCCCACGTCCTGCGGGCCGCCGAATTGCTGTGCCGCGTCTGGATGACCCGTCGACGGCACCGCCGCTGCCGGTCAGCCGCCCACGAACACGCCGCCGAGGAAGGTCGGGTCGTCGGTGAGGATCTCGTCGAGCTGCGCCCCGTCGAGGGTGAACAGCCGGACCCGCGGCGTGTTGTCGGGGCTCGTCCCCGGACCGGTGCCGACCGCCAGCACGTCGGCGGCGACGCCGGCCCGCCGCGTGGCCGCGACCCGCAACCCGGACTGCCACGGCGCCCCGTTCTGGGCGGCGGCGGGCGGGAAGGCGAAGAACGACGCGAGCTGCGCCCCGGTCTCGGCCTCGAACACCCGGGCCGCCGGGCCGCCGCCGGCCCCCGGCCCGGTCAGCACCTCGGCCAGACCGTCGCCGTCGAAGTCGCCGGCCGCCACGAAGATGCCGTTGCGGACCGTGTCCTCGTAGGCGAAGAAGCTCGACCGGACGCGAACGTCCACGCCGTCGAACACCTGCACGTGCGGGCCGCCGCCGAACCCGGCCCCGGTGATGATGTCCGCCCGGCCGTCGCCGTTCACGTCCCCGGCCGCCACCGTCACGCCGCCGCTGAAGCTCGGGCGTAGGCGAAGAAGCTGTTGATGGGGTGGTTGTCTCGGCCGCTGAACACCTGCACGTGCGGGCCGCCGCCCGTGCCCGGCCGCGGCGATGCCGCGTTCGGCGTGCCGCAGCAGCGCCGTTCCGACACCCCTCCCCTGGGCCGCGGGTGCGACCCACAACCCGTTCACCTCGTCGCCTGCGGGCTGGACCACGCCGACCACCACCCCGCCCTCCTCAGCCACTGCCATGTCCGGCCAGTACCGGGGATACCAGTCGCGCTCGAACTCGCGGGCAAGCCGGTCGCGGACGAACGCGGCCGGCGCAGCCGCAAACGCGCCGACCCACGACCGGCGGGCCAGGGCGACCAACGCAGCCACGTCCGACTCGCGGGCCGGGCGGATGGTCAGCATCGGTCGTTCCCGACCAGACACTCACGCACGTGTCGGGTTCGCGCCGAGCCCGGGGGCCGTTCGGCGCCGAGCGAGCGCACGGCGACGACCGCGGCGAGAAGGTCGTCCAGCGTCTCGACCCGCTTCACCACCTCGAACCCGGCGAAGCCCCCGTGCCGAGCCGCCATCGCGAGCCACTGTTTGAGCCGCCGGACGGTTCCCCCGGGGCTCGCGGGGGTGAACCGGCTCACCCAGCCGACCAGCCGACGTAGCTCAGCGGCCCAGTCGACCGGACGATTCGCGTCGTCGGGCGGGACCGCCGGGGCTAGCCCGAGTTCAGCCGCCACCTGCCGGGGGAGCCGTGGGTCGGCCAGCGCGCCCCGGCCGAGCATGAAGTGTTGGCACCCGGTCTCGTCCCGGCACCGGCGAAAGTCCGCGACCGTCCAGATGTCCCCGTTCGCCACCACCGGCAGCCCGAGCCGCTCTCGCACCCGCCCGATCGGCCGCCAGTAGGCCGGCGGGGCGTACCCGGCCGCCCGCGTCCGGCCGTGCACCGTCAGCCACGTCGCCCCGCCCTCGGCCGCCATCGCTGCGACCGTGTCAATTGCATCGGGGGTGTCCCACCCGAGTCGGAGTTTGGCCGACACCGGCACGCCCCGCGGGACGGCGGCCCGGACCGCGGCGACGACGGCGCGGACCCGGGGAGGGTCGCGGAGCAGCGCGGCCCCGCCGTCGTGTCGGTTCACGGTCTTGGCCGGGCACCCGAAATTCAGATCGATGGCGGCGGCCCCGGCGGCGTGGGCTACAGCCGCCGCCTCGGCCATCCGACCCGGGTCGCCACCGAGGAGTTGGAGTTGAACGGGGAGGCCGCTCGGGGTTCGCCCGCCGGACAGTAGTTCGGGCACGTGTCGGCGGACGACGGCCCGGCCGGGGACGGTGTGGGCAACGCGGAGGAACTCGGCGACCGCGTAGGTGAAGGCGCCGGACTCCCCGAGGGCGGCCCGCATGGGGGCGTCGGTCACCCCCTCCATCGGGGCCAACACCACGGCGGGGGTTGCGGGGTCGAGCATCGGATTGGTGTACCAAGCCCAGCCGGGGCCGGACACGCCCGCCCGTTGGCCGAGTCCGAGATGACTGCGGGCGACGGGTCACGGCTCGTTGTCGGGGCCGCGGGGGGTTGCGACACCGTCCGGGTGCCGGGCGGGCCACACGTCGCGTACCTCGCCAACTTACCGAGACTGGGCCATCGATTGAGATCCTGAGCTGGTTCCGTGTAAGCGTTGCACGGAACCGGTCGGCTGGACGACGCGCCCGCGACTCGCGGGGCAAGGTTGAAAGCCTTCGGCGAAGGGATTTAGCAGAGTGGGCGGTACAGGATTTGAACCTGTGACTTCGTCCGTGTGAAGAACGCACTCTACCGCTGAGTTAACCGCCCGGTTCGCCCACGCTTTTGGCCGCGGGCGAGTGGTGTTTCTAACGGACGACCGGCGGGTCGTCAAGGTTCACACCTTCGGCGGCAACGTGGTCGGCGCCGGGGCGTCGTCGAACTTCGGGGCGGCGGCGGGGGTGACCCGCTGCGGCGGCCGCACCGGCTCCGGCTCGATCGAAGCCCGCGGGGCCGACGCCTCGCTCACCTCGTCCTCGATACCGCGCATCCCCTTCTTGAACTCGACCATCGTCTTGCCCAGAGACCGGCCGATCTCCGGCAGTTTCCGGCCGAACAGCAGGATGCCGAGCACCAGCAGCAGGAGCATTTCCTGGCCGCCGAGCCCCGGGATGAAACCGTACAGCATCGCATGCCTCCTCGGTGAGGGGTGGGTTGAAGAACCGTCTTCAGGAGGAGGTTGAAGGTAACCCCACCGGATGTCCGCCTGGCAGGCTTCCGGCAGTATATCCTATGCCCGCCCACGGGGGCAACGGCGCGGTGGCCGAAATCCGCCGGAATCGCGGACGCGGCTGTTACCCACCCGTTACCGCGCCGCCGCTACACTGGCGCCGTTCGGCCCACCGTGGAGCTCGCGCGATGACCACACGCGTCATTCTGCCCGCCGTCGAGGCCGCGGCACTGGCCCTGACCGCAGCGGCCCAGCAACGACCGGTTCCTCCCGACCCGGACCGGCTGGTTGACGTGTCCCTCATCCGTCTGATCGCCAACCCAGACGCCTTCGACGGCAAGCGAGTGCGGGTCCACGGCTTCGTCCGCGTCGAGCACGAGGGGACATCGGTCTACCTGCACCGCGAGGACTACGTGAGGGCGCTGTCCCGGAACGGCCTGTGGCTGGCGGCGAGCGACGTGGCCGTCCCGGGCAGTCGCGAGGCGGCGGTCAACAACCGCTACGCGCTGATCGAGGGGCGGTTCAGCGCCAAGATGACCGGACACCGCGGGATGTGGAGCGGGGCCATCCAGGACATCACCCGGATGGAGCCGTGGGACTTCGACCGCGACAAGAAGTGACCTCACTTCTCGGTCGAATGAATCGTCAGGTAGACCGACCCCACCACCGGCCGACCGTCGGCCGCGGTCAGGTTGTAGCCCACGTGCATCTGCATGACCGGCGACAGCTTCTCGAACCGGATCGTGAGCGTCTTGCCGTCCACGCTTAGCGCCGCGGAGCGAACGGGGACGGCGTCGGCCCCTTCCGTCGTCGGGTCGCTCGGCTTCCAGCGAATCGAGCCGTAATCGCCGGACCAGCGGTAGTTCCACGCCGAGCCCTGATACCGCGCCGCGTCCGCCGCCGTCCTCGCGTCCAGCGGGTGCGTGAAGCTCAGGCGGATCGTATCACCCTCGACAGCCATCGCCGCCGGCACGTCGAGTGGCTTGCCGGTGTAGCGCACGCGCTGCAACGAGCCGTCGGCCTTCGCCGCGGTCTGCCAGCCGTTCAGGCCGCACACGTAGAGCGAGCCGTCCGTGTGGAAGCGGCCGCGGCAACTGCCCAAGAGGAAGTGCATGTCCAGCGGGGCGACGCCGCCCTGCACCCGGCCGCCGGCGAGTTCCTGCCGCAGCAGCACGAACGCCTGGCAGCGGCCGTAGCTGAAGTGCAGCGGCTTGCCCGCGAGCGGGCCGAACGAGTTCGCCGGCACCCACACCTGCCCGCCGGCCGAGTTGTCCACCTCGCGCGGCAGCCAGCACAGCGGCGGGTCGAACGTCTTCGGCGGCGTCGCCCGGTGGTGCGCCCGCATGTCGCCGTAGAAGCCGCCCTGCCGGTACTCGTCGATCCGCGTGGCCGGCATCCAGTTCCCTTCCTGGTCGGCGCCCGTCAGGATGCCGGTGGGCGACATCCCCATGCCGATCGGGTGGCGGAACCCGGTGGCGAACGTCTCCGCCTTCGAGCCGTCCTTCGACACCTTGATGAGGGTGCCGCCGGAGGGCGTGTCGGTGTCGCCGGTCTTGAAGAAGTAGAAGTTGCCGGCCGGGTCGGTTTCGAGGCAGGTGTCGTAGCTGTGCTCGCCGCCGCCGGTGTGCCAGTCGTTGCAGACGCACTCGTAGAAGTCGGCCTCGCCGTCGCCGTTGTTGTCGTGCAACCGCGTCAGCTGACCGCGCTCCAGGACGACCACCTTGCCGGCCACGACCTTCAGGCCGAGCGGGTGGTATAGGCCGGTGGCGAAGCGCTGCCACGCGCACGTCCCCGCGGCGTCGTCCACGCGCACGAGCCACACGTCGCCGTGGCAGGTACACATGGCGACGCGACCGTCGGGGAGGAAGTCCACGCCGGTGCTGAAAAACAGCGCGCCGAAGCGGTTCTCGTAGGGGATGGTGAGCGTGTCCACGGCGAAGGGGCCGGTCTCGGCGCCGCGGACCAGCTTCGTGACGATCGGCTCGCCCCACCGCTTCGGGCCGGGCTCGGTGGGATCGTTCGAGACGGTTCCGTTCACAGGGTGGCCCAGGTCGCCTACGAACGGCAACAGGTGCCCTTGGTCCGACGCGGAAAGGCGAGTCACTCCACCGTTCGGAGTACGGAAGACCAGGGGCTTCGAACTCGGTGCCGTGTAGAGCGTGCAGACGAGCCGGCCCTCGGCGTCCGGACGCGCCGACTTGTGAACCCGCACCCCGTTCACGTCAAACGCCCACGTCACGCGGTCGCCGTCGAGGTAATGCCCACGATACTTCACCCACTCCTTCGGCAGCGGGGCGGTGAAGCGGCCCAGGGGTGGCGTCCAGTCGCCGTCGGGGTTCGCCCAGCCGGGGCCGGACGGCGACGCGAACAGCATCTTCCCGACGGGCGTCGGCGTGTTCAGGAGGCCGAACCGGCGGTCGCTGTGCTTGAGGTAGCCGCCGGTCCACGCGGCCGCGAGTTGGCACGTCGAGCGGTCGAACACCGCCCCGCCTTTCCCGTCCGTGAGGCGGACCACGCTTGCCTTGTAGACGCGCTGCCGGCCCGACCCGAACGGGTAGTCCATCGTGCAGTTCAGGACGGGGCCGGTGTCCATCGTGCGGAAGCGGGCGTCGATCCAGTCCTTGTCGGTGGCCCGCTCCCACGGCTCCTTGCCGATGGGGCGCGGCGTCCAGTCGGCGAGGGCGGGGTCGAGCCCGACCGGCCGCGGGGCCGGCGCGACGGGCGGCTGAGCCGGTGCGAGCAGCAGCAGGGCGAGCGGCAGCATGGGGGGGTTCCGAGTGGGCGCTGGGGTGCCGAGTTACTTCGCCCGCACGTCGTAGCAGTACAGCAGGTCGCCCTCGCGGACGTACAGCCGGCCGTCGCTCACCACCGGGTGCGCCCACGACGGGCCGCCGCGCCGCGGGGCCGTGAACGAGCCCACCTCGCGGTAGCCACCCGGCGACGGGTCCACCAGCGCCACGGTGCCGTTGTCGTAGTGGAAGTACAGCCGCCGGTCGGCGAACGTCACCGACGCCGACCCGCCGCCCTTCCCCTCGTCGCCGCGCTTCCAGATCACCTTCCCGGTCTTTACCTCGGCGCAGTACGGGTGGCCGCTGTCGTCGGTGTCGCCGTACACGTAATCGCCCACCTGGATCACGCCGCCGTGCTTGTTCGTCAGCTCCCGGGCGTAGTACACCTCGCGGACGGTGATGCGGCCGTTCTCCGCGGTCAGGTGGAGCAGCGACGCCCCGCGGCCGTAGCCGATGCTGCTGAAGATGTGGTCGCCCATCACGATCGGCGTGGGCACGTTGGCCGTGTTGCCGCCGAGTTTCTCGAACGTCCACAGCACCCGGCCGTCGAGGCTGACGCCGACCAGGCCGCCGTTGAACAGCTGCACGTAGTGGCGGATGCCGCCGACGGTCGCCACCACGACGGACGAGTAGCCGGCTTCCGTGTGCTTCGTGGGGATGGGACAGCGCCACACTTCCTTGCCGGTGTTCTTGTCGAGCGCCACCATCGTCGCCTCCTTGCCGCCGGGGGTGACGATCACGCGGTCGCTGTCCACGAGCGGCGACTCGCAGTAGTTCCAGCCGCCCTTCTTGCCGCCGAACTCCGTGGCCAGGTTGCGCTGCCACACCTTCTTGCCGTCGGCGTCGATGCACACCAGGTCGCCCATCTGGCCGAGGGCGTAGACGCGGCCGCCCTCGACGGTCGGGGTGCAACCCAGGCTGCCGCCGGCGGGGCCGACCTCTGCCGACCACAGGACGGAGCCGTCGGCGCGGCTCAGGGCGACAACGTGCGACTCCTTCCCCTTATTGCCAAGGGTGTAGATGCGGTCGCCGCTGACGCTGACGGTGCTGTACCCGCCGCCGAGCCCCTTCGCCGTCCACGCCAGCGGCGGGCCGCCGTCCGGCCAGCTCTGGAGCAGCCCCTTCTCCTTCGAAACGCCGTCGCGCGCCGGCCCGCGGAACTGGGGCCAGTCGGCAGCGAGGAGGGTGAGTGCGAGGAGTCCGGCGAGAACGCGCGGGAACATGAGAGGCTCCGGGGTGGGAAGATGAGCATAAACGGCCGCGAGCGGCGTGTCGAGCGTACGGGGCGAAAGGAATGGGGTTGTGGGCGGAAGGGGAAAAGGTCGAGCCCGGTTGACACGGCGCCAATCGGGCTTATATACAGATGTATACTCAATTCCGGAGGAGTCAAATCTCCCCGGACCGATTTTCTACTCCCGCACGATCTTCAACACCCGCCCGTTGCTGGCATCCGAGATGTACAGCTCGCCCGTCCGCGGGTGGACGATCACCCCGTGCGGCTGGTTGAACTCCGCCGCGCGCGGGTCGCCGCCCACGCCCGCGGTGCCGCGCCGACCGGTTCCCGCGACCAGTTCCAGCTCACGCTTCGCCGGCAGGTAGCGGACGATGCGGTGGTTCTCGGTGTCGGCGATGAGTACGCTGCCGTCGCGGTCGATGCACAGGTGCTTGGGGCCGTTCATGGCCGCCGCGAGTGCCGCCCCGACGCCCGAGCCGGCGCGGCCGGTGCCGGCCACGGTGCGGATGCGACCGTCCGGCGACACCACCCGCAGGGCGTGCCCGCCGCGTTCGAGGATGTACAGGTTGCCGGCCCGGTCCACGGCGTGTGCCCGCGGGTCCACCAGCGGCTGACTCGCCGCAGGCTCGCCGTCCTTCGGCACGCCCCTCTCCCCGTTGCCGGCCACCGTGCTCACGACGCCCGTCTTCACGTCGATCTTGCGGATGCGGCGGTTGTCCAGGTCGGTGACGTAGCACGCGGTCCCGGCGGGGTCGAACGACACGCAGAAGCAGCCGCCGAACTTCGCCTTCAGCGCCGGCCCCCCGTCGCCGCTGAACCCCTTCTCGCCGGTGCCGGCGAAGGCCGCGACGGTGCCGGTCTTGGGGTCGAAGGTGCGGACGCAGTTGTTCCACGTGTCGGCGAGGAAGACGCGGCCGTCCGGGCCCACTGCTAGGCTGTGCATGCCGTTGAACGTCGCACGCTCGCCGGGGCCGCCGTCGCCGCTGTGCCCCTTCTTCCCGAGCGTGCCGGCAAGGGTTGTCAGCTTCCCGTCGGGGGTGAGCGACCGCAGCCGTTCGCCCTTCGCCATCTCGACGATGAAGGCGGTGCCGTCCGCGCCGAAGTCCACGCCGAACGGTTGCACGAGCAGCGACTTCGTGGCGACGGGGTCGTCCGCCTTTCCCCCGCCGGCGACGAGGACGAGCTTTTCGGCCCTCGCGGCGGGCGACTTGATCGGCTCCAAGACGTAGCCGATCGGGTTCCCCTTCGGGTCGGTGAACGACCTCGGCCGCTCCGGCACGTCGCCGCGGGCGGCGTCGTACTTCACCGCGTCCGTCCCCCAGGTTCGCACCCAGCGGGCGTTCTTCCCCTCGAAGCGGATGATGCCCACCTTCACCCGGTCGCGGCCGGCGTCCTTGAACCGGAAGTCCAGCCACATCGGGTCGGCCTTCGCGTTCAGGGTCAGTTCGCCGACCCACTGCTGGGCTTCGTTGTCCCAGTCCGTTTGGAAGCCCGCGGTCGCGGGGCCGGCCGGTGTCAGTCGCGTGAACAGGTCCCAGGTCAGGCCACCATTCGGGTCGAGCTGCTTCTCGCGCGGTAGCTCCGAACTGATCTCGCGCCAGTGGCCGGTGAGCTTCGCCTTCACGGCCGCGTCGTCGGGCCGGGGCTGACCAGAGACGACCGCGGCGAACCCGAACACGGCGGCGAGCGTGAGGCGGCGCATGGTTCCCTCGGCGGCGGGTGCCCTCACAGCTTACCCGACCGGTCGCCCTTCGCCGAGCGGACGTGCTTCGCTACCCGGCGCGCGCGGACCCACAAATCCGGCAAGTGGCGCGAATCGGGCTCAAGTCCGGTTCTCGGAGTCGTCCGGACGGTGAAGAATGAACACGCGGGCCGGACGACTGGTGACGGTCGTCCCGCCCGGTCGGTCCGCACCGGGAGGCACACCATGTTACCCGCCCGCGAATCTCCCCCAGGCCGCTACCGCCAGCTTGCCGCCGCAGCCCTGCTGGCCGCGACTGCAGCCGGGCTGGTGTCGCACGGCCGCGCCGCGGACGGTATCGCCGTCGACGACGTGAAGCTGGCCCGCGACGCTCTCGCCGTGTTGGACGCCGACCCGGCGCTGCGGGATTTCATTCTCGTGGTCAGCGTCGTGGACCGGGTCGCGGTGGTGGGCGGTCCCGTCGGCACGACCGCGCAAAAGACCCGGGCCGCCGACCTCGTTCGCGCCGTGCCCGGTGTCCGCGAGGTGCGCAACGGCTGCTTCGTTCAGATCGGCTCGGAGCCGCTGCTGAAGTCGAACCTGTCGGCGGCGCGGCCGCTGCCGGTGCTGCCGCCTGTGGTGATCCCGCTTCGGCCGGGTTCGACCGCAGAGGCGCCACCGACGGGCGACTTGATCGCCGCCGCACCGCAGGCCGAGCCGCTAACGGGCGAGCGGTCGGTGGTCGCCCGCCGGCCGGCGAATCCGGGGGAGAACATCCTCCAGCCACCGGTGGCGTCATCGCCCGCGGCGTCGGCGGGGGTGTCGCCTTACCCGCCCGGCGTGCTCACCACGCGGCCGGCGTTCGCCGAATCGGTGGAGACGGCCCGCCGCTCCGACACCCGCTTCGCCGGCCTGCGGGCCGAGTTCCGCGACGGCGGAACGGTCGTCATCACCGGCACGGCCCGGCGGCCGGCCGACGCCTGGGACTTCGCCGATCTGGTCCGCGGCGTGCCGGGAGTGACGCGGGTAGCGGTCGGGCCGGTCGGGCGATAGCGGTCGGGTTGACCTCTCGGGTAAAATGGGCTTTCGCGCGGATTTCCCCATCTCGCTCTGCCCGCGCGTCGAAAGTGGTTCTACAATCCACGGGCAAGGAGTGCCCATGCGCGTCCTGCTCCTGGCCGACATTCACGGCAACCGGGCCGCCCTCGAGGCGATCCGCGAACCCCACGACCTGTGTCTGGTACTCGGCGACCTCGTGGACTACGGTCCCGAGCCGGGCGCCTGCGTGGACTGGGTCAAGCGCCACGCCCACGCCTGCGTCCGCGGCAACCATGACCACGGCGTCGCGCAGGACGTCGAAGTGCAGGGCGTCGGCGGCTTCCGCTTCCTGACCGCCTGCACCCGTCCGTTCAGCGTCGCGGCGCTGAACCCGTGCCAACGCCGCTTCCTCGCCGACCTGCCGACCTCGCGGATGGTGAACGTCGAGGGGCGGCGGTTCCTGCTGGTCCATGCCACGCCGCGCGACCCGATGGACGAGTACGCCCCCGCCGACCCGGCGTTCTGGGCGCCGCGGCTGGCCGGCCTCGGGGCCGATTTCGTGTGCGTCGGCCACACGCACCAGCCGTACTCGCTGGACGTGAACGGCACGACGGTGATCAACCCCGGGAGCGTCGGCCTGCCGCGCGACGGCGACCCGCGGGCCGGCTACGCCGTGCTGACGGTCACCGAGGCCGGCGTGCAGGTGGAGTTGAAGCGGATCGAGTACCCGGCCGACCAGACCGTGAGGGCGCTCTTCGCCAGCGCGATCGACCCCACGGCCAAGCAAACGCTCGCGGATCTGTATCAGGGCGGCCCGAACGTCAGCCGCTGGACCGGCCGGTCGGGGGGAGCGCCGGTGCCGGCCACCGCGGCGGGTTGAGCCTCACGTCTCGCTCGCCCACAACCCCGGGTTGACCCCAACCCCCGCTCCGGGCATAACCCCTCCGGCTTTCGGACCGGAGGCGATCGTGACCGAACCCCGCACGCCGCTGGCGTGGCTGCCGTTCCTGTTCACCCGCGTCCTGTTCCCGGGCACCGCGGAAGCCGACACGCGCGTCCGCGTCTCCGCCCTGCTGGTCGTGCTGCTCCTGCCGGCCGCCCTGCTCTACCCGACGCGCGGGTTCTACCTGCTGGAGCCGGACGAGGGCCGCTACGCCCAAATCCCGCGCGAGATGCTGGCGAGCGGCGACTGGGTCGTGCCGACACTCCAGGGCGAGGCGTACCTCGACAAGCCGCCGCTGATGTACTGGCTCGTCGCGCTCAGCTACCGCGTCTTCGGCGTCAGCCCCGACGCGGCCCGGCTCGTGCCCGCGGTGTGCGTCCACCTCACGATTCTCGCCGTGTACCTGCTCGGCCGCCGCAGCGTCGGTGAGCGGCCGGCGTTCTGGGCGGCGTTGCTCCTGAGCGTCGCGCCAGGCTTCGTCGCCGTCGCCCGGTTGCTGCTGCTCGACGGGCTGCTCGTGCTGTGCGTCACGCTGTCGGTGATCGCCGGCTTCGAGGCGGTGCGGACGGGCCGGCTGAAACTCGGCTGGTGGCTCGGCTCCGCGGCCGCGTCCGGGCTCGGGTTCCTGACGAAGGGGCCGATCAGCGAAATCCTGCTATTCGTGCCGCTGTGGGCGTTCGGGCTGCTGACCACCGGCCGGCTGATGGCGGTCGTGAAGCCGCGGCACTACGCCCTCTTCGCGGCCGTGGTGGTGGCGGTGAACCTGCCGTGGTACGTCGCCATCTACCAGCGGGAGCCGGCGTTCCTGAAGCACTTTTTCTGGGAACACAACGTCCAGCGGTTCCTCCAGCCGTTCGACCACCTCCAGCCGGTGTGGTACTACGTGCCCATCCTCGTCGGCGGCCTCTTGCCCGGCACCGTGCTGTTCGCCGTCTACCTGCGGAACCTCCTGACCGGCGGCCCCGACGCGGCGGCGCTGCGGAGCCCGGCCGGCGGCTTCTGGCTCCTCGCCGGCGGGTGGTGCGTGCTGTTCTTCAGCGTGAGCGGGAGCAAGCTGCCGACGTACGTGCTGCCGGCGTACCCGTTCCTGTGCCTGGCGCTCGGCGAGTTCGTGGCCCGCACCCGCTGGCACGCCGCAAGGTCGACACGCGCCGGCGTCGTGGTGATGGCGGGGTTGCTGCTCGGGGTGATCCACGTCGGGCTGCCGTGGTACGCGGAGCAGCGGTCGCCGTTCGGCCGGCCGGACCTGGTGGCGCGGTTCGTGACGGAGCCGGGGACGGTGGTGAGCTTCCCGCGGAACTGCGACTCGCTCGCGTTCTACGCCGGCCGGGCCGACTTCGACCGCGTCCGCACGAAGGACGCGAACCAGTTGATCGTCGATTGCCACCACCGCGAGCGGACGGTGATCCTGTTCACGCACCGCGACGCGCTCGCCGGCTTCCGCAACACGCTGCCGCCGAGCCTGGAGATTGCAGAGGCCGTGAGTCTGCGGCGCGGCACAGGCGTGGGGCTCGTCGACAAGCTGATCGGCTCGACGCCCTGGGGGTTGTGCGACGTGGCCGTGGTCGTGCCGCGGCGCGGTGACGCGGACGGCGGGCAGTAGCGCGGTTACAGCCCCTTCATCGCGGCGTCGTACTGCCCGAACACGCCGCGCGCGATGCTGAAGATGGCCACGATGATGAACAGCGCCCCGAGCGCGTACAGCGCCCAGCCGGTGTACTGGGCCGCCGCCTTCAACTGCCGGCTCCCCTCCTCGCGGTAGCTCTCGGACAGCCGGTCGCACACCTCGGTCATCATGCCGGCCTCCTCCGCGCCGAGGATCGAATCCTTCACCTCGTCGGGGAACGGGGCGCCGCTCGCCTCCAGGGCGTCGTAGATGGCGCCGCCCTTCTTCACGACCGCCACGGCCCGCGGCTCGCCGCGCATGAACACCGAGTTCGCCGTCGCCCGGAAGCTGTAGCGGAGCACGTGCTCGGCCCGCAGGCCGGCCTCGTGCGTCATCCGCACGGCGATGAGGAAGCGGTGGATGGCGAAAGCCTTCAGCGCCCCGCCCCACGCCGGCACGATCAGCAGCGCCCCCTCGATCTTCGACTTCCACTTCAGGCTGTTCAGCGCCGCCCGGATCAGGAGGATGGCCCCGCCGACGAGCCCGAACGACACCGCCATGAACGTCAGCGCCCCGGCCGTGCCGGTGAGGCCGATGCCCGTCACGTCCACCGGTTTGGGCGACAGCATCCCCTGCACGAAGATCAGGAGCGTGACGATGACCACGGCGGCGACGAACTGGATGGCCGGGTACACCATCTGGGCGCGGAAGTCGCGGCGGACGCGGTCGGCGGTCTCGTAGTAGATGGTGAGTTCGTCGAAGGTGTCCACGAGCCGGCCGCTCTTCTCGCCGACGGCGACCAGTTCCAGGAACAGCGGCGGGAACCGGTCGCGGTACGGCTCGAAGGCGTCTTCGAGGCTGCTCCCCTTCTCCAGCTTCGCCGCCACGTCGCGGGCGATCTCGCGCAACGGCCGCGGGCCGGACTTGGCTTGCTGCTTGAAAATCCGCACCGGGCTGAGGCCGGCCCCGAGGCTGTGCTTGAGGGTCCGGCACCAGGCGACGAGAGCCGGCAGCGGGCACTTCGCGGTGAACATCGGTAAGACACCCGGGTGCGGTTCGGTCCCCCGATACAGCATACCCGGTTCCGCCGATGCCCGACACGCCGGACCCACGCTACCTCGCCGGGATCGACCTGTTCAACCGCGGCGAGTTCTTCGAAGCCCACGACGTGTGGGAAGAACTGTGGACCGACTGCCCGGCCGCGGACCGGCGATTCTACCAGTCCTTGATCCAGGCGGCCGTTGCTCTCTACCATTGGGGCAGACGGAATCCGGCCGGCGCCGAGCGGCTGTTCGCGTCCGGCCGGGCGTACATGGCCCCGTTCGCCCCCCACCACCACGGGCTCGCCGTGGACGACTTCTGGCGGCAGGTCGAGGCCGCGCTGGCCGACCCGCCCGGCCCGCCCCCGCGGATCGCCCTCACCCCCGGTACCCCATGACCGACGACCTGGCGGCGCTGGCGAACTTCGACGGCCACGTTCGCCTGTTCCCGTTGCCGAACCTGGTGCTGTTCCCCCACGTCGTCCAGGGGCTCCACATCTTCGAGCCGCGCTACCGGCAGTTGATGGCCGACACGTTGCGGGCTGACGGCACGTTCGCGCTGGCACTCCTCCATCCCGGGTGGGAGGACGACTACGACGGCCGGCCGCCGATCGAAGAGGTGGCGTGCCTCGGCCGCGTCGGCTGGCACGAGAAGCTGGCCGACGGCCGCTACAACCTCCGCCTCCGCGGCCTGTCTCGGGTGCGTTTGATCGAGGAAGTGCCGACCGACCGGCAGTACCGTGTGGCCCGCGCCGAGTTGATCCCCGACGTGGCCCCCGCCGACCTGGCGCGACTGAAGCGATTACGGAGGGCGCTGGCGGAGGCGGTGACGCCGCACTTCACGGCGGACGCTTCGGCCCGTCGGCAGGTCGAAGACCTGTTCGGCGGCGACCTGCCGCTCGGTCACGTCTGCGACATCCTGGCGTACGGGCTGCCGCTGCCGTTGGAGGTCAAGCAGTCGCTGTTGAGCGAGCCGCACGTCGACCTGCGCGCCGAGCGGATGACCGACGCGCTGAAGTCTTCGGCCGCGCGGGTGGGCCGGCGGTTCCCGCCGGATTTCAGTGCGAACTAGGCCGGAATGTCCACCGGTTGCAATCGGCGGGCGTCGCCCCTACGCTGAGCCACGTCCCCACTCCCCCGGAGGTCGGCGATGAGCACGAAGCGCGAAGGTGCGGTCACGTTCAAGGGCGGGCCGGTCACCCTGGTCGGGCCGGAGGTGAAGGTCGGCTCGAAGGCGCCGGACTTCAAGTGCCTGAACGTCCTCTCGCCGGTCACCCTGGCCGACACCCCCGCCAAGGCCCGGCTGTTCAGTGTGGTGCCGTCGCTCGACACGCCGGTGTGCAGCATGCAGACGAAGAAGTTCGAGGACGCGCTGAAGGGGCTCGGCGACTCGGTCGCGGTCTACACGGTGAGCCTGGACCTGCCGTTCGCCCAGAAGCGGTTCTGCGGCGCCGAGGGCGTGACGAGCATGACGACGCTGTCGGACGTCCACAACCACTCGTTCGGCGAGAACTGGGGCGTGCTGATCGAAGGGCTGCCGCTGCCGCTGCTCGCCCGGTCGGTGTTCGTGGTGGACAAGAGCGGCACCGTGACGCACGCCGAGTACGTGAAGGAAGTGACCAGCGAGCCGAACTACGAGACGGCCGTCGCGGCACTGAAGGCCGCCGTTTGATCCGCCGCTTGCAGTGTAGCGCTACGCCGCAAGCGGCAACTCAGGCCGCTTCGCGGCGCTCGCTCGTGGGCTGGAACAGCCACCCGGTCGGCTTCGGGAACGCGCCCGGCCCGACCGGCCCCTCGGGGCTGCCGTTCCAGGCGTGACACCGCAGCGCCCCCAGCACGCGCTCGGCCAGTTCCAGCGCGTCACGGCCGTCCTCGCCCGTGACGCGCGGCCGCCGGCCGGTCTTCACGCAGTCCACGAAGTGCCGCAGCTCGCTCGTCAGCTGGTCGCACTTGCGGTCCTCGTCGCGGTGGAGCACCTGTAGGTACCGCCCGAAGACTTCGTCCTTGAGCCGCGCCCGCGCCGCGGCGTCCATTTTCTCCGGCCGCAGGCCGTACCGGCGCAGCTCATCACCGGGTTGCACCAGCGTCAGCTTGCGGGTCACGAAGTCGATGCCGGCGTACCCCTCAGGGGCCCAGATTCGCAGCCGCCGCTTGGCCCGCTGGCTGATCCGGCTCGCCGTGACGTGCGCGACGCAGCCGTTGTCGAATTCGAGCCGGGCGTTCACCATGTCCTCGTGCCCGCCGAACACCGACGCCCCGACCGCCGACACGCCCCGCACCGGGCCGCCGATCAGCGCCAGCAGCAGGTCCAGGTCGTGGATCATGAGGTCTAGCACGGCGCCGATGTCGACGCTGCGGCCGGTGTACGGGCCGTGTCGCTCGGCCTCGACGAACTTCGGCGTGATCGGCCGGCGGAGGAGGTCTTCGAACGCCGGGTTGAACCGCTCGATGTGCCCGACCTGGAGCGGCACGCCGGTCTTCTCGGCGAGCGCGATCAGCTCGTCGGCCTCGGCCAGCGTGCGGCAGATCGGCTTCTCGACGAGCACCGGCACCCCGGCCCGCAGGAACTCCGCGGCGACGCGGTGGTGGTAGATGGTGGGGGTGACGACGCTGACGGCGTCCACGCTGCCGACGAGCGGCTCGAAGTCGGTAAATGGGGTGGTGTCATGGCGGGCCGCGATGACGCGGGCCTGCTCGGCACTGTTGTCCACGACGCCGACGAGTTCCACGTCCGGAAGGCCGGCGAGGATTCGGGCGTGGTGCTGCCCCAGGTGTCCGACGCCGACCACCGCCATCCGCACGCGCGTCATGCCATCCTCGGTGTCGTGCAAGCCGCGGCGTCCTGCCGGGCTGGTGTGACGTCAGGCGGCCCGCCGGGTCGGCGGCCGGCACGCGGGCTTCGTCGCACGGGCCGCGCCCGCCAACGTGGCCGCAAGTCGGGCGTTCAGCGCGTGGCCCGACCGGTAGGCGACCACGTGGCCGACGAGGTCGAACCCGCACAGGGCCAGATCGCCGACCATGTCCAGCACCTTGTGCCGGGCCGGCTCGTCGGCGAACCGCAGCCGGTTGCCGACGGGGCCGCGGCGGCCGAACACCAGCACGTCGGCCGCGGTCAGGTGCTTCCCGACCCCGGCCGCACGGATGGCGTGCGCCTCCGCCTCTGTCAAGAATGTTCGGCAGGAAGCGACCTCCCGCACGAAGTTTTCTGGAGTCAGTTCCAGAGTGTGCGCCTGCGGCGGGATTGGCGCCCCCGGCCCGTAATCGAGTCGGTAGCTCAGCATCAGCCCCTCCCGGTCCGACGGGTGAAGCGCGACCGTGGCCCCGCCGGCGGTGAAGACGCAGGGTTCGTCCACGCCGCAGATCGGCCGGCGGGCCGTTTGTAGGGTGGCACCGGCGGAGGCGAGCGCGGCGACGAACCCGACGCACGACCCGTCGAGACCGGGGGGTTCGGGGCCGTCGAGTTCGACGACGCAGTTGTCGATGCGGAGGCCGGCCAGGGCCGCGAGCGCGTGTTCGACGAGGGTGACGCCGGCGTCGGGCGGGCCGAGTGTGGTGCGGCGCTCGGTGGCGGTCACCATGTGGGCCGCGGCGGGAATCAGCGGCGTGTTCGGCAGGTCGGTGCGGCGGAAGGCGAGACCGGTGTCGGCGGCGGCGGGCAGGAAGCGGGCGGTGACGCGCCGGCCGGCGACGAACCCGGTGCCGCTCACTTCGGCGGGGCCGGCGAGGGTGCGTTGCTGGCGGTAGCCGATGACGCGCACGGTGCGATCTCCGGGAGCGAGGCCGGCGGCCCGGAAGGTCCGGGCCGCCGACGGTGTCGTCACATCTTGCCGGGCACCGGCGGGGCGCCCATCGGGACCGGGCCGCCCGGGGCCGCTCCCGGCTGCGGGCCGGGGGCGCTCGGCGGGCCGGTCGGGATCTCGGCGCCGGCCGGGACCGCCGGGGCCGGGTTCCACTTGTTCAGCGTCTGCACGACGACGCCGGTCAGGTCCACCTGCGGGTGCACGAAGAACGGCTGGCACGCCGGCGGCTTCAGCTTCAGTTCCTTCAGGTACGGGTTCTTCTTCTCGTCCTCCGTGACCGCGTCCGGGTACGCCAGGACGAGGTGGTAGCCGTTCATCTCGGCCGTCTTGTCCACGACGAGCTTGATGTCGTCGTACAGGCCGGAGATGATCCCGCTGGCCTTCTCGTTGAGCACCTTGTCCACGTCGCGGCTCTTGTCCTCGATGCGGCGGGCCAGCTCGACCATCTGCTTGCCGTACTGGTCCTTGACGGCCGGGTCCGGGGCGGTCTGCATCGACTGCTGGAGCTTGATGTAGTCGGCCCGCCACTGGACGAGGTCCTTCGACATCCCCTTCCGCTCTTCGCTCAGCTGGTAGACCTGCCACTTGGCCTTGCCGTAGTCGCGCATCACGGCGGCCATGTTGAACACGGCGACGGTGGGGCGGCCGCCCTGCGGCGCGGGGGCCGGGGCGCCCGGCTGCTGGGCGCGGCCGGCGCCGGCGAGGAAGATCGCCCCGCCGAGCCCGACCAGGGCGGACAGGTACACGTACACGCGCTTCACGTCCATGCCTCCTCTGCCCGGTGCGGTGCGGGCGGGGGTTCCGGTCCCCGTCCGCACCCCGACCGCGGCGGCCGCGTGCGCGGGCCGTCTTCGCGGCGTCCTTTGGGTGCCGTGGCCCGGGGGTAATACCCCATCCCCCCGGGGGCGTCAACCGGAAGAACGCGGCAGTCCGCGGTGCCGGCGAGAGAGTTCGCCTGAACCGATTCGGGGGGTTGTGCCGATAGGGAAAGTGAGTCCGCCCAGGGGGTGTCATGCGCCGCGTGTTCCGCCTGCTCGTGCCGCTGCTGTCGCTGGCCGCCGGGGCCGGCGCGGTCGCGCTCCAGGGCGGGTGCGGGCCGTCGAAGCCGGCGCGCGAACTCACCGTGTGCGGCCGCCTCACGTTCCAGGGCCGGCCCGTCGCCGGCGGTACGGTCGTATTCACCCCTGACCCGGATCACGGCGGCACCGGGAAGCCGCTCCGCGCCGCCACCGCCGGCGACGGCACGTTCACCCTCCGCGCCGCCGAGGGCCCCGTACCGCCGGGCTGGTATCGCGTGGCGCTGGCGCCGTCGCCGGGGGAAACGACCGACCCACCGTTCCCGCCCCAGTTGCGTCGGCCGGACCGCTCCGGACTCGTCCGCGAAGTGACGACGGGGAAGGATCACGTCTTCGAGTTCGCGGTCGAAGTACCGCCGCCGGTCGGTCCTTGACCCGACCGACGGGCCGGTTAGAGTAGAGCGACCCGATTCATCCCGTTATCCGAGCGAGGAGAGCGCCGTGGGCCTGTTCGACAACCTCTTCGGCGGCAGCGAGAGCAGCGGCCGCGGCATCACCAAGCACGAAGCGTTCACCGGCATCCTCCTCGCCGCGGCCGCGGCCGACGGCCACATCGCCGACGAGGAGGCCCGCAGCCTGTGGACCACGATCGAGCGCATGAAGCTGTTCAGCAACTTCACCCCGGACAAGTTCAACCGGATGATCGACGTGCTCCTGAAGATTCTCAAGAAGGGCGGCCCCGAGCTGCTCATCGAGAAGTGCGTGCCCGAGGTGCCGGACGAGCTGCGCGAGACGGTGTTCGCCAACGCCTGCGACATCGTACTGGCCGACGGCGTCGTCGAGGACGAGGAGCGGGAGCTGATCGAGAAGTTGCAGAACGAGCTGGAAATCCCGGGCGACGAGGCGATGGACATCGTCCGCGTCATGGTCATCAAGAACCGCGGCTGACGCCGGATACAATCAGCACACCCGAAGCCCACCCGCCGCGGCCGGTGGGCTTCTTCGTTTCTCACCACGGACCACGCCATGCGACTGTTCCGCCTCGCGGCACTGGTGCTGGCCCTCGGGGGCACGGCAATGACGGCTTCCTCGGACGAGGGGATGTGGCTCCTCAACGACCCGCCCCGCCAACTGCTCAAGGACCGCCACGGGTTCAACCTCAGCGACGCCTGGCTCGACAAGGCCATGAAGGCGAACGTGCGCCTGAACAGCGGCGGCTCGGGCGGCTTCGTCTCGCCCGACGGCCTGCTCGTGACGAACCACCACGTCGCCGCCGACTCCATCCAGAAGCTCAGCACGCCCGGCCGCGACCTGTACCGCGACGGCTTCCTGGCCCAGACCCGCGACGCCGAACTGAAGTGCCCCGACCTCGAACTCAACGTGCTGCAGAACATCACCGACGTGACCGCGGGGGTGAACGCGGCCGTGACCACGGACATGACGCCCGCCCAGGCCGCGGCCGCGCGGCGGGCGGCGATGGCGAAGGTCGAGAAGGCGTCGCTCGACGCCACCGGGCTGCGGTCGGACGTGGTGACGCTTTACAACGGCGGGCTGTACCACCTCTACCGCTACAAGAAGTTCACGGACGTGCGGCTCGTCTTCGCCCCGGAGAAGAGCATCGCCGGGTTCGGCGGCGACGTGGACAACTTCGAGTACCCGCGGATGAACCTCGACGTGTCGTTCTTCCGCGCCTACGAGAACGGGCAGCCGGCGAAGACGCCCGACTTCTTCCGGTGGAACCCGGACGGCCCGAAGGAGGGCGACCTGGTGTTCGTCACCGGCCACCCCGGCACGACGAACCGGCTCGAAACGCTGGCGAAGCTGAAGCACCGCCGCGACCACACGCTGCCGTACACGCTGACCCGGCTGCGGGCTGTAGAGGCGGCGTTGCACCAGTACGGCGAGCAGGGGCCGGAGGAGCACCGGCAGGCGGCGACGGCCCACCACAGCGCCGCTAACGCCCGCAAGGCGTTCAGCGGACAGCTACAGGGGCTCCTCGACCCGGAGGTGATGAAGCAGAAGCAGCAGGCCGAGCGCGACCTGCACGCCGGCCTCGTGGTCGGCTCGCACCAGCACCGAATGATCCCCGGCTTACAGGACGCGAAGATTCACGCCGCCCCGACCGACTACCTGGACGCCATCGACCGCGTCGCGGCGCTGCAGGCCACGCTTGCCGGCTTCGAGCGCGAGCACCTCCTGATCGAAACCGGCCACGGCTTCACGTCCGACCTGTTCACCGTGGCCCGCCACCTTGTCCGGCTGGCGGAGGAACTGCCGAAGCCGTCGGCCGAGCGGCTGCGCGAGTACCGCGACTCCAACCTCGACTCACTGAAGCTCCAGGTGTTCAGCCCGGCACCCGTCTACCCGCCGCTGGAGCGGGTGAAGCTCCAGACGGCGCTCACGTTCCTGGCCGAGCAGTTGGGGGGCGCACACCCGTCAGTGCGGCTCGCGCTGGGCGGGAAGAACCCCGCGGGCCGAGCCGACGAACTCGTCCGCGGGTCGAAGCTCGCCGACGTGGCCGAGCGGAAGCGGCTCGCGGACGGCGGCAAGGCCGCGATCGACGCCAGTACCGACCCGCTCATCCGGCTGGCGAAGGCGCTCGACCCCGAGGCACGCCGGCTGCGCACCCGGTTCGAGACGGAGGTCGAGGAGCCGGAGCGACAGGCGTACGCGGAACTCGCCCGGCTGCGGTTTCTGGCTCTGGGCAAGAGCGTGGCCCCGGACGCGACGTTCACCCTGCGACTGGCGTTCGGCGTCGTGAAGGGCTACGACGTGGACGGCGAGAAACTGCCGTTCCACACGACGCTCGGCGGCGCGTTCGACCGCCACACGAAGCTCGGCGGCTCGGAGCCGTTCGACCTGCCGAGGCGGTGGCTGGACGGCAAGGCGAAACTGGACCTGGCGACGCCGTTCAACTTCGTGAGCACGGCCGACACGATCGGCGGCAACAGCGGCAGTCCGGTGCTGAACCGCGCCGGCGAGCTGGTGGGCATCAACTTCGACCGCAACCGGCACGGCCTGGTGCGGAACTTCGTGTACACCGAGGTACAGGCCCGTCACGTTGCCGTACACTCGCGGGCCGTGCTGGAAGCACTTCGGAAGTTGTACCCGGCTGAGGCGCTGGTGAAGGAACTGATCGGTGGCTGACCGGCGTTGTTCGCAGCCATGGCGTGGGGCATAATGGGTATGAGTCGTCGGAGTACACCATGTCGGCCGTCGCCGCCGGAACCCGGTATAGGTCGTTTGCGGACATTCTGGCGCGCGTGGGTCACGTCCCGCCCGAGCGGATCCTCCCACACCCGGAGCCAGGTACCGCCACACCGGAAGATGCGTTCGACCCGAAAATCGTCGGCGACAGGGGCGTCGAAGTTGTGGGTGGCGTCCTCGTGGAGAAGACCCTGGGAGTCTACGACGAGTACATCGCGTCTCGGCTCCTTGGTCTGCTCTTGACGTTTATGCACGAGCACAATTTGGGGGCCGTCACCGGTTCGCAGGGGGGGTACTGGTTCGCGTCGGACACGATGCGCATGCCCGACGTTTCCGTCGTCCTGTGGGAAAGCCTGGACGATCCCAACGACATCGAGGAGCGGGGCGAGGCGTTCCTCCGCACAGCGCCGGATTTGGTCGTCGAGGTTCTCAGCCCGAGCAACACCGCTCGCGAGATGGAGATCAAACTCGGCGACTACGCCAAGGCCGGCGTGCAACTCGTGTGGTATGTCGATCCCGACCGGAAAGAAGTGGTTGTGTACCCGAAGGCCCGGACGAGGGCCAGAGTGACTCTCACCGTCGGCGACACGCTCACCGGCGACCCCGTGCTGCCCGGGTTCACGCTGTCGGTGGCGAAGCTGTTCGAGAAGCGGGCTCCTGCCGCACGGAAGGGCGGTAAGAGCCCGAAGAAGCCGAAGAAAGGTTGACCGCCGGTCAGCACTTGCGGATGACGCCGGCGAGCAGGCCGAGAATCTGCACGTCCTGCCGGGCCGGGTCGACCACGATCGGCTCCATCGCCGCGTTCATCGGGTGGAGCAGAATCTGGTCCTTCTTCCGCTGGTACTTCTTCAGCGTCATCGCCCGGTCGACCATCGCCACCACCTTGTCGCCGTTCTCGCACGTCTCGCGCTTGCGGATCACCACGTAGTCGCCGTCGGCGATGTGCCCGTCGATCATCGACTGACCCTTCACCTTCACGACGTACAGGTCGTCCTCGCCGAACAGCTCGCGCATCTCCAGGCGGTCGTCGGTCTCCTCGGCCTCGATGGCCCGGCCGGCGGCGACGACGCCCTTGAGCGGCAAGCTGAACCCGCCGGCGGACACCCCGGGGATGGTGATGCCACGGGCCTGGGCGCGCTGCTGGTTGTCGCGCTTCTCGACGCGGTTGATGTACCCCTTCTTCTGGAGCGCCTTGAGGTGGCACATCACGCCGTTGGGCGACGAGATGCCGAACGCCTCACAGATGTCGCGGATGGCCGGGGGAAAGCCTTTGGTCTCAATCGTCTTGCGGATGTAGGCGTAAATCTGTTGCTGTTTGTCGGTCAGGGCGGTGTCACTCACGGCGGCCTCCGGGGGAGTTGTGTGCGTCCGGTCGGCCTCCGCCGGCGCGGCTGGTGTGATCGTCAACATGCGTCCATCCTGAATGGAAGTCTAATCCACACTTGTACAGATGGCAAGCGCGGAATTCCAGGTCGGTTGACCGCCCGCGGCCGGCGGGCGATGATAGGTGGCGTCAAGGAGTGCCGATGACCCCCGCCGCCACCCTCGCCGAGCTCGTTAGTCGCCCGTCCGTCAACCCGATGGGCCGGACCGACCTCCCTGCCGACATCCTCTACGAGCACCGCGTCACCGACTACCTCCACGGCCGGCTCCGCGACCTCGGCGTGAGCGTCGAGCGGTACGCCGTCCGCCCCGGCCGCGACAACCTCGTCGCCTTGTACGAACCGCCCGGTACTCCGGCCTTTTCCACGGTCTTCGAGTGCCACCAGGACACGGTGCCGGTGGACGCCATGACGGTCGAGCCGTTCGCCGCTCGTGTCGAGGGCGGCAGGCTCTACGGCCGCGGGGCGTGCGACGTGAAGGGCGGCGCCGCCGTCATGCTCGCCGCGTTCGAGCGGCTCGTGCGCGAGAAACCGGCCGGGTCGGCACGCGTCACCCTCGCCTACACCGTGGACGAGGAACACACCTTTCTGGGCGTCCAAGAGCTCGTCACGCGCGGCCTCGCGGCCGACTCCGCGGTCGTGGCTGAGCCGACGCTCCTGAACATCGTCAGCGCGCACAAAGGCGTCGTCCGCTGGGTCGCGGAGACGGCCGGGCGGGCGTGCCACAGCTCGCGCCCCGAGAACGGCGTGAACGCCGTCTACCGCATGGCGCGCATCCTTACCGCGATCGAGCGATACGCGACGGAATTGCAAGCCCGCCCGCCGCACCCGTCGCTCGGGCCGCGGACCACGTCGGTCGGCCGCATCACCGGCGGCGTCAGCCCGAACACGGTGCCAGACGTGTGCCGCATCGACATCGACCGCCGGCTTCTTCCGGGCGAAACGGCCCAGGCCGCGGCCGCCGACCTGGAGGCGTTCCTGAAGGCCGACCCCGTTATCGACTTCCCGTTCACGCTCTTGCAGTCACACGCCGCGTGCCCGCCGCTCGACCCAGCCCGCTCCGGCGAACTGGCCGCGCGCCTCGGGGCCGCCATCGACGCCGTCGCCGGCCGGCACGAGGTTCACGCCGTGCCCTACGGGACCGACGCCTCGACCCTCTCGGGGGGCGGCATTCCGGCGGTCGTGTTCGGCCCCGGTGACATCGCCCAGGCGCACACGAAGGACGAGTGGATCGACCTGGCACAGCTCGACCCCGCGGCGGAAATCTTGTTCCGCTTCGCGTGCGCGAAGTGATCCCATCCCGACGTGACAATCCGGCGCCGACGCATTAGAGTAACCCCATCACACGGACGGCGTCGGAACGGCTGGGGAACGTGAGCCGCGGCCGGGCTCGGGACCGGGAGACCGGTCAAGGGGGAACACCGTGAGCATCGTTCGCATGGGGATGGCCGAGGACGGGAAGTTCGGGAGCGGGTACGAGGCGATCTTCGGCAAGGGCGGCAAGAAGCCCGCCGCCAAGCCGGCCGCGAAGGCGGCGACCCCGACTCCGACGGCGAAGAAGAAGCCGGCGGCGAAGAAGAAGTAAGCGGCACGCCGGGTGCAACCGTGTCCGCCCGCCCCGCCGGCCCGGGCGGGCCGAACCGGAGTACCCCGCCATGACGAAGACCAGGACGAACCGCTTTCGCACGCAACTCCGCGCCCTGGCCGACCGCGTCGGGGCGACCGCCGCCGGGCTCGAAGAGCAAGTCCGCACGCCGACCGGCGGCGAGAGCGCGGGCGGACTCTCGAACGCTCCCCTACACCTCGGGGACGTGGGGTCCGAGGTCTACAATCAGGAACTGAACGCCACGCTGCTGGAGAACGAAGCACACCTGCGGGGTGAGGTGCAGGCAGCCCTGGACCGTCTCGACTCGGGCACGTTCGGCACCTGCGAGGCGTGCGGCCGGGCGATCGGCGAGGAGCGGTTGGAGGCGCTGCCGTACGTCCGCCACTGCGTCGGCTGCGCGGCGAAGATGCAGAGCGGCGCGGCGGTGAACCTGAACTCCGGCCGGCCCACGGCTTGGCAGTCCACCCTCGACGACACCGACATCGACGGCGTCCAGAACGACGACGTTCACGCCGCCGGGACGCCCGGCGGCGGTGGCCCCGAAGGCGGACTGGCTGGCACTAATTCCGGCCGCGGCAATCCCGCCGACGTATCGAATCTCGAAAGCGCGATGGGCAGCGGCCAGTTCGACGAGCGGACGGAGGGCGCCGCCGAGGACGACGGGGCGCACGCCGGCAGTTCGGGCGGCGCGGTCGGCGGCTTCCCGGCGAACAAGCGCTCCGGTTCGGCAAAGCGGCCGCGTTGAGTGCCCGCCCCACGCCGCGACCGGTCCGTGCCTAGAATTGCCGCATGTCCGACCTGCTCCCCTTCCTCTCCGTTACTGCCGCCGACGCCCCCCGCGTCGGCGGCAAAGGCTTTTCGCTCGGCCGCTCCATCGCCGCCGACCTGCCTGTACCGCCCGGGTTCGTCGTCACCACCGACGCCTACCGCCGCCTACAGCCGACCGGCGTTCACTCAGACGCCGCCTTCGTCACCAGCTTCGCGGAATACCTGCGGCAATTGGGCGATTGCCCAGTCGCGGTCCGGTCCAGCGCCACCGGCGAGGACGGCAGCGAAGCCAGCTTCGCCGGCCAACAGGAAACGATCCTCGGCGTCCGGGGCCTCGACGCCGTTCTGGACGCGGTGGAGCGCTGTTGGGCGTCGCTCCACACCGAACGGGCGAAGGCGTATCGGGCGAAGCAGGGCGTGGACGACTCAGACCTGGCGATGGCGGTCGTCGTGCAGGAACTGGTGCCGGCCGACGCGGCCGGCGTGCTGTTCACCCGCGACCCGCTCGATACCACCGGCCGGCGGATGCTGGTGGAAGCGGCGTGGGGGCTCGGCGAGGTCGTGGTGTCCGGCCGCGTCACGCCCGACCGCTTCACCCTGGACCGCGACAGCGGCGCCGTCCTCGACCGACGGCTCGGGGCGAAGGACGTGCGCGTCGGTGTCGCCGGCGAAGAAGCGGTGTCGGACGCCGACCGCGCCCGCTTCTGCCTCAGTGACAGCGAGCTGTCACGACTCGCCGACCTGGGCCGGCGCGTGGAGGCGTTCGACGGCGAGCCGCGCGACATCGAGTGGGCCGTCGCCGGCGGCCGGGTGTACCTGCTGCAGTCGCGGCCGATCACCGTCGCCACCGCGGCCGACCGCGAGACGGCGCTCCGCGAGTCGGTGGAGGACCTCCGGGCGAAGGCGGCCCCAGGCGGCACGGTGTGGGTGCGTTACAACCTGAGCGAGGTACTACCGGCGCCGACGCCGATGACGTGGGGGGTTGTTCAACGGCTACTCGCGGCCGACGGCGGGTTCGGGGCCATGAACCGCGACCTGGGGGCGCCGCCCGACCCGGGGTTGGGGGCGCTGTCGGCGTTCGACCTGGTCGCCGGCCGGCCGATGGCGAACCTGTCGCGGATGCCGCGGATGCAGGGGGCGCACCCGCCGTTCGAGTACCCGTTCGCCGCGCTCAAGGCCGACCCGCGGAAGGCGCTCGACCCCAAGCCGACGCTCAACCCGCTGGCCGGCGGCGGGCTGATGGGGTGGCTACGGCTGCCCGCGACGGTGTGGCGGCTGACGCGGCTGATGTCGCGGACGAAGCGCGAGGCGGAGACGTTTGCGGAGCGGTTCACGACCGAGATCGTGCCGCCGTTCGTGGCGGCGGCCCGGGAGGCGCTGGCCCGCGACTGGGCGCGGGTGCCGTCGTCCGCACTCGTCGCCGCGGTCCAGGAGTGGACGCAGCGGACGCTCGTGGACTTCGCCCGGCACAGCCTGAAACCTACGGTCTTCGCCGATCTGTGCTGGAGCACACTGGTCGAGCGGCTCAAGCCGGCGATGGGAGATGAACGGGCCCGCGCGGCTGTCGGCGAGCTGAGCCTGGGGGCACAGCCGCCCGCGGACGCGCACCTCGCCGGCGGGCTGCGCGACCTGGCCGCGGGTACGCTGGGCCGGGAGGAATTCTTGGAGCGGTTCGGCCACCGCGGCCCGAACGAGATGGAACTGAGCCAGCCGCGCTGGGCCGAGGTGCCGCACCAACTCGACGCGCTGGTCCGGTCGGGCGACGGCCACCGGTCGCAACCGGCGGGCGCGACCGAATCCTGGGACCGCGTCGCCGCCGAGGCCAAGTTGACCGGCACCGCGAAGGCGCAGGCGGGCGTGTGGGTGAATCGCTTGCGGACGTACCTCGGACTCCGCGAGGCGGCGAAGCACTACTTACTTCTCGGGTACGCCGTCATCCGCCGGGCGCTGGTCACGATCGACCGCCGCTACGGCTTCCACGGCGGCGTCTTCTACCTGCTGCCCGACGAACTGCCGCTCGTCATCGCGGACTGCTACACGGACCTGGCACCGGGGATCGCGCAGCGGCGAAAACGGCGGCAGGCGGAGTTGTCGCTGGAGGTGCCGCCGGTGCTGTTCAGCGACGATCTGGAGGCGATCGGCCGGCCCCTCCCCGCGCCCGACGGCGGCGACGTGCTCACCGGCGTGGCACTGTCCGCGGGGACCGCCGAGGGGCCGGCGCTGGTGCTGACAGAGCCGACGGCGCCGCCGACGGAGGGGGGCTACGTGCTGGTGTGTCCCTCCACCGACCCGGCGTGGGTGCCGCTCTTCGCGCGCGCCGCGGGGCTGGTAATGGAGACGGGCGGCGTCCTGTCGCACGGGGCGATCGTGGCGCGCGAGTTCGGCCTGCCCGCGGTCGCCGGGTTGCCGGGCGCGGTGCGGCGGCTACGGACGGGGCAACGGGTGCGCGTCGACGGTGGGTGTGGGACGGTGACGGTGCTGGAGTGAACAGGGCACGGGGGCGAGTCCGCATGCGGCTTGGCGTCCTGCAGCGCTAAGCCGCAAGCGGCAACACCACCATCACACATCCTTCCCGCGAATCTGGGCCTTGAGGACGTGCCGGAGCCGACCCTCGATCTTTTGGTGGGCCTTGTCGATTTCCTTGTCCGTCAGCGTCTTGTCGGCCGGCTGGTACACCAGCGCGAACGCCAGGCTGCGGGTGCCGGCCGGGATGCGGTCGCCGGTGTACACGTCGAACAGTTCCGCCCCCGTCAACAGGTCGCCGCCGGCGGCGCGAATCTCGGCCAGCACCGCGTCCGCGGGCGTGTCGGCGGGCACGATGACGGCCACGTCGCGCTTGGCCGGCGGCACCGTCGGGAACGGCCGGTACGGGAACCGCACCGGCACTGCCGCGAGCAGCGCGTCGAGATCGAGCTCGGCCACCTGAACCGCCCGCTCCCCGAGTCCGAAGCTCGCCGCGACCGTCGGGTGGAGTTCGCCGATCGCCCCGACCGCCGCGCCGTTCACGACCACCTCCGCGGCCCGGCCCGGGTGCAGGTGCGCCAGGCCCTTCGCGGTGCGGAACGACGCCGACAGGTGCAGGTCGGCCGTGAGCGCCTCGATTACGCCTTTGAGGTCGAAGAAGTCGAACGCCGCCGGCTTGGTGCCGAGTGGGTCGTCCCACGCGGCGGCGGTGCGGCGGCCACTCTGCACCAGCGCCAGCCGCCGCGGCTCGGCCGGAAGCGGCTGACCGGCCACCGGCAGGAACACGACGCCGATCTCGAAAAGGCTCACGGCGTCGGCCGCCAGGAGGTTCCGCTGCGCGACTTCGAGCAGGCCCGGCAGCAGCGTCGTCCGCATCACGCCGCGGTCGGGGCTGATCGGGTTCAACAGCGCGACGTGCGACCGACCCGTAGACAGTTTCCCTTCCGTCGCGGCCCCGGTCAGCGAGTAGGTGATGCACTCCTGCAAGCCCTGGTCGGCGAGCAGGTCGCGGACGTGCTCCTCCAGTTCCAGCGGCCGATTCCCCAGTTGTTCGGGCAGGGGCTGCGACAGCCGCGTGTCCGGCAGGTGGTCGTAGCCGTAGACGCGGGCCAGTTCCTCGATCAGGTCGGCGACACCGGCCTGGATGTCGAGCCGCGTCGGCGGCGTGGCCACGCGCCAGCCCTCACCCTTCGACTCAACCTGGAACTGAAGCGCCGACAGCACGCGCACGACTTCGGCGGGCGGGATGTCGAAGCCGAGAACGCGGCGGATCGCGGCGGGCGTCAGGTCGATCACCTGCGGCGGCACCGGCGCGGGGTAGCTGTCCACGATTCCGCTCAGCACCTCGCCGCCGGCCAGGGTGCGGAACAGCTCCGCGGCGCGGACCGCGGCCGGCTTCGCCAGCTCGGGGTGGACGCCCTTGGCGAACCGCGTGCTCGCCTCGCTGAACAGTGTGAACTGCCGCGCCGTCTTGCGCACGCTCACGAAGTCGAACGCCGCCGACTCCAGCAGGATGGACTTGGTCGCCGCCGTGACTTCGGTGTCGAACCCGCCCATGACCCCAGCCAGCGCGACCGGCCCGGCGGCGTCGGCGATGACGAGGTTGTCCGGCCCCAACTCGCGGTCCTGGCCGTCGAGCGTCTTCAGCTTCTCGCCCGCCTTCGCCGGCCGCACCGTGATGACCGGCGCCTTGCCGCCGGCCCGCGCCACGAGGGCGTCGTAGTCGAAGGCGTGGAGCGGCTGGCCGTATTCGAGCATCACGTAGTTCGTGATGTCCACCGCGTTCGAGATCGGCCGCATGCCCGCAGCGTCGAGCCGCGACCGCATCCAGCGCGGGGCCGGGCCGATCGTCACGTTGCGGATGATTGTCGCCGTGTAGCGACCGCACAGCTTCGGGTCGGCGATCTCGACCGACACCTTGCCGGCGATCTGGTCCGCGATCGTCTGCACCGTGGGTTCAGCGATCGTGGTGGCGGCGCCGGTGAGGGCCGCAACCTCGCGGGCGATGCCGATCAGCGACAGGCAGCGGGCCATGTTCGGGAGCACGTCGAGCTCGACCACCACGTCACCGAGCACGTCCGCGACCGGCGTCCCGGGGGCGGGGTCGGCGTCGTCGAGGAGGATGATCCCCTCGTGCTCGTCGGAGATGCCCAGTTCGTAGTTCGACATGCACATCGCGTCGTTCATGATGCCGCGGAGTGCCTTCGGCTCCAGGGTGAAGACGGCCTTCTTGCCCTCCTTGTCGGCGTAGAAATACTTCGTGCCGCGGAGGCCCAGCACGACCTTCATGCCGCTCTGACCGGGGGCGATGTTCGGCGCGCCGGTCACCACGGTTTTCGGCTCGGCCGCGCCGTAGTCGATCGTCACCAGCTTCAGCTTGTCGGCGTCGGGGTGCTTCTCGATTTTCAGCACCCTGCCGAGCACAACCTTGTCGCGCTCCCACACCAGGCCGGCGCGTTCCGGCTTCACGCGCAGGCCGGTCGGAACGGGGAGGCCGAACACCGTCACGCCCGCGGCTTCCAGGCCGGCGAGCGTGAGACGCTCGACCAGAATCGCGGGGTCGGCCGGGAGCGCAACGAGGTCGCGGAGCCAAGAGAGCGGGACGAGCATGGCGAGGTTCCGGTAGCGGGGAACCGTCATGGTAGCAGCGGGGGCGCGGCCGGCGACCGTACGACGACCGGCTACGATTGTTCGGCCCGCGCCTTGCCGCCCTGCGGCGCCGCGAATAATGTTCCACCTTCCGATTTCCCGGCGACCGAGCGGTCCGCGGCGACAGGGGGCAACGTGGCGGCCAACCAGAGCGAGCGCATCCGCATCCGGATGGAAGGGTACGACCACGAGGTTCTCGACCGCACCGCGGGCGAGATCGTGCAGACGGCCCGGGACAACGGCGCCGACGTTCACGGGCCGATTCCGCTGCCGACGCGCATCGAACGGTACACGGTGTTGCGGTCGCCGCACATCGACCGCAAGAGCCGCGAGCAGTTCGAGATCCGCACCCACAAGCGGCTCATCGACATCCTCAAGCCGACGCAGAAGACCATCGAGGCGCTCAACAAGGGGCTCAACCTGCCCCCGGGCGTGGACATCAAGATCCGCGTCATCACCGGCGGCTGAGCCATCGCGGCACAAAAACGATGCCGGGTGCTTGACTCCCACCCGGATGCCGCTAAGAAATTAGTCCCGCCCGCCGCGGCACCCCTCCGGGGTGGACAGTTCGGCGGGCGGTTCTCGTGCAGGACGACCCAGCTTCGCCGCGGTTCGGGCAACTGAACCAAATATGCGGCTCACCGGGCAACCGGTCAGGCGGGGTCGAGATGAGGTTCCCCCATGGCCGACTTGAACGGCGCCAACGGGGCCGCGAAGGCTCCCGCGTCCTCGCGTGTCACCGAGTACACGACCGCCATCACCGTCCCCGTGGTCAACAAGGCCGGGGCCGAGGTGGGGTCGATCACGGTCGACCCGAAGGACTTCGGCGGCAAGATCAGCAAGCAGCTGATGCACGAAGCCGTGCTGATGTTCCTGGCCAACCAGCGGGCCGGCACGCACAGCACCCTCCGCCGCGGCGAAGTGGCCGGCAGCACAAAGAAGCTGTTCCGGCAGAAGGGCACCGGCAACGCCCGCGCCGGCACCAAGCGCACGAACAAGCGGCGCGGCGGTGGTACCGCGAAGGGGCCGAAGCCCCGCGACTACTACTACCGCCTCCCGAAAAAGGCCGTGAAGGCCGCCAACCGGATGGCCGTGCTGTCGAAGATCGTGGACAAGGAGATCGTCGTCCTCGACGAGCTGGCTCTCGCCGCCCCGAAGACGAAGGAAGTGTTCGGCCTGCTCAAGAGCCTGAAGGTCGGCAAGAAGACGACCGAGGGCGGCGAGAAGGACGTGACCCTGGCCGACACCACGGTGCTGATCGGCACCAACGGGCTGGACCAGAACGTGTACCGCAGCGCCCGCAACATCGAGGGCGTGAAGGTGCTGCCGGTCGCCGAGTTCAACTGCTACACCGTGCTTCGGCAGAAGCGGCTGCTGGTGACGAAGGCGGCGCTCGAGGCGTTCATCAAGCCGCCGGCGACCGCCACCGCGGCCCCGAAGGCCGAGAAGCCCGCGATCAAGCGCCGCGGCCGGGCCGCCCGCATCGCCGCCCGTAAGGTCGCCGCCAAGTAGCACCCGGAGGCTCCGGGTTCGCCCCGGAGTGGAGAAGCGTCATGCCGCGTCCCCGTCCACACCCGAAGCGGTACGTGCGGAAGCTCGCCGCCCGCAAGCCGTGCGTCCACGGCGAGCCGGGGATCGAGCTGCGGCCGTACCAAGTGCTCCTGAAGCCCCTCGTCACCGAGAAGGGCACCCACCAGAGCACGCGGTACAACGCGTACACCTTCCAGGTGAACCCGATCGCCGACAAGACGCAGATCCGGAAGGCGGTCGAGGAGCTGTTCAACGTCCGCGTCACCGACGTGCGGACGATGAACCGGAAGGGGAAGACCCGCCGGTTCCGCCAGGAAGAGGGTTCGCTGCCGGCCTGGAAGAAAGCCATCGTGGCGCTGCACCCGGACGACAAGATCGAGTTCTATTGACCGGCGGCGGCTGTCAGCGGTCAGCTGTCAGCCAGGCGGCGAGGCACCCGGCCGTCGGCGGAACGCCGACGGCCGATAGCTGAGAGCAAGACATGGGCATCAAGCAATACAAGCCGACCTCCGCCGGCCGCCGCGGCGGGAGCGTGTCCGACTTCGCGGACTGCACGTTCCCCGGCGTCAACAAGCCGGAAAAGTCGCTGCTGTCGCCGATCAAGAAGAGCGGCGGGCGGAACCACCACGGCATCACCACCACCCGGTTCCGTGGGGGTGGTCACAAGCGGATGTACCGCCAGATCGACTTCAAGCGGAAGCGCGACGGCGTCGAGGCGGTGGTGATCTCGGTCGAGTACGACCCGAACCGCAGCGCCCGCATCGCGCTCATCGAATACCCGAAGGACGAGAAGTACGACAACGCCAAGAGCTACATCCTGGCCCCGGTCGGGATGAAGGCCGGCGACAAGGTCATCTCGGGCGAGACCGAGGCCGTCGAGCCGAAGCCGGGCAACTGCATGCCGCTGTGGAAGGTGCCCCTCGGCATGGCCGTCCACAACGTCGAGCTGACCCCCGGCCGCGGCGGTCAGATCTGCCGCTCCGCCGGGTGCTCGGCCACGCTGAGCGCCCGCGAGAAGGACTGGGCGCAGCTGACGATGCCGAGCGGGGAAATCCGCCGCGTGTCGAGCAAGTGCCGGGCGACGATCGGCAGCGTGTCGAACCCCGAGCACATGAACATCAGCCTCGGCAAGGCCGGGCGGAACCGGTGGAAGGGCCGCAAGCCGCACAACCGCGGCATGGCCATGAACCCGATCGACCACCCGATGGGCGGCGGCGAGGGGCGCAGCAAGAGCGGCGGCCAGCCGAAGGGCCCGACGGGCGTGCTGTCGAAGGGCGGCAAGACGCGCAAGGACCGCAAGCCCGGCGGCGGCGCCATCCTGCGGCGGCGCCCGAGCGGCAAGCACCAGAAGAGCAGTTAAGTGAGCTGAGGCCCGCCCGGCGTGCGGGCTTCGCCGCTGAAGTAGAAATCCGGTGGCCGGTCCGCGTGGGCCTGCCTACGTTACACAGTCCCGGGTTCGTGACGCCCGGTGTGTGTGTTTGGCGAGCCTGGCAGGACACGAGCGGGACGACGCATGAGCCGGTCGCTGAAGAAGGGTCCTTACGTCGACCTCCGGCTCCTCGGCAAGGTCGAGAAGCAGGGGCCGAACAAGGAGCCGATCAAGACCTGGGCGCGGGACTGCACCGTCGTCCCGGAGTTCATCGGCGCGACGTTCCTCGTGCACAACGGGAAGTCGTTCCTGCGGGTCTACTGCACCGAAGACATGATCGGCCACAAGCTCGGCGAGTTCTCGCCGACGCGGACGTTCAAGGGTCACAGCGGCGGCAAGGCGAAGGGCGGGAAGTAAGACATGGAATACAAGGCCGTACACCGCTACGCCGACCAGGGCCCCCGCAAGATCCGCGTGTTCGCGGACCTGATCCGCGGGCGGAACGCGGACGAAGCGATCGAGATGCTGAAGTTCTACCACAACCGGGGCGCCCGGCTGTTGGAGAAGGTCGTCAAGAGCGCCCTCGGGAACGCCGACGACCGCGAGTGCCCGGACCTCGACGCCCTTGTCGTGACCGAGGCCCGCGTCGACGAGGCGCCGATGTTCAAGCGGATCCAGCCCCGGGCGCGCGGCACCGCGTTCCCGATCAAGCGGCGGATGTCGCACATCCACGTCACTCTCGGCGAACCCGCCGAAGGCTGAGCGGCGGGTGGGGTTGTAGAAGCGGGGGCCGGCCGCGGTCGGCCCCCGGCGCATTAAGCGACCGCGACGGACCACGACGGACCAAGAGGCACGGCGATGGGTCAGAAAGTCCGACCGACCGGCTTCCGCACGGGGATCATGCGCCCCTGGCGCTCCACGTGGTACGCCAGCAAGGCCGACTTCTCCGAACTGCTGATCGAGGACTTCAAGGTCCGGGCGTTCGTGCAGAAGTACCTGACCAACAAGAAGGACCGCAAGGTCCAGCGGCCGGCCATCTCGGACATCAAGATCGAGCGGACCCGCGAGCGGGTCACGATCACGATCAGCAGCAGCCGGGTCGGCGCCATCATCGGCAAGAAGGGCGAGAAGATCGACAACCTGACCAAGGCGCTCGAGAAGCTGACGCGGCGGCACATCGAGGTGAAGACGATCGAGATCGCCCGCCCCGAGATCGACCCGCAGCTGATCGCCGAGGACATCGCCGAGCAGCTCGAGCGCCGGGCCAGCTTCCGCCGCACGATGAAGCAGGCGATGCAGCGGGCGATGGAGGGCGGCGCCAAGGGCGTGAAGCTCCAACTGTCCGGCCGCCTCGGCGGGTCGGAAATGGCCCGCTGCGAGAAGGGGATGGAAGGCTCGATCCCGCTCTCGACCCTCCGCGTGAAGGTCGAGTACGGGTTCAGCGAGGCCACCACCCCCCAGGGGAACATCGGGATCAAGTGCTGGGTGAATCAGGGCGACTACCTGACCGGCGACATCATCGACCCGACGGACGCGTCCGGCGCCCCGACGCAGCGGCGCCGCGGCCCGCGGCGCGGGCCGGGCGGGTTCGGTGGCGGCGGCCGCTGAGTGCGGCCCCGGGGTGTGACTCATTGAGGGAGACGGCCGATGCCGCAGATGCCGAAGCGGGTGAAGTTCCGGAAGGGACAGCGCGGGGTGACGAAGGGCATCGTCGCGCAGCGGAAGTACGCCGGCTACATCAAGGGTAACGCCCACCGCGGCAACTACGTCGCCTACGGCGACTTCGGCCTGCAGTCGCTCGAAGGCGGCTGGCTGTCGGCCGAGTGCATCGAGTCGGGCCGTATCACGATGACGCGGTTCGTCTCGGGCGAGGGCCGGTACTACATCCGCGTCTTCCCGCACAAGCCGGTGACTGCGATCCCCGCCGAGACCCGCATGGGTAAGGGCAAGGGCGAGCCCGAGTACTGGGCCGCGGTGGTGCGGTCCGGGCAGGTGATGTTCGAGATCGGCGGCCTCCCGGAGAGTGCCGCCCGCGACTGCCTGGCCCGCGTCGCCTACAAGATGCCGTTCAAGTGCCGGTTCGTGACCCGCCGGCCGAACGTCTAAAAACGGGTGCGTAGATGCCTGCGACCAAGACCGACTTCCGCGGGATGAGCGACGAACAGCTCGCGCTCAGCCTGAAGGAAACCGAAAAGACCGTGTTCTCGCTTCGCTTCCAGTCGGCGTCCGACCGCAAGGAGACGGCGACCGAGCTGAAGAAGGCGAAGAAGGACATCGCCCGCATCCGCACCCTCCAGCGGGAGCGCGAGCTGACCAAGCTGAAGGCCCTCCCGGCCGATCAGCTGGCCACCCGCGTCGCCAGCCTGGGCGAGAAGGACAAGGCCGGCGGCCCCGGCAAGCGGCTGGTGCGGCGGCAGCTCCGGCGCGTCGAGGCGCTGCACGCAAAGGCGACGGCCAAGAAGGGGAGCAAGTGATGGCGGACGCGACGGCCACCCCGGCGAAGAGCACCGGCCCCCGGCACCTGACCGGCATTGTCACCCGGGACAAGAACCTCAAGACCCGCCGGGTCGAGGTCACCCGCTCGGTGCGGCACCCGAAGTACGGCAAGTACGTCAAGCAGCGGACGATCTGCTACGTCCACGACGAGAAGAACGAGTCGCACCTCGGCGACACGGTCGAGATCGCCGAGAGCCGGCCGCTGTCGCGGACGAAGCGCTGGAACCTCGTCCGCGTCGTCACGAAGAGCCCGAGCCGAACGCTGTCGAAGCTGGAAGGCGCCGTCGCCGGGAGCGACGCCGCCGCCCCCACCCCCGCGGCCGACGCCAAGTAAGACACCCCGGGGCCGCAACGCCCCGCCGAGGCGCTGACATGATCCAGATGTACACGTACATGGACGTGGCCGACAACACCGGGGCCAAAGAGGTGATGTGCATCCAGGTGCTGGGCGGCAACAAGCGCCGCGTGGCCAACCTGGGCGACATCATCCGGGCCAGCGTGAAGAAGGCCATCCCCGGCGGCGACGTCAAGCCGGGCGACGTGATCAAGGGCGTGGTCGTCCGCACGAAGGTGGCCACCCGCCGCGAGGACGGCAGCTACGTCCGGTTCGACAGCAACGCGCTCGTCCTACTGGACAACGACAACAACCCGCGCGGCACGCGCATCTTCGGGGCCGTGCCCCGCGAGCTGCGGGCCAAGTACAACAAGATCATCAGCCTGGCGTCGGAAGTGGTCTGAGGTTGAACGCCCGCCCGCGCGACGTGTGGCCCACGGATACGAGTAGCAAGAGCGACCCATGTACATCCGCAAAGACGACACCGTGGTGGTGCTGACCGGGGACGACAAGGGCGTCCGCGGCAAGGTGCTGTCCGTCTCGCCGAAGTCCGGGAAGGTGCTCGTCCAGGGCGTCAACCGCGTGTACCGGCACCTGAAGCCGTCGCGCACCAACCCGCAGGGCGGCCGGCTCTCGAAGGAGATGCCGGTCAACGCCTCGAACGTGATGCTCATCGACCCGAGCACCAACCAGCCGACCCGCGTCGGCGTGCGGTACGCGGCCGACGGCACCAAGGAACTGTACGCCAAGAAGAGCGGCGCCCGCATCCGCATCCTGGCCAAGGCCAACCCGAAGTACGCCACCAAGGCGTGAACCCGGCCCGTACCGGCCCCGTCGGCATGGGGCCGCCATAGGCTGCACGAGGTATCGACGACATGGCCGCGACCGCCGAAGACGTGAAGGAAGCCCCGGTCCCGCCGCCCCGGCTGCTGGAGCGGTACAAGGCCGAGATCGTCGCCGCTCTGAAGCAGAAGTTCGGCCGCGACAACCCGCACGCCGTGCCCAAGCTGATGAAGATCAGCTTGAACATGGGCGTGGGCAAGGCGCTCCAGGACAAGGAGCGGATGAAGCAGTCGGCCGAGCAGCTCGGCCTCATCGCCGGTCAGAAGCCGCAGGTCATGAAGGCCAAGGTGGCCGTCAGCGGGTTCCGGCTCCGCGAGGGGAACGAGATCGGCTGTCGTGTCACGCTCCGCGGCAAGCGGATGTACGAGTTCCTCGACCGGCTCATCAACGTGGCCCTGCCGCGAATCCGCGACTTCCGCGGGGTGAACCCGAAGAGCTTCGACGGCAACGGCAACTACAGCATGGGGCTGACCGAGCAGCTAGTCTTCCCCGAGATCGACCCTGACAAGGTGACGTTCACGCAGGGCATGGACATCACCTTCGTCACCAGCACCCGGAACGACGACGAGGCCCGCGAGCTGTTGCGGGCGTTCGGGATGCCGTTCCGGGACGACAGCAAGTAAGCGGACAGCGATTCACGGAACGGCCGGCTCGCCCGGGAAGTGTACCCCCGGGGCCGAGCCGGAACGCCGACCCGAGACCACGATGTCGACGAACGCCAAAGAAGCTACGTTCGCGCGCCAGATGGAGCGCCTCGACGCCCACCGCGCCGAGATCAAGAAGCCGGCCGACCAGCAGAACCCGGCGAACCTGATGTCGGGCCGCGACCGCATCCGCGTCCGGTTCCGCTGCGGCCTGTGCGGCCGCGGCCGTGCCGTCTACCGGAAGTTCGGCGTCTGCCGCATCTGCTTCCGCAACCTGGCGTCGAGTGGCCTGATCCCCGGCGTCCGCAAGGCGTCCTGGTAACACGCGAAAAGGGAGGACACGCGCATGATGACCGACCCGATCGCGGACATGCTGACCCGCATCCGCAACGCCAACACCATCGAGCGGCCGCTCGTCGAAATGCCGGCCACGAACCTGAAGGTGGGCATCGCCAAGGTGCTGCTCGAGGAGGGTTTCGTCCTCGGTTACCGCACCGGCAAGACGGTCACGAACCCCGAGACCGGTGTCAAGGACTTCGTCGAAGTGCCGAAGCTCGGCGAGCCACACGTCGTGCTGCAGGTGTTCCTGAAGTACGGCCCGGACGGCGAAAAGGTGATCCGCCACCTGGAGCGGTACAGCCGCCCCGGCCGCCGCGTGTACCAGAAGTACACCGAGGTGAAGCGGGTGCTCGACGGCCTCGGCATCGCCATCCTGAGCACGAGCCGCGGCGTGATGAGCGACCGCCAGGCCCGCCGCGACAAGGTTGGCGGCGAGGTGCTGTGCACGGTGTGGTGAGTTAGATTGGGCACACGGCCGACGTGAGCTGCTGGCCGTTACACCAGACACCTACACCAACGACCTGCCGGCTCAAGCCGGCCGTTCGCCAATATTCAGGGGCTGCGTTCCGGCCGCGAGCCGGTGAAGCCCGGAGGACCAACAATGTCGCGTATCGGCAAACAGCCCGTCGCCGTCCCCGGCGGCGTCACGGTGAACATCACCAACCGCCTCATCACGGTCAAGGGGCCGAAGGGCGAGTTGAAGTTCACCCACCACGAGAACGTCGCGGTGGCCAGCGACGGCAAGCAGGTCACCGTCACCCGGCCGAACGACGAGCGCCTCAACCGCGCGCTTCACGGGCTGACCCGGGCTCTGGTCAATAACATGATCGTGGGCGTGACCAAGGGCTACGAGAAGAAGCTCAAGGTCGAGGGCGTCGGCTTCCAGGCCGCGGCCAAGGGCAAGGGCGTGGAGCTGACCGTCGGCTTCGCCAACCGCATCGTCCACGAGCCGCCGGCGGGCGTGACGGTGGCCGTGCCCGACCCGACGACCATCGTGGTGAGCGGCATCGACAAGCAGATTGTCGGCCAGTTCGCCGCCGAGGTCCGCGCCAGCCGCAAGCCGGAGCCGTACAAGGGCAAGGGCATTCGGTACGAGGGCGAGGTCGTCCGCCGCAAGGAAGGTAAGTCGTTCGCCGCGGGCAAGTAGCCGTCGGCTGGTGGCCCGACTTGCTGCCGCGTCGCGTGACCCGACCCCGAACACCAACGCCGTTCGCTGCCCGACAGCGGACGGCTGAGAGCTGAGAGCAGGACGATGGACGCACAGAAGCTGAAGGCGAAGCGGTCCGAGCGGCGGCGGAACCGCGTGCGGAAGCCGATCTACGGCACCCCGGCCCGCCCGCGGCTGAGCGTGTTCCGCAGCAACCTGCACATCTCCGCCCAGCTGATCGACGACCTGAACGGCGTCACGCTGGCCGCGGCGACCAGTTCGGGCAAGGCTTCCGGGCTGAAGCACGGCGGCAACGTTGCCGCCGCCACGGAGGTGGGCAAGAAGCTCGCCGCGGCGGCCACGGGCAAGGGGATCACCGCCGCCGCGTTCGACCGCGGGGCGTACCGGTTCCACGGCCGCGTCGCCGCCCTGGCCCGCGCCGCCACCGAGGCCGGGCTGGTCTGCACCAGCCTGGACGCGCCGGTCCACAAGGAGAAGCCGGCGGCCACGGCTCCCGAGAAGAAGCCGGCCAAGGAAGCCAAGCCGAAGGGCGAGGGGAAGCCGAAGGGCGACGCCCCCAAGAAGGACAAGAAGTAACCCCGGACACAGCCGCGGCGCCGGCCCGGCGCCCGAGTGAGGACCCCATATGGCCCGCGACCGTGACCGCGGCGGCGACCGCGACTCCCGCGACAACGCCCTGGTCGATTTCGTCGTGAAGATCAAGCGGTCGGCGTGCGTCGTCAAGGGCGGCCGCCGGTTCAGCTTCAACGCGCTGGTCGTCGTCGGCGACAAGCGCGGCAAGGTGTCCTACGGCTACGGCAAGGCCAACGAAGTGCCGCCGTCGGTCGAGAAGGCCATCAAGGAAGGCGAGGCCAACGTCAACCGGTCGAAGAAGGTGTCGCTCCGCGGCAACACCATCCCGCACCGGGTGATCGGCAAGTTCGGCGCCTCGAAGGTCATCATGGTCCCGGCCGGGCCGGGCACCGGCGTCAAGGCCGGGCCGGGCGTCCGCGAGGTGCTCCAGGCCGCCGGCGTCACCAACATCCTCACCAAGGTCCACGGGAGCACCAACCCGATGAACCTGGTGAAGGCCACGATCAACGGCTTGAACCAGCTACGCACCCGCGAGGAAGTCGCGGCGCTGCGGGGGGTGGCACTCTAATGGACCTGAACGCAGTTCACAGCGGCGTCGCCAAGCGGAAGCTCAAGCGTCGCGTCGGCCGCGGCATCGGCTCGGGCCAGGGTAAGACTTGCGGCCTCGGCCAGAAGGGCCAGTACGCCAGCGCCGGCGCCAGGCTCCCCAGCGGCTTGTTCGAGGGCGGCCAGATGCCGCTCTACCGCCGCCTCCCGAAGCGCGGGTTCAACAACGCCCGCTTCCAGAAGAACCACTCCGTGGTCAACGTCGGCGATCTGGACGTCTTCGACGCCAACGCCACCGTCGACCTGGACGCGCTGAAGGCGAAGAAGTTGGTGCCGTCGAGCACCGAGGGCGTGCGGGTCCTCGGCGACGGCGACCTGGCGAAGAAGCTTACGGTCAAGGGCGATCACTTCTCCAAGTCGGCGAAGGAGAAGATCGAGAAGGCCGGCGGCAAGGTAGATCTGATCCCGCCGCCGAAGAAGCCGGTACGGAACAAGATGACGCCGCGGCCGCCGAAGGCCGCCAAGTGAAGGGCTGAGCAGGTGAAGGGGTGAAGGGGTGAGAAGGGCCGGCTGCACGCCCCCTTTCTTGCCCCCTCTCCCCTTCATCCCTTCAGAGACAGAGCCGCAAGCCGAGAATCGGGTCGGTCGGCGTCCCGTAGCGTAGACAGCCGCCGGAGGGAACCATGCAGACCCTGCTGACGATCTTCAAGATTCCCGAGCTGCGGAAGAAGATCTTCATCACGCTCGTGTTCCTCGCCGTTTACCGGATCGGGTACTACGTCCCGCTCCCGATGATCGACCACGCGAAGATGGCCGAGAAGATGGCGAACGCCCAGGGCGGGGCGCTCGGCCAGGTGCTCGGCTTCGTCTCCATGTTCTCCGGCGGCAACCTCAGCACGGCGTGCATCTTCTCGATGGGGATCATGCCGTACATCTCGGCGTCGATCATCATCCAGCTCCTCGCCAGCGGCGTCGTCCCGTCGCTCGAACGCCTCCGCAAGGAGGGCGAGAGCGGCCGCAAGAAGCTGAACGAGATCACCCGCTACCTCACCGTGCCGATCTGCCTCGTCCAGGGCTTCATCATCGCCCAGTCGGTGATGCGCCCCGAAGGCTCCGACGGCATGGGGCTCACGCCGCCGACCTACGCGGAAGGCTTCAACCTGTACTGGTTCGGGTTCTCCGCCGTCGTCACGATGACGGCCGGGACGGTGTTCCTGATGTGGCTCGGCGAGCAGATCGACGAGTACGGCATCGGCAACGGCATCAGCCTCATCATCATGGCCGGCATCGTCGCCCGCCTCCCCGACGCCACCGGCAAGCTGATCTTCGACAGCACGACCGGGAAGGTGAAGGAGTCGCTGTTCACGCTCGGGGCGGCGACCGGCGACGTGAGCTTCGAGAAGCTGGTGGTGCTGCTGTTCCTGTTCGTCGCGGTGGTGGTCGGCGTGATCGCCATGACGAAGGCCCAGCGGCGCATCCCGACGCAGAGCGCCAAGCACGTCCGCGGCCGGCGCGTGTACGGCGGCACCCGGCAGTTCCTGCCGATGAAGGTGAACGCCGCCGGCGTCATGCCGGTGATCTTCGCCAGCACGCTGCTCATCCTGCCGTGGTTCCTGTTCAACCTGATCGCCAACGTGACCGACGCCGGGTGGGCGGCCAGCATGGCGCAGACGTTCCAGAACCACAGCGGGTGGATGTACAACGTGATGTACATCGTGATGATTTACGTGTTCTGCTACTTCTGGGTCGCCATCACCTTCAACCCGAAGGAGATCGCCGACAACCTGAAGGACTACGGCAGCTTCATCCCCGGGTACCGGCCGGGCAAGCGCACCGCCGACTACCTGGAGCGGGTGCTGATGCGGATCACGTACGTGGGGGCGGCGTTCCTCGCGGTCATCGCCATCATCCCGAACGTGGTGACCGGCGTGCTGGAAATCGACCCGGTCGTGGCGAGCTTCTACGGCGGCACCGGCCTGCTCATCGTCATCAGCGTCGCCCTGGACCTGGTGCAGAAGATCAACAGCCACCTGGTCATGCGGAACTACGCCGGCCTGACCGACGACTGACGTGCGGACGGAGGTAGCCGCCATGCTCCGACAGAACACGAACCGGCCGCCGGAGCTGAAGTCGGCCCGCGAGATCGGGCTGATGCGGGAGGCCGGTAAGCTCGTCGCGCGGGCCCTGCGCATCTGCCGCGAGCTCGCCAAGCCCGGCACCAAGACCATCGAGATCGACCAGGCCGTCGAGAAGTTCTACGCCGAGCACGGGGCCGTCCCGCTGTTCAAGGGCTACCCCGGCAAGACGCCCTTCCCCGCCGTCACGTGCCTGAGCGTGAACGAGCAGGTCGTCCACGGCATCCCCGGCAACCGCGTCCTCAAGGAGGGCGACCTCCTCAAGGTGGACACGGCCTGCAAGCTGAACGGCTGGTGTGCCGACCGGGCCATCACCATCCCGATCGGCCCGGTGTCGCCGGAAAAGGCCCGGCTGGTGAAGGTGGCCGAGGAGACGCTCCAGCTGGCGATCGACCTGCTGCCGAAGCGGAAGTGGTGGACGCAGGTCGCCAGCGAAATGCAGAAGCACGTGGAGCAGTCCGGGTTCAGCGTGGTGACGAGCTACGTCGGGCACGGCATCGGCCGGGTGATGCACGAGAACCCGCAGGTGCCGAACTACGTGGACCGCGAGACCCGCAAGCAGGACTTCAAGCTGGAACCCGGCCTGACCCTGGCCGTCGAGCCGATGGTGAACATGCGGAAGGGCGAGGTGGACACGCTCTCCGACACCTGGACGGTGGTGACGCGGGACCGGATGCCGAGCGTCCACGTCGAGCACACGCTGGCGCTGACCGCCGGCGGCGTGTTGATCGTGACCGCGGACGAGGAGTAGAATTCTCCGCCGCGCCCTTGCCCGGGAAAACGGGCGTTCCTACTGTGAAAGTTTACCCGCCCGTGGGCGGCATCGGAACAGGTGGCCCATGAAGGTGCGTGCGAGCGTCCGCCGGATGTGCGAGAAGTGCAAGCTGATCAAGCGGAAGGGCGTCGTCCGCGTGATCTGCGAGGACCCCCGCCACAAGCAGCGGCAAGGCTAAGGTCTTGAGCCCGACCGGCTCGACCACGAACTCGAACCTCCCAACGCGAAACCGACCATGCCGCGTATCCAAGGCGTCGACATCCCGCCGGACAAGCCGACCCACATCTCCCTGCGGTACATCCGCGGGCTGGGGCCAACCACGGCCCTCGAGGTGTGCGGCAAGCTGAACATCGACCCGCAACGGCGGGCGAAGGAACTCACCGACGACGAGGTCGCCCGGATCGCGGTGCTGATCGACCGCGACTACCTGGTCGAGGGGCCGCTGCGGCGGTTCGAGGGCGCGAACATCACGCGCCTCAAGGAGATCAAGAGCTACCGCGGCGAGCGGCACCGGAAGAACCTCCCGGTCCGCGGCCAGCGGTCGAAGACGAACGCCCGCACCCGGAAGGGGCCGCGCAAGACGGTCGCCGGCAAGAAGGGCGTGAAGGACAAGTAAGGCGTAACGCGGTGATCGGGGGGCTGCCCCCGGCGGTCCACCCCGACAACCGACAACCGGCATCCCACAAATGGCAAAGTCGAAGAAGAAGAAGGCCCGTCGTAACGTGTCGCGTGGGATCGCCCACGTGCAGAGCACGTTCAACAACACGATCGTGACCATCACCGACACCAACGGCGACGTGCTGTGCAACGCGTCGGCCGGCACCGTTGGGTTCAAGGGGAGCCGCAAGAGCACCCCGTTCGCGGCCCAGCGGGCCGCCGAGGAGTGCGCCGCCAAGGCGTCCAAGTTCGGCGTCAAGGAAGTCGAAGTCCGCGTGAAGGGGCCGGGCGCCGGCCGCGAGTCGGCCATCACCGCCCTGCAGGCCTCGGGTCTTAACGTCAAGGCCATCGAGGACGTGACCCCGCTGCCGCACAACGGCTGCCGCCCGCCCAAGAAGCGGCGCGTGTAAGCCGTCCCCCGTCGTCGTCTTTCCGCCGCTTGCGGCGTTGCCCCCGGGTGCAACGCCGCAAGCGGCGTTAGACGGGTGCCCGAACCGACCCTGGGGTTCGCCGGGCCTACCTTCCGACGACACCTAACGGCCCGTCCGCCGGACGCGCCACCTGACCCCTGGCTCCGAGTCCCGACCCAATCATGGCCCGCAACGTCGACCCCGTCTGCAGGATGTGCCGCCGCGAGCAGATGAAGCTCTACCTGAAGGCGGAGCGCTGCTTCAGCCCGAAGTGCCCGATCGACCGCGAGGCGCTGCCGCCGGGCATGCACGGCGCCCGCCGCAGCAAGACGTCCGAGTACGGCGTCCGCCTCCGCGAGAAGCAGAAGCTCAAGCGGTTCTACGGCGTGCTCGAGAACCAGTTCCGCCGCTACTACCAGCTCGCCACGCGGTCGCCCGAGAACACCGGTGAGCAGTTGCTCTCGATTCTCGAACGGCGGCTCGATAACGTCGTCCACCGACTCGGGTTCGCCGGCAACCGGAACACGGCCCGACAGATGGTGGCCCACGGGCACGTGCTCGTCAACGGCCGCAAGTGCGACATCCCGAGCGCGCTGGTCAAGCCCGGCGACGTGATCAAGGTGAAGGCCGTGGACCGCAGCCTCAAGATGGCCCGCGAGGGGTTGCAGAAGAACCTCGTCCGCGTCCCCGACTTCCTGGTCGTGACGAACAACAGCGACGCCCCGGAAGGCTCGATGACCCGCCTCCCGAGCCGGGCGGACGTGGACGAGCGGATCGACATGATCCGCGAGCAGCTGATCATCGAAATCGCGACCCGGTAACGGGGGCGCTCGGCGCGACTCGTCCCCGGCCGCCGCGACCGGCCGGGGCTTCTGACCGATTCTTTCAAGTCGCCGTCTGGCTCGTCCACGTCGTCCCGGTCGCGGGGCCGGCGGGGGGCGGTAAGCCGACGGCCGGAGGACTTCTCATGCGGGTTCGCTGGCGCGGGCTGGAACTGCCCAACCGGGTCTCGGCCGACCGGGCCACCCTCACCGACACCTACGGCAAGTTCTACATCGAGCCGTTCGAGCGCGGCTTCGGGATGACGCTGGGGAACTCCCTCCGCCGCATCCTCCTGTCGAGCCTCGAAGGGTCGGCCGTCACGCGCGTCAAGATCGGCGGCGTGCAGCACGAGATCTCCACCATCACCGGCGTCGTCGAGGACGTGACCGACATCCTCCTCAACGTCAAGAGCCTGGTCGTCAAGAACGTGAGCGACCAGCCGAAGGTCGTCCGCATCCAGAAGCACGAGGCCGGCGTCGTCCGCGGCGTGGACGTGCAGCACGACGAGACGGTGCAGATCATCAACCCCGAGCACCACCTCGCCACGCTCACCGCCGACGTGCCGTTCAGCGTCGAGATGACGGTCGAGAACGGCCGCGGGTACAAGACGGCCGACGAGAACGCCGGCAAGGAGCGCGAGATCGGCGTGATCCCGGTGGACAGCTCGTTCTCGCCGGTCGTTCGCGTCAAGTACGACATCGAGGAGACGCGCGTCGGCCAGAAGACGAATTACGACCGGCTCGTGATCGAGATCTGGACCAACGGCACCGTCGGCCCGCAGATGGCGCTGGTGGAGGCCGCGAAGATCCTGCGGAAGCACCTGAACCCGTTCGTGCAGTACACCGAGCCGGGGCCGGAGGTGCCGCTGGACGAGCCGATCGAGGTCGGCGGCAGCGCCCCGCGCGACGCCGGCGACGCCGAGCTGGAGAAGAAGCTGAACATGAGCCTGGCCGAGCTCGAGCTGTCGGTCCGGGCCACGAACTGCTTGGAGACGGAAGGGATCACCACCGTCCGCGAGCTGGTGATGCGGGCCGAGGACGAGCTCCTCGAGGTCCGCAACTTCGGCGAAACGACCCTCCGCGAGGTGAAGGCCAAGCTCCAGGAGCGCGGCCTCTCGCTGGGGATGAAGCTGCCCACACGCCGCTAAGCGGCACCCGGGAGACAGGGGGCGGGAGCCTGGAACCACCAGCCCCGTACCCGACGGACGCCCCGCGACCCGTGGCACGGCGCGGGGGTCGTTCCAGTCTCCTGTTTCCTGTGTCCTGCTCCCTGGAGAAGCCATGCGCCATCGTCAGGCTGGAAAGCACTTCAGCCGCACCCCGGCCCACCGCGAGGCCCTGTTCCGCAACCTGTCGCGGTCGCTCATCACGCACGAGCGGATCGTCACCACGCTGCCGAAGGCGAAGGCGCTGCGGCCGTACATCGAGAAGCTCATCACGCTGGCGAAGAAGGCCGCCGTCATCACCGCCGCGGCCCCCGAGGGGGACAAGGTGGCGCGGGTGAAGGCGCTCCACCTCCGCCGCCAGGCCGCCACGATCCTGGGGCCGACGCACGGCACCGCCGTCGTCGACAAGAATGACGAAGTGGTGGAAGGCGACACGATCCTGAAGAAGCTGTTCCGCGACATCGGCCCGCGCTACAAGGAGCGGCCGGGCGGGTACACGCGGATCATCAAGCAGCACTACCGCCGCCTCGGCGACGGCGGCCACACGGCCGTGATCGAGCTACTGAAGGAGGGCGAGCAGAAGGTGCGCCTGAACGCCAAGGCCGCTCCTGCCCCGGCCCCCGCGCCGGCCGCCCCGACGGCGTGAGTCAAACCCTGGCGAGCGGCCCGCGTGAGCGGGCTGTTCCCGAGCGCGTACGACGCGCTCGGGAACAGCCCGCTCACGCGGGCCGCTCGCCTCGCTTCCACGTCCACGTTGCAACACACACCATCAACCCCGCCCACAGCACGCCCCGCCGCCAGTCCGCCGCGAACAGCACGGCCGCGTTCACCACCACGAACGCCAGAAACCCGTGGACGCACGACGTCACCCACCGCGGGCGTCGCCGACAGCTCTCCCCCCACACCGCCAACCACACCGCGTCCGCGAGCCACACGGCGACGAAGGCGTAGTTCACCCAGACGCCTGCCCCCACGCCCGACACCTCCGCCGTGCGCCGCACCGCGTCCGCGTGCGACCAGCCGTGTCCGACGTGCATCGCCACCGCCACGTGGAACGCCGCCGCACTCGCACCCCACACCCACACCCCTGCCCCGCTGCCGCGCCACGCCCGCGGCCAGCCGAGTGCCCACGCCGCCACGGCCAGCCATGCCGTCTCGCGAATCGCCGGGTGCGCCGGGTCGAAACTCGGCGCCCCAAGCACCGCCAAAGCACCGCGCCATCCCAGCGCCGCGGTCAGCGCCGCCGCCGCGGCGAATTGAACCCGTACGCCCCACGCCATACACCACCCCGGCGGCGGTCCCATCCTACCGGAGTACAGCCACCATGTCCCCGACACCCCGACGGACCAAGATCGTCGCCACACTCGGGCCGGCCACCGACGACCCGCCGGTGCTCGAAGCCGTCCTCCGCGCCGGCGTCGACGTGGCCCGCGTCAACTTCTCGCACGGCGCCGCCGACGAGCACCTGGCCCGCGTCGCCCGCTTCCGGGAAGCCGCGCGGAAGGTCGGCAAGTTCGCCGCCGTCCTCGCGGACCTGCCCGGACCGAAGCTCCGCGTGAAGATCGCCGCCGCCCGCGAGCTGGCCCCCGGCGGCGAAGTCAGTTTCAGCCTCACCGCCGAGCCGGTCCACGCCGACGACCTGGTACTGACGGAACCCGAAGTGCTGGCCGACGTGCGGCCCGGCCAGCGGATGCTCCTGGACGACGGCCGGCTGCAACTCGACGCCGGCACCACGCAGGGCGGCCGGCTGCTGGCGCGTGTGGTGGTCGGCGGCACGCTCAAGCCGAACAAGGGGCTCAACCTCCCCGACACGCCGCTCACCATCGCCGCCGTCACCGACCGCGACCGGGCGGCGCTGCTGGTCGCGGCGCGGGCCGGCGTGGACTGGGTGGCGCTGTCGTTCGTCCGCGGCCCGGAGGCGGCCGGCGAGGTGCGGGCGGCGCTGGCCGCGGCCGGGATTCGTGCCCCGGTGATCGCGAAGGTCGAGCGGCCGGAGGCGGTCCGGAGCGCGGCCGCGATCGTCGCCGCGTTCGACGGCGTGATGGTGGCCCGCGGCGACCTCGGCGTCGAGATCGCGCTGGAGAAGGTGCCGACCGTGCAAAAGATGCTGATCAACGAGTGCCGGGCCGCGGGGAAGCCGGTCATCACCGCCACCGACATGCTCGACTCGATGCGCGAGAGCCCGCGGCCGACCCGGGCCGAGGCCAGCGACGTGGCCAACGCCATCTTCGACGGGACCGACGCCGTGATGCTCTCGGGCGAGACGGCGGTCGGGAAGTACCCCGTGGAGGCGGTCGGCTGCATGGCCCGCATCGCGGTCGAGACGGAGACGCACCTCCGCGACACCGGCCGGTCGCTCGGGGCGCACTTCAACCGCCCGGACTTCGGCATCGACGACCCGATGGCCGAGGCTGCGTTCGACCTCGCCGACCAGGTGGAGGCGACCGCGATCATCATCCCGACGCTGTCCGGCCGCACGGCCCGGCTCGTCACGCGGCGGCGGCCCTGGGCGCGGGTGATCGCCGTGGCTCCGACCGACCCGGTCTTGCAGGGGCTGGCCATCGACTGGGGCGTGACGCCGGTGCGGATGACGCCCGCCGGCCCCGGCGGCGACCGCACCGCGATGGCCGTCCGCGACGCCTTCGCGGCGGGCACGGTCCGCCCCGGCGAGCGCGTCGTGATCCTGGCGGGCCACCCGATCGAGGGCGGGCCGCTGTACCCGACCATCCGCGTCGTCCGCGTCGACGGGAACGGCGAGTCCGTGCCGCCGTGACCGTCAGCCGACGCGCCAGCGCTTCAGCTGCTCCTCGTCGAGTTCGACGCCGAGCCCGGGCCCGTCCGGCACCCGCGCGTACGGCGGCCCCAGGTCGAGCGGTTGCGTGATGAGGTCGGCGTCGTGGTAGAACGGGCCGATGGTGTCGGCGGGGAAACTGTCCGTGTCGATCTCGGGGAACGCGGCCGCGACGTGGAGCATGGCCGCGGTGCCGATCCCCAGTTCGAGGTTGCTCCCGATCGTGCAACGGATGCCCGCCGCCTTCGCCACCGCCACGATCTCGGCCGTGGCCGCGATGCCGCCGTGCTTCCCGGGATAGACGCTCAGGATGTCCGCGGCCCGGTGGGTGGTGAGGAGCCAGGCGTCTTGCAGCGTGAAGACGCTCTCGTCGGCCATGATCGCCGCGTCGGTGACGTGCCGCAGTTCGGCCAGCGCCGCGGGGTCGCCGGCCGGGATCGGCTGTTCCGCGAGCAGCAAGTTGGTGTCGGCGAGCGCCCGGAGGCAGTGGCGGGCCTGGCGGATGGTCCAGCCGCAGTTGGCGTCGATGGTCAGCGGCACGTCGGGGCCGGCGACTTCGCGGACGGCCCGCACCCGCGCCACGTCCGTGTCGGGGTCGAGGCCGACCTTCACCTTCACGCACGACACGCCGAGCGCGAGGTGCCCCTCGGCCATGGCGCGGGAGCCGGCCACGTCGCGCGCCCAGACGACGAGCTTGATCCGCACGTGGTCGCGGACCCTCCCGCCGAGGAGTTGGTACACCGGCCGCCCGACGGCCTTGCCCGAAATGTCCCACAGGGCCATCTCGACGGCGGCCTTCGTGAACGGGTTCAGCTTGATGATGAAGTCCATCGCCCGGCGCGCCGCCGTGATATCGCGCGGGTCGGTGCCGACGAGTTGCGGGGCGATGTAGTCGCGGATCGCGGCGACGCTGCCGGCCTGCGTCTCGCCCGACCACAGGCCGGAGATGGTGGCCTCGCCGAGGCCGACGAGCCCGGCGTCGGTGTGAACCTTGACGATCACGTAGGGCGAGACGGCGTGTTCGCCGTGAGCCGTCTTCGCGGTCCAGCCCTTCTTGAGGGGCACACAGACCGGGATGGCTTCGACGCGGGTGATCTTCATGGGCGACCCTGGTGTGCGTGCGGCAATGCCGCAATCGGCCTACTTCGCTGGCGCTTCAATCACAAGCCGGACGGCGCCGCCCTCCTTCGGCAGCGCCTCGGGGTTCACGTCCAGCTTCAGGTACTTCTCCTCCTTCATCGTCCAGTCGGTCTGTAGCACCACCTCGTCGGTGACCGGGAACAGGCACACCAGCGAGCCGGTCAGGTCGGCGCCGTACTTCTTCTCGTCCGGCTTCGTCGGGTCCGGGGCCACCATCGTCGAGCCGGTGAACCGGAACGTCATCTTCGGCGCCTGCTTCTTCGACTTTGGGTCGATCAGCACCTTCTCGATGGCCACCTTCTTCGAGGTGCTTCCTTCGGGCACCTCGAAGTACACCAGCACGGCCGGCCCTTCGGCCTTCGCGTCCGGCCCCTTCGCCGGTTTCCCCGCCTTGAGACCGAGGGCCTCCAGCCCCTTGTGGACGTCCGACGGCATCACGTCGATCGCCACCACGATTTCGTGGGCCTTCTTGCCGCGCGGGTGGCCCCAGCCGGCAATCAGCTCGATCGGGTAGACCTCCCCCTTGAGGTGTTCGAGCTTCCGCGGGGCGACCTTCGCCGGCACGCTGACCGTCCGCTTCTCCTTGTCAACGACCACGACCGCCGACTTGTCCTGCCCCGCCGCGGGGTCGCCGCCGACGCCGACGAGTACCGCGAACACGACCGCCAGCGCGGGGACCAGGAGACGCTTCATCGGGAACTCCGTGCGTTAGCGGGTGCCGAGGCAGACGACGACGGTGTCGCGGCGGGCGAAGGGGCCTTCCAGGTTGCACGTCGCCACCACCAGCCGGCCGCCGTGGACGGTGACGCCGCCGTACACCATCCCCGGCGTGTCCTTCGGCAGTGGGAACGTCCACTTGGCGGCGCCGGTCTTGGCGTCGATGGCGTGGACCGTGCCAAGCAGGTCGGCGGAGTACACCACGCCCCCGGCGACGGCCGGCGGCGCGAACATCGGCGCCTTCGCGTCGTACAGCCAGGCGCGGTCGCCGTCGGCGAGCTTGAAGGAGCGGACCTTGCCGTCGGTGGCGGTACACACGGCCTGCCCGTCGGCGATCGCCGCGGCGCCGACCACGCCGCCGGGCAAGTCCTTCTTCCAGCGCTCCTTGCCGGTGGCGAGGTCGAGCGCCGTCAGGCTCCCCTTCGCGCCCTTGATGTCGTTGAAGTAGTAACCGACGGAGCTGCCGGGGACCACCACCGTGTCGCCGCTCACGCTCGCGCCGCCCCACGGGTTCAGTGGCAGCGGCACCTTCCACAGTTCGGCCCCGGTGTCGGCACTCAGGCAATACAGGGCGCGCTCGCCGACCTTTTCCTTGTCGAGGTACGAGGTCGGCACCAGCACCTTACCTGCGGCCACGTTCACCGCGGCGTCGACGTGCCAGCGCTTCTCCCCGGCCTGCCACACCTTCTTCGGGGCGGGCCGGAGCAACTGGTCCTCCGACGGCGGGACGGCGAAGTCGGGGGCCTTCTTCTTCTGCTCCTCGAACTTCGCCTGCAAGTCCTTCCACTTGGCGTCCTGCAGCTTGGCGATCGTCGCCGGGTCCACGTCCTTGCCGTCGAGGGTGGCTTTCTCCAACTCGACGCAGACCACACCCGCGGTGCCGGCGCCGATGTAGACCTTGCCGTCGGCGATGCTCGGGCCGCCTTCGAGGTGCACGAGGTCGCCGGGGACGGGGAGTTGCCACACGGGTCGGCCGCCGGCGGCGGTGACGCAGTGGAGCACCCCGCCGGAGTCCTGGTGCATGCCGTCGCCGAACACGAGCAGCCCCTTCTCGGTGGCCGCCGAGCTGACCGACGCCTGCTTGAGGTACGGGGCCGACTTCGACCACGCGGGCTCGACCTTCGCACCGGCGGCGGTCAGCGGGAACAGGCTGATGGTGGGGCGGTTGAACCCGCCGAGGCCGCTGAGCATCACCTTGTCGCCGACGGCGACGGGCGAAGCGACGAAGTGGTCCTGCGAGCGGACCGACCACAACACCGTCGGCGCGGCCGGGCCGGGTTTGCCGTCGGTGTTGCCGGTGCGCTGGGGGTTGCCGCGGTAAGTGGCCCACGGCCCGGGGTCGGCGGCGGCCGCGGGGGCGGCCAGGAGGGCGACCAGTAGGAGGGGGATGCGGGGCATCGATGGTCTTTCTGTGGGACCGGTTTCCAACCGGCCGGCGATAATGGGCCGGTTGGAAACCGGCCCCACGAAATGCTACTGCACCCGCACCGTAATCGGGCTCGTCTGCACGTCGAGCGCCGCACCCGCGGTGCGGCCGCCCGGCGCCGTCACCTCCACGCGGTACGACCCCGGCGCCAGTGCGAAGCGCGGCGCCAGCGCGTTGCCGCCGCGGCCGTCGCCGCCGCACACGCATGATGTCGCCACCGCCTTGCCGTTCATGTCCTTCACCACCACCCGGCCGCCGCTCAGGCCGGGGCTGCCGTTGAGCGCCACCACGACCGGCGTCCGCGGCATCGCGTCCTGCCGCGCCCCGAACAGGATCGCCGATTCCAGCCCCTCGTTCGCCAGGATCAGGTCGAGTTGGCCGTCGCCGTTCAGGTCGGCGAACGCCGCGGCCTGCGTGTTGAACACCCGCGTCGTCAGGCCGACCTCCACCGAGCGGTCGGTGAACGTGCCGTTGCCGTTGTTCTTGAAGTAGCGGTTCACGCCGCGCAGGCAGCCGACCAGCAGGTCGGGGTGGCCGTCGTTGTCGAAGTCGCCCCACGCCGCGGTGACCGCACCAGGGATGCCTTTCGCCAGGTCGCCGGCCTGTGCCGTCACTTCGGCGAAGGTGCCGGTGCCGGCGTTGCGGTAGAGCTTGCACCTGCCGTCGGCCTGCGGGATGAACAGGTCGGGGTGGCCGTCGCCGTCGAAGTCGGCGAGCGCCGGGCCGATGCGGCCGGGGCGGTAACTGACGCCGCTGTCAGCCTTCCGTTCGAGCTTGCCGCCGGTGTTCCGAAACAGCATTCCGGTGCCGGCGCCGTACAGCACGTCCGGCCGGCCGTCGCCGTCGAAGTCGGCAACGGTGAGCGTGTCGCCGCGGTGTTCGGTCTCGCTGAGCCCCCACGCCGAGGACACGTCGGCGAACCACGGCCCCGGCGGGCCGCTCGCGCCGCTGCCGAGCGCGAAGGTAATACCCGCCACTTGCTCGGCGACGCACACTTTCACCAGCAGCACGTTCTTGCCCGGCCGCAGCTTCAGCGACACGGCGTGCGGGTCGGCCTTCGCCTGCTCGGCGTGGTACGCCTTCTCGCCGTTCACCCACACGGTCAGCGTACCGGGGCTCGTGATGCTCACCGCCACCTCTGCGGCGGCGGCCGCCTCCACCTCGCGGAACAGGTACGTCGCCTGGTTCGCGCCCAGCTCGGCGAACTGGTGCGCTTCGCCGTCCTTGAGTTGCTTCTTGGCCCACGTCACGGGCATGTCGCGCTTCCCCTTGTACGTCTTGCCGGCGGCGAACGCCTCCGTCTCGACGGGGAACGCGGTCTTCACGTTGTCCGCCGGGTTCGCCGCGCGGAACATGCCGATGACGTGCCAGTCGCCCAGCTTCGGCGGCGGCGGCGCCTTCGCCACCTCGGGCCGCGTGTTGCGGTACAGCCGCAGGCCGTGGTAGCCGTTGCCGAGGAGAATGTCGGCCTTGCCGTCGCCGTCGAAGTCGCCCCACGCGGCCGCGGTCAGGTCGTAGCCGGATTCTTTGGGGAGGCGGGAGGAGTCGTCGCGGAACTGGCCCTTGCCCAGGTTCGTGTACAGCCGCGGGCCGTCGGCGGTCGCTAAGAGCAAGTCGGGTATGCCGTCGCCGTTGTGGTCGGCCCACACGGCGGAACGGGCGCCGCCGGTGAGGCCCGGTAGCGGCGTCTCGGCATAACTGTCGCCGCCGTTCTGGTACAGCCCCACCTTCCCCGCCGCGAGGAGGAGCACGTCCTGCTTGCCGTCGTTGTCGAAGTCCACGACCGACACCGCCTGCGCCTCGGCGTCGAGCTTCGTGAGGCCGGCGTACTTGCTGAACCCGGGCATCCCGTTCAGCGCCCGGATGTCCTCTCCGCCCCAGCCCACGAAGTCGCGCTTCGGGTTGTAGTCGTTCAGCTTCAGGCTGGCCTTCAGCCGCTGCACGCGGGCCGTCTTCTTGTGTATCGCCTCCTTGTCGCCGTCCACCATGCACGGCACCACCACCTCCTTGCCGGCCATCATGTCGGCCATGATCCCTTGCAGGCGGTCGATCCGCCCCGCGTACGACCGCAGCAGGTACGGCTCGCCGTGGGACATGCCCCACCACTCGCCCTGCGGGTACGCCTGGTACCACGTCACGCCGATGTACGTCTCGCTGGCCCCGCCGTTGTGGAAGAACACCGCCTGCTTGCCGACCTCGGCCCAGTTCATGATCTCCTGCCACTCGCCCGGCCGGAGCCCGCCGCGGCCGATGTTGTGCTTGATCGTCTGCTGCGGGTGCTTCCCCTTCAGATCGGCCACCTTCTCGTAGATGATGAGATTCTGCGTCTTGTCCACCCGGGTGACGGTCATTAGCACGACGTTCGTGGACTGGTTGACGACCGACCCGAAGGACATGACGGCCTCGGCATAGGCCGGGGCGACGCGGGGGGTGAGGGCGACCGCGACCAATGCGGCCACGGGCACCAGGAGCCGGCGGGGGAGGTGCATGGAGGCCTCGGAGGGGCCGGGGGCGGGCGGGCGAAATCCTCCTCACAGGGTAAACGCCCGCGCGGGGAAAGCAAGCGCCGGGTCAGCGGCCGGGCGGCAGCCGCTTGTCCGCGGCTGGGGCCATCGGGTCGTTCAACTTGAACGACTCCACGAACCGCCGCAGCCGCGGCTCGGTCACCGGCGTGAACGGGCCGCCGGCGATGACCGTGTACCACTTCGTTCGCGTCACCACGACCCGCACCAGCGCCGACTGCTGCTCCACCCGCAGGTGAAGCTCGCGGGCCGGGAAGCCGGACACGGTGATGTCCTTCGTCGAGACGACCTCGGCGGGCGGGGGGTCGTCGCGGAGGTTCTTCACCATCCCGTCGAGGATTTCGGCGTCCGTCTGCGTGTTCCGCACCTCGGCGTCGAGGTCGCCGTGGGTGACGCGGTACTCCTCCAGCCGGCCGAGGAGGAGGGTTCCTTCGTAGACGACGCCCGGCTCGACCGGGCCGTGCGCGGCGGCGAGATCCGCCATGTCCGTGCGGGCCCTCGCCGGCAGGTCCACACTGTACCCGCCGGCCGGCGAGCGGAACTCCTCCCACCGCGGCTTGCCGGACCAGACGACGACGCCGACGAGGCCGGCGCAGGAGAACAACACCAGCAGGCCGATGGCGCCGAGGACAAGGAGAACGGGGCCGTTGCCCGACTTCTTCGGGCGGCGCCGGCGCGGGCCGTCGTCGTAGTCGTCGGGGGTGCGGCGCGGCTCGCGCACCTGCGCTCCGCACCGGCCGCAGCGGTACCCGTCGCCGTCCCGGTCGGCCCGCGTCAGCCCCGCCCCGCAGTCCGTGCACTCCAGCGCCATCGCGTCACCCCCCAGGTCGATGCTACCCGCGGGGCGGCCGACTTTCGAGCCGGCGGGACAGGAATCAGCGCCGCCGCGGGACGAACGGCGGCGGCGCGTTGCCGCCGCCGGCCGGGTTCGGCTCGGTCAACTGGAACGACTCGACGAACCGCCGCACCCGTGGCTCGCCCGTTCCGGTGAACGGGCCACCCGCGATGACCGTGTACACGCGCGTCGGCGTCACGACGATGCGGGCGAGGCGGGCCTGGGTCTTGATGCGGAGTTCGACCTCGCGGCCCTGGTAGCCCGACACGGTCACCGGCCTCGACGAGACGACCTGCGCCGGCTGCGGGCCGTTCTTCATGCCGTCGACCGCGGCGTCGATGACGCGTTCCGCGGCGCCCGGGCCGCGCGGCCCGGGGGGAAGTTCGCCGTAGGCGATGCAGTACTCTTCCAGCCGGGCCAGGAGGAGCGTCCCCTCGAACGTGACGCCCGGGAAGTTCCCGCCCTGCTTGGCGACGATCTTGCCCATGTCCGGCCGCGCCTTCGCCGGCATGGAAACGGTGTACCCACCGTTCGGCGAGCGAAACTCCTCCCACCGCGGCTGCGCGGCAACGTACCAGCTGCCGCCGATGCCGCCGCACGCCAGCAGCATCAGCACGCCGACGCCGACCACCACCAGCAGAACGACTCGTCCGTTGCCCCGCTTCGGCGGCCGGCGGCGACGGGTCGGGCGGTCGTCGTAGTCGCGGGTGCGGCGCGGCTCGCGCACCTGCGCGCCGCACCGGCCGCAGCGGTACCCGTCGCCGTCCCGGTCGGCCCCGGTCAGCCCCGCCCCGCAGTCAGGACACTCCAGCGACATCGCGTCACCCCCAGGTCGATGCTACCGGCACGGGCTCCGGTGGGGCCACCGAATTCCCCGCGGCCGGGAAGTGGGGTTGCGTCGGACCCGCGGCGGGTGCAACAATCCCCGCTCGCCGAGGTTCGCCCCCCGTGGGGACAGGGATGTCGATCACCACCGCCGCACCCGCACCGCCGCCGACGACCGCCGTTTTGCCGACCACCCCCGTCACGGTCGTCACTGCGCCCACGCCGCCCGCCCCGTTCCGCCCGCCGCTGTGGCAGGTGGCCGCGCTCGTCGGCCTGCTGGTCTGGGCGTACCTGCCCATGCTGGCCGTGTTCTTCGACAAGTGGATCAACGACCCGCAGTACTCGCACGGCCTGCTCGTGCCGTTCTTCTCCGCGTACCTCGTGTGGAAGGCGTGGCAGGCCGGGCCGCTCGTGCCCCTGCCGCGGCCCTGGGTCGGCTGTGGGCTCCTCGCCGTGGCGGTCGTCCTCCGGGCGTTCGCCGGCAGCCTGCTGTTCCACCAGCTCGACGCCGCCAGCCTGATGCTCGCCCTCGTCGGCGTCGCGCTCGCGGCCGGCGGGATGCCGCTGCTGAGGCGCGTCGGCGGCGGGCTGCTGTTCCTCCTGTTCATGGTGCCGCTCCCGTACGAGTTGGAGCGGAACGTCGGCCAGCCGCTCAAGACGGCGGCCACCATCAGCAGCACGTACTTGTTGCAGACGCTCGGCCAGCCCGCGATCCGCGACGGCAACCTCATCCTGATCGACGAGGTGCGGCTCGGCGTCGTGGACGCGTGCTCGGGCCTGAAGATGCTGGTGACGTTCGCCGCGTTCTCGGTCGGGGCCGTGCTCCTGACGAACCGCTCGTGGTTCGAGCGCGGCATGGTGCTGCTCGGCATCATCCCGATCGCCGTGCTGACGAACGTGCTGCGGATCACCGCCACCGGCCTGGCGTACCTCGTCCTCACCGACAAGGGGACGCTCGACTTCCTGCACGACTTCTACGGCTGGCTCATGATGCCGGTCGGCCTGGCGCTGCTGGCGCTGGAGCTGTGGGTGCTCAAGAAGCTCGTCACGAACGACTGACGCGCCCGACCGCCGCGACTCACCCCTGGTCTGAGCCTGCAAGGACGCAGAGCCCATGAACGGACCGACCTTCGCCCCCGCGCTCGCCGCCCCGAGGCCCGCCCCGCCGCGGCCGCTCGCCCGCCCGGCCGCCAAGCCGGACGGCGACGGTAACGGCCTCCGCGTCCTCACGTACCTCCAGCTCCACTGGCTGATGATCCTGTTCTGCGGCACCCTGCTCGGGGCCGTCGGCAGCTACGCCGCGTGGGAACTGCTCGCCAGCAAGTACGAGTCGTACGGCCTCCTCCAGGTGTCGCAGGTGCCGCCGGCGCTGGCCCACCAGGGGAACGCCCAGGAGGCCCGGACCGACTTCACGACCTACGTCCGCACCATGAGCGGCCTCATCAAGTCGGAATTCGTCCTCAACGCCGCCATGCGCGACCTCAAGGACCTGCCGACGGTCAAGGCCCAGAAGGACCCCATCAAGTACCTCGGCGAGGAGGTGCTGGTCGGCGCCCCGGACGGGTCGGAAGTCATCCGCGTCAGCATGGCGTCGCACAACCCGGCGGACGCGAACAAGATCGTCAACGCCGTCCAGAAGGCGTTCCTGGCCGAGGTCGTGCAGAAGGAGGTGGCGACGAAGCAGGCCCGCTTCCGCCAGTCCGAGCAGGCCATGCAGGACATGCAGAAGCGGCTCGAAAACATGAGCCGCGGCCACACCCTCGCCAAGGCGCCGGGCGACGGCGTCACGCCGGTGCAGGCCGTGGAAGGCACGCCCGGCGTTCTGCCGCCGGGCGTCGCACCGCCGGCCGCGGCGCCCGCGGCCGTGAGCGGCCTGGAACTCATGGCCAAGCTCGACCCGCGGGCGCTGGTCTCCCGGCTCGCCGCGCTCCAGATGGAAGTGGACCGCACGCTGCCGATCGAGATCGGCGCCGGGAAGGCGCGGATGCGTGAACTCGAAGGCCAGATCGAGGCACTTAAGCGGGCGCCCCTAGACCCGGCGACGCTGGCCGCGGTCGACAACGACCAGCAGGTCGTGGATCAATCGATGCAGGTGCGGCGGGCCAAGGCGAACCACGACTTCGCGGCGAGCGCCGGCCGGCCGGACGCCCCGGACGTGGTCAACCTCCGCCGCGTGTACGAGGCGCAGAACGCCCGCCTGGCCGAGGTCCGCCGCGAGAAGGCCGGTCTCCTCGAAGGCGGGAGGCGCGCCGCCGAGGGGAAACTGCTCTTCACCGAGTGGACGACGGTGAAGAACCAGGTGGCCCGCTACGAGACGCAGCTCGCCACCGCCCGCATCAGCATGGCCAACCTGGAGCGCATGCTCAACAACCTGCCGCAGGCGGCGGAGGTGGTCCGCACCGACGGCCGCGGCGGGCTCGTGCCGCCGAGCTACGACCCGGCCGACACCGACCTGCGCTCCCGCGACGGCATGTACGCCCGCCTCATCACCCAGCACGAGGCGCTGAAGCTCGACCTGCTCGCCGGGCAGCGCATCCAGCTGCTCCAGCCGGCGTCCAGCCCGATGCAGAAGGACATCAAGAAGCAGGTGCTCGGCACCGTCGCCGGCGGCCTGTTCGGCTACTTCCTCGTGGCCCTCGGCGTGGTCGCGTTCGAGACCGTCAGCCGCCGCGTCAGCTCGCTCGCCGACCTGAAGTCGGTCGGCCCCGCGCCGGTGGTCGGCGTCATCCCCGGCCTGCCGACCGACGCCACCGGCCGCGACCCGGCCCGGCGGGCGGCCGCGAACGAGGCGATCGACAAGCTGCGGGCCTACGTCGCGCAGACGTGGCTGAGCCGCGGGGCGACGTGCGTGGCGGTGACGAGCCCGCTGGGCGACGAGGGGAAGGCGTTCACCGCGTTCGGCCTCGCCAGCTCGCTGGCCCAGGCCGGGTACAAGACGCTCCTCGCCGACTTCGACCTGCGCGAGCCCGCGCTGCACACCTACGCCGGCGTGCCGAACACCGTCGGCGCGTGCGAGGTGCTCCGTGGCGAGACCGACCCGCGCTCGGCGGTCGTGACGCTGCCGAGCGGGCTGGCGTTCCTGCCGGCGGGCAAGTGGTCCGACGAGGCGCGGCAGGCCGCGGTCGGCGGGCGGCTCGAAGCCGTGTTGGCGAAGCTGAAGGAGCCGTTCGACTGCGTCATCCTGCACGGCCACGCCCTGCTGACGGTCGCCGAGTCGGTGGCGGTGGCCCGGCGGTGCGAGGTGGTGCTGGTGTGCGCCCGCTACCGCGAGACGAAGCTGCCGCTGCTGGAGAAGGCGACGGACCGCGTGGCGGCGATGGAGATCCCGTACAGCGGCGTCGTGTACGTCGGCGCGACCGAGACCGAGGCGCTGTGCTGAGTGTGGGCTGAGGGACAGTGGGACTCAGGGACAAAGGGACTCTGAGTTCGGGAACAAGGCTCGTCTTTGGTCCCTGAGTCCCTCAGTCCCACTGTCCCTCGGCCCAGCCCGGAGAAGCACCATGCTGAAGACACCCGCGCTCGTCGTCGTCGCCGTGCTGGTCGTGGCCGGGGCCGTGGTCCACGGGGCGGCCATCCAGCGGTGGACGTTCGTCGAGCCCGACCAGACGCAGAACGACCGCATGCACGCCCTCGAAGTCCGCTTCGAGGACTGGCAGCCGACGCCCATCCCGACCGAGATGCCGACCAACGAGCGGAGCGTCGCCACCTCGCACCGCTACCAGTCGGCGAGCACCGGCCGCGGCGGCGCGGTGACCATGATCAGCGGCATCCCGGGGTCGGTGTCGACGCACACGCCGGACGTGTGCTACCCCGGCAGCGGGTACAAGACGCTGCGGGCGCCGAAGAAGGAGACCGCGGAGCTGCCCGGCGGCGGCACCGCGACGTACTACGTCGCCGACTTCGAGAAGACGACGGCGACGCGCCAGGACCGGGTGCGGGTGCGCTGGGCGTGGCACACCGGCGAGGGAGCGTGGGAGGCCCCCGACAACCCGCGGTGGCAGTTCGCCGCCCGGCTGGCGCGGGTGGCCGTGCTCTACAAGGTGTACGTCGTCACCCCCCTCGCCGACGGCGACGACGAGCGGCCGGAGGACGACGCCACCACGCGCGCCTTCGTCGCCGCCGCGTTCGCCCAGTACGCCGCCGGGTTCGCCCGCTGACGGACGACCGACGGCCGGGACGCCCCGCCCGGCATCACCGCGAAGGACCGCACCGATGACCGACCGAACCACCCGGCCGTGGGCCGTGGCGGCGACCCCGAAGCCCGCGATGCGAAGTCCAGCCGTGTCGATCCAGCACCCGCCCTGCCGGCCGTCAGGCCCCGCCCCGGTGCGACCCGCGGGGTGGGCCAAGCCGGCGTTCGACGGCGTGGCGGCGTTGCTGATCCTCATCCCCGGCCTGCCGCTGATGGGGCTGTGCTGTCTGCTGGTCCGGCTCACGTCCGCGGGGCCGGCGATCTACAGCCAGACGCGCGTCGGCCGCGGCGGGCGGGTGTTCACGCTGTACAAGATTCGCAGCATGGTCCACGACTGCGAGAGCCTGACCGGCCCGCGCTGGAGCCTCCCCGGCGACCCGCGGATCACGCCGCTCGGCCGCGCCCTCCGCAAGCTGCACCTGGACGAGTTGCCGCAGCTGTTCAACGTGCTGCGCGGCGACATGAGCCTGGTCGGCCCGCGGCCGGAGCGGCCGGAAATCGTGAAGCGGCTGCGGCTGAGCATCCCCGGCTACGACCGCCGGCACGTGGTGAAGCCCGGCCTGACCGGCTTCGCACAGGTCCACCTGCCGCCGGACACGTGCGTCCGCAGCGTGAAGAACAAGCTGGCCTACGACCTCTTCTACGTCCGCCACCGGACGCTACGGATGGAACTGGTGGTGTTGTTCGCGACCGGGTTGAAGCTGCTCGGGCTGAAGCGCCTCTACCAGCGCAAGCCGCGGGTGCCGACGGAATAGCCCTCCTTCGTCATTCGTCCTTCGTCATTCGCCCGGGGCGGGATTCCTCGATGGTCACTCACGGCGTCGGCCGAATGACGAATGACGAAGGACGGATGACGAAGGACGAATGCTCCGTCTCCGTCATCGTGCCGATCCGCAACGAGGCGAAGGCCATCGAGCCGGCGCTGCGGACGCTCCTGACGCAGGACTTCCCCGCCGACCGGTTCGAGGTCATCGTCGCCGACGGCGGCTCGGACGACGCCACCGTCCCCATCGTGCGCCGCCTCCAGGGCGAGTTCCCGAACCTGAAGCTCGTCTTCAACGCCGGCCGCCTCTCCAGCGCCGGCCGCAACACCGCCCTGCGGCACGCCAGCAAGGACGTGGCCGTCATCGTGGACGGCCACTGCACCGTGCCGGACCGGAACTACCTGCGGAACGTGGCCGACGCCTTCGCCACGAGCGGCGCCGACAGCCTCGGCCGGCCGCAGCCGCTCGACGCCCCGAACCCGACGCGGTTCCAACTCGCGGTGTCGGCGGCGCGCGCGAGCCGGCTCGGGCACAACCCCGACTCCGACATTTTTTCCGACGAGGCCAAGTTCGTGCCGCCGCAGAACACGGCGGTGGCGTACCGGCGGGGCGTGTTCCACCGCGTCGGCTTCTTCGACGAGGCGTTCGACGCCTGCGAAGACGTGGAGTTCAACCAGCGCGTGGAGGCGGCCGGCTTGACGTGCTATTTCACGCCGGCGGTGAAGGTGGTGTACCACCCGCGGGCCAGCTTCCGGGCGCTGTTCTACCAGCTCGGCCGGTACGGCCTCGGCCGCGCCCGGCTGGCGTTCAAGGCGCCGCGGTCGCTGACGCTACCGGCGCTGGTGCCGCCGGCGTGGGCGCTGTGGGTCGTGCTCGGCGGGCTGCTGAGCCTCGTGGTGCCGTACCTGGGCTGGGTGTGGGGCGCGAGCCTGGCGCTGTACGCGGCGGTGCTGCTCGGCGCGGCCGTGGTGCTGGGCCGCGGCCGCCCGGCGGGCGTGGCGGCGCGCATCCCCGCGGTCATCGTCGGCATCCACTTCGGGTTCGCGTGGGGCTTCCTGAAGGAAATGTGGCGGCGCGTCCGGGGGTGAACCCGCTACACTACCCACCATGACCGCCCTGCCCCTCCTCCTCCCGGACGGCACGCCGACCACGCTCGGCGCCTTCATCGACCGGCCGTTCCTGCTCGTCGTCTTCCTGCGGCACCTCGTCTGAATCCCGTGCAACGCCCACCTCGGCGAGGTGGACGCCGCCCGCGACGAGTTCGCGGCCCGAGGCTGCTCCGTCCTCGCCGTCGCGCAGGCGAAGCCCGAGTTCCTCGCACACTACCTCGCCCGCCACACCTACAGCGTCGCCTTCGCGTCGGACCCGGAGCGCGGCGCGTACCGGGCCTTCGGCCTGGAGCGAACGCCGTTCCGCACCTTCCTCCGGCCGCGGGTGCTCCTCGGGTACGTCGCCGGAATGGTCCGCGGGTTCGCCCCGCAACAACCCTACCAGGGCGAGGACGTGTTTCAGCTCGGCGGCGACTTCGTCCTCGACCGGTCGGGCCGAACCCTGTTCGCGTATCGCTCGAAGGACCCGACGGACCGCCCCGCCGTCTCCCGGTTGCTCGCCGCCCTGCCATCGTCGCCGCCGATGCCGTGAATACCCGCCCCCGATGACCGCCGCGTTGACTCCGCGCCCGGCGGCGCCTAACGAATAACTGTTACTCCCGCCGCACACGCCCCTTCCAGACCCGCGAAAGGACGCACCATGTCCGCCGCCTGGCGCTTCTCCCGACCCGTCGCCGTGGCGGCCGCGCTCGCCGCGCTGGCCGCCGTCCCCGGTCCGACCTCGGCCAACCCGCCGACCAAGCCCGGCCTCGCCGGCCTCACCGAGCCCGCCGACTACCTGCTGCCGAACGAGGCGGTCATGATCCCGTTCAAGGATCAGGTGCCGATGACCTTCGTCACCCGCAACCAGCCCGGCTGGGCCGACCTGAAGGCGTTCTTCACAGACTACCAGGAAGACACCGTCAACCCCGCCACCGGCGAGAAGGTGACGCGGCGGGCGATCAAGGTGCGGGTGCCGCTCGGGCTCAACTCGGCGCCGCCGGTGCCGGCCGAGAACGCGATGACGCTCGCCAAGTGGCTGCTGGGCCGGAAGCTGTACTACGACCCGATCCTGTCCACCAGCGGCAACGTGTCGTGCTCGACGTGCCACCACCCGGCGAAGGGGTTCACCGACCAGAAGCGTACCTCGACCGGCATCGGCGGGGCGCTCGGGCCGATCAACTCGCCGACGGTCATCAACGCCGCCTACGCCAAGTTCCAGTTCTGGAACGGCCGGGCCGACACGCTCGAAGACCAGTCGCAGGGGCCGGTCGGCAACAACAAGGAGATGTTCGGCGGCAAGGCCGACGCCTGGGAGGAAGCCGTCCTACGGCTGCGCGGCACGCCGGAGTACGTGAAGGCGTTCGCGCAAGTGTTCGGCCACGCCCCGACCCGCGACTCGGCCGCGAAGGCCATCGCTACCTACGAGCGGACCGTGCTGTCGGGCAACTCGGTCCACGACCGGGCGGAGGCGGCGATGAAGAAGCGCGTGACCGAGGAGGAGAGCGGCAAGTTCGAGCTGAAGGCGGAGGACTACGCGGCCGTGCTGAAGGCGGCGTTCGCGGCGAAGGACGCGGCCGCGCTGAAGGCGCTCAACCTCGACCCCGACGCCGACGCCGGCAAGGCCGACGCCGTGGGGGCGAAGCTGGTCACAGGCCGGACGCTGTTTTTCGGCAAGGCGAAGTGCTCGACCTGCCACACCGGCGACACCTTCAGCGACGGCGGTTTCCACAACCTCGGCGTCGGCGCCGACGGGAACGGCGACCTGCCGTACGAGGAGTTCGGCCGGTTCTCGATCCTGCGGACGGGGCACAAGGACGTGAACCTCGTGGGGGCGTTCAAGACGCCGGGCCTGCGCGGGCTGGTGGACACCGCCCCGTACATGCACAGCGGCGACGAGAAGACGCTGGAGGCGGTGGTGGACTTGTACGACCGCGGCGGCAACGCCAACCCGTACCTGAGTGACAAGCTCCGGGACACGGCGGCGGAGGCGGCGTACCTGCGGGCGCGGGCGGCCGGCCAGCCGGTGGACGCGGCGGTGAAGACGTTCGGCCCGTCGAAGAAGCCGATTATCCCGCTGAAGCTGAACCTGACCGCCGACGAGAAGGCGGCGCTGGTGTTGTTCATGCGGGCACTGAACGGCGAGCCGATCGATCCTGTGGTGAGCGACCCAACGCGCGAGGTGAAGTAACGTCACAGCCGGTCGCGGCGTAGCCCCTTGGGGCTACGCCGCGACCGGCGGATTTTCTTGACGCTCCTCAATCCCCCGGCCACCATGTCGGACGCCTCACGGGGGTTTGCCATGCGCCCGCGCCTCGTCCTCGCTTCCACCTGCGTTGCCGCCGTCGCCGCGCTCGCGTGGCTGACCCACGCCCGCCCGCAGCCCGCCGCGGGCCGTTGGCGCGAGGTCGTCCCCGGCGTCTACCGCACCGCGACTGCCCCGCACGGCTACGCAGTCGTCAACGGTCGTCGCGCGCTCCTCATCGACGCCACCGTGCCACCCGACGAGCTCACGGGTTTGCCGATCGAGACGGTCGATGCCGTCCTGCTCACGCACCACCACCGCGACACCGCCGCCCACGCCGCGGCGTACCGCAAGGCCGGCGTCCCCGTCCGCGCCGCGAAGGAAGCGGCCGAGTGGCTCGCGCCGGAAGCGGTCACCAAGGCGTGGAAGGACGCCGTGCCGCTGCGCAGCTCGCGCACCGGGTACTTCCTCATCCCCGAGGGCGTCCCCGGCGTCGATTGCACCGTCGAGCCCGGCAAGGCGATCCCGTTCGGCCCGTGGACGATCACGCCCGTCGCCACGCCGGGCCACAGCCGCGACCACCTGGCGTATCACCTCACGAAGGCCGACGGCACGAACGTCGTCTGCTGCGGCGACGCCTTCCATTCGCCCGGCAAGTTGTGGACGCCGTACACCACCGACTGGGACCACTGGACCGACGCCGGCCTCAAGCCCGCCGCCGAGTCGCTGCGGGCGCTCGCCAAGCTCGCCCCCACGCACCTGCTGCCGGCCCACGGCCCCGTGCTGGCGAAGGACTGCGCCAAAGCCCTCACCGACACCGCGGCTTTGGTGGACGAAGCGGCGTTCCTCAAGAGCTTCGAGCGCTTCTCGAAGCGCGAGGGGAACCCGCCCCAGTACTCGTTTCTCGTGCCGAAGGAGCAGGTCGGCAGCGGCGGCGACAAGCCGTGGTCGAAGGTTTCGGACCACCTGTGGATCACCGGCAACACCTACGTCCTGAAGGCCCGCGACGGCAGCGGCTGCTTCGTCCTCGACCCGTGGGCCGAGCGGATCGCCGCGCAGATCGAGAAGCTCCGCGCCGCCGAAAAGCTCGGCCCCGTCGAGGTCGTCGCGTTCAGCCACGCCCACTACGACCACTTCGACGGGCTGTACTACATGGCCGGCCGCGACCGCGTGCAGGTGTGGGGGCTCGACACCGTCGCCGGGCCGCTCAAGGAGCCGTTCCGCTTCCGCGCCCCGTTCCTGGACGAGCGCCCCATCCGCTTCACGAAGGAACTGAAGGACGGCGAGACGGCCGCGTGGGGCGGCTACGAGTTCAAGTTCGTCCACCTGCCGGGCCAGACGCACTACACCGCCGGCATCGAAACCACGATCGACGGCAAGCGCTGCCTGTTCACGGCGGACAACTTCTTCCACCAGGACCAGTACAGCGGCTCCGGCGGGTGGATGGGCCTGAACCGCAGCTCGCCGGCCGTGTACGGCGCGAGCGCTCGCAAGGTGCTGACCCTGGCCCCCGAGTGGGTGCTGGCCGAGCACGGCGGCCCCTACGTGTTCAATGCCGAAGACTACCGCCGCCGCGAGCGCTGGGGCTCGGCCGCGGCGAAGGCGTGCGACGCCGTCTCGCCCAGCGGCAGCCACCTCCGCGACTGGACGCCGCACCGCGTCTCCGTCGAACCCGTCCGGCTTCAGGCGAAGGCTGGCGACACGGTCCGCGTCGTCGCCCACCTCAACGGCGTCGGCCCGGCCGACGAGGCGGTCACGCTCACCCTCCGCGGCCGCGGCGTCTTCGCCGACCGTGCGACGGCAACGAAGGTCGCCCCCGGCCGCCGTGCTACCGCGACGTGGGATGTCCCCCTACCTGCGAACCTCCCCACCGGACGGCACGCGTTCGCGGTGTCGTTGTCCGAGGCGGCCGGTGTCGAGCCCGTGGACGCATTAGAGGCGCGCCGTAATAGTGGCGGTCACGACCGTCCCCCTCCCCGAGAACGGGTCAGTCCGCCGGCCGGGCGTCGATCATCCGGTTGACCAGCCCGGCCACCGCCCGCACCCGGACCTCGTGCCTCTTCCGCCCGTGCCGGTTCACCTGGGTCAGCGACTGGAACACCCGCAGCCGCCGGATCGTGTGCTCGACCACGATCCGGCGCCGGGACACCGCCCGGTTGTACCGCACGTCCGCCGCCGGCCGCGGCTTCCCCCGCGGCTTCCGCCGCGGGGTCGTACACACCACCCCGGGCCGCAACTCGCCCGCCCCGATGTACGCCTTGTCCCCGATCAACCCGACCCCCTTCGGCAGCCGCCCCAGGAGCCGCGACCGCCCCAACAGCTTGAGGTCGGCCGTCGGCCCCGGCACGCTCGGCGGGACGTGGACGACCCGCCCGGTCTCCTCGTCCACCCCGACCTGACTCTTGACCGTGTGCCGCTTCTTCTTCCCCGAGTAGTAGGCCCGCTGCCGCCGCTTCGGCCGGTGCGTCGGCTGCTCGAACGTGTCCACCAGGACGGCCAGCCCGGGGGTGTGCCGGAGCACGGCCGGGAGGTCGCGGCGGTGGTGCTTGCCCGGGTCGGGCATTCGCATGGTGTCCTTCCCGGCCGCGGCGAGGACCGGGACGGACCACCCGGCGAGGCGGCGGGCGGCCGACTCGGAAACCCCGAACAGGTACCCGAGGACGGCGTAGGTCGGGTACACCCGGAGCCAGACGACGGCGAGCAGGATGCGGTCGGGGTGTTCGAGCCCGGTGGTGCGGCCGCCGCCGACGGCGCGGCTCCGGTCGGGTCGGTCGTGGCGGGCGAAGTCGGCGTCGGCCAGGGCCGGGAGGACGTCGGCGAGGAGGGCGTCGAACACGTCCGGGGTGACCCCGGTGAGGGACCGGAAGACGGCCGGGTTCTTCCGGAGGCGGTCGAGACGTGCGATCATGGGCGAGTGTTGGTGTGGGGTCGGAGCCGTGAGCTCAGCCAGGTTAGAACCCCACCCCTTACCCGGCTATTGCGGCGCCCCTCTATTCGTCGTCATCGACGTTAATACCCCGTGACCACCGGCCGGTGCTCCGCACGGAAACCGCCGCCTCGGCACAACCCGCACATTCGTCACCGGTTGCGTTCCGGGTAGGGCTTACCCTAACGGTAGTTCCTTGCTCCCGACCCGCCGGGTCTCTATAACGGATGTTGTGACTCTACGGGCCGCCCTCCTCGCGGCCGTCATTCCGACACACGTTCCCGGACGGGTTGCCGCGTGGCCGTCCCGGGGAGGGCTACCCCCTTCCCCGCCGGTCCGCCGTGCGCCCCGAGGTTCCCCGATGCCGACTCTGAAGTTGCGGCGGATTGACCTCACGGCCCCGAACGCCAACGCCCAGCTCACCAAACTCCGCGACCAGTTCCGCACCGAAGGCGAGATCGTCACCCCCGCCAGCAAGAAACTCACGCAGGCCGTTTTCGGCGAGCCGCTGTCCCCGGCGCAGGCCGTGTCGCGCATCTGCAACGACGTCCGCGACCGCGGACTCCCGGCCGTGCTCCAGTACACCGAGTCGTTCGACAAGGTGAAGCTGAAGCCCGACCAGTACCGCGTGAAGCCGGCCGAGCTGGCCGCCGCCCACGCCGCGGCGGACCCGGCGTTCCTCGAAGTGCTCCGGCAGATCCAGTACAACGTGCTCCAGTTCCAGTCCGGGCTGCTCCACCGCGACGCCGAGATGCGCGTCAGCGGCAAGCACGAGCTGCACCTCCGCTACCGGCCGCTGAAGCGAATCGGCGTGTACTGCCCCGGCGGCGCCGCGGCGTACCCCAGCACGCTGCTGATGACCATCTGCCCGGCCCAGGCCGCGGGCGTCGAGAACATCGTGGTGTGCATGCCGCCGAAGGACACCGGCGGGTTCAGCCAGGACATGCTCGCCGTCTGCCACGAGTTGAAGATTACCGAAGTGTTCCGCTTCGGCGGCGCCCAGGCCATCGCCGCGATGGCGTACGGCGTGGACGGCCTGAAGCCGGTCGACATGATCGTCGGCCCCGGCAACCAGTTCGTCGCGCTGGCCAAGAAACACGTCTTCGGCCAGGTCGCCATCGACTGCATCGCCGGACCGAGCGAGGTCGTGGTCGTCGCCGACGACTCGGCCCACCCGGACTACGTGGCCCTCGACCTCATCGCCCAGGCCGAACACTCGCCGGGCGTGCCGGTGCTGGTGACGTGGTACGAGCCGCTCCTGAACGAGGTGCAGGTGGCGCTGGAGAAGCGGCTGGCCAAGTTGTCCCGGGCCGACCTGGCGCGGGACAGCCTGGAGCGGTACGGCGCGTTCGTCCTCGCCCCGGACAAGCAGGGCGCCATCGACTGCGTGAACGCCCTCGCCCCCGAGCACCTGCACATCCAGACCCGCGACCCCGACGCCTTCGTCGAGGAGGTCGAGAGCGCCGGCGCCGTGTTCCTCGGGCCGTTCACCCCCGTGGCGCTCGGCGACTACGCCGCGGGGCCGTCCCACGTCCTGCCGACCGGCGGCACCGCCCGGTTCAGCAGCGGCCTGACGGCGAACGACTTCCGAAAGCGGACGAGCATCCTCCGGTTCACCCGCAACGGGCTGAAGGAGATCGCCGACGACGTGATCTTCCTGGCGAACAAGGAAGGGCTGACCGGCCACGCCGCGAGCGTCGAGCAGCGGGCGCACGACAACGGCCCCGCCGCCCGCCCGAAGCCGAAGCCCGACAAGGTGCTCGCCGCCGCTGGTGCGAAGAAGTAGGCGAACCGGCGGCGTCAGCCGCCGGGTGGCGGGAGCCGTCGACATCCTCCTTGAGTTCCCGCCTCGCCCACCCGGCGGCTGACGCCGCCGGTTCGCCAGTTACACACACGACTCGTCATGCTCCCCATTCGCAGCAACATCCGCGACATGGCCGGGTACGTTCCCGGCGAGCAGCTGAACGACCCCGACATCGTCAAGCTCAACACCAACGAGTGTCCCTACCCGCCGAGCCCGCGGGTGTTCGAGGCCGTCCGCGCCGCCCTCACCGGCGACCGCCTCCGCAAGTACCCCCAGCCGCTCGGCGACACCTTCCGCCGCGCCGCCGGCCGCGTCCTGAACGTCGATCCCGACGGCGTCCTCATCGGCAACGGCTCCGACGACATCCTCACCATCCTGACGCGGGCGTTCGTCCCCGAGGGCGGGCTCGTCCTGGCCCCGACGCCGAGCTACATCCTCTACAAGTCGCTGGCCGAGATTCAGGGCGCCCGCTTCGAGACGGTCCCGTTCACGGCCGACTGGCAACTCCCAACCGCGTGGCCGGCCGGCGGCCACATCACCTTCCTGCCGAACCCCAACTCGCCGTCCGGTACCGTCGTGCCGCTCGCCGAGGTGGAACGACTCGCGGCCGCGGTCGCCCCCGCCCCGCTGGTGCTGGACGAGGCCTACGCCGACTTCGCCGACGACAACGGGCTGTCGCTCCTCGGCCGCGTCCCGAACCTGGTCGTGACGCGGACCCTCAGCAAGTCGTACGCGCTGGCCGGCATCCGCTTCGGGTTCGCCGTCGCCGACCCGGCCGTCGTCCGCGAGTTGGTGAAGGTGAAGGACAGCTACAACTGCGACGTGCTGAGCCTCGCCGCCGCCACCGCCGCCGTGGAAGACCAGGACTACTTCCGCGAGACGCGCGCGAAGCTCCTCGCCACCCGCGCCCGGCTCGCGGCGGAGCTGCCGGCGCTCGGCTTCGACGTGACGCCGAGCCGCGCCAACTTCCTGTGGTGCCGCCGCGCCGACCGCCCGGTGAAGCCGCTGTACGAGGAACTGAAGCGCCGCAAGGTGCTGGTCCGCTACATGAACTACGCCGGGTACGACGGCCTCCGCATCACCGTCGGCACCGAAGTCGAGACGGACCGGCTGCTGGCCGAACTCCGCTCCATCCTTTGACGGGACCGTCCCCCATGCCCCGCACCGCGTCGATCCGCCGCGAGACGGCCGAGACGGCGATCGACCTCGACCTCGACCTCGACGGCACCGGCCGCGTCCAGGCGAGCACAGGCGTCGGCTTCTTCGACCACATGCTCACGCACCTCGGCAAGCACGGCCTGTTCGACCTGACGGTGGCGTGCAAGGGCGACCTGCACATCGACGCCCACCACACCGTCGAGGACGTGGGCATCTGCTTCGGCAAGGCGCTGGTTCAGGCGCTCGGCACGAAGGCCGGCATCCGCCGCTACGGCGACTGCACGCTGCCGATGGACGAGGCGCTGGCGACGGCCGCGGTGGACCTCTCCGGCCGGCCGTTCCTGGTGTGGAAGGCGGACGTGCCGCTGGAGACACTCGGTACGTTCTCGTCGCAGCTGGCCGAGGAGTTCTGGCGGGCGGTGTCGTCGGCCGGGCTGCTGACGCTGCACGTCGTGCTGCACCACGGCAAGAACACGCACCACGTCGTCGAGACGATCTTCAAGGCGTGCGCGCGGGCGCTGCGGGCGGCGGTCGAAGCCGACCCGCGGGCGACGGGCGTGCCGTCCACCAAGGGCGTGCTCTGACGCCGAACTTTACCAAGGAAGCCGAAGTGGCGAAGAAGCCCGCAGTTGACGTCGACGCACTCGTGGACGCCGCCCTCCTCGCGGTGGCGACCGCCGACGAGCCGCCGGGGCTCAGCGCGAAGTGGCACCCGAACCCGCTGTTCGCCGACAAGAAGGGGCCGAACGGGGCGGCGATCGAGCGTCTGACCGCGGACGCCGAGCCGCTGGTCGCGGTCGAGGGCAAGGCGAAGGCGGAAGCCGTCCGGCTGACCGCCGCCGGCTTCCTGCGCGTCCTGCCGAAGCTCCCCGACGACCGCGTCGGTCCGCTGGCGAAGGCGTTCACGACCGGCCTCGGGCTCGACGACCGGGTCGCGTTCCTGGAAGAACTCGTCCGTCGAACTCCGACCGCGGCGCCGGAACTCCTGCCGGAGCTGGAGGCGGCCGTGACGGCGGCGCGGGCCGAGGCGGACGCCCGGATCGCGGCAGCGGCGAAGCGGCGGGAGCGCGAGGAGGCCAGCCGGGCGGCGCTGACGCAGTGGCTGGCGTTGCTCGACCGCCGCCAGCAGGACCGGCTCGACGCCCTGCGGCGCGAGTACGAGGCCGAGGGCGGCCGGGCGACCGACCTGCCGGTCGCGGCACCGCGCCCGGCGGCCACGGAACCCGTCGCCCCGCAGACGCCCGAGGAGCACGGGTTCCGCCGGGAAGTCATCCGCCGGCTGGCCGCGGCGTGGCGGGAGGCGGTCGAACTCGGCCGCGACGAGCCGGCCCGGTTCCTGGAAGCCGGCATCGGCAACGTCCGCGGCGTCCGTCAGGTGGGCGAACCCGGCGAGTCGGTCTCGTTCGACGGCGAGAATCACGAGGCGGACGAGGGCGTCTCGACCGGGGCGGCGGTTCGGGTGCTGCGGCCGGGGTGGGCGATCGACGAGGACGACGACCGGCGGGTCGTGATCCTCAAGGCCAAAGTCGCGCGGTGAGGTGGGCCATGGCCGAGCGCGTGTTCTGCATCGACTTCGGCAGCGGCTTCACGAAGGTCGCCCTCCGCCCCGACCCCGGGGCGACCGCCCGGCTCATCAACGACCGCGACGTGGAGACGGCCGACTTCTGCTTCCCGAGCGTGGTCGTGGTGGACCGCGCGGGGCCGAAGCCGGTGCTGGAGTTCGGCAAGAAGGCGGCCGGCCGCACGGCGTCGAACGGGATCGAGGTTCACGCCAACTGGAAGAAGCGGCTGTTCCTCAATCCCGGCCCCGACGACCCGACCGCCAACCCGCTCGAAGCCTTCCTCCGCTCCGACGACCTCGCCGCCCTGGCAACGCAACACGGCGTCACCGCCACCCAGCTCGGCCACCTGCGGGCGGTGGTGGCGTCCGCCCGGGAGATGCTCGCCGGCGTCGGCATCCAGCCGGCCGGGCGGCACGCCCAGCAGCAGCAGTTCGCCGCGTCGCTGGCCGCGCACTTCTTCGCGTGGCTCCGGAAGGAAGTGATGAAAGAGTGCGAGCGGCTGCCGCACGCGGGGCTCCGCTACGACGGCATCCCGGCGCGCCTGACCGTGCCGGCGTTCGCCCACGGCGCGGACGTGACCACCCACCCCGGCTGCCGCCTCCTGACCGCCGCCGCGGAGAAGGCCGGCTGGCCGCTCCACCCGACCCGGCCGGTGGTGAGCGAGCCGTACGCCAACGCGGTCGGCGTGCTGACGAAGGGCGTGAACCTGCTCAAGAAGGACAAGTACGACCTGGGCGGGTCGTTCGGGAAGGGGCCCCTCGTGACGGCCCTCAAGGACCCCGACCACTACGCCCCGTACCGCGCGGTGGTGATCGACGTGGGGGCGTTCACCACCGACTTCGCGGTGCTCACGATGCGCCCGGACGGGCCGGGCGAGTCGGACCCCGACCGTGCGTTCGCCGTGCGGGAACACTCGGTGGCCCTCGGCATGAGCGACCTGGACGAGCGGGTCTTCCGCGTCCTGCCGGCGGAGAAGGCGGCCTGGCTGCGGGCGCGCTCGGCCGACGAGGTGGACGGGTTCCGCGAGTCGGTCTACACGGAGGGAAAGCCGGTCCGGTCGGCCGCCCTCGGGCCGATCGGCGCCGGCGCCGAGTTGGAGGCCATCCGCGGGGTGGTGGCCGACTTCGGCGCCGGGCTCGCCGCGGAGGTTCGACAGTTCCTGTCCTCACTCGGCCCCGGCGGAAGTGCCGAACTCGTGCTCACCGGCGGCGGGATGTTCGTGCCGGCGCTCCGCGAGGCGGTGCTGTCCGCGGCCGCGGCCGACGGCCGCGAGTTCGCCAAGGTCCACGGCCCGGGCTTGAAGAAGCAGACCGGGAAGCCGGTGGACAAGCTCGACCCGCGCTTCACCCGCGGCGGCTCGGCCCTCGGCGGCGCGGGGTTGTACTTCGAGCCGGAGTACGCCTGACGCGGGTACAATGCCGGCGTGAACTTCCTGGCGCACCTCCACCTCGCCGCCCCGGACCGCGGCCGCATGCTCGGCGGCGTCCTCGCCGACCTTCTCAAGCCGGTCGAGATCACCGCCCTGCCGACGGACGTGGTCGAGGGCGTGCGGCTGCACCGGCTCATCGACGGGTTCACCGACCGCCACCCGGTCGTGCAGCGGAGCATCCGCCGCGTGTCGGCCGGGCTCGGCTGGTTCAGCGGCATCGTCGTGGACGTGTACTACGACCACCTGCTGGCGCGGAGCTGGGCGGAGTACGCCGCCGGACCGCTGCGCGACTTTGCCGACCACTGCTACGCACTGTTCCGCGACGCGGCGCCGGGCCTGCCGGTGGAAGGGCAGCGGTTCGCGTACCACTTCGCGGCCGACGACCGGCTCGTCCGCTACGGCACCGCCGACGGCATTACCGACACACTCGACCGCGTGTCGGCGCGGATCGCGGCGCGGATGCCGACGCGGGCCGTCCGGCTGCGCGACGCCATGCCGGCGCTGCTCGCGGCCGACGCCGAACTCGCCGCCGACTTCCGTGTCTTCTACCCGGAACTGATCGCTTACGCGGCCGCCGAACGGGATGCCCACCCATGACCGAGCGCGAGTTCGCCGTCGAGTGCGTCCGCACCCTTCAGAACGCGGGGTTCCGCGCCCTGTGGGCCGGCGGGTGCGTGCGCGACGAGCTCCTCGGCCTCGAACCCAACGACTACGACATCGCCACCGACGCGCGCCCGGAGCAGGTGCAGAAGCTGTTCCGCCGCACGATCGCGGTCGGGGCGGCGTTCGGCGTCATCGAGGTGATCGGCCCGCGCGACCCGAGCCGCGGCGGCGAGCACCTGACAGTCGAGGTGGCGACGTTCCGCTCCGACGGCACGTACTCCGACGGCCGGCGGCCGGACTCGGTCGTGTTCTCGTCGCCCGAGGAGGACGCGGCCCGCCGCGACTTCACCATCAACGGCATGTTCTTCGACCCGATCGCCGGCCAGCTGCACGACTACGTCGGCGGCCGCGCCGACCTGGACTCTCACACGCTCCGGGCGATTGGCGACCCGTTCGCCCGGTTCGCCGAGGACAAGCTCCGCGTCCTGCGTGCGGTGCGGATCGCTACTCGCTTTCATTTCGGCATCGACGACGACACTTTCGCCGCGGCGAAGGCGATGGCCCCGCAGATCACCGTCGTCTCGCCCGAGCGGATCGCGGACGAGTTGCGGAAGCTCCTCACGCACCCGAACCGTGCGGTCGGGGTTTGGCTCCTCCGGGATGTTGGGCTGATCGAACCGATCTTGCCGGAACTCGTGCCCGAGCAACCGCGCTGGGACCGGACCGCGGAGATGATGGAATCCTTCCGAGTGGGGCCGAACTCGTTCCCTCTCATCTTCGCGGCGCTGATCCACACCGTGGATCGGCCGGCGGCGGAAGTGATTGCAGAGCGGTTGCGGTTCTCGAACGCCGAGAAGTCGCGGATGTCGTGGTTGGTCGAGAACCAGCGTGTGCTACTCGACGCGCCAACGATGCGGCCGAGCGCGCTAAAGCCGATTCTGGTTCATCCAGGCATAGACGAACTGCTTGCGCTTCACCGGGCACTCGCGCGCGGTCAAGTGGCGCCGCACGTCGAGTTCTGCGAGCGGGTGCTGCAAGATACGCCGCGCGAGGTGCTCGACCCGCAGCCGCTCCTCACCGGAAACGACCTGAAGGCGCTGGGGATGCGGCCTGGGCCGGACTTCAAGCGGCTTCTCGACGCCGTCCGCGAGGCGCAACTGGACGGGGAACTTCGGACGCGGGACGACGCGCTGGCGAGGGTTCGGGCACTGTCACCCGGGTCTGGGTGACGGCCGCGGCCGGGCGCGTGCGCCACACCACGTCGTTCCACCAGAAGCCGACCAGCGTGCGGAACGTCCGCGGCACCTCCCACAGTGACACCTTGCTGTCACCGCCGGCCCGCGGGCGGTGCGTCACCGGCCGCTCCGTCACCGTGAAGCCCTGTTGCCGGGCGCGCGTCAGCATCTCCGTGTTCACGAAGAAGCCGCGGCTCTCGGGGAGCAAGTGCGCCAGCGCCGCGCGGCGGAACACCTTCAGGGCGCAGTCCACGTCGCGGACGCGGGTGCCGAGCAGGGTGCGCGTCAGCAGGTTGTAGCCACGCGACAGGAAGCGGCGGCGCCACGGGTCCTTGCGGTCGGCGCGGTAGCCGGCGGCGATGTCGTACTCCGCGGCCAGCGCGGCGAGGTCGGCCAGTTCCGACAGGTCGAACTGGCAGTCGGCGTCGGTGAAGGCGACGAGCGGGAAGCGGGCCGCCTCGAAGCCGGTGCGGAGGGCGGCGCCGTAGCCGCGGTTCGTGGCGTGGCGCAGCAGCCGCGTGTGCGGCGCGTTCAGCCGCTGCACTTCGTCCGCAGTGCCGTCGGTGCTGCCGTCGTCCACGACGACGACCTCGAAGGCGGCGAAGCGGCCGGCGAGCGCGGCTTCCGCCTCGGCAACGGCGCGGCCGATGACTGCGGCCTCGTTGAACGCCGGGAGGACGAGGCTGATGCGAAGGGGTGCGTCCATGCTCGCCCGGTGGGTGGGGTTGTGCGCGGGAACTGTACCCAGGGTGCGGCGGCGTTGCAACGCCGCCGGCGGGGCTTGACTAGTGAACACCCGTTCCGTATGATTGCTCTTGAGGTGTCGGGTGGGGTTCAAGCCTGAGTTCGTCGCGGCCCGGACCGCGCAACAAGAGTGGCCGGTCAACCCCACCTCGACCCGTGGGTCCCAACGCGAGCCGCGCGGTACGCCTCCTTCAGGAGGTGCCGGGGGGCGCCGGTCGTCCGGGCGACTGGCCGCAGGGTCGAACCTGCAAACCCCCTGGCTAACGAGTGCGGCCCGGAGGGCGCGTCTGTGCCGAAACCCGACACCCCGCCGCCGGCGGCCGTCGCACCGCGTTCCCGCGCGGCCGACGACCGCCGGTTGGCGTTTTCGCTTCCCGCGAACCGCTTCGTGAAATCGCACTTGCCTGGGGCGATCTTCTGTCTACAAATAGGAGTGCGGTGCTGCTGATTCCCCGATCCCACCCCAGTAGGGCGAGCGATGACGCTCCTGAGCCGCAAAGCGGACTACGCCCTCCTGATTCTGTCGTACCTGCACGGCAAGCCCGTCGGCGGCAACGCCCGCAGCATCGCCGAGACGTTCAACCTGAGCCGTCCCTTCGTGGCAAACATTCTCAAAGAGCTGTGCCAGAAAGGCTTTGTGACGAGCCACCGCGGGGTGAAGGGCGGCTACGCCCTGGCCCGGCCGGCGGACTCGATCAGCCTCGCCGAACTGCTCGAATCCGTCGAGGACGGGTTCCGACTGACGGCCTGCAACCCGTCGCAGCACGACGGTGCCGACGCCTGCTCACTGACCGACGTGTGTACGATCTACGGCCCGATGGCCGAGGTTCACAACCGGCTCGTCGGCGTCCTCCGCGGGGTGACGCTGGCCGAGCTGTTCGACCCGGCGACGCCGAAGCCGACCGCCTACCCCGCGCTGCCGGTGCTGTCCGGCGGCTGTTGCGGGTCGGCCCGTCCGCTCGGCACCCCGGCCTGAATCACCCCCAGGATGCGAACGATGTCGACGCTGCCGATCTACATGGACAACAACTCGACGACGCGGTGCGACCCGCGCGTGGTCGAGGCCATGCTGCCGTACTTCACCGAGAAGTACGGCAACGCCGCCAGCCGCAGCCACGCCTACGGGTGGGAGGCCGAGAGCGCCGTCGAGGAGAGCCGCGACCAGATCGCCGGCGTCATCGGCGCCAGCCCGAAGGAAGTGATCTTCACCAGCGGCGCCACCGAGAGCAACAACCTGGCGATCAAGGGCGTCGCCGCGATGTACAAGAAGAAGGGGAACCACATCGTCACGCAGGCGACCGAGCACAAGGCCGTGCTCGACACCTGCAAGCGGCTCGAGCGCGACGGGTTCCAGGTGACCTACCTGCCGGTGGACAAGTACGGCCAGGTCCACGCCGAGCAGGTGAAGGAAGCCCTCACCGACAAGACCATCCTCGTGTCGGTCATGGCCGCGAACAACGAGATCGGCACGGTCCAGCCGATCGGCGCCATCGGCAAGATGTGCAAGGAACGCGGCGTGCTGTTCCACACCGACGCGGTGCAGGCCGTCGGCAAGATTCCGCTGGACGTGGAGGCGATGGGGATCGACCTGCTGAGCCTCACGGCCCACAAGATTTACGGGCCGAAGGGGATCGGGGCGCTGTACGTCCGCAAGAAGGACCCGCGCGTCCGGCTGGAGCCGCAGATCGACGGCGGCGGCCACGAGCGCGGGATGCGGTCGGGCACCCTGCCGGTGCCGCTGATCGTCGGCCTGGGCACCGCCTGCGACATCGCCCGCCGCGTGATGCCGGAGGAGACCGCCCGCACGTTCGCGCTGCGGGAACGGCTCCGCAAGGGGATCATGGAGGTGCTCCCCGAGAGCTACCTCAACGGCCACCCGACCGAGCGGCTGCCGGGGAACGCGAACATCAGTTTCGCCTACGTCGAGGGCGAGGGGCTGATGATGGGCATCAAGGACGTGGCCGTGTCGAGCGGCTCGGCGTGCACGAGCGCGAGCCTGGAGCCGAGCTACGTCCTGCGGGCGCTGGGCGTCGGCGACGAACTGGCGCACAGCAGCATCCGCTTCGGCCTGGGCCGGTTCAACACCGAGGCCGAGGTCGATTTCGTGGTGAACCTCGTGACCCGCGAGGTGAACCGGCTGCGCGAGATGTCGCCGCTGTTCGAACTGGTGCAGCAGGGCGTGGACTTGAAGACGATCGAGTGGGCGGCGCACTAAACCACCAACCACAGCGCGGGGGCGAGTGACCCGGGCTTACCGAGCAGGAGACGCACGATGCCGTACAGCGACAAGGTGCTCGAGCACTACAACAACCCGCGGAACGTCGGCAGCTTCGACGCCAAGGACGAGACGGTCGGCACCGGCCTCGTCGGCGCCCCGGAGTGCGGCGACGTGATGAAGTTGCAGATCAAGGTGAACCCCACCACCGGCGTGATCGAGGACGCGCGGTTCAAGACGTTCGGCTGCGGCTCGGCCATCGCGTCCAGTTCCCTGGCCACCGAGTGGCTCAAGGGCAAGACGGTGGACGAGGCGCTCGACATCAAGAACACGCAGATCGTCGAGGAGTTGGCCCTGCCGCCGGTCAAGGTCCACTGCTCGGTCCTGGCCGAGGACGCGATCAAGGCGGCGATCCAGAACTACCAGCAGAAGCAGGACGCCGTCGAGGCCCGCGAGCCGGCCGCGGTCGGCTGACCCGAAAGGCGAACCGCCGCCGGCGGTACAATGCTCTAACCCGCAGACCTATTCCTCGAAAGGGACACACTCATGGCGACCGCGACGGAAACGATCGGCCTCGGCCGGACCAGCAGCCCGACCCCGGTGGCGGCCCCGCTGACGGTGACGGAGAAGGCGGCGGCGGAGGTGAAGCGGCACATCGCCGACGTGGCCGCTGGCGGGGCGTCGGAGGCCGAGTCGAAGCTGTACCTGCGCGTCCGGGTGCAGGGCGGCGGGTGCAGCGGCTTCCAGAACAAGCTCGACCTCGACCCGAAGTACGACGAGAAGACCGACCACAAGTTCGAGTTCCACGGCATCGAGGTGGTGGTGGACAAGCGGTCGATGCTGTACCTGGACGGGGCGGTCGTGGACTTCCACGACGACCTGAACAAGCGCGGCTTCACCGTGAACAACCCGAGCGCCAAGAGCACCTGCGGGTGCGGCAGCTCGTACTCGATGTAAGTGGTCACCGGCATGGATCACTTCACCCGCCTCGGCCTGCCGAGGCGGTTCGTCGTTGACGCGGCCGCGCTGGAGCGGGCGTACCTGGCGCAGTCGCGGGCCGTCCACCCGGACTACCACGCTGCGGGGGCCGCGGCCGACCTGGCCGCGAGCACCGACCTGTCGGCCGCGGTGAACGAGGCGTACACCACACTGCGCGACCCGTTCGCCCGCGCCGACTACCTTCTGGGGTTGCTCGGCGGCCCGCCGGCGAGCCAGGAGAAGGGCGTCGAGCCGACGTTCCTCGCGGAGGTGATGGACCTGCGCGAACGAGCCGAGGACGCGATCCAGCACGCCGCCGTTCGGGCCGACATCGAGGAGCGATCGGCCGCGCTGATGACGCAAGTCGCGGACGGGTTCGCACGGGTCGAAGCCGGCGACGCGGGGCGGTTGGTGGCGGTCCGCCGGTCGTTGAACGCCCTGAAGACGCTCCGCAGCCTGGCGCGGGCGCTGCCCGAAGACTAACTTTGGACGCTTAGCTCAGCGGTAGAGCACTCCCCTTACACGGGAGTGGTCACAGGTTCGAATCCTGTAGCGTCCACTGCTCGGCCGCCAGTCCGATGCGACGCAATTCAACTCGGAGGATGCCACGTGAACAGCCTTACTGAGGCGGAAGCCGCGATCCTTCTTGAGTTGTACCAAGCAGGTCCGACCGGGTTGTTGCGCGACGTTCTCGAACAAGTTGGTGGACGTGCACGAATCCTCGGTGCGTTGACCGTGGGTCCGCCTGACTACGGCACACAAGGCGGTGGGTTGCTCGGAAAGGGATTCATCGCTGGCACAGTGGAAGCCGACAGAGCGTTACGTTACACACTAACACCGAGTGGGAAGGCTGCGTTGAACACGCATTTCGGCTGGTAGTCCGCAAATGAGGAGTCAATGTCTGCTGATGAGCTCCTTAACGCTGCCCGCATTTTGCCGCGGCCAGAGAGACTGCGACTCCTGCACGCGCTACTCGACGACGTAGCGCGACCCGATCTCCCACCCGATAACATCCTTCAACGGGCGCTCGTACTCGATTTCGCGCACAACCCACCGCCCGAGTTACTCGACGCGATGTACCAGATGCTCGGGTACGACAAGAACGGAAATCTCCCCGCATGACCACACCGGCCGTCGTCGGCATCGACCTCGGGACCACGTTCAGCCTCGCCGCCGCGGTCGTGGACGGGTCGCCCACCGTCCTCCGCGACGCGGCGGGGAACGCCCTCATCCCCAGCGCCATCAGCTTCCACCCGGACGGCACGGTCCTCGTCGGCACGGCCGCGCGCGAGCGGGCCCTGTCGGACCCCGAGCACACCATCTTCAGCGTCAAGCGGCTCATGGGCCGCACCCTCGCCGACCTCGAGCGCGAGCTGAAGCTCATCCCGCACCAGATCGTCGAGCGCGAGACGGACGGCGGGCGGAAAGTGCTCCGCGTGAACGTCGCCGGGCACGAGCACACGCCGGAAGAACTCTCGGCGATGATCCTGAAGGAGGTCCGGAAGCGGGCCGGCAACCCGACGAAGGCGGTCATCACCGTCCCGGCGTACTTCGACGACGCCCAGCGGCAGGCGACCCGCGACGCCGGCCGCATCGCCGGGCTGGACGTACTGCGGATCGTGAACGAGCCGACGGCCGCGGCGCTGGCCTACGGGCTCGACCGCAAGGGAGCCGGCACCGTCGCCGTGTACGACCTCGGCGGCGGCACCTTCGACTGCTCGCTCCTCACGCTCGCCGACGGCGTCTTCAAGGTGCTCGCCACCAACGGCGACACGTACCTCGGCGGCGACGACTTCGACCGCGAGCTGATGACGCTCGCCGCCCGCGAGATGGGGGCCGACCTGACCGCCCGCGACCCGGAGCTGTTGCAGCACCTCCGCGACGCCGCCGAGCGCTGCAAGATCGCCCTGAGCAACAGCGACTCCGCACCGCTGACCGTACGGGCGCCGAATCGCCCGCCGTTCGAGCGGGTCGTGACGCGAACCGAGTTCGAGGCGCTGATCGCCCCGCACATCGACCGCAGCCTCGCCCGCTGTAAGGCCGCACTCAAGGACGCCGGCCTCGCCGCGGCCCAGGTGCAGGAAGTCGTGATGGTCGGCGGCTCGACCCGCATCCCCTACGTGCGGCGGCGCGTCGGCGAGTTCTTCGGCCGCACCCCGCATACCGACCTGAACCCCGACGAGGTCGTCGCCCTCGGGGCCGCGGTACAGGCCGACATCCTCGCCGGCGGCCGCCGCGACGTGCTACTACTCGACGTGGTACCGCTGTCGCTCGGCGTCGAGACGCTCGGCGGCGTCGTGGACAAGCTCGTCCACCGCAACACCACCGTGCCGTGCCGGGCCACCACGCGCTACACCACCGCCGCCGACGGCCAGACCGCCATCCTCCTGAACATCTACCAGGGCGAGCGCGAACTCGCCCGCGACTGCCGCTGCCTCGGCACGTTCAAGCTCGCCGGCATCCCGCCGATGCCGGCGCAGTTCGCGCAGGTGGACGTGACCTTCCTCGTGGACCAGAACGGCCTCCTGACGGTGTCGGCGAAGGAACTGCGGAGCGGCGCCGCGGCCGAGGTGACGGTCCAGCCGACTCACGGGCTGTCGCCCGCGGAGGTGGATCAGTTGGTGACGGAGAGCATCGAGAACGCCGCGGACGACTTTACCGCCCGCCGGCTGATCGAGCTGCGGAACAAGGCCGCCGTGGATCAGCGGCACACGGAGAAGGCACTCGCGCAGGCCGGCGACCGGCTCACCGCCGAGCAGCGGGCCGCGATCGACGCCGCCGGCGTGGAGTTGAGGAATGCCGCGGCCGGGAGCGAACTCCCGGCGTTGCAGCGGGCGATCGACCGGTTCGCGGCCGCGACCAACCCGCTGGCGCAGCTCGTGATGAACGAGGTGCTGCGGCGGGCGGTCGGCGGCCGGACCGAGGACGAGCTGGGCCGCGGCGTTTAGGGCGAGCCGGCGAGGTGGCCGTCGCGGAGCTTGCCGTCGCGGGCCAGGAAGAATTTCAGCGGCAGGAACGTCGCGTAGTCGCGGTGCGTCAGCACGAACGCCACGTCGTCCACCCGCAGCGTCTCCCACGTGTGCAAGCCCACCAGGATGTCGCCGCGCTGGATGCCCGCCGACCCGGCAACCCCGCCCGGCACAACCTCGGTCACCAGCAGTCCGCCGCGGAGTTGGGGGTTGGCCCTCGCAACGGCGTCGGCGCCCACCGGGTTCAGCTTCACCCCGAGCCGCCGCCACGCCAGGTCGACCGGGTTCGAGATGGCCTTCGTGGCCGGCTCCAGAGCCAACTCCAGCGGCTCGACGGCGGCCCCGCCGCGCGTCACGCGGACGGCCAGCTTCCCGGCCGGCTTGTCGAGCAGGCCGCGCTCCAGGTCGATGGCACTCAGCACCGGCACGTCGTCCACGCGGTCGATCACGTCGCCGGCCTTGAAGCCCGCCGCGGCCGCCGCCGAACCGGCCTCCACCGACTCGACCGCGACGCTGCGCCGAACCGGCCCCTCGGTGGCATCGCGGATCACGTCGCTGCGAACACTCAGCCCGTGCCGCACGCCGCCGCGGCGGAGCGCCATCATGTTCGCGGCACGACCGACCACGTAGTCGATCGGCAGTGCGAACCCGATGTTCTGGGCGCCGGCGCGGATGGCGACGTTCACGCCGACCAGCTCGCCGAGCACGTTCAGGAGGGGGCCGCCGCTGTTGCCGGGGTTGATGGGGGCGCTCGTCTGGATGAGGTTCTTGTAGCCGGTGTCCTTGTTCAGCGACACGTCGCGGCCCTTGAACGACACGCGGCCCTGCGTCACCGTGTGCTCGTACCCGAAGGCGTTGCCGATGGCGATGACCGGCTCGCCGACCATCAGGTCTGTGGACGTGCCCGGCGGCATCACCGGCAGCGGCCGGGCCGGGTCGATCTTCACCAGCGCCAGGTCGGCCTCCTTGTCGGTTCCGACCACGCGCGCCGGGTAGCCGGTGCCGTCGTGCAGCCGCACCCGCAGGGCGGACACGTCTTCGATGACGTGGAAGTTGGTGAGGATGTAGCCGCGCGGGTCGAGCACGATGCCCGTGCCCATGCCGTTGACCTGCTGCGGCCGCACGGGCGTGCGGCTGAACGGGTCGTCGCCCGGGGTGTTGACCGTTCGCTCGGAGTGGATGTTGACGACGGACGCCTTCACCCGGTCGTACACGTCCACGACCTCGTCGCGCCGCTTGCCGGGGGTGATGCTGCGGCCCGACGCGGTCACGACCGCCGGCGGCTCGGCCGACGCCACGGGCGCGGTACTGGGGGCGGCAACGGCGAACCCGAAACCGGCGGCGAGGCCGGCCCCGAGAAACAGCCGGCGGACGAAGCGCGTGGCCATCGGCGAACGCATGGTGACCCCGGAGCTGCCGAGCCGGACGTGCCATCCCGCGGGGGCGGCCGTCCGTGCCGTCGGTGGACGGGTGAACGATCGGCCCTTCGGCGGCGCCCGCTGCATCGCGGCAAGCGGTGGAACGCCCGGGATTTCCGGGCCGGGGCGCGGCTGCGACGGCGGTGCGGGGTGGGTCAGTGTCCGCGGGTTCGGCCGGTCCGTGCGACGGTGCGGGTCGGTCCGGTTGTCCGGCGGCGGCGGCGGCCGTAGCGTGAGCAGGTGACCGCAGAACCGGCACGACCGGCACGGAGCGAACGATGTCGCGGATGGCTCGAATCGAGGCACTCCTGGCCGAGACGCCGGACGACCCGGAGCTGCACTACGCCCTGGCGATGGAGCACAGTAGTGCCGGCGACGACGCCGGGTGCGTTACGGTGCTGCGCGACATGATCGCGAGGTTCGCCGCGGCGCCGTTCATCCCGGCGTACCTGCAAGCGGGTCAGGCGCTGGCGCGGCTGGACCGCACCGACGAGGCGGCGACGGTGCTGCGCGACGGGATAGCGGCGGCGGATCGAGTCGGAACGGCGGACGCCATGCACGCCCGTGGCGAAATGTTGGGCCTGCTAGCGACGGTCGAGTAGGCTCAGGTCCACGCGAACAGCCCCACGCGATACCCGTCCGGGTCGCGGACGAACGCCTCGCGGTAGCCCTCGGGGCTGACCACGGCCGGGCCGTCCGGCCGTAGCCCCCGTATCGCCGCGGCCACGTCCGCGACCTCGAAGTGCAGCGTCACACCCCCCGGGTTCGGCGTGCCTGGCTTCAGCGCGAGCCGCCCGCCGCGCTCGTCCTGGAGCAGCGCGAACCCGGTGGACGCATCGACCGTCACGACCTTCATCCCGAGCGTGACCTCGTACCACCTGCGGGACGCGGCGGCGTCAGCGACGGCGAGTTCGACCATGAACAGGGTCGGCATCCCGTCAGGATATGCGGCTGGGGAAACTGGGCTGGCACGGCGGCGGGGCTTGGGGTAAACCGAGCCGCCCGCGGTGCCCGGAAGGAAGCCCATGCCGCCGCTGATTCACCCCTCTGCCGTGGTGTCGCCCGACGCCCAACTCGCCCCGGACGTACGCGTCGGCCCGCTGGCGGTAATCGACGGCCAGGTCGAACTCGGCCCCGGCTGCGTGGTCGCCGCGCAAGCCCGTCTGACCGGCCCGCTGACGGCCGGCCCGAACAACACGTTCGACACTGGCAGTGTGATCGGCGGCGCCCCGCAGCACACGGCCTACGCCGGCGAGCCGACTCGCGTCGTGATCGGCGCCGGCAACACGTTCCGCGAACACGTCACCGTTCACCGCGGCATGCCGACCGGCGCCGGCCCGGGGACGGGCGTGACGACCATCGGCGACGGAAACCTGTTCATGGCCGGTGCCCACGTCGCCCACGACTGTGTGGTGGGCAACCACGGCATTTACGCGAATTCGGCCCTGCTCGGCGGCCACGTGACGACCGGCGACCGCGTCTTCCTCAGCGGGAACTCGGCCGTCCACCAGTTCTGCCGCGTCGGCCGACTGGCCTTGCTCAGCGGCTCGTCGGCCAGCAGCAAGGACATCCCGCCGTTCTGGGTCATCCAGGACGTGAACCACGTCTGCGGCGTGAACGTCGTCGGGATGCGCCGCGCGGGCGTATCGAACGCGGAGATCAACGCCGTGCGGCGCGTCTTCCGGTCGATCTACGTCGAGCGGCTCCTGATTCCGGTGGCGATGCTGCGGGCCGAGGCCCAATTCGGGGCGCTCCCCGCGGTGCGGGAGCTGATCGACTTCGTGAGAGACTCGAAGCGGGGGGTGACCGGGCCGTCCGGGTTCCGCCCGGACGGCGAAGCCGCGTAGGGGCACCGATGGAGCGGTGGAACGCGGTCGTGGTCGGCGGCGGGTTCTACGGCCTGTACCTGGCCGAGCAACTGGCCGCCCGCTTCCGCCGGGTGCTGCTGTGCGAGGCCGGGCCGGCGCTGATGGCGCGGGCGTCCTACGCGAACCAGGCCCGCGTCCACAACGGCTACCACTACCCGCGGAGCGTGCTCACCGCCGTCCGCAGCCGGGTGAACTTCCCGCGGTTCGTCGCCGAGTTCGCCCCGGCCGTGGACGCGACGTTCGAGAAGCTGTACGCCGTGGCCCGCCGCGGCTCGAAGGTCACGGCCGGCCAGTTCGCCGAGGCCATGCGGCGGATCGGCGCCCCGGTCGAGCCGGCGGACGTGGGCGTGACGCGGCTGTTCGACCGCGACCTGGTCGAGGACGTATTCCGCGTCCGCGAATACGCCTTCGACGCCGCCCGCCTCCGCGACGTGATGGCTGAGCGGGTGCGACGCGCAGGCGTGACCGTGCGGCTGAACACGCCGGTGGAAAAGGTTACGCCGCTACCCGGTGCCGCGTTGCGGGTACGTGCGGCGGGGGCAGACGTGGCGGCGGGGCTGGTTGTGACCTGCTCCTACGCCCAGACGAACGCGGCGGCCGCCGCGTCGGGGCTGCCGGTGATCCCGCTGAAGCACGAACTCGCGGAGATGGCGCTGGTCGAGGTGCCGGCCGCGCTGAAGGGGCTCGGGGTGACGGTCATGGACGGCCCGTTCTTCTCGTGCATGCCGTTCCCCCCGCGCGGCCTCCACACGCTGAGCCACGTCCGCTACACGCCGCACGGCCACTGGTACGACCCGGCCCCGACGGCGGCCTACGCCGTAGCCGCCGCCGCCGAGCGCCGCACCGCCTTCCCGCACATGGTGCGGGACGCCGCCCGCTACCTGCCGGCGCTGGCCCGCTGTGAGTACCGTGACTCGCTGTGGGAGGTGAAGACGGTGCTGCCCCGCAGCGAGGCCGACGACAGCCGGCCGATCTTGTTCCGCCCCGACCACGGCGTGCCGAATTATCACGTGGTGATGGGCGGTAAAATCGACAACGTGTACGACGTGACCGACGAATTGAACAAGCGCCTCGACGCGCCGCCGACGACACTCCGCGAGGCTGCATGACCCGCGCCGCACCTCGATCCGACGTGTTCGTCTCCGTGGTCGCCGCGCTGCGGAGCTACGCGCGGTTCCTCCCGGCGTTCGTGGACGAATCCTACAAGACGCTCGACGCGCACTACACGAATTTCGAGCTGGTGTTAGTCGACAACGGCTCCCGCGACGACACGCCCGCTGTCGTGCGGGAACTGCTGGCCCGGTACAAGTGCGTCCGCTACTTGCGGCTGTCGCGGCGGCAGGCGCCGGAGACCGCCGTCATGGCCGGCCTCGACGCGGCCATCGGCGACTACGTGGTGACGCTTCACCCGGAGTTCGACCCGCCCGCGGTGATCCCGGAGTTGGTCGAGGCGTGCCGCGGCGGGGCGGACGTGGTCGTCGGCGTGGCCCCGTACCCCGCCGCGCCGGGCGTCTCGTACCGGGTTCTCCGCTGGCTTTTCCAGCGTATCGCGGGGCCGACGTTCGGCGCGAACGTGGTCCGCGTGAACAGCGGCTTCCGCTGCCTGACGCGCGCCGCGGTGAACGCCCTGACGCGCGTCCGCGTCCGCAAGCGACACTTCGGCCTCCTCGCCGCCGAGATCGGGCTGACGACCACGACGCACCCGTACCGCTTCCTGGCCCGCGGCGGCAAGCAGCCGCGCGTCAACCTCCGCCGCTCCGCCCGCCGCGCCGTGAGCCTCACGCTCGGCCACTCCGTCGCCCCGCTCCGCGTCGTCTCACTCCTCGGCCTCGGCGGCAGCGCCCTGAGCGTCCTGTACAGCCTGTACGTGATCGGCGTGTACCTCACCAAGCCGGACGTGATGCCGGGGTGGACGGGGATCAGCCTCCAGACGAGCGGCCTGTTCTTCCTCGTGTTTGTGATGCTCACCATGATCGGCGAGCACCTCGGCCGGCTGGTCGACGACTCGGGCGGGCGGCCGCTGTACCACGTCCGCGAGGAGCAGGCCAGCGCCGTGATGTTGTCCGACCTCACACGCCGAAACGTGATGAGCCACTCCGAGTAGACATGATGCCCGACGCGCTCCTCCAGCCGCGGCAGGTGCCGGCCTTCACGGCCGACGAGTTCGCGCCGCGCGCCACGGACTACTGCGTGTGCGTGTTCGTCATCAACGAGGCCGCCAAGCTCCCGAAGCAACTCGCCGCCATGCGGGAGCACTGCGCCGGGCTCGCCGACGTGGTCGTCGCGGACGGCGGCAGCACCGACGGCTCGACGGAGCGTGAGGCGCTCCGAGCCCTGGGCGTGAACACGCTGCTGACGAAGACCGGGGCCGGCAAGCTCGGTGCGCAGATGCGAATGGCCTTCGCCTGGGCGCTCGATCGCGGCTACCGCGGCGTCGTGGCGATGGACGGCAACGGCAAGGACGGCCCCGACGCGATTCCGCGGTTCGTCGCCGCCCTGGGAGCCGGCTGTGATCACGTTCAGGGTTCGCGCTTCGTCCCCGGCGGCGTGTCGGAGAACCTGCCGCTGTCGCGCTGGCTGGGGGTGAAGCTCGTTCACGCACCGCTGGTGTCGCTGGCGAGCCGGTTCCGCTACACGGACACGACCAACGGCTTCCGCGGCTACAGCGCCCGCTTCCTCGCCGACCCGCGGGTGGCGGCGTTCCGCGACGTGTTCCCCGGCTACGAGCTGCACTACTACCTGGCCATCCGGGCCGCCCGGCTCGGGTTCCGGGTCAAGGAAATCCCGGTCGCGCGCCGATACCCGCGACACGGGCCGACGCCGACGAAGATCAGTCCGGTCCGCGGCAACCTGCGGGTTCTGCGGTGCCTGTTCGCCGCGTGCCTCGGCCGGTTCAACCCCTGATACGCGGAGATTGCCATGTCGGACGCCCTCGTCGGCCACACCGGGTTCGTCGGCGGCAACCTCGCCGCGCAGCACCGGTTCGACGCCGTCTTCAACTCCAAGACGATCGAGGCCATCCGCGGGAAGCGGTTCCGCCGATTGGTGGTGAGCGCGATGCCGGCCGAGATGTGGGTCGCCAACCGCGACCCGGTCGCCGACCGCGCCAACCTCGAACGGCTGTGGGCGAACCTGGAACAGTGCCGGGCCGACGAGTGCGTGGTGATCTCGACCGTGGCCGTGTACGCCACGCCGATCTGCGTGGACGAGGGCTCGATGATCGAGCCGAACTTTTCGACGCCGTACGGCGAGCACCGGTGGGAGTTGGAGCGCCGCGTGCGGTGGCACTTCCCGCGCAGCCTGGCGGTGCGGCTCCCCGGGCTGTACGGGCCGGGCCTGAAGAAGAACGCCCTGTACGACCTCCTCCACGACAACCGGCTGGACAAGGTTCACGCCGGCGCCAGCTACCAGTTCTACAACCTGGCCCGACTCGGCCGCGACATCGAGACGGCCCTCGCCGCCGGCTTGCGGCGCGTCAACCTGGCGACGGCGCCGGTCACGGTGCGCGAGGTGGCGCGGGCGGCGTTCGGCCGCGACTTCACGAACGACCCCGGCACGCGACCGGCGTGCTTCGACGTGCGCACGGCGCACGCCGAGTTGTTCGGCGGCCGCGGAGACTACCTGGAAACACGCGATGAAGTGCTCGCCGGGTTGACGCGCTTCGTCGCCGCCCAGCGGACCGCCCCGAGGCTCGCGGCGTGAAGCTGGCCGTCTCGAACATCGCCTGGCCGGTCGCCGAGCAGCCGGCGGTGCTTTCCGCGCTCCGTGAACTCGGTGTCACGGCCGTCGAGGTGGCGCCGACGAAGCTGTTCGCGGACCCGTCGGCGGCAGCGCCCGCGGACGTGGACGCGGCCCGCGAGTGGTGGGCCGACCAGGGCTTCGCCGTCGTCGCGGCCCAGGCACTCCTGTTCGGGCGGCCCGACCTCACGCTGTTCGATTCCGCCGAGGTGCGCGAGCGAACCCTGGAATACCTGGGGCGCGTGCTGGCGACGTGCGGCCGGCTCGGGGCCGGGGCGTGCGTGTTCGGCTCGCCGAAGAACCGCCGCCGCGGCGACCTGCCGGGCACGGCGGCGCGTGACACCGCGGTACCATTCTTCCGCCGCCTCGCGGCGCACGCCGCGGACGCCGGCACGACCGTGGTGCTGGAGGCGAATCCGCCGCGGTACGGGGCCGACTTCGTCACGCGGGCCGCGGATGCGGTCGAGCTGGTCCGCGTCGTCGACCACCCGGCGTTTCGACTGCACCTGGATACGGCGTGCATGACGCTCGCCGGCGACCCGCTCCGAGAGACGTTCGAAGCCGGCTTCGCGCTGCTCGGGCACTTCCATGTCAGCGAGCCGGACCTGGCGGCCCCCGGGGCGCGAGGCGCGGTCGATCACGCGGCGTTCGCCGGCGAGTTGAAGCAGCGCGGGTACGCGGAGTGGGTGTCGGTGGAGATGCGGGAGCCGACGCCGTTCACGACCGATGCGGTATCCGATGCGGTGCGGCTCGTCCGCGACGTGTACTCGAGAGTGGGGTCGGATTCCAACCGGCCGGCGTGAACCGGCCGGCTGAAAACCGGCCCCACGACCGCGTCACGGAATCCAGTTCGTCTCCGGCCCGACGGCCAGACAGAACTCCGCCAGCAGCTTCGCCGCGTTCGTCAGGTCGTCGAGGTGGACGACCTCCACCGGGCTGTGCATGTAGCGGTTCGGGATGCCCAGCAGGCCGCACGCCACGCCGGCCCGGCTAATTTGGATGGCGTTCGCGTCCGTCCCCGTCGCCCGCGGCACGCCGCGCACCTGCACCGGGATGCCGTGCGCCTTCGCCAGCTCGTCGAGCAGGTCGAACACCCGCGGGCTGATGTTCGGCCCGCGGAACAGCACCGGCCCGGCCCCGCACTTGATGTCGCCCTGCGTCTTCTTGTCGTTGCCCGGCGTGTCGGTGGCGTGCGTCACGTCCACGGCGATGCCGACGGTCGGGTCCACGGCGTAGCTCGCGGTCGTCGCCCCGCGCAGGCCGATCTCCTCGGCCACCGTCGAGACGCCGTACACGGCCGCCTTCAGGGTTTTCCCCTTCAGCAGCCGCACGGCCTCCATCACCACCCACAGGCCGACCTTGTCGTCCATCGCCGGGCTGGCCGCGAGGCCGTTGCGGAGCGGCCGGTACCCCAGCTCGAACGTCACCGGGTCGCCGTGCCGCACCACGGCTTCCGCGTCGGCCTTGTCCTTCGCGCCGATGTCCACCCACACGTCGGCGAAGTCCGGCACCTTCGTCCGCTCCTCCGGCTTCAGCAGGTGAATCGCCCGCCGGGCGACCACGCCGGCGACGGGGCCGGTCTTCGTCCACACGGTGAGGTGCTGGCCGAGGAGCACCTGCATGTCCCAGCCGCCGATGGGCTGCACGTACAGGTAGCCGGCGTCGTCGACGTGCTGCACCATCAATGCGATCTGGTCGCAGTGGCCGGCCAGGAGGATCCGCGGGGCGTCGGCGGGGCGGCCGTCGGGGAAGCGGTTGGCGAAGACGTTGCCGTGGCGGTCGGTGGTCACCTCGTCGGCGAAGTCGCGAACGTGGTCGCGGACGACCTGCTGGATTTGCTGCTCGAACCCGGACGGGCTCGGCGTGTCCAGCAGGCGGCGGAGGAAGTCGTGTGAAGTGTGTTCCATGTAGTCTGGCTCGTGGAAAGAAGATTAACCACAGAGTCACAGAGAGCACCGAGGGAAGACAGAAAGCAGAGCGAAAGCAGGAGATTGATTTCTAACTCTGCTTCGACTCGGGTTTCTGTCTTCCCTCGGTGCTCTCTGTGACTCTGTGGTTAAATCGGATTCTGCCTTTCAATGGCGGAAGTGCCGCACGCCGGTGAACAGCATGGCGATGCCGTGCTTGTCGCAGGCCTCGACGCTGTCGGCGTCCTTGACCGAACCGCCGGGCTGAACGATCGCCGTGACGCCGGCCGCCGCCGCCAACTCCACGTTGTCCGGGAACGGGAAGAAGGCGTCGGACGCGAGAACGCTCCCCTTCGAGCGGTCGCCGGCCTTCTTCGCCGCGATGTCCACCGACACCACGCGGCTCATCTGCCCGGCGCCGACGCCGACCACCTGCGTGCCGGTCGCCAGCACGATGGCGTTGCTCTTCACGTGCTTGCACACCAGCCACGCGAATCGCAGCGCCGCGGCCTCGGCGTCCGTCGGCTTCCGCTTCGTGGCTACCTTCCAGGCGTCGGGGTTGTCCGCGCCGGTGTCGCGCGTCTGCACCAGCAGGCCGCCGTCGACGCGGCGGTAGTCGAGTCCCTCCGGTCCGCCTGTGAGTTCGCCGGTGCGGAGGAGCCGAACGTTCTCCTTCCAGCCGCGGAGGGCAGCAAGCGCGGCGGGCTCGAAGTCGGGGGCGATGACGCACTCGACAAATCGCTTGGCGGTCGGGTCGGTCAGCGCCGCGGCGGTAGCCGCATCGACGGGTCGGTTGAAGGCGATGATGCCGCCGAAGGCGGAGAGCGGGTCGCCGTCCCAGGCCTGACGGAAGGCGTCGGCCAGCGACGCGGCCGTGGCGGCGCCGCAGGGGTTGTTGTGCTTCACCACCACGGCGGCGGGGGCGCTGAACTCGCGGGCCAGGTTCAGTGCCGAGTCGAGGTCGAGGATGTTGTTGTAGCTCAGCTCCTTGCCGTGCAGCTGAAGCGCCGACGCGACGCACGGGTGCTCCAGGTCGGGCTCGACGTAGAACGCCGCCTTCTGGTGCGGGTTCTCGCCGTAGCGGAGCGTCTGCTTCAGGTCGAACGGCGGGTCGATCTCGTCCGCCCACTCGGTGGGCTCGTCGGCTTCGTCGTCGGGCTCGGCGTCCGGCATCAGGCCGTGGAAGTACTCGGCGATGGCGGCGTCGTACTGCGTCACGCGCTGGAACGCGACGAACGCCAACTCCTTGCGAAAGTCCTTCGGCAGTTGGCCGTCGTGGTTCTTGAGTTCGAGGAGGAAGTCGTCGTACTGTTCGGGCTCGACGAGGACGGCGACGGCGTCGTGGTTCTTGGCCGCGGCGCGGACCATGCACGGCCCGCCGATGTCGATCTTCTCGATGGCCTGCGCCTCGGTCACGCCCTCCTCCGCGACCGTTTCCTCGAACGGGTACAGGTTGCAGACGACGAGGTCGATCTCGGGCAACTGGTGCGCCGCGAGCGTGACCATGTGCTCCGTCTTGTCGCGGCGGGCGAGCAGGCCGGCGTACAGTGCGGGGTGGAGCGTCTTGACGCGGCCGTCGAGGATTTCCGGGAAGCCGGTGAGGTCGGACACGTCCTTGACCGGCAGACCGGCGTCGGAGATCGCCTTCTTCGTGCCGCCAGTGGCGACCAGTTCGACGCCGAATTTCGTGGCGAGTTCGGTGGCGAGGTCGACGAGGCCGGTCTTGTCGGAGACGCTGAGCAGGGCGCGGCGGATCGGGCGGAGCATGGCGGCCTCGGCGGGAACGAAGACGGGTGTTTTACGACTGCCGCCCGAGCCGAACCACCCGCCCGACCCGCCGCGCGCAGGTGCCGCCGGGGAAATCAGCCGCCGCGGGGTCGCCGTGGGCCACGGCCAGCAGTCGGTGCCAGTGCGCGGCGCGGAACTGACTCGTCGGCCAGCCCTCACGCTCCCACACGCGACGGAACGCCTCACGCGCCAGCAGCGGCACCGCGCCGACGATCGCGGCGGAGTCGAGAATGACGAGGTCGCCGGCGCGCGGCAACTCGGCGCGGCCGAGGAGTTCAGCGGCGAGACGATCGATCAGGTCGAACGCTTCCGACGACTGCTCGGCGGCACGGGTCAGCGCGGCGGGGGCGGCGGGGTTGAAGGTTGTCAGCAGCGGCAGGAGTTCGGCGCGGACGCGGTTGCGGGTGAAGCGCGGGTCGGCGTTCGACGTGTCGGTGCGGAACGGCTGGCCGAGGTCGGCGAGGAACGCGAGCACGTCCACGCGGCCGACGGCGAGCAGAGGGCGGACGAGTTGTACCGTCCCGAGCGGCATCGCCGCCGCAATCCCGCGCAGGCCGCGCAGTCCGGTCCCTCGCACGAGCCGGTGCAGCACCGTTTCCGCCTGGTCGTCGGCCGTGTGGCCGGTCGCCACCCACGCGGCGCCGGTCGCCGCGGCCACCTCGGCGAGCCACCCGTAGCGGAGCCGCCGCGCCGCTGCTTCCAGGTTCCCACCCGCGGCCCGCACGTCGGCGCCGCCCAGCTCGAAGCGGCACCCCAGCCGCCCGGCCAGCTCGCGTACGAATGCGGCGTCGGCGTCCGCTTCCGCGCCGCGTAACCCGTGGTGGAAGTGAGCCACGATCAACGGCTCGACACCCTCCAGCGCCCGCAGCAGCGCCACGCTGTCGGCCCCGCCGGAGACGGCGACGACGCCCGGCCCGGTGATGCGGTGCTCGGCGAAGAAGGCCCGCACGGCGGCGGGCAGCGGCGCCCCCATTCCCCGCCCCCGGTACAATTCCCCGTGCCCCCGCGGCCACCCCCGTTATACCCTACCCGGCCCTGACTTCCGCTTGATTCGCCCCGGACCCGAGGCTATCCGTGCCCGCTGAACAGCAGCCCCAGGACGCGACACCGGTGCCTCCCGAGTCGATCCCGCTGGCCGTCCCGGTCCGCCCGGACCCGCGGCTGACGCGGGGCGTGCGGGTCGGCCTCGCGGCCGTCGCGGTCACGCTGGCGGTGGTGTTTGGGGTGGCGGCGTACCTGAACCCGTACGGCCCCGACGGGGCCGCCCGGACGATGGCGACGCACACCCAGCTCGGCCTCCCGCCGTGCAACATGGTGAGCCTGACCGGCAAGCCGTGCCCGACGTGCGGGATGACCACCAGTTTCGCCCTGCTCGTCCGGGGGGACGTGCGGGCGTCGCTGGCCGCGAACTGGGTCGGTACCGTAACCGCCCTGGGGTGGGCCGCGCTGCTCGTGTGGTCGGTGGCGAGCCTCTTCGCGGGCCGGATGCTGTTCGTCCGCCGCGGCGAGTTGGCCCTGACCTTGCTGGTCGCGGCATTCTTGGTGCTGGCGCTCGGGCGGTGGGCGGTGATCCTGCTGGACTGAGTCAAGGGGGGGTTCGCATGGACGCGACCGGGAAGTGGGCCAAGCGGAGCGTGTGGCTGACCCTGGCCGCGGTCATTGCCATCGGGTGCAACCCGATCACCCTGCCGTTCGTGCTGCTGCGGACCGAGGCCAAGATTCCGGCCCAGTACCCGCTGCGGCCGAAGGAAGGCCCGAAGCACGACAAGGACGAGGAGATCAAGGTCCTCCTCCTGGCGAACATGGCCCCCGGCTCGATGACCGGCGAGTTCGCCGGGTACGAGCGCGAGCTGGCCGCGGCCGTCGCCAAGAAGCTGCCGGAGGTCGGGAAGGCGAACAAGGAGCTCTACACCGTCATCCCGCCGCACGAGTTGGACACGTTCAAGATGCGCAACCCGAACTGGCGCGGGATGCGGGCCGGGTCGATCGGCCAGCGGCTGAAGGCCGACTACGTGGTCGAGATGACGCTCAGCGGCCTGCAGACGTACCAGCCGGGGTCGCTGAACCAGATTTACGAGGGGAAGGCGCAGGTGGCGGTGGAGGTGACGGACACGTCGGAGGAGCGCGGCGAGCCGAAGTTCCGCTACGCCTTCACGTTCTCGCACCCCGGCTTCCCGCGCCCCGCCGACTCCGTCTCGCCGTCGCAGTTCAAGCTCGAGTTCCTGGACAAGCTCGCCCAGGACGTGGTGTTCCGCCACATCGACCACAAGGCCGCCGACGGGATCGCCGCCCGCTGACAGAAGGCGTTGACGCTCGAAAGCCCGGGGGCAGCCGTCCCCGGGCTTTCGTCGTTCCTACACTTCCCGCATGTCGCTGTTGTGGGTGAACGGCACGCTCGTGGACAAGGCCGACGCCCGGGTCAGCCCGTTCGACCACGGGTTCCTCTACGGCGACGGCGTGTGGGAGCCGCTCCGCGTCTTCGGCGGCCGGCTGTTCCGCGGCGCCGATCACATCGACCGACTGTTCGCCGTCGCCGAGCACTACGAACTCGATGTTCCCTACACCGCGGCCGAGTTGCTCGCCGCGGTCGAAGCAACCGTGCGTGCGAACCACCGCACCGACGGCTACTGCCGCGTCATCGTCACCCGCGGCCCCGGCACGATCGGCCCCGACCCGCGAAAGCTCGACCCGCAGGTGTTCATCACCGCGGAAGAGTACTACCCCTTCCCGTCGGAGTTGGCCGGCCACGGGCTCCACGTCGTCACCTACCCGCACCCGGTGGCGGCCGCCGGGCCGCGGTTCTGGCTTCAGGCGCTCGGCCGACCGGACATCGTGTCCGCACGCCGCCACGCCCTCCGGGCGGGGTGTCTCGACGCCGTGATCTGTGGTCCCGGGGAGGGCGTGATCGGCACGACCGAGGGCGACCTGTTCTTCGCCCGCGGCGGCACAGTGTCGCCGGTCCCGCCGACGACGACAGTCGAAGCCCGGGCGGTCGCCGAACTGGCCCGCGACTTGGGACCGTGGAAGCTTGAGCCGCCCCCCACGCCGTCGGACCTCAACACCGCCGACGAGGTGTTCCTGGTCGGCACCGCGTGCGGCGTCATCGGCGTCGTCCGCATCGACGGGCACACCATCGGTAACGGCACGGAAGGACCGGTCACGCGCGCGGTGCGCGAGGCGTACCATGCCCTCACCCGCGGTGCGGATACAATGCCCGCGGAAGGAGGTGCCCCGTGATCGCCATCCGCCGAGTCCTCGCTCCGACCGACTTCAGCGACTCGTCCGTCCCCGCCGTCCGCTACGCCGCCGAGCTGGCCACGAAGTTCGGCGCCGAACTCACGCTCGTACACGTCGTGCAAGACCTGACACTCGTCGTCCCCGACGTGATGATGCCGACGCCCGTCACCACACCCGCACTCGCCGACATGGTCGAGGCCGGTAAGGCCGGGCTGGCCGCGTTCGTGAAGCGCGTCGGGCTAGAAGGATTGCGCCCGACGACCGAGGTGCGCATCGGCGCCCCCGCCGCGGAGATCGTGACCGCGGCCGAGGAGTTAAAGGCCGACCTGCTGTGCATCGGGACCCACGGCCGTACCGGTCTGGCGCACTTCCTCCTCGGCAGCGTCGCCGAGCGGATCGTGCGGCACGCCCCCTGCCCCGTCCTGACCGTCCGCCCGCCGGCGAAGTGAGCCATGACGCCCGAGTTGATCACAAAGCGCGACCGGCTCCTCGCCGTGCTTGGCGAGCTGCCGGGCGTCGCGGTCGCGTTCAGCGGCGGCATCGACAGCACCGTCGTGGCACAGGCGGCGCACCTTGCGCTCGGCGACAGGGCGGTCGCGGTCACGGCCGACAGCCCGAGCGTGCCGCGGGCCGAACTCGCCACCGCCCGTGAACTGGCGGCCCACATCGGCATCCGGCACGTCGTCGTCGCCACGGACGAGTTCGAGAACCCGGACTACCTGCGGAACGGCGGCGACCGCTGCTACCACTGCAAGAGCGAGCTCTACGCGCGGGTCGAAGACCTACTCCCACGGCTCGGCGTACCAGTGATCGTCAGCGGGGCGAACCTCGACGACAACGGCGACTACCGCCCGGGCCTCGCCGCCGCCGCGGAGCACGCCGTGCGACACCCGTTACAGGAAGCGGGGTTCACGAAGGCCGACGTGCGGGCGGTCGCGCGGCACTGGAACCTGCCGACGTGGGACAAGCCCGCCGCCCCGTGCCTGTCGAGCCGGCTGGCCCCGGGGTTGGCCGTCACGCCCGAGCGCACCCGCCGCGTGGAAGACGCCGAGGCGTACCTGCGTGGGCTGGGGTTGCGCGAGTGCCGCGTCCGCTACCACGAGGGCGAGCTGGCCCGCGTCGAGGTGCCGGCCCACGAGATCGCGCGGCTCGCCGACGCGGACATGCGTGCCGGGCTGACGCGCGAGTTCCGCCGGCTCGGGTTCACGTTCGTGACGCTCGACCTGGACGGCTTCCGCTCCGGGAGCCTGAACGAGCTGGTGCCGCTGGAACTGAAGGCCCGTTTCACCCCGACCGCGAACCCGACATGACACCGCTCCCCGCCGCCCGCGCGCTCGACCAGTTCTTCCTGGACGCCCGCAGCCGGGTGCTCGACCTCGCCGCGACACTCGACCGCGTCGGCCGAGGCGCCGACCCGGCCGCGGCCGCGGCCGACCCGCGGGCAAAGCTACTGCGGCAGGCGCTGGAGGTGCTGTTGAGCGACGCTCCGAACCGGGCGGAGAAGGTGCAGCAGGTGTTCTCGCTGGCCTACGACGCGAATTGGGAGCGGCCGACGCCGCGGTTCTGACCAGATGCGCAAAGGCGAGCGGCCCGCGTGAGCGGGCTGTTCCTCAGCCCATGTGGCGCTGAGGAACAGCCCGCTCACGCGGGCCGCTCGCCTGCGCTCTCGCTTACGGCCGCAGGGTGCCCGGTAGCGCGTTGGCGTCGAGCCGGTATTGGAGGCGGTCGCTGGTCAGCTCGGACTCGACCCGACCGATGCGGTCCTTTACCTGCACGCGGACGGCGCCGGTCATCGCCACCTCACCGGAACCGGCCTGGAACGACAGGCTCTCGCACGTCCCCTCGGCCCCAAACCCGACGAACCGCACGCGGCCCGTGGCCACGACCGACGACGGCCCCTGCCCCTTCTCGGGGCTCTTCACGTCCACCTTCTCGCAGACGACGCGCAACACCAGGTCGTCGCCGCTCTTGACCTCGAACATCGGCTCGCCCTCGCCGACCCGCAGCAGGATGCGGAACCGGTTGGCCACCGCAACGGCCTGCTGCTGCGGCGCCGGCGTCACGGCGGCCGGCGTCGGGCGCGGCGGGGCGGGTTCGACGGACGGCGTCGGCGGCACCGCGGTCGGCGGCAGGGCCGGCGTGGTGACGACGGCGGTCGTAGCGGGCGGCGCCGGGATCAGCGCGGCCGTCGGGGGCATCGGCTCGACTGCAGGAAGCGGGGCCGCCTTCGGCGTCATCGGCGGCAGCGCGGGCGTGACGTCCGGCAGCGTCGTCCCGGATGCAGGGATCACGATCGGAGTCGGCACCGACACCGGCCGGGGGGCCTCGACCTTTACCGGCGGCGCCACCGGCAGTTCGGGCAGCTTCGACGGCGCGGACGTGGGCAGTGGCAGCGGCAGCGCCGGCAGGTCCACCGTCACAGGGCTCGGCACGGTCGGCAACGGCAACACGGCCGGCGGCGGCGGCACGGCCGGCAGTGGCGCCGGCTTGGCCCCGGCGCTGGGCACCTTCGGGTCGGCGGTCGGGGTGTCGTTGCTGCGGTGCGGGGTGTCGGGGCGGCTGCACTGGCCCGCGACGGCGAGCCCGCCGAGCGACACGCCGAGGATGCCGGCCATGATCTTGTACCGGGAAATCGTCATCGCCTCGTCTCCTGGCGGGCGGGTCGGACGGGGGAACCCACGACGTTCCGGTGCCGCGGGGGCCGACCTGCCCGGGTCAACGCGGCGGGACGATAGCGGCACCTTCTTGCCGTGTCTGCGCCACTTGCCGGGGACTCAGGAGGCAGGAGACAGGAGACGGGAGACGCAGGTAAACGAGGAAAGCCCGGGGGGTGTACCCCGGGCTTTCCTGACTCCTGAATCCGGTCTCCCGTCCTCTACTTCTTCAGGTACGCGTCGTGGAACGCGACCGTGGCGTCGGCCAGGTCGCGGGCCGTCTTGGCGAGGTTGTCGGCCGAGCGGTAGTTGGTGCCGATCTCCAGTTGAATGGCGTCGATGCCGTAGCCGGTGTGGCTGCCGTAGTTGGCGACGGCAAACCCGCCGGTGTAGCCGGTCTCCTCCTTCGCCTTCTCCCCGGCGTCGGCCCGCGGCAGTACCTTGTTGCCGCCGCGCTCGAACCGGCCGAGGATGCTGTTCTTGCCGTTGACCGCGGCGAACCCGTGCCGCTGCCGCAACAGCACCACGGACTTGCCGTTCTGGGTGCCGCGGAGCAACGCGTCCGGGTACTTCCCCTGGCCGTGAACGTCGAGCAGGATGCCGTTGCCGTGCTTCTCCTTCACCGCCTTCAGGGCGGCGACCAGCGGCACGTGGTAGGCGTCGTAGTAGGCCTTCGCCTCCTTCACCTCGTAGGCCTGGTCGGCGGCGCGGTTGGCGTCCACGAACTTGCGGTCGTACTTGGCGATGACCACCCACGGCTTCTTGCCCAGCTGCCGCTCCACGTCGGCGGCGTAGGCCTTGGCCAGCTTGTCCGTGCCCACGTCGCGGACGGTGGCGAACTGCTTGACGCCGACGCCCATCCGCTCGGGCACGCCGGGAATCTTCTCGGTGCCGCCGTGCGCGGCGACGATGACGATCGGCAGCGTCCCGGTCTGCACCTCGACGAGTAACTTCGGGTCGGCCTTATCGTCGGCGGTGGAAGCGGCGGGGAGGGCCAGCGGGGCGGCGCACAGGAGCAGCGCGAGCCGGCGGCGGGCGGACAGCATGGAAACCCCGGGGTCGAGCGGCGGGCCGACGGCCGGGTTGTTCCGGCTCACGTCCCCGCGTCCGTACTGTACCCGTCCGGGTGTCCGCCGGGAAGCGCCCGGGTCAGTCCCGAACCGGTACCGTACCCAGGGGAACGGTTAGCCGGTCGAACAGGTGTGTGAGGTCGATCACCGGGACATGAGTAGCGCGGACGGCGGTCGACACCGCGGCAGCAGGAACGGTCGGGGCGGCGCCGGAGGCGGACGCCGTGGCGACGCCGACGAAAAGCACGAGGGAGAGACGGCGGGCCATAAGGGTTCCCCGGCCGGGTCGGCGCACTGGTCCCCCCTTGCGCCGCGTCCCGGAAGGCGGGGACAATAGCGTGCGGCGGGGCGAACGCAAGCGAAATGCCAAACGAATCACCGGCGTTCGGCCCACGACTGATTCGCCTGAAATTTCCCCGGGGGTTTCGGGGACCCCTCGAGTCGGCGGTAAGAAAGAGTGTTGCAGGAATCAACGCCCCGTGCCCTTCGTCTGCACGTCCAACTTTACCCGGCCGTCATCTTCGCTTCGCACTTTCACTTTCGCGCCGGGCAGCTCGACCTGCACGTCGTGGCGCTTCTCGGTCGGGGTGACGGAGCGGGTCGTCGGCGAGCCGGAGCCGGCGCCGCATCCGAGCAAGCCGCCAACGGTCAGGGAGCAGACGGACGCGAACACGATGACCCGGTTCATAGGGTTCCTCCACAGGGACAAAATCGACCGCTGCGAGCTTGCAACCCGGGTGCCGCTTCATCCGTGCTCATCGCGGTATAATCGGGGCATGAGCTTCGTGCCCGACCTGCCGACCCTTGTCCGCCGCGGCCAGACCTACGTCCGCCGCGGCGAGTACGAGAAGGCGGCCGACGTGTTCTCCGGGGCAATCGACCTCGACCCGACGGACCCCGAACTCCTGTTCCTCCGCGGTAACGCCCACGCCGCCGCCGGCGACCCGGCCGCGGCCGTTGCCGACTTCACGCGGGCCATCGACCTACGACCCGACTTCGCGGCCGCGTTCCACAACCGCGCCACCGCCCGCGCCGACGCCGGCGACCTGGCCGATGCCGTCGCCGACTACACCCGCGCTGCCGAGCTCGCCCCCGACGACCCCGACCCGCTCAACGGCCGCGGCGCGGCCCGCAGCCGACTCCGCGAGTACGAGGCGGCACTCGCGGACTTCGACGCCGCGCTGGCGCTCGCACCGCAGACCTTCCGGGCGCTGTTCAACCGGGGGAACGCCTTGTCGTCGCTCAGCCGCCACGCCGACGCGGTGGCCGACTACGACGCCGCACTGGCGCTGAACCCGCACCACGCCCGCGCGTACGTCTACCGCGCGCTGTCGCTAAACGACCTCGGCCGCGGCGACGAGGCGCTCGCGGACCTGGCGACGGCGCTGCGGCTGAACCCGACCGGCCCCGACGCCTACTGGCACCGCGGCCGGCTGTGGTCGGCTCGCGGCGAGCACCCCAAGGCGGTCAACGACTTCACGTGGGTACTCCGCCTCGACCCGCACAACGCGGCGGCGTTCAACCTCCGCGGCGTGGCCCACTCCGAGCTAGGCGACTACGCGGCGGCCGCGGCCGACTTCGGCGAGTCGGTGAAGCTCGACCCGGACGACGTGGCCCCGGTGTTCAACCGCGGGCTGTCGCGCGTCCGCCTCCGCGACACGGACGGCGCGCTCGCCGACTTCAACCGCGCCGCCGAGCTGGCCCCCGACGACCCGGCCGTTTTCGTGCAGCGCGGCTACCTCCACCACGAGCGCGGTGACCGCGACGCCGCGGAGGCCGACTTCACGACCGCGATCCGACTGACGCCCGATAGTCCGCGTGGGTACGTGGCCCGCGCCGTGGCGCGACGCCGGTCGGGCGACCTGACCGGCGCCCTCCTCGACGCCACCGCCGCGGTCGAGCGCGACGAGGTGGGCGTGGGACCGCTGAACCTGCGCGGCGCGGTCCGGGCGCAGCTCGGCGACCACTCGGGGGCACTGTCCGACCATCTGATGGCGAAGGAGCGGAACGCCGACGACCCGGCGACCCTGAACGTGTTGGCGTGGCTGCGCGCGACGTGCCCCGTCGATGGGTTGCGCGACGGCCCAGCGGCCGTGACGGACGCGACCCGGGCGTGCGAGCTGACCGGCTTCCGCGTGGCGAGCTACGTGGACACGCTGGCCGCGGCGCTGGCCGAAGCTGGCGACTTCGCCGAGGCGGTCCGTCGGCAGGAACAGGCGATGGAGTTGGCACCGTCGGAGCAACGGCCGGACTATGCGACTCGCCGTGACACCTACACCGCCGGCCGACCCCACCGCGACACCGAGGGCGAACCCGTCGCCGGGGCGTGACCGTGGCGGACCCCGGGGCGCTTCCTAGAATGGCCCCCGACCCGACCCCATCCACCGTCCCCCAGGGAAGCCCATGGCCACCCCCACCGCCGACATCGGCCTCGTCGGTCTCGCCGTCATGGGCGAGAACCTCGTGCTCAACATGGAGTCCCGCGGGTACACCGTCGCCGTGTACAACCGCACCGCCGCCAAGGTGGACGAGTTCGTCAACGGCCGCGGCAAGGGGAAGAAGTTCGTCGGCGGCAAGACGCCGCCGGAGTTCGTCGCCAGCATTAAGCGGCCGCGCAAGATCGTCATGCTGGTCAAGGCCGGTCAGGCCGTGGACGACACCATCGCCTCCGTCGCCCCGTTCCTGGAGAAGGGTGACATCCTCATCGACGGCGGCAACACCCACTTCCCCGACACCACCCGCCGCATGAAAGAGCTCGCCGCGAAGGGTATTCGCTACGTCGGCAGTGGCGTCAGCGGCGGCGAGGAGGGGGCGCTGAAGGGGCCGAGCATCATGCCCGGCGGCGACGAAACGGCGTGGCCCGAGATCAAGCCGATCTTCCAGGCCATCGCCGCCAAGGTGAAGGACACCGACGGCACCGAGGCGGCGTGCTGCGACTGGGTCGGGCCGGAGGGGTCGGGGCACTTCGTGAAGATGGTCCACAACGGCATCGAGTACGGCGACATGCAGATGATCTGCGAGAGCTACCAGCTCCTCCGCGACGTCGGCGGCCTGTCCAACGCCGAGGTCCAGCAGACGTTCACGAAGTGGAACAAGGGGGTGCTCGACAGCTACCTCGTCGAGATCACCGCCGAGATCTTCGGGTACAAGGACCCGGAGACGGGAAAGGACATGGTGGACCTGATTCTCGACAAGGCCGGCCAGAAGGGGACCGGGAAGTGGACGGTGGACGCGGCCACCGAGCACGGCGTGCCGCTGACGCTGATCGCCGAGGCCGTGTTCGCCCGCTGCCTGTCGGCGCAGAAGGACGAGCGCGTCGCCGCCGCCCCACTGCTGGCCGGGCCGAAGGTGGCGAAGGTGGCCGACAAGACGCAGTTCATCGCGGACGTGGAGATGGCGTTGTACGCGAGCAAGGTGGTGAGCTACGCCCAGGGATACGCGCTGATGGCGGCCCAGGCGAAAGCCAGCGGGTGGACGCTGAACAACGGCGGCATCGCCCTGATGTGGCGCGGCGGCTGCATCATCCGCAGCGCCTTCCTGGGCAAGATCAAGGAAGCGTTCGACAAGAACCCGAAGCTGGTGAATCTGCTGACCGACCCGTACTTCGCCGGCGAGCTGGGCCGCGCCCAGCACGGCTGGCGGCGGGCGATCGCGGCCGGCGTGACGGGCGGCATCCCGCTGCCGGCGCTGGGGAGCGCCCTGAGCTACTACGACGGCTACCGCACGGCGGCGCTGCCGGCGAACCTGCTGCAGGCGCAGCGCGACTACTTCGGGGCTCACACCTACGAGCGGACCGACAAGCCGCGCGGGCAGTTCTTCCACACGAACTGGACGGGCCGCGGCGGGAACACGACCAGCAACGCCTACAACGTGTGACCAACCCGCCGCTTGCGGCGTTGCCTCAGTGCAACGCCGCAAGCGGCGTTACTCCGCCACAAGTCGCCGTACCGTCTCCTTCAACTTCGTCAGGTTCTCCGCGAACGCTTCTTTCGCGTCCGGCCGGGCGTCGTCGCGCATCCCCGCGAACGTGGCGCGGATCACGCCCTTCTTGTCGACCACCGTCAGCCGCGTGCTGTGGTCGTACTCGTCGCCCTCCTTCGCCTCTTCTTTGCGGCCGACGGCGAGCTTGAAGCGGTCGCGCATCAGGGCGTGAACCGTCGCCTCCGGGCCGGTGAGGAACAGCCACCGCTCCGGGTCGGCCGCGTACTTCGCGGCGTACTTCGCCAGCTCGTCCGGGTTGTCGCGGCTCGGGTCCACCGTGAACGTCACGAAGCGCACGTCCGGCAGCTCGCGCAGGTCGGCTTGGAGTTCCTTCACGGTGCCGGTGACCGCGGGGCACGGCCCGAGGCAGCGCGTGAACACGAACGACGCCACCCACACCTTGCCGAGTAAGTCCTTGTCGGTGACTGTCCTCCCCGAGCGATCGGTGAGGCTGAACGCGCCGACCGGGAAGTCCAGGTCCGACGTGCCGCTCGAACGTGCGGACGAGGAACCGCGGGGGCCGCAGCCGGCGGCGACGAGCAGTAGCAAGACAAGAGTGGTTCGCATCCCGCTGTTTTAGCCGACGGCCGCGGGTTCACCCATCTTCACCGAATTCTCCCGGCCCCGTCTGCCGATACAACCCGCGTGATTCGCCCCGACGTGCGCGGAGGGACATCTATGGCCGGCGGATTCACCCGACGGGGCTGGCTCGAAGGCGCCGCGGCCGTAGGTGGCGTCCTCGCCGCATCCGCGACCACGGCCAACCCCCTCACCCGCGTCCAGGCCGCCCGTCACCCGGGCTGGGTCTTCGGCCGCATGACCGGCGCCGCCGCCCTCACCGAAGCGCTGCTCCTCGAAGGCACGGGCTGCGTGTACGGCATCCCCGGCGCCCAGGGGAACGAACTCTGGGACACGTTCAAGCAGAAGCACCTGCCGTACCTGCTGGTCACCCACGAGTTCAGCGCCGCGGTCATGGCCGACGCCTACGGCCGCACCACCGGCCGACCCGGTGTGATGTGCGTCGTCCCCGGTCCCGGCGTCACGAATTCGCTCACCGGCCTCGGTGAGGCGCTGCTCGACTCGTCGCCGGTGGTAGCGATCGTCGGCGACGTGGCGAACGGCGAGCACTTCAAGCCGTTCCAGGTCCACGCCCTGCCGAACGCCGACATCCTGCGGCCGGTCTGCAAGGCGGTTTACCCCGTCAGCACGGTCGAGCAGCTTCCCGCGCTCGTGCGGCAGGCGTTCGTCACGGCCGTGTGCGGCGAGCCCGGCCCGGTCGCAGTCGTGGTGCCGTACAACCTGCTGATCGAGGCGGCCGACTTCCGCTGCCCGCCGCCGGCCGTCCCCGCCCCGCCGTTCGACGACGCCGCGTTCGCCCGTGCCCACGCCATCCTGCGCGACCCGCGCCAGCGTGTGGGCATTTATGCCGGCGCCGGCTGCATGGACTACCCCGGCGAGCTGGCCGCGGTCGCCGAGCTGCTGCAAGCGCCCGTGGCGACGAGCGTGTCGGGCAAGGGGGTCATCAGCGAGGCGCACCCGCTCGCGGTCGGCTGGGGCTACGGGCCGCACGCCTCGGCCGTGGCGGAAGCGGCGTTCGAGGGCGAACGCGCCCACCCGCTGCGCACCGGCGTGACGACTGTGCTGGCCGTCGGCGTGAAGTACTCGGAGGTCTCGACCGGGTACTACGGCAACCCGCAGCCGCGGCACCTGATCCACGTCGACGCGAACCACTGCAACCTCGGCCGCGCCGTGCGCGCCGACGTGTGCGTCCACGCCGACGCCGGCATCTTCCTCGGCCGCCTGCTGGCTTGCGCCGATCAGCTCCGCCGCGCCCCGGACCAGCGCCTTACCGAGCGCATTCGCCGGCTGAAGGTGGACGCCGACCGCACGCTCTGTTCCGTGCCGGCGGCGCGGTGCGGCTCCGATCCGCTGGCCGTGGTCGCCGCCCTGCGCCGCGTGCTGCCCGAGGACGCGCTGCTGTTCACCGACGTGTCGGTGACCGAGCACCTGGCCGCGGAGTTCTACCGGGTGTGCCGGCCGCGGACGTACTTCAACCCGGTGGACAACCAGGCGATGGGCTGGAGCATCCCCGCGGCGATCGGCGCGGCGAAGGTGCACCACGGCCGCCGCGTCGCCACGCTCACCGGCGACGGCTGCATGCTGATGACCGCCGTCGAGATGAGTACCGCGGCCCGCGAGGGGCTCCCGGTCACGTTCGTGATCCTGGACGACCACGCCTACCACTACATGCAGATGCTCCAGATGCCGGCGTACCGCCGCACCACGGCGACGCAGCTGGCGGCGATCGACTACCGGGCGCTGGCCCAGGCGTTCGGGCTCGGCTACGTCGAAGTGCTGGCACAGGCCGAGCTCGAGCCGAAGCTACGGGCGGCGGTGTGCGAGCCGCGGCCGGTGCTGGTGCGCGTGGCCACCGACTACGGCGAGCGGAAGGTGCGCTGGGTGGAGGCCGTCCGCGATCGCTACACGAACGACCTGTCGGCGGCGCAGAAGGCCCGCTTCCTGACGCGCATCAGCGCCCGCACCCTGAACCTGCGGCCCGAACTGAACGACTGACGCGGCCGGCTACAATAAGTCTCGTCTCGCGGCGAATCACCCGGCGTCTCTCGCCCAACTCCACGCGACGAGGTTCCCGATGACGCGCACCCGGCTGGCCGGTCTCACGTTCTCGCTCGCTCTGCTGGTCACCAGTTCCGCCCGCGGCGACGACGCCGCCGACGCCCGCGCCCTGGTCGACAAGGCGATCAAGGCCCACGGCGGGGGCGCGAACCTCGCCAAGTTCAAGGGCGGCTCCGTCACGTTCAGCGGCACGTTCCACGGCATGGGGATGAAGGTGCCGATGACCGGCACGATCATGACCTACGCCGACGACAAGGTCAAAGCCGACATCGAGATCGAGGCCGGCGGCCAGAAGTTCCGCATCGTCAACGTCTTGGCCGGGGACAAGGGGTGGGCCAAGTTCGGCAACGACACGAAGGACATGAGCAAGGACGAGATCGCCCAGGGCCAACAGGAGCAGCACGCCGGCTACCTCGCGTCGCTCACCCCGCTCGTCGGCGCCGCCAAGGGCTACACCCTGGCCCCGGCCGGCGAGATGCTGGTGAACGACAAGGCGGCACTCGGCGTCAAGGTGTCGGCGAAGGGCCGTCGCGACGTGACGCTCTACTTCGACAAGACCACCGGCCTGCTCGTCCGACACGACCAGACGGTGAACGATGAGGGGAGCGGCCGCGAGGTGGCGCAGGAGACGTACCCGAGTAACTACAAGGACGTGAACGGGACGAAGCAGTCGTTCAAGTTCGTCGTGAAGCGCGACAGCAAGCTTTACCTGGAGGGCGAGGCGAGCGAGGTCACGCTCACCGAGACACTCGACGCCGGCCTGTTCGTGAAGCCGTAACCAAATGACGAAGCCCACCCGTTGCGACGGGTGGGGTTTCACGTACGAACCCTGTTCCGCTACCGCGCTCCGAGGTCGCCCCGCATCTGCTCCAGCGCGTGCCGGATCGCGTCGGCCTCGGTCGGCCCCGCTCCAGTGTAGCCGCGGACGCCCCCGTCCGGCAGCGGTACCCGCGCCTGGAACAGCGTCCGCCCGCCCTCGCGCGTTACCGTGTAGTCGCCGCGGTCCACGCGGTACCGCTTCAGCTCGGCGTACAGCGACTCGGCCCCGCTCGGCACGCTCGTCGCCGCGGCGGCCGATCCGCCCGTCGGCGTCAGCTGCGTGCCGCCGTGGCCGTCCATCTTCAGGCCGAAGCCGTCGTCCTTCGTCCGGTTCGTCAACGCCGCAGGGGTGCCGCCGGGGCCGGGCACGTAGGGGCCACCCTTCCAGCGCTCGGGGTCGTTCGTGTAGCCGGATCGGTCGTTGGGCCGCGCTACCGGTGCCCCCAGCAGCGGGTCGCCGCGGCGGTTACCCGCGGTGCCGCCCTTCTCGGGAAGCGGGATGTTCTGCCGCGGGATGCGCCCCGGGCCGGCCACGAGCGGGTCGGGCCGCGTGTCGCCGGACGCGGTGCTCCCGTCCTTGCTCTTGCAGCCGGGCGCGAGCGCCAGCGCCGCGGCAAGGACCGCGAGGCGGCGGGCGGCGGTGGGGGCTCGTGCGGTCATCTTGACCCGCCTCCGGGGGCGGCTACACCACAGGGGATCGACAGTCCTCCGGATGTATCGTTCACCGCGGGCGGTCCAGGGTCCAGGCGCGGCGGGCGGATTCGGCCGCGGGCGCGCGGCGGCCCCTCCGGCGGCGCCCGGCGGCGCGGGTTGTAGCGGTAGCGTTCCTCTTCCACAAGGCGGGTTCCATGGCGGGGCACCGGATCGCGGTCATCGGCGGCGACGGCATCGGGCCGGAGGTCATCGACCAGGCCATTCGCGCGGCCGAGGCTGCGGCGAAGAAGCACGACCGCGCCGAACTGAGCTGGAACAAGCTCCCCTGGTCCACCGCCTTCTACAAGCAGACCGGCCGGATGCTCCCCGCCGACGGGTGGGACACGCTGGCCGAGCACGACGCCATCCTGTTCGGCGCCGTCGGCGACCCGAGCGTGCCGGACAAGATCACCGTTCACGAACTGCTCCTGCCGATGCGGCGGAAGTTCGACCAGTACGTGAATCTGCGGCCGGCGTACCTGTTCGCCGGCGTGCCCTGCCCGCTCGTCGGCAAGAAGCCGGGCGCGATCGACATGCTGGTGTACCGCGAGAACACCGAGGGCGAGTACGCCCCTATCGGCGGCCAACTCTACCCGCAGACCGCCGACGAGGTGGCGATTCAGACCAGCGTGTTCACCCGCCGCGGCTGCGAGCGCATTTTGCGCGCGGCGTTCGACGCCGCCCGGAAGCGGCCCCGCAAGCTGCTCACGAGCATCACCAAATCGAACGCCCTGGTGTACGGCATGGGCCTGTGGGACCACGCCTTCGAGGCGGTGCGGAAGGACTACCCCGACGTGAAGTCGAACAGCCTGCTCGTCGACGCCTGCGCGATGGACTTCGTGCGCAAGCCCGAGGCGTTCGACGTGGTGGTGGCGAGCAACCTGTTCGGCGACATCCTGACGGACCTGAGCGCCGCCGTGACCGGCAGCATCGGCCTGGCCAGCTCGGCGAACGTGAACCCGACGAAGAAGTTCCCGAGCATGTTCGAGCCGGTCCACGGCAGCGCCCCGGACATCGCCGGCAAGGGGATCGCAAACCCGCTCGCGGCCGTGCTGAGCGCGGCACTGATGCTCGACCACCTGACCCTCGCCTCGAGTGCGGACGCCGTCCGCGCCGCGGTGGCGACGGTGCTGGCCGCCGGGGCCGTGAAGACGCCCGACCTGGGCGGCACCGCCACGACGACGCAGATGGGCGACGCCGTCGTCGCCGCGATCGGCTGATCCGACTCCGTACCCGAGGACTGCTCATGCGTTTCCGCTTCTTCGCCGCCCTGGTCGCGGTCGCCGCCCCGCTGGCGGCCCACGCCCAGGACGCCGCCCAGAACCCGTACAAGAACGCCAAGGTCGGCGACTACGCCAGCTACGCCTCGACCACGAAGTTCGGCGCGATCGACATCCAGGGGACGATCACGAACACGGTGAAGGCCGTGTCCGACAAGGAGGTCACGCTCGAGATCACCGGCAAGATGAACGGCATGGACATCCCCAAGCAGACGCAGAAGATCGACCTGACGAAGGCGTTCGACCCGACGGCCCTGGCCGGCGGCGGGGCGAAGGGCGACGCCAAGATCGAGAAGTCCGGGGAGGGGACGGAGAAGGTCACCGTCGGCGGCAAGAGCTACGACGCGAAGTGGGTGAAGATGAAGGTGACGACGAAGACCCCGGCCGGCGAGGTGACGATGGACATGAAGACGTGGGTCGGCAACGACGTGCCGCTGGGCCTCGCCAAGATGGAGATGTCGAGCCAGGTCGCCGGCATGGCGATGACGATGAAGATGGAGCTGACGGAGACGGGGAACAAGAAGTAAAGCCGTGGCGAGCGGCCCGCGTCAGCGGGCTGTTCCGGAGGGCGGGAGCGCTCCGGAACAGCCCGCTGACGCGGGCCGCTCGCCCGACTACGACGCAAACACGTCCAGCGGCGGGAACCCCTCGCCGAGAATCGCCTTGCTGTCGACGCCGAGCCAGCGGTCGAGTACGGCCGCGTACACCTGGCGGAAGTCGGTCGCGTGCGGCAGGTTTCCGTCCTGCAAATTCACAATTCGAGGGTGGTCGCCGACCACGCCGCCCTTCACCCTGCCGCCGACCAGGAACACCGGGGCGCCGGCCCCGTGGTCGGTCCCCTTGCTGCCGTTCTCGTGCGCCCGCCGGCCGAACTCGCTGAACGTTAGCACGCACACTCGCTCGCGCTGCCCGCGCTCGGACAGGTCGCGGTAGAACGACGACACGCCGTCCGCGAACTGCTTCAACAGTGCCGAATGCGCCCCGACCGCGCCCCCCTGCCCGGCGTGCGTGTCGAACCCGTCCAGCGACACGTAGAAGATGCGGGCGCCGACGCCCGCGTCGATGAGTTGCGCGGCGAGCTTCAGCCGGTTGGCGAACGGCGTGTCGGGGTACGGCACCTTCGGCTGGTACTCCCGGCCGACCGCGGCGAGGCGGTCGCTGCTGCTGTACGTGTTCAGCTGCGTCCGCGCCACAAAGTCGAGCAGGCCCGGGGTACGGGCGTCCGGCGCGGGTTGCGCGGCGCCGGTCATCACGCCGCGCTGGGCGGCGGTGTCGGCACCCCCGGAGGCGGTCAGCCGCAGGCGGAAGTCGTCGAGCGACGCCACCGACGGCACCCGCACAGGCGCCCCGGCGAGAGCCAGCGGTGCGGCCTCGTTCGGAGCCGTCAGGTGGAACGCGGGCAGTGATTTCGCCTTGAGTGCCTTGCCGACCCAGCCCTCGGTGAGCGTCTCGGCGGTGCTGGCGGCGTGCCACACGTCCATCGACCGGAAGTGCGACTGGCTCGGGTTCGGGTAGCCGACGCCCTGCACGACCGAGACGACGCCGCGGTCGTTGAAGAGCCGGGCCAGCATGTCCAGACCGGGGTGCAAGCCCAGGTCGTTGCCGATCGGCTTGAGCTGGTCGCGCGGCACGGCGATGGTCGGCCGGAGGCGGTAGTAGTCGGCGTTGCGGTACGGCACGACGGAGTTGAGCCCGTCGTTGCCACCGGTGAGCTGGACCACGACCAGGACGGTGTCGCGGCTGCCCGCGGTACCGGTCGGCGGCGCGGCCACCGCCGAGCGGCCGACGAAGCCGGGGACGGAGGCGCCGAACCCGAGCAGCGTCGAGCGGCGGAGAAACTCGCGGCGGTCGGTCATGGCGGGGCTCCGATTCAAGACAGGACGGCCACAAAAAGGCACGAAAAGACACAAAAAGTAAGACCGAACCTAGATTCAACCCGTTCTTCGTCTTTGTTCTCTTTTTGTGTCTTTTCGTGCCTTTTTGTGGCGGTCCTGTCTTCGTCTTCAATCCAGTTGGAACTCGGGAAGCGTCAGTACCAGGTGCGTGACGGCGCGTGAGCGGTGGCCGGCGGCGTCGGCGGCGGACCAGTAGCCGGGGTGACGCACTCCCTTCGCCTGCTCCAGGTAGCCGAGCAACCGCTCGCGCGAACCTGCCGGCACGTCGCCCTGGAGGAACACGCCGAGGAGGAAATCGACAACTTCGACGTCGGTCGTCTTACCGTGGCGGGCGAGGAACGCGGCGGGGTCGCTGCGACGACCGAAGCGCGAATCCTCCGCGCTGGTGAGGGCGAGCGCCAGGTTGTTGCGGGCGAGCAGCGTCTGGGCGTTCAGCCAGGCGGGGCCGCCGTCCCAGCCCTTCACCGACGGCGGCGCGAACGGCACCTGCCCGAGCCCCGGCAGCGCCTCGGCCAGCGGCAAGGTGCCGACCGTCGCTTCGAGCCCGCGGACGATGCCGAGCGCGAACTCGACCGGCGGCTTGATCCGCTGCCGATACGCTGCCGCGCTGAAGAATAGCTTCGACCGCAGAATCGTCGCCACCACGCGGCCGGTGTCGTACCCGCTGTCGCGGAACTGCGTCGCGAGTGCGTCTAGCACCTCGGCGGCCGGCGGCTCGGCCTCGCTCACGAACGCGCGGTACAGCTTCCGCACCACGAAGCGGGCGCACGCCGGGTGGTCGAGGCACATGCGGGCGATGTCGTCGCCGCGGAACGCGCCGGTGCGGCCGAACACCGTCTTCGGCGTCGGGTCGTGCTCGCGGGGGGTGAACACGCCGGTGCCGCCGGTCACCTTGTAGCCGGTGAACGCCCGCGCCGCCTCGCGGATGTCGGTCTCCGTGTAATTCCCGATGCCGAGGCTGAACAGTTCCATCAGTTCGCGGGCGTAGTTCTCGTTCGGCCGGCCGCGGACGCTCTCGGTAATGTCGAGCCAGACCATCATGGCCGGGTCGATGCCCATCTCGATGAGCAGGTCGCGGAAGCTGCCCAGCGCGTGGCGGTGAATCAAGCGGTACTGTCCGAGCATGAACCGGGCGTTGCCGACCTTGGCGTGGCTCGTGGCGAAGTGGTTGTGCCAGAAGAGTGACAACTTCTCGCGGAGCGGGTGCGCCGTCTTCAGCATCCGGTCGAGCCACCACGCCGTCAGCCGGGGCAGCGGGGCGCCGGCGGGCAAGCTCCGCTCGCTCGCCATGAAGTCGGACGTGCGTGCTAAGTCGTCCGACTCCGGGCGGCCGGTGAGGACGCGCCGCATCGTCGCCTCAAACCCGTCGCGGACAGCCGCGTCGAGCTCGGCGTGTGTGGGGCCGAAACCGGTACGGCGGAGGAGGTGACCGGCCTTGCGGCGGTCCCACGGGTCGGCGGCGGTGGGGAGGTAGGGGTCGAGCATGGCGTTTACTTCGGCTCCCAGATCACGTCCGCCCGGTACACGTCGCGGCCGATGTCGAGTTCGGCGCGGGCGGTGCCGAGGCCGCGCACCCACGCCGTCAGCGCGTCCACCTGCTTCCGCGCGTCCGCGAGGCCGACGCCGTTCCGCAGCACCGCGTCGGTGATGAACGGCTCCGGCACCGCCGCGAGGGCGTCGGCCGCGCCGGCGGCGTAACCCTTGCCGCGCCACACGGCCGCGCCACCCGGGAGCGTCGCGGTCCGCTTCACTTCGGGAATTAACGCCTTGCACACGTCCACGGTACTGGCCACGACGAGGCTGTCACCGACGACCGCGAAGCACGGCTCGAAGTTGAACCTCAGCCCGTCCGGGTCGCCGTCCAGCGCCTTGTTCTCGGGGAACCGCCAGCCGACGATCTTCACGCCGTCGTGCGTCGTCTCTGTCATCTTGAGACCGAGCTGAAGGCTGGCGACGAGCCCGGCCGCGCGGATGGTCGCGGGGACTCCCGTGAGGAACCTCGGGTCGCGGGCCGAGGCGACGTAGCCGAACCCCGGCAGCGCCTGTCCGGGGGTCGTCTTGTACGGCTGTGTCGGCCGGTTCACGACGACGAGCCGGTGGTGCGGCCCCCACGCCTCCAGGAGTTCGCCGAACTTGGCCGAGCCCGGCAGCAACTTCGACAGGTCGGCGTTCGCCTTGTCGAGTTGCCCGACCATCTCGGCGGTGAACAGGTCGCCGCGCTTGGCCCAGGCGTGGCCGAAGTCGAGGTAGAAGCTCTGGCTGTACACCACGCCCGGCGGCTCGAGCAGCGGCAGCGAGCCGGGGCCGCCGGCGGCCGGCGTGTGGAGGGCGTACCCGTCGGGGAAGCCGCCGCGACCACCCGGCAGCCGCACCGCGAAGCGCAGCCCACGCCCCTCGCGGTGGAGCCCGGCGGCGACGAAGTCGGACTGCCGCAGCGACGCCATCGTGCCACCCAAGACCATCTGGAAGAGGAAGTCGTTGCGGGTGCTGTCGAGAAAGTCGCGAGTGGCCTGCGCAGAGCGGACGGCGGCGAAATCGACCCACACCCACGCCAGCGGGTCGGCCGGCAGCGCCCCCCGAGCCGCGGCCACGCTCGGCTTCACGGCGAGCGACCCGGCCCTGTCCGTAGGCTGCGCGAGCGCCGAAGCCAGCACCTCGGCGCGATTGGAGATCAGCAGCGCGGCCCCGACGCGGGCGGCGAAAAAATCCTTCCCGAGCCGGGCGGTGTCGACCCCGGCCTGCGTGCCGCGGCCGACCTTCTCCTTCGACCCCTGCCGGGCCAGTTCGTCGTCCAGAGCCCGGATCAACAGGTCGAACCCCTTCCGGACCGCGACCTCTTCCGTCCCCTGTACGACGAGCAGCGCCGGTTGATTCCCCTCGCCGAGTGTGCCGGCCACGACCGCCCCACCACCGGCGAGTTGGTCGAGTAGTTCGGGCCACTTCGCCCCGAGCTCACGTTCGACGAAGCCGAGTAGTTGCAACCCGCGGCGGACGACCGGGCCGTCGAGAACGTCGCGAACGGGGCCGAGCGTCGGAGCGGCCCTCACGGCATCGAGGCCGGTGACAACCTCGGCCAAGGCCCGGGGGCGTTCGACCTTCAAGAAGAAACCCGCCTTCGCGGAAACGAAGCGGAGCGGGTCGGGGGTGTCGGCGCGGGCGGCCGGCGCGAGTGCGAGTAACGCAACGAGAGCGGCCGAGCGGATCATGGGGCGGTCCGGGAAAGGGAGGCGCGTCAGGAGTTACCCCAGGGGGTCTGCGGCGGGTTTCACCAAATCCGTCCCGGAGGCGGAACCCGACGGACCGTCTGGGGTTCCAACGGGTATCACGTCCGTAGACACGGGCCGCATCGTCAGGAGACACGACCATGTTCGCGCGAGTTACGGTGGCCGGGGGGGCGACTCTGGCGGCGGTTCTGCTGATCGGTTCCGACCCACTCGACGCCCAGGACAAGGCGAAGACGAAGGCCACGGCCAAGACCAAGGCGACCGTGAAGGCGACGGCCAAGGCCAAGGCCAAGTTCGAGCCGCTGAACACCGGCGCCTTGTTCAATAAGCTCGACGCCAACAAGGACCTGTTCCTCGACGGCGAGGAGTTCGGCCGCATCCTGTCGGTCGAGCCGGCGCCGAGGGGCAAGAAGGGGAAGGAGGCCGAGGCGCCGGACCTGCCGTTCGTGTTCAAGAGCCTGGACGCCGACGGCAACAAGAAACTGTCGCCGGACGAGTTCAAGGGCGTGGTCGGGGCCGTCTACCCGAACGGCAAGCGGTAGTCACGCCGGCTCGTTCGCCAGCTCGCGCATCGCCCCCTTGATGTCCGCGAGTTGCGGCACGCTGTTCGACTCGTACACCGTGTTCATCCCGATGCCTGGCAGGTGCTTCCCCATGAGGCACCGCGGCCGCACCGCCAGGTCGTAGAAGTGCTCGTCGACGACGCGACGAAGCAGGTGCTCGCCGAAGTTCGTCACCTCGGTGTCTTCGTTGACAATCAGCAAGCGGCCCGTCTTCAGGACGCTCGCCGAGAGCAGCGGCCAGTCGTACGGGAAGATGCTCCGCAGGTCGATCACGTCGAAGCCGTGGCCGGCCTCGAGGGCCAGCTCGTCGGCCGCCTGCGCGCACAGCGGCAGCGGCCGGCCGTAGCTCACCACTGTACCGGCGCTGCCCTCGCGGATCAGATCGGCCTGGCCGATGGGGACGACGTACTCCCGAAGGGCCGGCCACTGCGGCTTCCACGCCGAACGGTCGCCGATCGGCGCGTCGATCATCCGCGCCAACTCCTCCGCGTCGGCCGGCTCGCCGGGGAGGAGTTTGTCGCCCTTCACCCGCAGCAGCGCCTTCGGCAGCAGCACCAGCACGGGGTTCGGGTCGAGAATGGCGGCGGTGACGAGGCCGTAGGCGTCGAGCGGGTTGGACGGCATGACCACCTTCCACCCGCCGAGCCGGCTGGCCCAGCTCTCGAAGCTGTGCGAGTGGTACAGGCTGCCGCGGATGCCGGCCCCGTTGGGCGTCATCACGACGATGGGCATGTCGTACCCGCCGGCGCCGGCCCAGCGCTGGTTACCGGCGATCTTGAACACGTCGATGGCGTTGAAGGCGTAGTCGGCGAACTGAATCTCGCACACCGGCCGACCGCCGGCGTAGGCGATGCCCATCGCCGTACCAAGGATGCCGCGCTCGTCGAGCGGCGAGTTCCAGGCGGTCTTCAGCCCCTGCGTGGCGGTGAAGACGCCGCCGAGCGGCGGCCCCACGTCCTCGCCGAAGATGTCGGTGACGCCGAGGTGCGTCTCGCCGTAGTGGAGGGCCATCCGGACGGCCTGGACGAGCGTCGCCATGTGCGGCCCACGGGGAGGGTGCGTCCCTTCCAGTTTACGCAGTCACGGCCACGCCGATGCTCTCGAGCGCCTCGCGCACCTTGCCGCGGATCAGGTCGCGGACGGCCCGGAATTCTTCCGGCGGCATGTGCTTCGGGTCGGGGATCTGCCAGTCGGCGCGGACGGCCGCGCGGACGAGCGGGCAGGCGTCGCCGCAGCCCATCGTGGCGACGAAGTCGAACGGCACGTCCGGCAACTCGGTGAGGGACTTCGACCCGTGCTTCGTCAGGTCGTACCCCAGCTCAGCCATCGCCGCGATCGCCTTCGGGTTCACGACCCCCGACGGCCGCGAGCCGGAACTGTACGCCTCGACGGCGGGGCCGCCGAGCATCCGGGCGAAGGCCTCGGCCATCTGGCTTCGGTTGGCGTTCTCGACGCACACGAACAGCACGCGCTTCACGTCGCCCACGCGGAACCCTCCGGGAAAGTCAGGAACACCCGGACACGCCGCAGCGGTCCGGGGCGAGGCAGGCCGTGTGCTTCCCACCGAGGTGGAACAGCAGCCCGGCGGGGGTCACCTCAGCGCCCGTCACCGGCAGCTGGGTGATGACGCCGGCGTCGTACTCGACCTCGACGGGCAGGTCGTCCGCGCCGAGCACCGGCGCGCCGAGCTGGATAATCCGCGCCAGCTTGCCTGCGAGGAGCCGGTGGGCGGTGTCGTCGGCCACCCACACCTGAAGGACGCAACTGCGGGTCGAGCGCCGCTCACCGCCGCAGTCAATGAAGTCCTTCGCCACCCGCCCCACCTCGGTAACGTGGAAGTGGGCGGGGACAAAGTCGCCGTCGGGGAGCATCAGGTGGAGCCCGGCCGCGGGGTGGGCGGTCAGCAGCGTCGTGAACTCGCTCAGTAGCATCGCGTCACTCCGGGGCGGGGGCGGAACAGCAGCCGGGCTCGCGGACGCAGCGGCACGCGGGGACGGCAAGCGCGGCGCCGACGACGGGGGCCGTCAGGTACAGCCACAGCCCGCCGAGTTGGCCGGCGACCAGCGCCGGGCCGAGTGACCGGGCCGGGTTCATCGACGCGCCGCTGACCGGCCCGGCAAACAGCGCCTCGAGCGCGACGACGCCGCCGATCGCCAGCCCGGCCGTGATCCCCTTCTCTTTGGCGCCAGTGGAGACACCCAGAATCACGAACATGAGCCCGGCCGTGAGCAGCAGTTCGAGCGCCCACGACTGCGTTTCGGAACCCGACGGCGTCGTACCGCCGAGGCTGATGGCTTCGGGGAACAGGAGCCGCACCGTGAGGCTCGCCGCGAGTGCCCCGGCGCACTGGGCGGCAATATACGGCAGCACTTCGCGGCCCGGGAAGCGGCGGGCGAGGCGGAACGCGAGGGTTACGGCCGGGTTCAGGTGTGCCCCGGACACGTCGCCGAGTGCTGCGATGAGGGCGAACACGACGAGACCGAAGGTGAGAGCCACACCGACGTGCGACACCGCCCCGGTGGAGTTGACGACGACGGCGGTGGTACCGGCAAACACGAGTGCGAACGTGCCGAGTGCTTCGGCCGCGAGACGCTTCCGGAGCGGGAGCAAGGGGTAATCCTCCTGTTACCGTAGGCGCGCGACGGCTGCGATTCCAGCACCCGAGTACGACGGGTACTCGTGCCCCACTGAAGTCACGGTGTCCCCAACAGATACGCCGCGAGCCCGAGCCCGCCTGCGGCCAGAACCGTCGCCACCAGGAGCCCGAACCCCTGACCGGGCGCGGCGTTGTCGCCACCTCTCAGGAGCGTGGACGTGTAGCGCCAGTGCCGCCACCCGGCCAGCCCGAGCACGAAAACGCCGAACAGTACCAGGCCGACGCCGAGCCACATCGATCCGACGGGGCCATCGGGTACGGGTCCGGCGCGGGCCGCGGCCAACTCGCGCAGGAACAGGCCGAACCGGGCCACGACGAACCCGAACCCCATCAGTGCAAGGCCGGTCCGAACCCACGCGAGGAGGGTCCGCTCGGCGGCAAGTATCACACGCGGGTCCACCGGCGACGGCGAGGGCACGGGCGTGCCTCCTCGAAAACGATCTCTTCGACGCCTCCGGTCACACCCGGACGAGTCCGCGGAAGTACTCCATGGTGCGCCTCAGCCCCTCGCCGCGGTCCACTTTCGGCTCCCACCCCAACAACCGGCGGGCGCGGGTGATGTCCGGCTGGCGCACCTTCGGGTCGTCCTGCGGGAGTGGCCGGTACTCGACCGTCCCCGGCCGGCCGCACAGGGCCAGAATCTCCTCCGCGAACTGGCGGATGGTGATCTCCGCCGGGTTACCGACGTTCACCGGGTCGTGCTCGTCCGTCATCAGCAGCCGGACGATGCCCTCTACCAGATCTGTCACGTAGCAGAAACTGCGGGTCTGCGAGCCGTCACCGTACACGGTCAGCGGTTCGCCGCGTAGAGCTTGGTCCATGAAGTTTGGAAGAACCCGGCCGTCCTTCAGCCGCATCCGCGGGCCGTACGTGTTGAAAATGCGGACGATGTGCGTGTTCAGCCCGTGGACGCGGTGGTAGGCCATCGTCATCGACTCGGCGAACCGCTTCGCCTCGTCGTACACGCCGCGCACGCCCACCGGGTTCACGTTCCCCCAGTACGCCTCCGTCTGCGGGTGTTCGAGCGGGTCGCCGTACACCTCGGAAGTGCTCGCCAGCAGGAACCGCGCCCCGTGCGCCTTGGCGATGCCGAGGGCGTTGTGGGTGCCGAGCGAGCCCACCTTGAGCGTCTGAATCGGCAGTTCCAGGTAGTCCACCGGGCTCGCCGGGCTTGCGAAGTGGAGAACCGCGTCCAGCGGTTCCTTCACCTTCAGCAGGGCGGAGATGTCGTGGCCGACGAACCGGAACCGCGGGTCGGCGCGGAACGGGTCGAGATTTTCCAGGCGGCCGGTGAGCAGGTTGTCGACGGCCACCACGGTGTGGCCGTCGGCCAGGAACCGCTCGCAGAGGTGTGAGCCGATGAACCCGGCCCCACCGGTGATGAGCACGCGCATGGGCAGCCTCCGTTCCGCCGGGCGACGACGCGCACCCGGCGCACCGGGTGGGCGTTCCGGGCAGGATACGACAACGACACCTGCCGAGGAACGGCCTCCGACCGCACCTGTGATTTCGACCGTCGGTCGCGGCGTGTTCGCTCGCCACACCGAGTGGCAAAGCGAGACGGAAACTACGGCCCAGAGGCCGCAACACCGGCATTCGCACCCGTCGGGGGGAATTGTGAGCAGATCGTCGGGTCTTGCAGCCTCACGGGCAGCCTTGGTGGTAGCTTGAGAGTCTTCTGTCGCAACACGGATGGCGGGCCCCAATCGCAGCCGAGTATTCTTCTGCCGCGGCCCTGCCGGGACCGAAAAAAGCCCTGTCAAGAGTCGGGTACCTGGCGCTACAGTGGGGGTGGAGCGGGTTTCCGGCATCAAACATGAAAAGAGCGACTTATCCCCGAACAGGAGCTCATTACCGTTTGCCGCGTTTCTCGTCGGCTCGCTGCGGGTGCTTCCGCGCAGCGGACCCCGCGGTCGGCTGGCGCGGCATACAACGTCACCCGGGATCAAATCGCTCAAACCCAACGCCGAGCCTCGCAGCACCTGCCACGGAGCGGCATTGTTCCACCCACGGGTGCCGGTTGACCATTCCACTCCGGTGAGTCGTACCGGGTGTTTCGGTTGGCGCGGCATTAGCGCTCCCGGCGGGGAACTTCCGGGCGCCGGGGCAGCGACTCACGATCCCCCACGTCCGGCGTGAAGGCAAGATGAAGTCCGGCCGCGCGCGACACCGCGGGTCGGGTTACCCAGAGGCGGATTCGCAGATGCAGATCACTCGTCGCTTCACCCGCGAAGGCCAGGACCCGTTCGCCGGGATCACCTTCGCCCCGCGGACCTCGAAGATCGTCAACCCGAACGGGTCGGTGGTGTTCGAGATGAAGGACGTGATGGTCCCGGCCGGGTGGTCGCAGGTGGCGGTGGACATCCTCGCGCAGAAGTACTTCCGCCGCGCCGGCGTGCCGGCCCGCACCGTGCGCGTCCACGAGGACGCGGTGCCCCAGTGGCTCCAGCGCGCCGCGGCCGACGGCGACGCCCCCCTCGGCGGCGAGACCGACAGCCGCCAGGTGTTCCACCGCCTCGCCGGCTGCTGGGCGTACTGGGGCTGGAAGGGCGGCTACTTCAGCGGCCCGCGCGACGCCCGCGCGTTCTACGACGAAACCTGCTTCATGCTGGCGACGCAGATGGCGGCGCCGAACAGCCCGCAGTGGTTCAACACCGGCCTGCACTGGGCCTACGGCATCGAGGGGCCACCGCAGGGGCACCACTTCGTCGACCCGCTCACGAACGAGGTCACGCGCAGCGGCTCGGCCTACGAGCGCCCGGCGCCGCACGCCTGCTTCATCCAGGAGGTCACCGACGACCTGGTGAACGAGGGCGGCATCATGGACCTGTGGGTCCGCGAGGCCCGCATCTTCAAGTACGGCAGCGGCACCGGCTCGAACTTCTCCAAGCTCCGCGGCGAGGGCGAACCGCTCAGCGGCGGCGGCAAGTCGTCGGGCCTGATGAGCTTCCTCAAGATCGGCGACCGCGCCGCCGGGGCGATTAAGAGCGGCGGGACGACGCGGCGCGCGGCCAAGATGGTCGTCCTCGACCTGGACCACCCGGACATCGAGGAGTTCGTCAACTGGAAGGTGACCGAGGAGCAGAAGGTCGCGGACCTCGTCACCGGGTCGCGGCTGATGAACAAGCACCTCAACGCGGTGCTCACGGCCATTCACACGCACCCGACCGCGGCGGAGCGGTTCGAGCCGGCCAAGAACCCGGCGCTGAAGCAGGCAATCCTCGACTCCCGCGTCGCGCTCATCCCGGAGAACTACATCGCCCGCGTGATGCAACTGGCGAAGCAGGGCTTCACGCACCTCGAAGTCGAGGAGTACGACACCGACTGGAATTCGAAGGCGTACTACACGGTGTCCGGGCAGAACAGTAACAACTCGGTGCGGATCACGAACGAGTTCATGAAGGCCGTGGAGACCGACGGCCCGTGGCACTTGTACTGGCGGACGGAGTTGGAGAAGGCGGCGAAGGAGGGCCGCGCCCCGCGGGCGAAGAAGACGATGAAGGCCCGCGAACTGTGGGACCAGATCGCGTACGCGGCGTGGAGCTGTGCCGACCCCGGCGTGCAGTTCGACACCACGTTCAACGAGTGGCACACCTGCCCCGCCGACGGCCGCATCAACGCCACGAACCCGTGCTCCGAGTACGCCTTCCTCGACGACACGGCGTGCAACCTCGCGTCGCTCAACCTGCTGACGTACTACGACGCCAAGACCGCCAAGTTCGACACCGAGGCGTACCGCCACGCCGTCCGCGTCTGGACGCTGATCCTCGAAGTCAGCGTGTACATGGCACAGTTCCCGAGCGTTAGCGTGGCGCGGAAGTCGTTCGACTTCCGCACCCTCGGACTCGGGTACGCCAACCTCGGCGCGCTGCTCATGGTGCAGGGCATCCCCTACGACTCGGCCGAGGGCCGGGCGCAGTGCGGGGCGCTCACCGCGATCATGCACGCCGGCAGCTACGCCGCCAGCGCCGAGATTGCAGCCGAGGTCGGGCCGTTCCCCCGCTACGAGGCGAACAAGGACGCGATGCTGCGGGTGATCCGCAATCACCGCCGCGCGGCGTACAACGCGGCCCCGGCTGAGTACGAAGGGCTCACCGTCACGCCCGTCGGAATCGACGCCCGCTACTGCCCGCCGGACCTGTTGGCGGCCGCACGCTTCGAGAGCGACCGGATGCTGGAGCTGGGCGAGCGGCACGGCTTCCGCAACGCCCAGGTCACGGTCGTCGCGCCGACCGGCACCATCGGCCTCATCATGGACTGCGACACCACCGGCATCGAACCGGACTTCGCGCTGGTGAAGTTCAAGAAGCTCGCCGGCGGCGGGTACTTCAAGATCATCAACCAGTCGGTGCCGCCGGCCCTCGTCAAGCTCGGGTACGCCCCGTGGCAGGTGGACGACATCGTCCGCCACTGCCGCGGCGCGGCCACGCTCCAGGGCTGCCCGCACATCAACCCGTCGAGCCTCAAGGCGAAGGGGTTCACCGACGAGATCATTTTGAAGGTCGAGGAGACTCTCCACGGCGCGTTCGAGCTGCCGTTCGTCTTCAACCGCTGGACGCTGGGCGACGCCCTCTTCACCGACGTGTTGAAGATTCCCGAAGCGGTGGCGAACGCCCCCGGGTTCGACCTGCTGACGCACCTCGGCTTCACGCGCAAGCAGATCGAGGAGGCGAACACGTTCGTCTGCGGCACGATGACCATCGAGGGGGCGCCGCACCTGAAGCCGGACCACTACCCGATCTTCGACTGCGCCAACAAGTGCGGGAGGCTCGGCCGGCGGTTCCTGTCGTGGGAGTCGCACATCCGCATGATGGCGGCCGCGCAGCCGTTCATCAGCGGGGCCATCTCCAAGACCATCAACATGCCGAACGACGCCACCGTCGAGGAGGTGAAGCGGGCGTACTGGCTGAGCTGGCAGTTGATGACGAAGGCCAACGCCCTGTACCGCGACGGGTCGAAGCTGAGCCAGCCGCTGAACTCGGTTGCCGACTCGCCCGAGGCGGCGCTGCTGGCGAGTGTGACGGCCGAGCCGGAACCGGTCGTGGTCGCGGAGGCGCCGAAGCCGGCGGCTGTGGCGGCGGCGGAGAAGATCACCGAGAAGATCGTCCACCGCTACATCGCGCGGCGGCGGCGGCTGCCGGACCGGCGGGCCGGGTACACGCAGAAGGCGCGGATCGGCAACCACAAGATGTACATCCGCACCGGCGAGTACGAGGACGGCACGCTCGGCGAGATCTTCATCGACATGCACAAGGAGGGGGCCGCGTTCCGCAGCATGACGAACTGCTTCGCCATCGCGGTGAGCCTCGGCATGCAGCACGGCGTGCCGCTGGAGGAGTACGTGGACGCCTTCCTGTTCACCCGCTTCGAGCCGAACGGGATCGTGCAGGGGAACCCGTACATCAAAATGTCCACGTCGATCATCGACTACATCTTCCGGGAGCTGGCCATCACGTACCTGGACCGCAAGGACCTGGCCCACGTGCTGCCCGAAGACCTGCGGGCCGACGCGCTCCACGACGACGGGGACGACCCGGACTTCGACTCGGAGGAGGTCGTCAGCACGCGGACGGTGAGCGCCGCGGAGTCCGCGTCGCCGAAGTCGTCGCTCGCGCCGCCGCGGTCGTCGCACGCCCGGCCCGGGGCAGCACCCGCGCCGGCGCCGGTCGTGAACGGCAGCGCGAAGCCGGCGGTCGTCGCGGCGCCGGTCGCGGCCCCGCCGCCGCGGGTGACGGCCTACGCGCCGGCGGTGAACTCGCGCGAGGAGAAGATTCGGCAGGCCCGCGCGAAGGGGTACGAGGGCGACCCGTGCTCCGAGTGCGGCCAGCTGACGCTGGTGCGGAGCGGGGCGTGCGCGAAGTGCGACACCTGCGGGGCGACCAGCGGGTGTAGTTGACGCGAAGCGCCGCCGGCTCGCGTCGGGCCGCGGGCGCTCCCGCCAAAACCGTTTGCCCTCCTGCCGCCGGGCGTCTTATCATGCACCCGGCCCCGGAGGTTCCGCCATGCGCCGCGCCGCCCTTCTGCTCGTCGCCTTCACGATCACGATCGCCGCCGCGCAGGACGGCGACCCGGAGGTGGACGGCAAGAAGGCCTCGGAGTGGTTCAGCATCCTCCGCAACGACGCCAGCCCGCGCAAGCGCGCCCAGGCGGCCGCCGCACTCGGGCCGCTCTGGCTCAAGCACCAGCACAAGGACGCCCTGCCGGACCTGGTGCGATCCATGAAGGTGGACACCAGCGCGGCCGTCCGCGCCCAGTGCGTGCGTACGTTCGGCAGCCTCCCACCCGACACCGCCGCGGTGCTCGCCAAGGAGGTGTCCGCGGCGTTCGCGGAGGAGAAAGAAGCGGCCGTCCGCAAGGAGTTGGCCGTCGCACTATCCCGCTTCCCGGACGTGGCCAAGAAAGCCGTCGAGCCGCTGTCGGGCGTCCTGAAAGACCCCGACCCGGCCGCGAAGGTTGCGGCCGCGGAGGCACTCGCCCGCGCCGGCAAGGACGCGAAGGATTCGGCCGACGACCTGTTGCCACTGCTCGACGACAAGGAGAAGCCGGTGCGGCAGGCGGCCGTGTTCGCGCTCGGCCGGGTCGGGCCGGACAACCCGTCGTTCGTCGCAGCCGCGCTCGCAGGCCGGTTCGGACGTGAGCCCGACGTCGAGGTCCGCCGCGAGGTCGTCGGATCTCTCAAGCTTCTGGGCGACAAATCGGACGCGGTCGTGGCTATGCTCGCCGGCGCTACCGCCGACGCCGACGCGGAGACGCGAACGGGCGCGGTGCGGACGCTCGGTTCGTTCGGCCCGCCGGCGAAGGCCGCCGCCGACCCGCTGCTAAAGTCGGCGACGGCGAACCCGGACAAGGCGCTGCGCGAGGACGCGCTACGGGCGTTCGCGGCCGTACTCGGGCCCGACGGGCTGAAGACGCGGGCGGCCGACGTGGTCAAGGTGATGGAGGCCGACCCGGAGTTCGAGGTGCGGCTCGCGGCCGTCGAGGAATTGGGGGCGCTCGGCCCCCTCGCGAAGGGCGACGCGCTCATCACCGGCGCGCTGCGGGCGCGGCAGAGCGACCCCCAGGTGAAGGTACGGCAGGCCGCTGCCGCCGCGGTGCGGCGGATCGAGAAGAAGGTGGAGCCGAAGGAGCCGGCCAAGAAGTGAGGCCCACGTGAAGCCCGCCGGCCGCGGCGGGCTTCACGCCCTTTCTCAACTCTGAACTGTGGAATCCGAAGTCGGAACCTCCCCTTCGACCCCGTCAGAACCGTTGCGACCATTCTCATCCCGACAGACCGTTTCGGTTGACTTGGCAGGGCGCCGTTCTAGATACCAGTTGAACCGGCGATTCAGCCCACGCCAAAGTGACGCGGCCGCGACGGCCCGGAGACGCACCCCATGACCACGCCCGGCTTTCCCGCCGCCCTGGCATATTTGCCGAGCTGGTGGCAGGACGCCGCTGAGCCCTCCGCCTTCGACGCCCTCCTCGCCGGTTGGGTGCGGGCTTGCGGGTGGCGCGCCGCCGGGTTCGTCTGGGCCGCGGAATCCGGCCCCGCCGTCGTCCGCGTCGCCCCCACCGGCTTCGTGTCGGACGCCGTACTGCCGCAGGAACTACCCGAGGTGCTGACTCGCCTTCGAGGCGGTGAGGCGACGGCCTTCGTCGCCACTGCCCACACCGCGGGCCGCGTTTACGCCCCGGTGCAGTTCCCCGGCCGCGTGCCAGCCGTACTGTGGGCCGAGCGCGCCGCGGGGCAGACGTGGAGCGACGCCGACCACGCGTACATCGCCCTCGCCGGCAAGGCGCTGGAGCGCTCGCCCGCCGCGGCCGCGCTCGTCGGGCCGGTGGTAGATGCCGACCGGCTCGAGCAGCGACTCGCCGACGCGGCCGTCGTCGCCGGGCGGATGGCGCACGACTTCGACAACATCCTCACCGGCATCATCGGCTACTCCGACCTGGCCGCGCCGCTGCTCCCGGCCGGGTCACAGGCCCAAAGCTTCGTCGCCGAGATCGCCAAGGTCGGGCAGCGCGGCATCGCGTTCACCCAGCAGTTGCACTCGCTCAGCCGCGCGGGTCACGCCCGGCCGAACCCCGGCTCGGTGGTCGCCACGCTCGGCCGCGAAGAAGCACGCCTACGGCCGCTGATGCACCCGAACCTGCGGTTCGAGAAAGACCTGCCGAGTGGGCTGCCGGCCGTCGCCGTCGAGGCGGCGCTGTTGCAGACGGCCCTCGGGCACCTGCTGGAGAACGCCGTCGAGGCGTGTCCGCAAGGCGGGTTGGTCCGCGTCGCGGCGCGGGCGATCGACCTCAGTGCGGCCGACGCCCGCGGCTACCTCGGGAAGGCCGAGGCCGGGCCGCACGTGATCGTAGTCGTCACCGACACCGGGACCGGCATCAAGCCGGAGGTGCGGCGGCGCCTGATCGCCGAGCCGTTCTTCACGACCAAGGTCCGGCACCGCGGGCTCGGGCTCGCGGTGGCGTTCCGCATCCTGTCCGCCCACCGCGGGGGCGTTCAGCTCGACCCGGCCCCCCCGCCGGGTTCGGGCACCGTGGCCCGCGTGGTGCTGCCCCTGGCCGCCCACCGTGCCCCCGTCGCGTCGACCACTCCGCCGCCGGCCCACCCCACGTCGCTCGCCGACGCCGTCCGGCCCCACCCACACGCCACCAGCCGAGGCTAATCGATGCCGTTCGACGTTGAGGACCGCCTGATTCAGACGCCGCGACCGGCCCGCGCCCCCGCCGCCCCGCTGCTCGAATTGCAGTCGTCCGGGGACATCCGTATTCTCGTCATCGACGACGACCCGCCTACCTGCGCCGTCATGAAGTCGGCGCTGGCCAACCGCGACTTCGTCATCGACACGGTGTCGGACCCGGCGCTGGTCGAGTCGGCGCTGCGGGCCGGCCGGTACCACCTGGTCATCCTCGACTACGTGCTGCCGGGCGTCGAGGCGGAGCAGGTGTTCGCCTGGGTGCGGGAGTTGCAGCCGGACGCCAACGTGGTCGTCGTCACCGGCTACCCGTCGGTGGACAGCGCCCTCAGCTGCCTGCGGGCTCGCACGTTCGACTACCTGACGAAGCCGTTCCAGGTGGACCAACTGCGTGAGGTGGTGTTCCGCTGCCTGGAGGGGAAGGGGCTGCTGCGGATGACCGAGTCGGCGCTCCGCGAGAGCCTCGGCAACGCCATCCGCGAGCGCCGCAAGGCGCTGGGCCTCACGCTGTCGAACATGAGCGACCGGACCGGCGTGTCGCTCGGCTACCTGAGCCAGATCGAGCTCGGGAAGAACTCGGCGTCGATCGAGACGCTGTACCGCATCTGCCTGGCTCTGGGGATGAAGATGAGCGAGTTGTTCCAGGCGGTGCAGCGCGGGTAAGAGGTGGTGATTCTCGTCCGCCGCTTGCGGCGTAGCGACGTGTCGCTACGCCGCAAGCGGTGACTCATTTCAGCTTGGCCGACACCTGCGCTTCCAGTAGCCGGATCAGCTGCGGCACCCGCCCTAACACTTGTTGCAGTTTCTCGAACGCGGTGCCGCCGGTCGCAGGCCAGTCGGCCAGCCACACTGCCAGCGGCGCCGTAAGCGTCTCCGTCATCAGCGATTCGCGGTGGTTCCGCACCTTTAGCCTGGCCGCCTCCGCCGCGCCGCGGGCGGCGAGTTCCGCGGCCTGGTGCGTCGCCGACACGCCGAGCGGGACTAACAGGAGCAACACCCACCCCGGCGGCCACGTGAACCACACCGCGGCGCCGACCACGGCCGCGTCCGCGGCCAGTTTCCCACCGCGGAGGCCGTACAGCAGCGCCGGGTTTCCTTCGAGGTGGGCGACCAGCTGCCGGCCGGTCGTCTCGAGGTCGTCGGTCTCCTTCAGTTCGAAGGTGCGGAACGCGTGATGAAAGCGGTCTCGCGCCTCGGCCGACAACGGGCCGTCGAAGCCGCGCGCCGCCGCCTTCCACACCGGGTGCGACGCCGCCCGTTTCAGGGCCTCGGCACGCAGCCCGTCGAGCCAGCCGAGGAGGGCCGCGTCGAGGACGGTCTTCTCGGACAGGTTGAACACCTCGGGCCGCACGATGAGTCGCGTCAGTGTGTCACGGCCCCAGCGGTACGGGGCGCGGAGGACCCACATCACGTTGCCCCACACCCGGCCGGCGCCGGGCAACTCGACGAGCTCCACCAGCCGCTCGCGGTACCGGTCGAAGCGGCGGAACTGCTCGCCGCTCAGGTACTCGTTGCGGTAGCGGTCCTCGAACGCGAGCCGGCCGTCCTGCACGGCCCCCTTCCACGCCTCGAACTCGGCGAGGTCGCGTCGCGCCACGTCGAGCAGGCCAACCCCCGCGGAGGCGAGGAAGCGTGCCGCGTTAGTCACGGTGCGGGCGCGGCTCGCCTCGACCGACTCGCACTGCACGAGAATCTGGTTGAGTAGCTGGACGCGGCGCTTGGCGCCGGCCCCGGCCGGGTCGTTGCGCACGTCGGGCGGCATTTGCGGGAACGGCACCACCTGCACGGCCGGTTGAGCTCCGCCCGGGAGCGGCGGGAGGCGACCCAGCACCTCCTGCCGGAAGTGCTCCACCATCGCCGGCGCGTCGGCCTCGCGCATCTTGGTGAGGACGCACACCACCGCCTTGCCGGCTCTCACCGCCAGGTGCAGGAACTGCGTCGGAACCTCGTCGTTGTAGCGCTCGTCGGACGCGACGTACACCACGACATCGGCCAGCGCGGCGACCTCCATCAGCCGCGCGACGTAGCCGCTGCTCGCCCACGTCGTCATGTCGGGGCAGTCCCAGACGACGAAGTCGGCGAGTGCGTCGGCGCCCGCGCCGGGTTGCAGGCGGCGGACCTGGTACACGTCCTCGTCGAGGTCGGCGGGCTTCGACTCGCTGACGCGGCGCAGCGGGCCGAGGAAGCCGACCGTGCTCGGGAGCGCCGCCCCGCTCGCCGGTAGAAACGCCGTCGGGTGGCGGGTGAAGCCGGCCTGCGGGTTGGCTTCCGCGACGACGGAACCGCACAGGAAGTTGACGACCGTGCTCTTGCCGGCGCCGGCACCGCCGACGACGGCGACGTGGAGCGGCCGGGCCGGCTGGTCTTCGAGGAACGGGCCGAGGACGTTGCGCGTGAGCGCGGAGGCGAGGCGGAGACTGCCGGCGTGGTCGGCGAGGCCGGGCTGGGCGCGGCAGTGGTCTTCGAGCCAGCCGAGGTCCGCGGCCAGTTCGCCGACCGCCGCCCGGGTGTCGGGGGATTGCATGGGCACAGTTTCGAGTTTCGCGCCAGGAGTTTCAAGCCGGGCGAACCGGCGGCGTCAGCCGCCGGGTGGCGGCGCGTAGGTGAATACCGTCCACACCCGGCGGCGACGCCGCCGGTTCGCCCGGTTAAGAGCGGAATGCCGGCCGCGTCGTCTGATCCGGCGTGCGGTCGAGCGCGAACGCCGACACCGGCACGCTCGGCGACTTCCCAGTCAGCAGCTCCACGAGTACGCGAGCCGTGCCGACCGACAGTTGCACCCCGGCGCGGAAGTGACCAGTGGCTACGAGCACGCCCTCCCACCCGGGCACCCGCCCGAGATAGGGTAGGCCGTCGGCCGAGCCCGGGCGTAGGCCCGCCCACGTCTTCTCGACCTCGGCGTCGGCCCACGCCGGGATCAGGTTCGTCGTGAAGGCGAGTAGATCGGCGACTCCGCCGGCCGTCGACCACTTTACGAACCCGGCCTCGGGTTCCTCCGTCGAACCGACCAGCACGCGGCCGTCGGCGCGCGGCACGAAGTACCGCTTCCCCGTCATCAGTACGCGCTCGATGGACGGCGTCGGCTGGCGGAACAGGACGATCTGCCCGCGCACCGGATGCACCCCGGGCGCGTGGCCGAGCGGTTCGAGGAAGGATTCGCTCCACGCCCCCGCCGCGAGGACGCACGCTTCCGCCGTCACCGTCTCGCCGCGCGACAGGCGCACGCCGGTGACGCGCTTCCCCGAGTACGTCCAACCATCGACGGGTGTGTCGGGTCGCAGGCGCACGCCCAACCGCCCGCAGGCTTCGATCAGAGCGCGGACGTGCCACGGGTTCCGCACCTGGGCGCAGGTCGGCAGCAGGTACGGCTCGCCGGGGAAGCCGCCGGCCGCGGGCTCCCGCACCGCCAATTCCCCCTGCGTCAGCCGCTCGTACGGGAGTCTTTCAGCCTCCCACAGGTCGATTACGTCGCGGTCGGCGGCGTGCAGGAACTCGATCCCGCCGCAGCGGCGGTAGCCGGTGTCGATGCCAGTCCGCTCGCGCAGCTCCTCCGCGAGCCGTGGCATCCCGACGGAGCCGAGCGCCCGCAGCGTGTCGATGGGGGTCGCGGCGCGCTCCGGATTCCCCGGCGGGATGATACCCGCACCCGCCCACGACGCCTCGGCGCCGAGCGGGCCACGGTCTAGCACTTCGACCGTAAACCCTGCCTTCGCCAGCTCATACGCCGCGGTCAGGCCGACGATGCCGCCGCCCACCACCGCCACGTCCGGGTGCCGTTCCATCCGGGCATTCTAAGACGACTCCGGTTCGGGTTGCTCGCCGTGCGGCGATAACCCATAATTCGACGCCCTCGCCCCGCCACACGACGCCCGCCAGGGACTCAGGCATGACCATGACGGAATCGAACACGCAGGAAACCGGGCTGACCCAGATTCTCGACCGGCTCCCCGCCGACCGCGAGGCGCGGGTGGCGTTCCTCCACAAACTCCTCGGCGAAGGCCCGTGCCGGCAGATCGGCATCTTCCCGCTCCCCGCCGGGTTCAAGCTCTCGGTCGTCATCCCCGTCTACAACGAGGAGCGGTGGCTGGCCGAGCTCGTGCGGCGGGTGCAGGTCGTGCCGATCCCGAAGGAACTGATCCTCATCAACGACCAGTCCACCGACGGCACGCCGGCCATCCTGAAGCAGCTGGAGGAGCGGTACGACAACGTCCGCGTGTTCCACCAGCCGAAAAACATGGGCAAGGGGGCCGCACTCCGCGAGGGGTTCAAGCACTGCACCGGCGACCTGGTGATCGTGCAGGACGCCGACTGGGAGTACGACCCGGCCGAGTTCCCGAAGTTGATCCAGCCGATTGTCGAGAACCGGGCCGACGTGGTCATCGGGTCGCGGTTCATCGGCGAGCAGCACCGGGTGCTGTACTACTGGCACTCGGTGGCGAACAAGGGGCTGACGCTGCTGTCGAACATGTTCACCAACCTGAACCTGACCGACATGGAGACGTGCTACAAGGTGTTCCGCCGCGAGGTGATTCAGAGCCTGAACCTCAAGAGCGACCGGTTCGGGTTCGAGCCGGAGGTGACGGCGAAGATCGCCAAGAAGAAGGCGGACGGCAGCCGGTGGCGGATCTACGAGGTGCCGATCAGCTACAGCGGCCGGACGTACGAGGAGGGGAAGAAGATCGGGCTGAAGGACGCCTTCCAGGCGCTGTGGTGCATCGTCCGCTACTGGGCGGCGGACTGAGCGCGTGAGAGTCCTGAGCCGGCCCCGTAAGGGGTCGGAGCGATTGTCGCTCCGACCCCTTACGGGGCCGGCACTGTTACGCGACTGCATCCCAGCACGTATCGCAGCGCCGCCTCCGCGTCCGCGTGGTCGAACACGAATCCCGTCTCCAGGAGCTTCCGAGGCACCGCCCGCAGGCTCGTTAGCAGTGCCTCGTCGGCCATCGCCCCGAACATCACGCGTAACACCGACCGCGGCAGCCGCAGAAGCGCCGGCCGGTGCAGCACCCGCGCCAGCGTCTCGGTGAACGTGCCGTTCGTCACCGGATGCGGTGCCGTGACGTTCACCGGCCCGCGAACGGCGTCCGTCATCAGGGCGTGGTGAACGGCCCCGACCCAGTCGCCGCTCGTGACCCACGCAAACCACTGCGTGCCGTCGCCCAGCACGGCCCCGCCGCCGGCGCGGAACGCCGGCAGCTGCTTCGCCAGCGCCCCGCCGCGCGGGGTCAACACGATTCCGGTCCGCAGGAGGGCCACGCGTGTCCCGGCATCCGCGGCAGGAGTCGCGGCAGCTTCCCACTCGCGGCACACGTCGGCGAGGAAGCCGCTTCCGGGTGCCGACTCCTCGGTCAGCACCTCGTCCCCGCGGTCGCCGTAGATGCCGACCGCGGAGCCCGACAGGAACACCCGCGGCCCGTTCGGCGCCTTCGCTACGGCTTCGGCCAGCAGCCGCGTCGGCGTCACTCGGCTGTCGCGGATGGCTCGACGCTTCCGCTCCGTCCACCGGCCGTCGGCGAGGTTGTCGCCGGCGAGGTGAACGACCGCGTCGCACCCGGCCAGAAGCTCGGGCGGCGGCGCGGCATTCGGGTTCCACGGCACCGACTCGGTACCGTCGTCGTAGGTCGCCTTCGGCACGTCGCCGCGCACGAGTCGGCGAACGCGGTGCCCGCCGCACGTGAGAAAGTGCGTCAACTCCGCGCCCAGGAGCCCGCGCGACCCCGTGATTGCGACGCGCAACCGCGGCCGGTCGCGGAACGCGGCGTGCCGTCGCAGGTCACTGGCGGTAACGGCGTGGCGGTACGCGAACATCGCGGCGAGCCGGCGCTCGACCATCCCGCCGCCGAACAGCTTGCCGAGCGGCCCCAGCGGCAGGCGGAACTCGATGTGGTCTTCCAGCGTCGAGGCCTCGGGGCCGTCAGGAAGGAAGCGGTGGGTGTGCTCCCAGTACGCGAACGGGCCGCGGCGCTGCACGTCGCGGAACTCGCGGCCCGGGGTGAACGACGGGTGTTCGGCCACCATCGTACCGCCGACCGGACCGACGAGCTTGGTTCGGACGGAAACGCGGTAGCCGGGCGTGCCGAACGCGCCCTCGACGCCGAGCACATCGGCGGTCTCCCAGGGCGGGGTGAGTCGGGCGAAGGCGCCGGGCCGGGCGTGCCACGCGAACACGTCGTCGGCCGACGCCGGCATGGGGGAGCGGCGGCTGAAGGTGGAGTTGTTCATCGCACCGATTGTAGGTGGCGTTTCCGCTTCCCCGCACCCGAAGTGCGGGGTAGACTCGGTTTGTTGGTTCCCGCCCCGCCGCCCGTCCCCGGTCCCGCCATGCCCCGCCTCGCGGCCGTACTGGCCGTTCTTGCCCTCGCCGGCACCGCCCGCGCCGACCTTACGGCTCGCATCGACGCACTGATCGAGGCGAAAGCCGCCGCAGACGCCGTGCCGCTGTCGCCGCCGGCCGACGACGGCGAGTTCCTCCGCCGCGTCACCCTCGACCTGGCCGGTACGCTGCCCAGCGCCGCCGAGGCGAAAGCGTTCCTCGCCGACATCGACGCCAAGAAGCGGGAGAAGCGGATCGCCGCCCTGCTGGCCGCGCCAAGCTACGCGGAGCGGATGACGGACCTGTTCCACGTCGCGCTCATGGAGCGGCTCGGCGACAGCCCCGAGTGGACGGCGTACCTGCGGAAGTCGTTCGCCGCCAACGCCCCGTGGGACACGATGGCCCGCGACATGCTCCGGGCCGACCACAAAAACCCCGACACGCTCGGCGCCGCGTTCTTCCTCAGCAAGCGGCTCGAAAACTACGGCCAGAACCCGGTGGACCACTCGGCCCTCACCCGTGACGTGGGCCGGCTGTTCCTCGGCAAGAACTTCCAGTGCTGCGAGTGCCACGACCACCTCGTCGTGGCCGACTACAAGCAGCAGGACTTTCAGGGGCTCCACGCCTTCTTCCGCAACCTCTCGCTGGTCAGCGCCGCCAAGCTGCACGTCGGCGAGAAGGTGACCGCGGAGAAGCTCGGCTTCGCCAGCGTCTTCACGAAGGTGCCAATGACCACTGCCCCGGCCCTGCCCGGCGGCACGATGCTCGCCATTCCCACTTTCCCGAAGGGGCAAGAATTCGCCGAGCCGCCGGACCGCAAGACGAACAGCCCCGGCGTGCCAAAGTTCAGCACCCTGGCCGCGGCCGCCGAGTTGATCCCACGCGCGGGCAACCGCGACTTCGCCCGCAACATCGTCAACCGGGTGTGGTTCGCGTTCATGGGCCGCGGGCTCGTTCACCCGCTCGACCTGCACCACTCCGCGAACCCCGGCTCGCACCCCGAGTTGCTGGACCTGCTGGCCACGGAGTTCGCCGCGAAGCGGTTCGACCTGAAGTGGCTGATCGGTGAGTTGGCCCGCACGAAGGCGTACCAGCGGAGCAGCCGCCTCCCCGCGAGCGCGGAGCGGGCCGACCCGTGGTACTTCGGTACCGCCGTCGAGAAGCGGTTGACGGCCGACCAACTGCTGAGCGCGACGCTGAAGGCGACCGAGGCGGACGCGAAGGCGGCGGACGCGCTTCGGGCGAAGTTCCACAAGGCGTTCGACAACCAGCCGCGCGACCCCGAGGACGAGTACGCCCCGTCGCTGAAGGCGGCGCTGTTCGTGCTCCACGACGCGGCCGTGCTGAAGCTCGTGGAGCCGGCACCGGGAAACCTCGTGTCGCGGCTCGCGGCGCTGCCGGATGCGGCCGTCGCGGACGAACTGTACCTGGCGGTGCTGACGCGGCGGCCGTCGGCGGACGAGGCCCGGACGGTGTGCGAGGTGCTGGCGAAGCACGCAGCGGCGCGGCCGGCGGCGCTCGGTCGGCTGGCGTGGGCGCTGCTGGCGTCGCTGGAGTTCGGCGTGAACCACTGACGGCCGCGAGTCGGTCTGGCCCGCCCCCGCCAGCTTCCTTTACAATCGACCTCGTACGGGGGCGCGGACGCCCACCCGACTCCAGGCCGGAGACACCGATGCGGACGCTGTGCGGGTTGTTGCTGATCGTGGCGCTGGGCTGCGGTGGGAATTCGACCCCGCCAACCCCGGAGCCGAAGGCCCCGACACCTGCCGACGCACCGCCGGCCGGCACCCCGACCCCGCAGCCGAAGCCCGACGAGCCGAAGAAGGAGGATCCGAAGACGCCAGTAGTGCCCTCCGTGCCCGCAGCGGTGTGGGAGCCGGACCCGGCGAAGCACGTCGTCCCCGCCGCTCCGCCGTCCGGGTCACTCGGCAAGGCCGCGTTCGCCCCGCAGCAGGTCGAGTTCCAGACCGACACGCTGACGTTCCGCACCATCGACAAGGACGGCAACGCCCTCAAGACGATGTCCGTAAAGCTGCTGGAGGAGCAGGCGAAGACCGCGGCCGGCGGTGTCAAGCTGGTCGTAAAGCCGGACGACCCGATGGGGAAGGTGCCCACGGTGGGCGTCGAGTTGCCGCCGGTGAAGGCGGGCGACCTGCCGAAGCTGTACGAGTACCCGCACGGCTACGGCCTGACGCTGGAACTGGGCAAGCGCGAGAAGGGGAGTGTCGCCGGCCGTGTCTACCTGAGCCTGCCCGGCGAGGAGAAGGACTTTCTGGCCGGCACGTTCACCGCCGACTTCGTGCGGTCGCCGAGCGAGCCGCCGGGTGCGGACGACACGCCGTTCGTGCAGGGGGCGGTGACCGTGGCCGGGGCGAAGGCCGACACGAAAGTCGCGGTCGGCTACGTGGGACTGGTGAAGGAGGCGCCGCCGGTCGATTCCCTGGTGATGCCGTTCGCCGGCGCCGGCGGGCTGTTCGGCCGCTCGGACAACGCCAAGCCGCGGGCCACAGTGTACGTCACGGCCGAGGCCGCGGACAAGGCCGGGCGGTACGAGCACGTCCGGCTGCCGGCCGGGAAGTACCTGGTGTTCGCGGCGTCGGACGGGTTCGCCCCGCAGGCCAAGTGGCTGACCCTGCCGGCCGACGGCAAGCTGGCGCACGACTTCGCGCTGAACCCCGCCGCAGCCGGCAAGTTGGCCGTCAAAGCGCCGGCGGGGACGACCGGAAAGGCACAGGCCGTGCCCGCCGACGACTCGCCGCTGCCGCCGGAAGTGTTTGCCACCGCGGCGTCGGCGCTGGGGCTCGACGCCGACGTGCGCGACGGCGTGGCCCGGTTCGAGCGGCTGGCCCCCGGCCGCTACGAGGTTCGGCTCGGCGAGCTGAGCGGTACCGTCGAAGTTAAGGTGAACGAGACGGCGACGCTGGAACTGGCGCCGCCGAAGAAGTAAGCGGGAGTGGGTGATGAACCGCCTGTGTACCCGGGCCGAACATCGGTTCTCGCGCCGCCGCTGGCTCGGCGCCGCGGGGGCCGGCCTCGCCGGGCTCTGCACCCCCGCCGTCGCACAGGAACTGCGGCGCCGGCGCAAGCAGGTGCTGTTCGTCTGGCTCGACGGCGGCATGAGCCAGCTCGAAAGCTGGGACCCGAAGCCGAACACGCCGTTCGGCGGGCCGCTCCGCGCGATCCCCACCAGCGTCCCCGGCATCCGCATCTCGGAAACGCTGCCCCACTCCGCCCGGGTGATGAAGCACCTGGCGCTCGTGCGGAGCGTGTCCACGCAGGACAACTCACACTCCGCGGGCGTGGACCGCATCCAGCGCGGCGACCCGAAGAACCGCGGCGTCGTGTTCCCGTTTTTCGGCTCGGCCGTGGCCAAACTCGTTGGCGACGGCGACAGCGGGCTCCCGCCCTACGTGTGGGTGAAGCCGATGAGCGGGGGGTTCATCCCGAAGGACGCCGGGTTCCTCGGCCCGCGCTACGGGGCGCTCGCCCTCGGCGACGGCAAGCCGCCCGAGAACCTGCTCCGCCCGCCGGGCCTCGCCGCGGCCGACGACGACGAGCGGAACGCGCTCCGCCGCCTCGCCGACCAGCGCTACGCCGCCGGCCGCCGCACCGAGAACGTGGAAGCCAACAGCTACGCCTTCGACATGGCGGCCCAGTTGCAGCGCCGCGTCGAGCTGTTCGACCTGTCGAAGCTGCCCGAGCGCGACCAGCAGCGGTACGGCACTCACGACCTCGGCCGGCACCTGCTGCTCGCCCGGCGGCTGCTCGAAGCAGGCGTCACGTTCGTGAAGGTGACGAGCTACGGCTGGGACTCGCACGGCGACCACTTCAACCAGGCGCTGAGCCAGCACCCGAAGTTCGACAAGCCGTTCGCCGCCATCATCGAAGACCTCCACGAGCGCGGCATGCTCGACGACGTGCTGGTGGTGGCGATGGCCGAGTTCGGGCGGACGCCGCGGATCAACGGCCACGTCGGCCGCGACCACTGGCCGGAGGCGTGGAGCGTGGCGATGGCCGGCCGCGGCCTGAAGCGCGGCGTCGCCGCGGGCCGCACCAACGACAAGGGGACCGACGTGGCGACGGAGCCGCACGACATCGGGGCGCTGTTCCACACCTGGTGGCGGGCGCTCGGCATCGACCCCGAGGCGACCCAGTACCGCAACGCGGGTCAGCCGCTGCCGATCGCCCACGAAGACATGAAGCCGGTGCGCGAAATCCTGAGTTGAGCCACCGCCCTTCCTTCGGACCCCCACCATGCCGCCCGTCGAACTCGGCCGCCCGCTCGACCCGCCGTGCCAGCTCACCCGCCTCCGCTTCCGGCCCGACGGCCGCGTCCTCGCAGGTGCCGGGTGCGACGGCAAAGTTCACCGCTGGGCCACGTCCGCCGACACGCCGACAGTGCTGCCGCCGCTCGACGGTCACAACGGCTGGGTGAGCGGGCTGGCGTTCGGCCCCGCCGCGCTGTTCACGGCCGACAGCTGGGGTCGCCTCACCGCCCGCGACAACGACGGCAAGCAACTGTGGACCGTCGAGGCCGCGCACGACGGCTGGGCGCGGTCCGTCGCCGTCTCGGCCGACGGCACCCTGCTCGCCTCCGGCGGCCGCGACGGCCACGTCCGCTTCTGGGACACTCGCACCGGCGCGAAGCGCGCCGAGGTGAACGCCGCCTCGGACATTCTGGGCGTCACCTTCACCCCCGACGGAGCGACGGTACTGGCCGGCGACCTGTTCGGCGTCGTCCGCGAGTTCGAGGCGCCAACCGGCAGACCCGGCCGCACTTTCGAGGCCCGCGAGTTGCACAAGCTCGACCGCGTCCAGGACGTGGGCGGCGTCCGCAGCCTCCTCCTCAGCCCCGACGGGCGGACGTTGGTCGTCGGCGGCGCGGAGCCGAAGTCGGGCGGGTTCGTGGAGTGTACGCCACTGCTGATCGCGTTCGACCGGCCGGGCGGCAAGCGGCTGTGGCAGTGGAAGGGCGGCGCCCCCGCCGAGGGCTACGTCACCGACCTGGCGTGGCACCCGGGCGGTTCCGTCGTGGCGTGTACCAGCGGCCAGCCGGGGCAGGGAAAGGTGCTGATCCTCAAGCCGGGAGAGGCACAGCCGGTGTTCCAGGTGGCGAAGCCGAACGTGCAGAGCGTGGCGCTGACGGCCGACGGGTCGAAGCTGGCGGCGGCGTTAACGAACGCCAACAGCAGCGGTAACGGTCGCGTCCGCGGGCAGGCGGGCGACTACCCCGAGAACCGTTCTCCAGTTCAACTCTGGCGCGTGCCGCCGGCAGCGTAGGCACAACGAGTGGAGCCCGGGGACGGTCGTCCCCGGGCTCCCTTACCCGTCCACTACCCGCCGGTTACCAGCGGACGATCAGGTCCATCCCGCCGGTGAAGAGGTTCTGGTTCCCCTCCCACACGTTGGTCCGGTTGTTGTTGTCGTACCGGGCGAACGGGCGGACCATCAGCCCGGTCATCGGCTTCCACGCCAGGCCGTAGGTGACGGCCGTGTACAGCCCCTCGAACCCCGTGCGGAACCCGTCGGCGTCGTCGAACACCTCGGCCCGGAGGGTGCTCGTCAGGTTGTCACAGTGGGCGTAGCTGAGGTAGTTGGCGGCCCCGTACCAGTTGGTGAACCCGACGTTCGGAGCGTTGTTCATGTGGGCGTAGCCGGCGTCCAGGACGTAGCTCAACTTCTCGGTCAGCTTGTGGGTGACCACCAGGTTGTAGAAGTTGTAGTGGGCGAAATTCTCGGCCGCGACGAACGACGGGTTCGTCACCACCACGTTCGCGGTCACCGTCGTGTCGCCGTCCTTCGGCGCCCACTTGAGGGCACCCAGGTACGTCAGCCGGTTCGTCGGGGCGTCGATGAACGTGTCGGTGCCCGTCGAGAGACCGTAGCCGACGGTCCAGTTGTCACCGACCGGGGTGGTGGCGTACACACCGGTGTGGGTGAACGGGTTGTACTGGAACATGTACGACCGGCTCACGAACGGCGTGTCGGCGGCCTGCACCAGCTCGTACCCGACGTGGGTGGCGAACCGGCCCAACTTCACCGTGGTGCCGCTGCCCGGCAGGTAGGCCTGGGTGTAGAACTGGAACGGGTCGATGCCGTACAGCTCGGGGCCGCCGTTGTTCCGCGTCAGCTGGCTGTTCCAGATGCCGCGCGGCAGGGTGGTGCGGTAGTCGCTACCGGGCAGGATCATGTCCACACGCCAACCGAGCTGGAAGCAGTCCTTCTCGGTGTCGAGCGTCTTCTCGACGACGAGGTAGTTCTGGTTCATCAGGAACTCGTTGGCCCGGTCGTTCATGTAGATCGGGGCGTTCGAGCCGCTGGCCGTGCTCGGGCTGTAGGACATTTCGGTCCAGCCGTAGATCTTGATGCCCCGGTTGTTGAGCAACTCGCCGAACCGGGTGCCCTCGATCGTCCGCTCCAGGAAGTACTTCTCCGGAGCCTCCTCCGGCTCCTCCGCGGCCGGCGCCTCGGCGGCGGGAGCACCGTTGCCATTCTTGGCCTCGGTCATCGGCATCGGGGTCGGCTGGGCGGTCATCGGGAGCTGACCGGGCTGGATCACCTGAACCGGCACCTGCCGCGTCGGCAGCGTGCCCGGCGGGTAGTAGCCGCCGGCCGGCGGCTGGCCGGCGGCGACGGCGGTCGTCAGTAGCAGGGACGTGAACATGGGTCGTCCGTGACCTATGGGGATGGTGGTCGGGCCGTGGTACAGCCCGAGCGGAACCGGTAGGCTACCGGTCCCGCGGCTTTGGGGTTTTCGGCTACCCCCGCGGATTACCTTGAACCCCCGACCTGCCCCGGCGGGGAAGACGTGTGAATCTGGAGAAGGCCGACCGGCCGCACCGGTCGGAGGATGCGTACACACGTGGCCGACCACGCCCTACGCCGGCCGTAGCACCAGCAGCGACACCCCGCGCACGTAGTCCTTCACCGCCACGCGGTAGTCCGCCATGTGCGGGGCGGCGCTGTGCGCCCGCAGCGCGTCCGGGCTCGCCCACTGCTCCACGACCACCACCGCGTCCTCGCCTGCCAGTTCCTGCACGGCCAGGCCGGTCGGCTCGTCCACGGTGGGGCCGTACGCGAGGCAGCCGTCCTCCGCGAGCACGAGCGGCACGAGCTTGTGAAACACATCCAGAAACGCGGCCCGGGTGCCGGGGTTGAGGCGAATCGTGGCGATCACGTGAATCACGGTCTGCTCCAGGGCGCTACCACAGGTTTCGGCACAATCTGCCGGTGAAGTTCGTTCTATCCCCTCTGGGTGCCCGGTGTCCTGGCACGGCTGCCGCGCCGGCGCGCGGCACGCCGTTCGCTCTGTCGGACGTCGGAGGGCCGCGTGAACGTTCTGGTCATCGACGTGGGCGGGTCGCACGTCAAGCTACTAGCCACAGGTCAGCCGGCGCCGCGCCGGTTCGAATCCGGCCGCACCCTCGCGCCGGAGTCTCTCGTGGAGGAAGTGAAGCTGCGGACGCACGACTGGCCGTACGAGGCGGTGTCGATCGGAATCCCTGGCGCGGTCGGGCCGGACGGCCCGGAGGTGGAACCCGGAAACCTCGGGCCGGGCTGGGTCGGATTCGACTTCGCCGCCGCGTTCGGCGGCCCGGTCCGCGTCGTGAACGACGCCGCCATGCAGGCACTCGGCGCGTACACCGGCGGGCGGATGTTGTTCCTCGGCCTCGGTACTGGGCTCGGTTCGGCGATTGTGACCGACCACGTCGTCATGCCGCTGGAGCTGGGCAGCCTCCCCTACGGCCGGCGGCGGACGGTCGCCGACCACGTCGGGAAGCGCGGCCTCAAGTACCTCGGCGAGGCGGTGTGGCTCGCCACCGTGATCCGCGTGGTGGAGCACGTCCGCGACGCGATGAAGGCGGATTACGTGGTCCTCGGCGGCGGCAACGCGAAGCGCGTGGACCCGCTGCCGCCGCACACCCGCCGCGGCGGCAACGAGGACGCCTTCGCCGGGGGGTTCCGCGTGTGGGCCGAGGACGTGGACCCGCACCGCTGCCCGCCCGAAGCGCCGTGGCGGGTCGTCCGCTGACCGGAGGAATCGGTGAAGTACCTGGCCTTGGCGACCGACTTCGACGGCACCCTCGCCCACGACGGCGTCGTGGACGACGCCACCCTCGCCGCCCTCCGCCGTGTCCGCGCCTCGGGCCGCAAGCTCGTCCTCGTGAGCGGCCGCGAGCTGGAGGACTTCCTCGCCACGTTCGCGCACGCCCACCTGTTCGACCGGCTGGTGCTGGAGAACGGCGCCCTGCTGTACGATCCGGCCTCGAACCGCGTCCGCCCGATCGCGGCCCCGCCGCCGCCGCAACTCGTTGCCGAGTTGCTGAAGCGCGGCGTGCCGCTGTCGGCCGGCCGGTCGATCCTTGCCACGGTGGTGCCGCACGAACACGCCGTGCTGGCGGCGATCCGCGACCTGGGGCTGGAGTGGCACCTCGTCTTCAACAAGGGCGCGGTGATGGCCCTGCCGCCGGGCGTGACGAAGGCCACCGGCCTGGCCCCGGCGCTGGAGGAGTTGGGCATTCCACCGGGGGCCGTGGTCGGCGTCGGCGACGCGGAGAACGACCACGCCTTCTTGCAGTTGTGCGGCTTGTCGGCGGCAGTGGCGAACGCCCTGCCGGCGGTGAAGGCCACGGCCGACGTCGTGACCACCGGTGCGCGCGGGGCCGGCGTCATCGAGCTGATCGACCGGCTGCTGGCGGACGACCTGGCGGGCGTACGGCCGAACCCGGCACGGCACCCGCCAGGGCCGGTGGCCACCACCGGGGCGTGACGCGCCCGCAGTCACGGCCGACGGCCGCGCAGCTCCCGCAGTGTTCGCACCAGCCGCGTCGGGTCGTCGCTGGCCAGCGACTCCGGCGCGTGGGCCAGCAGCGGCACCACCTCCGCCGGCGTGCCGCCGCCAGTGCCCAGGTGCAGCTCGCACTTCGCCTCCCGCACTCGCGCCACGGCCCCCGCGTCCGACAGCCACCGCGGCCACAGGCGGATCACCGTTACCCCCGCGGCCGCGAACGGGCGGACGTCGTCGAGCGTCGGCACGAGGCCGATCTGCCGCGCCTCGGGGAGCAGCTTCCGCATCGTCGTCGCGTGTGCGACCGACCGCACGCCCACGACCGCCCGCTTCGGCTCGCCGTGCTTCCGGACCTCCGCGGCGATCTGCGCCAGGTACGCGTCGCCGTCCTCCTTCAGGTCCAGCATCACGCCGACTTTGCCGAACGCCGCCGCCAGCACCTCGCGGAGCGTCGGCACCCGTTCGCCACGGAATTTGGCGTCGAACCGCGTTCCGGCGTCGAGCCGACGCACGTCGGCAGGGGTCAGCGCGGCCACTTTCCCGGTGCCGTCCGTCGTCTTATCCACTTCGGCGTCGTGAAGGCAGACGAGTACGCCGTCGCGGGTGGTCCGCACGTCCACCTCAGAGGCGTGCGCCCCCGCCTCGATCGCCCGGCGAAGGCCGGCGAGCGTGTTACCGGGCCGGTCGGCGCACGACCCCTGGTGGCCGATCACCTCGCGCACGCCGGCCGCGGCACGGGCCACGGCGGGAGTCGGCGCCGGCCCGGCGGCGAGGGCCGGCAGCACCAGCAGTACGGCGGGAATGACGCGGACCACGGCGACGCCTCCGAACCTTTGAGCCGGTGGTACTATCCTGGGAAGCGTGCCCCGCGCCGTCAGCCCCGGACCCGCATGTACGTCCCGCCGCACTTCGCCGAAACCGACCAGGACAAGCTCCACGACTTCATCAACTCCCACAGCTTCGGCCTCCTCGTGTCGCAGCTCGGCGGGGTGCCCTTCGCCACTCACCTGCCATTCCTCCTCGACCGTGCCGCCGGCCCGTGCGGCACCCTCGTCGGCCACGTCGCCCGCGGCAACCCCCACTGGCAGGATCTCGGCGGCGCCGCGGCACTGGCCGTCTTCAGCGGCCCGCACGCCTACGTCTCGCCGACGTGGTACGAGGCCGAGCCCGCGGTGCCGACGTGGAACTACCTCGCCGTCCACGCCACCGGCCGGACCGAACTGATCGACGCCCGCGACGAACTGCGCGACATCGTCCGCCGGTCCGTTGCCGTCTACGAGTCGGGCATGCCGCGGCCGTGGCAGTTCGACGCCGACTCGGCTTATGTGGATCGGTTGCTCGCCGGCATCGTGGGCTTCCGGCTGCGGATCGGGCGGCTCGAAGGGAAGTGGAAGTTAAACCAGAACCACCCGGCCGAGCGGCGTGCGAAAGTGATCCGCGCCCTGGAGGCGGCCGGCGGCGAGAACGGTTTGGCGGTCGCGGCGGCGATGCGGCAGATGCTCTCGGCGGAGGACCAACCGTGACGACCGACGTGGACTACGCCATCGAACCCGCCCTGACGGCGGCCGAGTTCATCGACGTGCTGGTCCGCTCGACACTGGCCGAACGGCGGCCGGTGGACGAGCCCGACCGCATCGCCGCAATGCTGGCCTACGCCGACATCGTGGTGACCGCCCGCGTCGGCGGGCGGCTCGTCGGGGTGGCGCGGGCGGTGTCCGACTTCAGCTATTGCTGTTACCTGTCGGACCTAGCCGTGGACGAAGCCTTCCAGCGGCGAGGCATCGGCCGCGAGCTGATTCGTCGGACACACGCCGCCGCCGGCCGGCGGACGATGCTCATTCTGCTGGCGGCGCCGAAGGCGCGGGACTACTACCCGCACATCGGGATGGCGCCGCACGACTCGTGCTGGGTCATACGTGGGGAAACCGCTCCCGACCTTCGGTAACGGTTGTCGCAGGTGTCGTTCGAGCCGTGAGGGTGGGTTCAGCCTTGTTCCGACCCGGGGACGAACGGCAGCGTCAGCCCGGTCTGGTCCTGGTACTTCCCCTTCTTGTCGGCGTAGCTGGTGCGGCACACCTCCGCCGCCTTCAGGAAGATGATCTGCGCGATCCCCTCGCCGGAGTAGATCTTCGCCGGCAGCGGCGTCGTGTTGCTGATCTCGATCGTAACCCGGCCGCGCCACTCGGGCTCCAGCGGCGTCACGTTCACGATGATGCCGCACCGGGCGTACGTACTCTTACCCACGCAGACGCACAGGATGTCCCGCGGGATTTCCAGGTACTCCACCGTCTCGGCCAGGGCGAAGCTGTTCGGCGGGATGATGCAGTGGTCGGCGTCCACGTCCACGAACGACTTCGGGTCGAACTGCTTCGGGTCGACCGTACGGCCCCACACGTTCGTGAACACCTTGTACTTGCGGTCCACGCGCACGTCGTAGCCGTAGCTCGTCACCCCGTAGGAGATTACCCCGGGGCGGCTCTGCTGGGCCGCGAACGGCACGATCTTCACGTCCCGCTCGATCATCCAGTCCGGGAGCACGCCCATCGCAGTCGCCTTCCGCAGGGTCCGGGGTATCCCCACCATCATCGGCACCCGTCGCGCGGCCTCCAACACCACTCCGTGAGCTGAGCCGCCCGCCGCGCCGAACGCGATGGCGGTTGCCGCGCAACCGGCACATCCGGTACAACGGGCAGCGCCACCCCGGAGGGCCGACGCATGGCGTTCTGGTTGTTCAAGGTCGAACCCGATTGCTACAGTTACGCCGACCTGGCCCGCGACAAGAAAACGAACTGGGACGGCGTGAGCAACGCTGCGGCGCAGAAGCACCTGCGCGCGGTGGCGAAGGGCGACCGCGTCTTCCTGTACCACACCGGCGACGAGAAGAGCGTGGTCGGCGTCATGGAGGTGACCGTCGGGCCGACGATCGACCCGGCCGACGAGGCGGGAAAGAAGGTGTACGTGACCGTGAAGCCGGTCCGGAAGCTCGCGACACCGGTGGCGCTGGCGACGATCAAGGCCGACCCGGCGTTCGCCGGGTGGGACCTGGTGCGGCTGCCGCGACTGTCGGTGATGCCGGTGACGGCCGAGCAGTGGGCGCGGGTCGAGGAACTCGGCGGCGAGGGCTAATCGAGCCGCCAGAAGAACACCGCCCCCTGGGCGCCGGTGCTGGCGACGTGCCGCCCGTCGGGGCTCGCCGCAACCCGCAGCGCCGGGCCGACGTGCGCCGCCACCGTCTGCACGTTCGCGCCGGTCGCGGCGTCCCACACCCGCACGGTGTGGTCGAGGCCGCACGACACCACCAACTCGCCGCGCGCCCAGGTGACGCCGGTGCAGCGGTCGGTGTGCCCCTTCCACGCGGCCAGTTCGGCGCCGGTCGTTGCGTCCCAGACGCGCACGAACGTGTCCAGGCACGCACCCGCGAGCTTCTTGCCGTCCGGCGACACGGCCAGGGCCATCACCCCGCCGCAGCCCTTCGACCGCCACACTTCCTTGCCCGTCGTCGGGTCGAAGGCCGCGACGCAGCCGTGTAGCATCGGCAGCTCCCACCGGCCGCAGCCGGCGAAGGCCTGCTTCCCGTCGGCGGTAACCGCCGTTCCCAGAACGGCGCCGCGCTTCGGCTCGCACACCCGGATCGTTCGCGCCTCGCCGCCCAACTCGCGGACCTTCAGCGTGCCGTCGCGGTGGCCGGTCACGAGCCACTTGCCGTCGGCCGACGCCGCTACCGACTCGCATTCCGCGGTCACGTCCGACTCGATGGCCGTGGTCCCCTTCTTGGCGATGTCCCAGGTGCGGACGGTCTTGTCGCCGCCGGCCGAGATCACGCCCGTGCCGTCCGGCGTGAACAGTAGCCCGGTCACTGAACCGCCGTGGCCGAGCAGCGGTGCCGTCGGGGTGAAGCGCTTGCCGTCGAAGCTGCCGACCGCGACCGGGCCGGCCTGGAGGCCGACGGCTACCTGCGTGCCGTCGGCCGACCACGCCACGCTCGCCGCGGACCCCGGCACCGTGCCCGGCACGAAGAACACCGGCTGCAACGGCGCCCTCACCGGCGCCGGCTCGAGGTGCGTCACCGGGCGGATCGGGTTCGTGGCCGGCCGCTCGGGCCGCGGCACGAACACGGCCGGCCGGCCGAGCGGGCTGGACGGCTCCACCTTCGTCATCGGGTGCAGGTCGAGCCGGGTGCCGTCGGCCTTCACCACGCCGTACGCGCCGCCGGCCGGGCCCGTCGCGTGGCCGAACATGACGCGATCCGGTGCGACCCACACCGGATTCGTGTTCATGCCGGGCAGCGTCGTGAGTTGCCGGACGGGGCCGCCGGTCGCCGGGGCGAGCGCGAGCTGCCAGCCGTACGGCGTCTCGACCGGGCAGGCGATCACGCCGCCGTCCGGGCTCCACGCCGGTGCCGGAAGATCGACCTTGCCGATGTCCGCGATCAGCACCGACAGGTTCTCGCCGTCCGCGTCGCAGACGCAGAGCGCCTGCTTCTTGCCGGCCGTGCGGCGGACGAAGGCTATCCGCCCGTCCGGCCCCCACGCGGCGCCGACGGCGTCGTCCCGGATGACGTCGTCCGTCTCACCGTCGGCGGTGACGACGCGGAGTTCGCACTTATCGCCACCGGGGTGCAGCCGGGTGTACGCGACGCGCTTCCCGTCCGGCGACCAACTCGGGTAGTAGCAGGCCGACGGCTCCGCGCCGGGCTTCGTGAGTTGCTTGCGGTTCCCGCCGTCGCTGCCGCACGCGTAGACCTCGAAGTCGTGGTCCTTCGTCTTGCACAGGTAAACGACGCGGCGGCCGTCCGGGCCGAACGCGGGGCCGATTTCGTCGGCGTCGGGCGTGTTGGTGAGGTTCTTGGTGTCGCCCTTGACCGGGTCGGTGAGGAACAGGTCCGGCCGCCCGGCACGGGCCGACGGGTGCAGCACCAGTTCCGGCCCGGGCGGTTCAGCGGCGGGGGCGAGCAGCGCGGCCAGCAGGACGGTAGTCCCCATGATGTGACTCCTTCACGGGGTGAGGGGGAAACGGGCGTGCGGGCTGTTCCTGAGCGTCTCGGGCACGTTCAGGGACAGCCCGCACGCGGGGTGAGTTTTGCTCACGCCTTCCGCGTGCGGTAGCGGCGGAGCGTCGTCGCGGCGATGCCGCCGACGGCGGCCAGTACCAGCGACGAGGGCTCCGGCGTGGCCACCGGGCCCGGGCTCTCTGGCACCGGGTCCACGACCGGCGGCTCGGGCGTCGGGGTGGGAGTCGGATCGGGTGTCGGAGTGGGCGGGGGGTCGATGACCGGCGGCGGGGTGGTACCCGCGTCCGGGCCGAGGCCGATCACGTAGTACCCACCGTCGGGAACGCTCACGGTGCCAGTGCCGATCACGTTTCCGCCGGCGTCGGTAACGGTCGCGGTCAGGTCGCGGGAGCCGCTGGAATCGGGGTCGGCGAGTTTCAGGCCGAGCAGCGCGGCGGTGTCGGGGACGGTGGCGTTTACCAACGGGGTGGCACCGGCGGGGCTACCGGCGTTCCCGCCCTTGGGTCCGCGGTTCTTGCCACCCTCGGGCACGGAACCGGCTCCACCGGCGAGGTAGGCCGACCCGTCAGCCAGGTTCAGGAGCAGTGGTGTGCCGAGGCCGCCGAAGCTGACCGTGCCGCCGGTGGTGCCGGCCTCCAGCGTACCGGGCACGCTGGTCACCGCCACGTACGGCGGGGCGTGCGGGGAGTCGAACCACAGGTCGGCCTCGGACGTCGGGGCAGCCCCCGAGAGCCCGGCCGCCAGGGTGACCCACACGCCCGCCGCGTGTGCTGTTTTGGGCGTGGTCATTGCGACCACGGCCCCGACCGTCCAGACCCAACCCGGTACCCGGCGCATCCGCCGCCCTCCGTGCCGGCCGCCACCCGTTTTGCCCGCGAACGGGCGGACCATAGCACGACCCGGGGGGTGAGAAAAGGTGAAGTTGAAGGGCCGTCCGGTCGAGTGTCAAGCGAGGCCGTCCAGGAGCCGGACCAGTTCCATCGGTTCGGCCGGCTTCAGGACGTGCCGGTCGAAGCCGGCCGCGGCCGCCGCCGCCCGGTCCGCTTCAGCGCCGCGGCCGGTCAGTGCCACCAGTAGCCGCGGCCGGCACCCCGCCGCCGCCATCGCCCGCGCCACCCCGTACCCGTCCAGCCCCGCGAGGTGGAGCGACACGAACGCCGCGTCCGGCCGGTGCGCGGCGGCCAGTTCTACCGCTTCCGGGCCGCTCCGCGCGACGTACGGGAAGTGGCCGAACAGGCGTAGGAGTTCGGCGAGGCTGTCGGCCGCGTCGGCGAACCCGTCGGCGATCAGGACGCTCCGGCCCACCGGGACACCCCGTTGTCACTCGCACACGATTCGAATCGGAACTCCTGCATGGTAGGCTTCGGCAGCCGGGTTTGTCTGTCAACTGCGTGACACTCCTGGTCGGAAAAGGCGAAAAATCGTCCGTCGGCCGGGGAACCCACGTTGCCCGCGGTGCCGCGCCGGGTAAAAGTTGGAGAACACCGCCTTTCTCGACACCACCGCCCGCCCCGCGGCCGCGCCCGACAACGGGGGTTGGATTCACGCATGCCCCGACCCGCCGCGCGCCGGCATACCGGCAACCACCTCCTCGACCGCCTCCCCGCCGCCGAGCAGGCGCCGCTGCTGGACGCCGCCACATCTGTTACCTTTGCCCCGCGCGAGGAGGTGGACGGCCTCCGGTGGGAGGACCAGCCGGTGTACTTTCCCACCTCGGGCGTGTACTCGCTGTTGCTGCCGATGAAGGCCGAAAACCCCGTCGAGGTGGGGGTGGTGGACAGCGAGGGGATGCTCGGCATCCCGGTCGTACTCGGCATGGCCGAGAACCCCGTCCGGGCCGTCGCCCAGTCCGCCGGGTCGTGCCTCCGCGTGCCCGCCGAGACGTTCCTCCGGGTGCTGCGGGCCGACGGCACCGTGCTCGACGCCCTGGTCCGCCGCTTCCTCGCCGTCAGCTGGCAGACCGCGAACCAGACGATCGCGTGCAACCTCCGGCACAACGTCCGCGAGCGGACGGCCCGGTGGCTGCTGAGCGTCCACGACCGCACCGGCTCGGACGAGTTCGTGGTGACGCAGGAGGTGCTGAGCGGGATGATCGGTGCCAGCCGGCAGAAGGTGACGGTGGTGGCCGGCGAGTTGCAGGCCGCGGGGACGATCGCGTACCAGCGCGGCAAGGTGCGGGTGCGCGACCGCAAGGCGCTGGAGGCGGCCAGCTGCGAGTGCTACCGGGTGCTCCGCAAGGCCTACGACTTCCTCACGTCGTGACGTGACGCGGGGTCCCGCCCGCTCCGCCGAGGGCGGCGGCGAGCGCCAGTGTGTGGTCGAGGAGCGAGTCGTAGCCGTCGGGCGTACACACGTAGTTCAGCCGGAACACTAGCAGCGTGCCGAGCCGGGCCGCCACCGTGTACTCCGGCCGCTTCAGGCACCGCACCACGAACCGCTCCGGTAACCCACCCTCGATCGAGTCCGGGTTCTCCGAGTAAACGATGAACGCCCGGTCGAACTCGGGGTCGTCGCGGAACCGCAGCCGCTCGCCGCGCGTGAGGTCGAGCACCTCGCCCATCTCGCCCTTCGGCAGGAGCACGAAGTCGAGCTCCCGCGGCAGCACGCCCACGAGCGCCGCCTCCGTCTGCTCCGCCTCCACCTCCACGACCTCGGAGAAGCCCGACCGACTCCACCGGTTGAGCACCTCGACGCGGCCCCCTCCCACCTCGCCGGTCATGTGATACTTCCGCTCGTTCTCGCCGCCCATCGTGTACACCGCGTCGGCGGCCGTCTTCTCCGCGCGGCGGCGGTAGCGGAAGCCGTTCTCGTCGGCCCAGCGGATAAGTTCGACCTCGGCCGCGGCCGCCTTCACCGGCCGCCGTGCGAAGAACGCCGCGATGAGGAACACGACCGGCAGCACCAGCGCTGGCATCAGGCCGAACGCCAGGTCCACCTCCGGTGGGAAGAAAAGGGTGCAGCAGCATGAAAGCACGAACGACGCCGGGGCCATCAACAGGCAGAACAGAAAGATGATTCGGCCGCGGGTGATGCGGCCGCGGGCGGCGGCGAGTTCGGCGTCGTTCATGGCGGGATTGTACCGCCGCTCACGCCGACTGCCGCAGGGCCGCCGGCGCGTCGGGGGCGTTCTCGACGACGTGTTTAAGCAGCTTGTCCCAGGCGTCGTCGCTGAACCCGGTGTCGCGGGCCACGCGCTTCAAGTCGGCGACCAGCTCGGCGGCACTGCCGTACGGTCGGTCGGCGGCGACGGTGTCGGCCATCGGCGGCTCCGGGTCGGCCTCCAGCCGGCGAATCACAGCCATCAGCTCGGCCGGGAACGGCTTCGGCCGCACGCCCTTCTTCTTGGCCGCGAGCTGCGCCCACCCGAACAGCACCTGCCCGAACGCCCGCAGGTCGGCGTCCGGCGTCGGCTCCGGCGGCACCGGGCCGGTGGTCAGCCACGGCGGCTCCCCGAACCCCGTCACCTTCACGACTCCGGTCGCCGTGAGCACCACCGAATCGGACGTGAGCCGGCCGTGCGCAAGCCCCGCGCGGTGTGCGGCCTCGATACCCTCGGCGGCCATCGTGGCGAGGCGGACCCAGCAGCCGGGGTGCGCGGCCTGCGCGGGCCAGTCGGCGCTAAACAGCCCGGTCAGCCACTCCTGCACGGCGGCCGGTCGGCCGTTCAGGTCGAGCACTTCGAGAACGGCGGCGAGGTTCGGGTGGGCCGCGTCGCGGGCGGCGGCGAAGCGCTGGCGGAACTCGTCGGGCCGCACCGCGTCGTGCACCTCAGCCTCGGCGAGCTGGCGAAGGAGGAACACGCCCCCGCCGCGGGTCGGGTCCGAGACGCGGTACAGCGTCTCGCGCGCGGCCGCCCGCAGCCGGTCGATGACGCGGAAGCGGCCGAGCACGAGCCCGTCGAGGTTGCCGGCTTCGATCAGCGCCAGCTGGTAGAGAGTAACGGCGCCGCCGGCGAGGAGTACCTGCCGCAGCGTTCGCCGCTGGCGGGAAGCTTCGGCCCACAGGGCGGCGAGCGTGTCGGCGTCCACGAGCCCGTGCGACTTCAACAGCTCGCCGAGTTGCCGGTCGCCGGGTTCGAGGTCGTCGGGGGCGGTGTGAAGTTTGAGAGCCGGCGGCTCGTCGCCGCGGGCCGGTTCCGCGCCGGTCACCTCGCGCAACTTGCGGCGGTACCACTCGCGCATGTCGGCGAGGTGCCGCTCGACCTCGGTGCGGCGCTGCACGACTTCGTCGCGCTCGCGCCGCAGCCGCTCGGCCTCCTCCGCCAGCTGCACGGTCGCGGCCTCGGCGTCGCGGGCCGCCTGATCGACCGCCGCCTGCCGGGCGTCCAGCCGCGTCTCCCCCTGCTGCAAGAGGCGCCGCATCTCCGCGACGCGGGCCTGCCAATCGACCAGCTGTTGCCGGAACCCGGTGACCGCGAGGCGGTGCTCGGCACGGGCGCGGTCGAGCGTCGCTTCCTGGTCGCGGAGCCGTTCGGCGTCGGCCCGCACCTGCACCCGCACGGCCTCCAGGTCGTCGCGGCTCTGGCGGGCGAAGTCGTTCAGCTCGGCGAGGTGGCCGCGGAGCGCGTCGCGGGCCGTCGTCATCTTCGCGGCGGCGGCGGCGGCCTGCTCCTCGAGCGCCGGCGCGTCGGCCTTCAACGCCGCGTACTCGGCGCGGACGGCGTCCGCCGAAGCGACCGCGGCGCGGCGGTCGGCGTCCCAGGTGGCGCGGGCGTCGGCGAGCGCCTTCCGCTCCGCGGCGACGGCCCGGCCCACGTCCTTCAGCTTCTCCACCTGCCGGCCCAGCGCCGCCTCGCGCCCGGCGAGTTGGGCACCCTGCCGCTCCAGCTCCGCGGCGCGGGCGTCCAGGTCGGCGCGGTTGAGCGTTATGGTTTCGCCTGCGGCGACTTGCTCCGCGGCGACCGCGGCCCGCGCCTGGTCGATGGCCCCCTGGTCGGCGGCGAGCCGGCGGACGGCTTCGTCCAGGGCCTGCGAGCGGGCCGCCAGGTCTTCCGCGCGCTTCCGCAGCTGCTCCTGCAGCGCGGCCCGCGCGTCTTCGGCACGGGCCAGTGCCGCCTCGCGTTCCCGCAGCGCCACGCGGTCCGCTTCGAGCCGCGCCTGTAGGTCAAGTGCCTGGGCCATCCGCCCCTTTAGAGCCCCGGCCTGCTCCGCGAACTCGGCCGAGCGCGCGTCCTGCGCCGCCTCGCGCTCCCGTACCCGCGCCTCGTCTGCGGCCACGGCCTCCTTCAGCCTGCGGAGCTCGTCCAGCCCCGCACTCAGGAGCGCGTCGCGTTCGTCGAGTCGCTCGCGCTCCAGGGCCGCGCTCTCCTGCACCGTGGACAGTTCGGCACGAAGTTGTTCGGCCTCGCGGATGCGGTCGCGTAGCTCGCCGTGCGCCGAGTCCTCGCGCACCCTCGCCGCGGCGAGCAACCCGGCCTCGCGTTCCACGTCCTCGCGCGTTCGGTCGAGCCGGGCGCGGACGACCGCCAACACCCCCTGCTGCGCCTCGAGCTGCGCCGCCCGCTCGCTCAGGCGGGCCGTTTGCGAGTCCAGTTCGGCGCGGGCGCGGTCGAGCCGGTCGGCCTCCTCGCGCTGCCGGTCCTGCTCCGCCGCGGCGAGGCGGACGGTCTCCTCCCACTCGGCCGCGTCGCGCTTCAGCTGGTCGAGCCGCACCTCGGCGTCGCGCCCGCGGGACGCCAGCGCCTGTTCGCGGTCGTCGAGTTCGGCCCGGCGGCGGTCGAGGCGCAGCAAGTCGTCGTTCAGAAGCGTGCGGTCCTGGTCGAACGCCGCGCGGTCCGCCTGAAGCGTCGTCTCACGGCGTGTCAGATCGGCCTCGCGGTCCGCCAGCCGGCTCTCGCGGGTGGCGAGGCGGTCGAGCTCCGCGGCGCGCTCGGCCTCGAACGTCGCGCGGGCGCGGACCAGAAGCTCCTGATCCGCGGCGAACGCGGCCCGCTGCCGCTCCAGCTCGGCCCGCTCGGCCAGCACCGGGGCGTGCCGCTCCAGTTCGGCGTCGAGCGCCGCCCGTCGACGGGCCACCTCCTCCTCGACGGCCCGCAGCCGGTCGGCGCACTCGGCCTCGGTCTGATCGCGGCGTTCGGCGAGGTGCGCGGCCGCGTCGCGGACGGTCGCCTGCGACCGGTCCAGTTCCTCCATCTTCGCCCGGTAGCGGTCCAGCACCTCGGCTTCGACCCCGGCCCGGCGGCGGTCCAACTCGGCGGCGAAGGCCGATTTCTCGCGCTCGAACTCCTGCCGCTCGGCGGCGAGCCGGTCGCGGCGGTCCTCGCACTCGGTGGCGAACTGCTGCCGCAGCGCGGTCAGCTCGCTGCGGACGCGCTCCGCCTCGTGCTCCCGCGCCGGCAGCGCGGCCGTGGCCTTGCGGAAGATCGACGCCTCTTCCTCCATCTCCTGCCGGCGGGCGTACCACAGCGCCCGGTCGGCTTCGAGTTCCTCCGTCTGCCGGTCCAGCTCACGCTGCCGGCGGACGACCTCGGCCTCGCGGCGTTCCATTTCCTCTGCTCGCTGCGCGAGCGCGTCCGCGCCGGGCGGCCACTGCGGCGGCGCGGAGGGCTCCTCGGCGGGGAGCAGCACGAGCTTCGGCGACAGGTACGCGGGGGCGTCCACGCTCAGCGTCAGTTCCACGTCGCCGATGGTGACGCGGTCGCGGTGGCCGACCGGCGTCGGTGTGTTCGCGGGAAGCGAAACGTTGTTCAGCTGCACGACGAGCGACGGGGCGAGGCGGCGGACCTTCAGGCCGTCGGCCCGGCGGAGGAACTGCACCGCGACGGGGGCGGTGCCGGGGAGCGGGAGCCGCAGGTCGCAGCCGGCGGCGGGGCCGACCAGGAACTCGTCGGTGGCGATCTCGTAGCTGACGGGCCTGCCGCCGCCGGCGCGCACCTCGACCCGGGCCCGCGGCAGTTCGGGCCGGTCGGGCGGCGGGGTGGGGCTCGGCAGAGGCGCCATCATGGCCGCTTCCGTGCGGGGAGGTCGGATTGGACCCGATTCCGCCCGCCCGACGCAAGCCGAACTCGGCTTCCGCCCGGCGGCGGGGTTGGGGTAACCTGCGCGGCCGATCCGCCGACCGCTCCGGAGGCCGACATGCCGGGCTGGTTCCGAACCCGGGCCGCCGACTACGCCGTACTGCTGTGCGCCGCCGCGGTGCTGACGCTGCCGAACCTCGGCGTGTCGAGCCTGTGGGACGTGGACGAGGGCGTGAACGCCGAGGCCGGCCGCGAGATGCGTGAGGCCGACTCGTGGGTCGTGCCGACGTTCAACTTCGAGCTGCGGACGCAGAAGCCGGTGATGCAGTACTGGCTGCTGCGCCTCAGCTACGCGGCGTGCGGTGTCAGCGAGTTCTCGGCGCGGCTGCCGTCGGTGCTGTGCGGCTGGCTCACGATCCTCCTCACCTACGAACTGGCCCGGCGCATGTTCGGCCGCGGCACCGGCCTGCTGGCCGGAATCGTGCTCGCGTCGGCGATCGAGTTTTGCGTGCTGGCCCACGCCGCCACGCCGGACGCCACGCTGCTGCTGTTCACGGTGCTGACGTACCTGATGTTCTGGGTCGGCCACGAGGCCGGCGGCCGCGGCTGGTGGGTGCCGACGGCCGCCGCGTGCGGGCTGGCGGCCTTGTCGAAAGGCCCGGTCGGCGTGGCGGTGCCGGGGCTGGTGTTCCTCCTGTACTTCGCGTGGAACGGCGAGTTACGGCGGTTGCTGGACCGGCGGCTCGGGTGGGCGCTGCTGACGTTCCTGCTGGTGGCGGGGCCGTGGTACGGGCTGGTGGCGGCGGAGACGCGCGGGGCGTGGCCGAAGGCGTTCTTCCTGAACGAGAACGTGAACCGGGCGCTGACGCCGATGGAGAACCACAGCGGGCCGATCTTCTACCACGCGGCGGCGCTGCTGGTGTTGTTCGCGCCGTGGAGCGTCGTCCTGTGTGCGACGCTGTGGTACGCGGCGGCCGAAGCGCGGGTGCCGGCGTTCGTGGTTCGCGTGTGGAACGCAGTTCCAGGACTTCGTCGCGCGTGGTTAACCCCCTCACCCCGCGTGCTTCGCCGCGACCCTCTCCCCCGAGGGGAGAGGGTGGGCGCTCCCGACCCTCATCACGGGCGGGCATTGCACCGCACACCACGACCCGAAACGGATGGTGTCTCGCCACCCTCTCCCCTCGGGGGAGAGGGTCGCGGCGAAGCACGCGGGGTGAGGGGGGTAACCACGCACGACGGCAGCCAACCGCCGGGCGACCGCGCTAATCGTTACCTGCTCTGCTGGTTCCTCTCGTACCTCACCGTCTTCTCGCTCGTCTCGACGAAGCTGCCGAACTACGTCCTGCCGCTGTACCCGGCCCTGGCGATCCTCACCGCCCGCTTCCTCGTCCGCTGGCGCGACGGCCTCGCCGTGCCGCGCTGGCTCGTCTTCGCCGCCGTCGTCGGCGTCGCGCTTGTCGGCGTCCTGTTCGCCGCGGGGCTGCTCGTCGTCGCCGGGACGATCCCAGTCCCGAAGCTGCGGACGTTCCCCGGACTGGAGCGGTGGGCGGTCCTCGGACTGATTCCGCTGGTCGGCGCCGCCGCGATGGCGTGGCGCCTGCGGCTCGGCGACCGGCACGGGTTCCTGGTTGCGATGGCGGCTTCGTCCGTCGCATTCGTGGCGGGTGTGGCGGCGGTGGTCCCCGCCGGCATGGATCCGTACAAGGCGCCGCGCGGCCTCGTCGCCGACGCCCGCCTCGACGACCCGACCCGCGACCTCCGCGTCGGCGGGTACGACTGGTTCCAGCCGAGCGTGGTCTTTTACGCCAAGCGTGAGGTGTCGAAGCTGCCCGGCCCGCACGCCGCCGCCGACTTTCTCGCCGTGCCGACGCCCGGCTACCTGCTCATCCCCGAGCCGACCTGGACACAGTGGGTGCGGCCGCTGACGACCGCGCCGCATCGGGTCGTTGCCCGCCGGTTCGACTTCTACCGCAACTGCGACGTGCTGGTCGTGACCAACGAGCCGTGACGCGGTGAGTGCGTAGACTGGACGGCGACACGGTCGCGGAGCCCCCTCGATGATCCCGCTCCCGGCGAAGCTGGCGTACACTGCGTTCGTCGCCGTGCTGGTGCCGTACTACTGGCACGCCTACGGCCCGACGAACTTCCTGTACTACTGCGACATCGCCCTCCTGATGGGCCTCGCCGCCGCGTGGACGAACCGCTCCCTACTCGCGTCCGCACCGGCCGTCGGCATTCTCGTCCCGCAGTCCGTGTGGATCGCGGACTTCCTCGCCACCCTCGCCGGCTTCCCGCTCACGGGCATGACGGCGTACATGTTCCGCGACAGCCTCTCGCTGTTCACCCGCGGCCTCTCCTTCTTCCACTTCTGGCTGCCGCTGGTGCTCCTCTGGTTCATCTACCGCCTCGGCTACGACCGCCGGGCGTTCTGGGCGTGGGCGACGCTGGCGTGGGTGCTGATGCCGGTGTGCTACTTCCTGCTGCCGGCCCCGCCGCCCGACCCGGCCAACCCGGACGTGCCGGTGAACGTGAACTACGTGTACGGCATGGACGACAACCAGGCCCAGACGTTGATGCCGCCCCTGGCCTGGCTGGCGCTGCTCATGGCGGGCCTGCCGCTGCTCGTTTACTTGCCGACGCACCTGCTGCTGAAGTGGCTGTTCCGCCCGCCGCCGACCGTGGTGCGATGACTCTACGGAGAGATGAGATGGACGTGGGCTCGAACCAGGCGCCGGTCGTGCAGTGGGCCGGACGCGTCATCAGCGGGCTGGTCGTGGCGTTTCTACTGGTCGACGCCGGCATGAAGGTCGTCGGGGCCGGTCCGGTACTGGAGGCGAGCGCCAGACTCGGCATTCCGACGGACGCGATCCGCGGCATCGGGTTGGTGCTGCTGGCGAGCACAACTTTGTACGCGCTGCCGCGGACGGCGGTTCTCGGGGCGATCCTCCTGACCGGCTACCTCGGCGGGGCGGCGGCGACGCACGTGAACGCCGGCGACGTGGGCTTCCCGGTCGGCTTCGCGGTCGGCCTCGGCGTGCTGGCGTGGCTCGGCCTCGCCCTCCGCGAGCCGCGGTTGTTCGGCACCATCTTCCTCGGCCGCTGAGCGGCCCCGGGGTCACATGACCGACGACCTGGCATGGTGGCTGCGCTATCACCACGGCGTGGCCGTGGTGTCCCTCACGGAGCGCGACGGCAGCACGGAGCTGGCCGACGACGGGCTCGCGAAGGTGATCGCACTTGAGCGCGGGCGCGTGGTCCTGGAGTTACCCCCGAAGGTGGCCTTACCATCGTGGGTTCTCGGGAAACTGATCCTGCTCCACCGGCGGGTGCAGGCCGCCCGCGGCACCCAATTCCGGCTGTGTTGCCCCGAGGGACCGGCGCGGGAGGAACTCCGGCTGACGAAGTTGGACCGCCTCATCCCCACGTTCGAGACACTCGACGACGCGGTCCGCGACTTCTGACGCCCTCACTTCTTCACCGCGACGCACCACAGGTGGCGGAACGTCCGCAGGAACAACTCGCCACCGGCCACCACCGGGGAGGCGTTCGTCTGCTCACCCGGCCCGAGTAGGTTCGTCGCCAGTAGCTCGAACTTCGCCGCCGGCGCCAGCACGTGCGTGCTGCCGTCGCGCATCATCACGTACAGCCGGCCGCCGGCGTGGACCATCGAGCCCCACGTCACGCCGCCCTTCAGCTTCGCCTCCTCGGCCCAGGCGTCGGCCCCGGTCCGCAGGTCGTAGCGGTGCGGTCGGCCGTCCTCGTCCACCTGGTAGATGTGCCCGCCGACGACCACCCCCGAGCCGACGCGCTGCGTGTTCTTCGGGTGAATCCACAGCCGGTCCGCGGTGACGTCGCCGCGGCCGCCCAGCTTCACGGCCATCGCCGAGCCGCCGTAGCCGGACATGCCAACGACCACGCCGTCGGCCACGAGTGCCGACGTGTAGACGTAGCTGTTCAGGCCGCGCGCCGACCACAGCTCAGAACCGGTGGCCGGGTCGTAGCCCTTCAGGTGGCCGTGCTTCTCCTCGGGCTGCGTCTTCACATCCTTCGACAGGCCGAGGATCAGTTGGTCCTGCCCGTTCACCTTGGCGAGCACCGGCGTGGCCCACGAGCCGGTCGGCTCGTCGTGCTCCCAGGCGGTCTTGCCGGTGCGTGCGTCAACGGCGAGGAGGTAGTTGCGGCCTTCCTTCTCGTTCGGGCCGCACCACAGGATGACGCGGCCGCCGTGCAACACCGGCGACGAACTGTTGCCGAATGCGTGCTCCCAGCGGCCCAGGTCCGTGCGCCGCCACTGCTCCGCGCCGGCGTGGTTGAAGCAGAACATCCCCGCCGAGCCGAAGCTGACGACGACGCGCTCGGCGTCCACGACCGGGGAGGCGTTCGCGTACCACGTCTCGTTCCAGTTCCGCTCCTGCTCCTCGTACTGCACGTCCTTCTGCCAGCGTGTCGAGCCGTCGGCGCGGGACAGGCACAGGAGGCTTCGGGTGGCGCCGCCCTTCGTCGCCAGCGTGAGGTAGATCGAATCCTTCCACACGACCGGGGTCGAGTTGCCGGGGTGGGCCAGCGGCACCTTCCACTTGATGCTCTCTTTCGGACCCCACTTCAGCGGCACGGCCGGCTCGTCGGCGAGCCCCTGGCCGGTGGGGCCGCGCCACGCGGGCCAGTCGGCCGCGGCGGCAACCGATGCGGTGAGTAGGACGACGGCGACGACTCGGGGCATGGCGGTCTCCGGGAGGGGTCAGTCGAGCAGCGATCGATACATGACGTGGGCGTCGACTAAGCCGAGGGTGGCGTGGCGGAACGCACCGGGAACGGTGCCGATGATACGGAACCCGCAGGCGGTCCAGACGCGGACGGCGGCCTCGTTCGTGGCGACGACGAGGTTGAACTGCATACCACGATAGCCGAGGCGGCGACATTCCTTTACCGAGTCTTCGCCGAGCGCTCGGCCGATCCCCATGCCCCGGGCAGCGGGATCGACGAGGTACGCGCCGTTGGCGAGGTGCGCGGCGCGGCCCGGCTGGTTCGGCCGCACCGTGTACGACCCGACGACGCGGCCGTCGGCCTCCGCGACGCGAACGTGCGTGCCCGGCGCGAACCAGTAGGCGAGCGCCTGCTCGCGGGAATAGTCGTCGGGGAACGGGAAGGCGTCGCCGGCGGCGACGACGGCGCGGAAGATGGCCCAGATGGCGTCCGAATCGGCGGCGGTGGCGTCCCGCAGGGTCACGTCGGTTCCTCGCGGACGAGGCGGAACAGTGTAATCTCGGGGCGGACGTTGAACCGCACCCGCGTCAGGTGGCCGAGGCCGCGGTTGATGTACAGGCGGCGGCCGTCGCCGAGGTCGAACTCGCCGGCGGTGTACCGCTTGTTCGCCACCGGCAGCAGCGGCGGCGGCAGGAACGGCGGCTTGCACTGCCCGCCGTGCGTGTGGCCGGAGAGAATCCAGCCCCGGTAGCGGCCCCACACGTTCACGTCGGCGGCGTCGGGGTTGTGACACAGCACCAGCCCCGGCGGTTCGGCCGCGAGCGCGGCCTGCACCGTCCGCAGGTCGAAGTTCGGCCCCCACACGTCTTCGAGCCCGGTGAGGCGCAGGCCGGACACGTCCGCGCTCTGGTTCCGCAGCACGCGGACGCCGACGTCGGCGAGGCGCTTCGTGAGCTGGTCGGCGACGCGGGGGTTGTTCCAGCCGGCGCCGTAGTCGTGGTTGCCGAGCACGGCGAAGGTGCCAAGCGACGGCCGCGACAGGTTCTCCAGCAGCTGCGCCGCCTCGTCCACGCGCTCGGTGCCGGTGGCGCTCACGAAGTCGCCGGTGAGCGTGACCACGTCAGGGTTCAGCGCCGACAGCGCGCGGAACGACGCAGCGAGGTAGTCGGGATCGACGCGCGGCCCGACGTGGATGTCGCTGACCTGCGCGAGGGTGCGGCCGACCAGGGCGTCGGGCAGGTCGCGGATCGGGAGGTCGCGGCGGACGAATTCGAGCCAGTGGGGTTCGACGCGCCAGGTGTACAGCCCGAGCCCGAGCCCGGTGAGCGCGGCGGCGCCCCAGAAGCGGCGGCGGGTCAGCCGGGGGAGGCGGCGGGTCATGGTGCCTCTGAGCGGAATTATTGTTGTAGCGGGCGAACCGTTGCGACACCTTCCGCGCCGCGGTTGAACACGCACATAACCCGGATGCGCCACAATGATCCTGTTCCGCCGGCCGACACCTGCCGCGCTCGACGCCTTCCGCGCGGCACAGGCCAAGTTGTCTTTCACCTACCTCTCGGTCGGCTCGACCGCCGCCACGCCGCCGCCGGGGTACACCGTGGACCGCACCCGGGTCCGGCTCGGCGAGGGGGAAGCGGTGTTCCGTACCGCCCGTGCCGCACTGGTGCGCTGGGAGCAGTTCAACCTCGGCTGGGCGAGCGCGCACCCGGCCGACCTGCCGCTGCGGCCCGGCGAGGTGGTTGCGGTCGTGGCCCGGCTCGTCGGCGTTTGGTGGGTGAACGCCGCGCGGATCGCCTACGCCGTGGACGAGCCGACGAGGTTCGGCTTCGCCTACGGCACCCTGCCCGACCACGCGGAATCCGGCGAGGAGCGGTTCCTCGTGGAGTGGGACCGCGCGACCGACACCGTGTGGTACGACATCGTCGCGTTTTCGCGGCCGCGGCACCCGCTGACCCGGCTCGGTTACCCGCTCACCCGCCGCGCCCAGCGCCGCTTCGCCCACGACTCCGCGGCCGCGATGCGGCGGGCCGTCATTTCGCCACCAACACCTTGAGCACGTGCCCGGCCACCTGTTCGCCGAGTGCCGCTGAGCCCTTCGCGGTAAGGTGAACGCCGTCGTTCGAGAACAGTTCGGGGTGCTCAGCCAGCGGCGCGAACAGGTCGTTCACCGGGACCCCCTCCTTCGCCATCACCGCCGCCGCGGCCGCGTTCCGCGCCTTCACGCGGTCGGTCTTCGCGTCCACCTGGTCGAGCTTGCCCGACACGCGAACCGGCGTCGTGTGGCCCCACACCAGCTTGGCCTGCGGAGCACCCTTCCGCAGCACGGCGACCAACTCCGGGAGCGCCTTCGCGTACTCGGCCTCGGTGTAGCCCCAGCCGTGCATCCCGTTGTTGAAGTGGACCACGTCGAACTTCGCCTGCCCGAGCACCAGCCGCACCTCGTCGAGCAGGCCGGGGTCGCCCAGGCTCTTGCTCGTCGCCAGCCGGCATATGATCGCCTTCCCCTTCAGCGCGTCCTCGACGGCCTTGTAGTACCCGCGCGTGATCGAGTCGCCGACCAGGAGCACCCGCGGCTGGCCGGTCGTGTTGTTGCCGGGAATCCACACGTCGAGCCACTCGATGTTCTCGCGCACGACGCGCGGCGAGTCGTCGGCCGCGGCCGGCAGGATGGTGAAAATCAGGAGAAGAATCGCGGTCGCGCTGCGGCGAAGCATGTGGCGGCTCACCGGGATGGGGGGCGGTGGCACACACGGCCCCGCGGGGTGGTATGCTATTCCCGACCCGCCCTCGCCGGACCCATGTCATGCCCCGTGCCCTCCTCGCCGTCGGCGCCACGCTCGCGCTACTGGCCGCCGCGGTTGCGTTCCAGAACCCGGCGCCCGACGCCCCCGCCCCGCCCTCGCCGCTGCCGGTCGCGGTCGCCGCGCCGCAGTACTGGAAGGGGAACCTCCACACGCACTCGCTGTGGTCCGACGGCGACGACTTCCCCGAGATGATCGCCGACTGGTACCGCACCCACGGCTACCACTTCCTGGCGCTCACCGACCACAACGTCCTCGCCGAGGGCGAGAAGTGGGCGCCCGCCGACGGCACCCCGAAGCGCGTCCAGGCCGTGCAGAAGTACGCCGCCCGTTTCGGCGAGCGCTGGCTGGAGCGGCGCGAGAAGGACGGCAAGCCGCAGGTGCGGCTGAAGCCCCTCGCCGAGTACCGCGGGCTGCTGGAGGAGCCGGGCAAATTCCTCCTGGTGCCGGCCGAGGAGATCACCCACAGCTACGCCAAGCGGCCGATCCACATGAACGGCATCAACCTCCGCGACGTGGTGAAGCCGATCGACGGGAAGGACGCGACCGAGACTATCAGCGTGAACCTCCGCCAGGTCGCCGACCAGCGGACGAAGACGGGCCGGTTCATGATCGCCTTCCTGAACCACCCGAACTTCGGCTGGGGCGTCCGCGCCGAGGAGATGCTGCTGGTGGACGGGCTCAAGTACTTCGAGGTGTTCAACGGCCACCCGGGCGTGAAGAATTACGGCGACGAGACGCACGCCTCGACCGAGCGCGTGTGGGACATCGCCCTCGCGCTGCGGCTCGGCAAGCACGGCCTCGGCGTGGTGTACGGCCTGGCGACCGACGACTCCCACGCCTACCACGAGTGGGGCCTGGGCAAGACGAACCCCGGCCGCGGCTGGGTCATGGTGAAGGCCGCTCACCTGACCCCGGACACCGTCGTGAAGGCGATCGACGCCGGCGACTTCTACTCCACGACCGGCGTGCTGCTGGACGACGTGCGGCGCGACGGCGGCGACTACACGCTGAGCATCCGCACCGAGCCGGGCGTGAGTTACAAGACGGAGTTCGTGGCGACGCTGAAGGGGGCCAACCTCGACTCGACGGCCCGGCTCGACAAGGACGGCCAGGAGCTGCCGGTGACGCGGGTGTACGGCGCCGACGTGGGGAAGGTGGTGGCGACCTCGACGGCTGCGCGGCCGAGCTACCGGCTGACCGGGAACGAGCTGTACGTGCGGGCCAAAGTGACGAGCACGAAGCCGCACCCAAACCCGTACGCGAAGGGCGACACGGAAGCCGCCTGGACGCAGCCCGTCACGCCGTAGTGGCGGGAGAACGAAAGCAGGATTAACCACAGAGTCACAGAGAGCACAGAGGGAAGACGAGAAGACCGAGACGGAGCAGAGTCTGAAACCAGACTTTGTCACCACTCTGCTTTTTGTCTTTCCTCTGTGCTCTCTGTGACTCTGTGGTTAATCCTGCGTCTGACTTCCCGATCGATAACGGAAGTCGCAGTGCGTCGCGCCTTCCATCAGCGTCTGCGTGCGGGTGAAGGCGATGGCGGGGTTGAAGCCCTCGATCATCGCCGCGTCGCGGTTGCACGACAGCACCGGCCCCAGGTCGGCGAGCCCGAGCCGGCGGTACATCTCGGCGTACCGGCAGCGCACCACGTCGAACTCGAACGCCTCCGCGTCGTCGCGCCGCACGACGAGTTCGAGCGCGTCGTCGTCGGTCCACCGCTCGACGGCGCGTTTCAGTTCGCGGAGGCCGTTGCCGCCAAGGACCGCGGCCGCGGCACAGCCGCCCTGACGGGCCAGCTCTTTGATGACGCCGGCGGCGATTTCGCGGGCGCGGTCGGCCCCGACCTCGGCGGCGAACACCGCGACCAGCGGGGCGATCACGCCCGCCTCGATCTCGCGCCGGCGGAGAAGCGGTAGTGGGTGCATCATGCGTCGTCCCCGTCGACGGCGTCGAGCGCGGCTCTGGCCTGAACGCGCCAGCGGTCGTTCATGTTGAGAACGCGAACGGTCGCCCGGCCGACCGCTGTCTGCCCCATGATGAGCGGGCCGCGGCGTGCGAAGTGGTCATCCCAACTCTGTGTTCGCGGGTTGAATAGTGGCGCGAGTGCGTCGTCGAAGGAGTCCAGGCCGGCAAGGTTCGGACCCTTGTAACGATTGCAGTGAGGGCAAGCCAGCGCAAGGTTGGACACGTGGTCCGACCCGCCGTGCTGCTTCGGAATCACATGTTCGATCTGGTAGACGTAGTACGGTTCATCGTCCTGCCGCGCACGGCAGTACTCGCACACGCCGGCGGCCCGCTCACGAACCCGTCGCAGGGTCGCACGGTCCATCCGGTCACCTCCCGACGACCGCGCGGGCTTTCGCCTGGAGGACGGCGATCATATTCCCTGCCTGAACCATCGCGTCGTACTCGTCGAGCTCGGCGGGTGTGATCGTACCCCCGGCGTTCTTCTCCGCGTACTCGTCGAGCTTCGCCTGGGTCACGGGGTCGGCGCGGAGTGCCAGAATCCGCCGAGCCACTTCGGGCGTCAGACAGTCGCGGACCGGATCAAGCATCCGGTCAAGGACCGACGGGGTCGCGGTCGCGCTCACGGTGTCTCCTCGGTTGTGGCCGCCGGCACCGGCTCGCCCTTGACGCGGAACAGGAGCAGGTTGCGACCGTACTTCCGCACGTCCCACGCCGGCAGGTCCGGGAGCCGGTCCAGTGGGAAGCCGTCCTCCGCCTGAATTACCAGCACCGACTCGTCCGGCGCCTTCTCCAGGAGCTGATCCACGAGCGTGAGGAACTCGTCGCCGCGCTCGCTCAGGTCGGGGAACGGCGGGCTCAGGAACAGGTTCACCGGAGCGTTCCCGGGTGGAATCCACCGCTCGCCCCAGCGGTACACGTCGGCCTTGAGCACCTGGAGCTTGTCGGCGACGCCGAACTCGGTCGCGTACTTCTGGATCGCGGCCCCGAGTTTACCGTCCTTCTCGACCGAGCGCGTGCCGCTGGCGCCGCGGCTCACGGCCTCCAGCCCGACCACGCCAGTACCGGCGAAAATGTCGTAGAAAAGGCGGCCGGGCACGGCGTTGCCGAGGATGCTGAACAGCGCCTCGCGCACCAGCTGCGGCGTCGGCCGCATCCCCTCATGGACGACGGTGTACACGCGCCGCCCGCGCAGCGATCCGGCCACGATGCGGACCATGGTCTTTTCGTTCATCGGGTCCATTCTACACGCCGACCCGCGGCGGCCGTATCCTCTCCGGATGACTCCGCCCACGAATCCGCCGCGGAAGGCGATGCTCGTCGTCTTCCTGGTGGTCTTCATCGACCTGCTTGGGTTCGGGATCGTCCTCCCGGTGATGCCGCGGCAGGCCGAGCCGTACCTCGGGGAGAAGGGGCTCGCCCTCTCGCCCGCCGCCGCCGGCGTCGCCATCGGCGTGCTGTTCTCCGTGTTCTCGCTCATGCAGTTCGTGTTCTCGCCGGTGTGGGGCCGCATCTCCGACCGCGTCGGCCGCCGGCCCGTGCTGCTCATCAGCCTGCTCGGCTCGGTCGTCTTCTACGCCCTGTACGGGTTCGCGGTCACGCTGCCGGCCGAGTCCGCGGCGCTGGCGCTGGGGCTGATGCTGGCCGCGCGAATCGGCGCCGGCGTCGCGGGGGCGAGTGTCGGCACGGCGGCGGCGGTGATCGCCGACTGTACGACGCCGGAGCGCCGCGCGAAGGGGATGGCCCTGATCGGCATCGCGTTCGGGGCCGGGTTCACGTTCGGGCCGCTAATCGCGTACTTCGGCCTCGCCGCGTTCGACCAGCAGCCGTGGGGCGTCGGCGCCCTCGCCTCCGGACTGTCCCTCGTGGCGCTGCTCCTCGCCGTCGGCATTTTCAAAGAGACGCGCGACCCGTCGAACAAGGCGGGGAAGGAGTTCTTCAGCATGGCACGGACGGCGGAAGTACTGCGGATGCCGACCGTCGGGCCGCTGGTGCTGATTTACTTCCTGGCGATCTGCGCGTTCGCCAACCTGGAGGCGACGCTGGCCCTGCTCACCGAAGCGGCGTTCGGCATGAGCGTCGAGGACAACTTCCTGGTGTTCGCGTTCGTCGGCGCCGTGCTGACGTTCGCCGGCGGGCTGTACCGCCCGCTGGCCAAGCGCGGCGCCGAGCACCGCCTGCTGGCGACGGGCCTCGTGCTGATGATCCTCGGGCTCGCGGGGATGGCCGGCGTGGCGTGGACGGCCGACGCGGGGACGGGCTCGAAGCCGATGTTCTACCTGGCGGTGTCGGTGGCGGTGGTCGGCTTCGCGTTCGTGAACCCGTCCGTATCGGCGCTGGTGTCGAAGCGGGCGGACCCGGCCCGGCAGGGCGAGGTGCTGGGCGTGAACCAGTCGTTCGCGTCGCTCGGCCGCATCATCGGGCCGTTCGTCGGCTCGGTGGCGTTCCAGGCCGACCCGCGGCACGCGACGCCGTACCTGCTGGCGGTCGGGCTGCTGCTGCTGGTCGCGGCGCTGCTCCCGCGGGTGCGGGGCGAACGGCCATGACGCCGGAGCGGATCGCCCTCATCAAGCCGAGCGCGCTGGGCGACGTGGTCCACGCCCTGCCGGTGCTGACGGCGCTGCGCCGATCCTATCCCGCAGCGCATATCACCTGGGTCGTCAACGCCGCGTACGAGCCGCTCCTGATCGGCCACCCCGACCTCACCGACACGCTGGCGTTCGACCGGGGCGCAGTCCGCAAGGGGTGGCGCGCCGCGGCCGCGTACTCGGCCCGGTTCGCCGCCGAACTTCGCGGCCGCCGATTCGACCTCGTCCTCGACCTGCAAGGCCTGCTCCGCTCCGGTCTGATGACGCTCGCTACCGGCGCCCGCCGGCGGGTCGGGTTTGCGAACGCCCGCGAAGGCGCCCGCTTCGCATACACGCAGCGGGTGAAGGTGCCGGACGCCGACCGCATCCACGCGGTCGATCGCTACTGGCGGGTGGCCGAAGCCGTGGGCGCGGGCGACGGCCCGAAGGGCTTCCACGTCCCGCTACGGCCCGACGCCGTGAGCTGGGCGAACGAGCAGCTCGCCGCCCTGCCCCGGCCGCTCGTCGCGGTCGGCGTCGGCGCCCGGTGGGTGACGAAGCGCTGGCCGCCGGGGCACTTCGCGGCGCTGCTGCGGCGGGCACACGCGCACTCCGGCGGGTCGACCGTGTTCGTCGGCGGCGGCGATGACAGCCCGATGTCTCAGGAGGCGGCCCGCGGCCTTACCGGCCCCTCGCTCGACCTCACCGGCAAGACCTCGCTCCCGCAGCTGGCCGCGGTCCTGGCGGCGTGCGACGTGATGCTGTCGAACGACACCGGCCCGCTCCACCTGGCCGCGGCGCTGGGTCGGCCGTGCGTCGCCCCGTATACCTGTACCCGGGCCGCGAAGCACGGTCCCTACGGCTCCCCGGCCGGCGGCGTGGAGACGACGGTGCCGTGCGGCGGCAGCTACCTGAAGACTTGCCCGCACGGGTTCGTCTGCTTCGCGGAACTCACCCCCGACCGGCTGTGGCCGCCGCTCGCCGAGGCACTCGACGCATGGCCCCGCCCCTCCCGTTCCGCCTGACGCTGGCCAGCGGCTCGCACGGCCGCCGGTGGCTGATGTCGCAGGCCGGCTACGCCTTTGACGTGCTCCCCGCCGACATCGACGAGCCGACCGAGGCGCGGCTCGGCGACTGCCGCCACTACGTCGGCGAGCTGGCGTGGCTGAAGGCCGCGGCGGTCGCCCCGAAGGTGTCCGACGGCGTCGTCATCGCCGCCGACACGGTCGGCTGGTTGAACGGCAAGGTGGTCGGCAAGCCGGAAGACGAGGCGGACGCCCGCCGCATCATCACGTCGCTCGCGGGCACGGTTCACGAGTTGTGGACGGGCGTGTGCCTGTGGCGCCGGCCCGGCGACTTCCAGCTGTGTTGGCAGGAGCGAAGTCTGGTGCGGATGAAGGCGCTGACGGCGGCCGAGATCGACGCCTACCTGCGGACGCGGAAGTGGGAGGGGTGCAGCGGGGCCTACGCGATCGAGCTGCCGAACGACCCCTACCTCACCGTCGAGGAGGGGTCGGTGAGCAACGTCATCGGACTGCCCATGGAGTCGCTGGCACGGGCGCTCTCGTGGCTGGGATCGACCGAGCGCCACTGACCTCCGTCACTTCGCCCACGCGGGCGCCACGACCTGCCCGTGCGCCGCCAGCGCGCGGGCCGACACCTGGAGCACGCGCAGGAAGCCCTCGCTGTCGGCGTGGTCGAACGCGCCGATGGCCTCCATGCTGGCGTTCGCCTCGGAGTAAATCTGGTGCGGCACGTCGGCCGCGGCGTCGAACTCGGCGCGGCCCTTGTACAGCTTCAGGCGGATGGTGCCGGTCGCCAGCCGGTTGATCGGCGCGAGCGCCTGCCGGGCCATGTGCGTACCCAGGTCGAAGCCGTAGCCCTGGTAAATCTGCTTCGACACGAAGCCGGACAGGTGGTCGAACAGGTCGCGGCTGCGGCGGTCGAGCACGAGTTGCAGCAGGTAGGCGTAGGCGGTGCCGAGCAGCTCCATGCCCGGCGCCTCGTACACGCCGCGGCTCTTGATGCCGACGAAGCGGTTCTCGACGAGGTGCGTGGCGATGCCGACGGCGTTGCGGCCGCCGATCGCGTTCGCCTGCTGGATCGCCTGGAACGGCGTCGTCGGCTTGCCGTTCAGCGACACCGGCCGGCCCTCCTCGAACCGCACCGTCACTGTCTCGGGCGCCTCGGGGGCGTCGGTCGGCAGCACGCCCATGCCGGGGGTGACGAACCACGGCGGGCAGTCGAGGTGTTCGAGCTTGCCGGCCTCGTGCGTGAGGCCGAGCAGGTTGGCGTCGGTGCTGTACGGGGCGGTCTTGCTCGCGGTGATGGGGAGCTTGTGGCTCTCGCAGTAGTCGATCATTTCGGTGCGGCCGCGGAACCGGGCCAGGAACGCCGGGTCGCGCCACGGGGCGTACACGGTCACGTCCGGGGCGAGCATGTTCGTGCACAGCTGGAACCGCACCTGGTCGTTGCCGCGGCCGGTCGCCCCGTGGCCGAGTACGCCGATGCCGCGCTTCCGCAACTCCGGGACCAGCCCCGCGACGATGACGTGCCGGCCGATGCCGGTCGTGTTCCAGTACGCGCCCTCGTAGCGGGCCTGGAACTGGATCACCTCGACGCCGCTCTCGGCGATCATGTCGTGGAGCGGCACGGCGACGTAGTCGGCGGCGCCGCTGGCGCGCATGCGGCGCTCGATGGCGCCGAAGTCCGTCTCGTCAGGCTGGGCGATGTCGGCGGTGACGGCGACGACCTTGACGCCGTGGTCGGTGAGCCAGCGGGTGACGGTGCAGCTGTCCAGCCCGCCGGATGCGGCGAAGGCGACGGTCTGGCCCTTCAGGTCGGCGACGGTGGTCATCGTAGTGGGTCCTCGGTGTGTGGGGGGTAGCGTATGAACCGGGGCGGCTGCCTTCCGTAGGTCGGGTCGAGTCTTCGAGACCCGACGCGGGGGTGGGGGAGTTCAGCGAGAACGGAGAAACCCGAACCCCCGTGGGTTCGGGTTTCGATCTGAGCTCTGGCGTCGGTGGCGTCCCGTTTCGAGTCTCGAAGCCTCGACCCGACCTACGGAAGCACCGCCGCCCGCCGCCACGCCTGCTCCAGCCCCGCGGGGCCGTCCAGGTCGTACTGCCGGCGCAGCGCCTGGGCGGTGCCATACCGCTGCGTGTCGCGCACGAACATCAGGAAGTGCTGCTCGCCCTTCAACTTCACGAGGTAGTCCACGAGCGTGACGCTGGCGCAGAGGTAGCCCGTCACCTTGTCCGCCGCGGGGAAGTCGGTCAGTTCCAGCAGCGACGCCATCGGCACCAACTCGCCGGCGCGGGCGCAGCGGCTCAGGGTGCGGACGTACCGGCTCACCTCGTCCGGCGACCCGGCCAGCACCGCCATGCCTTCCTCGGCCCACTTCGGCGGCGGGGTGCCGGGGAACAGGTCGGCCAGCACGACGTGCGTGAGTTCGCGCGGCAGCGCGTTCGGGATCAGGTCGGGATCGTCGGCGCGGAGGTCGAGGCGGCGCTCGGTCGGCCGGCCGCCGGACAGCTTGACGGTGGCGTGCCCGGTGCCCGCGGCGGGTCGGTTGGTCATGGCGGCGTAGCACGCGGCGGTCGGGTGCAGGACGATCTCGCACTTCGCGCCCCACGCCCCGCCGGGGGGGCCGCTCCAGCGGGTAAACGTCTCCGCGCGCCTGACCTCGGCCGCGGCGGCGACCGCGTCGGCGAGCGCCTTGTTCCCCTTGTGCCGCACGCGGAAGCTCGGCGATTCTACGGCCTCCCAGTCGCCGGGAACCGCGGCCGCGGGCGCGCCCGCGGCCTTGTTCCCGGCCCGGGCGCGGGCGACGGCCTGCACCTGCTTGCCGACGCGCTCCAGCTCAGCGTTCCCGGGCGCGAGCTTCAGCGCCTCGATCACATCGGCTTCGGCGGCGGCCGCGGCAGTGGGATCGCAGCCGGACGGGTTCACCGTGTCGGCGGCAGCGCGGATGCGGCAGTACGCCCACGCAACGGCCTCGTCCTGCGTCAGCGGCGCGGCCCCGCGGGCGGCCGCGAACTTCGCCGCGGCCTCGGCGTACTTCCCCTGGTTGAACAGCCCCCGCGCCTCGGCCGTGCCCGGCGCCGTTGCGGCGACGGCCGGCGCATCGGGCAACGGTTCGGCAGCGGCCGGCGCCGCTGGCAACGGTGCGGCAGCGCCCGGCGCGTCGGGGAGCATGACCGCGACGGTCATCGTGGCTTCCGCACCGAGCAGCGCCAGCCGGCGGGCGAGGGCCGCGGCGCGCTCGGCGTTCGGGGTGCGTTCAAGCTGCTTCAGCTCGGCGGCGTACGCCCGGCGGAGGGCGTCCAGGAACGGGGCGCGGCCGTCGGCGTTCGGGAGTTGGGTTTCGAGAACGGCGACGGCTTCGGTGGGCCGGTCGGCGGCGAGGTGCTTTTCGGCGGCGGCAATCGCCTGCTGAACGCCGAGCGCCCGTTCGACCGGGTCTTGCCCGGTTGCGGCGGCGGTCAGCGCGAGCACGAGCGCGAGGGGAGCGAGCGAGCGGGACATGCGGCAGCCCTGCCGGAGGGAGCGGGACCGTCCTGGCCCGCCCACGGGGACGGGAGGATATAAGCAGGCGGGGCAGTCGACACAAGGCGGTTTTATCGGAAGCGCCCGACCGCGTGTCGCGTGGTACGATTGACGCCCGCCCGCCCCCGGAGCCGCCCCATGCGTCCGCTGTTCGCCGTGCTCCTGCTGACCTCGTTCGCCTCCCCGGTTGTCGTCGCCGACCCGCCCGCGCCGCGCGCCGAGTTCACGCGGCTCATCGCCCACTGGGACGCTTACGGGGACGACGACTACCTCGCGTTCGTCGCCGAGGCGCGGCCCGAGGTGTGCCAGCTCGGCTTCTACGGCGGCCACTTCTACAGCCTCGTCCACACGCCGGACTACAAGGGTTATCCCGCCCACTTCCCGGTCCGCGGCGTCGCCGAGTGCGGCAAGTGGTTCGAGCAGCGGAACGCCGCCGTCCACAAACTCGGGGCGAAGGTGGTGGGGCACTTCAACGTCACGTTTCTGGTCGGCGAGCCGGACGGCAAGGACGGCCCGAAGGGGTTCTTCAAGTTCTACCGCGACCTGTGGGACGAGAAGGAGTTCGGCCCCAAACCCGTCGCCGACCCGCTGCAACTCCTGGCCCGCAACGCGGACGGCACGCCGATGGCATCCAAGCAGTACAGCATCGGCGGCATGCGCGAGTACACCGCGTGCCTGAACAACCCGCACTGGCGAACCGTGCTGAAGGCCTGGACGAAACGCGCCGCCGAGCGCGGCGTGGACGGCCTGATCGCGAACTACTTCTACCGCCACAACTGCCTCTGCGACCACTGCCAGACCGGCTTTCGCGGCTACCTCGCCGAGCGGCACACGCCCGCCGCGCTGAAGCAGTTCGGCATCGACGACATCAAGACACACAAATTCCCCGAGATCGTCGGATGGCACGACCCGAAGGAGAGCACGCCGCTGCGGCGCGAGATGCTGCGGTGGAGCCAGATCAGCCAGAAGGCGGCGTTCGACGAGGTGTTCGTGCGGTACGCGAAGGGGCTGAAGCCGGGGTTCCTGGTGGCGCAGTGGAACCACCTCGGCGACTTCGGCCAGATTAGCGGCGACGAACGGTGCCTGCTGCCGAAGGAGGTGTGGGGGAAGGACGAGGACTATCTGTGGTACAGCACCGGCGGCGCGGCCAACTTCACCGACCTGGCCGCCGGCGTGCTGGGGGAAGGCACTTTGCAGGCCCGCTACATCCGCGGGGCGTTCGACGACAAGCCGTTCACCCTCGGGAAGTACGAGGCCACGCGGACGCGCGTGGCCATCGCCGAACTCGCTGCGAACGGCGGCGCCCCGATGGGCTTCTACGCCCGCCACAAGGACCCGGAGGCGCGGAAGGAACTGGTCCACTACTACCGCTTCATGGCCGCGAACGATTCGGCCTTCAAGGGGAACCGGCCGCACGCCGAGGCGGTGCTGCTGTTCCCGAGGTCGAAGGTACACCAGGGCGACGTGGCGAGCGTCGAGGCGTTCAAGACAGCCGGCCGCGACCTACTCGACCGGCACGTCCTGTTCGACGTTCTCCCCGACGACCTGGCGACACCGGAACGGGTGAGGGGGTATCGCGCCGTGGTCGATTCCGCGAGAGGAATCGAACTGCCGACGGGATTGAGCACGTTCGCGGCGCCGAAGACCGTCCGCGTGTCGGCGAACGTGTCGGCGTCGGGAAAGGAACTGACCCTCCATTTCGTGAACTACGACCGCGACGAGCCGAAGGAGAAGCGGAGCCCCGGCGGCGGCATCAAGGACGAGAAGCCGCGGGCCGTGGACGGCGTGAAGGCGGACGTGGTGCTACCGGCCGGGGCACGGGTGACCGCGGTGCGCGTCGTGACGCCCGAGGGGGAGCCGGTGGCGGTGCCGTTCGAGGCCCGCGACGGGCGGCTGCGGTTCGCGGTGCCGCGGTTCCTGGTGTACGCCGTCGCACGGGTGGAATTGGCGAAGTAGTTCGGTTCGCCGCTTGCGGCGTAGCGGCGCAAACGCCGCTACGCCGCAAGCGGCGAAACTCATTGCCGCGGCGCCAGGATCGCTCCCATCCGATCCGGCTCCGACTGCGTGCGTTCCAGCTTCGGATACCGCAGCCCGCCGGCGTAGGCCACCGCCGCGGTGCTGAACCAGTCGCCGTTCTCGATCAGCAGTTCCAGCTTCCCGCCCGTCCGCGTCGCGGCCACGGCCGACTTCAGCAGCTCGGGCGTGAACTTCCGCTGGTTCACCGCCACGACCTTCGCCCCCGGCGCCAGCTTCGCCTTCGCCGCCGGGCTGTCCGGGATCACGTCGCCGATCACCCCGTCGGCCGACACCTTCACCCCCAAAGACGCCGTCAGGTCCGTCCCCTTCGACACGCTCTCGTTCGCCTTGAGCGTGTCGTTCGGCTTGTCCGCGTAGCCGAGCGACCAGCCGCCGAGGAGCAACCCGTCGAGCGGCGCGTCGGCCGACGGCAGCGTCACGCGGCGCGTCAGGTGCGTCTTCCAGTCGTAGGGGCAAACCGCGTTCAGCCCGCTCACGATGTCGTCGAACGAGTACCCCTTCACGGCCGGCCGGCCCGCCGGGCACGCGAAGAAGGCGCGGCAGAAGTCGTCGAGCGACTTCGCGCCGTTCGTCTCCTTGCGGATGATCGCGTCGGCTTCGAGCCACAGCAGGGTGCCCTCGTCGTAGTAGTCGAGGGACCGCCGCCACGCCCCCCACGCCCCGCGGGAGCCGGCGAGGACGTGGCTGCTGGTGCCGGTGTCTTCGAGCGGGCGCCAGCTGCGGCCGCGGGCGTTCTTCATCCGCTCCGCGGTGCCGGCCAGGTCGTCGCGCGCCGCCTCCGCCGAGATCAATCCGCTGCGGGCGGTCAGCACCCAGCCGAGGTAGTTGGTGAGCCCCTCGTAGGCCCACAGCATCCGGGTGTCGGGCGTGGCCTGGAAGTCGGGCACGATCATCCCCGCCGGCCGGCGGAACTTGCCGCACCACGCGTGGACGTACTCGTGCGGGAACAGCGACGCCGCGTACAGCCGCAGGTGCGGCGTCTGGAGCGTCATCTCCGACAGCCGGTTGTCGCTGGACTCGTGGTGCTCCAGCCCGCGGAAGCGAATCTTGTCCGAAAGCGCCAGCAGGAACGTGTACGACCCGTACGGCCGCGAGCCGAACATCTTGTCGGACTGCTCGACGAGCTTGTCCCAGCCGGCCTTCACGTCCGCGGGCACGCCCAGCCCCGCCTCGCTGTCGCACGCCAGGAAGACGCGATGCTTGCCGTCGGTGCCGATCGCCACGGATTTCGTGTGGAGCCCGCACAGGAGCGGCGAGTCGATGAGCGTTTCGAGCGTGCACGGGGCGAAGCCGGTGATGTTGTGCCCCTGCTCCACCGGGTTCAGGGCGCTGCCGTGCTTCCACCCCTCGGGCACCGTGAGCGTGAGGCGAAACGGCGTGTCCATCGCCTTCGCCGCCTTCGGGTACACCAGCAGGTCGCAGAAGTTCAGTACCGCGAGCCGGCCGGACGCGACCGTGTTCTGCCGCGCCGGTGGCTCGTTCAGCCCCGGCAGGAGCAGGTCGAACGTGACTTCCACGGCGTTCGCCCCGGCCGGCACGGTGACGTTCACCGCGTGCGAGTCGGCCGGGTCGCGCGTCCACGGCACGTCGGCCCCCTTCGCCTTGACGCGGAACCCGGCCACGTCGGCGAGCGGCGTCGTCGGGCCGTGCGTGCCGGGAATCCACTTCGGGTACAGGAGCGTGAGCGGCCCGGGGGCGGCGGGGATTTCGACCCGTGAGTGAATGATGCGGCCGGACACGTCGGCCAGATCGACGGCGAGTTGCACCGGGTCGGCGGCGCGAGCGGGGGCCGCGAGGAGCAGGAGCGCAAGGAGCGAACGGGGCACGACGGCCTCCGGGGGTTGGGTCAGCGGTACAGCTTGCTCACGGGGTGGCCCGACACGACGCGCTGCGGGCGGTTCGTGAGGTCGTCGTAGTGCGTGTCGGCGGACACGCCGAGGGCGTGGAACAGCGTCGCCGCCAGGTCGCCGGGCGTGGTCGGCTCCGAGCCGGGGTACGCGGCGATGCGGTCCGACCGACCCACGACGGCGCCCGGCGTCACACCCGCGCCGGCCAGCACCACCGAGTAGCAGCCACCCCAGTGCTTGCGGCCCGGTGTCGTGCCCGCGAAGTTTTTCTCCAGCGCCACCAGCGGCGCCCGGCCGAACTCGCCCATGACGCACACCAGCGTCGAGTCCAGCAGCCCGCGCTGGTGCAAGTCCTCCAGGAACGCCGAGACCGAATGGTCGAACCGCGGCAGGAGATGGTCCTTCAGCGCCTCGAAGATGTCGTTGTGGGTGTCCCAGCCGTAGGCGTCGGTGTCGTCGGGGGCGTCGTCCTGGCCGCGGATGCCGTGGTTGAAGAACACCGTCGTCCACGGCACCCCCGCTTCGACCAGCCGCCGGGCCATCAGGCACGCTTGCCCGGAGCGATGGAGCCCGTACCGCTCGCGCACCGCGGCCGGCTCGCGCGACAGGTCGAAGGCGGCGCGCACCTGCGGGGCGCGGATCAGCTCGAACGCCTGCCGCGCCAGCGTCACGCGGTCGGCCGCGGCGGGGAGCCGCACGTCCGTCCGCGCCGCGGCTTCGAGTCGGTTTGCAAGTGCCTCGCGGCCGCCGAGGCGGTCGGGAGTAACGCCGGCGGGGAGGTCGAGCCCTTCGAGGAAGCGGTCGGTTTCGAGGACGTTGCCGATCTCGAACGGCTCGAACCCGCGGCCGAGGAAGCCGCCATACTGGCCGGGCGACACTTCCTTCGGGGCCAGCAGCGGCCCGTTGACGTGGACCGCGGTGTGCGGGAACGTTCTCGCCGGCCGCACCCGCTTCAGCACCGCCCCGAGCGCCGGGAAGTCGGTCGGCCGCGGCGGCGGGTTGGACGACTTCCGCGGGTGGAACTGCCCCGTCAGCGCCAGGTAGCACGCCGACCCGTGGTCGAGGTCGTCGTGCGTCATCGACTTCAGCACGGCGTAGCGGTGGCTCAGCGCCGCGAGCCGCGGCATGTGCTCGCACACGCGCAGGCCCGGCGTGCGGGTGCCGATCGTGCGGAAGACGCCGCGGATTTCCTCGGGCGCGTCCGGCTTCGGGTCCCAGGTGTCGAGCTGGCTTTGACCGCCGCTGGTGAAGACGACGACGACCGACCTGGCGCGGCCGAACCCGGGCGAGCCGGCCGGCGCCGCACCCGCAAGGAGCGCGGGCGCGGCGAGGCGAAGCAGCTCGCGGCGGCTGGGCGGGCGGCCGGTTGAACCGAGTTGCGCGGACACGCCGGTCATGGGGTGGATTATCTCCGAAGCCGGCCCGCGGTGCCAGCGGCCGCCGTCATACAATCGACCTCATGCGGTTCGAGCAGATCACGATTGTGGGTGTCGGCCTGATCGGCGGGTCGGTCGGACTCGCCGCGAAGGCGAAGGGCGTGGCCGCCCGCGTGGTCGGCGTCGGCCGCGACCGCGCGAAACTCGACGCCGCCGTGACGCTCGGCGCCATCGACGCCGGCACCACGTCGCTGGCCGAAGGCGTGGCCGGGGCTTCGCTCGTCGTCGTGTGTACGCCGGTCGATCGCATCAGCAGCACCATCGTTGATGCGGCGCCATTTGCCCCACCCGACGCGCTCTTCACCGACGCCGGCAGCACGAAGCGTAACCTCCACGCCGCGGCGCGGGCGGCGCTGAAGCCGGGGCAGGCGTTCGTTCCCGCCCACCCGCTGGCCGGCTCCGAGAAGGCCGGCTGCGAGCACGGCCGTGCCGATCTGTTCGAGAGCCGAGTCAACATCCTCACGCCGGAACCCGGCGACGAGGCCGCGGCGGAGCGCGTCGCTACCTTCTGGCGCGCGCTCGGCTCTCGCGTCGTCCGCATGACCGCCGACGACCACGACACCGCACTGGCCACGACGAGCCACCTGCCGCACGTCGTCGCCGCGACGACGGCCGGCGTGACGCCGCCGGAGTGGCTGCAACTCACGGCCGGCGGCTGGCGCGACACCACCCGCATCGCGGGCGGCGACCCCGGGATGTGGGTGCCGATCTTTCTCGCCAACCGCGACGCGGTGCTGGCGGCGACGCAACAATTCACGACACGACTGGCCGAGTTCCGGCTGCTGCTGGAGGCCGGCGACGGGGCCGGCCTCGGGCGGTGGCTGGCCGAGGCCAAGCAGGTGCGCGATGCTCTGGGAAGTGGAAATCCGGCCGCTCGGGCGTGACGGCGAGCGCGAGCGGGTGTGCGACGAGTTCGACCTGCTGACGCACGCCCAGCGCGGCGGCGACCTCGTCGCTGCCAGCGCCCGCGGCGTGCTGCTGGAGGGCGAGCTCACCGAGGCCGACGCCGCCCGCCTCGCCGCCGAGGTGCTGGTCGATCCGCTGATCGAATCCGGCCTCGTCCGCGCCGCCGGCGGCAGCAGCGAGTTGGCGTACACCGTGCTGCTGAAGCCGGGCGTGATGGACCCGGTGGCGCAGACCGTCCTCGACGTGTGCCGGATGCTGAAGCTGCCGGTCGCGGCGGTCCGCACCTTCCGCCGCTACTTCGGCCCGCCGGAGCTCTCGTCCCCCGACCGCGACGTGCTGTTCCGCAAGGTGCTGGCCAACGACGCCATCGAGCACATCGTGGTCGGCCCCGTCCGCGCCGACCACCTCGGGCTCGGCTCCGCCTACTCGTTCCAGCGCGTCACCGTCCCGCTCCGCGGCCTGGACGACGCCGGGCTCGTCAAGCTGAGCAAGGACGGGATGCTCGCGCTGACGCTGGACGAGATGACGGCCGTACAGCGCCACTTCCGCGAGGTCGGCCGCGACCCGTCGGACGTGGAGTTGGAGACTATTGCGCAAACGTGGTCCGAGCACTGCTCGCACAAGACGCTGAAGGGGACGATCACCCTCACCGACCACACGACCGGCGAGACGCGGACGTACAAGAACCTCCTCAAGGAAACCGTCTTCGCCGCGACGCAGGCCATCCGCCAGAAGCTCGGCGACGACGACTGGTGCGTCAGCGTGTTCGCCGACAACGCCGGCGTGGTGAAGTTCGACGACGCGAACCACCTGTGCTTCAAGGTCGAGACGCACAACCACCCGTCGGCGATCGAGCCCTACGGCGGCGCGAATACCGGCCTCGGCGGCGTCGTCCGCGACCTGCTCGGCACCGGCCTCGGCGCCCGCCCGATCTGCAACACCGACGTGTTCTGCTTCGCCCCGCCGGACCTGTCGCCGGACAACCTGCCGCAGGGCGTGCTCCACCCGCGGCGCGTGATGCACGGGGTCGTGGCCGGGGTGCGCGACTACGGCAACCGCATGGGCATCCCCACCGTGAACGGGGCCGTGCTGTTCGACGAGCGCTACCTCGCCAACCCACTCGTGTTCTGCGGCACCGTCGGCATCATTCCCGCCGACAAGGCGTTCAAGCAGGTTCACCCCGGCGACCTGGTCGTCGCCGTCGGCGGGCGCACCGGCCGCGACGGCATCCACGGCGCGACGTTCTCGTCGCTCGAACTCACCCACGAGTCCGAGACGGTGAGCGGCGGCGCAGTTCAAATCGGTAACGCGATCACCGAGAAGAAGGTCGCCGACGTGATCCTGCAGGCCCGCGACCGCGGCCTGTTCAGCGCCATCACCGACTGCGGGGCCGGCGGGTTCAGCTCGGCCGTGGGCGAAATGGGGGCCGAGCTCGGCGCCGCGGTGGACCTCGACGCCGCACCGCTGAAGTACGACGGCCTCAGCTACACGGAAATCTGGATCAGCGAGAGCCAGGAGCGGATGGTGCTGTCGGTGCCCCCGGCGAAGTGGGCCGAGCTGAAGGCGCTGTGCGACGCCGAGGACGTGGAAGCGGCCGTGCTCGGCACCTTCGAGGCGACCGGCCGGCTGAAGCTCCGGTTCAACGGGAACGAGGTCGCCGACCTGGACATGCACTTCCTGCACGACGGCCGGCCCACCCAAGTGCGGAGCGCGGAGTACACGCCGCCCGCTCCGGTGGCTACCGGCGCCCCGCAGACGCTCGCCCCGCAGGAGGCGCTGACCCGCATCCTGGGCCATTACTCGGTCTGCTCGAAAGAATGGATCGTCCGCCAGTACGACCACGAGGTGCAGGGGGGCAGCGTCGTCAAGCCGCTGGTCGGGGTGAAGAACGACGGCCCTTCGGACGCCGCGGTGGTAATGCCCGTACTCGGCTCGTGGACCGGTGCCGCGGTCGGCTGCGGCGTGAACCCGCAGTACGCCGACCTCGACCCGTACCACATGGCCGCGTGCGCGATCGACGAGGCGGTCCGCAACGTCGTCGCCGTCGGCGCCGACCCGAGCCGCACGGCCATCCTCGACAACTTCTGTTGGGGGAATGTGAACGACCCGAAGGTGCTCGGGGCGCTGGTCCGCACCGCGGAGGCGTGCCACGACGTGGCGGTGGCGTACGGCACGCCGTTCATCAGCGGCAAGGACAGTTTGAACAACACCTACGCCGGCAAGCACGGCGAGCGGCTCGACATCCCGAGCACGCTCCTGGTGTCGGCCCTCGGCCGCGTCCCGGACGTGCGGAAGTGCGTGACGATGGACCTGAAGGAGCCCGGCAACGACCTGTACGTCGTCGGCCTCACCCGCGACGAACTCGGCGGCTCGCACCTGCATCTGGTCACGGGCCGCAGCGGCGGCGGGGTGCCGAAGGTCGATCTTCAACAAGCGCCAAAGGTGTTCGCGGCCGTTCACCGCGCCATTGCCGACGGGCTGGTGCGCTCGTGCCACGACCTGAGCGAGGGCGGGCTGGCGGTGGCGCTGGCGGAGATGGCGTTCGCCGGCGGCGTCGGGGCGGACGTCACCGGGCTGTCACATCTCCCCGGCGCCGACGGGCTTACGGACGAGGCGCGGCTCTTCAGCGAGTCGCCGACCCGGTTCGTGATCGAGGCGAAGCCGGGCGCCGCGGCCGGGCTGGCGGCGGCGTTCGCGGGGCTGCCGCTGGCGAAGGTCGGCGTGACGCTCGCGGAGCCGCGGCTGCGCGTCGCCGGGGCTGGCGGCGAGTGGCTCATCTGGGCGAAGTTGGCGGAGCTGAAGGAGGCGTGGCAGAAGCCGCTGCGGTGGTGACGGTACGTATGAGGCCACGTCATTCTGGCGACGTGACATGTTTCCGCGACCCCACCCCCACCGCGCGGAAACAAGGATTTCCGCCCGAACGTCACCCGCGGGACCAGGCGAGCGTTCGCCGCAAGCCCTCCTCGAAACTCACCTTCGGGACGAAACCCAGCTCCGCGGTGATCCGCTCGATCTTCGCACGAGAGTGCCGAATGTCGCCGGCGCGGGCCGGGCCGTGCGTCGGGACGACGCTCGTCCCCAGCTGCGAGTTCAGAGTGTCGAGCAGTTGGAGTAGCGTCACGCTGCGTCCGGTTCCCACGTTGAAGACACGGCCCGACACGCCCGGCGTGTCCGCGGCGAGGATCAGGGCGCGGGCCACGTCCTCGACGGCCACGAAGTCGCGCGACTGCAAGCCGTCGCCGTGGACGCTCGGCACCCGGCCCGCGGCCAGCATGGCGCTAAAGATGGCGATCACGCCCGAGTACGGGCTGTCGGGCCGCTGCAGGGGGCCGAACACGTTGAAGAAGCGGAGCCGCACCGTCTCCAGGCGGTAGCTCGCCGCGAACGCCTGACAGTAGAACTCGCCGGCCAGTTTCGCCGCGGCGTAGGGCGAGAGGGCGCACAGCGGCGTGTCTTCGCCCTGGCCCGCGGGGTCGTCGGCGCCGCCGTAGGCGCTGGCGCTGCCGGCGTAGACCAGGCGCCGCACGCCGGCGTTCCGCGCCGCGTCGAGCACGTGCAGGGTGCCGGTGGCGTTCACGGCGTGGTTCAGGCCGGGGTCTTCGACGCTCTTGGCCACCGAGGCCAGTGCTGCGAGGTGGAACACGACCTCGCAGCCCGCCACGGCCCGCGCCACTGCCGCGGGGTCCGTGAGGCAGCCTTCCACGAACTCGACGCCGGCCGGTACGTTGGTGCGGAGTCCGGTGCTGAGGTTGTCGAAGACGCGGACCGGCCGGCCGGCGGCGAGCAGCGCTTCGACCAGGTGCGAGCCGATGAACCCCGCCCCGCCCGTGACCAGATGCAGTCCAGCCATACGACCTCCCGAAACGATACCGAGCCCCGGGATCACCCGGGGCTCGGTAGTTCTACAGGGCCAGGGTCACTTCCCGAACTTCCCGTCCGGCGGCGGGATGGTCGGCAGCCCACTCTTCGCGCCCGGGGTGGGCATCGGCATCGGGGCCGACTTCGCCGGGGCGTCGCTGCGGGGCGTGGCGAGTGGGGCGGCCAGGGGCACCGGGACGCGCGGCGGGGCGTCGGGGAGGCCGACCCCCTGGTACGGGATCGGGCACACGTCCTCCCAGCGGTGCCACTGCGTCTGGAAGTAGCCGTAGCACGCACCCGGCCGCAGCTGGCCGACCACCGGCTTCCTCGGGCTGCACGTGTTGCACGTCTTGCACCCGCCCAGCCTGCACGGGGCGCCGCCCGGTCCCGCGGCGCAGGTCGGGCAGCCTTCCGCAACCGGGGCCGCGGGCACCACGACGATCGGCTCGTCGGCGGCGGTCGCCAGCCCAACCGACCCCGCTACTACTCCGACGGCCGCGAACCGGCCGAGCACACGTCCGACGTTCATCGCCCCACTCCTGTTCGGGATTCCGGGTCGGTCCTCGACCCGTGTACTCGATCCGCTACCGCTTCGCACCGCCGACCGGAATGCCGTTGCCCGACGTCCGCGGGGCCGCCGCGCCGCCGATGGCGTTCGCCGTGGCGGCGCCGGTCATCGCCGTGTTCATCAGCCCCATCGCACCCGTGCCGCGGTACGGCACGGGTCCGCCGAATCCGCCGCCGCCGGCGGCGAACGGCACGCCCTGGCCGCGGTACGTCGGGTACCAGTGGCTCAGGTTGTTGAACGTCGCACCTCGGCCCGTCGGGCTGGACATCGGGTTGACGCCGAAGGCCAGGAATTGCTGCAGGTTGGCGACGGCCGCGTTCGTCTGGTTCAGCTGGTTCAACACCGCCGCCTGTTGGACGCCGGCGCCGAACCCGTACGGGTTGAAGCCACCCGCACCCGCGCCGTACCCGTAGTACCCGCCGCCGGGCGAGTACAGATTCGAGTACGAACTGAACGTCGGCCGTCGCGGCGGCGCGATCGGCTGGGCCGCGACCTCGCCCGCGCACGCAATGAGCACGAGGGCGACGGCGGGGGTGCGGACGCGCATGGTGCGACTCTCGGGGGGTGGGGCGACGGGGCTACCCCCCATGCTATGCCGCCTGCCAACGACATCGGCGGCGGCGGGCTTGCTTCCGCAAGCCCGCCGCCGCCGTGGGGAGATTCCCGGGGCCGGTCGGCCGCACCCCGGGCACTACCGCTACCGTCAGAACCCGACCGGGATGAACGGCTGCACCCCGTTCTGACCGTTCTGCTGGGTGAAGGTCTGGTACGTGGACGCCCCGAGCAGTACGCTGCCCATCGTCCGGTTGATCGGAGCGAGCACCCGGGCCAGGTAGGTGTCGAACTTCGTCAGCGGCTGGCTCAGAATGTACACCCGGTCGCCCGGCAGCAACTGGTAGTTCGTCTTCACCTGCCCGCGCTGTGTGATCCCGCACCAGTCCACGGGCAGAATCTGGTCCGCGGCGCAGTCCGTCGGCGCGGGCCGGGCCACCCAAATCTTCTTGCTCGACACCGCCGACAGGCCGCCGATGTTCGACACCGCGTCGAGCACCGTCTCGTTGCCGACGTGCGGCAGCCGTACGACCTGTTCGCCGGCCCCGGCGAAGTCAGTGATCACGTAGTAGAACTTGCTGTTGAACGCGTACACGTCCACGTTCACTTCCGGCCGGTACAGGTAGCGCGACAGGTGCTTCTCGATCTCCGCCTTGGCCTGGGCGATGGTCATGCCGGCCACGTACACGCTGCCGTAGCTGCCGAGGCCGACCGTACCGTCCGGCCGCACGATGTGCTGGCCGCTCACCGCCTGCGCCCCGCGGCTCTGGGCCAGCGACACGGTCACCGTGCCGTTCGGGGCCACGGCCTTCACCTTCGCCTGTACGGCCGCCTGAATCTGCTCGGTCGTCAGGTCGGCGACCCGCACCACCCCGCCGTAGGCCGGGCCGAGGTTGATCGTGCCGTCCGGGTCCACCGGGTACAGGCCGTTGATCGGGTCGGTGTCGAACACGCCGCGGGCGCTGACGTACAGCACGTCCAGCGGCTCGACCCGGTATGGCGGCAGCGGGATCAGCCGCGTCGCCTCAATGATCAGGATGTCCGGCGTCTCGATGACGTAGGGCGGCAGCGTCACCTTGTTCAGTTCCCGCGGCACGGGCAGTTCGGGGATGCAGCACGGGTCGAATTTCGGCGGCTTGCAGCACTTGTGACCGCTCGGCAGGCTGTGACACCCGCCCCCGAAGGCGGCCAGCACGGCGACGACCGCCGCGGCCACCAGCCTCCGGTTGACGCTCAGGCGGACCATCGCAACTCCTCCGGCACGGAACGGGGGTCGACTCGCAGGGGGCGCCGCGCATTCGGCACGGCCGCACCTCCCGGACTAGCCCTCTTCATCGGCCCACCCGGATTCCCGCTGTAACCAAAACCCCCCGTCATTCCCGAACCGCCCGGCCGGCCAGAAACCGCCCGAAGCCGCTTGACACGCCCCAAGTCCCAGTTTTGCCAGCCCACGCGGTCGTGACACTCGAGCCGGCGTCATTGTGTGTAGCCGACCCCCCGGGGGGTCAGGGCACGCATTGAGTCAATGACACGAAAGAGTGTGAGACCGAGTCTCAACCCTGTTTCCGCGCCACAACAGGCGCCACCCGCAGGGTTTCCCATGCAAGGGTCCCGCAGATCGGCCTTCCGCTTGACAGCTGCCCTTTCGTATCCTGTGGTTGATCCAGTACAGTAAGCCGGATTGGTGGGGACGTAACGGTTGGAGCACGGGCGTTACAGATGGTTTGCACCACCGCGGTAATCCTTGCCGGGTGCCGCCTGAACACTCACAAACGGGCAAGAATCGCCCGTGTCGCGTCGGCGGCGTAACTTCCGCCAGGCCAAACGCTTCCGTGAACGCGGTAGCTGTGCGGGTTTTGCCCCCGCCACGAATCCCCGTTCCGGCACTCCGGGTGCTGACCCGTGGGAGACGACTCCCCCGCGCCGAGCGCGATGCCCTCCCCCGGCTACCACCGGGGCCGGACCTGTGGGACGGACCGCCGACCCACCCGCACCGACGACCCTGCCGGGAGAGTCTGAATGGCCCGCTCGAACAACGGTGAGAACCCCCCGACCGGGCCGCTGCAGCCGTACAACAACCCGCCCGGCGGGATGCTCGCCCCCGGCGGCGGCCCCTACGGGCCGAGCGTCACAATCCCCGGCGGTACCGGCAAGACCCCGCCCACGCCGCTGGGCCTGCTGAACGCCCTTCGTCGCCGCTGGGTGCTCGCCACCTTCCTCGGCCTGCTCGTCGGTTCGGCGCTGGGGACCGGGGTGTGGTTCATCCTCCCCGGCGGCAAGCACACCGCCCGCGCCACCGTGCAGCTGCGGCCGTCCACCGTCGAGTCGGGCAAGGGGCAGGTCGAAGACTTCGACTCGTTCCGCCGCTCGCAGATGTACCTGGTGAAGTCGCGCGACCTGATCAACCGCACGATCGCCGAGCCGAAGGTCGCCAGCCTGCAGACCATCCGCGAGGCCGACGACCCGGTGGCGCTGCTCGAGACCGGCGTCCGGGTGGACGGGTCGATCGCCCCCGACCTGATGCAGGTGTCGTTCAACGGCAACAACCGCGACGACCTCGTCAAGATCGTGGACGCGCTGGTCGGCAAGTACGTCGACGACGCCAACAACGCCGTCCGCAAGAACCTGATGGACAAGGCCGACCGGCTCGAGAAGCTGATCGGCGACCTGCGGGCCAAGGTGGAGCAGGACGAGCGCGAGATCAAGCGGAAGGCCGAGTTCAACGGCACCATCGGCATCGAGGACACGAACAAACAGCTGAGCACCCTCAAGCTGATGGAGACGCAGCTGTCCCAGGAGGTCGCCGCCCTCAAGACCATCAACCAGGACAACGAGCTGCTGCTGGAGAAGGTGAAGGAGAAGGTCGAGCAGGCCAAGACGGACAAGACCAAGCTCGACGCCGACACGCTGATGCTCCGCGACTGGGTGGCCAAGCACCCGCGGGTGGACACGCTGGTGAAGCAGAAGCTGGCCCGCGAGATCGACCTGGGGCAGGCCAAGACCGCCGCCGGCACCGTGCCCGACGCCCCCGTCGTGCTCGCCCTCGACGCCGAGGTGAAGCAGCTGCAGAAGGCGATCGACAAGGCCCGGACCGAGGTCCTCCCCGACGTCCGTGCCGCGCTGCAGGAGTACGGCGAGGAGATGCTCAAGGCGAAGCACGCGGAACTTCAGGAGCAGCTGACCCTCGACCGCGCCCGGCTGGAGCGGAAGGAGCGGACGCTCACCGAGCTGACGAAGAACGCCGGCAACATCGCCAAGACCGGGTTCGACATCCAGAGCCTGACCCGCGGGCTGGAGCCGATGAAGAAGCGGCTCGACACGCTCGAGGACCAGAAGATTCAGATCGTCATCGAGCGCGGCATGGAGTCGCGGGTCAGCGTCCGCGAGGCGGCCGTGTTGATCCTGAACGAGAACCTGAAGCAGAAGGTCATGCTGTCCGGGGCCGTCGGCGTGGCCGGGTTCCTCGGCGTGCTCGCGCTCATCGCGCTGCTGGAGTGGCGGAACCGCCGGGTGGACGGCGTGGACCAGGTGGTGACCGAGCTGGGGATGCGCGTCATCGGCACGGTGCCGGCGTTCCCGAACCGGGCCAGCCTGAAGGCCGCCGAGGCCGCGGGAAACGCCAACTGGCGGTTCATCCTGAACGAGTCGATCAACAGCACCCGCACCATGCTGCTGCACACGGCCCGGAGCCAGTCGATGCAGGTGGTGATGGTGACGAGCGCGACCCAGGGCGAGGGCAAGACGTCGCTGTCGAGCCAGCTTGCGAGCAGCATGGCCACGGCCGGGATGCGGACGCTGATCGTGGACTGCGACCTGCGGAACCCGTCGATCCACAAGCTGTTCGACCTGCCGCTGACGCCCGGCGTGAGCGAGGTGCTGTGCCAGGAGGTGGACCCGAGCGACGCCGTGCAGCCGACGGCCGTGCCGAACCTGTGGGTGATCCCGGCCGGGCAGTGCAGCACGCGGGTGATCGCGGCCCTGGCCCAGGGGCACCCGCTGGAGACGCTGTTCAACCGCCTGCGGGGGCAGTTCGACTTCGTGGTCGTGGACAGCTGCCCGGTGCTGCCGGTGGCCGACGCGCTCCTGATCGGTCAGCACGTGGACGGCGTGGTGTTCTCGATCATGCAGGACATCAGCCAGCTGCCGAAGGTGATGGTGGCGTCGGAGAAGCTGCACCAGCTGAGCATCAACCTGCTGGGCGCGGTGGTGAACGGCGTCCACATGGGGAGCGCGTACTACGCCTACGGGTACAACTACGTGAAGCAGTTGCCGGCGTAGTCCAGCCGGGGCCCACCCGCCGCGACGGGTCAGGCTATCGAGGAGCCCTTAACTCAAACGCGCACCGCTCATGCCTCGGCGCCCGTCATCACGACCCGTCTCGTCGCCGCCGCTGTCGCGCGGCGCTGCGGGCGTGCTGGTGGTGATCGTCCTCGGCGGGCTGGTCGCCGCGGCCGTGTTCGAGGGGGTGCTCTCCAACCGCTGGGGCGTGCCCGAAGACCTGAAGGCCGCCGCCGCCCGCCTGGACCGCGTCCCGCCGGCGTTCGGCGACTGGACGAGTGTCGAAGTTCCGGTCGACCGCAAAATCCTGGAGCGGGCCGAGGCCGTCGGTTCGGTGTCTCGGGTTTATCGGAACCAGAAGTCGGGCTCGAGCGTCACAGTGATGGTGCTGTGCGGGCCGACCGGGCCGATCGCCTCGCACACGCCCGACGTGTGCTACGCCGGCCTCGGTTACAAGATGCAGGGCGGGGAAGTCAAGAAGACGCTCGGTGACGCGACGTACTGGACGGCGCGGTTCGACAAGGGGGACGCGGACCCGGGCCTGGAGGTGAACTGGGCCTGGGGCGCCGACGGCACCTGGCACGCGGCAGCCACCCCACGCCTGGACTTCACCGGCCACGCGTACCTCTACAAGATTTACGCGACCCGCAGCCTCGCCGCCGCCGGCACCGCCCAGACCGGCGACCCGGTCCACGAGTTGCTGACCGAGTTCCTGCCGGTCCTGCGCACGGCGCTGGGCCCCGGCTAACGCAAACCCCCAGGCTCTACTCTCCCCGAGCCACGGCCTTCACGGACGCCCATGAGTGTAACGCCCACACCACCGCCCACCGCCCGCGACCCGTGGCCGGAGATCGACCGCCTCGCCGGTGACATCGGCGTGAGCGTGGCGCTGTGCCCGACGTGGTACAACGCCGGCAAGGTCGTGTTCGACTACGCAGTCGCCCTCGCGGCGCTCGCCCCGGCCCTGCTTCTCATCTGCGTCGCGGCCGTCGCAGTGAAGCTGTCCTCGCCGGGCCCCGTGTTCTACACCCAAACTCGCCTCGGCTTGCGCGGCCGCCGGTACCGCATCGTGAAGCTGCGGACGATGCACCACAACGTCGAGCTGAAGTCCGGCATCAAGTGGGCCGGCAAGGACGACGACCGCGTGTTCCGCGTCGGGAAGTGGCTCCGCCGCACGCACGTCGACGAGCTGCCGCAGCTGTTCAACGTGCTGCTCGGGCAGATGAGCCTGGTCGGCCCGCGGCCGGAACGCCCGGAGGTGATCGAGTCGAAGGGGCTGGAGCGTCTCGTCCCCGGCTACTCGGCCCGACTACTGGTGAAGCCGGGAGTGACGGGGCTGGCCCAGGTGCAGTTGCCGGCCGACAGCGACATCACCGGCGTACGGCACAAGGTGGCCTACGACGTGTACTACGTTCGCCAGCAGGGCTTGTGGCTGGACCTGCGGCTGGTGCTGGCGACGGGCCTGAAGGCGGCCGGCCTGAACCCGCGGCTGATCCGCGTCTCGTTCCTGCTGCCCGGCCGCGACGCCGTGGCCGCCGAGTTCGGCCGCGTCGTCCACTCCGCCGTCCTCACGCCGCCGCTGCCGGCATGACCGCGGCCCATGACCAGTTGACCAATGACCCACCACTGACCAAGGACAGAACCCAGCTGTCTTCCTTGGTCAGTGGTGGGTCATTGGAAATTGGTCAGTCCCGCGCTCCGCGGGTTCTTTACCTCACGCACCGCGTCCCGTTCCCGCCCGACAAGGGCGATCGCATCCGCAACTACCACATGCTGCGCGGCCTCGCCGCCCGGGGGCGCGTGTGGCTGGGCTGTCTCGCGGACGAGCCCGTTTCCGCGGAGACGCGCTCCGAGCTGGACCGGCTTTGCGAGCGCGTGGCAATCGTGCCCGCGGCCGGGACGCGCAAGTGGCTCCGCGCCGGCTGGAGCGTCCTCAGCGGCGGCAGCATCTCCGAAGGCATCTTCCGCGAGCCGGCGCTGTTCGACGTGGTCCGCGGCTGGGCGAAGGAAGCGGGCTTCGCCGCGGCCGTCGTGTCGGCGTCGAGCCTGGCGCCGTACCTCGCGGGTGACGCACTCGCCGGTGTGCTGCGGTTCGTGGACCTGATGGACGTGGACAGCCAGAAGTGGCTTGACTTCGCGACGACGGTCCGCGGCCCGAAGCGCTGGGTCTACCGCCTCGAAGCCCGCCGCGTGCGCAAGCTCGAACGGACGCTACCGACATGGACCGCGGCGCGGGCGGTGGTCAGCCGTGCCGAGGCCGACGTGTACGACTCGTTCACGGCGCCCGGCGCCGCGACCGTCGCGTCCAACGGCGTCGACCTCGACTACTTCGCACCGCGGGTCGTGCCGGTCGAGCCGGCGCTGGCGTTCGTCGGGGCAATGGACTACCTGCCGAACATCGACGGGGCCGTGTGGTTCGCGCGAAGCGTCTGGCCCGAACTGCGGGCGAAGCACCCCGAGGCGGAGTTCCGCATCGTCGGGCGATCACCCGCCCCCGAGGTGCGGCGGCTAGTGGAGTTGCCCGGCGTGAAGGTAGTGGGCACCGTGCCCGACGTGCGCCCGTTCGTGCTCGGCGCTGCGGCCGCGGTGGTGCCGCTGCGGTTGGCCCGCGGCATCCAAAACAAGGTGCTCGAAGCGCTGGCGCTGGCCCGCCCCGTGGTCGCCGCCCCGCCCGCCCTCGCGGCGCTGGGAACGACCCCCGGCGAGCACCTGCTCCGCGCCGAGTCGCCCGCCGAGTGGGTGGGCGCTTGTTCGACGCTGCTGACGGACCACGCCCGCGGCACCGCCCTCGGCGCCGCCGGCCGCCGCTACGTGGAGGCGAATCACCGCTGGGCGACGTGCCTCGACCCCTTCCTCTCGCGGGTCGTGCCGCATGACGGCTGACGCGCCGGTCGTCTTCGACACCCGGGTCGTGACCGGGGCCGGCGGCGGGCCGGAGAAGACGATTCTGAACTCGCCGCGCTTCCTGGAGCCGCTCGGCTACCGGATGGTGTGCGGCTACCTCCACCCGCCCGGCGACCCCGGCTACGAGGTGATTCGCAGGAAGGCCGCGGAGGCGAACGCTCCGCTGGTGTCGATCCCCGACCGCGGCTTCTGGGACTGGCGCGCCGTGCGGCAGCTTCTGCGGGCGTGCCGCGAGCACAAGGTGACCGTGTGGCACGGTCACGACTACAAGACCAACGCGCTCGGCCTCCTGCTGACGCGCTTCCACCGGATGCGGCTGGTGACGACGGCCCACGGCTGGGTGCAGCAGACGAGCCGCACGCCGCTCTATTACGGCATCGACAAGTGGTGCCTGCGACGGTACGAGCGCGTGGTGTGCGTCTCGACCGACCTCGTGGAAGCGTGCCGTGCCGCGGGCGTGCCGGAGAAGCGGTTGCTGCTGCTGGACAACGGCATCGACGCAGCCGACTACGCGCGCCGCCGGTCGGTCGCGGAGGCGAAGCTGGCGCTGGGCTTCCCGCCGGCCGCGCCGCTGGTCGGCGCCGTCGGCCGGCTGTCGGGCGAGAAGGCGTTCGACGTGCTGCTCCGCGCCGTCGCCGCGCTGCCGGGTGTGCGGCTCGTCATCGTCGGCGAGGGGGGCGAGCGGGGCACTCTCGAGCGACTGATCGCGGAGTTGGGCCTGACCGACCGCGTGAGGCTGGCCGGCTGGCAGGCCGACGTGCGCGGGTACTTCGAGGCGATGGACGTGTTCGCGCTGTCGAGCCTCCGCGAGGGGCTGCCGAACGTCGTGCTGGAGGCGATGGCCCTGGAGGTGCCGGTGGTGGCGACGCGCGTCAACGGCGTGCCGCGGCTCGTGCAGGACGGCGTCAACGGGACGCTCGTCGACAGCGGCGACGCCGCCGTCCTGTCCGCGGCGCTCGGCCGGCTGCTCGGCGACGCCGCACTGCGGGAGCGGTTCCGCGCCGCGGGCCGCGAGACGGTCGAGGGCCGGTTCAGCTTTGCGGGCCGGATGCGGAAGCTGGCGGCGGTGTACGACGATCTCCTCGGCCGCAGGCTCGCGGCCCGTGCTACAGTAGCGTGTGAGCCGGCCGCCGGAGCCCCACCCCGATGATTCGCCTGATGTCTCCGCCCGCGCCGGAACTCGCCGTCGTCGTCCACCCCCGGGCCGCGCTTGCCGCCCGCCTGCCGGCGCTCACCGACTTCGTGCGCCGCTCCGCGCCCGTCGTGCCGCTCGGCAAGCACCCGGCGTGGCTCGGCGTGCTGAACGCGGGCCTCGGTCACGAGGTGTTCGCGCTCGAAGCCGTGAGCGGCGGAACCACGCACGGCTTCCTGCCGCTGGCGCACGTCAGCGGGCCGCTGTTCGGCCGGTTCCTCGTCAGCCTGCCGTACCTCAACTCGAACGGCGTCGTGGCCGCGTCCGCCGACGTGCAGGCGCTCCTGGTGTCCCGCGCCGCCACCCTCGCCGACGAGCTGAACGTCCGCTACCTGGAGTTGCGGCAGGAGGCACCCGTCGACCACCCCGACCTGACGGTCGAGGTCACCAGCAAGGTACACATGCGGCTCGCGCTGCCGAAGACGGCCGACGCCCTGTGGAAGCGGTTCGCCCCGAAGGTGCGGAACCAGGTCCGCAAGGGCGAGCGGCACGGATTCGCCGTGGCGTGGGGCGGGGCCGAACTGCTGGCCGACTTCTACGCCGTGCTGACGGAGAACATGCGCGACCTGGGCACGCCGGTGTACGGCATCGGCCTGTTCCGCGAAATCCTGGCCGCGTTCCCCGGCGCGGCGGAAGTGTGCGTGCTTCGCACCGGCGGGAAGCCGGCCGCAGCAGCGCTGCTCCTCCACGGCTGGGGCACGACGGAGGTCCCGACGGCGTCCGCGCTGAAGGAGCTGAACCCCACCTGCGTGAACATGCTGATGTACTGGCAGCTGCTGAAGCGGGCCGTGGAGCGGGGGCAGACCGAGTTCGACTTCGGCCGCTCGACCGCCGACGGCCCGACGTTTCGGTTCAAGAAGCAGTGGGGTGCGGAACCGCGGCCGGCGGTGTGGCAGTACGCCGGGCACGCCGGCGGCCGCGAGTTGCACCCGGACAACCCGCGCTACCAGCGGGCCATCCGCGTGTGGCAGAGGCTGCCCGTCGGCGTCACCAAGTTGCTCGGCCCGGCGATCGTGCGCGGCATCCCGTAATCGTGGGGCCGGCTTCCCGCCCGCCACCACCGCCCCGGCCGGCGGGAAGCCGGCCCCATCTCGTCCCCCACCCCTTGCGGTCCGCGGGAATACCGGTCAGGCTACGGTGTCCGGTCTGTGACGCCGCCCTCCCGGGTCGCCCATGGAATTCTGTTGCGGCTCCGTTCTCGTGCTCGGCTTCGTGGTCGTGCTCGGGCACGCGCTGTGGGTCGCGGCCGTCGCCGGCTACAGGGCACTGTCGGGGAACCAACCCGCGCCGCAGCACTCCCCGCGCCGCCGACGCTGGTGCCCCGGCTGCGAGCACGAACTCCTCCCGCACCACCAGAACTGCCCGAGCTGCGGCCTCGACCAAGACGGCCGCCGCGCCGCCCAGCTCGAACACGCCCGCTTCGCCGTCCGCGAGGTGGGCGGGCTCGTTGACCGTGGCGAGCTCGCCGCGGACGCCGCCGAGCCCGTGACCGCCGCCCTCCGCGCCCGCATCGCCACCCTGGGCGGCCGCGCCACCGTAGCGGCGCCCGCGAAACCCGTCCTCGTCCGCCCGCTCGACACCGTCCCGCCGCTCGAACCCCGTCCGGCCCTTCCGGATGAAGCGATCCCGGTTGCGACGCTCGCCGCCGAACCGAACACCGAGGCGATTCCGACGGCGGTCCGCGTAGCGGAGCCGGTGGCGCCCGCGGAGCCGCCGCGGCGCGGCGGCTCGCTCGCCGGGTTCATGGAAGAGCGGAACATCTTCTGGGGCGAGCTCGTCGGCGGGCTCCTCATCGTCGGCTGTTCGATCGCGCTGGTTCTCTCGTTGTGGCGGACGCTGGAGCAGCTGCCGTACGCGCCGTTTGCCCTGGCCGCCGCCGTGACGGCGGCGCTGTTCGGCGCCGGCCAGTACACGCTGCACCACTGGCGGCTGGCGTCCACGAGCCGCGGGCTACTCGTTATCGCGCTGCTGCTGGCGCCGCTGAACCTGCTCCTGCTCGCCACGCCCGCGGCGGACGGCGGCGTACTCGATCTCGGCGTGAAGGCGGCGGCGCTGATCGGGTTCGTGGCGATGGCCCGAGCCGCCGGCCGCGACCTCATCGGCACCGGCTGGCTTCCCGGTCCGGTCGATCGGCGTTGGCTCTTGGCGCTGGCGGTGGTGGGAGCGCCGGTTGCGGTGTGGGTCCAGGCCGGCGTCGCGGCGGCGTGGTTGCCGCTGGCGTGCCATGCCGCCGCGTGCGCCGCCGTCCTCGGCGGGCTGACGTGGTACCGCCGGGAACGCGCCGCGGAGCCGCTGAATGAACAACCCGCGTCCGCGGTGCTGGTGTTCGTCGGCGTCAGCCTGTTCGCCCTGTGCGCCGCGTGGGGGCTGCTGCTGACGCGCGCCGCCGACGTGTCGCAGGCCGTGCGCGGACTCGCGGCGCCACTGGTGATCGGGGCAATCCCGCTGCTCGAAGCGGGGTTGCTCGTGCAACGCCGCCTCGTCACCGGGCACGGCGGGCTGAGGGCCACCGCGACCGGCACCGCACTCGCTGGCGCGGCCCTGTTGGCGACCGGCGTGATGCTGGCCTGGCCGGACCCGCTGCGGCTGACCCTCGCCGCCGCGGCCGCCGGCGCCGTGCTAACGCGGGTGGCGTGGCGCGACGGGCTGCCGTGGTTCCAGCTCGGAGCCGTGCCGTTGCTGGGGCTCGCGTCCGTCCTGGCAGTACAGGGCGCCGCCGGCCGCTGGACCCTTCTCGACGACACGCCGGCCGCGTCGACACGGCAGTTGCTCACGTCGTCGGCCGCAGGCGTGACGCTGACCGGGCTCGGGCTGCTACTCGCCGTCGCAGCCGAACTCGGGGCCGCGCGAGGGCGAAGGGCACCGGCCCGCGGCTCGGCTGCGGGCGCTCTCGCGGCCGGGGCGGCCGGGCTGCTGCTGGTGAACGGGCACGGCGCGAGCGAGCCGTGGCCGGCGGCGGGGGCACACCTCGCGGCCGCGGTCGGGATGCTCGCGGCCAACGTGCGTTGGAAGCTGCGGACCGTCGCCCAGGCCGGGGTGTGGCTCCTCCTGCCCGCGACGCTGTGGACGCTATGGGCCATTCGACCGGAACCGCCGGCCACGTGGAGCGTGACAATCGCGCTCGAGGCACTGGCTCTGGCCGCGGCCGCGCTTGCTCTCACGCCGCTCGCCGCGCGCCCGGGGCCGCGCGGCGTCATGCTCGGCCAGCTACGCATCGGCTGCCGCGACGTGGCGGCGGCCGCCGCCGTACTCGGGGCCGTGCTCACTTTCGACGGAACAACCAGCGGCCTCCACGCGGCGACGTTTCTGGCACTGTTCCCGACCGGGCTTCTGCTGGCTCGAGTCGCCGGCCGGTCCGTCTACACCTACGCAGGGTCCGCGGCCGCGCTCGTGGGGCTTGCGCACCTCGCGTACTACACGCTGGACTTGCGGCCGACGCGGGCGGCGCTGCTGCCGGCGGCGCTGACGCATGCCACGGCGGCGGCCCTGCTGGCACTCCCGTTCCGTGGCAAGCGGAGCCGGGAGCGGCTGTTCTCGAACCCGCTCCGCGACACGACGCGGGTGACGGCGTGCCTCGCCGGCGTGCTGCTGTTCCTGCCGCCGGCCGGTCAGGCGCTGGAATGGGCCGGGGCCGCGGCGTGGTTGGCGGCGCTGCTGTTTGCCGCCGCGTGGGGCTCGCGCGAGGCCGCCGGCTTCACCGCGGCACAGGCGGCGCTCACCGCCGCGACCGTGCTCCTCGGGCTGGCGTGGGTCGAGCGGCAGGACTGGTGGGCTGCCGCCGACCTCGGCCTGACCGACCCGCGCGCGCTTCGTGCGTTCGGCGTCGCGCTTGGCGTCCTCGGCCTCGTGTGGGTCGCCGCCCGACGACTCGCCGCCGGCAGCGGCCGGTTACGACAACTATGGCTCGCCGACCCGTTCGCACTCGACCAGATCGTGGTCGGCGCAGTCGTCGTGGTGCAGGTAGTACTTCTAGCAGCCGCCGTCGAGCCGTTCGCGCGCGCCGAGCTGACGCCGCTCGGCTGGCCGCTCCGTGCGGCGCACCCGGACCTGGCGTTCGCGTTCGAGCCGGCAGCGTGGCTGGTGCCCGCGTTGCTCGCGGCCGTACTACTCGGCTGGCTCCGACTCCGCACCGACGGCGAACCGGCCGGCGACGCGGCGATCGTCGGCCTCTTCGCGCTACTGCTGACGGCGGCCCTTCTGATCGCTGGCACGTTCGCCGAGGAACTGGCAACTGCGTCCGCGTTGCGCTGGGGGCTGGCGGCCGCGTTCGCGGCCGGGTCCGCGCTCGTGTTCGCACGCCGACCGTTGGGTGAAGTCGCGGACCGCCTCGGCTTCCGCCCCGCGACCACGCCCGCCGCGACCCGCGGGGCGTACGTGCTGCTCGCGGCCGCGGCGGCGGTCGTGGTGCTGCTGACGGCCGACGTGGCGCGGCTCGGGCTCAGCCGGCGAACACCCAGTGGGCCGGCTGCGGAGTCGGTGTTCGCCCGCCTCGGCTGGACGTGGTCGAACGTGGTGCCGATGGCGCTGGTGGTGCTCGGCCTCGCCGGGACGGCGGCACGCGAGCGACTTGCCGGCTACGCCTTCGCCGCGGGACTGACTTTCACCGCGACCGTGGCCGGTGGCTACGCCCTCGGCGTCGTCACCGCCGGCGGGTCGTTCGGGCCGCTCGAGGAGTTGCGGCTCGGAATGCTGACCGTCGGCAGTGTCGCGGCGTGGGCGGCGCTGTGGATCGCCGCCGGGCGGCGTGTCCCCGGCGGCGTGCTGCTGGACTTGCAGGCTGCGGCGGGACTGTTCGGCGTCGGCCTGATCGCACTCGTGCCACTGGCCCAGCTGTTCGCGTTTCCCGACCGGGGGCTCGTCGGCGCGCTCGCCGAGTTCGGTGCGGCCGGCGGTCCGCTGATGGCGCTGGCCGGGTGGGCGTGCTGGAACCGGGCGACGCCGTACGCCCCGGGCCTGCGGGCGCACGTCGTCGGCTTCGGGGGAATCATCGCTGGCGTCGTCGCAGCGTGCGCCGTGCAACCGCTCGACGAGCCGGGGCAGCGCGTGTCGTTCCAAACGCTCGCGGCGACGTGGGCGGCCGTGGGGCTCGGCCTGACGGCGGCGCTGTTTCGCGCACCGCTATTGTGCCGCGGCAGCTGGCTCGTCGTGGTCGCGGCCGGGCTGGTACTGGCGGCTCTGGTCGGCCCCGCAGAACGGTTCCGGCACTGGGGCGCGCCCGTCGGCCTGGCCGGGTATTCGGTGCTGGTCGCGGCGCTCGCCGCGTGGCTCGCCGCGCCCGCCGTCCGCGTCGGCTATCGCTGGCGCCGCCTGCTCGTGGCGCAGTGCGTCGTCGGGCTAGCGATCGGGCTCCTCGCGCCGGCCCTGGCCGTGGGTCCGTTCACGCTCGCCGACCGTCTCGGCGGCCCCGTCGCGGTGCTGCTGCTCGCCGTCGCCGCCGGCGTACTGTCGGTGAAGGCGCCAGCCCTTGTGCACCTACGGACTGTAGCGATTCTCCTCGGAGCCGCCGCGCTCGCGCTGACGGGCTGGGCCGTGCCCGACCCCGCCGAGTCGGCCGTGTGGCTGAAGCGGAACGGCTGGGCGTTCGTCGCCCTCGTCGCCGCCGCGTGCGCGACCGCACCGGCCGCGGCGCTGCGACGGGCCTGCGGCGTACTCTCGGTCGTGGCGCTCGCGGCGCTGTCGGTCGTGCTGCTGCAACAGGTACCGACGTTCGACCCCGTCACCCGCCGCACGCCGCTCGACCTCGCCGAAGCGCTGGCGATACTCGCCGGCATCGGCGCCCTGACCGCGCTGTCGCTCCTCGCCGCTCTACGCCCCGGGGCCGACCCGTTCGGCCTGCCGGAGCGCCGCCGCACGGCTTACGTATACCTCGCGGAAGTGCTGCTCGTGCTGTTCTTCGCCCACGTCCGCCTCAACCTCCCGGAGCTGTTCGTCGGCGCCATCGCGCGCTACTGGACGTTTGTCGTTATGCTTCTGGCGTTCGCCGGCGTCGGCGCCGCGGAGGTGGCCGAGCGGCGCCGCCTGACGGTGCTCTCCGGGCCGCTGCGGCGCACCGGCGTGCTGCTTCCGCTGGTGCCGCTGTTGGCGTTCTGGGCAAAGCCGCCGGGGTTCGTCCTCGCGTTCGCGGACGACAACGCCCCCGGTCTGCGGCCGTTCCTCGGCTACCTCGAAAAGCTGCCCCAACAGTTCGACTCGTACGCCGGCCTCTGGTTCCTCGGCGGGCTCCTGTACGGCCTCGTCGCGCTGCGGCGGCGCTCCATCGGGTGGGCGGTGCTCGCGGCCCTGGCGGCGAACGCCGGCGTGTGGTCGCTGCTGGCGCACACCGGCATCTCGGCTACGGTTCACCCGCAGGTGTGGGTCGTGCCGCTGGCGCTGATCGTGCTCGTCGCCGAGCACGTGAACCGCCGCGAGCTGAAGCGGGAGTTGGCGACCGGCCTCCGCTACGCGGGCGTCGGGCTGCTGTACGTGTCGTCGGCCGCGGACATGTTCATCGCCGGCGTCGGGCAGTCGCTCTGGCTGCCGGTGGTGCTGGCGGTGTTCTGCGTCGCCGGCATCCTCGGCGGCATTCTGCTGCGGGTGCGGGCGTTCCTGTTCCTCGGCGCGGCGTTCCTGCTGCTGGACGTTCTGGCGATGATCTGGCACGCCGCCGTGGACCGCGCCCAGACGTGGGTGTGGTATGCCGCCGGGATCGTGCTCGGGGCCGCCATCCTGGCCCTATTCGCCGTGTTCGAGAAGCGGAAGAACGAGGTCCGCGAGGTGGTCGAGGGGCTGCGCCGGTGGGACTGACCGGCCCGCGGCGCGGCATTCGCTCGTAGAATGCCCGAGAACCGGCCCCACGTCCCCGGACGAACCGACTTGTCACCCGCCACGTTCGCCGTTCTCCCCGCCCTCCTCGCCGCCGACCCACCCGGCGGCGACCCCGTGAAAACCATCGTCGGGCTCGTCGCCATCCCGATTCTGGTGGGTATCAACGGGTTCTTCGTCGCCGCCGAGTTCGCGCTCGTGGCCGTGCGGCGGACGCGCGTCGAGGAGCTCGTCAACCAGGGGAAGGCCGGGGCGGCAGCGCTGATGGCCGCCGTGACCGACCTGGACCGCAGCGTCGCCGCGTGCCAGCTCGGCATCACCGTCGCCAGCCTGGCCCTCGGGTTCGTCAGCGAGCCGGCCATCCACGAGGCGCTCCACCCGCTCTTCGCCGCGCTCCCCGGCGGCGACGCCGGCCTCCTCACCCGCGTCGTCTCCATCAGTGTCACGCTCGGGCTCATCACGTACCTTCACGTCGTGTTCGGCGAGCAGATGCCGAAGCTGGCCGCGCTCCAGTCCAGCGAGCGGGTGGCGCTGCTGATCGCCGTGCCGATCAACTGGTTCGGCCGGATGAGCGGGCCGCTCATCTCGCTTATGAACGGGTCGAGCAACTGGTTCCTCCACCGCCTCGGCTACAAGGGGAGCAGCGAAGACGGCGAGGTCCACACCATCGACGAGCTGCGCCTGCTGGTCGAGGACAGCGAGGAGGCCGGCGAGATCGACGCGGCCGAGGCTGAGATGGTGCTGAACGTGTTCGCCCTGAACGAGAAGACCGTCGCGGACAGCATGGTGTCGTGGGACAAGGTGATCGGCCTGGACGTGAACTCGCCGCCGGACAAGGTGATGGAGCAGGCCCGGCTCGGGGCGCACACCCGGCTGCCGGTGTACGACGGCACGCCGGACAACGTCGTCGGCATCGTCAACACGAAGGACCTGTTCTTCCTGTTCAGCACGCACGGGGCGGTGCTGCTGGAGGACGCGCTGTACCCGGCCACGTTCCTGGCCCCCGGCGAGTCGATCGCCAACGCCTTCAAGCTGTTTCAGCGGTCGCACCGGCCGATGGCCGTGGTGCGGGACGAGGCCGGAAAAGTGCTCGGCCTGATCACGTTGGAGGACGTGCTGGAGGAGATCGTGGGCGAACTGGAGGACGAGCACGACGTGCCGGTGCCGAAGCTGAAGCGCGTCCGCCGGCGGCCGGGGACGCGGGCGAGCGCGTCGGCGCCGCGGCCGAAGCCGGACCGCCCGCCGCCGGGCTGAATCCGTATACCGAAGTAGCCCAATTTCCAACCCTCGGAGGAGTCCCGATGCGTGTGCTGTCCGCCTTCGCCCTCGCCGCCGCGGCCGTGGTCGCCGCCGGCGCGGGGGCGACCGCCCAGGACGGGGCGAAGTTGCCGCCGCGGCCGGACCTGAAGGCGAAGGACTGGAAGAAGCTGCCGGGCGGCGTCGAGGTGTGGGACGCGAAGGTCGGCAAGGGCGCCGAGGCCAAGCCGGGCGACACGGTGACGATCCACTACACCGGCTGGCTGACCGACGCCGAGGGGACCGTGTTCGACAGCAGCGTGAAGCGGGGGAAGACGGCCGAGTTCCCGCTGGAGAACCTCATCAAGGGCTGGCAGGTGGGGATTCCGGGGATGAAGGTGGGCGGCGTCCGCCGGCTGCGCATCCCGCCGGAGCTGGCGTACGGCGAGCGGGCCCGGGGGGGCATCCCGGCGAACAGCACGCTGGTGTTCGAGATCGAGCTGTTCGGGACGAAGTAACCACCCGGCGGGCGAACCCACAACGGAGGCACACCGATGGAAGAGAAACTCAAGCGGCCCGACCTCGCCGCGACGCCGTGGCAGGAGATGAAGCCGGGGCTGAAGTACCACGACGAGGTCGTGGGCGCCGGCGAGGCGGTCAAGGCCGGTGGGCGGGTGAAGGTCCACTACACCGGCTGGCTGACCGACGACAAGGCCACGATCTTCGACAGCAGCGTAAAGCGGAACGAGGAAATCGAGTTTGGGCTGGGCCAGGTCATCGCGGGCTGGCGGGACGGCCTGGTGGGGATGAAGGTGGGCGGCACCCGGGTGCTGCACCTCGCCCCGGAGGTGGCCTACGGCAGCCGGGGCGCCGGCGGGCTGATCGGCCCGAACGCCACGCTCGTGTTCCGCGTCGAACTGCTGGGCACGAAGTAAAGTGTCGACGGCTCGGGTCTTCGCCGCATGCGGCTTGGCGCTGCGCAGCGCCAAGCCGCATGCGGCAACACTTCTGGTTGCTCCCCGTTACTGCTTCCCGATCCGCTGCCGCAGTTCCCGCGCCGCGGTCGTCCACGGGCTGTCCGCCGGCAGGTCGCGCGGCACCCGGTCCAACAGTCGCGTCGCCTCCGCGACGTTCTTCTGCTCCAGCAGCACCCGCGCGTGCTCGACCATCGCCGCCGCCTGCAACTCCGCCGGGAACGCCCCGTAGTACACCGTCGAGTACGCCTTCCCGGCGTCGTCCCACCGCTTCTGCGCGGCGCGGCACAGGCCGATCTGAAGGTGCGCCTTGCCGGCCCGGTCGTCCGTCGTCTTCTGGGCCACCTGGGCGTACTGGTTCACGGCGTCGTCGAAGCGGCCCTGGTTCTGCAGCGCCCAGCCCATGCCGTAACGGGCGTCCACGGCCCACGCGCTGCCGTCGCCGTAGCGGCCGATCAGCGTCTCGAACGTCTGCCGGCTCGGCTCCCACTGTTTCAGGTCGCTGAGGGCGTGGCCGAGCCGCAGGACGGCCCGGTCGCTGACGCCCGGCACGTTGTGGAACGCCCCGTTGTCGCGGAAGACGACGAGCTTCGCCCGTGCCTCCTCCGTCTTGCCGGCCGCGAGCAGGCACTCCGCGGCGCGGTAGGTCGCCACGCCGCGCTGCGCCGACTTCTCGTTCCCGGCCACGGCCTCGAACTGCGCCAGCGCCCCGGCCACGTCCTTCTTGGCGAACAGCGCCGCGCCGTAGCGCACCCGCACGCGGTCGGTCGTGTCCGGCGGCGTCGCCTTGTCGACCGGCTCGGCGTCGAGCGCGTCCTTGAGCAGCTTCGCCGCGTCGTCGGGCTTCTTGGCGTCGGCCAGCAACTCGGCCAGTTCTAGCCTCGCGTCCACGGCGAGCGACAGCGTCGGGAACTCGGCGATGAGCTTCGTGTAGGCCGGCGTCGGGTCGGCGCCCGCGGCCTTGTAGGCCCACGCGGCGTCGTACAGCATCCGGGCGCGGGCCTCGCCCTGCGGCTGGTGCGGCTTGAACTCGTCGGCCCGCCGCTCCAGCACCTTCGCCGCTTCCACGAGCCCCGCCTTCGCGCCCTTCACCTTGGCGTCGGCCGCGGCCAGCTGGTCGGCCTTTGCCGCGGCCTTGGCCTTCTCGGCGTCCGCCAGCGCCGCCTTCTGTTCGGCCACGAGGCACTGGCCGCCGCGGAGCCCGGCCTCGGCTCCGATCGGCTTCTGCACGGCCTCGCGCGTCACCTGGTCGAACAGGTTCCGCGCCTCCTGCGACTTGTTGCTCTCGAACAGCGCCACCGCGTGGTGATAGCGAAGCAGATGCACCCAGTCGCGCCGGGCGGTGTCGCCGTTGAGCTGGCCCTCGAAGCGGTTGCGGGCGTCCTGCATCACGCCGGCGGCGTTGCCGGCCTGGTTCTGCTCGCGGAGCAGCGTGGCCCGCGACACGAACGCCAGCGGCGCCACCGGCGACTTGGCCAGCGGGTCGTTGGCGAACGCGGCCAGCGCGTTCGTGGCCCCGCCCTTGTCGCCCTGCAACGCCATCACCTGCGCCCGCTCCAGCGCCGCGTTCCCGGCGACGGGCGACGCCCCGTACTCGCGGCCGACACGCTCGAACGCGGCGCGGGCTTTGTTCAGCGCTTCGTTCTTCTCGTTCCCGGCGGCGAGCTGGACGCCGAGCCGCTTCTGGCAGTAGCCGAACTTCACGAGCGCGTCGGCCGCCTCGGGCGCCTTCGGGTTCGCAGCCACGAAGGCGTCCAGCATGTCGGCCGCCTTGCCGAGCTTCTCGCGGAGCATGTTGTCCTGCAGCGCGTCCTCGGCCTTCGCCGGGGCGGTGCGAATCAGGCAGTCGGCCAGCACGAACGGCACGGCCGCGAGGTCGCCGGTGCGGTCGGGGCCGGGGATGCGGTCGAGCACTTCCGCGGCCTTCTCGAAGTCGTCGGCGGCCACGTGGCACAGGGCCATGCCGTAGCGGGCGCGCTGCACCCGCTCGAACTCCGGGAACTTGGCGACGAGCGCCTCGTACTTCTTGGCCGCGTCGGCGAACCCGGCCTTCGCGGCGGCGGCGTTGTTCTCCTTGCCGGCCTTCTCGGCGCGGGCGTACTGGTTCTCCGCGACGCGGAACAGCACCGACGGCAGCAGCGGGCTCTGCGGGTACTGCTGCTGGAACGCCGCGGCACGGGCGTCGGAGGCGGGTAGGTCGCCAGCCAGGTGCAGCGCGCTGACGAGGCGTTCGAGCGTCTCCTCGGCACGATCGGGGAGCAGCTTCTCGTTAAGCAGTGCCTCGTAGGTGCGGGCGGCGTCCGACGGCTGCTTGGCGGTCAGGTGCGTGTCGGCGAGTTCGAGCAGGATCTCGCCACGGCGGGCCTTCGCGTCGGGGGCGGAGCCGGCGAGCTGGCCGGCGCGGTCGCTCGCCTGCCGGAGGACGCCGATCGCCTCGTTCAACAGCTGCGCCTTCTGCTGGGCGTTGTTCGGGTCGGCGGCAGCGGCCCGGCCGGCGTGCGCCCTGCCGAGCCAGTACAGCGCCTGGTCGGCGAGCTTCGGGTGGTTCGCCAGCGGCTGCAGCGCCTTCAGCGCGTCGTCGTTCTGCTTCAGCTGCACGAGGCAGAAGCCGGCGCGCAACTGCGCGTCGTCCTTGAGCGCGGCCGCGGGGTTGTCCTTCACGAACGCCTGGAACTTGCCGAGCGCCTCGCCGAACTTGCCGGCCTCGTAGCCGAGGCAGGCCCCGTAGAAGACGCTGCCCGCGACGTAGTCCGGGGCCGGGTTCTTCACCAGCGCTTCGAGCCGGGCCTTCTCCCACGGGTCGCTCTTGAAGCGGTCCGGCTGCTGTAGCGCGGTCTGCGCGTCTTTCTTCTGCTTCTCGTAGCCGGCGATGACCGCGTCGAACGCGGCGGCGGCCTCGGCCTTCTCGCCGGCGGCGGAATGCACCCGGCCGCGCAGGTACCGCGCGTGCGGGCCGAACGGCTGCTCGAACGGCGCCAGCAGGCTCAGCGACTTGCCGGCAGCGGGGTAGTCGGTGAGGAGGAAGCTGGCGACGCCGTGGTAGTACAGGCCGAGCGGCCGGCTTTTGCTCGCGGCGAAGGCGGCGTCCTTGGCGAAGGGCTCGGTGGTGGCGCGGGCCTCCTTCGTCTTGCCGAGCCGCAGTTCCATCTCGGCCTGGTCGCAGCGGGCGCGGGCGGCCCACGCCGCGTCCGGCTTCTTCTCGAAGGCTTCGCGCGCCAGCGTGAAGTGCTTCATCGCCTCGGTGAAGCGGCCGTTCGCGGCCTGGGTGCGCTGCGGCAGTTCGTTCGGCCGGGCGACGGCCTCGGCGAGTTCCTTGTGCCCCTGTCCGCGCTGCGCGGCGGCCAGGTAGTACAGCGCCAGCGGCTGGTCCGCGAACGCCTTTTCGTTCGCCGCCGGGGCCAGCGCCTCGACGGCTTTCTGGTAGTCGGGCGGCTGAATCTCCAGCAGTGCGAGGCCGAGGCCGTAGCGGGCGGCGTGGGCGTCCTTGTTGCCGCCGTACTTCTGGAGGTACTCGCGGAACCGGTCGGCGGCGAAGGCGGGGTTCGCGTCGTTAAACGCCTTCTGCCCCGTGGTCAGCAGCTGGGCGGCCTGCTGTTCGGGGGTCGGCGGCTGGGCCGCGACGGGGACGGCGAGCGCCGCCACAGCGAAGGCGACGGCCGGGAGTGTGCGGACGAGCATGACGGGCGGACTCCCGGCGGGAGGGCGACGGCGGGAGGTGTATTGTCGGCAGTGGGCATGCCCACCGCAACCGCCGGCCCGCAGAAATCGCGCATCCCACCCGGATCACCGGATCGGAGTAAAACGATGGGAGTAGCCGGGGCCTACGCCGGGGTCGGCAGTGCGGCGCGGACTGCGTCGAGCAGTTCGGTCGGGCGGTAGGGTTTGGGGAGCATCCCGACCGGGCCGGCCAGCGTGGTCACGTCGTCGGCCGCGAACCCGGTCGAGAACAGTACCCGCGCCGCCGGGTCGAAGGACCGGATGAGCAGGAACGCTTCGCGGCCAGACATCCGCGGCATGGTCAAGTCCATGACGACCAGCGCCGGCCGGTGTGCGGCATAGGCCGCGACGCCGGTGTCGCCGTCATCGGCGGTATGAACCACGTACCCGGCAGGCTCCAGGACGGCCCGGCCGAGTTCACGGATCATCGGCTCGTCGTCCACGAGGAGCACGACTTGAGGCGGTTGGTGCGGCGGGGGCAGCATCGGAACCGCCCATGGAGGGGTAAGAACGAATCCACGATACTCGTCCAGACGGGGGCTTCCAGGCGATCAGTTCGGAAAAGCTTCGAAAGATTCAACTGCCTGACGGAATTTCCGGTCTGGTCCAACAGGTTTGCGCCGAGATGAATTGCCGCGCGACGCGGGTACGGGGTTAACCACACTCGGCGGCGACGGTTATGGCGACAGGCCGTGGCCGGAAGTCACACTATTCGTGCACGAATTGGGAGCGGGATGGGATACCCGAACCTGCGGGCGTGCGTCGCCGACTTAGAGCGCACGGGACAGCTCGTCCGCCTCCCGGCCGAGATCGACCCGCACCTCGACGCCGCCGCCGTCCACCGCCGCGTGTACCGGGCCGGCGGGCCGGCGCTGCTGTTCGAACGCGTCCGCGGTACGCCGTTCCCGATGGCGTCGAACCTGTTCGGTACGCCAAAGCGCGCCCGCTTCCTGTTCCGCGACGCCCTCGCCACCGTCCGCAAGCTCGTCGAGCTGAAGGTCGATCCGGGGAACTTCGCCCGCCGCCCGTGGCGCTACTGGGACGTGCCGCTCGCGGCGTGGAAGCTACGCCCGAAGTTCGTCCGCCGTGGCCCCGTGCTCGCCGGCCGCACCACGCTGTCGCAGTTGCCGCAACTCAAGTGCTGGCCGATGGACGGTGGCCCGTTCGTGACGCTGCCCGCGGTGTACACCGAAGACCCGGACCGGCCCGGCTGGGCGAAGTCGAACCTCGGCATGTACCGGGTGCAGTTCGGCGGCAACGACTACGAGCCCGACCGCGAGTGCGGCCTGCACTACCAGATTCACCGCGGCATCGGCGTCCACCACGCGGCGGCGGTGCGGCGCGGCGAGCGGCTTCCCGTGAACATCATCGTCGGCGGCCCCCCGGCACTGCCGCTGGCGGCGGTGATGCCCCTGCCGGAGGGGCTGCCTGAACTCGCCTTCGCCGCCGCGATCGGCGGGCGGCGGCTGAGGCTGGTGAAGCCCGGCCCCCTTCCGATGCCCGCGGAGGCCGACTTCGTCATCAGCGGGTTCATCGACCCGTCCCGCACCAGGCCCGAAGGCCCCTTCGGCGACCACCTCGGCTACTACAGCCTGACGCACCCGTTCCCGGTGATGACGGTGGATGCCGTGTACCACCGCCCGGACGCGATCTGGCCGTTCACCGTCGTCGGCCGGCCGCCCCAGGAGGACACGTCGTTCGGCGAACTGATCCACGACCTGACCGGCCCTGTCATCCCGACGGTGATCCCCGGCCTGCACGCGGTCCACGCCGTGGACGCGGCCGGGGTGCACCCGCTGCTCCTGGCGATCGGTAGTGAGCGGTACGTGCCTTACGCCGAGCGCCGCAAGCCGCAGGAGTTGCTGACCATCGCCAGCGCCGTGCTCGGGCAGGGGCAGCTGTCGCTGGCCAAGTATCTGTTCATCGCCGCGAAGGAGGACGCCCCCGACCTGGACATCCACGACGTGGCCGGGTTCTTCCGTCACGTCCTGGAGCGCGTCGATTGGGAGACCGACCTGCACTTCCACACGCGCACCACGATCGACACGCTGGACTACAGCGCCGGCCTGGGGCTGAACGCCGGCAGCAAGCTGGTGGTGGCCGCCGCCGGCCCGAAGCGCCGCGAGCTGGCGACGCAGTTGCCGCCCGGCTTCGCCCTGCCGGAGGGCTTCGCCGACCCGCGGGTCGTGCTGCCCGGCGTGGTAGCGGTCCGGGGACCGGTGGCCAGGAGACAGGAGACAGGAGCCAGAGACCAGGAACCGGCCGGCGACCCCGACGTGCTTCGGCTTTGCGCCGCGCTGGCTTCTGCTTCTGGTTCCCTGTCTCCTGTCCCCTGTCTCCTGATCGTGGACGATCCCGACTTCGTCGCCCGGTCCGTCGAGAACTTCGTGTGGGTGGTGTTCACCCGAAGCGATCCGGCCTCGGACGTGTGGGGAGTCGGGGCGTTCACGCATCGGAAGCACTGGGGCTGCACCGGGCCGCTGGTGATCGACGCCCGGCTGAAGCCGCACATGCCGCCGCCGCTTGAGGACGACCCTGCGGTCGAGAAGCGAATCGACCCGCTGTTCGCCCGCGGCGGCCCGCTGCATCGGTGGGGCTGATGCCTCACGACGACAGGCGGGCGCGAACTCCGTCCCCGGTGGCCGGTGTCCGAACCGCTGGACGGTTTCGCACATCTAGAAGGGGTCTGCAACGGAAGGCAATTTGCTGATCGCGTGCGTGGACGTGGACTACCGCACCCGCGGGGCGGTCGCGGCCGCATTGTGGTTCCGCGGGTGGGCCGCGGCCGTGGCCGAGTGCGAAGCCGTACGCCCCTTCAGCGAGATTGCAGCCTACGAGCCGGGGGCGTTCTACCGCCGCGAGTTGCCGTGCCTGCTCGGCGTCCTCGCCCTCGGCCCGCGACCCGACGTTGTCGTCGTTGACGGGTACGTCTGGCTCGGCGGCGATACGCCCGGCCTCGGCGGGCACCTTCACGCGGTTCACGGCGGCGTGGTGGTCGGCGTCGCCAAGACCCGGTTCGCGTCGGCCACGGCCGTGGAGGTCTGTCGCGGGGCGAGCCGGTCGCCACTATACGTGACCGCCGCGGGTGTCGAAGCGACAGTCGCCGCCGGGTGGGTGGCCGCGATGCACGGCCCATACCGCGTCCCGACACTTCTCAAGCAGGTGGACGCGCTGGCCCGCGGGGCGCCGGTTGACGCCGACCCGGGGGCCGCGTAACTTCAGGCTCCGACCCTCCCCGGAGCCACCCATGCGCGCCGCGCTCGTCGCCCTACTCGTCGCACCCCTGGTGCTGATCCCCGCGCCGGCGCAGACGCCCGACGCCGGCAAGCTCGCCGCCATCAAGCCGGCCATGCAGCGGTACGTCGATTCCGGCGACCTCGCCGGCGCCGTCACGCTCGTGGGCCGGTCGAACGGTGTGATCCATCACGAGGCCGTCGGCTTCCGCGACCTCGCCGCCCGCGACGCCATGCAGGCGGACACCCCGTTCCGCATCGCGTCCATGACCAAGCCCATCACCGCGATTGCGATCATGATCCTCGCCGACGAGGGGAAATTGTCCCCCGACGACGACCTGGCGAAGCACCTGCCCGAGTTCGCCAACCTCACGCTCGCCGGCGGCGCGAAGCCCAAGCGGGCCGTGAAGCTGCGCGACCTGCTGACGCACACGTCCGGCCTGGGCAACTACCCGGCGGACCTCGGCGACGTGTACGGCAAGCGCGACCGCACCCTGACCGAGACCAGCGCCGCAGTCGCCAAGCAGCCGCTGATGTTCGAGCCGGGCACGAAGTGGAGCTACTGCAACTCCGGCATCGACACCCTCGGCCGCGTCGTGGAGGTGGCGAGCGGCAAGTCGTTCGAGTCGTTCCTGCAGGATCGCGTGTTCGCACCGCTCGGCATGGCCGACACCCGCTTCTACCCGACGCCGGCGGACATGAAGCGCGTCGCCCTCACCTATGGGAAGAAGGACGGGAAGCTGGAGGCGGGTCCGTTCGGGCTGGTGGGCCTGCCGGCGAACCCGAAGCACCCGATCCCGGCGGGCGGCCTGATTTCGACCGCGGCCGACCAGGCGAATCTGTACCGGGCGATGCTCGGCAAGGGGCAGCTGGACGGCAAGCGAATCCTGAGCGAGAAGGCGGTCGCCGAGATGACGCGGACGCAGACGGGGGACATCAAGACGGGGTTCGTGGACGGGATGAGCTTCGGCTACGGCTGGGCGGTGGTGAAGGAGCCGAAGGGGGTGACGGCGATGCTGTCGCCGGGCACGTATGGCCACGGCGGGGCGTTCGGCACGCAGGGGTGGATCGACCCGAAGCAGGACGTGTTCGTGGTGCTGATGATCCAGCGGACCGGCCTGGCGAACGGGGACGCCTCCCCGTTCCGCCAGACGCTCCAGGAGCTGGCTGTAGCCGCGGTGAAGTGAGCATTCGCCGGCGAACCGAGTCCCATAAGGGGCAGGGCGAAGTAGTATCGTAGGTCGGGCCGATTCAGCGAGGCCCGACGTTGGGTGCGAAGGGCGGTTGCGAAATCCCTCGTGCTCGTCGTTCGCGCCCGAGTCTAACTGGGTACGGGCTAGTGTGGCGGGATGAGATGACTTCCAAAGGGGGCGCCATGTTGCGCGCGTTCGGATTCGTAATGCTCTGCCTCACCCTCGTCGCGTCAGCAACCCGCGCGGACGACGCGGCCATCAAGCGGGTGGTCAAAGCGAAAGTGGAGGAACTGCAAGCCGCGACCGTCAAGGGCGATCACGCTGCGGTCATCGCGTCGACCTACCCCAAACTCATCGAGCAGATGGGCGGACGGGATAAGGCACTGGCAACGGTCAAGGCCGGGGCGGAGTCCTTCAAGCAGAAGGGAATTGAGTTTAAGGCCGCCCGAGCGGGTGAGCCGGCGGACCCGGTCAAGAAAGGCGGGGAACTCTTCGTCGTCGTCCCGACGACCACCGAGATCGCGTCGCCGCAAGGCAAGATTGTAAGCAAGGGGTTTGTCGTCGGCGTTTCTCCGGATGACGGCAAGTCCTGGACGTTCCTGCACGGATCGCTCGACGCCGAGAAACTACGGAAGTCGTTTCCGCAGATTCCAGAGAGCCTGGTCTTCCCCAAGCGGGAGCTGAAAGTCGTAGACGACTGACATGCACATGTGCCGCCGCTCGCGGCTTCGCGCCACCCGGCGCAAAGCCGCAAGCGGGTGGGCTACTTCAACTCCACCGGCAGCTCGCCGCTGTAGCTCGCCCACAGGGCGTCGATCGGGTGGGCGCACCACACCGACGGGTCCACCGCCTTCATGTGCCGGGTGATCTGCATCAGGCAGCCGACGTTGCCGGTGAACATCGCCCGCGCCCCTGTGCCGCCCACGTTCGCCGCCTTGCGGTCACCGAGCCGCGTCGCCATCTCGGGCTGCGTCAGGTTGTAGCTGCCGGCGGCACCGCAGCACAGCTCGCTCTCGGGGAGCGGCACTAGTTCCAGCCCGGGGATCATTTCGAGCAACTGCCGCGGCTGCTTGAACACCTGCTGCGCGTGTCGCAGGTGGCAGGCATCGTGGTACGTCGCGCGGATCGGCAGCGGGTGCGTCGGCTTCACCGGGCCGAGTTCCATCAGGAACTCGTGGATGTCGCGCACCTTGCTCTGGAAGCGGGCCGCGGCCGCGGCGTGCGGCGTGCCGTGCAGCATGTGGGCGTAGTCCTTAAGCTGTGCCCCGCACCCGGCCGCGTTGTTGATGACGGCGTCCACGCGCTCGAACCGTGCCGCGTCGTCGGCGCCGAAGACGTGGCAGTTCTTCGCGGCGAAGTCGCGGGCCGGCGCCTCCTCCGCGGCGTGGTAGTGGAGGGCGCCGCAACACCCCTGGTTGCGCGGGATCCACACCTCGCAGCCGTTCGCTTGCAGCACGCGTGCGGTGTTCAGGTTCGTCTCGGGGAACAGCGCGTCGGCGACGCAGCCGAGGAACAGCGCGACGCGCGCCCGCGGCTTCCCCTCCGGTTCGAGCACCTCCGGCAGCTGGCCGTAGTGCGGCTTCAGCGCCGGCAGCATGTCCTTCATCGCGCGGAACTTGCCGGGGATGAGGCGGTCGGCGCCGGTCTTCTTCAGCAGCCAGTCGAGGCCGGTCCACTGCATGAGGCGGGCGGGGGCGAGGCTCAGGCGGTTGGCCCAGCGGTGCGGGAAGACGTGGAACAGCAGGAACCGCTGCACGGCGCTGAGGGTGGCGGTCTGTCGGCCGGGTTCGAGGTGGGCCATGTACTCGCGGAACGGCTCGATCAGCCGGCCGTACTGCACGCCCGACGGGCACGCGGTCTCGCACGCCCGGCAGTTGAGGCACAGGTCGAGGTGGCGCTTCACGTCGTTGTCGAGTGCGAGGGCGCCGTCGATGACCTGGCGCATGAGGTAGATGCGGCCGCGCGGCGAGTCGGCCTCGTTGCTCGTCTCGACGTAGGTGGGGCAGCTGGCGGTGCAGAGGCCGCAGTGGACGCAGTCGAGGACGAGTTCGTAGTCCACGTTCGGAACGACCGGGAGCGGTGTGGGCATGTCGGGTGCGGCGTCAGATGGTGGGGAACAGTCGCCCGGGGTTGAACACGTCGGCCGGGTCGAGGGCGTGTTTGACCTGCCGCATCACGGCGACGTCGGCCGGGAGCCGCCCCCACACCGGCAGCGCGGCCTTCCAGGCCGGCGGGCAGCGCCGCACGACCACGGAACCGTCGCCGGCAAGCGCCGTCAGTTGCGTCAGCATCGCGGCGGCGGTCGGTTCGTCCACGTCGCCTGTGCCGTGGACGATGCCGCTGAGCCCTTCGGCGTGAACGGTCATCGCGTCGCTCAGCCCGGACGCGGCGACGCAAAACGCGGCGGTGCGGCTGCGGCGCACGCTCGCCTTCCACACGAACCGCGCCGCCGGGCCGTCGGGCCGCCACCCGGCCGCGGCGTCGGTCGCCTTGCGGATCAGGGCGTTCGGGTCGGCGTCGGTCAGCACCTCGGCCGCGGTCAACGGCGCGGCGGCGAGATCGGCCAGGAGCGTACTCTTCTGCCACGGCACCGTCGCGGCCTTCTCCTCGAACACGACGGTGACCTGCCACGGCGACCCGGTCGCACGCGCCACGTGACAGGCGACCGGCCGCGACTTGGAGGCGTGGAGCACGTCCAGCACGGCGGCCAGGTGCGGCCCCTCGCAGTCGAGCCGCACCGCGACCGCCGCTTCGGGCTTCGGACGGACCTTTAGCGTCAGCTGCGTCAGGACGCCGAGCGTGCCGAGGGCGCCGGTGTGGATCTTCATCAGGTCGTACCCGGCGACGTTCTTCACCACGCGGCCGCCGGCGTTCACCACGCGGCCGTCGTCGGCGACGAACTGGACACCGATCACGTAATCGCGGAGGGTGCCGTAGCCGAGGCGGCGCGGGCCGCTCTGGTTGAGCGCGACGGCGCCGCCGAGCGTGGCCGCGTCGGCGCGGGGAACATCGACGGGGAGCCACTGCCCTTCCGCGGCGAGCGCCGCCCGCAGCTTCCCGACCGTGACCCCGGCCTGCACCGTGATCGTCATGTCGCGGGCGGGGTAGTCGATGACGGCGTCGAGGGCCGTGGCGTCGAGCGCGAACCCGGGCTTCGTCGGGGGCAGGCCGACGTCCAAACTGGTGCGGCCGCCGACGGGGTAGACGCCCTCGCCGGCGGCCTTCGCGGCGCGAACCAGCTCGCACACCTCAGCGACGGAGGCGGGCCGGCGGACGGGAAGGGGCTGGGAGCCGTCGATGGAGAGCGGCGAATCCACGGCGGGCCGGGGCGCGGGGAGGGAGCGGTCGGTGGGTGTCAGCTTATGGATGCCTTCGGTGTGGGGCATCCGGGCGCTACGACCCGCCGAGGAGTGCCCGGTAGTCGGTGAGGAGGTGGGCGTTGACTTTCTGCTGGATGGCGCCCCACACCTTGTCGTGCAGGTCGCCGGCCAGCACGCCCTCGGCCACGCCGCCGGCGGCGTCGCGGAGGTACGCCAGCAGGTTCGCCGCCACTGCCGTGTCGCCGAGCCCGACCACGCGATCGCAGTGGAGGTACTCGCTGCTCACAAGGCTCATCATCGGCAGCAGCGGCACCGGGTCGGGCGAGTTGACGTAGCGCACCACCTTGCCGGCGAGTTCACGGCCGATCGCCTCGGCCACGTCCTTGTTCCCGACCATCGGGGCGCCGAACGTCACCACCTGGTGTACGTTCAGGAACTTCCGCTTGAACAGCCACGCGGCGAGGAGCGCCAGCGCCCCGCCGAGGCTGTGCCCGGTCACCCACAGCGGCCGGTCGGCGCGCTTCAACTCGGCCTCGACGGCCGGGAACAGCTGCGGCCACACGGCGGTGATCGCGGTCACGAACCCCTGGTGGAATCGCGCCCCGGCGCCGGCCGCGGCGAACTCCGTGGCGAGCGGCCCCTGCGGTTGCACCAGCAGGTTCAGCGCGTTCGTCAGAAGCCAGTCCTTGAGCCCGTCGAGGCTCGCCGGGTTCTCGCTCCCACGGAACGCGACGACGACGTGCTCCGCGTTCTGGGCGAGATAGACCTGCGTGTTGTCCACGCACACGAGCGTCGCCTCCAGGCCGAGCTGGTCGCGGAACGCCGCGGCGCCCTGGTCGGCAGGCAGGTACGCGAGGTCGCACGCGGCACACAGGGCGGCGGCGTTCCGCGGGTCGTCCGCCGGTTCCTCGACGAGCGATAGGGGCACGGGGCGTCTCCGATTCAGTTGAGGTACTTGCGGCGGGCGGGGTCGGCGTTCTTCCACGCCCGCAGCGCCGGCGCCGGCACGCCCAGCCCGCCCACGTCGATCTCGACAAGCGTCTTGCTGGCGAGGACGTGCCGCGTCACGCCGGAGGGCGTCGCCTTCGTGCGGGCGATGCGGAGCGATTCCAGCTTCGGCAGCGTCTCGACCGCGGCGAGCCCGGCGTCGGTGATCGGCGTGTCGTTCAGGTCGAGTTCGCGGAGGTTCGGCATCCCGGCGACGTGCTCGAGCAGCACCGCGTCGGTCACGTCGGCCCGGTTCGCCATCTGCAACACGGCGTCGCCGCGGTGGGCCTTGAGGTACTCGACCACGTCCGTCGCGGTCGCACCGGTGAGGGTGCCGCGCGTCTCGCCCTTCGTCTGTTCGACAACCGCCTCGCGCGGCGGCTGGTAGACGCGGTTGATGACGACCGGCGAGGCCGTGAGCGCGAGGCCGAGGAGGACGACGACAAGCGGGGCGAGCGCCCGGCGGCGGTGGACGGCGGCGAACACGAGACCGACGGGCGCGAACACGAGCGTGCCGAGCCCCCACCAGAAGCGGGTACGGAACGCCCGCACGACGAGCCACAGGAACCCGACCGCGGCGACCGCCGCGCCGGCGGCGAGGATGGCGAACCCGACGGTTTCGGACATGACGACCCCACCGATTACAGCGTCTTCAGGTACTCGATCACCGCCCGCCGCTCGGCGTCGGTCAGGTCGTCGCCGAACGTGTGGCCGGCGTTGCTGCGGCCGCTGCGCGTGGTGTCGTACACCTTCCGCCGCTCGACAGGCGGCACGTCCGCGCCCGGCGGCGCGGCCAGCTCCGTCACCTTCCAGCCGACCTGGTCGCGGTCGTAGTCGTCGACCCCGGTGCGGAAGCTGCGTGTGAAAAGGTTGGGCCGCGCCTTCGAGTTCAGTACGCCGGCGAGCGTCGGCACCGAGCCGTTGTGCAGGTACGGGGCGGTGGCCCACACGCCGTCGAGCGGCGGCGCCTGGTAGCCGGGCGTCCAGCGGAGGAGCTTGCCGTCCACGAACCACCCGGCCGGCTCCTTGCCGAACCACGACGCCGTGTAGGCGGCGGCGTACGCCTCGTTCACCGAGCGGTGCCGCACCGGGTCGGTGCCGATCTCGGCGAGCGGCACGATGCGGTTCGGGTAGGTCGGGGTCGCGCCGTAGGTGCCGTGGCAGCGGGCGCAGTGCTCGGCGAACACGGCCCGGCCCGCGTCCGCCTTCGCGGCGTCGATCGGGAACGGGTACTTGGGCGGCGTCAGGCTCAGGAGGTACGCCTGCACGTCGCGGAAGGCGAGCTCGTGCTTCGTGAAGTCGGCCGGGCCGTTGAGCGGGTGCATCATGAACTGCATCAGCGACCGCACCGAGCGGCTGTCGGTCGCGCCGGTGGCGTACATCGTGCGCTTCTTCTTCAGCAGCCACCACGCCGGCACGTCGGCGCAGGTGTCGTCGCGGAGGCCGAGGTTCGTCCAGCTCGGCTTCATGCTCAGGTCGGGGTTGCGGAAGCCGAGGAGGTACACGCCGAACCCGTCGGCCTCGTTCGTTCCGCGGACCTGCGAGAAGGTGAACGGCAGGGTCTTGGCGATGCCGTCGGCGCGGGCCAGGTCCTCGAACAGCCCCTGAATGTCGAGGCTGGCGTTCCCGAGGCCGACGTAGCTGGTGCCCATCACCGACCCGCCGTGGCACATCATGCAGTCGGCGCCGACGCCGGTGCCGAACAGGTGCCGGGCCTTCCGCAGGCCCATCGGCAGGCCGTCGTTCGGGTACGGGGCCGGGTGGAGGCCGTAGCGGTCGCGCAGGGCGGCGTCGTAGTCGGCCGGCTTCGCGGCAACGCCCCACTGCTTCCAGGCGCTGTCCACGGCCCGCGGCGTCCAGAAGGCCGGGATGAACGCGGTCGTCGTGAGCGCCTTCTCCCCGCGCTCGGCGGCGTTCGGCTCGGCGGTCACAGGGACCGCGACAACAAGCAGGGTGAGAACGGCGAGGCGACGCATGCGTGCGAACCCCTGGGGGGCGTGTCCTACAGTATAGACGGGGTTGCGGCGTCGGCGGCCGGCGGGGTAGCATCCGACCGGGGAAACGAACGACATGAACTGCGTGGTCACCGGCGCGGCCGGGTTCATCGGCTCACACCTGTGCGAGCGGCTGCTGGCCGACGGGCACACCGTCGCCGGCGTGGACTGTTTTACCGACTACTACCCGCGGCCGGTGAAGGTCCGCAATCTGGCCGGGTTCCGTACGCACCCGCGGTTCACCTTTCACGAGATCGACCTGTCGAATGGCGTGCCGCCCGACGTGGTGCGCGGCGCCGACTGGGTGTTCCACCTGGCCGCGATGGCCGGCCTGACCCGCAGTTGGACCGACTTCGACCTGTACGCCCGCCACAACCTCACCGCCACGCACCGGCTGCTCGAAGCTCTCAAGGGCTCGCCGACGCTGAAGCGGCTGGTCTACGCCAGCACGTCGAGCGTGTACGGCCGGTACGCCAGCGGCGACGAGGCGCTGCCGACGCGGCCGGGCTCGCCCTACGGCATCACGAAGCTGGCCGCCGAGCAGTTGTGCCGCGTCTACCACGACGAGCACGCCGTGCCGGCCGTGGTGCTGCGCTACTTCAGCGTGTACGGCCCGCGGCAGCGCCCCGAGATGGGGTATCACCTGTTCATCAACGCCATCCTGCACGGCAAGCCGATCACGCTCACCGGCGACGGGTTGCAGGTGCGCGGCAACACGTACATCGACGACTGCGTGGAGGCGACCGTCCGCGCGACCGGGGCGATGCCGGGCGAGGTGTTCAACCTCGGCGGCGGCGAGCTGGTGACGGTGCTCGAAGTGTTCCGCCGGCTGGAGCGGATCATCGGGAAGCCGGCGATCATCGAGCGCGCCGCGAGCCGCCCCGGCGACCAGCTCGCCACCGGCGCCGACGTGTCGAAACTGTACCGCCACCTCGGCTGGAAGCCGACAACGCCGCTGGACGAGGGTTTGGCCCGCCAGGTGGAGTGGCAGAAGACACTGACCTGAGCCGGCATCGTTGAGGGCACGGATGCTCACCTTCCTGAACCGCCACGTCGCGCAACCGTACTTCGCCCGCCGGGCGAAGAGCCGGCACCTGCACTACCTCCGCCTTTTGGAGCAGAGGCAGTACGACCCGCCTGCGGCCGTCGCCGCCCGACAGCTCGCCGCGCTGAAGGTGCAGCTGACCCACGCCTACGCTACCGTCCCCTACTACCGCCGCACGTGGGACGCCGTCGGCGTCAACCCCGCCGACGTGAAGACGCTCGCCGACCTGACCGCTTTTCCGGTGCTCACGAAGGCCGACATCCGCGCCCACGAGTCCGAACTTCTTTCCACCCCTTACCGCTGCGCGAAGCTGCGGCTGAAGCGCACGTCGGGCTCGACCGGCGTGCCGCTGACGATCCGGGTGGACGAGCCGGCGATGCAGTGGAAGCACGCCTGCACGATCCGCTCTGACCAGTGGAGCGGCTACCGCCTGGGGCAGCGGGTGGCGAAGGTGTGGGGCAACCCCGAGTACCTCCACCACGGCTGGCGCGGCCGGCTCCGCAACCGCCTCCTCGACCGCGCCGTCTACCTCGACACCATCCACCTCACCGACGCGAAGGTCGCCGCGTTCGCCGCGGAAGTGCGCCGCCACCGCCCCGGCCTGATCTTCGGTCACGCGCATTCGCTGTACCTCGTCGCCTGCCACCTGAAGAAGACAGGTGTGCTCGACATCCGCCCGAACGGCATCATCTCGACGGCGATGGTGCTGCACGACTACCAGCGGAAGCTGATCGCCGAGGTGTTCGGCACGCCGGTCACGAACCGCTACGGGTGCGAGGAAGTGAGCCTGATCGCGTCAGAGTGCGAGGCCCACGCCGGGCTCCACGTCAACGCCGACAACGTGTTCGTGGAAGCACGCACGGGCACGCCCGGCCCGCTGGTCGTGACCGACCTCGTAAACCGCGCCATGCCGCTGATCCGCTACCAGATCGGGGACGTGGCCGTCGGCGCCGGGCGCGCCTGCACGTGCGGCCGCGGGCTGCCGCTGCTGGATCGCATCGAGGGCCGCGAGGCCGACTACGTGGTCACGCCCGCCGGCACGCTCGTCAGCGGCATCTCGCTGACCGAGAACTTCGCGCTGCTGATCGACGGCACCGCCCAGGTGCAGATCGTGCAGGAAACTATCCACGACTTGCGTATCCGCCTCGTCGCCGGCGACGGGTTCGGCCCTGCCAGTCACACGCAGATCGAGAAGCTGGTGCGCGACACGTTCGGCCCGACGGTGCGGTTCGCCGTGGAACTGGTGGACGCGATCCCGCAGGAACCGAGCGGGAAGTACCGATTCTGCATCTCGAAGCCCGCCCGCGATCACCTCCAGGCGCTGAGCGCATGACCAAGCCGCTCGTTTCCGTGGTGATGGCCGCGAAGAACTACGCCCGCTTCCTCCCGACCGCGGTCGAGTCCGTGGTCGCGCAGACGCTCCCGGGCTGGGAACTGCTCATCGTGGACGACGGCTCCTCGGACGCCACGCCCACCGCGGTCCGGCCGTACCTCGTGGATTCGCGCGTGAAGTACGTTCGCTCCGACCGCCTCGGCCAGTCGCGGGCGAAGAACCTCGGCATCGGCCTGAGCCGCGGCCGGTTCGTCGCCTTCCTCGACGCCGACGACGCCTGGCAGCCCACGAAGCTGGAGAAGCAGCTGGCACGATTCACGGACGGCGTAGCCGTCGTGTTCTGCCGCCGCTCGCTGATGAACGAGAACGGAATCGAGCTGCCGCACACACCGACGCCCGCCCCGCCGACCGGCCGCGTGCTGACGCCGATGTTCGTGCAGAACTTCGTCTGCTTCTCGTCGGTGGTGGTGCGGCGCGAGGTGTTCAGCGCCGTGGGGGCGTTCGACCCCGGGTGGGATTTAGCGATCGACTACGACCTGTGGCTGCGGGTCGCGGCGCGGTTCGGCTTCGACTTCGTGGACGAGGAGCTGGTGGCGTACCGCACCGGTCACGGTAACCTGTCGAAGAAGCTGGCCGACCGCGTGGCGACGGCCCTTTCGATCATGCACCGGGCCGAGACGCGCTACGCCGTGGGCGAGGAAGTGCCCGCGGGCGTGATCGCCGCCGGCTACGCCTCGACGTGCCGCACGCTCGGCTACGTCGTCCGCAAGTCGGAGCCACTAGCCGCGGCGCGGTGGTGTGCGACGGCGCTGCGCTGGCCCGACGCGCGGCTGGCGTCGGCGAAGGGATTGGCCGCCGCGCTGCTGGCGTGGGCACGCGGCCGGCGCGAGGCCGGGGCGGCCGAGAACGCCACGGCGAACGTGTGACGGCTGTCAGGAGCGCCCCTCGACGTGCCGGGCGAACCGGTCCAGGATCGCCTGCCAGCCGGCGCGCTGCTGCTCGACGGTGTGCGTCTCCTCGGCGTCGAACGTCTCGCGGACGATGACGCCGCCGGCCCCGTTCGGGTGGAATTCCACGCGCAGCGTCCGTTCGCCGATCGCGCACTCGATCAGTTCGAGCGGAATGACGGTCGTGTACGTGCCGGCGAAGTCAAAGCCCGCGCTGCCGTCCCGGGCCTCCATCCGCGACGAGAACCGCCCGCCGACGCGCAGGTCGACGCTGGCGGCGGTGGTGTGCCAGTCGTCGGACGCGGCGTTCCACTGTTTGATGTCGTCGGGCGTCGTCCAGGCCCGCCACACCGCCTCGACCGGCGCCGCGACCGTCGCCTCGACCGTGACCTTCATGGGTGCCCCTCTCGTCCTGCTCCCCGGATCGTCGTTCGGACCTGGTCGTCGGCAACTCGTGACGCGCGAGGGCGACGCCCTGTAGCTGCACCTCGGGTCGCGACTCCGAGCGGGGAGCGGAAGTGATATTGTGCGAGATGAGGCACCGGGGGTAAGACCACTGATACGGGAAATGGCCTTACGGCACGGAGGCGAGGCATGGGCGTGGCGCCCGCGGTGCGGAACTTCTGGCCGGACGCGAAGTGTGCAAAGGCGTTCTGGTCGCAGCAAGAACTCCGCCCCTACCGCCAACTCTTGACCGACACCATCGACTGGTGCGCCCCGGCCGCCGGCGAGCGGTGGCTCGACCTCGGCTGCGGGAGCGGGCCGCTGAGCGCCGCCCTGTGGGAGCGGTCGAACGGCGCCGTCGCCGAGGTGGTCGGGCTGGACTGCGCCGCGGTGAACGAGCAGGCGTACGCGAAGCTCCGCAAAACGCTTGCCCCGCCGCCCGGGGACCGCGTCCGGTTCGAGTGCCACAACTTCAGCGACGGGTTGTCGCAGGTCCCGTCGGACTCGTTCGACCACGCCGTGTCCGGCCTCTCGATCACGTATGCCGAGTCGTACTCCGAGGCCGAGGGGCGGTGGACCACCGCCGCGTACGACACCATCCTGGCCGAGGTGCTGCGGGTGATCCGGCCCGGCGGGCGGTTCGTGTTCTCGGTGAACGTGCCCGAGCCGTCGTGGCTGCGCGTAGGGGTCGAGTCGCTCGGCGGCATCTTCCGGACGCGGCGGCCGCTCGAATTCCTGAAGCGGTCGTGGCGGATGATGCGGTACGGGGCGTGGCTGAAGCGTGAGGCCCGGACCGGCCGGTTCCACTACCTCCCGGCCGACGAGATCGCCGAGAAACTCGCGGCCGCCGGGTACACCCGCATCGAGCACCGCCTCAGCTACTCCCAGCAGGCGTTCATCTTCCGGGCCGTGAAGCCGACGAGGTAGCCCGATGCGCGGCCGAGCGGTTGCACTCTCCCGCCCGCGGCGGATGGTCGCGGACCTCATGTACTTCGCGGCCGGCGTGCCCACGGTGCCGGTCCAGCGGCGGATGAACCTGGCCCCGCTCGTCGCCGCCCGGAACGCCACTGCCGACCGACCAGCCTGGACGGCGATCTTCACCAAGGCGTACGCCCTCGTCGCGGCGGACGTGCCCGACCTCCGCCGGGCGTACGTCAAGTTCCCGTGGGCCCACCTGTACGAGTACCCGGCGAGCGCCGCGTACGTCACGGTCGAGCGCGACTACGAGAGCGAGAAGGCGGTCTTCGGCTACCGGATCAAGGACCCGGCCGCGCTGTCGATTCGCCAAATCGCCGACCACCTCAAGTACGCGGCCACCGCGCCGGTCGATGAGGTAAAGACGTTTCGCCGCGCCCTGACCGTCGCCGGCTACCCGAGGCTCGTCCGCCGGCTGCTGATGTGGGTCGCCCTGAACGTGGGCCGCCAGCGGGCGAACTACGCCGGCACGTTTGCGGTGTCGGTCTACTCCGGGCTCGGGGCCGAGTCGCTCCACCCGCTCTCGCCGTGGACGACCCTGCTGAACTACGGCGTGATCGCGGCGGACGGCGGGTGCGACGTGCGGCTCATCTACGACCACCGCGTACTCGACGGGGCCAACGTCGCCCGCGTATTGGCGAAACTGGAAGCCGTGCTGTGTGGACCGATCCTCGACGAGCTGCGCGGCGATGTTGCGAAAGCCGCGTAACCCCTAGCCTTTTCGAGAAGCTCGGTCGCGCCCCCTCAACCGGGCTTCCCCCGGCCACCCCTCCGCTGGCACAATCACCAAATGTCCATCGCGTCCATCCTCGGTCCGGGCGGGCTCGTCGCCGCCAGCTACCCCGGCTTCGAGTCGCGGCCCCAGCAGCTCGACATGGCCGAGGCCGTCGCCGCCGCCATCGACGGCAAGCACAAGCTCCTCGTCGAGGCCGGCACGGGTGTCGGCAAGAGCTTCGCCTACCTCGTCCCCGCCATCCTCGCCGCGGCCAAGAAGGACCTCAAGGTCGTCGTCTCCACGCACACCATCAGCCTCCAGGAACAGCTCATCCGCAAGGACCTGCCGTTCCTCCAGAAGGCGCTGCCGTTCGACTTCCGGCCGGTGCTGGTCAAGGGCCGCGGCAACTACCTCAGCCTCCGCCGCCTCCACACCGCGCAGCAGAAGATGAACTCGCTGCTGGAAACGCCCGGGGCCGTGGACCAGCTCGTGCAGATCGGCCGCTGGTCGCGCCAGACCCGCGACGGTAGCAAGGCCGACCTGCCGCTTCAACCGTTCGAGAGCGTCTGGGATCTGGTGCAGAGCGAAGGCGGCAACTGCCTCGGCCGGAAGTGCCCCACCCACGACACCTGCTTCTACTACAAGGCCCGCAAGCAAGTGTTCGGGGCCAACGTGCTGGTCGTGAACCACGCCCTGTTCTTCGCCGACCTGGCCCTGCGGCGCTCCGGCGGCGGGCTGCTGCCGGACTACCAGGTCGTCATCTTCGACGAGGCGCACACGCTCGAAGACGTGGCCGCGGACCACCTCGGGCTGGCGGTGTCGCAGGGCGGCGTCGAGTACATCCTGAACCAGCTCCTCGCCCCGCGGTCGCACAAGGGGATTCTCGCTACCCTCGGCACGGCCGAAAGCATCGCCCAGCTCGAACGGACCCGCCAGGCCGCGGAGACGTTCTTCCTCGCCGTCCACCAGTGGCAGCAGATTCAGCCGAAGGGGACCGGCCGCGTCCGCGAGAAGAACGTGGTGCCCGACCGGCTGTCCGAGGAGTTGGACAAGCTGGCGACGCAGCTGACGACCGCCGCGGACAAGCTGAAGTCGGACGAGGAGAAGATCGAGCTGGTCAGCCGGGCCGACCGGCTCATGGGCATGGCGACGAGCGTGCGCGAGTGGCTCGGGCAGGAGTTGCCGGGGCAGGTGTACTGGGTCGAGGTGCGGGCCGGGCGGGTGCCGCGGGTGTCGCTCGCCAGCGCCCCCATCGAGGTCGGCCCCGAGCTGAAGCGCCAGTTGTACGACCGCGTGCCGACGGTGGTGATGGCGAGCGCCACGCTCTCCGCGGGCGGGAAGGAGGGGTTCGCCCACTTCCAGCGCCGCCTCGGGCTCGACGAGGCCGAGGCGCACCAACTCGGCAGCCCGTTCAACTTCCGCGAGCAGGTCGAGCTCCACCTGTTTCGCACCATGCCGGACCCGTCCGCGTCGGCTGCGAAGTACGAGGACGAGGTGCTGGCGCGGCTCCCCGAGTACATCGAGAAGACGAAGGGCCGGGCGTTCGTGCTATTCACCAGCTACACGTTCCTGAACCGCGCCGCGGCCCAGCTGGGGCCGTGGTTCGCCAAGCACGGCTACACGCTGCTGGCGCAGGGGTCGGGGCTGCCGGCGCCGCGGCTGCTGGAGCAATTCCGGACGGCGCCGAAGGCGGTGCTGTTCGGCGTGGACAGCTTCTGGCAGGGCGTGGACGTGCGCGGCGAGGCGCTCTCGAACGTCATCATCACGAAGCTGCCGTTCGCGGTGCCCGACCGGCCGCTCACAGAGGCGCGGCTGGAGAAGATCGCGGCGGACGGCGGCAACCCGTTCATGGAATTTCAGGTGCCGCAGGCGGCGATCAAGCTGAAGCAGGGCTTCGGCCGGCTGATCCGCACCGCGACGGACCGCGGCATCGTGGTGCTGTTCGACCCGCGGGTGCTGACGAAGCCGTACGGGCGGATGTTCCTGGAGGCGCTGCCGGAGTGCAAGCGGTTCGTGGACGGGGTGGAGGCGGCGCGGCGCGCCGCGTCAGCCGCAGTGTGACGCGCGGGAAACCGGGGTGCGACCGATTGCCTCGTCGTGTAGGTTAATGGGCGCGGACCCCTGCCCCGCTTCCTTCGGGATGCCGTCCATGTTCTGCCGCCTCGCCGGCCCCGCGGCCGTGGCGCTCGCCGCGGCCGGCCTCCTCGCCGCGGGTCACCTCGACGCCCAGCCCGCTCCCCCGGCCAAGAGCCCGCCCGTCGATTTCACGAAGGACGTGAAGCCGATCCTCGACCGGCACTGCGTCTCGTGCCACGGCCCCGAGAAGCAGAAGGGCGGCCTCCGCCTCGACCGCCGCGCCGACGCCCTGCGCGGCGGCGACAGCGGCAAGGCAATCGTGGCCGGGAACGCGAACGACAGCTACCTGCTGAAGCTGGTGAGCGGCGCCGACCCCGACAACGTGATGCCCCCGCGCGGCGAACGCCTCACCGCCGCGCAGGTGGGCGTGCTCCGCAGCTGGGTCGAGCAGGGCGCCCGCTGGCCCGACGACGGCTCGGCCGCCGCCAACCCCGCCGACTGGTGGTCGCTGAAGCCGCTGACCCGGCCGCCGGTGCCGACCCCGCCCGCGGCCGTCGCGTTCCCGATCCGCAACCCGATCGACGCTTATGTTCTCGCCACGCTCCGCACCCGCAACCTGTCTCCCTCGCCGGAAGCAGACCGGCGCACGCTCATCCGCCGGCTCTCCTTCGACCTGATCGGCCTGCCGCCGACGCCCGAGGAGATCGACGCCTTCGCTGCCGACCCCGCCCCCGACGCCTACGAGAAGCTGGTCGAGAAGCTGCTGGCGTCGCCGCACTTCGGCGAGCGGTGGGCGCGGCACTGGCTCGACGTGGTCCACTTCGGCGAGACGCACGGGTACGACAAGGACCAGCCGCGGCCGAACGCGTGGCCGTACCGCGACTACGTCATCCGGGCGTTCAACGCCGACAAGCCGTACTCGCGGTTCGTGCAGGAGCAGATCGCCGGCGACGTGCTGTTCCCCGGCACCGCCGACGGGTTCGAGGCGCTCGGGTTCCTGTCAGCCGGCCCGTGGGACTTCATCGGCCACGTCGAGCTGCCCGAGTCGAAGATCGACGGCCGCGTGGCCCGCCACCTGGACCGCGACGACTTCGTCTCCAACACCGTGGGCTCGTTTTTGAGCCTGACGGCGCATTGTGCCCAGTGCCACAACCACAAGTTCGACCCGATCCCGCAGGAGGACTATTACCGGTTGCAGGCCGTGTTCGCGGCCATCGACCGGGCCGACCGCCAGTACGACCCCGACCCCGCCACCGGGGCGAAGCGCACCGAGCTGACCGCGAAGCGGTCCGCGGCGCAGGAGCGGGTGAGCCGCATCGAGTCAGCCGCGAAGGCGAAAGCGGGGCCGGAGTTGGTCGAACTCGACAAGCAGATCGCGGCCGCGAAGCAGCCCGGCGCCCGCCCCGCGGAACACGGCTACCACTCGGCCATCGAGGCCCAGCCCGACCGGGCGAAGTGGGTGCAGGTCGATCTCGGCGAGACCGTGGCGCTCGACCGCGTCGTGCTGCGGCCGTGCCACGACGACTTCAACAGCATCGGCGCCGGGTTCGGCTTCCCGGTGCGGTTCAAGGTGGAAGTGTCCGACGACGCCGCGTTCGCGCGGCCGGCGCTGGTCGCCGACCACACCGCGGCCGACTTCCCCAACCCCGGCCTGACCGCGGTACGCCTGCCCGCCAACGGCGCGAAGGGGCGCTACGTCCGCCTCACCGCGACGCGGCTCGTCAGCCGGATGCCCACGGACTACATCCTCGCCGTGTCCGAGCTCGAAGCGATCGACGCGGCCGGTGCCAACCGGGCGGCCGGGAAGGCGGCCACGTCGCTGGACAGCATCGAAGCAGCGCCGCGGTGGCGCCGGTCCAACCTGACCGACGGCAAGTTCCCGACCGGCACCGCGACCGAGGACGTGACGGCACTCACCGCCCGACGCGCCAAGCGGTTCGACGACGCGCTCGCGCCCGCGGACGCCGTCGCGTGGCGGGCCGCAGTCGCCGACCGCGACGGGGCCGATCTTGAACTGCGGAAGCTACCGCCGACGCAGCGCACCGCCTACGTCGGCGCGGTTCACACCGGCTCGGGCAACTTCGTCGGCACCGGCACGAACGCCGGCCGACCGCGGCCGATCCACCTGCTGCCGCGCGGCGACGTGACCAAGCCCGGCCGCGAGGTTCAACCCGGGCCGCTCTCGCAGCTACCGGGGCTCCCTGCGGCGTTCGACCTGCCGCCGAACCACCGCGAGGGCGACCGCCGGGCGGCGCTCGCGCGGTGGGTCACGGACTCGAAGAACCCGCTGGTCTGGCGCAGCGCCGCGAACCGCGTCTGGCAGTACCACTTCGGCCGCGGCCTCGTCGAGACGCCGAACGACTTCGGCCGCATGGGCGCGCTGCCGACGCACCCCGAACTGCTCGACTGGCTCGCCGCCGAACTGCGCGACCGCGACAGCCTCAAGCACCTGCACCGGCTCATCGTGACGAGTTCGACGTACCGCCAGGGCTCGGCGACGAACGCGGAGTACGCCCGCGCCGACGCCGACAACCGCTTCCTGTGGCGGCAGAACCGGCGGAAGCTGGAGGCCGAGGTGGTGCGCGACTCGATCCTGTGGGCGGCCGGGAAGCTCGACCGCACGATGGGCGGGCCGAGCTTCCGCGACTTCGTCGTCGAGCGGCCCGAGCACTCGCCGCACTACCAGTACCACCTCCACAACCCGAACGACCCGGCGAGCCACCGGCGGGCGGTGTACCGGTTCGTGGTGCGGTCGAAGCAGCAGCCGTTCATGGCGGCGCTCGACTGCGCCGACCCGTCGCTCGCCGTGGACCGGCGGAACCAGACGATCACGCCGCAGCAGGCGCTGGCGCTGCTGAACAACCGGCTGGCGGTGACGATGGCCGGTCACCTCGCGGACCGGGTGCGGCCCCTTGCGACCGACGACACCGGCCGCGCCGCGGCCGCGTTCCGCATCGCGACGGGGCGGGCGCCGACGCCCGACGAGCGGCGTTCGCTCGGCGACTACGCCGCGGCGCACGGCCTCCCCGCGGCGTGCCGCGTGGTGCTGAACCTGAACGAGTTCGTGTTCGCCGACTGAACCCCGGAGCCCGCCGTGCTCTCCCCCGTCGTCGCCGCCCTCCTGCTGGCCCCCGCCGCGCCGCCGAACGCGCCGTGGGCCGAGCTCCGCGTCACCGACGCCGCTACCGGCCGCGGCGTACCGCTCGTCGAACTCACCACCGTCCACGGCGACCGCTTCGTCACCGACAGCGCCGGCCGCATCGCGTTCCAGGAGCCGGGCCTGATGGGCCGCGACGTGTACCTCTCCGTCCGCGGCCACGGCTACGAGGTGAAGAAGGACGGCTTCGGCTTCGCCGGCGCGAAGGTGACGCCGCAGCCGGGGAAGGTGAGCGAGATCAAGGTGGCGCGCACTGTCCCCGCGGAACGGCTGTGCCGCCTGACGGGCGAAGGTCGGTTCCGCGACACCGAACTGCTCGGCTACCCGTCGCCGCTGCCGGTGAGCCCGAACCTGGGCCGCGTCGTGGGGCAGGACAGCGTCCAGTCGGTCATCTACCGCGGCAAGGCGTTCTGGTTCTGGGGCGACACCAACCGGCTCGACTACCCGCTCGGCCTCTACCGCACCGCCGGCGCCACCACGCCGATCCCCACACCCGCCTTCGACCCGTCGGCAGGTCTGCCTTACGACTACTTCGTAAACCCGAAGACCGGCTTCGCCCGCGCCATGATCCCGCTGCCGGAGCGGCCCGACGGCGTGGTGTGGGTGTTCTGCACGTGTGTCGTCCCGGACGCCGACGGGAAGGAGCGCCTGGCGACGCACTACACCCGCCGTAAGGGGCTGACTGACGAGTTGGAGCACGGCATCGCCGTGTACGACGACGCGAAGGACGTCTTCGTCCCCGTCAAGCAGCTGCCGCTCGCCGAGAAGTGGCGGCGGCCGAACGGGCACCCGATCCCGTGGGACGACGGCGGCACCCGCTACCTGCTGTTCGGTAGCCCGAACCCGAACGTCCGTGTGCCGGCGACGCTGGAGGCGATCCTCGACGCGACGCGGTACGAGGCGTTCACTTGTGAGCCGGCGGACGGAACCTGGCGCTGGCAGAAGGAGCTGCCGCCGACCGACTCTAAGACCGAGCACGCCTGGCTGAAGGCCGGGAAGCTGAAGGCGGAACACGCCCGCTTCTGCCCCGCGGACGCGGCGAAGCCGGCCCAGCGCGTGCAGTTGCACAGCGGGTCGGTGCGCTGGAACGAGTACCGGAAGCGCTGGGTGATGCTCGCCGGACAGGTCGGCGGCACGTCGCACCTGGGCGAGGTGTGGTACGCGGAGGCCGACCACCCGACCGGGCCGTTCCAAAAGGCCATGAAGGTGGCGACGCACGATCGGCAGACGTTCTACAACGTCGTCCACCACGCCATCCTCGACCGCGACGGCGGGCGGACGATCCACTTCGAGGGGACTTTCACGCACGACTTCAGCGGCAACCCCGACCGGGTGCCGCGGTACGACTACAACCAGGTGCTATACCGGCTCGACCTGCGGCACCCGGCGGTCGCGTCACTGCCCTGATCGGTCGTGAGCTCTCCCCGTCCGGCACGCGGGGCAGCACTTTTTGACCGGATTCCGTCGATTCCGGTTGCATCCCCCGAACGGGAGGTTATGCCATTACTATGGACAGGAGTCCACTACTGACATTACGCTCACATCCACGGGAGCCGCCGTGCCGCTCCGCTACCTGTTCGTGGACATGAACTCGTTCTTCGCGTCCGTCGAGCAGCAGCTCGACCCCGCCCTCCGCGGCAAGCCCGTCGCCGTCATCCCGACGCAGGCCGACACCACCTTCTGCATCGCCGCCAGCTACGAGGCCAAGGCGTTCGGCGTGAAGACCGGCACGCCCGTGTGGGAGGCCAAGCAGCTGTGCCCCAGGATCATCCTGAGGGAGGCCCGGCACCGCGAGTACGTCACGTTCCACAACCGCGTCGTGGACGCCATCGGGTCGGTCATCCCGGTCAAGTCGATCGCGTCGATCGACGAGATGTCGTGCCGGCTGGTCGAGTCGGAGCGGAAGCGCGACAGGGTGGTCGAGATCGGCCGGGCGATCAAGGACGCGATTTACCGACGGGCCGGCGACCAGATGCGCTGCTCGATCGGGGCCGGGCCGAACGAGATCCTCGCCAAGATGGGCTCCGACTTCAAGAAGCCCGACGGCCTGACCGTGTTCGCCGACGACGACCTGCCGCACCGCCTGCACGTGCTGCCGATCGAGGCCTTCCCCGGGGTGGGGCCGCGGATGAAGCGGCGGCTGAACCTGCACGGCGTGTTCACCACCGAACAGTTCTGCGCCGCCCCGGTGAGCGTGCTGGCGGCCGTGTGGGGGAGCAAGTTGCTCGGCGAGAAGTGGTACCGCACCGTCCGCGGCGAGGACGTGCCGGAGCGGCCGACGCGGCGGCAGACGGTCGGCCACTCGCACGTCCTGCCGCCGGGCCTGCGGACCGACGAGGGCGCCTACGGCGTGATGGTGCGACTGACTCACAAGGCGGTAGCCCGGCTGCGGAAGGTGGGGTACTGGACCGGAGGCGTGTCGGTCGGCGTCAGCTACCTGGGCGAGCCGGGGACGGTGGCGGCGCCGTCGGGCTGGGGCAAGGCGGGGTGGGGCGCCAGGTGCCGGTTCCCGCACCGCGAGGACACGCCGGGCGTGCTCCGGGCCGTGTCCGACATGTGGGCGACGCGGCCGCCGGGCGGGGTGCCGTTCAAAGTCGGCATGGTCTTGACGGACCTGCGGCCGGCCGCGAACGCGACACCGAGCCTGTTCGAGATCGACCGCAAGGAGGCGGAGCTGTCGCACGCCATGGACGACGTGAACGCCGAGTTCGGGGGAAGCGTCGTGCACTTCGGCGGCATGTGGGGGCTGAAGGACGCGGCTCCCACGCGGGTGGCGTTCACGCAGATCCCGGACTTCGACCGCCGGGTCGTTTAATCCACGTCCCAGACCACGACCGCGCCGCCGTCGCCGCCGGCCGCCGCCCGCAGGCCGTCCGGGGCGAACGCGAGCGCCGTCACCTTCCCCACCGGCCACGTCAGCGCCATCCGATCGGCGCCGGTCGCGGCGTCCCACAGGCGCACCGTCTGGTCCCAACTACCGGTCACGAGCGTGGCGCCGTCCGGGCTGAATGCCAGCGACGTGACCCGCCCCTTGTGCCCCTTCAGCGTGCCCCGCGGCTGTCGCTTCGGAACGTCGAACAACGCGACGAGCCAGTCGGCCGTGACCGCGAGCGTGGAACCGCTGGGCGACAGGGCAACGGCCGAAGCGGTGTGCTTGAGCGGGAAGTGAACCGGGTCGCGCTTGCGCACGTCCCACGCGGTCGCCTTCATGTGCCCGGTCGCCCACGCCACCACGCCGGCGTTGGGGGCGGCCGCAACGGCGCGAACGCCGTTCGGCTCGCGGAACGCCGGGCCGATCCGCTTCTCGGCCGCCACGTCCCACAGTTCGAATGCGCCCGGCGTCGGCTTGTCGCGGTCGCCGGTGCCGACGGCCAGCCAGTGCGGGCCGGCCGCGGCGACGCCGTTCACCCCCGCCGGCGCCGGCGGCCCGAACGCCCGCCAGCTGCCGTCGGTGCGGCGGTACAGGTGCCAGCCGTGGGCGTGGCCGACCGCCAGGCCGCCGTCGGCGAGGAACGTCAGGCCGAATACCTCGGGTGCCTTCGGGTGCGGTTCGACGAGGAGTTCGGCTCCGGCCTCGGAGCGGACCCACACGGCCCCGTCGCGGCCGGCGGACGCGAGGGCGGCGCCGTCCGGCGAAAACGCGAGGGCGGCGACGGGCTTCGTGTGGTCGTGGTGGATCAGCATGGTGCGGGTCTCGCCGGCGGCAGGATACCCCGGCCGGCCGGGATCACGCTATCCTGATTCTACGCCCAGCCCGGAGCCCGCCGATGAGCATCGAGTGGACCGACGACGACCCGGACACCGGCGAGAAGCGGTACGTACGGGTCGAGAAGTTCGCGCGGGCGTGGCGGTTCCAGGTCCGCTTCCGCCGCCGCACCGAGTGGGACCGCACGGTCGTGCCGACCCGGGACATGTGGGAGACGCTGCTGGACGCGCTGGAGCGGCGGTACCGGCGGCGCGAGGGCGTGTCCGACGAGGATCTGGCCGCTGTGCGGAAGGTGATCGCCGGCCTCCCAGGAGACAGGAGCCCGGGGACAGGAGGCACTCCAGAACCGTAAGAGCATTGTCCCCTGGCCCATTTCCCCTGATCCGGCCATGCCCTACACCCCGATCCTCGCCACGCTCGGCTACGTGTTCTCGCCCGACCGCAGGCGGGTGCTCATGGTCCACCGCACCGCACGGCCCGGCGACGCGCACCTCGGCAAGTACAACGGCCTCGGCGGCAAGCTCGAACCCGGCGAGGATGTGGTCGCCGGGATGCGCCGCGAGCTCCGGGAGGAAGCCGGCATCGAGTGCGACGCCGTCCAGCTCGCCGGCACCGTCTCCTGGCCGGGCTTCGGGAAAGGTGGCGAGGACTGGTTCGGCTTCGTCTTCCGCGTCTTCGCCTTCCACGGCACGCCGCCGGCCGCGAACGCCGAGGGCACACTGGAATGGGTTGAACTGGAGCGGGTGCCTGAGCTCCCGCTGTGGGAGGGCGACCGACACTTCCTACCGTTCGTGTTCGACCCGTCACTTCCACAGTTCCACGGCGTCATGCCGTACGAGAACGGGCGGCCGGTACGCTGGTCGGTCAGCCTTCTCCCGGCGCTCGAGTTGAGAGGGCCGTGGAACCCTACCGGCGCGTGACCTGTGTACGATTTTCTGCCGGGGCCGAAACTTTGGGTCGCGCTCGCGCCTTTGAATGCAACCGTGTGCTAGGGTTGTTCGCGGACCCGGCCCGGACCGGGTGCGACGGACCTGTGAGGCGCCGTGTCGATGTCTTTCCCCAAAGTCCGGTCCACGACACCGGGGGCGTTCGCCCCGGCCGTCGGCGCCGAACCGGCACCGGGATACCGTCTGAAGCGGGTCCGCGGCCGCGGCGGGTTCGCCGAGGTTTGGGAGTCCGACAGCCCCAGCGGCCCGGTCGCCCTCAAGTTCATGCTCAGCTCGAACGCCTCCACCACCTCGCGCGAGCTGCGGAGTGTGCAGTCGTTCCAGGCGATGGAGCACCCGTACCTCGTCCGCACGCACGCCGTCTTCACGGTGCCCGGGTACGTCGTCACGGCAATGGAACTGGCCGAGGCGACGCTCCTCGACCTGATGTTCTTGTACTCCGACGAGCTCCGCCAGCCGATCCCGCCGGCCCAACTCGGGCTCTACCTGTGGCAGGTCGGCCAGGCGCTGGACTTCCTCAACGCCCGTAAGCACGTCCGCGACGGGCGGAAGGTCGGCTTCCAGCACGGCGACATCAAGCCGAACAACGTGCTCCTCTTCGGCGACGTCGCGAAACTGACCGACTACGGCGTGGCGACGGCGACCAACGGGCCGACGACCCCGTGCCCGCGGCACGGCACCCGCGACTACGCCGCCCCCGAGGTGCTCCAGGGCTACCAGACCGACTACTCCGACCAGTTCAGCCTGGCGGTGACCTACCACGTGCTCCGCGTCGGCTGCTTCCCGTACCCGCCAGCCCCGAGTGGTGAACTGCCGAAGTCCTACGCCCGACCGGCCGCCGACCTGTCGGCGCTGAGCCCGGCCGAGCGGCTGGCACTGAGCCGGGCACTGTCGCCGGTGCCGCAGGACCGCTACCCGAACTGCGAGGCGCTGACGAACCAGCTCCTCCGCTCGCTCGGATTGAAGGCTCAGCTGGAGATGGACCGGCCCGTGAGGATCGTGCCCGACGACGAGACCCTGCCGGACGGGACCAGGGCGGGGTCCCGCTCCCGCTTACTGACCTGCACCCCGCCGCCGGCGTCGACGAACGGGGGGCGGTCCAGTTCGGTCATCAAACACCGTCCCGGGCCACGTTCTACGGCATGACCCGCAGCGGCACCCGCTTCCCGCCGCGCAGGATGACCAGCTCGAACGCCTGCCCCGCACGCCGCGTCGCCATCGCCGACATGTAGCCCTGCACGCTCCGCACCGGCACGCCGGCGATCTCCACGATCACGTCGCCCTCGCGCAGCCCGGTCTTCTGGGCGAGCCCGCCGCCGGTCGTGCCCTCGATCCGCATCCCGTCGCCGCCCATGTAGCCGTAGTCGGGCCGGACGCCGAGCCGCACCGCGGCCATCTTCACGCCGGTCCCCGCGTGCGGGTTCAGCGGGTCTTCGAACCCGCCCGCCGCCTCCTGGTAGCGCGGCCGGGCCAGCGACGAACTCAGGTCGAGGACCAGGTCTTCGCACAGCGCCACGACGGTGGCCATCGCCGGCACGTCGATCGTCTCGGGGATGTCGGCCGGGCGGTGGTACTCGTCGTGGAGGCCGGTGAACAGGAACAGCACCGGCACCTTCTTGCGGTAGAACGACTCGTGGTCGCTGCGGCCGATGCCGCCGGGAATCTTGACGATCTTCAGCCCGTACCGCGACTCCGCGGCGGACACGGTTCGCTCAAACGAGTCGCCGGTGCCGGTGCCGTACACGACCATCCGCGGCTTGGTGGTGAGCCCGAGCCAGTCGCCAGCGCCGGGCCGCAGCCGGCCGATCATGTCGAGGTTCACCATCGCCGCCGTCTTCGCCAGCGGCACGACCGGGTGTTCACAGTAATACTTCGAGCCGAACAGGCCGCGCTCCTCGCCGGTGAAGGCGACGAACACCAGGCGCCGGCCGCGGCGGTTCTTCTCGGCCCCGAACCGGCGGGCGAGTTCGATCAGGCCGGTGGTGCCGCTGGCGTTGTCGTCGGCGCCGAGGTGGAGCTTTCCCTGGGCGGGGTTGCCGCCCATGCTGAGCGGGCCGCTGCCGTAGCCGAGGTGGTCGTAGTGGGCGCCGATCACCACCGTCTCGTCGGCCAGCGGGCCGCTCCCCTCCAGCACACCGACGACGTTCTTGACCTGAACTTCCTTGCGGCTGACGCCGATGTCGCCGTCGCCGCTCCAGCCGGGCAGCTCGGCCGACACCGGCTTCAAGTCCTTGTCGTTCTCCGCTTCGAGCTGCACGAGCGTCTTGCCGAGCGCCGCCTGGAGCAACCGCGACGCCGCGACGCGCTTCAGGTGCAGCACCGGCAGGCGGGTGGAAACGTCGGTGTACTTGTGGTCCTCGAACGGGACGAGTTGGTCGGCGGACCCGGCCGTCTCGGGGTCGCTGACGAAGATGACGCCGGCCGCCTTGTGTTCGACAGCGTTGTCGAGCTTCATCCGCAGCGCGGCATACGGGCTGTCCTCGCCGGCGGGCGTGCTGGTATCGAACCGCTTTTCGCCCTTCTCCGCGGGCCGCGGCGTGCGGCGGATCACGATCACCCACTTCCCCTTCACGTCGACGCCGGCGTAGTCGTCGTACTTGAGGTTCGGCGCGGTGATACCGTGGCCGACGAACACGACGCCGGCCGCGAGCTTGCCGCCGCTGCTGTACCCGGTGGGGGCGAACTCGCCCTTGTACTCGACCGGCACACGCTTGTCGGGGCCGGTGAAGGTGAGCGAACTCGGCCCCTCGACCTCGGGGAACGCGAGCATCGTGAACGGCTGGAAGGACACCATCAGCCCCGCGGCCTTGAACTGCGCGGCGACGTGGTCGGCGGCGCGGTCGAGCCCGGCGGTGCCGACGCCGCGGCCTTCGCAGTCGGGGCCGGCGAGGAAGAACAGGTCCTTCTTCATCCGCGCGACGGCCTCGGCGTCCGCCGGCAGCGGCTGGGCAACGGCCGTGGCGGCAAGGAGGACGAACGCGAGCGGCAGCAAGCGGCGCATGACGCGACCCTGAGCGGCGGGGACGATGGCAGTCATTATCACCGATCGGCGCAAGTCGGAACAGGGGCGGCGTTGCAGAGGCGAGCTGCCCCGGCGAGGGGCCCGCGTCAGCGGGCTGTTCCTGAGCGCGTCAGTTACTGGAGAGAACAGCCCGCTGACGCGGGCCCCTCGCCGGGGCGAAAGATTCTCGAAAAAAATCGCCGCCGCCCGCGAACCTCCTGCTGTCTCCCAGCGTCCGAGAGGAGTTACCCTGCGACCGGTTCGTGCCGGCCACTGGAAAGCGTGGGTCAATCGGGCGGAGCGGCTTGCGACCAACGGCCAGATCGGGTACAGTTACCCGTCCGGCTTTCGGTTCCAGCCGACCCGTCCGCCGGACCCTAACCCGTAACCCGAATCCCCCTAACCGTTCCCGATGACCTCCTAGCTCCATCCGCACGGCAGCGGCCCACAACCGCTGCCACAACCGTCCGCCGGAGGCCCGAAATGTCCACGACCCTGAAGACCATGACGAAGACCGTGACGGCCGTCAGCGTGAAGCTGACGACCCCGGCCGATCGCATCGGTCGCGGGCTCGTCGCGTTCGCGGGTTCGCCGGCGGAACACCTGTCGCGGGGGCAATTCCCGTTGCCCCCGTATCCGGCCTCGGACAACGCCGAGGGCCGGCAGGACCCCGCCATGCGAATGCGGGCGACTGTCGAGCCCCCGGCCGGTCCGGCCGGTCGTTTCGTCCCGGTAACCCCGACCCTCGGGCGGCCCGGGTCGCGAAGCACCAGCTCCTCGCGGAGTTGGCTGCCAGCGGCCAAACGGCCGGCGCGGGCGGGAGACGCCGCGGTGTCCCGTCGATGCACCTGGTCCGGCTGCGACTGCCAATCGCCCGACCAGCGGTTCGACACACGGCCCGCAACGCGGCTCCCGGCCCCGACCCCGGTGGTCGGAAAGTGAGGTGACCCACGGCATACGCGACGTGAACGGCTCCCTGGAACGACCCACGAGAACCCGCACCCCGGGTTCGACTGATAGCCCCCAGACCGTGCTGCGCGTGTGGTGTAGGTCACACCGAGACATCCACTGATTTCGCTGGTTCCTGAGCGAGAGATGGCCCGCGGCTAGGCCGCGCGGCGGGCGGGTGCCCACCGGACAGACGGGTGACCATCACCCAGTCGTCCCGGGTACAACCCCCCGCACGCAACGCCACCTGTGCCGCCGCCGCCTCGCACCGAGGGACGCGCCGACGACCCCGCGCACCGCGCGGGCTCGCGCCGTCCCCCGGCCCGGTTGCCGCCGTCCCCCCACCCCTGATCCGGGGCGGGCCGGCCGGCCGGGTCGCGGGCACCCGCACACATACTCCCACGGGAAGGATCGGGCGGAAGGTCGCGCGATGAGCTGGAACGAGATCACCGTCCTGGTCGAGCAGGCGAAGACCGGCGACCGGGCGGCGTACGGCGAGCTGGTCACCCGGTTCCAGGGGAGCGTCTACGCCATGGCGCTGGCGCGGGTGCGGAACCCGCTGGAGGCGCAGGAGCTGGCGCAGGACGTGTTCGTCCACGGCATGCGGAAGCTGCCGCAGCTCCGGGACCCGCGGTGCTTCGCCGGGTGGCTGCGGCGGATCACGGCACGGATGGCGATCAACCGGCTGACCCGGCGGGGGCCGCTGTTCGGCGCCGAGACGGAGCTGCTCGACGCGGTTCCGGCCCGGGCGCGGGCGGCGGAGGACGAGTACGCCGTCGGCGAGGCAGTCGGGCAGCTGAAGGTCGGGCTGGCCCGGCTGAAGCCGCTGGACCGGGCGACGCTGGAGGCGTTCTACATCCGGGGCCGGAGCTTGAAGCAGATCGCCCGGGAGTTCGAGGTGCCGACCGGGACCGTGAAGCGGCGGCTGCACGTCGCCCGGGCGCGGCTGAAGGAGGTACTGGAGGGGATCGACCCGACGCTGGCCGAGCAGTTCGCCGCGGAGGGCGAGCTCGCCGGCGTGTGACGTGAGCGGGAAACCGCAGAGAAGCCCGGGGACGGCCGTCCCCGGGCTTCTCTCGTAGCCGTCGGGTAGAATCGAAATTCGAGCCTACCCACGGACGGGACCGCATGTTCTCGACGCTGTCGTTCCTGGCCCGCGCCAACGTCGTCAACCGGCTGACGCGCTCCGACCCGGCGAAGGTCGCCAGGCTCCGCGAGACGCGGTTCCGCAAGCTCCTCCGTGCCGCCACCCGCTCGCCACTCTACCGCGACAAGTTCCGCGGTCTCGATCTCGCCCGCTGCCCCCTCGACGCGCTGCCGACGCTGAACAAGCACGAGGCGATGGCCCGCTTCGACGACTGGGCCACCGACCGCGCCGTCACCCTCCGCGCGGCCGAGGCGTTCGTCGGCGACTTCGCCAACGTCGGTAGGCTGTTCCTCGGCAAGTACGTGCTGATGCACACGTCCGGCAGCAGCGGGCAGGCCGTGATCCTCGTCCAGCCGCGGGCGGCGGTCGATTTGCTGTTCACGCTCCAGATGACGCGCGGCAACGCCACCGGCGACACCGGCGTCCGTGAGGCGTACCGCAAGTTCCGCAACCCCGCCCGGCTGGCGATCGTGACGCTGAAGGAGGGCTTCTATCCGACCGGCGCCACGTTCGAGTTCTACCCGCGGCAGCTGCGGCACTTCGTCCACCTCCGGCGGCTCTCGCAGACCGACCCGGACCTGATCGCCAAGCTGAACGACTACTCGCCGACGGTCGTCACCGCCTACGCCACGGCGCTGCAGGAGCTGGCCGACGAGTTCGAAGCGGGCCGGCTGAAACTCCCGGGCCTGAAGCACGTCGTGAACAATAGCGAGCTGCTGACCGAACCGGCGCGGGAGCGGTTGCTCAAAGTGTTCGGCGTGCCCGTGTTTAATAATTACGCTACCGCCGAGTGCATGCACCTGACCACCGGCTGCCCCACCGACCCGGGGATGCACGTGAACGCCGACTGGTCCATCCTCGAAGTCGTAGACGCGGACAACCGCCCCGTCCCGCCCGGCGTCACCGGGTCGAAGGTGCTACTGACGAATCTCGCGAACACGGTCCAGCCGGTGATCCGCTACGAGGTGCCGGACCGGGTCACGCTCGCCACCGCCGGGTGCCGCTGCGGCAGCCGGCTGCCGCGGGTCGAGCGCGTCGAGGGCCGCGGGCAGGAGAACTTCTGGGCACATCGCGGCGGCGAGTGGGTGCGGGTGGACGCCTTCATCATCAAGGCCGCGCTGAACTACTGCACCGACTCGTTCGACTGGCAGGCCGAGCAGGACGAGCCCGGCGTCATACGCCTCGCCGTCGCCGTCCTCCCGGGCCGCGAGCTGGACGTGCCCCGGCTGCGGTTCCGGCTTGACGAGCAGCTGGCGCTGTACGGGCTGCGCGGGCTTGTGCGGATCGAGCCGCGGGGGGTATCACGGATCGCCCCCGACCCGCGCACGGGAAAGGTCCGCCGCTCCATCTGCCGCACCGGCCCCGCCGAGACGCCGCGATGACTTCGCCCACCGCCCTGGTGACCGCCCGCAAGCTGTCGTGGGCCGACACCCTCCGCGGACACGCCCGCACCGCCCCCGTTATGCTGCTGGTGCCGGCCACGTTCCTGGCCGTGTACCTCGGCGCGCCGTGGTGGGCGGTCGCGCTGTTGATGGCGGTGCAGCTGCACTTCATGCACGCCTGCCTGATCGGCTTCCACGAGACGGCGCACTTCAACTTCGCGCCGGCGCGCGCCTACAACGAGGTGTGCGGGCTGCTGCTCGGCACCAGTACGTTCATGAGCCTCACGCTGTACCGCGCGGTCCACCACACGCACCACGCCTACTTCGGCACCGACCGCGACGAGGAACTGTGGCCGCACACACGGCCGGACGCCCCGCGGCGCTTCCGCCGGCTGATGGCCGCGTTTGAGTTGGGACTTGGGCTGATCGCCACGCCGCTGCTGTTCCTGCGGTCGTTTCTCCGCCGCGGCGGGCCGGTACGTGAGCCGCACGTCCGCCGCCGCGTGTGGGTCGAACTCGCGGTCATTGCCGTGGTGTGGAGCGGCACGGTCGCCGCGGTCGCGGCGCTCGACCTGTGGCTGCCGTTCGTCGTGGCGTGGGTGCTGCCGGCGTTCCTGGTCGGGAACGTGACGACGTGGCGGAAGTATGTCGAGCACGTCGGCCTGACCGGCGACTGACCCGCCGGCCTGACGCGACTCATCGCCGCGCCCGATCCCGCGGGGAAGGCGCTGTCGGTGCTGCTGTTCCACGAGCCGCTGCACGGCGTCCATCACCTGTACGCTGGGCTGCCGAGTGGGCGGCTGCCGGCGTTCGTCGGCGACCTGCCGGCGGAGGGGCGGGTGTTCCCGTCGTACCGGGCGGCGGTGGTGGATTTGCTGCGCGGCCTCGGCGACCCACAGGTCGGGCCGCAGTGGCACGCGACCGGCGGCGCGCGATCGTCCGACGCGGCCTAACGCTTGCCGCGGCCGATGCCGTAGTAGGTGAACCCGTACTGGCTCATCGTCCGCTCGTCGTACACGTTGCGGCCGTCGAAGACGACGTGCCCCGCGAGCAGCCGGCGGATCAGCTCGAAGTCCGGGTTGCGGAACTCCGGCCACTCGGTCACGATCGCCAGCCCGTCGGCCCCCTCCAGCGCCCCGTACGGCTTGTCGGCGTAGTAGAGCTTCTCGCCGTAGAGCGCTCGCACGTTCTCCATCGCCTCCGGGTCGTGGACGCGAACCTTCACGCCGGCCGCGAGCAGTTCGTCGATCAACGTCAGGGCCGGTGCCTCGCGGATGTCGTCGGTGCGGGGCTTGAACGCCAGCCCCCACACCGCCAGCGTCTTGCCGGCCAGGTCGCCACCGAAGTGGGCCGCGATCTTGCCGAACAACACCAGCTTCTGGTCGTCATTGACGGCATCCACGGCCTGCATGAGCTTCAGCGGCAGGCCGGTGCGGCGGCCCATCGCGATGACCGCCTCGATGTCCTTCGGGAAGCACGACCCGCCGTACCCGGGGCCGGGGAAGAGGAACTGGAAGCCGATGCGCTGATCGTGGCCGATGCCTTTCCGCACGTCGTTGATGTCGGCGTGGAGGCGGTCGCACAGGTTGGCCATCTCGTTGATGAAGCTGATCTTCGTGGCGAGCATGGCGTTCGCGGCGTACTTCGTCATCTCGGCCGACTCGGGGGTCATCACCAGGAACGGCCGCTCGGTGCGGAGGAACGGCGCGTACAGCTCGCGCAGCACCTCGGCGACCTCGGGCCGGCGGACGCCGACGACGACGCGGTCGGGCTTCATGAAGTCGTCGATCGCGGCGCCTTCCTTGAGGAACTCGGGGTTGCTGGCGACCTCGACGTGCGGGCACCCGGCCGCGGCGAGCCGCCCGGCCACGGCCTTGTTCGTGCCGACGGGGACGGTGCTCTTGGTGATGACGACGCGAGAACCGGGCGGCCCCGGCGGCTCGTCCTTCAGCGCCGCCCCGATGGCGTCGGCGACGGCGAACACGGCCGTCAGGTCGGCGTCGCCGGCTTCGGACTGCGGGGTGCCGACGGCGATGAAGATGAGCCGCGCGGCGCGGACGGCGGTGCGCAGGTCGGTCGTAAAGCTGAGGCGGGCGTCGTGCCGGTTCCGCTGCACGAGTTCGAGGAGGCCAGGCTCGTAGATGGGGAGCTTGCCGGCGTTCAGCGTCTCGATCTTGGCGGGGTTGTTGTCGACGCACGTCACGTCGTTGCCGCTCTCGGCCAGGCAGGTGCCTGTGACGAGCCCGACGTACCCGGTGCCAACGACGGTAACTTTCATGTCGAAATCCCAAGTCAGGATTGGACACAAAAGGGCACGAAAAGACACAAGAAGGAAGCCGGTCGGAGACTGACTTTTTGTGTCTTTTCGTGCCCTTTTGTGGTCGTGCTCGGTGTTCGTCAGCCGGCCTGTTGGCGCCAGTCGGCGAGGATGTCGGCGAGCGTCTGGTCCAGCGCGATGTGCGGCTCCCAGCCGGTCGCGGCCCGTAATTTGGACGTGTCCGCCCGCGTGATCGTCGTGTCCGCCTTGCGGCCCGGCTCGACCGCCTGCCGCACCTCGATCGGGATCGTCGCCTGCGCGAGTAGCCGGTCCAGAAGCTCCTGGATGCGGTACGTCGTGCCGCGGCCGGCGTTGTACGCCTCGCCCGTCTTCCCCTTCTCCAGTAGCAGCGGGAACGCCGCCACCATGTCGCGCACGTCGGTGATGTCGCGGCGGGCGGACAGGTCGCCGGTGGTCATGGCCGGTTCCTGTCGGCGCATCTCGGCGGCCGCGATCTGGCGGGCGAAGTTGGCGACCGCGTAGTCGGCGCTCTGGCGCGGACCGATCTGGTTGAACAGTCGCACCCGCACGATGTCGAGGCCGGCGCTGCGGGTGTACTGGTAGCTGACGATGTCGGCGGCGGCCTTGCTTGCGGCGTAAGGGCTCGCCGGCTTCAGCGTCGTCCGCTCGTCGCAGGCGGCGTCCGGCGCGTCGGGGTCGCCGTAGATGAGGCCGGTGGACACGAACAGGATGCGCGGCCGGACGCCCGAGCGGACGACGGCGTCGTACAGGCTGCGGGTGGCGTCGAGGTTGTCGCGCCAGCACGACCCCGGCTCGCGGAACGAGCCGCCGGTGTTGGCGTACCCCGCGAGGTGGAACAGCCACTCGGGCCGAACCTGCTTCAACACGTCCTCGACGCGGCCGGTGTCGAGCAGGTCGGCGGCGTGAAGTTCGGCGGTGCCGGCGAGGTGTTCCAGGCGGCCGGGCCACGTCGCCGAGCGGCCGACGCCGGCGAGGGAGTGCCCCGCGGCGGCAAGCCGCTCGGCGAGATGCCCGCCGACGAACCCGGTGATGCCGGTGATGAGCGTTCGCATGGATTGATGATTGATGAGTGCGGATTGATGATTGTGCAGAACGCCGGTCCGGTCCGGTCATTCATCAATCTTCAATCACAATTCATCAATGCTCAGATCCCCCGGGCCTTGAAGTCCGGCAGCGGCTGGCCCTGGAGGCGGGCGAGGTCGGCCTTCACCATCCGCTCCACCAGCTGCTCGAAGGTCACCTCCGGCTTCCACCCGAGCTTCGCCTTGGCCTTCGCCGGGTCGCCGATCAGCAAATCGACCTCCGCCGGCCGAACGAACGCCGGGTCGATCACGACGTGGTTCTCCCAGTTCAGCCCCGCCGCGGCGAACGCCAACTCCACCAGCCGCTTCACGGTATGGGTCTCGCCGGTGGCGATGACGTAGTCGTCCGGCGTGTCCTGCTGGAGCATCAGCCACATGGCGCGGACGTAGTCGCCGGCGAAGCCCCAGTCGCGCTTCGAGTCGAGGTTGCCGAGCCGCAGTTCCTTCGCCATCCCGAGCTTGATGCGGGCCACGCCGTCGGTGACCTTGCGGGTCACGAACTCGCGGCCGCGGCGCTCCGACTCGTGGTTGAAGAGGATGCCGCTACAGCAGTACATGTTGTAGCTCTCGCGGTAGTTGATGGTGATCCAGTGGCCGTACACCTTGGCCACGCCGTAGGGGCTGCGCGGGTACAGCGGCGTGCTCTCGGTCTGCGGCACCTCCTGCACCTTGCCGAACATCTCGCTCGACGACGCCTGGTAGAAGCGGATGCGTTCCTTCCCCAGCAGGCGGATCGCCTCCAGCACGCGCGTCACGCCGGTGGCGGTAAACTCGGCCGTCAGCACCGGCTGCTTCCAGCTCGTCGGCACGAAGCTCTGGGCGGCGAGGTTGTACACCTCGTCGGGATTCGACTCCTTGATCACGTCGATGATGGACAGCTGGTCGAGCAGGTCGGCCTGGTGGAGGTGAATCTTGCCGGACAGGTGGTTGATGCGCTCGAACGTCTCGGTGCTGGCCCGGCGGACGACGCCGTGGACCTCGTACCCCTTCTCCAGCAGCAGCTCGGCGAGGTAGCTGCCGTCCTGCCCCGTCACCCCGGTGATGAGCGCCCGCTTCATGTCTGCCCTTCGTGGAACGATGTCCGGCCCGCGGGTCTGCCCCCGGATGCGTCTGGTTTATTCCCCGTGCGGGGGAACGACCAATGCCCCCGAGCCGGCCCCGTCCGGGGTCGGAGCCGCCGAACAACCCCAACCCCGGACTGGGCCGGCTCGGAGCGCCGAAACTTCAGCGAAACTGCCATTTCCGCCCAACTTCGCCCACCGGCCGTGCCGATAAGGGGGGTGATGCCGGTCGATCCGCCGGCGGCCCCGGAGCGTGCCGATGACCGACCCCCGAACGGAAGCCGGCCTGTTGCACGTCGAGCGGCTCGAACCGCGCGACGTGCCCGCCGTCGCCGCGCTCGTCGATACCACACTGGCCGTCGCCGGCACCGACGGGGACGACCGCATCGCCGTCTTCCTCAGCGGCACCGACCTCGTCGTGTACGACGGCGCCGCCGAGATCGGCCGCGTGGCGTCGGCCGCCGTCACCGCCATCGCCATCGACGGCGCCGGCGGGAACGACGTGATCAAGGTGGACCGGTCCGTCACGCAGCCGGCCGACCTGATGGGCGGCGCCGGCAACGACAAGCTGGTGGGCGGCGGCGGCGCGACAGGCCTCACGGGTGACGGCGGGGACGACGTGTTGTTCGGCGGCGCCGGGATGAACACGTTCAACGGCGACGGCGGCGTCAACGAACTCATCCGCGTCCGGCCCGACGACGTGGTCTTCCCCGCGGCCGGCGACCGGATTCTCGCCGACGCCGGCCCACCGCTGCCGGCGGTCACGGAGACGATCACCGCCGACGAGGTGAACGCCCTGCTCCGCCGCGCGTCGGCGGCGTCGGCCAGTTCCGACGCCATCATCGTCATCACCGACCGCAACGGCCGCATCCTCGGCACCCGCGTCGAGAGCGGCGTCGCGCCGGAAATTACCGGCAACGTCGACAACCTCGTCTTCGCCATCGACGGGGCGCTCGCGAAGGCCCGCACCGGGGCGTTCTTCGGCAACAACCAGGCGCCGCTGACGAGCCGGACCGTGCAGTTCATCAGCCAGAGCACGATCACGCAGCGCGAGATCGAGTCGAACCCGAGCATCACCGACCCGAACTCGACCCAGCGTGGTCCGGGATTCGTCGCGGCCACAAACGTCGGCAACCACTTCCCGCCGGGCATCGCCTTCACCCCGCAGGTGGACCTGTTCCAGATCGAGCACACCAACCGCGACTCCAGTGTTCACCCCGGCGACGACGGGATCAAGGGGACGGCGGACGACGTGGCCCTGGCGCAGCGGTTCAACATTGACCCGGCGTTCGTGCCCGCGGGGCAGGCGCTGTTCGCGCCGGAGTCCTACGGCTTCGCGTCCGGCGTCCGCCCGCGCGCCCAGAGCCGCGGCATCGCCACGCTGCCCGGCGGCATCCCGATTTACAAGAACGGTCAGGTCGTCGGCGGCATCGGCGTCTTCTTCCCGGGCAAGACCGGCTTCGCCACCGAAGAGAACTCGTCGCTGTCGTTCACCTACGACCCCACGAAGCCGGACCGCACGCTGGAAGCCGAGTGGATCGCCTACGCGGCCGTGGGTGGCACCGTCGTATCCGTCACGCCCGGTATCGAGCCGAGCCCCGTGCAGTTCCCGCTGAATGGGGCGGCGCTCCCGGCCGGGTTCGGCCTCCCCACCGGCCGCATCGACCTCGTCGGCATCCAGCTCGACATCTTCGGCCAGGGCGGCGCCCAGGAAGGTACCGAGCGCGTGCTCCAGGTCGGCGCGGTGGTCGGCCGCGGCAGCCCGGACGACGGCGCGAACGTGCCCGTGGACCCCGGCGCGAACGGCACCCCAGGCGATGGCGACGACGTGTTCCTGCGCGGCGGCGTGGTCGTGCCCGAGGGGTGGCTCGTGGCCCCGCACGACGGCGACGGCATCAGCAAGGCCGACGTGGAGCGGATCATCACGCAGTCGGTCGTACAGTCGAACCTGACGCGCGCCGCGATCCGGCTGCCGCTCGGCTCGCGGGCCAAGTTCGTGTTCGCCGTCACCGACCGGCAGGGGAACGTTGTCGGCCTGTTCCGCCAGTCGGACGCCACGGTGTTCTCGATCGACGTGGCGGTGGCGAAGGCGCGGAACGTGATGTACTACGCCGACCCCGCGCAGCTCCAGCCGATCGACCAGGTGCCAGGCGTGCCGGCAGGGACGGCGTTCACCAACCGCACGTTCCGCTACCTCGGCCTGCCACGGTTCCCGGAGGGAATCGACGGCAACCCCGCCGGCCCGTTCTCGCAGCTTTACGACGACATCGCCGGCACCGACTACAACACCGGCCGGCTGGTCGGCCCGGCGAAACCGGCGTCGGCGTACCAGAGTGTGGTGGGGTACGACAGCTTCAACCCGGGCACGAACTTCCGCCAACAGGGGAACGTTCTGAACCAGAACGGCATCGTCTTCTTCCCCGGCAGCGCCCCGCTGTACAAGGTCGCCGGCGCCACGGCGGTGCTGTCGGGTGGGTTTGGCGTGTCCGGCGACGGGGTGGACCAGGACGACATCACGACCGTGGCCGGGCAGGTGGGCTACGACGTGCTGGGGGCGGTGCTGCGGGCGGATCAGGTGTTCTTCCAGGGCGTCCGGCTGCCGTACCAGAAGGGGAACCGGAACCCGGAGGGGTAACGGGCAGAAAGCCCACCCGTTGCAACGGGTGGGCTTATTGACACCTCACTTCTTCTTCTTCGGCGCCGCTAGCGGCGCCCCGTTCGGGTCGATCGGTCCGACCGCGACGATCGTCAGCCCCCGCGGGTCGAGGTGCCGGCGGGCCACGTCCTGCACGTCGGCCGCGGTGACCGCCTCAACCTCCTTGCGGTACTTGTCCAGGAAGTCGAAGCCGAGGCCGAGTTGTTCCGCGCTCAGCAACTGCCCCGCGACGCCGGACAGCGTGCCGAAGCGGAACGGCAGGCTGCCCAGCAGGTACTTCTTGGCGTCGTCTACCTCCTGGGCCGTCGGCGGCTCGTCGCGGATGCGGGTGATCTCCTTCACGAAGCTGTCGCGGACGAGGACGAACTTGTCGGGGAAGGTGCCGATGTAGCCGGTGAACGTCCCCGGCTGATTCCCCGCCGAGCCGGCGATGCTCGCGTTCACCGTGTAGGCCAGCCCCTGCCGGTCGCGCAGCGTGCTGGAGAGGCGGTCGGTGAAGCCCGGCCCGACGCCGAGGACGTTGTCCATCACCAGCAGCTTGTAGTAGTCCGGGTGCTGCCGGGTCACGCCGAGGTGGCCGACGTAGACGTGAACCTGCGCCGCCGACTTGTCCGACACGATCCTCTCCGTCACGGCCGTACCCTTCGCCGGGGCCGCAGCGTCAGCGGGGACCAGGTCCACCTTCTTCCAGTCTTTCGTGAGCGCCTCGACACGCTTCGCCATCTCGTCGGCCTTGAAGTCGCCGGCGACCACGACGACCGTCGCGTTGGGGGCGAACGTAGTGGCGTGGAACGCCTTCACGTCGGCCTGCGTCAGCTTGCCGACGGTCGCCTTGGTGCCGAGGCCGGGCCGGCCGTAGGGGTGGTCGGCGTAGACGAGCTTGTTGAACAGCTGCCGAGCCTTCACCTTCGGCTGCGTCTCGCTGTCGGCGATGGTGGAGAGCTGGTTCTCCTTCTGCCGGTCGAAGGCGTCCTGCGGGAAGGTCGGCTTCGTGAGGCACTCGAACATCAGCTTCAGGCCGAGGTCGGCGTCGGGGGCCAGCATCCTCAGCGAGGCGCCGTCGGAGCCGAAGCTGAGGCTGCCGCCGGTGTCGGCGATCAGCGTGGCGATCTGCTCGCCGGTGCGGGCCGCGGCCCCCTCTTCGAGCAGGTCGCCGACCAGCGTGGCGATGCCCGCCTTGTCGGCCGGCTCGCGGAGCGTCACGTCCTTCACCGCGGCGCGGGCCACCACGATCGGCAGCCGGTGATCCTCCATCAGAATCAGCGTCAGCCCGTTCGGCAGGACGGTCTTCTTCGCCGCGGTCAGCGTGAAGCCGCCGCCGCCGGGCGCCTCCTGGCGGGCGTGACGGCCGGTCGTGGGCCGAGCCGCGGGGGCGGAACCGGCCTTGCCGTCGGCCGGCGGCACCGACCACACGATCGAGGCGTTGGCGCGGGCGAAGTACTTCGCCGCGACTTTCTGAATATCGGCGGGGGTGAGGGCCGCGACGCGGTTCAGGTACGTCTGGTAGAAGGCGACGGCGTCGCCACCGTCGGTGTAGACGCTGGCGCGGGCGAGGGTGTCGGCGAGGTTGTGGACGCTCTCCCGGCCGAACACGAAGCCGGCCAGAATCTTCCGCCGCGCCCGGCTCAGCTCGGCGTCCGACACCGGCTCCTTCGCCAGCTTCTCCAGTTCGGCGAACACCAGTGCCTCGGTCTTGGCGCGGGCCTTGCCTTGGAGCAGCTCGACGTTCACGGCGAACCACCCGGGCAGCTTGCCGGTGTAGTTGCCGGTGTCCACCTCGGCGGCGACGCGTTCGTCCTCGACAAGCCTCTTGTACAGCCGGCTCGTCTTCCCGTCGGACAGCACCCGGCTGATCACGTCGAGGGCCGCGTCGTCGGCGTCGTGGACGGTCGTCGTGTTGTACCCCATCAGCAGCCTGGGCACGTCGAACTTGGACGGGAACTCGACCCGTGCCGGTTCGGTGCGTGCGGGCCGCGCCACGGCCGGCTTGCGGGCCGGTAGGTCTTGCCGCGGGATGGTGCCAAACAGCTCGCGGACCAGCGGCTCGGCCTTCGCCGGGTCGAACCCGCCGACGATGACGAGGCTGGCGTTGTTCGGGTGGTACCACTTGTCGTAGTGCCGCTTGATGATCTCCGCGGTCGCCCCGCGGACGTGCGCCTCGGTGCCGATGACGGGGTGGTGGTACGGCGAGCCGACCGGGAACAGCAGCGCCAGGATGCGCTTGAACTCGATGCCCCATGGGCTGTCCTCGCCCTGGGCCAGCTCGGCGACCACCGCCCCCTTCTCCTGCGCGAACTCGTGCTTCTCGTCGATGCGGGTGTTCCGCATCCGGTCGGCCTCGATCCGCAGCGCGATCTCCCACCGGTCGGCGGCGAAGTCGAAGTGGTAGACCGTCATGTCCTCCGACGTGTAAGCGTTGTTCGCGCCGCCGTTCCGCTGTGTGGCGCGGTCCACGTCGCCTGGGACGAGCTTGTCGGTCCCCTTGAACAGCAGGTGTTCGAGGTAGTGCGACAGGCCCGTCTGGTCGGGCTCCTCGTCGGCGCTGCCGACGCGGTAGGCCACCATCGTGGTGACGAGCGGCGAGTTGGCGATGGGGTACAGGTACACGCGCAGCCCGTTCGGCAGCGTGACGGTGCGGGCGCCGCCGAGCATGGCCGCGGCGGTGCGGGCGAGCGCCGCGTCGGCCGCGGCGCGGCTCGGCGGCACGGACGCCGGGGGGTCGGCGGCGGTGGCGGGTGAACTCAGGAGCGCGGCCGCGACGGCGGCGGCGAACAGGCGGAGCGACATGCGGCAGCCTTCCCTTCCTGGAGAGGTGGGTGGTGGGAAGTAGTGTAGGCAAGGAGCGGAACCCGGGGACGGCCGTCCCCGGGCTCTCAGACGTCGCCGCGGAGGATGACGATGTCGGCCAGCACGTTCGCCAGCCGGTCGGGGTTCACGGGCTTCACGAGGTGCAGGTCGAACCCTGCGGCCGCAGTCCGTTCGCGGGCCTCGTCGCCGCTGAGCGCCGTCAGGGCGACCAGCGGCAGCGAACGGCCCCAATCGGTTGCCCGAAGTCGGCGGCCGAGTTCGTCGCCGGGCATGCCTGGCATCGACAGGTCGAGGATGACCGCGTCCGGGCGAAACTCCTCGGCCGCCTCCAGTGCGCTGGCGCCGTCGTAGCATACGCGCGAGAGGTAGCCGTAGAGTTCGAGCAGAACGCCGAGCGTGTCGGCAGCGTCGCGATTGTCGTCCACGCAGAGGACGCGCAGGATCGGCTCGGAGGTGATCATTAGCGGCTCCCCGTGTGTGAGGAACCGCAACGTTCGTGCCGTCGGTGGTAATCGTGCCCCACCCTACGTGCTGAGGCGGGTGGGGTTATGCCGTCAACTCAATTTCACGCCCAGGTCGCGGAGCTGGCGGGCGTCCACGGCGGCGGGGGCGCCGGTCATCAGGTCGCGGGCCTTCTGGTTCTTCGGGAAGGCGATCACGTCGCGGATGTTCGTCGTCCCCGCCAGGATCATGCACCACCGGTCCAGGCCCAGGGCGATGCCGCCGTGCGGCGGGGCGCCGCTCTGGAGCGCGTCCAGCAGGAAGCCGAACCGCTTCTTCGCCTCGTCCAACTCCATGCCGAGCAGCTTGAACACGGTGTTCTGCACGTCCTGCCGGTGAATCCGGATGCTGCCGCCGCCGACCTCGTAGCCGTTCAGCACCAGGTCGTAGGCCTTCGCCCGCACCTTGCCGGGGTCGCTCTCCAGGAACGGCACGTCCTCGTCCATCGGGCCGGTGAACGGGTGGTGGATCGCCGCCCAGCGCTTCTCCTCGTCGTCCCAGCCGAACATCGGGAAGTCGGTCACCCACAGCAGGTTGAAGTGCTCCGGCCGCATGGCGAACGGCTTCGCCGCCCGCTTCTCCTTCTTCGCCGCCGCGCCCTCGGTCGCGTCCCACGCCGCCTTCTCCTCCCACCAGTTGACGTACAGCTTGAGCGCCGAACCCAGGTGCGACCGCAGCGCACCCAGGGCGTTGGCGGTGAGCTCGGCCTTGTCGGCGACGAACAACAGCAGGTCGCCCGGCTGCACGCCGAGCTTCTCCTTCAGCTTCGCCTTCACCGCGTCGGGGAAGAACTTCTCGATGCTGCCGGTGAGCTTGTCGCCCTCGGCCTTCATCCACGCCAGCCCCTTCGCCTTGTACACCTCCACGAGCTTCGGCAGTTCGCCGCCCGGCTTCAGCTGGCTGTTGCTGAACCTGTCGGCGGCGCCCTTCGCGTTGATGCCGCGGACCACGCCGCCGGCCGCCAGCACGCTCTTGAAGACCGTGAACTCGCTCTCCGCGGCAATGTCCGAAACGTCCACGATTTCCAGGCCGAATCGCAGGTCCGGCTTGTCGGAGCCGTAGCGGAGCACGGCGTCGGCGTACTTCAGCCGCGGGAACGGCGTCGGCACCGTGATGCCGTGGCACTTTTGCAGCATGTCCGCGGCCAGGCCTTCCATCAGGCCGAGCACGTTGTCGATCTCGACGAAGCTCATCTCCACGTCGAGCTGGGTGAACTCGGGCTGCCGGTCGGCCCGCAGGTCTTCGTCGCGGAGGCAGCGGGCGATCTGGAAGTACTTGTCGTACCCCGAGATCATCAGCAACTGCTTGTACAGCTGCGGCGACTGCGGCAGGGCGAAGAACTCGCCGTTGAAGACGCGGCTCGGCACGAGGTAGTCGCGGGCGCCTTCGGGCGTGCTCTTGCCCAGCAGCGGCGTCTCCAGTTCCAGGAAGCCGCGCTCGTCCATGTAGTCGCGGATCGCCTTGTTCATGCGGTGCCGCAGCGTCAGCACCCCCTGGATGCTGCGGCGGCGCAGGTCGAGGTAGCGGTACTGCAACCGCAGGTCTTCGTTGGCCGGCTCCTCGTCGGGGAACTCGGTGACGCTGAACGGCAGCGGCGGGCAGGCGTTCAGCACCGTCAGCGCCTTCGCCTCGACCTCGATCCTGCCGGTGGCCACGTCGGTGCGATCCTTCCCCGCGACGCGGGCGCGGACCACGCCCGTGACGGAGAGCACCCACTCGCGGCCCATCTTGTCGGCGGTGGCGAACAACTCGGCGTTGTCGGCCTCGAACACGATCTGCGTGAGGCCGTAGCGGTCGCGCAGGTCGACGAACACCTGGTTGCCGAACTTGCGGGAGATGAGCACCCAGCCGTTCAGGGTGACGGTCTGCCCGACATGCGAGTCGCGCAGTTCGCCGCAGGTGTGGGTCCGCTGCCACTCGGCCATGAGACTGCCTCTTGGGAAATGGGCGTAGTATATGCCCGGCACGATTCCCGACTCAGGGGGCCGTCATGCTCCGGGCCTTGTGCGTGCTGGCGGCGACCGCCCTGTCGGCCGGCGTGGGGGCGACCCCGCTTCCGGACGTGGACCCCATCCTGGCCGGCACGAAGTGGGTTGGGACGCTGTCGCAGCGCGGGTCGTTCCGCGGCGGCGCCCCCGCCCCGCCGGCGTTCCAGGCCGTGCTCACGGTGACACGCCGACACGGCGACCGGTTCGAGGCCGAGCTCGACGAGGTGGCCGGGCCAATCCGCGTCACGTACGTGGTGAAGGGCGTCGTGACGCCGGCGCCGGTCGGGCAGGGGCACGCGGTCCGCTTCCGGTCGGTGGGGACGACGCTCGCGCAGTCCACCGTGCCGGTGCTGGACGTGCCCTACGACGGCGTGCTACGGGGGCGGAGCTTGCGGGGGACGTGGAAGGCGCCCGGGAACGGTGGGACAAATGTGGAGGGCGACTTCGCACTGGAAATGGGACGGTAGCGGACGCTCACCCGAACAGCAGCAGCACGTTCCACGGCGGCGTCTTCTCGAACTCGGTGCCGATCTCGAAGTGTTCCGGGTGTTTGCGGCAGCTGCGGACGATGAGCGTCACGAACCCCACCGTGTCGGGGGCGTTCACCGCCTTCACTTGCAGCGTACTGCCCGGCGGGACCGCCGCCTGCATCACGATCTTCAGACCGCCCGTCGAACGGTCTACGACGTAGGCGTCGTTCACGGCGTTCCGAAGGCTCGACGACGACACCAGCACCTGCACCGGCGAGCCCTCGCGGCGGACCGCGCCGCGGCGGTCGGCGTACGACTGCTCGGGCGGTGCCCACGCCTCGGCCTTCTCGGCGGTCGGCGGGGCGGCCGTCGGCACCAGCCGGCTCGGGTCGATCACCCGGCGCCGTCGGGCCTGCTGCACGGCCAGGAAAACGAGCACCAGAACCGCGACCGTCCCCCCGACCGCAGCCGGCAGGTTTTCCCGCACCGTCGTCATCAACAGGTCGAGCGTCATCGGGGCACCCTGTTCCGCCGCGCGGCACCACGTTGAACAGTAGCACACGGTTACGGCGGGGGCGGAAAAACGGGTCACGCCGGCCCGTCCACCCGGGCCAGGAGCTCGCGGACCTGCTCGTCGCTCCACACCCCGTCGCTACTCCCGAGCGGCGGCCGCGGCATCCCCACGTCGAGCCCGTACTTCAGCCGCATCCCCGCCCGCAGGAACGACCACACGCCGCCGGCCAGGGCGTCGGCGATGGCCGACTGGAACCGCAGCATGAACGCCCGCCCGGCGGCCACGTCGCCGCCCTCGGTGGCGGCGCGGGCGGCGGCGCAGCTCGGCCCCCACAGGTTGTAGAACGTGCCGATCGCACCGCACGCCCCACTCAGTACGGCGTGACACATCACCTCGTCGGCCCCGCTGAACAGCCGCAGCCGGTCGCCGGCGACGCCGCGGATCAGGCCGAACGGGAACAAGTCGTGGTCGGTGATCTTCATCCCGGCGACGGTCGGGATGTCCAGCAGTCGGGCGGCGACATCACGCGGGCCGAGGCTCGACTGGTTGACGCCGCTCAGGTGGTAAGCGAACAGCGGCAGCGGTGTCGCGGCCCCGAGCCGGCGGTAGAACCCGAACGCGACCTCGGCCGGATGCTTGTAGTAGATCGGCCCCACCGCCGAGACGGCGTCCGCCCCCAGCCCCGCGGCGTGCTCGGCCAGCTCGACGGCGTCCGCCGTGCTGACGGCGCCGACGTGAACCATCACGGGGATGCGTCCCGCGGCCGCCTTCACGACGGTTGCGGCGATCTCCTTCCGCTCCGCCACGCTGAACAGCGGCCAGCCGCCGGTCGAGCCGACGAGATAAATGCCGCCGAGTTGCTGGCGGGCGAACAGATCGACGAGCGTTTCGCAGGCGGGCAAGTTGGCCCGACCGTCGGACGTGGTGGGTGTGAGCATAGCCGGCCAGATGCCGGCGAACGGCGGGGGCATGGGAGGGCTCCACATCAGGTGTGAAGCTGTCTTACAGGCTCGAAGCCCACCCGCGGCATCGGGTGGCTCACTACTCGTGCCCCTCGCCGCCTTCGCGCCGCTCGTGCGCTTCCTCTCGCTTCTCGACCAGCGCTTTGCGCAGGGGCCGGATGTTGAACACGTCCTTAGGGTAGTGCGTGTCCGTCTTGTAGTTGTCTGCGATGGCCACCCCGGCCGACGGGTCCGGGCTCGGGGCCAGGAACACCCGCCCCGGCCGGTGGCCGAAGCCGACGAAGTCCAGCCCGAAGGTGCCGTCGCCCGGCGCGCCCGCGGTGCTGCCGATCCCCTTCGCCAGCGGCCGGTTGTTGTGGAACAGGCTGCCGCCGCCGATATACCCACCGCTCTCGTGGCTCGTCACGCCGGGGATGGCCCACGGGGCGACGCAGTTCGAGTTGCCGGCCCGTTCCAGCGTGTTCGGCGGGGGGACACGCGGCAACGGCGTCCGCTCGACGACGCGCGGCTCGCGGTGCGGCGGGTGGTCCGGGAGTGCGGCGCACGACGCCAGGAACACACACGCCGCGGGGACGGTCTGGAGCGCGAGCCGCATAGACGGACCCTCCGCAGGCGCCGGGGTTACCAAGCTTCTATCGGCAGTACGATCCCCCGCGGTGTGCCGAATCTGCCGGAACCGCCGACCCGAACCCCGGTCCGCGGCGTCTCGTAGAATGAAAACACCCCCCCGCCCGGGACCGTCGGCCATGAAGTCCGCGCTGAAGTACCTCCTGCCGATCGCGCTACTGATGGGGATCGTGTTCGCGGTCACCGTGTTCTCGTGGCACAAGCCCCCCGAGGAGCCGGACAAGAAGGACGAGCAACTCGTCCCGACCACGCGGGCGCTCGAGTACTTCACCACCACCCGGAAGTGGGAACTGGGCGACGGCACGCTTCTGCCGGACAACACGACCAGCCTCCAGGACGTGGCGTTCACCGGGTATTATGAGGCCGGCGAGGTCACGAACGCGACGCAGTTCTGGTTCCGCAACCGGCACCCCGGGCCGGTCACGCTGAAGCTCGCAGGCGTGAACTGCGGGTCGTGCAGCGGGGCGCGGGTCGCCGTCATCCCGCCGTCGGCCGCGGAAGTGCTCTACCGCATGGCGGGCTTCTCGGTCCTGCCGTTCGGCCCCGTCGCGGCTTGCCCCACCGGCATGGCCGGGGCCGGCACCGTCTTCAGCAACGAACTGAAATGGGAGGCGCACACCTTCCTCGAAGGCAACGTCAGTTACACCATCCCGCCGCCGGCGACCGGCAGCCCGTGGGCCATGCCGCTGGGGATTCTCGAACTCAACTTCAAGGTGAAGCCGAACCCACGCGTCCCGCTGAGCGCGCGGTTCGCCACGTTCGACGAGGCCGGCCAGCCGCTCCAGCCGGACGACCTGTTCTCCATCTTCTACGCCCAGTCGCAGCCGGCCGAGGTGGATAAATCCGCGATCGACGCCGGGGAGTTGGCCGATAACACCCAGGGCCGGACGCATGTGGTCACGGTGTACTCGTCGACCCGCGGGCCGGGCGAACTGCCGGGGCTGACCGCCCGGGTGATCAACCCGGGCGGCGCGCCGCCGGGGCCGTTCGTGACGACCGGCCCGCCGGAGCCGGTGCCGCACGCCGAACTGGCGGCGCTGGCCGCCGACTACACCGCCCGCGCCAAGCAGCCGGTGCGGGTGCGGTCGGCGTACCGCATCCCGGTCACAGTCGTCGGCCGGGTCGGCGACGCTCGTCCGGACATCGGCCGGCTCGAGCGCGAGGTGTGGATCGACACGGGCGTGCCCGGGGCCGATCCACGGAAGATTAGCGTGAAGGCCGCGGTGACCGGACCGGTCACGATCGCCGGCGGGGCGACCGAACTGAACCTCGGATCGTTCAAGCACCAGGGCGGCGCCGCCGAGACGGTGCTGCTGAGCACCGACCAGCCCGACGCGCCGCTGGTAGTCGTGCCCGGAACGACCCAGCCGGACTTCCTCGACGTGTCGCTGAAGAAGCTGCCGGAAGGCGGCGGCCGCGGCCAGTGGCAGTTGACGGTGCGGGTGCCGGCGAACCGGGTGCAGGGGGAGCTGACCGACGGGCTGGTGGTGCTGGAGCTGAAGGGGCCGAACCCGCAGCGCATCCGCATCCCGGTCCGCGGTCGCGGGGTGTTGTAGGCGGGCGAGCCCCGCGGGCAGGACGCAAGGGGGACGGCGATGCTCCAGCGGAACGGCACACGGCTCGTCGGCCTTCTGGCGCTAGCCGCCCTCGTCGTCGGACTCGTTTACGACGCCGTCGCGCAGCCGCCGCCCGCGCCCCCGCCGCCGGAATCGGGCGCGTGGCCGAGCGTCGGCGGCACGAAGGTCTTTTCGACCTGGCCCGCGGGCCGCCCCGAAGCAGCGCTGATCCTGTCCGGCCAGACGTTCGGATTTCTCAGCCCGTGCGGGTGCAGCCGCCCGCAGACCGGCGGCCTCGAACGCCGGGCCAACCTCGTCTCGCGCCTCAAGGCCAAGGGCTGGCCCGTCGCCGGCGTCGACCTCGGCGACTTCTACCCCACCAAGTCCGCGGTGAAGGAGCAGGGGCTCCTGAAGTACGTCACCGGCATGAACGCCCTCCGCGAGATGGGGTACCTCGCCGTCGGCGTCGGCAAGAGCGAGTTCGACGGCGACCTGCTCCAGGTGGTGGCCGGGTACGCGCTGCAGAAGGAGCGGGCGCCGTTCAGCCTGGGCGGGAACATCGCCGGGAAGGCCGGCGAGACCGTGATCCCGCGCGAGCAGTACTTCCCGCCGGCGCCGGACGGCAAGCGGCCGCTCGTGGGCCTGACCGAAGTCGCGGACATCGGCGGCGTGCCCGTCGGCGTGGTCGGTGTCGTCGGGCCGAGTGTGGCGAAGGCCGTCGAGGGCTCGGCCACTGGCTTCGGGTTCCTCGGCAATAAGGACGTTCTCGACGCCGCGGTCAAGGAGTTGGCGGCACACCCGAAGCGGCCGAAACTCAACGTCCTGCTCTACCAGGGGACCGCGGACGAGGCCCGCAAGGTGATCGCCGATCGGCCCGAATTCCAGGTGGTGCTCTGCCAGGCCGACGACCCCGAGCCGCCGCAGTACCCGGAAACGATCGGCAAGACGCTGCTCGTACAGGTCGGGCACAAGGGCCGCTACGTCGGGGCGCTCGGCGTCTTCCGCAAGGCCGACGGATCGTTCGACCTCCAGTACCAGCTCGTGCCGCTGGGCGAGGAGTTCCTCACGCCCGAGGGCGACGAGGCGGCGAAGGGGAACACCGTGCTCGGGCTGCTGGAGGACTACACGAAGCAGGTGAAGGAGCGGAACTTCCTGGCGAAGGTGGCCCGCACGCCGCACTCGGCGCAACTCCAGAAGCCGGAGCTGAACCTGAGCTTCGTCGGCAGCGAGCGCTGCCTCGGGTGCCACGCCGGCGAATTCGCCAAGTGGAAGGACAGCAAGCACGGCCACGCCTACGAGGCGCTCGAGGTGTACGCCAAGCGACCGGGCAACCGCCAGTTCGACCCCGAGTGCATCGTCTGCCACACCGTCGGGTACGGGGTGAAGACCGGCTTCGAGAGCACGGAAAAGACGCCGGCGCTCAAGGACGTGGGCTGTGAGAGCTGTCACGGCCCCGGCAGCGGGCACATGAGCGCCCCGCGCGACGCCGACCTGCTGAAGCTGCTGTCGCCGTGGAAGCTGACGCCGACGGACCGGCTGCCGGACGTGGCGACGTTCGAGCGGATCGCCAAGGCGCCGGTCGGCGGCCCCGGCGGGCTGACGGACCTGCCGGCCGCGCAGCAACGGATCGTGAACGCGGTGTCGGCGGCGTGTACGAAGTGCCACGACGGCGAGAACGACCCGCACTTCGACCTGGCGAAGTACTGGCCGAAGGTGGTCCACGGGGCGGGGAAGAAGTGAGGCGCGGGCCGCCCGCCCTCAATCCTCCAGCACCGCCGGGTCGCACTTCGCGGCCGCCTCGTCGGCCAACTGGTCGAGTACGCCCTGCACCTGGCTCATCCGCTCGGGCCGCTTGTTGGCGTTGAAGCTGAGGCACCCGTCGATCAGCTCCGCGAGCGCCGGCGGCAGGCCGGCGTTGAGCTCCTTCGCCGGTCGGTACTGCTCGCGGTAGTACTTCTCCGTCACCTTCAGCCCCTCACCCATCGGCGCGCACGACGGCGGCAGTTGCAGCGTCGCCAGTCGGTACATCGTGGCCCCGAAGTTGAAGATGTCGGTGCGCTCGTTCACCAGCTTGTGGGCGACCGTCTCCGGGGCGATGTACTCGGGCGTCCCCTGCACCCGGTCCTTCGGCTCGCCCTTGATCCACGCCAACCCGTAGTCGATCACCTTGACAGCGGTGCCACGCCCGAGAATCAGGTTGTTCGGCTTCATGTCGGCGTGGACGACGCCCTGCTTGTGCATGTGCGTGAGGGCGTCGGCGATGCGTTCGAAGACGCGCAGCATTTTCGGCTGGCGGAGTAGCGGCAGCTGGTCCATCGTGGTGCCCGGCACGTACTCGATCAGCAGCTTGGCCTTCTTCGGCCCGCTGAACCAGCCCTGCTCCAACTCCAGGCAATACACCTTCACCAAGTTCGGGTGGTTGAGCATCTGGCCGACGCGGAACTCGTGCTTCGCCTGCTCCAGGTACTTCAAGTCGTCCTTGCCGTCGATCGGGACCATCTTGAGGGCGTAGTCCTTGCCGTCCTCCTCTCGACGGACGTGTAGAATGCTGCTGTGTGCCCCGCTCCCGAGGGTCTGAACCACACTAAACTTGCCGATCTTGTCCACAGCCTCTCCCCCGGTGCCGGACCCGCAAGTCGAACGATCGACCCGCAATCATAACGGAACCCCGGGCCGGCGGCAAACGATCCGCCGTGGGGGAGAACATGACCGCCGCTGACACCGAAGCCCGCACCCGTCAGATCGGCCGCGAGGTCTTCGCGCGCATCGACCGCTCCGGCCCAGTGCCGCTCACGAAGGCGTGGCTCGACGACCGCCTCATGGGAATCGGTACGTCCGACCCCGCCCTGAAGGTTCAGCTGTTCCGCTTCGTGGACACGCTGCCGTACCTGAAGACGACCCCGGAAATCACCCGCCACCTGGCCGAGTACCTCCGCGAGGCCGAGCGCGACCTGCCGCGCTGGGTGCGGGCCGGCCTGAGTGTCATGCCCCGCGGCGGGCCGCTCGGCGGGCTGCTGGCGTGGGCCGCTCGCACCGGCGCCCGCCAGATGGCCCGCCGCTTCATCGCCGGGTCGAACGTGCCCGAGGTCAGCGCCACCGTGCGGGCGCTACGGGCGCGCCGGTTCGCGTTCACCATCGACCTGCTCGGCGAGGCCACGATCACCGAGGTGGAGGCGGATCACGTCCAGAAGCAGTACCTGGAGTTGCTCGCCGGCCTGTGCCGTGAGGCGGCCGGGTGGGCGGACGACCCGCTGACGGACCGCGACGACCGCGGCCCGATCCCGCGGGTGAACGTGTCGGTGAAGTTGTCCGCCCTCTACTCGCAGTTCGACCCCATCGACCCCGAGGGCACGAGCCGGGCGGTACTGCGGCGGCTGCGGCCGATCCTGGAAGCGGCCCGCGCCGGCGGCGCGTTCGTGAACTTCGACATGGAGCAACACGCCTTCAAGGACGTGACGCTCCGCATCTTCAAGGACGTGCTGACGGAGCCGGCGTTCCGCGACTGGCCGCACGTCGGCATCGCCATGCAGGCGTACCTCCGCGACACGGAGGCCAACCTGGACGCGCTGATGAAGTGGGCGCGCGACGAGCGCCGCTGCCGCGTTACGGTGCGGCTCGTGAAGGGCGCCTACTGGGACTACGAGACGGTGATCGCCGCCCAGAACGACTGGCCGGTGCCGGTGTTCACCCGCAAGCCGGAATCGGATGCCTGCTTCGAGCGCTGCACCGACTTCCTGCTGGAGCACTCCGACTGGCTCGTCCCGGCGTTCGGGTCGCACAACGTCCGCAGCATGGCGCACGCTATCGCCGCCGCGGAGGCGAAGGGCGTGGACCCGCGCCGGTTCGAGTTCCAGATGCTGTACGGCATGGCCGACCCGCTGCGCGACGCGGTCCGCTCGCTCGGCCACCGCGTGCGGGTGTACACGCCCTACGGCCAACTGCTGCCAGGGATGGCGTACCTCGTCCGCCGGCTGCTGGAGAACTCGTCGAACGACTCCTTCCTGAAAGCGAGCTTCGCCGACGGGGCCGCCGAGGAGGTGCTCCTCTCCGATCCAGCGTCGCCAGTCATTCGCCATTCGTCATTCGAGGACCCACCGATGGACCATCCGAGGCCGCAGGCCGCGCCCGCCGAAGGACGAGTGCCGAAGGACGAAGGACGATTCAAGAACGAGCCCCCGACCGATTTCGCCCGCGAAGACAGCCGCGCCGCCATGCGCGCCGCGCTGGCGACGGTGCGGCAGCAACTCGGCCGCACGTACCCGGCGATCGTCGGCGGGCGGGCGTTGCCGGTCGGCGCCACGATCGAGCGCGTGAACCCGTCGCGCACCGCGGAGCTGATCGGCCGCACCGCCTCCGCGTCCGTGGACGAAGCGAACGCCGCCGTGGCCGCAGCGCAGGCCGCTTTCGACACTTGGCGCGACACACCGGTCGACGAGCGCGCCGCCCTGCTCCGCCGCGTGGCGAACCAGTTCCGCCGCCGCCGCTTCGAGTTGTCGGCGTGGATCATTCTCGAAACCGGCAAGCCGTGGCGCGAGGCCGACGCCGACGTGGCGGAAGCGATCGACTTCTGCGACTTCTACGCGGCCGAAGCCGTCAAGCTGCACACCCCCCACCGCCGCGACGTGGCCGGCGAGGACAACACCACCTTCTACGAGCCGCGCGGCGTCGCCGTGGTCATCGCCCCGTGGAACTTTCCGCTCGCCATCCTCACCGGCATGACGGCCGCCGCGGTGGTGACGGGCAATCCCGCGATCATGAAGCCCGCGGAACAATCGGGCGTGATCGCGGCGAAGCTCATGGAGTGCTTCGAGGCCGCGGGCGCACCACCGGGCGTCGTGAACTACCTCCCCGGCGAGGGCGAGGTGATCGGCCCCGTGCTGACGAACCACCCGGACGTGGCGGTCATCGCGTTCACCGGGTCGATGAAGGTCGGGCTGCTGATCCAGGAGCAGGCGGCGCGGACGCCGCCGGGGCAGGCGTTCGTCAAGCGCGTCATCGCCGAGATGGGCGGCAAGAACGCCGTGATCGTGGACTCGGACGCCGACCTGGACGAGGCCGTCAAGGGAGTCGTGGACGGCGCCTTCGGCTACGCCGGGCAGAAGTGCTCGGCCGGCTCCCGCGCCATCGTGCTGGCCGGCATCTACGACCAGTTCCTGGCCCGGCTGATCGAGGCGACCAGGAGCCTGACGGTGGCCCCGGCCGACGAGCCGGGGGCGTCGCTCGGCCCGGTCATCGACGCCGAGGCCCGCGACCGCATCCGCGCCGCCATTGAGCGCGGCAAGTCCGAGGCACGACTGGCTTACGAAACCGACCTGGGGCCGCTCGCCGGACAGGGCACGTACGTCGGGCCGACAGTGTTCGCGGACGTGCCGGAAGGCGCGTGGATCGCGCAGGAGGAAATCTTCGGCCCCGTTCTGGCGGTGACCCGGGCGAACGATCTGGACGACGCGCTGCGGATCGCCAACGGGACTAAGTTTGCGCTGACCGGCGGCGTGTACAGCCGCAGCCCCGAGCATATCGCGGCGGTGAAACGGCGGTTCCGGGTGGGGAACCTGTACGTGAACCGGAAGTGCACCGGGGCGCTGGTGGACCGCCAGCCGTTCGGCGGGTTCAAGCTGAGCGGCATCGGCTCGAAGGCCGGCGGCCCGGACTACTTGTTGCAGTTCGTACTGCCTCGGACGGTGACCGAAAACCAACTTCGCCGCGGCTTTGCCCCCGAGGCCGGGGCGGGCGAGTGAGGCACCTTTTTCATAGGCTGTAAGCCCGGAAGTCGGGGCGGGTATCGCCCTGGAGCAGTCCCGCGGCTAGACTGCCCCCGCCTGCCCGCCGTCCCGGCTCCCCCGGGTTCCATGCTCACGCCGGCCACCCCGCCCGACACCCTGCGCGACGCCCAGTTCGGGCGACTCCGGTCGCTGCTGGCCGAAGTCCTGCCGGGCAGCCGCTTCCTGGCTCGGAAGCTCGCCGGCGTCCGCCCCGACGACCTCCGCGGCCCCGCCGACCTGGCCCGCCTGCCGTTCACGACCAAGCCCGAACTCGCCGCCGACCAGGCCGAGCACCCGCCTTACGGCTCCGCACTCAGCTTCCCGATCGAACGGTACTCGCGGCTGCACCAGACCTCCGGCACCAGCACCGGCCGGCCGCTGCGCTGGCTCGACACGCCGGAATCGTGGGAGGCCGTGCTCCGCTGTTGGCAGGTCAGCTTCCCGGTCATGGGGCTGTCGCCCGCGGACCGGGTATTCTTCCCGTTCTCGTTCGGGCCGTTCATCGGCTTCTGGAGTGCGTTCGAAGCCGCGTCCCGCTACGGGGCGCTCGTGCTACCCGGCGGCGGGATGCCGAGCACGGCGCGGCTGCGCTTCCTGATCGAGCACGAGGCCACGGTCGTGTTCGCCACGCCCACCTACGCCCTCCACCTCGCGGAGTTGGCGGCGAAGGAGCGGATCGACCTCGCCGGCAGTTCGGTGCGGATGCTCGTCGTGGCCGGGGAGCCGGGCGGCACCATCCCCGCGACGCGGCGGCGCATCGAGGAGGTGTGGGGCGCCCGCGTCTTCGACCACTACGGGATGACGGAGATCGGCCCCGTCGCGGTCGAGGCCGTGGACACGCCGGGCGAGATGATCCTGCTCGAATCCGAGTACCTTTGCGAGATTCTGACGCCGGACGGCACCGACCCCGTGCCCGACGGGGAGTACGGTGAGCTGGTGCTGACGAACCTGGGCCGCACGGGCAGCCCGCTGGTCCGCTACCGCACGGGGGATTTGGTCCGCCTCGCCACCACGCCCGACCCCGCGGGCCGCACCTGGCGAAGACTCGCCGGCGGCATCCTCGGCCGGGCCGACGACATGATCCACGTCCGCGGTAACAACCTGTACCCGGCCGCGATCGAGGCGATCGTCCGCCGCTTCCCGACGGTCGCGGAGTACCGTATCCACGTCGATCACACCGGGCCGCTGGCCGACCTGCGGATCGAAGTGGAGCCGGCCGACGGGCACGACGGCCCGGCGCTGGCGGAGTCTGTCGGGCGGGCCGTGCGCGACGAGCTGCTATTCCGCGTCGAGGTAACTCCCGCGGCATGCGGGTCGCTGCCGCGTTTCGAGTTGAAGGCCCGCCGCCTCGTCCACCACAAGTAGAACGGGCGTCCCGCGATTCCTAAAACAACTGCCGCCCCGCCCCGGAGCCCTCCCATGAAGCACCTCGGGTTCGCCCTACTCGCCCTCGCCGCGGCCGGCTCCCCGGCCGCCGCCCGCGACTGGATTCACTGGCGCGGCCCCGAGCAGAACGGCGTCTCCCGCGAGACGAACCTGCCGGGCTCCTTCGACCCCAAGCTCGGCGCCAAGGGGAACGTGGTGTGGCGGCAGCCGTTCGGCGGCCGCAGCGCGCCGCTGGTCATGGCCGGCAAGCTGTACATCATCCAGGGCGTCGGCGAGGGGCTGCACGAGGGCGAGCAGGTCGTCTGCTTCGACGAGAAGACCGGGGCCAAGCAGTGGGCCTTCCGCGTCAACGTGTTCCACACCGACATCGTCTCCAGCCGCCTCGGCTGGACCACGCTCACCGCCGACCCCGCCACCAAAACCGTCTACGCCCACACCACCGCCGGGCTCGTGCTGGCCCTCGACCCGGACGGCAAGTTGCTGTGGCAGCGGAGCCTGACCGAAGAGTTCGGCCGCATCAGCGGGTACGGCGGCCGCATCGTCACGCCGGTGTTCGACAGCGGGCTGTGCGTCGTCGGCATGGTGAATAGCGCGTGGGGCGACATGGCCAAGGGGTCGAACCGGTTCGTGGCGCTCGACGGCAAGAGCGGCGAGGTGGCGTGGTGGGGCGACACCCCCGGCGCCATCAAGGGCACGTACTACAGCTCGCCCGTCGTCGCGGTCATCGGCGGGCAGCGGCTCCTGATCAGCGGCGGGGCCGACGGCGCCCTGCACGCCTTCAAAATCCGCACCGGCGAGCGGGTGTGGAGCTACCGGTTCGGGGCCGGCGTCATCAACGGTTCGCCCGTCGTCGACGGCAACCTCGTCTACTGCAACCACGGCGAGGAGAACCCCGAAGGCGGGGCGATCGGCCGCGTGATCTGCGTGGACGCCTCCCAACTCGACGCCAAGACGAAGGCGCCAAAGCTGGTGTGGGAGTTCAAGCGGTCGAACCGGTTCGGGCTCGCGTCCGGGGCGCTGGCCGGCGGCAAGCTGTACCTGCCCGACGACAGCGGCGAGCTGTTCTGCTTCAACGCCAAGACCGGCAAGGTGGACTGGAAGTACCGCTACGCCAGTGAAGTCCGCGGGGCGCCGCTCGTGGCCGACGACAAACTCTACCTCTTCGACGTGAAGGGCCGGCTGCTCATCGTGCCGAACAAGAACGGCGAGGAGCCGAACCCGGACGACGTGTTCGAGTACAAGTTCCGCGACCCGAAGGGGTTGCTGAACGAAACGAACGGCACCGCGATCGCCGTCAACAACCGCATCTATTTCACGACCCGCACCGACCTGTTCTGCCTCGGCGTGCCGGACGCCAAGGACGCCTGCGGGAAGTACAAGGAGTTCGCGGCCGAGACGCCGGCCGACCCCGCGGGCAAGGCCGTCGGACTGCGTCTCTTCCCGGCCGACGTGACGCTCAACGCCGGCGGCAAGGTCGTGTTCTCGGCCACGCCCGTCGACGCCAACGGGCGGGCGGTGAAGGCCGCCGGCACGGTCGAGCTGAGCTTGCCGCTGCCGGCCAAGACGCCGACGGGGGCACAGCCGCCGGCGCTCAAGGGGAAGGCCGACGGCCTGACCGTGACGGTGGAGCCGGTCTCGAGCCAGCAGGGGTACGTCGAGGCGAAGCTCGGGGACCTGGTCGGCAAGGCCCGCGTCCGCGTCGCGGCGACCACGATGTACAAGCAGGACTTCGACAAGGTGCCCGAGGGCGCCGTGCCCGGCGGGTGGGTGAACACGCAGGCGAAGTTCGCCGTCAAGAAGCTACCGGACGGCACGATCGTCCTCAGCAAGGTGAACACCGACAGCCGGCCGCCGTTCGCGCGGGCGAACGCCTACATCACCGGGCCGAACGCCGCGAACTACACCATCACCTCCGACGTGTACGCCACCGAGGTCCGCGGGCGGATGCCGGACATCGGCGTCGTCAACAGCCGGTACACACTCATCCTCGACGGCAAGCCGGACGACGAGAAGAAGTCACGGCAACTGCGGCTGGTGTCGTGGGAGGCGCGGCCGCGGGTGAACCTGGCGACGAACTTCGACTGGCAGCCGGGGACATGGTACACGATGAAGATGTCGGCCGAGCCGCAGCCCGGCGGCAAGGTGACGGTCCGCGGCAAGGTGTGGAAGCGCGGCGAGACCGAGCCGACGGCGTGGCAGTTCGAGTTCGCCGACCCGGCCGGCAACGCGACCGGCGCCGCCGCCCTTTACGGGTATGTGTCCGACCCGCAGATCACCGCCGAGCGGCCGGGGGCCGACATCTTCTACGACAACGTCACGGTCACCCCCAACGGCAAGTAGTAAGTGAACTTTGTGCCCGGGGCGACCGGCCCCGGGCTTCCCTCACCGAGCACCACGCGGAACCCGACACATGCCGTATACGCTGCCCCGCCGCTTACTCCTGGGTGTGATTCTCACGGCCGTCGTGGTCGGGGCCGGCGCCGCGCTGCTCTCGCGGTCCGACGCCCAGCCGCCGGGCGCCGACCCGAAGGCCGCCCCGAAGGCGACCAACCCCGGCCCGAACGACCACACCATGTTCGGCGGCACCCCCGACCGCAACATGGTGAACCTCGTCGCCAAGGCCGTGCCCGAGAAGTTTAACCTGGACAGCCCCGCGGACGTGCTGTGGAAGATCGACCTCGGCTCGAAGGCCTACGGCGGGCCGGTCGTCGCCGGCGGCCGCATCTACGTCGGCACCAACAACGCGCGGCCGCGGAACAAGCGCGACATCGCCAAGAACGCCGACGGCGAGGAGGAGCCGCTCGACCGCGGCATCCTCATGTGCTTCGACGAGAAGAAGGGCGAGTTCCTGTGGCAGATGGTGTGGGACAAACTGCCGTCCGGCCAGGTGAACGACTGGCCGCACGAGGGCGTCTGCTCGACCCCGGTGGTGGAGGGCGACCGCGTGTACCTCACGTCCAACCGGTGCACCGTGGTGTGCCTCGACGCGAAGGGGCTGAAGGACGGCAACGACGGCTCGAAGACGGAGAAGTACCAGACGCCGACCGACGGCGACGTGATCTGGGAGTACGACATGATCGGGGAGCTGAAGGTGTTCCCCCACAACATGACCTCGACGTGCCCGCTCATCGTCGGCGACCTGATCTACGTCACCACCGCCAACGGGGTGGACGAGGGGCACTTCAACATCCCCAGCCCGGACGCCCCGAGCTTCGTCGCGCTGAACAAGAACACGGGCCAGCTGGTGTGGGCCAAGAACTACCCCGGCCGCGACATCATGCACGGCCAGTGGTCGAACCCCACCTACGCCGAGATCGACGGCGTGAAGCAGGTGATCTTCCCCGGCGGCGACGGCTGGCTCTACGGCCTGGTGCCCGAGACGGGCGAGATCATCTGGAAGTTCGACTGCAACCCGAAGGACGGCGTCTACGAGCTCGGCGGCGCCGGCACCCGCAACGACTTCATCGCCACGCCGGTCGTGTACGACTCGAAGGTGTACATCGCCGTCGGCCAGGACCCCGAGCACACCGACGGCATTGGCCGGCTGTGGTGCATCAGCCCGAAGGGGAAGAAGGGCGACATCTCCGACGAGCTCCTCGCCGGCAAGAAGAAGGACGACGCCGGCCGCGAGGTCGGCATCGGCAAGCCGAACCCGAACACCGGTAAGGTGTGGAGCTACGGCGGCGAGGAGAAGCGGCCGTTCTCGGTCCGCGACTTCCGCTTCGGCCGCACGATGTGTACGGCGTGCATCGTAGACGACGTGCTGTACCTCGGCGAGCTACCCGGCTACATGCACGTGTTCGACGCGAAGACCGGCGAGCACAAATGGCAGTACGACACCAAGACCGCGATGTGGGGCTCGTGCTACTACGTGGACGGCAAGGTGATGCTCGGCAACGACAACGGCGACCTGTACGTCTGGAAGCACGAGAAGAACCAGCCGGTGATCGAGGAGTTGGACCCGAACGCAAAGGACCAGAAGGAGGCGCGGGCGTTCCGGCTGAGGCAGCGGGCCGAGATCGAGAAGCGGTTCCTGCTGGCGAAGGTCGAGTTCGACGCGCCGATCCGCAGCACGCCGGTGGTGGCCAACGGGGTGCTGTACGTGATGACCGAGAAGACGCTGTTCGCCGTCCGCGCCGGGCGGAAGAACTGACCCCCCGCGAAAGCCCGGGGGCCGCCCCCCGGGCTTGGTTTTCGCCCCGCCCCGCGCCTATCCTGAACGACACACCCCCTGCCCCGCAGCCCCTCCTGGAGCGGCCGTGAAAGACACCCCCGGCAAGCCGGCCCCGGTCACCGGTTCCACCCTCGACGAGCGCGTCAAGAACGCCCGCGCCGCGCTCGACGCCCACATCCGCGAGACGATCCGCTGGCACTTCAGCCCGGACACCGGCACGCCGTTCTGGCTCGAAAAAGCCAAAACGTTCGACTTCAACCCGCTCACCGACGTGAGCGGGTGGGACGACATCAAGAAGTTCCCGTTCTTCGAGGACGACTGGCTCCGCGGCGGCCCGGTCCGCCGGTGGGTGCCGAAGGGGCTGGCCGACCGCGGCGTCTACGTCTTCGAGACCGGCGGCACCACCGGCCTGCCCAAGAGCCGCATCGTCATCGACGACTTCAAGATTGACTACGAGATGATGTCCGACACGCTACCGGACAAGTACTTCCCGAAGGGCTCGAACTGGCTGATGCTCGGGCCGAGCGGCCCGCGGCGGCTGCGGCTGGCGATCGAGCACCTGGCCCAGTACCGCGGCGGCATCTGCTTCGCCATCGACCTCGACCCGCGCTACGTCGTGAAGTGCATCAAGGAGCGGAAGATCAGCGAGGCCAACGCGTACAAGCAGCACTGCATCGACCAGGCGATCACCGTGCTGGCCGGCGGGCACGACATCAAGTGCATGTTCACGACGCCGAAGCTGCTGGCGGCGCTCGACGAGTCGCTCCGCGCCGGGAAGTTGGAGGACAAGTATCGGGAGCTGAAGAAGCCAGTTCCGCCCGGCGGCCTGCGGAGCATCAAGGCCGCGGGGATCACGGGCATCTTCTCCGGCGGCACCGAGTTCACCCCGCAGTTCACGCGCGAGGCGTACGAGGAGATGCTGGACAACGGCGACGTGTACATGACGCCGACGTACGGCAACACGCTGATGGGGCTGGCGTGCTCGAAGCCGATCGGGCCGGAGGACGGCTTCAAGATCAGCTACTACGCCCCGCAGCCGCGGGCGGTGATCGAGGTGGTGGACCCGAAGGACTACAACCAGGTGGTGCCCTACGGCGGCACCGGGCGGGTGCTGCTGAGCACGTTCACGAAGGAGTTCTTCGTGCCGCGGTTCCCCGAGCGGGACGAGGGCGAGCGGGAGCCGCCGTTCGAGAAGTACCCGTGGGACGGGGTGAGCGGCGTCCGCCCGTTCAGCGAACTGGCCGGCTCTACCGTGGTCGGTGTGTACTGACCACCGCCGACCGAAGTCCGGGGGCCGCCACCCTCGGACTTTTCACCGAGACACGACACCAACCTGACCCCACTCATATGATCCGCATCCCCGCTCTGCGCTTCGGCAAGCCCTACACCAGCCTGGAGAAGGCGACGCTCGTCCACCACGTCACCGGCGAGCCGGTCGCGGAGGTGTCGCAGGTCACCGGCAGCATGATCGCCCGCGACCTCGGCAGCGTGGCCCGCGCGCACAAGGAACTGGCCGCCATCCCCGTCCGCGACCTGCTCGCCATGTACGAGAAGGCCGCCGACTACTTCCTCAACGCCGCCCTCCCCTGCGGCGACGCCGAACTCACGTTCGACCAGTACGTCCGCAACCTGTCCTCCACCACGGGCAGCCCCGTCGTCTTCTGCGACCGCAACGCCCGCAAGGTGCACTACGTTCTGTCTCACATCGAAGAAGTGATTGGCGGGCTGACGCGCGGCCTGCCCCTCGACGCGCTCGACGCCGGGTACACCACCCGCGGCGGCCGGATGCAGGCGTTCTACCCCACCACCGACGTGTTCGGGGCGGTGCTGCCGTCGAACTCGCCCGGCGTCCACTCGCTGTGGGTGCCGACGATCGCGTTCAAGATTCCCCTGCTCGTGAAGCCGGGCCGCGAGGAGCCGTGGACGCCGTACCGCGTCCTGCAAGCGTTTCTCAAGGCGGGGGTGCCGGCGAGCGCCCTCGCGTTCCTGCCGACCGACCACGCCGGTGCGGCGGACATCCTCCGCCTGTGCGGCCGCAGCATGGCCTTCGGCGACGACCGCACGATGGCCCCGTACAAGAGCGACCACCGCGTCGAGATTCACGGCACCGGCTACAGCAAGTTCATCTTCGGCGAGGACCAGGCCGACCAGTGGGAGAAGCACCTCGACGTGATGGTGGAGGGCATCGCTGCGAACGGCGGCCGGGCGTGCGTCAACGCCTCGGCGGTGTGGACGCCCCGGAACGCCGACGCGATCGCTGAAGGGCTGGCGAAGCGGCTCGCCGGCGCCAAGGCCCGGCCGTGGGACGACCCGGCGTGCGAGGTCAGCGCGTTCGCCAACCCGTCGGTCGCCGAGGCGATCAACAACATGATCGACGAGGGGCTGAAGGAGCCCGGCGCGGTGGACGTGACGCAAAAGCTCCGTGGCACGCCCCGACTCGTCAAGGAGGGGCGCGTCGCATGGCTCCTTCCGACCATCGTCCGCTGTGAGAGCCCGGACCACCCGCTGGCGAACAAGGAGTTCCTGTTCCCGTATGCCAGCGTGATAGAATGGCCTCAGCAGGACGTGCTGAAGCGGATCGGGTACACCCTGGCCGCGACCGTCCTGTCCGACGACCCCGCCTTCATCGCGGACGCCCTGGCCTGCCCGACGGTCGAGCGACTGAACATCGGGCCGCTGCCGACCAACCGACTGACGTGGGACCAGCCGCATGAAGGGAACCTGTTCACCCACCTCTACAAGCAGCGGGCGCTCCAGCACGCCCGCACCCCCGCCGGCGTTTGACTTCCAGCCGCTCGGCCGCGTCGTCTTCGGGTCCGGCAGCCTCGCCCGCCTGGGCGAGGTGGCCCGCGAACTCGGCGGCACCCGCGTCCTGCTCGTCACCGACCCCGGCCTCGAAGCCGCCGGGCACCCGCAGCGCGCCGTCGCGGCCATCGAGGAGGCCGGGCTGGAGGCGTTCGTGTTCGACGGGGTGAAGGAGAACCCGACCGAGCGCGAGGTGGCCGCCGGGGTGGTGTTCGCGCGGACGCACCGCGTCGACCTGATCGCGGCCGTCGGCGGCGGCAGCTCGATGGACTGCGCCAAGGGGGTGAACTTCCTCCTGACCAACGGCGGCCGCATGGCCGACTACAAGGGCCACGGCAAGGCGACGAAGCCGATGCTCCCGTCCGTCGGCGTGCCGACCACGTCCGGCACCGGCAGCGAGGCCCAGAGCTACGCCCTCATCACCGACGAGCGCTCGCACCTGAAGATGGCCTGCGGCGACAAGCAGGCCGCCTTCCGCGTCTCGATCCTCGACCCCGAGGTTACGCTGTCGCAGCCGAAGCTGGTGAGCGCGGTCACCGGCATCGACGCGGTGGCGCACGCGGTCGAGTCGTTCGTGTGCGCCAGGCGGAACCCACTGTCGCAGACGTACTCGCATGCCGCGTTCCGGCAGCTGGAGCCGAACTTCGAGCGGGTGATGAGCCACCCGACGGACCTGGCGGCGCGGTCGGCGATGCTGCTCGGGGCGCACTTCGCGGGGATGGCGATCGAGGCCGCGATGCTCGGGGTCTGCCACTCGTGCGCCAACCCGCTGACGGCCCACTACGGCGTCACCCACGGCGTCGCCGTCGGCGTGATGCTGCCGCACGTCGTCCGCTTCAACGCCGCTGCGGTGGGCGACCTGTACGCCGACCTGGCCGGCTCCGCGGGCGCGCTGGCCGACCGGGTAACGGCGATGCTGTCGGCGGCGGGGCTGCCTCGGACCCTGAAGGAGTGCGGCGTGTCGGAGTCGATCCTGCCACTCCTCGCCGAGGAGGCGAATCAGCAGTGGACGGCGCGGTTCAACCCGCGCGAGGTGAGCGAGGCCGACATCCTGGGGCTGTACCGCGCCGCGTGGTGAAGAAAAGACAGTCTCGCGCAGAGGCGCAGAGCCGCAGAGTAAGACCGGCCGGCCGCACGAGTATCCCCTCTGGTTTTCTCTCTGCGGCTCTGCGCCTCTGCGTGAGGTTTCTTCTCCGGGAGTTCGCCATGCGTCGCGCCCTGCTCGTGCTGCTCCTGCTGACCCCCGCCGCGTCGGCCGACTGGCCGTTGTTCCGCGGCGACCCTCTCATGAGTGGCGTCGGCACCGCCAAGCTCCCGGACCAACTCGCCGAGCGCTGGAAGTTCAAAACCGGCGACGCCATCGAGGGCGCCCCCGCGGTCGTCGGCGGGGTCGTGTACGTCGGCTCGTTCGACAAGCACCTGTACGCCCTCGAACTGTCCACCGGCAAGGAGAAGTGGAAGGTCAAGCTCGGCCACCTGAAGGCGTCGCCGAGCGTGAAGGACGGTAAGGTCTATGTCGGCAACCTGGACGGCAAGTTCTTCTGCCTGTCGGCCGCCGACGGCAAGCAACTCTGGGCGTTCGAGACGGAAGGCGAGATCACCTCGGGCTGCAACTTCCACGGCAACAACGTCCTCATCGGCTCCCACGACTCGACGCTGTACTGCCTCTCCCCGGAGGGGAAGAAGCTGTGGGACGTGCGGACCGACGGCCCCGTCAACGGCTCCCCGGTGGTGATCGGCGACACCACGTTCGTGGCCGGGTGCGACAGTAAGTTCCACGTCCTGAACGCCAAGACGGGGAAGGAGATCGGCGCGATCGAGCTCGACGGCCAGGCCGCGGCGACGGCGGCGGTGGCGGGCGACGTGGCCTACGTCGGCACGATGGCGAACCAGGTGGTGGCCGTGGACTGGAAGCAGAAGAAGAAGTTGTGGGCGTTCGAGGCGCCGACGCGCCAGCAGCCGTTCTACGCCTCCGCGGCGGTGACGAAGGACGTGGTCGTGGCCGGCAGCCGCGACGCTAAGGTGTACGGCATCGACCGCGCCACCGGCAAGCAGGTGTGGAGCTTTACGACCGACGGCGTGGTGGACGCCTCGCCGGTGGTGGTGGGCGAGCGGGTGTACGTCGGCAGCCTGTCGCGTGCCGCCTCCTTGTACGTCCTCGACCTGATGAGCGGGCGGAAGGTGCAGGAGGTGGAGGTGGACGGGCCGGTGTCGGGGTCGGTGGCGGTCGGCCCGGACTGCGTACTGTTCGGCACCGACCGCGGCACGATCTACTGCCTGGGCGCGAAGTGAATTCCGGGCGGGTGCGACCGGGCGGCGGGTGAGTCCGCCAGGTCGCGCCCTGGTCGTTAATCCTGCGGGTAGAGCGCCGTCGAGAGGTAGCGCTCGCCCAGGTCCGGCAGCACCACCACGATTACCTTGCCGGCGTTCTCCGGCCGCTTCGCCACCTTCACCGCCGCGGCCGCGGCCGCGCCGCAGGAGATGCCGCACAGCATCCCCTCTTCCTTCGCCAGCCGGCGGGCCATCTCGAACGCCTCGTCGTCGGTCACCTGGAACACCTCGTCGATCACGGCGGTGTTCAGCACGCCCGGCACGAACCCGGCGCCGATCCCTTGAATCTTGTGCGGCCCTGGCTTCACCTGGTCTTTCGGCACGCCCTGCACGACGTGCTGCGTCAGCACCGGGCTCGCGGCCGGCTCCACGGCCACGCACTTCACCCCGGGCTTGCGGGCCTTCAGCACCTCGCCGCAGCCGGTGATCGTACCGCCGGTGCCGACGCCGCACACCAGGATGTCGATGTTGCCGCCGGTGGCGCGCCAGATTTCCTCGGCAGTCGTGCGGCGGTGAACCTCCGGATTGGCGGGGTTCTCGAACTGCTGGGGGATGAACGCCTTCGGCTCGCCGCCGAACTCCTGGAACAGCTCCTTGGCCCGGTTCACGGCCCCGCGCATGCCCGTCTCGCGCGGCGTGAGGTACAGCTTGGCCCCGAACGCCTTCAGCAGGCGCTGCCGTTCGAGCGACATGCTCTCGGGCATGGTTACGGCCAACTGGTAGCCGCGAGCGGCGCAGACGAACGCGAGGCCGATGCCGGTGTTGCCGCTGGTCGGCTCGATGATGAGAGTGTCCTTGGTGATCTTCCCCGCCTTCTCGGCGGCGTCGATCATCGCGACGCCGATGCGGTCCTTGACGGACCACAGCGGGTTGAAGTTCTCCAGCTTCCCGACGACGGTGGCCTTGGCGTCGCCGACGACGCGGCGGAGCTTGACGAGGGGCGTGGCGCCGACGGTCTGGGTGATGTCGTCGAAAACGTGTCCGCGAAAGGTGGGGTCGGCGGCCATCGGCGCGTCCTTCGGGAGGGGGAGTTGGGCGTTGAGGGTGACGGCTTTCTACCCCTGCGGGCGCGGTCGGACAAGGACGCCGACTTGACGGCGCAGGTGGTTGTTACCCGGGCGGGAGTGCGAGGGCGGAGAACACCTCCTCCAACTCCCGGACGACTCCGCGGAGGCTGAGGTCGGCCATCTCGAAGTTGGTGTGCGGCGAGAAATCGCGGAAGTGCGCGGCGAAGTGTTCCGCCGCGCGGCGCAGCTTCGGCAGCTTCCCCTTCAGCCGCCGCAGGTAGTCGGCGTGGTCGCCGCGCTGGTACGCCGGCTCCACGGCGCGGATGCTGTCGTACAGCGTCCGCGGCACGTCGAGCATGTCCTCGTTGTCCTGAACCTCGTCGGCGTGCTTCAGGAACGTGCGCACCATCCAGGCGTGCGCCAGGATGGTGTTGCAGCGCTGGACCGCGTCCTCGGGGGTCATGACGCGCCCGGGGTTTCGGGCGTCGGGGCCGCGGGCTTCGGCGCACCCTTACCTGCCTCCGCCTCCTCCTTCGACATCAGCACCAGGAAGGTGCCGAGCGACACCAGCACGATGCCGGCCCACAGCTTCCACCCGGGCACGTCGAAGTGGAAGACGGACCAGTCGCCGGTCTTCGGGTCCGGGTGCCACACCAGGCTCAGCAGCGTGTTGATGAGCGGGGCCAGGCAGAAGATCAACGGGGCGATGTAGACGCGGTACGTCGCCGGGTTCACCTGTTCGGCCTTCGCCGCGTCCACCGCCGCTTTGCTGGCGAAGATCACGCAGATGGCACCCACCGCCCCCGCCACGCCGGCCAGGGCACTAAAGGTGAGGCCGACGCCGCGCCAGTCGGCCTTGGCGTCGTCGCGGACGGCCATGAGGGCGACCGGAATCAAAACCGCGAGGAAGAAGTACGCGACCCCGACGCACAGGATCGACGCCAGCCGGCCGCCGACGCCGACCGGCGTGCCGGCCGGGCTGAGCGGGCTGAGCATCTGGCCGCCGAAGAAGATCAGCGGCACGTACGTGCCCCACGCCAGTCCGGCCCCGATCACGTAGCCCCACCACGGCACGCTGTTCACAGACGCTCCCCTCGACGGCAGGCGGTTCCCGCGACTTTTTTACGCGGCCGCCGCTATGCTGTCCGCACCCGACCGAGGTGCCGATGCTTCACACGATCCTCACCGGACTCGCGATGACCCTCCCCGCCGACCGGCCCGTCGAGATCGTCGGCCACCGCGGGGCGTCGCACGACGCCCCCGAAAACACCGTCGCCGCGGTGAAACTGGCGTGGGACCAGAAGGCCGACGCGGCCGAGTTCGACGTGTACCGCACGAAGGACGGCAAGATCGTCGTGATCCACGACAAGGACACGAAGCGGACGGCCGGCGGCGTCAACAAGGTGGTCGCCGAGAGCACGCTGGCCGAGCTACGGGCGCTGGACGTGGGCGCGTGGAAGGACAAGAAGTACGCGGGCGAGCGCATCCCGACGCTGGCCGAGGTGCTGGCGACGGTCCCGGCCGGGAAGAGCGTGTTCATCGAGGTGAAGCCCGGCCCCGAGGTAGTGCCCGAGTTGCTGGCCGAGATGAAGGCCGCAGGGCTACCGCCGGAGCGGACGCCGGTCATCAGCTTCAACGCCGGCGTGATCGCTGCGGTGAAGAAGGCCCGGCCCGACCTGCCGGCGTACTGGATCGTCAGCCTGAACGCCGCGAAGGACAAGACGCCGCCGACGGCCGCGGAGCTGGTGACGAAGGCGAAGGAGATTCGCGCCGACGGGCTCGACCTGTCCGCGTCGCCGGCGCTGGACGCGGAGTACGCGAAGGTCGTGCGGGCGGCGGGGCTCAAGCTCTACGTCTGGACCGTGAACGACGTGGCCGTCGCGCGGCGGATGGTGGGCCTCGGCGTGGACGGCATCACGACCGACCGCCCCGGGTGGCTCCGTGAACAGTTGGCAAGATAACTGGAGTCACGACGGCGCGAACACCGCCTTCGCCACCATTGCCCCGATGCCGCCGCCCAGCAGCGGCCCCACGACCGGCACCCACGCGTACCCCCAGTCGGACGGCCCCTTCCCCGGGATCGGTAGCAGCGCGTGCGCCAGCCGCGGCCCCAGGTCGCGTGCCGGGTTGATGGCGTACCCAGTCGTGCCGCCGAGGCTCAGGCCGATCCCCCACACCAGCGCCGCCCCAAGCGGTGCCGCCGCGTCGGCGTGCCCGACGAACACGCGCCCGATCGCCGACCCGACCAGCACCAGTACAAAGGTGGCGATCGCCTCGCTCAGCAGATTCGCGGCCGGCAGCCGGACCGCGGGGCCGGTGGCGAACACGGCCAGCTTCACCCCGGGGTCGGGCGTTGCGGCCCAGTGCGGCAGGTAGTGGAGCCACACGATCACAGCCCCCACGAACGCCCCGGCCACTTCCGCCGCAGCGAATTGCACCGCCGACGCGACCGACAACGAGCCCGTCAGCGCGGCGACGAACGGCCCCACGGGATTGACGTACCCCTCCGCCCCGACCGCTCGCGCGGTGAGAACGCCGGCCAGCACCGCGACCGCCCACCCGGCCGTGACCGCGACCCACCCGGCGTCCTTCGCCTTCGACTTGGTTAGTAGCACCCCCGCGACGACGCCGTCGCCGAGGACGACAAGCACGGCCGTGCCGAGGAATTCGCCGAGGACCGGGTTCACGACCGCCTCCGGGAGAGTGCGAGGAGTCGGCAGCGTACCACCGCCCGATCCGAGGTGCTAGCGCGCAACCGGCTGGATTCCCGACCCGCGCCCGGCGACAATGACACTTCTCCAGCCAGAGGGTCCGCCGTGTCGCGTGCCGGCCTCGTCCTGCTCCTCCTCGCCGCCGCCGTGCCCGTGCGGGCCGACGACCACTTCGAGAAGCACGTCCGCCCGCTGCTGGCCGAGCACTGCGTCGGCTGCCACGGCCCCGAGAAGCAGAAGGGCGGCCTCCGCCTCGACAGCAAGGCCGGCTGGCAGACCGGAGGCGACGCCGGCCCCGCAGTCGTGCCCGGCAACCCGGACGCCAGCCTGCTGCTGAAGGCCGTCCGCGGCGCCGACGGCGTCGAGCGGATGCCGCCGAAGGGGAAGCTGCCCGACGCCGCGATCGCCGCGCTGACGAAGTGGGTGAAGGACGGCGCCCCCGACCCGCGCGTCGGCGGGGCGACGGCGTCCGGGGCGATGACCATCGAAGCCGGGAAAAAATGGTGGGCGTTCCAGCCGGTGAAGCGGCCGCCGGTACCGGGGAGCGGGAACCCGATCGACGCGTTCCTGCTGGCGAAACTTCGAGCGAAGGGGCAATCGTTCGCCCCACCCGCCGACCGCCGCACCCTGCTCCGCCGCGCCACCTACGACCTCACCGGCCTGCCGCCGACGGCCGAGGAAGTCGAGGCGTTCGAGAAGGACACGGCCCCCGACGCCTTCGCCAAGGTCGTCGAGCGACTCCTCGGGTCGCCGCACTACGGCGAGCGGTGGGGCCGACACTGGCTCGATCTCGTCCGCTACGCCGACACCGCCGGCGAGAACAGCGACCACCCCCTGCCCCACGCCTGGCGCTACCGCAATTGGGTCGTCGACGCGGTGAATGCCGACGTGCCGTACGACCGGTTCGTCCGCGAGCAGCTGGCCGGCGACATCCTCGCCGCCCGCGGCCCGGCGACCGAGTACGCGCCCCGTATCGTCGCCACCGGCTTCCTGGCGATGGCCCGCCGGTTCGACCACGACAGCGACAAGTCGATGCACCTCACCCACGAGGACGGCATCGACACCCTCGGCAAGGCACTCCTCGGCCTCACCATCGGCTGCGCCCGCTGCCACGACCACAAGTACGACCCGGTCAGCGTCCGCGACTACTACGCCCTGTACGGCATCCTCGACAGCTCGAAGTTCTCGTTCCCCGGCTGCGAGGCCAAGCAGCAGCCGCGCGACATGGTGCCGCTCCTGCCCCCCGCCGAGTGGGACCGCGTCGTCAAGCCGCACCGCGAGAAGCTGGCCGCGCTCGACGCCGAACAGCGTGCAATTGTCGCCGAGCAGGAGGCACGCGGGAACGCCGTGCAGGCGACGTTCGCCAAGTCGCGGCTGGCGGTCGGCGCGGGAGAAAGTCCGGACGGCGGCGAAGCCGCGTTCGGCACCCGGGCCGTCGAGGTGAAGGCCGGCGACCTGCTTCTGCTGTCCGTGACGCCGCTGAAGAACCACGGCGCGGACACGACGCAGATCGAGTTCGACGTCGAGGACACGACCGGCGGCCGCAAGTGGAGCGCGGCCGCCGAGTTGGCCGACGACCTGCTCGCCGGCAACCCGCACGGCCGGGCGCAAACGTGGTGGTTCTTCGACCTGCGCACCCGGCCGACGCTCCTGCCCGAAGCCGTGCGCGACGTGAACGGCAAGGCGGGACTGTTCGCCTGGCGTAACGGCGACACGCCGAGCGTACTGGTGAACAGCACGAAAGCCGCGGCGAAGGCGTGGACCGAGTTGCCCCCGCGGTCACTGTTCGTTCACCCGGCGGCGAACGGGAACGTCGGCGTCGGCTGGCTCAGTCCGGTGAGCGGCACAGTTCGCATCACCGGCCGCGTGAAGGACGCGCACCCCGGCGGCCCGGACGGGGTGGGTTGGGTGCTGGAGCGCTTCGCCACCGGCCCCGACCTCGCCGCCCTACCCGCGCTCGCCGAACGGCGTCGCGCGATCGAGCCGCGGCGCGCCGAACTGATGCGCACCGCCCCGCGGCAGGACGTGGCCTTCGCCGTCGTGGAAGGAACGCCGGCCGACGCGAAGGTGCACCTGCGCGGCGACCCGGAGAAGCCCGGCCCGGTCGTGCCGCGCCGCTGGCTCGAAGTGCTCGGCGGCCAGCCGATCACCCCGAACGCCGGTAGCGGCCGGCTCGACCTCGCGGGTTGGGTCGCGTCCGCCGACAACCCGCTTACGGCGCGCGTGATGGCGAACCGCGTCTGGCTCCACCACTTCGGCCAGGGGATCGTCCGCACGCCGAACGACTTCGGGACGCGCGGCGCCGCCCCGACGCACCCCGCGCTGCTCGACTGGCTCGCGGCCGAGTTCGTTTCGGGCGGCTGGAGCCTGAAGGCACTGCACCGCAAGATCATGCTCTCGACCGCGTACCAGCAGAGCGCCGCGGCCGCGCCCAACGAGTTGTTCGCCGGCGTCGAGCGCCGTCGGCTGACCGCCGAGGAGCTGCGCGACAGTCTTCTGGCCGTGGGCGGCAACCTCGACCGCACGCCGGCCGGGCCGCACCCGTTCCCGCCGGAGTCGGCGTGGGGCTACACCCAGCACACGCCGTTCGGAACGTTCTTCGACACCGACCGCCGCAGCGTCTACCTCGTCGGCGTGCGGAACCGCCGGCACCCGTTCCTCGGCCTGTTCGACGGTGCCGACCCGAACGCCACCACGCCGCAGCGGCAGACGACGACCGTGCCGACGCAGGCGCTGTACTTCCTGAACGACCCGTTCTTCCACGCCCAGGCCGACCGCGTCGCCGCACGGGTGACGAGTGGCGACGAGGCGGGTCGCGTCGATCGACTGTTCCGCGTCGTGTTGCAGCGGCCGCCGTCGGTCGCGGACCGCACATTCGCAGCGGGCTTCGTCGAGCGCTACCGCCGCTCAGCGGACGACCGCGCGGCGTGGGCGGCGCTGGCGCGGGTGCTGCTGGCGAGCAACGAGTTTCTGTACGTGGACTAACTGCCCCCGCTCGCGGCTAAGCGGCGTTTACGCTGCTAAGCCGCGAGCGGCGATGCCGAGCCACCCGAGACCCACCCCATGCACCCCTCCCGCCGCGCCTTCGCCCGCTCCGCGGTCGCCGGCACGATGCTCTTCCCGGGCCTCCTCAGCGAGCTACTCGCGGCCGACGACCCGCTCGCGCCCCGCACGCCGCACCACCCGGCGAAGGCGAAGGCCGTCATCTTCCTGTTCATGAGCGGGGGCGTGTCGCACGTCGATTCGTTCGACCCGAAGCCGAAGCTGACCGCCGACCACGGCAAGCAGGTGACGTTCGACCACCCCGAGACACGCAACCGCCCCGGCTACGAGAAGCTGTTCCTGAAGCGGCCCGACTGGGCGTTCAAGCCGCGCGGCAAGAGCGGCATGGAAGTCAGCGACCTGTTCCCGCACCTCGCCGAACAGGCCGACGACATCGGCCTCGTCCGGTCGATGCACACCAGCCACTCGAACCACTACAACGCCACGCTCGGGATGCACACCGGGTCGTTCGCCGCGGCCCGGCCGAGCATCGGCGCCTGGACGAGCTACGGCCTCGGCACGGTCAACCGCAACCTGCCGTCGTTCCTCGTGCTGGCCCCCCAAATGCCCTACGCCGGCACGCAAGTGTGGGCCGCCGACTTCCTCCCGGGGATGCACCAGGGCACCCGCGTCGTGCCCGGCGCGGAGCCGGTCGCCAACCTCCGCCCGCGCGTGCCGACCGACCGCCAGCGGCTCGAACTCGACGCCCTCGCCGCGTTCAACGACGCCCACGCCGGCCGCGCCGACCCGCAACTGGCGGCGCGGGTGCGATCCTTCGAGACGGCGTTCGGGATGCAGGCCGGGATGCCGGACGCGCTCGACCTGTCGAAGGAGACGAACGAGACGCTGGCGCTGTACGGCCTGGAGCGCGGCCGGGCCGACGGCTTCGGCTGGCAGTGCCTCGTGGCCCGCCGGCTGGTCGAGCGCGGCGTGCGGTTCGTGGAGCTGATCCATACCGGTTCGTCGGCCAACTGGGACTCGCACGGCAACATGGCCGACCACGGCCGGCTGGCCCGCGAGGTGGACCGCCCGATGGCCGGCCTGATCCGCGACCTGAAGCGCGTCGGCCTGTTCGACGACGTGCTCGTGGTGTGGACGACGGAGTTCGGCCGGACGCCGTTCAACAACACGGCCGGCAACCCGGGCCGCGAGCACCACAACTGGGCGTTCAGCTCGTGGCTGGCAGGCGCCGGCGTGAAGCGCGGGTACGTCCACGGCGCGACCGACGAGCACGGCATCCGGGCGGCCGAGAAGCCGGTCCACGTCCACGACTTCCACGCGACGATCTTGCACCTGATGGGCCTGAACCACGAGCGGCTGACGTACCGCCACGCCGGCCGCGACTTCCGCCTCACCGACGTGAGCGGCACCGTCGTGCGCGACGTGTTAAGTTGACACCGGAGGATCACCCGTGCTGAAGCCCCTAACCGCGGCCGTCGTCCTGCTGCTCGGCCTTGCGCCGGCGGCCGTCGCCGCGCCGAAGCCGAACGTGCTGCTCATCCTTGCCGACGACCTCGGCTACTCCGACCTCGGCTGCTACGGCGGCGAGATCGCCACGCCGCGGCTCGACGCCCTCGCCCAGAACGGCGTCCGCTTCACGCAGTTCTACAACACCGCGCGCTGCTGGCCGTCGCGGGCCGTGCTGCTGACCGGGTTCTACGCGCAGCAGGTGCACCGCGACCGCCTGCCGACGGTCGCCGGCGGGGCGAACGGCGTCCGCCAGGCGTGGGCCCGGCTGCTCCCCGACTTCCTGAAGGCGGCCGGCTATCGCAGCTACCACACCGGCAAGTGGCACGTCGACGGCAAGGTGCTCGCCGGCGGCTTCGACCGCTCTCAGAGCATGGCGAACCCCGGCAATTTCTTTTCCTCGCGCGGCACGGCCGTGGACGACGTGGCCCAGAAGGCGCCGGCCGACGAGAAGGGCTACTATAACACGATCGCCACGGCCGACCACGCCGTCGCGTGCCTGAAGGACCACGCGGCGAACCACGCCGGCAAGCCGTTCTTTCAGTACGTCGCGTTCCACGCCCCGCACTTCCCGCTGCACGCGCTCCCCGACGACATCGCCCGCTACCGCGACCGCTACCTCGACGGCTGGGACGCCCTCCGCAACGCCCGCTTCGCCAAGCAGAAGCAGCTGGGCATCGGCACCGGCACCCTCGCGGCCGTCGAGCGCGACCTGGGGCCGCCGTACCGCTACCCCGAGGCGTACGCCAAGCTCGGCCCCGGCGAGGCGCCGCTTCCGCTGCCGTGGGGTGACCTGACGCCCGAGCAGCGCCGCTTCCAGGCGACGAAGATGGCGATCCACGCCGCGATGGTGGACCGCATGGACCGCGAGATCGGCCGCATCCTCGACCAACTCCGCGCGATGCGGGCGTACGACAACACGCTCGTCGTGTTCGCCTCCGACAACGGCGCCAGCGCCGAGATCATGGTGCGCGACGGCGGCCACGACCCGGCCGCGGCGCCCGGGAGTGCGGCGTCGTACCTGTGCCTGGGGCCGGGCTTCAGCGGCGCCTGCAACACGCCGTTCCGCCGGCACAAGACGTGGGTCCACGAGGGCGGCATCAGCACGCCGTTCATCGCCCACTGGCCGGCCGGCATCGCCGCGCGCGGCGCCCTGCGGCACACGCCGGCCCACTTCATCGACTTCGTGCCGACGGTCCTCGAACTCGCCGGCGTTCAGAAGCCGAGGGAGTGGGCCGGCGTGCGGATTCCCGCGGCGCCCGGGGTGAGCCTGGTGCCGGCGTTCGCCGCCGACGTGACGATCCGGCGCGACTTCCTGTGGTGGCTGCACGAGGGGAACCGGGCGGTGCGCGTCGGCGACTTCAAGCTGGTCGCGGCGTCCGGGAAGGCGTGGGAGTTGTACGACATGCGGACCGACCGGGCGGAGCAGCACGACCTGGCCGGGGCGATGCCCGAGAAGGCCCGCGAACTGGCCGAGGTGTGGCAGCGGCAGACGACCGCTTTCACCGAACTGGCCCGGTGAAGCGCGAATGAGGGCCTTCGGTCACGGCAACCGGCCGATCGCGACCAACGCGATGTCGTCACGCTGGTCGGCGTCGGCGGCGTGGTTGCGGACCGCCGCGACCAGCGTCGCCCCGACGGCCGCGGCGCCCCCGGCCGCGGCCGCCAGCACCGCCCGCACCCCGTCCGCCCCGAAGAGGTTGTCCGACGGGTCGGCCGCGTCCGTCACCCCGTCGCTGAACAGGAACACCGCGTCCCCGGGCTCCAGCCGAAACTCGCCGGACCCGTAGACGTGCCCCTCGTCGAATCCCACCGGCATCCCCGCGACGTCTTCCGAGACCGCGTCCTCAATCGCCCCGGCCGGCTGGCGGCGGATCAACGGCGACGGGTGGCCGGCGTTCGCCACCACCACCGCCCCCGTCGCCGGGTCGACCACGAGCACCACCAGGGTGACGAACTTGTCGGCCACGGCCGCCCGGGTCATCAGGGCGTTCAGGCGGGTCACGGCTGCGGCCAGGTCCGGGGCGGTCTCCAGACACACCCGCGCCTCCACCCCGAACTTCGCCATCACCAGCGCCGCCGACACGCCCTTGCCGGACACGTCCCCGAGCAGCACGGCGAGCCGGCCCCCCGGCAGGGGAATGAAGTCGTAGTAGTCGCCGCCGACCTGCTGGGCCGGCTCGTAGTGGGCGTAGAACTCGTACCCCGGCACGACGGGCAGGGCGCGCGGCAGCAGCGCCCGCTGGACGTCCCGGGCCACGTCCAGGTCCCGCGCCCGCCGCTGGGCCATGAGCAGGTCGCGGTGGAGCCGGCAGTTCGACAGCCCAACGGACACCTGCCCGGCCACGCCGAGGAGGAGGTGCAAGTCGTCGGCGGTGAACCGGCCGGGGGCGGCCCGGGAGTCGAGTTGCACCACGCCCACCGGGTCGCCGCCGGGATCCCACAGCGGGGCGCAGACCAGCGACCGGACGCCGAGGGCGCCGATGCTCCCGCTCTCGGGGAACTCGCCGACCAGGTCGCTGCCGAGGAGCGCCTCCCCGGCGGCCAGGCACTTGCGGATCACGGTGGTGCTGAACGCCGGCTCGTGAGGCGCCCCCGGGGCGGTGCGCATGGCCCGGACCGCGGGCGCCCCGGCCGGCCCGTCGCGGAGGACGACGAACCCGCGCTCGGCCCGCGGGAACAACACAAAGAGATGGTCGAGGAAGCGAGCCAGGAGGGCGTCGGGGTCGAGGACGCCGTGGAGCCCGGCGCCGAAGTCCAGAATGGCCCGCAGCCGGTCGGCCGGGAGCACGGTCTTCGACTGGGCGCTGTCGGCCATACTGACCGCGGCCTCGATGTTGAGCGAACTGTCCGGGTCGATCCGGAACTCGAACCGCAGGTCGCACACCCAGATCTGGTCGCGGTCGGCGAGCGGGTGGCGGCCGGGGAACGGGAGCTTCCGGCCGTTCAGGTTCGTGCCGTTCCGACTCTTGCGGCCGTTTCCGTCGCCGTCCTCGATGAACCAGTCGGCGCCGACCGCGGTGATCAGGGCGTGCTGGCGGCTGACCGGGGCGGCCCCGCGGGTCCGGGGGCCGTGAATCGTGTCGTCGATGACCACGTCGCACCCCGCCAAGCGGCCGAGGGAAAACCGCTCGCCCAGGATCGGGAAGCGATGACCGGCGCGGGGGCCGTTGAGCAGCACGAGCGTCGGCACGGAAACCTCCGCGACACGCCGGGAATGGCCAGCACGGAGTGTACCACCCCCCGCCGTCACATGCTCCGGAAAACCGCGTGGCTCGACTACGGGTGACGCAGACGGGAGCGGACGCAAAACGACCGGGGCGGACAAGATCGGCAGAAGTGCTTACCGGGCAAGCGTTCTGTCCGATCGAGTCCGCCCCGGCCTTCTCACGTCCGTCTGACTCAGTGACCCTGCGGGGATTCGACGCGACCTCTCAATCCCCTGCAAATCCTAGCGATATCGACAGAGCCGCCCCCGAGCGCGACGCAGATTCCGACGCACTTCGACTCAGAGCCCAATCTGGCAGCGCACACGACGCCGAGCTCGCCACCGTGGTCGCGGCATGGCCGACGCTCCCCGACCCGCTCCGCCGGGCCGTACTGGCGCTGGTGGGTAGCACCGGGAGTGGCCACCCTTAACGCTCACGGATTGGGCGGCAGGAACTCTTCGATCGTGACGTTTCGGAAGTCGGCTTTGTGCTCGTATTGCTGGAAGCCGATCCGCCCGCGGGTTCGGAATAGTGCGGGGAAGAGACTTCCGGCCCGCACCAGGTACTCGAGGTTATCCACCAGGAGATCCTCGCCGTTGACCCGAACGCGGATCGCCTGGCCCCGGAGTTCGACTTCCATCCGATTCCACTCCCCCTCGACCGGTGGCTTGTGGGTCGGCTTGAGGGCCGGGCCGCCAATCGAGCCGCCTCCGTTAACCTGCCCGGTCGGGAGGTTGGCCCACCGCTTGGCCCGATCGTCCGAAATCTCGATCTGCTGGTGGTGGGGGACGGGCCACGGGCGGCCGCCGGGCGTCAGGACCGGCCGTTCGCCCGGGACGGCCCTGAACGCGAATCCCGAATTCGCCCCGGCCTCCAATCGGTAGTCGAACCGGACCCGGAAGTCGCCGTACTCCTTCTCGGTCAAGAGCCAGGTCCGCGGCCCCTTGGGGATCCCGGTAGCCGTGATGACCCCGTCCTCAACTTTCCACTCCCCCGGGTCTCCGCCGTCCACGACCCACCCGGCGAGGGACTGCCCGTCGAACAGTTGGACGGGCCCGACGACGGGGCGGGAGCTATCGCCGCTCCGCGCCGTCGGAGTCGTTATCGTCCCGGGGCGTGGCCACGACGCACACCCGGCGTAGATACCCACGGCGAGCACGATACCGACAGCCGACGCTAACCAGACCCTCTTCGGCCTGCCGGCGGAAGCCGACCCGACGGGTACGGTTGGTATGACAGTGGGTACGGTCGGGATGAGGGGTATGGTGCTGTCCTTGTCGCTCGTCGTGGGGGGAAGGGTGACGAGCGAATTCCCGGCCGGAGGAGGGGCCGCCAACTCCCAGGTCGGTGCATCTGGCTCGACGAACGCGACGATCGCTCGGGCCACCTCGCCCGCGGTCTGCGGGCGGTCGGCCGGGTTCTTTGCCAGCATTCGCTCGACCAGTCGGGCGAGGCCGGAGGGAACCCCCGGGCGGACCGATTCGAGCCGAGGGGGTGGCCCCTCCCGGTGGCACTGCATCAACTCGGTCACGGTCCCGGCCGAAAACGGCGGGCCCCCTGTCAACATGTAGAAGAGGGTTCCACCCAGCGCGTAGATGTCGGACCGGGCGTCCGAAGCCGAGGGGTTCTCGAACTGCTCGGGGGCGGCGAACGCCGGAGTGCCGATCGACACCGCACCCTCGGCGACTCCGTCGGCCCGGGCGATCCCAAAGTCGAGGATCTTGAGGACGGCCGGCCCCGAGGCCTGTGCGAGGATCAGATTTGAGGGTTTGATGTCCCGGTGGATCACACCCGCGTCGTGGGCGTACTGGAGTCCGACGGCCGCCTGGCGGGCCAGTTCGCAGGCGGAGGGCACCGGCAGCCGGCCGCGGCGGGCGACCAGCCGCCCGAGGTCGCACCCGTCGATGTACTCCATCGCCAGGACCAGTGTGCCGAGTACGACCCGGGCCGAGTAGACGGCGACGATGTTCGGGTGGGCGAGGCGGGCGGCCGCCTGGACTTCACGGAGGAACTCGGTCCCGGGCCCCGGGTCGGCCTGGAGCTTGAGCGCCTCTAACCGGCCCATCAACAGGTTGCGGGCCAGGTACACGACCCCCATGCCGCCGCGCCCCAACCTCCGCAGCACCTCGTAATCGCTATAGGCGACGAGGCTCGGCGGGAGCGGGTCCGGTTCAGGTTGGTCGGAGCCCGGATCGTGAGGAGTTGGCATCAGGGGGGGCGGTCACGAATCAGTGCAGGCCGCGGTCGTCAGCCATCCCAAGTTGGGATCGGCTGAACTACTTGAGAAAGCTTAGTTTCCGGACCGCGGATCAGCCACGGTTGAAATGAACTCACGGAGGCGACCGGACCGGCTGGCCAGTCCCGGGTGAGGGGCGATCTGGGCGATTCCGACCCGGTTGGTCCACCCCGGGTTCGTCGAGCCGGTCACGGCCCCCGCTGTGGCCGCCGCGGCCGCGGCGGGGCCCGCCCTCTCCGAGCCGATCCGGCGGGCCATTCTCGCCATGGTCGCGGCGGGGAGCTGGGCGGAGGCGTGACGACGAACTCGGGTCGTTGCCCGGTGAAACCGTCCCCAAAGTCCCCATAGTTGAAGCCTCGCGGACCGACGCCGGGCCGTGCGTTCACCCGTCGCGGTTTTGCCGGTCGATGGTGCGGCAGGGGGGCCGGCCCGCCACCGCATTCACTCACGCATCCGCAGCCGCGTCGCGGCGAGTCAAGCCCGTTGCCGGCCTCGTTCCGTCGTGTTAGCATCGGCGGTTCCCCGAGGTCGCCCCGATGTCGCAAGACCGGACGCAGCCGGACGCACCGATCCGCAACCCCGTCGCCACCGGCGACTACACTCCCGCCCCCGCCCCTGACCCCGCCGGCACCCGGCCGAGTAGCCGGCCCGCGGGGGCGCGGCCAGACGGGTTGCTCGACGTGCCCGGGTACGCCGTCACCGGCGAGATCGCCCGCGGCGGCATGGGCCGGGTGCTCGCCGCCACTGACCTCGCCTTCGGCCGTGAGGTCGCCGTCAAGGTGCTCCTCCCCGGGCACGAGGCGGGCGAGGAGGCCGAGCGGTTCGTCCGGGAGGCGCGGATCACCGGCCGGCTGGCCCACCCCGGCATCCCGCCGGCCTACGAGCTCGGCACCCTGGCCGACTGCTCCCCGTTCCTGGCGATGAAGCTCGTCCGCGGCCGGACGCTGGCGGCGCTGCTGGCCGACCGCCCGGACCCGGCGGACGACCGGCCGCGGTTCGTCGGCGTCGTCGAGCAGATCGCCCAGGCGGTCGGGTTCGCCCACTCGCAGGGGGTGATCCACCGCGACCTGAAGCCGGCGAACGTCATGGTCGGGGCGTTCGGCGAGGTGCAGGTGATGGACTGGGGGCTGGCCCGGGAGCGGGAGGAGGAGCGGCCGGCCGACGCCGCGGGGGTGCGGGAGACGGCGCTGGAGGTCCGGGCGGCGGCGCTGACGGTGGCCGGGGCGGTGATGGGCACGCCGGCGTACATGGCCCCTGAGCAGGCCCGCGGCGAGGACGTGGACGCCCGGGCCGACGTGTTCGCCCTCGGCGGCGTCCTGTGCGAGGTGCTCACCGGGTCGCGGACCTTCACCGGGTCGGGGGTGGCCGAGGTGATGGCGAAGGCCCGGGCCGGCGACCTGTCCGGGGCGTACGCCCGGCTCGACTCCTGCGGGGCCGACGACGAGCTGGTGTCGCTGGCGAAGTGGTGCCTGAGCCCGCGGCCGGAGGGGCGGCCGGCCGACGGGACGGCGGTGGCGGCGGAGCTGGCGGCGTACCGGGAGGGGGTGGATGCGAGGCTGCGGCAGGCCGAGCGCGACCGGGCGGCGGCCGAGGCGAAGGCCGAGGAGCAGCGGAAGCGGCGGCGGGTGCAGCTGGCGCTGGCCGGCGTCGTGGTGCTGGTGGCGGTCGGCGGCGGGATTGCGGCGGTGCAGGTGCAGCGACAGCGGGAGCAGGACCGCATCGCCACCGAACGGGAAACCCGGGCGGCGGCGCTCGTCGATTCACTCGCTGGGGCCGACACGGGGGTGCTGCCGCGGATCGTGGGCGACCTGGCCGACCTGCGCGACCTGGCCCGGCCGAACCTGGTCGAGCTGGCCGCTCAGCCGGTGACCACGAAGGCAGGGCTCCACGCCCGGCTGGCGCTCCTCCCCGACGAGCCGCAGCGGGCGGCGGAACTGGCCGCATACCTGCCGGCGTGCCAGCCGGCGGAACTGCTCACGATCCGTGACGCCCTGAAGTCGCACGCCGCGGCCGTCGCCCCGCCGCTCTGGGCGGTGCTGGCGGACGAGGCGGCGGAGTCGGGGAAGCGGGTGCGAGCGGCGTCCGCACTCGCCGGGCTCGCTCCCACCGACCCGCGGTGGGGCGGGCTCGCCCCGGGGGTAGCGGAGGCGTCGGTGAAGGCCAACCCGGTCGAGTTCGTGGCGTGGTCGGCGGCGCTGGAGCCGGTCCGGGGGGCGCTGCTCCCGGCGCTGGTGAAGCGTTACCCCGCGTCCCGTGAACTCATCCGGGGCGGGAAGTTGGACGAGTCGAAGCTGGTGGCCGAGGCGTCGGGGTTCGACCTGACGGCGAACCTATTGGCCCGCTACGCGGCCGACCGGCCGGCGGACCTGGCCGAGCTGGCGGTGACGGTGGACGCCCGACACCACGCCCTGTTCGCCGAAGCCGTGGCGAGGAACCGTTTGGCGGTGGTGCCGCTCCTGACGGCGGAGCTGGGCCGGCGGGTGGTGGTGCCCGAAGACAGGGTGGTGATGGAGCAGAAGGGGGCGATCGCCGCCGCCGACCCGCGGGTGAAGTTTGTCATTGGCAAGCAGGTTGGCATGCTGGCCGCGAAGCAGTTCGAGGTGCGGCTGTCGGGGGGGAAGACCTACCAGTTGAGGCTGGAGAGCGCGGACTTCGATTCGTACCTGGCGGTCCGCGACAAGTCGGGGAAAGAACTGGCCGCGGACGACGACGGGGGTGGCGGTACGAACTCGTCCCTGCGGTACTCGCCGCCCGGCGACGACACCTACACGGTGTACGCCTCTTCCTTGAAGGGAACCGGCGGGTTCGTGCTGCGGGTGGTGGAGCCGGCGACCGGGGTCGAGGAGGCGCACGTGGCGCAGGCCCGTCGGCAGGCGAACGCGGCGGCGGTTCTGCTGGCGGTGGGCGAGGCGGAGCCGGTGTGGCCGTTGTTCGGTTACCCGAAGGACGGCGACCCGACGGCGCGGAGCGAGCTGGTCCACCGGGCGGCGGGTGTGGGGGTGGACGCGGGGGCGCTGGTCGGACGATTCCGGGCGGTGGCAGACGTGTCGGCGAAGCGGGCCTTGCTGCTGGCGCTGGGGGAGTTCCCGCCGGCGGCGGTGGCGGACCGGGCGGGTCTGACGGGGGAGTTGCTGGCGCTGTACAAGGACCACCCGGACCCGGGGTTGCACGGGTCGATCGACTGGCTGCTGCGGCAGCGGTGGGGGCAGGCGGCGGAACTGGTGGCGATCGACGCCGGGCTGGCTGGGGCGGCGAAGGGTGGCGACCCGGGGAAGACGGCGAAGGACTGGTACGTGACCGGGGCAGGGCAGACATTCTCTGTCATACGGGGTCCGAAGGAGTTGACGCTCGGTTCGCCGGCGTCGGAGCCGGGGCGGAACGCGGTGAGTGAACCGGCGCACCGGAAGCGGATCGGCCGCACCTTCGCAGTGGCGACGAAGGAGGTCACGGTGGCGGAGTTCCTGCGGTTCCGGCCGGGTTATTCGTGGGTGAAGCAGTACAGCCCGGACCGGGACTCGCCGGCGGTGGGGGTGATGTGGTATGTGGCGGCGGAATACTGCAACTGGCTTAGTGAGAAGGAGGGAATCCCGGAGGAGCAGTGGTGTTACGAGCCGAACGCGCAGAAGGAGTATGACGAGGGGATGAGGATGCGGAAGGGGCATCTCGGTCTGACGGGGTATCGTCTGCCGACGGAGGTGGAGTGGGAGTATGCGTGCCGGGCGGGTGCGGGGACGGCGCGGTACTTCGGGCGGCCGGACGGGTTGCTGGCGTTTTACGGCTGGGGTTACAAGAACGCGGACGAGCGGGCGTGGCCAGTGGGTCGGTTGAAGCCGAACGACCTGGGGTTGTTCGACGCCCTGGGTAACGCGCTGGAGTGGTGCGAGGACCCGGGTTTGGGGTACGCGACGGGGGTGTTGGAGGACCGGGAGAACGCACAGTATCTTGAGATTAACGAGCGTTCAAACCGCATTCTCCGGGGTGGCTCGTTCAACCTCACGCCGGCCGGCCTGAGGTGTGCGCACCGCATCATCTACCGGCCGACCACCGGCCTCAGCACGAACGGGTTCCGCCTCTTCAGGACTTTGATTGATTAGTATTTTAGTATTTTACTATCTTGCTCTTGGTCCGTCCGCCGCGCAGCGGCTAGCAACCGATTCTTCGCCTAATTCTGACCCGGGCTATACGATCGGTCATGCGAATCGGCGTCACGCTTGCCCCCCGGGCTGGGAGACGGGGCGGGGCATGGCCCGGGGGCGGTGATGCCGCGGCGGCCGACCCGCGGGACGAGAAGCGCCCCGGCACCCACCCCTTCGGCCCGTGCCACACGTTCACCATCTCCGAGCCCAGGCCCCGGCTCATCAGCGCCGCCCCGTTCACCGCACCCGCACGCACATTCTGATCCCGGCGCGGACACGTTACAATCCCAGATGTGAACCCCGCCAGCACGGACCGTGTCGTGGCCGTCGCTCCCGGTATCGCAACATGAGCGTGGCGTTCTTCTGCCGGTCCCGGCCGCGGGTGGCGTGGTCGAGGAACTGCCCCCGGTGCCGGTTGGGGACGGTGAAGGTGCGCACGGGGGCGGCGTACTCCCGGTTCTGGTACTGCACGGCGGGAGGATGCGGGTGGGCGTGCTGGCGGCCGCCGGCCGGGATGAACTGCCCGACGTGCCGGTCCAGGATGATCTGGTCTCACAGCAGGTTGTCGGTCGGCTGCCCCGGGTGCGGGCTCCGGGTGGCACTCCGACGATCCACGGAGAAGGACAACTGACCCCGCCCGCCACGCCGGCGGCGAGTACCCCTTGTGGCACTCTAACTTCGCCCGGGTCGATGCCACCACCCGGGCCGAATTACCCCCCACTAACCTCGCCGGGGAATCGGCGCGGGAGGCATCGACGAGTTTCGGCTGACGCCCCCGCAACCGTCCCCAAAATCCCCCGAGTGAGAAGCTCGTCAGAGGGCGAATAAGGATCAGGACCGAAGCGGGGCAACGACCGAACTGTTGCACAACCACTGGGGACACCGACCCCGACGTGACCGCGGTCGCGGCGTGCTGGCTGCACCTTTCAAAGACTATCCGTGGCGCCGGTTTGGCGAAGTTGCAAGCCGGTATCGAAAGGCAGTGAACGGCTTTTGATTTCGACGCCCTGAACGCTCATAAATTCTCACAAAAGCCTCGATTCCCACGGCGATCGCAGGTGCGGCGGTAAGGCCGCGCCGTCCTGAAAAAACCCGATATCGGAGTACCCTGTAGCGTGGATCGGAGGGCCACCCATGCCGCTGTTCGTCGAGTACGTCCGCCCCGCCTGGCGCATCTCCCGTGACGGCCCCCGGGACTTCTCGGGAGGCGAGTTCTGGGGCAGGTTGAGCGTCGGCGCCCGTGTCGTCGAGTGGGCACTGAACGACGACGACAGCGTGACCGTGAGGCACCCGGGTTGCCGCGGGATACTCGCCGCGCTGGCCGGCCAACCGTCGGAGCCTCAGCGCTATCGCGTTTGCACGGTGAAGGCGCCCGCGGCGCACGGCGGCGAGCGGACGTGGTGGGCGTGTCCCGGGTGCGGCCGCCGCTGCGGGCTGCTGTTCCTCATCGTGGGCCGGGATCGGCTCGGGTGCCGGCGGTGCTGCCGGCTGGTTTACCGGTCGCAGTACCGGCCGCGGGGGGTGGGGAGCCGTCGCCGCGGGTAGAGGCGACGGGAGAGGCACTCACCGACGCCGGGGCGTTCGGGCGGGATGTTGCATTTTGCCTCCGGTTCGGGTCGAATTAAGTCCCGCCTGCGTTTCCCACCCGCGGACCGCACCCATGCCCACCCCCACCCGCCGCGGAGCGCTCGTCGCCGGGGCGTCCGGTTTCCTCGGCCTGTCGCTCGCCGACCTGTTCCGGGCCGAGGCCGCCCTCGGGTCGTCCACATCGGTGAAGGCCGTCATCAACGTCCACCTCGACGGCGGCCCGCCGCAGCACGACACCATCGACCCGAAGCCGGACGCGCCGGCCGAGGTCCGCGGCGAGTTCAGGTCGATCGCCACAGCCCTGCCCGGGGTCCGGGTGTCGGAGCTGATGCCGAACGTGGCCCGCGCCGCCGGCCGGTTCGCGTTCGTGCGGTCGCTCGTTGGGTCGGCCGGGGCGCACGACGCCTTCCAGTGCCAGTCGGGTTTCCCGGCGGCCGACCTGCGGACCGTCGGCGGGCGGCCGGCGCTCGGGTGCGTGGTGGCGAAGCTGCGGGGCTCGCCGGCCGACCCGGTGCCGGCGTTCGTCGACGTGATGCAGGGCCGGCCGTTCGTCCGGAACAGCGCCCGGCCCGGGTTCCTCGGCCCGTCCGCCGCCCCGTTCCGGCCGGACGTGTCGGCGCTGTTCCCGCGGGAGCTCGAAGCCGGGATGAAGGCCGAACTCGCCGCCCGGGGGGAGCACCACGCCGTCCGCCTGACGCTCGCCGACGGGCTCACCCTCGACCGGCTCGACGACCGGGCGGCGCTGCTCGCCGGCATCGACGATACCCGCCGCGACCTCGACGCGACCGGCACGATGGCCGCGGTGGACGACTTCAACCGGCAGGCGCTGGCGGTGCTTACGTCCGGCCGGCTGGCCGCCGCGCTCGACCTCGGGAAGGAGCCGGCCCGAGTGCAGGCCCGGTACGTCCCGCCGCCGGGCGGGGGCGAGCGGTCGGTCACGAGCGAGGGCGAGGCGGCCGGGCGAAAGCTGCTGCTCGCCCGTCGGCTGGTCGAGGCCGGGGTGCGGTGCGTGAGCGTGTCGTTCAGCGACTTCGACACCCACTCGAAGAACTTCCCGCGGATGCGGAACCTCGTCCCGGTCGTCGATCACGCCCTCGCCGCCCTTGTCGAAGACCTGGCCGACCGGGGGATGCTCGGGGACGTGGCGGTGGTGGCGTGGGGCGAGTTCGGCCGGACCCCGCGGGTGAACAAGGACGGCGGCCGGGACCACTGGCCCGAGGTGGGGCCGGCGCTGCTCGCCGGCGGCGGCATCCGGGGCGGGGTCGTGGTCGGCGAGACGGACCGGCTCGGGGGGAAAGTGGCATCCCGGCCGGTGTCGTACCAGGAGGTGTTCGCCACCCTGTACCACTGCCTCGGCATCCCCGCCGGCCGCACCACGCTCCTCGACCCCACCGGCCGCCCGCAGCACCTGCTCGACCACGCCGACCCCATCCGGGAGCTGGTGTAACCCGCGGGTTGCGACCGTCCGACACCCGCCGCCGGGCCCGGGCTCTGCGGTGCCGCGGTCGCACCCGCGAAGCTCGCCGCCGAACAAAACCGAACACCTGAAAACGATCGCGGCGAAGTCCGCAGGGCTGGCCGCCGGACAAAACCCGACACCAAAAAAGTCGGCCGCGACCGAGGTCGTCAGGACATGGTCGTCCCACGTCGAAGTTTCGCCACAGCTTTCCGCCAGTCAACTCGTCCGCCCGTCTTGGCAAGTTCTTGCCTTCTCGCCGCCTCTTGCGCACAATCGACACCTCAACGCCCGGCGGCTCACCCAGACGCATCCCGCCGCCCGCTCCTCACACGGGGTGTGATCCGTGCTCGATGCCTCCTCGCCCGACCCGGTCCTGGTGGCCGGGCTCAACGCCGCCCTCTCCGGTCCGCAGCCGTTAGTGGCGAAGGGTGTAAAGACCCCTTCGCCGGGGCTGTTCCCGGGTAACGCCGCCGGGAAGAAAGCGGGCGCGGAAGCGATCGAGCACGGACTCCTCGAGGAGTTCACGGAGTCTCAAACCGTCACGACCACGACCCGCGGCAAGTCGAAAACGAAGATCATGCCGGTGACGCTGGCACGGCTCACGTCGGCGGGCCAAAAGTTCGTGCTCGATGCCATCAGCCCGAAGGCAGCGCTCGAGGCACTACTCCCCGCGGTCCAGCAGCTCGGCGCCGCGCCACCCCCGCCCAACCCCGAAGCGTTCCGGGCTGCCGTTGCCGACGCCACCGCGGCGTGCGTCACGGCGATCCGCGAAGCGTTCGAGGGGCTCCAACAGAAGTTGATTGCAGCCCTCCGTGAACCGCTCGACGGACTGCATCAGAAGGTGGTCGCCGCGCTCCCGCCGCCGGCGACAACGGTAGCCGACCCGGCGCCGGTGCTAGCGACACTGCACACAGCGATTGAGAAGGCCACGCTGGCAGCGGAGCGGAGTACCGGCGCTTCGGCCAGTCCGCCGCCCGCCATCCCGGCTCCCGCCCCGGCAGGCACGGACGCGAAGGCGATCGGCGACGACATCGTCAGCCTTGTCGATCAGTCGAACCGCGACCGGGCCGTCGGCTGCGACTTCGGCGAGCTGTACGATGCCCTCGAGCGCCGCCACCCCACGCTCACCATCGGCGTGTTTCACGACACCCTGCGGGCGCTGGACGACGCCAACCTCATCCGGCTGAGCGGGTGGTCGCGGATGCTCGACGACATGCCCCGGCCGGAACTGGCCCTCTTCGTCTCGCACAAGGTGATGTACTATGCCCAGCCCGCCCGCTGACCCCGCGACGGCCGCCGCGCTGGACCGGCTGCGGCAGGGCGTGAACCCGTTCGCGTCCCAGGTCACGACCGTCGGCACCGCGGAGGAAAGTCTCCTCAGCGGCGTGCCGGCGTTCGCCGCGCCCCAGCTCGCCGAGCTGTTGGAAGTCATCGGCCAGTACCGGGCCGGCACCGCCACCACCCGGGCGTACCCGGTGATCGGCGACCGCGGCGCCGGGAAGACGCACCTGTTCCACACGCTCCGGGCCGAGCTCCGACGGCAGGCCGCGGAGGCGGGCGACGAGACGCTGCTCGTCGTCGTCGATCGGCTGTCCCCGGGGATGGACGCGATCGACTACCTCCTGTGGCAGATCGTCAACCACTTCCTCGCCCACCGCGGCGACGGCGGGCGCCTACTCGGTGACATCGCCGGCCGGCTCACGGCAAGGCTGCTCGGCGAAGCCCTCCGCCAGCTGGCCCCCCACCAGCGGGCCGAGTTGACCCCGGCCGGCGGGTTCTGGTCGAAACTTGGGATCGGCGGCGGCGCCCAGACGCAGGCACGGCTCGATGCGGTTGAGAAGCTGGTGCAGGCGTGCGGCGTGAAGCACCCGACCCCCGATATGATCCGCGGGGCTGTGGACGAAGCGCGCATTAAACCTGAGACGGCGCTCGGGGTAGTCGTTCAGCACCTCGACCGGACCGAGTCGAAGGACGTGGTCGGCTGGCTCCGCAAGGAACTCTACGGCCGGCTCGCCCTGGTCGTGTTGCTCGACGACCGCGAACCCTTCCAAGACCTCCACCAGGGCGACATCGAGGACGCCCCGGCGAACGTGAAGAACGCCGGCAATCTCGGCCGGCGGCTGCTGGAGACGTGGCTCGAACTGCTGGCCAACCTGTCGATCCCCGTGGTGGTGGTGTTCGACCAACTCGAGGACTACGTCAACTCGCCGGACAAAGAACAGGAGCGGATGAACAAGGCGTTCTTTTCCGACTCCACCGCCAAGTTCATCAACGAGTTGCGAAACGTCTGCCTCCTGATCTTCGCGGAGCTCGGTTTCTGGCAGGATTTGCTGAACAACGCAGAAGGCTATGTCCGGGAGCGGCTAACCCAACCATTCATACTCCCCGGTCGCCCGTCAAAGTCGGCTCTATACATGCCGGTGAAGGCTGAGCCAGGGGTCGTCGTCGAGTTGATCCGCCAGCGCCTCCGCGTCCACTACTCGGACCTCGACCTGACCGGCCTCGACGACACGTTCCCGTTCGACGCAAAGGACGTGAAGAAGTTCGCCGCGGAGCCGAGCATCCGGTTGTGCCTGCGGGCGATGGGCAAGCGCTACGACGACATCGTCCACAAGCCCGCGCCGATCGGTCCCGGCCCGACGCTGCCGCCGACACCGCCGCCGCCCCGCGACCTCAAACGAGTTCTCGCCGAGCTGTGGAAGGACATGCTCGTCCGCGCCGAGCGGGACATTGAGAATGAGGAGTCGGTCGGCACGCCGTTCATCCCGAAGGTGCAGAACGCGCTCGACGGCTGGCTTCAGTGCCTCCACCAACACCGGCTCACCGGGTCGGGGGCGTGGCAGAAGGTCGAGCTCGTCACCAACACCAAGCTCGGCGCCTACGGCTACCTCACGGTCATCCGCACCGACGGGCCGAACAAGCCCGGGCTCGGCATCGCCGCATGGCTGGGGCAGGCGAAGGGCCAGCCCTACGACTTGCGGCAGCGCCTGACGTACTTCAAGCTCAACCCCTGCCCGATCAACCGGCTTGTCCTGTTGCGGCAGGATGGTGAGGCCGCGCTCAAGGGGCAGGCGACGAAGGACGCCTACGAGAAGGCCGAGAAGGAAGGCCGGGACGTGCGCGTCGTCCCCTACGAGCCCCGGCACCTGCACGCCCTGATGGCCTTCACGCCGTGGCTACAGGCCGCGTCGGCGGAGGTGGCCGGCGCGAAGGAAACCGACACCGCCGCCGACACCGCGTTCCGCGACTACCTCGCCGAGCTGTCGCGGGAGTTGCTCGGCTGGATCGACGCCTGGCGGCTGCCGAAGGGGAAGGCGTGACGCCCGCCGACCCGACCGCCGCCCCCGACCCTCCGCCGTCACTGCGGCTCCGCGGGCCGGCCCGGCTCGACATCATCCTGCGCACCGGCCGGTGCCCGGACATGGGCCGGCGCCGCGTCCACGTCCGGGCCGGGCGGACGCTCGTCGTCCGCGTCGTCCCGCCCGTCTCGAGAGCACGGATCGAGGTGACGGCCGAGCCGCCGCTGCTCCCCGTGGTCCCCGCTCACCGCGTCGGCAGCGGGCCGGCGCCAACATACCACGCCGAGTACATCGGCCACACCACCGGCAAGCTCAGCCCGCTGCCGACGACGGTTTGTCTGCGGGTGGTGGTGATCGACGGCCAACACGACCCGTTCCGCCTCACGATCCCCGTGACCATCTGGCCGTCGGTCGGCACGCTGGTGTTGTGGTGGGTGGCCGCGTACTTGGGAATCGTCGGGCTGCGGTGGCGGGACACCCTGGCGCACGGCCAGTCGGTGTGGGACGTGTTCCCCCAGATCGGCGCCGACCTGCCGTATCTGTCGGGTCTGTTGATCCTGGGCGTGGTCGTGCTCGTCCCGCTCCGGCTCGCCGGGTGGGCGATGACGATCGGCGACCCCGGCGGGGATGACTCCTGACGCTCCGGCACCTGGGGGGGGTCGGAAGTGTGGGGCTTCACGCCATAGACCGGCTGGGCACCGGCGCAGGAAATTCGTCTTGGCACCCTAAAAGGCTGCGGTGGCGTCCGTGGCCGACCTTGCCAGCCATCTCGACCCCGCAACCGGCCTTCCACCACCGCCAATCTCTCGCCAAAATGGTGATGCTGGGTCGCGGCCCGACTGATCCCCGGGCAGCTCTACGCGGTCGGCCGGGGTCGTCGTCGCACTCACCGACGGCACCGGCCGACCGGCCCGGCGCCGTGAGTGCCAGCATGTCCAATGAACATGTCGTGCCGAAGCACTTCACGGTTGATCATGCCGTAATGGTGGAACAAAAGGAACGGGAGCTGGAAGAGCAAGCCCGTCGCAAAGGCGCTTACGCTGAGTTCCTGAGTCGCTTCCATGCGATGACGGCGCAGTCAGCCGATACGGTGCGGGCGGCTCGCCTCTACAACCTTCACTTCTCCGCCCCCCCGCATGACCAGTGGGTTGCTGAGAGGGCCGATGCGCTGCTTACCGCTGCGGAGGCACTCGCCGACCTCTGGGATCACCTCGGGGCGTACACCGACGAAACGGCCCACATCAATCAACCCGCCCTCTACAGACTCGCACAACTTCTCAATTTCGCCCGGCGACGCGATCGAGATGGAGTGGTGAAAACTCTGCAGACGGTGCTATCGCGGGAAATCGCGCAAACACTGTTGCAGGGCATGAACAGCCGACTCAACAGCCTGATCGACGAACTGCCGCAAGTGTGTCTCCGACGCTTTCGACTGCAGCGGAGGTCTCTCTTCCCAGATTATCCAACCTTGTTCCAATTTGAGTTCGACGCCGACGAACAGATCGACGATCAGGGCAACGTAATCCCAAAGCCCAAGACCGTCGGTGAATTCCTGGAGTACGCCGAGCGGAGAGTACGCAGGCGTGCTTCTCTCCTCAAGCTTCGAGATCAACACGCCACTGACACTGCTACTTGGAACACAATCGAGACGCAGATCGAGCAGGAAGGTACGATCTATCTCGGTAGTTTCCCCGGTAGTCGGGAGCTATTCGCCGAGATGGAGCGGGTTCACGGCCCGGACACGGATATCCTGTTTCTGCGTACAGTAGTCGATAAACTGTCAACCGGTGGTGAAAATGCGTGCGACTGGCCGATCAGCAGGTTGATCGATGTTTATAAGCAAATCGACGATTCAGCACAGCCTCAGCGGGACAGCTCGGGGGGATCGGACCATGACGATCTCTGTCGTGGCCAGAGTGAGGAGCGGGAGGGGGGTAAGGAGGCGTCTCGAGTTAAAGGCAAGTTCGCTATCCGTTTCGAGGCCGACACCGTCAGCATCACCGCGTTCGGCCTCACCCGTACCCGACCACTCTTGGGCGGGTATCACGACTTGGCCGAACTCCTCCAGCAACCGAACAAGTCAGTGAGCGCAGATGACCTTCACGGCAAGTCACGCCATCGCTCGGGACGCCAGACCTCGGGTAGAGGTGGCAGTACGACAAGAGAGTTGGCCAACGAGGCCGGATTAGTGGAACGGCCACCGCTCCCGCTGGAGAAATCCGACTCGACGGCGACGGCACAATTGCTCGAACGCAAACGAGTGCAGACAGAGAACCGTGCTAAGTACCTGGCCGAGATCGCCGATGGCGGCACCGAGGCTGAGCTAAACGACTCGAGAGCCGCACTGGCGAAAACCACCGACGAGTTGACCCAGATCGACGCCTACCTGAGAGAGAACACGCATGGGGGCGAACCGAAAAAGGTGGTCAAGAGCCGGAGCGCCCCGACCGCGACGCTCAAGCGGATCAATACGGCTCGCGAAGACCTGAATAAGCACGGCCACCCCGATCTTTACGATCACCTCATCCGGTGCATCCAGCCCGACGGTAGCGGGAGCGGATACGTGTACCGACCGACTGAAGACCCTTGTAGGAATGTCGCCGGCTGGGAAGTGACCCACGTTACGTCCGACGTAACGCGTACCTAACGAAGTGTGACTTCCGGTGTGCGGCCTATCTGGCATGCAACGGCCGGCCACGGGGTACATCGGGTGCCCTGGTCCGGTCGTGCGGCCCGATGAGGCGGCACAATGCCGACCCACGACCCCGTTCCCCCCGTACTCGACGCCCTGGCCGACGCCAGCCTCGACCTCCCCGACGTTGCCAAGCTGATCAAGGTGAGCGACCGGACCGCCCGGCGGCTCGACGCCGAGCGGGCGGTCCCCGGCCGGTTTACCATCGGTCGGCTCGTCCGCTACCACCGGGAGCTTGTCCTGGAGTGGATCGTCGCCGGCTGCCCTGTCCCCGATGCCGGGAAGGGGGTGACCCGTGGCTGAGTTCACCCCCAACCCCACGCTCCTCGGGCGGCTGTACCTTCTGACCCGTGCCGCGCTTCGCCAACCGATCATCAGCGCCGACGACGCCGTCCTGCCGGACGAACTGGCCGGCTTGCGGAAGGGCAACGGTAAGCTCGTCGGCATCGCCTTCTCGCTCGCGCACCGCAAGGGGTGGATTCGACCCGTCCCGGCCCCCGCTGGCAACCGGCTGTCAAAGAAGTCGGCCCGCAACCGCCGGGCGTGTGGCTCGGTCGAGCTCTGGTGCCGTACGGAACTCACCGCCGACGCCTTCAACATGATCGGCCGCCTGCTGGTCAACCGGCCCCAGCCCCGCGACCTGTTCGACGACATCGACTAACCCCCAGCGGCGGCCGGCACCTTCGCCGGCCGCCGCTACTTCCATCACTCATTCAGCTGGGCGCGTCCCGGCCCCGGAGACTGCATGACCACGAACCCGTACACGCCCCGCCCCGGGGCTCCCGAGCGGCACGGCGGCGTGCCCAACACCCCCGACCGTCTGGCCGTGGACCAGTGCGAGGCCGCCCGGCTGTCCGGGCTCAGCGCGAAGACGCTCGGCCGGCTCGCCGACCGCGGCGAGCGGGTGGGGCGGATCAAGATCGGCCGGCGGGTGATGTACCACCTGGCCACGATGCGGGCGTGGCTGGCCGCCCGTGCGAGCGGCCACGTCCAGCGCCACGACGCGGAAGGGGGTGGCCAGTGACCACGCCCAACGCGTTGCTCGCCGCGGCGATCGCCTACGCCGCCCGCGGCTGGCCCGTGCTCGCACTTCACAACCCCGTGAACGGCGGCTGTAGTTGTCGCAAAGCCGACTGCGCGCAGGTCGGGAAGCACCCCCGAACCGCGCACGGCGTCAAGGACGCCACCATCGACGAGGTGACGATCCGCGGCTGGTGGCGGAAGTGGCCGGACGCCAACGTCGGCGTGGCGACCGGCGCCGCGGCGGGAATCTGGATGCTCGGCCCCGACGGCGACGCGGGGCTGGCCGACCTGGCCCGGCTGATCGACGAGCACGGCCCCGTGCCGCCGACGCGCCGCGGCCGGTCCGGCTCCGGGGGCGCGCACCTCGTCCTCAACTGGCCGGCCGACGGGGTGCCGCTGACGAACCGCAAAAACCACCGCGGGCTCAGAATCGACGTTCGCGGCGAGGGCGGTTACTTCGTGGCGCCGCCGTCGGCCAACGCCATCGGCGCCTACGCCTGGACCGATGCCCGCGACCCCGCCGACGCGCCGGCGTGGCTGCTGGCGTGGGTGCGCGGTACATCGCTCAAGCTCACCGCCACGCCCCGGCCGGGGGCGGAGGAGCGGGCGCGGGCGTACCTCAAGAAATGCGACGGGGCGGTGAGCGGGCAGGACGGCCACGGGCAGACGTTCGCCGTGGCCCGGGCACTCGCCTGGGGGTTCGCCCTCCCCGACGACGTGGTGCTGCGGTTGCTGCGCGACGACTACAACCCGCGCTGTACGCCCCCGTGGTCCGAGGCCGAGCTCGCCCACAAAGCGGCGGACGCCGCCACGAGGGACTACGGCAAGCCCCGCGGCTACCTACTCGACGCCGACGACGGTGGTGGTGGTCGTGCGGCGAGCTCCGCCCAGTCGGCCGAGACGCCGCCCCCGGGGTGGGCGCCGCCGGTGCCGCTGCCGACCCTCCCCCCGGTCCCCGAGTTCCCGCTCGCCGTCTTCCCCGAGAAGGTGGCCGACTACTGGCGGGCCGCGGCCGAGTCGTTGCACGTCCCGGTGGATTACGTCGCCGTGCCGGGGTTGACTCTCCTCGGGGCCGCGGTCGGCCGGTCGCGGGCGGCGGAGGTGAAGCCCGGGTACACGGAGGTGCCGCTGCTCTGGGTCGTCGTCGTCGCGCCGCCCGGCAGCACCAAGTCGGCGTCCCTGGGGAGCGCCCGGGCGCCGCTGGTCAAGGCCGAGCGGGTGTGGGCCGACGCGCACCGCAAGGAGATGTCGCTGTTCGACGCCGAGGCCGACCGCCACGCCGCCCGGATGAAGGAGTGGAAGACCGGGGGGTGCGAGGGCGAGCCGCCGACGCCGCCGCGGCGGCCGGTGCTTCGGCAGGCCACGCTCGACGACACGACCACCGAGGCCGCGGCGAAGGTGCTGGCCGACAACCCCCGCGGCGTGGCGGTGGTGAAGGACGAGTTGTCCGCGTTCGTCCGCAGCATGGACCAGTACAAGGGCGGGAAGGGCGCCGACCGGCAGTTCTGGCTCAGCGCCTGGGCCGGCGCGACGGCGAAGGTGAACCGGGCGAAGGACCACGCCGCGGGGCCGCTGGTGATCCCGCACCCGTTCGTCGCCGTGTGCGGGATGCTGTGCCCTGACGCCCTGGCCGAGCTCCGCGGCGACAATCGCCACGGTGACGCCCCCGGCGACGGGTTCCTCGACCGATTCTTGTTCTCGTTCCCGGACCCGCTGCCGGCCGTGGCCGAGACGTTCGCCACGGTCCCCGAGGCGCTGGCCGTCGGGTACGCGGAGGTGGTGCTCGACCTGCTCGGGATGGAGATGGTCCCCGAGACGGACGGCCCCGGCTCGACGCCGCACTACCGGCCCTACTTCGTGCGGCTCAGCCCGATGGCGCGGACGGCGTGGCAGGAGTTTACCGACGCGGTCGCCACCCGGATGAACGCCCTGGACACGTCCGACCCGTTCCGCGGCGTGCTGTCCAAGCTCCGCGGCTACGGCGCCCGCTTCGCGGCGCTGCTGTGGTCGGTCCGCCGGGTCTGCGGGCCGGGCGGGTCCGAGGAACCGATCGACGTGGACGTGGTGGCCGGCGCGTCGGCCCTGGTGGACTACTTCATCGCGCACGCCGCCCGCGCCCACGGCCGCGGGTGGGCGGACAAGTCGGGCCGCGTTGCGCGGCGGCTCCTGGCGCGGCTGGTGCGCCACCCCGAGGTGGCGGCGTTCACCCGCACGCAAGCGTTTCAGTGGGTCAAGGACAAGGGCGACGTGGCCTCGGCGGCGGTGCTGACGCCGGTGTTCGCGCTGCTGGTGGACCACGGCTACATCCGCCCCGTGAACCGCCCCGAGAACGTCCGCCCCGGGCCGATTCCCGAGACGTACGAGGTGAACCCGAGTTGGAACCGCGCCACCTGGGAATGAGCCCCCAAAGTCACCCGAGCTCGGCGACGACGACACCAGCCGCGGCCGAACTCGGGGGACTTTGGGGACGGCTTCGGGTGGCGGCGGGCGGGAGCGTTCGACTACCGAGCTGGCGCGCCGCGGTGGCCGCCGGTATGATTCACCATCCTTTGGCCGTGCCGGCGGGATGCGACCTGAGAACCGCACCCGCCGGCCGGCCGTTCTCAGAAGGGCACAACTCGATGGCCAGCATCAGCACCGACAACGGCGGCAACGTCCGCATCCTGTTCGCCGCCCCCGGCGGGGGGCGGAAGACGATCTACCTCGGGAAGGTGACGCAGAAGGTCGCCGCCGCGGTCAAGCTCCGGGTCGAGGCGCTGGTCGGCAGCATCGCCGCCGGGGCGCCGGTCGATCCGCAGACGGCGGCGTGGACAGCCAGCATTCCCGACGACCTCGCCGAGAAGCTTGCCGCCGTGGGGCTGATGGCCGAGCGGCCGAAGGCAGTGATGCTGGCGGGGCTGCTGGCGCTCTACGCGGCCGAGAAGGAAGCGAAGAACAAGAGCGGCACGCAGACCAACCACAACACCATCACCAACGACCTCCTCGGGTTCTTCAGCGCCGACGCCGACCCCCGCACGCTCACCAGCGCACACGGCGAGCGCTTCCTCGACCACCTCAAAGGGCGGGGGCTGGCCGGCGCGACGGTGGCCCGCCGCGTCCGGCGATGCCGATCGATCTTCGCGTTCGCGGTGAAGAAGAAGCTCGTTCCCGCCAACCCGTTCGCGGAGGTGAAGGCCGCATCCCCGCTCCCGGCCGACCGCAAGGTCTACGTCACCGCCGCCGACGTGGTGCGCGCCATCGGGTTCGCGTCGCCGGTGTGGCGCACGATCATCGCGCTGTCGCGGTTCGGCGGGCTGCGGTGCCCCAGCGAGACGCTGAAGCTGCGGTGGGCCGACGTGGACCTCGCCGGCGGGCGGATGATGGTTCCGAACCCGAAGACCGAGAACGCCACGGGGAAGGCGTACCGCGTCGCGCCGATCTTCGCCGCGCTGCGGCCGTACCTGGAGGACGCGGCCGAGCTCGCCCCCGCCGGCACCGTGTACGTCGTGAGCGGGACGTGGGCCGACGAGCAGCGGGCGCGGGCGGAGGGGCCGGCGGAGTGGGTGAACATCAACCTGCGGACGCAGTTCCTGCGGATCATCAAGCGGGCCGGGCTGACGCCGTGGCCGAAGCTGTTCCACCAGCTCCGGGCGAGCTGCGAGACGGACCTGTTGGCCGAGTTCCCGATTTCGGCGGTGACGGAGTGGCTGGGGCACTCGCCCGAGGTGGCGCTCCGCCACTACGCCCGGGTGCCCGACCACCTGTTCGAGCGGGCGGCGGCGGTGGCGTCGAAGGGCGACGCAGAATCCGACGCAGCGACGACGCAGATTCCGACGCAGACGGGAGCGGACGCAAAACGACCGGGGCGGACAAGATCGGCAGAAGTGCTTACAGGGCAAGCGTTCTGTCCGATCGAGTCCGCCCCGGTCTTCTCACGTCCGTCTGACTCAGTGACCCTGCGGGGATTCGAACCCCGGTCTCAACCTTGAAAGGGTCGTGTCCTAGGCCTCTAGACGACAGGGCCACGTCGCTGGCACTCGCCTGGACCGACCCAAATAACTTAGCGTTCGCACCCCGCCCGGCAAGGCGGCCGCTACCGCGGCAGGTACAGCTCCGCGAACTTCCGTGCCTCCAGCGGGTGGAGGTCTTCCGCCGTCAGGCCGAGCTGCTTCGCCTCGGCAAGCGGCGCGTCGCGGCGGCCGCGGGTCACCGGGTCCTGGTCCATCGCCCACCCCAGGTGGAACAGATACACCGCCGACTGCTGCTGCATTAGCGCCAGGTTCAAGTCATCGACCGCGTCGTTCGTCCGGCCGCCCTTCACCAGGTACGCCACCGCCCGGGTGTCGAGGTACGCCGGCCGCGGGCCGCGGGCCGTGATCACCTCCGTCATCAGCGCGATCGCCCGGTCGGCGTCGCGCGGCCGGTGCAGCGCCAGCAGCATCGCCAGGTTGTTCTTGTACGTGTCCACCGGGTAGCGCTTCTGCTCCGCCGGCGGCAGCGCCTTCGCCCGCGCCAGCACCGTGTCGTACACGCCGATGGCCTCGTCGTACTTTCGCTGGGCGTCGAGCAACTCGGCCTTCGCCCCCAGCAGCGCCAGCTGCTCGAACGGGTCGGCCGTCTTCGTCAGCCGGGCGTCGAGCCACGCCTCGACCTCGCGCTCGGCCGCCGACCCCGGCGACTTCGCCCGCACCGCACCGGTCATCAGTTGCGCCACCAGCACCGGCGGCCCCTTGTCGGCGAACTCCTTGACGAGCCGCAGCGCCTCGTCGGTCCGCTTCCGGCCGATCCAGAACTGCGCCAGCCCGGCCACGGCCGCCGGCGAGTCGGGGCTCTCCTTCTGGAGGCGCGTGTACAGCGTCTCCGCTTCGGGGAAGAAGCCGAGTTCCTGCAACAGCGGGCCGCTCTGGGTGACGACGAAGTCGCGGGCCGTCGCACCGGGGAAGTCGAGGACGCGGGCCTTGGCGTCGGCGCGGGCCTTCGTGGCCACGTCGGGCCGGGCGGCCTTGTCGGCGGCGGTCGCCTCGCGGGCCAGCACCCGGGCGTCCTCGCGCGCCGCCGCCCACGACCGCGGGGCGATCGCCTTCAGCCGCGCCACGGACTGCTTGGCGCGGGCCACGTCGTTCGTGCTCAGGTAGACACGCGTCAGCACGGCGAGGTGCTCGGGGTTCACGCCGGCCCGGCTGCGGGTGGCCTTCTCGAAGAACTCGACCGACTGGAACACCTTCCCCTGGTCGAAGTACAGCTTGCCGAGGTGGACGAACTCGTCGGGCGTGAGGTTGCCCCAGCGGGCGTACTCGTTCAGCTTCTGCATCCCCTCGGCCTGCGTCCGCGGGTCCACCGTCTGCACCATCGCCTTCGTCTTGATGTCCTCGGCGTCCGGGGCCGCCGCGGCGTCGGACTTCACGTTCTTCTCGATCAGGGCGAGCGCCTCGTTGCGATACTGGTACGAGTCGCCGCCGGCGAGCATGGTGAGCGCCAGGTGCCGCCGCGCCCACCGGGCCGCGTCGCCGGCCGGGCCGGTGTCCAGCCGCCGCAGCATCGCCTCGGCCGCCGCCCCCTTCCCCGACCGCTGGAGGAACAGGACCTGCTGGCGGATCGGATTCAGCTCCTGCGGCGCCGCCGCGACCGCCTGGGCGTACCGCTGCTCGGCCGTCGGCAGGTCGCCCACCAGCTCGTGGCACATCGCCAGGGTGTCGATCAGCTCGGCCCGCTTGGCGGCGTCCGGCGGGGCGCTCTTGGCCAGGAGCGCCTCGGCGTCGGCGATCGACTTCCGGGCGTCGTCGGTGCGGCCGAGGCGGGCCTGGTGCGCCACCAGTGCGCCCCACGCCTCCGGGATGGCGACGCCGTAGAACACCGCGTCGCGGAACGCCTTCAGGGCGTCCTCGTCCTGCCCGGTCGCGGCCAGCAGCTGCCCGCGCAGCAGCAGCACCCGCCAGTCGTTGTGCGTGCCGGGGGCGATGCGGTCGATGGTGCTCCGCTCGGTCCCGGCGATGTCGCGGTTCAGCAGGTTCTGCACGGTGCGGAACCGCTCCAGGTCCTCGGGCAGCGGCACCTCCGCGGCCAGGCCGTTGAGCAGCCCCGCGGCCAGGTCGTCGAGCTTCTTGTCGCGGAGCAGATCGACCGCCCGGCGGACGACGTACTCGTCCCGCTCGCCGCGCTCGATGGCCGCCTGGAAGTTGGCCAGGGCCGAGTCGGTGAGGCCTTCCATCTCGTCGATGCGGGCGAGGATGACGTACACCCGGCCCCACCCGGGGCGGACGGTGCGGGCGGCGACGGCCTGGGCGCGGAGCCGCTGTGCCGCCAGGGCGCGGGTCGTGCGGTCGGCGATGTCGCGGACCTTCGGGAGCTCGATGATGACGCGGCCGAGCGTGCCGATCGGGCCGTTCTCGCCCTCGACCGCGGCCAACCCGGCCAGCGCCCGGCTGATCGCGTCCGGCTTGTTCAGCAATTGCCCCAGGTCCACGAGTACCATTCGCGAGAGCAGGTCGGTGCGGTCCACGGCGGCGGCGCGCTCGTAGCACTCGAGCGCGAACTCGTTCAGCGGCTTCGCCTCCAACTCCGGGGCGACGCCGGCCAGCCGGGCGGACGCCTCGCCGACGCCACGGAGAAGGCGGTTCTGGTCGGCGGGGCTGAACTTCTCGGCGCCGGCGAGGGCGACGCGGAGTTCGTCCACCGTCGGCCGGCGGCCGCGGAACATGGCGCCGAGAACCTTCGCGAGCCGAAGCTCGACCGTGTCGCCGACCTCCTTTTCGGCCTCGACCAGCGTCTTGCCGAGGGCGTCGGGGCTCTCCGGGGCGCGGGCGCGGGCCAGGGCCACCCACGCGGCGGCGTTCTTGCGGTCCTTGTTCAGCAGCTCGTTGAGCAGCACCACGGCCTTGCCGCGCTCGTTCCGGGCGATCAGCGAGTCGGCCACGAGCAGCTCGGTCTGAAAGTCGCGCGGGGGCGGGCCGACGGCCTTGTCGAAGTCGGCCCAGTTGCGGCTGGCGGGCGGCTGGGCGATGACCGCACGCATCTCCAGCCGGGCCAACTGCGGACGGAACATCGTCAGCTTGTAGCCGGTAACGATGGTGCGGTACTGCGGCAGGGCGTCGCGGACGCGGCCGAGCCGCAGGAGGGCCTCGGCCTGGCCGACGATTGCCGGCAGGTACGCCGCGTCGAGCTTGAGCGCGTCGGAGAACGACGCCAGCGCCCGGTCGGGGTTCTGAAGCGACTCGTAGCACTGGCCCAGGCCGGTGAGTGCCTTCTTCTGGAAGTCGGGCACGCGGGCCAGGAGCGGCGCCACGTCCTCGAGTAGCGGCCGGGCGGCGGCGAAATCGCCCTTCACCACCAGCCGCCGGCCGTTCAGGTATTTGACGATCCGCTCGCGGTCGGCCTCGTTGAGCCCCAGCTTCTCGGTGAGCTTCGCCGACTGGTCGAGCTCGCCGAGGTCGAGCAGCCGGTCCACGACGAGGAGGTACTGGTCGTTCGTCTCGCCGAGGGCGTCGGCGGCGGCCCGCAGCACGTCGATGGCCTTGCCGCGCTGGGCCTGGTCGGCGAGTATCTGCGACAGCATGATGCCGGCGGCGACGTTCTTCGGCTCGCTCTTCACGGCCATCCACAGCTGGTCCTCGGCCTTCTTCAACTGCTCGGCGATCCCCTCCGGCGGCTTGCCGCGAAGGTCGGCCATTTCCATCTCGGCCATGGCCATGCGGGCCTCGGCGCTGGTCAGGCCGTCCTTCAGCGTCAGCGCGTGCTCGGCCTCCTTGCGGGCGGCCTTCACGTTCCCCTTCAGCAGCAGGTAGCGGGCGGCGAGCACCCGGGCCTTCACGTCGTCGCGGTACGGCTCGTCGTCCAGGAGGATGCCGACGTACCGCTCCGGGGTGCGCTCCGGGTTGGCGTAGTTCTTGTTGCTGTTAAGCAGGCCGAGCAGCCGGGCCACGATCTCGGGCTTGGCCCGGTGCGGGGTGGCGGAGACGGCCCGGTCGAGCCGCTCGACGGCGCGGGCGAAGTCGTTCTCGGCGAGCTCGCAGGTGGCGGCCTTGTCGAGCAGGTCGGGGTCGTCCTTGCCGGCGGGCGTGGCCAGAAGGATTTCGATGTGCGAGAGGGCGTTGGCCGGCTTGCCAAGCTTCAGGTACAGGTCGACGACGGCGCGGCGGTCGTCGGCGTGATGGGGGAACTGGCGGAGGAACTCTTCGACGGCCTGGGCGGCCGCCTCGGTGTGCTTGTTGTCGGTCTTGGCGCGGGCCTGCTGAAGGCTGGCGTAGCGGGTGAACGCCTCCTCGTCGGTCTTGCGGTACTTGAGGTACTGCTTGTAGTAGGTGGCGGCGTCGGCGAGCCTCTCGGGATCGGCCGCTCCCTCCTGCTCGGCCTTCTCGGCGCGCGTCTTCAGCACTGCCGCCTGGCGCTCGGTCTGGACGGCGTGGACGCCGACGGCGGAGGCGACGACGACGACCAGGACCCCGAGAAGAATGCCGAGGCGATTCAGGCTGAGCACACGACGCACGGGCGGCCCCCGGAGTCCGGACGGAACGAAGAGGAGGCCTGTGCGGCCTCCGCTGTTACCGTAGCACACCGTGCCCAGGGGTGGAATGGGGCCCCCGGCGGCGGAACGAAACGAAAACACCCGGGGGTGTCACCCCGGGTGTTTGGAGCCCGTCACCGACGCCGCGTTACGCCTTCTTCCCCAGCACGCGGCGTAGACCCAGGGCCGGGACCGCGGCGAGGGCCAGCAGCAGCGCCGGCGGGGCGGGCACAGCGGGCGTCTCGGTGAATACCGAGTTGCTCACACCGGCGGTGAAGCTGGCGTTCGTCTGCGTGATGAATGCCACGCGGAAGTCGATCACCTGCTGGATGCTGAACGCGTCCGGGATCGACGACACGTTCGGGCTCACCGGGGCCGGGTCGACGAACGCGGCGGAGCCGGCCGAGAACGGCGTGGCCTTAGCCTCGGTCGGCCCCAGGTTCGTGGTGCCGGCGGTGCTGGCCAGCTTCGCCGTGCCAGTGTTGCTGGTGAACGCGAAGGCCGCAGTCGTGCCGACGTTCCCCACGAAGAAGCCGGCCGAGTCCGGGTTCGAGTTCAGGAACCCGGACTCGGTAACCGTCACCGTCAGACCCGAGCCGGCGGTGAAGCCGGTGCCGGCCTGGGCGTTGAGGGTGGTCGAGAGCGTGTGGTTGGTCTGCGCCCCGGTGCCGCTGCTGGTGGTCACCGTAATCTGGACGTTGGTGAAGTTCGTGGTGTTGAACGACGTCGGCAGGGTGGCCAGGGTGTAGCTCTGCGAAAAGCTGCCACCGACCTCTTGCACCTGAATGATGGTGGCCGCCGACACCGACGGGCCGGCGGCGAGGGCGGCGACAACCGCGACCAGCCACCGGAGTTTTCGAAGGACCATGATGACGGGGCTCCAGGGTCGGGTCTCGAACGTCCGGGTATACCCCCCGCTCGGAACTACGGCCAGACCGACCCGGTCTGGCGTGTCCCGGCCGCGTTCCGAGAACCGGCTGAGGGGGCCGGTCGGTGCGGGCGGTGCGGGCGTCCGCGGGCTAGGGTTTAGAAAAGCGGAACGAACCCCCACCTGTCAACCCATTTCACCCGCGAATCCCGGTTTTCCGGAAGAGGCACGTGCCCGGGCAACGACCCTTCACACAGTATCGGCTGCACGGGTTGTAAGGACTGAATCCGAATCCGCTTCCGTCAAGAATGGCGGGGCGGAGGCGCTGAGCTGATCGGGCATTCTGAAGCCACCCGGAAGCAGCGGCGCGAAGGGGCGATGCCGGGGGTTAACATTCGCGCCGGGGTACAGTTCGACGTCTTTCCCAGGAGTGACCTTCCTCACAACCGGTAAACTGGTCTACACTCGAAGCATGGCGATCCAGACGCTAGCGGAACCGTACTTGGCTCAGGTTCCGACCCCGACCCCGACCCCGACCACGTCCTACGTCGTCAGTTTCGACGTCGAGGAGCACAACCGCATCGAGGCGGCCTCGGGGTTGAATGTGAGCCCCCAGCGGCAGCGCGAGTACTCGACCCGCATGGCGAGTGTGACCCTTCGCCTGCTGGATCAACTCGCCGCGGCCGGGGTGCAGGCGACGTTCTACGTCGTCGGCGATATCGCGATCACGAGGCCGGAACTCGTGCGAGCGATACACGCGGCAGGCCACGAAATCGGCTCGCACAGTTGGGACCACAGTCGTGTCCACCGCTTCGATCCGAAGTCGTTCCGCACCGACCTTTTGCGCAGCAAGGACGCACTGGAGCAGGTGACCGGCGAGCGCGTGTACGGCTTCCGCGCGCCGACCTTTAGCGTGGACCGCAAGACGGCCTGGGCTGTGGACGTGCTCGCCGAGTGCGGCTTCGAGTACGACAGTTCCATCTTCCCGATCCGCCACGACCGCTACGGCATCCCCGACGCTCCGCAAACGCCGTTCGTCGCGGTCGGCCGCGAGCGAGAGCTGTTGGAGCTGCCACCGCTGACGTATCGCGTTCTGGGGATGAACCTTCCGGTCGCCGGCGGCGGCTACTTCCGTCTGTTCCCGCCGGCAGTGATGCGAGCCGGTCTCCGTCAGGCGACGGGATTGGCGATGCTGTACTTCCACCCGTGGGAGTTCGACGCGGACCAGCCACGGCTGCCGCTCGGCTTCCTGAGCCGGTGGCGTACTTACGTCGGCGTCCGAAGGACGACGGAGCGACTGACCCATCTTCTGGCCGGCTACCCCTTTCGCCGGGCCATCGACGCCGTACGCGAGATGCAGACGGAAACCCTGCCGCGATTTAGTGTTAGCGATGATGTTCAAGCCGTGTGACATGTTGCCGCGACCAGCTGTGTGGCGCGGTGGGAGAATCATCCGACGCGGAGTTGATTGGCCGCGCGGAGCATCTCGGCGGCCTCTTTCCGAGTCGTCTCCGACCGCGATTCTCCACGGAGCATGAGGGCCAGTTCCTCGACGCGGGCGTCCTCCCCAGTCAGTTCGTTGATGGTGGTGGCGGTTTTCTTGCCGGTGCTGCTCTTGCGGATGGTCCACTGGTGGGCGGCGTAGCTGGCCACCTGCGGCAGGTGGGTAACGCACAGCACCTGGTGCGTGGCCCCAAGGCTGGCGAGCTTCTGCCCGAGTACGTCGCCGAGCCGGCCGCCGACGTTGGCGTCGATCTCGTCGAACACCACGAGCGTGCGGACGGGGTCGTGGGCCGCGAGCACCGTCTTGAGCGCGAGCATGGTGCGCGACAACTCGCCGCCGCTGGCGACCTTGCGGAGCGGCCGCGCCGGCTCGCCGGGGTTGGCACAGAGCATCAAATCGAGGTGGTCGGCGCCCGCGGCGGGCACGTCGTCGAGCGGCACGGGTTCGAGCGTGGCGTCGAGCTTGGCCAGTGGCATCCCCAGGTCGGCGAGGTGCTTCTGCGTGTCGGCGACGAGCTTCTTGGCGACCTTCGCCCGCCCCTTGCTCAGTACCGCGGCCGCGTCCCTCAGCTCGGCGAACGCCGCGGCCAGTGCCTCGTCGATGCCGGCGAGGTCGTCCTCCTGCTTCTGCAACTCGGACTCGCGGGCGTCGAGCGTGGCTCGGTAGGCGATTAGCTCGTCGGGCGTCTTGCCGTAGCGGGCCTGAAGCTTCTTCAGCGTACCGATGCGGCCTTCGACTTCCTCCAGCCGGTCGGGGTCGGCCTCGAAGCGTTCCGACAGGTCGCGGGCGGTCTCGGCCAGGTCTTCGACCTCGGGCTTGAGCGCCTCCAGCCGGCTGGCCACCTCCGCCAGCTTCGGGTCGAGCGCGGCCCAGCGGTTGGCCTCCTTCACCAGCCGCGACACAACATCGACGACGGCCCCGTCGTCGTCGGCGAGGCGGGCGGCGACGGTGCCGGTGAACTGCGCGAGGCTCTGGGCGTGGACGAGCGTCTCGCGCTCCTTGCCGAGCGCCGGCAACTCGCCGGGCTGGAGTTTGGCGGCGTCGAGGTCTTCGCGCTCGAAGCGGACGAGGCTGAGTTCGCGTTGCCGGGTCTGCCGGGCTTCGTCGAGCGTGCGGTGCTGGCGGCGCAGCTCGCGGACGCGCTCGGCGGCGGCGGCGTAGCGCTTGCGCGGCTCCGTGAGCTTACCGAAGGCGTCGAGCAGGTCGAGCTGGTAGGCGGGTTGTAGGAGGGAGTAGCTCTCGCGCTGGCCGTGGACGTCCACGAGCATCTCGCCGATGCGGCGCAGCGTGGCGACGGCGACCGGCACGTCGTTGACGAGCGCCGAACTGCGGCCGCTGCGCGACAGCCGGCGGGTGAGGATCAGGTCTTCGTCGTCGATCGGCGCTTGCAGCACCTCGGCGGCGAGGGCGCGCTGCTCGGGGCGGCTCAGCTCGAAGCGGCCGGTGACGCGAAGTTCGTCCGCCCCGGTGCGGATCAGATCGGCGGAGCCGCGTTCGCCGAGGAGGAGCCCGAGGGCGCCGAGCAGCAGCGACTTGCCGGCGCCGGTCTCGCCGGTCCAGGCGCAGAACCCCGGGCGGAGCTCCACGCGCACGTCTTCGATGAGGGCCAGGTTCTGGACCGCGAGTTCGCGCAGCATGGGGGCATGGTACACGGGCGTGAGCTAGGCACAAAGTCCGTGGCGCGTCGTCACAGCTTCATCTTCACCTTCCGCGCCACGAACCGGTCCGGCGCCCACCGCGCCAGCCGGATCAGCCACTTCATCCGCCGCGGGAACTCGAACACCTTCGGCTTCCCCGGCAGTGCCCCCAGGATGCGCGCCGCCGCCGCTTCTGGCTCCATCAGGAACGGCATCGGCGGGTTCTTTGCCACCATCGGCGTCCGCACGAAGCCGGGGCACACGGCCGTGACCGCGACGCCGAGCTTCCGCAGCTCGATCCGCAGCCCCTCCAGGTACACGTTCACCGCCGCCTTGCTGGCGCAGTACGCCGCCGCCCCCGGCAGCCCCTTGTACGCGGCCACGCTCGAAATGCCGACCACGTGCCCGGCGCGGCGTTCGATCATTCCCGGCAGCACCGCCTCGATGGCGTACACGACGCCGAGAAAGTTCACCCTCATGATCGCCTCGACCTGCGGCACGTTCATCTCGACCGCTCCGGTCTCGCCGCCCATCCCCGCGTTGGCGATCAGCAGGTCGGTCGGGCCGAGCTTCTGCTCCAGACCGTGAATCGCGGCGGCAAGCCCGGCGCGGTCGGCCACGTCGGCGACGGCCGTCTCGATGGTGCCGCCGGCGGCGCGGACCTCGGCGGCGAGTTCGGCCAGCAGGTCGGCGCGGCGGGCGACCGCCCCGACCGGCCGCCCTTGCCGGGCCAGTGCGACCGCCAGCGCCCGGCCGATCCCGCTGGACGCCCCCGTCACGATTGCCGTCAGGTTCGCGCCAGCCATCGCGTCTCCGTTTCGTGGCGCCGCCGGCGCGGCCGGCGGGCGAATTCCGTTCGGTGGGTCCGGTCGCCGCCCCGGGGCCGGCCGCGGGGGAGGCATATTTCCCCCAGCCGGGTTGGCAAGGCGCACCCGCCGCGTCAGGATGAACGATGGACCGCCCGCAGCGAGGCCGCAGCATGACCCACGTCCGTCCGGCCCGGTGGCTCCCGGCCGTCCTGCTACTTGTACTTCCGTCTGTCGCGTCGGCGCAGGTGGTGTACCCGGCGGTGCCCGAAAAACTGGCCGTCGAGTTCCGCTACCGCATCACCGCCGACCGTACCGAGCGCGTCCGCCAGTTCCGCGCCATGGAGGCGACGCTGAAGGACGCCGGGTTCGTCCGCGACACCACCGGCGAGTTGGAGCCCGAACTCGACGTGTTCGACCCGACCGCGGAGCGGATGCGCGGCACGCTGCCGGCCACCGGCTTCGCCAAGCTTCAGGGCGACCCGCGCATCAAGACCATCCTGTTCCGCCCGGCCGACTTCGCGGTCCCCGGTCCGGAGCAGCGCGTGGCGGTGCGGCTTGCGCTGGCGACCGGCTTCACGCCCGGCCAGCAGCAGCGGTTCCACGGCCAAACGGTCGCGCACCTGGCCCGAATCGGCTTCACGGAGCTGGTCGGCTACGACCCGCAGGGCTTCACGATCGTCCGCGGCGACCTGCCGGCCGGGAACCTGTTCCGCCTCGTGAAGGACGTGCGGAACGAGCCGTCGGGGTGGTTCGCGGCCGACGCCGCCGAGGTGGAATTGCCGGTGCCGCTGCGGGACGTGAACCCCGTCCGGCTGGTGCAGGTACTGAACGTCGCCGACCCGGCACCCTACGCCGCGCCTCCGGTGGCGCCCAACCGCGCCGCGTTCACGCCCGACCTCCGAGCCGTGCTCGACAACATGGCCGCCGCCGGGCAGCCGCTCCGCGTCGAGGTGGTGACGGACCGCGTGTTCGACACCGGCGACATCGACCGCCTCCGCACGAAGCTGATGACCGAGTACAGCCGGGTGCTGCCGAACCCGACGACGAAGCGGCCCGAGTTGGCCCCCGCGACCGTCGAGGGGTCTGTGGGCCATGTGCTGACGCTGCGGTTCGTCGTCGCCTCCGACCTGGAGCGGTTCGCGGCCGAGCCGGGCGTCGTGTACGTGCGGCTGCCCCGGGCCGCGACCGAGACGGCGGCGCCCGCGCCGGCCGGTGCCCCCGCGGCGACCGCCCCCGACGCGGCCCTGCGCGCGACGAAGCTCGACGCCTTCCACAAGAACGGCTTCCTGGGCGACGGGACGAAGGTCATCGTCATCGCCACCGACTTCCCGGGCATGAAGGCGACGCCCGGCGTCACGCTGCTGGACCTGACGGCCGAACTGTCGCCGGACGTGGAGCCGGCGCCGAGCGCGGACGCGACCGAGAGCGCCGGCACCGCCGCGGCCCGCGCCGCCCGGCTGGCCGCGCCGAAGGCGGCGCTGGTGCTCGTGCGCGTCGACCCGGCGTCGCTGTTCCAGGTGGTGACGGTGGCCCGCTTCGCCCGCGGCGACGCCACGTTCTCGGACGCCATGCAGTCGCGGATCGTCGAGCTGACGCTGCGGACCGAGGAGTTGAAGAAGCGGAACACCGAGGCCGTGCTGGAGTACCGCACGGCCACGGCCAACAACTCGGACGACGACCGCGCCGTGGCCCGCCGCGACGCCGCGACGAAGGCGCTGAACGACCTGATCGCCGAGGAGGCGGCCACGAGCAAGGCCATCGCGCGGGCCACGGCGCTGCAGCGGTCGATGGAGGCGCTGGCCGGGGCGACGGTGGTGGTGAACACGCTGGCCTGGGACGCCGGCTTCCCGATGGACGGCCTCAGCGCCCTGAGCCAGTACGTGGACACCGGCTACGCCGGCGACGCGGTGGCGGAGCCCATCAGCCGCAGCGCCACGCGGCCGCGGCTGAGCCCGCGGCCGGTGTGGGTGCAGGCGGCGAGCCCGGCCGTCGGCTCCGTGTGGGGCGGCCCGTTCGTGGACGCCGACGGCAACGCCCACGCCGAGTTCGCCCCGCCCGGGGTGCCGCTGCCGAAGGGCGAGTGGACGCGCGAGTTGAATTTCCTGGCGAGCCGCGCCGCCGACGGCACCGTGACGCCGACGCTGAAGGCCGGCACGAAGCTGCGGCTGACGGTGCAGTGGCGCGAAACGCACGACTCGGCCGGCTACGGCGGCACCGCGGCCGTGTTCCCGCTGACGGTGCGAGTGTTCCAGCAACTCGACCCCGCCGGCAAGGTGCGGGCGAGCGACGAGTTGAAGGAGGTCGCGCGCCCGGTCGGCGGCCCGTACCGCCTCGTGGCGGAGCCGACCTACGGCATCTACGAGCAGGTGGTGGAGTTCGCCGTGCCCGAGGACGGCCGCTACGCCGTCATGCTGGACGGGCAGGAACTCTACGACGCACGGCTCCCCGCACTGCGGCGGCACCTGCAGGTGAACCCGCGGGTGCTCGCCGAGTTCGTCGGCGCGCCGGGGCGGCCGGTGTTCGCGTCCTTCGCCCCGCCGGCCGGCGGCGTCGGGATGCCGGCCGACTCGCGCTCGGCGGTGACGGTCGCGGCGACGGGCGGCCCGCAGCTCATTGGCGCCGGCCCCGGTGTGGCGCTGCTGGTGAAGCCGGACCTGTTCGCGGACGGCACGGTCGGCGGCGCGGTCCGTGGGAACGCGGTGGCGGCGGGCTTCGTCGGCGGCGGGCTGGCGGCGATGGTCGGCTCCGGGGCAGCGCCGACGGACCTGCTGCGGACGGTGGGCCTGCCGCGGGGCGGGCTATACGTGGTGCCCGAGGGGTGGCTGCGGTTCCGCTCGTCGCGGTGACTACCGTTTTCCGGCCGAAGGCCTGAAACTCATGGTCGGTCAGCCCACTCGCTCCATCCGGTAGTTGACGAACTCCGCGCCGCGGCACGTCACCACCTGCGGCGCCACGACGCGGAAGCCGGCCGACTCGAAGCACGGCCGCGCCGTCAGGCTCACCTCGACCCACAGCCGCCTCAGTCCGCGCCGCTTCGCCTCCTCGATCAGCCCCGACACCAGCGCCCGGCCGATGCCGCGGCGGCCGTGGTCCGGCGACACGTAGACGCGGTCGACGTGCCCGTTCGACTCCAACTCCGCGAAGCCGACCGGGGTGCCAGCCACCACCGCGACGCGGACGTACCGCCCCTCGAAGCGGCCGGCCCAGGTTGCCGGATCGGCATCGGACCACGCCCGCACCTGCTCCGCGTTGTAGTCGGCGGCCGCGGTGCGGCGGATCGCGGTGCGGAACACGTCCAGCAGCGCCGGCGCGTCCGCGGGGCGGTACTCCCGCACGACGAAGGCCGGCGCGGGTTCCCCCGCTGGGCCGTCGCCGACGAGCACCTCGCCGGTGCCGCCGTGGAGCAAGTCGCCGCGCCAGCAGCGCACCCGCGCCGCCGCCCGACCGACAGGTATGACGCCGACTCGCGCGACGTGTCGGGCGTAGACCGGCAGGAACGTCGGGGCGTAGTCGCACGCTTCGCGGAAGCTCGGCGGCAGGTTCACCACGCCGCCGCCGGCGAACACGGTGCCGCGCTTCATCCCCGCCCCGGCCCGCCCGCCGACCGCCCCGAACACGAACACACTCCCCGCGATCATCGACGCGCCCGCGAACTGCCCACACGCCCCGCCGACGGCGACGAGCCCGCGCCGCATCAGCAGCCCGACCTCGTCGCCGGCCGACCCGCGGACGTGGATTTCGCCGCCGGTCATGCCGCGCCGCGAGCCGCGGTACGCCGCCCCCACCTGACTTCCTGCGCTGCCGAATACGGCGATGCGGCCGCCCTTCATCTCGGCGCCGAGCCAGTCGCCGGCGTCGCCGTGAATCGTGAGCGAGCCGCCGCGCATCCCCGCGCCGGCGTGCATCCCGACACCGCCCTCCACCTCCACGCGGCCGGTCGTCATGCCGGCGCCGACGTGCTTCACGGTCGCAGTATCGCCGGCGAAGCGGACCACGCCGTCGGCCGCGTCGCCGGCCACGTCGAACCACTCGCCGAGCGGTTCCGTGCGGTTGCCGTGGTAGACGGGGAGCCTGGCGGCTTCGAGTCGCGAGAGCCCGGCCAGCTTCTCGGGAACGATCCCCTCGACTTCGAGCGGGATCGGCGACGGGGCGCGACGGGTCAGCAGCAGCACGGCCGGGTTACTCGCGCGTCACTTGCCCAGGCCGGGGATCGGTTCTTCGGCCTGCTTCTGCACGATGTTGTAGGTGGCGAACGACCGCATCCGGTATTTGCCGTCCGGGTCGCGGACGAACGTCGCCTTCACGTGCTTGGGCACCGTGCCGCCCGGCCCCTCGGCCTTCGCGTCGAACTCCACGTCCACCGCCGGCGGGTCGGTGTCGTGGTACACGACGCGGTTGCGGTCGAAGTTCCAAGCCACGACCTTGGCGTCGAACTGGCGGGCCAACTCGACGGCGCGGCGCAGGTCGGCCTTCTTCAGCCCCTTGGCGTCGAACGAGTCGGAGACGTGGCTCAGGAACCGGTCCGGCTGCCGCTGGTTGACCGCGTCGAGCAGCGCGCCGACACCTTCGACCGCCTCCTCGCGCGGACTCGCGTTCAGCCGGTCGAGCAGGTACAGCCCGCCGAGCAGGAGCAGCGAGACGAGGAAGATGCCGACGCGCTTGCGGTCCTGCCACCGGGCCGCGACGGCGCCGGCGACGATGACCAGCGCCGCAAGGACGAGGTACGCCGTGGACGGCGGGTCGGAGAGGAACGGGGGCATAAAACAAGATTAACCACAGAGTCACAGAGGGCACAGAGAGAAGACCAAGAACCGAGACAATACCGTTCTTCAGAATGGTACTGTTCTCGGCTTTCTGTCTTCTCTCTGTGCCCTCTGTGACTCGGTGGTGAAATCGCTCCCTGAGTCACTTCCGCAGCTCGGCGCCGTACACGGCCGCGCCGCCGAGCTGCTCCTCGATCCGCAGCAGCTGGTTGTACTTGGCGATCCGGTCCGTCCGGCTCGCGCTGCCGGTCTTGATCTGGCCGCAGTTCGTCGCCACCGCCAGGTCGGCGATCGTGGTGTCCTCCGTCTCGCCGCTGCGGTGGCTCAGGATGGCCGTGAACTTGTTCCGCTTCGCCAGCTCCACGCTCTCCAGCGTCTCGGTCAGCGTGCCGATCTGGTTCACCTTCACCAGGATGCTGTTCCCGCACCCCTCGGCGATGCCGCGGGCCAGCCGCGTCGTGTTCGTCACGAACAGGTCGTCGCCCACCAGCTGCACCTTGCCGCCGAGCTTCGTCGTCAGCTTGTTCCACCCGGCCCAGTCGTCCTCGCTCAGGCCGTCCTCGATCGACACGATCGGGTACTTCGCGGCGAGCCCCGCCCACAGGTCGATCATTTCGTCGGTCGAAATGATCTTGTCCGGGGCGCTCTTGAAGAAGCAGTAACCGTCCTTCCCCTTGTGCTTCGCCTCCTCGTACAGCTCGGTGCAGGCCGGGTCGAGCGCGAACGCGACGTGCTCACCGGGCTTGTACCCGGCCTTCTCGATGGCCTTCGAGATCGTGGCGAGCGCCTCGTCGGCGCTGGGGATGTTCGGGGCGAACCCGCCCTCGTCGCCGACGGCCGTGTTCAGCCCCTTGTCGTGGAGCACCTTCTTGAGGCTGTGGAACACCTCGGCCCCCATCCGCAGCGCCTCGCGGAAGGTGGTGGCGCCCACCGGCACGATCATGAACTCCTGGAAATCGACCGTGCTGTCGGCGTGCTTGCCGCCGTTGAGGACGTTCATCAGCGGCACCGGCAGTGTCACCGCGTTGGTGCCGCCGACGTACCGGTACAGCGGCAGGCCCACGGCGGCGGCCGCGGCGTGGGCGGCGGCCATCGACACGCCGAGGATGGCGTTGGCGCCGAGCTTTCCCTTGTTGGGGGTGCCGTCGAGCTCGATCATGCGGCGGTCGAGGCGCACCTGGTCGAGCGCGCTCATGCCGGTGAGTGCCGGGGCGATCGTGTCCTTGACGTTACGCACGGCGCCGAGGGTGCCCTTGCCGCCGTAGCGGCCCTTGTCGCCGTCGCGCAGTTCGACGGCTTCGTGCGCCCCGGTGCTGGCCCCGCTGGGGACCGCGGCCCGGCCGACGGTGCCGCAGGCGAGTCGGACTTCGCACTCGACGGTGGGGTTGCCCCGGCTGTCGAGGATCTCGCGGGCGGTGACGCCCGTAATGGTGTGGTTCATGCCGATGGCATAGCATGAAGGGGTGAAGGGGTGAAGGGGTGAGGGGGTGAAAGCGAGGTGATTTTCGTCACCCCTTCACCCGCTCACCCCTTCACCCCTTCATTCGAAAACGAGCCGGCCGCGGGGAACGTCCGGGACCAGGCGGCGTCGGGGGCCGCCGCCGGTCAACCGGACCGGCCGGGGGGCCGGCGGCGACCGGCCTCCGGCCGTGCGCCCCTGCCCCCCGACCTCGTTCCCCGCGGCCGGCCGTGTCCGGTGCGGTGTGTGTGCCAGTTGTTTCGGCGGCGACGGTCGGCCGGCTTGAACCGGAGAACGGGAAATGTCAAGTCCGATGCTCGGCCGCCCACGCTACACGACCCGCCGCTTCCGCTTCGACGACGGCGGGGCCGCGAACCCCTTCAGCCGCGCCAGGTTCACCGCGTCCATCGGGTTGCCCGCGGCGTCCTCTTTCGGCGTCTCCAGAATCATCGGCATGTCGGCGAAGCGCGGGTCGCGCACGAGCCGGCGGAACGGCTCGTCGCCCATCTCGCCGAGGCCGATGCCGGCGTGCCGGTCCACCCGGCTGCCGAGCGGTTTGAGACTGTCGTTGACGTGGAACAGGCACAGCCGCTTCAGGCCGATGAGGCGGTCGAACTGGCCGAAGGTGTCGGCGTAGTCGGCGGCGGTGCCGAGGGGGTAGCCGGCGGCGAAGACGTGGCACGTGTCGAGGCACACGCCGAGCCGTTCGGGCTGCTTCACGCGGTCGAGCATGGCGGCGAGTTCGTCGAAGGCGGCGCCGAGGGTGGTGCCCTGCCCCGCGGTCGTCTCCAGCAGCACGCGAACCCGGTAGCCGCGGCACCGCTCCAGGATGATGTCCAGCGCGGCGACGACGCGCGTGACGCCGGCTTCGACGCCGGTGCCGACGTGCGCCCCCGGGTGGGTGACGACGTAGCTGAGACCGAGTTCCTCGGAGCGGTCGAGTTCGGCGGCGAAGGCGTCGATGGACTTGTGCCACAGGCCGTCGTCGGGGGCGGCGAGGTTGATGAGGTACGAGTCGTGGGCCGTGGGGTATTGGACGCCGCTGGCGGCGACGGCCTGCTTGAACGCGGCGACGGCGGCGGGGTCGAGTTTCTTGGCGGCCCAGGCGTTGGGGTTGGCCGTGAACACCTGCACGGTGTCCATGCCGAGCTCGGCGGCGGCCGCGGGCGCCTTGTGGAGCCCGCCGGCGACGGACAGGTGAGCGCCGAACAGCGGCATGGGTCGCTTCCGGGAGTTGGGGGAAAGTCTGGTAGTCGCCGCCGCCGCCGGCCGATAGAATTCCGGTGACGGATTCGCCACCTTAGCACAGCGGTAGTGCACCGCTTTCGTAAAGCGGGGGTCGTCGGTTCAAATCCGACAGGTGGCTCTCGACGAGAGTCGCAACGGAGATCGTTGCGACTCTTTTCTTGCGCGACGTGCGTCGGACGGGAGCGGAGTGCGGGGGGTGGGTGTCGCACCCACGGCTCCGGGGGATTAGCCCGGCGAGTTGACTGTCTACTCCACCCCCGCCCCCGCATTCTACGGCGCGGTCACTTCTTCTTCGGCGGCGGGACCGGTTTCACCGGCGCGGCCTTCGCGTCCTTCTTCGGCTTCTTCTTCTCCTTGCCCTGCGAATTGTTTCCCTTGCCCACGTCATCCCCCTCGCTTAGGAGCCCGGCCGGATCGGTACACGACTGATGCTACCCCGTCCGCGTGCGGGGAACACTGGCCGAGTTCGCGGTTCCCGGCAGGAAGCCACCGGCCGGGGCCGTGCCGCCGGCAGGGTCCGACCCGCCGGCACGCCGTTCGCATCGCGGGCGAATGGAGTTATACACGCAAGGAACCCATGAAAGTCTTCCGCTGCGACCACTGCCGCCACCTGGTGTTCTTCGAGAACGTCCAGTGCGTGGCCTGCAACCACTCCCTGGCCTTCCTGCCCGACCTGCGCCTGATCGGCTCACTCGACCCGGCCGGCGAAGGCCTGTTCACGTCGCCGATCGAGCGGTCGGCGCCGGCGTACCGGTTGTGCGCCAACTACGTGTCCAACAACGTCTGCAACTGGGCCGTCCCCGCCGACGACCCCGACCCGCTGTGCCCGTCGTGCCGGCTGTCGAGCGTCATCCCCGACCTGGACGTGCCCGGCCACCGCGAGAAGTGGTACAAGGTGGAGGTGGCCAAGCGCCGCCTGGTGTACACGCTGATGGCCCTGCGGCTGCCGCTGGTCATGAAGGAGCTCGACCCCGAGCACGGGCTGGCGTTCGAGTTCAAGGCCGACCCCGCCAATCCGACCCTGCCGCGCGTCCTCACCGGCCACGCCGACGGCGTCATCACGCTGAACATCGCCGAGGCCGAGGACGCCGAGCGGGAGCGCGTGCGGGCGCTGTTCGGCGAGCCGTACCGCACGCTCGTCGGCCACTTCCGCCACGAGAGCGGCCATTACTACTGGGACCGCCTCGTGAAGGACTCGCCGCGGATCGGCGCCTTCCGCGAGCTGTTCGGCGACGACCGCGAGAGCTACGGCGACGCCCTGAAGCGGCACCACGTCAACGGCCCGCCCGCCGACTGGCGGGACCGGTTCGTGTCGGCCTACGCAAGCGTCCACGCCTGGGAGGACTGGGCCGAGACGTGGGCGCACTACCTCCACATCGTGGATTCGCTCGAAACCGCGGCGGCGTGCGGGGTGCGGCTGCGGCCGCCGCGGCCGGGCGACCCGGCGCTGCGGGCCATCCCCGACCCGCTGGACGACGAGTACGAGCCGTTCCCCGACCTGATGGAGAGCTGGCTGCCGCTGACGTACATGCTGAACAACCTGAACCGCGGCCTCGGCCTCAGCGACGCCTACCCGTTCGTGCTGACCGACCAGGCGGTGGCCAAGCTGCGGTTCGTTCACGACACCGTGTGGGAGGGCCGCACGCCCGCCGCGCCGCCGGCGTGAGCGGGCTGGTCGTCGTCGGGCCTCACGTCCACCGCCACCTTGACCGAGTGGTGCCCGCCGCCGAGGATCACGCCCTTGAGCGGGCTCACGTCCTCGTAGTCGCGGCCCCACGCCAGTAGCACGTGCCGGTCGGCCGGCACCGTGTCGTTCGTCGGGTCCAGGTCCACCCACCCGGCGTCGCCGCAAAACAGGCTCACCCAGGCGTGCGTGGCGTCGGCCCCGACCACCCGCGCCTTCCCCGGCGGCGGCAGCGTCGACAGGTAGCCGCTCACGTACCGCGCCGCCAGCCCCAGCGACCGCAGGCAGCTCAGCATGAAGTGGGCGAAGTCCTGGCAGACGCCGCGGCGGGTCTCGAACACCTCGGCGACCGGCGTGGCGAGCGTCGTCGCCCGCGGGTCGTAGACGAAGTCGACGTGGACGCGCCGCATCAGCTCGAGGGCGGCGTCCACGATGGGCCGGCCGGGCGAGAACGCCCCCGCGGCGTAGTCGGCGTACTTCCGGTCGGCGGCGATGAACCGCGAGTCGAACACGAACTGGTAGGCGTCGAGCCACACCGGGTCGCGGTCGTGCGGCAGCCGGTCGCGGACGGCTTCCCACGGCGGCGAGTGCGTCGGCACGGGGTCGGGCGTCACGCTCACCCGGTGCTCGACGCTCACCGTGAGTTCCTTGTGCGGCTCCTGGACGGTGAAGTAGCACACCGGGTTGCCGAAGAAGTCGACGCGGTCTTCCATCACGGCCGGGTCGGGGGTGATGCTGAGGAAGGGCGACTCGGCGCGCTGCCGGTGCGACGGCCGCGGCGCGAGGTGCGCGACGTTCTGGCAGAGCGACACGGCCTCGGCGTAGGCGTAGGTGGTGACGTGCGTGATGTGGTAGCGCATACCCCAGCCCTTCGTCAGACTCACAACCGGTCGCCGCTCGCCGCCCCCGTCTGCCTCACCGGCTCGGGTGACGCCAGGTGCCGCGACGGCTGCAAGTGCGTGAGGAACTGCAGCGTGATGGCGTCGGAGAGGATCGGCAGCCAGTTGCCGACGATGTCGAGCACCGTCTTCAACTCCGGCCGCGTCCCTTCGACAACCGCGGCCAGTTTCTCCGGCTCGGCCATCCGCACCGAACTGAGCGCCGCCAGCGCGAACCGCTGCTCCGGCGACCGGCCGGCGCCGCGCGTCGGCCGCGGCAGGTGGTTCACGTCGTCCTCCAGCGCCACCAGCTGCGAGCCCAGCGACCGCGGGTTCGACTCGTCGAACACCAGCAGGTCGAGCACCGCCTCGGCCCGCAGGCTGCCGAGGTAGCGGCGGCGGTAGGTCATGCCGCTGTCGGCCACTTCGAGCACGGCGTCGAGGACGGGGCCGTCCTGGACTGACGGGTGCGTCATCGTGCCGTTCAGCAGCGAGATCATGTGGAGCGAGCGTTCGAGCCGCCGGCCCAGGTCGAGGAACCGCCAGCCCTCGCCGCGGGTCATGCTCTCCACGGCCAGGCCGCCGAACGCGGCGAGCGTCAGCACGGTGCGGTTGAGCAGGTCGAGTACGTCGGCCGGGGTCGGGCCGTCCTCGCCGTAGTAGGCCGGGTCGGCGGGGAAGTCGGCGAGGCCGTTCAGCGCCCGCCACATGTCGATGCTGATGCGGTCGCGCACGACCCCGGCCAGCCGGCACACCGCCCGCACCGTCGAGACCAGGCTGCCGGCGTGCGTCGCGTCGAACACCACGCGCAGGACGTGCGCTTCCGGGCTCTCGCGGGCCACCGCCGCCGGCAGGTCGGCGCGGAGGCTCAGCGCGTGGAACAGCGCCGGCACCTCGGGCGTCTCCGCGAGGCCGCTCCGCTCCGCGAGCCGCACGGCGATGCCGCGGAGCAGCCGCGTCGTGCCCTCGGCGCGTTCGGCGTAGCGGCCGAGCCAGAACAGGTTGTCGGCGGCGCGGCTCGGCAGGTCGCCGCCGGCGCGGGTCAGCTCGACGCGGGCGCCCGAGTTCAACATGCTGAAGTCGATCGCCGCCCCGGCCGCGAGCACCCACGTGTCCTTGCTGCCGCCGCCGCGCTGCATCGACACGACGATCGTGTCCGGGGCGGCGCTCACCCGCGTCAGCCCGCCGGGCATCACGGTGAAGCCGCTGCGCGACTCCGTGTCGGCGGCCAGGTACGCCCGCAGCACCATCTTTCGCGGCGCGAGCGCGCCGCCGGCTAGCACCGGGGCCGTGGACAGGTCGAGCCGCCCCTGCGCGACGAAGTCCCGCGGTTGAGCCTTCAACCGCGTCACGAACGCGGCCCGGTCGGCGGCGGCCAGGTCGGACGGGAACACCGGTTCGAGCCGATTCGCCGCGAACGCCGGCTTCACGACGACCGCGTCGAGGTGGTCGAGGACGTACCGCAGCGCCTCCGGGTCGCCGCACCACCACGTCGGCACGGATTCGAGGCGCAACTCCTCGCCGAGCAACTCGCGGCACAGGCGCGGCAGGTACGCGAGCAGCGCCGGCGTTTCGAGTACGCCGGTGCCGAGGGCGTTGGCGATGGCGACGTTCCCGCTGCGGACGGCGTGCGTCAGCCCGGGCACCCCGAGGAACGAGTCCGGCCGCTGCTCCAGCGGGTCGCAGAAGTCGTCGTCGAGGCGGCGGAAGATCACGTCCACCTGTTGCAGGCCGCCGAGCACCTTGAGGAACACGCGGTTGTCGCGGACGGTGAGGTCGCCGCCTTCCACGAGCGTGTAGCCGAGGTAGCGGGCGAGGTAGGCGTGCTCGAAGTACGTCTCGTTGAACGGCCCCGGCGTCAGCAGCACGACGCGCGGGTTGTCGCGGTTGCGGGGCGCGATCGAGCGGAGCGTGTCCCGGAAGGTCTGGAAGAAGAGCGCGAGCCGGTGGGCGCGGCAGTCGCGGAACGCTTCCGGGAGCGTCCGCGTCATCACGATGCGGTTCTCCAGCGCGTACCCGGCCCCGGACGGCGCCTGTGTGCGGTCGCCGATGACGCGCCAGTGGCCGTCGGCACCGCGGCCGAGGTTCGCGGCGTAGAGGTGGAGGAAGCGCCCGCCGGGCACCTTGATGCCGTGGCACGGCCGCAGGAAGCCCGGATTCGGGTAGACGAGTTCGGGCGGGATCAGGCCGTCGCGCAGTAGCCGCTGCGGGCCGTACAGGTCGGCGAGAACCCGCTCGAGGAGTCGGCCGCGCTGGAGGAGGCCGGCTTCGAGGTGGGCGGCCTCGGCGGGCGGGATCAGCAGCGGAATGGGGTCAAGCTGCCAAGGGCGGGCGATGCCGCGCGGGTCGCCGTAGACGTTGTAGGTGACGCCGTTTTCGCGGATGAGGTGCTGGGCGTCGCGCCAGCGGCGGCCGAGCTCCGCCGGGCCGAGGTCGTCAAGGGCGTGGAAGAACCGCTGCCAGTGCGGCCGCGGCCCCGCGGCGTCGGCGGCCTCGTCGTACCCGGCCGGCGGAGGCTGGTACGCGGGAGGATTCGAGATTCGGGATTCGGGATTCAGGGAAGACATCGGCCCGGTGGAAGACGGAAGAGGGTCGCGGGGGGTGGGCTCCGTCCTGAATACCGAATCCTGAATTCCGAATCCTGCCCGTCAGCTTACCACACCCTCCGCGACCCGTCGCGGGGTCGGTTCCGGCGCCGGCTGCGGCGCCCGGTAGCGGACCGGCTCGGCGGTGCGCAGGTCGAGCGTCAGCGGGAACTCGGGGCTCACCTCCGCCGGCGGCACGCTCACCGGCCCCGGCGTGTGACCCAGCGCCGAGAAGCGCGCGATGCGCCGCCCCTCGGCCTCCAGCGCGTTCACCGGCAGCACCTCGTGGCCACGGCCGCCGGGGTGCGACACGTGGTACGTGCAGCCGCCGATGCTGCGGTCGTTCCACGTGTCCAGCACGTCGAACACCAGCGGGGCGTGAACCGGAATTGTGGGGTGGAGGCAACTCGGCGGCTGCCACGCCCGGTAGCGGACGCCGGCCACGTACTCGCCGGTCGTGCCCGTCGGGTGGAGCGGCACGCGGCGGCCGTTGCACGTCACCACGTGCCGCGGGTCGGTCAGGCCTTGCACCTTCACCTGCACCCGCTCCACCGACGAATCGACGTACCGCGCCGTGCCGCCGACCGCCCCTTCCTCGCCGAGAACGTGCCAGGGCTCGATGGCGGTGCGGAGCTCGAGGTTCACCCCGCGGCGCGTCAGCTCGCCGATCAGCGGGAAGCGGAACTCGACGTGCGGGGTGAACCACGCCGGGTCGAGCGCGTACCCGCCGCGGTCGCCGAGCTCGGCGAGGGCGTCGCCGAAGTCCTCGGCCACGAAGTGCGGCAGCATGAACTTGTCGTGCAGCGCCGTGCCCCAGCGCACGAGCGGCTTGTCGTAGGGCTTCCGCCAGAACCACGACACCAGCGACCGCAACAGCACCTGCTGGGCGAGGCTCATGCGGGCGTGCGGCGGCATCTCGAACGAGCGCAGCTCCAGCAGCCCGAGGCGGCCGGTGGCGCTGTCGGGGCTGTAGAGCTTGTCGATGCAGAACTCGGTGCGGTGGGTGTTCCCCGTCGAGTCCGTCAGGAGGTGGCGGAACAGCCGGTCTACGAGGTACGCGGGGACGTGCTCGCCGCGGTTGGCCGTCACCTGCTGGAACGCCAGCTCCAGCTCGCGGAGGGCGTCGTGCCGCGACTCGTCCACCCGCGGGTGCTGGCTGGTCGGGCCGACGAACAGGCCGCTGAACAGGTACGACAGGCTCGGGTGGTTCACCCAGAAGCCGACGAGGCTCTTGAGCAGGTCGGGCCGGCGGAGTAGCGGCGAATCGGCCGGGGTGGCGCCGCCGATCACGACGTGGTTGCCGCCGCCGGTGCCGGTGTGCCGGCCGTCGAGCATGAACTTCTCGGTACACAGGCGGCTCTGCTTCGCCTCCTCGTACAGCGTGGTGGTGGTCGCCACGAGTTCGTCCCAGCTCGCGGCCGGGTGCGTGTTCACCTCGATGACGCCGGGGTCGGGCGTCACCGAGAAGTGGTTCAGCCGCGAGTCGTGCGGCGGCTTGTAGCCCTCGATCAGCACCGGCATCCGCAGCTCGGCGGCGGTCTGCTCGACGGCGGCGACGAGGTCGAGGTAGTCCTCCACGAGCCGCTGCGGCGGCATGAACACGTGCATGATCCCGCCGCGGGGTTCGACGCACAGCGCGGTGCGCACGACGGCGGAGGACGTGGGGCGGGTGACGCCCGGGCGCTCGGGAACGCCGTTGCCGCGGAACCGCGGGTCGAAGACCGGCTCCTTGCCGTCGGCCCGCTGCCCGAGGATCTCGGCCCGCTGCGGCAGCGGGCCGCGCGGGGTGAACGGGTCGCGCTCCGCCATGAACTGCCGGTGGTCGGGGTCTTCCCAGTACACGCCGTCGAGCGGGAGGCGCAAGCCCATCGGGCTGTCGCCGGGGAGGAGGTACAGCCGCTCCTTGCGGAGGAACCAGTCGCCACTCTCCCACTTCGACCCCGGCCCGAACGCCCGCCGCACCGGCAGCGTGTGGCCCACCACCGACCCCAGTTTCTGCTCGAACACGCGGGCCAGCCGGGCGCGCTCCTGCTCGTCGTCGAGCTTGCTGTCGAACGGGTCCACGTTCGCCGGCAGGCGCCGCTCGCGCCACATGTGGTACCACGCGTCCTCGTACCCGGGCATGGCGTGGGCGGGGTTCACGCCCAGCAACTCGGCCAGCCGCGTTACAAACCGGTCGCTGTCGCCGGCGCCGAAGCCGTACTTCACGCTCTCGTCGGCGACGAGTTCGGGGTCGGCCCAGACCGGCTCGCCGTCGCGGCGCCACCAGCAGCCGAACGCCCACCGCGGCAGTTGCTCGCCGGGGTACCACTTCCCCATGCCGTGGTGCAGCAGCCCGCCGGGCGCCCACTTGTCGCGCAGCCGCTTCAGCAGCGTCAGGCCCTGGCGGCGCTTGTTCGGGCCGACGGCACCCGTGTTCCACTCCTCGGCGTCGCGGTCGTCGATGCTCACGAAGGTGGGCTCGCCGCCCATCGTCAGCCGCACGTCCCACTCGCGCAGGTCGGCGTCCACGCGGCGACCGAGGGCGTCGATCGCGGCCCACTGCTCGTCCGTGTACGGCTTCGTCACCCGCGGCTTCTCGTCGAGCCGCGTCACCGTCATCTCGTGGTCGAACTCCTCGACGATCTTCTCGTCGCCGACCCAGCTGTACGAGCCGGCGATGGGTGCGGCGGACGAAGGATCGGCGGTGCAGGCTAGCGGGATGTGCCCCTCCGCTGCCAGCAGCCCGGAGGTGGCGTCGAGGCCGACCCAGCCGGCGCCGGGGACGTAAATCTCGGCCCAGGCGTGCAGGTCGGTGAAGTCGGCGGGCGGGCCTTCCGGGCCCTCCACCGGCTTCTCGTCGGCGACGAGCTGGATGAGGTAGCCGGACACGAACCGCGCCGCCAGGCCGAGGTGGCGGGCCAACTGCACCAGCAGCCACGCCGAGTCGCGGCACGACCCGCGGCGCAGGTCGAGCGTTTCCTCCGGCGTCTGCACGCCCGGCTCCAGCCGGATGACGTAGCCGACGTGCCGCTGCACCGCGTGGTTCAGGCTCACGAGGTAGTCGTTCGTGGTAACCCCGCTCCGCCGGCACGAGGCGACGAGCTCGCGCAGCCGGGGGCCGGCCGGGAGCGTTTCCAGGTACGGCGCCAGCTCGCGGGCCAGCCCGGCCTCGTAGGTGAACGGGTACTCCTGCGCCGACTCGTCGACGAAGAAGTCGAACGGGTTGATCGGCACCATCTCGGCGACGACTTCGACCGTGACCTTGAGTTCGGTCGTCGGCTTCAGGAAAACGAGCCGCGCGAGGTGGTTGCTGTACGGGTCTTGCTGCCAGTTCAGGTACTGGTCGGCGGGCTCGACGCGGAGCGAGTACGAGTGGATCGGGGTGCGGGCGTGCGGGGCGGGGCGCAGCCGGACGGTGTGCGGGCCGAGGGTCACCGGCCGGTCGTACCGGTACGTGGTGACGTGGGACAGCGCGACGCGGATGCCCATGCGGGGTGTCTCGTTGTGCGGTTACGACTGGCTCTGGCTCATGGCGGCCCGCGGCCGCGGCGGCGGCTTCACCTCGGCGGCGAAGAAGCTGGCGTGGACCGCGTTGCCGATCTTGATCACGGAATCCACGATGTGCGTCAGCGCCTCGTGGAGGCCGTCGCGCATGATGTCGGCGCTGGTGCGGCTGTCGAACCAGTCCAGTAGTTCGCGGATCTGCCGCTCGGCGGCGGTCGGCTCGCGGCCGACCGGGTTGCCGGCGGCGGCCTCGGCGGCGCCCTCGCACTCCCACACGCACCGACGGATGGAGCGCGGGAACTCCGCGTCGTACAGCAAGAATTCGGCGACCGCCGCCCCCGGCTCCATCGGCACCGACTTCGGCTTCTTGTGGAACGGCTCGTACCCGGAGCAGCTCATCAGGATGGCGAGCCAGTGGGCGTTGTCCACCGGCGTGCCCACGTCCTCGACCTTCGGCAGGAGCGTGTGGTACTTCACGTCCATGATGCGGGCCGTCTGGCTGGCCCGCTCCAGGTACGTGCCGAGCTTGAAGAACTCCCACGCCTCGCCGTGGCTCATGGTGGCGTCGGCGATGCCGTGGACGAGGTGGTTGATCCGCTTCACCTGCGCGTAGAACTCGTGCCGGTTGGTGTCGTACACCTCGCGGGCGTCGGCCTTCAGCCACAGGTGGTAGTAGTTGATCCGCTCCCACATCTCGCCCGAAATCACCTCGCGGATGATGCGGGCGTTCTCACGGGCCCAGTACATCGAGCTGGTGATGCTGAACGGGTTCTTCTCGTCCCAGGTCATGTACTCCTGGACGTTCTCGGCGGTCGGCTCGTGCGGGTAGTCGTGGAGGCCGGTGATGATGAGGATGGGCTTCCACTGCTGTTCGGCGGGGACGTGGAAGTCCAGCAGCAGGGTGTGGTTGACGTCCAGCACGCGCGCGACGTTCTCGGCCCGCTCGAGGTAGCGGGCGAGCCAGAAGCAGTGTTCCGCGACCCGTGAAATCATGGGCGCCAAACTCGTCTGATGACCCGGGATCGTCGCCAGCCGGGCGAACGGCCGGCGTCAGCCGGCTGGTCGTTGGTCAAGGCACCTGCACCACCGACCGGCCGGCTGACGCCGGCCAGTTGCCGGGTCCGCTGTCACCGCCCCTCAAGAACCCACGTATCCTTGCTGCCGCCGCCCTGGCTGCTGTTCACGACCAACGAGCCCTTCACGAGCGCCGTGCGCGTCAGCCCGCCGGGCAGCACCCACGTGCTCTTCCCCGTGATGATGTACGGCCGCAGGTCCACGTGGCGCGGGGCCGGCCCCTCGTCCGTCCAAGTTGGCACGGTGCTGAGCGTTACAACCGGCTGCGCGATGTAGTTGCGTGGGTTGTCCCGTATCTTCGCCGCGAACTCGGCCCGCTGCGCGGCGGTGCTGCTCGGCCCCATCAGCATGCCGTAGCCGCCCGACTCGTTCACCGCCTTCACCACCAGCTCCTCCAGGTGGTCGAGCGTGTACTTCAGGTCGTCCGGCCGGGCGCAGATGTACGTCGGCACGTTCTTCAGGATCGGCTCCGCCCCGTCCAGGTAGAAGCGGATCATGTCCTCGACGTAGGGGTACACCGCCTTGTCGTCGCACACCCCGGTGCCGACGGCGTTCGCCAGCGTGACGTTGCCGGCCTTGTACGCGCGGAACAGGCCCGGCACGCCCAACAGGCTGTCCGGGCGGAACGCCTCGGGGTCGAGGAAGTCGTCGTCGAGGCGGCGGTAGATCACGTCCACGCGCTGCGGGCCGCGGGTCGTCTTCAGGTAGACCACGTCGTCGTGGACGAACAGGTCCGGGCCGAACACCAGTTCGACGCCCATGTGCCGGGCCAGGAAGCTGTGCTCGAAGTACGCCGAGTTGTACTGCCCCGGCGACAGCACCACCACGCACGGCGGCGACCCCGCCCCCTCCGGCGCGACGGACGCCAGCGCGTCGCGGAGGCGGTGCGGGTAGTCCTCGACGCGCTTGACGCGGATGTCCTGGAACAGGTGCGGGAACACCTTCTTCATCACGGCGCGGTTCTCGAGCACGTAGCTGACGCCGCTCGGCGTCCGGCCGTTGTCCTCCAGCACCACGAAGTTCCCGGCCGCGTCGCGGATCAGGTCGGTGCCGCAGATGTGGACGTACACCCCGCCCGGCGGGCGGAAGCCGACCATCTCCTTGCGGAACCCCTTCGACCCGAGCGCCAGGTCTTCCGGGATCACCTTCTCTTTCAGGATGCGCTGGTCGTGATAAATGTCGTCGAGGAACTTGTTCAGGGCGGTGATGCGCTGTTCGAGCCCCTTCTCCAGGGTGGCCCACTCGGTGGCGGGGATGGGCCGCGGGATCAGGTCGAAGGGGAAAATCTTCTCCACGCCGCGCTGGTCGGCGTACACGCTGAACGTGACCCCCTGGTTGACGAACGCCAGGTCGGCGCTCGCCCGCCGGTTGTCGAACTCGGTCACGTGCAACCGGCCGAGCCGGTCGACGAGGGCGCCGCAGTAATCGTGCGGGTTGCCGCCCCGGTTAAACAGCTCGTCCCAGGCGGAGGGGTGGAGGCGATACTGGTCGAATAGGAGCGGTCCCACGGTGGGCGACTCGTGGCCGTTGAGTGAGAAAGCCGAGCGGACCGAGCCGGTGGCGACGGCCATACACGCTCCCGGGTGCCCCGACAACAGGCAGCGACGCCCATTTCGACGGCACGAATGCATCATTCTTCCGCGGCCGGGCGGGCCGACGGGGGTGTTTCATCCCCTGACGCAACTCGAGGGCCGATTCGCGAGGCTATTTCGCCAGTTCCAGTGGCAGCGAGTCGATCTTGGCCGCGAGAATGAAGTCGTTCTCGGTCAGCCCCCCGACTGCGTGTGTCCAGAGCTCGACCACCACGCAGCGGTAGTCGGTCAGGTGCAGGTCGGGGTGGTGGTCTTCCTCATCGGCGATCCCGCCGATCCGGTTGAAGAACGCCAGTGCGGTGGCGAAGTCGCGCGCGTGCCAGGCGCGACGGATGCGGTCGCCCCCGGGCGTGAGTGACCAGTCGGGCACCTCACGCAGCAGGCGGTGCACGTCGTCGGCGGGCAACGACTGAGCCGTTCCCGAACAGGGTGTGCATCTTTTCGCCGCGAGGCCGGTGGGTTGGCTCATGGCGAATCTCGGGCCTTAGTTCCCGTCGCCGGTCAGCCAGCGGGCGACGGCGTCGGAAGCGTCGGCGGCGGCGGCGGCGGGCGGCGTGTCAGCCGGCGGGCTGGGCTCGGCGGACGCCTTGCGGGCCTTCCACTCGGCAAACCAGCCGGCGGTGGAGGAGGCGAACATCGGGCCGGCGGGGGCGGGTTTCTTCGCACGGGGCGAGACGGACGGAGATCGGCGCTCGTTCATGGACCATCGGAGTTGGGTGGAATGGGCGGCCGACTTGCCGCCCGCGGACAGGGTACTCTACCTGCTGGCGGTGTCAACTGCGAACCGGGTGCCGCGGGCAAAGTTCTTTCGGAATCGTCACGGCGTGGGGGTGGCCAGCAACAGCACCGCGAACGACGCCAGCCAGTGTTCGCCCGCGAAATCGCCGCTGGCGACGTGCGGAAGTGCCGCCGCCGCGTGCCGCCGGGCCGACGCTGCCAGCGCCGCACGCGCGGGGTCGCCCGCCGGCAGCGCCGCCGCGATCGACCGCATGCACCACGCCCGACTCAGGTTCAGGCCGTCGAGGTGAACCAGCTGCGGGTCGGTGCGGTCCGTCACCGTCGCGGGGGCGAGCAGGCGCGGCGGCAGAGCTGGCAGGAAGCGAGCGAACCACGCCCGGAACTCGTCGCGCGGCAGCACGCGGCGCATCAGGTCCGCCTCGCACAGCGCCGCGGAAAGGAAGTCGGCCCCGTTCGGCTCCCACGAAGCGGGGTAGTCGGCGTCGGCCAGGAAGTACGCCCGCGCCCGCTCCTCGACGAGCGACTTCAGCTTCGTGTCGCCGACGGCGACGGCGTAGTCGTGGGCGAAGGCCAGGCCGAAGGCCGTGTTCGCGTGCGTGCCGACGCGGGTGGGGTACGTCTGCTTCGGGTAGTAGCTCACGTACTTCCCGGCGATCAGGTCCGCGAGCGGCCGCAGGTTCGCGGCCCACCGCTTCGCGTCGGGGTCGTCCCAGCCGTGCAACTCGGTCTGAAGTTTGAGCAGCCACGTCCAGCCGTAGGGCCGCTCGAACGACTTCGACTCCGCCCGCGCGAAGTACTCCAGTTCCACCCTCACGTTTGCCGCGGTGAGGTGCTGGTCCAGCACGGCACGTGCCTGTTTCGACTCCGGCAGGTCGGGGTGCGTGCGGACCACCTTCACGAGCAGCCAGTGGCCGTGGACGGCCGAGTGCCAGTCGTAGGAGCCGTAGAAGGCCGGGTGCAGCGCCTTCGGCGTGCGGGCGTCGGCGGGGCCGCCGAGGACGTGTTCGGGCTTGTTCGGGTACTCGCGGACGACGCCCTTGAGCGCCAGCCGGGCGAACGCCGCCGCGGCCTCACGGGTGAGCGTGGCCGGCGGCTCGGGAGAAGGCTGGCTCATGGCGGCGGCGGCAACAAGTGTGAACACGGAAGGCACCTCCGGTCCGGGGCGTTACACAGATGGTACGGTTCCGGCCCGCCGCGGCGGGTAGCATCGGGGCATGACAACACGCCTCCCGCTCCTCCTCGCCGCGGCCGTCGCCGCTGCCCCCGCCCTCCCCGCCCAGGACGCCGACGACGGCACCGGCGCCGGCCGCATCTTCCACTCGATGGTGTGGACCGGCAAGGAGGCGATCGTGTGGGGCGGCGGCTCCGAGGGGAAGTTCTTCGACCACGGCTTCCGCCTCGACCCCACCGCGAAGACCCGCCGCGCCTTGACCACCGACGGCGCCCCGTCCGCCCGCTGGGCGCACGCGGCCGTGTGGACCGGCACCGAGATGCTCGTCTGGGGCGGGCGCTCCGAGTTCGCGTCGAACAGCCACCGCGACGACGGCGGCCGCTACGACCCCGCCACCGACCGCTGGCGCGGCGTGTCGGCGGTGAACGCCCCGACGGCACGGTCGCAGATGGCGCGGGTGTGGACCGGCGACGAGATGATCGTGTGGGGCGGGTTCGGCGACGGCGCCACGGCCTGGGACACCGGCGGCCGCTACGACCCGAAGGCCGACCGCTGGCGGATGCTGCCGCTTCGCGGCGCCCCGGAGGCCCGCGTGGAACCGCTTCACGTGTGGACGGGCACCGAGCTGCTGGTGTGGGGCGGCATCACGCCCGACCTGAAGCAGACGTTCCGCACCGGCGGCCGGTACAACCCGAAGACCGACCGCTGGGCCGCAATCCGCCCCGACGACGCGGCCCCGTCGGTGTGGGGTGCGGCGGCCGTGTGGACCGGCACCGAGATGCTGGTCTGGGGCGGGGCGCTGCAGAACGGCGACGAAAACGTGAACCAGGTGACGAACCGCGGCTGGGCGTACAACCCGGCCACCGACCGCTGGCGGGCACTTTCCACGACCGGCGCCCCGTCGGCTCGGTTCTTCCCGACAGGCGTTTGGACCGGCTCGCGGTTCGTGGTGTGGGGCGGCGGCGACCAGGGCGGCGAGGGGAACCCGGCCCAACACTTCGCCGACGGCGGCGTCTACGACCCCGTCACCGACCGGTGGACGCCGCTGCCGCGAGTCGGCGAGTTGGCCGGCCGCGGGCTGCACACGGCGGTGTGGACCGGCCGCGGCATGATGGTGTACGGCGGCTCCACCGGCGGGTTCAGCGCGTTCGCCGACGCCGCGTTGTGGGTGCCGCGCTGACCGATAGAACCTCCCTGCCGTCTCTCCAGGGGGTTCGACATGCTGAAGCTCCGCACCGCCGCCGTCCTCGTCGTCGGCATCGCCGCCGGCGCCGTCCTCACCCGCGCCGTCGGGCAGCCGCCGTCACCCGCCCCGAACCCGGACTCGCAGTACCGCCTCGGCCCCGATTCGCTCCCGCAGGACGGCGTGCCGCGCGGCGAGATCCGCGGCCCGTTCACGCTGCCGTGCAACGTCTACCCCGGCACGCAGCACACGTACTGGGTCTACGTCCCCGCGCAGTACAACCCCAAGGTGCCGGCCGCGCTCATGGTCTTTCAGGACGGCCAGGCGTTCAAGAACGAGAAGGGCGACGTGCGGGCGCAGAACGTGATGGACAACCTCATCTACCGCCGCGAAATCCCGGTGATGCTCGGCGTGTTCATCAACCCCGGCCGCCGCCCCGACCAGCCTGAGCCGACGCCGTCGAACTGGGGCGACAGGGATACCAACCGGCCGACCGAGTACAACTCGCTCGACGACAAGTACGCCCGTGTCGTCACCGAGGAACTGCTGCCGGCGCTGAAGAAGGACTTCAACATCTCCGACGACCCCGAGATGCGCGGCATCGGCGGCAGCAGTTCCGGGGCGATCGCGGCGTTCACGGTGGCGTGGGAACGGCCGAACCAGTTCCGCAAGGTGCTGTCGAACGTCGGCAGCTTCGTGAACCTCCGCGGCGGCCACGTCTACGCCGACAAGGTGCTGGCGAGCGAAAAGAAGCCGCTGCGGGTGTACCTGTGCGACGGCCGCAACGACAACCGCGGCATCCGCAAGGGCGGCCAGTACGACGAGAAGATGGACTGGTTCCTCCAGAACGTCCGGCTGATGAAGGCGCTGACGGCGAAGGGGTACGACGTGAACTACTCGTGGGGCATGAACAACCACGGGCAGAAGTTCGGCGGCGCGATCCTGCCCGAGATGATGCGCTGGCTGTGGCGCGACGGACCGGTTTCGACCGACCCGACGGACATGGTGGAGCGCGGCTTCCGGCAACCGGTGGCGCGGAAGAACTAGGCCAGGATCGCGCGGATGACGTGCCCGTGGACGTCGGTCAGCCGCCGCTCGACGCCGTTGTGGTAGAACGACAGCCGCTCGTGATCGAGCCCGAGCAGGTGCAGCACGGTCGCGTGCAGGTCGTAGATGGTCGTCAGGTTCTCGGCCGCGGTGTAGCCGAACTCGTCGGTCGCGCCGTGGCTGAACCCGCGCTTCACGCCCGCCCCCGCCAGCCACACCGTGAACCCGCGCGGGTTGTGGTCGCGGCCGCTCGCCCCGCGCTGGAACGTCGGCATCCGCCCGAACTCCGTCACCCACACGACCAGCGTGTCGGCGAGTAACCCCGTGCGCTTCAGGTCCGCCAGCAGCGCCGCGCACGGCCTGTCGAGAATCGCCGCGTGCGTCTCGTACTGCGGCTTCAGCGTCTTGTGCCCGTCCCAGTTGCCGACGCCCTCGCCCATCGCGTAGGAGCCGTTGAACAGCTGCACGAAGCGCACGCCGCGCTCGAGCAGCCGGCGGGCCAGCAGGCAGTTGCGGGCGAAGCCGGCCTTGTAGCGGTTCGCGTCGCCGGTGCCGTACTCGTCGTGGACGCGCTGCGGCTCCTTCGCCAAATCCGCCACCTCCGCGGCGCGCAGCTGCATCCGCCCGGCCATCTCGTAGCTGGCGATCCGCGCCGCCAGCGCCTCGTCGCCGGGGCGGGCGGCGGCGTGGCCGGCGTTCAGCCGCTCCAGGAACGCCCGCGTGTCGGCGTCGGCCTGCGGCGCGATCGTCCCCGGCCGGGCGAGGTGCGGGATGGGCCGGTCGGCGCCGAACGGCGTGCCCTGGAACACGGCGGGGAGGAAGCCGCTGCCCCAGTTGTTCGGCCCGACCTGCGGCACGCCGCGCGGGTCGGGGATGGCGACGAACGCCGGCAGGTCGCGGCACTCGCTGCCGAGCGCGTAGCTGACCCACGCCCCGGCGCTGGGGAAGCCGTCGAGCGTGAACCCGGTGCTCATCTGGTTCTCGGCCGGCCCGTGGGTGTTGCTCCGGGCCGTCATCGAGTGGACGAAGCACATCTCGTCCGCGAGGCCCGCCAGGTTCGGCAGCAGGTCCGACACCATCTTGCCGCTCTGCCCGCGCGGCCGGAACGTCCACAGCGGCTTGACCAGGTTGCCGTTCTCGCCCTGGAATGTGACGAGCCGGTCGGCCCCCGGCAGCGGCTGGCCGTCGCGGCGGACGAGCTCCGGCTTGTAGTCGAACGTGTCGAGGTGGCTGACGGCGCCGGAGCAGAAGATGGTGAGGACGCGCTTCGCCTTCGGGGCGAAGTGCGGCGCCCGCGGCGCGAGCGGGTCGTCGGGCCGGACCGCGGGGCGGATCGGGTCGGCGGCCTCGGCGAGCAGCGCGGCGAGCGCGACGCCGCCGGCGCCGGTGGCGGCATCGCGGAGGAAGGCGCGGCGGTCGGTGAACATTGATGGGCTCGGGGAGAAGAGTTTTGACGGGATAACAGGATGAAGCAGGATGGAATACAAAGACAGAAATCAATTTAAGTTTTGTCTTTGTCTTCCATCCTGCTTCATCCTGTTATCCCGTCAAAACTCTTGGTTTGAATTCAGTCCACGAACACGAACTCGTTCGCGTTCAGCAGCGCCCGGCACAGCGCCGGCAGCCCGTGCTTCGCAACCAGCTCCCGAGCCGCGGCCAGCTCGTCCGCCCGCGGCGCCCGCTGGAAGGCCAGCCGGAACGCGCTCGCCACGGGGTCCGCGTCCTTCTCGACGCGCGCGGCGAAGAACCCGGCCTGCTGCACCACGAACGGGCTGTTCAGCAGGTTGAGCGCCTGCAAGGGCGTGATCGACACGTTTCGACGTGGTGCGACCTGGCCGCCGTCGGGGCAGTCGAACGCGCCGAACGTGTCGTCCGGCTGCATCCGCGGGCGGTGCTGATAAACCATGCGGCGGAACTCGGCCGGGCCAAACGTCGTCTTCGGCGTGTACACGCGGACGTAGTTCGTGTTCGGCTCGAACAGGTCGAAGCCGGGGCCGTACATCGTCCGGTCGAGCTTGCCGCTCACTGCCAGCACCGCGTCGCGCAACACCTCCGCTTCGAGGCGCCGCGGCGGGTAGCGCCACAGCAATCGACTTTGAGCATCCTTCGCGGCGGCGTCGGGGCGGTTCGCCGACGCCTGACGGTACGTGTCGCTGGTGACGATGAGCCGGTGGACGTGCTTGAGCGACCAGCCGTGCTCGACCAGTTCCGCGGCGAGCCAGTCGAGCAGCTCGGGGTGGCTCGGCCGGCCGCCGTTCTTGCCGAAGTCGCTCGGCGTGTCCACGAGGCCGGTGCCGAAGTGCCAGTGCCACAGCCGGTTCACGACCACGCGGGCCGTCAGCGGGTGCTTCGGGTCGGTCACCCAGGCGGCGAACGCCTTGCGGCGCTCCACGTCGGTCGCGGCGTCGGGAATGTCCAGCGGTGCGCCGATCTCGGTGAGCGCCCCGGGGCCGACGGCGTCGCGCTTCTGCGTCACGTCGCCGCGGCCGAGGAGGTGAACAGCCTCCGGCGTCGTGAACCGGCCCGCGTAGGCGACCATCCCGCGGGCCGCGTCCGCCAGCCGCTTCCGCACGTCGTCGCGCTGGCGGCTCAGGTTCGCCCATTCGAGTAGCTGCGCGGCCGCGAGCGCCGGCGGGGCGGTGCTCTTGTCGCCGACGGGGAGGCGGTCGTCGGACGACGCCACCACGACCCACGCGGCACGGTCCGCCGACACGTCGATGCGGTAGCGCGTCGGCAGGCGGTCGGCGAACTTCCCCTCGCGGTCGCGCGCCCACACCACGCGATCGATCTTCGCCACGTCCGCGAACTCGACCTCGACCCAGCCGCGGGGCGTGCTGGAAATCCAGCTGCGGCCGTTGCCGTAGCGGCCGTCGGTGAGGTGTTCGAGCTTGTGGAGCGTGCCGCCGGGGTAGTCGCCGCTCGACCGCAGCTTGCCGCCGCGGGCCACGTTCACCGGCGTCGGCCCGGCCGTGAACGCCTCCAGTTCGTCGAGGCACGGCTCGCCCTGGTTCGTCTCGAAGGCCACGAACCGCACGTACCTCGCGGCGACCGGCGCGAACCGCTCCGTGTTCAGCAGCGGGCTCACCGGCATGCGGCGCGGTTTCACCGCGGCGGGGTCGGCGAGGGGCTCCAGCGCCGCGAGCTTGGCGTCGAGTTCGGCGACCTGCGCCGTCAGGCGGTCGGTGTCGGCCTTCGGGTCGGCGGCGCCCGGCAGCTTCACCGCGCGCTCGCCGTGCTGCACGCCGGCGAACACGGCCTTCACGCGGTAATAATCCTCGGCCGGGATCGGGTCGAACTTGTGGTCGTGGCAGCGGGCGCACGCCACCGTCAGCCCCAGGAATGCGGAGCCCGCGGTCCCGATCAGGTCGTGTAGTTCGTCGGCCCGCTGGTTCGCGGTCAGCACCGGGTCGGGGCTCTTCACCTGGTCCCACGGGCCGGCGACGAGGAACCCCGTGGCGGCGTCGGCCCCGAGGGCGTCGCCGGCCAGCTGCTCGCGGACGAAGCGGTCGAACGGCACGTCGGCGTTCAGCGCCCGGATGACGTAGTCGCGGTAGTGGTACGCCGTCGGCCGCGGGTTGTTCATCTCGAAGCCGTGGCTGTCGGCGTAGCGGACCACGTCGAGCCAGTGCCGCGCCCACCGCTCGCCGTAGTGCGGCGACGCGAGGAGCTTCTCGACCAGCTTCTCGTAGGCGGCCGGGTCTGGGTCGCGGACGAAGGCGTCCACGTCGTCCGGCGTGGGGGGCAGGCCGATCAGGTCGAACGACAGGCGGCGGAAGAGCGTACGGCGGTCGGCGGCGGGGGAGAGTGATAGCCCCTTGTCCGCGAGTTTGGCGACGACGAACCTGTCGATCGCGGTGCGCCCCGCAGCGACCGGCACCGGGGGCCGCTTGACGGGGGCGAAAGCCCAATGGTCGTCCGCGTGGGCGACCGGTACGAGGGCGAAGAGAGCGACGCAGGAGAGGAGCGTGCGGGAGGGCATCCGAATAGCTTACCGAACTCGCCCGCCGTGCCGCAAGTCGCGTCTAGGCGTACGCTTCGGCCGGCCCGGACCTCGGATATCGCTCCAACATTTATTTGTGTCACTGACTCAATGCGTGCCTCGACCCCCCGGGGGGGGTAGCGTACACACAATGCGCCGGGTCAGAATGTGTCACACCTCTGTCGTCTCGCCGCGGTCGGGTGCTGCCACGTCTGTGAAGCCGATGCCGCGGAGCCCTTCGGCCAGCGCCGCGGCGCGGTCGGGTTCGCCGTGGACGAGCCGCACCCGCGCCCCGGCCAGCGGCCCGAGCATCCGCAACAGGTCGCCGTGGTCGGCGTGGCTCGACAGGCCGTTCAAGACCACCACCTCGGCCTTGAGCGGCACCACGCGGCCGAGCACGCGCACCTCCGGGCGGCGTTCCACGAGCCGCCGGCCGAGTGTGTGTTCCGCCTGGAACCCGGCAATGAGCACTGTGTTCCGCGGGTCCGGCAGGTGGTGCTTCAGGTGGTGCAGGACGCGCCCCGCCTCGCACATCCCGCTCGCGGCGATGATGACGGCCGGTTCCGGCATCCGGTTCAGCTTCATGCTCTCCAACGGCGACTCGACGTAGCGCACGCTGCGGCCGCCGAACAGCTCCGGGTGCGCGGCCAGCAGCGCGAGCGTCTCGTCGTCGAAGCACTCGGGGTGGGCGCGGAACACTTCCGTCGCGCGGGTCGCCATCGGGCTGTCCACGAAGATCGGGACGGCGGGCAGCTTGCCGGCCTGCATCAGCTGGTGGAGGAAGTAGATGAGCGTCTGCGTCCGGCCGACGGCGAACGCCGGCACGATCACCTTGCCGCCGCGCTCGACGGTGCGGCGCACGACCTCGCCGAGCTTCTCGGCGGTCTCGTCCACGGGCTCGTGGGTGTGGCCGCCGTAGGTGCTCTCGGAGATGAGCAGGTCGCACGCCGGCACCGGCTCCGGGTCGCGGAGGATGGGGAGCCCCGGCCGGCCCAGGTCCCCGGTAAAAGTCAGCCGCCGTTCGCCGCCCGGACCGTCGATGCGGACCGCGGTCACGGCCGAGCCGAGGAGGTGGCCGGCGTCGGAGAATGTGGCCTCGATCCCCTTCCCGACCGAGACGTGCGCCCCGTACCGCACCGCTTGCAGGCGGAGGAGCGTGCGGTACACGTCCTTGGCGTCGTACAGCGGCTCCACCTTCGGCTCGTCGCGGCCGCGCTTGCGGTTGAGGTAGTTGGCGTCCTCCTCCTGAATCTTCGCCGCGTCGCCGAGCATCACCGCGGCGAGCGCGCGAGTAGCCGGCGTGCAGTAGATCGGCCCGGCGAAGCCTCGTCTCACGAGGTTCGGCAGGTTCCCGCAGTGATCGACGTGGGCGTGGCTGAGGATGACGGCGTCGATGTCCTTGGCCCGGAAAGGGAAGTCGCGGTTGCGCTGCACGGCTTCCGAGCGATGTCCCTGGAACAGGCCGCAATCCAGCAGCACCGTCTTGCCGCCGGCGGTCAACTGGTGCATCGACCCGGTGACGGTGTGGGTGGCGCCCCAGAACGTGACGGAGGGCGCGGCGTTGCGGGCGGGTCGGGGCATGGCGCACCTGATGAGTTCGTCATTAACAGGGTACGCATCAGTCGCCCCTTGCGTATAACCGCGGTGTGCGGCCGGCTCCCCCGGCCGCCTCTCCGGAGGGTCTCGCGATGCGCGTGCGGATCATGATGGTCGGGCTCCTGGCCGGGCTCGTCGGCGTGCTCGGGCTCGGCGGTAGCGGGCTGGCCCAGGACAAGGCGAACAGCCCCACCGGGACGTGGAAGTGGACGACCAAGGCGAAGGACGGGAAGGAGCGGGAGACGGTGCTAAAGCTCAAGGCCGACGGCACCAAGCTGACCGGCACCGTCAGTGGCGGCGGCAAGGACGCGAAGGACATCGAGATCGAGGACGGCAGCGTCAAAGACGGCGAGGTGAAGTTCAGCGTCACCCGCATGTTCAAGGACCAGAAGAACACGTCGAAGTACGCCGCCAAGGTGACCGGCGACGTGATGAAGGGGACGATCGAGGCGACGTTCGGCGGCAAGGACACGAAGCGCGAGTTCGAGGCCAAGCGGTCGAAGGACTGACGCCACCCGGGACGTACTGTCAAGGGCAAGGACGCCCTCTCGTCTTTCGGCGGGAAGTCGGGGTTGCCCGGCGGCGTCGGTCTACCCTAGCATCTTCCCTTCGCCGTTCGCCCCACGAGAAGGATCTCGCCCGGAAACGGCACGGAGATGCCCCAAACGCCACGCGCTACCACCCCGTCCCCGGGTCGGGACGCCGCCCTCGACAACCTCCGCGTCTGTGCGATGCTGCTCGGCCTGGTGACCCACGGCGCGCTGCCGTTCACGGCCACCGGCCTCATCCCCTTCCCCGTCCGCGACGCCACCCGCCACCCCGCCGCCGACGCCGTGTACTTCGCGGTCCACGACTTCCGGATGCAGCTGTTCTTTTTGCTCGCCGGTTTCGCGGCCGCATCCCTCGGTGCGGCCCGCGGCGTCGGGGCCGTCGTCCGCAACCGGCTGACCCGGATCGCAATCCCCCTCGCGCTCGCGGCGGTGACGTTGTGCCCGCTGATGCACCTGCTCGTCGCCCGGCACACGGCCGCCCGCGGCGTGGAGTGGCACCCGGCCGACGCCGGCGGGTGGGTCGGGCCGAACTTCCACCTGTGGTTCCTGTACTACCTCCTCCTCTGCACCGTCCCGCTCGCACTCCCGCTGGCCTTCGGCCACCGCATTCCCCGCGGCGCGACCCGGGTCGCCGACCGGGCGGTCCGCGCGCTCGTCGGGTCGCGGTGGCGTGTGCCGTTGCTGGCGGCTGCGGTCGTGCCGGCGCTGTGGTGGATGCCGGCGTGGTGGGTCGAGTCTCCCGTCGGGTGGGTGCCGGACCCGGACGTGTTCGCGTACTACCTCGGGTTCTTCGCGGCCGGGGCGACCCTCAGCCGTCACCGTGACCTCCTCCCGGCCGTGGGGAGAAACTGGCCAACCCAGTTGGCCGTAGCGAACGCCCTCGTGCTGCCGGCGATGCTCGGGCTCACGGTGTCCGGGGTCCGGGCCGCCGCCGCCCCCCCGGCGGGGTTCGTCGCCTGGAAGGTGTCCGCGATCGTGCTCGGTGGCGCGTACACCTGGCTGATGATCGGCGGGCTCATCGGCCTCTTCCGCCAGTACTTCGCCGTGTCAACCAGCCCGTGGCAGTACCTCGCGGGGGCGTCGTACTGGTGTTACCTTGCCGGGTTCCCGGTGCAAGTCGCGCTCCAGGTCTACTTCGCGCCGCTCGGGTACCCGATGTGGGCCGAGTTCGTGGTCGTGAACGCGCTGACCTTCACGGCCCTCCTCGCCGGCTACGAGTTGGTCGTCCGGCGGACGTGGCTCGGCACCCTGCTGGGCGGGAAGCGACGCGACACCGTGCGGCCGGGCGTCGTGGTTGAGATGCGGGTGCCCGCGGGCCGGAACGTGGTCGCACCGGGAAGAAGGGTCGAGTACGATAGACCTGTCTCCCCGGTGCCCACCTGATGCGAACCGCAACCCTCCCGGCGGTGCTCTTCCTGGCGACGGCCGCCCGCGCGGCCCCGCCGGACTTCGACCGTCAAGTCGCCCCCATTCTCGCCGCCCGCTGTGCCGCCTGCCACAGCGGCGACGACGCCAAGGGCGACCTCGACCTCACCCGCAAGGGCGCCGTCGTCGGCAAGGCGGTGGTGCCCGGCAAGCTCGCCGACAGCCCGCTGTGGCAGCGCGTCGATGCCGGCGAGATGCCGCCGAAGGGCGGGCTCCCCGCCGCGGAGAAGGCGCTGCTCAAGGAGTGGATCGCCGGCGGCGCCGGGTGGGGCACCGACCCCATCGACCCGTACGCCGTCACCACCAGCACCCGCGCCGGCCGCGACTGGTGGAGCCTGCAACCGATCCGCCGCCCGGCCATTCCCCCCATCCTCGGCCGCGAGCACCTCGCCCGCAACGACCTCGACCGCTTCATCCTGGCGAAACTGCCGCCCGGCTGGGAGCCCGCCCCGCCGGCCGACAAGCGTACCCTCATCCGTCGCGTCGCCTACGACCTGATCGGGCTGCCGCCGAGCTACGAGGAGGTGGAGGCGTTCGCCGCCGACGCGGACCCGCACGCGTACGAGAAGCTGGTCGAGAAACTGCTGGCGTCGCCGCACTACGGCGAGCGCTGGGGCCGCCACTGGCTCGACGTGGCCCGCTACGCCGAGACGTGCGGGTACGAGCGCGACCAGGTGAAGCCCGACGTGTGGAAGTACCGCGACTGGGTGATCCGCGCCTTCAACACCGACCTGCCGTTCGAGCGGTTCGTGCTCGAACAACTCGCCGGCGACGAACTGCCGGACGCGACCGCGGACACGGTCGCGGCCACCGGCTTCATCCGCCTCGGCACCTGGAACGACGAGCCGAACGACCCCACGGAGTACAAGTACGACCGGCTCGAAGACATGGTCGGCGCCACGAGCACGGCGTTCCTGGGGCTCACGGTCCGCTGCGCCCGCTGCCACGACCACAAGTTCGACCCGATCCGCCAGACCGACTACTACCGCATGGGCGCGGCGTTCTGGGCCGGGTTCGTCGAGCCGGGGCCGCGCGAACTCCTCGGCGGGCCGGACGCGAAGGCGCTCGGCTTCCCCGCCGTGTTCGGCTGGACCGACCGCGGTCGAACGGTGCCACCGCTGAAGCTGCTGAAGAAGGGCGACCCGGCGCGGCCCGGGGCCGTGGTCGAACCCGGACACCAGTCCGCGATCCCGGCGCTGGACCGACCGTTCACCCCGCCGCCGGAAGGGGCCAAGACGACGACGCGCCGGCTGCAACTGGCACGCTGGATCGCAGACCCGGTGAACCCGCTGGCGGCTCGGGTGTGGGTGAACCGCGTCTGGCAGCACCACTTCGGCCACGCCCTCGCCCGCACCCCGGACAATTTGGGCTTCACCGGCGACAAGCCGACGCACCCCGAATTGCTGGACTGGCTCGCCGCCGACTTCCGCGCCCTCGGCGGCCGCACGAAGCCGCTCCACCGGCTGATCCTCCACAGCGCCACGTACCGGCAGGCATCAATTCACCCGGTGGCCGCCGAGTACGAGAAGACCGATGCCGGCAACCGCCTGTGGTGGCGGGCCGAGCGCCGCCGGCTCGACGCCGAGGGGCTCCGCGACTCGTTGCAGAGCGCCGGCGGCAATCTCAAGCTGGACCGCGTCGGCGGCCCGAGCTTCGCCCCGGACATCCCGCCGGACGCACTCGAAGGTTTGTCGATGAAGGGGGCGGCGTGGAAGGCGTCGCCGCCCGCCGAGCAGGGGCGGCGCACCGTGTACGTGTTCGCCAAGCGCGGCCTGCTACCGCCACTGCTCACGACGTTCGACTTGCCCGACACAACGCTCCCGAGCTGCCGCCGCGACGTGACCATCGTGCCGACGCAGGCGCTGGCGCTGCTGAACAACCCGTTCGTGCACTCGCAGAGCGCCGCCCTGGCGCGGCGGGTCGGCGGCGGGTCGAAGGACGAGCAAGTGACGCGGGCGTGGCGGCTGGCGTTCGGCCGCGACCCGCGCCCCGGCGAGCGGGCAGCGGCGCTGACGCACTTGGAGCGACAAGCGTCGCTGCTCGGCGACCCGACAGCGGCGCTGGCGTCGCTGTGCCACGTGCTGCTGAACACGAACGAATTCGCCTACGTGGACTGAAACATGCCATCCCCGTTCCCCTGCGGCCTGACCAGACGCGAAGCGATCTGGGACATGGGCGGCGGCTTCGCCGGCGTCGCCCTCGCGGGGCTCCTTGCCGAGGACGCCCGTGCCGCCGACGGGCCACTCGCAGCGAAGCCAGCGCACTTCCCCTCGAAGGTGAAAAGCTGCATCTTCCTGATGATGAACGGCGGCCCGTCGCAGGTGGACACGTTCGACCCCAAGCCGGCCCTCGCCCGCTTCGCCGGCACCGAACTGCCGGCCGACAAGAAGTACATCAACTCCGGCGGCCGCCGCGTCGGGCACCTCACGCCGGCGTTCCGCCCGTTCCGCCCCGGCGGCACCAGCGGCCTCCCCGTCTCCGACTACTTCCCGAACGTCCGCCGACACGCCGACAAGCTCGCCGTCGTGCGCTCGTGCCACACCGACAGCCACGCCCACGGGTCGGCGCTGGTGATGATGAACACCGGCAAGACGTTCATCGGCCGGCCGTCGCTCGGCAGCTGGGCGGTCTACGGCCTCGGCACCGTTAACCAGAACCTCCCCGGGTACGTCGTCCTCATGGACAAACGCGGCGGCCCGATCAGCGGCCAGCCGAACTGGGCCAGTGGGTTCATGTCCGCCGCGTACTCCGGCACGCTGTTCCGCCCCGCGGGCGACCCAATCCTCGACCTCCGCGGCCCGCACGGCCCCGCCGCGCAGCGGAACCAACTCGACCTCCTCGCCGAGCTGAACCAGCAGCACCTGGACGCCCGCCCCGGCGGCCGCGAACTCGCCGCCCGCGCAGCCAGCTACGAATTGGCCTTCCGCATGCAGGCCGCCGCGCCCGAAGCCGTCGATCTGACGCGCGAAGCGACCCGCACCCTCGACGCCTACGGCGTCGGCCGGCAGCCGACGGACGAGTTCGGCCGCAACTGCGTGATAGCCCGGCGGCTCGTCGAGCGCGGCGTGCGGTTCGTGCAGCTTTACAGCGGCGGCGGCCACCTCGAAGACACGTGGGACGCCCACGCCAGCGTCGAGCGGAACCACGGCCAGCACGGCGCCGAGGTCGATCAGCCGATCGCGGCGCTGCTCACCGACCTGGAAGCCCGTGGCCTGCTCGACAGCACGCTCGTGATCTGGGGCGGCGAGTTCGGGCGGATGCCGTTCAGCGAGGGCCGAAACGAGCCCGGCCGCAACCACAACCCGTACGGCTTCTCGATGTGGCTCGCCGGCGGCGGCGTGAAGGGCGGCACCGCCTACGGCGCGACCGACGAGTTGGGGTTTGAAGCGGTCGAGAACAAGGTTCACGTCCACGACCTGCACGCCACTATCCTGCACCTGATGGGGCTGGATCACGAGAAGCTCACGTACTTCCACCAGGGCCGGGCCGAGCGGCTGACCGACGTGTACGGCACCGTCGTCCGCGGCATCCTGGCTTGAGGACTCCGCATGCGCTGCCTGCTACTCGCCACCGCGGCCGCGTTCGGCGTCGCCGCGGACGCCCCCACCCCGGTGCGGGTCATGAGCTTCAACGTCCGCTACGGCACCGCCCGCGACGGCGACGACCACTGGGACAGGCGCAAAGACTTCCTCGCCGCCACGATCGCGGCGTTCGACCCCGACCTGCTCGGGACGCAGGAAACGCTCGCCTTCCAGCGCGACTTCCTCGCCGAGAAGCTGAAGACGCATGCCGCCGTCGGCGTCGGCCGCGACGACGGCAAGGAGCGCGGCGAGATGGCGGCGCTGTTCTACCGCACCGCCCGGTTCGAGAAGCTAGCCGGCGGGACATTCTGGCTCAGCGAGACCCCCGACCGCGTTAGTAAGGGCTGGGACGCCGCGCTGCCGCGCGTCGCCACCTGGGTTAAGCTGAAGGACCGCACGGACGCGACGCCGGTGCTGTTCCTGAACACGCACTTCGACCACATGGGCAAAAAGGCCCGGCACGAGTCGGCGAAGCTACTCCGGGCGAAGGTTGTGGAGCTCGGCGCCGGCTGCCGCGTCGTCGTCACCGGCGACTTCAACGCCGGCGAAGACAGCGACCCGTACAAGGCGCTGTTCGACCCGGCCGGCGGGCTCGTGGACACGTTCCGCGTCAAGCACCCGACGCGCGGCAAGGCGGAGGGCACGTTCAGCGGCTTCGAGCCGGCCGCGACGACGGGGCCGCGCATCGACTGGATCGCCGCCGGCCGCAACTGGCACGTCATCGACGCCGGAATCGACCGCACGGCGAAGGGCGGTCGAGTCCCGTCCGACCACTTCCCCGTGACCGCGGTGGTGCGTCGCTAGAGCGGCACAAAAATGATCTCGGCCGCGCCCGACGCCGACATCGGCGGTGGGCGTGTGCTAGAACTTACCAGCTTCTCTACCACCAATGTCGGTCTGACGGCGGTCCCGATCGGGAGTCGGTCGGCGGTCGTGCGTCGGGCACCCGACCCCGGGAGCCAGCCGTGTCGCGAACGCTCAACTACAAGGAGTACGCCCGCGAGTTGGCCGGCGCGCCGCCAGCCCGACCCGCCCCCGTCACCGCCGTCATTCCTGCCCCGGCCGCGCATCTCCGCCCGCCGCCCCCCGGCGTCCTGGTGTGTGTCCAACCGCCGGGTGAGCTCCTCGGGAAACTCATCACCCTCCGTGGAACGCCGGTCGTGTTCGGCCGCGAGCAGGACGCGGACGTGGTACTCGATGAGCCGTCGGTCTCGCGGGCCCACGCCCGGCTGGAGCCCCGGCCGGACGGCACTTACCGGCTGATCGACCTCGGGAGTTCGAACGGCACCTACGTCAACGGCGTCCGCCTGGAGTCGAGCCCGGTCCACAACGGCGACCGGGTTCAGTTCGGCAACGTGATCTTCCTCTACATCGCGGGCGAGACCCCGTAACGCGTTCAAACGAGCGCGCCGGCCTCGTTCCGCGGCGAGTACGACGGCGGGTCGCTGCACGGGAACGAGTCGTCCACCGTGTCGTCGACCGGGTCGTCGATCAGGTCGCCGGACGGGGCTCGCTCCTCCTTGCGGTTCTGAGCGGTTTGGTCATAGATGCCGGCGGTGACGCCGGCCCCGAGGCGCTCGCGCAACGCATCGCACTTCGCCTTATCCGGCTCGCACGCCGCCGGGTCGAGGGCGCAGCGGGCCGCCCTCGACCCGCGGTACAGGAGGTAGCCGCCCGCGGCCGTCATCAGCAGCCCCGTCAGCGACCGCCGCTTCAGCCCGACCGCCGTCAGAAGCACCCCACCCAGCAACGAGCCGGCACCGGCCGTACTCATCCCCATGATCGACGCATTCATAACGCCTCCCACCCGGGTTCGGGCGACTCGTGGTGTACGAAACCTGTCCGGGGACATCCGATCGCACTGACAGGAAATGGCCACGCCGAGATGAAGCAATGCCCGTGCCGCGAACCGGCTGGCACCCCCGCTGCAGCGGCCGTAAACTAGCGGTTCCCACCCCGCCGGCCCGCGGAGTCGTCATGTCTTATCACCACGCCTCGCTCATCCCGGCCGTGCTAGTCGCCCTCGGCGTGACCGTGTTCGCACCCGCGGCCGAGCCCGCGAGTTCACTCCGGCTCACCCTCCGCAGTCGGCCGAACCCGTTAACCTCCTCCGCAGGTCCGGCGGCCGAGCGCACGGCCGAGTGGGACGCGAAGAAGACCGCCATCATCGTCTGCGACATGTGGGACCATCACTGGTGCAAGTCGGCCGAGGCCCGCGTCGGCGAGCTCGCGGGACCGACGGAGGCGCTGCTGAAGGCGGCCCGCGACAAAGGCGTCTTCGTCATCCACGCCCCGAGCACCTGTACCGACTTCTACAAGGACACGCCGCAGCGGAAGCGTGCGACGGACGCCCCGTTCGCGGCCACGCCGCAGCCGCTGGCCTCGACCGAGCGGTGGGGCACGTGCTGGAACTGGCCGGACGCCAAGCGCGAGGGCCCGCTACCGATCGACGACTCGGACATGGGCTGCGACTGCAAGGTGAAGTGCACCATCCGCGAGGCGTGGACGCGGCAGACTGCGGCGCTCACGATCGCCCCGCAGGACGCGATCACCGACCACGGCCAGGAGACGTGGAACCTGCTGGCCGAGCGGAAGATCGACAACGTGATCCTGTGCGGCGTGCATCTGAACATGTGTGTTCTGGGCCGGCCGTTCGCCATCCGGGCGATGGTGAAGCAGGGGAAGACCGTCGCCCTGATCCGAGACCTGACGGACACGATGTACAACCCCGAGCGGCCGCCCGGCGGCACGCACTTCGACGGCACCGACCGCGTGGTCGAGCACGTCGAACGGTACTGGTGCCCGACGTTCCTCAGCAGCGACATCACCGGGCGCCCGGCGTTCCGGTTCAAGGACGACCCGCGGAAGTAATCGAGAAGCAGGCTTAACCACAGAGTCACAGAGGGCACGGGGGAAGACAGAAAGCCGAGGCAGAGCAGAGTTTGAAATCAAGATCTGTCCTCCCTCTGCCTTTTGTCTTTCCGCTGTGCCCTCTGTGGCTCTGTGGTTTAATCTTCTTCATCCTCCCGTTTTCCCACCTGGACCACCTCCCCATGCACCGGCGCCTCCTCGCCGCCCTCGCGCTCGCCACCGCCGCGCCGCTGTTCGCCACGCCGCCCGAGCCGCCCCCTGCATCGCCGATCCCCGACCTCGCGGACGGCACCGCGGCGGCACTCCAGCACATGAAGTCGTTCCGCGTCCCGGCCGGGCTGACGGTCGAGTTGTTCGCCGCCGAGCCGAAGCTCGCCAGCCCCGTCGCCATCAGCGTGGACGAAAAGGGCCGCGTGTTCGTCGCCGAAGAATACCGGCTCGGCAAGGGAGCCGCCGAGAACCGCGGCAACCCGAAAGACAACTTCTCGTTCTGGCTCGACGACGAGCTCCAACTCCAGAAGCTCGACGACCGCCTGAGCATGTACAGGCGGTGGGAGAAAAAGTTCCCCGGCGGTATGGAGTGGTTCACGAAGTGGAGCGACCAGGTCCGCCTCGTCGAGGACACGAACGGTGACGGCAAGGCGGACAAGGCGAGCGTGTTCGCCGGCGGCTTCAACGGCCCGCTGGACGGCCTCGCGGCCGGGGTGCTGGCGAAGGACGGCGACGTGTACCTCACCAACATCCCGAGCCTTTGGAAGATGAAGGACGGCGGCAAGGGCGTCGCCGCGACGAAGGAGGCGCTGCTCAGCGGGTTCGGCGTGAACTGCGCCTTCTACGGCCACGACCTGCACGGCCTCATTTTCGGGCCGGACGGCAAGCTGTACTTCAGCGTCGGCGACCGCGGCTTCCACGTCACGTCGAAGGAGGGGAAGCAGTTCAGCGGCCTGCGAACGGGCGCCGTGTTCCGCTGCGACCCGGACGGCACGAACTTCGAGGTGGTGATGCGCGGCCTGCGCAACCCGCAGGAGCTGGCGTTCGACCAGTACGGCAACCTGTTCGCCGACGACAACAACTGCGACAAGGGCGACCACGCGCGACTGGTGTACGTGTGCGAGGACGGCGACAGCGGCTGGCACATGGAGTACCAGACGATCAACCCGCCGTACATGGGCGGACCCTGGTTCGCGGAGCGGCTGTGGCACCTGCCGCACGCGGGTCAGCCGGCGTACCTGGTGCCGCCGGTGGGGAAGATCGGCACCGGCCCGAGCGGCTTCCTGTTCACGAGCGGGACGACGCTGCCGGACCGGTACAAGAACGCGTTCATCATGTGCAACTACGCCGGCAGCCGGGGGCTGGAGGCGTTCAAGGTGACGCCGAAGGGGGCGGGGTTCGAGATCGCCGACTACCACGACTTCCTGACGCCGATCATGGCGACGGACGTGGACCAGGGGCCGGACGGCAAGCTGTACGTGAGCGACTTCGTGAACCTCGACTGGGGCGGCAAAAGCCTCGGCGGCCGCATCTACACCGTCTTCGACAAGCAGAAGGTGAACACGCCCGAGGCGCTGGAGACGAAGAAGCTGTTCGCCGAGGGGTTCGGGAAGCAATCGGACGGCCAACTAGCAAAGCTGCTGGCTCACCCGGAGCAGCCGGTACGGCTAAGGGCTCAATGGGAGCTGGCGAGACGCGGGGGTAAAGTTATCCCGGTACTCGCTGACGTCCTCGCCACGTCGCAGGACCAACTCGCCCGCATCCACGCGCTCTGGGGGCTCGGCCAACTCGCCCGCAAGCAACCGGAGGCCGGGCAGCTGATCGCGGGTCGGCTGTCGGGCCCGGACGGCGAGGTCATGGCCCAAGCCGCCAAGCTGTGCGGCGACATCGGCCACGCCCCCGCGGCGGAGCAACTGGTACGAATTCTGGTGGACCCGCTCACCCGCGGTGGCGACCAACGGGGCAAGTTCTTCGCGGCGCAGTCGCTCGGGAAGCTGAAGCACCGGCCGGCGGTCGAGCCGCTGTTCCGCGTGCTGGCCGAGAACAAGGACGCCGACCCGTGGCTGCGGCACGCCTGCGTCGCGGCGCTCGCCCGCATCGGCGACGCCGACGCCGTCGCCGCGAAGGCCACCGACCCGAACGCCTCCGTGCGGCTCGGCGTCGTGCTGGTGCAGCGGAAACTCGGCGACAAGCGGGTGGCGAAGCTCCTGACCGACGCCGATCCGCTCGTCCGCACCGAGGCGGCGCGGGCGGTCCACGACCTGCCGATCGAGAGCGAGTTCGCCGCCCTCGCCGCCGTGCTGCCGAACCTCACCGCGGCCACCGACGACGAGTCGATCGCCCGCCGCGCGATCAGCGCGAACTACCGCCTCGGCGGAGCCGAGCACGCGACCCGAGTGCTGGCCGCGGCGGCGAGCCCGTCGCTGTCGCCGGCGGTGCGGCAGGAGGCGGTGCTGGCCCTCCGCGACTGGTCGAACCCGCCGCCGCGCGACCGCGTTACCGGCTTCTGGAACCCGCTCCCGAAGCGCGACGCGGCCGTCGTCCGCGGCGTCGTCGGGCCGCGGTTCGAGAAACTCCTCGGCTCCGCGTCCGGGCCGCTGCTGACGGACGTGGTCGGCCTCATCGGCCCGCTCGGGCTGGAGGTCAGCGAATCGACGCTCACCGGCTGGGTGGCCGAGGCCGGCAAGGGCGTGCCGGTCCGCGTCGCCGCCCTGCGGGTGCTTGCCGACCGCCGCGCGAAGGCGCTGCCGGAATCCGTCGCCGTGGCGCTGAAAGATTCGGCCCCGCTGCTTCGCGCGGAAGCCCGCGACGTGCTGGCCGCGACCGACCCGACGAAGGGCGTGCAGAGCCTGATGGCGGTGCTGACCGAGGCAAAGGCCGCGACCGCCGAGAAGCAGCGGGCACTCGCGACGCTGACGAAGGTAAAGGCGCCGGCCGCGGGCGCCGCGCTCGACCAGTGGGCCGAGAAGCTGACGGCGAAGGCGGTGCCGGCCGAGCTGCAGCTAGACGTGATCGAGGCGCTGAAGGCGGCGCCGAGCCCGGCCCGCGACAAGGCCCGCACCGGCTTCGAGGGAGCGCTGCCCGGCGGGCCGGCGTACTCGAAGTTCGCGGTCAGCCTCGTCGGCGGCGATGCGACCCGCGGCCGCGAGGTGTTCGTCGGCCACGCCGCGGCGCAGTGCTTGCGCTGCCATGTCGTCGGCGGCAGCGGCGGCAACGCCGGCCCGGACCTGTCGAAGGTGGCGGGTCAGCCCGGGAAGGACCGGGCGTACCTGATGGAGTCGCTGCTGAACCCGAGCGCCAAAATCGCCCCCGGCTTCGGCGCCGTGACGATGACCCTGCTCGACGGCCGCAGCGTGAGCGGCGTGCTGGCCGAGGAGAACGCGAAGGCGGTGGTGCTGGTCCACCCCGACGGCCGCCGCGAGACGATCGCCACGGAGGACATCGAGCGGCGGACGCAGCCGACCTCCGCGATGCCGGCGGTGGACCGGGCGCTGACGCCGCGCGAGGTGCGCGACCTGGTAGAGTACCTCAGCACGCTGAAGTAATGCGACCGTCGAGCCGGGGGCGTCAGCCCCCGGCTTCGTGTAGCGGCCCGCCCGGCCGCTCGGCGGGGCCGGCGTCGGGGGCACGGCGAAGGAAGTTCGTCAGGATGCGGTCGATGAACGGCCGGCTCTCGGCCCGGAAGCGGTCGAACGTCGTCCGGTCCACCGCGTACACCTCCACCCGCGTCGCCGCCCGCACCGTCGCGTTCCGCGGCTGGTTCATCAAGAGCGCCACCTCGCCGAAGTAGCCGCCCGGCCCCATACGGTCCAGGGTGTGTTCGGTGCCGTCGGCGGCGGTCGTCACCACGTCCACGGACCCGCGGCGAACCAGGTAGAACTTGCTCCGCTCGTCCACCGCGTCGCCCTCGCGCACGATCGCCTGCCCCGGCCCGAACACCTCCACCCGCCCGGTCGCGGCGTGGTCCGGCCGCACCGGTTGGTCGGGGTGAACGCCGACGAGCAGTTGGTCGGCGATCTTCTGCTGCTCGTCCGGCAGGATGGCCGCGAACACCGGCGACCGCCGCAGGCCCTCGCGCACGAACAGCCGCTCCGCCACCACCACGTTCGACTCGATCCGCCCGCGCTCCATGTGGACGATCCGGTCGGCCATGTTCATGATGCGGGCGTCGTGCGTCACGATCAGGCTCGTGGTGCCGGTCTCGGCCGCGACGCGGTCCAGCAGCGGCACCTGCCAGTCGGCCAGGCGACCACCGTCGGCCGAGTCCACGGCGCTGCGGACGAACTTCATCAGCTCCTCGGGCGCCCGGCGGCGCGCGAGGCACTTCAGCAGCGTGACGACGGCCAAGCCGCTGTTGGCGTCGAGGGCCGCGGTCGGCTCGTCGGCGAGGACGAGCTTCGGGCGGTTGACGAGCGCCCGCGCGACGGCGACGCGCTGCCGCTGCCCGCCGGACAGCGCCGCGGGTTTGTTGCGGAACTTCGCCGCCTGCGGCTTGTCGTCGATGTCGCGGTCGCCGAGAAGGAGGTAGCTCAGCAGCGCGCGGGCGTCGGCGTCCGGGTCGGCGGCGCCCTTCAGGCGCTGGGCCATCCGCACGTTCTGGATCGCGGTGAGCGAGTCGAACAGGTTGTGCCGCTGGAAGATGAACCCGATCAGCCTGCGGACGCCGACCAGCTGCTCCTCGGCCATGCCGGCGAGGCGGGCGTAGTCGCCGCGGCCGGCGTCCCACACCTCGATCTCGCCGGATTGCAGCGTGCGGAGGCCGCCGATGAGCGTCAGCAGGGTCGTCTTCCCGGAGCCGGACGGGCCGCTCATGATGACCAGCTCGCCGGGCATCACCTCCAGTGTGTTCTCGAACAGAACCTGCGTGCGCGTCTCGCCGGTGCCGAAGTGGTGGTTCACCCCGCGAATGCGGAGGACGGGCAGGCCGGGCGGCGGGAGGGTTGACGACATCGAACCGCCTTGTCAGCCGAACACGTCCGCGGGGTCTGCGGACTTCACGCGCCGCACCGCCAGTAGCCCGGACGCGGCGCACATCCCGGCGGTCAGCGCGAACACCAGACCGGCGCGGCCGGGGGTCAGCTCCAGCGGCATCCCGGTCAGGTGCGTCAGCAGCCGGTACGCCAGCCACGTCACCAACAGGCCGGGCAGGTAGCCGGTGATCGCCAGGATGCCCGCTTCTTGCAGCACGATGCCGTTCAGGTAGCCGTTGCGGTACCCGATCGCCTTCAGCGTCGCGTACTGCGGCAGGTGGTCGGCCACGTCGCCCGACAGGATTTGATAGACGATCACCACGCCCACGACGAACCCGAGAGCGACACCGGCCCCGAACGCAAACCCGACCGGCGTACTCACCCACCAGAAGCCGCGCTCCCGCGCCACGAGTTCGTCCTTCGTCAGCACCGTCACGTCGGCGGCGGCGGCGAACGCGGCGCGGATTCGGTCCTGCACGGCCAGCGGGTCGGCGCCAGGCCCGACGCGCACCGCGGCGTAGTCGACGCCGGCCTGCGGGCTCTGCGGGAAGTAGGGCTCCCGCAGGGTGCGGGTGAACGTCCGGTCGTTCAGGATCAGCGTGCCGTCGGTGGCGAAGTCGAAACCCAGGTCGAACCCCGCCGCCAGTTCGAGGTTTTGACCCGCAAGCTCGGTGTGTGTGCCGACGGCGAACGGGCCGAAAACCGTCTCCACGGGCGCGTCGGCGTTCCGGCGGCTGAGGCGGTCGAACAGCGTGGTGCCGGGGCGATTCAGCGCCTCCCACCCGCCGGGGTCGAGGTTCGGCAGGTCGAACACGCGCGCCGCCGGGTCCACGCCGACGACGCGGAGCTTGCGCGTCTGCGTGCGACCGGCGGGGTCGGCGGACGTGTGGCGGAGAGTACTGGCGTTGTGCTCGACGTAGATCGCGTGGACCGACGCCACGCCCGGGACGCCGGCCGCCTGCTCGAGCCGGCGGCGGCTGAACGTGTCGGCGAACACCAGCGCCGGCCGGGCCGGGTTCAGTAGCACCAACTCGGCGTCGATGCTGCGGAACAGGCGGGTGTTGCCGTCGAGCATCGCGTTCATGATGCCGAGTTGCACGCCCATCAGCACTACGGCGAAGCCGATGCCGGAGGCGAACAGGGCGAACCGGACCGGGTCGTGGACCAGGTTCCGCCACGCCAGCGGCACGGGCGGGATGCGGCTCATGCGAACAAGTCCGCGGGGTCGGCGGCGTGGACCTTCCGCACCGCCAGGAGGCCCGAGCCGAGGCACATGCCGCAGGTCAGACCCAGCACCACGGCGGCGCGGGAAGCGGTCATCTCGGTCGGGATGCCGCCGACGGTGCGGGCCACCGCGTACAGCCCGACTGCGGCGACGAACCCGGGCACGAAGCCGAGCACGGCCAAGAACGCGGCCTGCGCGAGTACCACGCCGCCCAGGAACGGCGGGCGGTAGCCGAGCGCCTTCACCGTGGCGTATTCCGGCAGCATGGCGCGGATGTCGGCGGCCATCATCTGGTAGACGAAGATCACCCCAACGGCGACGGCCAGCACCACCGCCACCAGTAAGAACTGCCCGATCGAGGTGAGCCGCATCCAGTGGCGGTTCTCGTGCGCCTCGATCTCGGGGCGCGTCATCACCCGCACGTCCGCCGGCAGCGCGGCCCGCAGCGTCCTCGCGGCGGCGTCGGGGTCGGTGCCCGGCTCCAGCGACACGAGGCCGAACGCGACGCGGTCCGCGGGGCGGTACGTGATCGCGGCGAACGTCGGCTCGGCGGTCAGGATCATGGCGTTCCAGCTGAACCCGGTGCCGAGCGCGAATCCGCCCACCACGTCGACATGGCGGCCGTTGTAGCGCAGGACGTTCCCGGTCGCGGGGTCGCCGGCCGGGGGTACGTCGATCAGGTCGGCGAGGCGGCCGAACTCGGGTTTGGAGCGGGTGTCGAACAGAATGGCGTCGGGCCCGGTGAGGAGCTTGCCGGCGCGGGCCGCTTCCGCGGGGGAGCGGAACACGCGGCCGCGGTCCACGGCGAACACGTCGGCGAGGCGGTCGGGCGGGACGCCGAGGATGCTGATGCTGCGGGTGCCGCCGGCGGGCACGGCGCGGCCGAGGAGGTCGCGGCGGGCCGGCATCCGCCACGTGCCGATACCCATGCTGACAGGGACGGCGTCGGTCACGTCGGGCGCGGCGCGGGCCTGGGCGAGGCGGGCTCGGGGGAAGTCGCCGGTGCGGCTCACGTCCACGTACTCGGACGAGACGAGGAGCAACTCGAAGCGGAGGGCGTCGTACAGCATCGCGGCGGTTCGGCCGACGCCGTCGTACAGGCCGAGTTCCATGAACACCAGCACCACGGCGAAGGCCACGCCCGCGACCGCGATGGCGGTACGGCCGCGCTTGTGGGCGAGGTTGTGCCACGCCAGCGCCGCGGGGCTCACGACTTCGCCGCCGACATCCGCCCGGCCACGGCGTTGCGGAGGGTGTCGCCGTCCCAGCGGAAGGCCGCGTGGTGCGGGCAGGCGTTCACACAAAACGGCTTCCCGCCGACGGACGCACACAGGTCACAGTTCGCCGCCTGTCGAGCCACCACCGCCGTGCCGGCACCGCCGGGCTTGCCGAGCGGTACCATGTGGATCGAGCCGTAGGGGCAGTTCCGCTCGCACAGCCCGCAGCCGATGCAGTGGCTCTCGATGAGCACCTCCAGCCGAGTGCCCTTCCGGTGGATCGCGTCCACGGGGCAGCCGTCCATGCAGTACGGCTTGTGGCACGACCGGCAGGACGTGGCCACGAGGAAGTCGCCGAACCGCATCCCGTCGCGGAGGAGCCGGGGGTTGCCGCCGTGGGTGTCGGCGCAGGCGCGCGTGCATTCGTCGCAGCGGGTGCAACTCTTGAGGTCCAACACCAGCATCTTCTGGCCCTGGAACAGCCCCTGCGACACGTACGCCGGCGTCAGCTCGGCGGGAACCGTCTTCGGCGGGTTGAGCCGCAGCCGGACCAGATTGAACAGCAACTCCTTCACCTGCGGGAAGCGGTCGCACATGCCGTCGAAAACGCCACCCGGGACGCGCACCAACTCGATCGGGTCGATGGCCGCGACCGTCGCCTGGCGGCGCGTCGTGCTGGCGTTCTGCGGCAGGATGCCGGCCTCCTTCAACTCGTCGCCGAGCAGCGCGATCTCGCCGATGCAGTCGCCGTCGCCGAGCCGGCCGAGCACCTGCTTGCGGCCGCTCACCGTCTTGTACAGCTCGACGTTGCCGATGCGGATGAAGTAGAAGTCCTGGGCGCGCTCCCCCTCCGCGAGCAGCACCTCGCCGGGGGCGGCCGAAATGTACGTGAGCTTCCCCGAGCGCACCAGGAAGTCGGTCACCGCCCGCCGCTCGTTTTCCGGCAGACCCGCCAGGAGCGCCGACCCCATCAGCAGCTTGGACTCTGCGACGCCGCGCTCGATGGCCCGCGGCTGGTACACCTCGCGCACGGCCTGCCGGGTGTCGCGGGCGCGGAGGAACATGTCGAGCATGTTCCGCGTCACCTCGTACACCACGACGTCCCGCGCGGCATCCGGGTGCTGCGGCGCGACGTACTCGCCGGGGCTGACTTCGAGCAGCGTCCGGCCCGGCTCGTCGGGGTCGGCGAACACCTCGATCGTGGCGTTGCGGGCCTTCTGCGTCAGCGGGGCCATCTCGCCCAGCAGCAGCACGGTACCGGGGATCGGGTTGGCGTTGATCTTCTGCCCCAGCTCGCGCTTCACGACCGTCTCTTCTTCCTTCCCCAGCAGCCGGCCGATCCAGCCGGGCGTGACCGTCTCGCGGACCGTTTCGTAGGCGTTAAACTTGCCGGTGCCGGTGAGGAGGAACGCCGTCGTGTCGTACTCGCCGCCCCACGCCAGCACTTTCCGCTGGCCCGGCTTGATGACCCACCGGCGGACGGCCCCCTCGTTCCATTTCAGGTACGCGAACGGCACCGAGGCGAACGGCGCGATCACCCGGCCCTGGTCGGCCGGCTTCCCCGGCGGGACGTAGTACACGCGGATGTTCCGCACCTCCTCCGCGGTGAGGAAGTCGCCGCCCTCGGGGAACGGGATGTTGGGGTTCTGCGGGATCAGCTCCGGCGAGTCGTCCCACGCCCGCGGCTGCACCCGGCGGCGGAGCGACAGCGCCCCGGTGGGGCAGCTGGTCATGCACTCGCCGCACTGCACGCAGGTGGATTGCGCCAGGTTGGCGTCGGCCTGGCCGTCGGCGCGGGCGCGCGGCCCCATCAGGAAGTCGAGGTCGAAGCTGACCCGGGTGGCGTACCCCTTGCCGGTGTGGCCGATGACCTGGAACGGTTTGACCTCCGAGCACGAGCGGACGCAGCGGTCGCACAGGATGCACTTGTCGTGGTCCACGACCACGGTGCGCGACGAGTACGGGAAGCGCTCGTCGACGACACGGTTCCACGCGGCCCAGGCGGCGTCGGCCTCGCGGCTGAGGGTCTCGTGGCCGGGCACCGTCGGGGCAAGCAGGTCGAGCGGGATGCGGCGGAGCGGCTTGGTGTGGGGGCGGTTCGGGTCGGTGTCGCTCGGGATGTCCTGGGCCATCCGGTTGCGGCTGAACGCCCCCTCGGGCCGCTTCAACCGGTCGCGCACCTTCGTCACGCCGATGCGGGCGGCGACCGCCTGCAACTCGTTCTCGTAGCGCTTGCTTTCCTTGTACTCCCGCCCGTCGTCCTGCCAGCGGACGGTCTCCGGCTTGTGGTCGGCGTACAGCATCTCGACGACGAGGCTGACCGACTTCTGCACCTTCTTCGCGGTGTCGCCGAGGCTCGACTGCTCCTTCTCGGGCATCGCCTTGAGCCGCTCCGGCTCGTGCCGCTCGGCCCCGAGGCGGGTGGTGACTTCGAGGCCGGTGCTGACTTCGAGGTGGCACGCGGGGAACAGCTTCCGCTCGGCGCGCTTCGTCCCCTTCTTCACCTTCACGACGTGGACGGAGCAGACGCGGCACACGGCGACGGGGTTGAGGTGCGACATGTGGCACAACACCGGCAGCCGCTCGCGGAGTTCCGTCTCGGTCCAGCGGCCCAGGCGGACGAGTTCGCGGCCGGCGTCGTAAACGGTGGTGGCGCGCGGGATCAGGTTGCCGGTGGCGTCGCGCAGCTCGGCCCCCGCGGAGTCGGTCTTGGGGACGGCCTTGGGCACGGTGACGGCGTAGCCGTCGAGGACGACCTCGATCAGTTCCTTGAACTGCTCGGCGGTGGCCCGCTCCTTGCGGACGAGCACGTCGTCCTCGTCGGACGACAGGTTCGAGGTGGTGTCCGGGCCGACGAGTTCGTAGCCGTCGTCGTCGGGCGCGGGGGTGGCGGGGTCGGGCATCGGTCTGTCCTTGTCGTCGAACGCTCGCCGGGCGAGCGGCCCGCGTGAGCGGGCTGTTCCTGAGCGCCACTGGTGCGATTACCAGCAGCCCGCTCGCGCGGGCCGCTCGCCTGCGTCACGACCCCTTCGCGGCCTGCGCCGCCGGCAGCAGGAAGTACTCCAGCGCCGACGCCATCGGTACCGGGGCGATCTGGCCCAGCCCGCAGATGCTGGTCTGCGCCATCGCCTCGGTCAGCGTCTTCACGTCCTCGCCGACGCCCTTCAGGTCCGACGTGCTGAACGCCTGACCGGCGGCGCGCTGGCGGATCAGGTCGAGGCCGATCTGGTACAGCTTCTGCGACCCGAGCCGACACGGCACGCACTTCCCGCACGACTCGTTGCGGAAGAACCGCGTGTAGTTCACCGCCTGCGACAGCGCGTCCGTGCCGGTGGCGTACACGACGATGGCCGCCCCCAGCGCGATGCCCACCTTCAAGCGCAACGCCCCGTTCACGCCGCGGAAGAAGTTCAAATCCATCGGCAGCTGGCGGATGTCGAGAGTCGTCGCGCCGGGCGGCAGGTGATTCTTGGCGATCCGCTCCATCGCCGCCTTCTCGGCCGGGCTCCGGAAGCTGCCGAGCACCTTCGCCAGCCACGCGTCATAACCGGCCGCGTCGGGTACGGGGGCGATGGGAATCGCAGCAGGCACGATACCGCTCGACGGCCCCGACGGGGCGACCGCGAACAGGCCGTTCGGCACGCCGCCGCAGTACTTCGGGTCGTCGAACACCTCGCCGAGCGGGATGCCGACCGGCACCTCGTACACGCCCGGCCGCTTCACGTCACCGCTGATCGAGAACAGCCGCCGGCCGCCGAACGCCGCCTCCGTGCCCGGCACCTTGTACCCGGCGCCGGCGTAGGACTTGCCCTTGCGGGTAATGATGTACGGGACCCACCCCAGCGTCTCGACGTTGTTCACGACCGTCGGCTGGTCCCACAGACCATTGGTTTGCAGTTCGGGCGGCCGCTGGCGCGGCTGGCCGCGCTTGTCTTCCATCGCCTCGATCAGGGCGCTCTGCTCGCCACAGATGTAGCCGCCGGGGCTCTCGAACACCTCGGCGCGGAAGCTGATGCCGCTGCCGAACACGTCCGGCCCGCACGCGCCGAGCCGCTCCGCGCGCTTGATCTCGGTGTCGATCGCGTGAATCTGTTCGTGGTACTCGTGGCGAATGTAGATGTACCCGGCCGTCGCCCCCGTCAGCAGCCCGGCGAGGATCAGCCCTTCGACGATGAGGTGCGGCGTCCGCAGAAGCAGTTCGCGGTCCTTGAAGGTGCCGGGCTCGCTTTCGTCCCCGTTACAAACGATGTACTTGTCCGGCCCCTTGCCGCGAGCGAGGAGCAGCTGCGACCACTTGTCGTAGGCCGGCTCGCCGGCGCCACCCATGCCGAGCAGGTTCGACGCCGCGAGCTCGGCCAGGAACGGGTGGTTGGCCTTCACCCAGTCTTTGAGCTTGTCGCCGCCGAGGCCGTCGGGCGGGAGCGGCACCGGCTGCTCGCCGTCCTTCAACTGGCGGGCCGTCTCCGGGCGCTCGGCCAGCCAGTTCGCCACTTCCTTGACCCCGCGGTAGTCGCGCGGGTGGTTCTGGGTGGCGTAACAGTCGATCTCCCACTTCGCGCTCGGCAGCTCGTCCGGAAGTTCGAACTCGGCCAGCGACCGCGCCCGCGGGTCGGGCGGCAGCGCCGGCATCCCGTACTCGACGTTCGTGCCGGGCTCGTATGTCGAATCGGTGTCCGGCTCGACGTGCCCGCCGGCGGCGATGGCGCGGATGGTGGCTTCCATCCGCTGGCGGAAGGCGTCGGCCTTCTCGCCGGCCTTGCGGGCGAACACCCACGCGTGGTGGTGCTCGTCGGCCGGCATCGGGTTGCGCTCGACCCACACGGCCGGAGCGCGGTCGCAGCGGCCGAGGCACGACACCCCTTCGACGACCAGTTTGCAGCGGTCGGGCGACGGCGTCGGCAGCTCGATGCGCTTGCCGCCGGGTGCCTTACGGGCTTCCTCCGCCCAGCCGGGGGCGTTCTTTGCCAGGTCCGCCGCGATGGCGTCGTCGTTGCACAGCGTCAGGAGGCCGGTCTTACTGTTGAGGAGGTTGCCGGCGCCCTTGTGGGCGCAGGTCACGTCGCGGCAGACGCGGACTTCGAGGACGGCCGGCTTGTCGCGCTCCTGGCGGAACGCGGGGAAGAAGCTGGCGACCTCCTCGATGCGGTACATCGGCACGCCGACGAGGCGCGCGAGCTGGGCCAGTTCGCGGTCCGGCAGGAAGCCGTACCGGTTCTGGATCTCGCGGAGTCGCTTCACGATCATCATGGCGGCGGTCCGGTGCATCGCCGCGAGCGGCGAAGAAAGCAGGGGGCTACTTCCCGCCCTTGAGGAAGTCGGCAAGCGTCTGGGGCGTCTGCGGGTCGCGGCGGGGGCTGCCGAGGCCGTGCAGCGGGCGGTCGCCGTTGTGGTAGCGGTGGCAGTCGGTGCACCGGTGCCGCACCCCGGCCGCGAACGTCGTCGTGCCGTCGTCCTGCACCACCGGCGTGCCGGCGGGGGCGTGGCACGCCTGGCACGACTTCACCCCGCGGATGGCGATCGGCTCCACCTCGTTGACGCTGCCGATCGGCGCGGCGGGGCGACCGGTGCCGGGGTGGCACTCGGCGCACGTCAGCCCGCGGTGGCTGACGTGGTTAAACTTCGCGTGCTGGAACCACACGGTGTGCTGCGGCAACTTCGAGACCCCCGGCAAGGAGGCGCCGCCGGGTGTCGGGTAGTGGCACTTACCGCACGTCGCACCGCCGCCGTGCAGTTGGTTCTGCGCGGTGCTGGTGAGCGAATCCACGGCGGCCCCGAACTCGGTCAGTTCCTTCGGCGCGGGGGCGGGGTCGAGACGGCCGCCGGGCAGTGGCGCTTTCGCGGCGGCCGGGCTCGCCCTGAGCAGGTTCGCGGCGTACCCGCCGCGGAGGAGCGCCGCGAGGCTGCCGCCCTCCGACTGGTGCGGGACGGGGAATCCGTCCACCACGGCGGTGCCCGCCTTTCCCGGCGGAGCCGCGAGCGGGTGGCACGACTGGCAGTGGTTCTCGAACTTGATCGGCAGGTAATACGCCCCCTCGGCCCGCGGCACGCCGGGATGATCGGGCGCCTGGGCGTCGAGCTGGTGGCAGGCGGCGCAGTTCAGGGCGATGCCCTCGGCCGTGTTGTACCCCTCGTAGCGCTTCGCGGCGTCGGGGCCGCCCAGCTGCGCGACGCGCTCTGTGGTCATGCGGTTCGTCAGGCCCGGCGTCATGTGAACGGCGTGGCTGAACTTCAACTTCCGCGGCGTGTAGTTCTGGCCGGGCGGGTAGTCCCGGAGCACGCGGAACTCGGGGTGGTTCCCCGCGAAGGCGGTGACGACGGCCTCGTAGCCGCTCTGCCCCGCGACGTGCGCCGCCGGTAGGTTTTGGTGGCAGCGCACGCAGTGCTCGTCCGAGATGTCCGTGAGCGAAGTCGTGCGGCCGGCGTGGTCGTGGTGGCAGTTCGAGCAGCGGTCGTGGAACGCGGTGTCGGCCACGGTGGCGTGGTGCGGCGGGCCGGCGTGGCACTTCGTACACGTCAGGTCGTGCCAGCGGTCGCGGGCGTTCAGCACGTTCGACAGGCTGAAGTCGCCGATCCCCTGCGAGCGGTGGCACGCGGCGCAGTCCTGGTCCCACGCGGCGTGCGGGTTGGCCAGCTCGCCGTGCGTGTGGAACGCCCCGGCCCGCGGGTGGGCCGCCTCGACCACCAGCCACAGCCCGAGCAGCACGCCGGCCGACAGCAGCGCCACCGACTTGGCGCGGGCGTAGGCGTCCGGCACGCGGACGTAGCCGCGGAACCCGGTGAAGCGGTCGGACCGATCGCGGCTCGGCGAGCGTGGCATGGGTTACCAGTACTTCAGGGCGCGGACCGCGTGGACGATCATCAGCCCGGTCATTGCCGCGGACAGGCCGAGGTGGACCGGCACCCAGGCGTGCAGCCAGCCGTTCACCCGCCGCTGCGTGTCCCACTCGCGGCGGTACTGGGCCAGCTGCTCCAGCCGGTCGATCGCGGGGAACGCCTCGGCGGGTAGCGTCTCGCGGAGCTGGGCGAAGCGGCGGCGGGCGTCGTACTCCGACTTCAGCGGCGACACCGACGCCCGGCCGCGCTCCAGGTACGGTACGAGAATCCCTTCGCAGAACAGCCACAGCTCCTCGGCCGGCTTGCCGCGGACCAGCGCCTCCGACCGCGCCGCCACCACCGCCCCGCCGCCCGGCACCGGCAGCACCTCGCCGGGTTCGGCACCTTCGAGCGTCAGCGACTCCAGCAGCCGGAACACCTCGCCGGTGCGGTCGCGGTCGTTGTCCGCCGACCACACCACCGGCTTCTTGCCGATGTACCCCGCGGCCACGCGGTCCACCTGCGACGCGACCGTCTCGTCGGGCACCTCGTCGATGAGCGTTTGGGGCAGCCACTGCTGGACGACGAGCCCCCAGACGCCGCTGGCGATGGTGGCGATGAACAGGAGCATCGTCGCGGCCGGTACGAACCCGCCGAGGCCGTACCCGCCGTGAACCAGGATGATCGGCAGCACGGCGATGCCGAGGACGACGTGGACCCACAGCCACAGGCGGACGTTCCACAGGATCGGCGGCCAGCCCTTGAAGCGGCGGAGTTTCTTCCGCACGTACAGGGCCATCTCGAAGAAGATGATGGCGGCGCCGACGAGCCCGAGGAGCACGCCGGCGGGGCTGCTCGGCGCCACCCACCGGCCGGTCAGCCGCATGACCGCGTAGGGCACGAGCGCGGCGGCGGCGGTGGCGGCGAGGACCACGGCCACCCGGCGGCCGACGGGCCAGTTCTTGCTGAGGAGCACGCGGAACCCCACCGGGTGAAACAGCCGGATGCTACCACGCCCCGCCCCGGTGTCAACGGCCTGTCGCAGAACGGTGAAGGTCGGTCCGTGCGGGGCGGCGTGCGGGGAGGATAGCGGAAAATGCGTCCGCGGGCTTGTACCGACCGGGAAAAATGGGAAACTACCGTCGTCTTTTCCACCCCCCGACCGGCCCGCACCGCATGACGCGTACCGGCTCCGTTCTCGCCGTGTTCGCACCGGCCGTGCTGGTCACGGCCGCGTGCTGGGCGACCGTCCGCCCCGCAGCCGGCGTCCAAGGAACTGCGACCACACGCCCCGAAGACAAGGCGGTTCCCGCGGTCGTCGGCCGCGCCGTCGGTCAGGGTGGGTGCTCGTCCGTCGGCTGTCACGGTGCCCCCGGTAGCGACGTGTTCCGCACCGGCCCCACGCCGACGAGTTGGGCCTCGTCGGCGCTCGTGTGGGCCGCCGCCGACCCGCACCGCCGGGCCTACGTGGTGCTGGACGGCGAACTGGCGACGAAGATGATGATCGCCCTGACCGGCGAGGCGTCGCCCGGCGTGCCGAAGGTGAAGGCGACGGCCGAGGCCCGCTGCCTGGCCTGCCACACCAACCCGACCCTCGCAACGAACAACGACCCCCACGCCGTTTCGCTCCGCGCCGAGGGGGTGAGCTGCGAGGCCTGCCACGGCAACGCCAGCGGCTGGCTCCAGTCGCACACCGGCTTCACGGCACCGACTCGCCCCGCCGGGTACGACGCGGGCGGGATGTCGAAGCTGTACGAGCTCGGCGAGCGTGCCCTGGCGTGCGTCGGGTGTCACGTCGGCGCCCCGGCGGGGAACGGGCTGCCGCTGCGTGACATGAACCACGACATGATCGCGGCCGGTCACCCGCGATTGAACTTCGACTTCGCCACGTACCAGTTCATCCTGCCGAAGCACTGGTACGAGCGCGACCGGAGTAAGCCGGAGAGTCGCCCCGACCCCGATTTTGAGACGCGGGCCTGGCTGATCGGGCGGGTTGCGCACGCGGAGGCGGCGTGCAAACTGACCGCCGACCGGGCGAAGCGTGCGGACCCGTGGCCGGAGTTCGCCGAGTACAGTTGCGTCGCGTGCCACCACCGCATCGGCGACTCTGGCGCCGCGTACCCAGCGCCGAATGGTCGGCCGCTCGGCTCGGTGCCGTGGCAGCCGATCTGGCCGGTCGATCGGATGGTGCCGTCACTGTCGAGCGTTCGCACAGCAATGCGCGGCCCGCGACCGAATGCCGGCGCGGAAGCGGCTGCGACGAGGGCGGCGGCAGAACTGGCGGCGCTGCGTGCTTCCGGGACGGCATTCGCCCGCGAGTGGTTCACGAAGGCACTCCCGGCTGGCGAGTGGGACCGAGACCTGACGGAGCAGGTCTACCACGGAGCCGCCGCCTTCGAGCGCTCGAAGGCGACGCGTGACCCGGCCGCGTTCGCCGCGGCCGCGAAGCTGCTGACGCTGCCGCGCGGCACAGTGCGGTTCGACCTGCCGCCCGGCGCCGCGGACGCGGTTCGGGCGCTGGTAAGGTAGCGGCCGCCACAGGATTCCCCGCACGGATGCGACCCACGACCGCGAGACCAGCCGTGCGAACCGCGGTTTGCCTCCTCGCCGGCGCCGGCCTCGCCGCCGGCGCGTTGTTCGGCCCCACACCGCCAGCCCCGGCGGCGGAACAAGCGGCCCCCGCACCTGCTCCCACCGCGGGCGGGCTTGGTTGCGCCGCGGCGTCGTGCCACGGCGGCGGCCGGGCCGGCGAGCGGTTCAGCGAGCACTCCACTTGGGCCGCCGACCTCACCCGCGTGCCGCCGGTCCCCCACGACCCGCACGCCAACGCCTACCGCGTCCTGTTCAACGCCGACTCCGTTCGCATCGCCAGGCTCCTCGGCTGCGGCCCCGCCCACACCAACCCCACCTGCTTGAAGTGCCACGCCGTCCCCGGCGCGGAAGCGGGCGCCGTCGCGGAGGGTGTCGGTTGCGCGGGGTGCCACGGCCCTGAGGAGAAGTGGTTGACCGTTCACTACCTCCCGGAGTGGAAGGCGCTGAGCAACCGCGAAAAGGCCGCCACCGGGTTCGTGCCGACCAAGAACGTCGTCGCCCGCGCCTCGGCCTGCGTCGGCTGTCACGTCGGCGACGCCACCCGCGACGTGGACCACGACCTGATCGCCGCCGGCCACCCGCGGCTGAACTTCGAGATGGCACGCTTCCAGAGCAGCCCGATGTACCGGAAGCACTGGACCGACCCCGCCGCGGACACCGGCTTCGAGGTCAAGGCGTGGGCCGTCGGGCAGGTCGCCAGCCTCCGCGCTGCGGCCGACCTGCTGCGGGCACGCGCCGACCGCGCCGGCCCCTGGCCCGAGTTCGCGGGGCAGAGCTGCTACGCCTGCCACCAGTCGGTCGCCGACCGCGACCCGAAGGGCGGCGCGTCGCCGACCCGCGCCCTCGGCTGGCCGGCGTGGGAGGCGTGGTACACCGCCGCCGCCGGCCCCGCCTTTGATCTCACCCCCGGCTACCGCGCCGGCATCGAGAAGGAACTGACGGCGCTGCAAGCCGTGATGAACCGCCCGAACCCGCCGCGCGCCGCGGCGAAGGAGAAGGCCGCCGCGCTGGTCGCCGCCCTCGACCGCTGGCTCGCCGCCACGCGGGACGCCGACGACGCCGGCCGGCTAGTAGTTCCCACCGGCACCGCACGGCGAGTCGCCGCGGAGCTGGCACAGGCGTCGGCGTCGGCCGCGGACTGGGATTCGCTGGCGCAGCAATACCTGGGGTGTGCCGCCGTCTACCACTCCGCCGGCGGCCGCGCCGCGAACCCGGCCTGGGAGGCGCCGCTGGTGCAGATTCGAGACGGGCTGCGGTTCCCGCCGGCAACAAGTGGGCGGTGGGACAGCCCGCGCGGGTTCGACGCCACTAGACTGACGCAGGTGCAGGCGAATTTCGGCCGGCTGCTCGGGGGGGACCGATGACCACGCAGGCGGAACGGATGGGGCGGGCGGTCGGGGTTCTGGCCCTGGTGTTCGGGGTGGTCGTCGGCCTCGCGGCCGGCGGCTTCTCCGCGGGCGCCGCACAGCCGGCCGGCGCGCGAAAGACGATCCCGCCCGCTCCGCCGGCGGAGAGCGAAGTCGCTTGGATCGGCGCGTCCGAGTGCAAGACGTGCCACAGCGAGGAGACCCCGGAGAAGGTCGAGTTGTACCAGGAGACGAAGGGCTTCACCTTCGTCCGCCTCTGGGAAAACAAGGTGTGGCAGGCCCACGACCTGCACGCCGAAGCGTACAAGAACCTCCTCACGGACCGCAACAAGGGGAAGTCGAAGGCCGAGGCCAACCGCACCGCCACCATCATGGAAGACAACCTCCGCCGGGCCTACGGCAAGGACGACTACACGGTCACCGGCGACACTCGCTGCCTGGCGTGCCACGCGACCTCGAAGTTCCCGGTCACCCCGGCGCGGGTAGCGAAGTGGGCGCCCTCGTCGTTCGTCACGACCGAGGGCGTCGGATGCGAGATGTGCCACGGCCACGGCAGCGCGTACCGCTCCCCGCACCGCGACCCGGTGCTGATCGACGGCAACCCGGACCCGGACGAGTCCACGAAGTACGTCCCCTGGCGCGACGCCGACCCGGCCCGCAAAGCGGCCTGGGGGCTGGCGAACCTCCGCGACCCGGCCGTCGCCGCGGCCCGGTGCGCGTCGTGCCACGTCGGCAACCTCGCGGAGGGCCGGTTCGTCGCCCACGAGTTCTACGCCGCCGGTCACCCGCCGCTGCCGCCGCTCGACCTGCTCGCGTACACCCGAGAGCAGCCGCGTCACTGGGGGCTCGCGTCCGAGATGCCGTTCATCACGGCACTGGCGAAGCGCGACGCGGCCAAGGTCTGGAACACGTTCCACTACAAGGCCGGCGAGTCGGCCGTGGCCCGGCGGTTCGCCGAGTCCACGGTCGCCACCCTGCGGGCAAACCTCGACCTGACGGCGCAGCTCGCCGCCGACGCCGAGAAGACCGGCGGCGGCCTCGACTTCTCGGCGTTCGACTGCTACGCCTGCCACCACGACCTCAAGTACCCGAGCGACCGCCAGGCCCGCGGCTACGTCGGCCCGCCGGGTCGGCCGCTGTTCCGCCCGGCGCCCTTCGCACTGGCCCGGGTGATCGCCGACCACGCTGCCGGCGTCCAGGGGGGTGAAGCTCTGGCCGGCCGCGGCGCCGCGCTGCTGGAGGTCGAGAAGGAGCTGGCGAAGGCGTTCGGTGCGAAGACGTTCGGCGACCCGGCGCTGATCCAGAAGGCCGTCGCCAACGGCACGAAGCTGTCGGACGAAACACTCGCCGCGGTGCGGAAGCTGACCTACGACGCGGCGGCGCGCGACAAGCTGCTCGACGCCGTGGTCGCCGCCGCGGGCCGGCCCGTGGCCGACCCCGAGGTGGCGCAGCTGTACGCCTGGGCCTACGAGACGCTGGCACTGGACGGGGCCGGCCCGCCACCGTCGCCGAAGGACGCCCCACAGTCGCCCCCCCCGGCGGTGGCCGCCCTGCACGCCAAGCTCGCCGGCATCGTGGTGACGCGGCTCCGGCCAGGTGCGAAGTTCACCTACGAGGTGACGCCGACGACGACGCACCCGAGCCCGACCCTGCAATCCGTCGACATCCGGTTGCAGGAGCGGATGAAGACGTTCAACGCCTTCGAGGCCGGCCGCTTCGGGGCCGCGTTCGCGGACCTACGGCCGAAGAAGTGAGCCGCCCGCGGCGCGCATCACTACACCACCGAGAGCCCGGGGGCGCCCGCCCCCGGGCTCTGCCCGTTCTCCCCTCCCCGGAGCCCGCCCAATGACCCGACGGTTCTGCGCCCCGCTGTTCGTCCTGACGGTGGCGTCCTTCGCCGCGTTCGGCCAGGACGCCCCCAACCCCGCCACCAAGGCCGTGTCGAAGCCCGACAAGGGCTGGCAGGGGCGGCACGAGTCGTTCGTCAAGCGCGCCGCCAAGGGCGACGTGGACGTGCTCTTCCTTGGCGACTCCATCACGCAGGGCTGGGAGGGCGGCGGCAAGGCGGCGTGGAAGGAGACGTTCGAGCCGATGAAGGCGGCCAACTTCGGCATCGGCGGCGACCGCACCGAGCACGTCCTCTGGCGGATCACCGAGGGGAAGGAGTTGGAGGGGATCAACCCGAAGGTGGCCGTGCTGATGATCGGCACCAACAACAGCGGGTCGAACTCGCCCGACCAGATCGCCGAGGGCGTGACCGCGATCGTCAAGGAACTCCGTAAGCAGCGGCCGGAGACGAAGGTGCTGCTGCTCGGCGTCTTCCCCCGCGCCGGCAAGTCGACGAAGGAATCCAAGTCGGTGCCGGCGATGGACCTGCAGCCGAAGATCAAGCAGATCAACGACCGCATCGCCAAGCTGGACGACGGCAAGGCGGTGAAGTACCTGGACATCGGCGCCAAGTTCCTGGAGAAGGACGGCAGCCTGAGCCGCGAGGTGATGCCGGACTACCTGCACCTGTCGGGCAAGGGTTACGCCATCTGGGCGGACGCGATCAAGGGGCCGGTGGCGGACCTGATGAAGCGGTAACGGGAAGGTTTCGCCCGTCACGCTTGACGCCGCGGGAGTCGTGCTTAAGATACCTCCACGCTCGCCCGGCCGCCGGGCGAACGCCGAGGTGGCGGAATTGGCAGACGCGCTAGATTCAGGTTCTAGTGGCCGTAAGGTCGTGGAGGTTCAAGTCCTCTCCTCGGCACTGTGATTTCAGACAAGGGGTTGCGGCGAAAGCCGCGACCCCTTTCGCTTTCACGCCCCCGCCTCGCCGGCCTTCTTGAACAGGTCGAGGAAGCGGTCCTCGTACTCGCGGAACAGGCCGAAGCGGTCCAGCGCCTGCTTCAGCTCGAACGCCTTCGAGCGGTCCGCGGCCGCCGCCACGAACAGCTCTTCCACCCGCGCACGCGCCGACGGCCGACGCGCCGCCGGGCTTGGCTCGTCGCCCGCCTCCGGCTCCTCGGCTTCCGCCACCGCCTCACTGTCGTCGTCTTCGTCGTCCTCATCCTCCTGGTCGCCGAACCGCTCCTCGACGCGGGCCAGCACCTCGCCCAGCTGCTCCTCCACGTTGCGGGCCAGCGACGCCAATTCGGACAGGTCGAGCTCGATGCCGGCGAGCGTGGTGAACGCTTCGAGCACGGCGTGCGACGCCTTCGGGAACGGCACCTGCGCGAAGATGTGTGGCATCTCCCCGAGCAGACACGCCCCCGGCAGCCCGGCCTCGGCCGCGACGCCCAGCAGCACGCCGTTCAGGCCGGATATTTGGCCCTCCTGCACGACGTCGAGTTCGAGCCGCTTCAGCTCGTCGAGGTTGGCCTGGTCGGTGGCCGCGGCGAAGACGCGCGAGTCGTGCGACGGGTGCATCTGAGTCGCCATCGCGGCGAACGTGAACACCCGCTCCACGCCGGCCTGTCGAGCGGCGTCGATCACGCGACGGCAGAAGGCGTACTTCCCGGCCGGCGGCTGGGCCTCACCGACGAGGACGACCAGGTCGTGCTTCCCCGCCGGGTCGTTCCACAGAAACAGCCGGCTCCGCGGCCTGCGGACGGCCCCGATCAGGCCGTTCTCCACGGTCACCGAGTCGACGTCGAACGTCTCGCCGGTTTCGAGCTCGGCGACCTCCGACATGCCGAGTTTGGAGAGGAGGTAAACGCCGGCGTTGATGCCGACGTGCCCCATACCGGGCCACACGGCCACGAGCCACGGACGGGTGAGTTTCAGGTTCTCCGGCACGGGCCACGCTCGCTTTCTGCCTCGGGGGCGGTCGGCCCCACTGGGGTATTTTAGGCGCGCCCCGTCGCCGCGCGGCGACGATGAGAACAGGATGGGAATCACCCCGGGGTGTCGCTGCCTGGCGGGGGCGGCGTTTGAGGTGGTGTCGGAGCAGACTCAACCACCAACCGGGGTCGTGTGATGAAGAAGCTGATGTGCGGGGCGGCGGCGTTCGTCGCGGGGGCGGTCCTGATGGGGTCGCCGGCGATGTCGCAGCCGCCGGGCGGGAAGGACGACAAGGGCGGGCCGGGCGGCAAGGGCGGCTTCCCCGGCGGGCCGGGCGGCAAGGGCGGCTTCCCCGGCGGCGACAAGGGCGGCAAGGGCGGCGGGTTCAAGCTCGGGACCGTGCTGCCGCCCTTCGCCCAGGAGCAGCTGAAGCTGACCGACGACCAGAAGTCCCAGTTGACGGCGCTGGAGGCCGACGTGAAGGGGAAGCTGGAAAAGATGCTGACCGACGACCAGCTGAAGTCACTGGAGACGATGCGGGGCGGGTTCGGCGGCTTCCCGGGCGGCGGGGCCGGCGGCAAGGGTGGCTTCCCGGGCGGCAAGGGCGGCTTCCCCGGCGGCGACAAGGGCGGCCCCGGCGGCAAGGGCGGCTTCCCCGGCGGCGACAAGGGCGGCAGGGGCGAACGGCCGCCGGCGTAAGGCAAGTCGTGTTGCCGCTTGCGGCTTAGCGGCGCGAACGCGGCTAAGCCGCAAGCGGCAACACGAGCACCTCACCCCACCGGCACCTCCAGCAACACCGGCCGATCACCCGTCAATCCCGCCCGCACCCGGTCGCTCAGTTCGTCCGCGCGCTCCACCGAGTGCGCCTCTACTCCCAGCGCCCGCGACAGGCCGACGAAGTCGATCGGTGGGTCGCCGAGTGTGAAGCCGGGGCCGTGCGCCAGAGCGGAGAGGCCAAGGCGGTCGCCACACACTTCCAGGATGTGATAGCGGCGGTTGTTCGCCACCACGAACACGACCGGCAATCCCTCTCGCGCTGCGGTCCACAGTCCCTGCATCCCGAACGCCGTCGAACCGTCGCCGAGTACAGCCAACACCGGGCGGTCGGGCCACGCCAGCTTCACGCCGATCGCGCATCCGATGCCCCAGCCTAAGGCCCACCCGCGGTGGCCGAAGTAGCCGGCCGGGTCGCGCACGGCGCCGAGGCGTTCGAGAACGTTGCCGTGCGTCGTCGGGCACTCCTCGACCACGGCCGCGTCCGCCGGCAGCACGCGGGCGACGGCACCCATCACCGCGGAGCCCGCCAGCGGGCGGCCGGCCAGTTGCGCATCGACCGCGGCCCGGAAGTCATCCCGCGCCGCGGCCAGCCGCGCGGCGTGGGCGCGGCCGCGTTCTCCGGCAGCGGCCGCGGCGTCGGGCGTCAGCCGGCGGTCGATCTCGTACACGAGTTCGGCCAGCCCGGCCTTCGGGTCGCCGAGCAGGCCCACTTCCACGGGGTAGTTCTTGCCGATCTCGGCAGGGTCGTTGTCGAGGTGAATCAGCTTCAACCCCGGCGGCAGCGGGCGGAGCGGCTCCTGGCGGATGTACAGCCGCAGCAGGTTCATGCCGACCACGAACGCCACGTCGAACCCGGCCAGTGCCGTCGGGATGTCCGGGTTCCACAACGGCACCGGGCCGGCGTACAGCGGGTGGTCGGTCGGGATCGGGAAGCGGCCGCGCGACGTGTTCTGCTCGTTGAACACCGGGACGCCGAGCGTCTCGGCCAGCGATACGAGTTCGCGGCAGCCGCCGGACTCGGTCACCCGGCTGCCGGCGAGGATGACCGGGTTCGCGGCATTCGCCAGCAGCGTGGCCGCTTGTTGCAGCGGCGTGCGGGCCGGGCGGATGTGCCGATCGACGGACCACGGCGGCGACAGGTCGAGGCCGTCGGCGAGGGCGGTCTGCACGTCGAGCGGTAGCGACAGGAACACCGGCCCGGTCGGCGGCGTGAGTGCGGCCTGGATCGCGCGGCGCGTCGCGTTCGGCAGGTCTGCGACGCGGCCGACCTCGGCGGCGTACTTCACCAGCGGCCGGGCCATGTCCACGAGTGGACCGGCGAGCACGGGTTCTTCGAAGAGGTGGCGCGTGTCCTGCTGCCCGGCCGTGACCAGCAGTGGCGAGCCGGCGGCCTTCGCGTTGACGAGCATCCCCATCGCGTTGCCGAGGCCACAGCTGGTATGCAGGTTCACGACCGCGAGGCGGCCGCCGGCGGTCGCGTAGCCGTCGGCCGCGGCCACTACCGGGCACTCGTGCAGGCCGAGGACGTAGCGGACGCGGCGGTCGCGTGCCAGGGCGGCGTTCAGCGGCAGTTCGGTCGTGCCCGGGTTGCCGAACAGGTGCGTGACGCCGGCCCCGTGCAGCAGTTCGAGAAAGGCATCGACGCCGGTCATGCGGGGTGGTCCGTGCGGCGGCTTGCGGCGGTCCGGCCGCGAGCCTACGATGACTTATTATCGCACCCCAACGGACGCACCATGGCCCGGAAAGACGCGAAGGCCCAGAAGTCGCAGATCGTCGCGTTCAAGGTCGAGGAGGAACTGGCGAAGTTCCTCGACAACCTCCCGAACAAGAGCGAGTTCATCCGCAAGGCGATCCTCGCGCAGTTCCGCATGACGTGCCCGCTCTGCACCGGCAGCGGGGTCGTGCCGCGCGGCATCCACGACCACTACAAGCACGTGCTGGTCGAGCACGACACGCGGCCGTGCGAGAAGTGCAAGGCGGCCGTCACCATCCCGATGTCGGCCGACGCCGCGCCCCCGGCCGACCGCCGGCGGTTCGAGCAGTTCCTCGACGGCGGCCCGCTGTACTGCGCGAAATGCTACCCTACCGTCGGCCCGTGCGACGACTGCGGCTGGCACGTCCCCCACGAGAAGATGGTCGAGCACTTCAAGAAGGTGCATTCGCACAGCGGATGACCGCGGCCAACAGCACCGCCCGCGCCGCCACCTGCACCCACCCTTTGACGTGACCGACGGCGTCGGCCCAGCCGCCGGTGTCGGGGATGACGTCCGGCACCGCCCGCGCCGCGACGAACAGCGTCAGCGCCACGAGGGCGAAGCGGCTGTTCGCACGGTGGGCCGTGACGGCGACCCACGCCACGACCGGGATGAGGCTCACGTCGTACTGGAACCACGCCAGCGGGTACGTCAGCATCGCCGCGACTGCCGCCAGCGCGAGCGTGGAATCGGCTGCGAGTCCCTTCCACCGCAGGTATGCGAGAACGACTGCGGCCGCGGCGTACAGTCCCACGCCGGCCGTGGTGCCAAGCCCGAGGACGCCTGGCAGCGACCCGCACTCGGCGGCATACGCCCCCGCCGCCGACGCCAGGCGATACCACTCCCACGGCGGCGTGCCGGCCAGCGCAAAGGGCACCAGCCCGCCGACGAGCGCGCCGGCGAAGGCGGCGAGTTGTTCGCGCCGCGTCCACTTCATGGCCACGACGCAGCTGAGTGCGAAGAACGGCCGCACGGTGCAGGCGAACCCGAGGACGAAGCCGAACGCGAGCGGCCGCCCACTTCGCCCGAGTTGCCAAATTCCCGCCGCGGCCAGCGCGAGCACGCCGACCGGTTGCCCCCAGTCGAGCCCCTGCCACACCGGCGCCCACAGCCCGAACGCGCCGCCGACCAGCGCCCACGCCCACCCCGACAGCGGCGGCGCGGCCAGCCGGAAGCACAGCGCCCACGCGACCGCCAACGCCGCGAGTTGCAGGAGTCTCACCCGGTCGAGCGCCATTCCGAAATCGGCCGCCGCGAACGGGACGGTCAGAAGGACGGCCCCGGGCGGGTGCGGGTTGTGCGTAACGAGGACGTGCCCCGGCCGCGGCGGTAGGCCGGCGCGGTCGCGGAGGTCGTCGAGCGGGAGGTACGGCGAAAGCCCGTCGCGGAGGGCGCGGGCCGAGACGTAGTCTTGTACGAGGTCGTCGCCGTGGGCACGCGACTCGCGCAGGGCGAACGAGGACGTGACCCACAACGCGGCGAATGTGACGGCCGTGCGCGGCAGCATGGCTTCAGGCACTCAGGAAGCCCGGGAACAGCCGTCCCCGGGCGTACCGAAGCTTAGAACTGGTCCAGCCAGAAGTGGTTGCCGCGGTAGTACTTCATCGGGTTCCACAGCTCGTACCGCCAGCCCGGCTCCAGGAACGACGGGTACGCCTGGTACGCCGGCGGCCGCACGTACGGGTGGTTCCGCGGCTCCGGCCACTGCGGGCTGTTCGCCGGCCAGTAGCTGTGCGGGAAGTAGTAGTACGGGTAGTAGCTGTACTGCGTCAGCGGCGGGCTGCTCGACTGGGCCGCGGCCGGGGCGGCCGTCGCCGTCCACAGCGCCACGCCCGCGGCGACCGCGAGAAACGTGCGGGTCATCGTCGTCCTCCGTTACGTCCGGGCTCCGCCCGGCGGACTTCCTGTCGAGCCAATCCTAACCCGCCCCTCCCGGCCGCGCCGCCGACGTGGGTCGAAACACGCCGGAAATCGTAGAAAACTGTGGTACCTTTGCCGCCGCCGCGCGACCCGTCGATTCCCCGGGTCGCGCTACGAGCCGAGAGTTCTCCCGCCCTTCCCTTCCCGAGTTTCCCTCAAGTGACGACGCCGACCGACGTGTACGACAACCCGCTGATCGGCCGCTACGCGAGCCGCGAGATGGCCGAGCGGTGGGGGCCGCTGCGGAAGTTCCGCACCTGGCGCCGTCTGTGGCTCGCCCTCGCCGAAGCCGAAGCCGAACTCGGGCTGCTGGCCGACGACGGCGTCTCGCCGCGTATCCGCGCCGAGCAACTGGCCGAACTGCGCGACCACCTCGACGACGTGGACCTGGCCCGCGCCGCGGCCCACGAAAAGCGCCTGCGGCACGACGTGATGGCGCACGTCCACGCCCTCCGCGACGTGGCCCCCGGCTGCAATGACATCGTGCACCTGGGGGCCACGTCGTGCTACGTCACCGACAACGCCGACCTAATCCTGATGCGCGAGAGTTTGGATCAGGTGTGCCGCACGCTCGCGGCCGTGATCGACGCGATGGGCACCTTCGCCGAGCGGTGGAAGGACGAGCCGACGCTCGGGTTCACGCACTTCCAGCCGGCGCAGCTCACGACGGTCGGCAAGCGTGCCACGCTGTGGCTGTACGACCTCGTCCTCGACCTGGAAGAACTGGAGCGCCGCCGCGACGGGCTGCCGTTCCGCGGGGCGAAGGGGACGACCGGCACCCAGGCCAGCTTCCTGGCGCTATTCCGCGGCGACCACGACAAGGTGAAGCAACTCGACCGCCGCGTCGCCGGAAAGATGGGCTTCGACGCGCTCGTCCCCGTCACCGGGCAGACGTACTCGCGGAAGCACGACAGCTTCGTCCTCGACGCGCTGAGCGGTCTCGGCCAGTCGCTCCACAAGTGGGGCAGCGACCTGCGCCTGCTGGCGAACCGGCAGGAGATCGACGAGCCGTTCGAGCCCGAGCAGATCGGCTCCAGCGCGATGGCGTACAAGCGGAACCCGATGCGCGCCGAACGCATGTGCGGCCTGGCCCGCTACCTGATGGGCCTCCCCGCGATGGCCGCCGACACGGCCGCCACACAGTGGTTCGAGCGCACCCTGGACGACAGTGCCCCGCGCCGGCTGTACATCCCGCAGGCCTTCCTCTGCGCCGACGCCGTGCTGCGGATCGCTCTCAACCTTCTGACCCAGCGCACGGGGCCGGAAACGCTCGGGCTCGTGGTGAACGTGCCGGTGGTGGCGCGGGGCGTGCGCGAGTACCTGCCGTATATGGCGACCGAGAACCTGATGATGGCCGCGGTGCAGGCCGGCGGCGACCGGCAGGAGGTTCACGAAGTTGTGCGAACGCACAGCCACGCCGTCACCGCGAAGCTCAAGAGCGGCACCGGCAGCGCGGCCGAGTTGTTCGACCGGCTGCGGGCCGAGCCGGCGTTCGCGCGGGTCGACTTCGCCGCCGTCACCGACCCGCGGGCGTTCGTCGGCCGGGCGCCGGAGCAGGTGGCGGAGTTCGTCGCGGAGCACGTCGCGCCGGTGCGGGCGCGCTACGCCGCGGCGCTGGGGATGAAGGCGGAACTGAGCGTCTAAGCAGGTCCGCAGAAGTTCTATCACAAGACGTTCCCCAACCAGAAGTCGTCAGAGAAGACGCCGGCGGTCTTCAATGCCCACGCGGGTGACTGGCTCTCCAGGTAAGCGATGAACCGCTCGACCTGCTCCTCCAGGGTGGCGTACTGCTTGTCGGCACTCACCACGTCCTTGGCCTGGCCCCACAACGTGTCCATCGGGTTGAGCTGGGGTGCCCGCTTGGGCAGCCACAGCAACTCGAACCCGAACTCGTCGGCCAGCCGGACCGACCCCTTGGCCGTATGGCTCGGGTCCTCGTCCAGCAGCATCGCCACGTGCCAGCCCCGGTAGGAGCTGCGCACCACCCGCAGGAACGCCTGGAAGTCGGCCGCCCGCTGGTGCTCCCGGGGCACCAACAGCCGGTGGCCGGTCCGCAGGTTCATCGCCCCGAAGACCACCCGCCGGCCGTTCCGCCCGCAGAGGAGAACCTCCTTGGGCTGGCCCCGGGGCGACCAGGCGGACCGCAGCGGCGGGAACAGCAGCAGGTCGGTCTCGTCCTCCGCCAGGACGACGCTACGTGCCGGCAGTCGCCGGATGTGCCGCAGGATGCGCCTCTTTTTTCCCCCCGAACTCGGGGTCCGGGTCGAGGGTGTAGCGGGACCGCTTCCAGCTGTACCTCATCCGCTGCAACTCCCGCCGGAGGGCGTCGTCGGAGAACGGCCGGCCGGTGCGGCGGGTCAGGTGCTCGCGGAGCAACGGGACGGTCCACTGGGCGGCGAAGTAGCCCACCTCCTGGGGAGAGCGGCCCAGGAGTTCGCGGAGCAGCTCCCGGTCCGACGGGGTCAGCAGGCGGGGCCGCCCGGACCGGTCGCGGTCGGCGAGGGCCGCCGGGGCGTGGTCACGGCCGTAGGTCGCGACCCAGTGGTAGACCGCCCGGAGTGTGACCCGGAGCCGGCCGGCGACGGAGGCGACCGGTTCCCCATCGGCGACCCCCAGGACCGCGAGGGTGCGGCGGTACACGCGGGCATCGCGGGTGGAGCGGAGTTGCTGTTCCAGGTGCCGTCGTTGCCAGTACGTCAGCGTCAAGGCGTCCACGGCCATCCTCCCCTACCCGGGAGGCTACCACGATAGGGCCGCTTGCGAAAGAACTTCTGCGGACCTGCTTAGCCGAGCCCCGACACCGTCGTCGCCAGTTTCGCGACCTCGTCCGGCAGGGGCGTTCGCTTGTAGCGGTACACCCCCGCCCCGAACGCCGCGGTGTCGGCCTCGTCGGTCCGCATCTGCTCGCCGACGCACAGCACAAACTTCCCCGGCAGGTGCTTCGCCAGCCGCTTGTGCAGTGTTTCCACGTCGCCGCGGCGCCAGTACCCGTACAGTTCGACGTACACCTCCTTGCCGCTCGCCGTGTGGACGAGCCGGAAGTCCGGCACCCACACGCCGTCCGGCAGCACCACCGGGTGCGGCTCCTCGTGAAGTACCCAGCCGCGGTCCTTCGCGCCGAAGCTGTCGGCGAACATCCGCACCTCCGGCGGCGTGTATGTGCCGAAGTCCGCGACGTGCGACCGCAGCCCGTCCGTGCTCGACAGCGCGAACTGCTTCTCCTTGCGGTCGGTGCCCCAGCGCACCTCGGCACGCAGGTCGTAGGCCTTGCAGTGGAGGAGCGTGGGCAGGAACTGCGCGAGCTGCGAGCCGTACTTGTTCGTCGCCGAGAACAGCGACAGCGGGCCGTCCAGCGTGAGGGTGTACGAGTTGCCCGACGACTCGCGGATGGTGCAGATCAACCGGTGGAACTTGACCGCGCGGAACAGCTGCCGGAACCGCGCCGGCGTCTCCCCCCACACGCGGCACTCCATCGCCGTGCTGCGGACCAGCACCGCCTGCGCCAGCGCCACGTTGTAGCGGTTCAGCAGGAACTCGGGCGTGCAGTCGTCGAACGAGAGGACGCGCCGTTCGTCTTTGAGGTCGGCGAATAGGCTCTGCTCGATCTGCTCCGGCGTAAGGCTCAGCGGCCCCGCGACTTCGGCCAGGACGGCGGCGCGGTCGAACGCGGCGCCCACCTTCTGCCGGTGCGCCACGGCCGCACGGAACGCGGCGTCGCGCAGTTCTTCCGGCGGGTGGTCGGCGGTCACTTCGAACTCGCAGCGGTCCTCCAGCAGCTCGGCCAAGCCCTGATGCACGAGCGACCGCGGCCCCTGGCCGACCACATCTTCGAGCTCGGCTGCGATCTCGCCGCGGGTGCGGCCGGGCGAGTCGCGGTAGGCGAACAGCAACTGCTCCGCGACGCCCAGCCAGCCGCGGTCGGCCGGGTCGAGATACTGCGGAATGAGCTTGCTCCGGGCGTGCCGGACGCGGACGAGCTTGCCGGTGAGCATCGAAAGACCGATTGGCCGCAAAAAAGGCACAAAAAACACATAATAATACAGATTTAGATTCTTCTAATTTTTGTGTCTTTTGTGCCTTTTTGCGGCCAATCTCCTCCTGTCCTACTGGAACGCCCGGTGCTGGCGGCGGCGCTCGGAGACGTACTCCTCGACCGTGCCGCGGGTGATGACCTCGTACAGCACCGCCTGCTTGTCGCCGTATTTTCGCAGGATGCGACCGAGGCGCTGCACGTTTTCCGTCGTGCTGCCCGTGCCCGAGAGCACAATGCCGACGTTCGCGGCCGGCACGTCCACGCCTTCGTTCAGCACCTGGCACGTCACCACCACGGAGTACACGCCGGAGTGGAAGTGGCCGAGGATGGTCTTCCGCTCCTTCGGCTTCGTCTGGTTCGTCATCGCCGGCACGAGGTACGTCCGGGCGATGTGGTACACCGTGGCGTTGTCCGCGGTGAAGATCAGCACGCGGTCGTTGGCGTGCTTCGCCAGCAGCTCTTCGAGCAGGCGAAACTTGCCGGTCGGCGCCTGCATAATCCGCTTCTGCTCGCGGAAGGCGCGGGCCGCGGCCACGCCCTCGGGGCTCTTGCTCGCCTCGAACAGGAAGCGGCGAAACCCGTCCGGGCCGCTCATGTTGATGCCGCGGTCGGCGACGAACTGGCGGTACTGGTCGCGACACTCCTGGTAGCGTTCCCCCTCCTCGGGTGTCAGGTCCACGAACACCCGGCGGGCCTCGTAGGGCGCCAGGAATTCGCCGGCCACGTCGGTGATGTCCAGCCGGTAGAGCGTCGGGCCGATCAGCGCCGGGATGATGTCTTCGGCCCCGTCGGCGCGTTCGAGTGTCGCCGTGAGGCCGAGGCGGAACGGGGCCAGCGCCGCGTTCGCGGCCTCCATGTAGCTCGGGCCGGGGAGGTGGTGGCACTCGTCGAAGATGACGAGGCCGTAACGGTTCGCCCACTTTTCCAGGTGGATGTACGCCGAGTCGTAGGTGGTGACGGTGAGCGGGCGGTACTCGAACTCGCCGCCGCCGACCATGCCGACCGGCTCGCCGAACGACTGCTCCAGCTCGCGCGCCCACTGCGTCATCAGGTCGATCTTCGGGGTGACGACGAGCGTCGGCCGGCCGAGTTGCTCGACGCACAGGAACGCGGTGAAGGTCTTACCGGTGCCCGTTGGCATGACCACGACGCCGCGGCGGCCGCCCTCCGTCCACCGCTTCAGGGCGTCGAGCTGGTACTGGCGCGGGGTGCGCTCGCGGTTCAGCTTCCAGCCGGTCGGCTTGTTCTCCCAGCCGCGGGCGGCGTCGGCGTAGGGCTGCTTCGTACGGACCAGCTGCTCGACGATCGCGCGGTACCAGCGGCCCTGCGCCCGGTGGGTGCTGGTGCGCGGGTCGAACAGCACGCCGGGGAGGGATTGGAAGTCGAACCCGCGCGGGCCGCCTGCGAGGACGACGGTGCCGCGGTCGTAGGCGAGGGTGATCGGCGCGTCGTCGGCCATGAAATGACCCTCGCGGAACCAGAGGCCGGATCGTAGTTCACGCCTCGGGCTCGGCCGGCACTCGGCGGTAGAGTTCGGTCACCCCCCGCAGGCGGTCGATGGCGCCGGGCCAGAACTGCTCGGTCCGGAACCGCCACTGCCAGTTCCCAGCCGCCACGCCCGGCTTGTTCATCCGCGCCTCGCCGCCGAGGCCGAGCACGTCCTGGAGCGGCGCCACCGCGATCTCGGCCACCGAGCCCCACGCGAGGCGGATCAGCTCCCACGCCGGGTCTTTCACCTCGTGGCCGACGTAGGCCGACAGGTAGCCCTTGCTGTTGGCGTCGAGCGTCGCCCACCAGCCGACGGCGGTGTCGTTGTCGTGCGTACCGGTGTAGCAGGCGCACCGGCGGTCCGCGAAGTTGTGCGGCCAATACGGGTTGTCCGGCGTGTCGAGCGCGAACTGGATCACCTTCATCCCCGGGAGCCCCGCGCCGTCGCGCAGCTGGTCCACGTCGGGGGTGATGACCCCGAGGTCTTCTGCGATGAACGGGAGGCTGCCGAGGTCGGCGCGGAGGCGCTCGAAGAAGGGGGTGCCGGGGCCGTCCACCCACTTCCCGCGGGTCGCCGTCGTCTCGCTCGCTGGGATGTGCCACGCCTGGGCGAAGCCGCGGAAGTGGTCGAGCCGCACCAGGTCCACGCGCGCCAGGTCGCGCCGGACGCGGTTGGCCCACCAGGTGTACCCCGTCTGGGCCATCCGCTCCCAGTCGTAGATCGGGTTCCCCCAGTGCTGCCCGTCGGCGGCGAAGTAGTCGGGCGGCACCCCGGCCACGACCGTCGGCCGGCGGTCCGGGTCGAGGAGGAACTGGTCCGGGTTGCACCACACGTCGGCCGAGTCGAGCGACACGAAGATCGGGGCGTCGCCGATGACCCGGACGCCGCGCTCGGCCGCGAACTCGCGCAGGGCGTTCCACTGGCGGTCGAACAGGAACTGCCCGAACCGGTGCATCTGCACGTCGCCGGCGAGTTCCTTCTCGACCGCGGCCACGGCCGACGGCACGCGCCGCAGCAGGTCCGCCGGCCAGTCCGGCAGGCTGCGGCCGTCCAGCGCGTCGTGGACCGCCATGAACAGGGCGTAGCCGTCGAGCCAGCCGACCTCCCTGGTGGCGTAACGATCGAATTCGCCGCGCATCCCCGTGGGAGCGCCGCCGGCGCGGAACGTGTCCCACGCGGCCCTCAGCAGCGCCTTCTTGAACGGCGTCACGGTCTCGTATTCGACGCGGTCGTTACGGAAGAAGCGCCCGTCCCACAGCGCCGGCTTCACGAGCCCGTCCTGCGCCAGCAGCTCGGGCGACAGCAGGTTGATGTTGCCGGCGAAGGCGGAGTACGACTGGTACGGCGAGTCGCCGGCGCCGGTGGGCCCGAGGGGGAGGATTTGCCACCAACTCTGGCGCATGGCGGCGAGCGTTTCGACCCAGCGGAAGGCGGTGGGGCCGAGGTCGCCGACGCCGAACGGGCCGGGAAGGCTGGTCGGGTGGAGGAGGACGCCGGACGACCGGGGCGGCAGAGTCGGCTTCATCGTGCGGGAGCTCGGGGTGGTCGGGCGGCGACCGGTCGGGCTACGGATAGTGACGGACCACACCCCCGGGAAGCGCCGCCGTGCCGCCCGCCGACCCACCGCCGCCCCTCGTCGAAGGCGAGGATTATACCGTCGAGCACGGCCGGTGGGTGTTCACCGCGGCGTTTCTGCTGCGCCGCGGGTACTGCTGCGGAAACGGGTGCCGGAACTGCCCGTACCCGTCCTCGCCGCGGGCGGCGGGCGACGCTACTCCACCCGGGCGAACACCGCCTTCAGGTAGCGCCCCTCGGGCACGCTGAGCAGGAACGGGTGGTCCGGCCCCGCGCCACTCACCTTGAACACCTGCAACTGCCGCCCCGCCTGCCACGCCGCCCGGCGGACCGACTCGAGGAAGTCGTTCTCGCTCACGAGGCCGGTGCACGAGCACGTCAGGAACACGCCGCCGGGCGCGACCGTGTGTAGGGCCAGGCGGTTCATGTCGCAGTACTTCTTCAGTGCCAGGTCCACCGTCTCTCGGTCGCGGGTGAGTTTCGCCGGGTCGAGCACGACCACGTCAAACTTCTCGCCGTTCGGCAGCACGTCGCGGATCCAGCTGAACAGGTCGGCTTGCACGAACCGCGCCTGCACCCCGTTCAGCTTCGCGTTCTGCTTCGCCAACTCGATCGCGGTCTCGTCCAGGTCCACGCCGGTCACGTCGGCCGCGCCGCCAAGCGCCTTGGCGTACACCGAGAAGCCGCCGGTGTTGCAGCACAGGTCCAACACCCGCTTCCCCGAGCAGAACGACGCCAGCGTGCGGCGGTTGTCGCGCTGGTCGACGAAGAAGCCGGTCTTGTGCTTGCTCCCGGGGGCGACGCGGAATTTCAGCCCGTGCTCGGTAATCACGCCCGGCGGCGGCGGCTCCGGCGGCCGGCAGTCGAACGACTCCTGCTTGCCGACGTGCTCCTCGGCGAACCAGTAGAACTTCGCCCCGGGGAACAGCTCGGCCAGCGCCGCGCGGATGGTGTCGCGCTGCTTGAACATCCCGGCCGAGAAGAACTCGACGACGATGGTGTCGGCGAAGCGGTCGACGACGAGGCCACTCAGGCCGTCGGCCTCGGAGTGGATCAGCCGGTAGGCGTCGGTGTCGGCGTCGAGCTTGAGCACGTCGCGGCGGAAGGCGACGGCGGCGGCGATCTTCTTGGCGAAGAACGCGGCATCAACGTGTTCGTCGGCGTCGGTCGTGAGCATCCGCAGGGTGATGCGCGAGTGCCCGTTGTAGAACGCCCGGCCGACCCACTGGCCGGCCCGGTCGCGCACCTCGACGACGCTCCCCGGCGGGATGCGCGCCGCGGGCCGCTCGAGCATCTTCTGAAAGACCCACGGGTGCTGCGACCGCCGCTCGATCTTGAGCGTCACGGTTGGTAGGGGGGCTGCGTCCATGCAGGAATGATAGGACCGCTACGCCCCGAGGTACTGCCGCAGGATGCTGCTCACCTTGTCGCACCGGTCGCGCCAGCCGGCCAGGTTGCCCGGCGTGTACCCCGCCACCGGCCGGCACGCCACCTCGACGCGCAGCCGGGTTAGCTGCGGGTCCGGCTTGTCCATGTGCAGTTGCACCTCGATCGGTTCGTTCCCCTTCTGCACGGCCGGCCGCCGGGCCGTGCCCAGCCAGCCGAAGATGCCGCTCGACGTGCCGGGCTGCTTGTACCCGTGCGGGAGCCCGAGTTGCAGCAGGATCAGGCCCGGCTCGCTGCTCACCACCTGGCCGGCGAAGTCCTCGACGAACCCGCGGATCTTCGCCGCCGCCATCCGCTCCGGGAGCGCGATCTCGAACACCGAGGCGACGCGGAACGGGTCCGGCCGCGCGGCCCTGCGGGGCTCCGCGGACGGCGCCGGCGGCACGATCACCTCCGGCTCCGCGGGCGGCTCCCACCCGGCGGGCGCGGTCGCCTCCCAGAAGTCGATGCCGAGCCCGCGGCCGAAGTCGGCGACGAGTTCGCGGGCGCACTGTTGCCGCTCGTTGGCGTACTTCGACAGCGCCAGGTGCACGGCCATCTCGGTCGCCGGCGGGACGTGGCCGCAGCCGATCTTGTGGAACCGCGGCGGGCTGTCCTTCACGTGCGCGGCCAGCAACTTCTCCTGCGTGCGGTGCGTGAACGGCAGCCGGCCGGTCAGCAACTCGTACAGGATGACGCCGACCGAGTACAGGTCGGAGCGCGTGTCCACGGGGTCGCCGCGGATCATCTCGGGACTGACGTAGGCCGGCGTGCCGATGGCGTGGATCGGGCCGTGGCCGGTGAGCTCGGCGAGCTGGATGTGCGGCTTCGTGGAGAACCCGGCGAAGCCGAAGTCCATCACCTTCAGCGACTCGTGCGGCGTGCCGGCGTCGAGCACCATGAGATTCGCCGGCTTCAGGTCGCGGTGGATGATCCCGACCTCGTGGGCGGCCTGGAGGGCATGGCCGAGGAAGCCGAGCAGCCGGCCGGCGCGTTCCGGCTCCAGCACGCGCTCGAGGTTGACGACGGCCTCGAGGGTGACGCCGGGCACGTACTCCATGACCAGGCACGGGCCGAGCGGGTCGGTGTAGGCGGCGTCGATGAGGCGGACGGCGTAGGGGTGCTGGAAGTTCGCCATCGAGCGGACTTCGGCGTCGAACAGCTGGCGGAACTTGGGGTGCTCGGTGACGTGAGGGTGGATGACCTTGACGACGACGGGCGGCCCGCCGCGCGGCTGCTGCGCGAGGAACACCTCGGCGTTACTGCCGGCCCCGAGGGGTCGGACGAGCGTGTACTTCCCGAGCGCCGTGCGGCCGACCATCCCCGCCCCTCGTCCGGTGGCCCCCGCGGGGGTGCCCAATCGCTGTGCAACCGTAGGTCGATTTCGCCCCGGAAGCAAGCGCCGGCGGCGCGTCAGTTCACCTCCCAGCGGTACTCCACGGCCGCATCCCACCTCGCGCCGGGCTCCAGCGTCAGCCACCCGGAGTCGATCCCGCGGGCCTGAAGGTTTGAGGCGTCGGCGGAACACGTGTACGGCTCGATCGCGACAGCCTGTCGGTGTGCGGGCGTGAACAGCACCAACTCGCGGAACGCCGGATCGGCCAACACCCGCAGCCGGCCCGACGCGGAGGGGTGCGTCAGCGTGGCCAGTTCGATGAGCCCATTCGACGGCTCGGCCGTAACCCCGGTGAGCACGTGATCGAGTGCCGTCGCCCCGACGGGCCGCGGCACGTGGAAGTCGAGTTCCGGCGGCACGGGCGTCCGCTCGCCGGTCGGCAGGTTCGCCGCGTCCGCAGCCCACACCTGCGAGACGTGCGCCGTCAGGACGTGCCCGCCGACGTCGGCGTCGGCCACGCCGGGGAGGCGGAAGTACGGGTGATAGCCGATGCCGAACGGGAGTACCTCGGTGCCGCGGTTCTCCACCACCGCGTCGACGCGCAGGCAGTCGCGGTAGAGTGCGTACGTCAGCGTCAGGTCGAAGTCGCCGGGCCACTGACCGACGGCGGCCGGAAGGTCGTCGGCGAGGCGGAATCCGCCCGACACGGTGGCGAAATCGGCGGTCGCGCCCTGGCACAGGACGCGCCACGGCGTCCGGGGCGTGAAGCCGTGGATGGCGTGCTGTTTCGTCGAATCGTTGAGCGGCAGTTGCACCGAGCTGCCGGGGAGGCGGCCGTCGCGGAGCCGACCCGGGAACGGGAACAGCACCGGGTGGCCGCTCCGCGTCGGCACCGGGTTCGTCTCCCAGTCGGGGGCGGTGAAGAAGACGCCAGCCCACGACCCGTCCGGCTGCCGTACCTGCCAGCGGACGCAGTTGAAGCCCCACTGCGGCCAAACCTCGGCGCGTACGGTGCCGTCCGTCAGCTCGTACACGGTGCCGGCGCGGTCGCCGGCGCGGCCCTCGAACGTGTTCACCACGAAGCCCATGGCGTCTCCCGGTTGGTCGCGCTGCCGAACGGCGGGGGTGATTGTACCCTTCCCCCATCTCTGGAGCCGCACCATGCCCACGCTTTCCGCCGCGACGCTCGCGCCGATCGTGCAGTCGATGTTCGAGGCCGCCGGCGTGCCTGCCGAGGACGCGGCCGTCGTCGCGCATAGCCTCATCGACGCGAACCTGTGCGGGCACGACTCGCACGGCGTCATGCGGGTGCCGCAGTACGTCGAGTTCCTGAAGAAGGGCACCTACCGCGCGGGCGCGCCGCTGACCGTCGTCGACGAGACGCCCGCGGTCGTCGTGGCGGACGGCAACTGGGGGCTGGGGCAGGTGCAGGCCCACCGGCTGCTCGGCAGGCTGATCCCGAAGGCGCAGGCGCTCGGCGTCGCGGCGGGCACCCTGCGCAACTGCGGCCACACCGGTCGGCTCGGCGAGTACGCGGAGACGGCGGCGCGCGACAAGCTGGCGTTCTTCGGCGCGGTCAACTCGCACGGCGCCGGCCGGCGCGTCGCCCCGCCCGGCGGCAAGGAGGGTCGCATCAGCACTAACCCGATCTGCCTCGGGGCGCCGACCTCCGGCGACCCCGTGGTGCTCGACTTCGGCACCAGCGCCGTCGCCGAGGGGAAGGTGCGGGCTCAGTTCCAGAAGAAGGAGCCCGCACCACCCGGCTGGCTCGTGGACAGCACCGGCGAACCCACCACCGACCCCGGCGTCCTGTACGCCGACCCGCGCGGGTGCATCCTGCCGTTCGGCGGCGCCCAGATGTACAAGGGCTTCGGCCTCGGCTTGCTGCTGGACTTGCTCTGCGGCGGCCTGTCCGGCGGGCCGTGCAGCAGCCCCGCGTTCCCCATCGCCGGGCAGGGGAACACGGCCGTGTTCGTCGTCTTCGACCCCAGGCACTTCGGCGGCACCGAGCACTTCGTGACACAGACCGATGGCCTGACCGAGTACGTTCGCAGCTGCCCGCGTGCGGACGGTGTGGCGGCAATCACGCTGCCCGGCGACCCCGAGCGCACCGCGAAGGCCGAGCGCACCGCTGCGGGCATTTCGATTCCCGACGGCACCTGGGAACTGATCGTGAAGACGGCGACCGAACTCGGCGTGACACTCACGGCGTAAAACGGGCAGCTTGCTTTCCCCGCCCCCGCGGGGTAGCATGGCGGTGTCGGTTTTACGAAGTTATCCCCAGTCCTGGGGGCGGTCATGAACGCAGTCCGGTGCGGTATTCTCCTCGCTGCTCTGCTGCCGATCGGCTGCGGCGGCGGCGTCGACAGCGTGTGGCCCGAGCGACCGGGGCCGAAGGTGGTGGTGTCGTTCGCGCCGGTGTACTGCTGGGCGGTGAACGTGGCGGGCGAAGACGCCGTCGTCAAGAACATGATGTCCACCACCGGCCCGCACGACTTCAACCCCACCGACACCGACGCCCGGCTGGCCCGCAAGGCCGACCTGTTCTTCATCAACGGCCTCAACCTCGACAACGACGTCGCCTCGGCCGTGAAGAAGGGGAGCGGCAACGCCAAGCTCAAGGTCATCGACCTGAGCACGAAACTCCCCATCGACCAGCTGATGGAGGGCCAGTGCCACCACCAGCACCACGGCCACGACCACCCGCACGAGCACGGCACCGACCCGCACGTCTGGCTCAGCCCCGACTTCGCCGTCCTGATGACCGAAGCCATCCGCGACGAGTTGAAGGCCGCCGACCCCGAGCACGCCGCGAACTACGACCGCCGGGCCGCCGAGTACGTCGGCAAGCTGCGGGCGCTGAAGGCCGAGGGCGTCGCCAAGTTGGCCGGCAAGAAAGACCGCAAGCTCGTCAGCTTCCACGAGTCGCTGTCGTACTTCGCCCGGTCGTTCGACCTGACCGTCAGCGGCGTGGTGCAGAAGAAGCCGGGCCAGGAGCCGAACACCGAGGAGTTGCGCGATCTGGTGAAGATGTGCCGGGAGAAACAGGTCCGCGTGCTGGCCGTGGAGCCGCAATACACCGCGAACACGTCGGCGAAGGCGATCCTCGACGAGCTGAAGCGGAACGGCGGCGTCGCCGACCCGGCGCTGGTGGAGATCGACCCGCTGGAGACGGTAACGCCGCAGGCGCTGACGCCGGCCTGGTACGAGGAGCGGATGCGGGCGAACCTGACCGCCCTCGCCGAGGTGCTGAAGTGACGCGCCCGCTGGTCAGCGTCCGCGACCTGCGGGTGACGCTCGGCGGCCGGCCGGTGCTGGTCGGTGTTGATGCCGACCTTGCCCGCGGCAAGATCACCGCGCTCATCGGCCTGAACGGGTCCGGCAAGACGACGCTGCTGCGGGCACTGGTACGCGAGTACCCGAGCCGCGGCGACATCCGCTTCCACTGCGGTCACGACCACACCCACCCGACGCCCGAGCACATCGGCTACGTCCCGCAGAAGCTGGCGCTGGACGCCCGGCTGCCGCTGACCGTCCGCGACTTCCTGGCCCTGGCGCTGAGCCGGCGGCCGCTGTTCTTCGGCATCCCGAAGGCGGTGACGGACAAGATTCGCAAACAACTCACCCGCGTCGGCATGACCGACCACGTCGACACGCCCGTGGAAGGCCTTTCGGGCGGGCAGTTGCAGCGGGTGCTGCTGGCGCTCGCGCTCGAGCCGCAGCCGGAGTTGCTGCTGCTGGACGAGCCGGCGGCGGGGATCGACTTCAAGGACCAGCAGAAGTTCTACGACCTGATTGCCGAGCTGAACCGGAGCACCGGCGTGACGGTGTTGCTGGTGTCGCACGAGTTGAGCATGGTGAGCCGGTACGCGCACCACGTGCTCTGCCTGCGCGACGGCGCCATCCAGTGCCAGGGGACGCCGCACGAGATCCTGACGCCCGGCGTGCTGGCCCAGACGTTCGGCACCGACATGCAGCAGTTCCTCCACCACCACGCGCACTGACCTTCCCGCGCCCGCGGGGACTCGGTATGAGCCGCCCGTCGAGGGGGCGGTATGCGCTTCAACAACATCCAGGTGCTCCGCCTCGTCGCGGCGGTCGGCGTCGTCGTCACCCACCTGAGCCCGTACGCCGAGCGCGAGTTCGGCGTGTCCGGCCCCGGGTGGGATCTGCTGCACCTCCCGGGCATCGCCCCCGCCTTTGTGCCGCTGTTCTTCGCCGTGTCGGGCTTCGTCCTCACGCACGCCCTGCAATCGTCGTCGCCGGGGCGTTTCCTGCTGCACCGGGCGGTGCGCCTCTACCCGGGGTACTGGCTGACGATGGGCGCCGTCACCGCTGCGTGCGCGGTCGGCCTGTGGCCGGGGCCGTACCTGTCGTTCGCGGAGCCGAACCCGACCGCCGAGACCGTACTCCTCACGCCGCCGACCGCCTTCCGGCTCGGCCAGTACCCGCTGGTCGTGGAGTGGACGCTGATCTACGAGATGGTGCTGGTGATCGGGCTGGTCGCGTGCCGGCTCGCGGTCGGCGTTCGCGGCCTTCCGTACGCCGCGGCCGCGTGGCTGGCGGTGCTGGCCGTGAAGTCGGTGGTGGCGCCGGGGATGGGGAGTGCGTCGCTGCCGTCGTGGAAGACGGCTTGGGTGTCGGTGTACGTGGCCCCGTTCCTGATGGGGGTGCTGGCGTACTCGCTCGCGGGGTACGGCCGCCGCTGGCGGTGGCCGGTGTTCGCCGTCGCGTGCGCGCTGCAACTGGTCGCCGCGCTGTGGGTGCCGTTCGCCGACATCGACCCGCACCAGTGGCTCCGCGGCGTCGCGGCCGGGCTGACGGTGTGGTTCCTGGTGCAGGTGCCGGACGTGAGCGCGACGAACCGCCTGGCCGTCGGCGGGGGTTACAGCTACGGCCTGTACCTGGTGCACGTACCGCTCCTCCTGCTGTCGTTCCGGCTAATGCAGCAGGCGAACGTGCTCGTGGGTACGTCGGCCGGCGCGGCGCTCGCGGGCGTCGTGGCGATCACGGCCGGCCTGGCGTTCGGCCGGTTCGAGTTGTGGATGCACGGCCGGCTGAAGCGCGGCGCCGATCGGCTGGTCGCGTCCTGCGGGCGGCTGCGGGCCGCTACCGCCGGGCGAGCGGGGGGTGTCGGCCCCCGGATTCTCGGGGCGCGTCAGAGAAGCGAATCCGCGGGCTGACGCCCCCGGGTCGCCGGGTTACTCGGCAACCGCCTCGTCGGTGTACCGGCTGACGTTGAAGTACTTCGCCGACGGGTGGTGCAGCACGATCGCCGTCGTGCTCTGCTCCGGCTCCAGCTGAAATTGCTCGCTCAGCGCCAATCCCACCCGCCCCGGTTCGATCAGCTCGAACAACTGCTGCTGGTCTTCGAGCCGCGGGCAGGCGGGGTAGCCGAAGGCGTAGCGGCAGCCGCGGTAGTGCTTCTTGAACAGCTTCCGCACGTCGGCCGCGTCGCCGCCGCCGATGCCCCACTCGCGGCGCAGGTCGCGGTGGAACAACTCGGCCAGAGCCTCCGCCGCCTCCACCCCGAGGCCGTGCAGGAACATGTAGTCCTGGTAGCGGCCGGCGTTGTACCACTCCTGGGCGATACGCGTCACCTCGTGCCCCATCGTCACCGCCATGAAGCCGACGTAGTCCACGGCCCGGCCGTCGCGCGCCGGCTCGACGTAGTCCGACAGGCACAGGTAGTCGCCGTGGTCCTGCCGGGGGAAGTCGAAGCTCGTCTTCGGCGTCGTGCCGTCAGCCTCGTAGACGGTGAGCTTCGTGCCGTCGGACGCGGCCGGGAAGAAGCCGTAGGCCGCGGCGGGGCGGAGGACGTTTTCGGCAAGGCACAGGTCCTTCAGGCGCTCGAGCGCCGGCCGGGCCGTGTCGCGGATCTGGGTATCGTAGTCGGCCACCTTCACGCCGCCCTTGCGGAACTGCCACTGGGTGCTGAACAGCGTGATCTCGTTGATGAAGCCGAACACCTCGCGCATGTCGAAGTCGGTGCGGACCCGGCTGCCGAGGAACGGCGGCACCGGCACGTCCGGCGCCTTCGGCAGCCCCGGCGAGCGGGACGGCAGTGCCTTCCCGTTGGCGTGCGGCTTCGACCGCTTGCCGGCGCCGTCGTGCAGGTGCGGCCCGCCCGGCTCGTGGGTGCGGGCGTCGAACGTGTCCTGCGTTCCCGTCTGGCGGCCGCTCGATTCCACGACCCCGCGCAGGGCCGAGCTGCCGACGCTCGCCAGCTTCTTGCGGGCGACGATCTCGTCCATCACCCGCAGGCCGGCGAAGGCGTCCTCGCCGTAGTACAGCCGGCCCTTGTAGATCGCCCGCAAGTCCTCCTCGACGTAGCGGCGGTTCAGCGCCGCCCCGCCGAGGATCACCGGCGGGTTCAGGCCGCGCTCGTTCAGCGTCACCAGGTCTTCCTTCATGATGACGGTCGACTTCACCAGCAGGCCCGACATGCCGATGGCGTCGGCGTTGGTCTTCTGGAACTCGGCGATCATCGCGTCCACCGGCTGCTTGATGCCGAGGTTCGAGACCTTGTAGCCGTTGTTCGTGAGGATGATGTCCACGAGATTCTTGCCGATGTCGTGGACGTCGCCCTTCACGGTGGCGAGCACGATCTTCCCCTTCTCGGCCCCTTCGACCTTCTCCATGTACTGCTCGAGGTACGCCACCGCGGCCTTCATCACCTCGGCGCTTTGCAACACGAACGGCAGCTGCATCTGGCCGCTGCCGAACAGGTCGCCGACGACCTTCATGCCGTCCAGCAAAATCTTGTTGATGATGTCGATGGGGCTGTGCCGCTCGCGGGCCGCGTCCAGGTCGGCGACGAGCGTCTCGCGACGGCCCTGGATGATCGCCTGCCGCAGCCGCTCCTCCGCCGACGCGCCCAGGCTCTCGCCCTTTTTCGACTCGGCCTTCTTGTCCGCGTAGTGCTCGATGAGCATCTGCAGCGGGTCTTCCACGCAGTTCCCCGCGGCGTCGAACACGCGCTCGTCGAACAGCAGCCGCCGGCACAGTTCGCGGCCCGTGTCGTCGATGCTCGCCAGCGGCATGATCTTGGCGGCGTGCAGGATCGCCGAGTCGAGCCCGGCCTCGACGGCGTAGTGGAGGTACATGCTGTTCAGCACCTGCCGCGTGTACGGGCTCAGGCCGAACGAGCAGTTCGACAGGCCGAGGTGCGTAAGCGCCCCGGGCAGGTTCTGCTTGACGAGGCGGATCGAGTCGAACGTGGCGATGGCGCTCTTGCGCGTCTGCTCCTGCCCGGTGCTCAGCGGGAACACGAGCGTGTCGAACATCAGGTCCGACGGCGGGATGCCGTACTCATGGACGACGATGTCGTAAATGCGCTTGGCGACCTCGAACTTCCACTCGGCCGTGTCCGCCTGCCCCTTCTCGTCGATGGTGAGGGCGACGAGCGCGGCCCCGTACTTCTTGGCGAGGATGGTCTTGGGGTCGAGCGTCTTGCGGCCGTCTTCGAGGTTGATGCTGTTGATGATGGCCTTGCCGCTGCACAGCTTCAGCCCGGCCTCGATGACCGGCACCTCGGTGCTGTCGAGCATGATCGGCTTGGTCAGCACCGCGTTGTAGCGCTTGATCGTCTCCTTCATGTCGCGGACGCCGTCGCGGCCGACGTAGTCCACGCACACGTCGAGGACGTGGACGCCCTCGCGCTCCTGCTCCCGGGCCATCTCGACGAGGCCGTTCCAGTCGTCCTTCTCGAGGTGCTGCTTGAACTTCCGCGAGCCGTTGGTGTTGGTGCGCTCGCCGACCAGGAGCGGCTTCTGATCGACAACCAACTCCTGCAGTGATTGCAGGCTCGACACGGCGGGGATGTACGTCAGGGTCCGCTTCGCGGGGGTCTTGCCGCCGATCCGGTCGCAAACGGCCTTGAGATGGTCCTTCGTCGTGCCGCAGCAGCCGCCGATGATGTTCACCCCGTACTCGGTGACGAACTTTTCGAGCCACGTCGCCAGCCCGGCCGGGTCGAGCGGGAAGAACGTCTCGCCGTTGCGGTTCTCGGGCAGGCCGGCGTTCGGCAGCACGCTCACCAGCTTCCGGCTGTGCCGGCTCAGGTGGCGGATGTCGTCGTTCATCAGGTCGGGGCCGACCCCGCAGTTCATCCCGATCACGTCGATCTCGTCGATCGGGTCGAGGGCGACGAGGGCCGAGGGGATGTCCGTCCCCGGCAGCATCTTCTTGTTCGCGTCGATGATGGTGAGTTGCACCATCAGCGGGAGCCGGACGCCGGCGCGCTTCATCTCCTCGATCGCGGTGATCGCCACGCACTTGGCCTGGAGGATGTCGAAGCACGTCTCGACGAGGACGGCGTCCACGCGCTCCTCGATCATGGCGCGGAGCTGCGGGCGGTACGCCGCGGCCATCGTGTCGAAGTCCACGTAGATCGCCGGGTCCGTCAGCGACGGCATCTTGACCCCCGGCCCGACGCTGCCGACGACGTAGCGCGGCCGGGCGGGCGTGGCGAACTTCGCGGCCGCGGCCTTCGCCAGGCGGATGTTCAGGCGGTTGATCTCGTCGAGTTTGTCGGCGAGGCCGAAGTCCTCCAGGCTGATCGTGTTGGCGTTGAACGTGTTCGTCTCGACCGCGTCGCACCCGGCGGCGAAGTAGCCCTCGTGGATTTCCTGGATCCAGTGCGGGCGGGTGTAGGCGAGGGCGTCGGACAGGTTCATCAGCGACTTGCCGTTCGGCCCATACCCCCAGTCGGCGTCGGTCGGGTGGTAGCGGTGGAGGCTCGTGCCCATACCGCCGTCGAGGACGAGGACGCGATCGCGGGCGGTGTTCAGGAACGGGTGGTCGAGCGACATGGGAGTCCGCCGTGACGGTCGAGGATTCCGGAATGAGGGATTCTATCGGTTCGCGGTTCGCACCGGGAGCCCACCTTACCCATCCCACCGCGCGGGTTGCCCAGTCGGCCCCGCCGGCGCATCCCCTCCCACCCGCAGGATCGGCGCTTGTAATTCCTGCAAATTCCGCGGCGCGGCTCAAGTTTCGCGTGACCTGCCGGGCGTTGGTCTAGAATCGAGTGTCGGAACGTGGGTCGATCGCGGAGGGACCGTCATGCGTCGCAAACTCCTCCTCACCGCCGTGCTCGTCGCGGGCGTCGTGGGCGGCTGCCGCCACAAGTGCTGTAGTTCGTCCGTGGGCACCCCCCGGCCGTACTTACCGCTGCCGCCGAGCCCGGGCAACATCCCGCCGCCGGGCGTGCCGATCTCGCCCGCGCCGGGTGGGCAGTTGCCGCCAGCCGACCTCGGTGCGTTCCCGGGCGGGAGCGCGGCTCCGCGGGGGCCGGCGCCAGAGATTCTCCTGCCGGACCCGGTGCCGGGCGGGAAGTCGTCGCTGTCGTCGCCGGGTGTGCTCCAGCCGCCGGCGCGGGCGCCGCAGGTGACGCAGGAGCCCCCCGTCGCCGCGGGCGCCGAGCCGGCCGGCGGCGTGCCCGGGTTCGTGCGGGTGAACCCGACTGCCGCGTCGGGCCGCCGGCCGGCGCTGGACGGGTTCGACACGCTGAAGCGGCAAGGCTTCCGCTCCGTCGTGTACCTCCACGCCGCGGGCGCCGACGTGGCCGCCGTCCGCGACGTGGCCGAGAAGAAGGGGCTGACGTTCACCGCCATCGAGACGACGCCGGAAACGCTGCCCGCCGCCGCGACCGCGTTCGACCGCGCGCTGCTGGACCGCTCGGCGCAGCCGGTGTACGTGTTCGACGACGACGGCCTGCGGGCCGGGGCGCTGTGGTACGTCCGCTTCCGCACGGCCGACCAGCTGAGCCCGGAGGTGGCCCGCATCCGCGCCCGCGGGCTCGGCCTGACCGACGAGAGCGACGAGGCCCGCGCCTACTGGGTGGCGATCCAGCAGCACGTCGGGCGCTGACGCCCTACAATGCCCGGCGTGACTCCCGCCGTCCGCGCCGCCGACCTCTCGCACACCTACGCCGACGGCCGCACCGCCCTGTCCGGCGTGACGTTCTCCGTCGAGCCCGGCGAGTGCGTCGGCCTCGTGGGGCCGAACGGCGCCGGCAAGACGACGCTGTTCCTCCGGCTGTGCGGCGTCCTGCCGGGAGAGCCGGGGCAGGCGTCGGTTCACGGCCTCGACCCCGCGGATGCCTCCCAGCGGCGCAAGCTCCCCGAAACCGTCGGCGTGGTGTTCCAGAACCCCGACGACCAGCTGTTCAGCCCGACGGTCCGCGAGGACGTGGCGTTCGGCCCGCTGAACCTCGGCGCGACCTCCGCCGAGGCGTGTGTGCGGGCCGCGGAGGCGCTGACCGCGGTCGGGCTGGCCGACGCGGCGGAGCGGGTGCCGTTCCAGCTCAGCGGCGGCGAGAAGCGGCGGGCGGCGCTGGCCGGCGTGCTGGCGATGCGGCCGGCGGTGCTGCTCCTCGACGAGCCGAGCATGTTCCTCGACCCGCGCGGCCGCCGCGAGTTGATCGGCGTCGTAAGAAACCTCCCCGGCACGAAGCTGATCGCCACGCACGACCTGGAGTTGGTCCTCGACACCTGCTCGCGCGTCCTCGTGCTCGACGGCGGCTCGCTCCACGCCGACGGCCCCGCGACCGCGCTGCTCGCCGACGCCGCCCTGATGGACCGCCACGGCCTCGAAGTCCCCTACCGCCTCCGCTGAGTTATGTCGTCAACCCTGCTGACCGAGCCGCCGCTCAACCCGGTCCACGCCCCGTTCTCCGTGGACCGCATCCTCCACCCCACCGGCCCCGAGCCGCGGCGGAAGCACAAGATCATCGCCGTGCTCCCGGCGTACAACGCCGCGTCCACGCTCGCCGCCACCATCGCCGACTTCCCGCCGGACAGCGTGGACGAAATCCTGCTGGTGGACGACTGCAGCAAGGACGACACCGTCCGCATCGCCCGCGACATGGGCCTGACGGTGATCCAGCACGAGAAGAACACCGGCTACGGCGGCAACCAGAAGACGTGCTACCGGTACTGCCTGGAGCGCGGCGCCGACATCGTGGTGATGATCCACCCCGACTACCAGTACGACGCGCGGGTGATCCCGCACGCGGTCGGCGTCATCGAGCTGGGCATCTGCGACGTGGTGCTCGGCAACCGCGTGCGGAGCCGGTCGGAGACGCTCAAGTGCGGCATGCCGTGGTGGAAGTATTTGAGCAACCGCGGGCTGACGGCGTTCGAGAACCTGTCGCTAGGCCAGAACTTGGGCGAGTTCCACAGCGGCTTCCGCGTGTACCGGCGGCAGGTGCTGGAGACGATCCCGTTCGAGGGGAACTCGGACGACTTCGTGTTCGACACGCAGTTCCTGGTGCAGGCGGTCCACTTCGGGTTCCGCCTCGGCGACGTGCCGGTGCCGGTGCGGTACTTCGACGAGGCGAGTCAGATTAACTTCCGCCGCAGTACCAAGTACGGGCTCCAGACGCTGACCACGGTGGGGGCGTACTGGCTGAACCGGCTCGGCGTGCGGAAGTTCCCGTTGTTCAAGTCGAAGTAACGCGCTCGCGTCGTCGCAGCGAACCGGTCACTCCAGGAACCGCCACAGCACGTTGGCCGTGACCCGCGACACGTGCCCGTCCACCGGCAGCGACGCGACGTAGTTGATCGAGCCCACCGAGAACACCGCCCCGCCGGCCGGCGTGTCGTAGGTCACGATCTCCGCCCCGCCGTCGTCGGGGTTCAGGCCGCGGGCCAGGACGTGCGCGTGCGGCGGCGAACTCGGCGAGCGCTTGTCCGTCTCGTGGCCCGACGCCCCGCCCGGGCAGCGGCGGTGGAGCGACAACTCCCCGAACTCGTCGCCGGTCTTCAGACCCGTTCCGGCGAAGGCCCAGTGGTCGGCGTCGAGCACGCGGTACGGCGCCCCCGTCATCGCGCCCGCCGGGGTGAACACGACGCCGAGCAGGTTCGCCTCCGACTCGTGGCGGATGTGCAGCCGACTCTCGAAGCCGCCGAGCCCCTCAACGCTCAACCCGCGCAACTTCTCGTTGTGGCACACCATCGACCCGTCCGGCCGCAGTTCCACCTCGCAGTTCAAGCCGTTCCCACCGAGGTACATCAGCCGGCCGCCCTCCTCGAAGACCCAGCGCTTGACGCGGTCGTACATGCGGCGCGTCCAGTACTCGGGGTGAACGCTGAGAATCAGCACGCGGTACGCACGCAGGTCCAGGGTGCCGTCGTCGAGATGTGACTCGGCGTAGTAGTCGTAGGCGAACTCCTCGCGCTCCAGCCAGCCGAGGAGGCGCCACTCCGCGGGGGCGAGGTGGCACGCCTGCCGGCCCTCGATCGGGTCGGTGACCCGCTCGGCGAAGTCGATGTGGTTGAACGGCTCGGGCCGGTCGAACGACAGCGGCGGGTAGTCGGCCGCGCCCCAGGTGAAGAAGCCGGCGTCGGCGTAGCGCTTCAGTTCGGCCCGGCTGTTCACCGTCGGCGTCGGCGGGAAGCCGTCGGCGTGGATGTAGTTGCTCCGGCCGCCGAACGAGTTGTAGGCGTTCCACGTGAGGTTCGAGGCCAGCACCGCGACCGGGTGCGTGGGCTTCGCCGGCGCCACGACCCACGGGAAGGCGAAGCGGCGGCCGCCGGCCGTGGACGCGCGAAAGTAGTACAGGCCGCTGCGCGCCGGGGCCGCGACGTGCTGCGAATGCACGCTGTTGGCGTACCCCACCTCGTTCCAGCGGACGCCGGTGCGGGTGTAGTCGCCGTCGGGCGTCGTCTGCATCGTGGCGCGCGGGGCGTGTTCGTCGTGCCACCCGAGAGAGCGGACGAACTCGGGCTCCCAGCCGTACCGCCACAGTTCCAGGTGGTACGGCTCGACGCTGTGGACGCGAAACTCGCTCGCCTCGCCGGCCCGCACCCACTTCGGCCAGGCGTACCCCAGAAGGCCGTCGCTCAGGAGGCGGAAGAGGTACGGCTCCGCGGCGGGTAGCGTGACGCGCGAGAACTTCGCGCCGAAGCCCGGGTGATGAATCACGACGCGGTAGTCGCCCGGCGGCAGTTCGGCGTGGACGGCGCCGCTGGCGCGGGAGAGTGCCTCCCACGAACCGCCGCGGGCGTCCTGGAATTCGAGGCGGACGCCGGCCAGGGCGGAATAGCGTTCGTCGCCGACGTGTCCGATGAGCATCGCGGCATTTCACCACGCCGGCCGGCGAAACGCGAGCCCCTTCCGGGCCGCGATCGGGTACACTCCACACATGCCCGCCCCCTCGCGCGCCCGGTTCGTCCTCGCCCTGTGGCTGTGTGGCCTCGCGGGCGTGCTCTACCTCGACCGCGTCTGCTTCGGCCAGGCCATCGACCCGATGCAGCGGGAACTCGGCCTGACCAACACGCAGATCGGCTACGTGGCGATGGCGTTCACCATCGCCTACGGGCTGTTCGAAATTCCCACCGGTCGGCTCGGCGACCGCTTCGGCTCGCGCTCCGTACTCGCCCGCATCGTCATCTGGTGGTCGGTGTTCACGGCACTCACCGGGGCGGCGTGGGGCTTCGCGTCGCTGGTGGCGATCCGCTTCCTGTTCGGGGCGGGTGAGGCCGGCGCCTTCCCGAACGCGGCGCGGGTCATTTCGCGGTGGTTCCCGGTGGCCGAGCGCGGCCGCGTGCAGGGGGTCATGCTCACCGCGGCCCAACTCGGCGGCGCGGCGTCGCCGGTGGCCGCCGCACTGGTGATCGAGCTGGCCGGGTGGCGGTGGGCGTTCGTCGTGTTCGGCAGCGTCGGCGTCGTGTGGGCGGTCGGGTTCTACCTGTGGTTCCGCGACGATCCGGCCGTTCATCCTTCGGTGAACGCCGAGGAGTTGGCGACGATCCGCGCCGGCGTCGAGGTGCGGCCGCTTGAGCCGGGGCCGGTGCCGTGGGCCACCGTGCTGACGAACCGCGGCGTGCTCGTGCTCGGGCTCATCATGGTGATCGGCGCGTTCTACACGTACCTGTCGTACACCTGGCTGTCGAAGTACCTCGTGGCCGCGCGCGGGCTGGACAATCTCGCCGCGGGCCGGCTGTCGTCGCTGGTGTTGGCCGGGTCGGCGGCTGGCGTCTTCCTCGGAGGGCTGATCGCCGACCGGATCACGGCGGTCGCCGCCGACGCGGTCGCGGCACGGCGGCGGCTGGCGGTGGCGTGTTACCTCGCCGCAGCGGCTTGCCTGTTCGCCGGCGCGCGGGCCGACGACGCGCTCTTTTCCGCAACCCTCATGGCAGCGGCGATGCTGGCAATGCACCTGACGCTGCCGAACTGGTGGTCGGTGGCGATTCCGCAGTGCGGCCGGCACGTCGGGGCGCTGTTCGGGCTGATGAACGGCGTTGGGGTGATCGGCGCGGCCGCGTCGCAGTGGTTCGTCGGCCGGTTCGCCGACTGGCGCGCGGAACTGGGCTACACCGGCCGAGAACAGTGGGATCCGCTGTTCGACGTGTACGTCGGCGTGCTGGTGTGCGGCGCCGCGGCGTGGGCGGCGTACCGGCCGCGGCCGCTGCCGGACGCTTGAGCCCCGAGCCAGAATCCGGGGGCCGACGCCCCGGCTCGCCTCGCCCACGAATTGCTCTGGCACCCGCCCCGCGGCGTGGGTTACCCTTCGCCCGCACCCGGTGCGCGAAAGGGCCACGGATGGTCACCCAGCTGTCGGCGGTGTGGCGGTTTCGCCACTTCCTCCTGTCCCTCGTCCGGCTCGACCTCAAGAACCGCTACACCCGCTCCGCCATCGGCGTGGGCTGGACGGTCATCCAGCCGCTCGTCATGGCCGGCGTGTTCGTCCTCATCTTCAGCGGCATCCTCGGCATGAGCCCCGGCCGGTACGTCACGTCGCTGCTGCTCGGCCTCGCCGTGTGGAACTTCGTTCGCGAGTCGCTCGTCGCCGGCAGCAACGCCTTCCTCGACCACGAGCGGTACATCCGCCAGAGCCTGCTGCCGTACGCCCTGTACCCGCTCCGGCCCGTGCTCGGCTCCGCCGTCCACGCCGGCATCGCACTGCTCGTCGCCGTCGCCGCGGTAGTCTTCGTGGACGGCGGCTTCGAGAAGCTGGCCGTGTTCCCGGTGGTGCTGCCGGCGCTGGTGCTGCTGCTCGTCGCCGGGTGGGCCGCGGCCACGCTGTTCGCCTTCGCCCAGTGCTACTTCCAGGACACGCGGCACCTCCTGGACATCGGCTGCCAGATGCTGTTCTTCCTGACGCCGATCATCTACCCGCCCGAGGTGCTGGTGGACAAGGGCGCCGGCTGGCTGGCCCGCGTCAACCCGGTGAACCTGTTCCTGGAACTGATCCGCACGCCGCTCGCCAACGGCACCGTGCCCGAACTCAAGCTGTACGTGTACGCCGCGGCGTTCACGGCGGGCCTCGGGTTCCTGGCGATGCTCGCCATCCGCCGCGGCCACCGCCGGCTCGTGTACCAGCTGTGACCCGGCTTGACCGCCCGCCGCGGACTGTCGTACCCTGCCGCACCCGACCGGAGGCGCCCCGTGATCAGCGTGCTGTTCTGCTCCCGCGCCAAGGGCAACCCCGACAGCGGGCTGCGCCGGCTCCTCGACTCGGCCGTGGCCACCACGACGCCCGCCGAGCGCGAGCAACTCGAATTCCTGATCAAGTTCGACAGTGACGACGACGAGCGGATGACCGACGCCGAGCTGGCCGCGTACCCGTTCGCCGTGAAGGCGTTCAGCTGGTCGCGGGGCGAAGGGCGGCACGGGCTGCACAACGCCCAGGAGTACCTGTTCACCGAGCGGAATCCGGCCGGCCGGTTCTGCCTCATGACCGCCGACGACTTCGTGTTCACGCGGCCCGGGTGGGTGTCGAACGTGCTTTCCGTCGAGGACGAGTTCTGCGTGATGGGCTACGTCCGCCCGCCGATCGAGGCCTACGCCGGGCGCTACGACCGCGAGGACATGATCCGCAGCTGGGTGGTGTCGTTCGGCGGCTGGTCGCCGGTGGTGAGTGCCCGGCTGATCGAGGTGTGCCAGAACTTCGGCTGGCAGGCGAACGTGGACAGCTGGCTGATGGGCCTGTCGGTGGTGCTTTACGACCTGTACGGCGTGGTGCTGTGGAAGACGCACGCCCCGTTCTACGAGCGCCGCGGGGCCGACGACCGGCCGGCCAGCTGCGGGCTGGCGCCGACGTTCAACCGGATGGAGATCACGAACAACGTGGGGCCGACGAACCGGTACTGGTTCGAGCTGGTCCGCCGCCAGGCCCGCAACGTGTACCTGAACATGCTGCACGGCACCGACGTGACGCGCCGGCCGTGGGGCTCGGCGCCGTTCCGCGTGCTGCGGCGGCTGCGCGAGCAGCCGGTCCGCCGGCTGCCGGGGCGGGTGCTGAACAAGCTCCGCCGGAGCATCACGGCGCTGTTCGTTTAACCTCTCGGTTCAGACCGCTCGTCCCGAATCAGGAGCCGCACGGATGCGACTCGGCCGGCAAGCCAAGACCCCGTTCCCGGACCGCTACAACGGCTGGCGCGTCATCCGCACGCACGGCCGCGTCTTCGGCATCCCGCCGACCGCCGACGAAGTCCGCCTCCTCGCCGAGGAGCGGCTGTTCGACCACCCGGCGGTGAAGTGCGCCGCGACCCTGCCGGCGATGCAGGCGCTCATCGACGCCCACGACCCGGCCGAAGACACGCCCGAAGCGGTGGCCCGCCGCGACGGGTACGACGTGGTTCGCTTCCGCGGCGCGTACCACGCCATCCCACACGGCTCCGGCCCCGTGGACCTCGACTTCCCCGCCGACCGCAGCGCCGCCGGCGTCGTGAGCGCGGCCAGCCTCGGCGGCGTGGACGAGAAGTATAAAGCCATCGCCGCCGGCCGGCCGGTCGAGTTCGCCGGCTGGCTGCCGGTGTACGTCGGCTCCGGGAACTGCGGCGCGCACCCGCAGTTCGGCCACACCCAGAGCCCGCCGGCCGGCTACCGCTTCACCCGCTCCGGCGTCACGCCGTCCACGAAATTCGGCCTGCTGACGCGGATGATCGCCCTCGCCGGCCCGAGGCCGCTGCGGCTGTGGTTCACGCTGTGCTCGATCGTCCGCTTCCCGTTCGCCTTCGTCCGCCCGCGCAAGGGCGTGACCCTCGCGGCCCGGTGGCGCGTGCTGGTGGCGGCCGTCACGATGTTCCTGCTGCTGGTGCGGAAGGGCTGCCGACCGCTGGCCGCGGCGCGGTTCATCGTGTCGCGGCACCTGCAGTCGCAGCTGCTGGTGGGCGGCAAGCACGACCTGGTGTTCCTCACGAGCATGCCGTACACGTTCGGCCAGAACCCGTGGGTGATCGAGGTCGAAGACCCGACGACGCTGTTCTACCCGCTCATCCAGAACGGCCACACGTGCGACATGGACGTGCGCGAGCGGCCGGTCTACGGCATCGTCAAGACGCTGCTCGAGGCCGACCACTGCCGGGCCATCCTCACGCACATGAAGTCGTCGGCGCGGCTGATTTCGGCGCTGTTCGACAGCGAGACGATCCGCAAGAAGGTGGTGTACGCCCCGCTCGGGGTGCGGCTGCCGGCCCGCTTCCAGCCCCACGACGAGGAGCCGGCCGACGCCCCGATCGACCTGCTGTTCATCAACTCGTGGTGCCAGGTCGCCGAGAACTTCTTCGTCCGCGGCGGGCTCGACGTGCTCGAAGCGTTCGCCCAGATTCGGCAGAAGTACCCGAACGTGCGGCTGACGCTGCGGACGAGCCTGCCGGACATCGCCGACCACTACCACCGCGTCCTCGCCGACGGGTGGGTGCGCGTCATCGACCGCTTCCTGACGCCCGAGGAGATGGCCGAGTTGCACGCCCGCAGCCACATCTTCCTGCTGCCGGCGGCCCGCGTTCACATCGTGTCGCTGCTGCAAGCCATGTCCTACGGCCTGGCCGTGGTCGGCTCCGACGGCTGGGGCATGGAGGAGTATTTGGAGGACGGCCGCAACGGGCTCGTCGTCCGCGGCCGGCACGGCGTGGCGTCGTGGGCCGACGAGGAGGCCGGCGTGCTGCGCGAGAACTACGAGACGATGTACACGGCGGACCCGGTCGTGGTGGCGGGGATCGTCGAGGCCGTGTCGCGGCTGGTGGAGGACCGCGAGCTGCGCCGCCGCCTCGGCCGCACGGCGCGGGCGGACGTGGAGACGACGTACAACCTGGGCAACTGGAACCGCGGCATGAAGGCGGCGTTCGACCTGGCGCTCGGGGCGACGGATCCGCGGGCCGCGGTGGCGCCGGTGGAGAGCGGGAACCGGTTGGGCAGTCTTGTGAGGTAGAAGAACGGCGGAACGCCCCACCGGTCGCAACCGGTGGGCTTCCCCGCGTATCAGCGGAGCGAGTCGAGAATCTCCATCCGCATCGCCGACAGGGCCGGCACCAGCCCGCCGAGGCGGCCCATCACCAGCGTGAACAGCATCCCCGCCGCGACCGTCTGGTAGTCCACCACCATCCTCAGCGACACGCTCTTGCCGCCGCCGGCGCCGCTGGACAGCTGGCTCCGCGCCTCCATGCCGTCGGCGGCGAACCCGATCACGCACCCGAGCATGCCCCCCACCGCGGCGATGGCCAGCGACTCCAGCATGAACGAGATGAGGATCTGCCACCGCTTGAACCCGAGGATGCGGAGCACGCCCACCTCGCGGATGCGCGCGGCGATGGCCGCGAACATCGTGTTCATCACGCCGAACACGCCGCCGATGGCCATGATCGCGGCCACGAGCACGATCCACGTCAGGAACTGGTCGTTCGTCTTGGTCAGCTCGGCGTAGTAGTCCGGCTCCGCGAACGGCTTGAACTTCGCGGCCGTGTACCGGTACTGGAGGTGGTACGCCAGCGCCTTCGCGGCGTCGGCCGTGTCCGGGTCGCACCGCAGCACCATCGTCGTGTACGTCCCCTTCTTGCCGAACGTCTTCGTCACCACGTCGATGTTCTGCACCCACACCTCGGAGCCGAACGTCGTCCCCTCGGCCTTCATGATGCCGACCACGATCCAGTCCAGGTCGCCGAGCTGGAACGTGTCGCCGACCTCGAGCCGCGGCTTGTTCGCGTCCGCGCCGAGGATGCCGGCCGCCCCCTCGCCCAGCACGCACTCCACGTAGTTCCGCACCCGCGGGCTGCCGTCGGCGTTCTTCTCGCCGGTCGGGATCTGCCGCACGCCGGTCTGGGTGAACCACCGGCCGCCGTCGTACAGGGAGATGTTGTGGACGGCGGCGGCGACGGGGGCGTCGTCCACGGCCCGCATGTTCAGCAGCCGGCGGCGGGCCTGCTCGCCCTCCTTCACCGGCACCGGCTGGCTGACGACGAAGTAAATCTCCTTGCTCGCCAGGTACGTCGCCGGCTGCCCGGCCGGCGGCTCCTCGTCGCCCTTGAGCCGCGTCAGCGTGCCGTCCTTCTCCTTCCGCACGCGCGCCACCCGCACCGGCGCCGGCAGCGGGTTCCCCTCCGGGTCGAGCGTCGCCGCCTGCCGCAGGGCGTTGTCCGTGTCGCCGTAGCCGAGGTTGCTGAACAACTCGTCGGTGGCCCCGTCCGAGAGGACGAACACGTTGCCGGGGATGCCGGTCCCCTCGTTCAGCTTGTACATGCCGTTCACGAACGCCAGCAGCACGACGAGCAGGCCGACGACGACGGTGAACGCCAGCGAGGTGAGGCCGGCGATTCGCCAGCGGACGACGAGGTTGCGGAAGTTGTACGCCAGCGGCACCCGGCCGATCATCAGCAGCAGCCCGAGGTCGGCAGCGTACACGACGAGGAAGATGAACGGCCAGTGCTGCACGAGCGGCGGCGGCAGCAGCTTCCAGATCGGCTGCCCGAGCCACGGCCCCCACTCCGGGCTGAGCAGGATTTGCAGCTGCCGCGAGTTCGGCAGCACCTCGGCGATCTGGGCGTTGACGGTGTCCAGGTCGGCCTTCGCCTCACGCTGGCGGACGGGGTCATCGACGCCGGTGGACAGGGCGCGTTCGAGCTTGGCGCGCTTCTTCACCATCTCCGGCGGCGTGGGCGGGACGATGCCGGCGGTAATTCCGACGGTTGGTTCCGGGCCGGGCGGCAGCATCTCGGCGGGGACGGCCCCGAGCACCTTCTGCGCGAGCGAGCCGAACTGCCCGCGGTCCGGCAGCGGCAGCCGGCCGACCAGCTCGACGGCGAACGCGAACAAGGCTACGACCACGACGAACCCGGCGCCGAGGCCGCCGAGTCGGCGGAGGAATCGCCGGCCGCGGGTGGTCGCGGGGGGGACGCTGTCGGACAGCACGGCCTCGTTCGGCGCCACCGCCGGCAGCGCGACGAGAAGTGCCGTCAGCGGCAGCAGCGACAGCACCAGCGTGACCATGGTGCCGGCCAGGCTGCGGACGGCGCGGGCGAAGCGGAGGACGGGGTTCATGGGCTCTCGCGGTTGAACCGGCGGCCGGGTTACGCCTGCCGGGCGAACACCTCGGCGACTTTCACGTTCTTCGAACTCAGGGCCGGGCCGATGCTGCCGATGAACGCCACGCACATCCCCAGAACCGGGCCGATCACCAGCACCTCCGTCGGCACGATGAACGCACCCAGGAAGGCGATCTGGAACTTGAAGTTCCCCAACAGCCCCCACGCCACCAGCGTGCTCATCCCGCCGGCGATCGCGCCCACCAGAAGCGCCTCACCGAGGATCAGCCCCGCGACGTGCCGCGGCAGGAAGCCGAGCACCTTCAGCACCGCCATCTCCGTCCGCCGCTCGCGGGCGCTGATGCTGATGGCGTTGGCCACCACCAGCGACATGATGACGAGCATCGCCGGCGACAGGACGTACTTCATGCCGTTGAAGATCGACTTGTACGCTTCCATGAAGGTGCCGATGCCGGCGCTCGCCGTCTCCACCTTCACCGCGGGGGCGCTGAAGTTCTTGGGCTCGCTCACGGCCGCGGCGATCCGCTCGTAGGACTCGCGGTTCGGCACCCGCACCCAGACGAGGTTCACGCACTTGTTGGCCAGCGGGTGGGCCTCGCCGTTGTGGGCGCTCGACCACGACTTGAGCATGGCGTCGAGGTAACTCCGGCTGCAGAAGCCGACGCCCTCGTACTTCCCGTCCGGCAGCGTGCCGACGATCTCGAAGTCGAAGACCACGTCCTTGTAACCCATGCTGGTCAGCTTCAACCGCTGGCCGACCTGCACGTTCATCTTCTTCATCCGCGACGGGCTCACCATGATCCTGCGGAAGTCCTCCTCCATCAGCTTAACGCACCGGTCCATCTCGGCGTTCTCGGCGTCCGTCAAGTCCTTCCGCTCCAGCCCGTCCATCATGAGCGGGATCTTCCGCGGCTCGACGCAGAACATGAACAGGGCGTTCTCGGGCTTCGGGTTTGACGGGTCGGTGGTGCCGCCGACGAAGCTCCAGGCGATCATGTCGTCGGCCCCGGCGACCGGCCGCAGGTCCGGCGGCAGGGCGTCGATGATGCCCTTCAGTCGGTCCTCGTAGCCGGGCGGCATCATGCTCGGGATCGAGTACTTTTCGGTCATGATGATCTTGAAGTTGGCCTCCTTCTCGGCCGTCGCCCGCCCGATGAACGTGATGATCGTGTAGATCATGGTCAGCACGAAGGTGAGGACGAACAGCGCGAGGTACGTCAGCGACGTGCGGAGGGGGCTGCGGCGGAGGCCGCGGAAGAGCATCAGCAGCACCTTGACCGCGAGCGCCCCCGACTCCGACACCCGGGCGAGGACGAGTTCGGCGGCGTAGACGAACAGGAAGAAGACCGGCAGCGTGACGACGCCGAGCAAGGCGGCGAAGGCGAGGACGCCGGCGGTGGCGGCCAGCAGGTAGGCGGTGAGCAGCGGCAGCGACAGGTCGAAGCCGGTGGGCGAGAAGTCGGGCGTCGGGTACATGCGGGCCTCGCGGACGACCGGAACCACACTCCCTCAGGATAGGCACCCGGGGGCGCGGGCACCACACCGGAAGGAGTGTCGGGCGGCGGCGAATCACCGTACACTGCCCGTACCCCGGGGCCGGTCGACCGAATGCTGTACGTGCTCCTCCCGTTCGTCGCCGTCGCCGCGGCCGTGGCCGCGGCCTATGCCGCCTACCGGGCCACGCCCGCGGCCCGCTGGCGGCGGCGGGTCGTTGCCCACCTTCAGGCCCTCCGCGCCCGACACGCCGCCGTCCTCGCCGAGACCAGCCGCGCGGACACCGAACTGGCCCGCCTCCGCGACGACTTCTTCCGCCGGCACCTGAACACCATCCCGACCGACCGGCTGGGCGCCTACCCCGGCATCGGCGAGAAGACGGTCGAGAAGGTGAAGGCCGCCGCCGGCCCGTTCGTCGCCGACCTGCTGGGTGCGAAGTTCGCCGACATCCCGGAAGTCGGCCCGGCCCGCGGCACGGCGCTGATGAAGGCGCTGGTCGCGGTGCAGGCCGACGCCCGCGCCCGGTTCGACGCCGGCGGGTGCACCGAGGGTGTCGAGTTCCGCCGCGTCGCCGACCGCCTCCGCGCCGTCGACGCCGCGCGCGCCGCCGAGCGCGGCCGCGAGTTGACCGCCGTCGAGGAGGCGCTGAAGACCGCGTTCGACCTGTTCGCGCTGGCGCAGCCGGTGTCGTTCGGGGCGTTCCTGCGGCGTCAAAACCAGTCGAAACAATTGGCCGACGTGATCGCCCGGCCGTTCCCGGTGGTGGTCGTGCCGCCGGCCGCACCGCCGCCGGCACCCCCGCCTCCCGTGCAACCGGTTCCGCCACCGGTACCGGCACCCGCCCCGTCAGCCGACCTGTTCCGCGCCGCACTCGCCGGCACACCCGCAGCACCGCCGCCGAAGCCCGCCGAGCCGGACGGGCTGGCGCGGCTCCGCGCCGCAGTCGGGTTCGGGCTGATGGTAGCGAAGGCCGACGGTCGCATCGCCGCCGCCGAGCGGAAGGCCGTGCGCGCGTTCCTCGACCGCACCTTCGGCCACGACGCGCTGCTGGCGCGGAACTTCGACCCACTTCTGGAGCAGACCGAGAAGGCCGTGCCGACCGAGGGCGACGCGCTGCTCGCCGTTCGCGCCGCAGTGCCGGCGGCGGAGTGGCCGGCGCTGCTGGCGTTCGCCGAGCAGGTGGCCGCGGCCTCCGGCACGCCGACCGCCAAGGAGCGCGACGTCCTCGCCCGCATCGCCGCGGCGCTGGGGGTGACGACGACGGCGCCAAAGCCGCCCCAGGCCCCGCCGCTGCCCGTTCCGATCGTGGCGCCGGCGGATCACCGTGGCGTCCTCGACATCCCCGCAGGCGCGCCGCTCGACGCCGAGTTGATCCGGCGCCGGTACGCGAACCTGACGGACAAGCTCGACCCGGTGAAGGCCGCGGCGCTCGGCCCCGAGTTCGCGCGGATGGCCGAGCAGAAGCGGGCCGCCGTCCGCGCCGCGGCCGAGGCGCTGCTCGCGCCGCTCGGCGAGCCGCTGGAGAAGCCGACGGCCCCGCCGCCGACCGACATCCGCGAAAACGCCCTGCTCGACGACGTGTTCGGCTGACCCCGAGGCTCCGATGTCGCTGTTCGACGACCACCCGCTCACCGACCTCGACCGCAAGGCCCACGGGCTGCTCGGCGACAAGGCCGTCGTGAAGTCACTCGCGCAGCAGGCCGCGTTCCACCGGCTGCCGCGGTACGTCTCCGAGTACCTGATCGCCAAGTACGTCAAGCCCGAGACGTGGCGCGACGACCTGGCCAAGATTCAGGCCAAGATCGCCGAGTTGCTCCCCGACCTGGAGCACCGCGAGCTGCTGAAGGAGAAGCTGCTCGGCAAGGGCGAGGTGACGCTGATCGACAACGTCGAGGCGCGCGTGGACCTGCGCGGCGGCCAGCGGTGGGGCCGCGTCCCGGCGCTCGGCGACCAGAAGGTGCGCGTGCCGGCGTCGGTCATCGAGGGGAACCCCGGCCTGCTCCTCGGCGGGCTGTGGGGTACGGCGAAAGTCAAATACGCACCGGAGGTGAACGCCGACGCCCCGAACGAACTGGTGGCGTTCACGCCGTTCCAGGTCGGGCCGCCCGACGTGGCCGAGTTCCGTGCCGCGCGTGCGAAGTTCACGACCGACGAGTGGGCGGCGCTGCTGCTCCAGAGCGCCGGCTACGCCGCGGGCGCCTTCCCCGACCGCCGCACCCGGCTGCTGCTGTTCGCCCGCATGGTGCCGCTCGTCGAACGGAACGTGAACCTCATCGAGCTCGGGCCGCGGCAGACGGGCAAGACGTTCCTCCTGCGGAACCTGTCGCCGCGCGTCTTCACCGTCAGCGGCGGCAAGACGACACCAGCGAACCTGTTCGTCAACCTCGCCACGAAGCAGGTCGGCATCCTCGGCACGCGCAAGGTCGTCGTCTTCGACGAGATCGCACACACCAGCTTCGGCGACGAGTCGGAGACGATCTCGACGCTGAAGGACTACATGGAGAGCGGCCAGTTCAGCCGCGGGGCGCTCCACTTCGCCGCGGACGCCGGCCTCGTCTTCGCCGGCAACGTCGACGTGGACGGCGACCAGCCGCACCCGAAGTACGCGCACCTGCTCGAACCGCTGCCCGACGAGCTGATCGACTCCGCGTTCCTCGACCGCGTCCACGGCTACCTGCCCGGCTGGGAGGTCCCGAAGATCACGCCCGCGTCCGTGGCCACCGGCGTCGGGTTCGTCACGGACTACTTCGGCGAGGTGCTGGCGCAACTGCGGAAGGACAGCTTCGCCGACCGGGTGCGGGCGGTGCCGCTGCACGCCGGGCTGACGCGGCGCGACCAGACGGCCGTGGAGCGGCTCACGTCGGGGCTGCTCAAACTGCTGCACCCCGACGGCAACGCCACCGACGCCGAGTTGCTGGAGTTGGTCACGTTCGCCTGCGAACTGCGCCAGCGGGTGCATCAACAGCTGTGCGCGCTCGCCCCGGGCGAGTTCAAGCCGCGGCTCGTCGCGCCGGCGGCGGTGGCGGCGCACACCGCGAAAGACCTGCAACGCCGCGAAGCGGCGGCGACGCAGGACCGGCTCAACTCGGAAGCCGTGGTCGGGGCGGCGACGGGGCTGGCGGTGCAGGTCCGCGACGGGCAGGAGGTCGGCGGCGACGTGATCCTGATTCAGGTGTCGGCGATCAACGGCTCGCCCGGCGTGGAGGTCACCGGCCTCCACGGCGGCGCCCTGAAGGACTCGGTGCGGGCGGTCTACAACCTGGTGCGGGCGAACTTCCGCGACTTCGGCATCCCCGAGCAGCGGCTCAAGAGCCAGACGGTGGCCGTGCACCTGGTGAAGATCGCGGAGTCGAAGGACGGCCCCTCCGCGGGGCTGGCGTTCGCCGTGGGAATCGTGTCGGCGCTGGCGAACCGGCCGGTGAAGCCGGGCTGGGCGTTCACCGGCGAGGTGGCGCTGCACGGCGAGGTGGGGGCCGTCGGCGGGCTCGGGCAGAAGCTCGCGGCGGCGGCACGGGCGGGGCGGAAGCACGTCGTCGTGCCGGCGAGTCAGGCCACGGCGGTGATGGGGCTGCCGGAGGAGGTGCGGGCCGCCCTCGAGATTCACCCGGTGGCGACGGCCCGCGAGGCGCTGGCACTCGCGCTGGAGGCCTGAGCTTACTTGGCCCGCGACCGCGGCACCGCCGACAGCCGCTCGGCCGGCACCGCGATCACGTTCCGCTGCTTCTCCGCCGCGAAAAACCGCGCGGCTTCCTCCGCGGGGAACGGCCGTACGTCGTACTTGCCGTCCACGAACTGCTGCTGGGCCTCGTGGAACGACAGGAACTCGTAGTTGGCGGGGAACAGCGCCTTCAGCTGGTCGAACGAGCGAATCGAGCCCTTCACCGGGTGGTGCTCCGTCGTCACCTCCACGATCACCAGCGGGCGGTCGCGCTCCATCGTGGCGCGGAGGCCCTTCAGCGCCGGCTCCTCGTACCCCTCGATGTCCATCTTGACGATGCCGATGGGGGCCGTCGGGCGGGTCTTGAAGTACTCGTCGGCGGCGACGATCTTCAGCGCCCCGAACGGCTTCTTGTCGGGGTCGTCGGGGCGGAAGGTGCCGCCGCCGGCGTTCGTCTCGTCGGACGAGAAGAACGGAATCTCCGCCGCCGTCTCGCCGAAGCCGACGCGGTGCACGACCACGTTCGGGAACTTGTTCAGGGCGAGGTTGTCGTCGAGCCGCTTGAGCACCGGCGGGAACGGCTCGACCGCGTGGACTTCCTTCGTCCGCGGGGCCATGAACAGGGTGTACTGGCCGGTGTTCGCCCCCACGTCGAGGAACGCCGTGTCCTTGAGCTTCGCCGCGGTCGTGTAGTCGTCCATGAAGAACAGGATGAACTTCTCCCACGCCCCGAACGTGAGCACGCTGTCGTCGATGAGCTCGCCGGTGGTGCCGCGGTAGACGTACCCGTAGTTTTCGACGGTGAACGTGAACTCGCGGTCGCGCGTCTTGCGCAGCGACATGGCGAACGGGTTCACCTCGTTGCGCCGCTCGGCCTCCTCGGCCGCGGCGGTCGCCTTGCGGGAGTAGAGGAAACAGACGCCGAGCGCCCCCGTGGCGATGGCCACGGTGGCGTAGAACAGCGGGCGGTAGCCGGTGGCGGGGGCCATGCGGGTGAAGTCCCGGGCGGGGTGGGGTGAGGCCCGGGACGAACCCGGGCACCGGAACCGTAGAACGATTCCTGCCCGGGTCAAATCACAAGTAAGCTCACGCGGAGGCGTAGAGCCGCGGAGAAAACCGAGTTTGACTCTTGTTTTCTCCGCGGCTCTGCGCCTCCGCGTGAGCCTGTTTTTAGTACGTCGCCCGGCCGCCGGAGATGTCGAAGCAGAAGCCGGTGGTGAAGCTGCACTCCGCGCTCGCCAGGAAGTGCACGAGCGCCGCCACCTCGTCCGGCTTGCCGGTGCGGCCGAGCGGAATCTTGCTCAGCATCATGTTGATCTGCGACTGGTCGAGTTGGTCCAGGATCGGCGTCTGAATCACCGCCGGCGACACGCTGTTGACGCAGATGTCGCCCTTCCCCACCAGTTCCTTGGACAGCGACTTCGTCAGCGCGATCACCGCGGCCTTGCTGGCGGAGTACGGGGCCATCTTCGGGTTCCCCTCCTTGCCCGCGATGCTGGCGATGTTGACGATCCGGCCGTACCCCTTGGCGATCATCCCCGGCAGCACCGCCTTGCAGCACAGCACCAGCCCGGTGACGTTTATGCCGAGCACGAACTCCCAGTCCTCGCGGACGCTCTCCCAGATCGGCACGTCGCGGCCCTTGCGGCTGGCGACGCCGGCGTTGTTCACGAGCACGTCCACCGGCCCGGCGGCCTTCGCTACCTCGCCGAACACGCGCTCCAGGTCGGCTTCCTTCGTCAGGTCGCCGACCATCGGCACGCCGCCGATCGCCGTCGCCACCCGGTTAGCGCTGTCGGCGTTCATGTCGAACACGCCGACTTTGGCCCCGGCGGACGCGAGCCGGCGGCAGATCGCCTCGCCGATCCCCTGCCCGCCGCCGGTCACCACCGCCACCTTGCCGTCGAGCCGGAAATGGTCTGCCATCGCTCGCTCCCGAGGTTCGTGTTTCGAGTTCAGAGTTTCGAGTGAGGTTAAGGTATGTGGGGTTGGGTCAACGGCGTCGGGTATGCCGGACGTGACGGCCCCGAAACTCGAAACTCGAAACTCGAAACGCCGGTCTGGCGGGTTATTCCGCCCCCCGCCCTTCCCCGACCGGCCAACTCCGCCGGGCCGGCGTGGCAAACCCCGCCGGTATTTCGCACAATACCAGCATGAAATCGCACCGCGCGGACGGCGAGCGATCACTCGCCGTCTTCATCGACTTCGAGAACATGGGCCTCGGCTTCAACGGCCGGCGCGACCGGTTCGAGATCGGCAAGGTGCTCGAGCGCCTCGTCGAGAAGGGGAAGATCGTCTGCAAGAAGGCGTACGCCGACTGGTCGCGGTTCGGCGCCTACACGGGCGCGCTCCACGAGGCCGCCATCGAGTTGATCGAGATCCCCCGCCGCGGCGTGTCCGGCAAGAACTCCGCCGACATCCGCCTCGTGGTGGACGCCATCGACCTGGCGTACTCGAAGGACCACATCGACACGTTCTGCATCGTGTCCGGCGACAGCGACTTCTCGCCGCTGGTGTCGAAGCTGAAGGAGTTGGGCAAGCACGTCATCGGCCTCGGGCTGGTGGACGCCACCTCCGACCTGCTCCGCGACAACTGCGACGAGTTCATCTACTACGAGGACCTGGACCGCGCCCCGATCATCCCGACGGGCGTGAACGAGAGCATCCCGGAGAAGAAGCGCAAGGGCTTCGCCCTGCTGCTGGACTCGCTGCTGGCGCTGCGGCGGGAGAACAAGGACGTGATCTATTCGTCCATGGTCAAGGAGACGATGAAGCGGAAGAAGCCGTCGTTCAACGAAGGCTATTACGGCTACCGCGCCTTCAGCGAGCTGCTGGAGGACGCCGAGAAGAGCGGGCTGGTCGAGCTCGACAAGCACAAGACGAGCGGCATGTACATCGTGACGCGGTTCGGCCTCGAAATGCAGGGCGGCCCCGTCCCCGGCGGCCGGCCCGCGGCGCCGGCCAACGGCGGCCCGCGCCCCGCGGCGGAGCCGCGGCGGCAGGCGGGGCCGGTCGGCCCGGCGCGGGACGCGGGTCGGGAGCCCGCCCCGCCCGCTCGCCCGGCGCAATCACCCGCCCCGCCCGCTCGCCCGGCGCAACCGCCCGCCTCGCCCGCGGCACGTCAGCCGGCGCCGCGACCGGTCCGCCCGCCGGCCGCCGCGCCGCCTGCCAAGCCGGTCGACGATCGGCCCCTCGGTCGGGCGCTCGTGGACGAGTTCGACCCGCTCGACGACGTGGACGAGATACCGAGCTACGCCCCGCGGAAGGCCCCTGCAACGGCGCCACCGCCGGCCCCGGCGGCGCCCGCGAAGCCCGCGGGGCGGCCGCCGGCGCGGGCGGGCGGCCGCACGGCCGCGAAGCCGGCGGCACCGAAGGCGGACGCGCCACCTTCGGAGCCGGCCGCGAAGCCGGCGGCGCGGCGCGGCGGGTCGCGGCGGAAGCCGGCGGAGCCCGCCGCCGAAGCGCCGCCGCCGAAGCCGAAGCCGCCGGTGGACGACGACGATTTCTCGGCCGGCCTTAACGACTGACTGAATCCCACAGGCGAGCCGGCCCCGTGAGGGGTCGGACCGCCCGGCGACCCGACCCCTCACGGGGCCGGCTCGGCGACCGTTCGTAACACGTCAGACGCATTTCCACCCCGCCCCGCCGCCGGAACTACCCGACGGCCCGCGGCGTCGATACAACCCACCCGATAGCCGCTGTCGCGCACCCGCGATCCGCACCCGGAGCCGCCCCGTGCCACTGTTGTTCGCCGTCACGTTGTTCATCAGCGCCTCGCTGCTCTTTATGGTGCAGCCGATGGTCGGGAAGATGATCCTCCCGCTCCTCGGCGGCAGCCCGGCGGTGTGGAACGCCTGTATGGTGTTCTTCCAGGTGCTGCTGCTGCTCGGATACCTGTACGCCCACTGGATGAGCACCCGGCATGAGCCGGCGAAGCAGGGCTGGCTCCACTCGCTCGTACTTCTCACGGCCATCGCCGCGTTCGTCCTGTCGGTCGCGTTCGGCACCCGGCACACCCCCATCGCCGTCGCCGAGGGCCTCGCCCCGACCGACGGGGCCAACCCGTTCTTCGCCGTGCTGGCACTCCTCGCGGTCGCGATCGGCGTGCCGTTCTTCGTGGCCAGCACCAGCGCCCCGCTCCTCCAGCGGTGGTTCTCGTTCACCGGCCACCCGTCGAGCCGCGACCCGTACTTCCTGTACGCCGCGTCGAACGTCGGCAGCCTGGTGTCGCTCCTCGGCTACCCGCTGTTCATCGAACCGTACATGACGATCAACGGGCAGGCGTGGCTGTTCGCCGTCGGGTTCGCCATCCTGGCCGTGCTCATCGTCGCCTGCGGCCGGGCGGCCGCCAACCCGATCGGCGTGCCCCCGGGTAGCAAGAACGGGAACGGCCCCGTGAAGTCGAACAAGCCCGGCGCCCTGGACGTGAACGCCGAGCCGCCGCCGAGCCCGCTGCGGATCGCCAAGTGGGTGCTGCTGGCGTTCGTGCCGAGCAGCTTCATGCTCGCCGTGACGTTCCACATGTCCACCGACATCGCCAGCATCCCGCTGCTGTGGGTCATCCCGCTGGCGCTGTACCTGGTGACGTTCATCATCTCGTTCAGCACGCTGGTCCCGCCGTGGTTCCGGGTGGTGCTCGGCAACCTCGCCCCGATCATGCTGCTGGTGCTGGTGTTCGTGCTCGTGTCGGGCATCACCGGCAACCGCGTGGCCCTGACGCTGGCCATCCACATCGGGGCGTTCTTCTTCGCCGCCCTGATGTGCCACTACGAGCTGGCCCGCGACCGGCCGAAGGACGTGACGCACCTGACGCAGTACTTCGTGTGGATGTCCGTCGGCGGCATGTTGGGCGGCATGTTCAACGGCATCTTCGCCCCGCTCGTGTTCACCTACGCCCACGAGTACCCGACCACGATCGTGTTCGCGTGCGGCATGGTGCCGCTGTTCGGCGTCCAGGCCGCCCGCACCGCCGGCAAGCTGTTCCCGAAGCTGACCGGCACGCGGAGCGACGTGTCCGAGTGGCTGGCCACCGCGGCCATCGCCGCCGCCGTGTACGGGGTCTGCCTCGGGCTGAGTTACATGCTGTTCAAGATGATGCTGGAGACCGGCAAGCTGGTGACCTACTGGTACCTGGTGGCGCTCATCCCGGCGTGGGCGGTGATGTTCTTCTGGCGGCGGTTGCAGGTGGCCCAGTACCAGGCGTCGGAGAACCCGGAGGAGCTGCCGATGGCGCAGTTCTCCGAGTCGGCCAAGAAGACCGACTTCCGCACCGCCCTGGACGTGGCGGTGCCGATCACGATGGCCTGCCTCATCTGGTTCACGTCGTACTGCCACGACACCCGCGGCGAGGAGGGGAGCTGGTTCTACTGGATGTCGCAGCGGATCGCGTCGTGGCTGAAGTGGATGGACGTGGACGAGCCGAAGGCGGCGGCGATCCTGGCGTTCGGCCCGCCGGTGATGGCGTGCTTCTTCTTCGTCGACCGGCCGGCCCGGTTCGCCCTGTCGGTGGCCGCCATCCTCGGCGTCCACCACATCCGCGAGGCCCAGAACGAGTCCATCGTCTACACCGACCGCAGCTTCTTCGGCATCCTGAAGGTCGAGTCCCGCGGGTACTTCACCCGGCTCGTCCACGGCACCACGCTCCACGGCACGCAGATCAACGAGTACTACATCGTCCGGGCCGACGCCCCGATCGTGTTCGGCGTGTTCACCCCGTGGGACGTGCTGGCCGTCGAAGGCGCCCTGAACCGGTGGGACCCGCGGCAGGAGCCGCTGACGTACTACCACCGCACCGGCCCCGTGGGGGCGATGGTGTGGCAGACCCGCATGCGGGCCATCGAGGAGGGCCGCAACCCCGCCTCCGACAAGATGGCGATGGTCGGCCTCGGCACCGGGTCGGCGTCGTGCTACGCCCTCCGCGGGCAGGAGCTCGACTTCTACGAGATCGACCCGGCCGTCCGGAAGATCGTCGAGACGCCGTGGATGGTGATGAACCAGAAGGAGATCGACGAGGCCAAGGCCGCCGGCGCCGCCGCCGTGCCCGAGCCGCTGATGGGGCCGATCACCTACGTGCAGGGCGCCCGCGACCGCGGCGGCATCATCGACTTCCGCATGGGCGACGCCCGGCTGAAGCTCCGCGACTACAACGAGCGGAAGTACTCGCTCCTCCTCGTGGACGCCTTCAGCTCGGACGCCATCCCGGTCCACCTCCTCACCAAGGAGGCGGTCGAGATGTACATGACGAAGGTGACCGACCACGGCCTCCTGGCCCTGCACATCTCCAACAAGTACGTCCGGCTGGAGCCGGTGGTCGCGGGGATCGCCGACGCCCTCGGCCTGAAGGCCCGGGTGTGGAACGACGACAGCGAGAACCGGCCGGGCAAGACGGCGTCGAGCTGGTGCGTGCTGGCCCGCTCGGAGGCCGACCTAGGCGTGCTCGGCAAGTCGGCCGTGGACCAGGCCAAGGCGTTCGGCACCCGCAACGAGCCGCTGGTGTTCCTGCTCAACAAGTACGGCGCGGACAAGAACGCGCTGGAGGCCATCAAGGGCGAGTGGGGCGGCCCCGAGCCGGACAAGATCACGCTGACGCAGATGAACATCCGCGAAGGCCCCCAGGCGGCGCAGCTGTACCAGATGGCGATGCGAATGCGCGACGCGGGCAAGACCGGCCCGGACGCGACGCTCGGGGCGCTGACCGGGTACATCTACGGCCAGATGTTCCACGAGCTGAAGGTGCTCAAGGACGTGCCGCTGTGGACCGACGACTACTCGGACGTGCTGCGGGTCATCATGATCAAGCAGGTGCAGAGCGTGCGGAAGATGTTCGGCCTCCCGACGCCGATCACCGAGTAGCGGCCCGGGTAGGATGACACCCACGAAGCCCGGGGACGGCCGTCCCCGGGCTTTCTTCGTCATGAGCGATCCGAAACCAATCGTCGGCGTGGTCGGGGCGTCGGCCCGCGCGGCGGTCCACTCGCTCGCCCGCGCCGGCTACCCGGCGTGGGCCGTGGACCTGTTCACCGACCGCGACCTGTACGCGCCGGCCGCCCGCTGCCCGTCCGCTGAGTACCCGCGCGGTATGCCCGCGCTCGCGGAGCAGTTCCCCCCCGGCCCCGTGCTCTACACCGGCGGCCTGGAGAACTACCCCGACGTGGTCGCCGAGCTGGCCGCACGGCGGCCGCTGTGGGGGAACCCGCCGGCGGTGCTGGAGCGCGTCCGCGACCCGTTGTTCATGGGCGAGGTGTGGTGGTCCGCGGAAGGCGACGCGGTGCGGGTGCCGCGTGTACTTCCTGGCGACGCGACGCCCGCGGACGGCACCTGGCTCGTGAAGCCGGTCCGCGGCGCCGGGGGCTACGGCATCCGTCCGTTCCACCCTGCCGACCCAGTACCCGACGCCGGCCAGCACTACCTCCAGGAGTCCGTGACCGGCGTGCCGATGTCGGCCGTGTTCGTCGCCAGCGCCGCAGCGGTTCGGTTGCTCGGGGTGACGGAGCAACTCAACAACGTCGGCTGGCTTAACGCGGGCGTCTTCCGGTACGGCGGCAGCGTCGGCCCGGTCGAACTGCCGGCTGCGACCGCCGACACCCTCGGCCGCTTCGGTAGCGCGCTCGCGTGGGCCGGCGGGCTCGTCGGGTTATTCGGCGTTGATTTCATTATCGACGCCGCCGGCGTGGCGTGGCCGGTCGAAGTGAACCCGCGCTACACCGGCTCCGTCGAGGTGATCGAGCACGCCACCGGGCGAGCCGTGATGCTCGACCACGCCACCGCATTTGGGGCTCCGTTGGGCGATTGGCCCGTCCGCCGCGACCCGCGACACCGCGGCTTCGGGAAGGCGGTCTATTACGCCCCCCGCCGGTTCGTGTTCCCCGCGCACGGACCTTGGGACGACCGCGGGGGCCCGTTCGACCCGTGGAGCCTCCCCACCTTCGCCGACGTGCCCGCCGCGGGCAGCACGATCGAACCCGGCTGGCCCGTGTTCACGCTAATGGAAGGCGGTTCGTCCGCCGCCGATGTCCGCCGCCGGTTACAATCACGGGCGGCGGACCTGGACCGCATCTTCGCCGCGGAGCACTCCCGATGACACTGAACGACCGTGCCCTCGCCGTCGCCGACGAGCTGGAACGGAACGCCGACCGCTACCGCGTCGCCGTGAGCAAGGTCGGCGGCGCCCGCGTCATCGACTGCGGCGGGGCCGTCACCGGCAGCCTCGGCGCCGGGCTGGCGATGGCGCGCGTCTGCCTCGCCGACCTGGGCGACGTGGCCTACGTGCCGGGCACCGTCCTCGGCGGCCCGGCCGTGCAGGTGACCACCGACGACCCGGTGCGGGCGTGCCTCGCGTCGCAGTACGCCGGTTGGCAGGTGTCCGTCGGCAAGTTCTTCGCCATGGGCTCCGGGCCGATGCGGGCACTCGCGGCGCGGGAGGAACTGTTCCAACACATCCCCGGCAAGGAAGAGGCCCGCGTCGCCGTCGGCGTGCTGGAGACGCGCAAGCACCCGACCGAGGACGTGATCGCGCACCTCGTCTCCAAGCTGCCGGAGTGTGCGGAGTCGCTGACGCTCCTGGTGGCGCCGGCGTCGAGCCTGGCGGGGACGGTGCAGGTGGTGGCGCGGTCGGTGGAGACGGCGCTGCACAAGCTGCACGAGCTGAAGTTCGACGTGGCGCAGGTGGTGAGCGGGTACGGCACGGCGCCGCTGCCGCCGGTGTCGCCGGACGAGATCACCGCCATCGGCCGCACCAACGACGCCATCCTGTACGGCGGCGCGGTCACGCTGTGGGTGCGGGCCGACGACGAACAACTGGCGGCGCTGGGGCCGAAGGTGCCGTCGGCGGCGTCGCCGGACCACGGGGCACCATTCGCCGAGCTGTTTGCCCGGTACGGGGACTTCTACAAGATCGACCCGCTGCTGTTCGCCCCGGCGGAGGTGGAGTTCCGCAACCTGAAGACGGGCCGCTGCCACCGCTTCGGCCGCAGCGAGCCGGGGCTGGTGCGGAAGTCGTTCGGTCTGGAGTGAGACACGACTCGCGTCGTCGGAATCGCTACGGAGGCATCCCATGAACGTGCTGGCCCACCCGCCGCGGCTGGCCGCCGAGGAGTTCGAGAAGCTGGCCGACAACTCGCGGTACGAGCTGGTGAACGGGTGCCTGAAGGAGCGCCACACGGGCTCGATTTCCAGCTGGATCGGCGGCATCCTGTACGCCCGGCTCCTGGAGTACGCCACCGCCCAACGGTACGGCTGGGTGTTTCACGCCGACGCCGGGTTCGACTGCTTCCCCCGCGGGAACGTCCGCTACCCCGACGTGTCGGCCGTGCGGTTCGGCCGTCTGCCGGACGAGCAGTTGCCCCAGGGGCACATGAAGCTGGCGCCCGACTTCGCCGCCGAGGTGGTGTCGCCGAACGACAAGGCCGGCGAGTTGGAGGAGAAGCTGCACGACTACCGGGCCGCGGGCGTCGGCCTCGTATGGGTGGTTTACCCGGACACCCGTACGGCCCGCGCCTACCGGCCAGACCGAACCACGACCGACTTCGAAGAAAACGACGTGATGCCCGGCGAGGCGGTGTTACCGGGCTTCGCCGTCCGGCTCGGCGACCTGTTCCCCCCGCCGCGCCCCGGCGCCCCCCCGGCCTAACCGACATGCGAATCGCAGTCCTCTCCGGCGGCGGCGGGTGGCACGTCCTCGACCTCGTCCGCGCCGCGCGCCAGCTCGGCCACGCGGCCGAGCCCGTGGACTTCCGCACCGTCGCCGCGGCCGTCGGCACCCACCCTGGGCCGCTCGCCGGGTTCGACGCGGCCCTCGTCCGCACCATGCCGGCCGGGTCGCTCGAACAGGTCGTCTTCCGCATGGACGTGCTCCACGCCGCGGTCGCCGCCGGGGTGCGCGTCCTCAACCCGCCGCGGGCCGTCGAGACGTGCGTGGACAAGTACCTCACCAGCACCCGCCTCGCCGCCGCCGGCCTGCCGACGCCGCCGACCCACGTCTCTCAAACGGCCGATGCCGCACTGGACGGGTTCGACCGGCTCGGCGGCGACGTGGTGGTGAAGCCGCTGTTCGGGTCCGAGGGGCGCGGCATGGTGCGGCTGACGGACCGCGAGACGGCGTGGCGGACGTTTCACGCCCTCGACCGCACCGGGCAGGTGATCTACCAGCAGGGCTTCGTCCGCCACCCGGGCTGGGACTTGCGGGCGTTCGTGGTCGGCGGCAAGGTGCTCGCCGGGATGCGGCGCACGGCCCGCGGCGACTGGCGGACCAACGTCGCCCAGGGCGGCACGGCCGAGCAGGTCGAACTGGGTGACGGAGCGGTGTCACTCGCGGTGCGGGCGGCGGCGGCCGTCGGCTGCCCGCTCGCGGGCGTGGACCTGCTCCCGGGGCCGGGCGGCGACCTGAGCGTGATCGAGGTGAACGCCGTGCCCGGGTGGCGGGCGTTGGCGGCCGTCACGGGCCGCGACGTGGCGGCCGACGTGGTCCGCTTTCTGACGGAGGAGTACCGGTGACGGCCCCGCGGTTCGACGACCCGACGCAGTGGATGATCCCCACGGCGTGCGTGTGGGAGGTGATGGCCCGGAAGGTCGGCAACGTCCACCCCGGGGCCGCGTTCCGGGACGCGGACGCGGTGTCGTTCCTGCTGAGCGCCGCGGTCGTCACGCCGAACTTCGGCAGCCGTGGCGACTACGAGGACGTCGGCGGCACGGTCCTGGCCTGCGTGCGGCGGACACGCGCCGTCGTCGAGTCGAACACGAACCTCGGCATCCTGCTCCTGCTGACGCCCCTCGCACACCCCGGTGCGCCGATGGACCGCGAGGGCTTCTCGCGCCACGTCCTGAACACGGAGCGGTGCGGCGTGGCCGCGGCGCGCGACGTGTACGAGGCGATCCGCGTGGCGAACCCCGGCGGCCTCGGCGACGCCCCCGAAGCCGACGTGCGAGCCGAGCCGACGATCACGCTGCTCGAAGCGATGGCGCTGGCGGCCGACCGCGACCTGGTGGCCCGCCAGTACGCCAACGGGTTCGCGGACGTGTTCGACTTCGGCGTGCCGACGTTTCTCGACGCGCTCCGCCGGTTCGGGTGCGTGGAGGCGGCGGTGATCGACGCGCAGTTGCACTGGTTGGCCGAGTACCCGGACACCCTGATCGCGCGGAAGGCGGGCGCGGCGGCCGCCGCCGACGTGCAGCGGCGCGCGGCCGACGTGCTACGCCTGGGCGGGATTTCTTCGGCCGACGGCCGGCGGGCCGGCGTCGAGTTGGACCGGCACCTGCGGTCGGACGGGAACCGGCTGAACCCGGGGGCGGTGGCGGACCTGATCACGGCGTGCCTGTTCGTGGCGCTGCGGGAGCGTAAGGTAGCCCCGACCGCCCCGTTCCGCTGGGCGGCGACCGACTGGCTCTGACACATGCCCACCGAGCGCTACAAGGTCCGCGTCACCAAGGACCACCTGGTCTTCTGCTGCGGCCACTTCATCAGCTACGAGGGGCACCGCTGCGAGCGGCTGCACGGCCACAACTACCGGGCCGCGGTCGAGGTCGAGGGGCCGCTCGCCGCCGACTTCTACGTCTTCGACTTCGTCGCGCTCAAGGCGCGGATGAAGGAGATTACCGACGACCTGGACCACCACATGCTGCTGGCCACCCGCAACCCGGTGATCGCGGTCGTGGACACCGGCCCGACCGTGGACGTGACGTACAAGGACCGCCGCTGGCTGTTCCCGCGCGGCGACTGCAAGCTGCTGCCGATCGAGAACACGACGGCCGAGCTGATCGCCCGACACCTGGCCGAGCGGTTGCTCGAATCACTCCGCGACCGTCACGGCTTCGTGCCGGAGGTTCTGCGGGTCGAGGTGGAGGAGAACATCGGCCAGTCGGCGACCTATGAATGGGTGCCGTGAGCGGAAAACGAACGGGCGCAGAACGTTACGCACATCACTCGCCTGTCGACTGGCCCGAACCAACTTTTTTATGAGTCGGTGACATGTTTCCGGGACCCGACCCCCCTCAGCCGGAAGAAACAATCCTCATCCGACTGAACCCTCCGGGTTCGCCTTTTTTTCCGCGCCGCTGCGGGTTATGAAAGCCGCCCGAGTCCCCCGGCCGACGGAGGCGGAAGGTTCGTGAAATCTTTACCGCCAGTCGGCCGATAGGGTAACAGGTTCCGCACGGGTCGGCCGCCTCACCCCCGACCAGACGACACCGGGCCGCACGACGCGACCAGACCCCGGGCACGGAAGCAGCCACATGCCGCACCCGAAGATTACCGGCCTCGACGAACTCGCCACGGTCGTCGAGCGGGCCAGGGCCGGCGGCCGCCGGGTGGTCCACTGCCACGGCGTGTTCGACGTGCTGCACATCGGCCACGTCCGCCACTTCGAGGAAGCCAAGAAACTCGGCGACATCCTGGTGGTGACGCTCACCCCCGACCGGTTCGTGAACAAGGGCGTCGGCCGGCCGGCGTTCACCGAGTCGCTGCGGGCCGAGTTCCTGGCGTCGCTGGCGTGCATCGACTACGTCGCCGTCAACAAGTGGCCGACGGCCGTGGACACGATCCGGCTGATCCGGCCCGACGTCTTCGCCAAGGGGAGCGAGTTCAAGAACCTGCAAGACACCATCGGCCACGTCAGCCAGGAGGCCGAGGCGGTGCGCGCGGTCGGCGGCGAGGTGGCGTTCACGGAAGACGTGGTGTTCAGCTCGTCGGGCCTCATCAACCAGTACATGAACCAGTACCCGGACCACGTCCGCGAGTACCTCGCCGAGTTCGCCGGGCGGTGGCCCGCCGAGACCGTGCTGGCGCCGCTGAAGGCCGCCGCCGGGCTGAAGGTGCTGGTCGTCGGCGAGACGATCATCGACGAGTACGCCTACTGCGAGGCGATCGGCAAGAGCGGCAAGGAGCCGGTGCTGGCGACGCGGTACATGAGCACCGACAAGTTCGGCGGCGGGGTGCTGGCGTGCGCCAACCACGCGTCCAGCTTCGCCGACAAGGTGGACGTGTTCACCATGCTCGGCGAGGGGATGGACGAGGAGCCGTTCGTCCGCTCCGTGCTGAAGTCGAACGTGACGCCGTACTTCGTCGAGAAGAAGGACTCGCCGACCATCGTGAAGAAGCGGTTCGTCGAGAAGTACCTGTCGCAGAAGATGTTCGAGGTCTACAAGATCAACGACGACGCGCTCGACGAGCGCGCCGACGCCGACCTGTGCGACCGGCTGCGGGCGCTTCTTCCCAACTACGACGTGGTGATCGTGGCCGACTACGGCCACGGGATGCTGACGCGGAACGCCATCGGCGTGCTGTCGCGGCACGCCCGGTTCCTGGCGGTGAACACGCAGTCGAACGCCGGCAACCACGGCTTCAACATGATCTCCAAGTACCCGCGGGCGGACTACGTCTGCCTCGCCCAGCGGGAGGTGGCGCTGGAGACGCGGACGCTGCACCTGACGCCGGACGAGATGGTGCGGCACGTGAGCGACCGGCTCCACTGCCCGAAGGTGATGATGACCCGCGGCAGCAACGGCACCCTCTACTACACCGCCCCCGGCGGCTACCACCGCGCCCCGGCGTTCGCCACGAAGGTGGTGGACCGCGTCGGCGCCGGCGACGCGGTGCTGTGCGTCACGTCGCTGGCAGTAGCCGCGGGCGTGCCGGCCGACGTGGTGCCGCTCCTGGGCAACGTGGTGGGCGCCGAGGCCGTGCAGATTCTCGGCAACCAGCGGTCGATCGAGCGGATCCCGCTGTACCGCCACATCGAGTGCCTGTTGAAGGTTCACCAGACGACCAAGCCGCAGCCCGCGCCGCAGCAGTTCAAGCTGGCCGGCTGATGTCGTCTTGCCGACCACTGTTCACTCCGAGGCAGAGATGAGCGAGTCCGCGAAGCACACGGTTCTGGTCACCGGCGGGGCCGGGTACGTCGGGTCGGTGCTGGTCCCGAAGCTGCTGGCCGAGGGGCACACCGTCCGCGTGCTGGACACCTACTGGTTCGGCGACGACGTGCTCTCGTCCGTTGCGGGCCACCCGCGGCTGACCGAGATCAAGGGCGACATGCGCGACCGCGAGACGCTCGAGCGCGGCATCAAGGGCGCCACCGCGGTGATCCACCTCGCGTGCATCTCGAACGACCCGAGCTTCGAGATGGACCCGACGCTCGGCAAGTCGATCAACTACGACGCCTTCTTCCCGCTCGTGCAGCTGTCGAAGCAGCACGGGGTGAAGCGGTTCGTGTACGCCTCGTCGTCGAGCGTGTACGGGATCAAGGACGAGGAGAAGGTGACCGAGGAGCTGCCGCTGAAGCCGCTCACGGATTACTCGAAGTACAAGGCCATGTGCGAGGACGTGCTGGAGGCGGCGCGGGCGCCGGGCTTCACCTGCCTCACGCTCCGCCCGGCCACCGTGTGCGGCTACTCCCCGCGGCTGCGGCTCGACCTGTCGGTGAACATCCTCACCAACCTGGCCGTGAACAAGCGCGAGATCACCGTGTTCGGCGGCAGCCAGTACCGGCCGAACCTCCACATCCAGGACATGACCGACCTGTACTGCCAGGTGCTGAAGATGCCCGCCGAGAAAATCGACGGCAAGATCTTCAACGCCGGCTGGCAGAACATGAGCATCGCCGACATCGCCGAGGCGGTGAAGGCGGAGGTCGGCCCGGACGTGAAGATCGTCACGTCAAAGACGGACGACCTCCGGAGCTACCGGGTGTCGAGCGAGAAGATCAAGCGCGAGCTGGGCTGGGAGCCGCGGTACACCGTGCCGGACGCGGTACGCGAGCTAGTGGCGGCGTTCAAGGCCGGGAAGATTCCCGACTCGCTGAGCGCCGCACGGTACTCGAACATCAAGACGATGAACGCCTGGATGGCGGCGCAGAAGAAGGCCGCCTGACCGGGGACGCCATGCCGACCGCCGACCTGAGCGTCGTCGTCGCCAACTACAACCACGCGGCGAAACTCCCGCGGGCGCTGGACGCGATCCTGTCGCAGTCCGTGCGTCCGCGGGAGGTTCTCGTCATCGACGACGCCTCCGACCGCGACGACAGCCGGGCGGTAATCGAGGACTACGCCCGCCGCGATCCCGTGGTGAAGCCCGTTTGGCACGCACGCAACCAGGGCGTGTGCGCGACGTACAACGAGGGGCTGGCCGCGGCCGCTGGCGAGTACGTGGTGCTGGCCGCGGCCGACGACTACGTCCTCCCGGGCTTCTTCGAGAAGTTGCTGACGCAGCTCGACCGGCACCCCGACTGCGGCATCGCCTGCGCCCACGGGGCGTACCGCGTCGGCGACGGCCCGGTCGGCGTGGTGTTGCACGCCTGGCCGGAGCGGGCGGGGTTCTACACGCGGGACGAGGTGTGCGCCGCCGTCCGCCGCGGGATTCCGGGGCACGCCAACGTCTGCCGCCGCAAGCGGCTCGTGGAAGTCGGCGGCCTCCGTCCCGAACTCGCGTGGTACTCCGACTGGCTGGCGTGGCTGCTGATCGCCTTCCGCGGCGGTTGCTGCTACGTCCCCGAAACGCTGTCGGTGACGATCCTGCAACCGGAGTCGTACTCCGGCGCCGGCTTCCGCGACCGCACCCGCAACGTCGCGGCGCTGGCCGCGCTGCTGGACTGCCTCACGTCGCCCGAAACCGCCGACGTGGCGCCGTACTTCAGCCGCAACGGCAGCATCGCGTTCCTGGGAACCGACCTGATCCGCGCCGCGGCGGAGCGCCCGGACTGCTGGTCGAAGCCGGTCCTCGGCCTGCTTAACGGCTTCACCCGCGACGACTACCGCGGCCTGCTCGACGACCCGGACCCGGCCGTGCGCGAGTTGGCGGCGTTCTTCCTCGGCCCGTTCTGGCAGGACGCCGAGCGCGAGAAGGCCGGGCGCGACGCAGAGTTGGTTCACCTGAAGAACCTGCTGGCGCGGGCCGAGTCGGAGGCGCTGCCGCCGGGGATCGGCGGGAAGCTGCGTTGGCTCGCCGGTCGCGCTGCGCGGCGGGTGGCCGGGTAGAGCCTTGGTCGGTCCTAAAGGGGTTCGGCGGTGGCAAGCTCGAGAGGCATCGAGATCGTCGTCCGCGGCTGTACGACTGAGCAGGTAGCTGCGTGGCTCGATTCGATCGCTAGCCCACTCGCCGAGCTGACGGACGCCGGCGGTGCATCGGTGTATCGCACCCGCCTTGGCACAGTGATCGTACAACCCGGGATGGAAGGCCCCGGCGGGACTGGCATCTGGTTCCAGTCCGCCGAACTGCCGTGGGTGTCGTCCGCTGCTTGTGCGCGGCAAGCGGCTCACGAGATCGGGTGCGTAGTGTGGTGCGAGCCGGAGGCGGATTACCCGGAGGTTGATCCTCTTGCGCCAGTGGTCTTGGAGGTAAGCGCCCACGGGGAGCGGCTGATTGAGCTACCTGACCAGCAGGGGCGGTAGAGGTCTGCAACCCGTTGCGACCTGATACTGGCCAAATAGCCGAACGACGACGAATAGACCACCCGCACCGCAAGCTCGGGTTGATTCCGCAGACCCCGCCGGGGTACACCCACACACCCGGCCGCCACGGAAGGCATCGCCATGACCACCACCCGCCTCGACGAGCGGTCGAAAGACCTCCGCCGGGTCATCGTCCGCACGCTCCAGAAGGCCCGCCGCGGCCACGTCGGGGCGGCGTTCTCGCTCATCGAAATCTTCCGCGTCCTGTACGACGACGTGCTCCGGTTCAACCCCCAAGACCCGAAGTGGAAGGGCCGCGACCGCTGCATCCTCAGCAAGGGGCACGGCTGCCTGGCGCTCTACGCCCTCCTCGCCGACAAGGGCTACTTCCCGCCCGCCGAGCTCGACAAGTTCTGCGCCGCCGACGGCATCCTCGGCGGCCACCCGGACGCGGGCAAGGTGCCCGGCGTCGAAGCCAGCACCGGCGCCCTCGGCCACGGCCTCCCCATCGGCGTCGGCATCGCCCTCAGCCAGCGCATCGCCAAGCGGGATAGCCGCGTGTTCGTGGTGCTCGGCGACGGCGAGTGCAACGAGGGCTCGGTGTGGGAGGCGGCCATGTGCGCCGGCAAGCACGGACTGTCGAGCCTCACGGCGATCGTGGATTACAACAAGCACCAGAGCTACGCCAGCACCAAGGAAGTGCAGGACCTGGAGCCGTTCGCCGACAAGTGGCGGAGCTTCGGGTTCGCCGTCCGCGAGGTGGATGGGCACGACGTGGCTGCCCTGCGGGCGACATTCACGGCGCTGCCGTTCGCGGCCGACAAGCCGAGTGCAATCATCGCCCACACGGTGAAGGGTAAGGGTGCGCACTTCGCCGAGAACAACATGAAGTGGCACCACAAGAACAAGGTCACCGACCAGGAAGTCGAAGCGCTCCTGGCCGCCATCGGGGAGGCGTGATGCGCGAGAACTGCCTGAAAACGGTCTACGAGCTGGCGAAGACCGACGAGCGGATCGTGTTCGTCGGCTCCGACCTGGGCGTCGGCGTGCTGGCCGAGTTCAAGCGCGACATGCCGGACCGCTTCTTCATGGAAGGGGTCGCCGAGCAGAACCTCGTCGGCGTCGCTGCCGGGCTGGCGATGGAGGGGCACGTCGTGTACCTGAACACGATCGCCACGTTCCTCAGCCGCCGCTGCTACGAGCAGGTGGCGGTGGACCTGTGCCTGCACAACGTCAACGTGCGGCTCATCGCCAACGGGGGCGGCGTGGTGTACGCGCCGCTCGGCCCGACGCACCTGGCGACCGAAGACATCGCCATCATGCGGGCGCTGCCGAACATGGCGGTCGTGGCCCCGGCCGACGCGAAGGAGATGATCCGGTTCATGCACGCGAGCGTGGACCACGCCGGCCCGATCTACATCCGCGTGGCGAAGGGGCACGACCCGATCGTCACCACGCAGACCGGCCCGTTCGTAATCGGCAAGGCCGTGCCGATGCGCACCGGCGGCGAGGTGCTGCTCGTGACCACCGGCGTCGGCCTGCAGGTGTGCCTGGCCGCGGCCGACCAGCTCGCCGCCGGCGGCGTGAAGGCCGCGGTGCTTCACTTCCCGACGATCAAGCCGTTCGACACCGAGGCGCTGCACGCCCACGCCGAGGGCGCGGCCGCGATCGTGGCCGTCGAGGAACACACGATCATCGGCGGGCTCGGCGGCGCGTGCGCCGAGTACCTCGCGGAGACGGACCTGCTGGCGTCGCGGAAGTTCAAGCGCGTCGGCATCCCGGACGTGTTCCCGAGCGTGTACGGCGACCAGAACGGCATGATGCGGAAGTACGGCATCTCGGCCGAGGCCGTGGCCGCGACCGCGACGACGCTTCTGTCCGCGCGGCCGAAGCCCGTCCGCATTGCGGCGTAATCATCACGAGGAGTGCATGGGTCGCCTGCTCAACATCGTGAACCAGCTCCACCGCCGCACCGCCCGCGACTACGTCGGGCGGATGGCGGACGACAAGGTCCACTGCTCGGTCGTCGCCCGCCGCTTCGACCGCGACTACTGGGACGGCGACCGCCGCTACGGCTACGGCGGCTACAAGTACGACGGCCGCTGGGCCGTGGTGGCGCGCCAACTCATCGACACCTACAAGCTCAAGCCCGGCGCGAAGGTGCTGGACATCGGCTGCGGCCGCGGCTTCCTGCTGCACGAGTTCACGCAACTCCTCCCCGGCTGCACCGTCGCCGGCTTCGACGTGTCCGACTACGCTCTCGACACCGCGAAGCCCGAGGTGAAGCCGTTCCTGTTCAAGCACCGCGCCCAGGACGCGCTGCCGTTCCAGGACGGCGAGTTCGACCTGGTGATCTCGCTGAACGCGCTGCATAACCTGCCGCCGCAGGAAGTCGTGACGGCGCTGAAGGAGATGGAGCGCGTCAGCACGTACAAGTACCTCGTCGTCGAGACGTTCAAGGACGCCGAGGAGCTGTTCAACCTGCAGTGCTGGGCGCTGACCTGCGAGACGTTCCTGCGGCCCGAGTCGTGGGCGTGGCTGTACGGCCTCGCGGGCTACACCGGCGACTACGAGTACATCGCGTTCGAGCCCCCCGCCGCGGCCGCAGCCGCCTGATGAGGAAACCCATGGGAACCGGCAACGGCACCGCCCTGAAGAGCCGCGAGACGCAGTACCAGTTCGAGGTGGACCTGGCGCTGCGCGACGGCTTCTCGCGGTTCGGCATCATGTCCAACCAGACGTGGAAGGACGACCCGCGCCGGCTCGTCTTCCTGCTGTCGCGGTACAAGTTCGTGGCCAAAATGCTGACCGGCCAGAAGCGCGTCGTGGAGGTCGGCTGCGCCGACGCCTTCGGCACCCGGCTGGTCGTGCAGGCCGGCTGCACCGTGACCGCGACCGACTTCGACCCGCTGTTCCTGGACGACGCCAAGAAGCGGATGGCCGCCGACGGATGGGCGTGCGACACGCTCGTTCACGACATCCTCTCCGGGCCGATCGCGCCGGGCGGGTTCGACGCCGCGTATTCGCTGGACGTGTTCGAGCACATCGTGCCCGAGCAGGAGGACGTGTACGTCGGCAACATCGCCAAGTCGCTGTCCGCAGACGGCGTGGCGATCATCGGCTCGCCGTCGCTGCAGTCGCAGGCGTACGCCTCGCCGCCGAGCAAGGAGGGGCACGTGAACTGCAAGGACGGGAACGAGTACCGCCAGGTGATGCTGCGGCACTTCAAGAACGTGTTCCTGTTCTCGATGAACGACGAGGTGGTCCACACCGGCTACCACCCGATGGCGCACTACCTGCTGGCGATGTGCGTCGGCCCGCGCTGAAGCTATCGGAACAAGTCTGTCGCCGTCGGCGCCGCGAGCCCCAACTCGCGGCTCAGCCGCGCCGTCGCCAGCGCCGTGTGCGCCGGCGCCGCCTCCGCGGGAATGCCGCGATCGCGGCACGACACCGCCCGCACCAGGGCCTGGTCAGCACCCATCACCACAGCCAGCCGGCGGGCCAGCTCGGCGTAGGTGCAGTCCTCGGTCCCCGAGACGTGAATCACGCCGCCCGGCCGCTTCTCCCCAACCCGCGCCAGGGCCTCGACCGCGATGCCGAGCGGCACCGGTGACAACACCATGTCACCGAACGCCTCCACCGGCTCGCCGCGCGAGAGTGCGTCACGCCACTTGTGGATGAGCGACCAGTCCGGCGGCACGACCTTCGTGAAGCGCACGACCGTTGCCGCGCCGGTGGCGAGCAGCGCGGTCTCGGCATCAGACTTCTGCCGACCGTACTCCGTCAGGGGGCAGACCGTATCCGCTTCGCAACGGAACGGTACGGTGCCATCGAACACCTGATTCGTGGACAGGAAGACGACGTGCGCCCCACGCTCGCGCAGTCGTGCGGCGAGTGCCAGCGTCTGATCGACATTCACGCCACGGGTGCCGGCCGGGTCGCGGCGGCAGGCGTCGATCGAGGTGACCGCGGCGCAGAGGTAGGCGACCGCGACGTGCACGGGAATCTGCCAGGAGTCTGGATCGGCGGAGAGATCGAGTTGAAGGCCGTCACCGATGCCCCGCCGGGTGGTGCCGACGGCGGCGCGGCCGTCGGCCCGGAGGCGGGCGAGGAGCGGGCGGCCGATGCCGCCGTCCGCCCCGACCACGAGCCACGCCGCGTCAGACATTTCGCCCGCTCCCGGTCAGGCCGCGTGGCGGTATTCGAGCGTCTGGCTCTGAATCTCGGGCCAGTAGTCGTTCACCCACTGCACCACCTCGCCGAGCCCCTCGTCCAGCGAAATCGTCTGCTTCCAGCCGAGCTCGGCGCGAATCTTCGCCGCGTCGATCACGTAGGCCGCGTCCTGGCCGGGGCGCTCGTCCACGGTGCGGGTCGCGTCCTCGAAACGCTTGCCCAGGCGGGCGCAGATCGTGCCCACCACGTCGCGCACCGCCACGCCCTCGTCCGGCGAGATGTGGTACAGCTCGCCGACGCGGCCGCGCTCCAGGATCGCCTTCTCGCCGTGCGACACGTCGCGGATGTGGATGTACGACTTCACCGCCCGGCCGCCGCCGTGCAGCTCGATCGTGCGACCCAGCTTCACGTAAATCGCCGACCGCGGGATGATCTTGAACAGCTGCTGGCGGGCGCCGTACACGTTCGTCGCCCGCACGGTCAGCAGCGGGAAGCCGTACTGCTTGGCGTAGGTTTTCAGCAGGTAGTCGGCCGCGGCCTTCGACGCCGCGTAGGGCGTGCTCGGGTTCAGCGGCGACTCTTCCGTCACGCGCCCCACGCACGTCCCGTAGGCCTCCGGCGACGAGATGTGGACGTACCGCTTGAGGTACTTCTGCTTCCGCAGGTGGTTCACGAGGTACGACAGCGCCACCGTGTTCGTCTGGAACCAGTGCTCGGGGTGGTCCCAGCTCGGGGCCACCTCGCTCTGGGCGGCGAAGTTCACGATCGCGTCGGGCTTCTCCTCGTCCAGCATGGAGAGGATCTTGCCCATGTCGCGGTTCATGTCGAGCGCGTGGTAGCGGTACTTCGACAGGTCCTTCCGCAGCTTGTACCGCAGGGCCAGGCTCGACCGCTCCGGCGACCGGCTGACGCCGACCACGGTGTAGGCCGGGTCGTCCAGCAGCAGGTCCACGAAGTCCTGCCCGGAGAACGAATTCGCGCCGAGGACGACGACCTTGCTCATGCGACCTTCCGCAACGGGACAGGGGAGGAAACGACGGCCGCGAGGGCGGCGCGGGCCTTGCCGAGCTGGGCGGCCTTGCGAGCGTCGTGCTCCGCGGCCGAACCGGCGAACGCCCGCCGGCTCCCGCCAACCGGCAGGAACTCGTTGAGCATGATGCACACCCACTTCACCCGGTACACCGGCAGCAAGAGCGCGGCGCGGGCCTGGAACGCCAGCGGCTCGGCGAAGCCGGCGCCCACGGCGGAGCTGAAGCGGTCGAACGCCGCGGTCGGGGCCGGCACCGCCGGCTGGCAGAAGAAGTCGCACACCAGCTTCGCCGGGTCGTCCCACCCGGCGTACTCGAAGTCGATGAAGCGGAGCCGGCCCGACGGCTCGCGGAGGCAGTTGTGGAACCCGAAGTCCGACGGCGACACGCACCGGTCGGCCGGGTCGAGCGGCCGGTCGAGGTACAGCCCGCTCGCCGCGGCCTGCGCGCGGGCGGACGTGTGAACGGATCGCCACGCGGGGACCAGTTCGGTGTTCACGAATGCCGCCGCGCTTGTATCGGTGTCGCCGTTGATCGGGATCGAGCGCAGCCGCTCGACGCGGCGGGCGACGGTGGCGAAGTGGTCGTCCAGGCTGAAGCACGACTCCGACGCCCGCGGCAGGTTCCCCGCCTCGACGCGATTCCGAGCAGCATGCAGCGCGCGGTAGAACGCGAGAGCCACGTCCACGTCGCGCTCGGCGGCGGTGGTGCCGTGCATCCCCTCCCCGGGCACGTACTCGTACAGCGCGAGCCCGTTCGGCGGGTCGACGGCGAGTGGTTGCGGCACCCAGCGCACGTCGGCCGCGGCGGCGAAGCGGAGGAACGCCCACTCGGCCCCGAGCCGGTCGCGCGGGTCGGCCGGGTGGCGGAAGTAGGACTTCAGCAGCACCGGGCCGGTCGCCGTGTCGAGGCGGTAGACGCGGTTGTTCGCCCCGCCCGCGAGCGGCAGTACGGCCGTCGCCGGGCCGACCCCGGCGGCGTCCGCGAGCGCGATCACGGCCTGCCGGTCTACGCCGCCCATCGGCTCACCTCCCCGCCGAGAACGAACGACGTCACGGCCGCCCAACTGGTCACCCGCGTGTAGTCGCTGCGGTCGGCGTTGGCGTCGGCCGGGTCGAACAGCAGCTTCCGCGGCTTCGCAGGGAACGACGGCTCGCCGAGGAACTCGGGGAGGTCGTCCACGAACACGTCGCAGCCGAGGGCGCCGATGCGGTCGAGCTTCGCCTGCTTGGTCAGTTCGAGGTTCACCCGCTCCGGTGACAGCCCGGTGTCGGCGGTGTCGTAGAACCCGTGCGTGGTCAAGAACGTGTGCGCCGCGGCGTGCAGGTCGTAAGCCGGGCCGAGGTACGGGTGCTTCGTCTTGTGGCTGACGATCGCCACGTCCACGCCCGCGGCGCGGCAGGCACGAAGAAACTCTTTCACGCCGGGGAACGGCTCGGCGTCCGAAATGCGGGGGCCGTAGCCGACGCCCTGCATCGCCGTCCACTCGGGCTCGCGGCCGATCGCGCGGATGTGGTCGCGGACGGCGCCCTTCGTGGCCGGCAGCGACACGGGGACGAGCCCCTGCTCGACGGCCAGCCGGTGGAACAGGCGGTCGTAGCAGACGATCGTGTTGTCGAAGTCGAGCCCGACGAGCATGGGTAGCGCCTCAATTCGTCGGGGTTACGCGGCCTTCGCCGCACTCGCGGCGGCGCCGATCTCCAGGATCGGCCGGTGCGCCGCGCCGTGCTCCAGGTCGTCGAGCGCGCGGTTCACGTCGGCCAGGCCGTAACCACCGGTCATCAGCGGCTCGAGGTCGAGCCGGCCGGCGGCCAGCAGCTTGCAGTAGCGCGGGTAGTCGCGGTCGGGCACGTTGTCGCCGCCCCAGGTGCCGAACAGCCGCTTCCCCTGGTTCAGCTCGCGCGGGTCGAGGTCGAGCGTGCTGCCGAAGCGGGCGTTGCCGACGACCACCGCCGTGCCGCCCTGCGACCGCACGCACGCCATCGCCTGCCGCATCACCGCGGGAACGCCAGTGGCCTCGATGGCGAAATCGACACCGCCCTTGCACAGCTTGAGGATTTCCGCCACCGCGTCGCTCGTCTTGCCGTTGATCGTGTGTGACGCCCCGAGCCGCTTCGCCAGGGTCAGCTTGTCGGGGTTCACGTCCACGGCGATGACCGGCGTACACCCGGACAGCGTCGCCGCGGCTACGGCGCAGCAGCCGATGCCACCAGCGCCGAAGACGACGACGCTCTGCCCCGGCCGCGGCTGGGCGGTGTTGAACACGACGCCGGCCCCGGTGGGCACGGCACAGCCGACTAGCGCCGCCAGCCGCAGCGACATCCCCTCGGGCACGACGGTCAGCCGGTTCTCGCTGATGACGGAGTACGTGGCGAAGGTGGTGATGCCGCCGGCGTTCACCTTGCGGCCAGCCCAGTCGTACACGCAACCAGGCACGTCGAGGCCCGAGCCCTTGATCCACGACAGGATGGCGCGGTCGCCGGGCTTCACCTTGGTGACGCCGGCGCCGCACTCGCGGACGATGCCGCTTCCCTCGTGGCCGAGGCAGTGCGGCAGGAATTTGTCCTCGCCGCGGTGGCCGCGGGCCTCGCCGACCTGGGTGTGGCACACGCCACTGTACGCCACCTCGACGAGCACCTGACCCGGCTTGAGCGCCGGCACGTCGAGGTCGGCGAGTTCCAGCGGGCGGGCGAGTTCGACGAGAACGGCGGCGGTCGTCTTCATGCGGCCTCGCGGTGTGCGCAAATCGGGGAGAGCGCGGGTAGTACCACGGACGCCGGACCGCGGGCAACCCCAACCCCGTCGCCGCGCGGGCCGGCGGCGGGTATGACACTCGCATTCCCTCCCATCGGACCGCCGCCATGACCCCCGTCGCCGACGCCACCCTCGTCGCCCTGCGGAAGTACGACACGCCGACCGTGTGCAACGTGATCGAGCTGCTGGAGGTCCGCCCGCGCACGGCCGGGTACACCGACGCCCGCATCCGCGCGTATTACCCCACGCTGCCGCCTATGGTCGGGTTCGCGTCCACGGCCACGTTCCGCGCCGCGGCCCCACCCCGCGGCGGCGACACCTACATGGGCCTGTCGCGCCAGGTCGAACTGTTGGAGAAGACGCCCGGCCCCAAAGTGGTCGTGTTTCAGGACCTGGACGACCCGCCCGTCGCGGCGACGTTCGGCGAGATCATGGCGACGACGTACCAGGCGTTCGGGTGCGTGGGGCTGGTGTCGAGCGGCGGCGGCCGCGACATCGACCAGATCGAGCCGCTGAAGTTCCCGTGCTTCACCGGCTGCACGATCCCGTCGCACGGCTACACCCAGATCGTGGACCTGGGCGTGCCGGTGCGCGTCGGCGGCGTGTGGATTCACCCCGGCGACCTGCTCCACGGCGACCGCAACGGCATCACGACGATCCCGGTCGAACTGGCGGACCTGGTGGCCGAGGGGTGCGCCGGCTTCATGGACGCCGAGAAGGTGATGCTCGACTACCTGCGGGCGGGGTCCGTGACGAGCGCGGGCTTCAACACGGCACGCGACGAGGCGAAGCGGCAGATGAACGACATGGGTGTGCGGCTGCGGGCACGGATGAAGGCGTGATCGACTTCGCCGCTCGCGGCGTAGCACCGCGGTGCTACGCCGCGAGCGGCGAAGTCTCATCAGTTCTGGAACAGCACCGCCATCGGGTCGCCGCCGTTGACCTTGTTCGGGCGGTTCTGCGGGTCGCGGATTTCGCTGTCGGGCGCCACGCCGAGAGCCTGGTAGATCGTCGCCCCTACGTCGAACGGGGTGTACGCCGTGCTCGTCGGGAACGCCCCCGTCTTGTCCGAGCGGCCGATCACGCGGCCGCCCACGACGCCGGCCCCGGCGAACAGGCCCGAGTACACCGACGCCCAGTGGTCGCGGCCGGGGATCGACTCACCCGGCAGCGTGCTCACCTTCGGCGTCCGCCCGAACTCGCCGAGGCACGCCACGAACGTGCGGTCGAGCAGGCCCGAGCCTTCGAGGTCATCCACGAGCGCCGTCAGTGCCCGGTCGAGCCACGGCAGCAGGCGCGACTTCAGGCGGCCCCAGTTGTCGACGTGGGTGTCCCAGTTCTGCACGATGCCCATGTTCGCCTGCACCACCGGCACCCCGGCCTGCACCAGCCGGCGGGCCAGCAGCAGCGACTGGCCGAACATTGTCCGCCCGTATCGGTCGCGGACGCGCTCCGGCTCGCGGTCCAGGCGGAAGGCGCCTGCCACGCGGTCGGAGGTCAGCATCTCAAACGCCCGCCGCTGGTGGTCGCGGAACGTCGGGTCGCCGGTGCCGCCGGACTCGATCTGCTCCAGCAGCGAGCGGCGCCCCTCGACGCGGTCCGGGTCCAGCCCCGCGGCGGGTGTGAAGGCGTCCATGCGGAACGTCGGCCGGCTCGGGTCTTGCGTCACGAGCATTGGGTCGTGCGTCGGGCCGAGGAAGCCGGCGTGCTGGCCGGGCCACGTCAGCGGCCCCTCGATGAGCGAGTGCGGCAGGGTGACGCCGTTCGGGACGCCGTCGTGTCGGGGGCGAATCTGGTTCAGCGCCGCGGCGTAGCACGGCCAGTCGCGGCGCGACAGGATGTTGTCCAGGTCGCTGCCGCGCTGGTTCGGCATGGTCGCGCCGGTGAGCAGCCGGTGGGTGCCGGGGAGGTGGCCGTTCTCGCGGTGCGACAGCGACCGGACGAGCGCGAACTGCCGCATCCGCGACGCCAGCAGCGGCAGGTGCTCGCAGAACCGCAGGCCCGGCACGGTGGTGGCGATGGTGCCGAACTCGCCGCGGACTTCGGCGGGCGCGTCCGGCTTCGGGTCGAGGCTGTCGAGGTGGCTGAGGCCGCCGGTCAGGTTGACGAGGATGACGGAGTTGCCACGCGCGGCGGAAGCAGCGGCCGTGTTCGGGATGCCGAGGGCGACGGCACCAGCCCCGAGGCGGAGGAAGTCTCGACGGGTGGCCGCGGTGGGCATGAATCGGACCCGGAACGGGTGTGTGGTAGGACCGTTATCATACCACACGCCCCAGCCCGGGGGCCATCCGAAACCACCTCAACCCGCACCCATACCGCGACCGATACAGCAGGTGCGGGACGTTGACGTACCGCCGCCGGGGGATAGAATTCACTCGCCGTCAGGGACCGGACGGCCTCGTAGCCAAGTGGTAAGGCAACGGTTTGCAAAACCGTCATTCCCCGGTTCGAATCCGGGCGAGGCCTCTTTCTCAGGAACACTCAATCGCCCCCGATTGCTCTCTAACCCCTGTTGCCGCAGGGGTTTTTTCGTGCCACCCCCCTCCCCTCCCCCGGTGTTGGTTTCTTCGATCACCCTCAGAAAGCCCCGCCCGCTTCCGATGGCTGCTGCTCCCGTTGCTGCTCCCGTGCTGCTCCCGGAGTCCGTCCCAGTGTGCCGGAGGACAGCCGGTTCGCGGTCGGTGGCGGTCCCACCGGGGAGCCGATCCACCACCGCGCCGAGATCGTGCAAGCGGGTCCGGCCGTAGCGGGCGGTAGTCAGCCGGGGGTCGGAGTGCCGCGCCAGCGTCATGGCTTGCTTCAGGTCGGCACCGGACCGGAGAACGTCCGAGATGTAGCAGTTCCGGAGCGCATGAAAGTCCCGCGTTTCGACACCTTCCGGCCCGTCCACGTCGCACGGCACCCCGGCGGCGGTCAGGTCCACCCGGAGCATGTCCGCCGCCTTCACAGGCCACGCCCCGGGCCAGACGGGTTCTTTCCCCGGGCGGCCAGGGAGGTAGTGGCGCAGGTCGGCGGCCAGGGACGCGGCGAGGGGTTGAACCGCCACCTTCCGGTTCTTGGAGAACTCCGGCGGGAGGATCAGCGCCGGCGGCGTCGCGTCGAGGTCGAACATGTCCGGGGTCACGGCAGCGAGTTCGGCGGCGCGGAACCCGGTCCCGAGCGCGGTCCGGTACAGCATCACCCGGTCGGCGCCGGCCAGCCCGCTGACGGTCGCGGCGCTCGACCCGGCGGCGGCGAGGATCGCGACCACCTCCGCCGGGGAGAACTCGCCCCGCCGGCGGCGCTGGTCGAGGCGGGCGTTCATCGCCTTCAGCCGGCGGAACGGGTTCCCGTCGGTCCGCCCGTTGTCCGCCAGCCACCGGGCGAACTGGTGGGCTGCTTGCAGGTAGTGGTTCGAAGTCTGGACGGAAGCGCCGTGGTCGCGCAGCCGGCGGAGTTCCTCGACGGTCGCCCGGGGGAACCGGCGGGCCTTCCCGTTCCCGGTCCCGGTGAGCCCGTGCCGGCGGACCAGGATGGAGACGGTTTGCCGGGTCACGCCCCCGAGCAGTCGCCCCACCTCCGCGCCGGTGAACGTCTCGACCCCGGCCGGGATCGGCGGAAGGTCGGGGCGGGCGGACCGGAGCCCGGCGAGGTACGTTTCGAGCCGGTCGGCGGACATGTCTCCGGGGAACACCCACCCACACCCCTCGACAACGGCGCGCATCCGACCCGCCTTCAACCCGAGATAGGTTTCGTCGCGGCCGTTCGCCCGCAGACTGTCGAGCCAGTCGGAGACGTGCGCGGTCAGCGGGCGCTTCCGGTGCGGTCCGGTCCGGTCGATCACCCCGGCCTTCTCGTTCTCGATCCGCTTCAACAGGTCCGCCAGCATCAGCGCGGCGGCGTCCCGGTTGGGGGAGAACCGGACGCGCTTGCGGGTGCCGTCCGCGAACCGCACGTCGGCGGCCCACTTCGCGGCCGGCTTCAGGTAGGCGGCGCCGTCCGCGCTCAGCGGGTACAGCGCCGCCCTCCCCCTCTCGGGTATCCGGGCGTGCGGCCGGCCGCCCTTGCGGACGATCTCGGCCCCGGGCGGGAGCGGGTAAGGACGGGTGGGCTTGAACAGGGTTGCCATCGGACGGGCCTTTCTGAGAACGGCCGGCCGGCGGGTGCGGTTCTCAGGTCGCATCCCGCCGGCACGGCTAAAGGCAAGAGGAGTATACCCGGCGGCCACGGCGGCGCGCCAGCTCGGTAGTTGCGCGGTCACCCCGCGGGCGCGTCGTTCAACGTCACGACCAGCCCGCACCCGGGGCGGAGTTCGACGGACACCAGCCCGGCCCGCTCGAGGGCGCGCACCCCGCGGCGGGCGGCGTCCGCCGACAGCCGCGGGCCGGCCAGTCGGGCGAGCGTCACCCGCACCGTCCGCCGGTTCACGCACCCGGCCTCCCGCCAGAGCACCAGCCCGACCGCCAGCGCCTTCCCCGGCAGCGCGGCGGCCGTCGTCACCCACGCCCATGGGATCGGGCCGCGGAGGAACGGCTCCCCCGGGCGGTGCCGGGGCGGGCGCGTCGGCGTCGGGTCGGGTTCCCCCGGCGGGTGGATGCGGGCCGGATCGAACGGGTCACCACCCATCGGCCGCGCCCTCCCAGGGGTGAATACCACCAGACACAGAAACAAGACTGGGCGGGTGTAGCGCCGGCGCGGGGGGTGGGGTGGCGTCGGCGCCAGGGGTGGCGAAGTCGTCCGCGGCCTCGAGCTCGGCCAGGATGCCGGAAACGGTCCGCCACATGCGCTCGCCCCGCGGATCGGTGAACCGATCCGGGTGGCGGACGATCTTCGCGTCGGTCCCGAGCGGGAATCCGGGCAGCACCAGCTCCGACGCCTCCCGCATCGCGGTCCGCATCCGGTCCGTCTCCGCCTCGATCCCGTCGGCGGCGGCCTCGACCAGAAATGCGTCGTGGACCGGGCAGCACACACCGACGCCGCGCTCGGTGGCGAGGCAGGCGGCCAGCCGCATCATTTCCGCCCCGCTCGCCTGCATCGGCCAGTTCCGCAGGCTCCGCGGGTTCGCGTCCGCACCGACCCGGATCGACCACCCGAACGCGGTCCGCAGCCGGCCGGTGAGGATCGCCCGCTCCTCGACTGTGTCCGACCAGTCCCAGAACCGGCGGAAGGCGCGGCGGTGCATGTCGAGGAGCTCCCGCCCCCGGAGCGGGGGCTCCCCGAGCTTCCTCGCCAGCCCGTCCGCCCCGAGCCCGTACAGCACCCCGAGCGCGACCACCTTGAACCGGTCGCGCTCCCGCCCGTGGGTGCGCTTGGTAGCCATCGCCGGGACCGCGCCGGCCATCTTCGCGAACGTCAGGTAGAAGTCCCCCGACGTATAGGCCTCCATCATCCCCGGGTCACGCGACAGCGCGGCGGCGATGGCCAGCTCCTGCTGCGACCAGTCCACGTACGCGACCGCCCGACCCGGCGCGGGCCGGATCAGCGCCCGGAGCCACACCGACGGGCCGAACACGAACGCGGAGTTCGACGGCTGGTTCCGCCCGGTCCGCGACCGGAACGCGGACAGGAGGCACCGGTTCCGCCCGTCCGGCCCGACCGCCAGTTCGTGGAGCCGCATCATCCCGAGCGTGTGCCGCAGCTCCCGCATCGGCCCCAGCCGGTCCGGGTAGGCCTTCGCCATCTCCCGGAACGTGTCGTCGTCCAGGGCGAGGGCGCCGCTCGGCAGCCGGGGCCACGGGATGCCGGCGCGGGTGAGGTACTCCCCCCAACGGGCGGCTGAGAACGTCAGCGGCCCGGCGTAGGTGGTCGGCACGCCCGCCGGCCCGACCAGCCCGGCGGCCCGGCGGAGTGTCGCGGGGTCGTGCCGCGGCGGCGTCACCGGGTCGGGTTCGGCCAGCACCTCCCAGAGCTTCGGCCCGTAGTCGTCGTCCACCCCGTCCGGGTCGTACCCGCCCCCGATTCCCAGGTCGGGGTACATCCCGGCCAGTTCCCGCGCCGACACGTCGAACCCGGGAACGTCCAGGTAGTCTTTGCCCCCGTCAATCAGCTTCCCCACCCGCGCCTCGGTGAGCCCGGTGGATTGCCGGGCGGCGCGGACCGCCTCGAGCCGGGGGGCGGCCGCGGCCTTCTCGACCCGGTGGACGTACTCGGCGGCCTCCGCCAGTTCGGTGGGGTCGAGCTCCCACTCCCTGGCAGCGGCGAGGACCGCGCCGCCGAACCGGGTCGCGGGGTCGAGCGGCCGGCGGCCGGCGGGGACGTAGACCCCGTAGTCGCGGTCCACCGCCCGCACCAGCCGGGCCTTGATCGCGTCCCACCGCCCCCGCAGCCCGGCGAGGGCGGCGGCGTCGATCGGCACCCCGGCCCACTCCATCCGGGCGGCGGCGGCCATGTAGCGGCCGCGGAGCAGCGCCCGGGGGAGGTCGAGCCCCCGGGCCATCCGCGGGAGCAGCCGGGCGAGTGCGTCGGCGTCGGACGCGCAGTAGTCGAGGAGCGCGGCCCGCTCGGTGGCGGTGTGCCCGCCCGGTCGCATGGCGAGTTCCCGCATCCCGTCCTTCTCCGCCCCGTCGAGCGCGTCGAGCCCGAAGAACGCCAGCGCCCCGAGCAGCCCGCTCCCGTGGGTCGGCGGGCGGCCGTTCGTCAGGTTCCGGAACTCCGCGAACAGGTCGAGCACCCGGGCCGGGAGCGGCCACCCCAGGGCGAGGTGACACCCGAGCTCGGCGCTGGCGTAGTACGCCACGAACAGCGCCCCCGGGTCGGTCGGGTACGGCGAGACGGCGGGCGGGTCGTCGGTGAGCCAGTGGCGGACCGCCCGCCCGGTCCGGAGCTCCCGGGCGCAGACGCACAGCGGCTCCGGGCGGTGGCCGGCGGGGGCGCGGAACTCGAAGTCCGCGCACCACACCTCCCGGTAACAGGCGAGCACCTCCACGGTCAGCGCTCCCCGCGGAGGCGCTGGAGGATCGGGTGGTCGAGGGTCGTCACCACCCGGTCGCGGAACGCCAGCCGGAGGAGTTCCGGGAGCGGCAGCTCCGGCCACGCCGGCTCGTCGGTGAGGTGCGCGCTCACCTTGATCCGGTGCCGCCGCTGCGCCTGATCCCAGAACAGCTTCACCCACTTCGATTCCGCGGCCTTCGCGGCCTCGAGCGGGATGCTCACCCAGTCGGGCGACTTGCCGTCCGGCCCGGGGAGCCGACAGCCCCACAGGAACACTAGCCCCTGCCGGCTGGCGCAGGTGAAGACGTGCCGCCGGCCGAACGTCGGCTCGTCGGCCAGGTGGGGCCAGAGGCTCCGGTCCACCCAGTAGGATTCGGCGTCGTCGTCCTTCAGCTCGATCAGCCCGCCGACGCACCGGTAGGCGGGGTCCGGGTGGACCCGGAAGAACGTCTCCTTCGACGGCTTGCGGTAGGGGACGGTGACGAGCAGCTCCCGCACGCCCAGGTCGGCGTCGTCGTCCGCCGGCAGGCGGAGCCGGCCCACGTCGAACGGGTCCGGGCCGGGGGTGGCGTCGAACGGGGCGGCGGTCGTGCCGTTCGCGGTCGAGGGGGTCAACGGGTCGCGGATCACGTGACACCTCGTAAGGTTGGGAACTCGGTTCGGTCTGGGTCTTGAGGGCCCGCCGCAGCCCGCGCCGGGGGCGGACGCAACGGCAGACTGCGGAGGCTACTTCCGGGTGAGCAACGACTCCCAGAGCGGGGTCCACTGGTCACGGGGCGGGCAGCCGCGCCGGCACCACGCGGCGAGCTCGGCGGCGCCCCAGAGGACCGCGCCGGCGATTTTTGTCGGACGGGGGTTCAGTCCGGCGGCGTTCCACCGGTCCCATGTCGCTACGCCGACGGCGCAGAGCCGGGCGGCCTGCTTTCGGCGGACTAACAGCCGGGCCGTCCGCCGGCGACGGGGCGAACCGGGGGCGGGCGTCCCCGCGATAGGGGAGGAAGGGGTCATCCGTCACGTGTCCTGACCGGGACCGCTCGGGTGGGTGGCCGGGGGCCGAGCGGCGGGCGCCCCGGGGCCGTCCGGGGGCGCCTCGGCCCCCGAACACCCTCACGGCGCTACACCGTGCGTTCCGCGCGCTACTTCGGGCGTAGCGCGGTGATCTGCCGACCGTTCAGAGTTCCCAGGTGATGGGCTGCCCGGGGCGGTAGCAGGGGGATGCCCCGCAGGTGAGGCGGGGCGGGGAAAGGTGCGTGGCGAAGGCCTTGTCGTCGTCGCCGATCTCGGTCACTACGCGGCGGATGGCGTTGCCGACGGCCTTGCGGAGGCGATCACGGTCGTCGCACGCCCGCCGGACTCGGCCGCCGAGCGCACCGGCCGTGACCAGCTCCCCGGCGAGCGCCTCCAACTCGTGCTGGGCCTTCTCCAGGCGGCCGGAATCGTTGTTGCGCCGGGCCTCGTCCCGCTCGCCGGCCAGCTCCTCGTACCGCTCGCGGTGACAGTCCCGGTAGGCCCGCCGGGCCTCGTCGTCGAGGACCTCGCCGGCGTCCCCCAAACCGATCCGGCCGGCCTCTCCGGACTCCAGGCAGACGAGCTCGGCGGCCGGGATCGGCACGTCCGGCCGCGACAGGAGGTGGTGCAGGTAGGTCGCCCCGACGGACCGGAGTACGACGAACCGGCGGCCGCCCGCAAACCGAGCCTCCCACGCGCGGCCCGACCGGCGGAACATGTTCTCCCCGGCCGGGGGTTCTGGGGCCGGTGCAACCCGATCGCTCCCCGCCTGGGTCGCATCGCAGACCAACCGGACCAAGCAACTCGGCGGCAGCTCGCCGCGCCGGAGCGCGGCCGCGTGGCGGGCGGTTTCGGCGTCCACGACCCGGGTCACCTCGCGGGCGTGGTCGCGGTACAGCTCGAGCACCCCGACCGCGGCCGCGTCCGGCTTGGCGCCCAAGTACCGCAGCGACCGGGCCGCCTCACCGTACCGGCCGAAGAACCCGACCGGGGTCTCGGTCTCCACCCGGGTGGCCGTCTGGACGTACACCGACAACATCGTCCGCGGCGCGGCCCCGGCCCGCTCACCGGTCACCAGCGGCACCCGGTAGCCGTCCTCGGGGTCGAACGCCTCCGCCCCGGCCGCGAGGACCGCGAACCGGCGGTCCACGCACTGCGAGCAGACCCCGCAGTGCGGCTTCCCCGCCCGCTGCCGGCGCGGGAACGAGCAGCTCACCGTGTGGCGGATCGTCTCCCCGCACCCGGCCGCCAGGATCTCCCGGACGACGCCCGTCTTCGTGAACGTCTGGAACGGATTCTCGACGGTGAACGACCGCCCGATCAGCCGGGTGAAGAACCGGGTGAGCCCGGCGATGACCCGCGGGTGCGTGCTCCGGCTGGCCCGCGCCCCGACCACCGACCCGGCGAGCGGAAAGTTGTGGCTGGTGATGCCGTTCTCGTAGAACCGCAGCCGGTCCCGGCCGAGCGCCGCGGCGAACGCCGCGCCGAGGGAAGCGTATAGGAACGTCCGGGACCGCTGGGTCGATTCCCGCCCGAGCCCGCGGCGGATGTTCACTCGCACCGGCAGCAGGAGCGGGCGATGAGCGGCCCGGGCGGAGAGCAGCCGGATCAGTTCCGCCTGCCGGGGGGCGACCGCCCCGGACGGCCGGTGCCCGACGAGGGCGACCGACTTCCGTTCCGCCACCACCTCCCGCACCGCCCCGGCGACGGAGTCCAGCCCGCCGGAGAATAGCACCACCTCATCCGGCTCGCGGTCGGCCCCCGGACCGGTGAACACCATGTACCGCTGCGCTGCCGGCGGGTCGGAGTAGTGCTCGAACTCGAACTCGTAGGTGTCCTCGGACATGAACGACAGAACCGCCTCCAGGTCCTGCCGCACGGCCGGCTGCCCCCAGAGGTCGGGTTTGCGGACCGGGACCCGGAAGCACAACCGGCGGCGCCAGTTCGGCCCGAACCGCACGTCGGCCGGGCTCCCCCGGCCGACCATCCGGTCGGCCGCGTAGACGTAGGTCGCCACGTCGATCAGGTCGAGGACCTCCGGCGCCGGGTCGCGGTACAGCCGGGACCGGATGTCGTCGGGGACGTACCGGACGTTCCACCCCTCCCCCCACATCCGCAGGCGGAGGGGGCAGGGGTCGGTAAAGGTGAATTGCCCGCGGGCCTGCCCGCACCGGATCGCACGCTCAGTGGCCATCGACCGTCCCCCCTTCCCGGAGCAGGGTGACGACCTTCTCCATCGCCCGCTGGGCGAACCCGGCGGCGCTCGGCCGGTCCACTTCCCCGCGGACCCACTTGGCCCTCGACCGCCACTTGCCGGCGAAGTGCTCGACGACGTGCGCGCAGTCCCAGCAGTGCGTTTCCAGCGCCCGGGTGAACTCTCGCTCCTGGGCCAGCGTGGTGAACCGCCGGCCAGCCCCGACCTCGGCCGGCGTGGCCCGGCTGACGAACGAGTCGAGGCACTTGAACACGAGCCGGGCGAAGAACGTGCGGACGAACGCGCCGAACTTCTTGACCGTGGCGAGCCCGGCGACCGCCTTCTGGACTTCCGGCGGGGCCGCCCCGAAGAATCCCGCGGTCTTCACGCCCACGGTCGCGGCGACGGCCTCGGCGGCGGCCGTCTGGGCGATCTCGGTCACGTCGGTCCGGCCGCGGTTGTTCGGGAACCGGTCGTCCATCGCGTCGGAGACGGCGACAACTACGTCCATCAGTCCGGGCGCGTCCGGGACGCGCATGCCGCAGTCCCGCAGGGCGGCCGCGAAGTCGTCCTCCCGGGCGGCGGGCGGGAGTTGGGCGAGGAGCCAGGCGGCCTCGGCCACCCCCTCGTCCCGGGTCGCGGCGGCCAGCGCGTCGGCGGCGGCCCGGATGACGGCCCGCGCGACCTGGGCCGCGTCGGCCCCGGCCTGAATCAACCTCACCACACGGACCCAGTCCCGCGTTCTCGGGAGGGTCGGAATCTGCGTCGTCCCCATGCCGGTGCCCCGTGAGCGGAAAAATACCGCGTCCACGGTAGCGCCGGCGGTCAGAGGCCGTCGAGGTCGGTAGGGAGCAAATGAACAGCATTGAGGAGTGTTGAGCGACCCGCGGGACGTGTTTGAGCTCAGGGTCGGTCGTTACCGTCGTCGGCTCGACCGCAGGGGAGTGCCGGGACGGCGGCCGGCGGGTCCGGGGGGCTGGCGAGCAGGGCGAGGCGCTTGCGGACGGCCTTCGTGTGGGCGTCGTGGTCGGGCAGGCCGTCGTACTCGTCGAGGGCTTCGTCGCGGTCGCGGAGCCGCTCCCGCTCGGCCTCGACCACGGCCCGCACGATCTCGTCCGGGTCGGTCGGCCCGGCCGGCACCAGCGGGATCGGCCCGGCCAGCTTCAGCACGGCCAGCGCCACGTCCACCCGGTCGGCGGTGTCGGCGTCCTGGAGCGCGTCGGCCAGGGCGTCGATGGCCTGCGGGAGGAGCGCCCGGAGCCGGTCGGCCGACGCGCCCCAGACGGCGGCCCGGCGGTCCGCCAGCGCCGCCCGGAACTCCGGCGAGTACAGCCGCCACCGGGTGACGGTGACGCGGTTCAGCCCGACCGCGGCGGCCGTCTCGGTGTCGTTCTTCCCGGCGGCGAGCAGATCGACGGCGGACTGCTGGGCCAGGCTCAGTTCGGCCCGAGGGGCGGTGGGCTTCATCCGTCGTCTCCGGTGGGCGAGTAGCCCGGCGTAACCGGGCGTTCACCCAATCGTACCCGCCGGAGTTGCCCGGACGAGTCGGCTGCATGCCGCAGAGCGGCGGCGGGCGCCGTCGAGGCACTTCAGGTGGCCACGTTCACCTGCTGCTGCGCCACGTTCATCTGCCCGCCTTTCTTCACGATCACGGGGCCGGTGTGCCGTCGCATGTCGCACAGGGCGCGGAGCGTCCGCAGGAAGATGCGGTTGTACCGGTCCATCATCGCGGCGGCCTGGTCGAGGGCGTCGGCGTCGCTCTGCCGCGGCGGACCCCACCTCCCCTCCTCCTTGTGGCGCCGGTCGTTGGTACAGCTCTCCAGGTTGGTGCGGATCGTCAACACCCGCAGCCACGAAAGGTAACCCTCCTGCGCCTGCGCCATGGTGTCGAGGAGTTGGCGCTCGACGCCGTTACGGGGCTGCCACTCGGCCGACAGTTCCTCCCGCAGCGCCAGGAACTGTGCCCGCTGCCAGGCGCCGTCGTTGGCCGTCTCGACGGCCTGGGCGGCCCGGTGGCCGGTCCGGAGTTCGTCCAGCGCGGCTCGCTTGATCTCGTCCCACCGGGCCGTCGCGCGGTCAGGGTCGGTCCGGGCGATACCGTGCAGGTCGAACCAGCTGACCTGATCGGGCGGCGCGTTCAGTACTCGCTCGACATCGCCCTCCGGCGATTCGGCGGCACGTCGAATGGCGTCCTCGCGCGACAGGGAGAAGTGCTTCTCGTAGAGCCGGACCATCTCGCCGAACGACCGGGCCAGCTCCCCGGCGATGACGCCAGCCTCGCTGGGTGCCGCAGGTGTGGTTGCGATCTCGCTCATCTCGACACCTCCCGCACGCCGGCCACCAGTTTCCGCCACTGTTGCCATCCTTCGGCCAGTGCCTGGCGCTCCCGCAGACGGGCCTCGCACGCGGCCCCCACCGACGCCAGGTCGGCGCGTCGGACGTATCGCTTTCGTAGCCGGCCGCCCTCGCGCCAGAAGCGATAAAAGGCGAGGTGGCGCTGCCCGTGAGCGCAGCGGCACCGCGGTTTCCCGCAACGCACCCGCTGGGCGCAGACCACGCCCGGCAGCGTCTTGGGTAACGGTTCCTGGGTTTTGTTTATGCGCTTGCTCACGACAATGCCCATTCGGGGTAGACGAAGGTTTGGGACCACAAAGCGTGTCACACCCCGGCGGCCGCACCTGCGACGTTGACCTGCTTCCGGGCGATGTTGAGCTGCACCGTCACGTTCAGCTTGCGGACCTCAGCCAGCGCCTTCAGGGCCGACAGGTAGCGGCGGTGGGCGCGGTCGATGCACTTCTGGTAGTGGTCGGCCAGCGCGAGCGACATCGACTCCTTCCCGGCGTAGCTGATCTCGAGCTTGTGGACGTGGAACCAGCACAGGACCGCCCGGTCGGCCAGCAGCCGCTCGACGGCGGTGGAGTTCGCTCCGGCCAGTTCGGTCCGGAGTTGGGCCATCTTCGTGGCCGTCGCCTCCCGGGTGGCGAGGTGCTTCCCGCAGAAGGCATCGAGGAACCGGTCGGCGGCCTTTCGGGCGACATCGCCGCCGAGCACGTCCGCGATGCCCGGGAGGGCCAGCGACTCCCGCAAGGCAGGGAGAGCGGTCGCGTCCCCGCCTTCCGCCCGCTTGATGAGCGCCAGGAGCTTACTCGCCTCGGTGGTGGCTTGTTTCGTCGCCAGAGCTGCATCAGCCACGGCGTTTCCTCCACTGGCCCTTGTGATTGTGGTAGCCGGCCGCGAGCATCGCCGCGCGGAGGGCTATGTCTGCGGCCTCCGCCAAGGGGGCGACGGCCGCGTCCAAGGCGTCGAGCTCGGCGCGGGCACGCTCGACCGCGGCCCGCCCGGCGGCGCGTTCCGCTCGCTGCTCGGCCTCCAGCTGGGCGGCGACGGCAGCGACGGCGGCCGGGCCGTACTCCTTGACGACCCGCCCGCCGACCCGGCGGGCGGTGTAAAAGTGCTGCCGGCTCCCACGTCGTTCCCAGCCCATGCTGAATCATACCCGGTACGTGTGCAACACCGCGGCGCGTTCCCCGCTTCCGTCCGGGCGCCGGGACGACTGCGCGCCGCGGGTCATCCCGAATCGCGCAACCAGTTCAGAATCGTTCAGAATCGTCCAACTCGCCGGATACGGCAACGAGGTCGGCTCGCGACCGCGGCGCGGCGTCGGCGCGACCGATGCGGCGAGAACGCGGGCGCGGAGGTCAGGGGGCGGCGGTGCTGTCACCTGTCGAGCGGATGCCACGCCGGGGATATGGAGTAAGAGACAGAGAATAAGACTGGGCGGGGGTGGCACCGGCGCCAGGGGTAGGGTGGCGCCGGCGCCAGGGGTTCGGCGACCGCTCCACCGTCGATCAATCACCCTCCCGACGGGCGCCGGCCGGCAGCGCCGAAGGTATGATCCGACCGCCGTGCCAAAGCTGCGCAACTCTGTGGTCGGGGCTGCTTCGCCTGGAAAGGTTCCGGGTCAGCCGGGTTCGGCCTCGCCATCGGGAACGGTGCGGCACCCCTCCGACTCGGGAATATCATGCCTGTGAGTCGCCGGAAAACACGGCCACCACCTGCCTCGTCTCGGGGCTGAATCTCGCGAACTCCTCCTCGGTGATCAGTCCCAGCGACCGCATGCGCGCCAGTTGCAGGAAGGCAGTGGACCGCCGTAGGCCGTCGAACGCATCGGACAACGCCCGATCCCGCTTCTCGAGGAGGCGGTACACCGCCAAGTACCGCTCGTGACTACCTACTGTGGCGTCCGTCGCACGGCCGACGACTTCGGACAGGATGCGATCGCAGAAGCGATCTCGGGCGATCGGCTCCAACTGGCGAAGAATTCGCCAATCGGCCTCGCTAATCTGGCGCACCACCGTCACGCCCTCCCGATAGCCAGACGACCCGGTTCGGCCGTCTCTGGCCCGATAGCTGATCCAGCTCAGCAGCCGCGTCCCTTGGCTGTTACGGCTCACGAACCGCTTATGAGGCCGCGGTCTGCTGCAGCGCCGGGTTCGGCGTCTTGGCGCGACCCGAGTCCGGCGGCCCGCCACTGACGGAAGCACTCCGGGCACATCGGCTGCAACAGCGGCGAGACCCCCTCGGGGAACTTCTCGGAGTCGAACGGCACGCTGCCGGATGGCGGGAGGCAGTGGGCCGCCACGCACGCCGGGCAGTACCAGCACCCGATCAGGAACGCCGGGTCGTCGCTCGGGGCGTACTCCAGGTACTCCACTCCGGGCAGGGGCGAGTGAGCCACGACCGCCGCCACGAGATGCGGGCAGTTGTACAAGAACCCGTGGCCGTGCTTCGGGCAGATGACGATGCCCACGCGCGCCCTCCGCCTCCGCCGCCGAACAAAAAGCTCAGCAGCCGCGGCCGTGAGCGCTGGACCCATGCTACTCGCTGATGAGGCCGCGGTCTGCTGCAGCGTGGGGTTCGGCCGGGCATTCCCGGGTCTAGCTCAACGCTAGTCGTTCACCTGGCACCCCGGAAGCGCCCGCCGCACCTCCGCCACCCCATCACCGGTAACCCCCGTCCGCCCGACTCCTAACTTTTTCAACAGCCTACATCCCTGGATCTCCTTCAGGCCGGCGTCCGTGATCCCGGTGCGGCCGAGGTCGAGGCGGACGAGCCCAGGGATGCGGCCAACGTGCCTCAGCCCGGCGTCGGTGATGGGGGTGCTGTCGAGGCCCAGCTCCTTCAACCGCCGGCACCCGACCAAGTCCCGCAGGACTTCGTCGTTGACCGTCGCGCCGTAAAGGTCGAGGATCTCCAGGCCGGACAGCCCGGCGAAACCCGATAGGTCCGTGAGACCCGTCTTGCCGAGGTAGATCTCACGGAGTCCGCCGAGGGCGGCGAGGTGCTTGACCCCGCTGCCGGTGACCTTGGTGTTGTCGAGGCGCAGTCGCTCGAGCCGAGGCAGCGCGCCCACGGCCGACAGCCCGGCGTCGGCGACGGCGGTGTCGCGGGCCGAGAGGAGTCGGAGTCGAGGTAGGGCCGGGAGGGCCGTCAGCCCGGCGTCGGTAAGTGGAGTCTGGTCCAGGTACAGCTCCCGGAGCTGCCCCATCCCCGCCAGGTGGCGCAGGCCCGGGCCGGCCACTCGTGTTCCGACGAGGTCCAGGTCCTCCATCGCCGCCAGCCCGGCGACCCCCGCGAGCCCCGCGTCCGAGACCGGGGTCTTCTGTAGGCTCAGCTCCCGCAGGTGCTTCAGCCCGGCCAAGTGCCGGAGCTCGGCGTCCTCCAGCGGGGTAGACCACAGGACGAGCTTCTGCAGCCCCGGCAGCCCGGCGAGGTGGACGAACCCGCGGCCGGTGACCCGGGTGAAGTAGAGGTAGAGGGTCCGGAGGTCGCGCAGCCCGGCGAGGTGGACCAGCCCGGCGTCGGTGACCGCCCGGACCCCCAGGTCTAGCTCCTCCAGCCGAGACAGTCCGGCGAGGTGGGCGAGGCCGTCGTCCGTGACCCGGGTGCCGCGCAGGTTGAGGGTGCGGACTGCGGTCAGGCCGGCGAGATCCTTCAGCCCGGCGTCCGTCACGTCGGTTTCGTCCAGGTGGAGATCCCGGAGTTGCTTCATCCGGGCCAGGTCGGCCGCGCCCCGGTCCACGCCCTGCGCACCGGGGATGCTCAAGGTCCGGAGCTCGGGAAGGGCGGCCAGATGCTTCAGGCCCGCGCCCGTCACGCCGGTGCCGTACAGGTGAAGGCCGCGGAGGTCCTTGAAGGCCGCGAGCTTCCGCAGCCCCTCGTCTCCAACCCGAAGGCCCGCGAGGTCGAGGTGCTGGAGGCGGGCCAGCCCGCGGAGGTGGTCAAGCCCGTCCGGCGTGGCCTTGGTGAACCCGAGGTTGAGAGTCCGGAGGTCAGCCAGCTCGGCGAGGTGCCGAAGTCCCGCGTCGGAAACGTCGATCGACGAGCTGATGTCGAGGCCGCGGAGTTGACGGAGCCCGGCGAGGTGGGCGAGCCCGGCGTCGGTCAGCGGGGTGTCGAGATCCTGGTGGCTGAGGCCGAGGGCGTGGAGGGTGGGGAACCGACCGAGGGCCTTGAGGTTGTCCTCGGTTGTTCCCCTGGAGAAGCCAAGGTCGATCCCGAAGGGCACGGGTGGGGCGGGAAGACCGGCGAGCGCGACCGCAGCGCGGAACCCGAATCGGAACGCGGGCACCTCGCCGGGCCGGCCTGGGCTGCCGGCGCGGAACCGGTGCGAGCCGTCGTCAGGGCTCATCCACCCGACCTCGGCCCCGGCCTTGACCCACGCCCGGGTCACCGTCTCGGGGAGCGGGACCGGGGGCTCGCTTCTCGGGACCGGGGCCGCCAATAGCCGGGCGTGTCCGTCGGCGAGGCCGAAGGCGCAACACAGGAAGATGAGCCGCATACCGGATGATCTCCCTCGGCCGAACATCTAGCTCAGCAGCGGCCGCGCTACTGGCTGTGGGTCACGAATCGCAACGGAGGCGGCCGTCTGCTGCAGCGCCGGGTTCGGCCCCCGCGCTGCCATCACCTGGGGCTGAACGTCAAATCCCCGAGGCGGCCGGCCAGACCGGCGACGACATCCTCGGTCGGTCCCCACACCCACACGTGTAACCGGACCGGAGCGTATCCGGGGCCGTGGTCGTACCCGAACACAACGTCTCGCCGGACCCACCGATCGGCCGGGGCGTCACTCCGCTCGATCAGCCACGTCACGTCTCGACCACATACCCGCCCCGGGACCCGCCCCTCGTCCCCGGCGGTCTTGGACGGGTTCGGGTGGTGGCCGACGTACACCCCGGCCCCGGATCGGGACCGCTTCCCGGCCTCGACCGGCTCGGCCAACACCCAGGTGTAGAAGTCGGGGCCGTCGCGGAACTCCCAGGCGTAGCCCTCCGGAGCGGCGAGGTCCGGCTTGAGTTCCGGGAACTGTCCGCGGTGCCGATCGTCACGGGCGGCCAGTAGGTAGACACCACCGCCGATGGCGGCGAGGGCTACGGCGACGAGCAACCAGCGACTTCGTCGCATCCGCTCCTCCGTGGCCGAACAACAAGCTCAGCAGCGGCCCCCGCCCGCTGAAGCGGTGGTCACGAGAAACCTACAGGCGGGGGCCGTCTGCTGCAGCGCCGGGTTCGGCCTCTTGGTCCCATCGTAACGGCCGCCAGGTATGAGTGAGTTGTTGGCGGATCCGTTCTGCGAACTCTTGGGCCTCGCAGTCGTCTCGTGGTTCCGGACACCAGCTCGGCCCCGGCCACAGCATTGAGGCGGGGAAGCCGTCCGACACGCGGATAACGAACGCCTGCGACCCGTCATCCCGAACGTAGCGGTAATACACGCCCCGTAACATTCCAGCGACCAACTCCATCTCCTGGCGGGTCGGCGTGTGATGCTCGGCCGCTGCTACCGCTTCCACCACTGCGGTGAGTTCGGTCAGCCGGTAGCGGCGGCAGACATCCGCTGCCGAGTGTCGAACCAATCGGCTCCGATCTGCCAATCCGCGTCGTACGAGTTCCAGGCACAATTCCCGCGGAAGCCCGTCATGAATCGCTTGGAGCGCGCGGACACGCATCCCGGCGCGACCGGCAGCCATCAGGCTCCGTAGTTCCGCAGCTTGCTGTACGCTGACTTGCTCCACCCGGGAGCCCTCCGGGCCGAACAAAAAGCTCAGCAGCCGCCGAGCCCCCAACCGCGACCGATGCCCACTGACACGCTACGAATCGCCAATGGGACGGCGGTCTGCTGCAGCGCGGGGTTCGGCGTGCCTCGCGAGCCAGTCCGCCTCGGCCACCCGACACGCGGGGCAGTACCACAGCCCACGGCGAAAGTTGTCGAACCGGTGACCCATGACCACTGGCCCGCAGTCGGTGTTGGGGAACCGCTCGGCCCCCGCGCGGGTGAAGTCCGTGACCGCGCCCCGGCACCGCTGGGACATCGCCTCGGGGTCGGCGGCCAGCTCGGCCCCATGCAGCTCGCACACCCGAAGCCACACCTCGACCCGCTCGAACCCCACGTTGGGGTATGGGGCGCTGGCGGCAAACCGGGCGAGTAGTTCCTCCTGCCAGAACAGGAGCCGCCCCCGCCACCGGCCCTCGCGGTTCAGCGCGCGGACGAACTGGCGGTAGCGGTCGGGGCCAACGAACGTGGCGAACGAGTCGCGGAACTCGCTCGCCCCCATCGGTGCGCCCTCCGTCGCCGAACATCTAGCTCAGCAGCCGCGGCCGTGAGCGCTGACCCGATGCTACTCGCTATTGAGGCCGCGGTCTGCTGCAGCGCAGGGTTCGGCGGCTGCGCTACTTCCGGAACGCCTCCTCGGCGGACAACCAGCGGCGCTGTTCCAAATCGAACTGCCCGTCGTGGTAGCCGTGGTAGAACGCGAATGCTGGGCTATACTGCCTCGGCCCGCCAACCCGCTCCCACCCGTCGGCGAGCCACCGCACCAAGAACTCGGTCTCGGCCTCGGGCGACTCCCCGCCGGCCGCCTCGACTGCCATCAAGACCTCGCTGGGCAGGTCGAGCCAGCCATCGGGCAGGATCTCCTCATCGGTGTCGGTGAGGACGACCCGGTAGAAGTACGGGCACACCTCGAGCTGCAACCGACGGCCCTCGTCCATCGGAATCGGCTCGGCGAGAGCAGCCCGGAGCGCCGCGTCCAGCCGGTCGGCGTGGCGGTCGAAAACCGGACGCAGGTAGTCCGCTGGCTTCTTCGCCTCGCCCACTCCGAAGCCCTCCGCCGCCGAACAAACAGCTCAGCAGCCGCCCGGGTAGCAGACCACGACCGGAGCAGCCGAGCCAGTAACAAGCGCGAATGAGTCGGCGGTCTGCTGCAGCGTGGGGTTCGGCGTGACCACCTACTCGCGCCCGGCGGCCCGCCGCGTCAACTCTGCCGCCTCGGCTCCGACGACAGTAACCTCGTCGTCGTGGTCGTCGTGGATCACCGCAAACACCCGAGCCCCCGTCGGCTCGGCGAACACGAAGTCCCGCACCCCGGCTCGCCAGAGGTCGTCCGCCCACCCGGCGGAGTCGCGGACGGCGACCCGGACCCAGGGCAGGCACGACATCATCGACAGCTCGCGCTCCCACCGGCACGTCAGGACCGACAGGTAGCCCTCGGCTGGGCCGCCAAGGTACTCCCGGGCGAGGGCCGACAGGACCGGGCCGGCCGCGCTGTCAACCGCCGCCTCGGGCAGGAGGGCCAGAGTCGGCGCGTCTCGCCGGAGGCATTCGCGGACGGCCACCTGCACGTCGATCAGGCCGGCGACTGGGCTGGCGAACCCGATCGGGGCCAGCGAAGCAACACGCCCCAGCAGTTTTGCGAGCGCGACCCGGGCCGACCCGATTTGTAGCTTCTCCTGTAAAGTTGTCCCGGCGGGGTACTCCAGCGGCAACAATGCGGACGGGTTCGTCTGGGACACCGGTCGCCTCCGACGCCGAACAAACAGCTCAGCAGCCGCCCGGGTAGCAGACCACGACCGGAGCAGCCGAGCCAGCGAAAAGCGCCAATGAGCCGGCGGTCTGCTGCAGCGTGGGGTTCGGCCGGGCTAACTCAAACCCAACGACTGCGCACAAATGGACTGCCAAACGACCACATCAACGACCATCACGAACCGCGGATCGACTGCGTCGCCGTTGGCCGGGTTGGGGCCGCCGAGCGCCGGGTGCGGAGCGATCGCGTAGCACTGGCCTGGCCCCGGCACCTTCCCCGCCTCGTGCAGTCGTAGAACCAGCTCCGAGAGCAGGTACACTTCCTGCCACCATTGCTCGTTGACCTCGCCGACGAATCCTTCGTAGCTATCGGCCATCGGCTGCAACTGGCCGGTGAACACGTCGAGCATCTCGACGGCCCCGGTCGGCCGGCGGAGGAACCAAACCCCGAACTTGCTCATGAAGGCCGGGGCGACGGTGCCGCCGACCAGCCCGGCCCACGGGGCGAGCCACGCCTCGAACTGGTCGGGCGTGATGTCGTCGATTATCTGGTCGGCCCACGTCGGCCGTGACATCAAACCCTCTGCGGCTCGGGGCTTCAACGCCGAACATATAGCTCAGCAGCCGCGGCAGTGAGCGGTGACCCCATGCTACTCGCTTGAGAGGCCGCGGTCTGCTGTAGCGAAGGGTTCGGCGTGCCTTTGCACGGCCCGGTGGGCGGGCGAGTAATACAGCCCGTATTGCCACGGACGGTTCGCCGTCAGCTCGCCTGCTGCAACGGCCTCCTCGACCCAGGCCGTCACCTCGGCGTGTGTCGGGGTGGGCACCCCGCACGGGTTGAGCCGGGCGAAGTGGTACAGCCGCCAGATGTCGAACCCGTCCGGCTCCCCGAACTCGCCCCAGTCGAAGTCGATCGTCAGCCCGGGGAAGGTCAGCTCGATGCCGTACCCGTGCGAGTACACCCCGACCCCGTTGACCCACCGGGCGTTGTAGAGGCCCGTCTCGCCGCAGATGGTCACCCACTCGTCCGCGGTGGTGGGCAACCGCACGCCGAGCGTCGGCCCCAGCACCTCGACGACGAACGCGACGCCCCGGTCTTGGGCGTGGCGGAACCGCTCGATTAACGCGGTTAGAAACTGATGCACACCCGCTACTCGTCCGTGGTGCCGCGCCTCACCTCGCTGGTGGACTCCGTCGGCCCGCGCTCGAAGAGGCCGCGGACCAGCTCACAGTCAGCCGGCCCGAGGAGGTTCACGGCCTCCCGCGCCACGCCCCACGCGGCCTCGTATGGGTCGGGGGCCGCCAGTGCCGCGACCGCCCGGAGTGCCTGTGAGGCCGGGGCCAGCCGGACCGGGTTCGGGCTCCGCCACGGGCCGCCGCTCCTCCAGCTCTTGGGAGCTGAGTGGACCCCCTGCAGGAGTTCATCGGTGGTGATCCGGCCGGCGACGAACAACTCCGCCGCGGCCAGGAACTGCGTCGCGCGTTGGCTCTCCAGCAGTCGTCGCACGTCAGACGACAGGCACCAGAGGCAGGCTAGCAGCCGGAACGTGTCTCGGTCCGGGTGATCGCATAACGCCTCCAGCATCGCTCGTGGGTGCTCGCAGGCTCGCCACTCGGCATCAGTCACTATGGCTCCGCTCGTGTTCCGCCGAACATGAAGCTCAGCAGCCGCGGCCCGTGGCTGCACCGGGTCACGAACCGCTATTGAGGCCGCGGTCTGCTGCAGCGCCGGGTTCGGCCCGCTGGGACGCACCCGGCTAAGCAGGTCCGCAGAAGTTCTTTCGCAACAACCCCTGCCATTTCGAGGGGAATCGGCTTGTTAGTGTGAAAAGACTTTTGCGGACCTGCTTAGCAGCTCCACCAGTAGTGCCGCGTAGGCAGGCGGATGACGTAGGCAATATCAACGCCTGATGAGCATACAGGCCGGCTACTCGGGTTGGTTACTTCTTCTGCGTGTCGAAGCCGTCGATCGTCACCTGAACCAGGTCGAACTCGAACCGGGAGACGAACTTCTTGGAGGTGGGCGGGAACAGGTCGAACTTGGCTCCCGAGATGTTTCCCTTCACCGCGACCATTTTACCCTCCATGCCCTGCAACCGCTTTGCGTCAGCTTCGGCAGCCGACGGCGATGCCCCGTTGCGCCCGTTCGGGTAGGCGTGAATGCAGGTGGTCCACTCCGCCCCGCCGAGCTTGACCTTGCCGGCGACATACAGCCCGAACACATCGGCTCCTTCCAGGTTGTACCCGGTCTCCTCGCCAAGCTTGATCTCGTAGACGTACCGGCCGGACTGGTTGGGGTCGGGCTTCAGGGTCACCTTCTCTACCTTGCAGGTCACCTCGACCGTCTGTCCGTCGGCACGCGTCTTGAGCCAGGCGTTCGCCTTGTCGAGCTCGATGACCGCATTCCTTTCGGCCTTCGGCTTATGGTCTTCGGGCATCGAATCAAAGAGCTTCTGGAGGTTGGCGAGGTCGCCTGCCCGGCCGCCCTTCTCGGTGTCCGAGGCCTTACCTCCGTTGGTCCCGCCGGAATCTGAGCCTGATGAGGCTGAGCCTCCGCAACCGGTCTGAAGGGCGAGCAGGACCATAACTGCTGCAAGTGCCAGGCGCGACGGCATCGGAGGTCTCCGGTAGTCGATCAGGCAGGCATACTAGCGACTTGCAGCAGGCTCAAGTGGCGCAGGAATGGTGGCGTGGGGCGCAGTCCACGATAGACGTTCGCATGTCGGCTGACTCGCCCGCGGCGACGCCGGTAGCCGAACGAAAAGCTCACCTGCCCGGCCCGCACGTGTGGGCTGTGGTCACGGAAAACCTAGAGGCGGGCCGGGTCAGGTGCAGCGGAGGGTTCGGCCGGACTCGCTGCCACGTCGTACTGCGACTCCCGGTCGCTGTCATCTTGCGGGTTGACCCACAGCGAGACGCGGGCGAGTACACCGGCGTCCGCCAGCGCTTCGAGGTCGCTCCACTCCCAGCCCTCCGGGCACGCACTCGACACGTCCTCGTCGCCCACCAAGACCCAGTGGTACTGGCCGAAGGGCAGATACCCCAGATACTCCGTCCGGTAGACGACCCGCCGGTCGCCGGAATCACCGGCCGCCAGCCTCAGCCGCTGAGCCAGTTCCTGCTGCAACCGCGTCATGCCTACGTTCGCCTCCGGTGGCCGAACAACAAGCTCAGCTGCCCGGCCCGCACGGACAGCTCAGTGTCACAAACGCGCTGAGGCGGGCCGGGTCAGCTGCAGCTACGGGTTCGGCCTGCTGTGGTTATGTTGTTGGACCATCGGGGTTCACGCTTGACATGTACTTGGACACAACCGGGAGAAGCAACAGACCCAACGATGTCAGATAACCGGCCGACAGAATGGCGAACACCGGGCCGGCCTCTTGGCCGAACCGCGGTGGTCCGCTATCTGAGCCCGGTTCCCAGGTGGAGTATACCCAGGCTGCCGCACCAAAGGTCCAACCGCGCACGAGCATGACGACGAGTGCCAGCCAGAGCCAGCCTCGCCGGCCTCGGAGTAGTGCTACGACGGCGTAGAGAGAGACGAGTGTCTTGAACACTTCGCCTACCGCTTCCCCATTCGTGACCGGTTCACCAGAATTCCAGACGATTGCGTAGTAGATCGCCTGCCCGATCAGAAGCCAGCCGAGGACAGTGCCCAAGACGGCACGGCCCCGACGCTCTGCCACACCCATCAGTTACCCTCTGGGGCCGAACATGAAGCTCAGCAGCGGCCCCCGCCGTGCGAGCTATGGTCACGAAAAGCCTATAGGCGGGGGCCGTCTGCTGCAGCGCCGGGTTCGGCGGCGTAACCCCTACTTTCCAGCCGGAACCTGCCAGAGCTTCACCGTTTGGTCGCCGCTACCCGCCGCCAAGGTCCGCCCGTCGGGGCTGAATACCATGTCTCCGAACTGGTCCGGGTACAGACCGGACACCGCGAGGGCCTTACCCGTGGCCACGTCGTAGACCCCCACTCGAGCGTCCGTTGCCTTGCCTGGCCGCCCGTCCCAGGTCGATACCGCCAGTAGACGGTTGTCCGGGCTGAATGCCACCCTGGCGGACTGTACATCCCCGAGAGTTACTGGAGGCCGCGTCTCCCGGGTCCGGGCGTCCCACACCTCCACCGCTCCCCGACTGCCGGCGCAAGCCACCAATGTCCCGTCCCGGCTAACGGCCACGCACGCGCTCAATTTCTTGTGGCCCTTGAACCCGGCCCGCTCCTTCCCGGTCTCCACCTCCCATACCCGCACGGTCTCGGTGGAGTCGCACCCCGCGACCAACGCCCGCCCGTCTGGTGTGAACACCAACGAGGTCACGACACTCAACTCCGAACCGAGCGCGGCCCTCTGGGTCGCGTCAGCTGTCTCCCACAGCTTGATCTGCCCGGCGAAGTCTAAGAAACTCGTTGACGTGTTACCCCCCGATGCCAGGGTTCGGCCATCGGGGCTGAAGGCGATTGCGGAAATGTGCCCGGCGTGGCCTTTGAGGATGGCCCGTGTCTTGCCGGTCCTCGCGTCCCAGAGCCGGATGGCGCTCGGTAAAAGGCGCCGGTCTTCCTCCCCTCCAGCGAAGTCGCCGCCTGCGGCAGCGATGGTCTTGCCATCCGGGCTGAATGCGAGTGAGACGAACTCGGTGCCAGAGGCTTCGAACGTGGCCTTCTCCCGGGCCGTCCTCACGTCCCAGAGGCGGACGGTCCCGTCCTCCGCGGCGCTGGCCAGAAGCGTACCGTCAGGGCTATAGGCTACCGAGTTGACGTACCGGGTGTGGCCACGGAGTACTGCCCGCTCCTTGAGCCGATCTTGGCCGGCACCCGTGCCGGGCAAGGCGAGAAGCCCAAACACCACCAATGAACGACAGGCGACTGTCACAGAATGTCTCCTGTCCGCCGAACAAATAGCTCAGCAGCGGCGGGGCTGAGTGAGCTACGAGTCGCAGGAACGAGTCATGCCCTGCCGTCTGCTGCAGCGACGGGTTCGGCATCTGCTGCGACCCACCGCAGCCCGCAACACTCCGGGCAGAGGAACTTGCCCGGCTCGAACGCTGGATGCCCGACGCACCGGCATGCGACCGCCGCCGGGGGCCGTGCGGGCAGGAGCGCCGCCAACTCTGGCCACCGCCGCGCCCCCTCGACCAGCGCCGACAGCCAGTCGCATCGACCCTCGACCGGCTGCGTGCCGGGGTACGGGGCGTCGCCGTCGGTGGACCACCGGACCACCTCGCCGTCGGCCCGCAGCCCGAACGTCTCGAACCAGTGACGGATCAGCGGGAGGGCGGCGAACTCCCCGACTGCCGCGGCCTCCCAGTGGTGGTATGGCTCGGTCGCCTCGGCCGGGTAGCTGGCAATCCGGGCCGCGATCCACGCTGACAGTTCCGGGGGCACCGCGACTCGCACCGCCGAAGCCCTCCGTCGCCGAACATAAAGCTCAGCAGCGGCCCCCGCCCGTGCGAGCTGTGGTCACGACATACCTACAGGCGGGGGCCGTCTGCTGCAGCGCCGGGTTCGGCCCGCTTGGGGTTGTAGTCCTCAGCGGCCTCCCGCACGTCCGGGTCGCTGCTGCTCAGCCCCAGAGGGACCAGCCGCTGCACCAACCCTGCGTCGAGCAACTCCGCCAGTTCCAACAGCCGACGGTACTCCCAATAGTCGGACAGGTCCAGCGCCTCGGCGGCCACTCGCTCGACATGGGCCATCACCCAGGGCCGGGGCATGGCGAGCACCTGGTTACGACCCGCGACAATCCGGCCGGCGTTCTGCGGCTGACACGCCAACTGGACGGCAGCGCGGAGTGCGTCGAGCCTCGGTTCCGCCTCAACCATCCGGTGTGCCTCCGGTGGCCGAACAACAAGCTCAGCAGCGGTGGGGCTGTGTGAGCTATGGGTCGCAGAAACGAATCATGCCCCGCCGTCTGCTGCAGCGCCGGGTTCGGCCTGCCTTTGCTCGGCGGCTGCGACCGCGTCCGCCAGCTCGCCGTCGTACTGCTCGGATTCGTCCGGCTGCCCAGCCGCGAGCCGCCGGCGGGCCTCGGCAAGCACAGGTCCGTCCGCGGTGCGCTGCCGCAGGAACAATGCCAGCCCAGCGTCCGGGAGGTCGGCAATCGGCACCGACCACCATAGCTTGAGCCGTTCGAGCAGACCGGTCTGCCACTCCGGGTCGTCGATCCACGGCCCGTACAGGTCAGCGGCGGACATGCAGGCTCCTCCGCGGCCGAACATAAAGCTCAGCAGCCGCCGGGCATCGTACCACGACCGGTAGCAACGTGGCCGCTGAAAAGCGCGAGTGAGCAGGCGGTCTGCTGCAGCGCGGGGTTCGGCCAGCTAGCTGTGGAGAGGTGGGACGCCCTCCCATTGCAGTGCCGGTTTATGGCTCACCCGCTCCAGCGCGACCTCGACTACCTGCCCGTCCCCGAGAATACCACTCGGCGGGGGCGAGGAGAACACGGTCAGCCGATACCACCCGTCGGCGGCACGGAGCTGCTGAGGCGCAGGGCATTCGGCCGACCACTCCATCAGGTCGTACAGGTCGCGGACGCAGATCGTGCCGCTTCGGACATGGAGCCCGAGCCGCAACTTGAACGCTGCCGCCTGGACAGCGGCCTCGTCCGGCAGCCCCTCGGTGAACCGGAACCGGAACGAACCAGGTGAGCCGGTGGCGAACGCGGTGAGCTGGCACTCCATCACGTGTCGAGCCACGTCGGCCGGGTTCCAGAAGTCGGAGCGGAGGTAGTCCGCGCCCTCGGGGATGTGTGCGACCGCTGGCGGGGAGTACAAGATCAAGCCGAGGCCGCGGATGTCGAGTGCGACCTCGCGCATGAGCGCCTCCGGTGGCCGAACAACTAGCTCAGCAGCCGCGGCCGGTGCGAGCTGTCCTGATGTTACTCACTGTCGAGGCCGCGGTCTGCTGCAGCGAGAGGTTCGGCGCTCGGCCTCAGCGGAGGTCGGGCACCGCGACTGCAGGCTCGATCTCGATGTACCGTCGGCCCTCGTCGAAGGACATCCAGCGGGTGACGTTCTCGGCCAGGTGAAGCGCCGCCCAGTCGATCTCCGCCCGCGAGCCGACCGGCCCAGGCAGGAGCAGGGCGAAATCCCACTCGGCTTGGGCGGGGCCGTTGCAGATCCAGCACCCACCTGTGATCCGTGGCGACGGGCCGTCGAGGATGTAGTCACGGGGGGCGAAGCCGTCGCACCAGAAGTACTGGTAGCGGCGTTCCGGCAGCCCCGCGAACTCGCGGCACAGGCGGAACTCCAGGCTGCCCCAGAAGTACGCCTCGTCCACTTGCTCCACCCTCCGCCGGCTCGGGCCTTCAACGCCGAACAAAAAGCTCAGCAGCCGCGGCCGCTGGCGCTGTGGGTCACGAATCGCTACCGAGGCCGCGGTCTGCTGCAGCGCCGGGTTCGGCGCCTGGGCTGAACCACTCCAACGGCTTGCCCTCCGCCACGGAGTCGAGCAGAGCCAGCGCCGTCCAAGCTGTGCCGCAGCTGCGACAGCGAACGTACCGGCCGATGCCCAGCCCGCGGGGTCCGTTCGGATGACTCGTGCCAAGGTTCTCGAAGTTGGAGCCCCCGCAATTCTCGCATGACGAGGGTGTGCAACTCTCGATAGCTCGCCAGTCGATCACCTCCACCTCCGACGCCGAACAAAAAGCTCAGCAGCCGCCGGTGATCAGACCACGACCCGGCCGCGCGAACAAGCAGAAACCGCGAATGAGCCGGCGGTCTGCTGCAGCGTGGGGTTCGGCGCCTGCGGCTCACTACGGCACGAACGACAGCCGACTCCCTGGCAGAACGACCTCGGCATCGAGCGCCAGGGTGACGACTGCCGGCGCGTCAAGCGGAGCGACGAACCCTAACTCTGCAGCCACCGGCCGGCGCTCTCCGCCGGGCAACACAAGTACGGTCCGAGGCCACGGCAACTGCATAGCGTGCAGGTAGCTGACACCCAGCGTGGCGATCGTCACGACGCCGCTCCGCAAACGAATCCGCTCCACAGACGCGATCGGCACATCGTTGAGTTCGGACGCCACGCCCATCGGGCACCCTCCGGCCGCCGAACGATCAAGCTCAGCAGCGGCGGGGCACGCTGAGCTTATGGATCACGAAAACCAATGACTGCCCCGCCGTCTGCTGCAGCGCCTGGTTCGGCGTGCCTTTGTCGCTGCTGCGGGCTACGCCAGCATCAACTCGAAACCTGTGGCCTCGGCCGCGATCTCGGCGAGCCGGGCGAAGAACTCCGGCCCGACCCCGGCCGCCGTGTGGTCGGCGACCCTCAACTGGCACGGCCCGCCCGGCCAGCCAGGGCCGCCGGCGACGATGGCATCGCGAAACGCGTCGAGGTTGCGGCCGAAGTACGCCGCGCCGTCGGGCTGCACCACAGCTAGGTACTCCCGCCAGAACGCGGCTTCGCTCGTCACGCGGGAGCCTTCAATGGTGGCGACTCGCACCCCGAGGCCCTCCAGCCGCCGAACATATAGCTCAGCAGCCGCGGCCGTGAGCGCTACACGTCAGGAATCGCTACCGAGGCCGCGGTCTGCTGCAGCGTAGGGTTCGGCGCGACGCCTACACCCACCCTGCTGCCCCCGGGAACTGCCCGACTGCTACCCGCGGCCGCCCGACCGCCCACGGGCACGCGCCCAGCGGCTCGACCCAGTGGGCGAACCCGCCGGCCTGCCACGAGCCGCCGCCCAACTCCCGGACGAACAGTTCGGCGACCTCGCGGCCCCAGGCCAGGGCGGCGGCCTCGTCCGGGGCGTCGATGACGACCCACTGGCTCGACTCATCGTCCCACCCGGCGCGGGCGTTGGCCGACGACTGCTGCGGCGACTCGTACCCGAAGCGGAAGACGAACGCCATCTGGTGCGCTTCCCTCGCCGAACATATAGCTCAGCAGCGGCGGGGCTGTGTGAGCTGTGGGCCGCAGAAGCAAATCACGCCCCGCCGTCTGCTGCAGCGCGGGGTTCGGCACCTCGGGCCTGGTCGCCCGGCTTACTTCTTCTTCAGTGCATCCAGGGCGGCCGCTAACCCCTTCTGCTCCGTGAGTACTTTTGCGTCAGGGTCTAACATGCCGGCGGCCGCGAGCCAGACCCGGGCTGCCGGAGCCAACTCGGCCAGTTTCCCCCTCCCCTCCTCCTCCGCCCAGGCACCCACGGACTCGAACCGTACGGTCCTGTTGACGTGCTCGCCGGCGAGTACTGTGAGGGTGTCCCATCCGCCGTGAAGGGCGAGCGGGCCGTACTCGCGCCGGAGAGTCGGATACCGCTCCTGACGTAGGACCTGGCGGAAGGACCCCGCTCGCCCGGCTGGGACGGTGAATCGGCTCCGCTCCGCTTTCGGGTGGCTTCCAGTGGTAAGCTCGCCGTCACCGCCTGAGTTGATGCTCCAAACCCACCGGTAGGGCCGACCCGGCGTGGGGTAGCCACCATGCCTGCAGAAGAGGATCGTCAGGGGCTCATCCCGAAGAGCTTGATCGTCCAGCGCGTCCGCGGGATGCGTCGCTTCGTCTTGGACGGGGAGCGCGAGAGCGGCTGTGGAGGCCGCGATCACGGCGAGCATCAGCCTGAGGGCCGGCATCTGATGACCTCCGTGGCCGAACATGAAGCTCAGCAGCCGCCCGGGCATGATGTCACGACCGGAGCCGCCGAGCCAGCAGAAAGCGCCAGTGAGCCGGCGGTCTGCTGCAGCGCCGGGTTCGGCCGGGCTCACCCCTGCCGCTCCTGCCACTCGGCGAACCCGTCGTGGAACGAGTCGCGGGTGACCTCCAACCCGAACGCCTCGACCAGCGCCTTCAGCGGGTCCGTACCCCCGAACGGATACCCCCAGGGGTTGTACTCCAGCCGGCCGGCCCGCCCGTCGAACGTCAGTCCGACCAGCTCGTAGTCGCCGGCCAGAATGCAGTCCAACAGATCCTCCAGCGACCACTCCGGACCCGACATCGCCTCGATCGCGTCAGCGTCGAGCAGGTCGATCCACCTCGGGTTCCGCACGACCGCGTCCCGGTCAGCCTCCGCGTCTCGCTCCAGCGCCGTCTTCGCCGACTGCAGGCCATCGAAGAACCGGGCAAGCGCGGCGTAACGAGCTGCGGTCCCCTCGAACGCGATGTAAAAGTCGGCGTCCGCCATGCAAATGCACCGAGAGGCCGAACAAAAAGCTCAGCAGCCGCCGAGCCGGCAACCGCGACCGATGCCTACGAGCATGCTACGAATCGCCAAGGAGCTGGCGGTCTGCTGCAGCGTGGGGTTCGGCCTCTACCGTGAACACACTCCGGCTGACGACCGCGAGCCTGGCAGCATCGTACTGCAACGGGGCGGGTACATGTAGGACCACATGCCCCGACCGCAGCCAGAGCAGGGGGCCGGCCCCGGACATCATCAGTTGCCCGGCCGGGCGGCGTTCCGCCGTCAGCCACTCGGCCAGCGCGTCCCACAGCTCGCCGCACTGGTCGCTGACATCGGCCATGTAGCACGGCACGAGCTGGTCAGGGTGTTCAGCCCGCCACGCCGCGACGGCCGTGGCGACCAGCGCCCGCGAGTGCATGGCGTGGACGGCCCAGTTGACCCACAGGAACAGGAACGCCCGCGGCTGGGCCAGCGCCGCGGCAAACTCGCTACGGTGCTGAATCGGCGTCACCCTCGGAAGCCTCCGGTGGCCGAACAAAAAGCTCAGCAGCCGCCCTGGAATCGTATCACGGACCGGCCCAGCGCTGCCGCTGAAACGCGCGAATGAGCCGGCGGCCTGCTGCAGCGTGGGGTTCGGCCTCAGCGTGTATGTCCAGGGGGCAACGGTCGATTGGCCCTGTCCCACTCCCGCTTTGCGGCGAACGCCCTGGCCAGCGGGGGTGGGACCGGCTGCGGTAGCGGCACCCAGAAGTAGTAGTGGTCGTCCAGCTCGCAGAACACGGTCATGCCGCTGACCCGCTCGTCGTTCGGCAGATCGAAGCTCGTCTCGTAGGGGCCGAATCGGCCGGCCCAGACCCGAACGCCAAGGGTGGGGCCAGTCCGGTCGGACTCGTCCCGCCGCTTGGGCACGTACCCGTCCGGCTCGGCGGCGCGGAGGGCGGCGGTCAGGTAGTCGAGCGACTCCGGGTCGTCGATGACGAACGGTGTCGCAAGGTGCATCCCCTCGACCCGCGTGACGCGGACCTCCTGATCCCCGCGGAGCAGCCGCAAGAAGCGGTCGTGGGGGATGGACCCCACCGTCCAGCAGCCCCAGCACCACAGGCATGGGGAGCAGGCGAGCGCAGCGAGCAGGAGCCGCCGTGTCCAACGCCCCACACGCACTGGCAAGCCCTCCGGGGCCGAACACCCAGCTCAGCAGCGGCCCCCGCCCGTGTGAGCTGTGGCCACCAGAAACCTATAGGCGGGGGCCGTCTGCTGCAGCGCCGGGTTCGGCCCTTGCGGGCTTGAGGCGGGCGAGCAACTCCAGCAGCGCGGCCCGCGCCTGCCCGGCAGGGCACCGGATGCCCTCCTCACGTGTGCGGACGAGGTCGCCCTCCTCCCACCTCTCGTGGTACGACAAGTTCACGTACCGCCCGTCGGCGAACACCATGATGCACGGCTGCTGCGACGACTCCGCGAACGTTGCCGCACGGGAGAGCGAGAGCCGCATGTGCGAGGTGCCGAGGTACACCCGCTTGGCTCGGAGGATGTCGGCCACGGAGTCGAGGAACCGGACCATCTCCGGCCCGCCGTGCAGGGCGTGGTCCGGCTCGCGGTAAAAGGCGTAGACCGAGTCCAGATCCCGCACACCTTCCACCGCGATGCCCTCCGGGGCCGAACAGGAAGCTCAGCAGCGGCCCCCGCCCGTGTGAGCTGTGGTCACGAAAAACCTACAGGCGGGGGCCGTCTGCTGCAGCGCCGGGTTCGGCGTCTTGGGGCAGCACCTGTAGCAATGCCTCCGAGGTCAGCATCTCGTAGCGGGCCGGCGAGAAGTCCACCGGATGCACCACGACCCGCTGAACTCGGATGACGGCACCGAGCCCGCGAGGACGCAGCACCCATTCTGCGCCCGAGCGGATCGCCTCTCGGGCCTCGGCCACGGCACCCGCGTCGGCGTCGGACGGCTGCGTGCGGAGAACCTCAACCGTGACGCCGGCCTCGGCGGGGCACAACTCCACGTCCGCCTCGTAGATGGCGACGTAGGACGCCCCGCTCGACATCTGCCTCACCTTATGGACACGCAACTCCACGCCGCAAAGCCCTCCGCCGCCGAACATAAAGCTCAGCTGCCCGGCCCGCTGCGTGAGCTACGGGTCACAGTCGCGCCGAGGCGGGCCGGGTCAGCTGCAGCGACGGGTGCCCCGTTGCACGTTAGCTGACCCTGTCACGTCCTGGCCGGCGTTGGAATCTCCCGGGGTAACTCGCCCCGGGGACGCGGTGACCGGCTCGCCGGCGGCCAACATCTTGCGGATGATTGGCCGGTCGGTCGGTCCCGTGTACAGCGGCCCCGGCGGCGCGGCCGACCCGAAGGTCACCACCCCGCCAGCCGGGACGTTGAACGTCTTCCGCCCCTTCACGACCTCCGAGAACCGGAGGTAAAGGTTGGCGTTCGTCCGGGCGAAGGCGCTGCCGACGGCGGCCCAGTCCGCGGCACCGGCGCCGAGGGACTCGGCTAACCGGTCAAGTGCGCCGAGGGCGGCTTCGACCTGCCGCTGAGGGTCCACCCGCGAGGGGGCGGGTCGGTGGGTCGCGAGCCGCCGCTCGAGCGCGGACTCCTGGTCCTTCAGCCTCAGGAACACCTCCGCGACCGCAGCCCGTTCCTCCCGTGTCTCCGATAGCGCCATGTTCTCTGCCGCCTTCTGCACCTTACGGCGGAGACCCGCCAGGTCAGTCCGGACTGCGTCCAGTTGACGCTGCGCCGGGTCGTCCCCCCGTTCGGCGTCCGCCAGCTCGCCCAACCGCGTTTTCAACTTGGCGAGCCTGGACGGGGTGAGCACCAGCTGGCGAAGGCAGTCGAGGACGAACCGCGTCGCCGTCTCGCCCTGGACCGTGTTGTGGCGGCAGCACCTCGCCTCCGAGTTCTGGTACAGCCCGCACCCGTAGCACCACTTCCCCCGCTTCGCGTAGCGGTACATCAGCCAGCCGCAGGTCAGGTCGTAGATCCGACCACCGAGCGGGTTCGGGGACTGCCCGCGGGTACGCGCCTTACCCTTCAGGTGCCGGCCGCGGGCCGCGATCACCTCCCGAACGAGCTCGAACTTCTCCGGCGTCGTCACCGCGTCCGACTTGGCCGGCGTGCGGATGATCTGGTCTGCCGGGTTGGCCACCGTCTTGAGCTTGCCGTCGGGGGAGTAGTCGCCTCGCCCGAGTGCGCGGGGGCCGTCCTTGGTGAACCGGAGTTGGTCGCCTTCGGAGCGCTTGCCGTACTCCCACACCGCGATCAGGAGGGGGTGCGTGGCGATGTTCCGCACCGTGTTTTGCGTCCATTGGCCGCTGGTCTCGAACTTGACCCCGTTCCGCGTCCGCACGTGCCCGGCCTTCGGCGAGGGGATGCCCTCCGCATTCAGGATCCGCGCGACCCGCGCCGCCGGCGTCGCCTCGATCAGGTCCAGGATCCGCCGGACCACGGCCAACTCCTCGGTCGCGGTGGGCAGCCAGAGGACGTGGTGCCCGGGCAGCTTCACCCGCTCGTGGTCCTCGAGTTGCCGCTTCCGGGTGCCGTCCTCGGCGCACAGCCACCGGCGGAAGCCGTAGAGCGGCTCGCCGCCGATCGAGAACCCGCCGCGGGCGAGCCGGATCTTGGCGTGGATCAGCTTCTCGGCCAGATCCCGGCGGAACTTCCCCGACTCGTTGTACTCGATCAGGCTGGTGAGCAGGTCGGCCAGCTCGATCCGCTCCCCGGGTCCGACGGCCGGGAGCACCTTCCCGCCCATCAGCACGATGGTCAGTCCGGCCGACCGGAGCTGGTACTCGATGAGCATGCTGTCGAGCGGGTTGTCGGGGCGGCCGAGGCGGTCGCGCTTGCTGACGAACAGGTGCGACACCGAGGGGTCGGACGCCGCCCGCTCGCGGAACTGGTCGAAGCCGGGGCGGCTCAACAGGTTCCCGCTGACGCCGTAATCGAGGTACAGGTCGCCGTCGGCGGGCTGGCCGCGGGCGATCATCGCGGTGATCGCCTCCGGGGTGCCGGAGAAGGACACGCCGAGCCGCGCGGCCTCGCCCCGCGCCCACTCGACGTACTGCGGCGGGGCCAACTCGGAGTGGGCCTCCGAGTCGCGGTGGTAGAACAGCCCGCGGCCCTTCTCCGGTCGCTTCGTCATGAGCGGGATCCTTTATTCGCCGGCGGGGTCTCCCTGCCGGAGCGCCCACATGAGCTGCGCGAGCACCTCGACCAGGGCGTCCTCGTCGCCGAGATCCAGCACGACGTCGGACCCGAGTTGCGGCCTCGCGGTCCAAGCGAACCGGGACACCGTCAAGCCGAACACGGCCAGGCCCAACTCGCCGGCGGCGGCAAGCATAGCGCGGTCCGCCGCCGCGCCGATGAGCGTCGTGATGACGCGGCGCAGCGCCATGCGGGCGGTGGGGAGCCCGGCCTCGACGTGGAACGTGTACCCGGACGCCTCCCAGCGCCGCAGCCGCACGAAGGCCCCGAGGTCGAGCAGGACGCCGGGTGGCCAGCCGCGGGTCTCACCCGGCGGCGGTGCCAGGCCCGCGGCGGCGAGGAAGGCGGCGACGTCCTCGGCGTCCCGGCCGGCCTCGTCGACCGCGAACCGGATCAGGTCCGCCGGGTACTGGCGGAGGACTTCGGGCGGGACACCGGCGACCATCCTGGCCTCCTTCGGCCCCGAAGCGTGCGGGCCCGGTGGAATCGGACGTAAACCCTACTCCCAGTCCGCGTTACCCCGGCGCGCTTGAAGGGCGTCCGCCAGCCCGCCGAGCTCGACGGTCACGTGCACCACCGGGGTGTGGTCGCAGCCGGCCCTCCCGCTGGTCCCCAGTGGGAGCCACCCGGTGTCGAGGGCGCTCGCCAGGCCGGGACGTTTCGGCGTCCGCAGCCGCAGGTGTCGCCCGTCCCCGATCTCCAGCCGCCCGGCCCGGGCGGCGTACGCGCGGTAGAGCGGGACGTCGGCGGGCGCGCGGGTCGGTCCGACCGGGCGGCAGGCGGCGTCGAGTACGGTGGCGACCACCTTGCGGGTCAGGCCGGCGGCCAGGAGGCGGGCGGCCAGGGCGATGCCAAACCCCTCGAAGGCGGTGAACGTCCGCGGGACGCCGTGGCCGGCCGAGGTGTCGCGCAGCCCCGGCAGCACTCGATGGTCGGACACGTAGCGGAGCTTGCGGACCGGCAGCCCGGTGAGGGAGGCAAGTTCGGCCATGTCCATGCCGGACCTCAGTTATCCAACTTGGGCAACCAAAGAATAGCAACTCCCCCGACCGCAGTCAAATGTGAATCGGGCGTAACGCTTGGCAGTCCGGTGCCGACGAGGAGATGAAGGGTGTCGCCCCACCCCGGAGAGGTTCCAAGAGCTACGTCCTCCCGTCATGTAATAGTGACGCGTTTTCCGCCGATCTTTAGTCGTGCGTCCGTCACATCGACGACCACTCGGGGTGGCGGCGATGCCCACGGGCCGGCGAGGGCGGCGACCTCAACCCCGGCCCCAGATGAGTGGGAGCCGGTGGGCGGTCCGGCACGCCGTCATCCGTCACGACGTTCTCGGGCGAGTGGATTGTTGCCGACAACCGCCCCGACCGCCGCGCCGCACGCGAGCCCTACGGGGAAGAACCCGGCCGCGTGAGTCACCATCCCGCGCACCGCCCCGACGCCCGCCCCGGCGAGGCCGACCCCGGCGAAGACCGGGACGCCGACCATCCCCCGTAGCGTTCGACGACCGAGCAGTCAATCAACGCGAGTCTCGCCGATCGCAGACGGCTGACCTCCCGCTTCGCCCACGGCTGACATCTCAGTGCCGACCAAGCTGGAAGGCCGGTCCGTGGTCAGGGACTCTGATAGATAGATCTCTCCATCAAGTAATAGTGACACGATTTCCCCAGCTATTAAGCCTGTGCCGGGTCAGCGGCGAAGCGAACGAGTGTAAATACCACCCGCCCTCCGGGGCCAACCCGCTACCGCGGGCGGGGATGGCAGGCGTACGCGGACAAGACGTGGGACCAGGGCGTGTCCCCGCCCGAGCGGGCCGAGTTCGTCCGGAAGGTGAACCTGATGCTCGGCTGGGCTCGCATCCAGCACTCGACCGAGGCGTACTCCGAGTGCCGCACCTTTGCCCGATGACGCGGATGAGGCCACGAAGACCGTCAGGCGGGCGTCCATGACCGGATCGACGGTTATGGCCACATCCCCGAGCGTCGCTGCCCCCTTGAGCTTCCCGAAGACGAGCCTGCGGAGGCCGTCGGTGGTGTTCGTGATGTACAGGTCGCCCTCAAACCAGTCGCCGCGGCAGATCGTGCCGTCCGTGAGCGTCAGGCCGGTGACCGTTCCCTTCAGCCCCACATTCCCGTCCAAGACGAGCGTACCGGAGGAAGCAAGGGCTGTGCTGAGGCGGTACGTCGAGCCGGTGAGGGTGGCGTTGCCTGGAGACGCCGGACGTTGCGGCACTGGCTGCCCACACGTGAATACGACACGATCCTACGGTGCCGGGAGGAGATACCGCCGAACCTGCGGATCCGGCTGTCGGCGTCACGGGTGGATGGCGAGCGATCGAGGATCTGGCCCACCACGTCCACGGTCACGACGAGGAAGCGCGAGGCGACGTGCCCGACCTCGAAGGAGGGCGGAAACTGCGGAACTCACGGATGCACCGAGTGTTGGAGCGAGACGAAGAACGTGGCGTACCTGCGGCACTGACTCCGGCCTGCGTCTGTCCTACGGACATCGCTTTCCCGGTTCCGACAACCGTATAATTACCAAATTCGCCACCGCACCGTCGCGAGCGAACCCCTGGCCCTGGGTTCAACCCATGCCCACCACGATCACGTCCGGCTTCGACAAACTGCGGCAGAACCTCGAAATCAGCGGCCTCCAGGCCAGCACCGTCTCGACCCGGCAGCAGAACGCCCGGGCGAACGTCGCCAAGGAAATGACGGTCCTCGAAGACTTCCTGACCGGCAGCTACATGCGTAGCACGATGATCGCGCCGCTCAGCGACGCGGACGTGGACGTGTTCATCGTTCTGGACGCGAAGTACTACTCCCAGGACGGGTACGCAACGCTCCTCGACAAGGTCCGCGGGGTGCTGAAGAAGTCGTACACGGAGGCCACGGACATCTCCCGGAACGGCCAGGCCGTGACGATCAAGTTCGCGTCCTTTTCGATGGACGTCGTGCCGGGGTTCTACCGCACCGGCGGCGGTTTTCTGATCCCCGACGCCCGCGGCAAGCGGTGGATCCCGACTGACCCGAAGAAGCACGTCGAAATCTGGAGTTCGCAGAACACGGCCCACTCCGGCAGCCTCGTGCCGCTCATCAAGATGATCAAGGGCTGGAACAAGACGCACAGCGCCCTGTTCCGGTCGTTCCACCTCGAAACGATGATCCTGCGCATCTTCAGCGGGGTCACGATCTCTGATTACCCGTCTGGGGTGCGGTACTTCTTCGATAAGGCCCGCACGTGGGTGGCATCGACCGTCGCCGACCTCGCTGGATACGGCGACAACATCGGTAAGTACCTGCTCGAAAAGAACGCCCTGGCCGATGTTCAGCAACGGCTGCAGCGGGCCTACGAGCGGTCGGCCGAGGCCGTGAAGCTGGCGGCGACCGGCAAGGTCAAGGATGCCTACGACAAGTGGCGGATGGTCTTCGACACGTACTTCCCGGCCTACGGCTGAACAGGAGCCTTCGGTGCCCAACGACATCCCGGCGCGGCAGAACAGCCCCGAGCTGCTGCGGTACGTCCACGCTTCGAGCCAGGCTTACGGGCTGGCGAAGTCCATCGGGGGCTGGCAGACGAGCCTGATCCTCTTAGCGGCCATCCTTGGGCCGCTGATCGCCGCTATCGAACCGGAGGCCGCGATCGTGGGGGCGATCCTCGCGGTCGTCGCGGCGTTGATCGACGCCATGTTCCTCGAGTCAGCGGCGGAGCGTTACCAACATCTTGGGGCGAGGCTCCAAGAGGTGTTCGACACCGAACTGTTCCAGATTCCGTGGAACACGCACCGGGCCGGGGCTAAGCCGACCCCGGAGGAAACGCTCGAGTTGGCCGAGGATTTCAAGAAGAAAGCCACTCCCGAACTGCTGAAGAAGAAGGAAGACTGGTATCCCGTCGAGGTGGGGCCGGTGCCGCTCGAATACGGCCGATTGGTCTGCCAACGATCCAGCATGCAGTGGGACTCGTCGCTGCGGAAGTACTACGTCTTCTACTTCTTCCTCGCGGTTGCCGTGCTGGCCGTCGGGGCGCTCCTCTACGGGGTTTTCAAGCACCTGACGTTCATCCAGTTCGTCCTTGCGGTTCTTGCACCGCTGGTCCCTGCCGGCATCAAGCTCTGGCGCGAAGCAAAGAAGCACGACAAGTCGGCCGCGGCATCGGAGCGTGCGCGGACCCTGCTGGAGGGGTACTGGAAGGACGCAATCGCCAAAAACGTCCCTGCTGCGGAGATGGCAGATGAATCGCGGCGTCTGCAGGACGAGTTGTTCGACCGACGCAAGCAGTCGCCGACGGTCCCGGAGCGGCTCTATGCGTGGCGGCGCGAGTCGCAAGAGCAGCAGATGAAGTACGGGGCGCAGGTGATGGTCGACGAGGTACTCACGAAGCTCGCCGCGCCACCGGCGGCACCAGGGCCGTGATCCGGAATGAAGTCAGGGCGAGGGAAAAGACGGCGTGCGGCTCGGGCTTGTTGACCCAGGAGTACATGCCGCAGATGCAGCGATCAACGGGGGCTGTGGGTGGTCGGAGGTCGGGTGGTGTCCGGGGATCATTGCACGCCCGCTTTTCCAGCCGCTTCTGCGGCCCGGACAAGCGGTTTTTCAAGGCGATTTCGGGCTCGTGCAACGATCGCCGGACACCAGCTGAAAATCGCGTTCGCCCTGATCGGCGGCTACATCATCCTCCGCCTGCTCCTGGGCATGCCGCATTTCCTGGTCGATTTGGTCGTGAACGACCTGATCGGGCACATGTACGCACACCACGAGGATTCCTTCCTCGTGGTGCGCGCGGGGGCCGCTTGGGCCGTGCTGCTGACGTTGATCGGCAGCATGATCTACTTTGTCATGCTGGTCGATGGGCTGATCCGCTCGTGGTTTCCCGGTGCGTAATCACGCCGTCGGGAACTCTTCGCCGAACACCTGGCCCCACACGCCGATCGCCTCGGCCTGGCGGCCGTACAGCTCGAGCTGGCGTGCCCTCTGGCTCAGCGTCACGGCGGCGTTCAGCAGGGTCATGTCCCCGTTGGTCACCGGCCCGCGTTCCACGGTCGGCGCCCCGTTGAGGAGCGGCTGCTGGTCGCCGGCGTTGATCGCGTCCCGCACGGCCCGGAACGCCACCTCGGCCGCTTCCGCGATCGTGGTGACGGTCTGGCCGAACGCGTTTCGCATCTGGAACGCCCGCATGACCGCGAGTTCGGCGTAGTACGACTCGACCCGGCCGCCGGCGAATTCGCCGTTCCACCACTTGAACAGCTTGACGCCCTTGCGGAGCGTGCGGCCGTTGGCGCGGTTGAGGTTGTCCGAGTATTCCTGGTCAATCCGCGGGTTCGTGTGGATCCACCCGTCGTCGCCGTTCGGGATCAGGTAGAAGGGCTGCTGGCCGTAGTTCACGGGCTTCAGGCTGAAGCACGGCACCACGTCGAACCCCAGGCCGTCGTTGTCTTCGCCGGCGCCGACCGTGAGCCGCACGTTCACGGCCTCGCCGACGCGCCGCACCTTCGTCGTCTCGGGGTAGTGCCGGCGGAGAATCTTCGCGAACCCGTCGATCAGCTTCTCGGACGACAGGTTGTACCCGTCCATCCACCGCTTGCGGTCGACGAGCAGCGGGTTCTCGTCCAGGACGCCGTCGTTGACGACCGTGTACGGCAGCACGCCGTACGCCCCGGTGTAGACCAGGCCGGTGCCGTCGAGCGGCAGGTAAACGTCGATGTCGTCGAGCGGCCAGATTTTGGTGTGCCGGGCGAACGAGCCGCCGAGGAAGTCCCAGTCCTCGATGCTCAGCACGCGGGGGAAGCCTTCGTCGCGGTCGGTCTCGTCGGCGAGGAACTCGCGGAGGTGGTTCTGGCTGGTGCCGGCGCGGTTGCGGATGCCGCGGGTGATGTTGATGTGCTGATCGAGGAACTCGTCGAAGACACCGGCAACCGATCGCTCACGGGCCTTGCTGTAGAACGTGGGGAAGTCGCCAAAAGCCATTGCGGACCCTCTGCTGGTGGAACTGACCAACATCAGGCGGTGAAATGGGTGCGGGCGGGGCCGGTGGGAGGAGGGGGCGGCCGGGCTCGTCGAATTCCATCGCGAGTGCCGGGGCGATACGCAGCCCCGTTGTCTCGACCGAACCGGTCCGCGGATTTTTTTTTGTTGCCGCGGCGAACACGAACTATATATCAAGCGTACTGCGTATAGCTGTGTCTGCGCCGGCGCATCGCGATCGAGATGCCGCCATTCTACGCACGGCGTGTGCCGTTCGCGGGATTTCTACGTCGTTTTCCGCATCTCCAAATACTGCAAGCACTTCCGTGGCTCTTCATCGTATCTACACAAAACTCCAGTAGTGTACGGCTGTCGTTTTGGCTTGGCTTGGGCCGTTAGACTGTCAGGCTGACAGCCAAGGTCGCCCACTCATCCCGTTTCCCCTCCAGCGCCACCGCCACCTTCCGCCGTACGCGTTCTACGTCAATGCGGTGACGAACCCGATATTGAAGTATGGCCAAAGCAGCAGACGCGGGCCGACCTGCCGCACCGCCTTGATCCCGCCGTCCTCGGAGAGCACGAACGCGACCGAGTTGTCCAGCCCCGCGGTGAACCGATAAGCCGACCGGTGCCGGGTTCCGAACTCCGTGAACTCTATAGGCCGCGACTCGTCCCCTTGCGCAGTTTGAGCGATGTGCACGGTGTCTGTGGCGGCTGGTGCCGCGATCACCTCGGCACCGAATCCGATAATCCGCAGCGTGTCGGTCAGCACAACCGCACCGTCGACCGCTGTGAGCGACGCGATAAACCGGGCGGCATCCTTCGCCGCGTCGTCGCACTCCTGTTCACGTTCGGCCAGTGCCTCCAGTGCCTGCAGCACTTCGATTTTGACCGTTTTCCGGTCCTCAAGACTCGTCATCACAGCGTTGTGCTGCAGTCGTGCGGCCATTGCGGACACCAGCGCGTCACGCGGCCTGGTGCTCGGCAGTACGTACTTGATCGACACCCGGCTCAGGAGTCGTGGATCGTCGTGCGCCATCTCCTCGGGCACGAACAGCAGCGTCCCGCCGTGGTGCAGATCCGCCGTGTAGAGCAGGAGAGACTCGATAAAGGTCTGATGGGCCATCCGCAGCCCATCATCCTCGTCGGGATCCTGGTCGATCTCCGCGAGCTGGCAGGCGTTGTTGATGAAGACAGTTGAGGCAGGTGAGAAGAACTCAGCAATCGGCCCCTCGTGCAGAACGCTATCGGTCGGGCTCACGATACGACCGTCGCGCAGTCTGACCACGGGGCGGTCACCTCGGGAAATGCTCAACTCTCCCGGCCGGGTGGATACGACGACGAGCGCTTCTGGCGATGAATGGCCCATCACCCGCTCGTGCCGCGCCATCTCCCACAACGCCATTCCAATGTCCACCAGACCGTAAATCTGCAACTGTGCCTGATCGCCTTCGCCGGTACTCTCGACTGCGATCAACACCTTGCGGGGGTCGGCGACCGGCGCCAACCGCCGCAGCTCCGTTTCGGTGAACGGGATCGGTTTCGTGAATGTGTACCGCGTCACCGGCGGCAGTTCTTCGCCGTGCCGTGGGGATACCGGGGATTTACTGTCCTGCAGCACGATTCGGAAGACGGTCGGGCGTCCTTCCTCGGTCAACATGCTCGCGTGGTAGCAGACGTCGAGGAACTGCCCCAGTACGGCCTTCGGCGGAAGCTCCACCCGCGGCCACCCCTCGAAGAACGGTTCAGGGTTCCACGTGCGCAGAAGGGTCGCGGCCAGGTCACGCGGATAGACCCGATCCGTGGCGGATCGCTTCGGTTGCTTTGCCATGAGTGGCTCTGTTAGCCAAAGAGTGTTGTTCGCGTCGATCTTATGCTGTCACTTCTCGTCCGCAACCACCCGCAGGGCGTTCACCCGCCGATTGAACCGCTCCCGAGCTTCCAGAAGTGCGTCGTGAAGCTCCCTGTCGATCGCCTCACGCTGCGCGGCGGTGTTCCGCGTGGCTTCCGGCAACAGAGCAAGCCGGTCGCCGCCGAAGAAAGTCAGCCGGTCGAGAGCCTCGTCGATCTTCTCCTGCGTCACGCGCCGGGCGCGGTCGATGAGTTCACGGGCTTCCGCGTCGTGCCGTTGAACTTCGGTGTGGTACGCGGCAGGGTTCTCCGCAAACATCGGACGCAGGGCGTCGTCGAGCAGCTTCGCGAGGGTTGGGCCGATGGGTTCCGGCTCGGGCATGGCCGGAGAGTAACACGATCGCGACTGGAGCGCGAGATGCACCAAATGAAAAAGCCCCGGCGAAACCGGGGCAGAGTTCTGGGACGATTCTGGGGGTTTGGTGCAGAGTTTGGTGCACCTCGCGTTACTTGACTCCTGAAACCCCTTGTTTTCTAGTACACCCAGAAGGATTTGAACCTTCAACCTTTGGTGCCGTAGCTCGAAAGTCTTGGCTTCATCGAGGCGTGCTGTACCGTCCCGTTTGCGTCTGCAAAGGGGACGGAACAACACTTCTTGTCATCCTCGCCGACGATAGGGATTAGCCAAATGTACCGTTCGCGCATGACCCCTCGATTTCCTTTCGATTTCCATGTCGAGTTCAGCTCAACCGGGAATTGCATGATCCAGGATTCGGGTTGGCATTCGGGGGATTAACTACATACTGCTACATCTTGCGCGCGTACTTGATTAGCCCGTCGGCAGTAGCACCGGTCGCGGGACCAGCCCGTTGCCGGCCGCGCGGAGCGTCTGGCTGATGTAGTCCACGACCGCATGACCCCGTCGCCGGCACGTCTCCAGCACTGACATCAGCACCCCCTGCGCCCACGCGCCAGCCGCCGTTCGGTTCCCGCCCCACACCTTCCGGTTCACCACCGCCGGCCGGATCGCCTGCTCGGCCGCCCAGTTCGTCGGCTCGACCCGCGGGTCGAACACGAACCCGAACCACTGCTCGAAGTGACGCCACAGGTGCCGCGCCAGCGTGGCGTGCGCCGGGACCGCACGCGGCCGGAGCACCAGCCGCCGCAACCGGTCGTCGAACCCCTCCCGGTGCTCCTCCAACTGGTCCGACGTCCACGCCCCGGGCGCGTACCCGTTCCGCCAGTGGATCGCCTCCGTGAACAACGCGATCACCTGCCGCGGGAACCGCACGGCTCCCCGGGTGGCCGTCGCCAGCAGGTCGCGGGCGCGCCGCAGCACGTGGGCCACGCACTGCTGATGGATCGCACCCTCGAACCGGTCGTACGAGGCGAAACCGTCGTGGCTCAGGATGCCCGACCAGTCCACGCCGATGACCCGCTCCAGGACGGCCGCACTGCGTTGGGAGTCGATGGCGTACGCGGTGGCCCGGTCACCGACCCAGGCGTGGAGCCAGGCGGGGTGCCCCCCGATCCGCCACCCCGTCTCGTCGGCCGCGATCTGCTCGGACGTCCGCACCTCACCGAGGATGAGGTGGTAGTCCGGTTCGAGTCGCGTCGCCGCCCGGAGGTTGATCTGGGCGCTGGCCCCGCGGGTGAGCGTGATGCCGAACAGGGCGTCGAAGACGGCGGCCACCTTGCCGTGCGACAGCCCCATCTGGGTGTGCAAGGTCGCGGCCGCGGCCTGGGCGTCGGGGCCGACCTGGCTGGCGGCCGCGCCGAGGGCGTCGGACGTCTGGAGCGGGTGCCGGCCCTGGGTCCGCTTGCCGCACGTGTCGCAGTGACCGACGTGGATGCGGAACTTCCGCACGAGCGGGCGGCGTGGGATGTCGGTCTGGAACTGGTCGGCGGTGCCGGTCTCGACGATGCGGCCCGGGCAGTGCGGGCAGGCGTCGGGGAGGTGGGCGTCGTGGCACTCGGCGATCTGGTCGGGCGGCGGCGGGGGCCGGTGGCCGTGGGTACCGTGGGCGGCGCCCGACTTGCGGCCGGGGGTCTTCGGGTCGGGCTTGGGCGGACCTTTGCGGAACGGGGCGGCCTGCCGCTTGCCCGCGCGGCGGGCGTCCTCGAGCATCCGGGTCAGTTCGGCGACCCGGGCTTCGAGAGCGGCGACGCGTTGGAGGAGTTCCCGGCAGCCGGGACACGCGGGCTCGTCCATGACGGCAGGGTAGGAAATCGGGCCGCGATCAGCTCCCCCTGCGTGCCAGCGGGGGCGCTAAACAAGTACTTGCGCGCAAGCGTGGCCAGAAAACCCGACGTACTCGGCTGGTTCACACGCCTGAACGACACCGACGGGAACGCCGGCAGGTGAGCGCCTCGTCAAGCCCCCATGCGCTCTCACAGTGGGCCTCGGCAGTGAACTCGGACTGCCCGTGGCAGATCTCTCACCCTTCTTCAACTTCTGGGACGAGAACCGGTCGTAACGGCTGTGTGCCTTGCCACAGCAACTCCAGCGGCCCGTGCGACCCTCCGCCCCGACCGCCTTGCTGCCCACAACCCGCTGACAGCGTGCGAGTGCGGCGGGTGGCAAGGGATGCACGGGCCGCAAGCGCAGGCACCTCGGTAAAAATCGAAGGGGCAAAGGATAAAGCTAACACGATCCAACTCCGGCGTGTCGGACCGACGCGCGCTACGGTCACGGCACACGGAAGAAGTATAAGCTCGACCGGCCGTGAATGCGGTGAAACTGGCGGAGTGCATCTGCGGGAGGCGAACTACTACCCGCTTCAGCAACCGCTTGGGAGGTCGATTCGATGAGAAAATGGCTCGGGCCGATGGGCGTGATGTTCCTCACAGCCGGACTGGTGGTCGCGGCCGAGGGGACGATCAGCAAGGTCGATCTGGATAAGAAGACTGTCACGATCAAGGAAGGTGACAAGGACAACGAGTACAAGTTCACCGACATGGTGAAAGTGACCGTCGCCGGCGGGAAGGCGAAGGGCGGCAAGGGGCAGGCCAAGGAGGGCATCTACGCCGACTTCGAGAAGGCGCTGAAAGTCGGCGAGAAGCTGACGTTCGAGGCGAAGGACGGCGTGCTGACCGAGGTCAAGATCACCGGGATGGGCAAGGGCAAGGGTAAGGCGAACGACTGACGTGAACCGCATCCGCCGCTGAACGCCCGGCACGAGCCGGGCGTTCTTTCAATCCCGGCCAACAGGAGGCGTAAAAACGCATCGGCGTGCGGAGTGTATGAGTGGGAGTGACTGATGAACGAGGAGCCGGCGTCACGGCACGAGCAGTTCTTGAGGCACTACTCGGCACACGAACCCGCGATCCGGGCGTTCCTGCGGCGGCTGGTTCCGTTGCGTACCGACGTGCCGGATGTCATGCAGGAAGTGGCCCTCGTCCTCTGGAAGTAGTTCGAGATTCGACCGGTGGGTGGATGACGAGCTTCATTGGTCGGACCGCAGTGTTCTGGGGTGACGGGGTCCGGGCACCGAAGTGGGTCAGCAGGGTGTCGGGAGCCACCACGCCGAAGGTCGTGATCGGGACTTCGCTGCCGAGGTCCGAGGACCCCGGTCCCACGTCCGCGGTCGGCTCCGCGAGCGGGCCGTCATTTCCGCTTGAGTGGGGCCAGCAGGTCGGGCTTCTTGTGCAGCAGCGCCACGTCCTCGGCCGTCAGGGCCCGGTCGAAGAGCGCGAACTCGTCCAGGAGGCCGACGTACCCGAGGGAGAGGTACACCCCGGCCTTCTCGACGTCCCAGCCCATCGCGATTGCCTGGTCCTTCACCTCGCCGACCCGCTTGCCGTCGATGTACAGCGCGGTCGCGGCGTCCGGCTTGCCCGTGTCGAGGTTCCGGAACGTGAGCACCACGTGGTGCCACTCGCCCGCCTTCCAGCCCACCTCCGGCAGGCGGACCAGCGGTGCCTTCGGATCGGACTCGGCGACCGCCTTCTGCCCGGCGGGGCGGGCCGTGAACGCGCCGAACCGGAGGGCCCGCGGCTTCGCGTCGTTGAAGTCGAACCACAGCGCGCCGTTGTCGTAGCCCCTCTGGGTGATCTGCACCGGGTCGCAGAACTTCGCCTTGATGAGCCGGTCGGGGTCGGTGTTGCACCAGACCGACACGGACCCGGACCAGCCGTCCTTCTTGTACGCCAGGTTGCCCTTCACCGGGAAGTACACCCAGCCGTTCTTCGGCACCACGTCGGTCGCCTCGAACGCCCCGCCGGCCACCCCCTTTCCCTTCGCGATCTTGAGCACGGTCGCGTCGGCCCCCTTCTCGAAGACGAACCGCCCCTTCTCGGTCGGGTGTGGGTATCGCGTCCCCGCGTCGAGATCGCCCCCGCCGAAGTCGCCCTTCACGGCCTCGTCGAACGACGCGTAAAAGGTGACCGCCTTGCGGACGGCGGCCTCGTCGGCCCGCCCCGTCGCGAGGAGCAGCCCGGTGGCGAGGAGGGCGAGCCCCGGGCGTAAGACGTGACGCATGCGGAGGTCCTCGGGTGGTGTGCATTCTCTACCACCCGCGGCCGGAGACTGCGAACGAATTCCAGACGGACGCGGGCGTCGAACTCGATTCAAACGGCCCCCACCTCGGGGCGCTGTCCGGCATGACGGAGCCGGCGTTCCCCATGCTGGTGAAGTTCGTCAAGGCCCGCGCCGGTGTCGCTCCGAAGTGACCCGTCGTCCAGTGCGAAACACGCCTGTTCCCCACTGGAGACACCCCACGATGCCAGCCTGTTCGTTCGCCGACGAGCCCGTCGACGCAGCCGAGTCGATGCTCAAGAAGTTTAAGTGACGCCTCGGTAGCCGGTGCGGGCGGCGGGGGCTTCGCGGCAAACTCCGCCGTTCCGCTTTTTGCGGCCGCCATCTCGGGTGGTACAATCGCCCCGATTCTCACTCGGAGCCGCCATGCACACACGCATCCTCCCACTCGCCGCACTCCTCGCCGTCGCCGCGACACTCGCCGCGGCGCAAGAGCCCGAGAAAGACCCGCCGAAGCAGCCGGCGAAGAAAGAGCCGAACGCGGTCCTCGCCGCGGTCGAGGACGTGCCGGGGTTGCCGCGCGTGCTGCTCATCGGCGACTCCATCTCGATGGGCTACACCCTGCCCGTGCGGGAGCAACTCAAGGGCGTGGCGAACGTCCACCGCCCGTCGACCAACTGCGGGCCGAGTACGCGCGGCGTCGAGCAGATCGAGAAGTGGCTCGGGGACGGCAAGTGGGACGTGATCCACTTCAACTTCGGCCTGCACGACCTGAAGTTCGTGGACGAGAAGGGCATGAACACCAGCCCCGAGAAGGGCAAACTCCAGGTGCCGATCGAGGACTACAAGAAGAACCTCGACGCCCTCGTGTCGCGGATGAAGAAGACCGGCGCGAAGTTGATCTTCGCGACGACCACCCCGGTCCCCGCGGGCGAGCCGCAGCGGAAGGCCGACAGTGACAAGGAGTACAACGCGGCGGCGCTGGAGGTGATGAAGAAGCACGGCGTGGCGGTGAACGACCTGGGCGAGTTCGTCCGCGGCCGGAAGGGAGAGGGGCAACTGCCGAAGAACGTCCACTTCACCGCCGACGGGTCGAAGGCGCTCGCCGAACGGGTGTCGGCCGAGGTCAAGAAGGCATTGGGGAAGTGAGTTTTCCGAGGCGAGCCGGGAGCCGACCCGTGGACTACGTCACGCGGGTACGCGGCGAGCAGAACCCACCCCTCACGAGACTGGCCCATGAATGGAACCCGATTCTCGGCGTGCATTGCCGCGTGCCTGCTGGCATCCCAACCGGTCGGGGCGGCCGAGCCGGAAGCCGCGCCGACGTTCGAGTGGGCCGTCTCGGCAGGCGGGACGCTGCACGACAAGACGCGCGGCATCGCCCTCGACGCGGACGGGAACGTCCTGCTCACCGGCGAGTTCACCGGCACGGCGACCTTCGGCGAGCACACGGTGACGAGCGCCGGCTCGATGGACTGCTTCGTGGCGAAAGTCGATCCGCGGGGCAAGTTCCTCTGGGTCCGCACCGGCGGCGGGGAGAAGATCGACCGCGGGTATGCGGTCGCCACGGACCCCGCCGGCAATTGCTACGTGACCGGACACTTCGAGAGTCCCGAGGCGAAGTTCGACGCGACGATCGTCAAGAGCGGCGGCGGCTACGACCTGTTCGTCGCCAAGTATGACCCGCGGGGCAGGCTCGTCTGGGCCCACTCCGGCGGCGGCCCGGGGTACGACTACGGGCACGGGATTGCCGCGGACGGGCACGGGAACGTGTTCGTCACGGGGGCCGTCGTCGGCGAGGGGCGGTTCGCTGGCGAAAAGCTCGGTCACCCCGGCCCGGCCCACGTCTTCTGCCTGGCGCTCGACGGCGACGGCAAGTTGCTGTGGGCGCACGCGGCCGACGGCACGGGTTCGAGTTCCGGGCACAGGGTCGCCGCCGACCGGAAGGGCAACTGCTACGTCGGCGGCTACGCGGGCGGCGCGAGCACGTTCGGCGGGCAGAAGATCGCCAACGCGGCGGGGCAGGACGTTCTCGTCGCGAAGTTCGACGCGAAGGGCAAGCTCGGCTGGCTCCACGCGGGGCACGGCAGTTCGTCGGCGATGGTCCACGAACTCACCGCCGACGCCGACGGCAACGTGTGGGCCTCGGGCATGTTCAAGAACGAGTTGAAGCTCGGGGACCGCGGCGTGACGAACCAGGGGCAGCACGACCTGCTCCTGACGAGTTTCGACCCGTCCGGGAAGCGGCTGTGGACGAGGACGGCCGGCGGTGCGGGCATCGACTACGGCCTCGGCGTCGCGACCGACGGGAAGGGGAACAGCTTCCTCACCGGGTCGTTCACGGGCCGGGTCGAGTTCGACGGCACGGCCCAGGCGAGCGCCGGCGCGGCGTCGGACATCCTGGTCGCGAAGTACGACCGCGACGGCAGGCAGCGGTGGTTCGTGCGGGCCGGCAGCGACCGCACCGACCACGCCTACACGATCGTGTCGGACGGCAAGGGCGGGCTGTACCTGTCGGGCGCGTGCAGCGGACCCGCAATGTTCGGGCCGCACGCAATCCCGCACCGCGGCAGCAACGACATCTTCCTGGCCAAGCTCACCGAGAAAGCATCCGCGGCCAAGAAGGAATGATCGGCGTTGTGAGCGAGGCACTCGTTGAGCCCGGATCCGGGGACCGAAACATGAAACTCGTCCCTCATCTCGTCGCCGCGTGGCTCCTATTCGTCCCCCCGTCGGCGGCACAGGAACGCGGCGCGCCGTGGTACGCCGACCGGGCGAACCTCCTCTTCTACCAGGACGTCCAGGGCCGCTCGCAGCCCGTCAAGAACGCCGCGGACTGGGCACGCCGGGCCGCCCACACCCGCGCGAACATGGAACTGGTGATGGGCGCTCTGCCGGCACCGAAGGACGTGCCGCTGGACCCGCGGACCGACAAGACGGTGCGCCTGCGGCACTACACGCGGGAGCACGTCACCTTCGTCGCAGAACCCGGAGATCGCGTTCCCGCCTGGCTGCTGGTGCCGCATCGCGCGGCCGGCGACGGCCGCCTGCCGGCGATGGTCTGCCTGCCCGGCAGTTCCGCCCCGGGTAAGGACCGGCCCGCCGGGCTGACCGACGACGCGGGCATGGCGTACGCCCACGAACTGGCCGAGCGGGGGTACGTGTGCCTCGTGATGGACTACCCGCTGTTGCATACGACGGAATACACGACCGACCCGTACAAGCTGGGGTACGCGAGTGCGACGATGAAGGGCGTCGTGAACCACCGCCGCGGGGTGGACCTGCTCCGGTCGCTCCCGTTCGTCGATGGCGAGGCGGTCGGTGTCATCGGGCACTCGCTCGGCGGGCACAACGCCCTGTTCCTGGCGGCGTTCGACGCCCGCGTCAAGGCGGTGGTGTCGAGCTGCGGGTTCAACGTGTTCGCCAAGCACAACCGCGGCGACGTGCGGGCCTGGAGCAGTCGCTACTACATGCCGCGGATCAAGACCGCGTACGGCGACGACCCGGCCAAGATCCCGTTCGACTTCACCGAGGTGCTCGCGGCCCTGGCACCCCGGCCGGTGTTCGTGAACGCGCCCCTGCACGACGCCCCCGACTTCGAGGTGTCCGGCGTGCGGGACTGCTTCAAGGCCGCGATCCCGGTGTACCGGGAGGTCTTCAAGGCGGCGGACAACCTCGTCGCGCGCCACCCGGACGCGGGGCACAGTTTCCCGGCGGCGGAGCGACAGGCGGCGTACGCCTTCCTCGACCGGCACCTGCGGCCCGGCGTCGCCCCGAAGGCCCCTGCGGCCGGCCCCGTCGCCCGGTGGCCGGTGGTGGACAAGCCGTGTGAGGTTCCGGCCGATCAGGCACCGCGGCTCGGCAAGGGCGACTTCTCACTGTCGGTGTGGGTGACGTGCGACGCCGCCGACCGCCTACCCGGCGACCTGGTCTCCATGTACGACCTGAAGACGCGGCGGGGGTTCCACCTCACGCTCAAGAGCAACCCGGGCGTGACGACGAGCCAGGCGAACTGGCGGCACCTCCAGTTCGGCATCGACGACGGCCGCGCGTCGGAGTGGACCGATTGCGGCCGGCCGGGGAACGCGCTGCTGGCCTTCGCCCTCGTCGTCCACGAGGGGTCGCTGTACGCGAGCACCTGCGAGCCGGGGAAGAGCGAGACGGGCAGGGTGTACCGCTTCGCCGGGCCGGGGCACTGGATCGCCTGCGGTGCCCCCGACGGGTCGAACACGGTTACCACGCTCGCGGTCCACGACGGGGCGCTGTACGCCGGGACGGGCAAGTACCGGCTCGCCGGCTCGGCCCTGCCGGAATCGGAGAACCTGACCTTGGGTGGGCGGGTGTTCCGGTACGGCGGGGGCACCCGCTGGATCGACTGCGGTCAACTGCCGGACACCGAAGCGGTCGGCGGGCTGGTGGTGTTCCGCGGCAAGCTGTATGCATCGTCGCTGTACAAGCCGGCGGGGTTCTTCCGGTACGAGGGCGAGACGCGCTGGACACGCCTGCCCGTCCCCGACGGCCCCGACCCCGCCGGCGGCAAGACGGTCCCGAAGCGGGTGGTCTCGCTCACCGTCCACGACGGCTACGTCTACGCGGGCAGTTACGACGGCGGGCACGTGTACCGGTTCGACGGCGAGAAGTGGGCCGACTGCGGGCGGCTCGGCGAGAACACTCAGACCTACTCCTTCGCCCGGCACGAGGGGGCGCTGCACGTCGGCACCTGGCGGAGCGGTCGCGTCTACCGCTTCGAGGGCGTCAACCGCTGGACCGACGTCGGCCGCCTCGGGGAGGAGTTGGAGGTCATGGGCATGCTGGCCCACAACGGCCGGCTGATCGCCGGGACGCTGCCGCTCGCCGAGGTGTACTCCTACGAGGGGAAGGACGGCTGGAAGCGGATGACGCGGCTCGACCACACCCCGGACGTCGCCTACCGCCGGGCGTGGACGATGGCCGAGCACGACGGCCAAGTCTTCTGCTCGACGCTGCCGTCGGGGAAGGTCTTCGCCTTCTCGGCCGGCCGGCAGGCGTCCTGGGGTCACCCGCTGCCCCCCGGCCGGCACCACGTCGCCGCCGTGAAGTCCGCGAGCCGACTGCGACTGTACGTGGACGGTGCCCTCGTCGCCCAAACGCCGCCTTTCGAGGCCGACGGCTACGACCTCGACTCCGCCGCGCCGCTGCGTCTGGGCACGGGAACGAACGGCCCGCTGAACGGCCGACTCGACGACCTCCGCGTGTGGGGCCGAACCCTCAGCCCCGGCGAGATCCGGGCGCTCGCGGCGGAGCCGCCGAAACCGTGAGCGACCGACGAAGGGATCACTTCCGCCACCCGGGACTCCCGACGATGAAACTGCACCTTGTGCCCCTGGTACTCCTTCTGGTGCCGGCCGGCGCACGCGCCGACGACGCGACGCCGGCCCGCCTGATCGGCTACACGGAGGGCCGCAACGACCTGCCGGGCGGGCAGTTCGTGAACTGGGTGACCAACCGCGCCTGCGTGGTGCGGGCCGACGGCACGGGGCGGCGGGTGCTCGCGGAAGAGTTGACGCGGAAGGAGCACACCTGGACGCAGTTCGCGGGCTGGTCGCCGGACGGGAAGACGGCGATCATCGGCTCGCACTGGGAGAGCCCGGAGAACGCGGCGTGGGAGCGCCGGAACAAGACGTTCCGCATGACCGAGGGGTGGCTGTCCGACGCGTGCCTGCTCGACCTCGCGACGGGCAAGGTCGCCAACCTGACGGCTGTCGATCGGGTGAGTGACTACAACACCGGCCTGTTCTACCTCCCCGGCGGGAAGGGGTTCGGGTTCACCCCGCTCATCAAGGGCGTGTCGAAGCCCTACGTCATGGACCCCGACGGCAGGAACAAGCGCGACGTGTCGGGTCAGGGCGGCGGGTTCGCCTACGGGTACTCGGCCTCGCCCGACGGCAAGCGCATCAGCTACCACGAGAACTACCAGGTGTACTTGTCGAACCCCGACGGCGGCGACAAGCGGAAGGTCGAGACGAGGAACCCGTTCAACTTCGCGCCGCAGTGGTCCCCCGACGGCGAGTGGTTGCTGTTCGTCTCGGGCGAGCACTACAACTGCCACCCCCACGTCGTGAAGAAGGACGGCACCGGCCAGAGGAAGCTCGCCGACCGGGGCGGGTATCGCGGCGTGGTCGAGCGGCTCACGCACCCGGACTTCCACAGCGAGAGCAGCGACGTCCCCGTGTGGTCCGCGGACGGCCGCCGCGTGTTCTACACGGCGAAGGTGGGCGAGAGCGTCGAACTGATGCGGGTCGAGTTGGACGGCACCGCGACGCAGTTGACGAAGTCGAAGCCGGGGACGCGCCACTACCACCCGGCCGCCTCGCCGGACGGGAATTGGATTCTGTTCGGCTCCGACCGCACCGGCACGATGCAACTCTACGCCGCCACGACCGAGGGCAAGGACGTCCGCCCGGTCACGAGCGTTTCCGAAGGTTCGTGCGCGATGCACGGCCACTGGCAGCCGGTCCCGGCCGGGCCGACGCCGGTGGAACCGGTCTCGTTCAAGCACGCCGGGGTGACGGACGCATGGGCCGCGTACGCCGGGAAACTCACGTTCGGGAAGGGGCAGACGCTCGCCCTGCTCGACGACGGGTGCAAGCTGTCGATGCCGGAATGGACGGCGGTCGTGGACGGCGTCCCGAAGGTGCTCGTCTCCCACGACAGCGTGGACGGCGACGACGACCCGAAGCACGAGGGCAAGGGCTACCACGGCTCGACCATCGGCATCCCGTCGTCGCTGAACCTCAAGGGGCGACATGGGGTCGCGTTCAACAACCAGGTGGCCGTGGTCCGGGCGCTGGAGTGCTGCCACTGCAACGTGAAGGACGCCAAGACGCTGGCCGCCGGGTTGCAGTGGGTCATCGACAACCACGCGAAGTACAAGATCACGGCGGTCAACCTCGCCCCGGTCGATGACCTGGAGCACGGCGCCCCGGTCCCGACCGACATCGACGCGAAGCTGAAGAAGCTCCGCGAACTCGGCATCTGGGTCAGCGCCCCGGCGGGCAACCACAACTTCACCAAGGGCATCTCCTGGCCGGCATGTCAGCCGAACTGCTTCGCCGTCGGGGCGGTGCGGCCGGGCAAGGACGAGGTCTACCTCGACCGGCACGCGAAGGTCGATCTGGTGGTCCCGGCCGCCGCCACCTCGTCGTCGAACGCCATCCTGTGCGGTTCGGTCCTGCTGCTGCGGGAGGGCATCGAAAAGGCGAAGTACGACTGGACGAAGGACGGCCCGAACCTGCCCGAGGCGATGATGGCCATCTTGCAGCGGACCGGCCGGTCGGTGAAAGACCCGGCAACGGGCCTGACGTTCCGCCGCCTGAACCTGAAGGCCGCGCTGGACGAGGTGTTCCAACCCACGAAGCCGTGAGCCGGCTACGTGCCTTGTCGAGTGCGAGCAGGTCGTCGTCGGGTTCCGCGGACGGCCGCGCCACGCTCGCTTGAGGCCCGGTCTTTCCCGGTTAGGAAGCGTCCAAGAACTAGGCCGTGTTCTTGTTGCAGACCCCACGAAATCGTCTGAAATTCCAGGCAGATGCACACGCATGCCGAGAAGAACACGGCCTAGTTCGTGGACGCTTCCTTAGTAGGCGGGCGAGCCGGTGCAACTCGGACCGGGATCGGGTAGAACACCCACCACGCCGCTCACCCGAGTCCCGCCGGCGAACCCGCCGGCCGAGAGAAAACGAGGCACCTCATGTTCAAGCTGCGGATGGCCGTTCTGCTCACCCTCTTCGCCTCCTCGATCTCGTCCGCACAACCGCCGGTCCGGAAGTACGACGACAAGGGTGCCCCGCCCTTCAAGGTGCTGAAGGAAGGCGAGAACCCGCCGCTCGATGCGTACGACAACTTCGTGATCGGGCCGAAGTATGTCCCCGCGCCGGAGCGCAAGAAGGTCGAGGGCGTGCCCGAGGGCAAGGTAGAGCAGTTCGAGATCGACTCGAAGGACACGAAGCTCTTCAACCCCGGCACCTCCCGCGGCAAGACGACGCCAAAGCTCGATCCGAACAATCCGAAAACCGTAATCGTCGAGACGCACGCCATCGACTACAAGCGCAAGATCGGCGTCTACATTCCGCCGGGGTACAAGGAGGGCACCGAGGCCCCGTTCATGGTGGTTCACGACGGCCCCGGCCAGGCCGCCGGGTACAAGACGATCCTCGACAACCTGATTGCCCAGAAACGCATTCCGCCGATCGTTCTCATTTCAATCCAGAACGGCGGGGGCGACGCCCAGGGGCACGAGCGGGGCAAGGAGTACGACAACATGAACGGCGACTACGCCACGTACATCGAGGACGAGGTGCTGCCGCGGGTGGAGAAGAACTGCAAGGTGAAGCTGACGAAGGACCCCGACGGCCGGGCGGCGATGGGCAGCAGCTCCGGCGGGTCCTGCGCGCTCATCATGGCCTGGTTCCGCAACGACCTGTACCACCGCGTACTGACGACCTCGGGCACGTTCGTGAACCAGGCGTGGCCGTTCGACCCCAAGTACCCGGACGGCGCGTGGGGGTTCCACGAGACGCTCATTCCGAAGGAGCCGAAGAAGCCGATCCGCATCTTCCTCTCCGTCGGCGACAGGGACTCGCTCAACCCGAACGTGATGCGGGACGGGATGCACGACTGGGTGGAGGCCAACCACCGGATGGCGAAGGTGCTCAAGGAGAAGGGCTACGAGTACCAGTACCTGTTCTGCCTCGGACAGGGGCACGGCATCGGCGGTGCCCAGCAGCAGTTCCTGCCGCACGCCATCGAGTGGGTGTGGAAGGGGTACGCCCCGAAGAAGGACAAGTAGCCGACCCGGTCGCGCCGGAGATGCGGCACGGCAACCGGCCCCGCATGTCCTCCCGGGCCGATGGTCAGGACGGTGTCCTTCCCGGGCGAGAGCTTCACCCGCGGCACGGTCACCAGCCCGGCGGCGTCGGCGGTCACCTTGCCCGAGTCGCCCGTGGAGGATTCCCATTTCGCCTCGGCATTCGGGCGAGCCTTGAACTTTTGGCACCGCCGTGGGGTGACGTCCACGGTCATGTCGCCCGTCGCCAGTTCATTCGACAGCCGCACGGACCACTTCGCGTCCTCGTCCACGACGTCGGACCACTTGAACCCGAGGTTAATGCCGCCCTCAAGGTCCCCGTCCTTGGGGTCGCCGGTGCCGAGCTTCTGGTCGATGGAGCTGTTCGCGAACGCCGGGTAGCTCTTGTTCCGGGCGAAGAGTTCCGGCGGGTAGTACTTCAGCACCTTCGCCATCGGTTGCGCCCCGGAACTGTGGTCGCCGTCGTTCCAGGCGAACGCGAACCCGTGCCGGGCGGCGGCCATCGCCTTCACCATGTCGACCTGCTCCTGCCACGACGCGAACCCGTCCCGCCGACCGCAGCACCACCCGAGGAACGGCAGGTCGGCCGGGTGGTCCGCGGCGAACTTCACCATGTCCATGCGGGCGAAGTAGTCGGTCTTCCCGTCGTCCAGGAACGCGGTCGCGCCCTTCGCGGGCTGGGCGACGAGGCTCGGCAGGCCGCGCTGGCGGGTGCGGGGGCGGTTCGGGTACACGGCCGCGAACCGCTCCCGGTGCCGCAGCGCGTAGGTGGTCGAGCCCCACGCCCCCATCGACCCGCCGGACGCCGTCACACGCTCGGGGTCGGCGGCGTAGGCCTTCGTCACCCAGTCGGTGATCCACTCCTGGCGGCGCTCGGTGAACGGGTACGCCCGCGGCTCGGGGTGGGTCGCGTGCTGCGGGACGCACAGGTAGCCGAACCAGTACGTCTCCATCGCCCGGGTGCCACCGGGGTGCTCGATCGCCTCGCGACCGCGGAGGAGCAGGTAGTTCCCCGGCTTGTCTCGCCGCTCCTCGACGGAGAAGACGCCGGGCAGGCCGTCGCGGTAACCCATCTCCGGGGTGGCGAAGTACAGGTAGTAGTCGCCGTAGTCGCCCGCGGGGCCGCCCTGACCCTGACTGGCGTGCAGTTCCACCCGCAGCGGCAACCCCTTCTGCCCGGTGATCGACGTCTGCGGCGAGTAGATCCCGCGTGACTTCGAGTCGTGCAACTTGATCGGCTCGATGGGCGCGACCTTCTCCTCGACGGGCTCGGTCGTCGCGCTCCTGCCGGGGACGACCTTCGACAGCGGCGTGAACTTCTCGTCGGTGGCGACGACGGCGTAGTACGCCGTCGCCGGCTTGCGGACGGTGTGGACCGCGAGCCCGCTCCACATCGGCAGCGGCGTACCGCCCTCGACGATGACCGCCATCGGCTTCTTGGGGTCGGTGCGGTCCTTGGCGTTGAACGCCGTACCGAACAGGCGTGCGGAGTTGTGCAGTACACCGTGGTAACAGAGTTCCGCGTCCTTGAGGCTGTCGGCGGCGATAGGCTTGTCGGAGCGGTACAGACTGTACCGGAACTTCGCCCCGGCCTCGCCCTCGGCCGCGTCGGTCCAGGTGACGAACGTCTGCCCGTGGCGGTGGACCGCCTTGATGCCGGCGACCTCGGGGTCGGCCGCGACCGCACCCGCCACGATGAGCAGCGAGGCGGCGAGCGAAAGGAATCGCGTCACGGGTCGTGGCTCCGGGGTTCGGGGTCGTCAGGGGGTTACTTTCCCGCAGAAAGACGCAGCGCCCAGACGCGGGTCGGGGTGCCGTCGCCGCCGGTGACCAGCAGCATGACCCGGTGCCCCGGGTCGAACTCCAGGTTGTAGTTCATCCCGCAGGCGAACGGCAGGGTTGCCGTCTTCACCTGCGTCCAGGCGTCGGCCCCGAGGTCGTACAGCCACGTCTCCGTCTGCTTCGTATCGCCCTCGACGCGGTCCACCAGAACCACCGTCTTGCCGAGGTCGGGGTGGAACTCCATCGGGTTGTGCTCGTCCTTCGGCGGTCGCGGCCCCGGCGTCGGCATGAGCTTGTACTCGCCGGTCTTCGGGACGTACGCCGCGACGTCGTCCCGGTTCTCGTTCGACCCGAAGACGACGACGGCCTTCTGCCTCGCGTCGTAGGCGCAGTTGGTGTGCCACCCGAAGTGCCCGGCCTTCACGACCCGCTTCCAGGCCCGCGGCTCGCCGCCGAGTTCGTGGACGCCGTCCGGCCGGACCGCGACCACGACCTTGCGGTCCAGGTCGTAGGCGGCGCAGTACGGAAAGCAACTCACCCCGTCGCCGGGGAGCGCCGCCCACTCGCCCTTCTCCAGCCCGTACACCCAGGTCGGCTTCCGCTTCACCTTCGGCCAGAGGTCCTTGAACACGTCCGTGAACCGGCCGGGGACGAGGTGGTCGTCGAAGATGGGGACGATCATCTCGTCGCGGGCGGCGTCGTACACCACCGACCCGAACGTGTGCATCGCCCACGGGTGGTCGCCCTTCTTGCCGGCGACGGCCAACCCGTCCGCGGTCACGTCGTAGGTGCCGCGTAGGTCGTCGTCGTAGGCCCGCGACCACTTCAGTTCGACCGGCGAGAAGAACAGCGGGCTGTTCGTGAAGTCGCGGCCGTGCGAGTCGCTGCCGAACAACACCAGACGGCCTCGCTTCGTGTCGAAACAACTGCCGCCGTGCGGCTGGCGGCGGAACGTCGCCTCTCCCGCCTTGGGCTCGTGGATCTTGACCCACCGATCCGGTTCGAGCTTGAGCAGGTCCGGGTTCCGCGCCGGCTCCGCCGCGGAGAGCACCGACGGGACCACGACCGCGAGGAGAAGGCAGGTTCGGCAGGGCATGGCAACACTCCGGGGCTGGTCAGTCACGGAAGGCGGCCGTCAGCCAGTCGGCGACCGGAGGGGCGTCCGTCGGCTCGATCAGCAACCGTGCGGGCTGGCCCGCGGCCTTGTAGGCCGCGACGGCGGGGGCGCAGGTGCGAGTCAGGCGGTCGGCGGGAACGCGACGGTTGGTGCCGTCCACGAGCGCCTCCAGCCGCAGCGGTCGTGGAGCGATCGCGGCGGCGAGGTCGGGCAGGTCTCCCGTCGTCAGCACGCCCGGCACCACCGCGTCGAACGGCAGGTATGTGAACGGCGTGTCGAGAACCGACTGGTAATCCGACAGTCCGCCCCGGGCGATCACGGCACGCACGTCGTCCTCGTAGAGCGCCCCGAGGAGGGCGAGCAACCCGCCGAGCGGTTCCGACTGCGCCGGGCGCTTCTCGGCGGTGTACGGCACCTTCAAGTCGGCATCGGCGGCGTTCGCCGGGGCGAACGTATCGCCCCACAGGGCGACGCGGCGGGCGTCCACGTCGGCCCGGGTACGGAGGTATATCAGCACGGATCGCAGGTCACGCACCCGCCCGCCGAGAACGGTGCGGCCGAGCATCAGTTCACCGGCAGCGGTCGCCGTGGCCGAACTCCTCCGGTCGCGGTCGTTGCCCGGAGCCGTCTCCCCGGTGCCGCGAACGTCCGGCAGACAGACCGCGACGCCGGCCCGCAGCAGGCTCGCGACATCGGTCGTCCGCTGCTTCAGGACCTCCGCCTTCCCGTGCTGTGACACGGCGACCACGACCGGCGGCAGTTTCCCCTTCGGCGTCGGCGGGACGAGCAGCAGCGTCGGCACCACGATCCCGGGTTCGGTGGTGAGGTGAAGCCGCTCGACACGCACGTCGCCGAGCATCTCCGCGGGGAGCGGGTCGCCGTTCCGCGACGACTTCCCGGGTGCGACATCCCCGAGCATGGTACCCCAGTCCCGGCGCAGTCGCTTGCGGCGCTCGTCGGCGTTCATCGGAGCGAGGGACTCCCGTGCGCGGCCCGTGCGCTCGGCCCCGAGGCGGGCGGCGAGTTCGTGCGCCGGCCGGTGCTCCTTGGCGATTTCGGGCGTGACGCACAGCAGGTCCTCGACGGGCCGGCGGTTGCTGTACTCCTTGCCGGGATTGGGGACGTCGAACCACTTCTTGAACTGCGGGTACAGGATCTCGCGGCTCTCGGCGATCCAGTGCGTGTTCAGCGGTTCCGCCCCGACGACGAACCCGCGCCCGGCGATCCCGGCGAGGTCGTCGGCCGCCCCGTAGAAGCCCCACACCTTCTGAAGGCGCTTCCACACCGGGTCTCGCTCCCGGTCCCAGTGAACTCGTGGTAGTACACGACCCGCCGCGGGGCGATCGAGGCGACGATGAGCCACGGCAGGAACCCGTCGCGGGCCGACAGCCGCAGGTTCCGCGTCGTTTCCCAGTTCCCGAACCCGGCATACTCGAACGACGTCTCGGCGTCCGGCGGCAGCGGGTACGGCGTCTCGGGCTGCGGGCCGCCGAAGTTGTTCACCACGACGGCCGAGATCCGCGGGTCGAGGGCGGCCGTGACCGCGGCCACATCCCCGCCGCCCGCCGGTTCGGACACCGCCAGCACCCGCTTCGGATCGACTCCCGGTTGCTTCAGCAGCACGTCCACGGCCCGCATCTGGTCCCACACCATCCAGCCCATCAGGCTGTCGCCCGTCAGGTAGAACTGGATCGCGGCGTCGAACCGGAAGTGGTAGTCGTGCGGACTCGACTCGGGGAACGGATGCTGCTTCCGCTCGCCGTGGCCGACATGGTCCGGCACGACGACGACGCACCCGGAGCGTGCCCACGTCATCGCCATGTCCTGCCGCCACCCGGTGTGTTTGGGTTGCTGGTGGCTGGTCACGATCAGCACGCCGGGCATGGACGCGGCCGGCTTCGCCGGGAGGTACACGTTCGCCGCCATGAGCAACCCCGGCCGCGTCTCGACGACGAGGTTCTCGACCCGGTAGCCGTCGCCGTCGTGGGTTCCGGTCACCCGCACCCTCAGTTCCTTCGGCGGATCGGGGAACGTACCGAGCGACGCCCGCAGGGCGTGGAGGCGAGTCTCGCGGAACTTCTCCCAGCCCGCCCGGTCGCGGACCTCGGCCCACGCGGCGCGGTCGGCGGCAACGGCGTCGCGCAAACGGGCGGCGTGTTCCCGGGCGAGCATCCCCGCGAGCGGTTGCTGTCGCACGGGACCACGCACCACGACCCCGGGATCGAGGGCGCGAAGTTGCTCGGCGAGGTTGTCCGGTGGTGCCGCACCGGCGGGCACGACGGCGACGGAGAGAGCGAGAACGGCCAGCGTGGTGCGGGGCATGGCGGTGCCGTGGCGGGGGAGGCGGGGGCGGTGTCGTTCTCTCCCGACGCGACCGAGAAGACAAGCGGCGGTGAAGAATTGCCCGCGGGATTGCCATTCGGGGTAGGCAACAGGCGGTTGTTGCCGTTCCGGCGCGGTGGTAGGCTGCCCCGATCTCCCACCCCGGAGTCCGCCATGTGTCGCACCGCAACCGCCGTCGCCCTGCTGTCGGTGATCTCGCTCGCCCCCGCCCAACTGCCGTCGGGTGCCGAACACGTCAACAGCATCGGGATGAAGCTGGTGCGGGTCGAGGCCGGCGAGTTCGTCATGGGTTCGGGCGACGCCCCGCCGCGGACCCGCGAGGAGTGGGACGCCCGCGAGTGGGACGAGGCGCCCGCCCACAAGGTGAAGATCTCGAAGGCGTTCTTCATGGGGGCGACCGAGGTCACGAACGCCCGGTACGAGCAGTTCGACCCCGGGCACAAGAAACTCCGCGGTTCGCACGGCACCGGCAAGGGCGACGCCGACCCGGTCGTGATGGTGACGTGGCAACAGGCGGTCGATTTCTGCGCGTGGCTCTCGAAGAAGGAGGGGAAGCCGTACCGCCTGCCGACGGAAGCGGAATGGGAGTACGCCTGCCGGGCGGGCACCACCACGGCATACCAGACCGGCGACACGCTGACCTGGGAGCAGGCGAACTTCGGCGTCGGGGCCGACAAGAAGCGGCTCTCCACCGTCGCCGTGGGGAGCTACAAGCCGAACGCCTGGGGGCTCCACGACACCCACGGGAACGTCGCAGAGTGGTGCCTCGACTGGTACGGCCCCTACGAGCCCGGCGAGCAGACCGACCCCGTGGGCCGGGCCGACGGCTGGGCAAAGGTCACCCGCGGATGGAGCTACCTCCCGGCGTCACACAAACTCGGGGCGGTGCGGTACTGCCGCTCGTCGAACCGCTCGGGATACCTGCCCGACGACGCCAACCGCGTCACAGGGTTCCGCGTCGTGCTGGGTGAGATGCCCGCAACGCGACCGCATCCCGTTGCCCCACCGCCGTTGAATCAGAAGAACGTGAAGCAGACCCCGACCCCGAAGGACGGCCCCGACCCGACCAGGCCGTACTTCGCCGACCTGACGAAGAACCTCCGCGTGCCGAACGACGCCTGGGGGCCGATCTACGGGGCGTGGAACCACTTCTCGGCGGTGAGCGTGTGCCCGAACGGCGACGTGCTGGCGGCGTGGTACACCTGCGTGTCGGAGTCCGGCCCCGAGTGCGCCCAGGCGGCGTGCCGACTCCGGGCGGGTTCCGACACCTGGGACGAGCCGTCGTTCTTCTTCGGCACCCCGGACTGCAACACACACGCCCCGGTCCTCCTCTCCGACGGCAAGCGGCTGTACCACTTCTTCACCCAGTCGCTCAACGGGTGGGACGACGCGGCCGACTGCATGCGGACGTCCGACGACAGCGGGGCGACGTGGTCGAAGCCGCGTGTGATCCTGCCTCGCGAAGACCCCATGCGGATGAGCCAGCCGTGCTCGGCGTTCGTCGCGGCCGACGGGAAGTTGGTGCTGGCCGTGGACGGCGACTTCGGCCACCGCGACACGCGGGTGATGACGAGCGGGGACGGCGGGAAGACGTGGTCGGTCGGGGCGGGCGACATCCGCAAGGCCGCGGGGAAGTACGCGATCCACCCGGCGGCGGTCCAGCGCGGCGACGGCGCGTACCTGGCGTTCGTTCGCGGCCCGGACCCGATGCCGGCGTTCGCGTCGAAGGACGGGGGCGGGCCGTGGGAGCCGGTGCCGACGCCGTTCCCGGGCATCTCGGTCGGGTCGAAGGCGGCGGCGCTGACGTTGGCGGGCGGCGGGTTGCTGTTGTGCAGCTTCGACAGCAAGAAGCAGTTGGTCGGCGGGGGGCTGTTCGCGGCTCTCTCGCTCGACGATGGGAAGACTTGGCCGCACGTCCGCAAGGTGGAGGGGCCGGGCGGTTACCTGTCCCTGGCCCAGGGGCCGAACGGCGTCCTCTACCTGCTCGGCCCGCGGGGCAGCGCCATCCGCTGCGTGGCGTTCAACGAGGCGTGGCTGAAGGAGGGGAAGCCGGTCAAGGTAGACACCCCGTGACGCCGCGCCGCTCACCAGTCGGATGCGATCGGCGCGGTGCCGATACGGTGGCCGTGGTGCCGATGGTTCGGGTACACTGCTGGGGCGATGAACCCTCCTCCGGGGGCTGGAAATGGCAGTTCGACCGATCCTGGTCCTCTCTCTCGCCTGCGTCGTGAATGCGGCGGCTCAACCGAAGGACGATCCCGCTCCGAAGGGAAAGGGCGGCATCTCGGCGAAGCCGGTCGGCTTCAAGCTCCAACTCGACGTCGTCAGCGACGGGTACGACGGCAAGACGTGCTGGTTCCACCCGCGGGCCGGGGCCATCCCGGGAGCGACGCCGACGGTCGTCCTGACGATGCAGAAGTGGGACATCAAGGCGAGCGACCTGTTCCTGCCGGTGCAGTCGCAGGAGTCGAAGAACCTCGGCAAGTCGTGGACGCCCGTCGTCGAGCACGCCGACACCCTCGGACGGCGGCCCGAGGCGAACGGGGTCGTGGTCGGCGTCTGCGACTTCACCCCGAAGTGGCACGCGGCGTCGAAGACGCTTCTCGGCACCGGGCACACGGTGCGGTACAAGGACGACAAACTCATCCCCGTGCGCCCGCGTGAAGCGGTCTGGTCGGCGTACGACCCGGCGAAGAAGACGTGGTCGAAGTGGGACATCCTCAAGATGCCCGACGATCCGAAGTGGTGGAACTCGGGGGCGGGCAGCACGCAGCGGGTGGACCTGGAGAACGGCGACGTCCTGCTGCCGCTCTACGCCAAGCCCCGCGACGCCAAGGCGTACTTCACGACGGTCGCCCGCTGCCGCTTCGATGGCAAGGAACTAAAGTTCGAGGAGCGTACGCGTCCGGTGAATTCGCCCCAGTGGCAGATAGTCCATCTGCGCCAGCAAATTGTTGAACACCGGGCTGCGATCAAGGATCTCGAAACAAGAATAGCGGTGCAGAGACAACGACGAGGGGAAGCAACTGCCGGACCCGGTTCTCCGTCAGCGGTTCGAGATCGATTTCGAGGAAGCAACCGAAACCCTCTTCGAGCGTCTCCGTAAGTTACTCCCACGCGAGTGTCAACGGATGCTTCGCAACCAGTATCGGATGGTTCCTGCCATCGGTCGGCTTATAATCGAGATTCTCCGTCAACCGGGCAGCACGGGATGCCCCGCGAGAGCTTGGAGGAACAGGCCGATAACGATGATCGAATACCAGCAGGCGAAGCCGATCACCACCGCCCTGCCACGATAGAGCCCTGCGACGAGAAACCCTACGATCGCCATAACTTGCTGGGCGTGAAGTCCCATGAAGTGGGGAACCCTCAAATCTCCCACTGTCCGTGACCAGCCGACTAGGGGTAGGATCGAACCGCCGGCAGGAGCCGTCCCCACGAAATGTCCGGCGCCGACCGACATCACAACTCCGCTCGTGGCCCCGAGGGCGAACGTTAAGATCAGGCCGAGCACAACTGCCAACCGATAGGTCGGGTGGGTATGCTTCGCATCGCTCCGTGCGATACCCCAAGCGAGGATAGGCCCGGTCGCGGCGAGGGTGATCGCGGCGATTCCCATCAGGCCATACAGGGTACCAGCCAGGGGCGTCGATGTGTTGAAATGCGAGGCCTCTCCTCGTGACGCCCGCCAGATGATGTAAACCAACTCAAAGAGGGTTGTTGCGATCGAGCCCCAGACCACGAAGCGGCCCGACGCCGACCTGCGGAAAGCTTCATTGGTCATCGGCATGAAGAAGCCGAGCGTTGCCAAGAATAGGCCTGTGGATACCAAAAACTTCAGGGGCTTGATCCAGACGTTTACCTCTCCCAGGGTGCGGTCATCAATCATTGCAGCGACAGCGATCGGGATGATCATCGCGAAGCACATGAAGGCAGACGCCATCAGTCGTGGCTCACGTCCGGCGAGACTGCTCAAGGTCCGTTTGAATTGCCAGTGTTCCGTTATCTGCCCAGGTCGGGTCGCCCCAATTCGCCCGGCGGCCCCAACAATCAGCGAAGCCAAATAACCCATCGGGCCGAAAAGAAAAGTCAGGATCAAGATCGGGATTACCACTAAGTGCGGAATTCCCTCATGCCGTGATTTTCGGGCAATCCAAGCGCCAATCATGAGGTCGAACGCCAGGTAGTGAAGCCATCCCGCGAGGAGCGCCCCCCGGGTCTGAAATAGAGAGTGGACTTCATCAAGTGAGCCGAACCCTCCTTGACCGCGACTCCACCACACGCCGATCAGAGCCGAGTAGGCCACCGAGAGAAGGGCCGGTGCTACGACTGTCGACACGGCCTGGGCCACTCCTCGCCACCGGGGCAAGAAAATGAGGAGCCCCCAACTCGCCATCGCTAACAAGTTGCCGGCCGTGAATAACGTGTCGATCACGATCTCTCACCCACGTTGAATGCCGCTTGCGGAGACTTATGGCACCACGCCACAGGTCCGCCCCCCTGTTCGCCCGAGGTCGCACCAAACAAGTGCGATGAAACACGGCCGTTAGATTAAATATTTCAACAGGGACGTGATTCTGTGACTTTCGAGGTTTCAAGCCAGCCCGAACTTTTGACCCACTCCGATTTCGATCGCTTTCCTGTATGTCAGATGCCCGAGGGCGACATCGCAGATGGCCATCCCAATTGGAATCGCGACGATACGTTCCGTGTCCGATGATCGCGCCGGCTTGCGTTTGGTGACAACCTCTCCGATCGTCGCATAGATCTCGGGCAAACCGCCCGGGAATTCCGGATCGGGCTGACCGTCTTCCGTGAGGCGAGTCCGGCCTAGTTTGTCGAAGTACTCAGCCAGCGGTATGTCATCGACGATGAACTTGTCCGCACTGTGCAAGGCTTCCGCGGTGTACGCGCATCCCCCTTCAATGCCGACTGCAAAGGCTCCGGGCAGGAACCACTCGGGCCGGACCAGCTGCTCATCGCCGTTGGTGCAGGTCGAAATCACGTCGGCGCCGTCGAAGCAACTCCGATTGTCCTCGCAGATCTTGATCTCGCCGGTGAAATACTTTCCGGCACGCTCCTTCAAATCATGCATCGCGGCGGGGCGGATATCCCGGAGTCGAACTTCGCGAATTGTGGGGATCTGGTCGAGGATGAACCGGAGGTGCATCGTTCCTTCAAACCCGCATCCCGCGAGTGCGAGTGTTGCGGCCCCCGGTCTTGCGCACTCGCGGGCGATGATGGCGCTGACCGCCGCGGTTCGCAGACCGGTCAGATACCCGCACTCCATCACCGCCAGCGGGACGCCGGTCGCCGTGTCGTTGTAGACCTGCAAGCCGGTAACGTTGGGCAAGTCGCGCTGGTAGTTCTTGGCGAAACCGGCGACCCACTTCAATCCGCAGGCTCCCAGTTGTTTCAGATAGGCAGGCATCGCGTGGATGAAGTTCGCAGGGTCCGTACCCGTGGGATGCACACCGATCTTCGGATGCATTTCGTAGGTGCCTGCCGCGTGCTCGGTCAACGCCTGCTCGACAGCCTCGACAACCTGTTGTGGCGTCAACTCCAGGGCGAGAATGTCGGTTCGAGATAGCAAAAGAACTTCGATCGGTTTCATGTGCGGTACTTTCGGGTGGGATGCGAGGTCGGGGCTCGTTGCCACGTGCCGTTGATCTCTTCGCGCGAGAGCGGTGATCCGTTCAGTCGCCGTTCGCGCCACCCAGAGCGAGTGTGTCGTGAGTCGCGGACGAGAGGCCGGGTCGGCCGACCAGCAGCGGATCGACCGGGCCGATCCGTTTCGCGTCCCGCTTGTCGTACCGCAACCGATGCAGCACGTATCGCATGGCGTTCAGCCTCGCCCGCTTCTTGCAGTCCGACTTGATCACCGTCCAGGGGGCGTCCGGCGTGTCGGTGTGCAGGAACATGGTCTCCTTCGCTTCCGTATACTCTTTCCACTTATCGAGCGAGGCGAGGTCGATGGGGCTAAGTTTCCACTGCTTGAGCGGGTGGATCTGCCGCTCCTTGAATCGCCGCCGCTGTTCCTCGCGGCTGACCGAGAACCAGAACTTGAAAAGGTGCAACCCGCTCCGGACCAGTTGCCGCTCGAACTCCGGAGCCTGGCGGAGAAACTCGCTGTACTCAGCGTCGGAGCAGAAGCCCATCACCCGCTCGACCCCGGCGCGATTGTACCAACTTCGATCAAAGAGGACGATCTCTCCGCGGGTAGGCAGGTTCTGGATGTACCGTTGGAAGTACCACTGTCCTCGTTCGTTCTCCGTCGGCTTCTCCAACGCAACCACCCGCGCGCCGCGGGGGTTGAGATGCTCCATGAGCCGCTTGATCGCGCCGCCTTTGCCGGCGGCGTCGCGACCCTCGAACAGGATGACCACTCGCTGGCCCGTTTCCTTGACCCACGCCTGCAGCTTGAGCAATTCCACTTGGAGGTAGTACTTCTGCCGCTCATAGGCTTTTCGAGACAGCAGGTTCTTGTACGGGTAGCCGCCGTCCCGCCATCGGCGGGAAAGTTCGCGATCGGGGTCGTGGTCCTCGTCCAGCTCGGCGTGTGTCGGTGCCCAGAGCAGTTTCTTGAGGGCCTTGCGTTCGTCCGGGGCGGCCCCCTCCAACAGCACCCGCAGACTGGAAATCGCCTCCCCGCCTGGCTCCCCCTTGCCGTGGCGAGCGAGAATGTCTCGCAAGGTGAGTTCGTTCCCGGTCTGGGACCGCAAGGTGCCGCGGTCGATGGCCTCGTGTTCGGCTTCGGCGGGCGTCAGGTGTTCCAGCGTGTCGCCGTCCTCGACGGGGCGAGCCGTGGTGGGGAGGCTCACGGTACTATTGCGAGTGGACGAGCTGTCTGACATCGTTGTGCTCCAGCGGCAGTGACCGGTGCCTCACGTCGGACTCACGGGGCGAGTGGCATCCGCCTTCGGCTAAAGAGGATATTGTAGTCTTGAATCGTTGGAGGAGATCCGATTCGTCTCGAAATCCGCGCCCTATTTCATAGCCGCTCATGGGGTGGAAACCCACGATTTCAAGGGTTCTTCACCGACAGTGCTGTGCCATCCATTGAATTTTTGCTTGTCGCTCTGACGGTCCTGGAGGTGTGACTGACGACCTGCGGGAGGGCCAGCCGAAGACGCGGCGGTGACTTGTGTGTGCCAATCACATGATTGGCCGAAACGCTCGTGAATCGGGTAACAGACCTTCGTTCCGGATTCGTGTCAACTCGGCATGGCTGACGATCCACTCGCTGGCGACGCCGGGGCGGAATGGCGACTGGCCCCGGAATACAGGGCCTGGTTCGACCTGTCGCTGGGGACTTCGGAGCTTTTGGCGGTCACGACGGTCGTCGTGCCGCTGACCGACGTGACCATCATTTTCGGGGAGCTGATCCCGAAGGTGTTCGCCCTGCGGAACAGGGAATGGGTCTGCCTCAAGTTGTCGCCCGCGATGAAGTGGTTCGTGTGCGTCGTGTTCGGGCGAGCGGAGTTAAGAACTCAGTGGCTGGCGGGCAGGTGCTGCTTGGCCCAGGCGTCGGGCAACAGATGCGTCACGTCGGCCGGTTTGGCGGTCAGTTGCGTCAACACGTCGGTGAGGTACGCCCATGGGTCCAACGTATGCCTCTTCGCCGATGCGCACAGGCTCATCAGCACCGAGGCACTCGTCAGCCCACCGTCACCGCCCACGAACAGCCAGTTCTTCCGTCCGATCGCCAGCGGTCGCACCGTGCGTTCGGCCACGTTGTTATCGATGGTGAACCGGGCATCGTTCAGATACCGGCCCAGCGTCGGCCACAGATTGAGCGCATACGACACGGCCTGGCCGAAGGGGCTTTTCGGCAACGCCGTGCGTTGTTCCGCGTCCAACCACGCACCCAACTTCCGCAGGATCGGCCCGGCTCGCGTTTGCCGCCGCGACACCACGGCATCGCCCGTAAGCTTCTCGTCACGGATCTCCTGTTCGACGGCGTAGAGCGTGCGGATGTACGCCAGGGCTTCGCTCGCCTTGGCCGCGTTGTTCGTCCGGGCTTCCACGAACTTGCGTCGCACGTGAGCCCAGCAGCCCAAATGTCGCGAGCCGGATCCGTGGATGGGATTGTACCCGGCGTAGCCGTCGGCATGCACGAACCCCGCGTACCCACTCAGGAACGCAGCGGGGTACTCTTCGCCGCGACCGGGCGTGAAGTCGAACAGCGTGTACGGGTTGGCCGCGTCACCGAGGTACAGCCAGGCATACGCGGTGCGTCGGGGTTGCAGGAGTCTGACCGGGCTCTCGTCGGTGTGGATCGCGAACGACGCCTTCAGCCGCACGATCATGGCCCGGTAGACTGTCGGCAGCGGCTTAAGACCGGGCCATTTTCGCGGTGTGGCCCGGGCCAGGGCGCGCTCGGCTGATCGCGGTGTGGCCCGAGCCAGGGCGCGGGAGTGGGCGTGTCGTTCGCGGGGACGGGTGGGCCGGGCGGTGTGGTAGTCTGGAAGCACTTCGTGATGTGAACTGGATCCACCCGCAAGAAGTCGCCTCGGAGCCAGGCGTCAACCTGGCTCCGAGACTTGACCGTCGGGGACAAGCCTCCCTGAAGGCCCGTGTCATTTCACTGTTCGACACCGCTTCGGCCAGAGCCGGGGCGTCGTTCTCGGGTTCGCCGGTGCCTGCTCAAGGGGTGCGAGCAGGCGTTTGTGCCGTCGCGTCCGCAGTCGCGGTACTGCCGCGAGGCGTGTGCGCGGTCGGCGCAGCAGTGGCGGCGGTGGCGGGCCAGTCGTCGGTATCGGGTGAGCGAGTCGGGTCGGGAGCGGCGGCGGGCGCAGCACGTTCGGTATCGTCTGCGACGACAGGAGCGAGCGGCGGCGATGGAACCTGCCGTTGTTGTGACGGCGACCACGGCGGCGTGCGAGGGCCAGCGCCCGGCGGAAATCCCGGACGATTTTGAGGCGTGCTCGTGTCATCGGCCGGGGTGCCACGTGGAGTTCGCGGTCCGGTCCGAGGGTTCGAGCCGTCGCTTCTGCAGTGTGGCGTGCCGGCTGGCGTTACGTCGCGTCCTGGATCGGGAATCGCGCTGGCGCTGGCGTCGCCGGCGTGGGCGGCCGCGTCGAGTGACGGGGCGTTGGCACTCGCCGGACACGTCGTGAGTCACGTCTTTGGCCCTGGAGTCGACTTCACCCGGCGTCTACAGTCCCACGACCCCACGGAGGAAGGAGCGGACGCGTCGGAAGACCCTTCCGTCCGTCCGCTTCCGTTCTTCGGGCGGGGTCGTTCGGGGAGGGTCCGCGCATGGACTGGGAGCACGGCGTGGTGCGGCCGGTGGCGTTCGACCGACTGGGTCAACGCTACCGCCGCTACCGCCTGGCCGATCCGCTCGCGGAAGAGGCGATGGCCGGTTCGCTGCGTCGCTGGGGTCAGTTGTCGCCGGTCGTGGCGTGCGTCCGCGGCGACGGCCTGGAGTTGCTCGACGGCTTCAAGCGCCTGGCGGCGGCGCGGCAGGTGGCGGGATCGACGAGTCTGAGCGTGCGGGTGGTGGAGCTGGACGAGCCGCTGGCGAAGGCGGCGATCCTGGGTCTGAATCGCGGCCAGCGTGCGGCGCGGGAGCTGGAGGAAGCGTGGGTCGTGCAGGGGCTCGTCCGCGACGACGGGTTGACGCAGGTCGAAGCGGCGCACCTGCTGGGTCAGCACAAGAGCTGGGTGTGCCGGCGGCTGGCGTTGCTGGAGCGGCTGAGCGAAGCGGTGGTGGAGGACCTGCGGCTGGGGCTGCTCGGCCCGGCGCTGGCGCGGCAGCTGGTGCGGTTGCCCGCGGGCAACCAGGAGGCGGTGCTGGCGTTGACCCGCCGTGCGTCGCTGACGGCGCAGGAAGTCGGCGGCGTCATCGACCTGCTTCACGGCGCGAGCCCGGAGCAGGCGGCGTTCGTGCTGGCGAAGCCGCGGGAGGCGTTGCGGCAGGTGAACGGCGTGCCGACGGCGCTGCGCGACCCGCGGCTGAGCCGGGCCGGCAACTGGCTCGTCAAGCACCTGACCCAGGCCGCGGACGTGCTGACCCGTCTGGAGCAGTGGCTCGTCTCGCCGGGCGAACGCGAACTGGCCGACCGCGATCGTCGGATCGTGGAGCCGGTGCTGCTGCACCTGGGGGATCAGGCGAGCCGCGTGGCGGAACGGGTGCTCGGTCCGGCAGTGCTGCGGGAAGGGAGGCGGCCATGAACGAGGCCACGCGGCTGGAGATCGTGCAGCGGCATCAGCAGGGCGCGTCGGCGCGGTCGATCGCGCGTTCGCTGGGGATCTCACGCGGCACCGTCGATCGCGTGCTGGCCCGGGTCGAAGCCGCCCGCACGGGCTCGACCGGTCCCGGCGATCCGCCGCCGCGTCGCGGCAGTCGCCTCGACGCGTACGAGCCGATCCTGAAGGAACTGCTCGACCGCTACCCGAACCTGACCGTGGAACGCGCCCTGCAGGAGTTGCGGGCACGCGGCTTCGCGGGCGGGTACACGATCGTCCGCCTGCGGGTGAAGCGACTCCGTCCGCGGGCCACGCCGCCGCCCGTGCCGCGCTTCGAGACGGGACCGGGCGACCAGGCCCAGATGGACCACGGCGTCTACGACCTCGACTTCACCCGCGAAGGCCGCCGCCGCGTCTACCTGTTCAGCTACCTGCTCGGCTACTCCCGCCGCCAGTACCTCCGCTTCGTCGAGTCGACGGACCTGCCGACCACGCTCCGCGAGCACGCGAACGCCTTCCGCCACCTCGGCGGCATCGCCCGCACGTGCCTGTACGACAACTTCAAGGCGGTGGTGTTGCGGCACGACGCCGAGGGGCCGCTGTACAACCCGAAGTTCCTGGCCTTCGCCACGCACTACGGCTTCCGACCCCGGGCCTGCCGCGTGCGACGGCCCCAAACGAAGGGGAAGGTCGAGAGGAAATTCCACTACGTCGAAATGAGTTTGCTCAACGGCCGCACCTTCGAGACGCTCGACCACCTCAACGAAGTCACGGCCGAGTGGCTGGCGACCGTCGCCGATGTGCACGTGATGCGCGACTTCCAGGAGTCGCCGCGCGACCGCCACGAGCGCGAACGTCCGCACCTGCTGCCGCTCCCCACCCGCGACTTCGACACCGCTCTGGTGGTCTATCGCCACGTCAACGTCGAGGGCTTCCTCACGCACCGATTGAACCACTACTCGGTGCCGTGGTCGTTCATCGGCCAGGTCCTGCCGGTCCGCATCGCCGACGGCGAGGTCATCGTCTACTCGGTCGGTCTGGAGGAGGTCGCCCGCCACCCCCTGGTGCCGGCCACGCGCAGCGGCGTGCGGCAGTCGATCCAGAGCCATCATCCGACCGGCGATCCCGAGGAGCGGACGCGACTGTTGCGGCAACGCTTCGCGGACCTCGGCCCGGTCGGCACCGCGTTCCTCGACGGCCTGCTCGCCCGGCAGATCCAGGGCAAGTTGCAGGCCCAGCACCTGCTCGCCCTGGCCGCGCAGTACACGCGGGACGACGTGCGTGCCGCCCTCGACCGCGCCGTCCGCTTCGGCGCCTTCTCGCTCGCCGCCGTCCGCCGCATCCTCGCCGCCCGGGCTCGACCCCGGCCCCGGCTCGACGAACTCGCCGAACTCCACCGCGATTCGCTCGATCCCACCCTGCGCGACGATGTCATCGGGCCGCGGTCCACCCGCGACTATCAACACCTGCTCGCGTCCGACGAGCCCGAGGAACCCGGCGATGACACCCCGCCCGAAGACCGCCCCGAAGACGACGCCGGCCGCGACCCCGGGCCGGCGTGACCAGATCCTCGCCGACTTCGCGACCCTGCGCATCCCCGTGACCGCCGAGCAACTCGACGCGGCCTTGCAGCAGGCGCAGGATGCCGGCCTCTCGCACCTCGACTTCCTGCACCGCTTGCTCGCCGACCAGGCCGGACTCCGCCGCGAGCGTCGCATCGAGCGACTCGTCCAGCAGGCCCGCTTCCGCGAAGCCCTGCCGCTGTCCACCTTCGACTGGACCTTCAACCCCGCCATCCCCCGCGTGCAGATCGAGGCCCTGGCCCAGGGCGACTTCATCCGCCGCAAGCAGAACGTCGTCTTCGTCGGGCAGTCGGGGCTCGGGAAGAGTCGGCTCATCCAGAGCATCGGCCTGGCCGCGTGCCTGCTCGAACAGGCGGTCTACTACACCACCAGCGGCGACCTCCTCGAAGACCTCACCGCCGCGATGGCCGATCAGACCATCCACGACCGCGTCCGCTTCTACGCCCGCTTCCCGCTGTTGATCATCGACGAGTTCGGCTTCGACCGCATCGAACGCAGCCTCTGCCCGCAGGCGGCGAGCCTGTGGTACAAGATCATCGACGCCCGCAGCCAGCAGCGTTCCACCGCCCTGATCACCAACATCGACTTCGGCGACTGGGCCGAGTACCTCGGCGACGCGCCGCTGGCGATGGCGTTGCTGGACCGCGTCGTCGACGGCGCGACCATCGTGAAGCTGAAGGGCCAGTCCTACCGCGTCCACCGCCCCGACAAGCCCGCCGCGAAATGACCGTCCGCTCGCTCCGCCCGGCAACTCCGACTGGCCCGCCTCCGACCGCGAAAGTGGCCCTGTTTCAAACCGCGATCGACAGGTAGACCGGATCCAACAGCGTTGCGCACGCCGCGACCAGATCGCACAAGCGGGTGCGACACACCGGCCAACCGTGCCGCGCGAAGATCGACTCCTGGCGGTACAGCGGCAGGTGAACGACGCACTTCGACACGATCACCTGGGCGAGCAGTCCGGCCCCGATGCCCGACCTGGGCACCGGTTCGGGAGGGAACGCCGGGGCCGCGAACTGCGGATCGCGCGCCGCCTGCTCGCAACTTCGGCACGCATACGTGGGCTGCGCAATCTCGCGAACGAAGACCGACGACGGGGTGTAATCGAGACGTTCGCGGATCGTCTCGCCGATGCGGATGCGCACCCCGGCACAACAGGGGCACACCTTCTCGGCCTCGCTCAGGTCGATCTCTTCGCGTCGTCGCGGTAGGTTCGCCGGGTTCGCTTTGCGCCCGTGCCCTTTCCGCTTGGGCACCGACACGTCCGGTTCGGGAATCACCGGCGCGACCGGCGGCGGCGCGGGGTCGTCCGGCCCATCGCCGGGGAGGTCGTCGAAGAGGGTCGGACCTTCGATCCGTTCGCTCTTGCGACCGAAGTGCATCTTCACGAGTTTGGCGATGTGGTCTTGCTGCTTCTCGACGGTGCCGCGGAGTTCGGCAACCAGCGTGAGGAGTTCCTCGACTTGGGCGCGGAGGCGTGCGTTCTCCGCGCGCTGCTGAGCGAGTTGCTCGCCGGGCGTGAGGAGTTCGGGTTCGGATGACACCGCCATGTCAAGCAAGACGCGCGACGCGCCCGAACCTATCACGTCCGTCGAGAATAATTACACCGGTTTCTGGAACCGGGTGCGGGTGCGGGTGTTGGCCCACTCGACGCCCCCCAAGATCATGGCCAGTTGCGTGGTCGTGGCGGTGGGGAAGGCGAAGGTTCCCTTTTCGAGCCGGCGCAGGTACAGGGCGAACCCATCGCCCATCCAGGCGAGGATCTTGAGCTTGTCGCCGCGTCGGTTCTTGAAGACGAAGAGGTCGCCGGAAGCGGGATCGCGTCCGAGTGTGGTGCGGACGACGCCCGCGAGTCCGTCAATCCCCTTGCGCCGCATCTTGCGGCTCGACGGCGACGTAGATGACGCCGGTGGTGCCCATGGTCAGCATGGTGTCGCTCCCAGGGCCTGAACCAAGTAGGCCAGTTGCCGGGCATCAGCGGACAGTGGCACGCGGAGTTGGACACCGGAGGGAAGGATCACCTCGATGACGGCATCGGGGATCACGCGGATGGGCACGAAGGACGGAATCGGCAGGGGGTCGGGTTCGGATCGGGGCCGGGTCGTGGACGGCCGGTCGAGATCGTCGAGGATCTTCCGCCAGCGGTAGAAGCTCGACAGGTTGAGTTCACGCGAGCGGCAGAACGCGGCCACCGAGAGGCCGGAACTGCGCCACATGGCGAAGGTCGTTCGCCAGCGTTCGACGAGATGAGTATCAGGCACGGTCATCATGGGGCTCCTGCGGGCGAGGAAAACCCCAGACTAACTCACTCCACAAGACGCCACTTCACCGGACGCTATCCGTGGAGCACGGGCCGGAACTCTCGGTTGACATCGACCGCGGGCTCTACGAGCCGTCTGTGGCACTGTTCCAGGGGAAGTTCTACCTCACGATGCGGAACGATCGGGCGAGTTACATCGCGGTCGGCGACGACGGGCTGAAGTTCGGCGAGCCGAAGAAGTGGACCTTCGACGACGGCACCGACCTGGGCAGTTACAACACGCAGCAGCACTGGGTCACGCACTCGGACGGCCTGTTCCTGGTCTACACCCGCCGCGGGGCCATGAACGACAACGTGATCCGCCACCGCGCCCCGCTCTTCATGGCCCGGGTCGATCCGCAGAAACTCGTCGTCCTCAAGGCGACCGAAAAGGAACTGGTCCCCAACAAGGGGGCGCAACTCGGCAACTTCGCGGTGGTGGACGTGAGCGAGAACGAGACGTGGGTGACGACGTCCGAGGGGATGTCCCCGCGGGGCTCGGAGAAGTACGGCGCGAACGGGCGGGTGTACGCCGCCCGCATCCTGTGGGACCAGCCGAACAAGGCGTGGGACAAGCACTGATCCCCGCTCGGGTCGAAGTATGCCCGCCGATGGCTCACGCCCCGTCGGTAGCCCACCCGAGCCCCCACCCGTGGCTGACGAGCTGCACCCAGCGCCACGCCCCGTCCGCCGCCCTGGACCGGGTCGATTTCACCGGAGCCCCGCGATGACCCAACCGACGTTCCCGGACGGCCCCCCGGTTCCGCTCCTGGTCGAGGGTGTGATCGACGCGGATACGCTCCGCCGACTCTTCCTGGATTTGTCCGTCGCGGCAAGAATCATCTCCCTCCGGGAGAAGGGAGGCCCGGCCGACTACGCCTCCGCCAACGAGCCCACCCTGGTGGAGGCTCTCCAGCGATTGCTGTCCGGGGCGTCGCGAGCGACCCAGGTCCAGTACCTGTTCGCCGAAGTCGAGTGGACCGACACCGTCCTGGCAACAGCAGCCGGATATCGTGTCGTCCGCTGCCGGCACGAACCGGGATAATCCGGTATTCCTGTTGCCCAGTGGTTGCCTGCTTCGGTCACCTCGCCCGGTTTGGCCAACGCGGTGTGTCGGACGTGTGTCGGACCGGAGTACACAAGCCTGACGTTAAGAACTACGGGCGGGTGACGTTGTGGTAGACTTCCTGCACGTCGTCACACTCGTTCAGCATCCCCAAGAACTTCTCGAACGCGGCCAACTCGTCCCCGCCCAGGACATTTGCCTCCTTCGGGAAGAAGGTGATCTCCTGGACGTCGAACTCGAGGCCGGGGAAGGCCTCGCGCAGGGCGGTCTTGGCCTTGTAGAACTCGGCGGGGGGCGCGAAGACGGTGATCGTGCCGTCCTGGCTCTCGACCTCCTCGACGGCAACGCCCGCCGCGAACACGGCCTCCAGCACCTGCTCCTCGCTCGCCCCGCCGAACGACATCACCGCCAAGTGGTCGAACAGCATCGCCACCGACCCGCCGGCCGACATCTTGGCTCCGGTCTTGGTGAAGCAACTGCGGACGTCGGAGATCGTGCGCGTGGGGTTGTCTGTCAGGCAGTCGACGACGACGAGCGCGCCGCCGGGGCCGACCCCCTCGTACCGCGCCGGCTGGTAGTTCTCGCCGCCCGCCCCCGAGGCCTTCTGAATCGCCTTGTCGATCACGTGGCTCGGGACGTTCTCCTTCTTGGCCCGCTCGACGATGGCGCGCAGGACCGGGTTGGCGCCCGGGTCGGGCACGCCGTTCTTGGCCGCCATGTACAGCTGCTTGCTGTACTTGGAGTACAGCTTCGAGTTCTGTGCGGCGGTCTTGAAGATGGAGTACTTGCGCTTCTCGAAGATTCGTCCCATCCGGTGCCTCCCTCTCTAGCCGTCCAAATGAAGCCGGGGTCTGGATGGCCCCGATCGGTCTGCAAGTGCCGAATGACGAGCGTTTTCCTGCCGCCGCGGTCGTGCCTTCCGTCCCGACCGATCTCCGGGCGAACGCGCCGGCCCCGTTCCGCGTTCGCCCGGGTTCGCCCCCGTCGCCGAGTTGGCGACGGTGCGGTGTGGTCGCCGCGGGCCGCTCGGTCGGCCTCCTTCCGGCGGGACTCGATCGCCACCGCCGGCGGGTTCGCAGGGATCAGGGACTCGCGGGAGTTGAAGTGATTCTACGGCATTCAGGCTGGGCTGCGTCTCCAGTCTCAGTAGTGCCTTCGGTCACCTCGCCCGAGGGCGGTTGGTGGGGGATCGGTCGTCGCCGCCGGGTGGCTAAGTTTCGGTCGGCCGACCCAGCCCGCGACCGCCCGTGGGTAGGCCGACGGACGCCGCCCGGGTGGTTGAGGCCCCCCGGTACGGGTCGCGCGACATGCGGCCACCCGCTCCCGCACGACGCACGACCCTTCCGACCCTCGCCTGCGACCGACCTCCCGGTGGGCGTCGTCGGAGTGGCCGGGGGCCGACCCCGCACGACGCTTCCGACTCTCGCCCCTCCGCCGGGACCCCGCGGCGGACGTGGACGGCGGCCGTTGGCCCAGGCGTCACCGTGGTCAAGCCGGGCGACCGGGTCGCTTACGCGGGCGGGCCGCCGGGGTCGTACTCGGAGGCCCGGCTTGTCCCGGCGCACATCCTGGTGCCGATCCCCGCAGGGGTGGACGACACGAGCGCCGCGGCGGTGATGCTCAAGGGGATGACGGCCCAGTACCTGATCTGCCGCACCTACCCGGTCAGGGCGGGCGAGGCGGTGCTGTTCCACGCGGCTGCCGGCGGGGTCGGGCTCATCGCCTGCCAGTGGCTGAAGGCCCTCGGGGCGACCGTCATCGGCACCGTCGGGTCGGACGCGAAGGCGGCGGTCGCCTGCGCCCACGGCTGCGACCACGTGATCGTCTCCACGAAGGAGGGCGTCGCGAAGAGGGTGAAGGAGATCACGGGCGGGGCGGGCGTGCCGGTGGTGTACGACTCGGTCGGGAAGGACACGTTCCTCTCCTCCCTCGACTGCCTGAGGCCGCTCGGGCTGATGGTCAGCTTCGGCAACTCGTCCGGGAAGGTGACCCCGTTCGACCTCGGCATCCTGGCGCAGAAGGGGTCGCTGTACCTCACCCGCCCGACGCTGGCGACGTACACGGCGACGCGGGCTGACCTGGAGGCGACCGCGAGGGACGTGTTCGACGTGATCCGCGAGGGAAGGGTAAAGGTCGAGGTCCGGCACACCTACCCGCTGAGGGAGGCGGCACAGGTACACCGTGACCTGGAGGGCTGCAAGACGGTCGGGTCGGTCGTCATGCTCCCGTGACGGGGCGGTACGGCGGCCGCAGTCGGCCCGCGGGCATCAAGCGAAGCCGTGCTTCTGGAACCACTCCGGCGGGTTCTTCCACCCTTCTCCGGCCGGTCGCGGAGCCGCAGGCTCCCGAACCGGGCGCCCTCGCGCGGGAACTCTTGTACTCCGCCCAACCGGGTTCGGCAGGGCGACTGTCCCGCCCACCACCGAGCACTGGCTCGGGGCCGCCGCCGACCTCCGCATCGGGTTCGATGCGGCTCGCGAACCCGGCCCGCACCCGGCTCGACGCCGATCTATTCTCGGGCCACCTGGTCGTGTTCACCCCCGCCGGCCGCGCCCACAGCGGCGGGTCCGAGATGTTGGTCTGGGACGAGCCACCGATCTTCCGACGGCGAACCACTTCGCCGGCGGGGCAAACCTCGACCGCTGGTCACGGCCACCAATTCCTCGCACAACATCCGCTCCGACCGCGGCCGAGTCAACCGGAGGAAGAACCACAGTGAAAGCGCCCCTCGCCCTGGGCCCTCTGCTGCTGCTGACCCTCGCCGGACCGGCGTCCGCTGCGTACCAGGGCTGGGCGCACGCGGGGTCGGTGGTCGTGCTCACCACGCCCGACGGGGCCGACCTTCCCGCGACCGCGACGGTCCGGGGGTTCCCACTCCTGATCCGCCTGCACAAGGACTTTTTCGACTTTGCCCAAACAAAGACCGGGGGGGAAGACCTTCGGTTCTCGGCGGCCGACGGGACGCCCCTCGCCTACCAGATCGAGGAGTGGGACGCGGCGAAGGGCGTCGCCAGCGTGTGGGTGCGGGTGCCCGAGATCCGCGGCAACGCCCGGCAGGAAATCAAGCTCCACTGGGGCAAGGCCGACGCCAGGAGCGAGGCGAGCGGCAAGGCCGTCTTCAACGAGTCGAACGGCTTCCTCAGCGTCTGGCACATGAGCGGCCCGGTCGCGGACGACGTCGGCACGCTCGCATCGAAGGACACCGGCACGACCCCGGCCGCCGGCGTGATCGGCCCGGCTCGCCACTTCCCCGGCCGCAAGGGGGTGTTCGGGGGCGACAAGATCGCCGACTACCCCACGGGGTCGAGCCCGCACACCACCGAGGCGTGGTTCCGCCCCGAGACGCCCAACTCGTTCGTCCTCGCGTGGGGGAACGAGCACGGGCAGGGGAAGGTGGTGATGCACTACCGCAGCCCGCCGCACGTGCGGATGGAGTGCTACTTCTCGGGCGCGGACGTCGCCGGGAAGAGTTCGATCCCCCGGGGGGAGTGGGTCCACGTCGTCCACACGTACGAGAAGGGCAACTCCCGAGTCTACGTGAACGGCGCCCTCGACGGCGTGACGATGACTCCGTCGGCGCCGCTGGCGATCAAGAGCCCGGCCCGGCTGTGGCTCGGCGGCTGGTACGACAACTACACGTTCACCGGCGACATCGACGAGGTGCGGGTGTCGAAGGTGGCCCGCTCCGCCGAGTGGATCCGGCTTCAGTACGAGAACCAGAAGCCGTTCCAGACGCTCGTCGGCCCGGTGGTGCGGCCGGGGCGGGCGTTCTCCGTGACGCCGACGCAGATAGCCGTCGCCGAGGGGGGCCGCGCGACCGTCACCGCCGAGATCGGCGGCGCGGAGAAGTTGTACTGGGTGCTCAAACGCGGCGGACGCGAACAGGTGGTGGCGGTCGATCGGCTTGCGTACACGTTCGACGCCGGCCGGGTCGTCGGCGACCAGACGGCGACACTCCAGTTGAAAGCCGTCTACCCGGACAGCGTGAAGACGAAGGATATCCCGGTCACGATCACGGAAGCGATCCCCGAGCCGGTCTTCACGCTCCGCGCGCCGGCGACGTGGGACGGGCGCGCCACCATCGAAGTCGTCGCCGAGGTCGCCAACCTCGACGCGATGCGCGCGGCGGGCGCCGGCGAGTTGACCACCACCTGGAACGCCGGCGACATCGCCGTCATCAAGGAGGTCGCGCCCGGGAAACTGATGCTGACACGCGCCCAGAACAGCGGCCCGCTGACGGTCACGGCGACGGTGAGCAACGGCGGCGCGCCGACGACGCGCACCGCCACCATCGCCGTCCGCGAGCCGGCGACCGACCCGTGGGTGCGGCGCGTGCCGGCGAAGGAGGAGAAGCCCGAGGAGAATCAGTTCTACGCCCGCGACGACGGCGGCGAGGGGACGTTGCACTACAACGGCACGCTCGACGCGCCCGCCGACGCGGTGTTCCTCCGACTCTACGCCGACGACCGCCTGGTGAAGACCGAGACCGGCGCCCCCGCGGCCGACAAGTCGTACGCGCTCTCGACCAGGCTAAGGGCGGGGCTGGTGAAGTATCGCGTCGAGTTCGGCACGAAGACCGGCAACCGGGAGACCGTGCGCCACGCCGTGGGCAACCTCGTGTGCGGGGACGCATTCGTCATCACCGGCCAGTCGAACGCCGTCGCCACCGACTTCGGCAAGGACGACCCGGCGTTCCGTAGCGACTGGATTCGTACCTTCGGCACCATGTCCGGGAACCCGAAGGCGGCGGCCGCTTGGGGGAAGGCCGTTCACCGCGGTCGCGACGGCGAGACGTTTCAGATCGGATACTGGGGAATGGAACTCGGCCGGCGGCTGGTCGAGGAACACAAGGTGCCGGTGTGCATCCTGAACGGCGCCGTCGGCGGGACGCGCATCGACCAGCACCAGCGCCGCGCCGCCGACCCGGAAGACCTCACGACCCTCTACGGCCGCCTCCTGTGGCGGGTGAAGCAGGCGAAGCTCACGCACGGGATCCGCGCCGTGCTGTGGCACCAGGGGGAGAACGACCAGGGGGCCGACGGCCCGACCGGCGGGTATGGCTACGAGACGTACCGGCAGTACTTCATCGACCTGGCCGCGGCGTGGAAGCAGGACTTCCCCAACGTGCGGCACTACTACGTGTTCCAGATCTGGCCGAAGTCGTGTTCGATGGGGATCAACGGCTCCGACAACCGCCTCCGCGAGGTGCAGCGGACGCTGCCCACGGCGTTCTCGAACCTGAGCGTGATGTCCACCCTCGGCATCAACCCGCCCGGCGGCTGCCACTTCCCCGCCGCCGGGTACGCCGAGTTCGCCAGACTCATCACCCCGCTCGTCGAGCGCGACTTCTACGGTAAGAAGTCGGCCGTACCGATCACGCCGCCGAACCTGCGCGGCGCGCGGTACGTCGCCGCCGACGAAGTGGTGCTGGAGTTCGACCAGCCGGTACGCTGGGACGCGGCGCTGGCCGGCGAGTTCACCATGGACGGCGAGAAGGGGAAGGTCGCGTCCGGCGCGGTTGCCGGTAACCGGCTGACGCTGAAGCTCGCCTCGCCGTCGCAGGCAAGGCACATCACCTACCTCGACAGCAAGGCGTGGAGCCAGGCCCGGCTGCTGCGGGGTGCGAACGGTCTCGCGGCGCTCACCTTCTGCGAGGTGCCGATCGAAGCCCCGCGGCCGTAGCCGGTCGCTCCCCCCGTACCCCACTCCGGAGGCGAGAGCCCCGATGCGCACCGATCTTTTCCGCCGCCTCCCGGTGGTCGCGGCCTTCGCGGTCGTGGCCGTACCTGTGGTGTTCGCCCAGCCGCAAGCGGGACCGCCGGACCTCACGAAAGACGCGAAAGTCGATCGTAAGCTGACGTACAACCTCGGCGCCACCGGGCTCCGCGGGTGGATCTACACCAAACCGGCCAACTTCTTCGAGAGCCAGCAAGGCCGCACCACGACCGCCAGCCGGCAGATTCTCGTCACGCACGTCGGCGCGAATTCGCCGGCCGACGGAGTGGTGAATCTCGACGACGTGATCCTCGGCGCCAACGGCAAGCCGTTCGCCGACGATGCCCGCAAGAGCCTGGCCCTCGCGATCCAGGACGCCGAGGGAGGCGCCCGCGACGGCCGGCTCGGGCTGACGGTTTGGCGCGGTGGCAAGGCGGAGGAGGTGCAGTTGAAACTGCGAGTCTTCGGCCGGTACGGCGAGACCGCTCCGTACGACTGCGCGAAGTCCCGCCGCATCTTCGACGAGGCCTGCGCCGTGTTGGCGAGGGAGCCGCTGAAGGACGACATTTGGGGCGCGGTGAACGGCCTCGCGCTGCTCGCCACGGGGGACCCGGACTACCTCCCCCGCGTCCGCGAACTCGCCCGGAAGATGGCGCCGCCGACGCTCCGGCTGCAACTCCGCGACGGGATGGTGATCTGGGACTGGGGCTACCGCACCGTGTTCCTGTGCGAATACTACCTCCTCACCCGCGACCCCGAGGTGTTCCCGGCGATCCGGGAGTACACGATCACGCTCGCCAAGGGGCAGAGCCTGTACGGCACCTACGGCCACGGCGTCTCCCGCCTCACCGCCGACGGCAAACTCCACGGCTCGATCCCGCCGTACGGCCCGGTGAACGCGGCGGGGTTGGTGGCCAACCTGGCGATCGTGCTGGGCAAGCGGTGCGGGGTCGAGCACCCGGAGATCGACCCGGCGGTCGAGCGGGCGTCACGGTTCTTCGGCTACTTCGTGGACAAGGGCGCGGTCCCGTACGGCGAGCACATGCCGTGGCCGAACCACGACAACAACGGCAAGAACGCCATGGCCGCGCTGCTGTTCGCGCTCCAGGGCACCCGGACGCGGGAGACGCACTACTACGCCAAGATGGTGACCGCGTCGTTCCGGAACCGGGAGTACGGGCACACCGGGCAGGGGTTCAGTTACCTGTGGGGCGCGCTCGGGGCCGGTGCTGGCGGACCCGACGCGGCGGCCGCGTTCTTCCGCGAGTCGTCCTGGCACTTCGACCTCGTCCGCCGGTCCGACGGGTCGTTCACGTACGACGGCGGCGAGCAGTACGGGCCGGGCAAGACGGACGACAACACCTACTACGGCAAGAGCGGGTACTACGGCCTCAGCCCGACCGCCAGCTACGTCCTCACCTACGCGCTGCCGCTGAAGAAGCTCCTCGTCACCGGCCGGGACGCGGACCCGAAGACGTGGCTGACCCGCCGGGACGTGGCCGAGGCGGTCGCGTCGGGCCGGTTCGACCTGGACCGCAAGACGAAGACGGCCGATGAACTCATCACCGCCCTCGGCGACTGGTCCCCGGTGGCCCGAGGGTGGGCGGCGGAGGAACTGGCGAAGCGGCCGGAGAAGAAGGCGCTCGTACCCCGGCTCGTCGCCCTGGCCGAAGGTCCGGACGCCCGCACGCGGCAGGGCGCCGTGGAGGCGCTCGGCTACATCAAGCCGGCCGAGGCGCTCCCCGTGCTGGTCCGGTCGCTCACCCACGAGGACCGGTGGCTACGGGTGAAGGCGGCGAACGCCCTCAAGAACATGGGCGAGGCGGCGCGGCCGGCGGTCCCGGCGATGCTCAAGGCGGTGGTCGATACCGCCGAGCCACTGACGCCGGTCGTGTGGGACGACCCGATCCAGCTCACCCACGGCGAACTGGCGGCGGCGCTGTTCCAGGGGCTGCTGCGCACGTCGATCAAGGGCGTCGACCCGGAGTTGCTTTACCCCGCGATCCGGGCGGTGTCGAAGAACGCCGACGGCATGGCCCGGGCCACCCTCACGCACACCTTCACCGACCTGCTCACGCTAAAGGACGTGGAGGCGCTGGCCCCGGACATCCTGGAAGCTGTCGCCGTTCCCTGCCCGGCCGACACGATGTTCGCCAACGAGATCCGCATGGCCGGCGTCCGGGTGCTCGCCAAGTACCGGTTCCGGGAAGGGATTCGGGCCGCCGTGACGCTCGCCCGCACGCAGAGCGCGCACGGCAGCGAGAGCCGCACCGGCGAGATCATGCGCGAACTCCTCCGCTACGGCACCGCCGCGAAGGCGGTGCTCCCCGAACTACGGCAACTGGTCGTGCAGTTCCGGGAGGAGCGCGACTTCCCCGACTGGGCGAAGAAGCAAAAGATCGCCTCGCTGGAGGCGGCCATCACGGCGATCGAGGCCACGACCACCGAGCCCGAGCTGCGGAGCATCCCGCCAGGGCGCACCGGCGGGGGCCCGAAGAACTGACCCGTCCCGACCCGGTCACGGCCCCTTCGGCTGACCCCGGCGGGCGCTCCGCGGGTCGGGCGTGCCGGCGAACCCGCCGATCAGGTAGGGGTACTTCCCCGGCGTGACGTGGTAGTGCCAGCCGCGGTCGTCGTCGTAGCGCATGTTGAACGCGTCGAGCGGGGTCGCGGTGTCGTCCTTGGCCATCAGCCCCTTGGCCACGTACGGGCCGTACAGCGGGAAGCCGTCGAGGGCGAACCCGATGAGCGGGGAGTGGCCCTCGCCGTCGTCGGCGAACGGCGACTTCACGCACACCGGGTACTTGTGGTAGTGGTACATGTTGGTCGGCGTCGGGTGGCCGCAGCAGCGGTCGAGGATGTCGATGGCCTCCGACCCCTCCATGTCGAACGGGTTGAAGAAGGCGACGCCGTTGACCGCGAACCCGATCGGCCCCGTCGGCAGCGCCCGGTTCGCGTTCGTCTTGTCCATCGCCGCTGCCCGCGGGTTCCGGACGGGGGTGAGCGGCAGGTAGTAAGTCTGGTCGTGCTCCTGGATCGCGTTCGGCCCGGCGCCGCGGCCCGGGAAGAGCGCCGTCGGGTGGTTCGGGATGTTGCGGGCGTGGACGATCAGCTCCTTCCCGTCCTTGAACTCCAGCACCACGTTGTCGGGCAGGAACCGGTCCTTGTCGACCCGGTTCCCCCTCAGATCGAGGTGCCCCTCGCGGAGCCACGCGGTCATGTTCTCGGCGAACGGGTTCGAGAGGCGGCCGTCCATGTAGTAGAGGCGGCCGGCGTTCTTCGCCGTCACCACCAGGGTCGCCGGGCGCTCGGTCATACCCGGGTCCGGGTCGTAGTACCACCGGCCGCCGAGCGGGACGAGCGACTTTAGGCTCGGCGCCGGGCCGGCCGCGGTCTTCACGACCGTCGGGGCGTCGGCGGGGGCCGGGATCGGGGTCAGCGCGAAGTCGGTGACGTAGAACTCGGACCCTGTCTCCGCCTTTGCCAAGCCGCCCTTGAACCCGACGCCGACGGCGAGCGTGTCGATCTCGGCGAACGGGAGGCGGAACTCAATCGCGTACGTCCGCCACACCGCGCCGCCGTTCTTGAAGTACCGGCCGTTCGCGGCGAGGTCGGCGCGGTCGCGCTCGACGAGGTGGTCGATCCGCTGCGTCACGCCGTCGAGCGGGTTCGTTCCCTGCTTGCCGAAGTACTCGACCCGGAGGAACAGGCCGTCCCTGGCGACTGCGAAGCCCGGCTCCGCCAGCCCGCGGACGGTGAAGCGGAACCACTTCCCGACGCCGCCCGCGAACCCGGTCACCCGCTGCGTGACCGCCCCGGCGCGCGAGCCGTCCGGGTTCACGTCCTTCCCCGAGTACAACGCCACGCCGGCCGCCGAGTCCTCGCCGGAGGCGCCGCACCACACCCACGCCGCGTCGCCCTCGAGCGCGTACCCGGCCGGGATCTTCGGGTCCACGCTCTTGGCCATTAACCGCGGGTTCTGAATGAGCCCGGCAGGTGGCTCCGTGAGATCGACCTTGAGCGCGTCCGGCCGCTCCCGCGCCTCCTTCGGCCCCTTGAACTTTCCCGGCGGCACCTTGCCGCCGCCCGGTGGCGGCTGCGACGACGCCAGCCCGACGACCACGGCCGAGAACACCACAGCGGCGAGCATTCCACTGATGCGCACGAGCGACTCCGGGACATAGGGGTGCGCGGGCGGTTCTCCGCCGGCCGTCGCCCACCACCAAAACGGGAGTGAGGCCGCGCCCGAGACACCCCGGCGTCAGTCCGGCGGCGGCCCGCCGGCGGTGAAGCGGTGAGCGACCTGTCCGTTGCGCCGCTCCGCGGTCTCCGCCGCGGGGAGGTAGGTGCGGACGTACTCGCCGGTCGCGCCGGCGGGGCCGACCGTCACCCGGACGTGACCGGCCGGCGAGAGGAACGTGCCGCGGACGTAGCCGTACTCGTCGGCGCTTCGGACGCGGTCGGGACCGCCCGCGTGCCCGGGTTGCGGGACCATCACGTACGCCAAGCCGTCGAGCTCCTGGTGGGCGTAGAAGTGGTCGTGCCCGTGGAACACGGCCGAAACCTTGTGCGTCACGAGCAGCTGGTGGATGGGGGCCGGCCAGCCGGGCCGATGCTCCTTGAAGGCGTCGCGGCCGTCCTTCCCTTTGCCGCCCCACTCGTACAGGACCGCCGCTTCGGCCCCGCCACGGGCCGAGTCGTCCAGCCCGCCGACGAGGTGGTGGATGAACACGAACTTCGACTTCGCCTTCGACCCGGCCAGCGTCGTCGCCAGCCAGTCGTACTGCTCCTTCCCGAGCGTCCGCGCCGAGTTCCCCTCGGCCGTCTTGTTCTTCCCCCGGGTGCGGCCGGTGGTCGAGAACGGGTCGAGGGCGACGAGCAGCGCGTCGCCCCACTCCCAGGCGTAGTAGTTGTCCGGCGACCCGACGTGCTTCCGGGCGGTGGCGTTGCCGGTGTAGAACCCGTCCGGCCGGGGGTTCGGGAACAGCCTCTTGCGGGCCATCGCCGACCACACGGGCATGCTGTCGTGCGTGCCGTCCTCGCGGTCGAGCCGCTCGCCGTCGTGGTTGCCGAGGACGAGGAAGAGGGGCGCCGAGTGGGCGATGCGGCCGAAGTAGTACCGCTGGGCGACGTACTGCGGCAGCGAGTCGGTGTGCGTGGGGTACTTGTCGGTCATGAACGTGTCGCCGAGGTCGATGTGGAAGTCGGTGCCGCCGGCGAGGGCGTTGGCGAGCGTGCGCTCGTACACGGCCGGGCGGGTGCCGGAGTCGAGGTGCGAGTCGGCCTGGAGGGTGAAGTGGAAACTCGACCCCGGCGGGCGGGCCGTGTGGAACGACCGCTCCTCGCCGGGGGCGAACTCGCCGCCGGGCGCGCGGGAGTGGAGGCGGTAGAAGACGCGGGCGTTCGGCGGCAGGTCGGCCAACACGAACTCGACCGGCGTGACTGCCGCCAGCGGGCGGGGCGGCGTCTTGTGCGGGTGGTTCCCCGCCGCGGGGCCGTAGCTGATGAAGGCCTCCGCCGGCTGGTACGCCATCACGCTGGCGGTGACGGACGTGTCGGTCGGGCGGCCGAGGATCACGTCGAACGGCCCGGCGTTCGGCGGCGACCCGGAGAACACGTGGGCCGGGCCGCCGGCCTTCTCCTTCCCCTTCTGGGCGACGGCGGCCGGCGGCCCTACGGCGGCGGAAACGGCGACGGCGGCCGCGACGGCGGCACTCAACGGCAGGACGCGCACGGCGGGCCTCGGGGTCAGGGGCGGGGGCGGATCGTGTAGGCGTGGGCCACGTCGCCAGTCTTGCGGGTCGCCGTCTCGTCCTTCGGCAGGTAGCAGCGGACGTACTCGACGGCGGCCTCGTCCGGCCCGACCGTAACCCGCAGGTAGCCGGCGTTCGGCAGCTTCACCCCGGAGGTGTAGGCGTCGGCGTTGTACGTCGAATACCCGTGGTCTGCCGGGAGCGGGGCTTCCTGGTACACGACCCCGTCCCGCTCCTGTTTGCAGAACAGGTGGTCGTGCCCCTGGAAGAACGCGCTCACCTTGTGCCGGGCCATCAGCTGGTGGATCGGCAGTTCCCACCCGGGCCGGCGGCGTCGGAACTCGTCGGCCGCGCCCTTCCCGCGGGTGCCGCCGCCCCACTCGTACAGCTCCGACGCCTCCACCCCGCCGCGGCCGGTGCCCATGACGTGGTGGGCGTACACGAACGTGTACCGGGCGGTGCTCGTCTCGAGCGTCCGCTTGAACCAGCGGTACTGCTCGTCGCCGATGGTGATGCCCCACATGTCCCGGTTCTACGTGGTGCAGCGGCTCCGCGGGTACGCGGCCGCCATGACCGCTGATTTGGGCGGGGAAGCGAACCGGCCCGGCCCGGGCGTCCGCCCGCCGGGTCGCGTGGCGACGCCGCAGACGCTCCGGCTGCCGTAGGCGGGTCGTCTACCGGCGCGACCGTCCTGGGCGGCACGAGAACCACAGACTCCCGCGGTATTCCGGACCGATTCGGTCGCGTTGACGAGTGCGACGAGGAGGCGTGGGCACAGACGGTGTTGCGGTGGAGCAACTGGAGTACGAAGAGGTGGATGGTGGTGACCGTGTCGAGTAGCCGCTCTCGCCACGAGTGGCCCACCTCCTGGCAGAGCCGCCGGATGACATCCGGGGAGAGGACGGCGGCGATGTCAGCGCGGATCTGCTGCAACGCGGCTGTCGGAGAGAAGATCGTCCCGACCTGCTGGGCAAGAACCGAAAGTCAGGATAGGCGTGGCGTTGCGGCGAATCTTAACGGCATTCCGGGAGAGCCCGAATTCCGTGCGACTCACCAAGTACTCGGCGGGGTCGGGAATCCTGCCAAGGACAGAATAGACACCATCACCCGAATCGTGAATCAGACTTTGCGGCTGCCGTGGTCAGGATCGAGGACGGGGCCGGCTACTTCAACACACCCCGTATGACGCTGCCGGCCACGTCGGTAAGACGGTAGTCCCGGCCGCTGTACCGGAACGTGAGCCGCTCGTGGTCGAGGCCCATGAGGTGCAAGATCGTGGCGTGCAGGTCGTGGACGTGAACCCGGTTCTCGACCGCGGAGAGGCCGAACTCGTCGGTCGCACCGTAACTCGTCCCCGGCTTCACCCCGCCGCCGGCCATCCACACGGTGAATCCGTAGTGGTCGTGGTCCCGGCCCTTTGCTCCCTCCGACGTCGGGGCCCGGCCGAACTCGCCACCCCACACGACCAGCGTCTCGTCGAGTAGGCCGCGTCGCTTGAGGTCGGCGAGCAGTCCCGCGATCCCCTGGTCGCAGGCCCGGGCCAGTGCGGCGTGGCCCCGGGCGATGTCGTCGTGGCCGGTGTCCCAGGCGATGTCGTACCCGTCGATCGAGTGGGACAACTGCACCACCCGGACGCCCTGCTCGACGAGCCGCCGGGCCAACAGACAGCTCTTTGCGAACTCACCCGGGCCGTACAGGTCCAGGGTCTCCTTCGTCTCGCCGGCGGTGTCGAACACCTCGGGCACCGCCGTCTGCATGCGGAACGCCAGTTCCATCGACTCGATACTCGCTTCCAGCTGCGCGTCCTGCTCCGACCGCTCGAGGTGGAGCCGGTTCAGGCGGGCCAGCAGGTCGGCCTGTTGGAGCTGGGCGGCCGGCAGGAGCGAGGCGTTGCGCAGGTGGGCCACCACCGCGTCCGGCTTCATCTGGGCGACGTTCACGTAGGTGCCGGCGTACGCGCCGGGGAGGAACGCGCTGCCCCAGTTGGCCAGCGTCCCCCGCGGCTGCGCGCGGGGCGACATGGCCACGAACCCGGGGAGGTTCCGGTTCTCCGACCCCAACCCGTACACCAGCCACGCCCCCAGGCTCGGGCGGGTCGGCTGGAGGTGGCCGAGGTTCATCATCAGGATCGCGCTGGCGTGCTCCGGGAGGTCCGTGTGCATCGAGTGGACGAAGCAGATGTCGTCCACGCACCCGGCCACCCGCGGGAAGATGTCGCTCACCCACTTCCCGGCCGCGCCGTACTGCTTGAACCCGAACGGGGACGGCATGAGCCCGCCCTTGGTGTTGCGGAGCGAGCGGCGGTCCACCAGCGTCGGCCGCTGGCCGGCGTTCGCCGCCAGGGCCGGCTTGTGGTCGAACGTGTCCACCTGGGACGGGCCGCCGGGCATGAACAGCTGGATGACCCGCTTCGCCCTCGGCGCGAAGTGGGGCAGCCGAGGTGCCAGTGGGGAGAGTGGCGAGAGCGGCGCGGGCGCCTCGGCCGCCGCGAGCCGACCCGCGTCGGCCAGGACCGCCGTCAGCCCGAGGGTGCCGAAGCCCGCGCCGAGTTGGTTCAGGAACTGGCGGCGCGAGGGGGTGGCGAAGGCCGCGCGGACGGCCGCCTCGTGGGCGAGGAACGTCATTCCCGGTCTCCTCGTCAGCGGGACTGCATGAACTCGTACGACCCCAGCAACGCCTGGGCGTATCGGGGCCACGCCTCGGCCTCGTTGCCGGCGGCGAGGAAGGCCTTCGCCGCCGCCCGCTCGTCGTCGGTCACCGGCCGCCCGTACAGGAGGGCGTAAGCCCGGTCGATGCGGGCGTCGGTCGTCCGCGCCTCGCCCGTCAGCCGGGCGGCGAGCGCCTTTCCACGGGCGGCCATGAACGGGCTGTTCAGCAGGAACAGAGCCTGCTGGGGCACCGTGCTCGACGACCGCTCCGACACGGTGGCTCGGGCGGACGGGAAATCGAACAGTCTGAGGAATTCGTCCGCCGGCAGCTTGTCTCCGTTGCGGCTGACGGCGGCGTACAGGGTGCGGCGCGGGCTGCTCAGGATGTCGTGGACGGCCGGACCGCCGACGGTGCGATCCAGTTCGCCCGTGACAGCCAGGAGGCTATCTCGCCACGCCTCCACCTCCAGCCGCCGCGGCGACATCCGCCAGAGGTAGCGGTTGTCGCCGTCCACTCGGAAACCGGCCGCGTCGAACTGGCTGCTGCGCCGGTACGCGTCGGAAAGCATGACGAGGCGGTGCAGTTTCTTCAGCGACCACCCGTCCGCAACGAACCGGGCGGCGAGCCAGTCGAGCAACTCGGGGTGACTCGGCTTCTCCCCGAGCAGCCCGAAGTTGCTCGGGGTGGCGACGAGCGGCCGGCCGAAGTGGTGCTGCCAGACGCGGTTGACCATGACGCGCGCCGTCAGCGGATTGGTCGGGCTGGCGATCGCCTCGGCGAGTTGCTGCCGCCCGCTCCCGGTCGTCCACGCGGCCGGGTTCGGCCCGGCGAGGGCTGTCAGGAACCGCCGCGGGACGAGCGGCCCGGGCTTCCGCGGGTCGCCGCGGATGGCCAGGTGCATGTCCGCCGCACCCGCGTCCTCGACCGCGTGGACGCGCGGGAGCGCGGGCGGGGTGGCGGCCTTCAGCCGGGCCACGTCCGCCTCCAGTTCCTTGCGCCGGGCCGGGTCGGAGTCCTTGGCGGTCTTGAGCGCCGCGGTCGCCGCGTCGAGCGACTTTTTGTGGTCGGCCGCCCGCTTCTGTTCGGCCCGCGGGGCGAGGACGCGGTCCGCCGACCTTGTGTTGTTGAACACCGCCGCGAGGGCGTAGTACTCGGCCTGCGGGACCGGGTCGAACATGTGGTCGTGGCACCGGGCGCAACTGACCGTCAGGGCGAGGAAGCCGCGGGTGACCGTATCCACGCGGTCGTCCAGCGTTTCGGCCCGCGCTTTCGCCACGCTCTCCGGGTCGCCGCCGTCGGACTGGTACGTGGGACCGACGGCGAGGAACCCGGTGGCCGCGGCGGCCTCGGGTGCGTCGCGCAGCAGGTCGCCGGCGATCTGCTGTTTCACGAACGCGTCGTACGGCAGGTCGTCGTTGAGCGCCTTCACGACCCAGTCGCGGTAGCGCCACGCCTCGGGGAGCGGGGCGGGGTCGAGGAAGCTGCCGTGGCCGTCGCTGAACCGGGCCACGTCGAGCCAGTGCCGGCCCCACCGCTCGCCGTAGTGCGGCGACGTCAGCAGGCGGTCGATCAGCCTCGGGTAGGCGTCCGGGGAATCGTCCGCTACGAAGGCCTCGACCTCCTCCGGCGTCGGCGGCAGGCCGAGGAGGTCGAGGGTGGCGCGGCGGACGAGGGTCCGGCGGTCGGCGGGCGGGGCCGGCTTCAGCCCCTTCGCGGCGAGCGTGGTGAGGACGAACCGGTCGATCGGGTGACCGGCCCCGGCGCCCGCCGGTGCGGGCGGGTCGGTCGCCTTGACCGGTTGCCACGCCCAGTGCCTGAGCCGTTCCGGCGTGAGAACTCCGACCTCGGGGGGCACGACCGGGCGGGCGGCGGTCGCCGGCCAGTACGCGCCGGCCTCGACCCACCTCGTCAGGATGGCGATCTCGTCCGCGGGCAGTTTCCCGGTCGGGGGCATCTCCAGGCCGTCGTAGCGGACGGCCTTTAACAGCAGGCTCGTCGCCGTCTTTCCGGGGACCAGTGCCGGCCCGCTGTCCCCCCCCTTGAGGATCGATTCGCGTGAGTCGAGTGTCAGGCCGCCCTTCGCCTTCTTGGCGGCCTGGCTGTGACACGAGTAGCACCGGTCGGACAGGACTGGGCGGACTTTCGACTCGAAGAACGCGGCCTGATCCTCCTCCGGCCCGTCGGCGCGGGTGGTCGGGGGTGTGAAAAACAGGAACACGGTCGCGAGGGCGAGCGGCGTGCGCATGAGCGGCTTGGTCCCCGACGACCGTCTTCCGGGGCTGGATTCGGATCGATGGTACATGATACCCGATTCCAGAACCCTTGCCCGTGGTACTTTTCCGGCAACGCCGTCGCACGCGACGGCCGAGTCGAACCCGACCGCCGATTCTCTACTTCCTGGCGTGCTCGCGGATCAACCGGGCCATCTGTGGCCGCTGCGGTTCGATCAGTTTGAGGTCCAGGTTGAGACCGACAGCGGCATCGATACCGGTGTAGAAGTTCGACAGGTCTTGGTTCCAGGCCGATGAAACCACGTCGAGCGCTGTTTCCCCTCGGCCGTTCATGGCCGCGACGCTCGCGCCCTTGTCCAGGAGGAGGCGGACCACCTCGGCGCGACACAGGAACGCCGCGACGTGGAGCGGCGTGTTGCCGTCACCGTTCGTGCCGGACACGTCCGCCCCGGCGTCGATCAGGTATCGGGCGATCTCCAGTTTGCCGTGTAGCGCGGCAGTGATCAGCGGCGTAGACCCATCGGCACGCCGCGCGGTGACTGCGGCCTTGGTGGGGAGGAGCGACTTCACCCCGGCCAGATCGCCCTTACGGACCAACGCGGCCAGAGGATCCTGTGACGGGGGAACGTGGGCCTGATCCAACTCGCGTTTCAACCCCGCCGCGGAGGTCGCGTCCGTCGTGACGTGGAAGATGAAATCGTTACTGCACATCCCGTCCGGCACCTGCACCTGCAGGAGGTGCATCCCCACGGGCGGTAGCGACGAGAGGGTGATGACGACCGTTTCGCCTGCCCCCCGCCGCACGGAGCCGGACGCGCGCCGGCCATCGACGAACAGGTGCGCGTCGTCGCCGAAGTGCTGGCCGCTGACGGTCATGCCCTTCTGCCCGGCGTGCAGGATCGGGAACACCTGCCGCCCGCGCTGCCGCTCGATCGGCCCCTCGGTCCAGATCGCCGGCGGGGGGTGATCGACGGTCGCCTTCACCCCGTGACGGGCGGTGAACGTACCTACGAACTCGCCCGCCGCCGCGAGTGTGATCAACCCCTTCCGGCTGACGGCACCGCGGGCGGCGCCTTTCGTGACGTAGCTGCCCCCCTTGTGTCCGGCATCGAACTGCATCGCCACCGGAGTTGCGGCCCGGTTCTTGAGGAACACGCTTTCGCCTTCCAGTACGACGGCGCCGTCGGCCGAAGCCGCTTCGAGGGCACCCAGCAGGTCGGTCGTCAGGTCGGCGTCGGCCGTCTGCATGTTAAGGGTCACCTGGCGGGCGAATGCCCCGGAGAACCCGGTGCTCCCTTCCAGCACCATGTCCCACACCGGGTCGAACCGTGTGCGGCCGCGCCAGGAGAACTGCCACACGCTCCGCTCGGGCGTGCCTTGTTCGGCGACCCGCCGGTAGAAGTCGAAGTCGATGACGTTCAACCGCCCCTGCGGGAGGATCAGCCACCGGTCGTACGCCCCCCGCCAGGTGGGTGCGTCCATCCCGGTCCCGGGGGTGTTGGTGCTCACTATGGTGGACCCCGAAAACTGGACCACCGGATAGGCTTCTATCAGGTGGTCCCATCGGAGGGTCCGAGCGATGGGCAAGACGAACCGAACGCACACCCCGGCCTTCAAAGCACAGGTCGCACTGGCGGCCATCAAGGGCGACCGCACCATCAGCGAAGTCGCGGCGCATTACGAGATCCACGTCAACCTCGTGGCCCACTGGAAGAAGCAACTGCTCGAAGGAGCGGCGGCCGTGTTCGACTCCCGGGGCAAGAACACACCGCCGCCCGACGACCCCAAGGTGGCCGAACTGTACGAGCAGATCGGGCGGCTCCAGGTGGAGCTGGCCTTCGTGAAAAAAAATCTCCCGGCCTCGGTTGAGTGGAAGCGGCTTCAGGTCGAGCCGGCCCACCCGCAGTTGAGTGTGCGTCAGCAGTGCGAACTCCTGGAGTTGAACCGGTCGAGCATTTACTACGAGCCGGCCCAGGCGGACCCCGAGGACGTGCGGCTGATGACGCAGATCGACCGGCTGCATACCGAGAGCCCGTTCTACGGGTCGCGGAAGTTGGCGGTGGAGCTGAGCACGCCGGAGTCGCCGGTGAACCGCAAGCGGGTGCAGCGGCTGATGCGTCTGATGGGACTGGAAGCCTTGTATTGCCGGCCCCGGACGACGGTGACATCGCGGTGTCACAAGGTGTACCCGTACCTGCTGAGGAACCTGGCGGTCGAGCGTCCGAATCAGGTGTGGAGCGCGGACATCACGTACGTGCCGATGCCGTCGGGTTTCATGTACCTGGCGGCGACGATCGACTGGTTCAGCCGGTTCGTGGTGTCGTGGAAGTTGTCGAACACGCTGGACGGGTCGTTCTGCCAGGAGATGTTGGAGGAGGCGTTGGCCCGAGGGACGCCGTCGGTGTTCAACACGGACCAGGGGGTGCAGTTCACGGCAACCGCCTGGACGAGCCGGTTGGAGGATGCGGGCGTGTCGGTGAGCATGGATGGGAAGGGCCGGTGCCTGGACAACATCTTCGTCGAATGGTTGTGGCGAAGTGTGAAGTACGAGTACGCTTATCCATGCCGCCCCGAGACGGTGCGGGAGTTGGAACGCGGTCTGAGGGAGTACTTCGGGTTCTACAACGAGCGGCGGATTCATCAGTCGCTCGCATACCGAACCCCCGCTGACGTGCATCAGCAGGAGAGCCGAAGACCCCAGGAGAGGTAAGAAACGCGGGCGACAGCCCAGGGGCGCATCCACTTCTCGATGCGTCCGATTTTGGTCTAGACCTTAACGAAGCGTGATCTCAGCCGCGTTGATTGGTCTGCTTCTCAAAATGCTTGAAATCCTCGGCCGTTTCCAGGGTTTGTGGGAGTAGCTGCTTCCCCTTCGCCCGGAATCCACCGAGGAGTTCAAGTGAAGCCCATCTTCCGCTCGTGGTTCCGCTCCCGCAAGTCCCGGATCGAGCGCCGACTCGACACGACACGCGACACCGCCACCCACCGCCCCGTGCTCTCGGCTCGCCCCCTCGACTACGACGTGTCGCGCCGCGACCGGGCCATCGCCCACGGCGGCATCGGGCTCATCCACACCCTCGCCCGGGAGGTCGGGCTACCCCGGGCCATCGACGACCGCCTGCACCTGCTCAAGGTGCACCTCCCCTACCACGAGTCCGACCACGTCCTCAACATCGCCTACAACGCGCTGTGCCACGGGACCTGCCTCCAGGACATCGACCTGCGGCGCAACGACGACGCCTTCCTCGACGCCCTCGGGGCGCGACGCATCCCGGACCCGACCACCGCCGGCGACTTCTGCCGACGCTTCACGGCCGCGGACCTCGACACGCTCCAGGACGCCATCGACGTAGCCCGACGGAACGTCTGGGCCGAGCAGCCCGCGTCGTTCTTCGACCGGGCCACGCTCGACATGGACGGCACGCTCGTCGCGACCACCGGGGCCTGCAAGGCCGGCATGGACATCGCCTACGACGGCACGTGGGGCTACCACCCCCTCGTCGTGACCCTGGCCGAGACCGGCGAGGTGCTGCGGCTGGTGAACCGGCCCGGCAACCGGCCCTCGCACGAGGGGGCCGCCGGCCAGGTCGATCGAGCCATTCTGCTCTGCCTGCGGGCCGGCTTCCGCCGCATCGTCCTCCGCGGCGACACCGACTTCTCGCAGACCGAGCACCTCGACCGCTGGCACGCCCTCCCGTGGGTCCGCTTCGTCTTCGGCTACGACGCCCGGCCCAACCTCCGTGCGGAAGCCGAGGACGTGCCGGCTTCCCAGTGGAAGCCGTTGCGTCGCCCGCCGTGCTACGACGTGAAGACGCGGCCCCGCACACGGCCCGAGGCCGTGAAGGATCGCATCGTCCGCGAGCGTGGCTTCGAGGTCTTACGGCTCAAGTCCGAGGAGGTCGCCGAGTTCGACTACCAGCCGACCGCGTGTGCCAACACCTTCCGCATGGTCGTGGTCCGCAAGCACATCTCGCGTGAGAAGGGGGAGCAGGTGCTGTTCCCCGAGGTGCGGTACTTCTTCTACCTCACCAACGACCGGGACCTCACCGCCGCGGAGGTGGTGTTCGAGGCCAACGCCCGGTGCGACCAGGAGAACCTGCTGGCCCAGTTGCACGGCGGCACGCACGCCCTCGCCGCGCCGGTGGACGCCCTGGTCAGCAACGGGGCGTGGATGGTGATGACGGCCCTGGCGTGGACGTTGAAGGCGTGGTGGGCGTTGCTGCTGCCGGAGTCGCCGGGCCGGTGGCAGGAGCACCACCGGGCGGAGAAGATGCGCGTGCTGCGGATGGAGTTCAGGACGTTCGTGAACGCCTTCGTGACGATCCCGTGTCAGGTGCTCCAGACCAGCCGTCGCGTGGTGTTGCGACTGCTGGGCTGGAACCCGTACCTGATGACGTTCTTCCGCCTGGTGACACGGCTGCGTCAGTGAAGGTTCGTCATCGAAGTCGGGATCCGGATGTCCCGATCCGTGCGCACGCCGAGAGCGACACGCAGGAAGGAGAAGCGGGCGGATGACGTGAGAATCGCGTGGCGAGGCGGAACCAAGAGGGCTCCGCACGGTGAGGGTGTCGCTTCATCGAAGCGCGATCGACTCCGCAACAGACGGCCCAGGTCTCGCTTGTTTAAGGTCTAGACAATGGGGTCCACCGTACACAGGAACGGCATCCGGTGACAGTTCCCGCAAACGTTCGGCGTTGGCTGTTTCGGTTCCAGGTCGCCGTCGACGTGGAACTGCTTGAAGACCGTCTTCGCCCGGTCCGAGACGACGTTGGTGTACGCCCGCCGCTGCGCCGGGGGGTACGGTACGCCGAGCAGGTACTGGGCCATGTCGTCCCGCTCCGTCGCGGACAGCGCGCCGGGTTTGTTCTCGTCGTTGACCGCCGTGTCACCGACCCGGCGCATGGTCGAGGCGAGGCCGCCGTCGATCAGGTGGCGGGGGCTGCTCGAGGGCGTCTCGGCGCGGCTGTTGGGCGGGACCACCTTGTGAACGCTCGCGCTGTTGATCCCTCAGTACGGGTCGCCCGGGATGCCGTCCCAGTGGAACGGGGCCGTGTCAGGCAGGCCGCGGACCGGCATCGTCGAGCGGGGCATGATCTGGTTGCCGCCGGTCACGACCGGCGTGACCAGGACCCAGAGCAACTGGTCGGTGTGGCCGTCCGGGTGGCAGCTCGCGCACGAGAACGTGCCGGTGGTGGACGCGGCCGCCGTGTTGAAGGCGATTCGCCCACGCTTAAAAACCGGGTGCGTGGGGTCTTCCAGGGCGATCGTGGCCACCACCTTCGGGTTCTTCGCGTCGGCCACATCGACCACCGAGACCGTGTTGGCGAGGGCGTTCAGCACCCACGCCTCGGCCGCCTTCCCGGACCGCGATTCGAGCGCGATCCCGCGCGGCCCGGCGCCGACACCGACGCGGCCGAGGACCGCCCCCGTGGCGGTGTCAACCGTGAAGACCTTGTCCGAGGCGGCCGCGGTGGCGACCAGCGTCGAATCGTCGTCGCTCACCTGGACCGCGAACGGGGTCGCCAGCGCCATGCCCGCCGCGGGGTGGTTCGGTGGGAGCGGTTCGAGGTCGAGGAACCGCGGCGCGGTCGCGCGATCGTCCTCGAACCCGACACTCGAGATCCGGTTCAGAAATGCCCGGTTCTCCATCTCCTTGAGCCCGTGCTTCTTCGTCCCGGCTCGGCCGTTCACGTCGTTACGGGCGTCGGTCTGGGCGATGTAGACGCGCCCCTTCGAATCCACGGCGAGGCCATGGAGCAAGGTGCCGAGCGTGTCGATGGTGGCGACGGGCGCGTCGGTCCGGGTGTCGAACACGAACAGGTCGCGGTCGGGCACCCGGGGGTGCTAGACGATGTCCACGACGTGGCCGAGCGACAGGACGTTGTTGTTCTGGATGGAGTGCTTGTACGCGTCGAACGTGACCAGGTTGCCGTCGATCTTGTCGCCGGCGCCGCCGGACAGCTGCGTCTGGTTGTTGGACTCGAACGGAATCACGTAGAGCCGGTCGCCGCGGACCGCGATCGCCCGCGGGTCCTGCGCCGGGATCGTCAACCGCTTCGTGACCGTGCGCGCCGCCACGTCGATCACGGCAATCTGGTTCTCGGCGGACAGGGCGACGTACGCCTTGTCGTTGCTGGCGAACGCGATTCCCACCGGCTCGTCGAACCGGGTCCCCCGGGTCTTCGGGTCGAACTCCTGGACCGTGGCTACGATCTGGAGGTACGTCGGGCTGCCAGGGTCGATGTCGATCACACTCACCGAATCCGAGACGTGGTTCGCCACCCACACTTCCTTGCCGTCCGGCCGCACGGCGACGCCGACGGGATCGACGCCGACATTCACACGCGCCACGATCTTGCGTGCCGTGCGGTCGATCACGTCGAGGGTGCCACTCGGCGTGTTGGCCACGAACACGAGTTCGCCACGAAGTGCGACGGGCGCCGCGTGCGGGCTTTCGAGCGACGGCCGCCCGACGGGAGTCGGCGGACGTGGGGTGTCCGCTTGTCGGACGGCCGGTCGGGCATCCCCTCCGAACCCGTGAGTGCCCGCGGCGGCGACGAGGGTGACGCCGAAAATCACGACCGCGACACGGGACATGGGTCGGCTCAAGGTCATCTCGATTCGCCTCCGGTTGGATCGGGGGAGGGTGCACGAGGCCGTCACCCGGAACCACCGATGCCAGACCATGGGCGAGCTCCTCGACCTGATGTTCGACTGGTTCGAAACCCGCACCAACTTCCGAGTCCAGTCCCAGGTGTCCGCCAAAAAGCACCCGGAAAACGCAGCGAACTCCGCCCTTGGCGGGAGCGATTTAGAACAGTTCTTGAACCGGGGAGCCGTGCGGCAGCATTTTCATCGGCCGCCCTTGCGCCACGAATTCCGCGTGCGGGTCGAGCCCCAAGGCGTGGTAGACCGTGGCGACGAAGTCGGCGACGGACACGGGCCGTTCTGTGGGCACGGCGCCGAAGCGATCGCTGGCACCGACCACGACGCCCGTCTTCACTCCGCCCCCGCCCATCGTGAGGCTGAAGCAATTCGACCAGTGGTCGCGCCCGGGCCCCTTGTTGTCCTTGTTCAGCTTCGGGGTGCGCCCGAACTCACCCGCCGTGATGACGAGCGTGGTGTCGAGCAGCCCGCGGTCGGAAAGGTCGTTCAGCAGGGCGGAATAGCACCGGTCGTAAATCGGTAGCTGCTTGTCGAGGTGTCCGAAGATCCCCCAGTGGTGGTCCCAGGCGTAGATCCCGGTGTCCACGTACCCCTGAATGGTCACGAACCGCACCCCCGCCTCGACCAACCGGCGGGCCAGGAGCATGCCCTGCCCGACTCGGTTGCGCCCGTACGTGTCGCGGACCCGCGCCGACTCGCGCGACAGGTCGAACGCCTCCTTGGCCTTCTGCGAGGTCGCCAGTTGAAAGGCGTGTTCGGTAAACGTGTCCCGCGCGCGAGCGGACTCGGGCGCACTGTCTCGCTCGGCCTGGTAGCGGTCCAGTGTGCGGAGCAGCGTCCGGCGGCCGGCGAGTCGGCTCGGATCGACCTCCGGGACCGGCTCGAATTCCCGCACCGCGAAGGTCGGCGAATTCGGATCCTGGGTGAGCACGTACGGGTCGTATTGGTGGCCGAGGAACCCGCCGAACCCGGGGGCGGTGTGGGAGGGGTGCTTCATGTTCCCCATGTGCACGAACGGGAGGAAGCGGGAGTCCAGCTTCTGCTGCAGGCTGAGAACCGCGCCGATGCCGGGGGCCTGAAGGTTTTTGTCGACCGGGCTGCCGCACATGAGGTGGACGTCGCCTTCGCCGTGGTCGACGGGCTTGGTGGTGTACATCGAGCGGATCAGGGAGAACTTGTCGGCGCAGGCGCGGAGCCCCGGCAACTGATCGCTCAGTTGCAACCCGGTCAGGTTGGTCGCCGCGGGGGAGTACTTCCCGCGGATGTCGTCTGGCGCGTCCGGCTTCATGTCGAACATGTCGACGTGACTGGCCCCGCCTTGCAGGAACAGGAAGATGACGTTGATCTGCTTCTTGCCGCGACTCCTCGACTCGTTCGCCAGGACTCGTGGCAACGACAGCCCCAGCGGGCACAGAACCCCGAGGGATAGGCCCCCGAGTGTGAAAAAGTCGCGACGGGCGACGGGACGCGAGGCCATGTTCATCGAAGTCCGCCGCTGAAGGGGTATGATTCTCGGCAACACGGCTGTCGGTGGGTCGGCCGGCTACCGCTTCTGTTTGTTTCGCAAATCGACCATGGCGGTCGCCAGCGCGTCACCCAGGCGTACGAAGAACTTGCCGCTGCCCATGTAGTGGTAGGGGCGGTCGCTGCCGATCTGGGAGAACTCGACCGGCTGCTTACTCCACGTCCCGTCGGTCCACATTTTGAGCGCGTCCAGGGCGAAGAACGGGTAGCTCTCGACGCTCGCGACGTTATCCTTGAACTCGGGTGCCGCGGCGGCGGCCCGCTGGCCGAGGGACACCGGGTTCTTGTCCACGGCTTCTTTGGTCGCGCTGGTCCCCAGCACGCCGATGACGAACGGCAAGGTCGGAACCTGGTACTCGCTCCGCACGTCCTTCACGAAAGCGATCATGTTGGTCTTGTAGTTGCCGTGGAACGCCGGATCGAACTGGTCGTTGAAGCCCTGGAACCAGACGAACCCGGCGATCTCGTAACCGGCCGCGGCGTCGTACTCGGGGTGGTGCGTCTTCAGGTCCTTGAGCACGTCCCGCACGGCCTCGTTCATCATCCGGTAGTTGAGGCCGGCGTTGTCCTTGATCTTCTGTGCGTCTTTGCCGTTGGCTTGCGCCTTGCTCAGCTCATACGGGCCGGCGGACGGGGGACGGAAGTCGTAGTGAAGAGATTTGCCGCCCCACGAGGCTTTGATCAGCAGGATCGGGGCGTCGGTCTTCTGCTCGAGCGAGAGCCCGAACCCGAGTTCCGGGCCGATTTTCTCGGGGTTGGCACCGTACCCCATGGTCAGCGGCCCCGACCGTTTGTGCCCGTCGGCAATGGACGTGATGTAAACCCGTTTAGAGACGACGAACGCGTCCTTGATCTTCTTGGCCCGGGCATCGACCTTCGCCTGGAGGTCCTTCAACTCGACTTGTGCCCCCGCGACCTTGTCGTCACCCGTGATCTTCTTGGCACGCAAGTCGCCGTCCAGTGCGTCGCGTTTGACGCGGATTTCGAGCATGTCCCGGGCATCCGCGGGCGCGATCGCACCGTCTTTGAAGATCAACTTCGCCAGTTGCTTGACCCCGGGTTCCTCCGCAGTGAGCAGGGCCGGAAGGGTGATGTAATTGGCGTGCCCGACCATGTTCGACTGGCCGGCCATGATGTAGATCTGGAGCTTTTGCTTGGGTGGCTCGGCCGCTTCGACCGGTCTCGAACCGAGCACGGACAGCATCACGGCGCTGGCTACGAACAGCATCGCTCGGGGCAGCATGATGGTCTCCGGGCGCGAATCGTTCCCCGGCGGTCGGAAATGGGGAAGTTGGGTCAGCGTGAAAACAGTCTCTACCTGCACGTTCGCTCCGTCAACCACGATCTTCGCGTTCAGGGAATCCTTCGGTCGAGCGCCCCCGTACTCGGTCACACTTTCCTCTCGATCTGTTGTGCGGCGCGGTGCGCTGCCGAGACACAAACGCGGCGGCTGCGAGGGGCGCGAGCCCGAACACCAGCGCGGGCACTGCGCAGCGGCGATTCCTGTGGCGACTCCGGGGAGGGAGGTGTCACGTCTTGGAGGAAACGGCGCCAGCCGCCCGCTTTCGCCACGTCCGGCGGCTTCGCCGTCACCGCGGACCCGGGGGAAGATGGTCGATCAAGTATCGCGTCATCAGCATCCGGAGGTGGACCGCGGTGCCCTTCCCCTCGCGCAAGCCGTGGTCGCGGTTGGGGTAGGCCATGTAGTCGAAGCGCTTGCCCAACTCGATCAGTCGGTCCACGAGACTTTCGGTGATCTGAAGGTGGGTGTTGGTTTCGCCGGTGCCGTGCACGATCAGCAGGTCCCCCTTCAAACCTTCGGCGAAGTTGATGGCCGCGGCCTTGCGGTAGCCGTCCGGGTTCACGTCGGGGGTCCGCATGAAGATCTCCTGGAACCACGCGTTGTACAGTTCCGGGCGCGGCTTGGGTGCCACCGCGATGCCGACGTGGTAGACGTCCGGCTTGCGGAACATCGCGTTCAAGGTGTTCGAGCCGCCGCCGCTCCACCCCCAGATGCCCACCCGCGACAGATCGACGTACGACCGCGTGCGGCCCAACGCCTTCACCCCCGCCGCCTGCTCCTCGGTGGAGAGCGGGCCGAGGCTGCCGTACACGGCACGACGCCAGGCGGCCCCCTTCGGCGCCGGCGTGCCGCGACCGTCCATTGAGACGACCAGGTACCCGAGGTCCGCGATCATGCGGTGGAACATCGAATGGTTCTGGCCGCCGGCCCAGTCGTCGAGGACCGTCTGGCCGTGCGGCTCGCCGTACACGAACACGAAGACCGGGTACTTCCTCGTCTCGTCGAAGTCGCGCGGCTTGATCATCCAGGCGTCCATCACCGCACCGTTCCCGATGTCGAGTTTCAAGAACTCGGTCGGCCGAGTGATCAGCGGGGTCGCTCGACTGCGAACCTCTTCGTTCGCCTCCAGGACCCGTTCCGAGTGATGGCCGGAGAGCCGCACCAGGTCGACGACCGGCGGCTTGTCGAACGTGGAATAGGTGTGAAACGCCCACTTCCGATCCGGCGAGAAGTCGTAGCTGTGGGTTCCGGGCTGATCCGCGGGCGTCACCCGCTCGGGATCGCTCTTCCCGTCGAGCCGGATGCGGTACAGGTAGCGTTGGGTCGCGTTCTTCGGCGATGCGAGGTAGTAGAACCAGCCGCCTTGCTCGTCGACCGGGCCGCGGGCGATGATGTCGGACTTGTCTTTCGTCAGAAGCGTCCGTTGTTTGCCGTCTCGCGAAAGCACGTAGGCCTGCCGCCAGCCGTCGCGCTCGCTGAGCAGGACAAACTCCTTGCCGTCGCGAATCCACTCGAGCCCCGCGTTGGCGGAATAGCTCGCGTCGACCCAGGCGGGGTCGGTTTCCTCGTACGCCGTCGCGACCTCTCCGGACTCGACGTTGGCGAGCAGGAACTTGCGGTTGTCGCGGGATCGGCTGAGTAACTCGATTAGGAGTTCCGTCGAGTTCCCGGCCCAACTGATGTCGTTGATGTAACACGTGCCCGGATCGGCAGGCAGTTTCACCCACCGCGTGGTCCCGCCCTGGTGATCCACGACGCCCACGCGAAGCGTCGGAATGGGTGTGCCGACACGGGCGAACGGGACGTGCGCCACTTCGGGATACGTCGGGTCCGTCGGCCGGAGCACCGGTCGGGTACGAACCTTCGTGGAGTCCGACTGGACGTACGCAACCCGACGGCCGTCGGGGCTCCAAGTCGGGGCGTAGTTGTCTAGTTGGCCCCGGTCGTCGTCTGAGGTCAGCGGCGTGACGCGCCCCGTCGCGGCATCGACCACGGCGAGATTCCGGCCCCGCCGGACGACGATGCGATCGACTCGAGGAGAAAACGCCCCCGCGGACAGGCCGGCCGGCACCTCGGCGGGCAGTTTTTGGAGATCGCCCGACTTCGAGTCGAACAGCCAGTTGCCGGTTCGCGCTTCCAGGCAGAACGTGTGTTCGACGGGCGTCTGGAAGCACCGCTGAACGAACAGCCTCTGCTTCGAGCCGGGCACGACAAGTTGATCCGCACCGATGAGTACGGATCGCTTCCCGTTCGTCGCGTCGTACTTGACGACTTCAGGTTCGGCGCCCGGTTTGGATGGCTCCAGCACCCAGTAGCCGGAACTGTCCGCGAGCCATTTGCCCGGAAAGGTGGTCGGTGCGAAGTCCCGTTTCTCGTAGATGGATTTCAACCGGGACTCGGCATCGGCCAACACCTTGTCGCGGCCTGTTCGGTGGTCGGCAGCGGGAGCCGTGCCGGCGAGCGCAAGCCAGAAAGCCATGCACGTCGAGAGCCGCCTCATTGTCCATTCCTCTCGTCGACCGCGGCAACCACTCCACCGGTGTAGTGGGGCTCGCTGTTGCGGCAACGGCCCCGTCGGATGGGCGGCACGGCGCAAAGGTGAAGCGTTCACTCGTTCCAGACGAACATCTCGGACACCCCGCTGCGGGCCATGCCCGCGTGGGTGAACACGACCCGTACCTTGCTCGCATTCACGCGGTCGAACAGGACCTGGTTGAACTGGCTGCCGGTCGGCTTCTCGGGCATCTTCTTGGCGTTCGCCACCGGCCGCCACGCCTTCCCGTCCCAGAACTCGACCTCGTACTTCGAGGGCGGCTGCACCCCGCCGCGGTCGTCGTAGATCGCCAGTTCGACGCGGGCGAACTCTTTCTCGGAACCGAAGTCCACATCGAGCCAGTCGGTCGCGTTGGGCGACTCGTAACTGGTCCAGCGGTTGGTCGGGCTGGGGAGGAAGTTGGTCTTCCCGTCGATGGCGCTCATCGGCCTCCCCCCGAAGCGGTCCGCATAGGAGGCGGAGGCCTTCGGGAACGCCTTGTCGCCGGGGTTGTACGCGAGGTTCCCCGCCGGGTGCGGCGGGTCGGCGAGTGGGAGTTTGGCGTCACCCCAGACCTCGAACTCGGTCAGGCCCGACCTGCCGCCGTTGGCGTGGAGCAGCACCGCCCGCACTTTCTCGGTCGCGAGTGCGGGGAACCGGATCACGTTCGCCCGGCGACCGGTCGGCTTCTCCGGGGCGCGGGTCTGCGTCGAGACCGGCTGCCACGCCTTCCCGTCCCAGGATTCGATATCGAACTTCGCGGGCGGAACGACGCCCTTTTCGTCGTCGAGGAAGTAGAGCTTCGCGGTGTGGATGACGCGTTTCGCGCCGAACTCGATTACCACGGAGTCGCTCGCGTTGGGAGACCCCTCACACGTCCAGCGGTTCGGCGGGTCGCGGAGGTACCAGTAGTTGCCGTCGGTCAACCTCGACGGCGGCGTCTTCGGGTGCGAGAACGACGCGAGCACCCGCGGGTAGTACGTCCCGTCGTTGTTCACCGCGAAGTTGACCGGCCCCGCGGCCCCGCGCCCCGCGGGCTTCGGCGCGGCCGGCAGCTTCACCGCCAGCGGGGCGAGCGTTTCGGACGCGGCGATCTCGTTTCCGTTGGCGAAGACGCGCAGCCCCTTCCCGCGCCTGTACCGGGTGCCGTCGCGGTCCCACTGGATGCTGACGAGGTGCCCGCGGTACGGCACCTCGTCGAGTGCGAAGTACGCCCAGTCCGCCGGCGCGAGCGGCTTCAGTTCGAGCGTGTCGTCGTCCCGCGGGGTCAGCCCGACCAGGCCGGTGACGACCAGGTCGTTGAACGACGAGTGGAAGTAGTGCTCGCTGTGGTTGTACCCGTCGTGCCCCTCGAACGAGCCGGTGTCCGGGTGGCACGCCTCCGCGAGGTACGGCTTGCCGTTCTTCCGGTGCGTCTTCGCGAACGTCGTGAGCAGCTTCAGGTAGTCCGCCTTCGTGACCGCGTCCTGTTCGTACTCCTGAAGGACGTTCGCGAGGGCCTTGAGCGTCTGGCTGGTGGCGTACGGCCACGACTGCCCGCTCCACCAGCAGCACGTCTTCTTGAGCAGGAACATCGGGTCGTTCCGCTCGACCGTGGTCGGGCCGAACGGGGCCGCGAACCCGTCCTTGTCCGTCAACTTCTTCCACGCGACCTCGTACCCCTTCTTGGCGTCCGGCATCGAGAACTGCCACGGCACGTAGCCGATCAGCTCGCGGCCGAACGCGCTACCCGCGTGCCGCCCGGTCTGGTGCGTGAGGGTGAGCGCCTTCACCTTGAAGCCGTCGACCTCCTCGTCGCGCTGGGACATGGGGAAGAAGAACTGCCGCTTCGGGTCCCAGAGCTTCTTCTGGAGGTTCTCCTTCAACCCCGCGGCCTTCGCGCGGTAGGTACCGGCCGTAGCCTTGTCCCCGGCGAGGTCCGCGACCCGGGCGATGGCGAGTGCGTCGGCCCAGAGGTACGCGTTCATGGTGGGCCGGTAGCCGGGCGCGCCGCGGAGGATGTCCTTGGTCTGCCGGCTGTTGATGTTGAACTCCATCCCGTCGTCGTGGCCGGTCTGCCAGAACAGCCCCACGTCCGCGACGAAGTGCCGCTTCTCCCAGCCCTCGTGGTTCTTCTTCAGGTCGGGGAGCAGGTCCGTGACGAGTGCGTCGTCCGGGTGGACGCGGTGAACGGCCCAGACGGCGTCGGCGAGCCACGTGCTGTAGTTCCGCGGCTGCGCGCCGGGCGTGCGGAGCCAGTAGCGACCGTAGTCGCGGGCGATCTTCGGATCGCGGAGCCAGCGAGCCTCGTAAAGTTGATGCCCGGCCGGGCACGAGATCGCGCCGTACGCCCCGGACCAGAACGGCCGGTCGATGAACTCGGTGAACGAGTACCCGGAGTTCGGGGAGCCGTAGGTGAGGTGCTTGGTCAGCAGCTCCCAGCGGTAGTAGTACGTCGTCTGGATGTCGGGATCGGGGCACTCGAAGAACGGCACGTTCGCCTGGTACCAGTCCCAGTCGCGGTTGTCCCAGAACGTCTCGCGGTCGAGCAGCTGCTGCGGAGCGAGCAACGGCTCCGCCGCTCCCGTCGGGACGGCGAGAAGGCACACGGCGAGCGCGGCACTGGAGAGGGGGACGGTTCGCATTTCGGCTCCGGGGTTACCAGTCGTCGGTGCGGAACGGCGACGCGGGGAGGCCGTCGCGGTTGTACAGGTTTGCCCCGACCGGATTCATGGTGAAGGCGTACCGCACGGCCACCGGGTTGGGGACGTCGGGGTGGGTGCAGACGACCGTGTCGCCCACGATCACGGCGTTCGCCCAAACCCACTTCTTGTCCTTGCCGGCGATTGCGAACCGGGCGAGCTTGCCGTCCGTCAGTTCGTCCGCCGGCTTGCGGCCGTCCTTCCGGCCGACCATCAACCCGGCCCCGACGTGGTCGAACTCGACGACCGCCTTGTTACCCTCGATCTTCAGCGCCCGGAACAGCGGCCCGGACGGGACGACCGTCTTGCCGTACTCGCTCACGAGCGCCCACCTCGCCAGCCGGTCGCCCACATCGGCCTTGTTCTTCGGGTGGATGTCGTCCGCGTCCCCGACGTCGGTGGCGACCGCCATCCCGGTGTGCGGGATCGTCAGGCATTTCCGCTGCGCGTCGCGGACGTGCGCCCACCCGTCGCCGCCGGCTGGCTGGTCGGAGGGTTTTTGCCATCCGGCAAGTTGCACGAAGTAGAAGGGCAGGTTGGGGTCGCCGAACCACTTCCGCCAATCGGCCAGCATCGCCCGCTTTTTCTCGACGTATTGCAAGCCGTCGGCCGCGCCGCCGGCGTTGTTCTCACCCTGATACCACAGCACCCCGCGCAGGGCGAACGGCACCAGCGGGGCGATCATGCCGTTGTGGAGCGTGACGCACCGCGGGCGGAACATCTTCTCCCCGAACGGGAACTCCGGGATCGCGGGTGGCAGCGGCACCGGCCGCCCGGCCTTCAGAGCGTCGCGCGACTTCGCGGCCCACTCCTCGACCCCGGGCAGGGCGGCCGCGAGATCCTTCTGGTGGGTGGCGAGCGACTCGCGCATGAGTTTCCCGTACCCGGCCAGCGCGGGCGTGTTCATCAGGGTGTCCTGCGACATCCACAGCTCGATGTTGGTGCCGCCGACGCACGACCTCAGCAGACCAATCGGGACGCCGGTCTCCTTGTGGACGCGGCGGGCGAAGTAGAACCCGACCGCGGTGAACCCCGGGGCGGTCTGCGGCGTGCACACCGCCCACCGGCCCCTTACGTCGGCCTGCGGGGTCGTGGCGAAGTGGAGTTCGACCCCGAACTGGCGGACCAGCGGCAGGTCGGCGGCCTTGATGTCCTCCGGCGCGTCGCACCCGCCCAGTCCCCACTCCATGTTCGACTGGCCGCCGCAGAGCCACACGTCGCCGAGGAGCACGTCCTTGACCGTGATCGTGTTCTTCCCCGCGACGGTCAGTGTGAGTGGCTCCTTCGAGACGGGCTGCGGCTTGAGCGTGACCTGCCACCGCCCGTCCTTCCCGGCGGCGACGTCGCCGCCCTCCGTGCCGAGTTTCACCGTCACCTTCTCGCCGGGTTCGGCCCAGCCCCATACGGGGAGCGGCTTGTCCCGCTGGAGGACGGCGTGGTCCGCGAACAGCGCCGGCAGCCGCACGTCGGCACGCGCCCGTTCGCTCGCCAGACAGTTGAGCACGAGACAGGCCAGTATTGTGACGCAACGCGTGGGACGGAGCGGACACACGTGTCAGGTCCTCCGGATCACAGGAACGGTTCGAACCAGCACGTCGCGGGGCTCGACTATTTGCCGGCGGTCAGCGGCTTCTCGAGCAGGTACTTCCACTCCCACACGATGTTCTCCGTCGCCTTCGGGTCTTTCTTGGCCTGGAACCCCACGCGGAGTCGCTTCGCAGTGACCTCGGCCACGAAGAACCCTTTCTCCGTCTGCCCGGTGTTGACACAGTCCAGGGCCTTCTCCTCGCCCTCGGGTTTGTACTTCCGCAACCCGGTCCCGCTGTGCCCGTAGAAGTAGGCGATCACGTTGTACGGCTTCACCGCCTTGTAGAACGCGGCCCAATCCTCGGGGTGCCACCAGTCGGTGTCCACCCCGCAGTGCGACATCACGACGACCGGTCGGCCGCTGTCGCCGACGTTGCGCTTCAAGTCTTCCTTCACGAACGCGAGCGCCCCTTGGGGGTCGTGCCACGGGAGCGAGTAGCGCACCTTCGCGTGCTGCCTGTCGGCCGGGTACAGGTTGGCTTGAACAAAGTGCACCGTGTCCCAATCCCAGGAGTAGTGCAGGCCGTTCTCGGACACGGTGCCGATGCGGCCGGCCTTCTTCCGGAGCGCGTTCCGCTCCTTGATTTTCGACTGGACACTGAACCCGAACTTCTCCTTCCCGACCGGCGGGCCGTCGTGGTTCCCCCACCCTTCGAACACCGGGTACTTCAGGAGTCCGTCGGTGCCGTCGAGCCCGAACTGCTTTTCGAAGTGGCGCCATTGCAGGGGAGTCTCGTCCCGCTTGTCCCCGTCGTCGATCAGGTCGCCCAGCGCCAGGACGCCGCGGGGCGTGCCGACCTTCCCACCGCCCAGTTTCGCCGGCCACGGCGTACCGGGGATGTTGTTCATTCGCTCGATGGTCGCCTTGTTCCGATCGATGCGTTCCAGGTTCTTGGACGAGACGTAGTGCGAGTCGGAGGTCGCGATGAAGGTGAGCGGTTCCGGGCCATCGGGTGCCGCGATCGCGAGCGGCGGGGTGGTGAGTAGGGCCGCCACCACACCGAGCGGGATCACGAACAGTGCGAATCCGAGCCGTTTCATTCGGGACTCCTGGTGCGGGGTGTGTCACTTCTGCGTCGCGGTGACGGGTGCGGTCCACGTCTGCGGGGTCCACGAAGCGGTTTCCCAGGCATCGGTCGTCTGGTACTCGCGCACGATCAGGCCGTCGCCGCGGATCTCGGCCGCGACCTCGAAATCCTCACCCCCTGTGAACCCGAGGTCGGCCAACCGGACGCCGGGGAACTCGGCCTGTTCGAGCCGGAGCAGGGTGTTCAGGTCACTGCCCGTGGCCGTGACCTCGAGTCGCCCCGAGGGTAGGACGAGTCGCAGATTCGGGTCGCTCGCCGGGAGGCCTGCTCCGGTTCCCGGTAGCCGGTGGGTGAACCCGGTCCCGGTGCCGGACACGTCGGCCACCGACCCGGGTAAGGGGGCGCGGAAGTCGTACGCCAGTTTGCGTGGTCCCGGGGCCGATCGCGGAGCCGACCGTGCCGCGAACAGCGCAACCGCCCCGCCGCCGATCGAAATCCCGAAAAGGAGTGAGGCCGCAACCAGCAGTCGCGCCGGGCGGGGCGAGGACGGGCGAGGCGGTCGCCGCGGTCGGTCCGGCGGGCTCGATTGGAGGTTCAGGAATTTGCGTGTGTACCCGGTCAGCAGCGGCCCGGGCAGCAACCGCCCCGACCAAGAAGAAACCGTCAACCAGGATCAACCCTGGTCCGGGCATGATTGCACTCCGTTCGGGAGGGGGGAGGCGCTACGCGAGGATCTCGGGTACGAGATGGCCTCCGTCGACGAGCGGCATCGGTCGGCCCTGACGGTCGGGGATGGAGCGTTCGACGTCGATGCCAAGAAGGTGATAGATGCTGTGAAGGATGTCCTTGGGATTGACCGGGCGGGTCTTCACGAAGGCGCCCTGGCGGTCGCTCGAGCCGACGACGTTACCGCGGGCGACGCCGGCGCCGGCCAGCATGATGCTGTACGCGCCGGACCAGTGGTTCCGGCCATCGCCGTTTCCCTCGGCTTGCGGAGTTCGGCCGTGTTCGGTGAGGCACACCACGAGCGTTTCGTCGAGAAGGCCCCGCTGCTCAAGGTCGTCGAGCAAGGCGGAGACGGACCGGTCGAAGCCTGGACACAACTCGCGGCCGAGTCGGCGCGTCTGGTTGTTGTGGGTGTCCCACGCCGAGTTGTTGGCGGCGAACTCGTCCCAGAGGACCGTGACGACCCGTGAGCCGGCCTCGATCATCCGGCGGCCGAGCAGCGTCGACTGACCGAACAGGTGGTGGCCGTACCGCTCCCGCAGCTTGGCCGGTTCGCGGGCGAGGTTGAGCGCGGCCGGGAGCGTGGCGGAATCGCACAGCCTCAGCCCGATCTGTTGTAACTCACCGAACGACTGGAGCGGGGCCGTGCCCGCGGGGTACCGCTGCCGGTCGTCGAGTTCGTCGAGCAGGCCGCGGCGGGCGCGGAAGCGGTCGACGGTCATCTGGGGGCCGAAATCCGTTGCCGGGAAGTTGTACGCGTCGCGGGGGTCGACGCCGCAGTACGGGTTGAACTTCTCGACACAGTCCTGCACCGTTCCCTTGCCGCGAAACTCGAGGGGCGTCGGGTCGTACCGCGAGCCGAGGAACCCGCCGAAGAACCCGGCCCGCTTGTCGGGGGCGGTGGCGCTCTGCCGCCAGGGCAGAATGACGTTGCGGGGAATGAGCGGGTCGCCGGCCCGGCCGGCCTGTGTGGTTTCGAGGTAGTCGATGACCGACCCGAAAAACGGCCAGTGCCGGGGGTGGCGCTGGTTCAGTTCCATCGGCACGTCGGTCCTGCTGATGCCGGTGACCGTGTTGGCGACGTTGTGAATCGGCTCGGGGTGGTTCATCGACCGGACCATCGTGACCCGGTCGAGTCGGTCCGCAAGAAGGGGCAGGTGTTCGCCCAGTCGCACGCCCGGCAGTTTCGTCGCCATCGAGCGAAACGGCCCACGGATTTCCGCCGGGGCGTCGGGCTTGGGGTCGAGCGTGTCGATCTGGCTCATGGCCCCGTAGAGGTACAGAACCATGACGCTCTTCGCCTTGCCGAAGTGCCGGGGCCGGGTGCCCCCGCCGGCCGTGGCAGGGGTCCGCGTCAGACCCGTGAGCCCCAATCCCACCACGGCACCGGCGCCGGCCTGGATCAACTCGCGCCGGGTGAAGCCGTCACGGAGTCGCTTGCTCGAACCGAGCACGTTCAGCACGGGAACACCTCCAAGTTTCGACCGATCGCTCGGTTTCGGGATGCCGGACCCTTCGGACGGAAGCCATCTCGAGCCGGAAGGCGGGGGGCGGGCCTCATACCTCAGAGGACTTCGGGCAGCGCCTGCCACTCGTCCACCAGGTAGTGTGGCCGGCCGCTGAAGTCCGGGAGTGTCACGGCATGAGGGTCAATCCCGAAGTGACGGTAGAGCGTGGCGTGCACCTCGCCGAAGTGAACGGGCCGACGGGTGATGGTCCCGCCCGTACGGTCGGTGGCGCCGATCACATGCCCGGTACGGAACCCGCCGCCCGCGAGGATCCCGCCGCCCACCTGCGGCCAGTGGTCGCGCCCGGCGTCCTTGTTGATCTGCGGCGTGCGGCCGAACTCGCCCCAGGCCACGACCGCGACATCCTTGTCGAGGCCCCGGTCGTGGAGGTCCGTAATCAGCGCGTGCATCCCGTGATCGAACCACGGGAAGTGCGTGTTCTTGCACTCGCCGAAGTTGTCGCTGTGGAAGTCCCACCGGCCGAAGTTCAGCGTCACCACACGGGCCCCGGCCTCGACCAGCCGGCGCGCCATGAGGAAGTGTTCGAGGTTCCGCGGGGCGCCGTCCCCGTAGTTCTTGGGGTCGCCCTTGCCGTACCACTCGCGGACCGCCAGCGGCTCCTTCGACAAGTCGAGCGCGTCCACCATCTTGCTCGAGGTCATGATCTCGAGCGACTGGCGCCGCAGCGCGTCCACCCCGTCGAACGTTCCCTTCGTGCCGAGATCACTCCGGAGGCGGTCGAACTCCTTCAGGAGGCTTGTCCGGTCCGAGAGGTGAACCGCGTTGCTCGGGTTCGGGACCATGTCCTGGCGGATCGGACCCGACGGGCGGAACGCGCCGTGGGCGACGCCGAGGAACCCGGGGTGGCCGGGCGACCCGTAGGGCGGGTGCCCCGCGTCGGGGGCGAGGCCGAAGAACGGCGGCACCGACCCTTCCGACGGGCCGAGCACCTTCGAGACGGTCGAACCGAGGGACGGCCACCCGCCCGGCGGTTGCTTCTGCACCGTGCGGCCGGTGTAGCAGATGAACGAGTCGTGGTCCCCGCTCGGCGACCCGTACACCGACCGGAGCGGGACGAGTTTGTCCATGATCGATGCCAGCTTCGGCAGGTGCTCGCAGATCCGGATGCCGGACACGTTCGTGTTGACGGGCTTGAACGGGCCGCGGATCTCCGCCGGGGCGTCCATTTTGAGGTCGTACATGTCCTGGTGCGGCGGCGCGCCCACCAGGTAGATCATGATGACGGCCTTGTGGGACCGCCCGATCCCGGCCGCCCGTTCGGCCCTCAGCAGTCCCGGTAGTGAAAGCCCGCCCAGGCCCAGCGCGCCGACCTTCAAGAAGTCCCGGCGCGAGGCGTAACCACCGGAGGACGTGCGAGTTCCGAACACGGATAGCATGGCGGCATCCTTCAACGACGGGAACGTATGGCGGGGTGGAATCGTGACGCGAACGGGTCAGCCGGCAGCAAATCGGCAGGCGGGTAAAGCAAAACAGTACCCGCTTCTCTCACCCGAGAGTAGCGAGAGTTACCCGATTTACTGTGACGCGGGCCGCGCGCTCGCGGACGGCAGTACCCTCGGGTGAAATCGTCCCGGACTTCACGGTGTGCCCGAGACGGCTCTAAACTCAGCGACGGCTCGAGATCGTTCGGTTACCACCCACCGAGCGGGGAACGTGAGGGGCACATGGCGAAGAATGGTCGCGGCCGCGGACCGCTGAAGCTGCTGTTCGTCGGGAACAGCTTCACCGCCCGAAACGACCTCCCCGGCCTGATTGCACGGCTGGCCGAGGCGCGGGGTCAGGCGCTCGAACACCGCCTGATCCAGGCTGGCGGGGCCTCACTCCGGGCGCACTGGAATGCCGGCCGGGCGGCGGAGGCGATCCGGGACGGCCGGTACGACGCCGTCGTGCTCCAGGAGCAGAGCACGCTGCCCGTCAAGAACGCCGCCCGGATGCACGAGAACGTCCGACTCTTCGACGGGGTGATCAGGGCCGCCGGCGCGAGGACGGTGCTCTACATGACGTGGGCGCGGCTGAACGCGCCGGGCTCGCAGCAGGCGATCACCGACGCGTACACCGCCGTCGGCGAGGAGCTCGGTGCCACAGTCGCCCCGGTCGGCGTCGCGTGGGAGCGGTTCCTCCGGGACTACGACGAGCCCGTCCTCCACGACCGGGACCAGAGCCACCCCACCGTGGCGGGGTCGTACCTCGCCGCGTGCGTCTTCCTGGCCGCACTTTTTCGGGGGAGTCCCGTCGGGGTCGACGTTGAGGTGCCCGGCCTGTCGGCCGGGGACCGGGCCGCGCTCCAGGCCGCCGCGTGGCAGGCGTGGCAATCGCCCGCGTAGGGCGGAAACAGGTTGGAACCCGGCGGGAGGCTCATCCCGCGATCGCTCGCCCGCGCCCGGTCGGTGCGGGCCGGCGATAGCGATTACTTCGGTGCCTTCGCGGGTGCGGAGCGGGCGAGGACGAAGTCCACCAACTCCTGGCACCGGAAGAAGCCCTCCCAGAGGTTGTGGCCCTGCCCCCGGGCGACCTTCAGCTCCATTTTGCCGCCGAGCTTCTCGTACCGCTTCGCCACTTCCTCCGAATTGTCCTTCAGCGGCACGACGGTGTCCGCGTCGCCGTGGATGTGGAAGATCGGCACGCCCGCCTTGGCCAGCGGCGCGAGCCGCGAGACCGGGTTGTGCCGGTCGAGTTGCTGCTCCAGTTCGGCGCGGGTCAGCCCGTAGGCCCCGCACGCCTTCTCCAGCCCCGGGTAGCTCCGCAGGTCGCACACCGGGTAGATGCCCGCGATCCCGGCGACCTAGTCGGCGTTCTCCGCCGCCCAGTTGTAGAGCATCAGCCCGCCGCGGCTCCGCGCCAGCAGCACGGGCTTCTCCGCGAAGTTCCGGTTGGAGACGAGTTCCTTGTAGAGCGCCGAATAGACCTCGCGCCCCTTCGGGCTGCCGGACGACTCGCCCACGTCCACGCCGGCGATGGCGATCCCGGCCGCGAGGAACTTCTCGAACATCCAGTGCTCGCGCGCTTCCGGCAGGTTCGGGAACGTCCTCCGGAAGGATTCGAACCTACGACCCGCGGGTTAACACCCGAGGATTGCTTCGCTATAATCGCCTACGATTTCATGAGTAATCAGCGCGAAGGCTCTCGGGAAGGAGATCGTGGTTGCGATCAAGTAATGAGAGCCGTCCTCCTCCGAGGACGGCCGCTATTCTTTTATACAAATGTATAGTATTAGGGCAACTACCCCAGCCACACGCCTTCCGCGTGCAGGATGCCCACCCCCGTCGCACGGGCGTACCACAACGACTTCCTCGGCCTCTTAACATTAACGCGCAGGAGCGACCGGGATTGATCACCGCGCCTCGGCGGGCGATACACCATTTCCCTCAGCGGCTCCGCGTCGACGGTACCTCCGAACCTGTCAACTCGCGACGACCATTTTTACCTTCTGAGGCCGTCGTGTTGTCTGCCGAGCACGACGGCTGAATGATACCTCGAACCTGTCAATTCGAGTGCGACCGTTCTTCATCTTCGTCGGTGGTCCGTTGACCGCCCAGGTACGCCGGCTGATAGGTAAAACAATCGATCCCTGTGCGGCCCGCCAGTGGCGGGCCGCACCTCCCGATCGCGTTCAGGGTCGCGACCTTGCCTTGGCTCCCGAGGGGGCGGCAAGGCGGGTGAGCCGGCACCACAGGGGCGACCGTTCGACCTGACCGCGACGCAGACGCGGGGCGCGGTGCGGTGCGGTGATCCGTCAGCGGGTCAGTGACACGCGAACGGCGGCCAACTCTGGGAACGACCGACTCACCGCGCGGACTACCCGGCGCAGGCGGTTCGTGAACTCGTCGCCGTCGAGCGTCTGACGGATCACTTCACCTTCGTTGTCGGGGAGGTCGTTGGGGATTCGTAACGTTACGTGCCGTTCGTCGATGACGACCGTTCTCGCCATCGCGGCTCCTGGAATGTGTGCCGACGAACGTCCGGCGAGCGACTCACCACACCAGCAGCGCGATCACGAGGGCGGCGATCAGGTACGTCATGTCGGTCTCCGGGAGGAAAGAGTCAACGGACACGGGCGCGTGGGGCGTCCGCGGCGCTCGAAGCAGTCGCGGACGCTCGAACGACGAACGACCTCAGTTCATGATCCTCGACTCTGCGAACGATGTGGCGGTGAACGGAACGGGATCGAGTCCGTGCGGCCTCGTCGAACGCCGGCCGGCCGCGGTCGAGGATGCGGTCGGCGTCGCCAATGCGGCGCTCGACCTCGCGGACGGACTCGAGGTACTGGTCGAGCCGCTGGCGGTCGGCGTCGCCGAGCTGGCGGTTCAGGTCGCGGACGGAGCCGCCGGCGGCGTCGAGGACGCTGCGGGTGGTGGCGAGTCGGGCCTTCGCCTCGCGCAACTGGGCGGCGTCGGCCGGCGGGAAGAGCCGCTCGAACACGTCGCGGTAGCTGGCCGTGGCCGGCACGTCCACGCCGAGCGAGTTGCGCGAGAGGGTGGCGGTGCCGACCCCGTCGGCGAACGACAGCGCCAGCGACGGGAGCCAGGTCGGGCCGAGGTGGCGGGCGGCCACCTGGTCCATCGACACGGTGTTGGTGATGGTGCCGGGGGTGAGGTTGATGTTGTGCCCGGTCAGCCAGTTGTACGGGTGGACGTGGCCGCTGATCCGGCCGGTGATGTGGAGGAGGTTCGTGAGGACGGTGAAGTCGTCGCGGTGGCGGGCGAGCGGGGCGTGCGACGGGGCGAGGGCGTAGCCGCGGCCGGTGGCCTCCGGGAACCAGCCGTGCCGACCGATCGCCCCCGGGATGTAGAAGCACGCCAGCCGGCGCGGTTCGGGGCCGCCGCCGGGCGCCGGGGCGGCCGTCGTGGCGCCGGCCATCGCGTCGAGGTACGGCAGGCCGACCGCGGCCCCGAACCCGCGGAGGACGGTCCGCCGGGTGATCCAGTGCGTCTTCGGGTTCATGGCGTACTCCGGCGGGGGTCGGCGGGGGTTTCGTCCAGGAACGCGGGCGACGCGACCACGGCCTTGATCAGGTCGCGCGTCCGGTATTCGGTCGGCTTCAACTGCTCCACGGTCCGGGCGATCGCGCGCAGGCCGGCGGCGTCCGGCGGGCGGCCGGTGGCGTACACCGTCAGGTTCTTGAGGACACCCCGGACCAGGTCCGGCTGGTAGAGGGCCACCACCTGTGCCTTGAACTCCGCGAACGTCTTGAACTCCTCGCCGCGCGGCAGGCGGCCGGCCGCGTCCACGGGGCGGGTGGCGCCGACGCCGAGCCACGAGATGCGGCCGTCGAGCTCGCCGCGGGCGTAGTGTCCGTGCTCCACGTCGCGCCACCGGCCGCTGATGTCGAAGTTCTGGAACGCGAACCCGGCCGGGTCGGTCGTCCGGTGGCAGACCGAGCAGCGGCCGTCCTCCTGGTGGATCTTCAGCAGCTCGCGGAACGGCTTGCCGCGGTTCTTGCCGTCGTTCGGGTTCAGCTCGGGCACTTCGAGCGGCGGCGGGGGCGGCGGGTGGTCGAGGACGTGCCGCAGCACCCACGCCCCGCGGTAGATGACCCAGTTGTCCCCCATCCAGCAGAGCATCGACTGAATCCCCGCGTGGCCCAGAATCCCGCCGCCGCGCGGGTCGTCGGGGCGGAGGGTCACTGGCCGCAGCGTACCGTCCGGCAGTGCGGGGTAGCCGTAGTGGCGGGCGAGCGCGTCGTTCATCATCGTCCAGTCACTCTGGACGAGTTCCTTCGCCGGCCGGTTCTCGGCGACCATGCGGCGGACGTACTGAATCGTCTCCTCGCGCATCGACGCCTTCAGGTCGCGGGCCCAGCGGAAGTCCTGTTTGGCGATGTGGGTCTGCGCGATGGTGACGGGCTGGTCGAGCTCCAGCCACTGCGTCGTGAACGGGCGGACGAACCCGTCCGCGAGCGGGCCGGTGAGGAGCCGGTCGGCCTGGGCGGCGCGGACGGCCGGGTCGCGGAGCTTCCCCTCGGCCGCGAGCCGGAGCAACTCGGCGTCCGGCGGCGCGCCCGTCAGCATGAAGCTCAGCCGCGACGCGACGGCGTACTGAGCGAGGGTCGGGTCCGGGTGCGCCGGCGAGAGCTGGTAGCGGAACGGGGCGCTCAGGAGCACGGCCTGGAACGCCGAGCGCAGGGCGGGGTCGAACGCCTGCCCCTCGCCGCGGAGCCTGGCGTACAGCTTCAGGAACGGCTCGCGCTCGGCCGCGCCGCTCGGCCGGCGCCAGGCACGGTCGGTCCAGAGCGCCAGGAGCTTCGCCGCGCTCTCCGGCGAGTCGGCGACCGCGCCACGTCCGCCTTCCATTCGGCCGGCGGCCACGGGGCGATGTGGTTGCTCTCGATCTCGACTTCATGGAGGATCACGAGCGGCGCCGGCCACTGCTCCGGTTGCAACGTGCGGCGGTCGAACGCCGGGCGGAACAGCCCCCAGCCGCCGGGCGGGAGCTTGTCCTCGGGCCGGCTGCGGTCCTCGTTCTCGAACCCGGGGACGGCGTAGGGCCGCTCGACCTTGTTGCTGAGCGAGACGTTCACGCCCTTCTGGATCGCCAGGTCGCCGGTGTGGACGAGGTACTCGATCGTCACCGGCGCGTCGGCCGGGCCGGCGAGCTCGCGGTAGTCGACCGGCCGGCCGCCGACCTCGACCCACAGCCGCGGGTGCGGCAGGTCTGGCACCGGCTTCTTTACCGACACCGTGAGCCTCACGCGCACCACGCCCTGCCGCTCGGGCGGCGGCGGGACGGTGAACCGCACCACCTCGCGGTCGCCGGGCGAGCGCGGCTCCAGTAGCAGCCCGCCGAGCTGCGGCAGGAGTCGGCCGAGTTCCTTCGCGGCGCCGTCCCGCACCTTCCACGGGTCGAACACCTTGCGGGCGTCCTTCTGGCCGCGCAGGTCGGCCGCGAACACCACCCCCGGCGACGGCTCGGTGAAGCGGACGCCGTCCACCACGCGCTTCGTCACCCGCACCCACGTCGCCACCGAGTCGGCCGCGTCCTGGAGGCCGTCGGCGCCGGTGTCGAAGCCGGCGACGGTGCCGTCGCCCGGGAGGCCGTGGCCGAAATCGACCGGCAGCCCGGTCACGTCGCGGAACGCGGCGCCGGCCTCGCGCTTGTTAAGCCGCCGCGTGCCGCCGGGGCCGGCCGCCTTCTGCTGAGCGACGATCCACGCCAGCAGTCGCTCCTTCTCCGCCGCGGTCGGCTGCGGCTTGTCCTTCGGCGGCATTTCGCCGGTCGCGAGCTGCTCGTGGACCTGGGGTCCACAGGTGGCGGTCGGCGGGGCGGAACTCGGTGAACTGGTCGAAGCGGAGTCGGGCGGTCTGTTTCTGCGGGCCGTGGCACTCTTGGCAGTACTTCTGGAGGAGCGGCGCGGCATCGCGCGCGAAGCCGTCGTCGGCCGCGGCCGGGGCGGCGGCGAACAGAAGCACGGTGAGGGCGCACGCCCGGCGAGCGGTCATCGGCCGATCTCCCATACTTGAACCACGTCGCCAGCCGCCGCGGCGACCCGCCGTCCGTCCGGGCTGAGCACGACCGCCGCCACGCTGCCCCCGGCGCGGATCGTTCGGCGCGCCGCGCCGGTCGTCGCGTCCCACAGCCGCACCGTGCCGTCGTCGCCGCCGGAGGCGATCGTGCCGCCGACGAGCGCCACGGCGGTCACGTCGTCGCCGTGGCCGCGGAGCGTCAGCACCTCACGGCCGCCGGCCCACACCCGCACCGCGCCGTCCCGCCCGGCGGACACGATCCGCTTCCCGTCGCCGCTCACCGCCACGGCCGTCACGGTCGTGCGGTGCCCCTCGATCGCCGCGTCCGTCTCGCCGGCCGCGACGTCCCACACGGTCAGCCCTCCCTCGCCGTCACCGGCGACGAGGCGCTTCCCGTCCGGGGTGAAGGCGACGGCGGTCACGTCGTACTCGTTGCCGGCGTCGAGGGAGTTCAGCGCCTTCCCCGTGGCCGCGTCCCAGACGCGGAGCGTGTCGTCGCCGCTTCCCGTCGCGACGCGACGGCCGTCGGGTGAGAACGCAACCGACGTGACGTTCTCCTTGTGCCCGCGGAGGGCGGCGCGCTCGCGCCCGGTGGCCGCGTCGCGGACCGACAGCTCGCCGGCCAAGGTGCCGACGGCGATCGTATTCCCGTCGGGGCTGACGGCGAGCGCCGTCACGCCCTTCCCGCCGGCGGCGACGCGCACCAGTTCCTTCCCCGTGGCCGCGTCCCAGACGCGCACCGTGTCGTCGCCGCCGCCGGTGATGAGGCGCTTTCCGTCCGGCGTAAAGGCGACGGCGGTGACGCCGCGGGTGTGGCCGCGGAGCGTCAGCGCCGCGGGGTCGGGCCGCGCCGCCGCGGAGCCGACCAGGGCGGCGATGCCGAGCGCGGCGAGTCGCAGCGGGCCGCTCACGAGAACAGCTCCCGGATCGGCGTGCCGCGGGTCGCGCGCTCCAGGACGGCCGCCGGCGCGGCCGCGTCGCCGCGCATCCGGCCGACGTCGAACATCGTGTGCAGGATCGTCGCGTGCAAGTCGGCGATCGTCACCGGGTCGGTCGCCGGCTCGCCGCCGCGGCGGTCGGATTGCCCCACCACCTGCCCGTGCCGCAGCCCGCCGCCGGCGAACACCAGCGGGCAGATGCGCGGCCAGTGGTGCCGGCCGAGGTTCTTGTCGAGGCCCGGCGTGCGGCCGAACTCGCCGGTGACGACCAGCAGAATCTTGTCTTCGAGGCCGCGGGCGCGGAGGTCTTCGAGGAACGCGCTCACGGCGTGGTCGAGCGGCGGGCCGAACACGCCCATCCCCTCGGGCATGTTCGGGATGTTCCGCCGGGCGTGAAAGTCCCAGTTGGCGTTCACCACCGTCACGAACCCGGCGCCGGCCTCGCAGAGCCGGCGCGCGAGGAGCAGCTGCCGGCCGAGCGAGAAGCCGACCGACGGGCCGCTGCGGATGAACCGCGAGTTGTCGTCGCAGTTCCAGTTCGGGAAGTGCTCGGTGTCGTACGCCCGCAGCACGGCCGGGGCTTCGAGCGTGAGGTCGAGGGCGCGGCGGACGGCGCCGGTGCGGAGCACCTCGGCGGCGTGGCGGGTGCCGGCGTCGAGCCGGCCCATCGCCCCGGAGGCGTCGGCCGCGCGGTCGAGGCGGTCGAGCTGGGCGAGGAGGTCGAGGCGGGCATCGAGCTGCGGCGGCGGGAGGCGGGACTGGAACACGTCGAGCGGGTTCGGCGGCTCCGGCTCGCGGCGGTTCCCGCGGCGCTCCGTCACCAGCCCGTCCGACAGCGGCGCCAGCACCTCGAACGGCGCGAACGCCGGCCCGAGGGTGGCCGGCTGGCACCCCTCGACGACCGACTCGAACGACCCGTTGAAGCCGGCCCGCCCGCGGCTGTTCCGCGTCGTCGGCGGGACGAGGACGTGCCGCGGCAGGCCGGTCGCCGGGTGGGAGGCGCCGGCCGCGCGGGCGTACACGGCGCCGAGGCCGGGCTGCGTGATCGGCTTGCCGTCCTGCACCGTCAGGTCGGCGGTCATCAGTTGCTTGTGGGCGCCGTTGTGCTCGCTGTGGTTCGTGCGGAACGAGCGGACCACGGTGAGCCGGTCGGCCAGCCGCGCCAGCTTCGGCAGGTACGACGCGAAGCGCACGCCGGGGATCGCCGTGGCGACGTGGCCGGCGATGCTGGTCGAACCCTCGGGGCCGTCCGGCTTCGGGTCGAACGTCTCGTACTGGCTCGGCCCGCCGGCAAGAAAGAGGAAGACCACGGACTTGTCGCGCACGAGCGGCCCGCCGGCGCCCGGCGACGCGGGCGCGCGGCCGGCGGCGAGCCCGCCGAGGCCGAACAGGCCGGCGCGGAGGAAGTCGCGGCGGGGTGAGCCGTCGCAGAGGTGCGACCGGGCGCCGGTGAAGAGGTCAAACACGGATCGGTCCTCGCCGGGGTTACGCCAGCAGCTCGGCGAGCGGGCCGGTCTGGTCGAGGTCTTTCAGCGCCGGGTCGGCCGAGCCGAACGTGTCGCGCCGCGCCCCGGCCAGGTGAAGGAGCGTCAGGTACAGGTTCGCCGTCGTGCGGTGGCCGGGGAGGCCGTAGCCGGGGTAGTCCACGTAGCGGCCCGTCTTGAGCTTCCCGCCCAGGTCGCCGATCACCACCATCGGCCACTCCCAGCAGCGGCTGTGGTGGCTCTCCGCGCCGTCGCTCAGGTACACCAGCACCGTGTTGTCGAGCATGGTGCCGTTCCCCTCCGGCACCGCCTGGAGTTTGCGGAGGAGGCCGGCGATCAGGTCGAAGTGGTAGCGGCGGATGATGTCGTAGAGCTCGGCCCAGGTCTTCCCCTGGTAGCTCCCGCCGTGGCCGATCGTGTGCTTGTCGATCTGGAGGCCGAGCCCCCGAAACGTGATGTCGAAGTCGCGGACGCCGGCGGCCGACGACAGCGTCAGCACGTTCGTGAGCCCGCAGATCAGCGCCGCGGCGCCGACGTCGAACTGGGCGTCGAGGCGGTCGGTTTCCACCGGGCTGGTGTACTTGTTCGAGACGACCGGCCCCTTCTCGCGGAGGGTGTGGCGGATCTCGTTCAGGCGGCTCTGCCGGTTGCGGAGCGTCTCAAAGGTTTCGAGGTACGCGGCGAACTGCTCGCGCTCCGGCCCGGCGAGCGACCGCTCGGCGGCGCGGACGTCGTCCTTCAGGAAGTCGAGGAGGTTGTTGCGGGCGGCGAACTCCTGCCGGGCGGCCCCGTCGGCGGCGATGCCGAACAGCGTGTTGTAGGCGGTGTCCGGCCGGCACATCGTCGGCAGCGCCTGGTTCGCGGCCCACGCCGACACGTTGTAGATGACGTTGTTTTCGGGCCGCTTCGAGATGCCGAGGCCGATGTGCGGGAAGATGCCGCCGAGGTGCTTGGCGAGCGCGCCGTCCACCGTCTCGCCGGCGATGGTCATGCTCTCGCCGCCGGACCCGCCGCCGAACGCCCCGAGGGCGTGGAAGTTGTTCGAGTGCCCGCCGCCGCACACCCGGCCCGACAGGCCGTTCACGATCGTCACCTTGTCCTTCCAGGCGGCGATCGGTTCGAGCGAGAACGGGAGCTTCTTGTCGCGGAGCGGCACGTCCACGAACTCGCGCGGCCCGTTGAGCGGCTGCTGCGGCCGCGGCTGCCGCCGGACGCCCTCCGGGGCCAACTGCTCGGGGCGGACGCCGTTGCTCTCTACGACGAACACGAACCGCTTCGGGGCGACGGTCGCTGCCCCGGACGCCTGGGCCTTCAGGCGCGTCAGGATCGGCGTGAGGAGCGTGGCCCCGGCGGAAAGGCCGAGCCCCTTCAGGGCGTCGCGGCGGTCGACGAACATGGCGATCTCCGGGATGGGGGCGTCAGCCCCCGGTTTCCGTGTTCGGGACGCGGTACAGGAACGACTCGCTGCTCAGGAGCGCGGCGACGAGCACCTTCATGCTCCCGCCGCTCGCGCGGTACGCCCGGTGGGCGGCCTGGAGGGTGGCGGCGTCGCCGGGGGACTCGTTGCGGCCGAGGAAGTAGCGGAAGGCGTGGCGGACGAACACCTGTTCCACCCGCTCCGACGCGGCCAGCACCCGCACCAGCTCGACCGGCGTGCGGACCGCCTTCCCGTCGAGCGTACCGTCGCCGACGAGGGCGAGTACCCCGGCGGTTTCCAGCGGCGCCGCGCGGGTCACCGGGCCGAGCGACTTCCCCTTCTTGTCCACGTTCTTCGCGGTCGCCTCTGGGTCGAGGACGACCTCGGCGGTGCGGAACCGGCCGAAGTGGTCGTACTGCTCGAACGGCAGCCCCACGTCGTTCATCAGCCGATGGCACTTCCAGCAGTACTCCTGCCGCGTCACGCCCATCCGCTCGCGGAGCGTCTTCTCGGGGGCGACCGGGAGCTGCGCGTCCACGGTGATCGGGATGTCGGGTACGACGCCGCCGAGGAGGCGCTCGCGGACCCACTTGCCGCGGTGGATGGCGTGGTTGTCGAAGCTCGTCGAGTGGGCGACGAGCCACGCCGGCTGCGTGAGGACGCCGGCCCGCTGGTCGCCGGGGAGTTCGACCGGCTGCACGTCCGGGAAGTCCGTCAGCCCGTAGGCCTCGTAGATGCTGCGGCCGGGCGCCTTGTACGTCTTCGTCTTGAACCGCTCGGGGTTGGCCGCCTTCTCGGCGTCGAACTTGGCCTTCGCCTCGGCCCGCTGCTTCTTCGTCGCCGCGGCCGTCTTGTGCGCCACGAAGCTCGTGTTCGTCGTCAGCAGTTCCTTGAGCACCTCCGTGTCGCGCTCCAGGACGTACAGCACGAGCCGGTCGGTGTCCTCGACGAGGGCGCGGGCGTCGTGGTCGGGGTTGTCCTTCGGCTCCTTGAACACCTCGAGCGCCGCCTCGTAGCCGAAGTACTCGCGGAAGAAGCGGAGGACGCGCGGGCGGTCGAGCTTGGCGTCGTCGAGGAGGCGGCGGGCCTCCCGCGCCACGCCGGCGTCGGTGTCGAGCCCGCCGGTGGCCGCGGCCGCGATGAGGGCGGCGTCGGGCCGCTTGTCGGTGAGGGCGTAGGCCAGAGCGAAGGCGACCTCCCGCGGCGCGAGCCGCACCCGCCCCTTCGCGTCGGGCGGGCCGCCGCCGACCTCAAGGCGGAACACCGCCTCGGGGAGCATCAGCACCGCCGCGAGCCCGTAGCGGGTGCCGACGACCGGCCCGGCGTCGGCGATGTTGCGGCGGAAGAAGGGGACGAAGCGCGCCCGCTCGGCGGCCGTCGGGGCGCGCCGCAGGACCGTCTGGAACTGGTACGCGACGGCCGCTTCCAACTGCGCGTCGGTAGGCGCGGCGGCCGGGTCGAGGAGAGCCAGGAACTCGCTTGGGGCGTTCCCCTTCACCTTGCCGTCCTCGACCTTGTGCTGGGTCTGGTGCTCGGCCACGGCGAGGGCGTTCTGGAGGAGCTGGGCCGTGACCGGCTCGTCGATCTTCGGCGCGCCCATGTCCTTGAACGTGGAGCGGCCGTCGGGCGAGAACGGCTGGGCGATGCCGGCCTTGCCGCGGGCCAGGTCGCCGGTCAGCGCGGCGTAGATCTCGGGGCTGAGCCGGCGGACGCGCGGGCCGCCGTCGTAGGGCGGGACGGTCTTCGGGTCGAACAGGACGTGGTGCGGCACCCGGTTGCCGTTGGCGTAGGCGGTCCGGCGGGCGAAGTGCTTGCCGGCCCGTTTGCTCTCGCCGACCGCCCAGCGGACGAGCGCGGCGGTATCGGCGGCAGCCGGGCGCGGCCGGCCCTTCGGCGGCATCTCGCCGGTGGCGAGCTTCTCGACCACCATCGCCCAGCGGGCGCCGCTGGTGCTCGTCTTCATGTCGGGGTCGAGGGCCGTCAGGTCGAGGTCGCCCTCGGCCGTCTTCGCGTTGTGGCAGCCGGTGCAGTGCCTGGCGAGGACCGGCGCGGCGGCGCGGTCGAACTCGACGCGGCTCTCGGCGGGGGTCGCGAACTTCGCCTCGGCGGCCGGCACGTCGGCCGGTTGCGCGGCCGCCCGGAGGGCGACCAGCGCGGCGAACGTCAGGAGGGCGGGGGGCGCGAGGCGAGGCATCCGGGCGGGCTCCGCGGCGGGCAGGCAGGCAACTGAACCCCGCCGGGCGGGGCGGCAGACACGTCAGGCGTCCGGGTCGGCCGGCTCCGCGGCGACTTCCCACAGCGCGACCGGACCCTTGTTCGTGGCGGTGGCGAGGAAGCGGCCGTCCGGGGAAAACGCCAGCGCCCGGACGCCGTGGGCGCCGGTCTGGAGCACCTGCACGCGCCGGCCGGTGGCCGCGGCCCACACCCACACCTGCCCGTCCTGCGTGCCGGCGGCGACGAGCCGGCCGTCGGCCGAGAACGCCACCCGCGTGACGACCCGCTCGAACCCCTCGACCGTCCGCACCAGCGCCCGGCCCCTCACGTCCCACAGGTGCACGGCGCCGTTGAACCCCGCGGCCACGGTGCGCCCGTCCGGGGTGAACGCCAGCGCCGTCACTTGCCGGCGGCGGGTCGGCAGATCGAACGCCGGCTCGCCGGTGGCAGCGTCGAGGATCAGGAGCTTGTTGTTCGTGCCGCGGCCGAGGTCGGACTGCTCGACGGCGACGTGCCGGCCGTCCGGGGTCGCGGCGGCGCAGAACGCCGGCGCGTCGAGCCCGCGGCTGAACCGCTCGGCCCCCGTCGCCGCGTCCCACACCCGGACCCGCGGGTCCGGCCGCGGGCTGACCGTCGCCACCCACGCGCCGTCCGGCGCGACGCACAGGAACCGCGGCTCGCTCACCCGCACCGGGAACACTCGGCGAAGTGCCCCGCCCGGCAGGTCGCGGATGAGCGTGCGGTCCTCCTTGTCGTCGACCCGGGACGCCACCAGCACGCGGCCGTCCGGGGTGAGGGTGGCGACCGGGCCGTCGTTGAAGATCGGCGGCTGGAAGACCTCGCGCGCCGCGGCCGCGCCGAAGCCGTCGCGGCCGACGCCCCAGCGCACCCACTGCTTCCCGGAGGCGGCCCACACCTCAGCCCCGTCGGCGGCGAACGCGAGCGCCAGTGCGCCGGGGAAGTCGAGCCGGTTCCTCGGGACGGACTCGACGCGGTGCTCCTCAACGCGGACCGGGCTCGTCGCGTCGCGTACGAACGCGGCCCCGCCGGGGACGAGCGCCAGCGGCCGGGCCGGCTCGCCGCGCACGACGCGCACGTCACCCTCGCGGAGCTCGACCCGCACCGACCCGGCCCCGGCCGACCACAGGTCGAACCGGCCGCGGGTGGCGACCACGTCCGTCGACCCCGCGGCGACGACCGTCGGCCAGCCGGCGACCACGGCGGAGAGCTGGCCGCGCACGAAGGTGAGCCGGCGCGGCTCGGCCGCGCCGCCGTCGGCGTCGAGGCGGACCGACGTGTTGGGGGAGAGTTCCAGGCGGGTGGCGTCGGGGAACAGGACGGCGACGGTACTGTCGTCGCCGGTGCGGATGGTGGAACCGGGGGGGACGAGCCGGTCCGGGCCGAGAGCGACCAGCCCGTCCGGGCCGACGACCTCGACGGCGCCGGCCTCCCCCGTGAGTCGGGCGAAGTTCGCGGGGGGCGGTCCGTCCCTCGGCGGGGCCGGGCGGAGGGCCAGGACGAGGAGCACGGACGCGGCCAGGGCGGCGAGCGCCCCCGCGGCCGTGGCGAGGCGGCGCCGGCGGGCCGGCGCGGCGATCCCGGCCATCACCGCGGCGACAGTCCGGTCCGCGCGCTCGGCCTCGATCCGGGCGACCGTGGCGGCGCCGAGGTCGAGGTCGGTCCTCAGTCCGCGGAGCGCCGCCTCCACGTCGAGCAGCGCCAGGTGGCGTTCCCGCGCGGCCGAGCTGGCGGCTACGAGCGCCGCCAGCTCGGCGGCCCCGGCGTCGGCGAGGGTGCCGTCGATGAGTGCGTCAGTCAGGTCGTCGATGCGCGTCGTCACGAGCCGAGTTTCCCCTCGATGCACGCCCGGAGGCGGAACCGGACGCGGGACACCATCCGCTGCACGGCCTCGGGCGTCTGCCCGCGGCGGGCGCCGATCGCCTCGAACGACAATCCCCGCTCGTATCGCAGCCGGATCAGCTCGGCGTCCGGGCCGGGGAGTTCCTCGCGGCAGCCCCGAAGGGCAGTGAGGTACTCGTCGGCGTCGTCCCGCGGCCCGTCGTCGGCCCGCAGCCGCTCGCCGAGCCGCTCGCGGTAGGTCGCCAGCCGGCGGTCCTCGCGGGCGGCCGTGCGGAGTTCCTTCCGCAGCCGGTTTCGAGCGACCGTCCGCATCCAGGCGCCGAAGTCGGTCCCGGGGCGGTACTGGCCGAGGTGGGCGTAGGCGTCGAGGAACGCCTGCTGCACCAGGTTCTCGGTGGCGTCGCGGTCGCGCAGCAGCGCCGCGGCGATGCGCCACACCTCTGCCTCGTACATCCGCACCAGCCCGGCGTAGGCCGCCGTGTCGCCAGCGAGGACCGCGGCCACCAGCCGGTCGGCGTCGGGGGTGGTCGGCGTCGGCTCGGTCATGAAGAAGAATCCCGGCACGAAGCGCGACAGACGGCGGGCGGCGGCAGCTTCACACGCCTCTCATAAATCCCGCCGCGGGCCGGCGCAGACACCGTCTGCCAAGGCCGGCGGCGGGATTCTATTCCGGTCCCGCCCGCGAGGTCCGCCGATGCCCCACCCCCCGCCGCCGGACGTGTGCAACCCGGCCGACCACTCTCTCACCCGCCGCCTGTTCCTCGGGAGCGCCGCGCTCGGCGGCTTCGGCCGGCTGTTCGCCGCCGACCACGCCGCCCGGGCGGCGGCGCAACAGAGGCACGTCATCCTCGTGTTCATGTCCGGCGGCCCGAGCCAGTTCGAGACGTGGGACCCGAAGACCGGGCGGCCCACCGGCGGCCCCCACCTGAGCCAACAGACCCGCGTCCCCGGCGTGCGGTTCGACGAGTACATGCCGAACCTGTCGCGGCTCGCCGGCCGGATGGCGACGATCCGCAGCATGACGAGCGACCTCGGCGACCACATGGAAGGGCACTACCTCGCCCAGACCGGCCACAAGCCGACGAGCGTGGTCGCCGCCGCACCGCACTGGCTGTCGGTGGCCGCCCACGAGCTGCCGCCGGCCGGCGACGTGCCCGGGTACGTCGTCCTCGGCTCCGAGCAGGGCGGGAACATGGCCGTACCCGGGGCCGGGTTCCTCGGGGCCGGGTTCCAGGGCTTGTTCTGCCCCGGCCGCGGCCGGGGTCCGGAAGACCTCCCCGCCGACGGCCCGCAGGCGCTCGCCGCCTTCCGCCGCCGCGAGGACCTGCGCCGCGGCCTGTCGCGGTCCTTCACCGACGGCCGCGCCACGCCCGGCGTCGAGGGGCACGACGCCACCTTCGCCGCCGTCGAGCGGCTGCTGCGGAACCGCGACCTGTTCGACCTGGCGAAGGAGCCGGCCCGGGTGGGCGATCGCTACGGCCCGACGGCCCTGGGCCGCGACTGCCTCCTGGCCCGCCGGCTGGTCGAGCGCGGCGTGCCGTTTGTCCGCGTGCAGCACCAGTCCGGCCTCGCCTGGGACAAGCACCGCCGGGCGTTCGACAGCCAGCGCCACCTCACCCGCGAGTTCGACACCGCCGTCGGTGCCCTGATCGACGACCTCACCGACCGCGGCATGTGGGACCGGACGCTGGTCGTGCTGATGGGCGAGTTCGGGCGCACGCCGGAGATCATGGGCCAGGGTTCACCGGGGCGGAACCACTGGACGAAGAGCTGGTCCCTGTCGCTGGGCGGGTGCGGGGTGAAGCCGGGCGTCGTGGTCGGGAGCACGAACGCCGACGGTACTGCGGTGAAGGACCGGCCGGTGACGATTCCCGACTTGTTCGCCACCTTCTACACGCTCCTCGGGATCGACTACAAGCACGAGCTGGAGTTCGAGGGCCGGCCGGTGCCGCTGACCGAGAACGGCAAGGGAACCCCGGTCCGGGAGGTGCTATGATGCCCGCCACCCTCCGCCAGACGTACTCGGCCGACGACGGGGAGAAGCGCGGCCCGCTCACCATGAGCCGCGTCGCCTTCCACCCGACCGACCGCCGGCTCCTCGCCTCCACCGCCGACCGCCGGCTCGCAGTCTGGGATCTCGACGCGCCGCCGCGGAAGGAGCGGAACGTGTCGGCCGTGCCCGGGCGGCTGGTGTGCCCGCACGACGCCGGCTGGGTGCGCGGGTTCGCCGTCAGCCCGGACGGACGCTGGCTCTATACCGGCGGGTCCGACCGGCGGCTGAAGCGCTGGCCGTGGGCCGGCGGCCAGCCCGCCGACGCCGCCGACCGTGACGCGGAGGCGCACGCCGGCTGGGTCGAGGCGGTCGCCGTGGCGCCGGACGGGCGGCACGTCGTCACCGCCGGCGCCGACGGGCTCGTCAAGGTGTGGGACGCCGACCTCAAGCCGCTGCGGACGCTGACGGGGCACACCGACTTCGTCCGCGACGCCGCGTGGGCGCCGGACGGCCGCGTCTTCGTCACCGGCTCCGAGGACGGCCGGCTCCTCGTCTGGGACGGGGGGACGTTCGAGCGGCTGCGCGAGATCGCCTTCGGCGACGCCAACGAGCAGTTCGGTCAGAACCCGGCGCTGAGCGGCGTCCACCGGCTCGCGGTGAGCCGCGATTCGCGCTGGGTCGCGGCCGCCGGCGGGAAGAAGCTCGACGTGTTCGACCTCGCCACCGGCGCCGCCGTCGCCACCGACAAGAGCGACACGCAGGCCGCCTTCGCGCCGGCCGCCGACGTGCTCGCCGCCGGGGCGAACACGACCCGCGTCGTGGCCTACGACGCGGCCCGCTTCCAGCCCGCGCGGCCGGACCGCAACGGCCGTGTCGGCCCGCCCGCGGCGCTGCCGGGCCGCGAACTCGCGGCATTGAAGATCGGCGACTTCTCGCTCGGGTTGGCGTTCGCGGCCGACGGCCGGGCGCTCGCGTGCGGCAAGGCGAACGGCACGGTTGAAGTCTGGGAGGTGTCGTGATGCGCCCCGCCGCCCTCGCCGCGTTGCTGCTCGCCTCGACCGCGACCGCCGCCGAACCGCCGCCCCTCAGCCGGCGGATCGACGCCCGCGTCGCCGCCGGGCTCGCCGCCGCGAAGCTCGCCCCCGCCCCGCAAGCCGAGTCGCACGAACTCGTCCGCCGCCTCTACCTCGACGTGATCGGCCGCATCCCGACCGCGGCCGAGGCGACCGCGTACCTCGACGATCCGAACCCCGCGAAGCACCACGCCCTCATCGACACGCTGCTCGCGCACCCCGAGTTCCCCCTTTACTGGCGCGGCGTGTTCGACCACTGGCTCAACGGCAGCCTGTTGGAGCGGCCGGCCGGCGGGTCGGACGAGTTCAAGGCGTACCTCGAACGCCGCCTCGCCGAGAACGCCGGCTGGGACCAAATCGCCCGCGAGCTGCTCGACCCGAACGGCGACGACCCGGCTTCTGCCCCGGCCGCGTACTTCCTCGCCAGCCGCCTCGCCGGCAACGACCGCGCCGCCCAGGTGGACGCGATGACGACGGCGGTGTCGAGCGTGTTCTTCGGCGTGCAGCTCCAGTGCGCCAAGTGTCACGACCACCCGGACGTGGAGGACTGGAAGCAGGAGAACTACTACGGCGTGGCCGCATTCCTCGGCCGCACGTATTCCGCGAAGGCGAAGACCGGCAACGGCCCCGGCCTGACCGAGCGGCCCGACGGCGAGGTGAAGTACGCCGCCCGCGGCAAGGACTACACCGCGCGGCTCCTGTTCCTCGACGGTACCGTGCCCGACGCGACGGCCGGCCGCCGCAAGTCGCTCGTCGCCCTCGGCGTGGGGGCCGAGCGGCCGTACTTCAGGCGGGCGCTGGCGAACCGCGTCTGGAAGCAGTTCCTGGGCGTCGGCCTGGTCGAGCCGGTGGACCAGATCCACGACGGCAACCCGGCGTCGCACCCGGAACTGCTCGCCGAGCTGGGCGACGCCTTCGCCGCCGGCCGGTTCGACCTGCGGGCGCTGATGGGCGGCATCCTCCACTCCGATACGTACCTCCGGTCGAGCCGCTGGGCGGCCGGGTCGCGCCCCGCCGACAACCACTACGCCTCCGCAGTGCCGAAGCCGCTGACGGGGCCGCAGCTGGCGGTGTCACTAGCTCTGGCGACGGGCTACATCGACACGCTGACGGCGAAGTACGAGCGCGAGAAGGCGCGGCTGAAGCTCGACGCGGTCACGCCCACGGTGGTGCGGCGGCAGTTCGAGCGGGAGCGGGAGCACGCGGCGCTGGCGGGCCGCTTCCCGCCGCCGGGGGAGGGGTTCCAGGCGAACGCCTCGCACGCCCTGTTCCTGACTTACAACCCGGCCGTGCAGGCACTGGTCCGCACGCCGAGCGGCACGGCGGCCCGGGTCGCCGCCGAGCGGGACGCCGCGGCCCCCGCGCGGCGGGTGTACCTCGCGGCTCTCGCTCGCCGGCCCACCGCCAACGAGGAGGCGCGGGTCGCGGCCTACCTCGCCACCCCCAACGTGTCGCGGGACGAACTCGCCCGCGACCTCGTGGCCGCTGTCGTGGCCGGGACCGAGTTCCGGTTCGCCCCGTGACCCGTGGCGCGGCCCCGAACATCTAACGCCACCGGGGTTCCGTCACCAGCCCGCGCCGCAGCGTGCGGGAGAGCTGATGGAGACGCGGGAGGGAACTGGAGTCCGAAATCAGCGCCGTCCAGCAGCCGCTCCCGGCTTGGTTTGTCCTGGGCCTTGCCGGTCAGCGCGGCGGCCACCCCCAACTCGACGAACCGCCGTCGGACCCGCCCGACGGTGTCGGTGCTGACCTCCACGGCCTCGGCGATCCGGTCGTCTGTCTACCCCGGCCCGCAGTCGGCGGTGTCGGCCTTGAGCAGGATGCGGGCGTGGGCCACCTTCTGGGCGGCCGTCTTCCCGGCCGCGAGCAACCCGGACAACTTGTCCCGCTCTGCGGCGGTCAGCGTCACGACGTACTTCTTCATGGCGGATTCCTCCCGATCGCCCCACTGGAGCTGATCGTAGGGCAATCCGCAACTCAAAAGCGTCAGCCGACTATTCGCGCCCCGGGAACGAGTAGATCAGCACCTGACCCGCTCCGTCGGCAACGGCAACCCGCTTGCCGTCGGGGCTGATCGAAATTGCGTGGTAGGCTTCTCCGAATGGGCCCTTGCTGGTTTGGCCCAGTTCGCGAACGAGTTCGCCGTCGCCCGGCCGCCAGATCTTCACGAGCCGGTCGCGGCCGCAGGTGAAAAGGTGTTTGCCGTCCGGGTGAAAGGCGAGGTCGGTCGCGCCGCGGAGGTGGGGCGGCTTGAGCTCGTTGAGTTTCTTCCCCGTGACGGGGTCGAATAGGTAGACGGGCCCGCCGATGTTTTCGTTCTCGATGTTGCCTCGGGCGGCCGCGAAGTACTTTCCGTCGTGGGAGAATCGGACGGATGCGATTCCGGCCTTCACCTCCTTGCTGGCGTCGAACTTGAGCCCTCCGGTGCGCGCGTCCCACCCGCGCAACCCCGTCTCGCCCTCGACGACCCTGAGTTGAGGAAAGTTCTCCGCGGTCACCACCGTCTTGCCGTCCGGAGAGATGTCCAACCCGCGCACCCACAGCTTCGTACTCCACCGGGCGAGTTCCTTGCCGGTCTGGACGTCCCACACGATCACCACCTTCGACTCGTCGCCGGTGACCAGGGTCTTGCCGTCGCGGGAAAGGGCCAGGCCCCAGATCCAGTCTTTGTGTGCGGTTAGCACGCGGAGCGGCTTCTGCACAAAGACGTTGGCGGTGATCGGGGCCGGCGGGGCGGGCAGCCTGGCGACCTTCTCGGACACACCGACGCGGGCGATGCCGTCGTTCAGAACGATCGTGCCAGGGTCGCCCGTAGTGAGGGTGGCGTCCCAGAACTTCACGGTGCGGTCGCTGCCCGCGGAGATCAGCAGCCGGCCGTCCGGGCTGGCGAGCATGCGGTTGATCTCGTTTGTGTGCCCGACCAACCGCCGCGCCGGTTCGGGAGCCTTCCCGCCCGCCGCCGCGGGGAGGTTCCAGACGAGGATGTCGCCGCGCTTGTTGGCCGCGGCGATCCTGTCGTTGTCGATGAAGGCGACTGCGGAGACGACGTCGCTCGACCAGAGGAGCGTGAACAACAGGCTGGCACCGGCGAAGTCTGTGGGCATCGGCGTGCTTCCGTTCGGTGGAGGGGGCGGCATACCGGCCGTTCCCGGCCCGGGCGCGAGCCCGCCCGGGGGTACCGGTCAGCCGGGACCCTCGGGCGGGGGTCAGTGGTTGAACCGGAACTCCGGACTGTTGAACAGCGCCCAGATCACTTGCCGGAGACCCTCGTCGGGCCTGTCCTTGCGCCGCTCGAGGTACCCGCCGAACAGCTCCTGCTCCGCGTCCGTCGCCGGGCGGGAGAGCACCGCCCAGCTGGCCTCGTCGATTTGCCGGCGGGTGTCCGGCAGCTTGCGCAACACCGGGATCAGCTTGCCGCCCATCGCCTTGAGCATGTTCTCGTCGTTGCTCAGCCGGAGCGGCTCGTCGATGCCGACCTGGAAGTCGTCGAACGGCTGCTCGATGAAGGGGAACACGCCGCCCCCCTTCTCGACCTCGGCGAGCTTCTTCCGTCGCACCTCGACGGGGTCGTCCGGCTTGAACACCTCGGGTTGGTTGGCAATGTGGTAGGACATGCCCCACTGTGCCGGGGTGAGCGGGCGGGTCGGGGCGACGGCGAACAGGTCCTTGGGCGGTGGGGTTCCCTTCCACTCACTCGACCGCGCGTACGCCCGGCTGCCGACCAGGCCGGTGATCAGGCGCTTCAGGTCGTACTTGTGGGCGACGAAGTCGCGGGCCAGCCAACTCAACAGTTCCGGGTGGCTCGGCTGATTCTCCGCGTGCATCTGGTCCACCCGCATCACCAGCCCGTGGCCGTAGAACCGAAGCCAGAGGCGGTTGACGATCGAGCGGGCGAACCTCTCGCGGTTGGTGTCGTCGAGCGCGACCTCCGCCAGTCGCTTGCGGGCGCTCTGACTCGGCGGCGGCGGGAGGGCTTTGGTTTTCGCGTACTCCTTGGATTTCTCCTGAATGAGCTTGGTCTCCTCGGCGACCGCCGCAACGAGCTCCCGCTCGGGCAGGTTGTACAGCTCGACCTTGACTCCCGACAGGAACATCATCGAGACCTGCCGCGCCTCGCCCGATTTGGCCTTGAAGTCGGCCACCTTGACGTACTGGCGTTCGAGGAGCTTGCCCTGGAACTCGTAGCTGTAGGCGAAGAACGCCTTCATGCCGAAGAAGTAGTCCTGCGTCAGCCCCTTGATTTCCGGATGGCGGTGGCACTGCGCGCAGGTGATGTTCAGGCCGAAGAAGACGCTGCTCACGTCGCGGGTGAGGGCGTCGGCGTCCTTGAGCCGCTTGAGCACGAAGTCGTCGGCCCTGGCCTTGACCGGTGTCCCGGGGGGAGCCTGCTCCGAGGTGCCGAGCAGGTCGCGGAACATGGCGTCCCACGGGCGGTTCTCCTGGAACGCGTCGAGCAGGTACGGCTGGAGGCTCGGCACGTCCGTGTTTCGATTGCGGAGCAGGACGTCGAACTCGTTGGCGTTGTGGCGGGCGAACGCCGGAGACGAGGCGAGGGACTCGATCAACCCGCGCCGGTCGGGTGTCCGACCGGCGAGGTCGCGGGCTTCGACCGCAGCGGGGATCCGCCCGACGAGGTCGAGGTACAGTCGGCGAACCAGGGTGGCGTCGGCGGCGGGCGGCGCGGGGTTGACCCCGGCCTGCTTCAGCCGGGCATCGACGTAGTGGTCGATAACCTCGCTGATCGGTCGGCCGGGAGGTAAAAGGTCTTGCCCCGTCGCGTGGGACGGCAACCCCAGGAGAACGCCGGCGGTGAGCCAGCCGAGGCACGCCTTCATGGTGGAGGCTCTCGTGCGGGTGGGACGGGGTCGTCAGGCGGAGAATTCCCACTTGAGCGCCTTGCCGCTACCGACCGTGTAGAACGCGTCCGCCGCCTCGTTGACGGCCAGGTCGTACGTCGGGATGGTGGCAGGCGTCTCCTTGATCACGCGCGGCCTGGCCGGGTCCAGGAAGCACAGCGGGCCGTTCGCGAACGGGGCGACCAGAATCCAGGCCGACTGCGGGTGCCAGTAGATCGACTCGAACTGGCCGCTCGCCTTCTGCTCGTAAGCCTTCTGTCCCGTCTGCCAGTCGAAGATTTGCACCAGCCCGGGCCCGGAGATGACGAACAACTCGCCGGCGCGCTCCTTCCCCGCAAGGGCCAGTGACTTGCCGTCGGGCGAAAACGCCATCCGGCAAATCCGCGACGCGGACAGGTAGCCCCCCTGCGAAATCCCCAGGTAGCTGGGGGCTTCGAACCGTGCGGCCTCCCGCCCGGACTCCGCCTCCCACACGAGCACCCGGGCCGCGTCGTCGGCGGCGGCGACGTGCCGGCCGTCCGGGGAGATCGCGCAGGAAAAGATCTTGTTGGGGTTGTCGTACCGCGGCACCCGGTCGTCGAACCCGGTCAGCGTCCGGATCAACCTCCCCGACTTCGCGTCCCACACCTTGCAGGTCATGTCGTCGGAGACGGTCGCGATCATCGTCCCGGTGCGGCTCACCGCGAGCCGGCGGACCCACCGGTCGTGCGCCTCGACGGTGCGCACCACCCGGCGGTCGCGGAGGTCCCACCACACCAGCTTGCGGTCCCAGCCCGCCGACACGAGCGTGTTCTCGACCAGACCCAGCCCGCTGACGTAACTCTCGTGCCCCTCGAACACGGCAGTCGCTGCAGGCTTTTCCCGGGCGAAGTCGATGGAATAGATCTTCGCGTCGGCGTGGCCGAGCCACAGCCGCTCGCTGTTCGGCTCGCGGACGACGGACAGAAAATCGCCGGGGTGCGTCACCGCTTTGCTGATCTTCACCCGGTCGGGGTTGGGGGGCGGCATGGTGGGCTCCGACTGGTTTGTCTGGGGGGTGGATCAGGCCAACACCGCGCGGACCGGTTCCGTGTTGTAGGGGGTCAGTCGGACCGGCCGGCCGTCGGCCGAGGTGTATTCCTTCTGGTGGTCGATCCCCACGGCCTGGAAGATGGTCGCGAAGAACTGGGCGGCCGTGACGCGGTCGGTGGCGACGGCGGTGCCGTCGGCGTTGGTGCTGCCGTGGACGACCCCGGGCTTGATGCCGCAACCGGTCAGCGTCACGCTCCAGCAAGCCCCCCAGTGGTCGCGGCCGCGCTGGCCGTTGATCTGCGGCGTCCGGCCCATCTCGGCGAAGGTCACCACCAGGGTGTCCTGGAGCAGGCCGCGCTGCTCCAGATCCTCGAGCAGGGCCGACATCACCCGGTCGAGGGTGGGGACCTTCGACGCGTGGATCTCGAAGTTCTCGCCGTGGGAATCCCACCACCCGTCGGTGAGGCGGACGAACGGCACGCCGGCCTCAATCAGCCGCCGCGCCACCAGGGCCTGCTGGCCGAACAGCGAGTGGCCGTACCGCTCGCGCGTCCTGGGCGGCTCGCGGGAGATGTCGAACAGGCCGGCGATGTCCATGATGCCGCGGACCCGCTGGTACGACCCGCCGTGGCTGGCGACCGTGGGGTTGCTGCCGCGCCGCTCCTGAAACCGGGCCGCCAGCTGCTCGCGGAGCGCCTCGCGGGCGCGGTGGTCGTCGTCGGTCAGCGAGGCGGGGAGCTGGATGCCGTCGGGGGCCAGCTTGCCAGCGATGTTGATCGCCTCGTACCGCGCCCCCAGGTCGAGGGCGAAATCGAGCTGCTTGTCGCCGCCGCTGAACGGCCAGGTGGCGTTCCAGAACGACACGTGCTCGGGCATCCCGGGTTGCGACAGCTCGCGGCCCAACAAACACCCCAATGACGGGGTCCGCAGGTTCCCCGTGTCTTGCCGGTCGCCGCTCATCAGCGCGAACACGCTCCCCCCGGTGTGGCCGGTGTTCGGGCTGCTGAAGGAGCGAATGACGGCCGACTTGTGAACCCGTGACGCCATCATCGGCATCAGCTCGCTCATCCGGTAGCCGGGAACCGAGGTTTGGATCGCCCGGAACGGTCCGCCGGTCCGCCGGCCGGGCTTCGGGTCCCAGCTTTCGAACTGGCTCAGCCCCCCGGCCATCCAGAGGAGGATGACGCGCTTGTGCCGCTTCTCGAGCTGGCCGGCCAGCAGCGGGTTCCCGAGCGCGTCCAGCCCCGCGACCCCGCCGGCGAAACCGCCGACGCCGCCGAGAAACGCCCGCCGGTTGAGCGAGTGCTCCGGGGAGCCGCAGGTTGAAGGAAGGTGCATGCTCATGACCTGGTCTTTGGGGTTCAGCGGGCGAGGACGACGCCTTGCACGTTCCGGACGAACACGCCGACGGCCTTCCGGCGGGCGCGACTACCCCAACAGCTGCCGGATCGGCCGGGAGCCCTCGGGGGTGGCCCAGATCGGCCGGCTCCCGAGGAAGTGACGAGCCCGGGGGTTGATGCCGAGCGCGGTGTAGATGGTGGCGAAGTAGTCCCCCTCGGTGACGGGGTCGTCCTGCACCTCGAAGCCGTCCGGGTCGCTCGCGCCGTGGTGCCGGCCGCCGTTGATGCCGCCGCCGGCCAGCACCACCGTCCACGCCCGGCCGAAGTGGTCGCGGCCGGCCCGGTTGTTAATCGCCGGCGTGCGGCCAAACTCGCTGGTCCACACGACCAGCGTGTCGCTCAGCAGGCCGCGCCGCGCCAGGTCGTCCATCAGCCCACCCCAGGCGGGGTCGAGCACCGAGTACAGCGCCTTGGAGATCGGGAAGTTATCGACGTGTGTGTCGTGGCCGTACTGCCCGACCTCGACGAACGACACCCCAGCCTCGACCAGCTTCAGTGCCGTGAAGCAGCCGCGGCCGAACTTGGTGTCGCCGTACCGGTCCTTCGCCTGGTCCCACTCACGGCTCACGTCGAACGCCTGCCGGGCCCGCATCAGGCGAACCGTCCGCAGTTCGGCCGTGCGGTGCGACGCGAACGGCTCACCCGGGCGGTGTTCGGCGAACCGCTGCTCCATGAAGTTCAGCAACTCGCCGCGCCGGGCCTGAACCTCCGGCGGGGCCGACGGGCTGGCGAACCCCGGCAGCTTGCCGTCCTCGGCCACCACGAACGGCTCGTACTGGGGGCCGAGGTACCCCGACCCGTACACCCCGCTCGTGGGCCCGATCTTGACGAAGCTCGGCAGGTCGGCCTCCGGGTCCTGGCAGTACTTCGCGATCATGGCCCCGATTTCCGGGTGCGGGAACCGCTGCGAGGAGGGGTAGCAGGTGTGCATGTGGTACCCGCCGATCCCGTGGTCCACCGACTGCGTCCGCATGCTGCGAATGATCGCCAGCTTGTCGGCGTGCCGGGCGACGCACGGCAGGAACTCGCACACCTGGATGCCGGTGACGTTCGTCGGAATCGGCCGGAACGGGCCGGCCGTCCGCCGGCCGGGCTTCATGTCGAACGTGTCGGTCTGGCTCGCTCCCCCCTCCATGTAGAGCATGATGCACCGCTTCCCCGACCGCTTCGCCTCCGCGGCGATCGTCGCCGAGTGAACCAGCGCGCCCCAGTTCGCGACGGCCGCGCCGCCCGCCGTGGTCAGCAGCCCCGTCATCAGCGAGCGCCGACTCAGGTGGTGACCCGAGGTGCAGGCGCCGGATTCGAAGATCGGCTTCATCGGCTTTCCCTACCTACGGCCACTGGTCGAATCGGAACCCCGAACCACGACCACCCGCGGCGGAGCCACGGTCTCATCGGCAGGGTGTGGGTCGGAAGGCTCGCTCGGCGGCGGTACACCGCCGGGGGAGGGGTCCGCCACACTTTAGCTCAACCGCTCCGAATCCCGCGTCGGTAGTCGCGAAAACCAACCCGGACGCCCCGCCCCACCCCCCTGGCTCGTTCAACTTCGGGGGGCGGTCAGGCCAGAACCTCGGCCAACGGGCCGTTCTGGGCGGCGGCCGGCATCTGCGGGTCGAGCTCGCCGAAGGCCTCTCGCCGGTCGCCGGCGGCGTGGAGCAGGGCCAGGTAGAAGTTGCGGACGGTCCGGTTGGCGGTCTCCCGCGCCCCCTCCTGGTATCGCGGGAATTGGAGGTACCGGCCGGCCGTCTTCAGCCGACCGCCCAGACCGCCGAGAACGACCAGCGGCCACTCGGCGCAGAACCCGTGGTGCCCCTCGCCCGAGTCGCTCATCCAGATGATGAGCGTGTTGTCGAGCATCGTGCCGTTCCCCTCGCGCACGGCATCGAGGCGGCGGGCCAGGTCGGCGACCCGCTCCGCGTGGAAGCGGCGGATCGCGACGGCGAACTTCGCGCTGTCGGGTGCCTCGACCGAGTGGCCGATGGCGTGGCCGTCCTTGGTGACGCCCAGGTCGGTCCAGGTGTGGTACAGGCCGATGCCGCCGGCCGCGTCGAGCGTCACCACGTTCGTGAGCCCTGACGCGAGCGAGGCGGCGGCGATCGCGCACTGCGCCTCGAACCGCTGCGTGGTCCGCCGGGAGTCGAACCTGTCGAGGGCGGGCAGGTTGGCCCGCAGCCGTTCCCGGTTCTCGGCCAACCGATCCTGGCGGGTCCGCATCTGCTCGAACGTGTCGAGGTACACGTCGAGCTTCTCGCGGCCGGCGGCCGGCAGTTCGTCCCGCACCCGCTTGATGTCGGCGCGGCACCAGTCCAGCAGCCTGTTCCGGGCCTGGTGCACCTTGCCCGCGCTCCCTTCCGCCACGCTCCCGAACAGCATCTGGAACGCGAGGTCGGGCTGACAGACCATCGGGGTCGGCCGGCGCGGGCCGCTGGCCGAGACGGAGTTGGCGAACGCGGCGTCCGCCGAGGGCGGAACGCAAAGCCCGACCACCGGGATGATGCTCGGTTGGGCGGACCCGAGAGCGTGGTCGATGGTCTGACCGGCCGCCCCGCGCCGCCAGTTGAAGCAGCCGAGGCCGCCGTACCCCTTCCCGTGGTCGCCGCCGCCGGAGATCTTGTGCGACAGGTTCTGAATGATCCCGAGCCGGCTCTTGAACGGTTCGAGCGGGGCGATGGCCTCGGGGAGTTCCAGGTCCGCCAGCGGCAGGTCGATCACCCGGTCGCCCTTGCCCCTCTCGACGCCTTTCGGTTGCACATGGTACGGGTAAAGGCCGTTGCTTTCCATGACGAAGATGAACCGCTTCGGCGGCGGCTGTCCGGCCTCCTCGGCCGCGAGCCGCTGCAAGAACGGCTGGAGCACGACCGCCCCGGCCCCGAGGGCCACGCCCGCGAGCGCCGTCCGCCGGTCCAGTCGGTCGGGCGTGACCACGCGAAGCGGGTGCGGGCGGGTGCTCATTTCGTCTCCTCCGCTGGGGTGGTCCGGTGGCGGAACGACCCGCGTCGTGGCGTATCGTCTCACTGCGGGGAGGGCCCCGACCCCCGCCGGCGGGCGGTCTAGAACAGCTCGTCGAGCGGCTTGCCCGGCATGAAGAACTGCGGGCGGCGGTCGGCCGAGTAGACCGGCGTCCCGTCGTCCCAGCCGTGGGCGCGGAGCATTGTGGCCACGAACCGGGACACGTGGACGGGGTTGTTCTTCGGCTCCGCCCCCAGCCCGTCCGACGAGCCCAGGACCTGCCCGCCGCGGACCCCGCCGCCGGCGAGGACGGTGCTGAACACGTTCCCCCAGTGATCCCGCCCGGCCCCGCCGTTGATCTTCGGGGTGCGGCCGAACTCGCCGGTCCAGGCGACCAGCGTCTCGTCCAGCAGCCCGCGCTCGGCCAGGTCGTCGAGCAGCGCCGCGAACGCGCGGTCCACCGGCGGCATGAGCAAGTTCTTCATCTTGGTGAAGTGCTTGCTGTGGGTGTCGAAGTTGGCCTCCGAGTTGAACTTCGTGGGCGGGTCGGGGTACCACGTCACGGTCACGTGCCCGACGCCGGCCTCCACCAGCCGCCGCGCGATCAGGCAACTCCGCCCGAACCGAGTGTCGCCGTAGCGGGCGATCGACTCGGGCCGCTCGTTCTTGAGGAGGAACGCCTCCCAGGCGGTGGTCGAGTCGAGCACGCTGAGGGCCCGCTCGCGGTGGAGATGGAGGGAGTCGACCGGCGGCCCGGTGACCGCCTTCTGGGCCCCCTCCAACTCCTGCAGCAGGTGCGACCGCGTCCGCAGCCGGTCCTCGCCCACCGCCGGGTTGGGGCGGAAGGTAGGGGGGAGTTCGCCGGGGACCCACGTCTCGTCGATGAGCATCAGCGGGTCGTACCGCTCGCCGAGGTACCCGGCGTGCTGACCGGCCCACTGGAAGGTGTTCTGGTCGCCGATCCGGGCGGGGAGTTGGACGGCCCCCGGCAGCCCGTTCCGGTCCCCCTTCAGTTGCCGCACCACCCCGCCGACGCAGGGCGGGTCGATCCGCGCCGGCGACGGCTCGCTGCCGGTGCGGGGCCGCGGCACCGCGACCCGGCCCGTCAGGCTCCAGTGGGTCGCCGGCCCGTGGCCGTTCTCCCGGTGGTACGTCCCCCGCAGGATCGCGTACCGGTGCGCCTGCCGGGCCATGTGCGGCATCAGTTCCGAGACCCGGACCCCCGGCACCGAGGTGTCGATGGCCCCGAACTCGCCGCGCACGTTCGACGGCGCGTCGGGCTTCGGGTCGAAGGTCTCGTGCTGGGCGGGGCCGCCGGTCATGAACAGCAGGATGCTGCTCTTCGCGCGCGGTCCGCGGCCGGCGGGCGGCCCGCCGCGGACCGGGCTCCCCCGCCGCCCGCCGGCGAGGATGTACGACCCGAACCCGGCCGCGGTCAGCCGCAGCCAGTCCCGCCGCGAGCCGCGAACTCGGTCGCGGACCGCCTCGAGCAGGTACGCTTCGTGCATGGGACGGATATCCCCGTACGGTCGGTTGTGGCACCCAACAAGTGAACCCCGCGGCGGGCCGCAATCAGACATCCGAACAACTCGCCGATCACCGTCTCGCTGTCGGTCGCCGCACCCGGGTCGCGGTCGCGGTCGGGTCGCGACGGCCGGGTGGGCCGGTCCGCGCTCAGGGCTGTTCCACCACCCAGATGTTCCGGTACAGCACGCGGCGGCCGAAGGCTTCGAACCAAATTGGCCCGTCCGCGGCCTCCGGACCCTTGAACCCGTGCGGCGTCGGGCTGTTCACTTCCAACCGGTCCACCGTCTGCTGCCCGTTCAACTTCACCGAGATCACCGCCTTCGCTGTCCTCTTCCCGCCGGCGTCGAACCGCGGCGCCGTGAAGTCGATGTCGAGGGTCTGCCAGACCAGTGGCGGGAGGCACGCGTTCGGCACCTTGCTCGGGTAGGTGAACACGCTGCCGCAGACCCGCGGCGCGGCGGCACCCTTCGCGGGCGGGAACTTCGATCCCTTGCCCGTCCCGCCGATCAACGGCGGCCGGGTCGGGCTGGTGGCCCCGGACAGGTCGAAATCGAACCCGAAACTATCCCCGATCGCCACCTCATACCGGGCGAGCATGTAGACCCCGGCATCCGCCCGCCGCCACGGGATGTTTTGCGGCTCCCAGCCGGTCATGAACTCGACGTGTAAGGTGTAGTCTCGGAACTTCTGCTTCGTGACCGCCCCCGCCAGCAGGTTCCCCTCGAACATCAGCGGCGCGCTGAGCCCCTCGATGTCCTTCCGTTCCTCGAACGCGTCCACGTTCGGGTTCGCTCCCCCGAAGAGAACGACGGCACCGGCCGGAGGTTGCTTCCCCAGGGTCGGGCTCTTCCGGTCCACCCGCTTCAGCAGGACCGTCCGGCCGCCGCGCTTCAGGGCCAGCCCGCTCTCGTCGAGCACCGCGCCCGCCCCGTCATCGCCCGGGGAGCGGAGTTCCACCTTCCCGTTAGACAGGGGGCCGCTTTCCAACAGGCCGTAGCGGCCGCCGTCCCAGCCGTCGCCGGGCAGGCCCCCTTCCAGGACCAGCGCGTGGAAGGATTTGTCGCCCCGTGCGACCACCTGGACACCGACACGCGCCTCGCGGTCGTTGCCGACGTACTCGCCCTGCAACTTCAACTCGGCTCCGATCACCCGGGTGTCGAAGAGCTTTCTCGCCGCCGCCTCCGCCGCGGGGTCGGGCGTCTGGGGCGTCGCCTCTCCGGGGAACCCAGCAGCCAGTGCGACGGCCAGGCACGTGAGGTACTTGTTCATCGTCCTTCCCTATCTCCTGATGGCGGCTCCCCTCGCGGCCGGTCGATCTTACCCGAAACGACCGGGCGAGGGCGGACGGGTGTTGTCGTCGGCCGGCGGATCCGGGAGCGACGCGACCGTCACGCCCGGCTCAAAACAACTCGCGGATCACGTTCGCTCTGTCGATTGCGGTCATCAGGTCGCGGTTGAGGTCGGTACGGAGTCGGAGTTGCGGCACGTCGAGGAGGAAGTTCATGACGGTGGCGAACAGGTGCGCCGGCCTGTAGCCGTGGGAGGCCGGCCGCCCGCCGAGGGCGTCGGACCGGCCGACGACCTGCCCCATCTTCAGCCCGCCGCCGGCGATCAGCAGCGGGGTCAGCTCGCCGTGGTGGTCGCGGCCGCCGTTGCCGTTGAGCCGCGGCGACCGCCCCATCTCGCCGGTGACGACCAGCAGGATCTTCTCGGACAAGCCGCGCTGCTTGACGTCCTCGAGGAACGCGGCGACGGCGTGGTCCACCTGCGGGGCCAGCCACTTGAGCCCCTCCATGTTCTTGGGGCTGTTGTTGTTCGCGTGCATGTCCCAGCCGCAGTCCGACACGGTGACGAACCCGCACCCGGCCTCGCACAGCCGGCGGGCCAGGAGCATCTGCTTGCCCAGCAGATTCGACGCCCGCTTCATGTCGTACCAGCGGGTGGCGTCCTCAAGCCGGAAGAGGCCGGCGGTGTCGTACATCGCCAGCGTCCGGGGGTCTTCCTTGCCCAGGTCGAACACCTCGGTGATGCCGCGCGAGATGATGTCGAACGCCCGCTGCTGGTACTCGTCGGCGCGTCCCAGGGCGCCGCCGCGGTCGATGTCGCGGCGGAGGGTGTCGAACCCGGCGAGGAGTTGCCGGCGGTCGTCGAACCGCTCGCGCGGCAGGGTGAGGGTCATCGCCTGCTTGAGCTTCGACCCGCCGGCGGGGCTGAACGCCTCGTACTGCGACCCGAGCGACCCGGTCTGGGTGAGTGTGGGGAGGGCGCCGGTCTCGAAGTTGCTCCCCAACTTCAACCCCTCCTGCACCGCCTCGGGGAGGACGAGCATGTTGCCCGGCAGGCCGGAGGGAGCGACGGCGCCGCCCAGGTAGGCGGAGGCCGCGCTGAGCGACCCCTTGGTCGCGTTGCCGCCGGTGGTGACGGCCTCGTAGGTGTGCCCGCCGTTGCCGGAGGCGAAGTTGCGCACAACGGTGAAGTCCCTCGCCATCGCGGCCAGCCTGGGGAAGTAGCGGCAGAACCGGACCCCCGGGTGGGCCGTCACGATGCAGTCGGTGTGGGTGCGGTACTCCTTCGGGGCCTCGGGCTTGGGGTCCCAGGTCTCGAGTTGCGACGGCCCGCCCTGCAGGAACAGCAGCACCACCGCCTTCTTCGGCGCGCCGCCGCTCTCCCCGGCCCGGGCCCGGGCGGCCAGCAGGCCCGGGAGCGTGAGGCCGGACAGGCCCAGCCCGAGGCCGCCGACGCGCAGGAACTCGCGCCGGCTCGCCCCCCGGCAGTCGCGTGCGAAGCCCCGGTCGTGAATCGTCAACATGCCGACCCCCCGTTGGTTTGCGTCACGTCCCCGCGGCGCGATCGTCGGCGCGGTTCGATCCGCGCGCCGCATCACGCGTAGCTGCCTCGCCCGTCGCGTGCCGCCCGGCGCGGCTTTGCCCGACCACTTCGGCCACCCCGGCCGCCAGCGCCGACCCGGGTTGCCGGCGCCGGCCCGACCCCGTTCGGCTGTTCGCCCCCGCCCCACTACCGGTTGAATCGGAACTCGGAGCACGACACCAGCACCCACATCGCCTCTTCCACGCGCTGCGCCAGTTGTCTCGGGTCCGTCGCGTCCACGGTCAGGTAGCTCACGAACCGCTGCTTCTCCTCGCCGGTCGGCGGCCGGCTCAGCGCCGACAGGAACATCCGCTCGACCTTCGCGTCCCACCCCTCGGGTCCGGCCAGCAACCGGTCGGGCAGGTTACCCTTGTTGGGCCGGCAGAGGCTGCGGAACTGGTCGCCGTTGTGGAGGAACAGGTGTTCCGACAGGCTCCCCTGGAATCGCCCCTGGCCGTCGGTGGGCTGCCCCAGGTACTGCAGCATCTGGGAGCTCGGCTCGGCCTTCAAGGCCGATTCGGGGCCGAGCCCCGTCGCGATGTGGAGCGAGGCCGTCAACTCCTCGACGGTCAGGGGGCGGATCCGGGCCCGCTCGTAGTGCCGCGGCATGGCGTCGGTGACCGGGCCGAGGTCCGACGCCTGGTACGCCGCGCTGGCGACGACCTCCCGGACGAGCCACCTCAGGTCGAACCCGCGTGCGACGAACGCCGCCTCCACGGCCTTCAGCAGGTCGGGGTTGCTCGGCGGGTTCTGCGAGTTGAAGTCGTCCACGGGGTGGACGAAGCCGCGCCCCATGAACTGCGCCCAGACGCGGTTGACCGCCGCCCTGGCGAAGTAGGGGTTGTCCCGGGCTGTCATCCACTCGATGAACTTCTCGCGCCGCGAGAAGGGCGGCTTCGGCGGCAACTCCCCCGCCTTGAGCTTCGGCTCGACGTAGTCCTTCGGCGACTCCGGCTCGGTCACTGCCGCCCCGTTGAGGAACCTGGGCCGAACGGGGACGGACAGCTTCTTTTTGGTCTTCGGGTCAATCTCGTCGGCGGTGAACAGGGCCTCGCCGACGGCCCGCTCGCCGACGCGGTACTCCTTCCCCGTCTGATTCGTCACCTCGGGCTTCCCCGGGACTTCCACGACCAGGGTGCGCACGAAGAACCCCGCCATCCCGTGGTAGTCCTTCTGCGTCCACGGCTCGAACGGGTGGTCGTGGCACCTGGCGCACTGGATCTGCGTGGCGAGGAAGAAGCGGGAGACCGCCGTGACCATCTCGTCGGTGTTGTTGTTCACCGCGTAGTACAACTGCGAGCCGTCTTCCTCCGCCCGGAGGACTTTCGCGGCGATGCGGTCGCAGGGTTCGTTCGCCTCGAACTGCTTTGCGAGCCACCGGCGGAACCGCTCCCGGGTCCGGTGGCCGACGGTCCCGTCCACCGGCCTGGCGGTGCGGCCCAGCATCCCCAGGTCCCAGGCGTGGGACTGCTGCCGGGCGAACCGCGGATCGGCGAGCAACGTGTCGATGAGCCGTTCGCGCCGGTTCGGGTCGGGGTCCTTGAGGAATGCGGTCGCCTCCTCGTAGGTGGGGATCATGCCCACGAGGTCGAGGTACACGCGCCGCAGGAACACCGCGTCCGACGACCGACCTGGTGCGGGAATCTTTTCTCTCGCCCAGCCCGCCTTGATCTCCCGGTCGATCGTGTCGCGCAACCGCTCGTCGGCCCCCGCCGGGCGCGGGAGCGCCGAGAGGGCGAGGACGGCCAGGAGGAGTCGGAACGCGATCATGTTCTTACCCCGCAGCGGGTTGCGTCGCGACCTCGGTCGGGGCTCTCGGCGCCATTCCCGACCCGCGCACCGCTCCACCCCGTCCGGCCCGTTCTGTGAGTTAGCCGAATCGCCAGCAATCCCGTGCGAAAAACCTCGGCCCCCCGGCTGACACACTCGCGCCCGGACGTTCCGCCGCCGCGACGCCCCTGCCGAATCGCTCATCTCACCGCTTCCAGAAAGTGCTGGTACTCGTTCGCCGGGTCGTAGTCTGTGCCGTCGTGCAGCACCGCACCGAAGACGAGCCGAAGCGACTCACCCTTCTTCACCGTGACCGCGCTCCTGGCCCCCTGTCCCATGGCGGCCCGGCCGAACGGGTTGGCCACGAACACGCCGTAGTCGCGGTTGTGCCACCACGACTCGCGGAAGTTCTTCGGCCCGGGCATCAGCGTGACCCCCACCCGCCGACTGCCCTTCGTGCCCGAGTAGTCGCACCACGCCGCCGGCTTGCCCCACGTCGCCTTGGCGGTCTTCGCGCCGTGACTGTTCACCACCGCCCCGCCGGTCTTCTCGGTGCACTCGCTGGCGACGCGGGCGCCGAAGCCCATCTCCTCCTGGTCGCCGAAGACGAGGTCTTGCTCGGTCGCGGTGAACGTCGCGTCCCACACCAGCCGCCACCCCGCCGGTCGCCGGGCGATGGTGTAGCGGTTGACCATCCCGCCCATCCGTTTGCCGTCGGGGTTCAGCAGGTCGGATTCCGTGGCGAAGGTGATGCGCTCGTCGGCGGTCGTGGGCGGCGCCAGGAACTTGACCTGCCGGACCCGGCCGCGGTTCCGCCAAAAGTCCACGCCGCTGATGTCCCCGAACCCAAGCCAGAGGCCGGGATGCATCGTGTCGTGATCGGCGGCGTCGGTTCCGGGCACCGGCGGGTGGTTGCGGGTGACCTTCGTGCCGCCCGGTCCGTGGAGGTTCGCGAAGTAGGGGCGAAGAATCCTCTGATCGGCCCAGACGTACTCGCCCAGCGGTTTGTCGGCGTGGGTCATGATCAGTCGGTCGGTCTTGACGTCGAGGCCGAACCTCGACTTCGCGTCAACGATCGGGTTGGGCGCGTCGAACTTCGCGATGCCGGCGTACGGGTACTTCGAGACCATGTCCCACGCGAGCTTCTGGAGGACCTCCCGCTGCGCGTCGGTCAAGCCGTCACCTTCCTTACCCGGGAACTTGAGCCCTTCCGGCGACATCCGATACAGGGCCGCAAAGTGCATGTAGGTTCCCAGTCGCATGCCAAGGAGGCCCTGGTGCGGCATGATGTCGCCTTGCAGCAGAGACCCGCGATCGCCAGGCGTTTCTCGGAAATTGACTTTCGTGATGCCTGGGAACTTCCCAGCCACGATCAACTTTCGCACTTCCAGCATGCCATCCCCGAGAGGCACCAGGAACACGACGCGCTTGCCAGCCTTGGCATTGACTTCGTCGATGTAGGCTTCCTGCTGTTTGCGGGACTTTTCCAACTCGGTTTGGTATTCGGCGAGGTCAGTCTTTTCGTATTCCTCGGGCGACTTGACGTCTTTTCGCCCATCATTCGTCAGCCACGGCATCTGCATGATGACGCGGAAGTTGGGGTTGTGCTTGGGGCCGAGGTCCACGAGGGTCGGCAGGAACTTGGGGAAATCAGGTCCCGTCGAATTGTGCTGCCAGACGTACACGTCGATTTCGCCCTTTTCGAGCAGCGGGGTCAGGTCCTCGATGCGACCGCTATGGAGGCCCTGCTTGTTGAGTTTCAGATGCCCGGTGATGCCAGCCGCCTGACACAACGGCGCGGAGTTTTCGGTCGACCAACTGTGTCCGCCGCTCATCACCCGCAGGCCGGCCGGCAGTTTCTTGGGGCTTTCGGGCTCCTGGCTCTGCGTTCCACTCTCCTGTTCAAGAACGACGCGGAAACCGAGATAACATCCGCGATAGGCGGAAGCATCCCGGCCGACACGAGCCGCGGAACGCAGGCGCTTCGCGTCGCTCGACCAGCCGCCGCCGCGTTGCACCTTGGCTTTGCCCGTCGCCGGCCCGGTGGGATCGACTTGCTTCTCTTTCGGATAACTGTTGGGCTCGTACCAGTCCTCGCACCATTCCCACACGTTGCCGTGCATGTCGGAGAGGCCGTACGCGTTCGGCTGGAACCGGCCCACGGGTGCCGTGAAGACGTGGCCGTCATTTGCCTTGATCCCAATGCTCCACCCCGGATACCTGGCTCGCGCGGCGGTGTCGGCACCGTTGCCGACACCGACGAGGCCTTCGGGGTCGTCGCCGTGGGTGTACGCCGTTCTGGTGCCGGCGCGGCACGCATATTCCCACTCCGCCTCGGTCGGCAGGCGGTACGCCTTCTTCTCTTTCTGGCTCAGCCACCGGCAGAACGCCCTGGCATCGTTCCACGAGACGTTTACAACGGGGTGATCGTCGGCCTGCTCGAAGCCTGGACTTTTCCAGGTGAACGTCGGCTGCATCTGTTCGATCTTGCCGGCCTCGTTGATGCCGTACGCACCCCTGCCGTCGCGCTCGCCGTCGGTCTGGTACTTCGTCTCCGTGACGAACTGCCTGAACTGACCGACCGTGACTTCACACGTTCCGAGGTAGAACCCCTTCGTGAGTTCGACCTCGTGTTGCACCTCTTGTGCTTCCCGGCCCGGTTCGCCCGGCGGTGAGCCCATGATGAACTTGCCCGGCCGGATGTAGACGAGCTTCATGCCGATGCCGGTTGTCGCCTCCCGGGCGGCGGACGCGTCCCCGCTCGCCGGCTGGCCTGTCGCCCCCGGGACCGTCGCAAGTAGCAGAGCGAAAGCACAAACGCACGGCGGCAGGGTGTTCGGCATGGCGATTCTCTTGAGCCCGGAGGTTGGCCCGAGCGGCCGGCCCGACAACGCCGACGACCCGGCGTGTCGGCGATCCGGTGGCCGCGGGCGTGCGCGGCCGGCGGGTCGGGGGTGAAGGTCCGTTGCGGGGGGTCATTTCGTCTCCCCGGGCGGCACGGTGCGGTACAGAAAGGATTCCGACGCCAGGAGCGACACGAGGAGTGCCTTGAAGCTGCCGCCGCCGTCGAGATAGGCCTTCTCCGCCTCTTGCAGGGTGGGGGCGTCGCCCGGGGTCTCGTTGCGGCCGAGGAAGAAGCGGAAGGCGTGGCGGATGAAGATCTGCCGCACGCGGCCCGACTGTGCCAGGCGGCGGAGCATCTCGGGGGCGTCCTTGACGGGGCCGTCGAGCCGGGGGTCGCCGCTGAACGCGATGAACCCGGTGGTGTCGAGCGGGGCGTCGCGGCAGATCTTGGCTCTCGTGTCGTTGCCCCGCGGCACCGCCTCGAGGTCGAGCACCTCCTCGGCGCGGCGGGGGAACCCGTAGTGGGTGGCGTTCTCGAACGGCAACCCGAGGTCGTCCATCCGGTAGTGGCACTTCCAGCACTGAGGCTCGCGCGTCGCCATCTGCCGCTGCCGCAACGTGCGGTGCGGGTCGTCGGGGATCATCGCCGCGGCGTTGACCGGCAGGTCGGGTACCCGCCCGCCGAGGAGCCGCTCGCGCACCCAGCGGCCGCGGCGGACGATGTCGTTGTGGAAGTTCGTGGACCACGCCACCAGCCAGCTCGGCTGCATCAGGATGCCGACGCGGTCGGGCCGGGGGTCGCGCCGGTTCTCGCCCGCGACCGGCGGCAGGTGGCGGAAGATCGAGCCGTCCGGGCGGAACAACTCGTGGCTGTGGAACGAGGCCGTCGTGGTGAGCAACTCCTTCAGCACATCCCGGTCGTGGGCCAGGATGTTCAGGATCGCGAAGTCGGTGTCGGCGACGTAGCTCTGCGGGTTGTACCCGATGCCGCGGCGGTGCAGGTAGTCGGGCAGCGGGTCCTTGAACACCTCGGGGGCGCGGTAGTAGTCGAAGAACTCGCGGAAGAACCACAGCACCAGCGACTTGTCAATCTTCGGGTCGTCGAGGATGCGGCGAACGGCCTCGGCGACCTCCTCCCGGGTGGTCAGCCGGCCCTGCGCCGCGGCCGTGAGCAGGCCGGGATCGCGCCGGCTCGACAGCGCCAGGCTCAGCGCGAAAGCGGTCTCGCGCGGCGACAGCATGCGGACGCCCGGGCGGACCTCGGCGCCCCCGCCGACCTCGAACCGGAGGATGGCTTCGGGGGTCAGCATCGGGGCCATGAGGATCGTCCGCCCGGCCAGCGCGAAGTCGCCGTCGCGGGCGATCTCGTCGTACAGGGCTAGCACGCTGGCGAGTTCCTTCTCGCCCGGCTGTCGGGCAATGGCCGTCTGGTACTGCTGCCGGACGGCCTTCTCCAGCTCCTCCTTGTTGGCCCGCACGTGCGGGTGGAGGAGCGGGGCGAACGTCCCGTTGCCCTGCCGCACCCGCACGCCGGACTTGAGTGACGCGCGCTCGGCGGCGGTCGCGGCCTTGAGGCGGGCCTCGGTCGGCCAGAGGGCCTCCTTCGCCGCCGCCGGGTGGTCGTTGACGTTCACCAGCTGGTGGGCACGGACCTGCGCGGCCACCACCTGCTCGGCGTTCGACAGGAGGAGCCCGGTGGCCCCCTCGTCGGGGGCGTACAGGGAGGCGAAGTCCCGGAAGCCGGCGTCCGGGATCACGCCGAACGGCTGCTGGAGGCCGTTCGCGTTAAACTCCCCGAGCCACCGGGTGTAGGCCGCCGGCGAGAGGCGCCACAGCCGCGGCGGCGGCGGCACGCTCGGCCCCCGCGGGCCGCCGAACAGGATGGCGTTCGGCAGCCGGTTCCCGTCGATGGGCTTCTCCCGCACCGGGTAGTAGGCGGGCTTGCCCGGCAACGGGGTGTCGAGCCGCGCCTCGACCCACCTCATCACTCCGGCCGCCGCGGCCGCGTCCGGGCGGTCCTTCGTCAGCGGCGGGGGCATGTCGCCGGCGCGGAGCCGTTCCAGGATCGAGGCGTACGCGACGCGGCCGGCCACGTCGTCCCGGTCGAGTGCGGCCAGCGTGAACTCGCCCGATTTCAATCGCCCGTCGTGACAACCCGCGCAATGCGTTTCGAGGAAGGCGCGAACCGTCTTCGCGTCGGCCGTCGCCGGCTGGTGAACCACCGCGGTGCGGAACTTCTCGGGGAGACGGACCCTGCGACCGGCTCTCAGGGTCGCCAGCGTCTCGGGGTCCAGCGCCGTCAACCCGTCGAGCGAAACCACCCCAGGGTGTTGCGCCAGCGCCTTCGCCGCCGGGTCGGTTAGAGTGGTCAGGCCGTCGAGGATCAACCAGTCGCCCGGGTGCCTGGCGAGGGCACCGGCCGCGGCGTCGGACAGGGCCGCCAGCCCGGCGAGGGACAACCGCCCATCGTGCCGACCCAGTGCCGCGGCGGCAGTGTCGGAAAGGGTCTTGAGCCCGTTTAGCGAGAGTGTCCCGCCGTGGTGCTCGGCGAGCGCCACCGCGGCCTCGTCGGACACGTCGGCGAGGCCGTCCAGCGAGAGGTCACCCCGGCGGCGGGCGAGCGCCCGTGCGGCGTCGGCCGAGAGCGCCTTCACGGCGGGGAGCTTGCCGTCCCACTTCCGCGACGAGGCCAGGGCTGCGGCCGTCGTCCCGGAGAGCGCCGTCAGGGCCGGCAGTTCGCCGCTCCACTTCGGCCACGCCGCCAGCACCGCGGCCCCGTCGCCGGACAGCGTCGTCAGCCCCCGGAGGAAGACGACCGGCCTCGCGTAGCCAGGAGACGTGTGCTCGGTAATCGCCTTGAGCGTGTCGTCGGGGATCGTGGTGAGGCCGTCGAGGTACAGGTCGCCCTCGCGCTGGCAGACGGCCTTCGCCGCGACGGGAGTCAGCGTGGTCAGGCCGTTGAGGTGCAAGTTGCCACGGCTGTCTTTGCCACCGATCGCCAGGGCGATGTCGTCGGGCAGCGCGGTGAGGCCATCGAGAACGAGCGTGCGATGGAACTGCCCCGGAACCGGTCCAGCAATCGCTTTGGCCGACTCAACCGTGAGCGAAGTCAACCGCGGCAGGTTGCCGGCCAGCCGTCCTTGCAGTGCCTTCGCGGCCTCCTCCGAGAGCGACGTCAGCCCTTCGAGGGAAAGCCCGCCCTGCCGTTTCGCCAGCGCCCGGGCCACGTCGTCGGGGACGGTCGTCATGGCGGGAAGCCTGCCGTCCCAGTTGTGACCGTGCATCTCCGCCAGCGCCGCGGCCGCCTCGACCGTCAGCGCCTGCACCCCGTCGAGGCGGACCTGGTTCGACGGCCCGCCCCCCTTCCGCTGCGCCAGTGCCTTGCCCACCTCCGTCGAGAGCGACTTCACCCCCTTGAGGTACAGCCGACCGCCCGTGTGCTTCGCCAGCGGGGCGGCCAGGTCGTCCGAGAGCGAGGTCAACCCGTTGAGCGACAGTTCACCGTTGTGTCGGGCCAGTGCGCGGGCGGCCTCCGGCGACAGTGCCGTCAGCCCGTCGAGGTGCAACTGGCCCTTCTGCGCGGCCAGCGCCTCCGCCGTCTCGTGGGAGAGCGACATGAGGCCGTTCAGCGACAGCCACCCATCGTGGCGGGCCAACTCCTTTGCCGCTTCGGGGGAGAGCGCGGTCAGGTGATCGAGGATGAGCCGGCCGCTCTTGTCCTGCGCCAGCCGCCGGGCCTCGTCGGGCGTGTTGGCGGCCGGTCCCTCCCCGGCGCGCACGGCCGCGGTGCCGAACATGGCCAGGCAGAACACAGTGCCGAGCACGTTCCGCATCTCAACTCTCCGATGGGGCTCCGCCGCGACAGCCCGCCGGCCGGTCGAACCGAGACGGGGCGGCGCGGCCGGGTCCGGGTGGGCGACGACCTCGGGCACGAGACGGCCGCCGCCCGCCGCCGGCCCCTGTTCCCATGCCCGCGCGGGGCGGGGGTGGGGGTCACAGCAGTTCGCGGATCGGGTCCATCTCGTCGAGGAGGTATTGCGGCCGGTTGTTGGGGTCGGTGATGGTGGCAACCGCCGGGTCGATCCCGAGGTGCCGGTACAGGGTCGCGAGCAGTTGCTGGTAGTGGATCGGGCGGTCCTTGGGCCGCTCCCCGTTCTTGGTGGTGCTGCCGATGACCTGACCCACCCGCAGGCCGCCGCCGAACAGGAGGGCGGACGCCGCCGGGGCGTAGTGGTCCCGCCCGGCCTTGTCGTTGATCCGCGGGGTGCGGCCGAACTCGCCCCACACCAGCACGAGGACGTCGTCGAGCATGCCGCGGGCCTCGAGGTCGTCGAACAACGCGGTGAGGCCGATGTCGAAGGACGGGAGGAGTTCGTGCCGGAGGGCGTTGAAGTTGTCCTGGTGGGTGTCCCACCGGCGCGCCCTCCTCTTCCCAGGTCACGTTCACGCAGCGGGCGCCGCACTCGATCAGCCGCCGGGCCATCAGGAACCGGGCGTTCTGGAGCCCGAGCGTGTTCTTGGATTTCGGGCTCTTGCCGAACCCGATGCCGTACCGGTCCCGCACCTTCAGCGGCTCGGCGCTGATGTCGAGCGCCTGCGCGAACTGCCGCGAGGTCAAAAACTCGACCGCCCGCCGGTTGTACACGTCCATCGCCTCCATGGCGCCGCGGGGGTCGAGGTCGGCGCGACCCGGGTCGAGTTCCGACAGGAGGCGGAGGCGGTCCGGAGTCACGTTCCGGGCGGTCAGATTGGCTCACCCCCCCTCGCTGTCCGGGGTGTAGCAGTCGTAGGTCGACCCGAGGTGCCCGGCCGAGCGGAAGTAGGCCTGCTCGCTGGGGTTGTACCCCGAGATCATTGCGACCGCGGTGGGCACGCTGCCGTTGGTCGGACCCTGGAGTTTGGCCACGACCGACCCGATGTTCGGCCGCCCGCCGATGTTCCTCAGGCTTCCCGGCGGGTATCCGGTGGCGCACATCGCGCCGTCGTGCGAATCGACCGTCCCGGTGAGGGAGCGGATCAGGGCCATGCGGTCCATCCGCTCGGCGATCCGGGGCATGTGCTCGCACACCCGCAGGCCCGGCACCCGCGTCGCGATCGGCCGGAACTCCCCCCGGAACTCCGCGGGGGCGTCCGGCTTCAGGTCGAACGTGTCGAGGTGTGACGCGCCGCCGGCCAGCCAGACGTTGACGACCGACCGCTTGCGGTACGCGGAGTCGAGCGCGGCCCGTGCGTCGGCCCGCAGGAAGTCGGTCAGGGCTAGCCCGCAGACCGACGCGGCGCCCGCGCCCAGGAGTTCGCGGCGGTGCAGACGGGCAGCGGCAGAATCGGTTCGAGTCATGGCTGTCCAGCCGGTGGGGGTGGGGGGCGCGGTTGCGGGGGGCGGCCGACTCGCGGTGTTGAGGCGGGGCCGCGGGCCGGGGTGCGCCGGCCCGGCGGGCGGGGGTGGGGGGTCACAGCAGTTCGCGGATCGGCTGGCCGGCCGGCAGGATCGGGACCGGCCGCCGCTGCTGGTCGTAGATGAAGGTGTGCGCGTCTATGTCCAGGTGCTTGTAGACGGTCGCCCACAGGTCTTCGGGCGCCAGCCGGTTCTCGTGCGGGTGGGTGCCGAGTTTGTCGGTCGAGCCGACCACCTGCCCCATTTTCAGGCCGCCGCCGGCGACGAGGACCGACATCGACTGCGGCCAGTGTTCGCGGCCGTACCGCATCCCCTTGGCCCCGCCGTCGGCCTTGCTGATCCGGGGCGACCGGCCGAACTCGCCGGTCACCACCAGCAGCACCTTCTTCGTCAGCCCGCGGGCGTGGAGGTCCTCGACGAGGGCCGTGACGACCTTGTCGTACAGCGGCAACCGCAGCCGCATGTCGATGAAGTTGTCGTGGTTGACGGCGTGCGTGTCCCAGTTGTAGAAGCACCCGTTGAGGTGCGGGTTCTCCAGCACCACGGTCACGAAACTGCACCCGGCCTCGACCAGCCGGCGGGCCATCAGCGCCCGCTGGCCCCAGGCGTTCATCCCGTACCGCTCGCGGACCGCGGCCGGCTCCCGCGCCAGGTCGAACGCGGCCCGGGCCTGCGGGCTGGTGAGCATGTCGAGCGCCCGCGCGTAGTGGCCGCCCATCGTCCGCAGGGCGGGGTTCGTATCGGCCTCCCGCCGCACGCCCTCGATCCCGCGGAGGAGGGTGAACCGGTCGTCCAGCCGGAGGGCCATCTCCTGGCTCACGCCGACGTTCTTCACCTGGAAGGTCGGCTTGCTCGGGTCGCCGTCCACGATGAACGGTGAGTACCCGTGGCCGAGCCAGGCCGCCCCCTGGGCGTACGTGTCCACCCCGCCCCGGCCGCCGTCGACCGCGGACACGCAGTTGGGGAGCCCCAGGTTGAGGCTCTCCCGCATCTTGGCGACCACCGTGCAGACCGCGGGGGAGTCGTTCACGGTCTCGGTCGGCGTGGTGGGGACGCGCCCGGTCATCACCCGCTTGGACCCGCCGCCGTGGTCGTTGAACGTGTGCGCGATGCTGCGGACCAGGGTGTACTTGTCGGCGCAGCGGGCGTGGAGCGGCATTAGCTCGCACACGTCGAGCCCGGGCACGTTCGTCCCGATCGGCTTGAACGGCCCGCGGTACTCCTCGGGCGAGTCCGGCTTCATGTCGTACATGTCGAGGTGGGGCGGCCCGCCGGCCAGCCACACGAAGATGACCGACGTGTCCGGAGCGGCAGACTTCCCCGCGGCGGCGCGGAGGCGCAGGACATCGCCTAGGCTGAGCCCGGCGACGCCGAGCGTCCCGACGGTGAGGAAGGAGCGCCGGGAAACCGGTCCGGCACAGGAGTAGACGTTCATCGGCGCGTCTCCGACCGAAAAGAGCGTAGGTGGGTGTGATCGTCGGCGGTCGTCCGGCGGTGAATCTCGCTCGCTACTCCTTGCTCCACAGCAACCCGGGGCGGCCGGCCTCCACGAGGCGCCCGACCTCCTCGGCCGAGAGAACCCGCCCCCAGACCGCTAGTTCGTCGATCTGGCCGCGCAGCGCGCGGATGCGGAACTTGTCCGTCGGGTCGGGCAGCCAGTTGCCGACCCGGCACTGCCCCGGCTTCAGCGGCACGCCGCTCTGCCAGCGGCGCTCGCGGGCCAGGGCACCGTTCACGTAGATCTGCTGAGAACGCGCCCGCGCGGAGATCACCGAGGCGACGTGGACCCAGCTTCCGAGCGGGACCGACTTGCCCACCAACGTGTCCTGGAACGGCCCCTCGACGATGACCCCGCCGCGGACGAACCCCTGCCGGTTCAGCTGCAAGTGGACGCCGCCCGGCTCGGCCCCGTCGGAGTTCAGGATCGCGTTGAGGACGAAGTCGATCCGCTCCACCTTCACCCAGGTGGCGATCGTCAGCTCCTGGTGCTCGCCGGGGATCGCCACCTGGGCGAAGTCGGTGTCGCGGTCGAACAGCAGTGCGTCCTTCCCGGGCCACCGGCCGGTCGTCCACCGCGCGCCGGCGATCCGGCCGTCGGCCATCCCGCCGCCCTCCACGGCGTTCACCAACACGGACTCGTCCGGCTGGCGGCGGAAGGGGTAGAAGGCGAGCAGCGTCCGGTCCGCGCGCGTCTGCCGCTCGTACTCCTCCCACCGCTTCAGCCCGATCGACCCGGGGGTGGGGAAGTCGCCCTCACGGAACGGTGGCGCGGGTGCGGACCGCCCATCGATCGCCCGGGAGGACTTGCCCCCCGTGACCGGGAGGACCGCGCCCGACTGGGGGTCGGTGACGTTCACCTGCCCGTCGAAAACGTACAGGTCGCTGGCCCCGCTGGCGGCATCGACCCGCAGGCCGAACTCGGTCCCGAGGTCGACGTAGTCCGCGGCCCGTGTCGCGACGGTGAACCCCTTCGCGGTCGGCGGCGCCACCACCCGGACCTTGCCGCTCACCAGCCGGGTGTGCTGCGCGTCGGTCACCTCGATCCGGGCCGGCGCGGCGAGGACCATGTCGGCCCCCTGTGCGAAGCGGAGGTGGATGACCCCCTTGACCAGTTCGTAATCGCCGGGGCCGAACCGGACGCCGTTGGGCCCGCGACCCGGGGCGAACTCCGACCCCACGCCGTCCACGAGCAGCGCCGCGACCGCGTCAGCCCTGGGGGCGTCCGGCGTGGCTGGCGCGGTCGATTGCTCGGACCCCGTTCGCTCGGTGGAGGGCGGCGCGGGCCGCAACAGAACGAGGATCACGGCCGCCGCGGTCGCCAGCAGCACCCCCGCCCCGAACGCCACGAGCCACGTGGCCCGCGGGGGGCGGCCCGGGGGCGGATGGGACAGGCTCGGGGGCGCCGTCGGTTCCGGCAGCGCGGCGGCGACGTAGTCCCAATGGAGGGCCGAGTGCAGCGCCATGAACTCCCGGTACGCGCGCCGCGACGCGGGGCCGGAGCGCAGTACCGCGCCGAGCCGCTGCTCGTCGTCTTCCGACGCGAGGCCGTCGGCCAGGCGGTTGAAGAGGCCTTCGAGGTCGGCGGCGGTCGTCACGCGGTGGCCTCCCCGAGTTGCCGGCGGATGCACTGCAACAGGGCGTGGCGGATTCGCCGCAGCCGGTCCGAGACCGCTTTGGGGGTCGTCCCGACGACCTCGGCCATGGCGTTCACGGACCCGGCAGGTTCGTACCGGCGGGCGATGAGGTCACGCTGGTCGGACGGGAGTTTCTGAAGGCACGCCGCGAGGGCCTGCCGTCGCTCCTCGAACACCACCTCCTCGCGCGCGGCCTCGTCCGCGAGGAGCCGTGTCAGGTCGTCGTCAAACACCACCCGTTGCTGCCGCCGGCGGCGCTTGAGCCAAGCCAGGGCCTGCAACTGTGCGAACCGGATCGCCCACGGCAGGAACGGCCGGTCGGTGTCGAACTCCGCCGCCTTCTCCCAGAGCACCAGGTTCGTCTCCTGGAGCACGTCGTCCGCTTCGGCCGGGTTCCACACCATCGACAAAATGAACGAGTGCAACTGCCGCTGGGAGCGGGTGATCTGTGCAACGAACTCGGCAGATACATCCATACACAACCATCTCGCAAACCGTTTCTCAGAAACCACTTAAATTCAAGTCGGCGTCTCGGACGTGGCCATGGTGAAACAGCGTCCCGCACTCCCCACACATTGACTTAGCCGAACTCCACCAAATCCCGCAGCAAAAAGCTCCGGAGTATGTTGTTCGGCGGCCAGGGCGGTACCACTCTGCGAGGAAGACCGGGATGGGGGTGGAGCGGTTGCAATTGACGACCCGAGAGCGGCTGGAACCGGGGGTCGGCCTGCTGGCGGTGGTGGCGGTATTCCTGTTGGCCCTGCGGGATGACGCAACTGGCCGCCAGACCGGCCGACGTGACGCATCTATTACCCGACGCCTGGGCCAAACAGCACCTCCCCGCTGGCCACTGAGTTCCCAACTCGCCTCGCCCAAACTCAACGCACACCCACACCCATTCAGTGGACGCTTACAGAGCGGCGACGCGACGGCGGAGTTCCCGGCAGCCGGGACACGCGGGCTCGTCCATGACGGCATCCTATTCCGAACAGCTCGCGGGGAACCTGGCGGCGCCCACGCCCATCGGGCCGACGTACCCGTGGATGATCGCCCGCCACCTGACCACCGCCGCCCTCGGGGAGGCGGCTTGCCACCTCCGGCTGGCCCAGCCCGACCAGGCGGCCGGCGTCCTCCGGGCCGCGGCCGGGGCGGTCGCCCGGCACGCGGCCGCCGTGTTCGGGCGGACGGTCGGGGCCGACCCGGCCCGGTTCCTGATCCCGGCGACCGCGGAACACGGGTTGACCCTGGAAGCGATGGCCGAGCTGTACCGCCAGGCCGGCCACGCCGGGGCGGTTGGAGATCGGCCGGGGGCGACAGCAGCCCAGCTGTTCGAGGGGCTGCGGGGGCGACTCGCGGCGGCGGCCGACCCGCGGTTCGGGAAGACCCGGAAGGTCCGACAGCTGCGGGCCGAGTTCGCGGAAGCGGCGGCGGCGGTTAAGGAGGTGAACCGGCTCCGCGGGTTGGCCCTGGCGGTCGGGGCGTACCACCGGCCGGACCGGACGTACGCCGACCTGGCGGCCGAGATTCTCCGGGAGGTGGACGCTCGGCGGCCGGCGGACGGGACGTACCTGGCGTTCTTTCCGGCCCCGACCGGGGGGTGACCGCGGCCCCGGTATCGGCCCGGTTCCGCCGAGTGGGGCGGCCACCTTGCGGTGACCGCCCCCTCTTGGAACCGTGCGTGCGATTTTCACCGCACACGGCTCGTGCCGATCACGTACCGGCGTGGGACTTCAGATCCCGGAGATGGACTTGTTGATGGCAGTACAGGTGCAGCAACTCCAGGTTCTCCGGGGCGTCCTCGCCGCCGTCCTTCCTGGGCCGTCGGTGGTGGCGGTGCAGCTCCTCCCCGTTGAGCAGGTCGTCACCACAGATGGGGCAGATCCAGCGTTGTCGCAGGGCGAGCTTCTGGTCCAGACGACCGAGGTCACTGGCGGCGCACTTCCGGCGGTCCGCCCAGTACGCCCTCAGACGTGCGTCGTCCGGTGAGGCCGTCCCCTTGACCGGGATGTGATGCTTCTGACGGAACCAGCTGAATCGGAGGCGGTAAGCCCCGGTGGACTTGTCGCCGAACACCCATCGGTCCTTCTTCCCGTGGACCGGCACTCCCCAGTACTTCCGCACCAGCCAGGAGCGGGACTTCGTCGGGTGGCGTCGCTTGGCGTACCGCACCTCCCGGTCGTACATCCACTTCTCCAGCTTGGCGAACGTCTTGCCCGCGCACTGGGCACGGAAGTAGTTCGCCCACCCCCGGATGAGCGGGTTCAGCGCCCGGACCACGCCGCCGACGGGGGCTCCGAGGAACCGCCGCCAGACCTCGCGCAGCCGGTCGATGACCCGCCGCACCGACCCCCGACTCGGACGGATGTGCAGCCGCCAGCCGGACGGGCTGGACGGGACCGCGCGGTGTCGGACCGTGAACCCCAGGAAGTCGAACCCGTCGGGCAGGTGGACGAGCTTGGTCTTCTCCTCGGAGAGTTGAAGGCTCCGCTCGCCCAGCCAGCTCCGCAGCTTCTCCAGGCACGACCGTGCCTCCTCCCGGGTGTGGCAGAACACCACGAAGTCGTCCGCGTACCGAACGAGAGCCGGGGACTTCGGCTTCAGTTCGCCGTTGGCCGCGTACGCGACCCCCAGCGCCCGTTCCATGCCGTGGAAGGCGATGTTGGCCAGCAGCGGGCTGATGACCCCACCCTGAGGCGTGCCCGCGTCCGTCGCGTGCAACTGCCCCAGCTCCACGTACCCCGCCTTGAGCCATTGCCGGACCAGTTCCCGTGCCGGGAACCGGCCGACGGCCCGCATCAGCGGCTCGTGGCCGATGTTGTCGAACGAGCTGTGATGTTGATACCCCATTCCACAACCCACCTCGTGCGCTTCCCGAGCAGGTGACGGTCACCGATCCGATGCATCCGCTGCACGGTCGGACGTTCCAGGTCATCTCTGTTAGCCGGCAGCCGCGTGATGTGGGATACGTGATGGTCGCCTATCGCGATGCGATTCGACTTCGACTGCCCATCCCCGCCACGGACCTGTCATCCTTCACGACGCCCTCGCCGCGGACCAAGTGGACGCACACGGCGATCCGGGCATTCCTCGACCTCGTCGCGGAAGGATCCTCGACATGTCCCCAAACGTCGCCTCGCCCCTCGAATCCCGGGTCCCAACCTCGACCGTCTGGACGCGGCTCGCGCCGTCGCTGAGGAACGAAATCCTCGCCGACCTCGCCGCCATTTACACGGAGGTTCTCCATGCCAGTGTCCGAATTGATCACGCCCGACCACCTGGACCGACAGGCCCTGATTTACGTCCGCCAGTCGAGCCCGCATCAGACGCTGACCAACCAGGAGAGCCTTCGCCTCCAGTACGCGCTGCGGCAGCGCGCCGTCGAGTGCGGCTGGCCGGCGGAGTCCGTGCATCTCATTGATGCGGACCTGGGCCAGAGCGGCAGTACGGCCGAAGGAAGGCGCGGCTTCCAGGACCTGGTCACACGCGTCACCCTCGGCCAGGTCGGCATCATCTTCTCCTACGACGTCACCCGACTGTCCCGAAACTGTTCCGACTGGTATCAACTCCTCGACCTCTGCGGCTTCCGACGCTGCCTCATCGGCGACCGCGACGGCATCTACGATCCGTCCTCGATCAACGGCCGCCTGTTGCTCGGGCTGAAAGGCCAGATCTCGGAACTGGAACTTCATACCATCAAGGCTCGACTCACCGCCGGGCTGATCAACAAGGCCCGCCGCGGCGAACTGGCTCTCATTCTCCCGGTGGGATTGGTGCGCGACGAATTGGGCCGTGTTGTGAAGCACCCCGATCGCGAGGTACAGTCGCGGATCGAACTGGTGTTCGCGTCGTTCCTGAGGCTGAAATCGCTGGCGAAGGTGATGAGGCATCTGAACGCCGAGACGTTGCCGCTGCCGCGCCGCGATCGCTTCGGCGACGTCGCCTGGCGGCGGGCGACCATCAGAAGCGTCGGCGCGATCCTTCGCAATCCCGCGTACGCAGGTGCCTTCGCCTACGGCCGCACGCGCTCGGTCCGGACCACGCCGGGTCGGCCGGCCGTGCAGAAGCCACTGCCCGTCGAGCAGTGGCGCGTTCTCATTCGCGACCACCATCCGGCCTACATCGACTGGACTACCTTGGAGAGAATCGCCGGAATGATCCGCGACAACCACAGCGAGTATCAGCGCAACCAGACGCGCGGAGCCCCGCGCCGCGGACAGGCCCTGCTGCACGGGATCACGTACTGCGGCGAATGCGGGCACAAGATGGTCGTGCAGTACAAGAGCCGGCCGACTTACATCTGCAATCACATCCGCCAGCAGCACGGCGAACCGGTCTGCCAGTACCTGCCCGCGAAGCCACTCGACGCTTACGTCATCGAGCAGTTCTTCGCCGCCCTGGCACCGGCGGAACTCGACCTTTACGACCGCGTTCACGGCGAGTTCCGTCGTGCCTCCGACGATGTCCGCAAGGCCCGCGAGCAACAACTGGAGCGACTTCGCTACCACGCGAGCCTGGCCGAACGGCAGTTTCACAAGTCCGATCCGGACAATCGCCTGGTTGCCGGGGAACTGGAGAAGCGATGGGAGGCCGCGCTGCGGGAACTCCGCGCCGCCGAGGAGGAGCAGGCCCGCCTCGCGAATCCACCGTCGGAGATCGTTCCCCTCGACGACGCCACACGACAAGCCTTGATCGCGGCGGGAACGAGCTTGCCGCAGTGGTGGCGTGACGGCCGCTTCACGCGCGAGCAGCAGAAGGCCTTGCTTCGCTGCCTCATCGACAAGGTCGTGCTGCACCGCCTGGCTGCCGACCGCGTGCATTGTCGAATCGTCTGGCGAGGTGGTGAAACGACGTCCACGGAACTTCCCGTCACGACCGGCACGCTGAAGACCATGACGAACTTCGCCGAGATGAAGGAGCGAATCCTGGCCGCGGCGAAGAGCGGCCAGTCGGACGATGACATCGCACTGTCACTGACTCGCGACGGCTTCCGGTCACCACGACATGACCGCGTGTTACCGAGCACGGTCAAGACGATCCGCCTGAAGCACCGCATCCTGGTCGAGAAGCGGCAATCGCACCCACGTCACATCCGCGGCAAATGGACCGTTCCCCAGTTGGCGAAGGAATTGAAAGTCGAGAAGCACTGGCTATACGATCGCATTCATAAGGGGACGATTACGATCACACGTGATGCGAAAACCCGGTTGTACCTGTTCCCCGCGAAGCCCGATACGCTGCGAGTATTGCGACGACTCCAGCAGGGCCTCGTCAACACCGTTCGTTTTTAGGAGGGCATCAAGATGCTAGGTCGAACGCCCCCTTGATGTCGGCGTCAACCACCCACCGCCGGGTACACGTCCCCTTGGCGAGTTGGTAGATCCGTGCCATGGCATCGTGGCACCCGCGACCCGGGCGGAAGCCGTAGCTCGATCCCTCGAACCGGGCCTCCCACTCGGGCTCCAGCGCGTTCTTGACCACCGCCTGCCGGCAGCGGTCCAGAATGGTCGGAATCCCGAGGGGTCGGAGCTTGCCGTTGGCCTTGGGAATGTACACCCGTCGCACCGGCCTGGCCCGCCAGACTTGCTGGCCGGTCATCGTCTCCACCAGCTTCCCCCGAGCGGTGGGGGTTTTGACGAGAACCTTGTCCACGCCGGGCGTGTTCCTGCCGCGGTTCTGCTGCGTCGCCCGCCTCACGCCGAGGACGACGTTCGACCAGCTCCGCAGCATCAACTTCTGAAGGGAACGGACCTTCTTCAGGTCGTTCTCCCGCGCGGCCCGGAAGATCCGCTGTCTCAGGTTCCGAACCACCCGGTTGGCCCGCCGCCAGTCGATGGCGTTCCAGTCGGTTGGCCCCGTCGGTCCGTTTGAACGACCGTGGTCGCCCATCTAACTTGCCCTCCGGTGAGGAACCGTCACAACGTCCTTCGGGCGATCGACCAGCCCTCCGTCAGCACCCTTTCGGGTCGGTCAGCGGACCTATCCGGCGGGTTATGAGTTCCCCGCGCCTTTCGGCTGCCGGCATTCGCTTCCGAGGGCATCCCGTCCCCGCTGCGGGCTCAAGCCTTCGTTGCCGTCGGCTGGCTGCGACCGCCGCAGACCGCATCGGGGTTACCGTGTTCCGCATTCGAGAGACCCGACGGGGGTGGGTGTCCTCTGTACTCCGGGGGCGGCGGTGTCGCCGCCTTCGCCCTATCAGCCGCGAAGGCCGTGGGGCGGGATCGGTCCCCCCCCGTGCCCCGGTCACCGGCTCAGTCGGTTGCCGGTGTTTCCTTTGACGAAGCCTCGACGAGGATTCACTCGCGTTCACCCGTCCCGTCTTCCCCTGGCCTGTGGTTTCCCTCCGACTGGTACTCCCCTTGGGCGTCTCGCCCGCGCTCTCGACCGCCCCGTTGCCAGGGCCGCCGAGCGGGCTGGGGACCGACCCCGACACCGGGTCGGTTGATCCGTCGCGATCCGCTCATCACCTCCTTTCGGGATCGTCGATCACACTCCACGAATGCGACTTCACGTCGCGATGACCCCTAAGAAAAAGTCCGCGGGCCGACGGGCGTGCCCGCGACCGATGGTCCGTCCCCCGCCCCACGCGCCCGTACGAGACGGGGGTGAGACGGAGCCGGACGATACGATGACACCGGCCGAGCCGGATGAACCGATCAGCGGGTCAACGAGAACCGGACGGCGGCCAGTTCCGGGAACGCCCGGACGGCGGCCCGGACGGCTTGCCGGAGCCGGTCCATGAACGCGGTCCCGGCCAGCGCGTCGCGGACCGCCTCGGCGTACTCGTCGGGCAGGCCCGCGGGGACGCGGACGGTCACGTGCAACTCGTCGATGACGACGGACTTCGCCATCCCTTATCCCTCCGACGGAGTGGCGGCTTCGACCGGCGCGCGGTCAGTTCCCGAGCAGGTCCATCACGCCGAGGACGACCAGCCGGGCGACGAAGGAACTCGCCGCCAGGTAGAGGAACAGGATTGCGGCCCGGCCGGCACTCAGGCCGAGGCTGCCGAACGCGGCGGCGCCCCACGCCACCAGCCCGGCCAGGTAGCCGAACGGAAATTGCACGAACGAGGTCAGGGCCGCGACGCCGATCGCGGTGGCGGCGGTCGCGGGGTAACCCGGGGCGACGGTCGAGTCGGACCCGGCGACGGTCCCCCGGTAGCAGGCGACCGACGCGAACCAGCACGCCGCCGACAGCGCGACGAAGATCAGCAGCGCGAGCAGGTAGACCATGGCAGGTTCCTTTCGGATCGGCGTGCGGTCAGCCGGCCAGATAGCCGGCCGCCAGGATGAAGAACAGGAGCGCGAACAGGATGGGCACGGTGTTGCTCCCAGGGTTCGTGGGTGTGAGGAGGGCAGCGGGGTGGGGAATCGGTCGTCCGACACCGCGTGAGAAGGGCCGCACGGGCTGACGCGTTCCCGCGGGAACGCGCGACCGGCCGGCTCCTCTCAATCGACGCGGTGTTCCGCGTCCCTAGCCCGCTGCCGGCGGTCAGCCGGTGCCGCCGAACCCGAACAACCCGGTCGAGCGGCGGACCCAGTGGCCGACCTGGGCGGCGACCGCGGCCGCCGCCCCGCACGCCCCGGAGATCACGGCGCTGGCGGAGTGCGGGCACAGGTAGGCGAGGGCGCCGATCGCCACCCCAACCCCGGCCCCCACGGCCAGGATCTTCTTGACGGGCATCACCAGCGCCAGGGCGCGGAAGGTGGCCGTGACGGACGCCGCCGCGGCCCGGCACCGGTCGGCGGCGACATCCCGCGCGGCCCGGAGCCGGGCCTTCAGCCGGGTCCACACGTTCGGGGGGTTCGGGCCGGGCGCGGGGGGAGGGGCGGCGTTGGCGGCGTGGGCCGCGGGCGGGGTGGCCGGGGCGAGGCCGGCGATCATCGCCCGCAGGTCGGGGTTGGCGAGCACTTCGAGGACGACGTCCCGGACGGCCTGCCGGGCGCCCTCGCGGGTGGCGTCGGCCACCGCCTCGGGCAGCGCCTCGGCCAGGGCGTCGATGATCGTGTCCATCCGGTCCAGCTGGTCGCTGAGTTGCTTCCGGGGTCGGCCGTTCGTGGTCGCGGTCGCGGTCATGGTCGTCTCCGTGTGGATGGTGGGGATGGTCGTGTGTGGCCCCGGCCGCGCGCGGGCGCGCCCCGGCTGCGACCCGCGGGCCTAGGCCCCGGGGCTGGTACGAGCGGGCGTCGCGTCGCGGGCGGGGCGGGTGGTCAGAGGCGGCCGAGCCGGGCGGCCCCGGCTCCGAGGGCGTCGGTCGCGGCCAGCACGTCGGCGGCGGCGGCGAGGACGGCGACGGCGGTCCGCGCGAGCGAGCCGCCCAGCAGCCCGACGAGGCCGACTCCGAGGCCGACCCCGGCGGCGGCGAGGACGCCCCCGCCGGCCCGCCCCGCCCACCACCGCGCGACCGCCGCCCCGGCGGCGACGGCCACCGTCACCAGGGCGCCCGGCGGCGGCCCGGCGGCGCGGTCATCGACTTCCCCGCGGTCGGGGTCGTAGTCGTCGTCGCGGTCGTCGGCCCACGGGTCGCGGGGCCGGCCCCAGCCGTCGGCGCGCTCGTCGCGGTCGGCCCACGGACCTCGCGGTGCCGACCGAGGTGGGGCGAGCACTCGCCTGGCGACGACCGCCCCGACGACCTCGCGGACGGCGTCGCCGACGGCCCGGGACAACTCCCCGGCCACCGCCACCCGTACCCGCTCCTTGAGGTTGGCAACGAACGCAGCCAGGTCTGCGAGCTGGCGGCGGACGAGGGTCGTCACGGCCCACCCCCCGGCCCGAGGTTGAGGGCCTTCAGGTTCGACCACACCTGGCTGAGTACCTTCTGGTGCCGCCGGCCGGCCTTGACCGCGGCGACCAGCCTTCCGGCCTTGACCAGGGTGTCCGCGACGGCCGCCCGGAGCTCCTCGGCGGCGGTGAGCAGGTCGGGCGGGTCGGCGGCCGGCGGGTCCGGCGGGGCGGGCGGGTGTTCGTTCGTCTCGTGTCGCACGGTAGTCCTCCTCTCGGGGAGTTGGGGGTGGGGGGTGGCAGCGGCGGTGGTCTCGGGTGCGACGGCGAGGTCCGGGTCGAGGGCGGCGACGACGAGGGTCTTGTTCCGGCCCTCGAACGCCACCGGCCGGTCGGGGGTGGATACCCGGACGGTGACGCACCCGAGCGCCAGGGCGCGGGCCAGCACCCGCCGGTTCACCGCGACCCGCACCGGCGGGCCGGTCGCGGGGGACCGGAGCATCCGGACCTCGTGCACCTCGCCGGTCGCCCCGTCCCGCGCCCGCACGACTACCCCGCCGGCCAGGTCGAGGGTGACCGGGTGGTGCTCGGCGTCGGCCCCGAGCAGGCCCGGCAGCGCGGCCAGCAACTCGGCCGCGTCCCGGTCGTCGATCCCGGCCACGGTCCCGGCGGCCCGGGGCATCACCGAGGCGAGGTCGGGGAAGCGGCCGTCGGTATCGACCGGCAGGTGGACACGCCACGACCCGGCCGCCACCACCATCTCGGTCGGGGTGCGGCCGACCCGCACGGCCGCCTCGCGGGTCAGCTCGCGGCACCCGAACACCGGGACGGCAGGCACGAGTACGTCGGGCGTGAACGGCAGAGCCAGCCCGTCCCAGATGAGAGCGGTGCGGCCGTCCGTGCCAACCACCTGCCCGGCCATCCCCCGGACCTGGACGCGGGTCAGTGCGTACCGGCAGGGCTCCCGCGCGGTGGTTCGGCCGCACTCGTCGAGGGCGGCGAGCAATTCCGACGGCGCGGGGTGCCACTCGCCCGGCGGGTCGGGCGGGCGGTGCTTCGTCCCGGGGAGGACGGCCTCGAACAGGTGGGTGCGGGGGCCGCCTCGGTCGATCCACCGGGCCTCGCCCCGGATCGCCCCCGCCGCCGCCAGTTCGACCGGGTCGTCGCCGGCCCCCTCAACGGCGTCGAGGACCGCCATCGGGACGACGAGCACCCCATCGCCGCCCCGCGTCGGGGTGGCGTGGACGAGGATCGCGTCGGCCGTCCGCACGCACGCGGTCAGCGTGCCGGCCCGGCTCTCGAACACGACCGGCGGGGCCGGGCCGCGGGGCCGGCCCGAGATGCACTTGCGGGCCAACGCCCGGACCGACCGGGCCAGCCCGCGCGAAATCACGATCACGGCGGTCACCTCCATTTCGGGGAGTCGATTCAGTCCACCCGCCATCCACCCGCCAGCATCTCCTCGCCGTCGTCGAACACCTCCTTCGGGAGGGCGAGGAATTGGTCGAGAGTTCGCGGGAGGGCGAACACGTTGGTCAGGAACACAGTCGCGGAGTATCCGGTCAGCCCGCACGCCCCGCGGGCGTCGAACATCAGACCGAGGTCGATCGCCCCGCGGCCGTGGCGGATGACGGGCAGGAACGGCCACGCCGGCCACAGGGCCGGCGTGGTGGCGAACCATAGGTGCCGGGCCAGGTCGCCCGGCGGGATCGTGGGCAAGAGCACAGCGTCCTCCCGTTGGTGGGCTCAGGCGACGGCGGTGGCGGCGAGCTGGTCGACCTTGTGCCGCAACTCGTCCCGGGCGGAGGCCAGCTCCCGGTCGAGCCGCCCCTTCTCCTCGCTCAGCAGTTCGGCGTACGCCTCGACCTTCAGCCGGGTCTGGCGGATCTTGTCGGCCGCCCGCTTGAGCGTGTCCTCCCGGGTGTCGATGCCGAACGCCGCCACCGCCTTGCGGTGCTCGTCCACCAGGGCGGCGAGACCGGCGGCGACCGACTCCTTCACCGAGCGATCCCCCTCGGGGAGGCCGCGCGGGACGGGGAACCGGAGGATCTGGCCGTTCAGCCGGCCGAGCATGACCTGCACCTTGTCGACGAACGCGCCGTGGCGGTCCGGGACGAAGTACACGCCGCCCTGCGGGCGCACCGGGAACAGGTCCGCGTGGCGCTCGAACAGCTTCTGGATCACCTTGGTCACGTCACTTCCCGTCCGGGCGTCGGTCGCGCGGTCGAGCTCCTCCTGGGCGAGCGTCGCCAGGCCGGGCAGGTCGCAGGTCACCGACCCGGTCCTCTTGTCCAGGGTGAGCATGGTTTCGAGGGCGTACTCGAACCGGTCCCCGTCCCGGCTCTCGGCCGTGAACTGGAACCGGACGCTCGCCTCGTCCTCGCCGACCTGGCGGATGATGCGGCGGTCGCAGAGCTTCTTGCACGCCCGGGTGAAGGCGTGCTTCGGGGCCAGCTCGCGGGCGACGTTCTCGTCGAGGCCGGCGTCCTTGAGGGCGGCGAGCAGGGTCGGGTGGGTGACGGTCACCCCCGAGCATGTCCACGAGATCACCTCGCCGAGCAGCGTGGTGCCGATGGGGAGTGGGAACGGGGCCGCGGCGGTCGCGGGCATGGGACACCTCCGGTGGGTGGGAAACGGGAGTGCAGCGACCCTCCCCAGCGCGCGGCCGGGACGGGCGCGTCGGAACCGGCAGAGACCACGTCACGCCGGGGCCGGACGCCGTGTCCGCTCGCGGGTCGTGGTGGTGCGGCGGCCGGGCGACGGGTTACAGCGAGAGCACCCGGCCGACGGCGTCGCCGTCCGGGCCGAGGGAGCGGACGACGTGGACCTCGTCGCAGACGCCGGCGAGGTCGCCGGGCGCGTTCTCGATCACCAGCGTGACGAGCCGCACGCGGGCCGACTGCTTCCAGGCGAGAAACGCCTCCCGCACGTCGGCCGGGAGGCGGCACTTCGCGTCCGTGACGAACACCACGTCGGTCACCCCCGGCGGGGCCTTCAGGTCGGCGACCATCCGGGGCAACTCCCGCACGGGGATGTCGATCTCGGACCCGCGACCGATGAACGCGGCGAGCCAGTCCAGGAGCCGCGCCTCGTCCCACCGGCCGGGCGGCAGCGGCAGGAGCCGCTCGCCGCTGTCCCCGGAATACGCCACCAGCGCGCACCACCGCCGCTGGCTCCGGGCCACCCACGCCAGGGCGAGCGCCAGCGCCTTGGCGGTGTGGATCTTCTCCCCGGACATGGAGCCGGACTCGTCGAGGCACACGACGACCGGCCCCTTCCCGGCCGGCTCGACCGCGTGGTGCTCCCGGCACAGGGCCTGACGCTCGACGATCCGCCGGAGGGTGTCGAGCTCCAGCTCGGGGACCATGAGCCGCACCAGCTCGGACGGCAGCAGCCGACCGACGTCCCCGCCCGGCTCGACCCCGACCACGTCGTCCAGCCCGTGGGTCGCCTTCATACGCTGCTTGCTCTGCGCGACCCGCCGGAACCGACCGGCGAGGTCGCAGATCCGCCGTAGGGCGGGGTCGCCCCGCACCTGCCGGAACAGCGCGGCCACAGCCGCCGGGTTGTTCGCGCCCGGCATCCCCGGCCCCATCCCGAGCGCGCCCGCCGCCTCGTGTAGCTCCGTGACCTCCGTCCCGGCCGCCGCGACGGCCCGGCCCACGGCCCGCAGGGTGGCCATCTCCACCGCCAGCCCGTCCCCCGCCCCCGGCGCCGCCCCGGCCGCCGCCTCCCGTTCGAGTGCGGCGAACTGCTCGGCGAAGTGGGCCGCGGCGATCCCGGCGGCGGTGTCGTCGAGGTGAGTGGCCGCGTGCAGGGCGCGGTACTCCGGGGTGTCCAGGAGTTGGGCGAGGTAGCGGTGCCGGCGCGGGTCGGCGCACGACTCCCGGAGCCGGGGGTCGGGGTCGAATCCCGCGCAGAAGAAGTCGGCGGCAGCGTGTTCGCCGGTGCCCGCGTCCCGGAGCCGGGGGCTCTCGGCGACCAGGTCGCGCCCGCGGCGCAGCCCCCAGGCGTCGACCTCCAGCGCCGTCGGGCCGGCGTCGGCCATCGGAGTCGGGCCGGCCGCGGGTGCGATCACCACCCCGGACACCGCCGGCGCGGCGGGCGGCTTGCCGTCCAGGTCGAGCAACTTCAGCAGGTCGTTCGGGTCCATGTCCTCCTCGGGTCGTGGGTGTGGGACTGCGGCCGCCCGCGACCCGGTGCGCGCGGCCGCGCGCACCGGGTCGCGGACGGCCGTCGGGTTCGATGCGGTGGGGTGTTGACGGGCCGGGACGGGGTCAGACGGCCTCGATCGAGGCGAGCTTGAGCTGGCGGAGCTGGTCCTTCACGTACGCCCGGCCCGCCGCGACCCGGCCGTTCCCCGTGAGCCCGGCGAGCTGCCGGTCGACCTCCGCGAGCTTGGCCGCGGCCCGGGCGGCGTCGGCCAGGTTCCGCACCTCGGCCGCGGCCAGCACCTCCTCGACCTCGAGCAGCAACTGCGTGACCCGCATCCCGACCGGGTTGGCGATCTTGGCGATCACCCGGGCGGCCGCCTGCGGCTGCTCCTGCGGGTCGTCCCAGAGGGTGTGCCGGGCGACCTCCAGGTGCTCGGGCTGCACCTCGTCGGCGCCGCACAGGTAGGCGAACGCCTGTACCACGCCGACCGTCTTGAACTGCCGCCGGTCGCCCGGCCGCACTCCCTCCTTCGCCAGCTCCTTCAGGATCACTTCCAGTGCCTCCTTCGCCTCGGCCGACCACGGCAGGCTCTGCGCCCGCCGCCGGGCCTGGTCGACCTCGGCCGGGGTCACCGCGGTGGTGAGTTTGGGGGCATGGTCGCGGGTCCACAGGAGCCGCTGCCGGCCGGCCTGCGAGCGGATCGGGGAGACCGTGGCGCGGAGGACGAACCGGTCCAGCAGGGCGGACAACTCTTTGCCGGTGTCCGGGCTCGGCCACTCGTTCGAGGCCGCGACGCACAGCCGGAGCGGCACCCGGCGGGCGACCCCGTCGCCGGCGTCGTAGGTCCGCTCGTTGAGGATCTTGAGGAGCGTGTTGAGGACCGCGCTGGAGGCCTTCCACACCTCATCGACGAACGCGAAGTCGGCCTCCGGCAGCCGGCCGGCCGTGACTCGGACGTACCGGTCCTCCTTCAGGCCGGCCAGGCTGACCGGCCCGAACACCTCCTCGGGGGTGGTGAACTTGGTCAGCAGGATCGAGAACTTGCTCCCGCCGGTCCAAGACAGGAGACTGTCGAGCAGCAAACTCTTGCCGCACCCGGGCGGGCCGACCAGCAGGACGTGCTCGTTGGCGAGCAGGGCGGTGAGGGCGAGGTCGATTTCCTCGTCGCGTTCGATCAGGGCGGCCGACAACTCCTTGCGGGCCAGAGCGAACTTGTCGCGAGCGGGGTCGGGTGGTGGTGGGGGGCGGAACACGTTCATGGCGAATTCCCGATCAGTCGTGGATGTGGCGGGGCGGGAGCCGGGCTAACCGGCCTCTCTGTTATTATGACGCAATGGTGATCGATCTTTAGCGCCGCCCGTGGACGGCGGCGAGCGCGGCCCGCACCAGGTCGTGGGCATCGACCAGGAATGGACGGGTGAGCATCCACCCCAGGTAGTCCGCGTCGGTGCGGGCCACGTCGGCCAGCGGCCGCCCGGCGTGCTTGCCGAAGGCGAATACCACCGCCCCGCCCGGGCCGCGCCGGAACTTGCCGGCCACGTCCACCTCGACGAGCACGGCGTGTAGGTCGGCCGGCGCCGCCGGCAACCCGTACCGGGCCACCTGGGCGTCGAGTACGGCGGCGGCCGCGACCGCGTCGGCGCCGGCGGCGTGGGCGTCCGCGTGGTCCCGACCGAGGTAGAACGCGACCGCCGCCGACAGGGTGCGGGCCTCGTGCCGGCGGTACACTGCCAGGGCGTCCAGGATGGCCCGCCCGGCGAGGGAGAACGCTACCCCGGCCCGGGCGAACTCGTTCACCAGGAGCGGCAGGTCGAACCCCGCAATGCCGAACCCGGCCAGGTCGGACTCGGCGAGCCGCCGGGCCAGGACCGGGGCCAGCGCCGCGAACGCCGGGGCGTCCCGCACGTCGGCGTCGCCGATGCCGTGGACCGCGGACGCGGCGGCCGGGATCGGGCGGCCCGGGTTTACCCGCGTCGCGAACAGTTCATCGGTGCCGTCCGGGGCGACCGTCAGGACAGCGACTTCGACGACGCGGTCGGTCGCGGGGTCGGTGCCGGTGCTCTCCAGGTCGATCACGGCCAGCGGCCGGTCGAGGGTGAGGTGTCGGAGGCGCGTCACGGGAGCACCCCCGGCGGCGCCGGGTCGTTGAATGGCGCCTCCGCCACCGGAGCACCCGGGTCGAGGTTCGCGTCCGGGTCGGCCGGCGCGGCCGGCCCGGTACCACCGGCGTGCCGCGACCGCAGCCACGCCTCGGCGAGGACGCGGGCAATCCGCTCGGCCCAGATCAACCACCAGTTCGGCATGATCTCCTCCTCGTGTCGGGAATCTGGCGGGACGAAAAACGACGAGGCCCGGCAACCTTGCCGGGCCTCGAAGCCGATCATCAGTCGGTCGAACTCACGCCGCCTGCGGGCCGTCCCCGGACGCGCCGGTGTACCTCTTCCAGGCGACGAAGACGCGGTTCAGATCCATGCCCGTGCGCCGGACAATCTCCTCCCAGGTCACCCCAGCCGCGCGCCACTCGGCGATCGCCGGCGCCCAGCGGTCCATCGCCGTCGGCTCGCCCAGGTCGAGGCTGAACTCCGGGCCGGGGTCCGCGGGCGCCGCCGGCGCGTGCCGTACCGTCGCGGGGAGGGAATCCCCCGCGGCGGCGGCCAGGGCGCCCCAGGCGTTGACCCGGACCCGCAACCGGACGAACCCGCGCTTCTTGCCGGCGGCGATCACCGGTTCGGCGGCCGCCGACGCCAGCGCGAGTCGGAGGAGCGATTCCGGGCCGGCCGCCGACGCCGCGCGGGCGGCCCACTCCCCGAGCCGCGCCGCCACCCACGCCTCGTCGGGCAGGGCGACAGCGGCCGAGCCGACCGCCGCGTACCCGGCCAGCCGGCGCTCGACCTCGGCCTTCTCCCCCTCGGCCTCCCGGAGGCGGGCGGCGACCGCCGGGCTGCTCAACCCGCCGGCCGCCAGCGCGTCCACCAGGTTGCGGATCTGACGGTCGAGGTCGTCGGCCCGCCGGGCGTCCCGCTCCCGCTCCGCAGGCACCCGGTCGGCGGCCGCCCGGACGGCGTCGCACGTCAGCCGGAAGAGTACCCCCATCCAGTCCGGCCAGCCGCGGAGGAGGTCGAGGAGGTACGCGGTCAGCGCCCCCTCCGCCCGGTCGGCCGGCACCTGCGTGGTCATCCCGCACAGCCCCTTCTTCGCCCCCGGGCAGGCGTAGTACCGGCGGGCGTTGCTGTGGTGCAGCCACAGCTTGGCGCCGCACGCCCCGCACGTGAGGATCCCGCCGAGCGGCGACCGCGGGTAGATGTCCGCCGGGTTGGGCTTCGGGCCGCGCCGCTTCTGCCCGTCCTTCGTCCCGAACGTCGCGCCCAGTTCAGCGAGCCGGGTGGCGGCCCGGTCCCACACGCCCTGCTCGACGATTCGCAGGTCGGGCCGGTCCCGCGTCACCTCCTGCCCGCGGGGCACGGCCGCCTGCTTCTTACGGCCCCCGGAGTCGCGGACGGTCGTTGTCATGCCCCACACCCAGTGGCCGACGTACTTGGCGTTGGTGAGGATCCGGTGGACCTGTTGGGGGTGCCACCCGGGGGTCGTCGCCCGGCCGCCCTTGGGCACCCCGAGGCGGGTCAGCTCCCGCGCGATCCACCCGATCGAGTACCCCGCGACGAACCACGCGAACACCTGCAGCACCCACCCCGCCTCGACCTCGCACACCCGGACCCCCTTCTTGGGCTTGGGGCCGCGGCGGGCGAGCTGCGCGGCCCAGTCCGGGTCGAGGTAGAAGGACTCGTACCCGTACGGGAAGTCGCCGGCGCTGCCGTCGGCCCGGACCCGCCCCTCCTGGCCGCGGCGGACCCGGTGTTGGAGGTCGCGGACGGTCTGCCCGTGGTGGAGCTGGAGGACCTGCACCTTAAGCTCCCACCCGGAGACGTCCGTGTCGATCCCCTCCCCGGTGCTGAGGAACCGCCCGCCGGCGAACACCAGGTCCTGGATGAACGCGAAAGAGTTGTTGTCCCGGGCGAGCCGGGACTGGTCGTCGACCGCGACGGCGGCGACCTCCCCGCGGGCGATCATCGCGCGGAGCAGCTGGAAGCCCTCGCGCGCCGTCTTGGTCCCAGACTCGGCCTCGTCTTTGATGACAATGATGTCGTCCGCGGCGTATCCGTGCCGCATGAGGACGGCCCGGACGGCCCGCTCCTGGTCGGCGCAGCTGTCGGCCCGCTGCATGTCGGACGAGTACCGGCAGTAGATGACGATCTTCTGTCGAGACACGGAATCCCTCCCCACACCAGGGACGAATTCCGGCCAGGATGCCGACGAACCCCGACTGTTGCCCGCATGAAGCACACGCCTCACGCGGTGGCGCAACTCTCGAACTCCGCAGCAGTAAACGCTACGGATGTCGCGATCGCCCGGTGCAACAGTTGAAGCTCGACGAGAGGGTCAGCTAATGTGAAACGTCTGGTTCGGCGCGGCACCCGCTCCACAGCGTACCATCACCCACCGCCCGCCGCTTCATTGTCTGTCAGGAGTTCCAGTCGGAACCCTCGGGTTTGGCTGTCCACGGTCAGTGACCCTTCCGAGAGGATGTCCCGGCCGAGGGTCATCTCCGGCCCGGCGAGGTCCTGATCCGCCGCCACAACCCGGTCGAGGAAGTGGACGCCGGGGCCGCCGTACCGCCGGGCGTAGAACCAATCGACAAAGCAAATACGCACACGGTACAGCGGCGGGGAGCCGCCGAGGGGCTCCCCGCCTGCCTGGATCAGGAGCGCCGCCCTGACCCGAGTGGTGGGCGCATCGGTGTCGAGTAAGGCCCAGACTGGGACCGGCGGCCCGGACCCCGAAGCGGCTATTCCGGGTGGCGCCGCCAGATAGAGTTCCGTCGCCGGTTTCCCCTCAGAGACCCCGCCGCTCCACCTCATTGGGACTCGCTTCCGTGGATCGACCTCGCCGAACGAAAAGCTCAGCTGCCCGGCCCGCCCGTGACAGCTCGGTGTCACAGGCAGAAAAGGCGGGCCGGGTCAGCTGCAGCGTAGGGTTCGGCGTTTGGGGCTAAACCAGGAACCGCCACCCCGGCGTGTCGGCGACGTAGGCCGCCCAGTCGGCGACAACCCGCTCCAGGAAGCCTGCGAACGTCGTAGCCACCTGCGACACACTACCCGTCTCGTGATCCCACCGCCAGACCCGGCCGCTGGCCGACAACAGGAAGGCATTGCCGCCGCCGTCGGTGCCGACCGGGGCGACCGACTCTCCGCCGGCCGATTGTGGGAAGTCCGAAAGCGACAGGCGATCAACGCTGCCCAACCAGTAGCCGTTGTGGACGGACATGCCCACCACGCCGCCGGTCGAGGCCAGGAACGCACGGAAGTCGGCCGGCAGCGGGAACCCGGCGGCCCGCTCAAATGCGGCGACGATCTCGGGCGCGGTGGGCGAGTCGAACCGCGGCCGGTCCTCCCATTCGCAGCCGGGCCGTGGGATGGCGAGGGCGAGTTCCCGCAGCTGCGTCACCGACGCTTCGACCACCGAGTGCCTCCGCCGCCGAACAACAAGCTCAGCAGCCGCCCGGGTAGCAGATCAGAACCGGGCGCCGCGAGCCAGCGAAAAGCGCGAATGAGCCGGCGGTCTGCTGCAGCGTGGGGTTCGGCCGCCTGCTAACGATAAGGGGCGAACCCGTAGTACTTGGGCCGGTCGTCCAGCCGCACGTGCAGCCACGGCACCCCGGCCCCGGCGGTACTGAGCCACACCGGCTTGGCCCCGATCCGCCGGGCCATCGCCTCTCCGACGGCCCGCCACAGGGCGTCCCGCTGCGTCTCCGGGGCATGCCGCACGAAAGCCCCGAGGTGCCCGTAGGCGGAGCGGTCGGCAACCGGGGACGGGGCGATCAGAACCGCATCCCCGCCGAGGTTGGTGAACTCGACCACGCCGTCTGCGGCCCGGGGGAAGTACTCGGCGAACGCTTCGGGGTCAGCGGCACGGGCCAGCCCGGGGGTGTCCAGTACCACGTACTCGAAGGGTCGGCTCACGGTGTCGGCGGTGACGGACGGAGTCTCCCACCGGAACTCGGACAGGCCGGGGCGTGGGCGACCGCTGAGGGCGTTGTCGATCAGGGTGCGCTCCAAGTCGAGCGCGAGGACTTTGACGCTCACCCTTCGTAAGCCCTCCGCCGCCGAACAGAAAGCTCAGCAGCCGCCCGGGAATCGTACCACGGGCCGGCCCACCCATGCCGCTGAAAAGCGCGATTGAGCTGGCGGTCTGCTGCAGCGTGGGGTTCGGCCGGCTACGGCTCTGGGGCCAGCACCGCCACGACCTCCGCGGCGGGAACCCCGACCGCTCGCGCCAGCCCGAGCGCCTGCGGGGCCACGAAGAACGCCGAGCCGGGGTCGAACGGGTCGGCAGGGGCGGTGGCGTTGTACAGGGCCTGGCAGCACGACTCCTCGAAGTGGTGCTGGCATTCCCGCGGCACATCCTTGGCCTTCATCGCCGCCAGCAGCCGGCGGCGGATCTCGTCGAACACCGCGTGCCCGGCCGACCACCGCGCCGGCGTGGCGGCCAACTCGGCGACGCGGGCGTGGCTCTCGGCGTCCGGCACCCTGCCGACGAACACCCGCAGCAAGTCTGTGATGATCCCGCCCATCTGGCACTCGTAGGGGCCGGGGTGCCGCTCCGGGAAATCATCGAGTTCGGGGAATGCCACCGCTAAGACGCCTCCGTCGCCGAACCAGTGCGTGATTTGCGGCTTTGCAATCTATCACATTTCGCCACCGACGGGGATCCGGCGGCGGTAACAGCTCCGCCACAAACCACTTCCGCCGAACTTCGATCCGAACAGCTTTGCAATCTATCCTGCTAACGCACCTTGCGAAGGCCTACTCCGCGTCCAGCGGACTCTGCACCCCCCGCCCCCCCTTGTTCAGCACGTGCGTGTAGATCATCGTCGTCTCCACGTTCGCGTGGCCCAACAACTCCTGAATGACTCGAATGTCGTACTTCGCCTCCAACAGGTGGGTGGCGAAGCTGTGCCTGAACGCGTGACTCGTCGCCCGCTTCGACAGCCCCGCCGCCGCCACCGCCCCGGTCACCGCCCGCGACAGGCTCGACTCGTGCGCGTGGTGCCGCCGCTCCTCCCCGCTTCGCGGGTCGATCGACAGTCTACCCGACGGGAACACCCACTGCCACTTGTACTCGGCCGCCGCCCCCGGTAGCTTCCGCGCCAGCGCCTCCGGCAGCCACACCCGCCCCCGCCCGGCCGCCAGGTCGAGCTCGTGGACCCGCCGCACCTCGTCCAGCTGGAGCAGCATCCGCGGCCGGACGGCCTCCGCCAGCACGGTCCGCCGGTCCTTCCCGCCCTTCCCCATCCGGACTGTGATCTCGGCCCGGTCCAGGTCGATGTCCTTGACCCGTAGCCGGAGGACCTCCATAAGCCGCAGCCCGCTCCCGAACATCAACTCGCACATCAGCCGGTACGGGTCCGGCATCTTCCGGAGGACGGCGGTCACCTCCGGCCGGGTCAGGACGACCGGCTCGGCCCGCCGGCGGGCGGCCCGGACGACCCCGGCGATCTTCCCCGGCTCGGCCCCGAGGACGTGCCGGTACAGGAACAGCAGCGCGCTGAACGCCTGGTTCTGGGTGCTCGCACTGACTTCCCCCTCGACCGCCAGGTGGGTCAAGAAGGCGGTCACCTCGGCCGCCCCCATGCCGTCGGGGTGGCGCTTGTCGTGGTACAGGACGAACCGGCGGACCCAGTCGGTGTACGCCCGCTCGGTGCGGATCGCGTAGTGCCGCACCCGGAGGGCGTCCCGCACCCGGTCCAGCAGCCGCGGCGCCGGGGGCGGTGGCGGGCCGCCGGTCGGCGGGGCCGGGGGCGCGACCGGGGTGGCCTGGGGGACTGCCCGCGCGGGCGGGGCCGGCGTACCCGGGGGCGGGGCGGGGTCGGCGTACCGCACGACCTCGACCGGCACCCCCGCCTTGCGCGCCCGGGCGATGGCGTCGGCGGTGCCCGGGCTCTGCCCGTCCCAGAAGAACACGGCCAGGGCGCACCCGGCGACCATCTCGCGGTTGCGGATCGGGCCGGCCGCCCGGCCGTGGGCATCCCAGTCGGGCACGTACCGCTCGACCGCCAGCCCGCGGGCGGCCGCGTACCGCTCGCCGAGCCGGTCGGCCCCGCCGGCCCCGCCGGACACGACCGCCACCGGCCCGCGGCCGGCCAGGAGCCGGTCGAGGGTGGCGCACAGCAGAGGGTAGTCGGCGAAGGTACGGGAGCCGGCGATGAGGACACGGGATCGAGTGTCGGTCACGGCGGATTCTCCGCGGGGATGGCCGGGCGATTATCCCGCGCCCGCGATGGGCGAGGCAATCAGAATCCGCCCGTTGCCGGCGACCGCGGCGGCAGAGCCGGCGACTGTGGTAGTGTGCCGGACGGGTCGGAGGGGGCGGCCCAGACGACGTCGGGGGCGGGGTCGCAGCGGCAGTGCTCCTCGCACCGGCCACACGGCCCGCAGTACTCGGCCGCGCAGTCGCACGGGTCGAGGGAGTGTCCAATGCGAACCTCGCAGCACCAGCACCGGAACACGACAGGCGGCCCTCGCGGGGGTGGTGGATCGGGGCCATCCCGCCCGCCGGGGCGGCCGCGGGGGGTCACACGCCCGGCAGCAGCCGGTCGGCGGCCGCCGCGAGGTACGCCCGGCGATCGGCCTCCCACACGGCGCGGCAATCCTCGGAGGGCGGGCAGACGGCGGTACAGTGCCACGCCCCGCCGGTGAACTCCAGCATCCCGCCCGCCGCCCCGCAGTGGCAGACGACCCCGGCCCGGCGGGCAGCGCCGCGGCGGACCGTGGCGACGACGCAGGCCGGGTCACGCGCGTGCGGGAGCAACTCCGGGCGGCGGACGGCGTCGGGCTGCCAGACCAGGTAGCGGGCGCGTGGGGTGGTCGGGTAGCGGTACAACCCGCGGGCGACGACAGTCGGGACGACGGCCCACCACCCGGGCAGCCGGAGGACGAGCGCCCGGTCGGGGTGGTCGTGGTCGTCGAGCCAGTCGGCCAGGACGAGCCGGGGCGTCTCGTCCCCGGGCCGGCCGAGGGCGGCCGCGACGAGGGCGTCGAGGTCGGACACGGGGGCACCTCCCGGCCCGGAGTCTACCGCCCCGCGACCCCTGCCGCCATCCCCCGGATGGTCAGTCACGTCGTCGAGGTTGGCCGTTTGGCGTCTGACCCTCGCCCGCGGTGGGTGGCGAACGGGTGCAAGAGGTGCGGCCGCCGAGCGACCGGGAAGTGGGTAATGGGGATAAGACAGAGAATAAGACTGGGCGGGGGTGGCGCCGGTGCCAGGGGTGGGGTGGCGCCGGCGCCAGGGGTCGGACCTCGTCCCAACGAATCCCCAGCCAGGCTGACTCAGGGAAGCTCTGGCGGTGGCACCGCATCTGGGCGGCTGATGATGACGAGCAGGCGCAGGACCGCGGGGCGGATCGAACCGGGTCAGGATCGCCGGGACGGGGTCGTCCCCGTCGTACACCACGGTCGAGGAAGGCCAGTAAGGCCCGTCGGCGGGGCTCCGTCAGGTTGGCACGTCGGCGGGCGGCGGGACGTGTTCGGGGCCGAGCACGATCTGCAGCGCGGTCGGGAACCGGCGGCGGAGATCGTCCAGCACAGCGGGGTCGGGGCCACTCGCAGGGTGGTAGACGTAGGTGCGCGTCGCACCCGCCCCGAGCCGGTGAACACCGGGCGACAGCTCGCGGGTATCGGTCAGCCCGTCCATCCCCGCCGGCAGGACTTCCACCACCAGTGGCATGTCGGCGCCAGCCTGCAGCGCCGCCCTCACCTCGACCCGGCGCAACCGGCCCCGCAAGTCACGGCCCATCGGTCACCCCCTTCTGTGAGTCGGTGGCGGCCTCCAACCCGGCAATCCGCCGCTCGAGGTCGGTCAGCTCGCCCAGCTTCGCCCCGAGCTCGATCACCTTCACCGCGGCCCGGTGCCGCACGTCCGGGTCGGGGTCCGCCAGCAGCCCCCGGAGCAAGTCGGCGGCGCTGGTCATCGTGTCCGCCAGCCGGCCGGCGGCGGCGGCGCCGAGCATCGCGGCCCGGAGTTCGGACACCCGGCGGCGGAACGGGTCGTCGGCCAGCCGGCGGAAGACAGTCCGCTCGGCCACACCGGCGGAGGTCGCGGCCTCCCGGGCGGTCTTCCCGGCGGCCAGGGCGGCGGCCAGGAGGTCGTCGGCGTTCTGTCTGCCACGGTGTGCCACGGTCAGTCACCACCCTTCCCGCCGGCCGCAGAGTCGGCAGCGCCGACCAGCGCCAGCACGGCCCGGCGGAGCGGCTCGGGGAGGGTCGGCCATGCGGCGACCACGGCGGCGAGGGCCGGATCGGCGTGGGCTGCTGCTCCCGGTGCTGCTCCGGGATGGGGAGCGGTCGCGGAAAGGCATACAAGGACGGCGTTAGCGTCGGCGCGGTCACGGTTTGCAAAACCGTCATTCCCCGGTTCGAATCCGGGCGAGGCCTCTTTCTCAGGAACCCCCGATTGAACCCGATCGCTCGCAAACCCCTGCACCCGCAGGGGTTTTTTCGTGTCCGCCTTGTCGCCTTCCCAACCGTCGGTTTCACCGTTCAGCCTGAGACCCCCCCCGCTGCCGATTCCTACCGCTCCCGTTACTGCTCCCGTCGTTGGTTCTGCTCATCCGGAGGGCGGCGGGTTCGCAGCCCAGCACGGTCTCGCCGAGGAGGTTCGCTGCCACTGCACCGAGGGCATGCAACCGAGTCCGGCCGTAACTTCGGCGTGCCGCACCCACGCGGCCCGCTTCGCCGCGGGCTTGAGGAACCCGCGGCCGTCCTCGCTGAGCGGGTCGTAGACGGCCCCCCCCCGCGCTCGAGTTGGCGGACGTGAGGCCTGCCGTCACGTCCGCCAACGCCGCGCCGAAGTCGTCGTCGTTCAGGAACGGGGCGTAATCGGATCCCGCATCCGAGCGCGACCTTGATACCGGAACTCGCACCCGAGAGCACCGAGCACGGGCCGGATGAGAGGTATTCGAGCCCGCTTCGTTCGGGTACTTGTCGAGCCGGCCGCCTTCCTTCGCCCACAGCTAACCGAGTGCGGTCAGAGTGTCGGTCGCGGCGGGATCGGGTTCGGGTTCGGGTTCGAGCGGGCGGTCGAGCCGGTGGTCGGCGAAAAGCCTGCGGTCTCGGACCGGGAGGAGGTCGGAGAATAGGTCGTTATGGCGGGCGCCATCGGAGACTGTTCCGGCCAGTTGGTCGAGCGGGGGGCTGCCGAGCCTTACCCCGGCCGAGCTCCCGAGCAACCGTCACTGCCCGCCAGTCACGGACGGGCCTGCGCCGTCAATCCGCTGCCGTGCACACGGCGGGCACCCGCACCTTCCACGCCAGCCCCACCGTCTCCAGCAGCCGGATGGCGTAGTAGCTCGCGTCCACCTGCCACCACCGGAAGCCGTGACGGGCCGAGGTCGGGAAGGCGTGGTGGTTGTTGTGCCACCCCTCGCCCAGCGCCAGCACCCCGAACAACAGGTTGTTGCGGCTGTGGTCCTTGTCCGGGTACGGCTGCGTCCCCCACAGGTGGCACACCGAATTCACGCTCCAGGTGACGTGGTGGACCAGGAACGCCCGGGCCAGCCCGCCCCACAGGAAGCCCAGCAGGGCCCCCGTCCACGTCCCGGTCAGCACGCCGCCCAGCGCCGCCGGGATGAGCATTCCGAGCGCGACCCACAGGGGGAACAGGGCGCTCACCACCCGCACCGAGGCGAGCCGCCGCAGGTCCGCGACGTACCGGTCCAGCCCGGCCGCGTCCGACCGGAAGGCCCACCCGAGGTGGGCGTGCCAGAACCCGCGCACCACGCCCCATATCCCGCCGCCGTGGCCGTGCGGGGTGTGGGGGTCGTCGCGCGTGTCGCTGTGCTGGTGGTGCCGGCGGTGGAACGCCGCCCACCGCAGCGCCGGCCCCTGCGCCGCCATCGACCCGAGGGCCGCCAGGACGAACCGGACGGCCGGGGTGGTCTCGAAGCTCCGGTGCGTCAGCAGGCGGTGGAACCCGACGGTGATGCCCAGCCCGGTGAGCACGTACATCCCGACCAGCAGCCCGAGTTCGACCCAACCGAACCCCCACCCCCAGGTCGAGACGACGGCGGCGGCGAACCCGACGAGCGGGACGACGACCGTGGCCAGGGTCGCCAGTCGGGCGGCCTTCGAGAGTGGCTTCGAGATTTCCGCAGCGGGCGCGTCGAGGTCCGACTGGCCAGGGGAGCAGGACATGCAGCGGTCCGTGTGGTGAAGGTGGTGCGGGGCAAGTGGCAGAAAGCCCGGGGATTGCGGTCCCCGGGCTTTCTAGCTTACAACGTTTTTCCGGTGCCGGGTTAGTACCGCCGGCCGCCGCTGCTGCCGCCGTACCCGCCGCCGCCGCCCGACCCGCCGCGGCTGCCGCCGTACCCGCCGCCGCCGCCCGACCCGCCGGACCGCGGCCGGTCCTCACGGGGCTTGGCCTCGTTCACCGTCAGGTTGCGGCCCTGGAACTCGGCCATGTTGGTCGCCTGAATCGCCTCGTCCCCGCCGTTCGTCATCTCGACGAACGCGAACCCGCGGCTCCGCCCGGTCTCCCGGTCGGTCACGATCTGGGCGCTCGACACCTGGCCGTACCGGCCGAACAGCTCCAGCAGGTCGTCCGAGGTAGTGCCGAAGGCCAGGTTCCCCACGTACAGCTTCTTGCTCACGAAACACCTTCTGCGGCCGGAGGTCCGGCCGCGCTACGAGATACGGCGCCCCGCCGACGGTCGGCGGGGCGGACGCGCGAACGCGGCGGGGGCGTCGGCCCGCGCCGGGCGGCCACATCGGTCGGACGATCTCGGGGGGCGGCTTCGGGAGGTGATCTCGGAGCTACGCGACCAAGACGGGCCAGCTGAGAGGCTGCGGGTTCGTCGTCGGACGGGCCGGTCGGCCCTCCACATTAAAACTATACCGGGTCCGGACCGCGGAACCTAGCCGAATCCGGATTTCATGCCTCGCACGTCTTCGACCGATACAGTAAAGCCGCCGGACGGCCGGCTCGCCCGCACCCGCCCGGAGTCGAACACATGACCGCCGACGAGACGACCGACGCTCCCGCCGCGGACCCCCGCAAGGACATCTTCCGGGCCGTGGTGGAGGCTCAGGACGGCGGAATGACCGTGGCCGCGTCGCGCGCCGCCGTCGCCGGACAGTTCGGCGTGTCCGAGGCCGAGGTCAAGGACATCGAGCGCGAGGGGCTCGCCGGCGGGTGGCCGCCGCTCTGACGCGCAGGGCCGAACTATTCCGCGGAATCCTCTCGCCCCGGCGCTCGGCCCCGGTTAGCATCAACCCGCACCCGCGGGACAGACCCGCGGGCCGACGCTCGAACTCGACTGCTTCTCCCGTCCCGCCACCTCTTGGTGCCGTCCCGGTCTCTTCCGGCGCCGCCCCCAGGAACGCTCGACCGGCGTCGCCGCCGCAGCCGGAGCTCCCGGCCGGTTCGCACGTACCCCCCGGTCCCGGGGGGCTCCTCACGCTCGAAAGCGGCCGGGACCGGCCGCCGGAGCAGTCATGGCAAAGCGCCTGTACGTCGGCAACCTGGGCTGGGGCGTGACGGACGACCAGCTGCGGGAGCTGTTCTCCGCTCACGGGTCGGTCCAGCTCGCCCAGGTGGTGATGGACCGCGACACCGGTCGGTCGAAGGGGTTCGGCTTCGTCGAGATGACGACCGACCAGGAAGCCCAGGCGGCGATCGCCGCGATGAACACGGTGGTGGTGGACGGCCGGCCGCTGACGGTGAACGAGGCCCGGCCGAAGGAAGACCGCGGAGGTGGTGGCGGGCGTGGCGGGTATGGTGGCGGCGGCGGCGGCGGCGGGCGGCGGTACTAACCCACCCCGCCCCGCACCATACACACCGACGGAGGCACCACGTGAAGCGCAACGAACGACCCGCCCGCCTCGCCGACGAGGACGGGACACGCTACCTGGTTGTGGACCGCCGGTTCTCGACTCCCATCACCATTCTGCTCGACCTCGACCCTACGGCGGAGCCCGGCTTTCCCGGCTTCGCCGTCCGCGAGGTGACACTCGACCCGCCCGGCCACCTGGAAGGGTCCGGAGTGTCGGCCCGGGACGCAATCGGCCGCGACCCTGGGCACCTCGACCAGTTCCGCTCGTTCCCGTCCGACCGGGCGGTCGCACGGGCGGGGTTCATCCTGATCGAGCCGCGGTACGTCGGCCCGAACTGGTCGGCGTACGTCCTGGCGTTCAAGCCCGACGGCGAGCGGCCGCAGCGGCGGTAGCGGTCAGTAGCTGCGGACGATCGGCGGGGCCGACCCGGTCAGTTTCCCGTCGGCGTCGGTGGTGACGAAGAAGCTGTGGGCGATCCGGGCCTTGGTCGGGTCGCCCCCAACGAGCACGTTCACCCGGTGGCTGGTTTCGGTCACCCGGGTCGCAGTTACCCGGAGGAACTCGGCCGGGCGGCCGAGGGCGGACAGTACCGCCCGGCCGACGGCGTTCGTCGCGCCAGAGGACTCGATCTCCGCCAGGGCGGCGAGTTGCTTCGACATACGTACTCCGAATCTGGGGCGTGTGGGCGGGGTCAGTCAAGGTAGTCGAGGAGGTCGTAGCGCGGCAGGGTGACGAGGTAGTCGGTGCCGCGGCCGGCACGAGGGGTTGGGGTCATCGTCCCGCCGCTCTGTTCGACCAGCAGGCGGACCACGGCGAGGCCGGCGGCCAAGCCGCCCAGCCGACTCGCGGGCCGGTGGAACAGGTCGAGTACCCGCCGATCAACCCCACTCGGCGGCCCGACCCCGTTGTCGGACACCCGCAACTCGTACCCCTTCGGGGTCGCCCGGAGCCCGACCGCGACCCACCCCAGGTCCGCTGCCGGGTCGCGGTGGCGGAGGGCGTCGGCGACCAGGTTCCCGAGGATGTGCCGGAACCGGGCAGGGAACCACTCGACGTGGTCCTGCTCCAACTCCAGCCGCAGCTCCACCCGGCGGGCGCCCGTCAGCCGCTGCTGCCACCGGAACACCTGCTCGGCGACCGGGCGGACGGCTATCGCCACCACCTGGTCGTGGGCCGGGTGGTAGCCGGGCGGGTCGTGAAGGTCTTGTACCACCTCGACGAGCCCCCGGGCGGTGGCCTCGACCTCCCCGAGCGTCGGATGCGGAACGCCCAGGTCCCGGCCAGTACAGAGCGAGAGGATGTGGGCGAGCGACTTCGTCGCCTGCCGTTCGAGGAACCGGCTCTGGCGGCGGAGGCGGTCCACCTCCAACTCCAGGTCGGCGACATACGCCAGCAGCCGGTCCGTGTCGGCGACCGGTTTCGCGGTGGGAATGTCGGTCATCGGCTGCCCTCCGGGCGGCGGGTGCGGGCGGACCGATCGCGTCTCAGTTCGCGGGCGCGGTCGAGGCTTCGAAGGCGACGAGTCGCACCTCCAGGTCGAGCGCCTGGCCGCAGCGCGGGTGGTTGGCATCCACAAGCACATCCTTGGCGCGGACCTCGATCACTCGCACCCGCCGCGACCGGCCGCCGCTCAGCCGCATTCGCGCCGGCCGGCCCGGGGTGAGGGTCGCTTCGGCCGCGAACCGGGTCCGCGAGACGCACACGACGCGGGTGGGGTCGGTGGCGCCGAACGCCCGGTCGGCCGGGACGGTGAACCGCGCCGTGTCGCCGGCCTTCAGCCCGACCAGTTCGCCCCAGAGCCCGGGGAGCCGCGGGTGGCGGGTGCCGACGGTCACGCCGAGCGGCGCCGCGTCCGGCGAGGATCGGACCGCCCCGTCCGCGTACCGCTTCACGAAGTGGACCAAAACCCGGTCGCCGACCTGACTCATTCGCATCGGACTGTCTTTCCCGAAAGGGAGGGCGGAATCGGGCGGGTTGGGTGGTCAGACGGCCGCCGCCGGCGGCTCGTAGGGGTCCTTGACGAGTTGTAGACAGTACGTCCCGGTCTTCCGCTCCCGGTACTCGGCGAGCCGGGCGTCGGCCCCGACCCGGTCGCGGTACTCGAACACCGCGACCCGCTTCAACCCGCCGTCGCACACCGCCCACCGGGCGACCATCCGCGGCGGAACCTTGGCCGTTCGTTTCCGCACCCGCGGCTTGGCCGGCACCTTGGGCACCTTGGCCGCCTTCGCCGCGGTCTTACGAGCGCGCGGCTTCTTGGCGGGTGCCGAGGTGTCGTCGTCGTCTACCGTGTCGTCGCTCGCGTCGGCCTCGACGTGGTCGTGCTCGTCGCGCAGGGCGCGGCGGCTCAGGGTTCGCCCGGCCATGGTGGAACTCGTGTGGAATGGCACGGCCGCCCGGAACGGGTCCGGTGGGCGGGAGTGGCGGCTCTCGCGGGGGTTAGAACACCCGCTCCGCACACTTGATGTCGGCCACGTCCAGGAGTAGGGACTGCTGGTGGAGGCGGTTGGCACCAGGAATGAAGAGCACTCCCCAGAATCTTACCCGTGGACTGGCGCGAAAACTAGAGCAAAAGTTAAAATATCCGGCCCGCCGGGGCGCGGGCGCGGGACGACTCGACGGTCAGGCGGGGGGCACGGCCGAGACGCCCGGGCCGGTGTCCGGGAGAACCTGACGGAGCTCGGCCATCCAGCGGGCGAAGAGAGTCCGGTAGTCGGCCGCGCGCCGGCCGTCGGGCGGGGCGGCGGCCTCGAACTCGGCCCGGACCCCGACTCCCCTCTCGCGGTGCTGGAGCTTGATGACCGCCTGGTAAGGGAGCCACCGTAGAGGCGCCAGTCGCCCGAGCACCGGGCCGAACCAACAGGCTTCGTGGCGGGCATGAACCTCCCCGCTCTGCTCGCCCGTCACCCGCATCCCGCGGGCGCGGAGGAAGGTGGTAACCGCGGTCTGATGCCCGCCGACCGAGCCGGTTGTGATCCACCCGTCGCTCACCCGTTCCATGCCGCCCTCGCCGGTGTGTGGGGCCGCGACCGCTCGTCCGCGGCGCGGCCCTGCTCCACACCATGCACGTCCGGCGCCGTCACGCCGCGGTTGCGCGCGTCCCGCGCGGGACGGAGTCGCCGGAGTTGCCCCGGGCCAGCCGCTCGGCCTCGCCCTCGCTCGGGATGCCGGCGCGGATCAGCCGGTTGTGGCCCGGGGCCGACGCCTCCAGGGCCTCCCACGCGGCCTGGTCGCAGACGGCGTTCGGCCCCGTCGGATGCCCCTTGACGGCCGCCTGGTACACCACCCACGCGTTGGACCGCTGCGACTGCCGGAACGTATTCATCGCGTCTCCTCGCCGGGGGAAGCCCGGGCTTACCGAATAGTATCGGCTAACCGGGAGGCGCGGGGTCAGGAATCGGTGAACCGGCCGTCGGACACCTGGGGCGCCGGGTCTGTGCTAGGATGCACCGCCCGTGCGTCCGGTCCCTCCGTCGGGTGGGTGGCATGTCGTCATCGGTCTTCACGCCCGTACGCCCGGCCGAACCCGCCGAATCTTCGTTCCTCGTCGGCTGCTCGATCGGGTTGGCGCTCGGAGGGGCACTCGCGATTCCCCTGTGCGTCCTGCTGCTGAAGCTATGACGCGAGGCGACGGCCGCGACGACAACCTCCTCGCCGGTACTTCACGGCTGGCGTCGCACCCCGCATCCTGCTATCTACTCGTGGTATGTACCCTTCGCCCAGCACCGAGGCGTTCAATGAATCTGTCGCGGCGTGAGAAGTTGGACCGCGAGGCGGGCCCCCGGGGCGGAAGTCGGAAGGCACCGGCCGCCGTCGCCGGTCCCGAGCCGGTGCCGCCGGTCGACCCCGCGCCCGAGGCCGAGACACCGGCTCCTACTCCTGCTGCTGCGGCGGAGCACCCGAAGCTGCCCCGGTTCGTGCGACCGGCTGCGGAGAAGCGGACGGCCGCGAGCCCGGCGCTGCCGCCGCCGCCGACCACAAGCCTGGCGGGAAAGGTCATGTCCCGGAACCTGACGGTGACACCGAAGGGCGCGGCCGTCGGGGCCAAAGGGCCGCAGGCCTCCCGGGGGCCGATCGCCAACACCAAGAAGGGCACGGCCGGCCGACGGAAGTAGCCGCTGCCTTCCCCAAATGTCGTGGCCGGCGAAGATTGGCATGGTTTAAAATTTTGGAAACTGTTAGGGTGTAGTTGCACGCGGCGAATTCCCGCCGCCCACTTCGGCCCTACGGTCTCCCCCCATGTCCGCCTGGAAGGTCCTCCTGATCGTCGTGCTCGCCGTCGCGTCCCTCGGCCTGGCAATGGCAACCGTGGCGATCCCCATCGCCCAGACCGGCGGCGACCGCTGGGTCTGGCTGGGCGGCCTCCTCTCGGCCACGCTCGTGACCGGAACGCTACTCTGGCTGTTCCTCCGGCACGCCGGGAAGTCCCTCGACATGCCGCCCCGGTGGGCCGCCAAGCACTTGGCCAGCCGCTAACCGGTGCGTCCACGCGTGCCGACGGAATCACCGATGCTTGAACGAATTGGGATAATTCGGGGTCGGTTCGCAAAACCCTGACCCCCGAGTCGAATCCGTGCGAAGCGACTCCTCACCCCCGCGCCCGCGGGGGTTTTTTGTTACCCCCGCGGCGGCTATCCTAACTCCCATGCCCCCCTCGCTCGTACGGGTTGCTGGAGTCGTCGCCGCGATCGCGGTCGTCGCCGCGGGCTTGTGGTGGCTTTGGCTTCGGCCACGGCCGGTGGTCGAGCCCGCCGCGCCGGAGACCGCCGCGAGCCCATACCTCAACACTCGGCCCGGCGTCGCCTACGTCGGCTCCGCCGTCTGCGTCGGCTGCCACGACAAGGACCATGCCTCGTACCTAAAGACCGGCATGAGCCGGTCGGCGGCACCGGCCGCCGCGCCCGGGGCGCCCGACGGCACCTTCGAGCACGCGGCTTCCGGCCGCCGGTTCGAGGTACGGCGAGTCGACGGCACGCCCCGGCACCGCGAGTTCCTCCTCGACCCGGCCCGCGCCGACGCGGTCCTCACCGACCTGCCGGTGGCTTTCGCCCTCGGCTCCGGCCGCCACGCCCAGACGTTCGCCTGCGACGCCGACGGGTTCCTCGCCGAGTCGCCGGTGACGTGGTACGCGTCCCGCCAGGGGTGGGGCATGTCGCCGGGGTACGACAAGCCCGTCCACCGCGGGTTCGAGCGGCCGATCGGCCCGCTGTGCGTCTACTGCCACATGGGCCGCGTCGAGCGGCTTGACAGAAGTACCCACAAGTACCGGGTCGTCGAGGCGGCGATCGGGTGCGAGCGGTGTCACGGGCCGGGGGAGCTTCACGTCAGCCACTGGCAGGACACGCCCGGCGAGCACCCGGCCCGCGACGGCCCCGGCGACCTCACCGTGGTGAACCCCCGCCGGCTGCCGCGGGCGCTCGCCGAGGCCGTCTGCCAGCAGTGCCACCTGGCCGGCGACACGTTCGTCTCGCCCCCCGGCCGCACCATCGCCGACTACCGGCCCGGGCTGCCGCTCGAAGACTTCCACGTCGTCTTCAGCCTCGTCGACCCCGACCGCGGGATGACGGTCACCGGCCACGTCGAGCAGATGCACCAGAGCAAGTGCTACCAGCGCTCGGGCACGCTGACGTGCGCGACGTGCCACAACCCGCACGGCTTCCCGGACGCGGCCGGGCGCGCGGCGCACTTCCGCGGCGTGTGCCTGACGTGCCACACGGAAGCCGCCTGCAAGTCCCCACCCGCGGCCCGCCGCGCCGCCGACCCCGAGAACGGCTGCGTCCACTGCCACATGCCGACCGGGAGGACGGACATCCCGCACGTCGCGTTCAGTCACCACCGCGTCGGGATCCACACGGACGCCGCACCCCCGCCGCCGCCGCGCGGGAGCGCCCGCGAGGTGCTGGAGCCGTTCCACGACCTGTCTCGGTTCGGCGAGTCGGCCCGCAAGCGCGCCCTCGGCATCGCGTACACGAAGGGCGGGGCTCACACCGAAATCGGCCCGGCGGCCCGCGACCTGACCCGCCGCGGCCGTGACCTGCTCGCCGAGGCCTGGGACGCCGGCGCCCGCGACTCGGAGGTCGCGGCGTCGCTGGCGGTCACGGGGTTCCGACTCGGCCTCCCCGACGCCCGGGCCTACGCCGAGGCGGCGCTGAAGGACGCCGCACTCGACCCCGAGCCTCGCACCGACGCGTTGTTCCTCCTGGGCGACGACGCCTACCGCCGCGGGGACTACGCCGCCGCCGCCGACCACTTCCGGGAGCTGACGCGCATCCGGCGCACGTCCGCCGACTGGAGCTACCTGGCCCGCTGCGAGCTGGCCCGCGGCCGCCGTGACGAGGCACTCCGGCTGTTCGAAACCGCCGCGTCGATCGGGAGCATGAACCCGCGCCTGCGGTCGGAACTGGTCGACCTGCTGGAGCGCGGCGGCGACCGCGACCGAGCCGCCCGGCACCGCCGCCTCGTGCCGTGAGCCTGTCACGACACCTCGCGCCCGCCCGCTTCCTCGCGCAGCCGGATCGTCGCGAGCCCTCCGGGCTCCGACGTCACGTCCGTCACGGCCAGCCGCGCCCCGGGCAACAGCACGTACTCGTCCTCGCCGGTGAACGCCGAGTAGCGGCGGATGCCGACCGCCTGCGCCGGTGTGATCTCGAACAGCGTGCGCCTGCCGGTGCCGCCCATGAAGCTCGTCGCCACCGACCGCTTGGCCGTACACGACGACACGCCCCACCACGTCACCGTGCCGCCCTTCGGGTACTGCCGCCGCAGGTCGGCCGCGACGCCGCGCCACAGGCTGCCGGTGTACCCGGCCAGCCTCGGCAGCGCCGTCAGCAGCAGCCGCAGGTAGCCGAAGTACGGCCTGGCGTGGTCGCGGTCCGGGTCGCGCAGCACGGCGTTGAGCCGGCGGTGGAACGACGACTCGGTGGTGTACAGGTACACGGCGGCGATCTCGTCCGCGCTCAGGTCGGTGCCCGGCCGCGCGGCCTGGAGTTGGCCGTACTGGTGGGCGCGCTTCAGGTAGAAGTCGAGCCCCGGCACCGCGGGGACCAGCGGCCCGACCGCGTCGGGGAACGCCAACAGTGGCGACGCCAGCACGCCGACAATGGCCGGCAGCGGCGCCGCCAGTTCGGCCGCGACCTCTTGCAACCGCTCCAGGTAGAGCTTGTGCAGTTCCTGCGTCTGCGTGATGAACGCACCCATCCGCTCGGCGTCGCTCGCGCCCGCGTTCCAGCCCACACTCGGCAGCCAGTCGATCTCGCCGGCGCCGACGCCGCGCAGGGCCGCGTTGATCTTCCCGAAGTGGTCGCCGTCGCAGAAGACGTCGCCCTGCGCGGCCGGGTTGCAGTGATCGACGTGCCGCACCCTCACGCCCGGGTACTTCTGCTGAAGCCGTTCGACCAGCGAGCGAAGGTTGCGGGCGTGGGCGCCCCACCAGCCGAACACGACGCCCCTGTCCGCGGGCTCGGCGCTGGCCTGCTTCGCCTTCAGAATCTCCTCGACGAGCTTCTCGACGACCGGCCGCCAGAAGGCCGCGTGCGGGTCGGCCGGGGCGCCCTTCTCGGTGCTGGCGGTGAGCGCCGCATTGAGCAGCAGCACGCCCTGCGTCAGCATCGCCTGAAACCATTCGGGCGGCTGAACGGCCTTCTCCTTCGCCAGCAGCTTGCGGATGTCGGCGATGCCGGTGGACTTCGGTAGCCCGTGCTTCGACATCACCGCGGCCTTGATGACGCAGCGGATCGACGTGACCTTGCCGAACTTGCTGTCGGCCCAGTCGGCGAACGTGTTGTCGAACATGGCAATGCCGGTGGCCGACTCGGCCCGCGGGTACGGGTTCTGCCCGAACACCACCACCTTCCACTTCTCCGGCGGGTTCGGCTTCAGCGCCTGGAACGTGAGTTCGCGCATCGGCACGACCGCCGCGTCGCGGTTCGGTCCGATGAACTCGCCGGCCCGCGGCTGCACCTCGATCACCGGCTTGAGCACCGGCAGCCACGGCTCCCCGCCGCCGGCGAACAGTTCCGTCAACTTCAGCGGGTCGGACGGGTCCGCGCTGTGGACCGCGGTCGGCTTTGTCAGTCGCTTGATCGCGCCGGACGGCTTGTAGAACGTGCCGTTCGCAGAGAGCTCGAGCCCGTCCACGACGTAGTGGACGCCCGGCTCGCGAACCGCGCGCGGGAACAGGACGCGGAACTCGCGCTCGAACCCCGCACTGACCGGCTCGACGCGGAGCTTGCCGCCGTCGCGCACGCAGCGCACCTCGACGCCGTTGCCGACCTCGGCCGTGGTGGGAAGCGAGTGCGCCGAGCCGCCGCCGCTGCCGCGGGCGGCGAGGTCGTCGCGGCCGCGGGTGCGGCCCTGGTAGGCCTGGTCGCGGAGCGTCTTGCGGTCCGGGCCGCTGAGCCCGCCGGCGGCGAAGCGGTCGGCGTAGTAGTCGAGCTGCGCCGCCTCCTCGGCCAGGTCGAACTCCTCGTCTAGCTGCTGCTGCCGGAGCCCGTCCGCGGCGGCGCGCGTCACCGCCTCCGCGTCCTTCGTGTGGAGTGCGTCGTAGTGGCGAACCGCGTCCTCTTTCGCCGCCGCGACGCGGAGCCGGGCCGCCTGTCGCACCGCGTCCACGTCGCGGACCGCGGGGGCCGTGCTCACCGGCACGGCGACCGTGAACGATCCCGCCGCGCGGACCGTTCGGCCGCCGTGCGAAATCAGGTCGCAGGTGTAGCTCACCTCGACGAGCGGAACCGCCGTCCGGCCACGGCTCTGCGGCGGAACCTCGATTGCCACGCCGAGAATCTTGTCCTCGGCGGCGTACACGTCGCCGGCGCTCACCACCAGGCCGCCGGGCGTCTCCCGGGTGGCGTAGCGGTTCAACACGTCTTTCACGACGACGCCGCTGCCGGCGGCGGGCGTCAGCGTGAGTACGAGGTTCCGAACGGCGACGGACGTGAGCGTCTCGCCCTCGATCTGGAACACCTGGCAGGCGTCCTCCGGCGTCTCGATGTAGTAGAAGTTGCCGCCCGACGCCTCGGCCATCTTCAGCAGCAGGTCTTCCTCGAAGTCGCGGCCGAAGCCGAGCGTGGTGGTGGAGACGCCGCGGGCGGCCCACCATGCCGCGTGTCCGGCAACCTTCGCCGGGTCGGTGACGCCGTGGTTCGCGGCGCCGTCGGTGAGGAGCAGTACGCGGTTGACGGCATGGTCGGCGCGGCAACAGGCGACCTGGCCGCAGCCGGCGTCCCACCCGTCGAACAGGTTCGTGGAGCCGCCGGGGCGGACCTTCCTCAGCCGCTTCATCACGGCAGCCCGGTCGGCCACCGGCTCCTGGGGCACGACCGTGTCGACGGTGTGGTCGAACGCGACGACGGAGAGGGTGTCGCGCCCGTCGAGTTGGTCGAGGAGTATCCCGGCGGCGGCGACGGCCTGGTCGAGCGGCTTGCCGGCCATGGAGCCGGACCGGTCGAGGACGAGGCCGAGGTTCAGCGGCAGCCGCGGGCCGGGACCGGCGAGAGCGCCCGTGCGCTCGACGCGGAACGTGAGGAGCACGTCGGCGGCGGTGGGCGTCTTGCCGGGCGCGAGATGCGTGCTGAGGGCGAAGTGTGGTTGCAGGATGGTGGTCATCGGCGGCCCCCCGGGGTGAGGGGGAGTATCCCCGGGCGGACGCACACTCGCAAGGTGCGCAGCGACTGTCACGGCACCGGCAGCACGACGCGGTAGCCGGTGTACGCACTCTTCTCGCGGGCGAACTGCGTCTGCGGCTCGTCGCGCTCCAGTTCCATGTCGGCGAACGTCAGCGGCGTGCGGAGGAAGTACGCCCGGCCGCGCAGTACCACCCGCGCCTCCGGATCGAACGCGGCGCCGTCGACGGGCAGCGGCGGCTGTCCGCGGCCGGGCAGGACGGCGGCGGTCCACTCGCGGCCGTTGCCGCCCATGTCGAGGAGGCCAAGCGCGTTCGCGGACCGGTCGGCGTCGGGACCGGTGGCGGGGGCGGGCTCCTTCAGCCCGACGCGCGCCGCGCCGCCGACCCGCAGGGGGCCGGCCAGCCCGCCGCGGTCGTGGAAGCCGGCGGCGTGGTCCCACTCGTCCGGCGTCGGCAGCCGGCCGCCCATCGCCGCGGCGACGGCGGCGGCCTGGGTCGCGGTCACGTTGACGACCGGCGCCGCCGGGCCGCCGGGCTGCTCGCGGTCCGGGTCGGGCACGCCACCGGCCTTGCACGCCTCCTGGTGGAGTTGGTTCCACACCTTCGCCGCCGCGAGGTAGAACGGCATCGGCGTGCCCGGCCCGCCCGTCGGCGTGATCAGCCGGAAGCGCATCGTCTCCGGGCCGCGAGTCAGCGTCACCCACTGCGGCGCTTGCCGCCCGTCCAGGAACGTCACCAGCTCCGTCCCGGGCTCCGCGACGGCCCCGGCGGGCGTGGCCGTCTCGCCGGCGCGTGAGCCGCCCTTCTCCGCGAAGAATCCGAAGTAGACACCCACTCCCAGCAGCACGACGGCCGCTGCCGCGGCGGGAATCAGCCACTTCGGCTGCGGCTTGCCCGCGGGCGTGTCGGACCGCACGACCGCGCGCCCTTCCGAATCGGCGAGCGCGGCGGCGAACGCGGCGCACGTCGGGTAGCGGTCCTCGGGCTTGCGGGCCATCGCCTTCCGCAGCACCGCCCGCTCGGCCTCCGGGATCAGGTCGTCGAAGCCGAACTTCCCCTCGACGTGGGCCGCCATCACGCCGTCGGTGGCGAACGCGAACGGCGTCTTCCCCTGCCGCAGCTCGACGTAGCTGACCGCGAGGGCGTACTGGTCGCTGGCCGGGCCGCCCTCGCCGAGCCAGATTTCCGGGGCCATGAACGCCGGCGTGCCCGCGAAGCTGACCGCCTCGACCGCCGCCGCCTGGTGCCGCACCAGTCCGAAGTCGGCGACCTTGGCGTGCCGGTTCACCACGAGGATGTTGTCCGGCTTCACGTCGCGGTGGGTAATCTGCTTCTGGTGAAGGTAGTCGAGCCCCTCGGCCGACTCGTGGAGGTAGACCAACAACTCGTCCAGCGGGATGCCCGGCCTCCCTTCGGCGATGCACTCCTTCATCCGGCCGCGGAGCGTGCCGTCGGCCAGTTCGGTGACGATGTACAGCTTGTTCCCGCCGACCCAGAAGTCCTCGGTGGCCAGCAGGTACGGGTGGCGGAGGTTCTTGATGAGTTCCAGCGACTTCAGCTCGCGCTTGGCCGTGTCCTGGTCGGCCGGCTGGTGCAGCACCTTCACAGCCTTCTCGATGCCGCTCGGGTTCTTGCGGGCCAGCCACACCTCGCCGAACGTGCCGCGGCCGAGCTGGCGCACCAACTCGTACTGCTGGGCGACCGACACCACGGCGTCGGTGCGGTCGGCTTCGGTCGCAGGCACCGGCGGCGGCGGGCCGACCTGGCCGGCGGTGCGGGTCGCTTCGGCGTTCGTGCCGGAGGCGTCGACCGGGGGGCGGTCGCCGGTGTTGACCTGCGTCTGGTCGGGCTGGTTCATCGGTGCGTCCGCGGGGGTGGGGCCATTCTAACACCCGCCGCCTACCCTGACCCCACACCACGAGGGCGCCCCCATGTTTCGCGCCGCCGCGATCGTCACTCTGGTCCTCGCAGTACCGGCGGCCGCCCAGCAGGCCGACCGCCGCAGCCGCGACGAGCCCGAGGTCGTCGTCGAGGCCGGCGGCCGCGTCGGCACCTGCGACGCCCTCGTCTTCGACAAGGCGGGGAAGTTCCTGTTCGCCGCCGGCGACGACAAGGTCGTCCGCGTCTGGCCGGTGACGGCGAAGGGGCTCGACACCGACCCGGCCCAAGGCCGCGTGCTGCGGTGGCGGGCGTGGCGCGAGCAGCGCGGCGGCATCAAGGCAATCGCCGTGTCGCCGGACGGCAACCTGGTCGCCGTCGGCGGCCTGGGGATGCGGCCGAGTACCGTCGCCGTCATCGACCGCGAGACCGGCGACCTGGTCGGGCTGACGTGGCCGAAGTCGCGGCCGGGCGTCGACAACTTTAACGCGGTCACGGCCGTGGCCTTCGCGCCGGACGGGAAGCGCGTCGGCTTCGGCACCGCCGACGGCAGCCTGTGGGTGTGGGAGCCGACGCTGCTGAAGGAGCACGAGCCGGACGCCCCGCCGTCGCCGCGGCCGCTGTGGGCCGGCCGGCACGACCCACGCAAACTCCTTAACGATACCCTCACCGAGCTGAACATCCCACGCGCGGTCCGCTTCACCGACGCGGCCACGCTCGAATCCGTCGCCCAGAGCGGCGAGGTGCGGGCCGCCGACCTCGCGGGGCCGCTCTCCGAAACGGCCGACGGCAAAGCGACGACGAGGCAACTGTTCGTCGTCAACGACGGGCAGCGGCAGCCGGTCTACCGGGCGGCGTGGAGCGCCGACGGGAAGTGGCTAGCCGCCGCGACCGAGGGGATGCCCGAGGTCCTGATCGTCTCGGCCGACGGCGCCCAGAAGCATCGTCGTCAGTTGCCGGCCGCCCGCCTGCCACGCAGCCTCGCGTGGGACGCGAAAACCAGCAGGCTGGCCGTCGGCGTAGCCGAGGTGCTACCCGCGGCGGAGGGGAAGCCGCGGTTCTACCTCGAGGGGCGCGACGACATCCACCTCTACGACCCGCCGCCGAACGGCGACGCGAAGCCGGCCATCCTGCCGTACACCGGCCCGGCCGAGGCGCTCGCCTTCCACCCCGACGGCCGACTCGCCATCGCCGGCGGCGACGCCGACGAGGTGACGTTCACCCCGATCGGCGGACCGGCGGTCACAGTCCGCGGGGCCGGGCGGCGGAACTGGGCCGTGAACCTTTCGGCTGACGGCAAGGTGCTCGGCGTGCAAACCGCCCGCACGCCGCGACCGACCGACCCCAACGCCCGCGGCTCCGGCGACTGGACCAAGTTCGACCTCGACCGCCTGGCCCCCACCCGGGCCGACACGAACTGGGTCGGTGTCCTGACCGGCGCCGACGGCTGGCGTGTCGAGCCCGACACGGTCGACAGCTTCCTGTGGCACGCAGTCCTGTCTCGGCCCGGAATGCCGGACGTGAAGCACCCCCTGACGCTCGACTGGAACCGCGACCAGGCCTCGAGGTGTTACACGTTCCTACCGGCGCGCGACGGCAAGCCGACTCGCGTGATCGTCGGCCACTACTACGGCGCGTCGCTGTTCGAACTGCGGCCCGAAGGAGCCGTCCGCGCGCGACTGTACACCGGCCACGCCGGCGAGGTACTGTCGGTGGTCGCGGCCGCGGACGGGTCGTGGTTCGTCACCGGCGGGGCGGACCACACCGTCGCCGCGTGGAGCCTCACCGACTGGGGTTCGCGGAACAACCTCGGTGCGGTCGTGGCGGTACGAGAAGGCGTTCCGGCAGTCACCGCCGTGGACACGGGTTCGCCCGCGTGGGAGGCCGGGTTGCGCGTCGGCGACCGGCTCGACTTCCTGGCCGTCGGCGGGCGGCCGCTGTACGAGCGCCGCGTGGGGCGGAAGGAAGCCGGCATCGCCGACGATGCGATGAAGGCGCTGGCGAGCCCGGTGTCCGGCACGGAACTTTTCCTGGGGCTGCAACAGCCGGGGCAGCCGCGGCGCGAGACGCTCACGACGGTGCGGCAGCGCCCCGTGTGGAAGTGGTTCGCCGGCTACCACGACAGCGGCCGCCTCACCGAGTGGGTGGCGTGGTCGTGGCACGGCTCGTACTACCACACCGCCAGCGCCCACGGCGACCGGCTCGTCGGCTGGCACGTCAACGCCCCCACGCCCGGCGTGCGGCCGGAGTTCTACCCGCTGCAACAGTTCGAGAAGCAGTTCCACCGGCCGGACGTGATCGAGAAACTGCTCGGCGCCCGCGACCTGGCCGGGGCGCTGAAACTCGCCCTCGGCGAGAACCCGGTGCCGCGGTCGTTTACACAGGTCGAGCCGGCCCCGGTGCGGATCGGCGTGACGGAGACGGAGGCCGGGCCGCAGGGCGTCACGGCCGGCGTCGTGGTGCGGCGGCGCGGGTCGAACGTGGACCTGGTGCCGGAGCGCGTCGAGTTGTGGCTGAACGACCACCGCTACAAGTCGTGGCCGGCCGGCGGCAAAGACGTGTTCGACGAGACGGTGACCGTGCCGCTGGCGGCGCTGCGGGCGGGCGAAAACCGGCTCGCGGTGGTGACGTACAACGCGCTCGGCGGGCGCTCCGAAGACTCGCGCGTGGTGCGGAACCCGCGGCCCGCACCGCCGACGGACCTCGTGGCCGTGTCGGTCGGCATCAACGACTACTCCGGGAACCGCAAGGCGGCCGGCGGGGCGCGGGCGCTCGGCGACTTGATCTTCGCCGACAAGGACGCTCGCGGCATCGCCGACGCCTTCCGCCGCTACGAGGGCGGCTGCTTCAAGCAGGCCCGCATCGACCTCCGCCTCGACGCCGACGCCACCCGCGCGAAGCTGCTCGCCGCCATCGACAAGGCCGCGGCGACGGCGAAGCCGGACGACCTGATGGTCGTGTTCTTCGCCGGCCACGGCGACCTGCTCGGCGCCGACGCGAAGGCCGGCGGCGGCAGTGAGCGGGCGCGCGGCGTGGTGACGGGGGCCGGCCGGTTCATGCTGTGCGGCCCGGACTACGCGCGGGCCGCTGCCGAGAAGACGGGGCTGGCCGCGGAGGAGCTGTTCGCCGCGCTGGCGAAGGTGAACTGCCGACAGGTGGTACTCCTGGACGCCTGCCACTCGGGGGAGGCGGCGGCGGCGAACCTCGTGCGCCGCTGCGTGCCGGACGGGCACGGCCCGTTCGTGGTGTGCAGTTGCGACCAGGGGCAGCTCTCCTACGAGCACCCGCGCGTCGGCGGCGGCGTGTTCACCGCGGCGCTGCTGGACGCGCTCGGCCCCGGCTTCCGCCGCGCCGACGCCGACACCGACGGGGCGCTAGGCGGCGACGAGTTGGTGGAGTACGTGTCGGGCCGGTTGCCGGTGTTGCTGCGGGCGGCCGGGCAGCGCGACGACGCGCAACAGCCGATCACGTTCCCACGCCGGCCGCCGTCGGCGGCGGTGGTGAGCCGGTAATTCGCTTCTTGTTTTCGCCGGTTGCGGCGTAGCGGTGGTGCCCGCTACGCCGCAACCGGCGACGCCCCGAGCCACCGACATGCGCACTGCCCTCGCCGTCCTTCTCGTCGCCGCCGCGCCCGCCGCGGCCGCGCCCGACCTGTCGCCCCGCGACCGCGGCGACCTCGCCGTCCGCGCCCGCGACATCTTGAAGCGCCACTGCGCCGCCTGCCACGGCGACAAGCCGCGCCGCGGCGACGTGTCCGTCCTCGACCACCCGAAACTCACCGCCCCCGCCTACCCCGTCCCGCTCGTCAACCCCGCCGACCCGCCGAAGTCGCTGCTGCTCGACCTGCTCCGCGACGGGTCGATGCCGCCCGGCGGCCGGCCGCGGCCGACGAATGAGGAAATCAAGACGCTAACCGCGTGGGTCACGGCCGGCGCCCCCGGCTACCCGCACACGTTCGACGACCGGTACGCCGCCGACACGGCGTTCGCCGACTGGCGGACGAAGGACGACGCCGACAAGCCGGCGTTGCGCTACCTGTCGCTCGCGCACCTCGTCCGCGACGGTGCCGCGCCGCCGGACCTGCGCGCCGCCGAGGAAAAGCTCCGTGCCGCGCTCCAGCGGGCCAGCGGCAAGGACGTGCCGCTCGTGCCCGCCGACCCCGCCGCGACCGTCTTCCGCCTCGACCTCCGCAACGCCGGATGGGACAAGGGCAAGCTGTTCGACCGGGTCGAGGCCGGCGGCCCGCGCAACAACGCCCACGCGCTCACGGCGTTCGACGTGATCCTGCTGGAGTACCCGGTCGCCGACGCGACGTGGACCGGCGACCTCGGCAAGAACCTGACCCGCCTGACCGGTGTCCGCAAGGTGCCGGTGATCCGCGGCGACTGGCTCGCCGCGGCGCTCGCCCCGACTGCGCCGCTGACGACCGACGTGCGGAAGTTGGTGGAGTTGCTGACGCCGGGCGACCCGCCGTGCGGCCCGCGGCCGGGGCGGTTCTTCGGCGGTCCTGCGGCCGGCCCGCCCGAGTCGTGGTACGGCGCCGACGCCGACGACCCTGCGTTCAAGGCCGAGGTGGTGGTCGGCGAGGGCTTCCAGACGCGGCGGGCGGAGGTGAGGGCGCGCGAGCCGTTCAAGCTCCGCGTGACCGCGACACGGCCGCTGCGGTTGCTGGCGCTTCATGTCCAGTCCGACGGCTACACGAAGGTGCAGGTGCTGGAGCGCACCGCGATCACCGCCGGTGCGACGCTCCTTGGCCCGCGGATGAGTACGCCGTTTTCGGTGACCCCGAGTGGCGACGAAGATTCCAATACGGACTACTTCGTGCTGTTCGCGTCGGACGTCGACGTGCCAGCTCCGACCGTCCTACGGAGTCGCCACAACCCGCTCTGCGAGGACCGCTGGCGGCAGCCGATCTCGCGGTTCCTGTTCGAGCCGGCGGACGCAAAAGCCGACCCGCCGCGGCTGATCCGCCGTGTCGTGCCGGTGACAGTTCAGAAGTAGCGGCCCGCTCACGAGTTCCGGCACGACGCCTTGATTCGATCAGATACTCTTTCGTGTTTCTAGCTCATTGTGTGCACGGACCCCCTGGGGGGGGACTCGTGGACACAATGATCACCACACCTACGACGTAGTTGTGAAGCTGTACCGCCTGTAACACCCCCGAGGCGAAGTACGCTCATTCTCCCTCCGGGCCGGATCGACCGAGCGGGCCGTCCGTGCCGATTCAGCAGGGTGATGCGACGGTTCCGGATTGACCCGCCGGGAGGGGTGGCGATGCAGTTGCGGATGAAGACGGCGGTGCTGGCCTTCTCGCTTCTGCCAGCCGCGGCCCAGGCGCAACCGCTCGACCGGTTGCCGGCGAGCTTCATTTCCGTGTTCGAGCAGGAGGCGCAGCCGAAGCAGCCGCCGGTCGTGCCGAAACAGCCCGACCCCAAGTTGCCCGACCCCAAGCTGCCCGACCCTAAGACGCCGAGCCCGGTCGACCGCCTGTTGCCCCCCGAGTTCGGCCGCCTCACCGAGGCCGGCGGCTTCGCGGCGCGGTCGTACAACGAGAACTTCGACGGCGACAACATCGGCGGCTTCTACCGCCGGACCGTCGTCGTCGGCTACGACCCGGTGACGGTGCCGACCGGTTTCACGCAGCAGATCGTCGGCACGACGCAGCGGCAGGTCGGCACCACGCCGCGGGTGATCGGCTTCAACCGGACGATCGTCATCTCCCAGGAGGGCGGCTCCGGGGGGTCCGGCCAACCGATCGTCATCACCACACCGGTGGTGGTGCAGGACCCGGTGTTCGTACTCGACCCGGTGATCGCAACGACACAGACCACGGGCACGGTCTACGTGCCGCGGACGGCGCAGGTGCTGCTGCCGGCCGCGTCGCGGTACAGCGGCATCCAGATCACCGACAACGACTCGCCGCGGCCGACCGACCGCCTGTACTTCGGGTACCAGTTCTACTCGAACGCCGGCTACTCGCTGAACCCCGACACCGGCGGCTCGGACGTGCAGCGGCAGATGGCCGGGTTCGAGTACACGCTCCTCGACGGCGACGCCTCGATCGGCATGCGACTCCCCTACATCCAGCAGTACGGGCCCGTCGGGTACGCGTCGCAGACCGTGGGCGACCTGTCCGTGCTGTTCAAGTACGCCTTCTACAACGACCTGGAGACCGGCAACCTGGCGTCGGCCGGCCTCGTGGTTACCACGCCGACTGGCGGGGGAGGCGGCGACGTCATTCTCCTGGACGGCTCGGCCGCCCCGCACTCGACGCTGTTCCAGCCGTGGCTCGGGTTCGTGCGGATGTTTGACGCCGGGTACGTGCAGGGGATCACGAACCTGATCGTGCCGACCGACTCGCGCGACCCGACCGTGTACGGGGCGAGCCTGGGCGTCGGCTACTTCGCGTACCAGAACCCGACCGGCATCCTGACCGGCGTCATCCCGCGGGCCGAGGTCCACCTGCGGACGCCGTTCAACCAGCGCGACCCGAACGGCCTGGTGTACTTCCCCGACCAGGTGAACGTGAACGGCGGCCTCACGCTCCGGTTCGGCCGCACGGCCCTGAACGCCGGCGTCAGCGTGCCCGTCGTCGGCCCGCGGCCGTGGGCCGTGGAGGCCATGAGTTTTTTGAACGTCAGCTTCTAACCGGCCGCGGCCCGGCCCCCACCTCAGCCCACCAATCCGAACGCCCTCCCGAGCCGTCGGGATGGTGTCGGCCGGCCCGGTCGCTCCCACCGGCACGCACCCGCGCGGCGCTGCCGGCCGGGCGGGTCGCACCGCCGCCGGCGCCGGACCCCGTCCCGGTTTTCGCCCGCCCGTCGCCCCCGACCGGCTACAGTTGGTAGGCGCCCGTCGCCGGACATCCGAAGGATTTGGCCATGCCCCCGCGTCCGCTCGCCCGCCCGTTCCGCGTCGAACCGCTCGAAGACCGCGTCACCCCGACCGTCACCACCGACTTCACCGCCGGCACCCTGACCGTCACCCTCGGCACCGCCGGCGACGCCGCCACGGTCACCGGGACGGGCACGGGCGCCGACCTGTCGGTGGCCGGCACCGGGCTGGCGGCGACGGCGTTCCCCGGCGTGACCGCGCTCGTCGTCGTGGACGGCGGCGGGGGCGGCAGTCAGTCCGTGACCTTCGATGACGCCGGCAGCGGGACGGGGATCAACCTCGCCGGCGCCATCTCCGTCAACGGCGTCGAGTCGGTGCGGGTGGCGACGCTGAACGTCAACCTGCGGGCGCTGTCTTTCGGCGTCGAGAACGCGCTGACGGGCGTGACGCTGGTGGCCGGCGTGACGACGACCGGCGACTCCGGGCAGGTGTACCGTGCCCCCGTGACGGTCGGCGACCCACTCGTGCCGACCGTCACCGGCGTGACGCTGGACGCGGGCGCGGCCGGCGGCGTCGAGTTCGCGCAGACGGTGAACGGGGCCACGGCCGACGCGTACAGCCTGACGGTGAACGCGGGGTCGGCGACGAAGCCGACGCAGTTCGGCGGCCAGGTCGGCGGCACGGCTCGGCTCACCACGCTCACGACGGACGCGGCGGGGTTCACGCTGTTCGCCGCGAACGTGACGACCCGCGACACGCAGACCTACAACGACCCCGTCCGTGTCGGAGGCACCTCCGCCGTGCCGGTGAGCACGGTCATCTTCTCGTCGTCGGCCGGCGGCGTGTCGTTCCTCGGCACGCTCGACACGGCGGCCACCGCCGCGAGTCCGGTCAGCGTCGTGGTGAACGCGGCGCTACAGACCCGCTTCGCCGCCGAGGTCGGCGGCCTGTCCCGGCTCGCCTTCCTGACCACCGACGCCGGCGCCGGCAGCAGCACGGAGATCGGCGGGAACGTCACCACGACTGGCAACCAGACCTACGGCGACGCCGTGACCGTGGCGGGGGCGGCCGTGACTCTGTTCTCGTCGGCCAACGGCGCGATCGCGTTCAACAGCACGCTGTCCGGGGCCGTCGCCGACACCACCGCCCTCACGGTGAACACGGGCGGGCAGACCTCGTTCGCCGGTGACGTGGGCGGCACCCGGCTGCTGAGCCTGACGACCGACGCCGCGGGGGCCACGACCGTCGGCGCCGGCGGCCCGCTCGTCCTCGTCACCACGTCCGGCGGGCAGACGTTCAACGACGCCGTGACCGTGAACGGCGACGCCGTGCGGTTCGAATCGACGAACACGGGCGACATCAAGTTCGCGTCCGCCTTCAACGGCGCGAGCGCCGGCGCCTCCGCGCTGACCGTGACGACGGCGGGCACGACCACGTTCGGCCTCGGCGCCGGGGCGACGACGCGGCTGCTGAGCCTGACGACCGACCCGCTCGGCACCACCGTGCTCGGCGGGTCGGTGACGACGAACGGTACGCAGTTGTACGGCGACCCGGTGACGGTGACGCCGGGCACGGGCGTGACGACGGTGACGCTGTCGAACACGGCGGCGGCGGGGGCACCGATCCAGTTCGGCGGCACGATCACCGGCGCGGCGGCGGTCCCGGTCGTGATCCAGGCCGCGGGGAACGTGGTGCTCGGCGGGGCCGTGACGCTGTCGGCGGCGGGGTCGGCGTTCACGGCGCAGGCGGGGACCTCGGCGACCGGGCAGGTGCAGTTCACCACCCCGAACACCCTGGTCCGGGCCGACAGCCAGACGTACCGCGCGGGCAACGGCCCGGGCGGGCTGACGACCGCGACCGTGAACCTCCTCGCCGCCACGCCGCAGTTGCGGAACGCGGCCGGCTCCGCCGCCCCGGTCGCGTTCGTGATGCGGCAGGACGAATCGATCACCGACGCGTCGCTGCCGGCGGCGAGCCAGTTCGGCGGCACCTTTCCGGGCTCCGTCTCGCTCGTGTCCGACGACGGTTCGCTGACGCTGGCGAGCAGCAGCATTGCCGGGGCGCAGACGACCGACGTGCTGCTGTCCGCCGACGACGCGGTGACGCTCGACACGGCCGTGTCGGCGCCGACAGGCACGGTGCGGCTGAACTCCGTGACCGGCGCCGTGACGCAGGGCGCCGCGGGGGCGATCACCGCCGCCGCACTCGGCGCGCGGGCGGCGACGGGCGTGACTTTGAACGCCGCGCCGAACGCGGTCGGGCTCGTCGCGGCGCGGTCGGCCGCGGGCGCGATTGCGTACGCGACGGCGACACCGGTCACCGTCGGCACAGTCGCGGCAGACCCGCGCACCGGCCTGTTCTCGCTGACGAGCGGTCTACAAACGACGGGCGCCGCGGTGGACGTGAGCGCGGCCGGGTCGAGCGCGCTCGACCTGACGATCTCCGGGCCGCTGGCCGGCAGCGCGGTGACCGCCACCGGCGGCGGCGGGGACGACCGCGTGACGGTGAACTACTCACTCGGCGGCAGCCTGCCGAACGGGCTGACGTTCACCGGCGCCGGCGGTACCGACACGCTGGTGCTCACGGACGTCGGCGCGACCGCGGCCCACACGTACACCGTGAATGGTACCGTCGTCCGCGACTCGGCCCCGGCCATCACCCTGTCGGGCGTCGAGGCGGTGTCGCTCACCGGCGGCGACGCGGCCGACACGTTCGCCGTCACGCCGGACGCGAACTACACCGTCGCCGTCGCGGCCGGCAACCCGGTCACCGCCAGTGGCGACTCGATGACGGTAAACCTGACCGGCACCACGGCCCCGGCCCTGACGGCGACGAAGACGGCCTCCGGCCTCCAGGGTTCCGCGGCGTTCGGCAACCGGCAGACGGTCACGTTCTCCGGCGTCGAGTCGCTCGCGCCGTCGGCGGACCTGCGCGTCAGCATGTCCGGCCCGACGGAGGTCCGCAGCGGCGAGACGGGTACGTACACCGTCACCGTCATCAACGCCGGCCCGGCCGCCGTGACCGGCGTGCCGCTGACCGACGTGATTCCGGCCGGCCTGAGCGCGACGTGGACCGCGACGGCGACCGCGGGTTCGTCCGTCGCCGCGGCCGGCGGCAGCGGCGACATCGACACCACCGCCGACATCGCCGTCGGTGGCACGGTGACGATCACGCTGAGGCTCACCGTTTCGGGCTCCGCCCGCGGCACGGTCACGAACACGTTCACGGCCGGAAACGCGGCGACGGTCTTCGAACTCGACCCGTCGAACAACGCGGCCTCGACGACGATCACGACCGGGACGACGGACATTGTCGGCGTCGGGGCCGGGCCGGGCGGCGGGCCGGTGGTCGTGGCGTACGACCCGGACGGCACCGAGCGCTTCCGCAAGTTCGCGTTCGACACGGCCTACAGCGGCGGGGTCACCGTCGCCACCGGCGACATCACCGGCGACGGGTTCGAGGACGTCGTCGCCGGGTCGGCCGTAGGCGCGTCGCGGATCACCGCGTTCGACGGCCGCACGGGCGCGGAGCTGGCCACGTTCTTCGCCTTCCCCGGCTTCACCGGCGGCGTGAACGTCGCCGTCGCCGGCGGGAAGATCGTCGCCGGCGCGGGGGTCGGCGGCGGGCCGGTCGTGGCCCTGTTCACGCTCGGCATCGGCGGCGTGACGGAGGTGACGCGCTTCCTGGCCTTCGGCGCCGACTTCCGCGGCGGCGTCCAGGTCGGCGGGTCGGAGAACCTGCTCGTGGTGGGCGCCGGCCCCGGCGGCGGCCCGCACGTGAAGGTCTTCGACGCCGCGACGCTGGCCCAGCGGACGAGCTTCTTCGCCTTCCCGGTCGGCAGTACCGACGGCGTGACGGTAGCAGTCGGTGGCACGGCCACCGCCCCGACGATCCTGGTGGGCTCGGGCCTCGGCTCGGTGCCGGTCGCGGTGACGTTCGACGCCAACACGCTGCAGCAGGTGGGCAGCTTCCAGGCGTTCGAGAGCACGTTCCGCGGCGGCGTCCGCGTCGCGGCCGGTGGCATCGTGAGCGGCAAGCAGACGACGGTCGTCGCGCCCGGCGGCGGCGGGTCGAGCCGCGTCCGCATCCTGGCCGTGGACAACACGCCGGTGCGCGACTTCTTCGCGTTCGAGTCGGCGTTCACCGGCGGTGTGTACGTCGGGTAGCCACGCGAGGCCCGGGGGCGACGCCCCCGGGCTTTCAGCCCGCTCCCCCCGCGTACCAGTCGTCGCGCGTCGGCGGCAGGCCCGCGGTGCCGTCGGCGGTCGGCTTCACGAACAGCACCTGGTTCAGCTGGTACGTCCCGGCATCGAACCCCATGCCGGCCCCGGCCATGTACAGCCGGTAGATGCGGTACGTCGCCTCGTCGGTGATGCGGACCACCGCGTCGCGGTTCGCCTCCAGGTTCCGCACCCAGGCGTGCAGCGTCCGCGTGTAGTGCTCGCGGATGTTCTCCACGTCCCGCGCTTCGAGCCCGGCCCGGGCAGCCTCTCCGACCACGAACGGCAGCGTCTGCAGGTCGCCGTTCGGGAACACGTACTTCCGCGCGAACGCCGTCCAGCGCGGGAACGGCGTATGCGGCCGCAGGTTGACCGCGTGGTGCAGGTACACGCCGCCCGGCTTCAGCGCCCGGCCCACCGCCCGCATGTACGTCGGCAGGTTGCGGTTCCCCACCTCCTCCGTCATGCCGATGCTGGAGACGGCGTCGAACTCGGCGTCGTACTTCATGTCGCGGTAGTGGCAGAACTCGATCGAGATGCGGTCGGCCAGGCCCGCGTCGCGGTTCGCCTTCAGTGCCCACTCGGCCTGCTCGCCCGCAAGCGTGACGCCGACGCCGGTGACGCCGTAGTGCTGCACCGCGTGTCGAAGCAGGCCGCCCCACCCGCAGCCGACGTCGAGCAGCCGCTGCCCGGGCCGCAACCGCAGCTTCCGGCACACGTGGTCGAGCTTCTGCCGCTGGGCGTCGTCGAGGGTGTCGGTCGGCGTACGGAAGTAGGCGCACGTGTAGACCATCGTCGGGCCGAGGAACAGGCGGTAGAAGTCGCCCGGCCGGTCGTAATGGATGCTGATGCCGCGCCGGTCGGCGTCGTTACTCTGGTCGCCGCTGCGCGGCCGGCCGATCTTCGACACGTCGCGCGGGTTCCGCTGCTTCGGCAATTTCACGAGAAGGGAAAGCGTGCGGAGCTTTGCCGGCAGCGACAGGCCGTTCATCACGCCGACGAGGTGCCGGAGCCAGCCGACGAACGCGATCACGTCGCCCTCGACGTCGAAGTCGTCGAAGACGTAGGACTCGCCGAGGCCGACGCGGTCGAACGGCCAGAACATGGCGCGGGCCGCGCCGGCGTGCTTGAGCACCATCGTGAACGCCGCCGGCGGGCCGACCTGCCACGTCCGGCCGGTCCAGAACCGCGCCGCGACGCCGCCGGAGAAGCCCTTCGACAGCGCCTCCAGCACGCGGACCGCGGCGTCAACTGCGGCGGCGTCCGACCCGTTCGCCGGCGTACCCATGCGCCACCCCGCGAGGCTTCGGAAACCCTCAGCCTAGCGACCGCGGCGGCCACGGCCAACACGCCCAAATCGGGATCAGAACGCTTGTTGAACGCCGAACCAGAACTGGAACGGGGTGGCGTCGTTGACCGTCTTCGCCACGTCGAAGCGGAACGACATGCGCTCCAGGAAACTGAAAAACGCCACGTCCGCGCGCAGGCCGGCGCCGAGCGCGTGGGCCACGCCGCCGACGCTCCGACCGCCGACGCCGATGTCGCCCACGTCGTAGAACGCCACGGCCATCAGTCCGCGGACGCCGATGGTGTGGTCGAGGGCGTCCCACTCCACGTGTCGGATCATCGGGAGTCGGAGCTCCGCGTTGGCGACCCACAGCGCACTCCCCTGCCGCTGGGCCAGGTCATAGCCGCGGTACAGTGTGCCGCCGCCGAGGGCGAAGAACTGGCCGCGGTCCGGGAACGCCATCATGCCGACGGCCCGTCCCGCCAGCCGCAGGCCGCCGACCTCATCCGGCAGCGAGTAGACGCCGGCCAACTCCACCCGGCCCTGCGCCATGCCGGTCCAGTCAGGCACCTGCGCCTGCCCGCCGGCGACCATCACGTCCACCCAGCCACCGGACTCGGGATTCCAGTACGGCGCGTACAGGTTGCCGCGCAGGTGCCAGCCGACGTTCCACGTCGCGTCCGGCCGCACGGCGTCCGCCGAGGTGGTGCGGGCGTATGGGAGGAAGTTGTCGGAGTACACGGTGTACGCCTCGTGGTACAGCGCCGGCGGCAGGTACAGGCTCGACCCCTGTTGCAGCACCCACCGGTAGTACGCCGACGCCCGCTGCGGCCCGCCGCTGCCGTCGGTGTCGCCGTACGGGCCGCCGACGCGACGCTCGTAGTTGAAGCCGATCTCGGCCATCTCCAGCGGGATCGTCAGGTCGGCGCCGGCGACCAGGTCGCGGTAGTCGGTGCGGTACGCGCCGTAGACGCCGCCGCGGGCCACGTTCGGCCGGTTCGCCCCCACCCGCAGCCCGGCCATCGTCGAGCGCGTGTACCACGGGTCCGGGTACGACACGCCCCACACCCACGGCCCCGCGGTGATGTTCCAGCGGTCGTAGTCGCTGGTCAGGTCGGTCTCGTCGAGCATCGAGTACAGCGGCGTCACGCGGACGGTGTACTCCGGCCGCCAGCGGTTGTTACCGGGCTCGGCGTCGAGCAGCACGCGGTCCGGGTCCACCTCCACCTGCGTCGGCTCGGCCGGGAGGCGCGTCGAGATTTCCCACCGGTTGCCGCCGAGCGGCTTCACCGCCGCCCCGTCGGGGAGTAGCATCGGCGCGTCCGCGGCCGGCAGAGGCACCCGTACCACACGCCCGCCGGGGAGGGTAAAGCCGACCACCGTCGGCTCGCTGAACTCGCGGCTCTGCCGCACCACGACCGTCACGTCGCTGCTCGACCCGACGCGCGGCCCCGGTGAAGAAACCGTACTCACGGACTCGACGGCCCAGTCGGTGAGCCCGCGGCCGTAGACCCAGCGGTCGAAGAACTCGCCCCAGTCGCGGCCGGTGTACGCCTCCAGTTCCGCGCGCAGGTCGGCGGCCTGGAGCACGCGCCAGCGGTACTTCGCCACCAGCCCGCGGGTGAAGTCGAGGAACGCGGCCTCGCCGAGCCGGTCCTCGATCATGCCGAACACCTTCGAGCCGCGGTCGTACGCCCCGGTGAACAACCGGCTGAGGTGGCCGTACTCGGCGAGCGGCTGCGCGGCCGGCTGCATGTGCCCGTTCCGGATTGCGGTCTGTTGCGAGCTGTACCGGTAGTTGTCGCGACGGATGTTCGGCATCCAGTCCAGGCCGGCGGGCCACTCCGCGAAGGCGTTGTTCTTGCCGCGCTTGAAGTCGACGTAGCGGTGGGTGAAGTGGACCGCCGCGCCCTCGTCCATGAAGGGCTCGGTGTACCCGTTCGTGCCGACGAGGTTGTACCACCACTGGTGGCACGTCTCGTGCGCGAGTAGGTACTCGACGTACCCGCGCATCAGCCGCGGCATCGCCATCACCCGCTCGTCCACCATCACCAGACCGGCGCACTCGTTGCCGTTCCACCCGAAGTACGACTCGGCCAGTGTGAACTGCTCGTGCGGGAACGGGCCGAGCCAGTCGGAGAAGACCGGTATCGCCTCGGCGACGGTCTTCAGGATTTCGTTGGCGTACCACTCGTGTTCGGCGAACGCGAAGCACCGCAGCGGCAGCGTGCGGCCGTCCGGCAGCTGCGTCGTCGCGCGGAACTCGCGGTAGCGCTTGCTGGCCAGGAACGAGAAGTCGCGGCCGACGAACGGGCGAAATTCGACCGTGCGCCAGCCGTCCGCGACGGTCTCGGCCTTCGCCACCGCGGGGCAGACGAGTGTCTCGTCGGCGGGGAGCGTGATGCGGGCGGTGAAAACGCCGGCCTCGTTGAACCACGGCTGGTGCCACGGCACGAACGGCATCGGACGCCAGCCGGTGTCATCACAGTATGCCAGCAGCGGAAGCGCGTTCGTAAGGAACGTGACACCCTGCCAGTGGCCCCAGCGGCCCTGCTTGTTCGGGAGCTGCAACCCGATGCCGAGCTCGACTGTTACCGTCTCCCCAGGGGCGACCGGATGGGGGAGCGGGACGCGAAGCGTGGTGCGGTTCGCGACGTCGTACTCGAAGCGGAGAGCAACCGGCGCGACGACCTGCCGCCCGGACTGGGCGACGAGCACGGCATCGGTGAAGCGGCCGGGGTGGCCCTTACGGTCGAGCCCTTGCGAGGGCGGGACGCGGAGCATCTCCAGCGTGTTCGCAAACAGCCGCTCGTCGCCCGGAGGGATCGTGTAGTGCGGGTAGAAGTTGAACGCCAGGTCGGCGACGGCCCGCTTGGTGGTGTTCGTCCAAGTGACGCGCTGCCGGACCCCGGCCGTGTGGGCGACCGTGTCGAGGCGCACGGCCACCTCGTAGCGCGGCAACTGCGCCGGCAACTCGGCTGCGTGTGCGACCGTGCCGTTCAAGACCGCGGTGGCCAGGAAGGCAGGGACGAGACGAGATGTAACATCCGACAACCTCACGGCACCTCTCGGAGCGCGAAGAAGGGTCGGACGGTAATAGCAACGGCCGCGGATTCCGCCAGATCAACCCGGACCGCGACGACGACACGGCAGTCGGTCGAAAGACCTTACGCCGGCGGGCAGCTCGCCCTCGTCGGGGACCAGTATCGGCAGGCCGTTCCTGATGGGGAACCTGACGTGGCACCCCGAGCAGACGAGAACCTGCTGGTCGCGGCTGAGAGTGGCCTGACGTCGGGGGTCGAGCGGACAGCGGAGGAGTGCGAGAACGGCGTCGTCCATGGGGACAGCGTATCAAAACACCGACACCCCGCCCACTTGCGCGGGCGGGGTGTCGTGAGTCGATGACGGGTGTGTGGTGGTGTGGTGTGGGTCGGGGGCATGGCTGCTCTCGGGGGGTGACCCCGGGCAGCGTGTGTGTCATCCTTAGAAAGGAGGTGATCCAACCGCAGGTTCCCCTACGGTTACCTTGTTACGACTTAGTCCCAATCAGGAAGTCCGTCTTCGGCGCCGCGAGGCGACTTCGGACGTCCCTCCCTTTCGTGGCTTGACGGGCGGTGTGTACAAGGCTCAGGAACACATTCACCGCGGTGTTGCTGACCCGCGATTACTAGCGATTCCGGCTTCACGCAGGCGGGTTGCAGCCTGCGATCTGAACTGGGGCGTGCTTTCGGGGGTCGGCTTCTACTCGCGTAGTCGCGTCCCTCTGTCCACGCCATTGTAGCACGTGTGCAGCCCTGGGCATAAAGGCCATGAGGACTTGACGTCATCCCCACCTTCCTCCGGTTTGACACCGGCAGTCCCCCTAGAGTGCCCCTTGCGGGTTGCAACTAAGGGTAAGGGTTTCGCTCGTTATGGGACTTAACCCGACATCTCACGACACGAGCTGACGACAGCCATGCAGCACCTGTGGCAGCTTCCGGGTTGGATACCGTTCGTTCCCGTTTCCGGGTCCTACCTGCTGCCTCTTTCGAACATGTCAAGCCCAGGATAAGGTTCTTCGCGTAGCCTCGAATTAAGCCACATGCTCCACCGCTTGTGTGAGCCCCCGTCAATTCCTTTGAGTTTCAGCCTTGCGACCATACTCCCCAGGCGGAGAACTTAGCACTTTGGCTGCGGCAGTAACCCCATGCCAGGGCTACTACCCAGTTCTCATCGTTTAGGGCCAGGACTACCGGGGTATCTAATCCCGTTCGCTCCCCTGGCTTTCGCGCCTCAGCGTCAGAGAGGGTCCAGCGTGCCGCCTTCGCCACCGGAGTTCCTGTGGATCTCAACGCATTTCACCGCTCCACCCACAGTTCCGCACGCCCCTACCCCCCTCGAGGCCGCCCGTACCCGGGGCCGTTCTCCGGTTGAGCCGGAGGATTTCACCCCGGACGCGGCAGCCCGCCTACGCGCCCTTTAAGCCCAGTGATTCCGAACAACGTTCGCTCGGTTCGTCTTACCGCGGCTGCTGGCACGAACTTAGCCCGAGCTTCCTCCAGGGATGGATCCGCCTTGCGGCTTTCTCCCCCTCGACAGGGCTTTACAACCCGAAGGCCTTCGTCGCCCACGCGGCATCGCTCGGTCAGGCTTGCGCCCATTGCCGAAGATCCTCGACTGCAGCCACCCGTAGGTGTCTCGCCAGTGTCTCAGTGCGAGTGGCGCGGGTCGTGCTCTCACACCCGCTAGACATCTCCGCCTTGGTGGGCCGTCACCCCGCCAACTAGCTAATATCACGTGGGCCCCGCCCGTGGCGCCGGAGCTTTGCTCTCCCGAGGTCATCCGGTATTACCCCGCCTCTCGGCGGGCTATCCCGGACCACGGGGTGGGTACCCACGCCTTACTGCCCCTTACGCCGGTTCCCCCCATTGCTGGGGATTCCCGCGACTTGCATGCCTCATCCATGCCGCCAACGTTCGTTCTGAGCCAGGATCAAACCCTTCAAGAGTGTTTGCTAACTCGCCGAAGCGAGTCCTGTCTCAAGTCCATCAGCCGCCGGCCGAACCGACCGGTTAACAACTACCAACGACCCTCGCGGGCCATCCATAGCAGAGATCGGTCGGCCCTCCAGCGGCCAAATCCCGACCCCCACCACACCACCACACACTTGTCAAAGATCGGTGTGAGACGTTGCCGTCTCACATCCACCCTCGCGGGTGTCGTCAGTTACTCGACCGGGCGTCACCGGGAGCAACTCATATTATGCCGGCGATGACCTACTCTCGCGCTGGACGCACTACCATCGGCCCCGGGTGCTTATCGGCCGTGTTCGGGATGGGAACGGGAGTTTCCACCCGGGCATGGTCACCGGCAGTTCGGGTGCGACCGGCGCCCGCCCCCGGGTAGGGGGTGGGGCGCCGCCCGCGTGTACGGGAGGCATCGTGGTGATGCGGGGCGGTGTGGCGTGTGTGCTTCAACTACCGTGCACCGGCGGCCGAGGCCTCTACCTCCGGGCTGTCCCGGGGGGGAGGGGCGGTGCGGCCAAACGGTCGGCTGTTAGTACCGGTCGGCTGAGCGTGTCGCCACGCTTGCACGTCCGGCCTATCGACCCGGTCGTCTCCCGGGAGCCTTCATCTTACGAACCGAGACCTGATCTTGGGGGGAGTTTCACGCTTATATGCCTTCAGCGTTTATCCGTTCCGCACGTGGCTACCCGGCGGTACCGCTAGCGCGATAACCGGCACACCAGGGGTGCGTCCCTCCCAGTCCTCTCGTACTAGGGAGGAAGCCCCGCGAGTCTCGTCCGCCCGCAGCAGATAGGGACCGACCTGTCTCACGACGGTCTAAACCCAGCTCACGTACCACTTTCATCGGCGAACAGCCGAACCCTTGGGAGCTTCTCCACCCCCAGGACGTGATGAGCCGACATCGAGGTGCCAAACCTCCTCGCCGCTATGAACGCTCAGAGGAGATAAGCCTGTTATCCCCGGAGTACCTTTTATCTGTTGAGCGACGGCCCTTCCATCCGGGACCGCCGGATCACTAACCCCTGCTTTCGCACCTGCTCGCCCCATCGGGCTCGCAGTCAAGCCCCCTTCTGCGTTTGCGCTCGAGGCCCGATTGCCGACCGGGCTGAGGGGACCGTTGGGCTCCTCCGTTACCGTTTGGGAGGAGATCGCCCCAATCAAACTGCCCACTTAGCACGGTCCCCGGCCGGGGTTCACCGGACCGGGTTAGAATTCAAGCACGGCAAGGGTGGTGTTTCATCGACGGCTCCCCCCGCTCCGAGAAGCGGGGTTCACGGCCTCCCACCTACGCTACGCATGCCGGGCCTAAACCCAATACCAAGCTGCAGTTAAGGTTCACGGGGTCTTTCCGTCTAGCTGCGGGTATGTCGCATCTTCACGACAACTACAGTTTCACCGAGTCTCTCGTGGAGACAGTGGTCCAGTCGTTACGCCATTCATGCAGGTCGGAACTTACCCGACAAGGAACTTCGCTACCTTAGGACCGTCATAGTTACGGCCGCCGTTTACCGGAGCTTCGGTCGCCAGCTTCGCCCTTGCGGGCTAACCGCCTCCCTTAACTTACCGGCACCGGGCAGGCGTCAGTCTGTATACCGCGGCTCACGCCTTCGCACAGACCTGTGTTTTTAGTAAACAGTCGCTAGACCCTTTTCGCTGCGGCTCACCCGGAGGTGAGCGCCCCTTATCCCGAAGTTACGGGGCCAATTTGCAGAGTTCCTTCACGAGAGTTCTCTCGAGCGCCTTGGAATACTCATCCCACCCACCTGTGTCGGTTTTGGTACGGTTTCCGCGCGGCACTTCTTGCCGGCGGGGTCCGGGATATCGGGGTCTTAATCGCCCTGAGGCAATCTGATAAGCCTGCACCCTTTCCCCACCGGGTTAAACCGCACGGGAGCGCAGGAATATTAACCTGCTCCCCGTCCCCTACGCCTCTCGGCCTCGGGTTAGGCACCGGCTGACCCTGGGCGGATTTACCTTCCCCAGGAAACCTTAGGTTTACGGCGGACGGGATTCTCACCCGTCTTATCGTCTACTCGTTCCGGCATAATCACTTGCACGCGCTCCACGACCCGTTGTCCGTATCGCTTCGCCGCACGTGCAACGCTCTCCTACCGCGTGTAGTAAACTACACACCCGCCGCTTCGGCATGACGCTTGAGTCCCGTTCATTATCGGCGCGGAACCCCTCGACCGGTAAGCTATTACGCACTTTTTAAATGGTGGCTGCTTCTAAGCCAACATCCCGGCTGTCCTCGGGGTTCGACCTCCTTTCGCACTGAGCGTCATTCGGGGGCCTTAGCGGGCGGTCCGGGCTGTTCCCCTCTCGGCCCTGGAGATTGTCCCCCAGAGCCTAGCTGCCGGGCCTTGTATAGTGGTATTCGGAGTTTGGCTCCGACGGGTAGCCGGGTAGGCCCCCGTTCGGAATCAGTCGCTCTACCCCCACTACCAACTAGCCCGACGCTAACCCTAAAGTTATTTCGGAGAGAACGAGCTATCTCCACGTTTGATTAGACTTTCACTCCCCCGCCCGGCTCATCCCCGAGTTTTTCAACACTCGTGAGTTCGGTCGTCCAGTGGGTGTTACCCCACCTTCGTCCTGGCCGGGCGTCGGTCACGTGGTTTCGCGTCTGCCGCCGACGACCCAACGCCCCGTTGGGACTCGGTTTCCCTGCGGCTGCGGGCCAAAGGCCCTTAACCATGCCGCCGACGGCAAGTCGCCGGATCATTATGCAAAAGGCACGCAGTCAGGCATGCGGTTGCCCGCGTAGCCCTCCTACCGCTTGTAGGCGTGTGGTTTCAGGTTCACTGTCCTCCCCTCTCGGGGTTCTTCCCATCGTTCGCTCGCGCTACTCTACGCTATCGGTCGCCGGGGAGTATTTAGCCTTGCGGGATGGTCCCCGCGGATTCGGACCCACTTCCACGTGTTGGGTCGTACTCAGGATCCCACCCGGCCGGTCTCGCGTTCGCGTACGGGGCTTTCACCCTGTGTCGCCGGCGGTTCCACGCCGTTCCGCTTGCGGTTCCGGTCCTACTGGTGGTCCTACAACCCCGTGAGGTTACCCCCACGGTTTGGGCTCGTCCGCGTTCGCTCGCCGCTACTGACGGAATCGAGGTTTCTTTCTCTTCCTGGGGGTAATGAGATGTTTCAGTTCCCCCCGTTGGCTCGGGTACCCCGGGATCAGAGCCCACTTGACGGCTCCCCCGGGCGTTTCGCCGCCTGTCGCGCCCTTGAGCCTCCCGGCGCCAAGACATCCCCCACACGCCCTTACTAGCTTGGCCGCACCGCCCCAACCCCCGAGCCGTCTCGGGTCGAATCGGGGCGGCGTATCCTCTCGCCACAACACAGTCATGGCGGATGAGTTTGCACCAACTCCAAGGCCTCGGTCACCAAACACTGTAGTCGTCGCACACACTTCACCGCCCGGCCCACCGCCCGCAGCAACACCGCCCCACACCCTCGCGGGTGAAAAGCCGTGCGGCCGCGAACCCGGACCGGGCTCGCCTCGCATCACCACGTTGCCAAAGACCGTGGCCTTTCGGCCCGCAGACTCCTCCCGGAGCCTGCACTGTCGCTAGGACCGACTGACTAGCTTTTGCTGGGCCAGTCTATCAGTCGCTTGCGAAGTACACTTTATTGGCGAGTCACCGGGGAGTCAACGACCGCGGAGGAATTTTTTCGCCGTTCCTTCGCGGAGCCCTCACCCGTCGCCAACACATATTCGTCGGGGCAGGCGCTCGAATTCAACCCGAGTGGAGAAGACGGGACTCGAACCCGTAACCCCCTGCTTGCAAAGCAGGTGCTCTACCAATTGAGCTACATCCCCGCCCGGCCCGCCCGCCCCCGTTGTGAGTGCGCGTACTTGGATTCGAACCAAGGACCTCAGCTTTATCAGAGCTGCGCTCTAGCCAACTGAGCTATACGCGCGGGCCACACCGCCCCGTGAAACGCAGAAGCCAAACCTTTCGGTTTGGCTCCAACCGACACCGAATTCGGTCGGAAGGAGTCACCCGCCCTGCGGCGGGATCGCCGTCGTAATCCGAATCGGGCAAGCGGCCATGCACGCACCTCACGGGGTGGATTGCACCGAGGGATTATAAGTGCCCCCCCGGGCGTGTCAACTCGGACCGCGGATTTTTCGCGCCCGCAGGTTCGCTATGCTGGCCTCAACCACCCACGAGGGCACGTCATGGCCGCGACCGCCGGGCTCGCACTCCGCCAGCTGTGGGCCGCCGGCCCCGTGGCCGTGCCGGGCGTCTTTAACCCGCTCACCGCACGGCTCGCCGAGCGCGTCGGCTTTCGCGCCGTCTACATGTCGGGCGGTGCGCTTTCGGCCGGGAACGGCGTCCCCGACATCGGCCTCCTCGGCGTCACCGAGTTCGTGCAGGCCGCGCAGCTGACCGCACAGGCGACCACGCTGCCGCTGCTGTGCGACGCCGACACGGGCTTCGGCGAGACGCTGAACGTCGAGCGCACGGTCCGCCTTTTTGAGGCCGCCGGGGTCGCCGGGGTTCACCTCGAAGACCAGGTCATGCCGAAGCGCTGCGGGCACCTCGCCGGCAAGTCGCTCGTGGACGCGGACGTGATGGCGGCCAAGGTTCGCGCCGCCGTCGCCGCCCGGCGCGACGCGTCGTTCGTGGTCATGGCGCGGACCGACGCCCGCGGCGTCACCGGCTTCGACGACGCCGTCCGCCGCGCGAAGCAGTACCTCGCCGCGGGCGCGGACGCCATCTTTCCCGAGGCACTGGAGACGGCCGAGGAATTCGCCCGCTTCGCCGCGGAAGTGAAGGCGCCGCTTCTGGCCAACATGACCGAGTTCGGCAAGAGCCCGAACCTGAGCGTCGCCGAGTTGGGGGCGATGGGGTACGCGATGGTGCTGTTCCCGCTCACGGCGTTCCGCGTGGCGATGAAGGCGGCCGAGGAGGCGTTGAAGGAACTGCACGCGGCCGGGCACCAGCGGGATTTGCTTCCGCGGATGCAGACGCGGGCCGAGTTGTACGACGTCCTCGATTACCCCGGCTACGAGGCCCGGGACCGCGGCTACCTCCGCGGCTGAGCGGCATACCATTCGCATTCTCCGGCGGCGACCGTCGGGCGGTCGTGACACCGTCCGACAACACATCCGAACGGGAGAATTCGTCGTGGCCACAACCACCATCGGCCGCACCGCCCCGCAGGGCGGCGAGGCGCTTCGGCACTCCGAAGGTCCGGTCGCGCGGAACATCGAGGAGTACACGGCCCGGCTGCCGTCGGACGTGTTCCTGTGGGCCGGCGGGGCGTCGATCGTCGCCTCGGCGACGCTCCACCTCCTCGGCCGCAAGGACGATGCGCAGTTCGTCGGCCACTGGGCGCCGACCCTGCTCATCCTGGGGCTGTACAACAAGCTCGTGAAGGTCGCCGGGTCGGACCGCGTCCACGGCGGGTGACCAAGCCCCTCGATCCCGCGATCGTGGTTCCGGCACGATCCGCGGCCTGTCCCAGAAACCCGACCAAACACACTCGCCCTGGGTCCAGTGTGGTCGCGGAATCCCGTAGCTCAATGCCGATTTGACCAATGCGGACGCCCCCCAACTGCCCTCCCAAGGGCACGGGCAGTCCGGGGAGGATTGATTCTTCCGGCACCCCACGCACCGGGTTCCGGAAACATGTCATGCCATATTACAAACAATTAAGCGATTAATACGGACTCACCACTAGCCGCACGAGGCGGGGAGGAAGAACGTTCGCACGGCGCTTGAGGTGGCCAAAAGATCCTGGTACCCTCGAACAACTCTTCCGAGGGGTCCTCAATGCCCGACGAGCGAACGCGCGCCGCCACGCCCCACCGTAATCCCATCACGACCGGCGAATACGTCCCTGACGCCACCCCGGACGCCGGCAGCACAAGGCCGACCGGCCCGAATCTGCCCAATGTGGCTGGCGACCTGCCGGACATCCCCGGGTACGTGGTCACGCACGAACTCGCCCGCGGCGGCATGGGGCGGGTGCTCGCCGCGACCGACCTCGGGTTCGGCCGCAAGGTCGCGGTGAAGGTGCTCCTCCCTGGGTTCGACTCGGGGGAGGCGGCGGGGCGGTTCGTGCGCGAGGCGCGGATAACCGGCCGGCTGGCGCATCCGAGTATTCCGCCGGCGCACCAACTCGGTGAGCTCCCGGACGGCTCGCCGTTTCTGGCGATGAAACTCGTCCGCGGCCGCACGCTGTCGGCGCTCCTGGCCGACCGCCCGACGCCGGCGCACGACCTGCCGCGGTTCGTCGGCATCGTCGAGCAGGTGGCGCAGGCGGTCGGGTTCGCGCACTCGGAGGGCGTCGTCCACCGCGACCTGAAGCCCGCGAACGTGATGGTCGGCGCGTTCGGCGAGGTCCAGGTCATGGACTGGGGGCTGGCGTTCGAGACGGATGATGGCGGGAGAATGAAGGAGGAACCCGGCACGGTCGGGGATTCGTCCGCGACCGCCCGGGGCGCGGTAATGGGCACGCCGGCGTACATGGCGCCGGAGCAGGCCAGGGGCGAGGCGGTGGGTGTGGCGGCGGACGTGTTCGCACTGGGCGGCATCCTCTGCGAGGTACTGACGGGTTCGCGGCCGTTCCGCGGAAAGTCGGGGGCGGAGGTGGTGGAGAAGGCCGCGGCCGGGGATGTGTCGGACGCCTACGCCCGGCTCGACGCCTGCGGGGCCGACGCCGAGTTGATCGACGTGGCGCGGCGCTGCCTGAGCCCGGCCGCTGACGACCGCCCGGCAGACGGGACGGCGGTGGCATGTCTGGTGGCGGCGTACCGGTCGGGGGTGGAGGAGCGGTTGCGGACGGCCGAGCGCGAGCGGGCCGCGGCGCAGGCGAGGGCGGAGGAGGAGGCGAACACCCGCCGCGAGGCGGAGGCGCGGGTGACCGAGCAGCGGCGGCGGAAGCGCGTGCAGTTGTGGCTGGCGGCGGCGGCGGTGCTGCTGGTGGCCGGCGCCGGCGGCGTGGCGGTGTGGCGCGTGGACGAGAACGGGAAGAAACGGATCGAGGCGGCGCGACTGGAAGGTGAGGAGCAGGAGCGGACGACCCGCAACTCGGACGCGGTGAAGGATCTACTGGATCGGACCGAGGCGGAACTGAATCTCGAAAGTGCAGCCCGAGCTGCCCCCCTGCTAGACCAGGCGACTCGTCGGACCACCGACGGCGCGGTGACCGCCCACGCCGACCGGCTGGCCGCCTACACCCGCGACCTGGCGATGCTCCAGGCCCTGGATCGGGTGAACGACTACCGTTTACAGCCGTGGAACGCGAGAGATCTGCCGCCACCCGAGCGGGTGGCGGAGAAGTGGACGGCGGTGTTCGCGGGGTACGGAATCCTCCCGGGTACCACCCCGCCGGCCGAGGCCGCCGGGCGCATCAACGGCTCGCCCATCCGATCGGCGCTTGTGGCGGGTCTGGACATGTGGCTGACCGCGTCGCGGCTCGAGGCAGTCCGCAACCTGTTGGCTGTGGTCGATACAGACCCTTTCCGGGACGAGGTGCGGCAAGCACTCACGACCGGTTCCACTACGGGGCTGGTCGCGCTGGCCGGGCGCCCCGACTGGGCGAAACAGCCGTCGGGGCTGTTGATGGCCTATAGTGGCTCGCAGGGGGTTCCGGTCGCCACCGCCCGAGCATTCCTGGTCCAACTTCTGGTGGTGCGCCGGACCGACTTTTCTCTCCTCATGCAACTCGGGGGAACGTATCCGATCCACGCCGAAGAGGTGGACGGCGAGCGAGTCCGGTGTTACCAGGCCGCGGTGGCACTCCGTCCCGGAAACAGCGCCGCGCTCAACCAGCTGGGGAATGTCCTCCGCAGGCGGAAGGACCTGGACGGGGCGGCGGCGGCATTCCGGGAGGCCATTCGCCTCAGCCCCAACTATGCCCCCCCGCACAGCAATCTGGGAAGCACGATTCTCGACCGAAAAAACCTCACCAGTCGGGATCTGGACGAGGCGATGGAACACTTCCGAGAAGCCATCCGACTGGACCCCACATTCGCCCACCCACACGCTGGGTTAGGAACTATTCTCGTCGAAAGGAAGGACACGGATGGGGCGGTGGTGGAATACCGCGAGGCCATCCGCCTCGACCCCAAGTTGGCCTACCCACACAACAGACTCGGCCTGATCCTGGCGAGTAAGGGTGACGGGGACGGGGCGGCGGCGGAGCACCGAGAGGCCATCCGCCTCGACCCCAAGGACGCGCGCCCGCACAACGACTTGGGTGTCTTGCTCCGGCAGCGGAAGGACCTGGCCGGGGCGGCGGCGTGCTACCGGGAGGCCATCCGCCTCGACCCCACGCTCGCCTACCCGCATCACAACTTGGGTAACGTGCTCCGCGAGCGGAAGGACCTGGCCGGGGCTGCGGCGTGCTACCGGGAGGCCATCCGCCTCGCACCTGGGGACCCCGACACACACAACGAGTTGGGGACCGTGCTCCGCGATCAGAAAAACCTGGCCGGGGCGGCGGCGTGCTACCGTGAGGCCATCCGCCTCGACCCCACACTCCCCCACCAACATTACAACTTGGGTCTCGTGCTCAGTGAGCGGAAGGACCTGGCCGGAGCTGCGGCAGCGTACCGCGAGGCCATTCGTCTCGATCCCAAGAACGCCAGCGCGCACAACAATCTGGGCGTGATCTACGAGGACCTTCTGATCTTGGATCACGCCGAGTCCGCATACCGGGAGGCCGTGCGGCTGACCCCTCGAAACGCCAACGCGCACGCGAACCTTGGTGACGTGCTCCGGAGGCAAGGCCGTCACGCCGAGGCCGCGACCGCCTACCGCGCCGCGCTCGCGATCCAGCCGACGTTCGGCGGAGTTTGGGCCGACCTCTATTACTGCGAGCGGGTGGTCCGTGGCGAAGTGCCGACCGCGCCACCGCCGCGGGCCGTCGGGCAGTAGCGGTCAGTTGTCCGCGTCGTCGCGCTTCCAGACGCCGAGGACGTTGGCGAAGTCGTCGCGCCACACGGGGCCGGGGCCGGCCCGCACCGGGTGCCACAGCGGGCCGCGGCCCATCGGCCCCAGGTCGGCTGCAGTCCGCGCCAGCACCATCCACTGCGACGCCGTCTTGCCGTCCGCCTTCTCCGCGTCCGACGGGTGGTCGTCCCAGTACCGCGCCGCCAGGGGCGGGTCGTGGTCCGCGGCCAGCCGGTCCACCAGCGGCGGCAGGTCCAGGTGCACGTTCGACACGTGCATCGCCAGCACCCCGCCCGGGGCCAGCTTCCGGACGTACAGCGCCAGCGCCTCCCGCGTCAACAGATGCACCGGGATCGCGTCAGAGCTGAACGCGTCCAGCAGGATCACGTCGAAGGAGCCGTCCGGGGCGCGGGCCAGCATCCGCCGGGCGTCGCCCAGCACCACGTCGCAGCTCGCCGCCTTGCAGCTGGAGAGGAAGCGGAAGTACGCCGGGTCTTCGGCGATGCGCTTCACCGACGGGTCGATCTCGTAGAAGGTCCACGCCTGGCCCGGCCTCGCGTAGGCGGCGACGGCCCCGGTGCCGAGGCCGACCACGGCCACGCGCTTCACCCGCTCCGGCGGCACGGCGCGGAACAGGTGCCCGACCGGGCCGCGCTCGTGGTAGTACGTCATCGGCCGGGGCGGGCCGGGCTCGTCGGTCCGCTGCTGGCCGTGCAGCGTCGTGCCGTGGACGAGCCGCACAAAGGCGCCGTCCGGCGAGCGCGTCACGCGGACGACGCCGAAGAAGTTCCGCTCCATGTGCAGGGTGTGGCCGAGCTGGCCGGGGTCGAGCGAGCCGGCGACCAGCAGTGCGGTGAGCGCCAGGGCGTACCGCGCCGGCCGGCGGACGAGCGCGAACGCCAGCACCGCGGGGAGGCCGAACATCAGCCCGTTGCGGAGCAGCCGCGCCGGCAGCGCCTCGGGCGAGTCGAGTTCCGCGGGCAGGTTCGCCAGCTGCGGCACGAGCTTCACCAGCGCCACGGCCGCGACCAGCAGGCCGAGCACGAGGGCCACGTCGCGCGGCTTCAGGAACGGGGCGGCGTCGCGGCCGGCTCCGGGGCGGACGAGCGCGGCCAGGACCAGCGCCAGCGGGTACTCCACCATGCCGAGGCGGTGGAACAGCAGTGGGGCAACGAGGGCGTTGAACAGCCCGCCGACGACGCCGCCGAGCGACATCCAGAAGTAAAAGCGGGTCAGTTCGCGGGCCGGCGGCCGGTCCTTCGCCAGCTCGCCGTGGCACACCAGGCACACGCCGAAGAACGCCAGCAGGTGCAGCGCGGAGACGAGGCTCATCGGCTCGGCGGCGTCGGTGACCAGCCCGAGGACGACGAACAGCACGAGCGCCGGGGTGACGCGGCCGACGGCCCGGTGGACGCGGTCGGGCCAGCGGGCAAACACGAGAACGAAGCTAACGAGGTACAGCGCCAGCGGCACCACCCACAGCAGCGGCACCGGCGCCAGGTCGGTGCTGACGTGGGTGGTGACGCCGAGCAGAAGGCTGGAGGGGAGTGCGGCGAGGGCCACCCAGCGGGCGATGACGGATGACGAAGGCCGAATGGCGAATGACCGATCACCAGCGGGTGGCTCGGGGTTCGTCATTCGGCCTTCGTCATCCGTCATCGCCCGGCGCCGGATCACGACCGCGGCACAGCACACAACCAGCACCAGGTAGCCGCCCACGCCGACGGCCCAGCCGACGCGCTGCGTGGCGACGGTCACGTTCGGCTCGATCAGCAGCGGGTACGCGAGCAGGCCGAGGAGGCTGCCGGCGTTGCTCGCGGCGTACAGGAAGTACGGGTCGTGCGCGGTGCGGTGGCCGGTCGCGGCGAACCACCGCTGCAACAGCGGCGACGTGGTCGCCAGCACGAAGAACGGCACGCCCACGGCCGCGGCCAGCAGCGCCAGCGCGCCGACGATGGGGTAGTCGGCGTCGTCGGGGACGAGGGACGCGAATACCGGCACCGGCGAGCCCGCGGCCACGACCGCGGCCTGGAAGGCGACCAGCACGAGCAGCAGCACGCCGAGGTGGAGCGCGGCCTGCCGGCGGACGCCGAGGCGGGTGACGGACTTGTGCGCGTACAGGTACCCGGCCAGCAGCAGCACCTGGAAGAACACCATGCAGGCGTTCCAGACGGCAGGCGTGCCGCCGACGAGTGGGAGGAGGAGCTTTCCGGCGAGCGGCTGGACGAGGAACAGCAGCGCCGCCCCGACGAACAGTGTGACCGCGTACAGGGCGGGGAGCAAGACTCCCTCCGGTCGAATGACCTGTGACCTATGACCCGCCAATCCCCGAGGGATACAACTTCCCCGTGCCGTGGTCGTTCCCCGGGAGGCGTCAGTGTACGACCTGCCGTTCCCGCTGCTCATGCTCGCCGGCTACACGCTCACCGTCGCCGTCGAGACGGCCGTGTTGCTCGTCGGGCTGTCGCGGCGGCACCCGGTCCGCGCCTGGCTGTTCGCCGGGGCGTGGCTCACCGCCTGCACCTACCCCGTCGTCTGGCTCGTCCTGCCGCCGCTGTTCGATTCGCGCCTCGCCTACCTCGTCGTCGCCGAGGTGTTCGCCCCCGCCGCCGAGTGCGTCCTCTTCTACCTCGCTTTCCTCCAGGGGCGTGCGCCCGAAACCCGGGCGACCGGCCGCGACCTGGCCGCGATCGTCGTCGCCAACGTGGCGTCGTTCGGCGTCGGCGAAATCATCTACGCCTTCGTCGTTGACCCCGCGGCGGCGGCGGGATAGCCTCGCCCCATGCGTACCTTCTCGCTCCTCGCCGTCGCCCTGCTGGCGCCGCTCGTCCCCGCCCAGGACCGACCGCCGCTCGCGCCGGCCGACGCGAAGAAGGCGTTCCTCAAGCTCCTCGACCGGCCGCGCGTCCCGCCCGACCCGAAGCTCGACGGCCCGGCGGCGACGGCGAACGGTCTCACGTACCAGGCGTGGTCGTTCGCCAGCGAGGCGAAGGCCGACGGGACGACCGAGCGCGTCCCCGTGCTGACCGTGCGGCCCGAGAAGGTTCCGGGGAACATGCCGGCGGTGATCGTCCTGCACGGCACCGGCGGCACCAAGGAGGGGGTCGCGTCGTGGCTCGAAGAGTTCGCCCGCAAGGGGGTCGTGGGTGTGGCCATCGACGCCCGCTACCACGGGGCCCGCAGCGGCGGCGCGAAGGGCTCGGCGGCCTACGTCGCGGCGATCACGAAGGCGTGGCAGACGCCCGCCGGCCGGCCGCACGAGCACCCGATCTACTACGACACGGTGTGGGACCTGTGGCGGCTCGTGGACGTGATCCGGGCCGGGCCCGCGGTCGACGCCGACCGCGTCGGCATGCTCGGCATCTCGATGGGCGGCATCCAGACGTGGCTGGCCGCGTCGGTGGACGACCGGGTGGCCGTGGCCGCGCCGCTGATCGGCGTCCAGAGCTTCCGGTGGAGTCTGGACAACGACCGCTGGCAGGGTCGTGCCCGCTCCGTCCAGGCGGCGCACGACGCGGCCGCGAGGGACCTCGGCGAGCCGGCCGTGAACCGCCGCGTGTGCCGTGAGCTGTGGGGCAAGGTGATCCCCGGCGTCACCACCGACTTCGACTGCCCGAACCTGATCCGCCTGTTCGCGCCGCGGCCGCTGTTCGTGGCCAACGGCGCGGACGACCCGAACTGCCCGGTCGAGGGCGCCCGGCTGGCCGTGGCCGCGGCGCGAGACGAGTACGCGAAGGCCGGCGCCGCCGACCGGTTCGACGCGCGGATCGCCGACGGCGTGGCCCACCAGGTGACGGCCGAGCACCGGGCGGCGGCGATCGCGTTCTGTGTGAAATGGCTCACGAGGTAATTCCGATGCGTCCTCTCCTGCTCCTGGCCGTACTCGCCGCCGCCGCCCCCGCCGCGGACCCGCCGCTCCCCAACGGCCACAAGCTCGAACAGCAGCCCACCGACCCGAACGCCACGAAGATCGTGCTGGTCGGCGGGTCGAACTACTTCAAGGCCGGCGAACACGACTACCTCGCCGGCGTCGCGGTGCTCGCCGACCTGCTCAAGCAAACGCCCGGCGTCGCGCCGGTGCTCGCCGCCGACTGGCCGACAAGGAGCGAGACGTTCGCCGGGGCCAAGGCCGTCGTCCTGCTCGTGGACGGCGGGGCGAAGCACGCCGTGCTGAAGGGGAACCGCGCCGCCGAGGTGCAGAAACTCGTGGACGCCGGCGTCGGGCTGGTGCAACTGCACCAGGTCGCCGACTACCCGAAGGACATGGGCGAGCGGGCGCGGGCGTGGGCCGGCGGGTCGTGGGAGGCCGGCACCGGCCAGCGGGCGCACTGGGTCCACGAGTTCAAGACGTTCCCGGACCACCCCGTCTGCCGCGGCGTCACGCCGTTCAAGATCGACGACGGCTGGCTGTTCAAGAACCGCTTTGTGGACGGCAAGACGGGCGTGACACCGATCCTGCGGACGGTGAACCCGAAGGGGAAGGATGACGTCGCCGCCGACGGCGCGGTCGTGGCGTGGGCCTACGACCGGCCGGGCGGCGCGGGGCGGTCGTTCACGTTCACCGGCGCGCACCTGCACGCCAGCTTCGCGGCGGAGGGCTACCGCCGGCTGCTGGTGAACGCGATCCTGTGGAGCGCCGGCCGCGACGTGCCGGCGGGCGGGGCTCCGGTGAAGCTGGACGCGGCGGCGCTGCCGGGCTACCTGACGCCGCCGCCGAAGAAGTGATTCAGTCCGCCGCCCCGGCGGGCGCGAACGAGTCCAGGAAGCGGGTCGCGTGCTCGTCCCGCGCGGACACCCGGCGGCCCTGCACGGTCAGCAGGTACACCCGGCCGTTCGACCGGAGCACGCGCACGACCCGCCGTTCGTTGCCCGGAATTTCCCACTGCCGGTGCGGCGTCGTGACCCCCTCGACGGTCTGCGCCGCGGTCACGGCCGCGTCCGGGTGCGCGTCCTTGAGCGCCTGACCGACGGCGGCGAACCACGCGGCGTCGCCGGCCTGGGGGTCGTGGTCCGGCCCCGCGGCGACGAGGAACACGTCCGTGCGGGTGCTCTTCTTCGCGGTCAGCTGGTAGCCGGTGAGTTGCTTGAGCGCCGGAACCGGGCCGACCGGGCCGGGCGGCAGCCGGGTGGGGTGGCCGGGCAGCTCGACCGTGTAGCTGTCGTCGTCGGGGACGAAGAGTTGCCACTCGGTCTCGCCGAGCTTGGTCTGGAACCACTCGGCCCAGTCGCGCTTCATGAAGTAGAGGAACAGCCCGGTGAGGAACGCCAGCCCGACCAGGGTGAGCACGCCCTTGATCCGCGTCGCCGCCGTCCAGTCCACGGTGTAGGCCACGGCCAGGCACAGGACCGCCGCGGCGACGGCGAGCGACACCGGCGTGGCGAGCGTCAGCGCCGACGGGTTGCCGACCGCGACCGGGCCGATGAGCCACAGCATCGGGATGGTCAGCGGCAGTAGCGCGAGGCCGATGATGACCGAGAACGGCACGCCGTCGGCCGGCGGCGCGTGGTCCGTGACTTCCACCGGGGGCCGGCGCCGCCGCGGCTGCGGGGGCGCGACCGGCATCGCCCGGACCGGCCGCGAAGGCGGCGGGGGTGGGGCGGGTGCGGGTGCAGGACTCACGGGCTCGGGGACGGGGTCGGCGAGGAACGGGTTGTGGCAGCGCGGGCAAACGACGAGGAGGCCGACGGCCTCGTGCCCGACCCGCGCCAGCCCGCCGCACCCGGTACACCGCACCACGACCGCCATGCGCCCGCCCCCTGGGTTCCCCCATCTTAGCAGCCGAATTCGCCCCGGGATAGCACGCGCAAGCCGACCGGCGGAGCTCGTTCCTCGAATGAGCCGCCCGCACCACACGCCGCGAGCCGCCCTTACCGGAATCCCGCATGTTCCCCGAATTCGCCACCCCCGCCCGGCCGATGCATCCTGGGGTCGTCACGTTCGTCGGCACCGACGGCGTGGAACGGGCCGAGCCGGCCGACCGCCTGCCGGAGTGGCTGGCCTACGCCCCGGACGCCGACGGGCGGGCCGTGCCGGTCGTGCGGGTGGTGCGGCTGAAGACCGACCGCGGCACCGGCTTCCGCAGCTACGCCGCCGACGGCCGCCTCCTGTGGGTCGGCCTGACGGTGACGACGCCGCCGGCCGAGTTCGTGACGACGCCGCGGCCGGCGGCGCCTCGTGTGGCAGAGCGCGAGCCGGTCGCCGCGGGTTGGTTCTGAGGGTGGGTGATGCCCCGGGCGCCGCGGCCGAAGTGGTGGGTGTACGTGCTGCGGTGCGCGGACGGGTCGCTGTACACGGGCATCAGCACCGACCCGGACCGCCGCCTGACGCAGCACAACGCGGGGACGGCGTCGAAGTACACGCGGAGCCGGCGGCCGGTGGTGCTGGTGTTTCGTGAGCGGCGCCGCGGCCACTCGGACGCGCTGAAGCGCGAGCTGGCGCTGAAGGCGCTGCCGCGGCGGGCGAAGCTGGAGTTGGTGGGTGCGCCCGCTCACGACGACCCGTACTGCCGAGCGAAGTAGAACGCCGACAGCCCGAAGCCAATCACGATGACCGCGTACCGGACGTAGGCCGCCGGCAGCCGGCGGGCCACCCGCGCACCGGCATAGCCACCCAGCACCGCCGACAGCACCATCGGCGCCGCCAGCGGCCAGTTCACCAGCCCCGCCGCGACGAACACCACCACGGTCGCCCCGTTGATGACCGCCGCCAGGAACGTCTTCATCGCATTCATCCGGTGGATGTCGCCGACGCCCATGAACCCCAGCGTCGTCAGCATCAGGATGCCGATGCCGGCCCCGAAGTAGCCGCCGTACACCGCGATCAGGAACTGACACCCCACCAGCACCCACTGCCGCAGCCGGCCGGGCTCCTCCTCCGACTGGTGCAACTTCAGCCACCGCGCCACCGGCGCCTGCACCACGAACAGGAGCGCCGCCGTCAGGATCAGCCACGGCACCAGCGCGTCGAACGCCGTCTCGTTCAGCTGCACCAGCCACGCCCCGATGGCGCCGCCCACCAAACTCGGCACGAACATCCGCACCAGGAACCGCCGGCTCGGCGCCAGCTCGGCCCGGTAGCCGACCGAACCCGCGATCGACCCCGGCATCAGCGCCACCGTGCTGGTCGCGTTCGCCACCGCCGGCGACACGAACAGCGTTAGCGCCGGGAAGGTGAGGAGCGTGCCGCCGCCGGCGACCGAGTTCAGCGCCCCGGCCAGGAACGCGGCCGCGGCCAGGATGGCGGTAGTTCCCACATCGTTCATCGGGTCATGATACCGGCGCTGACACGCCCCCGGCCGCGGGGGTAACATCGGCCGCATGGCCAAGAAGCCGCGCAACCCCCGCGTCGAATACCTCGTCTACCTGGCCGTGCGGCTGGCGGTGATGGTCGTCCACGCGCTGCCACCGCCGCTGGCGTTGAAGCTGGCCGACGGCCTCGCCTGGCTCGCCTACCACGTTGACAAGCGGCACCGGCTCGTCGCCGCGGAGAACATCGCCCACGCCTTCCCGCTCCTTACCCCGGCTGCCGTGGACGAGCGCGTCCGCGCCACTTATCGGCACTTCGCCCGGGTCGCCGTGGAGATGGTGCTGCTGCCGCGGAAGTTGCACGTCACGTCGTGGCGGCGGTACCTCAACCTGTACCCGTGGACGCCGGCCCTCGCGACCGTGCTGTCCGACCGGCCGGCGCTCGTGGTCACCGCCCACTTCGGCAACTGGGAGCTGGCCGGGTGGATGATCGGCCTCACCGGGCTGAAGACGTACGCCATCGCCCGGGTGCTCGACAACCCGCACCTGGAGCGGTTCCTCAAGCGGCTCCGGCAGGGCACCGGCCAGACGATCATCGCCAAGAAAGACGACTTCGACCGGCTCCAGGACGTGATGAAGGCGGGCGGAAAGCTGGCGACGCTGGCCGACCAGGACGCCGGCCCGCGCGGGCTGTTCGTGAACTTCTTCGGCCGCCCGGCCAGCACCCACAAGGCGGTCGCGCTGATGGCGCTGGAGTTCGACGCGCCGCTGGCGGTGATCGGCGTGCCGCGGGTGCCGGCGCCGCCGGGAACCCCCGGCGGCGGGGCGCTGATGTACTACGAAGTGGTAGCCGAGGACGTGATCGACCCGCGCGACTACGCCGGCCGGCCGGACGCGGTGCGGGCCATCACCGAGCGGTACACCGCGGCCGTGGAGCGGCTGATCCGCCGCCACCCGGAGCAGTACTTCTGGCTGCACCGCCGGTGGAAGACGACGCCGGCGGTGCGGAAGGCGAAGGCCGCGGCGTAGCCCGCGCCCTACTTCCGGCGGGCGAACCAGACGCCCAGCGCGACGACCGCCAGCCCCGCCGCGACCCCGGCAACGACCTGACCCGGCGGCCACGCCGACACCTCGGGGCCGGCGTCCTGGCCTGCCGGCGCCGGCGCCTCCTTCGCGGTGAACTTCACCCCGGCCTTGTCGTCGCGGGACACGGTGACGACGTTCTGCACCTTGGTCCGGGGGTCGCTATCCTTCAGGTCGCGGCTCGTGCCGCGCGTCTCGAACACGACCACGCCGGCGGGCAGTTCCTCCTTGTTCTGCCGCGACAGCAGCTTCGCCAGCTTCTCCTTCGACCCGAGTTCGTCCATCACCTTCGTCGGCACCGCGACGACGCCGGTGCGCACGGACGGCGACGAACTACTTGCCACGGCGGTGCTGGCGTCCGTCTTGAGCTTGAGTTCATCGCCGACGGTTTCCTGCCCGCCGAGCCCGAGCCGCTGGAAGGGGTAGAACTTGTACCCCGGCAGCTCTGCGTCGAGCTTCAGGACGAACTCGCAGGGGACGCGCTTGAACCCCTTGTTGGGCGGCGGCGGCGGGATGTCGGCGGCCGCGGGGAGGGCCAGGCCGGCGACCACGGCAAGCGCACAGGCGGAGCGAAGCACGGCGCACCCCCTCGTAATGTGAACGGAACAATCCGGCGCATCGAGTCGATCCAAGACCCGAGCCTGCGTCACCCCACGTACACGCCACCCGCCAACACGGCGCCGCCGAACGGCTCCAGGTCGAGGAAGTCGCCCGGCTCGCCGCCGCCGCCGAACCCGGTGCCGGCGTACACCCGCACCCGCGCCGCCGACCGCTCACCGCTCCCCACCACCACGTCCGCCCGGTCGTCGCCGTCGGCGTCCTTCACCGCCACCCGCACGCCGCCGCGGTCGGCCGCGTTCCCCGCCACGAAGAAGTTCCCCACCGGCGCCGCCTGCGACTCGTCCACCCGGCCGGCGCTCACCAGCCGGCCCGACAGCACAAACACCCGTGGGGCGCCGCCCGGACCGCCCCCGAACGCCAGGTCGGCGAAGCCGTCGCCGTCCACGTCGCCGGCCGCCACGAACACGCCGTTGCGCAGGTTCGTGGCGTCCGTGCCGGGGAAGGCGAAGAAGTCGTTCACGAGCCGTGCGGGCGTGCCCGTCAGCGTCGCGCCGTCATACACGGCCACCCGCGGGCCGCCGCCGAATCCGGCCGCCACCACCAGGTCCGGGAGGCCGTCGCCGTCCAAGTCGCCGAAGGTCACACGGGCGCCGCCGCGGTAGGCAGCGTCGTCGATGCCGAAGAAGTCGGCCACCGTGCCCTTTTCGCCGTACACCGTGACGCGGCCGCCGCCGCCGGTGTCGGGCGACACCGCGATCTCGGCCTTGCCGTCGCCGTCGATGTCGGCCGCAGCCACAAACAGGCCGCCGGTAAAACTGTCCTCGAACGGCAGGATCGTCCGCACCGCGGCCCCCGTCGCGCCGTCGAGCACGACGACCCGGCTGCGCACGCCCGGCCCGGTGGCGGCGATGACGTCGGCGACGCCGTCGCCGGTCACGTCGGCCGTGACGACGCGGGCCGACGCGCCGGCGAACGGCGACATCGTGCCGGCGTCCTGGCCGTCGCCGCGGAACGCCGCCACGGTGCCGCCGTCGCCCGAGCCGACGCCGATCAGCCCGACCTCGTCCTGGTGTGTCGGCAGGTCGTCGTCGCGATACCGGAGCAAGTGGACGGTGAACGTGCGGGCCGCGGAGGTGCCGCCCGCGTCGTCGTGCAGCCGAACGGTGACGACGGCGGAGCCGAAGCCGCTGCCCGGCGTGTACGTGAGCGTGCCAGTGGCCGGGTCGATGGCAGGCTGCACCGCGAACAGCGTCGGGTTGTCGGCGGTCACCTCAAACGTGAGGCGCTGGCCGGCCTCGTCGGGCGGGCCGGCGCTGATGGCGCTCGCCCACCCGGGCACCACCTGCGGGCCGGCGCGGCGCGGGTCGGTCTGGCTCGGGCTGGCGGCGAACGTCGGCGCGTCGTTCACGGCCGCCACCCGTAGCTCGACCACCGCCGGCGCCGACACCTCGCCCGCCGGGTTGCGCACGCGGTAGCTGAAGCCGACGGTCCCGTGGACGTTCGCGGCCGGGGCGAAGGTGAACGTGCCGTCGGCGGTCAGCGTCAGTACCCCGCTGCCGGGCGCGGTGCCGACCAGTTCGACGACCGAGCCGGGCTGGGCGTTCGCGGCCGCCAGCAGGCTCGTCGGCGTCGTGAACACGACATCCTCGGTCAGGTCGAAGCCGGCGGCCGCGGCCTCCGGCAGGTCGTCGTCGGCGATTGTCACGACGACCGGGCTGCCGGCCGCGCCACCGTTCGCCACGGTGCCGATGGCCAGCGTCACCGTCTCGTCTGGCTCGTCGGCGGTGTCGGTAGAGGCGGTGATCGTGACAGTCGCGGTCAGTTGCCCGGCCGGGATGGTGACACTCGCCGGCGGCGCCGCGTAGTCGGTGCTCGTGGCCGTCCCGCCGAGCGCGAACGTGACCGTTACGGGCAGGTACGACGGGTTCGACAGCGTGACCGCGACCGTGGCGCTGCCGCCGAACTCGCCGACGGAGCCGCCGCCGGACAGCGTCGCCGTCGGCTCGGCGTCGTCGTTGAGGACGGTGCCGGTGCCGGTCCCCGTGGCGATCACGGCGTTCGATACGCCGCTCAGGTCTAGCGTCAGCGTCTCGTCCGGCTCGAACGTGGCGTCGCTGGTCGTGGCGACGGTCACGGTCTTCGTCGTCTCGCCGGGGGCGAACGTGAGCGTACCGGATGCCGCGGCGTAGTCGGCGGCGGTCGCGGTGCCGTCCGCGGTGGCGTAGCTCACCGTGACCGCCTGCCCGCTGACGGCCGACAGCGACACCGTGAACGCCAGCCCGCCGCCCTCCGCGACTGACGCCGCGTTGACACTCAGCGTCGGCAGCGGGTCATCGTTGAGGATCGTGCCGGTGCCGGCCGCGGCCGTGATGATGGCGTTCGTCGCGCCGCTCAGGCTCACCGCGAACGTCTCGTCGGTCTCGTTCCGCAGGTCGCCGGCGGCGGTCACGGTGAACGTCCGCGTCGTGACGCCCGGCGCGAACGTGAGCGTGCCCGATGTCGCGGCGTAGTCGCCGTCGGCGACGGTGGCGGTGCCGTCGGCGGTGGCGTAGCCGACGGACACGGTGCGGCCGCTGACCGCGGACAGCGTCACCGTGAAGGTGAAGGCCGTGCCGCCGCCGTCGCCCTCCGCCAGTGACACCGAATCGACACTCAGCGCCGGCAGCGGGTCGTCGTCGAGCAGCGTCGAGGTGCCGGTGCCGGCCGCGACCGTGGCATTCGTCGCGCCGCCGAGGCCGATCGTGAACGTCTCGTCGTCCTCGTTGCGGGCGTCACCGGCGGCCTGCACCGTCACCGTCTTCGTCGTCTCGCCGGGGGCGAACGTCAGCGTGCCGCCTGCGGCCGTGTAGTCGCCGTCGGCCGCGGCCGCGGTGCCGTCGGCGGTGGAGTAGGAAACCGTCACCGTCCGCCCGCTCACGGCCGAGAGCGTGACGGTGAAGGCGACCGCAGTCGCCCCGCCGGTCCCCTCCGCGAGTGACACCGAGTTGACACTCAGCGCCGGCACCGGGTCGTCGTCCGCGACAGTGACCGCCGCGGACGGCACCCCGAGGGTCGCGTTCGTCGGCGCGGCCAGGGTTACGCCGATCGTCTCGTCGGCCTCGTTCCGCGCGTCGGGCGTGACGGCCACGGCGAACGTGCGCGTCGTCACGCCCGGCGCGAACGTGATCGTGCCTGATGTTGCGGCGTAGTCGCCGTCGGCGACGGTGGCGGTGCCGTCGGCGGTCGCGTAGCCCACCGTCACCGTCTGCCCGCTGACCGCGGACAGCGTCACGGTGACGGTGACGGTCGTGGTGCCGCCGGTGCCCTCGGCCTGCGACACCGCGCTGACACTCAGCGCCGGGAGCGGATCGTCGTTGGCGACGGTGCCGGTCCCGGTCGGGGTCGTGACGGTGCCGTTCGTCGCGCCGCTCAGCAGCACCGCGAACGTCTCGTCGGCCTCGTTCCGGGGGTCGCCGGCGGCCTGCACCGTCAGCGCCCTCGTCGTCTCGCCCGGCGCGAACGTGAGCGTGCCGCCCGCGAAGGTGTAGTCGCCGTCGACGGTAGTCGCGGTGCCGTTCGCGGTGACGTAGTTGACGGACACGGTGCGGCCGCTCGCCGCCGACAGCGTGACCGTGAACGTGAACGGGGTGGCGCCGCTGTTGCCCTCCTCGCGCGTCACCGAGTCGATCGACAGCCCCGGCAGCGGGTCGTCGTCGAGGATGGTGCCGGCGGCCGTGGCCGTGGCGATCGTCGCGTTCACGGCCCCGGCCAGGCCCAGGGTGAACGTCTCGTCGGGCTCGTCGAGCGCGTCGCCGGTCAGCAGCACCGTCACCAGCTTGCTCGTCTCGCCAGGCGCGAACGTCAGCGTGCCGGCCGCCGCGGCGTAGTCGACGCCGGCGGTCGCGGTGCCGTCGGCCGTGGCGTAGGTCACCGTCACCGGCTTCCCGCTGGGCGCCGACAGCGACACCGTGAACACCAGCGGCGTGGTCCCGCTGCTCCCCTCCGCCGCCGACACCGAGTTGATCGACACACCCGGCGCCGCGTCGTCGTCCGTGATCGTGCCGGTGCCGGTCCCCGTGGCGATGGTCGCGTTCGTCGCCCCGCTCAGGCCGAGCGTGAACGTCTCGTCGTCCTCGTCGAGCGCGTCTGCCGTCACGAGCACCGTCACTGTCTTCGCCGTCTCGCCGGGCGCGAACGTCAGCGTGCCGGACGCCGCGGCGTAATCGCCCCCGGCGGTCGCCGTGCCGTCGGCGGTCGCGTAGTTCACGCTCACCGCCCGGCCGCTCGCCGCGGACAGCGTCACCGTGAACACGTACGCCGTCGTGCCGCTGTCGCCCTCCGCCTGCGTCACGCCGGTGATCGACAGGCTCGGCGTCGGGTCGTCGTCGGTGATCGTGGCGACGGCCTGGCCGTCGGCGGTGGTCGCGTTCGTCGGCGTGCCGAGGTTCAGCACGAACGTCTCGTCCGCCTCGTCCAGCGGGTCGTTCAGCACGGCCACGCTCACCGTCTTCGTCGTCTCGCCGGGCGCGAACGTCAGCGTGCCGCCGGCCGCGGTGTAGTCGGCGCCGGCGGTCGCGGTCCCGTCGGCGGTCGCGTACGGCACCAGAATCGTGTCCGGCGAGGGGCCCGACAGCGTCACCGTGACCACCGCCGGCCCGCCGGCTTCGCCCACCGTCACGTCCGACACCGACACCGACGGGGTGGTCACCGTCACCCACGAGTCCGAGGCGTCCGCGGCCATCGTGTTCTGCGCCGCGTCCTGGACGCCGGAGCCGGCCGCGGTCAGCGCCAGCACGTAGGTGCCCGGCGCGGCCGTCAGGCCGGACAGGTTGCCGAGCGTCCACGTCACGGTGTCACTGGTGGTGAGCGTCTGCGAGCCGGTCAGCAGGTTGGCGCCGCCGTCGCGCGTCAGGCTCAGGTCCGCCAGGTCGAATCCGGTCACGGCCTCGGCGAACACGATCGTCACCGACGGCACCGCCGTAGCACGCGGGTCGGGCGTCACGTCGGTCACGTCCGCGGTCGGCGGCGAGGTGTCGGCGACGGCGGCGAAGTCGCGGCCGTGGTACGTCGCACCCGCCACCGCGGTCAGCGGCAGGCCGGCGACGCCGAGCGTGGTGCGGTAGCCGGCCTGCCGCTCGACGCGGACGGCCGTCGCGCCCGCGGCGAGCCCGGTCAGCACGTAGTTGCCGAGCGCGTCGGCCAGGGCGTTAACCTCGCCGCCGTCCAGGGCACCGTTGCCGTTGCGGTCGTCGAACACCCGCCAGCCGGCCATCACCGGCTCGCCGCCGTCGCGGACGCCGTTCCCGTTCAGGTCGTTCACCATCTGGCCGTACACGGCGTTCTGCCGGACGGTGCCGAAGTTCAGGCCGGTGACCGACGCGCCGGCCGCGATGGTCTGCGTGTGCGCGCCGCCGGCCGGGCCGGTGGCCGACCACCCGGCCGGGGTGGTGGTGCGAACCGCGTACGTCCCGGCCGCCAGCGCGCCGAAGCCGTAGGCGCCGGCCGCGGTCGTGGTGGTGGCCTGCTCGCCGGTGGTCAGCGTCAGCGTCCAGTTCGCCAGGGTGCCGAGGTCCGCCGGCCCCAGGTCGCGCACGCGTAGCGACCAGCCGCCGTTCGGCGACCCGCCGGTGAGTGCGGACAGCGGGGTCTCCGGCCGGAACGACCCGGTGAACGGGGCCGCCCCCGAACCGATGGCCGTCGCCGCGGCGTCGTCGAACACGGTGGCGGTGAAGTTGTCCCCGTTCCCGCCCCGGTTGCTGACGAGCGTCACCGTGGTGCCCGTCGGACCGGTCAGGTCGATCACCAGGTCGGAAATGTAGGGGTGGGTGACGCTAACCGTCACCGTCACCCTGGTCACCACCCCCGCGACCCCGCTGACGGTGCGGGTGTTCGTCACGCCGGTGGCGTTGTTGTCCGGGATCGCCAGGTTGATCGCCCCCGAGGCGAACGGTGTGGTGGCGAGCGTCGCGTCGTAGCCGCCGTTCGCGTTCGCGTCGAGGTACACCTGCCGGCCGGCGACGCCGGGGTCGTTCGCGTCGGCGGCCGCGTTCCCGGCCCAGTCCTCGAACACCCGCCCGGCCAGCGACGGCTCGGCCCCGAACTCGACCACGTAGTCGTCGCCGCCGGTGCCGTTGGCGTTGCCGTCGAGCGCCGTGCCGAACGGGTCGCGGAGTTGGCCGGCACCGGCGAACGCCGTCAGCCGGTAGCGGTCCGCCGGGAGGGTGGCCCCGCCCGGCTGCGTGAGCCGCAGTTCGTTGGTGCCCATCCGGTAGGCCGCGCCGCCGTTGATCTGTACCGGGATCAACACGTCGTCGGCGGTGCCGAAGGTGTCGTCCGGGCCGTTGCCGCGCAGCTCGAAGTTGGCCGCCGTCACCGACGCCGGGAGGAGCCGCCGCGGCACCGTCACGGTGACGGCCTGAACGGCGGTCGGCGCGCCGGCCAGGGTGAAGTTGGTGAACACCGGGGCGGCGAGGGTTTGCGTCAGCGCCCGGAAGGCGTTCACCCGCCCGGTGCCGAGGGTGCCAGCGACGTTCCCGGCGACGGCGTTGACGGTGTCGGTGGTGCCGAGCATCTGGGCGGCGACCTGGTCCCGCGTCCACGTCGGGTTCGCCGACCAGATCAGCGCCGCGACCCCGGCGGCGTGCGGCGTGGACATGCTCGTGCCGCTGTACACCTCGTAGTTGACGCCCGTACCGTTGGTGTTCGTGGTGGTGGACAGGATCGACGACCCGTGCCCGGCGAGGTCCACGTAGGAGCCGTAGTTGCTGAAGCTGCTGCGGGCGTCGTTCTGGTCGAGGCTGGCGACGAACAACGGCTGCTGGAAGACGCCGCGCGGCGCGTCCAGCTCGCCGTTGTTGCCGGCCGACAGCATCAGCAGCACGCCGGCGTCGTAGGCGTAGTCGAGCGCGGCCACCACGGCCGGGTCGGGCACGCCGGCGCCGCTCACCCAGAAGTCGAAGTTGTAGCTCGAGTTGACGACCCGCACGCCGTTGTCGGCCGCGTAGGTGTACGCGGCGGCGACCCGGGCGGCGGTCCAGCCGTTGGTGCCGTCCCACCGCAGGCCGACGAGCCGGACGCCCGACCCGGCCGTGTTGTCACCCCCGGCCGTGCCGGCGACGCCGACGCCGTTGTTCGACCGGGCCGCGATGATGCCCCCGACGTGCGTGCCGTGGCTGTCGTCCCCGGCCGGCAGCGGGTTGTTGTCGCTGGCGTTGAAGTCCCACCCGCGGACGTCGTCGATGAACCCGTTGCCGTCGTCGTCAACGCCGTTGCCCGCGGTCTCGCCGGGGTTCACCCAGACGTTCGCGGCGAGGTCCGGGTGGTTGTACCCCAGCCCGTCGTCGGTCACGCCGACGAGGATGGTCGAGCTCCCCTTGGTGATGTCCCAGGCGAGGTTCGTCTGCGACTTGGTGTGGAAGTACTGCCCGGCGGCTGCATACGACGGGTCATTCGGCGTCCAGTCCGGGCCGGCCCCCGGGGCGACGACGTAGTTCGGCTGCGCCCACGCGGTCCAGCTCTGGGCGGCGAGCAGTTCGACCGTCTGTTGCGGGTCGGCCCCGCCGGCGAGTTGAACTTCGACCAGCGACACCCCGTCGGCGGTGGTGAGAATGACCTGGCTGTCGGCGGCGTCGATGCGGCCGTTGACGAGGGCGAAGCCGGCGAGCTGGCCGAGCGGGTCGGCCCCGCGGACGCCGACGAGGACTTCGGTGGACGTGAACGGGCGGGCGTCGAGCGGCGTCGTTCCGGCGCTGGCGTCGGGGGCGGTGCGGTCTTCGAGGGCTTCGACGGCCAGTCGCTTGCGGGTACGCGGGGTACGCATGCGCGGAATTCCGTGACGCGAGAACGAACGAACCCCGCCGGTGCGAGTCCGGCGGCGGGGCAGGCTGGGAGACGGATGGGAGTTCCGCTGATGGTATGACGCCCGCCCGCCGGTCGCAAGACCACGCGGCGTCAGTACTTCGCCGCCCTGCGGCCCCGGGCGCACTAACCTGAATTCCATGCTCCTCCCCCTCGCACTCGCCGCCGCGGCCGCCGGGCAGCCGCCCTTCCCTCCCAAGCCCGCCGTCGCCGCGGCGCTCGCCGACCTGCGGCCGAACCACGCCGTTCTCCTCGGCAAGGCCGACGTCGTCGGCGACTTCAACGACACCGCCCGCAAGTACGACCTGCACAAGACCGGCCCCCGCGGCCGCGACTTCACCAACAAGATGTGCTGGGCGCCGGACCGGAAGCGCGCCCTGTTCTGCGGCGCCAACCACGCCGTGCCGCACCGCCTCAATGACGTGTGGGAGTTCGACCTGCCGTCGCTCACGTGGTCGATGCTGTACGCCCCGGACCTGCCGCGCGGGTACACCGACCTCGGCAAGGACACGTCCGACGTCGAGTTCAAGGACGGCGTCTTGGTGACGAAGCGCGGCGGCCCGGCGGTGATCGCGCACACCTGGTGGGGGCTCACCTACGACCCGCGGCGGCGCGAGCTGCTGTTCATGAACACGTGGGTGACCGACCAGAAGAAGGCCGTCCGCGACCTCGGCGGCGACCCGGCCGCGCTCTACGCCGGCCCGCCGCTGTGGGCGTTCAACCCCGCGGCCCGCACGTGGCGGCCGTTCCGCAGCCCGCGGCCGTACCCGGTGCCGATCTTCGGCGGGATGCTGGAGTACGTTCCCGAGCTCGGCGGCAGCGTGTGGCACGCGAACAACTGGCAGACGCGCGGCAGCTGGGTCCACGACTTCGAGAAGGACACGTGGACGGATTTGAAGGCGAACGGCGGCGGCAAGGCGTTCGAGGCCGAGGCGCCGGAGCCCGAGCAGGTCGGCTACTACGACCCGGGCCGCAAGCTGCTGGTCGTCCACCGCCACCACACGACGCACCACTACGACGTGAAGGCGAACGCGTGGCGGAAGGTGCTGGCCGGCGACAAGGACGACGGCAAGACGCCCTACGGCCACGACGCCCGCGCGGTGTTCTACCACGACCCGGCGAGCGGCCACGGCCTGCTCGTGCAGTTCCAGACGAACACCGTCTGGGCCTACGACCCGGACCGGGTGACGTGGACGAAGCTGACCCCGCAGGGCGACCCGATGCCGACCGGCGGCAAGCGGCTCGGGTACGTCGACCCGGTACTCAACGCACTGGTCGTGATCGACGGCACCACGGTGTGGGCGTACCGCTACCGCTGACATCGCCGCTCGCGGCGTTGCACCGCCACCCCCTTGCGGCCGCCGCCGCGCCCGCCGACAATCAACTTACCCGCCACCCTCCGCCTCTCCGAGGGCTCTTCCCGATGCCCGCCCCGTGCCCCGGCCCGCGCCTGTCCCGCCGCCACATGATCCAGGCGGGCGCCGCCTCGTACGTCGGCCTGGGCCTCACCCAGCTGCTCAAGGCCGACGAGTCCCGCACCCGCGCCGCCACCGCCGACCACCTCATCATCGTCTTCCTCAACGGCGGCCCGTCGCACCTCGACATGTGGGACTTGAAGCCCGACGCGCCGCCGGAAATCCGCGGCGAGTTCAAGCCCATCCCGACCAGCGTCCCCGGCGTGTCCTTCGGTGAGCACCTGCCGAAGCTCGCGCGCCACATGCACCGCTGCACGCTGATCCGGTCCATGCACCACAGCGTGAACAACGCCCACGCGGCGGCCGTGTACTGCGCCCTCACCGGCCACGACCGGGGCGAGATCGGCGGCGGCGCCCGGCCCGACGACTTCCCCGCCATCGGCTCCGTCGTCGGCACCCGCCGCCCGCCGGCGACCGCGGTGCCGCCGCACGTACTGCTGCCGTTCATCACCAAGGAAGGCGCCGGCGGCCCGCCGCAGCCGGGCTACTTCGCCGGCATCCTCGGCAAGCCGCGCGACCCGTACGTGGTGCTGCGCGACCCGAACGCCGCGGACTTCGCGCTGCCCGAGCTCACGCTCGGGCCCGACGTGGACCCGGCCCGGTTCGACGCCCGCCGCCAGCTCGCCGCCCGCCTCGCCGGCCCGACACCGACCGACCGTACGCTCGCGGAACTGGACGCCACCCGCGCCAAGGCTTTTGACCTGCTGACGGCCCCGGCCCTGCGCGACGCGGTGCGGATCGACCGCGAACCGCCGGCGGTGCGCGACCGCTACGGCCGCAACATCTACGGCCAGAGCGTGCTGCTGGCGCGGCGGCTCGTCGAGGCCGGCACCCGGGTGACGTGCGTGAGCTGGGCGCCGGACGCGAACGCCACCTGGGACACGCACGGCAACAACTTCACGAAGCTGAAGAACGAACTGCTGCCGCAGTTCGACGCGGCGGCGTCGTCGCTACTGACCGACCTCGCCGACCGCGGCCTGCTGGACCGCACGCTGGTGGCGTTCATGGGCGACTTCGGCCGCACGCCGCGCATCAACGGCCAGGGCGCCGGCCGCGACCACTGGAACTTCTGCTACTCGCTGATGCTGGCCGGCGGCGGCGTCCGGGCGGGGTACGTCCACGGGGCGAGCGACCGCATCGGCGGCCGGCCGAGCCGCAACCCGGTGACGCCGGCGGACGTGATCGCCACGATCTACGAGTGCCTGGGCGTGCCGCCGGACCTGGAGCTGCGCGACCGCCTGGACCGCCCGCAGGCGCTGGTGCCGTGGGGCACCCCGATCCGCGAGGCGGTGGGGTAGAACCGGGCGGGGCAGCACTTCGGATTTCGGGTCAGGCAGCGGGTGCCGCAGACGCGGTGGCGGAGGGCGTACACGAGACGTGTATCAAACGCCACGCGGGCGGCCGATCACTCGGCCGCCCGCGTTGGTTTCGGACTCCGCCGAATTACATCTTCGGGGGCATCGCCGCCGGGGTCGCCGGGGTCGCCGGCACCACGATCACGCCGCCGGTGCAGCCGGCCGGCACGCTACCCGTGCAGCCGCCGTTGCAGCCGTTGCTCTTGCTCTTGTGGTGGCCGAGGAACCCGCCGCCGCTGCAGCCGTTGCAGCTGTTGCCGCGGTCGCGGTGGCGGAGGCCGAGGAACCCGCCGCGGCTGCCGTGGCACCCGCCGCAGCACCCGCTGTCCACCACGCCGGTGCAACCGGCCGCGACCGACCCCGTGCACCCGGCCGCGACCACGGTGCCGTGGCACCCGCCGCTGCACCCGTTGCTCTTCTTGCCGAAGCCCGCCGCGTCGCCGGACGGCAGCATCGCCGCCATCAACACCATGCTGTACATCGCGCTTGGTCCTCCGAGTTCCGGGTAAGCGGTTCCGCCCTGCGAACCCAACACGACCCCCTGCACCGGAGCCCGGCGCGGCGGAGGGAGCCGACTGGTTCCTACGGGTAAGGCGGGAGATCCAGGCAACCTGGAGGCTTCCCGCCGCAAGTGAAGTGGATGGTAGGGTGGGGGTTTAGACCCGTCAACGGGAATTTGGGTAGTTTGGCCCGTCTTGGCAAGACGCCGCCCGGACTCAGTTCCGGTTGTGCATTTCGGACTTCCAGGTCCGATTTTATCGACTACAATGCGCCCCCACCGAACGACCCGCATTCCCGGTCGTGTCGGGGGTACCGGAAGTGCCCCCGGCCGCCGCCGCGCCGGGCCAACGCCGGGGGCGTTTCCGCCGTTGCACCCGGTGGCCGTCGGGTATGTTCGAGAGCCCGAGAGTTGAAGCAAGAGGGGTCGTCATGGACCGGGACGCCGCCGCCCCGCCTTTCGAGGTGGTTCCGCCCGTCTGTTGGAAGGTCGCCCGCGGCGTCGCCGCGGCCGGCGGCGGGATGATCCTCCTCGCCGCCCTGCTCGGCCTCGTCAGCCCCGGCGAGGGTGTCGTCGGCACCGCCCGCGTGCTGCTCGTGTTCGTCGGCGCGGTCACCGCCGGCGTCGGCGTCTGGCTGCGGCCCGACCGGTGGGAGGCGTGGGCCATCGGCGGCGCCGCCGCGGTCGTCGCCGTGTTCGGCACGCCCGCCCACTGGGACTCGTTCCGCCTGGTGTTCGGCGTGTTCGCGGTCGTGGCCGGGTTCCGCCTCGTGCTCGTCCTCGCGCCGCCCGGCTGGAAGCTCGGCCTCGTCGCCGCGTACATGCTGTTCCACTTCGCCGGCATCTTCTGCGCCACCACCGCCCCGGCGCCGACGCCGTGGCTCGTCGACCAGGCGTACCTCCGCGTCTACAACCAGTACCTGCAGTTCATCTACATGCGGAACGCCTACCACTTCTACTCCCCGGAGCCGGGGCCGGCGGCACTGCTGGCGTGCCTCGTGAAGACCGAGAACGGCACCGAGACGACCGCCACCGGCGAGGTCCGCAAGAAGTACGACACCCGCTGGGTGGTGATGCCGCGCCGCCCCGCCGACGTCCGCGACCCGCTCGCGCTCAGCTACTTCCGCCGTCTGTCGCTCACCGACCGCGTGTCGCGCAGCAGCATGGACTTTACCACGGCCGGCGCGTTCGAGAAGACCGAGGTCCGCACCCGCCGGTACAAGCTGACGCTCCCCGGCAGCGACCCGTACTACCCGCTCCACCCGACCGAGCCGGAGTTCGCCCAGTACCGCATGCCCGACCCGAACGCCAGCCGGTTCCTGATCCCGAGCTACGCGCAGCACCTGATCCTGGAGCACACGCCGAACGCCGAGGCGGCCGCCCGCACCACGCTGAAGATGTACCGCCTCGAGCACCGCACCCTGCCGGTCGAGGCGTTCATCGGCGTCGGCAACCCCGACGGCGTGCCGACGAACCCGTACAACCCGATGACGTACCGCCCGTACTTCCTCGGCGAGTACCGCCTCACGTCCGAAGACCCCAACCACCCGCGCAAGGCCCGGGTCGAGCTCGTCGACCCGCAGGCCGACATGCTGTACTGGCTGATCCCGATCATGCCCAACGCCGGGCCGGGGGCCGACAAGAAGCCGTTCGTGGACCACCTGTCCATTCACGCCGGCCACGCGTTCGACTGGAGCCAGCTGCGATGAACATGACGTTCCGCCAGCGGTGGGCCGCCTTCTGGTTCACCCCCGTGGACCCGAGCACCCTCGGGTTCATGCGGGTGATGACCGGCCTGCTGATCCTGTACATCTACCTGGCCCACAGCCTGGACCTGCAGAACTTCTTCGGCCGCCACGCGTGGTACGGGCACAGCTTCATGGACCGCGAGCGCCGCGAGTTCCCCTGGAGCGTCAGCTCGTTCACCAAGTGGAACGACGAGGAGGTGACGCCCCGGCTCCCCGAGTTCCCGCACCGCCGGGCCAGCATCCTGGCGTACATCCGCGCCCTGCCCGAGGGGAAGGCCGAGCGGAAGGCGGGACTCCGCTTCCTCGACCGCGCCGCCAGCGACTCGGTCGCCAACGGCGCCGCGGCGCTCACGTTCCTGCAGGCCTTCCACGAGACGGGCAAGGGGCAGGAGCAGCGCGTCTACGCCGCGCTCGCCGAGGGCCGGCAGCTGTACGGCCTCGCCCAGGACGGCCAGCTGGTGTACCTCGACGCGCCGCACCCGGCCCGCGAGAGCACCGCCATCCTGCCGGCGTTCCTCCTGGCGCTGCCGGAGCCCGACCGCCGGGCCGCCGCCGACGACCTGAAGGCCGCCATCCTGCCGCCGGCGCCGGTGGACACCAAGTACCTCGTCAACCACCTGATGGAGCTCGACCCGCGGCACCGCGTGGCGCTCGTGCGGTTCATGGCGAACCTCCCCGACGACCGCGCCGCCCGCAACGACACCATCGACTTCCTCGACTACTGGAACAACGACCCCGACCCGAACCGCGTGTACCACTTCGGGCACCGCACGTTCTCGGTGTGGTTCCACGTCACCGACCCGCGCACGATGGCGGCAATCCACGGCGGCGTGCTGCTGGTGATCCTGCTGTTCGCGCTCGGCGTGTGCACCCGCGTGACGGGCGTGCTGACGTGGGTGGCGACGCTCAGCTACGTCCACCGCACCGAGCAGGTGCTGTTCGGCATGGACGTGATGGCCAACATCCTCCTCACGTACCTCGTGGTCGGCGACAGCGGGGCGGCGCTGTCGGTGGACCGGGTGGTGGCGAAGTACCGGGCCGTGCGGGCGAGCCTGGCCCGGTGCGGCCACATCGACGCCGCCACCCGCGCGTTCCTGGACCGGGCGCCGCCGAGCAAGGGCGCGGCGCTGGGCGTGCGCCTGATTCAGGTCCACTTCTGCTTCATCTACCTGGCGGCGGGCCTGTCGAAGCTGAAGGGACAGGGGTGGTGGAACGGGTTCGCGTTCTACGACGTGATGATCAACCCCGAGTTCACGATGCTCCGGTACGAGTGGTTCGAGACGATGGCCCGGGGGCTCGCGTCGGTGAAGCCGGTGTACTACGCCATCTGCACGTTCGGGGTGTGGTTCACGCTGGGGCTGGAGATCAGCTTCCCGTTCCTGGTGTGGACGCGGCTGCGGCCGTTCTACCTGTGGCTGGCGGTGCTGTTGCACGCGGGCATCGGCATCCTGATGGGGCTGACGATGTTCGAGCTGCTGATGATGGTGATGCTGCTGGCGTACCTGCCGGCGGGGGTGATCCGCGACCGGCTGCGCGGCGGCCCGGGCCTGCCGCGGCTGGCGTTCGGCTTCGACCCGGCGGTGCCGGCGCAGGCGCGGGCGGCGGCGCTGGTGTGCGCGGCGGACGCGGACGCACAGGTGTCGCTGGAGCCGTCGGCGGGCGTGGGTCAGCCGGTGGTGAAGGCGGGCGGCGTGGCGCAGACGGGCGCGGCGGCGGCGGGCGCGGTGTTCGGGTCGGTGCGGCTGCTGCGGTGGGCGCGCCACCTGCTGAAGCTGCCGGGCGTCGGCGGGCTGGCGGGCCGGTGGGTGTCGCCGGCTCCGCCGGCGGCGCAGCCGCCGGTGGCGGTGGGGTCGTGAAGCAGCGGGCGCGTGTCAGTTGGGGAGGAGTTTGCTCGTATCCCAGACGGCAGGCCATTCACGGTGACGCATCCCGGTCGTAAGCCGTCCGCTGGCAGGGACTTGGCCAAGCCAGGGAGAGGGCGCGCCCATGCTGTTCGGTGGGGTCTTCGAGCGGTTCCTAGAGGAGAGCCCGCTCAGCGTGATGTCCCGGGCGACCATCGAGCACGCCCTCTCGGCCTCGGCCCTCGACGCGCTGTTCGACCGGACCGCCGAGCGCGGGTACACCCGGGAGTTGCTGTTCTCCACGACGGTCGATCTGATGACCCTGGTGGTCGGCGGCAAGGCCCTCCACGTCCAGGCCGCCTACCGGCACCTGCGGGACCGCGTCCCGGTCACCCTCAAGTGCGTCTACGACAAGCTCCGGAACATCGAGACGGGCGTGTCCGCGGGGCTGGTCGCGCACGTGTCGGGCCGGTGCGAGGGGCTGATCACCGCGCTGGGCGGGGGGTGCAAGAGCCTGCTGCCGGGCTACCGGGTGCGGGTCCTCGACGGCAACCACCTGGCCGCCACCCAGCGGCGGCTGGGCGTCACCCGGGGGCACACCGCCGGCCCCTTGCCCGGGCAGAGTTTGGTCGTGCTCGACCCGGCCCTGATGCTGGTCACCGACATCGTCCCGTGCGAGGACGCCCACACCCAGGAGCGGGCGCTGATCGACCAGATTGTGCCGCTGGTGCGGGAGCGGGACGTGTGGGTCGCGGACCGCAACTTCTGCACGGCGGAGTTCCTGTGTGAGGTGGCCGCCCGGCGGGCCTACGTCGTCATCCGACGCCACGGGAACCTGAGCGTCGAGGCCGAAGCCGGGTACGGGGCCGAGGTCGCGACGGACCGGGGCTGGGTGGGCGAGCGGCGGGTCTGGGTCTGCTGGGGTGGGGCGCGGTTGGTGCGCCTGCGGCAGGTGCGGGTGCGGCTGCGGGCGCCGACCGCGGACGGGGACGCGGAGGTGGAGATCCTGACCAACCTGCCGGCGAAGGTGCCGGCCAAGAAGGTGGCCGAGATCTACCTCAAGCGGTGGAAGATCGAGGGGGCCTTCCACGAGTTGACAGTCGCCTTGAACTGTGAGGTGAACACCCTGGGGTACCCCAGGGCCGCGCTGTTCGGGTTCTGCGTGGCGGTGGCCGCGTACAACGTGCTGGCCGTACTGAAGGCGGCCCTGCGGGCGGTGCATGGTGAGAAGAAGGTGCAGGAGGAGGTGTCGGGGTATTACCTGGCGCTGGAGTGGGCGATGGTGTACGCGGGGATGATGATCGCCCTGCCCGCGTCGGAATGGGAGGCGTTCGGTCCGATGCCCAGCCCGGAGTTGGCCGGCCACCTCCGCGAGTGGGCGGGCAAGGTCGACCTTGGGAGGATCAAGAAAGCGCCGCCCCGGAAGCCGACGAGGACGGCGACCCGACGGATCAAGGACAAGAGCCCACATGTTTCCACGGCCCGGTTGCTCGACGAGGGGAAGAAGACCCGTCAGGCGAAAGTCAGCCGGAATCCGTGAGTCTCACACCGTGAATGGCCTGATCCCAGACGGTCACGCGCCCCGCTCCCCCAAAGGTGGCCAGTCGCGTCCCGTCCGCGTTGAAGCAGAGCGTAGCGATCGCGTGCGGGTCGGCGGCGAACTTGGCCACGACTCGACCCGCGGCCGGGTCAACAACAAAGAGATTGTCCTGACCCCGGCGGTCGAAGGTTCCACAAACCAGCAGTCGCCCGCGGGGATGGAACGCCACACTGGCGACGGTGAACTGACCCAGCTGGACGGGCAGACTCGCCTGCGCCCCCTTCGCCGTGTCGAAGAGCATGACCCGCCCGTCGGTCAAGCCGATGGCAACCACCTTGGCGTCCGGCGCGATCGACACGCACGCCCCGTCACAGGGGAGTTTGACGGCCGTGTTCCGCGGCGAGTCGCCGACCTCCCAAACGTCGAGTTGGGCCTTCTTGCCGTCCGACGCGAGGTGGCAGGCCGCGAACCACCGGCCCGAGTGGTGAAGGTCGGCACACAAGAGGAGGTCTCCTTTCACCCCCCCGCGCAGGACGCGCGTGACCTTCGCGCGATCACCGACGGCCGGCGGTTCAACCCGGCTCAGCTCGTAACCCACGTCGAACTCGCGGGAGGCGACGAAGACCGTACCTCCGGTCCCGGCGAGCCAGAGACGGGCGCCCCCGAGTACTACGGACGGCACCGCCCACAACTTGGGTTGCCCCAACTGCTCGCCGGGTGTAGCGCCCCTCGGCCGCCAGCTCAGGTGCTTCCGAGCGTCAACGAAAAGAATGTCTCCGGCCGAGTTGGCGACGAGTTGATTCCGCCCGAGCAGGCCGGGATTGAGCCGGTCGGATGACACGTGGTAGTGCTGCGGTTCGGTCGCCGGCCACCCGATGACCGTGAGGGAGGTTTGGGTGAAGGCGACCACACCCGGCGCCGGCGCGGGCTCGACGAGAGCAGGCGGCCCGTCCCAGAGAACGGCGAGGCGAGAGCCGTTCGGCATGAACGCCATCCCGCGACAGTGCGGCGCGCCCGGTCGGTCTCCAACGAGTTCGAGTTGGTGAACCTTCGGTAACGGCTGGGCCGCGACCGGAAGCCCGCCTGCCAACGTCCACAGCAAAGTCCCTGCTGCTACGGCTCGCATTCGGTTCCTCGTGCGCGTGAACCCTAACGTTGGTATGAAAGACCCCGAGCCACAACCCACCAACCCCGCCTCACTCGATGCCTTCCGCGACCTGACGGACCAGATCGTCCAGGTGGCGATAGCCGATCAGGCCTGGGGCCAACGACCAGCCGGCGCCCCAAGTCGTTTCCGCAACTCACCGTCGGAGCTGGTCTTGGGGCTCACGCGAGGCAATCGGCTCGCCCGAACCAACTTTTTTATGAGTCGGTGACATGTTTCCGGGAATCGACCCCCCTCGGCCGGAAGAATCATCTTCCCGCCGCGGCCGGCGTCGGAACTGCGTCCGTCAGTTGTGTCCGTCTCGGGTCAGTCGCCGCTACAGCCGATGAACGCGTACTCGCTCGGCTCCCCGTGCTTGTACACGACCAGGTAGTGCGCCTCCCACCGCTCCAGCCGCTCGGCCACGTCGTCCCAGCTCTCCTCGACCTGCTCGTGCGTCGGTTCCAGGGTGCCGAAAACCTGCTCGACCGCCCGCGGCGGGTACGGCGTCGCCACCCCGAAGCCGCGCTGCAGGCCCGTGTTCGGGATGTCGAGAATCGAGTGGGTGCCGTCCTCCGCGGCCAACTCCAGTGCCTCGTCGATCGACCCCGGCCGCTCGTCATCCGCGTCGTCGTCCGCGTCGTAGAGGCGCGGCCCCTGACCCGGTGTTGGGAACGCGTTCATCAGAGTGCGGAACTGCTGGGCCGCCTGCCGCTCCTCGGGACTCAGACCGGCGAAGTCGCCGGTCTCGGCCGCCCGCAGCAGCCGGGCCATCATCGGGTTCTGACCCGCGGCTGCGCGGACGCCGGCGAGCGGGTCGAAGCCGGCCGGGATTCCGGGGAACGGGCCGCCGTCGAACGGCCCCGCGCCGTTCACCTTCGTGAACCCGCCGAAGCCCATTGAATAGTCACCCTCGAGGAACACCCGCTGCCGCAGTTCCTGGAGCGCCGCCTCGGGGTCGTCGCGGTACGGGGTGTAGTACCGCCAGCTGCTCGCACCCATGCCCGCCTCCCGCGCTGGTGTTGGTTGCACGAACGCTAGCACGCGAATCGGGTGGCGCGAAGTGACTACGGCCCGACGACGACGAACGGCCGCAGCTTGTCGAGCGTCTTCGGGCCGATGCCGCGGACGCGGTCCAGCTCGGCGACGCTGCGGTACGGCCGGCCGGCGACGATCGCGCCGGCGGTAACCGGACCGACGCCCGGGAGCCGTTGTAGCTCCTCGGCCGACGCGGCGTTCACGTCGATCGGCGGGTCACCAGGCTGGAGCTTCCGGACGGCCGGGGCACGAACGGGCTCGGCCGGTTCGGGCGCCTGCGCCCGTACCCGCGGCGGCAGTTCGGGGTCGGCTCGCACCGGCACCGCCGCGGCCGGTGGTTCCACCCGTACCAGCGGCCGCAGCCTGTCGATCATCACCGGGCCGACGCCGGGGACGGAGCGCAGGTCGTCCACGGAGCGAAAGCCGCCGCGGTCGCGGCGGTGGGCGTCGATGGCTGCGGCGAGCCGCGGGCCGACGCCGGGGAGAAGTTCGAGCTCCGCGGTGTCGGCGCGGTTCAGGTCGATCGGCGCGGCGGACGGGACGGGCTCAGTGGGGCGGGTCTCGAAGCGCGGGCCGTAGCCGCGGACGGCGAGTAGTGTGAGGAACACGACCACGACGGCCGCGAGGGCGAGTTGAGCCCGTCGAGGCGAGCCGGCGGCAGGTGCAGCCGGGTTCTGCGGTACGTTCGGCGTGTCCATCGCGGCACCCGGCGCGACATCATCCGCACAGGCGCACCAATCTACGCCGCCCGCAAGGTCACGACCACGTACCGGCACCAGTTTTTGAGCTCAGGCCGCGCCCGCAGCAACCGCCGGTCGGCGGCGTCGAGAAGTGAGAGTCCAGTGCCCCGCCACACGCGGCGGACCATCCCGAAGAGTTGGAAGCCCTCCCACGCCACGACGGGGAAGCTCGCTAGCAGCGGCTCCAGGTCGCGGGCGGTCAGCGGCACCTCGTCGGGTGTGCGGTCCTTGCCGGGGTACGGCAGCCACCGCCGAGCCGCCGCGAGGAGCGGGTTGCCGCCCCACGGCTCGCAGAACACGGCGACGCCGCCCGGCTTCATGACGCGCGCCAGCTCGCGGCCGGCCTTCGCCAGGTCGAGGTGGTGCAGAATGGCGTTCCCCCACACGGCGTCGAACGAGCGGTCGGGGAACGGCAGTTCCTCGCCGTCGGCGACGACGACGGTGCCGCTCACGCCGTTGGCGCGGAGCCGCTCGCGCGCCTCGCCGACGTAGCCGGGCGACAGATCGAACGCGGTCACGTCGGCGCCGGCACGGGCGAGCACGACGGCGGCCATACCGTGCCCGCAGCCGTAGTCGAGGGCGCGCGTGCCGCGCAAATCGCCGAGCCGCCGGAAGGCGGGACGCACCCACGTCTCGTGGTCGAGGAAGGCGGCGTCGGGGAAGCGCAGCTCGGGCCGCGCCGCGGCGCGCGCGGCCGCCTGGCGGTCGTGGAACTGCTGCTCGGCGAGAAGGCGGGTGGTACGCATCGTAAGCCCGCTTCTACCCCACCGCGGCGCCGTAAAACGACCCCAATTCCTACCCCGCACCGGACGGACCCCCGTGGCCGACGAAACGCAAGACCTCGCCGAAGTCCGCGCCGACAAGCTCCGCCAGATCGAGGCGCTCGGCCTCGACCCGTGGGGCCACCGGTTCGACAACACCACCCCCATCGGCACCATCCGCCAGAAGCCCGCCGGCCCGTTCGACGACGCCAACCCCGGCCTTAAGGTCCGCGCCGCCGGCCGCGTCGTCCGCTACCGCACCGGCGGCAAGCTGCTGTTCCTCGAACTCTGGGACCAGACCGGCCGCGTCCAGCTGATGATCCGCGTCAACAAGGTCTCCGAGACCGAGTGGAAGCTCGCCCAGCTCCTCGACCTCGGCGACCTGATCGGCGTCGACGGCGAGTTCGGCAAGACGCGCACCGGCGAACTCACCATCCAGGTGGAGGCGCTGACGTTCCTGGCGAAGTCGCTGGAGCCGCACCCGAAGGACGTGTTCGGGATGGGCGACATCGAGTACCGCCTGCGGCACCGCTACCTCGACATGATCTACACCCCGGACACGCTCCGCCGGGCGCACCAGCGCGTGCAGGTGATCCGCACCATCCGCACGCACCTGGACAAGCTCGGCTACATGGAGGTGGAGACGCCGACGCTCCACAGCATCGCCGGCGGGGCGGCGGCCCGGCCGTTCGAGACGCACCACAACGCCCTGGACATCGGGTTGTACCTGCGGATCGCCCTGGAACTGCCGCTGAAGCGGCTGCTGGTCGGCGGGCTGGAGAAGGTGTACGAGCTCGGCCGCGTGTTCCGCAACGAGGGGATCAGCCCGCGGCACAACCCCGAGTTCACGATGCTGGAACTGTACCAGGCCTACGGCGACTACCGCACCATGATGGACCTCACCGAGGGCCTCATCGTCGCCTGCGTCGACGCGCTCGACGTGGCGACCGCTGGCGGCGAGGAGCTTCCCGAAGGGCACAACGAGTCGAGGGCGGTGTTGATCGACCGCAAGCGGATCATCCCGTTCGGCGAAGCAACAGTGGACCTGACGCCGCCGTTCCAGCGGGCCAGCTACGGCACGCTGTTCAAGGAGCACGTCGGCTGCGACATGTTCGACGAGACGGCGGTGCGGGCGGCGGCGCGGGCCGAGGACATCAACCCCGACGGCAAGGCGCACGACGTGCTGGTGCAGGAGCTGTTCGAGGACATCGTGGAGGAGAAGCTGGTCGGGCCGGTGTTCGTGTACGACTACCCGGCGAGCCTGTGCCCGCTCACGAAGCGGAAGCGGTCCGACCCGCGGGTGGCGGAGCGGTTCGAGCTGTACGTGCGCGGCATGGAACTGGCCAACGCCTACACCGAGCTGAACGACCCGTCGACACAGGCTGCGACGTTCTCGCAGCAGCTGGCGGGTCTGCCGGCGGACGAGTCGATGGCGAAGATGGACCACGACTTCGTGCGGGCGCTGCGGCACGGCATGCCGCCGGCCGGCGGGCTGGGCGTCGGCATCGACCGGCTGGTGATGCTGCTGACGAACACGCCGAGCATCCGCGACGTGATCCTGTTCCCACTGCTGCGGCCGGAAGCGACGAAGCCCGGCGCGAACCCGGGGGCGTGACCGGGTGTCCGGAGGGCGGAAGTTTTTGGGGGGTGCCTCTTGAAGCGGGGGCGTCCGCTCCCCATAATTTCCAACGACTGCCCCTTTAGCTCAGTTGGTAGAGCAGCTGACTCTTAATCAGCGGGTCCTCGGTTCGAGCCCGAGAGGGGGCACTGAAAAAGTCCTTAAGCGACAAGGGGTTCTGGCGCCCAGCTGGAACCCCTTCTTCGTTTACCGCCACACTATCGCCACACAGTCAGCCACTGTCACTCCCGCGGCCGGAGCAGGTCCGCTGCCCACTTCTGAATGCCCGACCCGTCGAACGCCCTCGCTGCGTCCAGGTAGTGACGGGCCGTTTGCGGGTCTGCCCCCATCGCTCGCGCCGTCGCGTCCACGCTCTGGCTCACCGCTGCCACCACCGTGAAGGCCCTCGCTCAAAGGTCGTGGGGGCGGAGCCAGAGGTTTCCGGGGTTGGCCCGATTGAACTCTCGGAAGAGATTCTGGATGGTCCACCGCCAAGTGCCCAGGTCGTCGGCCACCCGCGACTTCATCCGCGGGTTCGGACGGAACCGCTTCGACTCCTCAAGCGACTGTTCCCACAACCACGTCTGTCCTGCCACGCGCCAGAGGTCAGCCGCCACATCAGCAGCGAGCGGCACCGTCCGGGGTTCGCGGGTCTTGGACGCCTCGACGGTCAGCGTCAGCGTGTCCGCCCCGAGGTCCGCCGTACTGACCTGGCACAGGTCGAGCGTCCGGCACCCGGCGAGCGTCTTCATCCGCGTAGCTCATGGTTCACTAACCGGGCCACTAGCTCGCGGTGTACTGCTGTCATGCTCGTCCTCCTGGGCCGCACAGACGCGAACTCAGTTCCATAGCAACCAGCTGACCAAGAACGCCAATACGTTATTTATGATTTGCTATTGATTATCTTATTGCCAGTTCCACCACTAGCACTTTCACCCTCCAACACCCGAGTGGTTTCGGCCTTCGCACCCGTGGTGCCGTCGGAGACGTACAACGGCGTGCCGGCCACGAGCGGACGCTGGACCTTGGTGGGCTACTGGCCGCGGCCGGGCGGGCACTGACGTACGAGGAGGTCGTCCGGCCGCTCAAGTACGCCGGGAGGGCGCACGGCCCAGGGACAGTGACGAAGGCGCTCGCGGAGTTGACCGCGTCAGGTGAACTCGTGAATCCGCTCGACAAGAAGGGCTACCGCCCGGCCGGGTGGCGGAAGCAGGAGACGCCGTCATTGTTCTAGTCCTACAGCCGTAGTTGCTACAACAGCCCTCGCCAGGACTTGTGGCGAGGGTGGGCGATGTCAGGACGACCGACGGCGGCCCAGGTGCGGGCCTGGGCGGACGAGGTGACGGCGGTCGGCGACCGGATCGGCCGGCACTTCGCCCGGTCCGAGCCCCGCGCCCGGGCCGTCGGGTACATCCGCGGGCTGCTGGGCGACGCCGACCGGAAGAACGGGTGGCAACTCGCCGAGGCGCTCGGCGACCCGACCCCGGACGGGGTCCAGCACCTGCTCGCCCGGGCCGACTGGGACGCCGACGCCGTCCGCGACGACCTCATGGGGTACGTCCACGAGCACCTCGGCGACCCGGCCGCGGTTCTGGTCGTGGACGAGACCGGGTTCCTGAAGAAGGGGACCAAGTCGTGCGGGGTGGCCCGCCAGTACACCGGCACCGCCGGGCGGATCGAGAACGCCCAGGTCGGGGTCTTCCTGGCGTACGCGGGGCCGAAGGGGCACGCCCTGATCGACCGGGCGTTGTACCTGCCGAAGGAGTGGACGGACGACCGGCCGCGGTGTGACGCGGCCGGGGTGCCGGCGGCCGTCGGGTTCGCCACCAAGCCGCGGCTGGCCGAGCGGATGCTGGCGCGGGCGTGGGCGCGGGGGGTGACGGCCGGGTGGGTGACGGGGGACACGGTGTACGGGCACGACGGGGCGTTCCGCCGGTTCCTGGAGGGGCACCGGCAGGCGTACCTGCTGGCGGTCCCGGCCAACCAGCCGCTGTTCGACGGGGAGCAGCGCTCGACCGTGAAGGCCGTCGCCGAGGGGTTCCCGGTTGCCGCGTGGGAGCGGGCCAGTGCGGGGGACGGGTCGAAGGGGCCGCGGGAGTACGACTGGGCGGTCCGGGCGTTCGGCCCGGTGGACGAGCGGGGGTGGCAGTTGTGGCTGGTGGTCCGGCGGCACCGGGACCGGCCGGACGAGCGGGCCTACTACTTCGCCCGCGGGCCGGCGGCGACGGCCCCGGCCGAGCTCGTCCGCGTGGCGGGGAGCCGGTGGCGGGTGGAGGAGTGCCTGGAACTGGCGAAGGGCGACTGCGGCCTCGACGAGTACGAGGTGCGGTCGTGGGTCGGGTGGCACCGACACGTCACCCTGAGCCTGCTCGCCCTGGCGGTGGTGGCGGCGATCCGGGTGGCGGCCGGGCCGTCGGGTCGGCCGAAAAAGGGGGCGCGGGGCTGGTCCGGGTGAGCGTCCCGGAGGTGCGGAGGCTGCTGCTCCGACTCGTGTGGGCGGTGGTGCCGGACGCCGAGAAGGTGTTGGCCTGGTCAGCGTGGCGGCGGGCGCACCAGCACCGCGCCCGCTGCTACCACTACCGGAAGCGGGGGGCCAAGCCGCCCGACTGACCAACTACGGCTGTAGGACTAGCCCGATCCTCCCCTGGTCACGCGCGGTCCGGCCCTGCTATCATTCCGCAGCGATTGACGCTCCCGCGCACGAGGAACGTGCAGGCCCCCCATCCAGGTGCCGCCGTGCCCGCAGACCCCATCCCCGTCCGCGGCCTCGAAATCCACCCCCTCCAGACGTTCGTCGCCGACACCGACGGGGCCATCGAGTACTTCAACCCCCGGTGCCCCGAGTACACCGGCCTGCCGACCGACGACCTTCTCGGGTGGGACTGGCGGTGGGTCGTCCACCCCGACGACATCGGCCGCACGCTCGACCGCTGGGCGGCCTCCGTCCGGGACGGCACCGCGCACGACAACGACGTACGGCTCCGCGGGGCAGACGCGGCGTACCGGTGGTTCCGGGTCCGGGTCGAGCCGGTCCGGGACGCCGCCGGGGCCGTCGTCCGGTGGGTCGGAGCTTGCACCGACATCGACGACCTGCGGCAGGCCGGTGACGAGGCCCGGGACGCCCGGCGGCTGGTCCGGGCGTTTCTCGACCGGGGCGGGGAAGGACGGGCGCTGGTCGGGGGGGACGGCGTCGTCCGTTACGCCAGCCCGGCACTGGTGTCGCTCGTCGGGGGGCAGCAGGAGGCGGTGGCCGGGACGGACGCCCGGGGGTGGGTCCACCGGGACGACCGGCCGCGGGTGGCCCAGGCGGTGACCGACCTGTTGCTCAAGCCCGGGGAGCGGGTGGACGGCACCGTCCGTCTGCGGCACGCGGGCGGGTCCTACCGGCGGGTGTGGGTGGAAGCGACGAACCTACTGCCGGACCCGGACGTTCGGGCGGTGGCGGTCGTCATCGAGCCGGAGAACGCGGGCTGAGTTGCCTGGGCTGCTTCGACTGTCACGGCCGACAGGACCGTCAGCAGGAGGGGCTCGGCATCGACGTGGTGAGTACCGCTCGGGTGCACGCGTCGTGCCCAGGGCGTACCGATTGGTGGTCGCTCTCCCACCTCAGGCCGGATGACACTACGGCCCGTTGTTCTTCCCCCTGGTCAGCTGCCGGAGGCCGACTTCATCACCCTCTGGAACGCCGCCGTGACGACCAACGAGGTTGAGACCTGGGTTATTGTGCCGGCGCGGCTTGTACCCAGGTGGGCGGTGGTGGCGCGGGCGCCCTGCGGAAGGGTGGGGCGGAAGTGAAGGTGTTCGGCGGCGCCACGCTGAAGAAGTCGCCCGCGTAGAATGCCGGCTCGCCCGCGGCCGACACCACGAGTGACTTCAGGATGAAGATGGTGAACCTGACGGAAACCCCCGCGCCGAACTTCTTCGAGGGGGACGACGGAGCGTACTATACCCCGCTCCCAGGCGTCGAGGAGCGGTGCCGGTGGTGCTCGCACTGGGGTCACCAGCACGGGCTCTACCACCGGCAGGTGCTCTACACGAGCCGGACCGCCCTCGTGTGCGGCCGGCACGTCAAGCGGGACGACGACTGGCGGGGGGTGGCCTGACGGGCGACTGCGGGCTCGGTCAGTACCGACCGCCCCCGCCACCACCGTACCCACCTCGGCCACCGCCACCCCCGCCATAGCCGCCCCCACCACCACCACCACCGCCACCGTACCCGCCCCGGCCACCGCCGCCCCCGCCCTCCCGCGGCTTAGCCTCGTTGACCGTCAACGTCCGTCCGTCCATCTGCTGCCCGTTCAGCCCCTGGATGGCCGCGTCCCCGCCGTCGCTCATTTCGGCGAACGCGAACCCCCGCGGCCGGCCCGTCTCGCGGTCCATGATGAGCTGGACGCTGGACACGGTGCCGAACTGGGCGAGCGCGTCCCGGAGGGCGTCCTCCCCGGTCGAGAAGGACAGGTTGCCGATGTACAGCTTCATCGCCACGGTGGTCCTTGGTGCCCCGGAGGGGCGTAAGCAGGGGGGCCGGACGGCCCACCCGCGTTTATCCTACCGGCCCACCCGAGCGGTAGCTCGCGCATTCGGCCGACGGCCCGCCGCTAAGATGGCGGTCCGCAGGAGGGCCGGGGTGACGAGCTTCAACATCCGCGTGCGGACCGACGGGAGTCTCCAGTCCTACGGGGAGCCCTGGGACTTCTTCTCGGCGGCGGCGGGCGGGCCGTACGTTTCATCGCCTCGCTCCAACACGACCGGCTCCTCGGTGTGCCGAAATCGTGGCTCACGCGGCACGAGTCGAAGGCCGCCCGCCGGTCGGCGGCGATGAGAGTGCGCGGGTACTTTCGCGAGATGGGCTTCGAGCGGCTCGGTCGGACGGGGTGCTACGCGCTGCCGATGAACTTGGTCACACCGACCACTACAGAGTCGCTCGGTGGTCCCGCGCCGGACTCGTGACTGACGACCTGCGAATGGTGTGGCAGCATGAGGCGCCGCGCACACGAGGACCGGCCGCGCCCCCGACCGTCTCCCATGTCGGCAGCGGCTTAAGACCGGGCCATTTTCGCGGTGTGGCCCGGGCCAGGGCGCGCGCGGCTGATCGCGGTGTGGCCCGAGCCAGGGCGCGGGAGTGGGCGTGTCGTTCGCGGGGACGGGTGGGCCGGGCGGTGTGGTAGTCTGGAAGCACTTCGTGATGTGAACTGGATCCACCCGCAAGAAGTCGCCTCGGAGCCAGGCGTCAACCTGGCTCCGAGACTTGACCGTCGGGGACAAGCCTCCCTGAAGGCCCGTGTCATTTCACTGTTCGACACCGCTTCGGCCAGAGCCGGGGCGTCGTTCTCGGGTTCGCCGGTGCCTGCTCAAGGGGTGCGAGCAGGCGTTTGTGCCGTCGCGTCCGCAGTCGCGGTACTGCCGCGAGGCGTGTGCGCGGTCGGCGCAGCAGTGGCGGCGGTGGCGGGCCAGTCGTCGGTATCGGGTGAGCGAGTCGGGTCGGGAGCGGCGGCGGGCGCAGCACGTTCGGTATCGTCTGCGACGACAGGAGCGAGCGGCGGCGATGGAACCTGCCGTTGTTGCGACGGCGACCACGGCGGCGTGCGAGGGCCAGCGCCCGGCGGAAATCCCCGAAGATTTCGCGGCGTGCTCGTGTCATCGGCCGGGGTGCCACGTGGAGTTCGCGGTCCGGTCCGAGGGTTCGAGCCGTCGCTTCTGCAGTGTGGCGTGCCGGCTGGCGTTACGTCGCGTCCTGGATCGGGAATCGCGCTGGCGCTGGCGTCGCCGGCGTGGGCGGCCGCGTCGAGTGACGGGGCGTTGGCACTCGCCGGACACACGTCGTGAGTCACGTCTTTGGCCCTGGAGTCGGCTTCACAGCGCGTCTACAGTCCCACGACCCCACGGAGGAAGGAGCGGACGCGTCGGAAGACCCTTCCGTCCGTCCGCTTCCGTTCTTCGGGCGGGGTCGTTCGGGGAGGGTCCGCGCATGGACTGGGAGCACGGCGTGGTGCGGCCGGTGCCGCTCGACCGACTGGGTCAACGCTACCGCCGCTACCGCCTGGCCGATCCGCTCGCGGAAGAGGCGATGGCCGGTTCGCTGCGTCGCTGGGGGCAGTTGTCGCCGGTCGTGGCGTGCGTCCGCGGCGACGGCCTGGAGTTGCTCGACGGCTTCAAGCGCCTGGCGGCGGCGCGGCAGGTGGCGGGATCGACGAGTCTGAGCGTGCGGGTGGTGGAGCTGGACGAGCCGCTGGCGAAGGCGGCGATCCTGGGCCTGAACCGCGGCCAGCGTGCGGCGCGGGAGCTGGAGGAAGCGTGGGTCGTGCAGGGGCTCGTCCGCGACGACGGGTTGACGCAGGTCGAAGCGGCGCACCTGCTGGGTCAGCACAAGAGCTGGGTGTGCCGGCGGCTGGCGTTGCTGGAGCGGCTGAGCGAAGCGGTGGTGGAGGACCTGCGGCTGGGGCTGCTCGGCCCGGCGCTGGCGCGGCAGCTGGTGCGGTTGCCCGCGGGCAACCAGGAGGCGGTGCTGGCGTTGACCCGCCGTGCGTCGCTGACGGCGCAGGAAGTCGGCGGCGTGATCGACCTGCTTCGCGGCGCGAGTCCGGAGCAGGCGGCGTTCGTGCTGGCGAAGCCGCGGGAGGCGTTGCGGCAGGTGAACGGCGTGCCGACGGCGCTGCGCGACCCGCGGCTGAGCCGGGCCGGCAACTGGCTCGTCAAGCACCTGACCCAGGCCGCGGACGTGCTGACCCGTCTGGAGCAGTGGCTCGTCTCGCCGGGCGAACGCGAACTGGCCGACCGCGATCGTCGGATCGTGGAGCCGGTGCTGGTGCAACTGGGGGATCAGGCGAGCCGCGTGGCGGAACGGGTGCTCGGTCCGGCAGTGCTGCGGGAAGGGAGGCGGCCATGAACGAGGCCACGCGGCTGGAGATCGTGCAGCGGCATCAGCAGGGCGCGTCGGCGCGGTCGATCGCGCGTTCGCTGGGGATCTCACGCGGCACCGTCGATCGCGTGCTGGCCCGGATCGAAGCCGCCCGCACGGGCTCGACCGGTCCCGGCGATCCGCCGCCGCGTCGCGGCAGTCGCCTCGACGCGTACGAGCCGATCCTGAAGGAACTGCTCGACCGCTACCCGAACCTGACCGTGGAACGCGCCCTGCAGGAGTTGCGGGCACGCGGCTTCGCGGGCGGGTACACGATCGTCCGCCTGCGGGTGAAGCGACTCCGTCCGCGGGCCACGCCGCCACCCGTGCCGCGCTTCGAGACGGGACCGGGCGACCAGGCCCAGATGGACCACGGCGTCTACGACCTCGACTTCACCCGCGAAGGCCGCCGCCGCGTCTACCTGTTCAGCTACCTGCTCGGCTACTCCCGCCGCCAGTACCTCCGCTTCGTCGAGTCGACGGACCTGCCGACCACGCTCCGCGAGCACGTCAACGCCTTCCGCCACCTGGGCGGCGTGGCGCGGACGTGCCTGTACGACAACTTCAAGGCGGTGGTGTTGCGGCACGACGCCGAGGGGCCGCTGTACAACCCGAAGTTCCTGGCCTTCGCCACCCACTACGGCTTCCGACCCGGGCGTGCCGCGTGCGACGGCCCCAGACCAAGGGGAAGGTCGAGAGGAAGTTCCACTACGTCGAGGTCAACCTGCTCAACGGCCGCACCTTCGACTCGCTCGATCACCTCAACGAGGTGACGGCCCGGTGGCTGGCGACGGTCGCCGATGTTCACACGATTCGCGACTTCCGGGAGACGCCACGCGACCGCCACGAGCGCGAACGGCCGCACCTGCTGCCGCTCCCCACCCGCGACTTCGACACCGCTCTCGTGGTCTATCGCCACGTCAACGTCGAGGGCTTCCTCACGCACCGATTGAACCACTACTCGGTGCCGTGGTCGTTCATCGGCCAGGTCCTGCCGGTCCGCATCGCCGACGGCGAGGTCATCGTCTACTCGGTCGGTCTGGAGGAGGTCGCCCGCCACCCCCTGGTGCCGGCCACACGCAGCGGCGTGCGGCAGTCGATCAAGAGCCATCATCCGACCGGCGATCCCGAGGAGCGGACGCGGCTGTTGCGACAACGCTTCGCGGACCTCGGCCCGGTCGGCACCGCGTTCCTCGACGGCCTGCTCGCCCGGCAGATCCAGGGCAAGTTGCAGGCCCAGCACCTGCTCGCCCTGGCCGCGCAGTACACGCGGGACGACGTGCGTGCCGCCCTCGACCGCGCCGTCCGCTTCGGCGCCTTCTCGCTCGCCGCCGTCCGCCGCATCCTCGCCGCCCGGGCTCGACCCCGGCCCCGGCTCGACGAACTCGCCGAACTCCACCGCGATTCGCTCGATCCCACCCTGCGCGACGATGTCATCGGGCCGCGGTCCACCCGCGACTATCAACACCTGCTCGCGTCCGACGAGCCCGAGGAACCCGGCGATGACACCCCGCCCGAAGACCGCCCCGAACACGACGCCGGCCGCGACCCCGGGCCGGCGTGACCAGATCCTCGCCGACTTCGCGACCCTGCGCATCCCCGTGACCGCCGAGCAACTCGACGCGGCCTTGCAGCAGGCGCAGGATGCCGGCCTCGCGCACCTCGACTTCCTGCACCGCTTGCTCGCCGACCAGGCCGGACTCCGCCGCGAGCGTCGCATCGAGCGACTCGTCCAGCAGGCCCGCTTCCGCGAAGCCCTGCCGCTGTCCACCTTCGACTGGACCTTCAACCCCGCCATCCCCCGCGTGCAGATCGAGGCCCTGGCCCAGGGCGACTTCATCCGCCGCAACCAGAACGTCGTCTTCGTCGGGCAGTCCGGCCTGGGGAAGAGTCGGCTCATCCAGAGCATCGGCCTGGCCGCGTGCCTGCTCGAACAGGCGGTGTACTACACCACCAGCGGCGACCTCCTCGAAGACCTCACCGCCGCGATGGCCGATCAGACCATCCACGACCGCGTCCGCTTCTACGCCCGCTTCCCGCTGTTGATCATCGACGAGTTCGGCTTCGACCGCATCGAACGCAGCCTCTGCCCGCAGGCGGCGAGCCTGTGGTACAAGATCATCGACGCCCGCAGCCAGCAGCGTTCCACCGCCCTGATCACCAACATCGACTTCGGCGACTGGGCCGAATACCTCGGCGACGCGCCGCTGGCGATGGCGTTGCTGGACCGCGTCGTCGACGGCGCGACCATCGTGAAGCTGAAGGGCCAGTCCTACCGCGTCCACCGCCCCGACAAGCCCGCCGCGAAATGACCGTCCGCTCGCTCCGCCCGGCAACTCCGACTGGCCCGCCTCCGACCGCGAAAGTGGCCCTGTTTCAAACCGCGATCGACACTCCCATTCCGTCGAGAAACCGCAGCCGAGCGTCGCCCAGATGCAACTTACGGTGTGCGTCGATTTTTCCGACACCGTCGATTTGGCTGTCGCCAAACTGTCGGCCTTCCCGACAGCGAGAGAAACCAACGGATTCTGGCCTCTTCACATCGTCCGCCGCAAGTCCTTATCCCACTCCAGTTAACAACTTAGTGGGAGGACTTCTTCGCAACTGGCACCATCTCTGCTTATTCTTTCGCACATGCTAAATGTTCGCCCCGTTTGCCTATAGGCAACAACCGGAATCACCGGTCCCGACTCGCCCTCGGAACCCCACCGGCGTTGGGTCGAGGTCGCCCTGTAAGCCCGAACCTCCCCGACCCCGGCGGCCTGATTCTCGGCCCCCGCACCGACGTAGCCGAACAGACCACACCCGGGCACAAGTGATGAACCAAACCCTCGACCTGTGCGGTCCTGCCAGACTCGACTCGCTCGGCGGCCGGCCGGCGACTGCCGCCGTGTCCGACAAGGCCGTCGCCCGAGCATACTCCGTGGCGTTCCGAATGACCGGGAACGAGGCGGACGCCGAGGCCGCGACTCAGCAGGCCTTGCTTCGATTAGGCCGGCAGCTCGACGCTGGCAGTCTCTACCAGTTCACCGTTCGCGCCGTCGTAGACCTCCGCCGGACGCGGCCGACCGACCGGGACGAGCCGGTCTCCGGCGATGCGCCCTCCGGCCACAGGTTGTCCCGTCTGGAGGCGGCTATCGCCGCCCTGCCCCCGGCTTACCGAGACCCGTTCGTGCTCGCCGACGTGGAGGGGATGTCCGCCGCCGCCGTCGGGGAGCTACTCGGCGTGTCGGTCTCGGTGGTGAAGGACCAGCTGCACCGCGCCCGGATGCTGCTCTGTGCCGCCCTCCGAGACGGCCGTTAGCGTCAGGTGTAACGCCGTCGGAACGACCGACGGCGACCAGGCAGGAGCCACCGGTCTGACGGCGAGCGACGACGGCCGTAAACCATCTGAACGTCCAACGCCCCGCCCGCGCTGCTCGGCGTCTACAAGACCCCGCGCTTCAAGTTCGGGAATACGGCCCTGTGCGAGGTCCGCGGCGAGGAAGGGGCGGCTAAGGCCGCCTCGCTAGGACTGGGCCGACTGGGAGCTCGTCCTCCCTGGCGAAATCCCGGACGACGAGGTGGCGAAGCGGACCGGAAGCAGCTACTCCTCGGTAGGGTCGATGAGGCGGAAGAGGGGACGGGAACCGGCGGCCCGCAGAGCGGGCGTCACGCCCGCCTACTTCCCAACGACCTTGTGCAGGGCGGACCCGGTCCGCACCAGGAAGGCCCCCTCGACCGCCGCCACCCCGTACACCCGACCGCGCCCCGGCAGGCGATTCTCGGCCACGATCTCCGGCTCAGGCCCCGGCTTGACCACCGCCGTCACCCCGTCCTTCGTGAAGAAGTAGACGTGGCCCGCGCCCCCGACCGGGGACGCCCAGCACGACCCCGGTAGGCGGTGGTCCCACACGCTCTTCCCCGTCGCCGGGTCGAAGCAGACCGCCACCCCGTCGCGGCTCACGCTGAAGCCGTACTTGCCGTAGACGAGCGGCGACCCGAACGAACTCACCCCCTCGGCCGACCGCCACGCGACCCGCTCGTCCGCTTTAGCGCCGGGTCGCACGGCCACCTGCGACGCCCGGTCGCTCGACCCGAGCACGAGCAAGTCGCCTGCCGGCGTCGGCGTGGCGACAGTATTCCCGGTCAGCCCGCCGAGTTCCCACTGCTTCGCCCCGGTCGCCACGTCGAACGCCGCCGCCAGCCCCGGCGAGCTGACGACCGCCGCCGGCTTCCCCTCGACCGTCACGACGGCCGGGGAGGTCCACGACCCGCCGAACGGGTGGTCGGCCTTCCACAAGTCCTTGCCGGTCGCGGCGTCCACCGCGAGCAGGTACGAGCTCCCCTGCGCGACGAGTACCAGCAGGGTGTTCCCGGCCAGGACGGGGGACGTGCCGAGGCCGTGGTTCCCCCGGAGCGGGCCGAAGTCCGCCTCCAGGTTGCGCCGCCACACCTCCTTGCCGGCGTGGTCGAGGGCGAGCAGGTCGCCGCTCTCGAACAGGGCGAAGACCCGGTCGGCTGTCACCACCGGCGTGGGGGCGCACTTGCTGACGTAGTCGGTGGCCTTCACCCGCTGGGTGTTGCGGAACGACTTCTTCCACGCCTCCTTCCCCGTGGCGAGGTCGAGGCGGATGACGTGGAGCGTGTCCTTGAACTCGCCCTCGGCGCTGGTCACGAACACCCGGTCCTTCCACACCACCGGGCTCGACTGGCCGTACCCCGGCAGTTCGACCGTCCACGCGATGTTCTCCGTCGGAGACCACTTCAGCGGCAGCGCCTTCGCGGATGTGAGGCTGTCGCCGGTGCCGCGGAACGCGGGCCAGCGGTCGGGCGGGGCGTCGGCCCGGAGGGCGGGCAGCGTGGCGGCGAGCAGGAGTGCGGGCAAGAGGAGGCGGGTCATGGGAGTCCCGAGTAGGCGGGCCGGTTCGGGTCAGTGTACCGCTCGGGAGTGAACTTGACGGGTCGTCAGGTCGGGCCGAATCTGGGAGGAGTGCCCGGAGCCCCGTGCCGTATGACCGCCGTCACCGACTCCGACTTCACCATCCTGTGGAACGCCGCCGGGTCGCTGGCCGCGGTCGTCAGCGGCGTGTCGGACGGGTCGCCGCGCCCCGTACCGCGGTGGACTGTGCTCGCCCGGGCGACCGCCCTTCGACAGGCCGGCGTCTCGCTGCGCGAGCACCCCGACGAACGTCCTCCGGCCTCCCTGCTCACCAGGGCGAAGGAACTCGCCGCCGCGGTGATGACTCAGCACGGGCTCACGAACTGGCAGTTCGCCTTCAACACGAACAAGCGCCGGGCGGGCGTCTGCCGCTATCCTGTTCGTGGCCGGCCGGGTCGCATCGAACTCTCCAAGCACTACGTCCTCCGCAACCCCGAGTCCGAGGTCCGCGACACCATCCTGCACGAGATTGCCCACGCCCTCGTCGGCCACGGTCACGGTCACGACGAGGTCTGGAGGGCGAAGTGCGTCGAGGTAGGGGCGCGGCCGGAGCGGTGCTACGGCGAGGAAGTCGAGATGCCGAAGGGGCGGTGGCGGGCGACCTGTGGAGGGTGTGGACGGGAGCACGACAGGCACCGCAGGCCGAAGCGGATGACGGGCTGGCACTGCCGGAAGTGCGGGAAGGAGCGGGGAGCGCTGCTGTGGAAAGCAACGGGCTGAACCGCCACACCATCGCCACACGATTTCGGGAAGTGGCGGGAAAACGCGGGAAATAGCGAGAACTCGGACCTCTGTGAATCGCCTGCGAAACGTATGGCTTCCTTGATTTCTTAGGGAATCACGCAACCGACGCCCCGTGCCTCGTAATCAGCGGGTCCTCGGTTCGAGCCCGAGAGGGGGCACTGAAGCAGATCGGTGCGGGCCGGTGCCGAGAGGCGCCGGCCCCTTCCATTTCCAGCGTTTCCGGCGCGTCGCCCGCAACCCCTACGACAACTCAAAGATTGTCAGGTGGTTCCGCCACATGCCGTCCGACGCACCCCGTCATCATCCGGGACTGTGCTTTTCGCCCCGTCAATGCGGGCCGGGCGAAGGGGTAGTCCGGAGCACGTCAACGGCGGTCGGTATACCGTTGCCTGTCGGCCGGCCGCTGCCGTCATCCTCCCCCGTGGAGCTACGATACTGGCCCGTAGCACGGATCGGTGAGCCGCCAGAACGCGGTCTGCTTGGCGACTCCGGCGGCGTTGGCCGCGTCGCGGACACTCCTCCCAGCCGCCAGTTCGGCGGCGAATCCCTCGGCGGAATGTTGCCCACGGCCTGCCGCCTCGCTCGTTATCCCCGTCATAGCTGTGGGCTTCCCGCGACCGTCACTATCTATGACGGACGCGTGGGGCGCTCTGAGCTCATCACCCAGCACCAATCGTGGACCCGATTCTTGCCGAATTCGGCCGACCCGTCTTGACTGAACACCCGTTCACAATCTACACCTGAGGCATGGGTGCCCTCGTCGGGTTCGGCGACGCCGACGCCTTCTACGCCAGCGCCGAGGTCGTCCGCCGCCCGTGGCTGCGCGGGATGCCGGTTGGCGTCCTCGGCAACCAGGGGGCGTGCGTCATCGCCCGGTCCTACGAGATGAAGTCACGCGGCGTGAAGGTCGGCGAGCCGATCTGGGATGCCGTCGTGAAGTGCCCCGACGGCATCTACCTCAAGCGCGACTTCCGCTGGTACGAGGAACTGAGCCGCAAGATCCAGCGCGAGCTCGGGACGTTCTCCCCGACCGTCGAGTACTACTCGATCGACGAGTGTTTCTGGCGAGCCGTCCCCGAGTCCGGCCGGACCTGGCAGCAGACCGCCGAGGCCGTCCGGGCGCACGTCCGCGCCCGCGTCGGCGTGCCGATGACGGTCGCCTACGCCCGTAGCCGCACCCTGGCGAAGCTCTTCGCCGACACGTCCAAGCCGAACGGCGCAATCGCCGTAACCGACCCCGACCACGAGACCGCGCTGCTCGCCCGGCTCCCCGTCACCGAGATCGCCGGCATCGGCGCCCGCCGGGCGGCGAAGCTCGAAAAGTACGGCATCCGCACCTGCCTCGACTTCCGGAAGGCACCCGGGCACCTGATCCGCCAACTCCTCACGATCCGCGGGCACGACCTGTGGCGGGAGTGCAACGGCGCACCGGCCGACCCGATCCGCCCGGAGCGCACGCCGCACAAGAACATCTCCCGCGGCGGGTCGCTCGCCGGCCGCGTCCGCGACGCCCTCAGCCTGTACGGGTGGCTCGTCCGCAACGTGGAACGGCTGATCGAGGAACTGCACTACCACGTCGTCCGGCCGCGGGTGCTCACCGTGTACGTGAGCTACCACGACGCCCCGGGGGCCGGCGGGTCGGTCAACCTCAACGTCCCGTCCGACCGGTTCGACGAGTTGTTGGAGGCGGCGAAGGTCGGGCTGCGGAAGGCGTGGCGGCGGGGCGAGTCGGCGACGCACATGCACCTCATCGCGTCGCGGCTGGTCCGGCCGCCGGGGTGGCAACAAAGCTTGTTCGACGCGCCCGACCCGCGGGCCGACGCCGTCGCCCGGGTGAAGCGGGAGGTGAACGAGCGGTTCGGGCGGTTCACGCTGCGGTCGGGGGCCACGCTGTTCGCCAACGACTTCTATCTCGACCCGGCCAACGACTTCGACGTCTGCGACATCCGGGGGAAGTTCTGCTTCTGAGGGGCCGTCGTGACCGGGTTCGCGCTCACCACCGCCGAGTTACCCGCGGCGCTGCTCGACGGCGTGGCGGCGCGCGTCCACCGGCGGGGCGGGGCCGACGAGGTGCAGTTCCACTGGTGGCAAGAGCCGGCCGTTCTACCGGTCCGGTGGGACGGGGCGCTGCGGCTGCTGCGGTGGGGGTGCAAGGACCGGCGCTCCCGCCTGCCGCTCGGCGGGTGGCTGACCGAGGAAGCCGTGGAGGCGGTCGCCGGGGCGCGGCCGGAGCTGGCGCTGGTGCCGGCGAACCTCGGCCACATCAACGGGCGGTGGCTGCTGATCGACGTGGGGGTGCGCGGGGTAGTTCTGCCGGCCGTGCGGGGTGAGCCGGTCGTGTACGTCCTCGTGCGCCCGTCCACCAACTACTACCGGAACCTGTCGGGGCAGGAGCCGATGATGCCGGTGTTCGAGAATCAAGTCGTCTGACCGGCCGGGCCGATGACGCCGGTATGTGCGGCCGCTTCACCCGGACGAAGACCGTCAAGGAAGTCGCCCGGCTGTTCGAGCTGGCCGAGCCCCCGCCGGAACTGGCGCCGCGGTACAACATCGCGCCGACGCAGCAGGCCGCGGTGGTCGGGCTGAAGCCGGACGGGGTGACGCGCGGGCTCATCCAAATCCGCTGGGGGCTGGTGCGCGAGGAGCGGCACCTGAAGGGGGCGCCGCTGGTGAACGCCCGCGCCGAGACGGCGGACACCCGGCCGACGTTCTCCGACCTGCTCGAAAGCCGCCGCTGCCTCGTGGTCGCCGACGGGTTCGTGGAGTGGCGGAAGGACCACCCCGGGAAAGACCCGCACCTGTTCGGGCTGAAGTCCAACGAGCCGTTCGCGTTCGCCGGGCTGTGGGACGTGTGGCACCCGCCGGCCGGCGGGAAGCCGATTCTCAGTTTCTGCATCCTGACGACGGACCCGAACGAGCTCCTGAAGCAGTTGCACGATCGGATGCCGGTGATCCTGCGGCCGGACGACTTCGGCCGGTGGCTCGACCCCGACGCAGGCACCGCCGAGGTGCGGTCGCTGCTACACCCGTACCCGGCGGACGAGATGACGGCGGTGGCGCTCACCACCCGGATCAACTCGCCGCGGAACGATGACGTGGCGTGCCTCGAACCGCTTCACGTCTAAACCGTTCCACCTACCTGCTCGTCGCTGCACCAGGCACTGCAAAGCCTCGTCGTTCGTGGACGCAACCGAACTCTTCCACCTGGGGCTACGCCAAACGGGTCACGGTGACAAGCTCGTGCGTGGGGTCCCCACCACCATCCGATACGCGGAACTCTGGCATCGCAGCGGCGAGCCGAGCCACGACGAGCGTCTTCGCGCCTGGGCCGGCGAGTGCCGCGGGCGGGAGTTGGAGGACGACGTGCCGGTCGTCCGTCGCCCACGCGCGGAGTTGGTAGGCGGGCGGGATGTCGCCGGCGGTGGGGCAGGTCACCCGTATGGTCGCGGTCATGTTTGTCTCCTGTCGCCCGGCCAATAACTTTATATCGCAAAGCGACAGCCCGTGCAAGAGCCGTGGCTGTGAACTGGCTTGGCGAGCGCGAGGCGTCAGTCGGGTCAAGGTGGAAAGAGCTCGAGCGGGATCCGACGGGCGAATGACGGCTAGCCATCAAGTTAGAAATACAATGCCGTTGGTCTGAAACTGCCCATCGTCACCAGGCGTCAGAACGGTGCCGGGCCGGGCTCGGGCGAGTTCCCGCACATCCTGGAGATCATCATGGTTCCCCGGTTCGCGTTCGTGACCCTCTGTGCGGGTGGGCTGCTCGCCGTCGGGGCGGCCCACGCCCCCGTCGATGCCCAGACCGCCCCGCCGGCCGAGGCCGAGGCGGCGCAGCTGGCCACCGACGCCTACGTCTACGGCTACCCGCTGCTCACGATGGAGTACACCCGCCGGGTCATGACCAACACGGCCGAGCCGAAGGGCACGCACGCCCCGATGGGACAGTTCGTGCGGATGCGGGCCTACCCGGACGCCAAGTTCCGCGACGTGACCGCTCCGAACGCCGACACCCTCTACTCGACCGCGTGGCTCGACCTCGGCAAGGAGCCCTACGTCCTGTCCCTGCCGGACATGGGCGACCGGTACTTTCTCATGCCGATGCTCGACGGGTGGACCAACGTGTTCGAGGTGCCCGGCACCCGCACGACGGGGAACAAGGCCCAGGCCTACGCGATCACCGGGCCGGGCTGGAAGGGCACCATCCCCGCGGGGCTCAAGGAACTCAAGGCGCCCACGAACCTGGTCTGGGTTCTCGGCCGGACGTATTGCACCGGCACCGCGGAGGACTACAAGGCGTGTCACGCGGTCATGGACCGGTACGACCTCCGGCCCCTGAGTGCCTACGGCAAGGCGTACACCCCGCCGCCGGGGACGGTGGACCCTGCCGTCGACACGAAGACGGCGGTCCGCGAGCAGGTGAACAAGCTCGACGGGGCGGCGTACTTCGGCCTCCTCGCCCGGCTGATGAAGGACAACCCGCCGGCCGCGGCGGACGGCCCGATGGTTGCCAAACTCGCGCGGCTCGGCGTGGCCCCCGGCCAGGCCTTCGACGCCGCCAAGCTCGCCCCCGCGGTTGCGGCGGCGGTGGCACAGGCACCGAAGGCGGGTGTCGAGCGCATCACGCGGCACTTCAAGGACGCCGGCACCCTCGAGAACGGGTGGACGTTCACGACGAAGGCCGGCGTGTACGGCACCGCGTACCTCCAGCGGGCGTTCATCACCGCCATCGGGCTCGGGGCGAACCGGCCCCAGGACGCCGTGTACCCGACCTCGGAGGTGGACGCGGACGGGAAGAAGTACACCGGGGCGAACAGGTACGTGCTGCACTTCGGGAAGGGAGAGGCGCCGCCGGTCAACGCCTTCTGGTCGGTGACGATGTACGACGCGCACTACTTCTTCGTGAACAACCCGCTCAACCGGTACACGGTCAGCCCCCGGAACGACCTGAAGTACAACCCGGACGGGTCGCTGGACCTCTACATCCAGCACGAGTCGCCGGGGGCGGGCAAGGAGTCGAACTGGCTCCCGGCCCCGCGGGGCGAGTTCGTCCTGATGATGCGACTGTACTACCCGAAGGCGACGGCCCCGTCGATTCTCGACGGCACCTGGAAGGTCCCGCCGGTCCGGGTCGTGCGGTGAGCGGGTGAGCCGTCAGGCCGCGCACCCGCCGAGCAAGGCGTCCAGCCGGGAGACCGCGAAGACCCGGCGGACGTCGGGGCGGACGTTCAGCAGGGTCAACCGGCCGCCGGCCGCCTTCAGTTCGCGGTCGAGCGCGACGAACCGCGACAGCGCCACGCTCGTCAGGAACGCGACCGCCGAGAGGTCGAGCGCGAGGCCGGGGTCGCCTGCGGCCCGGATTCCGGCCAGTTCGCGGTCGAGTGCCTCGGCATCGCTGGCCGTCAGGGTCCGGATGCGGATCGCGTGAACGGACATCGTTGATCCTCGTGGTGTAGCTCGCGGCGACTGTGCCAGGTAGACGAGCGGGGGGGCGGTTCCTCGACACGGGCTCAGGAATTTTTCTTTTCTTGCACGACGCGGCGCGGCCGGCGGCACTAACAGGGGAAACGCCCGCCCCCGAGGTGCCGCCGTGGCCCAGCTCACGCTCCGAACCCTACTCGCGTACCTCGACGACACCCTCGAAGCGAACGTGGCGCGCGAACTCGGCAAGAAGGTCGCCGAGAGCGACGTGGCCCGCGAACTCGTCGAGCGGATCAAGAAGATCACCCGCCGCCGCCGCCTCCAGACGCCCGACGCCGTCGGCGACGCGGAGGACATCTCCGACCCCAACACCGTCGCCGAGTACCTCAGCAACACCCTCGACGCCGACCAGGTGCAGCGGCTCGAACAGGCGTGCCTCGACTCCGACGTGTACCTCGCGGAAGTCGCCGCGTGCCACCAGATTTTGACGGTCGTACTGGCCGAGCCGGTGCGGGTGCCGCCGTCGGCGCGGGAGCGGATGTACAAACTCGTGCCGCCGCCGGGCGGGTCGCGGAAGGCCCGCACGCGGCCGAACCTCCCCGTCATCGGCGGGGCCGCGGCCGCCGAAAAGCCCGACGCCGAAGACGCCGACGCGGCCCTGCTCCTCGGCATGAACCGCTTCGGCGCCGGGTCGGCCGGTCGGCGGGCCGGCATGGCCGCGGTCGGCGCCGGCATCGCGGCGCTGCTGGCGGTCGCCGTCTACATGGCGATCCCGGGCCGGCACCCCGAAGTGCCCGCGACGGCGCCGCCCGAGGTGGCGTCGGCCGTTCCCGCGCCGCGGCCGGTTCCCGCGCCGAAGCCGCCCGACCCGGAGCCGACGCCGCCGGTCACGCCGATGCCGACGCCGCCGGTCACGCCGATGCCGACGCCGCCGGACATGGTGAAGGAGCCGGGCAAGAAGGGGCCGCCCGAAATCGCCGCGCCGCGGGCCGACCGGCTGGCCGTCGGCAAGGCGACGCTGCCGAACGTGCTGCTGGTGACGCGCCCGGCCCCGGACGCCAAGTGGACGCGGCTCGACCCCGGCACCGACGGCGTGGTGTCGTCGAACGACGAGGTGGTGAGCCTCCCCGGCTACAAGGCGGAGGTGAAGCTCGACACGGGCGTGACGGTGTCCCTGTGGGGGAACGTGCCGGATCTGGTGCCGGCCCGGCTGCTGGAGTCGCGGGTGCGGTTCCACGCCCCGACCGCGAAGGACGGCGGCGGGTTCGAGCACGACGCCGACCTGACGCTCATCGCCGGCCGCGTGTACCTGACGCCGACGAAGGGGAGCGAGCGCGTCCGCGTCCGCGCCGCCGGCGAGGTCTACGACTTCACCCTGCCGGAGCGGGCGGAGGTGGCCGTCGAGCTGACGGTGGCGCACGAGCCGGGGGCGATGTTCCTCCGCACCGCCGGCCCGGCCCCGCGGGCCGAGTTGAAGGTGGCGGTGTTGCGCGGGTCGGCGGGCGTCGCGGTCCCGGCGCGCGGCGTGACGCACGCCAAGATCGACGCCCCGGCCCAGCTGTCGTGGGACAGCAAGGCCGGCGGCAAGCCGACGGCCCCGGCCCCGGTCGACAAGGCGAACACGTACTTCGACAAGTTCCCGCTCGTGCCGTCGGAGCAGGGGAAGGCGGTGCAGAAGGCGCTCTCCGACGTGACCGGCCGGCTCGCCGACAACGACCGGGCGCAAATCCTGATGACCGAGCTGGTGACGCAGCCGCCGATGATGGGGCAGTACTTCCAGGGCGTCATCGGCATCTACGGCCTGGCCGCGGTGGCGTCGTCGGCCGACGACCTCAAGACGCTCGTGGACGTGCTCACCGACGAGACGCGCGGCCCGCAACGCATCGCGGCGGCGACGGCGCTGGCGGCGTGGCTGGCGCGGTCGGCCGACAACACCGCGGCGCTCGGGGCCGTGCTCGACATGAAGATACCCGCCGACGGCGTCGCGGACCTGGTGTTGCGGCTGCTGCGCGGGGCGGTGACCCCGGCCGCGCCGGAGCCGGTGGAACTGGACCGGCTCGTCGATCAGCTAGGGCACCCGTCGGTGGCGGTGCGAGAGCTGGCGCTGTGGAACCTGATCACGCTCGCCGACCCCGCCGCGGCGCGGGTGCCGGGGCTGGTTCAGGACGTGGGGATGGGGAGCGGGATGATGCACGAGCGATTCGTGCGGGCGTGGCGGGCGCGCGTCGAGGAGATCAAGAAGCGGCCGCCGGCGAAGAAGTGATCGCTTCCGCCGCTCGCGGCGTAGCGGCCCACGAGCCGCTACGCCGCGAGCGGCGATGTCCTACCGGTTGAACAGAAACTCCTTGCTGTTCAGCAACGCCCAGAACACGTCCTGGTAGAACGCCGCGCGGTCGGCTGCCCCTGCCCGGTGGGCCGATATCACGCCTCGCTCGTCCGCGGCCGGCAGCCGGCCGAGCGTCCGCAGGAACACCGCATCGAGCAACTTCGCGTCGTCCTTCTCGGCGGCCAGCGACCGCGCCAGCCAGCCGCTCGCGTTTTGCACCTTCCCGACGGTCGTGCTGCCGCCGAGGATGTGGAGCACCGCCGGGAGCGTCACGTCGCCGGACCTCTCGCAGGCACACGCGGTCACGCGGTCGGAGCGGCCGAACATGCGAAGAAAATCCGACGCCGTCCCCGGGTCCGGCACCTGCACCGCCCGCGTGCCGAGTGGGTAGCCGTCGAACCGTTCGGGCACGCCGGTCACGTCGGTGATCGCGTCGAGCAGCACCTCGGCCGGCAGACGGCGGGCGTAGTAGTGCGAGTAGTAGCGGTCGTCGGTGGCGTTCCCGGCGCGCGTCGCGGCCGAGAGCTGGTACGCGCGGCTCGTCAGGATCAGCCGCATCAGCGCCCGCAGGTCGTACTTCTTCGCCACGAACTCGGCCTTCAGCGCCGCCCACAGCAGCGGGTTCGTCGGCGGGTTCGTCGCCCGCAGGTCGTCGACCGGCTCGACGAGCCCGACGCCGAGGTAGTGCCGCCACACGCGGTTGACCATCGCCCCGGCGAACGCCTCGTTCTTCGCGTCGGTCACCCACTTCGCCAGCGCCTGCCGCGGGTCGTCGGTCGGCGCGGCGTCGGCGGCGGTGCGGTCGAGTGGGCGGGCCTTCATGAACTGCCCCGTCCGCGGCTGCGTCACGCCGACGGGGTTCTTGTTCTGGTTCTGGTCGGGGTGCGAGATCAGTAGCGTGGTCAGTCCCCACCGGGCCTCGCGGCGGTCGAGGCTCACGCGGCTGAAGTACGCGGCGAAGTGGTAGAAGTCGTCCTGCGTGAACCGCTCCAGCGGGTGGTTGTGGCAGCGGGCGCAGCCGATGCGGGTGCCGAGCAGCGCCTGCGCCACGCTCTCGGGCGCCTCCGACTTCTCGCCGTGCCGCTGCTCGCCGACGGTGACGATGAAGTAGCCGACTGCGGGGTTGCTGGTGACGCCCCCGGATGCGGTGAGCACGTCGCGGGCGAGTTCGTCCCACGGCCGGTTCGCGGCCACCTGCTCGCGCAGCCACAGGTGGAACGAGCGCACGCCCTTCACGCCGCGCACGTCGTGGTCGCGTTCCTTGCGGTTCTGGAAGATGTCGCCGAGTTGCAGCGCCCAGTAGTCGCTGAACTCGGGCCGACTCAGCAGCGAATCAACGAGCTTCTCGCGCTTCTTGGGGTCGCGGTCGGCGAGGAACGCGGTCACCTCCGCGGGCGTCGGCAGGAGGCCGCAGCTGTCGAGGAACGCCCGGCGGACGTACTCGGCGTCGGTGCAGTCGTCGGACGGCTCGATCCGCAGCTCGCGGAGGCGGGCGAAGACGTGGTCGTCGACCAGGTTGTTCCGCGCCTTGAAGCGCGTGTCATCGACGGGCCGGTCGTGCGGGATGGTGAAGACGGCGACGGCCACGTCGGTCTGGAACATGGCCCGCACCGCGGCCGACCCGGCCCGCACCGCCTTCGCCTCGCCCGTCGGCGACACCGACACCGTGCCGGCGTCGTTGGCGTCGAACTTGGTCAGCCACGTCACGTCCTTCTTGGAGCCGTCCGCGAACGTGGCGGTGGCGACGAGCGGCGTCGTGTCGCCGGGCTTCACCACCTTGCTGTTCGGCGTGATGCTGAGGCGGCTGAGGGCGGGGTCGCTCTTGTTCGGCCCGGGGGCGCCGGCCTTCACCCACGCCAGCAGCGTGGCGTACTCGCGGCTGCCGACGCCGAACAGCCGGCCGCCCTCGTGCGGCACGGCGCCGACCGCCTTTTGCAGCAGCAGGCTCGCTTCCGGCTTGGCCGGGTCGATGCGGCGGCCGTCGAACTCGCGCGTCAGGTAGCGGTGGTCCTGCTCGGGGGCGTAGCCGCGGAGCGATAGCCGGAAGCCGTTCTGGCCGTTCCCCTTGCCGTGGCACCCGCCCTGGTTGCAGCCCGACCGCGTGAGGATCGGTACGACCTCGTTCAGGAACGACGGCGCGGGCTCGGCCCGGACCGACGGCGTGACCGCACCGACGACGAACGCGACGGCGAACCAGCGCATGGAGGTCTCTCGACGGGCGGGCGGGAAGCGGGGTCTGGCGGGGTCCGACCGGGTTCAGTTTACGCGACCGTTCCGGGGCGAGCAAGCGAAGCGACTGGCTCAGATTTGAGCCCGAGCCGAGGGCTGAACCAGCCCATCACCCCTCCGCGTTGATGCGGTCCACGAGTTCCCGCAGCCGGCCAATTTTGTGCCGGCTGAACCGGAACCGCAGCCGCGGCAGTTCGCTCAGCGCTGGCTCGTTTGACTCCTCCGGCAGCGCCGCCACCTGCTCGAAACTCCCCCCCGCCAGGATGTCGCCGAAGTCGCGACGGACGCCGTCCAGCACCGCGTCCGTCAGTTGCTTCTGGAGCCGCAGCACGAGGTGGCCGCGGACGTACCGCATGCTGTGGTACACCCGGTAGAACTGCGTCACCTCGGCGACCGCCTCGTCCACCGAGTCGGTGATCTTGTACAGCGCCGTGTCCGCCGGCGAGATGTAGCCGCGGTCGAACAACTGCTCGCGGATGAAGCGGTCCCACGCCGCCCAGTACGTGCCGCCGGGCTCGTCCACCATTACCAGCGGGAACAGGTGGCTCTTGCCGGTCTGGATGAGCGTCAGCGCCTCGAACCCCTCGTCGTGGGTGCCGAACCCGCCGGGGAACAACACGATCGCCTCGGACTCCTTGATGAACATCAGCTTGCGGGTGAAGAAGTACCGCAGGGTCATCAGCTTCGGGTCGCCGTGGACCACCGGGTTGGCCGACTGCTCGAACGGCAGCAGGATGTTCAGCCCGAAGCTGTTCTCCCGCCCGGCCCCGACGTGGCCCGCCTCCATGATGCCGTTGCCGGCGCCGGTGATGACCATCCACCCCTCGGCCACGATCCGCCGGCCGAACTCCTCGGCGGCGCGGTACGCCGGGTGGTCGGGCCGCGTGCGGGCGGAGCCGAACACCGTCACCTTGCGGCGGTCGCGGTAGCCGGCGAACACCTTCAGGCAGTAGCGCAGCTCGCGCATCGCCGTCGCCAGGAGCTTCACGTCGGCGCGGGCGGCCCGGTCGCGGAGGAGTTTGTCGGCCGTCTCCTTGATCTGCGCCACGTACTCGTCCGGGCCCGGCTCGGCGTACGGCCGCTCCGGCGTCGGCTGGTCGGGCTCGCTGAGCGCGTCGAACGGAGTTTTGGGGGCCGGGTCGGGCGGCGGCATCAGCACCTCCGGGAGGGGAGTGGGCTTCCTCCAGTCTACGCACGCCGGTGCGCCGACCGAAGGAAGGGCCGCTCGATCAGCCGGTACGACGCGGCGGCCGCGAGGTACGAAAGTGCCACCACGACGATCGCAAACGCCCACTCGCGGCCGGGGTCGCCGCCGGTCAGCCCCGGCCAGGCCCGGCGGGTGAACGCGATCACGGGCATGTGCCAGAGGTAGATGCCGAACGACAGGGTGGCCGTGACGGCCGCGAACCGGCAGTCGGCCAGCGCCCCGAGCAGGCGCGAGCGGCTCAGGGCGACCAGCACGGCGGCGACGAGCGCCGGGAAGACCGGCCAACGGTCGGGAATGAACGCGACGGTCCGGTACTCCAGCACGCGGGCGGCCGGCGGGAGCACCTCGTGCTGCTCGACGACGGCCAGGGCGAAGTCGGCGGCGGTCACCGCGAGGAGGAGGAGCGCCAGCCCGTCGTACCAGTTTACCCGGCCGGCACCGGCCCGGGCACCGCCGCGCACGATCGCGTACCCGGCCAGCACGCCGAACAGGAAGTGCGTGAAGAGGCCGATCGGGTTGTGCCGCGGCAGCCACCAGGCGGCGATGCGCTGGAGCCGGTCTGCCGGCTCGTCCGCCGCGATGGCGCATTCGGGCCACCGACTCACCAGCACCCACTGCCCGAACGCGATCCCCCCCATCCACGCCAGCGTGTACACCACCGGAAGCACCCGGCCGCGGGTGCGAAACAGCCCCACGGCCCAAACCGGCAGCAGCGCGTAGAACACGGCCTCGACGCCGATGGACCACGTCGGGGGGCTCAACTCGGTCGGGAAGTACGTCCTCCAGTGGAACGAGTTGGTGAACGTCAGGCTGCTCACGAGGCGCGTCAGGTCGGCGCCGGTGATGTTGCCCCTCTCGGCCCACTGCACGACCGCCAGGGTGAGCAGGCAGGCGTAGTAGCCGGGGACGATCCGTGCGAGCCGCTTCCGCGCGTACGCCCGGATGTCGGGCATCGGCCCGGCCCCGAGGTACGCCCGCCAGAACGGCAGGGACAAGAGCATCCCACTGAGTACGAAGAAGACGGCCACGCCGATCAGGCCGTTCTGCAACGCGAGGCGGGCAGCATTCGGCAGGTGCGTGAGCGATTCCATACTCAGGTGGTGGAACAGCACGAGCAAGCAGGCGAACGCCCGCACCCCGTCGGCGCCGGGGGTCCGCGGTGGCGCGGGCGGTGGTGTCATGGGGGCCGGGGGTCGGAGGCACGGGTCGCCGCCCGAAGGATAGCACCCCCGCCGGGCCCGCGAGGAAGTCTTTCCCGCGGGGGGGCTCGTGGCGTATCCTTCTGGGAGCCCTTCCGCCGAGGTCTGCGTCGATGAGTCAGCTTGTCGTGGAGCCGCCGAGCGAGCGCGTTTCGCACCCGCACCGCACCATCGAGAACGTCCCCGGCCGGCTCGGCACCGTACCCGTCAACCGGGTGATGTCCGCCGCCGGGATGCCGTGGCAGCGGCGCCTGTCCCGCGCGGCGCTGATGGTGCCGGCGATCCGCCACTGGGAGCGGGTCCACCTCAAGCTCAACGACGACGACCTGAAGGGCGTCAGCATGGCCCTCCGCGGCAAGGCCCGCGGCAAGGTCAGCCTCGACAAGCTCCTCCCCGAGGCGTTCGGCCTCTGCTCCGTCGCCATCCAGCGGGTGCTCAACATCCGCCCGTTCGACGTGCAACTGGCCGCCGGCGTCGTCATGCACTTCGGCGGGCTCGTCGAACTGGCCACCGGCGAGGGCAAGACCGTCAGCGCCAGTTCGCCGGCGTTCCTGAACGCGCTGCTCGGCAAGGGGTGCCACGTCACCACGGTGAACGACTACCTCGCCAAGCGCGACGCCGAGTGGATCGGGCCGGTGTACGAGAAGCTCGGCCTGACCGTCGGCGTGCTCCAGCAGAAGATGGACGACGCCGTCCGCGTCGCCGCGTACAAGGCGGACATCACCTACGGCACCGCCGCCGAGTTCGGGTTCGATTTCTTGCGCGACCGGTTGAAGCTCCGCGGCGGGCAGGCGGCGACGGCCCCGTTCTGGGCGCCGTTCATGCCCGGGGCGAGCGGCCAGGCCAAGACCGACCCGCGCGTCCAGCGCGAGCTCCACTACGCCATCGTGGACGAGGCCGACAGCATCTTCATCGACGAGGCCAAGACGCCGCTCATCATCGCCAACCCGACGCGGCCGGCCGAGCCCGAGGAGCAGGTGGTGTTCGTGTGGGCCGACAACGTGGCCCGCGAGATGCGCCGCGACCAGCACTTCACGCTCAACCTGAAGAAGGACAAGATCGAGATCACCGACGAGGGCCGGCAGCTGGTGCGGTACTCGAACCCGCCGACGGGCAAGAACGCCAAGGCGATGGACAAGCTGCTGGAGTCCGTCGAGAAGGGGCTGCACGCCTACTACCGGTTCGCCCGCGACCAGCACTACATGGTCAACCCGAAGGACGGCAAGATCGTCATCATCGACGAGGGGACCGGCCGGCCGATGCCCGACCGCCACTGGCGCGACGGGCTGCACCAGGCGGTCGAGGCGAAGGAAAAAGTGCAGATCAACATGCCGAGCGACCACGCGGCGCAGATCACCTTCCAGAACTTCTACCGGCTGTACACGAAGCTCGCGGGCATGAGCGGCACCCTGCTGCCGAACTTCTGGGAGTTGCGGAAGGTGTACCGCCGCTGGACGAGCAAGGTGCCGACGAACCGGCCGACGATGCGCCAGGTGATCCCGGACCAGGTGTACCCGACGGAGGACGCCAAGTTCGACGCGGTGGTGCGGAAGACCCAGGAGATGCTGAAGACGCACCGCCCGGTACTGATCGGCACGCGCACCGTGGAGGCGTCGAAGAAGCTGAGCGCGAAGCTGACGGCGGTGGGGGTGCGGCACCGCGTCCTGAACGCCGAGCAGAACGAGGGCGAGGCCGAGGTGGTGGCCGCCGCCGGCCAGCCCGACACCGTGACGGTGGCGACGAACATGGCCGGCCGCGGCACCGACATCAAGCTCGGCGAGGGCGTGGCCGAGGCCGGCGGGCTGCACGTGATCGGCACCGAGCGGCACGAGGCCGAGCGGATCGACCGCCAGCTCCAGGGCCGCGCCGGCCGCCAGGGCGACCCCGGCAGCGCGCAGTTCATGCTGTCGCTGGAGGACCAGCTGCTGGAGGGGCTCGGGTCCGCGAAGCAGCGCGAGCTGAACGAGCTGGGGAAGGCGGGCGGCAACCGCGACTGGAACCAGTACGCGCCGCTGTTCCGCCTCGCGCAGCAGCGGATCGAGCGGAAGCACTACCGGCAGCGGCTCGACCTGATGAACTACGACAAGCACCGGCAGGAGATGCTCCAGGACATCGGCGCCGACCCGTACGTGGATTGATGCTGCCGCTCGCAGGGGTGCACGGTTCCACCTTTCGGGCGGCGCCCTTTGACACCCTCCCGGCGCGGGGTTACACTCCGGACTTGACACCCGCCAGAAGGTTGTACCGTGTCTGATGCACCAACGCCGGACGGCGACGTGGTCGTGGTGGCCGAGGAGGAGCCGCGCTGGCAGTGGGTCCGCCGCGGGGCGTTCGTCGCTCTCGCGCTGGCGCTCGTGTGCCTCGGCGTGGCCCGCGTCGCGGGCGTGACTAAGGCCGACGAGAAGGTGCTGTACTTCCTCGCCGCCGCCGGGCTCGTGCTGATGCTGGAGCGCGTCACAGAGTTCTCGGTCGGCAAGGACGGGGTGACCGCGAAGCTCGCCCGACAGGCCTACCAGTTGGCCCAGGCGAACCGCAAAATCGTGTCCGGCGAGGTGGGCGGCAAGCCGGCCGGCGCCGTACCCGCTGGGCCGCCCGTCGGCGACCCGCTCGCGGCGGTCGGCGGACGCTCGGTCGATCCCAACGACCGCAACAAAGGGCAGTTCGGCGGTAGCCCTACGGCCAACGGCTGGACGGTCGAAGTCGGCGGCATCAAGCCGCTCCCCGGCGAGTTGTGTCAGTTCGTCGTCCGGGTGTCGCGGCAGGCCACCGGCCAACCTGCCGCGGAAGCGATCCTGTACCTGCACGACACGTTCCGCGCGTCCGAACGGCGCCTGGCCGTCGGGTCCGGCGTCGCTACGGAAACCATCGTCGCGTACGGCGGCTTCACCCTCGGGGTCGAAGTGAAAGACGGCCAAACCCCGCCGACCCGGTTGGAGCTCGACCTGGCGAACGACACCCGCTTCCCGCAGTGGTTCCGCGAGCGGTGACCGGACTACGCCCGCACCGCCCCGCCGTTCACGCGGTACGTCTGGCCCGTCACGAAGCCCGCCGCCGGCGACGCCAGCCACACCGCGGCCGCGGCCACGTCCTCGGGCAGCCCCCAGACGCCGAGCGGCGTTTCGCGCCGCACCCGCTCCTGCCAGGTCGGCGACGCCGACTCGCCCCACGCCGTGCGAATCCACCCGGGCGCGAGGCAGTTCACGCGCACCTCCGGCGCCAGGCTCAGCGCCAGCGACCGGGTGAAGCACATCACCGCCCCCTTCACCGCGGCGAAGAGTTCGCCGCTGTCGCCCTCCATGCCGGTCTCGGCCTGGTCCCAGCCGACGGTGAGGATGACGCCGCGGCCGCGCGCCTTCATGCGGGCGCCGAGGTTGCGGCCGAGCCGCATCGTCGCCTTCAGGTCGACAGCGAGGAGGGCGTCGAGCTTCTGGTCGAACGACCAGCTCGCGGCGTCGCCGGTGAGCGTGTCGGCCCCGGCGTTCAGGACCACGATGTCGAGGCCGCGGACCTTTTCCCAGGCCGCATCGGCCAGTCGGTCGCACGCTTCCGGGTCGCTCAGGTCCGCGGCCAGATGAGCCCACTGGGGTGGAGGGGGTGGCTCTCGGCGGCCGTGCGTCAGGACGAACGCACCGGCCGTGCTCATCGCCGAGCAGATCGCACGCCCGATCCCGCGCGTCGAACCCGTCACCAGGGCTGACATGCCACGCAGTGTGTCGGTCGCGGGCGGTACGGGGCATGGAATCGGGCGCACATTCTCGGGCGGCACGTTCCCCCGAAGTTCGCGGATGGTCTTACCGAGGACGGGGTGAACCGTGTCGGCGGCGATGTCGAGCAACGGCTCGATGACGAACGCCCGCTCGTGCATCCGCGGGTGCGGCACGACGAGATCCGGAGTGTCGATCACCCGGTCGCCGTAGAGTAGGATGTCGAGGTCCACGGTGCGCGGCGAGTTGACGCCGGTACGAACGCGGCCGAACTGCCGTTCGATCTGCTGGAGTAGTCGGAGGATGTCTTTTGGGTCGCGGTCCGTCTCGACAGCGGCGGCGGCGTTGAGGTAGTCGCCGCTCGCGGGCGGGCAGTCAACCGGTGCCGTCTCGTAGTATCCCGAGACGCGGAGGAAGCGCAGCCCCGGCTCGGCTTCAAGGCGGCGGACGGCGGCGTCGAGCGTCGCCCGCCGGTCGCCGAGGTTGCTCCCGAGGCCGATGTACGCGACGGGCATGGCGGGCCGCCGTTACTTCTTCTTCGCGTCCTTCTTGTCGTCGGCGGCCGCGGCGTCGCCGGCGGCTTCCTTCTTCACCTTCTTGCGGAGGACGACCTTCGTCACGATCGTCTTCGGGATGCCGAACGGGCTCTGCTCGGCCTTGAACGAGCCGCTCTCCATCATCTTCTCGATCCGCTCGGCCCGGGTCATCACGCACCGGGTCCGCTTCATCCCGCCCTTGCGCTTCAGGCTCTTGTCGATGCTCATGGCTTCGCCGGGGGTCCGTTGGCTGGCGTCGGTCGCAACCGCGAATGGTGATCGTATGACCCCGGCACCGGCGCGACAACCGCCGGTCACACCCCGAGGGCGGTCCCGGCCCGCTCGGCGGCCTGCGGGGCGGTCAGCGGGCGGGCGGCGTCGCGGATGATCTCGGCCTTCACCCGGCGGGTCATCTTCAGCACGAACGCCGCGTCGCGGAGAATCTGCTCGGCCTCGGCGGTCCGGGCAACCGGGGCGGTCTTGGTGGCGTTGATGGTCGGGGTCATTTGCGGCTCCTGCCGGTGGGTTTTTGGTGTTGCTGTCGGGTACGATCGACTACCAAAGCAGTGGCCGTGCCGTACCGCAAGTCGCCCGTGCCGATTCCGGGCGGTTCGACGCAAAGCCCAGCCTGCAACAGCACTTCCGCCGCGGAGAAATCTTTGCCCCGGACCCGTGGCGGGTTCTGCCGGTTGTAAGTCCTGCGACTTGAGGGAAAGGGTACAATCCGCGCCGGCAGAAGGTACAGCCGCGGCGTCATCTCGCTCCCTTCGCCCGCCGGCAGCGCTCGGAGCAGTAGCGGACCTGGTCCCACACTTTCGCCCACTTCTTCCGCCAGGCGAACGGGCGGCCGCACGCCGGGCACAGCTTCGTCGGCAACTCGCGCTTCGGCACGTTCCCCTCCGCGTCGGTCGGCGGTACAATCGGGCCGCCTCTCCGCCCCCACCCGGAGCGACCGTGACCCCCACCCGCCGCGACCTGTTCGTCGCCGCCGCGAGCCTCGGCGTCGGCAGCACCACGTTCCACCGCGCCCTCGCCGCCCAAGCCCCCGACTTCGTCACAACGGTCACGCCGGACATGGTCCGCGCCGCCGAGTGGGTCGCCGGATTGGAATTGTCCGACGAGCAGCGCCGCCAGGTCGCCACCGGGCTGACGCAGGCGATGCGCGGCACCGCGGCGCTGCACCGGGCGAAGGTCGGCAACGACGTGCCGCCGGCCCTGCACTTCCTCCCGGACCCCGGCCGGCCGCCGGTCGGGCCGCGCGGCACCGTCGCGTTCACGCCGCCCGCCGCCGACCGCCCCGCAACCGACGACGACCTGGCGTTCCTGCCGCTCACGAAGCTCGCCGCCCTGCTCCGCGAGAAGAAGGTGAGTTCGACCGACCTCACGAAGTTGTACCTGGCCCGCCTCAAGAAGTACGACCCGGCGCTGAAGTGCGTCGTGAACCTGACGGAGGAGCTGGCGCTGCGGCAGGCCGCGGAGGCCGACCGCGAACTCGCCGCCGGCACGCCGCGCGGCCTGCTCCACGGCGTGCCGTGGGTGGCGAAGGATTTGATCGCCTACCCTGGCACGAAGACGACGTGGGGCGCTACTCCGTTTCGGGAGCAAACGATCGACGCCAAGGCGACCGTGGCCGACCGCATTGAGCGCGCCGGTGGGGTGATGGTGGCCAAGGTGACGCTCGGCGCCCTGGCGATGGGGGACCGCTGGTTCGGCGGCATGACGCGCAACCCGTGGAACGTCCGCCAGGGGTCTAGCGGCTCGTCGGCGGGTAGTGCTTCGGCGGTGGCCGCGGGGTGTGCCTGCTACGGCATCGGCAGCGAAACGTGGGGGAGCATCACGTCGCCGAGCACGCGCTGCGGTGTGACCGGCCTGCGGCCGACGTTCGGCCGCGTCAGCCGGCACGGGTGCATGGCTCTGAGCTGGAGCATGGACAAGCTCGGTCCGCTCGCCCGCTCCGTCGAGGACTGCGCCCTGATTCTGTCGGTCGTCCACGGCCACGACGGGCTCGACCCCACGGCCGTGACGCACCCGTTCACGTGGCCCGCGCCACGACCACTGAAGGAAATCCGCGTCGGCTTCTTCGAGAGCACGCCGGACGCAGTGAAACAGGCGCTCACCGACCTGGGCGTGCGGCTCGTCCCGTTCCGCCTGCCGGCCGGGCTGCCGGTGGCGGCGCTGTCGGTGATCCTGGACGTGGAGGCGTCCGCGGCGTTCGACGACCTGACGCGGGCCGGCGTCACCGAGGGGCTGAACACGTGGCCGGCGACGTTCCGCCGCGGGCGCTTCGTGCCGGCCGTGGACTACCTCCGCGCCCAGCGGGTGCGGACGCAGTTGATGAAGCAGATGGCCGCGGCGATGACCGACGTGGACGTGTACGTCGGCTCGCCGGACAACGGCCTGCTGACGAATCTGACGGGGCACCCGGTGGTGTGCCTGCCGAACGGCCTGGCCCGCGGCGCCGACGGCGTTGAGGTGCCGACGAGCCTGACGTTCACGGGCCGGCTGTGGGGCGAGGCAGAACTGCTGGCGGTGGCGAAGGCGTACCAGGACGCGACCGGCCACCACCTGCGGCGGCCGGACATGACGAAGGTGACGGCCGAGAACGCGGAGCCGAAGAAATAGCGGCGAGCCGGGGGCTCGATTTCAGCGCGGCAAGAATCCGGGGGCCGACGCTCCCGGCTCGCCTCCGCGGAGGCTCTCGATGAGCGCTCGCGGCGCGCCGATGTCCACGACGTGAACCACGCCCGTCCACGCCGCCGCGGCGGCGAAGCCACGCTTCGGCGCCACGAACGTCGCCGTGTGCGTCGCCCGCACGGCATGCCCCAGCGGCTCGCCGGTGTCGCAGTCCAGGCCGGTCGGCACGTCCACCGCCAGCACCGGCTTGCCGCTGGCGTTCACGAACGGGATTAGCTCGTCGAACGGCGCCGTCACCGGCCGCGTCAGGCCGGTGCCGAACAGGGCGTCGATCACCCACCCGGCGGCGTTCACGTCGGCGACGAGCGCCTCCTTCCAGGCGTTGCCGGTGGCGACGTTCGTCTTCAGCTCGCGGGCGTGCGCCCACACCTCGGCGTTCACGGCGCAGTCCGGCGACAGCTTCCGGTCCACGGCCGCGGCGGCGCGGGCGAAGCCGAACGACTGCCCCGCCTCGGGCCGCAACAGCCACACGACGACCGGCCAGCCGCGGTTGTCGAGGTGGCGGGCGAGGACGAACCCGTCGCCGCCGTTGTTGCCGGGGCCGCAGAGGATCACGGCCGGCAGCCTGTCGGGGTTCAGCCGCGTGAACAACTCGGCGGCGCCGCGGCCGGCGTTCTCCATGAGGCACACGCCGGGCATGCCGAAGTCCTCGACCGCCCGCCGGTCGAGGTCGCGCACCTGGGCGCGGGTGAGTGTCAGATCCATCGCTCGCCCCGTTCGGTTACCGTCGGACCCGCAGCCCCTGCCCCTGCAGCGTCGCCTCCACCTCGGCCGCGTCCAGCCACGGCAGGTCGCCGGGGATCGTGTGCTTCAGCGCGCCCAGCGCCCCGCCGTAGTCCACGCCCTTCCCCAGGTCGCCGTCGAGCATCCCGTGGATGAGCCCGGCCGCGAGCGCGTCGCCGGCGCCGAGGCGGTCCACGATCTCGACGTCGTACCACGCCGACTCGTACAGCTTCCCCGCGGAGTAGCCGACGGCGGCGAAGCGGTTCCGCCACACCAGCGGCGCCTCGCGGCGGGTGCCGGCCACGGCCTGCACGCCGAACCGCGCCATCAGCCCCTCCGCGACCGCGGGGAAGTCGGCGCCGGTGACGCCGAACAGGAACTCGGCGTCGGCCTCGCTGGCGATCACGAGTTCGCAGTCGCGCAGCAGCCCGCCCATGACCCGCGCCGCGTCCTCCCGGCTCCACAGCTTCGCCCGGTAGTTCAGGTCGATGCTCGTGCCGAGGCCCAGCCCGCGCGCCGCCTTCAGCGCCGCGCCGACGGCGTCGGCCGCGCCGGGGCTCAGGGCCGCGGTGATGCCGGAGACGTGGAACCAGCGTGCCCCCGCGAGCAGCGCCGGCCAGTCGAACGTGTCCGCGGTCACGCGGCTGATCGCGGAGTCCTTGCGGTCGTACAGCACCGAGCTGGCCCGCGGGGCGGCGCCGAATTCCAGAAAGTACAAGCCACAGCGGCCGTCGGTGTAGCGGACGTGCCGGTCGGACACGCCTGCTTCCCGCACGCGGTTGGCGACGAGCTTACCGAGCGAATTCTCCGGCAGGGCTGACACCCACGCCGCGGACCGGCCGAGGCGCACCAGTCCGACGGCGGTGTTGAGCTCGGCACCGCCGACCTCCAGGTCGAGGCTGCGGGCCTGCTCCAGCCGCTGGAAGTGCGGCGGTGCCAGCCGCACCATCACCTCGCCGAACGTGACTACGTCAACGGACATGGAATCCCCTGGCTCACGCCGGCCGCCCGCCCCGGAACGCCTTCACCACGCCGGCGTACTCCCGCGCCAGCGCCGTGATGCGGGCGAAGTCGCCGGCCGCGACCGCCGCCGGCTCCACCAGCTGGCTGCCGACGCCGAGGCAGACGGCCCCCGCCTTCAGAAACTCGACCGCGGTCGTCAGGTCCACGCCGCCGGTCGGCATCAGCTTCACCTGCGGCAGCGGCCCGCGCAGCGCCCGGAAGAACGCCGGCCCCACCACGTCGGCCGGGAACACCTTCACGATGTCGGCCCCGGCCTCCCACGCGGTCAGCACCTCGGTCGGCGTGAACGCCCCCGGCATCACCAGCTTGTCGTACCGCCGGCACATGCGGATCACGTCCACGTTCACCGCCGGCGAGACCACGAACTCGGCCCCCGCGAGGAACGCCGCCCGGCACGTCTCGGGGTCGAGGACGGTGCCGGCGCCGAGCAGCACGCGGTCGCCGAGTTGCCGCTTCGCCTCGCGGATCACGTCCACCGCGTTCGGCACCGTGAACGTCACCTCGGCGACGGTCACGCCGCCGTCGGCGAGGGCGCGCACCACCTCGACCAGCGGACCGGGGTCGGAGTAGCGGACGACCGCGACGATGCCGCAGTCCAGGACGCGCTGCAGGTGCCGTTCACGACTCATGCCGGGATTGTACGGGCGGACGTGGCGCCGGCCCGTGAGCTACACTTGGGCGCCCCCGGAACCCGCCCCATGCCGCCGCGCCAGCCCCGGTACGACTCGCTCGACGTGTGGCGGGGCGTCGCCTGCCTCATGGTCGTGGCGTACCACGCGGCCGTGTACACGCACTCCGACGCCTTCGAGGAACAGCTCCGCGCCCACGGGGGCAGCGCGGCCGAATATCTGCTCGCGGCCGTCGGCCGGTTCTGGTTCGGGGTGCCGGTCTTCTTCGTCGTCAGCGGGTACTGCATCGCGGCGAGCGCCGACGCGGCCCGCGGCAAGCCCGGCGGCGTCGGCCGGTTCTTCGTCCGCCGCGTCCGCCGCATCTACCCGCCGCTGTGGGCCGCGACCGCCATCGGCGTCGTCCTGGCACTGGTGCTGGCGCGGACCGCATGGCCCGGTCAGGGCGCCGCCGAGCGCGTGCCGATGGCCGACCCCGCCGGCCTGTCGCCCGTTCAGTGGCTCGGCAACCTCACGCTCATCGAGGAGTGGCGGCCCGCGCTCGGCGGCCCCGAGAAGGACTACTTCCTCGGCCAAATCTGGACGCTGTGCTACGAGGAGCAGTTCTACCTCGTCGTCGGCCTGCTGCTGCTCGCGTGCCCGCGGTGGTTCTTCCCCGCGGTGTGGGTCGTCACTGGGCTGGTGCTGCTGAACGTCGCCGGCCCGGAACGATACCAGGTTCACGTCCCCGGACTGTTCACGGAAGGGCTGTGGCTGTCGTTCGCGGCCGGGGTCGCCGTCTACTACCGCCGCAACCACGCCGACGCGACCGCCGGCGTGCTCTACGAACTGCTGCTGCTCGCCGCGACGGTCGCCGCCGTCCGCTTCGACCCCGACCCGCTCGGGCACGGCAAAACGCTGGCGAAGTGGACGTGGGTCGCCGGCGCGTTCGCCGTGCTGGCGTGCCGGCTGTCGCCGCACGACGCGGCGCTTTCGTCGGCCCGGTGGGCGGCGCCGCTGCGGTTCTGCGGGCGGATGTGCTACAGCCTGTACCTCGTTCACCCGCTCGTGGCGGTACCGGTGGCGTGGCTGTTCTGGCGGGCCGGGCTCACGTCGCCGGCGGTCACGGTGTTCGTCATGCTGCCGGCCGCGGTGCTGGCGTCGGTGCCGGTCGGGTACGCTTTTTGCCGACTGGTCGAGCAGCGGTTCGCCGGTGCCGCCCGGCCCGCCGAACCCGCGCGGGAATTGTTGCCGACCCCTGCCGCCGCCTGACCGGCCCCGCTACAGATAATCCGGGTCGGGCCGCCCACCCCGCCCCGGAGCCGTCCATGCGCCGCCGCCCGCTCGTCACCCTCGCCGTCGGCCTCGTCGCCGTCGCCCTCGCACTCACCGGCCGGGCCGCAGCCCAGAACGGCAAGGACGCCACCATCACCGTCGCGGTGCCGGCCCAGGACTACCCCAAGGTCCACGCCGACCTCGACGACGGCAGCGCCACCATCCAGGGCGTGCTGAAGCTCCAGGCGATCCCGCTCCGGACCGACACCGGCACCCGCGTCATCGACCTGAAGCACGTCCGCCGGGTGACGTTCCAGCGCGACCCGAACGGGAACTCGCAAGACCTGGTGGAACTGGCCGACAAGGAGATCGTCCGCGGCCGGGTGACCGCCGACGTGTTCACCGTCGAGGCCGACGGCAAGGCGACGGACTACCCGAAGGCGAAGCTCCGCGAGGTGCGCGTGGACCGCGACGAGCACCTGTCGCTGCTCGGCGTGCTCATCGGGCTGCTGACGCTGACGGCGATGGAGATCGTGCTCGGCGTCGACAACATCATCTTCCTGGCGATCGTGGCCGCCCGGCTGCCGAAGGCGGAGCAGCCGAAGGCCCGCAAGATCGGCCTCGCGGCGGCGCTCGGCACCCGGCTCCTGCTGTTGCTGTCGCTGTCGTTCATCCTCGGGCTGACGGCCCCGATCTTCACCCTGCCGGACCTTCCGTTGATGCGCGACCTGGAGGCCCGCGAGGTGTCGTGGCGCGACGTGATCCTGCTGGTCGGCGGGCTGTTCCTGATCGGCAAGAGCGTCTACGAGATGCACGAGAAGCTGGAGCACGCGAAGGCCCACGCCGCGGCCGGCACCACGCCGCCGACCGAGGGGAACGCCAGCTTCGCCAGCACGATCGCCACCATCGCGGTGATCGACATCGTGTTCTCGCTGGACTCGGTCATCACCGCGGTGGGCATGGTGGAGAGCGTGCCGGTGATGATCGTGGCGATGGTCCTGGCGATGGGCGTGATGCTGGCGTTCGCCGGCCCGGTGAGCGACTTCGTGGACCGCCACCCGACGGTGAAGGTGCTGGCGCTGTCGTTCCTCATCCTGATCGGCGTGATGCTCGTGGCCGAGGGGTTCGGCCAGCACATCAACAAGGGGTACATCTACTTCGCCATGGCGTTCGCGGTGGCGATCGAGTTCATCAACCTGAAGCTCCGCGGGTCGTCGGCCGCGGTCGCGGCGGCGACGGCGGAAAAGCCGGCGGGGGCGTGACCGCGGTGACCCGCCGACCGCCACGGGGAGCGGGTCCGACTCTACCGCCGGGGTGGCGGCGGCGGCGGACAATCCGGGCGGGTGGGTCGTTGTCCGTTGTACCAGAGGGTGTTACATTCTCCCGACCCCCCGGAGTCCGCTCATGCGCCGCCCCGCCCCGCGCCCCCTGTCCGGCCGCATCGAGCCGCTCGAAGACCGTGTCACTCCAGCCACCCTGTTCGGGCTGACCAACGCCAACGTCCTTCTCACGTTCGACAGCGCCACGCCCGGCACGATCGCCGACTCGGACACCATCACCGGCCTGCAAGCGGGGGAGCTGATTGTCGGCATCGACGTCCGCCCGGCGACCGGCCAGCTCTACGCCCTCGGGCTGGTGGACGACGGGGCGACCCGCACCGCCCGAATCTACACCCTCAACCCCACGACCGGCGCCGCCACCCAGGTCGGCAGCACGCCGTGGACGACGACATACCTGGACACCCAATTCGGCGGGTTCAACTTCAACCCGAACGTCGATCTGATCCGCGTCATCGCCGACTCCGGGCAGAACTTCCGGGTCAGCCCGGTCACCGGGGCGCTGGTCGGCACGGACACGAACACGTCGAACACGGGCCTGAACGGGGTGGCGTACACGAACAACGACGGGTTCGCCCAGACGACCACCCTGTTCGGGTTGAACTTCAGCACCGATGACCTGGTCACGGTCGGCGGGCTGAACGGCACCCCGTCCCCGAACGGCGGCCAGGTGACCAATGTCGGCGATACCGGGTTCATCGCACAGTTCGCCTACGGGATGGAGATCGTCTCGGTGGGCGGCGTGGCCACCGCGTTCGCCACCGCGCGGCAGGCCGGCACCACCAACCTGTACACGGTAAACCTGACGACGGGGGTGCTCACCTCCGTCGGCGCGATCGGCGGCAACCCCGCCATCCTCAGCCTGACCGCGAGCCTGACGAGCCGTACCGTCGGCGGGACGGGCGGGAACGACACCCTCGTGGTGAACGCGACGAACGGGAACTCCGGGTCGTACACGCTCAACGGCGGCACCCCGGTCGCGTTCAGCGGCATCACGTCGTTCAGCTTCCTCGGCGGGAACGGGGACGACACGCTCACGATCAACAACCCGGTCGGCGACATGTTCGCCCCGACCGGCGGCATCGTCTTCCACGGCGGGGCCGGCACCGCCAACACCCTCGTCAACGCGGGCGGGTCGAGCGCCGGCGGCAGCCTCACCGCCACGAGCGCCACCGACGGCACCCTTACCCAGGCCGGCCCGAGCACGCAGACCGTCACCTTCACGGGCCTGGCCGCCGTGACGGACACGGCGGGCAACGGCGGCTTCGTCGTGAACGCCACGGCCGCCGCCGACACCATCAACGTGGTGAACGGGCCGGCCGGCCGGTTGCAGGTGAACAGCGGGGCGACCCCCACGTTCGTGACGGTGAACGTCGCGGGCAAGCAAGTGGTGGCAGTCGAAGCCGGCGGGGGTAGCAACACCGTCACCCTGAACTTCACGCAGGCCGCGGGGGTGGGTTTTCTTTTCGTGATCGGCGGCCCGGTCGCCGACACGTTCATCGTCCAGTCGACTGCGCTACCGACGGAGCTCCAGGGTGAGGACGGGGCCGACACGTTCGACATCGTCCCGACCGCGTTCCCCGTGACCGTGAACGGCGGCCCCGGCACCGACGAGCTGAACAACGACCTGACCGGGGCGACCGACCCGTTCTTCACGATCGCCGCCGACCCGGCCGGCGGGCTGATGGGAGGGATCACGTTCTCGAACCGCGGGACCCAGACCTTCGCCCAGGTCGAGCCGGCGCCGATCCTGTTCAACTTCCTGACCGTGACCGCGAGCGACGGCCTCACGACCACGCCCGTGGGGTCCGCCGTGACGTACACGGTCGTGGTGCGGAACAACTCCCCGATCGGCATCACCGGCATCGCGGCGAGCGCCACGTTCCCGACCCAACTGACCGGCGTGACGTGGACGGCGGCGTACACCGGCACCGGGTCGAGCGGGGCGGCGGGCGGGACCGGGAACATCGCCCAGGCCGTGAACCTGGCGGCCGGCGGCACGGTGACGTACACCGTGACCGGGACGCTCGACCCCGCGTTCACCGGCATCATCACCGCGGTCGCGTCCGCCGCGACGCCGATGCCCGCCGACCTCCTCGACACGACCCCCGCCGACAACACCGCGACCGACACCACCGCGGTCGACTCACCGACGCCGCTGGTGGTGACCGGGCCGGGGGGCGGGACCGGCCTGCGGTTCACTTCGACCGGCGGGCAGTACGGGTCCCCGCAGTCGGTGTCGTTGTTCCCCGGCTTCGGGGGAGAAATCCACGTCGCCCAGGGGGACCTGGACGGCGACGGCGTACTCGACATCGTGGCGGCCACCGGCGCCGGCGCGGGCCTGGTGAAGGTGCTCCGCGGGACCGACCAGTCGGTGCTCACCCAGTTTTCGCTGTTCGACGGCTACGCCGGCGGGCTGTTCGTGGCCGTCGGCGACCTGGACGGGGACGGGACGGACGACATCGCCGTCACGCCGGACGCGACCGACGCGTTCACCGGGCCGACCAACCGCGAGTTGCCGGTGCGGGTGTTCAGCGGGGCCGGGTTCACCCTCCTGGCGGCGTTCAACGGCCTGGCCGACCTGCAGGGGGCGAGCGGCGAGAACGAGGGCACCCGGCTCGGCGGCCGGCCGGCGATCGCGGACGTGAACGGCGACGGCCGGAACGACCTGCTGATCGCCGCGGGGAACGGCGGCGGCCCGCGCATCACCATCTGGAACGGGACGGGGTTCGCGGGCGCCGCCGGCGGCAAGCCGACGACGACCCCGCTGGCCAACCTGTTCGTGTTCGAGAGTTCGCAGCGCGGCGGGGCGTTCATCGCCGCCGGCGACGTGAGCGGCGACGGCGTGGCGGACGTCATCGCCGGCGGCGGGCCGGGCGGCGGGCCGCGGGTGCGGGTCGTGAGCGGGGCGAAGCTGTTCGGCCTGTCGAACCTGGACGTGAACCTGGACGACCCGGCGAACCTGGCGAACGGGCTGGTGCTGAACAACTTCTTCGCCGGCGACCTGAACCGCCGCGGCGGGCTGAGGGTGGCGGTGGTCGACCTGGACGCCGACGGCCGGGCCGACCTGGTGACCGGTAGCGGCACCGGCGAGGCGTCGTCGGTGCGGGTGTACAGCGGGCCGGCGCTGGCGGCGGCATTCGGCACCAGCTCCGAGCCGGGCGTGAACCAGGTGCTCGACCCGTTCAGTGCCGGCGTCCCTGGCGGCGTGTGGGTGGGGTAGCAGTGCCGGGGGCCGGTTGTAGCGGTTGGGCAGATTGGACATGCATTATTCTCGCCCGATCTTTGAACAGTTTCTCCTCGGGGGTGGGTACTCTGGACGTGCCCCGACCTGTGTCCGGTCGGGAGCCGGCACCCGAACACCCCCCCGAGGTTCCGATGGCCCGCCCCTCCCGCCCGGCCGCTCTCCGCTGCGAGCCGCTCGAAGACCGCGTCACCCCCGTCGTGGCCTACGCCCTCACCGGCGTCGGCAACGGAACCGCGACGCTGCTCGGGTTCGACACGGCCAGCCCGAACCTCACCACCACCGTCGCGGTCACCAACGTCTCCGCCAACGAGCGGCTCGTCGGCATCGACTTCCGCCCGCAGAATGGCCACCTGTACGCGCTGGGCGTGACCACCACCAGCGCGGGTAGCAACACCGGCACCCTCTACGACATCTCCGTCCGCACCGGCCGGGCCACGCCGGTCGGGCCGACCGGCGGCGTCACCGTCACCAACGGCGGCGGCCTGACGAACCCCGCCACCGCCGGCACCGCCTACGTCTTCGACTTCAACCCGGCCGCGGACGCCATCCGCGTCGTCGGCTCCGACGGGGACAACTTCGCCATCAACCCGAACACGGGGACGACGCTGGCGGAGCAGACGCCCGCCAGTACGTCGTTGGGGCTCACGGGTGCCGGCTACACCAACAACACGCCGAACGCGATCGCCACGACCCTCTACGCCATCGGTTCGGCCGCCGACTCGCTCTACCTCATCTCGAGTCCGGCCACGCCGATCGGCACCCTGGTCGGGGTGCTCGGCGTCGGCGACGTCACCGAGGTCAACGGGTTCGACATCCCGGCCGGCATCAACGTGGGTACGTCGGGCACGGCGGTCACGTCCGGGGCCGGCTTCGCAGCGCTGACCGTCGGCGGCGTGTCGCGGCTTTACACCGTCAACCTGGTGACCGGTGCGGGGACGCTGATCGGGACGATCGGCAGCGGGGCGGCGGTGAGCGGGCTGGCCGTCCAGAACGACTTCGGCGGCTTTCCGGCCTTTGGCCTGGCCGGCGTGAGTGCCGGCACCGCCATCCTCGTCCGGTTCAACACCAGTACGCCCGGCACCTCAACCTCGGCGTTCGTCACCGGCATCGCCGGCGGCGAAACGCTCGTCGGGATCGACTTCCGCCCGAACACCGGGCAGCTGTACGCCCTGGGCGTGAACGCCGGCGGCACCGGCTCCCTGTACCAGATCAACCCGCAGTCCGGGGCGGCCACGGTCGTCGGCACCAGCGGGGGCGTGGCCATCCTCGGCGGCCTGCCGAGCCCGGCCACGACCAGCTACGGGTTCGACTTCAACCCGGCGGCCGACGCGATCCGGGTGGTCACGTCCGCCGGGCAGAGCTTCGCCATCAGCCCCACGAGCGGGGCCGTGACCGCCACCGCCCCGGCGATCAACGGGGCCGCCACGGCGGCGGTGGCGGCGGCGTACTCCAACAGCTTCGGCCAGGCGCCCGGGGTCGGCGGCCCGACCACGCTGTACGTCCTGGACGCGGCCTCGAACTCGCTGCTGATCCAGGCCCCGGCCTCGAGCCTCACCACCGCCGTCGGCCCGATCACCCAGAACGGCACCCCCCTCGACTTCTCCAGCGTCGCCGGCTTCGACCTCCCGGCGGCGGTGACCTCGCCCGCGCCGGGCGGCTCGCCCGCGGTCGGGGCCGGGTACGCCTCGCTGGTCGTCGGCGGGAACACCCGCCTCTACCGAATCGACCTGGCGACCGGCGCCGCGACCGACCTCGGCGCGACCCCGCTGGCGATCTCGGCGTTCACGATGGGGGACGCCCCGACCGGCGCGGTCCGCTTCCAGACCACGACCGCGACCGCCGCCGAGGGCACCACCCCCGTCGTGGCGCTGACCCGCACCAGCACCACCGGCCCGCTGACGGTGACCGTGACCACGACCGGCGGGACCGCGACCGCTGGCGTCGACTACGCCCCCGGCCCCGTCACCGGAACGTTCGCCGACGGCTCGAACACCGCCACGTTCACCGTCCCCACCGACGCCGACGTGCTCATCGAGGGGAACGAGACGGCCGTGTTCGGCATCACGACCGGGCCCGGGGTGATCGTCGGCACTCCGGCGGCGTTCACGCTGACGCTCGCCGACACGACGCCGCCGGTGGCGCCGAGCCGGAATCTGGTGATCGGCCAGCAATCCGGGGCGGCGGCGGTGTTCGTGCCGAACGCCTCCGGCCAGTACCCGGGCTCGCCGGCCGCGACGCTCCAGCCGTTCCCGGGATTTTCCGGAACGCTCCGCGTGGCGGGCGGCGACGTGAACGGCGACGGCACGGCGGACACCGTCCTCGTCACCGGCCCCGGCACGGCGCTGCGGCTGGCGGTGATTTCGGGCGTGGACAACAGCACCGTGCTGGTGGCGCCGTTCGACCCGTTCGGCGGCAACTTCACCGGCGGCGGGTTCGTCGCCGCCCGCGACCTGGACGGCGACGGCACCGACGAGTTCGTCGTCACCCCGGACGAGGGCGGCGGCCCGCGGGTGTCGGTGTTCGGCCGCAACGCCGACGGGACCACCACGGTCCGCGCCAACTTCCTCGGCATCGACGACCCCAACTTCCGCGGCGGCGCCCGCGCCGCGCTCGGCGACGTGAACGGCGACGGGGTGCCGGACGTGGTCGTGTCGGCCGGGTTCGGCGGCGGGCCGCGGACGGCGATCTTCACCGGCCAGAGCGTGCTGGCGGGGGCACCGGTGCGGCTCGTCAACGACTTCTTCGCGTTCCCCGGCACCGACGCGGTGAACCTCCGCAACGGCACCTTCGTGGCGTCCTCCGACGTGACCGGCGACGGGTTCGCCGACCTGATCTTCGGCGGCGGCCCGGGCGGGGCGCCGCGGGTGTTCATCCTGTCGGGCGCGCTCGTCAGCGCCGGCCAGGTGGACGCGGCGCAGGCGGCGCCGGTGGCGAACTTCTTCGTGGCGGGGAACGTGAACGACCGCGGCGGCGTTCGGGTGGCGGCCGTGGACGCCGACGGCGACGCGCGGGCGGACGTGGCGGCGGGGAGCGGCGAGGGTTCGCCCGCGAAGGTGCGGGTGTACCTGGGGGCGAACTTCACCGGCGGCGGCGAGCCCGGTACGTTCCAGGACCTCAGCGTGCTCGGCGGCGGGGCGCTGGCGGGCGGCGTGTTCGTCGGCTGACCGGCCGCGTTCCCACTTTGCCGGGCCGCCGCGCGGGATTCTACCGCGCGGCGGCGGATTCCCCTTGGTGTGCCGTTTTGACCGAAATACCATCGATACTGCCCGATTCACTTTCCTGCCCAGATTGCCCATCCTGAGGGGCGGTGAGCCGGAATCCGTTCAGCTTCCACGAGCCGAACCATGTCTGCCCGTTCCCGCCGCTCCCGCCTCGGGGTCACCCCGCTGGAGACCCGCGTCAACCCGTCCACGTTCACCTGGGACGGCGGCGGGGCGGACGACAACTGGAGCACCGGCGCCAACTGGGTCGGGGACGTGGCGCCGACCGCGGCCGACGTGGACACCGTCGTCGTGTTCAACACCGTGGACCCCAACGTCGTCATGGACATCGCCGGGATGGACGTGGCGAGGATCCAGTTCGACGCCGGCTCCGACGTCACCCTGGTCCTCAACACCGACCTGACCCTCGACGCGGCGGGTGCGGCCGTCAACATCCAGGACACGACGGCCTCCACCAACGTGATCGCCGGCCCCGGCGGCCTGGTGCTGACGAACGCGGATGCCGTCATCAATCACCCCGGCTTCCCCGGCTTCCTGCTCGTCTCGGCCCCGATCACCGGTCTACGGGGGTTCACGAAGACTGGCACCGGCACGATCATCCTCTCAACTACGGTCGGGAACACCTACCGAGGGACGACGACGGTCGCCGACGGCGTGTTGGAGTTGCGGACGGACACGCTCAACCGGGGGCTGTCGGGCAACGTCGTCGTCGGGGACGGGGTCGGGGCGGCGGGCACCGCCGTACTCCAGTTCGGGCCGACCAACAACTTCGAGCTCCGGAGCGACACGACGCTGACGGTCAACGGCGACGGACGGGTGAACGTGCCGGGCGGGGCGATTGACAGTTTGACCTCCCTCAACGTCGACGGGGGCCGGTTGAATCTCGCCGGCACCTTCCATCTTCAGTCAGGCGGCATCGTGAGCAGCAACGGCGCGGCCGGGTCGGTCATCGACGCGCCGGGGGAACTGGCGTCGCTGGGTGTGCTCTTCCGGTTCGACGTCGCCGACGGCCCCGGGGCCACGGACCTCCTCGTCTCAACGTCACTCTCCCAGGTGGACTTTCCCGCGACCCTCGTCAAGACGGGCACGGGCACGATCGAGTTCGCCATGCCGGCCGCGAACACCCTCACCGGCGCGACGCTCGTCCGGGACGGCGTGCTCCTCCTGAACACGACCACCACCGACGCCGCGCTGTCTGGCGCCATCACCGTCGGCGACGCCATCGGGGCCGCCAGGTCGGCGGCCCTCCGCCTCGTCAACGCGTCCGAGATCGCCGACACCGCGGGCATCCGGGTCAACGCCGACGGGCTGCTGGACGTGACCGCCACCGCGTCCGAGAAGGTCGCTTCGCTGAACCTGAACCTGGCACCGGGGGGCGGCGGGTTCGCGATCGCCACCGGCGGCGTGTTTCAGGTCGAGCCGGCCGACCCGCTCGACACGATCGACCTGACGGGCGGGGTTCTGACGTTCAACCGCACCGGCCCCCTCGTGCCGATGGGGCAGACCGTCACGCTCATCGACAACCTCGGGGCCGACCCCGTCACCGGGACGTTCGCCGGCCTGCCGGAAGGCGGGGTGCTCACGGCGAACGGCCAGACGTTCACCATCAGCTACGTCGGCGGGGACGGGAACGACGTGGTTCTGACCCCGGCCAACACCCCCCCGTCGCGGTCGCGGACACGCTGACCACGAGCGAGGAGGTGGCCGGCACGATCGACCCCCGCGGGAACGACACGGACGCGGACGGCGACCCGCTGACCGTCACCGCGGTCACGCAGGGGACGAACGGCACGGTCACGTTCACCCCGACCGGCGTCACGTACACCCCGGCGGCGAACTTCAGCGGGTCCGACTCGTTCACCTACACCGTGTCCGACGGGAACGGCGGGTCCGCCACCGCGACCGTGTCCGTCACCGTCACCCCCGTGAACAACGCACCGACTGCGAGCTCCGTCCTCGCGGTCAGCGGACCGGCCGACGGGACGGCACAGCTGTACACGCCGGACGCGGCCGGGCTGTACGGGACGACGCCGGCCACCGTGTCCGGCCTGAGTGGGTTCGGCGGAACCGTCCGAACCGCGACCGCGGACGTGGACGGGGACGGGACTAACGACACCGTCCTGGTGACCGGGCCGGGCGGGCCGGTCCGGGTGACGGTCGTCAGCGGGGTGGACAACGCCACCGTGCTCGTCGCCGCGTTCGACCCGTTCCAGGACCCCAACTTCACCGGCGGCGGGTTCGCCGCCGCCGCCGACATCGACGGCGACGGCAAGGCCGAGTTCGTGGTCACCCCCGACGAGGGCGGCGGCCCGCGGGTGAGCGTCTTCACCCGCAACGCCGACGCGACGACCACCCGGCTGGTGAACTTCCTCGGCATCGACGACCCCAACTTCCGCGGCGGCGCCCGCGCCGCGCTGGGCGACGTGAACGCCGACGGCACCCCGGACCTGATCGTGTGCGCCGGCTTCCTCGGCGGCCCGCGGACGGCCGTGTTCGACGGCACCACGCTGTCCGGCGCCCCTACCCGGCTGGTGAACGACTTCTTCGCCTTCCCCGGGGCCGACGCCACGACACTCCGCAACGGCGTGTTCGTGGCGGCCGGTGACGTGGACGGCGACGGCTTCGCCGACCTCATCTTCGGCGGCGGCCCGGGCGGCGCCCCGCGGGTGTTCATCCTCAGCGGGGCGCTCGTGTCCGCCGGCAACGTGGCCGGGGCGCAGGCCACGCCGGTCGCCAACTTCTTCGTCGCCAACAACTCGACCGACCGCGGCGGGGTGCGGCTGGCGGCAAAGGACGCCGACGGCGACAACAAGGCCGACGTGGCGGCGGGGAGCGGCGAGGGGTCGCCGGCGAAGGTGCGGGTGTACCTCGGCACGAACTTCGTCGGCAGCGGCGAGCCGGCTACGTTCCAGGACCTGAGCGTGTTCGGCGGCGGGGCGCTGGCGGGCGGCGTGTTCGTGGGCTGACCGACGGGACTTATTGTGTCAGACGCCGCCGTTGTGTCGAGTACCGTGGGTCGCGCCCACACACCGACACAACGGAGCCGTCCGATGGCCGTCCAACTCCGCGCCGAAGCCCTGGAAGACCGGACCGTCCCGGCCACCTTCACTGTTACCGATCTGTCGGACGCCGGCCCCGGCACCCTGCGGGCCGCGGTCGGCCTGGCGAACGCCGCCCCGGACGCCGACACCATCGTGTTCGCCGGCCCGGCGGTCGGCGGCATCGTCCTCCTCAGCACCGCCGGCGGCACCCAGTTCGGGCCGAACGCCCTGGAAGTGACGACCCCCATTACCATCACCGGCAGCGGAGAAACGCTCAGCCGCGAAACGATCCAGAGCCTGCGGCTGATCTACGTCTCCCCGACCGGCAACCTCGTGCTGAGCAACCTGACCCTGTCGAACGGCCTGGCGCGCGGCGGGAACGGCGGCACCAACCTCGGCGACGACGGCGGCGGCGGCGGCGGCGGGTTGGGGGCCGGCGGGGCGATCTACAACCAGGGCACGCTCACGATTACGGGCAGCACGCTGAGCGGGAACACCGCCCGCGGCGGCGACGGCGGGGCGGGTGCGAACAACGCCGGCAGCGACGCGGGCGGCGGCGGCGGCGGCGGCGGCATGGGCGGCAACGGCGGTACGACGCCGGATAACGGCACCGACGGCGGGGCGGGCGGCGGCGGGTTCGCCGGCAACGGCGTCGGCGGGGCCGCGCCGGTCGGCGGCGGCGGCGGCGGCACCACGTCCACCGCGAACGGTGCGGCCGGCGGGGTGGCCAACGGCGGCACGGGCGGCGCCGCCGCGGTCAACGGCGGGGCGGGCGGGATCGGCGGCGGCGGCGGCGGCGGCGGCGACGAAGGCACCGGCGGGGCGGGCGGGATCGGCGGCGGCGGCGGCGGCAGCGGCGAAGACGACGGCGTCGATGACGCGAACCGCGGCGGGGCCGGCGGGTTCGGCGGCGGCGGCGGCGGCGGCGGCGAGGACAACGGCGGCGGGGCCGGCGGGTTCGGCGGCGGCGGCGGCGGTGCGGCGAACGGCGGCTCCGCCGCGCAGACTGGCGGCACGGCCGGCACGTTCGGCGGCACCGGCGGTTCCACCCTGGCCACCCGCGGCTCCGGCGGCGGCGGCGGCGGGGCCGGGCTCGGCGGGGCGATCTTCAACGACGGCGGCACCATCACGATCACCGGCAGCACGATTTCCACCAACACCGCGACCGGCGGCACCGGCGGCGTCGCGGGCGGCACGGCGGCGGCTGGCGGGGCCGGCTCGGGCACCGGCGGCGGCGTGTTCAACCGCCTCGGCACCGTCACCGTCCAGAACAGCACGATCACCGGCAACATCGCGTCGGGCGACGGCGGCGGCATCGGCAACACCGCCACCCTGTCGCTCACGAACACGACCGTCTCGGCCAACACCGCGACGACCGGCGTCGGCGGCGGCATCGAACAGTCGGGCGGGACCGCCGTGGTGACCATCCTCGGGTCCAACCTGACGGGGAACACGTCCACGCAGTCCGGCGGCGCGCTCGACGTGTTCGGCGGGTCGGCCACGATCACCGACACGAACGTGACCGGCAACAAGTCCACCACCATCAACGGCGGGGGGCTGGAGTTCCGGAGCGCGGGGACGGTCACGATCAACCGGGTCACGGTTTCCGGGAACCAGGCCGCGGCGGGGTTCGGGGGCGGATTCCGGATCCTCAGCGGCACGGTGAACATCCTCAATACCACCGTGGTCGACAACACCTCGGCCGGCGGCGGCGGGTTCAGCATCGCCGGAGGGACGGTGTCGATCGTGAACAGCACGATTACCAGCAACACGGACACCGGCGCGGCCGCGAGCCGGTCCGGCGGCGTGAGCGCCACCGTCGGCACGGTGACGCTGGCGAACAGCGTGATCGCCAACAACACGACCGCCGACGCCGTGGCCCGCGACGTGCGCGGGACGTTCGTGGCCGCCGGGTCGAAAACCAACTTCCTCACGTTCGTGGACGCCAACACGAACCTCGCCAACGGCGTGAACGGCAACGTCGTCGGGGCCGACCCGCTGCTCGGGCCGCTCCAGTCCAACGGCGGCCCGACCCAGACCCGCCTCCCGCTCGCCGGCAGCCCGCTCATCAACGCCGGCAGCACCACGTCCGTCCCCGCCGGCACCCCGTTCGACCAGCGCGGCAGCGGGTTCCTCCGCGTCATCGGTTCGGCCGTGGACATCGGCGCGGTCGAGGTGCAGCCGCCGTTCCCGCTGCTCGTCTCGGGCCCGGCGAACGGCGCGGCGGCGGTCTTCGTCCCGAACCCGGCAGGTGCGTACCCGGCCTCCCCGGCCGCGACCGTCGCCCCGTTCGGCGCCAACGGCGCGAACGTTCGGGCGGCGGCCGGCGACGTGAACGGGGACGGGTTCGCCGACAGCATCCTGGTCACCGGGCCGGGGGTGCCGATCCGGGTGGCGGTGGTGTCCGGGGCCGACGACACCACGGTCCTCGTCGCCCCGTTCGACCCGTTCGGCGGGGGCTTCACCGGCGGCGGGTACGTCGCGGTCGGGGACCTCGACGGCGACGGGACGGACGAGTTCGTCGTCACCCCCGACCAGGGCGGCGGCCCGCGCGTGAGCGTGTTCTCCCGCAACCCGGACGGGACCACCGCCGTCCGCGCGAACTTCCTCGGCATCGACGACGCCAGCTTCCGCGGCGGGGCCCGCGCCGCCCTCGGCGACGTGGACAACAACGGCGCCCTCGACGTGGTCGTCGCCGCCGGGTTCGGCGGCGGCCCCCGCACGGCGATCTTCACCGGGGCGAGTGTCCTGGCGGGGAGCCCGGCGCGGCTGGTGAACGACTTCTTCGCGTTCCCCGGCACCGACGCGGTGAACCTCCGCAACGGCAGCTTCGTGGCGGCCGGCGACGTGACCGGCGACGGGTTCGCCGACCTGATCTTCGGCGGCGGCCCCGGCGGCGCCCCGCGGGTGTTCATCCTCAGCGGCGCGCTCGTCAGCGCCGGCCAGGTGGACGCGGCTCAGGCGACGCCGGTGGCGAACTTCTTCGTGGGTGGGAACGTGAATGACCGCGGCGGCGTCCGGGTGGCGGCGACAGACGCCGACGGGGACAGCAAGGCGGACGTGGCGGTGGGGAGCGGCGAGGGGTCGCCGGCGAACGTTCGAGTGTACCTCGGCAAGGACTTCGTCGGCAGCGGCGAGCCGGCGACGTTCCAGGACCTCGGCGTGTTCGGCGGCGGCGCCCTGCCCGGCGGCGTGTTCGTGGGGTGAGTCGGAAGGCGAGCCGGGGGCCGATGCCCCCGGCTCGCCGGGCAGACGAGGCTCAGGCCGGCAGGTCGTCCGGCTCGCCACGCCACGACCGCACCCAGCGGCCGAGCACGCCCGCCTTCCCGAGGCTCACCAGCACCGCCACCGGCAGCAGCAGCAGCCCCGCCACCAGCTGGTCGAGCCCGGCCAGCACCGCCCGCGCGGCCGCGTACAGCCGCCACCCTTCGAGCCCGACCCACACCGCCGGCATCCCGCCGGCCAGCCCCCACCGCCACGCCTCGCGCCGCCACAGCCCCACGCCCAGCTGCACCGCCCACGCCGCCGCCAGGAAGCCGACGTGCGGAAGCCGGGGGGCCGTCAGTCGCAGCGTGTCCGGCCCGATCACCGCCAGCCCGAGCAGCACCAGCGTCACGGCGTCGGCCGCGAGCGGCACCTTCCGCACCCAGGCGATCAGGCTGAACCCGCCGGCCGCGAGCAGCGCGACGTACAGCGGGGTGCCGCCGAGGCGGTCGGCGTAGCGGCCGAGGAAGTCGGCCGCGACCGCGTTCTCACCGACCCCGACGCTCGACAGCGGCACCAGCGCCAGCGCTCCGAGGAGCGCCGCCACCTGTGTGGGCCGGTGCCGCGCGACGAGGCCGAGTTCCAGCAGCACGGCGGCGACCGCGAGCCCGAACGGGGCCAGGAAGTACGGGGCGAACACGAGGTCGGCGGCGCCGGCGCCGTCGAGCAGGTGGAACGACCAGCACAGGAGGAACGCCCGCCCGCACACGGCGACGGCGAGGAACACGAACAGCGACCACGGGTAGAACGGCCACGGCCACGGGCTGCCGTTCCGCCGGGCGTACGCGGCCCCGCGCCGCGCCGCCGGCAGCAGCAGGAGGAACACCAGCCCCGCCGCCGGGGCGAAGCCCCACAAGCCCCACAGCAGCGCGTCCGACTGCGGGGCGCGGACCGCCTGCGTGAGCGCCACCGGGTACAGGAAGAACAGCGCGAGCGTCAGGTAGTACGGCCCGCGGAACCCGGCCGGGAGCCGCAGCCGGATGCCGTTCAGCACCACCTCGCTCACGACCACCGCGAACACCAGCCCGGCGCCGTTCAGCAGCGCGCCGCGGTCCGGGCTCGTGACCAGGAGTTCGTCGAACGTGACGGACGTGGCGAGGAACATCAGCACGACGAGGAGCAGGACGGTGCGCAGGTCGTTCCAGTACCCGGCGTAGCGGACGAGGAACAGGGCGGCGGCGGCGAGCAGCAGCGTGTACCCGCCGAGGCCGGCGGTGAGGGCCGTGGCGTCGTCGGCGCGGGTGGGGTCGGCGAACGACGTTTGCAGGCCGTACAGGAACAGCCCGGCGCTGACGACGTACAGCGGGTTGCTGGTCCACAGGAAGCGCACGACGCCCCGGCCCGGCACGGCCGGGGCGGGCGGAAGCTCGGACGACATGGGACGACCCTCGGAAGCGCGGCCGTCGGTGGCGTGACGGGAGCCGCACAGAGGGGACGGCCGCGGCGGGCGGTCATTTCACCGGCGGCTGCACCAGCCCGGGCGTGTCCGGCTCCAATCTTACCGGCCCGGGTCGTGAAGCCGGTGTGAATGAGAGGCGGTCCCAACCGCCCGTCCAGATGATGTCCGGATCGCCCTGGCCGTTGCCGAGTTGGAGGTACGGCAGCGGCGACACCTTCGCCCCGTCCGGCGCGTGAAGACGGACGATGCGAACGCGGGTAGCTTCGTTCGCCGCCTCCGCGGTGAAGCGGACTTCGAGCTTGAGCGCCTCGCCGTCGCGCTGCGCGAGCGGCCGCCGGTGGCTACGGACAGTCACGGTGCCGGCGTCGGCCTTGCGCGGGTTGTCGTTAAACTCCAGCTTCCACTCCTCGACGGTCACCGTCTTCCCGTCGGCGTCGGTGCGCGTGCCGGCCTGGTACCAGACGTGGTCCTTCAACTCGACCGCGGCGCCGAGGTGCAGTTGCTGCGTCACGCCGGGCGTCTTGCCGACGCGGAACGGCCGGCTCACGGCCGTGTACAGCTTGCGGTCGAACTCGACGAGCGGCCCGTGGACCGCGAGCGGCAGCGAACGGTGAACCGGCCCCGGCTCCTTGCCGGGAACGACCCGATCGACCTCGTTCAGCTTGGTGATCGACACTGTCGCCGGGCCGCCGAGGTAGCCGGGGCGGAACTGCACCCAGCGCTCCCAGGCGCCGCCGAGGGCGCGCGGGCGGTAGGAATCGAACCACGTCTGCGAGTAGAGGTTGTTCGGCGGCCGCGGCAGGTCGGCCGGGGCGAGTTGGAGGAGCCACCGCTCGGAGAGTGGGGCCGGCGGCTGGGCCGGGCTCAGCCCGGCGGCGACGACGAGTGTGGCGAACACGGTAGAACCTCCGGGCGAAACAGCCCGAGGGTAGCGGCCGAGCGGCCGGCGGTCGAGCGACCGTGACAGTGGCGTTACGCCCGACCCGGCAGCGGGTACAGCTCGAACACCTCGTACCCGGCCTCGACCATGCCGAGGGACTGGTACGTGGCGCGGGCGCGGGCGTTGGCGTGCTCCATGTACAGCCGCACGCCGATCACCCCGGGGTCGGCCGCGGCGCGGGTCAGCACGTCGGCGAAGAGGGCGCGGAAGACGCCGCCGCGGCGGGCGTCCGGGCGGACGTAGACGCTCTGCACCCACCAGAACCAGCCGTTGCGCCAGTCGCTCCACTCGTAGGTCAGCATCAGCTGGCCGACCACCTCGCCGCCGCGCTCGGCGATCGTGTACACGCCCTTCGCGGGGTCGGCCAGCGCCGCCCGCACGCCGGCCGCGAGCACCGCCGGGTCGAGGTCCCGTCCTTCGCTCTCGCGGGCCAGGGCCGCGTTGAACTCGCACACGACGGCGGCGTCGGCGGTGGTGCCGCGGCGCAGGGTGACGGGCATGGGGGCTCCGGCCGGGGTCAGCCGGCCTCGGCGGTGTTCGCCGCCTGCGGCGGCGGGGCCAGCTCGTACAGCTTCTCCAGCAACTGCTTCATCGTCACCGGGCGGATGAGCACCACGCCGTGCTTGTGCTGCCGGGCGCGGTGCCGCAGGCTCTCCTGCTCCTCGTTCAGGATCAGGATCGCGGCCAGGTCCACGCCGATCGTGTCGGCCTCCTTCAGCACCCGGCTGTACGCCTCGACGCCGTCCTCGCCGACGGTGCCGGCGTCCACGATGAGGGCGTGGTACGGCTGCTGCTGGAACCGCCGCAGCGGCTGGCCCGGGTCGATCGACATGAGCACCCGGTAGCCGTGGGCCTTGAACTTCTCGCGGAACGCGTCCTGCAGCTTGGCGTTCCCCTCGACCACGAACAGCGTGTGCGGCCCCTCGGCCGTCCGCGACCGGACCGCGAGTACGGACCCGATCCCCAGCTTCGCCCGGCACTCCTGGATGGCGTTCACCAGCTCGGCCGGCGTCTGGTACCGGCGGATCGGGTCGAACGCCACCATCTTGGCGATGAGCCGTTGCAGCTCCGCCGGCATGCCGTGGGCGGGGCCGCCGTTGGCCAGCGTGTCCTCGACCTGCTGGTACCGCCGGGCGGCCATCCGGGCCTGCTTGTCCTTCGTCACCGGCATCAGCGGCTCGCCCGTCACCATCTCGTACAGCACGGTGCCGAGGAAGTAGATGTCGCTCCGCACGTCGCCCGGCTTGCTCGCCGTGGCCTTCTCCAGCCCGGCGTAGTCCACCGTCCGGTCCACGGCCACGTCGTCGTCCTTGTCCGACTGCTTCTGGAGCTGGACCGACCCGCCCATGGTGGTGATCTCGGCCAGCCCGAAGTCCACCAGCTTGGCGACGCCCTGCGACGCGATGAGGATGTTGGTCGGCTTGATGTCGCGGTGCGTCAGCCCCTTGGCGAACGCGCCGCCGAGGCCGGCGGCGCACTCCTCCATGATCCGCAGCGACTCGTCGACGCCGATCTTCTTGCGGATCGAGATCAGGTCGCGGAGGTTGCCGCCCTCGACGAACTCCATGACGAGGTAGTACTGGCCGGTCTTCGGGTCCTGGCCGACGGCCAGCATGCTCACCACGTTCTGGTGGCGGAGCGTCATCCCGAGTTTGCCTTCGCGGACGAACAGGTCCACCTTCTGCTTGTCCATCGTCCACTTGTTGCGGAGCACCTTCACGGCCACGACCTGGCCGGTGCGCGGGTCGTCGCCGCGGTACACCCGGCCGAAGCTGCCGGACGCGATCTTGTACAGGATGCGGTAGCCGCCCAGGTAGTACCCGTCGGTGTCGCCCTTGCGGACCTTGCCGCCCTGCCACGGGGTGATGACGCCCTTCCGCTCCATGAGGCGGATCATCTCCTCGCCGGGGGCGCCGGGGTCGTCGAGCTCGGCCAGCAGGTCGCGGACCTGGGCCTCGGACGCCAGGTTGAGCTTGACCGCGAACTGCCCGATCCCGGTGGCGTCGAAAGAGGTGGACATTACCGGAACCGTCGGTTGGGGGAGACGCGGACGCTCCCACCATACCAGCGCCGCCGCCGGCGGGCAACGCGGCCGGCGGCGAGCCGGGCCGCGGCCGCGGCCGGGTGCCGTGACAGCCGCGCCCACCGGCGCTCACGCGGCCCGGCTCACCGCCCCACGCCTTCGGACGACGCCTGGAGCTGGGTGAAGTCGAGGTACGCCAGGTACAGCAGCGCCCCGAGCACGGCGTAGCAGGTCGCGGTGCCGGGCAGCGACGGCGAGAACAGCTTCACGGCGCTGCCGGCGAACTTGTTCAGCTTCACCCGGAGGCCGCTCAGGTTCACCGAGTACAGCTCGTCGAGGACGAGGTGCGACAGGAACCCGGCCATGACGCCGAACCCGAACAGGAGCCGCGTCGGCCGGTGGTCGGAGTGGTAGCCGAGGTACACGACGAGCCCGGACACGAGCATCGCCGGCACGCTGTGGAACATGCCGCGGTGGACCGTGAGCCGCTTGAACACGGCCCGCACCCAGTACCGGATGAGGACGTACCCGAACACCATGCTCGCCAGCACGCCCTCGCGGGTGAGGCCCATCTGGATGAGCCGCGGGATCATGACGAGCGGCGCCATGACGGCGGCGAGCGAGAAAAGCTCGCGGACGGGGACGCCGCTGTCGCTGTCGAGGTCCGGGAGCATGCCGCCGACGGCGGTGAGGGCGGCGGCGAGAATCGCGGTCTCGGTGGGGAACCCGAACGGCTGCACGGCCGCCGCCCCGACGCCGACGCCGAGGATGGTGGAGACGGTGATGTGGGTGCGAAAATCCGCCATGGCCGACAGGGTGACGGCGCCGCCGGGCGCCGTCAAGGCCAACGGCCGGCACGCGGCTACCGCTTCAGCCCCGGCGGGAGCTCCTTCAGCCGCTCCAGCTCCAGAATCTCGGTGAAGTACCAGGCCGCGCCGGTCGCCTTCTTCGTGCCGACGCACTTCGACGGGTAGCGCACGCCGTCGTGCTCCTTCCAGGCGCTGAACCGGTGGGTGTCGGCCCGCCAGTCGATGCGGACGAGGCGGGCGTCGCCCTGGTCGAAGTACAGGTCCATCGGCGGGGTGACGGTACCGCTGACGCGGAGGCCGAAGGCCGGCTTGTCGCCTTCCTTCACGCCGGGGATGGCCTCGACCTTCGACTTCGGGTCGGTGATCGCCCCCAGCGTCCAGCCCCACACGAGGAACGTGGCCGGCTCCTTGTCCTCCTTCACCCGCTCGCGCTTGCCGAGCCACCACGCGGTCGGCGGCTCCAGCACCGACACGCGCTCAGCGCCCTTCTTGTCGGGGTCGGGGCTGACGTTGAGCCGCTCGCGGATGCGGAACAGCTTGAGTTGCTTGTCCGCCCCGCCGACGGCCTTGACCGCCCGGTCGACGAGCGCGCGGGCGTCGGATTCCGGCTGTGCCGCGGCCGACAGCACCGAAACGCACCCCAGCACGAACAGGCTCAGCACGCGCATCCGACACCTCCACGAGGGAATCAACCCGACGGGGTACGCCGACCGGATCGCGCGGACCACCCGGAGCATACTCCGCGGCAAGCGGAATGCGCACACGGCCGCCGCGGGTCGCCGGACATAAAGCTCCGCAGCGCGGGGTCCGGCGTCTGCAACACGGTCCCTTCAGCGGTCGTGCTTTGCCCCGTCACGCCGCTGTGCGACGTGCCACAAGACGCCTGCGGGATCGACGACATACGCGATGAGCAGCCCCCACGGCTGCATGGCCGGAGCCCTGGGCGGCGGCACACCGAACCGCTCCGACAGCTCAAGTGATTCGATGTGCTCCCACCACGCGGCGAGGTCATCGACCATCAGCTGCATCATGCAGTTGGCCGCCCACTCCTCGTGGAAGTACCTCTGCAGGATGAACCCGCCCGAGCCGGCGTTAAAGATCGCGACTTCGCCGTCGAGGGTCTTCTCGAAGCCAAGCGCCTCGTAGAAGCGCTTGGAATGGTCGAAATCCTTCGCGGGGAGGAACGGACGCACCAACTCTGTCCCTGTCGGAACGCGGCTCATCTTCCAGTCTACCTCCGCCGCCGAACATCCAGCTCAGCAGCGGCACCCGCCAGTGTGAGCTGTGGTCACGAGAAACCTACAGGCGGGGGCCGTCTGCTGCAGCGCGGGGTTCGGCGGGTCACACGACTGAGGCCCGATCCGGCACCCAGTACTCCAGGGCGCTGGCATCGAATCGCTGCTCCAGTGCCTCGACCCCCTCCCGTACCTTGAACTCCCGCTCGGCCGCGGTGATCGGCAGCAGCCAGAGGAAGTGGAGGTGCCCGTCGCGGAGGTTGCAGACCTCCAGCTCCGGGCCGAACGGGTACGGCAGCGACACCAGGAAGTAGTCGCAGGACGACCCGGGGAGCCACGGCTCCCCGATCGGGAGCGTGTGCCCGGCACCCAGCCCGCGCCGCCCGTGATACCACGCGGCCATCGTGACCAGCTCGACGTGCCGCGGGTCCCGCTCAGGGGCGGCGATCAGGAACTCCAGCCGCGGGTCGTCGCGGGCCTCCCACGCGCCGACGGTGGCGTACACCCACAGCCCGGTCCGCGGGCCGGGGGCGAACTCGGCCACCCGCAGCCGGGGCAACTCCTCGGCGGCCGGGCCGAGCGTCCACTGGCGCGCCCGGTAGGCGTGCCCGGCGAAGAACCACCGCAGGTGCCGGCGGACGACCGCACTCGCATCGGCTCCCGCCACCTGCGCACCTCCGCCGCCGAACGAAAGCTCAGCTGCCCGGCCCGCACCAATACGCTATGAAGTCCCAGAAATATTGAGGCGGGCCGGGTCCGGTGCCGCGTACAGTTCGGCCGGCCTACCCTCACCGCCTAACCGGAGCCGCGCTCCGTCGGTCCGCTCCGCGACCGGCACGAGTTCGCCGACCCGCCCCAGCCCGTGCGGCGGCATTCCGCTGTAGATCGCCTCGTAGCCGCCCGCTGGGACCAGATACGTCTCGTGCCAGATCCCGACGTCCCCCCGGCACCCGGCCATCCGCCGGTTGAACGCCACCCAGGCCGGCCAGTGCTCGCTGTCACGGCTGCGGGCGTATGCCTCAAGGTGGACGAACGACCGCCAGTACTGGACCACCGTCGTCCTGCAGCTGAAGTAGCCCAGGCACCCGGCCTCGGGCCGGCTGGCCAGCTCACGGAGCATCCGTCGCATGGCCCACAAGACCGGTAGCCACTTGTGGATCTTCCACGGCTTGTTGATCCGCATCCCAACTAGGAAAACGACGAACGGCCCCTCGACCCGCACGGTTAGCCGTTCCCGGTGGATCCTTCCCATCCGGCATACCCCTCTCGCGCAGCCGAACCATTGGTTATCCCGCGCCGGCGCGGCCTATCACATGCACCGACCGGCGCCAGAATATCGGCCGCAACCACTGGCCGCAAGGGAAACTACCGCCGACCCTCCGACGGCTGCCCGCGCGACCTATCCCACTAACGCACCCCGCGCCGCACCGGCTCGGGGGTGACGACGAACAAGTGATTCGAATACGCCGTGCGCAGCCTGTCGCGCCGGCGAAACCGCAGTATCGCCGCGCCAGCCTCGCGGCTGGCCAGGCTAACCGACATGCGGGCGAGTGTCAAACCACGCTCCCAACCCTGCCGAATCGACGCGCCTACGTCCGCGAGCACGGACCCGCTATCCTCACCTCATCCTTCATCCCACAACTTTCATCCCTTCCGCCATGCCCGACTGGTCCGCCGCCCGCGCCGCGGTCATGCTCGACCCGGCCGTCACCATGCTCAACGCCGGGTCGTTCGGACCCGTGCCGCACGCCGTGTTCGACCGCGTCACCGAGCTGCGCCGCCAGCTCGCCGAGGGGCCGACCAACTTCCTCGTCCGCACCGTGCCGCCGCTCCTGTGGGGCGCCCGCGAACGCACCGCCGCGTTCCTCGGCACCCGGCCGGAACGGTTCGTCTTCACGTCGAACGTGTCCGCGGCCATCAACCTCGTCGCGTCCGGGCTGCCGGCCGTCGAGCCCGGCGAGGTGCTCCTCACCGACCACGAATACGGCTGCATGGTGTGGGTGTGGGAGCGCTTCGCCGCCCGCCGCGGCCTGACCATCCGCACCTTCCCGCTGCCGACGATGGCCGCCGACCCGGCCGAGATCGTCGCCGCCGCGGAAGCCGCCTTCAGCGACCGCACCCGGCTGTTCTTCTTCAGCCACGTCCTGTCGCCGACCGGGCTGGTGCTGCCGGCCGCGGAGCTGTGCGCGGCGGCGCGACGGTGGGGGATTCGCACGGTGGTCGATGGCGCCCACGCACCCGGGCTGCTGCCGCTGGACATCGACGCGGTCGGCGCCGACTACTACGCCGGCAACCTGCACAAGTGGGTGCTGGCGCCGACGGGGGCCGGCTTCCTGGCGCTCGGGACGAACTGCGAGGCGATCGAACCGCTGCACGTCAGCTGGGGCTACAAGCCGGACAGCTATCCGCTCGGCGACCCGCGCGGCAGCGCGCACCCGGACGCCCCCGACGCCTTCGGCTCGACGCCGCGCGTCCGCTTTTTGGAGTTCGAGGGGACCCGCGACCCGTGCCCGTGGCTCGCCGTCCCCGCGGCGCTCGACTTCCAGGACGCCCTCGGCTGGGACAACGTCCGCCGCCGCGCCGCCGAACTCGGGGCGTACACCCGCGGCGTGATCGACCTGCCGCCGGCCACGCCCGTGGGGCTGAGCGGCACCATGACGGCGTTCGAGTTGCCCGCGGGTACCGACGCAGCGGCGCTACGGCGGGCATTGTGGGACCGTCGTGTAGAGATCCCGGTGATCGAGCGGCCGGACCGGTTGCTGTTGCGGGTCAGCCACCCGTTCTTCACGACGGAATCGGAGCTGGACCGCCTCGCGGCCGTGCTGCGCGAGGTGTTATAGCGCCGCACACCCCGGCGCGGTAACACGTTACGGCGTTCACCGCACCGCGGCGACGGACCGACATATTTTTGTGTATTGGACTCAATTCGTGCCTCGACCCCCCGGGGGGGTCGGTGACACACAATGGACCCGGTACGAACGACGCCGCCCGCCGTGGCTCACGGGTAGGATGGGGTATCCGCTCCCCCCGGAGGCCGAGCCATGACGCCGCGGCACGTCGAACACGTCGAGCTGTCCGGCCACATCCTCGATTCGCTGCTGCTGCCCAAGGTGCTCGACGCCGTGGTCACCCGCGGGGCGACGTACGAGGTGCAGGAGTTCCGCGTCGGCCGCACCCAGGGCGACGCCTCCTACGCGCGGCTGGAGATTCGCGCCGACTCGGCCGAGCAGCTGGACGCGGTGCTGACGGAAATCCTGTCGCACGGCGCCGCGCCGGTGCACCCCGCCGACTGCGCCGCGGTCGGCGCCGACCTGGACGGCGCGTTCCCCGACGGCTTCTATTGCAGCACGAACTTCCGCACGCAGGTCCGGCTCGGCGGCGAGTGGGTGGACGTGGCCGGCCAGGAGATGGACTGCGGCGTCGTGCTCGACCCGCCGCGGTGCGTGCCGATGGTGGGCGTGAAGCGCGGCGACCGCGTGGTGGTCGGCCGCGCCGGCATCCGCGTGCTCCCCGAGGAAGCGGCGGCGAAGCGGCACGAGCTGTTCGAGTTCATGACGAGCGCGGTGTCGAGCGAGAAGCCGAAGGGGGTGAGCACCCGCGAGATCGCGCACGCGATCCGCCGCACCCGCGCCGCCGGCGAGCAGGTGCTGGCGGTGCTCGGCCCGGCCGTGGTCCACACGGGCGGCGCGGCCCTGGTGGCGGGGATGGTCCGCGAGGGGTTCATCAACGTGCTGTTCGCCGGGAACGCGCTGGCCACCCACGACATCGAGCAGGCGCTGTACGGGACGAGCCTGGGTGTGTCGCTGGAGAAGGGCATCCCGACCGCCGAGGGGCACGAGCACCACCTGCGGACGATCAACACCGTCCGCCGGCACGGCAGCATCCGCGCCGCGGTCGAGGCCGGCACGCTGACCAGCGGCATCATGTACGAGTGCGTGAAGGGCAACGTGCCCTTCGTACTCGCCGGCAGCATCCGCGACGACGGCCCGCTGCCGGACGTGGTGACGGACTCGCTGGCGGCCCAGGACGCGATGCGGGCGCTGCTGCCGGGCGTGGGGTTCTGCCTGATGGTGGCGACGACGCTGCACAGCATCGCGGTGGGGAACCTGCTGCCGGCGTGGGTGAAGGTGGCGTGCGTGGACATCAGCCCGGCGACGGTGACGAAGCTGATGGACCGCGGCAGCACGCAGACGGTCGGGATTGTGTCGGACGCCGAGCCGTTCCTGCGGGCGCTCGACGCCGAGCTACGCCACGGGTGAGTCGGCTTCGACCACCGGCCGGCGCTTCAGGTAGAAGTGGACCGGCGGCCAGACCAGCAGCGGGATCGCGGCGCTGACGACGAGCCCGACGGCCGGCCGGTCGAGGTAGTGCTCGCCGAGGACGCCGAACGCGAAGCCCATCGCGAAGCTGCCGCACGCCAGCGCCGCCGAGAACGGCCCGACCCGCATCCGCGCCGCCCCGGCGAGGCAGCAGAGCGCCTCGGGCAGCAGCGGCATCCACCGCGACAGGGCGACCGCCCACAGGCCGTGCCTGGCGAAGAAGCGGCGGAGTTTCTCCAGGTCGGAATCGCCGGCGAACAAGCGGATGGCGGGTCGGCCGAGCCAGCGGCCGCCGGCGTAGGCGACGAGCCCGGCGAGGGTGGAGCCGACGCCGCCGACGAGCCCACCGAGGGGCGGCCCGTACAGCATCCCGAGCCCGGCGATGACGGCCGTCGAGGGGACGGGGAGGACGAGGTCGGCGACGATGAGGCCGACCCCGACGAGCCACGCCCAGCCGCCGTACTCCTGGAGGCGCCGCAGCCCTTCGGGGCCGGCGAAGGCGGCGTCGATCTCGTCGTCGAAAAGGAAGACGGGAATCAACGTCAGGGCGACGCAGACGAAGATGATCACGTACAGGCGCATGGCGGCGACGTAGCGTCTGACGGCGTCGGGGTCGAGCCCGAGTTCCCGCCGCTGGTTGACGAGGCGGTCACGGCACGGGCGGGCCCTTCGGGTGGAGCTTCAGCCGGGCCTCGTACTCGGTGCTCAACACGTCGCGCACCAGACCCTTGGCGATCAACTCGCGCTCGGGCGTCGCCCCGAGGTCTTTCGTGTCCGCCATCCACCGGTCGAGCGCCCCGCGCATCGTGCGGAGGGTGTCGGCGTGGGCCGGGTCGGCGGCGAGGTTGCGAACCTCGTGCGGGTCGGTGCGGGTGTCGTACAGTTCTTCCGCCGGCTTGGTCCGGGCGAAGAACAGCCGCTGCGTCGGGGTGAGCGTGCCGGCGAACGCCAGCCGCCGCCAGTCCTTCATCACCGGCATCTCGTCCAGGTAGTTCAGCCACTGGGCGTACGGCAACTCCGGGTGGAAGTTGCGGACGTACCGGAAGTGCGGCCCGCGGGCGCTGCGGATGCGGTCGTACGTCTCGTCCATGCGGTCGCGGCAGCTGAACACGTATTCGGGCGCCGGCCCCGTCCGCGGGCCGACAAACACTCGCCCCTGCATGTGCGGCGGCACCGCGGCCCCCGCGATCGTGAGGAACGTCGGCGCCAGATCGATGAACGCCGTCAGGTCGTCGCGGACGGTGCCGGGGCGGACGACCCCGGGCCAGCGCACCAGCAGGGGGATGCGGGTGCCGCTGTCGTAGCACCAGCGCTTGCCGCGCGGCAGCCCCCACCCGTGGTCGCCGAAGAACACCACGATCGTGTTCTCCGCCCACCGCCGCTCGTCCAGCAACCGGAGCACGTCGCCGACGAGGTAGTCGAGGGCGGTGATGTTGTCGTGGTACTTGCCGACGCACTCGCGCACGACCGGCGTGTCGGGGTAGTACGGCGGCAGCGCCACCCGGCCGCGGTCGCGCTTCTCCTCGGGCTTCAGCCGCGCCGTGTTGCGGGCGTACGCTTCCGGCGTCGCCCGCACCTGGCTTTCGTGCGTCACCGTGTAGTTGATGTAAGCGAACCACGGCCGGTCGGTCGGCAGCACGGCGGGGTTCTTCGTCCAGTCCTGCGTCGTATCCACCCACGCCTTCGGCAGGTCGAAGTTGAAGTCCGTCTTGCCCGGCCACGCGACGAAGTAGCCGGCCTTGCGGAGGTAGTCGACGAACAGGTCCGGCGTGCGGGCGAGCTTGGAGCGCATGTGGTGCGTGCCGAGCGTGGTGGGATAAACGCCGGTGATGAGACCGCTGCGGCTCGGGGCGCAGACCGGGGCGTGGGTGAACGCGCGCGTGAAGCGGGCGCCCTGGGTGGCGAACCGGTCCAGGTTCGGGGTGACGGCGTCGGGGTCGCCGTAGCAGCCGAGGCTCGGCGAGATGTCCTCGGCGCCGATGAGGACGATGTTCGGGCGGGGTTGGGCCAGCGCGGGCGAACCGGCCGCGAGGAGTACGGCGGTGACGAGGTAGCGCATGGCGGCTCCGGGAGAGAGATTCACTCGGCGTCGACGACGAGCGACGCGAAGACGGCGCGGAACACGGGTTCGGCCACGGCCCGGTCGTACTCGCCGACCTGCCCCATCAGCAGCAGCGGGCCGCCGGGCGTGTCCAGGCAGCGGGTGAGGCAGGCGACCGACGTGTCGAGCGTCAGGAAGTCGATGTCGTGGCCGATGGCCGCGCGGCCGGCGAGCGTCTCGACGGCGTCGTCGGCGTCGAGTTCCTTGTACTCGGCCCGGAGTGCGGCGAGCGTCTGGTCCGCGAGTTCCGCGGGCGTCTCGGCCTCGGGCCGTAGCGACACCAGCAGGAACGCGGTGCCGGGGCTTTGCAGCACGACCGTCCAGCCGGCGCCGTCGTCGTCCGCGGCGTCGGGGTCGGGCCGCCAGTTGCCGGGGTACTGAAAGCGGATGCCGTCGCGGTCGAAGGTGTCGATCATGTCGAGGTTCGAGTTTAACGCGGTGTGTTCGACGTCGGCTGGTCCACTGTGAACTCTAAACACTGAACCCGAAACTGTCAGCGGGGTTCGACCACGAACGTCGGCACTACCGACCCGCCGGCGGCGACGTTAACCGGCGCGTCGGCCGCGAGCCGGGTGAGGCAGCCGCTCACGAACTCGCCGAACGCCACGAACGGGCTCGTCTCCACGTACAGGTCCCGGACCTCGACACGGCCACCGTCGGCCACGGGGAACGGCTCCCGCGGCAGGCCCACCCGCCGCTGCACCACGAACGGCTCCTCCAGCGCCCGCCGCACCGCGGCCTCCCACGCCGGCTGGTCGACCCGCCAGCCGGACACGGTCCCCTCCGCGCCGAGCGTGTCGTTCGGCCGCAGCACCAGCGAGTCGCGGTTCGCCAGCACGTGTGCCACGAGTTCGACCCCGGCCCCGTCGGCGGTCGTGCGGCGGTCCTCGACGACGCGCGTCCACGGCACGTGCGCCGCGATCAGGTCTCGCTGCCGGGCCGTGAACAGGTCGGCGTTCCGCTCGTCGCTGAGGACGGCGAGCGAGGCCTTCTTCCCGAGCAGCAGGCCGCGAAACGGGTTAACCACGCAGGCCGCACGGTCGCGGGCGGCACGGAACAGCGGGTGCTCCAGCCCGCACCGGGCGGCGAGTTCGCCGGCCGCGACGCGGCGGTACACCAGCGTCGCGTGGAACTCGCCGGCCCGGAGCTTGCCGCCGTCGTACTCCAGGTCGCGCGGGTCCACGATCCGCGCCTCCACGCCCATCGCCCGGAAGTAGTCGTAGAAGAGCACCAACTCCGCGAACGTCGGGGCGTCGCGCCAGTCGAGGATGGCCACCCGCGGCGCCTCGGTCGACGTGCCGCGCCAGCGGCGGTACGAGTCGGCGAGGGCGTGCAGGGTGCCGGCCCGGTCGATGACCGGCCACGACAAGAACTTGCGGCTGAACTCCTGGAACGCCGGCAGCCCCTGGAACAGGCGGGCGAGCGAGTCGGAGTAGCCGGCGCCCGCCGTCGTCTCGGTGTTGAACTCGGTGAAGACCAGTTCCGACTCGGACGCGAAAAAGGCGTCGAACCGGCCGGCGGGCGTCGGCTCGGGGAAGCCCGGGTCGAGGGCGAACAGCTCGTCCTCCCAGTCGCGGAGGCGGAACTGGCGGCGGAACGCCGGGTCGGCCGCGGCGCGGGTGTGGGCCGCCCGCAGCGCCGGCAGCAGCCCGCTGGCGGTGTCGTGGAGGCGGCGGAACTGCCCGGGCGTGAGGAACCGCGGCCGCAGCACGCCGCACACCGGGCGGCCGGCGTAGACGAGGCCGCGGGCGTCCTGGCCGTGGAGGAGTGCGGCGGCCGACTCGGCGGCGAGGCCGGGGTCGGCGGCGAGGAGGGCGTGGTACGCGGCGGCGGCGGTCATCTCGGCTGCACCCCCTCCGACGACCGGAGCGGCGCGGGTCGGCCCCGCGGTCCGCAGACACATCATGTTCGGACCCCCACAGCGTACCGCGCTGCCGCCCGGCCGGGTACGCCGACCCGGGGGCTGGCCGATCGCGTCACGCGCTCGTTCAATAGATTCTAATGAACAACCTTGCCGACGCACCAGCCGTTCGCTCCACCGTGCTCGTAGTCGAAGACGAACCTACAATCATCGTCATGGCCCGAATGGTCCTGGAACGTGCCGGGTACGCCGTCCTCGGCGCGGCCAGCGGCCCGGACGCTGTAGCCGTGTTCCGCGACAACGACCAAATAGCGGTCGTCGTGCTCGACCTGAATCTCCCGGGGCTCAACGGCTGGGAGGTGCTGGCGGAACTCCGGCGGCTCCGGCCGGACGCCCGCGTCGTACTCACCACCGGCAGCACCATCGACGACACGCCCGCCGCTGAGCCGCAACACCTGCCCACGGCAGTCCTTCCGAAGCCGTACCGGCCCGCCGACCTAGTCGCCGTCGTCGGGCGCCTACTCGCCGCCCGCTGACCCTCTCGTCGAAATCATTGTTTCCGGCCGAGGGGGGTCGATCCCCGGAAACATGTCACCGACTCATCAAGATCAGCGTCGGAATGGGAATCCTGCGCTGGCCCGCCGCCTGGGTGCGGGGTAAGATTCTGTAACTCCCGCCCCCGCTGCACGTTCCCGCCCGCCGGACCGGATATGCCCTTGCCCCGCCTGTTGCCAGTTGGTCTTGCGCTGGCCGCGTTCACAGTCGCCGGCCTCACGCGCAGTCCCGCTCAGCCGCCGGCGCCGGAGGCGAAGGCGTTCGCGGCCGACGGCGTCGCGTACCTCAAGAAGCACTGCCTCGGCTGCCACGGCGACACCCGCCCCAAGGCCGACCTGTCGCTGACCCGGTACGCGACCGCCGAATCGATCCTGAAAGACCGCAAGATCTGGCAGCGGGTGCAGGACGTGATCCACGCCGGCGAGATGCCGCCGGAGTCGCGGCCGCGGCCGACCACCGCCGAGAACGACGCCTTCCTCAAGACCGTCGGCGGCGTCTTCGACCACCACGACCGCACGGCCCCGCCCGACCCCGGCCGCGTCACCATGCGGCGGCTCAACCGGCTGGAGTACAACAACACCGTCCGCGACCTCGTCGGCGTCGACTTCACCCCGGCCGACGACTTCCCCTCCGACGACGTGGGCCACGGCTTCGACAACATCGGAGACGTGCTGACGCTGCCGCCGGTTTTGCTCGAGCGCTACCTCGCGGCCGCCGAGTCGATCATGGACCGGGCCGTTCAGGTGACGCCGGTCAAGTCGCCGGAGCGCTGGCAGGGCGGGCAGTACCTCGAACCCGCGTCGGCGAAGGTGCCGCTGAAGAACAACTGGCGCGTCATGTCGGTCAAGGACGGCGGCGACGCCGTGGAGACCGGCCCCGTTCACACGCAGTACCAGGTGCCGACGGACGGCGAGTACATCTTTCGCGCCCGCGTCCGCGCCGAGACGACGGGCTCGGAGCCGGTGCGGGTGGCGGTGCTGGCGGTGTGCGACAAGGCCGCCCCCGGCGTCGCTTCCGACGCGGAGGCCGAGAAACTGAGCGGCGCGGCCGTGAAGGGGTTGCGGCCGTTCGTGATCCTCAAGACGGTGGACGTGACCGGCACCGAGAAGACGCCGCAGGTGATCGAGGCGAAGGTTCCGGCGAACATCGGCCTGAAGCGGATGGCGGTGGCGCTGGTCAAGCCCAAGGCGGGCGAGCCGGCGCCGACCCTGTTCGTGCAGAACCTGTACCTGCAAGGCCCGCTCGACACCCGCCCCGCCACCCACCGCGCCTTGCTCAAGTGCGACGAGTCGAAGCCGGCCGCGGACAAGTCGCGCGAGGTGCTCGGCCGCTTCGCCACCCGCGCCTACCGCCGGCCGGTGACGCCGGACGAACTGACCCGGCTCGTGAAGCTCGCCGAGTCGCGCACGGCGGCGGGCGAGTCGTGGGAGGCCGGCGTGCAGTTCGCCATGACGGCGGTGCTGGTGTCGCCCAAGTTCCTGTTCCGCGTCGAGCTCGACGACCGCCCCGAAGGCCCGGACGCGCGGCCGATCGGCGAGTACCAGCTGGCGTCGCGCCTGAGCTACTTCCTGTGGGCGTCGATGCCCGACGCCGAACTCTTCGAGCTGGCCGGGAAGAACCAGCTGACGCCGAACCTGCCGGCGCAGGTGAAGCGGATGCTCGCCGACCCGAAGGCGAACACGCTGGTCGAGTCGTTCGCCATGCAGTGGCTCCAGCTCCAGCCGCTGAAGAACGCCCAGCCGGACGCCAAACTGTTCCCGCAGTTCAACGACCGGCTGCGGGCGGCGATGTTCCAGGAGACGAAGCTGTTCCTTGGCGAGATCGTCCGGCAGGACCGCAGCGTCCTCGACATTCTGGACGCCGACTTTACCTACGTGAACGCCGACCTCGCCCGGCTGTACGGCCTCAAGGACGCGGCCCGCGGCGGGCGCCGACAAGAAGAGTTCGTGCGGGTGGCGCTCGCCGGCACGAACCGCGGCGGCGTGCTGACGCAGGCCAGCGTGCTGACGGTCACCTCGAACCCGACGCGAACCAGCCCGGTGAAGCGCGGCCGGTGGGTGCTGGAACAGCTGCTCGGCACCCCGCCGCCGCCCCCGCCGCCGAACGTGCCCGAGCTGGAGGAAGCCGGGAAGAAGACGACGGCGCTGACGCTGCGGGCGCGGATGGAGGAGCACCGCAAGAACGCGGCGTGTGCCAGCTGTCACGCCAAGATGGACCCGCTCGGCTTCGGGCTGGAGAACTTCGACGCCGTGGGGGCGTTCCGCGCGAAGGACGGCGACGCGGCGATCGACCCGTCGGGCGAGTTGCCGGGCGGCGTGAAGTTCGCCGGGCCGGTCGAGCTGAAGAAGATTCTGCTGACGAAGAAGGACTTGTTCGCCCGCTGCCTCGCGGAGAAGCTGCTGACGTACGCGGTGGGCCGCGGGCTGGAGTTCACCGACAAGCGCGCCGTGGACAAGGTCGTCGCCGGGCTGGCCCGGCAGGACTACAAGTTCTCGGCGCTGGTGACCGAAGTCGTGCAGTCCGACCCGTTCCGCCTGCGCCGCGGGCGGGCGCCCCAGTAAGACCGCCGCTTGCGGCGTAGCGTCGCGACGCTACGCCGCAAGCGGCGAAGCCCCGAGCCGTTACCGAGGAACCCAGTCATGCCGCGTTCGCCGATCAGCCGCCGGACCGCCCTGAAGGGGCTCGGCGTGTCCGTCGCCCTCCCCTGGCTCGAAGCGATGGGACCGCAGACCGCCTGGGCGCAGGGCGCCGGCACCGCCAACCCGGCCCCCAACCGGCTGTGCGTCCTGTACGTGCCCAACGGCAAGAACATGGCCGACTGGACGCCCGAGAAGGAGGGCGCCGATTTCGACCTGCCGCACATCCTCCGCCCGCTTCAGCCGGTGAAGGACCAGTTGATGGTGCTCACCGGCCTGACCGCCGACAAGGCCCGCCCCCACGGCGACGGCGGCGGCGACCACGCCCGGGCGCTCGGGGCGTTCCTCACCGGGTCGCAGCCGCGCAAGACCGACGGCACCGACATCCGCGCCGGCGTCAGCGTCGACCAGGTGGCCGCGGGCCGGCTCGCCGACCAGACCCGGTTGCCGTCGCTGGAACTCGGCTGCGAGGCCGGGGCGATGGCGGGCAACTGCGACAGCGGCTACTCGTGCGTGTACTCGTCCACGATGTCGTGGCGGTCGGCGACGCAGCCGCTGCCGAAGGAGGTGAACCCGAAGCTGGTGTTCGAGCGCCTCTTCTCGACGACGCCGGACAACGTCCGCCAGCGCCAGGACGCCCGCCGCCGCAGCGTCCTCGACTTCGTGCGCGAGGACAGCCGCGAGCTGACCGACCGCCTCGGCGCCGGCGACCGCCGCAAGCTGGACGAGTACCTGTCGGCGGTGCGCGACGTGGAGCAGCGCATCCAGCGCGCCGCGACGCTGCCGCCGGTGCGGACGCCGGACGTGCCCGCCCCGACCGGCATCCCGGGCAGCTACCCCGAGCACATCCGCCTGATGTACGACCTGATGGTGCTGGCGTTCCAGGCCGACGTGACGCGGGTGGTGACGTGCGTGCTGGCGAACGAGGGGAGCAACAAGCCGTACCCGTTCGCCGGGGTGACCGAGGGGCACCACGACCTGTCGCACCACGAGAACAAGGCCGAGAAGAAGCAGAAGATTCGGGACATCAACACGTTCCACACGACGCAGCTGGCGTACTTCCTCGGCAAGCTGAAGGCGGTGCGCGAGGGCGACGGCACGCTGCTGGACCACTGCATGGTGGCCTACGGCAGCGGCAACAGCGACGGCAACGCCCACAACCATGACAACCTGCCGATCCTCCTGGCCGGCGGCGGGTGCGGCACGCTGAAGCCGGGCCGGCACGTGAAGTACGCCCGCGAGACGCCGCTCAACAACCTGTGGGTGGGGTTGCTGGACCGGATGCGCGTGAAGGTGGACACCCTCGGCGACAGCACCGGGGCGCTGCCGAACCTGATGTGATCATCACGTTCGGGGGGTGTCCGCTTGCGGCTTAGCGTCGCCCGACGCTAAGCCGCAAGCGGACACCCCCGTACCTATTTCCCGGTCACCTGCCCCAACAGTTCCAGGGCAGTCGTCGTGATCGCGTCCGCCGCCCCCACCTCCAGGTAGCTCGACCGAGCCCGCCACGTCTCGTACCCGCCGAGCGCGTGCTGCGCCGCCGTCGGCAGGTAGCCGTTGTACCCGTTCGCCAGCGACACCACGAACGTCTGTTGCGTCGAAGACCGCTTCTTGATGTCGAGCCCGATCTGCGTGAACACCTCGCACGGGATCGCCACGATCCCCAACTCGCCGATGCGGATGGCCTGAATTCGCACGGGCACCGTGTCCGGGTACTTGGCCAGCAGCAGCGTCTCGCGGGCGTACACCTCCTCGCTCCCGCTCAGCACCGGCCCCTTAGCCTTCGCCACAATCGCCTCCGCCCGCGCCACCTCCGCCGCCGTCGGCTTGCGGACCTTCAGCGTCAGCTCCTTCGTCGCCACGGACAGCGTGATGTCGCTACGGTAGCTGGCGCCGTCGGCGGCTTTCCTCGCGGCCTTCGCCACCGCCTCGGCGACCTCGCGCGACCGCTCCCCGGGCTCGCGCTTCGGCGGGGCCGCGCCCGCGAAGTTGATGTTGTTCACGTCGCCGCTCGTGCCGTTCGACAGGACGCCGACGAACCCGTCGCCCTTCGCCCCGAGCACCGGGCCGACGCGCTCGGCGAACACGCCGAAGTAGTCGGCCGACAGCGCCGGCCGGTCGCCGACGTAGTGCAGCCCGTAGTTGGCGAACAGCGCCCGCGGCGCCCCGTCCTTGTCCCTGACGCTCAGCACGCTCACGGCGGGGTCCACCGGGCCGGCCTGCTTGTCGAGCGCCTTGTTCCCGTAGCCGGGGTTCGTCCTTACTTTGTCCGTCTTGTCGCCGAACGGGTTCGCGTTCTCGAACCCGGGCGTCGTCAGCCAGCGGCGATTGAAGACGTGGTTCGGCTCGTCGGCGGCGCCCCAGCCCAGCTTCGCGGGGGCCAGCTTCGCGTGCGCCGCCATGATGCCGGCGGCGATCTTCTCCGCGAGGAATTTGACGTACCGCTCGTCGGGGTCGCTCCCGAACACGCCGGTCACCGTCGGCGCGCTGTGGGTGTGCGTCGCGGAAATCAGGATGTTCGCGGCCGGGATGCCGGTCATCTTGCTCGCCGCGGCGCGGGCCGCGTCGCCGAGCTCGCGCGGGATCATGCAACTGTCCACGACGCACAGCGCCACCTTCGTCGTGCCGTCGTCGAGGACAAGGCAGCGGGCGTGGAGCTTGTCGGCGGCGCTCGTCGCCTTCCGGTCGGCGAACCCGCCGTTGACGGAGATCGGGAAGTGCTCGGGCGTCACGTCCTGGGCGTGCGCCCCGGCCATGATGCCGGGCGGCCGCGGCGGGGCGTCGGCGGCGAGGGCGGGAAGCGCAGCGGCGAGGAGAAGTGCGAGGCGTGTCATGGCGGGCTCCCGGGGGAAGTCCCGAGGGTACGCCGGTTTCGGCCGGCGGGCAAGCGGGTGCCGCCGGCGGGCGGCACCGGTACACTGACGGCCGGTTTCCCGCCCGGAGGTTCGCATGACCCGGTTCGCGCTCGCCGCCGTCGCCTTCCTGATCGGCACCACCGTCGCGGCCGACGACGTTTCGCTCGCGGCCCTGGCCGGGTCGTACAAGGCGGTGTCGGCGTCGCACCACGGCAAGGCGGTGCCGGCGGACGTACTCGCCGGCTTCGCCGCGAAGATCGAGAAGGACGACCTGACGTTTTCGGTCAAGGGGAAGGACTACCCGGCGAAGCTCAAGCTGGACGCGAAGAGCACGCCGGCGCACCTCGACCTGGCGCCGCAGGACGGCCCGGACAAGGGGCGGACGTTCCCCGGGATCGTCCGGCTGGAGAAGGGCGAGGTGGTGCTGGCGTTCACCGAGACGGCCGACCGCCCGGCGGACTTCGCCGGCGGCAAGGACGTGATGGTGGTGCGGCTGAAGCGCGACGGCGGGAAGTAGCAACCCACGAGGACGACCGATGAAGCAGTTGCTGGCGGCGGTGGTGGCGGGGCTGGTGGTCGCGGGGGCGGGGACCGCCCAGGGCGACGCCCCGGCCAAGTCGATCGACGGCACCTACAAGGTGCTGTCGGCGTCGTTCGGCGGAAAGACGAAGGAGGACGCGGACAAGGTGGAGTTCGAGTTCAAGAACGGCACGGTGACGGTCCGCGAGGGCGGCAAGGCGAAGGCCGAGGACGCGAAGTACACTCTCGACCCGACCAAGACGCCGGGGCACATCGACATCTCACCGCCGAAGGGGGACAAGACGGTGCTGGGCATCTACCAAACGAAGGCGACGAAGGCGGGCCTGGAGCTGACGCTGGCTTTCACGAAGAACGGCAGCGACCGCCCGACCGACTTCAAAACCGACACCCCCGGCGTGACGGTGATGAAGCTGCTCCGCCAGGGCGAAAAGTAACGCGCGACCCCGCGGGGGGCACCCTCACCGCCCCTCGCGGACGTTGTACTCCAGCTTCCACCGCTGCTTGCCGTCGCGGCTGAACAGCCACAGCTCCAGCTGGCCCACCGCCGTCACCTTGCTGTGCAGGTGGACCGGCACCACCTGCCTCGCGGCCGCGCCCTTCGCCTCCAGCGTCGTCCGGATCGGGGCCAGTTCCTCCGCCTGGCCCTCCCACTCGTCCACCACCGTGCCCGCCGCGTCGGTGCGGCGCGTCGTCGAACCCAGGAAGCGGAACTCGGCCTCCTCGCCGGTCACCAGCCCGAACTCGGCGCCGGGGATGTCGGCCTCGGTTCCCTCCTCCATCCCGAACGGGGCGACGCACAGCGCCTTGATCGGCGGCGCCAGCCCCGGCACTGCCGGCGCCGCCGTCTCGACGCCAACGTAGTACGCCCGCGCCGTGCCGCCGCGGATGCGCACGCCCTTTCCCCGGCGCACGAGGCCGTAGTACGCGGCCCCACGAGCCACCGCCAAATCCAGGTCGGCGCCGGGGAGCTCGCGCGGGGCGTCGGCCTTCGCGCTCTTGGCCCACGAGGCGAGCACGCCCAACAGCCGGTTCCGCATCGGGTCGGCCTTGAAGACGCCGCCGTTGAACAGCAGCGCCGTCGGCAGCACCGCGCCCTTCTTGCCCGCCTTCTTCGCCGACTCGCGCCCGGCCAGCGACTCGGCTTGCCGGCTGAGGAACGCGGCGAGGTGCCGCGTGATGCCGGGGTCGGACACGTAGGGGAGCCCCAACTCCTGCAACCCCACGGTGCGGGCGCGGGCGGGTTCGGCGTCGCGGGCGCACTCGGGGAAGAAGCCGTCGATCAGCACCGCCTCCATGTCCGCCCGCGGCAGGTCGTGCTTGATCGTGCCGCCGACCAGGCTGCGACCCTTGCCCAGCACCGTCACCGGCGCCTTCGTCAGCCGCGGGTTGGCGAACAGTTGCTCCTTCGCGCCGCGGCAGGCGTAGGTGAGCTGCACCATCTGGCCGGCGTCGAGCTTCGTGTTGTTCTTCGCCAGCGCCTGCGACACCTGGTAGGCCAGCGTCAGGTCCATGTTGTCGCCGCCGAGCAGCAGGTGGTCGCCGACCGCCAGCCGCGTCAGGTTCAGGTTGCCGCCGTCCTCCGCGACCTCGATCAGCGTGAAGTCGGTGGTGCCGCCGCCGACGTCGGCCACGAGCACGAGGTCGCCGACGCCGACGTGCTCGCGCCACCCGTCGCCGGTGCGGTCGAGCCAGGCGTAGAAGGCGGCCTGCGGTTCCTCCAGCAGCGTCAGGTTCTCGAAGCCCGCGGCGCGGGCGGCCTCGATCGTCAGGTCGCGGGCGGCGGCGTCGAACGACGCGGGGACCGTCAGCACGATGTCCTGGGCTTCGAGCTTGTCGGCGGTCCCCTTCCCCGGGCCGGCGTGGTTCCAGGCCTCGGCGAGGTGCTTGAGGTAGCGCGTGGCCGCTTCCACCGGCGACACTCGGCGGCCGGTCTCGGGTGCGCGGAACGGCAGGATCGGCCCCTTGCGGTCGGCCCCCGGGTGGCTCAGCCACGACTTCGCGGAGGCAACGAGCCGCGTCGGCACCTGCGACCCGTAGGCGCGGGCGTACTCACCGACGCTGTAGTCGCGGGCGGCGTCCCACGGCAGCTTCAGGGCGCCGGCGGGTTGTTCGCCGTCGCCGGGGAGGTAGAGGAACGACGGCAGCAGCGGCCGCTCCTCGACGGCGCCCTGGGACACGACCTGCGGGACGGCGAACGGCGTGACGGGCGGCTTGTCGCCGGCGGTCGTGTCCACGTAGGCGAGGGCGGAGTTGGTGGTGCCGAGGTCGATGCCGACGACGTACCGGGAAGCCATGAACCGTCTCCGGGGGCGACTCTACCGCCGCTAGCGGCGAGACTTCGGCCATTGTAGCGCCCGCCGGGGGTCGATGGCCGTTCCCGGCCCCCGGGCATACCACTACCCGAACACCCTCGCCGTCCCCGCACCAGGTTCCGCCGCATGGGTTCCCCGTCCGCCCCGCTCCCGCTCGCCCGGCTCGTCGGGATCGGGCTGGTGGTGTTCCTGGCCAACGCCGCGCTGCTCGTCCTCCAGCTCGTCGCCAGTCGCCTCCTCGCCCCGTTCATCGGGTCCGACCTGTACACCTGGACCGGCATCATCGGCGTGTTCCTCGCCGGCATCGCCCTCGGCAACGCCTACGGCGGCCGCATCGCCGACAAGTACCCCCACCCGCGCACCCTCGTCGGCCTCCTGATGGGCGGGGCGCTCGCGGCCCTGTGGATGGCCGTGTTCCCGGTGCTGCTCGCGGCCAGCGGGGCGCACACGTCCATCCCGCTCGGGCCGCGCATCCCGATCCTGGCGGCGATCCTGTGCCTGCCGGCCGGGTTCGTCCTCAGCCTGCTGACGCCGGTGTCGATCAAGCTCGGCCTGCCGGACGTGTCGAGCACCGGCCGCGTCTCGGGTCTGATCTTCGCGCTCAGTACGCTCGGGTGCCTCATCGGCAACTACGTCACCGGCTTCTACCTCGTTCCGATGTTCACTATCAACTCGCTGGTGTACGTGGCCGCGGGGTTGCTCGCCGGCACCGCCGTCGCCTCGTGGGTGGTGCTGCAACTCGACCCGCCGAGGGAGAACGAGCCGGCACCCCAGGAACCGGGGGCTGACGCCCCCGGCTCGCCTCCGACCACGAACCTCGCCGCGTTTGCCGACATCCGGCACGCCTACGCCATCGTGTTCCTGGCCAGCTTCTGCGGCATGGCCCTGGAGCTGGCCGCCAGCCGCTACATCGCCCGGCACCACGGCGTCAGCCTGTTCTCGTGGACCGGCGTGATCGGCGTCATGCTCGCCGGGACGTGCGTCGGCAACTTCGTCGGCGGCATCATCGCCGACCGGGTGAACCGCCCCGGCAGCGGCTGGAACCCGCGGATGGTGCTCGGCGGCCTGCTCGTCCTCGCCGGCGGGCTGACGATCCTCATCCTCGTCACCCGCCCCATCCTGGAGCGCGGCGAGGCGTTCGCCACCGACGGGCTCGTCACGCAGATCGTGATGTGGTCGTTCGTGCTGTTCTTCGCCCCGATGGCGGTGCTGGGCACCATCTCGCCGCAGGTCATCCGGCTGGCCGTGCCGGACGCCGCCCACGTCGGCCGCGTTGCCGGGCGCGTCTACGCCTGGAGCACCACCGGGGCCATCGCCGGCACCTTCGCCACCGGCTACGTGCTGATCTCGGGCCTCGGCACCGACCGCACCATCATCGTGGCCACCGCCGTGCTGGCGCTGGTGAGCCTGACCGTCGCCCCGGTGTGGAAGGACAACACGCTGCTGTACCTGCTGAGCATCGTGCTCGGCGGCGTGACCGGCGGCGTGATCCTGACGTGGGGCGAGGGCACGGCCGAGCCGAACACCGTGGTGCAGCGCGACAGCAACTACTACCTGATCCGCGTGACGACCAAGCTGGAGCCGCTGGCGGCCGGCGACGAACCCGACCCGGTGCTGGAAGGCGACCCCGACACCGCCGGGTACAAGGTGCTCCACAACCTGAACCTCGACCACCTCCTCCACTCGACCGTGGACGTGCGCCGCCCGACGTACATCTATTACAAGCACGAGGAGATTCAGATCGAGTTCCTGCGGGCCGCCCGCAAGGGGAACGACGCCCCGCGGACGCTTCTAATCGGCGGCGGCGGCTACACCCTGCCCCGGGCCGCGATGAAGCTCGTGCCCGGCACCCGCATGGACGTGGTGGAGATCGACCCCGAGGTGACGAACGTCGCCTACGAGTTCCTCGGCCTGAAGAAGCACGAGCACCACCGCGACGTGAACATGGACGGCCGGCAGTTCGTCGCCGAGGTGGCCGAGAAGGGGAGCTACGAGCTGGTCATCCAGGACGCGGTGAACGACCTGTCGGTGCCGTCGCACCTGATGACCAAGGAGTACAACGACGCGGTGAAGCGGGCGCTGAAGCCGGACGGGGCGTTCCTGCTCACCATCATCGACAGCGTGGAGCACGGGAAGGTGTGGCGGGCCGCGATGGCGACGCTGGAGAAGACGTTCAAGCACGTCCACCTGCTGGCGTCGAGCGAGCCGCCGGCGGCGGAGCGGCCGGCCGACCCGAAGGCGGCCGCCGAGTACGACGAGCGGTTCGCGTACTGGTCGGCCGGGCGGCAGGTGTACGTCATCTACGCCTCGGACAAGCCGCTCGACCTGGCGGGGCTGAAGGCGGCGACGGAGGCCGTGGTGCCGCGGCCGCCGGCGTACTGGCCGACCGCGAAGGCGGCGGCGCTCGGGCCGGCGGCGATGACGGTGCCGGAGGTGCCGTTCTTCACCCGACAGGTGGCGCCGTCGGTGCTGGAGCCGTTCCTGGCGAAGGAGCCGGGCGTCATCCTGACCGACCAGTACGCGCCGATCGACAACCTGATGGCCGAGGTGTTCCGCCGGCGGAACCAGTAGGCCTTGACCCGCGGCGGAGCTGCGAGCCGGGCACCCCTCATGGAACCCCTCGAAACCTGGCGCGTCTGGGCGCAACTTGCCGTCGTCGGCGCCGCCCTCGTGGTCGCCCTGGTTCGCCCCCTCCCCGCGCTGCGGGTGGTGGCCGCGTGCGTCGCCGCGATGGTCGCCTACGGCGCCGCCCAGGATCAGTTCACCGCTCGCCTCTGCCCCGAGTACTTCACCGTCGCCCACAACCCCATCCCGGGCGTCACCGACCCGACCCTCCTCGGCCTTGCCTGGGGCTTCCTCGGCGGGTGGTGGGGCGGACTGTTTCTCGGCCTCGGCATGGCCGCCGCCGCCCGGGCCGGGTCGGCACCGCCCGCCCCGGCCCGTGACATCGTGCGCGCGCTCGCGGGGCTGTTCGCGGTCGTCGGCACGGTGTCGGCGATGGCGTGCGTGGGGAACCTCCGCCACGCCGACCTGCTCGGGGTGTCGGTGGGCGAACCGTGGGCGACCGCGGTGCCGCCCGACCGCCACCGGGCGCTCGTGGCCGTCGCCAACACCCACTTCGCCACCTACACCACGGCCGCGCTCGGCGGCGGCATCGCCTGCGCGTGGGTGGGGCGGCGGCGGAACCAGTAGGCCTTGACCCGCGGCGGGAGGCTGGGTAAAGCCCCGGCTCCGAAGGCACCCGCCAGGGGTCGGGCCATGGACGGCTCGCTCAGTCACTTGCGCCTGTTCTCCGCCACCGCCGAGCCCGCGGCGCCGGCCCCCGGCCGCGCCGACCCCCGCGAACTCGCCAACCGCGAACTCCTCCGCCCGCCCACCTACCGCCGCGGCCACGACGGCCTCGAACCGTTCTCCGCCGCGTGGCTCGACGAACTCGCCGCCAAGCGCTACCAGCGGCACGGGGCGTGGCTCCCCGCCGCCCTCGAATTCGACCGCCACCCCGACGAGTCCGTGCTCGTTCTCGGCCCCGGCGTCGGCTGCGACGCCGCCCGGTACGCCGCCGCCGGCAGTGTCGTCACCGTGGCCGCGGGCGCCGACGACCGGGCCGACGTGGTCCGCGACCACCTCGACCGCCGCGGGCTGAGAGCGGCCGTGGTGCCGTTCCAGCCCGACCGCCTCCCCGCGGCCGACGGCACGGTCGATGTAGTGGCGTGGAACGCGCTCCACTCGCCGGCCCCGACCCCAGAGCCGGGTGAACTGCTGCGCGTGCTCAAGAGCGGCGGCAAGGTGATCGGCCTGTTCCCGGCCCGGTTCGACGCCGGGTACTGGCAGGACGTGCTGTTTCCGCTGCAGGGGTGGTACTGGCGGCGCCCGCCCGACCCGACCTCCGCCCCGAAGGCGACCGGCCGCGAGTTACTACGGGCGTTCGCCGGCTTCGAGAAGATGACGGTGGCGAAGCGGCACCTGCGGCGGTCCGAGCTGCCGCACCCGTGGCGGGTGCTGCCGCTGATGCTGATGGAGCGGCTGATGGGCCGCGTGCTCGTGCTGAAGGCGTTCAAACCGCTGGCGGCGCGGACCGGCACGCACGCCCCGCTCCCGGCGGTCGCGCGGGCCGCCTGATATCCTGTCCCGGTGACTCCCGATCCCCTCCCGCCGGCCCGGTTCACCACCGGCCGCCTGCTCGTCCTCGCCGCCGCTACCGCGGTGTTCGTGTGGTTCGTCGCCGCCGGGCCGGACGAGGCCGTGGTCGTCGCCCGCTCCGGCGAGTGGCGGGCCGCGGCGCGTCAGCACCTGCCGGCGGCGGTCGGCCTGTTCGTACTCGTCGAGGTGTGTCTCGTCGCGCTGTCGCTGCCGGTGAACCTGTGGCTGACGGTGCTGGCCGGGTTCCTGTTCGGGGCGGGGCTCGGCACCGCCGTCGTCAGCGCGTCGTCGACGGCCGGCGCGGCGCTGGCGTTCCTGCTGGCGCGGTACGTGTTCGCGGGACCGGTCCGACGGCTGGCGCAGACCCGGCCGCGGCTCGCGCGGGCGTTCGAGCGGATCGACCGTGGCGTGGAGGGGCACGGCGCCTTCTACGTAGCCGTGCTGCGGATGACGCCGGTGTTCCCGTTCTGGCTGGTGAACCTGGGGCTGGCGCTGACGCCGATCCGGCTGCGGCAGTACGCCTGGGCGAGCTGGCTGGCCATGCTGCCGGTGACGGTCGTGCTCGCAGCCGCGGGGGCGGAGCTGGCCGAGATCACGTCGTTCCGCGAGGTGCTGTCGGCCCGAGTGCTGGTGCTGCTGGCGCTGATGCCGGCGGTGCCGCTCGCCCTGCGGCTCGTCGCCGACCGGTGGCTCACCCCGTCGGCACCGCGTAGCGGGCGATGAGCGCCCGCGCCGTGCGCAGGCCGTCCACCGCCGCCGACACGATCCCGCCCGCGAAGCCGGCCCCTTCGCCCACCGGGTACAGTCCCGGCACGCCGGGCGACTCGCGCGTCTCCGGGTCGCGGTCGATTCGCACCGGCGAGCTGCCCCGCGCCTCGGGGCCGACCAGCACCGCGTCCGGGAGGAAGCGCCCCTGCCAGCGGCGGTCCATCTGCGGCAGCCCGTGCCGCACCGCTTCGGCCACCACCGGCGGCAGCACCTCGCGCAGGTCGGCACTCACCACGCCGCGCGGGTAGCTCGACTTCACCTCGCCCGGCGACACCCGGCCGTTCACGAAGTCGCGGCCGCGCTGCACCGGCGACCGGTACTCGCCGCGGCCGAGCTCGAACGCCTTCCGCTCGTACACCTCCTGCAACCGCACGCCGGCAAGCACGTCGGTGGCGCCGAACGCCTCCACCGGCACGGTCACCACCAGCCCGCTGTTTGCGTAGGGGGAGTCGCGCTTGCTCAGGCTCATGCCGTTGGTGCAGAAGTACCCCTCCTGCGACACGCTCGGGATGACGTGCCCGCCGGCGCACATGCAGAACGTGAACAGGTCGTTCTTGCCGTGCGCCACCAGTGCGTAGTCCGCGTTACCGAGAACCTCCTCGTACTTGCTGTGCCGCGGGCCGAACTGCACCTCGTTCACGAGCCCCTGCGGGTGCTCGACGCGCACCCCGAACTGGAACGCCTTCGCGCTCATCGGCACGCCCCGCGCCGCCAGCATCGTGTAGGTGTCGCGGGCGCTGTGGCCCGGGGCCAGCACCACGGCCGACGCCGGGACGAACCCCGACGACGTGGCCACGCCCTTCAACCCGGTCGAATCGAACAGCACGTCCTCGACGCGGGTGAGGAAGCGGACCTCGCCGCCGTGCTCCTCGATCTTGCGGCGGATGGCCTTCACCACGGCGGGGAGGCGGTTGCTGCCGAGGTGCGGGCGGTGGTAGTACAGGATGCTCGGCTTCCCCGGCTGCTGCCCCTTGCACTCGGCGAACAGTTCGAGCACGCGCATCACGTCCGGGCCGGTGCTGCGGCAGGTGAGCTTGCCGTCGGAGAAGGTGCCGGCCCCGCCCTCGCCGAACAGGTAGTTGCTCTCGGGGTGGAAGGCGCCGCCGTCGTCGAACGTGCGCACGTCGCGGATGCGGTCGTTGACCTTGGTGCCGCGCTCCAGCACCAGCGGGCGGTAGCCGTGCAGCGCGAGGAAGTAGGCGGCCAGCAGCCCGGCCGGCCCGGAGCCGACCACGACCGGCCGGTGCGGCAGCGGGCGCGTGCCCGGCGCGGGCATGGCGAACGGCGGCTCCTCGACGCGATCGACCTGCGTGGAGCCGTCGGGGCGGTAGTCGTCGCCGGGGAACTCGACCTCGAAGTTGTAGACGAACCTTAGCTGCCGCTTGTCGCGCAGGTCGAGCGCCTTGCGGACGACGCGCCAGCCGCCGAGGTCGGCGGGGCGCACGCCGAGGGCGCGGGCGAGGTGGGACGGCAGGTTCGCCTCCGGCTCCTCGACCGGAAGGCGCAGGTTGGACACGCGCAGGGCCATGCGGGAATCTTACGACCGCCGCCGCCCGCGTATCATCACCCCACCCGCACGGAGTGTCAGCGATGTCTCGCGGCCCGCTCGTCGCCCTCGCGCTCGCGGCGTTCGCCGTCGCCCTCCCGGCCCGACAGGCGCCGCCGCCGCACGCGCCGTTCCTCGTCGGCGTGAAGGAGATCGGCTTTCCCGGCCTCCCCGGCACCGTCGCGGTGTTCGGGCCGCGGGCGTTTCCGGTCGTGACGGCGCCCGCGGGGAAGGCGGCCGCCGCGGTCGTGGCCGCGGGCGAGACCGACGGCGGCGGCCGCGTCGTGCTGTTCGGTCACGAGGGCTACCTCGTCCCGCCCGGCCTCGGCGCCGCCGACACGACCGCGCTCGTGACCAACGCCATCCACTGGGCAGCCGGCGGGAAGGCGACCGACGTGATCGTGCAGGGGCTGCCCAACACCGCTGCGGCGTTCGTGGCCGCCGGGCTCCCCGCGGCCGCGCCGAAGGGGGCGCTGGTGGCGAAGGGACGCGGCGCGGTGATCGTGTGCAACGCCCACCGGATCGGCCCGCAGGACGCCGCCACGCTGGCGCGGCACCTCGCGGCCGGCGGCGGGGTCGTGGCGGCGGGGCCGGGCTGGGGCTGGGAGCAGACCAACCCCGACAAGCGGCTCGCCGCCGAGCACCACGCCAACCAGGCGTTCGCCGCCGCGGGGCTGGTGCTCGCCGGCGGCACGCTCGACGCCGCGAAGGACAAGCGCCTCGCCGTCGGCCCGCCGGACCGACTCACGCACGTCGCCGCGGCCGAGAAGCTGGTCGCCGCCGCGGTGAAGGGAACGGAGGCGCCGCCCGCCGACGCCCGCACCGCGGAGGCGACACTCACCCGGGCGCTGCGTTACCTCCCGGCGCAGGAGCAGGCAAAGTTGTCGGACCGGCTCACGGCGACGCTGGCCGGCGCGGCGGCCGCGGTGCCGTCGGCGAAGCAGCCGTTGAAGGCGGGTTCACCCGGCCGGCTGGCGCTCGGGCTGCGGACGAAGCTCGCGCTGGAACGGCCGGCAGACCGCACCACGGCCGACCCCGCCGCGGCCACCTTCCCCGGCGACGTGCCGGCCGACGCGCCGCGGGTGAAGGGACGCACGGTGACGTTCCGCACCGGCGTGCCGGGATACGTGTGCGACGGCGTCGGCGTGTCCGCGAAGGCGGACGTCTGGCACAGCACCGGCGTGTATGCCGCGCCCGGCGAGGTGGTCCGTGTCACCGTCCCGGCCGCGGCCGCGGGTCAGGGGCTCGGCGTCCGCATCGGGGCGCACACGGACGAACTGTGGCAGCTCGACCGCTGGCAGCGTGCCCCGCAGGTGTCGCGGTGGGCGCCGCTCGCGTCGACGACCACGGCCGCCGCCAACCCGTTCGGCGGGCTCGTGTACGTCACCGCCCCGGTCGGCGCGAAGCTCGGCGACGTCAGGGCCACGATCGACGGCGGTGTGGCGGCGCCGGTGTACTTCGCCGGCAAGACGACGGCCGACGAATGGGCGAAGCTGCGGGCGGCGCCGGCCCCGTGGGGCGAGTTCGTCAGCGACAAGTTCGTGCTCACGGTGCCGGCCGCGGTCGCCCGCACGGTCGAGAACCCGGCCGAAGTCGTCGCCTTTTGGGACACGGTGCTCGACGGCTGTGCCGACCTGACGGCGGTGCCGAAGCAACGCGGCCGGGCCGAGCGGATGGTGTTCGACCAACAAATCTCGGCCGGCTACCTCCACTCCGGCTACCCGATCATGGGGCCGCTGAACCTCGCCCCGCTGGCCGTGGACGTGCCGCGGATGAAGCGCGGCGGGCCGGGCGAGGGGCCGTGGGGCTTCTTCCACGAGCTCGGCCACAACCACCAGCAGCGCGACTGGACGTTCGACGGCACCGTGGAGGTGACGTGCAACCTGTACTCGCTCTACCTGCTGGAAACGCTCTGCCCCGGCGCCCCGGTCCACGACGCGATTCGAGGGCCGTCGCAGGCGAAGAACGCGGCCCGGCACAAGACCGCGGGTGCAACGTTCGACGGCTGGAAGGGCGACCCGTTCGTGGCGCTGATCGTGTACGACCAGCTGCGGCGGTCGTTCGGGTGGGACGTGTTCAAGAAGACGTTCGCCGAGTACCACGCCGCCGCACCGGCCGACCGCCCGCGGACCGACGCGGCGCGGCGGGACCAGTTCGTCGTGCGGTTCTCGAAGGCGGCGGGGAAGAACGTCGCGCCGGCGTTCGAGGCGTGGGGCGTGCCGGTCGGCGAGGGGGCGAAGCGCGAGGTGATGGGGTTGCCGGCTTGGGCGCCGCCGGCGCCAGGGGCGAATTGAACCGCCGCTTGCGGCGTAGCGGCGCGAACGCCGTTACGCCGCAAGCGGCGAAATCCATTACGCCATCCGGGTGCTGACGTTCACGAACGTGTGGATGTGCGGCAGCGCCCGGAAGCTCCACACGAAGCCCGGCCCCTCCAGCCGCCAGAAGCTCCACGGCTCCTGCGCCGTCCGCTGGCCCTCGGTGTAGAACGCGAAGCCGAGCTTCTCCATCCCGCCGTTGGCCCGGATCACCTCCATCACCTCGTCGCCGTCGGCCCGACGGTACGGGGCCACCAACTCCCGCATCACCCGCTCCACCAGCGCCTTCTGGTCGGCCGTCAGCGCCGTGAACGCCACGCCCGGCGCCTTGTGGTCGGCCTTCGGCAGCCGCACCGAGTCCACGCCGTCGCGCCACGTGCCCGGCTTCACGGCCGCCGGCTTCTGCTCGTCGGAGAGCGAGGCGAACAGGTCCGTCAGGCTGCGCGTCTGGTAGTAGAACACGTTGTTCCGGGCGTACCCGTTCGGGGTGTGGCCGTAGTACAGCGGGCCGCCGAACGCCGCCCCCTGCTCCGAGTTGCCGTCGCACCGGATGGTGAGGTGGTGGCCGGCGAACATCAGCGAGAACGGCTTCCCCTCGACCGGCTCGCCGTAGATCACGGCGCCGATGCTCTCGAAGTCGCCGCTGGCGTCGAACCGGTTGTTGCGGCTCAGGAGGCGGTAGCCCTCGTGGCCGTTGCCGAGCGAGCGGAAGATGCGGTCGAGCATCTCGATCTGCGTCCGGTTGTACGCGGCGCCGATCCGCACGTCGGCGTTCGGGGCGGCGTTGTGCGTGGCCAGCCGGGCCGGCAGCCCGCCCTTCGGCCCCATGTCCCACGGCTTCACAACCTTCGCCTTCTGGTCGGCGGTGAGGGTGGCGAACAGCTCGCGCACCATCGCCTCGCTCGTGGCCTGCTGCTGGGCGCGGGCGGCGCGGGCCTTCGCCAGCGGGGTGAACGTCTCGGCCGCGGGGACGGCGGCGACGGCACCGGCGGCGACGTACCGGAAGAAGTCGCGGCGGGCGGGTTCGGGGGTGTCGCAGTCGGGGCAGGCGACGGGCTTGTCGGCGGGGAGCATCGGACGGGCCTCCGGCGGGTAGGTCGGGAAAGGGTGTGGGCGAAGGTATTACACACCATCCGGCGGCGGGTGTCACGCGCGGAATCGATGAGAGCCGCGACGGCGGTCAGTCGTAGCCGCCGCCGCTCTCGCCGAGCAGGTCGCCGTTGCCGCCGCCCTTGTAAAACCGCCGCCCGAGGTTGTGGTTGTACGGCGTCCACGCCGACGGGTTGTTCTTGTCCTCTTTCAGTTCCCGTGCCACCTGGTGCATCCGCGTGTCCATCATGTCGATGACGTGGAGCAGCATCGCCTCCGGCGTCATCGGCACCCGCGGGCTCCCCCACTCCAGCGTGCCGTGGTGGCTCAGGACCATGTGCTGCAGCCGCAGCATCAGCTCCCGCGGCACCGGCTCGCCCGTCAGGTCCGGCACCTTCAGCGCCGCCGTCGTGAGCAGTTCCACGCCGATCGCCAGGTGCCCGACCAGCTGCCCCTCGTCGGAGTAGCCGAAGGCGCGGGCGTAGGTGAGTTCGCGGACCTTGCCGGCGTCGTGCAGGAAGATGCCGATCAGCAGCAGGTCGCGGTCCACGAACGGGTACAGCGGCAGCAGCTTGTCGGCGGCGTCCATCATGGTGACGACGTGCTCCAGCAGCCCGCCGACGTAGGCGTGGTGGAGCTTCACCCCGGCCGGGCACGTCGTGAACTTGCGGACGAAGGCGTCGTCCATCAGGAGGCACTCGGCGAGCGCCCGCAGGTGCGGGTTGCCGAGCTTGAACAGGAAGCCGCGGAGGCGGTCCATCAGCTGCGGGATGCTCTTCTCCGTCTGCGGCAGGAAGTCGCTCAGATCGACCTTCCCCGCCTCGACGCGCTCGACCGAGTTGAGAATGACCTGCAACGCCCCCTGGAACAGTTGCACCTTGCCGTCGGCGTGGACGAAGTCGCCGGGGTCGAAGCCGCGGGCGATCGCGTCGGAGGCGTTCCACAGCCGGGCCGAGATGCCGCCGGTGCGGTCGCGCAGGTCGAGCTGCAGGTACGGGGCGCCGTTGCGGTTCACGCGGAGCTGCTTGTCGGCGACGAGGTACACGTCGTCGAGTTCGGTTCCGTCCCGGAGCTGGTCCACGGTGCGGCGCGGCATCGGCGGTTCCTGTCGGCGCGGGGGCGAACGGGTACGTTAGCGGGCCGGAAAGCTACAACAAGAACCTTGAGCCATTTCCCCGCGTACAGGTACCAGAGAGCGTCGTGCCCGACCCCGCCCGGACCCCCGCCGAGACGGACGAACAGCTTCTCGGCCGCCTCCGCGCCGGGGACCGGTCGGTGTTCGGCACGCTCGTGCGGCGGTACGAGCGCGAGCTGTACGGCTACCTCCGCCGGTACGTCGGCGACGACGACCTGGCCGACGACGTGTTCCAGAACACGTTTGTGGCCGTGTTCCGCAAGATCGGCCAGTACGAGCCGGGCCGCGCGGCCCGGCCGTGGCTGTACGCCATCGCCACCAACCAGGCGATCGACGCGATGCGGAAGCGGTCGCGGCAGGGCGACCGGGCCGGCGACGCCCGCACCGCCCCGGACGAGGAGGGGGAGCCGCGGCCGCTGTTCGAGTTGGCCGCCGCCCCCGGCCCCGACCCCGGCGAACTCGCCGACCGCGCCGAGCAGGCCGAGCGTGTCCGGGCGGCGGTGGCCAAGCTGCCGGAGTTGCTGCGCCAGGTGGTGGTCTTGGCGTACTTCCAGGGGCTGAAGTACAAGGACATCGCCGACGTGCTCGGCATCCCGGTCGGCACCGTGAAGTCGCGGCTGCACGCGGCCACGACCAAATTGACCGACGACTGGACAGAGACAGAGGCACTGCCGCCGCCCCAACCGGTGGGGGAACCATGACCAACGACCGCGACGACCTGCCCGGCTACCTGCTGAATCTGCTCGACCCCGACGCGCGCGCCGCCGTCGCCGCGCGGCTCGCGGCCGACCCCGCCGCCGCCGCCCGCGTCGCTTCGCTTCGGGCCGTGCTGCCGCCGTTCGCGGAGGTGGACCCGCCCGACGGGCTGGCGCTCCGCACGATCGCCCGCGTCGCCGAACACGTCGTCGCCACCGAGCCGCGGACCGTTACGCCGCCGACGCCGGTCGAGGTCATCGCCGCGGACGTGGCTCCGGAGCGGGCGCGCCGGCTGCCGGTCACCGACCGGCCCGAGGCGCGGACGCTCGGCGGGCGGTTCCGGGTCGAGCTGCTGGTCGCGGCCGGGATCGCGTTCGTCGGGGTCGGTCTGGCCTCGACGCTGGTGATGAAGGTGCGCGAGCGGAGCGACGTGGCCGCGTGCCAGTCGAACCTGATGACGCTGAACCAGGGGCTCGCCGGCTACGCCGACGCCCACGCCGGCCGGCTGCCGCAGGTGGGCACGGGGGCGTACCCGGTGGCGGGGTCGTTCGTGGCCGCGCTGGCGGACGCGGGGCAGTGCCCGCCCGGCTTCCGCGCCGCGTGCGGCGCCCCCGCGGCCGACCCGCGGGTCGTGGCGACCTCGGCCGTCGGCTACGCCTACGCGCTGGGCCACCGCGGGGCCGACGGGGCGGTGCTGGGGCCGCGACTGGCGTTCGGCGAGGAGAACGACCTGATGCCGGTGTGTGCCGACATCCCGGTCGGTACGGCCGGGGCGCCACACGCCCACGGGCACAACGTGCTCTTCGCCGGCGGGCACGTCCGCTTCGCCACCGTGCCGACGGTCGGGCTGAACGGCGACGACATCTACCGCAACCAGCTCGGCCGCGTCGCCGCCGGCCTCGACCGCGCCGACGCGGTTCTCGGCGTCGGCTCCGACCGGCCGTAACCGCGTCACTCGGCGGCCGGCAGGTCCTTGCCCTTCGCGCCCAGCAGCCGCCGCAGGGCGTCCGCCGACAGCCGCGGGTCGTCCGTCAGCACGGCCCCGAGTTCCGTCAGGATGAAGCCCTCCAGGTCGTCGCCGGTCCACCCGTCGGCGACGAGCCGGCCGCCGATCTGCTCCAGCGCCCGGTCGCGCAGCTTGTCGGTGCGCCGGCTGATGCTCCCCTCGTGCAGGCCCAGCAGCCCCGCGGCGTCGCGCTGGCTCATCCGGTAGCGCCAGCGCAACCCCAGCAGCAGCCGCTCGTCGTCGGTCGTGCTGTCGAGCCAGTCGCGGGCGGCGGCCACGAACGCCTCGTGCCAGCGGGCCGCGGCCGCCTCGCGCGGCGAGTCCAGCGGCAGGGCGATCTCGTCGTCCGGCAGCGCCACCGTGCCGCCGTGCCGGCGCAGCTGGGACAAGTGCCAGTTCTGGAAGACGCGGATGAGCCACGGGGCGAGCGGCCGCTGGCCGTCGTACCGGGCCAGGATCGGCAGCCCGCCGCCCTCGGGGGCGATCAGGTTGCTCCAGAACTCGGTGACCGCGGTGTCCTGCTTCTCGTCGTCGCGCGGGTACAGCCGCACGGCCCGCGCCCGCAGGGCGTCCACGAGGAGGCAGTCGCTGCGGCCGGTGCGGGCGGCGAACAGCAGCTCCCACGCGGCGCGCTGCCCGGTGAGGCAGCCGACGCAGACGGACCAGTCGGTGGCGTACAGCCCTTCGAGGTACTCCGCGCGGGTGGCGCCGGGCGCCTTCGCGGCGTACAGCCGGTACGTGCGGTCGAGGTGGCTGAGGAAGTCGGCTTCGGCGAGCCGGACGGCGGGGAGGTGCAGCCGGCAGTAGTGGCGGACGACGGTCGCCCGCGCGAGGTCGGCCGGGGCGGGGGCCGGCAACTCGGGGGCGGCGGCGGACACGCGGGGCTCCGGGCGGGCCATCGTGGCGGCGGACATCGCGGGGCTCCGGGGTGCGACACCCCGGGATACCGCGACCCGACGGGAACCTGTCACGGCGTGAACAGCACCACCTGCACGCTCGCCGCCGGCACCGGCTCGCGCTCGACCACCGGCGACGGGTTCCACCCCATCCCCAGCGGCGTCATCTTCCGCCGGCTCGTCCAGCCCAGTTTATGGACCCCGTGCGACCGGAAGAACTCCACCACCACCTCCGCCTGCTTCTTCGTCGTCTCGTGCGCCGACGCCGCGGTCAGCCCCCCGTCGGCGGGGTCGGCGTAGGCCACCACCACCATCTCGGCCTTGCCGCCGGCGTACGCGTTGATCCACGGGACGAGCCGCTCCAGGTGGACGGCCCCCTCGTCCGTCAGCAGCGCCGTACGCGGCTCGAACAGGTGGCCGGCGTGGTACGTCCGGCGGTCGCGCTCCTGCGCCGGCCGCACCAGGAGCGCCGCCGCGTCCTCGACGTAGGAGCGGACGATCGGCATCCGGCTGATGGCGTCGGTGCCCTGCTTGACGCTGCGGAGGGTGTCGCGGCCGTCGGCCACGAAGCCCTTCAAGTTCGCCACCTCGCCCTGCACCGTGCCGACGGCGCCGTCGGCCCGCTTGATGGCGGCGCGGGCGTCGGCCGTCAGCTCCTTCAGGTCGCGGTACAGGTCGTCGTCCTTCACCAACTTGCCCAGGGTGCCGTCGCCGTCGCGCACCTCGGAGATCAACCGCCGGGCCTCGGCGGACGTGGCCCTGGCGTCGGCGGCCAGCGTCTTCACCTCGGCGGCGACGGCCCGCGCGTCGGCGACCGCCTCGTCGAGGCCGGTCGGGGGCAGCCCCTTGAGCCGGCCGGCGGCGAGCGGCCCGGCGGCGGGGCGGCCGGGGTCGATGGCCACGACCTTCGCCCCGAACACGCCGCCGGACAGCACGCGCGCCGCGGCGTCGGCGTACAGTCGGCCGGCGAACTCCTTTTTGACGCGCAGCCGGACGGTGACCTCGGCCCCGGGCCCGTCGTGGTCGGGGTACTCGACGGCGACCACCTCGCCGGCGTCGACGCCGCGGACGCGGACGGGCATGCCCGGCCCCACGTCGTGCGCCTCGGGGAACCCGACGGTGAGTTCGGCGGCGCCGGCGCGGAAGGCGTGCCGGTCGCCGACGCGGGCCAGGCCGTACCCGCCGGCGGCGACGGCGGCGACGACGACCACCCCCAGCACGGCCGCCTGCCAGCGCGACAGCGATTCGGTCACGGAAGCACCCCCGCGAGGTTAACCCGCCATTATACCTCTGGGTGATTCGGCAACGCATCCGGAATATCGGCCGACCGGCCGGCGCGAGCCGGGTTGGCTTCGCGCCACTTCCACGGCCGCGGTATAATCCCCCACCTGACGCCCGATCCGGGGTGCCTGATGGGTCCGACGTTCGTCCGCCCGCGGGTGGCGGAACTGGTCTTCCGGCTGTTCGACCGGCCGCTCCACCCGGAGCTGTTCGCCGCCGTCGCCGCGCGCCGGGTGGAGAAGTGCGGCTTCCGCGTCACGGTCAGCGTCACGCCGACGGGGCACGTCCTGGAATGGACCGACGGCACGGTCACGCTCACCGAACTGACGGCGACGGCCGACGTGGACCTCCCGGACCGCGGGCGGCTGTTGGGGCACCGACTCGGCGGCGGCCGCGGCGGGCGGTGCGACCTCGGCCGGGTCCGCTACCAGATCAGTTCGCAGGTCGAGGTGTTGCCGCCGGAGTTGTTCGTGCGGGCGCACGAGGAGCTGCGCTCGGACGGCGCCCGCAAGGGGCTCGTCAGCCACTTCCGCGGCGGCGACCGGCTCGGCCTGTCGCCGCTGGGTGTGGTCGTCGCCGAGGCGCTACCCGGCGGGCTGGCCGTGAGCGCGTTCCACACCTTCCCCGAGGAGCGGGCGGTGGTGAAGACGCAGTCGCTGATCGAGCGGGTGTGACCCGGCCGTGGGGCCGAATGGTCACTCGGCCGAGCAACGGACGGTTGGAAACCAGACCCACGTAGCGGTATGCTGGCCACAACTCTCAGCCCTTCGCCCGGGGGCCACTCCCATGCGCGTCGCCGGTTGCGACCCCGGAACGTCCGCCCTGGACGTTCTGATCCTCGACGACGGTACCGTCGCCGACCAGGCCCGGTTCGAGCCCGAGCAGTTGCGTGCCGACCCGGCCGCCGCGGTGGCATGGCTCGTCGCCCGCGGCCCGTTCGACCTCGTCGCCGCACCGTCCGGTTACGGCCTGCCGCTGGTGCGCGCCGCCGAAGCTACGGACGCCCAACTGGCGCAACTGAGCCTGCTTCGGCCGGACGACCGCGGCGGCGGCGGAGTTACCCGCTTCTCGGCCGTCGCCCGCGCCTTCCGCGACTCGCCGCTGCCGGCCGTGTTCCTCCCCGGCGTCGCCCACCTGCCGACGGTGCCGGCCCACCGCAAGGTCAACCGCATCGACCTCGGCACGCCCGACAAGCTGGCCGTGGCGGCGCTGGCGCTCCACCAGTTGTCCGGGACGTGGAACCAGGACGGCCCGGTGTGCGTGGTCGAGCTCGGAACGTCGTTCTCGGCGGCGCTGGTGGTGAACGAGCGCGGCGAAATCGTGGACGGCGTCGGCGGCACCGGCGGGCCGCTGGGCTGGCGGTCGGCCGGCGGCTGGGACGGCGAGGCGGCGTACCTGTTGGGGCCGCTGACGAAGGCCGACCTGTTCGCCGGGGGCGCCGCCGAACTGACCGACGACGCGGCCCGGTGCTCGGCCTACCTCGAATCGCTGGTGCGGACGGTGGGCGGGCTGTGCGGCCTGCACGAACCGCACGAGCGGTTCGAGGCGGTGGCGCTGTCCGGCCGGCTGTTCGCGGCCGAGTCGGCGTTCGTGGAGTCCCTGCACCTGACCGAGGCTCTGGCGCCGTTCGCCCGGTTCGGGTCGGCGGTGGCGCCGGTGGGGAGCCTGCCGGGGGCGTGGGTGAAGGAGGCGGCGCAGGGCGCCGCGCTGATCGCCGACGGGCTGGCCGGGGGATCGCACGCCGAATTGGTGTCGCGGATGCGGCTGCGCGAGGCGACGGGGAGCGTGCTCGACGGCCTGACGCACCAGCGGGCGGCGGCCGTCCGCGCGTGGTTCCAGTGATCGCACCGTCGGAGCGAATGACCCTTCTATCCGTCCGCCGGCACCAGGTACAGCCCCGGCCGGTACGGCCGCGGCACCTGTTCCAACAGGCGAGCCAGGTTGTCCCAATCGGCGGGTGTGAACGTGGCCATCAACCCGGCGATGGCGGCAGGGTCGGCAGTGACGTACTCGGCCGGGTGCGGGTCGAAGTCGGCCCAGTGGGGCGCGGACGAGTCCGGGCCGGGCGCGTAGAGCGACACCGTGCCGACACGGTCCCCGACCTCGGGCCGGCGGCCGGCAACGCGCAGCGGCCCGGCGGCGAACACCTTCACGGCCGGGAACACGCCGAACCCCTTCGACAGGTCGGTGGCTACCGCGACCAGCGGCGGCGTCGCCGACACCACCAACCCCGGGTTCGCGTCGCCCCGCCCGAAGTGCATGGTGAGCCGGAACCAGTAGAAGACGTTGCACAGGAGTAGGACCGCCGCCGCGATCCAGAGCGCCCAGTGGAACCACACGGCAGCCGCGACCGCCGCCACCAGCGCCACGGCCCAACCGAGCGGCCACGCCGGCTTGTGCAGGAACCAGCGCAGGTAGTTCACCCGTAGGCGGCCCGGGTTGCTCGCCACGGTGCCGTTCAGCGGGAGCAGGTCGTCGTCGTCCATCGGGTCGGGCTCCACGAGCGAGTCGGCACGGGAGGCGGCCATCCTACCGACGGCCGCCCGCGCCCGCAACCAACCCACGAGGTTCGATCATGCCCGCCGCGCGCGTCGAGTCGGTGCAGGTCGGTCGGCCGCGGTGGCACGGCACGCCCGGCAGCACCGACCCGTTCGACCGCCCGTTCGCTACCGGCTTCTGGAAGGAGCCCGTCACCGGCCCCGTCGCGGTGCGCGTCACCAACCTCGACGGCGACGGCCAGGCCGACCTGGTGAACCACGGCGGCGCCGACAAGGCCGTGCTCGCGTACGCGGCCGCCCACTACCCCGACTGGCGCGCCGAACTCGGCATCGCGGACCTGCCGCACGGCGCGTTCGGCGAGAACCTGACGGTCGCCGGCTGGGTCGAGACGGACGTGTGCGTCGGCGACGTGTGGCGGGCCGGCTCGGCCGTGTTCGCGGTGAGCCAACCGCGACAGCCGTGCTGGAAGCTGGCGCGGCGGTGGCGGTTGAAGGACTTGCCGGCGCGGGTGGTGGAGAGCGGCCGCTGCGGGTGGTACTTGCGGGTGCTCACGGAAGGCAGCATTGCCGCCGGCGACGCGGTGGAGTTGGCCGAGCGGCCGCAACCGGAGTGGACGGTGCGCCGGGCGCACCGGGTGATGTACTCCGGCCGGAAGAACCGCGACGAGACGGCGGCGCTGGCCGCCGTGCCGGAACTGTCGCTGAGCTGGCGCGAGGAGCTACTACAACGCCTCTGACCGACCCGTCACAGTTCCCCGACCAGCGTCACGAAGAAACACCCGAGCGACAGGAGCCCCGCAGCGAGCACCCTGGTGGGCACGTCCGGGCGGAGCAGCGCCCGGCGGAATCGTTCCGGGTGGACGCGGATGGCTGCCTGGCACCCCTTGCACACCCGCAGCGGCCGGCCGGCGGCGTGCGGCAGCGCGCGGATGCGGTTCAGGTGAACGGGGTCGTCCGTCGCCGTCTCGACGAGGTAGCGGAATTCCTGGACCGGTTCGAGCGGGGCGGCGCAAAACTGGCAGCGGCACGCGGGCACGGGTTCATCCTCACCGCGGAGCGGCCGACGCGCGGGCGTCGGCCCGGGGTAGGAAGGTGTGGTGGGAGAAGTTTCGCGGATACCGTACATTCCGACGGGCGCCAAGTCAAACCCGATCGCCGAGCCCGCCTCGCGTCCGCGCCGCCGCCGTGGTACGATCCCCCGCCCATGCCCGACCCCGTCCCCAACCCGACGCCGCCCGACCCGCTTCTCGCCGGCGAGTGGCAGCTCGACGCGCCGCCGGACGACCTGCCGCCGGAGCCCGAACCCGCGTTCGTGCCGCCTCCGCCCCCGGCTCCCGTTCCGCACCCCGCACCCCGCACACCGCACACCGAGGAGCCGCCGACCCCCGAGCAACTCGTCGAGGCGCTGCTGTTCGTCGGCGGCCCGCCGCTGACCGCCGCCGCCGCCGCGACCGCGGTCCGCGGGCTGACCGCCGACGCCTTCCGCGCCGCGCTCGACGCCCTCAACCGCCGGTACCGCACCCAGCGCCGCCCGTACGCCGTCGAGGCGCGGGACGGGGGCTTCGTGCTGGCGCTCCTGCCGGCCTTCCGCGGCGTCCGCGAGCGCGTCTTCGGCGGCCCGCGCGAGGCACGCCTCGCGCAGCCGGCGCTCGACGTGCTGGCCGTGGTCGCCTACCGCCAGCCCGTCGGCAAGGCCGAAGTCGATGCGGCCCGCGGCACCGACTCGGCGGCCGTGCTGCGGCAACTCGTGCGGCTCGGCCTCGTCGCCGTCCGCCAGCGGGCCGACGCCGCCGGCCGCGAGGTGCTGTACGGCACCACGCCGCGGTTCCTCCAGGTGATGGGGCTCGGCACCCTCGACGACCTGCCGCGGCTCGGCGACACGGCCCCGGCGTAGTGTCGCGGCTATACTGTCGGAAACCTCACCGGCCGGGCTCCCCCCGGCCGGCCTTCTTTGTCTCACGGTGGGGCCGATGGACGACCTGACTGCCGCCCTCGCCCGACTCGCCGCCTGGGCCGAGCCGAAGCTCCGCGCCGACGCCGAATTGGCCGCCGCCGTCGCCGCCGTGGCGCGGGCCGTCGCCGGCTGGGCGGAGCCCGAACCAGTCGTCGTCCCCGTTGTCGTCGCGCCGCCGGTCGTGCCGCCCCCGCCGCCGCCGGTCGTGCCCATCGCCGACCTCCCGCCGCTCCGCTTCCACCTCGACGCCCCACACCCGACGCCCGCCCCGATCGGCCCTCAGCACGACGACCGCGACCTGCCACTGGTGCCGCCGCCGCTGGTGGCCGACCGCTGCCGGGTGAAGGGTGAGGCGTGCAAGCTGGTGGCCCGCCGCCTGGCCGGCTCGCCCGGCACGCGCGACCACGCGGCCGAGACCGCCCTCCAGGCCCGCGCCGGGGCGCTGCCGGACTGCAACCTGTGGATGCTGAACCACGAGCCGGTGGTGACCGCCGCCCGCGCCTGGGAAGACCTGGCCGGCGCCTACTCGGCGGCCGCCGACGCCCTCCTCTTGTTGCACGCCTGGGAGCAGTCGCCCGGCCCGAACGCCGACCGGCTGGCGCCGAAAGTCCTGGGCCTCGCCGCCGAGGCGCAGTCCGTTCTGCTGTACGCCGTGGCCGACGTCCGCGACGTGCGGATGGACTACGACCAGGTCCAGCTGTTCGCCCGCGTCCGCACCACCGCCCGCGACCGGCAGATCTACATTTCCAAGTTCCTGAAGCGCGACGACCGGGCCGACCCGGCCAGCTGGCCGGACGTGGCCGCCCGCGTCGCCGACCTGCGCGGCCAGTTCCAGACCGTCGGCGACCGCGACAAGCACCGGGTGAAGGCGCTGAACAACCTCCGCTTCAAACTCGGCCGGCTCCGCGAGCGGCCCGACGAGTCGGCCGGCGAGTGGCCGCGCGTGCTGGAGCTGGTGGACGAGCTGGTCGCCGCGGGGCTGCCCCCGAGCCACGCCGACCTGCGCGACTGGGTGCTCCCGGTAATCGAGGACGTGCCCGACGACCCGCCGCCGTCGGCGAACGTGGCGCTGGTGCTGCGCGAGATCGACCGATACGTGGAGGGCCGCCCCGACGCCGAGCCGCCGGCCCGGCCGCACCGCCCGTCGGTCGAAGTGGCGGAGGTGGCCGACCTGCTCCGCGGCCGCGAGATCGTGCTGATCGGGGGGCAGGCCCGTCCGGTCCACAAGGCGGCGCTGATGCGGGCGTTCGGGTTCGCCGACGTCCGCTGGCTGGTGCGGCCCGAGCACACGTCGTTCACCGTGTTCGAGCCCGACATCGCCCGCCCGGAGGTGGCCCTGGTGCTGCTGGCGATCCGCTGGTCGAACCACGACTACGACAACATCAAGGAGTACTGCGACGCCTACGGCAAGCCGCTGATCCGCCTCCCCGGCGGGTACAACGCCAACCAGGTGGCGCACCACATCCTGGCGCAGGCCGGCACCCGCCTCCGCGCCGCACGGGCCGCCGCCGGGTAGCGTTGACCCCGCGCCGCCGGGCGGGGTACAACCCGCCATGCTCGCGCGGACCCCGACTCTGTCGCTGATCGTGCCGACGCGCGGCCGCCCGCGCCAGCTCCGCCGCTTCCTCGGCTCGCTCGCCGCCACCACCCTCCGCCCGTCCCGGGTCGAAGTCGTCCTCGTCGTGGACGCCGACGACCGCCCGGTGACGTGTCCCGGCGCGCGCGTCGTGGTCGGCCCGCCGGGCCGCACGATGGGCGAGCTGAACCGCGCCGGCGCGGCCGCCGCCCGCGGCGAGTGGCTGATGCTGCTGAACGACGACGTGGTGGCCCGCACCCGCGGGTGGGACGAGCAGGTGCTCGCGGCGGCGGCGCGCTTCCCCGACCGCGTCGGCCTCGTCCACGTCAACGACGCGCTGGTCCGCGACCACCTGTGCGTCTTCCCCGTGGTGAGCCGCCGCTACTGCGAAGAGGCCGGCGGCATCTGCCCCGCCGACTACCACCGCTACCGCATCGACGACCACATCGACGACGTGTTCACGCGCCTCGGCGGCCGCACGGTCTACCTGCCGGACGTGGTGTTCGAGCACCGCAACGCCGTGGTTCACCCGACGGCCGGGAAGGTGTACGAGGCCGACCCGGCGATCCTGGCCGAGGACGCCCCGCGGTTCGAGGCGCACCACGCCGACCGGATGGAACTGGTCCGTCGGCTCGGCGGCGAGCCGACATCCGCGGATGCGTTCGCGCTGCGGGTGCCGGGCCGGCAGCACGTCGTTCGCGGCAGCTGGGCAGCACGAACCCGGACCGATATCGGCGAGTGGATGACGCGGCTGCGCGGCCGGTTGCGCGACCGCTACCGGCGCGACGGGGCGGCGGGGCTGATGCGAGTGATGGGGCGGAAGGTGGGTTGGGTTTCGTAGGTCGGGTCGAGTCTTCGAGACCCGACGCGGGGTGCCGCGCGATTCCCGAGAAACCCGTCACGTCGGCGCTGCGAGGCGTTGTCCCCGGCGCTCGCGCCGCCCCGCGTCGGGCCTCGAAGACTCGACCCGACCTACGGGACTTACCGTACCCCGAGTTGCACCACCCCCGCGTCGCGCTGCCGGGCCATCCCGTCGTCGCGCGGCAGGAGCGTCGGCGGCACGGCCAGCTTCCCCGTCAGCAGGTCGCGGTCGAGCGTGTGCGCCGTCATGCGGCGGATGTCGGCGACGGTGCCGTCCCCGAACTTCTCGCCGACCATGCGGAGGTAGTCGACGCCGGTGTAGAAACGCTGGAAGGCGGCGTCCCGGAACCGCAGCACCTCGCGGGCCGGGAGGTAGCGCGTCGGCAGCGGCAGGCAGTCGCGCGAGTGCTGCGAGTACCCCGTCCACGTCGCCGGCAGCGGCAGGTTCCGCTCCACCGCCAGCGTGTACAGCGGCGACCCGGGGTACGCCATCGCCGAGTAGAAGTTCGAGAACTCGCAGTTCAACTCGACCGCCATGTCGAGCGTGGACTGCATCGTGTCCAGGTCGTCCTCGGGCAGCCCGAAGATGTAGTTGCCGATGACGTTGATCCCGGCCGCGCGGATGTCCGACACCACGCGGAACACCTGGTCCTGGTCGAACTGCTTGTCCACGTCGGCGCGCACGCGGTCCGCCCCGGCCTCGATGCCGACCGCGAGCCAGTTGAACCCCGCCGCCTTGAGCTTCGGCAGCATCCCGTCCTTGATGGTGTCGATGCGGGTGTAGGCCCAGATGTTCAGGTCGTAGCCGCGGGCGATGATGCGGTCGCAGATGCCGGTGATGTGCTTGCGGTTCAGCACGAACATCTCGTCGGCGATCTTGATGTTGCGGACGCCGTAGGTGTTCACCAGTGTGTCGATCTGCGCGATGACCGCATCCGGGCTCCACGCCCGGTAGCTGTTCGCCGTCTTCTTGTTGCCCGCGGCTTCCTCGCCGGCCTTGAACGGCGCCTGGATGCAGCAGAACGAGCAGTGGTAGGGGCAGCCGAGCGTGGTGTACAGCGCCGCGTAGGGCTGCCGGGCCGACCCGTCGAGGCAGTGCCAGTTGTGCGCCCGGTAGCGCGGCATCGGCAGCAAATCCCAGGCGATCCCGGGCATCGTGCCGTCGAGGTCGGTGACGAGCGGCTTGCCCGCGGTCTGGCGGATGACGCCGCCGTCGCGGCAGAACAGGCCGGGCACCTGGGATAGCGCCGGCACCGGCGTCTTGAGCGCCTCCACGAGCGCGACGAGCGTGTACAGCCCTTCCCCGGCGGCGACGTAGTCGGTCCGTTCCTCGCGCAGCGTGCGCTCCGGAAGTGCCGCGACGTGACCGCCGAGCATGAGCACCGGCTGGTCGGGCGTCGTCTCCTTGATGGCGGTTGCGACCTGGCCGGACGCGGTCATGATCTGCGTCGAGGCGCTCGGCTGGTGGCCGTACACCACGACCGCGGCGAGGACCGGGTTCAGTTCCTTCACCCGCTCGGCGACGGCGTCGTGCCCGAGCCCCTCGGCTTCCGCGTCGATGACGGCGACGCTGAGCCCGTGGGTGCGGCAGAAGGTGGCCATGAGGCCGGCCCAGACTGGATTCTCGATCGCCGTGAGGGTGGCGCCGAGCGACTGGTACACCTGCGGCCGGCTGCACGGGTTGACGAGAACAACGTCGAGGCGGGGCATCGTGGGTCTCCAAGTAACCCGGGCGAGCGGCCCGCGTCAGCGGGCTGTTCCTGAACGTGACTGATGCGCCGACGAACAGCCCGCTGACGCGGGCCGCTCGCCAGCGCGAGCGTTCAAATCCCCCGCCCCGCGGCGAGGCTGTTCAGCAGCTCACACAGCGTCAGAATCCGCTCGCGGTCCAGCGACGGGTAGTTGCCGATGTACCAGCCGTAGAAGTGGACGTGGTCCACCTCCGGGAACTGCGTGTACAGGTCGCCGAACAGCCGCCGCAGGTACGGCTGCCGCAGCTGGTTGCCGCCGCCCGCCGTGCCGCGGCGGAACTCCACGCCGTTCTTGCGCAGCGTGGTCTGCACCCGCTCGGCGAGGGCCGCGTCCGGCTCCTGGAGGATGAGCGTGAAGGCGTAGTTGCTGCTCCCCTCGGTGGCGAAGTCGGTTCGGTACAGGTCCGGGTCGAGGTGCTTGAGGAACAGGTTCAGGTTCTCGCTGCGGCGGCGGTTGTTGTCGTCGAGCCGCGGCAGCTGCGACCGGCCGATGATGGCGTTCAGCTCCGTGCTGCGGAAGTTGAAGCCGGGGTGCGCGAAGATGAAGTCGGGGTTCAGGTCCGGGTGCGCCGCAACCTGCTCCGCGCGCCGCTCGGCAGACGCAAGCTCGCGGACCATGCCGTGGCCGCGGAGCATCCGCACGCACTCGTACAAGTCGGCGTCGTCGGTACACACCATCCCGCCCTCGATGGTGCTGAGGTGGTGCGCGTAGTAGAAGGAGAAGTTCGACGCCCGCCCGATCGTGCCGAGTTTCCGCCCCTCGAACGTCGCCCCGTGGCTCTCGCACACGTCTTCCAGCAGCGTGACGTTCCGCGCCGCGAGTTCATCCACCAGCCCGCGCGTCAGCCCGTTGTAGCCGAGGACGTGCGTGAGGAAGACGGCCCGCGTCTTGTCCGTCACTTTCGCCAGCACCTGGGCGTTGTCCATGCCGAGGGTGCGCGGGTCGATGTCCACGAACACCGGCGTGAACCCGCAGTGCAGCACCGCGGCGATGTCCGACACCCACGTCAGCGTCGGCACGATGACCTCGCCGCCGGCGCCGTGCAACTCGCGCAGCGCGGCCAGCGTCACGAGGTTCGCCGAGTTCCCGGAGTTGACGAACACGCTGTGGTTCACGCCGAGCCAGGCCGACCACTCCTCCTCGAAGGCGCGGACGTTCTTCCCCGCGGTGAGAATCGGGTCGTCCTGCTGGAGGTAGCGGCACACGGCGTCCAGGTCGGCCCGGGCGATGTTGTTCCGCATCAGCGGCCAGTCGAGCCCGGCCTTCCGCGGGGTGGTCGTGGTCGGCATCAGAACGGCCCCTTGAATTCGATGCTCTTCAGGTCCGCCCGCTCGGCCGGGAGCCAGCCGCAGGCGCGCTCTTCCACCAGGTCGCGGGCCGCAGCCGCGACCGTGCGGGCGTTCGGGTAGAACAGGTCTTCCAGGTTCGGCGCCGTCGGGCACGTCGTCGGGGCGAAGCCCATCCGCTTCAGCCGCAGGTCGCGGATCCCTTGTAGTCGCTCCGCGACCTGTGCGGTGATTTCGGCCGCCGCCCCGCAGTTCGTCCAGGCCGTGTCCACGACGATCAGTCGCCCCGTTCGTTCGACCGACTCGCAAATCGTGTCCATGTCGAGCGGGCTGAGCCAGATCGGATCGATCACCTCGGCGTCGATGCCGATGGCTTCGAGGTACGCTGCCGCCCGCAGACACTCGACCTGCATCGACGAGATGCCGACGAGCGTCACGTCCGCCCCGCGTCGGGTGATTCGGGCCTTGCCGGGCTCGACCGTGTACGCGGCCTCGGGCACCGGCCCCTTCGTGAAGTGGAGCAGGCGGTGTTCGACGTACAGCACCGGGTTGTCGTCGCGGATCGCGGCGGCGAGGCAGCCCTTGGCGTCGTAGGGCGTGGCGGGGGCCACGACCTTGATGCCGGGGACGTGCATGAACATGCCGTGCAGCCCCTGCGAGTGCTGCGCCCCCTGCCCCCAGCTCTTGCCGATCATCGCCCGCACGACCAGCGGCACGTTCACCCGGCCGCCGTACATGTAGCGGCTCTTCGCGGCGACGTTGAGCAACTGGTTCATCGCCAGCAGCAGGAAGTCCATGCGGATGTGGACGTGGACCGGCCGCAGGCCGGCGAGCGCCATGCCGATGGCCGCGCCGGTCATCGCGTCTTCCGACAGCGGCGTGCCGAAGCAGCGCTCGGGGCCGAATTTTTCGACCAGCCCGCGGGTCGTTCCCTGAATCGCCTTCGGGTCGTCCACGTCGAGGCCGAACACGAGCACGTTGGGGTCGCGGGCCATCTCCAGCTCGGCGGCCTCGCGGACGGCGTCCACGAACGACAGCGTGCGCTCGGTCGGCGCCTTCGGGGCTTGGCGCTGCGGCTTAACGGCAGGCGAGGGCATTCCCGGCCTCCTGATAAATGTCGATCATGAGTTCGGCCGGGTCGGGGAACGGGCTCGCCTCCGCGAACGCGAACGCGGCGGCGACCTCGGCCTCGACTTCCTGAACGATCGCGGCCCGCTCGGCGGCCGGCAGTAGCGCCGCGAGGCGCGGGATGGGGTCGTTCTTCACCCACGGCTCGGCCTCGCTCTCGGCGCGGAAGCCGAGGGCGAAGTCGCGGCCGGGGCCGACGTGCTCGCGCCAGCGGTACGTCTTCACCTCGAAGAAGTGCGGCCCGCCGAGCGTGCGCATCCCGCTCAGCACCGTCCGCGTCCGCTCCAGCAGGCCGGTCACGTCGGACCCGTCGAGCCGGTCGGCGGGGATGCCGTAGGCCTCGGCGCGGGCGGCGATGTCGGGCCGGCCCTGCCGCTTGGCCTGGCTCGTGTGAATGGCGTAGCCGTTGTTCTCGCACACGAACAGAACGGGGAGCGACTTCAGGGACGCGAAGTTGAGCGTCTCCGCGAACACGCCCTCCTCCGAGGCCCCGTCGCCGAAGAAGCACACGACCACGGCGTCGGACCGCCGCGTCTTCAGGGCGTAGGCGTAGCCGGCGGCGTTGGCGATGGTCGTACCCACCACGGCCGACGTGCCCATGACGCCGGCGTCGGTGTCGATGAGGTGCATGGAGCCGCCCTTGCCGCGGGCGCAGCCAGTAGCCTTGCCGTACATCTCGGCGACCATCGCGTTCAGGTCGCCGCCCTTCGCGAGGTACATCGCGTGGCTGCGGTACGTCCCGAACACGATGTCGGTCGGCCGCAGCGCCTCGCACACCCCGACGCTCACCGCCTCCTGCCCGATCGACAGGTGGACGGGGCTCTTGATCGCGTCCGTGGGGTAGGCCCGTGCGACCTCCTCCTCGACGCGGCGGATGCGGTAGAGCGACCTATACAGTCGTGCGTTCACGGCTCACGCCCTCCGCGGCCTCGTGGTGCAGGAACCAGTGGTACGTCTCGTGCACGGCGTCGTGGAACCGCGTCGCCGGCTGCCACCCCATGCCCAGCAGCACCGACGAGTCGAGCGCCTTCAGCGCCGCCCCGTCGGGCTTCGACGTGTCGAACGCGAGCCGGCCGCGGAAGCCGACCACGTTGGCGACGGCGTGCGCCACCTCGGCGATGCTCAGGACGGTGCCGCCGCCGAGGTTCAGCGGCGCGTCGCCGTCGTAGTGCTTCAGGGCGAACAGGCACGCCGATGCGAGGTCGCGGCTGAACAGGAACTCGCGCCGCGCCGCCCCGCTTCCCCACACTGACAGCGCTCTGTCACCGTTTTCCGCCGCCTCGTGCGCCCGGCGGATCAGCGCCGGGATGACGTGGCCGCTGTCGGCGCCGAAGTCGTCGCCGGGGCCGAACGGGTTGGCCGGAAACGCCGTGATGAACTGCGCCCCGTACTGCCGGCGGTAGGCGTCGCACAGCACGGCGCCGGCGAGCTTTGCGGTGGCGTAGGCGGCGCTGGTCGGCTCCAGAGGGCCGGTGCCGAGCGACGCGGGTTCCAGCGGCTGCGGCGCCTCGCGCGGGTAGGCGCACGAGCTGGCGAGGTACAGCAACTTCCGCACGCCGTGGCGGTGGGCGGCGTCCAGCACGTTCGTCGCCACCTGGAGGTTGGCGAGCATCAGGTCGGCCGGGCGGGCGCGGTTCAGGCCGATGCCGCCGCTCGGGCCGCCGACCAGGAACACGTACTCCGGCTTCTCCAACGCGAAGAACGAGTTCACCGCCAGCGCGTCGGTCAGCTCCGGCTCGTCCGGGCCGACGCCGACGAGGTTCGTAAACCCTTCCGCGGGCAGCAGGTCGAGCAGCGCGGCGCCGGGGAGCGTGTCGCCGCCGGCGACGAAGACGCGGGCGGCGGGCGTCAAGCCCGGCGAACGGCCGGCGTCGAGTGGGGCCATCACGCGGCCTCCGCCGGCTCGGGCCGGAACTCGGTGAACGGGCGGCGGCGGTCGCGGGCGCGCTCGGCGTCGGCGTAGTCGGTGCCGGGCTCGTAGAAGATGATCTGGCTGCCGCCGGTGTCGAACTCGAACGGCACGTGGATGCGGTCGTCCAGCGCCGCGAGGATGTCGGCGTGCCGCTCCGGCGGGGCGAACAGCAGCAGGAAGCCGCCGCCGCCGGCGCCCGTGAGCTTGCCGCCGATGGCGCCGGCCGAGCGGGCGCGCTCGTACAGGTCGTCCACCTCGGGGTTCGACACGATCGGGCTCAGGCTCCGCTTCGCCATCCAGGCCTCGTGCAGCAGCTCGCCGATCGGCACGAGGTTCACGCCGCCGGTCAGCACGCCGATCGCCTCGTCCACGAAGTCCTTCATCAGCCGCAGCTGCCGCCGCTTCGCGTCCAGGCTGGGGACGTAGCTCCGGGCCACGTCGGCGGCGGTGCGGGCGATGCCGGTGTAGACCAGCAGCAGGTACGACTTCAGCTCGGCGAGCCGGCCCGGCGGCAGGATCACCGGCGACACTTCGATCTCGCCGTCGGGGTGGAAGCGGACGTGCCGCAGGCCGCCGTGCGCGGCCAATACCTGATCCTGGGAGCCGACCGTCTCGCCGAGCACGTCCTGCTCGATGTGGATGGCCTCGCGGGCCAGCTGGGCCTTCGTCGCCAGCTCGCCCTTGAGGGCGTGGAGGGCGTTCAGCAGGCTCACCGTGAACGCCGAACTCGACCCCATGCCGCTCCGCGCCGGCAGGTCGCCGTCGTGGTGCAGCTCGACGCCGCGGTCGATGCCGAGGTAGCGCATCGTCTCACGGACGGTCGGGTGCGACACCTCGTCCAGCGTGCGGCACGTCTCGATCTTGCGGTAGACGACGCGGATACGGTGGTCGAAGAACGGCGGCAGCCGGCGGCAGGTGAGGTAGCAGTACTTGTCGATGGTGGAGGCGAGGACGGCGCCGCCGTGGCGGCGGTACCACCCCGGGTAGTCGGTCCCGCCGCCGAAGAACGAGACGCGGTACGGCGTCCGGCAGATGATCATCCGTGACCCCCGGCCGCGCCCGCCCCCGCGGTACGGCTCGCGGGGTGGTCCGTCACCCCGCACTCGGATTGCTGGTTCGGGGCGAGTTTCCCAGATCGCGGCCGCGGGTGTCAACACCAACATGCGATGTGTGAGCGGCGCGCGTGAGCGGGCTGTTGGTTCGCGCTTCAGACGCGCGAACCAACAGCCCGCTCACGCGCGCCGCTCGCCGGGGCTCACTCCTTCTTCGGCACCTCGGCCACTCGCTGCGCCAGCAGGTACGCCATCAGGTGCCGGAACTCCGCCTCCGGCACCAGCTCGGCCACGTTCGCCGGCATCGGCGACAGGTTCGTCTCGCGGTTCGTCTCGATCTCCTTCGCCGCCAGCCGGAACTCCTTCCCCTCGTTGTCCGCGAACACCAGCACCTGCCCCTCGGTCCGCAGTTGCAGGCCGGTCTTCGTGGTGCCGTCGGCGAGCGTCAGCACGCGGGCGCGGAAGGCGGCGTCGATGTTGCGGTTCGGGTCGAGCACGTCTTCGAGCAACCGCTCCAGGCCGCGGATGCCGACGCCGTCCAGCTGCGGGCCGACGCGGTTCCCCACGGTGCCGATCTGGTGGCACGCGGCGCAGTGCTTGGCGAACACCTTCGCCCCCTCGGCGGTGTCGCCGGGGGCCGCGGCGATGCGGTCGGCACGCTCGCGGATCACCTGCGCGAGGCGGGCGTCGGCCGGCGGCAGCCCCTTCGTCAGCTCGGCGAGCTGCGGGTCGAGGCGGTCCACCTTCGCCGCGCGGAGGCGTTCCACGACGGCCTTTTCCTGAAGGACGCGGGCCGGGATGGTGCCGCCCTTCACCTCGGCGAACAGGCCGGCGGCGCCGCCCTTGCTGCCGGCCATGTTCTGCGCCACGGCCACGGCCACGCGGTACGGCTGCCCCTTCAGCGCCTCCTTGAGGCCGGCGCGGGCGTCCGGGTGGTTCACGTTCGACAGCGCCACCACCGCCTTCTCCCTGAGCGGCGTCGGCGTCTTGGCGTCGGCGACGAGCCCGGTGAGTGCCTTGGCACTGGCCGGGCTGTTGAATCGGCCAATCCCCTCGATGGCGAGCCCGCGTCCCTCGGCGGGTACGGCCGCGTTCCCGGCCAGTTGCAGGAACAGCACCCGCGCCAGCGTGGCGTTCGCCGCTCGGTCCTCGGGCGCAGACGCGGCTTCGAGCGCGGAGAACACCTCGACCAGCCCGCGGGCGACGCCCGAGTTCGTGGGCGGAGACTTGATCGACGCCCCCGAGAGGGTGAAGAACGCCTTCCCCTCGCCGTCCAGTCCGGTGAGCGTCTTCCCGCCGGCGGCCATCCCCTTGAGCATCTCGCGGAGTAATGTCAGCCCGCGCGGCTGGTCGGTCGGGGCGGCGGCGTACACGGCCTTGCGCTCGGCCCGGTCGCCGTACCGGCCGACGTGGAAGGCCATCGCCTCGCGCTGGCCGTCGGTCGCGGCCTTGTCGAGCGCCCCGGCCAGGAACCGCGCCGACTCGGCCGACGGCACCCCGAGCGCCACGTCGGTCACGACCGGTACGTCGGCCGCGGCCACGGACTTCCACCCGTCGGCGTCGCGGAGGCAGTTCCGCAGCGCCACCCGGGCCGAGTAGCGCGTCATCTCGTCGCCGGGCGGCAGCGTCTTGAGCATGCCGACGAGCGGGGCCACGAAGTCGGCGTGCGGGTGGGCCGTCATCGCCTCCGCGGCGGCCCGCTTGATCTGCGGCACGTCGAACGACTTGAGCGCGTCGAGGAGCGCGGCCCGCTCGCCGGCCTCCCACTTCGGGAGAGCCGTGAGCGACCGCAGCACCAGCGTGCTGAACTGGTCCGGCCGGAGTCCCTGTTCCTCGGCGTCGCGGAAGATGCGGCGGTACTCGTCGGCCGCGACCGAACCCCGGCGGGCGGTTTCGACGAACGCCGCCCAGCCCAGCACGGCCGAGACGTGGTCCTTGTCGCGGAGGAGCTTGATGGCGTCGTCGCCCGGCTCCACCTTGTTGCCGCCGCGGGCGCGGGCCAGCAGTTGGTTGCCCGCCAGCATCCGCATCGAGAACGACGGGTCGCCGAGCTTGGCGAACACGTCACCGTCCGACTCCGTCGTCAGGTCGTAGGTCCGCACCGGCGGCGGCTCGGCCGCGTCGCCCTTGTACACGACGCGCCACAGCCGGCCGCGGGTCTTGTCGCGGCCGGGGTGCTTCAGGTCCACCTCGTAGTGGCCGATGATCTTGTTGTAAAAGTCGTTCACCCACAGCGCCCCGTCCGGCCCCAGCTTGATGTCCACCGGCCGGAACCACGGGTCCTTGCTCACCAGGAAGTCGGGCAGCTCCTTCGCCACCGGCGTGGCGCCGCGCCACTCGATCTTGTCGAAGTTGATGCGGCTCGTCACCACGTTGCCGACGAACATGCAGCCGCGGAACCGGTCAGGAAAGTTCTTCGCCTCGTACCAGCTCAGCCCGCACAGGCCGGTGCTGCTGTGGTCGTGCGCCGTCACGTGCGGGGCGAACCCGAGGCCGTCGTGCGGGCGGCCGAAGCTCTGGTAGTACGCCCCGGGGATGATCTGCGTGATCGGCTTCGAGTGGCAGTCGGCCGTGTACAGGTTGAACCACGGGTCCACGGCCATGCCGAACGGGTTCACCTGCCCGCGGCTCACCACCTCGATGCGGCTGCCGTCCGCCTTGAAGCGGAAGGTGTGGCCGCTCTGCATCTTCACCTCGTGGCCGTCCTTACCCTTCACCGTGCTGTCGTTGGCGAACCCGTGGCAGGCGTACACCCAGCCGTCGGGCATCAGCGTGTACGAGTTGTACATGCCGTGCGTGTCGCGGCTGCCGAAGCCCTTGTACAGCACCTCGTGGCTCTCGCTGACGCCGTCCGTGTCGGCGTCCTTGTACAGCCGGATCTCGCCGACGCTGGACACGAGCACGGATTTGCAGTCGGGCAGCGGCAGGATGCCGATCGGGATGTTGAGGTCGGCGGCGAAGGTCTGCACCTTCTTGGCGCGGCCGTTGGCGTTGAAGTCGGAGAGGACGAACACCTTGTCGGTGGGGTTGTTCTCGACCGCGAACGGGTAGTGGAACGACGTGGTGACCCAGAGCCGGCCCTTGGCGTCCCACGCCATCTGCATGGGCTTCTGAATCTCGGGCTCGCTGGCGACGAGCTGCGCGACGAAGCCGGGCGGCAGCTGGAAGCCGGCGAGTTCGTCGGCGGGCGACAGCGGCCCGGTGGGGGCGACGAGCGCCGGCCCCTGGGCGGCGGCCGGGTGGGCGAGCGCGAGGGCCGCCGCGAGTGCGAGAGCGAGGCGCCGCATGAACGGGCTCCGGGGGGAGGCAGGGAGGAGGTGATTGTACCCGGGCGGCGCGACCCGGGCCATCGCCGCTCGCGGCGTAGCACGGCGCCGCTACGCCGCAAGCGGCGGAACCCAAAGCGCTCGCCGGCCGGCGCGCGCGGCCGTAGCTTATCCGCCCCGCCTTTCCTCTCGGAGCCTCCTCCCATGCGCCTCGCCCGGTTCCTCGCCCTCGCCGCCGCCGTCGGGTTCGCCCCCGCCGCCCGCGCCGACGTGCTGCCGCACCCGCTGTTCACCGACCACATGGTCCTCCAGCGCGACACCGCCGTACCCGTGTGGGGGCTGGCCGAGCCGGGCGAAGAAGTCACCGTGTCCCTCGGCGACGCGACCGCGAAGGCGACCGCCGACAAGGACGGCAAGTGGCTCGCCAAGCTGCCGCCGCAGAAGGCCGGCACCGGGCACACCCTCGGCATCAAGGGCAAGACTTCGGTCGAGCTGAAGAACGTCGCCGTGGGCGACGTGTGGGTCTGCTCCGGGCAGTCGAACATGGAGTGGTCGGTCAACGCCAGCTGGGACGCGGACCGGTACAAGAACCAGCCGCAGAACAAGAACGTCCGGCTGTTCACCGTCGCCAAGCGGACCTCGACGACGCCGCTGACCGACCAGAAGGATTTGAAGCACTTCAGCAGCTGGGCCGAGCCGGACGCCGGCAACGTCGGCGGGTTCTCGGCCGTGGCGTACCACTTCGGCAACCACGTCCAGCGGAGCCTCGGCAACGTCCCCGTCGGGCTCATCCACACGTCGTGGGGTGGCACCCCGGCGCAGGCGTGGGCCAGCGCCGAGGCGATGGCCGCGGTGCCGGAACTGAAGTACTACGCCGACGCCGCGAAGGCCGCGAAGGCGCCGGTCGGCCCCGGCTCGCCGGCGAGCCTGTACAACGCGATGATCCACCCGCTGCTGCCGTTCCCGATCAAGGGCGCCATCTGGTACCAGGGCGAGTCGAACGCCGGCAAGGCGTACGAGTACCGCAGCCTGTTCCAGACGATGATTAAGGACTGGCGGGCGAAGTGGGGGAACGACTTCGCGTTCCTGTGCGTCCAGCTCGCCCCGTGGCACGCCAACGACGCCGACGGCGTCAGCTGGGCCGAGCTCCGCGAGGCGCAGCTGCTCGCCACGCAGCAGCTGCCGAAGGTCGGCATGGCGGTCATCACCGACGTGGGCGACCTGCTCGACATCCACCCGAAGGACAAGTTCACCGTCGGCACCCGGCTCGGGCTGTCGGCGCGGGAGCTGGTGTACGGGCAGAAGGTCGTCGGCAGCGGCCCGGTGTACAAGAGCATGAAGGTGGAAGGGAACAAGGCGGTGCTGTCGTTCGACCACGTCGGCGGCGGGCTGACCAAGAGGTACGGGACGCTCAACGGGTTCGAGGCGTGCGGGGCCGACAAGATGTTCCGCCCGGCGCAGGCGGCCATCGTGGGCGACACGGTGGTGGTGACGTCCCCGGGCATCGACGCGCCGGTGGCGGTGCGGTTCGGGTGGAAGAACTACCCGGTCGTGAACCTGTTCAACTCGAACCCCGACAAGAAGGGCGGCGGCCTGCCGGCGACGCCCTTCCGCACCGACGACTTCCCGCTGACGACGGGCGGCCTGGCGGCCCCGGCGGCGAAGAAGTGACGACTGAGGTATCCGGGTTCGCGTGAAGGGGTGAAGGGGTGAAGGGGTGAAGGGGTGACGAGCGGTTGTCTTGCTCACCCCTTCACCCGCTCACCCCTTCACCCCTTCACGGGCCGCCGGCTGCGTGAGGGGAATCTCGGATGGCGAAGCGAGTCGTCGTGGTCGGCGGTGGCGTCGTCGGCGCGTTCGCGGCGTACCACCTGGCCCGCGGCGGGTGGCGCGTCACAGTCGTGGACCGCGGCGCCTTCGGCCGCGGCTGTTCGCACGCCAACTGCGGCTACGTCTGCCCTAGCCACGTCCTGCCGCTCGCCGTGCCGGGGGCGGTCGGCGCCACCCTCCGCACGCTTTTCGAGAAGAATTCGCCGCTGAAGGTCCGCCCGGCGACGGTGCTGGCGAACCTCGGCTGGTTCCTCGGCTTCGCCCGCCGCTGTAATGAACGCCAGATGCTCGCCACGGGCACGGCGATTCAGGCGCTCCTCGCCGCGTCGCGGCAGCAGTTCGCGGACGTGATCGCGTCCGAACACCTGAACGTCGAGTGGGAGACGAAGGGGCTGCTGTTCGTGTTCCGCAGCACGGGCGCGTTCGAGCACTACGCCGAAACCGACACGCTGCTGCGCGACCGCTTCGCCACCCCCGCCCGCCGGCTAGACGCGGCCGAGTTGCTGGCCCTCGAACCCGCGCTGCTCCCCGGCAACGCCGGCGGCTACCTCTACGAGGGCGACGCGCATTTGCGACCGGATCGGCTGATGAGCGAGCTACGGCGCGTGCTCGTCGGCCTCGGTGTGGAGGTGCGCGAGAACACGCCTGTCAGCGGCTTCCGCGTGGCGAACGGTACCGCGACCGCCGTCGAAACCGCGACCGGCGACATCGCCGCGGATGCCGTTGTGGTGGCAACCGGGGCGTGGACGCCTCAGCTGAACCGCGCCCTCAGCGCGATGGTGCCGATCCTCCCCGGCAAAGGCTACTCGCTGACGATGCCGCGGCCGGCGGTGTGCCCGACGTACCCGCTCATCTTCGAGGAACACCGCGTCGCCGTGACGCCGTTCGCGTCCGGCTACCGCCTCGGCTCGACGATGGAGTTCGCCGGCTACGACGAGACGTTGAACCGCGCCCGCCTCGGCATCCTCACCGACGCCGCGAAGCTGTACCTCCGCGACCCGCTGGCCGAGCCGGTGCAGGAGGAGTGGTGGGGCTGGCGGCCGATGACGCCGGACGGCCTGCCGGTCATCGACCGCGCCCCCGTCGCGGGGAACGTACTGATCGCAGCGGGGCACAACATGCTTGGCCTGTCGATGGCCCCCGCGACGGGCCGGCTGGTGGCGGAGTTGCTTGCGGGTGGGCCGACGCACGTTGATCCGGCGCCGTACCGGCTGGCGCGCTGACCCGTCCTGGAGGCTGTCATGTCGTTCGACGCCGCGCAGCTCGCCGCCGACACCGAAGCCTTCTGCCAGGAACTTCGCCCGCACGAGGAACTCCGCTACGTCGAGCGCCAGTTCAACGACCAGCTCGTCCCGCTGGCGAAGAAGCACAACTTGCTCGGCATCAACGTCCGCCCCGAGTACGGCGGCCGCGGCGCGGACGACGCCTCGTACTTCCGCGCCCTCGCCCGCATCGGCCGCGAGGGCACCGGCGTCCGCACCTTTTTCTCCGGCCACCTCAGCATCGGCGCCTACCCCATCCAGACCTGGGGCTCCGAGGCGCTGAAGCACAAATACCTCCCGGCCGCGGCGCGGGGTGATGTCATCCTCGCGTTCGGCCTCACCGAGCCGGACGCCGGCAGCAACCCGCGCGAAATGACCACCACCTACGCCCCCACCGCCGACGGCTACGTCCTCAACGGCGTGAAGTACCTGATCTCGAACGGCGGCATCGCCGACGCCGTGGTCGTGTTCGCGTACCCCGCCGGCGTGTCGGGCGGCCGCATCAGCGCGTTCGTCGTGGACACGAAGGCCGCCGGCTTCACCGCCGAGTCGTTCGCGGCGAACGCCAAGATGGGGATGCCGACGGCGAACACGGCGATGTTCGCGCTGGAGAACGTCGCCGTGCCGCGCGAGAACCTGCTGGGCAACGAGGGCGACGGCTTCCGGGTGGCGATGGGCTCGCTGGTGAGCGGCCGACTGAGCGTCGCCGCGGGTTGCCTCGGCGTCATCGAGGACTGCCTGGCCGAGGTGATCGAGTACGCCAAGGCCCGCGTGCAGCACGGCAAGGAGATCGCGCGGCACCAGCTGGTGCAGGAGCACGTCGCGCGGATCGAGCTGGCGCGGGCGGCGACGGAGGCGCTGGTCGAACGCGCGGTGGTGGCGAAGGGCACGGCCGGCGGCGACCTGCTGGCGGCGGAGGCGAAGTGGTTCGCGTCGAACGCGGCGTGGGACGCGGCCGACCGGGCGGTGCAGGTGTTCGGCGGCAAGGGCTGGAGCACCCTCTACCGCCCCGGCCGGCACCTGACCGACGTGCGCGTCTGCCGCATCTACGAGGGGACCGACGAGATCCTGACGCTGAAGGTCGCCGCCGCCGTGCTCGGCAAGGAGTGGGAGGCGTTCCGATAACGGCTACTCGGCGGGCCTCGCGGGCAGGTGTACCGACCGGACGCGATACCCCACACCCTCGATGACCCGTCTCACCTCCCCCTCGTCGGCTGCCGCGGGGTCGGTAACGGCGAAGGTGACGACCCCGGTGCGGATGTTCGCGGTGACCGACCCCGGGATCGCCCACGGCAACGACTCCACCGCCCCGGCGGCCCGCGGGCCGCACTGCAGCGGGCAGTGCATCCCGATTACATCGACCACCACCCGCGGCGTGTCCGCAGGAACCTCTCGACTGGGCCGGACTGCGTAGCCCACAGCCGTGCCGACCCCGACGAGGGCGAGGAGAACGACAATCGCGGCCCGGAGCCGGCCGTCACCGGCGGCGGGCCGCAACGTCACCACGGGGATCGAGTCGAACGGCGGGTCGGAGGCGGAATTCATGGGTCGCGTCGCTCACCCCTCCAGGTCGTTCTCGGTGTAGATCGTGAACCCCTGGTTCGACAGCGTGTTCATCGCCGCCTCGTGGTCCTCGACGTGCATCGCCAGGGCGGTGTTCCCCATCGGGCCGACGCCGATCAGCAGCGGGTACGCGTAGTGGATGTTGATCTCGGCCCCGAGCAGCGCCTTGCAGATCGTCAGCAGCGGCTGGTCGTTGTCCGGCAGCTTCACCACCAGCAGGTCGCTCTCGGTGAAGGGCAGCTTCGCGGCCGTCAGGATCTCGTAGGCCCGCTCCGAGCTGCTCGGCACGAGGCGGATGATGGCGCAGTCGGCCGTCTCCACGATCGTCATGGCCACGATCTTCACGTCGGTCAGCTCGAACCGGCGGACCAGGTCGAGCAGCGCCCCCATGCGGTTGGCGAGGAACACGTTGTACTGCCGCACGCTCGGCCAGTCGCGGCCGCGCGCCGTGAGGTCGTCCAGCACCGCCCCGCCGTCGTCGGCCTCGCCGAAACTCATGCCCCGCCCCCGGATACGTTTTCCCGAGTGTACCGGGGTGGGGGGCGGGCGGTCAACGGGAAGCGAATCTCCGGGAGTGGAGGGGTCGTTGGGAGTCTGCGGGAGTTGGGGAGTAAGCCGGGTTGAACTCCTCCACTCCCGGAGACTCCCGCAGACTCCCAACGACTGCCCCGTTGCCCCGACCCCCGTCGCCGGTTACCGTAGCGGGGTCGCCCGACCCTGGAGCCCGCCGTGCCCCGGCTGATCGTCCTCCGCGGGGTGGACGAGGGGAAGCAGTTCGACCTGGCCGGCCCCGCCGTGGTCGTCGGCCGGCACTCGACCAACCCCGTCTCCCTGCACGACACCCAGGTGTCCCGCAAGCACTTCGAGCTGAAGTCGCTGCCGGACGGCGGGTACCAGCTGTTCGACCTCGGCAGCGGCAACGGCACCCTCCTCAACGGCCAGCCGGTGAAGGCCGCCCCGCTCCGGACCGGCGACCGCATCGCCGTCGGGCAGACGCAACTCCTGTACACCACCGGCGTTGCCGACGCCCCGGTCCGCGACGAACTCACCGAGCGCGTCCGCCTGCTGAACCGCGACGCCGGCTCGGACGTGCTCTCGGCCATCGTCCGGAGCGTCGGGGCCGACGCCGGCAGCCAGATTCTCTCCCGCCCGTCGGCCGCCGGGTCGGACTGGATCAAGGCCCGCCTCGCCGGGCTCGCCGCGCTGTACGAGACGGCCGAGGCCGTCAGCCACATCCTCGACGTGGACGAACTGCTGGTGCGGGTGATGGAACTGGCCCTCCGCACGGCCGACGCCGACCACGGCTGCTTCATGCTCCGCGACGAGGCCGGGCAGCTGGTGCCGAAGGCGGCCCGCTACAAGGACGGCCTCAGCCGCCAGGAAGACCTCGGCGTCAGCCGCACCATCGTCGATTACGTCCTGAAGGAGCACCAGGGCATCCTCGTCACCGACGCCGCGACCGACGCCCGGTTCCGCGGCGGCGCGAGCATCCACAAGCACCACCTCCGCGAGGTCATCTGCGTGCCGCTGAAGGGCCGCCGCGAGACGCTCGGCGTCATGTTCCTGGACACGCAGTCGAGCCTCAAGAACGTCGTCGCCGGCGGCACCGGCACCGGCACGTTCACCGAGGACCACCTCCACCTCGCCAGCGCCGTGGCCCACCAGGCGGCCATCGCGGTCGAAGAGAGTCGCTACCACCAGGCGCTCGTCGGCGCCGAGCGGCTCGCCGCCGTGGGGCAGACCATCGCGGCGCTGAGCCACCACATCAAGAACATCATGCAGGGCGTCCGCTTCGGGTCCGACATGGTCCGCGCCGCGCTCGGCGACGGCGACACGGAACTGCTGACGAAGGGCTGGCGGCTCGTCGAGAAGAATCAGGGGCGCATCGACGCGCTGATGCTCGACATGCTCAGCTACTCGAAGGAGCGCGAGCCGGCGATCGAGCCGACGGACCTGAACAAGCTGTGCGAGGACGTGCTGGAGTTGGTCCGCGGCCGGGCCGCCGAGCGCGGCGTGGTGCTGGACTGGCGGCCGGGGGCGAACGTGGCGGGCGTGCCGTGCGACCCGGACGGCCTCCACCGGGCGGTCCTGAACCTCGTCGGCAACGCGATCGACGCGCTGGAGGGCCGGGAGAACGGCAAGGTGAGCGTGCAGGCGCTGCTGGACGCGGACGGGGCGTGGGCCAAAGTGATCGTGATGGACAACGGCCCCGGCATCCCGGCGGACCAGGCGGACGCGATCTTCAAGCCGTTCGTGAGCACGAAGGGGAGCCGCGGCACCGGGCTGGGGCTGCCGGTGAGCCGGAAGATCCTCCGCGAGCACGGCGGCGACATCGTGGTGCAGAGCGTCCCCGACAAGGGGAGCAAGTTCACCTGCCGCATCCCGATGAAGGGCGCCTACGGCGACCTGTCGGGCACGTCGCAACACCCGCCCGTGAGGCCACCCGTGGAGAATGACGAATGACGAATGACGAATGACGGATGACGATACCGCCTGTCGTCATCCGTCATTCGTCATTCGTCATTCGTCATTGAGCGAATGCGTCGCCCGCAACTCGTCACGCTCGACCCCGAGGTCGCCCGCCACCTGGCCGACGCGGCCGCCGAGAACGGCTGGCTCGTGCGCCAAGCCAAGTCGTTGAACGCCGCACGCGAATTGGCCCGGGACCGCCGGCCGACCGTGGCCTTCCTGACCTTCTCGCCCGCCGACCCGGCCGTGGTGGCGCTCGTGGCCGAGTTGCACCGGGCGGCACCGGACGCGGCGGTCGTGGCGGTGAGCGACGAGAAGCTGTCGGAGCCGGACCGGGCGGCGTGGACGGCCGTGCTGATGGACCTGGGTGCCCGCTACGTCCTATTCCCACCGCTGACAAAGCCGGTGCTGGAGGATTTGGCTACCGGCCTGATGCCGGGCACGCCGCCCGGCCCCGCCGCCGTCGGCGACGAGGTCATCGACCTGGCCGACGAGGACGACGAATAGCGGCGAATCACCGGGACGCTCTTTTGTGGCATTGACTCAATGCGTGCCGCGACCCCCCGGGGGGGAACCGTACACACAATGCCTTCGGCCCGACTTTTGAGCGACGCCGCGGAACCGCTCTGGACCGCGACCGACGGCCCGGGTTAGGGTTGCGGCCGATGCTCCTGAACGTGCTGTACCTGGCGGCGCTGGCGGTGCTGTCGCCGTGGCTGGTGTGGCGGTGCGTGCGCACCGGCCGCTACCGCCGCGACCTGCTCGCCAAGCTGACCGGCCCCGCCGCGGTGCCCAACCTCGGCCGCCGGCCGGTGGCGTGGTTCCACGCCGTCAGCGTCGGCGAGGTCAACCTCCTCGGCACGCTCGTGCCGGCGTTCCGCGCCCGTCACCCGGACTGGCTGGCCGTCGTGTCGTCCACCACCGACACGGGATTGGCCGAGGCACGCCGCCGCTTCGCCGACGTGCCGGTGATCCCGTGGCCGCTCGATTTCACGTGGGCGGCCGCGGCCGCGTTCGACGCCGTGAACCCGTCTGTGCTGGTGCTCGCCGAGAGCGAGCTGTGGCCGAACGCGCTCGCGGAAGCGGCCCGCCGCGGCGTCCCGGTGGTGGTGGCGAACGCCCGGCTGAGCCCGCGCAGCGCCCGCCGGCTGGCCCGCGTCGCCGGCCTGGCGCGGCGGCGGTTGTTGGCGCACGTCACACGGTTCGCCGTGCAGGAGGCCGAGTACGCCGACCGCCTCCGCGCCCTCGGCGTGCCGGCGGACAAACTGACCGTCACGGGTTCGATCAAGTACGACGGTGCGTTAAAGGACCGCGACACGCCGGCGACCCGCGCCCTGGCGCGGCTGCTCGGGATCACGCCCGGGGCCGAGTTGGTTCTGCTCGCGGGAAGCACACACGCGCCGGAGGAGGAACTTATCCTCACCGCGTTCGCGGCGCTGCGGGCGCGCTTCCCGCGGGCGCGGCTGCTACTGGTGCCGCGGCACCCGGACCGCTTCGAGGAGGTGGCCCGGCTGGTGGAGGCGAGCGGCCTGCCGTTCGTGCGCCGCAGCCAGGTGCAGGCGCCGCTCGCGGCGCTGCCGGCCGTGGTGCTGCTGGACACGGTGGGTGAACTCGGCGCCGCGTGGGGGCTGGCCGACGTGGGCTACGTCGGCGGCACGCTGGACGGCCGCCGCGGCGGGCAGAGCATGATCGAGCCGGCCGGGTACGGGGTGGCGTGCGTGTTCGGCCCGCACGTGTGGAACTTCAAGGACGCCGCCCGCCGGCTGGTGGAAGTGGGCGCGGCGACGATGATCGCCGACGCCGCCGGGCTGGAGCCGGCGCTGGCGGCACTGCTGGCCGACGACGCGCGGCGCGAGCGGACGGGAGGCGCGGCCCGCGAGCAGGTCCGCCGCCAGCAGGGCGCGACGGCCCGGACGCTGGAGGCGATCGACGCCGCACTCTCGACCACGTCCCGCCGGGCGGCGTGAGCGGCTCGCCCCGTGCGGCTTCTCACGCCGCCCGAGCAGGCGCGAGGGAGTGCCGCACCGCCTGCGCGACCCGGACGTGGTCCTGCATCGCCGCGACGAACCGGTCGAGGGTGTCTCGGAGGCGCGTGTCGTCCATCCGCAGGGCGGGGGCCATGGCGTCGGCCTGGCCGGTGGCGTGGTAGCCGACCCAGGTGATGAAGGCGTTCGTGAAATACAGCGCGGGGTACGCGGCGTCCGGCACGATCTGGCCCGCGTCCACTCGCCCCAGCAACCAGTGGACGTACCCGGCCGCCTCCGGCGGGAACTGGTCGAGCTTGAGGTATTCGAACGCGTTCAGCCGGTGGCCGCCGACCGCCCTCGCCTCCTCGCCGCAGGCGAACCGGGCCAGCCGGGCGAGGGCCGCCTCCGACGAAATATCCTCGGTGAACATCCCCATGTGGTGCCGGAACAGCGGCGCGTGGCGGGCGATTTCCCGGTGGGTGTAGTGATAGTACCAGGAGAACTTCGCCTCCAGAGGTAGGGCGTCCCACTCCGCCCGCGTCATCTCCCCGAGGTGGAACGCGGCGACGCGTCGGATCTCACCGCCGGCGGCCCCGTAGTAGACGTTGTTCTGCGGGAACATCCGCTGCATGGCGACGAAGGAGCGGACGAACGCCGCCTCGTCCTTCCGCCGCAAGTGGACCACCTTCAGGCCCGGCCAGTGCCGGGCGAACATCGGGAGAACCGACGCGTACCCGTTGCCGACGACCGCCCGGTACGGGCACTCGCGGACCAGACGCTCCAGGCGGTCCAGATGGGCCGGGTCATTCGTCTCCCGGAACAGGCAGAACGAGTTGTAGAACTGCGCGGCCTCGTACTCGTGCGCCACCGCGCCGTCGATGCCGTTCTCCCGGTACAAGTCCACGACCACCCGGCTGAGCGAAACCGTTCCGTCCCGCCCCGCACCAACGATCAGCAGTTCCAGAGCCATGTACCACCTGCGGCATTCGGGACTCGCACCACCCCCGTACCTGGGCGGACGGTGGGCAAACTAGCGCGGAACGGCCCGGGCGTGGGGCAAGTTGTCCGCGCTCGCCCCCCAAGTTTTCGGCGAACTACCAAACAGTGATTCATGAAAAAAGTTCGAAACAAACCTGGGAAGCACCCCCGCCCCCGCTGGGATGTGACCGCCGTCGGCAAGCGGTGACGAGCCGACCGGCCGGGCGTAGCCTGACGCAATGCACTACGTCAGCCACCTCGAAGGCGCCATCGACGGCACCGTCCTGCCGTTCGGCCAGCTCGCCAACCTGCACAACGGCCGGCCCATCTGGGTCCGCTACCACCTCGACCGCATCCGCGACGCGGTCACGCCCGCGGACATCGCGAGGCGGCCGCCGTCGCTGTGGCGCTACCGCGAACTCCTGCCGCTCCCGCTCGACGTGGAGCCGGTCACGCTCGGCGAGGGGATGACGCCGCTGCTGCCGTGCCCGCGGCTCGGCAAGGAACTCGGCCTGTCCCGGCTGCTGGTCAAGGACGAGAGCCAGCTCCCCACCGGTAGCTTCAAGAGCCGCGGGCAGACGGCGTGCGTGAGCATGGCGAAGTGGCTCGGGGTGACGCGCGTCGCGCTGCCGACGGCCGGGAACGCCGGCGGCGCCGCGGCTGCGTACGCCGCCCGCGCCGGGATGGAGTGCTACATCTTCATGCCCGCCGACACGCCGGTCGTGAACCAGTTCGAGGCCCACCTGTACGGGGCGAAGGCGTACCGCGTCAACGGCCTCATCAACGACTGCGGCAAGATCGTCAAGGACGGCGCCGAGCGGATGGGCTGGTTCGACCTGTCCACGCTGAAGGAGCCGTACCGCATCGAGGGGAAGAAGACGATGGGCCTGGAGCTGGCCGAGCAGCTCGGCTGGACGCTCCCGGACGTGATCTTCTACCCCACCGGCGGCGGCACCGGGCTCGTCGGCATGTGGAAGGCGTTCCAGGAGCTTCTGGAGCTGGGCTGGATTGCGAAGGACACGAAGCTGCCGCGGTTCGTGTCGGTGCAGGCCGAGGGGTGCGCCCCGATCGTCACCGCGTTCGACAAGGGCGAGCGCTTTGCCGACCTGTTCCCGAACGCGAAGACGGTGGCGAGCGGGCTGCGGGTGCCGGTCGCGGTCGGCGACTTCATGATCCTCGACGCCATCCGCGCCAGCGGCGGCCTGGCGGCGACCGGCCGCGAGGACGCCATCGGCCCGTGGATGCGGCGGGCGAGCACGGCCGAGGGGATCGGTATCTGCCCGGAGACGGCGGTCTGCTTCGACGTACTCGAGCGGCTGGTGAAGGACGGAACGGTCGGCCGCGACGAGTCGGTGGTGGTGTTCAACACCGGGGCGGCGCCGAAGTACCTGGAGGCGCTGCCGGCCGAGCTGACGAGCCTCGACAAGGACCACATCGACTGGGCGGCTCTGGGCGGATGATCTGGGCGTCGTTACGCCGCAGGCGGCACTCGCCGTCGCGACCGGCGCCACGCCCACAGCCCAAGGCCGGCGACCCCCACGGGTGCCAGCACTCCCAGCGCGCAACACATGGTTGTCGAAGACACCGGCGGGGCGTTTGACGACACCAGCAGTAGCCTCACGCCGTCCGCCGCGACGTCGGCGCGATAACTCAGCGTGACTTCCGTCCGACGGTCGAACGAGTCGAGCCGGCCGCTGTTGTAGTTGTGCTGGGTCGCCTGGCCGATCGTGTTCTCCTTCACCTCCAACCAGGCTTTGTCGGGAACCCCACCGGGGACACGGGCCAGGTCGGCGGCGCGAACCGCGTAGACGCTGAACCGGTTGAACCGCTCGCCAGTGGGGTACACCACTTCCAGCGCTTCACCCGCGTTCGCCCTGCGGACGCCGTGCCGCTCGTCGTGGAGGAACGTCAGCACACCGGGCGGCTCGGATTCGACGGTGACCGTGAGGCGAACCGGCACGTACCGCAGCGGCAGTGGGTAGAACCCGGCGTCCGCACGGGCGGCCGCGGTCCACGAAAGAACTGCCAGTAAGGCGACGACCCGGGCCATGACGTTCTCCGGCGGCGCGACGGGACACCACCACTACGACGCGCGAACCCGGCGGCGTATTCCCGGCTCCTGTCCGCCAGGGCGGTCGCAGGCGGTCTGAAGAACCGCGGCCAATGTGTACTCCGGGACGTTGAACGGCACCCGGGTCGATTTCACAAATCGAAGCCGCCGATCCTTCGAATCGGTCAGCCTTCGCGGCCGCCCCCCAACACAACACCACGGCCCCGAGGAGGGCACGACCATGACCGCAACGAAGGACATCATCATCCGCGACACCCACCGCGGGCTGAAGTACGTCGACGGCGTTCTCGCCGAGGTGCTTCCCCCGGGCCGGCACGAGCTGCCGCGGCGGCGGCTGTTCCGCCGCACGCCGAAGGTGGACGTGACCGTCGTGGACCTCCGCAACCGCGACCTCACCATCAAGGGGCAGGAAATCCTGACCGCCGACAAGGTCGCCATCCGCGTCAGCATCCTGGTGCAGTTCGCGGTCGTGGACCCGAAGGCGGCGGTCCAGGCCGTGGCGAGCTACGAGGACCGGCTGTACACCGACGTGCAGCTGGCCGCCCGCCGCAGCCTGGCCGCGATGACGCTCGAGGACATCCTCACGAACCGCACCCGGCTCAGCGACGACATCCTCCGCGAGGTGCAGGGCGCCGCGGCGGGCTACGGCGTGGCGATCGGCCGGGCCGACGTGAAGGACCTGGTGTTCCCGGGGAACCTCCAGGACATCATGAACAAGGTGCTCGCCGCCGAGCGGACCAGCGAGGCGCAACTGGTCGAGGCCCGCACCCGCGCCGAGGTACAGCGGATCGACGCGCAGACGAAGGCCGACGCCGGCCGCATCCAGGCGACGGCGGACGCCGAGGCGGTGCGGACGCGGGCCGAGGCCGACGCCGCGGCGACGCGGACGCGCGTGGAGGCGGAGCGGGCCGCGCTGGAGGAGCGGAGCAAGGCGGCGGCCGCGTTCACCACGCACCCGGCGCTGCTGCGGCTGGAGGAGCTGACCGCGCTCAAGGAGCTGGGGAAGAACGCCAACGCACGGATTTACCTCGACTTCGCGGAGGCGAAGAACGGGGAGGAGTGAGCGGGTCCGCCGCTTGCGGCGTAGCGGGGCGTGCCCCGCTACGCCGCAAGCGGCGGAACTATTCCCCCGCCACCCGCTGCAAATCCGCCCGCGTTCCCTCGTAGGTCGTGGCGAACGCCAGCACCTCCGGGTCGGGCGCCACCCCTTCGGCCGCGCACGCCTGCGAGTAAATCGTCGGCCACCAGTTGGCGTGCTCGGTCAGCCCCTGCTCCTTCACCGTCGTCCAGTTGCTCAGGACGTGGCTCCACGCCTTGTCACCGTAGTCGAGCGCCTCCTTCAGGCTGCCGAACTCGGGGACGTACCACTGCCGGCCGATCTGCGAGTGCAACACCTCGTCGGCCCAGTCGAAGTCCTGGATGGTCGCCATCAGCGGCAGGCCGCTGTCGCGGGCCACCTCGAACTCGTAGCGCTTGCCGGTCCGCGGCATGAGTCCCTGCTCGATGAAGTACAGGACGCCGTGCCTCTCCATCGGGCTGCACTCGGTGTTCAGCCGGTACGACCAGTTGAACGTGATGCGGGCCTGCGTCCAGTCCACGCCGAGGGCCGTAAACCCGACCTCGCCCATCATGGCGTGCCGGGCCTCGTCCCACAGCTGGCGGCTCATGTCGCGGTAGTAGCCCCACGGCTTGCCGGGCGTCTGGGTGATGATGCTTGCCATCATCTCGGGCACGTCGATCTCGCGGAGCCGCTTGTAGAGCATCATCAGCGCCTTGGCCCGCGCCGGCTTCGCCTCGTCGTACAGGAACGCCTCCGCGTTCACCCCCTGATTCCACGGGTCGGTGAACCGCTCGTCGCGCTTCGGCACGGGGTCGTACTGGTAGGGAGTCTTGGAGTAGCGACGCGGAAGCCCACCCGTTGCAACGGATGGGCTTTCCGCGGTTCCATCCAGCCCGCCCGCTACAGCGAGAAGTTGGCGCAGCAACTCGGTGAGTTCCGGCGTCCGGTCCGTGTGCGGCAGGCCGGTGGCGAACATGCCGAAGTCGCCCATCTCCTCCAGCTCAAGGCGTGCGAACTTGAGCACGCGCCGGCTCGGTGCGTCGGCCAGGGGGTTGGTGTCCTCCATGTACTGCCACGTCGCCGAGCCGAGCGCGGGGATGGCGACGTGGTGCACGCCGTTCAGCAGTTCCTCCGTCGTCGGCGCGCACAGAATCTCATCGAAGAACGCCTCCAGGGCCGGGTGCGGCACGTCCTCCAGGCCCAGCGGCGGCTCGCGCATCTCGCCGATGCGCGTCCGCAAGGCGGTGGCGTGCTCGGCGCACAGGTGGGCGTGGTGCGCGAACGCCGTCTTCAGCTCGTAGATCGGCTCGGCGGTGATGCGGGCGGTCAGGAGGTGGTGCAGCCGGCGGAAGGCGTAGTGGAACCGCTTCAGCCGGCGGACGCACTCCTCGACGGAGAGGCCCGGCTTCGCCGCCTCCTCTACCGAGCAGAGGCCGGCGAGCGGTGGGAGATTCTTGTACGACGTGTAACCGGCGAGCGGCTTCGGATCGGGCATGGCGACGGCTCCGCGGGTGCCCGGGTAGTGTACACGGCGCGGATGCATAGCTCGGAGGGCGTCACCCGCCCAGCTTGCCGCCTTCCGGCCAACACGCCCTCACGTCCTCGACGGTCGTCTCCACGCCCTGCGCCCGGATGGCGTCGCAAACCTGCTGCGGTGTTGCCTCCGGGCCGAGGTGGGCGTGCGTCTCGCACACCAGCCGCGGCAGGCCGGGCACGGTGTGGTCATTCAGCTCGTCGCGCGTCGGTTCGGTCGTGATGTCCAGCACGGGCACTCCTCCTGACAGGGGACGGCACACGGATTGCAAAACCCGGTCCGTTCCGACCCGTATTCGGAGGACGACATGAACCCGTTCCACCCGCCGGGGACGCCCGGACCCGGACAACCGACGATCGACCCGCCGACACTGCCGCCAGAATCGGTGCCGCCGCGCGACCCCGGCAGCCCGGCCATCCCGCACCCGGTGCAGCCGCCGTCGCCGCCGGCCCCCGAGCCCGGCCCGCCGCCGGCGTACGGGTGATTCACGCCGCGGCCTCACGTCGTATTCTGTCCTTCTCCCCGAACGACGGCGGACGAAGGACGAGTGACGACCATGGACGAGTTGAAGACCCTGGAAGCCGCCGCGCTCGCCGAGCTGGCCGCGTGCGCCGACGAGCCCGCCCTCCGCGCCTGGTACACTAAATACTTCGGCGACAAGGGACTGATGAAGGCGGCACTAGCCGGGATCGGTCGCGTTGCGAAGGAGCTAAAAGCGGCTTACGGGCAGGAGGCCAACCGCGTCAAGGTGGCCTTGCAAACCACTTATGACGCGGCACTGGCGAAGGAGAAAGCGGCGGCCCTCGAAGCGGCGCTCACCACCAACCCGCTCGACGTGACGCTCCCCGGCCGCACCCGGCTGCGCGGCCGGCTCCACCCGGCGACGCAGATTCTGCGGCAGGTCACGCGCGTGTTCGCCGACATGGGGTTCGAGGTCGTCCGCACCCGCGAGGTCGAGACGGACGAGCTGAACTTCGAGTGCCTGAACATGCCGGCGCACCACCCCGCCCGCGACATGTGGGATACGTTCTTCACCGACCGGCCCGGCGTGGTCCTGCGGACGCACACCAGCCCGGGTCAAATCCACGTCATGCGCGCCGCCGCGGGGAAGCCCGTGCGGGTGATCCTGCCGGGGATGTGCTACCGCAACGAAGCCATCAGCACCCGCAGTGAGATCCAGTTCCACCAGGTCGAGGGGCTCGTTATCGGCGACGGCGTGACGATGGCCGACCTGAAGGGGACAATCACGGCGTTCGCGCGGCGGATGTTCGGCCCGGAGCGGCAGGTGCGCATCCGCAGCAGTTACTTCCCGTTCACCGAACCGAGCATCGAGGTGGACATCGACTGGCCGAAGGACGACCCGAACCGCGACCGCCTCACGAAGGGCACCGGCTGGCTCGAGATCATGGGCGCCGGCATGGTGCATCCGAACGTGCTGCGCGCCGGCGGGTACGACCCGGACAAGGTGACGGGATTCGCGTTCGGCATGGGGCCGCAGCGGATGCTGATGCTCCAGCACGCGATCGACGACATCCGGCTATTCTGGCAGAACGACCTGCGCTTCCTGCGGCAGTTCTGATGGCTGAAAGCCGACCCGTTGCGACGGATGGGCGGCTTTGGGGCGCCGCACCCGCCACGCCAGGCCGACGCGCTCCAGCGCCCAGATCGTGTACCAACTCACGTCGGCCTGCCACCAGCGGAAGCCGTGCCGCGCCGAGGTCGGGAAGGCGTGGTGGTTGTTGTGCCACCCTTCGCCCATCGCCAGCACCCCGACGAGCCAGTTGTTGCGGCTGGAATCGGTGGTCGGGTACGGCCGCGAGCCCCACACGTGGGCGACGGAGTTCACCGCGAACGTCGCCTGCTGCGTCACGAAGTGCCGCACCAGCCCGCCCCACAGGAAGCCCAACAGCGCGTCCGTGGGCGTGCCGCCGATCAGGTACGCGACCGCGGCCGGCAGCGCGAGACCGAGCAGGTACCATTCGAACCAGTGGCGGTCGATGAATGCCAGGTCGCGGCGGCGCGTCAGGTCGGGGACGGTGCGCGGGTCGTAGCGATAGTCCTGCGTGAGCCAGCCCATGTGGGCGTGCCAGAAGCCGCGCCAGCCGCCGCCGTCGAGGTGCGGCGAGTGCGGGTCGCCGGGGCGGTCGCTGTGGCGGTGGTGGTCGCGGTGGGTGGCGATCCACCAGAACGGCGAGGCCTGCCCCGCCATGCACCCGAGCACCATCAGCGCCCACTCGACTGGCCGCGGCGTGGCGAACGCGCAGTGCGTGAACAGCCGGTGGAACCCGACGGTGACGCCGAGCCCGGACGCCAGCGCCATCAGGAACGCCGCGACGGCGACGTGCAGCGGCAACCCGTAGACCACAGCGGCGACGACGGCCGCGGGCACACCGACGAGGGGGAGGAGTTCGTGCGCCCAGCGGATCAGACCCGCGCGGCTTGGGGAAACGAGTGGTGACGGCACGCGAGCAGCTCCGGTCCGGGGTGTGGACGATACCACCTCGTGGCCCAGGCCGCCACACCACCCCCAGACGTGCGTCCGACTGGTCGCCACCGCCAGCCGAAACTCACGGCGCCGGGCTGACCGTCCGCACGGTGTGGAGTGGGAACAGCTTCCACCCCGCGTCCACCTCGCCGAGCAGTCCGAGCAACAGGCCCGTCTTGCCGTCGCGCTCCCGAGTCAGCGGGAATGCGATCAGCCGCTGCGGGCCGTCGGCGGGGGTCAGCTCTGCGGCCGCGGTTTGCGTGTTCGCGTCCACCGCGACGAGCTCCAACTTCTTGAACGCTGCCGCGTCCAGCTTCAGCGGCGAACCCTTCCGCAGCGGCAGGTCGTCGGCCAGCCACTCGGCCGCGCCTGCCGCGTAAAGCGCCTTCAGGTTCCGCACCGCGTGCGTCGGGTTCATCGCCTTCGGCTGCTCCACCGTCACCGCCCACGCCGCGCCCGCCGGCCGCACCGGCAGCGGCACCGCCCCGGCGAACACGAGCGACCGAAAGCCGTCCTTCCCGCCGCCGGCGAACTTCCCGGCCGCGCTGTCGAGCGCGCACGTGTTGATCCCCTTGAACTGCAGCGACCCCGCCAGCGGCGCCGGCAGCCCCTTCACCGCCACGGCGACAGCCACCTTCGCGTAGTCGTACCGGACAGCCTCCACGGCCCCGAGTGGGATCAGCGTCGTTACGCCCTTCTGGAACGTGGTCGAATCCGGCTCGCGCAGCTCCAGAGCCGCCGGGGCGTCCTTCGGGCCGCCGAGCCAGCCGAGCCGCCGCACGCCGCCGGTGAACCGCACGCCCGTCAGCGCCTGCTCCTTGCCGGTCGCGTCGGTGAGAGTTGCGGCCCGGCTGTCGTCCTTCGCCGGCTGACCGACAGCGACGGCGGCGCCGAGCAGAACCCACCCCGCCGCGCGGACGCTCCGCCCCGTCATGGTGTGCCTCCGAATCAGGGCCGACCTGAAAACATCGGCCGGCCGCTCATCCTCAGTGCCGGGCGGAATTGCGGCAAGGAAAAAACTGGTCTGATGGTTACGGAGCCGCCTTGCGGGTCGGGTGCGAGCGCGACATAATCCACCCAACCGGACGACGCCCGGCGAACCCGCCGGCACGACGGTTACCCCGTCACCCGCTCGGAACGGAAACGGTCGAACTGTGGACGACATCTTCCTGCCCAGCGGCCGCCTCAGCCCCGACATCCTGGACGAGGCCACGGCCACCGTCCTCCGGGAGTCGCTAGCCCACACCCGGGCCACCAACTGGGACAGCGTCCGCACCCCGCACCTGTTCATGGGCCTGCTCGCGGCGCCGGATTCGGGCGTGTCGAGTTGGGCCGGCCGCCTCGGCGCCGACCTCCCGGGCCTACTTGACCAGTTCCGCGACCTGTTCAACCAAGAGAACGCGGAGCCGGTTCCGCCGCTCCTGCTGAACCGCGAGTTCCTGTCCGACAACGTGATCCGGCTACTCCGCGACGCCCACGGCCGGGCCGCCGACTCGGGCCGCGACCGCGTGACCCCGATGGACCTGCTCATCACGCTGTTCACGACGCCGAACAGCATCGTGGCCGAGTGCTTCGAGCGGATCGGCGTGACGGCGGCGAAGCTGACCGAGCTAGCCGTACTGGCGGAGCGCCAGGCGCCGGCGTAATCCGGGCGTGCAGTTGCCGTGTCGTTAGCCGGGGGCGCAAGCCCCCGGTTTCGTTTTGCGACGCAACTCAAACCGCGCTCCGCCCGGCTCTGCCGCCGACCCTGCGGGCGTGAACCCCACCTTTTCCAGCACCCGCACTGACGCGGGGTTGGCCCACTCCGTTTCGGCCGCGATCACCTCCACCCCCGGCTGGCCGAACGCCCAGCGAACCAGGCCGTTCACCATTTCCGTCGCATACCCGCGCCGCTGGAACTCGGGCAGCAGCGAGTAGCCGATCTGAACCGCTCCGTCTTGCGGCGGCCCGAGGAACCCGCCCCCGCCGACCAGCACTGGCGGACCGGCGTCGCGGGCCAGGGCGTACCAGCCGAACCAGCCGACGCGGTCGGGTGCGGCTTCGAGCCAGCTCAGGAAAAGCGGCAGTGCGTCGGCGGCGGATTCCGGGGGCCAGTTGTCGGGCACCACGGCGTCGAGTTGGCGGGCGAACTCGCCGCGGTCGGCGAGCTCCGCACGGGCCAGCGCGACCGTGGCTGGCACCAGCGTCAGGCGGTCCGATACGATCATCGCGTGCAACTCCTGAGTTCTACGCCAGCGCCTTGCGGAACACGACCTTGTCGTCGCCAGCCTTATAGAACTCGCGGATGCGGGCTTCCTCATCGTACCCGAGCGCCCGGTAGAACGCCCGCGTCCGCTCGAAGGCCGCCAGTCCCGATGTCTCGATCAGGAGCACCCGGGCACCGCGGGTCGACAACTCCCGCTCGACGTGGCGCACCAGAGCCGCGCCCCGCCCCTGCCGTTGGCGGTCCGGGTGGACGGCGAGCATGTACAAGTTCCACGTCCCGTCCGTCATCCGCTCCGGGGCGTAGTACGCCACACCCACCGGCCCGATGTCGTCGTCGGTCAGCCACACGTGGTCGGGACCATTCTCACCGGCCAGACTCCCACGCAAGACGGCGGCGACATCGTCGGTCGCTTCGGGAGGGAATAGGCCGGACGCCACAGCCAAGGTGAGGATGGCGGCGGTGTCGTCGGACGTTGTCGGGCGAATCATTCCGAACTCCGGTTGGATGGCGGCGTCCCACCCCCCGACACGTCAACGCTGCGACGGGTTCGCGGTGCAACAACCCGAATCCTGCCTCACTGCGGCCCCTGCCAAAACCGATCCTCCCCCCAGCGTCGGCCGCTGCCACAATGGCACTAGCAGCCATCCGCGGCTTACAAGCATCCGTCGCAATCCCTTCCCAAAAAACACCTTGCGCCACCACATACGCCGCGGCACCCGCTTTGCTGTGGGGTAGGTCACCGATTCTCTTTCGTACCACCCTGGGCGGATCGAACCGATGGCAGCCAAGCAACTCCAGTACGCCGACGACGCCCGGCAGAAGCTCCTCGCCGGGGCCAGCAAGCTCGCCCGCGCCGTCCGCTCCACCCTCGGGCCGCGCGGCCGCAACGCTGTCCTCGACAAGGGCTGGGGCGCCCCCAACGTCACCAAGGACGGCGTCACCGTCGCCGAAGACATCGAGCTCAACGACCCGTTCGAGAACATGGGCGCCCAGCTCGTCAAGGAGGCCGCCAGCAAGACCTCCGACATCGCCGGCGACGGCACCACCACCGCCACCGTGCTGGCCGAGTTCATCTTCCGCGAAGGCCTCAAGGCCGTTGCCGGCGGGCACGACCCGATGGCGCTGGTCCGCGGCATCCAGAAGGGCGTCGACAAGGTGGTCGAGGAGCTCCACAAGATCGCCGAGGAGATCGACCCGAAGGACTCCAAGAGCATCACCGAAGTCGCCACCATCTCGGCCAACAACGACCGCGACATCGGCTCGAAGTTGTCCGAGGCCATGAAGAAGGTCGGTGCCACTAACGGCGTCATCACCGTGGAAGAGGGCAAGGCCGCCGACACGGTCGTGAACGTCGTCCAGGGGATGCAGTTCGACCGCGGCTACCTGTCGCCGCACTTCGTGAACAACCCCGAGTCGGTCACCTGCGAGTTCGACAACCCCTACGTCCTGATCTTCGAGGAGAAGGTCAGCACGGTGAAGAGCCTGATCCCGCTGCTCGAGTGGGCCAGCAAGCAGAAGGAGCCGATGGTCCTCATCGCCGAGGACTTCGAGGGCGAGGCGCTGGCCACGCTCGTGCTCAACAAGCTGAAGGGCATCCTCCAGGTCTGCGCCGTCAAGGCGCCCGGCTACGGCGACCGCCGCAAGGCCATGCTCGAAGACATCGCCGTGCTGACCGGCGGCAAGGCGATCTTCAAGGATCTGGGCGTGCAGCTCGACGCCGTCTCCGACGGGCCGAAGGGCGAGAAGGTGCCCACGGTCGTGAGCTACCTCGGCCGCTGCAAGCGCGTCCGCATCGACGCCGAGAACACGACCATCACCGAGGGCAAGGGGAAGCAGGCGGCCATCGACGGCCGGGCCGAGCTGATCCGCAAGGAGATCGACAAGACGGACAGCGAGTACGACCGCGAGAAGCTGCAGGAGCGGCTCGCCAAGCTGGCCGGCGGCGTGGCCGTCATCAAGGTCGGCGGCGCGACCGAGACGGCCATGAAGGAGCGGAAGGCGCTGTACGAGGACGCCCTGGCCGCGACCAAGGCCGCCATCGCCGAGGGGATCGTCCCCGGCGGCGGCGTGGCGCTGCTGAACGCCCGCAAGGGGCTGGACAAGCTGAAGCTCGAAGGCGACGAGGCGGAGGGCGCCCGGGTGCTGTACCGCGCCCTGGAGATGCCGTGCCGGATGATCGCCGAGAACGCCGGCAAGGACGGCACCGTCGTCGTCTCGAAGATTCTCAAGGCGAAGGACAAGAACCACGGCTACAACGCCGACACCGACGAGTACACCGACCTGCGCAAGGCGGGCGTGGTGGACCCGGTGAAGGTGACGCGGAGCGCCCTGCAGAACGGCGCGAGCGTGGCCGGCCTGCTACTCACGACCGAGGCCATGATCGCCGACATCCCCGAGCCGAAGAAGGCCGGCGGCGGCGACCACCACCACGACGACCACGGCATGGGCGGTGGGATGGGCGGCATGGGCGGCATGGGCGGCATGATGTAACGCGGTACTCGGCCCACCCGCCGCTGCGGGTGGGCTTCTCACACGAACACACACACCCTCACTCTCAGATACGTGGAGCCCCCGATGGCCAAGAAGGACGCCCCCCTGAGCCTCCGCCCGCTCGACGACCGCGTCGTGGTGGAGCCGACCGACGCCGAGGAGAAGACCGCCGGCGGCATCCTGCTGCCGGACACCGCCAAGCAGAAGCCGCAGCAGGGCAAGGTCGTGGCCGTCGGCCCCGGCAAGCTGTCCGACAAGGGCGTGCGGACGGCCGTCGGCGTGAAGGTCGGCGACACTGTGATCTACGGCAAGTACAGCGGCTCGGACGTGGAGGTCAGCAGCAAGGAGCTGAAGATCCTGCGCGAGAGCGACATCCTCGCCAAGCTGGTGAAGTAGTTTCGAGTTCCGAGTTTCGGGTTTCGAGTTCCCGCCCCGCGAGGTGAACCGCGGGGCGGTGATGCCGACCCGGCTCGGAACTCGGCGCCTCCAAACTCGAAACTTCAAACTCGAAACTCGGAACTAATCAAATGGCGAAGCAGCTGCTGTACACCGACGACGCCCGCAAGAAGCTCCTCCAGGGCGCCGAGAAGTTGGCCCGCGCGGTCGGCGTCACGCTCGGGCCGACCGGCCGGAACGTCATCATCGACAAGTCGTTCGGCGGCCCCACCGTCACCAAGGACGGCGTCACCGTCTCGAAGGAAATCGACCTGCCGGACGCCTTCGAGAACATGGGCGCCAAGCTGGTCAACGCCGTCGCCCAGAAGACCTCCGACAACGCCGGCGACGGCACCACCACCGCCACCGTGCTGGCGCTGGCCATCTACCAGGAAGGCCTGCGGTACACGACCATCGGCGGCAACCCGATGGCCGTGAAGCGCGGCATCGACAAGGCCGTCAGCAAGGCCGTCGAGTACCTCGAAGGCACGCTCACCAAGCGGCTCACCAAGAAGGAGGAGATGCAGCACGTCGCCAGCATCTCCGCCAACAACGACCCGAAGATCGGCGCCCTCATGGCCGACGCCTTCGAGAAGGTCGGCAAGGACGGCGTCATTACCGTGGAAGAGGGCAAGACCTCCGACACGGTGCTCGACTTCGTCGAGGGGATGCAGTTCGACAAGGGCTACATCTCGCCGTACTTCGCCGCCAACAGCCCGGACCTGAAGTGGGAGCCGGAGAACGTCCTCGTGCTGCTGTACGAGAAGAAGCTCTCCAACGTCCGCGAGTTCCTGCCGCTGCTCGAGAAGGTGGCGCAGGCCCGCCGGCCGCTGCTCATCGTCGCCGAGGACGTGGAGAGCGAGGCGCTGGCGATGCTCGTGGTCAACAAGCTCCGCGGGCTCGTCGAGGTGTGCGCGGTCAAGGCCCCCGGGTTCGGCGACCGCCGCAAGGCGATGATGGAGGACATGGCCGTCCTCACCGGCGGCACGTTCGTGAGCGAGGACCGCGGCATCAAGCTGGAGAACGTCACGCTCGAGATGCTCGGCACGGCCGACCGGGTGAGCGTGGAGAAGGAGAACTGCACGATCATCGTCGAGAAGCTGGAGAAGAAGCGGAAGGAGGCCATCGAGGCCCGCGTGCAGACGATCCGCACCCAGATGGACCAGACCGAGAGCGAGTACGACAAGGAGAAGTTCTCCGAGCGGCTGGCGAAGCTGGTCGGCGGCGTGGCGATCATCAAGGTCGGGGCCGCGACCGAGGCCGAGATGAAGCAGACGAAGGGCCGCGTCGAGGACGCCCTGCACGCGACCCGCGCCGCGGTCGCCGAGGGGATCGTCGCCGGCGGCGGCACCGCCCTGCTCCGCTGCGTGCCGGTCGTCGAGGCGCTGGCCGAGAAGCTCAAGGGCGACGAGCGGAACGGCGCCGAGATCGTGGCCCGCGCCTTGCAGAAGCCGGTCCGCACGATCGCCGAGAACTGCGGCAAGGACGGCGCCGTGGTGGCCGACGAGGTGGCGAACCAGAAGAACGCGACCTACGGCTACGACGCCAACAACGACGACTACGTGGACATGTTCAAGGCCGGGATCGTGGACCCCCTGCGGGTGACGCGGAACGCCCTGCAGAACGCCGCCAGCATCGCCGGGCTGATGCTGACGACCGAGGTGATGATCACCAAGATCGACGAGGACGACAAGAAGTCGAAGGTCGCCGGCGCCGTCGCGTGAGTCGTGGGCAGGGGGCAGTGGGCAGTGGGCGGTGAAGACGGGCAACCGGATTCACCGCCCACTGCCCACTGCTCATATGATGCAAGGGTGTTTCGACTGGCCACCGGCCCCTGTCCACTGGCAACTCTGATCCGATGGCGAAGCGCGACTACTACGAGGTGCTGAGCGTCACCCGGACGGCGACCGAGGTGGAGATCACCAAGTCGTACCGGAAGCTGGCGATGCAGCACCACCCCGACCGGAACGTCGGGGACGCCGAGGCCGAGGTCCGCTTCAAGGAAGTGACCGAGGCCTACGAGGTGCTGCGCGACCCGCAGAAGCGCGCCGTCTACGACCGCCACGGCCACGCCGGCCTGCAGGGCGGCGGGGGCGGGCAAGGCGTCGACCTCGGCGACCTGTTCGGCGACCTGTTCGGCGGCTTGTTCGGCGGCGGCGGCGGCGGGCGCCGGCAGCGCGGCGGGCCCCGCCCCGGGCGCGACCTACAGACCGTCATCGACATCGACCTGGTCGAGGCCGCCACCGGCGTCACGAAGTCGCAGACGGTTTCCCGCGAGGAGTTCTGCGCCCCCTGCAATGGCAGCGGGGCGAAGGCCGGCACGAAGCCGGCGACCTGCAAGCGCTGCGGCGGCCAGGGGGCGGTGCTGCTCAACCAGGGGTTCATCTCCGTCCAGCAGACGTGCCGGGCGTGCGAGGGGCGCGGGCAGGTCGTGACCGACCCGTGCGGCGGGTGCCGCGGCCGCGGCCGGGTCGAGGCCCGGCGGACGCTCGACGTCGAGATTCCCGCCGGCGTCGATACCGGCAACCGCATCCGCTACGCCGGCGAGGGTGACGCCGGCGACCCGGGCGCCCCGCGCGGCGACCTGGAGTTCGTCATCCGCGTCCGCGACCACAAGTTCTTCCACCGCGACGGGCACAACCTGGTGTGCCAGTGGCCGGTGTCGTTCTCGCAGGCCGCGCTCGGCGGGCCGATCGAAATCACCACGCTCACCGGCCAGAAGGTCGTCCACGACCTGGCCCGCGGCACGCAGACGCACGAGGTGTTCCGCGTCTTCGGCCACGGCATGCCCAACCCCCGCGGCGGCCGCAAGGGCGACCTCCTGGTGCAGGTGGTGGTCGAGACGCCGACCAGCCTCACGCCCGAGCAGGAGGAACTGCTGCGGAAGCTGGCCGAGACGACGAAGACGAGCGTGAGCGGCCCGCGCAAGGGGTTCTTCGGGAAACTGAAGGACCTTCTGGGCGGCGACGCCCCTCCAACCACGGACGAGAAGTAGTAACAGGACCCCGCCGATGGCCGACCTGCCCGACGACCGCATCCCTGTCGACGCCGTCCCGTTCGCCGAGTTCGACGCCGTGCGCGCGAAGCTCGCCGCGGCCGAGGACGAGGTGGCGAACTACAAGCTGCGGCTGGCCGACTTCGAGAACGCCCGCAAGCGGATGCTCCGCGACGCCGACGCCCAGCGGAAGTTCGCCGCCGAGGGGCTCATCCGCGACCTGCTCGGCGCACTCGACAACCTGGAGCGCGCGTCGGCCGCCGCGAAGGCCGCCGGCGACACCGGCCCGCTGGCGGTCGGCGTGTCGGTCACGGCGAGCCAGTTCCTCGACGTGCTGAAGCGCTACGGCGTGGCGCGGATCGAGGCCGCCGCGGGCACCGCGTTCGACCCGAACGTCCACCAGGCGGTGTCGCAGCAGCCGACCAACGACTTCGAGCCGGGGGCCGTTACCCAGGTGGTCGGCACCGGCTTCACCCTCCACGACAAGGTGCTCCGCCCGGCGATGGTGGTGGTGGCGGCGCAGCCGCCCGCCGGCGGGAGCAGCGAGTAAACATGCCCACCTACGACTACAAGTGCCACGGCTGCGGCCACACGTTCGAAGAGTTGCAGTCGTTCAGCGCCCCGGTGCTGACGAAGTGCCCGGCGTGCAAAAAGAACAAGCTCGAGCGCCTGTTCGGCGGCGGCGGGGCCATCATCTTCAAGGGCTCCGGATTCTACGAGACGGACTACGGCCGCGGCGGCCAGAAGAAGCCGGCCGACGACGCGCCGGCGGCGGAGTCGAAGCCCGCCGAGACGAAGACCGAAACCAAGACCGAGGCGGCGCCGGCGGCGAAAGCCGACTCCGGCGGCGCGAAGAAGGCCGACGGGGCGAAGAAGAAGGCGTGACCACCCCCGAGGGCACGGCGTGACGCGGCGGGCCGCGCTCGCTTGGTCGGCGGTCGCGTGGGTCGGGGTGTGGGCGTTCTGGCCCGCCCTCACCCACGACCACCAGCCGACTTTCACCCTGGCGCGGATCGTCACCACGGCGCTCGTCGCCGTCTACGCCGCTGCGGCGTTCCTGAACCACCTTGTGCTCGTGCCCCGGTTGTGGGCGGGCAGTTGCGCGAAGCACGGCCTCGCACCGGTCGGGATGGTGTGCGGGCTGACCGCCGCAGCTCTGACCGTCATCCGCGTCTCGTACCTGAACCTGCACGGGCCGGACGCGGACCCGAACGGCGCGGCCAAACACTTCGCCATCGACCTGTTCGGGATGGCGATTCACCTGCTCGCCGCGGCGGGAGTGGTGGCGTTGTGGCGGGCGCGTGGGGAATTCCCGATGTCGGGGTCGGGAGGGGCCGATGGATAAGGTGCGGTGTCCGATCTGCGACGCGGCGATGCCGGGGAACCGTAAGGACTACCCGGACTACCCGTTCTGCTCGCGCCGGTGCCGGCTCGTCGATCTCGGCCGCTGGCTCGGGGAGGGGTATCGCGTCGCCGGCCCCAGTGCCGACGCCGACGACCGCTCCACCCCCGGCGACGCGGACGACCCCCGCTGATCCGGCCGGCCCGCGGCCGCTGAGAATACCAACCGCAAAGCCCGGGGCCGCCCCCGGGCTTTGTCGGTTTCGGTCAGCGGAACAGCCCGATGTCGAGGGCGTTCGCCAGCGTCTTGCCCACCCACCACGCGCCACTCCGCCACTTCGCGTGGACTTTCGCCGACGCCAGCTGGCCCGGCTTCAGCGAGCCGTCCGGGTCGGTCAGCTCGACCTCCACCAGGTAAGTCTGCGCGAGCGGCACCAGCACGTTCGGGTCGGCGTCGGGCTTCACCGCCAGCGGGCCGCCGCCGCGCTGCGTCAGCTGGATCGGCACCGACGCCGCGTTCTGGTCGGGGAGTCGCCGCACCTTGCCGTGGAACTCGCGGTCGCTGCGGCCCTGCACGTAGAGCGTCACGTCCAGCTCGCCGCGCGCCGGCAAGTCTTCCTTCAGGACGCGGTACTCCTGCGGCGTCACCGGCACCCGCAGCACGAGCTTCGTCGGGTCGCCGACCAGGAACACCGGCTGGTTCTCGTTGTACCCGCGGTCGAACAGCTTGCCGGCCTCGTCGGCCTTCGGGGCGGTGGCGACCATGCCGTCGCGCGGCGCCCGGATCTCGGCCAGCCGCTTCTGCCGGCGGGCCAGCAGGGCCACCCGCTCGCCGGCCGTGCGCGCCTTTTCCTCGGCGTCGCGGGCCTGCTGCTCGTAGCCCTTCAGGGAGTCGTCGTCGATCCGCCCGCGGTGCTCGGAGACGGCGCGGGTCAGGTCCTCGAACGTCCGCCGCTGTTCGGACTGGTCGCTGACCGCGGCCGCCAGCTCGACCTCCAGCTGCTCGCTCTGGAAGGTGGCGAGCAGGTCGCCGGTGCGGACCTGCCGGCCGGGGCGGGCGCCGGGCTCGGCGCGCACAAGCCGCGCCGGCTCGGGCAGGAGAACGGCCTCGGCGTGGCCCGGGTCGATGCTCAACAGGCCGGTCTCGTGGACCCGGCTGACCGGCAGCGGCACGAAGAAGAACGCGGCGAGCAGGGCGCTGAACACGGCGATCGTGACGTAGACGCGTGGCGCTTTCATGTCCGGCAGTCGCCCCCGTTGACTGATGTTTTTCACGACCCGGTACGTCGGCCAGACGAAGATGGACAGCAGCGACATCACCGCCAGCATCTGGCTGAGGATCTTGAGCTTCGGCCCGAGCAGGTCGGCCAGGAACCACAGGATGCTGAACGTCACCACCCAGCGGTACACCCAGCTCACGACCGCGTAGGTGACGAACAGGATCTTGCGGCTCGGGGCCATGTACGCCTCCGGCGGCACCTCGACGCCCAGGCACTTTTCCAGGAACAGGTTGTTCAGGTAGCGGTTGGCCTTCTCGCGGAGGTTCGGGATTTCCAGCCAGTCGGCCAGGATGTAGTACCCGTCGAACCGCATCAGCGGGTTGGCGTTGAACACCACCGTGGACACCGAACACAGCACCATCAAGGCCAGCGCCACGTTGTTCACGAACGGGTACGCCGGCGTGTACCACCACACGAACGTCGCGGCCGCGGCGATCACCAGCTCCACGTAAATGCCGGCGAAGCTGATGATGATCCGCTTCCACTTGTCGGCCAGCGTCCAGGCGTCGGTGACGTTGCAGTACAGCGCCGGGCTGAGGCACATGAGCAAGACGCCCATCTCGTGGCTCTCGCCGCCGAAGGCTTTACACGACAGCCCGTGCCCGAACTCGTGGATGATCTTCACCGCGCCGAGGGACAGCCACATGTACAGCACGGAGTTCCAGGTGAAGAACTCCTGGTACGCCGGGAGCTTGGCGTAGAACGTGTTGAAGTGCAGCGTCACGTGCAGCACCGCCGAGAGCATGAACAGCACGCTCACGGCGAAGAACGCGGTGGTGAAGATCCACCACAGGTACTTGTGCATCCACACCAGGATGCGGTCCGGGTCGAAGACCGGAATCTTCATGTACAGGATGTTGGTGACCGTCGCCAGCCGCTTCATGCGGCGCTGCTTCGCGCGGCGATGGAAAAGGTGCTTGCCCGCCCCCGCCTGCTCGTGCTGCACGAGCCCGGCCGTCACCAGCTGCCGGGCGAAGCTCTCCAAGTCCTGTTGTTCCAGCCGCTGCGGCGTGAACTCCTCCTCGAACCGGTCGCGCACCTGCTCCATGGTGTGCTGGCCGTCGAACAGGCTGAAGACGAAGTACTCCTGCTTGTTGAACCGGTAGTAGCGGAGGCACACGGGGTCCTTGACGACGTGGAACCCCTTCCCCTCGTACTTCTGCTCGAAGACCTGCAGGTCCGGCCGGACCTTGAGGCGGACCTGCTTCCGCCGCTCCGCCGGGTTGTTGAGGTTGGTGGTGAGGTCCATGGTCGCTCGGGAGGCAGGGGACGGGAAACAGGAGACAGGACGCCGTGTGACACCGCTGTGTCACCTGACCCCTGTCTCCGTGTCCCCTGGTTACTGGCCCGGGTTGATGACAACGGTGGCGCCGGAGCGGTCGAGCAGGCCCAGCTCGCGGTTGTCCATGATCACGCGGACCGTCACCTGCCGGTTGTCCGAGGCGTCCACGTACTCCACCGTGCCGGTGTACGCCTTCCGCGTCGCCGGCGCCGTCCACAGGTGGACGGTGCCGCGCTCGGTGCCGACCGCGAGGAACTTGTGCTGCGCCGTCGGGCTGAACTCGGCGGCCGTCACGGCGACGCGGCCGGGGGTGAACAGGCGGGCGGCCTCGGCGGCGCGGCCGCCGGCCGGCGGCACCGTCCACACCTGGATGCCGCCCTTCAGCTCGCCCTCGCCGCCGGCCGTCAGCAGCAGCGAGTCGTCGCGGTTGAACACGGCCAGCGCCGCGAACGTCGCCGTCGGCCCGACGTTCTGCACCGTGCCGGCCGTCTGCCGGTCGGCCAGGCAGAGCAGGTCGAGGCGGTTCTTGTCGTGGTCGAACACCACCCGGCTGCCGTCCGACGACACGCCGAGCACGTCCACGGCGCCGGTGCGGTGGTCGATGGTGCGGGTCACCGCGGCCTTCTCGGTGCCGAGCTTCCACACCTTCAGGCTGCGGTCGCGCGACGCCGTGACGAGCGTCCCCTGCGGCGTGAACTGGAGGCTCGTCACCGCGTCGCGGTGCTCGTTCGCCGACAGCGAGTACAGGTGCTTCCACGCGGTCGCGTCCCACACCCACACGTCGCGGCCGGCGGCGGTCGCCAGGAACTTGCCGTCCGGGCTGAACGCGATGGCGCCCACGGCGGCGGCGTGGGCCTTGTCCAGCTCCTTGCCGTCGCTCGGGATGCCGTCGGCCTTGGACACGTCGAAGACGCGGAGCTTGCCGTCGTCGGCGCCGGTGACGGCCACGGCCGGGACGCCGGCCGGGCTGCACGCCACGCTGCGGACGGCGACCGGGTGCGTGAGGCTGACCGCGGCCCCGTTCGGCGTGGTGGCGTCCCACGCCCGGCCGGTGCCGTCGGCGCTGACGGACACGACGATCGGCCTGGCCGGATCGGCCGACACGGCCAGCCCGGTGACGGCGGCCTTGTGCAGCGGCAGCGTCTTGGTCGGGGCGCTGGGGATGGCCGGCTCGACGGTCACCTGCATGCCGCGGCGGACGAGGCCGGCGTACTGCACGTCGAGGAACCCTTCGAGCCGCACCTGGTCGGTGCCCTGGATCTCCAAGATTTTCTCGCCGGCCTTCACGAACTCGCCGGGGTGCTTGCTCTTGGCCCGCACGTTCCCGTTGATCTTGCTGTAGATGCGGTGCTTCAGGATCATCACCTGCGCCTCCTCCAACTCGGAGACGGCCTTGGCGATGGACTGCGCCGCCTGGGCCAGGTTCTCCTGGAAGCGCGTCAGCGTGATCTGGTCCTGGAGAATGTCCCCCCGCGACGTGCCGCCCTCTGCCTTCTTGGTCAGGTCCAACTTCTCCATCGTCAGTTCCACGCCCTTGCTCGCCGACTTGATGACCTCGCCGGCGGCCTTCTCGGACGCGATCGCGGCCTTCTTCCTAGCCTGGAAGAGCTGGTCGTCGAGCATGGTAATGAGTTGCCCGGCCTTGACCGTGTCGCCCTCCTTGAGCCGGCGGTACTTCGGCAGCTTGGCCAGTTCCGCCGGGTCGTAGATCACCTCGTTCCTGCCGTCCTTCCCCTTCACCGTGACCTGCTTGAGCCCGGCCAGGTCGCGCGGGTGGTAGACGAGGTTCACGTCGCCGGCGGGGATACCGTCGTCGCGGACGGCCAGCAGCTCGATGGTGCCGTCCACCTCGGCCGACACCGTCTGCCGCTCCTCGTACTGCACGGTGCAGTTCGGGACGATCAGCGGCTCGCGGCCGGTGAACGGCTCCAGCGGCACCTTCACGTCCGCCTTAGACGCGTAGAGCGGGGGGCCGACGTCGGCGTTCGGGTTGTCGGCCGGCTGCGCCGGGGTTCCGGGCTGCTTGCCCGCGTCGGGGCTGGCGCGACCGCAGCCGACGGCGAGGAGGCTGGCGAGGAGGAGGAAGCGGGCACGCATGGCGGTTCCCTCGGGGAACGGGGTACAGGGTCGTGTCCTGGGTGCCCCCGGCACCGGCCGCTCGGCCGGGGGGCGTGGGGCGGATTTGCTGGTGGGCTGCTGTTGGTTGTAATTTGGTGGGCTGGTCCGCAATCGTCAGCTTCACGGTGAACGTGAAGCGATCACGAAGCAGACCCAAATTACAACTCACAACCAACAACCCACCCGACTCAGAACCAGAAGATCACCTTCTCGTAGAACCACTCCCAGACGCCGTGGAACATGCTGTAGCCGAGGGCGTGGTCGCCGCAGCGGACGCGGGTGCGCACCTCCAGGCCGGTCACGAACTGTTGCTCGGGGATGCGGAACTCGGCCGGCATGTCGTCCAGGTTCAGCTTCACGTAGGCCGTCACCACCGGCTCGTTCTCGTCGTGCTCGTCCTTCACCGGCACCGCCTCGGCCGCCACGTCGTCCTGGTACAGGCGGCCGCGGAACCGGTCGTCCGGCATGCTCGCCAGCAGCACGTCCACGTCCAGGTACGGCCGGCCGCCCGCGTCCTTCTGAATCTTCGGGTCGGCGAACGCCCGCATCACCTGGCCGATGTTCCGCTGCGGGATCTTCAGCTCGACCTGCCAGGCCCCTTCAAGGTTGCCGACGCGAAGAATCTCCTCGCTCGGGCGGATCGTGCGGCCGACCAGGTTCTCCCGGCGGTCGTCGTTCAGGACCGTCCACTTGCTCGCGCCGACGGGCCGCTTGAGCCGGCGGTCGAAGTCGTCGGTCTTGGCGACGAACCAGCCCGGCCGGGCCTGCGTGGCGTTGAACGCGCTGTCGAGCGAGCCCATGTTCTTCCGCGAGCTGTCCACCGACAGCTGGGCCAGACTCTCCTCCGCGCTGACGCGCAGCCGCTCCTCCAGCGACAGCCGGGGGTTGCCGAGCATCCGGGCCGCGGTGTCGCGCTTGGCCTGCGCCTCGTTCACCTTCGACAGCAGGCTGCGGTACTCGCCCTCGAGCTGGGCGTCGTGCAGCTCGGCGACGGCGTCGCCGGGGAGGATCTTGTCGCCGGGGCGGACCAGCACGCGGCGGATCTGCCCCTCCCGCGGGGCGTACACTTTGGCGATCTCCACCGGCTGCATGTGCCCCTTGGCCTCCATCCGCAGCGGGTACGGCACCACGATCATGCACGCGATCAGGACCATCGCCGCGGCGACGCCGGCGACGGTGTAGAACCGCGCCTTGCCCCCGAGCCCCTCCTGCACCTTGGCGATGGGCCACCACAGAAACTTCAGCGGCACCCGCTTCAGCTCGGCGGCGTTGTACAGGGCCGGGGCGGCGTGCTTGGCCACCAGTTCCAGCCGCTGCGTCATCGGGGCCGCGTCCTCGGGCGGGTTGAAGCTCTCCAGCACGAGCACCGACCGGGCCGGCTTCGACTGGTCCTTCTCCCGCTCGTCGCGGATCGGCAGCACCACCAGCAGCTTCGGCTGGCTCTCGTTGAGGTACTCGTCCAGCGAGTACGACACGTCCGGCGGCAGGCCGGCGTCCTTGACCCCCTTGAACGTCAGCGTCTCGCCCCACGCCACCACCGACTCCATCAGCTTCCGCAGCCGGCGGACGTGGGTGCTGGCCTTCTCCACCACGTCGGCGCCGCTGACGGCCTCGACCGTCACCTTCGTGCGGGCGTGGCGGACGCCGACGCACAGCCGGTCGCACTCGATCAGCTTCCGCCCCTCGTTGGCGACGTGGTACGCCACCTCCGTCGGGTTCAGCGTGCCGTGGACGAGCCGGGCGAAGCCTTCGACCTGGGTGAAGGTGCGCTCGATGCCGGTGGCGCTGCGGGCGTTCGAGAACTGGTGGTACTGGCTGGCGTAGCCGGCCATCTGGAACGTGTAGTTCAGGAACGTCGGGTACAGCTTCGGGTCGAGGGCGGGGTCTTGAAAGACCTCCAGTACGCCGAGGGCGGCCTTGTCCGGGGTGACGATCGGGGCGAACAGCGCGAAGTAGTCGGTGAGGTTCGCCGCGGGGATGCTCGGGTCGCCGGCGGCCGCGGCGGGGGCGGCCTGGTTGGGGGCGAGGCGGCCGTTCGGCTCCAGCATCAGCGGCCGCGGCGGGGCGGCCTGGAAGACCTGACGCAGCACCTCGTTGTGACACTGGCGGCCGCCGCGGCGGTTCTCCAGCCCGACCGACTCCAGATTCACCTGGCAGGCGATCTGAAGGAACCCTTGCGGCGTGCGCAGCCACACGGCGCCGGCGGGGGCGTCGATGGCGGCGAGGGTGCGGTTGAGGAACTGCTGGTAGAAGTCGGCCGGGGAGAGGGCGGAGCCGGCGAGGCGCGAGGCGGCCTCGAAGGCCTCTTCGATCTGACGCCCGTACCGGTTCTTGGGGTCATTCTGACCACCGGAGCTGCTGCTGCCGCTGGCGGAGGACTGGGTCGGCGTCACGGGGAGACCTCGCGTGGCGGCGGTAGAATCGGCAAATCCACTACTAGCATAACGCCGGCCCCCCCCGGAGCAAGCGAACCCGGCGGCCGCCGGGGACGTTCGGCACGCCCGACGGGAAGCTGTGCCGCCTGGGCGAACGTCACCACCCCCGCTCAGAGGGGCTGCCCTCTCCCGACGATTCACGGCGGGCGGCAGATTCTCCGGCGAACGGCCGGCTGGTTGTTGGTACAGGTGCCTGCCACCCCAACAGCCGGCTGACGCCGGCCGTTCGCCAGGAGCCTGGCTCACCGGTCCGGGTGCTGATTCTCCCACGTCAGGATGTGGTGCATCAGGTCGGGCGCTTCCAGGTCGCTCGGCGGCAGCGGCCACGCGAACCGCTCGGCGGCGGCCAGCTGCGTCGCCCCGCCGCGGCCCTGCGGCTCGTTCCACAGCTGCACGAACCGGCTGATCGCCCGGCCGCGCCGGCACAGCCGGCGGACGCACGACCACGCGTCGTCCTCGGTCCGCGAGGCCTCGGCGAGCAACTCCGTCCAGTCGGTCAACCACTCGACGAGCATCTTGGCCTCGATGTCCCCGAGCCCCCGGGTCAGCGCCTCGTCGCGGAGGACGTGGCGGAGCATCGGGTCACACGGCGTCGGCATGAACGTCCCCCGGCGTGATCCGGCCCCGCGGGCGGGGCGGCGGTTCCCCGCCGTTCCCCCACCCGCCCGCGGGCGCCCTTCCCCCAACCTTCGAGCGTGATCGTGCGGACCGGGGCGCGTATAACGGCCGGGTACGGCGCTCGCAAGCGGACATCCGAGTTCCACCCCCGCCCGCGGCTACGGGCGGGCGCTCGGCCCTCTCCCACAACCTCCCAGCCCACCCATCATGCTGTCGTTCCTCGCCGGGCTGGTCGTGCGGTTGCTCGTCCGGTTCCGCGCCTACGGCCGCGACCGGGTGCCGCGCCGCGGCGGCGTCCTGCTCGTCGCCAACCGCATCGGCCCGCTCGACCGCCTGCTATTACGTGCGGCCTGCCCCCGAAGCGTGCGCATCCTTCCCGACCGCGGCTACGACGTGGCCGAAGTCGCGGCGGCGCTCGACGGCGGCGGGTGCGTCCTGATGTTCCCCGAGGGCGCCGTCAGCGGCAGCGGCCACCTCCGCGCCTTCGGGGGTGAACTCGACGCCGTCCTCGCCGCGACGACAAAAAGCGTGGACGTGGTTCCGGCGTGCTTGGGCGGGTTGTGGGGCGGCCGCTGGAGCCAGTCGCCGGGACAGCACACGGACGCCGCCGGGGTGATGTTCGGTGAACCCCTTCCGAAGGCGACGCCCGCCGCAGATCTGCGGCTGGCCGTGGAAGTTCTCCGCGCCGACCTGGCTCTGAAGCTCAGCGACTTCACGCCGCTGGTGCACCAGGGCTTCGTCCGCACGATGGTGTCATTCCGCGGGCTGTTCCGGCCGGCGGTGATCGACTACGCCGCGGGCGAGAAGACGCTCACGGGCGGCAAGCTGTTCGTCGGCGCCATCTGCGTCACGAGCTATCTCCGGGGCCGCGTCGGCGACGCGCCGAACGTCGGCGTCTGGCTCCCGACCTCGCTCGGCGGGGCGCTGGCGAATCTGGCCATCGCCTTCCTCGGCCGGGCGTCGGTGAACCTGAACTACACCGCCGGCGCCGGCGCGGTCGCGTCCGCGGCCCGGCAGGCGGGGCTGAAGGTCGTCGTCACCTCGAAGCGCTTCCTGATGCGGTTCCCGCTGGAGCTACCCGACGACATCCAACGCATTTACCTGGAGGACGTGCTGGCCGCGGTCACGAAGGGGCAGCAGACGCGCACGTTCCTCATGGCGCTGCTCCTACCGGCGTGGGTCATCGAGCGGTTCGTCCTGGGCCTGCACCGGCACAAGACGGACGACGTGCTCACCATCGTGTTCAGCAGCGGCAGTACGGGTGAGCCGAAGGGCGTGGTCCTGACGCACCGCAACATCGCGTCGAACGTGGACGCCGCGGTCCGCACCATCCGCATCGAGCCGACCGACACGCTGATGGGGGTGCTCCCCTTCTTCCACAGCTTCGGCTACACGGTGTGCCTGTGGGCCCCGCTGGTGGCGGGGGCCGCGGTGGTTTACTCGCCCGACCCGCGGGCCGCGAAGGACGTGGGCGCGATCGTGAAGAAGCACGCCGTGTCGATCCTGCTCAGCACGGCGACGTTCCTGCGCCTGTACCTTCGCCGCTGTGAACCGGACGACTTCCGTTCCATTCGCCTCCTCATCTGCGGCGCCGAGAAGCTGCCGGTGAAGCTCCAGGACGAGTTCCACGCCCGGCTCGGCGTCCTGCCGATGGAGGGCTACGGTTGCACCGAGCTGTCGCCGGTGGTGTCCACCAACCTGCCGGCCGTCACAGTCGGCGGCGAGACCCAGGAGTGCAACACGCGGGGGACGGTGGGCCGGCCGGTCGTTGGCGTCGCGGTGCGGGCGTTCACGCAGGAGGAGCGCGAGCCGCTGCCGCCCGGCACGGAGGGCGTGCTGTGCGCGAAGGGGCCGAACGTGATGGCCGGGTACCTCCACCAGCCGGAGAAGACGAAGGAGGCCGTGCGCGACGGCTGGTACAACACCGGCGACGTGGGCCTGGTTCGCGCCGACGGGTTCATCCAGATCACGGGGCGCGTCAGCCGCTTCGCCAAAATCGGCGGCGAGATGGTGCCGCTAGAGCGACTCGAGGACGAGCTTCACGACCTGTACGGCGGTACCGACCGCGTGTTGACCGTGACCGCGGTGCCGGACGAGAAGCGCGGCGAGCGGCTGGTGGTGCTGGTGGTCCCCGAAGCGGCCGGCGGCATCGGGGCGCTGCTGGGGCAGCTCCGGGCCCGCGGGCTGCCGAACCTGTGGGTGCCGGACGCCCGCGACTGCTACACCGTCGAGGCGCTGCCGACGCTCGGGAGCGGCAAGCTCGACCTCAAGCGCGTCGGCGAGCTGGCGCGGGAGTTAGCGAAAGTGTAGTAGCGGCTTCGCGTCGAGCGATTCGATGCGCCCGACGCGAAGCCGCAAGCGGCAACTGCCGTTAGAACTGCACCGCCATCTGCACGAACAGCCCTTCCAGCGACAGGTTCGCGGGCGTCGGCACGAACCGCCCGCGGCCCACGTCGTCGGAGAACCGCGGCTGGTCGATCAGCCCGAACCAGTGCGTGATCTCGTAGCCCGCCCGGAACGTGAACGTGCGGTACTGCCAGCCGCCGCCGACGCCGACGGAGGCGAACGGCACCACCTTCTGGATGTCGTAGCGGGTGTTGGCGAAGACCGCGCCGCCGTTGCCGTTCGCCTCCAGCAGCGGGTTCTCCGAGTTCCCCGTCAGCAGGCCGCCGTTGGCCCGGCCGTACAGGTGGAGGCCGTTCCACCCGGCCCACACCGCCTCGCCGCCGACGACCGGGCCGAAGCCCTGGAACTGCGACTCGGCCCGCACCTGCGCCTGCCGGGCGTCGATGCCGTCGTAGTAGGCGTTGAAGCTCTGCTGGATGTTGGCGAACCGCATGCCGCCGAGCATCCGCAGGGCCACGTGCTCGCCGACCACGAACCGCCGGGCGACCAGCGCGTCGTAAACGTTGTAAACGAGGTTCGCGTCGGCCGCGGCGAACGACACCGTGTCGGTGAGGCCGGGGCGCGTGAGCGTCGGCAGGAGCGCCTGGCCGGGGCCGGCGGTGACGGCGTCGAACGCGCTGCTGCGGAAGTAGGTGTACCCGGCCAGGACTTCCCAGTGCGAGTGGCCGAGGCGGTAGCCGAGCTCGGCGCGGACGCCGGTGCGCAGCTCGTAGTTCAGGCTCTGCACGGGGCCGTTGGTGACGAGCCCGCCGGCCGTGCTGGGGATGGCGAAGTCGAACGCCCCGCGCCGCGGCCGCAGTAGCAGGAAGTCGGCGCTGGCGTACCAGCCGCCCTCCTCGGGGTACGACGGCAGCAGGTTCCCCGGCGTCTCGTGGTGCCCGTCGTGGCCGCCGTGCCCGGTCGCGCCGTGGGCGGGTTCGTGGTGCTCGAAGCCGGGCGGCGTCAGGTCTTTGACGCCCGACAGGTTCGGCTCCGCGTGCGCCGGCGGCGCGGGCGGTGGCACGAGCGGAGCAGCGGGGAGCGTCTTGATCGGTGCTGCCGGGATGGTCGGCAATTCCTTGGGCGGGTCGGCCTTCGCGCCCGCCGGCATTAGCGGTTCGTCGGGGACGCCGACCCGCGCCGCGCCCGGCGGATACGCCCCCGGCGCGTGCGGCGCCTGGGCGTGGGCTTGCGCGCCGGCCCAGAGCAGCCCCGCCGCGACGACCAGCACCCGACCGTTCTCCCACGGCATGGGCCGCCCCCCGTCCAGGCACAGTTCCGACAGTTGAACCCCGCCCATACCGCCGGCCGGGAACGAATCAACCCCACTTCGGAAACGTGAGCCGCGAGACGCGGCGAACGCCAACCGGCGGTCGTCGGCCGCGCGGGAACGCGGTGCGACGGCCGCCGGCGGCGGGGTGTCGGGTTTCGGCACAGACGCGCCCTCCGGGCCGCACCCGTTAGCCAGGGGGTTTGCAGGTTCGACCCTGCGGCCAGTCGCCCGGACGACCGGCGCCCCCCGGCACCTCCTGAAGGAGGCGTACCGCGCGGCTCGCGTTGGGACCCACGGGTCGAGGCGGGGTTGACCGGCCACTCTTGTTGCGCGGTCCGGGCCGCGACGAACTCAGGCTTGAACCCCACCCGACACCTCATCCCCTACAATACGGAACGCCCGTTCACTATTCAAGCCCCGTCGCAACTTTTTCGACGCGCCGGTTCGCGCCAGCACTGATTCAGCCCCCGCCGCAGCGGCGGCGCGAAATCGGACCAAATCCGGGCCAGTCGTGGAACCCGGACGCGGGAGCTCCCACAATCGAGGTGCCATTCGCGCCAGGGATGCCGCCATGTCGTTCAGCGACCCGTTCGGAACGGGCCGGCCGCCGCCGCCCCCGCGGTCTGACCCCAACGCCACCCGCCGCGACGCCGACCCGGAACGGACCGTCCGCCGGCCCGGCAACGACACGCCGAGCCCGTTCCCCGGCCTCGGCGGGTTCGTCGTCCCCGGGTTCGAGGTGCTCGGCGAGATCGCCCGCGGCGGCATGGGCGTCGTGTTCGCCGCCCGCGAGTTGGCCCTCGGCCGCGAGGTGGCGATCAAGACGCTGCTGCCCGAGTTCAGCGGCGACGCGCTGGCCGCGGCCCGGTTCGCCGCTGAAGTTCGCACGACCGCCCGGCTGCCGCACCCGGGGGTGCCGCCCGTGTACCGCCTCGGCCTGCTCGCCGACGGGCGGCCGTTCATGGCCATGAAATTGATCCGCGGCCGCACCCTCGCCGCGGTGCTGGCCGCGCGCTGGCAGCGGCCGGCGTCGCGCTCCACCGACGACCTGGACATCACCGCCCCCGACTCGCCGGGCGCCCTGCAAATCCTGGAACAAGTGTGCCAGGCGGTCGGGTTCGCGCACGCCCGCGGCGTCGTCCACCGCGACCTGAAGCCGGCGAACGTGATGGTCGGCCCGTTCGGCGAGGTGCAGGTCATGGACTGGGGGCTGGCCCTGGACACGACGGCGCGCCAGCCCGACGACCTGGACCCCGTGCTGAACGCCGCCACCGGGCCGGACCAGGTCATCGTCGTGCACCGCTCGATGTTCGTGGCCGAGGGAACGCCCGCGTACATGGCCCCGGAACAGGCACGCGGCGGAGCGGTGGACGCGCGGGCCGACGTGTTCGCGCTCGGCGGCGTGCTGTGCGCCGTCCTTACGGGTCGCCCGCCGTTCACCGGCCGCGACGCCGACGACGTGCTGCGCCGCGCCCGCCTCGCCGACCTGTCCGACGCCTTCGACCGCCTCGACCGCTCGGACGCCGCCCCGGAACTGGTCGCGCTGGCGAAGTCGTGCCTGGCCGCGGACGCCGACGAGCGCCCGCCGGACGCCGGCGTCGTGACGAGCATCCTGATCGCCCACCGGACGGGCTGGGAGGAGAAGTTGCGCGAGTTCGACCGCGAGCAGGCCGCCGCAGTCGCACGCAGCGGCGAGGCGCGGAAGACGGCGTGGGCCGCCGCGCGGGCGGAGTACGAGGCGGCCGCCCGCGGCCGGATGTGGCGGGCGGTGGTGGCGCTCGCGGTACTCAGCAGCGCCCTCGCCGCCGGGTTGGCGCTGACGCACATGGCGCCCGAAGCGCCGAGCCGCGGCGCCGGGTGTTCGCCTTGACACCCGCACGACTACGGGTATAGGCGCCGGGTTCCGTGGGCTCTTGCCGCGGGTCTGGGGGTGCCGCATGGACGCGGGCGACAAGCCAGTTTCGATCCGCTCGGCCGTCGCCGGGCTGGCCGTGTTCGCCGCGCTCGTGGGCGGGCCGCTCGGCTTCTCGCTGTACGTCGCCGCCGCCGACGCGCCGCCCGGCAGCGCGCGCGTCGGCGGCGACGCTCCGCCCGGTGCCGCCCGCATCACCCCCGACCACCCCGTGACGCCCGCCGCGGCCGCCGTGCCGCGGCCGGTCGTGCCGCGCAACGTCATCCTGCCGCACGGCGACGGCACCCGCGACCTGCAGAACCCGAACTGGTCCACCGACCCGACCGACCCGTTCCCGATGCCGCCGGAGTGGGCCAACGTTCGGCTGATGGAGCAGACGGCGGCGGAAGCGGCGGCCAAGTCCGCCGGCTGCGTCGGCTGTCACCAGACGGTCGGCGACCCGCACTGCAAGCCGACGCTCCGCATCGGCTGCACCGACTGCCACGGCGGCAACGCCAGCTGCGCCGTGAAGGAACTGGCCCACGTCGCCCCGCGCAACCCGCACCTGTGGCCGGCCGGCGGGGCGAACCCGGTGCGGTCGTACACGCTGCTCAACCACGAGTCGCCCGAGTTCATCCGGTTCGTGAACCCCGGCGACTTCCGCGTCGCGCACATCGGCTGCGGCACCGCCGGCTGCCACCCCAAGGAAGTGCAGACGAACCGCAAGCAGATCATGGCCACCGGCTGCATGCTGTGGGGCGCCGCGGCTTACAACAACGGCACGCTCCCCTCGAAGCCCGCGCTGCTCGGCGAGGCCTACGGCATGGCCGGGGCGCCGCTGATGCTCAAGACCCACCCCGCGCCGTCGGAAGAAGAGCAGAAGCGCGGCGTGATCGCGGCGCTGTACCCGCTGCCGCGGTTCGAGATGAGCCAGCCCGGCAACATCCTCCGCATCTTCGAGCCGGGCGGCCGCTTCCTGCCGGAAATCGGCAACCCCGAGCGGATGGAAGAACCCGGCCGCCCGCGCACGCGCCTGAGCCTCCGCGGGCTCGGCACCAGCAACCGCACCGACCCCGTGCTCGTGAGCGCGAACAAGACGCGCCTGTTCGACCCGACGCTGAACATGCTCGGCACCAACGACAACCCCGGCGACTACCGCAGCAGCGGCTGCTCGGCGTGCCACGTCGTGTACGCCAACGACCGCTCGCCGGTCCACTCCGGGCCGTTCGCCAAGTACGGCAACCGCGGCATGACGGCGAACACCGACCCGATGATCCCGAAGAACCAGTCGGGGCACCCGATCGACCACAAGTTCACCAACAGCATCCCGGTCAGCCAGTGCATGGTGTGCCACACGCACCCCGGCACCACGGTGATGAACACCTACATCGGCTACATGTGGTGGGACGAGGAGAGCGACGCCCACCTGATGTACCCGGCGAAGCAGAAGAACCCGACCGGCGAGGAGCTGGTCCGCTCCATGCTGCGGAACCCGAACGAGTCCGCGGCCCGCGGGAACCTGTCGGACCCCGAGTTCACCGCGGAACTGTCGCAGCTGAACAAGCACACGAGCCGGCAGTTCTTCGGCGACTTCCACAGCCACGGCTGGGCGTACCGCGCCGTCTTCAAGCGCGACCGGCACGGCAACCTGCTCGACCACAAGGGCGCGTTCGTCGGCCCGCCGTCGCCCGAGTTGCTGGCCGCGGGCGTGGACTGGCCGAACAAGGCGCGGGAGTTCCACAAGGAGGAGAAGCAGAAGGAGTTCGCCGACCCCGTGGCCGGGCCGAAGGCGGCGGTGAAGGCGGAGGCGGCGCACAACGACTGCCGCAGCGGCATGCCCGTTCACCTCATGGACATCCACATGGAGAAGGGGATGCACTGCGTGGACTGCCACTTCTCACAGGACATGCACGGCAACAACCGCCTCCACGCCGAGGTCCGCGCCGCGACCGAGATCGCGTGCATCGACTGCCACGGCACCGTGGGCAAGCACGCCACCCTCAAAACGAGCGGCCCCGCGTCGTACACGTCGTCGGAGGAAGGCGGGCGGAACCTGCTGGCGATGAAGACGCCGTTCGGCAAGCCGCGGTTCGAGGTGCAAGACCTGCCCGGCGGCGGGAAGCGGTTCTTCCAGAACTCGTGCGTCGAGCCGGGTCTGCGGTGGGAGGTGGTGCAGACCCGCGACGTGATCGACCCCACGCACGCGCGCTACAACGCGAAGGCGGCGCTGGCCAAGACCGTCCGCTTCAACGCGAAGACGGGCCAGCTTGAGTGGGGCGACATGGACGCGCTGGAGGGCGGGGCCGAGTGCGCCGCCCACGGCAACAGCAACATGAGCTGCATCGCCTGCCACTCGGCGTGGAACCCGAGCTGCTTCGGGTGCCACCTGCCCCAGCGGGCCAACATCAAGGCGCCGAACCTCCACGCCGACGGCGACGTGGGGCGGAACTACACCGCGTACAACTTCCAGACCCTCCGCGACGACGTGTACATGCTCGCCCGCGACGGCGACGTGACCGGCAACAAGATCAACCCGAGCCGCTCCAGCTGCGCGATTCACGTCTCGTCGCAGAACGGCAACCGCGAGACGATCTACATCCAGCAGCAGACGGTGAGCGCCGAGGGGTACAGTGGCCAGGCGTTCAGTACGAACGTGCCGCACACGGTGCGCGGCAAGGGCGTCCGCGAGACGAAGCAGTGCAGCGACTGCCACCTGTCGCAGCGGAACGACAACAACGCCTGGATGGCCCAGCTGATGATGCACGGCACCGGCTTCGTCAACTTCGTCGGCAAGTACGCGTGGGCGGCGGCCGGCGAGGAAGGCTTGTTCGGCGTGAACGTGGCCGAGTCGAGCGAGCCGCAGGCGGTGTACGGCACCGACCTGCACCGCTACGCCTTCCCCGACCACTACCGCAAGCACGTCGAGCGCGGCGGCCTGCTGGAGTTCTCGCACGAGCACCCGGGCCGCGACGTGCTCACGGGGTTGGTGCGGCCGTTCAAGAAGTCCGAGGTGCTGATGGTGCAGAATCGCGGCGAGTTCCTCTACGCCGCGTGCGGCGACGCCGGCGTCCGCGTGTTCGACATCGCGTTCATCGACCACAAGGGCTTCGCCGAGCGCATCACGACGGCCCCTGTGTCGCCGGCCGGGCAGCGATTCTACTTGCCGTCGCGCTACGCCACCTACGTGGCGGCGCCGTGTACGCCGGCCGTGGACCCGACCCGCAAGATGAGCCCGGCGAACAAGGAGCAGCCGATCCACCCGCTGTTCGGCTACCTCTACATCTGCGACAAGTACGAGGGGCTCATCGTCACCGGCGCGGCCGCGACGCTCGACGGCAACCCGGTGAACAACTTCCTGAAGCGGGCGGTGACGTTCAACCCGAACGGCCTGCTGTGCGGGGCGCGGCACGCCCACGTCCACGGCACGCACCTGTTCGTGTCGTGCGACGCCGGGCTGGTCGTCATCGACATCGACAAGCCGACCGAGCCGCGGGTGGTGAACGTGGTCGGCGAGCCGTTCCTGAAGAAGCCGCGGATGGTGGCGACGCAGCTGCGCTACTGCTACGTCTGCGACGAGGAGGGCGTGAAGGTGCTGGACATCACCGACCCGGCGGCGCCGCAGCCGAAGTCGCTGATCCGCATGGGGGCCGACGCCCACAGCATCTACCTGGCCCGCACGTACGCCTACGTCGCCGCCGGGTCGCGCGGGCTGGTGATCCTCGACATCGTGAACGCGGCCGAGCCGAAGGTGGACCAGGTGTTCAACGCCGGCGGCTGCATGAACGACGTGCGCGACATCAAGCTCGGGATGACGTACACGAGCCTCATCGGCTACGTCGCCGACGGCAAGAACGGGATGCGGGTGGTGCAGATCACGTCGCCGGAGACGCCGGGCTACGAGGGCTTCAGCCCCAAGCCAACGCCGCGGCTGGTGGCGACGTTCAAGCCGCACGAGGGGAAGATTCTGAGCATCGCCCGCGGCCTGGACCGCGACCGCGCCGTGGACGAGGCCGGCAACCAGATCGGCGTGTTCGGCCGGGTGGGCGCTCGGCCGCTGAACGGCGCCGAGCAGCGGAAGATGTACCTGCGGAACGGCGTGCCGTGGTTCGTGAGCGACGAGCCGACGACGCCGGGGCTGTACCAGGAGCGCCGCCGGGTGCGTTGACGCAGTAAAGCCGGATCAACCACAGAGTCACAGAGGGCACAGAGGAAAGACACAAGACTGAGACAGTACATGATTTCAAACCATGTTTCGTCTCGGTCTTCTGTCTTTCCTCTGTGCTCTCTGTGACTCTGTGGTTAATCCGATTTCCGCCGCCTATCGCGGCCGCATCGGGTTCACCGTCACCGGCGTCAGCCCCGGGTCCGCGGCCGGCGGCACCACCGGCCGCACCTGCGCCGCCAGTTCGAACGGGTCCGGTAGCACCATCCGCCAGAACTCGGCCCGCACGACCGCCGGGTTCACCACGCGGTTCACGATCACCGCCCCGGCCGGCTCCGCCGACGGGTCATCCAAACTCGCCCGGTCCGGCACCTGCCTCGCCAGCGACGCCAGCGGCGGCGGCTGGGTCACGTCCGGCGCCCGCACCACCTCGACCGGCGGCACCGCGAACGACGGCCGCGCCGGTACGGCGTCGGCGCCCACGCCCAGGTCGAGCGGCACCCGCTCGGCAGGGGCGTGCGGCGCGAACCCGGCGGGCCGCTTCGGCAGCGCCGGCGGCGGCACGGCAGCCAACTTGCCGAGCGAATCCGGGCGGACGGCGGCCGCAGGAGCGCGCTCCTTCGGGGCGGCTCCGAAGCGATCGACCGGGAGCGGCGCGGGCGGCTGCGGGGCGACCACCTTCGGCAACTCCTTCCCTGCGGTGTCGGTCGGGAACGGGAACACCGGCGGCGGCGCGGGCGGCTGAGGTAGCGGCGCGGGCGGTTGCGGCGCCTGCGCCGCAACCGCAGCCGGCGCGGGTGCGACGGGTGCCACCGCCGGCTCCGCGACCGCCACGGCGGGCGACGGCGCCTCGCGACCGCACCCCAACGCGACGACGCCGACCGCAGCCGCCAACCAGTCGCGCGAACGGATCAAACGCATCTCGCCCTCCCGGGTCACGCAGTCGTCACATCTTAACCGGCGGGGGCGGGTCGGTGCCAGGGGCCGGCCGACAGTTCCCCCGTCAGCCCGGCTTGAATCGCCCCGCACCCCGGCCTATACGCCGCTGCTCGATCGACTCCCGACGACATCGATGCGACCGCGGCCGGGGGGCCGCGCGACCTCGGAGGCGCCGTGGTCAGGCGTTGGCTGGCACTCTGTTTCGGGGCGGTCCTCGCCGCCCCCGCCGCGGCGCAGCCCGGCACCGCCCCGGCGTTCCAGCCCGGCGCGGTCCGCGGGTTGCCCGTCGCCGCGCAGCCGGGCCAGGACTTCCCGCTGCCGACCGACGGCCTCATGGCGCCTGCCCCGGCCGTGCCGCCGCGCACCGCCTACCAGCTGCCGCCCGCCGTGCAGCCGCCGCCCGGCACGCCGCCGCGCACACGCGTCCCGGACCTGAACCTCCCCGAGGGGATGACCATTCCGCTCCCCGGCACCCCCGGGCGCAGCTTCCAGTTCGCCCGCCGCTACGGCCGCCTGTTCAACATCAGCAGCGAACAGCTCGACGCCAGCACCCAGCGCATCGTCTTCACGGGCGGCGTAATCGTCTCCGTGTCGCCCGGCACAGACAAGGGCGGCAAGCCGCAGCCGGCGATGGAGTTCGCCACCGACTCGGCCGTGGTGTGGGTCACCGGCACGAAGGTGAACAACGTCGCCGAGGGCTTCGAGGCCAGCCCCGAGACCAAGCGCGAGGTCGAGATCTATCTCACCGGCAACGTCGTCATCCGCACCGTGTCCGCCGCCGCCAAGGACACCGTCGGGCAGACACTGCGGGCCGAGGAAATTTATTACGACGTGGCCCGGAACCGGGCCGTGGCGGTGAACGCCGACCTGGAGATGGCCACCCGCCAGGCGCCCGACGGCGTCCACCTGACGGGCAAGGAAATCCGCCGGCTCGACCGCGAGAACTGGGAAATCCTCGACGGCTCGGCCTACTCCAGCAAGCTGCCGTCGGACCCCGGGTTCCAGCTCACCAGCACCCGCGCCGCGCTCCGCGAGCGGACCGTGCAGCCGACCAACATCTTCGGCATCCCGTACCGCGACTTCGACGGCAACCCGGTCGAGGCGCCGGAGCGCATCCTGACCATACGGAATGCCGTCACCCGGCTGGCCGACGTGCCGGTGTTCTACCTGCCGTACCTGAAGGTGGACGCGAACGACCCGCTCGGGCCGCTCACGGCCATCGGCCTCGGCCAGGACCGCATCTTCGGCACGCAGGTGTACACCACCTGGGACGTGTACAAGCTGCTGGCGCTGCGCCCGCCCGCCGGTCACCGGTGGCGGATGGACCTCGACTACCTCAGCGACCGCGGCCCGGCCGCCGGCACCAACTACGACTACACGCTGCCGCCCGACCCCGACCGCGGCTACTCGCCCGGCCGCGGGTTCTTGCGGCTCTACGGCCTGTCCGACGGCGGCGTGGACGTGGTCGGCGGCGGTCGCGGCGTGGAGCCGACGCACCCGGACTTCCGCGGCCGCGGGCAGTGGCGGCACCAGCAGGAGCTGTTCGGCGCCGACACCTACTTCCAGGGGCAGCTGTCGTACCTGAGCGACCAGAACTTCCTCGAACAGTTCTACAAGGCGGAGTTCGACCTCGGGCCGAACCAGGACACGTTCGCGTACCTGACGCACCGCTACCGGAACATGTGGGCCGCGGCGCTCCTGCAGCCGAAGATCGACCGCAACTGGATGACGCAGACGATGTGGCTGCCGCGGGTGGACGGCGCCATTACCGGCGAGTCGTTCTGGGACCTCATCAACTACAACGCCCGGGCCAACGCCGGGTACGCGATGCTGCGGCCGTCGCAGCAGAACCCGTTCGCCGTGCTGCCGACCGACCGCTACGTGGACACGGGCCGGTTCAACCTGAACCAGGAGGTGAGCGTCCCGTTCGACCTCGGCCCGGTGCGGCTGGCCCCCTACGGCACCCTCGACCTGGCGTACTACACGCAGGCCCTCACCGGCGACGACCTCGGCCGGGTGTACGGCGGCGGCGGCCTCCGTGCGAACCTGCCGTTCTCGCGGCTGTACGAGAGCGCCACCAGCGAACTGCTGAACGTCCGCGGGCTGTACCACAAGGCGAGCGTGGGGGCCGACTACTACTACGCCCAGTCCAGCACGGCATACACGAACCTGCCGCAACTCGACCGGCTCAACGACGACACCACCGACTACACCTACAACTACGCCCGCACCTACTTCCCGCAGAACCTCCCCGGCGCGGAGGGGTTGGCCCTGGCGTACTCGCCGGTGTACGACGCCCAGCGGTACGCCATCCGCCGCGTCGTGGACAACCGCACCGACACGCTCGACGACATGCACGTGCTGCGGCTGGAGAACCGCAACCGCTTCCAGACGAAGCGCGGCTACCCGGGCCTCGAGCACACGGTGGACGTGTTCAGCCTGAACCTGGGGGCGTCGTTCTTCCCGAACCCGGCGCGGGACAACTTCGACCACCCGTGGGCGTTCCTGGAGTACGACGGGCTGTGGAACGTCGGCGACCGGGTGGCGCTGATGTCGGCCGGGTGGGTGGACCCGTTCGACCTGGGCGCCCGCTACTGGAACGTGGGCGCCAGCCTGGACCGCCCGGACCGCACGAGCTTCTACGTCGGCTACCGGCAGACGGACCCGCTGAACAGCAAGGCCGTGACCGGCTCGGTGACGTACCAGCTCAGCCGGCGGTACTTCACGAACGTGGGCGTGAGCTACGACTTCGGCATGCAGCAGGCGCTGACGAACTCGTTCAGTGTGACCCGCACCGGGTCGGACATGACGTTCACGCTGGGGGTGACGTACAACGCCCTGGTGAACAACTTCGGCGTGCAGTTCCTGCTGGTCCCGAACCTGGTGGCGTACTCGGCACAGAGCCGGCTCGGCGGCGGCATCGGCGGGCTCAACCAGCGGTGACCGGCGCGGAGGGGCGGATGGAGCCGACCAGGCGCCGGCGGGCGTGGCGCGACAAGTTCCGCGAGGCCGCGCGCGGGGTGAAGCTCGGCGTCCGCGGGCACTCCAGCTTCAGCGTCCACTTCTTCTTCGCGGCGCTGGCGCTGACCGCCGCCGCCGTCCTCGGCCTCGACGTGTGGGAGTGGTGCGTCGTGCTGCTGTGCGTCGGCGGCGTCATGACCGCGGAGTTACTCAACAGCGCGATCGAGACGCTGTTCCACGGCCTGGACGCCGACGCGAAGAACCGCATCGTGGGCTGCCTGGACATCGCCGCGGGGGCGGTGTTGGTCGCGGGGGCGACGGCCGCGGTGGTCGGCACGCTGGTGTTCGGGCGGAAGCTGCTGGTCCTGTTCCACCTGCTGCCGGGGTAACGAAAAAGCCCGGGGACGGCCGTCCCCGGGCTTTCGTCCGCGGTCCCTTCCGGTCACCACGTCCACTGCATGCCGAAGTTGATGCCCTGGGCGAAGAAGTCGGTCGTGGTCAGTTGCGGCTGCGGCCGCGGGTACGGCAGGGGGGCCGGGTTGCCGGGCACCGCGAAGTTCGGGATGCGGGCGGCGTCGATGTTGGTGTCGATCACGTTCGCCGGCCGCAGCACGCTGCTGAGGTACAGGACGTTGTAGCCCACGAACACCCGCCAGCCCGGGGTGATGTGGTAGCCGAGGTTGATCCCCGCCTCCGGCATCACCGCGAACTTGTTCTGCGTGTACGTGCCGATGTTCGCCCCCGGCTGCGCGTACAGGCCACCGGCGTACTGCCCGACCGTGCCGTTCGGCAGCAGCCGCGACTGCCCGCCGTTGATCTCCGCCGTCTGCTGCACGGTGCCTAACGCGACCGTCGCCCGGCCGTCGACAAACCACCGCCCGCGGCGCACCTCGCCGGTCATCCCGAACTGGCCGCCGTAGAAGTTGTTGTCGGCGCGGAACCGGTCGGTAATCGTGCCCGGGGCGCCGGTGAACGGTGCCGTCGGCAGCAGCGCCGCAGTCTCGTTGATGGTCAGCGTCTCGGTGAAGTTCATGTACCGGAAGCCGGCCAGCCCGTCGACGCGGGCGCACGCGTTCCCGAACAGGAAGCGGCGGTAGTTCACCTCCGCGCCCCACAGCGAGTTCTCCAGCGTGACCGCGATGCCGCCGGCGGCGATGCCCGGGGCGGCGACCACGTTGCCGGTCGGGCCGACCGGCGTGTTCACGTTGTTGAACGGCAGGAACAGCGTCGGGTACTGCACCGAGTTGGCGGTGAACGTGCTGCCGTTCTTGAACAGGAAGAAGAACCGGGCGTCCACGCCGCGCCGCTGCTCGTCGGTGAACCAGTGGCCGATGCCGAAGCGGGCACCGCCGTGGAGCGTCTCGCCGAACGACCCGGCGAGGAGGTTCTGCTGCGCGAGGATGCCGCCGTTCCCGGACGGGTCGACGATCCCGGTGGCAGCCAGCGGCGGCAGCTGGGTGCTCTTGGTCCACCACATCAGGTACTCGCCGCTGACCCAGGTGCGGTCGCAGCCGAGGCCGAACAGCCGGCCGAGCGCCGGGAACGCGGGGCCGCCGGCGGTCAGCGGGGCGTCCATCACCGGCGTCGGGCAGCCCATCGGGCCGCAGTCGCCGGGCACTACGCCCTCCGGCCCCACCACGACCGGTGCCCCTTGCCCCACAATGAACGGCGTGCCCTGCCCGATCACGACCGGGTTCGCCGCCGCGCCGAGCCCCGCCGTCGGCAGCTGGTCGCGGCTCATGGTGATGCTGGGCGGGCCGCTCGTCTTCGGGGCGGCGCCCATCGGGCCGGGCATCGGCGCCGGGATGGCCGGCGCGCCGATGGGCGCAGGCGCCTGCCGGGGGATGAGCACCGCCGAAGCCGGGGTGATGCCCGGGTCGCCGACGGGCGCCCCGGCGACGCTCGGCCGGCCGAGGCGGGCGGCCCGCTGCACGGGGTTGGGTGAGGCGGCGGGGTTGCTGTCCTGGGCCAGCGCCGGGCGGCCGAACACTCCGAACGCGAGCCCGAGCCCGCCGAGCAGAACGCGGCGCATGTGAGCGGTCCTCCTGACACGTCCGCGGCCCCGGGGCTAGCCCGCTACCGCAGCGCGGGCCGTCCGCCCGCGACACGTCTTGTCGAGGATTCTTTTCGACCGCCGGACGTGGCTTCCCCCGCACATGGGGCTGGCCCAAATGCGGCTTCCTGGCGCGGGCGCCCTCCCAACCCGCACGACCTGTCCGACCCGGCAGGGTGGGGGGGCGTGGCGGGGGGCGCAACGGGCGCGATCGGCTCAAGCGGCGCGGGCGGGGCGGCCGAAGGAAGGGGCGTAATCCGCGAGACCGGGGCGACCGCCCCAAAGGAGGAGGCCATGGCCCCCCGCGCCGGCTGGAAAAAGGTGGCCGCGACCGTAACGGTCACGGCCACGTCGTTCACGTTCACCGCGAGCGCGGCCCAGGCGTTCTTCCCGCCGTGGTGGCCGACCAACCCGCCGACCACGATCTCACCGCCCGTGGTTCCGCCGCCTGTCGTGGTGGTGCCGCCGGTCGTCCCCCCGGTAGTCCCGCCGCCGTCGATCGTCCCGCCCACGGTCCCGCCCCACTGCGAGCCCAAGTGCTGGGACCCGTGCACGCCGAACGGGGTGCCGGAGCCGTCGACGCTCGTGGCCGGGCTGGCGGGCATGGCCGCAGCCGCCGGCTGGGCGGCGCGGCGCCGCAAGGCGGCGCAGTGATTCAGCACTCTGAGCCGGCCCCGTCCGGGACCGGCTCAGAGCGTCGACGTTCGCTACGCCAAGTCGAATAGCAGCACGGTGCCGTCTCCGGTCACCTCGACGGCGGCCTCCCCCTCCACCGTCACGGCGTCGCCGGCGGCCAGCGCCTGGCCGTTCACCGTTGCCGTGCCCGTCGCCAGGTGGACGTACGCGCCGCGGCCCGCGACCAACTCGTGCCGCACCTGCTCGCCCGTCAGCCTCGCTTGATAGAGTCGGGCGTCGGCGTGGATCGGTAGCGACCCCTCGGCCCCGTCCGGCGATGCCACCAGTTGCCACGCCCCGGCCGCGCCCGCGAACGGCTTCTGCCGGTAGGCCGGGGTGTGTCCCTTGCGGTCGGGCGTCAGCCAGATCTGCAGCAGGTGCGTCGGCTCGTCCGCAGACGGGTTGAACTCGCTGTGCAGAATACCGGTGCCGGCCGTCATCCCCTGCCACTCGCCGGGGCGGATCACCTCGCCGTTCCCCATGCTGTCGCGGTGCTGAAGCTGCCCCGCGAGCACGGTGGTGAGGATTTCCATGTCGCGGTGGCCGTGCGTGTCGAACCCGCCGCCGGGGGCGACGCGGTCCTCGTTGAGCACGCGCAGGGCGCGGTAGTGGTGGCGGGCGGGGTCGAAGTAGTCGCCGAACGAGAACGAGTGACGGGCGTCGAGCCAGCCGACCCGGGTGACGCCCCGGTCGGCGCCGCGGCGGAGAGCGGTCATCGCTGTGTCCTGGGAACGCCGCCCGAGACGGTGGACGGCACCCGAGGATACCGCCGCCGGGCCGCGCCGTTACACCACGAACGGCGTCAGCTGCTCGTCCGTCAGCGCCTGGTCGAAGTGGGCGCCGACGAAGTAGTCGCCGGTGTCCAGTTTCTTGACGTGGATCACGGTCATGCCGACGCGGAGGGAGTGGGCGTCGGTCAGCGTTTCGAGCAGGCCGGTGACGTGAGCGCCGGCCGCGGGCGGCTCGTTCCGCAACATGCTGACGCCGGTCCGCGAGATGTTCCAGATCAAGCCGATCTCGGGCGGGCCCTCAGAGTCGAGGCGGAACAGCGTACCCATGGCGGGCTGCCGGCGCGGGGCGATGCGGCGCTCGGCGGACGGGGGGGCGGCGGTCATCGGTGGGCCTCGGGGGTGCGCTGGTACTATCGTGACGGGTCGCGGCCGGACTGTCCAGCCGTGGCACGACGGATACGAAGCCTTTCCCGGAGGCCGCCGCGTGAAGTCCGTCGCCGTCGTGTTCCCGTTCGACCTGTTCGGCTCGGCCGGCACCGGCGCCGGCGCGCAACTCCTCGGCGACGCCGTCCGCGAGATCCTCGACGACACCGCCGCCGAGTCGCGCCCGTGCCGGGCCGCGGCGCTGACCGGAAAGGTGACCGTGCGCGAGACCGCGTTCGAGACGGTCGAGCAGGTGAAGGGCTGGCGGAAGCGCGGCCGGCAGCTGGCGCGGAAGGCGCTGGACGCCGGCGAGTTCCTCCTGTGGCTGGGCGGCAACCACCTCAGCGTGCTGCCGGTCCTGGAGGAACTCGGCCCGGAGACGCTCGTCGTGCAGCTCGACGCCCACCTGGACGTGTACCGCTTCCACGACACGACCGCAGAGTTGTCGCACGGGAACTTCCTGAAGCACGCCGACGGCCCGCTGCCGGCGCTCGTGAACGTCGGCCACCGCGACCTGTTCCTGACGCCCGCCGAAGTCGCCGAGACGTTCGCCGCGGCGCACTCCGCTGTGGACGTGGCGACGAAGCCCGAGCGCGTGCTCGCCGACGTGCGGAAGCGTGCCGACAAGGCGAAACGGGTGTGGATCGACCTCGACTGCGACGCCGTAGACCCGGCGTTCCTGCCGGCGGTGGGCCAGCCGCTGCCGTTCGGGCTGACGCCGCCGGCGCTGCTGGCAGTGATCGAAGCGGTGTGGTCGGAGAAGGTGGTGGGGATGTCGGTGAGCGAGTTCAACCCCGGCCGCGACGTGCGCGACGCGGGGCTGGAATTACTCGGCTGGCTGGTCGAGTACCTGCTGCTGCGGCGGCACGGCGGCTAGGGCACGTCCGGTACCAGCCCGCGCAGCTGGTATAGCTGGATGAGTGCCCGGTCGGCGACGCGCTCGCCCGCGCCGAGCTCCGCGACCGACACCGGGATGCCGGTGCCGTATCCGCCCTCGCTCACGGCCTGGACCGTCGGGAAGTACTGGTGGTAGTCGTTGCAGTACCCCAGCACGAACAGGTGCGGCAGCCGCGCCCGCCGCTTCAGACTCAGGGCGTGCTCGCAAAAGAACTCGCCGCTCAACCCCACGAACCCCACCCGACCGTCCAGCACCGCCGCCGACACCGACGGCCGCACGCCGTCGGCGTACTCGCGCTCGAAGAAGCTGATCAGTTCCGGGAAGAAGGCGTTGCCCAGCGCGCCACGGACGAACGGGTTCCGCACGTCCAGCACCGCCTTGAACCGCAGTTCTTCCCGCCGGGCGACCAGCCGCTCGCCCGGCTTCTCGAAGCGAACGTCCTTGAGAAGCGACAAGACGCTGTCACCAATCAGCCGGCCGAACTTGTCGCCGTCGGGCGCGTCCGGCGACAAGTTTGGGGACAGGTCGCCGGCCGCACCCTGGAGGAACAGGCACGGCGCGCCGCCGGTCGCGGCTTCGACGTGCCTTGCCATCGCCCCGGGGAAGTCAGCCGAGAAGCGCATCAGGCTCGCCGGCAGCGTCGTCGGGTGGGCCGCAAAGTTGACCGCGGTGGCGATCGGCTTCCCGCTCGTGTCTACCACGTGGAGCACCAGCAGTTCGCGGTCGACGGGTGCGTCCTTGCGGCGGCTCTGGCGGTTGCGGTTGAGCGGCACCTCCTCCGAAGTCAACGCGTACCGCGCCGGCACCCGCGCGGCGTCGGCCGCCTTGACGAGTTTGACGAGCGTGCCCTCCAACTCGCGGACGTAGGGGCGGTCCTTCGGCCAGGTGTCGAGTTCGAGGACGGGGCCGTGGTGCGTGTGCGACGCGACCAGGAACAGCTCGGCGAAGCTGTCCGTCTTCAGGCCGTCGCGGATTCGCGCCATCGACTCGCGCGTCGGCGCCCGACCCATGTCGAGGCTGACCAGCGCGATCTTCCCCTCGCCAGACTTCAGCACCAGCGCCCGAGCCTTGAGCGGGTCGCGGACGCCCTCCGACGGCTTGTCCTTGCGGCTGGCGTAGCCCCACATCGGGTAGCCGACCGGCGGCGTGACGTCGGCCGTCGCCGCGCCGGCCTCGAACCCGGCCGGCGCCGGGAGTGTTGTGCCGATCAGTACGGCGGCCGCGAGTGCGTTTCGCATCATCCCTCCGGGGCGGTGCCCGTCGTAGAACATACCCCGTTCCCTCTCCCGAGTGCCAGGAGTCTCCATGCCGGATGCGATCGTGTTCGAGGCCGCCGCGTTCGCCGCCCGCGCCCACAAGCACCAGCTCCGCAAGGACCGCGACACGCCCTACGTCAGCCACGTGTTCCGCGTCTGTCTGGTGGTCCGGCACGTGTTCGGCTTCGACGAGCCGGAGATGCTGGCGGCGGCACTCCTCCACGACACGATCGAGGACACCGCCACCGACTGCGACGACATCGTGGAGCGGTTCGGCCCGGTGGTGGCGGGCTGGGTGGCGGCGCTGACGAAGGACATGAGGCTGCCGCACGAGGAGCGCGAGGCCGAGTACGTGGCGGCACTGGCCGCGGCCCCGTGGCAGGTCAAGGTGTGCAAGATGGGCGACGTCTACGACAACCTCAACGACTGTGCGCACCTCAGCGCCGCGGGCAAGCGGCGGACGTGTAGCAAGTCGCGGACGTACCTCGACGCGGTGGCCGACGGGCTGCCGGAGAAGGCCCAGGCCGCGTTCGGGCTGTGCGAGAAGAAGCTCGCCGAGGTCGAAGCGGGGCTCGACGCCTCCCCGGCATGAGTCGCGCGATTCCGCGGCCGGCACCTTCCCCCCGCCCCGCCGGCCGGGGATAATGCCATCGCCCACCGGAGCCCCCGCATGACCCGCGTCACCCCCGCCGTGCTCGCCGCGGCCCTGCTCGCCGCCCCGGCCGCAGCGTGCCCGTTCTGCTCGCCGGCCGGCGAAACCCTCGCCGGCGAGGTCGGCCAGGCCGACTTCATCCTGTTCGGCTCGCTCGGCAACCCGCAGCGTGATCCGGCCGACCCCACCGCCTTCAACAAGGGGACGACCGACCTCACCGTCGAGCTGGTCATCAAGGACCACGAGTCGGTGAAGGGGAAGAAGGTGGTGACGCTGCCGAAGTACATCCCGGCCGACCCGAAGCAGCCGAACCTGAAGCACCTCATCTTCTTCAAGCTCTACAACGGCGTGCTCGACCCGTACCGCGGCGAGGGCGTTCCGGCCAACAGCGACCTGCCCAAGTACCTCAAGGGGGCCATCGCGGTCCGCGGCAAGGCCGCCGGCGACCGCCTCGCCTACTTCTTCGACTACCTCGAAAACCCCGACCTGGTCATCAGCTCGGACGCCTACTCGGAGTTCGGCTACGCCGAGTACAAGGAGGTCCGCGAGCTGACCGACCGGTGGAAGACCGACGCCGCGAAGCCGGCCCAGCTGCTGACCTGGCTGAAAGACCCGAACACCCGCGCTACCCGGTTCGGCCTGTACGGCCTGCTCCTCGGCCACTGCGGCAAGCAGGACGACGCCAAGGCGATCCGGGCGCTGCTGGACGACCCGATGCGGTCGTACACGAGCGGTCTCGACGGCGTACTCGCGGGCTACGTCATGCTCGACAAGCAGGCCGGGTGGGACCACCTGATGCGGCTCGTCGGCGACCCGAAGAAGGACTTCTCGGAGCGGTACGCGGGCCTCCGCACCGTCCGCTACTTCTGGGAGAACCGGCCCGACATCATCCCGAAGGAGCAGGTGCTGGCCGCGATGCGGGTGCTGATGGACCAGTCCGACCTGGCCGACCTGCCGATCGAGGACCTGCGCAAGTGGCGCACGTGGGAGCTGACGCCGGCGGTGATCGGCCTCGCGGCCCGGGAGTCGCACGGCGGCATCCCGATCGTGCGGCGGGCGATCCTGAAGTTCGCGCTGGCCGCCCAGAAGGCCGACCCGAACAACAAGGCCGCCGCCGACTTCGTGGCCGCCGCCCGCCAGCGCGACGCCCGGCAGGTCGAGTTCCTGGAGACGCTCCTCCGCGACGAGGAGCGGCCGGCGAACCCGAGCCCGGCCCCGGCTCCCAAGTCGTAACCCCGGCTTGACCGCGCCGGCCGGCCGGCGGTATGGCCGCCCCGATTCTACCCCGGGGTTGCCACCATGACCGCCCGCCGCGCCGCCGTCCTCGCCGTGCTGCTCGTCGCGTCGCGGGCCACCGCACAGCCCGTCGCCCTCGCCGAAACTCCCCGCCCCGGCGACGCCTGCCGCTACACGCTCGACCTCAAGCTCACCGGCCAACTCGTCCTCACCGAGAACGGCACCAAGCAGGCCGTGCCACTGTCCGCCACCGCCCGCCACCGCTTCGCTGACAAGACCCTCGCCGTCGCCGACGGCTTGCCCGCACGTTCCACCCGCTTCTACGACGAGGCGAACGCCAGCGCCACCGTCGGCGGCGAGAAGTCGGACCGAGCCCTGCCCGCCGACCGCAAGCTCGTTGTCGCCCGTCGCACGCCGGACGGAGTGTTCGCGGTCGCCCCCGCCGGGCCGCTGACCCGCGACGAACTGGACCTCGTCGCCGAGCACTTCGACCCGCACTGTCTTCCCGGCTTGCTCCCGGGGAAGATGGTGACCGTAGGCGACACCTGGGGTGTGCCCGACGTGGCGGCCCACACCGCGGGTCTGCTCGACAAACTCACCCGCCACACGCTCCAGGGGAAGCTCGTGTCCGTCGGGAACGGCACCGCCGCGTTCGCCATCAGTGGCACGATCGAAGGCGTCGAGAGCGGGGCGAAGGTGAGTCTGGTCGTGGACGCCACCGGTTCGTTCGACGTGTCGGCGGGTCGCGTGACCGCCCTGACGTGGAAGCAGACCGACGACCGCGCCGCCGGCCCGGTCACCCCCGCGGCGAAGGTCGAAGCGACGATCACACTGCGCCGCGAGTTCAACGGCGGCGTCCCGGCCGAGCTCGGGGCCGAGCTTCCCGCCGAGGTGCCGGCCGGGGCCACGAACCTGCGGCAGCCCTGCCCCAGCGGCCGCTACGAGGTGCTCCACCCGCGCGACTGGCACGTCACCGGGGCGACCGACACGCACCTCGTGCTGCGGCTCCTCGACGGCGGCGAGTTCGTCGCCCAGGCCACGCTCACGCCGTGGGCGAAGGCCGCCGCCGGGCAGCACGCCGCGGCCGACGACTTCAAGAAGGCGGCGGCCGCCGCCTCCGGCTGGGTGCCCGCCCGCGTCGTCGCCGACGGCGAAGTGCCCGCCGCGGAGGGCTATTGGGTGTACCGGCTGTCCGCCGAGGGGAAGGCACAGGAGGTGCCGGTGCTGCGGGCGGTGTACCTCGTGGCCGGGCCGACGGGCGATCAGATGGTCGTGACCGTCGTCGCGCCGGCCGATCGGGCACGGCTGTTGAACGGTCGGGACGCGGCGCTGGCGGGCGGCGTCCGGTTCGGCCGCTGACCGCTGCCATACCCGCGGCGCGGCCGGGTTGTTAAGGTAGAGGGAACGGGGTTCATCGGGCGCGACCGGGGCGGGCACACGATGCGGATCGGGGTCGTCAGCGACACCCACGACCGGGGGGAGGCGGTGAGCGAGGCCGTGCGCCTCCTCCTGGAGCAGCACGTCGAACTCGTCCTCCACTGCGGCGACATCGAATCCCCGGAAACGATCCGCCTGTTCAAGCCCGTCCCCACGCACTTCGTGTTCGGCAACTGGGACAAGGACCGGGCCCGGCTCGCGGCCGCGATCAAGGACGCCGGCGGCACCCACTACGACTCGTTCGGGTTCCTGGAGTTGGCCGGCAAGCGGCTCGCGTGGGTCCACAGCCACGAGCGCCACCAGCTGCGGCAGCTCGAGCACTCGGACTACTTCGACTACGTGTTCTACGGCCACACTCACGTCCGCGAGCAGCACCGCACCGGCAAGACGCTCGTCGCCAACCCCGGGGCGCTGTTCCGCGCAAACCCCAAGACGTGCATCGTACTCGACGTGGCGACCGGCGAGATCAAGCCGATCATCGTCCCCGTCCCGAAGCCGCCGATTCCGGTCATCGACGACCCGCACGGGTCCGTCGTCGCGCCGCCCGATTCCAACCCGGCTTGACCCCTCTCGAAAATCCCGCGTACCATCCGCCCCTGTTCCGGCGGCGGCCCCGGCGCCTTGCGCCACGGGCCGCCGACACGCAGGGAGGTGGTCATGTTCCGTCGGTTCGTCCAGCTCGCCGTTCTCCTGGGGCTCGTCGCCCCCGGCTCGGCTGAGGCCGGCCTGCTTCCTACCAAGGTGTCGGTCACCCCCGAGGGGCCGAACCAGTTGTGGATGTACGCGGTGATGCTCCCGGGCGGGTCCATGCTCAAGACCGGCGACTACTTCACCATCTACGACTTCGCCGGGCTCGTCGGCGGCTCGAACGGCCAGCCCGCGGGCTGGGGCTTCAGCACGGCCGCGGTCGGCCCCACGCCGGACCGCCTCGCCCCCGACGACAGCGCCGGCATTCTCAACCTGACGTGGACGTACACAGGGCCCGACTACAGCCCCGGCCAGACCGGCCTCGGGAACTTCTGGGCGGCCTCCGAATACGGCAGCAGCGGCGACGGGTTCTTCACCGCCACCACGCACCTGACGGAAGGCCCCCGCACCGACAACAACGTCACGTACACCGTGGTCCCGGTGCCGGCCCCGCCGGCCGTTCCGGAGCCGACCACGCTCGTCCTGGCCGGGCTCGGGCTGCCGTTCGCGGCCCTGGCCCGGAAGGTCGCCCGCCGCACCCCCGGCCGTTCCGGGGTTGTGGTTGACACGAAAGACGACCGGGTCTAAAAGCCCGCCGTCGTTAGGGGCGGTCGCCGGCGGACGGAGGGTATCCGGCCGCCGCCCCCGGCCGGGGATCGTTTCCCGGCCGACGCACGAGTCGCCTGTCACGGAGGGTTCTGCATGAGTCGTCACACCTGGATCGCCCGCCTGTTCACTGCCGCCGCCGCGGCCGTGGTCGCAGCCGGCACCGCCGCCGCCGGGATCATCCCGGCGTCCGTCACCGTCACCCCCGAAGCCGGGAACTTCCGGTGGCAGTACGCAATCGTGCTGCCGACCGACATGAAGCTCCAGGCCGGGGACTACTTCACCATCTACGACTTCGGCGGGCTGGTGAGCGGGTCGCAGTTCATCGACCCGACCAACTCGTCGGCCGGGGACTGGTCGATGGAAGTCCAGAAGGCCGGCCCGATCCCGGCCGGGCTCAGCCCGGACGACGACGCGAGCATCGACAACCTGGTTTTCCGGTACAAGGGCGGCAGCGCGCTCACCGGGCAGACCGGGCTGGGGAACTTCGGCGCCGTGAGCACCGTCGGGACCAGCACGAAGACCGACTTCACCGCCCAGAACCCGCAGTCGACGACCGGCGACCTGGACCGGAACATCATCGACACGATCGCCCCCGGCGTCCCGCCGGTGGTCGAGAACCCGACGGGCGTCCCGGAGCCGACGACGCTGCTGCTGGCGGCGATCGGCATCCCGGCCGCCGGCGCCGCCCGCGCCCTGCGGAAGCGGAAGGCGTGAGTCGTGAATCGGCTCGCCCGCGGAAGCGGGCGAGTGTCGCCCCGTGGAACCCCGCCCGTCCGGCGGGGTTTTTCGCGTTTCAGGATTACGGCGGCGCCCCGGACCCACTACCGCCGCCCGCGTTGGATGCACGGATTCCAGAGATTGACGACAGGGCGAGCGGCCGGCTCGATTTGGGATAACGTGGCGGGCACCGGCCCGTCGGGGCTGCCGAAGTTCCGCGACACGATCACGGGCGTGAAGCAGCAGCTAAAGCCCGGGGAGAACGACCTGACGTTTGATCTGGCGAAGTGAGGCGTCTGACCCGCCGCTGCGAGCGGCATGTCAACAATCGGGGCCGTCGAGGACGGCGGTCACCACCTGCTCCTGGCGGAACGGCTTGAACAGCACGTACCGCAGGCCGTCGCCGCGGGCCTTCACGATCGAGTGGGCCACGTCGTAGCCGAAGCCGGTCGTTAGCGCCAGTACGCTCCGCGGCCGCGCCGCCTTGAACCGACGGTAGCAGTCGTAACCGCCCATGTCCGGCGGCTTCACGTCGAGAAAGACGGCGTCGTAGGGAATGTCGCCGGCCAGGGCCAGGCCGGCCGTCGCGGTGCCGGCCGTCTCCACGGTCGCGCCGAGCCGCGTCAGCAACAGGTGCGCCTGTCGGCGGACGCGCTCGTCCGGATCGACCACCAGCACGCGACGGCCGACGAGCGGCGTCGCGTCGGGGGCGGGCACCGGGGGCGGCTCGGCCGGCGGCGCGGGGCGCGGCGTCATCTCGCGGCCGACGCGGCCGACGCTCTCCTTCACCAGCCGGGCGTTGTCGAGGATCTTCCGCAGGTGCGCCGCCGTCTCGGGGTCGGCGAACGGCTTGCCGATCAGCAGGCTGGCGCTGGCCAGCACCTCGTCGATCGGCAGCGCGATCTCCTTGTTCACCGCGGCGATCGACTGCGTCGCCGTGCACTCCTCCTGCGCCGTGAGCAGGTCGAGGGTGTTGAGTGCGGCGGCGACCTCGCGGCTGAACAGCTCGGTGAACTGGAGGTCGTCCGGGCCGAAGGCGTTCGGCCGCGGGCTCTCCACGTTCAGCGTGCCGACCACCTCGCCGCCGGGCACCTTCAGCGGCACCGTCATCGAGCTGCGGGCGCCCTCCGCCCCGCGGATGTACAGCGGGTCGTCCGCGGCGTCGTGGCACAGGTAGCTGGTGCCGGTGAACGCGACGTGCCCGGTGACGCCGTTGCCGGTCGGCCGGGCGTACAGCACGCGGCCGGCCGCCTCGGCCGTCATCCCGTCCTCGATCAGCGGCCGCAGCTCGCCGGTGCGGCGGTCGAGCAGCCGGACTTCGATCGTGTCGTAGCGGAGGAGGTCGTGGATCAGGCGGCGGAGGTTCAGCTTCAGCAACTCGGCCCGGCTCGGCGTGTTCATCTCCGCGAGCTGGTCGGGGTCGAGCGCGGCGAGCTCCTGGCCGGCGGCGTGGAGGGCGTCGAGCTTCTGTCGTTGAACCACTTCCTCGGTGACGTTCCGGATGACGACGACGAGCAGCGGCGGCTGGGAGTCGGGGACGGGGCGGACGTCGGCCTCGTAGTACCTCGGGTCGGGGTCGGCGGGGCAGCGGAGGCGGAACGACAGCGGCCGGCCGGCGCGGGCGGCGGCGAACGGGTCGGCGGCCGGGTCGGCGGGCCGCGTCAGGTCGGGGCCGACGACGCGGGCGCCGCCGAGCGCCTCGAACAGCGGCCGGCCGACCGGATCGGCGGGGCACGCCGCCGACACGGTGAAGGCGGGGTTCGCCCACACCACCGTGCCGCCGAGGTCGAGGACGGCCAACCCCTTGTCGACGTGGGTGAGAACGAGTTCGTCCCTGCGGACGCGCTCCAGCAATCCGGCGGCCGTCGCGGCGGAGGCGACGATCGCCTCCACGCCGCCGGCGCGGATCCGCTCGGCGACGAGGGCGGGGTCGTCGGCGATGGCCTCCACGTCGGCCCCGTCGAGGGTGCCGTTCAGGTGGGCCGGCTCGGGGCCGATCAGGAGCAGTCGCGGGCGGGGGCTCAACGCGGCCTCGGGACGGGACGCAGGCGTGCGGGACATTATACCGGTAACCGAGGGAACGGCTCAACCCGGCGGCGGCGGCGAAACCGCGGCGGGCGGCCGCCGCGGTTACCCAACCCATACACTCACCCGGTCCCTCCCGGAGGCGTGATGCCGTCCCTCGCCCGCCGCGAGCGCGTCCCCGAGCTGATGGACGACCCGGCGCTCGACCCGGCCGAGCACCGCCGCGCCCTCGCGGGGCTGGCCCGGTTGAACCGCGTCAGCGACTCGCCCGGCGTGCTGTGGCCGGCGGTACGGGAACTCGCCCGCGGCGGCCCCTTGCGCGTGCTCGACGTGGCCACCGGCTCCGGCGACGTGCCCCGGGCGCTGGCGGCGAAGGCGGTGCGGGCCGGCCTGCCGGTCGAGGTCGCCGGCTGCGACATCAGCGCGACCGCGATCGACGCGGCGAAGCAGGCCGCGCCGGGGCTGACGTTCTTCGTCCACGACGTGCTACGCGACCCGCTGCCGGCCGGGTTCGACGTGGTGACGTGCTCGCTGTTCCTGCACCACCTCTCCGACGACGACGCGGTGACGCTGCTGCGGCGGATCGCGGCCGCGGCGGGGCGGCGGGTGCTGGTGAACGACCTGGCCCGGTCGCGGTTCAACTACGTGTCGGTGTGGGCGGCGAGCCGGCTGCTGACGCGGTCGGCGGTGGTGCGGTTCGACGGGCCGGCGTCGGTGCGGTCGGCGTTCACCGCGGCGGAGGCGGCGGGGCTGGCGGCGCGGGCCGGGCTGACGGGGGCTGCGGTGCGGGGGCGCTTCCCGTGCCGGTTCTTGCTGCAATGGGAGCGGACGACCCCGGCATGACAACGCTCGACGTTCCCGTCGTCGTGATTGGCGCCGGCCCCGCCGGCAGCCTCGCCGCGCGCGAGCTGGCCCGCCGCGGCACCCGCGTGTTGCTCGTCGATCAGGCGACGTTCCCGCGGCCGAAGGTGTGCGGGTGCTGCCTCAACGCCGCGGGAATTGCCGCGCTGGACGCCGTGGGGTTGGGCGGTGTGCTGAGCCAACTCGGGGCGGTGCCGCTGCGGCGGGTGAAGCTCGCGGCCGGCCGCGCCGACGCCGACGTGCCGCTGCCCGGCGGTGTGGCCGTGTCGCGGGACGCCCTCGACGTGGCCCTGATACGCGAAGCGGAAGCGGCGGGGGCGACGGTGCTCACCGGCGTGCGGGCGAAGGTGGACGACGACGGGCGGGTGACGCTCGACGGGTCGCGCACGGTCGCCCCCGAAGTCGTCGTGCTCGCGTCCGGCCTGCCGACGCGCACCGACGCCGCCGCCGGGTCGCGGCTCGGCGCCGGTGTCGTGCTGCCGGCCGACGCGGTGCCGGCGTTCTTCGCCCCCGGCACGATCTTCATGGCGACCGCCCGCGGCGGATACGTCGGCCTCGTCCGCCTCGAAGACGGCCGCCTCGACCTCGCCGCCGCGTTCGACCCGGCGTTCGTGAAGGCCACCGGCGGTGTCGGCCCGGCCGCGGCCGACGTGCTGAAGACGACGCGCTGGCCGCTACCCGCCAGCGTCGCGGACGCGGCGTGGAAGGGCACCCCGACGCTGACGCGAACGCCGAGCCAGGTCGCCGGCCGGCGGACGTTCGCGGTCGGCGACGCGGCGGGGTACGTCGAGCCGTTCACCGGCGAAGGAATGGCCTGGGCGCTGGCGGGGGCCGCGGCGCTGGCGCCGATTGTGCAGGAAGCAGCGAGCGGGTGGACCGAGGCGCATGCCGCGGCGTGGCGGGCGGCACACGCCCGCGTGGTCCGCGGCCGGCAGGGCGTGTGCCGCGCCGCCGCGCGGGCGCTCCGCTCGCCGACGTTCACCCGCATCGCCGTCCGCGCCCTGTCGCTCCTCCCCGTGCTGGCCCGCCCCGTAACCGCCGCGCTGAACCGACCCACCGGACGCCCCGCATGAGCTTCGCCATCCACGGCCTCGGCACCGCCAACCCGCCGGACGCCGTCACGGCCGCCGACGGCCTCGGCCTCGCCCGGAAGCTAGCCGGCGCCGACGTGCGCACCTCGACGTGGCTCGTCCCCGTCTACGAGAAATCCGGCGTCGAGCGGCGGTTTCAGGTGATCGGCGGGGCCGTGGTGCGCGACGTACTCGACGGCGAGGACCGCGTGAGTTCGCCGTTCTACCCCACGCCGGCGCGCGACAACGTCGGCCCGACGACGGCCGAGCGGATGACGATGTACGCCGCCGAAGCCGGCCCGCTGGCGCTGCGGGCGGCGGCGCAGGCGGTGGCCGAGAGCGGCTTCGCGCCGGACAGCTTCACACACCTCGTCACGGTGTCGTGTACCGGCTTCGGCGCCCCGGGCGTGGACCTGGCGCTGATCCGCGGGCTGGGCCTGCGGCCGACGGTGGAGCGGACAAACGTCGGCTTCATGGGCTGTCACGGCGCGCTGAACGGGCTGCGCGTCGCCCACGCCTTCGCGGCGGCGCACCCCGGAGCCCGGGTGCTGGTGACGGCGGTGGAGCTGTGCAGCCTGCACTACTACTACGGCAACGAGGCCGACAAGCTGATCGCCAACGCCATCTTCGCCGACGGCGCCGCCGCGGTCGCGGGACAGTGGGAGGCGAGCGGCCCGCGTGAGCGGGCTGTTCCCCTGCAACTCCGCGCGTCGGGCTCGTGCCTCATCCCCGAGTCGGCGGCGGACATGGCGTGGACGGTCGGCGACAACGGCTTCGCCATGACGCTGTCGCGCCGCGTCCCCGGGCTGATCGCCGCCCACCTGAAGCCGTGGCTCGACGGCTGGCTGCGTGACAACGGGCTGTCACTGGCCGACGTGAAGAGCTGGGCCGTCCACCCGGGCGGGCCGAAGATTCTGGTCGCGGTGGAGGAGGCGCTGGGGCTGCCGCCGGCGGCGCTGGCGTCGTCGCGGGCGGTGTTCGCCGACCGCGGCAACATGTCGAGCCCGACGGTGCTGTTCGTGCTCGACAAGCTGCGCCGCGAGGGCGCCCCGGGGCCGTGCGTGGCGCTCGGGTTCGGCCCGGGGCTGGTGGCGGAGGCGGCGCTGTTCGCGTAGCGGCTGGAAGCCGGCCACACGTCAGCCGCCGCCCGTGATCTCCACCGACTTCTCGGTCGTCACCGGCCGGTCGCCGAGCGCGTCCGCGGCCAGCCGGAAGCGGAACCACGCCTGCCCCGGCCGCTCCGCCTGGTACGTGATCGTGTACACCCGCTCGCCGCCCGCCGACACTGCCTCCGGGCCGAACACCACCTTGCCGTTCTCCGCCCGCACCTGCGGCGTGGACTGCACGTAGCCCACCTCCGGCGGCAACTCCACCTCCAGGCGCACGTTCCGCGCCTCCTCGCCGCCGGTGTTCCGCACCCGCACCGTGACCGTGCCGTTGCGCCCCTTCGCCAGCGCCGCCGGGTCCGGCGTCTGCTCCCACACCAGCGCCGCGGTTCCCTGGAACACCGTCGCCAGTTCCTGCGAGTCGCGGGCCTTGCGGGCGTCGGCCGCGCTCGCCACCACCACCCGCCGGCCGCTCGTCGCCGCCTTCAGCCCGTAGCGCAGCGTCATCGCCTCGCCCGGCTCCAGCTTCGGGACCGTCCACACCACGGCGTCGCGGTACAGCTGCCCGCCGTCCGTCTTCATCGTCGGCCGGCAGTCCGCCGGCACGCTCCCCGTCACCCTCACGTTCGTGCTCGGCAGCGTGCCAGTGTTCCGCACCGTGATCTCGTACCGCGCCGATTCACCGGGATTCACGATCCCCTTCGGCCCGTCGAGCCGCACGCTCAGGCCCGACACCAGCACCTGCGTCCGCCCCTCGGTCTTTTCCAGAATCCCCTTCTCGGCGGTGACAACGGTGGTGCCCGCGGCCTCGCCGGCCTGCTGCGGGCTGACGCGGAACTCGACCACCTTCCGCTGTCCCGGCAGGAGCGTGCCGAGTTCCCACTGCCACTGGTTGTCCTCGGGCCGCGTCCGCTTCACGCCGGTCGTCACCGCCTGCACCTGGGCCGTGGCGGTGAGCGTCTCCACGATCTTCACCTTCTCGGCGGGCACCTTGCCCGTGTTCTCCACGAGCACGCGCACGGTGAACGGCTCGTCCTTCACCGACTGCTTCGGCGCGCTGCGGGTGATTTTGAGGCCCGGCCGGGCGATCCGCGTCGTGGTCGCCTCGCCGTGCTCGAAGCGAACGTAGGCGAGGTTCTTCACCTCCTTCGCGTCGGCCTTGGGCTTCAGCACCAGCTCGATCGTCTTCGACTCGCCGCCCTTCAGGGTGCCGAGCGACCACGTCAGCTGCTTGTTCTTGTCCGGCGCCTCGTCGAACTGCGGCGCCGCCTTCACCACCTGCTCGATGCCGTCCGGGATCGGGTTGCGGATGGTGACGCGGTGGGCGTCCGCCGCGGAGCTGTTGGTGACGGTGAGGACGTACTTGATGTCGTCGCCGGGCGGCGAGTCGGCGGGCACGCGGACCTGCACCCGCACGACGGGCGGCGGCGGGTCGGCGACCGGCCGCGGCAGCGTCACCGGCTGCGTCTTGTCGAGCGACACCGGTTGCTGGAACTGCGCCGGCACGACGTTCGGGTCGGTGATGATCGTGGCGGGCTCTTCGGGGAGTTCGAGCGGCGGCACGTCGGCGGGGCGGACGGGGAACGGTTCCGGCTGCGCGCGGAGCGTGGTGGCGAGGAGTGCGAGGGCGGCGGTGGTGGCCGCGAGTCGCCGCAACGTGGGTGCCGTCATGGTCTTCCTCCGCCGCCCGGCCCGCCGGGGTTTCCCGGTCGCGGCGGGGGTATAGCGTCCCGTGGGGAACTGGGGAAGACGAGTTGCCGGGGGCGGCGGAACGCTCAAAACTCGGGCCGATTCCATTGTGTGTACGGCTCCCCCCTGGGGGGTCGCGGCACGCATTGAGTCTGTGCCACAAAAGAGCGTTGGAGCCGGCCGCCGCGGCCGTGCTGAACGGCGGGCCCGGCGGCGGCGTATTCGTTTGTAGGTTTCGCAGGAGGCAGTGATGACAGACCACCTTCACGACGCGGACGCGCCCCGCGCCCACGCCGCTGGCGAATTCCTAACCGTTCTCACGGTCGGCGTGCTCGGGTTAGTCGCGCTCCAGATGTCTCACAACGGCCAGCTTGGTTACCTGCTCGCCTCGCCTTTCCACCCGCTCGTGACGGCGAGTGGGTGGGCGCTCCTCGGCCTCGCGGCGGTGCGGGCGGTGGCCATCCGGCACGACGGGGGTGGGCACCACCACAACTCCGACTGGACCTACACCCGCCTCGCGGTGCTTTGCCTGCCCGTCGCGTTGTTCCTGTGCGGCGTGCCGTACTCGGGGTTCAGCCAGGCGCGCATTCAGAAGCTCCTCGGCGGCGACGACGCGGTCACGGGTTTCCTGTCGCCGCCCTACACGGACGGCACCGTGACGGCGTTCAACGAGTTGGCCGCCGGCGCCTCCGACGAGGCAGAACGGGAGCGCCTGCGCGGGCGGACGGCCGTCGTATCCGGGCGCGTGTCGCGGATCGACGACCGGCAGTTCACCGTCTACCGGCTCAAGATGACGTGCTGCGCCGCGGACGTGGTACCGGCTAAGGTGCGGGTCGTGCTGGAGCGCGGCACGCTGGGCGGCTTCGGCGAGGGCGACTGGTTCGAGGCGACGGGGCGGGTTCAGTACGTGCCGGCGCCTAACTCCAAGCACTTCATTCCGGTGGTTCTGGTGGCCGACGCCGCGGGGTTCCGCCGCGTCGCGCCGGCGGGTGAGTACGACTGACGAGCGGGTCACCCCGTTCGTCCCCGCGTCAGCCAGTACAGCAGCGTCTTCATCTCGAACGGCTTCAGGTCCGGCTTCAGCGACAGGATGCGGGCCGCGATGCCGGACAGGTGCGGCGTGGCCCAGCTCGTCGCCGGCTCGCGGGCGAACGGGCCGAGGTAGCCCTTGCCGTGCGCCTGGAACTCCACGTGGTCGCGCAGCCGGTACGCGAACCCGAGCGGGTCGTCGAACACGCCCTTGTCCACGGACACCAGCGGCGTCGTGAACACCGCCGGGTAGCTCCGCGTCAGCGGGTGCTCGTTGTGCGCCGCCGCGAACACCAGCACGTCGCGGAAGTACGCCTCCTCGATCGCCCGCAGCAGCGCCTGCCGCCGCGGCAGCTGCTGGAGCTTGTGCTCCGGCACCCCGAGCGACAGGTTGATGACCTTCACCTTCCACACCTCGATCGCGTGCCGCAGGGCGTGGATGACCGTCTCCACCTCGCACGTGCCGGCCGGGCCGAACACGTCGGCGGAGTACAGCTTCACCCGCGGGGCGACGGTGAGGATCACGTCGGCGACGGTGGTGCCGTGCGGGCTCGACTGGTGGCCGGTGTACGGCAGCGGTGCGGCGGAGTCGGCGCGAAACAGGGCGCCGTCGATGGGGTGGATGGGGGTGCCGGCGGCGCGGAACTTGTCTTCGAGGACGGCCCGCTCGACGCCCGAGTCGATGACGGCGACGGCGACGCCTTCGCCGGTGGCGCGGGGGTCGCGGAGGAGCCGGTCCGGGGTGATCCGGGCGAAGATTTCGTCGAACACCGTGGGTTCCCCGCCGGCCGCCATGCGGGAATTGTAGGGGCGGCGGCGGGCGCGGAGTTTTGCCGCTTGCGGCTTAGCGCTGGGCAGCGCTAAGCCGCAAGCGGCAACTGGTCAGAACAGCTCCTCGATCACGCGGCCGACGGGCGTCAGGCCCAGGCCGGTCAGCTGCTCGCTCGTCAGGCCCACGAGGTGCTGCACCGTCGCGTTCAGGTCGGCGGGCGTCAGCGGGGTGTCGGCGGGGCGCGCGGCGCGGGCGTCGCTTGTGCCCACGGTGCGGCCGCCGGCCACGCCACCGCCGGCCAGCACGGCGCTGTAGCAGCCCGGCCAGTGCTCGCGGCCGGCCTTGTCGTTCACCTTCGGATCGCGGCCGAACTCACCCACCGCCACCACCAGCGTGCTCCCCAACAACCCGCGCTCGCGCAGGTCGGTAATCAGCGAGCTGAACGACTGGTCGAGCCAGCCGGCGTGGCGGTCCTGCATGATCTGGAAGTTGCGGTAGTGGTGGTCCCAGCCGCCGTCGCCGGCGTCCTCCTCGGCCTCCACGTGGTCGCTCCAGTTCACCTGCACGAACGGCACGCCGCCCTCGACCAACCGCCGGGCTAGCAGGCAGCTCTGGCCGAAGCGCGTGCGGCCGTAGCGGTCGGCGAGCGCGGCCGGTTCCTTCGACACGTCGAATAGCGCCGCGGCGTCGGGGCGCGTGAGCATCGCCAGGGCGCGGGTGCGGTACTCGTCGAAGGCGCCGGCCGCGCCCAACTCCTGCGCGCGGGATTCGAGCCGACCCATGCCGGTGAGCAGCGCAGCGCGGTCGGTCATGCGCTCGGGCGTGAGGTCGGGCGGCAGTTGCAGCGCCGGCACCTTCGTGCCGGTGGCCGGGTCGTAGACGAGGCGGAACGGGTCGAACGCGGCGCCGAGCGGGCCGCCGCCCTCGCCGATGATCGCCTTCTTCCCCTGGTGCAGCTTCCCGCCGACGACGAAGAACGGGTGCAGGTTGGCGGCGTCGGCGCGGCGGCCGACGGTCCGCGCCTTCGCCACCACGGAGCCGAGCGCCGGGCGCGGCGAGCCGCCGAGGGGCTTGCCGTCGAGGCCGGTGCCGCCGGCGCCACTGCCGGTCAGGCCGATGGTGCCGGCGATGCCGTGGTCGGTGGACTGCGTGGTGAGCGTGCGGACGACGGCGAGGTGGTTCGACACCGCGGCCAGCTGCGGGAACAGCTCGGTGAAGCGGCCGCCGGGGATGCGGGTGGGGATGGTGCCGAACGGGCCGCGGTACTCGAGCGCGGCGTTCGGCTTGGGGTCGAACGTGTCGAGCTGGCTCGGCCCGCCCCACAGCCACAGCAGGATGACGGCCTTCGCCGCGCCGGGGGTGTGGCCGGAGGTGCCGGGCGGCCGGGCGCGGAGGAGGTCGGCCCACGACAGGCCGAGCGCGGTGCTGCCGCCGACCTGGAGGAACGCCCGGCGGTGCAGCGTCTGGCACGTCCGGGCGGTCTGGCGGCCGACGAGGAGCATGGAGAGGACTCCGGCGGGGTCGTTTCATTATCCCGATCCGCGGCGGGGGAACAAGCGCGACCCTGTTGCGTTCCGCGCCGGATCGCGGATGATGGCCGGCAACCCCTCCCGAGGTGTCCCATGTCCGGCCCGTACCAGCCCGACCGCCGCCAACTCCTCGCCGCCGCCTGCGGGGCCGCCGCCACCAGCGCCGCCGCCCAACCGCCGGCCCCCGCCAAGAAGTACCCGTTCAAGAAGTCGATCAACCAGTGGGCGTTCCCGTACCCGGAGCGCATGAACCTCGAGGCCTGCCTCCGCCTCGCCAAGGCCGCCGGGTTCGACGGAATCGAGCTGAACTACGACCTCGACAACGACCTCTCGCCGAAGAACGGCCCCGCCGAGTTCGCGCAGGTCCGCCGGCTCGCCGAGAAGATCGGTATCAGCATCAGCGGCGTGTGTTCGTTCCTGTTCTGGCCGTACCCGCTGAGCAGCAACGACGCCGCCAAGCGCGCCCGCGGTCTGGAACTCGCCGGGAAGATCGCCGAGTGCGCCCACCACCTCGGCACCGAGAACGTGCTGGTAGTGCCGGGCGCCGTTCACATCCCGTGGCGGACCGACCACGAGCCGGTGCCGAACGACGTGTGCGACCGGCGGGCGAAGGAGGCCGTGCGGGCGCTGCTGCCGGCGGCCGAGAAGCTGCGGGTGTTCCTGAACATCGAGAACATCTTCTTCAACGGCTACCTGATGACCCCCGGCGAGATGAACGCCTTCGTGGACTCGTTCGGGTCGGAGCGGGTGAAGGTCCACTTCGACACGGGGAACATCATGATGTACCAGTTCCCCGAGCACTGGGTGGCCCAGCTCGGCAACCGCATCAAGAACGTCCACCTGAAGGAGTTCACGAAGAAGGGGACCGACGTGAGCCTGGAGGCGTTCCGCCCGCTACTCGACGGCACGACCAACTGGCCGGCGGTGCTGGAGGCGCTCGACAAGACCGGCTACCGCGGCTACCTGACGTTCGAGTACTTCCACCCGTACCTGCACTGGCCCGAGGCGCTGATCCACCAGACCGCCGACTCGCTCGACCGGATGCTGGGGTTGAAAGGGTAGCTGGCGTCGCCAGTGTCCCGCTGCCCAAAAAGAAGGACAATACACCCGCCGCCACTTCACGCTGAACTGCCGACCGAAGCGGCCGAAAGGCTAGTATTTTAAGGGTTTTCGAGCTGTTGATTGGCGAGTTGAGCCCCGAGCCACTTTCAAACCACCGGTCTTTTTTCGGCCTCGCTGTCACACTTATTCGCAGCGAGGCGGTGTTACTCTGCAGCCACCGTCGCGGCGGGCTCCGTTAGACCGCCGCCCTGGACCGGGCCCGCCGTTCGTGCCGGCCAGCCGCGAGTGCCCGACACCGGGGCGGGCGGGGCTGCGCGTTCCACGGACCCGTCGCGGTGAGTGGACCCCGTCCGATCCGCCTGTCCCCGGCGGCCACCCCGGGGCTGCGGGCGTCTTCCCCCTCGCCGGTGGCCACAGAGGTGTCCCCATGATCGTCGCCCTGCTCCGCCGCCTGACCGGCGGCCGCCCCGCCCGGACGCGCCTCGCGCCGGCTCGATTTACCCCCGCCGTCACCGCCCTCGAAGGCCGGGATGTCCCGTCCGCGGCGGCCGTGCCGTTCCACGAGACCCTGACCCTCACCGGGGTCAGCCCGGCCGGCGTCGCCCACTACGAGGGGCGGGCCTCCCACCTCGGCCGCGTGTCCGCCGACCTGAACCTGGCCGACGACTCGTTCGTCAAGACCGTCGCCAGCGGCGACACCCTGGTCGGGTTCGCCACCCACGCCAGCGAGACCACCGGCACCATCACCTACACCGGCGGAACCGGCCGGCTGGCCGGGACCACCGGGCTGACCTCGTACGTCATCTCGGCCAACCCGACGACCGGTGAGGTCACCGTCGCCCTGACCGGCACTCTGTCGCTCGGCCATGCCGCCAACGCCGCGGCCGGGACGCACACCGTCCCGTTCCGGATCAACGGCACCGGTCCGGCCTTCCAGGGCGTGCCGCTGTTCCCGGGCGGGTCGGCCGACCACGAGATCACCTCCGGAACGGCCACCCGGCTGGGCCAACACACCGGGAGCGGGTCGTTCACCCTGGGGAGTCTGGCGGTTTCCGGGACCGGGGCGGTGACGGGCACCTTCCAGGGGTCGTTCGTGTTCGTGGCGGCGAACGGCGACCGGCTGGCGTTCACCTACGGGGACGGGTTTACCGGGGTGGTGACGGGCCAGATCTCGGCCGACGGCTCGGCCATCGAGGGGGTGGTGTTCGACGCCGTCTTCGCCTACGACGCGGCCAACAGCACCGGCCGGTTCTCGAACCTGTCCGGGGGGAGCTTCCGGATGATCGCCCAGTCGGACTCGATCCCGTTCGCCGGGGGCGCCCCCGGGTACACCGGCCCGTTCGTCTATTCCTGGACCGGGGAGGGGACGCTGGACTTCACCTCTGGCAAGAAGAAGTAACCCGGCCCCTCCGGCGCCCGTCCTGATCCGGGGCGGTTCTCGCCGGAAGGCGCACCTCATCACTGTCCGCGAGGCGCGGGTCCGGATCTCCCAGCAAGGGTTCCGGACCAAGTCGGTGGGGGTGACGACCCTCCGGGACCCGCGGCAGCCGACCAAGTCTCGACGAATTTCCCCGGCCGGCTGGGGGTGAGACCGAACGGCCGCGCCGGATCGATCACGCGGGCCAATCGCAATGCTGATGCTGTTCGTAGCCTGGTGAGCAACTTTCTCGCCTTCAGGGGGATAGCGTCTGGCACGAGGTTCGTGTGGGGGTATAGTGGAGCGATTCTGTATACCCCGCCCCGTCCGGGCGGGTCCAGGCTCACACTTTCCCCGCCGCGGAAGGTAGCGGTATGGCCGCTGCGCACCCACAGCCCGACTCGGGCGACACCCTCGGCCTGCTCGGCCGGGTCGAGGCCGGCGACGCCGCCGCTGCGGGCGAACTCCTGGCCCGCCACCGCCCAGCCCTGGTGGCGTTCGTCGGCGGCCGCCTGGACCCGGCCGTCCGGACCCGGGTGGACGCGTCCGACGTCGCCCAGGAGGCCCTGGCCGAGATGGCCCGGCGGCTGCCCGACTTCCTCGAGCGGCGGCCGATGCCGTTCCACTTGTGGGCCCGGAAGACGGCCTACGAGCGGCTTCTGAAGATCCGCCGGGCCCACCGAGCCGACTGCCGGGACGTCGGCCGGGAGGAGGGCGGGCTCGCCCCGTCGGCCGTCGCCCTGGCCCGGTCGCTGGCCGCCCCCGAGCCGACCGCGAGCGAGGCGGCCGAAGCGCGGGAAGTGGCCGACCAGGTGGCGGCGGCCGTTAAGGGGCTCGCGGAGGCGGACCGGGAGATACTCGTCCTGCGGCACGTCGACGGGCTGTCCCACGTCGAGGCCGGGTTGCTCCTCGGGGTCGACCCGGCGGCCGCCCGCCAGCGGTACGGGCGGGCGCTGTTCCGCCTCCAGCGGGCACTCCGGGAGTCGGGGGTCTTGGAGAAATGCGATGAGTGACCGCGCGGGCGACTCGGGCGAGTGTGGGGACGAGGTCGCCGACCTGCTGGCCGGGGTGGCCGACGACTACCTGGCCCGGCGGTCGGCCGGGGAGGATCCGGATCCGGAGGAGTACGCCGCCCGCCACCCGGCGCTGGCAGACGACATCCGCTGGACCCTGGCGGCCCTCCGGCTGGCCGCCCCCACCCCACGTCCCGAACCGCCACACCCGCCGACCGGATCGGCTCCCCAACGCCTCGAAGAGCTCGGGGACTTCCGCATCGTGCGGGAGGTCGGGCGGGGCGGGATGGGAGTGGTGTACGAGGCCGAGCAGGTGTCCCTCGGCGGCCGGCGGGTGGCCCTGAAAATCCTCCCGTTCGCGGCCGTGGCAGACCCCCGGCAGCTGCAGCGGTTCCGGAACGAGGCCCTGGCCGCGGCGTCGCTCGACCACCCGCACGTGGTCCGGGTCCACGGAGTCGGGTGCGACCGCGGGTTCCACTACATCGCCATGCAGTTCGTCGACGGCCGGACCCTGGCCGACCTCGTCCGCGAGCGGCGTGGGGAGGCGCCACCGACCGGCACACCGCAGCCGGCGGCCGCGGCGCAGGACCCGACCCGAAGTTTTGCCCCGGACACCACCGACGACACCCCAGAAGATCGTCCGCAAACCCCCGGCACGGCGTCATCCCGACCGCCGGCGGATGCGGCGTACGTCCGGCGGGTGGTGGAGTGGGGGATCCAGGCGGCGGACGCCCTGGAGCACGCCCACGCCGTGGGGGTTGTGCACCGGGACGTGAAGCCGGGGAACCTGCTGGTGGACGGCAGCGGGCACCTGTTCGTGGCCGACTTCGGGCTCGCGAAGCTGGCCGCCGATCCGGGGATGACGGGGACCGGGGACGTGATCGGCACCCTGCGGTACATGAGCCCGGAGCAGGCCGGGGCGAAGCACGACCTGGTCGACCACCGGAGCGACGTGTACTCGCTCGGGGCCACCCTGTACGAGTTGCTCACCCTCACCCCGGCGTTCGCCGGGCGCGACCGCCACGAGGTTCTGGCCCGGGTTGTGTCGGCCGACCCGGTCGCCCCCCGCAAGGTGGACCGTTCGATCCCACGCGACCTGGAGACGGTGGTCCTCAAGGCGATCGAGAAGGACCCGGCGCGCCGCTACCCGTCTGCCAAACAGTTCGCCGCCGACCTCCGCTGCGTCCTGGAGCAGAGGCCGGTCTGGGCGAAGCGGGCCGGGACGGCGGAACGCGTCGGCAAGTGGGCCCGGCGGAACAGTGCCGTCGTGATGGCAGCGTTCGCCTCGTTGGCGGTGGCTCTGGTCGTGCTGACGGGGGCGCTGGTCATCGTTCGGGGCGAGCGGGACGAGCGCGACCGCGCGCTGAAAGACCGGACCGACGCGCTGAAAGACCGGACCGACGCGCTCGCCGCCGAGCGTGAGGCCCGGAAGGCCGAGGCCGCCGCGTTGGGCCGCGCACAGGCCGACTTCCAGCGGTCCGATCGGGCCCTCACGATTTCGCTCGGCGTGATCGCGAGGCTCGGAGGTGCAAACGATCAAAAACTAGAAAAATTATTTGCAAATCCGCGCACGGCCCTCGACCTCAACTTGCAGATGGCTGCCGCACTGGAGGAGGCAGTCAGCGCCTACCCGGATAAAAGCGAGTATCCACAGAAGTTGGTGGCCTTATACAGCCAAATAACAAACACGTGCCGTGACCTGCGTAAGTTTGAGACCGGGGCGGAGGTCGGTAACAAAATGGCGGCGATGAGCGTTCGAACGCTGGCCGCGTGCCGACCCGGCGATCGTTACACTTACCTCCTCTCGGCATATTTGGGAGAGAACAACGTCGGAATGTGTCTGCACCAGCAAGGGCGTGGCGCCGAGGCCGAGGCGGCATTCCGCCGGGCACTCGCCCACCTCGAGCGAGCGGAGGCGGATATTACCAAGCCGGGGATGGAGACTAAGGTTAACAAGGCGGGGACGGAATGGTTCATGGTCCTGTTGGCTGGGCGGAGTAAGCTCGGGCTCGCGACCCTGATGGCCGAGCGCGGGGCGGCCACCGATGCCGACACGGCTTGCCGGGAAATCCTCGAGCTGATCAGCACCCAAGCAACGCGCCCGAAGGGTTTGGATTCGCAACTCTACCAGCTGAAGGCACAGACCCTGAATCTGATGGGCGAGATGTACACCTTACACGACCGGTACGCCGACGCGGCGGGGGCCTTCCGGGACGCACTCGAGAGCTTCGAGAAGACCCCCAATTCCGCGTACGGGCTCGGGTGGTTTCTGGCGACCTGCCCGGACCCCTGCTTCCGCGATCCCTCCCGTGCGATCCAACTGGCGAAGGCCGAGCTCGCCCGGGAGCCGGACAACCGTGTGGCTCGCCGGGTGCTCGGAGTTGCACTGGCCCAAAGTGGGGACTGGGCCGGGGTACACGAACTGTACGAATCCAAAGGAAGTAGCCACCTGAGTATGCCGTTGGATAGCGTGGAACTCTTTCTCCGTGCGCGGTGTCTCGAACGCGTCGAGCCGGATCGGTCGTTGGACGCGCGTCGTGCCTACGACTTCGCACTCGAGGACGCGGAGAAACACAACGCCCGCGACCCAGTACTGATCCGGGTGCGCGCCGAGGCGATCGAGGACTTTCGCGTCGCGGTCGCCCCGCCCCCGCGGCGGGTCATGGCACGCTTCACGCCGCCCGCCCCCGAAAAACTCCATCCGACGGCCCGCCAACTCGTCGGCGTCTGGTTGCACCAGGTCGTGGACGGAACACCCGTCCCAATCACCCTGCGAGCGGACGCGACGTCGATCATCGGACGGGCGACGGACCCGATGGGTCAGGGAAGTTGGTCGTTCGATGGCAAAACTCTGATCATGCGGTGGCCTGATGAGACCGCTCCCGGTGGGGAATGGGTCGACACCTGCCAGCTATCCGAAGACAGGAGTTCCTATAGCGGCACGAATCAAATCAACATCCCGGTCAGCGGGCGGAAGGAGGTCCCTCGTCCAAACAACTGATGCGGTGGGGCCGTGGGGTCGAACCCACGGTTCCCCCGGCAGCGACCACGGTGGAGACGCCACAGTTATCGAGGGCAGCCACGTTCCTCACCCGGAGCAGAGCGACGGCCGGGTTCCCACCGGACGAGGCCACCACTTTCCCGGACCAGGCCATTCACGGTGTGAGACTCACGGATTCCGGCTGACTTTCGCCTGACGGGTCTTCTTCCCCTCGTCGAGCAACCGGGCCGTGGAAACATGTGGGCTCTTGTCCTTGATCCGTCGGGTCGCCGTCCTCGTCGGCTTCCGGGGCGGCGCTTTCTTGATCCTCCCAAGGTCGACCTTGCCCGCCCACTCGCGGAGGTGGCCGGCCAACTCCGGGCTGGGCATCGGACCGAACGCCTCCCATTCCGACGCGGGCAGGGCGATCATCATCCCCGCGTACACCATCGCCCACTCCAGCGCCAGGTAATACCCCGACACCTCCTCCTGCACCTTCTTCTCACCATGCACCGCCCGCAGGGCCGCCTTCAGTACGGCCAGCACGTTGTACGCGGCCACCGCCACGCAGAACCCGAACAGCGCGGCCCTGGGGTACCCCAGGGTGTTCACCTCACAGTTCAAGGCGACTGTCAACTCGTGGAAGGCCCCCTCGATCTTCCACCGCTTGAGGTAGATCTCGGCCACCTTCTTGGCCGGCACCTTCGCCGGCAGGTTGGTCAGGATCTCCACCTCCGCGTCCCCGTCCGCGGTCGGCGCCCGCAGCCGCACCCGCACCTGCCGCAGGCGCACCAACCGCGCCCCACCCCAGCAGACCCAGACCCGCCGCTCGCCCACCCAGCCCCGGTCCGTCGCGACCTCGGCCCCGTACCCGGCTTCGGCCTCGACGCTCAGGTTCCCGTGGCGTCGGATGACGACGTAGGCCCGCCGGGCGGCCACCTCACACAGGAACTCCGCCGTGCAGAAGTTGCGGTCCGCGACCCACACGTCCCGCTCCCGCACCAGCGGCACAATCTGGTCGATCAGCGCCCGCTCCTGGGTGTGGGCGTCCTCGCACGGGACGATGTCGGTGACCAGCATCAGGGCCGGGTCGAGCACGACCAAACTCTGCCCGGGCAAGGGGCCGGCGGTGTGCCCCCGGGTGACGCCCAGCCGCCGCTGGGTGGCGGCCAGGTGGTTGCCGTCGAGGACCCGCACCCGGTAGCCCGGCAGCAGGCTCTTGCACCCCCCGCCCAGCGCGGTGATCAGCCCCTCGCACCGGCCCGACACGTGCGCGACCAGCCCCGCGGACACGCCCGTCTCGATGTTCCGGAGCTTGTCGTAGACGCACTTGAGGGTGACCGGGACGCGGTCCCGCAGGTGCCGGTAGGCGGCCTGGACGTGGAGGGCCTTGCCGCCGACCACCAGGGTCATCAGATCGACCGTCGTGGAGAACAGCAACTCCCGGGTGTACCCGCGCTCGGCGGTCCGGTCGAACAGCGCGTCGAGGGCCGAGGCCGAGAGGGCGTGCTCGATGGTCGCCCGGGACATCACGCTGAGCGGGCTCTCCTCTAGGAACCGCTCGAAGACCCCACCGAACAGCATGGGCGCGCCCTCTCCCTGGCTTGGCCAAGTCCCTGCCAGCGGACGGCTTACGACCGGGATGCGTCACCGTGAATGGCCTGCTTTCCCGGACCTATCACCTGCGCAACGCTCAACCCGGAACATTTCCCGAAGTCGCCGTCACACTTTCCCAAGGAAGGGCGGCTTACCGGCAGTCATCGTCGGCGTGAGAGTTCTCCGCCACTTCCGCGGGAACCACTGCCGCAGTGAAGCGCGACCGTCGTCGGTCGGCCGCGCCGCCCCCCGGCCCGTGCCGGACCAGCCCGACCACAGGAGTAAGCCATGTCCTCGCCCCGCCACTGGCTCCGCGCTTGGGTCGCGACCGAACCCGGCCCCCGGCCCGCCCGCACGCCGGCCCGCGCCCGGCTCAAGGTCGAGTCGATGGAGGACCGCACCGTACCGAGCAGCCTCCGCGGGGTCGTGTTTGATGACGAGAACCACAGCGGCACCCCGGATGCCGGAGAGGGCGGGCACCCCGGGTGGACCGTGTTCCTCGACGTCAACCGCAACGGAGTCTTCGACGACGCGGTGGAGACGTCGACCGTCACCGACGCGGCCGGGAGTTACACGTTCGACACGACGAACGAGGTCCCCGCCTTTGTCAACTCCACCACGGGCGAAGAATACGACCTCGTCGGGATCGTCCAACCGGTGGGCGCGGGCGGGCGGTACATGAACACCACCCCGACGCTCTCGTACGCCATCCGGAACAGCGATACCGAGCCGCCGGTGGAACGGAACTTCGGGGCGTATCTCGAGTCATTCGCCGACGCCGCTGTCCAGCCGGTCGGCCCGGAGGCCGCGGTGAACGTCGCGACGGCGGGAGTGCAGGGCCGTGCCGCGGTCGCGGCGGACGCGCTCGGCAACTATGTGGTCGTCTGGTCGTCCCTCGACAACCTGACCTCCACCATCCGGGCCCGGCTGTTCTACGCCAACGGGACCCCCCAGGACCCCTCTCCCGCGGGGGAGTTCGACGTCGGTACGTCGAACCGGAATGCTGCAAACAACCACCCCCCGCTCCACGTCGACATGACCGCGGACGGGCGGTTTGTGGTGGCCTGGTCGAGCTACAACTCCACGACCAAAACGAGCTCGTCGTTCGTGCGGGTGTTCGGGGCGGACGGATCCGGCGGGCCGGCGGTCACGGTCTCCGTCGGCGACGCCACGCACACGTCGACGGTGCGCGGGGTGGGGGTCGCGGACGACGGGCGGTTCGCGGTGCTGTTCAAGCTGGGGACGGCGAAGCGCGGGGGCTGGCAGCAGACGACCTACACGCTCAACGTCCAGCGGTTCCAGGCGGGTGGGGCGCTCAACGGCAGCGCCATTCAGGTCACGACCCAGAACCTGGTCAACGCCGTGGGCAGCCTTGCGATGGACGCGACTGGCAAGTTCGTCGTCGCCTGGGAAGACCACGTGAACGGTCAACACCAAGTCTACGCCCAGCGGTACGACGCGGCCGGCAAGAAGCTCGGCACCAAGCTGGCCTTCACCGCCGGGTCGGTGCTCCCCACCGCGTCGGTGGCGATGAACGCGAGCGGGCAGTTCGTGATAACGTACTCGACGGCAGAGACGACGAGCGTGGCCCGGGTGTTCCGCGCGGACGGCACCGCGGCCTTCGCACCGGTTACCGTGGCGGGGGACGCGGCCGTCGCGATCGACGGCGCCGGGAACGTGACCTTCACCTGGACGTACAACCGGTGGTCGAACTCAACCCCGCACGGGGAGATCCGCGTCCAGCGGCTGTCCGCGACCGGCTACCTCTGGGAGGAGCTGATCGTCAACACGACCACGCAGGGGGCACAATCGGGCTCGACCGTGGCCGCGACCGAAGCCGGGAAGTTCGTGATCGTCTGGGAGGGCTACGGGCCGGGCGACGACTCCGGCATCTTCATGCAGCAGTACCAGCCCGCTTGAGCCAGCCCCCGTCGACAGACCGAAACCGCGGCAAGCAACCAGCCGTCAGCCGACGTGCACCCCGTCGGCCAGCACCGCCCCGCCGAGCACGTCGAGGTCGGGCGCCGGCGCCTCCCCGCCGCCGGTGAAGTCCTTGCCCAGGTACAGCCGGCAGCGGGGCGGGCCGGCCCGCCCCGCTGCCGACGGCCTCGTCGGCCCGTGCGTCGCCCTCGGCGCTCGTTATCGCGACGCGGGCGCCACCCCGGTGGTTCTACACTCCTGGCGAATCCATCGGGATCGAATTTTCGTATGATATATCCGCCACCAGATATTCGGCACGAGCCGACGGGGGCAGCCACACGGAGAGCGCCTGATGGGGAAGAAGAAGCCGGCGACCAAGGGCCACCAACTCCACGAGCCGAGCGCCGAGGGGTTGGGGGCGGCGCAGGCGACGGCCGCCGGGGCGGCGTTCGTCTGGCACTCCGGCCGGCTGACCGGGATCGGGAGCTACGAGGGCGTCGGCGGGCGGGGGGTGACAATCACGTGGGACGAGGGCGGGGCGACGTCCCACGTCGGCGGCATCAGCGACGCCGAGTGGGAGGTCTTCAAGCTCGCGTTCGTGTCCGGCGGCCGGGTGGCCGTCCTGAGCGACCTGCCCGACTGGGAGTGGATGTACGACTACCGGTTCCTGGAGGCGTTACGGTAGCCGCCCGCCCGGACATCCAGCTCCGCCCGCCCGCGGGCGGGCTCGACCAGCACGTCCGCGCTTCGCACCACCTCGGGCTTCGACAGGTCGGAAGACAGGGCGGCCGCCGGGTTATCGACGACCGGCGGGCGGGTGGCCCTCTCGCCCGGTCCGTTCCGACCTCGGTTCGTCACGTCGTGCCGGGTTCGCTGTCCTCGTTTCGAAACAACGGCAGCCGGACGGTGAACTCGCTCCCCTTGCCCCGCCCCTCGCTCCGCACCTGGACCGTGCCGCCGTGAAGGGTGACCAGCTCCTTGACGAGCGGCAGGCCGAGGCCGAGGCCCCCTTGGGAGCGGTCGAGGGACTCCGCCTCCTGGGTGAACAGGTCGAAGATTCGGGGGAGCACGTCCGGGGCGATCCCGCACCCGGTGTCCTCGACCCGGAACACGGCCTCGTTCCCCTCGACGGTCGCCTTTAGCCACACCTCACCGCCGTCGGGGGTGTACTTGATCGCGTTGGTGAGCAGGTTGACGACCACCTGCTGGAGCCGGTCCGGGTCGGCGCGGACGATCGTCCTGGTGGGCAGGAGGAGCACTTTCAGGGTTTGGCACCGCTCGTCGGCCGCAACCCGGCAGGCCGCCGCCGCCGAACTCAGCACGCCCTCGAAGTGAGCCGCCTGGAGCTGGAGGCGGACCTTCCCGGCCCCGACGCGGGTGAAGTCCATCAGGTCGTCGACCAGCCGCCGCATGACCGCCACCTGCCGCTCGATCATCTGGACCGGGGCGACAACCGACGCGGCGGCCGGGGTCATCCGGAGGATCTCGACGGCGTTGGCCAGCGGGGCCAGCGGGTTTCGCAGCTCGTGCACCACCGTCCCGAGGAACACCCGGAGGCGGTGCGACGAGTTGGCCAGGGCGTCGATCTGGGCCTTGACGTCCGTCCGGTCGCGGAGCACTTTGCTGAACCCGACGATCGTCCCGGTCCCGTCCCGGAGCGGGGTCAGCACGCCGCCGGCCCAGAACCGGAAGCCGTCCTTGCGAAGTTGCCAGCGGTCGTCCTCGGACCGGCCGTCGGCGGCGGCCACGGCCAGCTCGTGGGCGGGCACCCCGCGGCCCCGATCCTCGGGCGTAAAGATGAGGTCGAAGGGCCGACCGACGACCTCGGCCGCGGTGTACCCGAGGACGTACTCGGCCCCGGCGAGCCAGCCGACGACGACTCCGGTGGTGTCGATCAGGATGAGGGCGTAGTCCTTGGACTGGTCGAGCGCGAGGCGGAGCAACTCTTCGGTGGTGACCAACATGCCCTCCGTGGGCGGTTCGATCCGTGCGGACCGCCGCTTCGTCCCTGACCGCATGAGTTTATTCCACCGTCGGGGTCGACACAAGTCGGCGGCCGGCGCCCGGGACCGGTGGGGGTCCGTCGCCTCGTTCGACCCGACTCCGCCGGCGAGCGAATCGGGCGCGGGGATGGCTCACTCCCCGGCAGGTCGATCCGGTCGACCGACCTCCGCCTGGGCGTCGATCAGCCTGACCAGCTCGCGCGGGTCGACCGGCTTGACCAGGTGTTGGTCGAATGCCTCCGCGATGCGGCGCAAGGCGTCCTCGTTGTTCATCGCCGTGACCGCGATCAGCACCGGAGGTTCACCCGCCCACGACGCGCGGAGGCGACCGGCGAGTTCGTCGCCGTCCATCCCAGGCATGTTCAGGTCGATGAGGCAGACGGTCGGGCGGAACGTGGCGGCCAGCCGGATCGCGCCCGGGCCGTCGTAGCACGCCCGGGCGTCGTACCCGTGGGTCCGGAGCAGCATCACCTCGGAATCGGCGAGGTCGCGGTTGTCGTCGACGCACATCACGCGGAACATCGCGGTCCCCGCCGGGCTAGTATTCGGACTCAGTCGCGTCGAATCGGATCTCTCCACCCGGGGTCACGTCGCATCGAAGTAGTATCGCGCACGCCCCGGGAGCGCGCGGCTCGGGGTCGAACCGCCTGACCCGGACGTGACCGCCCCGAATCACGAGCATCGTTGACATCCCCGGCCGACTCACCCGTGCTTGTCGGCACGGACCGCCCACCCGGTCGGCCCGACCCGGGCGGCCCCGCCCGCCGGGTCGAGCGCGAAGTCCGTGTTGCAGCGCGGGCGCCGGCTCGGGTACGCCTGCACGACCGGCGCCGCCTCGGTCTCCCCACCCGCGTGGACTGGTTGGAGCACTTCGGACCGGTTACCGTCAGGAGGCGACCCGCGGCGTTCCGGTTACGCGGGCGGCGAGCGACGGCCTGCAACCATCGACACCACCGCCAGGATCAGAAACACCACGAGGAGGACCTTCCCGATCCACGCCGCCTCGCCCGCGATCCCGCCGAATCCGAACAGGGCGGCGATCAAGGCGACGATGAAGTACCCGATAGCCCAGCGGACCATTGCGACACCTGGTGGCGAGCAGCGAAGCGTGCTCGGTGCCATGTGTACTGCAACTGTCGAACCGCAAATCACCTCCCGACACGTCGGGGCCAATAATAAAGCCCCGGCCGGCCGTCGTGGCCTGCCGGGGCGTAGTGCGGTCGCACTCGACCAGTCCTACTTCGCCTTGTCTTCCTTCTCCTCTTCCACCGCGTCGGCGGCCGCGACCGCGTCGATCACGTCCTTGGCCTCCTGCGGGCCACCGGCCAGCCGGGCCAGCCGCCGTACGGCGGCGACCAGGGCGTGGTGGACGTCGTAATTCGCGGCGGCCTGACTGAGCTTCGCCGGGTCGTATTTTCGCGCCACAAGCGTCTCCGCGGGGGTAAGAGGGACATGGTGTTATACGAGGGCACGCCGGCGTTCGACGCGAACCTTGGGGCGGCTTCGCACGCCGGCCGGACCGCCGGATTCGTCTGGTAACCGGCGGCGTGGAGCGATTCGTGCCGGCACACGTACACTGCCGCGATCCGGCCAACGGTCGCAAGCGGCCCTCTGGGTGTGTCGGGGGAGCGCATGAAACTTCGTGTGATTTGGGATGTCGTGCGGGAGGCGGGTGAGGCGTGGCTGGACGACCGTGCCCCGCGGATCGCCGCCGCCCTGGCGTTCTTCAGCGCCCTATCCATCGCGCCCCTCCTGGTCATCGCCCTCGCCATGGCCGGGGCCGCCTACGGCGACCGGGCGCGGGGCGAGGTGGCCGCCAAGCTCACCGGGCTCGTCGGGGAGGAAGCAGCGGCGGCGGTCGGGGAGATCGTCGCGAACGCCCGCTGGCCGGAGGCCGGGGTCGTCGCCATCGTGGTCAGCCTGGTCACGCTGGTGGTCGGGGCGACGGGCGTGTTCGTCGAGCTCCAGGAAGCGTTGAACGACGTGTGGGGGGTCCGGCCGAAGCCCGGCCGGCCGGTCCGGACGTTCGTCCTCGCCCGGGTGGCGTCGCTCGGCATGGGCGTCGCGATCGGGATCCTGCTGCTCGCCTCGCTGGTCCTGACGACGGCGACCGAGGCCGCGGGCCGCTACGCCGCGGGCACCGTACCCGGCGCCGAGCTGGCCGTCCGGGGCGCGAACCTGGTGACGCTGTTCGGGTTCGAGGCCGCCCTGTTCGCCATGCTCTTCAAATTCCTTCCGCACACCAAGCTGCACTGGCGGGACGTCGGGGTCGGCGCCCTCCTGACCGCGGTCCTGTTCACCGTCGGGAAGGTGCTGATCGGGGTGTACCTCAGGCACACGGTGGCGCTGTCGGCGTTCGGGGCGGCGGGCTCGCTGATGGCCTTCCTGGTCTGGCTCTACTACTCGGCGTTGGTGTTCGTGTTCGGGGCCGAGGTGACGAAGGTGACGGCGCGGCGAGGGGGCCGGGCGATCCTCCCGACTCGTAACGCAGAGGCGGTGAAGGGTTGACGGGATTCCGTCTCTCCGGCTCCTCATCCGACACCACAGTTCCGACACAGTGCTCCCGGTCGGGGTCGTTCCTGGGTCGGGGCGGCTGCTCCGGCCGGCGCCCCGCCCGAGGGCACCCCGTGGCCGATCACTTCTCTCCGCTCCATCCGGCCGAGATGACCACTGCCGAGCGGGTCCGCGACATCTTCGGCCGCTACCACCGGCACGGGTCGCTCCTCCCGGCGGTGAAGGAGCTGGCGCGCCGGGAATGGGTCGCGAAGCGATGGGTGGACTAGACGGGCCGCGTGACGGGTGGGACGCCGTTCGCCCGCTCGGCGCTGTACCAGTTGCTGACGAATCCGCGGTACGCCGGGCGGGACGTGGTGCAGACGTCAGCCCACGAACACGCCGCCGGTGAAGCCGGGGAACGCGTCGAACGACGCCACCGCGTCGGGGGTGCCGCTCGGTGCCAGTGCCGCCCCCAGGTACGCCGTCACGCGGCTGCCGGCGCCGGCGCCCGCACCGGTGATGATGTCGGCCCGCGCGTCGGCGTCGAGCGCCCGCGCCGCGACGCGGACGCCGCCGCGGTTGTTCACGTCGCCGGCGAAGAAGTTCGCCAGAACCGCCGCCCCGTCGGTGCTGCCGGCGCGCAGGTCGGCGCCGCTCTTCACCAGCACGCGCGGGCCGCCGCCGGGGCCGCCGCCGCCGATCAGGTCGGCGAACCCGTCGCCGTTCACGTCGCCGACGGCCAGGTACGCGCCGTTGCGGAGCGCCTGCTCGAACAGGAAGAAGTCGTTGAACAGCTTCGTACGGGCCGTGGCGAGCGTCCGGCCGTCGTACCCGGCCACGCGCGGGCCGCCGCCGAACCCGGCGCTCACCAGCAGGTCGGCGAACCCGTCGCCTGTCACGTCGCCCACGGCCGCGCGGGCGCCGCCGCGGAAGTTGGCGTCGTCGATGCCGAGGAAGTCGGCCAGCGAGCCGAACCCGCTCCCGTCGAAGACGCGGACGCGCGGCCCGCCGTTCTCGTCGGGCGTGACGACGAGCTCGGCCCGGCCGTCGCCGGTGATGTCGCCGGCGGCCACGAACACGCCGCCGGTGAACGTCTCGAACGGGTAGATGCGGAACAACTCGGCCCCGGTCACGCCGTCGAGCACGAGCACCAGCGCGACCACGCCGGGGCCGGTGCCGACGGCCAGGTCGGCGACGCCGTCGCCGGTGAAGTCGGCCCCGGCGACGCGGACGCCGCCGGCGAACCCGGCCCCGAACGGGGTGGTGTTCGACGCCTCGGAGCGGTCCGCGTTGAACGTCCGCGCCGCGGTCGCGCCGCCGACGGCGAACCCGCCGCCGGCCAGCCCGAACCGCACGGCCTCAATGTTTGTGTAGCTGAGGTTCCCGACGGTACCGCTCGGCGTCGGCGCGCCGCCGGGCGGGGTCATCACGCCGGCGACGAACAACGTGTCGCCCGGCGCAGCAGTCGGGTCGCCGCCGTCAACGCTGACGAGGCTGTCGGCGTCGGGCAGCACGGTAAACGTGTCGGGGGCGGCGCCGCCGCGGAGGAACGTGCCGCCGGCCTGGAGCCCCGTGGCCGTCGGGGCGTAGGCGGTGTCCATCGCGGCCATCGTGATGGCGTCCGCGGCCGCGCCGCCGTTCACGACCGCCGCCACCGTGGGGTTGCCGAACCGCGTCGGCGTCAGGGTCGGCCCGGCGAGGAGCGACCGGCCCGCCTCGGCGGCGCCGAACGGGTCGCCGGCCCCGCCGTCGTCGGCGAGTTGCACGCCGGGGTTGGGCGTCGCCGGCAGGTTGAAGATGACCGTCCCCGGGCTGCCGTCGAGCCGCACGCCTTCGAGGTTGCTGAAGTCCACGGGTGTGACGCCGGTGGTGGGCTGCACGGTGCCGCGGCCGCGGGCGGCGTGCGTCACCGTGGCGGTGCCGCCGGTCGGCGCCCCGAGGTTCAGCAGGTCGGTGTCGTCGCCGCCGCGGATCAGCAGCGCCAGCCCGGCGGGGACGACGCCGCCGATCACGTCGAACCGGTCGTTCCCCTCGCCCCCGTCGAAGGCGAGCGTCGGCGTGCCCCCGACGCCGCTCGACGCGACGAGGACGAACTGGTCGTCGCCGAGGCCGCCGAACAGCGACACGGCGGTGGTGACGGTGTTGCTGGCGTAGGAGAACGTGTCGCCGCCGCTGCCGCCGAGGACGTCCAGCCGCGTCAGCTCGCGCACGTCGTAGGTGATGGTGCCGGCGAACAGCCCGGCGACGGTACCGGTGAAGTTGAAACTCGACACGTTCACCGCGTCGGCGGTCGCGTCCGCGGTGTCGTCGGCGATGACGGTCACGGTGCCGCCGTCGGCGTCCACGAACACGTTCTCCAGCACCTGATTGAGGCCGGCGGCGGCGCTGCCGACGCGGACGACGTTCGCCCCGCCGTTCGTCTCGACCGCCAGCGTGTGCCGCGACGACAGGACGTTGAACGTGTCGGCGCCACTGCCGAGGAGGACGGTGATGCCGAACTCCAGGGTGCCGACGTTGACGACACTCAGCCCCGGGGCGGTGATGGTGTCGGCGGTGTACTCGTAGGTGCGGCCGGCGGTTTCGAGGCTGTCGTTGATCTGGAGGCTGTCGCTGCCGGCGCCGCCGGCCGAGAGGAAGAACGTGGCGAGGAGGCTCGAGGCCGACCGGGTGCCGTCGCCGATCCGCAGCGCGTCGTCGCCGCCGCCGAGGGTGGTGATCTCGACCCGCGACGCGGCGGCCGCGGGCAGCGACTGCGTGTCGGGGACGCTCGTGTCCCAGTCCAGGGCGCTGGCCACGCCGGGGTCGCCCGTCCGGTTGTGCGACAGGGCGCCGCCGAAGGCGCTGATGACGAGCGTGTCGGCGGCGCCGTCGCCGACGAGGGTGGCGGTTGTGCCGGCGGCGTTCAGCGAGAACGTGAACGCCGGCGTGTCGCGGGCTTCGAGGCGCTGCACGGCCGGGCGGAAGAGGGTGGCGGACATGCGGCCGGCTCCGGGGGTGGCGGGCGAGGGGGTCTCGCGTCACCCTTCCGTGCGCCGCCACGGGCCGCGGCACGTCACCGGCGCGGGATTTTTCCCGCGGCGTCGCGGACGCGCGTCGCGTCGAGGTGGCCGGGCACGGCGGCCAGCACCGCCGCCGCGTCGGCCGCCGCGGCATCGAACTGCCGCAACTGCAGAGCGGCGCGGGCGCGGTACAGGCGGGCGTCGAGCCGCGTCGGGTCGAGCCCGAGCGCCACGCCGGCGTGCAGCAGGCTCTCGGCGGGCGTCTTCGACGTGGCCGCCAGCCGGGCCCGCGCCCCCACGTCGAGCCAGTTCGCCTCCGCGGCCTTCACCGCCTCCGCCCACGGCCGGCCGAGCCGGTCCACGCCGACGAACTCGACCCGCCACCCGGCCGCGGCCGGCCCCTCCGCGGGGATCGGCGGCGTGTCCCAGTCCAGGCCCAGTTCCGAGAGCCCGCGGCGGAGCCGTCGCACGTCCCACGTCACGACGCCGCTCGTCTCCAGGTCGGTGACGTAGAGCCGGCCGCCGTCGGCGGAGAAGGCGCGGGGCTGAAACTTTCCCAGCCCCGGCAGCGGCAGTCGCGCCAGCTCGGCGCCGTCGGCCGGCCGCACCAGCCGCACCTCGCCGTGGCCGCCGACCGCGAGGATGTCGCCGCCGGGGGTGAAGGCCCAGCCCACCGCCGACGCCGCGCCCGGCAGCGCCGGCCCGTCCGCCCACGTGCCGACGTGCCACACGCGGAGCCCGCCGCCGCCGGTGACGAGCCACCGGCCGCACGGGCTGAACCCGACCGGGCACAGCCCCGGCACGGGGAACGAGTACACCGGCGCCCCCGTCCGCGCGTCCCACACGCGGGCGCCGCTGCTCGTCGGGCTCTCGCCGCTGCCGGTCGCCACCCACCGGCCGTAGGGGCTGACGGCGCACGTCCGCACGAACTCCTGCGGCCCGGTCGGGGCCACGAGCCACGGCGCGGCGGTGTGCAGCACCACCGCCCCGGCGGAGTGGTTCGGCACGGCCACCACGCGGCCGTCGGCGCTGGCCCCGTGTGTCTCGGCGCCGCCGGACACGGGTGGCCCCAGCCACTCGGGCGGGCCGAACCGCGTCACCCGCGCCGCCGCGTCGTCGGCCCGCGGCCACCGGTGCGGGCCGTCCGTGCCGGACGTGAGGAGCAGACTTTGGCTCAGGAGGAACGGCCGGTGACCGGACTTCAGCCGGCCGCGTTCCTCGCCCGTGTCCGGGGCCAGCGCCGCGGTGCCGCGGTCGCCGGACACGAGGACGAACCGGCCGAGCGGGTCGGGCGTCGGGTCGTGGCCGGCGGCCGGCGGCCGGCCGAGCGCCTGCCGCTCGCGGCCCGGCTCGCACCGCACCACGCGCAGCGTCGACGGCGTGGCCCCGTGGACGAACAGGCGGTCGCCGGCGGCGGTCATGCGGTCGTGGTCGGGCCACGCCGCCGGCAGGGTGAGCAGCTGCCGCCCGCCGCGCCAGTCCCACACGCGTAGCAGGCCGAGCCAGTCGTTGCTGAACAGCCGGTCGCCGGCCGCGTCGAACGCCACCCGCCCGCCGTCGGCCCGGTGCCCGTCGAGGACGCCGAGCGCGCGGCCGCCGGGCACCTCGAGCAGGCGGACGCGCCGGCCGGTGAACACGGCCACGACGCGGCCGCCGGGGTGCCACGCCACGCTCTCCGCGGCCCCGGTCAGCGGCAGCGTCTCGGCGTAGTCGGCGCCGTCCGCCGCGCGGACGTGCAGCACCGCCGGCCCCGTCGGGGCACAGCCGACGGCGACGAGCCGGCCGTCGGCCGACAGCGCCGACCCGCCGTGCGCCCGGCCCGGCAGCGGCCACGACCACACCTCACCCGTCGCCCGGTCCCAGCTGCGCAGCGTCGCCCCGGCGACGAACACGAGCCGGCCGCCGTCCGGGCTGAAGTGCGGCGCCCGCGCCGGGTCCATGCCCGCGGCGAACAGCGGCTTCGGCGTCGCGCCGTCGAGGTGGAACACGCGGCCGGCGCCGCCGCTGTCCACGACGGCGAGCGACCGGCCGTCGTCGCTCAGCGTAACCCGCACCGGCTTCCCGCCGCCGGGCAGCGCGCACACTTCGACATCGTCGGCGACGCGGCGCACGCTCACGGCGCCGGACTGGTCGGCGCGGGCGTACCGCTCCAGCTTCGCGTCGGCGGCGACGTGCCGCGTGCCGGGCGGGTAGCCGTCCCACTCGCGCTCGACTTCCAAGTCGGGCAGCCCGAGCACGGCCACGGCCACGTCGCGGAAGGCGGCCCGGTCGGCGTCGGTGAGGCCGAGCTCCCGCGCCGCGCCGAGCGCCTCCCGCAGCAGCGCCAGGCTCGCGGTCCGCTGGCCGGGCAGGCCGCCCTGCGCGGTCGCGTCGGCGCGGCTCAGCTGCGCCTGCCACAGCTGCCGGCGCGTGTCCTTGCGGGCGGATTCGGAATCGTTCAGCGCGTCGCGCAGCCGGACGGCGAACGCCGACGCGCCGACGGCCACGGTCAGCAGCAGCACGGCGACGACGGCCAGCAGACCGGCGACGGCCGGGTTCCGCCGCGCCCACCGGCGCCCGCGCTCGACCCGCCCCACCGGCCGCGCCGCGACCGGCTCGCCGGCGAGGACGCGCTCCACGTCGCGGGCCAGGTCGGCGGCGGTGTCGTACCGGCGGGCGCGGTCCTTCTCCAGCGCCTTCATCACCACCGCGTCGAGGTCGCCGCGCAGCTCCGGCCGCAGCCGGCCCGGCGGCGGCGGGTCGTCCTCGCGCACGGCCCTCAGCAACTCCAGCAGCCCGGCGGCGCCCGGCCCCGCGGCGCGGATCGGCGGCACGCCCGTCAGCAGCTCGTAGAGCAGCACGCCGAGGGCGTACACGTCGGCCCGGGTGTCCACGTCGAGGGCGCCGCCGGCCTGCTCGGGGGCCATGTACTCGGGCGTGCCGACGAGCACCCCGCGGCCGGTGCGGACGCCGTCGCCGGCGTCGAGCCCGGCCGGCTTGGCGATGCCGAAGTCGATCACCTTCGGGGCCGGCGCCCCGTCCACCTCGGCGACGAGCACGTTCGCCGGCTTCAGGTCGCGGTGGATGACGCCCTTCTGGTGCGCGTGCTGTACCGCCCGGCAGACGGGCACGAACAGCGCGAGCCGCCGGCGGACCGCGAGCCGCCGGGCGTCGCAGTACGCGGTGACGGGCTCGCCGGCGACCAGCTCCATCGCCAGGTACGGCAGCCCGTCGGCGACGCCGGCGTCGAACACGCGGGCGATGTGCGGGTGGTCCATGACGGCGAGCGCCTGCCGCTCCAGCTCGAAGCGGGCGAGCAGCGCCGCGGGGTCGAGGCCGGGGCGGATCACCTTCAGCGCGACGGGCCGACGGACGGGGGCGGTCTGGTCCGCGGCCCACACCTCGCCCATGCCGCCGGCGCCGAGGCGGCGCACGAGCCGGTAGCGGACCGCGAACGTCCCGCCGGCCACGAGCGGGCGCACGGGTCGAACTGCGGCGTCGAGGATGCCGGCACCGGAGTCGGCGGCGAGGAGGCGCTCGACGCGCGCCCGCAGGGCGGCGTCGGTGCCGCAGGCGTCGGCGAGGAAGGCGGCGCGGTCGGCCGGCGTCGGCCGGTCGAGGGCGGCCAGGAACAACGAGGCCTCGTCCATTACACACACATGCGCCGCCGGCGGCCGCGGCACGTCACGCGCCGGCCGAGTTTTCGTCGTCGGCCATCGCCGCGTGCAGCCACGCCCGGGCGTACCGCCAGCCGCGGTCCGCGGTCGACGGCGACACCCCCAGGCACTCGGCGGCCTGCGGCAGGGTCAGCCCGGCGAAGAACCGCAGTTCCACCAGCTTCGCCCGCTCCGGGTCCACGGCCGCGAACCGGTCGAGCGCGTCGTGCAGCGCCAGCAGGTCGTCGTCGGACCCGCCGGCGGCGAGGGCGTCGAGGTCGGCGTACTCGCGGCGACGGTCGCCGCCGCGCTTCTCCCGGCCGCGGGCGCGGGCCGCTTCGACCAGGATGCGGCGCATGGCGGTGGCGGCGGCGCCAAAGAAGTGGCGGCGGTTGGCGAACGTGTGCCCCTCGTCCACGGCCAGCCGCAGGAACGCCTCGTGAACCAGGGCGGTGGGGTCGAGCGTGTGGCCCGGTTGCTCGCGGGCCACCTGCGCGGCGGCGAGGGTCCGCAGCTCGGCGTACACGGCCGCCCACAGCCGGTTGCCGGCCCCGTCCTCCCCGGCCGCGACGGCATCCAACAGGCGGGTCACGTCGGCCATGTGTTCAGGATACTTGACCGGTGGGCCACCGCAACGGGTCGCCCCGCCCACCGGGCGACCCCGGCGAGCACTACCGCGCGGCGAGTCCAAGTAATTCGTCACCCCCTGTCTTCATTCGGGCCGGACTCTGCCCGACCCCGCGCCCGCCTCTTCACGAAACCGCTACCAGACATTTCACGTTTCTTCATGCCACCCCCGTAACTCACCCCCGACTCGCCATGTTCCCTGCCTTCTCACCCCGGACCCGCCGCATGAGCCGCCCGCCCGCCCGCCTCCGGTTCGAGCCGCTGGAAGACCGCGCCGTACCGGCCGTCGCCTTCAGCCGCGTGTTCAGCTACGACGTGGGCGGCAGCGCCGCCGCCGAGATCAGTGCCTTCGACCCCGGCTCCGACCGGCTGTTCGTCCTCAACGCCGAGGCGGGTGCGACACGGGTCGAGATTCTCAGCCTTGCCACTCCGGCGACGCCGGTCGACGTCGGCGACCTCACCGCCGCCCTGATCACCGACGCCCCCGGGTTCACGGCCGGCATCCCGAACAGCGTGGCGACGAGCAACGGGCTCGTCGCGGTGGCGTTCGAGGCGGCCGTCCGGCAAGACCCGGGTCGCGTCGCGTTCTTCACCGCCGCCACCGGCGCGTTCGTCGCCTCGTACCCGGTCGGCGCCGTACCCGACATGGTCACGTTCACCCCGGACGGGTTGCGGCTGGTCGTCGCCAACGAGGGCGAACCGAACAACTACACGTCGGCGGCCAACAACGACCCCGAGGGCTCGGTCACGATCGTCACCCTCCCCGCCGCCGGGACTGCCGCCGGCGCGACGGTAACGACGGCCGGGTTCACGTCGTTCAACGGCCAGGAGGCGGCGCTGCGGGCGCAGGGGATCCGCCTGTTCGGCCCGTTCGCCACCGTCGCCGAAGACCTCGAGCCCGAGTACATCGCCGTCTCGCCCGACTCGACGACCGCGTACGTCACGCTCCAGGAGAACAACGCCGTCGCGGTCGTGAACCTGGCAACGGCTACGGTCACGCAGCTCCGCCCGCTCGGCCTGAAGGACTACAGCCAGAACATCGCCACCGTTCGGAACTACGACTTCGACCCGGCCGACCTGCCGACCGTCGGCACCACCGCCCCGTCGGCGACGTTCCCGGCGGGCCAGGCGATCAAGCTCGGCGGGTTCTCGGGCCTGTTCTTCGAGGGGACCGACCCGGTCAGCGGCAACCTGAAGTTCATCACCCACACCGACCGTGGGCCGAACGGCGAACCGGTCGACCTGATCCCCGGCACCCCAGGGAACGAGCGGCCGTTCGCGCTGCCGACCTTCCAGCCGCGGCTCGTCCGCTTCGAGCTGAACCGCACGACGGGCGCCATCACGCTGACGGGTCAAATCCTGCTGACGAAGGCTGACGGCTCGCCACTGACCGGCCTGCCGAACCTCCAGGCGGGCGCCCAGGCCACGCCGTACACCGACGAAATCCCGATCGACCTGTTCGGCAACCAGCTCCCGAACGACGCCCTCGGCGCCGACCTCGAAGGGGTCGTGGTCGCCGCGGACGGCTCGTTCTGGATGGTGGACGAGTACCGCCCGGCGATCTACCACTTCGACGCCACCGGGAAGCTGATCGAGCGGTTCGTGCCGCAGGGGACCGCCGCCGCGGTCGGGCAGCCGGCGGGCACGTTCGGCACCGAGGCACTGCCGGCCGTGCTCGGCCAGTTCCGCCGCGCCAACCGCGGGTTCGAGGCGGTCGCGTTCGACCCGGCGGTGAACAAGCTCTACGCCTTCGTGCAGACCACGCTCGACAACCCGGACACCAGCAACGCCGGCGTGCGGAACAACGGCAACGTCCGCGTCGTCGAGTTCGACGTGGGCACGAAGGCGGTGACGGCCGAGTACGTGTACGTGATGCGCGACACGACCGCCGCCGGGACCGCGAAGACGGACAAGATCGGCGACGCGGTGTCGCTCGGCGGCGGCAAGTTTATGGTCCTCGAGCGCGACGACCGCACTGGCGCTGACTCGAACAAGCTCGTCTACGAGATCGACCTCGCCGGCGCCACGAACATCACCACCCTGCCGAACCCGCTGACCGCCCCGGCCGCGGTCGCCGGCCAGACGATCGAGCAGCTCAACGCGACGGAGCTGGCCGCGGCCGGCATCGTGCCGGTGAAGAAGACGCTGACGGTGAACGCCGCGGCCGTCGGGTACACCGGCGTCAGCAAGCCGGAGGGGCTGGCCCGCATCGACGCGACCACGTTCGCGCTGCTCAACGACAACGACTTCGGCGTCCTCGCCCAGGCCATCGCCGGCGACGGCACCATCCCGCTGAACCCGAACCCGGAGCCGATCCGCCTCGGGCTGCTGTCGTTCGCCACCAGCAACGGCCTCGACGCCAGCGACCGCGACCTCGGTCCGGCGTTCACCGCCGGGCGCGTCAACATCCAGAAGCAGCCGGTGTTCGGCATGTACATGCCGGACGCCATCGCCACGTACACGGTCGGCGGGAAGACGTACTACGTCACCGCGAACGAGGGCGACGCCCGCGACTACACCGGGTTCGCCGAGGAGGTCCGCGTCGGCGCCGGCGCGTACGTGCTCGACCCGGCGGCGTTCCCGACCGCCGCGACGCTGAAGCTAAACCAGAACCTCGGCCGCCTCACCGTCACGACCGCGAGCGGCAACACCGACGGCGACGCCGAGTTCGAGCAGATCCACACCTTCGGCGCCCGGTCGTTCTCGGTGTGGGACGCGGCCACCGGCGCCCGCGTGTCCGATAGCGGGGACGCCCTGGAGCGACTCACCGCGCTGCTCGGCCCGGCGCGGTTCAACGCGGAAGGCACCCCCGCCACGTTCGACACCCGCAGCGACAACAAGGGGCCGGAGCCCGAGGCCGTGGCGGTCGGCGTCATCGACGGCCGCACGTACGCCTTCATCGGCCTGGAGCGGTTCGGCGGCGTCGCGGTGTTCGACGTGACCGACCCGGTCGCGCCGCGGTTCACCGACTACCTCGACACCCCCGGCGACCTGGCGCCCGAGGGGCTGTTCTTCCTGTCGGCCGCCGACAGCCCGACCGGCCGGGCCGCGGTGGTCGTGTCGAACGAGGTGAGCGGCACGGTCACGATGTACGACGCCGCCCCCGGCGCGTTCACGCTGCAGCTGCTCCACGCCTCCGACCTCGAACCGGGCATCGCCGCCGGCGACGACGCGCCGCGGTTCGCCGCCGTGGTGGACTATTTGGAGCGCGACCTGTTTACCGCCGGCGACCCGCGGAAGCAGGCGTTTGCCGGCAGCGTGCTGCTGTCGTCCGGCGACAACTTCATCGCCGGCCCGTTCTACGCGGCGAGCGGCGACCCGAGCTTGAACACGGTGCTGAACTCGAACCCGACCGGCACCAACGGCGACGTGGCGAGCCCCGGCCGGGCCGGCGTCGAGATCATGAACCGGATCGGGTTCGACGCCTCGGCGCTCGGCAACCACGAGTTCGACCAGGGGCAGCGCGAGCTGCGGAACGTCATCCAGCCGCAGGCCGGGCAGACCGGCGGCGCGAACGCCCCCGCCCCGGCCCGGCAGTGGCGCGGGGCCACGTTCCCGTATCTGTCGGCGAACCTGACCTTCACCGGCACCGACCTGAGCGGGTCGATCGCCCCCGCCGGCGTGAGCACCACCGGCCTCGCCGCCGGCCGCATCGCCCCGAGCGCCATCATCGACGCCGACGGCGACGGCCCCGGCACCGAGTTCGTCGGCGTCATCGGCATCACCACGCCGCTGCTCGCCAGCATCTCGTCGCCGGGGAACGTCGGCGTCAGCCCGACCGGTGTCACCGGGAGCCTGACCCCGGCGCAGCTCCAGCAGCTCGCCGGCATCGTGCAGGCGCAGGTGACGATCCTCGAAGGGCTCGGCATCGACAAGATCGTCCTCCTGTCGCACCTCCAGCAGTTCTCGGAGGAACAGGCGCTGGCCGGGCTGCTGAGCGGCGTGGACGTCATCATCGCCGGCGGGTCCGACACGCGCCTCGCTGACAACACCGACGTCCTCCGCGCCGGCGACGCGGCGGAAGGGCCGTACCCCGTCACCGCGACGGGCGCCGACGGCAACCCGCTGTTGCTCGTCAGCACCGACGGCAACTTCTCCTACGTCGGCCGGCTCGTGCTGACGTTCGACGCGAACGGCGTGATCCAGACGAACGCGCTGAGTGCCGACGTGAACGGCGCGTACGCCGCCGACCAGGCGGGCGTCGAGCGGCTGTACGGACCCGGCGCCGTGGCCGAGGTGGTGAGCACGAAGGCGGCGGCGGTGAAGCAGGTGACGGACGCCATCGACGCCGTCATCACGCTGAAGGACAGCACGCTGTTCGGCCGGTCCGACGTGTACCTGAACGGCCTCCGCGCCGAGGTCCGGACCGAGGAGACGAACCTCGGCAACCTGTCCGCCGACGCCAACCTCCTCGCCGCGCAGCAGTTCGACACCAGCGCCGTGCCGACGACCGTGTCGATCAAGAACGGCGGCGGCATCCGCGACTCGGTCGGCACCGTGGACAGCACGACCGGCGTGCGCGGCCCGACCGCGGCCAACCCGGACGCCGGAAAACTCGCCGGTCAGGTGTCGGACCTCGACATCGAGAACGCCCTGCGGTTCAACAACACGCTTTCGGTGGTCACCGTCACCGCCGCGCAGGTGAAGGTGCTGCTCGAGCACGCCGTCGCCGCGACCGGCCCGGGACAGACGCCCGGCCAGTTCGCGCAGGTCGGCGGCATCCGGTTCAGCTTCGACACCGCCGGCACGGCCCAGGTCATCGCCGGGAACGCCGGCACGGGACTGGCCACCGTCACCCCCGGCACCCGGGTGCGGAACGCCGCGGTCGTGGACGCCGCCGGGAACGTCGTCGACGTGCTGGTGCAGGACGGCGCCGTGGTCGGCGACCCGGCGCGGCTCGTCCGCGTCGTCACCCTCAGCTTCCTGGTGGAGGACGGCGACAACGACGGCCGCGGCGGCGACAACTACCCGTTCCCGACGTTCCGCACCCAGAACACCCCCGCCGTGTTCGACCGGGTAGACCTGTCCGAGGGCGGCGCCCCGCTCGGCGAGCAGCGCGCCGCCGAACTGTTCTTCCAGCAGAACTTCCCGGCCGGCGGCCCGGCCTACGCCGAGGCGGACACGCCGGTCGCCCGCGACACCCGCATCCAGAGCCTCGCCGCCCGCGCCGACACGGTGCTGCTCGGACTCGTCGTTCCGGCCCCGGTCACGACGGCCGAGGACACGCCGGCGACGAACCTGGGCGTCGCCCCGACGGCCGAGAGCGGCACGGGCGTGACGCACGTGCAGGTGACGAACGTGGTCGGCGGGGTGCTCGGCCTCGACGGCGACATCCTCGTTCCGGCGGGCGCGGTCATTACGATCGAGCAGGCGGCCGCGCTGCGGTTCGTCCCGGCGGCGGACTTCACCGGCACGGCATCGTTCCAGGTGCAGGCCGCGACCGCGGCTGACCCCGCGGCACTCGCCGGCGTCGTGCAGACGGTCACGATCACGGTGACGCCGGTGAACGACGCGCCGGCCGCCGCGGCCGACGCCTACCCGGTCGCCCCCGGGTCGCGGCTGACGGTCGGGTCGCCGGGCGTGCTGTCGAACGACACCGACGCGGAGGGGACGGCGCTGACGGCGGAACTCGTCGCCGCGATGCCGGCCGCGCAAGGGGCGGTGGCGCTCAGCCCGAACGGGTCGTTCGTGTTCACGCCGGCGGCCGGGTTCGCCGGCACCACGTCGTTCACCTACCGCGTGTCCGACGGGGTCGCGGTCTCGGCCCCGGCCACGGTTACCCTGACGGTCGCCGCGCCGGCCGACCCGGTTCCGGCGCTCATCGACCCGACCACCGGCGCGCCGCCGGCGGGGTTCGTGGCGTTCCCCGGGGCGAACGTCCCGGTCGGCACCGCGCTCGGCGACGTGACCGGCGACGGCACGGCCGACCTGGTGGCGGGTGCCGGCGTCGGCGGCGGACCGGTCGTGAAGGTGTTCGACGGGGCGACGGGGGCCGAGGCGCGGGCCTTCTTCGCCTACGACCCGTCGGTCCGCGGCGGGCTCACCGTCGCCGTCGGCGACGTGACCGGCGACGGCGTGGCCGACATCGTGACGGGCACCGGCCCGGGCGGGGCGCCGCACGTGAAGGTGTTCGACGGCCGGACCGGCGCCGAACTCGCCAGCTTCTTCGCGTTCGACCAGGAGTTCCGCGGCGGGGTGAGCGTGGCGATTGCCGACGTGAACGCCGACGGCAAGCTCGACGTGATCGCCGGCGCCGGGTTCGGCGGGGCGCCGCACGTGAAGGTCTTCGACGGCGCCGGCGGGGCCGAGTTCGCCAGCTTCTTCGCCTTCGACCCGGCGTTCCGCGGCGGGGTGCTGGTCGCGGCCGGCGACGTGGACGGCGACGGGGCGGTGGAGGTGGTGGCGGTGGCCGGCGACGCCGGCGCCCCGCACGTCCGCACGTTCGACGCGACCGGCCGCGAGGAGCGGAGCTTCTTCGCGTTCGACCCGGCGCTCCGCATCCGGCTGACGGTCGCCGCGGCGGACGTGGACGGCGACGGCATCGACGACATCGTGGTCGGCCCGGAGGCGGGCGCGACGCCGACCCCGCGGGCGTTCGACGGGGCGACCGGCGACCCGCTCGACCTCACGCTCGCGGCGATCCCGGTCGATTGACGATTCCTGTCCGGGTTGTGCGCGTCAGGGGTCGGGTCGGACGCGTACAGCCCACTTGTTGTCTCGGTCGCCGACGAGCACTTCCACCCGTACCTGCACTGGCTCGAGGCGCTGATCCACCAGACCGCCGACTCCCTCGACCGCATGCTGGGGCTGAAGCCGTGGTCGTGGAGAGCGCCGCGGGTGTGCCCAGGCGCTTGACTTGGGTCGCCGGGCCGGGTCTGATGCGGTGCCGGCGGGACGGGCCGCCCGGCAGCGAGGAGTCGCTCGACACTCATGGCCGATCTCGCTACTGAGCCCGAGCCGGCACGACCGACCGGGCACCCGGGGTGGGTCCGGGTCTGTCACTGGCTCGTGACCGTCAGCTTCCTGTCGCTGACCGTCAGCGGCTACGTGATCCTGATGTGCCACCCCCGCCTCTACTGGGGCGACGCGGGGAACGACCTGACGCCGGCGCTGTTCGAGTTGCCCATCAGCCGGAACTACCGACACGGCGGCTGGGAGGTGCACGGGGCGTTCGCCCCGGACGGCGACGGGCCGGTGAGCGCCACCCGCACCTACCTGACCCTCAACCAGAACAGCTGGGCACGAAGCCTCCACTTCCTGGCGGCGTGGGGCCTCGTCGTGCCCGGCACCGCTTACCTGGTGGCGGGCGTGTACACCGGCCACTTCCGCCGCCGCCTCTGGCCGGGTGACGGCGAACTCACCCCGGGCCGCCTCTGGCGGGACGCGGCCGACCACCTGCGGCCGTGGGCGCGGCCGGCCGGCAGCGGGTACGGCCTACTGCAGAAGTGCGCCTACAGCGCGGTCGTGTTCGTGGCGCTGCCGGTGGTCGTGCTCTCCGGGCTGGCGATGTCCCCCGCGATCACCGCCGGCTACCCGGTCCTCGGCCGCGTGTTCGGCGGCTTCCAGTCCGCCCGCACGGTCCACTACTTCGCCGCCGTCGTCCTGGTCCTGTTTCTCGTCGTCCACACGGTGATGGTCGTCCGCTCCGGGTTCCGGCGGCAGGTGCGGGCCATGACGATCGGGGGAACGAAATGAGCCGCGGGCGCCTCCTCAGCCGCCGCAACGTCCTCCTCGCCGGCGCGGCCGCCGCGGGCGGCCTGTTCCTCCCCCGCTGGGCGAGCCGCGACCTGCCGCCGACGTACGGCAACCTCTTGCGGATGGGCGACAACCTCACCTACGTCTCCCACCGCCTCCTCCTACCGGGGCAGGCGCTGGCGCGGGAGTACGGCCCCCGGGACATCACCTCGTTCCCGGTCATCTTTATCGACGACCGCTACCAGACCAACCCCGACCACCCCGTGCAGAGCGAGAAATACCGCCGGGATCACGCGGCCGGGCACCCGGACTACAAATTGACCGTCGAGGGGCTGGTCGCCCGCCCCCGGACGTACACGCTGGCCGACCTGAAGCGGTTCCCCGCGCGGACGCAGATCACGCGGCACACGTGCGAGGAGGGCTGGGCTGCGATCGGCGGCTGGACCGGCGTGCAACTGAACCGGGTGCTGGAACTGGACGCGGGCCTCCTCCCGGACGCCCGCTACGTCACCTTCCACTGCAAAGACGACTACGTGGACAGCATCGACCTGCTCGACGCCCTCCACCCGCAGACCATTCTGGCCTACGGCATGAACGGCGGCGCCCTGTCGGTGCCCCACGGGGCGCCGGTGCGGCTGCGGGTGGAGACCCAGCTGGGCTACAAGAGTATGAAGTACGTCGAGAAGATTGTCGTCACGAGCGAACTGGACGACGGCGGCGAGAAGGGGAACATCCAGAACGGCTGGGCGTGGTACGCGGGCATCTGAGCGCGGCCGCCCCCGCCCGAACGATTCACCGAGGGAGCGTGGCCGATGCCGCTGAGCGAACCCGACGCCGCCCGCCTGGACGACTACCGCTTCCAGCACGGCCCGGACGCGGGGAACCTGTCGCTGGTGCTGGACCAGCTGACGGACGCGATCACGGCGGTGAACCAGCACCTCGTCTACTACCGCCTCGGGCCGGGCTCGCGGCTCACGCCGCCGCCCGACCTGGCAGGCATCCTGGCCGTGCTGACCGACTCGAAGACGCTGGTGCAGGAGACACTGCTGCGGCTGAAATCCGCAGATTAAACCGGGTGGACCGGCTGGTTCGGGCCGAAGACTTCAACGGCTGCCGCAATGGCGTCATCGAACTTCTTGAAGTTGTCCGAGGTGCTGTCCAGCTTCGCCAGCGTGAACGTGCTGTCGTTGCCCAAGTCCTTGATCGACCCGCCTAACGAGAACAGCTTGTCGTTGCACCGTAAGAGCCGGTCGTGGAACCCGCCGTCGGTCATCAGCCGGTAGCCGGTCGGCCCGCGTTCCGCTGCGTAGAGCTTCGACACGGCCATGAAGTCTGCGTACCGCTGCTCTTGCTTCTTTCCTTGGCATTTGCTTTCTGGGTAGGTAATAAGCGTGACGACGGCGGACTTCGGCACTTCAACCAGATAGCGGGCAAAGAGTGTCTGGTCAAAGTAGCGGTCCATCCACATGACTTGTCCGTTCGCCGTCGCACATAGGTCACGCACCAGACAGTACGTCGAGAACGGCGTTACCGCATCGTGGATGGTCGAGTCGATGGGCGTCGGGATGGAGCAGAGGGCTTCCATCATGATTCCGTGGGCTGCGGGAGCGTGGTCGAATAAATCGCCGCCCTTCTCCCCGTAGGACCGGTTGACCAAGCCGAAAAGCGTCGTCAGAACCTTGTTCAGTTCGGCAAGGTAGTGGTGGTGGGGCTCCCCCTTACAGAACCGCTCAATTTCGCCGCTGAAAGTCCTGTGCTCAGCATAGAACCGGGCCGCAATCCTTTGCTTCTCCTCGGCATCGTATCCTTGTGGGGTTGCTGCGACCTTCAGAACCGGTCCGAAGAACTGTCCGAGTCGGTCGAGCATCACGGCCTGTTCACGTTTCCGGTTCATCTCTTGGGCCTCAGGCGGTTCCGGTTTCTTCGTTGGTTCAGCGGTATGACAATCCAGATGGGGGTATCGGTTCGGCTCACCATCTCTCACGCCCGTACGCCAAGTTGGATCAGGTCGCCGGTGAAGTTCGGGCGGTCGCCGGTCCAGTCGCCGACCTTGCCGCCGCCGCCGTTCACGCCCGACGCCAACCCCCGCGTCAGCACGTACCAGCAGAAGTAACAGTGATTGCTCGTCGCGCCCGGCAGCGCGGCCGGGTCGCGCGCCAGGATCTCCTCGCGGATCGCCGTCAGGCCGTCGCGGAACACCTTCCCCACGTACGGGTGCTCGCGGCCGGCGCGGATCACCTCCTCCGCCGACTGCGTGTGGACGTTGCCGATCGTCAGCTGGTCCAGGTCGGACGCGAAGCCGCAGCACGGCTTCACCTCGCCGCGCGGGTTCACGATCAGCGCCTGACCCGGGCCCTCGCAAAAGTCCTCCGCGAACCACTCGCCGTCCCACGGGTTGCCCGGTAAGCCCTCGGCCCGCTCCACCGTCGCCAGGTGGTTCCAGCACGCCGTCATCGTCAGGTCGTCGCTCACCAGCATGTAGCGGCCCAGCAGCTCCGACCACTCCACCACGGCGTCGAGGGCCGCGGCCAGGCGGCGGATGGGCTCCAACCCCTGGTCGGGGTGGCGGCTGGCGTAGCTCAGGCTCAGCACGTTGTCGCGGCCGAACACCCGCCGGCCGACCCGGCAGTACGTCGCCAGTTTGTCGATGTCGAGGCCGTGGAACTTGTCCACACTCAGGCCCAGCTTGCCGGTGAAGCCGGCGTCTCGCAACTCCGCGAGAGTCGATTCCAGGTGCGGCTCGTCGCGGAACCAGACGCCGTTGCTCATCAGCTTGTCGAAGCGGAAGCCGAGTTCGGCGGCGCGTCGGGTCAGGGCGACCAGGAACTCGGGGTACAGGAACGGCTCGCCGCCGGTGAAGCCGAGCACGCCGATGTCCGCGGCGTGCGCTTCTTCCAGGAAGCGAAGCCCGACGGGGATCGGCAGGCGGTCGGTCCACTCGATCGGCACGCAACAGTGCGGGCAGCTCAGGTTGCACTGGTACGTGCCGGCGAACGACAGGTACGTCGGGCGGAAGCCGCGGCCGGCGTCGGAGGCACGGGACCGCGAGCGGGAAGTGTCGGACATCGTTTGGACATGATACACGCCGCCGCTTGCGGGGTAGCGCTCCCCATCGCTACGCCGCAAGCGGCGGCGTTAGAACCGGCTCCGTCGCTCGTCCCCCCGTGTTACCCCCGGACGATTTCTCCTTGTGGGTAGTCCGGGGAACTGACACAATCTCTACGGGCGGCCGTCGGCCGCCGGCTGTCTCAGGAACGGGATGCGCCGATGCACCGCGGTTCGGTCCTCCGCCTCGCCTCCGCCGCCCTCCTCGCCGTAGCCGTCGGCTGGCTCGCTAGTTCCGGCGACCGCCACGCCGCGGCCCAGCCCGCCGCCAAAAAGGCCGCCGACAAGAAGGACGAGAAGGAGAAGGACACCCGCTCCCGCCGGGCCGTCGCCTCGCCGTTCAACTTCAACGTCGTCCGCGACGCCGGCCCGCGCCTCAAGGCCGCCCGCGACTACCTCGGGTTCAAAGAGATCCCCTGGAACACCGTCTGCCCCCTCGTCCAGAACATCCTCGACGGCCCCGACTCCTTCTACGACCCCGACGAGGACGACCCCCGCGGCGCACTCGCCAACAAGAGCTGGGGCGGCGTCCAGCACGAGGCCGAGCAGATTCTCGCCAAGTTCCCCAAGGAAGGACTCGAGTTCTACCAGCAGTCCTACGGCCAGACGGCGGCAAAGGTCCTGACCGACGCCGTGCAGAACGGCTACGACGTCGAGGGGCTCAAGGCCGTCACCAGCAAGTACTTCTACACGAAGGCCGGGGCCGAAGGGGCCGTGCTGCTCGGCTCCATCCAGCTGGAGCGCGGCGACTACGCCGACGCGGCCCGGCACTTCGGCCGGCTCATGACGCGGCCCAGCGGCGACGACTACCTCACCCCGCGCGTCCTGTTCCGGGCCGCCACGGCGTTCAAGCGGTCGCCGGAGAAGGAGCACCAGGCGCTGTACGCCGCGGCCGCCGACAAGCTGCAAAAGGCGACCGCCGCCACCGGCCTGACCATCGGCCGCAAGACGTTCACCGCCGAGCAACTCCGCGCGGAGCTGGAGCGGCCGGTCGGCACGGTCGAGCTGTCGGCGGCGGTCGGGCAGTTCGCCACCCACCGCGGCAACGCCCAGCGGAACCCCGCGTCGGACGCCGGCCCGCCGTTCCTGCTGAAGATGTTCTCGGTGGACATGCTCGACCCGAAGAAGGCGCCGGGCGAGGAGTGGATCACCCGGCAGCTCGAGTACCTGTTCGCCCGGGAGGACGCCACCCGGACCAACACCACGTTCCCGCTCCCCGGCTTCTTCCCCGTCGCCACCACCGACGTGCTGTTCCTCCGCCAGTACGACGGCGTCCGCGCCGTCGCCCTGCGCGACCAACAGGCGCACGGGCAGGTGGTGACCGCCGGCCGCGACCTCTGGGTGTCGCCGTCCACGTTCGGCCTCACGCAGATGACCGGCGACCGGTTCGACCCGGACCCGCTCCAGACGAAGGAGATGCGGACGAAGGTGGAACAGTGGTGGACGGCGTACCGCAACCAGGCCGCCGCCGCGTACCTGGCGGAGAACCCGCTCGTCGGCTCGCTGACGCACGACGGCGAGAACGTGTACTTCGTGGACGACATCGCCCTGCCGCCGCCGCCGGCCGTGCAGAACCCGAACATGGCGTTCGGCGGCATCGACCCGAACGCGGCGCAGATGCCGAACCGGATGAAGCTGGCCATCGAGTGCGGGCTGCTGGTGGCGGTGAACATCAAGACCGGCAGCCAGGTGTGGACGCTCGGCCGGACCGAGTCGCAACCCGGCCTGCCCCAGACGATCCCGCCACCGCCGCTGTCGGAGGAGGAGGCGGACAAGAGCACGAGCGCGTTCCACCTGTGCCAGAACGCCGTGTTCCTGGCCCCGCCGCTGGCCGTGAACGGCCGGCTGTACGTCCCGATCGAACAGGCCGGGTACATCCGGCTGCTGTGCCTCGACCCGACGACGCTGGTGCAGCCGCCGGGCTGGCGGGCGTCGGTGCCGGCGCTGGTGTGGCAGGTGAAGCTCGGCCGGGCCGGGGCCACCCTCGCCGGGTCGCCGGCGCGGCGCACCCAGGGCGCGTTCCTGGCCGCCGGCGACGGCATCCTGGTGTGCCCGACCAACTCCGGGGCCGTCGTCGGCATCGACCTGATGAGCCGCCGCATCCTCTGGGGGCACGTCTACAAGGAGAACACCGCCCCGCCGCCGAACACGAAGGTCGGGCCGGGCGGCGGGCCGATCATGATCAACGGCCGCGTCCCGCCGCCGGACCCGCTGCCGAAGGAGCGCTGGCGGGCCTCGGCCCCGGTGATCGCCGGCGGCCGCGTCCTCGTGAGCGGGTTCGACTCCGACGGCGTGGACTGCCTCGACCTGCGGACCGGGGCCCTGCAGTGGCGGGCGGCGCGGGCGTCCAGCGACCTGTACGTCGGCGGCGTCCTCCAGGACACGCTGATGATCGTGGGGAAGAACGAGGTCCGCGGGTACAAGCTGGCCGGTGCCGGCACCCGCGAGGCCGACTGGACGCTGGCGCTGGGCACCGCCTCGCCCACCGGCCACGGCGCCGCCGGGAAGAGCGCCTACTTCATCCCCGTCCGCCACGACTCCGGCGACGCCAAGCCGAAGGCCGACGGCAGGGCCGCCCCGGTCCTCGAAATCTGGGCCGTCACCGCCGACGGCAAGGTGTCGTCGAAGACCCAGGCCCGCGCCCCGTCCGACACGGCGGTCCGCTTCGGCATCGGCAACTTGGTGTTCCAGGACGGGCTCGTCGTGGCCCAGTCCGCGGCCGAGGTGTCGGTCTACCCGCAGCTCGACACGAAGCGCGCGGAGATGGACCAGAAGCTGAAGGCCAACCCGAACGACCCCGAAGGCCTGCTCGCCCGCGGCGACCTGCTCCAGGACGACGGCAAACTCCGCGAGGCGGTGACGGACTACAAGGCGGCGGAGAAGAACGCCCCGGCCGACCCGGCCGCCGCCGAGCCGCTCCGCCGCCGCATCCGCGAGCGGCTGTACCGGGCGTACACCGAACTGCTGCGGCAGAACTTCGCGGCGTCCGAGGGCTTCCTGGACGAGTACGCCGCCCTGTGCGAGAGCTTCCTCGAACCGAACGAGACGCCCGAGAACGCCGAGGAGCACGACGCGAAGGTGCTGGAGCGCCGCCGGCTGTACCTGTCGCTGCTGGCGAAGGGCCGCGAGGGGCAGGGCCGGCTGGACGAGGCGTTCGACAACTACATGCGGCTGTCCAAGCTCGGGGCCGACCTGCTCCAGCCGGACCCGGACGAGCCCTCGGTGCTGCGCCGCGCGGACGTGGCCGCCCGCGGCCGCATCCAGGCGATGATCGCCCGCGCCGCCCCGGACGCCCGCAAGGGGCTGGAGGGGCGCGTGGCCGCCGAGTGGGACGCGGTCAAGGGCGGCACCGACCTGGCCCGGCTCCGCGACTTCGTCGGCGTGTTCGGCCCGTACTTCCCCGCCGGCGCCGAGGCCGAGCTGCTCCTGGCCGACCGCCTCACGGCGACGAACGACGACACCGCGGCCCGCGAGGCGCAGCTCCACCTGCACCGCGTCCGCACCACGTCCGCCGACCCGAAACTGCGGGCGCGGGCGACCGCCGAGCTGGCCGGCCTGATGGTCAAGGCCGGGCTCCTCGACGAGTCCGTCCGGCTGTACCTCCAGCTCGGCACCGAGTTCAAGGACGTGCCCGTCGTGACCGGCAAGACGGGCGCGGACTACCTCACCGACCTGCTGACCGACCGCCGCCTGCTGCCCTACCTGGAGCCGGCTCGCTACCCACTGCCGACGCGGGTGCGCGTCGAGGACAAGTCGGGCGGCGGCGGCGGGGCGGGGCAGAACCTGCCGTCGAGCGAAGTCGTGCCGGCGGGCGAGTTCCTGCCCGAATTCCAGAAGGTGCGGTTCGCCCTGGAGATGAACCCGCAGACCGGCGCGTGGCAGCTCACCGGCTACGACCGCACCTCGGACGCGGCCCGGTACAAGTTCGGTGACATCGCCCAGTTCAACGTCAGCCAGAGCGGGACGCAGCAGAACACCGGCCGGGTGTTCCACGCCGGCGGCCGCGTGCTGGTGGCGCAGGTCGGCCCCACCGTGTACGGCTACGACCTGTCGAAGAAGGGGAACACGGCCGCGTGGAAGGTGTCGCTGACCGGCGACCTGCCCCAGAACAACGGCTACCAGGCGATCGCCCGGAACGCCGACGAGATCGAGATGATCTTCCACCAGGACGGCACGAAGTTGACGATCCGCACCACCGGCGTGGCCGTCCGGCCCGAGTACGCCTGCGTGCTGACCCGCGACGGGCTCGAGTGCTTCGACCCGGCCGACCGCAACCGCAAGTTCTGGACCCGCCGCTACGTCCCCGAGCGGACGCACGTGTTCGGCGACGACCAGTACGTCGTTCTCGTCGAGGTCGGGGCCGACCGCCGGCCGACGGGCGTGCGGGTGCTGCGGGCCGGCGACGGGGCCACGGTGCCCGGCGCCCCGGACACCGCCGAGGCGCTGGCCGCGGCCCGGTCGTACAAGGTGTTCGGCCGCACGGCACTCGTCCACGAGGCCGACGACGACGGCAAGCAGGTGCTCCGCCTCCTCGACCTGTCCACCGGCAAGGACGTGTGGAAGCGCGAGTACGACGACAAGGCCGTCGCGGTGAAGTCGCACGACCCGGCGTTCTGCGGCATGGTCCGCGGCACCGGCGAGGTGGACCTTCTCGACCCGCACACCGGCCGGCCCGTCGGCACCTTCAAGATCGACGCCGACCGCGTCGCCGACCACCTGGGCAAGTGCCGCGGGGCGCAGCTGTTCGCCGACGCAACGCGGTTCTACCTGGTGCTGGACCGCGACCGGAACGCCGGCGGGCTGGCCGGGCGGTTCGTGAACTACAACAACGGCCTGACCCTGCGGACGGCGGCGGTGGACGGCCCGATGTACTGCTTCGTGCGAGCCACCGGCGAGCGGGCGTGGTACGCCGACGGGCACTTCGAGAACCAGGTGCTGATCGTGGACCGGTTCGCCGACCTGCCGGTGCTGGTGGCCGGGCAGTGGGCGCTGCGGCCGGGCGGCGGCCCGTACGAGTTCCGGGCGGTGGTGGTGGAGAAGGAGCGCGGCCTGCTCCGCTACGCCTCGACGCAGCCGGACCAGATGCAAATGACGTTCACGACACTGACCGTGGACCAGCGGAACCGGTCGGTCGAGTTCTTCCGCCCGCGGAACGGCCAGGCCATGCGGGTGGTGGTGCTGCCGGACGTGGGGAAATAGGCTCGCGGCTTCGCGCCGGACACCGCGAAGCCGCCCGCGGCTAACCTGTGACCACCTGCGCTGTTACAAAAAGACTCGCCGGTCGTCCTCCTTCCAACCGCCTCTCCGTCGCGCGAACCCCCGCGGAGGCCCGCTCATGGACCGCCGACTGTTCCTCGCTTCGCTCGCCGGCAGTGCCGGCGGTCTCGCCCTCCCCGCCCCAGCCGCCGCACAGGGGCGGAAGCCGTCCGACGTGGAAGCCTGCGTCGACCGCGGGCTGGACTACCTCAAGCGCATCCAGAACGGCGACGGGCACTGGGAGGCCCAGGGCGGCCAGTACCCCACCAGCATGACCGGCCTCGCCGGCATGGCCATGCTCATGGAAGGGAGCACCGTCCGCGAGGGGCGGTACAGCGACCAGATCCGCAAGGCCGTGAACTGGTTCCTGGCCCCGCAGCGGGTCCGCGAGAACGGCCTCATCGGCGACCCGAACAACCCCACCGAGACGCAGCGGTACATGTACGGGCAGGGCTTCGGCACGCTGTTCCTCGCCTGCTGCTACGGCGAGGAGGAGGACGTGGCCCAGCGGAAGCGGCTGGAGGCGGTCGTCACCAAGGCCATCGACTTCATCGCCCGCGCCCAGACCCGCAAGACGCACCGCAAGGCCGAGGGCCGCGAGGTCGAGATCGGCGGCTGGGGCTACGTGTCCGCCACCGACAACAACAGCTTCGACGAGGGCTCGGTGACGATCACGCAGCTCCAGGCGCTGCGGGCGGCGCGGAACGCCGGCATCAAGGTGCCGAAGGAGACGATCGACAAGGCGCTGGCGTACCTGGAGGCGTGTACGACCAACGACGGCGGCATCGTGTACAACTACACCGGGAACTCGGCCAACGGGCAGGGCCGCCCGCCGCTGACGGCCGCGGCCATCTGCTGCGGGTTCAGCGGCGGCCAGTACCGCGGCGAGTTGCCGAAGAAGTGGCTGAAGAACTGCCAGCGGCACATCTGGCCGACGGTCGCCCGCGGCCGGGTGGCCCACGACGAGTACCAGACGTACTACTTCGCCCAGGCCATGTACGCCCTCGGCGACAACCGGTGGGCCGAGCTGTTCCCCGACGAGCCGGCCGAGACGCGGCTGACGTGGTCGAAGTACAAGGAGGCCATGTACCCGTACCTGATGGAGGCCCAGAACCGCACGGACGGCAGCTGGCAGAGCGGGTTCGTCGGCAACGTGTTCTCGACGGCCGTGAACCTGACCGTGCTCCAGCTGGAGAAGGGCATCCTGCCGATCTACCAACGGTAGGCGAACCGGCGGCGTCAGCCGCCGGGTGTCGCTACTCAAACCCCACACCCGGCGGCCGACGCCGCCGGTTCGCCAAGCACTCACCCCGAAGGCACCGCCACCGATGAGCCAAGCCGAGCTGGCCCAGACCGACCTGGACGCCGTCCGCAAGCTGAAGACGGCCTTCGACGACATCAAGCGGCAGCTCAGCCGCGTCATCGTCGGCCAGGACGAGGTGATCGAGGAACTGCTGATCGCCATGTTCAGCAAGGGGCACTGCATCCTCGAAGGGGTGCCCGGCCTCGCCAAGACGCTCATGATCGCCACGCTGGCCCGGTGCCTGTCGCTGGACTTCAGCCGCATCCAGTTCACCCCCGACCTGATGCCGTCGGACATCACCGGCACTCGCATCATCGAGGAGGACTCGGAGACGCGCCGCCGCGAGTTCAAGTTCCTCCCAGGGCCGCTGTTCGCCAACATCGTGCTGGCCGACGAGATCAACCGCACCCCGCCGAAGACGCAGGCCGCGCTGCTGGAGGCCATGCAGGAGAAGCAGGTGACCGTCGGCGGGCAGCGGCACAAGCTGACGAACCCGTTCTTCGTGCTGGCGACGCAGAACCCGATCGAGCAGGAAGGGACGTACCCGCTGCCCGAGGCGCAGCAGGACCGGTTCATGTTCAAGGTGTTCGTCAAGTACCCGAACTTCAAGGACGAGTTCGAGATCGCCCGCCGCACCACGGGCGTGGCCGTCGAGGAGATCACGCCGGTGCTGGACGGCCAGCAGATCATGGACATCCAGCACCTCGTGCGCAAGGTGCCGGTCGGCGACCACGTCATCCACTACTGCCTGGCGCTGGTGCGGCAGACGCGCATCGGCGAGCCGGGGGTGCCGAAGTTCGTGAAGGAGTGGCTGAGCTGGGGCGCCGGCCCGCGGGCGGTGCAGAACCTCATCCTGGGGGCGAAGGCGCGGGCGCTCTTGTACGGCCGGCCGCACGTGACGACCGAGGACGTGAAGGCGCTGGCGTACCCCGTGCTGCGGCACCGCATCCTGACGAACTTCACGGCCGCGTCCGAGGGCGTGACGACGGACACGGTCATCAAGAGGCTGCTGGAGGAGACGCCGGAGAAGGACGGCGAACTGCTGAAGGACGAGCGGTTCAAGAAGATTTTCGCCTCGTAGTTGGTTGTAATTTGTCAGTCGGGATTTGGGCCGGGATGTCACGCGCTCCCGGTCACCTGCCAAATTCCCACTCACCAGTTGCAAATTGCGACCCGCCGAACACCAACGACGAAGCGCGAAATGGCACGAGAACAAGACCCGAGAAGGTTCTTCGACCCCAAGACCATCGCCACCATCGGCCAGCTCGACCTGCGGGCGCGGTTCGTGGTCGAGGGGTTCCTCGCCGGCATGCACAAGAGCCCGATCTTCGGCCAGTCGGTCGAGTTCGTCCAGCACCGCGAGTACGTCCCCGGCGACGACCTGCGGCACGTCGACTGGACGGTGTGGTCCAAGACCGACCGCTACTACATCAAGCAGTACGAGGCCGAGACCAACCTGCGGTCGTACCTCGTGGTGGACGCCAGCGAGTCGATGCTGTACGGGGCCGACAAGGCGAAGAAGGCCGGCACCCTGTACAAGTACGACTACGCCGCCACGGCCGCGGCGTGCCTCACCTTCCTCACGGTGAAGCAGCAGGACTCGGTCGGGCTCATCACGTTCGACTCGGACGTGCGCCAGGTGCTGCCGCCGCGGAGCAGCCAGAACCACCTCGACGCGGTGGCGAAGGCGCTGCAGGTGAGCAAGCCGCGCGAGAAGACGAACCCGCTGAAGATCATGCAGCGCGTCGCCGAGTCGATGCCGAGCCGCGGCATGGTGACGATCTTCTCCGACCTGCTGTGCGACCGGGAGGCGCTGTTCAAGGGGCTCGAAATGCTCCGGCACCGGCGGCACGACGTGATCGTGTTCCACGTGCTGGACGACGACGAGCTGACGTTCCCGTTCGGCGGGATGACGAAGTTCGAGGGGCTGGAGGCGCAGCCGGACCTGCTGTGCGACCCGAAGGCGCTCCGCGACGGCTACCTGGAGGCGCTCGAAGAGTACCTGACGGAAGTGCGCCGCGGCTGCACCCGGATCGGCGTCGAGTACCAGTTGGTGCGGACCAGCGACTACCTGGACGCGGTTCTGAGCCGGTTCCTGTACCAGCGGATGTCGTCGCGCGCCAGCCCGGTGCGACGGTAGAACAAAACGGAGGCTTAACCACAGAGTCACAGAGGGCACAGAGAGAAGACCGAAAGCCGAGGGGATACTCGGCTTGAAAGACAACTTGCTTCGACTCTGCCTTGTGTCTTCTCTCTGTGTCCTCTGTGACTCTGTGGTTAACCCGGCTTTCGAGATTATTCGCCGATGGAAGCGCTGTTCACCCACCCGCTGACGATGGCCGCCGGGGCCGCGCTCGTGAGCGCGCCGGTCATCATCCACCTCATCAACCGGATGCGGTTCCGGCGGGTGCGGTGGGCCGCGATGGAGTTCCTCCTCAAGGCCCAGAAGCGGATGCGGCGGAAGCTCATCATCGAGCAACTGCTGCTGCTGTTCCTCCGCTGCCTGCTGGTGTTCCTGGCCGGCGTGCTGTTCGCCCGCTTCCTCGGCTTCGGCACCGACGAGCGCGAGGACGCCCGCGCCACGGCCCACGCCGTCGTGCTGGACGACTCGCCGAGCATGGGCGAAGCAATTCTCGCGGAAGGCCGGCAGACCACGCCGTTCGCGGAAGCCAAGACCCAGATCACCGACAAGATCGCCCCCGCCGCGGCGCAGGCGAACACGCCGCAGTCGATGGACGTGCTGGTGCTGTCGGCGCTCGACACGCCGCGCGGCGTGGACCGCCTCAACGACGCCACCATCGGCGACCTGAAGGACTACCTCCGGCCGCTGAACCCGTCGCCGGTGCGCGTCGGCCTCGCCGACGGGCTCCGCAAGGCGAAGGAGCGGCTGGACGCGAAGGGCGACGAGGTGGCGAAGGTGATCCACGTCGTGTCCGACCTCCGCGCGCTCGACTGGGCCGAGGACGGCGACGCCGTCAAGCAACTGCTCACCGAGTACACCGCGGCCGGCGTCCGCGTGAACCTCATCGACGTGGCCTACCCCGCGCGCCGCGACCAGGACCGCCAGCCGCGCTCCGGCGACAACGTCGGCATCGTCGAGTTGCGGCCGCGCTCCCGCGTCGCGGCGCGCGGCCAGCCGATCGACCTGGAACTCCGCCTGAAGAACAGCGGGGCCACGGAGGCGCGCGACGTGCAGGTGCGGTTCCTGCTGCACGGCAAGCAGAACCTAATCCCCACGACGCAGATTCCGAGCATCCCGCCGTACCAGGAACGGACCACGGTCGTCACCGTCCCGGGCATCGAGATCGGCGAGGAGGAGGCGAAGGACGCGGCCAAGCGCTTCAAGGTGATTACCGCGGTACTCGCCAACCAGGAGCCCGGCGGCATCGCCGCCGACAACGTGCGGCACGCCGTGGTCGAGGTTCGCCCGCGCCTCTCCGTGCTGGTGCTGGAAGGCCGCGACCAGCTGCGCGACAGCCCGAAGGGCGACGGCTTCTACCTGCGGCGGCTGTTCCAAGATGCGTTCGGCGGCATCGAGTGGGTGGACGGCTCACCCGCCGACCTGGACCGCCGCGACCTGCGGCCGTTCTCTGCGGTGTACCTCATCAACGTGCCAGCGGTCACCGAGTCTCAGCGCGAAAAGCTCGAGGCCTACGTGAAGGGCGGCGGCGGGCTGGCGTTCTTCCTCGGCCCCGACGTGCGGCCGGCGGCATACCGCGACCAGCTGTACCGCGGCGGCGCCGGCGTGTTCCCCATGCCGCTGCCCGACGAGCCGAGCAAAGCGCTCACGCCGGAGCAGAAGCTCGGCCGGCAGCTGGTGCTGTCGAAGCGCGTGCTGACCCGCGACGGCGGCGTGAAGCAGCACCCGGCCGTCAGTGGCATGTACCAGGGAGAGCGCGGCGGCGGGAAGGACGCCGAGATCGAGCGCTACTTCCTGTTCGCCAACATCGACCGGTACTGGCCGGTGAAGCGGTTCGGCAAGTGGCGCGAGGATCAGAGCGTCCGCGAGCTGTACTGCCTGCCGAACGACGCCAGCGTGGCCGAGTTCGAGGGGCCGGTCCGCGACGCCCTCGACAAGATGAAGGCGAAGGCGAACGAGCCGAAGTTCGAGAAGTACCGCCAGTACCTCGACCCGCTCGACCGCCGCGTCCGCGAGACGGCCGCCGGCACCGCCCCGCTGGCGTCGCTGGCGACGTACCTCGACCGCCTGCTGTGCGACCAGATCAACGACGGCGACCCGAGCGAGCCGGTGCTGCGCGAGTTCTGGGGCCAGCCCGAGATGACGGACATCAAGGGCGAGGTGCAGCGGCTGCGGGACGCGGTGAAGTACGGCGACCCGCTGTACCTCGTGAAGGACTTCGGCCGCGGCCGCGTGGCGGTGTTCACCACGGACGCGGGTGGGGCGCACGCCAGCGGGTCGTGGACCGACTGGCCGGCCGGTACCGGGGCGCCGGCGTGGCTGGCCGTGATGGCCGAGTTGCACAAGTACCTGTCCGGCGGCCCGGCCGACGAGAACCGCTCGGTCGGCTCCGTCCTCGACGAGTCGCTCGACGCCACGCGCTACCGGCCGGCCCTGTCGCGGTCGGTGCTGTCGATCGACCTCGCCACGGCGCTGGCCGGCCGCGACGCGGAGGTGCAGGTGGGGAAGGCCGAAGTCGAGACCATGACGCAGAACAAGGACGCGCTGGCGTTCCGGTTCGGGAAGGCGACGGAGCCGGGCGTGTACCTGTTCACGCTGACGGCGCTGAGCGGCGCGAACAACGACTTGGAGCGGCCGGAGGTGCGGGCGCTGCCGTTCAACGTGGACGCGACCCGCGAGGGCGACCTGCGCCGCGCGGCCCGCGACGACCTGGCCCAGCAGGCGCCGGGCGTGCCGGTGCGATCGCCCGACGACACGGCGTGGATCACGAACTTGAAGCAGAAGCGCGACGACTTCAGCACGCGGCGGTGGCTGTACCTGTTCATCCTGCTGGCGCTGGTCGCGGAGCAGGCGATGGCGGTGCGGCTGAGCCGGCACACGCGGCCGGAGGACACGGAGCTGCTAGCCCCGAGCGCCGCCGCGGCGTTCGCGCGCGGCACGCCCGCGGCGGCGGCGGCGCCGCCGCCCGAAGAGCCGGCGGCGGTGTAGGCCCGGGTTTGGCCGCTTGCGGCCAAACCCCGAAGCCGACAGACATTCGAGACCCGACCGAGCCCACGATGACGCCGACCGAAAGCACCCGCGAACTCGTTCTCCTGCGGCTCGACCAGCCGTTCGGCGAGTTCCTGTCGTCGCTGCTGCCGCAGTCGGCGATGCAGGCGATCCTGTTCTACCCGCTCGCCGCCGCCGCGCTCGTCGCGCTCGTGGTGTGGGTCGGCCGCCGGATCGTGCGCGGCCCCAGCCGGCCCGGCCCGCTGTGGACGGCCTGTGTCCTCAGTTGGGTCGCGTTCGGGCTCGTGCTGCTCGGCGTGTTCTTCGTCAACGACTCGTTCCCGGCCGCGGGGAATTTCGCCGGCGAGATCGCGGCCGGGAAGAAGCAGCAGAACACCGTCCTGTGGCTCGTCTTCACCGCCGCCGTGTTCACCGTCGGCACCGGGTACGCGCTGGCGATGTACAACAAGGACCGCGCCGGCACCCGCTGGTACTTCGCTGCCGCCCTCGCGGCCGTGCGCGTCTCCGTGTACGCGGTGCTGTGCCTCGTCTTCCTGCTGCCGGCGTTCCAGACCTACGAGCGCACCGAGAAGCGATCCCGCGTCCTGGTCGTCATCGACGTGTCCGGCTCGATGCACAAGGACGAGGACGCGAGCGGCGCCCCCGGGGCCAAGCCCAAGAGCCGCGTCGGGCAGGTCATCGAGTTCCTGACCGACAGCCAGGCCGACTTCCTCGGCAAGCTGCTCGACAAGAACCCGGTGTTCGTCTACCGCTTCGGCACCCGCGCCGACGAAGACCCGCAGGAGTTCCAGAAGGGCAACCCCGCCTGGGCCGCGGCCGACTGGGACGCCTTCGCCAAGTACGACTTCAAGCCCGTGCTCCTGAAGGGGCTCTCGCCCGAGGGCACGGAGGCCGTGAAGACCTCGGCCCCGTGGAACGGTGCCGCGCCCGGCACGCCCGAGTGGGCCGCCGGCTGGCTCGCCCGCGCCGAGGACGAGGCGATTCCGAAGAACATGCCCGAGCCCGACCGCGAGGCGCTGAAGCAGAGCCGCGGCCGGCTCGAACGGCGCCTCGACGTGGCCCGCACCATCGCCGCCGGCACCAACGTGCCCGCGTCGCTGCTGACGCTCGTCAACCGCGAGGCGGCGAACATGGTGCAGGGCGTCGTCGTGTTCACCGACGGCCGCTCGAACCTGGCGTCGGACTCCGCGTACGCCGAACTGCGGGCCCGCGCCAGCCGCGAGAAGGTGCCGGTGTTCACCGTCGCCGTCGGCGAGGACCGCGTGGCCGCGAGCATCGCCGTGTCCGACGTGCAGGCGCCCGGCAACACCCCGCCGGACGAGCCGTTCAAGGTCGTCGTCGAGGCCGACGGGCAGAACCTGGCGAACACCGAGACGGACGTGTTCCTCGACCTGTTCCTGCCGAACCGCAACCCGGAAACGGACCCCGCCGACCACACGCTGCAAGGGAAACTCACGTTCCTCCCCGGCGACCCGCCGCACGGGCAGGCCGAGTTCGTGATCGACCCGGCAAAACTGCCGGACAACCTGACGACGGAGCCGAAGGAGGGCACGAGCGCCACCAAGCGGCAGCTGCGCGAAGGGGCGTGGTCGATGCGCGGCCGCATCCCCAAGCACAAGCTCGAGTCGGCGGCCGCGACGGAGCACGTCCGCGTGCGGCCGAACGTGCAGGTGGCCCGCAAGCCGCTCCGCATCCTGCTGTGGGCCAGCGGCCCGACCCGCGAGTACCTCCAGCTCAAGACCGTCCTCATCCGCGAGGCGCAGGAGAGCCGGGCGGAACTGAGCGTGTGCCTGCAGAACGAGGCCGGCGAGAAGGGGACCGCGGTGCAGGACGTGCCGCCGGAGCGGCTGCTCGCACGCTTCCCGACGAAGCTCGACCTGGCCACGAAGGGCGGCGCCGACCCGAAGGAGCGGTTCAACAACCTGAACGAGTACGACCTGGTCGTGGCCTTCGACCCCGACTGGTCCGAGGTGTCGGCCGAGCAGGCGGACATCCTCCGCCGCTGGGTGCAGGAGCAGGGCGGCGGGTTCGTGTACGTCGCCGGGCCGCTCCACACCTTCCAGCTGGCCCGCGTCGAGCCGAACAGCCGGCTCAGCCCCGTGCTCGAAGTCCTGCCCGTGGTGCCGGAGGACATCATCGTCATCCGCGCCCGCGGCACCCCGCGCACGCCGCGCCGGCTCGACCTGAAGCCGCCCGAAGAGTCCGACGTGCTGAAGCTCCTGGACACGCCCGGCGACCCGAAGGCGGGGTGGGAGAAGTTCTTCACCGACCGCGAGAAGTACGTCGCCAGCCCCGACCTGAAGGTCGAGCTGTACCCGCGGCGCGGCTTCTTCAGCGCGTACCCGGTGAAGGACATTCAGGAGACGCGGCGCAGCTCGAAGGTGCTGGCCGAGCTGATCGACGAGGACGACAAGGGCGACCGGATGCCGCAGCCGTGGCTCGTGTCGTCGAACCCCTCCGCGGCGTGGCGGTCGCTGTTCGTCGGCAGCGGCGAGCTGTACCGGCTGAACGCCTTCGACCCGCCGGAGGGGAAGGAAATGTACAAGCGGGCGTGGGTGCAGCTGATGCGCTACGCCGCCGCCAAGCGCGACACGAAGGCGGCCCGCGGTCGGCTGCTGCTCGGCGAGGTGTACACCGCCGGCAACCCGATTCGCGTGCAGGCCCGCGTGCTGGACCCGACCGCGAAGCCGTACCCGGTCGGCGGCATCGACCCGCGGTTCAAGGTGATCCGGTTGTCCGCCGAGAACCAGCCCGAGAAGGAGTTCGGCCCGTTCCCGCTGGCCGCGCGGCAGGGTGCGACCGGGTTCGACGGCTACTACCAGGGTCAGTTGACGCCCGACCCGCGCGAGATGCCGCCGGGCGAGAAGCGCTACCGCGTCGTGATCGACGTGCCGGACAGCGCCGGCGAGACGATCGAGGGCGAGTTCCAACTGCGGGCGTCGAACCCGGAGCTGGACAACATCCGCCCCGACCCCGCGGCGCTGATGGGCGTGGCGACCGAGTTCGACGGCGACAACGGCGTCGCCGCGCGGGTGACGAACCCGGACGCGAAGGCCCGCCTGATCCGCGAGCTGCCGCGGGACGGCGGCGTCTCGAAGCTGGCGTTCAAGCTGACCGACCGGGAGCTGCTGGGGCTGATCCCCGAGTGCATGGGGAACCGCGAGGTGACCGCCGAGAACCGCGGCAAGGCCGACGACCTGTGGGACCGCGGGTTCGAGGTGCCGCTGCCGCCGTCGGACCGGATCGCGTCGTGGTTCGGCCGTCCGCCGTACACGGTGAGTTACGTGCTGCTGCTGGTGGTGCTGTTGCTGTGCGTCGAGTGGACGGGCCGCAAGCTGCTGCGGCTGGCGTAAGGCGAACGGCCGGCGTGAGCAGGCTGGTGGGGGTGCAGGTGCCCGGACCAACGACCAGCGGGCTCACGCCGGCCGTTCGCTAGGAAATGTGAATCAAGCGGTTACCGACATGCCGACCACGCCGACCACCGCCGACCGCCTCGACCCCGAGGTGCTCCACCCGCTCGACCGGCTCCGCGGCACCATCCGCCGCTACGTCGTGATCGAAGGGCTGTTGTCGGCCGCGATCTTCCTCGCCGCGTGGTTCGTCGCCGCGATGGTGATCGACTTCGGCGCCTTCAAACTGCTGACGTGGGACTGGGCGCTCGACGCCCCGGCGTGGCTCCGCGGCGTCGCCCTCACGGCCGGGCTGCTCGGGCTCGCAGCCATCGTCGCGTTCCGCATCGCCCGCCGGCTCACCACCGAGTTCACGTACCCGGCGCTGGCCCTCGTGCTGGAGCGCCGCTTCCCGCGGGTGCTCGGCGGCCGGCTCATCACCGCCGTCGAGCTCGCCGACATCGAGGCGCAGGAGAAGTACGGCTACTCCAAAGACCTGATCCGCGAGACGATCCGCGAGGCCCGCGAGCGCGTCGGCACGGTGCCGGCGTCGGACGTGTTCGACTGGGGCCGCCTCCGCAAGCTCGCCGGCATCGCCGTGGGGCTGGTGCTGGCCGTGGTGCTGGTCGGGTACGTGTCCTACGCCTTCACGGCGAAGTCGCTCAATCCGTACCGGTACGGCTGGAAGCTGGCCCACGTCACCGGCGTACTCGCCGAGCGGGACGTGCTGATGATGAACACCGCGTGGCCGCGGCGGGCGCACCTCGAACTCGTCGGCTTCCCCGGCGACGAACTCCGCATCGGGAAGGACGCCGCCGAGCCGACGGTCCGCACGAAGGCGTACCGCTGGGTCGTCGCCGACCGCGCCGCGCCGATGGGCTGGCGGCCGATGCGCTGGGCCGACATCACCCCCGCCCTCGCCGGCGGCGACGTGCCGACCCTCCCCGACGCCGCCTTCCGCGCCGCGGCCGAGGGCGGGTTGAGCGGCGAACCGGCGGAGTGGCCCGTCGATCAGGTGATGGCCGTCGGCATGGAGGACGCCGCGAGCCGGGCCAAGCTCAGCGAAAAGCTCGGCGAGGCGTACCTGCCGCTCCAGGCCGACCTGGAGCGCGTCTTCCTGGCGCTCGAGGAGCAGGCCGGCAGCCCGTCGATGGGCCGCACGCTGCGGAAGCTCGACCTGCCGGCGCGGGTGTCACTCGCCTACGCCGGCCAGCTCAAGACCGGCGACGTGACGCTCGCCCCGCTGCCGAACCAGGAGTACGCCGCGCCGGTGCCCGACCTGAAGGAGTCGGTGCGGTTTGTCGTCCGCGCCGACGACTTCCGCACCAGCCCGCGCGACATCACGCTCGTGCCGCCGCCGGTGTTCACGAAGCTCGTCCGCACCGAGTACCAGCCGGCGTACCTGCACCACGCCCCGCCCGCCGGCGAAGGCTACCCCGCCCTCGCCGGGCTGCGGCAAACCATGCCGGAGCGGCCGCTGTCACTGACCGGCGACCGCACGCTGTTCCCCGTCCCCGCCGGCACCGAGCTGGTGCTCACCGCGACAACCGACATCGACCTGACGGCCGCGTACCTGGCGCCGAAGGTGGGCGTGCTGCCGTGGGCCGTGCCGGGTTCGTCCGCGCCGGTGCCGCTGGACATCGCCGCCGACAGGCGCACCGTCAGCGTCGAGTTCCGCGGCGACTACCGCTTCGGCGCCGGCCGCACCTTCGGCCACCACTACCTCGACGCCGACGGCTGGGTGCGCGTGGAGCCCGTGTCCACCCCGGCCGTGTTCGAGTTCGACCTGGTCGTGGAGCAGGCCGACGGCGTGAAGGCGCGGCGGCCGGTGGTGGTGCAGGTGGTCGAGGACGCGCCGCCGGTGGTGGAGGTGGCCCCGGACGTGATCCGCAAGGTGGGCACGAACTACCTCGTCACCGCGCGGGCGAAGATTCCGTTCAACCCCGAGAGCTTCGTAAAGGACGACCAGGGGCTGAGCAAGGTGACGTTCGACCTGAGCTACTGGGCCGAGGACTCGGACATCGGCCGGGCCATGCGCACGCAGCTGGCCCTGCGGCCGCTCCTGTACATGCCGGCGCCGTCGCACACTCTGCCCGTCGTCGTGGCCCCGGCGTTCCACGCGGTCAAGTTCCGCGAGCTGGACAAGGGCGACAGCCGCAAGACCGCCAGCTTCGGCCTCCGCCAGTTCTTCGACGTCGCCGGCGGCCTGCGCCACGACACGCCCGCCGACTTCAAGAAGCACCTCGGCGCGTGGGTGGACCGGGAGGGGCAGTACGCCGTGAAGCGCGTCGAGCTCAAGAGCCCGGACCGCGACTTCTTCGACGTGGACGTGCTGAAGCTCGGCGTGAAGACAAGCGAGGTGCAGACCCGCTACCGCATCGACCTGACGGTGACCGCCACCGACACGAACTACGACGGCGGCCCCAAGACCGGCGCGACGCAGGAGCCGATCCGGCTGCTGGTCGTGAGCGAGGGCGACCTGCTGGCGGAGATCAACAAGGAGGAGGAGACGTTCGCCGCCCGGCTGGACGACGCGCTGGCGAAGCTGGCGGCCGGGCGGCGGAAGTGGGAGTACGTGCGGACAGCGAACTCGGGCATGACCGGCGGCCTGGACACGGTGCGGGTGCGGGCGCAGGACGCGACCCAGGACGTGGCCAAGGCCAAGGACGTCGTGGGCTCGATCGTCCGCGAGTACCGGCGGATTCACACCGAGTGCAAGGTGAACGACGTGACGCCGGTGACCCGCGACCGATTCGGCACGTTCGCCAACCGGGTGGACCGCGTCATGGGCGAGAACCCGCCGGGCGTCACCGAGGAGGAGCGGCGGCAGATCGCGGCCGGGCAGCTGGCCCCGAAGGCGACGTTCCCCGCGGCCGAGAAGAAGCTCGACACCGTGCTGGCCGACTACGCCAAGGAGAAGTGGGGCGACGCGGCCCAGGTGTCGGACGCCGAGGTCACCCTGGCGGCGCTGGAGGCGGAGGTGCGGGTGATCCGCACGGCGCTCGGCGAGTTGCAGACGAAGGAGCGGCTGCGGGCGATGCTGGCGTCGGTGATCGAGCAGCGCCGGCGGCTGCAGGACGAGATGCGCGGCTGGCGGATCAAGGTCGAGGAGGGGCTGACGAAGAAGGAGCCGGAGCTGCTGCCGCTCGGCCCCGTGTTCCTGGCGAAGGGCGAGACGAAGCGGCTCCGCCAGGGGCTGAACTGGCGCCTCTTCGACAAGGACGACCTGACGGTGCGCGTGACGACGAGCGACGCCGAGGGGGTCAGCGCCCCGGCGATGATCCGCCTGAACTTCGAGGACGTGTCGCTGACGAACGCGTTCGAGTACGAGGTGCGGGCCGGCACGAAGGTCGGCGACTTCGTGCTGACGCTGACGCCCGAGGTCGGCGACCCGGTTCAGGTGAGGGTGCAGGTGAAGTAGCCGGCCGGGGTGAGCCCCGGGAGTCCGGCTCGGGGTTGAGCCCCGAAGGGGCGGCAGCCAGTAGCCCAGGGCGTAAACCCTGGGAAGCCATCGGCGGAGTTCGTGGGGTCACGCCCCGGTGACACCGCTTACCTACCCAGGGCTTACGCCCTGGGCTATCGGCTGCCGCCCCTTCGGGGCTTCGGACGGAGTGGAATAATCGCCCCCACGGCGGTTGGCCGTCGCCGGGTCGCTCGTCTACTGGTTACGAGGTCGCACCCCCCGCGTGCGGAGGTTCCGTGATGCCAGCCCGGTCGCTCTGGTCGGTCGCCGCCTTCGGCCTGTTCGCCATCGCCGTCGCGTCGGGCCAGCCGCCGCGCCCCGCCGGCAACCCCGGCGACGGCATCAAGCGCACGAACGAGGAGAACTTCAAGCTCTACAAGAAGTTCGCCGACGACCTCCTCTCGCTCGCCCAGAAGTGGGAGAAGAGCGACAACCCGGACGAGAAGGCCCGGGCCAAGAGTCTCCGCGCCGCGCTGAAGCTCGGCGAGGAGCGCGGCGTCGAGAACCTGTTCCGCGGGGTGCTCGCTGCCGTACAGGGGGCGAAGGCCGGCCCGCAGTTCGACGACCTCATCGCCAAGGACGCGACGCTGCTGCGGGCGCTGGAGGAGATTCTCGAGACGCTGGAGACGGAGGACGAGTCGGACCGCATCCGCCGCGAAATCCTGACGCTGAAGGAGTTCATCAAGGAGGCACAGCGGATCAAGCGCGATCAGGAGAACCTGCTGGCCCGCACGAACCTCCCGAAGTCGGACGCGAACAAGCTCGCCAAGGACCAGGCGAACCTGGCCAAGGAGACGCAGGGGCTCGCCAACAAGCTCGGCAAAGACGACCCGAAGGCGGGCGAGCCGAAGCCGGGCGCCGGCGAGCCGAAGGACGGCAAAGGCGAGCCGAAGCCGGGCGAGAAGGCGGGCGACAACGCCGCCGAGCCGAAGACCGGCGGCGAGCCGAAGCCGGGCGACCCCAAGGCCGGCGAGCCGAAGGCCGGTGAGCCCAAAGCCGGCGAGCCGAAGGCGGGCGACCCCAAGGCCGGCGGCGACCGGCCGATGGGCGACCCCAAGATGGGCGAGCCGAAGGCCGGCGGCGACCCGAAGGCGGGCGAGCCGAAGGGCGGGATGCCGATGGCCGGCGAGCCGAAGGCGGCCGGCGAGAAGAAGGGGATGGGCGACGGCAAGGGCGACAGCAAGGCGCCCCCGAAGGAAGGCGGCGGGGAGGCGAAGCCCGGCCCGCCGTCGCCGGGGATGCCGATGGGCGGGATGCCGCCGCCGCCGAGCCCCGGCGGGGCCAAGCCGCCGCCCCCCGGCGGGGCCAAGGCGCCGCCGAGCGGCCCGCGCCCGCCGAACCCGAACAACCCCAACGACGAGGCGCGCCGCAACCTCGAAGACGCCGTTCCGCCGCAGGACCAGGCCAAGAACGACCTGCAGAAGAACGACCGCGACAACGCCTCGAAGAAGGAAGACGAGGCCATCAAGGCGCTCGACCGGGCGCTCGCCGAGTTGGAAAAGCGGCTCCAGCAGCTCCGCGAGAAGGAGATGTTGAAGAAGCTCGAAGACCTGGAGCGCCGCGTCACCCGGATGCTGCGGATGCAGGTCGAGGTGTACGAGGCGACCAAGTCGATCGACACGACCGTGACCAAAAACAAGGGTCAGAAGACGACCGCCGACATCCAGAAGGCCGGCATCGAGGCCGAGAAGGAGGGCGAGATCGCCAACGACGCCGGCAAGGCGTTGCGGCTACTCGAGGGCGAGGGGAAGGCGGTGGTCTTCGCGGGCGTGCTCGGCGAGGTGCAGAAGGACATGCTCTCGATTCAGAAGCAATTGAACGGCGCGAACACCGGCGCCGACACGCAGCTGGTCGAGGAGCAGGTGATCGAGCAGCTGCAGCGGATGCTGGAGGCGCTGAAGAAGGCGCAGAACGACCTGAAGAACCCGCCCCCGCCCCCGCCGCCGGGGATGCCGCCGCCGCCGAACGACAAGAAGGACCTGATCCAGCTGGTCGAGCAGTTGAAGTTGCTGCGCGACTTGCAGCGGCAGGTGAACGACCGCACCACGGCGTTCGGCCGCCGGGTGACGGGCGAGCAGGCGATGGACCCGTTCATCCAGGAGCAGCTGCGGATGCTCGGCGACCGGCAGCGGGTGCTGCAGAACATGCTGAACCGGATCGCGGAGCAGTTCAACCAGTAGCGGCGTTGCTGGTACTGAGCCGGCCCCGTAAGGGGTCGGAGCGCCCGGCGCTCCGACCCCTTACGGGGCCGGCTCGGTTTGCTACACGTCCAGGAACCGCTGGAGGAACGGCCGCAGCGTCTCCTCCGGGTACAGCACCCACGAGTAGTCGCGCCGCCGCAGCACCGCGTTCGCCGCCGCCTCGCTCCGCATCCGCTCCAACTCCGCTTCCGCCCGCGGTACATGCTCCCCGACGAACGGCCGAAGCCGCTCGGTCGTAACTTGCAGCGCCCGGAACCACGCCCGCCGGTCCGCGTGCGCCCCGTTTGGTGGCTCGGCCGCGACCAGCGCCGCCCGCTCCGCCACGATCGCCGCGACCTCGGGGCGGTGGGCGTACTCGGCCGTCAGGTGCCGCTGCGGGTTCCAGTGCAGGTCGCGGACGAGCCGGGCCTGCCGCTCGGCGTCGTCGGCCGTGGCGGGGAGCCCCGGCAGTGGCAGGTGGAGCGTCGCGGAGAGCACCTGGTACGGCGGCGGTTCGAGGCCAAAGTAGTCGCGGATGATGGCGTCGGTCACCTCGTCGTACTTCCCGCCGCCGATGCCGTGGATGAAGAAGTCGCCGAGGCACACCCGGGCGAACAGCGTGAGCGTGAGGGCGCGCGGCCGAAGCTGCTTCGGGTCGCTGGCGGCGGTGGCGCGGGCGCGGCGGCCGTCGACCCCGGTGCGAACCCAGAACGGCGCCTCGCCCTCGGCCAGTTCGGGGGCGGGGTGGTTGGCGCTACTGATGCCGTTGGCGACGCGGTAGGCGCGGATGGCGGCGTTGTACACATCGCGGAACCGCGGCAGGTCGGCGAGGACGTGGGCGGCGAACCGGCGGAACGCCTCCGTCTGTGACAGCCGGCTGACGCTCAGTTCGTGGTTCGTGCAGCCCCAGGCCCACTCACGCCCGACGCGCATTTCGGTGAATGCCGCGCCGATGTGTTCGGCCTTTGCCGGCCACAGCGCCGGGAGCAACGGCGCGTAGTTCCAGTACTTCGTGACTTCGCCGACCCGCTCGGGGAACGTGCGAAAGCAGTCCGGATCGAGGACGCGGCGGTCCTCGTAGGCCACCTCGCCGTCGAGACGGTCGAACGGGATCGTGTCGGCGACCGCCTTCGGCCCGCGCCCGGCGAACAGGTACGGCACCCGCAGCGACGGTGTCTTCAGGGTGTCGTTATCGACGATGAGGTTGAAGGGCACTCCGCCGAGCCGGCGGGCGATCCCATTCAGGGCGAAGTTCTTCACCCACACGCCGGGGTGTGACAGTTCGGGCTGATGTCCTGCGAGCAGAAGTGGTTTATTGGGCAAGGACTCGGGGACAGCCCATTCCGTACCGACCGTCAGTTCCCAAACCTCGCGCCGCGCCAGCACTCTCAACTCGCAGAGCGGCAGACCGCCGATCACGATATCTCTGCGGTCGAGCCGACGGCGGTTCTCGGCGACCAGCCGCGGCACCTCGGCGAACGGCGGGTCGGCCAGCACCTCCCCGTTCCCGGCGGGCGCCCGGAAGCGGCGGCTCATCCGCACGACTCCGAACACGCCGCCACCGGCAACTCGTCGCGCTCGGCGTCGGCCAGCACCCGGCGGTAGTACGCCAGCCGTGCCTCGGGGTCGTTCATCACGCCGCCGAACGCGCGGGTCGGGTCGAGGTACAGCCGCGGCACGCCGATCTCCTTCACCCGCAGCCCCTGCCGCGCCGCCTGCACCCACAGCTGCAGCGGCATCCCCCAGCCGTCCTCGGTAATCCGCAGCTTCTCCAGCGCCTCGCGGCGGTACGCCTTGAAGCCGCAGAAGGCGTCGGTGATGTCCAGGTGGTAGCGGTCGTTCAGTTCGGCGGTGACGCTCGCGTTGATGAACCGCCGGTCGGTGGGGGCCGGGGTGTCCTGGCGGAAGTCGCGGTAGTAGCGGCTCCCGGACACGACGTCGGCGTCGTGAATCGCTTCGAGCAGCACCGGGATGCGGGCCGGCTCGTGCTGGCCGTCGCAGTCCATCGTCACGAGCACGTCGTACCCACCGGCCAGCGCGAATGCGAACGCGCTCTGGAGGGCGGCGCCGTAGCCGCGATTTCGCGGGTGGTCCACGCGGAGGATGCCGGGCTCGCGGTCGAGCAGTGCGGCGGTGCCGTCGGTGGAGCCGTCGTTGACGACGAGGATGTCGGGCGCGTACCGGCGGGTGCGGGCGAGCACGTCGGCGACGTGCCGGGCCTCGTTGTAGACCGGGATGGCAGTCAGGGTGCGCATAGGCGGCCTTCCGGGCGGCGGGACAGGTTCCCCATTCTAGCGGGGTGCGCCGGGGGTGAGCAAACGTCGAACCGCCAAATGAAGTACCGCGCGCCGCGGCGCCCCTTACTCCGGCTCCCCGACCCGCGCCGCGGTCACTCGGACGGGGTAGTCCTCCGGGTCGGTGCGGTTGAGCGTCAGCGTGCCGGTCACCTTCACCAGCCCGGCCCGGCGGCCGAACCGCACCCCCGGCGGCAACTCGACCGCCACCACCCGCGCCGGGTCGGGCGTCTCGCAGAACCAGCAGCCGACCGGGTACTCAAGCAGCAGGAAGGAGCCGAACTGTTCGGCGTCGCCGGGCGGCTGCACGAACCCGGTCAGCACCACCGGCTTGCCGTCGAGGGCGAGGAGGTGCCGCGGGAAGGCGGGTTCCTTGCCGCCGAGTTCCGTCTCGGCCAGCAGCCCCCACGGCAGCGGGTTCGGCCGGTCGGCGCGGACCGGCGGCAAGACCGACGTGTCGAACCGGCGGGCGAGCGGTCGCGCGGAGCGGAAGACGATCGTGCCGCGGTGCCCGTCGTGACCGGGCTGGCGCGCCAGGGCGTCGGCCGCGGCGCGGTAGGCGGCGCGGTGCGCCCGCAGGTCCGGCGCCGACAGGTTGAACTCGGTGACGCAGCCGTCGAGGATCGCCGCCGCGGTGCGCACGTCGCCGTGGGCGTTCGCCAGTTCACCGAGCAGCCAGAGGAGGCGGCCGTCGGCCGGGAGCGCGAGCGTCAGAGATTGGACGATGGCCACGTCGTCGGCCGGCAGTTTCGCCCGCTCGGCAGGGTCGAGCTTCTCCGAGAAGCGGACACCGAACAGGTCGTCGGGGGCGGTCGGCCGCTGGGCGGCGCGGCCCTCAGCGAGCCGTAGGCGGACGAGCTTCAGGTGGAACTCCTCGGCGCGGCGGAGTTTCTCCGGCGCGAGCCGGACGGCGTCGGCGAGGGCGGCTGCGGTCTGGTCGAGGTCGCCGGCCAACTGCCACGCGGTGCCGAGGTTCGCCGCCGTGCGGAAGTGGTCCGGGAACCGCCGCGCGGCCGGCCGCAACACCGCGACCGCGTCGGTGGCTTTCCCGACGCGCAGGAGCGCGGCGCCGAGGTCGGCGGATTCGTCGGCGGTGAGCGGCCGGTCGAGTTTCTTCAGGCGGTCGGCGGTCGCCAGGAAGTCGGCGCGGAGGGAATCGACGGGCCGGTCGGTCGCGGCCGCGCGGAGGGCGCGGTGGTCGGGGAGAAAGCCGGCCCAGCGGCTCGGCAGCGGCGGCGGGTCGGCGGCGGCGTCGTACACGCCCGCGGGGGCCGGGGCGGCGAGAAAAACGGCGACGAGAGGCGCGAGGAGGCGCATGTTCACGACCCGTACAGCTCGCCGACGCGGGCCGCCTGCTGGCGCTCGGCCAGCCAGTCGGCCACCTGCTTCGTGTCGGCCACGAGCGCGTCCACGTCGGCCCGCTCGGCCGCCAGCGCCGCCGACACCTCACCCGGAATCGGCCGGTACACCCGCTCCAGCTCGGCCTCCAGCCGGCCCGTGAGCCCGCGCCGGAATTCGCCGCGGATCGCCGGCCAGCGCACCGGCAGCAGCAGCAGCACCAGCAGGTGAATCACGATGATGACGACCAGCGGGACGAGTCCGATCAGCGCCAGCCGGAAGGCACTGATGTCGGTGTTGCCGACGACGAAGAAGTCCCACAGGAGCACGGCCGCGGTCGCCACCAGCGCCAGCTCCGGCAGCGTGTTCGCGGCGAACCCCAGGGTGCCGCGCACGACGCGCCGCCAGCCGGTCGGCTGCACCGCCTGCCGCTCCACCTCCGCGAGTGCGTCGATGACCGCCCGCGTCGCCCGGTCGCGCCAGTCGAGCCGCGACACGGCCGCGGTCCGTTCCTGAAGCAGCGCCACCGGGAAGCCGCGCTGGTCGGCGTCCACGAGTAACCGGCTCACCAGCGCCGCCGACCGCTGGTCGAGCACGCGCTCGCCGGCGGCCTTCGCGCAGTCCTGCACGAACGCGCCGAGGTTCCACTCAACCGGCGTCTCCATCCGCCCGCCGAGCAACCGGCCGGTGATCGGGTTGCGGTCGCGGATGCGGCTGCCGGCGTAGCGGAACACGTTCGTCAGCCGCAGGTACGCCGCCATCAGCCCGCGGAACCGCTGCTGCCCCTCGACGCTGAAGTGGTGCTCCACCTCCGTCTGGTACGGCTCCAGCGTGCCGACCAGTACCTCGGCCTGCACCCCGGCCTCCTCCGCGAGCACATCCCCCCACGTCTCGGCCACCTTCGCCGCCGCCTCGCTCAGGTCGGGGGGCTTCGCCCCCGCCGCGGCCCGCTCCACCTGCCCGAGCAGCTGGCCGACGCCGCGCGCCTTCACCGCCTCGATCTCCAGCCGCGTCAGGCCGAGTTCGAGCCAGTTCCGCAAGAGCGTGAACTGCTCGCCGTCCGGAAGCCCGGCCGGCGGCGCCCCGCCGGACTCGACCCACGCCCGCGCCGTCGTGCGGAACAGCAGCGGGTTGGCGAACCCCTCGTCCTTCAGGTCGCGGATCAGGTCGTCGTCCGGGCGCACCCCCGACTCGTTGGTCAGGCAGCGGTCCCATTTGTTCAGCACGAACGCGAACGCCCGCCGCCGCCGCTGCTCCTTGAACAGCTCCCAGCCGAGCTGGTCGTGGTACTTTTCCTGCGAGCCGACGTACAGCACCACGTCGGCCACCGGCAGCAGCGCCAGCAGCTTGTCGCGGTTGGCGGTGTCGTTGCTGTCGAGGTCGGGGGTGTCCACGAGTACCTTCTGCTCCAGCCCGGGGCGGTCGTGCTGGGCCAGCCGGCACAGCCGCAGCGCGGGGTCGAGGCGGTCGGTGCGGACGGACTGGTGGAAGTAGACGACCGGGTCGCGGGTGGTGGGGCGGGTGAACGACGACTGTGCGATCGGGGCGCCGGCGAGGGCGTTCAGCAGGCTACTCTTCCCGACGCCGGTGCCGCCCATGAGCATGACCACGAGAAGCGGCTGCTCCACGTCGAGGGCGGTGGCCTGCCGACCGAGGTCGGTGGCGAGGCCTTCGAGCTCGGCCCGCTGGAGCATGGTGAGCGGGTGGGCGCGGCGGGCGTCGAGCCAGGCGCGGAGCCGGCGGTCGAGCCCGCGCAGCAGCGGCGCGAGGGTGCGCAGGAGCGGTTCGGGGGCGGCGTCGGTCATGCGCATGGTGTAGCGGAAACGGCCCCGGCGGCGCCCGACTACGCCACAGCAAAGCGGTCGAGTCGCGGGCAGAGATCATCCACCCGTCAGTTCTACGATTCGCACGCCGCCGGCCGGCACCGCCAGCCGCAGGTCGCCGGGTGCGAGCGGCGCGTCCGTGAACCACTCGCGCGCCGCCGTCACCGGCCGCGCCGTGCGGATCGTCACCGACCGCGACTGGCGGTAGTCCGTCGGACCGACGCCGTGTTGCAGCCGCGTCGGCCCCGCGGGGTTCAGCAGCGTCACGAGCCAGCCGTGCTCGGTGCGGTTCAGCAGCCACTCGACTTCGCCAACGACCTCGACCGGCAGCAACCCCTGCCGGGCGTGGGCCAGCACGAGCGCCACCAGCGGGCTGGCGGTGCCGTCGATGCCGAGGCCGAGCGGTACGCCGAGCACCACGAGCCGGCCCTTGCCGCGGTCGAAGGCGCTGGCCACCGCGGCACCGTTGCCGGCCTTCGCCAGCGGCGTGCCGCCTTGAATGGGGCGGAAGCGGTAGCGTTGCGTCGTCACGTTCTCGCCGTGCCACGTCAGCGCCGCGTCCTCGGCGACGGTGCCCAACTCCGGCAACTTCAGCGCGGCGACGCCGGGGCCGCTCAGCTGGCCGTCGGTCACGACCAGGGTGCCGCCGGCGTCCACGTAGGCGGCCAGCTTCGTCCCCCACTCGGCGCTCAGCGTCACCTCGCCGGCCAGCACCACGACGGGGTACTGGTCTACCGCGTCGCGCTTCGTCGGCGACGTGACCAGCACGTCGAACACGTTGCCGAACACGCCGGGGAGGTAGTTCTGGTTGAGCGCCGTGTTCGGCTCCGCCTCCTTCGGGCCGTAGGGGTGGTAGGCCACGCCGAACCACTCCTTCAGCATCCGGGCGTGGCGGTCAAAGCGGAGCACGTCGGGGTTCGCGGCGGGGTCGAAGCCGAAGTACGCGGGCTGGTACCCGTTCGGGTCCCAGCCGTGGGCGTGGTCGAGCAGGAAGGCGATCGGCGTGAACGGGGTGCCGCGGTCGGGGTGCGTCTTCGTCACCGCCAGGAACTGCTCGACGAGGCGCCCCTTCGGCGAGAGCTGGATCGGCTGCCGCGGGGTGGAGCCGCCGCCGGGCGTCCAGAACTCGTCGAACCCCTGCTCGTGGTAGAACAGGGCGGACCCGGCCATGTACTCGTGCCACAGGTCGAACTTGTACCACGTGCTGCCGGCGCCGGAGAAGGCGTCGTAATAGTTGTCGTAGACGTGCTTCGGGTGGGCGTAAGTGCCCTGCTCGGAGTACATGGTGGCGGCGTCGCCGAAGTTCGAGGAGCGGTACGTCGCCCACAGGCCGCCGTACTGGCGCGCGCCGCCGCGGAGGAACGCCAGCCGCATTCCCAGCGCCGGAAGCACGGTCGAACTCTCGTAGCCGACGGTGCGGGCGCCCCACTCGCGGGCGGCGTGAGCGAACGCCGTCATCTCCGCCGACTGGCACGGGATGTAATCCGCGTAAGGAACCGCGCCCGGCTCGCCGAAGACGGCCGTCTGCTTGGCCGCGACGCCGGCGCGGAACAGCTCGGCGTGTGCAGCCAGCGCCTCGGCACGGGTCTTGGCGGTCTTCAGCTTCTCGGCCAGCGCCTTGCCGTCGAGCGGGACGGCGTGGCCCAAACTCTCGCCCTGGATGTTGCCGACGTAGCGGTCGCGGTGCTTCGCCCAGTTCTCCTTCGCGCGCGGCGTCAGCGCCTTGGCGTCGATGTAGTTCCCCATGTTCGCGAACGGCCGCGTCGGGTTGGCGTCCAGCCAACCCGCAACGGCGGGGTTGTCCAGCACGTTCGGACCGCCGCCGTGGAACGCCGGCACGATCAGCGGGTCGGAGAAGATCGGCACGTCGGGGCGGCCGCCGAACGCCTTCTTGAACGCCGCCAGCTGCGCCGCCTCGGTGTGGAACGGCACCAGCATCCGCTTCGGGTCGGCGGACGCCAGCTCGTCCTCCCACGCCTTGCCGACGTTCCACAGATAAAGGAAGCCCTTGTCACGGAACGTGGCCGGCTTCCACGCCGCGGGCGTGCTGAAGGAGCGTGCCCGCGGCGACAGCGGCTCCGGGGCCACTTTCGGGTTCGTGCGCAGCGAGTCGAGTAGCGCCCAGGTCGGCCGAGTAGGCTTATCGCGGTGGTACGGGTGGTACGCCTTATCGGTAGTGAGGCAGAAGCAGTCGATCTGCCGGTGCCCCGGCTGCTTCGCGTGGGCGTGCAGGGTCAGCTTCGCCGGCCCTTTCACGAGCGGGATCGGTTTGGAATCCCAGACGAACGCCCACTTCCACAGCAGCTTCAGTTCGTCGTCCTCGTCCACGTCGGGGCCGGGCCTCTCGCCGAAGACGACGCGCCGGGGCGCTACCCCCGGCTGCTCCACGGTGACGGCGAACAGCTCGGTCTGCGCCCGCCAGTCGCGGTAGCGCACCCACAGCGTCCACTCGCCGGCCTCGGGCAGCTCGATGTCGGTGCTGGCGCTCGCGGTGGCGTCGTCGGGGCCGCACGCGATGCTGAGCCAGCCGCTCTCGCCGCCCTGCGTCCACTCGGGGGCGATGCCGGGGCCGGACAGCGCCCAGTGGCCCGTGGTCTTGCCGCCCATGTCGGGGAAGCAGTGGCCGCGGACGCCGGCCAGGTGCTCGGCCTCGACCCACACAGATTCCGCGGCACGAGCCGCGACCGGGGCGAGTAGGGCGAACGCGATCAAGACGCAGCGCATGGGAGTGCCTCCGGTAGGGCCCGATTCTCGTCGCGTCATGCGACCGCGACAAGGAGCTGGTTGAGAGGTCGGGCGGGGTGAGAGGTAATGAGCCAGGGTGTTGTTCTTGACCGGCCCGCGGCAAAAGTGTACATTTGTATATAACCCCACATCTGGGCGGTGTCAAACCCTCCGACCGGTTTTCCCGCCCGGCCGACCGACGGGAGCAGAAACCGGCCCCACCCGGAGCCGGGAAGCGGGTAGACTACCCGCATGCCAACCGCGACCCCCGACGTGCTCCCCAACACCGACACCGACACGCAGACGCGCCGCCAGCCGCCGTACGCCGTCGTGCTCCACAACGACGACCTGAACGGCTTCGCGTTCGTGATCGGCGTCCTGCGCGTCGTCTTCGGGTACGAGATCGAGCGGTGCGTCGAGCTGACGCTGGAGGCGCACGAGAAGGGGAGAAGCGTCGTGTGGATCGGGCCGCTGGAGGTGGCCGAGCTGAAGGCCGACCAGATTCACTCGTGCGGCCCCGACCCGGCCGCGAAGGACAAGGGGGCGCAGCCGCTCGGCGTGACCGTGGAGCCGACGGCGTAGCCCCGCGCCTTGTCGCCCGCCCCGCCGCCACCGATATCAGTCCCACCCTACCCGGAGGCCGCCGTGCCGACCGACCTCACCCGCCGGGCGTGGCTCGCCGGCACCGCCGCGGCCGTCGCCGCCACCCCCACCATGAGCCAACCCACCCCCCCCCTGCCCTTCAAGTTCTGCCTCAACACCAGCACCGTCCGCAACGCCGAAGGGCAGTCGCGGCCGATCGTCGAACTGATCGACATCGCCGCGAAGGCGGGCTACTCGGCCATCGAGCCCTGGATGGGCGAAGTCGAGGCGTACACCCGCGGCGGCGGCACCCTCCGCGAGCTGAACAAGCGGTTCGCCGACGCCGGGCTCGAAGTGCCGGACGTGATCGGCTTCGCCGAGTGGATCGTCGAGGACGCCGACCGGCGGCGGAAGGGGCTCGAACAGGCCCGCCGGGAGATGGGGATGGTGGCCGAGCTCGGCGGCCGGCGGATGGCCGCGCCGCCGGTCGGCGCCACCGGCGGGCAGAGCAAGCGCGACGACCCGAAATTCACGCAGTCGGTCATCGACCTCCTCGCCGCCGCCGACCGCTACCGGGCGCTCGCCGACGTCGGCCGCGCGGCCGGGGTCACGCCCGTGGTGGAAGTGTGGGGCTTCTCGCGGACTCTGAAGCGGCTCGGCGAGGCGGTGCTGATCGCGGCCGAGAGCCAGGCGCCCGGTGGGTGCGTGCTGCCGGACACGTACCACCTCTACAAGGGTGGCTCCGACGCCGCCGGGCTGGCGCTGCTGAGCCCGGCGGCGATCGGCATCTTCCACGCCAACGACTACCCGCGCATCGAACGCGACCGCATCACCGACGCCGACCGCGTGTACCCCGGCGACGGCGTCGGCCCGGTGCGCGAGACGTTCGCCCGGCTGCGGGCCATGAACTACACGGGATTCGTGTCGCTGGAACTGTTCAACCGGGAGTACTGGCGGCAGGACCCGCACCGCGTCGCGGCCACCGGTCTGGCGAAGATGAAGGCCGCGGCCGGGGCATGATCGAACTCGACGCCGTGACCGTGAGGCAGGGGGCGTTCGCGCTGGACGGCGTGAGCCTCGCCGTGCCGCCCGGCGCCTACGCCGTGCTCCTCGGCCCCAGCGGCGCCGGCAAGACGACGCTCCTCGAAGTGATTGCGGGCCTCCGCCGGCCGCGCGCCGGGCGCGTTCTCCTCCGGGGCACCGACGTGACGCGCCTGCCGGCTGCGGCGCGAAACGTCGGCTACGTCCCGCAGGACGCGGCCCTTTTCCGCACCATGACCGTCCGCGAGAACCTCGGCTTCGCCCTCGCCGTCCGCGGCGCCGACCCGGCCGCCCGCGTCGCCGAGTTGGCCGGGTGGCTCGGCCTCGGCGGCCTCCTCGACCGCCGGGCCGTCGGCCTCAGCGGCGGCGAGGCGCAGCGGGTGGCGCTGGGACGGGCGCTGGCGTTCCACCCGGACGTACTCCTACTCGACGAGCCGCTCAACGCCGTGGACGAGGCCGCCCGCGCCGCCCTGCTCGACCTGCTCGGCGGACTGCGACAGCAGCGGCGGGTGACGGTGTTGCACGTCACCCACGCCCGCGCCGAGGCCGACCGGCTGGCCGACGTGGTGCTCGAACTCGACCGCGGGGGTGTCGCCGTGCGGGAATCCTCGGCGCCGTAGAATCACCCCGCACGGGGGGCACGCCGATGTCGCGCCGGGCGTTCACACTCATCGAACTGCTGGTCGTCATCGCCATCATCGCGGTGCTGGTCGGGCTGCTGCTGCCGGCGGTGCAGAAGGTCCGCGAGGCGGCGGCGCGGGTGAAGTGCCAGAACAACCTGAAGCAGATCGGCGCCGCCTGCCACATGCGGCACGACGCCGAGGGCCGCTTCCCGCCGGCCGTCGCCCTCCGCAACAACCAGTGGTTCCACGGCTTCGGCGGGTTCGTGCTCCCCTACGTCGAGCAGCGCGCGGCGTTCGACCGCTACCGGTTCGACCTGAAGTACGACGACCCGCAGAACCAGCCGGCCGTGGGCGTGGCCGTGCCGGTGTTCGTGTGCCCGTCGGCACCCGGCGGCCGCGAGACGACCAATGCCGCCGGCGGGCTCGTGTACGGCGTCTGCGACTACTCCCCGATCTACGACGTGGACCCGAACCTCATCGCAACCGGGCTGCTGTCGCCGTGGAGCGGCGACCCCACCGGCGTGTGCGCGGTCGGCGCCGGGGCGCGGTTCGCCGACATCCTGGACGGCACCTCGAACAGCATCGCCGTCGCCGAGGTAGCGGGCCGGCCGGAACTGTGGAAGAACGGTCGGCGCGCCGGTGACATCCAGCCGTGTGGGTGGGCGGCGGCCAACGGGAACATCCCGATCAACCTCGACGGCTGGCTGGCCGACGGCTCCGGCCCGTGGGGGCCGTGCGGTGTGAACTGCACGAACACCCACGAGATCTACGGCTTCCACTTCGCCGGCGCGAGTGTGGTCATGGCCGACGGGTCGGTCCGGTTCCTGCGAACGGGCACCCCCATCACCGTGCTGGCGGCGCTGACCACCCGCGCCGGCGGCGAGGTACTGACGGGCGGTGAATGAAACGAAGAAGCCGCAACCCGTTGGGTTGCGGCTTCTTGTGTCGGAATGGGCGTTACTGGACTTGAACCAGTGACCCCCACAATGTCAATCCGTTTCGGCGTGTCCGGCTCTGTCCAGCAACGTCCGAATCGCCTGGAAATCCTAGTGGTTCCAGTGTCGGAGTGTCCGGGGGTGTCCGAGCCTATCCGGGCCATAGGCTGTCGATTGGCTGTCAACTCCTGCCGTATGCAGTCGCGTTCCGAGAGAGGCTACGCGGGAGCTTCCCGAGCTCCAGCGGCGCACGGCCGGAAATCATCCTCCACCACCGGTCGGTTTGGTAGGGGTCGAAGAGTGGAAGGTAGCCAATCAGGGGGCGCCCCCCGGCGCACATCGGACGCAGCTTCGCCCGCCACCGTAGTTCCTTTGGCACGACGGGGGGAACTAGCCCCGTAAAGTCACCGCAGAGCCGCGCGATGTAACCGGCGTCGTTCATCATCCTGACTAACCTCTCCCAGCCGCCGTCTCGAAGCCTGCCGCGCAGCAAGTTTTGGAATTCCCGCCCTAGGTACTCGTCGTTCTCGACCGCGATGATTCTCGTGGTAATCCCTCCAGCTACCCCGTCGTACGACCGTTGCGAATGCTCGCGACCTTCGCAACGCCATTCTAGGCACGCCGGCTACGCGCCATTGGGTTTTGCAGTTTGCGCGCCCCTCAACGCCCCACGGCGCGTTCCTGCCGCCACGCGCGGACGGAGAAGGAAACGTTCGCTGCGACGATGACGGCGGACAGGGCGATGGTCATGGGGACGGCTTCCGTGCGGCTGGATGCCGTCGAACGCGGCGAGTGGCCGGAATTGCGCGCCCCGATCAACGGCGCATAGCTGAGCGGCCCGCGGCGTGATACCGTGGAACGATGGACGAAGCTGCCTTCCTCTACGCGATACTTGACAGCCTCGACGATGACACGCCTCGGCTGATGTTCGCGGACTGGTTGGACGACTTCGCCGAGCGTGTTCGCTGCCGGGTTTGCTTCAAGCGGAAATACTCTCGCAACTGCCGCATGTACGGGTGGGAGCGCTACGTCCCGAACAGCCCCGCGCGCCGCGCGGAGTTCATTCGGGTTGCCGCCCTCCGGGGTGAAGGTAAGACGTCCAAGCAGATCAGCACGGTAACCGCAATTAGCTTCCTCACGGTCCGTCACTACCTTGACGGCGCCCCGCAACCCAATTGAGGGTTGCACGGGTGTGCTATCTGGCTAGAATCACAGTTTTGGAGAGATGGCTTTTCGATTGCAACGGGGTGCTGTCATGGAAGTGGTCATCGGGGTAGCAGTGTTTGCGGGGACAGTCGTCGCAATTATCGCTGGAGTCGTGATTCACCACACAAACAAGATAAGCAAACTGAAAGCGGCTATTTGGGCGAAGAGAGTAGATCTTAGCAGAAGGCTGGAAATCCTGTTCACGGTTCAGCCTTGTTTTAAGTGCTATGAGTACACAATGGGACTAATAGAAGTTAGCCCGAACTGTCGATCGATACGCTACCAATGTCTCCATTGTAAGAAGAAGTCGCAGGCGCCCGCCGGCTCGCCGGAAGCTGTTGGTATTGCCGTACTGATTACTGATATCCACTCGCTTGCGGGAAAGTACAACAAGGAAATGGAGGCGTTCGGTCGAAAAGACAGGATGGAGGAAGGCGTGGCAGGCGTGGTGTTTAACGCTCCAGTGCCACCCCTGCCCTACGAACAGACGAGTCGAACCCCGATTCCCGAGGCAGTTAGGAGTGAAGTATGGCGGCGTGACAAGGGGTGCTGCGTTCAGTGCGGTACTAAGCAGAACTTACAATTCGATCACATCATTCCAGTGTCGCAGGGCGGCGCTACTACGGTGGCAAACCTCCAGTTGCTGTGTCAGCCATGTAACGGAGCGAAAAGCAACAAAATCTAGGCACCGGGTTCGCGTTCGGTTCGCGCGTCATGATCAGCCCCGGCCCGCTGCGGATGGCCGCGCCGCGGCGCGGTGTTCCGCTGTGGGCGTGGATCGTCGCGGGCGTCGCGATGGTGGGCGCTGGTTCCGCCGCGCGCGCACTGGTGATCTACCTCGCGACCGGCAAGCCACGGGATCAGCAGCAGGACGGAACGCAGGCGACGGCAGGAGGGGGTAATTTGGGCGCGGGCGATTTGGATAGCGGCTCCGCGACCGGGCAGGGGGCAAAGGGGAAGGCGGGAGCGGGCGCCGGGCGAGCCCTTGCCCCCGACGAGCATTGGGACGCCGGGCCGTCGTCGGTCCAGTTCCGCGGCGCGAGCGTCAGCGGCGACGACTTCATGGTATTCGTCGCAGTCCGGGTCGCCGATCCGAAGGAGAAGGTGACGTTCCGGTCGTGGCGCGACCCGCTGCTCAGTCGGACGAAGGTGAAGCTGACCGACAACAACGGGACGGTGTACCACCCGAAGGGCTTCGACCTCGCAACCGAGATGGCGTTCGCGGCGGCCGGACAGCAGCTTGCGGGCAAGATCGGGATGGGGGCCGGCGCCGTTTACTCGAATCGGCCGCACGGCGACCTCCTGCTGTTCGAGAAGCCGACGCCGGCCGCGGAGTACCTCGACCTCGACCTGGACGGCTCGCACGTCGAGCAGCGCGACACGATCCGCTTCCGCGTTCCGCGGGAGGTGTGGGCGTCGGCACTGAAGTTGAAGGTCGAGAACTCCGCGCCGCAGCCGAAAACCGCTCGCCGGCCGGGCGACAAGTATCGAGCGTGCGGTGGGTACCATCGCCGATCGCTCAACTATCGCACTGGTATTGAGCGGCTGCCGAAGTCGAACCGCGTCGCCTCGACGCCGGACATATCGGAGCTTGATCGTTCCGTCAGTTTCGGCGACAATTCTCCTACAACACGAACGGGCACCGGTAGGAGTCGCCTATGTCGGAAGGCGTGCTAATCGCGATCATTGACACCGCGGGGACCGTCGTCGGCGCGCTCGGCACGGCGATCGTGAGCAGGCGAACGCATGGTGCAACCGCCACGCCCGCCGTCACTACGACGGCCGCGAGTGAAATCATGCAAGCGGACAAGCTGCCGGCACTAGGCGAGACGATCGACGCTCGCGAGCTGCGGATTCTCCGGGCGCTGTTCGGCGAGCCGAAGGGACGCATCCTCGAAGCGTACCAGGGGGAGCTACTACAAGCCGGCGCTCGCCGCGACACTGAAGAAGGGGTGGGTGCGGCTCGACGACGCGAAGTACCGGCTCACCCAGGCCGGCGCAGACGTGTGCCGGAAGTACCTGAAGCAGATGATCGCGGTCTGGCACCCCGGGCGGTGATGTGGAGTGGATTCATATGCAGTTGGTCATGTTTCGCGAAATGAGGACGAGGGGAAAAATTGTGCCGAGTGTTCATTTGCGCTTGTTTTGATGCGTTTCTGGATGTCATAGGCGGGATTTGCTTTGACAGTAAGAGGTGGGCCGAGTACTCTAGGCAGTTACGAGAATCGCCCAGGATAGTCGATTGAAGACGGTTGGTTGTAAAACACGCAAACACGGTGACATATGGGGGACGCGAATGTGCTGTGTCAGCAAATCCTAACCGAGTTTGCGCGGCTGGGATATGCGATCGCAGACACAGTGTTAGAGGGCGATTTCTGCATTGTATGCGGCGAGAAGCAGGCGGCTTTTGGACAGGTTGAGCGAGTTGTAGGTATCGGGCTTGGGCCATTGGGGCGATCAGCGGCAATTCGGTCTAAGACGATCAAAGATGTGGGCAAAGCAGTGGGGCGAAAAAAGGGAATTGTGCATGTCATCATTTTGTTATCATCCAATGAGCTAAAGCTTAGCAAGTCAGATCTGCTGGTTATTAGTCGAGCGACAAGCTGTGGCAACATCTCTACGGTTCAGGCAGGCAAGAATTTGGGTCAGAGCCCAGTTGCGGTAACTGAGGGGGATAAGGGAGAAGCCCTTGCTTACAGTGATGCGGCGCAAAGTTTGCTCGATAATGCCACGCTGATGGATGCGCTAACGCATACTAGTAGTCGTAGGATAGATTCATTTTATACCGATATTGATTTTGCATTAGGGACTCGTGCCCATAGGTTTCTTGAGGGTAACATTAAATCGGGTCGAGCTGTGCTGGAGCTACAGCAGCCGGAATGGCATCATCTCCGCGGAGTCGATGCGTCGGTATATCAGTTAATAGGGGTTCACGTCATTGAAGGAGATTCGGATCGTATAGAGAATAACTACCAGGGTGAGGTAGATGAGCAGTCGCGTATTCAAAAAGAAATCAAACGCGCGCATTCGGAGGTGCTCGGCTTGCGTTTAGAGTGTGCACGCTTGCTACAAGAATTAAAGCTTGCTGCGAAAGCAACTGAAGAGCCAGGGCAGGAACTTGCCAAAGTAAAATTCACGAACTTGGTCGATGCGATTGTTCTTGCTGTCAACCAGCAAGATTGGCACTTGATTGGCTCGGATGGAAAATCGTTGCGATTGGCCGATAAAGATAAAATTCTTATGAAGGATGTGGCCTTGCTGGCTTCGATGCCCGAAGACGGACTTATTGATGTCGCGACGAATTATGTCGCCAAGAGCGGTAGGCGCCGAGAGGTTGAGGCCCAACTCAAAGGCTACCGCGAAGCTGTTGTTGCCCCAATTATTAGCGTAACCGTTGAAACTGCGCCCCTGGTTGAGCACATCTTAGTCGGGCGCGAGGCACTTAGGCGTAGAATCGAAGCATTTAACACTCGTCCTCCGCAGCATGACGAGTTGTCTTCATTTCTGCGGGACTTTCATCATTTTACACGTGGCGTGATGGTTGCACTCTCGCACGAGATAATCAGCTCGAAGGTGGCCATAGAGGCGTCGCCTACCTATTCTTACTACGACCGCCCTTACCGGCTCTCTCTTTCAATTCACGAGGTTCTTAAGACCGGCTCCAATCTAGTTGTATATGGCGAGGCCGGCGCGGGCAAGACCACAAGTCTTCAGATGTATGCTACTAAACAACTGGCAAACTATGTACTGGGACGGCGCTTTGCCCTGTATATACCGTTGAACAGGCTTCTTCATGCTTGGAAAGAGAGGGAAGAATTGTCGCGAGATACAGGGCCGGTGCCAGTGTTGGAATCGGGTGTGAAGTGTTTTCTGGCCTCATTGGCGAGCGACTTGACGGCAGTCCATCTCGACGCGCTGTTCTCAAGCGGTAGTGTGTCTTTGCTATTTGACGGCATTGACGAAGTTATTAAAGTGGCGCCCTGGATCGTGGATGCAATTGTTCAGTTCTCACGAAAGTACCCTGCCGTTCAGGTTGTTGCTTCCTCGCGCGTCTCCGATGCGAGCTTATCAAAAAATGGCTGGCTTGAGATTACTTTGTTGCCTTTTACCGATGAACAGCGAGATCAGTTCTTTTTGCTATGGTTTGGTGGTGATCCGCACAATCGTGTAAAGGATATTACTGCCCACTTGCAAGCGCACCGAAAGGTGGCAGCGATAGTTCGCAATCCGCTTCTGGCAACAGCATTATGCGTCCTTGCTGAGAAAAACATACCTCTGCCAAATAGCGAGATTCGGCTATATGAGGAACGATTTCGCTTGTTGCTGGGGCACTACGATAGTCACAAGCAAGTTAGTCGTATTACTACACACCATAGAGACCTAGAGACTGTTGCGCGTTCGATCGCTCATGAAATGCATGAGCGAACGCGTCGATATATGTCTAAAGAGGCAATGTATAAGATTGCAGAGGACGCGATCGCATCTTATCATCACGGCAAGAATGCAAGAGAGATGGCTGCAACAGCTGTCGATGAGCTCATTGATCCATGCAATATATTGGTCCCAATGACCGCTGCAGGTGAATGGGGCTTTGGACATTTGCGATATCAGGAGTACTTGGTAGCAGTTGAGCTTAATAGTGCTCGGTCGAGGCGGGTAGGTGATCATATCGGCGAGCCGTGGTGGCATGACGTTTATGTCCTTTTTGCTCAACTCGCTGGCGATCTTGAGTGGCTGATTACCTATCTTACCGCTCAAGGTCGTCTCACGAGAGGTCTCCGTACAATTACGGCAATGGTTCAACAACAGCCTCCGGCTGTCAGGCAGCGAATGCAGCAACTTATCTCTCGCAATCGTCGAACCGATGGCAAATTCGCGGATTTGCTCGCAAACGACGCGGCTACCGACGCCGCTGGTATCGAGGAGGAAATGGATTATTATAGATGAACAAGCATGTTTTCCAGCGTCGAATGGTGTGCGCTTCCATCTCTTTTGCGAGGGGATTTGATGGCTGCTACTCCTCCAGTCTCTGCGGCCTCTATTGCATCCCAGGGTGACATCGGAAGTGTCGCCGACTTGCTAACCCTGCTGTCTGCAATTGCAGTCGACTCGGACCATCCATTTTGGTATCGAGGCCACGACGACGCCGCGTGGACGCTTACTCCATCGCTGGCTAGGAACCCCGCCCATCTTGATGCCGAACTTGACCTCATGGCTCGCTTTCAGCAAGATGCATCGCTGCTCCTGCAACGTCCTGTCACCTCCGATTGGGACTGGCTCGCGCTGATGCAGCACTACGGATGTCCAACTCGCCTGCTCGACTGGACGGAGAGCCCTCTCGTTGCATTATTCTTCGCCGTTTGCAATCCCCTTCGGTTCGATCGGGACGGTGCGCTCTGGCTGTTGAACCCATTGAAGCTCAACGAGGCCTCGAATCTTTATCCGAAGTATTCAAAATACATTCCTTATTATGGCGATCCCATTCTTGCTCCATTTCTCCCTGGTAACGTTCGTGGGGCCACTACGCTAAGCTACCCTCCTGTTGCGATCACCGCAATTCGCAATTCCCCCCGCATGCAGGCGCAACTCGGCACTTTCACACTTTTGCATAAGCAGCCAATCGCGGTCGAGCGTGTGGCCGATGGGTCGCATGTGCGCAATTATCGCGTTCCGCGTGAATCCAAGCCTAACATTGTTCGCGAACTGCAGCTGCTAGCAATCAACAAGCATAATGTCTTTCCTGAGCTCGCGAACATTGGCGAACGACTTAAGACGACTCTGCCTTGATCTAGCACCATTATTTGGTCATTATTATCATTTGATTGGCACGCATTGTGGTTATTCTCGATCAGAATATACATTGCAGATGCAAACTGCTTCAATCGATCAACAATCATCAGCTACCATACCTTCCGGCACTGCATCTATATTACAGGAGGTATGTTGATTCGTGGTCTCGATGATTAATGCACTCGCGGCGAGCTGCGCTTCAAGGGCCGCGATGCGGGGCAGGACTTCGCCCATTTCCCAGACTCGCGAAAACCAGTCCAGAATCGCGACTGACGCCCGGATGCGGTCGCCGTCTCGCGTCGTCTCCCCGTCGCGCACTGCGACCAACCGCTCAACGGACTTTTGAACTTCGCCGACCGCCTGGGCGACGAGCGGCCGGACCTCGGCCGCTCGTGCTTCGGTCAACGCTTGCCGGACGGGTGCCGCCTTGAGCCGGCGGTAGATGGTGTGGACCGAAACGCCAAGCTCGGCGGCGATGACGGTCGGCGTCTTCCCCGCGACGGTGCCGGCGACGATGTAGGCGTCGCGGGCATCCAGCGCGGCGCTGCTCTCGATTTCTTGCATGGTCGTCTCTGTGTTGAGTGGTCAGTCGTGGAAGCGCTCTGCGCCAGTTCCTTCCCGGTCGCTTCGAGGATCGGCCTTTGCGACCGGGAAGGAGCCCGGAGGGTATCGCCGCGTCAGTTACGCACAAATGCGGTCTTGCCGCGTAGTGACGCCTCCTGCATCGCTGCCAGTGCCGCTTCCTGACACCCGGACATCAGGCGTAGGCGCTCGGCGGGGTCGTTCGTCTTCGACGCGACCAGATGCCCTGCGGCGATCACCATCAGATCGAGCACTTGGTCGGTCGTGTAGCGCAGCCGGCCACTCGTCAGGATCGCGTCCATTGCGGTACGGCAGACGTGATGGAGCTCCTCGCGAAACTCGGCTGAGAGCGTCGCTTGCAACCCGCCGGCTTTGATGTCCTCCACCGACACCGGCTTGCTGCTGAGAACCACCGTCCCCGCTGCGATCGCGGCGGCAAACACTTCGGCGGCGATTTCTTGGAGCATCCGCCCTAACCGGGCGCGTTTCGCGCGGTCAGTGACGGTTGTGTCCAGATATAGTTTCGCCGGCGTAGTCATCGCGGCCGTCACCGCGTCTTTGGTCACAGCCGCCGGCGCCAACTCTAGAAATTCGGCCAGCCCCCGCGTGCACAGCCGGCGGAGCGTTTCGCGGATTGGATCATTCACAGTAACTCTCCTTCAGTATGCCCCGCCCGTTGCGGGCGGGGTGATTCGATTTCGGCAGCGTCGGCCCGTCCGGCGCCGCCCGCCCACCCCACTACCGCTCCACAGGTGGGTTGGGTTTGGGTTGGGTGTGTGGACTAAACTGACAAGACTGAAACAGACTGATCTAACTGACGTAACTGACAAATCTCAAACCTCACCCCCCTGTGGAGCAGTTTGGGCGGCCTGGGCAGTCTCGTCTGTTCCGTCAGTCTGGTCAGGGCTGCCGGTTGAGGGACAGACTGCCGGGGCGTCGTCGGGGTGCGGTGGACGGGGGTTGCCGTCTGGACCGACCCACGCCCACCACTTGCCGCCTTCGTTCAGCGGTCGCGTCCACAGCTTGTCCGGGTTGCCGGCCGGAAGCTCGCGGAGCTGCTTCTTCGCCTCCTTCACGACTTTCGCCGGGAAGGCGCGGCCGGCCGCGCTGTCCAACTCCGCGACCGGGCGCGAGTGAGCGCCGAGGAAGTCGCGGATGATGACCTTGCAGGCGTCGAGCTGCCCCGCCGGCCGGCGACCGCCGGGGGCGGCTGTCGCGGCGTTGGCGTCGATGTCGATCGGCTCGGGTTCCCACGTGGTGCGGACGAGCTGCTTGGCGATCGTCTCCCGGTCGTCCGGCTTGAGGTCGGGAAACTTGTTTCCAAGCAACGAGTGAGCGGCGTCCAGCGGCGCGACGTTGATCCGGTACGCCCGCCCCTTCAGGTCGCCGGGGAGGACGTTGGCCTTCAGCGGGATGAATAGCTTCCGGGTCGCGTCGTCCCGGTCGGGCGTCACGATGTACGAGAACCGCACCGCGTTGACGTAGCCGGCGCTCCCGCCGACGCGCTGGACGGCCGCCACGCCGACGTTTTTGTTCAGGTGCTTCACCATCAGCACCGTCGCGCCTGTCTCGTTCGCCAGCTCCGACAGCGGGCCGAGTAGCGACCGCAGTTCGGCGTCCTTGTGCTCGTCCACGCCGGCGCGGCCGACGAACGCGCCGGCCGGGTCGATCACGATGAGCTTCACGTCGCCGATCTTCTCGACCATCTCGCGGAGCTGCTTGGCGTGCGACAGGTCGAAGTCGAGGACGCCGCCGTCGGTGAGTTTGAGCCCGTCGATCCGGTACACCTTCGACAGGTCGGCGCCGAGTGCGAGCAGCCGGGGCACGATCGTCCGCTCCCAGTCGTCCTCGCACGCGATCAGGATGCACGAGCCGACGACGCCGTCGGGGTAGTCGAGGCCGAGCGGGCACTTGCCGGTCGTGATCGCCGCGATCAGGTCGAGCGTGATGAGTGACTTCCCGTGCCCGCCCTCGCCGGCGATCATCCCGAGCATCCCACTGGGGATGAAGCCGGGCACGAGAAACGTGAGCGGCTTGGGGATGACCCCCGCGAGCGACGAGAACACGAGCTTTGCGTCGGCGCCAACGCCCGCGTCTTGTCGTGGGCGCGACCGCGTGCTGGTCATCGGGCGGTTCTTGAGCAGCTCGCCTACGGGGAAGCGCTCGTCGGGACCGCGGAAGATGAGCCAATCAACCTTGTACGCGATTGCCGGTTCGGTCCACGGCTTGTTCGGCGGCACAAGGCGCGAGTTGACGTGATCCACGAACACGCGGATCACCAAGTCGCGCGGTAGCTGGAAGCCATAAACGAGCGCGCCGAGAATCTTGACTGTCGTCGCGTCGCCGCCCTCGCCGTCGATTGGCAGGTCGGCATCAGGGATCGCATTCAAGTTGGCGCGTGCCCGTTTTTCCGCGACCGTGAGCGCGTCACCGCTGAGGGCGTGCGGGTTCACGCCGCACAGGTAGTGCAATTGATCGTCGTCTTCGGTGTCGTCGTCGGTGTCGTCGTTAGGCGTTGCCGGAGCCGTCGGGACGGCCACCGTGGCGGCGGCTTTCTTCGGCCGCTTGGCGCTGGCCGTCTTCGTCGGCGGGCGGCAGTCGCAAGCGGCGGCCAAGTCGCAGACCGCCCGCCACAGTGCCAGGGCATCAACGACGGTGGGAGTGCCGCGCTTCCCCCCTTCCCACTCGCGCACTTCACCCGATTCGTGGATCGACGGTGGGGCGACGGCTTGCGAGCCGGACGCCTTGAAGTCGATAACGTGCTTCCCGCTCTTCGGCCGCGTGAAGTATGTGCCCGTCATCCCCGGATGCCCGTACCGTGCGAGCATCATGGGCGCAGTTTTTGGTGCCTTACTCCGCAACCACTCGGGGATCGTGTTAGTGGGAACGAGATACCACCAGTGAGCGCGCGGCTTGCTCGGCCGGCCGTCGGACATGCCCGTCGGCGGGAGGAAGTCCGGCGCCAACGCCAACGCTTGCGCGTCGTCCACGTCAACGCAGACGAGTGAATGGCCGGTCGGTGCGGACACTTGACCGCACACAATGCCGATGTTGTGTTTCGGCCCGATTTGGTTCGGCGGGGTTCCGCCAAGTTGCCACCCGGAATAGGTGACGCTCTTTTCTGCGGGATCGACGTTGCAAATCGCCAACTTGTCCGCGCAATACTCGACAGCGGCGACTTGCACGGGGGTCAAGTCGGCCAGAGCGTCGGGCGGCGTTGTCGTGCAGTCGTTGGCGAAATTTTCGTGACAAGTATCATGGCATTTGGGCGCAGAGGCTGCTACAGTATCCATGTTGGTTCCTGTTCTTCACCGCGGCTCGGGTCACTACCCCGGGCCGCGGTCATTTTCAGACCGAAGCCTTCGCCGGCGGCGACATTCAAACGGATTATGAGCGGTTACGAGTGGAGGCCAAGCAAGGGCGTCAGTGACACCCTTCCGGCCGGCGGGTTGGTACGGGCTACCTCGGGTCAGCTATGGGCCGTGGCCGGGACCAACCCTCGTGCCAAGAGCATGACCAAGCACCGCTTGGGAATGAAGCGGCGCCCTTTCAACTTCACTACATCAAGTTCCCCTGCCCGGATCATCTCATAAGCCTGTGACCGAGATAGCCCGTACTGGCGTAGCTCATCGCGCTTAAGAGGCACTACCCCATCGCTGACCTTCTCTTCGGCAGTCATATCTGACCTCTGGTTCGGGCCCGATATCCCCGGGCTGGATGCTGGTGGCCACCTGGCGACATTGTTGACTTACACTGGAAAACTTGGCCCGTCAAGGTTAGAATCCAATTAAGGCATGATTCAGTGTTCGTGCTCGCTAATCGCGCCAAGATAAATTTTCCGAGGGCATTTTCAGAGATAAATCTTGGCATTCCGGCCACCGAGTCGGTCGCTGGAACCGCTCAACGTTTAGCTGAAACTCAGATTGCGCGACGAATCGCGATGCGCGATAATCAACAATCGCGACTGTAACTAGACACAATTCACGAGGGAGAGACGATGGCACGCAAGCGGCGCGGACGGGGCGAAGGCGCGATCATCCAGCGAGGCGACGGCCGATGGGCGGCTGAAATCTCGCTAGGCGTGGATGCGACCGGGAAGCGGCGGCGGAAGACGATTTACGGCACGTCGAAGAAGGACGTTGCCGAGAAGCTGCGGAAGCTCCAGGCCGAGAATGACGCCGGCCGGCTCGTCGAGACGGAGCAACTGACGACCGGCGAGTACCTGACGCGCTGGCTTCACAACACTGCGAAGGAGAAAGTCCACGACGGTACGTGGGAGCGATATCGTCAGGTCACCGAGTTGTACCTGATCCCGACGCTCGGCGGAATCAAGTTGTCGAAACTCGCCCCTCTGCACGTCGAGCAGAGCTACGCCCAGATGGTGGTGGGTGCGAGCGACCGGAAGGTGGCGTCCGCTTGGACTCGTAAGACGGCCGGCATCGTGCTGTCGCTCGCGCTCAAGCACGCGGTTCGCATGAAGCTCATCCTGCACAACCCCGCCGCCGACGTGGCGAAGGCGCGGCCGGTGGCCCGCGAGATGGTCTTCCTCACCGAACTGCAAGCGCGTCTCTTCCTCGACGCCGCGAAGTCGCACCGGCTCTCCGCGCTGTACGCGCTCGCGCTCGGCTCGGGGATGCGGCAGGGGGAGATGTTCGGTCTCCAGTGGGCCGACATCGACTTCGATAAGGGAACAGTCGATGTGAAACGCTCTCTCAGCTGGGTCAAGGGGAAGCCTGTCCTGAAGGAGCCGAAGTCGAAGGCCGGGCGGCGGACAATCGTCCTGCCCGCGTTCGCGCTCGCCGCGCTCAAGGAGCACCGCACTGCCGCGCTGAAGGCCGGGTTCATCGCCGCCCCCGTCTTCTGCACGCTCGCAGGCACGCCGATGCCGAAGAGCAACTTCATCCGCCGCGTCCACGCCCCGCTCGTCAAGCGGGCGAACGCGCTCGGCGTGAAGCGTGCTGCGGACGCGGGGAGCGACAGCCCTGTCCAACTCCCGGCCGGCGTGCGGTTCCACGACTTGCGGCACACGCACGCTACGTGCATGATCGCGGCCGGGCACTCGATCAAAGCTGTGTCCCGGCGGCTGGGGCACGCCGACATCGGGATCACGCTGAAAACTTACGCCCACGTCATGCCGAACGACGACGACAAACTCGCAGCCGGAGCGGACGCCCTGTTCGGCTGAGTTTGGCTGTCAATAGGCTGTCAACGGGGGCAAAAATGCCGTCACCCCAGACAAACGAAGAAGCCGCAACCCGTTGGGGTGCGGCTTCTTGTGTCGAGTGGGCGTTACTGGACTTGAACCAGTGACCCCCACAATGTCAATGTGGTACTCTAGCCAGCTGAGCTAAACGCCCGACACCCTCTTTTTACTCCCGCCGCCGCCCGCGTCAACCGGAATCCCGCCCGCCCTCCTCCCCGCCGGGCCGTATACTTCACCCGAACAGCCTGGGAGGGAACGGATGCCGGAGTGGCTCAGCGGGGCGGTCAGCGCCGACGGTGACATCGCGGCCGACAAGCTCGCCGTGCGGCTCGTCCTGTCGGCGGTGCTCGGCGGGGCCGTCGCCTGCGTCTACGCCCTCACCCGCAAGAAGACCCGAAGCGAGGCGGCCCCGTTCTCCGCCACGCTGGTGCTGCTCACCGTCCTCATCGCCCTCGTCACGCAGGTCATCGGCAACAGCGTCGCCCGGGCGTTCAGCCTCGTCGGGGCGCTGTCCATCGTCCGCTTCCGCACCGTCGTGGACGACACCCGCGACACGTCGTTCGTCATCTTCGCCGTCGCCGTGGGCATGGCCGTCGGGTCCGGGTTCCCGGCGCTGGCCCTGGTCGGCATCCCGGTCGTCGGCCTCACCGCCGCGGTGCTGGCGATGTGGGGCGGCACCGGCGCCGTGGCCCACCCGGCCAAGCTGGTGGTACGGCTGCCCAACGGCACCGACCCGCAGCCGGTCCTCGCCGCCGCGTTCGACAAGCACCTGCGCGAGGCGAAGTTCCAGGCCGCCGACGCCGCCAAGCAGGGGTCCGCCGTCGATTACACGTACCTCGTGCGGCCCAAGGCCGGCGTCGCCCCGGTGACGCTGATCGGCGAGCTGAGCCGCGTCGAGGGCGTGCAGAGCGTCGAGTGGCGCGAGCCCAGTTGAAGGGGGAGACAACTCGTGATCCGTTTCGCGCTCCTGCCGGCGCTCGCGGCCGCCGCCACTCTGGGCATGCCGCCGGCCGCCGCGCAGAAGGCCAAGACCGCCGCCGAGGAGGTGGACGCCTTCTTCGCCAAGGGCGAGCCGGTCAGCATCACACTCGACGTCGGCCAGAAGGAGGCCGACTCGCTCCGCCGCGACCACCGCAAGTACGTGCCCGTCACCGTGAAGGAGAACGGCCAGACGTTCAAGAACGTGGCGGTCCACCTGCGCGGGTCCGCCGGCAGCTTCCGCGGGTTCGACGACCGCCCCGGCTTCACCCTGAACATGGACAAGTTCGAGGACAAGCAGCGGTGGCGCGGCCTCGACAAGTTCCACCTCGCCAACTCGGCCCAAGACCCCAGCTACCTGTCCGAGCTGGTCTGCGGCGAACTCATGCGGGCCGTCGGCGTGCCGGCCGCGCGGATCGGCCACGCCGCGGTGACGATGAACGGCCGGAAGCTCGGCTTCTACTACCTCAAAGAGGGGTACGACAAGGACTTCCTGAAGAAGCACTTCAAGAACAGCCACGGCAACTTCTACGACGGCGGCTTCCTCCAGGACATCGACCGGCCGTTGCAGCTTGTCTCGGGCGAGGGCGACGTGAAGGACCGCGGCGACCTGAAGGCGCTGATCGCGGCGGCGCGCGAGAACGACCACAAGCGCCGCATCGAGCAGCTGTCGCGCGTCCTCGACCTGGACCAGTTCATCAGCTACATGGTGATGTCGGCGATCATGTGGGACTGGGACGGCTACCCGTTCAAGGCCAACAACTACCGCATCTACCACGACCCGGAGCGGAACAAACTGATCTTCATCCCGTCGGGGATGGACCAGATGTTCGGCGAGCCGAACGGCCCGGCGCTGCCGGGCTTCGGCGGCTTCGTCGCGCGGTCGATCATCGAGACGCCGGAGGGGAGGCGCCGGTACTGGTCGCGGATGCGGGAGGTGATGCGGACGGTATTCGAGCCGGCCCGGTGGGTGAAGCGGTTGGACGAGGCGGAGGCGAAGATTCGGCCGGCGCTGGCGGCGGTGGACCAGGGTGCGGCGAACGGCCTGAAGGGGCAGGTGGACCGGCTTCGCGAGGGGATCCGCCAGCGGCACCGGCACATCACCGCGGAACTGATGCGGGTCAAAGAATGACGAGCCCGGGGCCGAAATGATTTTGCCGCCGCGCCCCACCGGGTCGCGGCAACATGTCACGTCGTCAGGCCGACGTCCGTCACGATCACGTTCGGCGACCCACCGCCCGCTCACCGCTTCTGCCGCGCCCACCAGGCCCGCCACGCGCCCGCCGCCGCCGCCCGCTGGCCCGGCCCGGCGTCCGTCGGCGGGCCGTGGTCCTGGCCCGTCAGGCTCCGCAGCCCCGCCCGCGCCGCGCGCACCACCCGGTCGTCCTCGTCGTTGATCCGCTCGATCAGGTCCGGGATGTGGTCCTTGTCGTCGCGCATCGCCGCCGCCAGCACCGCCCCGCGCCGCACCTCCGGGTCCGAACTCGCCATCAGCCCCTTCAGCGTCGCCGCCGACATCCGCGCCAGCCGGTCGGCCAGCGCCTCGCGGGCCGACTTCTTCGCGTCGCCGTCCAGCCGGTGGACGGCCGCCGCCAGCCCGGTCGTGAAGTCCGACCCCTTCGCGTCGCGCGCGTCCGACAGCGACTTGGCGAACCCGGCGCCGTTCGCCGCGGCCACCAGGTCGGTCGCCACCTTCCCCGCGGCGCCAGGCGGCAGCGGCGCCGCGATCGGCACCGGCAGCGGGTTCACCGGCACCACCGGCCCCTTCGGCGCCGGCCCCGCCTCGACGGGTGCGGCGGCGCCGGCCCGCAACTCGCTCCCGGAGTCGCCGCGGACGCGCCGCGACAGGTCGCGCGCCAGGTTCGCCTTGCACAGGAACAGCACGGCGAACGACGTCTCCACCTCCGCCCCGTACTCGCCCGGCCAGGCGCCGTCGGCCGCCTGGTGGGCGATGATGTAGTCGGACCCGCCCGCGTACCAGTCGACGCCGCCGATCTTGTCCACCCCGAAGAGCACGCCGACCCGCTCCAGCGACCACAAGCTGTACAGCTTCTTCAAGTCCTGGTGGCCCGCGCGGAGGGCGGCTCCGAGGTAGCCGAACCCGCGGACGGCGGCCTGGTCGCGGACGTCCAGCGGCCGCTTCGGGCCGGCCGCCTTGCCGTCCGGCCGCGGCGGCGGGTTGAAGAACGGGTCGTTCGTCTTCGCCGGCGGCTCCCCCTTCGGCGCCTCGGTTTTGGCCCGCTTCTCCTCGCGCCGGCCGATGGCGGTGGCGATGCCGAGGAGGCCGGCGCACGTCATCGCCGGGGAGCCGGCCACGCCGACCGTGTCGGCCCCATAGGTCCAGCTGCCGTCGGGCGCCTGGGTGGCGTGGAAGCGGCGCTCGATCAGGTCCAGGGCGCCGTCGGCGGGGAGGCCGTACTTGCGGCACGCCCAGGTGGCGAGGATGCCGAACTGGGTGTTCGAGTTGTCGCCACCCTCGGCCTTGGCCGGCCCGCGGGCGTTGACCAGCGCGGTCAGGTACTCCTGGACCATCGGGTGGAGCTTGTAGGTGCCGGGGGAGGCGTCCTTTCCGGCGACCAACTCGGCCCCCTTGAGGCCGGCGCGGAGCCGCTGCTCGTCGGCCGCCGGGACGGCCTGGACGCAGCCGTAGGTCCACCCGCCGCGGGCGTTCTGGCCGACCAGCAGGCGAGCGCCGAGCATCTGGATCACCGGCACGTCGGCCGGGTCTTCGAGCCGGTCGAGGAACAGCAGGCACAGGGCGATCTGGTACGTCTGCGACTCGCGGTACGACTGGTCGCGGACGGCCGCGGCGATGGCCTTCACGGTCGGGTCGGTGGCGGGGGTGTTGGCCTCCAGCAGGGCGATGCCGGCCAGCGCCGAGGGGCCGACGCCGTACGACCCGCCGACGCCCTGGCCGCCGCCGCCCTCCTTGAACCGGGTCTTGAGCGCGTTAACGCCCTTGCTGATGGCGGCGTCGATCTGCTCCGGGGTGGCGGCGCCGGCGGTGGCGGCCGTGAAGGCGGCCGCGGCGAACAGCACGGCGGCGCGGGCGACAGGCGGCATGAGGGAGCCCCGGTGGACGTGGGGAGGCACCCGTGATTCTAGCACCCGACCCGGCCCGATGGGACTGCCGTTTCCGAGCCGCGGCGGGTATGCTGGGCGGCATGAATCGCCTCACCCCCGCACTCGTGCTGCTCGTCGCCGCGTCCGCCGTCCCGGCCCGGCCGCCGGCCGACCCGAAGAGAGACCCCGTGGACACGTCGTTCCTGAAGCGCTACGCCGAGACGCGCGGCTTCCTCCTCGGCCGGCCCGTCAAGCCGAAGGTGACGCCCGACGGCAAGCACGTCCTGTTCCTCCGCGCCGACCCGGCGACGAAGCGGCAGAGCCTGTTCGAGTTCGAGCTGGCGACGGCGAGGACGCGCGAGGTGCTGAGCGCCGAGACGATTCTCAAGGGCGGCGCCGAGGTGCTGACGCCGGAGGAGAAGGCCCGCCGCGAGCGGCAGCGCGTCAGCGCCGGCGGCTTCGCCGACTTCCACCTGAGCCCCGACGGCGCGCTCGTGCTGGTGAAGCTCGGCAACACGCTGTACGTGCTCGAACGCACGACAGGCACCGTCCGCGAGCTGAAGGCCGGCGGCGACGGCCCGATCGTGGACCCGAAGTTCTCGCCGGACGGCAAGTTCGTCGCCTTCGTGCGCGGGTTCGACGTGGCGTGCTACGACCTGGCCGCGGACAAGGAGTTCGCGGTGACGACCGGCGGTACGGTGGCGAAGACGCACGGCCTGGCCGAGTTCGTGGCGCAGGAGGAGATGGGCCGGCACAGCGGCTTCTGGTGGTCGCCGGACTCGAAGAGCATCGCGTACGCGGAGGCGGATCACACCGGCGTGGAGCAGTGGTGGGTGGCCGACCCGTTGAAGCCGGAGGTGCCGCCGGCGCCGCAGTTCTACCCGCGGCCGGGGAAGAAGAACGTGACCGTGCGGCTCGGGGTGAAGTCGGTGGCCGGCGGCGACACGGTGTGGGTCGAGTGGGACCGGGCGAAGTACGAGTACCTCGCCGCGGTCCGCTGGGGTACGGGTACCGCCGGGAAGGCTCACCTCCTCGTGGTAATCCAGGACCGTAAGCAGCAGGAGATGGTGGTCTGCGCGGTCGAGCCCACGACGGGCTTCGCCCGGCGGCTGTTCGCGGACACGGACCCGGCGTGGACGAACATCCCGGCCGAGGTGCCGCTGCTGACCACGAGCGGCATCATCTGGACCGGCACCGGGCCGAACGGGCCGGAGGTTCAGTTGCGGAATCACGACACGGGCGCGCTCGTCTCGATCCTCGTGCCGGGGACCGATCACGTCCTCGGCGTTGCGGGGAAGTACACGTCACCCCATGGGGGTGGGCGATTGTTCCTTCCCGGGCACTGTGTCAGTCTCACCGCACCGGACCCGACCCAACAACACGTCCGGGTCACGCCCATTCCGCTCGACCGCTCGGAACTGCTGAAGCCGAACTTCCCACTGGCCGAACCGTGGGAGCGGTTCACCGACGAGCCCGGCATGCACACGGGCGCTTTCGGCGAGGACGGACAGCACGTCATCACCTCGACGACGCTGAAGCAGCTGCCGCGGTCGCGGGTGTTCGACGCGCACAAGAAGGCGCTGGGCGAGCTGCCGTCGGTCGCCGCGGAGCCGCCGTTCGCGCCCAACGTGACGGTCGAGAAGGTCGGCGACTTCTGGACCGCTGTCGTCCGGCCGCGAGACTTCGACGCCACCAAGAAGTACCCCGTCGTCCTCGACGTCTACGGCGGGCCGCGGCACCTCCACGTCGTGCAGGCGATGCGGAACTGGCTCGTGCCCCAGTGGCTCGCCGACCAGGGGTTCGTCGTGGTGGCCGTGGACAACCGTGGCACCCCCGGCCGCGGCCGCGACTGGGAGCGGGCCGTGTACCAACGGTTCGGCACAGTCCCACTGGAGGATCAGGTGAAGGGGCTGCACGCGCTGTGCGACAAGTTCCCGGAACTGGACCGCGAGCGGGTCGGCGCCGTGGGCTGGTCGTTCGGCGGGTACATGGCGGCGAACGGCGTGCTGCGGCGGCCGGACGTGTTCAAGGCGGCCGTGGCCGGCGCCCCCGTCACCGACTGGGAGGACTACGACACCCACTACACCGAGCGCTACATGGGCCTGCTGCCGGCGAGCGCCGCGGCGTACCGCGAGGCGTCGCTGCTGCCGCTGGCCGACAAGCTCGACCGGCCGCTGCTGCTGGTCCACGGCACGGCCGACGACAACGTGTATTACCGGCACACGCTGCGGCTGTCGGACGCCCTCTTCCGCGCCGGCCGGCGGTTCGAGGCGCTGGCCCTGCCGGGGGTGACGCACATGGCGTCGGCCGACCCGGTGGTGATGGAGCGGCTGTGGACGCGCACCGCCGGCTTTTTCCGCTCCCACCTCGGGGGGCCGCGGTGACGCCGCACGACTGGACACGCACGGCGAACCCGGTCCCGATGTTGCGGTTCGCGTGGAAGCAGACCGGCGACAAGCGCCGGCTCCGCCTCGCCGCCGCGGCCGCATGGGAGTTGTATCGCGACGGCGACGACGACCCCGAGTTACCGGGCCTCCTCGACCTCGCCGCGCGCGTGGCAGACAGCGAAGCGTCGGAGGAAGAGCGCGCCGCCGGGTTCGCCCGGGCTCGGATCGCGCTCGGTCGGGAAGGGTCGCGGTTCCTCAACTGGAGCGCGTACGAGGCCGCGTTCAGCACGTTCGGCGACTACGGGGGCGTGCTCGGAGCCCCCCGCGACCGCACGCCGCAGCGGACGGCCCCCTATGCCGACCTGCTCCGCGAAATCTACGGCGACCTGTTCCTGGCCGAGGCGTTCGACCCGAGTTGGCGGACGGAGGCCGTCGTCGGCCTGGCGCGCGGGATGTACGCGGAGCGAGACTTCGGCCCGATGCCGGTGCTGGCCGACGCGCTGGAGGACGCCGGCTGTACGTCCGGCGAGGTGCTCGACCACTGCCGCGGTCCGGGGCCGCACGTCCGCGGCTGCTGGGTCGTCGATCTGGTGCTCGGGAAGGCGTGACCGAACGCCGATCCACCTTCACACGCCGGCGTTCTCCTCCAGCTTGCCGAGGCGCCAGGCGCGGCGCTCGTTCCACCGCCAGAACCACAGCGCGAACGCCACCAGCGCCGCCGTCGTCAGCAGCAGCGTCAGCGCCAGCTCCGGGTTCGACCACGTCGCCAGCGGGCCGCGCAGGATCGGGGCGCTGTCCGGCACCGGCCCCATCAGCGCCCGTCGCATCCCCTCGAGCCAGTACGTCGTCGGCAGACTCAGGCCCACCCACTGCACCCACACCGGCAGCACGCCGATCGGGAACACCACGCCGCTGAGCAGGTACACCACGCCCGAGATGCCCTCGCTCAGGAACATGCCGTTCCGCGACAGGTTCAGGCACGCCCCGGCCAGGATCATCCCGGCCGCCCACAGCATGACCACACCGACCGCCAGGAACACCGCCAGCCACAACCAGTCGATGCCCGTGGTGCCGAGCGCCTGCCGCATGTCGGAGAACAGGAGCAGGCCCACGGCGATGTTCAGCACGGCGCCGACGGTCCCCTCCGCGACGCGGGCCAGGCCGCGGCCGGCGAAGTACGTCTGGAAGTGGGCCGGGCTCAGGAACACGTACTTCAGCATCCGGTAGCGCTCGCGGTCGGTGATGACCGCGTAGCTGAGCCCGAACGTGACCGTGCCGACGAGCCCGAAGCAGGCGTTCGACACGTACAGGTACGGCAGGAACTCGGCCGGCACCTTCCCGCCGGTGGCGTAGCGGGCGGCGTAGAACATGCACACCAGCATCAGCGAGCCGGTGACCGGCTTGATGACCATGTAGATGGCGAACAGCCACGGGCTGGCCCAGTTCGTCTCGAGTTGCCAGCCGAGCCACGCGGCCAGTCTTAGGGTTCTGAGTTGCTCACGCATTCGGTTCCGTCCTTCGTCATTCGTCCCTCGTCATTCGGGGTGGTTGTCCGGTCGGTTCCGCCCCCCGAATGACAAGGGACGAATGACGAAGGACACTACTGCCACCGCACCGTCAGCTTCCCTTCCTCGGCCGCCCGGCGCTCCAGGCGCGCGAGCAGCCAGCGGGCGCAGACGAAGAACACCACCGACAGCACCGCCAGCAGCGCCACTTCGAGCCACACGTCGAAGATGCCGGGCGTGCGGAACAGCACCTGGCGCATCGCGTCCAGGCCGGCCGTCAGCGGGATCAGCGTCGCCGCCGCGGCCACCGCCTTCGGGAAGATCGCCCCCACCGGGAAGTTCGTCCCCGTCAGCAGGTACACCGGCTCTTGCAGCAGGTTCACCAGGTGCCACGCCTCCCGGCCCCAGCGGAGGAACACCGACGCGAACATCATCCCCAGCCCGTACAGCGCCGCCAGCGTGAGGAAGAACACGAGCCCGAGCAGCGTCCAACTCGTGGGTTGAATCGGCACGTCGAACATGAGCACGCCGGCGACGGCGATGACGGTGGCGCGGACGAGGGTGGTGGTCATGCCGCCGAGGGCCATGCCGGTGAGGACGCCCATCATCGGGGCCGGCGACATCACGAACAGTTCGAGGTTGCCGCTGTCGCGCTCCCAGTACAGGGCGGCGCCCATGCCCCAGAGCACGTTCAGCCAGAACGTCGTCATCGACGCCCCGAGCACGACGAGCCCGGTGTACTCCGGCGGCGCCGCCATCGCCCGGTACGAGTACGCGAACGCGCACACCCCCAGCACCGGCAGGACGGTTTCCTGCACCATCCACGTCCGGCTGCGGAACAGCCAGGCGACGCGAGCGTAGGACCGCGCCAGGGCGGCGGCGAAGAACAGCCGCACGGCGTGTACGGGGGGCTCAGACATGTGCGGTCGCCCCCTTCGCGGCGACCGCGTCGCCACCGAGTCCGTGGCCCACCAGTTCGATGAACACGTCCTCCAGCGTCGGCTCCACCTTCTTCAGCGACAGGATGTGCGCCCCGCCGGTCGCCAGGGCTTGCACCACCGCCCCGATCGCCGGCTCCTCGCGGAGCGCCACCTTCAGCGCCACGCCCTCCGGCCCTTCCACCGCCGTACTCTGCTGCACCCCCCACAGCTTGCCCAACTCGGCCCACCCGCCCGACCCCGGGGCCAGGTTCAGCTCGAAGATTGGGTACTCCTGCACTCGCTTCTTCAGATTGCCCGGTGTGTCGCAGGCGAGCACTTTTCCGCGGTCGATGATGGCCAGCCGGTCGCACAATTCGTCCGCCTCGGCCATGTAGTGCGTCGTCAGAAGCAGTGTGCGGGCCGGGTCTTCCGCCATCCACCGGCGCACGAACACGCGGATCGCCCGCGCGCTGGTCACGTCCAGGCCGAGCGTCGGCTCGTCGAGGAACAGCACTTTCGGGTCGGTGATAAATCCGCGGCAAAAGTTCATCTTCTGCCGCTGCCCGGTCGATAGGTGACTTACGCGCGAGCCGGCCTTCTCGGTCAGCCCGACCACGCCCAGCATCTTGTCGATGCGGTCGTGGGCCACGGCCGTCGGCACGCCGTACATCCGGGCGAAGAGCCAGAGGTTTTCCCGGACGTTCAGGATCCCGTACCCGCTCGACTCGCCGCCGCTCACCATGTTGATGAACGGCCGGATGCGCCTCGCCTGGGAAACCACGTCCAGCCCGCTGACTTCAGCGGTCCCGGACGTGGGCGCGAGGAGGGTAGTGAGGATCTTGATGAGCGTCGTCTTGCCGGCCCCGTTGGGGCCGAGCAGGCCGAACAGCTCTCCCGGCCGCACGTCGAGCGTCACCCCCGCGAGGGCGGTGAACTCCGGCGGGGCGTCCGGGTCCGGGGCTTTGCCCCATCGCCGCCTGGGGAGGCGGTAGGTGCGGGTCAGGTTCTCGGTGCGGATCGCCGGGGTGTCCATTCAACGGGCATTCTACGGCGGCGCTCCCGGAGTGGGAGCGCGGGGGGATCGGTACGGCCGCCGGCCCGCATCGGGATTCCCGTTGCGGGCCGGCGGCAGCGCGCCGGTCGGGGGCCAGGGACCGGCGTCGGTCGTGCCTGCCGGCGGGGGCCGGTGGGTGGTTCCGTCCCAGCCCGGAGGGGTGCGATTGATTCCGCCGAGCCACACGGCTATCGGCCGGATCGCGCGCGCCCGTCCGTTACCCGACAGGGGCCCCGGATGACCAAGCCGAACCGCCCGGCCGACCTCCGCGTCGAGCGACTGGAAGACCGCGACGTGCCGGCCGGGAGTGTCATCCCGGCGGGCGAGTTCAACTGGACCCAGTACGCCCCCACGGGGGAGCTCGCCCAGCTGGTTTGGAACGGCCAGACGCTCGTCTACCGCACCCGCGCGGCGAGCCAGTGGTTCGACACGCCCGTCGCCACCGCCACCACTTTCACGCAGAGCCAGTACGACAACCGCGACGCCGTGCAGAAGGCGTCCCAGTCCGCGCAGCTCGTCTTCACCAACGACGGCACCCCGCACGTCCTGTTCCTCGACCAGGCCTGGAACGGCTCGGGGAACGGCTTCCAGACCGTCATCCGCCACTACGCCCGCACCGGCGGCGCGTGGCAGCAGGTCGAAACGATCGGCACGCCGTGGCTGAGCACGTGGGGGCCGAGCAACCTGGTCGCCGAGGCGGGAGCGAACAACTCCCTCCACCTGCTCTTCGCCGAGACGTACACCGCGGCCACCGGCGTGGGCAACTCGGGCAGCGGCATCCTGTGGTACGCCACGAACAAGAGCGGCAGCTGGGCGTTCGACCGCGTCGCCGACACGGCCGACCTGAAGCAGGAAATCTGGTTCACCGGCGGCCGTTGGGCGCCGCGGTACCTGTCGATCGCGGTCGACGGGAAGAACAACGCCCACGTCACGTACACGCCGCAGTTCTACATCGCCGGCGCGTTCAGCACCGTCTACAGCGAGCTGCGCTACGCCTCGAACTCGTCCGGCTCGTGGAAGTCCGAGGTGGTCCAGCAGCCGAGCGACGGCACCGCCGACGCCGGGCTCGGGGCGTCGGTCGCGGTCAGCCCGTCCGGGCAGATCGCGATCGCCCACTACTACGTCGAGCGCTACCCGACCGGCTCGCCCGAGTGGTCGAAGCTGATCTACAGCACCCGCAACGCGAACGGCACGTGGGCCCACCAGAACGTCGCCACCGCGCCGGACGGCTACGTCGCCGGCGACGGGGCGAAGTTCACCGGGTTCGCCCCGCAGCTGTACTTCGACTCGGCCGGCCGGGCGAACGTGGTGTTCTCGGACGAGGCCGGTGAGCACCTGCCGGTGTCGTACGCGAACGAGGTCGCCGGGCAGATCCGCGTCGCCACGCTGAGCGGCGGCCGGTGGCAGTTGAAGACGGTGTACCGGCAGTCGAACCCGCTGGCGAACCAGCTGCTGTACCCGGTCGCCGCCGAGCGGAACGGGCAGGTCACGTTCGCCGGCCTCGGGGCGCTCGCCCACACCGACGCCAACAAGAACCCGACCGTCACCGACTACAGCCTCGTCGAGGTGGGCGTGCCGGCCGGCATGGCCGCGCCGATCGTGGCCGCGTCGAACCCGAACTCGACCGGCAGCCCGACGCGCCCCGACACGGCGACGCAGGTGCCGGCCAACAGCACGCCGGCAGCGGCCGCGCCTGCACCCTCGACCCCGGCCGCGTTCGCCACCGCGACTGCCGCCACGCCGGGGTCCGCGACCACGGTCGTCGTCTTCCGCTCCGACGCGACGGTGGACTTCACCATCACCCCGTTCGGAAACGACTACGCCGGCGGCGCCCGCGTCGTTCGCGGCGACGTGACCGGCGACGGCACGCCCGACGTCATTGTCGGCAGCGGCGGCGGCATCGCGGCGCGGGTGCGCATCTGGGACGGCGCGACCCGGCAGCTGATCTTCGACACCGCCCCGTTTGAGAACTTTACCGGGTCCGCCGAGGTGGCGGTGGCCGACTTCAACCGCGACGGCCGCATGGACGTGGTCATCGCCCCCGGCGAGGGCGGCGGGCCGCGCGTTCAGGTGTGGGCCGGCGGAGCGCTGACCAAGATGGTCCCCGACTTCTTCGGCCTGCCGTACCCCGACTTCCGCGGCGGCCTGCGGGTCGCCGCCGGCGACGTCAACCGCGACGGCGTCGCCGACCTGGTAGTGGCCCCCGGGTGGGGCGGCGGCCCGCGCCTCTCCGTGTACAACGGCGCGACCCTCGCCGGCGGCAAGCCGCAGCAGCTGGTCAACGACTTCTTCGTGTTCGACGAGTCGGTGCGGACGGGCGTGTTCCTGACCGTCGGCGATGTGGACGGCGACGGGTACGCCGACGTGGTCGCCGGGGCCGGCGTCGGCGGCGCCCCGCGGGTGCGGGTGGTGAGTGGCGTGGCGCTGGCCGGCGGGAAAACGAACGTGGCGCTGGCCGACTTCTTCGCCGGCGACGCGAACGGGCGGGCGGGTGCCCGCGTCGCCGCGGCCAAGCTCGACGGCGACAACCGGGCCGACATCCTGGTCGGCGGGCCGAACTCGGAAGTCGAGTTGTACTACGGCGCGGACATCAAGCTCGACCCGGACCCGGACGCCCGCGGCCGGGTTCGCGTGTTCGGCGGGCTCGCCGACCCGTTGTACGTGGGCTAACGCACCGCTGTTGTGGTTGACGGGGCCGGGGTGGGGTGGGTAGTGTCCCGCCGCCCCGGCCCCGCTCCGTTCCCCGGACCCCGCCGCATGAACGCCAAGCTCCTCGTGCCGTCCGCCCTCCGCCCGGCGGCCCGTCGCGTGGCCCGTGCCTTCCGCCCCGTCCGCCACGTCGCCCCGCTGTGTGGTCCCGACCTGCGGGCGCGCGTCGAGGTCGTTCGGGCCTGCCCCGTGGGCGAGGCCGGCCGGCCGTTCGACGTGACGCTCCGTGTCACGAACCACAGTCCCCTCCCGGTTGGGCCGGAGGGAACGCACCCGGTCGGCGTCCTTGCGCGCTGGAGCTGCGCCACCGGCGCCGCCTGCGACCCGTGCGACGGGTTCGCCCCCCTGCCCCGCGCCGTGTACCCCGGCGAGTCGGTCACCGCCGTGTTCCGCGCCCCGGCCCCCGGCTACCTCGGCGACTACGTGGCGACGTTCGCCCTCGGCCAGCGCGGCGGCCCGAGCTTCGAGGCGGTCGGCCCGGCGGCCCGCTTCGACGTGAACGTCACCCACCCGTTCGACGCGGGGTTCAACTACCTGGACATCTATTCGAAGGCCGACCTGGGCCGCGACCACTGGAGCGCCTCGGGCCCGCCGTCGGCCGCGGAGTTCGAGCGCCTCAAGCCGATCAAGCTCGACCTGCTGAAGAAGCTCGGTCTGACGCCCGACGGCCGCCTGCTCGACGTGGGCTGCGGCACCGGCTTGCTGGCCGCGGCCGCGGAAGCTTACCTCTCCGACCGCGGGGGGTACTTCGGCACGGACCTGGCGCCGGAGGCGGTCGAATTCTGCCGCCGCACGTACCGCCGGCCGAACTTCCGCTTCGCGGTCAACGGCATGACGACGGTCCCGGCACCGGACGCGGCGTTCGACGCGGTGGCGTTCTACAGCGTGTTCACGCACACCTACCCGGACGAGACGGCACTGCTGCTTGCGGAGGCGGCGCGGGCGCTGGCCCCCGGCGGCGTCGTCTTTGCGGACGTGTTCACGTCGCCGCTGGTGAGCCGGTCGGCGGGGAGTCGGTACGCGGTGGAGGTGAACCGCGACCACCTGCTGCGTCTGGCGGCGCTGGCGGGCCTGTCGGCGGAGGTGGTGCAGGCGCTGCCGTGGGTCGGGCCGGCGACGCGCGAGTTCTTCGCCTTCCGGCGGAAGTGAGCGGAAGAGTTTAGACAGGATGACAGGATGAACGGGATACCGAACCGAAGCCACCGTCTTGGTTCGGTATCCCGTTCATCCTGTCATCCTGTCTAAACTCTTCGCCCCGTCCCCGCTGGCGGGGCGCATCCGCGTCTGATACGCTACTCCCACCGCCCAGCCGGCCCCCTCTCCTCTCCCGGAGCCCGCCCGTGACCCGCGCGCTGTTCGCCGCCCTCCTGTCGGCCGTGGCGTTCGTTGCCGCCGGCTCCGCCCAGGACGCCAAGACCGGCTTCATCACCAAGGACTTCACCGACCCCGACGGGACGAAGATTCCCTACGTCGTGTTCGTGCCTCACGGCTACGACGGCACGAAGGAGTACCCCGTCATCCTGTTCCTGCACGGCGCCGGCGAGACGAAGGGCCGCGGCGGCGTGCCCGCGAAGGTCGGCATCGGCACCGCCATCAAGAAGCAGGAGAAGGAGTTCGGGTTCATCACCGTCATCCCGCAGTCGCAGAAGGGCGGCTGGCAGGCCGCGAGCGCCGAGGGGAAGCGTGCCCTCGCCATCCTCGACGAGGTGACCAAGAGCTACAAGACGGACACGAAGCGGGTGTACCTCACCGGCCTGAGCATGGGCGGGTTCGGTACCTGGAGTATCGCCGCGGCGCACCCCGACCGGTGGGCCGCCATCGCCCCGATCTGCGGCGGCGGGAACGCCAAGGACGCCCCGAAGATCAAGGACATCCCCACGTGGGTGTTCCACGGCGACCAGGACAAGGCCGTGAAGGTCGAGCTGTCGCGGACGATGGTGGACGCCCTGAAGAAGGCCGGCGGCAACCCCAAGTACAGCGAGTACGCCGGCGTCGACCACAACAGCTGGGACCGCGCCTACGCCGAGAAGGAATTCTTCCCCTGGTTGGCGGCGCAGAAGAAGAAGTGAGTTGGTGATTCAGCCCACCCGGAGTTTCAGGTGGGCTTCGTTCGTTACACCCCTCGCCCACCCTGGAGGCGTCTCATGTCGAAGTCGTCGCGACGGTCCTTCCTGGCGTCCTCGGCCGCGGCCGGGGCGGCCATGAGTTTCACGGCCAAGAGCTACGCCCAGGTGCCCGGGGCCAACGCCCGCGTCGGCGTCGGCTTCCTCGGCGTCGGCGGTCGCTGCCAGCAGCACATCGACGTGATCCTGAAGATGCGCGAGCTGAACAAGCCCGTCGCCCCGGTCGCCGTGTGCGACGTGTGGGACGGGCAGGTCGTGGCGAACCTGATCCGCGGCCGCGGCCTGTACCCGTCGGCCGAGCGGTGCGGCCTGAACCGCGACGACCGCAACCACGTCTCCAAGGACTACCGCAAAATCCTGGAGCAGAAGGACGTGGACGTGGTGTGCATCGCCACCCCCGACCACTGGCACGCCCGCATGGCCATTGACGCCATGCAGGCGGGCAAGGACGTGTACATGGAGAAGCCGATGACCCGCACGATCGCCGAGGCGATCGCCGTGGTCGACGCCGCCCAGAAGCTCAACCGCGTCGTCACCGTCGGCGTGCAGTCGATGGCCGACCCGACGTGGCTCGCGGCCAACGAGTACGTGAAGGCCGGCAACATCGGCCACGTCCTCCAGGGGCAGACGAGCTACTTCCGCAACAGCAGCGTCGGCCAGTGGCGGTACTACCCGCTGACCCGCGAGATGAGCCCGACCACGGTGGACTGGAACATGTGGCTCGGCCACGCCTTCAAGGGCGTGGACGACCAGCCGCTCGGCCCGACCCCGGCGCAGATGCCGTTCGACCGGGCCGTGTGGGCGCAGTGGCGGTGCTACTGGCCGTTCGGCGGCGGCATGTTCACCGACCTGTTCGTCCACCAGACGACGCACCTGATCGCCGCGATGGGGCTGAAGTTCCCCGGGCGGGTGACCGGCGGCGGCGGCCTGTACATGGAGTACGACGGCCGCGACGTGCCGGACGTGGCGACGGTGGTGGCCGACTACGAGGAGGGCTGCCAGGTCATCATCTCGGCGACGATGCTGAACGACGTGCAGCTGGGCGAGACGATCCGCGGCCACCTGGGCACGATCAAGTTCAGCCCGACCGGCCGGGCCGATTACCTGAAGGGGTTCGAGGTGTACGGCCAGTACCCGGCCGGCGGCCCGAGCAAGCCGAAGGACGCGGACAGCAAGCCGATCCACGAGTACGTGAACCCGAAGTTCGCCAGCCCGAAGAACGGCGTCGAGGACTCGGCGACGTACGCCCTGTGGGACAACTTCCTGGAGTGCGTGGCGGCGAAGCGGCGGATGACGCTGAGCACCCCGGAGCTCGGCGCCGCGGCGTTCAGCACGGTGAACATGGGCGCCAACAGCTACCGCAACGGCAAGGTGTACTTCTGGGACAAGGACGGCCGCGCCCCGAAGGAGGCCGACAGCAGCTGGGCGACGAAGCTGGAGGCCCGCAGCAAGAAGCGCGACACGCCGAGCCAGGTGCAGGGCTGGACGGGCGGCGACCGCGGCAGCAAGCTGGTGCCGCCGGCGTACCAGCGGCTCGAAGGCCCGTGGGTGAACGGCGCCGACCCGGCGCCGGCCGGGAACTGACCTCGTTCCAGGCGTCGTCGGTGGGACGGAGTTGATTGATTCCAGGAGAGAGGGACACCCCGTCCCAAGAAGCATTGACTCAACTGGAAGAAACAGTGTGAGAGCGACGCCGCCGGGTCGGTTCCGGCGGTAGTCGCTGCCCAGCAGGGAGTTGTGGCCGACGGCGTGAATGTGGTCAGTATCGGGACCGACGCCCACCCGCCACTGCGGGTGGGCGTCGCCTGTTGTGAGCCGCCGGAAGGGTGGCAGAGTGGTCGATTGCACCGGTCTTGAAAACCGGCAACGTGGCAACACGTTCGAGGGTTCGAATCCCTCCCCTTCCGCTCGAAAACCAAGCAACACAAGCCTTTCCGCCGAATTCGCCCCACGAGGCAGAAGGTACGGGAGTACACCAGAAAGGAACCGTTGGCGGGCGGCCGGTCGGCTGGGAACTCGCACCCGGCGGGGTCCGGGTGACGCCCCCCCCCAGCCGACCCAAAGAGCGGCGCGATCACGTACCTGATCGCCGTGGTCGAGATGTGGTGCCGTTCAGTGGAGTCCGACGGTTGTGGGCCTACCCCGGCATGACCGCCGTTGCGGCGGAGGCCATCGGGCTCGCAGCTGCCTATCCAGGAGACTTGTCGCCGGGTGGAGCGATCGACGAGTGACGCGGAAAACACCGAGGCCGAGCCCACCTCGGCGTGAGCCCGGCCTCGCGAGTATCAGGGCCTGGCGCCCCCGAAAGTCGGTCAGTCCCGCGCGGGGTCCTTCGCCTTGGGTTCCTCACCGCGGCCGAGTTGGACCTGGCCGGGGAGCTTGTCGGCGATCTTCTTCAGCCCGTCGAGACGGGTCGACAGGTCGGCCGGCCGGCCGTTCGCCTTGTTGCAGTCCCCCTGGAGCTGCTTCGCCGCCGTCAACAGCTCGGTGTAGACCGGCTGGTGGGAGCCGACGGGGCGGTTGTTCGCCGACTGCCCTTCGATCTCGGTCACGATGGTCTGGAGCTGGTCGGCCGGCTCGCGCGAGCGGCGGGCCCGCTGGATGGCGTCGACGGCGATCTGCTTGACGTCCTGGGCGTACAGGTCAGGGTCCTTCGAGTTGTCGGTGTACGGCTTCTCGGACGACCCGCACCCCGGCGCGAGGGCGGCGGCGACGAGGCCGAGGGAGAGGACAAGGTAGCGGGGCATACGGGTCGGGCCCTGGGGGTGGAGAGAGTGGGGGGACGGCGGGGGCGGGCGCCCGCCCCCCCGGGGGGGCGTCAGTAGGCGTTGGAGCCGAGCACCGTGCCGTCGGACTGGGCGAGCAACTGGCGCCAAGTCGGCAGGTCGATGGAGTTGCGGATGAACCGGGTCGAGCCGTCGCCGAGGGTCACCTGCACGCCGCCGGTGTGCTTGCTGCGGGCGGTCTGGTAGGCCCGGCTGCCGCCGGCCGCGCAGCGCAGATCCCGGTCGGTGTTGCTCGCCGAGCAGAACCCGGGCTGGTCCCGGTTGTTGTTGTCAAGGGCGTTGGCGTTGGGGGTCAGGAGCAGTCGCGGGCTGTTGTACGACGGCGCCCCGCCGCTGATGTAGGCTCCCGGGGGGTAGGCCCACGCCCCGCGGACGTCGCCGGCCTGGTCGCCGGCGAGCAACTCGGAGAGCAGGGCGGTGTTCGACGTGCCGTCGGTGATGTCGGCGAACCGGGCCCCGTAGCCGATGTTGTCCTGGGTGTAGGGCGTGGGGGCTGGGGCCGACGGGTCGCCCATGCTGAACGGCCCGCGCTCGTTGGTCAGGTTGTAGTCGGTCGTGGAGAAGGCGTTGCCGGCCCCGCAGTTGACCGCGTAGTTGCCGCGGGCGAACGACACCCCGCTGCAGTTAAAGGCCGGCTTGCTGCTGCCGTCGCTGGGGCACTGGAACACGGAGATGGTCACCCCGACCACGGCCGCGTTGACCCCGTCCCGCGACCGCTGCAGGGCGTAGTTGTACCCCTTGTACAGCGGGTCCTGCTCGATGTAGGGGAGGATGGCGATCCCCCACGACGGCCCCCAGCTCGTGCTGTCGGACGATGCATTGTTGTTGCCGTCCCGGTTATGGGCCCCGGCCGAGGGGAGCCGGTTCCGGGTGTCGTGGTAGGCGTGCATGCCGATGCCGAATTGCTTGAGGTTGTTAGCGCACTTGATCCGGGCGGCGGCCTCGCGGACCTTCTGCACGGCGGGCAGGAGGAGCCCGATCAGAATGGCGATGATGGCGATCACGACGAGTAGTTCGATCAGCGTGAACGCCGACCGGCGTGGGAGAGAGCGGGGCATGGCAACTCCGGAGAAGCGGGAGAAGGCAGGCGGGGTCAGGGCGAAGGCCATGTGGCACGGGTCGCAAACCCGCCACAGACGGCCTTCATGAACCGACAACACAAACTTCATCACTCGTTCATATTCCGCCCAAATTTTTCATCATGCGAGGGGGCGTGACAAGAGCAAGAATCAAAAATGAGCCCGTTCTCATAAAACATGGTCCAAAAGGGCGTGGGTGAGGTTGCTGAAGCAGACCTGACCCCGCCGGCATCCACTACGTGAAGGACGGACTGTTCGCCAACTTCCACAATCAGCGGCACTCGTACATCTCGAGGAGGTCGCGGGCCTGTTCGAGGCCGGGTGCAAATCGGCCGCGAACAGGGACGTGGGCGACGCGGACGAGCCTGGAATCCCGGCAAACGCGCGACCGGCCGGCGGTCTCGAACACCGGCAACGTCGCAAGACGTTCGAGGGTTCGAATCCCTCCCCTTCCGCGTCCGATCCCCACACGAGCCCCCGGTAAGCTGGGGGCTCGCTGCGTTTCACCCGCACATCTCAACGCCGAGCGGCCACCCCTGCCCGCGCGACCGGCATAATCTGCCCGAACGGCAGCGCGGATACACGCCACCGGACAGGATTCGTTCAACCGGTCACTCCAGGCGCCCTACAGTGGGGTGCGACCCGAACCCGGGCCGCTCGAACGCGAGAGCTTGGTGTCCCCGCTCACCCGTGTCGCCGCCGTCGGGCTCGTCCTCGCCGCGGCGGGCTGCGCGACGCGGCACCGGGCGTGCGCCCCGCCCGAACTCACCCGCGAGAGCGGCCTCGTGCAACCCGGCCCGGCCGACGAGTCGGCCGTGGTCGAGACGGAACTCCTCCGCTCGCTCGTGGACCGCACCCGGGCCGCAAACTCCGCCCCCGACCCGGCCGCGAAGCCGGGGAAGTTCCTCGCCCTGTCCGGCGGCGGGATGTACGGAGCCTACTCGGTCGGCGTCCTCAAGGGGTGGACCGACACCGGCACCCGGCCGACGTTCGACGTGGTCACCGGCGTCAGCACGGGCGCCCTCGTCGCCAGCTACGCCTTCCTCGGCACCGCCTACGACGAGCCGATGACCCGGCTCTACACCACGGTCTCCGACAAGGACATCTACCGCCGCCGGCCGCGCGTCGCGGTGCTGTTCTCGGACTCGGCCGCGTCGTCCGAGCCGCTGAAAAAGCTGATCGCGGCGCAGGTGGACGACGCCCTCCTCGCGGAGGTGGCGCGGGCCCACGCGGCCGGGCGGCGGTTGTACGTCGGCACCACGAACCTCGACGCCCGCCGGCTCGTGGTCTGGGACATGGGGGCGATCGCGTCGAGCGGCCGGCCGGACGCGGCGGACCTCTACCGCACCGTCCTGCTGGCGTCAGCGTCGGTCCCGGGCTTCTTCCCGCCGGTGCCGGTCGAGGTGGAAGTGAACGGCCGGCGGTTCACCGAACTCCACGTGGACGGCGGGGCGACGACCGGCGTGTTCCTCCGCGCGAGCACCCTCCACCTAGACCGCGAGGCGCTGCGGGCCGGCCGGCAACCGCTCGCCGGGTCGGACGCGTACGTCGTTATCGCCGGGAAGCTCTACGCCGACCCGGCGTGTACCGACCAGCGAGCCGTCCGGATCGCCGCGGGCTCGCTGGAGTCGGTGGTCGCGTCGCAGACGCGGGGCGAGTTGTACCGCATCTATTCGCTCTGCCTCCTCGGCGGGATGCGGTACCACCTGGCGGCGGTCCCTGAGAACTTCGACGCCGGGGGCGACGCGATGAGCTTCGACCCGGCGGCGATGCGCCGGCTGTACGCCGCCGGGTACGAGGCGGCCGCCGGCGGCCGGGCCTGGCGCGACACGCCGCCGGGAGCCGAGCCGCACGAGCAGACGCGGCCGCGCACCGGCACCCAGTTCCTCGCCCCCGGCGCCCGCTAGCCCGCGCCGCGGAGGCCGAGCGCCCGGGTCAGCACCAGCACCGCCACCGCGACGCCGATCATCAGCACCGACACGGCCAGCGCCGCCTCCAGGTTGCCGACGCTCAGCTCCAGGTACACCGTCGTCGCCAGCACCTCCGTCCGCCCGCGCGTCGCCCCGGCGAACACCAGCACCGGCCCGAACTCGCCGAGCGACCGCGCCCACGCCAGCGTCCCCGCCGCCAGCACGCCGCGCCGCGCCTCCGGCAGTGTGACGAGCCAGAACGCCCGGCCGCGCGAGCAGCCGAGCGTCATCGCCACGTCCTCGGTTCGGGGCGAGAGTTGCTCGAACGTCACCCGCATGGTCCGCGCCGCGAACGCCGCCGCGACGACGAACTGCGCCAACACCACCGCAGGCACCGCGTAGGTGACCGTGAGGTGTCGCTGGACCGCGAGGCCCGGCGGCGTCTGGAACAAGATGAGGAGGCTGAGCCCGACGACGAGCGGCGGCAGGGCGATCGGCACGTCCACCAGCAGATCGACGGCGGCCTTCCCCGGGAAGCGCGTCCGCGCCAGCAGGTAGCCGAGCGGCACGCCGACCCACACCGCCAGCACCGCCGACGCGGAGCAACTGATGAGCGTGAGCCACACCGCGGCGCGGATGTCGGGCGACGCCAGCGCGCGGCCGACGTGCGCCGGCGACGTGTACGCCAGGTCGGCGACGAGCATGGCGACGACGAGGCCGACGTACAGCCCGCCGAGGAGCCCGAGCGCGGCGTAGAACGGCACCGCCGAGGCGCGGCCGGTGGTCATGGCGTGAACCCCGCTGTGCGGAACGTCTTCAGCCCGCGCTCCGGGTCGGCGAGGTAGCGGGCGAAGCCCAGCGCCGCGTCGCGGTCGGCCGACTGCGTCAGCACCGCCACCTCGACGCGGCCCACGACGCCGGCCAGTTCCGGCGGCGTCAGCACGGCCTGCCCGGGGTAGTTCACGGCGACCGCGTCCCACACCACGGCCGCGTCCGCGGCCCCGACCTTCGCCGCGTTCGCCGCCTCGGTCACGGTGCCGGTGTCGGCCACGCGCGGCTTCAGCGTCTCCCACCGGCCGGCGGCGGTCAGGTGGTCGCGGGTGAGCTTGCCGACGGCCGCGGCGCGGTTCGGCACCGCCACCCGCGCGCCGTCGCGCTGGAGGTCGGCCCAACCGGCGAGCCCCTTCGGGTTACCCGGCGCCAGCAGCACGACCGCGCGCATGGTGGCGAGCGGGAAGCCGTCCGCAACAAGCCCGCGGTCGCGAGCCGTGCGGACGTACGAGTCGTCGGCGGGGAGGAACACGTCGGCGGGGTCCGACGGGTTGACCAGGCCAGCCCGCGTGAGGATGTCCTCGGACGCGCCGAACCGCAGCGCGACGTGGCGGCCGTGTGCGGCCTCGTAGTCGCGGGCGGCGACCTCGAGCGGCACCCGCACCGCCGCCGCGGCGTATACGACAAGGGGCCGCGCCCCGCCGGCGTCGCGGCCGCGCCACCCCAGCGCTGCGGCGAGGAGCCCGAGCAGCACGAGTGATCCGACGGCGGCGGCGGTGGTGCGCGACATCCCGGACAGCATACGGGCCGGTTCCGGTTGACGCGCCGGGGCGCGACGGTAGCATCCCGCCATGCCCGCGCCCGCCGTCTGGTTCAACAAGTACCTCGCCAACACCGGCGAAGTCGTCGCCCGCCTCCGCCGCGACCGCCGGCCGGGCGAGTTCCGCGTCCTCGTCACCCACCCGAGCCCGCGCTACCGCGGTCGCTGCCACGCCGATCACTTCGAACTCGAGCCCGACGGCCTCGCGGCCGACCGGTACGTCGATTACTGCCTGGGGTTCGCGGAACGGCACGGCGTGGCGCTGTTCTTCCCGGGGCGGAACGTGTTGCCCGTGGTGGCGGCGCGCGACCGGTTCGCGGCGGTCGGCACGCGCGTGTGCGCGGCCGGCGACGCGGCGACGATCCGGCTGGTGAACCACAAGGCGAAGCTGGCCGCGGCCGTGGCCGACGTGCCGGGTGTGCGGCTGCCGACGTGCGAGGTGGTGACCGACCGCACCGCCTTCGACGCCGCCGTGGAGCGCCTCCGCGGCCGGCACACGCGGGTGTGCTACAAGCCGGCCACGGGCGTGTACGGCATCGGCTTCCACGTCCTCGACGACTTCAACCACCCGAACGGGATTGCACTGGCAGACGCCCGCACCCGCCTCGGAGCCGGCCGCTTCGCCGACCTGCTGGTGATGGAGTATCTGCCCGGCCCGGAGCGGAGCGTGGACGCGCTCGCCGAGAACGGCGAGTTGGTCGGCGCCGTCGTCCGCCGCAAGGGGCACGGGTGGCAGCTGATCGAGGACAACCCGCGGCTGGTCGAGGTGGTGCGGCGGCTGGCGGCGCGGCTGCGGCTGACGGGGCTGTTCAACACCCAGTTCCGCGACGCGGCCGGCGAGCCGCACCTGCTGGAGATCAACCCGCGGATGTCCGGCGGCCTGCCGATGACGTTCCGCAGCGGGCTGAACCTGCCGCTGTGGGCGGTCCGGCTCGCGCTCGGCACCGGGACCGCCGCCGATTTGCCGGCCCCGCGCACCGGCGTTCGCGTGCCCCAACCCGTGCCGGCGCGCTCGACATGACGCACACCGTGCGGCTGCCGTGCGGAACCCTCCGCCTCGACGTCGAAGCGGCGACACTGCCGCTCGACCGCCTGTGCGGTTTCGGCTGCCGGCGCAGCCGCAAGCGCGGGTTCGTGTTCGTCAGCCGGGTGCTCGGCAAGCACGTCCCGGTCCGCCCGCGCGTGATGGCCGAGACGCACGCCCGGCTCGCCGAATCGCTGCTCGACCTGCCGGGCCCCGTGGCCGTCGTCGCGCTCGCGGAGACGGCGACCGGCCTCGGCCAGGGCGTGTTCGAGGAACTACTCCGCCGCACCGGCCGTATGGACGCCGTGTTCCTCCACACCACGCGGTACCGCCTCAGCCGGCCGCTGGCCTTCGGCTTCGAGGAGCCGCACAGCCACGCCCCGGACCACCTCCTGTACGAGCCCGCTGAGCCTGGCTGCGCAGACCTGTTCCGCCGCGCCGTGTCGCTCGTGCTGGTGGACGACGAGATCAGCACCGGCCGCACGCTGCTGAACCTCGCCGCCGCGTACCGCCGCCTCAATCCGCGGCTGGCGGGCGTTCACCTCGTGTGCCTCACCGACTGGCTCGGCCCGCGCCGCGCCGGACTCGCCGCCGAACTCGGCGTTCCCGTTCCCGTCCACAGCCTGCTGCGCGGCGGCTACACGTTCGAGCCCGACCCCGCGTTCGACCCGGAGCCGGCGCCCGACGTGACCGGCCGCGGCGAACTCCTCGACGCGGTTTTGCCCACGAATCACGGCCGCCTCGGCGTCCGCGGCCCACTCGCCTACGACCTCGACGCCATGATCGCGGCCGCGGGCGTGACGCCCGGCGAGCGTGTGCTCGTGCTCGGCAGTGGCGAGTTCGCGCACCCGCCGTTCCGCCTCGCGCGCCGGCTCGACGAGCGCGGCTGGGACGTGGCCTTTCAGTCCACGACGCGCTCGCCACTCGTCGGCGGCGGCGAGCTCGGCGGCGTCCTCACGTTCGCCGACAATACCGACCCCGCCGTGCCGAACTTCCTTTACAACGTCGCCGGCCGCCGCTACGACCGAGTGCTGATCGGCTACGAGACGAGCCGGCTGCCGGTGGCTCACCGCCTGCACGAGATGCTGGGCGCGACGGCCGTGTACTTCTGAGGAGCCCGGGTGCGCGTCGTCGTGTTCCTCGACCTGGACGGGACCGTGTTCCAGACGCGGCCGAAGTGCCCGCCCGGCGAGCCGGTGCGGCCGGCGGCCCGCGCCCGCGACGGCTCGCCGCTGTCGTTCATCACCGACCGCCAGCGTGCCGTGTTCGACCTGCTGAACCGCGGGACCGTGATCCCAACGACGGCCCGCAGCCTGGACGCCTTCCGCCGCGTGGACCTGCCGTTCGCACACGCCGCCGTCCTCGACTTCGGCGGCGTCGTCCTCGCGCCCGGCGGCACCCTCGACGAAGCGTGGGACGCGGTGATCCGCCCACAGCTGCGCGACACCGCCGCGGACCTGGAATCGGCACGGAGCGCGGCCGAGGCGGCGTCGGCCCGGCTCGGCCTCGGCCTCACGGCGCGCGTGATCCGCGACTTCGACCTGCCGCTGTACCTGGTGGTAAAGCACCCCGGGGGCGACGCGACGCGGCTGGCCCCCGTTCGTGACGAACTGCGGGCTGCTGCGGACGGGCGGTTCGAACTCCACCTCAACGACAACAACCTGTCACTGGTGCCGGCGTGCCTGGGGAAGGAGCGGGCGGTCCGGCACGTCCTGGATACGTACTTTGCCGACGAGCCGGTGGCGACGATCGGCGTCGGCGACGGGTTCAGCGACGCGGCGTTCCTGACCGCGTGCGACTTCGCCGCGGTGCCGCGGGTCGGTCAACTCGCGGACCGGCTGAGGGGCGAGGCATGACGCCAGAGCCTCGGGAACTTGCGTCTGTTGCTTCGCCCTCGCACCCGTTCAGCGGCAGCTACGACCCCGCCGACGTGACGTTCCTCCTCAAGCCGGTCCGGCTGGCGCCGACGCCGGTGGCCGAGAAGGAGCGGCTCATCCAGTCCGGCGCCCGCCACTACAGCGAGATGATTTCGGCCGAGAAGCTGCCGTCGGCCGCGTACCTGGAAGTGTTCCGCCGCGCGCTCGCCCGCAACAAGGCCCGCTTCGCCGCCGACGTGCTCACCCTCGCCGCGCGCCTCGCCGAGCGGCCCGGCGGTGTCACTCTGGTGTCACTGGCCCGCGCCGGCACGCCCGTCGGCGTGCTCCTGGCCCGCGCCCTCCACGCGCCGCACTACTCCGTCAGCATCATCCGCGACCGCGGCATCGACGAGGTGGCACTTCGCTTCATCCTGGAACGGCACCCCGCCGCGTCCGTCGTGTTCGTCGACGGCTGGACCGGCAAGGGCGTGATCGCCCGCGAGTTGGCGAAAGCTGTGGCGGCGTTCAACGCCCGCACCGGCGCCGGGCTCGACGGCGGGCTGTGGGCCGTCGCCGACCTGTGCGGGGCGGCCGCCGTCGCCGCCACCGCCGACGACTACCTCATCCCGTCGGCCGTGCTCGGGGCCACCGTGTCGGGGCTCGTCAGCCGGTCGATCCTGAACGCCGACGTGGTCGGCCCCGGCGACTTCCACGGCTGCCTGTTCCTCCGCGAGTTCGCCCCGCACGACCTGTCCCGGGCGTTCGTCGACGAGGTGTTCGCCGCGATGACCACGCCCACGCCGCCGGCGCCGATCGACGCCGCGGGGCTGCGGCAGCGGAGCGCCGCGTTCCTGGCGGCGGTGCGGGATCGCACTGGCGTCCGGGACGAGAACCACGTAAAACCCGGGATCGGCGAGGCCACGCGGGTGCTGCTGCGCCGCGTCCCGGACCGCGTTCTCGTCCGCGACCAGGCCTCGCCCGACGTGGAACACCTGCTCGTGCTGGCCCGCGAGAAGGGCGTGCCGGTCGAAGTCGACGCCGGCCTGCCGTACGCCGCCGCGGCCCTCATCAAGGAGCTCGACGGATGACCATCCCGCTGGCGCTCGGGGCGTCGCTGTACGTCCCGGCCACCCGCCCGGACCTGGCCGCCGTCGCCGGCGGGCGGAAGTACCCGGCCGTGCGGTCGGTCGTCGTCTGCACCGAGGACGCCGTTCACGCGCACGACCTGCCCGCGGCCCTGAACGGCGTCGCCGCGCTGCTCGACCGCGCGGAGCCGTTCGGGCCGCTTTGCTTCGTCCGCCCGCGCGACCCGGCCGTGCTCCGGGCTGTGCTCGCCATGCCCGGGGCACGCCGCCTCGCCGGGTTCGTCCTGCCGAAACTCACGCGCCGCAACCTGCCCGACTACTTCGCCGCGTTCGCCGCCGACGACGCGTACCGGGTCATGCCTACGCTCGAGACCGAGGACGTGTTCGACGCCACGGAGGTGCGCCGGTTGCGAGACGTGCTGCTGACCGACCCGCATCGCCGCCGGCTGCTCACGATCCGCGTCGGCGGGAACGACCTGCTGCAACTCCTCGGCCTGCGGCGGCCGCGGCGCGGGACGATCTACGAGACGCCGATCGGCCCGGTGATCGCGCAGCTGGCCGCCGCATTCCGGCCGCACGGGGTGAACCTGACCGGCCCCGTGTTCGAGTACCTGGACGACCCGCGCGGCCTGGCCCGCGAGGTGCGTAGGGATCTCGCCTGCGGCCTGTTCGGAAAGACGGCCGTGCATCCGGCACAGGTGCCGGTCATCGAAGCCGAGTACCGCGTGAGCGCGCGGGAGTTGCGGGACGCGGAGGCGGTGCTGGACCCGGCGGCGCCGGCGGTGTTCCGGCGGGCCGGGGCGATGTGCGAGCCGGCGACGCACCGCCGGTGGGCCGAGGTGGTGCGGGAGCGGGCGCGGGTGTACGGCGTCCGCGGCCGGCGGCCGGTGCCGTCACTCCGTGCGGATCACGCGCCGTAGGTCGATCGTCTCGCCGCGGGTGAGGACCGCCCGCACCACGTCCGCCCCCGACCCGATCCGCCCGCACGGCACCACGTCGCCGACTGCCTCCGGTACCGTACCCGGGAACAGCACGAACTCGCCAACCGCCCCCCCGCGCACGAGAGCGATCGTTCCTTCCGCCGGCCGCGCGGTGCTAGCCGGCACCGTCGGCAGCTTCAGCCGCTCGGCCGCACCGCGCGTCAGCCACCCGGCCGCGGCCGTGCCACGAACGACGCCGGCGGCGCCGCGCAGGCGGCCGCTGTGGTAGCCGCCGTCCTCGGCGACCGCCAGGAAGAGCCGCGCCGCCTCCGGGGCGGCCTTCGCGTCCACTACCAGCTCGAAGTCGCCGGCCGCGGTCTGCACCGTCACCTTCGCGGCGTCGCCGACGGGTACCTTGCGCCACTCGAAGCGGGGCAGCTTGGCGCGGTCGTAGCCCGGCAGGTGGGCGCGTTCCTCGGGCGGGCGGGCGGCGGGGCGGCGGTAGCGCCACGGACCGTCGCCGAACACCTCGCGGCACAGCCCGGCGAGCCCCGCGTCGTACTCCTTCAACCCGGCGCGGGTGCGCACGTCGTTGTGGAGCGCGTCCGGCGGGGCGTTGTCGTCGAACCAGCACTGCACGCCCTCCGCCCAGTACTCGCCGGCGTTCGTCGCCGCGTACGTGTTCTTCCACAGGCCGCGGTCGCGGGCCGCCTGATACGCCGCCCGTAGCCGGCGGTCGAACGTCGGGTCCGTCGTGGAGAGGCCGGTGCCGTGGATCGCGTGGGCGAACTCGTGGACGAAGATGTTCTCGGCCGGGTACGGGTCGCCCTGGTGGCCGAGGAGGTTCTCCTCGCCGCAGCTGACGACCGGGTTCGACCGCGTGGCCCCGAGGCCGCGGGCGCGGCGGTCCCAGTACAGCTTCGGCTTCATGTTCGCGTGCTCGGGCAGGTCGGTCGTGTACTCGGTCGCCGCCATGACCGCGACGCGGACGCGGTTCGCCCGCATGGCCTTGAGCACGTCGGGACGGTCGCCGAGCATCTTGCCGACGACCCACGCGGCTTCCGCGAGGGCGTGGTCGCTGACCTTTGCGGAGCCGACGACGGGGAGGCCGCCGGCGTCGGCGTGGCGCTGGTAGAACGGCGCGAGCTTCAGTTCGGCGCGGAGCGCGTCCGGCACCGGTTCCGCGCCGCGGGCGGCCGGGCCGAGCACCAGTAGTGCGACGACGAGGACGCGGCGGAGGGGGCGTGTGGCGTGGGGCGGCATGAGGGGTGTGATATTGGTTCCGGGAATGACGACCGTCGCGTGTCATCGGGCGGCGTCGTGGGCTTGAGGATTTCTTCACGTTTCGGCCCGATTTGGCCGATGAGTACTCTGTATTTTCGGCACGACCGGTATCCCGCTACCCGGCCGCGCCCGCAGGGGAACGCATGAACCGCTTTTCTCTCACGCTCGCGGGAGCGGCCCTCCTCCTGGTTGCGCCCCGACTGACGGCGAAGCAGCCCAGCCTCCCCGACCTACCGGTTCCGGCGCCGACCGCCGTGGACCGCCTCAACGACGTGGTCAACCCCGGTCCTCTCGACGAGAAGGCCGTCCGGGGGATCGTGGACGCCGCGCTGAAGGAGCGCGACGCCAAGCAAAAGCAAGCCGACGACGCCAAGAAGAGGGCCGCGGCGGAGAAGGGCCACGAGGTCGGCAGCGAGCTGAACCTGCGTGCGTACTGGGACAACGGGCTGTGGTTCGCCACCCCCGACAACGACTGGAAGTTCCACTTCGGCGGGCGGTTCCAGTTCCAGAGCGTGTTCTTCGCCCAGCCGTTCGGCCTCCGCGGCCCCCCACCGGGCAACGGCGGCGTGCCCCAGCAGGGCGCGGGCGGCGGGGTCGGCCCGCTCGACGACGGCATGTTCTTCCGCCGCGTCCGGCTGCGGTCCGACGGCGTAGCATACGAGACGTTTGAGTACGTGCTGGAGGTGAACTTCGAGCAGCTAAACTTCGTCGTATTCGACCACATGTGGGTCGGGTCGCGAGACGACTACTGGGGCGCCCTGCGGGTCGGCCAGCACAAGATCCCGCAGGGGTTGGAAATGATGGGGAGCGACTACCACCTCACGTTCATCGAGCGGTCGCCGCTGTCCGACTCGCTGTACAACCTGTTCGGCCCGGGCGTGTTCTACATGAACAACTTCCAGGAGCAAAACGTGGCGTTCCAGGCGATGTTCCACCGCGTCCAGCCGGTGCAGTTCGGGACCGACGACTTCGGCAACGGGAACTACGCCGGCACGTTCCGCCTGACGGGCACGCCGATCTACGAGGGCGACGGGGCGGGCGTTCTCCACCTCGGCGGGTCGTACCAGTACCGGAGCGGCGACCTCGGCCGGTCGATCCTCCCCGGCGGCACCGGGAGCACGTTCGGCGACACCCAGAACGTGACGCGGTTCCGCGCCCGGCCGAACCTCCGCGACGGCACCGGCATCGGCGCCACCAATTTCCTCGGGTCGAACACGAACCGGTTCGTGGACACCGGGTTCCTGCTGACCGACGGGGTGAGCACGCTGGGGCCGGAGTTCCTGGCGATCGCCGGGCCGTTCTCGGTGCAGGCCGAGGCCGGGTTCAGCTACGTGAGCAACGCCCGCTCGCTGTACGGCGGCAACGGCCTGGCGCCGGGGCAGAACGTGGGGACCCCGATGTTCTGGGGCGGGTACGTGGAGGCCAGCTACATCCTGACCGGCGAGCACCGCGGGTACGACCGCCGCAACGGCATGTACGACCGGATCAAGGTGCGGGAGAACGCCTTCCTCGTGAAGGGCGAAGACGGCCGGCACCACTGGGGCACCGGGGCGTGGCAGGTGGGCTACCGGTACTCGTACCTCGACCTGAACGCGAACGGCATCACCGGCGGCGAGCTGGCCCAGCACGAGGCTGCCGTGAACTGGTATCTGAACGACAACACCAAGATGCAGTTCGTCTACCTCAACGCCGACCGCATCGTGCCGGCCCCGAACAACGGGGGCCGGGTGCACGGGTTCTCGATGTTCGCCCAGTACTACTTCTGACCCCGGAGTACCGCCATGCGATGGATCGCGACACTGGCCGCGCTGATGGCGGCCGTGGGCCTCTCGGGCGCGCAACCGCCGCCCGACCACGCCGCGCAGGCGGTCGGCGTCAAGGTGTGCATTTACGAGCCGCAGAAGACGACGAAGACGGCGTACACCAGCGTGTGCAAGGAGTACTGCGCCGCGGACTACTCGCCGCTGGCGATTCTGAAGCGCTGCTGCGGGCTGAGCGGCTGCGACGGCCCGTGCCCGCCGCTGCCGCTGGTGAAGACGGTGCTGGTGAAGAAGGCCGTGCCCGGCCCGGACAAGATGGCCTGCGTGCTGAAGGAGTTGCCGGCGGTGATCGCCCCTCCGGCGAACTGACAGAAACGAAAGAAGCCCACCCGTTGCGACGGGTGGGCTTCCTTGGAGTTGCCGGTTAGTCGCGGCGCGGGCCGCGGCCCCGTCCGCCGCCACCCCCGCGGCGGTCGCCGCCGCGGTCGCCCCCACGGTCACCACCGCCGCGCTCCTCGCGCGGCGGGCGCTCGCCGCCGCCCTCGCCCTCGGGCAGCGGGTCCATCAGCGCCTTGCGGCTCAGCTTCACCCGGTCCTGGTCGTCGATCGAGATGACCTTCACCTGGATGCGGTCGCCGATCTTCACCACCTCGTCCACCCGGCTGACGAACCCGGGGGCCAGCTCCGAGATGTGGCACAGCCCGTCGCGGCCCGGGGCGATCTCGACGAACGCCCCGAAGTCCTTGATCGAGATCACCTTCCCGTCGTACACCGCGCCCACCTTCACCTCGGCGCACAGCGCCTCGACGCGGCGCTTGGCGTCCTCCACGCCCTCGGCGTTCAGGCCGGAGATGGCGACGGTGCCGTCGTCCTCCACGTCGATCTTGGCGCCGGTCTCCTCCTGGATCGAGCGGATCATCTTGCCGCCGGGGCCGATCAGCTTGCCGATCAGCTCGGGGTTGATCTTCAGCGACACGATCCGCGGGGCGAACGGGCTGATCTCCTTCCGCGGCGCCGGCAGCGCGCCCAGCATCGTCTTGAGGATCTGCAACCGGGCCTCGCGGCCTTGCTCCAGCGCCCCGCGCACGATGTCCTCGGGGATGCCGTCCAGCTTGATGTCGAGCTGGATGCCGGTGACGCCCTTCTGGGTGCCGGCGATCTTGAAGTCCATGTCGCCGTAGTGGTCCTCGTCGCCCTGGATGTCGGTGATGAGGACGTGCTGGTCCTTCTCCATCACCAGGCCGATCGAGATGCCGGCGACCGGCCGCTTGATCGGCACGCCGGCGTCCATCATCGCCAGCGTCCCGCCGCACACCGACGCCATCGAGCTGGAGCCGTTCGACTCCAGAATCTCGCTGACGAGGCGGATCGTGTACGGGAACCGCGTCGCCGGCGGGATGACGGCCTTGAGCGACCGCTCGGCCAGCATGCCGTGGCCGATCTCGCGGCGGCCCGGCCCGCGGATCGGCTTGCACTCGCCGACCGAGTACGACGGGAAGTTGTAGTCGAGCCAGAACTTCTTCGAGTACTCCTCCTGGATGCCCTCGACGCGCTGCTCGTCGCCGACGGTGCCGAGGGTGGCGACGACGAGCGCCTGCGTCTCGCCGCGCTGGAACACGGCCGTGCCGTGCGTCCGCGGCAGCACGCTGACTTCACTGCTGATGGCGCGCAAGTCCTTCGGCGCGCGGCCGTCGATGCGGGTGCCGCTCAGGGTGATCTCGCGGAACACCCGCTCGCGGATCGCCGACACGGCGGCCGACACCTGGGCCGCCGTGTACTTGGCGTCGGTGGCGCCTTCGGGAGCGTACTCGGCCTTGAGCGCCGTCTTGAACTGGTCGAGCGCGTCGTTGCGGGCCTTCTTGCCAGTCGTCAGGTAACGGGTGCGGAACTCGGCGCCGTGCTTCTTGTAGATGGCCTCGGCCAGTTCGTCGGCCGGCGGCGCCTCGGGGAGCACCTTCTTGCCGAGCCCGGCCTTCTCGCGCAGCTCGTGGATGGCGCCGATGATGAGCTTGCACTGCCGCTGCGCCTCGGCGATGGCGTCGCCGGCCTCCTGCTCGGGCAGCTCGCGGGCGAACCCCTCGATCATGACGATAGCGTCTTCCGTGCCGGCGACGATCAGGTCGAGCTCGCTCGTCTCCATCTGCTGGAACGTCGGCAGCACGACCAGCTGGCCGTCCACGCGGCCGATGCGGACACCGGCATGCGGCTTGAGGAACGGGATGTGGCTGACGTGCAGGGCGGCGCTGGCGCCGATGAGGGCGAGCACGTCGGTGTCGTTCTCGGGGTCGGCCGAGATGACAGTGCAGTGGATCTGGACTTCGTTGACGTAGCCGACGGGGAAGAGCGGCCGGGTGGGGCGGTCGATGAGGCGGGAGGTGAGCGTCTCCTTGGTGGAGGGGCGCGTCTCGCGCTTGATGAACCCGCCGGGGAACTTACCGGCGGCGTAGGTGCGCTCGCGGTACTCCACCTGGAGGGGAAAGAAGTCGCGGCCGGGGATGACGTTCCCCTCGACCACGGCGACAAGGACGACGGAGTCGCCGTAACGGACGGTGACGGCCCCGTGGGCCTGCTTGGCGAGCTTCCCGGTTTCGAGGACGAGAGTTCCGCCCCCGATGGGGAGCTCGACGGATGCGTGACTGACCGGCACGGTGATCCCTTTCGGATGACCGGCAGGGTGCGTGCGGCGGTGCGGGGTCGGACGACGTTCGTCCGGCGGCCCCGGGGCGTCCCCGGCGGCCGCGAGCGGGAGGATGGCGGACCGATTCCCTGGGCCGGCGGGTTACTTCCGCAGGCCGAGCCGGGCGATGAGGGCGAGGTACTTCTCGCGGTCCGTCTCGCGGAGGTACTTGAGCAGGTCGGCCCGCTGGCTGACCAGCTTCAGCAGCCCGCGACGGCTGGAGAAGTCCTTCTTGTGCGCCCGCATGTGCTCGGTCAGGTACGTGATCCGGGCGGTGAGCAGCGCGACCTGCACTTCCGGCGAGCCGCTGTCTTGCTCGGCGCGCCGGTACTGGCTGATGAGTTCGGTCTTCGCTTCCTTCGTGATCGCCATCGCTCCCGGCCTCCGCTATTCCGACGCGTCGCACTCCTGCCAACAGTGACGAAACGACAAAAGTGACGCCTGGTTCACAATTGAGAGAGTGTAGGCGCGGGCGGGGGCGCGGCAAGGGGGGAATTCCGCGCCGCTACCGCTTCCGCGCGGCGAAGAACGCGGCGATCTTCCCCCGCGACTCGTCCGACCCGGCCAGCCGCAGGAACGCCTCGGTTTCGAGTTTGATGCCGTCGGCGAGCGGTAGTCGGAGGCCATCGGTGGCAACCCGGTAGACCTCCCGAGCGGCCGTCGATGCGTCGAGAGGTGGCGGCGGGGGCTTGGCGGCGTCAGGGAACGAGTCGTGCTGCTTCCGGTGGAACGGCCGCGGGAGTGTCCCGACGAACCTTGCGATCTCGTCTAGCGTCTCACCGCGGAAGTCGCTGGGAACCTCGACGAAAGTGACGACGCCGGCGCTGATCGCCTCGAAGAGATCAAGCTGCCTCCCTTCGACGAGTAGCGGGAGCGCGCGGGCGAGACCAATGAGCCGCGGCAGGCGTTGAGTGCCTCCCCACCCCGGGATCAATCCCAGGTTCACCTCGGGAACCCCGATTCGGTATTTCTGGTCCGCCGACATGACACGCAGGTCACACGCCAGCGCCAACTCCAGCCCGCCGCCGAGGGCCACGCCGTCGATCGCGGCGCACGTCGGGAATGGCAGCGCCTCCAGCTTCGCCAGTACGCGCAGACCCTGCTCGATAAACGCCTTCACGGCCGGGTCGCCGGGCGTCGCGTCAGCCAGCAGTTTCAGGTCGGCGCCGGCGATGAAACAGCCGGGCTTGCCGCTGGCGATCACCAAACCCGCCAGGTCGGGCGGCAGCGCGTCGAGTGCGACTTCGAGTTCGTCCCACAGCGCCACCGTGAGGACGTTCACCTTCGCGCCAGGCTGGTCGATCGTCAGCACGGCCACGCGGTCGGGGCGGACCTCGACGCGGACGGCGGGGTCGGGCATGACGCACCCCCACGAAACGACGCCACCCCGGGCGGAACCCGGGGTGGCATTGTACCCGCTCGAGGCGGCTCAGTTCTTCGGGGCGCCGTTGGTCATCGGCGCTTCGATCCGCGGGGCGCCGAGCGGCATCGCCGGGCCGATGATCGGCGGGGCGCCGACGTAGCCGGGGCCGGCGACCGGCATCGCGTAGCCCATCGGACCGGCATCGACGCCGGTCGTGCAAGTCGAACATCCGGGGGCGCCGATCGGGACACCGGCGACTGGCATACCCACGACCGGGCTCGGGATCCGGAAGGCGGGCGTGGCGTTACAGACCGGGCCGCAAGCGGGCGCGCACACGGGGCCACAGCCGATGCCGTGGTGGAGCTGCCAGCGGCAGGCCATCCGCTTGTGGACGCACGGAAAGCAGCCGGTGGACAGCGCGGAAACGGCCAAGAGGCCGAACATCACGAGACGACGGGACACGGGAACCTCCTTCGCGGTGCGGCACGGGCGCGGGACGGGAACCTCGATCCGTCGGGGGCCGGGAGTCCGTTCCGGCCGTCCCAGGGGCAGCGCTCGGCCGCCACGGCCTCGAAGGGACCGTGGGCCGCGGCGTTCCTCTGCCGATGCGCAATCGTGCGCGCCGCTTCGGCCGGGGGCAAACCACGCGGGAGCGAAAGAGGCAACCGGCAGCGGCGGCGCGACCGGTCGGGGCGTCGGGACCGCCGGAAGGAGTTGGCGCCGGGGCGCCGGAAGGTGCGAATACATGAAGCCCGCCCGTCGCAACGGGTGGGCTTTGAGACCGGACTGCGGCCGCGACCGGTGCGACCGTTAGAACCCGGCCGGCGGCAGCGAGCCCGGCGGCAGCGAGCCCGGGGCCGGGCAGCACGGCGCGGCCGAGCTGACCGAGTTGCTCTTGCAGCAGCGGTTGTTGCGGCAGCCGGTCAGCGGCAGGACGAGAGCCAGGGCGGCGAGAGCGAGGACAAAGCGCTTGGCGAACATGGTTCGCTCCTTCCTTCGGGGTGTGTCGGCTGTGATGGTCGGGCGGCGCGGTTCGCCATCCGGACGCTTTACCGTATGTCGCTCTTGCGCCGGCGCCAAAGCCCGACTTGAGCCAAACCCGCCGCTTTTCGGACATGTCCGGCGGGTCGTGCCGGTTCGGCCGGCCGTGCCGGTCCGCGAAGCGGGGCAAGGGCGTCGGGTCGTAGCAGTCGCAACGTCTGGGGTGAAAATCCCGAGATTATCCGATGAGCTCTTGACGGCCCATCTTGCCGAGATTAGTTTCTGCCCAGCCTCACAGATTCGCACCCTCGCCAGACGGGACGCACGGATACGGCGCTCCCGGCACAGCCACGGACGGTTCGGGATGTCCGCCCCCTTCCCACCCCCCGGTACGGGCGTACCCTCACCGCACACGTCGTTTTCCGCCGGCCCGCGTGGGCTCGTCGTCGCCGCCCCGGCCAAGCTCAACCTCTACCTCGAAGTCCTCGGCAAGCGCCCCGACGGGTTCCACGAGTTGGAAACCCTGATGGTCGGGCTGAACCTCTACGACACGCTCGAAGTCCGCCCCCGCGCCGACGGCGAATTCCACCTGACGTGCGACGACCCGACGCTGTCCACGGGGCCGGACAATCTCGTGGTCAAAGCCGCCACCCACTTGCGGCTTCGCGCCGGGAACCCCTCTCTCGGCACCGACCTGCACCTGACGAAGCGGATCCCGACGCAGGCCGGGCTGGCCGGCGGGTCCAGCGACGCCGCGGCGGCGCTCCTCGCCCTCAACCGCGTGTGGGGCCTGAACCTCTCCCGCGCCGCGCTCGCCCTCGTCGCCGCCGACGTGGGGTCCGACGTGGCGTTCTTCCTGAGCCTGCCGGCCGGGTGGTGCACGGGGCGCGGCGAACACGTCGCCCCCGAACCGCCCGGCACCGGCTTCCCCGTCGTGCTCGTGCTGCCGCCGGTCGGCCTCTCCACGCCGGCGGTCTTCCGTCAACTTCACGTCCCCGCATCGCCGCGGAGTGGCGACCCCGTCCGGGCGGCCTTCCGGGCCGGTGACGCGACCGCCCTGGGCGCGGCCCTCTTTAACCGATTGGAGGAGCCGGCGTTTGCACTTGCCCCGGAAGTGGAACGCGTGTATCGCCGCCTCGCCGCCCTGAACCCCGTGGGGTGCCTCATGTCGGGGAGCGGGTCGGCCGTGTTCGCCGTCTGCCGGGACCCGCACGACGCGGCCCGCGTGGCGGCCGGTGTCCGGGCGGCCGCGCCGCCCGACGAACCCCCGAGTCACGTCCTGGTCGCTCGCACCCTCACCCCCGATCCCGCCTGAGAAGGAGGCCCGCGGTGGTCATCACGGAAGTCCGCATCAAGCTGTGCGAGGAGAACAACGAGCGGCTGCTCGCGTTCTGCTCGGTCACCTTCGACAACGCCTTCGTCGTCCGGGATTTGAAGATCATCGAGGGCACCAAGGGCGTGTTCGTCGCCATGCCCAGCCGCAAGCTCACCGACCGGTGCCAGAAGTGCGGGTGCAAGAACCACCTCCGCGCCCGCTTCTGCAACGCCTGCGGCGTCCGCATGGACGAGACCCGCGCCACCCGCGAGATCGACGGCCGGGCCAAGCTCCACGCCGACATCGCCCACCCGATCCACAGCGGCGCCCGCGAGTTGGTGCAGGGGGCCGTGGTGAAGGCGTACCACGAGGAGAAGGAGCGCTCGAAGCAGCCCGGCTACGTGTGCCGGTACGACGAGTACGACTTCGACGACGACATCCCGAGCTACGCGGCGATTGCGGCCGACATGGGCGCGAAGACCGCCCGCCCGCACGCCGGCCACGCCGCCCCGAAGCCGCCGCACATCGCCGCCGAGGGGGCCAAGGTGCGCAGCGAAGACTTCGCCGCCGGCATCGGCTGAGCGGCCGGAATGATTCTTCCGGCCGAGGGGGGTCGATCCGCGGAAACATGTCACCGACTCATAAAAAAGTCGGTTCGAGCCAGCCGCAGCGATAGCGTTTGCGGCAACTTGTTGACTGGAAATGAGTTCTGGCACACGAGCCGCCGCTTGCGGCTTAGCGTCCCGCGACGCTAAGCCGCAAGCGGCGGTCTATTTCGCCGCCTCAAGCGCCGCCTTGAGGAACGCCGCGAAGTCCGACACGGTGTTGATCTTCCCCTCAATGATGGCCCGCCGCTCCCCGCCCGGCTCGCGGAACACGCTCACGGTGCCGTCCGCCCGCGGGATCAACACCGCGTACGTCGGCAGCGCGTTCGTCCCGAACGCCGCGACCTCGAACGACCGGTTCGCGTAGGCCTCGTCGCCCCGGTGCTCGCGGCCCGGGTCGCTCCGGTACGCCGCGGCCGGCACCTCGTCCGTGTACAACTGCACCGACTCGAACCGCTCCAGCAGCCCGGCGACCTCGGGGCGGGTGAAGACGTTCAACTCGTTGTACCGGCAGTTCGTACACGTCTCGCCGGTGAAGTCCACAAACACCGGGCGGTTCAGCCGCCGCGCCCGTTCGATGGCGTCCTTCAGGTCGGTGTCGGCGTGCCCGGCCTTGTGTTCCGGCAGCAGGAACGCCTCGACCCACGCGTACACCGCCCCGGCCGGCCGCGGCCGCTTCCCCTCGACGGGGTTCAGTAGCGCCGGGGCCAGGTACACCGCCAGCCCGAGGAACGTGACCGCGAACAGGAGCCGCGGCACGCCGATGTTCGGCCGCTCCTCGTCGTGCGGCAGGCGGAACAGGTTCAGCAGGTACAGTCCGCACGCCGCCGACAGCACCACCCACCCGGCCAGCACCGCGTCGTAGGTGAAGTACTCGGTCGTCGGCAGCAGCCGGAGTTCGGCGGTGCGGAGGAACTTGAGCGCCGCGGCGACTTCGAGGAAGCCCATCACCACCTTCACGCTGTCGAGCCACCCACCGGACCGGGGCAGCGCCTTGAGCAGCCCCGGCACCAGCGCCAGCACGAAGAACGGCGCCGCGAACGCGGTGGCGAACGCCAGCCCGCCCAGCACCTCGCGGGCGGTCGGCAGCGCGACCAGTTGGCCGTCGCCGGCCGCCCCGGCCGAGATGCCGGCGAACCCGCCGAGGAACGGCGCCACGCAGGTGAAGCTGATGACCGTGAACGCCAGCGCCCCGAAGATCGTGCCGACGACGCCGCCCTTCTGCTGCTTCGACTGGAGGCGGCGGGCCAAACTGTTCGGCAGCGTCAGTTCGTACATGCCGAACAGGCTCAGCGCCAGCACGAAGAACAGCACCCCCAGCGCGATGTTCGTGGCCGGGTGGGCGGCGAGAATCGCCATGAACTTCAGCAGCGCGAACGCCGACGTGCCGAGGACGGCGATGATCGTGAGCGAGTAGACCCCCGCCAGCTTCAGCCGCTCGCCGAGCGAGTTGTGCGCCTGCTTCAGGAAGATGCTGACGGTGATGGGGATCATCGGGAAGACGCACGGCGTCACCAGAGAGATGAGCCCCCACAGCGCCGCGGTGGCGAGGAACGCGCCGAGCCCCTCGTCCTTCCCGCCGGTCGGGCCGGTGCCGCCGGCGGTGCGGTCGTGGACGAGGCTCTCGCGGACGGCGGTCAGGTCCGCTTCGTAGGTGGCGATCGGCTTGGCCGGCTTCGGGCCGACGGCTTCGGCCGCCGGCGTGGGCGTCGCCGGGGTCGGCGCCGGCGGGTTCGCGCTGCCGCGACTGGGGGCGAGCGGCGCGGGCCCGCGGCTGGCGAGGCGGGCCTCGGCGGCGGCCAGGTCGGCGCGGTCGGGGTTCTCGGCCAGCTCGTCGAGCACCTCGAACTCGGCCGTCGGGAGTTCGTCGCGGACGATGGTGAAGCAGTTCCGCTCGTTGCACACCTGGAGGGTGGTGTCCTTCCCGAACGCGACGGCCTTCTTGCCCGGCGCCGCGGTCGTCGGCACGACCACGCGGAACACCCACGTGGCGGCGCCCGGGCCGGGATAGTACTGGTCCGTCTTGCCGGGGGCGTTGTCCCGCGGCTTCTCCTTGCTGCCGGCGGGGTCGGGCGACCGGGACAGGATCACGTAGTCGGGCGTGGCGGCGAGCGTGGCCTGGTCGTTCTTGCTGGCCTGCGTGGGGTCGGCGGGGCGGAACGGGTACGTCCAGGCCTTGTCCTTCGGCGTGATGGTCAGCCTCGCGGTCACCGTCTCGCCGCGCTTCACCTTCAGCTTGTCGAGCTCGAACGACACGTCGGCGAAGTCGAAGAACTTGTTCGCCCGCTTCTTGGGGGCCGCGACCGGTGCCGGCGGGGCGAACGGGTCGTCGCCGGGGAGTTGCGCCGCGGCCGGGGCGGCGGCGAGGGCGACGACCGCGAGCGCGGCGAAGCGGGAGAAGCGGGGCATGGCGTGCTCCGGGGCGGACGGCGAACGCCCACGGCGGGCCGTGGGCGTCGCGCAGGCGTCAGAGGATACGGGCGGGTCGGGTCGGGGCTTACAGGCACGGGGTTTCGCCGCTCGCGGCGTAGCGGCGGTCACGTCGCTACGCCGCGAGCGGCGAACTCAGTTGCCCACCGCCTTGGCTACCTCGGCGGCGTAGGCCGCCTCCACCGGCACCGCCGGGCCGGGGAGCACCTTCAGCGTCGCCTCGGCCGGCACCGCCTTCGGCGGGAAGCAGTTGTTCTTGTCGCACACCTGCATCTTGAACGCCGCCAGCTTCACCGCCGCCGGCCCGGCCGCCGCCTTCGGCGACACCACGGCCTTGCGGCTGTACACCGCCGTGCCGGGGTTCACGTGGTACTCCTTGATCCCCAGGTCCGGCTCGCTCTTGACGTCGTAGACCGGCGGGTCCGTCACCGCGCCCACGAACACCACCGCGCCGGGCTCCGGGAACTTCAGCTGGTTCGTCATCGACGCCGCGGCCTTGTCCGGCTGGGCCGTCGGGTACGTGTAGTACCCGTCGGCCAGCTCCACCGTCAGCTTGAAGGTGACGGTTTGGCCCGGCTTGGCCTCCGCGGGCTCGAACCTGGCTTCCACCTTCTTGACGGCCTTGGCGAACCAGTCGGCCTTACCCTGCGCCGCGGCCGGCGTCTCGGGCTGGGCGGCGACCACGATCGCAGCCAGGAGGGCGAGGGCGGCGGGGGTACGGGGCATGGGAACCTCGGGTTGTGATCGTGTTAGGCCGGGGCGCAAGCCCCGTTGAGGTTCGGACCCCCAACGGGGCTTGCGCCCCGGCCTAACAAACCGGACTATCGCTTCGGGACCGGCGCCGGCGCCGGCGGCGGCTTCGGCGGGTCCACGCCCGTCAGCTTCAGCGTGCTCACCTCGCGCGTCCGGATGTCCACCACGCGGATGCGGTGCGCGTTCGTGTCGGCCACGTACAGCTTGCCGCCCGCGGCGCTGAGGCCGCCCGGCTCGTTGAACGTGGGCGACGTGAACCACCCGCCGCCGTCGTTCCCGCCGAGGAAGGTGTTCAGCTGCTTCGTCGCCGGGTCGTACACCCGCAGCTTGCTGTTGTAGGTGTCGGCCACGTACAGCTTGCCGTCGGCGTAGGCCACGCCGAGGGCGTGCTGCAGCCGCGCCTCCTTCGTCTCGCGCTCCAGCGGGTCGTCGATGCGGGCGGGGCCGTCCTTGTCGCCGAAGACGAACAGGCCGCGGCCGACGAGCGTCTTCACCTCGCCCTTCCCGCCCAGCGGCACCTCGCGCAGCGCGCTCACCTCACTGTCCGCCACGAACAGCGACTTGCCGTCGGTGGCCAGGCCGCTCGGCTGCGCCAGCATGGCGAACGGCAGCGGCCCGTCGCCGATGTTCTCGCGGCCGCTGCCGGCGTACGGGGCGATCTCGTCCTTCTTCGTGTCGTAGGTCCAGAGCTGGTGGTGGCCCGCCATCGCGATGAACAGCTCGTCGCCGACGAGGAGCACGTCCCACGGGCTGTTCAGGCCCATGCTCTTGGCGGGCACGGCGGACTGGATGCGGCGGTCGTTCGGGTCGGACGCCTGCTTGCCGGTGCCGGCCACGGTGACGACCGTCTTGTTCTTCAGGTCCAGCCGGCGGATCACGTGGTTCTTGCGGTCCGCGACGTAGGCGAAGTCGCCGCTGACGGCGATCCCCTGCGGGTCGTCGAACTGGGCCACGTTGAACGCGCCGTCCTCGTACCCGGGCTGGCCGGTGCCGGCGACCGCCACCGCGTTCCCGCTCATGTCGGTGACGACGACGCGGTGGTGGGTGCTGTCGGCGATGAACAGGCGGGCGCCGGCGGGGTCGGCGGTGACCTTGCCGGGGAAGTACAGCGGCGTGGTGTCGCCGCCCTCGCGGAGGCGGGCCAGGTCGAAGCGGACGGGCGTCTCGTTGAGCGTCTTCCGGGTCTTGGCGTCGGCCACCACGCGCTCGATGACGCCGGCCAGCAGGTCGTAGTTCCCCTCGCCCGACGTGTAGCCGACGAGGTTCCCCTCGGGGTCGATGAGAACCATCGTGGGCCACGCGTCGACCTCGTACGCGTCCCACAGCTTGCGGTCGGCGTCGTTGACGACGGGGTGCTCGATCTGGTACCGCAGGACGGCCTTGCGGATCGAGAGCGTGTCCTTCTCGTTGTCGAACTTCGGCGAGTGGACGCCGATCACGACCAGCTCGTTGCGGAACCGCTGTTCGAGCTTGTGCAGGTCGGGGAGGCAGTGGATGCAGTTGATGCAGCAGAGCGTCCAGAAGTCGAGTAGCACGACCTTGCCGCGGAGGTCCTTGAGCGACAGCGGGCGGGCGGTGTTCAGCCAGGCGGTGCCGCCGGTGAGTTCGGGGGCGGGGACGCGCTTGCGCGGGGGCGGCGGGGGGTCGTCCTTGGCGTCCTTTTTACCGGCCTTGTCCTTGGCCTTGTCGTCCGCCCCGGCGACGGCCGGCTCGCCGACGAAGAGCACGGACACGACGAGCGCCGCGACGAACACGCCGGCGGCACCGGCGAGGAGCCACGGCAGTCGTCGGGGCGGGGCGGGAACCGGGTCGGGCATGGAGGGCCTCCGCGGCGTACAGGTCCAATCATCTTAGCCGACGCGGCCGCCGGGGAGTACCGCGAACCGGCGGGGCGTGTTACAACGCCGAAAGAAGCACCCGCCACCCCACCGCCTCGCCGAGCACCACGAGCACCGCCACGAGCGCCGCCATCAGCGCCGCCCGCACGGCGACCGTCCGCCGCTGGAAGCGGCGCTCGCGGCGCGGGTCGTCGGCGAGCGTCAGCAGGAAGCCGACGCGCCGCTTCACCGGCCCGTGCTGCCACGCCCGCAGCCAGCCGACGGCGCCGCGCAACAGCCGCGCCGCCGGCCGGTCCGGGGCCGGGTCGTCGCTCCCCTGGAGCAGGTCGACGCGCTCCAGGGCGCGGACGAACGTGCGGATGCCCGTCGGGCACAGGCCCGCGCCGCCGGCGGGGAAGTCGGTGTCGGGGACGTGCCCCTCGCACCCCGGGTCGTCGCACGACACCGACCGACAGCCGAACACGTCGGCCTGCCGCTCGCACCGGCGCGACAGGAAGCCGAACACGAGGAACAGGTACGCGGCGAGCCCCGCCGTCGGCACCATCACCCACCACGGCTCGGCCGCGGCGGCGCGGCCCACCCAGCCGGCGAGCTTCGGCTGCGCCCACACGGCCAGCGCCGTCAGGTCCACGACGCTGAGGAGGAAGAACGCCGCGTACAGCCACAGGTGGCCGTGCCGCTGGTGGCCGACCTCGTGGCCGAAGATGGCGTCCACCTCGTCGGGCGGGAAGTCGTCGAGGATGCGGTCGGTGAACACGACGTACCGCGCCCGCGGCAGCAGCCCGGCGATGAGGGCGTTCGCCATCGTGCCGTGCGTCGGCCACAGCAGCAGGTCGGTGTACGTGAACCGCAGCCGCCGCGCGAGGGCTTCGAGGCGCTCGCGGGTGGGGCCGTCCGGGAGCCGCTTCAGGCCGAGTAGCGGCTTCGCCAGGAGCGGCATCGTCATCGCCAGGACCGGCAGGACGGCGAGCGACGCGAGGCGGAAGGCGTCGGCCCCGGCGACCTCGGGGGCGAACCGGCCGAGCGCCTGGATGCCGGCGTACAGCGCCAGCGGCAGCGCCAGCAGGAAGCCGAGGAAGCGGACGTGCCCGAGGACGTAGCCTAGCCGCGTCGGGAAGCCGCGGCCGCCGGCGAGCAGGGCCTTCTCGGCGTCGTAGTACACCACCCAGCCGGCGGCGAGGAGCACGAAGTAGGGGAGCGGCACCGCCAACTCGGCGAACGGGGCCAGCACCTCCCAGCCGTCGTGCTCGACTGTCAGCGTGTTCTGCACCGCCCAGCCCCAGCCGAGGCCGACGACGGCGTACCCGACGAGCCCCAGGTTCACGAGGCTGAGTAACCGCCGCAGCCGGCCGTAGACGCGGCCGACCCGGGCGCGGGAGTTGGGGTCGCGGCGGAGGCGGCGCACGGCCCACGTCCGCAGAGTGGTCGCGGCCGTCAGCGACGCGGCGACGGCGGCGGCGGTGAGGCCCGCGGCGCCGCCGGCGCCGAGGCCGAGCGGCGGCTCCGGCCACGGCACTGGCAGACAGGCGGCGGTGACGAACAGCACCAGCAGAATCGGCATGCCACCAGTTTACGCCGCGATTGCGGTGGCGGGGCGCGTCCGGTAGCGGCATGATGAACCCGTTCCGCATCGTCCGCGCCCGGTGGGCCGCCATGACCACCCCGCTGCCGCCCGACCACGCCGCCCGCCTGACCCGCGCCAAACTCGCCGTCGAAGGCCTGTCCGTCGGCGACGCGCTCGGGCAGACGTGCTTCCACCCCGACAACTACGCCGCGCTGCTAGACGACCCGCGCGCCACCGCCCGCGCCCCGTGGGAGTACACCGACGACACCGAGATGGCGCTCGGCATTGTCGAGGTGCTGACGGCCCACGGCCGCATCGACCAGGACGAACTGGCGCGGACCTTCGCCCGCCGGTTCGAGCTGCTGCCGTTCCGCGGCTACGGCGGCGGCGCAATCCGGCTGCTCGGCGCCATCGCCGCCGGGGCCGACTGGCGCGCCGCGGCCGAGAGCCTGTTCGGCGGCGGCTCGTTCGGCAACGGCTCGGCGATGCGGGCGGCGCCGGTCGGGGCGTACTTCGCCGACGACGGGTACGAGCGCGTCGCGGAGCAAGCCCGGCTCGCCGCGGCGGTGACGCACGCCCACCCCGAGGGAATCGCCGGCGGGATCGCGGCCGCGGTCGCGTCGGCGTACGCCTGGGTGAACCGCGACCGCCGTGCCGACGACGCCGTGAAGCGCGGCCTGTTCGACGCCGTGCTGGCGCACACGCCGGCCGGCGAGGTGCGCGACGGCATCGAGCGGGCGGCAAACCTGCGCGTCGAGGTGCCGACCGAGCCCGCGGTGCGGCTCGTGGACTACGGGGCCGCAATCGTGCCGTTCGACACGTCGCTGGAGCCGGTCGTGCGGCAGCTGGGCAACGGCAGCCGCATCATCTGCCAGGACACGGTGCCGTTCTGCCTCTGGGTCGCGGCGCGGCACCTGGACGACTTCCGAACGGCACTCGTGCAGACGGTCCGCGCCCACGGCGACATCGACACGAACGCGGCGATCGTCGGCGGCATCGTCGGGCTGGCGGTCGGCGAGTCGGGGATCCCGCGCGACTGGCGCGACGACCGCGAAGACCTGAAGTGGTGACGGCCGCCCCCGCCGACCTCAACCCTTCGGGTAGACGCTGACCGCCGACCCCGCGGCGAGGACCACGCTCGCCGGCGCGCGGCCGGTCATCCCCGCCCACGCCGGGCCGTACAGGGCGCCCCAGTCCACGTCGGCGGCGAAGTCGGTGACCGGGTACACGTCCCACTCCGGGTGGCTCACCTCGTAGCGGATCAGCCGGCCGCGGCGGCTCGTGCCGTAGCCCCAGCTGTGCTCCTTGAACCAGTGCTCGACGCTCTCCGGCCCCGGCCGCACCGCCGGCTTCGAGCCCACCGCACGCAGCGAGTGGACGCGGCCGCCCCACTCCACGGTGTAGCGCGCGGTCACGGCCTCGGGGTTGTCCTGCACGTCCATTGTCATGCGGGCGGCGCGGTAGGGTTCGTTGTACATCAGGCGGGCGAGCCCCGCGACGAGCCGCTGCGGGACGAACTCGCGGACGAAGGCGACGCCGCGCTCGTCGCCGCGGCGGGCGTAGACGCGGAGGTTCCACTCGGGGAAGTGGCGGTAGCCCGGCCAGCTCACGCCGAGGACGCGCGTGTCGAGGAACTGGAACCCGACGAGGCTGCACCACGCGGTGCCGTCGCGGCGGTCGGGCTCGACGCCCGGCGGGAGGTACGGCCGAACCAGGTCGTCGGCGACCGGGTAGTTGGCGAGGACGAGGTGGCACCACCGGGCGGTGAGGAAGTTGCGGCGTGCGGGCGGGCTCATGCGGCCAGTGTAGCGGTAGGAAACCCGGCCGGGGGAGTTGCTGCCGCGGCCGCGCGCGTGTAGAAATACGACGTGACGGTTTTGGCCGTCGCTGCCGGTGGCTGTAGCTCAGCTGGTTAGAGCGCCAGATTGTGGTTCTGGATGTCGCGGGTTCGAATCCCGTCAGTCACCCTCCTAAGTCCCGAATCGATAAGGGTTTAAGCAGGCTCGACGCTCAAGCCTCAACGCTACCGACCTTGAGTTTACGGAGCTAGCTCCGTAAACTCGGGTCGGTTGTTGCATTTGGGGGTGTCACGCGATGGGCCGGCCGCAGAAGTCGTACCTGGGGAAGCCGTCCGTCTTCCGCGACCGCGAGCGGGTGTGGTGGAACGGGAAGTGGCACGACCTCGGCGTCGCCGGCGGTAACGAGGCCCGTGCCGAGTACGGCCGCCTGGCCGCGCTGTGGGCGATCGACCCGACGGCCGCCGCGCTGAGCCCCGACGACTACCTCGTGTCGGAGTTGTGCGCCGACTACCTGGCGTCGCCGGACTCCCCGCAGGAGGGCTTGCAGCGCGACCGGGCCGCCCTGGCCGTGGAACAGCTGCTCGAACTCCACGCCGCCACCGCCGTCGCCGACTTCGGCCCGAAGGACCTGCGCGCCTGGCAGACGTGGCTCTGCGGGCTCCCGGGCCTGAGGAAGCCTGGGGTGAAGCGGTTCAGCGTCTCGACGGTGAACTACCACGTGGACACCGTCCGCCGCATCTGGCGGTGGGGCGTCCAGGCCGAGCGGACCACTCCCGAGCGCTGGCACGCATTAAAGGCGGTGCCGCGGCCCAAGGTCGGCGAGGCCCGGGCGCCAAGGACCGTGGACCCCGCCGACCCCGAGCACGTGAAGGCGGTGCTGCCGTTCCTCCGCCCGCAGCCGCGGGCGATGGTGGTGTTGCAGCTGGCGAGCGGCGCCCGGCCCGGCGAGGTGTGTGCGATGACGCCCGCCCAGGTCCACCGGGGCGGCGTCATCAACGTCCCGGGTGCCGGCCGGCACAACCTCGACAAACTCGGCGTCTGGGCCTACGTGCCGAAGAAGCACAAGCTGACGTGGAAGAACAAGCCTCGTGTTCTGCTCTTCGCCGGCGAGGCCCAGGCCGTACTCGCCCCGTTCCTCGAACGCGACCCCGACGCCCCGTGCTTCTCGCCGAAGGAGGCGACGGACGGGCTGCGAGCCGAGCAGCAGGCCGCGCGCCTGGCGCGGGGCGGCGGGTCGGGCGGGAACCGGAAGGTGCCGAAGGTGGCGGCGCCGCGCCGCTCACCGAAGGACCGGTACACCGACAACAGCTACCGGGCTGCGATCACTCGCGCGTGCGAGAAGGCCGGGGTGCCGGCGTGGTTCCCGTATCAGCTCCGCCATCTGGCCGCGGCGGAGATTCAGGAGGTGTTCGGCCTCGACGCCGTGCAGGCGCTGCTCGGCCACCACACGAAGAGCATGGCGGAGCATTACGCGGGCGCGGCGGTCAAGACTGCGGCCGAGGTGGCGAAGGCTCGGGGCGGGTCCGCGGGTGTGCCGGAGGATCTCGCGCCCGACCTTGCGAACGCCCGTTAAGGGGGCGGGCCGGGCTGACGATACTTCGGGTGCCGCACTCACAACCGAATACCAGCCGAGCGGGGCCGGCTTCAGCCAGTCGGCTGGGAAGCCCTGAGGACGAAGGCAAGCACCCCGACAAGCCCCGGCTCGGCCTCGACCCGCACTGGCCGCGACCGGCCCGTCCGCGGGTGGAGCAATAACCCACCGACAGAATTACGCACGTCTTTCAAAACCACCTTTCCGCCGACTACTACGACCACTGTGTCCCCCGCCGAAGGGGGGACGCCGCGGCGGATACACACGCTGTCCCCGGGCATTAAGCGAATCCCGTCCGAGGGTTCGCCCGGTACGCGGAGCATGGCGGCGTTGGGATCGAATATGTCAAGGAAGTCAAACCGACCCGCCTCACAGAGCAAGGTCTTCGAGTCACCGGAAACGCTAAAGAGAGGGAGGGTGAACCTGTGGCTTAAGACTGGCCAGACGTTACTGAATTCTCGATGGAGAGCAGCAGAGTAATTCGCTTCAATAATCTTACGAAAATATGGGTCGATCAGTTTGGCGACGCTGGTCAGGCATTGGCCGGCCAGACTTGCGAGGCGGGTTGGGGCCTGCCCGACCAAGTTCAGGGTGCCGAGGTTCTTCTTGTAAGTGAGATGGCTCAGTTTGTCCGCCCGCTCTCGCAGGACCAGTGGCCCGTCGGCTCCGATGTCCGCAGCCGCCTGGCCGGCGCACTCCTCCAGGATCGGCAGGACATAATCCTCGATGGTCTGGCCCCGCAGCACTGCCGTCTTGCGGGCGATGGCCACCAGTTCCTTTGCCACCTTCACGGTCCGGTGTTTTGCCGTACTCGGCGTGGATGGCGAACTGCGCGCGGGCTTACCGGTGTTTCCGTCTGTCGGCATCGTTTCGGTCCCACCGGGAGAATTCTTCCCAAGCGAAATCATATCGCACGCCTTTGGCAGCACGAGCAGCGAGCCGGATTTTTCGGGTCGTGAAACATTTTTGTCTAGCGTCCTGAGTTGGTGGTTCGTGTGCAAACGTCCTCGACCTGACAGAGGATGAGGCCGGCGGTCGCGGTCCTCTGGAAGGGCTCGGGTTCGCGTTGTGCTCGACCAGGTACGCCTCGATCGCCTGTTCCAGTGCCTCGACCGTCTCGAACACCTCGCGACGAATCCGCTTCTCGGTGATCGCGGCGAAAAACCGCTCGACCTGGTTGAGCCACGACCCGCGGGTCGGAGTGAAGTGGACGACGAACCGCGGGGGCTTCGCCAGCCACCGCTTCACCGCCGGGGTCTTGTGGGTGGCGTAGTTGTCCAGCGCCAGGTGGGTCGTCACCCCGTCCTCCGCCGGGTCGGCGGCGTCGATGTCGGCGAGGAACGTCACGAACCGCCGGTGCCGGTGCCGGCGGTGGCACTTGCCGATCACCTTCCCGGTCGCCACGTCCAGGGCGGCGAAGGGCGACGTGGTGCCGTGCCGCACGAAGTCGCGGGTGCCACGCTCGGCCTGCCCGAGGGTCATCGGGAGGACCGTCTGGGTCCGGTCGAGGGCCTGGACCTGGCTCGTCTCGTCCACGCTCAGGACGACGGCCCGGTCCGGCGGGTCGAAGTACAGCCCGACCACGTCCCGGACCTTCTCCACGAAGGACGGGTCGGTCGAGAGAACTTGAACGCCTCGTGCCGGTGGGGCTGGAGGCCTAACACCCGCCGGATGCGGCTGACCGCCGTCTGGGACAGGCCGGTGGCCTTGGCCATCCCCCGGGTGCTCCAGTGGGTGGCGTTGGCCGGCTTGGACTCGAGCGTCCGGGTGACCACGTCCTCGACGTGGGCGTCGGTGATGGTCCGCGGCGGCCCCGGCCGGGGGCCGTCGTTCAGCCCGTCGAGTCGGCGGTCGAGGAACCGCTGCCGCCACTTCCCGACGGTCGGGAGGGTGACCCGGAGGGCGGCCGCGATGGCCGTGTTGGACTGCCCGGCGGCGGCGGCCAGGACAATGCGGGACCGGAGGGCGAGCCGCTGGGCGGTCTTCGGCCGGCGGACCCAGGCGTCGAGTTTGGCCCGCTCGTCGGTCACGGTCAGGGGCTGGAGTCGGGGCATCGGGCACCTCCGACCGCAACCCTACCGACCTGCCCGATGAGGCGCAAGGTCGAGTTAACGAATTCGCAACTCAGGACACTAGCCGCTCGCCGGGTGGGGTCCTAGGAAAATTACGACAGCAGAAACTAGTTAGGATCCGAGAGGATCAAGGCCGTCACTGTGGTCCCGAGGAGGTCGGACATGTGTGCTCGGGCGGACAGGCCTCGCCTGCCGCTGATCGATTGGCTGGAGGTGAAGCCGGGGGTGATCTACTCGACCGCGGACCTGGCCGGTCTGATGGGGGTGTCCGAGTCGACCGCGATCCGCTGGGTCCGCGGCAAGCGGTTGTCGGCTCTACCGCGGGGCTCGGCGCGGGCACCATACCGCATCCTCGGCGTGGAACTGCTGAAACTCCTCGGCAACCAGGCCGGCGCTCTCAGCAGGCCCTCGGAGACAGCGAGTCAAAGGGGTGCCCGGGTGGAGGCGGCCAAGGCCCGAGTGCGGCAACTGGTCGGCGACTCCCTTGGATCGCGGGCGCGTCGGGCGCCGATCCCCGAACTCGGGCCGCCGGCGGCTCCGCACTGAGTTTCGGTCGGCGGAGGCGGAGAGCCCGCAGCCAGGATGATGGTGGCGCTGCGGGTGGACAGCAGCCGACGGTTGTTCTCCGAAACGAAAACGCGATCGACGCCGAAGGGGTGTTGGCCACCCCCGATCCCTCTCCCGGGCCGCACTCGACGCCCAGCGGACCCGCGCGATCCAGGCCGCCGATGCCCGCCTCCGGGAGCCGGGCGGTGATTGAATCGTCTGACCGTAAGCCCCCGACGACCGGCCAGGAGCGAGTCGGTTGGGGCGCCTACCTCCTGACCCAACCACTAGCCAGCAGCGAGTACCCGACCGTGACCGACCCGATTGACACCCCCGTCACCTACGAGGCCCAGACGATGACCGACACGACCACCGAGACCGACCCGACCGCCACCCCCGCCCCGGCGGCGCCGCGGCCCCCGGCCGGCCTGATCTCGGCCCGGGGGCGGTGGGCCGCCCCGCCCCTCCCCCCGCAGTCCCTCTCCACCGTCCGCCTCGGGGAGGACGCCACCCTCATCGTCCCGTTCACCGACTCGGCGGCACTCACCAGCCGCCACTTCATCCGCTCAGCGACCGGTAACGGCGGATACGTCCGCTGCGAGGGCGGGGGCTGCCTGCTCTGCGCCCTCGGGAAGAAGGCCGAGGACGTTACCCTGCTGCCGGTGTACGTCCCCGCCGACGGGGCCGTCCGCGTCCTGGCGATCGGCGACAACGTCCGCCCGGGCGCCCTGGGGCCGAAGCTGGTGCCGATCCTCGACCGCGTGATGGCCGGCGAGAAGCTGGTCGTTGAGATCCGCCGGCTCCCGGACTTCAGCTTCGAGGTGGCCGCCTTTCCCCTCACGCCCGGCGGGGCAGACGGGGCCCCCGTGATCGCGCAGTTCTTGGCCAACCTGACGTCGGGCGCGGTGCGGCTCGCCGACGTCTACCCCGCGCGCCCGCGGGCCGAGCTCCTGAGCATCCCCGGGCTGGCCGCCGAGGCCCTGATGCGCGGCATCGAGTCGTGACCGGCACCCCCGTCACCACCGTGGTGGCCGGGGACGAAGCCCTGGCGGAGTTCCGCCGGGGCCTCGATGGTCCCTCCATCCTCCGGCACCTCGCCGCCGCGAACGGCCCCCTGCTCGTCGGCCTGCCGGTCGGCGTCGGCAAGAGCCACGCGTTGGACGCGGTCGCGGCCGAGTTGGCGGCGACCGAGCCCGACACTCTCGTCCTTGTCACCGCCCCGCGCACCGACATCCTCGTCGAGACCCGGGGGCGGCTCCGCGCTCTCGGCCTCGCCCCGGTCAACCTCGACCGCCGGCCGCGGAAGCGGTGCGGCCCGCTCGACGCCGAGTGGGCCGAACTCGAGCAACTCGGCTGCGCGGCGCTGGCACGCCGGGATTTGTGTGGCCGCTGCCCGCACCAGTCCACCTGCGACTGGCTGTCGCGCTGGAAGGGCCTTTCCGGGAGCCGGCTGGTTCTCGCCGCCCAGCAGCACCTGGCGACCGACCCCCACTTCGTCCGCCGCGTCCAAGCCGCGACCGGCGCGGCGGACGTCGTCACCCTCGTCGACGAGTCGGACCTCCTCCTCCGGCCGTTCCGCCGCCACGTCGCCGGCCCCGACCTCCACCGGTTCGCGGACGCCGCCGCCGCGACCGGGTGTGCGACCGGGGCGGCGTGGGCGGAGGCGTGCCGCACCCTCCTCGCCGCGGGCGACGACCTCTACGACCCGTGGCAGTTCCCGGGCTTCAGCGCCGGGTGGGCCGCGGACGTCGCCGCCGCCGGCCGCGCGGCCCACCGGCCCGCCTTTCGGTTCGTGGCCTACGACGTCGCGCAGTTCGGCCGGTCCGACCCCTCGACCCGCGACCGCCTCCCCGACGGCGGGGTGCGGTTCGCACTTCCGCCAGTCCTCGGCGACCGGTCGATCGTCTTCTCGGGCTCGGCCGCCCCCGGCCTGGTCCGGTTCCGCCTCGACCCCGACCACCGCCGCGGGGCGATCGCCGCGCCGTTCGCCGACTACCGGTTCGCCCACCCCGGCACCCGCTGGGTAAACCTGGCCAACGCCGCCGGCACGGCCAAGTACTTCCCGGCCAACGCGGGCCGCATCCTCGACGTGTTCGCCCGACTGGTCGCCCGCAACATCACCAATCGGAAGACGACGCTCCTTGTCTGCAAGAAGCAGTTCCGGGAGCACTGTCAGTCGGCGATGCAGCGGCGGGTCAAGGCCCTCGTCGGCGGTACCGTTCGGGTGGTGACGAAGGGGTGGGAGCGGTACGACCTGACCGACCCCCGGGTGATCCCCCTCATCACCTACGGCGTGAGCGGCATCAACCGGTTCGAGTTGCACGACGCGGTCTACTGCCTGACCGGGTACTACGCCGCCCCGGCCGCCGTCGAGTGTCTGGTCAACGACTTCGAGCCGGCGGGCCGGCGGGTCGCCGTCCGGCTCACCTTCGGCACCAACCCGCCGCGCCGCGCGGCCGTCGTCGAGGACCCGGCCGTCGCCAACACCATCGTGCCGCAGCTGGCGGCCTGGGCGCTGGAGCAGAAGGAGGCGGACGTGGTCGTCCAGGCCGTCGGCCGGGTCCGCCCGTTCACCCGCCCCCGGGAGGTCGTGACGTTCCAGGTCGGAGCATTGCCGGGCGCGCCATACGACCTCGAGTTCCGCTCGCCGGCCGAGCTCCGCGCCCACTTCGGCTTGCCGACCCCGGCGGAAAGGCGGCTGGCAGCACGGGTCGACCAGGCGGCGGAGGCGGCGCGGCTGCGGGCGGGAGGGACGACGAGGCGGGAGATCGGGGCGGCCCTGGGAGTCAGCCTGGCGACGGTCAAACGCCTCCTGAAGGCGGCGAAGGGGGGGGCTCAAAGTGCATCTTAATACTATTAAAAGGCCCGCTGAGCCCCCCTCCCCCGGCCTCCAACTGGCCCCGGGGTGGGTCGACCTGGTCGCGGCCGCCGTCGGCCCTTCCCCCGTGCGGCTGAGCGTGACGCCCGCCGCCGCCGGCCGGGCAGACGACGTCACCCGCGTCTCGACCCCGCAGCCGGCGGCCGGGATGGCGGCGTTCGCCCGCGGCCGCGACGTGAGCGTGGTCGGCATCGCCGTGACCCAACAACCGAATTCTACTCCAGGCGCGAGTGCGGCCGCAACGACACGCGTCGGCCTCGCGGTCGGCGTCCCCGACGGCGGCGGGGTCCTCCTCCACCGCTACGACGTCGACCTCGGCGACCCGGCCGTCGCCCCCCACCTCTCGGGCGTACTCCGCCCCGGGGTCACTGTCGTCGGCCACGGCCTGGAGGACGTGCTGCACATCCTGTGGCAGCTCGAGATCCCGGACCCGCAGTGCGTCTGGGACGTGCGAGTGGCGGCGGCCGCGTTCCTCCTCGGCGTCCACCACCCGCGATACAGTCCGGCCGCCGACACCGCCGCTGCCATCGCCGCCCGGGGGGACCTGACCGCCGAGCGGGCGGCCGCGACCGGGCTGCACGCCCTGGCCGCCAGGTACGGCGTGCCGATCGCCGCCGCGGGCCCGGCCGACGTCGCCGCGACCGCCGCCGGCGTCTACCTCGGCCAGGTCTCCGAGGCCGCGACCCGCGGCGTCCTCGACCACCTCGTCCGGGTCGAAATGCCGTGGGTCGTGACCACGGCGCGGATGTCCTGGCACGGGGCCCGGGTCGATCCCGTCCGGTCCACGTCCGTCGCCGCGACCGCCGCGACGCACAGTCGTGACCTGCTCGACCGACTCGCGACCCTCGGACTCCGTGGGGTCGGCGACGAGGACCTACGGGCCTACTTCGCCGCCGCGGAACTGCTCGACCACTTCCGCCGCGGCGACGGGTTCGACTTCGGCGGCGACCGGCTGGACGGCGCCGCCGACCGCCCCGAGGCAGTACCGCTTATCCGGTGTCTTCGACGGATCCAAACGCTCCGGGCGAACCGCGTCCTGACCGGCGAGTTCACCGGCCCCGACGGCCGCGTGCACCCGCGGTACCACGTCCTCGGCGCCCACACCGGGCGGCTGACGTGCGACTCCCCCAACCTCCCCGGCATCGGCCGCATTTTCCGACCGCTGGTCGTGCCGGACCCGGGGAACGGGATCGGCGAAGCCGACTGGGCCCAGATCGAGGTCGGGGTGACCGCGGCCGTGTTCGGCGACGACCGACTGATCGCGGCGTTCAACGCCGGCGATGTGTACGCCGCCGCCGCCCAGATCGTGTTTGCCGCTGACTTGCCGCCCGATGCCGCTAACCTGACACCGACAAACTTCCGGGCGGCGTACCCCGACCTGCGCGAGCGGGCGAAGGTGGCCGTCCTGGGGCTGATCTACGGCCTCGGGCGGGAGGGGCTCGAGGCTCGGCTCGGGCCGAACGCCACCGCCTTCGCGGCGGCATTCGCGGCCGCCTATCCGGCCCTCCACGCCGGCCTTGCCGCGGCACGGGCGCAGGGGGCGAGTCGCGGCGGTGCCGTCTCCGGATCCGGGCTCCGGCGTTACCGGCCGGCGGCCGGCCCGCCGTCCCGGTGGGAGCGGAACTGGTTCGTCAACTTCCCGGTCCAGGCGGCCGCCGCGACGCTCTTCAAGGAGGCCGGCAACCGGCTCGACCGCCTCTACCGCCCGTACGACGCGCGGCTGATCCTACCCCTCCACGACGCCTTCGTGTTCGAGGCGCGGCTGGATCTACTACAGGAGGTCGCCGAGCTGACCCACGACGTGATGGGCGCGGTCGTCCGCGAGGCGTTTCCCGCCCTCCGCCCCCGGGTCGTGATCAACACCGAACACCCCGGCTGCTGGAACAAGGACGGCCGTGCCGACTCGCTCGCCCGGTGGGCGGCCGACCCGCTCTTCGCCCTCTGACGCCCTGGGCCGCCCCCGCCGCCGCACCAGCGCCGGCGGCCGCAGTTCGTTGCTGCACGGGACCACCCGCCGTCGCGACGCGGAAATTTCACGGCCGGCTGGCGGACTCGGGCGGGGATGGGGCACACTCGTTGGGGTCACCCGGGGAGGAACCAGGATGGCGATCAGGACGGTACCGCACGAGAGGGGTCCGACGGCGGTGGTGCTCTGCGACGCCTGCGACCGGCTGATCGGGGACGCGGCCGACGGGGTGGCGGTGTACGAGCAGAACGGGCCGTACGGCGACGTCGGCCGGGTCCGGCACGCTCACCGGGCCGGCCGGTGTCTGGCCGTCGTGGGGCGGGGGCTGGTAGGCCCGGACGGGCCGCCGGCCGTTCACGCGCTGGACGTACACCTGGCCGTCCTGGCGTTCAACCACGCGCTCCACCCCGAGGACCTCGGCCCGGTGCTGGACCGCGAGCTCCGGGCGCCCGGGAGCGGGTCGAATCCGACGGCCGGTGACGACCCGGGGCCTTCTGGGGAGTGAGACCGAGACCCGGGCGCCGAACGCTTCCGCTACGGTGGCACCTCCGGGTCCTCCGTCCGGGGTTAACCGGACAAAGTGACGCCGTGGGGGTGGTTCGGGCCCGCGCTGGAGTCAAGATGCATTGGTCGTGACCGTAGCTCGGCGGTGGAGGCGGCAAACCCGTTTGTCCGGGCCGACTGCCGGCCGCGAGGAGGCCGTTCTTCCGGCCCTCAGCGCCGGAGGCCGGGAGCCGGCCGGACGAGGCCAGCGTGACACGGCCGCAGGGGGAGCCGACTCGTTGGGTTCGTTTCGCCGACTCCGCCCGCACCTCGTACACGCCGCGGACTGTTGCGTTCTCCAGACATGCGTCGAGTCCCGCCCCGTCTTCCGTCGGAAACGCCAGATCCCGGGCAGATCGACGCCGTTCTGCTGACCGTAACCACCCCCGCCGCGTCGGTGCCGCTCGCGGTGTTCGGAGGTGGGTTCGTTTCGCGAAGTCCACGCGGTCACCAACCGAGTGCAGGTGCGGCCGTCCGACCGGCCGTGATACACTCGCCATCACTCCAGGAGCCCGCCATGGTGTCCCCCGCCCGCCTCGCCGCCAACCGCGCCAACGCCCGCCGGTCGACCGGCCCCCGCACCCCCGCCGGCAAGGCCGCGTCCGCCCGCAACGCCGTCCGCCACGGCCTGTACGCCGCCGCCGCCCTGCTCCCCGCCCTCGGCGAGACGGCCGCGGACTGGGACGACTTCCGGGCGGCCGTGGCCCGGTCCCTCCGGCCCGAGGGGGCGGCCGAGGCGGCGACGGCCGAGCGGGTGGCGTGGGTGCTGTACCGCCAGCGGCGGCTCGCGGCCCTGGCGACCGGCCCCGCCCCGGCGGCGCTGCCCCCCGACCCGGACACGATCACCGGCGAGGGGGTTGATCACTTCATCCCGGTCAGCCCGGCCGCCCCGCCGGCCGTCCGCCTGGCCCACGCCCGCGCCGCACTCGCGGGGCAGCGGGCGGCGGCCGCCGCCGACCGGGCCGTGGCGGCCGCCCTGGCCGGGGCGGACGTCGAGCTCACCCTCGGGGCGGTGGTGACGGCGACCCAGGTGGCGGGCGAGTTGCTCGGCTGGCGGATCCAGCGGAAGCCGGACCCGTGGGTCGGCGTGCTCGCCGGGCTGGGGGTCGAGGTGGCAACGCCCATCGCGGCCGAGTGGACGGCGGACCTGCTGCGCCGGGTGGTCGGCCGGGCCGGCGGGTGCGACGGCCGCGACCCGACGGTGTTCCTGGCCGACGTGCGGGCCGCGGTCCTGGCCGGCACCGAGGCCCGCGGCGGGAGGGGCCGCGGCCTGGAGGCGACGGAGGCGTCGCTCGTGGCCGAACTCCGGGCGGCGCGGGGCCGGGCGGCGACCGACGCGCTGCTGGCCGCCGGCGGGCTCGGGGAGCGGACGGACCGGGCCGAGGCGCACCTGTCGCGGGAGCTCGACCGGGCGCTCGCGACTCTCGCCCGGCTCCGGGGGCTGCGGCCACAGCCGACGCACCCGCGCCCAAGCCACCCGGTCGAGGACGTCGGGTTCGTGCTGCGGCGGGCTGGGCTGGTGGGTTGACCCAGCGTCCCACACAACCGCCATAGGGCGGCGTCCGTACGCCGGGGACCGGGCAATCCCCGCGTATCACGGCGGCAACATGCCGCGGTGGCCGGTCGTCGAGCAGCGAGGTGGCTGGTAGCGCGGGCACAACCGCTCGGATGTGAGGCCGGACCGGCCACTGACACCGCTGCCGGGCAACCCGACCTCGCGGTCCCGCCGGCCGTATCGAGTCGACCCGGTAGCTGCCGTGTCGGTGTGGTGGTTATCCCGACCTGCGTCGCCGCCGCGGCAGTGGGTCGACGTTCGCACGCCACCGCACCCGATAGGCCCGCGCCCCTCGACATGAGGTGTGCTGGTGCGGATTGAACAGCCGCTTGCTGAGGTCGACTCGTTCATCACGCCGACAGACGACAGGCGGGTGGCGGCGGGGCCGAGCGGGCGGCTGCCAGAGTCGCGAGCGAAAGGGATGACGACCGAACCGGAAGTGCTGCTCGCCAGGCTGCTGGCCCTGGACCACCTCGACCGGGCGGAGACCGACCAGGTGAATACGGGGGCGTACACCGCCGCGGCGGTGGAGTTGCGCGAGCGATCCCCAAACTGAGACACGATCGGTCGATCGACGCTCTGGTGACCGACGTGATAATACAGGGGCTGAGCGGGCGGCACGAGTGGCGGGGTTGCGGCCGCGGGTGAGGGTGCGGTGCCTTTCGGGGTACACGCCCGAAGCGGTGTTGCGGCGCGGCGTGGCAGAGTCGGCGGTGGTGTACCTGCAGAATCCGTTCAGCCAGGCGGGGCTCACCGCGAAGGTGCTCGACCCCCGGCGGGAGCCTGAGCTACCGCCTGCGGCTTCGCGCCGGGCATCGCGAAGCCGCAAGCGGCAACACAACTCACCCCACCTCTACCCCTCCGCGGAACGGCGCCGACGTGGCGTAGAACACGTCGCGCCGCAGACCCGTCAGCGGGTCGTAGATTCCGACCAGCGGCCACGCCCCAACGCCCGCTCCCGCCAGCACCTCCGCTCGGCCGTCGCCTTCGAGGTCGGTCGCCACGATGCGGGCGCCGCCACGGTCGGCCGGCTCGCCGGCGAAGAACGACGCGACCTCGCGCGGCCCGTCGCCGGCCGCGAGCAGCCGGCCGCTGTACACCACCACCCGCGGCGCCCCACCGGCCCCGGCGCCCATCACCACGTCGGCGAAGCCGTCGCCGTCCACGTCCGCGGACGACACCCAGAACCCGCTCCGCAGCTCGGGCGCGAACCCGAAGAAATCGTTCGCCAGCCGCGCCGGCTCGGCCATGCCGACCGTGCGGCCGTCGTACACGGCGACGCGCGGGCCGCCGCCCTCGCCGGCGGTCACCACCACGTCGGCGGTGCCGTCGCGGTTCACGTCGCCGGTGGCGACGCGGAGGCCGCCGCGGAACGTCGGGTCGAGCGCGAAGAAGTTGGCGATCACCGCCCCGGTGCGGCCGTCGAACGCCCGCACGATCGGGCCGCCGCCGGTGTCCGGGGTGACGATGATGTCGGCCACGAAGTCGCCGTTGAGGTCCGCGGCCGCGACGCGGAGCCCGCCGCGGAACGACTCCTCGAACGCTAGGAAGCTCCGCACCTCGGCGCCGCTGTTGCCGTCGAACACCTTGACCACCGGCCCGCCGCCGGCGCCGGGCACGACGACCACGTCCGGGATGCCGTCGGCCGTCACGTCCGCGGTGGCGACGCGGGCGCCGCCGGCGAAGTCGCCGTACGAGCGGAACCGGAACCGCTCCGCGCCGCCGGCGAAGTCGAACACGCGGACCAACCCCGTGCCGCCTTCCCCTTCCGCAACAGCCGCGAGCGCCGCCGGCCGGGCGCCGGGGTTGAACGCGGCGAAGTTCGGCGCCGTAGCAGCGGCGGGCGGCGTCGGCACGTCCGGCGTGGTGGTGAGGAACTGCCGCTTGCTGATGTCGTCGGGGGCGGTGGGGAAGAAGTCGATCGGGGGCAGCGTGCCCGGCACCACCGGCAGCGCCACCTCGCCGAAGTTGAACGGCCCGCGGATCGGGAACGGGGCCAGCGCGATGTTCGAGATGACCTCGTTGCCGACCGTCGCCGGCGGGCCGTTGGAGTCGCCGTCCTGCTCCCGGCCGTCGGCGTACCCGGCCGGCTGGCGGTCCTCGGTGAGCGTGTACAGCCCGGCCGGGATCGGCACGAACTCGTAGCGGCCGTTCGCGTCGGTCAGCTGTGTCAGCCCGCCGGACACGTCGGCGGCGGTGAGCGGCCGGGCGAACGCGGTGCCGGCGAACGCGGTGCCGCTGATGCTCACCGGCACGTTCGGGATGCCGCGCTCGCCCGGGTCGCGGACGCCGTTGCGGTTGGCGTCCACGTACACGAACCCGAACGGGTCGGCCGGCGGCAGTTCGCCGAAGTTGTAGTCCGTGCCGTCCGCCCCCGCCGGCAGCGAGATGAGCACGATGCGGTTCTTGTTCGGGTCCGCGGTGAACGTCGGGCTCGGCGTCACGACCGTGCCGCCGGCGCTCCCCTGCGTCTCGGCCCCGTCGTAGAAGCCGTTCGTGAGCGTGCTCGGCAGCGGCGGCTGCGTCTCGGTCAGCGTGTACGTCCCGGCCGCGAGCCCGGTGAAGATGTAGCTGCCGTCCGCGGCCGTGGTGGTCGTGCGGCTCACCGCGGTCCCGGCGCCGTCGGTGCCGGTGAGTGTGATCGTGACCCCCGCGATGCCGCCCGGCGTGTTCGTGCCGGGGACGTGCGCCCCGGTCTCGGCGCGCGGGCCGGTGAGGGTGCGGACGCCGTTCATGTCGAAGTCGGCGTACACGAACCCGCTCAGGCTGCCGGTGACCTCGCCGAAGTCGTAATCGACGCCGCTCTGTCCCGGGGTGAGGTTCACGCCGGTGATCTGGTTCGGCGTCGCCGCGGTCCCGGGCGTGTCGAAGCCGGTGCCCACGTTCGCGGCGCGGTCGGCGTACAGCGGCGTCGGCCCCTCGGTGACCGTGTACCCGGCCTCGCCCGCCGGGAACAGGTTCAGCACCGTGTAGCGGCCGTCGGCGTCCGTCGTCACGGTCACGTTGACCGGGATGCCGTTCACGTCGGTGCCGGCCACGGTGACCGTCACGCCCGGGATGCCGGGCTCGCCGGGGTCGCGGGTGCCGTCCATGTCGGTGTCGATGTACACCCGGCCGCTCAGGCTCCCGAGCACCTCGGCGAAGTTCTGCCCCGTCAGGCCGGTGGTAGGAACGAACACGTCGCGCACCGTCGCGGGGCCGACCGGGCCGTCGGCGTAGCCCGTGGGCTGAATCTCGACGATGCGATAGTTGCCGGCCGGGAGGCGGTCGAAGATGTAGCCGCCGGTCGCGTCCGTGGTGGTGAACGCAATCAGGTTGTTCGTCACCGGGTCGCGCAGCTCGACGCGGACGTTCGGGATGCCGGGCTCGCCGGCCTGCGGGGCGCCGTCGCGGTTGTCGTCGCGGAACACGGTGCCGCTGACGAACGTGGGCAGTTCGCCGAACGTGTAGCCGACGCCGGCCTGATTCGGGCCGACGACGATGCCCGAGATCACGTCGTTGCCGGCGGTACCGGCGAGGCTCCCCTCGCGGTCGATTCCGTCGCCGTAGGCCGTCGGCTGCGTCTCGGTGATGGTGTAGGTGCCGGGCGGCAGGCCGGTGAACGAGTAGTTCCCGTTCGCGTCCGTCGTCGTCGTGTACGGCTGACCCGTGGCCGGGTCGAGGACCGGGTTGCCGAACACGTCGGTGCCGGTGAGCGTGACGACCACGCCGCCGATGCCGGGCTCGCCCGCGTCCTGGGTGCCCTCGTTGCTGTCGTCGCGGAACACGGTGCCGGCGAGCGAGCCGGCGCCGGCGAACCCGAAGTCCACGTCGCGCCGGTTCGTCCGCGGGTCGCCGACGGCGCCGGACACGACCACGTCCACCGGGTTCGTGGCCGCGAGCGTGCCGTCGTCCAGCGAGTCGGTGAGGGTGAAGCCCGGCACCGGCAGCGTGACCTGCACGCGGTAGTCGTCCGCGAGGCCGTTCACCATGAGGCCGGGGAACAGGTACAGGCCGTTGGCGCCGGTGGTGGTCGTGAACGTGACGTTGTCGGCGGGCGTGTTGATGTCGCCGTCCGGCCCGACCCACGTCAGCGTGACGGCGGCGCCGGGGATGCCGGACTCGCTCGCCTGCTGCACGCCGTCGCGGTTCTGGTCGACGTACACGCGGTCGCCCAGCGACGCGCTGCCGACGTAACCGAAGTCCACGTCGGTGCGGCTCGGGGCCGCAGTCGTTAGCGTGATCGGCGCCGCGGTGCCGGCGTCGTTGGGGGTGGCGAGGCCGTCGAGGTCGAACGTCTGCGTGGCGTTCCCCGGCAGCGTCGCCGGCGTGACGACGACGCGGAACCGGCCGAGGTCCAGCGGCAGGCCGTTGAAGGAGTAATTCCCCGCGGCGTCGGTCGTGGTCGCGCCGGTCACGTCGTCGGCGGTGCCGAACGTGTCGTCGGCGCCGGACCACGTCAGCGTCAACCCGACGCCCGGGAGACCCGGTTCGAGGGCGACCGCGCCCTGGAGGGAATCGCCGTCGCTGTCGATCCACACGCGGTCGCCGAGGGCGCCGGTGCCGCGGTAGCCGAAGTCCTGCGCCTGGTTGCTCGGGGCCCCGGCGCTCAGCGTGAGTGACGACGTGTTGTCGCCGGGGCTCGCGGTGTCGGGATCGACGGTGTTCGTGAGCCCGGCCGGGACCGTGCTCGCCACCACCGTCACGACGTAGGGCACGGCCGCGGTGCCGTTGTTCTGGAACACCGGGAGGCCGCTGAGCTGGTAAAACCCGTCGGCGTCGGTGGTGGTGGTCAGCGTCTCGGTCACGCCGTCGCCGTTGAGGTCGGCGGTGAGCGTGACGGTGACCGCGGTGAGCCCCTCGCCGGGGTCGAAGCTGCCGCTGGCGTTCACGTCGAGGAACACGCGGTCGCCGATACTACCGGGGCCGCGGTAGCCGAAGTCCTGCGCGAGGTTTACCGGGTTCGCCGGGTCGAGCGTCAGCGCCGCGGTGCCGTCGTTGCCGCCGTCGGGGTCGGTGGTGTTGGCCACGCCCGCCGGCAGGGTGGTGCCGGCCGGATCGACCGTGACCATCCAGGCGACGAGCGTTCCGGTGCGATCGCGGACCGGGAGGTTCGAGAAGTCGTAGACGCCGGCCGCGGTGGTGGTGGCGAAAAAGTCCTCGGCGGTGCCGTCGCCGTCCACGTCGCCGCGGAGCCGCACCACGACGCCGGTGATCCCCTCGCCGGCGTCCGGGAGGCCGTTGCCGTTGGCGTCGAGGAACACGGTATCGCCGATGCGGCCGGGGCCGCGGTAGCCGAAGTCCTGCAGCTGGTTGCTCGGCGCACCCGCGGTCAGCGTGAGTGACGACGTGTTGTCACCGGTGCCGGCGGTATCGGGATCGACGGTGTTCGTGATCGGCGCGCCGGCGCCGGTCTGCGGCAGGGTGGCGGTACTGATCGTGACCGTGTACGGCACCCCGGCCGCGGTGACGCGCAGGAACGGGAACTGGTAGAAGCCGTCGGCCGCGGTGGTGGTGGTGAGCGTGTCCGGGGTGCCGTCGTTGTTCAGGTCGCCGCTCAGGGTGACGGTGACGCCGTCCAGCCCTTCGCCGGCGTCGAACGTGCCGTTGGCGTTGATGTCGAGGAACACGCGGTCGCCGACGGTGCCGACGCCGCGGTAGCCGAAGTCGATGTCGGCGCGGTCCACGCCGGAGGTGGTGGACACAACCACGGGGTTGGTCGCGCCGAGGACGCCGTTGTCGAGCGAGTCGGTGAGCTGGTCGAAGCCGGCGCCCGCGGGCGGCGTGGCGGTCACGGTGTAGCTGCCGGGCGGCAGGTTGCCGACGGACCAGATGCCGTTGGCGCCGGTCGTGGTATTACCGGTCTGGTCGTCGCCGCCGCCGAACACGCCGTCCGGGCCGTGCCACACGACCTGGATGCCGACGCCGGGAATGCCGAGCTCGGTGCCCTGCTGGACGCCGTCGCCGTTGAGGTCGTAGTACACGCGGTCGCCGAGGCTCACCGGGACGTACAGCCCGGCGTCCGCCGTGATGTTGTTGTCGCCGTTGGCGAGAGCGTAGGTGCCGGTCCGACCCGTCACCGGGTCGGCGTCGCTGTCGGTGGCGTCGGTGGCGACCGCCGAGTCCTGCACGGTGCGCGTGTAGGTGACGCCGCCGGCGGTGGTGCCGAACACCACCTGGTAGTTGCCCGCGGCCAGGCTCGTGAACGAGTACAAGCCCCCGGCGCCGGTCGTGGCGGTCGCCAGCGCCACGTCCTCGCCCGCATCCGCGAAGTCGCCGTCGGCGTTGCGGTCGAAGAACAGCGACACCCCCACGCCCGGGATGCCCACCTCCGCCCCGCCGTCCTGCCGGCCGTTCCCGTTGGAGTCGAGGAACACGGTGTCGCCCAGGCTCGCCGTCCCGCGGAACCCGAAGTCCACGTCGCGGCGGTCGTTCAGCGGCGACCCGTCCGTCGGCGACACCTGCACGTCCACCGGCCGCACCGCATTCAGCGCCGCGTCGTCGAGCGAGTCGGTGAAGATCGGAAACGCCGCGGGGGCAACCACGGTCACCCGGTAGTTGGGGTTCGCGCCGACCAGCGAGATCGCCGGCAGGCCCGGGAACAGGTAGTTGCCCAGCGCGTCCGTCGTGGTCGTGAACGTCACGTCGTCGCCGCCGCCGACCGCGCCGTTCGGCCCGACCCAGGTCGCCGATACCGCCGCGCCCGCGATCCCCGGCTCGTTTGCGTCCTGTACCCCGTCGCCGTCGGCGTCGTAGTACACCAGGTCGCCGAGGCTGGCGTTCCCCTGGAACCCGAAGTCGTACGTCACCTCGTTCTCGCCGAGCGCCAGCGTCTTCGTCACCGTCGCGGTCGCGCCGAGCGCCCCGTTATCGAGGCTGTCCGTCAGCACCACGTTCGCCGGCAGGCCCGCGGCGCCGGCGACGCTCACCTGGTACCCGCCCGGGGGCAGGAACCCGAACGTGTACAGCCCGGCGGCGTCCGTCACCGTGGTGAACAGGCCGTCGTCGGGGTCGGTGAAGTCGCCGTCCGCGTTGGCGTCGTAGCGTAGGGTGCCGGTGACGCCCGGCAGGCCGGGTTCGAGGCCGTTGGCGTCCTGCACCCCGTCGCCGTCCGCGTCGAGGTACAGGCGGTTGCCGATCGACCCGGTGCTGCGGTACCCGAAGTCCACGTCGGTGCGGGAGACGCCCGAGGTGATCGGGACGGTGACCGGATTCGTCGCGGAGAGGGCGGCGTTGTCGAGGCTGTCGGTGAGCGCCCACCCCAGGCCCGCGGGCGGCGTCGCCGTGACGCGGAAGTTGCCCGGCGGCAGGTTGATCACCAGCCAGCCGCCGTCCACGCCGGTCGTGGCGTTGAACGTCAGGTCGTCGCCGCCGCCGAACGCGCCGTCCGGCCCGAGCCACACCACCTCGATCGCGGCCCCGGGGATGCCCGGCTCGCCCGCGTCCTGCACGCCGTCGCCGTCGCGGTCGAAGTACACCCGGTCGCCGATGCTCACCGGCTGGTACAGGCCCTGGTCGATCGTCGGGTTGTTCCCGCCGGCCGGAAGTACCACGCCGGCCGTCGCGCCCGACGTGGGGTCGCCGTCGCTGTTGGTGGCGTCGGTGGCGACCGCCGAGTCGCGCACGGTGCGGACGTAGCCCGGCAGCGTGCCGAACGTCACGACGTAGCCGGCCGCGTCGCTCGGCCGCAGGCCCGCGAACTGGTAGAAGCCGGGGTTGCCCGCGTTCGTCGCCGTCGTCGTGTTCAGCGTCACCGGCTGGCCGCTGTCGTCGGTGCCGGTCAGCGTCACGGCCACGCCGTTGAGGCCCGGCTCGCCGCCGTCCTGGCGGCCGTTGCCGTTCAGGTCGTGCCACACGAAGTCGCCGAGCTGCGCCGGCAGCACCTCGCCGAAGTTGTAGTTCGTCCCGGTCTTGCTCCCGACCAGCCCGATCGTGATGGTGGTGATGGCGTCGGCGTCGCGCGGCGCCCGCGGCGTCACCGCCGGCGTGCCGGTGCCGCCGAACGGCGCCCCTGGTGTGGACGTGCCCGGGGTGTCGCGGCCGTCGAGCAGCCCGGCCGGCTGGTCCAGTTGCGTCAGCGTGTACGTCCCGGGGCGCAGCGCGGTGAAGTTGTAACTCCCCGTCGCCGTCGTGATGATCGTGCTCACCGCGAAGCCGAGGTTGTCGGTGCCGGTGAGCTGGACGCGGATCGAACTCGTGATCAGCGTTTCGCCGGCGCCGGGCTCGTACAGCCCGTCGTTGTCGAGGTCGCGGTAGATGACGCCGCCGATGGCGTTGCTGTTGACCGTCACCCCCTCGGGGTCCGATGCGACGTAGTCGTTCACGCCGCCGGCGCCGGTCCGCTCCACGCTCGCCGGGTTGTACGGCGTCTGCGGCGCGGTCACGTCGCCCGGCAGGCTCGTGTACGTCAGCGCCGCCGTGTTCGTCACCACCTGCCCCGGCGTCGTCGTGCCGTTGAGCCGGGCGCGGAACGTCAGCGTGCTTGACTGGCCGAGCGCCAGGCTCGTGAAGCTGGCGCTGAGGGTGCCGGCGCTCGCGCCGAGCGTGGCGGGAACCACTCCCGCGGTGTTCGTCAGCGACCCGGCCACGTAGGTGAGCCCGGCCGGGATCGCGTCCGTGAGGGCGATGTTGAAGGCGTCCGCGTTGCTCGCCGGGGCGTGGTCGATCACCAGCGTGAAGGTCACCGCGTCGGCGTCGGCGTTGCTCGCGTCGCCGGTCGTCGGGGTCACGGTCTTCGTCACCCGCACCGTCGGCTCGGCCACGGTCACCGCCGGGGCCGACGTGGTGCTCCGGTCGACGCCGCCGGTGGCGGTCGTGGCCGAGTTCGTGAGCGCCGTGCCGCGCTGGTTGCCGGCGGTGTTCAGCACCACCACCGTGTACGTGAACGTCAGCGTCTCGCCGTCGGGGTCGCGGTCGGCGTTGACCAGGGTGCCGACGTTGAAGGTGATGCTCTGGCCGGGGGCGGCGAGGGCCGCCCGGGCGGCGGCGAGCACGCCGGCGAAGCCGCCGGGCGCGTCGGTCGTCAGGCCCACGTCGGCGACCGCCGTCAGGCTGTCGAGGCTGACCACCGCCAGCCCCGCCGGGAGGACGTCGCGCAGCACCCCTGTCGGCGTCGTGCCTTCCGGGATCGTCACCACCACCTGGTACTGCACCTGCTCGCCGACCGCGACCGTGGTCCCGGCCGTGAACGCCTGGTTGGTGCCGACGATCGACTTGACCACCGGGGCGTTCACGAACACGTCCTCGAAGTCGCTGTCGAGGTAGTCGTTCGGGTTGGTGCCGCTGCCGGTCCGCTCGCCGGTGTCGGTGCCGGGGGTGCCGGGGGTGGCGCCGCCGGTCGGGTTCACCGGCGTGCCGTTCGTGCCGGGCAGGCTGGTGTACGTCAGGTTCGCGGTGTTGCGGTAGGACCCGGGCCCGACGTTCGCCACCAGCCGGGCCGTGTACTGGAACGACACCGTGCCGCCGACCGCCAGCGCGTCGGCGGTGAAGGTGACGGTGTTCCCGGCCACCGCCACCGCGGCGTTGGTCGCGCCGGTGGTGACAAGCGACCCGGCCACGAACGCCACGGTGTCGTACCCGACGGCCGGGAGGATGTCGGTGAGCACGAGGTCGAACGCGGTCGTGCGGTCGGCCGCGTTCGGGTTCGAGAACGTGACCGTGAACGTGATCGTGTCGCCGGCGTCGCCGACGGTCGGGTTGGCGGCCTTCACCAGGTCGGTGATCGACGGCTCGGCCACCCGCACCCGCACCAGCCCGGAGGTGAACACGCTCGTCCCGTTCACCAGCGCGGAGTGCATGTTGTCGCGGTTGTCGCCGGCGTCGTTGCTGCCGGCGACGGAGTTGTCCACCAGCGCGTTGAACTCGACCACCACGAACTCGCCGTCAACGTCACTGTCGGTGTTCGTGAGCGTGCCGAGGCTGAACAGCGGGTCGGTGCCGGTGACGAACGAGCCGCCGGTGATGGCGCCCGGAGGGATCGTGAACGTCGGCACCACGGCACCGCTCGCCCCCGTCACGGCCAGCCCGGCGCCGGCGAGCGTGGTCGAACTGATGCCGCCGCCGTTCGACACGAACGCGACGCGGGCGCTGCCGTCGTTCAGGAACGTCAGGCCGGTCGGCAGATTGTCGCGGAGCTGGAAGTTCGTCGCCGTCCCCTCGGCGAGCTGGAACGCCAGCCGGTAGCGGACCACCTCGCCGACGGCGACGACGCGCGGGCTGCCGGTCGTGCCGGTCCCGGCCTCGGACGTGGACGCCTCGCTCGTCGAGACGATCGACTTCGTCCCCGCCGTCGGCACGGTCACGGTCGCCGTGTCGGTCGGCACGGTGGCCCCGGGGATGACCGTCGGGTCGGTGTAGTTCGGGCCGTTGTCGCTGTTCGAGTACACCGGCACGGTCGCGGTGTTCGTCAGCGCCTGGGCCGGCGCCACCGTACCGGCGATGGTCAGGTCGAACAGCACGACCACGGCGTTCGAGCCGTTGGTGATGGCGACGTTGCCGAGCGCCTGGTCGGTGCGGGTGCCGCGGCTCAGGCCGCCGCCGCGGGCGTCCTCGGCGGCGCCGCCCACGTTCCCGGCGGTGTAGTTGTCGGTCAGCTCGATGACGAACTCGCCGGTCGTCGCGTTGTAGCTCACCACCGTGTAGTCCACTCCGGCCACCAGCTCGGCGCCGCCGGACCCGCGGAAGACGTGGCCGGGGAACGCCGCCGGGACGACGTACCCGGTCGGGAGCACGTCGCGGATGCGGGTGTCGAAGGCGTCGCCCCTGCCGACGTTCTGGGCCACCAGCGCGAACCGCACGCGGTCGGCGGCGTCGAGGCTCGCGGTGTTGGCGTTGCCGAGGGCCGTGGCCTCGGCCACGGTGTTGAGCTGGTTCGAGAACCCGAACGCGGTGCCGGGGCCGGTGAACACCACGTCGCCGAACGTGGTGCCGGTCGCCGCCGCGGCCCCGGCCTGGGTGCCGACGATACCCTTGTAAAGGTTCACCGCCGGCCGCACGAGCCCGAACCGGTTGAGGTCGTCGACCGTGGTCGTCCCGGCGTTGGTCGAGCCCTCGAACACGCGGAGCTGGTTCGTCAGGAACAGGTCGGTCGCGAACGGGTCATTCCCCACCGTGAACGTAACCAGGACGGAGACGACGGTGAAGCGGTTCTGGGCGTCGTCCTGCGTGCCCAGGTCGATCGTCAGGCTGTTGTTCGGGGCGTCGATGGTCAGGATCGGGTTGCGGCCGGTCCCGTTCCCCGGGGCGAAAGTGCTGAAGTACGTGTCGCTCTGGAACCCCGCGGCGCTCACCCCGCCCGGCGTCACCCCGCTCACGAACACCCCGACCTCGCCCGGGTTGAACCCGTACGCGGCCGGGTCGCGGGTGAACGTGGCGGTGTTGTTCGGGGCCTGCCCCAGGTTCATCACGGGCAGGGGCGGGAAGTCCACCAGCTTTAGGTCTTCGAACCGGCTGATCGGGAGGGTGTACGTCAGTAGGTAGGTCACCCGGTCGCCCGCCTGGACGGTGAACGGCGGGTTGGCGGACCCCTGCGCGGGGACGCCCTGGCCGTTGATCGCCACCAGCTGTTTCGTCTCCTCCCCGTACGGAATCGCCACACTCGTGCCGCTGTCGTCGGACCCCCGGCCGATCACCGTCGGGGTGGGGTCGTTGATCGTGCCGGCGGAGATCAGGTCGCCGAACACGCCGTCGCGGGCGGGGGTGCGCGGGTCGTTGACCGTGTTCCCGAGCACGTCCCCCTGGTCGACGGTCGGGTCGCCGGACCCCCCGTTGGCCACCCGGAACTCGTCGCCGAACTCGTCCGTCACCTCGACGTAGAAGACGATCGTGCCCGTCACCGGGCCCGGGGGCGGGTTGGTCTCCGGGTGGTTGTCGTTCTGCGGGCCGGTCCCGTCGTTCAGGATTTCCGCCCCGACCAGCCGCCCGGCGGTCGGTCCGAGCCGGGCCTGAAGTTCTTGCGACACGTTGAACTGGAGGTACGTAGTCCCGGCGTCGCTCGTCGGCCCGTCCGGCTGCACGTTTGGGGGGAGGGCGTTGAACACCGCCCCGGTCGGGCCGTCGGCCGGGAACGACGTCGGGTCCGAGGCCGCGGTCCCGGCCGTGTAGCGGCGCTGGTACTCGATCGTGTCGGTGCCGGTGAACGCGCCCGCGGTCGTCTGCCGGGTGCCCGGTGCCCCGGTCAGATAGGCGTTGGTGACGGTCAGCGTCGGGAACGCCGTCGTCGGGTTCCCGCCGACCGGCCCGAGGTACAGCCGCTGGCCGTCGCCGACCACGTCGCGGACGAACACGTCGTTCAGCGCGACGTAGTCCGACACCTGGAAGTTGAGTGTGTACCGGATCAGCGACTGCCCCGGCCGGATCGGCTGGCCGGCCGGCACGACCGCCCCGGTGTCCTTGTCGACCACCGTCGCCGACTTCTGAATCGCGACCGACTGCTGCTCCAGCGTGTGCGACAGGACCGACCCGGACGCGGCCGGGCCGACGTCGTTCTGGGCCGGGTCGCGCGTGTCGACCGGCGTCCAGTCGAGGGTGGAGCTGGCGGTGTTCGTGGCGGTGGTGCTGTCGGTCCCCTGCGGGACGGTCGGGTTGGCCGGGTCCGGGGCGACGGGGGCGCCGGCGGTGTCGGCGTCGCGCGGGACGTAGAAGTTGAACTCCAGGGCGGCGTCCACCCCGGCCACTCCGGTGTGGGTGAGGCCGCCGGGAAGGAACTGGTACGTGATGCTCCCGCCGGGCGCCGTCGGCACGGGGGCGCCGGTCGCGGCCCCGCCGGTGGCGGTGAGCTGGCCCGGGACGAACGTGCTCGACCCGCCCGTCCGCGACACGGCGATGTTTGGGTTCCCGGCGATCACGGTCGTGTCGCGGGCCACCAGCTGCATCGTGTTCGCCAGCGCGTCCGTCACCCGCAGGTCGGAGACGGTCTGGCCGGTCGCCACGTCCACCTCGATCCGGTACCGGCGGACGTAGTTCGGGCCGGTAGCCGTCTCGCTCTCCGGGCCGGTGTAAATCTTGGTCAGCCGGTACAGTTGCGGGGTGATCGTCCCGTCCACGCGGGCGGCGTAGACCGCCGGCCCGTTCAGGGCGGGCTCGTCGTCGCGGAACCCGCCGACGATCGAGACCGGCATCGGGGTGTTCACGTCGGCCCGGGTGCTAGTCGGGAGGGTGACCTGCGCGGTCGTGGTCTGGGCAGGGGTGAAGCTGCCGAACGGGCTGCCGTAGAAGTAGATCGTGTCGCCGGTGTTGAACCGGCTCCCGTACACCGCCGCGAGGTTCCGCGTGTCCCCGGTGATCGGGTTCACGTACGTCGTCTGCCCGGCGATGAGGGTGACCGACCCGCGGGGGGTGAGCGGCTGTCCGGCGATGGTCACGGACGGGGTGCCGATGCCGTCCACCGCCCCGCCGCCGGAGGTGCCGTCCGGCCCGGACGTGTCCACCGCCAGCTCGATGAACGGCCCGTACCCGGTCGTCGTCCCGGTGTTGGCGAACGTCACGTTGTAATTCACCGTCTCGCCGAGGAGCGGCTGCGTATCCGCCGGCAGCCCGCTGACGGTGGCGACGGGGGCGGGGTTGCAGCGGTCTTCGAGCCGTTCGAGCTGGTCGACGGGGCGGGTTCGGCGGACCGGGGCTGTGAGCAGGGATCGCGCGATTCTGCGGGAGATGGGCCGAGTGGGCGTCATGCGAACTCTGCAAAGAATGTCGTGATCGGGAAAGATCCCCAAACTCTACGCCATTACCGCCCCGCGTGAAAAGGGGGGTCGGATTTTGCCTCAGTTCGGACGGGTTGGGTCTTCTCGTAAGTCGGGTCGAGTGTGCGAGGACCGACGCGGAGTGAGAAACTGGTGGGTCGAGTTTGTGGCGTAAAACCACGCACGGGTTTTGTTTCCGGTCGCGGCTGTCGGAACGAGCGCCCCGCGTCCGGGCTCGACGACTCGACCCGACCAACGGGCTCACCGAGCCGTGGCGTCGATCTCACGTTCGTTCGTCCAACCCACTCAATGCGTTCAGGAAGGGGTGCCCCCCGCGCGTGGAACCAATGAGGTCCGTGCGAAGGTGGCGGCCGGACGCCCTGTAGCGGTCGCGCCGGCGGATCGGGGGGCGGCCGGCGGCGCCGGCGGGTTGGGCGGTCACGGCGGCTCCGACGGGGGGCGATAAGAGGGGGGCGCTGGATGCGCATCCCGCGGGGGTCGCCCGCTCCAGGAGGCCTGGTATGTCTCTCCGTTCGGCCGCCGCGGCCGCCCTGTGTGCGGGGCTGCCGGCGGTGTCGCTCGCCCAGCCGCAACCGGCCCCCCAACCGGTCCAGTGGGTCCGCGCCAGTTCCCCGGCCGCGGCCGCCCCGTACGCGCCGCCGGTCCTCCACGTCGAGCGCGCGGCCCCCGCCGGCGCTGTGACCCCGGCGTCGGCGGTGGTCCGCGCCGACCCGCCGAAGACGCTGCCGAACATCCCGCCGGTGCCGGCGGCGCAGCCGACCCGCGTGGCGCCCGCCCCGACACCCGCCCCGGCGGCGCAGCCGCCCGCCCGGCTGCCGGCACACGTGGACGTACCCGCGAAGCCGACGCCCGCCGCCGCCGCTGCGCCGGCCGCGCCAACGTTCTACCCGATTACCGGGTGCCCGACCGCGTGCCCGGAGCCGTGCGGCCCGGCCGGCGACGTGTGGGGTCGGTTCGAGTGGCTGTACTGGGCCGGCTCCGGGCAGTCGCTGCCGCCGCTCGTCACGGTGGCGCCGCCCGGCACGCCGCGGGCCGCGGCCGGCGTCCTCGGCCAGCCGACGACGCTCACGCAGTTCGGCGGCGGCCGGGCCAACAACGACTTCCGCGACGGCTTCCGGTTCACCGGCGGGTGGTGGCACAACGACGACCGCACCCTCGGCTTCGAGGGCGATTTCTTCTTCCTGTCGCGCAGCCGTGAAGGGGTCGCGACCTCGTCCGACGGCTCGGCCGTGATCGCCCGGCCGTTCTTCGACGCCGCCGCCGGCGTGCCGGCGGCGCAGCTGGTGTCGTTCCCCGGCGTGGTGGCCGGGTCGGCCACCGCGGACGCCACGAGCCAGGTGATCGGCGGCGGCATCAGCGGCCTGAGCAACCTGTGCTGCGACCCGTGCGGCCGGGTGGACCTGGTGGTCGGCTTCCGCTACCTGCACGTCGGCGACGAGGTGACCGTGACCGAGAACCTGACCGCGCTGGGGATCGCTAGCCGGGTGACGCCGGGGACGACGTTCGTGGTGAACGACAGGTTCGCCACGTCGAACGACTTCTACGGCGGCGTGATCGGCGTGTCCGGCGAGCGGCGGTACGGGTCGTTCTTCGTCGGCGGGAAGCTGTCGGTGGCGCTCGGCGGCGTGGTGCAGACCACGACCATCGACGGCAGCACGGTCATCGGCGGAGTGGCGCAGACGGGCGGGCTGCTGACGCAACCGTCGAACATCGGCCGGTACCAGCGCAGCGCGTTCGCGGTAGTCCCGGAGGTGGGCCTGCGGGCCGGGTTCCAGGTGACGGAATCGGCGCGGGTGTATGGCGGGTACAACTTCCTGTACCTGAGTAACGTGGCCCGCGCCGGCGACCAGATCGACCCAGCGGTGAACCCGCTGCTGCTGCCGCCGCGTGCCAGCGTCGTCGGCCCGGCCGTCCCCGCCTTCCCCGACCGCACCACCGACTTCTGGCTCCAGGGCGTCAGTCTGGGGGTAGAACTGCGGTTTTAGCGCCGGCTCAAAATCGTCCTATCGCTTATTATGCAGTTATCCGTGAAAAGTCGTGCGATCTTCAACACAAAAAAGTGGACATGAGGTTAGCGGTGAGCTTTTTTGTACGCCCGTTCATACTCGGCCGGTGACTCGAACCCCAGGGAGGAGTGACGGCGGACGCGGTTCTAGAACACCTCCAGGTACTCGAAGATCACCGCCCGCGCCTGGCCGCGAGTGGCGAACACCTCGGCCCCCAACTCGCACTTCAGCCGGCCGAAGAGGCTCGCGACCGGGGCGTTATTCCAGCACTGGCCGACCCCGCTCATGCTGCACACGATCCCTTCTGCGGCCAGCACCCGCTGGTGGTGGTCGCTGGCGTACTGGCTGCCCCGGTCCGAGTGCGCCAACAGCCCCGCACCCGGACGCCGGCGGGGTGAAGTCGGCGGTGCGGTTGTGGTCGTCGGTGGGCACGGGCGGTTCCCTGCGGCGTGACGTGCCCCCGATCATACCCACCGGCCCGACGGCGGGCCACGCTCTCGACCTGATGTGAGCGAAGCGGAGTCGGCGCTCGTCGAAACGGTTGCATCACGAGTCCAGAGCCCCGATACCGGAGATCGATCACTCTTCCACAATCGGCTTCGCTGCTCGACTTCGACTTCTACGAGCCGTTGCCGGTTCGGGTCGTGGTGTCCGACGCCCCGCTCACCTCCGACGCCGGCCTGCTGCCCCTGCGTCAGTTCGATGACCACATCGGCCTGACCGCGCAGTTCGCGGGCGCGCTGCACGACCCACGCGATCCTGACCGCATCGACCACACCGTCCCGGAGATGGTCCGGTCCCGCGTCTTCGGCATCCTCGCCGGCTACGCGGACCAGGACGACCACGACACCCTTCGCACCGACCCCGTCTTCAAGCTGATCGCCGACCGCTCGCCGACCGACGCGGACCTCGCCAGCCAACCGACGCTGTCCCGGTTCGAGAACATGATCGACATCCCGTCCCTGTTCCGCCTCCGCGACGTGCTCATCGACCAGCTCATCGGCTCCTTCGCGCAACCGCCCTTCACGTTGACCTTCGACCTCGACGCCGTGGACGACCCGACCCACGGGTCGCAGCAACTGACGCTGCTCCACGCCTTCTACGAGCAGTATCAGTACCTGCCGCTGGTCATCACCTGTGCCGAGAACGACGCGATCGTGGTGCTCAGTTTGCGCCACGGCACAGCAGCGGCTTCACTCGGTGCCGACAACGATCTGGAATACTTGGTGACGAGGCTTCGCGCGGTCTGGCCGAACGTGCGGATTCGCGTGCGTGGCGACGGCGGGTTCGGCAACCCGACCATGTACGAGGTGAGCGAGCGGTTGGACGTGATCTACACCTACGGGCTCTCGACCAACCCAGTGTTGCAGCGGGAGAGCGACGCATTGCTGGCCGAAGCGGTGCGGCTCTGGGACGTGACGCACGGACCGCAGCGGCTGTTCGCGGGCTTCTGGTATCAAGCCGGAACGTGGACCGCGCCACGCTGGGTGGTGGTGAAGGCGGAGGCGAATGCACAGGGAACGAACCGGCGATTCGTGACCACGAACCGACCCGGCGCGCAGGCGTACCCGGAAGCGACGTACGACGAGTACGCGATGCGCGGGGAGAGCGAGAACCGCAATAAGGAGTTCAAGTGCGGGATGGCGATGGATCGGCTGAGCGACCACCGGTTCATGGCCAACTACCTCCGGCTCTACCTTCACGCGGCGGCGTTGAACCTCTCGGTGCGGTTGCGTCGTGAGATCGCCGACCCGCCGCCGGCACCCGCCGGGGACGTGCCCGTGGTCGCGTTACCGGAGCCGGCCCGGAAGCGATACCGGAACGCCCGCCGTCGCCGCGACCCGCTGGGCGAGGGTCAGCCGGCGACGTGGCGCTTGCTGCTCATCAAGGTGGCGGCCTCGGTTGTGGTCAGTTGTCGCCGCATCGTGGTGCGGCTCAGCGGCAGTTGGCCCCATCAGCAGTTCTTCGAGCGGGTTGCTCAGCACGTCGCTCGGCGTCCGGCCTTGCCTCACTTCTGGTCCGGATGAAGCCCGAACAACCCGAAAAGCCAGATGGGGGTAAGGGGGCGGTGCGCCGTCACGGGCTACCAACTGCCGTTCCGGGTGCAGGTTGGCCAGGTGCGACGATTGGAACACCGCGACGAGGCCGATGGTGAATAATCCCCGCTAGTCGACTCGCCACCCGACGGCTTGGCGGCCGAACCCGTGAGGCGCGGGGGTTGCCACCGAGCGGCCGATCGTCCTGGCTCCGCTCCGCCGTGTCCCGGGTCGAGGAGAGCGGCGCGAGGCAGGGCACCGGTCGATCGCCGAATATCGGCGTCAGCCGGTCGGCGTGTGCGGCAACGCTGACGACAGTTGATCGTCGACGGGGTTGTGGAAGTTGTGAAGTGTCGACGGGCCGCGCCCCCGCCCTCACGCCCAGGCCCTCCCACCCAGGCCCTACCCCACTCTCGACCGCGACCGATCTTCCGGCCGTTGCTTCGCCGGGAGCGCCGCCGAACGGCACGCCAAAACCATTTCCGGAGTGCCTCCCCACCTGGGCGGTGTCACCCGTGCCGTGTGCGCTCAGTCGCCGGCGCACGGCCGCTGTGTGCATTCTGGCGATTTTCGGAGTGACAGGCGAAGCGGTCGAGGACACCCGGCCCATTTCGTCCTATTCTCGTATCGGTTTTCGCTTCTGACATTGTTTCGCGGTGTCGGGCATGTTTTCATCGGCATGGTTTGGCGTGCGGTGGGCGTGTCGACCGTACTCCACCCGGCTTCGCCGGATGACCGCCCGAGGCGGTGCCGACACCCGCCTGCCCGCCGCCGAAGACCGAGAGCACGACGCGGCCTCGGCCGAATGTCACAGGGTTGCCCATGACCTTTTACGCCCACTCCGCCCGGGACGCGGCCGGCCGTCCGGACCCGGCCCTGTTCCAGTCCCTCGCCGAACACTTGCGGGGCGTGGCCGCGGCGGCACGGCCGCGGGCGGCTACCGCATACGCGCGGACCGCCGACCGACCGCCCTGCTCCCACGCCGGGCCGCGCCGCCGTGCGAACGCGACGGCGATTCGCGCCGACCCGTGCAGACGGTGAGCAAGTCGCCGCCAACCTGGTAGTCGAAGTAAAGCGTATAGGGCACTTTTCAGGCTCTTTCACAACTCCCTGTTTGTCCCCGGTTGTCAAGGCGATTCGGGGGTATTGTCCGTGCCTGATAGGATTCTTGGCGTGGCGCCCACAACCCTGGAATCGTGCTGGAGGGACTATTCCGATGTGCTGGGCCGGTCACGGGGGTTGATGCGCCCCATTGAAGGGGTGTTCGGCCCACCTGACTGGAGGGTCACCGACGGGAGTTCACCAAAGAGCCGGCGGTAGCGGCCCGCGAACTGCCCGAGCTGGCAAAACCCGAACCGCCTAGCGACCGCCCCCACCCCGGCACCAGGGGAGTCGCCGAGAGCCGTCCGGACGGCGTTCAGTCGCAGCGACTGGTAGTACGCCATCGGCCCGAGTCCGAACCGCTCACGAAACGTCAGGCGGAGGGTCCGGGTGCTGACCCCCAGTTCCGCGGCGATCGCGACCTCCCCCAGGGGAACGCCGAAGTTCGCCCGCATCATCTCTTCCGCCCTCCGGGCCACTGCCGCCCGCGCGGCCAGCGTTAGGTCTGCGCGCCGGGTCGTTGTTGGGAACAAGGCTTCGACCGCGGCCAGCAAACACTCCTGCCCACGAATTCCGGCCGCATCCGAGCCATGCGTCGAGTTTGACCCGGACCTGATGTATCGGCAGAGACGCGCCTCAAGGCCATCGAACGTGGTCGGCGATGGGCGGGCCGTATACCAGCCCACCGATCCCGGTTCACTTCCCGTCACCGCTCGCGCGGCCGCCCGAAAGTCCTCCTCACCGACCACCATGTAAAGTTGCACCGAACGCCGCGTGGCGTGGTGATCCACCCCCACGTCCGAGCCGCGTACGACGACGTGTCCGGGGTCGAGCCGCCGGTGCTGCCAGAGGGAGCCGGACGACTCGGGGAGGACGAGTGAGATCGTCACCACCCCGGGACCGTCGCGCCCGCGGACCCGGATCGCCTGACTGGAGGCCGCGCGGAAGGCTCGCACTCCACCGCCGGCGGCCGCGGCGAGGGTGCCGTCGAACGCCCCCAGGGTAAGCTGCTCCAGCGTCCCGTCCCAGTGCTCGAACACCTGCAACAACTGCTCGAACCGGGTGAGCCGCCGGCCGAGCGGTGAGAGTCGGGTCCGGCTTCCGGGCAACGCACCAGTCATCACGCACCCCCGGGAACTGGAGCCTCCGGGCGGCTTTGCCACTTCGAGATAGTCGTTCATTTTACCGACTCGACCGGTGTGCCGGCCATTACCCTGACGTGTGTGTCCCGATCGCCCGACAGCCGGAGCCGACGCCACGAACCTCTGCGCGCTCTCCACCGTGACCGTCGCCGTCGCCGGGTGTGCGCTCGGGTACGGGCATCGCGGCCGTTCAACCCGACCCGCACGTGGTCAGAACAACGCCGTACCAACACAGTCGGAGGGCTCGGCTCTCCCCTTCCCCGCCACCCCGTCGGCGAGCGTGGCCGGGGAGTCGGTGCGGGACTCGAAGATGACCCGGCGGTAGGAGCCGGACCGGCACAAGCCCGGCGCCCCGAAGTCCGATCCGACGCCCGCTGAAGTCGGGCTTTCCCGCGCGAACGCGGCATCGAGCTTGAACCCGACTCACCAACTGGAGACTCGACTGTGCGACGCATCCTCCTCGCCGGTCTGGCGGCCGGTCTCGTGACTCTCGGTCTGGTAGGCGGACTCGGGTTCGGGCTCACGCCCCGCCCCGCGGCCGAGGCGCAGCCAGCCAAGGGCGACGACGCGAAGGCCTCCCCGGACGAGGCCGCCGTGCACAAGGCGCTCGAGGAGTTCGTTGCCGCGTTCAACGCCGGCGACGCGAAGCAACTCTCCGCGACCTTGACCGAGAACGCCGAGTACATCGACGACCAGAGCAACCGCGTCGAGCGGCGGGCGGCGATCGCCGAGATGCTGGGCAAGTACTTCGCGGCGAACAAGGGCGCGAAGCTCCAGATCACGCCGGACGGTGCCCGCACCGTAGCCCCGGGCGTCGTCGTCGAGGACGGCGAGTCGGTCATCACCGTCCCGGACAAGAAGACGCAGTCCGTCCGGAAGTTCACGCTCGTCTACGCGAAGGACGGCGGTGCCTGGAAGATCGCCAGCGTCCGCGAGTACCCCGAGGAGCCCGAGGTGATCACGGCCGGGGAGCGGTTGCAGGAACTCGCGTGGTTCGTCGGCGAGTGGGTAGACGAGGGCGGGGATTCGCTGGTCACCAACGTGGTCCGGTTCTCGCCCGACAAGACGCACCTGATCCGCGAGTACGCCGTCAAGCAGGAGGGCGAAGAACTCCTCAAGGGGATGCAGTGGATCGGCGTGGACCCGCTCACCGGGAACATCAAGGCCTGGTCGTTCGACACGGCCGGCGGGCGGAGCGAGAGCACCTGGGCGAAGACCGGTAACGACTGGCTGGTGCGGTCTACCGGCGTCACCTCCGACGGGGACGAGTCGGGGGCCACGTACATCTTCAAGCTGCTCGGCAGGGACCGCATCGAACTGCGGGTGAGGGACAAGGTGGTGGGCGGCACGGTCGAGGCGGACTCGACCGCGATCATGGTCCGCAAAGCCCCGAGCCCGAAGAAGTAACCCAACCCCCTTACCGAGGAGGACCGAGCATGCGACGTGTGTTCGCCGTCCCGCTCCTGGTCGGAGCGTGTTTCCTGGTGGGGTTGGGTGGCCCCGAGCCGGCCTCGGGCCAGCCGAAGGGCGGCAAGGCCGCCGGCGCGGCCAGACAGGCGGCCCCCGCCCGACCGCCCGCCAAACGCCCCGCCCCTCAACCGCCCGCCCGACCGACGCCCCAACCCGGCGCGGCGCGGCCGGCCCCGCGGCCGAGCACGCCGACACCCAGTCGGCCCCAGGCGAAACCACAACCCAAACAGGCCCTTCAGCCCTCGCGGCCCGCAATCGGCCAGAGGCCGAACCTTCCGGGCGCGGGGGGCGGGGGCGCGGTCAACCTCCCCTCCCTGCCCACCACGCCCAGGCCCGTGACTCCGTCGATCAGGCCAGGCGGGGGCGGAGCCGGGCCGCAAGTGAACCGGCCGACCGCCCTGCCGGGCGGGCTCGGCGGCGCGAGCAAGCTACCACCGAATCCGGGCCTGACCGCAGTCAACCGACCGGGGAGTAACTCGAACAACCGGCCCAGCGTCTTGCCGGCCGCACCGGACCTCCCCAACAACCGGCCGGGCATCAACCTCCCCAACCGGCCGGAGGCCAAGCCGAACTTGCCGTCCATCGGCGAGCGGCCGAACCTCCCCGGTGGCCCCGACCGGCCGAACGCCAGCTGGCCGAGCCGGCCAGACACCCTGCCCGCGCGCCCGGGCGGCACACCCGACCCCAAGCTCCCGAACCTTCCCCAGCGCCCCGACCGACCGGGCGTCTCGTGGCCGAACCGCCCGGGTCCGGGCGGCAGACCGGACCTTCCCGGCGGTGACCGCCCCGTCATCACCAACCGCCCCGGCATCAGCGTGGACGGAAAGCACAACACGGTCGTCAACAACGAGCTCACCTCCAACAGGACGGTGGTGAACCAGATCAACCAGAGCAACAACTACTACGGCGGCAACACGAACGTGGTCGCCGGCGGGTCGCGGGTCGGTACCGCGATCCACGACTACCACGGGGCGTGGCACAACAACTACTCGTACTGGCAGCGGTCGTACCACCCGTGGTACCACGGGGCGTGGAACGGGAACTCGTTCCGCAACTCGTGGGGCATCGGGGCACCGGCCGTCGGCTTCGGGGTGACCGCCTGGGGGTTGAACAGCCTCGCGTACTCGTTCGGGTACTCTCCGTACGTCAACCCGTTCTACGTCGCCCCGGCGCCGACCGTGATCGTCGTGCCGGCGCTTAACTACTCGCAGCCGGTGATCAACGTCGTCCAGGCGCTGCCCGATAGTGGGGCGGAGCCGCCGCCGATGCCCGAGACCGCGGCGCAGGCGTTCGACGTGGCGCTGGCCGAGTTCAAGAAGGGGAACCACCGGACGGCGCTGGACAAGACCGAGCAAGCCCTGAAGGACTTCCCGAACGACCCGGCCATGCACCAGTTCCGGGCGCTCTGCCTGTTCGCCCTCGGCGACTACCAGCAGGCGTCGGCGGCGATCCACGCCCTCCTCGCCAGCGGGCCGGGCTGGGACTGGACGACCATGAGTTCGCTCTACCCCGACACCGACACCTACTCGAACCAACTCGGCGCACTGGAGAAGGCGGCGACAACCAAGCCCAACGACCCGGCCCTGTGGTTTCTCCTCGCGTACCACTACACGACCGTCGGGCAGGACGAGCCGGCCCGCGACGCACTCGCCCGGGCGCGCACGCTTCTCCCGACCGACCCGGTCGTGTCGCAACTGGCGCAGGCGGCCGGCGTGCCAGCCGTGAACGTCGAGCCGAAGGAGCCGCGGCCGCAGCCGCCCGCCGACATCCAACTCGACCTGGCCGGCGACTGGTCGGCCGCCCGGCCCGACGGCGGGAAGATCGGGCTGGCGCTGAAGGCCGACGGGGCGTTCACGTGGACCGTGCAGGACAAGGCCGGGAAGAGGGATTCGTTCGACGGGACGTTCACGCTGGAGGACAGCGTCCTGATCCTGGAGCGGAAGTCTGGGGGCGCGCTCATGGGTCGCGTGACGGCGCTGGCCGACAACAGGTTCCTCTTCAGGCTGATCGGCGGCGGGGACGCCGACCCCGGCCTGACGTTCGCGAAGTGACAACGTGAGCTGGTATCGCGGTGAGCGATCCTCGGGTACGGGTTCCCCCGCCGTTCCGACTTCGCGTCCTCGGACCGGCGCGGCAGCTTCGCCGCGCCCCGTCGCACACGGTCGGTCGTCACCAGACGGATTCGACGACGTGGGCGGGCTGTCGTTTCAGTCGTCCCTCAACCCGTTCCAGGATCGCATCATGTACGGCATCGGTACGAGATCGCTGGCCGAACTCTTCGGCACCTTCTGGCTGGTCTTCGGCGGATGCGGCAGCGCGGTGCTGGCCGCGAAGTTCATCACGCCCGAGGCGAACACTCCGATCAACATCGGGATCGGGCTGGTCGGAGTGTCGCTCGCGTTCGGCCTGACGGTGCTGACGATGGCGTACGCCATCGGGCACATCTCCGGCTGTCACCTGAACCCCGCGGTAAGTGTGGGCCTGACCGTCGCGGGGCGGTTCAAGGCCGCGGAACTGGCCTACTACGTTCTCGCGCAGGTGGCCGGCGGGGCCGCCGGGGCGGGGGTGCTCTACGTGATCGCGGCGGGGAAACCGGGGTTCGCCATCGACACCACCGCGGCCGGGGCGTTCGCCACCAACGGATACGGGGCCTTCTCTCCCGGCGGCTATTCGCTGGTCTCGTGTGCGGTGGCGGAGGTGGTGCTGACCGGGTTCTTCCTGCTCATCATCCTCGGCGCGACCGACAAGAAGGCCCCGGCCGGCTTCGCCCCAATCGCGATCGGGTTGGGGCTGGCGCTCATCCACCTGATCGGGATTCCGGTCACCAACCTGTCGGTCAACCCGGCCCGGAGCACCGGCCCGGCTCTGCTTGTCGGCGACACACCGCTGACGCAACTCTGGCTGTTCTGGGTCGCTCCGATCGCCGGGGCGGCACTGGGTGCCGGTGCCTACCGGCTCCTCTCGAAGGAATCACCTCCGGCGGTTTGACGACTTCTCGCCAGCCCGACGATCGGCACGGAGGCCGGACCCGAGGAGGTCGCAGTGACTACCAAGCCGGCCTCGAACCCGAAGCCAGTTCTTCGCCCGCGAGGGCGGAGGCTGGTCGTGTACGTTGTCGTCGCGATCCTGCTGATCGCGCTGGTTGCGTGCGTGTGGATCACGATTTCCCTCCTCCGCCCGCCGCCGCCGCGCACGTACCAGATTCAACTGACCTCAGACACCGGCCCGAGGCGCGTCTTTCTGGCGGAACAAGTCCGGGCGGAGGGCAGTCGTCACCAACTCGATGTCGTCCTGACCGCAAAGCGGTACGGTGCCCTGGAGGCACTGGCGGAGGTGGACACCCCGAACGAGTTCAAGTTCGCCCTCGTCGCCGGCGGCGTCACGGCCCGCGAGTACCCGAACGTGCGGATGGTGACCGCACTGGCGAAGGAACCACTCCACGTGCTGGTCCGGCCCGACCTCGCCGACAAGGGGTTTGCCGCCTTGCGGGGCAAGCGCATCTTCCTCGGCCCGTCCACGACCGCCTCTCACCATGTGGCCCGTGAGGTTCTGGCGTTCGTCGGCCTCAGGCCCGCCGCCGAGACCGGGACCGGCGGGTACATCATCGATTCGACCCCGCCCGAAGAAGCCGCCCGCGAGTTGAATCGGATCGAGTCACTCAAGGAACCGGAACGGAGCCAGGCTCTCGCACGGCTCCCCGACGCCGCGGTGTTTCTCGCGCCTCCCCCTTCGCCGCTCGCCAAGCGACTGGTCCGGGGGCACGGCTACCAGTTGCTCCCGCTGCCGTTCGCCGACGCGTTCCTCCTCGACCGCCTGAACCCGCCGAACGCCGAGGGCGTTCGCATTGATCGCACCCTGCTGACGCCGGGCGTCATCCCCGCCTACACCTACGGCATCGAACCGCCTGTCCCCGCGAAGGACTGCCCGACAATCGACGTGCCGCTGCTTCTGGTCGCCCAGGACGACGCCGACCCCGAGGCGGTTTCTCTACTCCTACAGACCATTCACGACAGTCCGTTGACGACCGCGATCCGCCCGCAACCGCTGAGCGAACAGGTTCACCCGTTCCCGCTCCACCCCGGGACGGAGCGCTACCTGCACCGCAACGATCCCTTGCTGACCCCCGATGTCACCGCGAAGTTCGAGAAGATTGCCGGGGGGATCGGTGCGTTCGGTTCAGGTTTGCTCGCGCTCTACACTTTCACGCGGCTGCGAAAGCTCAACCGCTTCGAAGCCTATTACCGCGAAATCGGTCGCATCGAGTTGATCGCCCGCGGCCTCGAACTGGACCCGGTCGCCCCCACGGAACCGGCCGCCCTTCGGCCGCACCTGGAGACCCGACTCTCCGACCTGAAATGTCGAGTCCTCGCGGACTTCGCCGAGGGTGGGCTGAAGGGCGAGGGCCTCGTGGCGGGCATCATCGCCCTCATCAACGACACGCGCGAGTCGCTGGCACGAACGCTGCCGGAGGGGAGTCCTTCCCCCGGGCTGACGGGTTGAACCGTTCCGACGGTCCAGGAGTGCGATGCTCGCAGGCGGCCTGTTACTCGGACTGCTGGGACCAGACCGTCGTGGACGTACCGTCCTCGCATACTCCTCGAAGCGGGTGAGGCGCCGGTCGGGTGGCGGGGAAGGTGTTTGGCCGGGGGCCGACGGTCCGGTCATCGCGAAGCGTTGGGACTGGGGCTGCCAGGGCGGCTTTGCCACTTCGAGATAGTCGTTCATTTCGCGCACTCGACCGGTGCGCCGGCCATTACCCTGAGTGTGTATCTCGATCGCCCGACAGCCGGAGCCGCCATGAACCTCCGCACTCTGGTTGCCGTGACCGCCGCCGCCGTGGGGTGCGCGCTCGGGTACGGGCTGACCGGCCTCGCCACCCGACCCGCGCTGGGACAGGAGAAGGCCGCCCCGCCGAAGGCCGACGGCTCCGTCCTCCCGTTCCCGACCACGCCGTCGGCCAGCGTGGCCGGCGAGTCGATTCGGGACTCGAAGATGACGTGGCGGAAGGACCCGGAGCGGCTGAAGCCCGGCGCCCCGAACGTGGTCGTCGTGCTGATCGACGATGTCGGGTTCGGTCAGGCCGACACGTTCGGCGGCGAGTGCCACACCCCGAACCTGACGCGCCTCTGGAACTCCGGCATCGCGTTCAACACGTTCCACACCACGTCGATCTGCTCGCCGACGCGGGCCGCGCTCCTGACCGGCCGCAACCACCACCGCGTCGGGAACGGCACGATCGCCGAGCGGGCCTCCGACTTCGACGGGTACACCGGGGTCATCCCGCGGACGTCCGCGACCATTCCCGAGGTGCTGCACCACTACGGGTACCAGTCGGCGGCGTTCGGGAAGTGGCACAACACCCCGGCGAACCAGACGACCGCGATGGGGCCGTTCGACCGCTGGCCCACCGGCCACGGGTTCGACTACTTCTACGGCTTCCTCGCCGGCGAGACGTCGCAGTGGGAGCCGCGGCTGTACGAGAACACCACCCCCGTCGAGCCGCACGGCGCCCGCTACCACCTGACCGAGGACATGACCGACCGGGCGGTGGGCTGGATGCGGCGGCACCAGGCGTACGCCCCGGACAAGCCGTTCTTCCTGTACTTCGCGCCCGGGGCGGCGCACGGCCCGCACCACGTCTTCAAGGAGTGGGCCGACAAGTACAAGGGGAAGTTCGACGACGGGTGGGACGCGTACCGCGACCGGGTGTTCGCCCGGCAGAAGGCGATGGGCTGGGTCCCGGCCGACACCAAACTCACCGCCCGCGACGCGACCATGCCCGGGTGGGCCAGCATCCCCGAGGCCGAGCGGCCGTTCCAGCGGCGGCTGATGGAGGTGTTCGCCGGGTTCGTCGAGCACACCGACGCCCAGGTCGGCCGGCTCGTGGACGGGCTCGACCAGCTCGGCCTCCGGGAGAACACGGTCGTCCTGTACGTCTGGGGAGACAACGGGGCCAGCGCCGAGGGGCAGCGCGGCACGGTCAGCGAGCTCCTCGCGCAGAACAACGTCAGCAACACGATCGCCCAACAGCTCGCCGCGCTGGAGGAACTCGGCGGGCTCCCCGCCCTCGGCGGCCCGCGGCTCGACAGCATGTACCACGCCGGCTGGGCGTGGGCCGGCAGTACGCCGTTCCGGTCCACCAAGCTGGTCGCCGCCCACTTCGGCGGCACCCGCAACCCGATGGTGGTCTCCTGGCCGCGTGGGATCAAGCCTGACCGCACCCCGCGGGCGCAGTTCCACCACGTCAACGACATCGCGCCCACGCTGTACGACCTGATCGGAGTCCGCCCCCCGGCCGTGGTTTCCGGCTTCCCGCAGGACCCGATCGACGGGGTGAGCCTGGCGTACACGTTCGCCGACGCCCGCGCCCCGGGCCGGAAGCGGACGCAGTACTTCGAGAACAACGCCAGCCGGGGGGTGTACCACGACGGCTGGTTCGCCGGCACGTTCGGCCCGCTCATCCCGTGGGACACCGCCGGCTCGGCCGCGCGGCTCAACGAGTGGGACGCGGCCAAGGACACCTGGGAGCTGTACGACCTGTCGCGGGACTTCTCCCAGGCCGACGACCTCGCGGCGAAGGAGCCCGCGCGGCTGGCCCAGATGAAGGACCGGTTCCTGGCCGAGGCCCGCGCGAACAAGGCGCTCCCGATCGGCGGCGGGCTTTGGACCCGGTTCCGCCCGCAGGACCGGATCGCCAGCCCGTACCGGTCGTGGCGGTTCGACACCGCCACCACCCGCATGCCCGAGTTCACCGCCCCCGGCCTCGGCCGCCAGAGCAACCGGGTGACCGTGGACGTCGAGGTCGGGAACGAGGCGTCGGGCGTGCTGTACGCGCTCGGCGGGGCGTCCGGCGGCGTGGCCGTGTACCTGGACCGGGGCCAGCTGGTGTACGACTACAACATGCTCGTCATCGAGCAGACGACCGCCCGCAGTCGGGACCGCATCGCCGCCGGCAAGCACACGATCGAGGTGACCGAGACCATCCCCCGGCCCGGCGGCCCGGCCGAGGTCGTGCTCTCGGTGGACGGCCGGGAGGTGGCGAAGGCGACGGTGAAGCGAACGGTGCCGGCGGCGTTCACGGCCAGCGAGACGTTCGACGTGGGTGTCGATCTCGGCTCGCCCGTGTCGCGGGGCTACTACGACCGCGCCCCGTTCCGGTTCGGCGGCAAGATCGACCGCATGACCGTGACGCTGCGGTGAGCCGGGAGTCCGAGCGCCGGGGTCATTGTTCGCCGATCGCCTTCCCGCTCTTGCGACGGCAAGCGGAGCGGGATCACACTACATCACTGCCACCCGGGGACCAACATGCTGAAGCGCCCCAACCTCGTCGCGGGGGCGCTCGTCGCCCTCGTGGCCACGCTCGGGTGGGCGGTCGGGACCGACCGCGTCAGCCTGCGGTTCGCCCGAGCCGCCGCTGCCGCCGCGCTCACCGAACAACCCGTCGCGGTGCCGCCTCGCGCGCCGGCGGTCCGTCCCGGCTCAGCCGCTAACTCGGTCGCTCTCCACAACCAGCAGGTGGCGGCTGTCGCTCAGAAGGACGGGAAGCAGCCGAACATCGTGGTCATCTTGGCCGACGACCTCGGGAACGCCGACCTCGGGTACCGGGGCAGCCGCATCCGCACGCCGCACATCGACGCCCTCGCCAAGGGCGGCGTGCGCCTCGAGTCCTACTACGGGCTACCGGTCTGCACCCCGGCGCGGGCGGCACTACTGACCGGCCGCTACCCGATGCGGCACGGCCTGCAAACGCTCGTCATCTTCCCGAGCCACCGGTACGGCCTCCCGACCGACGAGCGGACGCTCCCGCTCGCCCTCCGCGAGGCCGGGTACAAGACGTACATGGTCGGGAAGTGGCACCTCGGCCACGCCGACCGGAAGTTCTGGCCCCAGAGCCGCGGGTTCGACCACTTCTACGGGAACGTGATGGGCGAGGTGGACTACTTCACCCGCGACCGCGGCGGGGTGGTGGACTGGCAGCGGAACGGCACGTTCCTGCGGGAGGAGGGGTACTACACGAACCTGATCGGCAACGAGGCGGTCGATCTGATCCGCCGGCACGACACGTCGAAGCCGATGTTCCTCTACTTCGCGTCACTCGCGGCCCACGCCCCGTACCAGGCGCCTAAGGAGGACATCGACGCCTACCGCGACGTGTTCCCGGACGAGCAGCACCGGACCTACGCCGCCATGATTACCGGCCTCGACGCCCAGGTCGGGCGGGTGGTCGCCGAACTGGAGCGGCGGGGGATGCGCGAGAACACGCTGATCTTCTTCACCACCGACAACGGCGGGGCGACCAGCGCGCTGTTCGCCACCGGAGCCCGGTCCCCCGCCGAGCGCGAGGCGAGCGGCGGGGTGGCACTCGGGAACCTACCGCCCTGCTCGAACGGCCCGTTCCGCGGGGGCAAAGGGAGCCTGTACGAGGGCGGGGTGCGGCTCCCCGCGTTCTACAACTGGCCGGCGCGGTTGAAGCCGGCGGTGGTCAACGAACCGCTCCACCACGTGGACCTGATGCCCACCCTCCTGGCCCAAGCCGGCGGCCGCGGGAGCCCGGCCCACCCGTTCGACGGGCGGGACGCGACGGCGACCATCGCCGAGGGGCGGCCGTCCCCCCACGACGACATCCTCATCAATGTGGAGGCCTTCCGCGGGGCGATCCGCAAGGGGAAGTGGAAGCTCGTCAAGGTCGCCGTTCTCCCCGGCCGGACCGAACTGTACGACCTCTCGATCGACCCCGGCGAGAAGCAGAACGTCGCGGACCAGAACCCGGCGGTGGTGGCCGACCTCGAAGCGCGACTCGTGGCGTACGCGCGGCAGCAGAAGCCGAGCGAGTGGCTGCGGTCGCAGGTAGACTTCCTCGGCTTCCAGGGCGAGACGGTGCTGGACCCGGGGTACAACATCGACCGCGGGCTGCCGACGGAGGCACCCGCGCTCCCAAAGTAGTCACCCGGCCGCCGTCACGCCCCCGGTCCGCGTCACGAATTCACAGGGAAAGGTAGGCGAATCGACTTGATGACGCGCGGCTCGCGAGCGTTACTGTGCGAGCCGGTTAACGACCCCGAGACGCCCGAGAGTAGGCCCGCATGACCGCGACGACCGAGAAGCCGCCGACCCTTGCGTAGGAGTTGGCGGCCCTGGAACGGATGACGGCGACCGAGCTCCGCGACAAGCGCGCCGCCGTGTTCGGCGAGCCGGCGTCGTCCGGCAACCGGGCGTAGCCGTCGGCTAAAAGGTAACCCCAGCCGGTCGGACCGGCCGGGGTTCATTTCTACCGGGCGAACCGGCGTGTGAGGCGGATGCTCCCGCCCCACACGCCCAGGCCGAGCAGCCCGAGCAGGAACGCCACGAACGCCCACCACGACTGGAACGCCAGCCCCAGCATCCCGGCCACGACCGCCGCCCCGGTCGCGTGCAACTGGTTCAGCTTCTGACGCGCGCTCATCGCCCACCTCCCTCCGGTTCCGATTGTCGAATATCGCCGCCTACCGCGGCCGCGGCTTCCGCCCCGCGCCCGGCAGCGCCGGCGGGGGCGGCGGGACCACCGCGCCCTGCCCGTCGATCCCCGCAGCCTTCAGCCCGCGGGACCGCCGCTGGACCTCGGCGGCGGGGCCGTCCAACCCGTCCGCCTGCAACGCCGCCGCGAGCTTGTCCAGGCCGCCGGCCCGGCCGGCCGCGCCGGCCAGGAAGTCGGCCTCCAGCTCCTGCACCGCCCGGGCGGCCAGCAACACCTTCACCCGGTCGACCAACGGCCCCAGGATCGTCGCTAACATCACCTTTCTCCCCTCGTGTTGCCGGCCCCGGTCACGCCGGGGCCGTCGTGGAACGCGGCCCACCGTTCGGCCAGCTCGCGGCGGAGCTGGCTGACCCGGGCCGGGGTGACACCCAGCCGGGCCGCGGCCGCCCCCGTCCCCCACCCGGCCGCCAGCAGGTCCAGGGCGGCCCGCTTCGCCTCCGGCAGGCCACCGCGGAACCGCGGGAAGTCGACCCGGAAGGCGGCCTGGTCGGGGACCTTCACCCGCGGGTCGGCCGCGACCAACTCGGCCGCCACCGCCTCCCCAGGACGCCGGCGCCGATCCCGGTCGCGGTCGCCGAGCCGCTCGACCCGGACCCGGCCGCGGAGGCTGGCGAGCGGGGACAGGGCGTCGCGGAGCTTCTCGGCCCCGCACACCCGGCGGCCGCCCAGCGCCGCCTGGGCCGCGCGTCGGGCGATGGTGGTGACGAACGTCCCCGGCTCCTTCCCCCGCCGGAGGAGGGCGACGTAGCACCGCCACGCCAGGGCCACGGCCTCGGCCGCCAGTTCCTCGCGGGCGTCCGGGCACGGCACCCGGCGGGTGGCAAACCGGGCGACCGCCTGAACCCGCGGCAATGCGGCGGCGAACGCCTCCCCGGCCGCCGGCCCCGGTCGGGCCGCCGTCAGCGTGACGCACATGCTGTGTCTCCTACCTTTGATCACGAGCCGGTCGGCGACATGGCGGCCGGCGGGGCCGGATGCTGCTCGTCCCCAGAGATGCTGACAGCCGGAGGCGGCGGATTCAGGCCGACGAGGCGGGTTACCGGGCCGACTCACCTCACGCCGGAGCGGGGCATCGAACTCCGAGGCCAGACCGCTCCCCGCCAGGCCGTTCGTCGAATTCGGGTGTTTCGCACCCCGCGCACTGCACCGTCGGAGCCCGTTGACAGCTGTGCGGCGCCGTCGTGTCACGAACACGACGAACTCGACGAACTTCCGGCCCACGGAGCACCGGCGCCACCGCGTCACCGTCGTGCTGGCTACCACCCTGGTCGCCCGCGGCGCCGACACCCGCTCCCGCGCATCCCGCACGACCGCTACAGCTTGACCGACCGGCCTGAGCCGTCGAGCGATCTCCGTCAGGAGTGCCGGCGCCAGTCCCCCAGTCGGGGTACAAGACATAATCGGTCCGTTCGGCACGGTCGGTCCGGGTGGGGGTGGTCGATGAGGTGGCTCGCACTCGGCCTGCTCGCCGTCGTCGCCGGGGTAGGGCCCGGTCGGTCGGCGGGCACAGACCCTGGACAAGCCGACAGCTGCCCGACGGACCCCGTCGGCCGGTGGAACGAGGCCACCCTCCGGGCCGTCCGGGCCGAGCGTACGCCCCCGCCGGTCGCCGCCCGGAACCTCGCGGTCGTCCACCTCGCCGTCCACGACGCGGTCGCCGCCACCGTCGCGACCGTGGCACCCTTCCGCGTGCGGTACGTCGCCCGGGTGGACGCGGACCCGGCCGCCGCCGCGGGCGTCGCCGCCCACCGGGTGCTCGCCGAGTTGTACCCCGCCCGGGTTGCCGAGTTCGACGCCGCCCTCGACGCCACCCTCGACCCCGTCCCCGAGGGGCCGGCCAGGACCCGCGGGGTCGCCCTCGGGCAGGCCACGGCCGAGGCCGTTCTCCGGTGGCGGGCGGCGGACGGGGTGGTCGCCCGGCGGAGTGATTACCGGCCCCGACAGGGCCTGGGGCTGTGGCGGCCGACGCCGGATGGGTATCGCCCGCCGCTGCTGCCGGGGTGGGGCCGGGTGGCGGGCTTCGCCGTCGCCGACCCGGCCGCCTTCCGCCCGCCGCCGCCGCCCGCGGTCGGGACCCCGGAGTACGAGCGGGCGTACGCCGAGGTCGCCGCCCTCGGCCGGGCCGACAGCCCGACCCGCACGCGGGACCAAACGGAGGTCGCACACTTCTGGGCCGACGGGGACGGGACCGTCACCCCGCCCGGCCACTGGAACCGGATCGCGCAGGCGGTCGCGGCCGACCGGCGGCTGACGCTCGCGGACGCCGCCCGCCTGTTCGCCGTGCTGAACGCGGCGATGGCGGACGCGGCAGTGGTGTGCTGGGACTGCAAGTACCGGTTCGACGTGTGGCGGCCGGTGACCGCCGTCCGCGAGACCGACCCGGCCTGGTCGCCGCTCCTGCCGACCCCACCGTTCCCGGCGTACACGTCCGGGCACAGTTCGTTCAGCGGGGCGGCGGCCGCCGCCCTCGCCGCGTTCTTCGGGACCGACGAGGTGGCGTTTGCCACGACCTCGGACGGGCTGCCGCGGGTGACCCGGACGTTCCGCCGGCTCTCGGCGGCGGCCGAGGAGGCCGGGATGAGCCGCGTCTACGGCGGCATCCACTGGCAGTTCGACAACACCGCCGGGCTCCGGTGCGGCCGCGAGGTCGGGGTTGAGGTGGCCAGGCGGTTCGGGCTGCCGGCGCGGGGGCCGGGCGGGGCTGGCCTGCCGCCGCCCGTGGTCGAGGAGGTGCGCGGGGGTCGGTAGCCGGGGTCGGGTCGCCGGGCGGCCACTCAGCCCTGCGGGTTGCGGTTGAACTTCTGGTACGGCAGCCGCACCCCGGCGACGAACACCTGGTCGGCCCGCAGCACCGTCGGCGGCACGTCGAACCCGACCGCCCCGCCGGCCGTCACCACGTCGTCCTGGTCCACGCCGTCGCCGCTGACCCCGAGCCCGCCGATCAGGCTCCCGCGGTACAGCGGGGCGCTGCCGGGGAAGAACACGACCCCGTTCTGGTTCAGGACGTTCGTCGGGTCGCGGAAGTTTGTGCCGGGGTTGAAGGCGTCGTACCCCAGCACGCTCCGGTAGGCGGACGCCGGCAGCGGGGCGCCGACCGTGCGGGCGAACAGCGGGTCGGCCCCGCCGTCGAGCAGCTGCGAGAACGGGCCGGGCGGGGCGCCGTCGATCCCCTCCGGGAAGTGCGGCAGCGACAGGTAACGGAACGTGCGGTTGGTAAACGCCACCCCCGCCGGCAGGCCGGGCACCTGGTCAGCCGGCTGGAGCTTCGCCGGGTCGGCGTAGTACGTCACGTTTCGGGCCTTCGCCACCGCCACGTCAATCGAGAAGACTGTGGCGTCCGGCATCCGGTACAGGCCAACCACCTCGCCGGTCAGGTCGGTGACGGCGAACACCATGCGGGTGCGGCTGCCGAGCGGCAGGCGGATCGCGGCCCGGGTCAGGGTCGCCTCGGCGAGCCCGTTGGCGATCGCCGCTTCTACCTCGGCCCGCGTCACGCCGACGCCGTCGTGCGGCCGCACCAGCCAGCCTTCCGGTACGGGCGCGCCGGCGCGGAGGAGCACGTCGTCGGCCGTGTTGGGGAGGCCGTCGGGACCGGCGGCCACCGGGCGGTTCGTGCCGTCGGCCGGGCTGCCACGCCCGACGGCGTTACCGACCGCGAGGACGGCGTCGAGCCCGCCGAACGGGCCGCCCGGCCCGACGATGTCGAGGGTGATGCCGACGAGGTCAATGCGGCCGAACGGCAGCCCGAATCCGAAGGGCAGCGGCACCCCGCCGAGCGGCCCGACCGGCGTCTGCGTCGCGTAGCCGCCGACCGCCGCGACCGCGACCCACTCGGCCTCCAGCGACCGGTCCGGCAGCGCCGGGTTGTACGTCGTCGAGAGGGCCGAGTTCTCCTCGGTGGCGAACCCGGTGCGGCCGGGGAAGAACACGCCGACCCCGCCGACCACCTGGCCGTTCTTGAAGACCGGGACGCCGCCCGGGAGCGTGGCGACGCCGCGGTTCTGGGCGCCGCGCGCGAGCCGCGTCTCGAACCCGTACGAGTCCGGCGGGGCGAGGGACTGCCCGGCCGGGACGAACGCCGGGTCGGCGTTGAACCGCTCCGCCAGCCGCACGTCGTCGGCCGTTCCCTTGATGCGGTCGGGGCCGACGTGGTAGGTGCCATCGCGGTTGGTGTGCTCGATCCCGAACAGGTCCACCTGCGGGGTGAACGCGATCCCCGGCGGGAAGTGCCCGGCGATCCCCACGGGTGCCACGAACCCCGGCCCGCGGACGGTCGAATTCGGGTCGGTGACGCTCGGATTCGAGTTCACCTCCCGCTCGGTTATCGTGCTCTGGCTGATGAACTGGACCGTGCGCGACGTGAGCGGCGCCTGGTTGTTCCCGAAAAACGCGCCCGTGCGGGCCTTCGACACGGCGCCGTCCACCGCGAACACGAGCCCCTCGGGCGTCGTGGTGACCTCCGCGGCGACCCGGCCCTCGACGCGCACGCCGAGGATGCGGCCGTTCCGGTCCACGACGGCGATGATGGCGTCGGAGCTGGCCGACGCCGCCGCGGCACGCGCCAGGAGCGCGTCCACCTCGTTGCCCGCGAGCGTCTGCTGGGCCGCGTCCACGAGCGGCGTGCGGATGGGGTCGAACGGGACGACGGCCTCGCCGAGCCGAGCGCCGCCGAGGTCGAAGCGGCGGACCGGCGTGTCGGTGGCGACCGTCGGCCAGGCTACGACCTGCCCCGCCGTCACGCCCACAGTCACGCCGGTGCGAGTGGCCGGGTCGAACGCGAAGAAGCTCGCCAGCTCGGACCCGTCGAGCCCGGAGAGCAGCCTCACCCGCGGGCCAGAACCCGACCCGGTGCCGGTGACGACCTCGGTCCGGCCGTCCCCGTCCAGGTCGCCGGCGGCGACCCGGACGCCGTGCCGCGACGTGTCCTCGTAGGCGAAGATGTTCAGCACCTCGGCGTGATCCGGGGTGCCGCGGACGGCTCGTACCCGCGGCCCGCCGCCGACGCCGGTGCCCAGCACCATCTCGGCGCGACCGTCGCCGTCCAGGTCGCCGGCGGCCACGAACACGCCACCGCGGAACGCCTCTTCGTAGGCGAAGAAGGCGTCCCGTTGCGCCGCGCCGGTCACCTGCTGAGTGACTGGGTCCACGAGCACGTCGAACACCTTGACCAGCGGCCCGCCGCCGTTGCCGGCGCCGGTGATGATTTCCGGTCGGCCGTCGCCGTCGAGGTCGCCGACGGCCACGTCCACGCCGCCGGCGAACGAGGGCTCGTAGGCCAGGAACGACGCCACCGGCAGCCCGGTCGCGCCGTCCACGACCACGACCCGCGGCCCGCCGCCCGGCCCGGGGCCGGTGACGACCTCGGGGGCACCGTCGCCGTTCAGGTCCCCGACCGCCGCCCGCACCCCGCCGGCGAACGTGTCTTCGTAGGCCCGCACCCGGCCGACAACCGCGGTCGTCGCCGGGTCGATGAGCGACACGTCGGGCACCGCGCCGGACATCGCTCCGAAGGGGATCGCGTTCGGCGCGACGACGGCCGGCTGGTCGCGGCGTTCGAGCACCTCGACCCGGAGCGCGGCGTGACGTTGGGGGTGGTGGGTCATCCTGATCCTTGGGGAAGATGCGACCGCCGGACGTCGGACGACCGACGCACCGGGGACGCCGCCGACGCGAGCGTCCCGGTCGGTTGAGTCGATCAGAACGGTTAACGAGCCGTGCGTCACCTGCGGTTCTGCGACCGCGGCTGACCACCTTCACCTCACGCCGGGCCGGTAAAAACGGGTGAACACCCGGCTACGCACTCACCGAGGTCGCACGTGAGAGCTACATCGCATAACCCACCCCACCGCCTCGTCCTACCCCTACGGGTTGACCCCTGCCCAGCGCAACGCGGTCGATCTACTTGCCGCCGGGAACCACGACACTGAGGCCGCCGACACGGTCGGGCCGAACCGCGTCACCGTCACCTGATGGCGGCTGTACTCCCCGAAGTTCCAGGCGGCGCTGGCGGACCGCGGGGCCGCAGTCTGGGGCGCGACGGCCGACCGGCTCCGGGCGCTGATCCCGCAGACCCTCGATGTCCTCGCCGACGCGCTGCAAGACGCCGACACTCCTGCTCGGGTATACGTGACCCTAAGCAGCCGGCCGTAGTTGTTTCCCAGGTTCTGGGCGGAGCTTTTGGGCATAGGAGTTGAAGCCCTGCTCGACGGCCGCCCGCAGATCGGACCGGGTGGCGTAACTGCGGGTCGGGATCTCGTGGTGCTTGACCTGCTTGAACACGGCCTCGATCCGGTTCAACTCGGGGCTGTACGCCGGCAGGTAGTACAGGTAGACCCCCGACTTCGCCAGCTCGGGCCGGGCGGCCTTGACCACCTTGCTGGTGTGGATCGGGGCGTTGTCCAGAACCACCACCCGGGGTCGCCCGACCGCGGGCCTCCCCCGCAGGTAGGCCACGAGGTCGTCCGACGTGAGCGTCCGCTCGAACGGCACGGCATCCAAGCGGGGGGCCGGGCCGAGCGGCTCGTAGGTGGCCAGGACGTTGACCCGCCGACCTTGGGGGTACTCGTACCGGACCCGCTTCCGCTGGCCCGGCAGGCACCACGAGTACCCACCGGGCAGCGACGGGGCGAACCCGCACTGGTCGAGATAGTCCAGGACCAGCCGGCCCTCCCGGGCCTTCCGTTGCAGGCCGCCCAGGACGGCCGCCGCCCGGGCGACCTTGGGCCGGTTCTGCTTGTGCTCCAGGGTCGAGGCCGTCCGCCGGTACCCGGCCCGCAGTCGGGCGAGGTACCGACGGACCTGACGGGCACGGAGCCGGATCCCGTTGGGGCGGAGGGCGTCGGCCAGTTGGGCCGCCGTCCACGTCCGGTCCTGGCCGAGCAGGTCGGTCAGCCGGGCGGCCACCTGATCCCGGCGGGCGTAGTTGGGGGCCGGCCCGGGCTTGCCGGGGTAGAGGGCCGGCACCCCCCGGGCGTTGAACCCGTGGATCACGGCCCGGGCGGTCTGCGGGTCACACCCGAGGTGCCGGGCGATCCGGGGCGGGGACCACCCGGCGTCGGACAGCAGGACCATCTCCAGCCGATCCCGTACCCGGGGCGGGAGGGGGTCCCGCCGGAGAGCCTGCAACTCGGACTGCGTCGCAACGGTGAGGTGAACGCGGATCATGAAACATGGTACGCAATCGGGGCCAACTGCTTAGCAGTACTGAAGCTGGCCTGACCGATCCCCCTGGCGCCCGCCGGGCTGACCGACCCAGACGAGATCGCGCGGGGCGTCGTTGAGGCGGAACGACAGCGGTTCCATGACAGTGACGAGGAGATCGACCCCCGCGATGGACTGCCCGATCTCGACACCCACACTAAGGCTGTCCGCAAGCGCCTCGCTCGACTGGCCGAGCCTGCCGCTACACCGGCGGATTCCGAAGGGGTCTCCGTGTCACCGAGGCACGCGCCGTTTGCATTTGATGGCGATGCCAGCCGGCGCGTGCGGTGGTTCGACGAGGCGCGAGTACGGTCAGCGACGCCCGTCCGGAAACTCGTCGCCATCCGCAAAAAAGCCTAGGAAAGCGCGACCTTCGCCGATCTTGACGAAACCTGTCTAGCGTGCAGAAACGTTAGAAATCCTTGGAAAAACAGCGATTCCAAGCATCTCGTCGTTGTGGTTGTGGTTCTGGATGTCGCGGGTTCGAATCCCGTCAGTCACCCTCGCAAACTTCGGCTCTGCAAGGATTTCCGCGGCCGCCGTTTATGCGACCGACGCGACCGACGCGAGTCTCGGACTGTGTCCGTAGACTCGCGTCGGTCGCGTGATTTATGAGGGTGCGGGTTCGGACTTCCCGTCCATCGATCGGAAGTGATGCCGCCCCGGCCGCGCCCGGTCCCGAAGCCGGCCTAGTCGGCGATCCCGACGCCGGCGCCGGATAATCTCCAGCCGCGTTGCGACCCCCGACCGGTGGCGAACCAGCCGTCGGTCAGGGGTCGAATCGCGGGACGGTGAACTCAAGTCACCGAGACCGGTGTCACGACGCTGTCCGCCTGGTTCCCGGCCAGGTCAATCACGCGCGCCGTCACCGCGTAGTCGCCCGACGTCCCCGGCGGCAGGGCGTAGGACCACGCCGAGAAGTCGCCGCCCGCCGAGTCGTCGGTCGCGTCGAAGAACAGCGGGTCGTTGCTGGTGAAGGCGCCGGTCACTTCGTCGAAGTAGAGCCCACCCCCGGCGGACTCGCGGAGGCTCACCAGCACCCGCGCCACGCCGGACCCGCCGGCGTCGGTCGCGGTGCCGCTCACGCCCCCCGTGCCGGCCCCGTCCACGGTCGCGGTCGGGGCCGAGCCGTCGACCACGAGGACGAACAGGGCGGAGGGATCGCTCGCGTTCCCGACCTCGTCCGTGGCTACGGCGGTGACGGTGTATGCCCCGTCGGCCAACGCGTCGGGTCCGGTCAGCGACCAGGCGCCGGTCGTCGCGTCGGCCGCGACCGTCCCGAGCGAGACCGGGCCGGTCCCGTCGTCGGCGACCACCTCGACCGTGCTCCCCGGCTCGGCGGTGCCCGTGAACGTCGGCTTGGGGTTGCTCGTCACCCCGTCGGTGTCGAGGGCGCCGGTGTCGGTCGCCGGGTCGAGCCCGGTGATCGTCGGCGCGGCGGGCGCGGTGTTGTCGGCCGTGAACGCCGCCGACGGGCCGGCCGCCGGGGCCGCGTTCCCGGCCGCGTCCGTCACCGTGCCCGCGGCGATCACGATGCCGATTGTGCCGTCGCCGGTGACACCCGTGACGGTGACCGTCCACACCAGCCCGGAGCCAGCCACGGACACGGCCCCGCCCGCGGTGCCGGTGATGTCGAGCGACACGTCAGCGTCGGTCAGCGTGACCGTCGGGGCCGTGGCGTCCGCGTAGGTGACGGTGAACGTGACCGGGCCGCCGGCCGTCAGCGGCACGGACGGCGCCGAGATCATGACCGTCGGGGCCGTGGCGTCCACGACCAGCCCGCCGGTCAAGGTCGTGGTCGCGCCGTTGCCGAGGACGTCGGTCGCCGTCACGACGACGTCGTAGGTGCCGTCGGCGATGTCCGTCGGCACGACGGCCGACCAACTGGTGCCGCTCACAGTCGCGGGGATGGTCTGGCCGTCCACGACGACGCTGACTGTCGCGTCCGGGTCGTCCACGGTGCTGGTCAGCGTCGGCGTCCGACTGGTGGTGGTGAGCGGGTCCGCGGCCGCGACCGGGGCGGTGCCGTCGAACACGACCGAGACCGAGTTCGACACGACGCTCGCGTTCCCGGCCGCGTCCGCGGCGGCGCCGGCGGTCACGGTCACGATCACGGGGCCGTCGCCGGCCGGCGTCACGTCGAACGTGTACGTGAGGCCGTCCGTCGTGGCGATCCCGGACGCCGTGCCGTTGGTCACGTCGAGGCCGCCCACGCCGAAACCGCTCACGACCTCGGAGAACGTGACCGTGAACGCGAGCGGCGAGGCGCTCGTCGGGTCGGCGGCGGCGGTCGAGAGCGTCGCGGTCGGGGCGGTGCCGTCGTACTCGACGGTCGCGGTGGTCGAGGGCGTGTTGTCGTTCCAGGCCGCGTCCTGCGCCGCGCCGGCGTTCACCGTCACGCCCACCGGGCCGTCGGCGTCCGCGGTGACGCTCACGGTGTAGCTGTTGCCGGCGCCCGGGGTCACGCCCGTCACGGTGCCGCCGGTCACGGTCAGGCCGGTCTCGTCGAACCCGGTCACCGCCTCGCCGAAGTCCACGGTGAACGAGATCGGGTTCGCGTTCGTCGGCCCGGTCGGGGCCGTCGCCATCGCCGTCGGGCCGGTCAGGTCGACGACGAGGCCGCCGGCCGCCGTCGTGGTGCCGCTGTTGCCGAGGGCGTCGGTCGCGGTCACGACGATGTCGTAGGTGCCCTCGCCGAGGGCCGTCGTCACGTCGGCCGACCAGCTGTTGGCGGTCACGGTCGCCGTGTACGTCTGGCCGTTGACGACGACCGTGACCGTGGCGGCAGGGTCGTCCACGGTGCCGGCGAGCGTCGGCGTCGGGTTATTGGTGGTGAGCGGGGTCGCGGTCACGACAGGGCCGGCGGAGTCGAACGTGCGCGTGACCGTGGCCGAGGCGGTGCTGGCGTTCCCGGCCGCGTCCGTCGCCGCGGCCGGGAACGCCAGCACCGACACGGTGCCCTGCGCCTGCGGGGCCACGCCGAAGGTGTAGGTGCGGGCGTCGACCTGCGTGAAGCCGGTGATGACGGCGTTCGGCACGCTCAGGCCCGCGGTGCTGAAGCCGGTCACGTCCTCGTCGAACGTGACCGTGAACGGGATCGGCGAGGTGCTCGTCGGGTCCGGCGCCGCGGACGTGAGGGTCGGCGTCGGGGTGGTGGTGTCGATCACCAGCGAGCTGGTCGCGGACTTCACGTTGCCGACGGTGTCGGTCGCGGTCGCGGTGACGGTGTACGTCCCCTCGGCGAGTGCGGCCGGCAGCGTGACCGACCACGTCGTGCCGCTCACGGCCGCTGCCGGCCGCGGGAGAGACGATCACGTCGGCGGTGCCGTCGCCGTTCACGTCGCCGATCGCCAGATTCAGCCCGCCGGTGAAGCCGTCGAACGGCGAGATCACGAACTTCGGCGCGCGGGTGGCGGCGTCGAACACCGTCACCGACGCGGGCGCCCCGGCCGCACCCGCCACGGCGAACACGCCGGCCGGCGTGACGCGGTCTTCGAGCCCCTCGACGCGCAGCACCGGCCGGCGGCCCCGGGCCGCAGCCGTTGCCAACTTCTTGAGGACGAGCCGTCGCCAGATCGAACCCAGCATCGTGAGCTCCCCCGAAGTTGAACCCGGTTGCTATGCTGCTGACGAGCGGCGCCGCGCCGCGGATTCGTGAGAACGGTCGGCGACGCAGGTGGATCCGATTGCGGCGGTACGGTGGTTGCGGGTGGCGGTTGGCAAACCGGGTGCCGTCCGCCGGACCGCGGCATGGGCGGGCCACCCTCCCATCACCGGGCCGCCCCGCGGACGGGCGCGGAACCGCACATAACCCTGGAATTCCCAGGCTGACGGCGGGGTGACAGGGCGGTGTCACCACGCCCCGCCGGGGGCGCGACCGATACAACCGGAATGAGGCCGCGGGCCGCGACTTTCACCGCGCGGGCCGCTCCCGTCGTGTCCCCGACCGAGGTGTCCGGCACCTGCACAGCACGGTCCAGGGTCCGCACAGCAAGGAGCCGGCATGAAGCCCCGACTGGTCCCCCGGCTGCTGCTGCCGGTGCTCGCGCTCAGCGTCCTGCTGCTGGTCACGGCGGTCGGGTCGGCGTGGTACCTGCGGAGCATCCAGCGGCAGCTCTCGACGGCGCTCGAGGAGAACGTTGCCAGCGTAGTGTCGGGGCAGCGGCTGGAGAGTACGGTCCGGGAGATCGACGCCTCGCTCGACCGCTACCTCATCACCGGCGACCCGGCGCACCTGGAGGCCGTGCCGGACCTGGCCGAGCGCGGCCGCGACGCGCTCCGCGAGGCGGAGGCGTGGGCGTTCACCGACCGCGAGCGCGAGCTGATGGGCCGCGCCCGCGCCGGGTACGTCCGGCTCGCCAGCGGCGCCGGGGAAGCCGCACGGACGCCGCGGGCGCCCGACACCCGCGGCCGCGTCGCCGCCGTGGCCGTGCTCCCCGAGAGCGAGATCCTCGGCCCGGCCCGCGAGTACCGCCGGCTGAACGAGGACGCCCTCGCCGGCACCAGCCGCGCCACCCACGAGCTCGCCGACCGCCTCACCGTCGTGCTACTCGCGCTCGGCCTGTGCGGCGCCGGCGGCGGGCTCCTCGGCGGCTGGGTGCTCACCACCGGCCTGCGGCGCTCCATCGAGCTCACGGAGGGAAGGATGCGCGGGGCCGCCGCCCGCCTCCGCTCCGTCGTCGCCGTCCCCGGTGCCGACGGCGACCCGGCCGAGGCCGTGGAAGTGTCGGTGACGGCGGTGCTCGACCGACTCCGGCAGGTGGAGCGCGACGCCCTCCGCGCCGAGCAGCTGGCCCTGGTCGGGCAGATGGCCGCGGGCGTGGCGCACGAGGTCCGCAACCCGCTGATGGCGATCAAGCTGCTGGTGCAGGCCGCGGCCGACCCGCACCGCGCGGCCCCGTTCCGCCCGCGCGACCTGGCCGTCATCGAGGGGGAGATCGTCCGGCTCGAAGGGATCGTTTCGGGGTTCCTCGACTTCGCCCGCCCGCCGGCGCCGGACAAGCAGGTGGTGGACCTCGCACCGGTCGTGACCGGTGCCGTCGCCGCCTTCCGCGGCCGGGCCGACCTCCAGAAGGTGGCGCTCGTCGTGGACGTGTCGGCGGCGGCGCCCGCGGTCCACGCCGACCCGAACCAGCTGCGGCAGGTGCTGCACAACCTCGTCGGCAACGCCCTCGACGCCCAGCCCGGCGGCGGCGAGGTGCGCGTGACCGCGGCGGCGGCCGGCGGCGACGTGGAGGTGCGCGTGGAGGACCGCGGCGGCGGCCCGCCGGCCGACCTCGGCGAGCGCATCTTCGACCCGTTCGTCAGCACGAAACCGACCGGCGTCGGGCTGGGGCTGTCGATCTGCCGGCGGATCGTCGAGTCGCACGGGGGCGCGATCCGCGCCGTCGCCCGGCCCGGCGGCGGGGCCGTGTTCACCGTCCGCCTACCCCGAGGCAGTTGAGGAGTCTTCGGGAGGCTTCGGGAGTGGCGGAGTCCGGAAGGGCCGAGCTCCGCCACTCCCGAAGCCTCCCGAAGACTCCCGTAGACTCGCATCACGGAGGAGCCGTGCCGAAGCTGCTGATCGTCGACGACGAACCCGCCCTGCTCTACTCGCTCGAAGCCGGGCTCGGCACCGACGACCTGGAGGTCGTCACCGCCCAGACCGGCAGGCAGGGCGTCGACGCCGTCCTCGCCCACCGGCCGGACGCCGTCGTGCTCGACGTCCGCCTCCCGGACATGACCGGCCTCGAAGCCATGTCGCTCATCCGCGAGGTCGACCCGCGGCTGCCGGTGGTCGTCATCACCGCCTTCGCCGCCACCGAGACGGCCATCGAGGCCGTGAAGCGCGGCGCGTTCGAGTACCTCCTCAAGCCCGTGGACCTGGCCCAACTCCGCGAGGTCGTCGGCCGGGCCGTCGCGCTGCGGCGGATGCGCAGCGTCCCCGCCGTGCTCGGCGGCGACGGCGAGGCCGGCGACGAGATCGTCGGCCGCAGCCCGGCGATGCAGGACGTGTACAAGACGATCGGCCGCCTCGCCCCGGAGGACGTGACCGTCCTCATCCTCGGCGAGAGCGGCACCGGCAAGGAGCTGGTGGCCCGCGCCGTGTACCAGCACAGCCGGCGCGCCGACGGGCCGTTCCTGGCGATCAACTGCGCCGCGATCCCGGAGACGCTGCTGGAGAGCGAGCTGTTCGGCCACGAGAAGGGCGCCTTCACCGGCGCCGACCGGCAGCGCGTCGGCAAGTTCGAGCAGGCCGACGGCGGCACCCTGTTCCTCGACGAGGTCGGCGACATGAGCCTCGCCGCGCAGGCGAAGCTGCTGCGCGTCCTCCAGGAGCGCCGGTTCGACCGCGTCGGCGGCAGCCGGGCCGTGGCGACGGACGTGCGCGTCATCGCGGCGACGAACCAGGACCTGGACGCGATGGCCGCCGCCGGCCGCTTCCGCCGCGACCTGCTGTACCGGCTCAACGGGTTCGTGCTGACGCTGCCGCCGCTGCGCGCCCGCGCCGGCGACATCGCCCTGCTCGCCGGCCACTTCCTCCGCCGCGCCGCGGAGCGCCTCGGCAAGCCGCTCGGCGGCGTGTCCGCGGCGGCGCTCGCCGTGCTGGAGCGCTACTCGTGGCCGGGGAACGTCCGCGAGTTGCAGAACGTCGTCGGCTTCGCCGCCATCCACGCCGCCGGCGACGAGCTGACCCCCGAGTCGCTCCCGGCGTCGCTGCGCGGCGGCGCGCCCGTAACCCCCGCGACCGGCGAGGGGCTGGCGGACGTGCGGCGGCTCGTCCGCGACCTGATCGCCGCCGGCTCGCTCGACATTTACCGCCGCGTGCTCGCCGAGGTGGACCGGGCCGTGCTCGCCGACGTTCTGGCGCACGTGAACGGTAATCAGGTCCACGCCAGCGAGTTGCTCGGCATATCGCGGACGACCCTCCGCGCCAAGCTCCAGTCGATGAGCGGCCCGCCCGCGAGCCCGGAATGATTCTGCCGCAGGAGGGGGGTCGGGTCGCGGCAACATGTCACGCCGTCTGATCACCGCCGGTTCAAATACGCCTGCATAGCCCGCCACACTGTTCAGACGGTGAACAGCCCTGTCCACGTTCTGCACCGCACGCTCGACGTATCTCCTTACCAGTCATCTTTTTTTGTCGACGGCAACACGGTACTGTCCCGCCCGTCGGAGCTCCGCGAAGTGAGCTGAGGAGGTCAACATGCGACGCCGATTCGGATGGATGGTCGTGCTGAGTGCGGCGACGGTCACCGGGCTCCCCGGGGTCGGGCGGGCCGGGTGGCTGTCGCTCACGGCCGGGGTCGCCGGCTCCGTCGAGCCGCTCACCACGGCCGACCTGTGGTTCAACTTCCCGGGCGGGACGCCGACCGTCGTGGTGACGCAGGCGAAGGGGACCGGCACCGTCCAGGCGAACGCCGGCGGCGCGGTCACCCACTTCGGCGGGCTCGGCGTCCCCGTCCTGCTGACCCTCGCCGACGGCACCGCCTACCTCGCGGCGGGCGAGTTGCCGCCGGGCGTGACGGCCCGCACCCCCGCCGGCGTCCCCGCCGGGTCGGCGTCGTCCGCCACCCCGGTGACCGGCGCGGAGGTCCCGTCGAACGCGGTCCTGCTCGGCGTCACCGCGGGTGACGACGGCCTCACCTTCGCGCTGACGGACGGCACCGGCGCGGCCCTCGGCTCCGGCACGCTGGCGGTCCCCGCGGGCGGGTGGTGGGTGGCCGGCCTCGGGGCGGACGCGAAGCCGAACAGCGGCCCGATCGACCCCCCCGGCGACCCCGACCCGGTGCCGACCGAGCCCGCCGAGCCGACCGACCCGGGCACCGTGCCGGGCGTTCCCGAGCCGGCGACGCTGCTGCTCGGCCTGATCGGCGCGGGCGGGGTGGTGGTCCGGCGCCGCTGGTTCCGACCGGCGGCCCGGGCGGCGCGGCGGGCGTGACAACGGGGTGTCACGCCCCGCGGACGCTGGCGAGCGCCTGAATGGAGCGGATCAGGTGCCGCGCCTCGGCCTCGGCCCGCCGGCGGCCCCGGCCCCCCGCCGCCGACGCCACCAGATAGGCGTGCGCCCCGAACCGGTAGTAGTACACCAGCCCCTCCGCCGTCTCGTAGGCCACCCGCACGTTCTCGCCCTGCCGCGCCGGCCGGACGTCGGCCGACAGTTTGGCCATCGCCGCCGGGAACTCGTCCACGCACGCCCGCCACCGGGCCTCGTCGAGCGGAAGCCGGGTCGCGGTCGTCGCCACCCGCTCGCCGCCGCGCACCACGACGTAGCTCACCGCCGACAGGCCCCGCATCACCCCGTACTCGACCGCCTCGCGGACGCCGCCGAACACCTCGCGCCGGCCGTAGACCCGGCACAGCAGCCCGGCCGCCATGCACCCCACGGCCACCGCCAGCAGGCCCAGCCGCAGCCCGCCGAGCGTGCGCAAGTCCAGGTGAATGCCGGTCGCCGCCAGCACCTCCGGCACGTCCACGCCGTTGTTCGCCAGCAGGTCCACGACGAGCGGGTACTGGCGGACAAGCTGGCCGAGCACGCCCCACACCGACAGGAACACGCCGGAGCACTCGAACGCGAGCAGGTAGGCCCGGCGGTTCCGCAGCGCCGCCCGCAGCCACTGCTGGGCGTGACGCTTCACCCACGGGACGAGGACGTAGAGGGCCGTGCCGGAGACGGCCAGCAGGGAGGCGGCGGTGTCGAGGGCGACGGCGAACCAGTGCATGAGTTCATTCCACGTCGGCGGCCCGGTGGGCGCTGGTGCGCAGGGTGATGGCGCGGACCAGGGCGCGGACGTCGCGGTCGCACGAGTCGTCGTTCATCACCGCCTGGTCGAGCGTCGCGGCGAACAGGAAGCGGGTGGGGTGGATGCGGGTGAAGAAGAACCCGCCCATGTCGATGTCGAACACCGCCCGCACGTTCTCGCCCTGGCCGGTCGCGGTGAACGCGCGGTCGAGCCCCGCCAGCCCGGCGTGCAGGTGGACCGCCGCCCGGTCCCACTCGGCCACCTGCCCCGCCGCGGCCGCGTCGTCGGCGTCGGCCGTGACGAGCGCGAACCGGCGGAGGTGCCGGCCGAGGTGCGGGTCGGTCGAGCACAGCACCTTGACCGGACCGTCGGTCGTCAGGTCGAACAGGGCGGCGTACTCGATCGCGTCCGACCACTGCACCACCTCCTCGAACGCCTCGGGGAGCGTCAGGAACTCCTCCCGCGCCCGGTGGGCCAGCCCCGACAGGCCGGCGACCAGCCCGACCGCGCCGCCGGCCCACATCAGTTCCTCCCACGCCGGCAGGACGAACGCCGCGGCCAGCGCGGCGCTGATGCCGAGCGGCCAGAACAACCGGTTCTGCGTCCGGTGGAACATCCGCGACGGCATCGCCGCCAGCCACGCCACGCCGAGCACGCCGCACCCGGCGGCCAGGTACAGGACGGCCATCTGGCCCGGCGGCACGGCCCCGAGGATGAACAGCATGAGCCCGACAACGCCGGTCGGCCCGGGGGGCACGAACCGGAGCCAGGCGAGCGGAGGGACGCGGAGGAGGAACATCACCGGGCGACCGGGGTGGGTGGGACGGGGCGATTGAACCGCGGGCGGGCGGGCGGCCCCGCGGGGTGATTCGCCCGTCACGGGTCGGGATTGTGCCGGTCGCCGGCCCACTTCTCGGCCGGGCCGTCCAGCGGTCGAACGCCGCGTTGCCCGCGCCGCCGTCCCACGGAAACGGCCTCACTTCGCCGCGAGCGCCTTCAGCGCGTCGGCCGCGGAGAGCCGGCCGCCGTGGGTCGTGCTCACCCGGGCGAACGTCACCTTCCGGTCGGTGCCGAGGGCGAACGTGGACGGGTACGCCGTCTCGTTCTTCGCGTCCCACCGGAGCCCGTAGGCGTTCGTGAACGTGTAGTCCGGGTCGAGCAGGACGCGGAAGTGGGCCGGGTAGTCGCGCCCCTTCACGAACTCGCCCGCCTTCTGCTTCAGCCCGGCGCCGGGGCCGGGGTACACGAACGCCACCGTGGCCCCGGCCTTCTTGAAGTCGTCGGCCTTGCCGAGGAACTCGCCGAACTGCCGCGAGCAGATGGGGCACTGGTAGCCCGGGTAGCCGCGCAGGACGACCAGCACCACCGGCCCGCCCTTCGTCAGGTCCGACAGCTTCGCGCGCCCGCCGCCGAGTTCCTCCAGGTCGAACTCCTTCGCCTGCTGCCCGACCTGGGGGCCGGGGTCGGCCGCGAGCACGCCCCCGGCCCCGAGCAGCACGCCCATCAGCATCGCTCCGAATCGCCGTCGCATCGTCGCCTCCCGGGAAGAGCATGCCTCGTCCCGCCGGTCGGTCCGGTGGAGCGAGGAGTGTGATTGTACCGCGGGCAGGTGCCCACTTCCTGGCCGGGCTGCCCAGCGGCTGAACGCCGCCCCTCACGCCCGTCGCCGTAACCGCGCGTCCCGCCGTGACGTCGGGCTGTCACGACCCGAGCGGCACAGGGATTGCCTGATTAAGCCTCGACACATCCACTCCCCCCCTCCCCCGGAGAACCCGTCATGTGCCGTCTCCTGCTGGCCGTTCCGCTCGTGCTCGTGCTCCTCCCCCTCGACGCGCCGCGGTCGTTCGCCCGGCCGCCGAGCCGCCCGGTCGAGGAGGCGTTCAACACCGCCGACGGCGTGCGCCTCAAGGGGCTGTTCCACCGCAGCCCGCGCGGCGACAAGCAGGGCGACGCGGTGGTCGTGCTCCTGTACCCCCCCGGCCCCGACCGCGACATGCTCAAAGGGAACTGGGACGACCTCGTCGGCCGCCTCAACGACGCCGGGTTCCACGTCTTTCGATTCGACTGGCGCGGCCACGGCGGCAGCACCGACATCGTGGACCCGCTCGGCGACAACTCCCCGTTCACCGGGTTCTGGACGAACACCATCACCGGCGGGTGGAACCAGCGCTACGTCCGCGGGTACAACCGCCGGCCGGCCAAGAACGAGCTGCGCGTCAAGACGGACATCAACCCGAGCCGGTATCTCCCGGTGTACGTCAACGACCTGGCCGCGGCGCGCCTCCATCTCGACCAGAAGAACGACAACGGCGACGTGAACACCAGCTCGGTCTACCTCGTCGGCGCCGGCGAGACGGCGGCGCTCGGCATGATGTGGCTGGCGGCCGAGTGGGCGCGGCCGGCGGTGGCGCCGCTGCTGCCGAACGGCCTCCAGTACAAGAGCGTGCCGCAGTCCACGCTGTACGCCCCCGACCCGCCGGCGGGGGCCGACGTCGCCGGCGCCGTGTGGCTCACCGCCGACCGCCCGGCGAGCGTCCCGGAGCCGACGGTGCGGGCGTGGGCGCGGTCGGCGACGAAGCTGCGCGACAACAACAAGATGCTGTTCCTCTATGGCGCCGACGACGGCGCGGGCGAGCGCGACGCGGAGTGGTTCTACCACAAGGTGCTGGTCGCCGACGGCACCCGGGAGCAGGTGCCGGTCGAGCAGACGTTTCTGTACCCGGTGGCGAGCACGCGGCTTATCGGGATGAACTTGCTCGGCCAGGCCAGTCGGCGGCTCACGCCGCTGCCGGAAGAGACGGTGCTGGACTACCTCGCGGCCCGGCAGAAGGACCGCGTCACGATGGTCCGTAAGACGCGGAACTACGTCACGCCGTACTTCGTGGACGTGAACTACTACCTCGGCCTGCGGTGACGTGCGGCGCGGGTGCGCAACACCTCATACGGTGGCCGCGACCAGTTCCCCGAGGACGGAGTCAAGGTCGGCGGCGTGGACCGGCTTCGCCAGCAGCGGCGTGCGGGTGAGGCGGCGGAAGGCGGCGACGGAGTACGGCGCCAGACCCGCCGACATCGCCACCCGCGCCAGCGCCGGCGCCACCGCGCCGAGCCCGGCCAGCACCCGCGCCCCCTGCAACCCCGGCAGCTGAAGGTCCACCACCGCGGCGCGGAACTCGGCCGGCCGCTCCTCGCACAGCCGCACGGCCGCGGCCGCGTCCTCGGCCACGCACACCCGCCAGCCGCGCTCCTCCAGCTCGCGCCGGAGGCGGTCGCGCTCCACCGGATCGGGGTCGATCAGCAACACGCCCGGTGCCTCGCTCATCGCGCCCCCTGGTGAATCACCCGCGGCGTTACCACCCCGCCCGGATGCGGCCGACCAACGACCGCGGCGCCGCACAGGCTCGCGGCCAGGCGGTGCAGCCCCGCCACGAACTCGTTCTGGTCCGCGACGCGGAGCCGGACCGCGGCCGGCGCCTCCGGGCCGACGCCGACCGTCAGCCCGCCGCGGGCGTTGACCGCCGCGACCGCCTCCTCGTCGTTCGCGCCGTCGCCGGCGAACACCACCAGCGCGTCGACGCCGGCCAGGCGGTCCACGGCGTCGCCCTTCGTCCACGCCCCGGCGAGCGCCACCTCGAGTGCTTGCGTCACCGCGCGGACGCGGAGCGGCGGGCAGTCGGGTGCGAGCTCGGCCAGCGCCTCGCGGGCCTCCTCGACGAAGCCCGCCGCCCGCGGCGGCGTCAGCTGCCGGTAGTGGACCGACAGGCACCCCGGCTTCCGCTCCACCCACGTGCCGGGGAAGCTCTTGACCGGCGACGACAGCGCCGTCAGTAGCGCGTCGGCGATGGCGTCGAATTCGGCCAGCGCCGGGTCGATTGCCTCCTCGGCACCGAACGAGATGTGCATCCCCCCGGACCCGGCGTACCGGAGGCCGGGGAGGCCGACGAGCTCGCGGACGGAGTCCAGGCTCCGGCCGCTCACCACCCCGACCGCCGCCCGCGGCAGCGCGGCGAGGCCGGCGAGCGCGTCGCGCGTCGCCGGGGGGAGGACCGCCAGCGCCGGGAGGGCGGCGATCGGGGTGAGTGTGCCGTCGTAGTCGAACAGTAGGGTCAGCGGGCGGCCGGCGCGGTATCCCGCCGCGGCCGCCGTCGCCCAGTCGTGCGCAGGCATTCGGGCCCCCTTCACGCGGGATGGGTGAGGACCGGGGCGGGGGCGAACCGGGCGGGCGCGGCGTCCGCGGGGACGTACACCCGCGGCACGGCGACCCGCGGCGCGGCCGGGCGCGGGCCGTGGTCCATCAGCTTCGACGCCTCGCTGAGCATCGTGCCGGCCCAGCGGTAGATGTTGTGGTCGGCCACCTGCGCCCGCATCCGCCGCATCCGCCGCTGCCGCTCCGCCGGCGGCATGGTGAGCGCCGCCAGCAGGCCGTTCGCCAGCCGGTCCACGTCGAACGGGTTCACCAGCACGGCGTCGGTCAGCTCCCGGGCCGCGCCGGTGAACTCGGACAGCACCAGCACCCCCTGCTCGTCGTCGCGGGCTGTCACGAACTCCTTCGCCACCAGGTTCATGCCGTCGTGCAGCGAGCTGACCACGCACCCGGCCGCGGCGCGGTACAGCGGGTAGATCAGCTCCGGCCCGGCGTGCTCGTTCACGAACACCACCGGCCGCCAGTCGGGCGTGCCGTACCGCTCGTTGATGTCCGCGGCGAGGGCGTGAATCTCGTCGGTCAGCGCGCGGTACTCGGGAAGGCTCGTGCGGCTGGGGGCGCCGAGCTGCACGAGGTGGAAGCGGCCGGCGAGGCCCGGGTGGAGGTCGAGGAGCCGCGCCACGGCGCGGAGCCGCTCGGGGATGCCCTTCGTGTAGTCCACGCGGTCAACGCCGAGCAGCAGCAGCCGGTCGCCGAGGTTGTACTTCCGCCGCAGCGCCGCCACCGGCGCCTCCCAGTCGCCGGCGAGGTGTTCCGCGGCGAGGTCGGGATCGACGCTGATCGGGAACGGCCGGACGCGGGTGGTGCGGCCGCCGCGGGTGACGCTGAACCGCTCGCGGCAGATGCGCGACTCGACCGTGCGGTCCACCGACTCCAGGAAGTTGTTGCAGTGGTACTGGATGTGGAACCCGAGCAGGTCGTTGCCGAGCATGCCGTCGAGCAGTTCGCCGGCCCACGGGCAGACGCGAAACGTCTCCGGGTTCGGCCACGGGATGTGCCAGAACTGCGCCACCACCAGGTCCGGCCGGGCGCGCTTCAGCAGCCGCGGCAGGAGGGCGAAGTGGTAGTCCTGCACGAACACGAGCGCCGGGCCGCCTCGCGCTTCCTCGAGGACGGCCGCGGCGAAGAGGTCGTTCACCTCTTGGTACGCTGCCCAGTGGGCCGGGTCGAACGTCGGGCGGTGGTACACCTGGTGGCAGAGCGGCCACAGGCTGCTGTTGGCGAACCCGTAGTAGTAGCCGTTCTCCTGCTCGGGCGTGAGCCAGACGCGGCGGAGGGTGTAGCTCGGGTCGTCGGGCGGCACGCGGACCCGGCCGCGGGCGTCGGACGACAGGCGGTCGGCGCTGCCGGACCCGTGAGCCACCCACGTCCCGCCGCAGGCGCGCATCACCGGGTCGAGCGCGGTCGTGAGGCCGCCGGCGGGGCGCATCAGTTCGACCGCCCCGTTGCGCAGGTTGTGGATGTACGGCTCGCGGTTCGCGACGACGATCAGCTTCGCCCCGCCGAGGCGGGTGCGGGCCGCGTCTTCGAGGCGGTCCTTGGTCCAGGCCACGCGGCCTCCGGGGTGCGGGAACGGGGCGAAGCCGTACTCCGGCGGCGGTCCGGGCATTCCAGTTGCGAAGAGCCATTAGGCAACGACCGTACCAGAGGCCGCGAACCAGCCCGCCGCAGCCCGAGATCGGCCCCGGAAAAACCCGCCCGCTCGGCCGTAACACCCTGCCCCGGTTGTCGGTTAAGATGAATCCGTGTGTGCCGGGGTGGTCACGGCCAAGGGCCGGGGCTTCGGCCGATTGGTGATCAGCCCCCCGGAATTCCGATTGGACCGGAAGTGGGCGCCGAGCCCGGATTCTGTTCAGGAGCCCGCGTGAGCATGCAGCCGCGAGTTTGGACCGGCATCGCCGCCCCCGTCGCCGCCGTCAGCGTCCTCCTCCTGGTGGTCGCCGTCGGCACCGCGTGGTACGTCCGCGACATGCAGGCCACCACGGCCGGCATGCTCGGCGAGAATGTCACCAGCATGCGCGCCGCGCAGGAACTGGAGCTGAGCGCCCGTGACCTGCGCAGCCAGGGCGTGCGCTACCTCCTGACCGGCGAGCCGAAGATGCTGGAGCCGATCCCCCGGCTGCGGGATCGGACCATGGACGCGCTCGCCGAGGCCGAACGGCTCGCCACCACGCCGCCCGAGCAGGCGCTTATGCGGAAGACGCGGGCCGGGCTCCACGCGTTCTTCACCGAGTACGACCGGATGACCAACGGCCGGCCCGACCTGGCCGACTACGCCAAGACGCTAGAGTTGGTGGACACCGTGCTGGCGAACGAGGTGATCGAGCCGACCCGCGAGTACCTGCGGCTGAACGAGGGCGGGCTGACCCGCGCGAACGCCGAGAACGAGCGGACCGCGGCCCAGCTCACGACCGGACTCATCGTACTCGGCCTGTGCGGGTCGGTCGGCGGGCTGCTCGGCGGGTGGGTGATCGCGGCCGGCCTGCGGCGCGCCATGATGCGCACCGAGGAGCGGCTGCGCACCACCGCCCGCCAGCTCGACGAGGCCGCCCGCACCGCCGAGGACAACGCCCACCGCGCCGGCCGGTCGGCCGACGCCCTCGACGACGTGGCCCGCAGCGCGACGGCCGTGCTGGACCGGCTCCGGCAGACCGAGCGCGACGCCCTCCGCGCCGAGCAACTGGCGTGGGCCGGGCGGATGGCCGCCGGCATCGCCCACGAAGTCCGCAACCCGCTGATGGCGATCAAGCTGCTGATCCAGGCTCTCGCCGACGGCCGCACCGACAACCGCCTCCGCCCGCGGGACATGGAGGTGCTGGAGGAGGAGATCATTCGACTCGAACAGGCCGTCGGCTCGTTCCTCGACTTCGCCCGCCCGCCGCGGCCGGACAAGAAGCCGGTCGAGGTCGGCCCGCTGGTCGAACAGGTCGCCGACCGCGTCCGCGGCCGGGCGGCGCTCCAGCGGGTGGCCGTGGAGGTGAGCACGCCGCGCCGCCCGGTCGTCGCCGAGCTCGACCCGGGCCAGCTACAGCAGGTGCTATACAACCTCCTGTTCAACGCCCTGGACGCGCAGCCGACCGGCGGCCGGATCGCGGTCACGGTCGTGGGCGAGGACGACCGCGTGGTGCTCCGGGTGGAGGACGAGGGCCCGGGGCTGCCGGCCCGGGTGCGCGACCGCCTGTTCGAGGCGTTCGTGAGCACGAAGGACGCCGGCATGGGCCTCGGCCTGTCGATCTGCCGGCGGATCGTGGAGACGCACGGCGGCGAGATCGCCGCGGCCGACCGCCCGGGCGGCGGGACGGTCTTCACCGTGCGGCTCCCGGCGAGTGCGGGCCGGCGCGCGTCGGGTGTCCCCGCCACCGCCGCATCGTGAGGTGCCCATGCCCCGGCTGCTGCTGGTGGACGACGAGCCGAACGTCCTCTACACCCTCGAACTCGGCCTCGCCGGCGACGGGCTCGAACTCCTCACCGCCCGCACCGTCCGCGACGCGATCGGGCTGGTGCGCTCCGCCGCCCCCGACGCGATGGTGCTCGACCTGCGCCTCCCCGACGGCTCGGGGCTCGACGTGTTCGACGCCGCGCGGGCGATCGACCCGCACCTCCCCGTCGTCGTCATCACCGCCCACGGCACCACCGACACCGCCATCGAGGCGATGAAGCGCGGGGCGTTCGAGTACCTCCTCAAGCCGGTGGACCTGCACCAGCTCCAGGAGGTCGTCGGCCGGGCGCTCGCCGCCCGGCGGATGCGGGCCGTGCCCGCCGTCCCCGACCGCGACGACGCCGACCCCGACGCCGACGTGATCGTCGGCCGCGGCCCGGCGATGCAGGAGGTGTTCAAGGCCATCGGCCGCATCACCGCGAAGGACGTGAACGTCCTCATCACCGGCGAGAGCGGCACCGGCAAGGAGCTGGTGGCCCGCGCGGTGTACCAGCACAGCCGCCGCGCCGACCGGCCGTTCCTGGCGATCAACTGCGCGGCCATCCCCGAGGCGCTGCTGGAGAGCGAGCTGTTCGGCCACGAGAAGGGCGCCTTCACCGGCGCCGACCGGCAGCGCGTCGGCCGGTTCGAGCAGGCCGACGGCGGCACCATCTTCCTCGACGAGGTCGGCGACATGGCCCCGGCGGCGCAGGCGAAGGTGCTGCGCCTCCTCCAGCAGCAGCAGTTCGAGCGCGTCGGGTCGGGCGAGACGCGGACGGTGGACGTGCGGGTGATCGCCGCGACGAACCGCAACCTGGAGGCGATGGCCGCGGCCGGCGCGTTCCGCGAGGACCTGTTGTACCGGCTCAACGGGTTCACCATCCACCTGCCGCCGCTGCGCGACCGGCGCGAGGACGTGCCGCTGCTGGCCGAGCGGTTCCTGCGGGCGGCGAACCGGAAGCTCGGCAAGGCGGTGCGCGGGTTCGCCCCCGAGGCGCTGCGGCTGGTCGAGGGGTACGGCTGGCCGGGGAACGTGCGCGAGCTACAGAGTGCCGTGCGGTACGCGGTGGTGCAGGCCACGGGCGAGGCCGTCACGCCGGACTGCCTGCCGCGGTCGGTCCGCGGCGCCGGCCCCGAGCCGGCGACGGTCGCCGACCCGGGCCTCGACGTCACCGGACTGACGCGCGAGCTCCTGGCCCGCGGGGAGGAGAACGTCTACGAGAAGGTGATCCGGGCGGTGGACCGCGCCGTGCTGGGCGTGGTGCTGGGCCACGCCGACGGGAACCAGGTGGCGGCGAGCCACCTCCTCGGCATCTCGCGGACGACGCTGCGCGCCAAGCTCCAGGCGCTCAAGCTGGTGATCGAGAAGCACGTCCGCCCCGACGGCCCGACGGACGGCTGAGGTCGGGCGCAACCTCCGGCCGGAGGTTGCGCCCGAACACGCCTCAGTCCAGCGGCAGGGTCTCGCCGCCGTCGCGGCTGGCCGCGGCCGAGTAGTTCGCCGGGGCGACCGAGTCACGCAGGAAGCGCGTCGAGCCGTCGCCCAGGAGGAAGTTCCCCCCGCCCGTGTGCTGGCTGCCGAACGTCGCGGCGCTCTGCGTGTTGCTCAGCGCCGTCCGCCACATGTTCAGCGGGAACGTCGTCCCCTCGGCCAGCTTCATCGCCCCCTGCCGGTAGAACCCGTTGCAGCTGCTGACCGACGAGGTGCCCGCGTTCCGCCCGGCCCACCCTGGGAAGTTCGCGTCCGCCGTATTCGACAGGGAGACGTTCTGGCTCACCGTCACCTCGCCCACGGCCAGGGTGTTGCTCAGCCCGTCCGTCACGTCGGCGAAGCCCACCACCCACGTCGCCAGGTTGTCGTTGGCGTACAGGAGTAGTCCGTTCTGGACCCGGCCCTTCGCGCTGGCGCAGCCGTTCCACGTGGCCGAGCCGAACCGCGCCCGGTTCCCCGCGTTCCCCGCGTAGTTCGACTTCGCCGCGCCGCGGCTGCTCTGCTCGGGGAGGATGTCGCTCGGGCAGACGTAGGGCGGAATCACCCGCTGCGCCGCGTTGCTCCCCCACGTCCCCTGGACCGTCGGCCGCGAGCCCCACGCGCTGTCCACGTTGCCGCCGTTCAGGCCGCCGGGGTTGGGCGGCAGCCACATGCCACTGGCCAGCAGCGCCTGGAACGCCGGCTGCTGCTCCATCAACGGCAGGATGTGGACCCGCCAGCACCAGCTCTCGGCGTCGTCGTCGTGCATCCCGACCGGGAACCGGCCGAACAGGTCGTGGTAGGCGTGGAGGCCGATGCCGATCTGCTTCAGATTGTTCTGGCACTTGGCGCGGGCCGCGGCCTCGCGCACCTTCTGCACGGCCGGCAGGAGAAGGCCGATCAGAATCGCGATGATGGCGATTACCACCAGCAGTTCGATGAGCGTGAACGCGCGACGACTGGGACGTGGAGACATGGAGCGGGCTCCGGTACAGGGTCGGTACGGACCGCGGACGCCTACGCCGACACTCGGTCGGCGTACGAAGATGGGGAAGTGCACGGCACCGCTATCCTCACCGGATGAGTGAGCGCCCTGCGTGTCCGTAGAAATGGGGATCGATTGCGAGTCTGCCCCCGAGTGGCCCAACGTCAGCAATGGTCACGCCGTCGAGCCGGAAGCGTACAAAGCGGCAGAACCATGCCTCCGATTGCCAGCAACTCAAGTGACTGCGGGGAAAGAAATTATGAATTTATTAAGCCCACACTTGGATTCACATTTTTCTCTCATCGCCCATGATTGATCCACTTTCTGGCCATACTTCGTGGATAGTTTTCGTGCGCGAAGCACAGAAATTGACCATCTTTACGACGCATCGCATCGCGCCGGGCGGCGAATCGGAGCTTCAGACGTACTCCTTCCTCGACGGGTGACCGAGACCTGTGCAAGGGCCGGGCCGCGGGCGCGGCGGGCCTGAACCCAGGCGCAGGGTGGAGTACGACATCCCCTGGGCGCGGTCCCGAGGTCCGGAGTGATGCCGGACCGGCCCAACACTTGATGGAAGCCCCCTTATCACGTCGTGTCGCTCGACGAACCGACTGCCGCCGGCCGACCCGGGACGAGTAGTAGCCCTGACTCGTACTTCCCTCCTCCCCGTCTCCCGTCCGGAAACCCGCTGGCGTCAGCCACCGTGGTCCGACACAATTGGGGGGTTGGGCTCGCGCCTTCCCACCACCCCGGGGACGCCCATGACCCGCCCGTCCCGTCGCCAGTTGCTACGCGTCGGCGGCCTGTCCGCGCTCGGCCTCGGGCTGCCCGCCCTGCTCCAGGCGCGATCCCCCGCGGCGCCCGCCGGCCGCACCCCGGAGCGCTCCTGCATCTTCGTCGTGCAGTACGGCGGGTGCAGCCACATCGACAGCTTCGACCCGAAGCCCGACGCCCCCGCCGAGACGCGCGGCCCGTACCGCGCCGTGCCGACGCGCGTGCCCGGGGTGCGGCTCGCCGAGTTGCTGCCGCGGCTGGCCGACCGGGCCGACCGGTTCCTGCTGGTGCGGTCGATGACGCACCGCGACCCCGGCCACGACGGCGGCATGCACGTCGCCATGACCGGCCACTCGAACCCGACCGCGGACACGCCGTATCTCGGCAGCGTGGTGGCGCGGGTGCGGCCGGCGGTGCGGAACGTGCCGTCCTACGTGTGGCTGCAGAACCTCGCCGGCGACGTGCAGCCGCGCTACCTCGGCGGCGGCTTCCTCGGCCCCGCCTACGGCCCGCTGCGCGTCGGCACCGACCTCGACAACCCGGCCGCGCCCGGCTTCCGCGTCCGCGCCCTCGACCCCGCCGCCGACGTGCCGCACGCCCGCATGACGGTTCGGAACGAACTGCTGAACCGGCTCGACCCGCGGCCCACGTCGGCCGGCCCGGAGGCCGCGCTTCGCGGCTTCCAGGAGCGCGCCGCCGACCTGCTGACCGGCCCCGACACCCGCCGCGCGTTCGACCTGAATCTGGAACCGGTCGGCGTCCGCGACCGCTACGGCCCGCACCCGCTGGGCCAGAACCTGCTGACGGCGCGGCGGCTGGTCGAGGCCGGGGTGCGGCTCGTGAGCGTGACGGCGTGGGCGGGGACGCCGCGGGGCGAGGCGTTCAAGAACGTGCAGACGTGGGACATGCACGGCGAGGGCGCCGGCCTCGGCAGCATGTTCGGCACCGGCGCGTACGGCCTCGGCTGGGCGCTGCCGAACCTCGACCAGGCGGTGTCGGCGCTGCTGGACGACCTGGCGATCCGGGGCCTGCTGGAGAGCACGCTGGTGGTGGTGGTCGGCGAGTTCGGCCGCGCCCCGCGCGTCGACCGCGCCGGCCGCGACCACTGGCCGGCGTGCTACTCGGCGCTCGTGGCCGGCGGCGGCGTCCGGGGCGGCCGCGTGTACGGCGCCTCGGACCGGGCCGGCGGCTACGTCAAGGACGATCCGGTGTCGCCGGAGCGGTTCGCGGCGACGGTGCTGCACGCGCTGGGGGTGCCGCCGGAGACGCGGCTGGGGGCCGACCGGTTCACCCGCCCGGCGAGCACCGGCGAGCCGATCCTGGACTGGTTCGCGTGACCCGGCGCGGTGCACGCCACGACCGACGCGTTCGAGGAGTGACGATGGAGGACGAGGCCGAGCCCGACGACCGCCCGCGACGTCGCCGGCGCCGCCCGCCGCCGGACGACTTCGACACCAACGAGTTGCTCGTCCCCGCTGGAAGCACCTACGCCATCATCGCCCTGTACGTCGGGCTCATCGGCCTGTGCCTGCCGCTCGTCGGCATCGTGTTCGCCCTGCCGGCGTTCGTGTGCGGGGTCGTCGCGGTCCGGCGGTGGAAGAAGGCCGACTCCTACGGCGGCGTCACGAGCAACATCCGGGCGGTGCTCGGCCTCGTTATCAGCGGCGGCGCCGTGCTCCTCTGGGGCACCGTCGCGGTGATGATCGCCTTGAAGCAATAGGGCGCCCGCTCAGCGCGGGGCGTACTTGTCGGCGAACCGGTTGCGGAACACGCCCGCCGGGTCGTGCCGCTGCCGGCACGCGAAGAACGCGGCCGCCCCGGGGTACGCCGCCGCGAACTGCGCCGGCGTCGGGTGCGGCCGGTACGGCAGGTAGTACCGCCCGCCCGCGGCCAGCGCCGCGTCCACCAGTTCCCGCGTCGCCGCCGCGTCGCGCTCGTCCGAGGCCGGGTCGCGGCCCTGGTTGAACAGCATCACCAGCGCCACCAGGTCGCGGTCGGCGTAGCGCAGCGCCGTGTCGGTGTCCTCGCTCACCGTCCGCACGGTCACGTTCATCAGGTCGGCGCCGTGCCGCGGGATCACCTCCCGCGCCGCGGCCAGGAACGTCTCCAGCCGGTCCGGCGGCACGAAGTACTCGTGCAGGATGTCGGTGCGGTCGGCGTTCCGCTCCTGGTACACCTCGGCCCCCTCGTTCAGCAGCTGGTTCCGCGAGAAGAACGCGCCCGCCAGCCGCTCGGCGACGGCCGTCTCGGCGCGCCAGCGGACGGCCTTGCCGGCGTCGCTGCCGATCTGGGCGCGGAACACCTGCCGCCGCAGGCCGGCGAACCCGGCGGCGTTTAGCACGGGAATCTCGGCCCGGCCGCACGGCGCCCGCCGCCACGCCGTCAGCACCGCCTTCCGCAGGAAGTCGTCGCCCGGCACCACGCACAGCCGGCCCTGCACCATCCCCGCGTCGGTCGCCACCACCCGCAGCCGCTCGACGTAGCGGTCGGTGGCAACAACCTCAGAGGCCGGCGTGTAGCGCTCGTTCGGCACCACGCGCAACTCGGCGTCGAGGATTACGCCGAACAGCCCGTAGCCGCCGAGGGCGTGGCGGAACAGTTCGGCGTTCTCGGTGCGGCTGCACCGGTGGACGGTACCGTCCGCGGTCATGAGGCGGAACGACTCGACGGTCGACGCGATCGGCGGCTTGTCGTGCTGCCAACCGTGGCAGTTCACGCTGAGCGAGCCGCCGACGGAGAAGTCGTTGTTCGACTGCATGACGGCGACCGACAGGCCGTGCGCGTCGAGGAACGGTATCACCTCGGACCAGCGGGCGCCGGCCCCGGCGCGGAGGACGTTGCGCCCCGCGTCCAGTTCCAGCCGCTTGAACGGGAGCATGTCCACCACGACGCCGTCGGCGGCGATGGTGTGCCCGCCCATGCTGTGCCGCGCGCCGGCGATCGACACGTGGAGTTTCTGCTCGTGCGCCCGGCGGAGCAGGTCGCGGAGCTGGGCCTCGGCGGCGGCGGGGTCGGCCGGCACCGGCCACACCTCGGCGACGGCGGTGCGGTTCATCCGGCTCGCGTCGTCGGCGAAGCCCGGCGGCACCGCTTCCGTGACGGGCTTGTCACGGACCCACGCGCCCACCCAGAGGAAGGCCGGCTGCGCGCAACAGCCGACGGCCGCGACGGCGGCGAGGAGCAGCGCCCAACGGACGGCGCGGCGGACGCGGGAGCGGGGGGCGGGGGACATGGTCGGATGATGACCGAAGTGCGGCGGCGCGGCAAGGGGAGCCGTTCCGCGCGTGCGCCGCTCGATCTCGACGAGCCGGTTCGGGCACTGACCGCGCGAGCCGCGGTCACCGCCGGTACACCCGGCCGACGGCCAGCCCGGTCGGGTCGCGGTACTCCCACACCACCTCGCGCTCCGGCGTCACCTCGACGGCCCGGCCGGCGTTCACCGACGCGATCAGCGTGTTCCCGTTGACCAGCCGCTGGACCGACGTCGGGTTCGGCGTGTCGAACTTCCACCCGGCCTTGCCGTCCGCCGGGTCGTACTCCACCACCTTGTCCTGGTGGCAGGCCAGCAGCTTCCCCGCCGGGGTCACGTCGATGCCGACCATCACGGTGTTGAAGAACCGCGGCAACGTCTGCGGCGTCCCCACCTGCTTCAGGTTCTCGTCGAGCCGGAACAGGTTCGGGCCGATGGTGCTGGTCAGGTACACCACCTCGCCGTTCGGCAGCCGGGCGCCGGTCACGATGTCGTACGCCATCCCGCCCGGCTGGTTCGGCGGGGGCGGGCGGGTGAACGACTTCACCACGCTCGTCGGCGCCCCGCCGCGGCCCGGCTTCACCTCCGCCACCATCGACCGGGCCACCACCAGCCAGTTGCCGTTCGGCAGCGGCTCGGCGGTACACGGGGGCGAGTTGCCGCTGTACGTGCTCACCACCGCCCCGGTCTTCTCGCGCTCCGTCACGCGGTTGTAGTTCTGCTCCGTCAGCAGCAGCCGGCCCGACGCCAGCCAGCGGAGGTCCGTCGGCATCGTCTGCTGGTCCTGCTTCAGCCGCCAGACTTCCTTCATGTCCGGGCCGAGGGTGTACGTCGTGTACTGGCCGAACGCCGGGTTCTGCACCAGCACGTCGGTCAGCCCGAGTACGCGCGGGGTGAGGTCGGCCTTCGTCAGATCGACCCCGCCCTTCGCCCACCACGCGGCCCAGGCGTCGCGGGCCTTGCCGAGCGCCTCGGCGTCCTTGCCGAACCGGCCGCCGGGCGGGTGCTCGCCGGCCAGCCGCAGCAGCAGGTCTTCGACCTGCCACAGGCGGCCGCGCGGCAGCACCGGGATGCTGGCGATCAGGTCCGGGACGTACTCCTTGTCGCGGGTGGTGTGAACCAGCGCCCACAGCCCGCGGAACTTGGCCTCCGGGTCGGCGTCGCGGCGCACGGCGGCCTTCACGGCGTCGAGCGCGTCCGGGGCGCGAACGCCCTTGCCGCCCGGCTCGCCCTCGACGAGCGCGAGGTACGCCGCCGTGCGGCGGAGCGGCGTCGCGTCGGCCAGTGCCGCGACCAGCGCCGGGTCGGCCTTGCCGTTCTGGACCGCGAGGCCTTTCAGCGCCGCGCGGATGTCGTCGGCGACGGCGTCGGAGTCGGCCAGCGGCAGAAAGCCGAGCAGCGCCGCGGCGGCGCCGGCGGGCTTGAGCTTGGCCACGCCGCGGACGGCGGCGGCGGACACCTTCGCGTGATCGACCGTTTGCAACTTCTTGAGGACGAGCCCGGCGCGGTAGGCGATCTCGGGGTCGCCGGCCTTGTCGTCGGCGGCCTTGCGGAGGGGGCTGATGGCGAGGGGGCCGAGCTTCTCGGCGGCGGCGGCGGCGGCGAGCCGGTCCTCGAATTTGTCGGCGGCGAACCGGCGGATGATCTCGTCGATCTTCCCCTGGTCGGCCTGCGAGACGGTGCGGAGCTTGAGGTAGCCGAGCAGGCCGGGGCCGTCGGCCGGGTCGAGGCCGACCGCCTTGAGCACGTCGGCGTCGGTGGCGGCGCCGTCGGCCGGGTCGTCCGGCGGCTGGGCGACGCCGGCGGCGGCCAGGACGAGGAGGACGGCGGCGACGGGGAACCGCGGCATGACGGCCTCCGGGACGTGCTCCGACCCGGGCGCTCACCCGGGACCACGGGCCGAACGGACGGTTACTTGCGGTGCCGAATCTTGGCCCGCATGCGCCGCTTCTTCCGCCCCACCTTGCGCCGTCCGCTGCCGCGCCGCGCCCCCATGTGCCGCTCCTACTGGGTGTCCCGAGTTCGGTCCGAAGGAAGGGGCATTCTAGCCCCCCGCCCCGGCCGGGCAAGCCCCGCGGCAGCGCGTCAACCTTCGCCCTTGGCCGCCCGCCTGCCGAACAGCGAGAACTTCGCCCGCCCCTGCTCGGCCTCGCGGAACAGCACCGCCTCGCGGCGGAACTGCACCACCGCCGCCCACAGCGCCAGCCCGATGCACGCGCTCATCGACACCACGACGGCCGGGACGTGCTGCCACGGGAACGGGTCCGGCCGCACCGACAGCAGCCGCTGCTGCACGAGCAAGGCGTTGGTCACCGGCACCCAGCTCATCTGGGCGTCGAGTTCGATCCCGGGGGCCATGCTCCAGTACGCCAGCGGCAGGACCAGGAAGAACATCGGCACCATGTAGTAGTTCCCCTCCTTGGTGCTGCGGGCGAACACGCCGAGGGTGATGCACCCGGCCGCGAGTAGCAGCGCCACCGGCAGCGCCGCCACAACGCACCCCGCGAGGCCGGCCATGGACAGCAGCGGGTACGGGAACAGCACCTGCGCCACGCCGACGGCGAGGACCATCAGCATCACGTTCCAGACGGCCGTGCCGAACGCCAGCGCCGACACCGCGAGGAACTTCCCGGCCACGATCTCGGTGCGCTCCGCCGGGCTGATGAGGAGCGTCTCCATGGTGCCGCGCTCCTTCTCGCCGGCGGTCATGTCGATGGCCGGGTAGATGGCGCCGGTGAGCACCCACATCGTCAGCAGCAGCGGGATCACCTTCACGAGCACGTCGCGGAGCTCGTCGGCGAGCTTCTTGTCGACCGGCTTGTCGGACTGCGGGTCGCGCAGGTCCACGGGGGTGTCGAAGTCGGCGGGCAGGCCGGCGCGGGCGAACCGCGCCGTCTTCACGCCGGCGGCCCACTTCCGCAGCACGCCCATGACGCGGCGGACGGCGAGCTTCGAGTTCTCCTCGCCCTCGCGGCCCATGACCCGCACCACCGGCCGCTCGCCGCGCTCGAGCCGCTCGGCGAGCCCGGGTTCGACCACGACCACGACGTCGACCTCACGCGACGACAGCAGTTCGTTGAGCGCCGCGTCCGGCGCCGGGTCGAGGCGGGTGACGGTGAGGCGGCCGGCGGCGGCCTCGGGGTCGTCGGGCAGGTCGGGGGTGGCGTAGGCGTCGACGAACCGGTCGCCGGCGAACAGCGGCGGGAACGGGTGCGGCCCGGGCCGGCCGGGCTGCGGCAGGTGCTCCGCGCCGACGACGCCGACGACGAGCTGCTTCCCCTTCAGCATCGACACGAACACGATGCCGACGCCGACGAACAGGGGGTACATGAGGACGGGGAGGCCGAGGATCAGGAACATGGTGCGGCGGTCGCGGAGCTGGTCGCGGGCTTCGCGGACGGCGATGAGGCGGACGATGGCCCGGCGCATGGACGGTCTCGGGGGGGGCGACCTTCCGGGGGAGTGTACGGCGGCCGGCGCAATCGCCCACGCGCGGCCGGTTCCCCTCCGGCCCGCGACCGGGTACAGTCGGGGCATGTCCGCCGTCACCCGCCTCCTTGATGCGGCCGCGGGCGGAGACCCGGCCGCCGCCGCCGACCTGTTGCCGCTCGTCTACGACGAGCTGCGCCGGCTCGCCGCCGCCCGGCTGGCGCACGAATCGCCCGGCCAGACGCTCCAGGCCACGGCGCTGGTCCACGAGGCGTACCTGCGGCTCGTCGGCGCCGCCGACCCGGGGTGGACCGGCCGCGGCCACTTCTTCGCCGCCGCCGCCGAGGCCATGCGCCGCATTCTCGTCGATGCCGCGCGGGCGAAGCGCGCCGCCAAGCGCGGCGGCGCCTGCGTTCGTGTCACCCTCGCCGACGCGGCCGTCGCCGCGGAACTGCCGCCGGACGACCTCCTCGACCTCGACGCCGCGCTGGACGCGCTCGCGGCGGAAGACGCCGAGAAGGCGGCGCTGGTGCGGCTGCGGTTCTTCGCGGGGCTGCCCGAGGCCGAGGCAGCGGCGTGCCTGGGGCTGTCGCGGGCGACGGCGAGCCGACACTGGGCCTACGCCCGCGCCTGGCTCCACGACCGGCTCGGCGCGAACCCGTGAGGCGCGCCGCGGCCGCTTTCCGCACTGGGGGTACACCCGCCCCCGGAGGCCCGCCATGCCCGCCGACCCGAAGCTCGTCGAGTCCCTGTTCCACGCCGCCCGCGCCGACCCGTCCGCCCTCGCCGCCGCCGACCCGGCCGTGCGGGCGCGCGTCGAACAGCTCCTCGCCGCCCACGCCGAGCTCGGCAGCATCCCCGGCGCCACCGCCGGGTACTCCGCCGCCCCCGCCGACGGCCCGGCCGTCGGCACCGTCGTCGGCGGGCGGTACAGGCTGCTCGAAGTCATCGGCGAGGGCGGCATGGGGACGGTGTACATGGCCGAGCAGACCGAGCCGGTCCGCCGCCTCGTCGCGCTGAAGCTCGTGAAGGCCGGCATGGACTCGAAAGCCGTGCTGGCGCGGTTCGAGGCCGAGCGGCAGGCGCTGGCGCTCATGGACCACCCCAACATCGCCCGCGTCCTCGACGCCGGCGCCAGCGACGACGGCCGGCCGTTCTTCGTCATGGAGCTGGTGAAGGGCACGCCGATCACCGCCTTCTGCGACGAGCGGAAGCTCACCACCCGCGAGCGGCTCGAGCTGTTCGTGCCCGTCTGCCTGGCGATTCAGCACGCGCACCAGAAGGGCGTTATCCACCGCGACATCAAGCCGAGTAACGTCCTCGTCGCACTGTACGACGACCGCCCGGTGCCGAAGGTGATCGACTTCGGGGTGGCGAAGGCGGCCGGGTCGCTGCTGACGGAGGCGACGCTGCACACCGGCTTCGGCTCGGTCGTGGGCACGCCCGAGTACATGAGCCCGGAGCAGGCGAGCTTCAACAACCTGGACGTGGACACGCGGTCGGACGTGTACGCGCTCGGCGTGCTGCTGTACGAGTTGCTGACCGGCACGACCCCGGTGGACGCGGCCCGGTTCAAACAGGCGGCGTTGCTGGAGGTGCTGCGCGTCGTGCGCGAGGAGGAGCCGCCGCGGCCGAGCATGAAGTTGAGCACGGCCGAGGCCCGCGCCGCCGTCGCCGCCGCCCGCGGGACCGAACCGGGGCGGCTGGCGAAGCTGCTGCGCGGCGAACTCGACTGGGTGGTGATGCGGGCGCTGGAGAAGGACCGCGACCGCCGCTACGACTCGGCCGCGGGGCTGGCGAAGGACGTGCAGCGGCACCTCGCCGGGGAGATGGTCGAGGCCCGCGCCCCGACGCTCGGCTACCGGCTGTGGAAGTTCGCCCGCCGCCGCTGGCGGGAGCGCGCCGCGGTGGCGCTGGCGGCGGCCGTGATCGGGCCGGGGATGTACCTGGCGTACCGGACGTGGTCCGACTCGGTGGCGCGGCGGGACGCGGCCGAGTTGCACGCCTTCGAGATGGTCCGCTACGGCAACGACCACCGGGCCGAGGAGGCGCTGAAGGAGGCCGAGGCGGCCGGGGTCACGGACGCCCAAGTGCGACATTTGCGCGAAGAGTTGCGCCAGCGGCGCGACCGGCACGGCCGGCCCGAGGAGCACCTCGAGCACTGGCTGTACCCCGGCGCCGGCGTCGTGTCCACCTCGTCCGGCGGGTTCCACCTCGGCGTCTACGTGACCCCGGACCCGGCGGAGAAGGTCGCGGCCTGGTACGAGGAGCGGATCGGCACCCGGATCGCGCTGGACGGAAACTTCCACGGCGGCGGCGGCGGCCCGGACGTGTTCACCGCGACGACCAGCGACTCGTTCCGCCGGGTGACGGGGCGGGCGGGCGAGCCGGTGCGGCGTCCCGTCCGGGTGGGGATCGCCACCCGCCGCAGCGACGCGAGCGTGCTGACGCTCGTCATCAACCGGGCCGACGGCGAGGACGCGACGCACATCGTCCTGAGCTTCAGCCGGTAGGCCGGTCCGCCGCCAGCGCGCCGCCTCGCGGTGCGCCGACCACGCCGCCGCGACCGCGTCCAGCGACTCGGCCCGGTCGTGCCGTGCTTGGCGGGGCCGAGGTAGAGAACCCCGGTGCCCGGCTCGTTCAACTCGACGCCCCCCGGGCGGGGCTGCTTGACCTGTACAGGATGAGGGAGATTTGCGGCCGTCAAATTCCACCCCGTACCTCGAACGGTACGGGGGGCAGCTTCGCGGGGTTGCTCGAACCGCCGGGGCGGAAACATCCCACCGCGGGCGAACAGCCACCAGCCGAGCTCACGGCTGCGGCGGCTGCGCGGGAACAGCCCGGAGCACCGGCCGCGCCAGCTGTGCGGGGGCGACCAGCGGCGCCACGCGGAGGATCGCCGGCTTCACTTCGACGGCCGGCGCCGGGGCGGGAGTGGCGGGCGCGGCGCCGGCGGCGCTCAGGTTCTCGGACGACACCAGCACGAGCAGGTCACCGCGGAACGGTTGGAGGTGGGCGGGGTCGGGGAACCGGCCGGGGGCGACCAGCACCAGGCCGCCGGCGCGGAGGCGGCGCACGGCCTCGTCGCGGGCCACGATCCGACCGGTCAGGTCGTACGCGTCGAAGCCGACCTCGTTGAGCGGCCGCACCTGCTGGGCACCGCCGCCGTTGGGCATCGCGTACCCGACGTCGTCGAGCATCAACGGCGCCCCGTTCATGATGACCATCCGGCCGCTGGTGTAGTAGCGGACGCCGCCCGGCTGAGTGCTCACCCGCACCGTGCCGTCGGGGCCGGTCGTCAGGAGCGTGAGCCGCGGCGCCGGCGTGTTGGCGACGCCGCGCGTGCTGTTGATCGGCTGCGGCGCGGCGGCCGCCCCGGCGAGTGCCTTCGCGGCCACGACGACCGTGTTCGACCCGACCGCCTTCAGCCAGGCCCGGTCGACAGCCTTGCCGTCGGCCGAGATCAGCACCGTGACGCCGTCCTTGGCCCGGCGGAGGAGTTCCGCGGACCCGACCGGCGAGCCGTCGGCGGCCGCGACCGTGCCGCTGAGGTCGGCCAGCGACACCTGCGTGTGCTGGACCGTCTGCACGTCCACGACCTGCTGCTCGACCACCTGCTTGCCGTTGACCTGCTTGACCATCTGCCGCGTCTGCTTGACGGTGGCCGGCGTCTGGACGAGGAGGCGGAGTTGGTTGGCGTCGTCGGACTTGAGGTGGACGACCCACGGGGCGGGGCCGGCCGGGGCGGCGTGGGCGTCGGCCGGGATCGGGGCGGCGGGGGCGGTCGCGGCGGCGACCAGGAGCGTGGCGAACATCGCGAGCCTCCGGCGGGCGGGAGCAGATGTGTATCCTAGCCGACGCTCGGGGCGGCGTCAAAGGGCGGTCAGAGTTTTCACCCCGGCACGACCGGCTCCGTCCAGTTGCCCGATTTCCACGAGTGATCTTTGACCGGCGCCAGTACAGCTGCCACGTCCGCGAGCAGGGCCGCGTCGATCGGCTCCGCGAGCGCCCGCAGGTTCGCCGCGAGCTCGGCGGCCTTCGCGGTGCCGGTGATCGTGCTGGGAATGCGGCCCTCCGCGTAGCAGAATTGCATCCCCAGCTCGGCCAGGTCGGCCCCGCGGCCGCGGCACAACTCCGCGGCCGCGGCGCACGCCGCCTTCACCTCCGGCGGCGCCGGGTTCCACGCCTGCGGCCCGCCGTGCGTCAGCAGCCCCAGCGCCAGCGGCGACGCGTTCAGCACCCCGACCCCGCGCGCCTCCGCGGCCGGCAGGAAGTCGGACACCAGACGGGTGTTTTGCAACGTGTAATGGGCGTAGCTGACGACCACGTCCAGCTCGCACCGCTCGACCGCCCGCCGCAGCAGGCCAAGCGGGTAGCACGACATGCCGACGAAGCGGCACTTCCCCTCGCGCTTCAGCGCGTGGAGCACGTTCGCGGTCTCGTCGAAGACGCGCTCGAAGTCGTCGGCGAACTCGATGTCGTGCGCCAGCAGCACCTCGACGCGGTCGGTCCGGAGGCGCTTCAGCGACGCCTCGAAGCAGCGGCGCATGCCGGCGGCGGTGAAGTCGAAGACGGCGCGGTCGAGGCGGCCGGCCTTCGTGCAGATCATCATGTGGTCGCGGAGGCCGTCCGCGAGGGCGGCGCCGATCAGCTCCTCGGACAGGCCTTTGCCGTAGTACGCGGCGGTGTCGATGAGGTTGACGCCGGCGTCGACCGCGGCGCGGATCACGTCGGTGACCTCGCCGGCGGACACGGGGCCGTACTGCTGGCCGATGGCGGCGCCGCCGAGCGAGAGGTGTGAGACGTGAAGGCCGGTGCGGCCGAGCGGTCGAAGTTCCACGGGGTAGGGTTCCTGGGCCGGGTCGGTACGGGTCGTCGCGGCAGCGTCACGGGCGGCCCGGCAGCACGCCGACCTGCTCCGCCGTGGCCAGGGCGCCGGCGGCGCGGCTGCGGACGCCGTCCGGGAGCGCCGGGTCGGCGGCCGACGGGGCGATCACCCGGACGGCCCCGGACAGGATCAGCCGTTCCATCCGCCCAGGGGCAGGCGGCCCGGAGAACCAGCCGACCGCGTCGCAGGCCAGGTGAAGGCGGGTGTGCTCGGGTACGCCCGGCCGGTACGCCTCGGCCGCCAGCTCCCAGTGGCGGGCAGCGGCGTCCCGGTCGCCGGCGGCCTCGGCCATCGCGGCCTCGACGAGGCACGCCTTCGCCCGGTCCTGCGGCCCCAGTGGGGCGGTCACTTCTAGTAGTAGGGTGTGCATCCGCTCCCGGTAATCGCCGTCGGCGCCGGGCGCGACCCGACCGGCGTCGATCCCCCGCGCCACCGCGTCGCACACGACCGTGAGCAGTTCCCGCGACCGCCGCTCGCGTGCGGCGGCGATCTCCGCCCGGTTCCCGCCGAGGTCGGCGCCGGAGACGAGGTACGCCCCCACCAACAGCACCGCCCCGAGGGCCACCCCACCGCCGCCGAACAGGGCCGCCCGCCGGGTGGCGCGGCGGGCGACGCGCTCGGCCCGGTCGGCGGCGTCCGCCGCGTCCGCGAGTTCGGCCTGCCGCCGCACCTGCTCGGCCTTGGCGAAGGCGTCGTGGACGGCGGCCGCGACCTCGCCGGCGTGGGCGAAGCGGTCCGCCGGGTCGGGGGCCAGGCACTTCTTCGCCAGCCAGGGGAACCGCCCGGCCCCGGCAACGTCGTCGAGGCGCGCGGCCGCGTCGTCCAGCTCGGCCGCCGCCGCCTTCCCGAGTACCTCGTGCCCGCTGCCCCCCTGGTACGGGGCGGCGCCGGTCAGGATCGCGCACAGGACGCCGCCGAGGGCGAACACGTCGGCCCGCTCGTCGACGCGGTCGTTCTCCCCGCGGGCCTGTTCCGGCGGCATGTACGCCGGGGTGCCCACCACGTCGCCGACGCGGGTCCGGTCCTCGGGGCCGTCGCCCGGCTCGGCCGCGCCGGCGTCGGGGCGCGAGCCGGCCGGGGCCGTCAGTTCCTTGGCGATCCCCCAGTCCATGACCTGCACCTCGCCGAACGCCCCGACCATGACGTTCTGCGGCTTCAGGTCGCGGTGGACGACCCGCCGGGAGTGGGCGAAGGCGACCGCCAGGCAGACCTGCTCGAACGCGCGGAGGAGGCGGTCGCGGTGATCCACGGCGTCGCGGTCGCGGTCGTCGTCGAGCCCGGCCGGGCCGACCTCCGCCCGGCCGGACGGCCGCCGGGCGGCGGCGATCTCGTCGGCCAGGGTGTGGCCGCGGATCAGCTTCATGACCAGGTACGGGTTGCCGTCTATCAGCACGCCGACCTCGTGAACCGGCGGTATGCTCGGGTGTTGGAGCCGGCCGGTGATGCGGGCCTCGTCGAGGAACCGGTCGGCGGCCGGGGTGCCCGCCAGCCGGGGGGCCAGCAACTTGATCGCCACCTCGCGGTCGAACGCCCGGTCCGCGGCCCGGTGGACGACCCCCATCCCGCCGCGGGCGAGTTCCGGCCCGAGTTCGTACCGGCCGGAGACGAGCACCGGGGCCGCCGCGACGGCGGCGTCGGGAGCCGGGACGTAGGCGCCGGTGGCGTTGGTGCCTGGGGTGGCGAACCGGGCCGCGTAGTCCGCCTTCTCGGTCGCGTCGACGGCGGCCCGCGGCGTGTCCACCTCGGCGAGCGGGATCGCCGGGGGGTCTTCTCGGTCCGGGGGCGCCGGCGGTCGGGCGAGGAGCCGGCGGGAGCCGCGGCCGCCGCGTTCCACCTCGACGCGGATGACGCCGGCGCAGTGGTAGCAGCGGGTGGCCCGGGCGGACATCGGCTCGCCGCAGTCGGGACACTCCCGCGCGGGTCCGTCCGCGACCGACCGCCGCCGCCGGGAGGGAACGCGGCGCGCGCCGAAGCCGATGGCGAGCATCAACCCGCCGACGACGACGCTGGCCGCGGCGGAGGCGTAGCCGACGGTAGGATCGTGGGTCGGCCGGCGGGCGCGGCCGTCGTAGACGACGGCCCACTGCTCTCGCTCCTGCTCCGTCTCGTGCACGATCCGGAAGATGTACCCCATGCCGAGGCCGCCCACGACCGCGGCCAGGCCGGCGACGATCAGGAGCCAGCCGACGACCGGGCGTGCCATCCCAATTCCCTCCCGGCCCGCGCCGGTTCTTGGATCGAGTCGCCGTCCCCGGCTCACCCCGAGACCAGCACGACGCGGAACCCGATCGACTCGGAGCGCGTGTCCGGCGTGTACGCCCGGCGCGCCGCCGAGCGGCAGTCCGGCGAGGGCATGTTCCACGCCCCGCCGCGCGCCACCTTTGTCATCCCCCGCGGCGGGCCGATCGGGTCGTCCGGCGGGCTCTCGGTGTAGAAGTACTCGTCGTACCAGTCCATCACCCACTCCTGCACGTTCCCGTGCATGTCGCACAGCCCCCAGGCGTTCGCCGGCTTGCCGCCGACCGCCGCCGGGTGCTTCGGGGCGTCGCGCGCGCCCGTGTTGAACACCGCGTCTGCCGCCGTCAGCGTCGCCCCGCAGGCGAACGGCGTGGTGCTCCCCGCGCGGCACGCGTACTCCCACTCGGCCTCCGTCGGCAGCCGGTACGACCGGTGGTGGCCCGCCTCCTCGGCGCGGCTCGACAGCTTCGCGCAGAACTGCTCGGCGTCGTGCCACGACACGCTCTCGACCGGCTGGAATTCTCCCCCCTTCGGGTGCTTCGACGGGTTCTTCCCCATCACCGCGTGGTACTCGTTCTGCGTCACAGGGAAGACGGACAGGTAAATCCGCCGGCTGACCTGCACCTCGTGCGGCGGCGCCTCGTGCTCGCGGTGCCCGTGCTCGTCCGGCTCGGAGCCCATCCGGAAGCTGCCGGGGGCGATGCGGACGAAGTTCATGCCGACGGAGTTCTTCACCATCCGCAGCCCGCCGGTGTTCGACTTCGGCCCGGCCGCGCCGACCACCGAGCCGCCCAGCGACGCCAGCAGGGCCGACGCCTGAACGGCGGTCGCGTCGGGGTCGAAGGGCCGGCCCCCGGCGGTCGTCACGACCGTCGTCGCGGGCTTGCTCGTCGGCGCCCGCGCCGCCGGCGTCGCCAGCAGCCGCGAGCCGTCGGTGCCGTGGTCGGCGGCGACGGTGCCCATCGTGACCCGGGAGAGCAACTCGGCCAACTCGACGGCGTTCTTCGGCCGCTTGTCCGGCCGGGTGGCGAGGCACGACTGCAACACCTTCGCCTGGCTGTCGGAGAAGCCGTGCGGCCGCAGCTCCTCGATCCACTCGTTGCCGACCGGCGCGGCCTCGGCCGGGTCGCGCTTCAGCAGTTGGTACCAGATGACGCCGACGGCGTGGATGTCGTCGGTGGGCGCCGGCGGCTCGCGCTTCATCTGCTGCGGCGAGGCGTAAATCTCGGTGGCGGCGCCGCGGCGGGCGAGGCGCACCTGTTCGCCGCGCGGCCCGGCCTTGGCCAGTTCCAGCGACCGCACCGCCTCGATCTCGCCCCACCCGAAGTCGGTCACCCACATGGTGAACTTGCCGCCCTCGGTCGGGTGCATGAGCACGTTCGAGGGCTTCAGGTCGCGGTGGGTAACGCCCTGCGCGTGGGCCGCGGCGAGGATGCCGGCGAGGCGGCGGACCAGCTTCAGCGCCGCCTCCGGCTTCGGGCCGGCGTAGCGGTGCCGCCACTCGAGCATGACGCCGGCCAGGTCGTAGCCGAACACGAACGGGGCGTCGAGGCACGGCGGGTCGGACTCGAGGTAGACCGATCGCAGCGGCAGGACGCCGGGGATGTCGTTGAGGGCGAACACCTTCTGAAACAGGGCGGTGCCGCCGGTGACGCGGGTGCGCGTCTCGGGGTCGATGGCGAACTTCAGCGCCGCCGGCGAGTCGTCCGGCCGGTCGGGGTCTTCGGCCCGCCACACCTCGGAGCACTCGCCGAGGCCGCGGAGCTCGGTGAGCGTCCAGTTGTCGAGGTGCGGCGGCCGCTCGCCGGGGCGGAACCGCGGCGGCCGCGGCGGCAGGAACCGCAGCAGGTCTTCGGCCTTGTGCAGGAGCATCCCGTCCGGGGCGGTGGTGCCGGCCGGGTCGGTGGGGCGCCGGAACGTCTGGCGGACGGTGGGCGGGAAGCCGCGGAGGTAGTCGGCCAGCGCCTCTTTGGGGACGTGGTGCGTCTCGGCGAGCTCGGTGATGATTTCGCCGACGCGGCGGTCGAACTCGTGGTCGGGGCAGGCGGCGCAGTCGGCGAGCGCGCCGACGAGGTCGGGGCCGGGGAGCTTGCGGTGGGCGAGGTCGAACGCGACCTTGGCGGTGTCGAGGATGATGTCGGCGTAGGGCCACTGGCCGCGGAGGGCCTTGCGGCCCTTCTCGCAGAGCGCTTGACCGACGCATTCGAGGAGGGCGTGCAGACGTGGCACGGGCGGGCCTCCGGGGAGGAGGGTGGGGAGAGTGAGTAAACAATCCGTGACGCGAGTCGTGGTGGAGTGTAAACCCGGCGGCGGTCCGACTCAAGGGCGCGGGTACGGTTGTTACCCGGAGCCGCGAACCCGCCCGGGGCTGGTGCCGTCGGTACAACACCCCCGGAGGCCGGCCGTGACCAAGACCCTCATCGCGGGCCGCGACGACGTGTTCACCGTCCGCGGCGTCCTGAGCCCCGCCGAGTGCGCCGAGTACGTCGGCCGCAGCGAGGCGGCCGGGTACGGCGACGCGCCGGTCAACATGTACGACGGCCCCGTCGTGAACAAGCGGATGCGCAGCAACGAGCGCGTCATGGTGGACGACCCCGCCACCGCCGCCGTGCTGTGGGAGAAGTTGCGGCCGCTGGTGCCGGAGCGGTTCGGCAGCTGGCACGCGGTCGGGCTGAACGAGCGGTTCCGCTACTACCGCTACGACCCCGGGCAGCTGTTCGACTGGCACTTCGACGGCCACTACGAGCGGACCCCCGACGAGCACAGCAACCTGACGGTGCTGCTGTACCTCAGCGGCGGCTTCACCGGCGGCGCGACGGAGTTCAACTTCCTCACCTTCGGCCGCTTGCAGGACGACGACCCGGTCGTGTCGGTGGTGCCGGAGCCGGGGATGGCGCTGGTGTTCGCGCACCGCATCCTCCACCGGGGGGCGCCGGTCGAGAGCGGCCGGAAGTACGTGCTGCGGACGGACGTGATGTACCGGTGGCAGGGGGCAAAATGACCAATTTCCAATGACCCACCAATGACCAAGGAAAACCCCGGCTGTCTTCCTTGGTCATTGGTGGGTCATTGGAAATTGGTCATTCCCGACCCGGTGGGGCTCTCGGTATCTCTATCCGCACTCACCCCTCGGACGCCACACCATGCGCCTCCCCCTCGCACTCCTGCCACTCTTCGCCATCGTCGTCGGCACCGGGGCCGTCGCTTCCGGCCTCACCCGCGCCGCGCCGCCGCCCGTCGCCCCCGCCCCGAAGGCGGTGCCGCCCCGCGTCAAGCTCGCCGTGCTGGTCATGTTCGACCAGCTCCGCGGCGACTACCTCGACAAGTGGCGGCCGCTGTTCGGCCCCGACGGGTTCGCCCGCCTGCAAACCGACGGCGCCTGGTTCGCCCGCTGCCACTACCCCTACGCCACCACCACCACCGGCCCCGGGCACGCCTCCGTGTCCACCGGCGCCACCCCGGCCCGGCACGGCATCGTCAACAACAACTGGCACGAGAAGGGGAGGGACACGTACTGCGCCGCCAGCGACCGCTACACGTTCGTGCCGCCGCCGCCGCGCGAGGTGGACGCCAAGACCGGCAAGGAGATCAAGCCGCCCGACGCCGGCAACCCGGAGCGCCTCCGCGCCTTCACCCTGGCCGACGCCATCCGCCGCGCCTTCGGCGAGCAGTCCAAAGTGTTCGGCCTGTCGCTCAAGGACCGCTCTGCCATCCTCCCCACCGGGATGCGCCCGAACGGGGCGTTCTGGTTCAACCGGCGGTTCGTCACGTCCACCTACTACACCGACCGGCTGGAGCGGCCGGTGCCGGCGTGGGTGACGGCGTTCAACGACGAGAAGGTCGCCGACCGCTGGTTCGGCCGCGACTGGACGCGGTTCGCCCCCGGGCTCGACTACCCCGCCCACAGCGGCGACGACGACGCGACCGGCGAGGGCGGCGGCAGCAAACAGGGGCGGACATTCCCGCACGCCACCACCGGCGGCCTCAAGACCCCCGGCAAGGCGTACTACGAGGCACTGGCCAACTCGCCGTTCGGCAACGAGATGCTCCTCGAACTCGCCAAGCGGTGCGTCGTCGCCGAGAAGCTCGGGGCCGACGACGTGCCCGACCTGTTGACGGTGAGCTTCAGTTCGAACGACCTGATCGGCCACACCTGGGGGCCGGACTCGCAGGAAGTGCTCGACGTGACGCTCCGCTCGGACGCGCTGATGGCCGAGTTCCTCCGCTTCCTCGACCGGCAGGTCGGCCGCGACAACTACGCCGTGGCGCTGACCGCGGACCACGGCGTCTGCCCGCTCCCCGAGTCGCCGACCGGCCGGGCGCGCGGGGCGAAGCGGGTCGACCTGTCGGAGTTGCAGAAGGGGATGGAAAAGCACCTGGCGGCGGCGTTCGGCGGCCCCGACCCGAAGGAGAAGAAGACCGCGTGGATCGAGGCCGTGAGCGCCCCGTGGGTGTACCTCAACGACCGGGTCATCGCCGCGAAGAAGACGACGAAGACGGAGGTAGCCCGCAGCCTGGCGGCGTACCTGGGCACGCACCCGGACGTGGCGCGGGCGTTCACCCGCGAGGAGTTGGGGCGAGCGGGGCCGGCGGACGCGCTGACGGAGCAGGTGCGGCGGTCGTACTACGCGGAGCGGTGCGGCGACGTGTACCTGCTCATGAAGCCGTTCGACCTGCCGGGGAAGGCCGGCAACACCGGCACGACGCACGGCACGCCGTACCCCTACGACACGTGGGTGCCGCTGCTGGCGTACGGGCCGGGGGTGAGCGGCGGGCGCCGCGAGGAACTGGTGACGCCCCAGGCGGCGGCGGCGATTCTGGCGCGGTTCGTGGGGCTACCGCCGCCCGACGACGCCGAGTACGGGGTGCCCGAGACGCTCGGGCGATAGTGTTTTCACCGCTCGCGGCGTAGCGCCCTCGGGCGCTACGCCGCGAGCGGCAACACTACTTCCCGCTGAACATCCCCACCATCCGCGCCCAGAAGCTCTTCTTCTTCGCCGCCGGCACCGCGGCCGCCCGCCGCGGCGGGGGCGTCTGCACAACCATCGACGGCAGCCCGAGCGCCGCCCACTCGCCCATCGGCAGCCACGCCTGGAACGCCGCCGCCACCTCGGCCGCCGTCTGGAACCGCGCGTGCGGGTCCTTCGCCCCCATCTTCTCGACCAGTGCGTCGAGCTCGCGCGGCACCCCCGCCCGCACCAGCGACGGCTTCGGCACCCCGTGCAGCTGCCGCTCCGTCATCATCTCGTTGGCCGACCCCGGGAACGGGAACTCGCCCGTCATCAGGTAGTACGCGGTGCTGCCGAGGCTGTAGATGTCGGAGCGGGCGTCCAGCTCGCTGCCCCACGCCTGCTCCGGGGCGATGAACGCGATCTCCTCCGCGTACTCCTTCAGGTTGATCCGCTTCGTCACCTTGGCCCACGGGTTGTCGAGCATGTGGGTGAGGCCGAGGTCGAGCAACTTCACGCGGCGGTCGGGGAACACGGCGATGTTCGCCGGCTTCAGGTCGCGGTGCAGCAGGCCCTTGCCGTGGGCGTGCATCAGCGCGACGGCCGCCTGCGCGATCACCTGCCCCGCGAGGTGCGGGCTCAGCGGCCCCTTCTCGGCGACCACCTTGTCGAGCGTCGGCGCCGGGACGTACTCGCAGGCCACGTAGTGCGTGCCGTTCCACATGCCGACGTCGAGCACCCGCGCCACCGTCGCGTGAACGACCTTCGACGCCGCCCGCGCCTCCGTGAGGAACGGGCGGTAGATCGTGTCGTCGTTCACCCGGTCGGTGGGGAGTACCTTCACGACGACGGTGGCCTTGGTGTCGGTGTCCTCGGCCAGGAACACCATCCCGACGCGGTCCTGGCGCAGCCCCTGAGTGATCTTGTACTGGCCGAGCACGAACCCGTGCGTCCGGCCGCTGAGGAGCTGCATCGCCTGGAACTTCGTCAGCAGCTTCTTCCGGACGAGGAAGGTAGCGAGCTGGAGCGGCTCGGCGGCGGCGATCTGGTCCGGGTCGTAGACGGAGAGAACGCCGACGAGGTCGTCGGCGGCGAGGAGGCCGCTCTTGAGCACGGCCTGGAGGAACGGCGACCGGAGCTGGAGCCGGGTGCTGGTACTCAAGGGGCGCCCCGAGGGTTGGGTGATACAGCGAGTGCGTAAACCTAGGACACATCGACTGACGAATCCGGTCGGCTTGATACCTCCGACGACATTTCCGACGGGTTGCGCCGGATAATCCGACGGTGCCGGTTATTGCACCGGGGGCCGAATTATTCGTCGGCGCCTCATCCCGATCCGGGTGAATGTTCCCGTGACGCGGCGGGGGGTCGGCGGGAGAATGATTGGGGGTCGAGGAGGCGGTGCATGGCTGCCGTGACCGAGGTGCTGGCGGCCGCCGCCCGGGGCGACGCGGGGGCGGCGGCCGAGTTGCTGCCGCTGGTGTACGCCGAGCTGCGCCGGCTGGCGGCGGCGCGCCTCGCCGCGGAACGGCCGGGCCACACCCTCGACCCGACGGGCCTGGTTCACGAGGCGTACCTGCGGCTGGTGGGGAACCAGACGTTCGACGGCCGCGGCCACTTCTTCGCCGCCGCGGCCGAGGCGATGCGCCGCATCCTGGTCGAGGCCGCCCGCCGCCGCGACGCCCTGAAGCGCGGCGGCGCGATGACCCGCGTGGACGTGACGGAGTTGGAGGTGGCGGCACCGTCGGGTCCGCCGGCGGAGGAGCTGCTGGCCCTGGACGCGGCGCTGGACCGATTTGCGGCCGAGCACCCGGAGAAGGCGGAGATGGTGAAGCTGCGCTACTTCGCCGGCCTGACGCTCGACGAGGCCGCGGCGGCGATGGGCGTGTCGGCGGCGACGGCGAAGCGCCACTGGGCCTACGCGCGGGCGTGGCTGTTCCGCGCGGTGGGGGGTAACGTTTGACCTGCAACCGAAAACACAACCCGTGACAGCGGAGGCACGAACCTGAACGCCCACCTCCGCGTCGCCCGGCCGACCAACGACCTGGACGCGCTCGTCGCCTTCTACCGCGACGGCCTCGGGTTCGACGTGCTGGCGTCGTTCCGCGACCACGACGGGTTCGACGGCGTCATGCTCGGCCGGGCGGGTGCGGGCTACCATCTGGAGTTCACGCGCCGCCCCGGCCACCGGGCCGGCGGCGCCCCGAGCGGCGAGCACCTGCTCGTCTTCTACCTGCCGGACGCGGAGGCGTGGCAGGCCGCGGTCGCGCGGCTGGAAGGGCTCGGGCACCGGCCGGTGCCGGCGGAGAACCCGTACTGGGACCGCCTCGGCCGCACCTTCACGGACCCCGACGGCTACCGCGTCGTGCTGCAGAATGCGGCCTGGCCGGCTTGAGGCGGCTACAGGTCGCCGCAGTCGTCGCACCCGAGGACCGGCCACGACCGCGGGCCGAGCGGCGAGAGCCAGCCCGGCAGCTTGAACCAGTGGTGCGGCGGACACGTCGTCCCGCACGGCGAGCCGCACCCCCCGTGGCCGTGCGCCGCCGGCAGCACCAGCGTGTCGCCCGGCTGAACCAGGATGTTCTCGCGCGGGTCGCGCAGCGCCTCTGCCAGGTCCACCCGGATCGGCAGCGTCCGGTCGCAGCCCAGCTTCCGCACCACCGTCACCCACCCGCACGCCGGCGCCGGGCAGCCCGCCCGCGACAGCGCCTCCACTACCCGCAGGTCCGCGTCCCGCGGCAACGGGTGCGAGCCGCAGCCCGTCCCGCCCACCACCGTGTAGCCATCGTCCGCGTCCCGCGCCAACACGTGCAGCGTGTCGCCCTCGCCGAGGGTGATGTCCGCCTCCGTCAGCGCGATCGGCAGCCCGTGCGGCACCCGCAGCGGTACGCGCACCGTCAACTGGTCCTGGTCGCTCACGTTCGGCCCGCGGCGGATCAGCACCTCCGGCTTGCCGTTCGGCCCCGGCAGACCGCCGGTCCGCGTCAGCGCTTCGAGTACGTCGGACCGGTCGGCGTCGAGCAGCAGCGAGGCACCGCCGGCGCCGGGGTTCAGGTCGTCGCGCACCACCAGCACCCGGACGCGGCGCTTCTGCAGCAGGTCGACCGAGACGCGTTCCTTGCCCGGGATGATGAGCTTCCTGTCGACCGTGATTGCCTTCGCGACGGCGTCGCGGACCTCGGGCAGCGTCTTCCCCTTCACCGGGATTGGCGGCACCTCGGGGATGCTCAGCGTGCCGTCGTCGGCGACCGTGACCGGGTAGCCTTGCGCGGCGGGGGTGGGGGCCGTCGGGTTGGGGTTCGGCTGAACGGGAATCTGGTTCCGCACGCCGAGTACGTCCTCGGCGAAGACCGTGAGCACGTCGCCCCTGTCGACGCGGTACGCCGGCTCCGCCTGCCTGCGGAGGAGCGGCAGCGGCACGGGTTCGAGGCCGCTCTTGGGCCGGCCGAGCACCTCGGCGGGGAGGCGGCGCACGGGGATGCCGTCGGCGACCGGCTGCGGCCCGCCGGCGCAGCCGCCCGCGAGCGCGACGGCCAGAACGGCGAGGGCGGCGGCGGGGCGGGTCATGGGTCGCATCCGTCGAGGACGAAGTCCGGTTAGCGCGTCGGGTCCGGGTGGACGACCGGCATCGGCATCGGCGCGTCGTGGTCCGGGCGGAACAGCGGCAGGTCGTCGGTCACCGGCGGCGTCGGCACGTGGGCGGGCAGCGTCGGCACCGCGGCCGGCGGCTCGGGCAGGCGCGGCACCGGCAGGCTCACCGGCAGCGCGGCCGGGGCCACCGACTCCGGGAACTTCGACAGCGACGGCCCCGGCGGGGCGGCTGGTTGGTCACTCTTGGGCACGGCGTTCGGCGGCGGCAACGGCTGAGGCAGCGGCGCCGCCCGGTCCGACGGCGGCGTCGGCGGCGCGGCCGGCGTCACGACGTCGGCAAGCGCCGCGGAGCCGCCGTCGGGCACGAGCACCGGCACCGTCAGGAACTGGCGCTGGCCGGTCGCAACCGCCACGTCGGCGCCGTACTTGAAGCCGAGGAAATAGTCCTTCAGCAGGACGTGCCCCTCGGGCGTGAAGTAGCGGGCGTGGCGGGTGTAGCGCAGGGGCGGCGTCGGCGGCGGGGTGCCGTCGCCGCCGCGGTCCAGGTGGTCGGCGTAGCCGTCGAGAAAGCCGTCGTGGAACTCGGCCGTGAAGCAGCGGCGCGGGTACTCGGCGCGCACCGCCTTCCACGCCTCGCGGGCGTCGGCGCGGATGCGGTGCTCGATCGCCGCCTGGGTGTGGGCGACGAGCCCGCCGGACGGCAACTCGGGCACGCCCGGCGCGCCGGGGGTGTGGCACCCGCCGAGCGCCGGGGCCAGCCAGCCCGCCCAGACCACCCGCTTCCACCTCATAACCGCCCTCCCGGTCGTCCTTTCTCATCGGCCGTCGGCCGCACCCGAGTTGACCGGTTGTGTCGGCCCCGCCGGGTTTGACGGTCACTCCGGCGGTAACCCGCGGGACGGCGGCAACCGGCGCAATTTCCGTTGGCCGACGCCCGGGCCGCGGACGATGGTCCGGTAACGACCGTTCCGGTTCCGGCGGTCGGGCCGATCGCACGTCCTTTCTCAGGAGATTTCTCGATGGCGACTGCGAAGAAGCCGGCGGCCAAGAAGCCCGCCGCCAAGAAGCCCGCCGCGAAGGCGGCCCCGGCGGCGAAGAAGGTGACCAAGAAGCCGGCCGCCAAGAAGGCCCCGGCCAAGAAGGTGCCGGCCAAGAAGGCCCCCGCGAAGGCGGCCCCGGCCGTGGCGCAGGTGAAGAAGAAGCCGGTCGCCAGGAAGCGCGTCGTGGCCAAGACGCCGGCCGCCAGCCCGGCCCCGGTGCCCGCCGCGGAGCCGATCGCGGCCCCGGCCCCGGCTCCCGCGCCGGAACCCACCCCGGAGCCGGCTCCGGTGGTCTGATCAGCAGATTACTGCCGCTCGTGGCGGTGCCGCGCCCCACAGCACTCCCGCGAGCGGCGGCGACCCCGACTGTATCATTTCGCAGCACCCTCGCCCGAGCCCGCAGCACCTCCGCGACTCTCGCCCTCCCATCACGCCGGCTTCACACGCGGCAACCCCTTCCGAAATCAGGCAGTTACGGCAACCTTGCGCCGAATCGGGAACGCGGCACCGCGGTTGCCTATCAGATAGTTGTCGCACGCGGTGTACCCGCGAGCTACGGTTGGAAGAGCGAACTCCCACCCCCTGCCCCGTGCGGCGGGTCGGCCTGGAACACCGACCCGATCCGTTCGGCGGCCCCTCCCGCGCGGCCCGTCCGCGCACCCGACCCACTCGGGCGGCCCCGGGAACCCTCCCGGAAGCTTCACCCGACGGCCATCGGCCCACAACAGCCGCCGGCTAAACTGCCCCGGCACCCGCCCGTCGGCCCGCACCGCCGGTTGGGGGGCGCTGTTCTCCTGGTATTTGGAGACTCTCCGCGTGATGATCCGCCTGCGTGTCCGCTACATGCTTCTGACTGCGGTCTTTGCCGCCGTCGTGGTCCTGCACCCCGGCCTGGCCCGCGCCGCCGGCGTGGACTTCTGGAACCTCACCGACGCCCGCGCCGAGTTGGCCACCGAGGTGCAGCACTCCGAGACCCTCACCGACCGCGACGACGCCATCCTGCGGCGAATCATCGTCAAGGAAGATCTCATCGGTCAGCTCCTGGCCGGACAGACGGACCTGGCCGCCGTCACCCACCAGTTCCTGGAACTGTCTGCCGACGAGCCGTCGTACCTGTCGGTGCTTCGCACGTCCGCTCCCGAAGACTCGGACCTGGAGTTGGCGGCCCGGAACGTGATCGACTACGCCACCGCGCGGGCGTCCGCCGCCGAGCGGGCCGCCGTACTCGACCGGCTGGAGGCCGAGCTGTCGCGGATGCAGGACGCGGACCTCCCCGCCGCGCGGTAACTTCTCCCGCGCCGCCCCCTCTCGGCGGCGCATCTCCCCCCTCTCCACTCCTTAACCGACCCGGCCGCGAGGCCGGGGCGTGACCCGTTTTGCTGCCGAGGAGCTCGTTATGACCGCCCTACACCGCCGCCCCGGGATCGCGTCCGCCGCCACGCTGGCCGGCATCGTGCTGACCCTGGGGGTGGCCCACGCGGTGGCCCCCGAGTGGTCGCGGGCCGCCGGCCTGGACGTGTGGAACGCCGGCGACGCGCGGGCCGACTTGGCCGTGACGCTGGCCCGCGGTGACGACCTGGCCGTGGAGCACGAGTCGATCATGAGCCAGATCCGCGGCTCGCTCGGCGTGGTGACGCGGCTGGCCGACGGCCGGCTGACGCTCGACAGGGCGGTCGACGAGCTGATCGTGCTGAACCAGGGTCGTACGGCCTGGCAGGACGGCCTGGAGTACGCCCACCCGACCGCCCCGACGCATCGCCGCCGGGTGGCGCGGTACGCGATCGACAAGCTGGCCAACGAGTACCTGGACAACCCGGCCGCGTGGGCGGAACTGTCGGCCCGGCTGGAGGCGGAGTACCGGGCGCTGCCGGACTGACGCGGGGCCGGAAATTGGATTTGACCCGGGCCGCGCGTCGGCGGACACTGAAGAACAGCCTTCCCCCGCCGCCCCTCCGCCGGGTCGTCCCATGTTCGAGGTCGGCAGCTTCCCCTCCGCCCTGCACGGCGGCGTCTCCCGCCGGGCGTTCCTCGCCGCGTCCGCGGCCGTCCCCTTCGCCGGCACCGCCGCCGCCACCCCGGGGCGAGCGCGGTCGGTCATCGTGCTGTGGCTGTGGGGCGCCCCCAGCCACATCGACACGTTCGACCCGAAGCCGAATGCCCCCGCCGAGGTCCGCGGGCCGTTCGGCACCATCCCCACCCGCACCGCCGGCGTCCGCGTCACCGAGCTGTTCCCGAAGACCGCCGCGCGGTCGGACCGGTTCGCCCTCGTCCGCTCGAACGTCAACTTCGACGGCGACCACCTCAAGGCCGGGTCGATCGGCCTGACCGGCGTGCTCGAAGGGAAGGACGGTGCGGCGCCGAACTTCGGCTCGGTCGTGGCGCGGCACCGCGGCGGCGGCGACCTGCCCGCGTTCGTGGCCCTCGGCCGCGGCAACCCGCGCGACGTGGTCGGCCCCATGAAGGGCTTCGGCGGCGGCACCTGGGGCCGCAACTACGACCCCTTCCTCGTCGGCTGCACCCCGGCCGGCGAGACCGACATCCCCGCACTGCGCCTGCTCGACGGCCTGTCCCCCGCCGCGCTCGACGACCGCCGTCGGCTGCTCGCCGAGCTCGACCGCGTCGCCCGCACCGGGGACGCCGCCGCGCCCGGCAGGTGGGACGCGGCCACCCGCCGCGCCTACGCCCTGCTCACCACGCCCGACGCCCGCGCGGCCCTCGACCTGAGCCGCGAACGTGGCTCGACCCGCGACGCCTACGGGCACACGTCGTTCGGCCAGAGCTGCCTCCTGGCGCGTCGCCTCGCCGAGGCCGGCGTGCCGTACATCCAGGTGAACTGGAGCCAGTACGTCGAGGCGATGACGCCCAACTGCGACTTCGGCTGGGACACCCACGTCTTCAACTTCGACCTGCTGCCGGACCGCCACGGCCCCGTGTTCGACCGCGCGTACGCGGCGCTGCTCGACGACCTGCGCGACCGGGGGATGCTGGACAGCACGCTGGTGCTGGCGATGGGGGAGTTCGGCCGCACGCCGCGGGTGAACGGCCAGGCGAGCCGCGACCACTGGCCGCAGTGCTACTTCTCGCTGTGGGCCGGGTGCGGCGTCCGCGGGGGCACCGTCGTCGGCGACAGCGACCGCACCGGCGCCGCGCCGCTCACGGAACCAATCACGCCGGGCATGGTCGGGGCGACGGTGCTGGAGTTGGCCGGCGTCGATTCGCAGGCGCGGGCCGAGCTGCGGGTGCTGCCGGGGGCGAGGGCCATCCATGAACTCTTCTGACCCCGTGCGCCTCACCACCGACGGCGCCGCGAAGTTCGACCCGGTCGTGCTGCCGACCGGCGACATTGTCTACACCGTGCTCGAAAGCGCCGTGCAACTGCGGCTCGTGCGGCTGCGCGGGTCCGCGGCGACGCCGCTCCACCCGGAGGCGACCACGAACGAGTTCGAGGCGACGTTCACGGCCGACGGTGCTGCGTACGCCTTCGTGCAGAGCCGCGGCAACCTGAACATGAAGCTGGTGATCCGCGACGCCGGCGGCCGCGAGTCGGTGTTCGACCCCGGCGGCGGCTTCGCGGCGGTGCGGCGGCCGAGCTTCCACCCGCGCGGCGACGGCGTCTGCTTCGCCATCCCGGCTACCACCGGGCAGGAGATCGCGCTCGTGGGGGCCGACGGCAAGAACCGCCGCACCTTGACTACGGGCGGCATCAACAACTGGCCCGCGTACTCGCCGGACGGCAGCCGCATCGCCTTCTGTTCGAGCCGCGACGGCACCTTCGACCTGTACGTGATGTCGGCCGACGGCACGGGCGTGCGGCGGGTGGCGGCCCTGGACGGGATGCAGGCGCGGCCGGCGTGGTCGCCGGACGGCCGGCGGCTGGCGTTCACGTGGAACCGCGGCGGCGTGTACGAGATTCACGCCGTGAACGCGGACGGCACGGGGCTGGTGAAGTTGGCCGGCGCCGCCGAGCGGAGCGACTACCCGACGTGGACGCTGGACGGCCGGGCGGTGGTGTTCGTCGGCGAGCGCGGCGGCCGGTTCGACCTGTACCGCGTCGGGGTCCGAGCCTCTTCCTGATCATCCCGCCGGCGCGGCGAGCCGGGGGTCATCCCCCGATTCTGCCGCGCGGCTCCACAGCCCCGGCCGGCCGAGCGAGCGCCACGTTCAAGCCTGACCGGTTGACGCGCCCCGAGCGGCCGCGTACTTTCCGGGCATCCCACCGGTCCGGAGCCCCTCCCATGCTGACCCGCCGCGACGCCCTCGCCCTCTGGTTCGCCGGTATCGGAACCGCCGCCCTCGGCCAGGACGCCGACCCCACCCGCCTCCCCGCCGACGCCCGCGGGCCAGTCGACCCGCGCCGCGGCGCCCCCAAGACGCTCAACGGCGACTTCCCGTTCGTCGTGCCGAAGACGCGCGAGGAGTGGGCCGCGCGCCGGCAGGCCGTCCGCGAGCAGGTGCTCGTCGCCAACGGGCTGTGGCCGCTGCCCGAGAAGACGCCGCTGAACCCCGTCGTTCACGGGAAGATCGAGCGCGACGGGTACACCATCGAGAAGGTGTTCTTCGCCAGCACGCCGGGTCACTACGTCAGCGGCAACCTGTACCGGCCCGCGGGTAAGGGCGGGACGAAGTCGCCGGCCGTGCTGTTCGCCCACGGCCACTGGGCCAACGGCCGGCTGCACGTCGCCACCGACTCGGCAGCGGCCGCCAGCGTGAAGGAGAAGGGCGAGCCCGACCTGGAGCGCGCCCGCTACTTCATGCAGGCCATCCCCGCGACCCTCGCCCGCCTCGGGTTCGTCGTCTTCCAGTACGACATGGTCGGCGTCGCCGACAGCACCGCGATCCCCCACGGCGGCGGCTTCACCGACGCGGCCGCCGAGTTGCGGCTCCAGTCGGCGATGGGGTTGCAGACGTGGAACAGCGTCCGCGCCCTCGACTTCGTGTGCGGCCTCCCGGACGTCGACGCGGCGAAGGTCGGCATGACCGGCGCGAGCGGCGGCGGCACGCAGACGTTCATCCTCGCCGCGATCGACGACCGCCTCGCGGCGGCGTTCCCGGCGGTGATGGTGAGCACCGCGATGCAGGGCGGCTGCCAGTGCGAGAACTGCTCGTACCTCCGCGTCGGCACCGGCAACGTCGAGGTGGCGGCCGTGTTCGCGCCGAAGCCGCTGGCGCTGAGCGCGGCCAACGACTGGACGAAGGACATCGACACGAAGGGCGCCCCGGAGTTGAAGGCGCTCTACACGCTGCTCGGCTCCCCCGACAACTTCGCCGCGCGGGCGTGGCTCGAGTACGGGCACCAGTACAACGTCCACGCCCGGCAGATGATGTACGCCTGGTTCCGCCGCCACCTCCAGGGCGTGCCCGAGGCGCAAGCCGCGCACGCCGAGCCGCCGTACACGCCGGTGCCGCCCGCCGAACTCCGCGTGTACGACGCCGCCCACCCGCGCCCGGCCGACGAGCTGGACGCGCCGCGCCTGCGGGCGGCGCTCTCGGCCGCGTCCGAGGCGCAGCTGGCGAAGTTGGCCCTCACCCGCGACGAGTGGCGCCGCGTGGTCGGCACGGCGTTCCGGGTGATGCTCGGCGGCGGGCTGCCGGGCCAGGCCGCCGTTCGGTTCGGACCGCAGGAGACGAAGATCGACGGGGCCGTGCTCCACCGCGCCGTGATCGGCCGCGTCGGCGGCGCGGACGCGGTGCCGACGGTGGGGATGCTGAGCCCGACGTTCCGCGGCGAGACGGTCGTCGTGTGGGTGCACCCGGACGGCAAGAGCAGCCTCGTCGCGGCGAACCGGCCGGCCGCGGCGGCGCTCCCGATCCTCGCTGCGGGCGCCGCCGTACTCGCCCCGGACGTGCTGGGCGTGGGTGAGGCGACGCCGGCGAAGCCGGTGCCGGTGGACGCGAAGTTCGCCGGCTACACGTTCGGCTACAACCTGCCGCGGCTCGCCGAGCAGGTGCGCGACGTCCTCACGACGGTCGCCTTCGCCCGCACCGTGCTGAAGGCCCGGCGCGTGCTGCTGGTGGGGTGGGGGGCGATGGGGCCGGCCGTGGCGCTGGCCCGCGGCGTGGCCGGCGACGCGGTGGCGCGCACGGCCGCCGACCTGAACCGCTTCCGCTTCGACGGCATCACCACCACGTCGGACCCGATGCTGCTGCCGGGGGCGGTGAAGTACGGCGGCCTCGGCGCGGCGCTGGCGCTGGCGGCGCCGGCGGACGTGTACGTTCACAACCACGCGGGCACGGGCATCGGCCGGCTCGCGGAGGGCGCCTACGACGCGGCCGGGGCGAAGGACAAGCTGGTGCGGCACGCCGAGAAGCAGGACGACGCCGCGGTCGTCCGCTGGCTGTTGTCCTGAGCGGGTCGGCCGGCCCGGCGGTTCGCCCTTCCGCCGCTGGGCCGGCTGTCATAGCATGTCCCAACCCGCGGCCGGTCGTGCCGCCCTCCCCGCCGGTCGGAGACACCCCCATGCCGATCACCCTGGGTTGCCCGTCGTGCGGGAAGCGGTTCCGCGCCCGCGACGAGTCGGCCGGGAAGCGGGTCAAGTGCCCGTTCTGCCAGGCCGCCGTCCCCGTCCCCACGGCCGAAGAGTCGGCCGCCGCCGGCGCCCCCACCGAGTCGCTGTCGGCGTCCGCCCCGCCCCCGCCGATCCGCAAGCCGGCGCCGTCGTCCCCCGACTTCGCGCTGCCACCGGTAGACCCGCCGACGCCGCCGCCCGTGCCGAAGCCGAAGCCCGTCCCCGTGGCCCCGGCCCAGGCCGCCGACTGGGGCGCCGACCGGACCGCCTCGCAGCCGCTGCTGTTGGAGGTGGAGGCGAGCCCGCCGGCGAAGGACCGCGAGCGCCCCTGGCCGCACCGCCCGGCGGTCACCGACGAGCCGACGTACACCCCGCCGGACCGCACCGAGAAGAAGGGCGGCAAGAAGCCGCGCCCGGCCGACGCCGAGAGCGTGCCCGGCTGGCGGGCCGCCTACCGCGGGCTGCGCTGGGTCACGTTCGGGCTGTGCTTCCTGGCCCTGATCGGCATGGTGCCGTTCGGCAAGCTGGTGTACGAGCGGGCCGTCGGCGAGTTGCCCAACGGCCCCGGCTGGTTGAAGATCGACGGCTACTTGAACACCGAGGGTGTGGACGTGATCCACACCACCCAGCGCGAAGACATCGACGTGCTGGCCTACGGCCTTCCGGTGCTACTGGGCGGCTTCCTGATGGTGTTCGGCCGGTTGATCGCCGGCGGCGCCCCGGGCGGCAGTGGGGCGAAGGGGCTGTTCTTCTTCTCGGGCCTGTTCACGTTGATGGCGCTCGTGGGGGCGCTGTCGATCCCGGTGTGCGAGAAGGTCCATTTCTACGACGCCGGCAGGTACGCCACCACGGCGCTGGTGGTCGGCGGCGCGCTCGCCGAGTTTTGGTTCCTGATGGCCCTCGGCAACGCCGCCGGCGCGGTCCGGAAGCCGGCCGCGGCGCGCGCCGTCGGCCGCTTCGCGCTACTCGTCGGGCTGGCGTACCTGGTAGCGACGGTGGGCTGGGAGCAGTACGTGAAGCACGGCTCCGACCTCGGCCGCCCCAAGCCGCTGGACGCCGACTGGAAGTTCATGGAAGAGGCGGCGAAAATGCTCGGCTGGCTGCTGGTGTTCGGCTGCTACGCGCGGGCGGTCGGCGCCGTCCGCGGCGGCATCCGCACTCACATCGAGGACGTGGAGGACAGCAAGCCGGTGCGGTGACGGTCAGCGCGTTCGCGTCTCGACGCGGCCGTCCTCGTGCTGCACGATCACCCGCTCCGCCATGCCGAGAAACAGGCCCGTGTCCACGACGCCGGGCACGGCGTGCAGCGCCCGGTCGAGCGCCCCGGGGTCGGCGAGCGGGCCGACCCTCGCGTGCAAGATCGGGTTGCCGTTGTCGCTCAGGAACACGTCACCGCCGGGCGTCCGCAGCGGGTCGGCCGGGTAGCCGAGCCTCGCCAGCCGGTCGGCCACCAGCGGCAGCGCGAATGCCACCACCTCCACCGGCAGCTTGCCGCGCGAGCCGAGCGCCGGCACCAGCTTCTCCGCCGACCGCTCCGGGCCGACCAGGATCACCAGCCGGCCGGACGCCGCGGCCACAACCTTCTCGCGGACGAGGGCGTTGCCGTACCCCTTCAGCAGATTCAACTGCGGGTCCACCTCGTCGGCGCCGTCGAAGGTGATGTCGAGGGGCAGACCGTCGGCCAGTTCGACGAGCGGCACGCCGACGCGCGCCGCCAGCTCGGCCGACCCGCGCGACGTGGGGACGCCGCGGACGCGGAGGCCGGCGCGGACCCGGTCGCCGAGCGCGGCGATGAACTTCTCGGACGCCTTCCCGGAGCCGAGGCCGAGGGTCATGCCGTCGGCTACCAGGGCGAGCGCGGCTTCGACGTTGGTCACGGGCGGACTCCCGGTGAACTGTGCGGTGGCCCCTCATACTACATCCGGGTCGCCGTCGCCGCCCGGGAGAAATCGTGCCCGCCCTCCCCCGCCCGTTCCTCGTCACGATCCTGGCGGTCGGGTTCGCCGCCGCCCACACCCAGGCGCCGCTGTTCTACTCGAACCAAAACCAGTACCTCCTCCACGGCCTCGCGACCGCCGGCTACGGCCAACTGTCCGCCGACTGGCTCTCGACCACCGCCGACCCGACGCCGCTGTTCTCGGCCGGCGTCGCCGCCGCGTACCGCGCCGCCGGACTGTGGCCGCTCCAGGCTGCGTACTTCGCGCTGCTGATGGGCTACTTCGCCGCCGCCGCCTGGCTCGCCGGGCGCGTCGCCGACCTGACCGCGACGCCGCGGCTGTTGGCGTGGGCGGCGCTGTTCACCGCGGCGCACGCGGCCGTGTTCCGCGTGCTGTCGGTGTGGCTGACCGGTGTCGATTACCCGTGGATCTTCCAGGCGGGCGTCGCGGGACAGTACCTCCTCGGCCCGGGGATCCAGCCGTCGGCGTTCGGCGGGCTGCTGCTGGTGTCGGTGGCCGCGTTCGCCGCCGGGCGGGCGGTGCTGGCCGGGGCGCTCGCCGGGGCCGCGGGGCTGATGCACGCCACCTACCTGCTGCCGGGCGGGCTCCTCGTGTGCGGCTATCTTGTAGCGATGCTGCGCGAAAGGCGCCCCGGCGCGGCTGCGAGTGTCGGTGCGGTGTCACTGCTGGTCGTACTGCCGACGCTGACCTACGCCGGCGTGACGTTCGCCCCGGACGACCGCGCCGCGTTCGCGGAGGCGCAGCGCATCCTGGCCGAGGTGCGCATCCCGCACCACGCCGTCGTGTCGCGCTGGTTCGACGCCGTCGCCGCGGCACAGCTCGTGTGGGTAGCGCTCGGCCTGCTCACGCTCCGCCGCACGCGGGTGTTCCTGCCGCTGACCGTCGCCGCCACCGGCGCGCTGGTGCTGACGCTGGTGGTGACGGCGGTTCCAAACCCCTCGCTGATGCTGCTGTTCCCGTGGCGGTTGTCGGCGGTGCTGGTGCCGGTGGCGACGCTCGCCGTCGCCGCCCGCGCCGCGGCGCACCTGCCGGCCGGCGTGTCGGCGGTCGCGCTGGCGGCGATGGCCGCGGCCGGGGTGTGGGTGATGGCGGCGCGCGTCGGCTACGCCACGAACACGGCCGAGGAGCCGCTACTGGAATTCGTCCGCACGCACGCGGGTGCCGGGGACGTGGTGTTGATCCCGACGAGGTTCCCGGCGGTGGGGACCGGCCGCGGTTCCGTCTCGACGAGCTTCACGCCCCCGCCGCGACCGCGGCCGGGCTCGAACCTCATTCCCGTGGACCTACAGCGGTTCCGGCTGGCAACCGGCGTACCGATCTACGTCGACTTCAAGTCGGTGCCGTATGCCGACGACGAGGTGTTGGAGTGGCACCGCCGGGTGGCGTGGGCCGAGGCGTGGTACGCGGCGGCTCCCGACGCGGCCGCGCTGCGGCGGGCGGGGATCACACTCGTGGTGTCGCCGCGGGACAAGCCGCTGCCGGCGCTCGGCGAGCCGGTGTTCGCGGACGAGGCGTACCACCTGTACCGGGTGAGATGAGCATGGCCGCATTCGACACGCTGCTCGGGCAACTGGTGGCGGTACTATTCGCGTGGGCGCTGCTGTGGCTCGCAGCGCTGACGGCAGCGACGGTCCGGCCGCCGGGCGAGTGGGGGCGGGCGTTCCTGGTCATGAACGGCCTGTGGGCCGTCATCGACGGCGGCATCGCGTGGTACGGCCTGGTGGCGCCGCCGCCGGCCGACCTTGCAACGCTGTTGAAGGTAAGCGCGGGTCTCGACGTGCTCTACGTGCTGGCCGGCGTCGCGCTCCTGACGCGCCGGCCGGCGCGGCTGAAGGGGTTCGGCGCGGCGGTGGTCGTGCAGGGGGCGTTCCTGCTGGTGGTGGACGTGACGTTCTGGCTCCGGACCGGTTGACCCTGCGGCCGGTTTCCAACCGGCCGTGCCTGACCCGGCCAGTTGGAAACCGGCCCCACGTCAAGCAGCCGGCCGCGTACTGCGCTCGTAGGTCGCAGTGACCTCGCGGAGGAAGTCCAGCCAGTCGGGCGCGGCCAGGGCCGCGGCAGGGGCGCGCCACGTCCAGTTGCCGATCGTCGTTCCGGGCGTGTTCATCCGTGCCTCGCTGCCGAGGCCGAGCAGGTCTTGCAGCGGGCACACCGCCAGTTCCGCCACCGACGCCCACGCCAGCCGGAGCAGCGCCCGCACCGGGTCCTCCGCCCCCGCCGCGTAGCGGGCGAAATCGGCTCGCTCGGCGGAGGTCAGCCTCGCGTACCAGCCCGCGGTCGTGTCGTTGTCGTGGGTGCCGGTGTAGGCCACCGCATCCGGCGTGAACCGGTGTGGCCGGAAGCGCGGCTCCACGGCGCCGCCGAACGCGAACTGCAGAATACGCATCCCCGGCAGGCCGAAGCCCGTCCGCAGCGCGTGCACCTCCGGCGTGATGAAGCCCAGGTCTTCCGCGATGATCGGCAACGTGCCAAGCTGCGCCTTCAGCGCCGCGAGCAACTCCTGGCCGGGCGCGAGTTGCCAGGTGCCGTGCTCGGCGGTCGGGTCGCCGAACGGCACGGCCCAGTATGCTTCGAGCCCGCGGAAGTGGTCGAGGCGGATCAGGTCGACGTGCTTCAGGATGCCGCGGACGCGCTTCGCCCACCACGCGAAGCCGTCGGCCCGGTGGCGGTCCCAGGCGTACAGCGGGTTGCCCCACAACTGGCCGGTCGCGGCGAAGTAGTCGGGCGGCACCCCGGCCACGTGCGTCGGCGTATGGGTGGCGTCGAGTCGGAACAGCTGCGGGTTCGCCCACACGTCGGCCGAGTCGTGGGCGACGTAGATGGGCAGGTCGCCGATGAGCTTGACGCCGAGCCCGGCCGCGTGCCGGCGCAGTGCCGACCACTGGCGCGCGAACAAGAACTGCCCAAACCGGTGCACGGCGACGCCATCCGCGGTGTAATCGTTGCTCCGCCACTCCCACCACGGGGCGCCGCCGTGGGCGTCCTTGATCGCCGCGAATACGGCGTAGTCGTCGAGCCAGTCGGCCTCGGCCGCTGTGAAGGCGTCGAACGCCGCGTGCAACGCGGGCCGCCCGTCGCCGGCCTCGAACCGCTCCCACGCGGCGCGCACCAGCTGTCGCTTCCGGGGGATCACGTCCGCGAACACCACCGGGCCGTCGGCCGGAAGTTCGCACGCGCACACATCGGCAGCGGACGCCAGCCCGTCGGCGGCGAGCGCCTCGGGGCTCAGGAGGTTGAGGTTCCCGGCGAACGTGGACGGCGACTGGTACGGCGAGTCGGCGTAGCCGGTGGGCCCGACCGGCAGCACCTGCCACCACGCCAGCCCGGCGCGGGCCAGCAGTTCGACCCACCGGTGCGCGGCCGGGCCTAGGTCGCCGACGCCGAACGGGCCGGGGAGGCTCGTCGGGTGGAGCAGGACGCCGGCGGATCGGGTGGTGACGGACATGGGTGAGAGCCGAGTGCAACCGGCGGGCCAACGGTGTGGTTCCGTTGCCGCTTGCGGCTTCGCGCGGGGGAACGCAAAGCCCTAAGCGGCAACTCGACTCGACCGTCGTCAGTGGTGGTGGTCGTGCCCCGCGCCGAACAGCCGGTGCCGGGCGTCGCCCGCGGCGCGCACGTACGCCAGCAGGTCCAGCACCTCGTCGCGGCTCAGGCGGTCGAGCAGGCCCCGCGGCATCATCGACGTGGCCGCCTTCGTCCGGCTGGCGACGTCGGCCAGCTTCAGCTCCTTCGCCGTCGCGGCGGCCAGCGGGTTCTCGATCACCTTCACCACGCCGTCCTTCTCGGTCAGAATCATCCCGGTGACGACCGTGTCGTCCGTCTTCACGAAGCGGAACGTGGCGAACTTGTCTTCGATCCGCAGCGACGGGTCGAGGACGTGGCGCAGCAGTTCGGTGCTGTTCGGGAACACCTTGGCGTCGAGTTTCGCCAGGTCGGGGCCGAACTCGTTTCCCTGCCCGCCGAGCTTGTGGCACGCGGCGCACGTCGCCACGGTGAACATCTGCCGGCCGTTGGCGAAGCTGCGACCGCCGGCCTTGTCCATCTCGCCGACGGCTCCCGCCAGGTCGTCGAACTTCCACTCGGTGCGCGGGCGGATGTGCTTCAGCAGGTCGTCCTGCGCCTCGGTCGGGTTCCTGGCGAGGTACGCCTCCGGGTTCTCCAGGTAGGCGTCGAGGTCGGCCACGACGTAGAGCGCGCCGTGCATCCGCCGCCAGTGGCCGGGGTACGTGCAGACGTAGGGGTACACGCCCGGCGCGGCCGGCGCCTGGAAGCGGAGCTGCTGCGCCTGTTGCGGCGCGAGGAGGTTGCTGGCGAGGAGAATACTGCCGGGCGGCGCCGGCGGTACGTAGTGGTTCTCGGCCGCGCCGGGCTGCGTGGCGAAGGCCTCGGCGAGGTTGCCGACCTCGGCCAGGGCCCCGGGCCGGGTGATCACGAAGTTGTGCGGCATGATGTCCGTGTTCTCGAACACGAACTCCACCGGCCGGCCCGCCTGCACCACGAGGCGATCCGTGCTGTAGAGCATCTGGTCGGTGAGCGTGCCGACGCGCACGACGCGGACGCCGATGTCACTCAACTCGCGGCGGGCGCGGCGGGCTTCTTCGGGCGGCAGCAGGCCGGCCAGTGCCTCGCCGAACTGCATCGCGTCGAGCGCCGCGGGCGTCGTCTTCTGATCCGCCGGGAGGGCGCGGATACTCGCCATCACCACGTCGAGTAGCGGCTTCGCGCGGTCCTTCGGCCACTCCTTCGCGGGGATGCGCAGCAGCGCCGACACGGCCGCGGGCCGCTCGTCGGCGTCGGCCACGAATTTGGAGACGGCGGTGAAGGCGTCCGCCTCCTTGCCGCGGACGCTCGCCAGCGCCAGCATCGCCGAGCGGCGCACGACGCGCTCCGGGTTGGCGGCGCCGACGGCGACGTCGGCCTTCCCCTTCGGCGCGGGGTTCTTCAGTTGCTGGAACGCGACGCCGCGGTCGGCGTCGAGCACCTTCAGCGTGAAGTTGTTGAGCCGGCTGCCGAGGTTGCCGTCGGTGCGGTTGAACACGCGGACCAGCTCGATCGGGTACTCCCGGCCCAGATCGACTTCCCACCACGCCTCGTCGGTGCCTTCCTGGGTGTGTGTCGAGGTGCCGGCACTGTACTCGCCGGTGGCGTTCCCATCGACCGCCCGCCCGGCCGCGCCGCCGTAGCCGGTGTTCACCTGCTTCGCGGCCTTCCGCAGCGCCACGTTCTTCCCGTCGGACAGCACCTCGACCTCGGCCAGCGTCAGCGTCCGCTGCTTGCCGGGTAGTTCGACCCGCACGAAGCGACCGCGGACGGTCTTGCCGGCGTCAGCCGTCTTGAGCTTTGCGGGCAGCCCCGTCAGGAGCGATTCCACCTTCGGGTACAGCTCCGCCCGCTGTCCGGGGTCGCGGACCAGCGGCATCGCCGCGACGAGGTCTTGCAGCGTCCTGACGGTCTGCATCCCGGCGTTCCACGCCGGCTCCACGCCGTCGCGGGTGACCATCGTGGCGAACGCCAGCTGCCGGGTGAGGGCGTGCTTGCCGGTCGCGGCGAGCCGACCGACGGCGGCATGGAGGTCCGGCGCCTCGGCCGGGGACGTGGGCAGGAGGCGGAACAGGTCGAAGGTCACGCCGTCGGCAGCGTTCTCGCGGGCGTCGTGGTCGCGGATGGCCTCGATCAGCACCGACGCGAGCGGCCGGCCGGTGCGGGCGGCCAGGTCGGTGGCCGCCGTACGGCGGGCCTCGTCGCGCACGCCGGGGCGGGCGAGGAGTTCGGCGCTCACGGCCGCGGTCTTCTCCATCCGCAGAAGCTGGTCGGTGTCCACGGCGCGGAGGAAGTAGCGAGCGCCGGCCGGCGTGGTGAACGCGATCGGCCGCTTCGCCGCGACCGCGGCCCGCACCAGTGGCTCGAGCGCCTTCATGGTCTCGCCCATGAGGAACGTCAGGTACTGGTCGGTCGGCTTCTCCTGGGCGATGAACACCACCTCGGCCGCCTCCGCGGTCGTGAAGTAACTGGCGCCCCACACGGCCATCAGCCGTACCCGCGGGTGCTCGTCCGCGGCGGCGGTCTTGAGGCGGTCCAGCGCGTCGGGGATGCGCTCGCGCTGGTACGTCAGGATGCGCACGGCCGCGGCGCGGGCGCGGAAGTCGGGCGAGCGCAGCACGCGCTCGAGTGCCGTCGGATCGACGACGTTGTGCGCCTGCCGCAGCCACGCCGCTTCGAGCAGCGCGTGTTCCAGTTCCTCGCCCTGAAGCGGCACGGCGCCGGACGTGATCATCCGCACCCAGTCCTTCAGTGCCAGCATGACGGCGTCGGTGTCGCGCGCCCCCAACTCGGCGCGCACGCGGCTCCGCACGCGGTCCTCCGGGTGCGTCAGCAGCGGCAGCAGGTCGGAAATCATCCGGCCGGCGACGGCAGGCGACTTCGACGGCTCGCGCCCCTCGGCGGTCACCTTGTAGACGCGGCCGTGGGTGCGGTTCCGGCTCGGGTCGCGGAGGTTGTGCTGCATGTGGCCGATGATCGGGTTGTGCCAGTCGGTGAAGTACACCGCCCCGTCCGGCCCGACCCGCAGGTCGCTCGGGCGGAAGTTCGGGTCGGTGCTGCTCACGAGCGGCGTCTGCTCCTCCGCCCCGAGGCTGCTGCCGCTGTCGGTCAGCTTGTACCGCAGGATGCCCTGGAAGCCGATCACGTTGGTGACCAGCAGGTTGCCGTCGTACTCCGGCGGGAAGTGCCGGCTCGACAGCACCTCCATACCGGCGCAGGGCCGCGTCTTCTGCTGGTAGACGTGCGGCGGGCTGCCGTGCTTGATCGGGAACGGCAGGTGACCGCTGAACAGCGGCGCGTGAAACGGCACCGCCCCGGTGCCGTCGATCACGATGTCCTGGCCCCAGCGGTCGAAAACGTGGCCGTGCGGGTTGGCGAAGCCGAACGTGACGTACACGTCGAACCGCTGTGTGCGCGGCTCGTAGCGGAACACGGCGCCGTTGGCGACGCGCTTCGGCGGGCCGTAGGGGTCTTCGACCTGCGAGTGGTGGAACGTCCCTTCCTGGAAGTAGATGGCTCCGCCCGGGTCGGTGACGAAGCTGTTGGCCGTGTGGTGGGTGTCGGCCGTGTCGAGACCGTGGACCACGCGCTGCCGCACGTCGGCCTTGCCGTCGCCGTCGGTGTCCTTCAGAAACCACAGGTCCGGGGCGCCGGCCAGCAGCACGCCGCCGTTGGCGAACTCGAACCCGGTCGGGTTGTGGAGGCCGTCGGCGAACACGGTCATCTTGTCGGCCTTGCCGTCGCCGTTCGTGTCCTCCAGGACGAGTAGCTTGTCGTTCATCGGCTGCCCCGGCGTCCAGTGCGGGTACGTCGGCCACACGGCGACGTACAGCTTGCCGTCGGGGCTGAACGCCATCTGCACCGGGTTGATCAACTCCGGGAACGTCTGCTCGTCGGCGAACAGCGTGACCTTCAGCCCCTTGGCCACGGTCATGCTCTTGATCGACTCCTCGCCGGTGAGGAACAGGTGGGTGCCGCCCGGCCCCTTCCCCGGCTTGTTGGTGACGACCGGAATCAGCGGCGGGAGGTTGGAGTCGTCGGCCTTCACGACACGCCCGCGGGCGGCGGCCCACACCACCTTGTCGCGGTTGCGGACCATCTGGTCGATGACTTCGAGCTCGCGCTGGGCGACCTCGTAGTTCGTCTGCCCGTTCACGAACTTCAGCCACGCCCGGCCGCCGAACACGCTGTACCCGTCGGTGGCGCGGTAGCGCTGGAAGAACAGTGCGTTCTTCTCCACCACCGCGGGGCGGATGCGGTTCAGCACGTCGTCGGGCGGCGGGAGGTACTTGCCGTCGGTGGGGAAGAGGTATCCGTCGATGAGGGCGGCGAGGACGCGGTTCCCGTCCTCAGTGAAGTGGACGCCGTTGATCGTCAGCCGCTCCATTGCCTCGGCGAACCGGGCGAGCGTGGGCGTGTACAGGTCCACGACCGGCACGCGGGCGTTCGCGGCAACCTCCTTCACGGCGGCGGCGTACAGGGCGAGCTGCTTGTTGCGGTCGTCGCCGCGCGGCAGGTTTGGGCTCTTGTGGTTCTCGACCGCGGTCGGGGTGAACAGCACCACCTGCGGGGCGGTCTTGCCGTTGTAGCGCTGGGCGCGGACGTGCTCGACGAACTCGCCGAGTTGCTGCTTGAACTTCGGCAGCCCCGCCTCCCCGGCCCAGCTCTCGTTGCCGCCGAAGAAGGCGAAAATCACGTCCGCGTTGGTGCCGACGTTCTCGAACCGGTTGAGCTTCACGGCGCTCTTGTCGCCAACGGCGCCGGGGTTCGGCACCGGCGCCGCGCCGGCGAGCCACTGGTCGGCACTGCCGAAGTCCTGCGACCGGAGCCGCTTGTTGAAGTCGGGTTGCGCCGTGTACCCGCCGACCTCGTCGCCGCTGAACCCGAGGTTGCGCACCGTCAGGTCGTGCTCGGGGTGGCGGGCGTGGAGGTACGTTTCGACCCAGCCGTCGTGCTGCATCCGCTCGGCGAGGGTGTTGCCGACGAAGCAGACGTGGTCGCCGCGCTCCAGGCGGAAGGCGGCAGGCTGCGCCGCGGCGGGCTCGGGGCGCTGCCACGCGGCGACGGCCACGGCAAGCGGGAGGGCGACAAGCAGGGCACGACCGCCGGGCATGGGAGGGCTCCGGGGAGGGGGCGGGGTGGGGGCCGTTGTACGCCGCCGCGGCCGGGGGTGCAACCGGGTGGGGGCGTGGTACGATAGCCGAAACGTTACCCCGCGAGTGCGCCATGCCGGACCCGTTCGCCGCCGCGCGCCAGGCGATGCGCGACGAGTTCTTCGCCAAGCTGTTCCTCCTCGGCGGCTGGATCGGCGGCACCGACACGTACAAGCGCACCATGTGGGCCGCCGTGCCCGACGTGGCCTTGCAACCGGCCGCGTACCACCTCACGTTCCGCAAGCCGCTCGCCGAGCCCGGCGCCGGCAACCGCCTCGTCATGGCCGGGCACGAGGCCATGCTCGCGCAGTGGTTCCACCGGCCGCTGCGGCGCGCCGACGTGGAGCTGGCCCGCCGCTGGTACGCCGAGCACTCCGCGGTGCAGGCGTTCCCGCACGAGGTGTGGGACGCCGTGCTCGCCGCGACTCCCGGCGACGACCTGACGCTGCCGCTCGACGTGTGGGGCTTCCCCGGCGGGCAGACGTTCCTGGCTGGCGTGCCGTGCCTGTCGTTCGAGGGGCCGGGCGGGCTCGTCTCGTACCTCGAGCCGGCGATGTGCCGCTACTTCGCCCCGGTCATTCAGGCGACCAAGGCGCGGCTCATGGCCGAGGCCACGCCGCGGGACGCCGAGTTCGGCCTCCGCAGCGCCCCGGCCGAGGTGAACAACCTCGTGCTGCTGCTGGCCCGGTACGTCGGCGGCGGCGGCCAGCTCACCAGCAACGACACGGCCGAGTTCCTGTGGCCCGAGCTGTTCCGCAGCGTCGGCACGATCGGCCACGAGATGATGTGCGCCGCCCAGAGTTTCGACCGCACCCTGGCCGACGCCGAGTACGAGATGATGGACCGCTACGTGAGTCGCATGGGCACCGCGTCGCTGCTGTGCGACCTGGTGGACGCCGAAACGGTGGGACTCGAAAACGCGCTGAGGGTGATCCGCGCCCACCCCGAGACGAACCGCGTCGGCATCCGCGTGGACAGCGGCGACATCGCGGCGCAGTGCGTCCTGTACTTCGAGCGCATCGCCGCGCTGGGCGTGCCGCCGCGGACGATCGTGTTCGAGGACGAGGTGACGCCCGAGCAGGTCCGCCGCGTCTACGACGTGTTCCGCCAGCGCACCGGCACCGAGCCGACGATGCTGTTCCCCGGCGCGGGCGGCTACTGGTGGCGGCTCGTCCACCGCGACAGCGTCAGTGCCGCGTTCAAGCGGGCGTCCACGGCGGGGGTGCCCAACATCAAGTTCTCGAACTCGCCGGGGAAGGAGAGCCTGCCGGGCACGGTGCGGGTGTACGCCCGCGGCGACGTGCTGGTCGCGGCCGACGCCGGCGAGGACGTGGACGGCGAGCCGCTGTTCGTGAAGTTGGTGGATCAGGGCCGCGTCGTGTACGGCGAGGACTTCGCGGCGCAGCGCGACCGGGCGGAGCGGACGTGGGGCCGATTCGCGCGCTGGGAGCCGTCGCAGCGCGTGGCGGGTTGGCTGGAGCGGTTCCGGGCGATGCGCGCGGCCGAGGTCGCCGCGGCGCGCGGCCGGTTGGCGGGGGGCGGCTAGAATGCCCCGGTTCCCCGGGGGCCGTGTATGCGTCGGTTCGCGCTCGTAGTTGGCGTCGGGCTGCTGGGCGTGCTGCCGGGCCGCGCCGTGCTGTACTCCCCCGACGACCCGATGGTCGCCCCCGTCCGCCCGGACGGCACAGCCGAGGCGCTGCCGTTCGACGTACTCCGCCTCCGCCTCGCGCAGCTCGGGAACGTCGCCAACCCGCAGCCGGGGCCGAACGGGCAGCCGAACGCGGACCGGGCCAAGGTGCTGAAGCGCGTCAAGGACCGCCCGCCGGCAAAGGCGCCCGACGACGCCGCGGCCGCTGCCGCCGACCTGATCCGCCTCGGCAACGGCGGTCAGGTGGCCTACGCCGACCAGGCGCTGAAGCTCCTCTACCCGTTCCGCGGCGGCCGGCAGCCGAACTACTTCGTGTTCACCACGCTCGCCGTCGTGTACGCGGCCCGCGGGGAGTGGCGCATGGCCGAGGAGGCCCACGCCGCCGCGCTGTTCGACGCCGAAATGCCCGCGGCCGTGAAGGGGTGGAGCGGCGCCCAGCGCGACTGGCTCCGCAAGTTTGACGACACCTACCTGCCGCACTACTACCGCATCCAGCGCACGGAGTCGGAGGCGAAACCGCGGCCTGCGCCCGAAGCCGAGCTGCCGACGCCGCTGTTCCCGCTGCCGGACAGGGACGGCAAGGCAACCCCGGTGCGGTTCGTGAACGACGCGGGCGTGTACGAGCCGGGGGCGCTGGCGGCCGCGGAGAAGGCGAAGCTGCCGCCGGACGCGCTGGCGGTGACGCAGCAGTTACTGATGCTCTTCCCCGGCGACACGCGGCTGTACTGGCTGCTGGCCGAGTTGTACGCCGCGGACAACAAGCTGGACGAGGCGGTCATCATCCTCGACGAGTGCGCCTGGTCGCGCCAGTACGGCAACCGCATGGCGTTCATGGAGCACCGCGCCGCGATCCACGCCGCGATCGAGGCCCGGCCGAAGCCCGTCGAGCCGACCCCGCCGATAAGCCTGCCGATGATCTTCGTCTACTTCGGGGTCGTGGTGGTGGTGGGCGTGGTGGCACTGGTGCGGGCGCTGCGGAAGGGCGGCCCGCGGGCCGGCTGTGGGCTGTTCGGCTGCGGCTGACCGGATCAGTTCAGCGTCACCAGCGGCCGGCCGGTGCTCCAGCGGCGCTCGGCCGGCTGCGTCCGCACCACCTCGTGGTACAGCGTGTCGCGTTCCACCGGCACCCGGCCCGCCTCCTCGATCAGCCGCCGCAGGTCGGCCACGCTCAGTTGCTGCGGCGAGTCGCTGCCGGCGGCGTGGTAGATCGTCTCGTGCACCACCGTGCCGTCGATGTCGTCGGCGCCGTAGCTCTGGGCCACCTGCGCCGTCTTGATGCCGAGCATCTGCCAGTAGGCCTTCACGTGCGGGAAGTTGTCCAGCATCAGCCGCGAAATCGCCATCGTCTTCAGGTCCATCAGACCGCTCGGCTTCGGGATGTCCTTCCCGAGCGGGTTGTTCGTCGGGTGGAAGGCCAGCGGGATGAACGTCTGGAAGCCGCCCGTCTCGTCCTGGAGGCCGCGCAGCCGCAGCAGGTGGTCGATGCGGTGCTCGGGCTTCTCGATGTGGCCGTACAGCATCGTGGCGTTGGACTTGCCGCCCAGCTCGTGCCACTCGCGGTGGACGCGGAGCCACTGGTCGGCGTCGGCCTTGTAGTCGCAGATGACCGTGCGCACGTCGGGGTGGAAGATTTCGGCCCCGCCGCCGGGCAGGCTGCCGAGGCCGACCGCCTTCATCTCGGCGAGGAGGTCTTTCGTCGGCCGCTTGGTGAGCCGCTCGAACCAGTCCCACTCGACGGCCGTCCACGCCTTGAGGTGGAGGGCGGGGAACTCGCGGTGGATCACCTTGATGATGCCGAGGTACCACTCGTAGGGGAGCTGGTGGTGGAGCCCGCCGACGACGTGGAGCTCGGTCGCGCCCTGCTCGGTGGCCTCCCGGGCGCGGGCGAGGATTTGCTCGCCGTTCATCACGAACGCGGTCGGCCCCTTCAGGTCGGAGCGGAACGAGCAGAAGGTGCAGCGGTAGACGCAGACGTTCGTCGGGTTCAGGTGCTGGTTCACGTTGTAGTACGTGACGTTGCCGTTCTTCTGCTCGCGGACGTGGTTGGCCAGTTCGCCGAGGGTGAACAGGTCGGTGCTGGCTTCGAGGGCGAGGCCGTCGTCGAACGTGAGGCGGGTGCCGGCGAGAACCTTGTCGCGGATCGCGGCGAGGGCGGGGTCGGTGGGGGTCATGGCGGTCCCGGAGTGCGGTGCGGGGTGTTTTAGCCCTGCACCCGCGTAACCGCAAATCCGCGGGCGGGGCAACCCCGGGCTCCCCGCGCCGCCCCAGTTTACCGCGCCGACGATTTCCCTCACGCCGCCGGCCGCGGGGGTCGATACCAGACGTGGTGCGTGGCCAGGAGGGCCGGCGGATGCCGCGTTGGGTGTGGGTTGCCGGGACGGTGCTGGCGGCGCTCGCGGCGTCGGCCCCGGCTGTCGCGCAGCCGCTTCCCCCCGCCGACCCCACACCCGTCCGCCGGACCGCCAGCGCCGAACCGTCGATCCTCGGGGCACCCGTTGCCGTCGCCGGCTTCCCCGTCCGCAGCACACCCGAACCGACTGCCGCTCCGCCCGCACCACCCGCCGAGCCCCCGCGCCCCGCGCGGGTGGCGCTCGGGGCGCCGTCGGTGGTGGGCGGCGAGCCGGTCGGAGCCGTCGTTCCGGCCGGGGCCGCGGAGACGGTCCGCACCGCCCGGCCTGACGCGGTGCCCGCCGACCCGGTGAACGACTTCCTGGCCCGCCGCGCCGGCCCCCCGGAAAAGGACAAGGCTGCCGACCCCGGCCGCCGCACGTCGGGGAAGTTCGGCGACCGCATCCACGACATCATCGGCGACCACGACGGCTGGTTTTGCAGCGACCACGCGTTCGACGGGTTCATCTCGCCGGTGACGAACCCGTTCCTGTTCGAGGACCCGCGCTCGGTCACCGAGGCCCGACTGATCTACTTCTACCAGCGCATCCCGGGCGGCCAGCCGGACACCGGCGGCGGCAGCGTCAGCTACCTGGGCTTGCAGGGGCGGGTGGCGATCACCAACCGTCTGTCGTTCACCATCAGCAAGTTCGGCGGCACGTGGTTCAGCCCGTCGAGCGACGTCGTGGTGCCCGACAGCGTGGGCTTCTCGGAAATCTGGCTCGGGCCGAAGTTCACGTTCATCCGCAACGAGGAGACCGGCAGCCTGCTGGCCGGCGGGTTGCAGTTCCAGATTCCGATCGGCAGCGGCAGCGTGTACCAGAACACCGGCTCGCTGTCGATCGTGCCGTACGCCACCTACGCGCAGAACTTCTTCTGCAACGCCCCGCTCGGCGGCATGAACGCGATGGCGAACGTGGCCTACGCCTTCAGCACGACCGACGCCCGCAGCGACTACCTGTCGCTGAGCGGCCACCTCGACTGGGACGTGATGAACTGGCACCGGTTCTACCCGCTGCTGGAACTGAACTACACGCTCGTGACGACCAACGGCACCGCCCGCCCGCTGGTCGGCAGCGAGGGCCGCGACGCCTTCAACCTCGGCGGCGCGGCGCAGGGGCACGGCCTGCTGTCCGGCGCGATCGGGGCGCGGTACAAGTTCACGGAGAGCGCCCAGATTGGTGCCGCGTACGAGATCCCGCTCGCCGGCCCGCGCGACTTCTTCAACTCGCGGTTCACCCTCGACTTCATCCTGCGGTACTAACGCGGCGTGGTCCGTAAACTGGACCTCATGCCGGCCCCCGAATCGCTCGCCAACATCCCCAACCTCCTGTCGTTCGCGCGCATCCCGCTCGCGGTCGTGCTGTTCGTCTGCGTCGTGCAGCGGTGGTGGCTCGCCGGCCTGCTGCTGTTCCTCGTCGCGGCGTTCACCGACTGGCTCGACGGCTGGTGGGCGCGGCGGTTCGGCCCGCTGACGCTGGTCGGCCGCAACCTCGACACGGTGACGGACAAGGTGCTGGTGTGCGGCACGTTCGTGTACCTGGCCCCGGTACCGGAGGCCGGCATCCCGACGTGGGCCGCGGTGCTGGTGCTGAGCCGCGAGTTGATCGTCACGGCCGTGCGCGGGGTGATCGAGGCGACGGGCCAGAAGTTCGGCGCCGACTGGTTCGGCAAGCTGAAGATGGGGTTTCAGTGCGCCGTGCTGATCGGCGTGTTCCTGATCCAGTGGTGGCGAACGGAAGGCTTCTCGGCGGACGTGCTGGCGCTGCTGGAACCGGTGCAGCTGGTGCTGTTCTGGTTGATGGTGGCGGCGACGGTCGGGAGCGGCGTGCAGTACCTGGTGAAGGGCCACCGGATGCTGCACACCGCCCCCGACCGAACGGGCTAACGTCGGCGCGAGCAGAGGGACAAGGATTCGAACCCTGTGGGGCGGCTTTGGAGGCCGCGTGCTCTCCCAGGAGCATCCCTCTGTGTCAGGCGGCAGTGAGGGGAGTCGAACCCCGCTCCTCGGCGTTCACAGCGCCGCGTGCAAGCCGTTACACCACACGCCGCATGTGCCCCGGTCGGGGCAGTGATCCCGGGTGGACTCGAACCACCGCTCTCCTCCGCGTCAGGGAGGCGTCGTCGCCGCTGGACCACGGGACCATCTGGGGAGGGATGAGGGATGAGGGAAGACACCGATTCTCATCCCTCATCCCTCCCGCAGTACCCCGGCCAGGAGTCGAACCTGGATCCCCACCTTCGGAGGGTGGTGTCGTGATCCGTTGGACCACCAGGGTATGCACCGTCAGCGGAAGGAGAGGGAGTCGAACCCTCACGCCCTTGCGGGCCCCGACTTAGCAGGCCGGCGCGTTACCAGTTCCGCGCACCCTTCCGTGTCAGGAGTCAGGGAGCAGGGGACGGGAGACAGGAAACGCAGTACTGGCGGTCGTTTCCTGTCTCCCGTCCCCTGGCTCCTGTCCCCCGCAGTGGAGCCGCGGGGAGTTGAACCCACGCGTCCGTGTTTGCAAGACACAGCCCCCGCCCGCGGGCGGCCCCGTTGTGCGGCTGTAGCCGCAGTGACCCCGGTGGGAGTCGAACCCACACGCCTCTCGGCACCGGCTCTCAACCGGACCTGTATACCAGTTCCAGCACGAGGTCAGTCAGTTGCGGACCCGGGAGTCGAACCCGGCCTTCAGGCTTATGAGACCCGACCGGGCGCCCGCCCGTCCGCAATTCACTTCCAGTGGTGACGGTGGGATTCGAACCCACACTGTCCACGTTCTGAGCGTGGCGACTCCTGCCGTTGGTCTACATCACCGGTTCGTATTGATGATTGGTGATCGAGGACCGAAGATTTCCGGAAGCCAGGCCGTGCTTCAATCATCAATCCTCGATCATCAGTCATCAACACCAGTGACCCGTGGGGGAATCGAACCCCCGTTTTCTGGTTGAGAACCAGGCGTCCTGTCCGCTGGACGAACGGGCCATACCCCATCAGCGGCTCGTCGGGGAATTGAACCCCGGTCTCCAGGTTGACACTCTGGAATCATTTCCACTAGACCAACGAGCCGTTACACTGACAGTGCCCCGGGTGGGAATCGAACCCACATTGCCCCACGGGGCGGCCGCTTTACAGGCGGCCCGGCGGACCACCGCACGTCCGAAGGCAGACCCACTGTGACACGGGTGGGAGTCGAACCCACAAGCCCCGGGGCTTAAGGCCGGTCGCTATACCAGTTCGCGTACCGTGTCGGAATTCGTCATTCGTCATTCGTCATTCGTCATTTTCTAAGAGCCCCCGGTGGGAATCGAACCCACGCTTCCGCCATACCAAGACGGCAGGCTCCCGTTACAACACGGGGGCGGTTCCCGACCAGAGCCTCCGGTGGGAATCGAACCCACGCTTCCGCGTTACGAGAGCGGCTGGCTCCCACTACAACACAGAGGCATTACCGACAGAGCGCCTGGCGGGGGTCGAACCCGCACCGCCGACTTGGCACGCCGACGTGCTCCCATTAACACCACAGGCGCGTTGCTCGTCATTCGTCATTCGTCATTCGTCATTCGTCATTCCCCAGAGCACCCGGCGGGGCTCGAACCCGCGTCACCGTCGTGGGAGGGCGGTATGTTTCCGCTACACCACGGATGCATACTCAACAGTGGGACCAGGAGGACTTGAACCTCCACCCGTGGGATTAAGAGTCCCCGATGCTGCCGCTAGCACCTTGGTCCCGTGTGTGACCTACAAACGCCGACCGGCCGGGGGACAACCCCCGGCCGGTACGCTGGTCGCGTTCCGACGTGGGGGATTATCCGCTCTCACCCGCCAGCCACAACCCGAGCGCCCGGCTGCCGGCGGCAGCCGCGTCGAGCGTCAGGGTATAACCGTCGTGGCGGGTCATGGTATTCGTGTGACGTTCGAGCCCGGTCGTTGGTTCACCACTTTTTCGCGTCGGTCGTCGCCGCGGTGGTGATGGTAGATGGACGTGCTACCCGGGGAATGGTTCGCGCTCCGGCGCGGAATCTTTCAGGATTCCTCGTCCGGCTCCGACTCCGGGGCGGGGGGCGCGTCCATGGCGTAGGCCGCAAGTGCGAACAGCACATGGAGGTTCGGCACCTCCGCGGCCGGCTTGATCGTGGCCCACGGCAGCCACTTCTTCTTCTGCGAGATGCCGACCTGGCCCTGGGCGACGGTCAGTTTGCCGACCTCGTGCCACGGCAGGAGTTGCCCCTTGTGGTGGATGCCCAACAGGTTCACGTCGAGTTTGCCGAACGCGAGCGTGCGGCCGTCGCGGAAGCGGCGGAAGGCGTCGCGCCACAGCGGCGGGAAGGTGCGGCGCTGCACCTCCTCGGCCAGTTGGGCGTACCCGGTGAGCGCGGGGCTGAACTCGGCCTTCGCCCCGTCGGCCCGCACGACCGTCAGCCCGGCCGTCCACACCTGTACGTCGGGCACCTCGGCCGGCAGCCAGCACTCCGCCGGCTCGCCGTCCGGGCCGCGGACCAGCACCGCCGTGTCCACCCGCTTCGTCTTCAGCCGGACCTCGGCGACCTCGTCCCAGGGGAACGACTCGACCTCGCCGCGCCGCAGCCGCAGCAGCCCGGTCGGGTAGATGAGGACGTGCAGCCCGCGCTGCCGGTACAGGTTCAGGACGAGGCCGCCGCCGGCCAGCAGCGGCCAGATGATGAAGTGGAAGAGGTGCTGCAACAGCTTGAACCCGAACACCACGGCCAGCCCGACCGCGGCGACGCCGACGCCGACGAGGGCGAGGCCGACGAGCAGCTTGGTACGGAACCAGGCCGGGTTCACCTGGTAGATCGCCTCCGGGTCGCCGAGCTCCTCCCGGGCGCGGGTCAGGTCGTCCGGCTCGGTCATGCGGCCCCCGCTGCGGGTCGAATCACCCTCGTATAGTACCAGCCCGGAGTTGGGTGACAGGAGACCGGTCCGATGCTCGTCGTCATGCAGTCGCACGCCACCGCCCCGCAGATCGACCGGGTGGTCGCGGTCATCACCGCGCAGGGGCTCACCCCGCACGTCCTGCCGGGGGCCACGCGCACCGCGATCGGCATGACCGGCAACACCGCCGCCGTCGACCCGGGTCTGTTCGAGGGGCTCGACGGCGTCGAGCAGGCCATCCGCGTCACCAAGCCGTTCAAGCTCGCCAGCCGGGAGATGAAGAAGGACGACACCCGCATGACGATCGCCGGGGTGAACGTCGGCCCGACCACGTTCACCGTCGTCGCCGGGCCGTGCTCGTGCGAGAGCGAAGCGCTCGTGATGCGCACAGCCGAGTTCCTCGTATCGAAGGGCGTGAAGCTGCTCCGCGCCGGGGCGTTCAAGCCGCGGACGAGCCCCTACGCCTTCCAGGGGATGGGCCTGGAAGGGCTGAAGCTGCTGGCAAAGGTGCGCGAGAAGACCGGCGTCGGCATCGTGACCGAATTGATGGACACGGAGTACGCGTCGGCCGTAGAGGAGGCGGCAGACGTGATCCAGATCGGCGCCCGCAACATGCAGAACTTCTCGCTGCTGAAGCGGGTCGGCAAGTGCCGCAAGCCGGTGCTGCTGAAGCGCGGCATGAGCGCGACGCTGGACGAGTGGCTGATGGCGGCCGAGTACATCCTCGCCGGCGGGAATTACGACGTGATCCTGTGCGAGCGCGGCGTGCGGACGTTCGCCGACCACAGCCGGAACACGCTCGACCTGTCGGTGGTGCCGCCGGCGAAGGCGCTGTCGCACCTGCCGGTGTTCGTGGACCCGAGCCACGGCACCGGCAAGTGGGCCTACGTGCCGGCGATGAGCCTGGCGGCGCTGGCGAGCGGGGCCGACGGCCTGCTGGTGGAGGCGCACCCGGAGCCGGACAAGGCGCTGTCCGACGGCCCGCAGACGATCGACTTCCCGACGCTGGAGAAGCTGCTCGCGCAGCTCCGCCAGGTCGCGCCGATCCTGGGGCGGACGGTGTGATAGGATGACGCTGGGCGAATGCCCCGAGGGTCGACGATGTTCAACGGGAACGCGATGCTTGCGTTGCTCGACGCCCGGCCGTTTACCCCGTTCCGGTTCCACCTGAGCGACGGCGGGACGGTCGATGTGCCGAGCCGGGAGATGGTGATGCCTGGGAAGACGTTCGCGGTAGTCGGATTGCCCGACAAGGGCCGTAACGAGCGGTTCCTGAGCTGGTGGACAACCGTCTGGTACATGCACGTAACGCGGGTCGAGATGCTCGCCCCCGGCGCCCCGCCGTTCACCGCCCCGCCGCCGGCCGGAACCGACGTGCCGAGCCCGGTGGCCGGGTAGCGCCGATGCTCTTCTCCTGGCTCCGCACCCGCCGCCGACGGAAGCTCCTCGCCGAGCCGTTCCCCCTCCGCTGGGAGCGGTTCCTCGCGGAGAACGTCGCCCACTTCCCGCGGCTCGCGCCCGCCGAACAAGCCCGGCTCCGCGACGCCGTCCGCGTCCTCGTCGCCGAGAAGCAGTGGGAAGGCGGCCCGGGGCTGTTCGTCACCGAGGAGATGAAGGTCACCATCGCCGCGCAGGCCGCGTTGCTCCTGCTCGGCGACGACCACGACTACTTCGCCCAGGTCGATTCCGTCGTCGTGTTCCCGACGGCGTTCCGCAACCCCGTCCGCGAGGACGACTGGGACGACGAACTACTGGCCGAGGGCGAGCGCGACGGCGAGACGGGCCACCGCGGGCCGGTCATCCTGTCGTGGGACAACGTGCTCGCCGAGGCCCGCGACCCCGGCTGCGGGTACAACCTCGTGCTACACGAGTTCGCCCACCAGCTCGACCTCCTCGACGGCGAGCTGAACGGCACCCCGGACCTGCCCGACCGCGAGACGCAGACCCGCTGGAAGTACGTGATGACGGTGGCGTTCCGCGACCACCGGCGGGCGGTGGACCGGTTCGAGAAGGGGGGCGAGGAGCCGTTCTTCTCCGACCAGGCGGCGGAGACGGAGGACGAGTTCTTCGCCGACGCCACCGAGGCGTTCTACTGCCAGCCGCACGGCTTCCGGGCGGAGTTCCCCGCGGTCTACGAGCTGTTCGCGGCGTATTACAAGGTGGACCCCGCCCGCTGGTTCCCGGAGCCGTCATGAAGTACGCCGCATCCATCGAGTACATCGCCGACGCCGACAAGGTGAACGCCCACCGGCCGGCACACCGGGCGTACCTGACGAGTCTGGTCGAGAAGGACCAGCTGTTCGCGTCCGGCCCGTTCGACGACGCGCCGGGGGCGCTGATCGTGTACGAGGCGGAGTCGGCGGCGGCGGCCGAGGCGCTGCTGCGGGCCGACCCGTTCCACGCGGCGGGGGTGTTCGTCCGCTGGACGATCCGGCCGTGGAAGGTGATCTTCGGCAACCCCCGGCTGCTGCCGTCGGTGTAGCCGCGATCCTTGTTTCCGGCCGGGGGGGGGTCGGGTCGCGGAAACATGTCACGCGGCCAGAATGACCGGCGACATCGGATCGGGTTTCGACGGTACCCATTCGCGGATCGCGCGCTCCGGCCGGATGGGTGTGTTCCGAGCGTTCGGCGTTGACGCCGCGAGCCGTCCAGCCGGGTCGCGTCATATTCCCGTCGCAAAACCCGCCCCGGCGGGTTAGAATACCTAACCACTCGGGGCCGCGCGTGCGGCGTACCGGGCCCATCGTTCCCCGTTCGGAGGCTCTATGTCGCAGAAGGTCAAGGAGGAGGCGATCGAGGTCGAGGGCCGCGTCAAGCAGGCGCTGCCGAACACCACCTTCCGGGTGGAGCTGGACATCGGCGGCGAGATCACCGCCCACATCGGCGGCAAGATGCGGAAACACTACATCCGCATCATCCCGGGCGACCGGGTAAAGGTCGAGATCTCGCCATACGACCTGACGAAGGGTCGCATCACGTTCCGCATCCGCGGGTAGCCTGCCCCAACGGGCGCCCGCCCGTCATTTTTTCGGAATCGTCTGGATTTCCGATTTGCACCGGGTATCGTGTGGGTACGGTGGGCCGACGTCCGGCCCGCCCCGACGACGAACCCGCAGCGTCACTCGTGCCCTTCTTGGTGTCGGTGCTCCGAGATCACCTCCCGAAGCCGCCCCCCAGGATCGACCGACCGATGTTGCCGCCCGGCGAGAGGGGCCGTTCCCCGCGCCCGGTTCGCTCGCCGCCCCCGGCCGACCGTCGGCGCGGGGGCCGTATCCGTAGCCGCGGCCGGGCAGCCGGTCGCAGAAGGTGACTCGTGAAGAAGTTGTACGTCGGAAACCTGTCGTTCGGGACCACCAACGAGGACCTCACCCAGCTGTTCAGCCAGTTCGGGGAGGTCGCCAGCGCGTCGGTGGTGACCGACCGCGAAACCGGCCGGAGCCGGGGGTTCGGGTTCGTCGAGATGTCGAGCGGCGCCGAAGAGGCGATCGCCGGGACCAACGGGGCGGACTTCCAGGGCCGCACCCTGACGGTCAACGAGGCCAAGCCGCGTGAGGACCGCGGCGGCGGCGGTGGCGGCCGTGGTGGCTACGGCGGCGGCGGCGGCGGCCGTGGCGGCTACGGCGGCGGCGGCGGTGGCGGCGGCTACGGTGGCGGCGGCGGCGGCGGCCGTGGCGGCTACGGCGGCGGCGGCGGCGGCTACGGCGGCGGCGGCGGCGGCCGGTACTGAGTCGCCCGCGGACACCGAACAAACACCGACGCCCGCCCGGGGATGTACCCCCGGCGGGCGTCGCCCGTTTCGGGCCACCGGCGCGGGGCTTCCGTAGGTCGGGTCGAGGCTTTGCGAGGTCCGACCTACGGAAGCGGCGGTCTCGGCCGCGGCGGCAGCAGCGCCAGATCCCGCTCCGTCGGCGCCGCCCCCGGCGTCGCCGGCCACACGCCCGTCCACTGCGACCACGTCAGCGGCCGCCGGCCGAACGCCACCCGGTCCGCATCCAGGAACTCGCCCGACGCCGCCCGCCGCCGGGCCGTCAGCGGCCGCAGTTTCGTCCCCGGGTCGCCCAGGTCGTAGATCACCGGCTCGCCCTCGCGCGCCCCGTACCACACCAGCAAGCCCGCCGGCCCCACGTCGAAGTGGGCCGCGTCCTTCGGCAGCGCCGCCCGCACCTCCTCGCGCACCACGTCCACGCCGGCCCGCTTGAACAGGTAGCCGAGCGCGTTCGCCAGCGCCCCCGCCTGGTCGTCGGGCAGCCCCGTCAGGAAGCCCGGGTTCGCCCACCCGGCCACGAGCCAGCCGCTGCGGTCCTCCCACTCCAGCCACGCCGGCGTGCCGTCCTGTGGCACCACCTCCAGCCGGATGCGGTTCGTGCCCAGGTTCACCTCGCCGACCGACAGCACGGGCCCGGTCCACCCCGACTGCGGGTTGTTCAGCACCGCCAGGAAGTCCCGCGCCACGAACCGCCGTACCGCCTCCTCCACGTCGCGCAGCGAGGCGCGGTGCTGGCGGACCTCCTGCCACACGTCGGTCCGCGCCGCCTCCCGCTCGGCGGCCCGCAGCCTCGCGAACAGCCGCGGCACCGTGCCCGAGTGGAAGCCGATGTGCAGCAACCCCTTCACCGTCTCGCCGCCCGGCCCCACCGACACCGGCCGCAACCCCGTCGGCCGGTTGGCGCGGTACAGCCGCCAGTTCTCGCGCATCTCCCAGAACAGGAACGTGAACGCGTCCGGCAACAGGTAGAAGGTGCCGACCACCAGCAGCCAGGCCACCGGGTACGGCACCGCCGGCGTCAGCTTCTCGACCAGCGGCGAGCCGAGCGGGGAGAGCGTGAACAGCCCGAGGATGGCCAGCAGCGGGTACACGAACTTGGCGAACAGGATCGAGAGCGGCAGCTTCAGCGGGTTGATCATCGGCTCGATCAGCACGACCGTGTAGAAGCGGATCAGGAACTCGACCGGCATCCACAGCACGCCGGCGACGGCGCGCACGGCCACCGCCACGCGGCCGCCGTCGCCGCGGAGGCGCAGCCAGTCCTCGACGCGGGCCAGCACCCATTCGAGGAAGTCGACGAAATCGCGGAAGAAGTCGTTGATCCAGTGGAGCAGGGCGGGGAGCGAGCGGGCGACGTCGATGAGGCGGCGCGCGGCCTCGAGCAGCAGTTCCCCCGCGACCCGGCCGGGGCGCGTGTTCACGACGAGGACCGACGCCAGGAACGTGAGCGCCTGCGGCGCCCCGCCGGCGTCCCACAGGTAGGGCTGGAACGCGGCGACGAGCACGCCCGTCAGCGCCGCCGGCTTCACCACGAAATTCCAGAGGAACTGCACCGGGACGCTGTCGATGAGGCGCTGCACCCACGGGCTCGCCCACAGGCGGTACGGCACCTCCCAGAACACGAACCGCGCCGCCCGGTACAGCTTCCGGCCGACGGCGTGCAGCACCCGCCGCACCGCCGCCGACCGCACCACCAGCAGGAAGAAGACCCCGAGCCCGAGCCAGCTCAGGTGGAACCACGTCTGCTGGTTCCAGCCGCCGAGGAAGGTGCCGGCCTGCTCGCCCTCCGGGCCGCTCGGGTGCGGGCCGTACTCGAACACCATCAGCCAGACGAACTGCGCCACCAGGAACGCGGCGCCGAACGGCAGGAACACGTTCCGCGTCAGCCGCCGGCCGGTCTCGGTGCCGAACCCGATGGCGGTGAGCTGCTCCAGCCCGCGGGTGTAGAGTTCGGCCCGGCGGTAGACGCCGTCCAGCTCGGCCGCGAGCCGGCTGTCGAGCCGCAGGAGGGGGTCGCCGCGGACGTACTCGTTGGCGCCGCCGAGGTCGGGCAGCTTCATCTGCCCGCGGGCGATGGCGTCGCGCACGTCGGCGAACCCGAGGAACCCGGTGGCGGAGACGCGGTCGAGCAGTTCCTCGACCGTCTTGGCGAGCGCCGCCTGTTCGGGGACCGTGCTCGGCTGGAGCCCCGCGTCCTTCAGCGCGGTGGCGAGGATGGGGCGGAACTGCTCGCGGAGGCGCGTCTCGGCCCGGGCGACGGCGCCCTGGATGAGCGACCCGAGCGCCTGCCGGTCGGCGTCGGTGAGGCGCGCCGCGGCGAGGCGGCGCGCGGCCAGCCGCAGGTGCGCCGGCACGCGCACGTACGGCTGGCCCTTCAGCTCGCGGCGGAGCTTCGTGCGGCCGGCGGAGAGCGCGTACTCGACCGCGTCCAGCGCGTAGGTCGGCAGCTCGTGCTCGCGGCAGGCGCGCTGCAGGTCGTGCAGGAGGGCCGCCTCGACGGTGCGGTTCCCCTGGTCGGCCTTGTCGAGGAGCCGCGGCAGCACGGCCTTCCACCCCACGGCCTCGTCGTCGGTCACGCCCAGCGCCAGCTCCATCCGGCGGACGAGTGCGTAGATGTCGTTGCGGGCGGAGTCCTGGGCCGAGGCGGTGAGGTTGCCGGGGGCGACGCGGGCCGCGCGGGTGTGTGAGATGGCCGCGGCCACGGTGTCGCCGAGGGCGGCGGCGCGGGTGGCCTGGCGGCGGAGGCGGTAGTAGAAGTCGTAGGACTCGTCGGCCTGGTCGTCGGACTTCGGGGCCGGGGTCGGGGCGCCGGCCGGGCGCGTGGCCGCGAACAGCCGCGGCGCGTCGACGTCGGCGGCGAGCACGCCCTCGACGGCGGCCGCCGGCGGCAGGCTCGGGAAGTTCACCGCCACCAGCGCCGGGTTGAACAGCCGCATCTCCAGGAACACCGCGGCGAACTCGGCGTAGGCGGCCTTGTCGTCGGCCTTCGGGGCGAGGAGGTTGTCCTGCACCAGCACGTTCCGCGCCTCCTCGAACGCGGCCGGGCCGACGCGCTCGACCCGCTCGCGGAGCGCGGCCGGGCCGACGCCGGCGAGGGTGCGGTTGAGTTCGCGGTGGGCGGCGGCGTGGAACAGGAGCCGCCAGTACCGGCTGAGCAGGTCGCCGGGCGGCCCTTCGAGCTCGGCGTTGCTCGGCCGGGCCAGCAGTAGCACGGCTTCGGGGAGGGCGTAGTCCGGCGGCAGGAGGAGTTCGTCGCGCGCGACGTGCCGGAAGAGGGCCTGCCGGTCTACCACCCAGCAGTGGTCGTGCGGGACGGCCCAAAAGGCCCAGCCGATGCCGGCCTCGGCCTGGGCGACGCGGGCGAGGACCGGCGGGTCCACGAGGACGGCGGCCGGGTCGGTGTCCCGGAGGATGCGACCGAGTTCGTCGAGCCTCATAGTCCGGGCGGTGAGGGGGTCCGGGGGCGGCCGGGGCCGGGGAGAATTGGGTTTATCATACCACCCCGCGCCGGGGAAGCGACAGACCCGGCGAGCGGCCGTCGTGAGCGGGCCGATCGCCCGGCTCGCGTCACAACATGCTGTACGGGTCGATGTCCACCTGGAACTCGACGCCGCTCGGCGGGCGGGCCGTCGCCAGCGCGGCGCGGAGCACGTCGTGCAGCGCGGCGCTGCTGTCGGCCTGCACCTGGAAGTGGAACCGGTAGAAGTTCTTCAGCCGGAACACCGGGCACTCCGCCGGGCCGAGCAGCCGCACCGGCGGCGGCTTGCCGGCGGAGTCCCGCGCGTGCGTTGCCAGCGCGCTCTGGAAGGCGCCCGCCAGCGTGTCGGCGAAGGCGCCGGCCGCCTCCTCCTTCTCGCTGCGGACGATGAGCCGGGCCATCCGCTCGTACGGCGGGTACTTGTGCTGCTTGCGGTGGACCAGCTCCTGGGCCGCGAACGTGGCGTAGTCGTGGCCCGCCGCCAGCGTGATGCACGGGTGCTCGGGCGTGTACGTCTGCACCAGCACCCGCCCGCCCTTCTCGCCGCGGCCGGCGCGGCCCGCCACCTGCGCCAGCAGCTGAAACGTCCGCTCGGCGCTGCGGAAGTCGGGGAGGTGCAGCCCCACGTCGGCGTTCACCACGCCCACCAGCGTGACGTTCGGGAAGTCCAGCCCCTTCGCAATCATCTGCGTGCCGACCAGGATGTGAACGAGCCCGTCGCGGAAGGCGTCGAGCACGCGCTGGTGGCTGCCGGGCTTGCTCATCGTGTCCGAGTCCATCCGCTGGCACACGCTGCCAGGGAACTTCTCCTCGATCTCGACATGCAGCTTCTCGGTGCCCAGCCCCTGGTAGCGGATCGCCGCCTGGCCACAGCCGGGGCACTTGGCGTAGGGGGCGGTCTCCCAGCCGCAGTAGTGGCACACCAGCGCCGCCTTCGTGCGGTGGAACGTCAGCGCCAGGTCGCAGTGGGCGCACTGCGCGACGTGGCCGCACCCCGGGCAGTGGACGTGCGTGCTGAACCCGCGGCGGTTCAGCATCAGGATGACTTGCCCCTTCGCCTTCAGTGTGGAGCGCATCGCGGCTTCGAGGGTCGGGCTGATCGCGCCCGGCCGCCCGTGTTGCGGCTTCGGCTCGTGTCGCAGGTCGATCACCTGCACCGGCGGCATCGGCCGGTCCTCCACGCGCTTCGGCAGTTCCAGCAGCGTGTACGCCCCGCGGGCGGCGTTGGCCCAGCTTTCGAGGCTCGGCGTGGCGGAGCCCATGACGATGGGGATGTCTTCGAGCCGGGCGCGCATCACGGCCACGTCGCGGGCGTGGTAGCGCGGCGTCGCCTCCTGCTTGAACGTCGTCTCGTGCTCCTCGTCGATGACGATGAGGCCGAGCTTGCGGGTGGGGGCGAACACGGCGCTGCGGGCGCCGACGACGACCTGCACGTGCCCGGTGGCGACGCGCCGCCAGTACGCCCCGCGCTCGGCGTCGGTGAGGTGGCTGTGGAGGACGGCGACGTTCCCGCAGCGGCCGCGGAACCGCTCCAGCGTCTGCGGCGTCAGCGAGATTTCGGGGACGAGGACGATCGCCTCCTTCCCCTGCTTCACGACCTCCTCGATGGCGCGGAGGTAAATCTCCGTCTTGCCGCTGCCGGTGACGCCGTGCAGCAGGAACGCATGAAACCCGCCCGCGTGCAGGATCGGGTTGAGCTTGTCCCAGACGGCGGTCTGGTCGGCGTTCAGCTGGATGTCGGGCGGCGGTGACACCGGGCTGTCATCGGCTTCCGCGGCGCGCTCGTGCTGGCCCCCCGCCTCGCTCTCGACGCGCTCGGTGAACTTCTTCAGCAGCCGCTTCTTGACGAGCGACGCGACGACGCCGGGGCCGCACTTCGCCAGCCGGGCGAGCTGGCCGAGCTCCAGCGGGCGGTTCTCCTTCTTGAGGCAGTCGAGCGCCGCCTTCTGCACTGCGGTGATCGTCGGCAGCGGGTTCGGCAGCTCGGCCTTCGCCACCGGCTCGACGAACGTCGCCTGCCGGGTGCCGGCGTTGTCGCGGACCCCGGCCGGGACGACGGCGTGGAGCACCTGGCCCCAGCCGCACAGGTAGTAGTCGGCCATCCAGCGGGTGAGTTTCATCAGGTGCTCGTCGACGAGGGCGTCGTCGTCGAGGACGCGGGCGATGTCCTTGACCTCGCCGCGGGCCGGCGGGTTGTGGCCGACGCGGACGCAGAACCCGGACGTGGTCCGCCCGCCGCGGCCGAACGGCGCTTCGACGCGCTTACCGGTGCCGACCTTGCCCGCGAGCGCGGCGGGGACGGCGTAGGTGTACGGGTGGTCGAGCGGGCGGTCGAAGACGATGTCGGCGTAGATGCCGACGGGGGTGTCGAGCGGGGTGATCGAGGTTGGGTTAAGCTCGAGGGTTTCCATGCCCCCACGCTACCCCGGAGCGGGGGTGCGGGGCAATGACGGTTGGCCCGTCACAACCCCACCCGGCGCCCGAGCCGCGACCGCAGTTCGGTCCCCACCGCCTCCGACGCGCCGCAGCCGTGGATGTCGAGTTCCAGCAGCGGCGACAGGTACGGGCTCTCGGCTAGCGGCCGGAGGGCGTCGCCGCGCAGGTCGCGGTTGCCGCTCAGGTCGAGGAACGACAGCCGCGCCAGTCGCGGCGACCGGGCCAGCACCCGCACCGCCTCCGCCGTCAGCTCGCAACGACCGAGGCCCAACCCGGCCAGCCGCCAGAACGGGCCATTCAGCAGCGCATCGACGCCCGCCGCGGACAGGCTGACACCGGTGAGCGTCAGCACGCGCAGCGCCGCCAGCCCGGGGCTCGACGCCAGCGCCACCGCGCCGCGGTCCGTCACGCGGCCGTCGAAGTCGTTGTCTTCCAGCCAGCGCGGGTGGTTGTAGCTGAGGTGGAGCGTCCGCAGGTGGCGGAAGCGGCCGGACGCGGCGATGCGCTCGGCGGCGGTGTCCGTCAGATAGTTCCGGCCGAGGCCGAGCCACGTCAGGGAGCCGGACCAGTTCGCGTTGCACAGGTCGGCGACGCCGGCGTCGTAAAGGAAGTTGTTCGACAGGTCGAGGGTTCGGAGCGCGGCCGGGCCGTCGGCGGCGAACAGCGGCTCGACGAGCCGCGTGGGGGCGGTGGCGTCGGCGAGGCGGAGGGTTTCGGCCTGCGACCAGAAGGGCGACCCGAGCAGCGCCCGCACCACGGCCGCGGCCGACCCGCAGCGGTTGGCGCTCAGCTCGCGCAGCCCGGCGAGCGCGGGGGCGTTCAGCAGCGGTTCGAGTGCGAACGCGGCGAGCGGGGTGCTGGACACGTCGAGGGCGGTAAGCGCGGGCGCGGGGCGGGCGAAGGCCCGGTGGGCGTCCGGTGCGAGGCTGCTGTCAGAAAGGTCGAGTCGGGTCAGCGGCCGGCAGGCCGCGGCGGCGAGGAGCCACTCCAGCCCGGGAGCGGTCGCGCGGCAGCCCTGGATGCCGAGGTCGGCGAGCCCCGCCGGCTCGATGAACCGGGCCACCGGACCGAGTCGGTACTCTCCCGTGGGTCCGCTCGCGTGGAACGCTCGGAGCTGGGCGCGGAATCGCATCCCTGAGGCCGGATCGGCCTGCCACCGGGTGTCGGCAAACCCGCCCAGTGTGACGTCCGCGAGCCGGGACCAGTCGTGGTCGGCCAGCCACTGCACCGTTGCGCCGGTCGATAGAGGGGCGACCCGGAGGTCGAGCGCCTCGATGCGGTCGCCCCAAGCGTGGGCAACCTGGGCGCAGCAATCGGACCGGTGCCCGACCACCCGCCAGCGGCGGGCCGGGTGGCCGGCGAACAGGGCCGACCCGTGCTCGGCCAGGGCGTCGGGGCCGCATGCCACCTCGTTCACAAAGCCGCGCTCCCACTCCCACTCGGTGAGCGCGTCGCCCGGCACGCCGAGCCACGCGGGCTCGTGCGCCGCCAGCAACTCGTGCTCGCGGTCCTCCAGTTCGGGGCGGGCGGGGTCGTGGTCGGGGAGGCGGGCCAGCTGCACCTGCACGCGCACGAACTCGGCGCGGGCGGCGTCGCCGGCGTCGTCGAGCCAGTCGGCGTAGGCCAGGCGCGGGGTGTCGTCGTCGGGGCGGTCGCGGATCGCGGCCAGAAGTGCCGGGGCGGCGGACATGCCCGAAGTGTATACACGCCGCTCGCGGCGTAGCGTCGCGACGCTACGCCGCAAGCGGCGAATGGGGACCTTACTTCTTCTTCCCGGTCGGGGCCGATTCCTTCTTGTTCGCCTTCGCCCGCGGCGAACCCGGGCCGACCTTGTTCGTCGGCCGCACCATCACCACCGCGTTCGGGTGGCCCGGCACGCCGCCGCGCACCAGGATCAGGTTGTTTTCCGCGTCCACCTTCACCACCGTCAGGTTGCGGATCGTCACCCGCTCGTTGCCGTACCGGCCGGCCCGCTTCATGCCCTTCTTCGGGCGGCCGCTACCGCGGTTGCTCGCCAGCGACGAGGTCGACCCGGCCTGCCGGTGGACCTTCTTCGCACCGTGCGCCGCCGGCAAGCCCGCGAAGTTGTGCCGCTTCATGACGCCCTGCGTGCCGCGGCCCTTCGTGGTGCCGATCACGTCCACCGCCACCACGTCCTTGAACACGTCCGCCACGGTCAGCTTCTGGCCCACCGTCAGCGTCACGTCCTCCTGGTAGCCCTCGTGCGGCTTCAGGATGTTGCCGGTGCTCTTGACGCGCTCCACGGTCACCGTGGCGGACTCGGCGTCGGCCGACTTCACGCCGAGGGTAAACGCCCCCACGCGGTCGAGGCGGAACTCGCGGATGTGGCGCTGCGGCTCCACGTCGGCCTTCGGCGGGAGCTTGACGCCGGCCTTCTGGCGGGCCTCCTTCCGCTTCGACTTCAGGTTCGCGGCCACGTGCCCCTGCTCGGGGCGGGTGGCGTTCTTGCGCGGCTTGTCGTCGAACCCGATCTGCACGGCGGTGTAGCCGTCCTTCACGACCTTGCGGTTGCCGTCCGTGGTGCCCTCGTACTTGATTTGCAGCACGGGGCACGGCCCGACGCGGAGAACCGTGACCGGCTCCACCGCCCCGCTGGCGGTGAAGAACTGCGTCATGCCGACCTTGTACCCGATTAGACCCAGCGACATGGGAACGCTCCCGCCGTGGAACGGCGGCTCTGGTGGTGGCCCCGGCCGACCTGCGATCCGGCGCGGGGAGCGCCGTGCATCAGTCGGTTGGTGAACCCGGGGGCGAAAGCGTATAGGATACGACCGCGGCGGTGAACGGCCAGACGCGCGTGACGCTTCCGGCGCTCCGCCGTAGGCCGCCCGGGGTTGCCACCCCGGGCTCAGCACGAACGCCCCTCCGGGGCTCAAGCCCCGAGCCGGATTAAGCCCCGGAGGGGCGGCCGTCGTTAGCCCGGGGTGGCAACCCCGGGCGGCGTTCGCGCTGTCTCATCCGCATTCTCGGAACATCCCCATGCGCCCCCTCTCCCTCGCGCTCGCGCTCCTCGCCGCCCTCCCCACCGCCGCACAACTCCCGCCCCCGGTCTCGCCCGTCGCCGACGGGGCGGTGCCCGAGAAGCTCGCCGGCGGGTTCGCGTTCACCGAGGGCCCGGCCCCCGACGCCGCCGGCAACGTCTACTTCACCGACCAGCCCAACGACCGCATCCACAAGTGGTCCGCCGACGGCAAGCTCACCACCTTCATGGAGCCCTGCGGCCGGTCGAACGGCCTCTGCTTCGACGCAGCCGGCACCCTCTGGGCCTGCGCCGACGCCCAGAACGAGCTGTGGAAGATCGACGTGGCCACGAAGAAGGTGACGGTGGTGGTGAAGGACCACGCCGGCAAGCTGCTGAACGGCCCGAACGACATCTGGGTGCGGCCCGACGGCGGGGCGTACTTCACCGACCCGCTGTACAAGCGGCCGTACTGGAAGCGCGGCCCCCAGGAGCAGCCGCAGGCGGTGTACTTCCTGTCGAAGGAGGGGACGCTGTCGAAGGCGGACGCGGACGTGAAGCAGCCGAACGGCATCATCGGCACGCCGGACGGGAAGACGCTGTACGTGGCCGACTTCGGGGTGAACAAGACGCACGCCTACGACATCGCGGCGGACGGCACGCTGAAGAACCGCCGCGTGTTCGCCAACCAGGCGTCCGACGGCATGACCGTGGACGACGCCGGCAACGTGTACTTCACGACGCGCGGCGTGCAGGTCTACGACAAGGCGGGCAAGAAGATCGCGCAGATCGACACGCCGGACGGCGGCTGCACCAACGTGTGCTTCGGCGGCGCCGACATGCGGACGCTGTTCATCACCACCGGCAAGAGCCTGTACGCGGTGAAGATGAAGACCAAGGGCGCCGCCCGGCAGTAGGGCAGCGCCGGCCCCCACACCCCGGAGACTTGCGATGTACCGTGCCTACGGCCTGCTCCCGCCGGACTGCCCGTTCACGCTGGACGACGCCGCCGCCCGCCTTCGCGCCCGCTTCCCGGACGCGGCGGTGTCGCAGGCCGGCGCCCAGGTCACCGTGCAGAAGGGCGACTGGGAGATTGAACTGATCCTGAACGCCGGACCCGCCGCGCTGGCCGAGTCGGTCGAGATGGCCGAGAGGATCGCCGGCCTGGAAGACGGCCAGGGGCTCGCCCGGTGCGACCGCCGGGTCGAGGTGTGGAGCGACACGCCGGACCCGTTCGTCGAGCACCTCGCCGACTTCCACACGGTCGTCGAGGTGCTGCGGTCGTTCCCCGGGGTGGTCGCCGTGGACCCCGACGGGCCGGCGCTGATGTGACGACGACTCCGCCGCTCCGTCTCACGGGCAAGGTGCTTTGAAGGAGTGTGCAGTGCCCATCGACAAACAAGAAGACTCAAATGGAGAGGGGAACTCCGGTAGCCACTTGCCGGACCTACCCAAAGACCTGTCGAACCTGACTGGATGGTGGAAGGTCAGCGAGATAGTCAGCTACGTACTTATGTTCCTGTCCCCTGTGGCAGTCGGTTTTGCGCAATGGCTTCCAGGTTGGCTTCCTGGTATCCTATCGGATCGGTATGTCTCGCTTTTGCTTGGGTTCCTTGCACTGCTCGCAGCGTTTTTCATCCGTTGGCTGGGGACGCCGTCGGCACGTACAGCAGAGGCGGCTAAAGAAATCCGTCGGGCCAGCAGACCTTTCAGCAAGGCGGAGCGAGATGGTCTTGCCAGCTACCTTGAATCGTTAGACCGCCGACATCGCTGCTGGGTGTTTGCCGCAGGTGCCACCTTTGTCGGCTTGGTCGCGTCGATAGGGCTGGCGCCCCTCTTGCACCATGTCCGCACGGACATTCCGGCGGAAATTACTTTTCATGAGGCCCGGTACTTTGATCCTACTCAGGACAAAGTAGTGATCGAAAAGGCCCCGTTTCTCAATGCGATCCGCACCTCTCTTGCCGCGGAAGGTAATGGAGAAGGGCAGCGCTACAAGATCGTCTTGTTCGAGACGCACCCGTTCCCGCATCCCACGAAGCCATTCCAGCTAACTTTACAGTCTGTCGAACCTGGGTGGTTCGAAGTCACCGGGTACGTGTTTAGGGTGCGCGATGGTCGGGAAGTGCGTGCCTACGAACCTGTCCCCGCTGACCAATCGGTCGATGACATTCTTACGCTGTCAATTCCAGCTTCAGAACCCGGCGACCGCGTTTTCGGCATCCTCCGGGTTACGCTGAAGGATCACCGACCATTTCCGACGAAGCTGAACCAGCAGATCAAGGCTACTACGCCCCGCACAACCAGTACAGGAGCGAAGTGATGGTCCAGAGCATCCGATTACTCCGCCCATGTTCCGTTCTCATCGCTCTCGTTGGCCTACCTGCCATAGCACACGGCCAGAAGGTCAAAGGTGTTGTGGTCGACTCCACGAAGCAACCCATCCAGGGGGTAAGCGTTGAGCTCCACCCTACTGGCAAGAACGACTCGGTTCACAGTGTGATAACCAACAAAGACGGCGTCTACGAATTCAACGGTCTTAAGTACGACGCTGCATATGACATTATTTACAGTCACTCGAATATGGATACGGTCGTTATTAGTCGCTTGGCTGAGAGCAAAGCACAAGAGATAAATAACGTGATGTACCGGAAGGGCCAGCCACGACCCGGACTCGCCCTTCTCGAAACCTTGCAGTCTGCAGAGCGTCTGCTGCTCCTCGCTGCGTCGAAAGAGAAGGCTGAGGAAAAGCAACGGCTGCTAGCACGATTCGATGATGAGACCCAGCGTTACTTGTTTGGGAACACCAACCTGTTCTTGCCCGGCGAGGACAATACGGTGGCCGTTTATGTCACGGATCGAAGAAGATCGGTCACGGCCCTGTTCAAGCCAGTAGTGAAATAGCACCCGCAGTCGTGCTCGAATTCGTGAAAGATCGCATGATCAGCCTGCTGTGTAGTGGGTTGACGAGACGTGTGGGAAGGTGTGGGTCACCAGCGATCGACGGTAGTCGCACAGCCGGAAGATTCAGTTGGAGAAAGGGTTCCGGCCGACGCACGGGCGGCCGATCGCGTCAACGAACTTTTTTATGAGTCGGTGACATGTTTCCGGGGATCGACCCCCCTCGGCCGGAAACAAGAATCGCGGCTAGACCGACGGCAGCAGCCGGGGGTTGCCGAAGATCACCTTCCACGGCCGGATCGTCCAGCGGACGAACACCCCCGCGGCGGGCACGGCCCGTCCGACGGAGCGTACCGCGGGGTGGCGAGTGGTCGCAAGAATATTCCCGGAACGGAAGCTTCTCGTCCCGCGTCCGCGGGCTGTTCCCGGGCGCACCAGACGCGCTCGGGAACAGCCCGCGGACTCGGGACGCTCGCCGCGCTTACTTCTTCCCGGTCAGCTCCGCGACCAGCGCGTCGGCGTCGTACACCTTCCGCAGCGCCTCCACGATCGCCCGGCTGTCCACGCTCACCGCGCGGGCCTCGGACTCGTCGTAGATGAAGTCCAGCACCAGGCTCTGGATGTTGCCGTCGAAGATCAGCCCGACCACCTCGCCGGCCTTGTTCACCACCGGGCTGCCGCTGTTCCCGCCGATGATGTCCGCCGTGCACACGAAGTTGAACGGCGTCTTCAGGTCGAGCTTGTCCTTGCGGTCGACCCACCGCTTCGGCAGCTCGAACGGCCCGGTGTTCCCCAGCTCCTTGCTCCGGGCGTACAGGCCGTCCATCGTCGAGAACGGGGGCACCGCCTTGCCGGCCTCGGTGTACCCCTTCACGGTGCCGAACGCCAGCCGCAGCGTGAACGTGGCGTCCGGGTACACCTGGTCGCCGTCCATCGCGTACCGGGCCTTCGCCAGCGCCGAGTGCGCCTGCCGCTTCGGCTCCTCGACCTCCGTCTCAAACCGCCGCCGGGCCGCCCGCGACGCCGGGTCCACCAGCCGCGCCAGCTCGATCATCGGGTCGGCGGCCGCGTCCACCGCGGCCTTACCGCCCTCGAACATCTTCTTGCGGAACTCGGGGTCGCGGACCTTCGTCTTGCTCACCACCTCGTAGGCCCGGTCGCGCGGCGACTTGCCGGCGAGCACCTTCTTCACCAGCTCGTGGTCCGGCCCCAGGCTCGTGGCCAGGAACGTCAGGCCGTCGGTGAGCTTCACCGTCTCGATGTCCTCGTGGATCGGCTCGTCCGAGAAGAGCTGGAACTTCAGCGACGGGATGCGGGCGTCGCCGAACTCGCGGAGCCGCTCGGCGGGCGCCTTCGGCAGCTCGTCGGCGGCGCGGGCCAGGGTGCGGGCGATGCCGAACGACGCGCTGTTGAACCCGGCCGCGTTCTCCAGCAGCGTCAGGTCGCGGATCAGCTCGGCCCGCACCTTCTCGGCCTTCTCGACGGCGGCGAACGCCCCCTCGGCGGCCTTCACGTCGGTGTTCATGCTCTTGCCGATGAACTCGCGGAGCCGCTGCTCGTCGGCCACCTTGCGGCCGAACAGCTTCGGGTCGAGCAGCCCGGCGAGGCCGCCGAGCCGGGCCTTGCGGCTGTTCTGGATGCTGAACAGGTCGTCCTCGGCGCGGCGCATGTTCTCGGCCGTGCGGCCGCCCCAGGCGCTCAGCAGCACTTCCAGCCGCACGAGCCGCTGGAGGAGGTAGGGGTAGCCGGTGTCGCGGAGGTACTGCAGCTCGGCGACGGTGTTCTGCCGGTTGGTGCGGCCGGGGTGACCCGAGACGAACACCAGCTCGTTCTCCTTGGCCCCGGCGGCGCTCCACTTCAGGTAGTGCTGCGTCTTCAGCGGGGCGCCGCCGTTGTAGACGCGGAAGAAGCACACGTCGAGGTCGTAGCGCGGGTACTCGAAGTTGTCCGGGTCGCCGCCGAAGAACGCGATGCCCTTCTCGGGGGCGAACACGAGGCGGATGTCGGTGTACTTGCGGAACGTGTACAGGTGGTACTGCCCGCCGGCGTACAGGCTCACCACGTCGGCGCGGACGCTGGCCTTCTCGTCGGCGTTGGCCTTCTCGATCTCGGCGATGCGGGCCTGCCGGGCCTTGAACGCGTCGGCCGGGGCCATGCCCGGGTTCACCGCGGCGTTCACGTCGTTGGTCACGTCCTTGATGGCGAGCAGGACGTTGAGTTCGAGCCCCTTGCACTTGATCTCGGCGTCGCGGGTCTTGGCGTGGAACCCGTCGCGGAGGTAGTTGTTCTTCTCGTCCGACAGCTTGGCCAGGTCGTCGGCGCCGACGTGGTGGTTGGTCATGACGAGGCCGTCGGCGCTGACGAAGCTGCCGGACCCGCCGGAGTTGAACCGGACGGACGAGAGCCGCAGGTGGTCGAGCCAGTCGGGGGTGGGCTCGAACTGGTATTTCGCCTTGAGCTGGGCGGCGGGCGGGTTGTTGAACAGCCACATCCCTTCGTCGGCGAAGGTGGGGGTGGCGGCCATGAGGAGCACTCCGAGTGCGGCGGTCAGTCTGCGAGTCATCGGTCGCTCTCCGTGAGGGACGCGGGGAGGGGGCGCCGGCGGGTGATGGTTTAGACGCGGCGGGCGCGAACGCCCACCGGGCAGGGTATACTGGCCGCCGGACGCGGGTGGCTCGATGTGATCAGTCGGAGACGCCCGCGGCTTTGGTCCGGAGCTCCGAAGGGGCGGCAGCCAATAGCCCGGGGCGCAAGCCCTGGGTGCGTCTCCGCCGTAGGCCTCCCAGTGCTTACGCCCCGGGCTATTGGCTGCCGCCCCTTCGGGGCTCTGACCGCCTCGCCGCTTGCGGCGCCCCCGCCCCGCGGGTACGCTCAACCCATGACCCCGCACACCCCCCGCAGCCGCCGCGACTTCCTCTACGCCGCCGGCGGCGGCCTCGGCGGCATTGCCCTCCACGCGCTACTGAACGAGGCCCACGCCCAGCCCCGCTCGCCGCTCGCCGCCAAGCGGCCGCACTTCGAGCCGAAGGCCAAGCGCGTCATCTTCATCTTCGCCGTCGGCGGGCCGAGCCAGATGGACCTGTTCGACCGCAAGCCCGAACTCGAACGGCAGGCCGGCAAGCCGCTGCCCGAGGCGGCCGGCCGCGCCCGCAGCCAGTTCACCACCGGCAACGAGGTCATCCTGCCGAGCACGCGCCGCTGGCAGCGCTACGGCAAGAGCGGCATCGAGCTGTCCGACCTGATGCCGCGCACCGCCGCGTGTGCGGACGACATCTGCTTCCTGCGGGCGTGCTGGTGTACGTCCACGGTCCACGCCCCGGCCATGTACGAGCTGCACAGCGGCCGCACGCTCATGGGCTTCCCGAGCCTCGGCAGCTGGGTGACGTACGGCCTCGGCACCGAGAACCAGAACCTCCCGGCGTACTGCGTGCTGCCGCAGCCCGAAGGCGTGCCCGAGGGCGGGGCGCCGTGCTGGGGGAGCGCCTTTCTCCCCGCCGTGTACCAGGGGACGCTGCTGCGCCGCGGGGCGAGCCCGATCCTCAACCTGCGGCCGCCGCCCGGCACCGGGCCGGAGCAGAACCGCCGCTCGTTCGACCTGGTGCGGCGGCTCAACGAGCTGCACGCCCCGCCCGGCGACCCCGACCTCGACGCCCGCACCGCCAGCTACGAACTCGCCTTCCGGATGCAGCAGCACGCGCCGGAGGCCGTGGACCTGAGCCGCGAGACGGCCGAGACGAAGGCGCTGTACGGCACCGACGACGCGAAGACGGCCGACTTCGGCACGCGGCTGCTGCTGGCCCGCCGGCTCGTCGAGCGCGGGGTGCGGTTCGTCACGGTGTACAGCGGCGGCGGGCCGCTGATCACGCAGTGGGACGCGCACGACGACATCAACGGCAACCACGAGACGATGTGCGGCCACGCCGACCGGCCGGTGGCGGCGCTGCTGACGGACCTGAAGCGGCGCGGGCTGCTGAAGGACACGCTGGTGGTGTGGTGCAGCGAGTTCGGGCGGACGCCCAACAGCCAGGGCGGGCGCGGCCGCGACCACAACCCGCTCGGCTACACCATGTGGCTGGCCGGCGGCGGATCGAAGGGCGGCACCGTCGTCGGCGCCACCGACGAGTTCGGCCTGCACGGCATCGAGGACCGCGTGAGCGTGAACGACTTCCACGCCACGATCCTGCACCTGCTCGGCTTCGACCACGAGCGGCTGACGTACCCGCACGACGGCCGCGACGAGCGGCTGACGGACGTGGCGGGGCGCGTGGTCGAAAAGGCGCTGGCTTAGCGGGGACGGGAGGCCGGAGGCCGATTAACCACAGAGTCACAGAGAGCACAGAGGGAAGACCGAAAGCAAGGAAGAATGAAGACCTTGTTTTCGAATAGGATTTCCGCTCGGCTTTCGGTCTTCCCTCTGTGCTCTCTGTGACTCTGTGGTTAATCTGCTTTCTGTATCCCGTCCACAGTCTCTCCCGGAGCCCCGCCCCATGTTGCGCGTGTTCGCCGCGCCGGCCGCCCTCGCCGCCGCCGCCCTCGTCGCCCTCGCCCCCGCGCCGTCCGCGGCGCAGCCCGGCGAGAAGAAGGCCACCATCGGTAGCATCGAGCGCAAGAACGCCAAGATCGACGAACTCCTCCCCAAGGGCGCCGTCATCGAGGTGCTCGCCGGCGGGTTCAAGTGGACCGAGGGGCCGGTCTGGGACAAGAAGGCCAAGCGGGTGCTGTTCACCGACATCCCCAACAACCGCGTCATGAGCTGGTCGCCGGCCGACGGGCTCAAGGAGTTCCTGAAGCCGAGCGGCTACACCGGCAAGGAGCCGTTCACCGGCTACGAGCCCGGGGCCAACGGCCTCGCGTTCGACAAGGACGGCGCCCTCGTGCTGTGCCAGCACGGCGACCGGCGGATTTCCCGCCTCACCGCCGACGGCAAGTTCCAGACGGTCGCGGACAAGTACAACGGGAAGCGGTTCAACAGCCCGAACGACCTGGTGTACCACCCGAACGGCGACCTGTACTTCACCGACCCGCCGTACGGCCTGCCGAAGCAGATGGACGACCCGGCGAAGGAGCTGCAGTTCCAGGGCGTCTACCGGCTGAAGCCGAACGGCGAGCTGACGCTGCTGACGAAGGAGATGAGCCGGCCGAACGGCATCGCGCTGTCGCCGGACAACAAGACGCTGTACGTGGCCAACTCCGACCCCGCGCGGGCGATCTGGATGGCCTTCCCGCTCGGCGCCGACGGCGCCATCAGCGGCGCCGGCCGGGTCATCTTCGACGCCACGCCCGAGGTGGTGGCGAAGAAGCCGGGCCTGCCGGACGGCATGAAGGTGGACGCGAAGGGGAACATCTTCGCCACCGGCCCCGACGGCGTGTACGTGTTCGCCCCGGACTTCACCTACCTGGGCAAGATCGTCATCGGCGACAAGAACGCCAACTGCGGGTTCGGCGACGACGGGGCGACGCTGTACATCTGCGCCAACGACAAGCTCGTCCGCGTCCGCACCACGACGCGCGGGCTGGGGTTCTGAGCAAGAGAGCGATTCAACCACGGAGTCACAGAGAGCACAGAGGAAAGACAGAAGACGGAGCGAAGCAGAGTTTGAGACCAGATTCTTGTCTTCCCTCTGCTTTCGGTCTTCCCTCTGTGCTCTCTGTGACTCTGTAGTTAATCCGGTTTTCGGAGCGACACCATGCCCGCCCCCACCCGCCGCGACGCGCTCCGGGCCGCCGCACTGCTGCCGCTCGCCGGCGCCGCGTCCGCCCGTCAGCCGGAGCCGTTCCGCGGCATGATCGTGCGCATGCACGAGCCGCGGAACCTGGAGATGCCGCCGTCCGGCTTCGCCCACGCGGTCACGCCCACCGAGCAGTTCTTCGTCCGCAGCCACTTCGCGGCGCCGGTCGTCGATCCCAACACATTCAAACTCGTCGTCGAGGGGCACGTCGAGAACCGCCTCGAACTGACGCTCGCCGAGGTGGCCCAGCTGGCCAAGGCCGAGCAGACGCTGACCGTGGAGTGCGCCGGCAACGGCCGCGTCTTCCTGGTCCCGCAGGCCCGCGGCCTTCAGTGGGCGACGGGGGGCGTCGGTACCGCGGCGTGGGCCGGCACGCCGCTCGGCGCCGTCCTCGACCGCGCCCGCCCGAAGGCCGGCGCCGCGGACGTGGTGCTGTTCGGCGCCGACCGCGGGGCCGTCACCGCCGACCCGGCCAGCCCCGGGCCGATCCATTACGGCCGTGGTCTGCCGCTGGCGAAGGCCCGCAAGGACGAGGTGCTGCTCGCCTCCACCATGAACGGCGAGCCGCTGACGCGCAGCCACGGGGCGCCGCTGCGGGCCGTCGTCGGCGGGTGGTTCGGCTGCGCCGCGGTGAAGTGGCTGACCCGCATCGTCGTCACCGACCGCCCCTACGGCGGGTTCTGGCAGACGATGGACTATTCGCTGTACGCCCGCGGGGCCGGCGGCGAGCCCGAGACGGTGCCGCTCACGACGATGCTCCCGAAGGCGGTGATCGCCAACCTCGGGCCGCAGGAGGTGATCCCCGCCGGCCGGCCGTTCACCGTCCGCGGCGCGGCGTGGGCCGGCGAGTCGCCGGTGGCCAAGATCGAACTCAGCACCGACGGCGGGGCGACGTGGACGGCGGCGAAGCTGGACGGCGACGCGAAACCGCACCGGTGGGTGTTCTGGTCGTTCGACTGGACGCCGGCCCGCGGCCCGGCGCGGGTGGTGGCCCGCTGCACCGACGCCGCCGGCGCCACCCAGCCGCCGACCCGCGACCCGGACCGGCGCTCGTACCTCATCAACCACCTCGTGCCGGTCGAAGTGACGGCGCGCTAGCCGCCCCCGACAGCCACTCGCGCACGGCTTCCACCCCGACCCGCGGCGCGCACCGCGTCGCGGCAGACGTACACCGTCGGCGCGCCGCCAATTGCCGGGCGGTCGGCGAGCAGCGGGAACACGTCCGCCGGCACCGGCGCCGCGGGGTCGTGGACTGCCACCACCGGTTGGGGCATGGGAATGCTCCGGGGCGAGCGCGCCGGCCGTTGTAGGTCGGGTCGAGTCCTCGAGACCTGACGGCGGCACGGACCACATTTGACGTGAACCCGGATCGCACCGAACCGGCGAGGTTTTACGGGTTCTTGGAGGGCGTAGCCGTCCGGTCTCGAGGACTCGACCCGACCTACATCAGCCCGCCTACTGTACGCGCCGCAGCTTCTCCTTCTTCCCCTTCGCGTCCTCGGTGTGGAGCTCGTCCGCGGTCAGCCGCGTCACCACCACCTCCTCGGTGATCGTCTTCTCGCCGACCTTCAGCGCGATCTTCAGCTTCTGCCCGGCCACCGCATACGTCCCCTCGTACGTCTCCGTCTTGCCGCCGGCGCCGAGCTGGAACGTCACCTTGTTCCCCGTCTTGAACTCCACCACCGACACCTCGTCCTTCTTCTTCTCAACCGGCGTCCAGCGGCCGATCAGCTTCGCCGGGTCGAACGGCGCGTCCTTCTCCTGCCCGGCCGCGGCGCCGGTCAGCGCCAGCAGCACCGCCAGGCCCATCCCGCACGCGATCCGCGTCATGGCTCGTCCTCCGGAACGTGGGCGCCCTCGGCCGGCGGTGGAACTGGCGGGCCGCCGAGCCCGAGCCGGCGCACCACCCACGGCAGCGTCAGCCCCTGCCCCACCAGCGTGGCGAAGATCACCCAGAACGTCAGGAACTGGATCAGGTCGCGGCCTTGGAACGGCTTGCCGTCGGCCGTGACGGTCGGCAGGGCCAGCGCCGCGGCCAGCGACACCACGCCGCGCATCCCCGTCCACCCGACCACGAAGACGGCCCGCGGTGGCGGGTACGGCGTCGTCGGCAGGCCGAGCCGGCGGTCCAGCCAGCGCGGCACGTAGGCGCCCGGGAACACCCACACGAACCGCGACAGGATCACGGCCGCGCTCACCGCCGCGGAGTACCCCAGCAGGTCGAGCGGGTCGTAGTTGTCGCTCAGTTGGTCGAGCACCGGGCGGAGGGCGAAGCCGATCAGGATGAAGATCAGCGCGTTCAGCACGAACTCGACCCACTCCCACACGGCCCGCGCCTCCTCGTACAGGGCCGGGCTGAACACCTGCTCGCACCGGCTGCCGACCCACAACCCCGCCGTCACCGCGGCCAGCACGCCGCTCACGTGCAGGTGCTCGGCCGGCAGGTACACCGCGAACGGCGTCAGCAGCGTGACCGTGATCAACAGCTTGGCGTCGGCCCGCTCCTCGCGGTCGAGCCAGGCGTGTAGCTTCACCGCGAGCCACCCGCCGGCCAGGCCGAGGGCGACGCCGCCGGCGGCGACGACGAGGAACTGCACGCCGGCGTCGGCTACCGAGAAAGACCCCGCGCTCACCGCCACGACCGCCACCCGGAGCACGACCAGGGCGGTGGCGTCGTTCACCAGGCTCTCGCCCTCGAGCAGCGTGATGATGACCGGCGGCACGCCGATGCGCCGCGTGACGGCCACGGCCGCGACGGCGTCCGGCGGCGACACGATCGCGCCGAGCACGAACGCGCACGGCCACGGCAGGCCGACGACGGCGTGGGCGACCACGGCGACGACGGCGGTGGTGAACAGCACGAGCCCGACGGCCAGGAGCACAATGGGGCGGAGGTTCAGCCGGAAGTCGGCCCACTCGGTCTGGAACGCGGCGGCGTACAGGAGCGGCGGCAGGAACAGGAGGAACACGACCTGCGGGTCGAGGGCGACGCTCGGCGCCCACGGCTGGAGGCCGAGCAACAGCCCGCCGACGACCAGCAGGATGGGGTACGGCACGCGCATCCGCCGGGCCACGACGCCGAGCCCGACGGCGACCGCGACGAGGGCCAGGACGAGCTCGACCGGGTGGAACACGCGCGCGCCTCGGGAGTCGGGACCGAACTATCGTTAGAGGGCGGCCGGGAGGAAGCCCACCCGTGACGACGGGCGCGTGTGGCGGCGGTGGCAACCCGGGCAAGCTGCGTCGCCCTTCCGGCCTCGCCGCGCGCCGAAAACCGTCGCCGGCCGCGGCGGGAAATTGATGCCCCGGGCGGCGCGGGGTACAGTAGTCCGTACACCCCGCCCCCCCGAGCCCGCGGATGCCAGCCCTGCCCGACGACAATCCCACGGTCGCCCGCCCGCCGGTCGCCGCGCCACCGGACGACGAGGACGGCCGCACCCGCACCTCCGGCGGCTGGCGCGACTTCGTCCACGCCACGCTCACCTGCCCGCCCGCCGGCCCGGGCCCGTCCGGGCCGCCGTCCGGCCTCGCCATCCGCGAACTCGACCGCTGGGTCGATCAGAACCGCAGCAGCATCGACGTCGGCGAGTACAAGCTCCTCCGCTCCATCGGCACCGGCGCGTTCGGGTCCGTGTGGGAGGGGCAGAACTTCGACACCGGCGAGCACGTCGCCATCAAGTTCCTGTCGGCCGGCGACGACCGCTGGGAGGCGATGCTCGGCGAGGTCAAGCTGCTGCAGGCGCTCGAGGGCACCGGCGGCATCGTCACCGTGAAGCAGGTCCGCAAGGGCACCGACGCGCAGCCGCCGTTCTACGTCATGCCGCTGGCCAACGGCGGCTCCCTCGCCGACGTGGTGAGCGCCGCGAAGAAGGCGGCCCGTGCCGGCGAGCCGGTCGTGCCGGTGGCGGAGGCCGTGCGGGTGTTCACGCGGGTGGCCGAGGCGCTGGCCGCCGTCCACCGCCGCGGCATCCACCACTGCGACCTGAAGCCGCGGAACGTGCTGCTCCACACCGCCGACCCCGGCCACCCGGCGCAGCCGCTCCTCGCCGACTTCGGGCAGGCGCACCTGGCCACCGACGACACGCCGGCCCTCGGCACGTTCTTCTACATGCCGCCGGACCAGGCCGACGCCGCGCTCAAGAAGGCCCGGTCCGACAGCTCGTGGGACGTGTACGCGCTCGGCGCCCTGATGTACGAGTTGCTCGTCGGCGAGCCGCCGCGCCGCGACGAGGCGCTGCGGAAGGCCATCAAGCAGACCGAGCACCTCGACACCAAGCTGCGAGCCTACCGCGACGGCGTCACCGCCGCGCCGAACCCGACCGCCCACCGCCGGCTCGTGGACCCGCTGCTGGCCGACGTCGTCGACCGCTGCCTGGCGACCGACCCGGCGGCCCGCCCGCGCGACGCCGGCGAGGTGGTCGACCTGCTGAAGAAGCGGGCGTGGTGGCGGCACGTCCGCACCCCGCTGGCGGTCGGCGCCGCGGCCACGTTCGTGTTCGTCGCGCTCGTGGCCGGGGGGAGCGCGTTCGCCGCCGACCGCGTGTACCAGCGCACCACGGCGGACGTGAGCCGCGAGATCGACGGCAGCCTCACGCGGACGGCGTGGTACGGCAAGGGGGCGGTCGAGCGGGCGCTGCAGGACCACGTCGCGTTCGCCGAGCAACACGCCCGGGTGACGCCCGAGCTGCGCGACCGCCTCACCGCCGCCGCGGCGACGGCCGCGCTGGCGGAAGGCGACGCCACCCGCGCCCACGACCTGCTCACCGACCGCGCCGCGTTCGACGCCTTCGTCGCCCACGTCCACGAGGACGCGCAGAAGCGGTGGCCGGCGGTCGAGGGCCGCACCGTGGCGCTGCTCGTGGTCGCCGGCGACACCCCGACCGGCGGCCCGGCGCGCGGGTTCACGCTGGCCCGCGAGAAGGCCGGCGTCCCCGCCGCGGCCGACCGGGCCGACCCGCAGCAGGCGTCGAACTACCGCACCGAGTGGTCGTTCCGCGACTACTTCACCGCCGACGGCAACCGGTTCGCCGAGCAGGGCCGGCCGCACCCCGTGGTCCGCCGCACGCACGTCTCGCAGACGTACCAGTCGCGCCGCGACGGCAGCTGGCGGCTCGACGTCATCACCCCGGTGTGGGCGGCCGACGGCCGGGTCGTCGGGCTGCTGTCCGTCGGGCTCGACGTGAGCCGCCACCTCCGCCACCTGATCGACATGCCGGACGCGATGCTGGCCGACCGGCAGGAGATCGCGCGGGCGCTGAGCGCGTTCGTGGTCAACGACCGCGGGGCGTGGGTGTGGCACGAGACCGGCATGGCCGGGCTCAGGGCCGACGCCGCCCGCGACGTCCACCGCGACCCCGAGAACCTGACGCGGCTCGCCCGGGAGCTGGCCCCGAAGCACGGCATCCGCCCGGACGACCTGGTGCCGTGGAAGTCGATCGACCGCGGCATCGAAGACGGCCCCGACCGGTACGTCGACCCGGTGGCACTGGACACCCCGGCCGGCGGGGAGCAACTGCTGGCGCACACGCTGACGTTCCGCCCGCTGGCGCACAGCCGGTACGAGGAGAACCGCGGCCGGGTGTGGGGCTTCGTGGCGCAGATGCCGGAGGCGGTCGCCCTGGCCCCGGTGGACCGGCTGAAGCGCCAGCTGACGTGGGCCGGGTCGGTCCTCGTGGCGGCCCTGGCGGCGCTGGCGGTCGTGCTGTGGGTGTGGCTGTTCCGCCTGCTCCGCGGGTGGGAGTTCGCGGGACACGGGTGACGCCCCCGGCCCGCCGGCCGTAGGATGACGGGGTAGCGGTTCCGCAGCCGCGGGTGGGAGTTCGCGGGTTATGGCTGAGCTGGAAGCGATCACCGACATCCGGCCGACGAAGGACAAGCCGCACGTCCCCGCGGCGCAGTTCAGCCGCCGGTTCGCCCTCGCCCCCGGCAAGCAGTTCCGCCTCGGCCGCGACGAGACCAAGATGGACTTCGCCGTCCCCGAGGACGACCAGGTCTCGCGGTACTACGCCAACGTGTCGTTCGAGGCCAACAAGGTCCGCGTCGACCGCCGGCCGCCCGTCCCGCCCGACTACCCGGACGCGCCGGTCAACAAGATCGTCGTCCGCGACCCGAAGGCCCGCGACCGGTTCCTCGACGTCACCGGCTGGGACGTGGGGCCGGGCGAGTCGTTCTGGATCGGCCAGACCCAGTTCACGCTCCGCGGCGACGGCGACACCGGCCCCGAGTCGCCGATCGACGCCACGGTCGCCGCCCGGCAGGAGGAGCGGACCCGGGCGCAGCTGGAGGAGATCGCCTTCACCAACCCGGCGACGGTGCTGAAGGCGATGGAGCAGCTGCCGAACACCATCCGCGCCGCGGTGAACGAGCAGGGCCTGTTCCGCCAGATGCTCCGGGTCATCATGGAGGCGCTGCCGCGGGCCGACGCCGCCGGCATCGTCCGCATCCCGCCCGACAACCCCGCCGGCGAGCGGCGGCTGGCGGTCGTGGAGTCGAACGTCCGGCCGACGGCTGCGCTCGGCGGCGGGTTCGCCCCGAGCCGCCGGCTGGCGCACAAGGCCATCCAGGAGCGCCGCCGCAGCTGCCTCCACTGCTGGTCCACCGACCCGACCGACTCCGGCAGCGCCCAGGAGATGACGCTCGCCGCCCCGCAGGGGATGCAGAACCAGACCCCGTGGGCCATCTGCACGCCGTTCCAGGACAACTCGAAGTTCGCCCTCTACGTCTCCGGCCGCGTCTCCGGCCAGTGGGGCGCCCTCGGCAAGCCCGGCCAGGACAAGGTCGTCAACGACCTGACGCAGTACCAGAAGACGGTCGAGCTGATCGTCGGGCTGATCGAGACGACGCTGCGGATGAACCGGCTGGCGAAGCAGAACAGCGTCATCAAGCAGGCGTGGCACCGCGAGCTGTGGCCGTTCATGGACCGCCCCGAGGAGCTGGAGCGCGTCCTCGAGCCGGGGGTGAAGGAGGTCACCATCCTGTTCTGCGACCTCCGCGGGTACTCCAGCGACGTGTGGAAGACGAAGGACGACCTGACCGGGGCGTGGCGGAACATCTCGCTGGCCCTCGACACCATGAGCAGCACCGTGACCGACCACGGCGGCGTGGTGAGCGGGTTCCGCGGCGACGCCGTGCTGGCCTTCTGGGGCTGGCCCGAGCCGAAGGACCGGCAGGTCGAATCGACGTGCCAGGCGGCGTTCCGCATCTGGGACAAGCTGACGCAGAAGGGGATGAAGTGCGGCCTCGGCGTGACGCACGGCGCGACACTGGCCGGCCGGCTGGGGGCGCACGACCTCGCGGTGGTGGACCTGTACGGCCCGGTGGTGAACCTGGCGTTCCGGCTCGAATCGATGACGAAGGCGTTCGGCGTGGGGGCGATTTGCAGCGGGCCGGTTGCCGAGAAACTGACCGCGTCGAGCGGCGGCCGGCAGCTGCGGACGCGGAAGCTCGGGAACGTCATCGCCAAGGGGTTCCCCGACCCCGTGCCGGCGTTCCAGCTGTACTCGCTGGACAACCCGCCGATCCACGAGTTCCAGGACTTCGACTGGGCGTCGGCGGTGGACCAGTTCACCGACGGCGACTGGGCCGGGGCGTACAAGCAGCTGGAGGAACTGTTCCCGGACGACCCGGCGAGCCAGTGCCTGCGGCGGGTGATGAACAAGCTCGGCACCGGCGACGACGAGCTAAAGCCACCCGCGGACTGGGACAAGCACCGGTCCTACGTGCCGGTCGAACCTTAGTCGGGTGTAGGGGTGTAGGGGTGAGGGGGTGAAGGGGTGACGGAAGGGGTGAACCTGTCACCCCTTCACCCCCTCACCCCCTCACCCCTTCACGGGGTGCCGAGAGCGTAAGGAGCGAGCGAGATGGCCGAGCCGCGCCGGAAGTGGTTCCAGACGACCGCGATCGACTACCCGAACAGCCGGCCGCACATCGGCACGGCGTTCGAGAAGGTCGGCGCGGACGTGCAGGCCCGCTACCGGCGGATGGAAGGGTACGACGTGTTCTTCCTGATGGGGAACGACGAGAACACGCTGAAGGTTGCCGACCGCGCCAAGGAACTGGGGTCGGAGCCGCAGGCGTACTGCGACGACATGGCCCGCCAGTTCCGCGAGGTGTGGGACGCGCTGGACATCTCCTACGACGTGTTCGTGCAGACGAGCAGCGAGCGGCACAAGGCCTGCGCCCGCAAGTTCGCGCAGCAGGTGTACGACAACGGCCACATCTACAAGGGCGACTTCGAGGGGTGGTACTGCGCCGGCTGCGAGGAGTTCAAGAGCGACAAGGTCCACGCCGCGAACGACGGCCTGTGCCCGAACCACAAGCGGCCACTCGTGCGGCGCACCGAGCCGTGCTGGTACTTCCGGCTGTCGTCGTTCAAGGACCGGCTGCTGGCGTACCTGAAGGACAACCCGGGGTTCGTGCAGCCGGACAGCCGGCGGAACGAGATGATCGGCTTCATCGAGGCCGAGGGGCTGGACGACCTGAACATCTCGCGGCACGGCGAGGAGTGGGGCGTGCGGCTGCCGTTCGACCCCGAGTTCACCATCTACGTGTGGTTCGACGCGCTGCTGACGTACATCACCGGCATCGGGTACGCCGACGACCCCGAGCTGTTCGCGCGGCTGTGGCCGTGCGACACGCACTTCATCGGCAAGGACATCACGCGGTTTCACGCCCACATCTGGCCGGCGATGCTGTGGGCGGCCGGGCTGGAGGCACCGCGGCTGGTGTTCAGCCACGGGTTCGTGAACAACAACGGCGAGAAGATGGGGAAGACGCTCGGCAACATCGTGGACCCGGTGGAGCTGATCGCGAAGTCGAGCTCCGATGCCTACCGCTACTTCTTCATGCGCGAGTGCCCGTACCCGAGCGACGGCGACTACAGCGGCCAGCGGTACGAGGAGGTGTACAACTCGGAGTTGGCGAACAACCTCGGCAACATGCTCAGCCGGGCGCTCACGCTCGTGACGAAGAATTACAGCAGCGTGTTCCCGAACACGGCCGGCAAGGCGCCCGAGCCGGTCGTGCCGGGGCTCGACCTGGCGGCGTTCGTCGAGACGGTGCGCGGGCACGTCGAGGGGTGCCGGTACAACCTGGCGTTGCAGGCGGTCGTGCAGGACTTCCTGACGCCGACGAACCAGTACCTCGAAACGAACGCCCCGTGGAAGCTGGTGAAGACGGACAAGGACGCGGCCGCGCGGGTGCTGTTCAACGCGGTGCAGTCGCTGCGGGTGGCGAGCATCCTGCTGAAGCCGTTCATCCCGCGGGCGGCGGAGGCCATCTACACGAGCTTCAACTTCCCGAAGTCGTGGGCCGAGGTGACGTACGCCGACGCGGCCGTGCTGTCGGCGCAGCCGGACGACCTGCGGGTGACGGCGGAGGTCGTGGACGGCAAGCCGAAGCCGCTGTTCCCGCGCATCGCGTGAGACGATCCTCCGTTCGAGCCGGCCCCGTCAGGGGTCGGAGCGTTCCGCACGCCGGGCGCTCCGACCCCTGACGGGGCCGGCTCGGATGATCCCGCTACAATCACGTCGCCCTCCCCGCCCCGCCCGAGCCGAGCCATGCCCACCCGCCTCGCCGTCCTCGCGGCGCTCGTCGTCGCGTCCGCGGTCGCCGCCCAGCCCGCCGCCCGGCCCGGCCTCCGCTTCACCGTCAGCATCGACCCGGCGCTGCCGGCGCAACCCGGCCGGCTGCTCGTCGGCGTCGGGCCGAAGAACGGCGCCCCCGACTTCACCGAGTACAAGCCGCCCGTGCTGCCCGTCCTCGGCGCCGACCTCGCCGCCGGCCGCACCGCTACGCTGGACGCGGCGTCCGACGTGTTTCCGATCGCGCCGGCGATGAACGACCTGCCGGCCGGCGAGTACACGGTGCAGGCCATCCTCGCCACCAACCGCGATGTGAACCTCCCGGACGCCCCCGGCAACCTGTACTCGGCCCCCGTCCGCGTGAAGCTCGACGCCGCGGCCGGCACCACGGTGAACCTCACGCTCGACAAGACGTTCACCGAGCGGAAGCCGAAGGACACCGCGACGCACAAGTACCTGGCGCTGCCGTCGAAGCGGCTGAGCGAATTCCACGGCCGGCCGATGACCTACCGCGTCGGCGTCGTCCTGCCGCCGGGCTTCGACACCGATACTGACAAGCACTACGGCCTGATCCTCGACGTGGGCGGCTTCGGCACCCGCTACACCGACGCGCGGCGGACGCAGCCGGACAAGCGGTTCGTGCAGGTGGTGCCGGACGGCGCCGGGCCGTTCGGCGACCCGTACCAGGTGAACTCGGCCAACAACGGCCCCTACGGCGACGCCCTGATTCAGGAGGTGATCCCGTTCCTGGAGAAGACGTACCGCTGCGGCGGCGCCGGCAAGCGGTTCACCTGCGGGGCCAGCACCGGCGGCTGGGTGTCGCTGGCGCTGCAGCTGTACTACCCGGACACGTTCAACGGCTGCTGGAGCCAGTGCCCCGACTCGCTGACGTTCGAGCGGTTCGAGCTGATCGACCTGTACGCCGAGAAGAACGCCTTCGTGAACCGCTTCGGCTTCGAACGGCCGAGCACCCGCACCCTCGACGGCGACGTGGTCTCGACCGTCCGCCACGAGGCGCAGCTGGACCGCGTGCTGGGCAAGGGTGGTCGGTGGGAGCTGGGCGGCCGCGACTGGGCGAGCTGGAACGCGGTGTACGGCCCGCGCGGGGCCGACGGCCTGCCGGTGCCGGTGTGGGACGGCAAGACGGGGGCGATCGACAAGACCGTGCTGGAGCACTGGAAGAAGTACGACTTGACCCGCTACATCGTCGCCAACTGGAAGGACCTCGGCCCGAAGCTCGCCGGCGGGAAGGTGAACATCTGGGTGGGCGACGCCGACGACTACTACCTGAACGCGGCGGTGCACCGGTTCAACGCCGCGGTGGGGCTGCTGCGCGAACCGGCGTTCGACGGGCGGGTGCTGATCGAGCTGCGCGGCACGCACCGGAGCGGCGGGTGGACGCGCCGCGAGCGGCTCGACGCGATGGCCGCCCGCGGCGGGCTGTGAGCGCGGCGCCGCTTGCGGCTTAGCGGCGTGTACGCCGCTAAGCCGCAAGCGGCATCGCATTTCACGTCTACAATTCCGTCATGGCTCGCACCCTCCGCCTGCTGCCGTTCGCCACCGCCGACGGGGCCACCAACATGGCCGCCGACGAGGCGCTGCTCGTGTCCGCTGCCGCCGGCATCGCCTCGCTCCGCTTCTACACCTGGACCGAGCCGACGCTGTCGCTCGGCTACTTCCAGCCGGCCGAGGCCCGCGCCGCCACGCCGGGCGTGCCGTGGGTCCGCCGCTCCACCGGCGGCGCGGCCATCCTGCACCACCACGAGCTGACCTACGCACTGGCCCTGCCGCCGGCCGCCGAGTGGCACACCGGCGAGCCGTGGGTCTGCCGGATGCACCACCTGCTGCGCGACGAGCTGGCCGACGCCGGGCTGACGGCGAAGGCCGTTCTGTGCGGCGAGGAGCAGAAGCTCGGCGAGGTGCTGTGCTTCCTCGACCAGACGGCCGGCGACCTGCTCGTGGAGGGGTCGAAGGTGGCCGGCAGCGCCCAGCGGAAGTGGAAGGGGGCGCTGCTGCAGCACGGCAGCATCCTGCTGTGGCGCAGCCCGCACGCCCCGCACTTGGCCGGCATCAACGACTTCGCCGGCCGCGAGCTCGTGGCGGCGCCGCAACTGGCCGCCCGGCTGGCCGGCCGGGTGGCGGTCGCCGCCGGGTGCGCCGTGGAGACCGACGACTGGACGCCGCTGGAGCGCGCCCGCACGGCGAAGATTCGGGCCGAGAAGTACGCCGACCCCACCTGGAACGGCAAGCGCTGACGCCGCCCGGCCCGGGCACGTCCGAGCCCGGCTTTCTCGTTCCCTGAGCTCGCCCCACGTCCCGCAACCCGGCGCGGCCGGCCGGTTTGCGTCCGGGCCGAAGGTGTTCTACCGTTGCGACAGGAATTCCGCCCCCGCCCGAATTCATCCGGGCGGCCTCGGGACGCGCCCCCTCAGCCCGCCACGGTGCCCGCATGTCCGTCCCCAACTCGGTCGAAGAACTCGTGCAGCTCATTCGCAAGAGCGGCATGGTGGACGAGGTGGTGCTGTCGAACTACCTCGAGCGCCGCGAGTTCGCCCGGGGACTCCCCACCGACCCCCGCGAGTTCGCCGAGGACATGGTCCGCGACGGCGTCCTCACCAACTTCCAGGCGGAGCAGTTCCTGCTCGGGAAGTGGCGCGGGTTCACCATCGGCAAGTACAAGCTGCTCGAGCGGGTCGGCGTCGGCGGGATGGGGCAGGTGTTCCTGTGCGAACACCTGTTCATGAAGAAGCGCGTCGCCGTGAAGGTGCTGCCGCCGGCCAAGGCCGACCAGCCGGCGGCCCTCGGCCGGTTCTACCGCGAGGCCCGCGCCGCCGGCAGCCTCCAGCACCCGAACATCGTCCGCACCCACGACATCGACCAGGACGGCAACCTCCACTTCCTCGTCATGGACTACGTGGACGGCACCAACCTCCTGGACGTGGTCAAGAAGTTCGGCCCGATGGACCTCGGCCGCGCCGCCAGCTACGTCCGCCAGGTGGCGCTCGCGCTCGACAGCTCGTTCCGCGCCGGCATCATCCACCGCGACATCAAGCCGGGCAACATCCTGATCGACCGCCGCGGCACGGCCAAGCTGCTGGACATGGGGCTGGCCCGGTTCTTCCGCGACCACACCGACCAACTGACGATCAAGTACGACGACAAGATCGTCCTCGGCACGGCCGACTACGTCGCGCCCGAGCAGGTGGCCAACAGCCACGCCGTGGACATCCGCGCGGACATTTACGGCCTCGGGGCGACGTACTACTTCCTCCTCGCCGGCCACCCGCCGTTCCCGACCGGCACGGTGTCGCAGAAGCTGCTGTGGCACCGCACGAAGGAGCCGACGCCGATCAAGGAGATCCGCCCGGACGTGCCCGACGACGTGGCGGCGCTCGTCGCCCGGATGATGGCGAAGGAACCGAAGGCCCGCTACCAGACGCCGGCCCAGGTGGCCGCGGAACTGGAGGGCATCGTGCCGAAGGTGGTGCCGCTGCCGGCGGCCGAGGAGATGCCGGTGCTGAGCCCCGCGGCGTCGGAAGGGGCGCAGCCGGAGGAGGATGCGCCGGAACCGGTCGGCGTGGCGACGGACCAGGAACCGGCGGCCCGGACCGCGGTCGCGGCGGCGCGCTCGCCGTTCGGCCCGGCGCCTGCACCGTTCGCCCCGGCGCCCGCGGCGGGGAACCCGTGGGGGGCTCCAGCGACGCCGGCAAGGCGTTCGGGGTCGGGCGTACGGCCCGGACTCCCGCCGCGGCTGCCGACGGCCCACCCGTCGGCCGAGACCGCGGCGGCGCGGGTGGAGCAGACGCCGGCGGGGATGCGGCCGGCGGGGGCGTCGCATCCGTTCCGGGCCGACGTGACCGAACCGGCGCGGGCGAAGGCGCCGTGGCGGATGATCCTGGCCGCGGTCGGCGGAGCCGCCCTGGCCGGCGCCGGGATGGCCCTGATGAAGCTGCTGGGCTAACGGACCCGCCCGCCGGGCCGGCGCCGGCCCGCGTCTTATCCCACCAACTCCGGGATCGGCCGGCCCTGGTCCAGCAGGTACGTCGGCCGGCCGCTGAGGTCGGGCAGCGACGCCGTCACCGGGTCGATGCCGAGGGCGTGATAAATCGTCCCCACCACGTTCTGGAACGTCATCGTCCCGCTCACCGACCGCTCCGCCCGCGCGTCCGTCCGGCCGATCACCTGCCCGACCTTCATCCCGCCGCCGAACACGATCGCGCTGCCGGCGTCCGCCCAGTGCTCGCGGCCGGGGCCGGGGTACGTCACCTTCGGCGTCCGCCCGAACTCGCCGAGCACCACCACCAGCGTGTCGTCGAGCAGGCCGCGGTCCTCCAGGTCGGTCACCAGCGCCCACACGCTCCGGTCGAGCGCCGGCAGGCACATGCGGTAGGACAGGAAGATGTCCGACTCCGCGCCGCTGTGGTGGTCCCAGCTGCCGACCTGCACCGTCACCACCCGCACCCCCGCCTCCACCAGCCGGCGCGCCAGGACGAACGGCTTCGCGTCCCAGTCGTAGACGAGCGACTTCACCGTCTGGTGGGTGAACTTGCCGCGGCCGTAGCGGTCGACGTTCTTCCGCGGCTCCTTGGACAGATCGAACGCCTCGCGGGCCTGCGGCGACGTGACCAGTTCCAGCGCCCGCGCCTGGAAACGGTCGAGCGCCGCGGCCTGGCCGGTGGCGTCGAGTTCGCGGCGCATCCGGTCGAGGCCGGCGAGCACGGCCCGGCGGTCGGCCAACGCGTCCAGTGAGCGGACCGGCCGGAGGTCGTCGAGGGCGTCGCCGAACGGGCGGAACGGCGCGTGTTGGGATCCCGCGTAGTACGGCCGCTCGTAGTCGAACCGGTCGTTCGCCTCGACGCGGTGGAGGCTGACGTAGGCCGGCAGCCGGGCCGTCGTGCCGAGCAGCCGGCTGGCGACCGACCCGAACGCCGGCCGATTCCCCGCACCCCGCGGCAGGCCGGTGTACACCTCGCTCAGGTAGTGGTCGTTCTCGACGGACCGCACGCCGTTCAGGACCGCGGCCTTGTCGAGGATGCTCGCCTGCAGCGGGAACAGCTCGCACAGCCGGACGCCGGGGAGTCGCGTCGGGATGGTGCCGAACGGGCCGCGGAACTCGGCGGGGGCGTCGGGCTTCGGGTCCCAGGTGTCGATGTGGCACGGGCCGCCCTACAGGACGACGTAGATCACCGACTTCGGGCGGCCCGTGGTGTCGGCGCGGAGCAGCGCGGGGAGCGTGACGCCGGCGACGCCGAGCCCGCCGGCGCGGAGGAACTGGCGGCGGGTGGGCGGGCCGCTGGAGATGGTGAGCACGGGCGGGTCTCGGACGGGCGGGGCCGGCGGGTACGATTAGGTATGCCCGACCGGCGGGTGGCGGTCAAGGCTCGACTCGGGAGGGCACGCCCCTTCCCCGCGCCCGCCGCGTGGGGTACGCTACCCCCACCCGCCCCCGAACTCCCTCCCACCCCCCGCAGCCCATGCGCCACCTGCTCGCCGCCGCCGCCCTCGCGCTGGCCGCGTCCCCCGCCGCCGCCGCCGACCGCTGGCCCGCCTTCCGCGGCCCCACCGGCGACGGCGTCGCCGACGCCAAGAACCCGCCGACCACCTGGTCCGAAAAGCAGAACGTGCTGTGGAAGGCGCCCGTCCACGGCAAGGGCTGGGCGTCGCCGGTCGTCGCCGACAGCCGGGTGTGGGTGACGACCGCCGACGAGGTGCGCGGCAACGAGAAGGTGAAGGTGCCGACCACCGGCGGGCCGAACAAGGGGGCGGTCAAGCACGTCACCTTCTTCGCCGTCTGCCACGACCTCGCCACCGGCAAGGTGCTCCACGACGTCAAGCTCGGCGAGGAAGCCGACCCGGCCTTCTGCCACGACTTCAACAGCTACGCCTCGCCGACGCCGGCGCTCGACGGCGGCAAGGTCTACGCCCACTTCGGCAGCCACGGCACGTGGTGCCTCGACGCGGCCAGCGGCAAGGTGATCTGGGAGCGCCGCGACCTGAAGTGCGACCACTTCCGCGGCCCGGGGTCGTCGCCGCTCGTTTACGAAGGCTGGGTGTTCCTCATCTTCGACGGGTTCGACCAGCAGTACGTCGTCGCCCTGGACAAGCACACCGGCTCGACCGTGTGGCGGCAGGACCGCCGCATCCGCTACTCCACCGACAACGGCGACCTCAAGAAGGCCTACGCCACGCCGCGCGTGTTGACCGTGAACGGCAAGGCGCAGCTGGTGTGCCCCAGCGCCGAGGCCACGATCGCCTACGACCCGAGGAGCGGTGCCGAACTGTGGCGGTTCCACCACCTCAAGAAGGGGACCATGAACGTGGCCGCGCCGCCGGTCGCGGGCTTCGGGCTGACGTTCCTCGTGACCGGCTACCCGGGGCAGTTGATGGCGCTGAAGTCGGACGTGACCGGCACGCCGGGCAAGGACGCGGTGGCGTGGGACACGGACAAGAACATCCCCACGCGGCCGAGCCTGCTGCTGGTGAACGACCTGCTGTTCCTGGTGAGCGACGGCGGCGTGGCGACGTGCCTCGACGCCAAGACCGGCAAGCAGCGGTGGACTGAGCGTCTGAACGGCCAGTACACGGCGTCGCCGGTGACCGCGGCCGGGCTCGTGTACCTGTTCAACGAGTCGGGCAAGGCGACGGTGATCCGCGCGGCCGGCGACTACGAGGTGGTGGCGACGAACGACCTCGACGCCGGCTGCATGGCGTCGCCGGCGCTGGTCGGCGACACGCTGATCGTGCGGACGAAGACGCACCTGTACGCCATCGGGAAGAAGTGACGCCGGCGGGCCGGGTTTCTGATTGCGTTCGCCCGTCCCGGCCGCTACGCTTCCAAGATTCGATGTTGCGCCCCCTGCTGCAATCGGTCCGCGGCTGGGCGGCGGCCGTGCTGGCCGCCGCCGCCGTCGCCTCCACCCCGGCCGCCGCGGCGGCCGGGTGCGGCGACTACGTCGTCGTCCGCGACGGCACCGAAGCCACCGACCACCCGGCCGCGCCGGAGCCGTGCCACGGGCCGGGGTGTCACGGCGCCCCCACCCGTGCCCCGATCGCCCCGGTCGCCCCGCCGACGATCGGCAGCCCGAAAGACGCCGTGACCCTCGGCGCCCTCGACCCGCCGGCTGCGGCCGGGTCGCCCTTCCCGCCCCCCACCTCCGACGCCTGCCCCGACGGCCCTTCCGTCGGCGTGTTCCACCCGCCGCGCGCCGGCTGACCGCGCTCCCGCGCCGTCGGCCCGCGCCCCTCCGCGGGGTGCCCCGAACTCATTCCATCGGTCCCACCCCGACGCGCGGGGTGCGGGCCGTCCACCGCCGTCCGTCGCTCCGTCGGAGGGGACCATGTCCCGCCGCGCCTTCACGCTCATCGAACTGCTGGTCGTCATCGCCATCATCGCCATCCTGATCGGCCTGCTCCTCCCGGCCGTGCAGAAGGTCCGCGAGGCCGCCGCCCGCGCCAAGTGCCAGAACAACCTGAAGCAGATCGGCCTCGCCGTCCACAGCTTCCACGACGCCAACAACCGCTTCCCGAACGGCGGGCTGCCCATCGCCCCGAACCCATCCGGGGTGTTCTCGGTGCTCACGCAAATCCTGCCGCAGATGGAGCAGGACAACGTCTACCGGCTCATCAACTTCAACCTGCCGATCAACGACCCGGCCAACGACGCCGCGCGGAACACCGTGCTCCCCGGGTTCCGCTGCCCGTCCGACCGCGAGAACCCGATGCCGGCGCTCGGCGGGGCCACGAACTACCTGGCCAACACCGGCTCGATGACGCCGTTCGTCATCCCCCAGCCGCAGCTGGCGAACGGGCCGTTCTACGTGAACTACTTCTCCCGCTTCGCCGACGTGATCGACGGCACCAGCAACACCGCCTTCTTCAGCGAGCGGCTGCTGGCCGACGGCAGCAACGCCATCATCAGCCCGGTGGAGGACGTGTTCTTCAACCCGTCCGACCCGGCCGACGCGGTCGCCGCTTACAACACGTGCCAGGGCGTGGACACGAGCAACCTGGCGAACCAGTTCCCGCTGTTCATGGGCGCCCCGTGGATGAGCCACCAGCACCGCTACCAGCACATCTCGCCGCCGAACGGCCGGTCGTGCGGGTTCTTCGTCGTCGGCAAGTCCACCATGCCGCCGAGCAGCCGGCACACCGGCGGGGTGAACGTGCTGTACGGCGACGGCACCGTGCGGTTCGCCAGGAACGCGATCGACCTGACGACGTGGCGGGCGCTCGGCAGCCGCAACGGCGGGGAGGTGGCGAGTGACAACTAACCGCCTCGCGGCCCTCGCCGCGCTGCTCCTCGCCGGCTGCTCCGTCGGGCCGCCGGTGGCCGCGCCGGTGGTGCCGGACACGGCCCGCGCCGCGCTCCGCACGGCGCTCGACGCCTGGAAGGCCGGCCGGCCGATCGGCTCGCTGGCCGAGGCCAGCCCGCCGATCGTGGCCCAGGACTTCGACTGGATGGCCGGCGCGAAGCTGGACGACTACGCCGTCCTCGACGACGGCAAGGCGGAGGACGCGAACCTGCGCGTGAAGGTGCAGTTGACCGTCCGCCCGCCGCAGGGCTCGCCGGTGAAGAAGACGGTGAGCTACGTCGTCGGCACCGACCCGAAGCTGACCGTCTTCCGCGCGATGGAGTAGCCGATGCCGCACGTCAGCCTGCCCGGCGGCCAGCCGGGGATCATCGGCCTCCTCGCCGCCTTCCGGGCGTCCGAGCGGCCGCTGAACGACCTGGCCAACGCCGTCATGCACGGCCCCTCGACGCTCACCGCCGCCGAGCGCGAACTCATCGCCGCGTTCGTGTCGCGCGGCAACGAGTGCGAGTTCTGCTGCAACTCGCACGCGGCCGCCGCCCGCCACCTGTACGGCCCCCGCGCCGCCCTCGTGGACGCCGTCCTCGCCGACCCCGCCGCGGCCGACCTGGACGACGAGATGCGGGCGCTGCTGGCCATCGCCGCGAAGGTGCGGCGCGACGGCCGGCTCGTCACCGCCGACGACGTGCGGCGCGCCCGCGACGCCGGCGCCGACGACCGGGCGATCCACGACACGGTGCTGATCGCCGCCATGTTCTCGATGTTCAACCGCTACGTCGACGGCCTCGCCACCGTCGCCCCCGCCGACCCCGCCGTGTACGACGAGATCGGCGCCCGCATCGCCACGAAGGGCTACGGCAGCCAGTTCCGCACCCCCGCCCCCGGAGGCACGCCATGAGAGCGACCCTGACCCTGCTCCTGTTGGCCGGCGTCGCCGGTGCCGCCGACCCGCCGGTGGTGCTGCCGAAGCTCGACCCCGCCAAGTACGCCGACGCGAAGGCCGCCGCCGCGACCGCCGCGGAGATCGAGAAGGAGTACGACGACAAGCGCAAGCCCGAGGCGGTGAAGATGCTCCTGGCGATCCTCAAGGGGTCGCAGATGGGGCCGGGCGAGGGCTGGTTCGGCCCCGCCAGGAGCCGCTACACCTGGAAGTGGCTCGCCGCGAAGCACGACCTGCCGCCGGACGCCCAGGCGCTGCCGCGTGCCAGGTTCGCCGGCCCGCCCGAGCTGTTCGCCCGCCTCGACCGCGACGGCGACGGCGCGGTCACGCCGTTCGACCTCGACTGGTCCGACCGCAACCCCTACGTCCAGCAGACGGGCATGGTCAACCGCCTGTTCCGCCGCATGGACGCGGACGGCGACTCCAAGCTGTCCCGCGAGGATTTTGACGCCTTCCTCAAGCGCGCGACCGGCGGCAAGGACGCCTTCACGCCCGACGACTTCCGCGCGGCGCTGCTGTCGGCCGGCCCCGGCGGCGCGTTCATGCCCGGCGACGGGCCGAGCATCCCGATGCTCGTGAAGGGGCTGTACGGCAGCGAAGTCGGCTCGCTCCAGGAAGGCCCGGCGGTCGGCGACGCGGCCCCCGACTTCACCCTGAAGACGGCCGACGGCGCCGACACGGTAACGCTGTCGAAGCTGGTGGGGCCGAAGCCGGTGGTGCTGGTGTTCGGCAACTTCACGTGCGGCCCGTTCCGCGCCATCTTCCCCGAGGCGGACGCGCTGCGCGAGCGCTACAAGGACAAGGCCACGTTCGTGATGGTGTACGTCCGCGAGGCGCACCCGCTCGACGGCTGGAAGATGGAGTCGAACACCCGCGTCGGCGTCGCCGTCAAGCAGCCGACCACGACCGCGGAGCGCGGCCGGGTGTGCGAGCAGTTCCAGGCGAAGCTGAAGCCGGGGATGAAGGTGCTGGTGGACGACATCGCCGACACCGCGGGGAACCTCTACAGCGGCATGCCGGCGCGGTTCTACGTCATCGACACCAAGGGGAAGGTGGGCTTCCAGAGCGGCCGCGGGCCGTTCGGGTTCAAGGCCGGCGAGATGGAGCAGGCGCTGTGCATGGCGCTGCTCGAGGCGGCGCCGCCGAAGGACGTGCGCGGCGCGCTGGACCACCTCCCGCTCCCGGGCTGGGCCGCGCAGCTGGCCGGGCCGATGCCGAAGACCACGGCGAAGATGCTGGAGCTGGACTACCTCCACCGGGCCGACAACCCGCTGGGGAACGTCCTCGCCGCGCGGGTGCGCCTGGCCTGCGCCGCCGCCCTCGGCAGCAAGTACGGCGTCGCCACCGCGACGGGCGACCTGGCGCGCATGGGCGTGACCGCCGAGCCCGGCGCGGACGCGCCGGCGGTGGCGTTCGCCCGCAAGCTGTCGCTCGAAGGGCACGCCATCACCGACGCCGAGTTCGCCGCGGTGCTGAAGCAGTACGGCCCGGAGCGGACGACGGCGCTGGTCCACACCGTCGCCTACTGCAACTTCCACAACCGCATCGTGTGCGGCCTCGGCACCGAGCCGCGGGCCGACCCGCCGCTGCCGGTGGCCGTCGACCCGGCACTGCTGGCCGCGCCGAGTTCGCCCGCGCGGCCGCCGTGGGACGACGTGAAGGCCGCGGCGCACGCCGGCCCGCGGATCAGCCCGGCGTGGTCGAAGGGCGGCGCCGACGCGCTCGGCTCGGCCCTGGCGGCGCAGAAGGCGCGCACCCTGCGCATCCCGCTGCCGGGGAAGGAGCGGTTCGAAGGGCTCACCGGCCGCGAGAAGATGCAGGCGGAAACGATCCTGTGGAACACGGTGAGCAGCGGCTACCAGCCGGGGATGACGCGGGCGTGGTTCGCCTGCCTGGGGGCGTTCTACGAGGAGTCGAAGGTGGACCGCGTCTTCACCAACACGATGTTCTGGGTGGTGACGCGGACCAACGACTGCTTCTACTGAATGGGCCACAGCGAAATGCTGCTCGCGGTCGCGGGCTTGAAGCAGGACGAGGTGGCCGCCCGGGTGCGGCGGCTGGCGACGGGCGACTGGTCGGACTTCCCGCCGGCCGAGCGCGCGGCGCTGGGGCTGGCCTACAAGCTGAGCCGCGAGCCGGCGGCGTTTAGCGCTGCCGACCGGGCGGAGCTGGTGCGGGTGTTCGGCGCCGCGCGGGCCGCCGACCTGACGTGGTACGTGTGCTGGTGCAACTACATGACGCGGGTGGCCGACGCCTTCCAGCTGCCGCTGGAGCGCGACAACGTGTTCACCCCGGCGCCGAAGAAGTAAACTCCCCGCGCCCCGCGGCGGGGCAGTCGCCGCGCCCCCGGAGCCCTGACGTATGACCACACCCCAGCCCGCCGCGGGGCGCACCGTCGCCGTCGTCGGCGACGTGTACCGGTTCCTGGCGACCGGGGCCGACACCGGCGGCCGCTACGCCCTGTGGGAGGCGTGGGTGTCGCCCGGCGGGGGGCCGCCGCCCCACGTCCACTCCCGCGAGGCAGAGGGGTTCTACATCCTGGAGGGCGAGGTCACGTTCACCGTGGCCGGGGAGCGGACGGTCGCCGGGCCGGGGGCGTTTATCAACGCCCTGCCCGGGACTCCGCACGCCTTCAAGAACGAGGGCGACCGGCCGGCGCGGATGCTCATCTCGGTGGCACCCGCGGGAGTGGAAGACATGTTCTTCGAGGTCGGCGTGCCACTGCCGGACGGGGCCACGACCGCACCGCCCCCGGCACCGGACGAGATCGCCCGGCTACTGGCGGCCGCCCCGCGCTACGGGCTGACGATCCTTGTGCCGGGCCACGGCTGACCGCGGTCCGGAAACGAAGAACGCCCGGGGGATCGCCCCGGGCGTTGTCGTTTCTCAGGCTCGCGGCGGGTCAGATCCCGTACTCGCCGCCGAAGCCGATCTTGCCGCCGCCGCCGCCGAAGCCACCGATCTGGCCGCCGAAACCGCCGATCTGGCCGCCGCCGCCGAAGCCACCGATCTGGCCGCCGAAACCGCCGATCTGGCCGCCGCCGCCGAAACCGCCGATCTGGCCGCCGAAACCGCCGATCTGGCCGCCGCCGCCGAAACCGCCGATCTGGCCGCCGAAACCGCCGATCTGGCCGCCGCCGAAACCGCCGATCTGGCCGCCGAAACCGCCGCCGCCGAAGCCACCGATCTGGCCGCCGCCGAAACCACCGCCCCCGAAGCCGCCGCCTCCACCACCGCCGAGGCCGCCGCCGTTGCCGAGGTAGCCGCCGGAGATGGTCGGGAACTGACGAATGCCGCCGCCGGCGAGGCCGAGCCCGCCGCCACCGGCGATCTGGCCGCCGCCGCCGAAACCGCCGCCGCCGAACCCGCCGATCTGCCCGCCACCGCCGAAGCCGCCGATCTGACCACCACCACCGAACCCGCCGATCTGGCCACCGCCGCCGCCGAACCCGCCGATCTGGCCACCGCCGCCGCCGAACCCGCCGATCTGGCCGCCGCCGCCGCCGAACCCGCCCTGGTTCTGGCCGCCGCCCTGGTTCTGGCCGCCGCCCTGGTTGCCGAGGAAGTTTTGTTGGCTGTTGCCGTTCGGCCGCAGCGCGCCGGGCGCCTGGTATCCCAGGAACGAACCGCGGAAGTTGCCGTTGTTCTGGGCGCGGGCCGCCGACGGGCTGACGAGCCCGGTCAGCGGCAGGACCGACGCCAACCCGAGCCCGAGGGCCAGGTAGCCGAACGGCCGGTGGAGAGAGCGAAACATGGGTGACCTCGTTACGGAGCGAGGGGGATGTTGTCCGAACGAGCGGACCGATCCGTAATTTCAAGGTTAACCAATTTTTGGGCGGGTGCAACAGAGTATTTGGCGGCAGTGATGTCGGCCGGGCGAGGTTTCGTCCCCGGGAGACGGTGAGAGGGGTTGCGCCGGCCAAGGGGTCACAACCGACGGCGGCATCTCACCCGGCGTCACCGGGGGTGCTGACCAACGAACTGACCGCAGTGGTCCGGCTCACCGGCCTGCGGTTGGAGGCGCGAGCCGACGTGGGAATGCAAACGCCCGGGGGTTCACCCCGGGCGTTCGCGTTCCCGCGTCACAGTTGGTCAGATCCCGTACTCGCCGCCGAAGCCGATCTTGCCGCCGCCGCCGCCGAAGCCGCCGATCTGGCCGCCGCCGCCGAAACCGCCGATCTGGCCGCCGCCGCCGAAACCGCCGATCTGACCGCCGCCGAAACCGCCGATCTGACCGCCGCCGCCGAAGCCGCCGATCTGACCGCCGCCGCCGAAACCGCCGATCTGGCCGCCGCCGCCGAAACCGCCGATCTGGCCGCCGCCGCCGAAACCGCCGATCTGGCCGCCGCCGCCGAAACCGCCGATCTGGCCGCCGCCGCCGAAACCGCCGCCGCCGAACCCGCCGCCGCCACCACCGCCGAGGCCGCCGCCGTTGCCGAGGTAGCCGCCGGAGATGGTCGGGAACTGACGAATGCCGCCGCCGGCGAGGCCGAGCCCGCCGCCGCCGGCGATCTGGCCGCCGCCGCCGAACCCGCCGCCGCCGCCGCCGCCGCCGCCGAACCCGCCGATCTGCCCGCCGCCGCCGCCGAACCCGCCGATCTGACCGCCACCGCCGCCGCCGAACCCGCCGATCTGACCGCCACCGCCGCCGCCGAACCCGCCGATCTGACCGCCGCCGCCGCCCTGGATCTGACCGCCGCCCTGGTTCTGACCGCCGCCCTGGTTGCCGAGGATGTTTTGTTGGCTGTTGCCGTTCGGCCGCAGCGCGCCGGGCGCCTGGTATCCCAGGAACGAACCGCGGAAGTTGCCGTTGTTCTGGGCGCGGGCCGCCGACGGGCTGACGAGCCCGGTCAGCGGCAGGACCGACGCCAACCCGAGCCCGAGGGCCAGGTAGCCGAACGGCCGGTGGAGCGAACGGAACATGGGAGTCCTTGGCGGTGCGCGGTGCGCGGTACGGAGCCGGCCCGGCGGGCGGGGCAGTCCGTATTATCCAGGGTACCCACTCCACGGGCGGATACAACCGCGGAGCCGCCGGCCGACCCGGTAATAGCGACGGGTTCCGGCCCCGGGGGCCGGGGGTAGTGATTGCACCGACCGGTGAAACGTCACCCCGGGCCGGGCGTCATCCGTACAACGCCCCGGGGCGGCCGGGGTTGGCGCCGCCGCCGAAATTCTCGTCCGCCCCCGGCGAATCCCCGTCCGTCGCCCGCCCCCGAGGGGTCCCCATGCCGCGCACCGCCGTCCGGCTCGCCCTCCCCGCCGCGGCCCTCGCCGCCGGGTTTCTGCTGCTCCCCGCCGCCGCGCAGCCGCTGCCGGCCGGCTCGCCGCTGCGGTACGTCCCCGCCGACGCCGCCGTCTTCGTCCACGCCGACGGGGCCGCCCTGTGGGCCGGCCCCGTCGGCGAGGCCGCCCGCAAGGCCGCCCCGAAGGAGGCCGGCGAGCTGACCGCGAAGGCCAAGGCACTCTTCGGCGTCGCCCCCGACCAGCTCAAGACGGTGACGGTGTTCTGGCCGAAGGTCACCGGCCCCGCCGACCTGATGTCCGCCGGCGTCGTCCTCACCTTCAAGGCGCCCTACGACAAGGCCGCGCTCCAGAACGGCCTCGCCAAGAACCTGCCGCCCGACGCGCCCGTCCGCCTCGTGCCGAAGGACGCCACCACGGCGATCTTTCTGACCGGCGGGCTGGACGAGAGCTATTCCGCCCCGCGCCCCGTCGCCGAGACCGGCCCGCTGACGCCCTACCTGCGCGAGGCCGCGACCGGCACCCACCTCGTGGCCGCCGGCCTGACGCAGGCCAACCTGCCGCCCGAGATCCGCGGCACCGACCTGCCGCCGGACGTGCAGGCGTTCCGCCCGCTGTTCCACGCCGACGCCGCGGCCGCGTTCCTCGGCATGGGCAAGGAGCTGTCGCTGGAGGTGCGGGTGAAGAGCAAGACGGCGGCGAAGGCGGCCGACGCCGAGAAGGCGCTCGGCGTGCTGCTCGGCCTGGCCCGCGAGGGGCTGAACCAGATGCCCGCCCGGGAGCTCGCCGACCCGGCGATGAAGAACACGACCGCCATCGTCAACGCCATCAAGGGCGGGCTGAAGGACGCGAAGGTCACCACCACCGCGACCGAGACCCGCGCCCGCGTGGCCGTCCCCGCTGACCTGCCGGTCGCGCAGGCGGCGGCCGAGGCGACGGTGAAGTTGCGCGAGGCCGCCGCCCGCGCCGAGTCGTTCAACAACCTCAAGCAGATCGGCCTGGCCATGCACAACTACCACGACACGCTGGGGAGCCTGCCCCCCGCGGCCGTGGTGGACCGCGCCGGCCGCCCGCTGCTCAGCTGGCGCGTGCTCATCCTCCCGTACATCGAGCACCAGCAGTTGTACAACCAGTTCAAGCTCGACGAGGCGTGGGACGGCCCGACCAACAAGAAGCTGCTGGACAAGATGCCGCGCGTCTTCGCCCTGCCGCAGCAGTTCGCCACCAAGGCCAAGGCCACGGAGACGCACTACCAGGCGTTCGTCGGCAAGGGCGCGGCGTTCGACGTGCTCAAGGGGCCGCGGCTGATCGACTTCACCGACGGCACCTCGAACACGCTCCTGGTCGCCACCGCGGCCACGCCCGTGCCGTGGACCAAGCCCGACGACATGGCCTTCGACCCGGCCGCCGACATGACCGCGAAGCTCGGCTACTTCCCCGACGTGGCGCACGCCGTGATCGGCGACGGGTCGGTGCGGGCGCTGCGGAAGACGATCGACCGACGCACGCTGGCGGCGCTCATCACCCGCTCCGGCGGCGAAGTCATCAACGACAACGACTTCTGACGGAGGCGCCCCACGAGTTGTCTTCGGCTCCCCTTCGACGGTTGTTCGGTTGTTAGGCCGGGGCGCGAGCTCCGGTGCTGCCTCGACCCTACGGGGGCTCGCGCCCCGGCCTAACGTTCTGGAGACTCCCCCATGACACTCCCCCGCCTGGCCCGGCGCACCGCGGCCGTGGCCGCCGTACTCGCCGCCGCGGCGTGCGCCCTCAGCCCCACGCCCGAGGCGGCGGCGCAGCCGGCCGGCGCCGCCCCGGAGCTGGCCCTCGTCCCGGCCGACGCCGCCGGGTTCGTCCACGTCCGCGCCGCGGACGTCTGGAAGAGCGACGTGTTCGCCGAGCTCCGCAAGACGTTCGAGCGGGCCGGGGCGAAGGCCATCGCCGACCTGGACAAGCAGTTCGTCCCCGCCCCGACCAGCCTCGCCCGCGCCACCGGGTTCGTGTTCATGAGCGCCGAGAAGGGGCCGCAGCCGGTCGGCATCGTCAGCTTCTCGGCGCCGTTCAACCCGGCCGACGTGGCCAAGACGTACCTGCCGAACGGCCGCGCCCGCAAGTCCGGCGGCAAGACGATCTACACGTCGCCCGGCGGCGACAACGTGGCCCTGTACATGCCCGACAACCAGACCGTCGTGATCGCCGAGAAGGAGGCGATGACCGAGTACCTGTCGCGGCCGGTGGCGAAGGCGGGGGCGCTGGCCCCGGCCCTGAAGCTCGCCGCGTCCGGCAAGGCGGTCGTGGCCGCGGCGAACGTGGCCGCGCTCCCCATCCCCCCGGGCGCGTTCGGCGACCTGCCGCCGGGCGTCGAGCCGATCCTCAAGGCCGAGACCGTCGTCGTCACCCTCGACCTGGGGAAGGACGCCGTGATCAGCGTGAAGGCCGGGTACAAGGACGCCGCCGCCGCCGACGCCGCCCAGACCGCGGTGAAGGACCTGGTGAAGCTCGGCCGCTCCGAGCTGGCGAAGGCCAAGGTCGAGATGGAGAAGAAGCTAAACGACCCCGACGCCGAGCTGCCCCGCAAGGCCGAGGAGCTGCCCGAGGTGATCGGCGCCACGTTCGCGCTCGGCGCCATCGGCCGGGCCGACGACTTCCTCGCCGACCCGAAGCTCGTCACCCGCACCGGCAACGACCTGGCCGTGACGGTGACGGTGCCGAAGGAGTTCACCGGAATTGGCGCCGCGAGCGCGATCGGCCTGGGGTTCGCGCTGCCGGCGGTGCAGAAGGTGCGCGAGGCGGCCGGCCGGGCGAGCAGCTCGAACAACCTGAAGCAGATCGGCCTGGCGATCCACAACTACCACGACGCGAACGGCAAGTTCCCGGCCGACATCAAGGACAAGACGGGCAAGGCGATCCTGAGCTGGCGCGTCGAGCTGTTGCCGTACCTGGAGCAGCAGGCGGTGTACAACCAGGTGAAGCGCGACGAGGCGTGGGACTCGCCGGCGAACAAGCAGCTGGCGATGACGCAGATGAAGGTGTTCATGAGCCCGAACGCCACGAACGTGCAGGTGGAGGGCGGCTACGGGGTGAGCCACTACCGCGGCGTGAAGGGTAAGGGGATGGCGTTCGACCCGGCGGTGAAGTCGCTGAACTTCGCGGGGTTCACGGACGGGCTGTCGAACACGATCATGGTGGTGGAGAGCGGCGACCCGGTGGCGTGGATGAAGCCGGACGACCTGCTGATCCCCGAGAAGGGCGCGATCCCGCGGTTCGACACGCCGGGCCGGCCGGGCCAGTTCAGCGCGCTGTTCGGCGACGGGTCGGTGCGGTGGATCAACCGGGCGGGGCTGAGCGACGCCGACCTGCGGGCGTACTTCACCCGCAACGGCGGTGAGGTGATCCGGCCGTAGGCTGAGGCGGGAAGCGCGAAGCCCGGGGGCGACCGCCCCCGGGCTTATTGCGTTTTCGGGGCGGCTGTATCGCGGATGTCGGCGGCCAGCTCGACGACGGTGCGGCCGGCGAACTGATCGACTCGTTCGGCCGTGTAGTCGCCGGAGCCGTCGGTGAACTGGCCCATGAACCGGGCCGCGGCGGCCGGCCCGAGTTCCCGGTAAAGGAGGGCGATCGCCCGGCGGGTGACCTCGGCCAGCGGCAGGTGTGGGGGTGTCATGGGTAAAATTCCGAAGTCATCCGCCTTCCGAGAGCATGCTTCCACCCGACGAGCCGGGAGCGTGAGCGATCGGAGACGTACCCCGAACTCGCGCCTTCGCGTCCCAGACGGATCACGCACTCCGGTCGCTCACGCTCCCGGCTCGCCGGGTGATAGGCGGTTTTCGGAAGGCGTGTCACATCCCACAACGCTCCGGGCCGACTTCACGCCAGGCTCAGCATGAGCGGGGCGATGTCCTCGACCCGCGGGCACAGCGCCCGGCGGCCGCGCAGCCGCAGTTCCGGTGAGTCGAGCCGCGGGCGCTTCCGCTTCCGGCGCCGGGTGACGCCGCCGATGGCGATAGTGTCTCCACCGGCGGGTTAACGCCGCGCCGCTCGCCAAGACGTGACTGGGTCAGGGTTTCGGTTCGGCCCGCGCCTTACGGCTCGTCCGAACCGACTTTTTTATGAGTCGGTGACATGGTTCCGGGAATCGACCCACCCCGGCCGGAAACAAGAATCGCGGTCCGAATCAGTACTGCAGCACCACCTCGGCGAAGGCGCTGAGCAGCGGGTCCACGCGGTCGTTCTGCTTGTTGTACAGCTGGCGGAAGCCGCCCCCCGGCAGGAACATCGACAGCCCGCCCAGCACGATCGCGTTGTTGTTCAGCCGCGGCCGCCACTCGAACCCACTCGACAGGTCGAACCCGATGTCGCGGTCGATCTCGCTCTGGAACGTGAACGTCTCCAGCGTCGCCGTCTTGTCGTACAGCATGTAGTTGGCGTTGTTCACCAGCCGGAACCGCGGCGTGATGTCGAAGTCCACGCCGGTGTTCAAGAGCCACAGGCCGGGGTTCACGAAGTTGCTCTGCCCCTGAAGCCGGCTCGACCGCAGGTTCGTGTACAGGCTCTGGTCGTTGGTCAGGCCGACGCCGAACAGCGGGATGCGGTTGCGGCGGAAGAAGCTGAACTCGCCGCCGAAGTTCGTCTGGTCGATGATGCCGTCGAAGCCGGTGGCCCGGCCGTTGTTCGGGTTGCCGTCGCCGCTGGCGTAGAAGCCGCTGACGCGGAACCGCGCCCAGTCGCGGTCGTAGCTCAGCTCGATCGCCCCCATCGCCGCCGAGATGCTCTGCGGGGCGCCGGCGAGCGGGTTCCTGCTGTCGCGGCCGACCACCCAGTACGCGGCGTGCGAGATGTTGTAGCGCCCGACGTGACCGTCGCCGGCGAGGCCCATGTAGTACGCCTCGACGCGGTGCGGCTGGAACACGCCGACGGGGTCGGGGCGCACCAGGAACCGGTTGCGGTCGAACTGCACGTCGGGGCCGTCGTTGTTGTAATGGAAGCTGGCCTGCGCCGTGTACCCGGGGAACAGGAAGTCCTGCCGGTAGACGTTGGCGATGGCGATGTTCTGGTTGCGGTCCTCGAACGTGTTGAGGCCGCTGTTCGTGTCCTTCTCCTGCTGCCGGAAGTACGCCAGGTTGTACTGCGTGCGGTTGCCGTCGTAGTTCCCGAACACGCGGACGCCGCGGTTCGTGTCGCTGAAGATGAAGCCGCGGAAGTCGGACACGAACGGCTGCGACCCGGCCCGGACGCTGACGAAGTCGTACTGCTCGCTCAGGTCGGCGATCTTGTACTCGGCGAACCACTCCTGCAAGGCGCCCCACGTGCGGTTGCGGATGGTGCCGTCGCGCACGTCCGGCGAGATCACCGCCAGCTCCTGCACGCTGACCACGTTCACGTTGAACGCCGGGGTCAGCTTGACGCGCCAGTCCACCGGCTTGAAGGCGGCGTCGCCGCGGAACAGGTCGAAGGAGAGGGTGTACAGCTCGTTGTGGATGAACTGCCCGGGGCGGCCGAAGAAGTCGCGCGTCCCCTCGCGGGCGGTGCTCTCGAACGGCGTGGTCGCGGTCGGCAGCGAGCGGCCTTCGAACAGGTGGACGGCGGTGCCGGTCATGTTCAGGAAGACGTGCTGCCCGAGGATCGGGTAGTCGCCCTTCAGCACGTTCTGGTTGTACGGGTCGAACCAGCGGCCGGGCCGGTACGGGTAGTCGAACACCTGGGGGTAGCCGAGGCCGTACCGGTCCCACTCGGGGAACCCGATGCGCCACCGGTCCTCCATCGTCTCGTACTCTTCGTTCCACCCCGACCGCGGGACGATGCCGCTCGGGCCGGCGAAGCCGATCGTCGGCAGCGCGGGCGCCTTCTCGGTCACCGGCGGCGGCGGCTCGGTGGCGGCCGCGGGCGTGGGGCGGCTCGGTTCGAGGAGGCGGTCGATCGGGTCGCGCGGCGGCGCCGGCGGCGGGTCGGTCTGCGCCAGCGCCGGGTCGGCGGCGAGTAGCAGCAGGCCGACCCCGGCGGCATGGCGGACGCGGCGGATCATCGCACCCCCGGCAATCGACTGGCCCGACCCCGTGGCGGGTCGTCTCTGATAAGATCGGCTGCCGGATGCGCCGGGGATGAGGAAAACGCCGGTCGTGCGGGCGGGATCGGTTGGCGAAGCGGGGCAAGCTGCGCCGCCACGACCTGAACGGGTGTGCGGCTTCTCCGGGCGGGCCCGCTTACAATGGGCTTGCCCACCCCGCCGGAACCGCCGCCATGGACGAGCCAGCCGCCGCGCCGACGCCCGCCGAAAAGGTCCGCACCTTCCCCGCCGCCCCCGGCGTGTACCTGATGAAGGACGCCGCCGGCACCGTCATCTACGTCGGCAAGGCGAAGAATCTGCGCAGCCGGGCCGGGTCGTACTTCCTCGCGCAGGCCAAGACCGACCCGCGGGTGAAGGACTGGGTCGGCCTCGTCGCCGACGTGGACTACATCACGACCGAGGACGAGATCGCCGCGCTGCTGACCGAGGCGCGGATGGTGAAGGACTTGAAGCCGCGGTTCAACAAGGACCTGCGGGACGACAAGACGTTTCCGTACCTGCAAATCCGCACCCGCGAGGAGTACCCGCGCGTCGAGATCACCCGCACCCCGCGGCGGAAGGGCGTGCGGCTGTACGGCCCGTTCACGAGCGCCGGCGCCCTGCGGCAGGCGGTGCAGGTGCTCCAGCGCGTGTTCCAGTTCCGAACCTGCACGCTGAACATCAAGAGCGGCGACGACCGCTGGCGCTGGTTCCGCCCGTGCCTGCTCCACAGCATCCGCCAGTGTACGGCCCCCTGCAACTTCCGCGTCAGCCGCGACGAGTACCGGCGGCAAGTGAAGAAGCTGATCCTCGTGCTGGAGGGGAAGAAGGGCCGGCTGGTCCGCCGCATGACGAAGGAGATGGAGGGCGCCGCCGCGGACTTCAACTTCGAGAAGGCGAAGCGGCTGCGCGACGAGATCGCGTCGCTTCAGAAGCTGGAGTTGCGCGGCGACGTGGACAAGGACGTGCAGCCCGAGGTGTTCCCGATCGACCCCAAGAAGGGGCTCGTCGGCCTGCGCAAGGTGCTGGGTCTGGCGAAGACGCCGCGGACGATCGAGGGGATGGACATCGCCCACATCAGCGGCACCGACACGGTCGCGTCACTCGTGAGCTTCCTGGACGGGCTGCCGTTCAAGGCCGGGTATCGCCGCTTCAAGATCAAGAGCGTCGAGGGCGTGGACGACTTCGCCTCCATGCGCGAGGTGGTGACGCGCCGCTTCCGCCGCCTCAGCGACGAGGACGAATCGTTCCCCGACATCCTCCTCATCGACGGCGGCAAGGGGCAGCTCAACGCCGCGGTCGCGTCGTTCCAGGCGCTGGGGGTGGAGCCGCCGTGCGTGATCTCGCTGGCGAAGCAGGAGGAGGAAATCTTCCGGCCGGGGGAGGCGGAGTCGATCAAGCTGAGCCGGCACTCGGCGGCGCTGCGGCTGCTACAGTACGTGCGGGACGAGGCGCACCGGTTCGCGCAGCACTACCACCACATGCTGCGCCGCAAGCGGCTGACGGGGGAGTGAGCCGGCTCACCACCCCTCGTCCACGAGTACGGCGGCCGCCGGCCGCTCGCGCCCCTCGCCCGATCGGAGTTCCCGGGCGTACCGATTCACCACGAACCAGTAGCGCCCCCACACCACCAGCGCCACCGGGTACGTGAGGAACGCCGGGTAGAACAGGCACCCCGTCGCCAGCAGCGTCAGCAGCGTGAGCCCGGAGGTCCGGCCGTAGTCCGCGTCGGGGGCGTCGAGGCCCCGGGCGCGGTACTCGTTCCGCAGCGACTCGGCGACCAGCACCACGGTCACCGGCGCCCACACGACGTTGAACACCGGGATGAAGTTGAGCCACACCTGCCCCGGCTCCATCCGCCGGAGGTCGGGGTGGACGCGGCGCAGCGCCCGCTGCAGCGCCGAGAGGAAGCGGAACAGCAGCACCAGGCCGACGGCGAAGCCGACGACGAACACGAAGAAGAACAGGAACAGCAGGTCGTCGCCGTCCACGGGAGCCCCCGCGTCACCAGCCCTCGTCGACCACGACCGGCTCGCGCGGCCCCTCGCGCATCCGCTTGGCGTAGCCGTTCAGCTGCACCCAGTACACGATCCCGTACAGGAACGCGAACGGGAAGGTGACGATCGCCGCCGGGGCGAGCACGAAGAACACGCCGAGCAGCACCAGCGCGATGATGCCGGACGTCTTGCCGAAGGCGTCCTTCTTCCGAACCAGCCCGCGGGACGCCAGCTCGGCGCGGATCGACTCGCCGACGCGCTCCACGGTCACGACCGGCCACACCAGGTTGACCACGGGGATGAGGTTCACCCACACCTCGCCCGGCTCCATCCGCCGGTTCTCGGGGCTGACCTTGCCGAGCACCCGGGTGATCGTCGCCAGCAGGCCGACCCACAGGATGAACCCGACCACCAGGAGTAGACAGGCGAACCCGTCCATGTCCATGCGGTCGAGGTCACGGGCGAACCGGTCGAAGTACATCAGCATGGCAGGCACCTGGGCGACGCCCGGGTTTGGTGGGACCGGCGTCCCGCCGGGCCGGGCGCGCCGACCGGCAGGACGCCGGTCCCACCAGACCGGGGGGGACTCTACCGCGTCGCCAGCAGCTGCCGCAGCACGTACGGCAGGATGCCGCCGTGCAGGTAGTACAGCACCTCCTGCGGCGTGTCGATCCGGCACACGGCGTAGAACTCGACCCGCGTCCCGTCCGCCCGCACGGCGTGGACCGCCAGCTCCTTCGCGGCGCCGGCGAAGTTCACCTTCAGGCCGTCCACCAGCCCCTTGATGTCGTAAATCTCCTCGCCCGTCAGCCCCAGCGACGCCGCGCTCTCGCCCGTCCGGAACTGCAGCGGCAGCACCCCCATGCCGACGAGGTTGCTGCGGTGGATGCGTTCGTAACTCTCGGCCAGCACCGCCTTCACGCCCAAGAGGTTCGTCCCCTTCGCCGCCCAGTCGCGGCTCGACCCCGAGCCGTACTCCTTGCCGCCGATCACCAGCAGCGGCACGCCCGCGGCCTGGTACGCCGTCGACGCCTCGAAGATCGTCGTATGCTCGCCGTCCGGCAGGTGCCGGGTGAAGCCGCCCTCGACGCCGGGCACGAGCTGGTTCTTGAGCCGCACGTTGGCGAACGTGCCGCGGACCATCACGTCGTGGTGGCCGCGGCGGGCGCCGTACTGGTTGAAGTCCTTCGGCGTCACCCCGCGCTCGATCAGGTACTTCCCCGCCGGCGAGTCCTTCTTGATGCTCCCGGCCGGCGAGATGTGGTCGGTCGTGATGCTATCGCCGAGCAGCGCCAGCACCCGCGCCCCGGTGATCTCGTTCACGGGCGGCGGCGTCGCCGTCATGCCGACGAAGTACGGCGGGTTGGCGATGTACGTGCTGGCCGCGTCCCACTGGAACATGTTGCCGCTCGGCACGCTCAGCGCCTTCCAGTTCGCGTCGCCTTCGAAGACGGAGCCGTAGATGCGGCTGAACGAGTCCTGGTGGATGGCCCCGGCGATGGCCGTCTGCACTTCCTCGTGCGTCGGCCAGATGTCGCGGAGGAACACCGGCAGGCCGTCGGACCCGGTGCCGACCGGCTCCGTGTCCCAGTCGATGTCGATGCGGCCGGCGAGGGCGTAGGCTACGACCAGCGGCGGCGAGGCGAGGTAGTTGGCCCGCACCTCGGGGTGGACGCGCCCCTCGAAGTTGCGGTTGCCGCTGAGCACCGCCGACACCACCAGTTGCTCGACGCGGATCTCCTCGCTCACCGTGTCGGGCAGCGGGCCGCTGTTGCCGATGCACGTGGTGCAGCCGTAGCCGACGACGTGGAACCGCAGCTTCTCCAGGTCCGGCAGCACGCCGGCGTTCGTGAGGTAGTCGGTGACGACCTTCGAGCCGGGGGCGAGGCTCGTCTTCACCCACGGCTGGCTGACGAGCCCGCGGGCGACCGCCTTCTTCGCCAGCACGCCGGCCGCCATCATCACCGACGGGTTCGACGTGTTCGTGCAACTGGTGATGGCGGCGATGACGACCGAGCCGTCCTTGAGTACGCCGCCGGGCACGTCCACTGGGTCAGACACGGCGGGCCCGGTCATCGGCAGCGCGGGGATCGGCTTCTTCACGGCCTTGAGCTTCGGCAGCGCCTCGGCGAACGACTTCTTCACGTCCTTGAGCGCCACCCGGTCCTGCGGCCGCGTCGGCCCCGCGAGGCTCGGCTCGACCGTGCCCAGGTCGAGTTCGAGCGTGTCGGTGTAGTCCGCCTCGGGGGTCGCGGCGTCGTGGAACATCCCCTGGTCGCGGTAGTACGCCTCGGCGAGCACCACCAGTTCCTCGGGCCGGCCGGTGGCGCGGAGAAACTTCAGCGTCTCGGCGTCCACGGGGAAGATGCCGCAGGTGGCGCCGTACTCGGGGGCCATGTTGGCGATGGTGGCGCGGTCGGCGAGCGGCAGCAGCGCCAGCCCGGGGCCGTAGAACTCGACGAACTTCCCCACGACGCCCTTCTTGCGAAGCATCTGCGTGACGGTGAGCACCAGGTCGGTGGCGGTCGCCCCTTCCTTCAGGTGGCCGTGCAGCTTGAAGCCGATCACCTGCGGGATCAACATGCTCACCGGCTGGCCGAGCATCGCCGCCTCGGCCTCGATGCCGCCGACGCCCCAGCCGAGGACGCCGAGGCCGTTGATCATCGTGGTGTGGCTGTCGGTGCCGACGAGGGTGTCGGGGTAGGCGGCTCCGTGCTCGTCCACGAACACACAGCGGGCCAGGTATTCGAGGTTGACCTGGTGCACGATGCCGGTCTCGGGCGGCACCACCTTGAAGTTCCGGAAGGCGTTCTGGCCCCAGCGGAGGAACTGGTAGCGTTCCTGGTTCCGCTCGTACTCCAGGTGCGTGTTGTTGGCGAACGCCTGCGGGTTGCCGCTGTCGTCCACCTGTACCGAGTGGTCGATGACGAGTTCGACCGGCACCAGCGGGTTGATGCGGGCCGGGTCGCCGCCGAGGGCCTTCATCGCGTCGCGCATAGCGGCAAGGTCGACGACGCAGGGCACGCCGGTGAAGTCCTGCATCAGCACGTGGGCGGGGGTGTACGCGATTTCCGTGGTCGGCTCCGCCTTCGGCTGCCACAGCGCGAGGGCTTCGATGTCGGCCTTGCGGACGGACAGGCCGTTCTCGTTGCGGAGGAGGTTTTCGAGGAGCACCTTGAGGGAGAACGGCAGCTTCTTGGCTTGCGGGTGAACCTGCTCCAGGACGGCGAGGCGGTGGACGGAGTACGCCTTCCCGCCCACCGGGAGGGTGGACAGGGTTCCGAAGCTGTTCGGCATGGGTCACCTGGGGGTCTGATGGGGGTATTGTTGAAGGGCGCGGCGGGTGCGGCAACCGGCCGCCGAATGACGAATGACGAATGACGAACCGCTGCTGTCGTCATTCGTCATTCGTCATTCGTCATTCGCGCAGCAAGTACACTTTCCCCATGCACCCGCGCTTCCTCGCGTTCGCCCAGCTCCTGCGCCTGCCGAACGTCTTCACCGCGTTCGCCGACACCGCCCTCGCCGGGTGCGTCGGCGCCGCCGTGTACGCCGGCTGGGAATCCAGCGCCTACCTCACCACGCTCGCGTTGCTGGCGCTGGCGTCGGGGTGCCTGTACCTCGCGGGGATGGTCTGGAACGACGTGTTCGACCTCGCCGAAGACCGCCGCGACCGGCCGTTCCGGCCGCTGCCGTCGGGCCGCATCACCGTTCGCACCGCAGGCGTGCTCGCCGGTGTGCTGACCCTGGTGGGGGTTGGCCTCACGTTCGTCGCGGGGTCGCCGCTGCTCGGCGTCGGGCTCGGCGCCGCGGTGCTGCTGTACGACGCCTGGCTGAAGCGCACCCCGCTCGGCCCGGTGGCGATGGCCGCGTGTCGCTTCCTGAACGTGCTCCTCGGCCTGTCCGCCATCCCGGCCGACGCCTTCCCCCTGCCGCTGCGGCTCCACACCGCCGGCGTCGTCGGCGTGTACATCGTCGGCGTGACGTGGTTCGCCCGCACGGAAGCCACCGAGAGCAGCCGCCGGCACCTGACCGCGGCCGCGTGTGTCATCGGGCTGTCACTGGTGCTAGCGTTGGTGCTGCGGGCGCGGGTGTCGGTCGAGCCGGGGCCGAGCGCGATCCTGTTCCCGTACCTGCTGGTGGCGTTCGGGTTCGTGGTCGGGGTGCCGATCCGCCGGGCGATCCGCAGCCCCGGGCCGAAGGAGGTGCAGGCGGCGATCAAGCGCTGCGTCCTCGGCCTGGTCGGGCTCGACGCCGTGCTGGCGGTCGCGTTCGTCGGGCTGCCGGGGCTGGGCATCCTTTTGTTGTTGCCCCCGGCGCTGCTGCTCGGAAAATGGGTCTACTCGACGTAGTGGACCGTGGGCAGTGGCCAGTAGACAGTGAATCCCGGGCGAGTGCCCGCCCTTATTGCGGAGAGCTGTTATGGGTCCCGACCGCCGTTCCTTCCTACTCGCTGGAGGCGCCGCCGTGGCCGGAGCCGTCACCCCCGATGCCGCCCTCGCCGCCCCCGACGACGACGCCAAGAAGTTCATCGCCGACCACGAGGCCCGCATCAAGCCGCTGGAGATCGCCGCGGGCCACGCGTGGTGGCGCGCCAACATCTCCGGCCGCGACGACGACTTCAAGAAGAAGGAAGAGGCGCAGAACGCCATCGACGCCGCCCTCGCCGACCGCGCCACCTTCGGCCGGCTGCGGGCGCTGAAGACGGCCAAGGACGCCAACCAGATTCAAGACCCCATCCTCGCCCGGCAGGTCGAGCTGCTGTACCTCGCGTACCTGGAGAAGCAGGTCGCCCCGGACCTGCTCCGCCGCATCACCGGCAAGGCGAACGCCGTCGAGCAGCAGTTCAACGTCTTCCGCGCGCGGGTGGACGGCCGCGAGTTGTCGGACAGCGACGTGCGGAACGTCCTGAAGAACTCCAACGACTCGGCCCAGCGGCAGGCCGTGTGGGAGGCCAGCAAGCGCGTCGGGGCCGTCGTCGAGAACGACCTCAAGGAGCTGGTCGGGCTGCGGAACGAGGCCGCGAAGGCGCTCGGGTTCGCCAACTACCACGCGCTGCAACTGAAGCTCAGCGAGCAGGACGGCGCCGAGCTGATCAAGCTGTTCGACGACCTGGACGCGCTCACGAAGGGGCCGTTCGAGGCGGCCAAGGCCGAGATCGACGAGCGGCTCGCCAAGCGGTACGGCGTCGCGGCCAACGCCCTCCAGGCGTGGCACTACCACGACCCGTTCTTCCAGGAAGCGCCGACCGTGTTCGAGGCCAACCTCGACGCGCCGTTCGTGCGGGCGGACATTCCCAAGCTCTGCTCCGACTTCTACCGCGGCATCGGGCTGCCGATCGACGACGTACTCGTCCGGAGCGACCTTCAGGAGAAGCCCGGCAAGAGCCCGCACGCCTTCTGCACGGACATCGACCGCGAGGGCGACGTGCGGGTGCTCGCCAACATCCAGCCGAACGAGTACTGGGCGGGCACGATGCTCCACGAGCTCGGGCACGCGGTGTACAGCAGCAAGAACATCCCGAACAAGCTGCCGTACGTGCTGCGGGCGGAGGCGCACATCCTCAGCACCGAGGGCGTGGCGATGCAGTTCGAGCGGTTCAGCAAGTCGCGGGCGTGGATCGAGAAGATGGGCCTGCCGCTGGCCACGCCGGTCGCGTTCGAGGAGGCCGCGAGCCGGACGCGGCGGAACCAGCTGCTGATCTTCAGCCGGTGGTGCCAGGTGATGCTGCGGTTCGAGAAGGGGATGTACGAGAACCCGGCGCAGGACCTGAACAAGCTGTGGTGGGACCTGGTGGAGCGGTACCAGGGGGTGAAGAAGCCGGCGAACCGTAACGCCCCCGACTTCGCGAGCAAGATTCACGTCTGCTCGGCGCCGGTGTACTACCACAACTACATGATGGGCCAGCTGTTCGCCTCGCAGGTCCACCACGCCATCGCGCGGGACGTGTACAAAGAGCCGGACCCGCGGAAGGTGATCTACGTGGGTGACGCGCGCGTCGGGCGGTTCATGAAGGACAAGGTGTTCGCCCCCGGCCGCACCCTCGACTGGAAGGGGCTGACGCGCCACGCCACCGGCGCGGAGTTGACCCCGGCGGCGTTCGCGCGGGACTTCGAGGGGCGGTAAGGCCTCCGGGCGGGACGGGTATTCTCTCTCGCTCGCCCACGCGGGGACGACCCCGCGCTCGTCAACAACTCGGTGGGGACGACCCCGCCCGCACGCGGAGGCGTGTCATGGCGTGGGTCGTTCTCCTGCTCGCCGGTCTGTTCGAGATCGGCTGGGCCGTCGGGCTGAAGTACACGAACGGGTTCACCCGCCTGTGGCCGACGGTCGCCACGGCGGCGTCGATGGCCGTGAGTCTCGGGCTGCTCGGGGTGGCGTTGCGGACGCTACCTCTGGGCACGGCCTACGCCGTGTGGACGGGCGTCGGGGCGGTCGGCACGGTGGTGCTGGGGATCGCGCTTTTCGATGAGCCCGCGACCGCCGGGCGGCTGGCGTGCGCGGGGCTGATCGTCGGGGGGATCGTCGGGCTGAAGGTGCTGGCGCCGGGGTGAGGGTTGTCGGCGGCGTGGCGCGAAACCGCTCGCGGCTTCGCGCCACGCCGCTACTGTGCTACCCCTCGCCCGCGCGACCGGTATAGACTCACTCCCCATGACCGACCACGCCGCCCTGCTCGCCGCCGTGTGCGACCGCCCCGACGACGACACCCCGCGCCTCGTCTTCGCCGACTTCCTCGACGACGCCGGCGACCCGCACCGCGCCGCCTTCGTCCGCACCCAGGTCGAACTCGCCCGCGTCCCCGACTACCACCCGCTCTGGGCCAAGTGCCGCCACCTCGACCCCGACGTGTTCCGCGGCTGGGGCATGGCCCACACCCTCCCCAAGCCCCTCCCCGACGGCCTCACCTGGCGCACCCACCAGTTCCGCCGCGGCTTCCCCTGGCTCGTGGGTGCCCTGTCCGCCGAGGCCGTCGCCGCCGGCGGTGACAGACTGCTGTCATTCGCCCCCGTGCAGGCCGTCGCGTTCGACGACCGTGCCCGGCCCGACCTGCTCGAACTCGCCGGCGCCCCGGTCCTCGCCCGCCTCCGCCGGCTCGAATTCACCACCTTCCCGCTCGACGCCGACGACCTGCGGCCGCTCGTCCGCTCGCCGCACGCCGTGGGCCTCGAAGAGCTGGCGTTCGAGCACCAGGGGATCGGCCCCGGCGGGCTGGCGCACCTGGCCGCGTCCGACCTGTTCCCCCGGCTGCGGGCGCTGACGCTGCACAACAACGCCCTGCCGCCGGCGCTGCTCGTCGACGCGCTCGCCGCGGCCGACCGGCCGGGGCAGCTGCGGCACCTCAACCTGTCGCTCGCCGACCTCCCCGCGGCCGACGCGGCACACCTGTTCGCGCTGCCACTGATGGCCACCGTCGAGCACCTCGACCTGAGCGAGAACAAGGGACTGAAGACCGACGGCGTGGCGGCACTGGTCGAGAGCGGCGCCGTGAAGCGGCTCGAGGTGCTGGAGCTGGCGGGGACGCTGCCGGGCGTGCCGGGGGTGAAGGCGCTGACCTCGACGGGCGGGTTCGCGGGCGTCCGGCGGCTCGACCTGTCGGACAACCGGCTGGGGCCGAGCGCGGTGCGGGTGCTGGCCGAGAGCCGGAACGCCCGCGGCCTGCGCGTGCTGGACCTGTCGGGGAACCCGGTGGAGGACCGCGGCGCCGAGGCGCTGGCGGGGAGTCGTCACCTCGCGGGGTTGGTGGAGCTGAACTTGAAGGACTGCGGCCTCACCGACGCGGGGGCGCTCGCGCTGGCGGAGTCGCCGCACCTCGGCGAGCTGGTGCGGCTGGAGCTGCGCGACCGGGGCGCGGCGGCGCGGCCGCTGGGTGCGGCGGCGCGGCGGGCGCTGGCGGAGCGGTTCGGTCGGGCGGTGTCGTACAACGAGTGAGACTGTGGGGGCGAAGGACTGTGGGAACCTGACGCCCCCTCCCCCGCCCGGTCCCACAGTCCCACAGTCCCACAGTCCCGAAAAATGCCCGAGCCCTACCGCAACATCTACTCCTGGGTGTGGCCGGCCGCGGTTCTGCGCCGGCTTCAGCGCATCCTCGTCGTCACCACCGCGTACACCGCCGCCGTCTACTTCCTGTACCCCTCCAACCCCGACATGCAGGGCGGGTGGCTGGCGGCCACCAGCCTCATCAACAGCCTCGTACTCGGCGCCCTCGTCGGGTTCCGCACGAAGGCCGCCTACGACCGCTGGTGGGAAGGGCGCTGCCTGTGGGGCGAGCTGACGAACCACAGCCGCAACCTGTGTCTGAAAGCCATCCGTCTCGCCGACCCGCCCGCCGCCGACCGGCGCGAGCTGTTCGACCTCGTCGCCGGCTTCCCGTTCGCGCTCATGCGGCACCTGCGGGAGGGGGTGAAGCTCCAGGAGGTGCCCGGGTTCGGGACGGACGCCGCGACGCCGGCGCACGTGCCCGCGGAACTGGCCGGGCGCGTCCTGGCATTGATCCGCCGGTGGAAGGCCGAGGGGCGGATCGACGGGTTCGGCCAGCTGGCGCTCGACCCGCACGCGACCGCCTACATGAACGTGTGCGGGGCGTGCGAGAAGGTGCGGAACACGCCGCTGCCGGGGACGTTCCTGGCGCTCCTGCGGCACGGGCTGCTGTTCAGCTTCTTGCTGCTGCCGTGGCACCTCGTGCACGTCCTCGGAGTGTGGGCGTTGCTGGTGCAGGCGGTGATCGTGTACTTCCTGCTAGGGATCGAGCTGACCGCGGAGGAGGTGGAGCAGCCGTTCGCGTACGACCCGGACGACCTGCCGCTGGAGCAGTTCTGCGCCACCGTGCGGACGAACGCCGCCGAGTTGCTGGGGGTGGGCGATCCGGGTGCCGGGTAGCGCCCGGGTGGGGGTGATACCGATCACCCTGACTTGCCCGCGGCGCGAGGCGCCCGCAGCGCCTCCAGCGGTGGGGGCAGTCGCACCCCGTTGGCCGCGTCGCGGGTCAGCGCTTCCGCCACCGCGTGAGCCAGGTCCGGGTGCCGGTACAAGAAGCCCTGCGCCCAAACCACTGCCGGCGGCGGGCTCCCCTTGTCCGCCTTCGCCTTCGCCACGCCGGCCGGGATCGGCAGCGCCAGCGCGGCCTGGAACGCGGCCGTCGATTCTTTCGCCGCGTCCGGGTGCTTCGGGTCGCCGTCGCGGTACGCCAGCACCACGCCGCGGCCGAGCTTACCCGCCAGCTTCGCCTCGGCCGTCGCCACCGGCAGCACGAACGGCGCCTTCTCCAGTTGCTCGAACCGCGCGTCGGCGTCGTCCAGCCGGCCTTCGCGGAGGTACAGGAGCGCCAGTTCGATCGCGGCCGCGTTCCACTCGTCCGGCGGCGTCTTGCGGCGGTCCAGCGCCGCGACCAGCTCGCGCTCCCGGGCCGTGGTGATCCGCTCTGGCGGCCGCACGTCGGGCAGCCCCACGAGCGGCGGGGGCGCGGGCCGGGTCGGCGGCGCCGGCGGCGGGTGAAGGGCCGCGTACCCTGCCGCCCCGCCGGCCGCCGCGACCACCGCCAGGAGCCCGGCCGCCACCCACCGGCCCCACCGCACCGGCGGCGCGACCGGCACCACCCCGGAGAAGCCGAGCGTCGCCGCCGACCCGCTCACCGTGCCCGACAGCGTCAACGCCGTCGGCTGCGGGCCGGACGGCGTCGGCGGCAGCGGCGCGCCCGGCGGCCGCGGCGGCAGGCCGAGCGTCAGCCCCTCCTTCACCTTCGCCAGGTCGCGCAGCACCTCGCGGGCCGACTGGTAGCGGTCGCCCGGTTCCTTCGCCATCAGCTTGTGGACGAGTCCGCACAGGTCCGCCGGCAGGTCCGGGCGCAGCCCGGCGAGCGGCGGCGGCCGGTCGGTGACGTGCTTCAGCGCCACCTCGACGGCCGTGCTGCCGCGGAACGGCGGCTCGCCGGCGAGCAGGTGGTACGCGGTGACGCCGAACGAGTACAGGTCGCTGCGGTGGTCGACGGCCTTCCCCTGGGCCTGTTCCGGCGACAGGTACAGCGGCGTGCCGAGGGTGACGCCCGACTGCGTGAGGTTGAGCGCCTCGCCGGGGGCGAAGAACCGCGACAGGCCGAAGTCGGTGACCTTCACCTCGACGCGCTTGGTGACGAGGATGTTCTCCGGCTTGATGTCGCGGTGGACGAGCCCCTGCTCGTGGGCGCGGGTCAGGGCCGTGGCGATCTGCCGCATCATGCTGAGGGCGACGGCCAGCTCGGGCGGCCCCTTGCGGGCGAGGTACTCGCGGAGGTTGCGCCCCTCGACGTATTCCAGCGCCATGTAGCGGAGGCCGTCGTGCTCGCCGAACTCGTAGACCTGGACGATGTTGGGGTGGTTCAGCTTGGCGACGGCGTGCGCCTCGGCCTCGAATCGCTTGAGCGCGGTGGGGTTCTTGGTGAGGTCGGCCTTCAGGAGCTTGAGCGCGACGGGCCGCTTGAGCGACAGCTGGCGGGCGAGGTAGACCTGCCCCATGCCGCCGGCGCCGATCTTGCGGACGAGCTGGAAGCCGCCGAGGGTGCGACCGGACAGGTCGGCGAGGTCGCCGGCGCCGGCGGACGGCAGGGTGTGGTCGGACGGGGCATCCGGCATCGGTTCCGGCTCCGGCGGCCGGGTCATCTTACGGCGCGCGGCGCGCCGTTGAAGTTGACCGCCCCGGCGGTTGCGGGTATACGCCCGCACAGACCGCGGAACCGGGAGGGCGTCAAAGATGCGCACGATCGCGTACTGGGTGACGACGGTGCTGCTCGGCCTGGGTTACCTGGCCGGCGGGTTCGGCGACCTGGTGCAACCGGCGGGCTTCGACGAGGAGACGGCAAAGCTCGGCTACCCGTCGTCTTTCTTCCGCATCCTGGGTTTCTGGAAGCTAGCAGGGGCGGTGGTGGTGCTGCTGCCGGGCCTGCCGCGGGCGAAGGAGTGGGCGTACGCGGGCTTCGTGATCAACCTGACGGGCGCGGTAGCGGCGCACCTGTCGATTAACGACCCGCCGACGGACCTGATCCCGCCGGCGGTGATGCTGGCGCTCGCGGTGGCGTCGTGGGCGCTGCGGCCGGCGTCGCGCCGGCTCGCGGGGCCGTGCGTGTAACGGAAAAGCTCCCGAGCGGGGTCAGAACGCCGCCCGGTACACGGCCTCGATCTCCGCCGCCGACTGCGGCGTCCGCGGGTTCACGCGCATCAGTCGCTTGATCGCGAACGCCTTCTCCGCGAAGCCCGGCAGCATCGCCTCCGTCACCCCGATGTCGCGCAGCCGCGTCGGGATGCCGATGTCCTCCCGCAGCTTCGCCACCATCGCCACCGCCCGCACGGCCGCGTCCTCGTCCGGTTCGTCCGCGTCCGGCGCGCCCAGCAGCGCCGGCAGCTTCGCCAGTGTCCGCACCGCCGCGGGGCGGTTGAACTCCATCACGAACGGCAGCAGCAGGCCGTTGCCGGCCCCGTGCGACACGTGGACGGCGCCGCCCACCGGGTACTCCATCGCGTGGACCAGCGCCACCCCCGCGTTCGAGAACGCCAGCCCGCCCAGCGTGCCGGCCAGCGCCATGCCGTCGCGGGCCTCCAGGTCGTCGCCGTTCGCCACCGCCCGCCGCAGGTACTTGCCGACCAGCGTGATCGCCTCCTTCGCCATCACGTCGGCCATGGGGTTCTTCCCCTGGTACACCGTCTTCTCGCCGCTCGGCAGCGGGAACAGGTCGTTGTCGATCGCGGTGAACGCCTCGATCGCGTGCGTCAGTGCGTCGATGCCGCTGTCGGCCGTCACCTTCGGCGGGCACGACGCGCTCAGCAGGGGGTCCACGACCGCCGCGTCGGGCCGCAGGAACGGGCTGAGGCAGCTCACCTTGATCTGCCGCGCCGAGTCGCCGAACACGGCCGCGGCCGACACCTCGGAGCCGGTGCCGGCGGTGGTCGGCACGCCGATCGTCGGCAGGATCGGGCCGGGGACGCGGCAGTCGCCGGTGTAGTCGAGCGGGTCGCCGCCGTGCGCCAGCACCAGCGACACCAGCTTCGCGACGTCCATGTTCGACCCGCCGCCGAGGCCGAGGATCACGGCCGGCGCGGCCGCCCGCGCCTTCGCCGCCGCGGCCCGCACGACCTCCACCGCCGGCTCCGGCTTCTCGACCAGGAACGTCTCGACCATCATCCCCGCGGCGAGGATCGGCTTGACCACCGCGTCGAGGGTGCCGACCTTCTGGAGGGTGGGGTCGGCGACGACGAAGACGCGGCCGGCGCCGAGGCCGCGGGCGACGTCGGGGAGGTGCCCGGCCGCGCCGCGGCCGAAGAGGAGGCTGCCGGCCGACTGGAAGGACCAGGTACGCATGGGTCTGGGAGGATTCAGGATTCGGGATTCGGGATTCGGGGCAGACGGACGTTCGCCACCCCTCCCGGGCGGTTAGTATACCCAGGGGTCGCGCCGGGTTCGGCTCGACCGCGAATCCCGAATCCCGACTCCCGAATGCCCATGCCCCCCAAGATCGGCATCCTCACCGTCTCCGACCGGGCCAGCCGCGGCGAGTACGAGGACCGCGGCGGCCCCGCCGTCTTCGACGCTCTCACCGAGATGCTGACCGGCGCGTGGGAGCCGGTCCGGCGCGTCGTGCCGGACGAGCTGCACACCATCGAGCTGAACCTGACGGAGCTGTGCGACCAGGAGGGCTGCGCGCTGGTGGTGACGACCGGCGGCACCGGCCCGGCCCCGCGCGACGTGACGCCCGAGGCTACCGAGGCGGTCTGCGAGAAGCTGCTGCCCGGCTTCGGCGAGTTAATGCGGGCGGTGTCGCTGCGGAGTGTGCCGACGGCGATCCTGTCGCGGCAGACGGCGGGGGTTCGCGGCAAGACGCTGATCGTGAACCTGCCGGGGAAGCCGGCGGCGATCCGCGAGTGCCTGCTGGCGGTGATGCCGGCGGTGCCGTACTGCGTGGACCTGATCGGCGGGCCGCGCCTGACGACGAACGAGGCGGTGGTGACGGCCTTCCGCCCGAAGGGGGCGTGAGGCGGCCGGCGATTCGACCCCGCCGCGTCGGGCCCGCCCGCCCCGGCCGCCCCAGGTGACACCCGATGACCGCCCCGAGCGCCGCGCCGACCGTGACCGCGGCGGCCCTGCCGGCCGCCACCGCCCCCTGGGCCGCCGGGCCGACCGCCGGCCCGGGGTTCGACGACGAAGTCCGCGTCCTCCTCCGGTCGCGGCTGATCCTCGTCCACCTCCTCGCGCTGCTGTGCGTCGGCCTCCTCCAGGTTCTCAGCTGGTCCACCCCGAACAACAACCCGCTGTTCCGCCCGGACCAGGGGAACCCGTGGCTCCTGGCCCCGCCGTTTGCCGAGTGCCTGGGCGGGGCGGTGGTGCTGTGGCTGCGGCCCGGGCTCACCCTCCGCGCCCTCCGCGGGTGGGAGTTCGTCCACTTCGCCACCCTCGTCGCCTTCTTCGGGTGGCTCCGGTACGTGATGCTGGCGCATACCGCCTGGCTCACCCCCGACCCGCAGATCACCGTCGGGTTCTACGGGCTGGCCACCCTGCCCTTGTTCACCACCACCATTGTCGCCTACGGGGTGCTCGTCCCGAACACCCGGCGGCGGAGCCTGAGCGCGGTGGCGGCCATCGCCGCGGTGCCGTTCCTGGCGGCGGCCGCGGCCGCGTGGACCACCCCCGGGCTCCGCGACGACCTCGTCCCGCTGCTCGTCCAGGCGGCGGCGCTCCTGGCGTTCCCGGCGGCCATCGCGGTGTTCGCGGCCGCGCGGGTGTCGGCCCTCCAGCGGCGGGCGTTCGAGGCCGAGCGGCGGGCCGAGCGGGTCGGCCAGTACGCCCTCAAGCGGAAGCTCGGCGAGGGCGGCATGGGCGAGGTGTGGCTGGCCGAGCACGCGCTGCTCAAGCGGCCGTGCGCCGTCAAGTTCGTCCGCCCCGAGGCCGCCGCCCACCCGGCCGCCGCCGCCCGGTTCGAGCGGGAGGTCCGGGCCGTCACCGGGCTGTCGCACGCCAACACGGTCCGCGTCTACGACTACGGCCGGGCCGACGACGGCAGCTTCTACCTCGTCATGGAGTACCTCGACGGCCCGACCCTGGAGGCGCTCGTCCGCGACGCCGGCCCCCTCCCCCCGGGGCGGGCCGTGTACCTCCTGCGGCAGCTGTGCGGGGCACTGGCCGAGGCGCACGCGGCCGGGCTCGTCCACCGCGACCTCAAGCCCGGGAACGTCATCGTCGCCGCCCTCGGCGGGGAGCGAGACGTGGCGAAGTTGCTCGACTTCGGGCTGGTGCAGGACCTCTCGGCCGACCCGGACGCCCGGCTCACGCGGGCGGGCACGGTCATGGGGACGCCGGCGTACATGAGTCCGGAACAGGCGGCCGGCGAGGCCGACGTGGACGCCCGCAGCGACGTGTACAGCCTGGGGGCGGTGGCGTTCTTCGCGCTCGCCGGGCGGCCGCCCTTCCAGGCGAAGGGGCTCGGCCAGCTCCTGGCCGCGCACCGCGCGGAGCCCGCGCCGCCCCTGGCGGACGTGCGCGCGGACGTGCCAGCCGACCTCGCCGCGGTGGTGGCCCGGTGCCTGGCGAAGCCCCCGGCCGAGCGGCACGGGTCGGCCGCCGAGTTGGGTCAGGCGCTGGCCGCGTGCGCGTGCGCCGGTTGGTCACCCGACCGCGCCGCCGGGGCCGGGTGACCGGGACGGTCACCCCAGCTTGTACGGCGCCCGGTACTCGTAGCCCAGCAGCCGGTTGCTGTCGGCGTCGTTCGTGATCCGCTCGGCCTTCGCGTCCCACTGCAGCGTCTTCCCCTGCATGAGCGCCACCCGGGCCAGGAGCGTCGCCGTCGTCGAGCGGTGGCCGACCTCCGCCGGGCACGTCGTCGCCGAGCCGGTCTTCACGCCGTCGAGGAAGCTGCGGGCGTGGAGCGGCGTCGGGTCGCCGGCAGCCCTGCGGACGTCCGGCATCCGCGCCTGACGCACGGCCCGGCCCTGCTTCGCGTTCGCCTCGCGCTCCAGCGGGCTCAGCGCCGGCAACTCCTCCACGCGGACGTTCTCGGGGAGGATCTCCAGCACCGTCGCCGCGTCGTTGAGGACGAGCGTGCCCTGGGTGCCGCGGAACTCGATCGTGCCCGACTTCACGTTCCCCGCCGCGGCGTTGCAGTTGAACTGGCTGAACGTCACCAGGCAGCCGTCGTACTGCCACACCGCCTCGAGCGTGTCGGGGATCTGGCGGTTGTCCTCCGTCCCGAACCGGCCGCCCAGGCACGCCACCGCCTTCGGCGCCTCCTGGTTGAGCGCCCACTGGATGACGTCGAGGTAGTGCGTTCCGAAGTTCGTGAGCTGGCCGCCGCTGTAGTCCCAGAACCAGCGGAACTTGTACAGCACCTTGTTCCGGTTGAACGGCACCTTCGGCGCCGGCCCGAGCCACAGCTCGTAGTCGAGGCCGGCGGGCGGCTCCCCGTCGGCGGGGGCGCCGATGCCCATCGGCGTCTCGTTCCGGTGGTGGTAGCACTTTGCCACCGTCACCTTGCCGATGGCGCCGTCGCGGATGAGCTTCACCGCCTCGGCGACGAGCGGCGAGCTACGTCGGTGCAGGCCGACCTGCGTGACGCGGCGCGTCTGCCGGGCCACGTCGGCCATGCGGCGGCCTTCCGAGATCGTGAGGCTCAGCGGCTTCTCGCAGTAGACGTGCTTGCCGGCGTGGCAGGCGTCCACGAACTGCAGCGCGTGCCAGTGGTCGGGCGTGGCGATCACAACCGCGTCCACGTCGCGGCGGTCGAGGACGCGGCGGTACTCCTTCACCGTGTCGGGGCTGGAGCCGCTCGCCTTCGCCACCTTCGCGGCCGCGGCGGGGAGGTACGGCGCGTTCACGTCGGCGACGGCGACGACCTGCTGGTCCGCGTGGGTGAGGAAGGCGTCGAGGAGCTGGTCGCCGCGGTTGCCGACGCCGATGCAGCCGAGCCGCACGCGGTCGTTGGCGCCGGGGATTTGCGCGTAGCTGGCGGCGGGGAGCGCGGCTGCGCTCGCGGCGAACGCGCGGCGGGAAACGCGGGGCATGGGGGTACTCCGGAAGAGGATTGGCCGCAAAAAGGCACAAAAGACACAAAACGGAAGACCGATCAAAACCAGAGTTCTGTCCCGGCTCGGTCTTCCCTTTTGTGTCTTTTGTGCCTTTTTGCGGCCATTCAGTCTTGGTTTATCTCGCGGCACGCACCTCGGTCCCGCTCAACAGCGTGAAGTATGCCCCGTGCGGATTGTCGCCGTTGGCCACCTTCAGCAGCACGGTGTTCTTCCCCTTCGTCAGCCGCACCGCTACCGTGTGCTGGCCCGGCGCCGCGGCACGCATGTCCGCGTGGCGGAACACCTCGCGGCCGTTCAGCCACAGGACCGCGCTGTCGTCGATGCCCAGCAGCACCTGCGCGTTCTGCTCGTCGGGCGAGTCGATCTCGGCGACCAGGTAGCTCGCCGACTGCTTCCCCGCGATGCCGTGCAGCCCCGCGAGATCGACGTAGCCCTTCGTGTCGGGCCGGATCGTGCGCCACGCCACGGCGCCGAACTTCGCCGCCGGGTCGAACGCCGCCTTCTCGGGGCCGTGTTCCTTCGCCAGCGCCTCGGTCATCGTCGCGGCCGGGAACGGCCCCGCGACGCGGAACGCCTCCGGCGTGTACGCCGCGGTCTGGAGCGTCTGCATGTAGGTGACGAGGTCCACCAGCTCGTCGGCGCTCAGCGCCGCCACCACGTCCTGCGGCATCAGCGACACCTTCGACTTCCGCACCTCGCCGTCGATGTCCGCCTTCGGGATCGACGTGTCCTTGCCGTTGGCGTCGCGGAGGGTGACCGCCTGCGGGGTGTCGTTCACCAGCAGCCCGGTCACGGTCAGCCCGGCCGCGGTGGTGAGGGTGTACGACGTGTGCTGGTCGGCGATGGCCTTCGACGGGTCGAGGATCGAGTCGAACAGGTTCTCGCGGCTCGCCTTCTTGCCGATCATCGACAGGTCCGGCCCGACCTGCCCGCCGACGCCGCGGACGGTGTGGCACTTGGCGCACTGCGCCGCGCCAGTGAGCGAGGCGTCCCACACCGCCTTGCCGCGGGCGGCGTCGCCGGTGCGGGCAACAAGCGTGGCCATCGGCGGCAGGTTCTTCAGGTCGAGCCGACCGGGGGCGGGGAACAGCACCATCGCGCGGTTCCGCTCGCCCTGGAACGGGCTGTTGCGGAGCAGCTGCCCGGCCTCAGCCACGAGAGGCGCCGGCAGCTTCTTCGCGGCGTGCTGGTCGAGCAGCCAGACGGTGCCGGCGCGAGTGCCGGCGAGCGCCCCGAGCGCCGCCCGCTGGGCGTCCTTGCTCTCGACCAGCCCTTGCAGCGCCGTCAGCGCCTTGGTGGCGGTGTCGTCGAGCTTGGGGCTCGTGCCGACGAGCCCGCCGAGGGCGTTCACGGCTTCGGTGCCGACCGGCGGGCCGGCCTTCGCCAGCGCCGCCAGCGCGTCCACGGACGCGGCCGACTTCAGCTTGCCGAGCGTGCGTACGGCCTCGGTGCGGACCTCCGCGGCGGCGGCCTTGTCGTCGGCAATCGCGGTCACGACCGGGGCGCGGCTGGTGTTGCCCGCGGCGGCGATCAGCTGGAGGCCGGTGAGCCGCGTGGCGGGGGTGTTCAGCAACCCGTCGATGGCGGCGGTGAGGTCGGGGCTGGTGCGGAGGCCGTTCCACTTCGTCGGCAGGAACAGCCGGAGTTGGTCGAGCGCCCGCGCCTTCACCTCGGGGGCGGCGTCGCCCCGGAGGACGGACAGCATGGCGGCGCCAGCCTTCGGGTCGTCGCTGACGGCGAGGATGTCCACGACGCGCGCCTTCTGGGCGGCGGTGAGCTTGGCGTCGGTGAGGAGCGCCGGCAGCCGCGGCAGGACCGACTTCGGCCGCAGCTCCCATACCAGGTCGGCGACCTTGTCGTCCCACGTCGGGAAGTGCTTGTCGAAGTCGGCGAGGATGGCGTCGCGCCGGGCCGGGTCGGTGCCGCAGGCGATGTTCAGCGCGGCCCGGTAGAAGTGATCCTGGCCGTCGTACCTCTTGGCAGCGAGCGGCACATACTTCTTCGCGTATTGGGTCGGAACCAACCGCAGTGTGACCAGGAATTCCCGGACCATAGCGGGGTCACGTGTTTCGACCCACTTCGTCCAATCTTGCTCCTCGCCGGACCCGAAGCCGAGGGGATACTTGTCCATGGCTTGGGTGCGGGCCATGGCCGTTCCGAATTGGCGGTCTTCTGCCTTAAATCGGAGAAAGTCTACCAGCTTGGCCTCTGCCCCGGCTGGCAGATTGGCTTGCTGGCCGTCTCGTCGGCGAGCGGTTAGTTGATCCAATGTAAAGAACGCCCGGGCCTGAGAGATCGTTGACGAGCGTGTTAGTCCATCCACTACCTGTCCAACCGCGGCAGCGGGTGGCATGGATTCTAGCTTCGTAAGCACCGCTGTGCGCGTTGCCTGGTTGGGCGAGCCGAGCGCCGCCAGCACGCCCTCCTTCGTGTCGAGCTTCACCTCCGGCACCTTGTAGCCGTCGTGGCCGGACGGGTAGATGCGGAAGACGCGGCCCATCTTCCAGTCGCCCATGCCGTGGCCGCCGACGCCGGGGTCGTACCAGTCGCACACGAACACGCTGCCGTCCGGCGCCACCCGCACGCCGCTCGGGCGGAACCAGGTGTCGGAACTGGTCAGGATCACCTCCTTGTCCAGCTCGTAGCCGGTGCCCTTCGGCTTGCGGAAGAACGCCCGCACCTCGCGCGGCCCGGCGTCGCAGTGGAGCAGGTGGCCGCGGTACTTCTCCGGCAGCAGCGAGCCCTCGTAGAACGTGATCCCGGTCGGGCTGCCGAACCCCGTCCGCATCGCCTTGTGGACGATCCCCGGCTGCTCCTCGTGCCAGTGCGTCTGGCCGGGGCCGCGCGGGTTGTAGCCGTAGTTGCCGCCGGGCATCACGTAGCAGATGCGCGTCTGCTGGTTGCCGTCGTCGTCGTTGTCGCTCAGCCACACCTCGCCGAACGAGTCGACGCAGGCCTCGTAGTTGTTGCGGAAGTTGTGGGCCACGAGTTCGAGGTTGGTGCCGTCCTGGTCGCACCGCCACACGGTACCGGCGCGGCAGTCGGTGGTGTTCGACTCCCACTTGCGCCCCTTGCCGTCCTTCGACTGCAACCCGCCCACGCCGCTGTCGCCGACGGTGAAGTACAGCTTGCCGTCCGGGCCGACGGTGAGGCCGTGGACGCCGTGGTCGTGGTCGAAGCCGCGGAAGCCGGTGAGGAACTTCGTCGGCGGGCCGTCGGCCTTCAGGTCGCCGTCCTTGTCCCAGAATTCGAGGATGTCCGGCGACTGGCAGACGAGCACCCGCAACACCTTGCCGTCGGCCTGCGGGATGACCGTGACGCTGAGCGGCCCGTACAGTTCCTGCCCCTGGTAGAACGTGACGGCTTTCGTGGCCTTGCCGGCGCCCGTCTCGTCGATGAGCACCTGGATGCGGTCGCCCTCGTTGCGGAGCATCGGGCGGCCGAACCCCTTGCGGCGGTAGTTCACGGCCTCGGCGACCCAGACGCGGCCCTTGTGGTCCACGTCGAGGTTGGTCGGGTTGATGACCATCGGTTCGTGGGCGAACAGCTCGACCTGGAGGCCGTCGGCAACCTTCATGGAGGCGAGGGTTTTGTCGGGCGGCAGCTGCGCGGCGGCGGGGCCGGCGGCGATCAGCAGGAGGGCGGCGGCGAGCCAACGGGTCATGGGGAGGTTTCCCGGGAGGCGCGGGGGGTGGGCGGGTAGTGTACCCGATCCGTGGGCGGGTGGAAATCGGGGCCGTTACCGCACCGGCCATAGCACGCGGCCCGGCGTCGTGGTGCGGGTCGAGTACAACACGCCGCCACCGGTCACGTACAGCGTCCGCCGGTCGGCGCCGCCGAAGGCGCAGTTCGTCACCTCGTCCGTCGGCACCGGAAGGAACGCCAGCTTCTTCCCGTCGGCGGGGTCGATGACGTAGATGCCGCCCTTCACGTCGGCGGCGGGCTCGGCGGGCGGGTTCGGCTTGTTCAGCCCGCCGGCGACGTACAGCCGACCCTTCGCGTCTTGCTTCACGCCGTCCGGGCCGCGGCCGGTGCCCCAGTCGTACAGCAGCTTCTTGTCGCCGACCGTGCCGTCCGGCTTCAGGTCGAACCGCCACAGCTTGCGGGCGCCGCCGACGCCGTTGTTGTTGTCCGCCACGAACAGGAACTTGTCGTCCGCCGACACGAGCACGCCGTTGGCGCGTTCGACTTCGCGGCCGATCACGCGGTGAACGCGGCCGTCCGGGTCGATGCGGTAGACGCCCTCGATGGTGTTGCCGGCGGCATCGCGCTGTTGCATGTCGTCGCGCGGGCCGTAGCGCGGGTCGGAGAAGTAGACGCGGCCCTTCGAGTCCACGGTCAGGTCGTTCGGCTGGTTGTACTTCTTGCCGCCGAACGAGTCGGTGAGCACGGTCACCTTGCCGTCGCGGTCGGTGCGGGTGACGCGGCGCGCCACCGGCTCGCAGGCGATGAGCCGGCCCTGGCGGTCGAACAGGAGGCCGTTGGTGCCGGCCTTCTCGCGCCAGACCGACGAGGTGCCGTCGGGCGAGAAGCGGTGTACGCCGGCGTGTCCGCTGGTGAGGACGCCGAGTTCGGGGTCCCACGCCGGGCCTTCGCCGGCCGAGTCCTTCGCGGCGAGGACGGTGAGCTTCGCGCCGGGTTCGAAGATCGGGTCGGCGTCTTGCGCGAACGCGGCGGGGAGGACGAGCAGCGAGAGGACGAGCGGGCGCATGCGGCGGGCCTCCGGGAGGTGAGCGAAGTGTATCCGCTCGGGCCGCGGTGTGGTATCGTGTCCCCTTCTCCCAGGAGTACGCGATGGGACAGCCGGGGCGGGTGCCGGGCCGGGCGTGGGTGGTCACCGGGGCCGGCGTGGCGGTGAACCTGTGCCTCGGCATCCTCTACGCGTGGAGCGTCTGGAAGGGCGCGCTCCTCGCCCCGAAGGGAAGCTCGCCCGGCGACCCGATGACCGGCGCGAACGCCGGCTGGCACTACCTGTCGGACGCCGAGGCGACGTGGGCCTACGCCATCTGCGGGTTCACGTTCGCCCTGTTCATGATCCCCGGCGGACGGCTCCAGGACCGCTACGGCCCGCGCGCCGGCGCCACCCTCGCCGGGCTCTGCCTCGGCCTCGGGTGCGTCGTCGCCGGCGTGATGAAGAGCTACCTCGGCCTGGTCGTCGGATTCGGGCTGTTGGGGGGCATCGGCATGGGGCTCGGGTACGCGGCGGCAACGCCGGCGGCCGTGCGCTGGTTCGGGCCGCACCGTCGCGGGCTGATCGTCGGGCTCGTCGTCGGCGGCTACGGCGGGGCCGCGGTGTACATCGCCCCGCTGGCAAAGCAGTTAATCGCCGAAGGCGGGCTGACCACCAGCTTCGTCGCCCTCGGCGTCCTGTTCGCCACCGTCATCGTTCTCGCCGCGCAGTTCCTGAAGATGCCGCCGAGTGACTACGTGCCGCCGGGCGCGGCCGTCGGCAGCGCGGCCGCTGCGAAGCCCGCGATCGCGGACGTGCCGGCGTCGCAGGTGGTGCGGACGTGGCAGTTCCCGGCGCTGGTCGCCCTGTTCGTCGGGTCGGCGCAGGCGGGGCTGTTGGTGATCGCCAACGCGGCCCCGATCCTGAACAAGACGGCGAGCGGCATCGCCTTCTTCGCCGCGAACGCCTGGCTGCTGGCGGCCTACGGCGGCATCGTGAACGCGAGCGGCCGGGTTGGCACCGGCACCTACTCGGACCGCGTCGGTCGGGTGAACGCCTTCGGCCTGAACGGCCTGGCTGCCGCGGGGTGCCTTTTCGCGCTGCCGGCCGTGATCGCCGCCGAGAACGTGTGGTTGCTGTTCCTCATGGTCGGCGTGGTGTACTGGCAGTACGGCGGGACGCTGGCCCTGATGCCGGCGTGGACGGCCGACTTCTTCGGCGCGAAGAACCTGGGCCTGAACTACGGGCTGGTGTTCCTCGGCTGGGGGATCGCGTTCTTCGTCCCGCAGATCGCCGGGTTCATCAAGGACGCCACCGGCACGCTCGACGGCGCGTTCTATCTGTCGGGCGGGCTGCTCGTCGCGGCGGTGGTGGGGAGTCGGTTTGTCGTGAAGCCGAGTTGAGCGGGGTCGCTTGAGCGCCCCCCCGTGCCGACGCGATTCGATCACGTCAAACGTGGTTCACAGCGCCGTCGCACGGGGCGCTGACGCGGCCCCGCTCGGCCAGCATGAGATACCCATACGCGCCCCGCGCCGGCGCGCCGTCCACGCCAACCGCCGCCACCTCGACCACCCGAAAGCCCGCCGCTTCCAGCAGTCGCACGGCGCCGCGGCGGGTGAAGTGGTGGAGCGTCAGCGGCGCCCCGCCGTAGGCCTGCGGCATCGTCACGTCGCCGGCGTCGGCGCGGCCCAGCAGCGTGCGCCAGCGCTGCCGCCACACGACACCGCTACCCAGCCCGCGGAAGTAGCGGTTGTGGACGTGCAGCACGAACTGCCCGCCCGGCTTCAGCAGCCGAAAGGCGTTGGCGACCACCTTTGCGCGGTTCTCCGCGCCGCGGACCATGCCGAGTGTGCTGAACAGACACGCCGCGTAGTCGAACGACCCACCGGACAGCTCGCCGAGCTCGACGAGATTCGCGGCCTTCCACTCGACGCTCACCCCGGCCGCCGCGGCATTCGCACGGGCCTGCGCCAGCATCGGCTCCGACAGGTCGACGCCGACGCAGGCGTACCCCTTCGCCGCGAAGTGGACGCACAGCCGGCCGGTGCCGCAGCCCAGGTCGATGAGCCGGCCGGGCGTCGGGAAGGCTCGTTCGCAGAACGCGACATCCGCGCGGGCAAGCGGCGACGCGGCCATTTGGGCGTCGTACCCGGCGACCATGTCGGCGGCGCGGAGGTAGTCCCACAAACCGCGATCGACGCCGGCGGGAAGCTGCCAGTCGGGAAGCATGTAGAGTGGGATACAGAACCAAAGCCAAGCAGTATCGCCACAAAGAGGCACGAAAAGACACAAAAAGGGATCAAGGCAAAGAACAGTCCGGTTCTTGGCTCGGTCTTCCTTTTTGTGTCTTTTCGTGCCTTTATGTGGCCAACCTCCGGTCCCGCCGTCACTCCACCGTCACGCTCTTGGCCAGGTTCCGCGGCTTGTCCACGTCGCAGCCGCACAGCAGCGCGATCTCGTAGGCCAGCAACTGCAGCGGGATCGCCGTCACGATCGGCTGCAAGTACTCGGGCACGTCCGGGACGGGAATCACGTCGTCGGCGACGGCGGCCACCTCGCGGTCGCCGTGGCTCGCCACCGCGATCACCGGGCCGCCGCGGGCCTTGATCTCCTGCATGTTCGACATCACCTTGTCGAACACCGCCCCCCGCGGCACCAGGAACACGCTCGGCGTCTGCTCGTCCACCAGCGCGATCGGCCCGTGCTTCATCTCCGCCGCCGGGTAACCCTCGGCGTGGATGTAGCTGATCTCCTTCAGCTTCAGCGCCCCTTCGAGGGCGCCCGGGTACAGGTACTGCCGGCCGAGGTACAGCACGTTCCGCGCGTCGGCGTACTTCGCGGCGATGGCCTTCACCCGGTCGTGGCACCGCAGCGTCTCGCGCAGCACGTCGGGAAGCGCTTGCAGGTCCGCGATGATCTTCTCGCCCTGCGCCGCCGACAGGTGCCGGCTGCGGCCGAGGTACAGGGCCAGCATCGCCAGCACGGCGCACTGCGTGGTGAACGCCTTCGTGCTCGCCACGCCCACCTCGGGGCCGGCGTGCAGGTACACGCCGCCGTCCGCCTCGCGGGCGATGCTGCTGCCGACCACGTTGCAGATGGCCAGCGTGGTGTGCCCCATCCGCTTGCTCTCGCGGAGCGCGGCCAGGGTGTCGGCCGTCTCGCCGCTCTGGGTGATGGCGAAGATCAGCGTGTTCCGGTCGATCGGCGGGTTGCGGTAGCGGAACTCGCTGGCGTACTCCACCTCGGCCGGCACCCGCGCGAGCTCCTCGAACAGGTACTCGCCGACCATTCCCGCGTGGTAGCTCGTGCCGCAGGCGGTGAAGATGACGCGGTCGATCTGCCGCAGCTGCTGCGCCGACAGGTTCAGGCCGCCGAAGTGGGCCGTCGCGTCGCCCACGTCGAGCCGGCCGCGCATGGCGTTCTCCAGCGCCTCCGGCTGCTCGTAAATCTCCTTCAGCATGTAGTGCGGGAAGTCGCCCAGCTCGGCGTCGCCGTCGCCGAGGAAGCCGGCGATGTCGAGCGCCGGCATGTCCACCGCGTCGAAGTCGCGGGTGCGGACGACGTACCCCGTCTCGTCGAGCTGCACGACCTGCCGGTCGCCGAGGTGAACCACTTTTTCTGCGAAGCCCGCCAGCGCCGACGCGTCCGAGGCGAGGTAGTGGCCGTCGGCGCCGATGCCGACGACGAGCGGGCTGCCGAGCCGGGCGCCGACGATGACGCCGGGTTCGGCGCGGCTCATCACCGCGAGGCCGTACGTGCCCTTCACCATCGCCGTCGCTTGCAGCACGGCCTGGAGCAGGTCGCCGTCGTAGCAGCGGGCGATGAGGTGGGCCAGCACTTCGGTGTCGGTGTCGCTGCGGAACGCGACGCCGTCGGCGACGAGCTGCTGCTTGAGGGCGGCGTAGTTCTCGATGACGCCGTTGTGGACGACGGCGATGTCGTGGTCGGTACTGAGGTGCGGGTGGGCGTTGCGGTCGGTCGCGCCGCCGTGCGTGGCCCAGCGGGTGTGGCTGATGCCGTAGCACCCGGGCGCCGGCCGGGCGATCACTTCGCGGGCCAACTCGGCGAGCCGGCCGGCCTTCTTCCGCAGGTGGAAGTCGGCCCCGGTGCCGGTGACGAGGCCGGCGCTGTCGTAGCCGCGGTACTCGAGGCGGCGCAACCCTTCCAGCAGCACCGGCGACGCCTCCCGCGTGCCGGTGAACCCGACGATCCCGCACATGACGTGGCTCCATCCGCGTGTGGGCGCGGCGGAGTCTAACCCGGTGCAGTTCCGCGGCGAAAGATCAACCCACCACGCGCGGCAGGAACGGCTCGAACCCCGGTACGGGCTCCGGCCGCGTGAACAGGCCGTACTTCTTCATCTTCTTGTAGAGCGTGACGCGGCTCACCCCGAGCAGCTGGGCGGCGCGCGTGCGGCTCTGCCCGGCCTTCTCCAGCGCCCGCAGGATGTTCACCCGCTCCGTCGACTCGCGGCTCTGCTTCAGCGTGCCGCCGTAGTTCGCCGTCGCGCCCGGCGGCGGCGTCGTGACGTCGCTGCGGGTGTGGACCAGCGGCGACAGGTGGTGCAGCTTCAACTCGTTGCCGCTGCTCGTCAGCACCGCCTGCTGGAGGACGTTTTCGAGCTGCCGAATGTTCCCCGGCCAGGGGTAGCTCTCCAGCGCCCGCATCGCCTCGGGGCACACGCCGAACAGCCGCTTGCCGAACTTCGTGCCGTACCGGGCCACCATGCCGCGGACCAGCGGCCCGACGTCCTCCGGCCGGTGCCGCAGCGGCGGCAGGTGAAAGCTCAGCACCTGGAGGCGGTAGTACAGGTCGCGGCGGAAGCTACCGCGCTCCACGGCGTCGGACAGGTTCCAGTTCGTCGCCGCGATCACGCGCGCCCGGCTGATCTGCGTCTCGTTGCTGCCGACCGGCTCGAACTCGCCGGTCTCGATGACCCGCAGGAGGTTCGCCTGGTGGTCGAGGCCGAGCGTGTCGATCTCGTCCAGCAGCAGCGAGCCGTCGCCGGCCGCGGCGAACTTGCCGACCTTCGCGCCGTCGGCGCCGGTGAACGAGCCGCGGGCGTGGCCGAAGAACTCGCTGGCGATCAGGTGGCCGCTCAGGGTGCCGCACGCCACCACGAGGAACCGGCTGCCGCGCCGCGGCGAGCCGTCGTGAATGAGCCGCGCCAGGAACGTCTTGCCGGTGCCGGTCTCGCCCTCGATCAGGACCGTCACGTCGTGCTCCGCGGCGATGCAGAGCTGGTCCACGAGCGCGGTCAGCGACGGCGTGTGGTTGACGAGCTTGCGGCGGATCGCCTCGGCGGTCGTTTCGGTAGCCGGGTCGGCGAACGGGACGCCGCCGGGCGCCTGCGCCTGCCGCGCCCACGTGGTCACCTCGCGGACGTGGTGCGGCCAGCCCCACCTGCCGGCGAGGTACGGGGCGAGGTGGTCGAACGCCCGCCGCCCCGCAACCGCCTCCGACTCGAGGATGCCGAGGCCGGCCGGCGACTGCTGCACCTTCGCCTCGCGGACGACGGTCTCGATCGGGCCGGCGTCGGCGGGGTCGGACGCGACGAGGAGCAGGTCGCCGTCGGTGTCCGGCGCGAGCAGGTGCGGCACGTCCACGAAGCGGACGACCGGTACCGCCAGGGCGAGGGTGCGGCCGAGGTGGGCCTGCACCGTCTGGGCGAGGCGCGGGTCGCTGGCGGCGAGGACGAGCCGGCGGGTGGGGGTCATGGGGCGTGGTCCGTTGCCGGCCGGTGTTGCCGTGCCCGAACGCCGTGCGTCCAGGCCGACCGGCCGTTAACCAAACGAAGTTTACAATCCGCGCCGGTGCAACCGGTCGGGCCGAAGATGCCGAGAATTCCGACGGCGCGAGTTGAACGTTCGCGCGGGGACGGAACCGGCGGGGGGAATTGTGCCACGGGCCGAAACGCGGCCGGCGGGTGCTGCCGCGACCTACAATCCGGGGGTCCGGCCCACCAGGGATTCGCACCATGCGCCGTGCTCTGCCGCCGCTCGCCGTGCTGCTTTTTGCTACCACCGGCTCCGCGCAACCCCCGGCCACGCCCGGCGAACAGGCGGCGCTGAAGTCCGCGATGCTGGCGAAGGCTTCGGCCGGACTCGACCCCACGCTCCCGGTCGGCTCGCGGGTGTCGGTCAAGTTCCTCGCCGCCGGCGACGGCGCGTTGATCACACTGGCGAAGCACAAGGAGGTCGGCGAGATTCAGATTCTCGACGCCACCGCGTGTACCTCGAAGGGCTTCGCCGCGCTGAAGGCGCTGCCGAACCTGCGGCGGCTGAAGCTGAACCGGTCCGGCGTGACCGACAAGGAGCTGGTCGAGATCGCCACGCTGTCGCAGCTGCGGGTGCTGATCATGCCGGAGGCGCAGATCACCGACAAGGGCGCCGCCGAGTTGGAGAAGTTGACGCGGTTGGAGACGCTCGACCTGTCGGACAACCCGCGGCTGACGGACAAGGCGATGGCCCACGTGCGGACGCTGGTGCGGCTGGAAAACCTGTACCTGACGAAGACCGGCCTGACGGACGCGGGGCTGATGGAGTTGAAGACGCTGGAGGGCCTCCGCGACATGACCGCGGCCGGCACGCGGGTGACGGCGAAGGCCGCGGAGGCGTTCGCCGACGAGATGCCGAACCTCCGCCAGGTGCGGCGGTAGAACTTGCGGAAAGCAGGATGGCCACAAAAAGGCACGAAAAGACACAAAAGTAAGACAGCAGACGTCTTGAATTCTGTCTTTGATCGGTGTTCCTTTTTGTGTCGTTTCGTGCCTTTTTGTGGCCATCCTGCTTCTGTTCTGAGGAGTGTTCCCGATGCCCGACGCGCTTCCCGACCGGCTCGACGTGCTGGCCGTCGCCCCGCACCCCGACGACCTCGAAATCCTCTGCGGCGGCACCATCGCCAAGCTGGTGAAGCAGGGCTACAAGGTCGGCATGGCCGACCTGACCAGCGGCGAACCCACCCCGCGCGGCAGCCTCGACACGCGCAAGAAGGAAGCGGAGGCGGCCCGCGTCGCGCTCGGGAGCCCGTTGCGGATCAACGTCGAACTGCCGAACCGCGTGCTGATGGACTCGCCGGAGAACCGCTTCAAGCTGGCGACGGTGTTCCGCACGTACCGGCCCGGCATCCTCATCGTCGGGGCCGGCCGCACCCCGGCCGCGTCGCCGGACCACCACCAGGGCCACCTCCTCGGCGAGGCGGCGCGGTTCTACTCGCAGCTCACGAAGTGGGACGAGCGGTTCGACGGCACGAAGCCGTACCGGGTGCCGCACCTGGTGTACTGCCCGTTCCCGTTCGACGCCGAGCAGCGGAGCTGGCACAGCACGTTCGTCGTGGACATCTCGGACACGTTCGACGCGAAGTTGGAGTCGATCCGCGCGTACGAGTCGCAGTTCGACGCGGAGCGGTTCGAGCGGGTGAAGCACATGATCGGCTCGGCCAACGGCTACCACGGGGCGCGGTGCGGATTCCGCTACGGCGAGTTGTTCGCGCTGCCGCACCCGGTCGGGGCGCCGGACCTGGTCACGCTCGTCCACGGCAGCAAGCCGACGGCGCCGCCGGACGTGCCGGTGGGGCAGGGCCACCTGCCGATGGGGTGATGGGTTTTGCCGCTTGCGGCTTAGCGCTGCCCCGCGCTAAGCCGCAAGCGGCTCGGCAGTTAGAAGCGCACTTCCCCCGGACTTCGCGCACAGGTTACAGTCCGCGGCCCCCGCAAGGACGCGCCCCATGCCCCTGTTCGCGCTCCGCCCCCCGACCGCCCCCGCCGCCCGGCTCCGGCTCGCGTTCGTCGCCGCGCTGGCGCTGCTGGTCGTCGGCATGAGCCTGAAGTACGCCGCGAAAGCCGCCAGGCCCGCCGACAACGGCCAGCAGACGCGCAGCGCCTTCCTCCGCTGGCGGGCGATGATCCACGAGGTGTTCGCCGGCGGCAACGTGTACGTCGGCGTCCACGAGTACCCGAACCCGCCGGTGATGGCGGTCGTGCTCAAGCCGTTCGCCGACCTGCCGCCGCTCGCCGGGGCGCTCGCGTGGTTCTACACCAAGGTGGCGATGGCGGTACTGGCCGCGGTGTGGGTCTTTCGGTTGGTTCAACCCCCGGGAACGACCGCCCCGGGCCTTTCCGCCGCACACGCGCTCGCGGTTGTCCTCGCGCTGCCGCCGCTGCTCGGCGACCTGTCGCACAACAACGTCAACATCTTCATCCTGTTCCTCGTCGCCGCGACGCTGGAACTGCACCGCCGCGGCCGCGACGTGGGCGCCGGCGTGGTGCTGGCGCTGGCCATCGCCTGCAAAGTGACGCCGCTCATCTTCGTGGCGTACTTCGGCTGGAAGCGTCGCTGGCGCGCCCTCGCCGCGACCGCCGCCGGGCTCGTGCTGTGGCTGGCGATCGTGCCCGGCGCCGTGTTCGGCTTCGAGCGCAACGCCGAACTGCTGGCCGACTGGTACAAGCTGATGGTGCGGCCGGCGCTGGTCGAGAACCGCGTCACGAGCGAGCACCCGAACCAGTCGATCCCCGGCGTCGTGTACCGGCTGCTGACGCACAGCCCGTCGTTCGTCGAGTACCCGGACAACATCCCGACCGGGGTCGCGTTCCACAACGTCGCCGACATCGGCACCCCCGTCGCGCGCCGCGTCGTGCAGGGCTGCGTGGTCGCGTTCGGCGTCGTGGTGGTGCTACTGTGCCGCGCCCCGCGGGCGGCCCGCGGCGGGCCGTGGGTCGCGGCCGAGTGCGCGCTGATGGTGATCGGCATGCTGTTGTTCAGCGAGCGCACCTGGAAGCACCACGCGGTCACGCTGCTGCTGCCGTTCGCGGTGCTGACGGCCTGGCTGTTCGCGCCGGACACGTCGGCCGGCGTGCGCCGGTGGCTGACCGGCGTGCTGGCGGCGGTGGCGCTGCTGACGACGGTGCCCGGGATGCTGACCGAGGACGCGGCCGACCTGGCGCTGGTGTACGGCACGCACACGGCCGCGTTCCTGCTGCTGACCGCCGCCGTTTGCGCCCGCCTGGTCGCTGCCCGCCGCGTCTGGGTAGCACGCCCGGAAGGCAACCCGTGACCGACGCCCTGACCATCGCGCTGGCGAAGGGGCTGAAGCTACCCGGGTGATTCGGGGAGTGGCGCGGCGTCAGCCCGCCGGTGCAACCCCAAGTGCTTTTGGGGCCGCACCGGCGGGCTGACGCCGCGCCACTCGTCGGCTGAAAACTACGCGAGCTTGAACCCCGACGTGCCGGCGGTGGCGAAGTCGTACACCTCGCGGGCCGTCGACTTCATCGGCCCCTTCTCGCCGGCCCAGCACAGCAGGTTCTTCATCACGTCGAGCTTGGCGTCGTCGGGGACGACCACCTGGATTTCCTTGAGCACCGCGTCGTAAATCTTGCCGTTGGCGGTGTACGTGTGCTTCTGCGACGCCGCGTACGGCACCAGCGACACCGCCACCGGGGCGTCCTTCACCGGGAACGTCCGGTGGTACATCGTAATCTTCATGGCTCTCCCGCCCACGGGCGGGCGACGGCAGTGTCGCCCGACGGGTCGCTCCGCCATTGTACGCACAACCCCCCCGCCGGACGACGCCGAACCGCCCCGCGGCCCGCCGCGACTGTCACCGCTTTGTCACAACTTCTATCAGCACCCGTTAACGAACCCCGCGTTACAGTGTCTTTCAGGTAGCCGCCGCGTGCTGCCCGGAGGAGTATCTCATGCGTTCCGTACTCGCCTTCGTTTGCCCCCCCGCCGCCGTCCTCGTCGCCGGCGCCCGCTCCGAGCTCGTCGCCAACCTCGCCCTCACCTGCCTGTTCTTCCTGCCCGGCGTCGTCCACGCCCTCGGCGTCGTGGACCGCACCACAACGGCCCGGCAGTACAGCTCGGTGATGCGTGCGATGGAGCAAGCTGGCGTCTGAGCCTTGCCGCAACCACCCGCCCCGCCGCACCTTCCGCATTGTTACCCGCCCCGCCATCGATCAATCACTAATTCGTGTCTTTGACTCAATGCGTGCCTCGACCCCCCCGGGGGGAGCCGTGCACACAATGCGCCCGATGCGAATGTCGTCCCGATTCTCCCTCCCGCGGCCGGCCGCGGCGTGCGACAATCGCGGCTCCCTTTCCCCGGAGCCGACCATGATCCGCCCGTTCGCCGCGGCCGCCGCCGCCGCCCTCGCAGTCGCCGTCGTCCCGCAGGTGCCTGCCGCCCAGCCCGCCGACGGCTGGGTGTCTCTGTTCAACTGCAAGGACCTGACCGGCTGGGGCTACAAGGCCGGCGACAAGTTCGAGTCGTTCGACGGCAAGACCGCGGCCTCCGACGGCCGGTATACGGCGAAGGACGGCGTTCTGACGGTGAACCCCGGCAAGGGCCTGAAGCAGCTGTGGACGAAGCAGGCGTTCGGCACCGACTTCGAGCTCAGGGTCGAGTTCCGCGCCGCGGTGAACGCGGACAGCGGGCTGTTCGTGCGCGGGCCGCAACTCCAGGTGCGCGACTACCCCGTGGCGGGGCCGTACAAGAGCCTGACGAAGTACAAGGCCCAGGACTGGAACGAAGTCGTCGTGGTGGTGAAGGGCCCGAGCGCGCACTGCACCTGCAACGGCGAGGTGCTGGAGGCGGCGCTGAAGCTGCCGCCGACCGGGCCGATCGGGCTGGAGGCCGACCGCGGGCAGATGGACTACCGCAACATCCGCATCAAGCCGGCCGCGGGGAAGTGACGCCCGCGGCTGCTAGCAGCGGGTGCCGACTCGTTGCAGCGAAATGACGAACGCCCGGGGTACTCCCGGGCGTTCGCGTTCACACCGTTCGCGTCCGGGTTACCCCACAAACACCCCGCCGGTGTAGCCCGGGAGCAGGTCGATGCTCTGGAGCAGGCCGAACCCGTCGCCGCTGTACGCCTCCGCCCGCGACCCGCCGCCCTCGCCGGCACCGATCAGGAGGTCGGTGAGCCGGTCGTTGTTCAGGTTCTTGGCCGCCACCCGGACGCCGCCGCGGTTGTTAATGTCACCCAGGAAGCCGTTGAACAGCGGCGCGGACAGCGCCGCCTCCGGGCCGCGCTGGAGCATCGTCACCGAGTCGAGGATGAGCACCCGCGGGCCGCCGCCGGGGCCGGCCCCGCCGATCAGGTCGGCGAACCCGTCCCCGTTCACGTCGCCGACGGCCACGTACGCCCCGTTCCGCAGCGCCTCTTCGAACAGGAAGAAGTCGCCGATCACGTTCAGCCGCGTGCCCTGGGCCAGAGCCGCCCCGTCGTAGATCGAGATGCGCGGCCCGCCGCCGAACCCGGCGCTCACCACCAGCTCGGCGAACCCGTCGCCGTTGACGTCGCCCATCGCCGCGCGGGCGCCGCCGCGGAAGTTCGCGTCGTCGATGCCGAAGAAGTTCGCCACCTGGGTGAACGTCTTGCCCGCGATGATCGTCACCCGCGGGCCGCCGCCCTGGTCCGGGGTGATGACAATGTCGGCGATGCCGTCGCCGGTCAGGTCACCGGTGCTGACGAACACGCCGCCCTTGAAGTCGGCGAACGGCCTCAGCGTCAGGATCGTGCGGTTCGTCGCCCCGTCGATCACCTGCACGGTCGCGGTGATCGTGGGGCCGGAGCCGACCACGTAGTCCGCGATCCCGTCGCCGGTCACGTCGGCGACCGACACGCGGATGCCGCCGGTGAACCCGGGGCTGCCGGCGTCCACCTCCGAGGCGTACCCGGGCGGGAACGGTAGCAGCGTGGTCAGCAGGGACCCGTTGGCCTGGTACACCTGGACGAACGGGGTGCCGTCCACCCCGGTGGCCGCGGCGAACACCCCGGTCAGTTGGTCGGTGGGGGTCGGCGGCAGTGGGGCGGGCCCCACCACCAGGTTGAACGGCTGCGACACCGCCCCGAACTGGGCCGCCAGCGAGTACGTCCCGGAGGTCGGGATCGTCAACTGGAACGACGCGACCCCGTTCACGAGGGCCGGCGGGTTCGGGGAGACGACCGACCCGGCCGGGATTCCGGTCAGGGTGACCGGCCCGTTCGCGTTGGTCGCCGCGTTCCCGTTGGCGTCGAACGCCTGGAGGGTCACCGTGGCCGGGAGGCCGGCGGTCGCCGGGGACGGACTGACGCTGACCATCAGTGAGGCCACTGCGCCGGGGACGACGTTGATGGTCGCCTGCCCCGGGGTGGTGGTCACGCCCGCGTCCGCGGTCACCACCAACTGGCCGGTCTGCGTGGGAAACACCGTGAACGTGGCGGACGACGGCACCTGTGGGTCGACGACCACCGCGCCCGGGCTGCCCGGCCCCACATTCCCCTGGTACAGGATCGAGACGGCCCCGGCGAAGGTGGTGGCGTTGCCGAACTGGTCTTCGAACCCGATCGTCAGTGCCACCCCGGTACCGGCCGCCGCGTTGGGCGTCACCGCGGGGGAGAGGGTGACCTGGCTGGCCGTGCCTGCGATAACGGCGACCGAGAACGAGGTCTGACCGGCCGTCACATTGGTCCCAGACGAGACGGTGAACGAGTACGGCCCGGCCGTTGTCGCGGACACGGTGAAGCTCGCCACCCCGTTGACTACGTTCACCGTGTTCCCAGACACGGGGCTTCCGTTCTGGGTCAGCGTGACCGGGCCTGGGCCGACCCAGGTAACGGTCAGGGTGCCGTTCAGCCCGGTGATCACGCCACCGGTGGACGGGTCGCGGACCTCGACGCTCACGCTCCCCGCGGTCCCGGCCACGACCTGCTGGGAGATCGGTGAGACGTACAGTGTTTGGTTCACCCCCGCCGGGGCGTTCAGGGTGAGGACGGTGACGAACTGGTCGACGAACGCCTCCCCGCTGGTCGCGTCCGCGTCCTGGTTCATCGGCACCCCGTCGAGCCCGGTGATGGTGGGTACCCCGCTGGACGGGGAGTTGTACCCGACCGTGAACCGGAACAGGGTGTTCGGGATACTGACGTTCTGGAACGTCACCGTGTACCGGTCAGGCACCCCCGGGACCGGGGCGACCGACTGGATCGGGATGGCGCTCCCGGTCGGGGCCCCCAGCGCGTCGACCGGCAGCAACTGGTAGTTGTTCACATCCAGGGCGGTGGTCTCGAGGACCGGCCCGTTGAACTGCACCACGAGCTGGTTGGAGGTCGGCCCGTTGGGGGTCGGGTTAATGATGAAGGACACGGCCGGGCCGCCGACGTCGGCGAGCCGGGTCGGGACGTCGTTGTTCAGCCGGATGGCCCAGCTGCCGCGGCCGTAGGTGGACGCCAGAAGCAGGTTCAGCCCGCCGCTCTCGTACCGCCCGTTGACCGGGTTCAGGTTTCCGATCGACAGGTCGAGGTCGGTCACCTCGACCATCGGCAGGTTCCCGCCCTCGGCAACCGCCCCGTCCTGGGAGATCTCCGGGTACAGACGCCAGGTCGTTCCGTTGTCCTCCGACTTGAACACCCCGCCGACCCCGCCGACGTACAGCTGCGGGGGGGCCTGCGGGTCGACCGTCGGGTCGGCATACCGCCAGTCGACCGCCAGGGTGTTGAGAACCCGGGTCAAGCCTAGCGGGCCGTTCGGGTCCGGCAGGATGAACGCCTGGTCGGTCGAGTTGCCGAAGACCGCCCGGGTGAGACCGAACAGGTTCCCGGTGATGTCCGTCCACGCCCCGGGCACGGTGACGTCCTGCTTGTAGTACACCCCCTCGTTGGTGACGACGTACACCTCCCGGCTGCCCGGGGCCGGGTTCGGGACGATCCGCCGGATCGGGCTGCCGTCCAGCGCCGCGGTGGTCGTCCAGTTCGAGCCGCCGTCGAGGCTGAAGTAGACCACCCCGCCGGCCTGCCCGGTCCCGGCCGACCCGATGTAGATGAAGGTGTTCGCCTGGGCCGGGTTGTTCGGGTCGTCGGCCCCGAACGCCAGCGCCCCCGGCCCGGTCGCGTCGAGGACCGACCCGCCGGTGTTGATGCCGTTGACGACGATGGTGCTGAAGTTCCAGCTGGCCCCGCCGTCGGTCGACCGGAACACCCGGCCGTCGGTCGACATGATCACCAGCCCCTGCGGGTTGACCGGGTTGATCGCGAACGGCACCCCATACCCGAACGGGACGTTCCCGGCGGCCGACCCCGGGAGCCACTGCCCGCCGTTGATGCCGACCGTCCCGGCCGGCGGGAAGTCGCCAGCCTGGATCAGGCCGAAGGTGGACGGGCTGCCGCCGCCGAACGCCGGCTCCCCGGTGGTGGCCACCAGCTGCGGGTTGAACAGTCGGAGGAACTCCTGAGGGAGCCCGCGGAGCGGGTTGCTCCGGGAGTACAGGTCGAGCCCGAAGTTGAGCGGGGACCGGTACTGGATCGACAGGCCCGACCCGGTCGGATCGACCTCCACCCACGCCCCGTCCCCGGCCGGACCCCGCCAGTTGGTGTTCCCGTTCTCCAGGATCCGCGGGTCGGACACCAGGAACCCGTTGTCCTGGGCCATGGCGTAGAACAGGGCCCCGGCCACGTCGGCGGCCAGCTGGCTCGGCTGGACTGCCCCGCTCACCACCTGGGTGAGCTGGAGGTTGCCGTTACGGGTGCCGGCCACCTGCCGGTCGAACCCGAGGCGGTACGTCAGCAGGCCGTCGCCCCGGTCCACCCCGGTGAACACGCCCTGGTCCCCGGCGTAGATGAGCCGGGTCTGCCCGCTCACCGGGTCCACGAACGGGAAGATGGCGTGGATGTTCGACAGGCCGTTCCGCTCGGTCAGGGTGGTTCCCGGGTCCCGGACGGTGCCGACGGCGAGGATCTCGGTGAACGGCCGCCACCTGGCGTCGGTCCCGTTGTTCACCAGGGCGTTGATCTGCGACACCAGCAGGGTCGAGCTGGTCGTGAACGGGTTGTTCGGGTCCCGGCGGACGTTCAAGTAGTCGCTATCGAGCGGGGTCCCGCTGGGGTCGTTGCCGGGCACGATCTTGCCGGAGTCCAGCCCGGTGGTGACGATCCCGCCGTTGGCGGCGCTCTGGAAATTGCTGTTCCCGAACGTCCCGCCGTTGGGGTCCGAGTTGTTGTTGTTGATGAGGGCCTGGGTGTCCTTGATCCCGGTCAGGTCGATCCGGATCGTCCCGCCCACGATCGACCCGTCGCCGACGAAGTTCGGCAGGGCCTTCGTCCCGTTCGGCAGGAGCCGCCCGCCCGTCCCGATCCCGACCCCGCCCAGGTACAGGACGTTCGGGTTCTGCGGGTCCACCGCCAGGCTCACGTCGTAGAAGCCATTGGAGGACTGGGTGAAGTTCGGCGCCGGCTCGCTGTTGTAGGGGCTGGCGAACAGGTCGTAGTCCAGCTGGTTCTCGTTGTTCGTCCCGAACACCCCGCGGATCGGCATCACCACCCGGGTCCAGTTCAGCCCGGCGTCCTTGGTCACGTACAGCCCGCCGAGGCTCCCGTTCGGGGTGACCACCAGGGCGTACGTCCAGTCCCGGTAGTTGAAGTTCTGGAACGTCGACCCGGTCAGGGCCGGGGTCGCGATGACGACCCGGCCGATGTTCGTCGGGGCGGGGTTGTTCTGGACGGTGACCGGAGTCCCGCCCGTCCCGCCGGTCACGTTCCGGAGGTCCGGCAGTTGGCCGGCGCCGTTACCGGCCATCAGGGTCAGCGACCCTGCCGTGGGGGCGGAGTTCGTGGTGTACACCCCAGCCGCCACGTCCCCAGGGTTACCCGGGCCGAACGCGGCGTACAGCCGCTGCAGGTTGCCGACCGCCGGGGCGGTCACCGAGCCGGTGACCACCCCGCTGCCGGAGGCGAGCGCCACGTCGGTCGCCTGGCCCTGCTGGATCCGGGTCCAGGTGAGGCCGCCGTCGAGGCTCCGCCACACCCCGGCCTGTTGCGCGTTCCCCTGTACGGCCATGTACACGATCACCCCGCCTGTCGGCGACAGGGTGGGATCGACCACCAGCTTGAACCCGCTGGCCCCAGCGAACAGGTGGTTCCGGTTCGAGTCGCTGAAATTGCCGACCGACCCGGGCGGGAGGGTCAGGTCGCTGGACCGGTTGTTGGTGCTGTCCAGCAGCACCCAGGTCCGGCCGCCGTCGGTGGACCGCAGGAGCCCGACCCCGGCCGCCGCCCGGCCCCGGTCGGTCGCCTCGGTGATGTCCGACAGGTTCCGGCTGTTACCGTCCCCGGTGAGGGCGAAGACGATCGTCTGGTTCGGGTCGCCGTTCCGGGGGAACAGGGCCATGGACTGGATGTTGACCCCCGAGGTCACACCGAAGTCGGTCAGCGGCACCCACTGGGGGCCGTCGATGTCGCTGGTCAGGAAGTTGGTGGTCTTCCACACCCCGCCGCTGGCCCCGCCCACGTACACCGTGTTTCCGCTCGGGTCGGACGGGTCGGCCACGACCGCGTTGGCCCGGCCGGCGTTCGCCCCCTCGTTGGCCGACGCCGGCCCGACCGGGGTCCAGGCGTCCCGGGTCAGGTCGTTGGTGGGGTCGGTCGTCAGCACCCGGAACCCGGCCTGGAACCGGTCCGCCGTCTGCTCCCCGAGCCCGCTCGCCGGGACCGCCCGTGGCAGGACCAGCGACCAGTTGGTGATCTGCCCGGCCTGGGCGGTGCTGAAGTTCGTCACCCGCAGCCGCCACGTCCCCAGGGCTCCGGTCGGGGTTGTCGGGTCGGCCAGCACGCCGAGTGGGTTCTGCGGGGTGAAGCCGCTCCCGGTGGTCGGGGTGAACGGGGCCGCCGCGAGCAACACCGACGGGAGGCCGATCCGGTCGGTCAGCAGGGTGTTGGTGAAGTTCGCCCCGGCCCCACCGCCCTGCGCGACCCGGTCCGCCCCGCTGAACAACAGGACCGACGGGACCGGGCTGCCGGTCGGCGGCATGAGCTCGACGCGCAGCTGAGTCACATCCGGGAAGGAGATGTTCATCCCCAGCCGGATCTGGTTCAGCAGGTTCTGCTGGATGGTGAAGTCGTCACTGATCACCAGCGGGAGCTCGGACACCGACGGGCCGGCCGCCGTCGCGGCGGAAATCGGCACCGCCGGAGCCTGCCCCTGGGTCTGGTAGGACACCGGCTGAAGCGACCCGCCGGCTACCGTCCGCCCGGTCAGCAGGTCGAGCCCGGCGTTCAGGTTGTTGTCCACCGCCCACACCCGGCCGGGGCTCGAGGCCACTCGGACGCCCGCGGTGAAGTCGACGACGTACTGCCCGGGCTGCAGGAGGCCGGCGAACGTCAGTTGATACGTGCTCCCGCCGATCGGGGTGACCCCGATGACCGCCGGGATCGTCGCGGTCGGCCCGTACACCCGGACGACGTTAGCGGGGCCGGTCAGCGCCCCGGCCGACAGGGTGACGGTCAGCGTGGTCGTGGCGGCCGCCAGCTCGGTGACCAGCTGCGGCCGGTCGGCGGCCCGGATTGGGGCGGTGTCCGGGTTCGCCGCGGTCGGGAGGTTCCCGAACTCGATCATGTACGGCCCGGACACGCGGACCCCGGTCCCGGCCACCGCCGCCCCGCGGAGGGCCGCCGGCGTGAGCTCGATGGTGTACGTGTCCTGGTCCAGCGGGTTGGGGAACGTCAGGGTGTAGCTGGTCAGCGAGTTCGCCTGGAGGGTGACGCCGCTCAGGCTCATCGCCCCGTCCGGCCGGGACACGCGGAAGATCGACCCGATGGTCAGCGGCTGGCCGCTCAGCGGTGGCTGGTCGAGGGTGAACGACAGCTGCTGGGTCTGGGTGGTGACGGTCCGGGTTACCCGGTTCGGGGTCGGGGTGATGTTGACCGTGTACTGGCCGGCCGGGTAAGCAGCGCTCGCGTACGCCCCGGCGGTGGCGGCCGGGACCGTCAGCGTGTACACGTGCTGCGGGCTGGTCGCGGTCCGGGTCAGGGTGGCCCCGGTCAGATCCACCTTCCCCTTCGGCCCGGTCACCAGCAGGTCGGCCAGGGCGAGCGGCCCGACCGACGGGGCGGACGACAGGGTGAGGGTGACGGTCAGGGCGGCCACCGGGGCCGCCTGGGCGAACACCAGCTGCGGCTGGTCGAACGTCACCCGGAACAGCCGGGCCGCCACCGTCCCGGCCGGGAGCGCGCTGCGGTCCTCGGCCACCGGGGTGACCGACACCACGGCCAGCGGGACCGCCCCGGTCGGGCCGGTCATCCGGAGCACGTTCCCGGGGCGGAACGAGGCCGGGTCGATGTCCCGGTCGAACCGCACGTACACGTCGTTCACCGTCCCGTTGAGGACGGTGTTGTCGGCCACGTACACCGAGTTGCCGAGGAGGACGCTGTACTGGCCGGCGGCGGCGAAGGCGTTCGTCAGGGTGATGGTGAACGTCCGGGTGCCGAAGTTCACGACGTTGGTCGGGGTGATGGTCGCCCCGGTCAGGGGCACCGACCCGGTCGGCCCGAGGACGGTCAGCCCGGCGACGGTGAGGGTGTCCGGGTCGATCTCCCGGTCCAGGGTCACCGTCAGCTGGCTGGCGCTGTCCCGGGTCACGGTGACGGCGGTCGCGAACTGCCCGCCCGGGTACACGTCGGTGACGTGCGCCCCGGGCTGGATGAGCGGCCGGGTGGTCGAGTCGTACGGCCCGGCGAACGGGACGTCGTTGACCGTCCCGGGGGCGGTGTACGTGTCGTTCTCGGCCCCGAGGTTGTTCCCGGCCCCGGCCGGCCCCCGCTCGCGCTGGGTGCCGTCGGCGTCCTGGTCCATCCAGTTCCCCAGCCGGACGACCTGGGCCACCTCCCCGGCGGCGTCCACGAAGTCGAGCTGGAAGTGCACCAGCATCGGAACGGTCGCGGACACCGGCCCGCTTTGGGTGTCGGTCAGACGCAGGGTCCACTGCCCGGTCAGCGGGGTGCCGGTGGCGACCGCGGTGAGCGGCAGGGTAAACACCCCGTTGCTCAGGATCCCGAAGAGTGGGTCCACGATTGGATTGAGAGCGATCACCTGCCCGGTCGGGGTGATTAGCTCGCCCAGCAGATCGGTCGGCCGGGGGTGGTCAAAACCAAGCGTCAGCCGGACCCGGTCGGTCGTGGGGCTTCCGGCCAGCTGGGGGACGACGATCTGCGAGACGGCCGGGCTGTTGATCGTGTCCGGGATGGTGAGCGGGGTGTCGGCGGCGGCGAACGACGCCCCGACCTGGGAGCGGACTCGCTCGGTCAGGGTCGGCTTGACCGCGTAGCTGTACGTGCCGACGGCCGACTGCGGGGTCTGGAACTGGACGAAGTAGGCGGTCGCGAAGAACGACCCGTCGGCCAGCGTGTACCCGCCGATCGGCACGATCCGGGCGATCGGGATGAGCGCGCCCTGGGTGGTCGGGATGCCGCCGAACGGGCTCCGGTACCGGACCTCGATGTCGGTCGGGTCGAACGCCTCGGGATCCGCGACACCCAAACCGGTGAAGTAGACCGGCCGGTCGAATACCACCCGGAACCCGTCGATCAGCCGGGTCCCGTCCGCGCCGAAGCGGTCGTTGTACTGGGTCCGGGGGGCGTTAGTGCCCAGCTCAGGGATGGTGTACGGCGCCGCGGAGAGCGGGGGGGTGGTGCTGTTATTCTCGTCGCGGACGCGGATGGCGCCGACCTGGAGTTGCCCGCCGGAGGCGGTGAGATCGACGCTGATCCCGCTGACCGCGCCCATGTCGCTGTCGACCACCCGCGGGCCGGCCGCACTCAGCACCTTGGCGGTGAAGATGCCCGACTCGCCCAACGCGTTGGTGTTCCGGTTCCCGGACCAGAACGGCTGGATGACCCCGCCGTAGGCGAGCAGCGACTGCCGGATGCCCACCCCGCCGTACTGGAACAGCCCGGTCCCGTAGACCGGTTGCCCGTTGACGTTGGTCGGCACCTGCTCCAGCACCACGGTCCGCCCGGTCACGGCGTCGATCGCCGTCTTCTCCTCGTTCACCGACTGGTTGAGGCTGAACGTCTCGCCGCCGTCGATGCTGGTGGCGATGTAGGTCTGCACCCGGCTGTTGCTGGCGTCGTTCCGGGCGTCGAACCACATCACCACGACCATCCCGTTGGTCGGGTCGACGGTCACCGTCGGCTGGTACTGGGTCCGCACCCCCTCGGTGAAGCTGTCGCTCGCCCGGTCGTCGTTCACCTGGACCGGGGCGGTCCAGCTGGCCCCGTTGTCGTCGGACGAGGTGAGGAAGATGTTGGTGTTCGTCCCGCCGCCGCCGGTGAACACGGCGTATAGCCGGCCGCCGAACCGGCTGTAACTCCCGAAGCTGCTGTCGTACGCGACCGACAGCCCCGACCCGACCCCGAACACGCCGGCCGCGGACCCGGCCGCGGTGCCCGCCGGCCCGGCGTTGGTCGGGTAAACCTGGTCGCCCGCCACGTCATTGATCCCGGCCTTCGGCGGAACGAGTGTGGCGATGTCCGCGATGCCGCCGATCCGGGCGAAGGTGTCTGCCCCGTACCGCCCGTCGTACCCCTTGCTGTCCGATGCGAGGTTGCGGTTGTCGGCGGCCGACACGAAGTCGAGCGACCAGTACCGGAGCATCTGGATCGGGGCGTCCGGGATGGTGACGTTGCCGAAGGTGGCGGTGAGCCCGTCGGACCGGGCGTCGGTGATCTCCAGCGTCCACGTGCCGGACAACGCGGCGGCGTTCAGGCCGTACAGGGTGCTCAGGGTGCCGCCCTGGGGACGGTAACTCCCGCCGTACCCGCTGCCGTTGTTGACCGGGTCGTGAATCTGACGGGCCGCCTCCTGGCTGAAGTCGGTGCCGGTCACGCCCCCAAGTCGCGCCGTCCCGTTCTGCTGGGAGGCCGAACCCTGCACGCCCCGGAATACGCCCATGTCGACGCCGGTCATCCCCCGCGGGACCCCGGTGCCGAAGATGTTGGTCCCGCCGGACGTGTTGATCCGATTGTCCACCAACGTGATGGCCGTGCCGTCGGGAGCCCGCAGCACGATTTGCAGGTGGGCCAGGTTCGGACTCGAGATGCCGAGCCCGACGTCCAGGTCGTCCAGACTGGTAAACGTCCCTGCGAACTGAGTCAGATCGACAGTCAACTGGTAGCTGGTTGTGACCGCGATGTCGGGACCGGACGCAGGCCGGATCGCGTCGCGGATGAGAGGGGTGCCGTCGTAGAAGTTGGGAGTAACGCCGACCGGGGGGGAGGAGAATGAAGTCGCGGTCGGGTTGTTCGTGCTCCGGAACTCGTAGGCGGCAGACGCCAGCGACCCGTCCAGGTCCACGGTGCTGGTGATGAACCGGTTTCCGACGGTGCTCCAGACGATCGACATCTGCCCGGGGGTCGTGACGATCTGCTGGGAACCCGGGGTGGTCGGGTCGGTGTCGTACCCGGAAACGACCCGGGGTGGGGTGAACACGATCTGCGGGGCGATGCCACCGGTGTTGTCCTGGGCCTGGGTGTTGCCAGCCCCCAGGAAGTGCCCGCCGGCGGGCACCGACGCGCCACCGTCGCCCAGGAAGATCGCGTCGTTCACCGGCAGCGGGGTCGTGAACTGGAACGGCTCCAACCCTGCGGCCGCCGCAAGTGGGTCGTCCCGGCCGATGGCCAGCATCACGGCGTTCGGGGTGTAACCGAGGTTCTGAGAACCCCCGTCCTGCACGGTCGGGGTGCTGGACACCATGTTCCACGCCACGAACACGGTCTCGGTGTTAATCGCGCCGTTGGTGGGGTCGTTCGTGAACGGGTTGGTCGACGTCAGGCCGGTGACCGGGTCGGTGACGGTGGGCAGGTTGGTGTCGACGGCCAGGTAGATGTTGGCCGGGCGGTTGACCGTGCCTCCGTTGTCCTGCCAGCGGTACAGGACCGCGGCTTGGTTGTCGCTCCCGTTCGACCGGAGGTTGTACGTCTGGGGGTTGGTCCCGGTGCTGACGGCGGTCTCGAGGTCGTCCTGGGTCGTGGCCTGGGCCGCCCGGTCCACGGTGAACCGTTCGACCACCAACGACCCACTGGTTTTGAGGGCGTTGTGCTCGAGGTACGAGACGTAGATCTTGCCCGACCGGGTGAACGCAATGGTCGGGGAGGAGACGTTGGTGTACCAGTTGTTGGACTGGTCCAGGGGGAGGTCCGGGTCGCGGAGCTTGCCGCCGGACGTGGTGTTGTTCCGGAACGGATCCGTGGTGTTCCGGAACTCGGTCCAGGTCGTCCCGCCGTCGAAACTAATCTGGGCCTGGATCCCGGTCGGCTCGGCGGCGATCAGCGCCAGGGTGTTCGGGTTGGTCGGGTCGGCGACCACCTGCGGGGCGTACGCCCCGTCCCCGTCGGTCACGGACACGACCGGGACGGTCGGGTAGGTGGTGAACGACACCGGCGGCGTGGTAGCCGGAACCACCCGCTCCTCGTACTGCTCCACCCGCAACTTGGCCGTCGGCCGGGGCGCCGACACGCGGCTGCCGCGGGCGACCCACTTGCGGAGGAGTTGGGCGAGCGACTTCTTGGACTTATTCGACATGGTGCGCGTCCTGTACCTGGGCCAGCTGTGGCGAACCGCGTCCGAGGCGGCCCGGGGTGTAAACGGCCGGCGGGCGGCCCGGGGGCCGCCGCTCATACTTCTCGACGGGGCGGAACCCCGCAAAGTTTTCCCGTGGTTGGGCCGGAACCGGCCAGACCCCCCACGCGCGGGTCGGGTTGCACCTCCGGCGCAACCCGACCCGCCCGACACGCCTGAGGCGCAACCCGTCCGTGGGGGTACGTGTCGGGAACACTACCCGCGCCGCCCCGCCGTGCAACGCCCGCCTGTACGGAACCGCCGCGTTCCCGCCCCTCCGCGTGGACGTGGCGCCGGTCCTTCGGGTCATTCCCGGTCCGGACCCTGTGGCTGTACGACGGGTTGTGACGCCAGCGATTTTCGTCCCGAGTGGTTTTCACCGACTTCTGCTCAACCGCCGGCCTGCACGGGTGGTCCGTCTGTCGTTGAACTGCCGCCCCGGGCCGCGGGATTCCGGTACGGCGGGCTTTTTGCTTCCAACCCGTCCCGCCGGCGCCTACGATCAGCCGTGCGAACCGTCGCCCTCCCCACGCCACCGAGAACCCACCGATGCTGACCCGTCGCGACCTGTTTAAGAGCGCCACCGCCGGCGCCGCCGGCCTGGCCTTCCCCGGCCTCGCCGCCGCCCAGCCGAAGGGCCCCTTCGTGCTCGCGCCGCTGCCGTACCCGGCGACCGACCTGGAGCCGGTCATCGACGCGGAGACGATGACCATTCACCACGACCGCCACCACCAGGCGTACGTGACGAACCTCAACGCCGCTCTGGCCGGCGCCCCCGACTGGGCCGCGCGACCGATCGAAGACATCGTCCGCAACATCGCCACCGTGCCGGAAGCGGTCCGCACCGCCGTCCGCAACAACGGCGGCGGCCACCTCAACCACACGTGGTTCTGGCGGATGATGGCCAAGCCCGGCACCGGCGGCGCGCCGTCGGCCGAGCTCAGCGCCGCCATCGACGCCAGCTTCGGCAGCATGGACGGCTTCAAGAAGGCGTTCACCGCCCGCGCCCTGGGTCAGTTCGGCAGCGGCTGGGCCTGGCTCGTCGTCGGCGGGGCCGACGGCAAGCCGCTCGGCGTGAGCAGCACGCCGAACCAGGACAGCCCGCTGATGGAGGGGAAGCACACGCTGCTCGGCGTCGACGTGTGGGAGCACGCGTACTACCTGAAGTACCGCAATGTTCGCGCGAAGTACGTCGAGGCGTGGTTCCAGGTGGTAAATTGGAACCACGTGAACGAGCAGTACACCCGGCGGCCGAAGGCGTGACGCCCACGAAGCCTCCACCCGCCGCGGCGGGTGAGGGTCGCCCCCGCGACCAGTCCCACGAACCGCCCGACACCAGACACAAAAACGCAAACAGTGAATTGACACCGGCAGTCCGCCCGGTGACAATGCCGGCGGGGAGGGATCGGCGCGACACCTCCGCCCCCCAATCGCCGGTTTGTGCTATACCCAAACTACCGGCCGGTTCGCCCCGGCCGGCGCCCCCGCCGCAAGGACCCGGCTCATGCGCAGCGTCACCTTTCTCGTACTCGAGGGCGTCGACAAGGGGCGTGTCTACAAGGACCTGCCGATCCCGGTCACGATCGGCCGCGAGGAGGGGAACGGCCTGCGTCTCAACGACGAGCGCGTCAGCCGCTACCACGCCAAGATTCAGATCGAGGACCAGGACATCATCCTGACCGACCTCGACAGCACCAACGGCACACGGGTCAACGGCGCCGCGGTGCAGATTCGCCGGCTGCGGCCGGGTGATCAGGTGTCGATCGGCCGCAGCATGTTGCTGTTCGGCACGATGGAGGAGATCGCCGCCCGCCGGGCCACGTCGGTGCCGGCCAACGGCGGCGCCCACGCCCAGACGATTCGCGCCGACGAGCTGGCCGCCGCCGCGGGCCGGGTGCCGGCCGCCGCCCCGCTCGACCCGGAGGCGACGCCGAAGCAGTGGTCGGCGTTCGACGACGACCTACCGCCGCTGCCGAACAAGCTGACCCCGGCCCAATCCGCCCGGCTGAGCGAGATCTTCGACTACCTCCACCGCGGGTTGACGAACGCCGTCGAGAACATCGACGCCAACGAGGACGGGACGGAGGTCAAGCTCGGGTTCAACGAGTGGCAGACGGTTCAGGCGGTGCAGATGCTGCTGGCCCGGTACGGCCGCACCATCAGCGAGCCGGAGCCGATGCGCTAGACCCGGCGAAGCCCACCCGCCGCGGCGGGTGGGCGTTCGACCATCCATCAGGCACGACCCGTCACCCTTGCCCAGCTTCCCACGCCACTTCCCCAGTCCGCCCCAACCGCCTGAACTAGTGCGACCCGCGCCGTCGATTCGTCCCTCCGGGGAGGACGACGGATGCGCCGGCTGCTGCTCGTCGGTTTGCTCGCGTCCGCCGGGTGTCAGACGCTCCTCGGCCCGCCGCCGCCGGAGCTGACCACACCCGCCGACGACGACTCGCTGACGCTCGCCGCCGAGTGCCTCCAGCGTGGCGAACAAGCCGCCGCGGCGACGCACCTCGAGGCGCACGTGAGCCGGTACCCGGACCAGCCGATGTTCCGGGCGCACCTCGCCGAGCTGTTGTGGAAGCTCGACCGCGCTGCGGAGGCGCGGGGCCACTTCGAGCGGTTCGTCGCCGCGGCGCAGGACGGGACCGGCCCGGTTCGCGGACACCTCGTCCACTGTCACACCCGGCTGATGGAGATCGCCCGCGACGACGGCGACCGCGCGGCCGAGGCGTTCCACCGCGGCGCGGGGTTGTTGCGCCTCGCGGATCAGCCGGGGGCCGACGAGGTGGAGTCGCGCGAGGAGGTGCTGTGTCAGGCGGTGAAGGCGCTGGCCGAGGCCCGAGACCTGCGCCCCGGCGACGCCCGGCCGCTGGCGTACCTGGCACTGGCGCACGAGCGGGCGGGGAACCCTCGTGCGGCGGCCGCGGCGCGGGCCGCGGCGCGGACCGCGTCGCCGGCGGGGCTGACTGCCGCGGAGCGGCGGCAGTTAGCCCTCACGCTTCGGGACTGACCGCCGTGCGACCGCGACCCCGCCGGCCGCGAGGACCATCGCACCCACGGCCGCGTAGAGCGTGACCTCCTCACCGCTCACCTCCCCCGGGCCGGGCCGGCGGCCGAATCGCTCGAACGGCAGCTTCGGCTCGTCCGGCGGGACGATGACGACCAAGGAGCCGCCCCAGTAGAGGAGCGCGACGACCAGGAAGGTGCCGAGCACGGCCGTCGCGGCCACGCGATTGGAGCCCCGGGACCGGACGAACCACGCGATCCCTGTCACGACCGCCCCGACCGCCGCGCCGCGGACCACCTGCGACGCCAACCTTGCTCGCGCGTAGCCGGGGTCGCCCGGGTAATAGAGCACCGCCACGTTTGCGGCCGCGACCGTCGGCCACGCCAGCAACACGACCCCCGCCCACGCAGCCGCACGCATGACACCTCCGGGGAACGACACCGGCCCCGGCGGGGTCGCCGCCGGGGCCGGTCAGGATGCGCGTCAGGTCGGACTTGGGATCAATGCCGGAACAGGAACTCGCGGGTGTTCACCAGCGCCCAGAGCACGTCCTCCCACGCCTTCCGCTTGTCGGCCCCGCGCTCGACGTGCGCCAGCGCCAGCCGCCGCTCCTCGCTCGACGGCCCCCGCGACAGCGCCGCGAAGTACAGCTCCGTCAGCACCTCGTCGTTCGACTTCTTCGCGTCCAGCAGCTTGCCGAGGCGGTTGCCGGGGTTGCGAATCTTGTCGTTCACCGTCGGGCCGTTGATCAGCTGCAGCGCCTGCGCCAGGTTGCCGTCGCTCTCCCGCTCGCACTCGCACGCCAGCTCCCGCGCCGGCTGGCCGAACGTCTTCAGGAAGGCGTTGTTCACCTCGCCGTCCGGCAGCTGGATCGCCCGCGTCCCCGCCGGCAGGCCCGGGAACTTCTCGGGCAGCCCCGTCACGTCGCACAGCGCGTCCAGCAGCTGCTCCGCGGTCAGCAGCTTCGTCACGGCGTGCGAGAAGTACTTCGTATCGTCGCGGTTGCTGTCGGTCGGCTGGGCCGACAGCTGGTACGTCCGCGACTTCATGATCGTCTTCACCAGCGCCTTGTGGTCGAACTTCGACTTCACGAAGTCCTTGGCCAGGGCGTCGAGCAGCTCGTCGTTCGCGGCCGGGTTCGACTCGCGGAAGTCGTCGACCGGGTCCACGATCCCCTTCCCCATCAGGTGGAACCACACGCGGTTGGCCACCGACTTGGCGAAGAACGGGTTCTCGGCGCCGGTCAGCCAGTCGGCCAGCTTCTCGCGGCGGTCCACGCCGGCCGGCACGTCCGCGTCGCCGACGCCGATGTACCGCGGCCGCATCGTCTTGCCGGTCCGCGGTTGCGTCACCTCGCCGTCGCGGCTCACGAACACGACCTCGGCGGCGCCGGCCGGCGCGGCGGGGCGGGTGCCGATGACGCCCGCGGGCCGCTGCTTCACCCGCGCGAACCACGCCGCCATGCCGTAGTAGTCGTCCTGCGTCCACCGCTCGAACGGGTGGTTGTGGCACTTCGCGCACTGCATCCGCACCCCGAGGAACAGCTGGGCCGTCGTCTCGGCCAGGCTCTGCGGGTCCTTGGCGATGCGGTAGTAGTTGGCCGGCGGGTTGGCGTAGGTGTCGCCGGTGGACGTGATGATCTCGCGCACCACGGTGTCGAACGGCGTGTTGCGGGCGAAGTGGCCGCGGAGCCACGCCTGCATCCCGTAGCTCCCCTTGATCTGGATCGTCTTGCGGCTGCTGCGGAGCACGTCCGCCCACTTCAGCGCCCAGAAGTCGGCGAACTCCGGCATCTCGACCAGCCGGTCGATCAGCTTCTCGCGCTTCTTCGCGTCCTGGTCCGTGAGGAACGCCCGGCTCTCGTCCGGCGTGGGGATGCGGCCGACGGCGTCGAGGTAGGCGCGGCGGACGAACTCGTCGTCGGCGCACAGCTCCGACGGGGCGATGCTCATCATCCGCAGCTTGTTGAACGTGTGCGTGTCGACGTAATTCGTGGCCGGCGGGTTGGGCCAGGTGAAGCCCTCGCGCGGCTCCAGGTACGTCACCCGCACCGCGACCATCTCTTCGAGGTAGCGGCACAGGATGGCGACCTCGCCGGGCCGCTTGAACTCCACCAGCCCGCTCGGCGTCACGTCGGCGACCGACGGGTCGGAGCTGCTGAAGTTGGTGAGCCGGGTCACGTCGCGGCTCTTGTTGTCGGCGAAGGTGGCGACCACGGCCAGCTGCTGCCAGCGGGCCGGCGTCTTCAGCACGCGACCGCCGCCGGCGACTTCCACCTTCTTCACGCCGGGCACCGTCGGGGCGTCGTCCTTCAGCCCTTCGGCGATCCACGCCAGCACCATCTCGCCGGGCACGCTCGCCATGCCGAAGCGCTGGCCGCCCTCGTGCGGCACGGCGCCGACGCCCTTGAGCAGCAGCAGGCTCTGGGCCGGGCTGTGCTTGTCGGTGCGGCGGCCGAACTGCTCGCGGGTCAGCATCAGGTAGTCGGCCGCAGGGTCGAACCCGCGCAGCGACAGTTTGAAGCCGTTCTTGCCGCTCGGGGTGCCGTGGCAGGCGCCCATGTTGCACCCGCCCACGTTCATCGCCGCGATGACGTGGTTGCGGAAGCTCACCGGCGACGGCTGATCCATCGCGGCGACCGCGACCGGCACTTGCACCGTCTTGCCGCCGACGGCCAGCGTCAGCGTCGCGGCGCCGTTGGCCTTCGGCCGCAGGTACAGGCCGTCCTGCACGTCCACGATCGCGGCGTTGTTCACCGTCGCGGTGGTGAGCGTCGTCAGGTCGCGGACCGTGCCGTCGGCGTACCGGCCGGTGACGACCAACTGCCGGGCGTCGCGGACGCCGTCGAGGGTGACGCTGGCCGGCGTCACTTCCACGGCGGTTGGGGTGCCGGCGACCTCGGCGCGGCTTGCGGGGTCGGACGGCGGGGCGGCGGCGGCGGGCGACGCAAGTGCGAGCAGGACGGCGACGGCCGGAACGAGGCGGGTCATGGAGCCCTCGCGGGAGGCGAGCCGGGGCGAACCCCGGTGGGTGGGAAAGCGAAGCTGGCGGGTGCGATTCAATCGTTAGCCTAACCGATCCTCGGCCGGGGGGCGAGAGAATTTCGTATCCTGCCGGGGGTCCAACTTCTTTTCGGGGTCACGCGATGGGCAGGCGGCTGATCAGCACGGGCTCGCCGTTCGAGGCGGAAATCGGCTACTCGCGGGCGGTCGTGGACGGCGAGTGGGTGTTCGTCTCCGGCACCACCGGGTTCGACTACGCCACCATGACCATTTCCGACGACGTGGCCGAGCAGGCCGACCAGTGCCTGAAGAACATCGCCGCCGCGCTCGCCCAGGCCGGGGCTTCCCTCGCCGACGTGGTACGCGTCACCTACATCCTGCCGACGGCCTCGGACTTCAAGCCGTGCTGGCCGGTGCTGAAGAAGTACTTCGGTGAGAGTCGCCCCGCCGCGACCATGTTCGCCGCCGGCCTTACCGACCCGCGGATGAAGATCGAAATCGAGGTGACCGCCCGCTTGCGGACGGCTTCGTAGCACGGCATCGATACTGGACAAGTGTTAGCTAGATTTCGGGATCGTCCAGTGATTTTTTCCGTTCGTCCGAACTCATTCACGGGGAAGCGGTTTCGCCCGACTCTGAGCTCGCCCGAATGCATCGATTACGCCGGACGTAATGGCGAAGATCGGATGAATCTGCGGGCTGCGCCCCCTCGTGCGGGTCGCGCCGGTCCGGAGAGTGCGGTAGAATGGGGGTATGACGACCTCCCCGCGGCTCGCCGGACCCGGCCGCCCGGTCCGGATCGCCGTTACCGCCGACCTCCACTTCGGCCCGCGCCACCCGGGCGGGGCCGCCGCAACCCACGCCCTCGCGGACGACCTGTTCCGCGACCCGCCCGACCTGTTCGTCATCGCCGGCGACGTCGGCGCGGGCGACGAGTTCGGCCGGTGCCTCGACCTGTTCGCCGAGTTGCCGTGCCACAAGGCGCTGGTGCCCGGCAACCACGACATCTGGGTCCGCTCCGACGACCCCCGCGGCGACTCCCTCGACGTGTACCGGCACCACCTGCCGGCCGAGGCCGCGGCCCGCGGTTTCCACTACCTCGACCACGGCCCGCTGGTGCTGCCCGAGGCCCGGTTCGCGGTGGTGGGCTCGATTAACTGGTACGACTACTCGTGGGGCGTGGACCGCCTCCGCGAGTTCACCCCGGAGTGGGCCGACCGCCTCCGCACGAAGCGGTTCACCCGCGGCCGGCACAACGACGCCAACTTCGTCCGCTGGCACTTCGACGACGCCGGGTTCGCGCAGGAGGCGGTGGAAACGCTGAACGACCACCTCGCTGAGGCGCTGAGCCAGGTGCCGGCGGCGCTGGTCGTGACGCACCACCCGCCGTTCCGCCGGTTGAACTACCCGAAGCCGGACCCGCCGGACCTGGACGCGCTCATGTGGGAGGCGTTCAGCGGCAACGCCGACCTGGAGGACGTGCTGGCGAAGTACGCCGGCCGGATTCCGCTGGCGTTCTGCGGGCACACCCACTTCGCCCGCGAGGCGAGCTTCGGCCCGACGCGCGGGTACAACGTCGGCGGCGACTACGGCTTCAAGCGGCTGTTGCGGGTGGACTGGCCGGCAGGCGAGGTGACCGCGGTCGAGTACAGCGGGGCCGGCGAGATGGCGGGGCGGTAGTTTGCCCGCCGCTCGCGGCGTAGCGCTACGCCGCGAGCAACTACAACGGGTTCCGCGCGAACACCCAATCTTCGACCGGCCGCCCGCCGACCAGGTGCTCCTCGACGAACCGCGGCACGCGGTCGGCAGTCATGCCGGCGTACCACGTCCCTTCCGGGTACACGACCATCACCGGGCCGCCCTTGCACACGCGCAGGCAGCCCACCTTCGTGCGGTAGCACGCGGCGGGGCCGGCCGCCAGCGACAGGTTGCGGTCCTTCAACTCGCGCTTCAGTGCGTCCCAGGCGGCCTCGCCGGCTTCGGACGCACAGCACGTCGGGCCGAGGCACAGGAAGACGTGCCGGTGGAAGTGGCCGATCAGCAACTTGTCGGCGATGGCGGCGAGCTCTCGGCGTTCTTCCGGGGTCATGGCCACACCAGGGACAAATAACGCGCTACAGCCCGGAATGACCAATTACCAATGACCCACCAATGACCACGGGAGAAAAGCGGTGGCTTCCGTGGTCATTGGTGGGTCATTGGTAATTGGTCAGTTCCCGCGGAGCCGTCGCGCGACCTCCGCGAACGCCAGCACGCTCGCCGTGCTCGCCGCGATCACGAGCCAGTCGATCACGCCCAGCGGCTCCACGTTGAACACCGCCCCGCCGACGGTCACGATGAGCACCTGCCCGACCACCGTCAGCGACGCGATCAGCAGGAACTGCGGGTTGGCGAACAGCTTGTAGAAGCCGCTCTCGCGCGGGTCGAGCGACCGGCAGTTGATCTGGTTCCACACCTGGAAGAACACGTACACGCAGAAGAAGATCGTCGCCTGCCGCAGCGTCAGCTCGGGGAACTCGCCCGACTTCTCGCCGGCCCCCGCGAACCAGCCCCAGTGCTGCATCCCCATCAGCAGCGCGATCATCACCACCACGAAGAACGCCGCGGTGATGAGGATGTTCCCCGCCATCGCCCGGGTGACGATGCTGTCGTCGCGCCGCTTCGGCTTCGCCCGCATGAGCCCCGGCCGCGGCGGCTCGCTGCACAGCGCGATGGCCGCGAACGTGTCCATGATGACGTTGATCCACAGCAGTTGCAGCACGGTGAACGGCGGCTTGAGCCCCAGGAACGGCCCCAGGAACGCGATCGTCAGCGCGCTCACGTTGATGGTCAGCTGGAACTGCACGAACCGCTGGATGTTCTCGTACAGCGACCGGCCCCAGCTCACGGCCTTCACGATGGTGCCGAACGAGTCGTCGAGCAGCACGATCTTGCTCGCCTCCTTCGCCACCTCGGTGCCGGCGATGCCCATCGCCAGGCCCACGTCGGCCTTCTTCAGGCTCGGCGCGTCGTTGGTGCCGTCGCCGGTCATGGCCACGACGTGCTGCTGCTCCTGGAGCAGCTTCACCATGCGGTACTTGTCCAGCGGCCGGGCGCGGGCCAGCACGCGCAGGTGCGGCAGCTTCGCCTTCAGCTCGTCGTCGGACAGCTGGTTGAACTCGTCGGAGGTCATCGCCAGCGCGTCGGGGCTGTCGAGCAGGCCGCACTCGCGGGCGATGGCGCGGGCCGTCTCGATGTTGTCGCCGGTGATCATCTTCACCTCGATCCCGGCGCCGCGGCACTGGGCCACGGCCGGCGGCACCTCGGGGCGGATCGGGTCGCGGATGGCGACGAACCCGGTGAAGACGAGCCCCTTCTCGATCTCGTCGCGCCGCTCGTGGATGGCGTCTTCGTCCTGCGGGAAGCCGGGCGGCAGCACGGCGTGCGCGAACGCCAGCGTCCGCATCGCGTCCCCGGCGGCGCCCCGGAGGCCCATCATGAACCGCTCGCGCACGTCGGCGAGGGGCCGCACGGAGCCGTCGGCCGCGAGGTAGCGGTCGCAGTGCTCCAGGATCATCTCCGGCGCGCCCTTCACCAGTGACACCAGCTTGTCGCCGTCGCGGGTGACGGTGGTCATCCGCTTGCGGTCGGACGAGAAGTGGAGCTGGTACAGCACCGGGTGGTCGGCCCGCAGGGTGGCGTAGTCGAGGGCCGGCCCGCCGGGCACCCACGCCCCGCCGCGGAGCCACGTCAGCAGCGCGCCCTCGGTCGTGTTGCCGACGGTGAGCGTCTTACCGTCCTTCTCCTCGAGGCTGGCCGTGGAGTTGACGGCGCTGTTGAGCACGAGCCACCCGAGCGGCGTGCCCGGGTCGGCGCTGCTGCCGGCGACGGTGTCGTGAACGTCGCCGCCGATGCCGACGCGGCTGACGGTCATCTTGTTCTGCGTCAGCGTGCCGGTCTTGTCGGAGCAGATGACGGTGGCGGAGCCGATCGTTTCGGTGGCGACGAGCTGGCGGACGAGGGCGTTGGCGCGGGTCATCTTCCGCATGGCCAGCGCCAGCGACACGGTCACGCTCATCGGCAGCCCCTCGGGGACCGCGACGACGACGATGATGACCATGTACACGAAGTACGACAGCAGCGCCCGCACGCTGCCGAGCAGCACCGGGCCGGCGGCCTCGTCGGCGCCGGGCCAGCGCACCTCACCGACGTACAGCCCGCGGGCCAGCAGCGCCACGAAGATGGCGACCGCGGCGATGTAGCCCACCTTGCTGATCAGGTCGGCCAGGACCGTCAACTTCTCCTGGAGCGGCGTCGCGGCCTTCGAGATGGTCAGCTTCTGCTGCACGCGGCCTTCGGCCGTCTCGGCGGCGGCCTCGTCGCCCTCGGGCTCGCCGGACAGGCGGCGGGCGATCTGGCCGATCATCGTGTCGTCGCCGACGTTGCCGACGACCATCAGGCCGACGCCGTCCACGACCTGGGTGCCGCGGTAGACGCAGCCGGGCTGCTCGGGGCCGTCGGCCGCGTCGTCGTCGCGCGCCGCCGTCTTCTTCACCGGCTCGCTCTCGCCGGTCATCAGCGACTGGTCGAGCATCAACTCGTTGGCCCGCAGGACGCGGCCGTCGGCGGGGATTTCGTCGCCCATCTCCAGCACGACCAGGTCGCCGACGACCACGTCTTCGAGCCCGACGGCGTGGACCGTGCCGCCGCGCGTGACCTTGACGTGAACGTCGTCCTTGGTGGCGTTCAGCTTATCGAACTCGTTGTCGGAGCGGTACTCGGCGTAGAACGCGACCCCGGTCGCCAGCGCGACCGCGATCATCACCGCGAGCCCTTCATACGACGGGTGGCCGACCAGCACGCTGACGCCGACGAGGACCGCGGCAAGGCCGAACAGAATGGAGGGCACCCAGTCGCCGAGCCCCTTCACGACCGCGGCGGCGACGACGACGGCCAGCACGGCGGCGAGGCCGAGGCCGCCCCACACCGGGGAAGCGTCAAACAGGTCGACGACGATCTTCAGCAGCGACGCGGCGAGGAGGATCTTGATGATCGGTTCGTCGAACTTCTCGAGGAACTTCTTCCAGACCGGCTCTTTGGGGAGCGGCGTGAGGCGGTTGGCGCCGAACCGGCCGCGGCTGGCGGTCACCTCGTCCGGGGTGAGGCCGGCGTCGCGGGCCTTGGGGAACAGGTCGGCAACGTCGCGGAGGGAGCGCATGGGGGGGTTCAACGTGGGGAAGGATTGGGGGCTTCGCCGCTCGCGGCTTCGCGCTGCCCAGCGCTAAGCCGCGAGCGGCGAAGCCCCGAGCCGGCGGGCACGGACCGCCCCGGGTTACTGTTCCATCACTTCCTTCTCCTTCTTCGACCCGAGGTCGTCGATCTTGCCCTCGTAGAGCTTGAGCAGGTCTTGAACCTTCGCCTTCCCCTTGTCGCGGTCGTCCTCGGTCATCGTCTTCGCCTTCTCGGCGTCGTCGAAGTGCTTGTTCCCGTCGCGGCGGATGTTCCGGCAGCTGACCTTCGCCGCCTCCGCCTGCTTCTTGATCTGCGCCACCAGCTTCTTCCGCTGGTCGCCGCTCATCGCCGGCAGCGACAGGCGGATCGTCTTCCCGTCGCTATTCGGGGCCAGGCCCAGGTCGGACGAGCGGATCGCCTTCTCGATGTCCTTCAGCACCTCGGCCTGGTACGGCTTGATGACGATCGTCGCCGCGTCCGGGCAGGACACCGACGCCATCTGTTCCAGCGGCGTGGGGCTGCCGTAGTAGTCCACCCGCAGCGGGTTGACGAGGGCCGGGGAGGCGCGGCCGGTCCGCAGGCCTTTCAGGTCGTTGCGGAAGACGTCGAGCGCCTTCTCCATCCGGTCCTCGGCGTCCTTGAGGATTTGCGCGCTGCTCATCGGGGCACCTGCGGTGCGGGATTCGGAACCGTTCAGAGGTGTCAGTCTATTTGGCGGGCCGGCGGCGTCAGCCGGCCACGATCGTCCCGATCGGCTCCCCGGCCACGGCCCGCTCGATGGCCCGGTCGCGCTTGTAATTGAACACCAGGATCGGCAGCTTGGCGGTGCGGCACATGTCGAACGCGCCCATGTCCATCACCCGCAGGCCGTCGCGCATCACCTTGTCGTACGTCAGCCGGTCGTACTTCTCGGCGAACTCGTTCACCTCCGGGTCGGCGTTGTACACGCCGTCCACGCGGGTCGCCTTCAGCACGACCTCGACGCCGAGCTCGGTGCCGCGCAGCGCGGCGGCGGTGTCGGTGGTGACGAACGGGTTGCCGGTGCCGCCGGCCAGGATGACGACGCGGCCCTTTTCGAGGTGCCGCAGCGCCCGGCGGCGGATGTACGGCTCGGCGACCGTCTCCATTCGCACGGCGCTCTGCAACCGCGTCTCGACCCCCATCGCCTCCAGCGTGTCCTGAAGGGCGAGGCCGTTCATGACGGTGGCGAGCATTCCCATGTAGTCGGCGGTGGCCGGCTTGATGGTCTCGCCGCCGGCGGAGAACTGCGCCCCCCGGAGGATGTTGCCCCCGCCGACGACCACGGCCAGTTGCACGCCGCGGGCGACGACGCGCTTCAACTGCTCGCCGATGGCGGCGGCCTCATCCAGGCTGATGCCGCTCTTGCCGCCGTGGCCGAGCGCCTCGCCGCTGAGCTTCAGCAGCACGCGCTTGTACTTCGGGGTCCAGTCGGTGTCGGGCATGGGGTATCCGTCTCACTTCGGTATCCGGATGGAATAGGAACTCTGCCGCACCGCTTGAAGGGGTGATGGGGTGAAGGGGTGAGAACGCCTCCCCAGGCCACCCCTCACCCCTTCACCCCCGGCACGCCGCCGCCGCCGCACCCGCCGCCGACGCCGAATACGAGGAAGATGATGAGCATCTGCGCCCCCAGCACCACAGTGCCGAGGATGCGGCGCACCGTCGTCTGCCCGGGCATCATGTAGCCGAGGCTGCCGGCCATCAGGAACAGGAACCCGAACATCATCCCGTACATCTCGAACCACCGGGCCCGCTTCGTGCTCACCCGCTCGTAGGCCGCGGCCTCCTCCACGCGCAGGCGGTCGTGGTCCTTGTCGAACTTCTCGCGGGCGGCGTCGATGTCGGGCTGGGATTTGCCGTCCTTCCGGAGCTTCCGCTCCTGGGCGCTCCACTCGAGGTCCATCCGCTCGCGCGTCCCCTCGGCCCGGCTCACGGCGGCGTTCCCGATGATCGGCTGAAAGAGGAACACGATCACCAGGAACGCCCCGAACCCGAACAGCAGCGACGCCACCCCGCCGAAGTCGTTGAACACCTTCAACGGGTCGAACGCCATCCCGCCGCGCGCCGGCGGGCGGCGCGGCCGGTCGTCGAGGTCGTCCATCTCCTCGACCGGGCGGGGCGGGGGCGGCGGCCGGGGGCCCGAGGCCGTCGGCGGGGGCGGCTCGTCGAGCGCCAGCCCGGCGTCGGTCACGGTCAGGCCGGTCTGGCACTTCTTGCAGCGGATGCGGCGGCCGATGTCCTTGGCGGCGACGTTGTAGACGGCCCCGCAGGTCGGGCAGGTGTTGTTCACGAGCGGGCGTCCGGGAAGATCAGGGTTCGGGCAGCGGGATTGTAAGACCCGCCGGACGGCGACGCAACAAACCACTCGTGGGCCGGGCCGCCGGCGGCTATACTCGTCGTGTCCCACCTGCCGGCCATCCCGGGCCGACACCTGTTCCCGACAAGGAACCCTCTCATGCTCCTCCGCCGCCTGTTCGTCGCCGTCCTCGCCGTCGGTTTCGTCGTGGCCGTCGGCCGCGCCCCGGCCGCCGGCCAGGACAAGAAGGAAGAGAAGAAGGAAGAGGCCCGCAAGGGCACGGTCACCGGCGAGGTGACCGGCAAGGGTGAGGCCTGGATCGAGGTGAAGGCCGACGGCGAGGAGAAGGCCCGGAAGTACGTGCCGCACTGGCGCGGCGGCGCCCCGGCCGCCGGCGGCGGCCCGGACAAGGCGATGGTCGCCCGGCTCAAGGAAATTCCGCTGAAGAGCCGGGTCCGGCTGGAGTGGACGTTCGAGGAGCGGCCGCGCGTCGAGAAGATCGAGGTGCTGAAGTCGGGCGCCCCGCCGAAGAAGTAACCCACCCAAGTCCGCCGGAGCCCAGCTATGCGATCCGCCCTCGCCGCCGTCGCGGCGGCCGTGCTCCTGCCGGCCGCCGCGGCCGCCCAGAACGTCGACCCGAAGCAGCACGGGTGGCACACCGACTACGCCGCCGCCAAGGCCGAGGCGCGGCGGACCGGCAAGCCGATGATGCTCGTGTTCCGCTGCAACCCCTGACTCGACTGCGCCGAAGTCGACGGGCAGGTTGTCCGTCTCCACAAGGACATTTCCGACATCGCCGACCGGTTCGTCCGGGTCCGGCTCGTGCAAATCGCCGGCATGGACCTCCGCGTCTTCGACTTCGACTACGACGTGACGTGGTACGTGTTCTTCCTGAACGCGGACGAGACGGTCTACGGCCGGTACGGCGGCCGCGACGCGCGCGGCGACCAGAGCCGCATCAGCCTGAAGGGGCTTCGGTACGCCATGGGCCGGGCGCTGGAGGCGCACCAGGCCGCGCCCCCGCCGGCGAAGCGGGCCGACCCGCCGCTGCGCCCCGAGGACATCCCCGCCGCCAAGCGGCACAAGGGGTGTATCCACTGCCACAACGTCAACGAGTTCCGCCGGGCGGACGCGAAGGCCATTGGGAACTGGGACCGCGCCAGCGTGTGGGCCTACCCGCCGCCGGACAACGTGGGCGTCGTCGTCGATCTCGACGCCGGCGACCGGGTGAAGGCCGTCGCCGCGTGCTCGCCGGCGGACAAGGTCGGCATCAAGCCGGGCGACGTGCTGCGGCGCCTGAACGGCGTGCCGGTGGCGTCGTTCGCGGACGCCTCCTACGCGCTGCACAAGGCGCCCGCGAAGGGGACGATCCCCGTCGTGTGGTCGCAGGCGGGGAAGGAACGGACCGGGGCGCTGGAACTCGCCGACGGGTGGCGGAAGACGAACATCACGTGGCGGCCGTCGCTGCTCGACATCCTGCCGTCGGCCCCGTTCGCCGGCGACGACCTCACGGCCGACGACCGCCGGAGGCTCGGGCTGACCGCCGCGCGGGCGGCGTTCCAGATCGGCGACAACCTCCACCCGTCGCTGGCGAAGGCCGGGTTCCGCACCGGCGACGTGGTGGTGGGGTTCAACGGCGTCCCCCTCGACGGCACGACCGGCGATTTGTTGGGGTACCTGCGCCGCAACTTCCTGGTCGGCGACACCGTGACCGTGGACGTGATCCGCGCCGGCCGCAGGGCCGAGGTGAAACTGATGCTGTCGAACTGACGGCCCGCCCCGCCGTACCGGGTCATAGGATGGACCCGGTACGGCGGGCCGACCCCGCCTTCCGCCCGCGGGGACCAGCATGACCACGCCGCTCACCGTCGTCATTTTCGGGGCGTCCGGCGACCTCGCCGCCCGCAAACTCATCCCGGCCCTGTACAACCTCGCCCGCAAAAACCGCCTCCCGGCCGAGGCCAAGATCGTCGGCGTGGCCCGCTCCGCGTTCACCGACGACGCCTTCCGCGCCAGGATGAAGGAGGCCGTGGCCGCGCACAAGGAGCAGTGGGACGAGGGGGTCTGGGACCGCTTCGCCAAACAACTCTACTACGTCGCCGCGGACATCACCGGCGACGGCGGCCCGGGGCCGCTCAAGGCCTGGTTCGACGCCAACGAGGGCCCGGCGGGCGGGCGCCGGTTGTACTACTTCTCGGTCAAGCCGGAGCTCTATCCCGACCTCAGCGCCGCGCTCGGCGACGCCGGGTTCAGCCAGGAGCACGGCGGCTTCCGCCGCGTCATCGTGGAGAAGCCGTTCGGGCACGACCTCGAAACCGGCAAGGCCCTGAACGCCGCCCTCCACAGGCACTGGAAGGAAGAGCAGCTCTACCGCATCGACCACTACCTCGGCAAGGAAACCGTCCAGAACATCCTGGTGTTCCGGTTCGCCAACACGCTGTTCGAGCCGCTGTGGAACTACCAGTACATCGACCACGTGCAGATCACCGTGGCCGAGACGGTGACCGTGGGCGAGCGGCTGGCGTACTACGACACGTCCGGCGTCATCCGCGACATGATCCAGAGCCACTTGTTGCAGGTGATGACGCTGGTGGCGATGGAGAGCCCGGTGCGGTACACCGCCGACACGCTCCGCAACGAGAAGATGAAGGTGCTCGACAGCATCCCGGTGCCGACCGTCGAGGAGGCGGAACACCTCGTGTCCGTGGGCCAGTACGCGGGCTACCGGCAAGAGCTGGCGAAGCTGAAGGCCAAGCTCACGGCCGCGGGGAAGCACGACGAGGCGGCCGCGATCAACCCGGAGTCGAAGACGCCGACGTACGCCGCGGTGCGGCTGACGGTGGAGAACGGGCGGTGGAAGAACGTGCCGTTCTACATCCGCTCCGGGAAGGGGATGACGAAGCGGTACAGCGAGATCATGATCCAGTTCCGCTGCCCGCCGCACCTGATGTTCCCGCTCCCGAAGGGCGAGGTGCTGCAGTGCAACCGGATGACGCTGGTGCTGCAGCCGAACGAGGGGATCACGCTGAACTTCCAGACGAAGGTGCCCGACACGGACGGCACGAAGCTGAGCCCGCGCGACCTGTCGTTCGACTACCGCGACGGGTACGGCGACAAGCCGCTGCCGGAGGCGTACGAGCGGATGCTGCTGGACGCGATCCAGGGGGACGCGAGCCTGTTCCTGCGGAGCGACGAGATCGAGCGGGCGTGGGAGATCATGGACCCGATCATCGCGGCGTGCGAGCGGGCGGCGGCGGCGGACCCGGAGGAGTACGCGATCGGCAGCCACGGCCCGGCGGGGGCGGACCAGTTCCTCCTGAGCGAAGGGCGGAAGTGGCAGCCGATCGGGTGACCGATCGCACATTGGCTCGGGTTTTGCCGCTTGCGGCATCGCGCGGACCCGCGCGATGCCGCAAGCGGCCCCTCTTCTCGCCGGAGCCCCCGATGCGCTCAGTGGTTGCCGCGCTCGCCCTTCTCGCCGCCCCGCCCCTCGCCACCGCGGCCGACGGCGACACGCCGTTCGCCAAGCACGGCAAGCTCCGCGTCGCCAAGGCCGGCACTCACCTGGAGCACGCCGACGGCACGCCGTTCTTCGTCCTGGCCGACACCTGCTGGACGGGCCCCGCCCTCAGCACCGCCGCCGACTGGGACTTCTACCTGAAGGACCGCAAGGCCAAGGGCTTCACCGCGATCCAGTTCAACTGCGTCTCCCCGTGGCGCACCGCCCCCACCGACGCCGCCGGCCGCACCGCCTACGACCTCAAGGACGGGAAGCTCGTCCCGAACGCCGCCTTCTTCGAGCAGCTCGACGCGCGCCTCAAGGCGGTCAACGACCACGGCCTGCTCGCCGTACCGGTGCTGGTGTGGGCGCACAAGAAGGGCGACGCCGGCGTCGAGCTGACCGAGCCGCAGGTGACCGACCTCGTGAAGTTCGAGGTGGACCGGCTCAAGGGGGCTCACTGCCTGTTCGTGCTGGCCGGCGACGCCCGCTACACCCCGGCCGAGACGGCGAAGTGGAAGGCCGTCGGCCGGGCCGTGTTCGGCAACATCGGCGGCCCGCTCGTCACCACGCACCCGACCGGCATGAACTGGCCGTGGAGGGACTGGGCCGACGAGAAGTGGCTGACCGTGCTCGGCTACCAGAGCGGCCACGGCGACGACGCCAACACCGCGAAGTGGATTCACTCCGGCCCCGTGGCCGCGTACGTGAAGAAGGAAGACCCCACGCGGCCGGTGGTGCGGCCGGACGTGCCGGTGCGGCCGATCATCAACCTTGAGCCGCCTTACGAGGACCACTTCGGCTACCAAAGCCGCCGGCCACACTCGGCGTACAGCGTCCGCCGGGCCGTCTACTGGAGCCTTCTCAGCACGCCGGTCGCCGGGTTCACCTACGGCGGGCACGGCGTGTGGAGCTGGCACACGAAGCCCGGCGAGGAGCCGACCGACCACAAGGGGACCGGCCCGGCCAAGACTTGGAGGGAGGCGCTGAGCCTGCCCGGGGCGGCGCAGATGGGCCACGTCCGGAAGCTGTTCGAGTCGCTACCGTGGACGCAGCTCAAGCCCGCCCCGGAGCTCGTGACGCAGGACGCGAAGGGCGACCCGTTCACGTTCGTCGGCTGCGCCGCGACGCCGGACCGGAAGGTGACGGTGCTGTACTTCCCGGCCGGCTCGAAGGGGCTCGTGGCGCCGCCGGTGGCCGCAGGCGCGGAGCTGACGTGGTTCGACCCGCGCACCGGCGAGAGCCGCCGGGCCGTGCTCACGCCGCCGCCGGACGCCGAGGACTGGGTGCTGGTGGTGCGGCGCCGGTGATTCGAGGCGCGGCCCGCCGTGCCCTCTGGACTTCTCCCCCCCTTCTGGGAACAATCGGGTGTTCCGCCGTCGTCCGCCCGGAGGACCCCCGATGCCGCCGCCCCCGAGCCGGTTCGCCCCCGGCGACCGCGTCCTGGCCCCGTGGGAGCCGCAGTGGCTCTACCCGGCCACCGTCACCGACACCGACGAGTACGAAGAACTCGCCGCCGTGGCGTTCGACGACGGGGACGCCGGCCGGGCGTCGTTCGTGCTGCTGCGGCCGATCGCGCTGGCCCCCGGCGAGTTCGTCGCCGCCCGCCGCGACCGCGACAAGAACAAGTACGACCCGGCCACCGTCGTGGACGTGGACGGCGAGACGGTCCGCGTCGAGTACGAGGACGGCCGCAAGGACCAGATGGCCGTGGTGTACCTGCGGGTGCCGGTGGCCGGGCCGCTGGCGCAGGGCGCGCGGGTGTTCGCCCCCCGGGAGCGCGGCTGGCTGTACCCGGCAACGGTCGGCGACATCGTCGGCATGGTGGCCGACGTGGAGTACGAGGACGGCACCGCGGCCGAGGTGATGGTGCCCGACCTGCGGCTGCTGCAACTGATCCCGGGGCAGCTGGTGTGGGCGCGGCGGGAGCGGCTGGGCGAGAAGTACGAGCGGGCGGCGGTGGTCCGCGCGGCCGGCGGCAAGGCGACGGTGGAGTACGACGACGGCCAGGAGGCCGAGTTGCCGCTCGCCCGCGTCCGCCTGCCGGTGGCCGAGGCGTGACCGGCGGAACGTCCGTTGCACGCGGCCCAGTGTGACAGTACGCTGTCATTACCCCACGAGGCCGCACCCATGACCCGCTTCCGCCCGTCGCTGTGCGCGCTGGAGGCGCGCGAGAACCCCGCGTCGTTCTTCGTCGCGTCCGGGGCCATCGCCGGCGGGCTGCCGCTGGTCGAAGTCGTGAACCCCGGCGGCATCGTCATCAGCACCTTCCAGGCGTTCGAGAGCACGTTCACCGGCGGCGTCCGCGCCGACACCGGCGAGCTCGACGGCAACCCCGCCACGGTCGAGGTGGCCGTCGCGCCGGGGCCGGGCGGCGGGCCGCGGGTGCAGGTCTACGCCGTCCGCATCGACACCGGCGCCACCACCAAGATCGGCGACTTCTTCGCCTACGAAGACAGCTTCCGCGACGGCGTCCGGATCGCCGTCGGCGACATCGACGGCGTCGCCGGCGGGCTGGACCAGATCGTGGTGGGCACCGATCAGAACGGCGGGCCGCGGGTGCGGGCGTTCCGCTTCGACGGGTTCACCCCGACGCCGCTGACGACGCCGCTCGGCAACTTCTTCGCGTTCGAGCCGGAGTTCCGCGGCGGGGTGCGCGTCGCGGCCGGCGAGCTGGACGGGAATCTTTCCAACGGCGACGAACTGGTCGTGGCGGCCGGCCCCGGCGGCGGCCCGCGGGTGCGCGTGCTCCGCGGCGACGGCACCGTGGTCAACGACTTCTACGCCTTCGCCCCGACCACGACCGCCGGCGTGAACCTTCAGTACGACGTGGTGACCGGGCTGGTCCGCTACGACCTGGCGGCGGACGACTTCTCGCAACGGAGCGCCCGGCTGAACGCCCCGATCCTCGCCGCACTGGCGGCCGCCGCGTCGGGCTTCAACCAAACCGGGACGACGGGCTTCAACACGGTTGCGACGGGATTCACAATCAGCCAGGACAGCGGGAGCACTACGACGACGAGCGGCTCGTTCGGGCCGGGCGGCCCGACGACGGGGGCCGCCACTGGCACCGGCAACGGCCTGACGTTCTGAGCCGCGGCCGCGTCACACGACGCCGCCGTAGCCCACGTCCGGGATGTAGTTCTCGTACCGCATGTACTCCTTGAGGTACGTGAGCGTCACCTCGCCGGTCGGGCCGTTGCGCTGCTTGGCGATGATGATCTCCAGCACCCGCTCCAGCTCCGGCTGGCTCTTGTCGTACAGCGCCGGCCGGTGCAGCATCAGCACCGTGTCGGCGTCCTGCTCGATGCTCCCGGACTCGCGCAGGTCCGACAGCCGCGGCTTGTGGTCCTGCCGGTCCTCGGAGCCGCGGTTCACCTGGGCCAGCGCCACCACCGGGATCAGCAGCTCGCGGGCGAGAATCTTGAGCCGCCGGCTGATCTGCGCCACCTGCTCCTGCCGCGGGTCGCGGCGGCTCTCGGGTTCGATCAGCTGCAAGTAATCCACCACGACCGCCCGCAGACCGCCGTTCTTCTCCTCCTTCTTCATCAGCCGCCGGGCCGTGGCGCCGATCTGGAGCATGGTGCGGTTCGGCGTGTCGTCGATGTACAGCCGGCCCTTGCGGAGCACGTCGCCGGCGTCCATCAGCTTCTGGATGTCGTCGGCCCCGAGGTGCCCCTTGCGAATCTTGTGGGCGTCCACCCGCGACTGACACGCCAGGAGGCGCTCCGCCAGCTCCACCCGCGCCATTTCGAGGCTGACGAACAGGACCGGCGCCTGCTCCTCCGTGATCATGTGCCGCACGACGTTCAGCGCGAACGCCGTCTTCCCGACGGCCGGCCGCGCCGCGATGATGGTGAGCTCCGACTTCTGGAACCCGGCCGTGAGGTTGTCCAGGTCCACATACCCTGACCCCAGGCCGCTGACCGCCAGGTTCTCCTTCCCCACCCGCGCGTCGATCCGGTCGAACGCCTCGCGGACCGTCTCGCTCAGCGTCTTCGTCTCGCCGATCATGCCGGCGCGGGCGATCTCCATCACCTTCCGCTCGGCCGTCGCCACCAGCTCGTCGGCGCTCTGGGTGCGGTCGTACGAGTCGCGGAGGATCTCGTTGCCGGCGTGGATCAGGCTGCGGATCATCGCGCTGTCGCGGACGATCTTGGCGTGGTAGTCGGCGTTGGCCCCGGTCGGCACGCGCTCCCACAGGTCGGCCAGGAACTTCGGCCCGCCCACGTCGTCCAGCTGCTTGTTCTTCCGGAGCCGGTCGTGGATCAGTACCAGGTCGACCGGTTGGTTGTCGTTGTAAAGGTCGACGACCGCCTGGAAGACCTTCTGGTGGGCGTCGAAGTAGAAGTTCTCGGCCTTGATGATCTGCAGGACCGTGGACAGCACGTCGGGGTCGCGCAGGACGCCGCCGATGACGCCCTCCTCGGCGTCACGGCTGTGCGGCGGCAGGCGGTCGGTCATGGGGTCGGGCATCGGCGGCTCGCGGGGCAGACCTGACAGGGCGTACACCGGTCACCCGTCGGGTATACCCCGCCGCGGCGCTCGCGGGAAGGCCGGTCCGGCCGGCATTGCCCGCCGCGGCAGCCGACGCTATCCCCGCGGCTATGTACGCACTCGTCGCGCTGCTCGCGGCGGCGCAGCCCGCGCCGGCCCTCCACACCCCGACGCCCGTCGCCGCCCGCGGCGACGTCAAGGCCGGCCCGCCGCTGGTGCAGGCGTTCGACCTGACGCACCGCGGCGCGGCCGGGAAACTCACGATTCTCAAGGTCGAAGCCGGCTGCGGCTGCGTCCGCCGCGGCCTGAGCGCCGAGGCACTCCAGCCCGGCGAGACGGCCCGGCTCGCGGTCGAGATCAACACCCTGACGCAGCCCGACGGCCCGAACCGCTGGCAGGTCGCCGTCGGCTATCAGGTGGACACGCCGGGCGGCCCGCAGCCCGGCGAGCTCGTGCTGACGCTGACCGCGAATCTTTCCCGCGAGGTGGTGGTGAGCCCCCCGCAGGTGGCGTTCTCGACCGCCGGCGGGGCCACGCAGGCGCTCACGATCACCGACAGCCGGCCGACCCCGCTCACGGTGCTGCGGGCCGCTTCGAGCAGCCCGCACCTGACAGCCACGGCGGCGCCACCCGCGGTGGGGGCGGACGGCGTGCGGCGGCAGACGGTGACGCTGACGCTGACCGCGGACGCCCCGGCCGGCGAGCGCGAGGAGACGGTGGTGCTCCAGACCGGCGACGCGGCGTATCCCGAGTTCCGCGTGCCGGTGCGGGTGCGGAAGCGGGCGGCCGCCGGCGTCGTGGCGTCGCCGGAGGCGGTGGCCGTGCGGCTGACCGCAGCGACGCCGGAGGTGTCGGCGCTGGTTCAGCTGCGGAGCCCCGACGGCACGCCGATTCGCGTGCTGGGGGTGGTGAGCGATTCGCCCGAGGTGACGGCCCGCTGGCCGGACGCAGCCGCGCCGGTGACGGCGGTTCGCGTCACGGTGGCGGCGACGCGCCCGGGGGCGGCCCGGCTGCGCATGCGGCTCGCCGACCGGCCGCCGGGTGAGGAGTTGGTCATCCCGGTGACGTGGACCGTCACCGGGCGCAGCCCCTGACGACGAGCGGTTCAGCCCCGCGACTCAAACGCCGCCTTCACCGCCGGGTTGACCACCCAGTCGGCCGGCCACACCCCCGTGATCAGCCGCGCGATCGCCTCGCCGGCGGCGCGCGCCATGTCGTCGCGGCTGAGAAGGTCCACGCCCGCGGTGTGCGCCGTCATCACCACGTTGTCCAGCGTCAGGAGCGGGTTCGCGCCCGGGGGCTCGTTCTCGAACACGTCCAGCCCGGCGCCGGCGATGCGGTTGTTCTTCAGCGCGTCGAACAGGTCCGGCTCGCACACCACGCCGCCGCGCGCGGTGTTGATCAGGAACGCCGTCGGCTTCATCAGCCCGAGCGTCCGCGCGTTCACGCACTGCCTCGACTCCGGCAGCATCGGCATGTGCAGGCTCACCCAGTCGGCCCGGCGGAACACGTCGTCCATCGGCAGCAGTTCGATGCCGTTGGCGGCGCAGTACGCGGAGTCGGCGTAGGGGTCGTGCCCGATGACCGTCATGCCGAAGTTGCGGCCGACGCGGGCCACCGCCTTGCCGATGCGACCCAGGCCGAGCACGCCGAGGACGGTGCCGCGGATCGGCCGGTTCGTCTGCCGCGGCCAGCCGCCGGCGGCGATGCCGTTGTGCTGGCGGATCAGGTGCCGGGCCAGCGCCAGGATCAGCGTGAACGTGTGCTCGGCCACCGACTCCTGGTTCGTGCCGGGGGCGAACGTCACGGCCACGCCGTGCTCCGTCGCGGCCGCCAGGTCGACCGCGTCGTACCCGACGCCGGCGCGGGCGATCACCTTCAACCCCTTCGCCGCCGCGGCCGCGATCACGGCGCGGGTGTACGGCTCGGACCCGGCCAGCGTCGCGACGCACCCGGGGAGCACCTCCAGCAGCTCGGCCTCGGACAGTTGGTGCGGCTTGCCCGGGAACACCAGCTCGGCGCCGGCGGCGGTGATCGCCGGGCCGTAGACGTGCTCAATGTCCTGGAGCGGGGCGGGGGCGATGAGGACGCGGGGCTTCATGGGCAGGTTTCTGGGAAAGGCGTGGGCGGCGGAGCGGGCCGGGTGTACACCAGTTGTTCACCCCTGTCCGGGCGCGACGCCGGTAGAATACGGACGTGGGGCGAGACGAACCCGGTCCTAGCGGCCGGTGTCCGATCGCCAACCCCACACCGGGCCGGGCGGGGCGAGAACCCGTGCCGGCCCGGTCCGGTTGTAGCGGACGGGCGGCGTATTCCGCCCCCAACCTGAAGCGCCCGACTTCCCGACGCAGGAAACGCGACGTGCTTCTTGATTATTGACTGAACCGGGGCGACGATTGAGTAGCGGGCGCGGACCTGGCCGTGCCCCCACCCGTCGGCCTGGTTTGTCCCCCCGGAGGCGACCCACGAGCAACAGGCACCTTACACCTGTTCCCCCGCGGCACCCGCTTCCGGAGGCACCCCTGCCATAAGGAGCCTCCTTGAACGCCGCCGCCGCCACGCTGACCGCGGACCCCGCGGTGTCTACCCCCGTCGCCCTCCCCCCCGCCCTGTCGCGGGCCTGTTTGGCCGCCCGCACCGCCGCCGACAACAAGGGCCAGGACGTACTCGTCCTGGACATGCGCGGCCTCACCCCGCTGTTCGACTTCTTCGTGATCGCCACCGGCACGAGCCGCCGGCAGATTCACACGGTGGCCGAGGAGATCGACGAGGTTCTCCGGGGCGTGGGCGACACGCGGCAGGGGATCGAGGGGTACGACGCGAGCAAGTGGGTGGTGCAGGACTACGGCGACGTGGTGGTTCACGTCTTCGACCCCGACACGCGCGACTACTACAAGCTGGAAGAGCTGTGGGCCGACGCGCCGAAGGTGGACTGGGCGGACGAGGAATAGGCCCGGCGAGCCGGGGGCCGGAGCCCCCGGCTTCCCTCGCGCCGCCGTGGGGTTCGGGTTCGTGAACCAGGGGTCTGACCGAGCACCATGAGCGACACCGAGAAGCCCACCAAGCCGACGCCGGCCGAGCGGCAGACGCTGACGTACCTCCGCCGCCTGTTCGACGCCTTCGGCCTGGAGGCGAAGAGCAAGCTCGGCCAGAACTTCCTCATCGACCTGAACCTCCTCGACCTCATCGTCCGGGCCGCCGAACTCGACCGCACCGACGCGGTGCTCGAGGTCGGCACCGGGACCGGCTCCCTCACCGCCCGCCTCGCCGACCACGCCGGCGTCGTCACCACCGTCGAGGTGGACCGGTCGCTGCAGCCGGTCGCCAAGCAGATCGTCGGCGCCCGCAAGAACGTCCACTTCGTGCTCGGCGACGCGCTGGCCGGCAAGAACGTGCTGAACCCCGACATGCTCGCCGCGTGGGACGCGTCCGCGGCGGCGTTCGGCTGCGCCCGCCGGAAGTTGGTGGCGAACCTGCCGTACGTCATCGCCACGCCGCTGGTCAGCAACCTGCTCATCGCGGGGCTGCCGATCGAGCGGATGGTGGTGATGGTGCAGTGGGAGATTGCCGAGCGGATGCGCGCGGTGGCCGGCACCAAGGACTACAACGCCCTGTCGGTGCTGGTGCAGGCGGTGGCCGACGTGGAGGTGGTGCGGAAGGTGCTGCCGGGCAACTTCCACCCGCGGCCGAAGGTGGACTCGGCGATCGTGAAGATCGTGCCGAGCGCCGAGAAGCGGGCGAAGGTCGGCGACGTGGCCCGGTTCCGGGTGTTCCTCCGCGACCTGTACGTCCACCGGCGGAAGAACCTGCGGCAGGCGCTGACCGGCTGGCCGAGCGGCCGCAAGGACAAGGACGAGGTGGACGCGAAGCTCAAGGAGCTTGGCATCGACGGCACCATCCGCTCGGAGGCGCTCGACGTGGAGCAGCACCTGCGGCTGTGCGCCGCGTTCATGCCCGCGCCGCCCGCAGCGTGAGGTGGACGATTTCCGCCGGCGCACGGACCCGCAGCGGGAACCAGTTCCCCACACCGTTCGACACCACCAGCGCGGTGTCGCCGGGCTTTCGGTACAGGCCCGACCAGTAGCGGAACATCAGCGGCCCGAACCCCACCGACTCGCCCGCCATCAGCTGCCCGCCGTGCGTGTGGCCGGACACGGTCAGGGGCAGTCCCGCCTCGGCGGCCGCGTCGAACGCGTGCGGGTGGTGCGCCAGCAGGATCGGGAACGCCCCCGCGGCCACCGTACCGGCCAACTCACGCACCACCTCCGCCGACCGCCGCTCGTCCCGGTTCCACGGCAGCCCGAGCAGTTGCACCGGCACGCCGCGGACCGTAACCGTCCGCGACTCGCCGACCAGCAGCGGCACCCGGGCGCGGGTGCGGCGGACGAATTCGACGCCGTCCTCAATCAAGTCGTGGTTGCCGACGCACAGGTACGCCCCGTGCCGCGACTGCATGTTGCTCACGGCGTCGAGCGCGGCCCCCAGGTCGGCGAGGGCGTTGTCGATCAGGTCGCCGGGGAGCAGGATCAGGTCGGCGTCGAGCCGGCTCGTTCCCTCGACGACGCGCCGCACCGTCTCGCCGGTGGTGAAGCTGCCGACGTGGAGGTCGGACACGACGGCGACGCGGACGCCGTCGAGTTCCGGCGGCAGCGTCGGCAGCGGCACGCTCATCTCGCGGACGCGGAAGCCCTGCACCTGACTCCGCGACACGACCGCCCCACTCCCGGCGAGCAGCGCCGGTGCGGCGGTGGCGACCAGGCCGTGGAACTGCCGGCGCGTCGGCGCCCCGGCGTCGGCGGGCGGCGCCGGGCGCGGCACGGCGCGGGCGATCAACCGAGCCGCGGCCGCGGCGGTAGCGACGACGGCGATGGTCGGCAGGATCAGGAGGTGCCAGAGGAAGGCGACGGCGGCGAGGAACTGCGGCGGCCGGCCGACCCCAACGGTCGGCTCGACGCGCCCGCCGATCACCCAGAACACGAGCGTCATCTGCCCGCCGACGAACAGGGCGACGAGCCCGCGCCACGCGGCGGCGCGGGGCCACAAGCGGGCGCGGCGGTCGGCGCGCCACCAGCAAACGGCGTCGGCCGTGAGGACGGCGAGGAGGACGAGCAGAACCAGCGGCGGCATCGGCGGCGGCCCTCGGGGCGGGACCGGGTTACGGTAGCGACCCCGCCCACCGGGCGGCAGGGCGCGGCCGACCCGGCGTGCCCGGCGACGCCGGTGCCGGGCACGCCGGCGCGGGCGGCGCCGCCGGGGCTAACCTTCCGGGGGGTCCGTGTCCGTCTTCGGCGCGCGGAGCCCCTGCACCAACTTGGCCAGCCCGTAGCCCGCGGCCAGCGCCGCCACCACGCCGACGCCGCCGGCCGTCAGCATCAGCATGTCGCGGCGGTTCAGGTCCAACAGTGAGCGGTCGTCCGGCAGCTTCACGTACACCGGCGGCGGCGGCAGCGCGGGCGGCGGCGGCGCGGCCGTCACCAGCTCCACGTCCACCAAATCGTCGTCGTCGCCGGGTGGGGGGGGCAGGGCCGGCGCCCGCGCCGCCGGCTGCCACGACGGCACGGCCGACGCCGTCCCGGTACCGGGCTTCAACGCCGGCGCCGGCCGCGTACCTGGTTTCGGCAGCGGCGGCGCGGGCAGGTCACCGTCAGCCCGCGATTCGGTGTCCAGCCACTTCTGGTACGCCGGGTTCACGCCCGACTTGGCCGGCGCCGCGCCGCCCGCCTGGAACGGCTTCAGCGCCTTCGACGCCTCCTCCGGCGTCTGGAAGCGGTCGTCGGGGTTCTTCGCCAGGAAGCGGTCGAGCACCGCCTGCAAGCCCGGCGGGGCGTCGGGCGGGAGCGGCGGCGGGGCGTCGGTCGCGTGCCGCAGCAGCTGCGCCGTGACCGACGACTCCGTGAACACCGGCCGGCCCGACACCAGGTGGAAGAGCACGCACCCGAGGCTGTACAGGTCGGAGCGGATGTCACTGGTGCGGGCGTCTTTCGCCTGCTCCGGGCTCATGTAGTCCGGCGTGCCGACCACCGCACCCTCCACCGTCAGTTGCGTCGCCGTCTGGTCGTCGGGGCCGAGCGCCTCCGCGAACAGCTCGCGGCCGAGGCCCACGTCGAGGATCTTGAGCGTGGCGTCGAGCGTGGTGTCCGGGCCGTGCTTCGGCGGCGGCGGCGTCACCATCAGGTTGCTCGGCTTGATGTCCCGATGAACCGTCCGCCGCTCGTGCAGGTGGCCGAGGCCGTCGAGCGCCTGCCGCACCAGCCGCACGGCTTCCGGCACCGGCAGCTTCTTGCGGCGGTCGAGCACCTCGTCGAGCGTCTCGCCGTCGAGGAACTCCATGGCGATGAAGTGCCGGCCGCCGCTGTCGCCGACCTGGTAGGCGCGGACCACGTTCGGGTGGTCGAGTTGCGTCAGCAGCCGGGCCTCGCGCTGGAACCGGGCCAGCAGCCGCGCGTCCCTCGCGCGGCTGGCCGGCAAAATCTTCAGCGCCACCACCTGCCCCAGCGCGTGGGCGGCCTTGTACACGCCGCCCATCTGCCCCTTGCCGAGTTGCTCCAGAATCTTGTACCCCTCGACGAAGAACCCGTCGGCCCGGCCGCGGCTCAGGAGCGCCGCCTGCCAGTGGGTGATGACGCCCTTGCGGCCGGAGATCGACTTCACGAACCCGTCCACGTCGCCGTCGGCGTCGGGGTGGTCGGCCTCCCAGCGGCGGCGGACGGCGTCCACCTCGTCGGGCGTCAGGAGCTTGCTCTTGGTCAGCAGTGCGCAGAAGTCGCGGACCGACAAGACCGGGGTCGCCATGAGGGGGTCCGCGCGAGTAGGTGTCGGGGGTACTCTACAGCATCCTGGGGGGGCATGAAGGGGTGAACGGGTGAAGGGGTGAAGGGGTGTGAAAACACGAAAGCCCACCCGTCGCAACGGGTGGGCCGTGCCGCTTCAACTCACCCCTTCACCCCTTCACCCGTTCACCCCTTCGTCCCCCCGAAAGTAGTGCTGCAGCTTCCGCACCGCCTTGTACTTCTCGTCGCTGACGCGCTCGGCCGTCGTCCCCAACTCGCCGGCGATCTCGGGGACCGCCCACCCGGCGGCGGTCAGCTCCAGGATGCGCCGCTGCCGCGGCCCCAGCACCTGCCGCGCCGCCTGCGCCACCGCCTCGCGGTCGTCGCGCACCGTGTTCGACCCGCGCCGGTCGGCCACCTCCGGGCTCAGCGGCGACACCTTCCGCGCCCGCTGCACCCGCTTCTTCACCGCGTCGATGGCCCGCAGGAACTCGCGCCGTTCCAGCGTCTCGTCGTCCTTCAGCACGGTCTGCCACTTCTCCGACTCCACGCGCTCCAGCAGCCGCGTGAACACCTCCTGGGTGCAGTCGCCCCAGCGGTCGGCGGGCAGCCGGGCGTTCCGCCAGCAGGCCTGGCAGTAGCGGCTGATGTCCTGCACGGCGCGGGCGTCCGGGGCGGCCGACGCCTCGCCGGCCGTCAGCGCCGTGCCCAGCACCACCGCCACCATCATCGCCCGCGACCGCCCCGCCGCCGTCGGCACGAACCGCTTCATGACTGCTCCGCCTCCAGGTGCAGGTTCCCATTCTACCGGACAACGACCCGCCCGCCCCTCGCCAACCCCGCCGAAATTACCCGGCCCCGGTGTCACGTTCCAGTCCGGTTCATTGTTTCTCTGCCACCGCCCCAGGGGCTCGCGCGAAGCAATGAGTCAATGATAAGAAAGACCATCCAAGTTACGCCTCGTCGCACACGCTGCTCCGGAAACGGGTTACGCCGATTCAGTCGCAGCGCGAATCGGCCCGGCGCGAACCGGTTCGCGCCACAACCGAAACACTGACCGACGGTTGCGGCACACAGCCGGTGTCCTACAGTTGTGCGTGGCTTTCCCTTCCCGGACGGGCCGCGGCGACCGATGACGACCCAGACCGACGACCCGCTCCCCGATCTCCTCCGCCGGCTCCGCGCCGCGGTACCGATCGACCGCGCCCGTGCCGCCCGCGACCTCGGCCGCCTCGGCTGGCTCGCCCGCGATGCCATCCCGGCGCTGGTCCGCGCCGCCGACGACGCCGACGGCAAGGTCCGCGAGGCGGCGACGCAGGCGCTCGGGCAGATGGGGCCGGAAGCGCTGCCGCCGCTGAAGCTGATGCTGCGGCACGACGACAAGTACGTCCGCCGGCAGGCCGTTTGGGCGCTGGGCCGGCTCGGCCCGCTGGCCCGGCCGGCACTGGCGGCAGTGTGCGAGGCCCTGCGCGACGCCGACCCGCGGACGGCCAGCGGGGCGGCCCAGGCGCTGGGGAACATGGGCGCCGACGGGGCCGACGCGGTGCCGGCGCTGGCGGAGGCGATGCGGGGGACCAACATCGTGCTGTGCCGGCTGGCGGCGAAGGCGCTCAGCCAGATCGGCTTCCCCGCGCTGGCGACGCTGATCACCCACCTGCAGCACACCGACCCGTTCGTGCGGGGGGAGTCGGCGCTGGCGCTGGGGTGGATGGGGGCGGCGGCGCGGCCGGCGGTGCCGTACCTGGCGAAGCTGGTGCGGGGCTCGTCCGGCCGGGGGCTGGCGGACACGCCGCCGCCGGGGAGTTCCCTGTCGGGGTTCGGAGCCGGGAGCGGCGCGGTGACGCCGACGGCCCCGGCGGCCGCGACGGAGGCGACGGCGGACGACACGTGTCGGGTGTACGCGGCGCAGGCGCTGGGGAAGATGGGCGCGGCGGCCGCGGCGGCGCTGCCGGAGCTGACCGCCGCGTCGCGGCACGGCCCCGACCCGCTCCGCGACGCCGCCCGCCAGGCGGCGCGGCTGGTGGAGGGGGCGTGAGGCCCGGCTGACTTCCAACAGGCCGGCTAACGCAACGACCGGTCGGAAGCCGGCTACGCTTTCACTCCTTCCGCGGCCGCAGTTCCGGGGGTACGTCGCCGGCCTCCCAGCCGGCCGGCACCTCCACCTCGAACAGCTTCGCGTCCAGCGGCGCGTCCCACTCGTACCGGTCGTCCGTCAGGGTGTACGGCGCCGGCGTGTCCTTCCCCGTGCCGTCCGGCATCTGCACTGTCCCCGTCGCCTCCAGCTTCACCGGCCAGCCGGTCCGCGGGTCCACCCACAGCCGCACGTCCTGCGGGTCGTCCTTGCGGTCCACCTTCAGCCGGTAGCGGTCGGCCTTCACGCCGCGGACGTCGTCGGTGCCGTCCTTCGCCCCGCGGCTCGCCACGAACCGCTCGTACTGCGCGAGCGGCGGCTCCATCTTCGCCACGTTCTTGAGCCGCCAGGCGTACTTCACGGCCGGGTACAGGAACACGCCGCAGTTCGCCGCGTAGTCCGCCACGCGGACGTGGTCGCCCTGCTCGAACCGCACCTTCGCGCCCTGCCAGTACACGGTCGTCGTCTGCGGCGTCATCTCCGGGTGCTTCACGTGCAGCACGCTGACGAACTTCACCGACCGGGCGTTCCTCGCCTTGTCGAGCGCGGCCTCGAGCGCGGACGCCGGCGAGCCGCTACCCAACACGACGACCAGGGTGACGGCGGCGGCCAGGGCGGCGGTGGCCCCGACGGTGCGAAGCAGCTTCATTCGGCGTCTCCGGGTGGCGAGTGTACCTTCGGCCGCCGCCAGCGCCGCGACGGTCGCGGCGGCAAGGTCCGACGGGACGGGGGGCACGGGCGTGTCGCGGACTTCGGCGGCGGCGCGGTCGAGCGGGTCGGTCATGGCGGTTCTCCCGCGGGGTCGAAGGCGCGGAGCCGGGTGCGGAGCGTGGCCCGGGTGCGGTGCAAGAGCACCCCGGCGTGGTTGGCGGTGATGCCGAGCGCGGCCGCGGCCTCGGCGTTGGTCAGGCCGTCGAGTGCGACGAGGCAGAACAGTTCGGCCGGCAGCGGGTCGAGGGCGGCGAGCGCGGCGCGGAGGTGCGCCGCGAGCTCGCCGGCGGCGAGGTCGCCGAGCGGGTCGGCGGGCCGCGGGTCGGGGGCGTCGGTGAACTCCGCGGCGCGCGCCCGGTGGCGCGCCCGCAGCAGGTCGAGGGCGCGGGCGGTGGCGAGCCGGCGGAGGGCGCCGCCCCAGTGGCGGACCGGGCCGGCGGCGGCGAGCCGGACGGCGGCGAGGAACGCCTGCTGGTAGCAGTCGGCGGCGTCGGCGGGGTTGCCGGTGAGGCGGTACGCGGTCCGCCACACGAGCGGGCCGTACTCGCCGACGACGGCGGGCCAGTCGGTCATGGTGCCCGTCAGTCGCCGGCGGCGGGGAAGGGATTACACGAATTCGGGAAGCGAGGCGAGCGGCCCGCGTCAGCGGGCTGTTTCCTGGGGCCTCTCGGCGCCACAGTTAACAGCCCGCTGACGCGGGCCGCTCGCCGGGTGAAACGACGCTCACTCACACGATGTCGCTAACCAACTCGCCGGGGAAGACCTCCGGGTCGTCGAGCGACACCAGGAAGCCCTCGCCGATCGTCAACTGCTGGCGGAAGCGCTTCAGCGACCCCGTCTCGTCCGACTCGGCCGTCACGAGGAAGTAGCCGAGCTGCGCGTCCTTCACGGCCCGCACGTCGGCGCCGCCACGGTCGTCCTCGGCGCCGGCCAGCACCCGCTGCAACTCCGCGCCGGTCGGCCCCGCGAAGACGGCGATCACCGGGCCGCCGCCGACGCCCGCGCCGGTCAGCACCTCGGCCGTGCCGTCGCCGTCCAGGTCGGCGGCCGCCACCGTCACCCCGCCGCGGGCCGACTCCTCGTACGCCATGAACTCGTACCGCATCGACCCGCCGACGCCGTCGAACACCCGCACCCGCGGGCCGCCGCCCTCGCCCGAGCCGACGATCAGCTCGTCCAGGCCGTCGCCGTCCAGGTCGCCGACGGCGACGTTGACGCCGCCCCGGAACTCCTCCTCGTAGGCGAACAGGTTGGACAGCTCGGCCCCGGTGGCGCCGTCGAGCACCCGCACCCGCGGGCCGCCGCCCTTCCCGGCCGCGAGCGCCGCGTCGAGCACGCCGTCGCCGTTCACGTCGCCGACCGCGACCGACACTTCGCCGTCGAACCCGGCGAAGGCGACGGTCGAGCGGAGCACCTTGCCGTAGGTGTCGCGCCACTCCAGCGTGGACTGGTTGACGCCCGGCGTGACGCTGTACCCGGCCGGCTTCGTGGCCGCCCCGCCCGGCATCGTGACCGGCGGCGGGGGCGGCGACGCCGGCGGGGGCGGCGACGCCGGCGGGCTCGTCGGGTCGGTGGTCGGCGGCGGCAGCGGCGTGTCCGACAGGCTCGCCAGGTCCACCGTCCAGGAGTTGTTCGTCTCGTCCGCCTCGGGCACGGTGCCGGCGGCGTCGAGGCGGACGCTCAGCTGCGTCGCCCACGTCGGGGCCGTCAGGCCGCGGGCGCTCACCACGAGCTGGCCGGTGTTCCAGTACAGCGGCACGTCCAGGTCGGCGGCCTGGGTGCGGCCGGCGCCGTCGCTCCACACCGCCGTCACCCGCGCGGCCGCGGCCGTGTGCGACGCCGCGCTCATCACCTTCCCGGTGACGCCGACGGTGAAGTCGGCGCCGACCGAGCCGTCGGCCGCCCGCGCCGCCGCGGACGACACGAACGCCAGGTCCGTGGCGGCGGGGTTGGCGTCGGTGAGGACGACGGACAGGTCGGCGGTGCTGCCCGCGGCGCCGGTGAACGTGGCGCCGAGCGACAGGTCGGACACGTCGAACGAGCCGGCGCCGTCGAGCGGGCCGATCGGGCGGTTGCCGCTGCCGCTGCTGGGGGTGAAGTACGCGGCCCCGCCGGTGAGCGGGCTGGTGACGTCGATCACGCCGCCGGCGTCCTCGAACCCGAGCTGGGCCTGAATGATCTGCGCGAAGCTGACGCTGGTGTCGTTCGGCGTGGAGCCGCCGGGGGCGGTGACGACCAGCCCGTCGCCGCTGCCGCTGCCGGCCACGACCACGGTGCCGATGGTGCCGGCGGTGTTGCTGGTGTAGTCGATGTGGCCCGTGAGGGTGACCTTGTTGTCGGTGGTGGTGGGCGTGCCGCCGTCGACGGGGTCGGTGGTGGTGAGCGTGCCGACGGCGGCGAAGTCGAGCGGGCGGGCGGTGGTGGTACTGGTGACCGTGCTGGGGACGACTCGTTCGTCGAGCCGGTCGAGGGCGAGCCGGGCGCGGGCGGCGGGTGTGGACATGGCGACCTCACGGGCGGTACGCCGCGCGCGGCGCGGCAATCGGTGCCGGTCGTATCGGTCGTGCGGGGCGGCGGAATAAACGGAAAAGTCGGCGGCGCTGCCGCCGCCGGGGCGGGCGAAGTTGCCCAGCCCCCGCGGACCGCCGCGCCGCCCGGACTGTGCCGCGGACGGGTGAAAACGGGCGAGGTGGGTGCGGCTACCCCACGAAGACGCCGCCGGCAAGCGCCCCGCCGCCGAACAGCGACAGGTCCTGGAACGCGGCCGGCTCAACCGACGACGTGACGTTCTTGCCGAGGTACGCCCGGACCTTTGCCGGACTCCCCTCGCCGCTACCGGCCACCACGTCCGCCTTGCTGTCGCCGTCCAGGTCGGCGACGGCCACTCGCACCCCGCCGCGGTCGGTGGCGTTGTTCGCCACGAAGAAGTTGGCGACCGGCGCCGCCTGCGCCCCGGCCACGTTCCCGCTGGCGATCAGTTGCCCGCTCAGGATGAACACGCGCGGGGCGCCGCCGGGGCCGCCGCCGAACACGAGGTCGGCGAACCCGTCGCCGGTCACGTCGCCCGCGGCCACGAACGCGCCGTTGCGCAGGTTCACGGCGTCGTCGCCGGGGAAGGCGAAGAAGTCGTTCACGAACCGCGTCGGCGTGGCGAGAATCGTTCGGCCGGCGAACACGGCCACGCGCGGGCCGCCGCCGAAGCCGGCCGCCACCGCCAGGTCCGGCCGGCCGTCGCCGTCCACGTCGGCGACCGCGGCGCGGGCGCCGCCGCGGAAGTTGGCGTCGTCGATGCCCAGGAAGCTGGCCTTCACCACCGTCGCGCCGGCGGTCGTGCGGCCGTACAGAACCACGCGCGGGCCGCCGCCCTGGTCCGGCGTCAGCACCAGTTCCGCCTTGCCGTCGAGGTCGAAGTCGCCGGCCGCGACGAACCCGCCGCCGCTGAATTCCTCCGTGTACGGGGCGAACGGCGCGGCCAACAGCGTCGTGTCGTCCTTGCCGCTCACCACCGCGACGCGGATCGGCACGCCCGGCCCGGTCACCAGCATCGTGTCGTCGGTGCCGTCGCCGTCGTAGTCGCCGACCGCGGTGCGGACGTTGGCCGTCGTGGTGCCGAACGCCGCCAGGGTTGCCGTCGCAGTGTTCGGCAAGGCGCCGGCCGCGTCCGGCGCGTACACCGCGGCGGCGCCGGTGGTCGGGCCGCCCACGCCGACGCGCTCGCCCTTCTCGACCGACCCGATGAGCCGGGCGACGGCGATGTTGCCGTCCACCGACGTGCTGCCGGCGACGACGACGCGGCCGTTCGCGTCCAGCACCACGCCGGTGGCGCCGTCGTCGCCGCCGACCTCGACCTCGACGTGACCGGCCGTGCCGAACGACGGGTCGAGTGCGGACCCGTCGGCGAGCACGCGGGCGACGCCGAAGTTCCCCGGGCCGGCGAGCGTTGCCGCGGTGCGGCCGACGACGACGACCCGCCCGCGGGAATCGAGGGCGACGCCGGTCGCCGGGTTGGCGCTGTTCGCGGTGCTGAAGACGAACTCCAACCGCCCGGAGGTGCCGAACGTGGCGTCGGCCGCACCGGCGGCCGTCAGTTGGGCCACACCGGCGTCCGTCGCCCCGCCGCCGACCACGGCCCCGGCCAGCACCACCCGGCCGTCGGCCCGCACCGCCACCGCGGCCGCAGAGTCGTCCCCTCCGAAGTCCACCGTTGCCCGGCCGTCGCCGTCGAACGCGGCGTCGAGCGCGCCCGCGGCCCTGGACAGTCGCGCGACGGCGAAGTCGTGGACGTTCGCGGCCACCTCCGCGTACCCGCCGACGACGATGCTCCCGTCGCCGGCCACGGCCACACCCGTGGCGCGGTCGTCGTTGTCGCCGCCGAGGTTGAACGCCACCGTGCGGCGGCCGTCGCCGTCGAACGCGGCGTCCGGCGTGCCGTCGGCGCCGAGCCGGACGACGCCGAAGTCGAAGTCGGTCGCGCTCACCTGCACGGAGCCGACGACCACGATCTTGCCGTCGGATTGAAGCGCGACGCCGGTGGCCCGGTCGGCGTTCGCCCCGCCGAGGTCGAACGGGATGCCGAGCTTCCCGTCGCCGCTGAACGTGGCGTCGAGGCCGGTGCCGTCGGCCAGGACGCGGATCACGGCGAAGTCGATCGACCCGCCCACGTCGGTGGAGCCGACGACGACGATCTTGCCGTCCGGCTGCACGGCGACGGCCGTCGCCGTGTCGACGCCGCCGGGGATGCCGGGGCCGCCGGACGAGAAGCGGGCTCTGCCGGTACCGGCGAACGTGGTGTCGGGCGTGCCGTCGGGGTTGAACCGGGCCACGGCAAAGTCGTTGTTCACCGACGTGGTGCCGACGACGACCACCTTGCCGTCCGGCTGCACGGCGACGGCGGCGGCGGTGTCGGTGCCGCCGAACGAGGCGGTGGCGACGCCGGCGGTGCCGAACGACGGGTCGAGGCCGCCGACGAGGGCGGGCACCTCCCGGGCTTCGAGCAGTTCGGGGCGGAGGACGGAAAAAGTCATGCGACGGTCCTGTCGGTCGAGGAGGCGCGACGGCCCCGCGGTTCGGCAGGCTATTTTACGGATTGAAGATGGTGGAACAGCAGGCTCCGGGGAAGGGGAGCCGGATGGGAACTCTGGGAAAACTGGGAAGAGCGATCCGGCCGCGCCGGCGGGTCTCAGCGAGGCCAGGTTTCCAGCCAGCGCGCCCACCAGCTCGGGTCCGCCTGCCGCGGCACGCGGACTTCCAGCGTCGAGTCGCCCGTCTCGTCCACAGCCGGCGCGGGAGTCGTCTCCGCCAGCGGCCGCGGCCGCACGATCCGCCGTGTCGGCGGCGGCGGCGTGATCGACGGCTCCGCCCCCGACTCGGTCGGCGGACCGGCGCCGTCCCCGGCGGTCGGCGGCGGGCGGAACAGCCGGGCCGGGAAGCGTGGCCCCGGGTCGGCCCACGGGGCCAGCGCCGCCGCCGCCGCCGCCGGCGTGGGGTAGCGGTCGACCGGCCGCCGCGCCATCAGCCTCGACACCACCACGGACAGCCCTTCGGGCACGTCCGGCCGCAGCGACGTCAGCCGCGGCGCGTCGGCGTCGGCCTTCAGCGCCAGCTTCCGCCCCAGGTCCGCCTCCGGGTACGGCGGGTGCCCGGCGAGCAGGAAGTATAGCGTCGCCCCGAGGCCGTACTGGTCCGCCGCCGGGCCGACCGCCGAACTGTCCTCGGCCTGCTCCGGGGCCAGGTAGTCGACGGTTCCCACCACCACGGCGGACTCGAGCCGGCGGGAGACCGGGTCGGTCTCGAACCGGGCCACGCCCAGGTCCAGTACCTTTACGCCACCCGTCCGCGTCACCAGCACGTTCGCCGGCTTGATGTCGCGGTGGACGAGCCCGACCGCCGCGGCCGGCGTCAGTGCCGCGGCGACGGCGACGCCGACGGCGGCCGCTTCCGGGGCCGCGAACGTGCCGTGGCGGGAGACGGCCGCCTGGAGGCTGACGCCGTCCACGAATTCCATCACCAGGTGCGGCGGGTCGTGGTCCGGTTCGGCGGCGAGGACGCGGACGACGTTGGGGTGGCGGATCGCGGCCCCGGCGCGGGCTTCCTGCCGCAGCCGGGCGCGGGCCACGGGGTCGTCGCGCAGCCCGGCGGCCAACACCTTCACGGCCACGAGCTCGCCGTCCGGGGCGGCGGCGAGGAAGACGCGGCCCATGCCGCCGCGGCCGAGCTCGTCCAGGACGCGGTACGGGCCGACCCACAGGTACGGCCGGCCGGCACCGATCTCGTGCGACTGGAACCGGGTGAGGAGCCCCTCCTCGACCATCAGGTCGAGGACGCCGGACGGCGACAAGCGGGCGTCGGCGGGGCCGCCGCCCAGGCCTGTTCGCGCGAACAGGTCGAGGAACCGCCGCAGGTCGTCGGGGTCCACCAGCCCGCTGCTGCGGACCAGGGCGACGGCGTCGTCGAGAGTGTCCGGCCGGCGCATCGCGGTGCGGCAGGTGAGCGGCCGCCGACGGCGGCCTGTGGGAAAAACCTAGTACAGGCTGGTACTCCGGCGGCCGCCGCGGGCGGATTCCCCGCGGTTCGCGCCGCGGCCGAATCCGGGAGCTCGTCGGCGGCCCGACCTGGGTTTTCGGCCGCCGGCGGTTGCACGGGGGGTGGGCTGTTCTACGGTTGTTCCGGGGACGGTTCGCCCGCCCCGCCCGCCGAGGGAGTTCCGATGCGCCTCCGTCCGATCAGCCTCCGCCGCCGCACCGCCAGCCCCGTCGTCCGGGCCGGGGTCGCCGCCGTCGAGATGGGCTGGACGTTCGCCGTCTTCATCGTCCCCCTGATGATCGGCATCTGGGAGGTCGGGCGGATGGTACAGGTCCAGCAGATCGTCAGCAACGCCGCCCGCGAGGGCGCCCGGCTGGCGGCCCAGGGCACCACCATCCGGTCGGACGGCACGATCATCCAGATCCGCACCAGCACCGGCAACCCGAACGTGCGCGACGTGGTGTACCAGTACCTGCTGGCGGCCGGGCTGAGCAACCTGCAGTTGTCGGACATCACGGTCACGTTCGCGTTCACCACCGGCGGCGGGACGGAGCCCTACGAGGGGATCAAGAACCAGCCGTTCGAGGTGACCGTGAGCGTGAACTGGGACAAGGTGCGGTGGGTGAACCTGGGGTTCATCCGGCCGCAACAGCTGACGTTCAAGGTGGCCTGGCGGATGCTCGTGGACGACCCGTTCAGCGTGAACGAGACCCTGCCGTCGTTCTGACAGGGGGCAGGGACCAGGAGACAGGAGTCAGTCCGAACTGGTGTGCCCTGCCTCCCGTCTCGTGCCTCCCGTCTCGTGTCTCCCGACTCCCGAGGCTCCCATGCGTCTCACGACCCGCCCGACCCGCCGCCGCGGCTCCACCCTGGTCGAGTCGGCGCTGGTGATCGGCGTGTTCCTCCTGGTGCTGTTCGGCATCTTCGAGTACTGCCGGTTCCTGATGGTGCTCCACGTCACCAACAACGCGGCCCGCGACGGCGCCCGGTACGCCGCGGTGAACGTGCACTGCCCGTCGGACCAGGTCGCGGCGAAGCAGGCGGCCATCGTGGCGTACACGAAGGCCCGCCTCGGCGGCATCGACAAGCACGTCCAGGGGTGCCAGATCGCCGTGTACTCGTGCGACTCGTCGGGGTTCGCCAGCAGCCCGCCGAAGGTGGTGCCCAAGTCCAACCCGTCCGGGTCGACGGTGGACCCGTTCAAGACGTACTCCGCCGGGAACCCGGTGGCCGACTGGAACGCGGCGACGTTCACCGACCGGATCGCGGTGACGGTGAAGGGGACGTACCGGCCGGTCATCCCGCTGAACATCGACATCGGCCGGCTGAAGCTCAGCATCATCCCCGACTACATCCCGGTCGAGGTCACCGCGGTGATGGGGAGCGAGGGGTAACCGTTTCGAGTTGAGCCGTTTCGAGTTTCGAGTTCTGACGATGCGGGAAGGCCCGGGGCAGTCCGATGGCCTTCTACCTGCTTCCGAACTCGAAACTCGACAGTTTAGACCATCAACGGGTCCCGCCCCACCCGCGCCCGCATGCGGTTCACCGCCGCCAGGACCGGGCGCCGCGCCACGAGCCACCAGGCGAAGCGGTCCTTGCCCGGCAGGTCGATCAGCATCACCCCCATCAGGACCGTCAGCACGCCCTGCCCCGGCACGCCGGGCAGCGACAACACCACGCCCAGCACGAGCAGTAAGTAGCCGAGCAGGTTGCGGCCGACGACCAGCAGCACGTGCGTGACCGGGTGGCGCTTCACGTACCCGGCGCGGGCCGCGGGGTTGACGAAGTAGTCGGCCGGCAGCCGGGCCAGCACCGCCCCCACGGCGAACACGCTGACCACCGCCGACGCCACGCTGACGACCGTGGCCGCGACCGCCACCTCCCACCCCGTCCAGCCGGCCGGCAGGAGCTCGTGCAACCACGCGGGCATTGGCAGTCCCTCTTCCTGGGCGGCATTCTACGCCGCATGAACGACGGGTGAGAAACCGCACCCCTGCGGCCCGCGGGGCGTAAGACAGAGGCGTCACTCCGACCGGAAGCCGACCGATGACGCAACTCGCGTTTCACTTCGACCACGTCCTCGGCACGTCGCTCGACCTGTGGCTCACGGCCGCCGACCCGGACCGCGCCGCGGCCGCGGTACTCGGCGAGGTCGATGCCGTCGGCCGCGTGTTCAGCCCCCGCAACGCCGACAGCGAGTTGGAGCAACTGAACCGGGGGCCGGTGCCGGGTTCCACCGCGCTTCGGGCCGTGCTCGACGGGTACGACCGCGTCGCCCCGCGGACCGGCGGCGCGCTCAACCCGCTCGTCGCGGCGCTGGGCCGGGTTTGGACGGACGCCGAAGCGACGGGCCGCGAACCGACCGCCGACGCGCTGGCCCGGCTGACCGCGGAGCTCCAGTGCCGGGGCTGGGTGGCGACGGCCGACGCCGTGACCCGCACCACGCCGCACCCGCTCGACCTGAACGCCGGCGCGAAGGGGTTCGCCCTCGACCGCGCGAAATGCGCCGCCCTCGCCGCCGGCGCCGCGGCCGGGCTCGTGAACCTCGGCGGCGACCTGATCGGCTGGGGCGGTGCGGCCCACGTCGTCGGCGTGCAGAACCCGTTCGCCCCGGCCGAGACCGCCCGCCCGCTCGGCGCCGTCCGGCTGCGGAACGCCTCCGTCGCCACCAGCGGCGGCTACCAGCGCGGCTACGCCGTCGGTGACGCCCGGCTGTCGCACCTCATCGACCCGCGCACCGGCCGTCCTGCCGACCGCGTCGCCTCCGCGACCGTGATCGCCGCCGACAGCCTGACGGCGAACCTACTGGCGACCGCACTGGCCGTGCTCGACCCGGCCGCCGGCCTGCGGCTCGTCGCCGAATTCCCCGGCGCCGCGGCCTTCATCGTGGACGCCGACGGCCGGCGGTTCCGCAGCCCCGGCTTCGCGCTCGAAGCCGTCGTGCGGGCGCGGCCGGGCTACCGCAAGGCCGTCGCCGCCGGCGCCCTCACGGCGGCGTTGTTCGGCGCCGGCGGCGCCCCGGACACGCCGCTCGGCCCGGCCGTCGCCGTCGCCCAGGACGCGAAGGGTGAGCCGTGGCCGGGCGGGTACGGCGTCACGGTCGCGCTGGAACTGCCGAAGATCGAGAACGCCCGCAAGTACCGCCGGCCCTACGTCGCCGTGTACGTCGAGGACGCCGGCGGGAAGGCGGTCAAGACCATCGGCGTGTGGGGCAACGAGGGCCGCTGGCTGAAGGACTTGAGCGACTGGTGGAAGATCGGCAAGCTCGACGGCGGGTTGGTGAAGACGGTGACCCGCGCCACCCGCGGCCCCGGCAAGTACGAGCTCGGCTGGGACGGCAAGGACGAGAAGGGCGTGCCGGTGCCGCGCGGCGAGTACACGGTCCGCGTCGAGGTCCACCGCGAGCACGGCAAGCACGTCCGGCAGGCCGGCAAGATCGCGCTGAGGGGCGAGCCGGCGACGCTGAAGCTGCCCGCCAACGAGGAGACCGGCGAGACGGTCGTGACGTACGGCCCGGGGAAGAAGTAACCGATGTCGCCCGCCTACCGCCGGCTGCTGAAGGTCGCCCGCGCCGCGCACCTGTACCTCACGCTGGCCGGGCTGGCGCTGATCCTGTTCTTCTCCGTCACCGGGTTCATGCTGAACCACGAGGCGTGGTTCCTCCCCGACGAGCCGACGACCCGCACGGCCGAGGGAACCGTTCCCGAGGCGACGAACCCGTCGGCCGACCGGCTGGACGTGAGCGAGGGCGTGCGCCGGGCGTTCGGCGCCCGCGGCGAGGTGAAGTCGTACCGGGCCGACGAGGAGACGGTGGAGGTGGAGTACCTCCGCCCCGGCGAGCGGACGCTGGCCGAGGTCCGCCGCAGCGACGGCCGCGCGACGGTGACGGTGGAGTCGCGCGGCTGGGCGGCGGTGGCGGTGGACCTGCACAAGGGGAAGTACAGCGGCCGGCCGTGGATGCTGCTGATCGACGTGGTGTGCGTGCTGATGCTGGTGATCTCGGCGACGGGCCTGGTGCTGTGGTGGTCGCTGAAGTCGCGCGGGAAGTGGGGCGCGCTGCTGCTGCTGCTCGGCGGCGCGGCGGGGGTCGCGGTGTACGCGTGGCTGGTGCCGTGAGCAGCGTCAGAGGGCGTCGGCCGTGAGCCGGTCCTGGGCGGCGTGGCGGATGTGGTGGATGTTCACGGTGTTGCCGTCGATGGTGAACAGGATGCGGAACACGTGCGGCCGGCGGCCGTGCAAGAGTTGCCGCAGGGCGAGCCCCAGGTCAGACGCCTCGTCGGCCTCCGGGCAGCGATCGGGGTTCGTCGCCAACCCGGCGAGCGCGGCCACAATCCCGTCGTTCCAGCGGTCCGCCGAACGAGACGAGTAGTTCCGGCGCAGCCAGTTCGCGTTGCGAAGAACGGCCGACTCGGCCGGCGGGTGAACCACGACGGTGTGGGTCACGACCCCTCCGGTCGCTCGGACGGCGTACCGAACTCGCGCTTCAACTCGGCGGCGAACTCGGCCAACGGCTTCCCCTTCGCTCCGGCCCGCACGTCGGCGACCGACTGGCGCAGACTCGCCAAGAACTCCTCGCGCGTCTCCGTCTCGGGCGGCGCCGGGACGCGGGCCAGCTCGTCCCACAAGTCGGCATCGTCCGCCGACTCGACTCGGACCCGCGTTCCCTCCGGAAACGGCGGCGGGTTGTCGAACACGATCGTTCCGTTCACCACGGTCCCTTCGCACGTCATCGCTCGCACTCCCAGCTAAATGAATCCTACGCGAACACCTCGGCGATCGGCTTGCCGCGGGCGATCGGCAGCGGGCGGTTCAGCTTGTCGCGCACCTCCGCCTCCGGGTCCAGACCCAGCGCCGCGAACATCGTCGCCGCCAGGTCTTCCGGCCGCGCCTGGCCGAGCGTCGGGTACGCCCCCAGTCGGTCGCTGGCGCCGTATACGAAGCCGCGCTTCGCCCCGCCGCCGGCGATCAGCGCCGAGTAGCACTGCGGCCAGTGGTCGCGGCCGCCGTTCGAGCTGATCCGCGGGGTCCGCCCGAACTCGCCCACCCACACCACCATCACGTCGTTCAGCATCCCGCGCTCCTCCAGGTCCGTCAGCAGCGCCGGCAGCGTCTGGTCGGCAATCGGGAGGAGTTCGTTCAGCCGGCCAACGGTGTCCTCGCCGCGGAAGCCGTGGTAGTCCCACCCCTGGCCGAACCCGCCGATCGAGCGGGCGTAGTACACGTTCACGAACTTCGCCCCCGCCTCGACCGCCCGCCGCGCCAGCAGGCAACTCTGGCCGTAGGTCGTGCGGCCGTACCGGTCGCGGACGGCCTGCGGCTCCTTCGAGAGGTCGAACGCCTGCTTGAAGCGGGGGGAGGTGAGCATCGCCACGGCCTTCTGGTACGTCTCGTCCAGGCCGCGGGCCACGAGCGACGTTTCGAGCAGATCCGACTGCTCGTCGATGAGGCGGAGAATGTCGCGGCGGTTCTCCAGCCGCTCGACGGGGAGCGTGTCCGGCAGCGTGAGTTCCGGCAGGCGGAAGTCGGCGCGGTTGGGGTCCTGGTTCACGAACAGCGGGTTGTGGGCCTTGCCGAGGAAGCTGGCGTGCTGGCCCGGCGTGACGGAGCCGTCGGCGATGACGTGCGGGAAGGACACGAACGTGGCCACGCCGCGCGGCGCCGGGGCGAGGCGGTCCACGATGCTGCCGTAGGCGGGGAACAGTTCCAGCGTGTCGCGGAGGCGCTGGTCGTCGGTCGGCGGGGCGACGCCGGTGAGCGAGTAGTAGCCGGCCGAGTTGTGGTTCTTCATGCCGTGCTGGAGGCAGCGCACGACGGTGAACTTGTCCGCGAGCGCGGCGATGCGCGGGATGCGCTCGCCGAAGATGACGCCGGGGAGGCGCGTCTGCGTGGCGCCGAACCAGCCGCGGACGTTGTCGGGGGCCGTCGGCTTGGGGTCGAACGTCTCGTGCTGCCCGGGGCCGCCCCACTGGTGAAGGAAGATGACCGCCTTCGCCGTGGCACGCCGGGCGGCCGACGGCGACGCGGCGGCCTCGTGCAACTGCGGGTAGCCGAGGCCGAGCAGGCCGGCGCCGCCGACGCGGAGGACGGCCCGGCGGCTGGGGTGCGTGGTCACGAGCGGCCTCCACGACGGGTGTGCAGTATTCTCCCCCATTTCCGCCGCCGGGGGTAGGGGCCGGGCCGCGATTCCGCCGGGAGCGGCGCGCGTTTCGCCTTTAAACTCCCCGGCGGCGGCGGTATCTCCCGGTGGGGGGATTCCCGCACCAATCCGGCCGGGGCTTCCTCGAATAACGTAGAGGGGCGGCCGGGGCGAACCCGCCGCCCGGAATCCGGGTCCGTGCGACACCCTGTCGGGCGGAACCCGACCTAGAATGACAATACGGGGGCCGTGACACGTCCCCATCGAACCGGGAGCCCACATGAGCAACACCCCGAACCGCGCCGGCAACTCGGCGGGGAAGCCCCGCCGGACCCGGGACGAGGCCACCCTCGACCTGCCGACCGCCCGCCTCATGCTGCCCCTGGTGCGGAGCATCGTGACGGACATCGTGAGCTCTCGCACCGCCCTCTCCCGCCTCGTCCCCGAGCAGGAGCGCCTCGACCGCCACCGCCGCGACCTCGTGTGGCAGGAGCGGCAGCGGCGGTACCAACTGTCGGAAGAGATCCGCACGGCCGAGACGGCCCTGACGAACGCCTCGGCCGAGTTGTCCGCCCTGGGCGTCGGGCTGGTGGACGCCGACGCCGGGGAGGTGGACTTCCCGACCCGCATCAACGGCCGGCCGGCCGCGTTCAGCTGGAAGCACGGCGAGGACGGCCTGGCCCACTGGCACTACGCCGGCGAGCAGCAGCGGCGGCCGGTGCAGGCCGACGGTGACGCGCCCGCGGCGACGCCCGTTCGGTTCCGCAGCAGCCCGTGACCGCGGCGCGAACCCGACACAATAACGGCCGGCACCCTCGACCGCGAGGGCGCCGGCCGTGAGTTTTTCCGGGAAGTTTTTGCCGCGGCCCGGCGGTGACGGGGATGCTGTGCGGGTGCGCGAGCGCGGGTGGGTTTTCCCGCTTTTTTCGCCCCGCCGGTTTGCGTGCGACCGCTTCGTGGGCTACGAATTGGGTGTCCGCGGGGGTACGAGCGAAACGCAGTCCTCCCGGCGGCACCGGCCCGCAGTTTTTGTGCGGTCCGGCCTCACCGGCGGTCCGGCAGCCCCGGCCCGCCGAGCGTCGGCTTTTTCCGTTCCGAGGGGGGAACGGTTAAGGCAGCCAGGCTTACCGAAGGGATGGACGGGACCCGTACGTTCGACTGGCACCCGGGGGGTGGGAACACCCCCCGGTTTTTTTTGCGCGCCGGTCACTTCTTCTTCAGAATCATTTCCAGGTGCGCGTTCCCGACGTCCCACATGTAGTGCCCGATCTTGTACCGCTCGACCGCGGCCTCCAGGTGCTCCTTCGTCTTGGCGGCGTTCCCCTCGCTCTCGAAGTACAGCGCGACGTACAGGTTCGCGTAGAACCGCGCCTCCTTCTGGTCCTCGGCGTCGAGCTTCGCCGCCTCGGCCGCGCCGAGCACCTCGGCGGGGCTCACCTTGCCGGCGAACAGCTGCAGCACCTCCTTCATCGGCACCCGGGTGTCCTTCGTGACCGGGATCAGGTCGGCCCGCGCCTGCTTCGGGCTGCTCGCCTTGGCGTTGCACAGGTAGTGCCACACCGAGTTCTCCACGTCCTCGGGGTTGACGGAGCGGTGGTGCTCGAACTGCTTGCGGCCGTCGTCGAACCGGCCGACGTAGTAGAGGGCGATGCCGCGCCGCCAGTGGTCGGCGGAGTCCTTCGGGCTCGCCGCGAGGTACACGTCGAAGTCGGCGACGGCCTCCTTGAACAGGCCGAGCTTGAGGTACGAGTCGCCCCGGCGGTCGTGGGCCTCGGCCAGCTTCGGGTTGCGCTCGAGGGCCGTGGTGTACGCCTTCACGGCGGCGAGGTTGTCGCGGAGCTGGCCGTAGGCGGTGCCGGCGACGAAGGGGGCGTGGAAGCTCTTGGGGTCGGCGGCGGCGGCCTTCTCGGCGAGCGCGGCGGCCTCCTTGAACTGCCCGGCCTTGTACACCGCGCGGGCCTGCTCGAGCAGCGCCGGCGCGTCCTGCCCGGCGGCGGTGAGGGTGACGCCGAGGCTGACGAGCGCGGCGAGAACGGGTCCGCGGGCGGGCATGTCCGAATCCTCCGGTGGGTGGGCCGAATCCTACCCGCCCGGCGGGGGAGCGGCAACGCCGGCCGCCGGGCGCATACAATCCCGAAGTCCCCACCCTCCCCGGCGCCCCGCCATGCGGACCTGGCTGTCGAACGTGTTCCGCGCCGCCGCCACGCTCGGCGCCGGGATGCACGTCACCCTGCGGACGTTCGTGCAGAGCTACCGCCGGCGGGCGTTCACGGAACACTTCGAGTACCCCGAGCGGCCGGTGCCGGTGCGGCCGCGGTACCGCGGGTTCCACCGGTACGACCTGACCACCTGCATCGGGTGCGACAAGTGCGCCCGCGCCTGCCCGGTGGACTGCATCTACATCGGCAAGGAGAAGGCCGCCCCGCCGCTGAAGGGGTTCGTCGTCACCGGGTTCGCCATCGACTACACGAAGTGCATGTTCTGCGCCCTGTGCGTGGACCCGTGCCCGGTGGACTGCATCTTCATGGGCTCGAACCACGACATCAGCACCTACACCCGCGACGGCTGCGTCGTGGACTACGCCAAGCTGCCGCTGGAGGTGGCGTGGGGCCAGGCGACGCTGAACCCGACCGCCGTGCACGAGTCGAAGCGCGTGGCGCTGCCGGTGTGGACGAAAGCCGGCGAACCGAGCAAGACCTGAGATTGGCCGCAAAAAGGCACAAAAGACACAAAAAAGAACGCCGGAATTTGAATTTTATTTTTGTGTCTTTTGTGCCTTTTTGCGGCCAATCGTCCTCGATTTGCTGAGCGCCTCATGACCGACCTCGTGCTGCTCGTCGTGATCTTCGTCACCGCCGGGGCGGCGCTGCTGCTCGGGCCGCTGGTGATGGGCCGGCTCGTGCGCCCCGACCGGCCGAGCCCGGAGAAGGCCGAGGTGTACGAGTGCGGCGAGCCGGCCGTCGGCTCGGCGTGGGTGCAGTTCGACTTGCGGTTCTACGTCGTGGCGCTGCTGTTCGTCATCTTCGACGTGGAACTGGCGTTCTTCTTCCCGTGGGCCGTCGTGTTCGGCACCGCCAGCCGCGCCGCCGACCCGACGCTCGCCGCGGATCAGCGCGTCGCCGCGGTGGCGCAGCTCGACCCGTCGGCGGTCGCGGCCCCGGACCCGGCGGTGATGCACAGCCTGGCGTGGCTGGCGTTCGCGGACATCCTGGTGTTCTTCGGCGTGCTGCTGGTCGGGTTCGCGTACCTGTGGCGCCGCGGCGACCTGGAGTGGGTCCGTAGCACCGCTGGACAGCAAGCGGTAGAATGACTTCGGCCCCGTGAGGTTCTCGCGATGTCAGTCACCATTCCCGACCCGACAAGCGCCGCGATTCTCGCCCGGACGACCGGAGTCGAAGTCGAGCTCCGCGACGCGGACGGGCAACTGCTCGGTCGGTTCACCCCGGCCCCAAGGCCCGGGATGATGTTTCCGGAACTCGGGGTGACCGACGAAGAGATGGACCGGCGGCTGAACGACCCGAATGCCAAGTGGGTCACGGGAGAAGAGGTGATGGCCCGCCTCCGCGCGCTGCGGGAGGCGTAATGTTCGAGTACGAGTGGCTCGAACCGATCCTCGACAAGCTCACACGTATCTACGTCTCGCTCGACGTGCCGTCGCGCGACCGGATGGCCGGCGCGGTCGAGGGGTTCAACGCCCGGCTAGCCTCCGAGCCGCTCGACGTCGGCGAGTCACGGGTCGGAGGGTATCGGGTCGCGTTCGTGTCGGTGCTGATGATTACGTTCCACGTCAACCTCACGACCCGTCGGGTCCGGGTCACCGACGTGATTCGGTTCGGCCGCTGACCTCCCGGGAGCCGTGATGGGCCTTTTCGAGAACCGGTTCGAGGACGGGTTCGTGGTCACCAGCCTGGAGCAGGCGGTGAACTGGGCGCGCGAGTCGTCGCTGTGGCCGATGACGTTCGGCCTCGCCTGCTGCGCCATCGAGATGATGGCCACCGGCGCCCCCCGCTACGACATCGACCGGTTCGGCGCCGGCGCCTTCCGCGCCAGCCCGCGCCAGGCCGACCTCATGATCGTCGCCGGCACCGTCAACCTGAAGATGGCCGACCGCGTGCGGCGGCTCTACAACCAGATGCCCGACCCGAAGTTCGTCATCGCCATGGGCGCCTGCACCTGCGGCGGCGGGCCGTACTACAAGTACGGCTACAACGTCGCCAAGGGCGTCGACCTGGTCGTTCCGGTGGACGTGTACGTCCCCGGCTGCCCGCCCCGGCCGGAGGCGCTGCTCGAAGGCCTGATGCGCATCCAGGACAAGGTGCGGCGGATGAAAGATTATCACAAGGGTCAACCGGTCGAGGTGCCGGTCCCGGCGCGGACCGGGGCGGTGATGCTGCCCGACGAGCTGGCGACGCCGGAGCTGGCGACGGCGTTCGCGGCGGAGAACAAGGAACGGGCGAAGCCGGCGAAATAGGCAGTCTCCGGGAGTCGGTGGGAGTCTCCGGGAGTGGAGGAGTTCAGACCCGTCGAGGCTTTACTCCTCCACTCCCGGAGACTCCCACCGACTCCCGGAGACTCCCACTCGGGGGCAGAGCGCACTCACGGCGCACTCCTCACACCGCGGCTTCCGCGCGTGACACACCGCCCGGCCGTGCAGGATCAGCTGGTGGCTCGCCAGCGTCCACCGCTCCCGCGGCCACAGCTTCATCAGCACCCGCTCCACCTTCACCGGGTCGGTGTGCCGCGTCCACCCGAGCCGCCGCGACAGCCGGCCGACGTGCGTGTCCACGGTGATGCCGGGCGTGTCGAAGGCGTTTCCGAGTACCACGTTCGCCGTCTTCCGGCCGACCCCCGGCAACTCCACCAGTTCCTCCAGCGTGCCCGGCACCTCGCCGCCGTGCCGGTCCACGATCAGCCGGCAGCACGCCCGGATGTTCTTCGCTTTGCTGCGGAAGAAGCCGGTCGTCTTGACGTACTCCTCCAACTCCGCCGGCTCGGCGTCGGCGTAGTCGGCGGCGGTGTGGTAGCGGGCGAACAGTGCCGGCGTGACGAGGTTCACCCGCTTGTCGGTACACTGCGCCGACAGGATGGTGGCGACCAGGAGTTGCAGCGGGTTCTGGTGGTCGAGAGCGGTTTCGGGCGCGGGGTAGAGCGCGTCGAGGAGCGCGAGCACGGCCGCGACGCGCTCGGCGCGGGGGGGCAGCTTGGGGTCGGTCATGCCGGTATGGTAGCGGGCCGGCGGGTACGGACGGCGACCGGCCGCGGCGCTGGAAGGACGGTCGGGCCGCGCCCGAACGCGGTCAGCCACTCGGCCAGTGTGGCGACGGCGTCGGGGTCAGTGTCGGCGTGCGGGAGGAGCGTCCGGGGCGCAAGGCAGACGCCGACCGTGCGACGGTTGCGGGCGAAGCCCACCCGTTGCGCCGGGTAGGCGTGTGGGCTCACGACGGCGACCACGCACCGCCGCCCGACCGCCGGCAGCTCCCCGTCGGTGAACACCAGGTCGGCCCGGCCGAAGCCGTCGGCCGTCACCCGCGCGCGGGCCTGCTCGGCCTCCAACGGCGTCACGAACCCGCGGGCCAGCGCCGCCGCGATCGCCGTGTCCACTGCGCTCCGGTCGGGCGCCACCACACGCCCGCCGCGCAGTGCCGCCTCCGCCGCGAACCGCGCCGCCTCGGCGACGCCGGTCAGCAACCCGACCACGGCCGGTAGCGGCGGCAGCGGGTTGAGCATCGGCCGCGGCACCGCCGGCACCACGACCACCGGTTCCGCCGCCGCGAAGACACGCCGCTCGTCCGCCAGCCCCGTCTGTTCCACGCGCCGCCGTGGGCGCCACCCGCGGCGCTCGAGCGTGTCCAGAAACGTCCGCAACTCGATCTTCCCGCGCCGCTCGCAGAAGGCGTGATCGACCAGCCCCAGCCGCACCGCCTCGCGGCCGGACAGCGTTCGGCCCGTCGTCAGCAACTCGTCCGCGGCGCGGCGGCCGACGAGCCGCCGCACCCGGGCCGCGCCGCCGAGGCACGTGGGGCCACGGAACCCGAGGTGCGTGGTGACGCGCGACAGCACGAGGCGGTGGTCGCACGCCAACGCCAGTTCGAGGCCGGCGCCGAGGACGGGGCCGTCGAGAAAGGCCACGGTGGTCTGCGGCAGGCTCGCCACGCGCTCGGCGACGCGCTGGCCGAAGGCGGCGAACGCGGCCCGGTCGGTCGGGTGCGCCAGGCCGAGGTTCGCGCCGAGCCCGGCGCAGAAGCCGGCGGCGCGGGCCGAGCGGAGGACCACGATGTCGGTGCGCGGGTTCGCGGCGACGCCGGCGAGGGCGGCGTCGAGGTCGGCGAGGCGGGCGCGGTCGAGGGCGTTGACCGGCTCGCCGGGGAAGTCCAGCCAGACGGTGGCGGTGCCGTACTCGGTCGTAACCCGGACGTGCCCCATGCCCCCTCCGTGGTGCGCGTCGGGCAATCGTCCCGCATCCGGCCCCGCGGGTCAACCCGGATCGGCCGACCCTACAATGCCCGCACCCCCGGCCCCGGTCTTGAAATGTTCTGGCGCCTGTTCGCCACCTACCTGCTGCTCGTCCTCACCGCCGTCGGGCTGGTCGGCGTCCTCATCTTCCGCCGGCACGGCACCCTCCTCTTCGAGATGGCCGACGACGTGGCCGTCACCGGCGCCCTCGTCGTGCTCCTCGCCGCGGTGCCGGCGTGGGTCATGGCCCGGCGGTTCGCCCGGCCGCTCGGCGAACTCACGGCCGGCGCCCGCCGGCTGGCCGAGGGCGACCTCGGCCACGTCATCCGCGTGTCCGGCGGCCGCGAGCACGCCGGCGTGGCCGCCGCCCTCAACACCATGAGCGGCCGCGTCGCCGACACGTTCGACCAGCTCGCCCACGACCGCGAGCAGCTCCGCGCCATCCTGTCCGGCATGGTCGAGGGCGTCGTCGCCATCGACCCCGACCAGCGCGTCGGGTTCGCGAACGAGCGGGCCGGCGTGTTACTCGAGTTCGACCCCGCCGCCGCGGTCGGCCGCCGGCTGTGGGAGGTGGTGCGGCAGCGCGGCTTTCAGGAGATCGTGGACCAGGGGTTGGCCGCGGCCGACGAGCACCGGGCCGAGCTCGACTGGAAGGGGCCGGTCGGCCGCAGCCTCACCGTGTACGTGTCGCGCCTCCCCGCCCCGGCCGCGGCCGGGGCCGTCGTCGTCGTCCACGACACCACCGAGCTGCGCCGCCTCGAGCGCCTCCGGCAGGAGTTCGTGGCCAACGTGTCGCACGAACTCAAGACGCCACTGGCCGTCATCGGCTCGACCGTCGAGGCGCTGCAGGACGGCGCCGCCGACGACGCCGAGACGCGCGACGTGTTCCTGGCCCGCGTCGCCGACGAGGCGGCCCGGCTGATGGCGCTCATCACCGACCTGCTGAGCCTGGCGCGGATCGAGTCGGCGGGGCAGGTGCTGGCGGCGGTGCCGGTGCGGCTCGACCGGGCCATCGCCGAGTGCCTGGAGCGACTGTCGGCGCGGGCGGAGGAGAAGTCGCTGACGCTGGTGGAGAAGCCGCCGGCCGACGGCCCGGCCGGGGTGGAGGCGCTGGCCGACGCCGGGGCGCTGCGGCAGGTGCTGGACAACCTGGTGGACAACGCCATCAAGTACACGCCGGACGGCGGGCGGATCACGGTGCGGTGGTCGGCGGCGGGCGGGCAGGCGTGGTTCGAGGTGGAGGACACGGGCATCGGCATCGGCCCGGCGGACCTGCCGCGGGTGTTCGAGCGGTTCTACCGGGCGGACAAGGCCCGCAGCCGCGACGCCGGCGGCACCGGGCTGGGGCTGGCGATCGTGAAGCACCTGGTGCAGGCGATGCGCGGCACGGTGCGGGCGGCGAGCCGGCCGGGGAAAGGGACCACGTTCCGCGTGGCGCTGCCGCGGCCGGGGTGAAACGCTTCTCCCGCCGCACCCCCCACAGGTAAACGGGGTGGCCACCCCTTGCGCTGTTCGTGCCCTCGTAGTCGTGGCCCTTCTTGCTCCCGACGATCAGGTAGGGGGTTTCGCCGCCGACTATGTCCAGCACCATTTCGCCGTCACGGACGACGACCGACCCGCGAAGGTCGCAGTCTGTGAAACCGAAGTGGATGTTGTCATGTCTCGGTGTTGGCTTCGGCTTCGCTGGCTTCTTGGGTCGTCCAGCCTAGTCCTACAGCCGTAGTTGCTACAACAGCCCTCGCCAGGACTTGTGGCGAGGGTGGGCGATGTCAGGACGACCGACGGCGGCCCAGGTGCGGGCCTGGGCGGACGAGGTGACGGCGGTCGGCGACCGGATCGGCCGGCACTTCGCCCGGTCCGAGCCCCGCGCCCGGGCCGTCGGGTACATCCGCGGGCTGCTGGGCGACGCCGACCGGAAGAACGGGTGGCAACTCGCCGAGGCGCTCGGCGACCCGACCCCGGACGGGGTCCAGCACCTGCTCGCCCGGGCCGACTGGGACGCCGACGCCGTCCGCGACGACCTCATGGGGTACGTCCACGAGCACCTCGGCGACCCGGCCGCGGTTCTGGTCGTGGACGAGACCGGGTTCCTGAAGAAGGGGACCAAGTCGTGCGGGGTGGCCCGCCAGTACACCGGCACCGCCGGGCGGATCGAGAACGCCCAGGTCGGGGTCTTCCTGGCGTACGCGGGGCCGAAGGGGCACGCCCTGATCGACCGGGCGTTGTACCTGCCGAAGGAGTGGACGGACGACCGGCCGCGGTGTGACGCGGCCGGGGTGCCGGCGGCCGTCGGGTTCGCCACCAAGCCGCGGCTGGCCGAGCGGATGCTGGCGCGGGCGTGGGCGCGGGGGGTGACGGCCGGGTGGGTGACGGGGGACACGGTGTACGGGCACGACGGGGCGTTCCGCCGGTTCCTGGAGGGGCACCGGCAGGCGTACCTGCTGGCGGTCCCGGCCAACCAGCCGCTGTTCGACGGGGAGCAGCGCTCGACCGTGAAGGCCGTCGCCGAGGGGTTCCCGGTTGCCGCGTGGGAGCGGGCCAGTGCGGGGGACGGGTCGAAGGGGCCGCGGGAGTACGACTGGGCGGTCCGGGCGTTCGGCCCGGTGGACGAGCGGGGGTGGCAGTTGTGGCTGGTGGTCCGGCGGCACCGGGACCGGCCGGACGAGCGGGCCTACTACTTCGCCCGCGGGCCGGCGGCGACGGCCCCGGCCGAGCTCGTCCGCGTGGCGGGGAGCCGGTGGCGGGTGGAGGAGTGCCTGGAACTGGCGAAGGGCGACTGCGGCCTCGACGAGTACGAGGTGCGGTCGTGGGTCGGGTGGCACCGACACGTCACCCTGAGCCTGCTCGCCCTGGCGGTGGTGGCGGCGATCCGGGTGGCGGCCGGGCCGTCGGGTCGGCCGAAAAAGGGGGCGCGGGGCTGGTCCGGGTGAGCGTCCCGGAGGTGCGGAGGCTGCTGCTCCGACTCGTGTGGGCGGTGGTGCCGGACGCCGAGAAGGTGTTGGCCTGGTCAGCGTGGCGGCGGGCGCACCAGCACCGCGCCCGCTGCTACCACTACCGGAAGCGGGGGGCCAAGCCGCCCGACTGACCAACTACGGCTGTAGGACTAGAGGAGACCCGCCCCCGCCGTAAGCCCGTCGGTGTCCCACCTCCGGAATCGCTCTCACCCTCTATTGTGGCATGGACTCAATGCGTGCCTCGACCCCCCGGGGGGGTCGGTGACACACAATGACCGCGCGGCGAACGTCGCGGCCGGTTGGTCGGCGGCGGCGGCCGGGCGTAGAATCGCCTTGCCCCGCGCCCCCGGCCGAACCGTATGACCCTGAACCAGTTGCAGCAGCGCATCCGCGACCTGTACGGCTCCAAGGACGGCGCCCGCGGCACCGACGGCACCTTCATGTGGTTCATGGAGGAAGTCGGCGAGCTGGCCGCGGCGCTGCGCGGCGGGTCGCACGCCGAGCGGGTGCTGGAATTCGCCGACGTTCTCGCCTGGCTGGCGACCCTCGCCAACATCGCCGGCGTAGACCTGGAAGAGGCGATGGCCAAGAAGTACGGCGGCGGCTGCCCCGGCTGCGGCCGCACCCCCTGCGCCTGCGGCACCGCCGAGAAGCCGTAGCCGACCCACCCCCGAGCCCCCGACATGCCGGCGGCCCCCCGCTTGCTCCTCGCCGCCGCCCTCCTCGCCGCCCTCGCCGGCCCGGCTCGCGCCGACCAGCCGACGGTCGCCGCCGTGCGCGTCGGCCTGCCGGCGGCAGCGGACGACGCCCCGCCCGTCGCCAAGTTCGCCACGTGGGCACCCGTATTCGTGGAACTGACCGGTGCGGCCGCCGGGGACGAACTTGTCGTCGAGTCGCCGGACGCCGACGGCGTGACGGCGGCGCTGTCGGTGCCAATCGACCCGGCGGCGCGGCGGCACCTCACCTACGTCCGCCCCGCCGCCGGCGCCGCGGACACGGTCGTGTTCGTGCGGCGGAGCGGCGTGGCGGTGTCGGCCCCGTTCCGCGTCACCGGCCTGCGGCCGCGCGACCCGCTGACGTACGTGGTGCTCGGCCTCGGCAGCCGCCTCCCTGGCTTCGACCTGCCGCGGCCGACCGCCGACGACGAGGCGCCGCCGACCGGCCCGCTCCGCGGCGGGCGAGTGGACGTGGCCGCGATCACCGAGCTGGCGCTGCTCCCCGACCACTGGGTCGGCTACGACGCCGCCGACCTCGTGGTGCTGACGACCGCGACCGGGGACCTGTTCGAGCAACTGCTGTCGCCGGCCGGCGAGCGAAAGCGGGCGGCGCTGCTGGAGTGGGTGCGCCGCGGCGGCCGGATCGTCGTCAGCGCCGGGGAGAAGGCCCGGCTGCTGGCCGGCCTCCGCGAACTGCTGCCGGCGGTGGCGAAGGCCGCGGAGCCGACGCGGAATACGAACCGACTGGCGCTGTACTGGTCGGCGCGCGAGTCGAGCCAGACGAGCACGATGGCCGGCAACCTGAACGCCCGCGGCGCCGGCTTCCCGGTGGCGAATCTGGAACTCACCCGCCCCGGCCGCGTCCTCATCCCGCCGCCGGCCCGGCAGGCCGACGACAAGGACATCATCGCGGCGCAGGGCGGCTTCGGCCTCGGCCGCGTCACGCTGATCGGCTTCGACCTGGACCGCGCGCCGTACACCGAGTTCGCGTCGCGGGCCGAGTTCTGGGACTGGGTGCTCCGCGAGGCCGGCGCCGCGCGGGCGTCGGTCGGCTCCGAGGGGAAGCCGCGGCCGCCGAGCACCGGCCCCACCGACGACGAGGACGAGCTCGGCGTCGCGCTGCGGACGCACGTGGACACGTTCGACGGCGTGCCGGTGGTGTCGTTCGGCTGGGTGGCGGTACTCATCGTCTTCTACCTGCTGCTCGTCGGGCCGGTCGAGTTCTACCTGCTCCGCCGCGTGATCGGCCGGGCCGAACTGACCTGGGTCACCTTCCCCGCCATCGTGCTGACGGTGTGCGTGCTGGCGTACCTGACGGCGGACGCCATCAAGGGCCGCGAGCTGCGGGTGAACGCCGTCGAGGTGATCGACGTGGTGCCCGAGTCGGGCCGGGTGTACGGCACCGGCTGGTACGGCGTGTTCAGCCCGCGGATCGACACGTACTCGGTCGCGGTGTCGCCGGCGGAGAAGTGGGCCGCCCCCGGCACGGACGGCGACCCCGTTCTAAGCTGGGTCGGCGGCCCGCGCGGCGGCCGGGCGAGTTTGCTACGCCGCCGCTACGAGGTGCGCACCGGACCGGGTGAAATCGCGGAGTCGCTGGCGGGCGTGCCGATCCCGGTGTGGTCGTCGCGGGCGTTCGCCGGGAACTGGTCGGCCCCGCTGGACGCGCCCGCACCCGTGGCCGAGTCGCGGCTCGAACACCCGCCGGGCGACCCGTCGAAGGCGGTGGGGACGTTCGTGACGCGGATGCCGCTGCCGGAGCTGATGGACGCGGTAGCGTTCTACGCCGGGCAGGCGTTCCCGCTCGGCACGCTCGTGCCCGACCAGGAAGTGCGGCTGGTGCTGGACCGCGGCCAGCCGGCGACGCAGTACCTCCAGGAGCGGGCGACGCTGCCGGAGATCCTGGCGCGGGTGCCCGGCGCCGACCGCGGCGCGAAGGCGCCGCCCCCGCCGGCGCCGGGGCAGGCGCTGCCGCTGTGGGGCGTGCTGTTCCACGAGGCGGCGCTGCGGAACGACGAGGGCGTGATCCCGCGGAACGCGTCGCTGCGGCGGCTGGACCAGTCGTGGCGGCTGAGCGCCGAGAACCGTCACGAGGTGATCGTGGTGGCGCGGGCGCCGCTGATCGCGGGGCCGGGCGCAGACCTGACCGGCGGCCCGTGGTCGGCCGCTCGACTGTGGCTGAAGGCGCCGCCCGGCGGGACGCGGCCGGCGGTGCCCGGCGTCGGGCGGACCGAGACCTACGTGCGGCTGTACCTGCCGGTGAAGTGACCCACCCCGGCTGGCCGGGCGATTGAGGTTCCCATGATCGAAACCAGCGACCTGACCAAGAAGTACGGCGACCTGTACGCCCTCGAGCGGCTCACGATCAAGCTCGGCCGGGGCGACGTGTACGGGTTCATCGGCCCGAACGGCGCCGGCAAGACGACCACCATGCGCATCCTCGCCACGCTCCTGAACCCCAGCTGGGGCGAGGCCAGCGTGTGCGGGTACAGCATCTACACCGGCTCGAAGGACATCCGCCGGGCCATCGGCTACATGCCCGACTTCTTCGGCGTGTACGACGACATGAAGGTGACCGAGTACCTGGAGTTCTTCGCCGCCGCGTACCGCATCCAGGGCCCGGCCCGCCGCAAGAAGGTGGAGCAGGTGCTCGACTACGTGGACCTCGGCTACAAGCGCGACGCGCTGGTGACGAGCCTGAGCCGCGGCATGACGCAGCGCCTCGGCCTGGCCCGGGTGCTGCTGCACGACCCGCAGGTGCTGCTGCTGGACGAGCCGGCGAGCGGCCTCGACCCGCGGGCGCGGATCGAGATGCGGGAGCTCATCAAGCGGCTGCGGCAGGAGGCGAAGACGATCATGGTGTCGTCGCACATCCTCCCGGAGCTGGCCGACATCTGCAACAAGATCGGCATCATCGAGCGCGGCAAGCTGATCTTCAACGGGTCGGTGGACGACGCCATCCGGCAGGTGCGCGGCAACGCGACGTTCACCGTGAGCGTGGGCGACCGCAACGCCGACGCCGCGGTGAAGCTCCAGACCTACCCCGAGGTGCTGCTGGTCAAGGCGGACGCGAAGACGGGGATGCTGGACGTGCGGCTGAAGGACGGCCACGAGGACGGCAGCTTCCTCCCCGAGCGGCTGATCCGCGACGGCTACCGGCTGAAGGCGTTCAAGGAGAAGGAAGTGAACCTGGAAAACGTGTTCATGGAGATCACGAAGGGGATCACGAACTGACGCCCCCGGCGGTACGGGTGGCGTGCAGGTACACGTCCGCACCGCTCGGCGCCGCCGTCATCTCCCCGAGCCGCAGCGCCGCCACCAACTTCTCGACCCCACGCCCGCCCGTCGCCCCCGGCGCCGCGGCGCCGCCGATCAGCAGCGGCGCCACGAACACGTGCAACTCGTCCGCCGCGCCGGCGTCGAGGAACGCGCCGTGGACCGCCGCCCCACCTTCGACCAGCACGTGCGTCATCCGCCGCCGCCCGAGCTCGGCCAGCACCGCGTCCACGGACAGCCCGCCCTCACCCGCCGGCAGCGCCACGACCTCGGCCCCCTCCTCGGCCCACCCGGCGATCCGACCCTCATTTCCCGCGGCGGTGAAGACCAGCACCGGCACCGCCCGCGCCGTGTCGCGCAGCCGACAGCGGTCCGGAAGCCGTCCGGCGGCCGTGAGTACCACCCGCGTCGGCGCCCGCGGTCCGGGCGGTCGCGCCGTCAGGGCCGGGTCGTCGGCCTCCACGGTGCCGCGGCCCACGACGATCGCGTCGACCACGCCGCGCAACTCGTGGACGCGCTGCCGCGACTCGGGGCCGCTGATCCACTGCGAGTCGCCGGCGCGGGTGGCGGTCTTGCCGTCGAGCGACATCGCCCACTTGAGATGCACCCACGGCCGGCCCGTGGCGAGGAGTTTGAGGTACGCCGCGTTCAGCCGCCGCGCCTCGGCCTCGGACACCCCGACCTCGACGACGACGCCCGCGTCCCGCAAGCGCGCCAGTCCGCCGCCGGCGACGCGCGGGAACGGGTCGGCCATCGCCGCGACGACGCGCGCCACGCCGGCCGCGAGCACGGCGTCGGTGCAGGGCGGCGTTTTCCCTTGGTGGCAGCACGGTTCGAGGGTGACGACGAGGGTGCCGCCGCGGGCGCGCTCCCCGGCCGCGGCGAGCGCATGCACCTCGGCGTGCGGCCCGCCGAAGCGCTGGTGCCACCCTTCCCCGACGACCGCGCCCGCGGCGTCGAGCACGACGGCGCCGACCATGGGATTCGGCTCGACGGCGCCGCGCCCCCGCGCCGCGAGGGCGAGGGCGTGGCGCATGTGGGGTTCGAGGGGGTGCGGCGTCACGGGCGCGAACCGGGTTCGGCGGGCGGTGTCACTGGCACTGTACGACCCGTTCGTCTACCGGACCGAGGACGCCGGTTTTTCACACCGGAGGACGGGGTTCGACTCCCCGACGGGTTATTCGCGGAAGGCGGTTGAAAGTGTCCGGCCGGCCGCTAGAATTCCGGTGGCAGACACGGCCGCACCCATAGCTCAACTGGATAGAGCATCGGTCTACGGAACCGAAGGTTGAAGGTTCGAATCCTTCTGGGTGTACTCAAGGAAAACCGCAGAAAAGCCAGGATTCACAAGCACTTCGGACTACCCCCGGGTTCGGGAACGAACGACACCAAAACACACCCAAACGGAACGGCTCCGATGCAAATCGGATGCCTCTCCGCCGCGGACGCCCGCCCGGAGTCCCTCCCGCGCGTGGCAACACCTCCCCGACCCCGTCAAGCTCGCGGTCCTCGTGTTGACTGAGCCCTACCGCCACCTCGGCGGCGGGGCCGGCTGAACCGGTAGGGGTTTCGATGTACGCCGGCCCCGTCCTATTCATCCGCAGCATCGGCGGCACCACTGTGGTCGAGGTCGGCGACCGCGCTACGGGCGACCCCTACTCAGACACCGCTGGCCCGGCCGGGCTGTTCGAGGGGGGCGGCCGGCGGGTCGTGCTGTTACTGGATGCGGACGACCGGGCGACGCTCTCCGTCCGCCGCTACCTGTTCGAGATTCTGCTGGCCGCCCGCCGCACCGGGGGCTCACTCAGGGTGTGCTGCCCGCCGGGGCCGTTCTGGGATGTCATGGCGGTGACCAAGCTCGACCGGATCATCCCGTTGCTCCCAACCCTGGCCGATGCACTTCGGGGCGGCTGAAACCTCCACCGGACGCACGCGAAGGTGAGGCCATCGTCCACGGCAAGACGGGTGCCGCGCGGGCGATGACTCTCCCGGGCCGCCGGGGGGTGCTCGCGAGACGCCACGCCCTGTCGGGGCCGTGAAGCGCCCCGACACCAGACGCTTGGACCTGCAACGGCAGGAATAAACGGTTTGTCACGGTTGTTGCTAGCCGGGCGCGGTATCCTATCGGGAGTCAAGTCGATGTGGTCGATCACGTTAACCTCAAATGAACCCGGTATTGTGCCAGGTTCACAACTCTGAGGGGGTCGGTACAGCTGGAGGAGCGACCATGAGAGTCCTGAGGATCATCCTGGGAGTGTCCGTGCTGGGCCTACTCGTGATGACGGACACCGCCCTGAGCCAGCGCGGCGGGGCTGTCCGGAGCGGCGCGCGAGGCGCCGTGGTCGGCAACATGGTGGGCGGGAGCGAAGGCGCGGCGACGGGGGCCAAGATCGGCGTGGTCACGGGTGCGACGCGCAGCGCCATCGACCGGGAAAACGCGGCGCGGACCCAGTATCAGACGACCGCGGAATACCAGAGTGCCCCGCGGTCGAATTTCGCCGAAACGCCGCCGGACGTCCTCGGCGTCACCCCGGCCGGGCAGGATGTCAAGGCCGGCGAGGAGGTGGTCATTCGCGTGCTCAAGAGCCCGGTGGTCGGGGTCACGTTCCCCACCTCATGGAAGCAGCGGAAGGGCGACAACTACGCCGCGGCCGTCAGTCAAGACGGGCAAGCCTTCGCGATGTTCGCCCTGATCGAGGCCGCCGACAAGCAGGCCGGGGCCAAGCTGGTCAAGGAACGGCTCGGGAAGTCCCTGAGCGATGTCAAATTCGACGAGCCGGCCGAGACGAAGGGTGGCGCCCTGGTGGTCACGGGCACGGGGAAGGGAAAGAAGGGCGTCGACGTGGTGTTCGCGGCGGGCGTCTTCGAAGGGGCGAAGGGGCGACTCGTCGGAGCGGCATTCGTCGTCGATTCGAAGGTCGATGAGCACTACAAGGAGACCGTGAGCGGCATCTGCCAGACCATTCGCCGCGCCGAGGATTTCCCGAAGGAATAGCAACCGCAACGACGCCTGGACCTCGAACCGGCGTCACTTACTCAGCGACTTCAGGCATCACCGGGGAGCAGAAGCGGAGACGGCCGTCTCCGCTTCTGCTCCCCGGTGGCATTCTCGGGCGAGTTCGGCCGAACCGCTCTCATGTTCTACCGACATGACTGTGAACGTGAACCCTGGGTCGGTCGCAACCGCCCCCGTCCCGACTCCCCTGGATCATCCTGTCGGGCTGCGGGTTACGTCTCGACAGCGGCCGCTGCGGATTCCCCGCGGGGGGGGTCTGCCGGGCAGACCCGGTCGTTCCTTGCTAGATCGAGTCGACTGACGACGAATCGGACGAGGGTCACGCGGCAAAACATCGATGGCGTCGTGCTGGCCCGTGGCCGGGCCGACGCCATCGTGATGTAGTGTGGCTAACCCGTCTTCACGGTTCGACGGCCCGGACCACCCGCGCGACGGTGCGCGTCACCCGGGCCTCCACGTCGCCCGCCCAGCGGAACGCGGGCCGGCCGTACTCGAACAGGTTCGGGCCGCCCTCGTAGCCGCCCTCGTCCCAGACGCGGCGGGACGGGATGTAGGCGAGCATGTCGTCGGCGTAGCCGCACACCCAGGTGTCGGACCCGTACGCGGCCTTGAACTGGAGCGCGTAGTCCACCACCGTCTCGGCCCCCGTCCCGATCATCAGCGTGTCGCGGCCGAGCCGCCAGGCGTGGACCGGGTACGGGTACGCGGCCGGGAACGTCGCCCCGGCGTCAAGTTGCTTCAGCAGCCGTTCAGCCCACCGCCTCTTGATCGGGTTCGCGTCGGCGGCCGCCGCCTTCAGGTCCTCGCGGGTCACGACCCGCTCGTACGGCAGGTCCACGTACTCGAACGCCGTCTTCAGGCCCGGGGCGACCGGCTTGAGCGGCGTCTTGAGTACGTCCTCGACGGCGGCGGCGAGCATGTGGCCGTACTTCTCGCAGAGCTCCACCGACCGGCGCGGGAGCGGGTTCTGGTCGCCGCCGCAGGTGTTGACGAACATCGCCGTGGCGCCGGGGTGGGCCTTCTCGACGGCCAGCTGCGCGAAGCCGGGGTAGTCGCCGCACCACTTGTTGAAGCTGAGCGTCGTCGGGTGGCAGGCGTAGCCGAAGAGGACGGCGGCGAGCTTCCCGTCCGCCCCGGTCACGGTCAGCACCGGGACGGCGTGGTCGACCGGCCCCTTCAGCGGCTCCCCCTTCGCCAGCAGTGCGGGCACGTCGGCCTCGCGGTTGTTGCGGCGGTTCACGGCGAAGGTCGCGGTCCCGCGGCCGGTCGCCAGCGCCGCCGGGGCGAGCCGCCCGAGTGCCTCGCCGACCATCGCCACGAGCCGGGCCTCCATCAATGTCGTGTACTCGGCGACGAGCTTCTCCTGCTCGGCCTCGACCGGGTAGTAGTCCACCAGGTCGCTGCCGAGCCGCGGCCCGCAGTGGTTGTGCGAGAAGGTGAACATCACCTGGCGGCGTTCGAGCTTGTACTTCACGCGGAGTTGCTCGAACACGCGGTCGCTCATCTCCTTCGGCACGCCCTGGAAGTCGCTGGTGATCAGGACGGCGCGGTCGCCCGTGTGGTCCTCCAGGGCGAGAGCCTTCATCCACAGGTCGTGGAGCTTCCCGTCGGGGGGCCGCTTGGTCCCGTAGCCCGCGAGCCAGACGTCCGTGTTTGGGGTGATGACGGCCCGCGCCACTCCGGCCTTCCAGGCCGCCTCCTGCCCGCGCACCGGCGCCGCCAGGCCGGCGAGGGCGAGGCACACCAACAATCGCGCGCGGGTCATGCTCGGCTCCTGGGGCGGTGGCGGCTGACTCTACCCGATTTCGTGGGCGGAAAACAGGGTCGGCCCGCGGGCGGAAACGGTTTGCGGGCGGGCCGTGGCCGCGATAGCCTGTCCGGCTGGACCCGACGTCCACCCCGGAACCCCGCCATGACGCACCCCACCCGGATGCTGCCGGCCGCTCTGGTCGCACTGACTGCGTCTCTTGTGGCCGCCCAGGTTCCTGGGGCGGGCGCCGACGCGGAGGCGCGGGCGAAGCTGGCGAAGGCGCTCACCCTGCACGCGTCCTTCGACAAGGGGCTCAACGCCGACTTCTCCCGCGCCGACAAGGCGTGTTACGTCCAGCGCGGCACGGAGCTGGTGAAGGCCGCGCCGAACGACGACGTGAAGCTCGCGGCCGGCGCGGGGCGGTTCGGCGGGGCGTTGCACTTCCCGAAGAAGGGGGCCACCCGCCCGGCGTTCAAGGACGGCGGCGTGCTCGGCTACAACGCGAAGAGCTGGAGCACGACCGTGTCGGCGTGGCTGCGGCTCGACCCGGACAAGGATTTGGAGCCGGGCTACTGCGACCCGGTCCAGATCACCGGGGACGACAACAAGAAGGGGTACATCTTCCTGGAGTGGTCGAAGGACGAGACGCCGCGGTACTTCCGGTACGCGATCCGCCCGCTGTACCCCATCTGGAACCCGACCGGCGCGGCGTGGCACGAGATCCCGTTCGAGAAGCGGCCGATGGTGCAGGTGGCCCGCGCCCCGTTCTCGCGGGAGCGGTGGACCCACGTCGCGTTCACCGTGGAGAACGTAAACGACAAGACCCGCCCGCAGGCCGGGCGGCTGTACATCGACGGCCGGCTGCAAGGGTCGATCGAGAGGTGGAACCTGACCTTCGACTGGGACCCGGCCCGCGTGCTGCTGGTGCTCGGCGCCGCCTACGTCGGCCACATCGACGACCTGGCGGTGTTCGACCGCCCGCTCACGCCGGCCGAAGTCGAGTTGTTGTTCGGCCTCCGGACCGGCGCGCGGGAGCTCTACCCGTAGGTGCGATCCGCGCGTCCCGCCCGTGCTACACCCACGCCTCACCCGGAACCGGATCACCATGCGACCTCTCCTGCGGCGTTCCGTTCACCCCGTCGCCTGTCTTCTGGCCCTGGCGGCCGCGGCCCCACTCGCGGCGGCCGACCCCGCGGCGCTGGTCGTGGTGTCGCCGAAGCCCCACCAGGTGGTCCAGCGCACCGGGTTCGACCCCGCCGCCGCCGCGACGGAACAGCCCGGCCACCCCGCGTTCGGCTTCGCCGACGTGCCCGTCCGCTGCGCCGGCGCCCCGGACCGCGGCCGGTGGGAGTACCGCGTGGTGCGGCTCGCCGGGGGCGCGGGCGGCGAGGTGGGGTGGACAAAGCTCGACGCGCGCACCGAGAAGTCCGGGCTGGTCGCCTCGGCCCGCGTGCCGGCCGGCGGGTGGTACCGGCTCGAACTCCGCTGCCGGCAGGGGGACGGCGTGACGCACGCGGGCGCCGTCGAGCCGGTCGGGGTCGGCGAGGTGTTCGTGGTCGCCGGCCAGTCCTACGCCACCAACTGCAACGACGCGAAACTCGCCGTCGCCGACCCGGCGAAGCGCGTCGTCGCCTTCGACGCCGCGAAGGGGACGTGGGGCGTGGCGAACGACCCGCAGCCGGTCCCGGACGGCAGCACGGACGGCTCGATCTGGCCGCCGGTCGGCGACGCGATCGTGAAGGAGTTCCGCGTCCCGGTCGGGTTCGCCAACGTCGCCGTCGGGGCGACTGCCACGTCGCAGTGGGCGCCGGGGGGCGCGTTCCACAAACGGCTGGTGGCGGCCGGCGCGGAGCTGGGCGGCTTCCGCTCGGTCCTCTGGCAGCAGGGCGAGTCCGACGTGATCGCAAAGACTTCGACGGAGAAGTACGTCGCCAACGTGCGAGCGATCCGGCACGCGGCGGCGACTGCGTGGGGCACCCAGCCGCCGTGGCTGCTCGCCAAATCGACCCACCACCCGACCGTCTACAACGACCCCGCCGGCGAGGGCCGCATCCGCGCGGCGATCGACGAACTCGCCGCCCGCCCCGGCTTCCAGGCCGGCCCGGACACGGACACCCTCAAGGGCGAGAACCGCGGCGGCGCCAACTCGCGGCGCCACTTCAGCGCGGCAGGCCAGGCGAAAGCGGCCGAGATGTGGGCCGCGGTGTTGGCGAAGCACCTCACCGCCCCGCCGCGCGTCGAGGAGTCGCTCGCGGACCTCCGCCTGCTGACGCCCGCGTGGGCCGCGCCGGTCGTCCACCGCGAGAGTAGCGTGCTGCTCACGGACAACGGACCGGCCACGGCCCGGCTCGCGTTCCCCGCGGCCGAGGTGCTGGAAGTCGCCACCGCCGACCGCCGTCACCGCTTCGACCGCGACACCTTCACCCTCTCGAAGGACGGGCTGACGCTCACCTTCCCGGCACCCGGCCCCGTCCCGCCGATCGCACTTGCGAGCGTGTTCGTCCCGAAGGGGTCGCCGCAGAGCTACGCGGCCCGCGTCGGCCACCCGGACCAGTCACTCCTCTACCGGCCCGGCCGCTGGTTCCACGACCGCAACGTGGAGGTCACCTACCGCCGCCGCGACGACAAGTTCGCCAATGTGGAGGTCGTCGGCACACTGCCGCGGACGCGGGCGCGGCTGAAGGCCGGCGAGGCGTTCACCCTCGGCGTCAGCGGGGACAGCATCTCGACCGGGCTCGACGCCTCGGCGCTGGTGAAGGCCGCCCCGAACCAGCCCGGCTACCCGGACCTCGTGGCGGCGCAGCTCCAGGCGACGTTCGACTGCCGCGTCGCGCTCAAGAACCGCGCGGTCGCCGGGTGGAGCGTCGCCAACGGGGTGAAGGACCTCGACAAGCTGTTGGCGGAGAAGCCGAACCTCGTGATCGTCGCCTACGGGATGAACGACGTGGGGCGCCGCGACCCGAAGTGGTTCGGCGACCAGACGCGCACCATCCTTGACCGCATCAAGGCCCACGACAAGGACACCGAGGTGATCCTGGTCGCGCCGATGCTGGGGAACGGCGCGTGGACCGCGACGCCGCGCGACATGTTCCCCCGCTACCGCGACGAGCTGCGGCGGCTGGCCGGCCCGGGCGTCGCGCTCGCGGACGTGACCGCCGTGTGGGAGCTACTGCTGCGGCACAAGCACGACCTGGACCTGACCGGCAACGGGCTGAACCACCCGAACGACTTCGGACACCGCCTGTACGCCCAGGCCGTCCTCGCGGCGCTGACCGCCGGGACGGAGTAGCCCGCCGACCCGGGTCCGTTCGGTACACCGCCCGCGGCGGCGCGGGGGCGGGCCGCCATCTCCCCTCGCGCTCCTCCGCGCCAAACCGAAGTCGCCTACCGTCGCGTGGATCGACTTCGACCGCCGACCCGGCGACCGCCACCGTCACGCCGCCACCGCTCCCGCGGACGGGACCTCCGCGGGCGTCCGCCGCGCCCGCCGCCGCAGGAACGCCTTCGCGGAGTCGGCCATGGTGACCAGGGCGGCCCCGGCCATGATCGCGTCCTTGACCACCAGCCGGCCCGCCCCGGACAGGAGCGGGAACCCGTGCTCCGGCCCGCCCCGGTCCGGCACCCAGCACTCCGGCGTCGTCACCAGGAACGACAGCGTCACCACCGACATCACCGCCACGAGGAAGCTGCCGACCGTCGCGGCCTGCGGGAGGACCGGGTGCAGCGCGATGAGGAGGCCGTACAGCACGATTACCGATCCCAGCCCGAGGGCGAACGGGTACGTCCGGTTCATCTCGTGCCACGCCCGGTTCGCCGGCACCACGGCCCCCTCCGGGTTCATGTGCGCCTTGTAGTTCGCGGGGTCGGCGTAGAAGAAGCTCATCACCGGGCTGTTGGCGACGAACGGGGCGATGCCGTCGGCCTCGTAGTGGTACACCTTCAGCCCGCCGATCCACACCAGCACCACGACCAGGCCGATCCGGGTGACCGCGAGCCCCAGCCGGTCCGCCCCCGCCGCCAGCTCGAACAGCCGTGTGACCGCGCCCATGACCGCCTCCGCAGGGTGTTCCCCGCGGTCACGCCCCCGGTTCCGGGGGGTCGCTCGCGGGTCTGTCGGCATTCTGCCCCGTGGGCGGGGGCGGTGGAATGGACGGGCGGGCCGAAGGCATGGACAGATTGCTCCCGCCCCGGACGTCGGTCTCGAACGCCCGGAACCCGGTCGGCGACATCCCGGTCGCCTTGCGGAACAGCCGGCTGAAGTACAGTTCGTCGTCGAACCCGACCTCCCGGGCCACCTCCTTCACCGGCTTGAGGGTGTGCAGCAGTTCCCACTTCGCGTGGTTCAGCACCCGCTCCCGAATCAGTTCGGTCAGCGTCTTGCCCAGGTGCTGCTTGACCAGCCGGCCGAGCGCCTTCGGCGTGGCGTGCAGCAGGTCGGCGTAGTCGGCCGGGGCGTGGAGCCGGCGGTAGTGCCGCTCCACCAGTTCGCGCAGCTCCGGCAGCGGCGGCGGCAGCCGCACGCCACCGCCAGCCGTGCCCTGCTGGCCGCGCTTCAGCCGGGTCGCCCGGACGAGCAGGATCTTGAGGTACGACAGGAGCAGTTCGGCCTGCGCCAGCCCGGCGGTGTCCAACTCGGCGCGCATCCGGGCGACGAGGTCGGCCACCTCCCGCTCGGTCGATTCGTCAAGGGTGACGGCGGGGGGGCCGTACGGGTCGTTGAACAGGACGCCGTTGCACCCGACCTCGTGGTGGTGGGTCTCGACGCACAGGAAGTTGGCGTGGAACCGGACGGCCGTGACGTGCAGGTGGTCGTCGGGGTCGAGGCGGGCGGCCTGGTAGGGGGTGAGGAACAACAGACACGGGGCGGCGAACGGGTGGCGGGTGCCGTCGGCGTGGAACGTCCCGCGCCCCGCGCGGACCCAGTAGGCGGTGAAGTAGTTCGTCCGGTGCGGGCGGGCCAGCTCGGCGGCGGGCGCGTCGACGACCTCCAGGGCGAGACGGCCGTCCCGCCGGTCGTACAGGGCCTGCGCGACGCCCGCCGGCGGCGGGTCGGGCTCGGTCATCGGCACCTCCGGCGCGCGGTCGCGGCAGTCACCCCGGCCTACGCTTTCTGCAGGATACCGAGCCGGGCGTACACCGGCCGGGCCGGCTACACTGGCGGCGGTCGCCCGACCTCCGAGCGCGAGCGCCCGATGCCCCTCCCCGTCCACCTCGAACCCGAGGCGAAGGCGTTCGCCGACGCCGCCCGGGCGACCGGGCGCCCTCGACGGGTGGTGCTACAAGACGCTCAGCCTCGACCCGACCGGCCGGGCGCACGGAAGGTGCCTGCTACTTTCACCCGCCCTCTTCTGGTATCATCCGCCCGTGGCGTTCCCTCCCTCCCCGCTCCCGGACGCACCCATGCGAAGTCTCGCACTGCTCCTCTCCGCCCTCCTCGTCGCCTCGCTCGGCGCGCAGGACAAAAAGGACGCCCCGGTCGTCAAGCCCCGCGAGGGCAAGACCGAGACCGTCAAGCTCTTCGACGGGAAGTCGCTCGACGGCTGGACCGGGTACGCCGACCTGTGGTCCGTCAAGGACGGCGTGATCGTGGCCAAGAACACGACCCCGCTGAAGTACAGCACGTACCTGAACACGAAGGCCAAGTACACCGACTTCCGCCTCACGTTCGCGGCGAAGCTCGTCGAGTCCGAGATGCACTCGGGCGTGGCGTTCTGGGGCGAGGTGTGGCCGAAGGCCGACGGCAAGGTCGCCGACCCGAAGGCGGACCGGTCCGAGCACACGTACAAGGGCCACCTCGTCATGTTCCCGTCCGGGTGGGGCATGTACGACCTGTTCGGCCGCAACGGGCTGCCGGTCAGCGGCGCGCCGGCGAAGAAGGTCGGGAAGCAGCACGACTGGAACGACATCGAGGTGCTGGCGCAGGGGAACCGCGTCCGCGTGGCGGTCAACGGCACGGCCGTCGTGGACTGGCGCGACCCCGAGCCGGCCCGCATCAAGGAAGGCCCGATCGGCCTGCAACTCCACTCGAACAACGTCCCGCAGGAAATCCACTTCAAGGGGCTGGTGCTGGAGACGTTCCCGCGGGAGGACCGGCTCGTCACCGTGAAGTGAGTCCGAACCCCCCGCCCCGCACCGGGGCGGGCCTTGCGCCCGCTTCCGGCAGCCGTATCAAACCCCTTGACCAACACGGTGCGTGATGCGAATCGCGATCCTGGCCGGTCTACTGGCGCTCCTGCCGGCGCCGACGGCCGCCGTCCGGGCCGACGAGACCGACTTCCGCCTGACGCTGCGGTCGCGGGTCGAGACGGCCGGCGAGTACGCGGTCACGACGCGGGCGGAAGCGTGGCCGGCCGGGAAGACGGCGGTCATCGTCTGCGACATGTGGGACGCCCACCACTGCCTCAACGCCGTCCGCCGGGAGAACGAACTCGTCCCGCGCATGGAGGCGTTCCTCAAGGCGGCCCGCGCGCGGGGCGCGCTCATCATCCACGCGCCGTCGAGTTGCATGGCGGCGTACCAGGACCACCCGGCCCGCAAGCGGGCGCAGGCCGCGCCGGCGGCGAAGACGCTTCCCAACGGCATCGACCAGTGGTGCACGAAGATTCCCGCGGAGGACAAGGGGAAGTACCCGATCGACCAGAGCGACGGCGGCGAGGACGACGACCCGAAGGAGCACGCCGAGTGGCACGCGAAACTCGCCGCGATGGGCCGCAACCCGAAGGCGCCCTGGAAGAGCCAACACGCCGGCCTCACGATCCGCGACGAGGACGCGGTCAGCGACTCCGGCGTCGAAATCTGGAACCTGCTGGAGGCCCGCGGCATCGACCGGGTGATGCTGGTCGGCGTCCACACCAACATGTGCGTGCTGGGCCGCCCGTTCGGCCTGCGGCAGCTCGCCAAGAACGGCAAGAACGTGGTGCTCGTCCGCGACCTCACGGACACGATGTACAACCCGAAGATGCCGCCGATGGTCAGCCACTTCGAGGGGACGCGGCTGATCGTGGCCCACGTCGAGAAGTTCGTCTGCCCGACGATCACGTCGGACCAGCTCCTCGGCGGCCGCGAGTTCCGCTTCAAAGGCGACGAGTGACCACTGCGGCGACCCACCACCACTGATGAGGCGGCCGATGAAACCGCTCGCCCTGGCCCTGGCCCTCGCGCTGACCACCGCGGCCGTCCTGCCGGCGCAACCGCCGGCCGCCGCCGTCCGCGTCGCCACCTTCGACGTGGACGCGACACCGCCCCTCGGCTCGGCGATGGCGTACGACCCCGTCCGCCGGCTCGACGAGCTGACGCTCCGCTGCCGGGGCGTCGTGATCACCGGGAGCGGGCGGCCGGTCGTCCTGTGCGCGGTGGACTGGATCGGCATCGCCAACGAGGGGCACGACCTGTTCCGCGAGCGGCTGGCCCGCGCCGCCGGTACGACCCCCGACCGGGTCGCCGTCCACGCCCTGCACCAGCACGACGCCCCGGGGTGCGACCTCACGGCCGAGCGGCTCATCCGCGACCTCGGGCTCAAGGACTTCGGCCGGTTCGAGAGCGGCTTCCACCGCGACGTGATGGGCCGCGCCGCCGCCGCGGTCGAGGCGGCGCTCAAGACGGCGCAACCGGTCACGCACGCCGGCTTCGGCACCGCCGAGGTGAAGGAGGTGGCGTCGAACCGCCGCATCCTCGGGCCGGACGGCAAGGTCCGCGCCGTCCGCTACACCGCCACCAAGGACCCTGCCCTCCGCGCCGAGCCGGAGGGGGTCATCGACCCCGAGGTGGCGGTGCTGTCGTTCTGGAACGGGGAGCGGCCGGTCGCGGTGCTCAGCTACTACGCCTGCCACCCGCAGAGCTACTACCGCACGGGCGTCCCCAGCCCCGACTTCCCCGGCATCGCCCGCTTCATCCGCGGCCAGGCCCTGCCCGAGGCGCTGCACGTCCACTTCAACGGCGCCGGCGGGAACGTCGGCGCGGGCAAGTACAACGACGGCGACAAGGAGAACCGCCTGCTGCTCGCGCAGCGGCTCGCCGACGGCATGAAGCGCGCCCTGACGGCGGCGAAGAAACAGCCGCTGGCCGCCGCGGACGTCGGCTGGGAGACGGTCCCGGTCGAACTCCCCGTCGCCCCGCACCTGAAGGAAGAGGAGCTGATTAAGGACCTGAAGACGGAGCCGGCGCGGGGGTACGTCTCGAAGGCGGATCAACTCGCGTGGGTCGTCCGCCGCAAGGCGGGGCACGCGATCGACGTCGCCTGCCTGCGGGTGGGGACGGCGCGGGTGCTGCACATGCCGGGCGAGCTGTTCGTCGAGTACCAGCTGGCGGCGAAGAAGATGCGCCCCGACCTGGGGGTGGCGATGGCGGCCTACGGCGACTACGGACCGGCCTACATCGGCACGACGGCCGCCTACGCCGAGGGGGGGTACGAGACGAGCGCGCGGGCCAGCAACGTGGCGCCGGAGGTCGAGCCCGTGCTGACGGACGCGATGCGGCGCCTCCTGGGAGCCGGGCGTTGATGCCGCCCGATTCCGCGCCGCCGTCCCGCGCCCGGTTCGTCCTGGCCGGGTGGCTGTGTACCCTCTCCGCCGTCCTGTTCCTCGACCGCGTCTGCATCGGGCAGGCGGCCCAGGACATCCAGGCCGATCTCGGGCTGTCGAACCGCGAGCTCGGCTTCGTGTTCATGGCGTTCACGATCGCCTACGGGCTCTTCGAGGTGCCGACCGGGCGGCTCGGGGACCGCATCGGGGCACGGGCCGTCCTCGCCCGGGTGGTCGTGTGGTGGTCGGCGTTCACCGCCCTCACCGGCGCGGCCACCGGGCTGGGGTCGCTACTCGTCGTCCGGTTCCTGTTCGGGGCCGGCGAGGCCGGGGCGTACCCGAACACCGCCCGCGTCCTGTCGCGGTGGTTCCCGGCGGCCGAGCGCGGCCGCGTGACCGGGCTGATGCTCACCTGCGCCCAGCTCGGCGGGGCCGCCGCCCCGGCCCTCACCGCCGCCCTCGTCTGGCTCGTCGGGTGGCGGCTGGCGTTCGTCGCGTTCGGGCTGGTCGGGGTCGCGTGGGCGGTCGGGTTCTGGCTGTGGTTCCGCGACGACCCGGCCGACCACCCCCGGGTGAACGCCGCCGAACTCGCCCTCATCCGGGCCGGCACGACCGCCGGCCGGCCGCACGGGTCGATCCCGTGGCGGGCCGCGTCCCGGGCGCCCGGGGTGTGGCTGCTCGCGGCGATCATCATGTGCAGCTCGTTCAACTCGTACCTGTACTTCTCGTGGTTCTCGAAGTACCTCCAGGACGGCCGCGGGGTGGCGAAGGGGGAGGCCGGGCTGCTCACGTCGCTGGTGCTGCTCGGCGGCGCGGCCGGGATGATGGCCGGCGGGGTGCTCGCCGACCGGGTGTCCCGGGCGACCGACCGGGTCCGCGCCCGCCGGCGGTTCGGGGCCGCCGCGTACCTCCTGTCAGCCGCCGCCCTCACGACCGCGACGACGGCCGACTCGCCCCTGCTGCTCGCAGCCCTTATCGCGGTCGGGTACCTGGCGCTGCAATCGACCCTGCCGACGTGGTGGGCGGCGGCGATCGAGCAGAGCGGGCGGAACGTGGGGGCGGTGTTCGGGATGCTGAACACCTGCGGCATCCTCGCCGGGGTGGCCTCGCAGGGGTTCGTCGGGTGGTTCACGCAGTACCAGGCCGACGCCGGGGTGACCGGCCGCGGGCAGTGGGACCCGATCCTGTGGGTGTACGTCGGGGTGCTGCTGGCCGGCGCCGCCGGCTGGGGGCTGTACCGGTACCGGCCGCTCGACGATGACGAAGACCCGCCACACTGATACGTCGGATGTCGTTAGCCAGTCCGATCGTGATCCAGGCCGGCGGTCAGTCGGTCCATCCACTGCTGAACCTGGAGTGCGTCGCCGTAAGTCGCGCCGACGGGAACGGCTTGCTCCCCGCGCACCACGCGGCAAAAGCAGCGGAGTTCCTCGGCCATCATCCCCGTCGCCCCGACGGCGTCGGCGCGGACCTCCAGGGCCATCGGCCACTGTGCCCGCTCGTCCCAGACTTCGATCGGCCGGGGGTTCGGGGTGATCCGCGCCGACCAGCCGGCGCCGAACACCTCCATCCGGTCGAACCCCCGCGGCGGCATCCCGGCGGGCGTCAGGTACGACGCGGCGAACGACGCCACGAGCCCGTCGGCCCACTGGAGTTGGGCCACCGCCAGGTCCACGGCCCCCGCGGGCGTGCGGTGGAACCGGGCGCCGAAGTCCACCGGGTCGGCGCGGTTCACGAGCGCCTGGGTGGCGTACAGGTCGTGGACCATCGTCGCGTGCAGCGGGTTCTCCCCGGGGAACGCGGCGACGGTGCTCGCCGGCCGGTGGCGGACGCAGTCGATGTACGCGAGCGGGCCGCGCCGCCGCGCCTCGGCGCAGAGCTGTTGGAACTCGCTGTTGAACAGGACGATGTGCCCGAGCATGAGGTTGCCGGAGTCGGGCCGCACCAGCGGCGCCAGGCTCCGGGCGTCCGCCAGGTTGTCGGCGACGGGCTTCTCCAGCAGCACCGTCTTGCCGGCCGCCAACAGCGCACGGGTGACGGGCACGTGCGCGGCCGTCGTGCAGGCGACGACCCAGGCTTCGGCCCTCGATTCCGTGATCGCCTGTTCGAGGCTCGTCCATCCCGGCACGCCGGGGAGTTCGGGGGCCACGGCGTCCAGGCTGGCCTGTCGGCGCGCCACCAGGCCCACCAACTCGGCCTCCGCGAGGCGGGCCAGGGTCAGTGCGTGAAGGCGCCCGAATCGGCCCAGCCCGACCACGCCGACCTTCACGGGTGACAGACTCCTCGCGGTCATCGACGCCCTCGTTTCACCCGGTACCCGTCAGGCGCCGCCGCGGCTCCGCCGGCGCGTCGTCACAGGACCGATTCGGGCGGCGCGGCGCGGCGGTCGAACCGTTCGTGGACCTCAGGCCGGTTGAGGAGGCGCAGCGTCCAGACCCCGACGGGTATCCCGAGGAGGCAGCACCCCGTCACGACCGGCAGCATCCCGACGACGGCGGCGGCCTTGACCCAGCCGATGCGCTCGAAGCGGGTCAGGTTGTGTGCGCCGACCACCATCACCGTGCCCGTGACGACCCCGCACAGCCCCTGAGCCAGTTGCATCCCGGCCACGAGGAGCACTTCCCCCCGCGTGGCCTTCTCCGCCTTGTGGAATTCCGGGTCGTCCGCGAAGAGCACGGCGAACAGGACGCCCACCGTGCCCAGAAGGATGCCGCAACCGAGGGTGAACCACCCGTGGACCTTCAGCGCCGTGGCCGGGGCTTCCACCTCGAACCGGACGGCATCGGACCGAGGCCGTTGTTCACGCGGCACCCGCCGGTCCGACTCACGACGTCGAAGCTCCTCGACCTGCGCGGGCGACAGCCCGGGCTCGTTGGCGATGAATCTCGCCCCGCAGTTCGGGCACCACGCCCGGTGGGTCTTCTCCTCGTCGTCGAGGTCGAGTACGCACTGGCATCGCGGGCAGGGCATCGCGAATGACATCGGTCCTGTTCCGCCGTGCGACGGGCGCAGCCGCCCGGGTAGCAGACCAGAATCGGACGACGCGAGCCAGTGAAAAGCGCGGGCGGAATCCGCCCGCGCCGGATTCCATGTTGCCCAACAGTCCGGAAGGGGTGATACTATGTCGTAGCTACACCCCGCCAGAGCCCCCTCGTCCGACAGTTTGCCCCCGGCGGACTCGGACTGCCCGATGCCGTGCCCTCCCCACGGGCCTGATATGCCATCCGACCCGAGCCAGCCCCGGCGCTTGTCCGTTCCTCTACCCTGGTGCGCCTGCGCGGCCGTGGTGATGACGTTCGCGTGCCCCGCGAGCGCAGCCGACGGTCGCGTCAGTTTCGTGAACGACGTGGTCCCCGTGCTGACCCGGGCCGGGTGCAACGCGGGGTCGTGCCACGCCAAGGCCGGCGGCGGGCAGAAGGGGTTCCAGCTGTCCCTGTTCGGGTTCGAGCCCGCGGAGGATTTCGAGCACCTCGTCCTCGAAGGCCGCGGCCGGCGGCTCCACTTCGGCAGCCCCGAGAACAGTCTGCTGCTCCTCAAGGCGTCCGGTCAGGTGCCGCACGCCGGCGGGCCGCGGCTGCCGAAGTCGTCGCCGGGGTACGGCGTCGTGCGCGACTGGATCGCCCAGGGTGCTCGGGCGGACGAGGCGACCACCCCCAAGCTCGTCGCGCTGGAGGTCGAGCCGAAGCACGGCGTGCTGCAGCGGCAGGCGAAGCTGCAACTGAAGGCGGTGGCCCGCTACTCCGACGGCAGCACCCGCGACGTGACCGGCACGGCCCTGTTCGAGTCGAACGACAAGGCGCTGGCCGAGGTGACCGAGGGCGGGCTCGTCGCGGCCTTCGACCTGCCCGGCAGGGCGTCCGTGATGGTGCGCCACCAGGGGCGCGTCGCCGTGTTCAACGCCGCCGTGCCGCTCGGCGCGCCGGTCGGCGAGCTGCCGCCGGTACGGAACTTCATCGACGCCGCCGTCTTCGCCAACCTGAAAGATCTCGGCATCCCGCCGTCGCCGGTGTGCGACGACGCCACGTTCCTCCGCCGCGTCACGCTCGACGTGGCCGGCCGGCTGCCGACCGACGCCGAGGCGAAGGCCTTCCTCGCCGACACCGGTGCCGACAAGCGCGACCGCTGGATCGACGATCTGCTGCGGAGCCCGGACTACGCCGACTACTTCGCCGCCAAGTGGACGGCGCTGCTGAAGAACCGCCGCGACGACGCCAGCGACACGGTGTCGAACTTCGCCTTCCACGCCTGGGTGCGCGACTCGCTGCTGTCGAACAAGCCGTACGACCAGTTCGTGCGCGAGCTGCTGGCCGCGACGGGCACGATCATCGGCAACCCGCCGGTGGCCTGGTACAAGCGGGTGAAGGAGCCAAAGGACCAGATCGAGGACGTGGCGCAGCTGTTCCTCGGCGTGCGCATCCAGTGCGCCCAGTGCCACCACCACCCGTTCGAGCGCTGGAGCCAGGACGACTACTACTCGCTCGCGGCGTTCTTCGGGCAGGTCGGGCGCCGGCCGTCCGACACCCGCGGCGAGGACCTGATCTTCCACAAGCGCGGCGTGGCGACGGCGACGAACATCCGCACCAAGGCGGCGCTGCGGCCGGCGGCGCTCGGCGACGCGGTGCCGCCGATCGCGCCCGACGAGGACCCGCGGCTGCGGCTCGCCGACTGGATGCGGTCGTCGGCGAACCCGTTCTTCGCCAAGGCGCTTGTGAACCGCTACTGGAAGCACTTCTTCCAGCGCGGGCTCATCGAGCCCGAGGACGACATCCGCGACACGAACCCGCCGTCGAACCCGGAGCTGCTCGCGGCGCTGGAGAAGCACTTCGTGAGCAGCGGGTACGACCTGAAGGCGCTGGTGCGCGTCATCGTGCGGTCGAGCGCGTATCAGCTGAGCGCGACGCCGAACGCCCACAACGCCGGCGACCGCCAGAACTACTCGCGCTACTACCCGCGCCGCCTGTCGGCCGAGGTGCTGCTCGACGCGATCGACCAACTGAGCGGCACGCAGACCGACTTCCCGAACCTGCCGCCGGGCACCCGCGCGGTGGCGCTGCCGGACAACAGCTACAACCGCTCGTCAGCGTTCCTGCGGGTGTTCGGCCGGCCGGAGGGCGAGAGTGTGTGCGAGTGCGAGCGGGTGCAGTCGTCGAACCTGGCGCAGAGCCTCCACCTGCTCAACTCGTCGGACGTGCGCGGCAAGCTGGCCCACCCCACCGGCCGCGCGGAGAAGCTGGCGAAGGACGCCCGGCCCGCCGAGGAGCGGGTGAAGGAGCTGTACCGGGTGGCGTTCGCGCGCGATCCGCGGCCCGACGAGCTGCGGGCGGCGCTCGGCTACCTGGCCGAGCCGCGGACGGCCGCGACGGGCCAACCGGTGGATGCACAGCGCGCTGCGCGGGAGGGGTATCAAGATTTGCTCTGGGCGCTGATGACGAGCAAGGAGTTTCTGTTCAACCACTGACGGGGAGAAGCCCCCGGCTCGGGTCCGGAGCCCCGAAGGGGCGGCCGTGCGGAGCCCCGGGCGGAGGCCCGGGGCGGCCCGGGGCGGAGTTCGAATCGCATTGCCCGACGTGACACCGCTGACGCCCGCCCGGGGTTCCCACCCCGGGCTCAGCACGGCCGCCCCTCCGGGGCTCAAGCAACGGAACGGTCCCATGCCGAACCTCGCACACCACCTCCGCCGCGCCGCCGCCTGGGTGATCCTCCTCGGCAGCGCCACCGCCGCGCCCGCGCAGTCGGTCGGCCTCCCGGCCCCGCGGCTGCTCACCACCATGCCGATGGGCGGCAAGGCGGGCACGACGGTCGAGGTCGCCGTCACCGGCGAGCACCTCGACGACGCCGGCGACCTGACCTTCTCCGACCCGCGCATCACCGCGAAGCGGAAGCCCGACGCCGGTGACCGCTACACCGTGACCATCGCCCCGGACTGCCCGGTCGGGCTGTACGAGGCCCGCGTCACGACGCGGCTCGGCGTCTCGTCGGCGCGCGTCTTCGCGGTGGGGTCGCTCGCCGAGGTGACGGTGACGACGCCGAACCGGACGCTCGCCACGGCGCTCGAGCTGCCGCTGAACTCCGTGTGCAACGGCGCCGTCGCGGACCGGGCCATCGACTACTTCACGTTCCAGGCCCGGAAGGGGCAGCGGGTGGTGATCGATTGCGCCGCCCGCGGCATCGACTCGAAGCTGAACGCGACGGTCATCGTCGGCGACGCCGCGGGCCGCGACCTGCTCGTCGAGCGGCGCGGCGGCGCGATCGACTTCGCGGTGCCGGCCGACGGCAAGTACACGATCAAGCTCCACGAGCTGACCTACAAGGGCGGCCCCGCGTTCTACTACCGCCTCGGCGTGTGGGAGCAGCCCGCCGGCACGTCGGTCGTGCGCCAGCCTTCGACACAGGCGGTGAACGCCTTCTCGTGGCCGCCCGTCGGCCTGCCGGTACAGGCGGCCACGGCGGAGGTCGAGCCCAACGACGGCGGCCGCCCGCAGCGCGTCACGCTGCCGTGCGACGTGGCCGGCGGCTTCTTCCCCGCCGCGGACGTGGACGTGTACGAGTTCGAGGCGAAGAAGGGCGAGACGTGGTGGGTCGAGGTCGCGTCCGAGCGGTTCGGCCTGCCGACCGACCCGGCGGTCCTCGTGCAGCGCGTCGTGAAGGGCGAGAAGGGCGCACCCGACACGCTGGCCGACGTACTGGAACTGAGCGACATCCCGAGCCCGGTGCGGGTGTCGAGCAACGGCTACGCCTACGACGGGCCGCCGTACAACGCCGGCACGGCCGACGTACTCGGCAAGCTGGTCGTACCGGCCGACGGCCTGTACCGGCTGCAACTCACCGACCTGTTCGGCGGCACGCGGAGTGTGCCCGGCCACACCTACCGGCTGGTGATCCGCCGCGCCGCGCCCGACTTCGCGCTGGTGGCGTGGCCGCTCCACATGGAGCTGCGCAACGGCGACCGCAACGCGCTGTCGAAGCCCCTCTCGCTGCGCGGCGGGGCGACGATGGCGCTCGAGGTCGTGGCGCTGCGGCGCGACGGGTTCGACGCGCCCATCGAGTTGGCGATGGACAACCTGCCGCCGGGCGTGACGGCGCACGGGCTGACGATTCCCGCCGGGAAGTCGCACGGCATGATGCTCGTCACGGCCCGCGCGGACGCGCCCCGCGGGTTCACGAACGCCACGTTCGTCGGGCGCGGCACCGTCGCGGGTCAGGCGGTCACGCGGCCGTGTCGGCTGGCGACGGTGGCGTGGCCGATCCCCGACTCATGGGGCGAGATTCCCAGCCCGCGGCTCCTGGCCGACGTGCCCGTATCCGTCAGCGGCATCGACCTGGCCCCGCTCACCATCACGGCGAAGGCGCCGGTGCTGGAGGCGACCGCGGGCACGAAGCTCACGGTGCCGCTGGTCCACCGGCGGACGAGCGAGTTCTCCGGCGACAAGATCCCGATGAAGGCGGTCGGCGCGGGCTTCGAGAAGGCGCCGGCCTTCGAGCTACCGATCCAGGCCGACAAGTCCGAGGTAGTCTTCGACCTGAAGGCGCTGAACGTGCCGCCGGGCGAGTACCGCGTCTCGTTCCTCGGCGGCGGCGTGGTCAAGTACCGCCACCAGCCGGAAGCGGTGGCCAGGGTCGAGGCCGCGTCCCAGAAGATGCTCCTGGAAGTGAAGGCGCTGGAGGCCGAGGTGAAGCGCGTGGCCGACGACGCCCAGCGCGCCCCGCCCGAGAAGAAGGAGCAGATGGCGCGCACCCTCACGGCGACGACCGCCCGCATGAAGGCCGCCACCGCCGCCCTCACCGCCACCCAGCAGCAGCTCACCCGGGCGAAGAGCGCGGCCCAGCCGCGCGACATCGCCGACATCATCGTGTGCGAACCGTTCACCATCCGGGTCCGGCCCGCGGAGAAGAAATGAGCACTCCCGATCGCGCGTGCCGCGGGCCGGTTCGATTCGGCGCCACGGGCCGGCGTGCCTTCCTACAAACCGGCCTGGCGGGGTTCGCCTCGCTGAGCCTCCCCGGCATTCTGAAACTGCGGGCGCAGACCGCGACGCTGCCGTCCGAGCGGAAGGCAGTCATCATGGTGTGGCAGCCGGGCGGGCTGTCGCACCTCGACTCCTACGACCCGAAGCCCGACTCCGGCAGCGAGTACCGCGGCCCGTTCAACCTCATCCCGACCAAGGTGCCCGGCCTCCAGTTCACCGAGCTGATGCCGCGGCAGGCGGCCATCGCCGACAAGCTCGTCGTGCTGCGCTCCATGCGGCAGACGGCGGGCGGCCACCCGGCCGGGTCGATGCAGCTCCTCTCCGGCGACCCGGACACGCGCGACAAGCCGAAGCCCAAATACCCCGACTGGATGACGGTCTCGAACTACCTCCTCGCACAGCGCGGCCCGCGGCGGAACCCGCTGCCGGCCTACGTCGGCATCAACCCGCCGCTGGAGTACAACGGGCCGGCGTACCTCGGCGACACGTACTCGCCGTTCGTCGTCTCCGGCGACCCGAACGCGCCGTCGTTCTCGGTGCCGAACATCGGCCTGACCGACGCCGACGAGGTGCATCGCCTCGGCCGCCGCACGACGCTGCGCCAGCGGCTCGACACGCTCGACCGCAGCTTCGACCAGGCCCGCGACCTGGCGGCGCTCGACGAATTCGAGGCCCAGGCGCTGACGCTGCTGACGAACCCGCAGACGAAGACGGCGTTCGACCTGACCCGCGAGGACGCCCGCACCCGCGACCGCTACGGCCGCAACGCCTGGGGCCAGCAGTTGCTCCTGGCGCGGCGGCTCGTGGAGGCCGGCGTGGACGTGCTGACGACGAGCCTGAGCGGCCCGCTGTGCGGCCGGGTGCAGAACTGGGACGACCACGCGGTGAACATGCACGTGTTCGACGCCATGCGGTTCCGGTCCGGGGCGTACGACCAGGCGGTGTCGGCGCTGATCGAGGACGTGTACCAGCGCGGGCTCGACAAGCGCGTGCTGGTGGTGGTGACCGGCGAGTTCGGGCGGACGCCGAAGATCAGCTACGCGGCGAGCACCGGGGCCGGCGACGCGAGCGCCCCCGCGGGCACCACGCAGCCCGGCCGCGACCACTGGCCGCGCGGCTTCTCGAACATCTGGGCCGGCGGCGGCATTCCGACCGGCCGGTTCGTCGGCGCCACCGACAAGCGCGGCGAGGACGCGATCGACCGCGTGTCCGGCCCCGGCGACTTCCTGGCGACGATCTACCACCACCTGGGGATCGACTACGCCCGGACGTTCATCAAGGACTTCAACGGCCGCCCGACGGCGATCGTGGACCACGGCCGGGCGATCCCCGAACTGATCTCGTAACCCCTTGGTGCCCTCAACGGCCTCGCTACCGAGTCAGGGCAGCAGCCATCGTTCGTCGAAGTAGCCGGCGCGGATCACCTCCTCCGCCGGCGCATCGCCAGGTCGGGCGGGGGTGCTCGCCCCCACCTTCACGACCGCCCAGTCGCCCAGTCGTGGGAACAGCAGATAGTTGAACGACGCCAACTCCTTCTCGCGGAACGTGTGGCCGCTGTTGAGTACCACGTACCGCCCGGGGGCGAGCGGGTTCGGATGGATCAGGACCGGGGCATGGTTGGCCGCCGCGAACGCCTCCCCGCCGAGCTTCATTTCCTTCTCCGTCCACGCCACCGGGAGGCCCGGCAGCACGCGGGAAATGAGCGAGTTGCTCCCGGGATCGCCGAAGAGGATCAAGTTGCACCGCCTGAGATCCTCTGCGGTGACGGCGGAATCGTCCTTCACGGGAAGGTCGCCCCGGAAGTAGCGGTGCCACTCGGCGGCGAACCGCGTCAGGCTCGCGTCGGCCCATGCCTGGACGGCCGGGTTCCACGCCTTGCCGGTGCCGCGGACGCACAGGAACGGCGTGGTGAACGCGTCGTCGATCGGCCCCTGAAGGCCGGGCCGCTTGCCGTCGAGCGCGACCGTGCCGAGCTCGCCCAGGTAGACCCACTTCCCGTCGCGCCGGCTGATCACCGGGCGGGCGGGGGCGGCGTTTGGGGCTCGTGCCGGAAGGGCGACCGGCGTCCCCCCGACGCGCAACGTCGGGTTCGCCTCCTGCAGCACGGGCGGAAGGAGCGCGAAGCGTGTCACGTTCGTCGGCTCTTTCAGGTCCACCGTCCCGTCGTCCGCGACGGCGGCGTCGAGTTCGGCGCGGGCGTAGTGCTCGCCGAGGCCGAGGACGCGCAGCCAGTGGCACTCGCCGTATTTGAGCGACCGCGTGACGAACCGAAGCCGCCGTGGCGCGCGGTCCACGCCGCGGTCGGCGAACGCCGCGATCCGCCGCATCTGCTCGGCGTGCGTCGCCGGGTCGATGACGTGCCCGGTGCCCGGCGAGATCAGGTTGACGAGCTTCAGCCCCTCCCGCTCCATGGCCCGGCCCATCAGGACGTGCGCCTGGAAGAACACGTCCTTCTCGCCCATGCACGCGACCGCCGGGACGACGCCCGCGTTCGCGGCGTAGCCGACGGAGTCGAGCAGGTGGAGGCCGCGCTCCTGGTGGGCCGGCAGCGGCCCGACCTTGACGAAGTTCGGGAGTGGGGTGTGCGAGAACTCGTGCGTGTCCACGTACCCACAGTACGGGCCGAGCGCGACGAACCGGTCCGGGTGCTTCAGGCCCAGGTGCCACGTCCCCGACGCGCCCATCGACATCCCGCGGAGGACGACGCGGTCGCGGTCGACGACGTACCGCCGGCACACGGCCTCGATCGCCTCGAACACGTCCGTCTCGCCGGCCCAGCGGTAACAGTTCTCGACCCGGCCGAGCGGGTGGAGTTCGAGGTAGTTCGCCGCCGTCCCTGCCGCGGCCGGGGCGTCGCCCTCGTCGAGCCGGGCCATGAACCGCAGTTCGCTGAGGCCGACCGGCTTCGTGCTCCCGTGCAGCACCACGTCCAGCCGAGCCGGCTTCGCGGGGTCGTACCCCGCGGGGACGACGAGCCCGAACGGCTGGACCGAGCCGTCCACGGCGGACACGTAGCCGCGGACGAGCTTCCCCTTCCGGGTCGCCCACGGCGCGCCACCGGCCGCCAACGCGGTGACCCGCTCGACGCCGCGGGCGAGCCCCTTCAGAACGAGCGCCACGTCGGCCGGTTCGAGCTTCGTCTCGTACCGGAGCGCCCAGACGACGGCCTTACGGTACACCTCGACGTCGGCGACGAGGTCATCCCGCCCCGTCGCGGGGCCACGCCTCTCAGCCTTGAGGGCGTCGAGCCGGCTCGTGAGGAGCGCGAGCGCGCGGTCGATTCTCTCCGCGTCGTCGGCCGGGAGGCCGGCGGGCGGGTCGAACGCGCGGGCGGTGAACTTCTGGACGCGCTTGTTGGTGACCTCGGCAACGTACAGGTCCCCGCGGGAATCGACGCAGAGCATGTGCGGCAGCTGGAACTGGCCGGCCGCGGTCCCCTTCTCCCCGAACCGGCCGAGCGGCCGGCCGTCCGGGCCGAGCACCCGCACGCAGTTCGCACGCCCGTCGGCCACGAACAGCCGGTCGCCGGCGCGGAACAGTCCGTACGGGGCGCCGCTCTCCCGCCATTGCGCGGCGAACCGGCCGGCGGCGTCGAACACCTGCACCCGGTTGTTCTCGCGGTCGCCGACGTACACCCGCCCCGTCGCGTCGAGGCAGACGGCGTGCGGCAGGTTGAACTCCCCCTCCCCCTTCCCCTTCGTCCCCCACTCCTTCAGCAGCTTCCCGGCCGCGTCGTACTTCTGCACCCGGGCGTTCCCGTACCCGTCGGTCACGTAGAACTCGCCGCCGGGCGCGACGGCCACGTCGGTCGGGCGGTCGAACTGCCCCGCCCCGGCGCCGGCCCGGCCCTTCTGTCCCAGCGTCAGAAGGAGCTTGCCGGCGGGGTCGAACTTCATCACCAGGTGGTGGCCGATGTCGGTCACCCACACGTTCCCCGCGGGGTCGACGCGCAGCCCGTGCGGGGTGTGGAGGTGGTCGTCGCCCCACGAGCGGAGGAACGTGCCGTCGCGGGCGAACACGAGGACCGGCCGCGGGCCGCGGTGGGCGACGTACACCCGGTCCGCGGCGTCGGTCGCCACCGCCGACACGGGTCCGAGCACGAGCCCGGGCGGAAGTTGCGGCCAGCCCGCAACCGGCCGGTAGTCGGGAAACGGGTCCGGGGGCCGACCGGCCGCGGCGGGTACCAGCAGTGGGAAGGCGAGGACGAGCAGGAGGGTGCGGGGCATGGGTCCGCCGTGCGCCAGGGCAAACCTGTGGGTGGGCAACGACTCGTTCGGCGATCTGGGCGACCACCAGTCTACGGGACCGACGGTCGAAGCGTCGCAACCTTCCGCGTGGACTTCTCGAAGCCTCGCACGCCCGGCAGCGACGCCTCGCGTCAGTACCACCAGGCCATTCACGGTGTGAGACTCACGGATTCCGGCTGACTTTCGCCTGACGGGTCTTCTTCCCCTCGTCGAGCAACCGGGCCGTGGAAACATGTGGGCTCTTGTCCTTGATCCGTCGGGTCGCCGTCCTCGTCGGCTTCCGGGGCGGCGCTTTCTTGATCCTCCCAAGGTCGACCTTGCCCGCCCACTCGCGGAGGTGGCCGGCCAACTCCGGGCTGGGCATCGGACCGAACGCCTCCCATTCCGACGCGGGCAGGGCGATCATCATCCCCGCGTACACCATCGCCCACTCCAGCGCCAGGTAATACCCCGACACCTCCTCCTGCACCTTCTTCTCACCATGCACCGCCCGCAGGGCCGCCTTCAGTACGGCCAGCACGTTGTACGCGGCCACCGCCACGCAGAACCCGAACAGCGCGGCCCTGGGGTACCCCAGGGTGTTCACCTCACAGTTCAAGGCGACTGTCAACTCGTGGAAGGCCCCCTCGATCTTCCACCGCTTGAGGTAGATCTCGGCCACCTTCTTGGCCGGCACCTTCGCCGGCAGGTTGGTCAGGATCTCCACCTCCGCGTCCCCGTCCGCGGTCGGCGCCCGCAGCCGCACCCGCACCTGCCGCAGGCGCACCAACCGCGCCCCACCCCAGCAGACCCAGACCCGCCGCTCGCCCACCCAGCCCCGGTCCGTCGCGACCTCGGCCCCGTACCCGGCTTCGGCCTCGACGCTCAGGTTCCCGTGGCGTCGGATGACGACGTAGGCCCGCCGGGCGGCCACCTCACACAGGAACTCCGCCGTGCAGAAGTTGCGGTCCGCGACCCACACGTCCCGCTCCCGCACCAGCGGCACAATCTGGTCGATCAGCGCCCGCTCCTGGGTGTGGGCGTCCTCGCACGGGACGATGTCGGTGACCAGCATCAGGGCCGGGTCGAGCACGACCAAACTCTGCCCGGGCAAGGGGCCGGCGGTGTGCCCCCGGGTGACGCCCAGCCGCCGCTGGGTGGCGGCCAGGTGGTTGCCGTCGAGGACCCGCACCCGGTAGCCCGGCAGCAGGCTCTTGCACCCCCCGCCCAGCGCGGTGATCAGCCCCTCGCACCGGCCCGACACGTGCGCGACCAGCCCCGCGGACACGCCCGTCTCGATGTTCCGGAGCTTGTCGTAGACGCACTTGAGGGTGACCGGGACGCGGTCCCGCAGGTGCCGGTAGGCGGCCTGGACGTGGAGGGCCTTGCCGCCGACCACCAGGGTCATCAGATCGACCGTCGTGGAGAACAGCAACTCCCGGGTGTACCCGCGCTCGGCGGTCCGGTCGAACAGCGCGTCGAGGGCCGAGGCCGAGAGGGCGTGCTCGATGGTCGCCCGGGACATCACGCTGAGCGGGCTCTCCTCTAGGAACCGCTCGAAGACCCCACCGAACAGCATGGGCGCGCCCTCTCCCTGGCTTGGCCAAGTCCCTGCCAGCGGACGGCTTACGACCGGGATGCGTCACCGTGAATGGCCTGGTCAGTACCACTCGTCCTTGTCCACCACGTTCCGCAGCGGCTCGCCGCGCACGAACCGGCCGACGTTGTCGAGCAGCACGTCGAGGTGGCGGCCGGCGACGAGCGGCGAGTAGCCGGCGACGTGCGGCGTGAGGATGGCGCGGCCCGGCATCCGCCACAGCGGGTGCTCGGGCGGCAGCGGCTCCGTCTCGAACACGTCCAGCGCCGCGCCGGCCAGCTCGCCCGCGTCCAGCGCCGCCACCAGGTCGTCGAGCACGACCAGCGCCCCGCGGCCGACGTTGATGAGGATTGCGTCGCGCCGCATCTGCCGGAACTGTTCGCGGCCGAACATGCCCGCCGAGCGCGGCGTGTGCGGCGCCGCCACCACGACGTACTCGCTCTCGGCGAGTAGTCGCGGCAGTTCGCCCACCGGCCACACGGCCGCGACCTCCGCCGGCACGTCGGCCGGCCGCGGGTCCACGGCGACGACGCGCATCCCGAACGCCGCCGCCCGCCGCGCCACCTCGCGGCCGATGGCGCCGAGCCCGACGACGCCCAGCGTCGCGCCGCCGAGGTGACGGTGGGCGCGGTCGATGGCGTTGACGACGCCCGGCCCCGACGCAAAAGCCACCCGCGCCGCCTCGCCGCCGACCGGCCCCCACTTCGCAGCCGCGGACTGTAGCACGTAGACGTGGAGGTTGCGGGCGAAGCACAGGACGTAGCCCATCACCTGGTCGGCGATCACGTCCGAGAAGAGGCCGCGCATGTTGGTGAGGGCGCACGGGTGGGCGGCGAGCGCGGGGAACAGGTAGTGTTCGAGGCTGGCCGTCGGCGCCTGCACCCAGCGGAGCCGCGGCGCGGCCGCGAGCAGCAGCGGCGTCAGCTTGCCGAAGAAGGCGTCGGCGTCGGGGACGTGTCGGAGCGCCTCGGCCCCGTCGGCGGCGTTCACCACCGCCATTGGGGCAGCGGCTGCGGCGAGGCGGGCGAGGCGATCTGGCTCGACGGGCGGGTGGATGACGAGCTTCACCGCACGACCTCGGTGACCACGCGGCCGGACACGTCCGTCAGGCGGAAGTCGCGGCCGGCATGGCGGTACGTCAGCTTCTCGTGGTCGAAGCCCATCAGGTGCAGGATCGTCGCGTGCAGGTCGTGGACGTGGACCTTGTCCTGCACCGCCTTGAAGCCGAAGTCGTCGGTCGCGCCGTACGCCGTGCCGCCCTTCGTGCCGCCGCCGGCCAGCCAGCACGTGAACCCGTGGTGGTTGTGGTCGCGGCCGTCGCCGCCCTCGGTGGTCGGGGTGCGGCCGAACTCGCCGCCCCACAGCACCAGCGTGTCGTCGAGCAGGCCGCGGTTCTTCAGGTCGGTCAGGAGCGCGCCCGAGGCGCGGTCCATGTCGGCGGCGAGCGTGCGCGTGGCGGCGTTGTGGTTGCCGTGCGTGTCCCACGGCTGGCCGTTGCCGTAGTAGACCTGCGTGACGCGGACGCCGCGCTCGGCCAGCCGGCGGGCCAGCAGGCAGGCGTTGCCGAAGTGCGTGCGGCCGTACTGGTCGCGCACCTTGTCCGGCTCGCGGCTCAGGTCGAAGGCGTCGGACGCCGTGGTCTGCATCCGGAACGCCGTCTCCATCGTGCGGATGCGCGCCTCCAGCACCGGGTCGCCGCCGCGGGCCGCGGCGTGGTCGTGGTTCAGTTCGGCGAGCAGGTCGAGCTGGCGGCGCTGGTCGGCGGTCGTGGTGGATGCGTTGTGCAGGTGCGGCACCATCTTCCGCGGGTCGAGGTTCGTGTGGTTGAGGTACGTGCCCTGGAACTCGGACGGCAGGAACGAGCTGGCCCACAACTCGGCGAAGCGAACCGGCCGGCCGGGGCACAGGACGACGTACCCGGGCAGGTCGGCGTTCTCGGTGCCGAGGCCGTAGGTGAGCCACGCCCCGAGGCTCGGCCGGTTCGGCGTGAGGGTGCCGCTGTTCATCAGGAACAGCGCCGGGCCGTGGTTCGGGTTGTCGCCGTGGACGGCGCGCAGCACGCACAGGTCGTCGGCGTGCGCCGACAGGCGCGGCAGGAGGTCGCTCATCTCCAGGCCGCTGCGACCGTGTTTGCGGTACGCGAACGGCACGCCGAGCAGGCCGGACGTGGGCCGCTCGGTGCGGAGATCGACCTCGGCGGGGCGCTGGCCGGCGAAGCGGTTGATGGCCGGCTTCGGGTCGAGGAAGTCGGGGCCGAACGGGCCGCCGTTCATGAACAGGTGGATGAGCCGCTTGGCCCGCGGCCGGTGGTGCGGCGCGCCCGCTGTGACCTGCGGCGCGAGGAGCGCGGCGAGTCCGACCGCGCCGACGCCGCGGAACAGGTCGCGGCGGGAAAGGGCAGGGATCATGATCGGCCCCACGAATCAGTCCACGAACAGGAACTCGTTGCTGCCGAGCAGCACGTGGGCGTAGCGCGCCCAGGCGTCGGCGTCGGGCGTACTTCCCAGGAAGCCGAGCGCCAGCGCCGCCTCTCGCTCGGTGGGGGCGCGGTGGAACAGCAGCGAGTACGCCCGCCGCACCCGGGCCGCGCCGCCGGCGGGTTCGTCGGCCGCGAGCCGGCGTGCCAGCGCCGCCGCCTCCTGCCGCAGCAGCGGGCCGTTCAGCGCGTACAACTGCTGCAGCGCGGTCGTCGTGGGGATGCGCGCCGCGGTGTGCGTCAGCGGGTCGGGGAAGTCGTGCAGTCGCAGCAGGTCCGTCAGGTCGCGGCGGCGGACGAGGCCGTACAGCGTGCGGCGGCGGTTGGAAGCGTCGGTCAGTTCCAGCGGCGCGCCGCCGAGGTCGCGGCGGAGCGTGCCGTTCACGGTGAGCATCGCGTCGCGCCACGCTTCCACGTCGAGCCGGCGCCGGCTCATGCGCCACAGCAGCCGGTTGTCCGGGTCGATGGTCATCTTCGCGGCGTCGGTGGCGCCACCCTGTCGGTACGCGGCCGACAGTACGATCTCGCGGTGGAGCCACTTCAGCGACCACCCGGCGGCGACGAAGCGGGCGGCCAGGTCGTCCAGCAACTCGGGGTGGCTCGGTCGCTCGCCCTGCCGGCCGAAGTCGCTCGGCGTCTCCACCAGCCCGCGGCCGAAGTGGAGCTTCCACACGCGGTTCACGACCACCCGCGCGGCCAGCGGCGCCCCGTCGGTGGTGATCGCCCGTGCCAGTTCGAGCCGACCGCTCCCCTGGCTGAAGCGCTTCGGCTCGCCGGCGGAAAGCACCGACAGAAACCGCCGCGGCTCGACCGCGCCGGGCCGCGACGGGTTGCCGCGGGTGTGCATGGCGATGTCGCGGCCGACGCCGTCCTCGAACTCCAGCCGCGTCGCGTTCGGCCCACGCGACACCACCGAGATGTGTCCGTCCGCCACGCCGCGCACGGGGACGACCTTGTAGCCCGGCGTCTCCTCCAGTCGCTTCGCCTCGGACGCGAGCACGTCCAGCTGCGCCTTCAGGTCGGCCGGCGCCGGCCGCTTCGCCTTGATCGCCTTCCCCATCTCGTCGAGCGCCTGCACGCCCGCTTCCGCCCGCCGCACGGCGGCGCCCTCGGCCGGCGGCAGCAGCGGCAGCGTCACCTGCCGCGTCCCCGCGATGACGCCGGCGAGGGCGTAGTACTCGCGCGTGCTAATCGGGTCGAACTTGTGGTCGTGGCAGCGGGCGCACGCCACCGTCAGGCCGAGGAACGTGCTGCTGACCGCGTCGATCCGCTCCTCCCACTCGTCGGCGACGATCGACTTGATGACCTCCACGTCGAGCTGGAGTTCCTTCCAGTAGTCGGGGCTCATGCCGAGGAAGCCGAGCGCCGCCAGGTCGGCGGGCGTGGCGCCCGGCGCCAGGTCGGCGGCGAGTTGCAGTTGCACGAAGCGGTCGTACGGCAGGTCGGCGTTGAGCGCGCGGACCACCCAGTCGCGGTACGGCCACGCCTGCCCGCGGCCGGTCACCCAGCTCTCGGGCACGTCGGCGTAGCGGGCCAGGTCGAGCCAGTAGCGCGCCCAGCGCTCGCCGTAGTGCGGCGACGCCAGCAGCCGCTCGATCAGCCGGTCGTAAGCGTCGGGCGCGGTGTCGGTCTCGAACGCGGCCACCTCCTCGGGCGTCGGCGGGAGGCCGGTCAGGTCGAAGGAGGCGCGGCGGATCAGGGTGCGGCGGTCGGCCGCGGCGGACGGCGCCAGCCCGCGCGCCTCCATTGCCGCGAGCAGGAACGAGTCGATCGGCCGCCGCGTCCACGCAACGTCCTTCACGGCCGGCGCGGGGTGGCGGCGGAGCGGCAGGAATGACCAGAACTGCCGGGCCTCGGCCGACTGCGGGCTCGGCGGCGCGGCCGCGACGGTGCCGCCGGGGTAGACGGCGCCGTCCTTCACCCACTTCTCGAATACGGCGACCTGCGCCGGCCGCAACCTCCCCTTCGGCGGCATCTGCAGTTCGGCGCGGGTGCCGTGGACGGCGGTCACCAACAGGCTCTTCTCCGGCTGACCGGGCACGACGGCGGGGCCGGATTCGCCGCCCTTCAGAAGCGCGTCGCGGCTGTCGAGTGTGAGGCCGCCGCGGGCCTTGTTCGCCTTCGCGGAGTGGCAACTGTGGCAGTGCTCGGCCAGGAGCGGCCGCACCTGCTTCTCGAAGAAGGTGACGGCGGTTGCGTCCTGGCCGTCGGCGCGAACGGCGGCGAAGAGCAGAACCGCGAGTGCGATCGGGCCACGCATTCGCACCACCGGGAGGAGTTGCGGGACGGCAGGATTGTGATTCTACCCGACGCGGGGCGGGCGAGTAAACACTTCACGCGGTGGCGTGCATCAGGCCGCGGATGTAGCCGAACGCGAACAGCCGGCCGAGCATCGTGTACCCCGGCTCGCCGTCGTCCTCGCCGACCAGTTGCGGCACGTGGTCCGGCCGCATCGGGCCGGCGAACCCCGCCTCGCGGTACGCCCGCATCGCCGCGGCCATGTCGGTGGGGCCGTTGTCGTGGAACGTCTCGGCGAAGGATTCGGCGGTGCCGCGCACGTCGCGGAAGTGGACGTACTTGATGTGCGGCCCCAGGCGGCGGATGGCTGCGGGGATGTCCACGCCCATCGCCGCGAACGAGCCCTGGCAGAAGCACACCGCGTTGGCCGGGGTCGGTGCCAGCCGCACCAGCCGCTCGAACGCCTCGACCGTGTGCATGATGCGCGGCTTGCCCAGCAGCGCCGGCAGCGGCGGGTCGTCGGGGTGCATCGCCAGTGTGACGCCGCACGACTCCGCGACGGGTAGGAGCTCATTGAGGAGCCGTTCGAGGTGGTCCCACAGCTTCGCGGGGGAGAGCTGGCGGGCGAGCTCGTCGGCGCGGACGTCGGCGGGCGTGTAGCCGAGGCGCACGGCCGCGTCAGCCGCGGTCAGGTCGAAGGCTGTGACCTTCGCCCCGCCGCGCTCGGGGGCGTCGAGCCGGGTGCGGACCCAGTCGGTGCCGGCCATGAAGTTGTAACACAGCAGCCGCACGTCGAGCTCGGCCATGTCGCGGACCAGCGTCTTCAGCAGCCGCAGTTCGCGCCCGTCGTCGGCGCCGAGCTTGATGGCCTCGATCGGCAGGTAGCCCTCGACGACGGACAGCGTCATGCCGAAGGACGCGATGCGTTGCCTGGACGCGCGCAAGGTTGCGGCGTCGGCGTAGCGGTGGACGATGTCCGTGACGCCGCACTGGGCGGCCAGCTGGAGGTTCTCGTCGGACATCGGCGTGAGCACCGTCGCCAGCCGCATGGGCGTCGCTCCTCGGGTTGGCGTCCATGATAGGGCGTAGAACAATGCCGCCCCGTCCCCGAACCCCGGAGCTCTCCGTGCTCACCCGCCTCGTCGCCGTGTTCCTGGTCGCCGCCGCCGGGACCGTTCTCGCGCAAGACGCCCCGATCGCCGGCGTCGGGCCGGCCGGCCCGATCAAGAAGCTCGACGGCAAATACGCCTTCACCGAAGGCCCCGCCCCCGACGCCGCCGGCAACGTGTACTTCAGCGACATCCCGAACAAGACCATTCACAAGATCGACGCCGCCGGCAAGGTGAGCGTGTTCCGCCCCGAGTCGAAGTCGGCGAACGGCCTGATGGTGAACGCGAAGGGCGAGGTCGTGGCGTGCGAGATGGAAGGGGCGGTCGTCGCCCTGTCGGCGGACGGCACGGCCCGCCGCGTCGTCGCTGGCGAGTACGACGGCAAGCGGTTCAACGCGCCGAACGACCTCGTCCTCGACAAGGCTGACGGCGTGTACTTCACCGACCCGATGTTCCGCTCCCCGACGCCGCTGCCGCAGGGCAAAACGTGCGTCTACTACGCCGACGCCGCCGGCAAGGTGACGCGCCTGATCGACGACCTGCCCAACCCGAACGGCGTACTCCTGTCGCCGGACGAGAAGACGCTGTACGTCCTGCCGAGCGGCCAGAAGCAGATGATGGCCTACGCGGTGGAGGCGCCCGGGAAGCTCGGCAAGGGCCGCGTGTTCTGCGAGTTGGAGCAGGCGAAGGCGGGCGGGAACGGCGGCGGCGACGGCGGCACGGTCGACACGAAGGGGAACGTCTACATCACGTCCGCGACCGGGTTGCAAGTGTTCGACCCGACCGGCAAGGCGCTCGGCACGATCAAGTTCCCGGAGCAGCCGTCGAACGCGACGTTCGGCGGGACGGACCTGAAGACGCTGTACGTGACGGCGCGGACGTCGGTGTATGCCTGCCCGATGGCGGTCGCCGGGCACCGCTACCCGGCGAAGTGACGGGCGTCACACCAGCGCCAGCGGCCGCAGCGGCGAGCCGGTGGCGCCGGTGAACTTCAGCGGCACGGCCACGAACGCGAACTCGTACCGGCGGTCGGCGGCCAGCGCCTCCAGCGTCAGGTTCTCGACGATGTACACGCCGCGCTGCGGCAGCAGGTACACGTGCGCGAAGAGCGTCGCGCCGGTCTCGGGGTCGCGCACGCCGGGCACGTCCCACGCCATGTTGTCGGCCCCGACCGCGACCACGCCGCGGTCGGCCGCCCACAGCGTGCCGCTCTTGGCCACGCCGGCCGCGTCCAAATACGCCGCCTCGTCGCCCCACAGCGTGGCGAACCCGGTCCGCACCAGCAGCGTGTCGCCGGGTCGCACCTCGACGCCCTGCGCCGCCGCGCACGCCCGCAGTTCGTCGGCGCTGATCTCGTACAGCGGCGGCAGCCGCGAGACGCCCTTCCACCCGGCCACGTCGAGCAGCACGCCGCGGGTCAGCAGCGGCGGTATGGTCTCCACGCCGAGCGCGGTGAACCCGGCGGGCGTCTCGGTGCCGGCGACCGGCACGCCGCCGTACATGGTGAGGTCGCACGCCTGGTGGCAGAGGGCGTCGATGTGGGTGCCGCTGTGCTCCATCATGGTGAGCGTGCCGGACGCCCCGGACCGCGACCCCTCCTCGGCCGGGCGGTGGGTGTCGGCGTGGCGGCGGTGCAGCGCGTAGAAGTACCCGGGCCGGTGGCTCGGGTGGATCGGCATGCCGGCGAACCGCGGCTGCTCCAGGTCGTACACCCGGGCGCCGGCGAGGCGGGCGATCAGGTCGGCGGTCATCGGGCCTCCGCGGGTCGGACGCGGCCAGTGTGACGGACCGCCGGTCGCGGGTCGAGAAAAACCCACGGCCGGCGGCGGATTTCCTGGCACGACCCGACCTCACCCGACGAACACGCCGCCGGTCAGGACGAGGCCGCCGAACAGGCTCACGTCCTGGAACGTCGCCGGCTCGGCACTGCCGCTCACGTTCGCCCCCAGGTACGCCCGCAGCACCGCGGGGCGGTTCTCGCCGCTGCCGGCGAGCACGTCGGCCCGGTGGTCGCCGTCCAGGTCGGACACCGCGACGCGCACCCCGCCGCGGTCGGCGTCGTTGCCGGCGACGAAGAAGTTCAGCAGCGGCGCCGCCTGCGCCCCACCCACGTTCCCGGCCGCGAGCAGCGCCCCGCCGAGCGCCAGCACCCGCGGGGCGCCACCGGGGCCGCCGCCGAACACCAGGTCGGCAAAGCCGTCGCCGTCCACGTCGCCGGCCGCCACGAACGCCCCGTTGCGGAGGTTCGCCGCGTCCGACCCGCCGAACGCGAAGAAGTCGTTCACGAGCCGCGTGGGCGTGCCACCCAGCACCGTCGCGCCGTCGAACAGCGCCGCCCGCGGGCCGCCGCCGAACCCGGCCGTCACCGTCAGGTCGGGGACGCCGTCGCCGTCCACGTCGCCGACCGCGGTGCGGGCGCCGCCGCGGAATGCCGCGTCGTCGATGCCGAAGAAGTTGGCGCGGACGGCCGGCGTGCCGTCGGCAGCACGGGCGAACACGGTCACCCGCGGGCCGCCGCTCACGTCCGGCGTCACGACGAACTCGGCCCGGCCGTCGAGGTCGAAGTCGCCGGCCGACACGAACCCGCCGCCGGCGAAGTCCTCGCTGCCGGCGAACGGGGCGAACGGCGCGACCAGCAGCGTGGTGTCGTCCGCACCGCTCACCACCGCCACCCGCAGCGGCACGCCGGGGCCGGTCGCCAGGATGGTGTCGTCGAACCCGTCGCCGTTCACGTCGGCGACGGCGGTGCGGGCGTTCGCCGTGCTCGCGCCGAACGCCGCGACCGCGGCCGACGCGGCCGGCAGCGCGCCGGCGGCGTCGGGCTCGAACAGCGCCGCCGTCGCGCCCGCGGCGCCGCCGGCCGCGACCGCCTCTCCCTTTTCGACGCTGCCGATCAGCCGGGCGACGGCGAAGTTGTTCAGGACGCTGGTGCGACCCGCGACGACGACGCGGCCGTTGCGGTCGACGGCCACGCCGGCCGCCTCGTCGTCGCCGCCCGCGTCCACGAAGACGCGGCCGTCGGCGCTGAAGCTCGTGTCGGGGTCGCCGGCCGCGGTCAGCCGCAGAACTGCGAAGTCGTCGGGCGCCGCGCCGGCGGTCGTGGTGCCGACGACGACGATGCGGCCGTCGGGCAGCACCGCGACGCCGCGGGCCGTGTCCACGCCGCCGAGGTTGAACACGGCCTCGCCGTCGCCGCTGAACGACGTGTCGGGTGAGCCGTCGGCGTTCCGCCGCGTGAGGACGAAGTTCGACCCCGCGCCGACCACCGTGCCGGCGACGACGATGCGGTCGTTGCTGTCGATCGCCACGCCGGCGGCCTCGTCGTTGCCGCCGCCGATGTCCACGACCAGCCGGCCGTCGCCGTCGAAGCCGGTATCGAGGGTGACGCCGTCCGCCTGCAGCCGGACGACGCCGAGGTTGCCGGGGATGATCCCGCCGCCCGCGTCGGTGTGGCCGACCACGACGATGCGGCCGGCGGCGTCGATAACCACGGCACGGCCCTCCTCGTCGCCGCCGAGCGTCACGTCCTGCGAGCTTGCGACGGCGCCCGCGTCGGTGAAGCGGACGACGCCGATGTTCGTGCCCAGCAGGGAGCCCGTCTGGTCGGTCGTCCCCACGACGACGATCGTGCGGCCGGGGCCGCTGCCCTGGATCGCCACGCCGTAGGCCAGGTCGTTGTCGGTGCCGCCGCCGGCGAAGTCGAAGCGGGCGCGGCCGTCGACGGAGAACGACGGGTCGAGCGTGCCGTCGGCCGTGAGCCGGGCGACGACGAAGTCCTGGTCGCCGGCGAACGTCGCGGTGCCGACGACGACGATCTTGCCGTCGTCCTGTACGGCCAGGGCGGTGGCCTGCTCGTCGTCGGCGGCGAAGCCGAAATCGACGGTCGCGGTGCCGTCACCGGCGAAGGTAGTGTCGAGACTACCGTCCGGGTTGTAGCGGGCGACGGCGAAGTCGTTGCCGACACTCGTCGAGCCGGCGACGACGATCTTGCCGTCCGCCTGGACGGCGACGGCGGCCGCGGCGTCCACGCCGCCGAAGGTGGTGGTGACGATGCCGGCGGTGCCGAACGACGGGTCGAGGGCGCCGACGGCGGCGGGGACTTCGCGGGCCTCCAGGCCTTCGAGGCGGAGCGTGCGACGGGTCATGTCAGGTGTCCTCGGGCGAGGGGTTCGCGGAACTACCCACGGCTCGCCGCCGGACGTGCGGGTGCGACAAGAATTCCGGAAACGCTCGAAGCCGGGGGGCACACGCCCCCCGGCTTCGGTTGTGAACGGTCGCAGTCACAGCACGGTGACGCGGTCGCCCGGGTCGAGCAGGTACACGCCGTCGGCCGGCCCCTGAAGGAGCCAGTCGTTCCCGGCCCCGCCGACGAGCGCGTTCGCCGCGGCCCCGTCGTCGTAGACGGCCAGGTCGCCGGGCGCCAGCCACACGCCGCGGAGCCCGCCGAGCGCCGCGTCGTCGTGGTCGAAGTTGGTCCGGCCGCCGACGAGCACGTCATCGCCGTCGCCACCGAGCAGGCGGTCGGTGCCGAGCCCGCCGATGAGCAGGTCGCGGCCGTCGAACCCGTCGAGGGTGTCGTTCCCGTCGCCGCCGACGAGCACGTCGTTCCCCTCGCGGCCGTACAGGTAGTCGTCGCCGGCGCCACCGCGGATCACGTCGTCGCCGGGGCCACCCCACACGCGGTCGCAGCCGTCGCCGCCGTCGAGCGTGTCGCCGGCCGCGCCGCCGACGAGCAGGTCGTGCCCGCCGCCGCCGTGGGCGACGAGGCCGGCGTACAGGTCGGTACCGAACACCTGGTCGTTACCGGCGCCGCCGAACGCCTTGACGTGCCCGCCGGCCGGCAGCACGAACGGGCCGTGGCTGGTGCCGTTCACCCAGGCGTACACCCGGTTCGCGGTGCCGCTGCTCCACAGATACACGGTGTCCGCCGCGGGCGTACCGGTAACGACGAGGTTGCCGCCGACCATCCGCGCCCCCGCCGGCAGCGACGCGAGCACCTCCTCGGCCAGCGTCGTGCCGAAGAGCGCCGCCGACTCCGGGTTCTCGGCGGTGATGATGCGGCCGTCCACGATCACGTCGTCGGCCGTGCCGGGGTTGCCGTGGGCGCCGCTGTAGGCGGTGGCGCGGCCGCCGTTGGCCACGACCTGATCGCGCTGGCCGCTGTGGTACCCCCCGCCGTGCCACTCGCTGGCGTAGAACTGCGCGGGCGCACCCTCCAGATGCGGCACCGCGACCTGCTTGCCGGCCAGCGGGCTGGCGCCGTCCACCCGCGCCCACGCCAGCACCGTGACGCCGTGGCAGATGCCCGCCACCGGCTTGTCGGACTCCAGGAAGTCGTTAATGAGGTCGTTGACCGCGACTTTCGCCGCGGCCGCGCCGTTGTACAGCGAGTTGGCGTAGAAGTTGTCGACGCGCCCGTCGCCGTTCGGGTCGGAGTAGGCGTACTGGTACATCGACGCGCCCCACCCGCCAACGAACGCGATTGCCGAGTAGTCGGCCGCGTCCACGGTGCCGAGCGCCACGTCGGGGACGACGGTGCCGGGCGCGCCCGCGGGCTGGCCGGTGTTCGCGTGCGGCGTGCTCGGGTTCGTGGTGGACGCGGCGACGACCACGTTCACGCCCTGGGCCTCGACGGCGGCGCGGGTGTCGGCGTACTCGCGGTAGTAGAAGTCCTGCTGGTCGGCGATGACGAGCAGCACGGGGAGCGGCGAAGCCGACAGCAAATCGCGGCCTTCGAGCGGTTCGAGCGACAGACTGTTCCGACGGGGCATGAGCGTGTCCTCGGGAGACGGCGCCGGGCACGCCGCCCGGCTCGGACACGGCTCGCCGGGCGGCCGGCGGGTGCGACAAAAATTCCGCGGCGGGCTAAAATCCCGCCATGTCCGCCGACGGCAGCATCACCCGCTGGATCGCCGACCTGCGCCGCGGCGACGACGCGGCGGCCGGCGAGCTGTGGGCCGCGTACTTCGCCCGCATGGTCGCCGTCGCCGGCCGCAAGCTCGCCGCCGCCGGCCGCACCGCCGACGACGAGGACGCCGCCCTCAGCGCGTTCAAGAGCTTTTGCCTCGGGGCGAAGGCCGGCCGCTTCCCGCAGCTCACCGACCGCGACAACCTGTGGCCGCTGCTGCTCGCCCTCACCGCCCACAAGTGCGTCGATCAGGTCCGCCACGCCACCCGCCTGAAGCGCGGCGGCCCCGCGGGCCACGTCGCCGCCGACCTCGAAGTCGTCACCTCGCGCGAGCCGACGCCCGAGTTGCTGGCCGAGGTGAACGAACAGCTCGTGGCGCTGCTCGACCGCCTCGACCGCACCGGCGACCCGGCCCTGCGGCGGATCGCGCTGTGGAAACTGGAGGGCGAATCGACCGACGACATCGCCGAGCGCCTCGGCTGCTCGCGGCGCACGGTCGAGCGCAAGCTGGCGGTCGTGGAGATGGTGTGGGACCGCGACGAGGGGGGCGACCCGTGAGCGCGGACTCCGGGTTCGCCGGCCTGCCGCTCGACGCAGTCCTGCGCGTGAACGCCCGCTGCGACGCCTTCGAGGCGGCCCTGCGGTCCGGCGGCCGGCCCCGGCCCGACGAGTTCCTCGGCGACGCGACCGGCGCCGAGCGCGACACGCTGCTCGTCCACCTCGCCGCGGTCGCCGTCGACTACTACGAGCCGACGCCCGACGAGTTCGTCCGCCGACTCGCCGCCGAGGGGCTGACCCCCGATCCCTTCGACGCCGCCGGCACGACCGCCGAACTCGCCGAACGGCTGACCGCGACCGGCGCGCTGACGGCGTACCAGGCTGGCGTACTGAGGTCGGCGCGGCCGCACCCGCTGGCGCTGAACGACTACGTCATCCTCGACCGCGTCGCGGCCGGCGGCATGGGCACCGTCTACCGCGCCGTCCACCGGCGGATGCGGCGCGAGGTGGCGCTGAAGGTGGTGGCCGACGGGGGGTGGTTCCGCCGCGAGGCCGAGGCCGCCGGCCGCCTCGCTCACCCCAACATCGTCACCGCCTACGACGCCGGCGAGGCGCGCGGCGTGTCCTACCTGGCGTCCGAATTCGTCGCCGGCACCGACCTGCGCCGCCGGGTGTTGGAGCACGGCCCGCTGTCCGTGCCCGACGCCGTGCGGGCGATCCGCGACGCCGCCGCGGGACTGGCCTACGCCCACGGCTGTGGCGTGATCCACCGCGACGTGAAGCCGGCGAACCTGATCTGCACGCCGGCCGGCGACGTGCGCGTGCTCGACGTGGGGCTGGCCCGCGTCGCCCACCGCGCCGGCTCGGCCGACGACCTGTCGCTGGTCGTCGGCACGCCCGGCTACATGGCCCCCGAGCAGACCGCTGATCCCGCCGCGGTCGACGCCCGCGCCGACGTGTACGCCCTCGGCCGCACCCTCGCATTCCTGCTGACCGGCCGCACCCCGACGGGCGATGACACCCCGCTGTCGCCGGACGCGCCGCCGGCGCTGGCCGCGCTGTGTCGCCGGATGACGGCGCCGGACCCGGCCGACCGCCCCGCGGCGATGGCGGACGTGCTCGGCGCGCTGGACGCCTTCGGCCGGCGACGCCGCGGGTGGCAAGTGACGGTCGGCCTCCTCGTCGTCGCCGGCGGGCTCGGGCTCGTGTTCCGGCCGAGCGACCCGCCGCCGCCGATCCCGCCGCGGCCGCTACCCACCTTGCGCGAAGTGCCGTTCGACGCCGCCGCGTATCAGGCCGAGTGGGCCGCCGCGCTCGGCGAGCCCGTCGAGATCGAGCCGCTCCCCGGCCTGAAGGCGCGGCTGATTCCGCCCGGCCGCTTCCTCATGGGGACGCCCGCCGACCCGCTCGACGCCTGGATCGCGGCCGAGCCGAACGTGACTGTCCGCGAGCGCCTCCGCGGCGAAGTCGCGCGGCCGGCCGGGGTCGCCGAGCCCTTCTACCTCGCCTCGACCGAGACGACGGTCGCCCTGTTCCGCCGCTTCGTGACGGCCCAGAACCCGCCGTACCGGACGACCGCCGAGCGCGACGGCGGCGTCGGCTACCGGCTGAAGCCGGACGGCAACTGGACGGTGGAGCCCGGCCCGACATGGAGGCAGGCCGGCGAACAACCGCTGACCGACGCGCACCCGGTCGGCAACCTCGGCCGCGACGACTGCGCCGACTTCTGCCGGTGGCTGACGCGCGAACTCGGCGGCCGCTACGAGTGCCGGCTGCCGACGGAGGTGGAGTGGGAGTACGGCTGCCGGGCGGGCGAGCCGGGCCTGTGGGCGTGCGGGTCGGACGCGGCCGGGCTCGGCCCGCTGGCGTGGTTCACCGGCACCGTTGACGCCGCCGACGGCCGCTTCCGCCCGGTCGGACGGAAGGCGCCGAACCGGTTCGGCCTGTTCGACGTTCACGGGAACCTGGAGGAGTGGTGCGGCGACGGCGGCGGCGTGCTGCGCGGCGGTCACGTTCGCAGCGGCGCCGGCGGGGTGCGCAGCGCCGCCCGCTCGCCGGCGAAGCCGACCGAGCCCCGCGGCGGGTTCCGCGTCGCGCTCGTGGTGTCGGGTCGGTAGCGGGTCGACGCCACGCGACGGCCGTTCCGCCGCCCGGCCGGGCGCGGTACACTCGGACATCAACCCGAGTCGGGGGCGACGATGACGGGTAAGGTCTGGGCGGCGGTCGGCGTTCTGACGGCGCTCGCCGCCGGGGCGTGGTGGTACACCCACCCGCGCCCCGCCCTTCCCGACCCGCCCGCGCCACCCGCCGACACGCCGCACGTCGCCGCCGTTTCGACCGACTGCGCGGACTGCCACCGCCGCGAGTACGACACCTGGTTCCGCACGTACCACCGCACCATGACCCGCGACGCCGCCCCCGACACGGTCAAGGGCGACTTCGCCGGCGCCGCCTACGAGTACGCTGGCGTCGTCACCCGCGCCACCCGCCGGGGCGACGAGTTCTACCTGGAGACGGCCGACCCGGGCCGCGCGGCCCGCACCACCGAGTACCGCGTCGACCGGGTGGTGGGGTCGCACTGGATTCAGGAGTACCTGCACCGGGCTCCGACCGGGCAGTACGTGCGGCTGCCGGTGCTGTACCACCTCGGCGAGCGGCGCTGGGTCCACAGCCACGGCGGGTTCCTCGCCCCGGAGTCGGCCGACTTCTGGGAGCACAGCCGCGGGGCCGTGTGGAACGCCAGCTGCCTGTACTGCCACAACACCGGCCCGCGGAAGAACCCGGTCCGCGACGCGCTCGGCCGCCCCGCCGGGTTCCGCACCGAGGTGGCCGAACTGGGGATCTCGTGCGAGGCGTGCCACGGCCCGGGCGACGCGCACCTGCGGAAGCAGCGCGGCGACACGATCCACCCGGCGGACGACGTGGTGCACCCGGGCCGGCTGCCGGTGGCGCGGCGCGACGAGGTGTGCGGGCGGTGCCACGGGGCGCTGGTGCCGAAGCCGGAGGCGTGGGACCGGGTGACGCACCGCGACCCGTTCGTGCCGGGCCGGCCGCTCGAGGTGTTCAACCACGTCTTCCGCTCCGAGGGCGAGCAGGCGGCGCTGGCCGCCGGCCGGCCGAAGGCGAAGGAGCGGCCGACGCCCGACCCGACCGACGGCCGCTTCTGGGGCGACGGCACGCCGCTGACCACGGCGCTGGAGTTCAACGGGCTGCAACTGTCGGCGTGCTACGAGAACGGCACCGGCCGGCTGAGCTGCATGACGTGCCACGCCATGCACGGCGACGAGCCGAACATGCTGGTCCGCCCCGCGGCCCGCGGCAACGACGCGTGCCTGTCTTGCCACCCGGCGTACCGCGAGAAGCTGACCGAGCACACCCGCCACGCGGCCGACGGGGCGGGGAGCCTGTGCTACTCGTGCCACATGCCGCACCAGGTGTACTCGCTGATGACGACGCACCGGTCGCACCGCATCCAGACGCCGGAGCTGGCCGACAGCGTCGGCACGGGGAAGCCGCACGCCTGCAACCTGTGCCATCTCGACAAGTCGCTCGGGTGGACGAAGGCGGAGCTGGCGAAGTGGCCCGGCCCGGCCGGCAAGCGAGCCGCGGCGGTGAAGCTGGACGTCGACGACGAGGCGAACTCGGCGGCGGTGCTGGCGCTGCTGCGCGGCGACGCGCGGACGCGGGCGGTGGTGGCGGGGGCGTTCTCGCACGAGGCGGCGAAGCGGGCCGGCGGCGCCGACTGGCACGGCGCGGTGCTGACGCGGCTACTCGAAGAGGAGCGCTACCCGGTGGTGCGCTACCTGATGGGGCGGGCGCTGCCGGACCCGTTCGACGCGCTGGCGGCGCCCGCGGTGAGGCGGGCGCGGCTGCTGGAGTTGCGGGGGCGGTACGGCCCGCCGGTGAAGCCGACGGCGGCCGACTGGGCTCGCCTGCGGGCGGGGAGGAACGACCCGGACGTGACCGTGAACGAGTAGTTCGGTTGCCGCGTGCGGCTTCGCGCTACCCAACGCAAAGCCGCGAGCGGCGAAACCGCTTATTCCTTCCACCGCACGAACGCTTCCATCGCGTAGTACTCGGGGAGGCCGAGCGCGTCGTAGGTCTTCGCGGTGGCGATGTTGCGGTCCTCGGCGCGCTGCCAGAACTCGCGGCGGTCGGTGCCGCCGGGGAACATCGCCCGGTCCTTCTGGCTCTGGTGGCGGAAGATCGCCTGCTTCTTCTGCTCCAGCACGTCCGGGCTCAGCGGCACCGCCATCTCGATCTCGTGCGGCTCCCACTCCTCCCACGCCCCGCGGTACAGCCACACCTCGCTCGTCAGCCCCTTCGGCCGGGCCTGCCGCACCGCCGCGAAGATCGCCTCGGCGCACAGCCGGTGCGTCCCGTGCGGGTCCGACATCTCGCCCGCCACGTACACCTGCGCCGGCTGCAGCCGCAGCATCAGCTTCTCCAGGTCGCTCACGTCGTCCTGGTGGACCGGGTCCTTCGTCACGCGGCCGGTCTGGTAGAAGCGGAGGTTCATAAACTCGAGCTGCTCCGGCGGTATGCCGCAGGCCAGCGCCGCGGCGCGGGCCTCGGTGGCGCGGATCAGCCCCTTCACCTTCAACAGCTCCGGCGCGTCCGGCTGGCCGGCCTTCTTCGTCGCCAGGAACGTCTCGACGCGCTGCTTCACCGTGCCGGCCGTGGAGTGCTCGCCGACCGACCCGAACGCCGCCAGGAACTCCTCGACGAAGTCGATGAACCGCCGGGCGTCGTGGTCGAAGACGGCGATGTTGCCGCTGGTCATGTACGCGACGTGGACGGTGTGCCCCTGCTGCACCAGCCGGATGATCGTGCCGCCCATCGAGATCACGTCGTCGTCCGGGTGCGGGGAGAACACCAGGATGGTCTTCGGATTCCCCTTCGCGGGGCCGGCGGGGAACGGCGTGATCGTCGTCATGCGGTCGTGGAACACGGCCTCGCCGATCCGCGTCGCCGGGCCTTGCTCGCGCAGCAGCTCGTACAGGTGGTGGTCGCGGAAGTCCTCGTCGCCGAGCATCTGCAAGCCCTTGCCCACCGACAGCGACAGGTGCACGACGGCGCGCCGCACCAGTTCCGGCGTCCACTCGGCCGGCCCGACCTCCCACGACCGCTTGATGGCGGTGAGTTCGGCCGCGGCCGCGTCGTCGAGCACGACCGTGGCGTCCGGGTGCTCTTGCAGGAAGCTCGCGGAGACGGCTTCCGTGGGCGGCTGCTCGAGCGCCTTGAACACAACGCCGGCCTTGTGCTCGCCGTACGCCATGAGGAACAGCCGGCGGGCGTCGAGGATGCTGGCGACGCCCATCGTGATGGCCTGCGCCGGTACGTTCTCCTCGCCGAAGAAGCCGGGGGCGGCGTCGCGGCGGGTGATGCCGTCGAGCGTCACCATGCGGGTGCGGCTGTTCCGCGGGCTGCCGGGCTCGTTGAACCCGATGTGCCCGGTGCGGCCGATGCCGAGGATCTGAATGTCGATGCCGCCGGCGGCGCGGATCCGCTTCTCGTAGTCGGCGCAGAAGCGGTCCACGTCCTCGGCGGCGAGGGTGCCGTCGGGGACGTGGATGTTCCCCCACGGGATGTTGACGTGGTTGAAGAACGTCTCGTGCATCCACCGGAAGTACGAGTGCGCGTCCTCCTTCGGCATCGGCAGGTATTCGTCGAGGTTGAACGTCACGACCCGCGACAGGTCGAGCCCTTCCTCCTTGTGGAGGCGGATGAGTTCGCGGTACAGGCCGACGGGCGTGGACCCGGTGGCGAGGCCCAGGACCGTGGGCTTGCCGGCCGCGTTGCGGGCGCGGACGAGCTTGTCGATCTCGCGGGCGACGTACTTCGACCCGTCGGCGGCGGTGGGGAACCGCAGGGCGGGGACGCGGGTGTGCGGGAGCGGGTGTGGGGTGGCCATGCGGGTGTTGTAGCGGCGCGCGGGAGCGCGGCGAGCGCCCGGCGCCTCTCGTACCCGTGTTGCCGCTTGCGGCTTCGCGTTCCGCAGCGCGAAGCCGCAAGCGGCAACACGGGTGCCGGTCGCGCCGGTTACGCCACCTCTTCCCCATCCCGCCCCGCTTCGCGCCGCGGGTTTCGCTCCAGCGGCACGCTCGCACGGCCGATACCGGGAGGGTGTCGCGGTCCGTTCCGGCCCGCGACCGCCGCCGGGGGACGAGGGTGCCACGCGAGCTCAACGTCCTGGCCCTGTTCAAGGGCGACGAGAAGTTCCTGTTCGTCTACGACGACGACAGCCGCGACGCCCTCGTCGACGACATTCGCCACCAGGCCGCCGACCCCGCCGTCGCCATCAGCTGGTTCGACGCCGCGGTCCTCACCGAGCGGGTGCGGAACCCCACGGTCGCCGCCGAGTTGTAGACGACCCCTCACGCCGCACGGACGCGACACCCTCGCCCGGGGCGGATCATTTGACGCTGGAAGTCGCCCTCGCCGAGTTCCTCACCCACCTCGGCCTGGAGCGGAACGCCTCCGACAAGACGGTCAAGTCCTACCGCGAGGACCTGACCCAGGCGCTCGGGTTCGCCCGCGAGCGGCTCAAGCAGGGCTCCGTCGCCCCCGCCGACTGGACCACGCGGCTGCTCCGCGCGTTCGTGGCGTGGCTGCACGAGCAGAGCTACGCCAAGTCCACCATCGCCCGCCGGCTGGCGGCGGTGCGGTCGTTCGGGAAGTACCTGTGCCGGCAGGGGGTACTGCAGCAGAACCCCGCGCTGGCGCTGCGCGGCCCGCGGCTGGAGAAGAAGCTGCCGCACTTCCTGACCGTGGCGGACGTGCAGAAGTTGCTCGCGGCGCCCGACGCGAGCGCGTGGGCCGGTTCCCGCGATCGCGCCCTTCTTGAGACGCTGTACTCCGCGGGCCTGCGCGTCAGCGAACTGGTTGGCCTCGACCTCGCCGACGCCGACCTCAATGATGGTGTGGTCGTCGTCCGCGGTAAGGGGAAGAAGGAACGGCTCGCCCTGCTCGGGCCGGCGGCGGTGTCGGCGATTCAGGCCTGGCTCCCGGAGCGGGCGGCGTTGTTACAACGGGCCGGGGCGGACTCCCCGGCGGTCTTCCTGAACAAGGACGGGGGGCGGCTCACGGCGCGGAGCGTCGGGCGGCTGCTCACCGGGTACCTGCGGCTGGCCGGGCTCGACCCCCGCACCAGCCCGCACACCCTCCGGCACAGCTTCGCCACGCATCTGCTCGATGCGGGGGCGGACATCCGGGGGGTGCAGGAGCTGCTGGGTCACAAGAGCCTGAACACCACGCAGGTGTACACGCACGTGACGACCCAGCGGCTCCAGGACAGCTACCGGAAGGCGCACCCGCGGTCGTAACGCACCACGTCTGACTTCGGGGATCGACCATGCGCTTCCGTCCCGTCGCGGCCGCGGCCGCCCTGCTGCTGCTCGTCACCGTGGCCCCGCGGGCCGCCCACGCGCAGCCCGCCGCCGGCGTGGCCTGGCGCACCGACTACAACACGGCCCGCAAGGAGGCCGCCGACCGCGGCCTGCCGCTGCTCATCGTCGTCGGCACCGACGACTGCTTCTACTGCCGTAAGCTCGACGCCACCACCTTCAAGAGCCCCGCCGTCACGCAGTTGACGGCGAACGGCTTCGTCCCGCTGAAGGTGAACGCCAGCCACGACGCGAACTTGTCCAAGGCGCTGCGGGTGAACGTGTACCCGACCACGGTGCTGGCCGGCGCCGACGGTAAAATCCACGCCTTCATCGAGGGCTACCTCGAACCCGACCGCTACGCCGAGCACATGCGCCGGGCCGTCACGCTGTCCGCGACCGCGGACTGGATGGCCCGCGACTTCCACGAGGCGGGCAAGGCCGCGGGCGCCGGCGATTACCCGCGGGCCGTGTCGCTGCTCCGCGCCGTGGTGAAGGACGCCGGCGAGCGGCCGGTCGGCGTGAAGGCCCGCGAGGTGCTCGCCGGCATCGAGCAGCAAGCCGCCGGCCGGCTGGCGAAGGCCCGCGAGCTGGAGACGCGCGGCGCCACCCCCGAGGCGATGGACGAACTCGCCGGCCTGATGCGGACGTTCTCCGGCACCCAGGCCGCGGCCGACGCCGCCGGGATGCTGGCGGGGCTGGCCGACCGTCCCGAGACGCGCGAGAACCAGCGCTCGCGCCTGAGCCGCGACCTGCTGGCGACGGCGCGCGACGACTTCCGCGCCGGCCGCTACCAGGACTGCCTCCAGCGCTGCGACCAGCTGACCGTGGCGTTCGCCGACCGGCCCGAAGCACGCGACGCGTCGGCGCTGGCGGCGGACGTGCGGGACAACCCGGAGCGGCTGGCGACGGCGTGCGAGCAAATGAACGAGAAGACGGCGGCGATGTACCTGACGCTGGCCGAAAGCTGGCAGCGCCGCGGCAACGCCCGCGAGGCGACGGCGTGCCTGGAGCGCGTCACCCGGCTGGTGCCGGGCACCCGCCAGGCCGAGCAGGCGCAGACGCGGCTGGCCGCGCTGCAGGGCCGCGAGCCGGCGAGCGCCGCGAGCTTCCAGCGGCCGTGATTCTCGCCGCTCGCGGCGTAGCGGCGTCTACCCCGCTACGCCGCGAGCGGCGGAACTACACTGCCCCCATGTCTCACCCCCTCGACGGCGTTACCGCGGCCATTCTCGCCGGCGGCCTCGGCACCCGCCTCCGCTCCGTCGTCGCCGACCGGCCGAAGGTGCTCGCCCCCGTCGCCGGCCGGCCGTACCTGGCGCACCTCCTCGACCCCCTCGCCGCGGCCGGCGTCCGCGAGACGGTGCTGCTCACCGGCTACGGCGCCGATCAGGTACGCGCCGCGTTCGGCGACGAACACCACGGCATGACGCTCCGCTACTCCGTGGAGCCGGAGCCGCTCGGCACCGGCGGCGCCGTCCGCCACGCGACCGAACTTCTGACCGGCCGCGCCGTCTTGCTGCTGAACGGTGATTCGTTTTGTGCTCTCGACCTGCCAGCGTTCGTCGACGCCGTCCCCGTCGGACTCGTCGGCATGGCGCTGGCCCGCGTCCCCGACGTGTCCCGCTACGGCGCCGTGACGCTCGACGCGACGCACCGCGTGACGGCGTTCGTCGAGAAGGGCGGCGCGACGGGAGAGGGGTGGATCAACGCCGGGGTCTACCTCATCCCGCGGGAGCGGCTAACGGACATTCCCGCGGGCCGGTCCGTGTCGCTGGAGCGCGAGGTGCTGCCGGCGTGGGTGGCGGCGCCGGGCGTGGTCGGCGTGCCGGGCGGGCGGTTCATCGACATCGGCACGCCGGAGTCGTTCGCGGCGGCGGCGGCGTTCTTCGCAGGCGAGCGGCCCGCGTGAGCGGGCTGTTCCTGAGCACATCTGGCGCGCTCAGGAACAGCCCGCTCACGCGGGCCGCTCGCCTACAGCTCGTGCACCCACCCCGTCGGCGCCAGCGGCCGCCGCCCGCCGCCCTCGTTCAGCCACAGCCCCGCGGCCACGCACTCGCCGATCTTCACCAGCCCCGCGACCGGCGGCTCGCGCAACAGCCGCTCGCCGTCGGCCGCGCTCACGGTGAACACCAGCTCGAAGTCCTCGCCGTCGCCCAGCGCGTGCGCCAGCGGCGGCTTCCCTGTCGCCTTCGCCAACTCGACCGCGTCCGCGTGAACCGGCACCGCCGCGGCGTCGATCACCGCCCCGCAGCAGCTCTCCTCCAGGATGTGATTCAGGTCGGCGGCCAGCCCGTCGCTGATGTCGATCATTGCGTGCAGATCTACGGCGTTGTGCAGCCGCAGTGCCTCGCGCACCCGCGGCGTCGGCGTCAGGTGACGGCCGCGGATGCTGCCGCCGACGGGGCCGGTCACGAACAGCCAGTCGCCCGGCTTCGCCCCGGAACGGAGAACCGGCCCGCGCGCCGTCGCCTCCCCGAGCAGCGTGACCGCTACGACCAGCGCCCCGGCCCAGCTGTTCGTGTCGCCGCCGACCACCGCCACGCCGAATTCGTCCGCCACGTCGCGGATTCCGTCGTAGATTTCCTCGCCGACGGAACGCCCACCCGCCGGCAGCGCCACCGCCACGACGGCCGCGGTCGGCACCCCGGCCATCGCCGCGATGTCCGAGAGGTTCACCGCCATCGCCTTCCGCCCCGCGGCACGAGCTCCGACCTCCGACAAGATGAAGTCGGTGCCGTCGGTGAGCAGGTCGGTGGTGACGAGCAGCGGCCGCCCGGACGGCGCCAGTACGGCGCAGTCGTCGCCCGGCCCGACCGGCACCCGCGGGTCGGCCGGCGTCCGGGAGCGGAGCCAGGCGATGTAGTCGAATTCGGGCATTTGTTGGCCAGAGGTTGGAATTGGCAGGGCGGGATCGACCGGTTGACGCGACCCGTCCAACCTCTACTCCCAACCCCCAAACTACAACCTCTCCAGTCCGACCGCCGTCGGTAACGATCGCGCCCATCTTTTCAGCTGTGCCAAGAATTCCTGTTAGGCAGAATTTCCCTCCCCGCCCGCCGGAATTTCTCGCGCCGCGCGAAAACCTGTTCTAGACTGCGGTACGCCCCCCGTCCCGCATCCGCACCGGCCTGAAAGGTTTGCGAGATGTCCACCCCCTCCCCAGCCGCCCCGACCGACGACGCCGCCAAGCCTTCGCCGCTCGTCGGCCGCGTATACGGCGAACCCCGCTTCCACGCCGACGGTGACGTGGCCGCGGTCGCGTTCGCCCCGGACGGGTCCGTGCGGTCGGTCGACGAATCGGGCGTCCTCCACCACTGGGCCGCCGACGGCCGGCAACTCGCCCGGCACTACCTCAGCGACCTCGAAACCCTCTGGGCGTTCTCGCCCGACGCGGGGCTGCTGGCCAGCGGCAACGACGACCTCATCCTGTGGGACGCCGCCGCCGGGCAACTCGTCCGCCGCTTCGCCCAGGACTCGTGGGTCACCGCCGTCGCCTTCAGCGCCGACGGCCGCACCGTCGCCAGCGGGCACGACGACGGGACGGTCCGCCTGTGGGACGTGGCGAGCCAGAAGCCGCTCGGCAAGTTTCTGGCGCACCCCAAGCCGATCAGCGCCGTCGCCTTCTCGCCGACGGGCGACCACCTGGCCACGGCCGGGGAAGACCGGTTGGTCCGGGTGTGGGACAACTTCTCGCACAAGCTCGTCGGCGACCTGCGGAGCCACACCGACCGCATCCCGGCGCTGGCCTGGAGCCCCGACGGAGCCCTGCTCGTGTCCGCCGGCTGGGACACGTCCGCCCGCGTGTGGAAAGTCGGCACCCCCGACCCCCTCATGCTGCTGAACAGCCACGCCGATCAGGTCACACAACTGGCGTGGAGCCCCGACGGCAAGCGACTGGCGTGCGCCGACTCGGACTTCGACATCTACCTCTGGTCGGACGCCGCAGCGGGTACGGTCGCCCACGTCCTCCGCGGCCACGCCGACGACGTGCGGACGCTGGCGTTCAGCCCGGACGGCACCCGACTGGCCAGCGCCGGCCTCGACCGCGTCGTTCACGTCTGGGACACGCAGACCGGCAAGCTCGTGGCGGGGCCGAACCCGACCGGCCGGCACGCCATCGCGGTCGTGCCCGGCCCGGCGCCGAAGCTCGCCAGCACGGCCGGTCCGAGCGTGCGGGTGTGGGACGCGACCACGGGCGCCGAGGTCGCATCCACCGGCGTGTGCGGCGCGGCCAGTGTCGCGGCCAGCCCGGACGGCAAGTGGCTCGCGGTCGGCGGCGTCGATCACCGGACGCGCCTGTGCGACGCCCCGACCGGCGCCGTGGCCCGTACCCTCGAAGCCACCAAGCCGCCGGTCGGGGCGGTGGCGTTCTCCCCGGACTCGAAGCGGCTGGCTCACACGAGCCCGGCCGACGGGCTCGTTTGGGTGTGGCAGACCGAGGGCACCGGCGACGCCGAGCTGATCCTGATCGAGGCGGCCGACGGCTGCACGCTCGAAGGGCTGGCCTTCCACCCGGACGGTAACCGCCTGGCGTGCGGCGGCATCGACTACCTCTCGACCGGCGAGCGCGACGGGGCCGTGTGCCTGTGGGATTTGACGACGAAGGAGCGGGCTTTCACCCTGGACGTGGGCGTGCGGGCCGTCGCCTTCGACCCGGCCGGGAAGTACCTGGCCGCGGCCGGCGTGACGGACACGGTGTTCGTGTGGGACGTGGACACGCAGGAGGCGGTGTTCGAGCTGGCCGGCCACCAGGAGACGGTCCACGCGGTGGCCTTCGACCCGAGCGGCAGCTACCTCGTCAGCGGCGGCGACGACATGACGGTGCGCGTGTGGGACGTGCTGAGCGGCCGGCTGCTGGTGTCGCGGGAGTTCGACTCGCCGGTGCAGGCGCTGGCGTTCAGCGCGGACGGCTCGCAGCTGTTCCTCGGCAACGGCAACACGACGTGCTACCAGGTCGAGTTCAAGAAGCTGCTGGACGACTGAGCGTGCCGGCCGCCCGCGGCTTCGCGGCTCGCGCCGCGCCGCCGCAAGCGGCCGGGTTGTGTCAGTCGAAGTCGAACAGCCGGCGGAGGAAGCCGTCCTTCTTGCGGGCCTGCGGCGGGCGGCGGTCCTCGTCGTCGTCCGGCCGCCACACCGGCTCGCGGGTCATCAACTTCTCCAGCTCGCCGCGGTCGAGCCACACCCCCCGGCACCCCGGGCAGTACTCGATTTCGGTGTCGTACCGGACCATCGTCACGAGCGGGGCGGCGCACTTCGGGCAGTCGAGGTTCACGACCCACCCCCATTTCGGCGGACCGCGGCCGTCAGCCGCTTCAGCGCGGCCAGGAGCCGCAGCCGCCGGCCGCGGTCGACCCGGTCCAGCGCCCGGGCCACCGCCTGCCCGACCCGCTCGGCCGCCCCGCCGACGGCCGCCCGCAGCCCGGCCGCGCGGTGCCGCACGAACACCGGCGGGCCGTTGTCCAGGTTCACCGCCACCCGGCACGTCGTGTCGTCGCCGCCCTTCGGGCCGTTCTCGTCGGCGACGTACACATTCACCGACCGGACGTGCCCGGCGGCCCGGCCGAGGGCCGAGCTCAGCCGCTGTTCCGCGAACTCCCGCCCCACCGCCGTCAGGGCCACCGCGTTGGCCCGGATCGTGACTCGCATGGCTCGCTCCGCTCCAGGTTGGTCGGACTTCTCACCTCGATAAAATCCTATGCCCGGCGCCGCGTCATAGACAAATAGAATGGGCGAGAAGTTGGTATCGGTCTGCTCAATACCCCCGCCGCCGAGGCCCGGCCGTGAACTACCACCACCTCCACTACTTTTGGACCGTGGCCCGCGAAGGCGGCGTCAGCCGCGCCGCCGAGGTGCTCGGGGTGGCCCAGCCGACGGTCAGCGCCCAGCTCGCGGCGCTCGAGCGCGCCGTGAAGCAGCCGCTGTTCGTCCGCGGCGGCCGCGGGCTCACCCTCACCGAGGCCGGCAAGTTGGCCTACGACTACGCCGACGAAATCTTCCGCCTCGGCGGCGAGTTGCAGGCCGCGTTCGCCGAGGGGCGGGCGACCACACCGCGGTTGGTGGTCGGCGTCGCCGACGTGCTGCCGAAGCTGGTCGTCCACCGGCTGCTGGAGCCGGTGCTGGCGGGCGAGGAGCGGCTGGTGGTGGTGGAGGACAAGCCGGAGCGGCTGGTGGCCGAGCTGGCGCTGCACAACCTCGACGTGGTGCTGACCGACGGCCCGGCCCCGCCCGGCGTGAAGGTGCGGGCGTTCAACCACCTGCTGGGCGAGACGGGCACCACCTTCTGCGCGGCGCCGTCCGTGAAACTGGCCGGCCGGTTCCCGCGCAGCCTGGACGGGGCGCCGGTGCTGCTGCCGCTCGACTCGACGACGCTGCGGCGGGCGCTGGACCAATGGTTCGCCGAGGAAGGCGTGCGGCCGGTGGTGCGGGGCGAGTTCGCCGACACGGCGCTGATGAAGGTGTTCGGCGCCGCCGGGGCCGGCGTGTACCCGGTGCCGACGGCCGTGGAGGGCGACGCGCTGGAGCAGTACGGGGCGGTGGTGGTGGGCCGGGCGGAGCGGGTGCGGAACCGGGTGTACGCGGTGACGGTGCAGCGGAAGCTGCGCCACCCGGCGGTGGCCAAGGTGTGCGAGACGGCGCGGACGGACCTGTTCGGGTGACGCCTTCCGGTCACAGGAGTTTAGACGGGATAACAGGATGAACGGGATACCGAACCAAGACTGATGCCTTGGTTCGGTATCCCGTTCATCCTGTTATCCCGTCTAACTTCTTCTTCCGATCCTACCCCGGCTGGTGGTCCGCGAATTCCTCCAGCCGGGCGCTCCGCACCGGCTGACGCAGCTTCAGCAGCCCCCGCGCCTCGATCTGGCGGATTCGCTCCCGCGTGATGCCGTACAGGCGGGCCACCTCGTCCAGCGTCTTCGGCGTGCCGTCCTTCAGGCCGAACCGCAGTTCGATCACCTCGCGCTCCCGCGGGGCCAGCGAGCGCAACACCTCGCCGATGCGGTCGCGCAGCAGCCGCTGGTCCACGTGCTCGCCGGGCGTCGGCGTCTGGTGGTCGCTGAGGAAGTCCTCCAGCGCCCGCTCGCCCTCGCCGCCGACCGGCTCGTGCAGGCTCACCGGGTGACGGCCGACCACCCGCAGGCTGCGCGTCTCCTCGGTCTTCACGCCGAGGGCGAGCGCCAGTTCCTCGTTGGTGGGGTCGCGGCCGGTCGCGGCCGACATCTCGCTCCGCTTCCGCTCGATCTTCGCCATCATGCTGATCTGGTGGCACGGCACCCGCACCGTGCGGGCGTGGTCGTGCAGCGCCCGCGTGATCCCCTGCCGGATCCACCACGTGGCGTAGGTGCCGAACTTGAACTTCAGCCGCCACTCGTACTTGTCCACCGCCCGCATCAGGCCGCGGTTCCCCTCCTGGATCAGGTCGGCGAACGGCAGCCCGCGGTTGCGGTAGTTCTTGGCGATGCTCACCACGAGCCGGAGGTTCGCCTCCGCGAGTTCGCGCCGCACCCGCTGGTAGGCCAGCCGCCGCTTCCGGAGCACCCGCACCAGCCCGTCGAGTTCGTCGGGCATCAGCCCGGCCCGCAGGATGGCGTCGCGGAGCACCTTCTCGGCCTTGATCCGCTCGTTGCCGACGCTCAGCTTCTGGGCGCGGATGAGGTGCTTCAGCTCGTCCGCCATGTCGGTGAGCTCGTCGGTCCAGCGCTCCAGCAGTTCGGTGCGCGGCGAGAGTTCGGTGGCCAGCTTCCGACACTTCAGCACCCGCAACAGCCGGGCGTTCTTCCACACGGTGCGGTCGCCGGGGAACTCGTCGCGGACGCCGGCGGCGAATTCCTCCGCCTCCTGAGCCAGGAGCGTGCGCAGGGTGCCGAGGTTCTTCTCGAGGCGGTTGAGAATCTGCGGCCGCGACAGCGCCAGGTCCGGCGACGAGTACACGTCCACGTGCGGGTCGATGGGGACGCCGCCGCCGGCGATCTGCTCGAACTTGTCGGCGACGCGGGCCAGCACCCGGCCGCACAGCAGGGCGGCGGCGCGGAACCGGTCGCGGTGGTGTTCGAGCTTCTGCGCCAGCGCCGTCTCGCGCTCCTTGTTCAGGAGCGGGATGGCGCCCATCTGGCGGAGGTAGAGGCCGAGCGCGTCGTCGGGGCCGCCGGCGTACTCTTCCTCGGCCGGGGCGTCGCCCTCGGCGGCCGGCGCCTCGGCGGCCTCGCCCTCGTCGGCGTCGTCGTCATCCTCGTCGACCAGTTCGGGGTCGTCGTCGTCGAGGAGGTCGGCGGCCCGGGTGTCGGGGTCGTCGGTGGCGGCGGTCGGCTCGTGGTGGAACATCCGGGTCATATCGCGTCCGTTCCCCGGCCGGCGTGGCCCCGGCCGGCAATGGCGAGTTCGCTGCAGACGGTCGGCCGGCGGCACTCCGGCCGCGCCGACGGGTGGTGGTGCGAGTGTGGGCACGCCTGTTCCCTCGGCGCGACCCGTACAACTGATTCAGACGGCCTGGCGAGCCGCAGGGTTCGCCGGCGGCGGGAAAAGCTTCAAACCCACTATCATTATACCCGACGCTTTTCGCGGGTGTCGGGAAACGGCCCGCAAACTTTCCCCCGACCCCCCGGTCGGGCCGACCGGACGGGTCGGTCCGGCTTCGCCAGTCGCGCCAGTGTTACGCCGCCCGACGGCGGCACGGAGACGTGTGTTACCGCTTGCGGCGTAGCGGCGTCGACGCCGCTACGCCGCGAGCGGCGAAATCCTACCCCTTCCCGAGGCGGCGCAGCGCGTCCTTGGCGTCCCAGAAGCGCGGGTGCCCCTCGAACGCCGTCACCGCGTCGTACTCGCGGATCGCGTTCGCCGTGTCCTGCGCCGCCTCGTAGGCGCGGCCCAGCTGGTAGTGCGTGTCGGCGCCGGCCTTCAGGTAGCCCTTGTAGTCCTTGAGTGCCGCGATCGCCAGATCGGGCCGGTCCAGCTCGTCCAGGTACAGCTCGCCGAGAATCTTCGTCGCCGCGTACCACGCGTCCTCGTCGTCGCGGCTCCCCTTCGGGCTCTCGCGGATGTCCTCCAACAGCGAGATGCCCGCGTCGCGGTTCCCCTGCCGCAGCAGGCACCGCGCCCGGATCAGCCGCACGCCGTTCGCCTGCGGTTGCATCACCGTCGCCAGCGCCGCCAGGTGCGACGCCCACTCCAGCAGCTCCGGGTCGTCCGACTTGCCGTTCAGGATGCCCGACGCCTTCTTGACACAGTACGCCACGTCGAAGAAGCCGCTGACGCGCTCCCGCTTCGCCCGCAGCTGCTCCTCCGTGACCGAGAAGTAGTAACTGTCCTTCTTCTTCAGCAGGTCCGCGTCCGAGCTGCTGTAGGTGAGGCCGGTTTCGACCTGCACCAGCGCGTTCATCGGGTCCGAGGCCTTGGCGTACAGCTCGGCGCGGCGGCGGAAGATGTCCAGCTCGTTGCGGCCGCCGGCTTCCAGGTACAGGCCCAAACTGCCGATCGCCGCCTCGGGGTCGCCGCGGGCGTCGTCCAGGTCGGCGAGCTGCTTCAGCGCGGCGAGGTAAATCTCGCGCTGCGCCGCCGCCAGCCGCTTCGCCTTGAACAGGTCGAGGCCGGTGCGCTTCACCTGGTCGAGGTAGCCGCGGGCGGCCTCGGCGTCGGCGGCGGTGTCGGCGAGCTTGCGGAAGATGCTCGGGCCGCGCTCGGGCAGGCCGCGGCCGGCGATGCGGAGGTACGCCGCCCCGCGCTCGCGGCGCTCCGGGTCGGCGTCGTCGATCAGCGCCAGCCCCAACTGCTCGACGTACTCGTAGTTGAACTCCGCCGGCGGCCCGCCGGCCGACGCCGCGACGAACTCGGCCTCGGTGAGCTGGCTGTACAGCACCGCCTTGAACTCCTGCCCGTCGGCGCCGGCGCGCTCGGCCGCGGCGATGGCCTCGATGCGCCGGCCGGGCTTGTCGAGCTCGGCCCAGCCGAGGCGCTCCTGTAGCGCCGCCGGGCCGTGCTTCAGCGCCAGCTCCCACGCGGGGAACAACACCGACCGCCGCACTCCGGCGTGGTAGCCGGGCGTCTCGGGGTCGAGCAGCGTCGCCAGCGCGGTCGCCGCCGCGGGATAATCCTTCGCGTGCGTCAGGCTCACGGCGCGGAGGTAATCGACGCGCGCCTGGTACGCCGGCTTCTTCCGCGCCACCAGGTCGAGGAAGCGGTCGGCTTCCTCGCGCTCGGCGGGCGTGGGCGTGCGGCCGGCGAGCAGGAAGCGCTCGGCGCGGTCGAGGCACAGGCCGAAGTCGAGAATCTCGAGGAGCTCGGGCTCGCGGTCGAGCTTGGCGAGCGTCAGGTTCTCGTGCAGCCCGCGCATCCCGGCGGCGGCGAACGTGCTCTTGGGGTCGAGCTCCGTTGCGCGGCGGAAGAAGTACAGCGCCTCGCGGAGGCGGCCCAGGTTCTGGTAGCTGTACCCACGCAGGACGTGCTTGAACACGCGCAGCCCCGGCAGCACGCGGGTGGCGTACACGAAGTAGATCGTCACCGGCAGGAGCAGCGGCACCGCGGCGAAGTTCACCGCCGCGCCGCCGATGTTCATCAGGTGCAGGGCCGTGCCCATCGCGGCGCACAGCGCCATGATCTCGACCTCGCTCTCCTCCGCCTCCGCGCAGAAGGTGAGGAGGTAGAAGAACGGCAGGCCAATGAGGATGTACACGCCGAGGTTGAACCGCGCGGCGGCGTCCAGGCCGGGGAGCTTGTTGGCGTACTCGCCGCCGAGGTAGACGAACCCCGCGCCGAGCGCCAGCCCCACGCCGAACCGCCACCACGGGTCGGCGATCTGCCGGAGCCGGTACAGCCCGAACCCGAGCAGCGCCCCGCCGACGGCGCAGTACCCGAGCCAGTCGCCGGGCTTCGAGTTGTCGTCGGAGCGGACGTGCTTGATGTCGTCGAACGTGAGGCCGAACAGGTGGGCGATCGGTGCCGCCCACGGCTCCGCGAACTCGCGGCCGCTGAGCACCCCGGCGGCGAGGCCGAACACGACGCCGCCGTACACGAACGTCGGGCTTTCGAGCAGCACCAGCAGCGGGAAGGCGGTCCAGTTCTGCCACGGGCGGACGCCGCGCTTCAGCTGGAGAGCGGTGCCGCCGATCAGGCCGAGCACCAGCCCGGCGGTCATCCAGCCGAGCACCCACCACAAATCCACACGCACGGCGGACGGGTCGACGGCGACCTGGAGGGCGGCGAAGGCCCACAGGCCGAGGAACACGCCCTTGAGGATGTACTCGTTGCGGTGCCAGGCGGTCATTGCGCTTCCGGGGAGGTGCGGGCGGGCCGCCGGGCCGCCGGAAGGTCGGGGCGGGGCCGGGGATGCGGTCGTTCCCCCCGCGCGGGCCGCCGGAAGGTCGGGGCCGGGAGCGGGGCCGGTTCACCGGTGAGAATACGAGGTCGGCGCCGGGGCAGGAAGGGCGGCATGTCCTTGACGGCACCCACGGGGCGGCTTAGGATTGGCCTCGCCTCGTTCGACCGGAAGGCGCGAATGCCGCTCGCCCGCGGGTTTTCCCGGACCGCCGTGCTCGTCGCCCTGGTCGGGCAACTGACCACGGCGGTGGGCGTGCCCGTGTTCGCGGCGGTCGCCCCGGCCCGCGGCGGGTGCCGCGCCGGCAACTGCTCCTGCTCGATCCTCCGCCAGCACGCCGGCGGGTGCTGCTGCACCACCCCGGCGCCAACCCCGGCCCCCGCACCTCCGCCCGCCGGCGGCTGCCCTCACTGCAAGGCCGAAGCCCCGCCTGCGCCCGCCCCGGAGCCCGCGGCCGCCACGCTCGACCCCGGCCGCTGTCGGTGCGACCCGCCGGCGCCGGTCGCGGTCGATCCGGCGGTGCCGCCCGCGCCGCCCGTGGCGGCGGCCGGCGACCCGGCCTCGACACCGGCCGACCCCGTCGACCGACCCGTCGCCGTGCCGCGCCCGCAGACCCCGGCCGATCCCCCACCCCGATCCTGACCCGACCCCGTTCCGGATGTCGCGCGCCCGTCGGATGAATACCCGACTCCCGGCCCGCGTCTCAACCGGCGAGAGGTCGGCGCTACAACGATTGTCGTCACGGCGGCCGCGCGCGACGGAGACTCTTCGGATGGGTTCCTTCGTCGGTGACCGGCAACGGTTCGTTCGTCCGCCGTTCCGAGAGTCCAGCCGGCCGCGGGTTCGATTCCCGCCCGGGTCATTCCCTCCGCCGGGTGCGGGGGGTGTTCTTCCATCGGCCACCGGCACCGCCGGGGTCGAAAGCCCCGGCCGGAGGTCGGCCGGTGGTGTCGGTTTCGTTCCGCTGCTTACCTTGAGAGGGATCGCGCGATGACCAACACGTTCGTTCGGGTGGGGTTCACGGCCGCGGTCGCGGCCGCGCTGTTCGTGGCCGTCGGCACGCCGACCGTCGCCCAGGAGAAGGGGCTGACGATCAAGGACATCATGAAGGCCGGGCACGGCGGCACCGACCCGCTGCTGAAGCAGGTCATCTTCGCCGCCAAGGACGGCAAGTGGGACGCGGCCGTGGCCGCCGCCAAGAGCCTCGACTCGAACGCCGCCCTGCTGCACAAGGCGACCCCGAGCAAGGGCGGGGCGGACTCGTGGGAGAAGCTCGGCGGGGCGTACCACAAGAACACGTCGGCCCTGCTCGCGGCCGCCGAGAAGAAGAACGCCGACGGCGTGAAGACGTCGGCCGGCGCGATTCAGGGCTCGTGCAAGGCGTGCCACACGGCGCACAAGGGGAAGTAGTCCGACAGGCGAGCGGCCCGCGTGAGCGGGCTGTTCCTGAGCGCACGTGATGTGCTCGGGAACAGCCCGCTCACGCGGGCCGCTCGCCGCGCTCGTCTTCACTTCGTCAGCAAGTCCTCGGTGTACGTGCTCTGGTACGCGTACCGCGTCCCCTCGCCGAGGTGGTTCGGCAGCTCCGCCTTCGCGCTCAGCCGGGAGGCGTGGTAGCGGCCGGCGGCCGGGTCGAAGTACACGTCGCCGGCCCACAGCATCGGCACCAGCGGCACCTGCTCGCCGGCCGTCTTCGGCGGCGCCTTCAGCGCCGTGCCCACGCCCACCACCAGCAGCCCGTCCTGCACGCCCTTCGACGTGTACGTCTGCGTGAACTCGTGCGTCTCGCCGGCGCCGAGCGGCGGGTCGAGCTTCAGGCTGAACGCGCGGTTCCACGTCTGCCCGGCGGCCGGCGCGGCGTCCGGCAGCACCACGCGGAACGGCAACTCGGCGTGCAGCCGGGCCGCGCTGCCGCCCTTCGCCTCCTTCACCTCCACGAGCCGGCCCTGCGCGTCCACCGCGACCGTCACCACCGGCCGGTTCAGGTACTCGGCCATCCCCTTGGCGTCGTCGGCGTTCGCCGAGTCGAGCGTGGTGGTCATGCCGTCCGGCTGGCGGATGTCGCGCTTCAGCGCGGTGATGGACATTTCGAGCGTGGCGACGCCGGCGGGGCTTACGCCTTTCACGACCCACCGGCGTGTGAGCGCCAGGCTGGTGCGGGTGTCGGACGTGACCGTCTTGTCGGCCTTGTCGTCGAGGGTGGTCTCCTGCACGGCCGTCTGCTGGGCCACCTTGTAGGTGAACGTCTGGCCGGGCTGCCACTTGAACCGCGGGGCGGCGTCCGGTTGCGCGACGGCGAGGCCGGCCGCGGTGGCGGCGCCGAGAACGAGTGCGAGTTTGAGCCGGGTCACGGACGCCCCTCCGGTGGAGGCGGGGGTATAGCGGGGCCGGGGGGACGGGGGAAGGCGAAGTGCGTGTCCGAAGCGGACACCGCGGGCGCCGCCCGGGGTTTCCACTGGCTCGGGGCTTCAGCCCCCGGATGGGGGCGTTCGTTCCTAGCGCGGGGCGGAAGCCCCGGGCGGCCTTCGGCGCCCGACCACCACGCCCACCAGAATCGCCGCCCAGCACGCCCCCGGCAGCCAGTCCCCGAGCCGCGCGTACAGCGACTCGCGCCCGTCGATCGGCACCGCCGCGCTCACCACGCCTTCCACCTGCTTCGGCAGCGCCGTCACCACCCGGCCGTCCGGGTCGATCACCGCGCTGATCCCCATGTTCACGGCGCGCACCACGCTGCGGCGGCACTCCACGGCGCGGAACCGGCAGACGGCCAGGTGCAGCTCGTGCTCCTCGGTGCCGTCGAACCAGCCGTCGTTGGACAGGTTCACCAGGAAGTTCACCGCCGGCTCGTCGCCCGCCGGCAAGGCGTAGCGGCGGGCCAGCGACGGGTCCGAGTCCTCGTAGCAGATGAGGCACCCGAACGTGAACCGCCGGCCGTCGGCGCCCGTCACCGGGAAGCGCGTCCACCGCTGGCCGGGCCGGCACGAGTAGTCGCCCTCGTACGGCGTGAACGCTTGCAGCCACGGGAACGTGCCGCGGAACGGCACGTACTCGCCGAACGGCACGAGGTGAATCTTGTCGTACCGGCCCACCTCCTGCCCGGCCGCGGTCAGCAGCAGCGCCGAGTTGTACTTCCACAGATCGCCGGCGTCGTACTCCGTACAGCCGAGGCCGAGCAGCACCGGCACCCGCCACTGTTCCCGCGCGAAGTACGCCCGGCAGGCGGCGATTTGCGCCGCGAAGTCGGCCGGCGGCGGGCCGGTGGCGGCGAGCCACTCGGCGGGGAAGCACGTCTCCGGCCACAGGATCAGGTCGGGGGTCGGGTTCGCCAGCGCGGCGCGGAGGTGGAGCGCCGCGTACACCTGGCCGAGCGAGCGGCCGTCGGTGTTCTTCTGGAACTGCGGCACGCTCCCCTGGACGGCCGCGACGACCGGGCCGTTCTCGAACGCCGGGTGGTTCAGCCGCACGAGCCCGTAGCCGACCGCGGCCGCGAACACGACCGCGGTGCCGAGCGTGGACGCGATCAGCTTCCGCAGGCCGGTCGGCTCGTTGGGCCGGGGCGCCAGCCCCGTCAGTGCTTCGGGCCCGACGGGGCTGGCGCCCCGGCCTAACGGGAGTCGGCCGCTCATCAGCCACTCGGCGGCCACGCCGTTCACCGCGGCGACGACCGCGGACACGGCGTAGACGCCGCCGAGGTCGGCGAGCTGGATCAGCGGCAGGAAGTCGTGCTGCGAGTAGCCGAGGAAGTACCAGCCGACGCCGACCTTCTGGTGGACCGCGGCCGGGAGGAAGTCGAAGCCCGTGGGGGCGTGCGCCCGCACATACTCCAGCGCCACCCACACGACCGGGAACGAAGCGGCCAGCGGCACCCCGGGCACGCGGTCGAGCCGGCGCAGCAGCGCGAAGCCGACGACCCAGTACATCGGGCACATGATCAGGGCGAGGCCGAGCCACGAGGCGTACATCGCCGGGTGCGCGACCCTCATCCACTGCACGGCCGGCAGGAAGAACGCGACGCTGCCGAGGTACGCGGCGAAGTACCGCCGGCGGCGCGACACGGGGGCGCGGACGAGCGTCAGCCACGGGGCGAGGGCGACGAACGCGACGGGGCCGAGGTTCAGCGGGAAGAACGCAACCCAGAGCAGTAGCCCGGACGCGACCGCGGGGAGGAATACACGGGGCGGCTTCACGCGGACACTCTCCTGGCGGTTGGCGGCGGCGGAAGAAGAGGATTAACCACAGAGTCACAGAGAGCACAGAGAGCTCAGAGAGCAGACAGGAGACCGAGACAGACCGATGTTTGAAGTTAAAATCTTCTCTTCTCTCGGCTTCCTGTCTTCCCTCTGTGCTCTCTGTGACTCTGTGGTTAGTCTTGCTTCCCGATCAACACGACTCGTACCGGCGTCCCCGCGTCGTAGCGGGCGTCGCCGGCCGGCAGCGCCAGCAGCGCGTCGGCGGGGGCCATGCCGCGCAGGTCGGGCGCGGTGCCGCCGTCCAGCGGCCGCACCGCCCAGCCGACGGCCGCGGGTTCGAGCTTTGCCGGCCGGTACGTCGGCCGGTCGTTCGACTCCACCACCGCCGCCGCGAGCGGAAGATTCACCACGCGCGGCCCGGGGTCGGCGTGGCCGGCCATCTTCCGCAGCGCCGGCCGGACGAACAGCTCGAAGCACACCAGCGCGCTGACGGGGTTGCCCGGCAGGCCGAACACGAGGGTGTCGCCGCGGGTGCCGAACAGGAGCGGCTTCCCCGGCTTCATCCGCACCTGGTGGAAGTGCGCCGTGACTCCCAGCTCGGCGAGCACGCCGGGCACGAGGTCGAACTTCCCCGCCGAGACGCCGCCGGCGATCAGGACGACGTTGTTGTTGTCGAGGGCCGGGCCGATCACGGCACGAAGGCTCTCGCGTGTGTCGCGGGCGATGCCGTTGTCGCAGCCGTGGGTTCCGGCCTGACACGCCAGGGCGGTGAGCATGGGGCCGTTCGTGTTGCGAATCTGCCCCGGACCGGGCGCCTCGGACGCACCCACGAGCTCGTCACCGGTGGCGACCACGCCGACGTCGAGGAAGCGGTGCGTCTCGATGCGCGCTCGCCCGACTCCGACTAGTACGCCGATCGCCGCCGGGGTGAGGATGGTTCCCGCCGCGACGACGACCTCGCCGGTTCGCATCTCGGCCCCGCGACGGAAGACCCACGCGCCGGGCCGCGGTGCCGCGTTGATCCTGACGCGGTCGCCGGCCGCGGTCGTGTCCTCCTGCATCACCACGGCGTCGGCGCCGGCCGGGATCGGGGCGCCGGTGTAGATGCGGGCGCACTCGCCGGGGCCGATCGCTTTCCGCGGCACGACGCCGGCCGGGATCTCCTCCACGACACACAGCTCGGCGTCGAACCGATCGGTCGAGCGGACGGCGTACCCGTCGCGCAGGGACTTGTCGAACGGCGGCGCGTCGCGGTCGGCGGTCACGTCCTCCGCCAGTACGCCACCGACGTTCCCCGGTTCGAGCGGCATCAGCTGCGGCGAACGCGGTCGGGCGCGGGCGAGGACTTCGGCGAGGGCGTCGGCCACCTCCAGCATCGCGGGCACCTCCGGGGGTAGCGATTCTACCGGCGGCACGGCCGCGGTCGCCACCCGAACCCCGCCCATCGATCTGACATTAATTCGTGTCTCCGACTCAATGCGTGCCTCGACCCCCGGGGGGGGTCGACGGCACACAATGCCATCGGCCCGAGCGTCGGAGGTGTCTGGCCGCACAGATTGCCGGGCTTTCCTTTTTACAAAGCAAGCGCCCGCCCCGCCCAAAGCCCCCAAATCGTGCGCAGACTGGCGAAGCAGAGCGGGATGCGCCGACCTTGCCGGCTGTGACGCGCCCGGTCCGGTTTTCCGGGTTGTGGCGGCGCCCGAATCCGGTTGGCGCAGCGTTGGCACGGATTAGGCTTAACCCGTAGTCGTGACGGACCCCGCACGGAGATCACCACATGAGACTTCACCTGCCCGCTCTCGCCGTCGCCGCGGCCGGTCTGCTGGGGTCTGCGACCCCGGCCCAGGCCGCCTGGAACAACGTCTTCCAGGTCTGCTGCAACGACTGCAACCGCCCCCGCGCGGCGTACTACGCCCCCGCCCCCGCGCCGGCCGCCTGCCCGGCCCCGTGCCCGCAGCCGGAGGTGCGCGTCAGCTACGTGCAACGCTGCTACTACCAGCCGGTGACGGAGTACGTCCGCCGCAGCTACTACGAGCCGGTGACGAAGAACGTGACCAGCTACTACTACGAGCCGGTCACGGAGTACAAGTACACGACCTACTACGACCCCTGCACCGGCTGCCCGCAGAAAGTCTGCCAGCCGTGTACGTCGTACCGGCTGCGGTCGAAGTGCAACGCGGTGACGAGCTACGTCGAGCGGTGCGCGATGGTGCCGGTCACCACGCTGCGGCCGGTGACGGTGCAGCAGCCGGTGGTGTCGTACTACTACCCGCCGACGCCGGCGTGCGACGCCTGCCCGCCGGGCGCCGGCATCGCCCCGCCGCAGGGGCCGTCGGTGAACGAACTGCGGAGCCCGCCGGCCGTGGTGCCGAACGCCGGTGAGAACCTGCCGGCCCAGCAGCTGCCGACCGGCCCGAACACGTCGTTCCCGAAGGCCGGCCCGGTGGTTAGCCCGACCACGCCGCGGCTCCGCCCCGACCGCACGACCTCGCTCAGCCGCGCGGTGACGGTCCGCGGGGAAGTCGTGGAGCGCGACCAGACGACGCCCCGCGGCGCCGCCCGGCTGGTGTTCGTCAACGCCGCCGACCCGACGAAGCGTGAGTACGCCACGGCCAACGGCTTCGGCGAGTTCGACCTGCGGCTGCCGGCCGGCAACTGGTACGTGTACCTCGGCGGCACCGACGGCCGGGCCACCTTCCACAAGCAGGTGACCGTTGGCGACCGCGAGACGGTGGACTACCGCGTCGTGAGCCGGTAACAGTAGCCGTACCGCTCGCCGCGAAGCCCGGGGACGGCGTCCCCGGGCTTCGCCCGTTTTGGAGCCCGCATGTCCCGCCTCGCCCTCGCCCCGCTGCTCCTCCTCGCCGGCGTCGCCGCGGCCGAAGACTGGCCCGCCTGGCGCGGCCCCCGCGGCGACGGCACCGTCTCCGACACCGGCTACCCTCTCACCTGGACCGCCGCGCAGAACATCAAGTGGAAGTTCCCGATCAACGGCTCGGGGCACTCGTCGCCAGTCGTCAGCAACGGGAAGGTGTACTTCGCGTCGTGCGTCGAGAGCGAGAAGCAGCGCATGCTCCACTGCGTGGACCGCACCACCGGCAAGGAACTGTGGCAGCGGGTCGCCGTGACCGCGGAGCTGGAGCGGAAGCACGGCGAGAACAGCTGGGCCAGTTCGACCCCCGCCGCGGACGGCGAGCGCGTGTACGTCACGTTCCTCGACCGGCCGAAGCTGCGCGTCTTCTGCTACGACACCGCCGGCACGCTACTGTGGGAGACGACGCCCGGCGAGTTCCACTCGCAGCACGGCTTCAGCAGCCCGCCGGTTCTCTACAAGGACATGGTGATCGTGAACGGCGACCAGGACGCGCCGAAGGGTCAGACCGCGTACATCGTGGCGCTCGACCGCCTCACCGGCGCCGAGCGCTGGCGGGCCGACCGGCCGAACAAGCTGCGCTCCTACTGCCCGCCGACGGTCGTGGACGCGGCCGGCCGCAAGCAGCTGGTGCTGACCGGCAGCAAGTGCGTCGCCGGCTACGACCCGGACACCGGCAAGCAGCTGTGGCTCGTGGACGGCCCGACGGAGCAGTTCGTCTCCAGCATGGTGCTGCACGACGGCGTGCTGCTGCTGACGGCCGGCTTCCCCAAGCACTGGGTCATGGCGATCGACCCGGCCGGCAGCGGCAACGTGACAAAGAGCCACGTCCTGTGGTCGAAGCCGAACGAGGGCGGCTACGTGCCGAGCCCGGTGGCCCACGGCGGCAACCTGTTCCTGGTGGACGACCGCGGCGTCGCCAGCTGCTGGGACGTGAAGACCGGTACGCAGCGGTGGAAGGAGCGGCTCGGCGGCGTCGGGCACCACGCCTCGGCGGTCGCGGCCGACGGGCGCGTCTACTTCACCGCCGACGACGGCGTGACGACGGTGGTGCGGGCGTCGGCCGAGTTCGAGGTGCTGGCGCGGAACCCGCTCGGCGAGAAGGTGTTCGCGTCGCCGGCGTTCAGCGACCGCGAAGTCTTCGTCCGCGGCGAGAAGCACCTGTTCTGCATCGCGGCGCGCTGACGCCGAATTTTCCATCACGACCGGAGGCACGGCGATGGTGCGTATCGGGATCGTCGGCGTCGGGTTCATGGGCCGCATCCATTACCTCGCGGCGCAGCGGCTCACCGGCGCGAAGGTCGCCGCGGTGTGCAGCCGCGACCCGGCCAAGCTCGCCGGCGACTGGACGAACACCCGCGGCAACTTCGGCCCCGAGCCCGGCCGCGTGGATCTGAGCGGCGTCAAGACGTACTCCGCCTTCGCCGACATGCTCGCCGACCCCGACATCGACCTCATCGACATCTGCACCGTCACCGACCAGCACGCCCCGCTCGCGCTGCAGGCGCTCGCCGCCGGCAAACACGTCCTCGTCGAGAAGGCCATCGCCCTTTCCCCCGCCGACGCCGACGCCATGGTCGCCGCGGCGAAGACGGCCGGCAAGCTGCTGATGGTGGCGCACGTGCTGCCGTTCTTCCCCGAGTTCAAGTTCGCGGCCGAGGCCGTGCGCGGCGGGCAGTACGGCAAGCTGCTCGGGGCGCACTTCAAGCGGGTGATCGCGGTGCCCGACTGGTCGGCCGACATCGCCGACGCGGCCAAGACCGGCGGCCCGGCCGTGGACCTGCACATCCACGACACGCACTTCATCGGCCTCGTCTGCGGTGTGCCGAAGGAGGTGTTCGCCGTCGGCACCGTGGCGAACGGCGCGGTGACGTACCTGACCACGTCGTACCTGTACGGCCCCGGCGGGCCGGCGGTGACGTGCTCCAGCGGCGCCGTGTGCATGGGCGGCCGGCCGTTCACGCACGGGTTCGAGATTTACCTGGAGAAGGCGAGCCTGCTGTACGACGCCGGCGGCCAGCCACTGACGCTGCTCACCGCCGACGGGAAGGCGACGCAGCCCGCGCTGGCCGGCGGCGGCGACCCGCTGGCGGCGTTCGCCGACGAGTTGCAGGCCGCGGCCGACGGCGTGCGGACGGGGGCGGAGCCGGACCTGCTGAGCGGGCAGCTGGCCCGCGACGCGCTGGTGCTGTGCCACCGCGAGATCGAGTCGGTGAAGACGGGCCGGGCCGTCGCGGTGTAGCGACGAAACACGTCTTGACACCCCGGCCGCGCCGCGGCATACGGACGCGATCCATCGCTGCGTTCGGGGGACATCGGATGCGACGCCTGCTGGCGGCCGCGGCGCTCGGCGTCGCGGCCGGGACGGCTTCGGCCCAGACCGGCACCGCCACCGGCACCACCACGACCTCGCGCCCCGGCGGCGGGTCGGCGATGCCGGGGCAGGTCGTCGGCTCGAGCTACAACCTGGCCGGGTCGGCGCCGCAGCCGGTCGGCTCACCGGTGGGCTCGCCGGTGGGCACGCCGCTGCCCCCGGCCGGCACGCCCATTACCCGCCCCTACGACCCGAGGCGGCCCAACGACGTGTTCCGCGGCACCGGCCTGAGCCCGAATCAGGTGATCGCCCCGATCTCGGCGTTTCCGCCGCTGCCGGGGCAGGAGAAGAACCTGATCGACCGGATGTACGACAAGCTCGATTCGTTCTGGAGCATCAACATCTTCGCCCGCCAGGCCGAGCCGCTGGAGCGGCCGCCGACGGTGACGCCCGGCATCTTCCGCCGCAACCGCGAGCGGCACGACGACCGCATGTGGCGGCGCGACTGACTTGCGAAATGACGAATGACGAATGACCCACCAATGACGAAGGAAGACAATCGTCGTCTTCCTTCGTCATTGGTGGGTCATTCGTCATTCGTCATTCACGAGCCCGCGGGGCGAAGTACCGAGACAGCCCCTCGAACGTGTCGAGCGGCACGTCGGCGCCGTCCGCGTGGCAACTGAGGCAGCGCGTCTCGACCAGCAATTTCACCTTCAGCCGCTTCCCGTCCTTGTCCAGGAACTCGGGCGTCGCCTTGCCCACGAGCGCCTCCGGCAGCGGGAAGGCGTCGTCGTCGTAGCCCTTCTTGCGCGCCTCCGGGGCGGCCTTCACCCAGGCCAGGAAGGCGTCGCGCTCGCCCTCGCGCTGCGGGGTCAGCTTCGCCAGCAGTTCGGGGTCGGACTTCAGCGCGTCCTTGAAATCCGATTCCTTGTCGAAGAACGCCCGCACCATGCCGCCGTCCGGCACCTTGCCGTCGGCCACCCACTTGGCGTCCTTCCACGGCCCGGTCAGCACGCGCTCGAGCCCCGACGGGCCGCCGTTCTGTACGGGCACGCCCTTGCCCTCGTCCTTCGGGGCGACCTTCTGCTTGTCCTTGTCGCGGGCCTCCTTCTCGGCGGCGGCCTTCTGCTCGACCTTGGCCTTCTCGGCCTTCAGGAACGGGTCGATGACGCCGGTCCACGCCGCCGCGCCGCCGCCGGCCGCGCCGGCGAACAGCAGCACCAGCAGCGTCTTCCCCTTCGGCCCGTACATGCCGAACAGGCCGCACACGATGTGCAGCATCAGCCCGACGCCGACCACGGCCCCCGTCCCCATGATGGCCTTGGCGAACCCGGGGCCGTACGGCTCCGGCAGCCGCGCCAGCCACCAGCAGGCGATGTCGGCCACCTGGGCGATCAGCACGATCGGGCCAACCGTGCCGCGGATGATGCCGGGCAGCCCGGTGAAGGCGAAGACGAGGCCGGTGCAGGTGAACAGCACGGCGAAGCTGAGCAGGTGGGCGTGAGTGCTCTGTGTCAGCTTTTCGAGGCCGATCTGCCGGCCGGAATCGACGTACCCGCCGCCCTCCGGGATGGCTGCCGCCGTCGGCATCAGTGCGGCCACTTCCTCGTAGGTCGTCAGTGGGATGTCGCCCTTCTCGCCGCCGGGCTTGTGGCAGCGGACACACCGGTCCTCGAGGAGTTGCCTCACCAGCACTGTGCCGGGGTTCGACTTGTCGGTGTAGGCCACGGTCAGGACCAGCTTTTCGAGCTCCTTCGGCAGCTTGAACCGGTTGTCCTTGTACGCCTGCGCCCGCGTCTCGGGGGCGGCCTTGGCCCACGCCACGAGCGCCTTCCGCTCGCCGTCGCGCTCCTGGTCGAGCTTCTCCTTGCGGCCCGGCTGCTTCGCCTGCTTGGCGTAGTCGGCCTCGTCGTGGGCGAAGAACGCCGGGGCCATGTTCGACCCGCTGATGCTGCCGGTCGGGTTGCCCATGACCACGGTTTCGAGCTTGCTCGGCGAGTCGACAACCTCGCCGGGGTTCTTCCACACCTTGCCGGCGAACACGGCGACGACGTTCTCCATCGTCGGCAGCGGCTTGCCGTCGCGGTCGCCGTGCTGCATGTGCAGCTGCACCATCGCCGACGTGTAGCCGACGCCCACGGCCAGGAGGAACGTCGAGAGGACGAGCTTGGCCGCGAACGGCAGGTGCCGCAGCGTGAACCGCGGGGCGGGCTCGTCCGGCGCGGCCGGGTGGCTCGGGACGTGGTGGGAGGGGTTGGCCATGGGGGACTCCTGTGCGGAGTGACGCTCGGGGACAAGAGCCGGGCCGCGAGGCCCGGCCGAACCGGCAGGCTCCGTCGTGTTCTCAGCCGGCGGCCAGTGCTTCGTCCACGGCCGCCAAAACTTCCTCGCGCACCTGCGGCAGCGGCTTTTCCACCCGGGCGCCGCTGGCGAGCTTGTGGCCGCCGCCGCCGAACCGCTCGGCCAGCTTCGACACGTCCAGCGCCCGCGCCCGGAAGCTGATCTTCGTGCCGCCGCCCGGCTGCTCGATGAACAGCAGCGCCACCTCGACGTTCTCCACGCTCCGCGGGTAGTTGATCAGGTCTTCGGTGTCGCCCGGCACGGCCCCGGTCGCGGGGTAGTCGGCCATCACGATTTCGGTCCACGCCACCCGCCCGCCGGCCCGCGTCTTCAGCCGGTCGATGGCGACGCCGGTCAGCTTCAGCCGCTCCAGCGGGGCGGCCTCGTACAGCTGCTCGTACAGCCCCGTCGGGTTCGCCCCGAGGGACACGAGCTCGGCGGCGAGGGCGAACGTCTCGGCGGTCGCGTTCGGGTGGCGGAACCAGCCCGTGTCGGTGGCCACGGCCATGAACAGGTGGTTCGCGGCTTCGGCGGTCGGCGTCAGGCCGAGGGCGCGGGTGATCTCGTAGGCTAGCCGGCCGGTGGACTCGGCGGTAATGTCCACGAAGCGGAGGCCGCCGAGGTCGTCCTGGGTGCGGTGGTGGTCCACCACGGCGCGGGGCACGTCGCGCTTCTTCAGGTAGTCGCCGAAGTCGCCGAGCTGGTTGTACGTGCCGGTGTCCAGCACCACGACGGCGTCGCAGTCGGCGAAGTTCTCCCCGGCCCCGCGGAAGTCCTCGACCACCTCGCGCTTCGGGTCGAGGAAGGCGTACCGCGGCGGCAGCTTGCTGGCGATGGCCACGCGCGGCCGCTTGCCGACCCGCAGCAGCGCGTCGCGGAGGGCGAGTTGCGCCCCGAGTCCGTCGGCGTCCGGCCGCACGTGCGTCATGAGGAGCGGGCGGTCGTAACGGGCCAGGAAGGCGGTTAGCGGGGACCAGTCCAGCGGCATCGGGGTGGGGTGTCCTTCAGGCGGGTGAATCCATTCTAACCCACGTCCGGCCGGAGGGAAGGGATTCGCCGCTTGCGGCGCCGCGCGGCCGCCCCGATACTGGCGGCTCTCCCGGAGCCCCGCCATGACCTTCCGGCTCGTCGTCCTCCTCGCCGGCGCCGGCACCGCGGCCGCGGCCGACTGGCCCGGCTGGCGCGGCCCCGCCGGCATGGGCCACACCGCCGAGCGTGCCCTCCCCCTCACCTGGGGCGGCAAGGACGGCGCGAACGTCGCCTGGAAGGTGGACCTCCCCGGCGTCGCGGCGAAGGCCGGGCAGGACCAGAACCAGTCGAGCCCGGTCGTGGTCGGCGGCAAGGTGTTCGTCACCGCCAGTTACTGGCCCGGCGGCAAGGCCGACCCCAAGGCATTCCCCGAACACCACGTCGCTTGCTACGCCGCGGCCGACGGCAAGCTCCTGTGGGACACGAAGGTTCCGCCCGGCCCGTGGCTCCTCTCCGACCTCCGCGGCGGCTACACCGCCCCCACCCCGGCCGCCGACGCCGAGCGCGTGTACGTCGTGTTCGGCTCCGCCGTCGTCGCGGCGCTCGACCACGCCGGCCGGCCCGTGTGGCGCCGCGAGCTCACGCCCCACAAGTTCGACGTGGCCCTCGCCGCGAGCCCCGTTCTGTTCGACGAAACGCTGATCCTCCAGCTCGATCAGCTCGGCAACGAGTCGCGGCTGCTGGCGCTCGACCGCAAGACCGGCGAGCCGCGCTGGGAGGAGAAGCGGCCCAAAATCGGCTTCGCGCACAGCACGCCGGTCGTGGCGACGGTCGGCGGCAAGCAACAACTCCTGGTGTCGGCGTCGAACGCGGTGCAGGGCGTGGACCCGGCCACGGGCAAAGTGCTGTGGACGTGCGACGCCCGCGGCGACACCGTGACGCCGGTACTCGCCGGCGGCCTCGTCTACGCCGACAGCGGACGCGGCGGCCCGGGCCTGGCCGTCGATCCGACCGGCACCGGCGACGTGACCAAGACGCACGTGAAATGGAAGCTCCCGCAGGTGCCCGAGGGCTACTCGTCGCCGGTGGCGGTGGGTGAGTTCCTGTACCGACTCCACAGCCCGGAGGTGCTGCGGTGCGTGCGTGCGGCGACGGGCGAAGTGGTGTTCACGGAGCGGCTGCCAGGCGTGCAGACGGCGTGCAGCCCGGTCGCCGACGCGGCCGGCCGGGTGTACTGCGCCAGCGCCGGCAAGAGTTACGTACTGAAGGCCGGGCCGACGCCCGAGGTGCTGGCCGTGAACGACCTCGGCGACGCCGGGCCGGCGTCGCCGGCGGTCGCCGACGGGGCGCTGTTCCTGAAGGGCCGCCGCTGGCTGGTCTGCGTGCGGGCGAAGGACTGACGCCGGACCGGGGTGAAGGGTCGGCGGGCGTCCGGGGCGGAATTGACACGGGTGGCGTGTAACGGCCCGGTCACGACCCGCGCGGGCGCGGTTGCCCGCGGCGGGGTGGGCGGGGTAGGCTGACCATCACTCTGTTCCGTCCGGGAGTTCGTGATGCGACCGACGCTGCACCTCGCCGCCCTGACCGCCGCGGTTGCCGCCGCGGTTCAAGCCGCCCCCATCCCGGAGCAGCGGCCGCCGGTCGGCTGCACCATCACCGCGCCGCCGACGGTCGAGCAGGGGCAGGTTCCGCGCATCACCGTCGCGCTGACGAACCAGACCGCGGCCGACATGTACCTGGTCGGCAGCCTCGACGCCTCCGACTGCAAGTGGCGGCTGCCGTACTGCACCTTCGACATCACCGGCCCGGACGGCAAGTCGCCCGTGAAGGGGGTTTCCCGGTGCGGGAACATGAACGTGCTGCGGGAGAAGGACTTCGTCAAGGTCGCCCCCGGCAAGTCGTTCGACCCGTACCAGCGGGTCGATGACGGCGGCTTCTTCAGCAGCCACCAGCTCCAGGCGGAGCACTTCGCCGCTCCCGGCGAGTACCGCGTCCGGTTCCACTACGCGACGACCGCCGAGAAGGAGCCGCGCGGGAACTGGTTCGGCGACGGCTTCCGCAAGGGCCAGGAGGCGGAGGAGGCCCGCGTGAAGGCGCTGCTCGCGCAGGTGCCGCGGGTGACGGTGGCGAGCAACACGATCACCGTCCGCGTGGTCCCGGCCGCGAAGTAGGGGTCAGCGCGCCGGGTCGCCGGCCAGCGCGCGGTACAGGTGGTGGACGAACGCGGCGTTGTCGCACTGGGCGTAGTGCATCGCCCCGCCCATCCGCGAGTAGCTCTTGCAGAACCGCAGATAATACGCCGGGTTCGTCTTCGGCGGCTCGCCCTTCGTCCAGTCCCAGCCGCCGCCGTCCTGCAAGTCCACGACGAAGATCGTGTGCCCGCTCACGACGCCGCGGCCGGCCTGGAGCCGAAGGTTGTTCACGCAACTGAGGCTCTTCTCGAACACCTGCGGCCCCATGATCGCCGAGCCGACCGACAGCACGACGCCGCCGTCGAGCGCGTCCACCGAGCCGCCGAACAGCTTGAAGTCCCACTCGCCGCCGCGGCCCAGCGCCGCGCCGCTGAACACCGGGTGGTTCGAGACGATGTCGTAGCCGATGCCGGGGTGGACCGTCACCGGCACGCCGTGCCGGTACGCCTCCGCGAGGATGGAAGCGTGCTTCCACCGGTGCTCGACGCGCACCCGGCCGGCGGGCCAGTTCTGCTCGTGCATCGCCCGCAGCAGGTCGGCGCGCGCGGCCGTCAGCGGGTGGAGCGGGTCGGCGCGGATGAGGCCGGCCAACTCGGCGGGGTCGGGTAGGGTGGCGCCGTCGTCGTGGATGAAGCGGCCGAGGGCGCGGCCGTAGCCGAGGCCGTCGAGGGCGCCGGCCATGACCGCGAGGTGGATGTTCGTCGCCGTCTCGTGCCAGGTGCCGAAATGGCCGCCGGCGACGCCCATCTCGACGCTCTCGGTGCTGGCCCCGAACCAGGCGTACTCCCAGTCGTGGATGGTGCCGGCGCCGTTCGTGGCCAGGTGCGTCAGCCACCCGTTCGCCATCATGCGTTCGAGGACGCGCGCGGCCCCGTTGCGGAGGAGGTGGGCACCGTAGACGAGCATCACGCTGGCGCCGCGCTCGCGGGCGGCGCGGATGTTCGCGGCGCACTCGGCGATGAGCGCGGTGTTCGGCGCGGAGCAGGGTTTGGGCGGGCCGTCGGGGTCGAGGAGGATGTCGGCGGCGCGGGTGAGGCTGTGCCGCTCGGCGAGCGGCAGCACCTTCAGGCGGGACAGGTCGATCGGCTGGACGGCCACGGGTGAGGCTCGGGGGTTGCGGGTGTTTGGCGCATGCCCGGTGGGTGCACGAGGTGCGTGCGGGGTTGCCGAACTAACCCCGTGCGTGGTTCGCCCCCTCACCCCGCGTGCTTCGCCGCGACCCTCTCCCCCGAGGGGAGAGGGTGGGAGCGGCACGCGCCACGCACGGGTGGGCAACCACGCGCCGACGCAGGACGAACCACCAGCCCGCGGCCGCGGATCCATGCCCGCCCGTGATGGGAACCGGCAAGGCCCACCCTCTCCCCTCGGGGGAGAGGGTCGCGGCGAAGCACGCGGGGTGAGGGGGCGGACCACGTTCGATGGAACCCGGCTACCCCGTGCGCGCGGCGGCAACCGACGGGTCAGCCCGCCGGCTTCCGCAGCAGGTGCTTCGGCAGGTCGGCGACGCGGTGGCAGCACAGCTGCTCCAGCACCTGCGTCAGCTGCAGCTTCAGCATCGCCATCGCGTGCTGGCCGCCCTCGCGGCCCAGCGCCGCGACGGAGTACATGAACGTGCGCCCGAGGAACGCGAACTCGGCCCCGCACGCGATCGCCCGCGCCACGTCCGGCCCCGAGCGCACCCCGCTGTCGAGCATGACCCGCAGCTTTCCCTTGAACTTCTCGGCGATCGGCAGCAGCGACCGCACCGCCGACTCGCCCGCGTCCACCTGCCGGCCGCCGTGGTTCGACACGATCACGCCGTCGAGCCCGAGCCGCACCGCCGTCTCCGTGTCCTCCTCGGTGGCCACGCCCTTGAGGACGAGGTTTCCCTTCCAGCGGTCGCGGATGGGGGCGATCTTCTCCTCGCTCAGCCGGCCCGAAAAGGTGGCGTTCATGTACGCGCCGAGCTGCTTCATGTTCAGCCCCTTCGGCATGTACTTCGTCATCGTGGCGAACTGCGGCGCGCCGTGGAGCAGCGTCCGCGCCGCCCACGTCGGCCGGCCGAAGATCTGCAGGATGTTGCGGACCGTCATCCGCGGCGGCATCGCCAGCCCGTTGCGGATGTCGCGCGGGCGGAACCCGAACGTCGGCACGTCGCACAGCAGCACCAGCGTCTTGCAGCCCGCGGCGTCGAGGCGGTCGAACAGGTCGTCGCGGATGGCGTTGTCGGCCGGGTGGTACAGTTGGAACCAGAACCGGCCGCCGGTGATCTCACCGATCCGCTCGATGCTCGCCGTGCTGACGGTGCTGAGGATGTACGGGACGTTGTGCTCGGCGGCGGCGGCGGCGAGGATTTCGGGGGCGCCGGGCCAGATGAGCCCCTGGAGGCCGATCGGGGCGACGCCGAACGGGGCGTCGTACTCGTGGCCGAACAGCTCGGTCTTGAGGCTCGACGGCTGGTAGTGGGTCAGGTACAGCGGCTTGAGCTCCACCTGCCGGAGGTCGTCGGTGTTCTTGCGGAGGTTCACGTCCTCGTTGCAGCCGCCGTCGAGGTACTCGAACGCGAACCGCGGGATGCGCCGCCGGGCGCCCTCGCGCAGGTCATCGATGGCGGGGTAGCTGGTGTGGTAGTGGAGCTTCATGAGTTCGATTCGAGGCCAGTCGGTTCCTGGGTTTTCAGGCCGAAGGCCTGACAGCCCTCAGCCCAGGGCAAGAGAGCGCAGCGACCGCCGCCCTGGGTAGGCGGTGCGATTCACCGTGCAGGCTGAAGGCCTGCGCGCCGTGTACCCAGGGCGTTGCCCTGGGCTGAGGGCTGCCAGGCCTTCGGCCTGAAAACCCGGGGTCACGCCGGCCGCCGCAGCCATTCCACGGTCGCCGCCACGCCGGCCTCCAGCGCCGTCGGCGGGGCGTCGTACCCGGCGGCACGGAGCTTCGACACGTCGGCGCGGGTGTAGCTCTGGTACTGCGCCGCCAGCGCCGCCGGCATGTCGACGAACCGGACGGCCGGCTCGCGGCCCAGTGCCGCGAACACGGCCCGGGTCAGGTCGAGGAACGTCCGCGCGTGTCCGGTCCCGCTGTTGTAGATACCCGACGCCGCGGGGTGAGCCCACAGCCACAGCATGTGGTCGATGCAGTCGCCGACGAACACGAAGTCGCGCCGCTGCTCGCCGTCGGCGACGCCGGCCACGGTGGAGCGGAACAGCCGCACCTCGCCGGTGTCCTTCACCTGGCGGTAGGCGTGCCACACGACGCTGGCCATGCCGCCCTTGTGGTCCTCGCGCGGGCCGTACACGTTGAAGAACTTCATCCCCGCCCACCCCGGCGGCGTCGGGCGGCCGGCGCGGAGCTCGTCCTGCACCCAGGCGTCGAAGTCGTTCTTGCTCTTGCCGTACAGGTTGAGCGGCAGCAACTCCGCGGCGGGCGTGCGGTCGTCGAACCCGCGGGTGCCGTCGCCATACGTGGCGGCGCTGGAGGCGTACACGAGCGGGCAGCGGTTCGCGGTACACCACTCCCACACGGTGCGGGTGTAGCGGACGTTGTTGCGGTCGAGGTAGGCCCAGTCCGTCTCGGTGGTGCGGCTGCACGCGCCGAGGTGGAATACGCCGGACAGCTGTGGGCGGTCGCGTTCCAGGAGGGTGAGGAATTGTTCGTGGTCGAGGACGCGGAACCGCGCGAGGTCCGCGAGGTTGGCGGCCTTCGCGGGGGTGAGCGGGTGATCGACCAGGATCAGGTCGTGCCCCGCGGCGGCGAGGCGGAGCGCGAGGTTCGAGCCGATGAACCCGGCAGCCCCCGTGACGGCGATCATCGCCCGCCTCCTGCGGCGTGTGGACCGGTGACGCGGTTATCCTATCGGCGCGGCGAGTGCCTGGTTCCGAGCCCCGGCGTCGCTCCAACATACTTTTGTGGCATGGACTCAATTCGTGCCTCGACCCCCCGGGGGGGTCGGGTACACACAATGGATTCGGCCCGACCTTTGATCGTCGGCTACGGCCGCACCGCCCCCGGCAGCACCGCCCCCGCCCGTGGCACCGCCGCCCGGTAGTCGAACCCCAGCGCCGCGGCAACCGTCGCCGCCACCTGGGCTTGCGTCGTCGGCGTGTCGCGGATTTCGCCGCCCGCGGGCGTGTCCGGGCCGAGGACCGCCGCCCACCAGAACTCGGCGCCGGCCTCCTTCGCCCCGTGGTTCTTCCATCCGACCGGCGCGTCGCCGCGGCCGTGGTCGGTGGTGACGACGAGGGTCGTCTTGCCGCGATACTCGGGCATGGCCTGCGCCGCGTCCCACAGCTCGCGGACGAACCGGTCGTTCTTCTGCGCCGCCGCCAGCAGCCGGTCGTAGCGGCCGCCGTGCCCGTGGGCGTCGGTCTCGTCGTAGCTGACAAACAGCACCCGCGGCTTCTTGGCGGCGAGCACCATCAGCGCCGCCCGGTGCGTGAGTGCGTCGAGGCGCGTCTCCTCGCCGTCGGGGCCGGTCTCGGTCATCAGCTTGTTGAGGAGGCGCAGGTCGGGCGTGTCGGGGAGGCCGGTCAGCGGCGTGAACCCGGAGTTGACCGCGATGCCGCTCCGCTTGTCGTTGATGATGTAGGGGAACACGTCCCACGACGTGACGGCGGCGATGCGGTCCTTGAAGCCGGGCTTGCCGTGGAGCCACTCCAGCACGGTGGCGTTCGGGTTGTACAACTTCGTGTTGCCGGTGATGAGCGGGTTCGGGAAGCCGCACAGGATTTCGTTGTAGCCGGGGTACGAGACGTTAAACATGTTCGTGACGCGGCCGGGGCTGCCGACGAGCTTGTTGCCGTAGACGCGGCCGCCCTTCGCCACGGTGCCCCACAGGAAGGGGAGCAGCACCTCGCGGCGGGCCTCCGGGGTGTCGCGCCAGAAGCGGGCCTTGCAGTTGGCCACGTCCTTGACGCCGCCGCGGTCCTTGTTCAGCAGTTCCTCGTCGGCGCCGGTGAACACCTCCTGCCAGCGGAGGCCGTCGAGCATGACCCAGAGGACGTTCTCGGTCTGCGGCGCGGCCGCGGCCGGCGCGGCGGACAGGGCGACGGCGAAAACACAGGCGAATAGTCGGAACATGCGTGGTCCCGTGGGTGGGTGGTCATCGTATCCGCTCACCGAACCTTGACCGGATCTTCGCGCCGCGCCGCCGAACGGCTTCGTACCACATCCCCATCACCCGAGGGTTCTACCGTGCTTCACCCCGCCGACCTGCGCGCCGCCGTCCGCTCCGAGGGCGGCGTGTCGCGCCGCCTGTTCCTGGCCGCCGGCGCCGCCCTGGCCGCGCTGCCCGTCGTCGGCGCCCGCGCCGTCGGCCGCGTGATCCAGCGGCCCGGTTTTGCCGCCGACCCGTTCAGCCTCGGCGTCGCGTCCGGCGACCCGGCGCCGACGGGCGTGGTGCTGTGGACGCGCCTCGCCCCCGAGCCGCTGGCCCCCGCCGGCGGGATGCGGCCGGAGAACGTCGTCGTCCGCTGGGAACTGGCCGACGACGAAGCGATGAAGTCGGTCGTGGCCAGCGGCGACGCGGTGGCGACGCCGCAGCTCGGGCACTCGGTCCACGTCGAGGTGGAGGGGCTGCGGCCGGACCGGTGGTACTTCTACCGCTTCCGCGCCGGCGACGCGACGAGCCCCGTCGGCCGCACCCGCACGGCGCCGGCCCCGACCGCGAGCCCGGAGCGGCTGCGGTTCGCGTTCGCCTCGTGCCAGCACTTCGAGCAGGGGCTGTTCACCGCGTACCAGCACATGGCGAAGGACGACCTCGACCTGGTGGTTCACCTCGGCGACTACATCTACGAGTACCCCGGGGCCGAGAAGCGCGTCCGCAAGCACGTCGGCCCCGAGAAGACGAAGATCGTCACGCTCGAGGACTACCGCAACCGCCACGCCCAGTACCGGGGCGACGAGCACCTGAAGGAGGTTCACCGCCGCTTCCCCTGGGTGGTGACCTGGGACGACCACGAGTTCGACAACAACTACGCCAACGACATCTCGGAGAAGAACGAGAAGGCCGAGACGGCGGTGGACCCGGCGGCCTTTCTCGTCCAGCGCGCGGCGGCGTACCAGGCGTACTACGAGAACATGCCGCTGCGGCGGACGTGCGTCCCGCGCGGCCCGCACCTCACGCTGTACCGCACCGTCGGGTTCGGCCGGCTGGCGGCGTTCCAGGTGCTCGACACCCGCCAGTACCGCACCGACCAGCCGAACGGCGACCGCGCCGCCGACCTCAACGACGCGGCCCTCGACCCGCACGGCTCGCTCCTCGGCGCCCGCCAGGCCGACTGGCTGAAGGCCGCGCTGCTCCGCTCCGACGCGACGTGGAACGTGCTCGCGCAGCAGGTGATGATGGGCCTCGTGGACTTGGCCGCCGGCGCCGACCGTAAGTACTCGATGGACCAGTGGCCGGGCGCGGCGCACGAGCGGATCGGGCTGATGCGCTGGGTCGCCGACCGCCGCGTGCCGAACCCCGTGGTACTGACCGGCGACATTCACTCGAACTGGGTGAACGACCTCCGCGTGGACGACCGCCGGCCCGAGACGCCGGTGGTGGCGACGGAGTTCGTGGGGACGAGCATTTCGAGCGGCGGCAACGGCGTGGCCGAGCCGAAGGGCGTGGACGTGCTGCTGCGCGAGAACCCGTTCGTGAAGTACCACAACCGGCAGCGCGGGTACGTCCGCTGCGCGGTGACGCCGAAGGAGTGGAAGGCCGACTACCAGATCGTGCCGGAGGTGCTGAAGCCGGGCGGCCCGGTGCAGACGGGGGCGTCGTTCGCGGTCGAGGCGGGTCGGCCGGGCGCGCAGCGGGCGTAGGCCGGCGAGCCGTCAGGCGGCTCGCCGCGCCCTACCCTGTACCCCATGCACGCCCGCCGCGCCGCCCTGCTACTCGCCCTCGTCGCCTCGTCGGCCCGCGCCGACGACGCCGACTCGGTCATGTACCACGACCCGGAACTACCGCTACCACGGGTCGTCCACCAACTCCCCGCCCGGCTCCCCGGCCTGTGGGTCGAGGCGCTCGGCCGCCCCGAGGCCGACCTGAAGGCGCAGGCCGCTCAGGCCGTCGCCCGGGCCCACGAGCGCGGCATCGCCGGGATGCACGTCGCCGTGCCGGCGCTGACCCGCGAACTCGACCGGCCCGACGCCCACCCCACGGTCCGACTCGCCGCGGCGCGGGCGCTGGTCGTGCTCGACGCGAAGGACGCCGCCGCGGTCCTGGCCCGCGCCGCCGCGGCCGACGCCGACCTGCACGAGTTCGCCGACCCCGCCCTCTCCCGTTGGGACTACAAGCCCGCCCGCGCCACGTGGCTCGACCGCATCGCCCAGCCGCCGTCGCGCCGCGGGTTCGTCCACGCCGTCCGCGCCCTCGGCGGCGTCCGCGAACCCGCCGCGGCGCCCCGGCTGCGCGACCTCGCGCTCGACCGCACCGCCCCCGCCGCCGTCCGCCTCGAAGCCGCCCGCGCCCTCGCGGAGATTCGCACGACCGGCTCCGAGGCCGACGCCCGCCCCCTCGCGGCTGGCACCATTACCGATCGGCTCGTCGCCGCAGCGCTGCTGCGACGGCACGGCTCCGACGCGGTGAAGGAACTTCAGGCGCTCGGCCGCGACGCCGAACCCGCCGTCGCCGCCGTCGCGCTGGCCCGGCTCGTCGAGCTCGACCCCGGCCACGTCCTTCCACTGCTCGACACCGTACTCGCCAGCCCCGACTCGGCCGTGCGCGGGATCGGCGTCGAGGTGTTGCACCGCCGGCCGAGTGTGCCGCACGTCCGCCTCCTGGCCGAGCGCCTGAACGACCCGCACCCGGCAGTCCGCCGCCGCGCCCGCCTGGGGCTCCACGACCTGTCCAAAGACTGGAAGGCGGCGGTGATCGGCGACGCCGAGCGCGTCCTGGCCGGCACGGACTGGCGCGGCCTGGAACAGGCGACGCTGCTCCTCGCCGACCTGGAGCACCGCCCGGCGGCCCCCCGCATCGTGGCACTGTTGCGGCACGACCGGCCCGAGGTACTCACGACCGCAGCCTGGGCGCTGCGCCGGCTCGCGGAGCCGGACACCCTCGCGCCGGCGCTCCGCTACTTCGAGCAGCGCTACCGCGCGCTCGCCACCCCGAGTCCGACTGACGCGGCGGCCGACGTGCAATTGTCGCACCTCGCGCAGTTCTTCGGCCGGGCGAAGTACCAGCCCGCGGACGCGGTGCTGCGGAAGCTGGCGCCGAAGGCATCGCCGACGGGGAACCCGGCCGGCGCCGAGGCGCGGGCGGCAGCGGCGTGGGCGCTCGGGCTGATCCACGAGGGGAAGGGGCCGCCCGCGGTCGTGGCCGTGCTCGAGGGCCGGCTGAGTGCCGTGAACCCGGGCGACCTGGAGGACGACCGGGTGCGGCGGATGGCGGCCGTATCGCTGGGCCGGCTGTCGGCGGGGGAGGCGGTGTTGCGGCGGTTCTACACCGACAAGCGGCCGGGCCTGAACTCCGTGAACAACGCCTGCGGGTGGGCGCTGGAGCGCGTCACCGGCGAGCGCTACCCCGCCCCGGGCACGGTCACGGTGACCGCCCGCGACTGGTTCCTCACGCCGCTCGACTGACGCTCACGGGTCGCCGGCGGCGTCGCCGCTCGCGGCCGCGGCGACGGCGGGGCACTCCGGGCCGGTCAGCGCCCGCCACGCCCGCGCCTGCGTCGCTGTCAGCACCGCGGTCATCCGCTCGCGGGCGGAGGTGCGGGCGTCGGCGATCGCCTTCTGGCGTAGTTCCATCCACCCGGCCGTGCCCGGGAGTCCGTTCACTTGAGCCACCCGGGCGCGGAAGTCGGCCGCGATCTCGGCCAGCGTCGCCTTCTGCTCGACGGTGAGCGCCAGCTTCGCGGCCACCTCCGGCCTGGCGAACGTCGTCGTCAGGCTGCCGTGCGCCGCGACCTGGAGCACGAGTTGCCCCAGCCGGTCGCGCTGGGCCGCGGTCAATACCGTGTTGACCGCCTTTTCGCACGCCTTCACCGTGTCCTCGACGGCCTCCGGCTGCGGCGGCTCGACGTACCCGCCGAGTTCGCCCGTGCGGCCGGTCGTGGGCGGCCGGAGCTCGGCGGCGTGCTCCTCGATCGTCTCGGCGATCAGGAACGCCTGCTCGGCGTTCAGCCCCAGGTCGGCGTGCGCCGCGCCGGCGTGCAGCAGCAGCAGCCGGGCGCTGGGCGGCGTCGGTCGGCTCCGCCCGCCGCCGCCGAAGTTGAACCCGCCGGCGATGGGCACGCCGGTCATTCGCTTCAGCTGCGACTGCTGTTCCGCGGTCAGCACAGCATCCTCGTCGCCGGTCTCGCGGATGCGCTTCCGCTGCTCGGCGGTCAGCTTCAGCTCGTCGGCCACGCCGGGGACGCCGGTGGCGGGGTACATGCCGCCGGTGCCGAGCTGCTGGGCGTTCAGCGCTTGCCGGGCTTGAATGCACAGCTCGCGGAACCGCTTCTTCTGGTCGGCGGTGAAGACGTCGTCGAACACCTTCTGCATGGCCTTGGACTGCTCGCCCATCTTCTTGGCGAGTTCGGCCTCGGGCGCTTCGTAGTCGACGCCGCCGTTCCGTTGTTGCTGGTAGTAGTCGCGCTCGGCCGCGGTGAACGCCGCCTTCTGCTCCTCGCTCAGCCGCAGGTCCTCGGCGGTGCCGCCGAACCGGTTCACGATCATCAGCTCGAACTGGTACATGCCGTAGCTGGCGCTGCGAATGCGGCGGAAGATATCGTTGTCGTTGCGGGCGGGGCCGCCGCGGTAGTCGGCGCCGAACAGCTCGCCGAGCTTCGAGCGTTGCGCGTCACTCAGGAGCTTATCCACCGCCACGTCGGTATCGGCGCGGGCCGCGGCGAGTTCCACCTTCAGGTCGGCCGCCGACTTGGCGGCCTTCAGCGCCGCCGCGGCCCTGGCGCGGTGCGCGGCGGACACGGCCTTCAGGTCGGTCTTCTGCCTGGAGTCGAGCCCCACCTCGGTGGTGACGCCGGGGAGGTCGAACTTGGCGGTGGCGTCGCCGCCGGGCGGGAGTTGCTGCCAGCGCTCGATCTGCTTGAGCCGCGTCATCTGCTCGGGGTTCAGCGCCTTGGCCAGTTCCTTCTCGGTGTCGGCCGGGCTGAGCGGCTGCGGCGGCGGGTTCGGGGCCGAGCCGTCGGCGTTGAACCGGACGACGCCGCGGGCGCGGTTCGACAGGTCGTTCAAGGTCGTGACCTGCTTCTCGTTCAGCTTCAGTTCGCCGCGGTTGTTCACCGCCGTCATCACCCGCTGCCACGGCGGGCCGTTGCCGGCGAACGTCGGCCGCATGGCGGTGACGGTGGCGTCAGTCGGGCCGGGGGCGACGCCGAACGGCGCGGTGCGGAGCGGGCCGACGAACCGGGTGAGGGCCGCCGTTTGCTCCGGGGTCAGCAGGATGTGGGCGCCGCCGGGGAGGCCGCCGTAGCTCATTTCCGCGGGCTGCGGGCCGCCGAAGTTCGGGTTCGGCTGCGCCGGGCCGCCGGCGGCCCGGCGCTTCTGCTCGCGGGTGAGGTTGGCGGCCTCGACGAGTTCGGGGTAGCGGCGGAGGGTGGCGGCGGGGACGGTGACGAGGGCCGAGGGCGTGACGACGGCACCACGGCCGGTGCGGAGCGCGTCCTGTGCCATCAGTTGCACGGCGCGGGCGTACTGCTCGGCCGACAACACTTCCTTCACTTTCGCCGCGATCGCGGACTCGCCGCCGGGCGACTTGGCCGCGGCATTGCGGAGCGCCTTCACCTGCTCGTCGGAGAGTTTCAACTCGTCGACGAGTGCCTTGTCGCCGAGGTGAGCCGCGAGCCGACTGACGACCGGGGCGCCGGCGGGCGGCGCGGGCCGGCGGGTCTGCGCGACGGCCGCGGCGGCGACGAGCGCGACCACGACGGCGGCTGTGGTGCGGGTCATGGCGGGGTCTCTGGGGCGCGTGTGCGGCACCGTCGAAGGTGCGGGCGCGGCGGCGGCACGTCAAGCGAAATCGACCGCGGCGCGGCCGCCGGTCCGTACCCGTTCCACGCCGGCGGGGCGGTCCGATTTCGCGCCACCGCCGTCACCGGTCGTCGTTGTCGAACCGCGGGGCCGGGCTGAACGCCACCTCCGCCGTCGCCACCCGCACGCCGGCCCGCGCCGTCAGGGCGCGGTTCACCGTCAGCACCACGGCCACACCCAGGCCGTTGCCGATCGGGAAATTCGCGCCCGGGGCCGCGGACGCCAGGAACCGCTCGACCCGGAACTCGCCCGCAGCCCCGAACGCCGGTCGGAACTCGGCCGCCGCCAACTCGTCCACCGCGCGCACGTCCTTCTTCGCGTCCCGGAAGCGGAACAGCACCAACCGACACGTGGTGTGCGCCAGAAAGCCGCGCTCGTATTCCTCCGCGGTCGCCGCGCCGCCGGCCGCACGAACGGTAAACGTGTAGCGCCCGCCGCGGGCGTTGCGGATTTCCTGCGCCAGCACCGCCCGCGTGCCCGCGGGCACTTCGCCGGCGCAGCCGAGAAACACGCCGCCGGCCTCCTTCCGCACCAGCAACGGCCCCGCGGTGGGGTCCGCGCGCCAGCCCTTGTCGCGTGTCGGCGGCGATGCCGCGATCAGCGGCCCACGCGCCGCGAACGTCGGGTCGAGGATCGGCGCCGGGTCGTAGGGCGGTACGAACGCCGGGTCGCCGCCTGCGGCCTGACGCGCGGGCGCGGACGACCCCAGGGCCGACGCGACGGGCTCGCCCTTGGTGATCGGGTGCGGGCGGGTCGTGCGGTCGTGGAACATCCCGCCGGGGTCCACGCCGAGGAGGTGGAAGATTGTCGCCGTCAGGTCGCCGCCGCGAACGGGGTCCGTCGTCGGGTACGCGCCGTTCTTGTCGCTGGCGCCGACCACGCTCCCGCCGCGGACGCCCGCCCCGGCCAGTGCCATGCTGAAGACGTGCCCCCAGTGGTCGCGGCCGCCCTGGGCGTTGATCCGCGGCGTGCGGCCGAACTCGCCCACCACCACCACCAGCGTCTCGCCCAACAAGCCGCGCTCGGCCAGGTCGTCGAGGAGCGCCGCGAACGACACGTCGAACATCGGGCAGAGCGAGTCCTGGAGCCGGTCCGCGTTCTGGGCGTGGGTGTCCCACAACGGGTTGTCCACGGCGGAGTCGCCGGGGTCGCGCGGCCAGTTGACGTGGACGAGCCGCACCCCCGCCTCGACCAGCCGCCGTGCCAGCAGGCAACTCTGGCCCCACGTGTGGCGGCCGTACCGGTCGCGGAGCGACGCCGGCTCCTTGCCCAGGTCGAACGCCGCCCGCGCCGCCCCGGACGTGACCAAATCGAGCGCGTGGTGCGAGAGCCGGTCCCACGCCTCGACGGGCTCGTTCCGCCCGCGCAGGTCGAAGCCGCGGTCGAATCCGGCGAGCAAGTCCCGCCGCCCGGCGGCCCGCGCGGCGAGGTCGGCTTGCAGGGTCAGGCCGTCGATGTGGTAGTCGGCCGCGGCCGGGTCGCCGACGAACCGCGCCGGCTCCCACACCTTGCCGAGGAACCCCGCCGTCTGGCCCGCCGGCGTGACGTTGTCGTTCAGCCGCATGAGGTCCGGCAACCAGACCGAAGTGAGCGCCGGCAACCGCTCGCTCGGCTTCAGCATCCGCAGCACGGAACCGAAGTACGGCCAGTCGCTCGGCTTGATCTGCCGGGCGCTGCCGGGGCCGTAGGGGTAGCCGGTGAGGAGCCAATAGCCGCTCACGTCGTGGTTGTCGTCGCGGGTGGACAGCGAGCGGATGACGGCGAGCCGGTGCGCCTGAGCGGCGGTGCGCGGCAGCAGTTCCGAGAAGCGGACGCCGGGCACGCTCGTGGCGACGGGGCGGAACGGGCCGCGGATGTCGACGGGGGCGTCGGGCTTGGGGTCGAACGTCTCGTGCTGCGGCGGGCCGCCCTGGAGCCACAGGAAGATGCAATTCTTGGCCCGGCCGAACGTGCTACCCAGTTCCGACGCCAGCGGCGGGGCCGGCGTGGGTGCGGGCTGCGCGGCGAGCAGGTGCGGGAGCGACAGCCCGACGGCGCCGAGGCCGCCGACGCGGAGCCACTCGCGACGTGCGACGCGGTCGGCGGAGCGGACGGCGGGGTTGGTGAGCGAGATCATGGCGCCTCGACTGTCGCACAGACCGGGGGGCGGGTCAAGCACCGCGGCGGCGCCGGTTTCCGGCGCACGCCGGCCGCCGGTGTACTAGGCTGGTACGACGGTCCCCACCCCAGGACACCGCGCATGTCGTCTCCGCGCCCGTCCGCCTCGCTCCTCCGCCCGCCGCCGCGCCCGACCGGCGTCGGCCAAACTCTCAGCGGGTACGAGGTCGTCAAGACCCGCCTCCTCATCAAGCTCGACGAGCGGCTCGCCGCGCTGAAGGCCCGGCGGATGCCGCCGTCGCTGTTCGCCGAGGCCGCCCGCCAACTGGCCGACACGCTGATCGAGAGCGAGGCCACGCGCCTCAACCCGGCCGACCGCGCCAAACTCGCCCGCGAGGTCGCCGAGGAGGCGTTCGGCTTCGGCCCGCTCGAAGAATTGTTCACCGACCCGACCGTCGCCGAGATCACGGTCCTCGGCTTCCAGGCGGTGTTGGCCCGCCGCGGCACGGTCTGGCTGCCGTCGAACGTCCGCTTCCGCGACGAGGAGCACCTGGACGAGGTGCTGGCTAAAGTCCGCGGACAGGGCGAGGCGCTGGCACCCGGCCTGCCCGAATCAGTGTTCGACGTGCGGCTCGGCAACGGCTTCCGGGCCGTCGCCGTCATCCCGCCGGCCGCGTCCGGGGCGTCGCCACTGGCCGCGTTCGTCCGCGCCGAGGTACCGGTGGCTGAAGCGCCGTCGACGCCGTCGCCACCGGTCAGTGGGTCTGGCGTGTTCTCGGCCATCGGTTCTGCCGGCGGCGGCACGCAGCCGCGAGCGGTTGCCGGCAGCGGCGCCTACGCTGCCGCCCGGCCGGCCGATGGTACGCCGCGGCCGGCGGGCTCCGTCACCGACCGGCACCGGCAGCGGATCACGGAGCGGTTCATCGCCAAGCTCGCGGCCCTCGGCGTGTTCGACCTGTCCGGCATCGAGAAGGGCGAACTGCGGAAGGTGATCGAGGCCTACGTCGAGGAGTACTGCAAGGGCGAGCGGATATACCTGTCCGACACCGAGAAGGGCCGCGTGACGCTGGAAATCCTCACCGGAATGGGCCGTTAGCGCGTATCCGCCCCGGCGATCGCGGCGACCGCACGGCGGCTGCGGGCCGCGTCGGCGGTCGGTGGCGGGCCGCGCCACCCGCCGCGGATCAGGAGCACGCGCTGCCGCGGGCCGCTGTCCGCCTCGGCGGTGAACGCCGCCTCGCCGAGCGTCCCCGCAGCCGCCGCCGGGGAGCCGATGATGAGATGATCGTCCGGCCCGAGGGTCACCTCGAAGCCGAGGCCCGGGTACCGCTCGGTCGGCACCTCGCCGGCCACCGTCAGACCAGTGCCGTCGCCGTTCGGGCGGAACACGTCGGCCCGCTCACCGTGTTGCAGTTGCGGCTCGCAGTACACTTTCAGCCGACCGTCGCCGGCCCACGCCGGGCGGACCAGGATGCCGCAGCGGGCGCCCTTCAGCGTCACGTCGCGACGCGTCCCCGCAAGGTCGGCCAGTACGCGGAACGAGCACGGGTCCGGCGGCGTCGCCGTCGGCACCACCACGTCCGGCCGCGCGCCGAACGTGAAGCCGTGCGGGTCGACGCCGTCGGTTTCGAGGAGGCGGCGGAAGGACGAGGGGAGGTTGCCGCTGACGACGCGGACGCGGAGGCCGTTCTCCGTCAGGATCACGTCCGTCTCGGCCGGCATCGGCGGCTTGGCGGTGGTCCAGAGTTCGCGGTCGAGCACGTCGTCGCCGACCGGCCGCTCGACGAGCACGGACTCGACGTAGGCGCCGTCCGGGGCGGCGTCGGGGAGGGCGGCGCGGGCGGGTCCGGGGCGGTCCGCGCGGGGCCACCACTGGCACCCGACCACGGCCGCACACGCGACGACGAGCAACGCCCCGGCAACCCGGCGCATCCGGTCCCGACCTTCCTGGGATGACTTGTGATGCGACGGGGCATACCGGCGGGCGGGGCGGCGGTCAAGGCGGCTTGCGGGCGGGTCGGCTGGCGCGGCCGCGTCACGCCGACGGGCGGGGCTCCGGCGGCGGGAACTCGACCCGGGCGTACACGTCGGCGAGCGGCACCGCGACGGGCACCGACTTCAGCTCCAGCGTCGCGTCGAGGCCGACGAACTGCACGAGCGACCACGCCCCGTCCGGCTGTCGGACGTACCGCTCGCACCACGCCCGGTCCGGGGCGACCAGCACGTACTCCTGCACCGACGGCAGCCGTTGGTAGTGCAGGAACTTCGTGGTGCGGTCGTACCGCTCGGTGGACGGCGACAGCACCTCGAACACGACCCGCGGGTTGGTCAGGGTGTCTTTATCTTCCTCGGCGAACTCGGGCTCGTCGCACACGATTACCAGGTCCGGGTAGCAGTACAGCCCAGTCCGCTGGATGCGTACCCGCAGGTCGCGAGAGAATGACTGGCACGGCCCACCCTTGAGCCGGGCGTGCAACTCGCCGCTCAGGTTCTCGCTCACCCGGTTGTGTTCCCTGCTGGCGCCGGCCATGGCGAACATCTCGCCGGCGTAGAACTCGCTCTTGAACTCCGCCTGTTTCTCAATGGCGAGGTACTCGGCGACGGTCAGTTTCGTCTTCGGCACGGCACCCATGACGGCGGCCTCCGCGGGGGGACGAGCCCATCCTATCACAGCAGCCGGCGGTCATAGCGTGTCGTAGTCGATGAGCAGTTCCTCGCCGGCGGCTATGTCCCGCCGCGCGAAGTAGACGTAGTCGGCGTCGTGGGCCAAGTTCGGGTCGCGGCTGTCGTTCAGGAACCAGCCGACGCTGATGCGGTTCAGGTCGCGCGGCAGGTATGCCCCGTCGTCGTAGCGGACGGCGAAGTTCTCGCGGACTTCGGCCGGGCCGGGCAGCACGGCGAAGTCGGCCCACGGCACGAACCGCACGTCGTCGTCGGCAAACAGTTCGGTCAGCACGGTGCCGGCCGGGATGTCGACGGTGGCGAACACGCCGACGCCGGCCCCGGGGATGGTGGAGGGCTTGAGCCGGAACAGGTGCATCAGTGGCCAGCCAGGATGTGCATGATGTCGGCGTCCTTCACCACGTAGGTCTTGCCTTCCGTGCGCATCAGGCCGCGGGCCTTCGCCTCCTTCTCGCTCAGGCCACACGCGATGAAGTCGGCGTAGCCGATCACGTTCGCCCGCACGAACTTGTCCGACAGGTCGCGGTGGATGCACCCCGCCGCCTCGACCGCGTCGCACCCCTTCGGGATCGACCACGTCCGACACTCGTCCTCGCCCACCGTGAAGAACACCTCGCGGCCGACGCCGTAGAACATCGCCCGGATCGTCTCGCCGCGTTTGAACGCCGTGATGCCGTAGTCGCCCATGAACGCCGTGCGGTCGGCCTCGTCCATCGCCAGGAGTTCGATTTCGAGCTTCGCCGGCGCCTGCACCGCGCCCGGGGCCAGCGCCAGCAGGTCGGCCGGGAGCGGGTCGTTGAAGCCGCTGTCGCCGCGGTTCACGAACACGATCTCGGGCTTGAGCGTCAACAGCTGGAAGCTCCGCAGCGCCTTGTCCTCGTCGGCCGTGAGCCCGAACTGCGACGCCGGCTTGCCCGACTCCAGCCCCGCTACGACGCGGCGGAGCAGGGCCAGCTCGGCCTCGTCGGCCTCACGCTCCTTCTGCGGCTTGGCCTTCTTCAGGCCGGCCTCCACCTTCGGGACGCGGTTCGACACGACCTCCAGGTCGGCGAACAGGAGTTCGTCGCGGAAGTGGGTCAGCTGCGCGGCAAAGTCGGTGCGGGTGAAGCCGTCGAGGACGACGACCAGGCCGTTCGCCTCGCGGAGGATGCCGAGGCGGCGGGCGTTGTCCTTCTTCTCGTCGAGCATGAGGCCGGGGGTGTCGAGGACGGCGACCTGGGTGTACGTCGTCTTCTTCGGCTTCATCTCGGCGGCGATGCCGGCGAGGCGGTCGTCGGGCACGTCGGCCATGGCGGTCTGGCCCTGTTGCACTTTCGACGGGTCCGGCTTGCCGCCGGTGAGCCACTCGAAGACGGTGCTCTTGCCCGACCCGGCGTAGCCGACGAGGCCCATTTTCATGGGAGAAACCCGCGCGAAGAGGAGGGACCGGCCGCCGCGGTTAGCATACGGAGGGGCGGGATTTTCGCCGCGGTGCGGTCATTTCCGAGGCCGGCGTGCGACTGACGAGGGGGAGGGTGTGTGGGGACGTGGGACGACATCCTGGCGGCGCACGGGCCGGCCGCGTACCGGTCACACTTCACCCCTCACCCGTGCTCACAGCTCCGGCATCTTCCCTGCGAGCACATCCTTCTCGTAGGCCTCTTGCAGCGGCCACGACTGGGCGCAGGTGCCGAAGTCGGCCATGTACTGGTAGCCGGTCAGCCGGTCGATCGCGGCCTTCAGAATCTTCGCGTCCTTGCGGAACACCGGGCCGTGGCTCGGCAGCAGGTACTCGGCGTCGTCGGCGAGGATGCGGTTGAGCGACTTCAGGTACTCGGGGATGCTCGACCCGTGGTGCGCGTCGATGACGCCGACGCAGGCGTCCTTGTAGATGTTGTCGCCGCTGAACAGCAGGTTCCCCATCTTGAAGCTGAGCTGGCCGGGCGTGTGGCCGGGCGTGCTCCACACCGTCAGCTTCACCTTGCCGACCTTGATCTCGTCGCCGTCGTTGAGCAGCACGTCGATCTTGCACGGCGGCATGGGGATGTCGAAGCCCTGCGCCGGGATGCTGGCGTAGGTCTGCACGGTGTCGCCGGACTCGAGCGCCGCCGCGGCCTTCGGGTGGGCGGCGGCCTTCGTCTTGAAGCGCACCCGGGCCGCGGCCAGTGCCTGGACGTGGTCGGCGTCGGCGTGGGTGGCGATGATGAGCTTGCACTTCGACAGCGGGAAGTCCATGCCGCGGACGAGGTCGATGACCTCGCCGAGCGTGTCGTCCTGGCCGATGTCGATGAGGGCGTACTCGGTGCCGCCGTCGATGAGATAAATGTTCACCCCGAGCGGCCGGGCCGCCTGGAGGTTCAGCTCGATCACCCCGGGGAACAGGTACTTCCGGGTTAGCATTCGCGTCTCCTGGTTGCGGGGCATTTTAGGCCCGGAATGACCAATTCCCAACGACCCCCCAATGACCAAGGAAACCCAGCGGTTCCGTCCTTGGTCATTGGGGGGTCGTTGGGAATTGGTCATTCCCCCAGTCCTCCCAGCTGCCGGGGTTGCGTGCCACACCTGCCCACGCTATGAGCGCGGCATGACCCGGCGCGCCACCCCCATCGCCGTGCTGTTCGCCGCCCTCGCAGGGGGCTGCTTCAACTCGCACAACCCCAGCTACTTCCCGTACTACTTCCCGGGCGGCCGCGTCCTGGAGAACCACGGGAAGCCGTCGTTCGGCTACTTCAGCGACTTCGACCCCAAGGCCGCCCGCATCGAAGTCACCCCCGCCGACGCCACCGCGCCGCTGGGGGCGCAGGTCGTGGTCGTCGCCTCCGTGCTCGACAAGGACGGGCAGCCGCGCCGCAGCCGCCGCGTCGAGTGGATGCTCGAAGGGCCGGGCAGCATCGTCGAGGTGGACGAGTCGGGCTTCTACGCCGGCCGCGGCTACAAGCACGACAACAAGTACGCGATCAGCCACACCTGCTACACCGCCCACACCATCACCCGCGGCAACGACGACCCCAAGGACGACGTCGAAATTTGCGCCGGGCAGACGTTCTGTGTGGTCAGCTGCCCCGTGCCGGGCGAGACCATCCTCACGGCCTACGCCCCCGGCGTGTTCAACTGGGAGAAGGGGCGCGTCGCCGCGAAGATCGTGTGGGGCGAAGGGCGGTTCGTGTTCCCGCCGCCGGCGACCGTCCGCATCGGCACCGAGCACGCCCTCACGACCACGGTCGCGCGCTTCGAGCAGGACGGGCCGAACCCGCCGACCTACCGCGTTCGCTACCGGCTCGTCGACTCCGAAGAATCGTCGGTCGTGTTGGCGAGCCGCAGCGGCGGCGCGGCCCGCGAGGCCGAGGCGACCACGGACGCCGACGGCAAGGCGACCGTGCGGCTCATTCAGACGAACCCGCAGGCCGGCAGCGACCGCCGCAAGACGCGCGTCGCCGTCGAGGTGCTGAAGGCGGCCGACAACGGCCAGGGGCCGGGCACCGTCGTGAGCCGCCGCGAGACGCTCATCGAGTGGGCGGCGCCCGAGCTGAAGCTCGACGTGACCGCGCCGCCGGTCGCCGGGCCGACGGCGGCGTTCCCCGCCACCGTGACGCTCGCCAACACCAGCCCCGTGGACGGCAAGGAGGCCCGCGTGCGGGTCACGCTGTCCGACGGCGCCACGCTCGAACGCTCGGAGCCGCCGCCGACCCGACAGGACGGCGGAGCCCTCGTGTTCGACCTGCCCGGCTCGCGGGCGGGGCAGGCCCAGACCATCGCCATGCAGGTGCGGCCGGCCCGCGTCGGCACCGTCGTCGTCGCCGCGCAGGCGGACACGGCCGACGCCCTCAGCGCCCGCCGGGATGCGACGGTGCGTGTGGACGCCGGCAAGCTCAGTGTCCTGGTCGAGCCGCCGGCCGCGGCCACCGTCGGCGACGCCAACCCGTTCCGCGTCGCGGTCACCAACAGCGGCCCGACGCCGGCCCGGAACGTCACCGTGTTCGCGTCCTTCGACGAGGCCGTGAAGCACGCCTCGGGTAAGAACCCCGTCGAGCTGCCGGCCGGCACGCTGGCCCCCGGCGAGACGCGGACGTTCGACCTCCCGCTGTCCGCGAAGCTGACCGGCCGATACTCGCTGCAAGCCACCGCCACCGGCGACGGCAACCTCAGCGCGTCGTCGGGCCGCGTCGCGTTCGACGTGCGGCGGGCCGAACTGCGGGCGGCGGTCACGGGGCCGAAGCTCGTCTACGTGAACCAGGAGTTCACCTGGAACGTGTCGGTGGCCAACGCCGGCGACGTGGCCGCGAAGAACGTCACCGTGCGGGCCGCGCTGCCGCCGGAGGTTCGCGCCAAGGACGCCGGCGACGGCGTCATCAGCGCGGGGACGGTGGAGTGGAAGGCGGGTACGCTCGCCCCCGGCGAGACGCGCACGTTCAAGCTCGGCGTTGATGCGGTGCGGCTCACGGGCGCGGCGACGCTCGCGGTGGCGACGCTGGCCGACGGCGACGCCGCATCGCTTCAAGCGAAGGCGGAGGGGACGATTGCTATCGTCGGCACGCCGGCGGTGGTGCTGGAGCTGGCGACGCCGCCGGGCACGGTCGAGGTCGGCCGGCGGGCGACGTTCCAGATTCGGTTGCGGAACCAGGGGACCGTGTCGGCCCGGCAGTTGGACGTGGCGGCGGTCGTGCCACCGGAACTGCGGCTCGTGAAGGGGAGCGGCCCCGACCGCGCCGAGGGGCGGCCTGGTGCCGACGGGCGGGTCACGTTCCCGGTGCTCGACGAGCTCCGGCCCGGGCAGGCTGTCACGTACACCGTCGAGGTGGACGCGGCCCAGCCCGGCGACGCCCGCTTCCGCGCCGAGGTGAAGGCGGCCCACCTGCGCAACCCGCTTCGGGAGGAGCAACCGCTCCGCGTCACGGCGGGGCGGTAGTCCTCGAAAATGATTCTTCCGCTACCCCCCCACCCGGGTCGCGGAAACATGTCACGCAGTCCTACAGACGAACATTTAAATGAGTCCAGTCGTGCCGGCCGGGGCAACTTTGCGGCCGCGGACCAATCCGGAAACATTAAGATCCGATGAGCCGGACGCCGCAGCGTCGCGGGTGTGTGACCAATCTGATAGTTTCAGAAGGGTTTCTGGCCGATTCCCGGCGCCGGCGGCCGCGGCGCTGCGCCCGCGGCCGCCGGGTCCGTCGTCGTTATAGGATAGCTCCGCGCGCCGGGTCCCCCTCGCCCCGACTCGCACCGCGGGAGTTCACCCGTGCCCACGCCCGTGACCAGTTGGTTGCGCCCGGCCCCGCGCCGCCCTCGCCGGCCTGGAACGGCTTGAGGCCCGCGAGAACCCCAACGCCACCCCGTGGAGCACCGACGTGGTCTACCTCTCGAGCATCTACACGAAGTCGGGCGACGCCGGCGACACCGGCCTCGGCGACGGCACGCGGGTGCCGAAGGACCACCCGCGCGTCGCGGCCTACGGCGACGTGGACGAGATGAACGCCGTCCTCGGGCTCGCCGTGCTCCACGCGCCGGGTGATGCCGAGCTGCTGCGGTCGGTTCAGAACGACCTGTTCGACGTGGGCGCCGACCTGTGCGTGCCCGGCACCGACCCGGCCGCGCTGCGCGTGACCGCGGGCCAGGCCGAGCGGCTGGAGCGCGCCATCGACGCCGTCAACGAGCGGCTGCAACCGCTGCGGAGCTTTGTGCTGCCGGGCGGCAGCGCCGCGGCGGCGTGGCTCCACCTGGCGCGGACGGTATGCCGCCGCGCCGAGCGGGCCGTGGTGGCGCTGGCCCACGCCGAGCCGGTGAACCCGCAGGCGGTGATCTACCTCAACCGGCTGTCGGACCTGCTGTTCGTACTCGCGCGGGCGGCGAACGCCGACGGCACCGCCGACGTGCTGTGGGTGCCGGGGGCGAACCGGGCCTGACCGCGCCGCCGGTCACTTCAGCGCCTTCAGCCACGCCTCGAACGCCGGGTACTGCTTGTCCACGACCGCCTTCGGGCCGCTCAGCCGGACGTGCGTCGCCTCGTCCGCCTCGGCGACCACCGCCCACACGACGCGGTAGTCCGGCCGCTCCTCGGTCTTCGAGGTCTTGTCGAACGGCCGCTCCTTGTAGCGCCACGTCCCGGTCACGTCCAGCAGCCGCACCGCCGCCCCCTTCACCTCCAGCTTCGACTCCTTCACCACCGGCTCGCCGTCGAACGACGCCTTCCACCCGGGGAACACCTTCTCGGCCTTCGGGTTGCTGTCCGGCATCACGATGACCTCGCCGGGCGGGCTCTCCTTCTCGCCGGGGAGCTGGAACTGGTAGGAGCGCAGTGTGTACTTCGGCTTCTCGCTCACCCACCCGGCCGGGGCCGGCGCCGACAGCTTGTTCAGCTTGATCGTCACCGCCTTCGGCTGGCCGACGGCGGCGGGGTCGGCGGCGAGCAGCGCGCCGACGGTGAGGGCGAACAGCACGAGCGCGGGGCGCATGGCGGGGCTCCGGGGTTGCTACAACGACGGCACCGTTCCGACGCATCTTGCCGACCCGGGGTTCCGATGGAAAGCCTCTGCCGCCGGGAATTCGCCGCGGCTGCGGCCCCGTCCACCACTTCCTCGGCTACCACGACAAGCCCCCGTGGGACGCCACCGGCTGCTACCTCCTCGTGAACCGCGTCGGGGCCGCCGACCGCCAGCCGACCGCCGCCGACGCGATCGTCGTCGGCATGGTGGATACGCAGGAGCGCGACGAGTACCTCCAGTTCGGGCCGACGCGGGTGTGGGGCTGGCAGCAGGGGACGATGCTCCAGTGGCCCGGCACGCCCGGCGGCCGGCAGGTCATCGACAACTCCGTGACCGACGGCCGGCCGACCGCCGACGTCATCGACACCCGGAATCGGACGCTCGTGACAAAGCCGACGGACAGCACGACTCTCACGGCGACGCCTCCGGGCGGGGTGGTGCCGCAACCGTGACAGGCCGCGGGGCGGGTGACAATCGTCGGCGGCACATTTTCGGCCAGACCCGCAGGCGCTTCATCCCGGGCACGAACCAGCCCGCCACGGTCGGTTGCCACCGCCGATGTCCGGTGTATCATGCTGCTCACGCGACTGGTTCCCGTCGCGCGCCACCCGGCGCCGGGGCGGGACGAAGAGGGAAGCCGGTGAGAATCCGGCGCGGGGCCGCCGCTGTGATCGGCGAGGCCTGACCCAGCAACCACTGGCGCCGCGAGGCGTCGGGAAGGTGGGTCCGGCCGTCGGAGCCGAGAGCCAGAAGACCTGCCCGTCGTGTCCATCGCCGTGATGCCCCGGCACCGGGCGTCCGCGCGGGCACGGCTTTCTTACGCACCCGTCGGGTGCGCCGCCCCGCACGCACGCCCACCCGAAGGCCACGGCCACTGCCCGACCCGGCAGGAGGTTCCCCGTGTCCGTCCGTCGTCCCGCGTTCACGCTCATCGAGTTGCTGGTGGTGATCGCCATCATCGCCATCCTCATCGGTCTGCTGCTCCCCGCGGTGCAGAAGGTCCGCGAGGCCGCCGCCCGCGCCAAGGGGCAGAACAACCTGAAGCAGCTCAGCCTCGCCGCCCACAGCTACGAGTCGGCGTTCCAGAGGCTGCCGGCGTACAGCGAGGCCGTCACCAGCTGGGCGCCGCCCGCCCCGTACGTCACGAAGTACTGGTTCGGCCTGGAGACGATGAACACCAGCACGTTCACCAGCACCTACGACCCCACCCAGGGCGTGCTCACGAACTACTACGAGAACGCCACCGCGGTGAACGTCTGCCCGAAGTTCGACGCCTACCCCGTCACGAAGGTCTACACCGGGCTGACCTCGGGCTACGCCTACAACCGCCACGTCTGCAACGAGCCGGCGTGGCCGAACCCGGTGACCGGGCGCCGGATCACCGACTTCCAGTCCACGTCGGCGACGTTCTTCTTCGCGGAGGTGGTGCAGTTGCAGAGCAGCGGCAAGTTGCAGGAGCCGTTCGGCGGCTACTTCGGCTCGCCGTTCGAGCCGGGCAAGGCGATCAGCTCGGCGGCGGTGACGGCGAGCCAGTTCCGCTTCTCGGGCGTGTGCAACGTGTCGTTCGTGGACGGGCACGTCGAGACGCGGCGGCCGGTGGACGTGGCGAGCGTGTCGCCGTTCCCGCAGGCGGCGTGGGACGCGAACAAGACGACGTTCGCGCTCGGGTTCCTGGCGGACACGACGACGCCGTACACGGGGCGGTAGCAATTCCTGGCCGGCCGGTCGCAGTTTCCCGGATTAGCAGATACGGGCGGGTCGCCGACCCGCCCGTATCTGCTAATCCGAGGAGCCTGAGATGACCCGCTTTCGCCCGTTCGTCGAATCCCTGGACTCCCGCACCCTCCCGTCGGCGGTGTTCGCCACGTCCGACGAGCCAGTTGGGGTCGTGGTGGTCGCCCGCGAGACCACCCCCGCCAAGCCGCCGGCGAAGCCGCCCACCACCCCGTACATTCCCGTCGTGTTGACCGACGTCCTGGTCTCGAGCTACCAGTAAACCCGGTCACCGGTGTCACCTCGTCCTGGAAACGCAAACGCGGGCGGCTTTCGCCGCCCGCGTCGCACGTCAGGTTCCTGTCACCCGACTACTCCAGCAGCAGGTTCGGCTCCCAGCCGACGCGCTCGGCGCTCGACCGCAGCTTCTCCAGCGCCCGGTTCTGGATCTGGCGGACACGCTCCTTGCTGATCCGGAGCAGGTGGCCGATCTGGCGGAGGCTGTGCGTGCCGTTGCCGGTCAGGCCGAACCGCAGGTCCAGCACCTTCCGCTCGCGGGGCCGCAGGTTCTCCATCAGGAAGCCCAGAGCCTCCTGCCGCTCGTTGTTCTCCTGCATCACCAGGGTGCCCGTGTCCGGCATCGCCTCCGTCAGCTTGAAATCGCTGTCGTCGTCGAGGACGGCGTTGAGGCTGACCGGGGTGCGGGTGGCGGTCTGGAGGTGCGTGAGGTGCTCGAGCGAGCTGCCGGTGCGGCTGGCCAGCTCCTGCGGGCTCGGGAGGTGCTTGCCGCCGTGGGCCAGCGCCTCGCTCTCCTGCTGCAGCAGGCCGAGCTCCTGGAGGTGGTGCGGGCTCAGGCTCACCAGGTGGCTCTGACGGGCCACGGCGATCTGGAGCGTCTGGCGGATCCACCACGTGGCGTAGGTGGCGAGCCGGGTGCCGTGGCTGACGTCGAACCGGTCGATGGCCTGCATCAGCCCGCAGACGGCCTCCTGGAGGAGGTCACTGTACGCGAGGCTGTGGTGGCGGAACCGCTTGGCGACGTGGGCGGCGAGGCGGATGTTGGCGCTGGCGAGGCGGTGCTTGAAGTGGACGTACCGGTCGCGGAGGCGCTTCACGGCGACCACGTCTTCGCAGCGGGCGTCGGTGCAGTGCTCGCGGATGAACTGGGCCATCGGCCACGGCTCCAGCGGCGGGCGGCTGGCCCGCAGCTCGGCCGGGAAGTGGCGGACCAGGACGCGGACCAGCTCGCTCTTGCAGTCCCAGAAGCTGGTCAGCAGCTCGCGCTCTTCTTCGGGCGTCAGCAGGTCGGAGGAGAAGGTCGTAACGCTGGTGTCGGGGGCCTTGGCCGATTGTCCGGAACGGGTACGCCTGGTGGCGGCAGTCTTCATGGCGGCCTCTGGCCTTCCTGCGGTATGAGGTTCGTGGGCTGTCTCGGGTGCCACCGAACACACCGTATCGGCACTCGGCCGGGTGCGGCTTCAGGGAGGCTCGGCTTGCCCCGGGTCCGCCCAGCATAAGGGGCCGTGACCACGCGGGCAAAAAAAATCGGCGGCTCGACCGAGAGTCGTCGACCGTTCGGCGGGCGCGGGCGAAAGTCGCGCGATCCGTCGGGCGGGACAGCTCCAGCCGAGCCGTCGGGCCGGCTCGTCCGCTGCGCTCGCAATTGGGGTGGCAACCCCACGTAGCACGGGATTCTAGCCGTCGAGTCTTGACGGTTCAAGAAAACTGTTCCCTAAATCGACACTTTTTCCGGAACTGACCTTTTTCCCGCCCCGGGCGCGAATCATTCCCGGCCGTAACTCGAAAATCCGGCAAGGTTTTTGTCCGGTTTGCCGGGGCTGCCCCGTTCCCGCAGGGTAGGCAAACTTCTCCGCCGACCGGCCCCCCGCCCCGCCCGGAGTGTTATACCTTGAGTTTTGACGGCGTTTTCCGACCGCTTCCGGCGGAGACCGACTGGGGCGGACACGCGGTTATGAACGTAACCCGGTACAAGTGTTCCGTCCTTGCCGTGGACGACGACCCCGGCGTCCTCGGCGTCCTGGCCGGTCAGCTCGCCCAGGACTTCGAGGTGCTGACCGCCTGCACCGTCGAGCAGGCCCGCGGCGTCATGGGGCAGCGCGCCGTCGACATCCTCCTGAGCGACCTTAACCTGCCGGACGAGAGCGGCCTCGCCCTCCTGGACTGGGCGCGGCGGAACAGCCCGCGCACGTCGCGGGTACTGCTCAGCGGCACGGCCCGGCTCGAGGACGCCGCCGACGCCATCAACCACTCGCAGGTCCACCGCCTCGTCCTCAAGCCGTGGCGGCCGGAAGACCTGCTGCAAACCCTCCGCTCGGCGGCGCGGGCGCTGCTGCTGGAACGGAGCCACGAGCAGCTCCTCGAAGACCTGCGGAAGCTGAACCTCGACCTGGAGCGCCGCGTCGCCGACCGCACCCGTGAGCTCGAGGCGGCGCTGGCGCAGCTCCAGCAGAAGAACCGCATCCTGGAGCAGATGGCGCTGACGGACACGCTCACCGGCGTGGCCAACCGGCGGGCCGTCGACCTGATCGCCCGCAAGGAGCTGATCCGCCGGACGCGCAGCCCGTCGCCGCTGACCCTGGCGCTGATCGACGCCGACCACTTCAAGGACGTCAACACCCACCACCTGCAGACGGGCGGCGACCACGTGCTGGCGTGGCTGGCGCGGGTGCTGTCGGACGCGCTCCGCGGCTCCGACTCGCTCGGCCGCGTGGGCGGCGAGGAGTTCATGGTGGTGGCCCCCGAGACGGACGAGGCCGGGGCGGCGGTGCTGGGGGAGCGGCTGCGCGGGCGGGTGGCGGCGGCGACGACCGAGTACGGCGGCCGGCCGATCCGCATGACGGTGAGCGTGGGGCTGGCGGTGGCCGGGGTGGGGGTGCCGGTCGGCTTCGACCAGTTGTACCGGGCGGCGGCGGCGGCGCTGCGCGAGGCGAAGGACGGCGGGCGGAACCGCTGCGTGATCCGGACGGTGGGGTAGCCGGTCACGTCAGCGACAGCACGTGCCCGCTCAGCTGCTCGCACCCCGTCGCCGTCACCAGATAGTCGTGCTCCAACCGGACGCCGCCGACGCCGTCCACGTACAGCCCCGGCTCCAGCGTCACAACGTCGCCGGCGACCAGCGTCTCGGTCGAGTGCCGCACGAGGAACGGCGCCTCGGGGTGCTGGATGCCCAGCCCGTGACCGGCGTGGTGAACCAGCTTCCCGCCGAGCACCGCGTCTACCGCGTCGAACACCGCCTGACACATCGCCCCGGCCCGCAGCACGGCCGCCCCTGCCTCGATGGCCATCGCGCACAGCCCGAAGATGTTCTGCTGCTCGGCCGTGGGCTGGCCGCCGACCACGAGCGTGTTCGTGAAGTCGCTGCGGTAGCCCTGCACGACCACGGAGAAGTCGAGGATCAGCGTCTCGCCGGCGGCCAACACGTGCGGCGTCGGCGGGCCGCCACGCTTCTTGCTGCCGGTCGAGACGGTGAAGTCGCCGTACACCACGGCCCAGTGCCCGAGGTTCGCGTACACCGCCCCGCAGATGCCGGCGTACACGTCGAGCTCGGTCATGCCGGGCTTCACGTTCGCCCGCGCCCAGGCGTGCCCGGCGTCGCCCGCCGCCATGCACACCTTCAGCAGCGACACCTCGTCGGCGTCCTTGGCGCGGCGCATCTCGGACGTGATGGCGTACACGTCGGCGCAGCCGGGGTCCGCGAGCGAGTCGTGGATTCGGCCGCCGTTCTGCTGCACGACCGGCTGAAGGATCATGCGGCGCGAGCCGACGCCGGGCGACTGGCCGTCGTACCACGGGACCGGCTTCCGCTCGTCGGCGTGGGCCAGCTCGGCGGTCTTCGGCACGCGGGCGTCGTGGAACAGCGTGGCGTGCCCGTCCGGCCGCAGCAGGAGGAAGCCGCCGAAGTCCGCCCCGAGGCTCTGGGCCTCGACGTGGAAGTTGGCGAAGTAGCGGAGGTGGAGCGGGTCGCCGAGCAGTACCGGGCCGGCGGGGCGGAGCCGGTCCAGGAACCGCTGGCGGCGGGCGCGGCAGCCGTCGGCCGTGAGCATGGGTGTCTCGGGTGTGGTGAGATACCGAATCGGGCTGATTCGTAGCCGTTGGTCACAACTGTCGGTGGGTCCGGGGTTTAACGTCGCGGCTGACCGGGCGGCGTCGGTCCAACACTATTTCTTCCAGACGACTCAGTGCTTCCACGGACGGGGTGTCTCCGTCCCTGGAACCAATGAGAACCGCCCGAGCCAGCCGGCGGACGGGTACCCGTCCGCCGGACGCGGTATTACTCGTCCCCGCCGCCGAGGCTCACGCCGCCGCGGTTCTCTTCCTTGTAGATCGTGTCGATCGCCAGCGCCGCGGCCAGGATCAGCATCTTCGCGATCGGCTCGTCCGACAGGTCGGGGCTGACCTGCACCGCGTAGGTGTCCGCCGACGTGAACAGGTCCTTCACCAGCGACCCGAGGCTCAGCTTCTTCGACACCCGGCCCATCTCGACCTTCCCGTCCGGCGACAGGAAGCGGTAGTCGAAGCCGGTCCACTTCCCCTTGATCTCGGCGAAGTGGTTGCCGTCCTTGTCGTAGATGTGGAACCCGCCGCCGATGGTGAAGAACTTGCTCTGGTAGTACCCGATCACGGCCCCGTTCGCGTCCAGCACCTCGACCTTGCTGCGGAACACGTACAGGCCGCGGCGGATGCTGAAGACCAGCTGGTCGTCCGGCTTCTCCCGCACCTCGACGACCGTGGCCATCAGCTGCTTCGGCATCACGAACCGGAGGAGCTGCTTGACGATGCCGATCTTCTCCTGCGCCGTGCCGAGTTGCTCGCCGCTCTCGGCGTCGAGGATGTCGTAGGTGTTGGAGTTGCTGATGAACTTGACGTGCTCCTTCACCACGAACGTGTTCTTTTCGAGCACGGCGCCGCTCCCGGTGGGTTGTGCCGGCGGCCGGCCGGCGGTTAGGGTTATAAACCGACCCCGCCGGGGCGTCCACCACCGAATACCGGGCCTGCCGTGTCGTCACCCGTTCTCGACAAGAGCGAGGCCCGCGTCCGCCGGATGTTCGGCCAGATCGCGGGTTCCTACGACTTTCTCAACCACGCCCTCAGCCTGAACATCGACAAGCGCTGGCGCACGATCACGGCGCGCCTGGTGCCACCGAACACCGCCGACCCCGCGCCGATTCTCGACCTCTGCACCGGCACCGGCGACCTGGCGCTGACCTATCACCGGGCCACGAGCGGCGCCGTGCCCGTGGTCGGGGCCGACTTCTGCCACGAGATGCTGGTGCGGGCCGCCGCGAAGGCGAAGGGCACCGGCGCCGCCATCCCGTTCGTGGAGGCCGACGCTCAGGCGCTGCCGTTCCCGGACGACACGTTCCAGCTAGTGACGGTGGCGTTCGGTCTGCGGAACGTGACGGACACCGACCAGGGGCTGCGGGAGATGGTGCGGGTGGCGAAGCCGGGCGGGCGGGTCGCGGTGCTGGAGTTCTCGCGGCCGCGGAACCGGCTAATCGGCTGGGGCTACGGGCTGTACTTCCGGCGGGTGCTGCCGCTGATCGGGCAGGTGGTGTCGCGGAGCCGGGAGAACGCGTACAACTACCTTCCCCGGAGCGTGCTCGCGTTCCCGGACTACGACGCGCTCGCCGACAAGATGCGCGCCGCCGGCCTGGCCGACGTGTGGTTCCGGCCGCTGACGTTCGGGGTGGCGACGCTGTACGTGGGGACGAAACCTGGGACGGAGGGACTGAGGGACTCAGGGACTGAGGGACTCAGAGAGACAAACCCTGCCGTGTCACTCCGTCCCTGAGTCCCTCAGTCCCTGAGTCTCCCAATGTCCGACCATTTGCTCGTCCGTGCCGCCCGGGGTGAAGCCGTGGAGCGGCCGCCGGTGTGGGCCATGCGGCAGGCCGGGCGGTGGGACCCCGAATTCCGCCGCATCCGCGCCGGGCAAGATTTCTACGCCTTCAACGAGGACGTGGAGCGAGCCGCACAGGCGACGCTCTGCCCGCGCCGGTTCGGCGTGGACGCCATCATCCTCTTCTACGACATCACCACGCTCCCCTTCGCGATGGGGCTGCCGTTCGCGCTCAAGACCGGCGCCGGCCCCACGCCCGACCGCCCGATCCGCACGTTGGACGATCTGAAGCGCCTCAACCCCGACCCGCACCCCGACAGCTACGGCTACATCCGGGCGCTGCTGAAGCGGGTGAAGGCCGAACTCGGCGGGGTATTGCCGGTGATCGCCTTCGCCGGGGCGCCGTTTACCGTTGCCACGTACTGCATCGGCACCGGCAAGGACGTGGCGGCGACGCGCCGCTTCGCCGCCGAGCAGCCCGCCGTGTGGGAGGGGCTGCTCGAACGGTTGTCGGTGGCGACGGTCGGCTTCTTGCGGACACTGATCGCCGACGGGGCGGACGTGTACCAGCTGTTCGACTCGTGGGCGGGGATGCTGACCCCGACCGAGTACAACTCCTGGGCGCAGGCGCACCACACCCGCATCTTGGCCGGGGCGACGGGGGTGCCGCGCATCCTGTTCGTGAAGGAAGGCCCCTACCTCGACAAGATGGCGACCGCCGGCGCGGAGGTGGTGAGCCTCGGCAGCCGTCACGACCTCGCGGCGGCGCGGCGGGAGTATCCCGACCTGGTGTTCCAGGGGAACGTCGCCGAGGAGGTGCTGCGGACCGGCTCGCCGGCGGACGTGGAGGCCGCGGTGAGGGCGTGCGTGGCCGCGGGCGGCGGTACTCGGCACATCGTCAACCTGAACCACGGCGTGGACAAGTCCACGCCGGTGGCGAACTTCGAGGCCTACGTGCGTGCGGCGAAGGGGGCGTAGGCGAGCCGCCCGCCGCTCGTGGGTCGCGCCCCCGACCGAACGGCACCCATGCGCCTGCTACTTCTGCTCCTCGCCGCACCCGCCGCGTGGCACCAACTCCCCGCCGTCCCGGACCGCGAGGGGGTCGCCGGGTCGTTCGCGGGCGTCAGCGGGGGCGCGCTCCTGGTCGCCGGCGGGGCCAACTTCCCCGGCAGGAAGCCCTGGGAGGGCGGCACCAAAGCCTGGACCGACGCCGCGTACATACTCGACACGCCGGACGGCTCCTGGAAACCTGCCGGCACGCTCCTCCGGCCGCTCGGTTACGGCGTGAGCGCCACCCACCGCGGCGCTGTCGTCTGCGCCGGCGGCAGCGACCACACGCGCCATCACGCCGACGCCTTCACCCTGGAGTGGAAAGCCGGAAAGCTGCGCACGACCGCCCTCCCCCCGCTGCCGCGGCCGGTGGCGAACGGCTGCGGGGCGCTTGTTGGCGACACGCTGTACGTCGTCGGCGGGCAGGAGGCGCCGGACGCTCTGGCGTCGAAGGCGGTGTTCGCGCTCGACCTGTCGGCCGCGGAGCCGCGCTGGGTCGTCGGGCCTGAGCTACCTTCGCCGCGTATCCTCGCCACGGCCGCGGTGTGTGACGGCAGCCTGTACGTCGTGGGCGGGTGCGAACTGGTCCGCGACGGCCAGCGCGTCTCGCGCCGCTACCTGCGTGACGGCTATCGCCTCGACCCGCGCGCCGGCTGGAAGCGAATCGCCGACTTGCCGCAGCCGTCCGCCGCGCCCCCCTCCCCTGCCCCGTCCGACACCGCCGGCTTCTTCCTCCTCGGCGGCGACGACGGGTCGCAAGTCCAGACCGCGCCCGAGCGGCACCCCGGCTTCCCGCGCGGCATCCTCCGCTACGACGCGGCCGCCGACCGCTGGACCGCCGCGGGCGAGCAGCCGGCGCCGCGCGTCACCACGCCGTGCGTCCGCTGGGCCGACCGGTGGGTGATCCCGTCCGGCGAGATGCGGCCGGGCGTGCGGTCGCCGCAGGTGTGGGCGTTCCGCTAGAGTAACTCGGTACACCCCCCCGGAGGAGAACGGATGCGCGCCGCCGTCGTCGCCCTCGGCCTGGCCGCCGCCGGGCTGGTCGCCAGCCCCCCGGCCGCCGGCCAGCCGAAAGTCGTCGAGCCCGAGGAGGTGCCGCCGCGGTACGGCCAGACGTTCCGGCCGAAGGCGTACCCGCAGGGCACCGCCCGCGAGGTCGTGGCGTCGGCCATCGCGGCCGCCGAGAAGGGCGACTACGCCTACCTCGCCGCCCACCTCCTCGACCCGGCGTTCGTCGACGGCCGCGTCGACGCCATGAGCGCCGGCCCGTCCAACCCGTACCGCAAGGCCGCCGAGGCCGAGTTGCTCCGGCTCCGCGACATCCAGCGGAAGACGCCCGACGCCATCTCGGCCGCCCGCCGCGTGCCTGACGACGCCAGGGGGTTCGACGACCGCCTCGCCGCCGACACCAAGGCGCTGGCGTTCGGCCAACTGACGCGGCTGATGCGGGACAAGTTCACCGACGACCCCGAGGTTCTGAAGGACCTGCGGAAGTTCGCCCGCGCCGGCACCTTCCCCGACCCCGGCGCCCCCGGCGACGCGGCGAAGGTGGAGCTGCCGGACGTGAAGGACCGGGCCGTGTTCCTGAAGCGGGCCGCCGGCCGGTGGTACGTCGAGAACCGCCAGGCCGACGAGAAGGCGGCGCCAGCCCCGGCGGCGGAACCGAAGAAGGAGCCGGAGCCGAAGACGAATTAGAACCACGACGGTTGGCCACAAAAAGGCACGAAAAGTCACAAAAAGAAGTCTGAGCAAAACCCGAATTCGGTCTCGGCTCGGGTCTTCCTATTTGTGTCGTTTCGTGCCTTTTTGTGGCCATTCATCCCGAGCCCACACGCATGATCGACCTGCGAAGCGACACCCTGACGAAGCCCACGGCCGGGATGCTCGCGGCAATGATGGCCGCGGCCGTCGGCGACGACGTGTACGGCGAAGACCCCACGGTCAACGAGCTGGAGGCGCGCGTCGCCGACCGCTTCGGCAAGGAGGCGGCGCTGTTCTGCCCCACCGGCACGATGGCGAACCAGATCGCGGTCCGCATCCACTGCCGGCCGCAGGACGAGGTGCTGCTCGAGGCGTCGAACCACATCTACCTGTGGGAGGCCGGCGGCCCCGCGGCGCTCAGCGGCGTGACGCTCCGCACCATCCCCGGCCGGTTCGGCGTCCTGTCCGTCGCCGACCTCGAGCCGCACCTGCACCCCGACGACATGCACTCGGTGCGGTCGCGACTCGTGTGTTTGGAGAACACCCACAACCGCGGCGGCGGCGGCGTCTACCCGCTGGCCACGATCGCCGACGTGAGCGCGTGGGCGAGGGCGAACGGGCTCGCCACGCACCTCGACGGCGCCCGCCTGTGGAACGCCGAGGTGGCGAGCGGCGTCGGCCCGCGCGAGTGGGCGCGGCACTTCGACACGCTGATGGTCAGCTTCAGCAAGGGGCTCGGCGCCCCGGCGGGCTCGGCGCTGGCGGGGCCGAAAGACCTGATCGCCCACGCCCGCCGGGTCCGCAAGCTGTTCGGCGGGGCGATGCGGCAGGTCGGCTTCCTCGCGGCGGCGTGCCTGTACGGCATGGACCGGCACGTCGCGCGCCTCGCCGACGACCACGCCAACGCGAAGCTCCTGGGCGACGCCGTGCGCGACGTGCCCGGCCTGACGCTGACGCCGGGCGAGGTCGAAACGAATCTCGTGTGGGCGGAGGTGGCGCCGGCGCTGGGGACGGCCCGCGACGTGGCCAACCGGCTGAAGGCGGCCGGCGTGCAGGCGTCGGCGCTGGGCTCGAACGTCGTCCGGTTCGTGACGCACCTCGACGTGTCGCGGGCCGACTGCGAGCGCGCCGCGGCAGCGATTCGCGCCCTGAGCGGGGCTCGCGCATGACCGACGACCGCACCCGCCCCTCGGCCGCGCCGACCGCCACGGACGCGACGGCCGTGGCCGCGCCGGGTTCCACGCCCGGGGCCGACGGCACCATCCCCGGCGGCGCGGTCGCGGTCCGCACGTTCGCCGACTACCCCGTCGTGCCGGGCTACACCGTCACCGGCGAACTCGGCCGCGGCGGGATGGGCTGGGTGCTGACCGCGACCGACCTCCGCTTCGGCCGCGACGTGGCGGTGAAGCTGCCGCTGCCGGGCCTGGCCACCGACCACGCCTGTAAACTGTTCGTTCACGAGGCCGTGATCACCGGCCGGCTCGCGCACCCCGGCATCCCGCCGGCCCACCACCTCGGCGAGCTCCCCGACGGCACCCCGTTCCTGGCGATGAAGCTGGTCCGCGGCCGCACCCTCGCGGCGCTGCTGGCCGAGCGGCCCGACCCGACGCACGACCTGGCGCGATTCGTCGGCGTGTTCGAGCAGGTGTGCCAGGCCGTCGGCTACGCCCACGACCAGGGCGTGCTCCACCGCGACCTGAAGCCCGGCAACGTGATGGTCGGGGCGTTCGGCGAGGTGCAGGTGATGGACTGGGGGCTCGCCGTCCAGCGGGCCGACGGCGAGGCGGAGCCGGGACAGGGCCGCCACCCGGCCGGCGGCGCGGATGCCACCGAGATCGTCGGCACCCCCGCGTACATGGCCCCGGAGCAGGCCCGCGGCGAGCGCGTCGACGCCCGCGCCGACGTGTTCGCCCTCGGCGGCGTGCTCGCCTCGGTACTCGTCGGCCGCGCCCCGTTCTGGGCTGACGCCCCCAGTTCGACGCTCGCGCAGGCCGCCGCCGGCGACACCACCGGCGTCCTCGCCGTGCTGACGAGTTCCGGGGCGGACTCGGAGTTGGTCGAGATCGCCGTGAAGTGCCTCGCCCCCGACCGCGCCGGCCGGCCGGCCGACGGCACGGCCGTCGCGCGGCTCGTGGCGGCGCACCGGGCCGGCGTCGAGGAGCGGCTGCGCACCGCCGAGCGCGACCGGGCCGCGGCCGAGACGCGGGCCGTCGAGCAGCGGAAGCGGCGCGGCGTGGAACTGGTGCTGGCGGCGGCGATGGTCGTCCTCGTCGCCGGGGCGGGGGCCGTCGGCATCTGGCGCGCCCGCGAGGTGGCCGCGGACGACCGCCGCACCGCCGCCGCGATCGCCGAACAGGCGCGGCTCGACGCCGAGGCCGAGCGCCGCCTCCTGGCCGAGCGCGAGCGGACGGCCCGCGCCGCGACGGCCGTCGCCGACCTGCTCGATCAGGCGGAAGCGGCGCTGAAGGCGGGGGCCGCCGACCGCGCCCGGTCGTATCACGCACAAGCCGCGCGCCGCGCCGCCGACGACGCCCTGACCGAACCGGCGCCGCGGCTCGCGGCCGTCGCCGGCGCCGTCGCCCTGCTCCGCGATCTGGACGCCGTCGACGACTACCGCTGGACGCCGCTCGGCTCGCGCTACCCGTCGTCGGACCTGGTCGCGAAGAGGTGGGCGGCCGCGCTCGCGGCCCACGGCGTCGTGCCGTCCTCGTCCCCGACGGCCGTGGACGCGGCCCGGGTCGCCGGGTCGCCCGTGCGGACGGCGATTCTGGCCGCTCTCGACGGGTGGATGGGACGGGTGCCGACCGAGCCGGTGCGGGCGTTGCTGGCCGCCGCCGACCCGGACCCGTTCCGCACCGAGGTGCGACGGCTGATGGCGGCCCAAGACGCGGCGGGGCTGGCGGCGGTGGCCGAGCGGCCCGAATGGACGGCTCAGCCGGCGGGACTGGTCGAGGCCTTCGCGGCGGAAGCCGGCGTGCCGGTCGAGGTGCGGCGGGCGCTGCTGGTGCGCGTCGCGGCGGCCCGGCCCGACGACTACAGCGTGCTGATGGAGCTGGGCGCGACGTACCCGCTGGACGCGGCCGCGGCGGAGCGGGCGCGGTGGTTCCAGGCGGCGGCCGCGGTCCGCCCCGGCAGCGCGCCGGCCCGGCTGAGCCTCGGGTCGGCGTTGCGCGTGGCCGGCGACGCCGACGGGGCCGTGGCCGCGTGCCGCGAGGCCGTGCGGCTCGACCCGAAGTCGGCGGCGGCGCGGAACAACCTCGGCACGGCGCTGGCCGCGCGGGGCGAGTTCGCCCCGGCGGTCGCCGAACTGCGGGAGGCGGTCCGGCTCGACCCGACGATCCCGCAGCCGCACCAGAACCTCGGCAACGCCCTGATGGCCGTGAGGAACCCGGCCGCCGCAGCCGCCGCGTACCGCGACTCGCTGCGGCTCGACCCGTCGAGCCTGACCGCCCGCCTCGGCCTCGGCGCCGCCCTGACCGAGAGCGGCGACGCCCCGGGCGCCCTGGCCGCGTTTGACGAGGTACTCCGCGCCGACCCGAACAACGCGGCGGCGCACAACGGCCGCGGCAACGTCTTCGGCCTGGCCCGCCAGTGGGACCGGGCCGAGGCGGCGTACCGCGAGGCGCTGCGGCTCGACCCCGGTGAAGCGCAGGTGTACGGCGGCCTCGGCCGGGTGCTGCGGGCGAAGGGCGAGTTGGCGGCGGCCGCGGCCGTGTTCCGCGAGGCGATCCGGCTGGCGCCGCGGGCCGCGGCACACCACAACGGGCTGGGGCTGGTGCTGGAGGCCGGGTACGACTTCGCGGGGGCCGAGCGGGCGTTCCGGGAGGCGGCGCGGCTCGACCCGCGCTCGCCGCTCGGGTCGGCGAACCTCGGCCAGGTGCTGCGGAAGCAGGGGCGCACGGCCGAGGCGGTCGAGGCGTTCCGGGCGGCCCTGGCGGTGCAGCCCGAGAACCGGTTCGCGCGGGCGGGGTTGGAGTTCTGCCTGCGGGTGCAGCGCGGCGAGGTGCCGACCGCGCCGCCGCCGCGCTGATCGACCACTGGTCGCGGCGGGGCAAGACCGGCTCAGCGCTTCGGGTTAGGGCGGGTCGCGTCGCCGGCCACGGTGTCGAGTTCGACCACCAGCGCCCGCACCCGCTCGATCACCCGGGCGTCGCCGCGGACGATCAGGCTGTTCGTCCGCTCGTCGGCGGTAAACTCGACCGCGTCCCGGCCGAACACCTCGCGCAGGACCGTGGCCAGTTCCGAGGCGCGGGCGTTTTTCGCCCGCAGCACCAGTGTGTCCTCACCCGCCGGGGCGCCCCGCCCGCCGGCGCCGCCGCCCTCGCCCAGCGGCGCCTGCCGACCCAAGGGGTTCGCCCCGCCGCCCGGCGCACCCTTGCCCGGCGCGGCTCCGCCCCGCGTACCGGACCGCCGTTGCTACCCTCGCCGCCGCCTGTCGGCGGGCCGGACGAACTCGCGGGACCGTTCCGCGGCACGACCGGCCCGCTGCCCATTCCGGGCATCGTCCCGCCCGGCCCTGTGCCGGTGACCCAGCCGGCCGCGGGGCGCTTGAACACGAGCAGGTCCGTCGAGGGGGCGCCCGGCACCGACACGACTTCGAGGTGGTCACAGTACTCCCACCCGGCCGCGCCCAGGTCGGACAGCGTCTTCTTGAACTGCGCCACTTCGCGGCGCTGCTCGACGTACTTGTACTCCCAGCCGCTGCGCGGCGGGCCCATCGACCCCATGCCGCTCGTCCCGCCGGGGGCGATCACCCCCTGGCCGCCCGGCGCGCCCGGCCCGAGCCCGCCGCCGGCCGGTGTGGCGCCCGGCTGCTGGGCGCGAGCCATCGGGAACAGCACCACGCCCAGGCCGCCGGCCACCACGACCGCCGCCGCCAGCCGCTTCGCCCACCAGTTCATCGCCATCGGCGTGACCTCCCGGACCAGTTCCGACATCGCCGACGGGACCACCCCGCCGGCGCGGACCAAGGTCTCGACCCGCCCCACCAGTTCCGCCGGGGCCGCGGCCGTCGCCGTCGCCACCCCGAGCCCGACCGCCCCAGCCACGGCCGGCGCCAGCCCGCGGCCGGTCAGTCGGTCGAGCAACTGCCGGCGCGCCCGCGCCAGCCGGCCGGTCAGCGTGCCGGGCTTCCAGCCGAGCCGCGCCGCCGCGTCCGGCTGGCGGACGCCCTCCAGGTCACACAGCACGAACGCCGTCCGCAGCGGCCCCGGCAGGCGGCCGACTTCTTCGTGAACCGCCGCCAGCAGCGCGTCCCAAGTGCCTTCCGGAACCGACCGGTCGGCCTCGCCGGCGGCCGTGCGGTGCTCGCGTGACCGGCGGCGGGCGGCGTCGCGCCGCAGCCGCAGCGCGGCCCGAACGGCGACGCCGTGGAGCCAGCCGCCGACCGCGCCGGCGTCGCGGACGAAGCGCGCCGAGCGGGCGAACGCCAGGAACGTGACCTGAAAGGCGTCTTCGGCGTCGGCCGGGTTCGGCAGCAGGTGCCGGCACGCGGCCCACACCACCGCGGCGTGCCGGCACACGAGCGCCGCGAACGCGGCCTCGTCGCCGCCGGCGAAGCGGCGGATGAGGTCGCCGTCGGGTTCGTCCGCGTCTGCGGCGAGCGCCCCGGCGTGGCGGAGGACGAGGTTCAGCGTCGGGTGCGCCATCACGGGTAGGTTCCCACGGCGGGGCGATTCCTACAATCCGGTGGGCTCATTCGGACGGGGACAATTGGTTCCAGGGAGCGGGAGACCCCGTCCCAGAAGCACTGACTCAACTGGAAGAATTAGCGTTGGAGCGACACCTCCGGGTCGCCGCGACGCCAGTGCAGGCAAGGACACGACTTGCGTCCGAACGGTCCTCGGCTCGGGTCCACCGCCCGCAGGCCGACGTTGAAGCTGACGCACACCCGGTCCGCGGCCGACCGGTTCGGCTCGACGCCGTGTTTCAGTAACGACGGGAACAGCATCACACGGCCCGGCCGCGCGGGTAGGGGACCTTCTCGAACGTCCACAGGTTGGGGGCCGTGAGCGGTGGGGGCATCACAACCGCCGCCGGCCGCGGGTCGAGAAAGAACGGCGCCCCCGCGTCCGGCTCCGCCGCGACGTGGTACACCCCACTGAGGAAGCAGTGTGGGTGGGTGTGGACCACGTTGGACGCCCCCGGCGGATTCTCCACCCCCCGGCGCGAGGACCGCCGGGACGAGGGCGGGTGGGATGTCGAGGGTGACCTGAGGGGGCGAGAAAACGATAGCCCCGGCCGGGGCTCGGGCGGGCAGGAGCCCGTCACTTCAGGTCGATGAGGATCTCACTCGAATCCCCGGGCTTGACCTCGACCAGGATGTCGGTGGTGCTCGGGTTGGCGTACTTGGCCGGGATCGGCGACTTGAACCCGCCCTCCGGCTCCGGAGCGAGCACCCCCGGCTCGATCTCCTTGGCCGCGCTGACGGCCACGACCACCTTGTACTTCCCGGCCGGGAGACCGTCGGCTTGACCGTAGGTCGACAGGGTGAAGCTGCCGACCCCGTCGGTCTTCCCGTTCGCGGCGACCTTACCGTCGAGCGACTGGAAGCTGACGGACGCATCCTTGACAGGGGCGCCCTTGTACTTGACGAACCCGCGCGCCGGCTGGGTCGGGAGTTTCTCCACCTCGCCGGGTTGCTTGCCGCACCCGGCCACCACCACCAGGGCGGCGACCGCGGCGATTCTCGAACCGAGCCTCACGATCGACCTCCGGGAGAGTGAACGGCGACCGGCCCGCCCGGGGGGGCGGGCCGGGGGTGGGGGTCAGTTGTCGTTGACGCTTTCGCCGCCGGCCCGGGTGCCCAGCGCCCCGATCACCCCGAACGGACTCGGGCCAGTCAGCGCGGTGCCGGCCGCAGCCGGGTTGCCGGCGGCGATGCTGTCGCGGATGAACCGGAGCGACCCGTCGCCCATCAGGGCGTTCGCCCCGCCGGTGTGGTTGCTCGTGGCCGGGTACATGCCCGGCTGGGCGTCGTGCGAGTTGTAGGCGCACGACGGGCGGTTCGGCCCGACGCTCGTGGTTAACCCGCTGAACCCCATCCCGCCGTCCGGCCACCGCCGCCCGGCCCAGTTGGTGGCCACCGTGCCCGACGTGTACCGGCGGGTGGTGGTGTCGAACGTGGCCAGGCACTGATTCGGGGTGGTGAACCAGGCACCGCCGTTGTGGGCGGTGGCGGTGATGTCGTTCTGCCCGGAGGCGATCCGCCGCTCGGACGCGGCCATGGTGTTACTCAGCCCGTCGGTCACGTCGGCGAACTTCAGCCCGCCCGTGTTGGGGAGTCCGGTGTTCCGGCCGAACATGCCGCGGGTCGAGCCGGGGCCGTTGGTGTTCGTGTGCAGGTCGATCGAGTCGCCGCTGCACAGCATGTAGTTGCTGAACTTGACCGTGGCCGTCGGGGGGGTGCCGTCGGACGGGCAGCCCAGGTACGGGATCACGGCCTGCCACGGGACGTAGCTGCCGTTCCACGGCTCGGGCGGGGCGGCCGCCTCGATCTGGGCCCGGAGCGCCGTCTGCTCCAGGAACGGCAGCAGGGTGATCATCCCGCTCATCCGCCCGCCGTACCCGACGGCGAACCGCCCCTCCCGCCAGGGGAGGGTGTTCGTCGTGTCGTGGTGGCCGTGGATGGCGAGGCCGACCTGCTTCAGGTTGTTCGAGCACTTCGACCGGGCGGCGGCCTCGCGGACCTTTTGCACGGCCGGCAGGAGGAGCCCGATCAGGATGGCGATGATGGCGATGACCACCAGCAGTTCGATCAGCGTGAACGCGCGACGGTGCCGCACCCCGGAGGTGGGTCCGAACATGGGAGAGTCTCCGAAATAAAGAAGGCGGGGATGGCGAGTTCATCCCCGCCTCATATTTGGAGCGGTCCCGCGGTGTGTGTCAAGGAGAAAGGCGGGCGGGTGGAAAAAGAAGTGGAACCGGTCCGGCTCGGCGGTGTTGGGCACCCACCTCAGCGGTCGAGTCGGTGGTTTGCCGGGCGGCGAGGTCGGCCCAGGTCAAAGACGACCCGACGGGCGGCGGCCGCCGCCAACCGGAACGGCATTCTGCCCCCGTCCCCGCCCCCTGTCATCCGCGTTGCACCCGCGGCGCCGCGCCCCTACAGTGAATCGATCTGCCGGCCGCCGCCGGCCGCCACCGAAAGGTCCGTTTGATGGGCAAGACCCTCGACCGCCGCTCCCCCGACACGTCCGACATCAATCCGAGCTGGAAGCTGCACGACGCCTTCGAGACGTACGGTGTCAAGAACTGGGGCAAGGGCTACTTCGGCATCAACCGCCTCGGCCACCTCACCGTCCACCCCGAGAAGGACCCCGACCGGTCCATCGACCTGAAGGACCTTATCGACCAGCTCCGCGGCCGCGGCATCCAGCCGCCCATCCTCCTGCGCTTCTCCGACCTGCTGAAGCACCGCATCGGCGAGATCGCCGGCGCGTTCGAGAAGGCCCGCAAGGACGCCGGGTACGACGGCGGCTACGCCTGCGTCTACCCCATCAAGGTGAACCAGCAGCGGCACGTCGTCGAGGAGGTGCTGGACTACGGCAAGGAGCACGGGTTCGGGCTGGAGGCTGGCAGCAAGCCCGAGCTGCTGGCCGTGCTCGCGCTCACCAACGGCACCGTCGAGACGCCGATCATCTGCAACGGGTTCAAGGACGACGAGTTCATCAAGATGGTGGTGATGGGCCGCAAGATCGGCAAGCACATCATCCCGGTCGTGGAGAAGTTCACCGAACTCGAGCTGCTGGTGAAGTACATGGAGGAGCTGGGCGTGCGGCAGCCGCTCGGCGTCCGCGTGAAGCTCGCCAGCCGCGGCTCCGGCCGGTGGAAGGGGAGCGCCGGCTACCGCTCGAAGTTCGGCCTGACGCTGACCGAGGTGCTGGAGGCCTACGAGTACCTGAAGGCCCGCGGGCTGGAAGACTGCCTCCAGCTGACGCACTTCCACATGGGCTCGCAGGTGTCCAACATCCGCAAGGTGAAGGACGCGCTCACGGAAGCCGCGCGGGTGTACACGGAGCTGTACCGCCTCGGCGCCGGGCTGAAGTACATCGACGTCGGCGGCGGCCTCGGCGTGGACTACGACGGCAGCCAGACGGACTTCGAGAGCAGCACGAACTACACGCTGCAGGAGTACGCCAACGACGTGGTGTTCCGCATCAAGGCCGTGTGCGACGAGGCCGGGGTGCCGCACCCGACGATCATCTCGGAGAGCGGCCGGGCGCTGGTGGCGTACCACTCGGTGCTCGTGTTCGACGTGCTCGGCACGTCCGACTTCGACAAGTGCGTCGCCCCCGACGCGCTGCCCGAGGACGCGCCGCAGCCGCTGGTGGACCTGTTCACGACGCACAAGGAGCTGAACAAGAAGAACTACCTGGAGGGCTACCACGACGCGGTGCAGTCGATGGAGGAGACGCTGAACCTGTTCAACCTCGGCTACCTGAGCGTGGAGCTGCGGGCGATGGCGGAGCGGCTGTACTGGGCGCTGTGCCGCAAGGTGATGCGCATCACCCGCGACCTGGACTACGTGCCGGACGAGTTGAACGGCCTGGAGAACATGCTGAGCGACACGTACTTCTGCAACTTCAGCGTGTTCCAGAGCATGCCGGACTCGTGGGCCATCGACCAGCTGTTCCCGATCATGCCGATCCACCGGCTGACCGAAGCCCCGACGCGCCGCGGCGTGCTCGGCGACATCACCTGCGACTCGGACGGCAAGGTAGACCAGTTCATCGACCTGCGCGACGTGCGGAGCACGCTGGAGCTGCACCCGTACACCGGCGACGAGCCGTACTACCTCGGCGGCTTCTTGCTCGGGGCGTACCAGGAGATTCTCGGCGACCTGCACAACCTGTTCGGCGACACGAACGCGGTGCACGTGAGCCTGGAGGCCGACGGCACGCCGAACGTGGAGACGGTGGTGAAGGGCGACACGGTGACGGAGGTATTGAACTACGTGCAGTACAGTGCGGAGAAGCTGACGGATCGGGTGCGGAAGGACGTGGAGCGGGCAGTGCGGCAGGGGAAGCTGACGGTGGCCGAGAGCCGGCAGTTCCTGCGGTTCTACGAGAGTGGGCTGGAGGGGTATACGTACCTGGAGGAGCCGAGCGCGTAGGGCGGGGTGACGCGGGGCTGGTCGGAATCCAGCCCCTGCGGATTGCCCCGAGGCCTCACCCCGGCGATACTCACGGCACCCCCCGGAGGGCCGGCCGTGACGCGCTCCCTGCTCCTGCTCCCGCTCGCGTTCCTCCCGTTCGGCCCCGCCGGCGGACAGCCGCCCACGGCCACTCCCGCCACACCCGCGGGGTTCCAGCAGGTTCAACTCAACGGCCACACGTTCACCCTGCCGGTCGGGTTCACCATCGAACTCGCCGCCGGCGCCGACGTGGTGCCGCGGCCCATCGCCGCTGCGTTCGACGAGCGCGGCCGCCTGTACGTCACCGACTCGTCAGGCTCCAACGAGAAGGTGCAGGACCAGCTCGCCAAGAAGCCGCACCGCGTGCTTCGCCTCACCGACTCGGACGGCGACGGCAAGTACGAGTCGAGCACCGTATTCGTGCCGAACGTGATGCTGCCGCAGGGTGCGATGTGGCTGACCGGCTCGCTGTACGTCGCAGCGCCGCCGCACATCCTGAAGTTCACCGACACGAACGACGACGGCCGCGCCGACAAGGAGGAGGTCTGGTTCGACGGCAAGACGCTCACCGGCTGCGCGAACGACCTGCACGGCCCGTGCCTGGGGCCGGACGGCTGGGTCTACTGGTGCAAGGGGGCGTTCGCCAAGCAGGAGTACACCCTCCGCGTGGGCGACGAGAAGCGGCCGTTCGTCACCCGCGCCAGCCACGTCTTCCGCGCCCGCCCGGACGGCACCGACATCCAGCCAGTCATGACCGGCGGCATGGACAATCCCGTCGATCTCGTCTTCACCCCGACCGGCGACCGCGTCTTCAGCTGTACGTTCCTCCAGCACCCGCGCGACGGCAAGCGCGACGGGCTGATCCACGCCGTGCCCGGGGCGCTGTACGGGAAGCCGCACGACGTGCTCGACGGCCACGTCCGCACGCACCCCGAGCTGATGCCGCCGATGACGCACCTCGGCCCGGCGGCGCCGTGCGGCCTCCACCGCTACGAGAGCGACCAGTTCGGCCCGGCGTACGCGAACAACCTGTTCTGCTGCCAGTTCAACCTCCGCAAGGTGAGCCGCCACATCCTCGTACCCGCCGGCTCGACGTACACCACCACCGACAGCGACTTCCTCGCCTCCGACAACCACGACTTCCACCCGACGGACGTGATCGAGGACGCCGACGGGTCGCTGCTGGTCATCGACACCGGCGGCTGGTACAAGCTCTGCTGCCCGACCTCGCAGCTGGTGAAGCCGGACGTGACCGGCGCGATCTACCGCGTCCGCAAGTCCGGCGCGCACCAGGTCGACGACCCTCGCGGCCTCAAGATCGACTGGGCGAAGCGGGACGCCGCGGCGCTCGGGCAACTGCTCCACGACCCGCGGCCGGCGGTGGCCGGGCGCGTGGTCGTGGAGGCGGAGCGGCGGGGGCGCGAGGTTGGCGTGGCCGCAGCCGCCCTCACCACCGACGGCACCCGGGCCGGGCGGCTGCGGGCGGCCTGGCTCGCCGCCCGCGAGGGGCGCTCCGGGGCGCAGCGGTTCATCGCCGGACTCGCCGACAGCCCCGACGAGGACGTGCGGCTCATCGCCCTCCACATGATCGGCACCGACCACGTCGAGGGCGGGTACGGCCAGGGCGTCGCGGCCGAGCGGCTGGCCGACCCGTCGCCGCGAGTCCGCCGTGTCGCGGCCGAGTGCCTGACGTTCCACGGCAGGCACTCGGCCGAGGCCGAACGGGTCTTCGCCGCGCTCGCCGTCGAGACAAACGACCGCCCGCTCGACCACGCCCTCACGCTCCTCCTGATCGAGGGCGTCGAGCGCGACCACGTGGCGAAGGGGCTCGTGCACCCGTCGCCACGCGTCCGCCGGGCTGTGCTCACGGCGCTCGACCAGCGGCCCGACGGCAAGCTCGACCCGGCCGCGGTGCTGCGCGAGCTCGACGGCACGGACGCGGCGCTGGTCGAAACCGCGTGGTGGATCGCCGGCCGGCACCCCGAGTGGGGTGACCGCCTCGCCGGCCACTTCCGCGAGCGCCTCGGCAGCATCGAGAAGCTGACGCCGCCCGAGCAGGACTCACTCGTGAACCGCGCCGTGCCGTTCCTCAAGGGCGAACCGGTCCGCCGGGTGCTCGGCGACGCGCTGGCGAAGGCGGCCGCGCCGGCCGTGCAGCGGCCGCTCCTGCGCGGCATGGCGCGGGCGGGGCTGAAAACGTTCCCGCCGGAGTGGCGCGAGGGCGTGCAGCTGGCCCTGTTCTCCGCCGACACCGAGGTCGTCCGCGACGCGGCCGCGGTGCTGCGGGCGGCGCCGCCCACGGCCGAAGTCGACGCGCTGCTGACCGAGGAGGTGTGGCGCTACCGCCTCCGCAACAAGGTGCCGACGCCGCCGGAGATCGACATGGTCATCCGCGCTGCCACGCCGCTCGGCGCGCGGCTCACCGCTGACCAGGCGCTCGCCGCCATCGACCAACTGCACCGCGACCGGTTCGGCCCCGCCCGCGCCGCCGCCGCGGACCTGCTCTCGCGCGCGCCGCTGCCAACCGAGTCGCTCGTCCTCCTCGCTGGCGCGCTCAAGACGATGCCGCCCGCCGAGGTCGGCCGCGTGCTCCCCGCGTTCGACCGCTCGACCGACGCGAAGGTCGGCCTGGCGTTCGTCGCCGCGCTGTCCGAGCCTGCGGTTCGCCCCGTGATTCGCGCCGAGCAGGTGAAGCCGACGCTCGACAAGTACCCGCCGCCGGTGCGGGCCGCGGCCGACCGCCTGTACGCGCTGCTCGCCGAGGCACGGGGCGACGAGGTGGCCCGCCTGGAGGCGCTGCTGAAGGAACTGCCGGAGGGCGACGTGCGGCGCGGGCAGGCGGTGTTCAACGGGGCGAAGGGGCAGTGCGCCGCGTGCCACAAGATCGGCTACGTCGGCGGGCTGGTCGGCCCCGACCTGACACGCGTCGGCGGCACCCGCACCCCGCGCGACCTGCTGGAGGCGATCGTCTTCCCGAGCGCCAGCTTCGTCCGCAGCTACGAGCCGGTGCGGGTGACGACGACGGACGGCCGCGTGCTCAACGGCCTGCTGGCGGCCGACACGGCCGACGAGGTGGCGGTGGCGGTGGCGGCCGATCGCACCGAGCGGGTGCCGCGGGCGGACGTCGAGGCGGTCGCCCCGGGGACGGTGTCGGTGATGCCGGCGGGCCTCGACCAGCAGTTGACACGCCAGGAGCTGGCCGACCTGGTGGCCTTCCTGCGGGCTTGCCGGTAAAGGAGTTCCGACCAACCCCCGAACGATCACCCCGGTGATTGCGGAAGCGGACGGCCAAAAAATGAGAATATTCTTGACGACAATAAGAGCCACGGGTACGGTCGTTGGGTAGGGGAACGACTCGCGTCATCCCCGCCGGCCCGCGCCGAGCCTGCCCACGTCTTTCTCCGTCCGGGGGTGGTTCGATGTCTCACTCTCCCTCCGCACTCCGTCGGCGTGCGTTCACGCTGATCGAGTTGCTGGTCGTCATCGCCATCATCGCCATCCTGATCGGGCTCCTGCTGCCGGCCGTTCAGAAGGTCCGTGAGGCCGCCGCCCGGAGCAGCTGCACGAACAACCTCAAGCAGCTGGCGCTGGGCACCGCCCACTGCGCGGACACGAACGGCGGCCGGCTGCCGCCGTCGATCGGGCTGTACTCCAGCAAAGGCGACCCGACCCCGCTGAACTCCAACGGCGGCATCTTCCTCCACATCCTGCCGTACCTGGAGCAGAAGGGCCTGTACGACTCCAGCCGGGTCCAGCCCGACCCGGACGGCCGCAACGGGAACAATCCGACGTACTCGCAGTGGACCGCGGGGGTGCAGAACGCCGCGCTGCGGGTGTTGGCGTGCCCGTCCGACCACACGCTGTCCGCGAACAACGACGGCCGGGGCCGCACCAGCTACGGGGTGAACGGGCAGGTCTTCCGCCACAACTACCAGTGGGGCGGCATCGGCACCACGCCGTTCCCGTCCGGCATCCAGGACGGCCTCTCGAACACCATCTTCTACACCGAGAAGCTGTCGCGGACGTTCAACTGCACCGGGTGCTGCAACAACTACAACGACAACTTCTGGCCGGACTGGGGGCCGATCATCTCCAGCGGCGACTGCGGCCAGCCGACCGGGAACGCGGCCATGTTCCAGGTGAACGCGGGGGGCCAGTACCCGTCGCCGGCCGACGGCAACCGGGCCAGTTCCGACCACGTCGGCTCGATCCTGGCCGCCCTCGGCGATGGCAGCGTCCGCACCGTGTCGGCGAGCGTCGCCCCGAGCGCGTGGTGGGCCGCCATGACGCCGTCCGCCGGCGACCAACTGAACTGGTAACCCGGTCCGCCCGCCAGGGACTCACAGAAGGCTCTCCCATGTCTCACCGCTCCGCCGCCCCCGTTCGGGGGGCGGCCCTCCTGTTCGCCGCGGCACTCGCCGTCGCCGGGTGCGGCCGGCCCGTCGGCAGCGTCTCCGGTACGGTCACGTACGACAGCAAGGCGCTGAAGGGCGGCGGCGTCGCCTTCGTCAGCACCGAGGGCGGCGAGAGCTTCGCCGCCACCATCACGCCCGAGGGCACGTACAAGGTGCCGAACATCCGCGGCGGCACCTACAAGGTGACCGTCGACAACTCCTCGCTTAGGTCCCCGGACCGCGGGGCCGGCGCCAAGGTGACGCCCACGGTAGTCGTGCCGCCGGGGGCCAAGTTCACCCCGCCGCCGGGGGCCAACATCCCCGAGGGCTACACGCCGAGCAACCCGAACGCGATGAAGGACCTGGCCAGCGGCAAGAACTACGTCGAACTGCCGAAGAAGTACCAGTCCGCCGACACCACCGACCTGACGTACACGTTCAAGGGCGGCGACGATACGTTCCCCATCAACCTGAAATGACCGCCGTTCCCGAGCCGGCGCGGCCGTCCGGCCGGGTTCTGTCCCGCCTCACCGCCCCGCTGCGGTTCGCCCGCCGGCGGCCGCTGCTGCTGGCCGGCGGCGTGTTCGCGGTCGTCGCTCTGACCGCCGGCGGTACCTGGGGCTGGTTCGAGTACCACCTCCGCGCCGCCCGCCGCGAGGTCGAGCGCGGCCACAACGGCACCGCCCGCCGCCACCTCGACGCCTGTCATTCGCTGGCCGTCCCGCACCGCGAGTTGCTGATCCTGTCGGCCCGCGTCGCCCGCCGCACCGGCGCCTGGGACGACGCCGAGGCCGCGCTGAACCGCCACACCGAGCGCTTCGGCGAGGACGACTCGCTGGTGCTGGAGCGCCTGCTGCTCCGCGCCACCCGCGGCGACATCGAGGCGGCCGCCGTACCGCTGCTGGCGCGGGTCGTGGCCGGCGGCGCCGAGGCGCGGCTGGCGCGGGAGGCGCTCGTCGCCGGGCTCGTCTACCGCTTCCGCTGGGCCGAGGCCGACGCCGTACTGGCCGGCTGGCTGGCCGCCGACGCCGACGACCCCATCGCCGTGCTGCTGCGCGGGAAGTTGGAGGAACAGCGGCAGAACCCCGAGGCCGCGGCGCGGGCGTACCGCCGCGTCGTCGAGCTCGACCCCGAGCACGACGAGGCCCGGCTGCGGCTGACGACGCTCCTGCTGACGAACCGCTTCGGGGCGGAGGCGCTGGCCCACCTGGAGGTGCTGCGCGGCCGGCTGCCGGACCACCCCGAGGTCGGCGTGCAGTGGGCGCGGGCGCTGGCGCTGGAGGGCCGCACCGCCGAGAGCCGGGCGGCGATCGCCGCGTGCCTGGCGGCCCACCCGGACTACCCGCCGGCGCTGGCCGAGCGCGGCGGCTTCGCCCTGCTCGACGGCGACGAGGCCGCGGCCGCCCGCGACCTGGAGCGGGCGGTGGAGCTGAGCCCCGGCGACCTGGCGGCGCGGGCGCAGCTGGCGCTGGTCCTGGCGCGGGCGGGCCGGCGGGAGGACGCGGCCCGGCGGCAGGCCGAGGTCGACCAGATGCGGGCCGACGGCGAGCGGGTGACGGCGCTGATCGAGGGGCCCTTGCAGGCGCGGCCCGACGACCCGGCGGTGCCGCACGAGATCGCGCAGATCGCCCTGCGGGCCGGTCAGGTCGGCGAGGCGCTGCGGTGGTTCGAGGCGGCACTGCGGGCCGACCCCGACCACGCCCCGACGCACCGCGTGCTGGCGGCGCTGCACCACGAGCTGGGCAACCCGGCCCTGTCGGCGCGGCACCGGGCACTGGCCCAGCGGGCGGCGCGGCCGAAGTCGTGAGTTGAGTCACCCGAGGCGCGTCATGCCCCGCCGGTTCGTCACCCGCCGCCGCGTGCTCGCCGCAGTCGCCGTGATCGCGCTCGCGGTCGGCGCCCCGCAGCTGTGGGCGTGGCACCAACTGCGCACCGCCCGGGCCGCACTCGGCGCGTACCACCCGGACGAGGCCCGCACCGCGCTCGCCGCCTGCGCCCGCGTCTGGTGGCGCAGCCCCGAGGTACATCTGCTCTCTGCACGCGCCGCCCGCCAGGCCGGCGACGCCGACGCCGCCGGGCGTTCGCTCCGCGACTGCCAGCGCCTCACCGGCGCGACCGACGACACCGCCTTCGAGTGGGCACTCGGCCAGGCCGCGGCCGGCAACGTCCGCGAGGTCGAGCCGTACTTGCAAAAGCGGGCCGACGCCGCCGCCTCGGCCGGGCCGCTGGTGTGGGAGGCGCTCACGCAGGGCTACCTCCGCGTGTACCGCACCCTCGACGCGATGGCGGTCGCGAACCACTGGCTGCAGCGCGACCCCGACAACGTCCGGGCGCTCGAGCTGCGCGGGCAGGTGTACGTCACCGGCAAGGGCGTCGTCCGCGGCACCGAGGACTACCGCCGCGCTCTGGAGCTCGACCCGACCCGCCGCGACACCCGCTGGCGGCTGGCCGGTTCGCTCATCGACCTGGGCGGCTACGACGAGGCCGCGGGGCACCTGGAGGCGTACGCGAAGGGTGCCCCGGGTGACCCCGATGTCGCGGCCCGGCTGGCGCGCTGCTACGTGATGACGAAGCGCGGCGCCGACGCCCGCCGACTGCTGGACGCCGCCCTGGCCGCGCACCCCGACCACGCCCTGTGCCTGCGGGCGCGCGGGCAGGTGGCGCTGACCGGCGAGCCGCCCGACCTGGCCGGCGCGGAGGAGTTTCTGCGCCGCGCCGCGGCCGCCGCCCCGGACGACTATCAGGCGGCGTGGTCGTACTCGGAGGCGCTGCGGCAGCGCGGCAAGACCGCCGAGGCGAAAGTCGAGTTGGCCCGCGCCGAGGGCGTGCGCGACCGGCTGGAGCGGCTCGGCGAGCTGCGCAGCCGGAAGCTCGCCGAACAGCCGCTCGACCCGGCGCTGCACTACGAGATGGGCGTGCTGCTGACCGCGAGCCACCCGGACGTGGCGGCGCAGTGGCTGGCGAGCGCCGTGCAGTTGGACCCCGGCCACCGCCCGGCGCACGCGGCGCTCGCGGAGCTGTACGCCCGCAAGGGCGACGCCGCCCGCGCCGCCGAGCACCGCCGCGCCGCGGGCGAGGGGCGTTAGAAGTCGCCGCCGAAATCACCGCCCCCGCCGAAGTCCCCACCGCCGCCGTCGAACCCGCCCGCGTCGGCCGAGCCGCCGCCCCAGTCGCCGGCGCCCGTGTCGCCGCCGGCGTCGGCCCCGCCGCCCGCGTCCCCGGCGTACGCGTCCGACCCGCCGCCGAACATGCCCCCGCCGCCGCCGAAGAAGTGGCTGTACATCCACATCCCCGCGGCCGCGCCGAACAGGCCGCCGAGCAAGCTCGGGAAGAAGCCCCCGCCGCCGCCACCCATCCCGCCGCCGCCACCGCCGCTGAACGCCCGCACCAGAGCGATCATCAGCCACACGCCCGCCAGCGCGCACACCCCCAGGCACACGTAGCCCATGACCGGCGACCGCGGCGGGGCGTTCGATTGCGCCGGGCCGCGCTCGTGCCGCTCCTCTCCGCCGGCGTCAGCAACACGGGTGTCCTTCAGGTCTGCGGCGACGTATTCGACAGCCTTCAGTAGCGCCGCCGAGCGGATCGCCTGCTTCTTCGTCTCGTCCGGCTCGCCGTTCGCCTCCTTGAACGCGGCCGCGAAAATCTCGCGCACCTTGCGGTCGTCGTCGGCGCTGAACCCGCGGCGGGTCGTCTGCGCGTCGGCGAGCACGGCGATGCCGCCGACCGGCTGGAGGGTTACAAGCACGTAAACGCCTTTCGCCCGGTCGGCCTTGGCGGTGTCGCGCGCCCACGCGGTCATGAAGGCCCTCCACTTCGCCGCGTCGCGGTGCGCCGCCTCGGCCTCGACCCGCTTGCCGGTCGGCGGCGCCGTCACGGTGTCCACCGTCACGGCGAGGCCGTGGTGATACTCGGTCTTGCGGAACGCCTCCTTGGCTTTGTCGATCCCCGCCGGCGAGAACAGCTTCGCCTCGTCGAACACGTCGAGCTGACCGGGCTGCGTGGCCGGCGGTTGTGCACCGGCGCGACCGGCGGTCGCCCCGACGACGAGGGCGGCGAGCAGGGCCAGGGTGCGCGGCATAACTGGTGTCTCCGTGGGCGTCCGTATTTTACGCAGCAACCGTGCCGCGGGGGTATCATACCCGTGTTCGCCGCCGCCCCAGGAACCTTGCCCGTGCCCCGCATCCGCGCCACCACGATTCTCGCAGTCCGCACCGCCGCCGGGGCCGCCATCGGCGGCGACGGGCAGGTCACGCTCGGCAACATCGTGATGAAGAACGACGCCAAGAAGATTCGCCGCCTTTACGACGGCAAGGTGCTGGCCGGGTTCGCCGGCGCCGCGGCGGATGCGTTCAGCCTGCTGGAGCGGTTCGAGGCGAAGCTCCGCGACCACCAGGGGTCGGTGCCGCGCGCCGCCGCCGAGCTGGCGAAGGAGTGGCGGACCGACCGCGTGCTGCGCCGCCTCGAAGCGATGTTGATCGTGCTGGACCGCGAGCACCTGCTGCTGCTGAGCGGCAACGGCGACGTCATCCAGCCGACGGACGACGTGCTGGCGATCGGCAGCGGCGGCCCCTACGCCCTGGCCGCGGCTCGGGCACTCTTGGCTCACACGACGATGAAGCCGGCCGAGATCGTCCGTCACGGGCTGGAGATCGCCGGCGACATCTGCATCTACACCAACCGCAGCATCGACGTGGTTGAGATTTAAAGACGAAGCCGACGGCCACAAAAAGGCACGAAAAGACACAAAAAGTAAGACCGAGCCAAGCTTCGATCCGTTCTCTGTCTTGCTTTCTTTTTGTGTCCTTTCGCGCCTTTTTGTGGCCATTCCTGCTTGAGAGACCCCTCGTGGCCGACATGACCCCGCGGCAGATCGTCGCCGAGCTCGACAAGTACATCGTCGGCCAGGCCGCCGCCAAGAAGGCCGTCGCCGTCGCCATCCGCAACCGGTGGCGCCGCCAACAACTGCCGGCCGACCTGCGGGCCAGCGTCACCCCGAAGAACATAATCCTCATCGGCCCCACCGGCGTCGGCAAGACCGAGATCGCCCGCCGGCTGGCCAAGCTCGTCGGCGCGCCGTTCGTAAAGGTCGAGGCGACGAAGTTCACCGAGGTCGGCTACGTCGGCCGCGACGTGGAGAGCATCGTCCGCGACCTGACGGAGGCGGGCATCGGGCTCGTCAAGCAGGAGATGCGCGCCGAGGTGGTCGAGAAGGCGCGGGAGCGCGTCGCGGAGCGACTGCTGGACCTGCTGGTGCCGCCGCCGAAGGCCGGCGGACCGTGGGAGCCGGACCAGGAGCGCGAGGACGAGGAGAAGCGCGGCCGCACCCGCGAGAAGTTCCGCGCCAAGCTCGCCGCCGGCGAGCTGGAGGACCGCACCGTCGAGCTGACCGTCGAGCAGAAGCACGTCCCGGTGCAAATCCTGTCCGGCCTCGGCATGGAGAACATGGACGTGGACTTCCAGGGGATGTTCGACCGCATCATCCCCAAGACCCCGACGCCGCGGACGCTGACGATCCGCGAGGCCCGCAAGGTGCTGACCGAGCTCGAGACCGAGGCGCTGATCGACCGCGCGGCCGTGACCGAGCGGGCCATCGACCGCGTCGAGAACCACGGCATCGTGTTCCTGGACGAGCTCGACAAGGTGTGCGGCCCGCAGAGCGGCCACGGGCCGGACGTGTCGCGGCAGGGCGTGCAGCGCGACCTGCTGCCGGTCGTCGAGGGCACCACGGTGAACACCAAGCACGGCCCGGTGCGGACGGACCACGTCCTGTTCATCGCTGCCGGCGCGTTCCACGTGTCGAAGCCGGCGGACCTGATGCCGGAGCTGCAGGGCCGCTTCCCGATCCGCGTCGAGCTGACCGACCTGACCCGCGCCGACTTCCTTCGCATCCTGACCGAGCCGAAGCACGCGCTGACGAAGCAATACGCCGAACTGCTCCGCACGGAGGGCGTGGAGCTGACGTTCACGCCGGACGGCGTGGAGGCGCTGGCGGACACGGCGTTCGAGGTGAACCGGTCGGCGCAGAACATCGGCGCCCGGCGGCTGCACACCATCCTGGAGAAGGTGGTCGAGGACGTGAGCTTCGCCGGCCCCGACCTGCCGGACAAGCGCGTAGTCGTGGACGCCAAGTACGTGAAGGAGCGGCTCGGCCCCATCGTGCAGAGCGAAGACCTGAGCAAGTTCATCCTGTGACACCCGACCTACGACGCGCCGTGTTGGACGTGTACGCCGCCGCGGACGCCGCCGTCCGCGCCGCGGGGCCGCGCTGCGACGCCTCCGGCCGCTGCTGCCGGTTCACGGAGTACGGCCACACCCTGTTCCTGTCACACTTCGAGGCCGAACTGCTGCTGGAAGGGGCGCCGCCCTACGACACGCCTGTGACGCGCGACGGCTGCCCGTTCCAGGTGAACAACCTGTGTACGGCCCGCGACGCGCGGCCGATCGGCTGCCGCGTCTACTTCTGCGACCCGGGGTATCAGGAAGAAGGGAACCGCATCACGGAGGAGGCCGTCGCGGCGTTGAAGGCACTGTCCGACACCCACGGCACCGGATGGAACTACGCCCCTCTGCACGTCTTTCTGAACCAGGCCGAGCGCCCCGCCGGGCCGCGGCGGGCGCTGCCCCTCTTGTGACACGAGCCGCCGGCGTCACACGCCCGGCGTCAGCGCCTTCTCGATCACCCCGCGCACGTCGGCCACCTTCACCCGCTCCTGCTTCAGCGTGTCGCGGTCGCGGATGGTCACCGTATCGTCCTCGGCGGTCTGCCCGTCGATGGTGATGCAGAACGGCGTGCCGGCCTCGTCCTGCCGGCGGTAGCGGCGGCCGACGGCGCCCTTGTCGTCGTAGAAGACGTTGAAGTGCGGCTTCAGCGCCCGGTACAGCGCCGTCGCCCGCTCCGGCATGCCGTCCTTGTTAACCAGCGGGAAGATCGCCGCCTTGATCGGCGCCAGCCGCGGGTGGAACTTCATCACCACGCGCGTCTCCTCGTTCCCCTTGGCGTCCGGCACCTTGTCCTCGGTGTACGCCTCGCACAGCACCGCCAGCGTGAACCGGTCGGCCCCGGCGCTCGGCTCGATGACGTGCGGCGTGAACTGGTACTTCTCCACGTCCGCGGCCGGCGGGTTGGTCTTCATCCACTCCTTGAACGAGTTGGTGGTGCGGCCGGCGCTATCGGCGTTCCACCGCTCCTCGTCGAAGTACATGAACTTCTCGGCCATCCCGCTGTGTTTGGCGTGCTGGCCCAGGTCGTAGGCGCCGCGGTGGGCGACGCCCTCCAGCTCCTGCGGGTCGTCGCTGAACGGGAACAGGTACTCGATGTCGGTGGTGCCGATCGAGTAGAACGCGACCTCGTCCGCCCCCTGCTCCCGCGGCTTGAGGTTGTCGCTCTGGATCCCGAGCGTGCTGTACCACTTCTTCCGCAGGTCGCGCCAGTACTCGTACCACTGCTGCGACTCGGCCGGGTGGCAGAAGAACTCGATTTCCATCTGCTCGAACTCGCGGCTGCGGAAGGTGAAGTTCCGCGGCGTGACCTCGTTGCGGAACGCCTTGCCGACCTGGGCGATCCCGAACGGCAACTTGAGCCGGGTGCTGTCAAGGACGTTGCGGTAGTTGGCGAAGATGCCCTGCGCCGTCTCGGGGCGGAGGTACACCTTCGACTCCTCGGTCTTGTCGAGCCCGGCGTGCGACTCGAACATCAGCGACACCTGCTTGGCCTCGCCGAGCGGCGCGCCGCACGCCGGGCACGGCTCCTGGAGGCCGGTCGCTTCGAGTTGCTCGGTGGCGACGTACCGGGTGAACTCTTGAAGGCTCGGCGGCGCTTCGGGCTGACCGTTCACGCGCGTCGCCAAGAACGAGAGAGTGACTTCGGGGTTCTTCACGAGCGCGAGGTTCGGGGCGAGCTTCTGGCCCTTCCCCTTCGCCCACTTCATCAGCCGCGGCGAGTCGTATTTCCCGGTAACCGGGTCGAACTCCTGAAGTAAGGAGTTCATCCAGTCAGACTCGGCGAGAATCGCCCACAGTTGGTCAGCGCGGGTGAACTTGCCGCACCCGGGGCACTTGCGAGTGGGGTCGGCGAAGGTGGCGACATGGCCGCTGGCGACCCAGACCTTGGGGTTCATGATGATCGAGCAGTCGAGCCCGACCATGCGGATCTCCTGACCCGACGGGCCGGGCGGCGGGTTGCGGACCATGTCCTGCCACCACGCCTCCTTGATGTTCCGCTTCAGCTCGACGCCGAGGGGGCCGTAGTCCCAGAAGCCGTTGATGCCGCCGTAGATCTCGGACGACTGGTAGACGAAGCCCATGTCCTTGCAGAACTTGGCGAACTTCGCCATGTCGATGCGGGTCGGCACGTCGGCGCCTCCGGCGGAACCCTTGGCCTGGGCACCGCGGGTGAAAGAGAGCAGCCGGGGCGAAACACCCCGGCCGGTACGCGGGTCATGATACGGGACGCGATACGGGATGGCGGGGTTCGGGACGGCCCGGCGAGCCGAGGGCCGTCAGGCCCCGGGTGGTACGCACATCAGGTCACATCCGACGTGATTCGACGTGCGTACCACCCGGGGCCTGACGGCCCTCGGCTCGCCGGGGTGTTCGACCCTACTTCCGCGCCTCCAGCTTCATGTGGCAGTTCTTGTACTTCTTGCCGCTGCCGCACGGGCAGGCGTCGTTGCGGCCCACCTTCGCGCCGATGTTCCGGATCGGCTCCGCCTTCTTCCCCTCGCCGCCGGTGCTCGTGCTCTGGCCCTGCGCGTCGGCCTCCGCCGCCCGCGACTGCGCCGCCGAGATGGCCGCCGACTGCGTCGCGCGGGCGCCGGCCCACAACGCCATCTGCGCCTCCTCGTCGCCCATCTCCTCCATGCGGAACACCGACTCCGTCACCCGGTCGCGCACGCCCGCCCACATCGTGTCGAACTCGCGCATGCCCTCGCGCTTGTACACGATCTTCGGGTCTTCCTGGGCGTACCCGCGCAGGCCCACGCCGCTCCGCAGGCTGTCCATCGTCAGCAGGTGGCTCTTCCACGCGCTGTCCAGCTGCTCCAGCACCAGGCCGCGCTCCACCGAGTGCATCTCGGGGCGGTACTTCGCGTCGTAGGCGTTCAGCAGCGTCTGCCGGGCCGCGTCACGGGTCTGGCCCGTCACCGCTGCCGGGTCCACCACCAGGCCCAACTCTGTCCGCGCCCAGTCGGCCAGCTCCTTCGCGTCGTCGGCCTCGGCCACCTTCGCGCCGCTGAAGGCGTCGTCGAGGCGGGCGTCGATCTCGGGCAGGTCGGCGGCCGGCATCGCCTTCGCGGCCATCGCCAGCAGCTTCTCGCGCAGCTTGCTGCGGGGCTCGGTGCGGGCGAACTCCTCGGTGAAGCCCTCGGCCTCGATCGCGGCGCGGGCCACGGCGAAGAAGCCGGCGTCGCCCTGGGAGATGTCGGTCTTGCCGTCCATCGACGCCAGCGCCACGCCGAGCCGGCCGTGCGCCCAGTTGAACAGCCCGTCGCGGTCGTACTTCTGGCCGCCGGCGTGCGGCTTGTCGGCCATGTGGTGCTGCATCGCCACCTGCACCGGGAACTCGCGGTCCTTCTTGCGGTACGCCTCGCGCACGGCCGCCGCCAGGAACGGCACCAGCTCGGGCTCGCTCTTCGCGGCGATGTCCTCGACGGACAGCTTGACGGCGAACTTCTGCCGCGCCCAGTCCGACAGCGACTCGGCGCCGTACGCCCGCGTCAGGAACCGGCCCCCCTCGGACAGGTCGATGGCGCGGACCATCGCCTGCCCCTGGCCGACGAACTTCTCGGTCATCTCGTCGGGCGGAATCTTCTTCAGGTCCTTCTCCGACGTCTTGATGCCGAACCGCGCCCCGAGCGCCCGCACCATCTCGTTCCACTTCCAGTCTTTCGCTTCCTCGTCGGGGTTGAAGTTTTCCTCCATCAGCTCCTGGACGATCGTCGGCACCGCGGCGAGCGCCTTGTCCAGCGCCACCGTCTTGGCGTCCTCGAAGCTGGCGCCGCGGAAGTCGCGGGCCTCGAACTCCACGGCCAGGCGGTTCGACGCGAACTCGGCGAAGCTGGCGGCCCCGTAGTCGTCGGCGAGGAACCGCGTCACCGCGGCCTTCACCTGCTCGTCGATCATTTCCAGGATCAGCGCGCGGGGGTTCTTGCCGTCGAGGATTTCCTGCCGGCCTCCGTACACGCGCTTCCGCTGGTAGTCCATCACCTCGTCGTACTCGAGGAGGTTCTTCCGCTGGTCGAAGTGGTACTCCTCGACTTTCTTCTGCGCCTTCTCGATGCGGCGGGTGACCATGCCGCTCTCGATCGCCTCGCCCTCCTGCATGCCGAGGCGCGTCAGCACGCTGCTCACCCACTCGCCGGCGAACATCCGCATCAGGTCGTCTTGCAGCGACAGGTAGAACCGGCTCGACCCCGGGTCGCCCTGCCGGCCGGCGCGGCCGCGGAGCTGGTTGTCGATGCGGCGGCTCTCGTGCCGCTCGGTGCCGACGATGTGCAGCCCGCCCATCTCGGCGACCTTGCGGCCCTCCTCCTTCATCTTCTCCTTCGCCTCGATCTCCGCGACGGTCGCCGTCCACACGTCGTTGGGGATTTCGAGCCGCGTGGGGTACTTGGGCCGGCCGTCCTCGTTCTTCAGCTGCTTCAGCCGCGCCCACGCCAGCGTCTCGGGGTTGCCGCCGAGGATGATGTCGGTGCCGCGGCCGGCCATGTTCGTGCTGATGGTGACGCCGCCGAGCCGGCCGGCCTGGGCCACGATCTCGGCCTCGCGGGCCACGTTCTCGGGCTTGGCGTTCAGCAGCTCGTGCTTGATGCCGCGCCGCTTCAGCATGGCGGACAGCTTCTCGCTCTTGGCCACGTCGGTGGTGCCGATGAGGATCGGCCGCTTGCTCTTGTGGACCTCCTCGATCTCGGCGACGACGGCGTTCCACTTCTCGCCGTCGGTGCGGTACACCATGTCCTTCGAGTTGATGCGCCGCAGCGGCTTGTTGGTCGGCACGGCGACCACGTCGAGCTTGTAGATCTTCCAGAACTCGTTGGCCTCGGTCATGGCCGTGCCGGTCATGCCGCCGAGCTTCTTGTACAGGCGGAAGTAGTTCTGCAGGGTGACGGTGGCGAGCGTCTGCGTCTCCTGCTTGATCTGCACGCCGTCCTTCTGGTGCTTCGCCTCCACCGCCTGGTGGAGCCCGTCGCTCCACTGCCGGCCGAACATGGCCCGGCCGGTGTTCTGGTCGATGATGATGATGCCGAGCTGGTTGTCCTCGCGGGGGTCGGGCGCGATCATGTAGTCGCGGTCGAGCTTGTACAGGTGGTGCGCCTTCAGCGCGTTGTCCATCATGTGCGGCCAGTCCATGTTGCCGGCCGTGTAGAAGCTCTCGACGCCCGCCAGCCGCTCCGCCTCGCGGACGCCGGCGTCGGTCAGGTGGCAGGTCTTCTCCTTCTCCTTGATCTCGAAGTACACGCCCTTCGGCGGCGGGTTCGCCGGGTCCACCTTCGCCGGGTCCACCGGCGACAGCAGCGGCAGGCCGTCGCCCTCGGTGCCGGTCACGGCGACGGTGCCGGCGTCCTTCAGCTCGGCGCGGGCCTTCCGCTCCAGCTCGGTGAGGGCGCGGGCGACCTTGTCGGCCTCGGCGAACCGCTTGGCGTCGGAGAAGGCCGGGCCGCTGATGATGAGCGGCGTGCGGGCCTCGTCGATGAGGATGTTGTCCACCTCGTCGATGACGGCGTAGTTGAGCGGCGTCCGCTGCACCTGGCGGTAGTGCGGGTGGAAGCCCGGGTCGTCGTGGCGGGCCAGCTTCATGTTGTCGCGGAGGTAGTCGAACCCGAACTCGGACGCGGTGCCGTAGGTGATGTCGCACTCGTAGGCGTGGCGGCGCGGCTCCGGGTCCATGTCCGACTGGATGTACGCGGCGCTCACGCCGAGGGCGTTGTAGATGGGCAGCATCCACTCGCAGTCGCGGCGGGCCAGGTAGTCGTTGACGGTGATGACGTGGACGCCCTTCGCCTCCAGCGCGTTCAGGTACACCGCCAGGGTGGCGACGAGGGTCTTGCCCTCGCCGGTGATCATCTCGGCGATGGCGCCGAGGCCGGTCTTGTACCCGTGGAGGACGGCCCCGCCGACGATCTGCACGTCGTAGTGGCGCATCCCCTTCGTACGGCGGGCGGACTCGCGGCAGGCGGCGAACGCCTCGGGCAGCAGGTCGTCGAGCGTGGCCCCGTCCTTGAGCCGCTGGCGGTACTTGTCGGACAGCCCGCGGAGCTCGTCGTCCGAGAGCGCCTTCATCTCGTCTTCGAGGGCGTTGGTGCGGGCGAGCACCGACCCGGCGGTGACGGTGTGCGACTCGGCGTGCTTGGGGCGGTAGTAGCCGAGCGACTTGGTGACGCGCTCGCTGGACGACCCGCCGATGAGGCGGGTGATGGCGCCGACGACGCCTTCCGTCAGGCTGGTGAACTTCTCCCCGATCTTTTCGAGGAAGCTCGTTTCCAGGGTCGCGGGCTGCGTCGCCATCGGGGCTTCCTTCGTGCCGGTGCCGCGCGGCGGCGCGGGAATCAAGTGTTCACTGTAAGTAGGGGCAAAATGGGGGTCAATCCCGACCGCTACGACCGGCACGACCGCCCCGCGTACCCCTGTCTACCAGAAGTGGGACGGCCGGGCCGCGGATTCTCGCCGCGGGGAAAGCGGATGCGCGAGTCCGATTTAATGTGGACATTTCGATCCAGTTGTTCATAATCGAGGCGTTCGGCTGCAATTCCCCGCGGAGGGTCTGCGATGGAAGCGGTTACGGCGGTGGGGTTCGCGCTGGTGATGGGCGCGGTGGTGTACCTGCTCGGCGGGATGCTGCTGCGGCGGCCGGGGTAAACGCCGGAAGCCCACCCGGCGCGCCGGGTGGGCTTCGGAGGTGCGACGCTCCGGGGTCGTCCCCGGAGTTCGGAGCGACATTTCTTACGCCTTCGCGGCGGCAGCCTGCGGCTTCGGCAGCTTCTCGCGGGCGATGTTCACCAGCTGGTCGAACGTGGCCGGGTCGTGGATGGCGATCTCGGACAGCGACTTGCGGTCGAGCGCCACCATCGCCAGCTGCAGGCCGTGGATGAACTCGCTGTAGCGGAGCCCGCGCATCCGGCAGGCGGCGTTGATGCGGATGATCCACAGCCGGCGGAAGTCGCGCTTCTTGACCTTGCGGTCGCGGTACGAGAACGCGCGGGCGCGGATCAGGGTGACGATCGCCTGCCGGTACAGGTTGTGGCGGGCGAGGCGGAAGCCCTTCGTGAGTTTCCGGGTGCGCTTCTTGCGGCGCGCGGTGGGGGCTTTACTGCGGGCGCGGACCATGGCGTCTCCTCGAAACGGGGGGCCTGGTTATCCCCCGGTGGTGTGTGGGGTGTGGGGGTTAGCTGATCCCGAGGGCCAGCTTGTACTTCTTCAGCACGCTCGGGCGGCCCTGGATGATCCCGGCCTTGCGGAGCCCGCGCTTCCGCTTGGTCGTCATGTGGGCGTTCAAGTGCCGCCGGCCGACCTTGGCGTACTTCAGCTTCCCGCCACCCGTCACCTTGATCCGTTTCTTGACGCTACGGTTCGTCTTGTTCTTCGTGGCCATTGTGGCGCTCCGGTCCGTGCGGGGGGGCGGGGCCGGAGTCGGTGGGAGTCTTCGGGAGTCGATGGGAGTGGAGGAGTTAGAACCCGGTTCTACTCCATACTCCCATCGACTCCCGAAGACTCCCACCGACTCCGGCCCCGACTTATGGGCCGCCCCGTCACCTTGTGTGTCCCCCGTCGCCGGGGGTGGAACGCGAAACGCCCGGAACCCGGGCGGGTGGCCCGGGTTCCGAGCGGCGTTCGGTCGTGAAGGCAGTTCTAGGGCGCCGGCCCGCGGGCGGCTACGCCTTCGGCTTCTCGGCGACTGCCGCCGTGGGGGTCGCGGCCGGCTTCGCAGGAGCGGCGGCCACGGCGGGCGCTGCCGGTGCACCGTCTGCGGGTGGGGCTGGCGCGGGGAGCGGCGCACCGTCCGCACCCGTTGCCGGGGCGGCGGCGGGCTTGGGCACGACGACCTTGGGCACCACGGGCTTGGGCTTCGCCGGGGTGGACCCCGGGGGCTTCGGCTTGCCGGACTTGCTCAGGATCGGCTTCGGCGCCAGCAGGGCCACCATCCGCTTCCCCTCCATCCGGGCCGGGGACTCGACCTTGCAGATGTCCACGAGGGCGGTGAGCACCTCGTTCATCACCCGCTGCCCCTCCTCGATGTGCTGCATCTCGCGGCCGCGGAACAGCACGTTCACCTGCACCTTGTCGTTCTCCTCCAGGAACTGCCGGGCCTGGACCACCTTGGTGTGGATGTCGTGCTCGCCGGTCTTCGGGCGGACGCGGATCTCCTTCAGCTTCTGCTGGTGCGTCTTCTGGTGGCTCTTCTTGGACTGGTCGTACTTGAACTTCCCGTAGTCCATGATCTTGCAGACCGGCGGGCGTTCCTTGTCCGCCACCTCGACGAGGTCCATGCCGAGCTCGCGGGCCATCTCCTGGGCCTGCTGGGTCGGGACGATGCCGTGCTGCTCGCCTTCGGCGCCGATGAGGCGGATGGGGCTGATGCGGATCTGGTCGTTCATCCGAGGGCCGGCCGGGCCCCGGGGGGGTGCGTTGCGGTCGAACGGTGGGATGGCCGTGTCTCCTTGCGGGTCGGGGTGCGGACGCCGGCAACGCCGGAATCCGGGAAGGAATCCTTAACTTCTTATGGTTACCTCTCCGTCGTCGGCTCGTCAACAGGTTTTCAGTGGGGTTGACACCGGAATCTCGCCCGGGGTACGGGGCCGGGTGCCTCAGACCCGGAGCGAACGTTGCCGCCGCAGCCCCCGTCCCGCCGAGCGACCGCCGTGCGGCTCGGGGTTTACGCGGCGCTCCTGTACGTCAGCTGGAACCACAACCTCCTCGGCCTCCCCGACCGCATCGGCTGGTCGCGCGACGGGGTCCGCGCCGGCGCCCTCGGGTCGGAGGCGAACCTCGTCGCCGCCCGCGTCGCGCGGCCGGACTTGCCGGCGCTTCACCCCCTCATTCTGGTCGGCCCCGGCGACCACTGGCAGCCGTACACGTCGCAGGTCGGCCTGACCGGAATCGTCGTTGCCGCGGTGCCGCTGCCGCCCGAGTGGGTCGTGCCCGCGGCGGCGGCGGCGATGGCGCTGGCCGCGGCGGCGGTCGTGGCGGCGGTCCTCGTCGGCGGGCAGCGGTGGCTCGGGCCGCCCGCCGGCGACATCGGGTGCGCCCTCGCGGCGGCGTCGCCGGCATTCCTCCCGGTCGCCCCGTCGCTGTACTGGGCACTGGGGCTGATGCTCCTGCCGTTCGCGCTCGTCTGGTGCCTCGCGCCGCGGGCCGCGGGCCGCGGCCGGTGCGCCCTCCTCGCCGCGGCCGTCGCGCTGGCCGTGCTGGCGAAGTGCCTGTGCGGGTACGAGTACGTCACGACCGTCGTCCTCGCCCCCGTCGCGGCCGCGTGGTTCCACCTCCACCGGGCGGCGGCGCCGCTCGGCCGGCGGGTCGCGACGGCGGTCGTCGTGACGGTCGCGGGGCTGGCCGGCTTCGCCGGGGCGCTCGGGCTCCACGTCGCCCAGCACCAGTTCGTAATGGGGACCGACGGCGTGGCGGCGATCCGCGACCGGGCGACGGCCCGCACCGTCGCCGACCCGACGGCGGAGGCGGGGGCGAGCGGCTCGCGGGTCCGCGTCGCGGCCCGCTGCTTCTGGGGCTTCTTCGAGCAGCCGGCGGTGAGCGTGGCCGGCGGGTTCGGCCGGGTGCGGGCCGACGTACCGCTGAAGTGGGTCGCGGGGGCGGCGCTGGCCCTGGCCGCGGCCGCGGGGCTGGCCCGCGCCCGGCTCCCGCGGGCCGCGGTGGGGCTGGCGGGGGCCGTGGTGCTCGGGCTCGCGGCGGGCGTGTCGTGGCAGGTGCTCGCGGTCAACCACATGTGCGTTCACGACCACCTGAACCGCGTCGTGTTCGTGGTCCCGTTCCTCCCGCTGGCGTTCCTGGCGGTCGGCACCGCGGTCGGGCTCTTGGCCCGGTGGGCGGGCCCGGCGGCGCTCGTGCTGGTCGGGGTGACGATGGCGGTGAACCTGGCGACGGCTCCCGGCCGGGCCGCCGACGACGACGCCGACCAGCGGGCCGCCGAGGCCGCGGTCGCCGACGTGCTGAAGGCGCCGCGGCCGGCCGACGCGCGGGTCAGCGGGGTCGTCGACTCCGCTCTCCCGGCGGGGGCGGTGCCGACGAGCAACCTCGCCGACTTCGGGTGGCTCGACCTGCGCACCGGCGCCGCCGCGGACCCGGGGGCGCTGGTCGTCCAGGGGTGGGTCGCCGGCGGGCCGCTGCGGGCGACGCGGCCGGCGACGCGGGTGGTGGCCGTCGTCGGCGACCGGGTGGTGCCGTGCGATCAGTTGCGATTCCGCCGCCGGGACGTGGAGGCGGCGCTCGGCCGGCCGGTCCCCGGGGCGGGTTACGTCGTGCGGGTGCCGGCGGCCGCGCTGGCGACCGGCGGCGCGCTCCGCCTGTTCGGCGTGGGGCCGGACGGGGCGGTGACCGAACTCACGGCGGCGGCCGGCGCCCCCGCAACTCCGCCAGCCGCGCCTTGAGCTGCGCCTCGAAGCCGCGGTCGGTCGGTCGGTAGTATTGCGCCGCAGTCGGCACGTACTCCTGCTCCACCCAGCCGCCGGCGTGGTCGTGCGGGTACTGGTAGCCTTCGCCGCGGTTCGCCTCGCCGCCGGACAACGACCGCTTGTCGCGCAGGTGCGTCGGCACCGGGAGCGTCCGCCCCTCGCGCACGTCCTTCAGCGCCTCCTCGACGGCGACGTAGCTGGCGTTCGACTTCGGGGCGCACGCCAGGTAGCACACCGCCTGCGACAGGTTGATGCGGCACTCGGGCAGGCCGACGCGCTCGACCGCGTCCCACGCGGCGGTGGCGACCAGCACCCCGCGCGGGTCGGCGTTGCCCACGTCCTCGGCGGCGAAGATGACGAGCCGGCGGGCGACGAACCGCGGGTCCTCGCCGCCCTCCAGCATCCGCGCCAGCCAGTAGACCGCGGCGTCGGGGTCGGACCCGCGCAGGCTCTTGATGAACGCGCTGGCCACGTCGTAGTGCGTGTCGCCGGTGGGGTCGAAGTCGATCACCTTCCGCTGGATCGAGTCCGTCGCCAGCGCCAGGTCGAAGACGATGGGTGCGCCGCGGCCGCCGCCGTTCTCGGGCGCCTGTGCCGAGCGCACGCCGATGTCGAGCGCCGTCAGCGCCCGCCGGGCGTCGCCGTCGGAGGCCTCGGCCAGGAACGCCAGCGCGTCGTCGGTCACGGTCACGTTCAGGCCGCCGAGGCCGCGCTCGGCGTCGGCCACCGCGCGGCGGACGACGGTCTTGATGTGCTCGCGGGTGAGCGGCTCGAAGCTGAAGACCTGGCTGCGGCTCAGCAGCGGCGTGTTGACCGCGAAGAACGGGTTCTGCGTCGTCGCGCCCACGAGAATGACCGTCCCGTCCTCCACGTCCGGCAGCAGCACGTCCTGTTGGGTGCGGTTGAAGCGGTGGATTTCGTCCAGGAACAGGATCGTGCGCTCGCCCGCGTCTTCGAGGTGGCTGCGGGCCTCGGTCAGCACCTCGCGCACCTCCTTCGTGCCGGCGGAGGCGGCGTTCAGCGGCCGGAAGCGGCTCTTCGTGTGGTTGGCGATGACGTGCGCGAGCGCCGTTTTGCCCGACCCCGGGGGGCCGTAGAAGAGGACGGACGACAGCCGGTCGGCGAGCAGCGCCCGGCGGAGGAGCTTGCCGGGGCCGAGGACGTGTTCCTGGCCGACGAACTCGTCGAGGGTGCGCGGCCGCATCCGGGCGGCGAGCGGCCGGGCCTTCGCCCGGTTGGCCTCGCGGAGGTCGGAGAACAGGTCCATGCAGCACCGGGGGTGGGGCTGCGAGAATTGTAGCGGCTCGGGGCTTCCGCCGCTTGCGGCGTAGCGGCGCGGGCTGGCGGCCCCCTACCGCGGCGCCGCCAGCTCCACCACCTCGACCGTGCGGAAGTACAGCGTGTTCCCCTCGCCGACGGCGGTGTTGTCGATCGTCAGCCGCAGCGGCAGGTCGCCGCGCTCGACCGCCACCGCCGCCGTCCGCCACCCGCCACCCGCCGCCAGGTGCGTCACGCCGACGGTCTTGTACTCCGTCGTCTGCACCACCACCGAGCCGGCCGCGTCGTTCTTCAGCTGGTAGCTCACCTTGACGCGGTACGCCTTGCCCGGCTGGAACGTCAGGCCCATGTCGCGCTCCAGCTCGAACGAGAACTGGCCGCTCTTCAGGTCGCTGAGGTTCGTCACCCCGAGCGCGGCCGAGCCGTCGATCTCGTCGCGGCGGAACTCGCCGGTCGCCTCCTTCTTCCAGCACGAGCCCGAGATGCCGCGCGGGAACGGCGGCGCCTCGCCGGCGGTGACGGCGCGACCCTCCAGCGAGGCCCGGTAGGCCGGGATGCTGGCGGCGTCGAACCGGTACAGGACGGCCCCCTCGGTCCAGCCGACGAACGCCGGTTGCGGCGCCGGCTGCGGCGCCGGGGCCGACAGGCGGAGCGGCGTCGGGGTCGTGCCCGGCGGCGGCTCCGTCACCACCACGGACCGCACCCGCAGGGTGCCGTTCGGGTCGGTGTCGTTGTTGTGGAACTCGAACAGGCCGGCCGTCGCGCCCTTGAGGTCGAGCACGAACTCGGCCGACTTCCAGACGCCCGCCGGCGTCGACGCCAGCTTGGTGGCGTCCCACGCGCCGCGCTCGTCGGCCGGCTTGAACCGCACGTGCGCCGCCCCGCTCTTGACCGGCGCCGAGTAGTCCACCCGGAGGCGGCACAGCCCGCTCGGGGTGTTGACCTTCGGACTGAACAGCATCGCCGAGCCCGGCCCGCGGAGGGTGCGGATGCCGATCGCCGGCGTGGCGTCGGCGAAGAACTCCATCTCCGAGTCCTTGTTCCACGCCCGGCCCGACCACCCGGCCGGCGGCGTGCCGGGACCGGTCCGCCCCAGCTCGCGGCTGTCCTTGCTGCCGTTCGCCTTCACCTCCACGACGGACCGGATCGTGAACGGCTTCACGGCGCTCATGTCGAACGCGGCCAGCAGCTTCTCCGGTAGCGGGGGCGTGACCTTCGCCGGCGCCTCAATCTTCGGCGTTGGCGGCGGGTCGGCTGGCGGCGACGGCGACGGCGGTACGACCGGCACCGGGGGCGGTGCCTTGGTCACCTCGCGGGCCGGCTCCCGGTCGAACACGCCGAGCGCGAACGCGATCCCCGCCAGCGACGCGGCCACGGCCACCGCCCCGGCGACGATCGGGAACATCTTCCGCCTCGAGCCGCCGACCTCGACGCGGCGCGGCGACGAGCGGGCCGTCTTGGCGGACGCCACGGCGCCCGTCTCGGCGGCCGGGTCGGACGGGTCCACGACGCCGGAGTCGCTCAGCGCGTCCTCGCTCCGCCGCAGCCGGGCGTGGAGGTCCACCCCGGCGCCGAGGTTCGTCCGCGACAGCCCGGCCAGCACGCGGGAGCTGTTCCCGAGCCACGGGGCCAGCGCGGCGATCACCTCGCCCGGCGTCTGGAACCGATCCGCCGGCTTCTTCGCCAACATCTTCGCGGCGACGCCCGCCAGCCCCTTCGGCAGCGTGGCGTCGATCGCGGACATGCTCGGCGGCGCCGCCATCTGGTGCTGGAGCAGCTTCTGCGTCGTGTTCCCCGCGAACGGCGGCTTCCCCGTGACCAGCGCGTAGAACGCCGCCCCGAGACTGTAGATGTCGGCCCGGATGTCCACGTTCGGGCTGTTGAGCGCCTGCTCGGGGGCGATGAAGTCGGCGGTGCCCACCACGGCCCCGGCGTCGAGGCGCTCGGTCAGCTTGTCGTCGGAGTTGCTCGCCGAGCGGGCCAGGCCCATGTCGAGAATCTTGACCACGCCGGTCTTGTCGCGCATCAGGTTGCCGGGCTTGATGTCGCGGTGGACGAAGCCCTTCTCGTGCGCGTGCTGGAGGCCGGCCGCGGCCTGGGCCACGGCGTCGGACGCGGACGCGTACGGCAGCGCCCCCTCGCGGTCGAGCACCTGCTGGAGCGACTCGCCCTCCACGTACTCCATCACGAGGTACGGCGTGTCGCCGTGGCGGCACACGTCGAAGATGCGGACGATGTTCGGGTGGTCGAGCGCCGCCGCGGCGCGGGCCTCGCGGTAGAACCGCTCGGCGGCGAGCTTGGCGTCGTCGTCCTTACCAACGACCAGCACCTTGACGGCGACCTTGCGGCGGAGCTCCAGGTGCTCGGCGAGGTAGACGACACCCATGCCGCCGCGGCCGAGCTGTTCCAGCACGACGTACGCGCCGAGGCGGAAGCCCTTGTGCCGGCCCAGGAGCAGCTGCTGGGCCTGGAACTTCGTGATGACGCCCTGCTTGACGAGGGCGGCGGCGGCCTTCTGCGGCTCGGCGGGGAGGTCGCCCGGGGCGGGGACGCTGGCGGCCACGCCGCTCTTGCGGAGGAGGTCGAGGAGGTCCGTGGTCGAGGCGGGCGCGGCGGGCATGGCCGTTCTCGTAACTGCGACGGGTCGGTGGCGAGACCGGGGCGATGTGAACCCACCTAAACGTAGTTCACAATCCGACAACGGGCGCGATCAGACCAGTCGGCCCGGGGCGGAATTCGGGCGCGGCCGTAATTGAGACGGCAGAAACGGCCCACCACCGGCCCGGCTTCAAGCCCCGAGCCGCCCGACGGCAGCCGGCACGCCTCAGCGTTCGCCCCACCGCTCCGTCAGTCGCTGGTCGACCCCGAGTTGGTCGCACACCCGCCCGACCACGAAGTCGACCAAGTCCTGCACCCGCTGCGGCTTCGCGTAGAACCCCGGCATCGCCGGCAACACGACCGCCCCCGCCTCCGCGACCGCCACCATGTTCCGCAGCTGCACCAGCCCCAGCGGCGTCTCGCGCGGCACCAGCACGAGCTTGCGGCGCTCCTTCAGGTGAACGTCGGCGGCGCGCTGGATCAGGTTCTCGGACGCCCCGCGGGCCACGGCCGACAGCGTCCCCATGCTGCACGGGCAGACGGCCATACCGCCGGTGAGGAACGACCCGCTGGCGACGCCGGCGCGGAAGTCGCGGAAGTGGTGGTAGCGGAGCCGGCCGAGCTCCAATCCCTTCGCCGCGGGGCCGAGCAGCGCCAGCGGGTCGAACTTCGCCGCGTCGAGCTCGACGGCTCGCCCGAGTTCCGTGGCGATCACCTCGGCGCCGGCCGGGCTGACGATCAGGTGTACGGTGCGGCCCGCCCGCAGTAGCACCTCGACGAGGCGGACGCCGTACCCGGCCCCGCTCGCCCCCGTGACCGCCACCACCAGGTCGTTCGCCGGCATGGTCGCCCCCTGCCATCATGGTAGTCGGGAAGGCGCTGGCGTTTCCCCCCGCGACCGGGTACGTTGTGTTGTGTCCGTCCTGCCTGCCTCCCCGGGGTTCCCACCATGCCCCGTCTCCTCGCCCTCGTCGCGCTGCTGCTCGCCGCGCCCGCGTTCGCCGCCGACCGCAGCACCATCGACGCCGAGCTCCGCGCCGCGTGGGCCACGCAGTCCGTCACGCCCGCCCCGCGCTCGGCCGACGGCGAGTTCCTCCGCCGCGTGTTCCTCGACCTCGTCGGCACCATCCCCACCCACGACGAGGCCGTCGCCTTCCTGGCCGACGCCGACCCGAAGAAGCGCGAGAAGCTGATCGACAAGCTCCTCGCCGACCCGCGCTACGGCCCCGCCCAGGCCACGGTGTGGGACCTGGTGCTCTTCGGCCGCAACCCCGGGAACATCGACGCCACCCGCAAGCGCGACGGCTTCAAAGCCTGGCTCGCGGCGCAGTTCCAGGAGAACGCCCCGTACACGCGGATCGTCGGCGACCTGCTCACCGGCGAGAAGGCCGGGTCGGAGCTGTACCACGTCCAGTTCCGAAACGCGCCCGAAGAAGCCGCGGTGCAGGTGTCGCGGGTGTTCCTCGGCACGCAGCTCCAGTGCGCCCGCTGCCACGACCACCCCTACGACCGCTGGACGCAGAAGGACTTCTACGGCATGGCCGGGTTCTTCGTGCGGCTCGTCGTGCAGGAGAGCGGCAGCGGCGCGAACCGCACCTTCACCATCGGCGAGAAGGCGAGCGGCGACGTGCTGTTCAGCGGCAACGCGAAAGACCAGGCACCCGGCCGGAAGGGCGAGCCGGTGCGGCCGCGCGTCCTCGGCGGCGTCGATCTGGACGAGCCGCCGGCGCCGAAGACAAAGGAGCCGACGCCCAAGGCGAACGAGAAGCTGCCGCGGCCCGCGTTCTCCCGCAAGGAGAAGTTCGTCGCGTGGCTGACGGCGAAGGACAACCCGTACCTGGCCCGCGCGGCGGTGAACCGCGTGTGGGCGCAGTACATGGGCCGCGGGCTGGTTCACCCGGTGGACGACTTCCACGCCGACAACGAGCCGTCGCACCCCGCGCTGTTGACGGCGCTCACCGACGGGTTCGTTGCCCACAACTTCGATCTGAAGTGGCTGACCCGCGAGATCGTGAACTCGGACGGCTACCAGCTCGCGCTCGCGGGGCCGACGAAGGCCGCGCTGCCGAAGTGGTTCGAGCGCGCCCGGGTGCGGCCGCTGACCGCCGAGGAGATGCTGACGGCGATGCGGCAAGCCACGCTGTTCGACGCCGGCCGCAAGGCGGGCGAGAAGGCACCGGACGTGGGGGCCGACTACTTCCTGCGGGCGTTCGGCGAGCCGACGAACGGCCTCGGCGACTTCCAGGGCGGCCTCGGCGAGCACCTGTTCCTGAACAACTCGGAGCACGTCCGCCGCCTCATCACGCGCCGGCCGGGGAGCCTCGCGGACGCGATTTTGAAGTCGGGCGAGCCGGCCGAGCGGAAGGCGGAGCGGCTGTACATGACGGTGCTGAGCCGCCGCCCGACGCCGACCGAGGCGGCGACCGTGGCGGCGTATTTGGGCCAGCCGGAAAAGGCCGAGGCGCTGGTCGAGGATGTCATTTGGGTGCTCCTGAACGGGAGCGAGTTCCGGTTCAATCACTGAAGACAGGTTGGCCACAAAAAGGCACGAAAAGACACAAAAAGGAACGAAGACAACGACCGCTTTCAATCTTGGCTCGGTCTTACTTTTTGTGTCTTTTCGTGCCTTTTTGTGGCCAACGTTCCGATTCCGAGGCGCGTGATGTTCTCTCACCTGAGCCGCCGGGCGTTCCTGAAGGGCGCCGCCGTCACCGGGTCTGGTCTGATCCTGCCGAACTGGGGCGCGCTGGCCTACGCCCGTAGCGCCGCCGACGCCGCGGTCCGCGCCAAGAAGCGCTGCATCCTCCTGTGGATGAACGGCGGCGCCAGCCAGATCGACACGTTCGACATGAAGCCCGGCCGCCCCACCGCGGGGCCGTTCCGCCCGGTGCAGTCGAAGGTAACCGGCCTCCAGGTGTGCGAGTACCTGCCGCGGATGGGGCAGGTCGCCGACAAGCTGGCGGTGGTGCGGAGCATGCGGACGCAGTCGCCGGACCACCCGGACGGCATTTATCACATGCACACCTGCTACAAGATGAACGAGCGGACGCCGCACCCCGAGATCGGTGCCGTCATCGCCCGGTTCAACGGCGACCCCGCGTCGGACCTGCCGACGTTCGTGCGCATGGGGTCGTGCGGCAACGGCGGCGCCGGCTACCTCGGGCCGGCGCACGAGCCGTTCTCCGTCAGCGGCAACGGTCGGCTCCCGTCCTTTACGAGCGCCTACCACCCCGAGCCGGCCGAGCGCCGCCGCGCCGAGTTGTTCCGGCAGCTGGACGGCGAGTTCACGTCGGGCCGGCCGGCGGAGCCGTTCGACAGCCACCGCACCGGCAAGGAACGCGCCTGGCGGCTGATGCGGGCGAAGGGCGTGTTCGACACCGCCGCCGAGTGGCCGCGGGCGAAGGAGCGGTACGGCGACACCGAGTTCGGCCGCGGCTGCCTGATGGCCCGCAAGCTGGTCGAGGCCGGCGTGCCGTTCGTGGAGGTCGGCCAGGAGAACTATGACAGCCACGCCGACAACTTCGTCTGCCACAAGGCAAACATGCAGGTGCTCGACCCGGCGTGGAGCGGCCTGCTGCTCGACCTAGAGGAACGCGGCCTGCTGCGTGACACGCTCGTGATCTGGATGGGCGAGGTGGGCCGCACGCCGCAGATCAACAACCGCGCCGGCCGCGACCACTTCATCCGGGCGTGGACGGTCGTACTCGCCGGTGGCGGCATCAAGGGCGGGCAGGTGTACGGCCGCACCGACGCCGACGGCAAGGAAGTGACCGACAACCCGGTGAGCGAGGGCGACCTGTTCGCGACGATCTATCACACGCTGGGGATCAACCCGCGGGCCAAACACTTCCACGGCGTGCGGCCGGTGTGGCTGACGCCCGAAGGCTCGGCGCCGATCGCTCCGCTGGTTTAGAACCAAAGACAGATTGGCCGCAAAAAGGCACAAAAAGCACGAAAAGGAAGACAGAACCAAGACGCTATTCAGAGTTTGATTTGTCTTCCTTTTCGTGCTTTTTGTGCCTTTTTGCGGCTATTCTCTGCCGGGATTTCCCTCATGCCCGACCTGACGAAGCCGGCGCTCGCCTGGACGCTGCCGTGGGACGCCGACTGGGTCACCTCGGTGGCCTGGGTCGGCCGCTCGCGCCGGCTCGCGGCTGCGAACAACCTCGGCGGCGTCCTCCTGTGGGACATCCCCGACCGCCCCGGCGGCGACGCGCCCAAACCGATTCGCCGCCTCGACGGCCACACCAACTGCGTTAGCAAGCTCCTCAGCACGCCCGACGGCTCGCTGCTGTTGTCGGCAAGCTACGACCACACCGTCCGCCTGTGGAACCCGACCGCCGAGCCGACCGGTGCTGCCGAGACGCTAATTCTGAATGCCCGCGCCATCGCCGACGCCGAGCGCCGCAAGAGCAACGGCGCCCGCGTGCCGCCGCCGATCCCGGCCGAGGTCCGCCTCGTGCGCGAGAGCCGCGCCTTCAGCGGCCACCGTGAATGGGTCGTGAACCTGTCGCTCACCCGCGACGGCCGCACGGCCGTGTCCGGCGACGACGGCGGCCACGTCCTCGTGTGGGACACGACCACCGCGACCGTCCGCACCCGCTGGCAGGTGAAGGGCTGGGCCTACGGCGTGGGCGTGTCGCCGGACGGCCGGCAGGCGTGCGTCGGCGAGCGGCTACCGCTCGTGTTCGACAGCGGTCGCCACGCCGCGCTGAAGCTGTGGGACGCCACCACCGGCGCCGTCGTCCGCGACCTGTCGGCCGACTTCCGCGGCCAGCATTTCGCCGCCGCCGCGTACTCGAACGACGGCAGCGTCTTGGCCGTCGGCCGCGGCGGCGAGTCGGACGGTAACGGGCCGAACGTGACGCTGCTGGACCCGACGGGGGCGAAGAAGCCGCGGCCGCTGACGCCGGGGCACCTGAACGGCGTCACGGACCTGGCGTTCCACCCGGACGGCAAGCACCTCGCGTCGTGCGGGCGGGACACGGTGGTCCGCGTGTGGGACGTGGAGGCGGGCCGGCTGGTGAGCGAGGTCGGCCGGCCGCGCGGCGGGCAGTTCAAGGACTGGATTCACGCCGTGTCGTGGTCGGCCGACGGCGCCTGGCTCGCGGCCGCCGACATGGCCGGGGCGGTGCAGGTGTGGCACTTCCCGGGTTGAGAGGTCAAACACAGTTAACCACAGAGTCACAGAGGGCACAGAGAGGAAACCGAACACCGAGGGAAGAGGAGGAATCTGGTTTCAACACGGTTCGGCCCCTGCCTTCTCTCTTCTCTCTGTGCCCTCTGTGACTCTGTGGTTATTCCTGGATTTCCAACATGCACCGCTGCTACGCCTTGGCGTTGTCGCTCCTCGTCGCCGGCACCGCCGCCGCGCAGGACGCGCCACTCCTCCCCGCCGGCCCCACGCCGCCGAAGCAACTCCTGCACGAACTCCTGCTCGCCGAGTGCCGCGCGAAGTTCGCCGCCCGCGCCACCGAGGTCGAGGCGCTGAGGACGCCCGCGGACATCGCAGCGCGCCAGGACCGGCTGCGGAAGCAGTTCGTCGCCGCACTCGGCGGCTTCCCCGACAAGACGCCGCTGAACGCCCGCACCGTCGGCACCCTGAAGCGCGACGGCTACCGCATCGAAAAGGTGATCTTCGAGAGCCGGCCGGAGCACCACGTCACCGCGAACCTGTACCTGCCGGACGGCCCCGGCCCGTTCCCGGCGGTGCTGATGCCGATCGGCCACAGCCAGACCGGCAAGGCCGCCGACTACGTGCAGCGCGGCTGCGTCCTGCTCGTGAAGAACGGCTTCGCGGCACTCGCCTACGACCCCATCGGTCAGGGCGAGCGCGTGCAGTTACTCGACAAGCTCGGCCAGCCCGCAATCAAGGGGAGCACCAGCGAGCACACCATGACGATGGTCGGCGCCCTGCCGACGGGGCACTGCACCGCCAGCTACCGCGTCTGGGACGGCATCCGCTCGCTGGACTATCTGTGTTCACGCCCCGAGGTGGACGAAAAGCGGCTCGGCTGCACCGGCTGCTCCGGCGGCGGCACGCTCACGTCGTACCTCATGGCGCTCGACGACCGCATCGCCGCGGCGGCGCCGTCGTGCTACCTCACGAGCCTCGACCGGCTGTTCAGTACGATCGGCCCGCAGGACGGCGAGCAGAACATCCCCGGCCAGGTGGCGGTCGGAATGGATCACGCCGACTACGTCACCATGCGGGCGCCGAAGCCGACGCTCGTGATCGCGGCGTCGAAGGACTTCTTCGACATCAAGGGGACGTGGGACACGTTTCGCGAGGCGAGCCGGGTGTACGCCAAGCTCGGCTTCCCGGAACGGCTGTCGCTCGTGGAGACGGACACGTCGCACGGCTACCCGAAAAGCCACCGCGAGGCGGCGGTGCGGTTCTTCAACCGCTGGCTCCGCGGCGTCGATACCCCGGTGACGGAGGGCGACTTCCCGATCGAGAAGGACGCCGACCTGCGCTGCACCCGCACCGGCAACGTGATCGAAGACCTGAAGGGCCGCTCCGTGTTCGACCTGAACGCCGTCGCGGCGGATGAGGCGCGGAAGCAGCGGAAGGCCCTGGACCCGGCGGCGCTGCGGGCCGCGGTGGCCAAGCAGCTGGGCCTGACCGCGTCCCCGCAGACGACGGTCGAGAAGGTCGGCGCCGAGGGCCGTGAGGGTTACACGCTGCTGAAGCTGATCTACCGCACCGACGGCGGGCTGCCGCTGCCGGCGGTGGCGTTCGTGCCCGCGAAGGAGCGGCGCGACGGGGCACGGGTGGTGCTCGTCCACGACGGCGGCAAGGCGGCCGCCACGGCCGACGCCGAGGCGCTGGCGAAGGCCGGGCGGTACGTCCTGGCGCTCGACCTGAGCGGCTTCGGCGAGACGGCCCCCGGCGTGGCTGCGCCCGGCCGGCCGAACTACTTCGGCGTCGAGTCGCGCGAGACGTTTCTGTCGCTGCACCTGAGCCGGCCCCTGCTCGGCCGGCGGGTGCAAGACTTGATGGCGGTCGTGAAGCATCTCCGCAGCCCCGCCGACAAGGAGATCGAGCTCATCGGCCACGGCGCCGCGGCGTCGGTGGTGCTGCACACCGCTGCGCTACTGCCGAACGACGTGGCGGCGGTGCAGTTGGTCGGCGGCGGCGTGTCGTGGGACGAGGTGGCGCGGACGACGGTGAGCGTGAACCAGTTCGCTGGAGTCGTGCCCGGGGCGCTGGCGGTGTACGACCTGCCCGACCTCGCCGCGAGTCTGTCGCCGCGCCCGCTGGTGATTCGCGCGCCGAAGGACGCCGCGGGGAACGCGGCGCCGGCGGCGCTGGTGGAGCGGACGTTCGCGCCGGTGCGGGCGGCCTACGCGAAGGACGGCGCCGACGGGCGGTTCACGACGACGCGGTAACACCCGTTTCGCCGCTTGCGGCTACGCGCTGCCCCGCGCAAAGCCGCAAGCGGACTCACCCCGAACGTTCCACACACGTCATGCGCACCCTTCTCGCCGTCGCCGCCCTGGCCCTCGTCGCGGCCGACCTGCCGGACGTGGACCCCGCCGTCTTCCCGCCCGACGACCCGCGCGCCAAGGCCCTGTCGAAGATGGTCTGGGCCGACGCCCGCAAGCGCCTCGCCGACGCCGGCGAGCGCGAGGCGAACGCCTTCGCCGCGGTGCGGTCCCGCGCCGACTGGGAAGCCTTCCGCAACCCGCGCCTGGTGGCGCTCAAGGCGTCGCTCGGCCACTGGCCCGAGCCGCCGGCGCGCGTCCGCGTCGAGGTGCTGAAGTCGATCCCCGGCGACGGCTTTGTGATCGACAACCTCGTCTACGAGTCGCGGCCCGGCCTGTGGGTCACGGCCAACCGCTACCGCCCCGCGACACCCGCGGCGAAGATGCCGGGCTTCCTCCTGTCGCACAGTCACCACACCGGCCGCACGCAGGGCGAGCTTCAGGACATGGGGATGACGTGGGCGCGCGCCGGCGGCGTCGTGCTCGTCCCCGACCACCTCGGCCACGGCGAGCGGCGCCAGCACCCGTTCCGCACCGAGAAGGACTTCCCGCAACAGTTCAAGGCCGGCCGACAGGACTACTACCACCGCTACGTCACGAACCTGCAGCTGTCGGCGGTCGGCGACTCGCTCATGGGCTGGATGGCGTGGGACCTGATGCGCGGTGTCGATGTGCTCCTGCAACACTCGGGCGCCGACCCGGAGCGCATCATCATCCTCGGCGCCGTCGCCGGTGGCGGCGACCCGGCGGGCGTGACCGCGGCGCTCGACCGGCGTATCTCGTGCGTCGTGCCGTTCAACTTCGGCGGCTGGCAGCCGGAGTCGAGCGTCACGGCGAACCCAGACCGCGAGTTCGCGTGGTTCGGCGACGGGTACTGGGAGAGCACCCGCGGCCTCCGCAACGGCGCCCGCGACGGCTTCGCCCACTGGGTGATCGTGGGGTGCGTTGCCCCGCGGCCGGTGGTGTACGCCCACGAGTTCGCGTGGAACCCGGCGACCGACCCGGCGTGGCCGCGGCTGCAGAAGGTGTTCGGCTTCTACGCCGCCGTCGACAAGCTTGGCTTCGCCCACGGCGGCGGCAGCGTGAAGGGCCAGCCGCCTGAGAGCACCCACTGCACGCACATCGGCGCGGTTCATCGGAAGATGGTGTACCCGTACCTGGCGAAGTGGTTCGGCATGCCGTCGCCCGCGGAGTACAGCAAGCGGCTCCCGTCCGACCAACTCGCGTGTTGGACCGACCCCGCGGAGGCGCTGTGGCTCCGCCCGCGGGAACTGGGGCTCGTCCTCCAGGAAATCGGCGTGGAACAACAGGCCGCGGTGCGCCTGCGGTTGGACGCGGTGCGGCCGGCGGAGCGGCCAGCGGTGTTGCGCAAGGAGTGGGCAGCCCGACTCGGCGACGTCGACCCGCGGCCGGCCCCGGCCGTGTTCGCGGGTCGTTCCGAACCCATCCCCGGGGGCACGCTGGCCCGCTTCGCCCTGGAGACGGAACCCGGGATCACCGTGCCGCTGCTGCTGCTGAAGCCCACCGTGCCGGGCCCGCGGCCGGTGGTGGTGATGGTGTCGCAGCCGGGGCGGGCGGGGTTCCTCAAGCAGCGCGGCGAGGCGATCGACGCCTTCCTGAAGGCGGGTGTCGCGGTCTGCCTCCCGGACGTGCGCGGCACTGGCGAAACGCAGCCCGGCACGTCCCCGGAGCGGAGCGGCAGCCGCACCTCGCTGTCGCAGACGGAGCAAATCCTGGGGCGAACCGTCCTCGGGAACCAGCTGCGCGACCTGCGAACGGTGCTGGGTTGGCTCCACAAGCAGCCCGGGGGCGACGCCGGCCGGGTGGTCGTCTGGGGCGAGTCGTTCGTGGAACCCTTCGTGAATGTCGGCCCGCCCCGCGTCCCGCTCGACCTCACGCAGCCGCGCCACGCCGAGCCCGGTGCCCCCACCCTGGCGCTGCTCGCGGGGCTGTTCGAGGAGTCGGTGGCCGGCGTCGTGGCCCGGCGCGGGTTGCAGGGGTACATGGAGCTGGACAAGCCGTACGTCCTGCTGCCGCACGACGCCGTCGTGCCCGGGGGTGTCGCGGCCGGCGACCTCGGGCTACTGGCCGGGCCGCGGGTGGTGGCGTCCGAGCCGGTGAACGGGACGAACGAGGTGAGCCGCTTCCGCCCACGGCGGCCGGTCGCGGACGACGTGGCCGCCGCGCTCGTCTGGGTCGAGGGGCGGTGACGGACCGCCGCTTGCGGCGTAGCGGCGTAGACGCCGCTACGCCGCGAGCGGCGGAAATCATACCTCCCACCCCGCGCGGTACGTCCGCCGCACCAGCGCCTGCGCTTCGGGGAGGTCGGCGGTCAATTTCTCCACGTCCCAGGTGATCTTCTTCCCCGCGCCGACGTTGCTCGCCAGCACGCCCGTCAGCACGAACTCGGTGAACGGCCCCGCGTAGTCGAAGCTGCTCGACGGCGCCGGGCCGCCCTTCAGGGCCGCGATCAGGTCGCCCTTCACCCCGCCGCGCGACCGCGGGATGGTTTGCGGCGGCGGGGCGAAGGTGTCGTGCGCCCGCTTGGGCACGATGCGCGGGTTGCCGCCATAAGTGTCGGTCGCCATGATGCCGCGGGTGCCGACGTAGACCGTGCCGCCGCCGAACTTCTCGCCGTGCTCCTTCTCCAGCTCGCGGATGCGCTGCGGCCAGGTGTTGTCGTAACTGTTCACGGTCACGGCCGGCATCGGGCCGCGGGCGCCGAACGTCCAGCGGAGGTGGTTCTCCCGCGCGAACCGCTCGGCGCTCCCCGGCTGCTGGCTGACGCACTCGATCGTGAACGTCTTCGCCTCGCCGAGCTTCAGCGCCCAGAACGTGCCGTCGAGGACGTGGCAGCCCATGTCGCCGAGGGTGCCGGTGCCGAACTCCTTCCACTCGCGCCAGCCGAACTGGTGCAGCCCGCCGTGGTAGTCGCGCGCCCGCGCCGGCCCGAGCCACTCGTCCCAGTGGAGCCCCGCCGGCACGGGCTCGCTCTTGGGCCGGCCGCCGGTGCCGCCGAAGTTGCGCGTCATCAGGCTGTGCGTCTCGGTCACGTCGCCGATCGCCCCCGCCCAGATGTACTCGCACAGCCGGCGGTAGCCGTCGCCGGCGTGGCCCTGGTTCCCCATCGACGTGTGAACCTTCATCCGCTTCGCCTCGGCGGCGAGGGTGCGGGCCTCGTGGAGCGTGTACGTCAGCGGCTTCTCGCAGAACACGCCCTTGCCGAGCCGGATGGCGCGGACCGCGGCGGGGGCGTGGTGGTGGTCCGGCGTGGCGATGAACACGGCGTCCAGGTCGCGGGCGTGGGCGTCGTACATGCGGCGGTAGTCGTGGAACACGGGCGGGTTGTTGGCCTTCGCGCCGAGGTTCTTGATGGCCTCGGCGATCTTGCGGTCGTCCACGTCCACGAGGGCGACGAGCCGCTCGTTGGCGGCGAGGCCGTTGTTGCCGCTCCCCTGCCCGCCGACGCCGATGACGGCGATGCCGAGTTTTGAGTTGGCGTTGCGGTCCTGGGCGAACATCGGGGCCGCGAACGTCGGGCTGGCGAGCGCGGCCTTGAGGAACTTACGGCGGGAGGGGCGGGGCATGGGGCACCATTGGGGAGAAGGATCGGCTAAGGATAACCGGTGAGGGGGTGAGGTGCTACACCCCACAATGGCCAAGGACCAATGACCCACCAATGACCATAGAAGACACTGGGTTCTGTCCTTGGTCATTGGTGGGTCATTGGTCCTTGGCCATTCCGCGCCGGTCGGGTAGCCTGTCCGTCATCCTGCGAACCAAAAGGGGTTCTCATGCGACTCGCGCTCCTCGCCGCGCTCGCGTTCCCGCAGTTGGCGCACGCCGGCCTTACCGCCGGCGCCGCCGTGTCGGACATCACACCGCCGCGCGGCTGCCCGATGGCCGGGTACTACTCCGCCCGGGGCGCCGAAGGCACCCGCGACCCGCTCCACGCCAAGGCGCTCGTCCTCGAACAGGACGGCACCCGCGTCGCGCTCGTCGCCCTTGACCTCATCGGCACGCCGCGCGAAATCGTGGAGGCGACGCGGGCCGCGGTCGAGAAGGCGACCGGCATCCCCGCCGCGAACGTCATGATCTCCGCGACGCACTCCCACACCGGCCCCGTGCTGTCCGCCCGCAGCGCGTTCGCGGAAGGCGTCCCCGGCGGGCAGCAAATCCTGCGCGACTACCTGGCGGAACTCCCCGCCCGCATCGCCGCCGCGGTGAAGGCCGCGGACGAGAAGCGCCGGCCGGCGCGCGTCACGACGGCGACCGGCCGCGAGGAGCGGCTGGCGTTCAACCGCCGCTTCTTCATGCTCGACGGCACCGTCGGCTGGAACCCCGGCAAGCTCAACCCCCGGATCGTCCGACCCGCCGGCCCGACCGACCCCGCAGTGCCGGTCGTGTGCGTGGACGGCCTCGACGGCAAGCCGATCGCCACGTACGTGAACTTCGCCATGCACCTCGACACGGTCGGCGGCATGTACTACTCCGCCGACTACCCGTACCAGCTCGCCCGCTGCCTCGCCGCCGTCCGCGGCGAGGACATGGTCACGATCTTCACCACGGGCTGTTGCGGCGACATCAACCACATCAACGTGTCGAGCGCCGCCCCGCAGAAGGGCGACGGCGAGGCCGCCCGCATCGGCACGCGCCTCGCCGCCGAGGTGCTGCGGACGTACGACCGCCTCGAACCGCTCGCCGTCGGCCCGCTGCGGGTCAGCACCGCGATGGTCGAACTGGAGCTGCCCGCGGTGACGGCCGAGGACGTGGCCAAGGGGAAGGCGGTGATCGCGGCGTTGCAGGCCGGGGCGAAGCCGGCGCCGGCGTTCCTGGAGCAGGTGAAGGCGTTCCAGGCGACCGACGTGGCGGGCCGGCTCGGCAAGGCGTTCGCGGTCGAGGTGCAGGTCATCTCGCTCGGCGACGACCTGGCGTGGGTCAGCCTGCCGGGCGAGATCTTCGTCGAGCTCGGGCTCACCATCAAGGCCGGGTCGCCGTTCAAGCAGACGATCTGCGCCGAGCTGGCGAACGGGAGCATCGGCTACATCCCGAACCGCGTCGCGTACCCGCAGGGGAATTACGAGGTGGTTTCTGCACGGGTCGCGGCGGGGAGCGGCGAGAAGTTGGTGGACGAGGCGCTGCGGCAGCTGCGGGCGCAGTGGCGGAAGTAGCCCGGCCCGCGCCGACCTGATACCGTGACCCCGCCTCTCCACCCGAGGCCCGCCGATGACCCGACTCGCTCTCATCCTGACCGTCCCGCTCCTGGCCGCGGCCGACTGGCCGCAGTGGCGCGGCCCCGCCCGCGACGGCCACGCCCCCGGCTACAAGCTCCCCGCGGCGTGGCCGAAGGAAGCCCCCGCCCCGCGCTGGAAGGTGCCCGCCGGCGACGGCTACGCCGGCCTGTGCGTCGCCGCGGGGAAGGTGTTCGTCCACGACCGCGTCGGCGACAAGGAGCGCGTCCGCGCCCTCGACGCCAAGACGGGCAAAGAGCTGTGGGCGATCGACTACGCGGAGGCGTTCGCGCCGCCCGACCCGACGGCCGGCAAGGGGCCGGGAGCCACCCCGGCGTTCGACCGCGACCGCGTCTACACGTTCGGCCTCGGCGGCGTCCTGCTGGCGCTCGACGCCGCCACCGGCAACCAACTCTGGCGGCACGACTGCCAGGCCGAGTTCTGGGGCCAGAAGAAGGGGCCGCTCGGCGACGACATGGCGTTCCCGCCGTGCGGCGTCTGCGCCTCGCCACTGGTTGACGGCGACACCGTGGTCGTGAACGTCGGCGGGCCGAAGGCCGGCACGTTCGTCGCCTTCGACCGCGCCACCGGCAAGGTCGTGTGGAAGGCGCTGGAGGACCGCAGCAGCTACGCCTCGCCGCAGATCGCCTCCCCCGCCGGCGTCAAGCAGCTGGTCTGCTTCACCGGCACGCGGATGGTCGGGGTGAAGTACGAGGACAAGTCGCTGCTGTGGGGCGTGCCGTTCAAGGCGCTCTACGACCAGACCATCATCACCCCGGTGGTGTGGAAGGACCGCGTCGTCATCGCCGGGGAGGGGCGGCCGACGTTCGCGGTGAGCGTCCCCACGCCGCCGGGCGCGGAGCCGAAGACCGAGTGGAAGACCGACGAGCTGAAGAGCTACATGACGACGCCGGTGGTGTTCGGCGACCACCTCGTCGGCTTCGACCACCGCACAGTACGGCTCGTGTGCCTGAGCCTGGACAAGGGCGAGACGGCGTGGACGTCGCCGCGCGTCCCGGGGAAGTATCACTCGCTCGCGGCGGCCGGCGGGGCGGGCTTCTGCCTCACGTCGGAGGGGGAGCTGGTGGTGTTCCGCCTCCACGCCGCCGAGTGGACCGAGCTCGGCCGGTGGATGGTGTGCGGCCGTGGGAGCTGGTCGCACCTGGCGATCGCCGACGGCCGGCTGTACGTCAAGGACGCGGGGTTCGTGTACTGTTTGGATCTGCCGACGTGAGGGCGGGTTGTTAGGCCGGGGCGCAAGCCCCGGTGGGTCCAGAAGGCACCCCGGGGCCTGCGCCCCGGCCTAACGGGTTACACGCCGCCCCCGCGTGAAACCCACCCGCGCCGGCGGCGTCTTCCCGTTACCCACCCCCCGAGGCGCGACGCGGATGCCCCGCTGGCTCAAGAAGACCCTCGTCGGCGGCGCCGTCACCGTCGTCGTCCTCGTTCTGGTCGTGGTCATCGCGCGGGCGTCGCTCCGCCGCATGGGCACGCGCGAACTCGAGCGCGTCACCGCCCGCATCGACGCCGACGACGCCGGGTGGCGGCTCGACGCCATACTCGCCGCCCGCGCCAGGGCCGCCCCGCCGCCCAAGCGCAACCCCGCCGAGGCGGCCCGCCGCGTCCGCGAGGGCTTCACGCCCGAGTGGCAGCACGTCCGCACCCTCCGCGACTTCGGCGGCGGGTACGTCACCAACGAGTGGCCCGGCCTGTGGGCCACGGCGTGGTTCCTGCAAGCGCGGCCCGTTACCGCGGAGGCCCGCACGGCGGCCCGCGCCGCGTTCCTCCGCCCCGACCTCGCGGACCACGGCTACGTCGCCCTCACGGTCCCCGACAACCCGTACATGACGCTGCTGCCACACGCCCAGAACACCCGCGAGGTGTTCGAGATTCTGGAAGTGGACGCGAAGCTCGCCGCGTTCGAAGGGAAGCCCGACCGCGGCGTCGGGTCCGCCCGCGCCGGGCTGGTCGCGTGCCGGGCGCTGGGCGACGAGCCGTTCCTCATCTCGCAGCTGGTCCGCATCGCCGGGGCCAGCATCGCCGCGACCGCCGGGATGCAGGTGCTGGCGTGGGGCGAGCCGAGGGACGACAAGGAGCTGGCCGCGTTCCAGGCCGCGCTGCGGGCCGAGGCCGACGTGCCGTACCTGTTGAACGGCCTGCGCGGCGAGCGGGCCACGCTCGACCGCGTCTTCGAGGGGCTGGAGAACGGCACCATCGCCCCCGGCGACTTCGTCGGCATGGCGGGCGGGAGCGACGGCAAGAACCCGCTCGTGGCCCCCGGCTTCGCCCTGTACAAGGGGCTGCTTCCCGGCGACCGGGCGATGGCGCTGAAGCTCTACACCGAGATGATCGACGCGGCCAAGAAGCCGCCGCACGAGCAGCGCAAGGCGCTGGCCGCGGTCAAGCTGCCGGACGGCGACCCGTACCGCATCCAGTACGTCGTCACCAAGCTGACGCTCCCCGCGGTGAGCAAGGTCGGCGACGCCTCGATCCGCGCGCGGGCCACGCTGCTGACGGCGAGCGCGGCCGTGGCGTGCGAGCGATTCCGCCTCAGCCGCGGCCGGTGGCCCGAGTCGCTGGCCGAGATCCCCGCCGACGTGCTGCCGCCGCTCCCGCCCGACCCGTACACCGGCGGCGCGATCCAGTACCAGAAGACGGACGACGGCGGCGTCCTGGTGTACGCCGCGGCCGACGACCAGAACCAAGGGATTCGGGTGAACGGGCCGGCGGACGACGACCCGTTACGGGGCGTCGGCCGCGGCTGGAAGCTGTGGCCGCCGGCGGCCCGCGGGGCGACCCGGCCGGCGCCGGAACTACCGTTCGACGACACGCCCGACGCGTCGGGCGGGGTCGATCCGTGACGCGCCGCACGGTCGTCCTCGTCGAGCGCCGCACCCGGGCCGTCCGCCTCCGCCCGGCCGACGCTGCGTTCCTGCGCGACCAGTTCGCCGGCGTCGTCGAGGTGAACCCCGGCGGCACCGCCGACCGCGTCCGCCTAACCGCCCGCGGCGTCGTCGGCACCATCGACGCGCCGCACGTCCGCCTCACGATCCGGCCCAAACTTCCCTGGCCGAACCTGCGGCTCCTCCTCGGCCTCGAACACTTCGCCGCTTGTGGCGCCGCGCCCCCCGACGCGGAGCTGTTCGCTGTACTGGCGACCGAGTTCGCGGAGCGGCTGCGCGCCGTCGCCGCGGCCGGGCTCGTCCGCGGCTACCACGACGCGGACCACGCCGCGCCGTACCTCCGCGGCCGGCTCCGCACCGCCGACCAGCTCCGCGACGCCGCCGCCCGCGCCTTCCCGACGACGTTCCACGTCACCGAGTCGGCGTTCGACCTGGACGCTCCGTGGAACCAGATTCCGAAGTCCGTCGCCGACGCAGTGGCGACCCACCCGGCGCTCCCGGCACCCGTCCGCGCCGAGGTGCGGGCCGCGGCCGCGCCGCTGGAGGGCGTGACCGCCGTGATGCCGACCGACAGCGTGTTCGACGCCGCCGCGCGGGAACCGCGGGCGGGTGCGTATACTTCTTTGCTCGCGCTGTGCCGCACCCTCGGCGACGGGCTCGCCGCGGCCGACGGAACGCCCGGCGGCGGGGCGTTCCTGATCGACCTCGGCCGGGCGTTCGAGCGCCACCTGGCGACCGGCCTCGCGGACCGACTCGCCGCGGGCTGGTCGGTCGAGGCGCACGCCGGGTTTGCCGTCGGCGACACGGTGCTGCGGCCGGACGTGCTGGTGCAGCGGCGCGGCGAGCCGCGCTGGGTGCTGGACGCGAAGTGGAAGCGGCCCGGCCCCGACGCCGCCGACCTGCACCAGGTGTTGGCCTACGCCGCGGTGACGGGCGCGCCGCGGGCGGCACTGGTGTACCCGGGGCGACGCTTCGCGCGGAAGGTTTTGCAAGCCGGAGCGCGGACGGTGGCGCTGGTGCGGCTGCCGGTGGTGGGCACCTCGGACGCGGTGGCCGCGGGGCTCGCACGGCTGGCACGGCTGTTGGCTCGTTAAGCCCTCGTGAAGGCACGGCGATTCCGCCCCGGCGGCCCCTTCCGCCACCGATCCCGACCGGTTATGATGGCGCCGAGGTCGAACCTCTCCGCCCGGCCGCGCCTCGTATCCCACACCCCCCGCCGGAGTGCCCGGCGGCGGGCCACCACATAGAAGGGGGCCGCCCGCCATGAATCCGCTCGCCGCCGCACCCGGGATACCCACCGCGCTGGACGCCAGCGTGCTCGTCCTGAACAAGACGTTCATGGCCGTCCACGTCATCAGCGTCCGGCGCGCGTTCTGCCTGCTCTGCAAGGACCTGGCCGAGGTGGTGAGCCTGGAGGAGGGCGCGTTCGCCACCTACACGTTCCAGAGCTGGGCCGAGCTGAGCGAGCTGCGGTCGAAGCTGAACGTGCAGAGCGACGACGACTGGGTGCGGACGCCCACCGCCGCCCTCCAGGCGCCGCGGGTGATCCGGCTGCTGGGCTACGACCGGATGCCGAAGCAGACGGTGAAGTTCAACCGCCGCAACATCTTCGCCCGCGACCACAACCAGTGCCAGTACTGCGGGAAGAAGTTCCCGACCAGCGAGCTGAGCCTGGACCACGTGTCGCCGCGGAGCCAGGGCGGCGGCACCACGTGGGACAACATCGTGTGCGCGTGCGTGGACTGCAACGTCCGCAAGGGCGGCCGCACCCCGCGGCAGGCGAACATGACGCTGATCCGCAAGCCGGAGAAGCCGAAGCGGAGCCCGCTGCTGAACCTGAAGCTGACCCAGAAGAAGTACCAGTCGTGGGCGTCGTTCGTGGACGCGGCGTACTGGTCGGTCGAGCTGAAGGGGTAAGGTGAAAGCGGCGAGCGGCCCGCGTGAGCGGGCTGTTCCTGAGCGCCAGTGTTGGGCTCAGGAACAGCCCGCTCACGCGGGCCGCTCGCGATTACACTTCGACACCATCGGCTTCCCGCGCCGGCACCAGCACCGGCCGCACGTCCGCCCGCACCGTCTGCTCGAACAGCGGCTCGCCCGGGTCGATGCGGTACACCCGCTCGTACAGCCCCTCGACCACGCCCCACAACCGCTCCGCGGTGAAGGTCGCCGCCGGCCGGTCCACGGGCTTCACGAACAGCTGGAGCGCCACCGGCCCCGCTTCGCCGGCGAAGTTCGGCGTCTGGAACTCGACGCCCTTCACCCACAGCCCGCCGACCTTGTCGAACAGCCGCACCCGCGCCGCCCACAGGTCGGGCTCCGCGGCCGGGCGGTGGCTCTCCCACACCACGAACGGCAGCGGCTCGCCCGTCGCCGCGGCGTCGGCCGCGACCCGCTCGAAGAACGCCGCGAACAATTTCGTGCCGACCCCCGCCCCGCGGCAGGCTTCGTCCACGCCGAGATAGCAGAGGTAGCCGCCGTAGCCGGGGATGAACGCGCCGTAGGCGTAGCCCGCGAGCGCGTCGCCGACCTCGGCGAGGATCAGGTGGCGCTTCCACCCGGCGGTGCGGCCGGTCGGGTTGCCGATGCCACGCTCGATCCACTCCCACGGGATGCGCTCGTCCGGGTCGAGCGTGCGCTCGTACAGCCGTCCCGCGGCCCGCACGCGCGGGTCGCTCACGTCCGTCACTTCCCAACAGGACTCGTCCTGAAAACGCACAAAGCACCTCTCCTCGTGTGGGTCGTCGCCCCATTCTAGCCGCCCCCCGCGCGGATTCCGTGGTTGGCACCGGCGCCGCGGGCGGGTAAGTTCCTCAAGGCACGGCCGAAGCGTCGGCCCCAAGTCGTTGGCCGGTCGGAGGGCTGCGGGTGGCCGCGAAACGCGCCAAGAAGTTCGCTTACGACTACCCCCGCCCGGCCTTGACCGTGGACCTGGTGGTGGCCACCCGGGAGGCGCGGCCGCGGGTGCTGCTGATCCGCCGCAAGAGCGACCCGCACGCCGGCCGGTGGGCGCTCCCGGGCGGGTTCGTGAACGAGAACGAGCCGCTGGCCGCCGCCGCACAGCGGGAGACGCTCGAAGAAACGGGCGTCGAAGTGAGCGACCTGGAGCAGCTATACACCGCCGGCGACCCCGGCCGCGACCCGCGCGGGTGGACCGTCACCGTCGCGTACCTGGTGCGCGTGAACGCCGACGAGTTGAAGCCGGTCGCCGCCGACGACGCCGAGGCCGTCGGCTGGTTCCGGCTGGACAAGCTGCCCGAGATGGCCTTCGACCACGCCATGATCCTGGCCCGCGCCCGCGCCCGCATCGCCGACCGGGCGGCGTAGCGACACCGGCCGGGGTTGCATCCGCGCCTCGTTCGGGATAGGTGCCGCCGGATGGGGAGAGCCGCTCCCCTGCACCGGAGGCCGCAGAGGTGGACGCCCGCCGCCGGCTCGACGCCCTCACCGGACTCCGCTTCCTCGCCGCGGCCGCGGTCGCGGTCGTCCACATCCCGGGGTTCGCTCACGACCCGTCGCTCCCGCCCACGGCCCGTCGGTTCATGGCCGAGGGGTTCGCCGGGGTGCCGTTCTTCTTCGTCCTGTCCGGGTTCGTGCTGGCGTACTCGTACCACCAGCGGCTCGCGCGCCCCGCCCGCGGCGACCTCGGCCGCTTCCTCCTCGCCCGGTTCGCCCGCATCTGGCCGGTGTACCTCCTCACGCTCGCCGTCCTCGCGGTCCTGCCGCTGGTGCCGCCGCCGACCACGGGGTGGGGGGTGGGCGCGAACCTGCTGCTCGTGCAGGTCTGGACGCCCGCCCCGAGCCCGTACCCGCCGGGGATGAACCCGACCGCCTGGTCGCTCTCGGACGAGGTGTTCTTCTACCTCTGCCTCCCCGCGTTCGTGTGGACCGCGGCGAAGCTGCCGGGCCTGCGGCGGCGCCGGCTGTGGGCGCTCGCCGGGGCGGCGTGGGCGGCGGAGTTCGGCCTGATGTACTGGCAGTGCTCGAACGTGAACCCGTGGACGCAGTACCTGATGGTCTGCCCGCTCGTGCGGCTGGCCGAATTCATCGTCGGCGTGGCGCTCGGTCTGGACTACGTCCGCAGCGGGGGCGACGCGCCGGCCGCGGGCCGGTGGCGGTGGACGGGGCTGGAACTGGCGGCGCTGGTGGCGGTCGGCGTGGCGGTGGGCTACTCGAACCGGCTGCCGCTACTGGTCCGGCTGGTCGGGTACTACACGCCGGCGTTCGCGCTGGTCGTAGCCGTGTTCGCCCGGCAGCGCGGCCACCTGTCGCGGCTCCTGGCCGGCCGGGTGCCGGTGTTCCTCGGCGAGTCGAGCTACAGCTTCTACCTCACGCACACGATCGTGTTCACGCAGCTCGACTCGTGGCTGCCGCTCGCCGAAGTCGGCGTGTTCGCGCAGGCCGGCGGCTTCCTGGCCGCGGCGCTCGTGGTGTCGATGGCCGTGTACCGACTGGTGGAAGTGCCGGCGCGGAACTGGCTCGTCGGCCTCGGCCGGCGGGCCGGGAAGCGGAATCTCCGCCCCCACCGTCCGGGCCGGGTGGTTCCGGCTGCGAAGCCAGTCGAAGTCTGACCGGCGGCTACTTCGCCGCCTTCCGCGGCCGGGCGACGTGCGTGGCGGCGCCGTAGGCCAGCTCGGCGCTCTCCATCACCGTCTCGCTCAGAGTCGGGTGCGGGTGGATGCTCTCCAGCACGTCCCGCGCGACGGCCCCCATCTCGACCGCCAGCACGCCCTCGGCGATCATCTCCCCCGCGCCCGCGCCGACGATGCCGACGCCGAGCACCCGCTTCCCCTCGGGATCCACCAGCATCTTGGTCAGCCCCTCGGTGCGGCCGATGCTCACGGCCCGACCGCTCGCCGCCCACGGGAACTTCAGCACCTCGTGCGGCACGCCCTGCGCCTCGGCGTCCTTCTGCGTCAGGCCAGCCCAGGCGATTTCCGGGTCGGTGAAGATCACCGCCGGGATGGCCCGCGGCCCCCACTCGGCCGGCTCCCCGAGCAGCACCTCGACCGCGACCCGCGCCTCGGCCGTGGCCTTGTGCGCCAGGCCGGGTTCGCCGGCGATGTCGCCGATGGCCTGGATGTTCGGCACGTTCGTCCGGCGCTGCTTATCGACCACGACGAACCCGCGCTCGTCCTGCTTCACGCCGGCCTTGTCGAGCCCGAGGTCGGCGAAGTTCGGCCGCCGGCCCACCGACACCAGCACGCGGTCGTAGGTGATCGAACCCGGCACGTCCTTCCCTTCGAGCGTGACGACGATGCCTTCGGGCTTCGCCTCCAGCTTCGCCACCTTCGTGTTGACGTAGATCGCCGCGAACTCGCCGCGCAGCTTCTTCTCCAGCGGCGCCACCAGGTCGCGGTCGGCGAGCGGCAGCAGCCCGTCGAGCGCCTCCACGACGGTGATCTTGGAGCCGAGCGCGGCGTAGACGCTGCCGATCTCCAGGCCGATGTAGCCGCCGCCGATGACGAGCATCGTCTTGGGCACGTCGGGCACGAGCAGCGCCGCGGTGCTGTCCATCACGCGCGGGTCGCCGAGCTGCCACGGCTTCGGCACCGTCGGCACCGACCCGGTGGCGATGATGCAGTTCTGGAACTTGATGGTCTGCGGCTGGTCGCCGGTCACCTGCACGGTGTTGGCGTCGATGAACGTGGCGTGCCCCCTCACGACCTCGACACCGCGGCCCTTGGTGAGCTGGCCGATGCCGCCGGTCAGCCTGCCGACGACCTTCTGCTGCACGAACTCCCGCAGCTTGTCGAGATCGACTTTCGGCTCGCCGAAGGTGAGGCCGCACTCGGCGACGTGCCGGGCCTCGCGGATGACCTTGGCGACGTGGAGCAGCGCCTTGGACGGGATGCAGCCGCGGTTCAGGCAGACGCCGCCGAGCCGCGGGTCTTCGTCCACGAGGACCACTTTCATCCCGTGGTCGGCGGCGTGGAGGGCGGCCGGGTAGCCGCCGGGGCCGCCGCCGATGACGAGGAGCTGGGCGTCGCGGGCGTCGGCCATCGGGTACTCTCCGGGTGGTGGGTCGCGCCCATTGTAGGCCCGGCCGGTTGACGCGGCCGGCGCGGGCGGGTATCGGTGATACGGCGGTGAACACGCCCCGTACCACGACCGAAATCACGACCCACCCGCCGGCCGGCGCCGAGTGGGTCGTGGAGGCGTTCGGCTGCGACCCCGACCGCCTCCGCACCACCGCCCTGCTCCGCCGCGTCTGCGAATCGCTGCTCGGCGAGCTGAAACTCACCCGCGTCGGCGAGCCGCTGTGGCACCAGTTCCCCGGGCCGGGCGGCGTCACCGGGCTGTACCTGCTGGCCGAGTCGCACCTGGCCTGCCACACGTTCCCCGAGCACGGGCTGGCCACGTTCAACCTGTACTGCTGCCGGCCGCGGCCGCGGTGGCCGTGGGAGGCACGCCTCGCCGACGCGCTGGGCGCCGCCCGGGTGCAGGTGCGCGAGGTACAGCGGGGCGTTCCCGACACGGAGGCCGGCCGATGAGCGTCCGGGTGCAGTGCCCGTCGTGCGGCGGGCCGGTCGTGTTCGCCGTCGGCGGCTCGATGGTCGCCGTGTGCCCGTACTGCCGCTCCGCCGTGGCCCGCGGCGACCGGGCCGTCGAAGACCTGGGTAAGGTCGCGGCGCTGGTGGACACCGGGGCCGTGCTCCGCGTCGGCATCGAGGGGAAGTACGACGGCCGCAAGTTCCAGCTCACCGGCCGGACGCAGCTGGCCCACCCCGCGGGCGGCGTCTGGGACGAGTGGTACGCCGCGTTCGCCGACGGCCGCTGGGGCTGGCTCTCCGAGGCGCAGGGCCGCTACTACCTGCTGTTCGAGCAACCCCCGTCCGCCGACCGACCGGTGCTTCAGGAGCTGGAAGCCGGCGCCGCCGTCGAGTTGCCCGAAGCGCAGGAACGGTTCGTCGTCGCGGAGACGGGCACGGCGACGGTGAACGGCGCGGAGGGCGAGCTGCCGTTCCGCCTGACGCCCGGCGAGTCGTACCGCTACGCCGACCTGTCGGCGGACGGCGGCGGGTTCGCCACGCTCGCCGGCCCGGCCGAGCCGCCGGCGCTGTTCCTCGGCCGGCAGGTGACGCTCGACGACCTCGGCGTGCGCGACTCCGCGCGGGCCACGCACGAGCTGCGCGAGGTGGCGGCCCGGCGGGCGAGCTGCCCGAACTGCGGCGGCGCGCTCGAACTCCGCGCCCCGGACAAGACCGAGCGCGTCGGCTGCCCGTACTGCGGCTCGCTGCTCGACGCCAGCGCCGGCGACCTGGCCGTCCTCAACGCTCTGAAGGAGCCGCCGTTCGCGCTGCGGATTCCGCTGGGGGCGACCGGCACACTGGGCGGGAAGGAGCGGACCGTGATCGGCGCATTCCGCCGCAGCGTCACGGTCGAGGGGAAGGACTACTTCTGGACCGAGTACCTGCTGTACCACCCGCGCGACGGCTTCGAGTGGCTCATCAACGGCGAAGGTCACTGGACGCACTCGGCGCCGCTGCCGCCGGGGGCGGTGACCGAGGGGAGTCACTCCGCGTCGGTAGACGGCCGGTGGTTCCGCAAGTTCCAGGCGGGGCAGGCGTCGGTCCGCGGCGTGATCGGCGAGTGCTACTGGAAGGTGACGGTCGGCGAAACCGCGACCACGGCCGACTTCATCCGCCCGCCGCAACTGCTGAGCCTGGAGCGCAACACCTACTGGAAGTCGGAGGAGATCAACTGGTCGCTGGGGACGTACCTCACGCCCGCGGAGGTGCAGGCGGCGTTCAAGCTGGAGAAGCCGCTGCCGGTACCCACGGGCGTGGCGCCGAACCAGCCGTTCGGGTACACGGCGGTGTACAAGTCCGCCGCGCTGCTGTTCGTCGCGCTGTGCGTGCTCGGGATCGTGGTCATCCTCAGCGTGCCGTCGCGGAAGGTCCTCGAGCAGACGTTCCAGCTCCGCGGCCCGGCCGCGCAGCCGCTGGCCCCGGACTCGCCGCCCGTGCCGGCGACGCCAAAGGTGCAGGAGTTCTTCACCGACCTGTTCGAGCTGAAGGCCCGCCGCAACGTCCGCGTGACGGTGGCGGCGCCGAGCATGACCGGCTGGCTGGTCGTCGAGGGCGACCTGGTCGAGCAGGCCACCGGGCAGGTGCAGCCGTTCCTGGTGCCGCTGGAGTTCTACACCGGCGTCGAGGACGGCGAGACGTGGACGGAGGGCGACAAGCGCGGCGCCGCGTACGTGACGGCGCAGCCGGGCGGCCAGTATTCATTGCGGCTTGAGGTGGACCGCGAGACGCTGCGCGACGAGCCGCTGACGGTGACGGTGGAGCAGGGCGCGTCGAACGGCGGGGTGTGGCTGCTGACGCTGCTGGGGATTCTGGTGGTGCCGCTGGTGACGGGGGTGTGTCACCTGGTGTTCGTGAACCGGCGGTGGCAGAACAGCGACTTCTCGATGATGAACGCCGCCGCCGTGGGCGAGCACGCCGCGACGACGCGGGTGACGAAGGAGCGGAAGCGGAAGAAAGGGAATCGGCGCGAGGTGTGAGAGTTTCGCCGCTTGCGGCGTTGCCCCGCGGTGCAACGCCGCGAGCGGCGAACACCTTATTGCTTCGGCGGCGCGACAGCCCCCGGCGGCCCCCGCAGCAGGTCGAACAGCGGGTGCCGCGTCGACAGCAGCAGCACGTCGCGGGTGTCGGCGACCATCACCTGAAACGCCTGGAGCTTGTCGAGGAACTGGCCGAACTCGCGGTCCTGGGCGTAGGCCGCGCCGCGGACCCGCGCCGCCTCGGCCTTCGCCTCGCCCTCGATCCGCGTCTTCTGCGCCGCCGCGTCGTCCTCGGTCGTCTTGGCCGTGGCGTAGGCGTCGGTCGTGATCTTCGCGGCCCGCTGCCGCCCCTCGCTCTCGTAGTCGGCCGCCTTCTTCGCCCGCTCGCTGCGGATGCGGTCGGCAATGCTGGCGCGAACTGCCTCCGGGTAGCTGAACCGCCGCACCCGCACGTCGATCACCTCGACGCCGTACTCGGCCAGCGCCCGCTCGCGGAAGCCGTCGCCGAGCAGCTGCGCCCGCACCTTCTCGGCGCGGGCGTCGATGGTCGCGGCGTCGGCGACGCTGATGAGGTCGTCGAGCGGCATGGTGCTGACGAGCGCCGCGAGCCGGCCGCTGACCTGCGGGCCGAGCGTCTTGCGCGCCTGCTCCGGCGTGCGGATCGCCTTCACGAACTGCTCCGCGGCCTCGGCGCTGGGGATGCGCCACGTCACGAAGGCGTCCACGGCGAGCGTCTTGTCCACGGTCTTGGTGACGGGGTCGCGGGTGAGCGATTCCACCGCCGGCAGGTCGAACGACTGCACGCGGCGGTCGATCCGCACGACCGAGTGAACGGGCCACGGCGCCTTCACCTTCAAGCCCGCGGCCGTCTCCCCGTCGTGTACGGCGACGCGCTCGCCGAACTGCGTGACGTAGGCGAACTCGGCGTAGTCCACGGCGTAGAACGCCGTCCGCAGCCAGAGGACGACGGCGACCGCGGCGGCGATTTGCAGGACTCGCTTCATCCTGGGGAGTATACCGAGACACCGCCCAGGCCGCCCAGGGCTGAAGCCCTGGGCGGGCGTCGGCGGTGGCCCTTTCACCACGGCGCTACCAGTACAGCTTGTCGAGCGACACGTTCCCGCCGCACAGCACCACGCCCACCTTGCGGACGCCGGCCAGCGCGCGGAACTCGTCCGACAGCACGGCCGCGACGCCGACCCCGGCGCTCGGCTCGATGACGAGCTTCATCCGCTCCCACACCAGCCGCATCGCCTGCCGGATCTGCTCCTCCGTCACCACGACGACGCGCTCGACCTGGTCGCGGACGAACGGCCACGTCAGCGTGCCGAGGCTCGTCAGCAGCCCGTCGGCGATGCTGTTCGGGGCCGTCTGCGGCTGCCACTCGCCCGCCGCCTTCGACCGCGCCGCGTCGTCGGCCCCGAGGGGCTCGGCGGCGAACACGCGGCACGCGGGGTTCAGCCCCTTCGCGGCGGCGCAGAAGCCCGACACCAGCCCGCCGCCGCCGACCGGGGCCACGACCGCGTCCAGGTCGGGCACGTCTTCGAGCAGCTCGAGCGCCGCGGTGCCCTGGCCGGCGATCACGTCCGGGTGGTCGAACGGCGGGATCAGCACCGCCCCGGTCCGCGCCGCGATCTCGTTCGCAGTCCGCTCGCGGTCGGCGAGGGTGGGTTCGCACACGGTGACGATGCCGCCGTAACCTTCGACCGCGGCCTTCTTCACGGCGGGGGCCGTCCGCGGCATCACGATGTACGCGGGAATGCCGCGGACGCGCGCGGCGAGCGCGAGCGCCTGGGCGTGGTTGCCGCTGGAGTGCGTGACGACGCCGCGGGCGGCTTCGGCGTCGGTGAGCTTGCGGACGGCGTTGGTGGCCCCGCGGTACTTGAACGCGCCGGTCTTCTGGAGGTTCTCGCACTTGAAGAACACGGCGCGGCCGGCGAGGCGGTCGATCGTCTCGGAGGTGAGGACCGGCGTGCGGTGGACGACGCCGCGGACGCGCTCCGCGGCGGCCCGGACGGCGGCGAGGTCGGCAGCGTAGGTGGGCATAAGATACCAGGACGGGGCTTAGACGCGCCCCTGCCAGATCGACGGGTCGCGGCTGGTATGGAACACCGACAGCACCTCGATCCGGTCCGGGTGCGGGCGGAAGTAGACACAGTACGGGTAACGGCGGACCACCGCCTTGCGGACGTCCGCAAGGGCGACGGCGTGCATCCGCGGTTGGGCGGTGATGCCGTCGAACACGGCCTGAATCGCGGCGGCGAACATCCGACTTAGGCCGGTGCCGCGGCCGTCGTAGAAGTCGAAGGCCTCGTCGAACTCGGCCTCCGCCTCGGCGCGCAGGACGACGGGGAGGCTCACCCGCGCGCCCTCGCCAGCGCCCGGGCCTTGACCTCCTCCCACGGCGTCACGGCGTCCGGCCGGGCGATGCTGTCCGCGAGCCGCCGCTCCAGTTCCGCCCGTTGGGCCGGCGACAACGGGGCTTCCGCCACGTCGCGCTGGACGCTGTCCCACAGCGCTTCGGCCAGCGCCAACCGCTCCTCGGGCGGCATACTGTCGAAATCAGCGGGCAATACGGTTGCTGGCATCGTCGACACCTCTGCGGTCCTGTGCCCCATCGTAACGGCGGCCGTCATCCGTCGCCACCCACCCGCTCGCGCTTCTTCCCCAGCAGCTTCGTCGGCTCGTAGTCGTTCACGCGATCGGCGCGGCCGCCGAGGTAGTCGGTCAGCAGCGGGCGGACGTGGTGGTCCCACACGGCCGCGAACGTGTCCGCCGTCAGGCCCGGCACCATGAAGAACGAATGGCCCACCTGCTTGTCCGCGCCGAGGTCGCGCGACAGGCGGCGGTTCAGCTCCTCGAACACCCGCACCACCCGCGGGCCGAGCGTGCCGTCGGCGTCGGCCGGGGGGTGGCGGTCCAGCCACGTCGCCAGCAGGGCGGCGTCCGGCGGCATGTCCACGAACGAGAAGCGGCGCCGTAGCGCCTGGTCCAGCGCCGCGGCGGAGCGGTCGGCGGCGTTCATCGTCGCCAGCACGAACAGGTTCTCCGGCAGCCGGAACTCACGCTTCGAGTACGGCAGCGTCACCGCCTGGTCGCGGTACTCCAGCAGGTACAGCAGCTCGCCGAACACCCGCGGCAGGTTGCCGCGGTTGATCTCGTCGATCAGCAGCACGTGCGGCTCCGCCGGCCGCGCCGCGGCCCGCGCCGCGAACGCCGCCAACACCCCGTCCTCCACCGGGTACGTCACCTCGGTGCGGCCGTCCGTCTCGACGCTGCGGACGCGCACGCCCTCCACGAACTCCTCGTAGCTGTACCCGGGGTGGAACTGCACCAGCCGCACGGCCTCGGCGTTGTCGCGGGCCAGCAGTCGCGCCAGACAGCGGGCCACGTGTGTCTTCCCGGTGCCGGGCACGCCCTGAAGAATCAGCTGCTTCTTGAGTTGCAGCAGGTGGAGCACGCGGTCGAGCCACGTTTCGGACAGCAGCGTCTGCTCGCCGAAACTCGCGGAATCGTAGCTCGGCAGCCGCGCCGGGTCGCCGCTGCGGCGGGCCAGAATCGGCCGCGGGTCGGCCTCGGCAGCGCACGCGAACGCCGGCACCAGCCGGTCGAACGTCAGCAGGATTTCGCCGACCAGGTCGTCGGACCGCAGCTCGGGCGCGTCCGCGGGGAGCCAGCGGCCGGCGGCGAGCGTCTTCTGCGCGGCCCACGTCCGCAGGTCGGCAGCGGTGCGGATCGGCACGTCGGCCGACAAGTCCTCGCCGGCGCGGAAGCGGCAGGTCTCGAAGACACCGCCGGCGGCCAGCGCCGCGTACAGCGCCTCGGCGTCGGTCTGCACCGCGGCGCGGAACTGCCGCCCGGCCTCGCGCGCCGAGCGGCCCAGATGGAAGCCGAAGGCCACGCCGTCCGGCGCCACGCGCACGAAGAACTGGGCGTCGGCCCGGCGGGTGCCGCGGTCGCGGCGGTAGAACGTCACCCACTGCACCGCCTGGTACGGCCCGCCGCGGCCGAAGTCGTTCTTGCAGATGCTTGTGATGGCCCGCCCCGGGCGGGCGTCGGCTTCGAGCTCCCAGCCGTACTCGCCGTGCAGCACCGGGCGGACGTAGCGCGCCGCGAGGGCGTCGCACAGTTCGACGAGCGGGTCGCGCAGCACGAACTGGTAGCGGTCGCGGCGGTCGTCCATCCACGGCTTCGAGCGGCCGTCGGCGAGTTCGCCGAGGAAGCGGAACGTGTCGGCGCAGAAGCCGCCGAACGCGGCCGGGGCACTCGGCTCGTCGCGCTCGGCGACGGCGGCCACGACATCAGCCAGTTCCAGCGGGTGAACGCGGAACAGCTCGCGGAGTGACAGCGCGGTGTCAGCCCACAAGCGGCCGCGGTCGGCGGCGGGGAGCGACGGGGCGAAGGCGTCGTCGAGGCGGGCGAGGGCGTGTTCCCAGCCCGGGTCGGGGGCGAGAGAGCGGAACGCGGCCCACGCCGCGGCGCCGTCGCCGTCGCGGCCGGCGGCGTGGAACTCGGCCAGCGCCGCGGTGTCGTCGGCGCTCGCCTCGCGCAGCCGCTTCCGCAGCGGCCTGCGGGTGCGCACGGCCCGGAGCGCGGCGCGGACCGCTTCGGGGTCCGGCCCCCACGTCAGTGCCGCGGCGGGTGTCGGACCGGTCGGCAGCTCGCGCCCCGTCATGCGCCCGACGCGGGCGAGGAAGTCGTCGAGCCGCGGCGCCGTCAGGTCGGGGTGCGCGGCCAGCAGCGAGCCGTAGGCGACGAGCACCTGCGCGAACCGCGCCGCGGCCTCGACCGGGTCGGCCTTGAACAGCCCGAGCCGCGTCAGCCCCGCCTCGACGGCCGGGCACCAGCGCGGGTGGCGCTCCGGGTCAAGCGCCTGGGCCAGCGCCGCCCACAGCGTCGGGCCGAGGCCGGGGACGTGGTACATGCCGCCGGGGCTGACGCAGCGGCCGAGCCGCACCGGCAGCGGGTCGTGGCCGCGGGCGAGGTGGTTCAGGGCGTAGCGCACGAGGCGCACGCGGAACGTCAGGGCGGCGCGGTGGAACGACAGCGGCAGTACGGCGTCGGCGAAGCGGGTGAGGTTCTCGGCGAGAAGTGCGTCGGGTGCGGAATCCAGGAAGCCGGCGTGAAGCCAGCCGGCCGCGGCGCGGACAGCTACTTCGGCGGGCGTCGGCTCGCCGGGCGCGGCGGCGCGAAACTGCTCCAGGAGCGGGCCGGACGGGACGCGGACGGCGGAACGACGAAGACGGGTCACACGACCGATCGTAGCAGATGCAGGGGATTTACGGCCAGCGGATTGGGTTGAGAAAGTGCCGGCCGTCAATAAAAAGATCCCGCCGGGGGCTGCTGCGGCGTCGCCCATTCACCGCAGTCGCATCCCCGGCGGGACACTCACATCTTAACGCTCACCCCCGGGCATGCAAGCGGGCCGTCCGTTTTTCTATGTCCGGATTTCCGACAGCGCCAGGTTTTCTGACAAGTCGCCGCCGACTGACCATCTCGGAACCTTCACGCGCCCGTCACACCAAACCCGTTCGCCGGGCGTAACCTTGTCCTCGCCAGGGGTACGCCAGCTCCCGACCGCCACGCACGGAGGTTGCTGATGCTCGACGCGGTCGTCATCTCGGACATCCACCTGGGCAGCGCCAACAGCCAGGCCAAGGCGCTGGGTCATTTCCTGGAGGACGTCCGCCACGGGCGGCTGCGGACGCGCCGGCTCGTCCTCAACGGCGACGTGTTCGACTCCATCGACTTCCGCCGCCTCAAGAAGCACCACTGGAACGTGCTGTCCGAGCTGCGCAAGCTGTCCGACGAGGTGGAGATCACCTGGATCGTCGGCAACCACGACGGCGCGGCGGACGACATCTCGCACCTGCTCGGCGTCGAGGTGCTGCAAGACCTGGTGGTGGAGAGCGGCGGCAAGCGGGTGCTGTTCCTGCACGGCCACCGGTTCGACGAGTTCATCAGCCGCTACCCGGTGTGCACGTGGCTCGCCGACCGGGTGTACAACGCGCTGCAGTGGGTCGACCCGTCGCACCGGTTCGCCAAGTTCGCCAAGCGGCGGAGCAAGACGTTCCTGCGCAACGCCGAGAAGATCTTCGCCGGGGCGGTCCGGCTGGCGGAGAAGTACGGGTGCGACGCCGTGTGCTGCGGCCACACGCACCACGCCGGCGTGCGCGAGGCCGGGGCCGTCACGTACTACAACAGCGGCTGCTGGACCGAGAAGCCGTGCCACTACCTGACGCTCCGCGACGGCGTCGTCGCGGTCCACGCCTACGCCCCCCACAAGGCGCCGGACGCCTTGGCGGACTCGACGGTCGTCGAGGAGCCGGCCGCGGCCCCGGCGATGGCCGTGGCGTGACGCTCAGGCCCGCTCCTCGGCCACGTCGATCGGCTTCGTGGGGTCGATGAACACCCACGACACCACCCCGAGCGCGTACACGGCGGCGAACAGCGTGAAGCACACCACGTAGCCCGTCGACTCGACGACCAGTTTCTCCTTCCCGTCGATCAACTTCGGGGCGGTGTACGCCGCCAGGATCAGCCCGCTGACGAAGTTCCCCAGCGCCGCCCCCAGGTTGCCGACCATGTTCATCGCCCCGGACACGGTCGCCGAGTAGCGGCGGCCGATGTCCTGGGCGCACGCCCACGACGGCGCCATGATCAGGTCGTTCGTGAACCCCACCAGGATCAGGCAGCCGGCGAACACCCACAGGTTTTCGGTGAAGAACGCGGCCGTCAGGTAGCACACCGCCGCCAGGCCGTAGCCGAGCATCCCGAACAGCCGGCGCCCCCACACCCGGTCGCCGGTCCGGCGGATGTAGCGGTCGGACAGCACGCCGCCGAGGAAGCACCCGCCCATGCCGACGAGCAGCGGCGCCCCGCCAAGCAGGGCCAGCAGCAGGATGCCGGTGTTCCCCGACACCTGGTCCCGGAACTGGTCCCTCAGCGCCCCGGGGAGGTAGTACATGAGGAAGTACCAGTTGAAGTTGGTCACCGTGTACATCAGACACAGCGCCCACACGTTGCGGCTGCGGAAGATGTTCCGCCACGGCACCCGCGGCTGGTCGGTGTGGGCCGCCTTCCCGGCGTTGATGAGGGCGGCCTCCTCGGCGTTGGCCGCGGGATGCTGCTCGGGGTGGTCGCGGAACCACCACACGAACGCCACGCACCACAGGGCCGCGACCCCGGCGAACACCCACAGCGCCTGCCGCCACGACAGGCCGCCGATCGTCACCATCAGCGCCCACACGAACGGCGTCAGCCCGCCCATCAGCCGGGCCGCCATCCAGATCACCCCCTTCGCCGACCCGCGCTTGTCCTCGGGGAACCAGTTGTAGATCGACTTGGCGATGTTCGGGAACGCCCCCGCCTCGCCCATCCCGAACAGGAACTGCATCCCCACCAGCACCACGAACCCGATCACCACCACCTCGCCGCCCGGCAGCGCCATCCCGGCGAACCCGGTGAGCCCGACGAACAGCGACCACCACACGACGATCCGCAACAGCGTCTTGCGCGGGCCGAAGGTGTCGCCCATCCACCCGGCGGGGATCTCGAACAGGGCGTAGGCCAGCTGGAAGAACGTGAGTACCCAGAAGAACTGGCTGACCGGCTGGCCGACGGCAGCCATCATGTCGCCTTTGGCGCTGCCGTACATGGCGCGGTCGAGGTACGTGATCATCGCCAGCAGGCAGAGCAGGCCGAGGATCGAGAACCGGACGCGGGTGGGGGCGCCGCTCGCCGGGGCGTGGCCGTTCAGGGACATGGTGAGGAGCCGGGGGGTGGGAGGGTGGAACCCCCACACTCTAGCCGCCCGCGGTGGCGACCGGCAACGACCGAATCGGCACCGGCTCGCCGCGGCGTCGCTCCAACGCTAATTTGTGGCATGGACTCAATGCGTGCCTCGACCCCCCGGGGGGGAGCCGTGCACACACTGAACGCGGCCCGAGCGTCGAACGCACCTCGTGGCCTAACGACCGGCCGGCGTGACAGTTACGCCGCGGCCCGCGGACGCGATCGAGAACGCCTGCGGGTCCGTTCGCAACGCCAGCTGCCCGCAATAAAGCGATCGGTCCTGCTCCCGCCCCTCGAACACCTCGACCTGCACCGCCGCGGCGGCGTGGTACTCGCGGACGTGTTCGCCGGGCAGCAACCGCACGGGGCGGCCGCGGCGCGGCTGGTTGTTCGACGTAACCGTCGTTTGCACAACGACTACGCGCCCGGTGTCGTTCTGGATGGTGACCCAGCCGGCGTCCGCGGCCGGGGCCGATCCGAGCACCGTCAGAACGACGGCGGCGGCAAGGAGGCAGGGGCGGCGCAGCGCGGCGAACATCGGGAGTCCAGCCGGGGGTCGGGCTGACACCCGAACGCCGGGGCGGACGTGACTTGCGCGCTACCGCCCGTCGCGGCTGTCGAGGAACGCGAACACGATGCGGATGGTGTCGTAGGGCACTTCCTCGTTCAGCGCCAGGAACGCCGGCTTGAGCCGGGCCGTGCCGCACTGCTCGGCCGCCGCCGCGACCCGCTCGCACACCTCCTCCGGCACCCACGGGAAGATGCTCGCCGGCTTCTCGGCGCGGATGAACTCCGTGAGATAATCCACCGCCGTCGCCCGGTTCACGTCGATCTTCGCGGCGACGGCGTCGACGTTCGCCTCGCCGCGGAACAGCTCGAACACCTTGTCCCGTCGCGCCGACGGCTTCCGCTCCGGCTTCGCCGGCACGAGCCCGCGCTGCACCGGCGCGTCCACGTCCAGCGCCAGGCCGGCCTGGCCGCAGTGGGCACGAATCGCATCCAGGAACGTCTCGCCGAAGTCGGCGAGCTTGCGGTCGCCGACGCCGCTGACCTGCCGCATCCGGGCCGCCGTGCTCGGCCGGCCGCGGGCGAACTCGGCCAGCACCGAGTCGGGGAAGACGAGGTACGGCTGCACCCCGAGCCCCGCCGCGACCTGCCGCCGCACCTGCCGCAGCCGCTCGAACAACTCCGGGTCGGCGCCGGCCGGCAGCGTGCCGGGCTGCTGCCGCTCCCGGGTCGTGACGGGGGCGTCGTCGCGGTCCCGCTTCGAGCGCCGCTTCTGCTGCGCCAGCCGGATTAGCCGCACCGACTGCTCGCCCTTCATGACCGACCACGACGCCGGCGTCAGCTTCAGCAGCGGGTACTCGCCCTCGCTCACGGCCAGCGCCCCCTGGCCGACGAGCTGGTAAATCCAGTCGCGCAGGTCGTTCTTCGGCACGTCTTCGAGCAGGCCGTACGTGGTCAGCTTGTCGTGCCCGCGGCTGCGGACGCCCTCGGTGTTCGCGCCCTTCAAGATGTCGAGGACGTGCGTGACGCCGAACGACTCCTTCACCCGGGCGACGCACGACAGAATCTTCTGCGCCACCACCTTCGCCTCGGGCACCTCGTCGGTGTCGCCGAGGCAGATGTCGCACGCGCCGCAGTTGTGGGTTTCGAGCTGCTGGCCGAAGTACTCGACGAGTGCCCGGTGGCGGCACACGGCGCCGCGGGCGTACTTCGCCATGTCGTCGAGGTGCTTGATGGTAGACGCGACGTACTCCTGGGTCGCCCCCGCCTCCTGCGCCGACTTCAGGGTGATGTTCTTGAGGGTGATGAAGTCGGCCCCGCTGAACAGCAGCACGCACTCGCTCGGCAGCCCGTCGCGGCCGGCGCGGCCGGTCTCCTGCTGGTAATGCTCGATCGACTTCGGCATCGCCGCGTGGACGACGAACCGCACGTTCGACCGGTCGATCCCCATGCCGAACGCGACTGTGGCGACGACGATGTCGGTTTCCTCGGAGGCGAACGACTCCTGGGCCTTGCGGCGCTGGTCGGGGCTCATCCCGGCGTGGTAGCCGACGGCCTTGTACTTCGCGGCCTTCAGCTGGGCCGTCATGTCGTCCACGTCGGCGCGGCGGAGGCAGTACACGATGCCGGCGTCGCCGGGGTGGCGGTCGAGCACCTCGCGCACCTGGGCGATGGGGCTGACGCGCGGCAGGACGCGGAACGTGAGGTTCGGCCGGTCGAAGTTGCCGACGAGGACGGAGGCGTCGTCGATGCCGAGCTGCTGGACGATGTCGGCGCGGACCCGCTCGGTGGCGGTGGCCGTGTACGCCTGGACGGCGGCTCCCGGGAACCACTCCTTGAGGCGGGCCATCTGCCGGTACTCGGGCCGGAAGTCGTGCCCCCAGTGGCTGATGCAGTGGGCCTCGTCGATGGCCACGGCGTTCGCCCCGCTGTCGCGGAGGAACTGCGCCACGCCGGTGTTGACGAGTCGTTCCGGCGACGTGAACACGAGTCGCGCTTCGCCGCTGCGGATGAGCTGGGTGGCGTCGGCCTTCTCGTCGGGCGTCATGGAGCTGTCGAGGCGGACGGCCGGGACGCCGACGCGGGTGAGGCCGTCCACCTGATCTTTCATCAGCGCGATGAGCGGCGACACGACCACGGTGAGCCCGCCGCGCACGACGGCCGGCGCCTGGTAGCACAGCGACTTGCCGCCGCCGGTGGGCATGACGACGAGGGCGTCGCGGCCGGCGAGGGCCAGCCGCATGGCGTCTTCCTGGAGCGGGCGGAGGGTGGTGAAGCCCCAGAACCGCCGGACGGCGGCGGGGAGCGCGGGCGGTAGTGGTGGAAGGTTCGCGGGCGGCATGGAAGGGCCATTCTACCCGACATCGCCCGCGGCGGAACGCCGGTTGCCCGCCCTAAGCAGCCGGCCGTAGTTGTTTCCCAGGTTCTGGGCGGAGCTTTTGGGCATAGGAGTTGAAGCCCTGCTCGACGGCCGCCCGCAGATCGGACCGGGTGGCGTAACTGCGGGTCGGGATCTCGTGGTGCTTGACCTGCTTGAACACGGCCTCGATCCGGTTCAACTCGGGGCTGTACGCCGGCAGGTAGTACAGGTAGACCCCCGACTTCGCCAGCTCGGGCCGGGCGGCCTTGACCACCTTGCTGGTGTGGATCGGGGCGTTGTCCAGAACCACCACCCGGGGTCGCCCGACCGCGGGCCTCCCCCGCAGGTAGGCCACGAGGTCGTCCGACGTGAGCGTCCGCTCGAACGGCACGGCATCCAAGCGGGGGGCCGGGCCGAGCGGCTCGTAGGTGGCCAGGACGTTGACCCGCCGACCCTGGGGGTACTCGTACCGGACCCGCTTCCGCTGGCCCGGCAGGCACCACGAGTACCCACCGGGCAGCGACGGGGCGAACCCGCACTGGTCGAGATAGTCCAGGACCAGCCGGCCCTCCCGGGCCTTCCGCTGCAGGCCGCCCAGGACGGCCGCCGCCCGGGCGACCTTGGGCCGGTTCTGCTTGTGCTCCAGGGTCGAGGCCGTCCGCCGGTACCCGGCCCGCAGTCGGGCGAGGTACCGACGGACCTGACGGGCACGGAGCCGGATCCCGTTGGGGCGGAGGGCGTCGGCCAGTTGGGCCGCCGTCCACGTCCGGTCCTGGCCGAGCCGGTCGGTCAGCCGGGCGGCCACCTGATCCCGGCGGGCGTAGTTGGGGGCCGGCCCGGGCTTGCCGGGGTAGAGGGCCGGCACCCCCCGGGCGTTGAACCCGTGGATCACGGCCCGGGCGGTCTGCGGGTCACACCCGAGGTGCCGGGCGATCCGGGGCGGGGACCACCCGGCGTCGGACAGCAGGACCATCTCCAGCCGATCCCGTACCCGGGGCGGGAGGGGGTCCCGCCGGAGAGCCTGCAACTCGGACTGCGTCGCAACGGTGAGGTGAACGCGGATCATGAAACATGGTACGCAATCGGGGCCAACTGCTTAGTGCCGGACGAACTGGTCGACCCGCCAGTGGTTCGGGCCGTCGCCGCGGACGAGCGCGAAGTCCACGAACACCATGGCCTCCGCGCCGACGCCGAACTGAATCTTGTACGCGGCGACCGACGCCGACGAGCGGAAGTACCACTCCGCCTTGCCGGCCGCGACCGCGTCCAGTTTCGCCGCCAGGGCGCCGCGCTGGTAGTCGTACCCGGCAGCGTCCTCCGGCTGGCTCACCTCCCAGCCGGCCATTACGGCCGGGGTGAACAGCGCGGCGCCGAGCGGCGCGCGGTCGTCGGCCGTCATCGGACCGGCGGCCAGCACGTCGCCCAGTGACAGAACGGCGAAGTCGACGAACGGGTCGATCGGGGTCGTCGGCACCCGCGCCTCGGCGGCCGAGACCTGGAACCAGTCCAGCTTCCACGCCCCGCCGTCCTCGACGAGCCGGATCAGGTAGCGGCCCTTGGGCACGGCGCCGCTCTCGAAGCTGCCGACGAACACCGCCGACCCCTCACGGGCGGCGCCGGCCGCCGGGCTGACGCGCGCGTCGCTCCCCATCGCCGCGGCCACGCGCTTGAGCCACTGACCCGCCGCGGCTCCGCTGAACTTCTTGGCTTGGTCCTCCGGCGACGTGCCGAGCGGCTTGCCGATGACCTTCAGGAACCGGGCCGACACGCGGTTGGGGTCAGTCGCGGCGGAACCCCGCAGGTCGGTGACGAACTGCTGGGCCGCGGCGTGGGCCGGCGAACCCGAGTCGGCCGGTGCCGTCGCCGCAAACGGCTGGCCGTCCGGGCCGACGGACGGCGCGGGCGGCTGAGCCGTCGGCTGATCCTTGCCGGCGTCCCGGCACCCGGCGACGACGAGGGAATACGCGACGCAGAGGACGGCGGCGGGCTTCGACCAGCGCATGGGTGCGGCGCCTTCGGGAGAGTCGGGCGGCTCGCGGAGTTGTTCGGCCGCGCGGTATGGTAGGCGGCCCGAAGGAGCGATTTCCACCCGGGCGGGTTCACCGGCCGCGGGCCGCGAACCGGCCGATCGGGTGCGGCGTGCGGCCCGTGAGCGCCAGGTCGGCCAGCACCTCGCCGACGACGGGGGCGAACTTGAACCCGTGCCCCGAGAACCCGCACGCCACCGACACCTGCGGGTAGTGCAGGTGCGTGTCGATGACGAAGTGCCGGTCCGGCGTCAGCGTGTACAGGCACGCCTCGGCGCGGCTCGGCTCGAACGGCGGCAGCGTGCTGTACGCCCGCAGGAAGCCGTCGACCGGCTCGAAGTCGGCGGGGGTCGTCTGCCAGTTCATCTCGGTCGGGTCGCGTAGCTCGGGGGCGCCGTAGTGGCGGGCGACCTTTACGCCGTCGGCGTCGATCGCCGGCAGGCCGTAGAACGCGCCGCCGGGCACGTCGGCGAGGAAGATGGGGAAGCGGTCGCGCCGCACTGCCGCCGAGTCGGTACGGAACCACGTCATCACTTGGCGCATCACCGTCAGCGGCACGCCGAGGTCGGCCAGCAACTGCGTCGCCCACGCGCCGGCGGTCACGACCAACCGGGCGGCGTGGTACGTGTCGCGGTCGGTTACCACCTCGACGCCGTCGCCGCGGGCCGCCCACGACCGCACGGCTTCTTCCGCCCGCAGGTCGGCACCGAAGTGCCGCGCCGCGTCGGCGTGCGCCCGCACGCAGTCCTCGACGGCCAGGAAGCCGGCCGCGTGTTCGAGCACGCCGGCGTAGTCGTCGGGGAAGCGGAAGGGGAAGCGGCGGTTCACCTCGGCCGCGGTCAGGCTCTCGACCGCAAGATCATGCTCGCGCGCCGCCGCGCGCACGCCGGTCACCACCTCGCCGGACTCGGGGCCGACCATCAAACACGGGCACCCGGTGAGCAGGTGCCGGCCGGTGAGTTGTTCGAGTTCGTACCACCGCTCCCAGGCGCGGCGGAGCAGCGGCACGTAGTCGGGGTGCTCGTAGTACGCGGTGCGGATGATGCGGGTGCGGCCGTGGGAGCTGCCGCGGCTGTGCGCGAGCGGGAACTGTTCGAGGCCGACAACACCCGCGCCGCGGCGGGACAGCTCGAAGCACGCCGCCGAGCCCATGCCGCCGACGCCGATCACGATCACGTCGCAGGTCGTCGCCATGTGGGCAGTTTAGGCGGCGCGGCGGAGCGGGGCGGGGCCGGCGTCCAGGTTGCGGCGCTCGCGGACGGTGTAGTGCCGCTTCCCCTGACTCTCGAAGTACACCCGCGTCAGCACCTCGCCGACCAGCCCCAGCGACAGGAATTGCACGCCCGTCAGCGCCGCCACCGCGCCGATGAGGAACAGCGGGTTCGCCGTCATGCCGGGGCCGGTCGTGTACTTCATCACCACCGACGTGACCGCCGACAGGAAGCCGAGCGCGATGCAGCCGAGGCCGAGGCTGCCGAACACGTGCATCGGCCGCGTCTGGTAACTGCCGAGGAACTTGACCGTCATCAGGTCGAGCACGACGCGCACGGTCCGCGTCAGGTTGTACTTCGACTGCCCGGCCGTGCGCGGGTGATGCGTCACCGGTACCTGCGTGACGCGGGCGCCCTGTTGGAGGATGAGCGCGGTGATGAATCGGTGCATCTCGCCGTACAGCTCCAGGCCATCAGCCACGTCGCGGCGCATGACGCGGAGGGCACAGCCGAAGTCCTTGAACGGGATGCCCAGCACCCGGCGGATGACGCGGTTGGCGACCAGGCTCGGCACCTTCCGCACGAGCAGTTTGTCCTGCCGCTTCTCGCGCAGGCCGAGGACGGCGTCGAAGCCCTCGTCGAGCTTTGCCATCATGCGCGGGATGTCGGCGGGGTCGTTCTGCAGGTCGCCGTCGAGGGTGGCGACCACGTCGCCGGTGGCGGCGTCGAGCCCGGCCTGGGTGGCGGCGCTCTGGCCGAAGTTCCGCCGCAGCCGCACCACCTTGATGCGGGAATCTACCGCCGCGACGGATTCCAGCGCCGCGAACGTGCCGTCGGTGCTGCCGTCGTCCACGAACACGAGTTCCCACGGGCCGGCGTCGCGCAGCGCCTCCCGCACCCGGTCGGCCACCGGGCGGACGTTGTCGCGCTCGTCCTTCACCGGGATCACGACGGACAGCATTCCTGGCCTCACTTCACGGTCACGTCGGCGACCAGCGGCTCAGAGCCGTACTGGACGAAGTCGGCGTCGTGCAGGTCGATCACCTGCGTGTCCACGAGGTCGGCGTGGAACACGTACCGGCCCGGCTCCCGCAGCGGCGGCAGGCCGGCAACCAGCGTGATGCTCTCGCCGGGGGCAACAGTCGCGGCCAGGCGGCCGGCGTGGCCGACGTACAGCTTCGTGCCCGTCGGCGTGTACACGGAGTAGCGCAGCTGCACGCCGCCGGCCGAGCCGGGGCGGAACACCCACGGCTCGATCGCCGTGTTCTCGCAGCGGACGTGCAATGGAACGCCGCGAGCGGCGGGGTAGGCGGGGGCAGGGTCGATCAGCGTCAGCCGGGCGCGGTACGGGCCGGGGCAGTACTCGGCCGTCGCCCACTGGCGAAATCGCTCGCGCGAATGCGGCTCGTTCCGCGCCGCGAGCCACGCCTCGTAGAAGTCGAAGAAGCGGTCGATGGCGGCGGTGCGGCCGGCGTTGACGTGCCCGTAGCGCGGCCACAGCTGCCGGCGGGCTTGGCCCAGAGTCGCGTCGGAATGGAGCAAGAGCACCGCGGCCGCCGCGAGGCCGGTGCGGTCGGCGCCCTGCTGGCAGTGGAGCAGAATCGGGTACTCGGTGCGGTCCAGGATTTCGACCAGCCGGCGAATCTCGGACGGCGACGGAAGCCGCTTCGCCGACAGCGACACGTCTTCGAGGTTCACGTCCGTAGCGACGGTAGCGCGGGCTTCGGCCAGGTACCACGGCACGTCCGGGCAGGTGCCGCGGAGGTTCACTACGGTGCGGATGCCGTGCTCGGCGATCTCGTCGGTCAGGCCCGCCGGCGATAGCTGCGCCGACCGGTAGACGCGGCCGGGCACGACGGCGTGGCGGTTGGTCCAGACGACGACGCGGCCGGCCTCGGCGGCGAGCGCGAGACCTGCGGCGGCCCCGGCGAGGCGGAGCAGGCGGCGGCGGGGGAACCGGGGCGCGTCCATGCGGCCGGGAGTGTGACAGATCGCGTCACGGAGGGGAAGTGCAACCGGCGTCGGTCACCACAGCTGCCGGTCCTCGCGGGTCTGGGCCATCAGCGCGGGGAAGTCCACGTTCTCGCGGCGCTCGGTGCCGTGGACCGAGTAGACCCGGTGCACGTCGTAGTTCCGCTCCCGCGGGAACTTCATCATCCGCTCGCACGACTCCACCCGCGTCTCCACCGGCACCCGCCACAACGGGTTCCAGTCGTGGACCGTGCGGCGCGTGCCCAGCTCCCAGTCGCCGGTGCAGACGGCGCCGCGGAAGATCACCAGCGTGTCGGTGCGGCTGTGCTTCGGGGCGTGCATCAGGAACAGCGGCTCGCCGCCCAGGTCGAGCACCTCGGCGCGGTCGAAGAAGCGCACCCCCAACGGGTCGTCCACGACGCCGCGGAAGCCCGCTTGCAGCACCGCCTCGGCGTCGGGGAACGTGGCGCGCATGCGGCGCAGCGTCGGCCGGCTGAAGTGGTCGAGGTGGGCGTGGGTGCAGAGCAGATATTTGACGTTCAACCCCTTCTCGGCCGCGGCCTGCGCCGCCAGCCGCACGGGGTCCGGGCCGCCCCACACCGACGGCGGCAACTCCAGCACCGCGGCCTCGTCGCCGTTGGCCAGCAGCCAGCAGCCGGTGCCGACCCAGGCCACCCGGCCGAGTAGTGCGATCCCTTCGAACCAGGTCTCCACGGCCTCCCCCTTCACTGCCCGTACCACGCCGTCAGCCGCGGGAGGTCGTCCCGGGCCGCCAGCAACCGCAGCGCGAACTTCTGCCGGCCCATCCCCAGCAGCCGGTTGAAGCCGAAGTTGTCGTCCGTCACCCGCACCGCCCGGAGCACCGCGGCCGGCTTCGCCTCCCCGCCGGCCGCGAACACCCGGGCCAGCCACATCGCCACCGGGAACGTCAGCGCCAGCGAGCGCAGCCCCTCCCAGAATGGTACGCCGAAGTTGGTCGGTCCGCAAAACTGAAGCGACTGGACCTTCAGGCGGAAATACCGGGTTAACAGTGCGGCGCTTTCGTCGGGAAGCGGGCCGAACGGTTCCTCGCCCGCCGCGAAGGGCACCGTTGGAAGTGCGGCGTGAAGTTTCGGCACCACGCCCGAACCGCGGGCGAAGCGGACCGCCGCCGCGACGCGGCCGAGGGCCGAGCGTTGGGCCGTACCGCGCTCGGCGCCGTGGTCCTTGCGGGCGTACACCGCCAGCACCTGCCGGAACACCAAACGCCCGGCCCGACCCGGCCGCGACACCTGATCCGCCGGCGGTGTCTCGTCCGCGGCCGTCTCCGACAGCACGTGAAACAGCTCGCTCAGGCGGCCGCCCGTCACCGGCTTCTTGCCGTCGAACTTGAGTCCGTCGGCGAGCGCCGCCAGCGTCAGGACGTTCCGCCAGCGGCGCTCCATCGGCACGTCGGCTTCGCCGAGCATTTTGGCCACCACGCCGGCGATGCGGAGCACGTCGTCCCACGGCACGACGGTGCCGGCGCGGAGCGGCGGCGGGGGCTGCGTCCTCGCGGCGGGCTCGTTCTCCTCCAGCTGCGCGGCGTACTCGCGGACTTCGGCGAGGTGCTGGTCGAGCGGCCGGCCGTCGTTCGCGGCGGCGCTCGGGCAGGCGTAGCGGAGGCCGACGCGCCAGTGGTCGCCGGCGGGGACGAGCAGGAACGGGTACACGCGGCACGCCAGCGGCTTCGCGGCGGCGCCGAACTTCGCGTGGATGCGGCAGCGGTCGTCGTCGCCGAGGAAAACGCAGGCGCCGTCGGGGCGGTGGTTCAGTGTGGTGCCGCGGGCATCGAACAGTGAGGTGCCGAGGTCCCAGTTCTGGGCCTCGATCCGCTTCCGCTCGTCGGCGCTCACGGGGATACTGTACGACCGGCAGCAGGCGGCGCAGCCGCGGCAGTCCCAGTTCTGAGCGACGGGGAGTGACCGGACGAGGAGCGCCATGCGGACATTCTACGCCGCCCGGCGCAGCGGCAGCGTCCCCGGCTCCTCCGCCACCCGCCCCGCGGCCGCCGCGTACGCCGCCCGCAGTTCCGCCGTCAGTTCCTTGCCGCGCCGCTTCATCGCCCGCTCGGCCGCGGCGAACAGGCCGTCCACGTCCATCGCCACGGTGCCGTCCGGGCCGGTGCGGGCGAACCCCGGAATGCACCGCGGGGCCAGCCGTCCCGACGGCAGCACCGCCGCGAACGGGCCGACCACGGTGCCGGCGTCGAGCAGCACACCCAGGCCGGTGCGGGCGTGGTCGCCGAAGATGCTCCCGACCTTCAGCCGGCCCGTGTCGATCACCTCGCCGTTCAGCTTCACCGTCACCGGCCGGTAGTCGCAGCGCAGGTCGGCGGTGCCGGTCGCGGCGGCGAGGTTCACCCACTCGCCGACGTAACTGTGGCCCAGGAAGCCGTCGTGGTACTTGTTCGCGTAGCCGAGCACGATGCTCGACTCGACCTCGCCGCCGACGCGGCAGTGCGGCCCGAGCGTCGTGCCGGCCTTCAGCTTCGCGCCGAACAGCTGCGAGTGCGCCCCCACCACGCACGGCCCTTCCAGCCGTGTGAACGCCGTCACCAGCGCCCCCGGGCCGATCCACACCGGGCCGCCGGTGGTGTCGGCCACGACCATCGGGTCGATGCGGGCGGTGGGGTGCAGGAACAGCCGGTCGGCGGGGCCGACCAGGGCGAAGCCGGCGGGGTGGAAGCCGGTCGCGGACGGCTCGCACGCGGCGAAGTCGGCGGCGATCTGGGCCGCGTTCAGGTCCACGAGTTCCCACGGCCGCCGAACGACGTGACCGCCGACTTCCACGCCGGGCAGTGCCTGGCTCCAGTCGGCGACGCAGTCGTCGATGGTGGCGGGGCTGGCGGCTTGCAGCGGCTGCGTGCCCACGGACGCGAACGCCACTTCGGCGCCGCAAATGCCGACGACGGTGCCGCCACTGAACAGGTCGCGGTAGACGGGGCCGGGGAACGGCGGCGGCGGCGCCACCCAGCGCGAGTTCACCAGTACCGTCGGCGCGGCGCGCAGCCAGCCCGGGTCGTTGACCGGCGTGTTCGGGTCGCGGGCCTTCAGCAGCGGGGCCAGTTCGGGGCGGACGAGGTAGCCGACGCTCTCGGCGCGGAAGTACCGGGTTTGCTTGTCGGCGAGCGTGGTCAGGCCGCACAAGAGGTCCGACGCCGGCCGGGTGGCGGTGAGCGGGCCGAGGTCGGCGGCGCGTCGGTCGTCGTAGATACAGATGCGCATCCGGGCTCCTCCCGCGGGCCGGCAGTGTAGCGCCGCCGGGGCGCCCGGGGGAAGCCGAGTTTCCGCCGCGCCCCCCGACGCTCGGACCGGACTCATTGTGTGCACGGCTCCCCCCCGGGGGGTCGAGGCACGCATTGAGTCAAATACACAAATAATATTCAGACCGACCGCCGGCGGGTCGTTCCGGGCCGCTGTCGGAGTTGGTCTTGTTTGCCCCGTGCGCGGCGGGGTAGAGTCCGCCGCACCTCGGCACGACGCCGGCCCGGCCGCGGAAGGAAGCCATGGCGACCGCCCCCAGCGCGAACGACCTCACCCGCCAACAACTCGACGAGCTCGACGACCTCCTCCAGCGGATGCTCAACCTGCCGCTGACCGGCACCGAGCCGCCGGCGGCGCAGAGCACCCCCGCCGGCCCCACCTGGCGCTACGACGCCCCGTCCGCCCCGCCGATTCCCTCGCCGCACCTCGTCGCCCCGCCGGAACCGCCGCGGGCGCCCGTCCTCGTCGCGCCGCCGGCCCCCGCGCCGCCGGTCGTGGTGCGGCCCGAACCGGTCACCGCGCCGGTGCCGCTGATCCCGCCGCCGGAGCCGACCACGCCGATCATCGAGCGGAAGCCGACGCCGCCGTCGGCGCGCCGGGCGCCGAAGCCGGCCCCGGTCGTGAGCGCGCCGCCGCCGGAGCCTGCGCCGCAGGTGGTGTACGAACCGCAGCCGCCGTTGCCGGTGCTGCTGTGGCCGCTGGCGGGGTTGAACTGGGTGTTCGACCGCGCCGCCGGCCTCCTCGGGCCGCCCGGGTGGCTCCTCCGCAGTGGGTTCGGCAAGAACGTGCTCGGCCTCGCGGGGATCGGCCTGCTGCTGTACACCGCGGCGCACCTCGCCACCGACGCGGGCTGGGTGACGCTGCCGTTCCCGGTGCCGTGGCCGCGGTAGAACAGTCTTCGGGAGTCGGTGGGAGCCTGCGGGAATCGAGGAGTCGAACCCCGGTTTACTCCCTCAGGCTCCCACCGACTCCCGAACACTCCCCCACTCTGTATAATCCCCCGATCGACAATCCGGCCCGGCCGGCGGCGAATACCGTCTGCCGGGCCGCCGGCGTTCCTCCCGGTCGAGTTCACCCGAATGGCTTCCGCCCCGACCGACCCCCCCGCCGCGCCCGCCGACACCGGCGCGGCCGCGCTCCCGGTCGTGGCCCCGCCGCCGCCCGTCGTCAGCCCCGCCCCCGAACCGGTCCGCCTCGACTTCCTCGCCGCCGGGCTGAGCTACCTCATTCCCGGCCTCGGGCAGGTGTATCAGGGCCGGCTCGGCAAGGGGCTGCTGTTCTTCGGCGGGCTGTACGTCCTGTTCTTCTACGGCATGGCGATGGGGCAGTGGAAGAACGTCTGGCTGCCGGACGTCACCAACGCCCCGCCGCTCGTGTTGGCCGGAATGCAGCTGAAGGGCACGGCCAGCGCGGTGTGGTACCGGCCGCAGTTCGCCGCCCAGTTCTGGATCGGCGCCGCGGCGTGGCCGGCCGTCGTGCAGTACGCCGCGTACGACCCGGAGAAGAAGGAAGGCCCGCTGTTCGGCACCTTCCAGCGGGCGCCGACCGAGGACGAACTGAACGACCTCCAGCGGAACGGCAACAAGCGGTGGGACCTGGGCTGGGTGTACACCGTGATCGCCGGCGTGCTGAACCTGCTGGTGATCTACGACGCGCTCGCCGGCCCGATGTTCCGCGACCCGCCTGGGAAGGATGAGGAGGTGAAGGGGTGAGGGGCTGAGGGGGTGACGAGCGGGTGACACACTCACCCCTTCACCCCCTCACCCCTTCACCCCCTCATCCGAAGTGGGGTAAGTCGTGAGCATTTACTGGGACCTGCCTGTCCTGCTGCTGATCGTCAGCCTGGTCTACGCCGCGACGCGGCACGACCGGTGGGACCGCATTTTGCGCGAGGCGCTCGGTTGGGGCACGCGCATCGCCGTGTTCCTCACCGCCATCGGGCTCGGGCTCTACCTGCTCAGCACCTATTTGTGACGGCTCGGGGTTTCGCCGGTCGCGACGAAACCCCGGCCCCTCATCTCTTCGGCTGAATAGAATCCGCTCATCGTCGCATGTTCCCCGGAGGCTGTGATGCCCGCCCCCCGGCTCTCTCCCCTCCTGGGTCTGGCCCTCGCCGCGGTCGTCGGCTGCGCGAAGCCGCCCGAACTCCAGCCGCCCGAGCCGCCGACGGTCACCGTCGTGCATCCCGCCGAGCGCGACGCCGCCCCGTACAAGGAGTTCACCGGCCGGATCGAGCCGAAGGACCCCGTCCGCGTCGTGCCGCAGGTCACCGGCGTGCTGCTGAGCCGCGACTTCACCGAGGGGAAGGCGGTCGAGAAGAACAAGACCGTGATGTACCGGATCGACCCGGTGCTGTTCCAGGCCGACCTCGACACGGCCGTCGCCAGCCTGGCCAAGGCCGAGGCCGACATCATCAAGGCCAAGGCCGACGCGGCCCTGGCGAAAGTGCAGTACGACCGCGAGCTCGACGTCTTCAGCAAGGGCGGCGGCAGCGCCTCCTCCAAGGACGAGAAGGAGGCCATGTACGCGGTCACCAGGGCCCAGTTGAAGGTCGCCGAGTCCAGCAAGCAGTCGGCCCTGGCGGCGCAGGCGAAGGCGCAGAAGAACCTCGACTACTGCACCATCCTCGCCCCCGCGTCCGGCGTCGCCCGGCTGTCCAAGGTGCAGAAGGGCGACGCCGTCGCGGCGTACCAGTCGCTCATGGTCGAGATCGTGCCGACCCACCCGGTGTACGCCACCTGGGAGGTCGACGAGAGCACGTCGCTGTGGTACCGGGAACAAATCCTCGACAAGAAGGCGATTCCCGACCCGAGGGAGACGCCGCTCGAGGTGACGATCGCGCAGAAGGACGAAACCGTGTTCAAGCGGTCGGGCGCGCTCACGTACGTGGACGCCGAGCTCGTCCGCGGCACCGGCACGCGGACGTTGCGGGCCGAGTTCGCCAACGCCGACAAGCGCCTCACCCCCGGCGACTCGGTGCGGGTGCGGATGATGGCCGGGGCCGCCGGCAAGGCGCTGATGATCCCGGAGAACACGGTGGTGGCGCAGGACCGGCAGCGGGTGGTGTACGTGCTGACCGACCAGGACGAGGTGGCGATTCGGCCGGTCGACCTGGGGCAGGCCGACGCCGGCTGGGTGGTGGTGCGCGGCGGGGTGACGGCGGCCGACCGCGTGGTCACGTCGAACATCCTGCGGCTGCGGCCGGGGGTGAAGGTGAAGGTGCAGCAGTAGGGCCGGCCCTGCGAACGCTTCCCAGGGCTGACGCCCTGGGCTATTGGCTGCCGCCCCGTCGGGGCTCCGATCGAAGACGAATCGGCGACGCCACACGAGAACACCCGACCATGTCCGCTCCGACCCACACGTCCGCCCCCACGCCGCACAGCGCCTTCCACTTCTTCATCGACCGCCCCGTCTTCGGCATCGTGCTTTCCGTGCTCACCACGCTCGTCGGCGTGCTCGCGCTCGCCGCCCTGCCGGTGGCGCAGTACCCGGACGTGGTGCCGCCCCAGATCGTCGTCACCACCCAGTACCCCGGGGCGAGCGCCCGGACCGTCGCCGAGACGGTCGCCGCCCCCATCGAGCAGCAGATCAACGGCGTCGAGGGGATGCTGTACCTCGAGTCGCAGTGCACCGACGACGGGAACATGCGCCTCACCGTCACCTTCCGCGTCGGCACCGACCCGGACATGGCGCAGGTGCTGGTGCAGAACCGCGTGGCCATCGCCACCGCCACCCTGCCGGCCGAGGTGAAGCAGATCGGCGTGACGACGAAGAAGCAGTCCACCAGCATCCTGATGGTCGTGAACGTCTACAGCCCGAAGGGGAAGGACGGGAAGCCGGCGAAGGACAGCATCGAGGTCAGCGCGTTCGTCAACACCCAGGTGCTCGACGACCTGGCGCGCGTGACCGGCGTCGGCGACGCCAGCGTCCGCGGCTCCCGCGACTACGCCATGCGGGTGTGGCTCGACCCCAACAAGATGGCCGACCTGCAGCTCACCGCGGGCGACGTGGTGAGCGCCGTCCAGTCGCAGAACGCGCAGGTGGCCGCCGGGCAGATCGGCCGGCCGCCGGTGCCGGCCGGGCAGACGACCCAGCTCGTCATCAGCACGCAGGGCCGGCTCAAGTCCGAGGAGGAGTTCCGCAACATCGTCGTGAAGGCCGGCCGCGTCACCGCCGGCGGCGAGCCCGAGGGGCTGGTCCGGCTCGGCGAGATCGCCCGCGTCGAACTCGGGGCGAAGGCGTACGACACGTCCTCGTTCCTCGACCGCGACCCGGCCGTGGCCGTCGTGCTGTACACCCTCCCCGGCGCCAACGCCCTCAACACCGCCGAGCGCGTCAAGACGCGGATGGAGGAGTTGAAGAAGGAACGCTTCCCGGAGGGGATCGAGTACACCATCGGGTTCGACACCACCGGGTTCGTCGAGGAGTCGATCGAGTCGGTGATCCACACGCTGACCGAGGCGTTCGTGCTGGTGTTCATCGTGGTCATCGTCTTCCTCCAGAACTGGCGGGCGGCGCTGATCCCGATGCTGGCCGTGCCCGTCGCCCTCGTCGGCACCCTGGCCGTCATGCTCGCCGTCGGCTTCTCGATCAACATGCTCACGCTGTTCGGCATGGTGCTGGCCATCGGCATCGTCGTGGACGACGCCATTGTCGTGGTCGAGGCGGTGGAGGCGAACCTGGCGAAGGGGATGGAGCCGCGGGAGGCGACGCGGGCGGCGATGTCCGAGGTCGGCACCGCGATCCTCGGCATCTCGATGGTGCTGGCGGCGGTGTTCATCCCGAGCGCGTTCATCCCCGGCATCACGGGTCAGTTCTTCCAGCAGTTCGCCATCACGATCGCGGCCAGCACGCTCCTGAGCGCGTTCAACTCGCTGACGCTCACGCCGGCCCTCTGCCCGCTGCTCCTCAAGAGCCACCACGCCCCGAAGGGGCTGTTGGACCGGGCCATCAACTTCGTCCTCGGCTGGTTCTTCAAGCTGTTCAACACCGGGTTCGACTACACCACCCGCGGCTACGCCTGGGTGGTGCGGCGGTCGCTGCGGCTGGCGGCGCTGGTGCTGCTGGCGTACGTCGGGCTGCTGGTCGCCACCGGGGCGGCGTTCACCGCCGTGCCGCCGGGGTTCATCCCCGACCAGGACCAGGGCTACCTGATGGTGAACATCCAGCTCCCCGACGGCGCCTCGCTCGAGCGCACGGAGGCCGTGGCGGCGCGGGTGACCGAGATCGCCCTGAAGACGGACGGCGTGGCGCGGGTGGTGAACCTGCCGGGGTACTCGCTGCTGGCGTCGGCGAACATCTCGAACACCGGGGGGATGTTCCTGCCGCTGAAGCCGTTCGCCGAGCGGCCCGGCCGGCGGGCGCCGGTCATCGCCGGCGAGCTGAACAAGCAGTTCGCGGCCATCGGCGAGGGGGTGGTGGTGTCGTTCGGCCCGCCGCCGATCCTCGGCCTCGGCACCGGCGGCGGCTTCAAGCTGCAGATCCTCGACCGCGGCGGCCTCGGCTACCCGGCGCTCCAGGGCATCGCGAACAACCTCGGCGTGGCGGCGACGAAGGAGCCCGGCATCGTCGGCGCGACGAGCACGTTCCGCTCGTCGGCCCCGCAACTGTGGGTGCGGGTGGACCGCGACCGCGCCGCGCGGATGGGCGTGCCGGTGTCGGACATCAACCAGGCGCTGCAGGTGTACATGGGGTCGCTGTACGTGAACGACATCACCCTGCGCGACCGCAACTGGCAGGTGCAGGTTCAGGCCGACGGCCCGTTCCGCGTGACCGAGGAGGACCTGCGGAAGATCAAGGTGCGCGGCCCGAACGGCGAGATGATCCCGCTCGCCGGGCTGATCGTGATCGACAACGCCGCGGGGCCGCCGAAGGTGGCGCGGTTCCAGATGGCCCCGGCCGCGGACCTGAGCGGGTTCACGAACCCGCGGGCGATCAGCTCCGGCCGGGCGATGGCGACGATGGAGGCGCTGGCCGCCCGCGAGCTGCCGCCGGGGATGGGGTTCGAGTGGACCGAAATGTCGTACCAGGAGAAGCTCGCCGCCAACACCCCGGTGCGCATCCCCGGCCTGTTCACGTACACCGGCGACACGACGCTGCTGGTGTTCGGGCTGAGCGTGCTCGTCGCCTTCCTGGTGATGGCGGCGCTGTACGAGAGCTGGCTCCTGCCGCTGGCGATCGTGATGGTGGTGCCGATGTGCCTGCTGTGCGCCGTCGCCGGGCTGCTGCTCACCGGGCTGGACCTGAACGTGTTCTGCCAGATCGGGCTGGTCGTGCTGGTCGGGCTGGCGACGAAGAACGCCATCCTGATCGTGGAATTCGCCAAGCAGAAGCGCGAGGCCGGCGCGACCCGGCACGAGGCGGCGGTGGAGGCGGCCCGGTCGCGGCTGCGGCCGATCCTGATGACGAGTTTCGCGTTCATCCTGGGGGTGGTGCCGCTGCTGCTGCGGAGCGGGGCCGGCGCCGAGATGCAGGTGGCGCTCGGCACCGCGGTGTTCAGCGGCATGCTCGGCGTGACGGTGTTCGGCGTGTTCCTGACGCCGGTCTTCTACAGCGTGATCGAGCGGCTGCGCGGCCCCGACGCGCCGCCCGCTACCGAGCAAAAAGCGTGACCCGGCCGTAGCCCGGGAGGATGCCGAAGCCGATGCCGTCGGCCCGGCAGCGGCGGATGAGCGGGTCCCACCCGTCGGCCGGGTCGAACTGCGGATCCAGCTGCTCGGTCAGCGGCTTCATGAAGTTGTCCCAGTGGATCGGCACGACGAGCTTCGGCCGCACCTTGCCGACAGTCTCGGTGTAGAACGCGGCCTGGAACGCCGCCGGCTGCGCCGACAGCACCGCCGTCGTGAGGAACACCACGTCCGCCTTGAGCCCGTCGCGCGCCCCTTCGATGTAGCTGCCGCCGGCGTTCACGAGCACGGCGTTCGGGCCGTGGCTGATGAGGAAGTCGAAGGCGCCGCCCTCCTTGTAGTCCTTGAAGCTCGCCGGCTGCTTCAGCGGCCGCTCGACGCGCTGGCCCAGGTCGTCGTTCAGGAAGCGGATGGTCGGCGAGTGCCTCGACTTCAGGACGGTGACGCTGAACTTGCCGAAGCGGTACGACTGGCCGTGGTCGAACTCGACCATCTGCTTCTCGGGCACGTCGCCGCCGCGGCCGACGTTGAGGGTCGAGGACGACCCGTGCAGCACGGCGCCGGTCTTGCGAGCGACGTAGGCACAGTCGAGGGCGTGGTCGTAGTGCGTGTGCGCGACGAACAGCGCGGCCAGCTTCGTGACGCCCGCCTTGGCGAGGGCGGCGTCCACGACCTTGGGTTCCGTCTCGATGGTGGCGAGCACCTTGCGGAGCGACGGGCGGGTGAGGAAGCCGTCGGTCATGAGCTGCGTCTCGCCGTCGTCGAACAGGAGGGTCGCGGTGCCGAGCCAGGTGACGCGGACGCTGCCGTTCTTGGGCTCCGGGGCCGGGGCGGTGAGGAGGTAGTTGCGGTAGCGCTCGATCTCGGGCGGCTGTTTTGCGGGCTGGGCGGCGGCCGTGGCGGCGAGTGCGAGCAGGACGAGGACGAGCGGTAACCTCACGGATCGACTCCGGGGTGCGGCGGCGGGTTGCTATAGTTGTAGGTCGGGTCGAGTCCTCGAGACCCGACGCGGGCGTCGAACGGCAATCGGAGGAATGTTAGCAGGGAGGACGCTGCGGATTCCGTCGTTCGTAACTCGTGCCCCACGTCGGGTCTCGAGGCCCCGACCCGACCTACGACGCCGAACCGTCCGCCGCGTAGAAGCTCACCACCGCCCGCACCGCCTTCTGCCACGCCGCCCGGCGTGCGGCACGCTCGCCCGCCGGAAGCGTCGGGTCGAACCGCGTGCCCGCGGCGGACCGCGCCCGCAGCGCGGCCTCGTCCGTCAGGCCGGCGCCGACCGCGGCCAGCATCGCGGCCCCCAGTGCCGTCGATTCCGCCTCCGCGGCCCGCACCACGGGCCGACCCAGGAAGTCGGCCTGCGTGCGGAGGAAGCGGTCGTTGCGGGCCATGCCGCCGTCCACCTTCAGCGGCGCGGCGCCCGCCGCCCCCAGGTCGTGGTCGGCGGCGTCGATCAGGTCGGCCACCTGGAACGCCACGCCCTCCAGCGCCGCCCGCGCCAGGTCGGCGGCCGTCGTGGCGCGGGTGAGGCCGAACATCACGCCGCGGGCCTCGGGCACCCAGTGCGGGGCGCCGAGGCCCACCAGTCCCGGCACGAACAGCACCGGCTCGGCCGGGTTCGACTTCTCCGCCAGCGCCTCCGACTCGGCCGCGGTGCGGAACAGGTGCAGCCCGTCGCGCAGCCACTGGACCGCGGCGCCGGCCACGAACACGGCCCCTTCGAGCGCGTACTTCGGTTTCCCGTCGGTGCTCGCGGCGGCGGTCGTGAGCAGGCGGTGCCGCGATGCCACCGGGGTGTCACCGGTGTGGAGGAGCAGGAAGGCGCCGGTGCCGTAGGTACACTTCGCCTCGCCGGGGCCGAAGCACGCCTGCCCGAACAGCGCCGCCTGCTGGTCGCCGGCCACGCCGCGGACCGGCACGCCGTCCGGCAAGAAGTCCAGACCCTTCGTCACCCCGAAGTCGCCGGCGCTCGGCTTCACGGTCGGCAGTAGCGCCCGCGGCACGCCGAAGTAGGTCAGCAGCTCATCGTCCCACGCCATGCGGTGGATGTCGAACAGGAGCGTGCGGCTGGCGTTCGTCGCGTCGGTGACGTGGTTGCCGGTCAGCCGCCACATCAAGAACGTGTCGATGGTGCCGGCGGCCAGCTCGCCACGCTCGGCGGCGGCACGCAGGTTCGGCTGCTGTTCCAGGAGCCAGCGAAGTTTCGTGCCGCTGAAGTACGGGTCGAGAACGAGGCCGGTCTTGGCGGTGAGCCACGGGCCGTCGGCGGCGCGGGCGCGGCAGAAGTCGGTGGTGCGGCGGTCCTGCCAGACGATGGCGCGGTGGACGGGGCGGCCGGTGGTGCGGTCCCAGACCACGACCGTCTCGCGCTGGTTGGTGATGCCGACGGCGGCCACGTCCTTCGGGGCGCGGCCCGCGGCGGCGAGCGCCTCGCGGCAGGTCCGGGCGACCGAGTACCAGATGTCTTCCGGCTCGTGCTCGACCCAGCCGTCGCGCGGGTAGTGCTGCTCGATTTCCTGCTGGGCGACGCCGAGCGGCGCGAACGTCGTCGGGTCGTAGACGACGGCACGGGAACTGGTGGTGCCCTGGTCGATGGCGAGGACGACGGGTGGCATGGGGGAGAGGGGGTTGGAGGGGGAACGATTCGCCGCTCGCGGCGTAGCGGCGTCGACGCCGCTACGCCGCGAGCGGCGAGGTCACCCTACTCCGCCGCCGGCGGGATGGCCGGCATCGGCGCCGCCGGGGCCGTCCGCGGCATCGGCGCCACCGCCGGCGGCACCGTCGCCGGCGCGGTGCCCGTCGGCGTGCCGCGCGCCCGCTTCCACGCCACCACGTCGTCCGTCAGCACGCTCACCGCCCGCGTCAGCTGCGTGTCCACGCCGCGGAAGAAGTCGCTCGGCTCGATCTCCACCGCCACGTCCGGGATCACGCCCTCCTTCTCCATGTTCACCCCCTTCACGGTGAACACCCCCGTCCGCGGCAGGCGCAGCGTCGAGCCGTCGATCAGGCGCGTGCTGGTGGTGCCGATCACGAACCCGCCCGTCGCCTGGCCCACCACCTTGCCCAGGCCCAGCGTGCGGAAGGCGTGCGGGAAGATTTCGGCGTCGGAGTAGGAGCGGTTGTTCGTCATCACCGCGACCGGCCGGGTGAACTTGCGGTCGTAGTTCCGGAGCACCAGCCCCTGGCCGCCGTCGCGCTGCTTGAAGAACGTGTGCTCCTTGCCGCTCAGGTAGTTCAGCACCTGGTCGTGGGTGAAGCCGCCGCCGTTGAACCGCACGTCCACGATGAGGCCGTCCTTGTCGAGGTTGTCGGAGTAGAGCGCCCGCATGAACCGCTCCAGGCCCGGCTCGTCCATCCCGGGGATGTGGATGTAGCCGAGCTTGCCGCCGCTCTGCTTCGCCACCGCCGCCGCGTTCGCGTCGACCCAGCGGTCGTACATCAGGTCGCTGGCCTTGTCGCGGGCGATCGGGAACAGCTCCACGCGGCGCCGCGTCTTCTTGTCGGCCGGGTCGGACGCCACGTCGATGAGCAGCCCCTCGCCGGCCTTGTTGTTCAGCAGCTGGCTTACGTTCACCTTCGGCGTCAGCTCGACGCGGTCGATGGCGACCACCACGTCGCCGGGCTTGACGCCGAGGCCGCGCTTGTCGGCGGGGCCGCGCTTCAGCACCTCGGTCACCTTCAGGCCGGGGCCGCGGTAGCTCGGGTCGAACAACAGCCCCAGGTCGGCCGTCGGCTCCTGCGCCGTCGGCAGCACGCCGCTGATGCCGAGGTGCGAGGCGTTCAGCTCGCCGAGCATGACGCTGACCAGCGCGTACAGGTCCTCCTTCATGGCGACGTGCGGCACGAGCGCCTGGTACTTCGCCCGCACGGCGAACCAGTCGGCCCCGTGGAAGCCGCTGTCGTAGAAGTGGTCCGACAGGCCGCGCCAGCTCTGGGCGAACATCTCGGCGAACTCCTCGTCGCGCTTCACGGTCAGGCGCGCCTGGAAGTTCACCCGCGGCGGGTCGGCGCTGTTCGTGGCCGCGCCGGGGAACGGCGAGCCGTGGCGGACGCTCCGCAGCTCGCCGGTGCCGGTCAGGAAGTAGATCAGGCCGCTACTCTTCTTCGCCCAGCGGATCTGCCGCGGGGCGAGGTTGCCGGTGGTCACGCGGGTCTGGCTGCTGCCGTTGGCCGCGGCCACCCACAGGTCGTCGCCGTTGCCGGCGCCGCTGTGCCGGAACGCCACCTGAAGCCCCGTCGGCGAGATGCTCACGCTGTCGGCCGCGATGCCGGCCGCCTTCTCGCCGCGGAGGTGGATGTCGTCCCAGTCGATCTCGCCGGGGGCGCTCTTGGGGGCGCCAGGGGCGGCGGGCCTTTGCAGGCTCAGGACGTGCGGCAAGTAGGTACCGCGGCGCTGGCCGACGAAGGCGATCTTACCCCCGGCCGGGCTCCAGCTCACGTCGCCGTTGTAGGTGGCGTAGCGGGTCACGTTCCGGGCTTCGCCGCCGTCCGTCGGGGCGACGAACACCTCGCTGGCGAACGACCCGTCCATGCGGGCGAACACGACGTGCTTGCCGTCCGGGCTGAACTCGAAGTCGAACACCTGCGGCGTGTCGATCATCACCTTCTGGTCGGTGCCGTCGGGCTTCATCGTCCACAGCTTGCCGCCGCGGATGAAGCCGACGCGGTCGCCCTTCGGGGTGAAGCGGGCGCCGCTCTCGGCCTCGGGCGTCTTCGTCAGCTGCGTCACCTTGAAAGTGTGCGCCTTGTGCAGCTCGGGGTGCTCCGCGTCGTCCGGCTCGAGCAGGAACAGGTCTTCGGCGCCGCTGCGGTCGGACGCGAACAGGATGCTTTTGCCGTCCGGGCTGAAGGTGGCGCCGTGGTCGTAGGCCGGGTGGTCGGTGAGCCGCGTGACCTTGTTGCCGTCGGGGATGCGCGTCAGGAACAATTCGCCGTGGACGACCACGACCGCGTGCTCCTCGTCCGGCGACAGCGCGAACTCGGTGGCGTCGCGGGTGTACGTGACGGCCCGCTCGGTGTTCGCCTTGTCGTCGGCGTTCACCTCAATCGCCAGCTTGCGGGGCGCGCCGCCGCGGGTGGGCACGACGCACAGGTCGGCACCGAGCTCGTAGACGATCCACTCGCCGTTGCCGGACACGCGGGCGCGGCGGACCGTGTCGTCGGCGTGGGTGGTGAGCCGCTGCGGGGTGCCGCTGGTAGCGTCGGCCGGGCGCGACACCACGTTCGCGCAGCCGCGGGTGCTGCCTTCCTCGCTGACGTAGTACAGCGTCTTGCCGTCCGGGCTCCACATCGGCGAGCCGTCCTGGCCGTCGAACGTGGTGAATCGCCGCGGGCCGCTCCCGTCGGCGCCGGCGACCCACAGCTCGTCGTTGCTGGAGCCGCGGTAGCCGCGGCGGTACCACAGCCCCGGGCCGCGGACGAACGCCACCCGGTCGCCGGCCGGCGACAGGTGCGCCTCCTTCCCCTCGAACAGCGTCAGCTTCCGCTCCGCGCCGCCGTCGAACGGCACGACGTAGCACTCGGCCTGGAACGGGTACGCCGTCCCGCGGGTGGACGTGAACACGACGCCCTTCCCGTCCGGCGTCCAGCCGGTGACGGTGTCGTGGCCGCTGTCGAAGGTGAGCCGCCGCGGCCGACCGCCGACCGCGGGCGACACGAACACGTCGTAGCTGCCGTGGCGGTTGGAGCTGAACGCGAGGTACTTGCCGTCGGGGCTGAAGACGGGGTTCAGGTCGTGGGCCTCGTGCATCGTCACCGGGCGGGCCACGCCGCCGACCGAGGGCACCGTCCAGATGTCGCCGAGGTAGCTGAAGGCGACGGTCTTGCCGTCGGGCGAGATGTCCGGGGTGCGGGCGAAGCGGATGGGTTCCTGGGCGGCCGCGGCGGGGGCGAGGAGCGCGGCGGCACACAGGGCGACGAGGTGACGCACGGGAGTTTCTCCGGAGGTGCGGTCGCGGCGGGCAGAATACTCCACTTTACCGGACCGGCGAATGTGAAGCAAAGCGGAAGGCCGACGCAGAGCTCGCAGCTCCCCGGCGCGGGTCGCACAACCGCTGCCGCCGCTTGCGGCGGTGCGAGCCGTCGCGGTTCTGAAACTCCTATGAGACTCGCGCCAATTCGTCGTGACGCGGCGGGGGATGGAGTTTAGGATCGTGAGTAGGGGCTGTGCGCCCCGGAGGGTCGGCCATGTGCGCGCGCGTCAGCGGGGCGTTTTTCGTCCTCGGAATGCTGTTGTTCACCATGGGTCCGATCGCCGGCCAGCCCGGCGGCGGTAAGGGCGGCAAGGGTGGCTTCGGTGGCTTCCCGCAGGGCGGAGGCGGCTTCCCCCAGGGCGGCGGTGGCTTCCCGCAAGGTGGGGGCGGCTTCCCCCAAGGCGGAGGCGGCTTCCGGATGCAGATTCAACCCGGCGGCGGCGTCCCCCAAGGCGGAGGCGGCTTCCCCCAAGGCGGCGGCTTCCAACAGCCCGGCGGCGGCTTTCCCCAGGGTGGGGGCGGCTTTCCCCAGGGCGGCGGCGGTGGTGGCCGGCGCGGCGGCTTCGACCCCGAGAGCCAGTGGACCACACTGCTCCAGCAAACCGGCGGCACCGATTATGTCGACTTCAGCCGCATCTCCCCCGACACCCGGGCGATGAGCAAGATGATCTCGGACCGGATGGGGACGCAGCCGTACCCCGAGTCCGGGGTGATGACCAAGGACCAGTTCCTCCAGTTCGCCACCCGCAACCAGGAGTTGGCCCGCGCCAAGATGAGCGGCGGGCAGCCCGGCGGGCAGCAGGGCTTCGGTCAGCCCGGCGGGCAGCCCGGCTTCGGCCAGCCCGGCTTCGGCCAGCAGGGTGGCTTCCCGATGCAGCAGGGCGGGTTCGGCGGGCAGGGCTTCGGCGGGAAGGGCGGCTCGTCCGAGGAGGAGATCGAGCGGCGGTTCAAGATGGGCGACCGCGACGGCGACGGGAAGCTATCCCCGGACGAGGCCTCCGAGCGGACCCGGGGCATGTGGAACGACTACGACACCAACCGCGACGGGTTCGTCAGCCTGGACGAGTACAAGTCGCTGCAACTCCGCCTCGCCGGCGGCGGCGGCACCGGCCAGCCGCAGTTCGGGAACGACTTCCGCGGCACCGGTGAGGGCGGCGGGTTCGGCGGCCCCGGCGGGTTCGGCGGCCGCCGCGAGGAGAAGAAGGACGACTTCTCGAACGTCGGCATCCGCTACGGCAAGCTCCCGCCCGGCCTGCCGGACTGGTTCGCCGAGTACGACCAGGACAAGGACGGGCAGATCAACATGTACGAGTGGCGGTCCGTCGGCGGGAAGACGGTCGCGGAGTTCCGCGAACTCGACGCCAACGAGGACGGCTTCATCGCCCCGCTGGAGCTGATCCGCGTGACCGCCACGAAGGCCGAAGTGGACCGGCTGATCGCCATCCAGAACGGCGAGACGCCGGAGGCCGGCAGCGGGCGCAGCAAGGGCGGGTCGATGGCCGGTGGCGGCGGCGGCAAGGGCGGCTTCCCCGGCTTCGGCGGCACCGGCGGCGGCCCGGGGATGACGGGCAAGGGCGGCGGGCCGGACGCCCGGCCGGCCCGCGAGGAGAGGACCGCCGAGAAGGCCGACCGCAGCAAGGCCGGCCCGTGGGGCAACGGCGGCGGCAAGAAGTAACCGCCCCGCACGCGAAGCCCACCCGCCCCGGGTGGGCTTTGTCGTCTTCCGGTGTATCCTGTCGGCACCCCTTTCCCGCGGTGCCGTATGGCCCCCTCCCGCCGCCGTTTCCTCGCCGCGCTCCCGGGCCTCGCCGCCGCCGTCACCGCGGCCGCGCAGGAGCGCCGAACCCCCCGCGTCCTCCTCCGCTCGGCGTGGCAGACGGTCAACATCGGCGACATCGGCCACACCCCCGGCATGGTCGCGCTCCTCACCGAACTCATTCCGGGTGTCGAACTCACGCTGTGGCCCGGGAACCTCGGCGACGGGGTGAAGCCGATGCTGCAGAAGCACTTCCCCGCGCTGCGGTTCGCGGACACGGCCGAGGCGCGCCGCGCGGCCTTCGACCGCTGCGACTTCCTGCTGCACGGGTCGGGCCCGTCGCTGGTCGGCGGGCGGCAGGTGGCCGAGTGGCGCGACGCGACGAAGAAGCCCTACGGCGTCCTCGGCATCACCCTCGGCGCGGCCGACGCCGCCACCCGCGCCACCCTCGACGGCGCCCGCTTCCTGTACCTCCGCGACTCGGGCTCGGTCGAGTGGGCGCGGCAGGCGAAGCTGGCCTGCCCGGTCATCGACTTCGCCCCGGACGCGGCCTTCAGCACGACGATCCGCGACGACGCCGGCGCGGAGGCGTACCTGCGTGCGGCCGGGCTGTGGGGCGAGTCGTTCGTGTGCTTCATCCCGCGGCTGCGGTTCACGCCGTACTGGCTGATCCGCAACACGCCGATGACCGACGCCGACCGCGAGAAGGACCGCACGAACCAGCGGCTGAAGGAGGCCGACCACGCGAAGGTTCGTGCCGCGCTGGTGGCGCTGGTCCGCGACGCGGGGTTAAAGGTGCTGGTGTGCCCGGAGGACAAGAGCCACATGGCGGTGGGCAAGGAGTTGCTGGTGGACCCGCTGCCGGCCGACGTGCGGGCGAAGGTGGTGTGGCGCGAGCACTACTGGCTGACGGACCTGGCGGTGGCCGTGTACGCGCGGTCGGCCGGGCTGGTGAGCATGGACATGCACTCGCCGATCATGGCGGTCGGCAACGGCGTCCCCGCGATCCACTGCCGGTTCGCCGAGCAGACGAGCAAGGGCCGGATGTGGCGCGACGTCGGCCTCGGCGACTGGCTGTTCGACCTGGACGAGGAGCGCGACGGCGCCCGCATCACCGCCGCGGCGCTGGCGATGGTCCGCGACCGCGACGCCACGCGCGCCCGGGTGGCGAAGGCGCGGGCGTTCGTGACCGCGAAGCAGCGCGCGGCGGTGACCACGCTCACTCAATCGCTCCCGGCGAGCCGCCCGCCGTCCGGCGGCGGGTGAGGAGGACCGACCGATGACCGCATCCGACCGCTACCGCGGCGCCCTGCTCGGCCTCGCCGCCGGCGACGCCCTCGGCACCACGCTGGAGTTCCGCGCCCGCGGCTCCTTCGCCCCGCTGACCGACATGGTCGGCGGCGGCCCGTTCCAGATGAAGCCCGGCGAGTGGACCGACGACACGAGCATGGCCCTGTGCCTGGCCGAGAGCCTCGTGCTGAAGCAGGGCTTCGACCCCATCGACCAGTTGACGCGCTACCTGAGTTGGTGGAAGGACGGCAAGTTCAGCGTGAAGGGCTACTGCTTCGACATCGGCATCACGACGGCCGGGGCGCTGCGGCGGTTCGAGGTACACGGCCGCGCCGACAGCGGCTCGACCGACCCCGGCGCGGCGGGCAACGGCAGCCTGATGCGGCTGGCGCCGGCGCCGCTGGCGTTCGCGGCCGACCCGGCGCTTGCGGTCAAACGCGCCGGCGACAGCTCCCGCACCACGCACGGCGCCGCCGAGTGCGTGGACGCCTGCCGCTACTACGGCGGCCTGCTGGTGGGGGCGATTCAGGGCCGGTCGAAGGATGAGCTTCTGGCGCCGAACTTCGAACCGGTCCCGGGGCTGTGGGCGGCGGAGCCGCTGGCTCCGAAGGTGGCGGCGGTGGCGGCCGGGTCGTTCCGCACGAAGGCCGAGTCGGCGGTGAGCGGCAGCGGCTACGTGGTTCACACGCTGGAGGCGGCGCTGTGGGCGTTCGCGGCGACGGACACGTTCCGCGACGGCGCCCTGAAGGTGGTGAACCTCGGCGACGACGCCGACACGACGGGCGCGGTGTACGGCCAGCTGGCGGGCGCGTACTACGGCGCGGACGCGATCCCGGCCGAGTGGCGCGAGAAGCTGGCGATGCGAGCCGAGATCGAGGCGCTGGCCGACGGTGTGCAGCGGCTGGCAGGAGTGGCGTAGGTCGCAAAGCTGGCAACTCGGCAGGAAGGGGATTCGATGGGTGACGCACTCGCGCTCCTGCCCGCGGCAGCGGCGGCGGTCGGCGGGCTGATCGGCGTGGCGGTGATCGCGGCCACGGCGCGCCGCACAGCCGAGGTCCGCGGCGGCACCAGCCTGTTGGAGTACGGCCGGCCTGTGAAAGTCTCGGCCGGTGCGTTCTGGGTGCTGTGGGTCGTGGTGGTGGTGCTCTCGGTCACCCAACCGACCGATGACCCGCTCGAAGGCGCCGGAATCGTTCTCCTGTTCTCCGCCCTCGTCCTGTCCTATTACCTGGAGGTGTTCGGGGTCCGGCTCGAGTTCGACGAGTCCGGCATTCGGACCCGGTCGCCGTGGCGGGCCGGGCGCCGCATCGGGTGGGTAGAGGTCACCCGAGTGTGGTACAACCCGATCCTCCAGTGGCACGTCGTCGAGACGACCAACCAGGGCCGCGTGCGGCTTCACGACTTTCTCAGTGGAGTCGGTTCCCTCCTCACCGAGTTGGACCGGCGGGGAGTCCCCGGGGCCAAACACACAGTTTCGTAGGTCGAGCCTCGGAGACTCGGCCCGACCTACGATTCGGAGTCGATCCCCGTCGAGTAGCGGGAAGAAGCGGGCGATGCGGGCCGAGATCGAGGCGCTGGCCGACGGCGAGTGTCGACTTTCGACTCTGGCGTAGTCCTGGCTGGTGGGAATTGAGGTCGAGCACCCGTGGAACCGCCCCCGACCGAGACCGCCCCCGGGCCGCGCCGCAGTCTCCGCGGCCGGGTCGGCCGCGCCCTTCTCCGCGGCGGCAAGCTGTTCGTGGCGGCGGTGGCCCTCTACCTCCTCGCCGCGCTTATCGGCCTGATCCCGGTCAACAACGACTTCGCGCCCACGGCCGACGGCGTGGAGGTCACGGTCACCTCGACCGAGATCCACGCCGACCTCGTGCTGCCGCTCCGCAACGCGACGATGGACTGGCGCCCGCTCCTGCCCGCGGCCGACTTCGCCGGCGACACCGGCCGCGCCACCCGCGTCGCGTTCGGCTGGGGCAACAAGGAGTTCTACGTCGACACCCGGACCTACGCCGACCTGAAGGCGGGGACCGTGTTCCGCGCGATGTTCTGGCCGTCCCCGACGTGCGTGCACGTCGAGATGTGGGACGACGACTCCCGCCCCGCTGGTGCAAGGACGGTCCGGCTGTCGCACGACCAGTACCGCCGCCTCGTGGATCACGTCCTGGGCACGTTCCGCCGTGACGCGGGCGGCCGCTTCGAGCGCATCCACCCGGGGGCGTACGGCCCGACCGACGCCTTCTACCACGCGCACGGCTCGTACCACGCCTTCAACACGTGCAACTGCTGGGTCGGCCGCGGGCTCCAGGCCGCCGGCGTCCGGGCCGGCTGGTTCACGCCGCTGCCGCGAACGGTATCGCTGTACATGCCCGCCCCCCGGGCGGACTGAATTCGTGTCGTATCTGGTGCGGTGCAGCGTCCTGTTAGGCCGGGGCGCAAGCCCCGTCGGGTGTCTGATCTCCGACGGGGCTTGCGCCCCGGCCTAACAGGACGATACCCCCCGGCGAACCAGCGTGATCGCGGGCAAAGAAGGGAGCGGCGCAGGACCATGAGCGTCGTGATCGTCCTGGCGGCACTGGCGTTCCTGACGGTGGTGGCCTACCGCGGCCACAGCGTCGTCCTGTTCGCCCCCGTCGCCGCGCTCGGGGCCGTGCTGCTCACCGACCCGCGCCTCGTGCCGCCGGCGTTCACGGGCGTGTACATGGAGCGGCTCGCCGGGTTCCTCCAGCTGTACCTGCCGGTGTTCGTGCTCGGCGCCGTCTTCGGGAAGGTCGTCGAGTTGGCGGGCTTCTCCGAGGCGATCGTCGCCGCGGTGCTCGCGCTGGTCGGCCCGCGGCGGGCGACGCTCGCCGTGGTCCTCGTCTGCGCCGTGCTGACGTACGGCGGCGTGTCGCTGTTCGTGGTGGTGTTCGCGGTGTACCCGTTCGCCGCCGAGCTGTACCGCCGGGCCGACATCCCGAAGCGGCAACTCCCGGCGGCGGTCGCGCTCGGGGCGTTCTCGTTCACGATGGACGCGCTGCCGGGCACGCCGCAGATCCAGAACCTCATCCCGACCGCGTTCTTCGGCACGACCGCCTACGCCGCCCCGTGGCTCGGCGTCGTCGGCGCGGCTTTCATCCTCGTCGCCGGCCTCGGCTACCTCGACTGGCGCCGCCGCCGGGCGCGGGCCGCGGGCGAGGGCTACGGCGCCGCCCCGCTCAACGAGCCCGCGCCGTTCGACCGCGGCCCGCTGCCGCACCCGATGCTAGCCGTGCTGCCGCTCGTGCTCGTCGGCGTGCTGAACCGCGTCCTCACCGCCGCCATCCCGGCGGGGTACGGCCCGGCGGCGGCGTTCGGTCCGGCGACGCAGGACGTGTCGAAACTTGCCGCCATCTGGGCCGTGGAGGGGGCGCTGCTGGTCGGCATCGGGAGCGTGTTCGTGCTGGCGTGGCGGCCGGTCACGGGCCGGATCGCGGAGGGCTCGCGGGCGGCCGTCGGCGGGGCACTATTGGCGGCGCTGAACACGGCGTCCGAGTACGGCTTCGGCGCGGTCGTGGCGGCGCTGCCGGGCTTCCGTGTGATTGCGGGCGCGCTGGCGTCGGTGCCGGGGCCGCTCGTCAACGAGGCGGTCACGGTTACGACGCTGGCGGGGATCACCGGCTCGGCGTCGGGCGGGCTGAGCATCGCGCTCGCGGCCCTGTCGGACACGTTCGTAGCGAACGCCCACGCGGCGGGGATTCCGCTGGAAGTCTGCCACCGGGTGGCGGCGATGGCCAGCGGCGGCATGGACACGCTGCCGCACAACGGGGCCGTCATCACCCTGCTGACCGTCACCGGGCTGACGCACCGGCAGGCCTACGCCGACATCTTCGCGATCACGCTCATCAAGACGGCGGCGGTGGGCGTGGTCATCGCCGTGTTCCACCTCACCGGCGTCGTTTAAGCATCGCAGCGGCGCCAAGCCGTTCGCGCCGCGGGAAAAACTTCGGAATATTCTGTACGCCGCAGCCGGGCGGCGGGCACATCCTGGCGGGCACCACGGGGAGGGGCGATGGCCACCGACCGCACGACCGCGGCACAGCTCCTGTGGGGCCGGCTCGCCCCCGGCGCCGCCGACGGCCCCACCGACGGCGAACTCCTCGCCGCGTTCGCCGCCACGCACGGCGAAGCCGACTTCGCCCAGCTGCTGGCCCGGCACGGGCGGATGGTCCTCGGCGTGTGCCGGCGGCTGCTCGGCAACGCGGCCGACGCCGACGACGCCTTCCAGGCCGTGTTCCTGGTCCTGTCGCGCCGGGCGGCCGCGCTGCGCGGGGTGCGGTCCGTCGCCGGGTGGCTCCACGGCACCGCCGTGCGGGTGGCGCTGAAGGCCCGGACCCGCGAGGCCCGCCGGCGCGCCCGCGAGAGAAAGGCCGCCCTGATGCGACCCACCGACACCCCTGCCGCCGACGACTGGGACGACATCGCCGCCGTGCTCGACGGCGAACTCGACCGCCTCGGGGCGCGCTACCGCGACCCCGTCGTGCTGTGCTGCGTCGAGGGCCGCTCCCGCGAGGAGGCCGCCCGGCTGCTCGGCTGGCCGGAAGGCACGGTGAACGGCCGGCTGGCGCGGGCGAAGGCGCTACTACGCGACCGCCTGGCCCGCCGCGGCGTCGGCTGCTCCGTCGCGGGGCTGACCACGCTCCTGAGCGCCCGCGCCGCGGTCGCGGTGCCGGCCGAGTTGGCGCGCGTCACGCTCGCGGCCGTCGGCGGGACGGTGACGCCGGCGGTAGCAACGCTCGCAGTGGAACCGCGGCTCGGCTGGGGCTGGCCGCTCGCCGCGGTCGTCGGGCTGGCCGTGGTCGGCGGCGTGCTCGCGCTCGACCGGCAACCACCGCCGCCGGACGCGCCTCGCGCGCCGGCCGTGGTCGCGGAGCCGGTGCGGCTGGCGCACGGCTCCGCGGTGCTGGCCGTCGCGGCGTCCGCCGGGTCGTTAGCCACGGTCGGCCCGGGGGCGGAGGTGCGCGTCTGGAAGGCGGACGGGACCGCAGTGGCGAAGTGCGCCTTCCCCGGCGGCGGCTCGGCGGTCGTGTTCGCCCCCGGCGGCAAGCTGCTCGCCGCGGCCGGCTACGACGGCGACGTGCGCGTCTGGGACGCCGCAACCGGCGCCCTGCGGCACACGCTCGCCGGGCACGGCGGCGCGGCGCGGGCGGCCGCCTTCTCGCCGGACGGTACGCTCGTGGCGACCGGCGGCGAGGACGGCCGCGTCCGCCTCTGGGACGCGAAGACGGGCCGCGCCGTCCGCACCCTCGACGGGCACAGCCGGTCCGTGTGGGGGCTGTCGTTCGCGCCCGACGGCCGCGAGCTGGCGTCGGCCGGCGGCGACCAGTCGGTGCGCGTCTGGAACGTGACGACGGGTGCCGCCCGCGTGTTCGGCGGCCTGCGCGGCGGGGCGTACGCCGTCGAGTACCACGCGACTGGCCGCACGCTCGCCGTCGCCGCCGACAACACCGTACTGCTGCTCGACGCCGGCTCCGGCCGCGAGGTGGCCCGCGTCGCCACGGCGCGGACCGCGGTGTCGTGGTTCGCGCTCGCCCCCGACGGCCGCACCCTCGCTTACCGCGACGGGAAGGCCGTCCGCCTGTGGGACGTGGCGGCGGCGGCCGACCGCTTCTCGCTCGACCTGCCCGCGGAGCCGGCGGCGGTGGCCTTCACCGCCGACAGCCGCTCGCTGGTGGTCGCGTCCGGCGACGGCGCCGCGGTCTGGGAGCTGCGCCGCCACGCCCGCCCGCTCTCGCCCGCCGACTCGAACGACCACTGGGCGCGGCTCGACGCGCGGCCCTGACTCACCACCCCGGAGGGTTCCCGATGAGCGTGTACCTGCTCGCCCGCGGCTGCCGGGCCGCCCTGCCCGGGGTCGCGTTCGCGGCCGCGGTCGCGGTCGAGGCGGCGTTCGTGCTCGCCGTCGTCGCCCTGTTGCGGCCGGCGAGCGTCGTCGGCCAGCCCCCGCCGAAGGCCGACGGTGCCGCGTGGACGTTCGACGAGGCCCGCGACCGCCTCGCGCTGTCGCCGCGCGACACGTACCTCCAGTACGTCGTCCTCCAGCTCGGCCGCCGCGACGGCCGGTTGCAGGAGGCGCAGAACGCCGTCGACCCGCCGAACCGCCTCCGCGACCTCTTCGGCGACGGCGGCCGGCGGGCGCGGGCCGACCTGTTCTCCACCTTCACCGGCGCCCTCGCCGTCCAGGAGACCCTGCAACTCGACACCATGCGCGGCGAGCCCGACCCCAACCGGCCGCGCCGACCGGGCACCCCGGAGCCGAAGGAGCCGGCGAAGGGCAAGGTGGCCGTCAGCACGCTGGCCGGGCCGACGCAGCCGAGCCACCCGTGGGAGAAGTTGCTCGGCGGCAAGACGCCCGACGTGGGGCCGCTCGCCGGGCTCGTGCCGGAAGAGTACTACCTCGCCGAGTGCCGCTCCGCCGTCCGCCTGCACGAGGTGCTCGGCGCCGGGGAGCTGTGGTCCGGCCACATCCTCACGCAGGCGCTCGGCGGCGCCCGCTCGCAGCAGACGGCCGACCGCATCCGCAAGCAGCTCGGCCTCGGCGCCTTCACCCCCGAGGCCATCGACAAGCTCGGCGTCGACGCCATCGCCGTCACCGGCAGCGACCCGTTCCTGCTCGAAGGGAGCGACGTGACGGTCCTCGTCCACGGCCGGAATCTCGGCACCCTCGCGGGGCTGCTCGGCGGCGGCGAGGCGAAGGGCGAGCACGTCGGCGTGGCGTTCAGCCACCGCACCACGCCCGACGGCGCGGTGAACGTGTACTCCGCCAGCCCGCGGCCCGACCTGCACGTCCGCGGCAACTCGCTGCCGGCGTTCAGGCGCGTCCTCGAAACGATCGCCGGCAAGACCGCCGACGGCCGCCCCGCCCGCCGGCTCGGCGACACGGCCGAGTTCAAGTACGTCCGCACCCGCATGGCCCGCGGCGCCGACGAGGACGGCTTCGTCTACCTGTCCGACGCCTTCATCCGCCGGCTGACCGGCCCGCAGCTGAAGCTGACCGAGCGGCGGCGGGTGATGGCGTACAACCACCTCCGCATGATCGGCCACGCGGCGCTGTTGTTCCGCACCGAGCACGGCCGGGCGCCGCGGTCGCTGGAGGAACTCGCGGAGACGAACTGCGCCCCCGGCGTGTTCGGCCGCGGCGAACTCGCCCACCCGGACGGCGGCACGTACTCGCTGTCGCCCGACGGCATGTCCGGCGTCTGCTCGCGGTTCGGCCGGGTGGAGGCGATGACCCCGTGCGTCGAGCGGCTGGTGACCGAGGTGACCGCCGCCGAGGCCGACGAGTACCGCGGGTTCGTGGCCGACTACAGCCAGTACTGGCGGACGTTCTTCGACCCGATCGCGGTGCGGCTGACGCTGACGCCGAAGCAGTACCGGCTCGAAACGCTGGTGCTGCCGCTGATCGACAACTCGATTTACACCGAGCTGGCGCGCGGCGCCGGCCCGCCGGCGCCGATGGACCTGCTGCCGACGCCGCGCCGCGAGCTCGGCGGCGTGTGGGTCCACCTGCCGAAGCGGCAGATGCTCGACATCCTGGGGCCGGACCAGCCGGCGAAAAACCCGGCGCCCGGCGCCCCGGCCGCGCGGCCGGTGGGCATCCGCGGGGCGGCCGAGCGGACGCAGGCGACGAACGATTTCAAGCAGATCGGCCTCGCGTTCCACGTCTACCTCGACGCCTTCCAGAAGCTGCCGGACGACATCCGCGACAAGGACGGCAAGGCGCTGCTGAGCTGGCGGGTGGCCATCCTGCCGTACGTCGAGCAGGAGGCGCTGTACCGCCAGTTCAAGCTCGACGAGTCGTGGGACTCGCCGAACAACAAGCCGCTGCTCGACAAGATGCCGCGGGTGTTCGCCGGCCGGCCGCCGGTCGCCGCCGGGAAGACGCCCTACGTCCGCCCCGCCGGCAAGGGGACGGCGTTCCCGCCGGGCGGCCGGGCGCTGAAGCTCACCGACTTCACCGACGGCACGTCGAACACGGTGCTGGCGGTGGAGGCGACCGGCGCCGCCGTGGAGTGGAGCCGGCCGGCCGACCTGACGGTCGATTCCAAGCAGCCGCTCCGCGGGCTGACGCGGCCGGACGGCAACGGGTTCATCGCCCTCCTCGCCGACGGCAGCGTCCGCGTGGTGCCGCCGAAAGTCGATCCGGGCGAGCTGCTCCGCGCGTTCGACCCGGGCGACGGCCGGCCGGGCACCCTGGACGACACGCCGCAGCAGCCGCAGCCCGCCGGGCCGAAGCCGCCGTTCGAGGTCCACAACGACCTGCGGCAGATTGGCCTCGCCGTGCTGAACTACGAGAGTGCCAACGCGAAGTTCCCCACGACGAACGTCCGCGGCCCCGGCGGCAAGGCACTGCTGAGCTGGCGCGTGGCCATCCTGCCGTACATCGAGCAGGACGCGCTGTACCGGCAGTTCAAGCTCGACGAGCCGTGGGACTCGCCGGACAACAAGAAGCTCATCGACAAGATGCCGCGCCTGTACCACCCGAACGACCCGGCGCTCGTCGCCGCCGGCAAGACCACGTTCGTCGTGCCGGCGGGGAAGAACACGCTGTCGCCGCCGGGCCGCGCCAAGGTCACGCTCGCCGACATTACCGACGGCACCGCGAACACCGTGCTGGCGGTGGCCGCCGACCCGGCGCGGGCAGTGGTGTGGACGAAGCCCGACGACCTGCCGTTCGACCCGGCCGACCCGCTCAAGGGCGTGGTCGTGCCCGGCGCCGAGGCGATCGACGTGGTCATGGCCGACGGGTCGACGAAGCGGCTGTCGCCGCGGCTCGACCCGAAGACGTTCGCGGCGCTGGTCTCGCCGGCCGGCGACGAGGAGGTGACCCTCGGGCCGGGCGACGAGCTGGCACAGCCGCAGGGGCCGTGGCTGCCGGGCCTGCTGCGCGAGTTCCGCCTCGCGCCGCACGACTTGCAGGAACTGGAGGCGGCGGGCGTCGACCTGAACAAGCTCCGCCGCTTCCTCCGCGACGGCATCGGCGACCACGTCGGCTTCCACATGCACGACGCCCCGCGGCTGCTCGACACGGACCTGTCGGGCCTGTTCGGCGGTGGCCAGGGGGCGGGCCTCACGTCGCTCGGCCTCGGCGTGCGGTTCGTGTTCGGGGCGTCGTCGATCTCCGTCCCGGTGCGCGACGCGAAGGTGGTGGACGAGTACCTCGGCGAGCTCGACAAGTTGTTCCTGACCGCGCGGTCGCAGCTGACCGGCACCGGGCTGGAGTGGCGGCGCGACGTCGACTTCTACCGCGTGCCCTTCCCCGCCCCGCACACGATCCGCTGCGCCGTGGTGTCGTTCGCGGGGCTGAAGCTGCGCGTCTACTGGGGCCGCATCGGCGACGGGCTGTACGTCACGACGCGGCCGTTCATCCTGGAGGACATCGCGGCGGCGCACGCGGCGGGCAACCGGCCGCCGCGGACGGAGCCGGCGCACGCGGTGCTGCGCCTCCGGCCGGAGAACTGGAACGCGGTGCTGCCGGGCTACAACCTCGGCTGGGCCGAGGGAAGCCGGGCCGCGTGCCACGCCAACCTCGACATGCTCGCCAACGTGAACCGCGGGTGGAACGACCGTCGGCCCGCAGTCGGGGCGCCGCCGGCCGAGCTACTGGGCCGTGTCGGCCGCGTGTACGGCGAGCGGCCGTTCTGCCCGGACGGCGGCGCCTACGAGCTGGCGGCCGACGGCCGGGCGTGCCGGTGTTCGGTCCACGGCGGGCACGACGACCCGCGCCAGCCGACCGGCCCGACCGCGGCGAGCAGCACCGGCCGGCTGCTGAAGTCGTTCGGCGGGCTGACCGGCGTCATCCGCTTCGAGGAGGACGGGCTGCGGGTGATCGTCACCGTGGACCGGAAAGAGTGACGAGGACGGGGCAGAGGCGAGGGGGCGCGCGAACGGGGAGAGCCATTCCCGATCGCCCGGCCCGCCTCGCCGCCGCCGGCCGCCGGGCGTACATTATCCCGTTAGCCCGCCGACCGGCGCCGCGAAGGATTCCCGATGTCCGCGACCCCCGCCGCCCCCGCCAACCTCGACGACCCGTCGTTGTACCTCAACCGCGAGCTGAGCTGGCTCCAGTTCAACCGCCGCGTCCTCGAAGAAGCCCAGGACCCGACCGTCCCGCTGCTCGAGCGCTTGAAGTTCCTCGCCATCTTCAGCGCCAACCTGGACGAGTTCTTCATGGTCCGCGTCGGCGGGCTCCAGCAGAAGGTCGCGGCCGGCGTCCCGCAGGGAAGTGGCGCCGACCGTACGCCGCCGGTCGTGCAGGCCGAGAAGATCGCCGCCGCCGTCCGCGACATGACCGCCGCCCTGTACCGCGTCCTCAAGGACGAGGTGCTGCCGGCGCTGGAGGCGAAGGGCGTCGTCATCCGCTGGGCCGAGCCGCTCACCGGCGACGACCTGAAGCACGCCCGCGAACTGTTCCGCCGCGAAATCTTCCCGGTGCTCACGCCGCTGGCCACCGACCCCGCTCACCCGTTCCCGCACCTGCTGAACAAGTCGCTGAACCTCGCCGTCACCGTCCGCCGGCCGGGCGACGCCGACCCGCTGTACGCCGTGGTGCAGGTGCCGGCCGTGCTGCCGCGGTTCGTGCCGCTGCCCAGCGGCAACCCCGCCCGCAACGGCACCAGCGGCCCGCTCCACGTCCTCGCGCCGCTCGAAGCCGTCATCAAGGCCCAGCTGTCGGACCTGTTCCCCGGCATGGAACTCGGCGAGGCCGTGTGCTTCCGCGTCACCCGCGACAGCGAGTACGAGATCGACGACGAAGGCGTGGACGACCTGCTGCAGGCGATCGAGGCCCAGGTGAAGGCCCGCCGCCGCGGGCACGCGGTGCGGCTCGAAATCGAAGCCGGCGCCCCCCCCGACCTGGAACAGTTCCTCACCAGCGCGCTCGACCTCGACCCCGAGGACGTGTACCCGGTCCGCGGCCTGCTCGACCTCACCGGCCTGTTCCAGGTGTACGGCCTGCCGGGCTTCCCCGACCTGCGCGACCCGCCGTTCGTGCCGGCCCAGGTGGCCGCGTTCGCGCAGGCGCTCAGCCCGTGGGCGGCGGTGCGCGGCCGCGACATCCTCGTCCACCACCCGTACGAGTCGTTCGCGCACGTCGTGGACTTCATCGAGGCCGCGGCCGCAGACGACCGCGTCCTCGCCATCAAGCAGACGCTCTACCGCACCAGTTCCGACTCGCCGGTCGTGCGGGCGCTGCAGCGGGCCGCCGACCGCGGCAAGCAGGTCACCGCGGTCATCGAGCTGAAGGCCCGGCTGGACGAGGAGCGGAACATCCTGTGGGCGAAGGAGCTGGAGAAGAGCGGCGTGCACGTGGTGTTCGGGTTCGTCGGGCTGAAGACGCACTGCAAGGTGGCGCTGGTGGTGCGGCGCGAGGAGGACAACACCATCCGCCGCTACGTCCACCTGGCCACCGGCAACTACAACCCGACGACCGCCCGCATCTACACCGACCTGGGCTTCTTCACCGCCAACCCCGACTTCGCGGACGACGTGTCGGCCTTGTTCAACTACCTGACCGGGTACGCCGAGCTGCCGCAGTGGCGGAAGCTGATCGTGGCCCCGAGCCGGTTGCAGGCGTCGATGATCGAGAAGATCGAGCGCGAGGCGGCGAACGCCGCGGCCGGGAAGCCGGCGCGCATCCTCGCCAAGCTCAACGGCCTGCTCGAACCGGCGGTCGTGAAGGCGCTGTACAAGGCGAGCCAGGCCGGGGTGCCGATTCACCTCGTGTGCCGCGGCATCTGTGCGCTGCGGCCGGGCCTGCCGGGCGTGAGCGAGACGATCCGCGTCACGTCGGTGGTGGACCGGTTCCTGGAGCACAGCCGCATCTTCTACTTCGAGAACGACGGCAGCCCGGAGGTGTTCACCGGCAGCGCCGACTGGATGGACCGCAACCTGAGCCGCCGCGTGGAGGTGGTGTTCCCGATCGAGCAGCCGGACCTGAAGGCGCGGGTGATCGACGAGATTCTGAAGACGACGCTGGCGGACAACGTGAAGGCCCGCGAGCTGCTGCCGGACGGCACCTACCGGCGGGTGAAGCCGGCCGAGGGCGAGGCGCCGCTGCGGAGCCAGGTGCGCTACCTGGAGCTGGCGGAGCAGGCGGGACGCCCGGCGCTGGGGCCCGCGGACCCGGCTGCGCCGGCCCCAGCGCCGGCGCCGCGGCCCGCGAAGCGGCCGAAGGGACGAACACGATGAGCGCCGCGAAGAACAGCCCGGCGTGCGGACCGGTCACGGCGTCGGGCCGCGACCGATGAATCGCTCCAGCCAGCCGAACACCTCGCGGTGCCACACCAGCGCGTTCTGCGGCTTCAGCACCCAGTGGTTCTCGTCCGGGAAGTACACCAGCCGCGTCGGCACCCCCTTCTGGCGCAGCGTGTTGTAGTACTCGAACCCCTGCGTCACCGGCACCCGGTAGTCCTTCTCCCCGTGCAGCACCAGCGTCGGCGTCTTGAAGTTGGCCGCGAACCGCTGCGCGCTTTGGCGGTCGATCTTCTCCATGTCCAGCCACGGGAACGCCCCCAGCGCCCGCTGCCGGCCCGACACCACGTCCGACGCCATCTGGCTGTGGTAGCTGTACACCCCCGCGTGACACACGTGCGCCTTGAACCGGTCCGTGTGGCCGTTCAGCCACGCCATCATGTAGCCGCCGTAGCTCCCGCCCGCCGCCGCCATCCGGTTCTTGTCGATCCACGGCTTGGCCTCGAACCAGTCGGTCGCCCTCATCACGTCGGCCAGCGGCTTCGTGCCGTAGTCGCCGGTGATCGAGTCGGTGAACGCCTGCCCGAACCCGCTGGAGCCGTGGAAGTTCACCACCCCCACGACGTACCCCCGCGCCGCCCACACCTGCGGGTTCCAGCGGAAACTGAACTCGCTCATGATGCCGTTGTGCGGCCCGCCGTGGACCATCTGCACCAGCGGCCACTTCTTCGCCGGGTCGAAGTCCGGCGGGTAGAAGACCCACATCTGCACCGCCGCGTCGTCGGCCCCCTTGATCGCCACGCTCTCCACCTTCCCGAGCTTCCACGACTTCACCAGCTCGTCGTTGAAGTGCGACAGCTGCCGCGGCTCCTTCATGCCGGGGCCGTGCGCGAACACCGTCGGCGGCTCGTCGAAGCTGTTGCGGAGGTACACGCCCATCCGTACGTCGCGGGCGAAGTCGATCGACCGCTCCGACACCTTCGTGGCGTCGGCGAAGCGCTTGCCGTCGAGCCCCACGAACGCGATGCGGACGTAGCCGGCGTCCTCCACTTCCACCGCGATCCGCTTGCCGTCGGGCAGCCAGCGCGGGCTCGAACAGCTGCGGTCGAGGTCGGCGGTCAGCTCGCGCGCCTTCTCGCCGTCGTGGAGCATGAGCCGGCGGCGGTCGGCGTAGAAGAACTTCGTCGTCTGCCGCAAGAACGCGATCGACTTGCCGTCGGGGCTGTACACCGGGCTCGTGTCGGACGCCGCGTTGTCCGCCGTCAGGTTCCGCGGCTCGCCCTTGCGGCCGATCGGCAGCGCGAACAGGTCGGCGTTCGGGTCGAGGCCGGGGTCTTTGGACGCGTCGCCGACGAAGCAGAGTTCCTTGCCGTCGGGCGACACGTCGTAGTCGTCGGCGCCCGGCTCGTAGGGCGGCAGGTGGAGCTTGCACCCCGCCATGAGGTTGGTGTGCTTCCCGCCCGCCACGTCGATGCCGAACACGACCGGCCGCTTGCCGTCGGTCAGCCACCGGTCCCAGTAGCGGTACACGGTGGCGTCGATGACCACGGCCTTGGCCTTCTTCTCCTTCTCGGCCCTGTCGCGGGCGCGGTAGCCGGCGTCGTCCGGGGTGTCGGGCCACGTCCAGGCGACGGCGTAGAGCGTCTTCGAGTCGGCGCCCCACTTCAGGCCGGACGGTGACATCGGCATGTCACTCACGCGGCGGGCCTCGCCGCCGGCCGGGGCGATGACGTACACCTGGGCGCCGTCGTCGCCGGCGCGCTTGCTGGTGAAGGCGATGAGTGAGCCGTCCGGCGACCACTTCGGGCCGGCGTTCTTGCCGGGGGTGTGCGTCAGCTGCACCTGCTTGCTGCCGTCGGTGGCGAGGAGCCACAGTTGCGAACTGCCCTCGTCCTTCGGCACGTCCCAGGTGGTCACCTCGACGGCGGCCCACTTCCCGTCGGGCGACACGCTCGGTGCCCCGACGCGCTTCACGGCCCACAAGTCTTCGGGGGTCATCGGCCGCGGCTGGGCGGCGGCGGGGGAACACGCCAGAAGCAAGACGACCACGGGCATCACGCGGCGCATACGCACGCTCCGGAATCGAGACGGGTTACTACTCTCTGGCCGCGAATCGTACCATGTGTGGCGACCGGCCGCACCATCTACCCCGGAGCGCACCGATGCCCGCCAGTCTCGCCCTCGCGCTCGCGCTGGCCGCGCCGGTGCCGCGGGCGCACGCCCACAACGACTACGAGCACCCGCGGCCGCTGCACGACGCCCTCGCCCACGGCTTCCGCAGCGTCGAGGCCGACGTGTGGCTGACGCGCGAGGGACTGCTCGTGGCACACACGCCGTTCGGGCTGAAGGCCGGCCGCACGCTCCAGGCGCTCTACCTCGACCCACTCCGCGCCCGCGCCCGCGCCAACGGCGGATCGGTTCATCGCAACGGCCCGCCGTTCTACCTCCTCGTGGACGTGAAGACCGACGCGGCTTCGACCGGCGCCGCGCTGGCGAAGGTGCTCGCCGACTACGCCGACGTCCTCACCACGACGCGCGACGGAAAGACCGAGCGGAAGGCGGTGACGGTGGTGGTCAGCGGCAACGCCGACCGCGCGGCGCTGACGAAGGCCGCGGTGCGGCACGCGGCGATCGACGGCCGCCCGGCCGATCTGGACGGCGACGCGCCGGCCGAGTTGGTTCCCTGGGTGAGCGCGAGTTGGGGGTCGCAGTTCCGCTGGGACGGGGCGGGGCCGATGCCGACGGCCGAGCGCGACCGGCTGCGCGAGTTCGTCCGAAAGGCGCACGCGAAGGGCCGCATGGTGCGATTCTGGGCGGCACCCGAGACGCCGGCCGTGTGGCGCGAACTGGTCGCCGCCAACGCGGACCTGATCAACACCGATCGGCTCGCCGACCTGCGGGCGTTCCTCCGCACGGAGGACCGACCGCGGACGAGTCCGTGAGTGGCCGACACCCCGTTTCTGGCGCTCGCCGGCTCAGCGCACGTCGAACGGCACCGCCGGCAGCGCCATCATGACGTCCTTCCCGGCGACGACCGCCACCAGCGTGCAGAACCGGCCGACCTTTCCGTCCTTGAAGCCCACCTTCTCGTGCCAAAAGACGAGGCGGTAATTGCCGGCCGGGGCGTCGCCGTCCAGGTCGGCCGGGCGTCCGCCGCCGCGACCGCGAAGAGCAGCACGAGCAGAGACCATCCGCGGCGCATGCGTTACTCCCGTCAGGGTGCCGGCGGTCCAGCGACTTCCTGGGGTGGCGGCTGCGGAACCGATCCCATCGGCGTGATCGTCAAGAGTTCCACCCGCCGCGCCCGGCCGTCGGCGCCGGACACGACGCGGGTCGCGGCCGCGCCTCCAGTTCGACCCGGTCGCGCGGCGCCACCGCGTTCCGCGGCAGCCGTGGGCGGCCGCACCCCGCGAGCAGCACCACGACGGCCCACACGGTCACGCGCGCCCGGGTCATGTCGGCTCCTCGGTCGGACGTCGAAGCTACTCGCGACCCGGTCGCGGTCGGAAGGAGATTCCCCCGGCCGACCGCGCCAGCCGATCCAACCCGCACCGCCGGCCGCCGCCGCCCGGGCGCGCCCCGCGGCACGACCGCCCCCACGCCACCGCCGGGCGCACAATCCGTTGGCGGCGCGGCGCGAAACGGCGAGCGCCGCGGGCCGCGGCCGCCGAACGGGGAGGTGAGCCGCCACGGAAGCGGCATCGCCCCGACAAGGAAAGGTGAACGTCATGCGTCTTCGGATTTGGGGCCGGCTCGCCGCCGCGGTCGTCGGCGCCGCCGCGCTCGCCGGCTCGGCTTCGGCCCAGACCCCGGCCCCGGTCGTCGTCCCGCAGCAGGTCGTGGCTCAGCCGGCCCCGGGGCCGACCGCCCCGACCGTGGCCGCCCCCGGCTCCCTGCCGCCGGCCGCCGCGGCGAGCACGCCCGTGGCCCCGGCCCCGGGCACGACCGTCGTGACCGGCACCGGCGGCTGCACGAACTGCGGCCCCGGCGGCACCGCCCACCGCGGCTTCGTGATGAACGCGACCGGCGGCTACCTCGGCACCAAGTGCGGGTACGGCCAGCCGTGCAACAACGGCTGCGGCTCGCTGCGGTCGGACCTGGGCGTGGTGTTCGGCTCGTGCCGGTCGTTCTTCGCCCCGTGCGGCCCGAAGGCTCTCGGCCACGGCAACTGCAACCACCCGGTGATCGGCTCCGGCGCCACCGCCCCGTTCAACCCCTGTAACTACGACAGCTACCTGAACCACTAAAACCCGCGTGCGGGTAGGTCGCCACCGGCGACCTACCCGCACCGCACCAACTCCCGCCCACCCCGTCCACCCCGTCCAGCCCGTCCAGCCCGCCCAAGTCCACCTTGCCCCCGGCGGAAATACGCGAGTATCTTCGCCCCCGGTCCGGGGGTTGCTGCGTTTCGTGCCACATCCTGAGCAACGAACCGCAACCCCCAACGGAGACCCCGACATGACCCGCCTCCTCCTCGCCGCAGTCGTTCTGTCCGGGGCCGCGTGCGTCACCGCGCAGCCGCCGCGCGAGCGGCTCCGCGACCGCCTCGCGCCGCCGCCGACCGAGACGCTCACAGCCGCCACGACCGTGCTCGCAGAACTCTCCCGGATCCCGGACAAGAGCATCCCGCCGACGCTGCTCGCCGACGCGAAGGGCGTCGTCGTGATCCCGCGCGTCGTGAAGGCCGGGTTCATCGTCGCCGGCAGCGGCGGGCACGGCGTCGCGCTCGCCCGCACCGCCGACGGTTGGGCCGACCCGGTGTTCGTGAACTTCGGCGGCGGCTCGGTCGGCTTCCAGGCCGGCGTCGAGGCCACCGACGTGGTGCTCGTCTTCCGCGACCAGAAGAGCCTCGACCGCGTCCTGGAAGGAAAGGCCAAGCTGACGCTCGGCGCCGACGCCGGCGTGGCCGCGGGGCCGGTCGGCCGGCAGGCGATGGCGGCGACGGACCTGCCGCTGCGGGCCGAGGTGCTGTCGTACTCGCGCAGCCGCGGGCTGTTCGCCGGCGTCGCCCTCGACGGATCGGTCATCCGCCCCGACCCGGCCACGAACACCGAATACCGCGCCGACCGCCGGCCGGAGACGGCCACGAACGTGACGGCGCTCAAGACGGCGCTCAACGCCATGAGCCGGCCCGCGGAGTGAGCCGCGGCCGCGCAACGGGCAGAATCCGCTCAAGTCGCACGACCGTGCCTGACGAAAAATTCGTCAAGCCGTTCGACTCAGACGCGGGGTAGCCATGCGCGGATTCCGCTTCCTCCTGGGGGCCATGGTCCTGGCTGCCGGGGCCGGGTGTACCGCCCGGCAGCTCGCCCGCGACACCGACCAGTTCCGCGTCGCCGTGTGCGACCTGTACACGGAGCAGGCGATCGACAACCTGATCCGCGCCCGCACGTACCAGGTGTACGTCCATCTCGGCTACCGCGACATCCTCGCCCAAACGACCGACGACGTGGCCGGCACCCTCGGCGCGTCCACCGGGCTGAGCCGCGACACCGGCCCGGTCGAGGGGATCATGCGGACCGTCACCAGCGGGTTCGTCGCCGGCGGGAGTTCGGGCCGGCAGCGGCAGCTGAGCTTCCACGCCGACCCGGTCGTGGACCGGCCGGACGTGTACGAGCTGTACGCGGCATTCGCCCACGACCCCGGCCTGTTCGTCGAGTCCTACGACCCGCCGCGGTGCCCCGTGCACGTCCACCGGAAGCGCGACCACAAGCACTACTGGGTGCCGTGCGAGGCCGGGCCGGCGTTCCAGGCGCTGGTCATGCGCACGGCCTTCCAGCCCGCCCCGGCCGCGGCCCAGTCGCCGGCCTACGACGTGAAGGTCGAACAGGTGGTCGAGGTCCGGGTGGTCGGGCCGGACGACAAGAGCGGCCGGGCCGGGCTGGCGACCGTCGTCCTGAAGGTGAGCCCGCCCGTGCCGAACGGGGACGGCACGCTCCTGCTCGACATTCCCGGCGGCACCACGCTCCGGGCCGAGGTCCTTCCCCTGACCCCCGGCCTCCCGGGCGCCGGGGAACTGGGCAAGGCCGTCGGCGTGTCCACCGAGTACGTACTCGTGCAGTACCGGCCGGCGGTGGCGGGCATCGAGCCGGGCCGGCTCGCCGGTTTGGGCGGACGGGTCTTCTCCTTCCAGTGGCCGAAGGTGACCGCCCCCGGCGGGCCGACGGCGTCCGAGAAGTTGCAGAGCGACGTGGAGCGGATCCGCGCCGGGTCGGGCGCCCGCCCGGGTCTCCGCCGCTGACCCCGACCGTAGGCGACGACGTGCGAGTCCGAAGACGGTGACGTTCCACGCCCTCGGGAAGGTGTGGCCGTCGTTCGCGTTCCGCTTCGAGGCGGCTGGCGAGAGGATCACCAAGTTCCTTCAACCCGGGGGGCGGCGCGGCCGTACAACAGCCGCAATGCACCGCGAGATCTCCGGCGCCGACGAGCCGTTCCGGCCGCAGTCCCCCGTCGGGCTGTACGCCCTCACCGCGCTCGTCGGCGCGCTCCTCGCCGCCGACCTCGGGCCGCCGCTCGTCGGCTGGCTCGCCGGGTTCGGCATCGAGGTGCCGACCTGGAGCCGCGAGCCGTTCGGCTACCGCTACGCACTTCTCGCCGCGGTCGTGGGCGGCGCCCGCGTCCTGTACAACTCGCTCGAATCGCTCTTCGACGGCCGCATTGGCTCCGACCTGGCGCTGGCCGTGGCGTGCCTCGCGGCCATCCTGCTGCGCGAGGAACTCGTCGCCGCCGAGGTCGTGTTCATCGGCCTGGCCGGCGAGTGCCTCGAAGCCGTCACCTTCGCCCGCACCCAGCGCGCGCTCGGGTCGCTGGCCGAGCTGTTCCCGCGCCGCTGCTGGGTGCTCCGCGACGGCGAGGAAGTCCGCACCTTCACCGCCGACCTGCTCCCGGGCGACCGCGTCGTCGTCAAGCCCGGCGGCCGCGTCCCCGCCGACGGCGTCGTGACCGACGGCCGCGCCGCCGTCGACGCCTCCGCGCTGACCGGCGAGAGCCTGCCCGCGGACAAGGCGCCCGGCGACGCGGTGATGGCCGGTAGCATCGTGATGGGCGGGAGCCTGACCGTCGAGGCGAAGAAGCTGGCGAAAGAAACGGTGGCCGGGCAGGTGATCGATCTGACGGCCGCGGCTCTGAAGGACAAGGCGCCGCTAGAGCGGCACGCCGACCGACTGGCCCGCTACTTCCTGCCGGCGGTGCTGGTGCTGGCGCTGGTCACGTTCGTCGCCAACATCGGCTTCCAGCTCGCCGCGACGCCGGCCGAAGGCGTGCCTCGGCCGACTGTGTCCGCAGCCGCACGGGTGGCGGCGTATCCGGCGCTCGGGGTGCTGGTGGTGGCGTGCCCGTGCGCCCTCATCCTGGCAACGCCCGCGGCCGTGATCGCCGCGCTGGGTCGGCTCGCGGGTACGGGTGTGTTCATCAAGGGCGGCTCCGCGCTGGAGCGGCTCGCCGGCGTGACCGCGTTCGCGTTCGACAAGACCGGCACGCTCACGGAAGGGAAACTCGAACTCGGCGACGTGCTGCCCCTGAACGGTGCCACGGCCGACGACGTGCTGGCGCTCGCGGCCGCCGCCGAGGCACGAAGTGAGCACCCACTGGCGCGGGTGGTGCTGGCCGCAGCCGCCGCGCGCGGCCTGACGCCGCCGGCGGTCGAGAACTTTGAGGCGTTCCCCGGCGGCGGCGTGAGCGCGACGGCCGGCGGGGCGTCGATCCTGGTCGGCACGCGGCGGTTGCTGGCGGAGAAGGGCGTCGCCATACCCGAAGAAGCGGACGCGGCCCTGAGCCAACTCGACGAGTCGGGTCAGAGTTCGCTTCTCGTGTCGAAGGACGGCGCAATTGTCGGCGCGGTCGGGGCTCGGGACCGGGTGCGCCCCGAGGCGGCGGGGGTGATCGCCGAGCTGCGGGCGCTCGGCATCGCGCCGGTGGCGCTACTGACGGGCGACCGCTCCGCCGCGGCGCGGGCCGTGGCCGCGCAGGTGGCTGTGACGGACGTTCACGCCGAGCTGCTGCCGGGACAAAAGGCCGAACTCGTCGCCGCCGCTTCCCCCACCCTGACCTGCTTCGTCGGCGACGGAGTGAACGACGCCCCCGCGCTGGCCCGCGCCGCGGTTGGTATTGCCGTCGGCGGCACGGACGTAGCCGCCGAGGCCGGCGACATCGTGCTGATGGGCGAGCCGCTCCGGCCGCTGCCGCTGCTCGTGCGGCTGTCCCGCGAAACGGTCAAGATCATCCGCCAGAACATTCTGGGCTTCGGGTTCGGCGTCAACCTCGTGGGCATCGTCCTCACCGGCTGGCTGTGGCCGCTGCTGGCGACCGGCCCGGGGTGGTACGAGAAGGCGCCGCTGGTCGGCGTCCTGTACCACCAGCTCGGCTCGCTCCTGGTGCTGCTGAACTCGATGCGCCTGCTCGCGTTCGACCGCACCGCCGACAGTCCCGGCTTGTCGCGCCTCCGCACCGCGGCCCGCGGCTTCGACCGCTGGGTGAACACGGTTCACGTCGACGACCTGCTGCACGAAATCGGTCACCGGTGGAAGTGGGTCGGCGGCGCGGCCGCGGCGGCGCTGCTGGTCGGCTGGGGGCTGACGTGCTTCACGCAGATCGAACCCGGCGAGGTCGGCGTGGTGCAGCGCTTCGGCGCCGTCGCCGCCGACCTGCCGCCCGGGCTCCACGTCCGCTGGCCGTGGCCGGTCGAGACGGTGACGCGCGTCCGCACCGCCGAGGTGCGCACGGTGGCTGTCGGCTTCCGCGAGGTGCTCGCCGAAGTGCGGGCGGCCGCGCCGCAACCGGACCGCCTGCGTCGCCCCGGCGGCGAGCTGACGTGGGCCAGCAGCCACGGCGACGGCGCCCGCCCCGTCACCGACGAGGAGGTGATGATCACCGGCGACGGCGACCTGGTGGTGGCTCAAGGCACGGTGCGCTACCACGTCGCCGACGCGCGGCAGTTCCTGTTCGGCCCCGCCGACCCCGACGGGCTGGTGCGCTCCGCGGCCGAGGCGGTCGTGCGCGAGCTGGTGGCCGGCGGCCGGTTCGGCGAGTTGCTCACCGTCGGCCGGGCCGGCCTTGAAGCGGAGGTGACGGCGCGGCTGCGACGGCGCCTCGACGCGGCCGCTCCCACCGGTCACGGCATCGCGCTGGACGGCTTCACCCTGCACGACCTGCACCCGCCGCGCGAGGTCGTGGAGTCGTACCACTCGGTGGCGAAGGCGATCCAGGAGCGCGACCGCGTGCTCAACGACGCCGAGGCCGACGCCCTGCGGACGGTGCGGCGGGCGACGGAGGAGGCGGAGCGGACGGTGAGCCGGGCGCGGACGGAGGCGAACCGGCAGGTGAAGGACGCGGAGGCGCAGGCGACGGCGTTCGGCGCGTGGGTGCGGGCGCGCTCGGCGGTGTCGGCCGAGGAGGGGGCCGCCCTCGCGGCGGAGCGGGCCAAACGGGTGGCGGCCGGCGAGGCCGCGGCTGCGGTGGACGCCGACCTGGCGACGCGGCGGCTTCGACTGCTGGCCGACCGGCGGGCGGCGATCGACTCGCGGCTGGCGGCGCGGGCGGTAGCGGAGGCATTCCGCGGCCGCGACAAGGTGTGGGTGGACGCGGCCGACGTGGCGGGCCGGCGGCAGCTGTTCCTGCTGGACCCGGAGCTTCTGCGGCCGCTGGCGGCGCCGCGGGCGGGTGAGCCGTGAGGCCGTCGGAGCGCAAGCCCACTTGACTTGAGCGTTTCTCGTGCGGGGATTCCCCCCGCAGGAGACTCACCATGAAGCTCAGCATTCTCGCCGCGGCCGTCGCGGCTGTTGGCATCGGGGCCGGGTCCGCAGCGGCCCAGCCGGCCGTGCTGGTCCCGCACCGCAACCACTACCACGTCGTACCGGCGTACCCCAGCTACCCGGCCTACGGCTACCGCAGCTACTCGCCGGGCCTGTCGTTCAACCTGAACTTCGGCTCGCCGCGCGTCTACTCGCCGGGCTTCGGCTACGGCGGCTACCAGTCCGGCTACCGCTACGGCGGCTTCACCCCCGGCTGGGGCGGCGGCCACTACCACAACGGCCACTACCACCGCTGAGCCGCGCTACCGCCCGAGTGGTTCACCCGCCGGCCACGCCTCCACCTCGGCGACGGCGCGGTGAACCAGCGGGTCGATCAGCCCCGACAGCACGCGGCCGTTCGAGCTGCGGTCGGTGTTGAACAGCACCGCCCAGCAGAACCCGTCGGCGCGCCGCACGAGCAGCGTCGAGGTGCCGCTGATGAGCCCGGAGTGCCAGGCGTTGACACCGCCGTTGACCGGCCGCACGTCCCAGCCCAGGCCGTAGAACGCCGGCTTCGGCTTCCCCTCCGCGTCGTTGCCGGCGCGCCCCGCCGGCCGCTCCCACATCGCCCGCGCGGTCGCCGCCGACAGCAGCGGCGACCGCGCCGGGTCGTCGAACGCCGACGCGAACCGCACCAGGTCTACGGCCGACGCCACCCAGCCGCCGTGGGCCTCGTAGCCTTCGAGGTTGCCGGCGCCGTCGGGGAACGGCACGCGCTCGCCGGCCCGCGGCGGGTACAGGCACACGCCGGTGTTCCGCTTCGAGTCGTAGTAGCGGACCTCGTCCGCCGGCCGGTTCTCCGGCAGGGCGCGACCCAGCCGCGCCGTCGTCACGCCGACCGGGGCCAGCACGCGCTCCTTGACGTAGCGCTCGTAGGGGAGCCCGCTCGCGGCTTCGACGACGCGGCCGAGCAGCAGGTAGCCGACGTTCGAGTACGCGTACCGCTCGCCGGGGGCGGAGTCGAGGCGGAGACCGAGCGTGTAGCGGGTCACGTCGGTCGCCGACACCGGCGGCGTACCGCCGAGTGCCGCGGCGACGCGGGCGGGGATGCCGATGGGGTCGCCGGAGCGGTCGCGGTCCCAGCCGCCGGTGTGGTTCAGGCAGTGGCGGACGGTCACGTCCTTCAGCCGGGCGTCGGGCTCGGCGCCGGCCGCGAGGTGCGGGCGGAGCGTGACGTGCCGCAGCACCGGGTCGTCGAGTCGCACCTTGCCGGCGTCGACGAGTTGCAGCACGGCTACGGCTGTGAGCGGCTTCGAGACGCTGGCGATGCGGAACAGGCTGCGGGGGCCGACGGGCGTCTTGCGGTCGAGGTCGGCGAGGCCGAAGCCGCGCGAGTAGACGAGCCGGCCGCGACGGGCGACGGCGAGGGCACCGCCGGGCACGGCGTGGTCGGCGAGGAAGGCGGTCATCAGCCGGTCGAGCGGCGCAAGGTCCGGCTGTGCGCGAGCGGGGCCGGCGAGGGACGCGGCGGCGGCGGCGAGGAAGGCGCGGCGTGTGGGCATGGCGGAAGTGTATTCATCCGGCGAGCCGACCGCCGTCGGCCGCCGGGGGTCCGTGTCACACACTCGGCCCGGAAACCGAATCGGCACGCGTGACAACTCCCGACCGGCGGGAACGGTTGACGGTCAGCCGGAACAAACCCGCCACCCCGACCAGCGCCAGCGCGGCCACGCTCACCCACCAACCGATCCGGTACGACCGCGGCTCGAAGGTGAAGACGGCTTCCTTCGCCCCCGGGGGCAACTGCACGGCGCGGAAGGCGTGGTCGGCTCGCTCGACCGGCACTTCCGAGCCGTCCACGCGGCACACCCAGCCGGGGTACCACACGTCGGCCAGCACGAGGAAGCCGCCGCCGTCGCCGGCCAGTTTCACGCGCACGCGGTTGGGTCGGTACTCGGCGATTCGCGCGGCCGGCGTCGATGCGGCGGGCGGCGGCAGGTGTCGCTCGGTGGCGAGCAGCGCGACGCGGCCGAGGTCGGTGTTCACGAGCGCCTCGTACGCGCCGGCGGGTGGCATCGGCCGGGCCTCGGGCACGACCCACGCCCGCGGGAACGCCGACGGCCGTTCGTACAGAACGTGCGGCGACAACTGCGGGGGCGGGTCCGGCGGGAGCGGGGGGATCAGCGGCGGGGCCGGGTCGGCGGTCACCGCCGACCAACCCGGTCCGGGCTGGTGCGCCTCCGGGGCCGACAGGTAGCGGGTGTTCAGCAGGTCGAACAGCCGCGGGTGACCGACCTCGAAGTTCGGCAGCACCGGCTGAGCGACCGGACTCATGCCGACCACCGGCGACGGGTCGCCGACCACGAACCCGATGAACTCCCGGTAGTGCTTCACGTCCAGCGGGTTGTACCCGCGCGGCGTCTCGACCCCGCGGGCCAGCGGCAGCGGCGACCCGCCGCCGAACACCGCCAGCCGGTCGCCGGGACCGCTGCCGCTGTCCCAGTCCATCACCCGCCCTGCCCCGGGTTCGAGCCGCGTCGCGGCGTACTCCAGCGTCGGCGTCGGCGGGTAGATCGTGGCCTGCGGCAGGACGACCACGTTGGGCAGGAGCAGGAACGACTCGCCGATGAGCACCGCGAGCCAGCGGAACGTACGCTGCGACGGCGTGTCGGCGAACCACCCGAGGGCCGGCAGCAGCAGCCCCGCGGCGACGAGCCAGTAACTCCCGTCGCGCCCCCACGACCGCGGGCCGGGTCGGAGGCCGGGGAAGTCCCACAGCAGGGCCGGCAGCGCGACCACCACCACCACCAGCCACACCCGTCGGCGGACGACGCCCAAAACGGCCTCCGACCACTGCGCGCGGACCAGGGCGTCGGTCGCGGTGCCGGCGAGGACGGCGACCGGGAAGCCGGCGATCAAGAGCATTCGTGTCGGCACGCGGAACCGGTTGAAGCCGGGGAGCCAGTCCACCAGCGCCGCGCCGCCGAGGCCGAACACGGCGAGCCCGGCCAGCACCCACGCGCGGTAGCGCGTCCGCGGCCCGCCGAGGGTCGGGGCCACGAGCGCCGCGGCGAGCAGGTACAGGCCGACGAGCCCGCGGGCCTCCCACGACGCCGGCGGGTCGTAGGCCGCGCCCGGCCCGGCCAGCGCGGTGAGCGTCTGAAGGCCGACGCGCAGCGCCTCCGTCGACGTGAGCCCGGCCTGTCGCGCCGACAACCCCGCGGCTTCAATCGTCGGCAGCAGTTGCACCGCGGTCAGCCCCAGCGCCACGACCACAGCACCCACCCCGGTCAGGAGCCAGCGGCGCAGCGCGGCGCGGTCGAGCGGGAGGGTCCAGAAGGCGGCGAACACGCCGGCGTAGAACGTCCACTGCGGGTGCGTGCCGAGGATCATCAGCGCCAGCGCCGCGCCCGTCCCCAGCACCGGGCCGACGCCACCCGTGCGAGTGCCTCGTTCGAGGCCGACCAGCACCAACGGCAACCACGCCAGTCCGATCGTGATGGTGTGCCCGGCCAGAAGCAGGTGCGTGATCCACTTCCCGGCGAACATCCACCCCACCGCCGCGACCAGGCTCCCCGCTTCACCCAGGCCGTTACTGCGGGCGTAGAAGAACGTGAACCCGCCGGCCGCGAGGACGTGCAGCGCGACCACCCAACTCATGACGGCGCCGGCGGCCGACTCGGGGAACAGCAGCGTGACGGCGTACGGCGGGTAGAACGCGCCGACCTGGATGTCGTGGACGAACGGCGAGCCGCAGAAGTGGTACGGGTTCCACAGCGGCAACTCCCCCGTCGCGCGCCACTCGCGGACGAGGAACACCCGCGCGGGCAGGTGCTCGGCGAGGAGGTCGGAGTACGGGGCGAACAGCGTCTGCGTGGGGTGGAGGAGCAGCGGGTGGAAGTAGAGCGCCCACAGGAGCGCGAGCAGCAGGTAGGGCTTCACGGGTCGGCGCTTCTCAACCCGCGTGGGGTCAGTGCATGGTTTTCAGGCCGAAGGCCTGACAGCCCTCAGCCCAGGGCAAGGTGCGAAGCACCGCCGCCCTGGGTACGGGGATCGAAATGCCGTGCAGGCTGAAGGCCTGCGAGCCGGCTCGCAGGCCTTCAGCCTGCGGGGTGGTTCGCGCCGCGTACCCAGGGCGTTGCCCTGGGCTGAGGGCTGTCAGGCCTTCGGCCTGAAAACCCGGGGATCATCCCCGTGGCTGCTCGTGCGGCTACTTCCGGCCCGCGGTCAGCGGCGTCGCCCGGCCGGCCCACGCGCCCGGTAGATGGCCCGCGGGGCCGCTCATCGCCGGCGGCTTCAGCACGCTCACCGCCAGCAGCACCACCACGGCCAGCGTCCCGAAGCTCAGCACGTACCGCGTCGCGGCCGTCAGCCCCGGCGGCGCCAGGAGCTGCCACAGGCACACGCCAATGAGCAGGGCGCACGCCATCGGCAGGAAGTACTGCAGGCACGTCGTCATGACCTGGTCGATCCGCAGCCGCGGCAGCGACCAGCGCAGCCACATCATCACCAGCACGCCGACCCAGCACTTCGCCGTGAACACGGACAGGTTCAGCAGGTTCCCCCACCAGAAGCCCCATTCCGCGGCCGGCTCGAACGGGAGGAGGCCGGTGTGCCAGCCGCCCAGGAACAGGAGCGCCGCCAGGCCGCTCACCGCGAACATGCTGCCGTACTCGGCCAGGAAGAAGATCGACCAGCGGAACCCGCTGTACTCCGTCAGGAAGCCGGCCACCAGCTCGCTCTCGGCCTCCGCCAGGTCGAACGGGGCCCGCTTGCAGCTGGCCGTCGCGGTGATGAAGAACACCACCAGCGCCAGGAACGTGAACGGGTCGTGGAACGCCGTCCAGTTCCAGAACCAGCCGACCTGCAGGTTGCCCATCGTGGTCAGGTTGAGGGTGCCGACCACGCACACCGGCACGACCACGCACAGCGCCCGCGGCACCTCGTAGCTCACCACCTGCGCCGCCTCGCGGACGCCGCCGAACAGCGACCACTTGTTCGCGGAGGCGTACCCGGCCAGCACCACGCCGAACACCTCGCTGCTGAGCACCGCCAGCACGAAGAACGCCCCCACGCTCAGCTCGTGGGCGACGAGCCCGGCCCCGAACGGCAGCGCGATGTACCCGCAGAACGCGGCGCAGAACGCCAGGTACGGGGCGAGCCGGAACAGGACGCGGTCGGCGCCCGCCGGGGCGTGGTCCTCCTTCGAGATGAGCTTGATGCCGTCGGCGAGGGACTGCAGCAGCCCGAACGGGCCGACGCGGGTGGGGCCGAGGCGGTCCTGCATCCGGGCGCTGACCTTGCGCTCGGCCCAGATGGCGAGGAACGCCGACCCGCTGATGAACGCGAACACCGCGGCCGCGGCCGTGACGCCGAAGGCGACGAGGTTCCAGGGCTCGCGCAGGTATTCGGACCAGAACGGGGGCACGGCGACCTGCCTTCCACGACGGCAGCGGGGCGGGTACTTTACCGCCCGGATGTCGGAAGTGTACCGAACGCCCCACAGCGCCGCCATGCGTCTGTCCGCACCGTCCTTCGCGTCCGCCGCCCGCCGGCCGTTCTCGGCCCGGCCCGGCAACGCCGTGCGCCCCGCCTCCCTCCGCTTCCGCGCCGCACCGACTGAGGCGCCGCCCGACGACCCGCTGGCCCGCGACGCCAAGCTGGCGCGCGTCGAGGCGGTGCTGCTGGTCGCCGACGAGCCGCTCAGCCCCCGCCGCCTCGCCGACGCCGCCGGCCTCGCCGACACGGCGGAGGGGCGCGCCCTCGCCGAGAAGCTGAAGGGCTTCCTCGACGCCGGCGGCAGCGCGTTCGAGGTCGCGGAGATCGCCGGCGGCTACCAGTTGCTGTCGCGGCCAACGATGGCCCCGTGGCTGGCGCGCCTGCGGCGCACCGGCCACGACCTGCGGCTGACGCCGGCGGCGCTGGAGACGCTCGCGGTGATCGCGTACCGGCAGCCGGTGATGCGGGCGGAGGTGGAGCAGGTGCGCGGCGTGTCGTGCGGCGAGGTGGTGCGGCAGCTGATGGAGAAGGGGCTGGTGCGCGTGTCCGGCCGGCACGACTCGCTCGGCCGGCCGCAGCTGTACGGCACCACCAAGAAGTTCCTCCAGGCGTTCGGGCTCAACACGCTGAAGGACTTGCCCGAGGTGTTCGAGCGGAAATGAGGCGAGCCGGGGGCGTCGGCCCCCGGCTCGCCCCCCGCGTGGCCGGCTCGCCACACGCCGCGTCACCGGCCCAGCGAGCTGAAGTCCACTTCCGTGTGTTCGCCGGCCCGGAACGCCACCTTCTGCGACAGCTGCTCCGGCTGGCCGTTCCGCGTCACCTCCACCCGCAACAGGTAGGCGAACTCCCGGCCCGCCGGCAGCGGCGGCGTCGTGAACCGCCGCGTCGACTCGGTCGAGGGGTTGCGGTTGTTGTCCACGAACAGCGCGGCGCCCGGCGGCAGCTTCACCGTGATCGTGGCCCGGGCGTCGCCGCCGGTCGGAGCAGTCGGGGCAACCGGGGCCGTCGGGGCAACCGGGGCCGTCGGACCGGGGTTCGACACCGGCACGGCCGGGGCCGCCACCGCCGGGTTGGCCGCCGGCGTGGCGGGGGCGCCGGTCGTCGGGCGGGCCGCGGTCAGGTCGGCGAACTCGACCGTTTCCGTCGCCCCGGCCCGCACCGGCACCCGCTTCGTGACCGACACCACCTCGCCGTTGCGGTCGTACTCCGCGGTCATGCGGTAGGTGAACTCCATGCCGCCGGGCAGTTCGGGGGTCGTGAAGCGGCGCTCGGCGCCGGTCAGCCGCAGCGGCACGCCGTCGGCGTACAGGCGGGCGTCGGCCGGGAGGCGGACCACGATGGCCGCCCGGCTGCCGTTGGACACCGTCGCCGTCGGCGGGCCGAACGCGACCGCCGGGCGGAAGCCGGTGCGGTCCGGGGCCGGGGCCGACTGCGGGTCGGCGTAGGGGATGGTCGCCGGCGGGGCCGCGTACGGCTGGGCCGGCCCGAACACCGGCGGCGGCGCGGACGGCACCGGGCCGCCGTAACACGACAGGCCGCCGTTGAGGACCGGCGTGTACGACACGGCCGGCCCGCCGAAGCAGCTGTACGCCGCGGTGCCGCCGCAGCACCCGGTGCAGCCGGCCAGGGCGGTCGTGCCGCCGCAGCACCCGGTGCAGCCGGCCAGGGCGGTCGTGCCGCCGCAACAGCCGTTGGCGTTCCACCAGCTGCGGACGCGGTCGCGGACGCCGAAGATGGCGTGCCCGCCGCCGCAGCACTCGGTGCCGCCGCAGCACCCGCCGCCGTAGCAGCTGTAGCGGGCGGCCCCGCCGCCGCACCCGTTGCAGCTGCCGCCGTTGAACAGGTCGCGGAAGTAGCCGTTGAACTGCGGGGCGTCGGCGCCCCCGGCCATGGCGGTCATCAGGACCAGGCTGTACATCGCGGCCACCCGGTGCGGGGGAATCTGGGGAATCTGCGGCCCCTGTACAACGAGGATAAACGGCTCCGGGTGGGCGGACAAATCGGGCTTGAGTGAAAACGTCCTCAAGTACCCAGGGCGGCGCGCCCGTTCCCTTCCGACCGGGCGCACGGCTATAATCGATACGTTCAGCTCACCGGCGTCGCATGACGGGGTGACGGGGTGAGGGGTGAAGGGTGACGACGGGGTATTCTTCTCACCCCGTCACCCCGTCACCCCGTCACCCCGTCACCAAGACCAGTACCCCTCGGGCGCAACAACATGTCGCTGCGGAATCTCGTCTGGCTCCTGGCCGTGCCCGCGTTCGTGGCCATCGGCCTGGCCATCGGGTACAGCGCCCCGGCGCCCGACAAGGACTACAAGCTCGTCCGCCAGGTCGTCGACGTGCTCGCCGAGGTGGACGCCAGTTACGTCCGCGAGCTGTCCGACGCCGACCGCCAGAAGCTCGTCGAGGACATGATCGACGGCGGCCTCCACCAGCTCGACCCGCACTCCGAGTACTTCAACGCCGCCCGGCTGGCCGAGTTCGAGTCCACCACCGAAGGGAGCTTCGGCGGCGTCGGCATCTCGCTCGGCATCGACGCCAAGTCGAAGCTGCTGAAGGTCGATCACCCGATGCCCGGCACGCCCGCGTACAACGCCGGCGTCGTGGCCGGGGACATCATCGTGAAGGTGGAGAACGACAGCACCGAGGGCTGGTCGATCGAACAGGCCAAGAAGCGGATCACCGGGCCGATCAACTCGAACGTGACGCTGACGATGCGGCGCGACGGCAAGGGCGAGTTCCCGGTCACGCTGACGCGCGGCCGGATCGAGATGCACCCGGTGATGGGCGTGGCCCGGAGCAAGACCGACCCGCTGAAGTGGGAGTGGTTCGTCGACCCGCAGGCGAAGATCGCCGTGATCCGCATCGCCACGTTCAGCGAGCTGACGACGAAGGAGTTGCGGGCGGCCGTGACCGAGATCGAGGCCGCCGGCGCCCGCGGCCTCATCCTCGACCTGCGCGACAACCCCGGCGGCCTGCTGAACCAGGCCATCGACGTGGCCGACGCCTTCCTGCCGGACGTGCGGATCGTGTCCACGAAGGACCGCCGCGGCAGCGAGCGGGTGTTCGGCGGCAAGAAGGAGGGCACGCTGTTCCAGCCCACGCCGGACAACCCGCGGCCGATCGCCGTGCTGGTGAACCGTAACAGCGCCAGCGCCAGCGAGATCGTGGCGGCGGCGCTGCAGGACCACGGCCGGGCGGTGGTGGTGGGCGAGCGGACCTACGGCAAGGGGAGCGTGCAGAAGCTGCTGCGGCTGCCGCACAACGACCCGCCGGCGGCGGTGAAGCTGACGACCGAGACGTACTGGCGGCCGAACGGCAAGAACATCCACCGCTACCCGGACGCGAAGGAGGCCGACGACTGGGGCGTGCGGCCGAGCCCGAGGATGGAGGTACCGACGGCGGAGGAGGAGCGGCTGCGGTACGCGGTCGAGATGCGGCGGCTCGACTACGTGGCAGGTCGGCCGGACGTGGTCGGGCCGAACCCGGCGGCGGCGCCGATGCCGAAGGGCGCCGACGGCCGGGCGCTGGTGGACGAGAGCAAGCCGTTCGAGGACCGGGTGCTGGCGAAGGCGATCGAGGTGCTGCGGGCGCCGCGGTAGGGTTATGGCTCGGGGTTTCGCCGCTTGCGGCTTAGCGCGGGGCAGCGCTAAGCCGCAAGCGGCGGAACCCGATCACCACGGCTTCCCGACCGCGCGCCCCGCCAGGTCGTAGCCGTCGGCCGCGGTCACCTTCACCTTCACGAAGTCGCCGGCCCGCAGCCCCTTCCCCTTCACCCGCACGGCGCAGTCGATGTCCGGCGAGTCGGCGTAGGTGCGGCCGCGGAAGTGGCTGGCGAACTCCGGGTCCGGGCCGTCGATCACTACCGGGTGGTCGCGCCCCACCTGCGCCTCGGCCCAGCGGAAGGCCACCGCCTGCTGCGCCTCCATCACGCCAGCCACGCGCGCCGCCTTCACGTCGTCGGGGAGGTGGCCGTCGAGCTTGGCCGCGGGCGTGTCCGGCTCCGGCGAGTACGGGAACACGCCGAGCCGCTCGAACCCGAAGTCGGCGACGAACCGCCGCAGCTCCTCGTACTCGGCGTCCGTCTCGCCCGGGAAGCCGACGATGAACGTCGTCCGCAGCGCCAGGTCCGGCAGGTTCTTGCGCAGCCGCCCCAGCAGCGCCTCGGTGGCGGCGCGGTCCACGCGGCGGACCATGCGCCGCAGCACGCGGTCGTTGATGTGTTGCAGCGGCATGTCGAGGTACGGGATCACCTTGTCCGTCGTCGCCAGCGCCTCCACGACCTCGTCGGTGAAGTGCTCGGGGTAGGCGTACAGCACGCGGACCCACTCGATGCCGTCCACCTTCCCCAACTCGCGGATCAGGTCGGCGAGGCGGGTGCGGCCGTACAGGTCCATGCCGTAGTACGTCGTGTCCTGGGCCACGACGATGAGCTCGCGGACGCCGTCGGCGGCGAGCTCGCGGGCCTCCTTCAGCACTTCTTCGATCGGCTTGGTGGCGTGCTTGCCGCGCATCTTCGGGATGGCGCAGTAGGTGCAGAGGCGGTCGCACCCCTCGCTGATCTTCAGGTACGCGAAGTGCCGCGGCGTGATCCGCAGGCGCGCCGTGTCCTCCAGCGCCCGCACCGGCGCGGGCGGGAACAGGTCGAGCGCCGACAGGTCGGCGTCGCCGCCGCGGCGGCGGGCCTGCACCGCGTCCACGACGGTGGCAATCTCCTCGCGGCCGAACACGCCGAGAATTTGATCTACGCCCGGCACCTGCTCCAGCAGCACCTCGCGCTGCCGCTCGGCCATGCACCCGGCGACGACGACGGCGCCGAGCTTGCCGGCGTCCTTCAGCGCCAACATCTCGCGGATGACGCCGAGCGACTCCTGCCGCGCCGACTCGATGAACCCGCACGTGTTCACGACGACGACATCGGCGCCGCTGGCGTCGGGGCGGAGGGCGTAGCCCTCGGTGGCGAGCTTGCCGAGCATCCGCTCGGAGTCGACGGTGTTCTTGGGGCAGCCCAACGAGACGAACGCGAAGGTGCCTTTCCCCGAGCCGGGGGCATCAGCCCCCGGAGTGCGAAGCGGCGCGGACAGCGGCAGGCTCTTGACGGACATGCGGTGGGGGGGTCGGGGGGTGCGGAGGACGAACCGCCATTCTACGCCGCGGGGCGCGATAAACTACGGGTTTGCTCCGCCGCGAGCGGCGAAGCCCGGAGCCGCCCCGTGACCCTGGTTCCGCTCGGCGACGCGGCCGTGCTCGCCACCCTGCCCGACGAGGCCGCCGCGGTGCGGTTCGCCGCCGCCGTCCGCGCCGCTGCCCCGGACTGGCTGCACGACGTGGTGCCGGCATACGCCACCGTCGGCGTCTTCTTCGACGCGGACGTGATCGGAACACCCGCGGTCACGGTGTGGCTCGCGGACCGGGAGCGGGCGGCTCCTGTCTCCTGTCTCCTGTCTCCTGTCTCCCGGTCGCACACCATCCCGGTCTGCTACGAGATGGCCCCGGACCTGCCGCGCGTCTGCGAGCACACCGGCCTCCGCGCCGACGACGTGATCCGCCTCCACGCCGGCGGCGCGTACACCGTCTACGCGGTCGGGTTCGTGCCGGGCTTCCCGTACCTCGGCTACCTGCCGCCGGAGCTGTGCGGGGTGCCGCGGCTGGCGTCGCCGCGGCTGCGCGTGGAAGCGGGCAGCGTCGGCCTGACGGGCCGGCAGACGGGGCTGTACCCGCTGCCGCGGCCGGGCGGGTGGAACCTGATCGGCCGGACGCCGCTGGTCGTGGTGGACGTGGCCGACGGGTTCTTCCCGCTCCGCGTCGGCGACGCGGTGCGGTTCGAGCGGATCGACGAAAAACGCTTCGGCGAGCTGGGGGGGGAACGGTTACCTGGCGAGCGGCCGGCGTGAGCCGGCTGTTCCCACGCGCATCAGATGCGCGTGGGAACAGCCGGCTCACGCCGGCCGCTCGCCCTAGTAGTCCCGCCCCGCGAACCGCCAGCAGCCGAGCCCGAGTACGACGGCGATGAACCCGACCGACACGCCGAGGATCTCGGCCCACGACGCCCGCGGCGGCTTGTCGAGCTTCTGCGCCTTCAGCTGGTTCGGCGTCAGCACGCCCTCGGCGATCACCCGGCCGAGCCGCTCGTCCAGCTGGTACGTCCGCGGCGTCACGTAGTGGACCGCCTTCACGAACGGCCACGACCCCGGCCCGAAGACGAACCACACCCGCCCGTCCGGGTCCGGCGGGCCGGCCCGCGGGTTCAGCGGCGCGGCCTCCGCCTCCTTCAGCGCCGCCTGCCGGTCCTCGACCGCGGTGTTCAGCTTGCCGACGCCCCACATCAGCCCCCACGCCACGGCCGTCACCAGGATGGCCACGATCGTACTCCGGGTCAGCACCGCGGCCAGCGTGCTGACGGCGTACAGGACGGCGAAGAAGAACGTCAGCAGCGGGATGACCATGAGGAAGTTCGGCGACCACAGCCCGGACCGCAGCCCGATCACCAGCCACACGCCGAGCACCGTGTACGCCGTCAGCAGGAAGATGAACATCAGCCCGCCGAGGTACTTGTACACCAGCAGCCGGGTCCGCCCGATCGGCTTCGACACGATCAGGTCGAGGCTCCCCTTGGCGAGCATGGTGGGGATGAACCCGGCCGTGATGACCACCGACACCAGCAGCAGGACCCAGGCGCCGATGCCGTTGACGAGGTAGTCCTCGGTCAGGTACACGCCGTCCCGCAGCGACGGGGTGATGCCCGGCGGGTCAAAGGCGAACAGGACCGTCACCTGGTGCGGCCACGCCAGCTCGTCGTCCACCTTGCTGCCGCGCACGACCACGTGGTACCGCGCCTCCGGCGGCGGCGGCGGGCCGTCGTCCTTCTTCTTGTCGGCCTTCCCCTCGGCCTCCTCGTCCGGCCCCTTCCCCTTCTCCTTCTCCTTCGGCTCCAGCTCCGGCGGCCCGCCGGTCACCTCGACCGTCTCGTACTGGCCGGCCAGGTCGTCGCGGAACTGCGAGCGGATCCGCTCCCGGCCGAGCGGGATGCCCTGCCGCTGGAGCTTGCGGAGGTCGGCCCCCTCCTTGTTCACCTTCACCACGTAGTCGAACGTGTAGTCGGCCCGCCACGGCTGAGGCGCGTTGGTGCTGGTGAAGTTCTCGACGCCGAACTCGGGCCGGCCGAGTTCCTCGAACGCCTGCGGGTTGTGGCTCATCGCCCAGCGCATGATCTTGAACTCGGCGTCGAGCCGGTCCTGCAGCGTGATCGGGCGGTAGCCGATGCTCGCCACCAGGACGATCAACAGCGTGGCCAGCACCAGCATGATCTGGAGCATCCAGCCGTTGCGGGCCTCGCGGTAGCTGTCCTTCAGGAACGCCAGGAATTGCACGGTCAGCTCCTCCGCCGGGGGCCGCCGACCGGGCGGACGCCCTTGCCGGGGCGGCCGTCCGTCCCGGGCTCGGCCGCGTCCACGATCGACACGAACAGGTCTTCCAGGCTCTGCTTCTTCTCCACCAGGTGCCGCAGCCGCAGCCCCTTCTCGGACAGCAGCGCCAGCACCGGGTCGATGCCCTTCCCCTCGGGGAGCTCGACCTCGTACCGCCCGGCCGCCGGCGTCACCTTGTAGCCGAGGCGGATCACGTCGTCGGCCGGGAACTGCTGCCCGTCGGCGACGCCGATCACGAACAGCCCGACCTGCTTGGTCAGGTCGGCGACCGTGCCCTCGCGGACGAGTTCGCCGCGCTGCAGGATGGCGACGCGGTCGCAGATGAGTTCCACCTCGCCGAGCAGGTGGGAGTTGAGGAAGATCGTCTTGCCGTCCTCCTTGAGCCGCTGCATCAGGTCGCGGATCTCGCGGCGGCCGACGGGGTCCACGCCGTCGGTCGGCTCGTCGAGGAAGATGACCTGCGGGTCGTGGAACATGGCCTGGGCGATGCCGAGCCGCTGCTTCATGCCCTTGGAATACGTGCGAATCTTCGAGTGCATGCGGCCGGCGATGCCGACCTGCTCGAGCATCTCGGGGATCTTCTTGCGGCGGTCGTCGGCGCTGACGCCGTACAGCTGGCCGTAGAAGTCCATGAGCGAGTAGCCGCTGTGGTACACCGGGAAGGCGTGGTCTTCGGGCAGGTAGCCGACGCGCCGGCGGGTGGCGGCGTCGCCGGCGGCGTGGTCGAGCAGGGTGGCGTCGCCGGCGGTCTTCTGGACGATGCCGAGGAGGATTTTGATGAGTGTGGTCTTGCCGGCGCCGTTCTGGCCGAGGAGACCGTACACCTGGCCGGGCTCGACTCGCAGCGACACGCCCTTGAGGGCTTCGATCTTGCCGTAGGTCTTGCGCAGCTCCCGCGTCTCGATCACCGCCACAGCGGCCTCCGGGGGTCGGGATGGGGAACGTAACGGAGAGGGATTCGCGGTCCCAGCGAACATATTGGCGCGCGACGGGGGCGGCGAGGCTCGGGGCTTCGCCGCTCGCGGCGTGGCGGGGGTACGCCGCGCTACGCCGCGAGCGGCGGAAGAATACAACACCCCCATGCCCGACCTCACCGTCGCCCTCAACCGCCTCCGCCTGCGCAACCCCGTGCTGGTCGCGTCCGGCACGTTCGGGTACGCCCGCGAGATGGCCCCCTACGTGGACTTCGCCAAGCTCGGCGGCGTCGTCCCCAAAACGGTCACCGCCGCGCCCCGCGCCGGCAATCCGCCGCCGCGCACCGTCGAGACCGCCAGCGGGATGCTCAACGCCATCGGCCTCGACAACGACGGCCTCGACCACTTCCTCGACCACCACCTGCCGTACCTCCGCACCCTCCCCACGGCCGTGATCGGCAACGTCGCCGGCAAGACGGAGGACGAGTTCGTCGAGATGGCGGCGAAGGTTCACGCCCGCGGCACCGGGCTGGCGGCGCTGGAGCTGAACCTCAGCTGCCCGAACGTGTCCGGCGGCACCGACTTCGCCGTGGACGCCGAACTGACACGTCGCATCGTCCGCCGCTGCCGCGACGCCTGCCCCGACCTGCCGCTGCTGGCCAAGTTGACGCCGAACGTCACCGACATCACCGTGATTGCGAAGGCGGCCGCGGACGGCGGCGCCGACGCCGTCACGGCGGTGAACACGTTCGTGGGGATGGCCGTGGACTGGCGGCGGCGCAAGCCGATCCTGGCGAACGTGACCGGCGGCCTGAGCGGCCCGGCGATCAAGCCGCTGGCGCTGCGGGCGGTGTGGCGGATCGCCAAGCTGGGGGCGATCCCCGTGGTCGCGGTCGGCGGCATCGCCACCGTGGACGACGTGATGGAATTCCTGGTGGCCGGGGCGAGTGCGGTGCAGGTGGGCACGGCGAACTTCTACGACCCGTCGGCCAGCGCCCGCGTCGCCGACGCGCTGCCGGCGGCGCTGGCGGAGGCGGGCGCCGGCCGCGTCGCGGACGTGGTCGGCACCCTGCGGGCGTGACCTACTTCCGCTTGAACTCCTCGGTCTTGTTGTCGTCGCCGAGGAGGTGGAGTTCCGTCGCCGTCAGCTTCTTGATTTCCGCCGACTGCTCGAACGACGCGTCGCCGAACTTCAGCTTCACCGTCAGCTTGGTCTTGGCCACCGCGTACGTCCCGGTGCCGACCTCGTCCTTCTCGCCCTTCACCTTCACGGTGAACTTGCCGTCCTTGGCGAACTCGATGGTGCTCCCCAGCGGCAGGTCGCCGGCCTTGGTCACCTCCCACACGCCGACGATCTTCGTCGGTTCGTCCTGGGCGCGGGTGCGGGCCGTCCCGCCGAGCACCAGCACCACCGCCAGCCCCACCCCGAACGCGGACAGCCGCATCATCTGAGTCCCTCCAGTTGGTCGGGCCGACCCGCCGGCCCCCAGGTCGGGTGATGTTACGCCAGGGTCCGCGAAGCCGCAAGCGAGGCGCTTTTCCCGCGCCCCCGGTTGACATCCGCGGCCGCGGCGGGTACAGTTTGCTGAGACGCAATCTCAACAAGGTTCGCGTTCCCGCCACGACCGGGTTTGGAACCCGCCGATGACGCTCCCGCAGCTGGACGACCGCCTCTGCCCCGACCCGTGCGCCGGCCCCTGCGGCGGGTGCGAGGACCGTATCGTCTGCCGCTGCCTCAAGGTTACCGAGGGGCGGATCGTCGAGGCCGTCACGACGCTGGGCTTGCGCACCGTCAAGGACGTGCGCAACGCCACCGGCGCGGGCGACGGCTGCACCTGCTGTCACAAGCAGATTCGTGCCCTCATCGAAGTCCACGTCACGATCGACGCCCCGCTCGCCGCTGCCGGGTAGTCCCCCCAACCTGCGCCCCTTCCGCGGTCGATCTTGCATTCCGACTGTGGTTTCGGAATAGTGCGGGTCGCCCGAATCGTTTCCCGCGATGATTCGCGCCCCGGAGACTCGCTACACCGGCAGGGACGCCGATGGGGCTGTCGCGCCAGCTCGTGGTCATCGCCGACGACTTCGGTATCGGCCCGGACACCGACCGGGGCATCCTCGAACTCGCCGCGGCCGGGCTCGTGACGGGCACGACGCTGCTGGTGAACTCGCCGCACGCCCCGGCCGCCGTAACGGCCTGGAACCGCGCCGGCCGCCCGCTCGACCTCGGCTGGCACCCGAACCTCACCCTCGATCAGCCGATCCTGCCCGCCGCGCGGGTGCCGTCGCTGGTGCGGTCGGACGGCACGTTCTGGCCGCTCGGGGCGTTCATGCGGCGGTCGCTGCTCGGGCGGATGAACCCGGCCGAGGTGGCCGCCGAGCTGGCGGCGCAGCACCGGCGGTTCGTGGAGTTGGCCGGCGCCCCGCCGCGGCTCGTGAACTCGCACCAGCACGCGTCGCTGTTCCGGCCGATGTTGCGGGTGCTGTTCGACTTCCTGGCGGCCCGGCCGGAGCGGCCGTTCGTGCGGCGGGTGCGCGAGCCGTGGCGGCTGCTCGCCCGGGTGCCGGGGGCGCGGGTGAAGCGCGTCGTGCTGAACGCCCTGGGCCGGCGGCAGGCGCGCGACCTGGACCGCGCCGGCTTCCCCGGCTGCGACTGGCTCGCCGGCGTCACCGACCCGCCGTTCGTGACCGACGCGCGGTTCCACGCCCGCTGGCTGGAGCACACCCCGGGGCGGGCGGTCGAGCTGATGTGCCACCCGGGCTACCACGACCTCACGCTCGTCGGCCGCGACGCGGTCGCCGACGACGAGTACGTGCACCGGCGGGTGAGCGAGCTGGTACTCTTCCGCCGGCCGGAGTTGCCGGACCTGATCCGTGCCGCGGGGTTCGCACTGACGCGGCCGAGCGAGCTGTGCGCGACCCGACCGGCGAGCCGGGCGGCCTGAGCCGCCGGCCGACACGACCGACCCCGAAGGCCGTCTCCATGCCCGCGCGCCCGCGCCTCAGCGTCGTCTGCCCGGCCTACGAGGAGGAGGACGTCCTCCCCAGGTTCCACGCCGCGCTCGTGCCGGCCGTCGAGCCGCTGGCCGCCGACTACGACCTCGAACTCCTCTACGTGGACGACGGCTCCCGCGACCGCACGCTGGACGTCATCCGCGACCTCGCCGCCGCCGACCCGCGCGTCCGCTACGTGTCGCTGAGCCGCAACTTCGGCCACCAGGCCGCCCTCACCGCCGGCCTCGACCACGCCACCGGCGACGCCGTCGTCTCGCTCGACTCCGACCTGCAACACCCGCCGGCGCTCATCCCGGTGCTGGTGGCGAAGTGGCGCGACGGGTTCGACGTGGTGCTCACCATCCGCGGCGACGACCGCCGGCTGGGGTGGTTCAAGCGGCTGTCGTCGCGGGCCTTCTACCAGGTTCTGGGCCGGATGAGCAGCGTGGAGGTGCGGCCGGCGGCGGCCGACTTCCGGCTGCTGTCGCGGCGGGCGGTGGACGAGCTCGGCCGGCTGCGCGAGGCCCACCGGTACGTGCGCGGCATGGTGCAGTGGCTGGGCTTTCGCGTGGCCGAGGTGCCGTTCGAGCCGGCGGCGCGGCAGGGCGGCGTGTCGAAGTACACGCTGCGGCGGATGCTGCGGTTCGCCACCGACGGCCTACTGTCGTTCTCGCCCGCCCCGGCTCGACTCGCGGCCGGCGCCGGCGTGGCGATTACGGCGGCGAGTTGGCTGCTGTGCGTGTGCGCGGTGGCGCTGCTGGTGCCGCTGTCGGAGCCGGTGGCGCGGGTGGGGCTGGTGCTGCTGACGGCGCTGCACCTGTTGGCGGCGTGCGGGCTGGGCGTGGCGGCGGTGCTCGGTGAGTACGCGGCGCGGGTGTACGACCAGGCGAAGGGCCGCCCCGTGTACGTGGTGAAGGAGGCGACCGCCGGCGCAGGCCACGGCGTGGCGCGGGTACGGCGGGCGGCGCAAACCAAATCGCTTCGCGCTGTGGGAACGTAACCGTTCACGCCCTGTCGAGTCGGGCGTGATCGGGCCGGGCGACTCCGGCCATCCTCCGGCATTGCCCGGCCGCCTCGACCCCCGCCGACCTGTGGGACGCCATCCCACCCGACCTCCGGCCGGCCATCGCCGACGCGTACACGGCCGTCGGCCGGGAACTGGGCGCGACGGTCGTGCCGGCCGGCCTGGCAGTCGTTCCTCCGCGAGCACGAGCGGCCCGTCCTGCACGACCGGGACCAGAGTCACCCCACGCCGGCCGGGTCGTACCTGGCCCCGTGTGCCTTCCTCGCGGTGCTCGTGGGGGAGAACCCCGTGGGGGTCGGCAGTGACGTCGCGGGCCTGGACGAGTCGGAGCGGACCGCGCGGCAAGAGGCCGCGTGGCAGGTGTGCCGCCCCGCGGCGTGACGGCACGCGGGCGGCGAGCGTGTTGCATCCCCTCCCGTTCCCGATTACCTACCACCCGTCACCCCCGCCCTGCCCCTCCCTCCCGCCGGGCCCGCCTGCAAATGCTCGACCCCACCCGCTCGTCCAGAACCCGTTTCCATCCCTTCCACGATCTCGGGTCCGTCGCCCGGCACCACGGCCTGGTCGGTCGGAGGGTCGCGGGTGTGGGCGGGAGGCCGGCGGACGTCAACCCTGGCGCCGGCGGTCGAACTCCTCGGCCCGCTTCCGGACGCCGTCGGCGTTCCGCTTCTGCCGGGCCGACACGTCACCGCCCGCGCTGGCCGGGACTCTCCGCCGGTCGTACGCCGCGGACCGCGGCGTGTGACAGGTACGTCGAGAAGTTGGAAACACGCCCGACCCGACCGCCCCGGTAGAGGTCCACACGCCCCTGGGCCGTGACCCGAACCCGTCCGCCTCCTATCTCCATCCAACTGGAGACCCGACACGCACCGGACGGGGCACGGGATGAGCGCATTGACGGCACCGACCGCGGGACGGGGCGGCGCGGGCTGGCGGTTCGAGAACACCTACGCGCGGCTCCCGGACGCCCTCTTTACTCCGGCCGAACCGGCCGTGGTACGGGAGCCGCGCGTCTCGGTCCTGAACCACCCACTGGCGACCGACCTCGGCCTCGACCTCCGGGCGCTGGACCCGGCGGCCGCCGCGGCCGTGTTCGCGGGGCAGTGCCTCCCGGAGGGGAGCCGGCCGATCGCGCAGGCCTACGCCGGGCACCAGTACGGCGGGTTCACCACCCTCGGGGACGGCCGGGCCGTCCTGCTGGGCGAGCACCGCACGCCCGACGGCCGGCTCGTCGACGTTCAGCTCAAGGGGTCGGGGCGAACGCCGTACTCCCGCGGCGGGGACGGCCGGGCGGTGCTCGGGCCGATGCTCCGCGAGTACGTCGTCAGCGAGGCGATGGCCGCCCTCGGCATCCCGACGACCCGGAGCCTGGCCGTCGTCACCACCGGGGAGTCCGTCTACCGCGGGGCGGCCAGGAAGGGGTCGATCCTCACCCGGGTGGCCGCCAGCCACATCCGGGTGGGCACGTTCGAGTACGCGGCCCGCCGGGGCGAGGGCGTGCTGCGGGCGCTGGCCGACTACGCAATCGCGCGGCACGATCCCGGGCTGGTCGAAGCCCCCGACAAGTACCTGGCGTTTCTCCGCGCGGTCGCGGACCGCCAGGCGTCGCTCGTCGCCCGGTGGCAACTCGTCGGGTTCGTCCACGGGGTGATGAACACGGACAACGTGGCCGTCTCGGGCGAGACGATCGACTACGGGCCGTGCGCCTTCATGAACGCCTACGACCCGGCCACGGTGTTCAGCTCGATCGACCACGGCGGCCGGTACGCCTACGGCAACCAGCCGCACGTCGCCCAGTGGAATCTCGCCCGGTTCGCCGAGACGCTCCTGCCGCTGATCGCCGCCGACCCGGCGGAGGCGGTCGCGGCCGCCACGGGCGTGCTCGACGAGTTCCCGGCCCGGTTCGGGGGGTACTGGCTCGCCGGGATGCGGCAGAAGCTCGGGCTGCGGGGGGAGGAGGACGGCGACGCGGACCTGATCGGCCGGTTGCTCGCGTGGATGCGGACCACCCGGGCGGACTTCACCAACACGTTCCGCGACCTGTCGTCGGGCGTGCCGCCGGCCGGCGACCGGTATCAGGCCGCCGAGTTCCGGGCGTGGGCCGCCGAGTGGCACGAGCGACTCACGCGGGACGGGCAGCCTGAGGCTGCGGCCTACGAGCGGATGCGGGCGGTCAACCCGGCGGTCGTCCCGCGGAACCACCGGGTCGAGGAAGCGCTGGCCGCCGCTGAGGAGCGCGACGACCTGTCCGCGCTCCGGCGGTTGCTGGACGCGCTGGCGGCGCCGTACGCGGACCGGCCCGAGCTGGCGGAGTACCGAGACCCGCCCGCCGACGAAAGCGGCTACCGGACGTTCTGCGGTACGTAATCCCTGCCCCCACCCACGTGGTGGGCCGGGGTCGGCCGTACCGGGCGGATTCGCCAACGCGATCCCGGCACGCCCGGCGGCGACATCGACCGGCTTACGCCGCCCGCCACCCGGCCGAAACCGGCACCGGGTCGTGGGCCGTCATCGGGATCGGCTCGCCGACCGGGGTGGGGGCGGGCTCCGGTCGCGGCGCCACGCGCCCGCCCGCCCGCCCGTCGCACCACGCCACGACCGCGTCCAGCCCGGCGATCACCCCGCCCATTCCTTCCGCACGATCGTCGCGGTCGGCCGGGGCGACACCGAGCCGGGCCGCGATGCGGTCGGCCAGTCGGTACGCCTTCTCGGCCACCTGCGCCGGGGCGTCGGCCTGGGGGCCGGCCTGCCGGCACACCGCCCGGACGACCCGGCACCACCCAGCCACCCGCTCCGGCGTGCTGAGGTTGAGTTCGGGCAGGTCGACCGCCCGGTGGCGGGCCGAGTACCCGGCGAGGGCGGCCCGGTACGCCTCGTACCGCCGCTGCCGCTCCCGCAGCCCGGGGCCGTGGGCGTCCCCCGCCGCGGCGTCGTGCCGGTGGTTCTCCCAGCCGGCCTGGAGGTCCAGCACCCGGGCGAGGGCGGCGGCTTGCTCCGGGGATAGTTCGGCGGCGGCGTGCGGGGTCAGCGGGGCCACGGCAGTCCTGCCTTGAGAGGAGTGGGGCGGGTGACGGTGTGGTATCGGCCGGGCCGGTCGGGAGGGTTGACGGCGGCAGGCGGGAACGGCGGGCCGCGACGCCCGGCAGGCGGCACATCCGGCCCCGCGGGTCGAACCGGGCGTGCCGGCCGGGCGGCTCGTGCGGCCGGTCACGCCGGCGGCTCGTCGGCGGCCGGCCCGAGGAGCGACAGGATTCCCGCCCGGCCCAGGGCCCGGAGGGTCGCGGTGTTCCGCCCGGGGATCGCGGCCAGCGCGTCCGCGTCGCCCGCCACCTCGGTGATGCTCTCCTCCCGGAGGAGGTGGAGCATCGGGTGCGGGGACCGGTTGGTGTAGTTCTCGGGGGCGTCGGGGGCCGCGCCGGCGAACTGAAAGCCCGGGTGGAACCCGACCACCTGAACGACCCCGGCCAGCCCGAGGCGGCGGACCAGCCGGTCGGCCTCGTGCAGGAAGTCGTTGAAGTCCGCGAAGGCCGGGAACGCGCGGGGGTGGATCAGCAGCGTCGTCTCGACCGCCTCCCGCGGGGCCGCCACCAGCCCCGCCAGCTCCGCGCCGAGGGCCGCGAGTAGCCCCTCCTCGTCCCCGGCGTCCGTGACCGCGTACCGGAGCCGCCCGGCGTCGGTCACGCGGCGGGCGAACGGGCACAGGTTCAGCCCGACCACCATCGTGGCCACCCACCGCCGGGTCGCGGCGATCACGGCCGGCCCGTCCGAATCGCTCACGGCACTCCCCCCGGTTCAGTGTCCTCGCAGTATAGGTGCCGGCGCCTGTGGGTCGGGCGTCGGGCCGTCCGGCTCAATAGACTCATAGACTCGTCTGAAGGGCCGAGACATCGGCACCCGCAGGCGGAAAGGACGTGACGTGCTGGTCCGCGAACTCGTCGGCGGCGACCCGCCGTACGCGTGCAAGGTGATCTTCCTCGACCAGCCCGCCGGCTTCGGCCACCGGGTCACGGACGCGGGCCGCGTGGTGGAGCACGTCCTCACGCGCCACGCCGAGTTCGAGGCGGCGGTGGCGGAGAAGCTGGCCGAGGGGTTCGCCGAGACGGACCGCTCGCTGACCCGGCGGGTGTTCGTGGCCGACGGGATGTTCTGGGTCGTCGCGCTCGACGGGGCCGCCGTCCGCACCCGGTTCGGCAAGGTCCGGGCGGACTGGCGGGAGGCGTCGGGGGAGGGCGGGGAGCGGGAGTACCGGGACCGCGACCGGGCCGTCGCCGCGTACCACCGGGCCGTCGCCGCGAAGGAGGCCGAGGGCTACCAGGAGTTGCACCCCCGGCCGGTCGTGATCCCCGACAGCCCGATGCCCCCGAAGCGGTCGGGGAAACGGAAGTCGCGTTAGGGATTCGCCCGGTTGGCTGGTCCCCGGCGAGCGGTGCCCCGACCGTTAACCCGGTCCGCCGACCGCCGTGAGTGTGTGGGCCGGGTCGCGCTTCACGTCGACCGCCCGCACGGCCACCGACCCGCCGCCCGGCAGCACGAGCACGACCGGGTCCGCGAGGCCGGGCCGGTTCCACGCCGCCAGCCTGGCCAGGTCGTCCGCCCAGTCGGTCGGCACGTCCCCCCGGCCGGCGGCGACGACGACCAGCACCGACGCCGACCGCTTCCACCCGAGTTGTAGCAGCCGGGCGGCGGCCGCTTCCGTCCGCGCCCGCCACTCCTCGACCCGGCCGTCGCCGTCGAGCAACAGCACGACCTCGGCGAACAGCCAGCAGTGGTCGCCCGGCTCGCCGGACCCGCCGACCCGCAGGCCGCCGCAGGCCGCCGACGGCCGGCCGTCGGCCCCCGCCACCCCCTCGCTGCCGTACGTCGGCCGGGCCGCCACCTCGCACCACCCGTGCTCGGCTTGCCGGCGGCGGCACGCCAGGAACGCCTCCCCCTCCAGCCACCCGCCGAACGGGGCGTCGGCCGCGACGAGGAGGTGCAGGTCGGCGGCCTTGTCGGCGAGTCCGGCGCAGACAGCGCGGAAGACGTCGGCCGCGAAGGTGTGCGGGTCGCCCACTGGTGTGCCCCGGGTCGGTGTGGTACAGGTAGCGGGTGATTGTAGCCCGGGGCGGTACGTGTCCCTGCGGCGATCCACGAGGCGGACGCAGGTAGAACCATGCAGGCCGACGAGATCGTGGCGACGCTGGAGCCGTGGCGGGCGAGGAACCGGCGGCCGGCCTGGACGCCGGTCGTCGAGGCCGGCGACGGCCCGGCGACGGCCTCCAAATTCTGCGGCACGCCCTGGACCGGACCGGACGCCCCGTGGCCCGACTGCGGGCTGTGCCGCCGCCCGCTCCAGCCGTTCCTCCAGCTCGACCTGGACGACCTGCCCGACGAACTCGGCCGGCCGTTCGGCACCGGGCTGCTGCAACTCTTCTACTGCACGCGCGAGGAGTGCCAGGGGGCCGGCGGGTGGGCGCCGTTCGCCGACGACCTGAGCCGGGTCCGGGTCGTGCATCCGGGCGGCGGCGGCCCGGCGACGCCGGCGCCCGAAGCCCCCGCGTTCCCGGCGAAGCGGATCGTCGGCTGGACCCGGCTCGACGACCTGCCCGGCCCGCAGGACCACGACGACAACGGCCTGACGTACACCTACGACTTCAAGGCGGGCACGCTCCGGTTCGAGTGCCCCGAGGTGGGGCTCGACCACACCGGCCCGATCAACGCGTGCCCGGCGGAGCAGATCGCCACCGCCGCCCCCGGGGACAAGCTCGGCGGGTGGCCGTACTGGGTGCAGGGGGCGGAGTACCCGGCCTGCCCCCGGTGCGCGCGGCGGATGGCGCTCGTCTTCCAGCTCGACTCGGAGGGCCACGTGCCGTTCATGTTCGGGGACGCGGGGTGTGGGCACGTCACCCAGTGCCCCGAACACAAGGACGTCGTCGCCTTCGGCTGGGCCTGCGGCTGAGCGGGACTTGCCGCCGCCGGCCTTCCCGTTGCCCCGTTCGACGGCAGCGTCCGAACCCTTGCGGCCGGGATCGCCGCGGACGTGTTCCGGGCACTCGTCGCCCCGCGGGGCGGCGGGGTCGTCGGTGATGGCCGAGCCCGCGTCACCCGTCGTGGCCGGCGGCCCGCCTCATCTCCCAGCTCCCCAGCCCGCCGGCGACGCGGCGGCGGCCCACGAGCGCGAACCCCAGCCGCTCGTAGGCCGGCACGTTCGCCGCGTCCTGCGTCTCCAGGTAGCACGGCAGGCCGGCGCGGTCGGCGGCGGCGAGGCCCGGCCCGACCGCGGCGCGGGCCAGGCCTTGCCGGCGGGCGTGCGGGGCGACGCCGAGCAACAGCAGGTACCAGTGCGGCCCCGGGACGTGACTTCGCCGCGCCCGGTCGAACTGCCGGTCGAGCCGCAGCAGCCGCACGCCGCCGGCCGGCCCGAGGTGCCATGCCAGCGGGAGCACGCCGGCGCGAAGGAGGCCGCGCGCGGTCAGCGTCGGGTGATCCGGCGGCAGCCAGCACGCCACCGCGGCGCCGTCGGCCGTGGCGAAGGCGGTGCCGAGCGCGGCCGTGTAGCGGACGAGCATCCCGCAGAAGGCTTCGACCGCGGGGGAGTTGTGCGGCGCGACCGCCCGCAGGAGGGGGTAACCGGCGAACGCCGCCGCCAGCGTGCGCGCGGCGGCGGGGGCGTCGGCCGGGGTCAGCTGCGCGGCCGTCACCGGGCGGGCCGGACGTACCCTGGAATCCCCCCGTCGCCGGGGATCGGGCTGCGCGTCCGCGGGATGTCGTCGGCCAGCAGCGGGTCCACGGCCGGGTCGACGGCGGGCGGGGGCGGGGGCGGGGCCGGGGCCGCGGTGAACCCTGGCAGCGCCGCCGCGGCCGAGGCCGTGCCCGCCGGCGCCTTCGACTTCGACGCCTTCACCAGCAGCCCGAGCAGGTCGCCCTTCGCCTCCGCCGCGTACCCGAAGCCGAGCGGCGTCGGCGTCGTCTGGCCGCCCTTCAGCAGCGCGTCGGTCAGCTCGGCCAGGGCAGCCCAGGCAGCGTCGGGGGTGTCGCCGGGGCCGGGGGCAAAGCGGTCGGCCAGCCGCTCCATCATGTCGCGCCGGCCCAGCTGCACGTGCTTCGCCTGGAACTGCGTCGGCGCCAGCGCCACGAAGCGCACCCGCGTGGTCGGGCCGACGTCGATGCCGGCGGCGAGGTGGTCGGCGGCGCGAAACAGCCGGCTCCCCGGCCCCGGCAGCTCCGGCCCCCACGCCGCCGGCTGGTGGCACACCCACTGCTTGTCGCGGTTGCTCACCGCCGCCGCGACCGCCGCCGTGTCCACGCGGTCCCAGCCCGGCGGGGGCGGCGTCGGCCGGCGCTCGGCCAGCCGCTCGATCAGCGCCTTGATGGTCGGCTCGTCGTCGGCGACGAGCGTGCGGCCGTCGGGCGCGGGGAACAGCACGGCCTCGGTGCCGTCGGTCGGCAGGCCCGGGACCATGCCGCCGAAGTTGAGGCGGATGACGCGGTAGCCGTACCCGCGGTGGACGCGCACTTCGGACGCCGGGAACCAGGTGCGCACGGCCGCGGCCCAGTCGATCGGCCGGGCGGCGCGGGCGACGAACGAGTTGAAGGCGAAGTAGAACATCGCCGTCTTGCCGTCGCCGGCGTCGGGCTTGGGGGCGATCGTGGCGTTGCCGACGACGAGGAGCTGGTCGAGGCCGTCGAGCCCGGGGCCGGCGGAGGCGCCGCCGCCCATGCGGACGAGGAGGGCGCCGACGTTGTCGAGCCACGCCCCGCCGCCGGCGAGGTCCGGGTGCGCCAGCAGAATGTTCGGCCGCAGCGCGAGCAGCGCCTGCACGTCGGCGGCGGGGCGCGGCAGGTACGTGAGGTCGAACGGCTCGTGCGGGCCGGCGAGGCGGTCGAGGGTGGCGCGGCGCGCCTTCATCTGCTTCAGCGTGTCGCGGAGCGCGTCCGGCGGGGCCGGGGCGACGGGGGCGAACGCGGGCTCGGCCGCCGGGGCGGCCGCGGCGGCGAGGAGGAGCACGAGGAGGGCGCGGGGCATGGGCTACTCCCGGGGACCGCCGGGAGATAGCGAAGCCCGGGGGGCGGGTCAAGCCGGGGTCAGCCGTGGATGCCCCTGCGGAAGTCAGCCAAGCTGTTAGGCCGGGGCGCAAGCCCCGTCGTGGGTTCAAACTCCCGACGGGGCTTGCGCCCCGGCCTAACGCGCGTCAGGCCTCAATCCGTAGGCACACCCCGCCGCAAGCGGCCTCAGCCGTCCTTCAGAATCTCGCGCGCCGCGTTGAGCCCGCACGCGCCCATGACGCCACCGCCGGGGTGCGTCGCCGCGCCGCACATGTACAGCCCGCGCACCGGCGTCCGGTAGTTGGCGTACCCCGCCACCGGCCGGAAGCTCGCCATGCTCGACAGGCTCATCGCCCCCTGCATGATGTTCCCGCCGGTGATGCCCCACGCCTTCTCCATGTCCGGCGGCGCGTACACCACCCGGTCGATCACGCTCGCCTTGAAGTTCGGCGCGTACTCGTTCAGCACGTCGAAGCAGCGGTCGGCGAACTTGTCCCGCTCCTGGTCCCACGTCGTGCCCTTGAGGTGGTACGGGGCGTACTGCACGAACATGCTCAGGATGTGCTTCCCCGGCGGGGCCAGCGTGTCGTCGAGCGCCGTCGCCATCGTGCACTCGAGCATCGGGTCGCGGGCCGGGCGGCCGTACTTGGCGTCGTCGTAGGCGCGCTCGATGTAGTCCTGGTCGGGGCACACGTGCATCGTGCCGTGGTGCTGCGGGCCGACGCCCTTCCCCGGCAGCGCCGTGAACTGCGGCGGCTCCGACAGCGCCACGTTGATCTTCACCGTCGCCGAGGAGTAGTCGATCGCCTTCACCCGCGCCAGGAACTCGGCCGGCAGGTCGGAGGCGTCCATCAGCTTCACGAACGTCACGTTGGCGTCGGCGCAGCTGATGACTCGCGGGGCGCGGAACTCGGTGCCGTCCTTGAGGGCGACGCCGACCGCCTTGCCGCCCTTCACCAGAATCTTGCCGACCTCGCTGTTCTTGCGGATCGTCGCGCCCTTCGCCTGGGCCGCCTGCGCGATGCTGTTGGAGATGGTGCCCATGCCGCCCTTGACGTAGCCCCACACGCCGCGGACGCCGTTGCACTCGCCCATGACGTGGTGGAACAGCACGTACGCCGTGCCCGGGTGGCTCGGCGGCGCGAAGGCGCCGATGACGGCGTCGGTGGCGATCGTGGCCTTCAGCTGCTCCGACTCGAACCAGCGGTCGAGGATCGGGCGGGCGGCGCCGGTGAGGATTTCGACGGCGTCGGTGGCCACGTCGCGGCCGAGGCCGCGGAAGCCGAAGCCGGTCTTGGCGACGCTCCACAGGTCGCCGAGGCGGTTGCTGAACGGGTCGGGCGCCGTCTGTTCGAGGAGCGGTTCGAGGAAGTCGGCCACCTTCTCCAGCATGGCCTCGTACTTGGGGTACGCCTCGGCGTCCTTGGTGCTGAACTTGGCGATCTCGCGGCGGGTCATGTCCTTGTCCGGCCCCATCATCAGGTAGCGGCCGTCGGGGAACGGGGTGAACGAGGACGGGCTGCGCGGCAGCATCTCGAACCCGTACTTCTTCAGCTCCAGGTCGCGGATGATCTGGGGCCGCAGCAGGCTGTTGACGTACGCCGCGGTGGACACCTTGTACCCGGGCCAGATTTCTTCCGTGATGCAGCAGCCGCCGAGGATGTCGCGGCGCTCGAGGACGAGCACCTTGTAGCCGGCGCGGGCGAGGTACGCGGCGGTGGTGAGGCCGTTGTGCCCGGCGCCGATGATGATCGCGTCGTACTCGGTCGGCATGTCGGTTCCGTTCCGTGGGAAGGCGTGGGTGGCTTATTCTAGGCGCCGTGAACGACGAAAGCCCGGGGTCGCCCCCGGGCTTTCGCGGTGACAGCCCGCTGTCACTTGATCGTCCACAGGTACACGGTGTGCTGCCGGTCGGCCTCCACCTGCATGGTCTTCTCGGGCATCCAGTCGTCGCCCATGTCGAAGTCGTGGCTGACCACCCGGGCGCCCTTCTTCAGCCCGGCCTTGAGCACCGGCTTCAGCTCCCGGTTGACCGACGGCAGCAGGTACAGCGTCACCACGTCCACGCCCTTGAAGTCGTCGGCCTTCATCTGCAGCACGTCGCCCTTCTTGAACGTCATCGCCTTCTTCTGGTCGTCCGTCAGCTTGGCGTCGGCCATGCTCTTCTCGCAGTCCTTCAGCCGCTCCGGGTTGAAGTCGATGCCGAGCCCCTTCTTCGCCTTGAAGTCCTTCACCGCGGCGATGACGATCCGGCCGTCGCCGCAGCCCAGGTCGTACACCGTCTCGCCCTCCTTCACCGCGGCCGTCTTCAGCATCGCCTCCACCACCTTCGGGTGCGTCGGCACGTACGGCACGATGATCTTCGGCTGGGCGTCGGCCTTGTCGCCCTGGGCGGCGACCGAGCTGGTGAGCGCGGCGGCGGCGGCGGCGAGGCCGAGGGCGGCGAACAGCTTCCTCATGGCGGGAACTCCGTGGGTGGGGGGCCGGGGGCAGAGGCGATTATGCGCCGCCCGCCGCGGGCCGGGGAGGGCGGAGCGGGAAAATCGTTACAACCGGCCCAGCTCGTCCAGCACCAGCTGCGACCACGTCTCGAAGCCGCCGCGGTCGGCCGCGAGGTCCGCCAGCGGCGCGAACCCGGCGTCGGCCAGCGCCGCCTCGCGCGGCCGGGCGGTGGGCGCGTCCAGCTCGAACACGTGGACCACGCCCAGGTGGACGGCCCCGACCGGCGTCGTGGGGTCGAAGATGAACCCGAGCGGCCGCTCGGCGTGGCCGCAGCCGATGGCCACTTCCTCGGTCAGTTCGCGGAGCATCCCGGTGCGGTAGGGGTCGTCGCCGCCGGCGGCGTCGGCCTCGGAAATGTGCCCGCCGACGCCGACCGAGCGGAGCGCCGCCAGGCGCGTCTCGGTGCCGGCGGCGCCGCGGCGGTAGTGGAACACGCGGTCGCCGCAGCGGAGGACGACGTACGGGATGAGTTGCAGGACCGACGGGTCGGTTTCGACCTGCGAGCGCGGGCGGAACGCGAACGCGGCGGGGCTCAGCAGCGCGGCGCCGAAGGCGGCGTCGGCGGGGCGGAAGCCGGTGAACGCGCCCGCGGCGCGGAGGTGCGCCGCGGGGATCACCAGGACGCGCTCGTCGGTGGGCATCGAGAATCGCCGGTAGTGGGTAGCTCGTAGCTGGTGGCGGACCCCGGCTTGGTTTTCACCCCGAAGGGGTGAGAGCCCTCAGCCCAGGGCAAGGCCCGAAGGGCCGCCGCCCTGGGTTCGCACGCACGGTGATCTGCCCCCCTACCCAGGGCGGCGGTCGCTGACGCTCCCTTGCCCTGGGCTGAGGGCTGTCAGGCCTTCGGCCTGAAACCCCGCGCCGGCCCGGCTCCAGGCTTCAAGCTACGACCTTTCCGCTATCCCAGGACCTTGAAAGCCACCGCCGCGAGCAGCGCCGCGGCGATGATCGTCAGCCCGATGCGGAGGGTGTCGTCGCCGGTGCGGCGGGCCAGCAGCGCCGCCAGCTCGCGGTCGTCGCCCGCTTCCACGGCGGCCTGCAACCGCGACTCGTAGTTCCCCTGCGGGTACCCCTTCAGCCCGTCTTCGGTGAGCCGCACGCCGGCCTCGCCCGGCCACAGCATCGGCCGCACGGCCGCGTCGAAGTGCAGCCCGGGGCCGAACACGAACGACGCCGGCCACAGCCCGGCGCGGGCCTTGTGCGGCAGCAACTTCCACAGCGCGCGCAGGAACCGCTCCGCCGGCTCGGGCCGCAGCAGCTGCACGCGGCCGCCGTCCACCAGCACCTGCGTGCTCCCCAGCAGCAGGGCCATTTCCTCGGTCGCGGGGTCGCACGCCTTCAGCACGTCTTGCAACTCAGTGGTGGTGCGCGGCGGCAGCGGCTCGGGCGGCCACTCCAGCACCGGCAGCGGGCCGCGGACCGACCAGTCCGGCGGGAAGCGGTCGGCGACGGCGAACGGGTCGCCGAGGTGCCGGTACAGGTCGGCGGACAGCACCAGAAAGCGGAACGTCCACTCCGGCGTGCCGGGCGGGTCGGTGACCTGCACGACGGCAACGTGCCGGCGGCCGAACGGCTGCGCGAAGTGCGCCAGCGGAAACGCGACGCCCGACGGCGGGATGCCGAACAGCACCGCGATCCGCTCGGCCTCGGCGGCGTCGAGGTCGTCCGACTGAGCCGCGACGCGCACCTCGCGGGGGCTGACCACGAGCAGCGCTTGCGCGATCCGTAAATCGGGGAGGGGCACCCTTACTCCTCCTCGGTCGGCTCGTCGTCGGCGTCGTCCACACGCGCCTTCATCACCTCACGGAGCAGCACCGTGGCGTAGCTCCCGGCCGGGAGCGTGAACGACAGCCGCAGCCCGTCCGGCTCCCACGCCGCGGTCAGGTCGTCGAGGTAGACGAGGTTGTGGCGGCGCGTGCCCATCAAGAGCTTACCGAACCCCGCGAACGCCGCCGGGCCGAGGTTGTGCGCCCGCAGCACGGCCGCCTCGCGCTCGGCGGCGAGGCCGGCCGCGGGGAACGTCTTCTTCCCGAACATCGGCCCCGCGGTCACGGTTTCGCGGGCGTCAAAACGCACCTGCTCGGCGGCCGCGTCGGTGGCGACGAATAGCCCGCCGGCCGGCCACTTCGCCAGGGCGTCGCCGTCGAGGACGGTGCGGTACAGGCCGTCCGTCATGCGGCGGGCGAGCACGTCGTTGAACAGCAGCGACTGCACCGCGGACAGGGCGAAGCGGTACAGGAACGGCCGCAGCCGCCGCGGGGCAGTGCCGTTGAGGCACTTCCACCCGAGCTCGACGGTGCTGCCGCCGCGGCCGAAGCGCTGCGGGCCGTAGTAGTTCGGCAGCCCCAGCGTGCGGACGCGGTCCAGCACCCCCTCGACGTTCGCGCCGCGGTCGGCGTCGCGGATCAGGATGCGGAAGCGGTTGCCGCGGAGGTGGCCGGGCTTGAGCTTGTTCGTGTGCCGGCCGGTCTTCAGGACGCGGATGCCGTCGCCGTCGAGCTGCGCGACGCGCGCCTCGCACGCCGCCGGAACGGACACCCACTGCCGGGTGACGGCGTGCCGGTCTTTCAGCCCCGCGGTGCCCACGTCGCCGGGCCGCGCCCCGAGCCGCTGCGCGATCGTGCGGGCGAAGTATTCCGGCGCCATGCCGCGCTTTTCGACCCACAGGTAGAGGTGGTCGCCGCTACCGGACGGCTCGTAGGAGGGGACTTCCTCGACCTCGAAGTCGTCGTCGGTGGCGCGGATGCGGCCGCCGCACCCGGGCAGGTCCGGGGTGAGGAGCGGCGGGTCCGTCGCGGGGTGCGGCATCACGGGCTCCGGGGGCGCGGAGCGGGTATTGTAGAAGTGACGACGGCTCGCCCCGCCGCGACACGGAGAACGGACTCATGCCGCGCGACACGACCTCGACGCGGGCGGTGTACGGCCGGCACGAGGACCGTTATCTGGACCTGGTCCGCCAGTTCCCGCTGCGCCCGCTCCGCACCGACGCCGACCTCGACGCGGCCGTCGCGGTGCTCGACGCGCTCACCGACCGCGACGAGCTGGCGCCGCCGGAGCAGGACTACCTCGACGTGCTCACCGACCTCGTGGAAGCCTACGAGGACGCGACCGTTCCCATGACGCCGGTCGGCGACGCGGAACTGCTCCGCGCCCTGATCGAGGGGAAGGGCGCGACCCAGGCCCAGGTCGCCGCCGGGGCGGGGCTGGCCGTCTCGACGGTGTCGGAGTTGTTGTCGGGCAAGCGGAAGTTGAATCGTGGACAGATCGGCAAACTTGCCCACTACTTCAAAGTGAACCCGGGCGTGTTCGCGTTCCCGCGGTAAGCCGCAACCCCTCTCGGAGCTGCGGCTTACTGCGGACGGTTGCACCGCTGCTGGTCCGAACCAACTTTTTTATGAGTCGGTGACATGGTTCCGCGGATCGACCCCCACCGGCCGGAAACAAGAATTCCGGTCCGAGGGTGGGGTCAGAACCGCAGCTCCAGCCCCGCGCTGACGCCTTGCAGCCAGAAGTCGGTGGTGCGGTCCGGGAAGGCGGACGCGGCCGGGTCGATCTGGTCGCCGGCGCGGGCGACGCTGCTCAGGTAGATGAAGTTGTACGCGCCGTACACCCGCGCCGCGCCCGTCACCTGGAAGCCGACCCGCGCGCCGAACTCGGGGACCACCGCGAACGCCGTCGTGCGGTACGTGCCGATGTTCGCCGGCCGCGCCAGCAGGCCGCCCGACTGCGCCACGCCGCCGATTACCGTGCTGCCGTCGATGGTCGTGGTCTGCACCACGCCGCCGAGCGCCACCGACGCCCGGCCGCCGTAGAAGAACGCCCCCTTCCGCCGCTCGCCGGTGAGGCCGATCACGCCGCCGTAGAAGTCGTTCGACGTGGCGAACCGGTCGTTGACCGAGTACGCCGTCCCCGCCGGCACCCGGGCGCCGTCGCCGGTGGCGGTCACGTTCTCGGTCGCGCTCACCGTGTCACCGACGTGCAGGTAGCGGACGCCGAGCAGCAGGTCCACCCGGCCGCACGGGTCGCAGCACAGGTTGTGCAGCCGGCTGATGCCGCCGCCGATGACGCGGCTGGTGGCCTCGGCCGCCACCGAGCCGGCGACCTCGCCGGGGTACGACACCAGCTCAGCGGCCGGGGCGGCGGCGGCGGCGTCGAAGTACGGGCGGGCCAACACGACGGAGCCGTCGGACGACGCGGCGGCGGCCTCGCGGCTGCGCGACAGGAAGAAGAAGTCGGCCTCGACGCCGCGGGTGCGGTCGCCGTTGCTCCACCAGCCGCCGGTGAAGCGGAAGCCGTCGCGGAAGTCGTTGTTGCGGCGGTTGCCGCCGAACTGCGTGATCGTGGTCGGCTGGCCGAGGACGCCGGCGGCGGCTCGGGGCGTGCCCGGCGGCGACACGGTGACGAGCGGCGGCGTCCCCTGCCCGGAGCCGGCCCAGTACAGCCACTCGAACCGGCCCCAGGCGCACTCGTCCGGCCCGCACGGCGCGGGACAGTCCTCGACGCGCACCGTGATCGTGGGGAGCGGCGGCGTCTCGACCACGACGGGCGCCGGCTTGGCCGGCACCTCCACCGGGGCCGCGGCGGGCACCACCTTCGGCGCCGCCTTCGGGGCCGGCAGCGGCTGCGGGGCCGGCGCCGGTTGTGCGTCGGGCGGCGGGAGCCCCGGCAGGATTCGCGGCGCCTGCGGCGGATCGGTGCGGACCACGGCCGACGCCGGGGTCACGCCGGGGGCGGGCGTCCGCTCGACGGTGAGGACAGGCGGCGGGGTCGGCGACCCGGCGCGGTTCCCCTGTACCTGGCTGTACTGGGCGGGCGGTTGCTGAGCGAGCGCCACCGCCGGCAGCGCCGCCCACAGGGCGGCCGCGGCCGCCGAACGGATGGTCATGGCAAGCCTCCTGGAGAGGGGCGGACCCCACGGCCGCGCATCCTGCGCACCCGTCTTATCGCCCCCCGTCGGCCCGCCCGTGACGCCCCGCACCACCCGCGCGGCAGGTTCCGCCCTGCTGGGCCGGAGCGACCCCTACAGGCGGACTGGCCGGCATTCTCGGTGTGACACCCACCCGGCCCCACCGTTTCGCCGTCTGACTTCGCCTCACCCCCACTCGACCGTGTCGAGTTGTTCCCAAAACCCCCACGTCTCGCAGCCTACCACGCGCCCACCCAGTTCGGCGACTCGGCGAGCATCCTCGACTCCAGCGCGGGCGAGTTGAGACGCGTCTTCGCGGGCGCGTTGACCTGCTTGCTCGCGTGTGGCCTCGTGGTCGAGTTGGTTTCGGTAGTTCTTGAACGTGGTTACAGCGATATTCCAGGCGAACTCACCCCCGGGAACCATCCCGATCAGACGGATGATAAGCCAGCGTCCGCCCGTCCGCCACCGCCCGCGTGTCAATCAGCGGGACCAACCTCGCCGGCCTTCCGCGTCGGTTCGCACACCCGCGCGCGGGGGCGTTAGGTCACGGGGAGCGCCGCCGGCACCGGCAGCGTGGCTGCGTCATCGGTGCGCGCGCCGGCGAAGCCCGCGGCCACCGGCACGCCCGTCGCCGACAACTTCTGGAATCGCAGCCCGACGATCGAACCAACCGCCGGGGGGTGATCAGCGAGCCCGGAGGAAACGCCGACCGCTTGCCCGTCGCCGAGGCGGCATAGCAGGCCGATCAGCCTGCCGCCGGCGAACTGGTAGGCAGTGACGATGGCGTCGGCTTCGACCGGTGCGGGAAGCGTGTGCGCCGCGGCGGGGTTCGGAAGCGTGACTGGTGGCGGGGCGGGGGAAGGCTTGCCGCCCTTGGCGCTCGGCTTCGGCGGCGCGGCACGGAGGCCGACGCGGGCGTCCTCGGCGGCGTCGCCGCGGAGGCGGCGGAGGTGCTTGCACGTGCGCCGGTCCACCGCCGCCGACTGCGTGCGCCACGCCATGCAGGTGCAGGCATAGACGCCGCCGACGTTCTTGATGGTGTAGACGGCGCCGTTGGAGCCGGGCACGTCGAGCGATTCGCCGTCGCGCAGGTCCGGCATGGCGGGCCCCCCGGGGGTGGGGTGAAGGGTACCCAGGCGGGGAGTGGGGAGCAAGCAGGGTAGGTGCCCGGGTTCCGCCGCCCTCGGTGCAACGCCGCGGGCGGCGGAGCCACGGGTCAGAAAACTCGGGTGGAAAATGGCCCCAACGCGGGTAGAATCCCGTTGACCCGCCGGGGAGACCGGCGTACACTCTGGGTAGGTTGGCAGCCCGCACTTTCTCGCGCCGCCCGCTGAAACGCAGCACCGCGGCGCCTCCTGACTCCCCCCCGAGTGACCCTGTCGAGCGCGAGACCGGACGGCCGGCGACCACGAGACAGATCGAACCCGGGCGGAGTCCTGCGGACCCAGACCGAGCCTGACCGCGGGCGGAAACGGTTTCCCCCGCGTACCTATCCGGGGCGGTAGTACCGCCCCGCAGTCCCCTAGACCGACCGGCGGCGCCGTCGCCCCGCGTCCCGTCCTGACCCCGTTCCGAGGATTCGTTATGCCCGACGCCAAGGGCGTCGATGGGGCGCCGCTCCCGCGGCCCTCCTCCCTGCGTGCGGCCGCCGCCCGGCGGCCCGTCGCCCGGAAGCCCGGCGAGGCGGCCCCCGCGGCCGCCCCCACATCCGCCGCCGCGGCCCCCCCGTCCTTCACGCCCCCGGCCCCGGTCGAGCGGCCGACCCCGGCCGAGCGGCCGGCGCTGCCGGACCGGCCGATCGCCCCGCCCCGCCCCGGCGTCGGCTCCCGCCTCGAAGACCTGTACCGGATGCCGATGCCGCAGCTGTTCAAGCTCGCGGAGAAGGAGGGCATCCACGAGCACAACGGCATGAGCCGCGGCCAGCTCATCCTCGGCGTCGTCCGCAAGCAGATCGAGCGCGGCGACAAGGTCATCGGCTCCGGCACCCTCGAAGTGCTCCCCGACGGCTACGGCTTCCTCCGCAGCCAGGCCCACAACTACCTGGCCAGCCCGGAAGACATCTACGTGTCGCCGTCGCAGATCCGCCGCATGAGCCTGCGGACCGGCCTGGTGGTCGAGGGGCCGATCCGGCTGCCGATCGAGAACCAGGACAACTTCGCGATCATGCAGATCGAGGTGGTGAACGGCCGGCCGTCGGACGAGGCCACGTCGGTCACCAACTTCGAGGACCTGACGCCGCTCCACCCGAACGCCCGACTGCACCTCGAAGGCGCCCCGGACGACCTGAGCATGCGGATCGTCGACATCGTCACGCCGATCGGCAAGGGCCAGCGCGGGCTCATCGTCGCCCCGCCGCGGACCGGCAAGACGGTGCTGCTGTCGAAGATGGCCAACGCCATCATGAAGAACCACCCCGAGGCCTACGTCTTCGTGCTGCTCGTGGACGAGCGGCCCGAGGAGGTGACGGAAATGCAGCGGCTGGTGCAGGGCACCAACGCGGAGGTGGTGGCGAGCACGTTCGACGAGCCGCCGGAGGAGCACATCCACGTCAGCGAGATCGTGCTCGAGAAGGCCAAGCGGATGGTCGAGCTGAAGCGCGACGTGGTGATCCTGCTGGACAGCATCACCCGGCTGGCGCGGGCGCACAACACCGAGGCGCCGGGCGGCGGCAAGCTGCTGTCGGGCGGGTTGGACTCGAACGCCATGCAGAAGCCGAAGCGGTTCTTCGGCGCCGCCCGCAACGTCGAGGAGGGCGGCAGCCTGACGATCCTCGCCACGGCGCTGGTGGACACCGGCAGCCGGATGGACGAGGTGATCTTCGAGGAGTTCAAGGGCACCGGCAACAGCGAGCTGCACCTGGACCGCCGCCTGGTGGAGAAGCGCGTCTACCCGGCGATCGACGTGAACCGCAGCGGTACCCGCAAGGAAGAGCTGCTGATGCACCCGGAGGAGCACGACCGCGTCCGCATCCTGCGGCGGGTGCTGGCCGACATGCACCCGGTGGAGGCGATGGAGCTGATCGTGAACCGGGCGAAGAAGAGCAAGAGCAACGCCGAGTTCCTGCTGTCGATGAACCTCGGCTGACCGCCCACCGAGCCCGACCCACACGCACCCCCGTTCGCGGCCCGCCGCGGGCGGGGGTTGTTCGTTCCCGGGGGGGCATCCGTGTCCGAGATGTACAAGAAGATGTGGCGGGAGGGCCAGCACACCGACCGGATGCTGTCGCTGGTTCGGAACCTGAAGAAGCGCGACCTCCGCAAGGTCAGGCTGTTCGCCGTCGCCTGCTGCCGGCGGGTGTGGGACCACTACCCGACCGACGCGCAGCGCGAACTCGTGGTCGCACTCGAAGACTCCATCGAGACGCGCGTCCCTTGGGAGGTCGTACGGGCGAAGCGGGAGCTGGCAGTGGCGTGGGCTGAAGAGGCCTTCCGGCGTGAACTTCTGTCGCGTGCGGCTCGTGATCCCCACGCGCCGGGTGAGGTCGAGCGGCCGCTAACGCCATTGACGTACGCCCGGTGCCCGATCCATGCGACCGAGGAGGACATCGGGGGCATCAAGCGTGTCGCGCGAGATAGTATGACGAACCGGCTCTGGGCCGCCGGCGACCACGACCCGGAGCAGTGCGACTGGCTCCGATGCATCTTCGGGAATCCCTACGAGCCCGTCGCGTTCGACCCGAGCTGGCGGACGGAGGCAGTCGTGGGCCTGGCGCGCGGCATGTACGAGTCGTGCGACTTCGGCCCGATGCCGGTCCTGGCCGACGCGCTCGAAGACGCCGGCTGCGCGTCCGCCGACATCCTCGCACACTGCCGCGGCGCGGGGCCGCACGTCCGCGGCTGCTGGGTCGTCGATCTGGTGCTCGGGAAGGCGTGAGCCGCCGGCCCGGCCTCACACCGGCATCGGGTCGGCGTGGTAGACGAAGTGCGGGCGGCCCTCCGCGTCCGGCCAGTGCGCCGCCTTCGGGATGCCCAGCGCGTCGTAGATCGTCGCCGCGAAGTTCTCCGGCGACTGCGGCGCGTCGATGGGGTAGCCCCCGTTCTTGTCGCTCGCCCCCACCACGCGCCCGCCCCGCACGCCGCCGCCGGCCAGGAACACGCTCTGCACCGCCCCCCAGTGGTCGCGGCCCGGCCCCTTGTAGTGCTGCGTCAGCGTGCTGACCCGCGGCGTCCGCCCGAACTCGCCCGCCATCACCACCAGCGTGCTGTCCAGCAGCCCGCGGCCGTCCAGGTCGTCGAGCAGCGCCGCGACCGCCCGGTCGGTCGGCGGCAGGAGCTTATCCTTCAGGTGCGGGAAGGCGTTGCCGTGGGTGTCCCACGTCTCGTTGTTGCCGAGGTTCACCTGCACCAGGCTCACCCCCGCCTCCACGAGCCGCGCCGCCGTCAGCAGCGACCAGCCGAAGGCATTGCGGCCGTACCGATCCAGGTCGCGCGGGTCGGCGTGGTCCAGGTCGAACGCCTTCCGCACGCGGGCGTCGGTCAGCAGCGACACCGCGTCCTGCCGCCGCTTGTCGAACCCGGCCGCGGCGATGTCCAGCGTCGTGCGCTGGCGGTCGATCTCGGCGAGCAGGCTGCGGCGGCCGCCGAAGCGGGCGGGGTCGATGCCGTCGGGGAGGCTCAGGTCGGGGATGGTGAAGCGCTGCCGCTTCGCCGTGAACGGCCGCTGCTGGTGGTCGAACTCGTGAGTGGGGTAGGCGCCGTACGCCTTCGGCTCGAACGCGGACGCTTCGAGGAACCACGGGTCGCGCGGGCGGCCCATGCGGCCGGCGAACTGGCCGGGGAGGGTGCGGCCGGTGTTGTGGACGATCTTGTCGGGCAGCACGACGGCCGGCGGCAGGTTGTTCCGCGGCGGCAGCACGGCCCCGGCCACGGCCGCGAGCGCCGGGTGGTCGGTCGGGGTGGGGGCGCTGGGGTTGAAACCCGGCGGCGCGTCGCTGCGGCCGGTGAGCATGATGTGGTGGCCGAGCGAGTGGTCGTTGGAGCGGTGCGTGAGCGAGCGGACGAGCGCCCACTTGCTCGACCGCGCCGCGAGGAGCGGCAGGTGTTCGGTGATGCGGACGCCGGGGGTGCGGGTGGCGGTGGTGCCGAACTCGCCGCGGATGGCGTCGGGAGCGTCGGGCTTGGGGTCGAAGCTCTCGTGCTGGGCGAGCCCGCCGGAGAGGAAAACGTAGATGACGGCGCGGGCGGGGTGCGCACTGCTGCCGGCGGCGCGGAGGAGTTGCAACTCGGCGGCGCCGAGCCCGAGGAGGCCGACGGCGCCGGCCTGGAGGGCGCCGCGGCGGCTAGGCGCGGGGTGGGAGAAGCGGGGCGTCATGCCCCGAGTATGCCGGGTCGCGGTGGCGGCCGCAAGCCGCGGCGGGAACTTTCGCCGCGGCGCGCCCGACAGACGACGGCTGAGCATGCGATGTTGATCGTGCATTTGCCAGTTTTCAAACGTGTGAGTTGCGTTATGCACGACTGATAAGGCGTTTTATACTAATTAATGCACCGGTTATGCGGAGAAAATTGTGGCGGGCGATTGATACCGTACGGAGTTGATTCCCTACGATGTCCTGGCAACTCGTTGTTGCGGGAGGGAATCCCATGCGACGCCTGCCGTTCGCCCGGCACCTGCCGGTCGGCAACCTCCGGCACCGGTACGTGTCCTGCCGGCACCCGGTCGAGAAGCGGCGGTGGCACGCCCTCTGGCTGCTCGCCCGGACGGACGTGCCCCGTACCCCGGCCGCGGTGGCCGACGTGGTCGGGCTGTCGGCCGTCACCGTCCGCCACGTCCTCCACCGGTGGGACGACCGCGGCCCGGACGGGGTGGCCGACCGGCGGAGGGGCAACGGGGCCGAGCCCAAGCTGACCGCCCGGCGGCGGGCCGCCCTGTACGCGGCGTTGCAGAAGCGGCCGCCGGACGGCGGGGTGTGGACCGGCCCGAAGGTCGCCCGGTACGTCCACGACCGGTGGCAGGTGGGGGTCTGCCCCGAGACCGGGTGGCGGTGGCTGGTGGCCCTCGGGTTCAGCCTCCAGGTGCCCCGCCCGGCCCACCCGAAGGCGGCCGACGCCCCGACCCGCCGGCGGTGGGAAAAAACGTGCGACGGCGGGTGAGGCGGTTGAGGGCCGCCCACCCCGGCCGGGCGGTCGAGGTGTGGGCCGAGGACGAGGCCCGGCTCGGGCTCAAGCCCATCACCCGGCGGGTGTGGTGGCTCCGGGGGCACCGGCCCCGGTCGGGCGGGCGAACGAAGTACGAGTGGCTGTACGTGTACGGGTTCGCCCGGCCGGCCACCGGGGAGTCGTTCACCGTCATCCTGCCCCGGGTCCAGGTGGAGCGGATGGCCGACGCCCTCGCCGCTTTCGCCGCCCACGCCGACCCGAAGGGGGAGAAGGTGCTGGTCGTGGTGGTGGACAACGCCGGGTGGCACCGGGCCAGGCGGCTCCCCATCCCGGCCAACGTCCGGCTCCACTTCCTCCCGCCGTGCACGCCGGAACTGCAACCGGTCGAGCCGTTCTGGGCGCTGGTCCGGGAGGCGGTGGCGAACGAGACGTACGACCGCCTGGCCGACCTCCGGCGCGTCGTCCGGCGTCGATGCCGGCGGTTGGCTGAGGACCGGGCGACCGTCCTGGGGGCGATCGGGTTCCACTGGGCGGTCCGGGTGGAACGGTAAAGGTTTAACGCAAGACGGTATCACTTCCTGTTCGCGTACCGGTTCTGCCGGGTGCGGCGGCCGAACGAGAAGGGGCACGTCGAGGCGATGGTCGGGTTCGCCCGCCGCAACTTCCTCGTCCCCGTCCCGGCGGCCGACTCGTGGGAGGCACTCAACGCCGAGCTGGTCCGGCGGTGTACGGACGACCTGGTCCGACAACTTCGTGGCAAGGACCGGCCGAAGGGGGAGTTGTTGGCCGCCGAGCGGTCGTCACTGCGGCCGCTGCCGGGGAACCGGTTCGAGTCGCGGCGGGTGGGGATGGCGGACGCGAACTCGCTGTCGCTGGTCCGGTTCGACGGGAACGACTACTCGGTCCCGACGGCGTATGCCCACCACCCGATCACCATCGTCGGCGGCCTGGACGAGGCGCGGCTGGTGTGTCGGGATCACCTGGTGGCCCGGCCCCGTCGGCACTGGCGAGGAGCACCTGGGAGCGGCGGACGGTGAACCCGTCGGCCGCCTTGAGCCCTCGGCGGAGGGCGTGACGCTCGGCGCCGGTCAACTCGCGGACCCGCATGGTCGGTGTCATGAGCTCAGCTTACGCCGACCGGCCGCTTGGCAAAGACGGCGACCTGATCCTGCACTAGGGGATAACTGCCGATGAGCCTTCATGTGTTCGCCAGCATCGTCACCCCCTTCGGCACCGCGGCCAACAACCGCGGTGACAACGAAGGGACCAACATCATGCCCCTTCAGAAATTCATCTGGATGGGCGAAACGCACAGCACCGTGTCGGCGGAGGCGATCAGGTTCGCCATCCGCCGCCGGTTGGCGGTCGCGGAGTCAAGGGGCAGGCGACGGAGGTGGTCGCCGGCCGCGTCGAACTGGTCGGCGACGCCCCTGCCGAGACCTACGCCCTGCAGAAGAAAGGGCACACGTTCGAGTTCCTCCGCGACATCGCCCACCTCCGCCCGCGGACCAACACGTTCGGCGCCGTCGCCCGGCTGCGCCACCGCGTCTCGAAGACCGTCCACGACTTCTTCGACGAACACGGCTTCCTGTACGTCCACACCCCGATCATCACGGCGAGCGACTGCGAAGGGGCCGGGGCGCTCTTTCGCGTCACGACCATCGACCCGGACGACGTGCCGAAGGCCGCGGGCAAGGCGGACTACACGAAGGACTTCTTCCACAAGCCGGCGTACCTGACCGTGAGCGGCCAGCTCCAGGTCGAGACGTTCGCCTGCGCGATGGGCAAGGTGTACACGTTCGGGCCGACCTTCCGCGCCGAGAACTCGAACACCCCGCGGCACCTCGCCGAGTTCTGGATGATCGAGCCGGAGATGGCCTTCTACGACCTGGGCGACAACATGACGCTGGCGGAGGCGTTCCTCAAGCGGATCGTCCGGGACGCGCTCGCGCACTGCGCCGAGGAAATGAAGTTCTTCCAGGAGAGGGTCGACAAGGACCTGCTGAACCGGCTCGAAAGCGTGCTCACCAACCCGTTCAAGAGTCTCCCGTACACCGAGGCGGTGGAGATCTTGGTAAAGTCGGGCAAGGCGTGGGAATTCCACGTGGCGTGGGGCACCGACCTGCAGGGCGAACACGAGCGGTATCTCGCCGAGGAGTACTTCAAGGGGCCGGTTATCCTCTACGACTACCCGCGGGGGCTGAAGCCCTTCTACATGCGGGTCAACGACGACGGGAAGACGGTGCGGGCAATGGACGTGCTGGTGCCCGGTGTGGGGGAGATCATCGGCGGCAGCCAGCGGGAGGAACGGCTCGACGTCCTCGAAGGGCGGATGCGTGAGCAGGGGCTCGACCCGCACGTGTACCAGTGGTACCTCGACCTCCGCCGGTACGGTACGGTGCCGCACGCCGGGCTCGGGCTCGGCCTCGAGCGGGTCATGTTGTTCCTCAGCGGCATGGCGAATATCCGCGACGTGATCCCCTTCCCGCGTACCCCGGGGAGTGCGGAGTACTAACCCCGTCGGGCGGGCCGACGATCGACCCCGTTCGCGCGACCCGCTATTTCGGCTTCAGCACCGTCAACGTCCGGCGGTAAATCGTCGTCCCGTGTGCGATGTAGAGCACGCTGTGATTCGGGCCAGCGAGAACGCATGAGGTCAACGGCTGGTCGTTGTCCACTTTCGGCAGCACGCCGCAGGGGCGGCCGGTCGGGTCGAAGATTTGCACCCCCACCGCACTCGTGACGTAGAACCGCCCGGCCTTGTCGACGGCCATGCCGTCCCCCAGCGAGGTCTGGCCGTAAGGCGGCGGCTCGTTGAACTTGAACTCGCCCTTGGGGTCGATCGACAGGCGCATCGGCATCGTCGGCATCCTGGCGTCGAGGGTGCCGCCCGTGTTCACCCGGAACGTCCAGGTGTGCGTCCCGCCGTAATCCGACACGGCCAGCGTGCCGCCGTCGTTCGACAGCGCGATGCCGTTCGGCCTGGTGATGCCCGTGTCCACGACCTTGACTACACCGGTTTTCGGGTCGATCCGCGTCACCTGCTTCGCCGCGGTCTCCGTGATCAGGATGAACCCGTCTTTCGTGACCGCGAGGTCGTTGGGCGTCACGCCCTCCGCGACGACTCTCACCTCGCCGCTGCCGGGGCTGATCGCGACGACGCGTTTCTTGGCTCCCTGGCAGCCGTACAGGACGGATTCGTCCGGGCTGAACTTCAGGCCGCTCACGGACTCCTTGCAGATCTCCCGGCGTGTGCCGTCCGTGCCGATGCGAACGACCGAGGGGGCCTTCATGTCACAGAAGTACACGTTGCCGGCCTTGTCGGCGCACAGCGCGTCCGCGAAGCCGAGGCCCTTCGCGGCGACCTCCCACGACTTGTCGCGGACCAACAGGTTGAGGAGCGTCAGGTCGCCGCCGAGGTCGCCCCGGGTGTCGAGCACCGGGGTGGGCTTGTCCTTGCGCCAGAGCCACCTCATGGCGTCGGGGAACTTCGAGCCGCCGAACTCGGCGTTGTGGGCGTAGCCCTCTGCCCAGTCGAAGCGGACGTCGTAGCCCATGTACTTCAACGCGGACGCCATCTGCTGGTTCGCCCACGGCCAGCTGCCGAAGGCGTTGTCGACGTCCCCGCTGGTGTCGGCCATGTAGACGCGGATCGGCTTCGGCTCCGTCTTGCGGACCAGTGACGGGTAGACGTTCCCGCCTCGCAGGTTCGTGAAACTGCCCACGCTCGAATAGACCTTGCGGAAGACGTCGGGGCGCTCCCAGGCGGCGGTGAACGCGCAGATCGCGCCGGAGCTGGAGCCGCCGATCGCGTGCATGTCGGGGTCGTCCGAGATCGCGTACCGCTTCCGGACCTCGGGGATGATCTCTTCGGTCAGGAACCGGGAATAGCGGTCGCCGAGGCTGTCGTACTCGAAGCCGCGGTTGGAGTGCTTCCCCTGCACCCGCGCCTTGTCCTTCTCGTGCCCGGGGTTGATGAACACGGCGATCGTCGGCGGCATCTCCCCCTTCGCGATCAGGTTGTCGAAGACGGTCGGCACCCGCCAGCGGCCCTTTTCGCTCCTCATACCCTCGCCGTCCTGGAACACCATCAGCGCGGCGGGCGTGTCGGCCTTGTACTGGGCCGGCACGTAGACCGACCAGTCGCGGGTCGTGTTCGGAAAGACCTTCGACTCGAACGCCGGCATCGGGACGACCGTCCCCTTCGGCACGCCGTCCTTCGCCACCGCGTCTGGGTGCGGCTTCCATTCCGGCTTCGTCTCGACGTGCGGGAGCTTGGTGCTCTCGGCCTGGTCGTCCCAGAGCCACCGGAGCGCGTCCGGCAGCAACTCGCCGCCCCACTTGCCGCTGTGGCCGCCGTCGGTCATCTCCAGCTTGTACTTGTACCCGGCGAACTGCAGGGCCGTCGCGAGGTCCTGGTTGGCGAGCGGCCAGTTGCCGTGCAGGTTGTTGAGGTCGTCCTTGCCGTCCTGCAGGTACACCTTGATGGCCTTCGGGTTGGTCTTGGTCTTTCGCACGAGGCCCGGGTACGCCCAGCCCCCGCGGATGTTGGTGAAGCTGCCGATGTGGCTCATCACCAGCCCGAACTGCTCCGGCTTCTCCCACGCGACCGTGAACGCGCAGATGGCGCCCGACGAGATGCCGCACACGGCCCGCCTCGCGGGGGCCTTGGTAACGTTCAGCCCTTTAAGCGCCACCGGCAGGAACTCGTCGGCGAGGAAGGTGGCGTAGCGGTCGCCGAGCGAGTCGTACTCGAACGACCGGTTGCTGCGGTCCGCCGCCCCCGGCATCGTGGCCGGCACAGTCCCGGGGTTGACGAACACGGCGATCGTGGGGGGCATCGCCTTCTTGTGGATGAGGTTGTCGAACACGACCGGCACGCGGAACCCGCCCTTGGGGTTCGCGTACCCGCTGCCGTCCATGAAGACCATGAGCGCGGCCGGCTCGTCGGGCTTGTACTGGGCCGGCACGTAGACGCTGAAGTCGCGCGTCGCCCCCGGGTAGACCTTGCTCTCGGCGAACTTCCCCGCGGTGACCTTCCCCTGCGGCACGCCAGGTTGAACGACCCGGTCGGGGTGCTCCTGGGCCTGGGCCCAGCCCGGTGAGACCGCCAGCGCGAGGGCGGAACAGACCCAGCCGTGCAGGAGAGGCTTCATCGACGGACCCCCGGATCGTCTTGGGAACCAGCCGGGGCTCGCGCCCCGGGCGAACAGGCCGACACACCGCGCCCGAACCGACACTACTTCGCTCCCCGGGTCGCCGCCAACAGGGCCGCCAGCTCGGCCACCCGCTCCGGGTGGCGGGCGGCCAGGTTCGTCGCCTCGGCGATGTCGTCCACCAGGTTGTACAGCTCCGGGCCGCCCTTCTTCTTGCCGTCGTTCGGGATCAGCTTCCACGGCCCCTTGCGGACGGCCAGCAGCCCGCCACCGGACTGGTGGACCAGCGACTCGCGGCACGCCCGGGCCGGTCGGTCGGAGCGCAACGCGGGGAGGACGCTCACGCTGTCCGGCCCGGCCCCCGCCGGCAGCGGGCGGCCGAGGAGCGCGGCCACGGTGGCGAGGGTGTCCACGTGGCAGACCAACTCGTCCGACGTCCGCCCGGCCGGGACCGTGCCGGGCCACCGGGCCAGGAACGGAACGCGGTGGCCGCCCTCGTACAGCCCGCCCTTGAACCCCCGAAGCCGGCCGTTGCAGCGGTGGCCGCTGGCGTCGTCCCCGGTGCCGTCCACGTACCCGTCGTCCATCACCCCGCCGTTGTCGCTGGTGAAGACCACGAGCGTGTTCCCGGCCAGCCCGTGCCGGTCGAGCGCGGCGAGCAGCTGGCCGACACACCAGTCGAGCTCGACGATGGCGTCCCCGCGGAGGCCGTGGCCGCTCTTGCCCCGGAACCGCGGGTGCGGGCAGCGCGGCACGTGGGCGTCGTGGGTCGGGAAGTAGAGGAAGAATGGCCGGTCCTTGCTCCGGTCGATGAAGGACACGGCCCGCTTGGTGATGTCGTCGGCCATGTCCTCGTCCTTCCACCGGGCCGCCTGCCCGCCGGTCATCCAGCCGATCCGGCTGATGCCGTTGACGATGGTCATGTCGTGCCCGTGGCTCGGCCGCTGGTTGGTCAGCAGGTCCGGGTTCTCGCGGCCGGTGGGCTCGGCGCCGACCTTCGCGGCGTAGCTGACGCGGATCGGGTCGGCCGGGTCGGAGTTCACGACGCGGCCGTCCTCGATGTACACGCACGGGGTGCGGTCGCCGGTGGCCGGGACGATGAACGAGTAGTCGAACCCGACCTCGCGGGGGCCGGGGGTGATGGGGCGGTTGTAGTCCGTCTCGCCGGCCCCGAGCCCGAGGTGCCACTTCCCCACGACCGCGGTGGCGTACCCGGCCGCGCGGAGGAACGACGCCACGGTCACGCGGTCGGTCGGGATCGACAGCGGTGCGACCCCGCTGAGGATGCGCGAGCCGGGGGCGTGCCGCCAGGCGTACTGGCCGGTGAGCAGGGCGTACCGGGTCGGGGTGCAGACGGCGGCCGGGGCGTGGGCGTCGGTGAACCGCAGGCCTTCCTTCGCCAGCCGGTCGAGGTTCGGGGTCGGGATGCGAGTCGAGCCGTAGCTGCCGAGGTCGCCGTACCCCACGTCGTCGGCGAGGATGTAGACGACGTTCGGCGGCCGGGTCGCTGCGGGCTGCGCGGCCGCTGGGCCGGCCGAGGCGGCGAGGAGAGCGGCGGCGACGAGTCGGCGCATCAGTGATCCTCCGGAGGTAGGGACGAGCCTACGCGCTAGCGGCCCCGGCCGCAACCGGCCGGCGGCGGTATACTGGCACCGACCCGCCGCCTCCGGGGACCGACCCATGCCCCGTCTGCTCCTGAGCCTCGCCGCAACCGCGCTCCTATCCGGCCCCGCCACCGCGGCCGACCCGCCCGCCCGCAAGCCGAACGTCGTCCTGATCTTCGCCGACGACCTCGGCTGGCGGGACGTCGCCTACCAGGGGAGCGACTTCTACGAGACCCCGCACATCGACGCCCTGGCCCGCCGCGGGATGGCCTTCCCGCACGCCTACGCCGGGGCCGGGAATTGCGCCCCGAGCCGGGCCTGCCTGCTGTCCGGCCAGTACACCCCGCGGCACGGCGTCTACGCCGTCGGCGGCACGAACCGCGGGCCGGCGAACCTGATGCGGCTGGTCCCGGTCCCCAACCGGAGCGGGCTCCCGGCGGCGCAAGTCACCCTCGCCGATGCCCTCCGGGCGGCCGGGTACGCGACCGCCATCTTCGGCAAGTGGCACCTCGGCGGGAAGGACGGGGCGCCGCCCGGACAGCAGGGGTTCGACGTGGTCCACGAGACGCCGGCCGGCGGGCAGAAGGGCGGCAACGACGACCCGAAGGGGGTGTTCGCGCTCACCGACCGGGCGGGCGCGTTCATCGAGCGAAACAAGGACCGGCCGTTCTTCTGCTACCTCGCCCACCACGGCATACACACCCCGCTCCAGGCCCGGCCGGCGACGCTGGCGAAGTTCCGGGCGAAGCGGCCGGGGGCGCAGCACGCGAACCCGCTGTACGCCGCCTGCCTGTTCGACCTCGACGAGTCCGTCGGCCGGCTGCTGGCCCGGCTGCGGGAGCTGGGGCTGGAGCGGGACACGCTCGTCGTGTTCACGTCGGACAACGGCGGCACCCAGCAGTCGTCACAGGAGCCGCTGCGGGGGAACAAGGGCTGCTACTACGAGGGCGGCATCCGGGTGCCGTTCGTCGCCGCGTGGCCCGGCACAATCGCCCCCGCAACCTGCGACGTGCCGGTCCACAACGTGGACCTGTTCCCGACGTTCCTGGCCGCAGTGGGCGCCACGACCACGGCGGCGCTCGACGGCGAGAGCCTGCTGCCGCTGTTCCGCGGGGCGCGGGGGGTGACGCGGCCGGCGATCTTCTGGCACTTCCCCGGGTACCTCGACGACCCGGTGACCCGCGGCCGCGACGCGGTGTTCCGCACCCGGCCGGTGAGTGCGGTCCGCAAGGGCGACCGGAAGCTGCTGCTGTACCACGAGGAGTGGGTCCTCGACGGCGGCCGCGCACGCCTCGCCACGAACAACGCCGTCGAGTTGTACGACCTGCGGGCCGACCCCGGCGAGCGGACGAACCTGGCGATCACCAACCCGGCCGCCCGGGACGAGTTGCTCGGCGACCTGCTCCGCTGGCTCGACGCCACCCGCGCGCCACTCCCCTCACGGCCTAACCCGGCCGTCCCGGCGCCCGCCGCGCGGTCCGCCCCGACCGCCCGATACGTCGTGGACGTCGGCGCTGGCGACTTCGGGTGACGTCAGGCCGCAGGGAGTTTGCGCGCTCCGGGCCGACACCCCAGCTTGGCTTGGCCGGGCGTGGTATCCGAAGGCACCACGGGGACCGTTTAGGCAGGCCAGCCTGAATGCTGTAGAATCACTTCAGCTTCCGCGAGTCCCTGATCCATACAGGGCCGCCCGACCTGATCGGCGGGTGCGAAGGGGTGATCCCGGCGGACCCGCCGAAGTAGGCGATCGAGTCCCGCCGGAAGCGTGCCAACCAAGCGGCCCGTGGCGTCCACGGCAACACCCCTGCCAGCCCGGCAGAGGGGGAGAAACCGGGCGAACGCGGAGTGGGGCCGGTGCGCTCGGCAGGTGCGCTCGGCCGGAGCGGAAGACGCAACGGCGGCGGCAGAGGGAAAAGCTGGTGATTCGGTCCTTGCGGACCGATCGGGGCATTCCAGGCCCGGCTCCTTTTAGACGGCGAGAGAGGTAGGCTTCGTATGGGACGAATCTTCGAGAAGCGCAAGTATTCCATCTTCAAGACCGCGGCGCAGAACTCAAAGCTCTACTCCAAATACAGCAAACAACTGTACATGGCGGCCAAGAACGGCGTGCCCGACCCGAGCGCCAATCCGGTCCTGCGCAACATCGTCGAACGAGCCAAGAAGGAAAATGTCCCGAGCCACGTGATTGACAAGGCGATTCAGAAAGCCGCGGGTGCGGGCGGCGAGAACTACCAACCGGCGAGGTACGAGGGAGTCGGCCCCGGCGGCTCGCTCGTCATCGTCGACTGCCTGACGGACAACAACACACGCACGATTTCCGATGTCCGCAACTGCTTCACCAAGACCGGGGCCAAGATGTCGGCCAACGGGTCGGTGGCGATGCTGTTCGATCACCTGGCGGTGATTTCGTTCAGCGGGGATAGCGAGGAGAAGGTGCTGGAGGCCGTGTTCGCGGCCGACGTCGCCGTGGATGAGGTCGAAAGCAAGGACGGCACGATCACCGTCTTCGCGCCCCCTGCTGAGTTCTACAAAGCTAAGACGGCGTTGCGCGAGGCATTCCCCGGCCTCGAATTCGATGTTCAGGAGATCACGTTCCTTCCGAAGGAGGCAAAAGTCCTCGGCGGGGAGGAACGGGCCATGTTCGAGAAACTGCTTGGGATGCTGAACGAGTGTGATGACGTGCAGGAAGTCTACCACAACGTCACCCTTCCGTGAGCGTCTTGTGAATTACGGGAGTGACGCGTTCCAGACTTGCCGGCCATGCTGCGCTTGGTCCTGAACGTCAGGCTCATGCGCTCCGGTCCGACATCCCACCTTCAATTTCGAGAGGGGCGACCTCGGCACCCCGACCCGCAGATCGTTCGGGCGGCCCGACCGCCGGAGCCGATCCCGAAGAGCGGCATCGGCAGCGGATTGCTGGCCCACGTCGTCTCGTCGAAGTTCATCGACCACCTGCCGCTGCACCGCCAGGAGGCGATCCTGGCCCGCCACGGGTGGGACGTCAGACGCTCCACCCTCTGCGACCACCTCCGGAGGTACGGGCGGCTCCTGCAGGCGCTCAACAACCTGACGCACTGGCGGCTGTTGCGGTCGTTCGCGATCCACGCCGACGACACCCCGCTGGTGCTGCTGCGGCCCCGCCGCACCGCCTACGCCTGGGCGTACCTGGGCGACGCCGCGAACCCGTACACCCTCTTCGACCTGACCGCCGGCCGCCGCCAGGAGTTACCGCAGGCGTTCCTCGCCGGGTACACGGGGTTCGCCTACCCAAACAGGTCGGGTTGGGACAGCCGGGTCCACCAGCACTCGTCATGGAACCCGACCACCCAGTCGGGGGTGGAAACGGCATGGGCGATCAGCCGGTCGCGGAGCTTGTTTCTTGGCGTAGTCGGGGTCCCGTCAGGCGAGAAGCTCACACTCGTGACAACTTTCTCTTCAGACACCGACAGGTCGAGCAGGTGCTTCCCGGTGCGAACGTCCCAGACCTTCGCTCTACGACCCCCGGCGGCGGGCCGCCAGGCCACCTAATCGGGGGGTGTTCGATGAGACGGACCGTCCGTCTGCTCGCGGCGTTGATCGCGGTGCCCGTCCGGGCCGTAGGCAGGTCGAACCTTCTGTTAGTTCGTGCTGTTATTCCCTCGGCCGCTGCACAACCTGCCGGGCGGTAGCGAACTCCGTACATCCTCTGGGCGGGAACAACTCTCCCTACGGTTCGACGAGGGGCGTGGTTGGCATTGTCATCGACCATGTCCCCCGCGCGGCGTTCGTCACGGGCTTGGTGGGGCTTGGTGGGGTGGGTGCGGCGGTCGAGAAGAGGGACGGACCATGAGGCGGTTCTCCACGGTGATGGCTTTCTGGCTTGCGGTCGCCGGCGCGGCCCCCGCGGCCGACGACCGAACCGGCCGCGGCAAGGTGTTGGCCGATGCCGAGGCGCGGCTGAAAACCATCTACGAGAACCGGGACTTCGCACCAGCCACGTTCCCGGGCAGGTGGCTCGCGGACAGTTCCGGCTACCTGATGCTGGAACCCGCCAAGCCGGGTGCGGAGCCGGAAGTCGTCAGGTACGACGTCAAGACCGGGAAGCGATCCGGACTTATCGGCGCGGATCAACTCGTCGTGCCCGGCTCGAAGCAGCGGCTGTTCGTTCAGCGGTGCTTCCAGACGCCCGTCGAACACAAGTTCTGTCTGGAAACGCGAGCCGGCATCTGGCTGTTCGACTCGAAATCGGCCAAGCTCCACAAGCTACCCGCCGAGGTGCCGGCCGGCCTGTCCTCGGACTCGTTTTCTCCTCGGGTCGATCGCGTTCTCGTCCGGCGTGGCCGGAATCTCGCCGTGGTCGACGCCGCGACGGGGCGCGTCACGCCGTTGACCACGGACGACGACCGGGGCCAGCTGGACAATTACACCCCGAGTTGGAGCCCCGACGGCCGTCGGGTCGCGTACGTCCAGTCGGACTCCACGAAGGTTCGCACCCGACCGGTGCTCCGGCCCACGGACCCGACGTATCCCGAAGTGGCACACGTCCCCTTCGCTCGCGTCGGTACCCCGATCCCGACCCTTCGCGTGGGTGTCGTCGAACGCGAGGGCGGGGCCACACGCTGGGTGAACCTCCCTGCCGAGCCGGGTACGTGTTACATCAACGACGTCAGTTGGGCCGGCAACTCGACGGAACTCCTGATCGAGCTACTCAGCCGATCCCGCGACAACCGCAAGTTCCTGCTCGCCAACGTCGAGACCGGAGAGGTCGCGACGGCGTACGAGGAAACCGATCCCGCGTGGGTCGACGCGAGCTATTCCGCCAACGCGGGGCTCGAGTGGGTTCGCGACGGCAAGGAGTTTGTCCTGCTCAGCGAGCGAGAGGGCTGGCGGCAGGCCTACGTGATTTCCCGAGACGGCAAACAACGGACGCGTCTGACGAAAGACACGTCCGACGTCATCGCCCGCGGGCCGGTCGATGAACCCGGCGGCTGGTTCTACTACCTCGCCTCGCCGAAGAACGCGACCCAGCGCTACCTGTACCGGATCCGCCTCGACGGGACGGGCGATCCCGAGCGGGTGACACCGGCGGACCAGCCCGGAACCCACAGCTACGACTTCTCGCCGGATCGGAAGTGGGCGGTCCACACCTATTCCACCTTCGACAAGCCACCGGTCATCGACCTGGTCCGACTCTCCGACCATCACTCGGAACGGGTCCTGGAGGCGAACGAAGGGGTTCGGACACGCGCCGGCCCGCTGATCACCCGGCCGACGGAGTTCTTGAAGCTCGACATCGGGAACGGCGTGGTGATGGACGCGTGGATGATCAAGCCGCGCGACTTCGACGAGAAAAAGAAGTACCCGGTCTTCGTCTTCGTGTACGGCGAGCCGCACGGCCAGACGGTCCTCGACGACTGGGCCGGCGGCCAGAATCACTCGATGTTCCACCGCATGATCGCGGACCTCGGCTACCTCGTCGTGTCGATGGACGGCCGCGGCACGCCGGCACCCAAGGGGGCCGCCTGGCGGCGAGCCGTGTTCGGAAGCCTCGGCCCGCTTTCGACCGAGGAACAGGCGGCGGGGGTGCGGGAGCTGGGCCGCACGCGGTCGTACGTCGACCTGTCGCGGGTGGGCATCTGGGGCTGGAGCGGCGGCGGCTCGAACACCTTGAACGCGATGTTCCGCAAGCCGGACGTGTACCACGTCGGCATCGCGGTGGCACCGAAGCCGCGCCCGGAATTGTACAACGCCTGGTTTCAGGAAATCTTCATGCGGACCCCCGACGTGAACCCGGACGGGTACCGCAGGGCCGCGGCCATCAACTTCGCGGACGGCCTGCGTGGGGACCTGTTGATCGTTCACGGGACCGGCGAAACCAACACCCACCTTCAAATCACCGAGAGCCTCGTGGATCGACTCGTCGAACTCGGCAAGCGATTCGACTACATGGCCTATCCCAACCGCGACCACGGCTTGCGCGAGGGTAAGGGCACCGCGGTCCACCTCCGGATGCTGATCACGCGATACCTGATCGACCATCTGCCCGCGGGCCCGCGGTGAGGGCCGAGCCACCGCCGCGCCCCCGCCGGCCGCCTTGCGGTAGGCGAGGGCTCATTTTTCGCCCGGTTCGTACACGAAGGCGCGGTCGTCCGCCGGGAGCACCCAGACGTTGCGGAACTTCACCGGGTTGCCGTGGTCCTGCAGAAACACCGGGCCGGTCGCCGTCTTCGTCTGTCGGTCCCGGATCTTGTCCAGGTACGGGGTGTTGCCGAACCGGAACGGGTGGAACGTCGATTTGGGCTCGCCGAACCCGGTGTCGTCCTGCACCTTCTTCCCGTTGAACCAGACCGTAACGGTCCCCTTCTCGGTAATCTTGCCGGCGTCGTCCCGTCGCGGGGCGCGGTACCGGATGTCCAACACCTGCCACTCGCCCGGCTTGCGGCACGCGTTTTCCGCGGGCGCCGCGAACCCGTAGAGGGAGCCGGCGTCCTCCTGGGTGACCTTCGCCTTGCCGAACGAGTTCAGGATCTGGACCTCGTAGTGCCCGTGGATGTACACGCCGCTGTTCCCCGGCCCCTTCTCCGGCAGCAGGAACTCGACGTGGATGTCGGCGTCCCGGAAGTGCAACTTGGAGACGAGGTGGTTCTGGTTCCTCTTGTTGGACGTCGAGGTGGCCACGCCGTCCTCCACCGGCCAATCGATCTTCCCGCCCGCCATGCTCAGGAACGAGTGCTTCCCCGTGCCGTCGAGGAGCACGGTCGCGCCCTTGGGCGCCGGAACCGGGAGCGTACGCTGGTCCGGTTTGAAGTCCGGCGCTGCGAGTGCCAGCGCGAGTAGAAGGGGAGTTTTCATACAGTCGGCTCCGTCGGTGCGGTCCATGGAGACGTTAGTTGCCGCGTTCGTCCCGGCTCACGTCCACGTCGTTCTTCTGCTTCGGCCTCGGGGTGCGGTCCAGGCATCGCGTGCGATCGGCGAAGGACCCGGGCGCCACCGGCATGACGCCGCCGGCGCCCCCGGCACCGAGTGCAGTCTACTTGTAAATGCTCGGCGGCCGTGGCACGACGTTGAGTTTCGCGTAGTTGAACCCACTCCCCGGCGGCTGGTACTCGCCGACCAGATCGACCTTCGAGGCCGGGTCGATTTTCTCTTCCAGCCCGAGGCACCAGTAGGCGGCGTTGACCGTCAACCGCCGCAGGCCGGGGTTGCGGTAGTCTTCCGCGCTCCCCATCGTGGTGTGGAACACCCGGGCCGTCTTCCTCGTGTTGCCGGTCCAGGTCTTGACCCAGGCCACGGGCAGCGCGATCAGGTCGGGGTTGGGCGCGTCGTCGGGGTTCCGGCCCTTGAGCGGCTGGCCGTCGAGCAGCGGCGTGCAGCCGGCCGGGAGTGCGCCGCCCACCTTGTACGTGCGGTACACGTCCGTCAGCCCCCAGACGTCGCGCACGCCCTTCAGGACCGGGTGGTTCTTATTCTGTTCGACGATCACGCCGCGCGTCGAGTCCGCCTGCCAGCGGCCGTGGTGGCTGCGGAACGACCCGCCGAGCACGTCCTCGCCGAAGTCGACCCGCTTGCCGTCCATCTTGTACTCGAAGCCCAGGAAGCCGTGGTTCGCGGTCCGGATGCCGATGACCGGCTTGCCCGAATCGAGGTACCTGTAGACGTGCGCGAGTTGCCGGTCGGGGAGCGACAGGAGTCGGGTGAAGAAGACGACCAGGTCCGCCTTGTCGAGGTGTTCCAGACCCGGGACGTTGTGCGTGACGGTCTTGTCTTCCCAGCGAATCTTCATCGTCGGGTCGACCTCGCCCTTGTCGTTCACGCCGAACAGCACGGTGCAGTGGAAGCCGTGGTGCTTGGCGAGTAGCCGGGCGAGCATCGGCAGGGCGTACTCGCTCCGGTACTCCTGGTCGGCGGCGACGAAGACGACGTGCTTCCCCTTCCCGGGGCCGTCGCCGCCCGGGTAGGTGAGCCACAACGGGCTCTCGGGCACCGGGTGGGCGGCCGCGGGCGAGGGGCGACCCGGGGCTGCCACGAGCGCGAGCGCCGCGACCGTCAGGCCGACGTAGCGGGGTGCGTGGGGAAGACGGCGGACGACGGCTGACAGCATGACGGGTGCCGCGTAGGAGGATGGCTACTTCGCCGCCGGGATCTCGTTGAGCGTGTAGTACGCGTGCCGGTGCAGGAGGGTTTCGTTGTCCCGCGCGCGGAGGGCCCCGAGGTCGAACTCGTGGACGTGCCCGCGGGCCAGGGTGCTCAGCACCAGACTCGCCGACAGCCCGTCGGGGGCGAGGGTCACCCGCTCGACCGTCGGGGTCGTCCGCTCGATCTCCGGCCCGCCGTACCCCCGGTGGTACGGGTGGGTGAAGGTGGACACCCGGTACGCCTTCGGGTCGCCGCCGGTTGCCGCGTCCACCGCCTTCGTGAACGCGACCTTGAAGCCCGTCGACTCGGCGGTGACGCGCTGGATCTCGAACGGCACCTTCCCGCTCCAGTCGAGCCGTTCGAGGGCGAACGGCTTGATCCCGCGGACCGGCCAGCCGCGGTTCGTGCCGCCGCAGATCAGGCTCCCGCCCTTGGTAAACTCGACGTTCAGGATGCCGGTCGAGAGCCCCTCGCGGAACGGGTAGCAGGCGCCCTGCCACACGCCGTTCACCTGCTCGGTGGTGGCCCGCATGATCACCGACAGGGTGTAGTCGCCGAGGAACATCTGGCCGTCGAACGGCCCGAACTTGCCGGCCGTGCCGTTCACCGAGAACCCGGTGATCGACCGGCCCATGCGGACGTACGGGAAGATGACTGCTGGCGGGGAGAGTTGCTTCACCCGGTCCCGCTCGACGACGACCCGCGAGCCGGACCTGGGCATTTCAGGGACCGGGCCGAGCTCCGGTGCGAACTTGTACCAGTTGAAGCTCGCCGGGTGCCCCTGGAAGCTGCCCGGGGCGACCGGCTTCAGGCTGCACGAGCAGTTCCACGGCCCCTGGCTCTCGGCGTAGAAGAGCGCCCCGTGCTCGTTGTACCCGATCCCGCCCGGGCTCCGCAGCCCGCTGGCCAGCGCCCGCGTCTTGCCGTCGGGGCTGATCTGCAGCACGAACCCGCGGAACAGCGCGTACGAGTCGTAGGAGTTCGACAGCCCGAGCGCCACGTGCAGGTTCCCGGCCTTGTCGAACTTCGAGCCGAAGGCGTACTCGTGGTAGTTCGCGTAGCCCCAGGCGTCGGACACCGTCTCGAACCGGTCGGCCTTGCCGTCGCCGTTCGTGTCGGTCACGCGCGTGAGTTCGCAGCTCTGCGTGACGTAGAACGCGCCGTCCTTGTAGGCGAGCCCGAAGACCTCGTCGAGCCCGGTGGCGAAGAGGTGGTACGCCGGGTCCGGCCGCTTCTCGTCGACCCCGCTCAGGATGTGGATCTCGCCGTGCCGCGTGCCGACCGCGATGCGGCCGTCCGGGAGCGGGCAGAACGCGCCGGCCTCGACCACCAGCCCCTTGGGGATGGGGACGTTCACGACCGGGTAGTACTCCCGCTCGCGCTCCTCGGTGCCCCACCGGCCGCCCACGTCCTCGGCCCCGGCCGGGACCGGGGCGAGGGCGCAGGCCGCGGCGAGAACCAGCACCCGGCCGAACCGGCTATGGGAGGATGTCATAGGTCAGTGTCCGGGTGGATCGGCCTGCGGGAATGTCGAGCCTGAGCAGCAGTTCCTTCGCCCGCGGGTCGGCGGCGGTCGGGCGGAGGACGAACGGCACCGGCGGGACACCGACCCGCAGGTCGGGGGTCTTGAACACGACCTTCGATTCGGCCTCGACCTTCCCCGTGAGCGCCCGGAACCACACGGTCCGGGCCGCGGGCGAGTCGAACGACAGCTGGCGGACCAGACGGGGTTTCTCGTCGGGGTTTTCTGCCGCCGACCGGTCCCCGACCTCGACGTCGCCGGTGCGGTACAGGAAGGTCGGGACCGCGGCGGCGTCGAGCTGATACCCCTTGAACTGGTAGCCGCCGTTCTTCGCGTACAGCGGGTCGGGGTTGGCCGGCACGTCCTTGTTCGTCACTGGCCGGAGCGGCCAGGCGGCCCGCTCGTCGGCGAGGGCGTAGAAGGAGAGGTCCTGGGCGAGTTGAACGGCCTTGGCGGCGGGGTTGAACCCGCCCGACCCCTGCCCCCCTCGGTTGACGCGCACGAAGTCGCCCCGCCAGAGCGCCGACAGCGTGCCCGTCTCGGCGTTGAAGGCGTAGTTCAACTTGTCCGGGAACCCGACCGCGATCCCGCGGTAGCCGGCCACACTGCTGCGACCGCGGTACGTGCGGGCGGCGTCGGTGACGGTCAGGAGCGTGTCGGCGGAGCGCATCCCGGACGGGTCGGCGGCCGACGTGCCGAGCGACAGATAGTACCAGATCGACTCGATCTGCCGGTCGGTGTCGCCGTCCAGAATCTTCGTGTGGACGGCCTTCCCGCCGGGCCACGAGGTTGGCATGACGGTCCGCGGCCGGAAGGCGCTCGGGTCGCGGAGGAACTGGTAGAACCAGGCCGGCTGGAGCCGCTGGGTGCTCGTCAGCAGTTCGATCCCCTCGCGGTTCGGCGCCTTGCCGTTGAAGCTGTGGCAGGCGATGCAGTTCAACCCCTGGTCGCCGACGAGGTCGCGGCCGGCGGCCCGCATCACGCGCTCCCGGTCCCGCTCCTGCTGGTCCCCGCCCTCGGCCCGGGGGAGGCGGAACTCGACCCCCTTGACGGTGTCGAGCGCGGCGAACAGGTCCGGCAGGTGGCGCAGGTTCGGCTCCCCGAACTGGGGCATGCGGGTCGTCATGTACGGCCGCACGCCGTCGCCGTCGAACAGGACCTTCTGCATCGCCACCCGCTGGAGCTTGGCCCCGACGAGCGTCAGCGGGGGCGGGATGCGGCCCTCGTCGCCCAGCTCCTTCTCGCTCGCCCGGAAGAACTCGTCGAGCCCCTCGGACACCCCGCCGTAGTTGTCCCGCTTGTGGCAGCCGACGCAGTTGAACGCGACGAGCGTCGTCGCCAGCCGGTCCTTGTCGGACGCCGGCGCGGCCGGGGCCGCGAGCGCCGCGCGGACCGCCTTCGCTTGCGCCGCACTCAGGCCGAAGCGCGGCGCCTTGCCCGGCTGATCGGACAGACACCCGCGGGCCGCGTCCGCCCCGTCGAGCGGGCGGACCGGGGGGGCCGGCGGAACACCGCCGAGCGTATGGCAGGCCGCGCAGTTCAGCCGCCGGAAGTGCTCTTTGCCGAGGGCGACGAGGTCGGCCCGCGGCTCCAGCGCCGCGACCTTCGTGGCCGTCGCTCCCACCAAGTAGGCGGCGACCGCGTCGGCCTCGGCGGGCGTCAGCTTCATGTCCGGCATCCGGCCCGACGGCCGGACGCGGGTGGGTTCGCGGAGGAAGCCTCTCAGCGACGGGTGGCTGTACTTCTCGGGCACGTGCCCCAGCCCGACGACCGCTTCGGCGGCGACCTCCTTACCGGCGTCGTCGCGGGGGGAATGACAGACGACGCAGCCGACCGAGTGGAACAGCGCCTTCCCGGCGGTCGGGTCGCGGTCGGCGAACGGCTGGCGGGTGAATTTCCCCGGCGACTGGGCGACGAGGAAGTGCGTGAGGGCCTCGGCAATTCTCTCCCGCTGCCCGGCCGGTTCGGCCGCGAGCAGGTCGGGCATGGGCGTGCCGGGGTGCGCCGCCGCCGGCGCGGCCAGGAACCGCCGCAGGTAGTCCGGCGCGACCCGGGCGCCGACGTCCGATAGGTCCGGGGCGGATCGATCGATCGCCGGAGCGGTGTCCTTCCCGCCGTGGCAGGCCGCGCACCGCAACTCGCTCATCAAGAGCCGACCGACCTGCGGTTCGGTCAGCGGGTGCGTGTTGGAAAGGCCCGGGACGACGGGCGCGGCGGCCGCCGGGGAAGCGGCGACAGCGACGGCCGCCACCGCGAGCAGGGCAGACCCGAACGGCTTCACGCGAGTTCCTCACACCGACCGGAATGCGGGGCGGGGCGGCGGGTCACACGATCCCGGGGATCGGGGCGCCGAGGTGGCCGAAGTACACCGGCCGGTTGCTCGCCGTGTACACCGGCTTCGCGCGGTCGATGCCGAGCTTCTCGTAGATCGTGCTGGCGTAGTCCTCGGGCGTGTACGCCGCGTCGACGACGTACCCCCCGTCGCGGTCGGTGCGGCCGATCACCTGCCCGCCGCGGACGCCCGCCCCGGCGAACACGATCGAGTACGCGTGCGTCCAGTGGTCGCGGCCCCGCGCCTTGTTGATCTTGGGGGTGCGGCCGAACTCCGACACGAAGCAGACCAGCGTCTCGGCCAGGAGCCCGCGCTGGTCGAGGTCGCGGACGAGCGCCGCGAACGCCCGGTCCACGCTCCCCATCATCACCCAGTGGCCGATCCCGTACCGCCCCGCCCCGGCCCCGGTCGCGCCCGGCAGCTCGCACGTGCCGGTGGCGTAGATGTGGTCGTGGTGGTCCCAGTTCAGGTTGCCGCCGCGCGGGGTGTCGGCGAGTTGCGGCCAGCGGGTGTCCACGGTGACGAACCGCACCCCGGCCTCGATCAGCTTCCGGCCCACGAGGTAGCACGCGCCGCGGTGGCCCGGGCCGTACGCGTCGCGCACCCGCGGCGGTTCCTTCTTGAGGTCGAAGGCGTCGGACACCTTCGGGCTGGTGAGCATGTCGAACGCCTGGTCGTAAAACCGGTCCATCCCCTGGACGTCCGTCAGCGATGCGCCTGAGCCGAGCGGCTGGCGGTCGAGCGCGTCCCGCAGCCCGTGCCGGCCGCCGAGCCGGTCGCTCTGGTTTTCGCGGACCGGGACGAGGCCGTCGAGTTTCCACGCCGGGTCGGCGAGGTTCCGGCCGCCGGTCTTGAACACCTTCGTCCCGGCCGGCAGGAACCCGGTCCGCGCCTCGGCCGCCTGCTCGTGGTTCCCCGGGACCATGACGTACGGCGGGAGGTACTTGCACTCCGACCCGATCACGTGGGACACGACCGAGCCGATGTCCGGCATCGTGAGCGGGGACGCGGCGGGGTGGGCGCCGGAGAGGGCGTACTGGGTGCCGTTCGGGTGGGCGTCGGCCCCGCCGCGGGAGTGGTGCATCCCCCGTACCACGGCGAGCTTGTCGGCGACGTCGGCGGTGTGCGGTAGGAGGTCCGTGAACCGGACGCCGGGCACCCGCGTGGCGATCGGCCGGAACGGGCTGCGGTGATCGACGAACGCCTCCGGCTTCGGGTCCCACGTGTCCATGTGGGACAGCCCGCCCTGCTCGTAGAGCACGAGCACGTTCTTCGCGGCCGGTTTCGCGCCCGCGCCGGCCGCCGCCAGGCACTCCGGGAGCGACAGCCCCAGAACGGACGCGGCGCCGAGTTTCAGCGCCGAGCGGCGTGAGACGCCGGCGCCGGCGCGGCGGGCGAACCAGTCGGGCAGCGGCATCGGGACTCCGGGCGGGACCGCGGCGGGGACCGGGTGCGGGCGGGTGGCTGCTACTCTAGGATGCCCGACAGGCGCGGCAAATGGAAGCGGATACCGGGGGAGTCGGTCCCGGTCCGCGGCGGACGGTCACGCCGGGAGGCGACCCGCCGCTCGGGCAGCCGGAGCCTCTGCGGGGCCGCGACCCGACCTGGCGGGCGGACGCCCGGGCCGGGTCGCCTCCGCGCCCAGGTCGGCAGTCATCCCGGCCGCGTACCCGCGGAGGCGCTGCACCACGTCGGGGTTCGCGGGCGCCACTCGGTGGATTCGCCCACGTCCGCCTCCGCGTCGTACACCGCGCCGGTGGCGAGGAACAGCTTCCACTTGCCCGCCCGGACGGCGTCGATCGCCGCGGCCGACTTTTTCCTGTAGAAGTCGCGCTCGACGAGCGGCGCGACGAGGCAGGCGAACTCGGCGTAGCCGGCGGCGGGGAAGTGGCAGCCGCCGGGCGGGTCGATCCCGAGCGTGGACATCACGCTAAGGTTCGAGAACGCCGTCGGCAGCGTCCGCTGCACCTCGCGGAGGCGGTTGTCCGAGCCGTTGATGCCGATCGAACACGACCTCAGCCAGATCCGGCGGCGGGAGGCACAGAGATTGGGTTGAGATGGGGTAGGGAGCAGGTCGTCATACAACTCTGGCACTGCCAGAGTTGCCGTAGAAAGCCGTGAAAAAGGCTCAACTATGTAGGAAGTCTGGAAGCGATTACAACCGCTCGGATTCGACGGTGGTGTCCTACTGTCCTTGCACAGCCGGGAATGCCAACCATTCGGCCAACGACCACACGTGGTCGGTCAATCCGGCCGCCATCGCCGGGGTTCTCGATCGCCACCGGCCGTCGGCATCGCGCTCCCGGAGCGTCTCCACCGGCCAGCAGAAGTTGTAGCTGAAGTAACTGAACGTCGTCGCCGCCCGGTGGACCTTCCAGTCCTTCGAGAAGGCGTAGCTCTTCCGAACCTTCCGGCTACACCGGTTCCGGTCGGTCCCGTTGTGCCGCTCCACGAAGCACGTGTTCACCGCCGTGCTGACAGCCCACGCCACCAACGCCAGGGCCACGGCCTCGACCGTCCCGAACACCACCCGTGACCCTCCCCAAGTTTCGTGGAGTCGAAGTTAACGGTGTATGCTCCGAGGAGGAGTACACCGATGGCCCGACTGCGTGCGACGTACACCGCCGAGTTCAAGCTCCGCGCGGTAAAGATGATCACCGACCAGAAGCTCTCCGTCGCCGAGGCCGCACGCCGCCTCGGGGTCAACGAGAACGTCCTCCACGAGTGGCGGAAGGCCCACCGGGGTCGCGGCGACGCCGCCTTCCCGGGGCACGGCAACCCGTCCCCGGCCGACGAGGAGCTCCGCCAACTCCGCGCCGAGAACGCACGACTTCGTGCCGAGCGGGACTTGTTAAAAAAAGCCGCCGCGTACTTCGCCAACCCGCCGACCTGACGTTCCGGTTCGTCGCCGACCACGCCGCCGAGTGGCCGGTCGGGTGGATGTGCGACGCCCTGGAGGTGTCGGCCAGCGGGTACTACGCCTGGGCGTCACGGGCCGACAGCGCGGCCGAGCAGCGGCGGCGGGAGCTGGTCGCGGCGATCCGGGAGGTCCACGCCGAGGTGAGGGAGCGGTACGGCAGCCCGCGCATGACCGCCGAGTTGAACGCCCGGGGTCAGGCGTGCTCGGAGAACGCCGTGGCCAAGCTCATGACGGCCCACGAAATCCGGGCGAGAACGCCGCGTCGGTTCGTGCGGACGACGGACTCGGGGCACGCCCACCCGGTCGCCGACAACCGACTCGACCGGGACTTCACGCCGGCCCGCCCGAACGCCGCCTGGTCGGCCGACATCACCTACGTCCCGACCCGCGAGGGGTGGGTGTACCTGGCCGTCGTCGAGGACCTGTTCAGCCGGATGATCGTGGGGTGGAGCATGGCGGCGACGATGGAGAGCCGGCTGGTCGTGGACGCCCTGGAGTTGGCGTTGGCCCGCCGCCGTCCCGGGGTCGGGCTGCTCGCGCACTCGGACCGCGGGAGCCAGTACGCGAGCGAGCACTACCAACGCGTCCTCACCGGGGCCGGGATCGTGTGCAGCATGAGCGGGGTGGGGCAGTGTTGGGATAACGCCCCGGTCGAGAGCTTCTTCGGCCGGCTGAAGTGCGAGGTCGGGATCGCGCCGGGCACGATGTTCGCCGCCCGGGAGGACGCCCAGGCCGTGATCTTCGAGTACCTGGAAGTGTTCTACAACCGCGTCCGCCGCCACTCCTCCCTGGGGTTCGTGTCCCCCGAGGAGTTCGAGCGGACGTACCACCAGACCCACCGTTCACTTCGACTCCATTTTTCTTCGGGAAGATCAGTGGTCGGGAACAGGTCGTCCCGGTACCGGTACGCCGCGAACGCCCCCGGCTTGCGTGCGGTCTTGGGATCCATCCCGGACCGGAGGGCGGCGACGGCGCGGGGCGTGCCCCGCGCGTCCAGTCGCCGCAACGTGCGAACCTGTTGATCCGTGACACGCATGCCGAACCCTCGAACCCCTGGGGTCGGTCCGCGTAGCCACACCGGCGATCGGGAGGTCACGCGGCGGGAAATGGAATTGTCGTTGAAGGGGAAACCCGGCTGTCGCCAATCACCCGGCTGACCTCACACAGCGAGGCGTCCGGCCGGCCGGGGCTGACCCGGTTGATGGAGCGGTGTACGGCGACCGGCAGGCGAGTCTTTCCCGGGAAGCTCGTGGCCTGCGAGGTCTCCGGCGGGCGAATCCTGCCCGGGGAGGCGGGCGTGTGTACGGTCACCGGCAGGCGGGTGCGGCGGTCCCGCCTGGTGGCGTGCGACAAGACCGGGAACCTCGCCCTGGACACCGAGGTCGCCGGGTCGGACCTGTCAGGGCGGGTCGTCCTGCGGTCGCTTCTGGTCCGCTCGGACCTACCCCACAACGGGCCGGGCTCGCGGAGGAGACGGTGCGGTGCGAGGTCACCAGCCGGCGGCTGCTGCGGGACGAGGTCGGACTGTCGGCCGTGTCAGGCCGGCGGGCCGGGCGGGATCTGCTGGCGGGGTCGGCCGCGTCGGGCGGCCTGGCCTTGGCCGACGAGCTCGTAACCTGCGAGGAGTCGGGGGCCAAACTGCTCCCGGCCGAGGCCGCCCGCTGCTCCGAAACCGGGGCTCAGGTCGCTCCCCCCAGTGAGGTGTGTGCCGATGAGACGCACGTTCAGGCCCGGGATGCTCCGGGGTGCCGCCATCGTCGCCGTGTTCCTGGCCGCGGCCGGCGCGCTCCGGTCGGCGGACGACGTGCCCTTTGTCGCCCGCCTGGACAAGACCGAGCAGCGGTACGTCGTGGTACGGCCGAAGGGGTTCGACGCGGCGCTGGCCAACACCGCCGTTGTCGCCCTCCACGGCCACGGCTCCGACCGCTGGCAGTTCGTGACGCAGGACCGCGGCGAGTGCAAGGGGACGCGGGATGTGGCCGCGGCGCACGGCTTTCTCCTCGTCTGCCTCGACTACCGGGCGAAGACCTCGTGGATGGGGCCGGCGGCCGAGGCCGACGTGCTGCAGATCCTGGACGAGCTGAGGGCGAAGTACGGGGTGCGGCGGGTGGTCGTGGCCGGCGGGTCGATGGGCGGGACGGCCGCCCTCGCGTTCGCCGCCCTCCTCCCCGACCAGGTGGCCGGGTGCGCGTCGCTGAACGGCTCCGCGAACGTGGTCGAGTACGAGGGCTCCTTCGCCCGGCGGATGTCGTCCACGTAGTACGAGTTCCCGCCGTCGATCACCACGTCGTCCGGGGCCAGGAGGGGGACGAGGTCGGCCGGGGTGGCGTCCACCACCCCGGCCGGGAACATCAGCCATATGGCCCGCGGCCGGGTCAGCTTCTGCACGAACTCGGCGAGGGTGGCGGCCCCGGTCGCCCCGCCGGCGGCGACCCGCGCGACCGCTTCGGCCGACCGGTCGTGGGCGACGCAGGTGTGCCCGCCGCGGAGCAGCCGCTCGACGATGAACCCGCCCATCCGGCCCAGCCCGATCATCCCGAGTTGGATCACGACCTCGCTTTTCAGAGACGCCCGGGAGCACGGGCCGGCGACCCGCGTGCGCGTCGATCGACTGCCGCTTCCCGGGTGAGTTACGAGCACGAGCGGCGGGGTACAACCCATTCGGCCCGTCGGCGGCCGCCCGGCGGGTGTGACGATGCCCCGGCGTACCCGCCCGGCGCGCCGGGGCCGATGTCGCTTCCGGCCGCTCACCCGGACAACAAGAACCAGCACCCGGACGCGTCTACGCTCTCCCCGGATCGGAAGACGGTGCCCGCGCTAGTCTGGCTTCGGCACTCCAATACTCAGCACCAGCCACTGGCCGATCGAGTGAACGGTCCTTTCCTCCGTCAAGGCGGCGAGTTCGGGCAGGGTCGCTTCGAGGTAGCGCTGGACGAGTTGCTTGGCGAGAGGTCGCCGGGTCAGCTGCTCCAGAGATTGTGCCTCCTTCGTCGTCGTTCGCAGCCAGAGCTCCAGCCGGGTCTCCGCGGGGCGTCCCGGGTTATCGGGCAACACGGGCGCCGCACTGCCGCGCGGGCCGTAGGCCGCCTGGATGTACTGGGGATGGGTGGACAGTTGAAATCCCCAGTCCTTGGTTTCCGGAAACAGCCGGGCGAGCGACCGCTCCACGGCGGTTCTTTGGTTTAGCCGGGCGGAGATCTTTCCACCGAGTTCGTTCGCGTAGTTGGCGAGCAAGTAGTTGGCGATCGGCGTGGCTTCCCGCTCCGCGCGCGGCACCAGTCGCCGACCCACGGGCATGGCCAACCGACCGGCGATGCGTCCGATCGGCCCCCCGCGTCGCCCTTCCACGCGGTCGAGGTGTCCGTGCACCTCGGACCACGGAGTGGTTTCCACCACGGAAAAGTTCCGGCCGTCGAACCGCACCAGCGTCCGCGAGGTAAACGGCCCCCACGCCGTACCCGTGGCGACGACTGGTCCGCGGACCCCCCGGACGAACGTCTGGGCCGAGCCCTGGGCGTTGACGATGAAGACCCCGTCACCCTCCACGGCCGACATGTCCACGGACAGCTTCCCCGTCCCGTCGATCACCCCTTGGGTCGAGAAGCCCAGAACCTTCGCGCGGTACGGAACGGCCGCTTCGACCTCCTTATGGGCCACCACGTCGTCGATCAGTTGCCTGGAGATCCGGATGACGGCCTTGATCTCGACTGGCGGCGCACGCGACTCGTCCTTGGTGCCGACAGTCGGGTCGGTATCCGGGCCGCGAACGGGATCGAGCGACCCGACCTGCACGAGCTGTGCGGGGTCATCGAGACCCGCTCCCTGAGGCGGCTTGTCCTTCTCTTGCTTGATCTCCGTCACGACGGGCGTGTCGATTGTTCCCGTGATTCGGAATCGGACGGGAGGCAGTGCCTTGGGGGCGGGCGCGTCCTTCTTCTTCAGGACGAGCCGCGGCACTTCCAGCTCGAGGTCGAGCGAGCTGTCGAAGCCGACGGACCCGCGCGAGAGCGCAATCAAGTCCGGAGAAATGTCGGGAAAGCCGAACCGCATTCCCTCGTGATGCACGCGGCCCTCGCGGACCTGGAAGCGGACTTCTGCGTTCTTCACAATTCGCACCACGTCGGACGGCTGCTTGCCGTACATGTCGGCCAGCAGCTTGACCGTGGTCTGAACGAGTGGAGTCTTCGTGGAGACGGTGATCTGATGCAAGTGAAGCTTCCCGGCCAGCTCGACGCGCTTGACGGCCTCGGCCTTCGGCACCCCCAGGGGCACGCGGAACGTGTCGAACGACAGCGAGAGCTCGCCCTGCACCCCGGACAGATCGGACAGGGTCGGTGCGATCAGCTTGAGCAGTTGATCGCCGACTTCGGGCGTCACCTTTCGCTTCTCGAGAACGGTGACCGGCGCCAGCGTCAGCACCCGCCCGGCCTTGGACGTCTCGACGCCGAACACCAGGTTGACGTTTTCGACCGTGAGAGCGGCCTTGCCGGTCTCGGTCAACTGGACGACCAGCGAGGCATCCGGCACGGCGATTTTCGGATCGCTGAGGGTTCCGGTCACGTGGCACTTGACCGGTCCCCCGTCTCGCTTGTCCTTGCGCAGCCGCGGCAACTCCACGTGCAGGTCCAGTGTTTCATCCGTGCCGATCGAGCCGCGTGAGGTGACGACGAGATCCGGGTCGATGCCCGGGAAGCCGATGCGGAGCCCCTCGTGGTGCAGCCGCCCGTCCTTCACCCGGAAGCGGATCTCGGCCCCGTCGGCGAGGCGGACCACGTTCGACGGCGGCTTGCCGCTCATGTCGGCCAGCAGCTTGGTCACCGCCTGCCACATCGGCTTCTTGACCTCGGTGGTCACGTCGTGCAGCGTCAGCGTGCCCTCCGCCTCCAGCCCCTTGCCCAGCTGGTCGGGGCCGCCGCCGAGCGGGATGCGGACGCGGCTCAGGGCCAGCGAGACCTCGCCGGTCACCTGCCGCTCGACCTCGACGTCCGGGACGATGAGCGACACCAGCCCGTTGGGCGCCACCACGTTCAGCTTGGCGCGCTTGAACACCTCGACCGGGTCGACGGCGAGCACGGCCCCGGCGGGGGTGGTCTCGACCTGCATGGTCAGGGTCATGCCGTCCGCCGCGATGATCGGCACCGCGCGGTCGTGCTGGCGGAGGACGAGCGACGCGTCCTCGACGGCGATCTTCGGGTTGTCGATGGTCCCGGTGATGTGGCACCGGGCCGGTCCCTTCGCCGCCCGCTGGGCCTTGTCCAGGCGCGGCAACTCCACGTGCAGGTCCAGTGTTTCATCCGTGCCGATCGAGCCGCGTGAGGTGACGACGAGATCCGGGTCGATGCCCGGGAAGCCGATGCGGAGCCCCTCATGGTGCAGCCGCCCGTCCTTCACCCGGAAGCGGATCTCGGCCCCGTCGGCGAGGCGGACCACGTTCGACGGCGGCTTGCCGCTCATGTCGGCCAGCAGCTTGGTCACCGCCTGCCACATCGGCTTCTTGACCTCGGTGGTCACGTCGTGCAGCGTCAGCGTGCCCTCCGCCTCCAGCCCCTTGCCCAGCTGGTCGGGGCCGCCGCCGAGCGGGATGCGGACGCGGCTCAGGGCCAGCGAGACCTCGCCGGTCACCTGCCGCTCGACCTCGACGTCCGGGACGATGAGCGACACCAGCCCGTTGGGCGCCACCACGTTCAGCTTGGCGCGCTTGAACACCTCGACCGGGTCGACGGCGAGCACGGCCCCGGCGGGGGTGGTCTCGACCTGCATGGTCAGGGTCATGCCGTCCGCCGCGATGATCGGCACCGTGCGGTCGTGCTGGCGAAGGACGAGCGAGGCGTCGGCGACGGCGATCTTCGGGCTGTCGACAGTCCCGGTGATGCGGCACCGGGCCGGCCCCTTCGCCGCCCGCTGCGCCTTGTCCAGGCGCGGCAACTCCACGTGCAGGTCGAGCGACTTGTCCAGCCCGACGGAGCCGTGTGAGGTGACGACGAGATCCGGGTCGATGTCCGGGAAGCCGAGGCGGAGCCCCTCGTGGTGCAGCCGCCCGTCCTTCACCCGGAAGCGGATCTCGGCGTCCTGTGCCAGCCGCACGACCTCGGTGGGCTGTTTGCCATTCAAGGCGGCAACCAGGTGGACCACCGCTTGACGCGTCGGGTTCCGAAAGTCTGATGCGACCCGGTGGAGAGTGACCTTGCCCTCCACCTCCATGCGCTTGATCGCGTCTTCCTTCGGGACGCCGAGTGGTACGCGCAGTTTGTCCAGGGAAAGAGAAACCTCCCCGGTGACGTCGGGAGTGTTGGCGAGCGTCGGGTCGAACAGGTAGACCAGAGTCTTCGCCAGCTTGGGCGTGAGCTTCCGCCGGTCGAAGACGACGAGTGGGTCCAGACTGAGGACGCGCCCGTCCTCCGTGTTCTCCACCCGAGCGGTCAGGTCGATCCCATCGACTTCGAGTACGGGTTCGTCTTGCCCGACGAGGTACACCGTCAGGGCCGCGTCGGTCGCGACCGCCGTGAAGGTCGGCTCGAGGCGGTGGCGGGCCCCCTGGATGTCGACGTCGAGCGGCAACACCAGCCGGACGTGAGGCTTACTGACCCGGATCGTGCCGAGGTCGGGCGCCGTGGACAGGAGCCGCAGTGGGGAGCGGTCCGAGCCCATGTCTTCGAGGCGGATGTCGACCCGCTTGTTCGAACTGGTCAGAGCGAGACCGCGAACCGAGAGGGGAGTAAACCAGCCGAGCGACGCCGCCTCGCTGGAAGCCGTGACACTCGGGCTCGCCAGGATCGTGTTGATCGCGCGGTCGCGAAGTCCGGTACTCGCCACGACTAACGGCGCCGCCAGGATCAGCCCGGCCAGCAGCGCGAGTATACCGAAGAGTCGGCGTCGTCGTTTTCCCTTCTTCGGAGCCGGAGGATCAGGAGGAGCCGGTGAACTTGTTGAGAGGTGTTCGAGCATGGCTGGGTGCGTCCACTACGAGTTGGAACCGGTTGTCACGCCGTGGGCATCGACCGCGTTTGGACCAGAAGGCACGCGCTCGGAGAATGCGACTCACCGCTGTCACCGAAGTTCGTCGCCAGCACGTCCCTCACGCCACAGACAGATTGGTTAGATAGATAATAGCTCTACTGAGTCCGTACGATCTATCAGTACGTGTGCTAAAACGCCTGAATCCGTTTTGGAACTGCTTGATGTGGGAGTTCGTCACCTCCGGTACTTGAGGTACCCGCCAAGTCCGAGCGAAAGGAAATCAACCGTACGGAATAATGTGTGATCTGAGCTTACCACTCCCTCGGTGCCGGCACAAGGTCCCGCGTCGTTCGGTAGTGGTACACTTTGCGTCGTTCGGGTCGGCAGTTAGCCGACCCCGTCGGGGGTGTTCCGGGTGAAGCTGAACTCGGTCGTGTCGTTGCTCTGTTGAAACCACCTACCGACGAGCCGCGAGGAGCATGAGGGTTGAAGTTCCCCACGATTTGCGGACACCAAGTTAAGGGGTACTCTTCCCTCACAGGGTAACGGTTCACGCCCCGCGCAGTTGATCTGGTCCGGGCGGGCGGTTTCGGCGACGTTGGCGGCATGACGCGACCCGTCGGCCGCGGGATCCCGCCCGAACTCGCCGCCCAGATGACGCCCGCCGTGCGGGCGTTCGTCCTCGCCCTGTTCGCCGAGATCGACCAACTCCGGGCCGAGGTCCGCGACCTCAACGGCCGACTCGCCGACCGGCACCCGACGCCCCAGAACTCGTCTCTCCCGCCCAGCACCCAGCACCCGCACGCCAGGCCGACCCCGACCCGCCCCCGATCCCGCAAGAAGCGGGGCGGACAACCCGGTCACCCCAAGCACGCCCGACCGCTCCTCCCGACCGACGACTGCGACCGGGTCGTGCCACTCGCGCCGACGACGTGCCGGCGGTGCCACCAGCCCCTCGCCGGGACCGACCCGTCCCCGCTCCGGCATCAGGTCTGGGAACTCCCCGAGATCAAGCCGATCGTCACCGAGTACCGGCGCGACCGGCTCACCTGCCGGTGCGGGGCGACGACCTGCGCCGACCTCCCGGCCGGCGTCCCCGTCGGCCAGTCCGGCCCGCGGCTGGTCGCCTTCACCGGCCTGCTCATGGCCTACTTCCGCCAGAGCAAGCGGCGGACCGCGCTGTTCCTCGGCTCGCTCCTCGGCCAGCCGTGCTGTGCGGCGCTGGCGGTGAAGATGCAGCACCAGGTGACCGCCGCCCTCCGCCCGACGTACGACGCGCTCGCGGCCCGGGTGCCGACCCAGCCGCACCTCGGCATCGACAAGTCGCCGACCCGGCAGGCGGCGGCGAAGGCCTGGCTGTGGACGTGCGTGGCGCGGTGGTTCACCGTGTTCGCCATCCGCCCGACCCGGGAGGCGACCCTCCTCGACGACCTGCTGACCGACCGGTTCGCCGGCGTGGTCGTGTGCGACCGGGCCAAGATGTACTGGCAGGTGGGCCGGCTCCAGTGGTGCTGGGCGCACCTGAAGCGGGACATCCAGGCGCTGATCGAAGGCGACGACCCGCAGGGGACGCGGGTCGGCCGCGACCTGATGCGGCCGACCCGGGAGGTGTTCCGGCAGTGGTCGCGGTGCCGGGACGGGACGATCACCCGGGCGGACCTGAAGCGGGTGTCTGAGCCGGCCCGCCGCGCGGTCGAGGGGTTGCTGCTGCGCGGGGTGTTCAGCGGGAACCCGCGGGTGGTCGGCATGTGTCGGGAACTGCACGAGCACCGGGACTGGTTGTGGGCGTTCCTGGACCACGACGGGGTGGAGCCGACGAACAACGCGAGCAAGCGGGCGCTGGGGCACGTGGTGATCTGGCGGAAGCTGTCGTTCGGGACGCAGAGCGAGCGGGGGAGCCGGTTCGTGGAGACGATGCTGAGCGTGATCGAGACCTGCCGGCAGCAGAAGCGGGACGTGTTCCGGTGCGTGACGGCGGCCGTCGAAGCTCACTTCGCCCGACGACCCGCGCCCCTGCTACTCGCCGGGGTGTGACCGATTACGCCGAACGGTGTACCGTTGCCTGCATCTCCTGTCACTTGGTGTCGGTTCGGTAGCGCTCTAGCGCGGGCTCCTCGCCCCGGTTACAGTGGCTCGACCACGACCCGGGCGAGCGGCATGCGGCCGTACTCGATGGACCTACGGGTCCGCGTCCTGGCCGCCATCGACGCCGGCGACCCGACCGCCGAGGTCGCCGAGGCGTTCACCGTCAGCCCGGCCTGGGTCCGGCGGCTCGTCCAGCGCCGCCGAAGGACCGGGGAGGTCGAGCCCCGGACGGCCAAGGACACCCGGGTGCCGAAGCTCGCCGCCCACCTCCCCCGCATCCGGGAACTCCTCACCGCCACCCCGGACATGACCCCGGCCGAACTCCGGGTCGAGTTGCGGGTGGCCGTCGCCCTTTCGACCCTGTGGGCCGCCGTCCGGTCCCTCGGGTACACGTTCAAAGAAAGTCACCCAGGCGGCCGAGCGGGACCGGCCGGACGTGCAGGCCGCCCGCGACGCCTGGCAGCGGGAGGTCGCCCCGGCCCTCGACCCGACCCGGGTGGTGTTCGTGGATGAGACGGCCGCCAACACCACGATGGACCGGCGGTACGGGTACGCCCCGCGCGGCGACCCGCCGGCGTGGGAGGGTTTCAGGGAATCGTTCCCGTTTTTCCGCCACTCGTTTTCGCCGGCGGTTACACTTGAGAAAGATTGGCGGCGCGGATCACGCCGATGGGTCGCAGTGCGGCGAGGGTGTCGGACGTGTCTCATCCGGTGCGGTCGAACGCCGCGGTCCTCGGTGTGATCGTGCTGTTCGCGACCCAGGGGTGGGCGCCCGCCCAGCCGCCGAAGGCGGTAGCCGTGCCGGCCGAGGTCCGGGGGGTCCTGGCGGACCGGTGCTTCGCCTGTCACGGCCCGACGAAGCGGAGCGGCGGGGTCCGGCTCGACACGCTCGACACGCTCGACACGCTCGACCCCGCGGCCGCGCGCGACCTCCTCGGCGACGTGCAGGAGCAGGTGTACTTCCGCGGGATGCCGCCCGCCGGGGCCAAGGAGCTGACGCCCGGCCAGCGGAAGGCGCTCGCGGACTGGAGTGGCGCCGAAACGCATCGCCTCGGCGGCGCCGACCTGAGCGACAAGTTGCGCTACCCGAACTTCGGGAACGCGATCGACCACGACCAGCTGTTCAGCGGGGAAATCCGGGAAAAGCCGTTCACCCCGGCCCGCCGCTGGCTCGTCAGCCCGCAGATCTTCCACGAGCGGGTGATGGCCGTCTTCAAGCTCGACGGCAAGGAGCGCGAGAACTTCTCGGTCCGCACCTTCGACGGCGTCACCAACCCGTTCCTGCTCCCGGAACACTCCGGCGTGCGGTACTACGACATCGGCGTGCTCGACGGCGGCCACCTCCTCGCGATGCAGACCAACGCCCAGTGGATCTCCGAGAAGCAGATCTACGCCGCCCGGGTCAAGAAGGGCGAGGCGAGCGCGAAGGAATTCCCGAACCCGCGCGACCGCTGGTTCCCGAAGACGACCCCCGCGGCGCTGGAGGCGGTCGTCCTCAAGGCCGGCCCGCCGACCGACGCCGAACTCGCCGCCGCCGTCCGGGCGCAGTTCGACTGCGTGCTACAGCGGCCGCCAACGGCCGACGAACTGGCGAAGCACCTCGCGCTGACCCGCTCGGCGATCGGCCTGGCGGGCAACACCGAGGGGCTGCGGCAGATGCTCGTGGCCGTGCTCCTCCACTCGGAGTTCCTATACCGCCTCGAGTTCGGCGCCGGCCCGGCCGACGAGCACGGCCGCCGGAAGCTCTCGCCGCGCGAGGCGAGCTACGCGCTGGCCTACGCGATCGGCGACCGCGGCCCGGACGCGGCGCTCGCGCGGGCCGCCGCCGACGGGCGACTCGCCACCAAGGACGACTTCCGCCGCGAGGCGCAGCGGCTGCTCGCCGACGACAAGCAGTTCCACGGGACGATCGACCCCGTCCTGTTCCGCCCGTACGTCAACCACACCGCCACGCACCCGAAGCTGGTCCGGTTCTTCCGCGAGTTCTTCGGCTACCCGGCCGCCCTGAAGATCTTCAAGGACATCAACCGCAGCGACGGCTTCTACCGGAACGCCGACCGCGGCAGCACCCAGACGCCGGGCGAACTGGTCGCCGAGGCCGACATGCTCGTGGACTGGCACCTCCGCCGGGACCGCGGCGTGTTCGAGGGGCTGCTCACCGGCGACAAGTTCTTCGTCGCCCCGGTGCCGAACGCCGCGGCTCAGATGGACAAGCTGAACGAGCTGTACGAGCGCTACAAGGGGACCAACTGGTTCATCCCCGAGAAGGACAGGCGGACGCCGCCGAAGCTGTCGGCCGACGACGCGGCGTTCGTGCGCGGCCGGCTCCACTACAACAGCGACGCCTGGCACCTCAGCCAGGCCATGACCCACGTCGAACACTTCAAGAAGCAGGGGCTCGACCCGCACCCGGTGTGGACGTACCCGTTCGGCGTACACATGCTGACGCCGCACGCGAACGCCTACAACATCGCGCCGCCGGCGTGGAACTACCCGCGCGAGCAGCCGTTCGCGCTCCCGCACCGCAAGGGGATGCTCACGCACCCCGCCTGGCTGATCGCCCACGCCGCCAACACCGCCACCGACCCGGTCCGCCGCGGCAAGTGGGTCCGCGAGAAGCTCCTCGCCGGCCGCGTGCCCGACGTGCCGATCACCGTCGACGCCCGGGTTCCGGAAGACCCGCACAAGAGCCTCCGCGACCGGCTCCACCTCGCCACCGGCAAGGCCGAGTGCTGGAAGTGCCACCAGCACATGAACCCGCTCGGCCTGCCGTTCGAGTGCTTCGACGACTTCGGCCGGTACCGCACGCGGGAGAGCCTTGAACACCCGGACAACGTGATCGCTCGGACCAAGACCAAGTACGGGGCGGACACGTACAAGACGGTCCCGGTCGTGACCACCGGCCGGCTCGACGGCACCGGCGACCCCCGCCTCGACGGCGAGGTGAAAGACCCGTTCGACCTGATCGACCGGCTCGCCCGCTCCGCCCGGGCGCGGCAGTCGATCGTACGGCACGCGTTCCGCTTCTTCCTGGGGCGGAACGAGACCCTCGCCGACTCGCAGACCCTCATCGACGCCGACCGCGCCTACGTCGAGAGCGGCGGCAGTTTCCGGGCGGTGGTGGTGTCGGTGCTGTCGTCCGACTCGTTCGTGTACCGGAAATAGGGAGAGCCCGTGACCTCGCGCCGCGCATTCCTGCAGACGAGCGCCGCCGCCGGCGCGTCCGCCCTGCTGAATTTTCGGCTCTCGGCCCTCGACGCGCCGCCGTCGGCCCGGCTGCCGATGCGGTTCGTGTTCATGCACCGCGGCAACGGGCTGTTCCCGCACGTCATGGTCCCGCGCGGGCTGAGCCGCCAGGAGCAGGAGCAGGAGCAGCGGAAGGAGGCGTTCGCGGCGGACCTCGGGCGGCTCGACCTGCCCGACTGGATGATCCCGCTCGCGGCCCACAAGAACGACCTCGCCGTCGTCCAGGGGCTGTCGGGCAAGATGTGTACGACGGGCCACCACTCGTGGTGCTCGGCGCTGGGCGTGATGCGGGCGAACGAGCGGCCGTCGTCGATCAAGTGGGCGACGGCCGATTTCGAACTGGCCCGGATGTTCCCGTCGCCGGTCGAGCACGTCGAACTCGCCGTCTTCCCGCTCGACGGCGGCAACCCGCGCGGCAACCTCGACGGGATCGCCCAGGGCTTCTCGGCCCGCGGCCGGGAACAGCCGAACTACGCCTTCGGCTCGCCGCGGGTGGCGGTCCGCGAGCTGTTCCGCTCCGTCGCCGAGTCGCGGGACGAGCAGGTGCGGTACCGGCTCGAACGCCAGTTGCTCGAATTCACCGGCGGCCGCGAGGGGGCCGCCGGCGCCGGCCTCACCCCACTCGAGGCGCGCAAGGTCCAGGGCTACGCCGAGTCAATCGACGCGGTCCGCGAGCGCAACCGCCGGGTCGAGGCGATGGCCGACCGCCTGCGCCGGCACGTCCCCCGGCTCGACGCCAAGTTCCTGGCCCAAGACATGACCACGCTCGACCGCCAGACCGGGCACACCGAGGTGCTGCTCGCCGCGCTCGTCTCGGGCCTGACCAACGTCGTCGCGTTCACCGTGGACGAGCTCGGCCACCACTACACCGGCATCCCCGGGATCGAGGGCGAGCGGGTCAACATGCACAGCGTCGGCCACAACCAGGCCTTCGGCGGCGTCGAGGCGACCGAGATCCGCGCGCGCACCGAGCGCCACCACATGTCGCTCATCAACACCATCGTCACCCGGCTCAAGGGCGTACCCGAGGGCGACGGCACGATGTTCGACAACACGACGATCTTCTACTTCCCGGACGGCGGGGAGACGCACCACGCGGTCGGCACCGAGTTCCCGTTCCTGGTGGTGTCGGGCCGCAACGCCCGGCTGAAGCTCGGCAACCGCTACGTCCGTCTGCCGTTCTGGGGTCGCCCCGGCCACAAGACGCTCGGCAACTGGTGGACCACGCTGCTCAACGCCTACGGCAACCCAGTCGCCCACTACGGCGAGCTCGACGCCGGCCTCGCCCGTTTCGTCCCCGACCAACGCGGCCCCATCCGCGAGTTCCTGGCGTAGTGCCGGCCGGGCTTACGGTCGTGCCGACGCGACCCGCCCGCCGCCCCGTCGCCCGCCGCCGCACCCCGTGGTCGTACCGGAATCGGCGACCCGGGCCGGCCGCCGGCCTCGCCCGGGTCACCAATTCCGGTGCCTCCGTGCTCGTCGCCGTGGGGCTCGACGGGCGGCACCGGAGTTGACCGTCGGCCGCCACCCGGGTGTTCCGGTGATCGATTGTACGGAGGCTCCACACGCAGCTACTCGCCCTACCTGGGGGGTGTCGGCCTGATGGGCGATGGCCCGTCGCCATTCGGCACCCCGGGGGGCCGAGGCTGGGCAGCGATTCGATGGGGGTGTCATTTCCCACCAGCCTGCCACCACAGCTTCGTGAACACCGGCTGCGGTCCCGCCCAGCCCTTGCTGCCGAGCAGCTTGTCGCCCCGCTCGTGGTACGCCCGGAACGAGAGCAGATCGACGTTTTGCCAGGATGACAACGCCTCGCCATCGTTGGCCCGGAAGTCCTTCGGCCCCAGCGGGACAGCCTGCGTATCCCTCCCGACGAGTTTCAGGAGGGCCGCGAACTCCTTCTGCTTGCCCCGATACGACCGGAAGACGTTCTCCGTCAGCACGACGACGAGTTCGTTCGGCTTCTCGGCCCGGACCTCGACCGTGAGCCGCTGGCCGGCTTGCCCCCGCCACTTCGGGTCGGCCAGCTTCCGGGTGGAGAACTCCCAATGGTGGGGGTTGTCGGCGGACAACGTGTACCAGTCCCCCCACCCGTGCGTGAAGTCGTCAATCACCGGGTCGGCCCTGTCGGTGCCCTCGCGCCGCTGGCGGCGATCTCCTTGGGGCTGGCGGTGTGCAGCCTCGAACTCAAGGCGATCGTGCTTGGATTCGTCGCGGCTCACACCGAGCGGCTGAGGGGGGAAAACCCGCGGGTGCCGCAGAAGCAGGTGAGCCGGGCGTTAAACGTGAGGTGCGCCGGTCTGTTCCGCCGGCGGCGCGGCGTCGGGGTGATCCGGCACACGAGCGAGGTGCTCTTGTACCATCAGCGGCGGAACGCCCAGGCCGCCAAGTCGCATAAGAAGCGGCGGAACGCCTGTGTGACCTGAACCAGCGCTGTAGTGTTAGATGCTCCCGGCAGAACTGGTCGGTCAGTCCGACGATGACTTTCGAAACGTCAGCCGCCTCCGTTTTCGGCGGTTGAGCCTTCGGGCGGGGCGTGGCCTTCGGGGTGATCGCCGCCGGCGCCACCGGCTCGCCCGACATCGGGAGCGACGTGACGATCCCGTGCCGCAGCTTGGCCCCCTTGAAATCCTCGGTCAGATTCCGCCGGATGCCGGGGCCGAACGAGATGCGGTAGCTGGTCATCAGACCGTCGTACACGATCCTGCCCTTGAAGGGCAGCAGGACCGTCTGCGTCAGGACCGGCAGGTAGGGGCCGATCAAGTCCTCGAACGGCTGCGACAGGGCCAGGACGCCGTAGGCGACGGGTTGCCGCTCGGTCGAGAGGAGCACCGTGTACTTCGCCAGTTCCCGGAAGACGTAGAACTTGCCCGCCACGAGATGCCGCCAGGAGCGGACGATGGCGAGGTCGTCCTCCGGCAACCGGGCCGGGTTCTCGGCGGCGAAGGACTCGATCAGGCCGACGTCGGCGAGGAAGGCGTCACGGACCTTGAGCCGGACTTCCGGGGACACGGCGGCGAATTGTTCCGGGGGTGTCGAGCGTGTCGGGGATCACCCGGAGGCGCTGGTTCACGAAGAACATCAGCGTCCGGTGCAGCCGGAAGAACAGTTCGACATCCTGGGGTTCGAGGAGCATGGCGTTCACCAATCCGCAAGCGATGTGATCTCGGTCACGTCACCTTCCTCATCTCCCTCGTCGCCTTCTTGGGGTCGAAGGCTTTGGGGTCGAACGGCCCCGCCATTCCAGCATCTCCTCGTGCTGCTCGTGCCTGGGGTCACCGAGGCGGGGGGGAACCCGCATGTTGGTCGGGATGAAGAACCCGTCCTCCTGCGCCGCCGGGTTCGGGATCACCTTCACCGCCCGCAGTTCGCCCGGCTGCGGGTCGTCGAGAATCATGCCTGGCGTTGCCATCCGCCGCTTCACGTCCTTCTTGTGGGCCAGCGTCGCCTCCAGGTACAGCACCGGCGTCGGCAGGCGGCGGGTGCAGGCGAACAGCGTGGCCTGGTAGCTGGCGGCGGGGAACCCCCGCTCGATGACCCCCTCGACCGTGCCGAAGGTCAGTAGCCGGTTGCCGCCGGTGGCCTGCACGAACGCCGGGGCCAGAAGGGCCGGATGAACTGGGAGCGGTTCCGCCCGCGGATTGCCTTCTTCGTTCCGCGGCCCAAGATCCAGCATCCCTATCCGAACGTGCGGTTCGACGCCGAGCACCCGAGGTAAGAGCCGGATGCGGTAATTCCGCTCGTCCGCATCTGTGCGGGGGGCAGCCCGAAAGGGCCGTCCCTACCGCGACCTGTTCAGCGCCATCACGGCCATCGTCGTGTTGTAGGCCCGGCCCGCGGCCGAGTCGGGGCCGACGGTGCCGGCCACGTTGACGAACGAGCCGTCGTCGCGCTGGCGGCTGAGGAGGAACTCGCGCGTCTTGGCCTCGTCGGGGAGCTTCCAGCCGAACGTCCTGTGGAGCACGACGGCGTAGGCGACCGGGGCGAGGTCGCTGAACGCGCTGTCGGACATGCCCTCGTAGGCGGGTTCGGTGCCGGGGCGGAACGAGCCGTCGGGGCGGGCGGTTTTGGCGAAGAAGCCGCGGAGGTCGGCGAGGGTGTCGGCGGGCTCGGCGGCCGGGGCCGGGATCGTGGCGACGAGTGTGGCGAGAAGGACGGCGGTGCGCATGGCCCCACGCCACACCGGGGGCCGCGCGGGGGCAACAGGCGAGTCGGGGGCTTGACGTGGGGCTGGTTTCCAACCGGCCTTGCCCAGGCAGGCCGGTTGGAAACCGGCCCCACGCCGAACGCTTGCCCCCGCCGCCCCGCTGTGCGATAATCCCACTGCCTACCCCCGGGGACACTCCCCTTGCCCCGCCTCCTGGTCGCGTCCGCCGTGCTCGCCCTCGTCGCCGCCCAGCCGGTCGACGACGCGCGCACGCTCAAGGGCCACACCGGCTGGGTCGCGGGCGTCGCCTTCTCGCCGGACGGCAAGCACCTCGCCACCGCCAGCGCCGACAAGACCGTCAAGCTGTGGGACGCCGACACCTGTCGCGAGATGGCGACGCTGAAGGGCCACACCGATAACGCCTCAGCCGTGGCGGGGACCCCCGACGGCAAGACGCTCGCCACCGCCAGCTTCGACCACACCGCGAGGCTGTGGGACGCCGCGACCGGCGAGATGCGCCACACCCTCACCGGCCACACGGGCGTCGTCATGACGGTAGCCGTGTCGCCCGACGGGAAGACCGTCGCCACCGGGGGCATCGACGCCACCATCCGCCTGTGGAACGCCGCGACCGCGAAGGAAACGGCGAAGCTGGACGGCCATAGGTCGTGGGTGAACGCCGTCTCCTTCGCCCCGGACGGGTCGCGGCTGCTCTCCGCCGGCTCGGACGACACCGTCCGCTTCTGGAACCTGACAGACCTGGCGCACGACACCCGGGCGACGAACCTCCGGGCCGCCGAGGTGCGGTCGCTGGCCGTGTCGCCGGACGGGAAATGACTCGCGGCCGGCACCCGGTACGGCGTCGTGCGGGTGCCCAACGCCCGCACGACCGAGGACGTCGCCTGCCTCAAGGGCCACGCCGGCGACGTGTGGGCGGTGGGCTTCTCGGCCGACGGCCGCACCCTCGCCAGCGGCGACGGCGACTGGCACCGCCCCGGCGACGTCCGCCTCTGGAACACCGCCGACTGGACCGAGCGTGCCGCCCTCCGCCACACCGGCGAGGTGCTGGCTCTGGCCTTCGACCCGACCCGCCCCCGCCTCGCCGCCGGCAGTTGGGACAAGCCCGTGAAAGTGTGGACCCTCCCCCGATGACACGCCTCGCCGCGCTCGCCCTGCTCGCCCTGCTCCTCGTCCCCGCCGCGGCGCGGGCTGACGACGCGCCGTCCTACGACCGGCACGTCGCGGCGCTGTTCAGCCGGCTGGGGTGCAACGGCGGCGCCTGCCACGGCGCCGTCCGCGGGCAGAACGGGTTCAAGCTGTCGCTGTTCGGCGCCGACCCCGCCGGCGACCGCGAGCGGCTGCTGCGCGAGTTCGGCGGCCGCCGGGTGAACTTCGCCGACCCCGCGGCCAGCCTCTTGCTTCGCAAGGCGACCGGCGAGGCCGAGCACGGGGGCGGTGTGCGGTTGCGGCCGGGCGGCGCCGAGTACGAGGTGCTGCGCCGCTGGATCGCCGCCGGCGCCCCCGCGGACGCGCCGTCGCGGGTGACCGCGCTGCGGGTCACGCCGGTGGAACACGTCGCGAAGCCCGGCGACGATTACGCCCTGAAGGTGCAGGCGACATTCGCCCACGGCCGCACCGAAGACGTGACGGCGTTCTGCTCCTTCGAGTCGCAGGACCGGGCCGCCGCGACCGTGGACGCCGCCGGCCGCGTGACCGCGAAGACGGCCGGCGAGGCGGCGCTGGTCGTGCGATACCGCGCCGAACCGACGCTGGCGCGGGTGCTGATCCCACGCCCAGCGGTGGGTGCGTTCCCCGACGTGACCGCGAACAACTTCGTGGACGCGCACGTCCTCGCCCGGCTGCGGCAGCTGAACCTGCCGCCCGCTGACCTCGCGGACGACGCCACGTTCCTCCGCCGCGCGCACCTCGACGTGACCGGCGAGCTGCCGACGCCCGACGAGGTGCGCGCCTTTCTCGCCGACACCGCCGCCGACAAGCGCGTCAAGAAGATCGACGAGCTGTTGCGCCGCCCCGGCCACGCCGCGCTGTGGACGCTCCGCTTCTGCGACCTGCTGAAGGCCGCCGACTTCGGCGTCTACGCCGACGCCCTGACGCTGGAAGCCGACGCCCCGCGCTTCCAGGCGTGGGTGCGGGCGCGGCTGGAGGAGAACACGCCCTACGACGTGTTCGTCGAACGCATCCTGACGGCGACGAGCCGCGACGGGCGCACGGCCGCGGAGTACGCCGCGGAGGTGGAGGCACTGTTCGAGGGGTATCGCCCCGGCCGGCCGGACCTGGACCTGTACCGCAACCGCCGCACGCTCGACCTGTACTGGCAGCGCCGCGGGGCCGACGGCGTCGGCGGGGCGATGCAGGTGGCGCACAGCTTCCTCGGCCTACGGCTGGAGTGCGCCCAGTGCCACCGCCACCCGCACGACGTGTGGCAGCAGGACGACCTGCTCCAGTTCGCCAACTTCTTCACCCGCGTCCGCAAGGTCGGCTTCCAGGGCGACAACGAGAAGCGCTTCCCCGACGCGGCCGAGCAGCAGAAGCGCTACGACGCCGAGGGGAAGCGCCTCGAAGCCGTCGTGAAGCAGCGGAAGGAGGGCGACGGTAAGCGGCTCGACGAGCTGGCGAAGGCCGCGAAGGCCGACCTCGACAAGCTCGGCAAGCGGCCGGCGGCCGAGCTGGCGAACCACAAGGCCGTGATGGCGATGGCCGACGACTTCCGCCGCGAGACGCAGCAGCTGGAGAAGAAGTCGAAGCTCATGCCCGAGGTCGCCCGCCGCGTGATGCACGCCGAGATTCGCCTCCTGCCGACGGCGAAGGCCGCGTCGGTGACGAGCCCGCTCGGCACCCGCGAGGCGGCCGGGTTGCGTCTGCCGGGGGCGGCGGAGGTGCTGGAACTGCCTCCCGACGTGGACCCGCGCGCGGCGGTGGTGGCGTGGATGCGGCGGCCGGACAACCCGTACTTCGCGCGGGCGATCGTGAACCGCGTCTGGGCGCACTACTTTGGCCGCGGCCTGATCGACCCGCCGGACAACCTGTCGGCGTTCAACCCCGCCACCCACCCGGCGCTGCTGAAGGAGTTGCGCGACGGGTTCATCGCCAACAAGTACGACCTGCGCTGGCTCCACCGCACGATCCTACTCAGCCGCACGTATCAGCAATCGAGTACGCCGCGGCCGGAAGCCTCGACCGACCGGGCGAACTACGCCGCGTTCCCGCTGCGGCGGCTGCCGGCCGAGGTGTTCCTCGACGCGCTGAGCACCGCGACCGGCGTGGCCGAGAAGATGGACATGCAGTACCACCACTGGCCGGCCGACGTGAAGGCGGTGGAGGTGCCGTTCGCGCCGCGGAACCCGTTCGTGGTGTTCGTGCTGGAGCAGTACGGCCGGCCGACGCGGAACGCGGCGGTGCAGTGCGACTGCGAGCGCGACGGCGGGGCGTCGGTGCTGCAGGTGTTGACGCTGGCGAACCACCCGCAGGTGTGGCTCAAGATCCGTGACCCGAACGGCCGCGTGGCGAAGCTGTCGAAGGCGGCCGGCGCCGACAAGGTGGAGGAGCTGTTCCTGGCGGCGCTGGGCCGGTTGCCGTCGGCCGCGGAGCGGGCGGCGTGCGCCGAGTACGTGCGGACGGCCCCGACGCCCGAGGCCGGGTTGCACGGCGTCCTATGGGGGCTACTGAACACGCGGGAGTTCGTGCTGCAGCACTGAGCGGGTATCATGAAGCGACGGCGGGTTCGATGAAATCGCCCCTCGACCCGACACCCTCCCCGGCCGACCCGCGTACCCGCCCCGTGGCGGCCGGCCTCGCAGACGGGGGAGACGTGTACGTCCGGGACGCGAACGGAACGGTTCACGTCCTACCGGACGGCCCGCACCTTCACCCGAAGGTGCTGGGCGGGGCGCAGCCGGCGATGTACGCCGGGGACATGACGGTCCGGCGCGGGCGGGTCGTGGACCTGACGAACCTGTCCGGTACGTTCAAGTTCGACGACGAGGACGGGCTCCGGGACGTGGCGGACGAGTTGCGGCGGGCGGGATTGACGGTCGAACGTGGTGCCGTCCGATTCTTCCCGGCGGACGGGTCGCGGCCAGTGGTTCTGGCGTGAGGGCTCCGCGGTGGCCATGAAGATCGTGATCGTCGAAGACAACGCCGACCGGCAGGCGGTCATGCGCCGCCTGTTGGCCGACCGGTTCTACACCTTCGACCTCCGATTCTTCGATAACGCCCCGGACGCGATTGCGTTCCTCGCGGTTCACCTCCCGGACACGATCCTCGTGGCCCTCGACAACGACCTGGACCTGAAGCCCGGCCCCGACGGCCGTGGGATCGATCAGGGCGAGGGGCGGCAGGTGGCCGAGTTCCTCGCCGCCCGGCCGCCGGCCTGCCCGGTTGTCATACACACGACGAATTCACCGGCCGCCGGGGCGATGGAAGAAGCTCTCCGCTGCGCCGGGTGGAAGACCCGCCGCGTTATCCCGTTCGATGACATGGCCTGGATCGAATCTGACTGGTTCCCCGCCGTGCGGCGGGCGATCGTCGGCCCCGTCCGCAAGGCCCGCCAGCCGAGGAGTCAGCCGTGACCTCGCCCCGTTCCTCCCGCCGCGACTTCCTGCGGGCCGGCGGGCTCGGCCTGTGCGGCGTCGGCGCCCTCGACGTGCTTCGCGCCCACGCCGCCCCCGGCGCCGCCCCCCGCGCCCGGCAGATGATCGTCTGCTGGCTCGGCGGCGGCCCCCCGCACACCGACATGTTCGACATGAAGCCCGACTCGCCCGAAGAATACCGCGGCCAGTGGCGGCCCATCCCGTCGAACGTCGTCGGCCTCCAGGTCGGCGAGCTGCTGCCGCGGCTCGCGCAGCGGGCCGACCGCTACACGGTAATCCGGTCCGTCAGCACGCTGAACAAGCCCGGCGACCACAGCCAGGCGCCGCTCTACTGGCTCACCGGGAACCCGCGCCTCACCACGGGCTCCGACGAGTACCCGATGTACGGCAGTGTCGTACAGCGCCTCCGCCCCGGCCCCGCCGACCTACCGACGCACGCCGTTCTGGGCGAAGTCGACGTCCACACCCACAACGCGCTGGCCCGCTCGTTCCTCGGCCCGGCGCACGCCCCGCTCGTGTTCGACCCGATGAAGGACAAGGACTCCGTCACCCGGATGCTCACCCCCGAACTCGAGGTGCCGGCGCTCGACCGCAACACCGACCTGCTGCGGACGCTCGACACCCGCCTCCGCCAGCACGACCGCGCCGACGAACTCATCGCCGGCCTCGACCAGTACCAGCAGACGGCGTTCAACCTGCTGCGGTCGCCGAAGCTGCGGCAGGCGCTCGACCTGTCGAGGGAACCGGCGCGGTCGATCGACCGCTACCGGGTGAAGCCGAAGCAGACGCGCTACCCGGCCGGCGACCCGCTCCACTTCCTGCTGGCGCGGCGGCTCATCGAGGCCGGCGTGCCGGTCGTCCACTTCAACCTCGGCTACTGGGACTGGCACGGCGACAACTTCACGGCCGGCCGGCAGCAGATGCCGATGTTCGACGCCGGCCTGTCGGCGCTGCTCGACGACCTGGAGGTGCGCGGGCTGCTGGACAGCACGATCGTGCTGGCGCTCGGCGAGATGGGGCGGAAGCCGAAGATCGACAACCCGAAGGCGGCAGGCGCCGGCCGCGACCACTGGGACTACGCGCAGTTCGTGCTGGCGGCCGGCGGCGGGTTCAAGGGCGGGTGCGTGGTCGGCGCCACCGACCGCCTCGGCGAGCGCGTGACCGACAAGTTCTACAAGGTGGAGAGCTTCGGCCGGACGCTGTACCACCTGCTCGGCATCGACCCCGAGACGATCGTGACGACGCCGGCCAACCGGCCGGTGAAGTTGGTTGTGGAGGATGCGCCGCTGATCCGCGAGGCGATCGTGTGAGGGGCTCGGGGCATCGCCGCTTGCGGCGCTGCAGCGCTGCAGCGCTGCAACGCCGCAAGCGGCGGAATCCTGCTCACTACTATAGTGGACCCCGAAAACTGGACCGCCGGTTAAGCTACACCGGCGAGCCAGGAAAGGGGAACCGATGGCGGGCAAGCGGAAGAGCCACTCGGCGGCGTTCAAGGCTCAGGTCGCCCTGGCGGCGGTCAAGGGTGACAAGACCATCAACGAACTGGCGTCCCACTACGGCGTCCACCCGACGTTGATCCACGGGTGGAAGAAGCAACTCCTGGCCGGGGTCGAGGCCGTGTTCGCCTCGGGAGCCAAGACCACCGGACCCCCGGAGGACAAGACGGCCGAGCTGTTCGAGCAGATCGGGCGACTCAAGGTCGAACTCGACTGGGTGAAAAAAAAATCTGCCCCCCTCGGCTGACGCCCGGCGGGCGTTGATCGACGAGGATCACCCCGAGCTGAGCATCCGCCGGCAGTGCGAGTTGGTCGGTCTGAACCGCTCGACCCGGTACTACGAGCCGACCCCGGAGACGCCCGAGAACCTGGAGTTGATGCGGCTCATCGACCAGGAGTACACGGCCCACCCGTTCTTCGGGAGCCGAAAGATCACGCAGTGGCTCATCGGCCGGGGCCACGAGGTGAACCGCAAGCGGGTGCGGCGGCTGATGCGGGTGATGGGGCTGGAGGCCATCTACCCAGGCCATTCACGGTGACGCATCCCGGTCGTAAGCCGTCCGCTGGCAGGGACTTGGCCAAGCCAGGGAGAGGGCGCGCCCATGCTGTTCGGTGGGGTCTTCGAGCGGTTCCTAGAGGAGAGCCCGCTCAGCGTGATGTCCCGGGCGACCATCGAGCACGCCCTCTCGGCCTCGGCCCTCGACGCGCTGTTCGACCGGACCGCCGAGCGCGGGTACACCCGGGAGTTGCTGTTCTCCACGACGGTCGATCTGATGACCCTGGTGGTCGGCGGCAAGGCCCTCCACGTCCAGGCCGCCTACCGGCACCTGCGGGACCGCGTCCCGGTCACCCTCAAGTGCGTCTACGACAAGCTCCGGAACATCGAGACGGGCGTGTCCGCGGGGCTGGTCGCGCACGTGTCGGGCCGGTGCGAGGGGCTGATCACCGCGCTGGGCGGGGGGTGCAAGAGCCTGCTGCCGGGCTACCGGGTGCGGGTCCTCGACGGCAACCACCTGGCCGCCACCCAGCGGCGGCTGGGCGTCACCCGGGGGCACACCGCCGGCCCCTTGCCCGGGCAGAGTTTGGTCGTGCTCGACCCGGCCCTGATGCTGGTCACCGACATCGTCCCGTGCGAGGACGCCCACACCCAGGAGCGGGCGCTGATCGACCAGATTGTGCCGCTGGTGCGGGAGCGGGACGTGTGGGTCGCGGACCGCAACTTCTGCACGGCGGAGTTCCTGTGTGAGGTGGCCGCCCGGCGGGCCTACGTCGTCATCCGACGCCACGGGAACCTGAGCGTCGAGGCCGAAGCCGGGTACGGGGCCGAGGTCGCGACGGACCGGGGCTGGGTGGGCGAGCGGCGGGTCTGGGTCTGCTGGGGTGGGGCGCGGTTGGTGCGCCTGCGGCAGGTGCGGGTGCGGCTGCGGGCGCCGACCGCGGACGGGGACGCGGAGGTGGAGATCCTGACCAACCTGCCGGCGAAGGTGCCGGCCAAGAAGGTGGCCGAGATCTACCTCAAGCGGTGGAAGATCGAGGGGGCCTTCCACGAGTTGACAGTCGCCTTGAACTGTGAGGTGAACACCCTGGGGTACCCCAGGGCCGCGCTGTTCGGGTTCTGCGTGGCGGTGGCCGCGTACAACGTGCTGGCCGTACTGAAGGCGGCCCTGCGGGCGGTGCATGGTGAGAAGAAGGTGCAGGAGGAGGTGTCGGGGTATTACCTGGCGCTGGAGTGGGCGATGGTGTACGCGGGGATGATGATCGCCCTGCCCGCGTCGGAATGGGAGGCGTTCGGTCCGATGCCCAGCCCGGAGTTGGCCGGCCACCTCCGCGAGTGGGCGGGCAAGGTCGACCTTGGGAGGATCAAGAAAGCGCCGCCCCGGAAGCCGACGAGGACGGCGACCCGACGGATCAAGGACAAGAGCCCACATGTTTCCACGGCCCGGTTGCTCGACGAGGGGAAGAAGACCCGTCAGGCGAAAGTCAGCCGGAATCCGTGAGTCTCACACCGTGAATGGCCTGGGCCATCTACCCCAAGCCGAAACTGTCGCTGGCAGGCCGTGGGCACAAGGTCTACCCGTACCTGCTGAGGGGCGTGGCGGTCGAGCGGGTCAACCAGGTGTGGAGTGCCGACATCACCTACGTGCCGCTGCCGGGTGGGTTCATGTACCTGGCGGCGACGATCGACTGGTTCAGCCGGTACGTGGTCGCCTGGCGGCTGTCCAACACGCTCGACGGGGCGTTCTGCCAGGAGATGCTGGAGGAGGCGTTGGGCCGGGGCAGACCGGAGGTGTTCAACACGGACCAGGGGGTGCAGTTCACGGCCGGTGCGTGGACCGGGCGGCTGGAGCGGGCCGGGGTGGCGGTGAGCATGGACGGTCGGGGGCGGTGCCTGGACAACGTGCTCGTCGAGCGGCTGTGGCGGAGCGTGAAGTACGAGGACGTGTACCTGAAGGGGTACGAGCGGGTGCCGGAGTTGGAGGGCGGGCTGCGGGCGTACTTCGGGTTCTACAACACCGAGCGGCGGCACCAGTCCCTGGACTACCGCACCCCGGCCGAGGTGTACGGCGTCGGGGCCAAGACGGCCTGACGAAACAGTAGCGAAGGATCGCCACTTTTTGGTCTAGACAATGGGGTCCACTGTAGAGGTCAATCTGCCATCGGCCCGATTCAGTACAGGGTAGGGTGGAAGAGCTGGCCATCAAGGCTCCAATAAGGCGGCGCCTTGATGGCGCCTACAGCTCGACCGACCCTCACCGCAGTTCGTCCGTTGACCTACTACCCGATCTCGGCCGCTACCCTCACCGCCAGGGTCAGGTTCCGCTCGGCGTACACCTGGGTCACGTCCGCCCGCTCGTGGCCGAGGGCGACCTGGGCCGCCTCCAACCCGAAGCGGTGGCGGACCGCGGTCCCGTGGGCGTGCCGGAGTTGGTTCGGGTGCCAGTGCGGCACCGCATCGAAGTTCCCCGCCCCGGCCAGCCGCTCCCGCCGCCGGTTCGCCCGCTCGACCGCGCGGGCGACCGCGTGCCCGTAGCTGCTGACCGTGTACCGGTCCGCCGGCTCTCGCTTCGGAGTCGCCACCCTCACGGCTGTGTTCCGCGCCATGTGCGAGGCGTACCGCGGGGTTTTGCGGCCGGCCGACCGCGCCGCGCGGAACTCCGCGACCGTCCGCCGCGGGTCGAAGTAGTGCGCCGTCGGCTCGGCCGGCGTCAGGGCCTCCAGGACCGCCCGCGCCCGCGGCCCGATGGCCACGGCGCGGGCCTTGCCCCGGTGCCGGGTCTTGAACTGCCGGGGGCGGAACACCCACACGTCCGTGGCCGTGTCGATGTCGCACGGCCGGAGCTGGCACACCTCGCCCGGCCGCATCCCGGTCAACAACTGCACCTCGACCATCCCCCGCACCACCTGCCCCAGGAACGGCAGCGTCGCCCGGACGGCCTCGTCGTCCACGGGGAGGACGGGGTCGGGCTCCCGCGCGTCCGTCCGTCCCGCCTGGAGCCCGGACACGGTCTTGAGCGCCTGGTGGACGGCGACCGGGACGAGTTCGTTCTCGACGGCCCACCGGAACGCCCGGCGGACGCGGCCGACCCGCTGGTTGACGAGCTTCCGGTTCCACCCCGTGTCGATCATCTTCTGCCGGACCGCCTTCAGCGCGAGCGGGCCGAACTCCCGGGCCGGGGTGTGGCCGTACAACTCGCGGACGAGGCGGAACGTCTGGCGGAACTGGGGGAGCTCGTTCGTCGGGGTGCCGTCCGCCCGGCGGTAGTGGCGGTCGGCGTAGGCCCAGAACCCGAGGAGCAACTCGTTGACGCTCACCTGGTGACGGCCCGGCGTGAGGGGCGTGGGGTCCGCGGGCGTCGGGTGGACGGCCAGTTCGGCGACGACGCGGGCGTACTCGGCCCGGCTCTCGGGCGAGTCGTAGACGCCGAGGTAAACGTCGCGGCCGTTGATGCGGACGCGGGCCTGACCGGTCGGTTTGTGGAGGAGGTACGAGGGGACGGTCTGCTTGCCACGGGCCATGTGTCGCGGCTCCGGAAGGGAATCGTGGTAGTACTACCACGAAACCAAGGGCTTCCGGCCGCGCCCGGGACCGTCCCGGGGTAAGCGTAAGTGCTTCAGCCGAGGTGCTTTACCGACAGTGGGCAGTCCCAGGGTTGAACTGGGGACCTAGCGATTTTCAGTCGGGAAGTCTCCCGGCTGCGTAACCCACAAACTCCTAGGAAATGCCGTATTTTCCAGCGGTGCGGACCTCGCCTCCGAGGCCGTGACGTGGTGTATTTTAGCGCGATTGTGTACCGAGTGTTAGGGATTCTGTACCGGAATGGCCGATTCCGTACCACCGGCGGGTGCCCCGGTTTCTGGTAGAATGCCCGTCACCTCGACGCCCCTGCGGGGATGAACGGCATGCCCATCCTGACAGAGATCTACGTCCACGAAGAGGTGACCTCCCGCACCCAACTCGGCTATCAGTCCACCCCGAAGCATCACGGAGCGGACCCCAGGGCTTCCCAGTGGCTCCCCGAGTTGGATCTTCACGAAGAGTTCGACGTGTTCGACTTGGCCGACGACAAGTCACTCGCGGACAGCGACGGCAACCTCTACGGGGTGCCTGGCGCGGTTGCCTGAGGCATTCCTCCGCCCGAGACCGCCGTGAGATGATGGGTCACGACTAGGCGGACGATCTCGCACGCGACGAGCGTGAGGTACACGAACTTACCGCGGAAGACCGCCCCCCCCGAACCAGCTCCCGGTGTGCCGGCCGGTCACGGTCACGCGGTCGCCGGGCCGGATGGCGAGTGCCTCGGCCTGGCGGTCCGGGTCGAAGTCGGCCAGTACCTGGTGCCCGCCGGGGAGCGTGGTGTAGACGGTTGCTTCCCGCGCCGCCCGTTCGAGGTCTGGCGATCGCTCGGCCTCGTCGTCGTTGAACAGCCGCGACATGATGTCGATGGTCCGGTGCGACCAGTTCACCGTTCCGGACGCGGTGAACCGAACGTCGCGGTACGCCTCCCGGGCCGCGTCCTCGTCGGCGAGGTAGGCGGCGACGAGGTGCCGCACGTTGCCGGGCCGCGGGGCGAGCGGGACGGCGTGCGCGACCAGCACGGCGACGACCGTCAGGATCGCGGCGAGGTGCGCGGCGGCGTGCCGCTTTCCGCGGTCGGCCGGCATGACGCGGCCCCCGGGGTCAACTCAGGATCGGCTTCACGACCTCGCCGTGGACGTCCGTCAACCGGTAGTAGCGGCCCTGGTGGCGGAACGTCAGCCGCTCGTGGTCGATGCCGAGCAGGTGGAACACCGTCGCCTGCAGGTCGTGGACGCTGACCGGGTGCTCGGCCACGTTGTACCCGAAGTCGTCGGTCGCCCCGAACGTCGTGCCGGCCTTCACCCCGGCGCCGGCGAGCCAGACGGTGAAGCAGCGCGGGTGGTGGTCGCGGCCGTAGTCGGTCGCCGTCAGCTTGCCCTGGCTGTAGTTCGTCCGCCCGAACTCGCCGCCCCACACCACCAGCGTGTCGTTCAACATGCCGCGCCGCTTCAGGTCGGTGAGCAGCCCGTAGCACGCCCGGTCCACGTCGGCGGACTGGCGGCGGATACCGGCGGGCAAGCCGCCGTGGTGGTCCCACCCGGGGTGGTACAGCTGCACGAACCGCACGTCGCGTTCGGCGAGACGGCGGGCGAGCAGGCAGTTCGCCGCGAACGTGCCCGGCGTCTTCACCTCGGGGCCGTACAGGTCCAGCGTCTCGGCGGTTTCGCGCGTTACGTCGGCGACCTCGGGCACGCTCGTCTGCATCCGGAACGCCATCTCGTACTGGGCGGTGCGGGCGTTGACCTCGGGGTCGCCCAGGTCGGCGGCCTGGAGGCGGTGCAGCTCGGCGAGGCCGTTCAACGCCTGCCGGCGGGCATCGGCGGTGAGGCCGGGCGGGTTGTCGAGGTACAGCACGGGCGCGCCGCCGGCGCGGAACTGCACCCCCTGGTGGGCGCTCGGCAGGAAGCCGTTGCCCCACAGGCGGGCGTACAGCGGCTGATCGATGCGGTCCTTCGACACGAGCACCAGGAACGCGGGCAGGTTGCGGTTCGCCCCGCCGAGGCCGTAGCTGAGCCAGCTGCCCATGCTCGGGCGGCCGGCGAGGTGGTGGCCGGTCTGGCAGAAGGTGATGGCCGGGTCGTGGTTGATGTGCTCGGTGTGGACCGACTTCACGAAGCACAGGTCGTCGGCGACGCGGGCGGTCCACGGCAGCAACTCGCTGACGGTAGCGCGGCTCTGGCCGTGGCGGTCGAACTTGAAGACGGAGCCGGCCATCGGCAGCGTCGCCTGGTTCGCCGTCATGCCGGTGACGCGCTGGCCCATCCGCACGGCGTCGGGCAGGTCTTCGCCGTTGCGCCGGTTGAGGAGCGGCTTGTGGTCGAACAGGTCGAGCTGGCTCGGCCCGCCGGCCATGAACAGCGAGATGATCCGCTTCGCTTTCGGGGCGTGGTGCGGGCGGTCGAGGACGCCGGCGAACGGGTTCCGCTCCTGCGCGTCGGCGCGGAGCAGATCCGTGAGCGCGGCGCCGGCGAGGCCCAGCCCGAACCGGGCGAACAGCGCCCGGCGGTTCACGGCGACATCGACGTTGCGGCAGAACACGGCAGCTCCAAGGAATCAAGGCATTTTTTGACAGGATGAACAGGACGGACAGGATTCAAAAATCAACCATACTCGAACTGGAATTCATCGCACGGCCAGCAAATCACTTCACCTGACTCGTCTCGAAAGCCGACCAATTCACGCCTCAGGAAGAGATCTGCTGGCAGTTTCTTCCGCATGTGTTTGCCCTTCGGAAGATACGGGCTGAAGCAGATCTTCTTGCAGTAGGTGCAGCGCGCGAACAGCTCGTCTACGCCCCACAGGGACAACACGGCCTCGGTCTTTGCGATGACCTCGGCCGAGAACTTCAGCTCTTCGAGTCGTTTACGATCCCGGGAGTCCACGTCTGCACCCGCCGGCACAGGCGTTTCAGTTTTGGGCTTGGCTGCATCCTGTCTGTCCTGTTCATCCTGTCAAAAAATCGGCTTCATCGGCGCGTCACGGCCTCGTCGTGACTCATCAGCGCGTTGGCGACCGAGGCGGCGGCGGCGAGGTCGGTCGGTGACAACGCACTGTCAGCGGGCTTCTCGCCGACCGCCAACAACCGGCGGGCGGCGGCCGGGTCGCGGTCGAACGCCGCCTTCTGCTCGGCGTACATCCGCGCCAGCACCGCCCGCTCGGCGTCGGTCGGGCGGCGGCCGGTCAGCAGGCGGAACCCCCACGCCGCCCGCTCGGCCGGCGTCGCCCCGCCCTCGCGCAACATTCGTTCCCCAACGTGTCGCGCCGCTTCGACGAACTGCACGTCGTTGAGCAGCACGAGCGCTTGCAGCGGGGTGCTAGTCGCCTGCCGCTTCACCGAGCAGTTGCTGCGGTCGGCGGCGTCGAGCGTCATCATCGCCGGCGGCGGGACGGTCCGCTTCCAGAACGTGTACAGGCTGCGGCGGTACAGGTCGTCGCCCTTCCCCTGGTCGTAGCGTGGGCGGCCCATCGCCAGCTGCTCCCACAGCCCGGCCGGCTGGTACGGCCGAACGCTCGGGCCGCCCAGCTTCTCGACCAGCAGGCCGCCGGACGCGAGCGCCTGGTCGCGGAGCATCTCGGCGCTCAGCCGCTGGGCCGGGCCGCGGGCGAGGAGTTCGTTGTGCGGGTCGCGGGCGAGCAGGTCGGGCGTTGCCCGCGAACTCTGTCGGTACGTCGCCGACATGGCGATGGTGCGGAGTAGCTGTTTGTGGTCCCACCCGGACGCGACGAAGTCGCGGGCGAGCCAGTCGAGCAGGTCGGCGTGCGTCGGGCGGGAACCTTGCGTGCCGAAGTTGTCGGCCGTCTCGACGAGCCCGCGGCCGAACATCATCTGCCACGCCCGGTTGACCGTGACGCGGGCGAGCAGCGGGTGGTCGGGGTCGGTGAGCCAGCGGGCGAGGCCGAGGCGGTTCCGCGGGGCGCCGGCCGGGAACGGTGGTAGCACCTTCGGCGTGTCGGCAGTCACGCGGTCGCCGCGGGCGTCGTAAGCGCCGCGGCTCAGGAGGAACGCCGGCTTCGGCTCGGGCAGCTCGTCCATCACCATGATCTCGGGGATCGGCGTGACGAACGCGGTCAGCGCCTTGCGGGCGGCGCGGAGGGCGTCCGTGGCGCCGCGCGTCGGCTCGTGTTGCGTCGCGGCGTAGTACTCGTACATCACCTCGTCCGAAACCGCGAGGCCGAACCCGGACGCGACTTCGGCGCGCGTCAGGGCGCGGTCGTAGACGCGGAACTCGTCCACTGCCCCGCCCTTGAAGCCGTTGTCGCGGAAGCGGTAGCCGATGGTCAGCGGCGGTTCGCCACCGCCGTACAGGATGTCCCGGGTGAGCTTGTCGCGGACGACTTCGGCTTCGACCGGTCGGCCGTCGAGGTAGACCCGCACGCCCCGGGCCTGGCCAGACCCGTCGTAGGTCACAGCCACCTGCGTCCACGCGCCGACGGGCACGGCGGTCTTCGTTCGCACCTTCAGCGAGTTGCCCGGCCACATGTGGTGCAGCCCGACGGCGACGCGGCCGTTCTCCAGCAGCAGTTCCCAGCCGCGGCTGCCGGCGTCGATCGGGGCGCGGCTCTGGTGGGCGACGACGGCACGCGGGGCGTGGTCGGCGGGCTTCACGAACAGGCTGAGCGAAAACGGGTCGTCGCGCGAGAACCCGCCGACGCCGGGGAACGTGAACCCGTTCTCGCCGTCGAGCAGCGCCGCTTGCCCCGACCTGCCGGCGACGAGCTTCGGTTTCTCGTGGGCACTCCCGGGCTTCGTCGCGTCGGCGGCGTTCGTCAACTTGTTGCCCGTGAGCTCGTCGAACGAGTACGCCGCAACGAGCCCCGGCACGTCGAGCTTTGCCGGCCGCTTCCACGCCGCGAAATCCGCTTTCGGGGCTTCGGCCAGCGCCGCGAGCGCCGTTTCCTTTTCGGCGACCGTGGCCCGCAGCGCGGCGTGCTGCTTGTCCTGCGCGTCGGTCGTGAGGAGCAGCGCCGGGACCGGCGTCGCGGCGGTGAAGTAGCTCGTCTGCCCGCTCTCGTCGATGTTCTGGAAGAACGCGAACAGCGAGTAGAAGTCGCGCATCGAGATCGGGTCGTACTTGTGGTCGTGGCACCGGCAGCACTCGAACGTCAGCCCGAGGAAGGCGGTGCCGAACGTGTTCACCCGGTCCACCACGTAGGCTACGCGGAACTCCTCCTCGACGACCCCGCCCTCCTCGTTCTGCATGTGGAGCCGGTTGAACGCGGTGGCGAGACGCTGTTCCCGCGTCGCGGTTGGGAGCAAGTCGCCGGCGAGTTGCCACGTCACGAACTGGTCGAACCGGAGGTTCCGGTTGAACGCGGCGATGACCCAATCGCGGTACGGCCAGACGGCCCGGTAGCGGTCCATCTGGTAGCCGTGGGTGTCGGCGAACCGGGCCACGTCGAGCCACTCCGCCGCCATCCGCTCGCCGTACCGCGGCGACGCGAGCAGCCGGTCGAGCACCTTCTCGTAGGCGTCGGGGGCGGCGTCCGCGAGGAACGAATCCATCTCGCCCGGCGTCGGCGGCAGGCCGGTGATGTCGAACGTAACGCGGCGGAGGAGCCGTTCCTTGTCGGCGGGCGGCGCCGGCTTCAGCCCGTCGCGGTCGAGTCGGGCGCGGATGAAGGCGTCGATCGGCTGCCCCCCACCGGGCGGGGCGGCGGCCTTCGGCCGCTCGAACGCCCAGTGCGTGCCCCACTTGGCGCCCTGGTTTACCCAGCGGGTGAGCGTGTCGATCTGCCGCGCGGTGAGCGGCCGCTTGACGCTCGGAGGCGGCATGACGTGTTCGGGATCGGGGTCGGTGAGGCGGGCAATCAGGTCGCTCTCGGCGGCCTTCCCGGGCACGATCACGCCGCGGGCGAACGGGCTGTCCTTGTCGTCGAGCCGGAGCCGGGACTTGCGGGCCGTCGGGTCCGGCCCGTGGCACGCGAAGCAAGCGTCCGACAGAATTGGCAGCACGTCGCGGCCGAAATCGACCGGGGTCGGCTGCGCCACACCCTGCGTCGGAATCGCCAGCAACAACAAGAGGGCGGCGGACCGACGCATGGAACGCCTCAAGGCGTGCGGAGTGTGTTCCGTCATTCTACCTCATCCCCCTCCGATGAGAGGCTGACGTCGCCAACCGCCCCGAGAACTGGGTACGGTCAGATCCGTCACCGTGTCCTCAGTGCGTCCCGACTCTCGCTTTTGGCGACACCCCTGTCCGCCCGCCGGCGACCGCCCGGCCGATGGAGTCGCCCCGTTCCGTCAGCCGCCGCTCGACCACCGTCGCCTGGTCGAGGACGTTCCGCAGCTCCTTCAGCCCGTCCCGCTCGTCGACCGTCATCCCGGCCCGCAGGGCGATCTCGTCGAGCAGCCCGCCCCAGCTCCGGAGCCCGGCGGCCATGCTCACCCCGGCCCCGAGAAACAGGGCCAGCTCGCCGCGCAGGGCGCCCCGTCGGCGTACCAGGACACCGGCCGGCCGTGACTGCCGATCCGCCCGAGCCACGGCCGGGGGCGGCCCGGGGCGGGGTCGAGGAGCGGCTTGACCCGCGGCCCGCCGTCGGCGAACGGCTCACCCTGCCGGGGGCCGTCGTACCCGGGCAGGAACCACTCGCTCCCGGGCCGGGCGCGGCCGCTGGTCGGGATGAGCCAGGCGTCGCAGGCGAGTTTGCGGAGGTCGCCGCGGACGATGAACACGTGACCGCGCATACCTACCTCCGGCTGGTCAGTTCTTCGACGGTGACAATCAGGGCGGTCAGGGCGGTCAGCCACCCTTCGCAGTAGAAGTCCGTCGGCTTGAGGGGCGAATCGGCTTCGCTCGACCGCCGAATCAGACCCGAGGCGAGGTCGAGGATCGCGTTGAGTTGGTGGGCGTTCATCGGCAGTTCAGCCCTCAGGAGACGGCCCGACTGATTCTCAGATGCGGGTGCCCGGTGGCCGGGTCGCACTCGACGGCGGCCTTGTCGGGGCTGCCGGCGGTCAGGGCGGTGATGAGGTGGGCAACTTCGGCCCAATTCTCGCTGCGGGTCACACCGAAGACGAAATTCTTCCCCGCGACGGTGATGTCGATCGTGTCCGGTAGAACTCGGCAGCGATACCAGGTCACGGGCCAGCTTTCACCCGCAGGCAACGTGTTGGGCCACGGTTCGGGCGGATTGGGAACCGGCAACCGCGACTCGAAGATGAACCGGATCGGCTCGCCGCCCACGCGGTAATACGTGACCTTATGGCTGCCGCTCGCACCGAGTGCGATCTCCAGGCAGAGGCCCAGGCCCAGGGCATCGACGTTCGGGCGAACGGGGGTGGCGTCGCCGGTCACGGTGAAGGCACGGAGCACCCGCCTCCCGTTGCTCTCTCGGAGTGCCGTGAACGTGCAGATTTCGTTGAAGTCGGTGGCCCCCGGCTCGAACGCGAGTGGACCAGACGAGGGGGAGAGGGGAATGGTGCTCACGGGTGCTCTCCATCACACAGGGCAGGTTTGATCACTCTTGGGTCGATTGTTTGCGGCGGGTGCGTTTGCCCGTGCCGTTCATGCTCGCCTCGGCCTGGCTGGTGCGGAGGCGTTCCAGCAGCAAAGTGGCCGGCTCGTCGTCCGGGTCTTGCGGCACCAACTCCCCGCGGAACGCCTTGGCCAGGATGGATTGATCGAGTTGGCCGAGTCCCGTACTGATTTCCCGTAATATGAGATCGGTAGCTTTGGTAACATTCAATTCGTGAGAAATGCGTTCGATTATCAGGGCTTGCTCAACTTGTGGTGCAACTGGAACTGCAACTAGCCTTAGATCACCCAGATTGAAAAGTGGTTGGTTACCTCCGGTAGTACATTCGCTGATTTGCTTTCTGCCATTCGGGGATCGCAAATAGTATTTGATCCAGTCACATGAAGCATGACTCAATACCGCGATCAGGCCCAAATTCCGGTGAATATTGAAGCCGCGGCAGGAGTTCGGAACACTGGCAACCACTCCAATAGTCCCTACGAGGGATACCAGTAACTCGCCGCCACACAGCAATGTTCGAGAGTACTGATCTGAGAGTTCCTGAGAAACTCGATGGACACGCTCGTCATTAATTTCTCCTGAGACCATATCGGTGATTCGCAACATGGCGATTCCGTTTGATTCGTAGTCTCCGGGTTTCAAGATGCCGTACGAGATCGGGCGGCAAGGATCGTTAAGTTCTTCGATTGTCGCCCAGCACCAGCCCTCCGGTAGCTCCGGCAGGTCGGCGTCATCAACCGGGTCGGGTTCGACGTACTTCTTCTTCGGGTATTTGGCTTCCCATTGTTTGCGGCGTTCGGTGCGGATGCGGGCCAGGAATTCGGAGGCGGGTTCGGTGTGTGGGTGCTTGGCCCGCCAGTCGGTGGTGAGGTCGCCGCGGAACGCGGACGCCAGCACACTCTGTCGGAACTGCTCCAACAGCGTCGGCACCTCGACCAGTGCCACCCGTGCCGCCCGACTCCGGGCCGTCAACTCCTCGACCTTCGCCACGATCCGCCGTTGCTCCGCGAGCGGAGGAATCATGGCCTCCAGTTCTCGGACGCCCTCTGGACGTGCCCGCATGAGTGAACCACCGACCCCCGATACGTTCTCAAGCAACCGCTCACGGAATGAGCATTCGCGGAGTTGGTGAACGAGGAACCTGCTATCGAGATGCTGGGTGCGAATCACCATCCATTCGGTTGATGCGATCTGAGGGTTCCCTCGGTAGGGGCCGACAATCCAGACACGGTTGATTCGCGGGTTGATTTTGCAAAGCAACACGTCTCCAGGCTGGACCCGTTGTTTGCCTGACTCGATTTCACGGCCGTACCGGGCTTCTGGCTCTCCAGAGGCGAACGAAGGCACGCTCCAGAGTTCAAACAGAACCTCTGGTTCCTTCGCGGGGTCGATTGGCTGTGACTTCCCGAAGCCGATCTCGCCGAGCGTCGCCACCGCCCAGCCGTCGGGCAAGTCTTCCGCGTCGGTCATGCCTCACCCCCGACCGCGGCGGTGAGCTTGTCCATCTCCTGCAACGCCGTCTTCAGCCTTGCGGTGATGCGGGCGGCGATCTCGTCCGGCGGGGGCAGGTCGGCGGCATTGGTGGCGTTCTCGTCCCGCAGCCAGGTGATGTCGAGGTTGTCGGAGCGGGCAGCGATCTGCTCGCGGGTGAACTTGCGGAACCGCCCCTCCTCGCCCTGGTCCTTCCGCCTGCTCTGGCCGTGCGGGTCGGTGCCGAATGCGTGCTCGAAGTCCTTGAATGTGGCCGGCGTCAGCGGCGTCCGCTTGCCGAACTGCGGCATGTTGGTCCGCAGGTCGAACACCCACACGGCCTTCGTGTTGCCCGTGTCCTTCGTCTCGCCCTTGCGGAAGAACAGGACGTTCGTTTTCACCCCCTGGGCGTAGAAGATGCCGGTCGGCAGCCGCAGGACGGTGTGCAGGTCGCACTTGTTCATGAGATCGCGGCGGACCTCGACGCCGGTGCCGTCCTCGAACAGCACGTTATCCGGCAGCACCACCGCGGCCCGCCCGCCGGGCTTCAGGTTGCGGTAGATGTGCTGGAGGAAGGCGAGCTGCTTGTTGCTGGTGGCGTAGGTGAGGTCGGGCCGCGTGGGCAGCCCGCCGCCCTTCTTGGTGCCAAACGGCGGGTTGGTCAGGATGACATCGGCCCGGGGGAGCTTGGCCCCGGCGTCGCCGAGGGCGTCGCCGAGCGTGATCGGGCTCTCGATGCCGTGCAGCATCGCGTTCATCAGCAGCAGGCGGTGCGTCTCCTGCACCAGTTCGAGGCCGACGTAGGCTTGCTTGCGCTGGAAGTTCGCCTGCTTCTCGCTCAGGTCGAAGAGGTCGCCGGTGTGCTTCTTGACGTACTCGTGGGCGGCGATGAGGAACCCGCCGGTGCCCGCGGCCGGGTCTTGGACCACCTCGCCCGCCTTCGGCTTCACCAACTCAACGATACACTGGATGAGCGGCCGGGGCGTGAAATACTGCCCGGCTCCGCTCTTCTTCTCGGCGGCGTTCTTCTCCAGCAGTCCCTCGTACAGCTTGCCGAGCCCGTCCGGGTCGGACTTCGCGTCGTACCAGTCGAGGCCGTCGAGGTCGGTGACGAGCTTGGCGAGATCCTTCGGCTGCCGCAGGTGCGTGGACGAGTTGGCGAACACCTCCTGCACCCGCCCGCGGCCCTCGTTGCCGAGGTGGACCAGGAGCGAGCGGTAGAAGTTGAACTGCTCGATGCCGTCCTTGCCCTTGAGGTCGTCCCAGCGGTAGCCGGCCGGCAGGAGCGACTCCTGCCCCGTCTCCTTGAGCATCTTCAGGAAGAGCAAGTACGTTAATTCGGTGACGTAGTGGGAGTAGTGGACCCCGTCATCCCGGAGGATGTTGCACAGGTTCCACAGCTTGGCGACGATGTCTTGAGTGGTCATGTCGCTTCGTCGATCTCGTCAAACAGAGACACATCCTTCTTGGCGGACGGTTTGGCTTCTCTCGGTGGCCAAAAAACACCCAGCACAAGCCAAGTGTTGTAGGGGAAGAAAGTGCCCATGAAGAATCGGGTGTCCTTCGCTGGGGAGCAAAGTTCGCCAAGGAACTTTTTCTTCACACTCTCGGCGGCGGCTTCCTCGGACCCGAGCCGGGCCACTTCATTGAGGAAGAGCACTCCGAGTTCCCAGTCTTCGCACATCGCGTAATGCGGCTTAGTATCGTCGTCACACTCGAACTTGTAGTGGAACGTGTACGGCAATTTGCGAAGCGGCTTCTGAGGGGGGCCGAACAGCGTTAGCTGTGAGAATAGCTGCTGCCATTCCGGCTTCCAATCGCGGTCGGCTGGACGGATTTCGAGATCGTGGATTTTCGTCGGTCGAAGAATACCGAGCGAAGTCTTGTCGGAGTCGAAACGCGCCGCGAGTTGTTTGTGCGTGTGATGGGGCATAGCGTCAATGATGGCGCGACGGGCCGCCCAACCGTTGGCGGTCGGTAACGGTTCGCTCACGACGGCAATGGAATCGAGTTCCGGGCGTCGGCTTTCTTTCCGGTTGTCGTTCCCTTCACCGTTAGGCCAGAGGTCGACGTCGATCCACTGGTACTTGCGAAAGCGCTGATTCACTGAACGGTAGCGATAATCGATCGGGTACAAACGAACCCATTCCCCTGCTTCCGTGATCCCGGCCGTGCAGACCAGTTCCTGGTACTTCAGGGAAGGGTGCGGGTAGGTCATCACGGTGACGAGCACGCGCGTTCTTACCGGGCCAGGAGGCACCTTGATGTTCATCGTGTGCCCCGCAGGTGCTTGATGGGCAGTTTCGTGCGGCGTGACACCTCGGCTCCTAGACGGCTTCGGTGACAACGGCATGCTTCTGCTTCCATGCAAACCAACACGCTTGCAGTTCCGGTCATCAGTTCGCCGACACGCTCCACTGCCAGGCGTTGAGTCGTCAAAATCGTTCGCTCGTAGACATCGAATAGCTGATCAAACTCGGACATCGTGTTAAGATTTCTCCGCTCCTCGGAGACGATTCCTAGCTCGGGGATGTGGACGTACTCGATGCCCAGATGGCCACAGAGTCGGTCCAGCGTCGACTTATGGAACCCAAAGCGCCGCGCCACCGGATTGTTGCGTACGTCGATGAGGCGGCGAATACCCGACTGAACGAGGAGATCCAAGAACCCGTCGATCTGCAATCCTTCATAGCCGGCGGTGTATACCGCGGGTACGGCGACTTTTCGCTCGGCGAGTCTTTCACGCTTGCTGTTCACGGTGTAGGCAGGGTACGTGCGGTAGACGTAGTCGATGACTTCGCCGGACGACCAGTTCTGAAACCGACCAACGATGTAGCGGATGTCGTTTTTGATGGCTTGTGGCAAGTCGGTGCGGTGTCGTTGATCTTCGCACGCCCAGGTCTTTTCGGTCGCAGCGATTACGCCTTCAGCAACGAGTGTGTCGAGCTCCCGCTGGAGCGAAAACGAGTAAGGGCCAAAGTGATAGGGCAGAAATTCGTAAAACGAGGCCCCCCCGCGGGCGGGAGTTTCCCGAGACAGTACGAACGCCCATTTCACGAGTTCCAGCTTCGTCACGGGGCGACCGGCTTGACGGAGCATCTCGACGATCATCTTCTGTCGATTCAGCATAAGAGTCCATTACTTGAGCTACGCCGCCACTGGCCAGATGGCTTCGACGATCTCCCCGAGGATCGACTCCAGTTCGCCGTTGAACACCTTGTTGAGCCGGTTGAACCCGCCCTCAGCCTGGAACTGGCCGTGGTCGAACGCCTGGCGGTCCACGACCGTTTCGGTTTCGAGCTGCTTGCCGATCCGCTCCAGCCACTTCCGCTGCGGCGGGGTCCACGGGCGGGCGGCGAGGACCGTCTTCATCGCGGCGGCAACCCGCTCTTTGTACGGGCGAAGTGCTTCCCCAGTCATCACGTGCCGAACGTAGCCGATGATGGTCGCGGCGATGTCCTCGTTCCGCGTCTCCCGCCAGGCGGTTTGGAGGTGGGTCTCGGTGAACCCGGCCTCCTGCAACGCGACCTTCAGTTCCTTAAGGGCCTGTCGCGTCAGGTCGCGGGGCCGCTGGGTCACCAGCTTCAGCGTGGCGATGGCGTCGCGGTTGGCGGCCACGAACGTGCGGAAGGATTCGAGGTAGTCGCCCGGCTTCTGGCCGCCGGCCCCGTACCCGTGCTCGACCCGCACCACCTCGTCGGCGTGGGACGAGATGAAGACGCGGTCGGCCTCGAGCCGGGCGAGGTCGAGGAACTCCGGCACCTTGGGGTGCGCCTGGAACCAGTCGCGGGTCTCCTCCGGTGTGAGCGTCGCCATGTGCGTGACGAAGTCGCACGGGGCCATCCCGGTGAGCTTCTGGCACCCCTCGAAGTTGACCTCGTTCGACTCCAGCACCCGCCGCTTCGCCCGCAGCTTGGCCAGGAACTGGTCGTGAACCTCGGCACGGGCGTCGGCGTCGGTCAACGCGTGCAACTCGGCGGCGAGCTGGACGAAGGGCAGCTTCGGCCGCGTGACGACGGGCCGCATCTCGGAGTGCGGGAGCAACGCGGCGTACAGGTTGACCGCGTCGTACACGCGGAACGACGACTTGTCTTCCTTGGGGCCGAACAGGTTCTCGCAGAGCCGCGTGCCGCGGCCGAGCATCTGCTCGTACAGGATGCGGCTCCGCACCCGGCGCAGGAACACGAGGTTCGTCACGGCCGGCACGTCGGTGCCGGTGGTGATCAGGTCCACGGTGACGGCCACGTTCGGCAGCCGCTCGTTCTGGAACCGCTTGATCAGCTTCATCGGCTTGTCGGCCTTGCCGGTGAGCTTCATTACCGCGTCGTCCTCAACCTCCCCGTACTGGGCCTCGAACGCCTTCTTCAGGAGCGTGACGACCAGGTCGGCGTGGGCGTCGTTGACGCAGAAGACGATCGTCTTGCCCGGCAGCGACGGGTCGATGTGGGCGGCGAGGACCGCACAGACGACCCGGTTGTAGTTCTCGGTGATGACCTTCCGGTGGAAGTCGTCGATCTCGATGTTGACTGCGTCGGGGGCGGCCTCCTTGAGAATCTCGGCCGGGTCGCGGCGGGGGACGATGTACTCGACGACCTCGCCGGTGGCCCAGTTGATCCCGTCGCGGCCGAGCTTCGTGACGATCTGGAGCGGCGGCTCGTGGTCCACCAACCAGCCGTCGATTACGGCCTGCCGGTAGCTGTACTGGGCGACCGGCGGGCCGAAGATCTCTTCCGTGTGCTGGGCCGGGGTGGCGGTCAGCCCGATCTTCACGGCGTCGAAGTGGTCGAGCACCCGGCGGTACTTCGAGACGTAGTCGGCCTCGTCGCGGAACGTGAGTTCCGAGTCCGACAGCTCGCGGTCGATCGTGTACCCGCGGTGGCACTCGTCCACGACGACGCAGTCGTACGCGTCGACCGGAGGCACCTCGGCCGGGTCGGCGGCGTACAGGATGCGCTTCACCATCCCCTGCACGGTGCCGAAGTGGAGCCGGGTGTTCGGGTCCGGCACGAGGTCGCCGAGCCGCTTCACGTCGTAGATCTCGGTGATCGGCCGCAGCCCTTCGAGCTTGATCGCCTCGAACTTCTCGAACGCCTGCGTTTCGAGCGAGGTGCGGTCCACCAGGAACAGCACCCGGCGGAACCGGCCCGCCTTCAGCAGGCGGTAGATCATGCCGAGGCAGGTGACCGTCTTGCCGGTCCCGGTCGCCATCGCCACCAGCATCGACCGCCGGCCCGCGGCGAGCGCGTCCTCCACCGACCGCACGGCGGCCAACTGGTAGTCGCGGAGCGGCAGGTAGTCGGTCGGCTCGGCCGCGAGCTTGCCCTGCGCCGCCCCGGCGTCCGACGCGAGGAGGGCGTCGAGCCCGGCGGGCGTGTACCACCCCTCCAACGCCCGCGACAGGTTGGTCGGCTTGCGCACGTCGCAGAACCAAATGCCCGACTTGGTTTCGAGCTGGCGCAAGTAGGGGCGGCCGTTGGTTGAGAAGCAGAACGGCAGGTTGTGCCCGTCCCACGGGCCGCCGGGGGCGGTCAGTGTTGTATCGACCTGGAGGCCGCGGCTGTACCGCTTGGCCTGGCCGACCTTGCCGGCGACATCCACGTTCACCTTCTTCGCCTCGACCGCCGCCACCGGCTTCAGCCCGACGAACAGGACGTAATCCGCCGGGCCTTCGGCCGTTGGCCACTCGGCGATGGCGAGGTTCTTGTTTTTCTGGGGGCGAACGCCGAGTGAGTGCCGGATCGTCTCGGTATCGGCCTCCCACCCGGCCTCGCGGAGTTGCTGGTCGATCTTCCGCCTGGTGGCCACCTCGTCCAGCTCGACCAACGCAGCAGCCTTGCGCGTGCGTTCGAGGACCGCTTCCACCTCGGCCGACGGCCTCACGGCGACGGCGGCCTGCACCGCGGCCAGCTGCTGGTCGAACGCCTTGCGCTCGGCCTCCAGGAGCGACGAGCTTTCTCCCGCGAGTTCCAGGGCCACCTGCAACTCGGAGTACGCGGTTGCGGCGGCGGCCTCGGCGTCCCGCCTGCGCTCCGCCTCCCCGGCCGCGGTGAGCTTGAGCTTCTCGACCGCCTCGGTTTGCGCGAGGGCTTCGGTGCGGAGCCGGTCGAGTTCGGCGACCAGGGCGGCGGTGGCGGCGGCCGGGTTCGGGGGCGGGACGAACGGGCCGTACGGCTGCTTCGAGTTCCCGAACGAGCGGTCGAACCAGATCGCCAGCTGCCGGGCCATCCGCAGGTGGTGGAGGGCGTCGGACTGCGTCCCCGCGCCCTCGTGTACCGCGGCGTTCCCGGTCTTCCGCAGGGCGTGGAACAGGTCGAGGGTGTCGGCCGCCGCGACCCGGCGGTCGCGCAGCAGGTTCAGCACCGCGACCTGGTCGTCGGCCGGCAAGGTGGCGATCCCGACGTGGGCGCAGGCTTGCCGGGCGAGGAGTTCGGCGAACTGCCGCAGCTTGAAGAGGGCGGTGCTGGGGTCGTCGAACAGGTATCGCTCGGCCAGGGCCGCGAAGTGCACCAACAGCGTGTGGTGATCCGTCAGGAATTGGAAGTTGGGGGACTTCAGATGATCTTTTCCGGCAGTGTTACTGGGTGTAGCGGGCGGCGTCGTACCCACGGCGAATCACCTGCGTGTCGATTTCCGTCATCCCGGAGTCCGGGCTCTGGATCTGTGACGTAGACCGGGAGGTTGAAGCGGAGGCGGTGTGTTACTGTAGCAAGCAGGCCGGATGCTGCATAGGTTGGCAGGATGTTCATTTGGGCGTGATCTGGCTGTATCGGTTCCGGCTCGATGACGAGTGAGGGCTGATGAGCGCGTCCGTTTCACTGCCCGTGCTCTCCAAATTGCAGCCCCTGCGCCTGACCCCGACGGACGTGACCCAGTTCGTCCGGCTGGAGCAATGCGAGCGGTATCTCCGCTTCCGCCTCGCGGACCGGGCCGGGCAGGAGTTCATGGAGCCGTACGGGGTTGCCCCCCAGCGGATCACCCCGCTCCTGTCCCTCTCCGGCAAGTCCTTCGAGGACGCGGTCGCGGCCGACCTCGCGGCCCGGTTCCGGGCGGTCGACTACGCGGCCCTGGCCGGCGGCTCCCACGCCCGCCCGCCGAACAACGCGCAGGTCGCCGCCGAGGCCCGCACGCTCGCACCCGGGCAGACGGTGCTCCTGTTCCAGGTCCGCCTGGACGTCGAGCTGCACGGGTGGCGGCTCCGCGGCGACGTCGACCTGCTCAAGCTGGAGCGGGCGGCCGACGGCACCCTCTACCCCCTTATTGCCGATATGAAGGCGACCGCCGCGGCCAAGGTCGAGCACCGCCTCCAGGTCACCTTCTACCGCCTCATGCTGGAAGCCCTCCTCGCCACCGAGGGGGTGGCCCACGCCGCGACCCGGACCGGCATCCTGTTCCGCACACCGGTCGACCCGACGCCGGAGGAAGAGGCCGCCGCGGCCCCGCTCCGGGACGCCGCGAAGACCGAGTTCGGGCTCGGCGACTACCTGCTGGAACTGGTCGCCGACTCCGAGGCGTACGCCCAGTCGGCCCGCGACCTCGTCCTCGGCCCCACCTCGGCCGCCCGCCGGGTCGCCGGCACCCCGTTCGACGACCTGCCGTACTCGCTGTCGTTCAAGTGCGACGGGTGCCTGTACACCGAGTTCTGCATGAAGTGGAGCGCGGAGCGGGAAGACCTGTCCCTCCTGCCGTACCTGAGCGGCACCGAGAAGGACGCCCTCCGGCGGGCCGGGGTGACGACGGTCCGCGAGCTGGCGGGGCTCAAGGAGTTCGCCCCGGTCGGGGCAGGTGAAACGACCACTGATCTGGTCCCCTCCCCGGGCCGCGAAGCACTGGTCAAGAAGCTGGCCGCCACCTGGCCGGTCGGCCCGCGGCTCGACGAGCTGGTCCACCGGGCCAAACAGTTCCGCCGCTCCACGAAGAAGGACGGCACAGTGGCCCTGCCGTTCATCCCGGACAAGGGGAACAGTTCGCTGCCGGTGGCCCGCCCGGACCTGAACCCGAACCTCGTGTGGGTGTACGTCGACGCCCAGTTCGACTACCTCGAAGGCCGGGTGTACCTGCTCGGTGCGCGGGTCGTGGCGTGCGAGAACGGCGCCCCGGTTCGCCGCCGCACGGTGGTCAGGATGACCGCCGGCCCGCCCGATTCGGCCGCCGCCGAGCGCGACCTGTTCGTCGGCTGGACCCGCGGGCTCCTCGACGCGGTGGTCGAGCTGGCCGCCCCGTCCGACCCGGCGGCCGAGAAGAAGGCCGCCCCGGTCCACGTCGTCTTCTTCGACCGGCACGAGCAGCGGCTGCTCCTGGACGGGCTGGCCCGCAACTTCCCCGCGATCCTCGGGACCACGCCGCCGCTGTACGACTTCCTGACCCAGCTCGCGGCCTTCGACTCCCCGATCGCCAGCTACCTGGCCGACGAGGTCCGGGCGTTCAAGAACTTCCCGATGACCTGCCAGTCCCTCCAGTCCCTGGCCGCCTACCTGAAGTTCGACTGGAACACGCCCCACCCCTTCCGGGACCGCTTCAAGGCCCGGCTGTTCGACTACCTGGGCAAGGTCGACGTGGACGGGCAGGCCGAGTGGTACACCCGCCGGTCCCGGTTCGCCAGCTCGGTCCCGCTGGAGTACGCCTACGCCGCCTGGGGGCAGCTCCCGCAGCCGGCCGCCGGCCGGGGGGACGAGTTCGCCGACTTCCGCGGGGCCACGGTGGATCTTGTGACCGCGTTCCAGGCACAGCGGCTGGAGGCGATCGCGCACGTCGCCGGGTCGGTCGCCGGGAACCCGAACACGGCCAAGACGCCGTTCGTCCTGCCGGACGTGGCGGCCTACGAGGACAAGGCCCGCGACCTGGCCCACGCCCTGGACGAGTTCGTCACCATCGAGCGGCTGGTCGCGCTCGCCGACTGGAAGGCGACCCGGCACGCCCAGCCGGAGCGGCGGGTGCTCATGGGCGAGTGCCTCCTGGTCCGGTACGTCGAGGCCGACCAGGAGCCCGGCGTCGCCGAGCGGAACCGGGAGAACGAGCGGCGGCGGCTCAAGCGGGAGGGGTATGCGGCGGCGTTCAAGGCCGCCAACCCCGGCAAACAATTCCGGCTCAACAAGGAGCAGTCGGCCGAGTGCAAGTGGTCGGCCGACGGGCTCCGGGTCCGGCTCCGGGTGGAGGCCGCCGGGGTCGACTGCGACCTCCCCGAGGCCCTCCTCCTGTCCACCCTGCGGGACGGTGAGCGGGTCGTCGTCTACCCGCGGTGGACGGTCGACGAGCGGCTCCCGGCGGACCAACAGACCGAGTTCACCCCGACCCCGAAGCAGATGCTCTACGGCACCCGGGCGGTGTTCCGGCGGGTGGTGGTGACCCGGGCCGACGCCGCCGGCCGGGCCGAGGAGGCCGTCGCCGAGGTCGAGCTGACCGACGGGTTCGGCAACGACAGCATGAAGCCGTTCGTCTTCTCGGCGATCAGCCGGCCCCTCGTCCCCGGGGCAGCGTACACCCTCGACCCGTGCCCGAACGACATCTCCGGGTACTGGCACGCGAAGGTGGTGGAGGGGCTGTGTGCGGGGCAGCCGAACGCCCTGTATGACCGGCTGGCGAGCCCGCCGGCGGCCGGGGACGGGGCCGGGTCGCCGGGCCAGGCGGCGTTCCTGGCCGGGCTCGACGCGTTCCGGGACGCGGGCCTGCTGCACGACTTCGAGCCGGGCAAGCGGGCGTTCATCGGCGGCCACGCCGCCACCCCGGTCCTGCTCGTCCAGGGGCCGCCGGGAACGGGCAAGTCGTACGCCACCGCGTTCGCGGTGCTGGCCCGCCTCCAGGGGGCGATGCGGGCCGGCCGGCCGTGCCGGGCGTTCCTCACCTGCCACACCCACGCCGCCATCGACGTGCTGGTGGCCAACGTCCTGGCCGTGCGGGAGAAGCTGCGGGAGCTGCGGGCGGCCGACCCGAAGTTGTTCGACCGGCACTTCGACGCCCGGCTGCTGGACGTGCCGCTGTACCGGGTGGCCCCGAACGACCCGCCCCCGGACGGGGTAATCCCGCTGGCCAAGGACGCCGAGAAGACGACGGAGGAGCAGTACAACGCGGACGTCATCCAGGGGCACGAGTGGGCGGTGATCGGGGTGACCGCCGGCGGCACCTACCAGCTGCTCAAGCAGAAGTGGTCGAAGGGGGTGTTCGGCCACGAGCTGTGCGACCTCCTGGTGCTCGACGAGGCGAGCCAGCTGAGCCTGCCCGCGGCCCTCATGGCCGCCCTCCCGCTGAAAGCCGACGCCCCGGTGGTGGTGGTCGGGGACCACCGGCAGATGCCGCCGATTGTCAAGCACGACTGGGACGCCGAGGCCCGGCGGACGTTCGCCCAGTACCAGGTGTACCAGAGCCTGTTCGACACGCTGCTGGCGCAGGCCCCGCCCCCGCCGGTGATCCGGTTCGCCGAGAGCTTCCGGCTGCACGCGGCGATGGCCGAGTTTCTGCGCCAGGAGGTCTACCGACACGACGGGATCGCCTACCACTCGAAGAAGACCGACCTGCTCCCGGCCTGGCCGCACGCGGACCCCTTCACGGCGGCGGTGCTGGACCCGGCGTACCCGCTGGTCGTAGTCGTCCACGACGAGTGCGGGAGCCAGGTCCGCAACCCGTTCGAGCAGGCCCTGGTCGGCCCGGTGCTGACGGCCCTGGTCGACCCGGCCGGGCACGGGCTGGACCCGGTCGACGGGCTGGGGGTGGTGGTCCCGCACCGGGCGCAGCGGGCGGCGTTGCAGCAGGCGTTCCCGGAGCTGAGCGTGGTCGACCCGGCGACCGGGCTGCCGGCCCGGTCGGCGGTGGACACGGTCGAGCGGTTCCAGGGCGGGGAGCGGACGGTCGTCGTGGTGAGCGCGACCGAGAGCGACCGCGGCTACCTGCTGGCGGCGGCCGGGTTCCTGCTCGACCCGCGGCGGCTGACGGTGGCGGTCAGCCGGGCGAAGCGGAAGATGGTGCTGGTGGCGGCGCGGAGCGTGTTCGAGCTGTTCAGCCCGGACGAGGAGACGTTTGCCAACGCCCTGCTGTGGAAGAACCTCCTCCTGCGGACCTGCACCACCCTCCTCTGGGAGGGCGACCGGGACAGTACGCCAGTCCGGGTCTGGGGCGGTGGTGCGCCGTCGCCGCCTCCCGTGCGGACCGTGGCGGATTCCGAGCCGTCCCGACCGACCGGGCGGCGGCAGTAACGCGTCCGGTCGGCGCAGCCCCCCACGCTTTCCGAGCCCGTCGAATGCCCAGTCCAGCCCGCCTCCCGCGGATCAGCCGGGTGAGCTTCTTCCTCAGTACCGGCGGCGATCTCGCCGCCGCGCTCGGTGACGCCTTCGCGGCCGCGGCCAGCCGACGTCCGTCAACGAGGCTCGGCCCGACCCAGCGGGCCGTGGCCGCGTGGGGGCGGATGCAGGCCGACGTGCCCAACGGCGGGTTCACCCAGTTCTTCTACAACCACCGCGGCGAGGACGGGCTGACCCCGCTGGCCGACCTGCTGGCCGACCTCGGCGACCCGAAGGCCGCGGCGGCGGTGCGGGACGCGGCCGCCGTCTACCGCCGGCACCGCAAGGCGTTCGACGTGGCGAACCCGTGGGACGGGCTGTTCGGCAGCATCACCGAGTTCGACGGTCTCGACCGGGCCTTCAAGGGAGTGGTCTCCCGGGTCAACCGGGCGGTCGAGGATTGGGTCCGCTCCCACATCGGCGAGCTGGCGGCGGACGAGACCGGGGAACCCATCGACCCCCACTTCACCGGAGCGGTCGAGATCCGCGGGACGGACGGGGGCGTGCGGGAGTACCTGGAGGTGAAGGCCGGCCGGCCGCACGGGGCGTACCGCGAGTTCTTCGAGGACGGGACCGTCCGCCAGGCCCGATTCTACAAGTCCGGCAAGGTCAGCGGCGACTTCTGGCCGTCCGGCCAGCCCATGCGGAAGCAGGCCAAGCGGGGCGGGCTGACCGTCGTCGAGTGGTTCTACCCGAGCGGCCGGCTCCACAAGCGGTACGTGAGGGACAAAGACGGTTACGTCGTCGAGCCGGTGCGGCTGTACCACGAGAACGGGCATCTGGCCGAGGAGTTGGCGGTCGCCGGGACCGAGCCGCGGGGGCCGTGGTTGAAGTTCTTCGACGACGGGGCACCGCGGCTGGAGGCCGACCACGACGCGGCCGGGCTGCCGGTCGTCCGCAACGCCTGGGACGACGGCCGCCGGCAGGTCGTGAAGAACGGGACGGGCACGTTCCGGGAGGACGGCCGGAGCATCAACTGGGGGTACGACGTCTACATCGAGCACAGCTTCACCACCGAGGCGGAGCTGAAGGGCGGGCGGAAGCACGGCCGGGTGACCACCTTCCACAACGGCCGGCTCTGGGGCGTGTCGGCCTACCGGAACGGGGTCCAGGACGGGGAGGCGACGACGTACTGGGACAACGGCCGGGTCCGGTCGGTGACGGTCCACGCCCGTGGAAAGCCGGGCGAGCCCCGGTCGTACCCGAAGTTCGACCGGCCGGTCCCGGCCGTAGTACTCGACACGCGGGCGGACGCGGAACTGTACGCCGCCTGGGGGCACATCCCCGTCGACGAGCACCCCCGACCGCCCAACCTGGACGCCGTCCGCGCGGACCTGCGCGTGCCCGGGTTCCTGCGGGAGGTGTACGAGCGGAACCTCGCGGGCGCGACGAGGAGTGACTACGAGGACTGGAACACGTTCAAGGACGGCATCGCGTACTTCCTGATGGTGGACGAGGCGGGGGCGGTGACCTCGGCCGTGGCCAACGGGAGCGGGGTCTACTCGGGCGGGGAGTGGGGCACCTACCCGCCGCTGCTCGCGCGGCTCCGGTTCGCTCCGGGACGCATCCGCGGCCGGGCCGTCCGGTGCCGGGTGTTGGCGACCGTGGACCACACCTTCGTCGAGGGCAGCGGGGCGGCGGAATGAGTCGAGTACCCCCCGAGCACGACGAACACGCGAACATGCTGGCCTGGATCGGGGGCCGGTTCGACCCGGACGAGTTCGATCCAAAGATGGCGACGAAGGCGATGAGGAAGGTGACGTGATGCCACACCACCCGCGCAAGATGTCCGAGATCATGAAGGAGATGGCGGAACGCCTGCTCCTGAATCCCGACGCCGATCACTCGACGGAGGCGATGCACGTCGCCCTGTTCTTCGCCAACGTCGCCTGGAACTAGTCCTTAAACAAGCGAGACCTGGGCCGTCTGTTGCGGAGTCGATCGCGCTTCGATGAAGCGACACCCTCACCGTGCGGAGCCCTCTTGGTTCCGCCTCGCCACGCGATTCTCACGTCATCCGCCCGCTTCTCCTTCCTGCGTGTCGCTCTCGGCGTGCGCACGGATCGGGACATCCGGATCCCGACTTCGATGACGAACCTTCACTGACGCAGCCGTGTCACCAGGCGGAAGAACGTCATCAGGTACGGGTTCCAGCCCAGCAGTCGCAACACCACGCGACGGCTGGTCTGGAGCACCTGACACGGGATCGTCACGAAGGCGTTCACGAACGTCCTGAACTCCATCCGCAGCACGCGCATCTTCTCCGCCCGGTGGTGCTCCTGCCACCGGCCCGGCGACTCCGGCAGCAGCAACGCCCACCACGCCTTCAACGTCCACGCCAGGGCCGTCATCACCATCCACGCCCCGTTGCTGACCAGGGCGTCCACCGGCGCGGCGAGGGCGTGCGTGCCGCCGTGCAACTGGGCCAGCAGGTTCTCCTGGTCGCACCGGGCGTTGGCCTCGAACACCACCTCCGCGGCGGTGAGGTCCCGGTCGTTGGTGAGGTAGAAGAAGTACCGCACCTCGGGGAACAGCACCTGCTCCCCCTTCTCACGCGAGATGTGCTTGCGGACCACGACCATGCGGAAGGTGTTGGCACACGCGGTCGGCTGGTAGTCGAACTCGGCGACCTCCTCGGACTTGAGCCGTAAGACCTCGAAGCCACGCTCGCGGACGATGCGATCCTTCACGGCCTCGGGCCGTGTGCGGGGCCGCGTCTTCACGTCGTAGCACGGCGGGCGACGCAACGGCTTCCACTGGGAAGCCGGCACGTCCTCGGCTTCCGCACGGAGGTTGGGCCGGGCGTCGTAGCCGAAGACGAAGCGGACCCACGGGAGGGCGTGCCAGCGGTCGAGGTGCTCGGTCTGCGAGAAGTCGGTGTCGCCGCGGAGGACGATGCGGCGGAAGCCGGCCCGCAGGCAGAGCAGAATGGCTCGATCGACCTGGCCGGCGGCCCCCTCGTGCGAGGGCCGGTTGCCGGGCCGGTTCACCAGCCGCAGCACCTCGCCGGTCTCGGCCAGGGTCACGACGAGGGGGTGGTAGCCCCACGTGCCGTCGTAGGCGATGTCCATGCCGGCCTTGCAGGCCCCGGTGGTCGCGACGAGCGTGCCGTCCATGTCGAGCGTGGCCCGGTCGAAGAACGACGCGGGCTGCTCGGCCCAGACGTTCCGTCGGGCTACGTCGATGGCGTCCTGGAGCGTGTCGAGGTCCGCGGCCGTGAAGCGTCGGCAGAAGTCGCCGGCGGTGGTCGGGTCCGGGATGCGTCGCGCCCCGAGGGCGTCGAGGAAGGCGTCGTCGTTGCGCCGCAGGTCGATGTCCTGGAGGCAGGTCCCGTGGCACAGCGCGTTGTAGGCGATGTTGAGGACGTGGTCGGACTCGTGGTAGGGGAGGTGCACCTTGAGCAGGTGCAGGCGGTCGTCGATGGCCCGGGGTAGCCCGACCTCCCGGGCGAGGGTGTGGATGAGCCCGATGCCGCCGTGGGCGATGGCCCGGTCGCGGCGCGACACGTCGTAGTCGAGGGGGCGAGCCGAGAGCACGGGGCGGTGGGTGGCGGTGTCGCGTGTCGTGTCGAGTCGGCGCTCGATCCGGGACTTGCGGGAGCGGAACCACGAGCGGAAGATGGGCTTCACTTGAACTCCTCGGTGGATTCCGGGCGAAGGGGAAGCAGCTACTCCCACAAACCCTGGAAACGGCCGAGGATTTCAAGCATTTTGAGAAGCAGACCAATCAACGCGGCTGAGATCACGCTTCGTTAAGGACTAGTGCGTGGGCCTCGAGGGTGCCCGGGAGGGCTACCGCAAGGCGTGGGAGGTGATCGAGGCCGAGAACCCCGACCTGTGGGCCGAGTTCGCGTCCGACGACGTTCACGGCATGATCGACGGCCTCGTCCGGTACAAGCAGACGCACTACCCCGACGACCGCCGACGGATTCTCACCTGCGGCATCCCGGACGGCAAGGTCCGGGTGGAGTGGTTGAACGCCGCCGCCCCCGGCGTCGAATCCAGGTGGGAGATGCGGCTGTACGGGCTGGTGCGGACGGGCAGGAAGGAGGAGGCGATCCGCTTCCTGGGAGAGACGCGGCGTATGACCCGCCCGGCTGCGGTGCGGAAGGTGGCCGCCGTCGCCGCCGAGTTGGGCGTCCGGTAGCGGCATCAGCGCTTTTCGGGTCGAGACTGGAGTCAGCGATGGCGAAACGACCCCCCGGCGGCGGGAGCGCCGACGACGTGCGACCCGCCGTCGAGGAGATCGCCGGTCTGGTCGACGCCTTTCGCCGGGGGCATCGGACCGACGAGTACGCGGAGCTCTGCCGCACGTTGACCGAGAAGCCGGCCCGCAAGCGGCCGTCCGCGAGTGCGGTGTGACCCCCGCACCTGCTTGTGGAGCCCACCGAGCCGGTCTGGAGACGCGTCGGAGGAGGCCACGGTCGTCGTTTCCGATGCGCGTCGGGCGCGAGCTTAATCCCGGTCACGTTCGTGTCATTCTTGGTTGAACCCCACGTAGCCGTCACGGCTCGGGGTTTCGCTCGGTGCTGCCGCGGGCGGGCCGCAGCCCCCCGTCGGCCGCCCGGGCGCGGCCCGGGTATCCCACGACACGTCAACGGAGGTCGTCGCATGAAGCTGGTCCGCCCGCCGTCCCGCACCCCGGTGCGAGACAAGTTCCTCGCCGCCCGCGCCGGGCTGGCCGCCGCGCTCATCGAGCGGGACGACGAGGTCGACCTCGTCCTCACCGCCCTCGTCGCCCGCGAGCACGTGCTCCTCGTCGGCCCCCCCGGGACCGCCAAGAGCCTGCTCCTCGACGCCGTCGCCCGGTGGCTGGACGGGCGCCGGTTCACCGCCCTGCTGACCAAGTTCACCCAGCCGGACGAGCTATTCGGCCCGGTGTCGCTCGCCGGCCTGAAGGAGGACCGGTTCGTCCGCGTGACCACCGGCCGCCTCCCCGAGGCCGACGTGTGCTTCCTCGACGAGATCTTCAGTGCGACTCGTTCGTCGGAAACGGCTGCGTGAGCAGTCGGGGTTCGACGGCGTGACCAAGCGGTCACGACAACTTCGTTCCGGTGCGGGTGAGACTCCCGCCCCTCAGATGCGAGAGGTGAAGCACAGGCCCCAGGGTAGCGACTGACCATCAATCCCTGAAGCGGGCCTGAACGGTGGTAACCCGGAATCCGACCGGGAATCCCATCAAGCTCGGCTGGACATGGGTAGGAACACGAACTTGCGTCCGAATCGCCGTCATCGTCAACAAGCCTACTCGGGTTATCGGCTTGGCCCAAAAGGGCATGGGGAACAGGTGGCCCGCTTGAATACGGAGCCACACCGCCGGACGGGTTCCTTACCGATCCGGTTCGCATCCTCAAGTACCCCGGCGAATAGCAAGGCCCGTCGTCCAGCGCAACACCGGAATGAGGAACGAGGTAACCCGACCGCAACTCTCCGGCGCGTGCCGGAGCAGGTGTCAACCGCATGTCGCGGCCGGGTGGGATTGCCCAAGAAGCGAACGCCCCGGGGAAAGCCCGGGGACATGCTGACGTGGGCACGGTTCCTTGGGAGGTAGGGCTGTGAGTACGAGTTCAGACACCATGACCACGGACGAGAGTCCGATGGATGGGTGGGAGACGCTCCCCTGGTCCCAGATCGAGCGGGACGTCTTCAAGCTCCAAAAGCGGATCTACCGAGCCTCGACCCGAGGCGACACGAGTTCTGTTCGCAAGCTCCAAAAGCTCTTGCTGGCCAACCGAGCGGCCAAGCTGTTGGCGGTCCGAAGGGTGACGCAGGACAACGGCGGGAAGAACACCGCCGGCGTCGATGGGGTCAAGTCACTTCACCCCCGCGCGCGTCTTGCGGTGGCGGCTTCGCTACGCCTGTCCGACGAAGCCGACCCGGTGCGACGGGTTCACATCCCCAAGCCGGGGACCGACGAACTCCGCCCGCTGGGCATCCCGACGATCCACGACCGGGCGTTGCAGACCCTGGTCCGGTTCGCGCTGGAACCCGAATGGGAAGCCAGGTTCGAGCCCAACAGCTACGGGTTCCGCCCCGGTCGGTCCTGCTGGGACGCGATCATGGCGATCTACATCGCGGTCGGCCGGAAGGACAAGTACGTCCTCGACGCCGACATCGCGAAGTGCTTCGACCGGATCGACCACGAGGCCCTGCTGCGGAAGGTGAACACCTTCCCGGCCCTCGCCCGCCAACTCCGAGCGTGGCTCAAGGCGGGCGTACTGGACGGCGACACCCTTTTCCCAACCGAAGAGGGGACGCCGCAGGGCGGCGCGATCTCGCCGCTGCTGGCGAACATCGCGCTCCACGGTCTGGAGACCCTGCTCCGGGAACGATTCCCCCGGCGACACATCCCCGGCACCCGGTCCAACACCGCGGTGCCGGACGTGATCCGCTACGCCGACGACTTCGTGGTCCTTCACAAGGACCGGGCGGTCGTCGAGCAGTGCCAACAGATCGTGACCGAGTGGTTGCGCGAGATGGGGCTGGAGTTGAAGCCGAGCAAGACCCGGATCGGCCACACCCTCCGCGAGGAGGGCGGCCGTGCCGGGTTCGACTTCCTGGGGTTCACCGTCCGACAGTTCCCCGCGGGGGCGTCGCGATCCGGGTGTAGCACCAACGGGAAGAAGCTCGGGTTCAAGACCCTCATCCGGCCCAGCAAGGAGTCGTTGAAGCGGCACTACGCCCGCCTGCGGGAGGTGATCGAACGGTATCAGGACGCGCATCAGGTCACCCTGATCGGGTCGCTGAACCCGCTGATCCGGGGGTGGAGCAACTACTTCTCCATCGCCAACAGCAAGCGGTCCTTCTCGAAGATCGGCACGGTGCTGTTCCGGCGGCTCCTGCGCTGGTGCTATCGCCGTCACCCCGGCAAGGGCAAGAAGTGGGCGGCGGAGCGGTACTGGCGGATCGTCCCCGGTCAGGGATGGCGGTTCGAGAACCAGACGTTCCGGTTGCGCCTGGTGCGGCACGAGCAGACCAAGATCGTGCGGCACGCGAAGGTGCAAGGTGCCCGCAGCCCGTTCGACGGGGACTGGCTGTATTGGAGCGGTCGGCTTGGACACTACCCCGGCGTGATGCCGTGGGTCGCCCGGCTGCTGAAGCGGCAGCGGGGCATGTGCCCCCGATGCGGACTGTACTTCGAGCACGGTGACGCGACGGAGGTGGACCATCTGCGGGCCCGCTCGCAGGGCGGGACGAACAGCGTGAGCAACCTCCAGCTACTTCACCGTCACTGTCACCACGGGAAAACGTCGGAAGACAAGCGAGGTGTACGTGACAAGTACCAAGGAACTGAGGAGCCGGATGCGGGGAAACTCGCACGTCCGGTTCTGGAGCCGAGTCTGGGTAGCGATACCCCGGCTTAGGCAACAGGCGTCGAGCGCCATCCTCAACACCCTCCTCCGCGTCCTCAACGAGCGGACGTTCGACGACGGCGGCGGGGTCGCCCGCCCGGTCCCGCTCCGGCTGTGCGTGGCCGCGTCGAACGAGTGGCCGAGCGCGTTCGAGGGCGGCAAGGAGCTGGCCGCCGTGTTCGACCGGTTCGCGCTGCGCAAGGCCGTCCGCCCGGTGATGAGCGGGGACGGGCGGAAGCGGCTCCTGTGGGCCGACGACCTGACCCCGGCCCTCGCCGCGACCGTCACCCCGGCCGAGGTCGACCAGGCCGGCCGGGAGGCGGCCGCCCTCCCGTGGGCGGACGACGCGAAGGACGCGATGGAGACGGTCCTCCGGGAGCTGGCCAAGGAGGGGGTGCGGCCGGGCGACCGGCGGCAGCGGAAGGCGGTCGGGGTCGCCCGGGCGTTCGCCTGGCTGGGCGGAGCCGACCGGGTCGAGCCCGAGCACCTGGAGGTGCTGGCCAGCGTCCTGTGGGACGACCCGGAGGAGCAGCCGGCGGCCTGCGCCCGGGTGATCGCGAAGGTCGCCAACCCGGCCGGGATGCGAGTGACGGCCCTCCTGGTCGAGGCCGAGCAGGTGCTCGCCGCGACCGACGCCCGCAACCTCACGAGCGCCGCCACGGCCGCGGCCAAGCTGGCCGAGATCGAGCGGCAGCTGGCGGCGGTGACCGGGAACGGCCGGGTCGAGCGGGCCCGGGCGTACGTCAAGGACCAGCTCAAGAAGCTCAAGCTCGCCTCCATCGAGGCGATCTGACCCCGACCCGTCTCCCCCGCCCGGTCCCGCCCGTCCCGACTCATCCCTCAACCCCACACCCACGACGAAGGAGGTCACCTGTGACCGCCCGCGAGTCCCCCCGCGCCCGGCCGGCCGGCCGGCAACCCCGGGGGGCGCCATGACCCCCGACGACCTGCTCCGGCTCCTCGACCTCGGGGGCGAGGACGCCCCGCCCGCCGGCCCGGACGCCCCGCTCCTCTCCCCGGCGGACAGCCCGCCCGGGGTACCCGCCGGCCCGACCGCCCTGGAGCTCGACGCCTGGGCCCTCCGCCGCGGGCGGGACCTCCTGGCCGACAGCGACCGGCTCCGGCGGCTCGACCCCGGGGAGCCGGCCGCGGCCGACTTCCTGGCCGCCGCCTTCGACCCCGACCCGCGGCTCGCCCCGGCCTGCGCCGACCCGCTCCGCCGCGAGTTCCTGGCCCAGCTGTTCGACACCCCGGACTACCGGGCGCTGCACGCCGCCACCGCCCTGTGCGACCCGGCCGCGGCCGTCGCCGCGGTCGCCTTCGCCGAGCAGTTCGCGGCGCTGGCGGGCGAGCAGGCCGCCCGCCCCGACCCCGACCCGGCCGGGCGGGAGATGGCTGCTCTTCGGGCCGCCGCCCGGGCCGCGGCCGAGGCCGGGAAGGAGGTCGGCGAGGTGTTCGACGCGGCCGCCGCGCTCGGGCTCGGCCTCGGGGCGGGCGGTCCCGGCTCGGTCGACCCGGGGGCCGTGGCCGCGCTGTTCCGGCGGGTGCGCTCGGACCCGGGCCTGCGGCGGGTGTGCGACCTGGCCGGGCGGTTCCGCCGGGTCGCCCAGTCCCGGCAGCGGATGAAGGCCGCCCACGGGGTCGACGACGTCGTCGGGGTCACCACCGGCGGCGACGTCGGCCGGCTGCTGACGAGCGAGCTGGCGCGGCTCGTGGTCCCGGAGCTGGAGCTGGAAACCCTGCGGCGGGTCGCCGAGCACCAGGCGTTGTGTCGCGAGCACCATGCCGTCGAGCCGGCGGGAAAGGGGCCGGTCATCGCCGTCGTGGACGAGAGCGGCAGCATGCAGGGGGCCAAGGCCGAGACGGCCAAGGCCCTGGCCCTGGCCCTGGCGTGGGTCGCCCGCCGGCAGCGGCGGTGGTGCGGCCTCGTCGCCTACGCCGGGGACACCGGCGAGCGGCTCCTCACCCTCCCGCCCGGCCGGTGGGACGAGGCGGCGCTGTGCGACTGGGTGGCCGCCTTCCTCGGCCGCGGGTCGTCGCTCGACCTGCCGATCCGGGAGTTGCCCGACTACTACCGCCGGCTCGGCGCCCCGCCGGGGGTGACCGACGTCCTGTTCGTCACCGACGCCCTCTGCCAGATCCCGGCCGACCTGGCCGCCCGGTTCAACGCCTGGCGGCGGGCGGTCAAGGCCCGGGTGGTGTCGCTCGTCGTCGGGAGCGAGCCGGGCGACCTGGCCCGCGTCAGCGACGAGTGCCACCGCGTCGCCGCCCTCTCGCCAGACGACCCGGCCGTCGGCCGCGCCCTGTCCGTCTGACCCCACGTCGTTTCCCGCCGCCTGCGACGCGCCGCCGGCCCGCCCGGGGCGGGTCCGCGGGCGGTGACGTTCCCGGTTCCCTCCCGAACACGAAAGGACTCCGCCATGACCTCGACCCGCCCGGCCCCGCCCGCGCTGCCCGCCGGCACCCGCCTCCTCGGGGAGGTGATCGCCTGGACGTGCGCCGGCGTCGCCGTCACCCACCCGGCGCTGCTCACCGCCCTCCGCGACGCCGGCCTCGACGAGGGCGTCGCCCGCGAGCTGGCCCCCCGCCACGCCTTCACCCGCGCCTGCAAGAAGCTGTGCGACCGCCGCATCATCCGCCAGGTCGGCGAGGACGACGCCACCGTCACCTTCCAGTTCACGGCCGAGTCCCGCGACGGCGACCGGTTCGAGTACGAGCTGGAGACGATGCTCACCCTCGACAAGAAGACCGGCACGGTGAGGTGCGACCTCCCGGGGCTGGCGACGCTGGCCCAGGAGGAGCTCGACCGGGCGATCGACGCCCGCAGCGGGGCGGATGTCACCAGAGTGATCCAGAAGCTGTTCGACCGCCACGCCGACCTGTTCCCGGTGCGGCCCCAGGGGGGCGTCTACTTCGTCCCGGCGCGGCACGCCGCCTTCGTGGACAAGGTCCAGGCGATGCTCGGCCGGCTCAACGGCCAGACCCTTCGCTTCCCGGTCCCGGCCGGCACCCCCGAGGGCGACCGGTCCGTGAAGGAGGCGGTGGCCGACGGGCTGTCCGGGCTGATCGCCGACTACCGCCGGGCGGTGGCCGGGTTCGACGCCGACACCCGCCCGGGGACGGTCGAGCGGGCGGCCGAGAAGATCCGCGCGGCGCGGTTCAAGGTGGAGGCGTACGCCGAGTACCTGGCCGACGAGCGGGGGCGGCTGGAGCGGGAGCTGGCCGCCGCCCAGCGGGAGCTCCGCGCCAAGGTCGAGGCCCTGGCCCCGGCTCCCGTCGGTGCCTGAACCGCACACGCACGAGGATCGCCATGTCCGTTCCGTCCGCACCCGGGCCGGTGTCCGTCGCCCGGCACCGGCTGCTCGTCGCTACGCCGGCCCTGTGGCCGGCGTGGCCGTTCCTCCCCCTCGTCCGGCGGGCCCGCGGGGCCGCCGAGCTGGGGGTGCTGTTCGACGCCCGGGGGGCTGTCGGCCTGACCGGGTACTCCGCCACCGTGTTCCTCACGAACCTCTACGCGCTGCCGCCGACGCTCCCGGCCCTCCTCGCCTCGCCGCGGGAGGCGTTCGACTCGGGGGACGAGCTGGTGGCTGCCGGCTGGGAGGTCGACTGATGATCGCTCGAACCCCGGCGGGAGTGAGCGCCGTGGTCGTGATCACCCGCGACCTGGCCCGGCGGTTCCGGGCGGTCGCCGCGACGTGTGCCGCCGGCCGCCGGCGCGGCCCGGCCCCGCCGGTCGTCGCCCGGGCGTCCGGCGACACGGTCACCCTGACCGCCCGGTTCGACGGCGTGACCCTGGGCGTGACCACCCCGGCCCCGCCGGGACCCGCGGGGGTCCTGGTCGCCCCGATGGCTGTGCTGGAGGCGGTCGAAGGGGCCGGGGCCGGGCCCGTCGAGTTGCGGGTTTCGGGCGGGCATTCGGGGGAGGCCCGGTGGGTCGACGCGGGCACGCCCCGGTCGCTCCCGTTCGAGGCGCCATCCCCCGGTCGCCCGGACGACCCGCCGCCGGACCCGGCCGAGTGGCACCCCGTGCCGCCCCGACTGCTGGCCGCCCTGCACGAGTGCGGGCGGACGGCGGCCCGCGACCCCGGCCGGTACGCCCTCCACCGCGTCCAGGTCCGGGGCGGGGCCGGCGCGGTGGTCGGCACCGACGGCCGGACCGCGCTGGTCGCCGGCGGGTTCGAGTTCCCGTTCGGGGAGGACCTCCTCGTCCCGGCCGTCCCGGCGTTCGGGTGCCGCGAGCTGGCCGGGACGGCCGCCGTCCACGTCGGCCGCGCCGGCGGACACCTGGCCGTCCGGGCCGGGCCGTGGACCGTGTGGCTCCCGGCCGACGCCGGCGGGCGGTACCCGGACCTCGACGGGGTCGTGCCGCGGGCGGGCGCCGGGGCCGTCGCCGGGCTCGACGCCGCCGACGCCGCGGCGGTCCTCGCCGCCCTCCCCGGGCTGCCGGGGGCGGACGGGGAGGGCCGGCCCGTCACCCTCGACCTCGACGGCGGCGTGGCCGTCCGGGCGCGGGGGCCGGACGGGGTGGCCGAACTCCGCCTGAGCCGGTCCCCGGCCGCCGGTCCGCCGGCCCGCGTGGCCGTCGACCGGGCGGCACTCCGCCGCGCGCTGCGGCTCGGGTGCCACACCGTCCGGACGGCCGGGGGCGGCCGCCCGGTGGCGTTCGAGGGGGCCGGGCTGACGCTCGTCACCGTCGCCCTCGACCCGGACGCGGCCGTCGCCCCCGACCCCGCCGCCCGCGTCACCCACACCGACCCGGCTGCCCACGGGCCGGTACACCCCCGACCCGAACGGAGGACCACGATGCCACCGCCCGACACGACCGGGGTGCCCGGCCCGGGCCGGGCCGACCCGCCGCCGGCCGAGGCCCCCGACCCGCTGGCCGAGGCCGAGGCCCTGCGCGCCGCGCTGGCCGAGGCGGCCGCCCGCGCCGGGCGGCTGGTGGCCGCCCTGAAGCACCGCCGGCGGGAGCAGAAGGCCCTGACCCAGGCGTGGTCGAGCCTCCGGGCCCTGAACCTGACACCCGACCGCCCGTGACCGAGGAGACGCGCATGCACGACGTACTGACCGACCCCCTCCGCCGGCTGGCGGGGGCGCTGACCGACCTCCGCGGGCGGGCCCGCGTCGCCCTGGCCGGAGAGGTCGCCCGGGCGGTCGGGGCGGCCGCCCGCGAGGCGGCCGCCCTCGCGCTCACCGTGCCGCCCCCGCTCGCCGCGCCCCGCCCGATACCCCGGGCGGCCGCGGGCCGCGCCGCGGCCCGGAGCGACGAGGGGTGGTGGGACGACGACCCGGCCGACGGGTTCGACGGGTCCGCCCCGCCGGGCGCCCCGGGCCGGGACCGGCCGCCCGACCCGGGCGCGGACGAGCCGTCCGCCGACGCCCCGGCCGCGGCGGCCGCCGCCGGGTGGGCCGCCGCCCGGTGGTGGGTCGGCCGGGGCGGGTCGGTCCCCGCGGCCGCCGCCGTCGGGGCGGCCGTCGCCCTGGGCGTGGCCGCCAGCGGCCCGGCCGGCCGGGCCGGGGCGGCGGTGCTGGCCGCGGCCGTCGACCTGGCGGCCGCCGCCGCGGCCCTGGGCCGCCCCGCCCGCGACTGATTCCCCCGCGGCGGCCCGACCGGGCCGCCGCCCGTCTCCCCGCCCGAACCCTCAACCGTTCGAGGAGGACGCGACATGACCGCGACGACGACGAACGGCCGGCCCCGCCGGCAGCTGGCCGACCAGCTCGACCGGCTCGACGGCCTGATCGACCTGCTGGCCGTGAACCTGAACGAGGCGGTGGCCGACGCCTGCCGGGACGGCGCCCGCGCGGCCGTCCGCGAGGCGGTCATCGAGGTGCTCACCAGCCCCGACCTGCGGGCGCGGCTGGCCGCCCCGAGAACTGTGGACGCGCCTCCACAATCGGCACCGCCCCCGCCGGCGGCGTGGGTGCGGCTGAAGGCCCGGCTGGCCGCCCTCCGCGACCGGGTCCGGCCGGCGGTGGCCGCCCGGTATCGGGACGTCGCCCCGGCCGTCGCGGCCGCGGGCCGGACCGCCCGGCTCGGGTGGCGGCTGCGGACGCCGCTGCTGGTCGCGGCCGCGGCCGGCGTACTCGTCGGGGCCGCGGTGTACCTGGCCCCGCCGGCGGTGGCCGCCTCGGTCGCCGGGGTCGGCGGGTCGGGGCTGGCCCTGGCCGTCCAGGGCGGGCTGTGGGCCCGGGCCGCCGCCCGCCGGTACGGCCTCCTCTGACCCGCCCGCCGGACCCGGCGACTTCGACGGCCGGTCCGCGCGCCCCCGCCGGGGCGTGCAAGCCCGCGCGCCGTGAGAACCGGTTCCTCCCGGTCGTGTCGTCCCCGCCCGCCGGCCGGCGGGCGGGGACGGCCTTCCTTTAGCCCTTGCACCACCCGGGCGGTGGACGCGCCCAAGAATGGCGGCGCCTCCACACTACGTCCGCAGACCGGGCTGGAGCCTGGGCGACCGACTACCGCACCGGCGCCAACTCGCGGCCGGTCCGTCGGTCGCCGGTGGCTCGCGGGTGAAGGCCCCTCGACGCCGGCCCCCGGGTGCCGGGTCGGCGACGGCGGGGATGACGGGTGCCCGCCCGCCGACGCCCCGTGCGCGGGCGCACCCGGCGGCGGGGGGCGGGCCCGCATCCACTTCGTGCGTGACACCACCTGGTCGCACCCCTTCGCCGGCCGGGTGAGCCGGGGACGACCGGATCACTCGTTCCGTCCTGCGGGGGAGCCGCCCTCCGGGGAACGGCGAGTGCGGCCCGGCGACCACCAGTACCGCGGGGATGGAGGCCGTAGACCCGGCGGCGGGCCGAATCCCGGGGCGGTCATTGTGCGGCGGGGCCGAGGTGATTCTAATGGGTCTGTTCGGGTGACCCGTACCCCCGCGAGGACGGGGGCGGGCCGGCCGCCCCCGGGTGTGACCGATGACACGCTGGTCCCTCGCCACCCTCGCCTGCCTGACCGTGTGTCGCGGCGGCGCCGCCGCGCCGGTGGATTACGCCCGCGAGGTCAAGCCGCTCCTCCGGGAGCGGTGCTACGCCTGCCACGGGGCGCTCAAGCAGAAGGGGAAGCTGCGGCTCGACACCGTCGCCCTGATGACGACCGGGGGACGGTCCGGGCCGGCGGTGAAGGCCGGCGACCCGACCGGCAGCCCGCTCGTCGCCCGTCTCTGCGACCCGGACGAGGCCGCGCGGATGCCGCCGGAAGGGAAGCGACTCACGACCGAGCAGATCACGACGCTGCGGACGTGGATCGCGGAAGGCGCGAAGGGGCCGGCGGACGAGCGGCCCGAGGAAGACCCGGCGAAGCACTGGGCGTTCCAGCCGGTGAAGCGGCCCGCGGCGCCCGGACCCGGCAACCCGATCGACTCCTTCCTCGCGGCCGAGCGCGGGAAGCGCGGGCTCGACCCGCTCCCCGAGGCCGACCGGGCCACACTCCTCCGCCGCGTCCACTTCGACCTCGTCGGGCTGCCGCCGAGCCCGGAGGAGGTCCGGGCCTTCCTCGCCGACCCGGCGCCGGACGCCTACGAGCGGGTGGTCGATCGGCTGCTCGCGTCGCCGCAGTACGGCGAGCGCTGGGGCCGGCGCTGGCTCGACGTGTGGCGGTACTCCGACTGGTACGGGCGGCGGTCCGTGCCGGACGTGCTCAACAGCTACGGCCAGGTGTGGCGGTGGCGCGACTGGACCGTGCGGTCGCTCAACGCCGACCGCGGGTACGACGAGATGGTCCGCCTGATGCTCGCGGCCGACGAGCTGGCCCCGGGCGACGACGCCGAGGCCGTGGCCACCGGGTTCCTGGTGCGGAACTTCTTCCGGTGGAATTACAACAACTGGATGCGGGACAACGTGGAGCACACGGCGAAGGCTTTCTTGGGCCTCACGCTCAACTGCTGCCACTGCCACGACCACAAGTACGACCCGGTCACGCAGGCGGAGTACTTCCGCTTCCGCGCCGTCTTCGAGCCGCTGGAAATCCGCCACGACCGCTGGCCGGGCGAGGCCGACCCGGGGGTGTACCCGAAGTACAGCTACGGGGCGGCGTACAAGCCGATCACGTCCGGGATGGTGCGGGTGGCCGAGGATCGGCCCGAGGCGAAGACGCACTTCTACACCGGCGGCGACGAGCGGAACGTGGTGAAGGACCGCGAGCCGGTGGCGCCGGGAGTGCCGGCGGCGCTCGGCGGCGTGTTCAAGGTCGAGCCGGTTTCGCTGCCCGCGGCGGCGTGGTACTCCGGGGCGAAGGCGTTCGTCCGCCGGGAGGAGCGCGAGAAGCGCGAACTCGCGCTCGTGGCCGCGGGCGCGGCGCTGGCGACCGGGGGCGACCTCCGCACCGGCGAGGCCGCGTGGACCGCCGCCGGCTCGGACCTCGCGGCGCTCACCGCCCGGATCGCCGCGGACGACGTGATTCACCTCGGGGCGGAGGGCGACCCGAAGGCCGCGACCGAAGCCGCCGGCCGGGCCGAGCGGCGGCACGCGGCGAACGCGGCCCGGCTGGCGCTCCTGCGTGCGGATGAGAAGGGCGCCCCAGCCGCGCGGGCGAAACTCGACGCTGCGGTGAAGGCGCTCGACGCGCCCGTGACCGGCTACACCCCGCTGACCCACGTCTACCCCGCGAGGACGAGCAGCGGCCGCCGCACGGCCCTCGCCCGGTGGATCACCGGCCGCGACAACCCGCTGACGGCCCGCGTGGCGGCGAACCACATCTGGGCCGGGCACTTCGGCCGGCCGCTGGTCGAAACGACCAACAACTTCGGCCGCAGCGGCTCGCCGCCGAGCCACCCCGAGCTCCTCGACTGGCTCGCCGCCGAGCTGGCGGACAACGGCTGGAAGATGAAGCCCCTGCACCGGCTGATCGTGACCAGCCGGGCCTACCGGATGTCGTCCGCGGGCGCCGGGGCGCCGGCCGCGGCGGCCGACCCGGACAACGTCTTCCTGTGGAAGTTCCCCACGCTCCGCCTTGAAGCCGAGGCCGTCCGCGACGGCCTCCTCGCGGCCGCCGGGGAACTCGACCTCACGGCCGGCGGCCCGGAGATCCCCCAGGACCAGGGGCTGACCTCGCGGCGGCGGAGCCTCTACCTCGCGCACCACGGCGAGGCGCGTACCGAGTTCCTCGACCTGTTCGACGCCGCCAACCCGTGCGACGCGTACCGCCGCACCACGTCGGTGCTGCCGCAGCAGGCGCTCGCGCTGACGAACAGCGAGCTGGCCCTGCGGACGAGCCGCGCGCTGGCCGTGAAACTCCCCGCGGCCGACGAGGGGTTCGTGCGGGCCGCGTTCGAGCGCGTGCTCGGCCGGCCGCCGCACGCCGACGAGTCCGCCGCCTCGGCGGCGTTCCTCGCGCGGCAGCGGGCGCTGCCGGCGGCCCGCGCCAACCTCGTGCTGGCGCTGTTCAACCACACCGACTTCGTCACCGTCCGCTGAGGACCGCCGATGCGCCGCCGCACGTTCCTCGCCGACGCCGGGCTCGGGTTCGGCAGCCTCGCCCTCGGGGCGATGCTCCGCCGCGACGCCCACGCCGCCCCGACCCACCACGCGCCGAAGGCGAAGTCGGTGATCTGGGTGTTCCTGTCCGGCGGGGTCAGCCACGTGGAGAGCTTCGACCCCAAGCCCGCGCTCACGCGCTACGCCGGGAAGACGTTCGCGGAGACGCCGTACCCCGACCCGCTCCGGTCGCCGCTGTTCGCGAAGCACTCGCGCGACGTGGTCGGCGGCACCCGGCCGTACCCCAAAATCTTCCCGCTCCAGGTCGGCTTCCAGCGGCACGGCAGCCTCGGCATCGACGTCGCCGACTGGTTCCCGAACGTCGCCGGGGTGGCCGACGAGCTGGCGTTCGTGCGGTCGATGTACACGACCGACAACGACCACGGGGCCGAGTTCCAGATGCACACCGGCCGGCACCAGCTCGACGAGCAGCAGCCGACCATCGGGGCGTGGGCCAGCCACGGCCTCGGCAGCCTGAACGACGACCTGCCGTCGTTCGTGTTCCTCGGGCAGTACAAGGACGTGCGGGTGAAGAAGGATTTTGCCGCCGACTACCTCGGCCCGCGCCACGCCGGGGTCGAACTGTCGCTGGACCCGGCCCGGCCGCTGCCGTTCGCCGCCCGCGGGCCGGGCGTGTCGGCCGAGGAGCAGGCGCAGGTGTTCGACCTGGCCGGCGAGTTCAACCGCCTCGCCGCCGCCCGCCACCCGGACGACGAGCAGACCCGCGCCCGCGTCCGCGCCTACGAGCTGGCGTTCCGCATGCAGCGGGCGGTGCCGGGCGTCCTCGACCTGAACCGCGAGCCGGCGAAGGTGCAGGCGCTGTACGGCATCGACAACCCGACCACCGCCGTGTACGGCCGTCGGCTCCTGGCCGCGCGCCGGCTGGCGGAGAGCGGCGTGCGGTTCACGCTGGTGTACCTCAGCGACTACGGCGAGTGGGACTCGCACAACGACCTGCGGAACCTGCACGCCCGCAGCGCCGCCCGCGTGGACAGGCCGCTCGCCGGGCTCGTGAAGGACCTGAAGCGGAAGGGGCTGGACGAGGACGTGCTGGTCGTGTGCTGCACCGAGTTCGGCCGGACGCCGGGTCTGGAGACGCGGGACGCGTACAAGATGCCGACCGGCCGCGACCACCACCCGCACGGGTTCACGGTGTGGTTCTACGGGGCCGGCATCAAGCGCGGCGTGATCCACGGGGCGACGGACGAACTCGGGTTCCACGCGGTCGAGCACCCGCACTACGTGACGGACATCCACGCCACCGTGCTCGACCGCCTCGGCCTCGACCCGGCCCGCCTCGACGTGCCCGGCCGCAAGCGCCTCGACGCCGACCACGGCGAGGTCATCCGCGCCATCTGCACCTGACTACCCCTTCCCCGCGCGGGCGGCGAAGCGGTCGAGGCCGACCAGCGCCGCCCGCGGCCCCGCGTCCCGCACCAGCCCGCAGATCAGCTTCACCGCCTCGAACGTCGGGTCCTCCACCACCAGGCACGACGGGTGCGCCAGGAAGTCGAAGCAGCCCCCGGTGCGGACCGCCTCCTCGACGGCCAGCCGGACGGCCTTCAGGAACCACTCCAGCTTCCAGTAGTGGGTGCGGAACGCGGTCACGTCGCTGACCGGGCTCATCGGCACCTCGACCAGCCCCGACGGGTACGCGAACGGCTGGGCCGCCGCCTGCGCGCGGACGATCGCGGCGTACACGTCCGCGCCGGGTTCGACCTTCGGCGTGCCGCACGGGTGCGGCGGGTAGAGCGAGCTGACCCAGGTGAAGCCCTGCCGCAGCAGCATCCGCTGCAGGTCGGCGCGGTCGCGCAGGCCGGTCGCGAACCCGCCCGGCGTGCGGAACCCGTTCGGCGTGATGCCGCACCGCTCCTTCAGCGCGGCCGTGGCCGCCTCGACGTTCTGCTCGATCACCTCGGCGACCGTCTTCCCGCGGACGAGCCACGGCGCGCGGCGGAAGCGGAACTGAACGTCGTCCAGTGTCCGCGCCAGCAGGTTGACGTGGTCGTAGGTGTGGTTGCCGACCGGGTGTCCGGCCGCGGCAAGGTCCTTCAGCCAGCCCGCATCCTCCTGTTCCAGCGTCTGCCCGAGCGCGAAGAAGTGGACGAGCCCGCCGAGCCCCTTCGCCTCCTCCGCGGCGCGGACCGCGTACCGCTTCGTGTCGGCGTCGAGGTCGCCCTTGCGGTAATTCCACTCGGTCATGCCGCGGCGCGGGTACTCGGCCGACATCTCCAGGTCGAGCGTGATCGCCACGAGCGCGGGCCGCGGCCGCGGCTGGGCGACCGACAGCCCGGCGGCGGACGCGACGCCGCCGGCGGTGACGGCCGAGAGGAACCGGCGGCGCGAGACGGGCACGGGTCACCTCCCCGGCTGCTGGAGGTAGCGGAACAGGTCGCGGCGCTCCTGCGGCGTGAGCGCGTCGAGGAGCTTCTCGGGCATCAGCGACGCCGACAGGTCGCGCACGGACTCGATCCGCTCGCGCGGGACGCGCGTCCGCTCGGCCTTCGCGTCCACGAGGGTCAGGCTCGCGCCGTCCTGCTCGGCGACGATTCCCGTGCGGACCACGCCGTCGTCGGTGCGCACGGCCACCGGCACGTACGGGGCGCGGACGACGGCGCCCGGATCGACGACGCTCGCCAGCAGCCAGGCGGTGTCGGCGCGGCTGGTGGTCGTGAGGTCCGGCCCGACCGTGCCGCCCTCGCCGAACAGCTTGTGGCACGCCCCGCAGTGCTGGGCGAACAGCGCCTTGCCGCGGGCGGCGTCGCCGGGGCCGGCGCGCAGGTCGTTGCGGAAGCGGCGCACCTCCGCCAGCTTCTCCTCCGGCGTCCCGGGCGACACGCGGCCCCAGTGCTTGCGCACGGCCGCGTCGATCGGCGCATCCCCGAGCAGCGCGAGCAGGCGCACCTGTTCGACCGGCACGTCGGCGGCCGCGACCGTGCGGGCGTCGATCAGCGCGAGGAACCCCTTCGCCCAGTCCGCGCGGCCGAACAGGACCGCCCGCGCCCGCGGCTTCAGCGCCGCCGGCAGCGCCGGGTACGCCCGCACGACGGCGGTCCCGGCCTCGGCGCCGCCGACACGGGCGACCACCGAGAGCGCCGCCGCCTGCACGTCCGCGTCGCGCGAGGCGAGGTGTGGAAGTACGGCGGGCAAGCACGCCGTGTCGCCGAGTTCTTCCAGGACGGCGAGCCGGGCGAGCCGCGCCGGCCGCGTCGTGTTCGGACCCGAAACGTCGGCGTGGACGCGCTCCCGCGCGTCGGCGACGCCGGCGCGGAGCGCCAGCCGGGTGCGGACCGCGTCGCCCGGTGCGGCCGCCCAGGCGGCGCGGATGACGTCGGCGAGGTCGCTCGCGAGCGGGTCGTACTTCCGCGGCGGGAGCTCGCGGCCCGGGGCGGCGAGCGCGTCGAACAGCCCGCCCTGGCCCACGGCCGGCCGGCCGACAGCTCGCTCGGCGAGCCCGCGGTCGAGGTCGGGGAGGAGCGTCACCTTCTCGGCCGCGAGCAGGGTGTGGGCGGCGCGGTAGCCGGCCGCGGTGCCGTCGGCGGCGTAGCGTCGCACCAGCCGGCCGAGGTTCGCGCGCACGGCAGGGCGGTCGCGATTCTCCGCCTCGGCGAAGAACGCGGTCACGCGGCCGGCGGCCGCCATCGCCTGCGACTCGACCGCCCACCACAGCAGCCAGGCCAACACCGGGTCGCCCACGTCCGCGCCGCGGCGCAGCGCCTGCTCGACGACCGGAAGCGCCTGACCGGAAGGGAGCCGCCGGGCTGTGCAGAGGAGCTGCGCCCGCACCACGATGCTCGGGTCCGACTTCGCCAACTCCGCGAACCGCTCCGCCAGGCGCGGCGAGACGGCCTTCCTGTCGCCGAGCAGGCGCACGGCCCACGCGCGGACGTGTTCCGACGGGTTCGCCAGTAGCTCCTCCGCGAACTTCTGGTCGAGCCCGCCGGTGGCGTGCAGCGCCCACAGCCCGCGCAGCGCCAGCCGCGGCTCCTTGTCCCGGGCGAGTTCGCGGAGTGCCGCCCACGACTCGCGCCCGGCCCTGCCCGCGAGCAGCACCCGCGCCCGGTCGGCGGTCCAGCCGTTCGGATGGCGCAGCAGCGCGACCAACTCCTCCGTCCGGAGTGCGCCGAGGTCGATCTTCGGCGCCGCCTTCGCGCCGAGGGCCTGCACGCGGTAAACGCGGCCGTTCGAGCGGTCCCAGTCGGCGTCCGGGTCGGGGTGGGCGGTGCGCCTGTCGTAGAAGTCGCCGACGTACACCGCGCCGTCCGGCCCGACGCACAGGTCGGTCGCACCGAACCACGGGTCGCGGCTGTCGAGGAGGAGTTCGCGGAACGACGCCGTCACCGTCGCGCCGCTCGGCTTCAGCTCCCAGCTCGACGCCGTGTGGCGGAGGAAGTCGCCGGCGAGGAAGCGGCCGCGGAACCGCGGCGGGAAGCTGTCGCCGCGGTAGACCGTGCCGCCGGTGGTGGGGCCGCCGGTCGGGGCGTCGTGGGCGACGTGCGACAGGTGGCCGTAGGCGTAGGGGTTGTGCAGCGGGCCGTGCTTGCCCACGTTCTTCAGGTAGTAGCCGCCCTGGAAGGCGTGCCAGAACAGGCCGAGGTTCGACGAGTAGAACAGGTTGCCGGCGTCGTCGAAGGTGAGGCCGAAGACGTTCCCGCCGCCCTCACAGAACAGCTCGAACTCCCGCGTGCCGGGGTGGTACCGCCACACGCCCTGCTGGAACTCGACGCCGCGGACGCGGCACGTCGTGGTGCTGCCGTTGAGGCCGTACAGCCAGCCGTCCGGCCCCCAGGTCAGGTGGTTCGCCAGCGACTGCGCGTCCTCCATGCCGAACCCGGACAGCAGCACCTCGGGGTCGGCGTCGGGCACGTCGTCGCGGTCGCGGTCGGGGTAGTGGAGGAGGTACGGCGCCTGGAGCACGTACACGCCGTGGTGGCCAAACTCGACCCCGGTGCAGAGGTTCAACCCGGCCACGAAGTCCTTGAACGTGTCGGCCGTGCCGTCGCCGTCGGTGTCCTCGCAGATGGTGATGCGGTCGGCGCCGCGCGGCCCCTGCGGCGGCGGCTCGGGGACGCGGTCGTAGACGGTGCGCGACCAGCGGTCCACCGCCACCCGCTTGAGGCCGGCCGGGTTCGGGTACTGCAGGTACTGGATCGTCCACACCCGGCCGCGGTCGTCGCACCGCACGAAGATCGGCTGCCGCACGTCCGGCTCGGCCGCGAACACGCGCACCGCCAGCCCGTCGGCGGGGGCCATCCGCCGCGCCGCCTCGGCCGGCGGGACGCCGCCGGGCCCGGCCGCGGGGGCCGACGGCACCGCCGCGGCGACGGCGGCGAGCAGGAGGGTGGCGGTGCGGTCGCGCATCGGGCATAGTATACCGCACCCCGCCGCCCGCCGCGACCACCCGCGGAGCCCATCCAGGACGATTGCAAAGTCCAGAATTCCGGTTAACGTGTTGACGGGTTGCGAGTTACTCACCTCGGGATGGAGCCCCGATGTCACCCACTTCCGACTCACTGGTCGCCGCGTTCCGCCAACTCACGGACCCTCGCCACCGCCGTGGTGTCCGCCACCCGTTCGCGGGGTTACTGTCCGTCGTCTTCCTGGGGCTGCTGAGCCGGCACCCCGACTTCGCCTCCCTCGCCCGGTGGGCCAAGCGGCACTGGCCGGCCCTCCGGGAGGCGTTCGGGCTGACCCGCCCGTACGCCCCGCACGCGACGACCTACAGCCGCGCGGCCGCCGCCTTCTCGATCGACGAGTTCCGCGGCGCCCTGGCCGGGTGGCTCGCCCGGGTGATGGCCGACGCCCCGACCGCGGCCGCGGTGGACGGGAAGACGAGCAAGCAGGCCCACGACGCCGACGGCGACCCGATCCACGTCCTCAACGTGTTCGCCCACGACGCCCGGGTGTGCCTGGCCGACTGGCCGATCGGGGACGGGAAGGAGACCGAGCCCGAGGTCCTCAAGGCCCACCTGGACGAGTTGTTCGCCGCCTGGCCGTCGCTCCGGGTGCTGACCGGGGACGCCCTGTTCTGCCAGCGCCCGCTGGCCCGGGCGATCGTCGAGGCCGGGCGGGACTACGTGCTGGCGGTCAAGGACAACCAGCCCGACCTGCACGAGACGATCCGGGCCGCGTTCGCCGACGCCACCCCGGCGTCGGCGAGCGCGACGGCGCGGGGAAAAAACGCGGGGCGGTCGAGACCCGGCGGGTCTGGTGCGACGCGGCGACGGCGGACTACGCCCGCGAGGCGCTGAACGTCCCCGGCCTGCGGGCGGTCGTGCGGGTGGACCGGGAGACCCGAGGGGCGGACGGCGCCCGGACGTGCGAGACGCGGTACTTCGCCACCAGTCTCGACCCGGCCGTGGTGACCGCCGCCGCGTTGCTCCGGCTCGTTCGCGGGCACTGGTCGGTGGAGAACAGCCTGCACTTCGAGAAGGACCGGTGGTGGGACGAGGACCGGCACGTGTGCCGCCGGCCGGGGTTGGCCGAGCGCTTCACGACCCTGCTGAGCGCGGCCGTGAGCGTGTTGCGGGTACTCAACCCCGGGGGTAAGGGCGAGCCGCTCAAGGCGCAAGCCGACGCCCTCAACTGGGACATCGAACGCGCCATCAACCTCATGACCCGCTGATACCTGCGACTTTGCAATCGTCCTGGGAGCCCATCGTGAACCGCTCACTCGTCCTCGGCTTCGCCCTCGGCTCGCTCGCCACCGCGGCCGTGTTCCCGCGCGGCCTCCCCGACACGCCGGCTCTCGGCGCGCAGGAGCCCCCGGCCACGCGCGTCTATGAGAACACGCTCACGCCGATCGCGAACCCGCGGCCGCTGCTCGCCGACTACCCTCAGTACGTCGAGCCGGTCGTCGCCGCGCGGCGGTTCGAGGCGCCGCGGCTCGTGGACGACCCCGACGGCGACCTCGACGTGCGGGCGTGGCGGTGGTCGTACAACGCCCGCGGGATCGTCGAGGTGCCCAACCGGCTGCGGGCGAAGGACACGGCCGTGATCATGGTCCACCCGTGGGCGGTGGACGACAGCTGGGGCTGGAAGACGCCCGAGCCGAACGGCGTGGTGGACTTCTGCACGCCCGAGAAGAACGCGCTCGCCGGCCGGCACACGAAGGAGGTAATCGACCCGTTCCTGACCCGCCTCCGCGACCGCGTCGCGTTCGTGATGTACAGCCTCCCCGGCCCGGCCGACCCCGTCCGCACGAAGGTCTACCGCTCGTTCGCGAAGACGCCAACGCCCGCCGAGCGCGCCGCCGGCGAGAAGGAACTGCGGGCGGCGCTCGCCGCGTACCGGTACACGGGCGACCCGCTGCCGGCGAAGCTGACGCTCCGCACCGACCGGCCAGCGATCGACTACTTCAATCAGTTCCCCGGCCTCGACGCCGGCCCGCGGTACAACGGCGACGGGTTCTGGAAGCTGCCGATCCCGGTGAGCACGGCGGTCACCGTCTACCCGTCCGACGTGGTGATTTACGACGCCGAGGGGTACGCCCCGCTGCGCGACTTCCTGCGGCGGAACGGCGTGCGGCACGTCCTCCTGACCGGGTACGCGACCGACATGTGCTTCTGCCGTACGACCGCCGGGTACGAGAACCTGTCGCGCGACTTCGACGTGTTCCTCGTCGGCGACGCGACGCTGGCCACGTTTCCGGCGAACGACACCCCGCGGTTCGCCACCAACGCGCACGTCTCGTTCGCGTCCCTCAACCAGTTCATCACCCAGGTGAGCTGGGTGGTGCCGGCGGGTGCCCGGCGCTGACCCGGGTCGCGGTCGCCGGGCCCGACCTGAAGCCCGGACGACGGACCCGGTGGCCGTCGAAGGGCGTGACCTTCCACCGGGCTGAGATCGGTGCGCTTGCGCGAGGCCCGCGTGGCGGCTCTCGGGCGTCCGGGTTGACCCGGCTCAAGGCCCGGCTGGCCGCCCGCCGTCGCCGGGTCCGGCCCGCGGCGACGGCGGCCGTCGCCGGGGCCGGCGGGTCGGGCCTGGCCCTGGCCGTACCGGCGGGCTGTGGGCCCGCGCCGCCGCCCGCCGGTACGGCCTGCTCTGACACGCCCCAGGGCGGGGCGAGGCTGCCGACGGCCGATATGCCTGCCCACCGGGGCGGGCCAGCCCGAGCGCCGGGTGAATCGACCCCATCCGATCGTGTCGCCCGTGCCCGCCGGCTGGCGGGCACCGGTGGCCTTTCTTTAGCCCTTGCCCGGCCCGAGCCGGAACGCGCCAAACAGTAGAGGCGCCGCCACAATCTGTCCGCAGACCCGGCCGCGTGCTGGGTGATCGCCCGCCACGCCGGCACGGGCTCACGCCCCTTCCGCCGGACTTCAGGGGGACATGTGTGAAGGCCCCTCGACGCGGTCAATCGGACGCCGCCGGCCTGTGGGTCGGGCGGTGGGCCGGTCCGCTTGACGTCGGCGTCGGGGTCGTAGTACCAAGCGACCGGCGGGATGGTCATGCCGTCACGCGAACAGGAAGTCGGACGCCGGCGGGTTCGTGCTCACGTTCTTCAGCCGCAGGGTAATGACGGCGCCGGACGCCAGCCGGATGCGGACCAGCCGGTCGGCCCCGGCCGCCACGAACATCAGGTCCGAGAACTGCACGCCGAGCGCCCGCAGGTCGAGCCGGTCGGTGCCGGTGCGGAAGTCGCCGAGGACGTGCTCCGTCCCGGCCGCGGCCGCGGCCACGGCGAACGTGTCGCCGCCGCTCCCGCCGACGTACCGCATCCCGGTCGTGAGGGCCGACGCGGTAATGGCGTCGGCCCCGCCGCGGCCGTCCACGTACAGGAGGTTCGTGAGCCGCGTCGCGGCGAAGTTCAGCACGTCGGCCCCGGACGTGCCCGCGACGTGCTGGTTCGACCCACACGCCGCGCCCACGACCTCCTCGACCGACTCGGCGGCGCCGAACGCGGTCAGCGCCAGCCCGCCGTCCTCGCCCGGGTTCACGATGCGGTCGGTGCCGGCGCCGCCGCGGAGGGTGTCGCCCACGAACACGCCACCCCAGCCGAGGAACACGTCGTCCCCGTCGCCGGCGTCGAGCACGTCCTCGCCGGCCCCGCCGACCAGGGTGTCGTTCCCGGCCCCGCCGGCGATGGAGTCGGCGCCGCCCTCGCCGTCCAGGTAGTCGTCGCCGGCCCCGCCGCGGACGGTGTCGGCGCCGCCGCCGGCGGACACGGTGTCGTTGCCGTCCTCGCCGTCGAGCGTGTCGGAGCCGCTGCCGCCGGACAGCACGTCGCCGCCCGGGCCGCCGTACAGCACGTCGCCGCCGCTGCCGGCGCGGAGCGTGTCGCTCCCGGCGCCGCCGACCAGCAGGTCGCGGCCGCTGCCGGCGACGAGGCGGTCGTCCCCGGCGCCGCCGTCGAGGGCGTCGTCCCCGCGGGTGGCCCGCACCTCGTCGTCGCCGCCCTGCCCGAGCAGGGTGTCGTCGCCCGCACCGCCCTGGAGGTAGTCGTCGCCGTCGCCGCCTTCGAGGCGGGCGTTTTGCGTGACGTGGTGGCCGACGACGATCCGGTCGTTGCCGGTCATGCCGCGGGCCAGAATGTCCGTGACGCTCGTGAAGGTGCCGACCGTCACCCCGTTGATCCGCACCACCAGGGTGGCCGCGGAACCGTGCCACCGGCGGACGGTGATTACGTCGTCGCCGTCGGACCCGGTGACGACCAGCGTCGTCCCGCTCATCACGGCCGTCCCGCTCCCGCCCGGGGTGCCGCCGACGGACAGGACCGCGACCGCCTCCTCGCTCGCCCCGCCGTCCTTGTCGGTCGCGGTGACGGTCACCTGCTGCGGGCCGGCCCCGGCGAACGTGTGGGCGACCAGCGTGCCCGACGGGCCGGTCACGGTCTGATCGACGAGCCCGTCGCCGTCCCAGTCGATCTCGAACGTGAAGCCCGCGGCCTGGTCGGCCGGGGACGGGTCGGCCGCGGTCAGGGTGAAGGTCACGGGCTGGCCGAGGGTGGCGGTCGCCGGGCCCGTGACGGCCGCGGTCGGGGCGACGTTGCCCACGGTGACCGTGAAGGTCCGGGTGGCGCTGAGTGCGGGGCTGCCGTCGTCGGTCACGCGAACCGCGATCGTGGTCGAACCCGGGCCGTCGGTCGGGGCCCAGGTGAAGACCCCGGTCACCGGGTCGATCGCGGCCCCGGCCGGTCCGCCGGCGAGACTGAACGTCAGCGTGTTGCCGGGCAGGTCGGCGTCGGCGGCGAGTGCCGTGACGGTGAGCAAACTCCCCTCGTCGATGCTCCGGTCGCCGACGGGGGCGAGGACCGGGGCCTGGTTGGCCTCGCGAGCGGTGATCGTGACGGTCTTCGTGTCGGCCAGGCTCGGACTGCCGTTGTCGGCCACGCGGAACGTGACGGCGTAGGTGCCGTCTTGGGCCTCGGTCGGGGTCCAGGAGAACGCGCCGGTGACCGGGTCCAGCGTCATCCCCGGTTGCGCGCCGCTGAGGACGGCGTAGGTGAACGTGTTGGGCGAGCCGGCGACCCGATCGACGTCGGACGCGCCGAGGGTGAAGTTTAGCGGTGTCAGTTCGTCGACCGTCTGGTCGCCGGGGCTGGTCAGCACCGGGGCCGCGTTGACTTCGCGAACCGTGACACGGACCGTCCGGGTGACGGTGGCGGTGCCGTCGCTCACATGCACGTCGAACGCGAAGGCGTCGTCCTGAAGCTCGGTCGGCGTCCAGGTGAACACGCCGGTCGCGGGAACGAACGTCGCGCCAGCGGGCAACCCGGTGGCGCTGAGCGTGAGCGTATTAGCCGGCAGATCGCCGTCGTGGGCCGTTACCGTGAAGGTGAGAGAATTCCCCTCGTCGACGGTCTGGTCCGGGATCGGGTCCAGCACGGGCGGGGTGTTGACCTCACCCACCGTGACGGTGATCGCCTCCTCGTCGAACAGGGCCGGGGTGCCGTTGTCGGTGACGCGGACGGTGAACGTGAACGTGGCCGGCCCCTGGGCCTCGGTCGGCGTCCAGGTGAAGACGCCCGTGGTCGGGTCGATGCTCGCGCCCGCGGGCGCGCCGGTCAGAGTGAACGTGAGGGCGTTCGCCGGCAGATCGGGGTCAGCGGCCGTCGCCGGGATGGTGACCAGTTCGCCCTCGTTGACGGTGCGGTCGCCGACCGCGGCGAGGACCGGGGCGAGGTTCACCTCGCCGACGGTGACGGTGATCGTCTCGAAGGCGGTCGCGGCCGGGTTGGCGTCGTCGGTCACGCGGACGGTGACCGCGTACACGCCCGGCCCGTCGGCCTCGGTCGTCGCCCAGGTGAACACGCCGGTGGTGGGGTCGATGCCGGCCCCGGCCGGGGCACCCGCGTCGAGGGTGAACCGCAGGGTCTGCCCCGCGTCCGGGTCGGTGGCCGTGGCGGTGAACGTGAAGGTGTTGCCCTCGTTGACGGTGCGGTTGCCGATCGGGGCGAGGACCGGCGGCGTGTTCACCACGGTGACGACGGCGTCGGCAGTGGCGGGGGCGGCTTCGGTGTGGCCGACGAGGTCGCGGGCGACGGAGTAGAAGCCGTAGGCGTGGCCGGGGACGACCGAGAACGTCGTACTCGTCGCGGTGGCGCCGAACACGACCCGGAACCACGCCCCGCCGTCCACGGACGCGAACACGTCGTATCCCGCGACCCCGGACCCGCCCGGGTCGTCCTCGCCCGCCCACGTCAGGGTGAGGGTGTCGCCGGTGATCGTCGCGGTCGGCGTGGTGACGCGGCTGGTGGGGCCGGCGGCGTCGAGGGTGTTGCGGACGGCCGGGGTGTCGATCGGGTCGTTCTGGTCGAAGGTGATGCGGGCGCGGTTCTCGATCACGGTGCCGGTCGGCAGGCCGGCGAGGGGGCGGATGCGGTAGCTGAACGACCCCTGGCCGCGGCCGGTGCCGTCCTCGGGGTAGAGGAGGCCGAGGAGTGGGTTTTCGGGTGTCCAGCCGGTGGCCAGGTCGGTGGCCCGCAGGGACAGGGTGAGGGTGCGGGTGGCCCGGTCGAGATCGACCGCCACCTCGACGCGGAGGGTGACGCCGTTGGCGACGAACGGCAGGGCGGCGGCGTAGTGGTCGCGGCCGGCGGGGACGGCGAGGCGGACGCCGGCGAAGGCGACCTCGGTCAGCTCGAACGTGTCGAGGTCGAGGGTCGGGTCGAGGATGTCAGTAACGAGGACATCGTGGGCCGGGGCGGTGGCGTCGGCCTGGTTCTCGAACCGGACGGTGTATGCGAGCGAGCTGTCCGGCAGGACGAACGCCGCACCGCCGAAGCCCGCCGGGGCAAGCTTATCATTCGGATCACGAGAGCGAGCGAGTGCCGAGCTGAATAGCTGCGCGAGAAAGACTGGCCAATCTAGTGGCAGGACAAGGACAGGTAGTTGTGATAAACGTCCAAGCAAGTCACGCAACGCGGTGCGATTACGGTAGATGTCTACCGCCGCGGGATAGATATTTGCAATGTCGGGTCCATTGAACCAGTAATCTGCAATGTGACCGGCTTCGATCACTGCCGGATCATCTGACACTGCATCGGCGAAGTCTTGCCAGACGCCACCACTGAAAACAGGGTCTAGGCCCCAGAGAAGACGACTTCCGAGGTTACCTAGCCCGGTCCCGAGTTGGTAGGCGGAGGCAATACCTCCCGCAGCTACGAACGGTGTGGCGACCCCAGCGGAGATGAACGATGCATATGCGGCGTACCCAACGCCGATAGCACCGCCTACGACAGAGGCTGCGTCGTCTACCCATGACAACCCAACAGGGTCCAGACGAGAAACCGGTCCATTATCTGTATAGGAGTAACCGTTGAGTCCACCCGCAATTCCAAGCGGATCGTACTGAATGAATTGTCCATCAGTTGGGTGGTAGTGCCTCGCTCGCATGAACTCCAGCCCGTTCCCCTCGTTCATCACGCCGTACTCGCCGACGTACTCGAACGGGTTGGCCACCGCCTCGGACTTGCCGAGCGACACGCCGAACGGGTCGTACCGGTAGCTGTTGAGCACCTGCCCGCCGGCCCCGGTCAGCTCGCTCGTGTGGCCGATGGCCTCGAACGTGTAGAACGCCGCCCCCGCCCCGTCCGCCCGCGACACCAGCCCGTACCCGTGGTCGTACCGGGCCACCAGCGCCCCGCCTGCCCCGTACTCAGCGGCCACGTTCCCCAGCCCGGTCGGGTCGATCACGTACGTCGTCGCCACCCCGTTCGCCGTCGCCCCGACGCGGTTGCCGAGGGCGTCGTACCGGTACGTCCACGCCCCGTCCGGGCCGGTCACCCCGGTCAGCCGGTTCTCGGCGTCGAAGGCATAGGTCGTCGTCACCCCGTTCTCGGTCTTGCTCTTCAGGTTCCCGTCGGCGTCGAACGTGTACGTCACGCCGCCGACCTGCGTGTACTGGTTCAGGTCGTTGGCCGTGTAGTCCGTCTCCACCCCGTCGTCGGTCACCCGCCGCCGGTTCCCGGCCGCGTCGTAGTCGTACACCACCACCCGCCCGTCCGGGTGCTCCACCCGCACGAGCTGGCCAAGCGCGTCGTACCCGTACGTGAACGTCCCCGCCAGCGTCGTCATCGACGTCCGCCGGCCGGACGCGTCGTACCCGTAGTCGAACCGGGACAGCACCGCCCCGCCCGGCAGGTAGTTGACCAGGTGTTCGACGTTCCCGGCCGCGTCGTAGGCGTACGTCGTGTACACCCCGTTCCCGAGCGTCTTCGTCGCCAGCCGCCCGGCGGCGTCGTAGTCGTAGTCGGCCAGCACCCCCTCGCCGTCGGCCGACAGGGTGTCGAGCCGGCCGAGGGCGTCGTACCCGTAGCGGAGCACTCGCCCGGTCTCGTCGGTGCGGGTCGCGCGGCGGCCGGCGGCGTCGTAGGTGAAGGCGAACCAATGCCCGCCCGGGTAGTCGATGCGGGTGAGGCGGTCGGTGACCGGGTCGTAGGTCAGGGTGGTGGTCCCGCCGGCGTCGGTCGCCGTCCGCAGGTTGTCCCGGCTGTCGTAGGTGTAGACGAAGTCCTTCACCGGCCCCGGGGTGGTGCTGTAGTCCTTGGTCAGCACCTGCCCGGCGGCGTTGTACGTGTACGTCGTCACCTGCGCCCGGCGGTTGGTGGCCGTCAGCACATTCCCGACCGCGTCGTAGGTGAACGTCTCCCGCGACCCGTCCTCGTACACGATCGCCTTCAGATTCCCCTTCGTGTCGTACTCGTAGCCGAGCCCGTTGCCGCGGGCGTCGGTGAACGACGCCAGGTTCTGGTGAGCCGCCTCGTAGGTGAAAGTGGTCTCCAGGTTGAGCGCATCGCGGACCCCGGTCAGGTTGCCGGCGGCGTCGTGGGCGTACCGGTAGCGCTCGCCCCCGGGGCCGGTGAGGTCGGAGAACTGTGCCTTCGTGTCGTACCCGAACGACACAACCCGGCCGTCGCCGTCGCGGACCTGGACGAGCTGCCCGCCGAGGCCGAAGTTGAGCGTCGTCACCCGCCCGGAGGCGTCGGTGACCCGGACGCGGCCGGGGTTCGTGCCGAAATCGACGGCGTCGTGGCCGAAGGTGACGGCCTCGGTGCCCCCGTCCTTCGACGTGTCGACGAGCCGGCCGGCGGCGTCGTAGTTGAAGTAGTCGTGCGTGCCGTCCGCGTACGTCACGGCCTGCAGCGCGTAGCTCTTCGGTCCCGAGAACAGCCGCGGCGGGTTCGTGTCACCGCGCGGGCCGGTCGGCTTCCAGGTCACGAGGTCGAGCGGGGCGTAGTCGTAGCTCGTGACCCGGTTGCCGGGGGCGGTGACGCGAACGAGTTGTTCGCGGTTCGCGTCGTACTCGTAGGTGGTGACGCGGTCGTCGGACGCGCCCGCGCCCGCCGTGTCGGTCACGGATGCCAGCAGTTTCCGCTGCCCGACGGCCCCCGAGTAGGCGAGCACGAGTTGCCGGCCGTTCGAGTGCGTGACGCTCGACAGCAGGCCGTCCGCGTAGGCGAGCGAGATGCGGTTGCCGTTCGTGTCCTGAACGAATTCGAGGCGGCGGTCGGTGTTGAACTGCCACAGCGTCTTGTCGGTCTCGACCAGGTTGAACACGCCGCCGGTCAGGGTGAGCGTCCCGTAGTCGCCGGGGCTGGCCGTGTAGGTGCCGTTGTTGCGCTTGGTAAAGAAACGGGCCACCCCGCCGGGGCCGTGAAGGGTCACGTCCCCGGTCAGTTCGTCCACCCGCGCCGAAACGTCCCAGCTGTGCGTCCAACCCCGGCCCATCACGCCGAGCGTGAACCGCGACGGGATGTCCTGGCCGTAGACGCGGCTGAACGTGAGCGGCAGTCCGGGCGCGGGCACGGACGCGTCGACCGCCCCGGCGAGGTAGCGGATCGGGCTGAGCGCGGCGGAAGCCTGGGCCACCTCGAACGCCCACAGGGCTCCGACGTCGCTCGTCGTCTGACCGACCGACGCGAGGTAATTTGCGTTCTGGGCCATCTCGTTGACGTAGTCGGCCCACAGGTCGCCGTAGTTCGCCCGCAGGTTGACGAGAACGGCTTGCCAGGCATCGGCCGGGACGGACGCCGGGCGTTGTGCCTCAACGGCGGGCCAGTCGATGGCCAGGTATTCCTCGCGGGTGTTCGCGGCCCCGCCGGCCCGGGGGCTGACGTAGTTCGAGGGCGACAGCACGCCGAGGAGTGTGCCGTTCCCCAGCTTGTCCACCAGTGGCGGATTCGAGGGCAGGTTTACGTTGATGTTGCGGGCACCCGTTCCCGGCCGCTCGTACACGATCAGTTCGTCCGGGTTGAGGAGGTACGCCACTTTCTCGGTCGTGTCCAGCGCCGTGAGGCTGCCGAGCGTGAAGCTGACGTTGTTCCCGCCGGGATCTTTCGGGAAGCCGACGAAGTAGACGGGGATACGGGCGGATTCGCCGGGCTGGAGGGTGCCGGGGGTGGCCGTGGAGCCGATGCCGAGGACCTGGACGGTGCCCCCCAGGCCGACCGGCCGGGTGCGCGTCTCCATGATCTGGTTGGCGACCGACTCGCTGGTGGTGAGGAACCCGTCCCCCCCGACCGACACCGACAGAAGCGGGGCGGGCATCGCGACGGTGCCGGAGTTGCGGTACTCGACCCAGACCGTTTGCTTGGCCGGGAACCCGGGGCTGACGTTGCCCGGCACGACCAGATTCGTTTCGAGCGTCGCGGTCCCGCCGGCGACGACTTCGAACGCGTTCGGGAGCGTGATCGCCTCGTCGGCCTTCAGGACCCGGACGCCGTACCGCTCGGGCCGGAAGTGGGTCAGGTCGAGAGTGACGAGCAGCGTGGTCGGGGACACGAACTGTGTCGGGTACGGCACGACCGGCCCGGCCGGGTCGAGGAGCGACACGCGGGTAGATTCGTCGAACCCGACGCCGGTCACCACCATCACCGCGTCGGCGGCGGTGCCGTGGCGAGTCGGGGTGACGCCGGTGACGAAGAATTCGGCCTTCTCGGCTTTGAGCGTGTACGCGGCCCCGCCGCCGACCTGGTCGCCGTACACCATGACGTAGTAGGTGCCGCCGCCGGCGATGCCGGTGAGCGTGACCTCCTGGTGCGGGCCCGGACTCGCGGACCGGGCGTCGAACGCGACCCGCGTCGGGATGGCGGCGTAGCTGACGGCGAGTTCGACCCGCGTGCCGGCCGCGGAGTCGAGTTTCAGGGTGAGACTCTCTCGCTTGCCGAGGGTGATTGCGTAAAAGTCCAGCCGGTCCGCGGGGCTGAGGGTTCCGGTGACCGGTGCCCCGGTCGTCGCGAGCGGGCGGACACCGAGCGACAGCACCACGCTCGCGATCTGGTTATCCGCCTCGTTCGTTTCGCGTTCCTGGTTGGCGACGTCGGAGCGCACGACGATGCGGTAGTTGCCCGGCAACTTGCCCGGAACGTTGACCGTCGCCGCACCCGTGTAGGTCGCACCAGCGGCCAACCCGCCGGTGTGCGGGACGGTGGCAAGCACGGTGTCGTTGATGTCCCAGACGCCGTCCTTGGACAGGTAGACGCCGTCGATCCAGTTCCCGACGAGCGGGGCACCGGTGCGGTTGACCCCGGACCACGACACGGTCACCGGCTCTCCGGCCACGAGCGCCGCCGACCCGACGACCACATTGGTAAGTCCCAGATCGACCTGCACAATGTTGAACGCGGCGACGTACACGTCCTCGACGGGTTCGCCGAAGTTCCCGTCGCGGTCCTGGTCGAGTCTGTTGCCCGCGCGGTCGCGGACGTCCGGCCCGACCTTCACCTGGTAGCTGCCGACCAGCGTCTGGGCGGGGAAGGAGACGCGGAATCGGTTCAGGCCGATTTCGGTAATGGCCGTGGCCGAAACGGTCTGCCCGTCCGGCCGCGTGACGACGACATCACCGGTCGTGAGCGAGGTCTTGTTCATCGCCTCGCTGAACAACACATCCACCGAACTGACGGTCCCGGCGACGTCGCCCGCGGGAGTGTGCGCCACGATGCGCGGCGGGGTCGAATCGACGGTCAGGTCGAAGACGTAGTCGTCCTGGAGTGTCTCGCCGGGAATGCCGTCCGCATCCTGATCGAGCCGGAAGCCCTCGACATCCTTGACGGTCGATACCAGACGGAAGTGGTACGTCCCGTTCTCGGTCAACGGGAACGGCAGGTCGATGCGGTACGTCCGGTCGCCGACGAGGGTGATCGACGTGGGGGTGATCCGTCCCATCTGGCCGGTGATCTCGAACGCGGAAGGTGGGAACGTGGAGAGGTCGAGGGGCTTGTTTGTGGTCAACATCAGATAAGTGACTTCCGGGACATAACCGTCGCCTTTGCCAACGAAGCCCACTTCGTTGCCCGCAGGTGAATGGGTGCGGACGTGGGTACGCGGGAATCCATTCACGAGGTAGACGGTCCCGGCGCTGAAGCCGCCGGCGGTGACGCGGGCCGGGTCGAACCCGGCGAGGGCGCGGTAGTAGACGGCGACCCGGCCGCCGCCCCCGCCCCCGTTGGTGAACCCGTACAGGCCGCCGCCGCCCCAGGCCCCGATGGCCCCGGCCCCGGCCAGGGTGTCGGCCGACACGTAGACGCTGCCGCCGGCCCCCGCCCCGTAGCTGCCGCCGCTGCCGCCGGCCGCCAGCACCCCGTCGAGCTGCAAGGTGCCGGCGGTGATCCGCACCACCCCGCCGCCGCTGAAGTTGGCCCCACCCGCGCCCCAGTCGGCCGGGTCGGCGTAGTCCCCGTACGCGGCGTTCGTCGGCCCGGGGGTGACCGCCCCCAGCCCGCCGTGGCTGCCCCCGGCGTTCACGGCCCCGCCGGCCGCCGTGTTCCCCGTCGTCCGCCCCGCCACGTACCCCTTCCCCGTCACGTCGATCCGACTCGACGAATCGACGGCGATGGTGCCGGCGACATTCACCTCCAGCTTGTGCATCTGGGCGGCGGTCGAGGACAGGCTGGTCAGCAACCCCGCGTTGACCACCGACAGGGCGGGCGCGGACACCTGTCCCGCCGCCACCGTCGCCCCGCTGACCGTGACGGCGGCCTGGGCCGTGAGCGCCCCGGACACCTCCAGGAACCCGCCGCCGGTGACCAGGAGCGATCCGGCCGGGGCGACCGCCAACTGCTCGACCCCCTCCAACCGCCCGCCGGTGACGGTGAGGGCGTTCCGGAACTCGAGGGTCATGCCGGTGTGATCGGGCTGCGCCTTGGTCCGGCCGCCGCGGATGACGACGGCGTCGCCGAACGCGGCGGTGGCCTGGCCGGGTAATCCGAGCGGCGTGACCCCGGTGCCGCTGATACCGGCCGCGTCGTTGTCGATCACCAGGGTGCCGGTGGCCTCGTCGGCGTCCCGCAGGTAGACGGTGCCGGCGCTGAAGCCGCCGGCGGTGACGCGGGCCGGGTCGAACCCGGCGAGGGCGCGGTAGTAGACGGCGACCCGGCCGCCGCCCCCGCCCCCGTTGATGTAGTTCCCGTTTCCGCCGCCGCCGCCCCAGGCCCCGATGGCCCCGGCCCCGGCCAGGGTGTCGGCCGACACGTAGACGCTGCCGCCGGCCCCCGCCCCGTAGCTGCCGCCGCTGCCGCCGGCCGCCAGCACCCCGTCGAGCTGCAAGGTGCCGGCGGTGATCCGCACCAGCCCACCGCCTGGGCTGTTAACTCCGCCGGCCCCCCAGTCGGCCGGGTCGGCGTAGTCCCCGTACACCGCGTTCGTCACTACCCCTGTGCCGGCCAAGGCCCCCTTCCCGCCGTGGCTACCGCCGCTGCCCCCGGTCGCCGCTTCCGCCGTCGTGTTCCCCGTCGTCCGCCCCGCCACGTACCCCTTCCCCGTCACGTCGATCCGACTCGACGAATCGACGGCGATGGTGCCGGCGACATTCACCTCCAGCTTGTGCATCTGGGCGGCGGTCGAGGACAGACTGGTGAGCACGCTCGCGTTGAGTACCGACAACGACGGCGCGGACACGGACTCGGTGGCCAGGGTTCCCCCGTCGATGGTGACTGCGGTCTGGGACACCAGCGACCCGGCTACTTGCAGTGTTCCGCCTCCGCTCACCAAGAGTGACCCGGTGAGTGTGACCTGCAACAGATTCACCCCCTGGAGGGTTGCGCCGGTGACGGTGAGGGCGTTCCGGAACTCGAGGGTCATGCCGGTGTGATCGGGCTGCGCCTTGGTCCGGCCGCCGCGGATGACGACGGCGTCGCCGAACGCGGCGGTGGCCTGGCCGGGTAATCCGAGCGGCGTGACCCCGGTGCCGCTGATACCGGCCGCGTCGTTGTCGATCACCAGGGTGCCGGTGGCCTCGTCGGCGTCCCGCAGGTAGACGGTGCCGGCGCTGAAGCCGCCGGCGGTGACGCGGGCCGGGTCGAACCCGGCGAGGGCGCGGTAGCAGACGGCGACCCGGCCGCCGCCCCCGCCCCCGTTGGTGAACCCGTACAGGCCGCCGCCGCCCCAGGCCCCGATGGCCCCGGCCCCGGCCAGGGTGTCGGCCGACACGTAGACGCTGCCGCCGGCCCCCGCCCCGTAGCTGCCGCCGCTGCCGCCGGCCGCCAGCACCCCGTCGAGCTGCAAGGTGCCGGCGGTGATCCGCACCACCCCGCCGCCGCAGAAGTTGGCCCCACCCGCGCCCCAGTCGGCCGGGTCGGCGTAGTCCCCGTACGCGGCGTTCGTCGGCCCGGGGGTGACCGCCCCCAGCCCGCCGTGGCTGCCCCCGGCGTTCACGGCCCCGCCGGCCGCCGTGTTCCCCGTCGTCCGCCCCGCCACGTACCCCTTCCCCGTCACGTCGATCCGCGAGGTCGCATAGACAATCACCTGCTCCGCCACGGTCAGGTCGAGTTTGTGGGTTGTCGTTGTGGTGTTCGCGGTGTGCGTCAGTACCCCGCCGTTGATGATGTGGACCGAGTTGAAACTATGCGGACCGTCGACCGCCACGGTTCCGCCGTCGATCAACAGATCCTGCCCGTCGTAGGTCAGGTTGGTCTCGCCGATCGTGGTGTTGGTGGCGAAGATCACGTTCGCGCTGACGTACACCAGAGACGTGACCGATCTGTCCGTCGCTTCCCCCGCGGTGTTGTTGCCGTTCTGGTCCATCTGGTTCCCGAGCGTGTCGCGCACGTCCGGGCCGATGGTGAGGGTGTAGCCCCCGCGGACCGTGATCGGGATAAAGTCGATCCGCGCCGACGCCCCCCCGGTCATCGCCACGCGACTGACCGCCACGGCGCCGCCGATACCGCCCAGGGTCACGTCGGACGCGGTGAAACTGCCCGGGTCGATGTCGCGACTGAACGTCACATCGACGTGGTCGAAGTTCGCGTTCCGCACCTCCAACGGGGTGACCGCCGTCACCCGCGGCCCCGCATCCGGGACGACACGGTCTTCGAGTGGTTCACACCAGAGCCGATACCGGTTCCCCCACCGCAGTGGGCTGGACCGGGACGCTTTCCCACCGCGGTTCTGGCACCACGACAGGAAGCGGCGAACGGCGGGCATGGGCGCGGGTCCGGGAGGGGTACATAACGCGAGGCGTGAAGGACCTCGAGATACAGGAAGGTTCTCAGGGCCACTGTGGGGGAATTCTTTTCACTTTCTCCGCATTTTCCGACCAGACCCGCGTCAGGTTGCCGGATAACCGCGACCGGAAGGGCTTGTTCCGCAACAGCTTCCGGTTGGTTGCTGGTGCGCAGGAGCCGGGCGGCTTTTCATGCCGGCCGCCCCCTGTTCACTTCAGGTCAGGTCAGCGGAACGTCTCTCGGTCGAACGCGTTGACCAGTCGGAACAGGGGCTCCCGTTCCGCAACGAGGATCAACCCGCTCGCGTCCGACCAGACCAGCCACCTGCGGTCAGGCGATCGAAAGTACCAGGCGGTCCGGTCTTCGGGCACGAACGTTCCACCGGTCAGGCCCATCAGCGGTTCCCAGTCGCGCGGGAGGTCGCCGCTCCGGGCGCGGGCAGCCCAGTTCTGGAGGAGTCCCGGTTCCGCGTCGTCACCGACCGCGGGTTCTTCCCGTACCCGTCCGTCCGCACCGACCGAGTAGCTGACCTGAAAGTCCGTCGAGATCAGCCTGGCGATGCCCTGTCCCGACGGATCGACACGGAGTGCGGGATCGGACGGGATCGGTTGGGGCAGCGCGCGCGAGTGGATCGTCCGCCGCCCCTCGAGGTCCACGATCTCCACCCGCGTCCGCTCACGAGGCAGGCGCGGACCGACCCAGGCGTAGTACCGACCGCCGGGGGTGAGCAACCCTTCGAAGTGGCGGCGCACGTCCGACGCGTGCGCCGGACGCACCACGGCGAGCCGCTCGGGACCGTGGGTCGGGTTCAGGTCGTACAGGACGCTCTGCAACACCTCCGACTGGCCGACGAACTCCTCGCGGACCAGTCGGAACCGGTCCCCGCCGAGGGCCGCCAGGTGGTCGAACCCGCCCGGCAGTTCCCAGCGGCCCGCTTCGCGGCCGCGGGTCAGGTCCCGGACCACGACCGCGGACCTCTCCCGACCCCCGCTGGCGAATGCAAGCCACCGGCCGTCCGAACTCAGCGCCAACCCGCAGTTCGCGGTGTAGAACCCACCGATTGGCAGCGGGTACGAGGCGACGGCTCCGCCCGATTCGAGGTCCCACACCCACCCCTCGAAACTCGCGTCCACCGACGCCAGCCGCTTCCCGTCAGCCGAGTAGGCCAGTTTCCCCACGGCCGTCTGGTGACCGCGCAGCGTCCGGATGGCGGCCGGCTCCACCCACCGGGCGACCCCCGCCCCCTGCGAGTCGCTGATCGTGACGGTACGCCCGGCTCGACCGAACTCCACCACGGAGAACGGTGCCGCCAGAATCACCCGCCCCGCCGGGTCCCAGAACAGGCTCTCCGACGTGGCGCGCGACGCGCAGAGGACGCTCCCGTCCGGCGCGTACTCCAGGGAACCGACCCCGTTCGGGAACCGGCCCGACATGGCCCGCTCCGGCTTGCCCTCTTCCCAAACGACGACCCGCCCTTCCTTGAACCCGGCCGCGAGCGTGCGCCCGTCCGCGGTCCAGGCCAACGACTCGACCTGCGTGCGCGCCGCGCTGGCGAATCGGTCCGGTTCCGGCTGCCCGGCGGACGTGAAGACGCGGACCCGGCCGGCGACGGACCCGACGGCGACCCGGTCCCCCGCGGGCGCGAATCGTGCCGCCGCCGGCACCCCGAACTCACGCGGCAACGTCCAACTCCCGCGGGGCGCCCATCCGTCCGCCCGCCAGGCACGCACCCTCCCGTCGGCGAAGCACGCCCGCAGGTCGCAGCCGTCGCTCGCAAAACTCAGGGCGATTGGCGGGCCACCCGGGGCCGGCTCCGGTTCGGCGAGCGGCCGCGACTGGCGCAACTCCCCGTCCCAGATTTGCAGCCCGCCGGTGGCCGGAGCGAAGGCCAGGAAGCGGCCATCCGGGCTGAACGCCAGCCGCGGGCTTGGTTCACCGAGTTCGGGAGGGGTGATATCCGGGGGCGGCTTCGATCCCGGATTCAGCCGGATCGGCTTGGTTCGTGAACCCGCCGCCAGCCATGCTCCGCCCGGGTGCGCCGCCACGCTCCACAACGACAACGGTAACATCGGCAACGGAATTGTCGCGTCCGGTTCACGGTCGATGTCGTGTGCCGCCAGCGACATTGCGAACAGTGTTCGGGCTTCGAACCGCGCCGCCCCGCGATGGCCTTCGGGAAGTACCTCCCACGCTCGCCCGACGGCCGCCAGCGATTCCCGCACTTCGCGCAGGCGCCCGACCCGGCCCTCCTGAAGAGATCGCCACCCGCGCGCGAGTGCCATCTGAACCTCGGCGCGAGCGCGGGCTTGCCCTTCCTGCGCTTCCTTCTCGCGGGCCAACTCGGCGGCCCGGCGCTCGAGTTCGGCACCGCGCCGGTCGGCCCGGGCCTGTTGGTTGAGGGTCCAGGCCGTCCATCCCAATCCGGCGCACGCGACCGCCAGGGTGCCCGCCACCTGGATCGCGCGTCGCGCCCACAACTTCTGCCGCCGCCACCACCGCCGCACCCGCCCGGCGCGAGACGGGTGCCAGACGCGCTGCGACCGACCCTCGCTCCAGTGCCGGAGTTCCGTGGCCAGTCCCTCCGCGGATTGGAAGCGGTCGCCCGGTTCCTTTTCCAGGCACCGCAGACAGACGGCTTCGAGCGTGCGGGGGACCCCCGGTCGGACGTGACGGGGCCGGGGCGGCGCGTCCTCGGCGATCTGCCGCGCGAGTCCCACGGGCCCGGTCGGTGAGAACGGCGGACGGCCCGTGAGCAGTTCGTAAAACACGGCGCCCAGTGCGTAGACGTCCGTTCGGGCGTCGGCGTCCCGGGCGTTTCCCCCGACCTGCTCGGGGGCCATGTACAGCGGGGTTCCGAGAACCTCGCCCGCCCGGGTGACACCCGGGTTCGTCAGGTCGCGGGCCAGGCCGAAGTCGATCAACTGGGGCTCGCCCGCCGCATCGATCAGGATGTTTCCCGGCTTGATGTCTCGGTGGATGACACCCTGTTCGTGGGCGTACTGAACGGCATGTGCCAGTTTCCGGATCAGCCCCACGACTTCCGCGGGGTGGTACCGGACCCCGGACGCGACGCGCGTCGCGAGCGACCCCCCGTCGACGAGTTCCATCGCCAGGTAGGGCTGGTCGTCGGTTACCCCCGAATCGAGGAACCGGACGATGTTGGGATGCTTGAGCCGGAGTAAGAGCCGAGCGTCCCGCTCGAGCCGGTCCGGCAGGCAGGCGGGACGAAACACTTTCAGCGCGACGGTCTGGTGTGTCGAGGTGTCGATGGCGCGGTAGACGACCGCGGACCCGCCCGCCCCGAGTTGAGCCGCCAACCGATACCGCCCCAGTCGCGGGAAGGTTTGGATCTCCTGGTAGAACCGCAGCGCGGTCTGGAGTTGTTGTTCCAGTTCGGCAGCGTGCTGCGGGTGTTCCAGAATAATCGCGTCGGGGTCGAGAGTGTCCCCCGCCCACAGCCGACGAATGAAGTCGTCGACGACCGAAGGGATATCCGGTTCCGTCGCGGGCGGGGGCATCACTCGTCCCCCAGTGCCCGACGCAGAGTTGCCAAAATCTCCTTCCGCCATCCGCCCACGACCGTGTGGTCGGCGAGCCCGAGTTCGGTGGCGATCTGACGGCAACTGACTCCTTCGTAGAGGCTCCGGCGGATGATCAGTTGCTCGTCGGGTCCGAGGGCGGCAATGGCGCCCTCCAGTCGCGTGCGCCACTCGGCCCGGGCCGCCTGTGTACTGGGCGTGGGGTCACTCGCGGCCGGAGCGGCGGTCCCGAACGCGTGCGGTTCCAGTGGGTGAGTCGGTGGAGCGGACGGCCGGCGCGTGCGATCACGGGCCACATTTCGGACCACTGTCCGGAGCCACGCGCGCAGGCACGCGGCGGTGTCGGCGGGGGTATCGGCCCCCCGGAACGTACTGAATCCCGCACGAAGTTTCATCCAGCTCTCCTGGACGATGTCCGAACTGCTCGTGTCGGCCCAGCCGCTCCCCACTGCCTGTGCGGCGCAAGCGGTCAGGAAGGGGTACACCAGAGCGGAGAGGTCGTCCCAGCACTCGGGGTCGCGGTCCCGCAAGCGGGTGAGCAGGGCGTGGACGTCGTCCCAGGTCATGCCCGCAAGATAATGACGCGAACACCGTTACGCTGGAGGAAAAATGGAAAGAACCTTGCCCGGCCCGGCGCCCTGCGCTGGCCCGGCGCGTCAGCAAGACCCGAAGTGGCACCGATTGTGACACCAGTTTCGCGGTCGCGCCCCACGGTTCGAGACGGATTCGTGTTGGGTATCATCCCGGAGCCGAGGTCGGTGCGGGCGCGTAACGCGGTGCGTCCCCCGGCGTCGGGGATCGGCAGGCTCGATGTGAGCTGATGCGTGGTGGCCTACCCGGCCACCGCCGCCGGGATGGGTGATCGCGAGTACGATTCAGCAGCCAGCGGTCGGGGAGCCAGTTCGACGGGTCCTCGGCGGTCGGCTTGTCGCCCAGGGCGAACAGCCCGGGCAGCGCCTCCGGCAGGTACGCGAACGGGTCGATCCCCAGGTGCTTGCACGTCCCGACGATCGAGTACAGCACCGCCGCCGTCTGGCCGGCCACCTCGCTCCCGATCACGCCGCAGTTGTTCCGACCCGACGCGATCGCCCGCAGCGTGCGTTCGCTCAGGTTGTTGCCGATCGCCAGGTACCCCTGCTCCAGGTAGCGCTTCAACGCCGCCCAGTTGTTGACCGTGTACCCGATGGCGCCGCCGAGCGGCGACTTCGGCAACGCCAGCGGGCGCGTCTGCTCCAGCCACTTTTCCAGGTCGTCCCACACCGGCCCGGCGTCGCGGTGCCGTACCGCCCGACGCTCCTCCTCCCGCTGCCGACGCTGCTCCTGGTGCACCGGATCGTCCGACGGCGGCAGCAGCGGTGGCAACGCCCGCTCGACGGCGTACAGCCGGCCGATCATCTCGACCGCCCGCGCCGCTCGCGTGTCGCCGGCCTCACCGGCGGCCGCGAACTTGCGGCGGGGGTGAGCCACGCAGCAGACGTGCGTCACCCGGTCGTCGCCGTAGAGACCCTCGTACTGGGCCAGGGCGTCCGCCTGCAAGTAGCCCTTGCAACCCGCGAGGAAGCGGGTCGGCCCGTCGGCCGTGTGGTCGGTCGTGAAGTCAAACACCACGTACGGGTAGTCGGCGTCGCCGGCGCACGCCCACAGGTAGGCCTTCTTCGTCCGGGGGCACCCCGGCACCCGCAACTTCACCCCGGTGTCGTCGCCGTGGGTCACCCGCGACCGCAGCACCCGCGCGTGCATCAGGTCGTACAGCGGGGTCAGCAATTCCGACGCGCCGAAGAGCCAGTCGCCCAGGGTCGCGGACGCGATCGTCACACCCGACCGGGCCAGCTGGCCGGCCAGTCGATGCACGGGCGTGTGGTCGGCGAACTTGGCGATGACGACGTGGGCCAGCAGGCCAGGACCGCACAACCCCCTGGCGATCGGACCGACGTGCGTCGGGCCGGCGGTCGCCAGCCGCTGCTCCGCCGGCACGGCCGCGGGGTCGCAGTGCGGCAGGCGTAGCTCTTCTCGAAGGTGCGGCGGACGAAGAACGTGGCCGGGTCCAGGTCGAGTTGCTCGGCCGTCTGCTCCCCGATGCACGCCCGCGGCCGGCCGCAACACGGGCACATCCGCTCGGCCGCGGTCAGGTCGTGGTCGACCTCGCGGCGTTCGAGGTGTGCGGGCAGCGGCGAGCGGCCGTGCTCGTCACGCCGACGCTTCGGCTTGTCGGCGGCGGGCGGCGGCCGAACCGGTGTTTCAGGGCCGCGTCGAGCCTGGCCGACAGTTCGGCCACCCTCGAGCCACTCGACGTGGGCGAACTTTGTCGCGGTCAGAACGTCCGCTGGCGGCAACGCGTCCTCGATCCGGTCACCACCATCTACGTCTTCCTGTTGCAGATCCTACACGGCAACACCGCCTGCGCCCACCTGCCACGCGTGACCGGCCGCCCGTTCACGGCTTCGGCATACTGCCAGGCCCGTGGCCGTCTGCCGTTGGCCGTCCTGCGGTCGGTCACGGCGGCCCTCCGGCCGGCCGTCGATGCCGAGGGCCTCTGGCGGGGGCACCGGACGTGCTTCGTCGACGGCACCGGCGTGAGCCTACCCGACACGCCAAGGTTGCAACGCGCCTTCGGCCAGCCGACCAATCAAGCGGCCGGCTGCGGGTTCCCGGTCGCCCGCGTCCTCGCCCTCTTCCACGCCGGCACGGGCTTCCTTCAGTCGTTCCTCACAGCCCCGCTGCGGTCGCAGAGATGGCGAACGTGACCCGGTTGCACCCGGAACTACGCGCCGGTGACGTCCTCGTCGGGGACCGGGCCTTCGGGACGTACGCGTACCGGTATTTCCTCGTCGATCACGGCTTGCACGGGGTGTTCCGCATGAGCCAGCGACGGGTCGTAGACTTCACCCCCGGTCGCTCCCCGCCGCCCCGGTGGAACACGGGCAAGCTCACCGGCAAGACCCGCTCCCGGTGGGTCCGCAACTTGGGGCCGACGGACCAGGTCGTGGAATGGTACAAGCCGTACCAACGGCAGTCATGGATGACCGCCGAGGCGTACGCGGCACTGCCGGTCACGCTGGCCGTCCGGGAAACCCAATATGCCGTGAACCGACCCGGCTTTCGGGTGGGGACCGTCACTCTGGTCAGCACGTTGCCGGACGAGACGGCGTACGCGTACCCGGCGGGCGCGCTGGCCGAACTCTACCGCCAGCGGTGGCAGGTGGAAACCGATCTGGCCACCTGAAGACGACCCTCGGCATGGACGCGCTCAAGTGCGAGACGGAGACAGGCGTGATGAGGGAGTTGGTCGCGTTCGCCATGGTCCACAACTTGGTCCGGGTGGTCATGCTTGAAGCCGGTCGGCGGCAGAAGGTCCCGGCGGCGCGGATCAGCTTCGTGGATGCGTTGCGGTGGCTGGCATCGTCCCCGCCGGGGACGCCGTTGCCGGACTCGGTCGTGAATCCGGACCGGAAGGACCGCGTCGAGCCGCAATGTCAGAAGCGGCGGGCCAAGAAGTACCCGTACATGATTCGGCCCCGCGCGGAGCTCCGACAAAAGCCTGTGGCGCAAAGGGTTCCGGCTCAAGTTAATGGCATTCCGGGAGAGCCAGGATTCCGTGCCAATCACCACCCGCACCACCGGGTCCGGGGACGTCTGGGCCGGGGACGCGTTCCGGACCACGAGGACCATCCCCTTGCCGACCGGCGACGCCCAGAACGACGCCGCGACCGAGAGCTTCGGCCGCGAGGGACGGTGCGAATGAATTGTGGTGGCGCCGCCACACAACAACCGTCCACCCGCCGTGCGGGGGCTGCCAGGTCGGCCGCGGCCGGCGCGGCGGGGGCCGAGCCCGCCGCCCGGGCGGTCAGGGGACGGCCACTTCCAGCGTCTCGTAGTCGGCGTGGGCGACGGCGATCGTGTCCCCCGACCGGTACGGCCACCCCTCCGCCCACCCGTGCTCGGTCACCCCGCGCGGGGCGAGGACCACGGCCGTCGAGCGGGACGCGCCGGTCGTCGGGTTCCGCACGGTCACTGCGACGGACAGGGTCCGGGCGCTCTCGTTCCGGTACTGCGCGACCAGGCTCCCCCCGCCGGCCGACCGGCGGAGGGTGACGCGGACCGGGAGGTCGGGGCGCACCGGCTCGAACGGGATCACACGCAGGGTGGCCATCTGCTCGTCGCACAGGTGGACGTCCACCGGCGACCCGCGGAAGCAGTCCCGGGACACCGCCTCCCCAATGGCCCGCCAGGCCCGGGGGTGGATGGACGACTCGGCCCCGGCCCGGACGACCACTCGGACCTCGTACCGGCGGTTCAGGTACCGCACCTGGGCAGTCACCGGCCGATCCCCGAACAGCTTCTCCTTCTTCAATACGGCCGCAACCGCCCCAGCGTCCGCTGGTTCGACGTCCGCGGTGAAGTACAGTTCCGAGACCCCTACCGGCAGGCGGTTGCCGAGGGGGTGCGCTTGCGGCGACCGGTTGCACCCCGGGGCCAGCAGCAGCAGGGCGAGGAGAAGGGCAGCGGGGCGACGGGCGCGTGTCATCGGGCGTCCCGGACTGCGGGCCGGCCGTTGGTCGGCCGGGTGTTGACCGCATTGTGATTTGACACGCAAATCGTGTCAAGGGCCGGCGGTCGTACCCTCGCCGCGATGGCGACGAAGGCCCAGCACGGGGACGACTACGCCCGGCTCCCGCCCTTCCTGCGGGGGCTCCGGGAGGCGGCCGGGCTGACCCAGCGGGACCTCGGCGCGGCGCTCGGCCGGCCGCAGAGCTGGGTGTACAACTGCGAGACGGCCAACCGGCGGGTGGACGTGACCGAGTTCGCCGCGTGGGCGGAGGCGTGCGGGTTCGATCCGGTGGCGGCCCTGACCACTTTTCTGGCCGGCTCCGACCCCGCGCCGGGGGCGAGATGACCCCCGGCACGGGGTCGGAGCCGGCCCCCCGGCCGCGCCCGGGGCCGGTATGACCATTCATCGGTTCCGGCGACGCCGTGACCCGGAGCCCGTCATCCGACGGCCCGGATGTTCCACACCCGCGACGCCGGTCACGCCGACCGGTCGTTCGGCCGGGGTGTCGACGACCGGCCGGGGGGACGGTTGGCGCGGCCGCCGGCCGGGGGTAGGCTACCGGCGACGTCCCCACCCGCCCTCCCGGTCGCCCTATGTCTACCACAGCGGACGAGTACCGCACCGCCCTGCGCCCGGAGCTCCTGGCGAAGTTCAGGCAGCTGGCGAAGCTCCTCCGCCGGCCGGGCAGGGGGCTCGGAGACTACCACGCCGCCGGCCTGCTGGTCCGCGCCCTCGTACCGCTGGAGACGACTTACGGGACGGGGTCGGTGGACAACCTCGCCGCCGCACTGGCCGACCCCGACAAGGAAGCCGCCGGCCTCCGGTCCCTGCTGTACCGGCTGCTCAAGCTCGCGAAGTACTACCCCGACGGGCTCCCGGCCGGGGCCGCCGGGAGGCTCTCCTGGGAGGCGATGAAGCCGGTGCTCGCCGTCCCGGACGAGGCCCAGCGGGAGGCCCTCCTGGCGGGGATACTCGCCAGTGAGAGTGTCCCGTCGCTCCGGGAGGTGCAGGCCCTGGCCCGCCGGCGGAAACCCGCCCGCCCGCCCGCCGAACCGACGGAGAAGAAGCCGACGCCGGCGCCCCACCCGAACGACGCCCTCCGGGATCTGCAACTGCTCCTCCGGCGGTGGTCGAAGGTGTACGCCGACTGGGGGCGGGGAAGCAGGGCGACCGCCGCCCGGGTCGGCAGACTGCGGGCGGAGCAGCGCCAGGCCTTCCGGGCCGGGCTGGAGGAGGCCGTAGACGGCCTGGCCGGCCTGTCACGGCAGGCCCGGAGCCTGGCCCGGGAACTCAGGCCACTGACGAAACCGGACGAGGAGTAGGCCCCGGCCGGGGGACCGGCGGCCGGGCGGAATCGGGCCGGCCGGCCGCCGCCGGGCTGCGCCGCCGGCCAGTCCGCCGGCGACTGAAAGTTATCGCTGGATTCCTCGCCGGCCTGCCCGGAGGACCGCATGGCGAAACGCGCACGCGGGAGAGCCCCGCTGAAGGTCCTCTTCATCGGCAACAGCTTCACCGCCCGCAACGACCTCCCCGGCCTGGTCGCCCGGCTCGCGGCGGCACGGGGGAGGACGCTCCAGCACCGCCTGATCAGCGCCGGCGGCGCGTCGTTGCGCGCCCACTGGAACGCCGGGGAGGCGCCGGCGGCGGTCCGGGAGGGCGGGTACGACGCCGTCGTCCTCCAGGAGCAGAGCACGCTGCCGGTCAAGAACGCCGGGCGGATGCACGAGAACGTCCGGCTGTTCGACGGCGCGATCACGGCCGCGGGCGCGCGGACCGTCCTCTACATGACGTGGGCGCGGCGGGACGCGCCGGAGGCCCAGCCGGCCATCGCCGACGCGTACACGGCCGTCGGCCGGGAGCTGGGCGCGACCGTCGTGCCGGTCGGCCTGGCCTGGCAGACCTTCCTCCGCGGGCACGAGCGGCCCGTCCTGCACGACCGGGACGGGAGTCACCCCACGCCGGCCGGGTCGTACCTGGCCGCGTGCGCCTTCCTCGCTGTCCTCTTCGGTGAGAACCCCGTGGGGATCGGCGGCGAGGTAGCGGGCCTGGACGAGTCGGAGCGGACCGCGCTGCAAGAGGCCGCGTGGCGGGTGTGCCGACCCGCGGCGGGACGGCACGCGGGCGGCGGGCGTGTTGCGTCCCCTCCCGTTCCCGATTACAGTCCACCCGTCACCCCCGCCTTGCCCCTCCCTCCCGCCGGGGCCGCCTCATGATCACCCTCCTCGGCTCGCCCCGCCGCTGCTGCGACGGGCTCACCCGCCGCGAGACGCTGACCGCCGGCGCCCTCACGCTCCTCGGCGGCGGGTTCACCCTCCCGGACCTCCTCGCCGCCGAGTCGCGTCGGCCCGCGGCCGCCCGCCCGGGCCGCGCCAAGAGCGTGATCCTCCTCTACCTCCTCGGCGGGGCCGCGACCCAGGACATGTGGGACCTCAAGCCGGCGGCCCCGGCCGAGATCCGCGGCGAGTTCCGCCCGATCGACACGAGCGTGCCCGGCGTCCGGATCGGCGAGCACCTGCCGCGGACGGCGACCTGGATGCACCGGGCCGCGGTCGTCCGCAGCGTCAACCACAAGGCCGGCTGCCACAACTGCCTCCCGAGCTACACCGGGCTCGAAACCCCGATGCCCGACCAGCACCCCCGCGACACCGACCCGCCGAGCGTGGGGTCGGTGTGCGAGTTCCTGCGGCAGGATCGGGGCGACCTGCCGGACTACGTGTACATGCCGTGCTGGCTCGGCTGGGGGCAGGCGTTCCGCCGGGCCGGCCCGTACGCCGGCTTCCTCGGCCGCCGGTACGACGCGCTGACCACCGAGTGCCGGCCGTTCGCCGACCCCGGGGTGACGCCGACCCCCGGCAAGCCGGCGACCGTCCGCGGGACGCCGCTGCTGCCGAGCACCGCGTTCGAGCCCGACCTCAGCCGCGACCGGTTCCGCACCCGCCGGGACCTCCTCGGCCGGCTCGACGGCCGCCTGCGCGAGGCGGAGGTGGGGTACGACCGCGTCCGGCAGCGGGCGTTCGACCTCCTCACGTCGTCCCGGCTGCGGACGGCGTTCGACCTGACCCGCGAGGACCCGCGGCGGCTCGACCGCTACGGCCGGACGCTGTTAGGCCACAGCACGCTGATCGCCCGGAAGCTGGTCGAGGAGGGCGTGCGGTTCGTAAACGTGACGTGGGACCTGTTCTGGGACCGGGCGAAGGTGGACTATGACGCCTGGGACACGCACACCCGGAACTTCGAGATCCTGAGGACGAACGAGCTGCCGCACTTCGACCAGACGTTCACGGCCCTGATGGAGGACCTGAGTGCGAGCGGGCTGCTGGACGAGACGCTGGTGGTGGTGATGAGCGAGATGGGCCGGACCCCGCGGGTGAACGCGAACGCCGGCCGCGACCACTGGACGTTCTGCTACTCGGTGGTGTTCGCCGGCGGCGGGGTCCGCGGCGGGACGGTGTACGGGGCGAGCGACGCCCACGCGGCCTACGTGAAGGACCGGCCGGTGACCCCGGCCGACGTCTGCGCGACCATCTACCAGGCGCTCGGGATCGACCCCGACTCGACGGTCCCGGACCGCGGCGGCCGCCCGGTGTCCGTCGGCCAGAACGGCAGGCCGATCGCCGACATCCTGGCGTAGGCGGGAAGCACGTGCCGCGACTCAGAGGTAGTCGGCCGCGACCCGGTCGGGGTCGAACGGGGTGAGCCCGCGGTCGGCGGCGAACACCGCGTCGGCCCGGTCGGGGCTCTCCACCCACGCCCCGCGGGCGCGCACGTGCAACCCGAACAGCGCGTGCAGGTCGGGCTTCCGCAGCCGGGTGACCGCACGGAGCATGAGCGACACCCCGCTCAGGTTGTCGCGGACGTTGTTGGCGAATCGCGGGTGCTTGCTGAGGGCGACGTCGGCCCAGACCACCGATACCCCGCCGGCGGCGGGCGAGCTGACCGCCCGCTCCGCCCCGACCCCGCCGCCCAGCGCGTGTGGTACTTGTCGGAGGCCGACCGTGACGCCTGACGACATCCCGATCCCGTGCGAGGAGCGGCCCCTCCGCGACCCGGCCGCGCCGGACAACGCGGCCTCCCTCGTCCACAAGGCGCTCGGCAAGGCCGGTCACGGCTACCACGCCCAGCTCGACTGGATCCTCGGGGCCGTGGCGCAGGCCCGGTTCCACGTCGCGCGAGCCGGGACGGAGCTGGACGCCGGCACTCCCGTCGCGGCCGCCGAGATGGTGCGGCGGATCGGCGTCGACCTTGATGAGCTGCTCGCCGGCTTCGGCGTCAGCGCCGACGACCCGGCCGGCCGTGAGTGGACCGCCGAGACGCGCGCCGCCGCGGACGTCCGCGGGTTCCAGGTCCGCGACGACCTGCCGCCGCCGCGCGTCGCGTACACCGAGTGCCCCGCGATCTACCGGAAGGAGCGGCTGCTGGCCGAGACGGCCGTCAGCATCGGAGGCTCCCGCCGGCGTTGACCGAACCCCCTCTCCCGAGTGCACGCCCGTGGAACGCGTCGTCGTCGGCATCGACCTGGGAACTACCCACAGCGTCGTCGCGGTCCCCGGCAGCTTCCCCGACAAGGGAAAAGTGTTCGGCCCCGTCACCGTCCTCGGCGACGACCTCGGTCGCTTGACCCACGCCTCGGCGGTCTGCCGGGTGGACGGCGAGCTAAAGGTCGGCGACGAAGCCGAGTCGCTGGCGGCGGAAGGGGTCACTCCGGTCCGGTTCGTCAAGAAGTACATGGGAACGCAGCACCTGTCCCGCGTCGGGGACGAGGAGTGGCTGCCCGAGCGGGTGTCGGCCGAGGTGCTCCGCCACATGGTCAAGATCGCCGAGGACGCCCTCGGGGTGAAGGTGACCGACGCGGTGGTGACGCACCCGGCGTACTTCGACGGGCTGGCCGTCGAGCGGACGCAGGCGGCCGGCCGACTCGCCGGGCTGAACGTCGAGGGGCGGTTGCTGATGGAGCCGGTCGCCGCCGCCATGGCCTTCACCCACGGTAAGCCGAACCCGCGCCTCCGGGTGCTCGTGTACGACCTCGGCGGCGGCACGTTCGACATCACCCTGGTCGAGCGCGCGGCCGGCGCGTTCCGGCCGGTCGGGTTCGGCGGGGACCGGGAACTCGGCGGGTACAACCTCGACAAAAAGGTCGCCACCCGCATGCTCAAGGAGCTGCGCGACATGGGGTACGTCCTGCGCATCGACCCCGAGCAGCCCGAGCGGGACGCCCGCTGGGCGACTCTCATGCGGCACGCCGAGGACGTGAAGATGCGGCTGTCGAAGGCCCTCAGGGCCGACGTCCGCGCCCCCGGCGTGTTCAAGGACGACTCCACCCCGCCGAAGTCGGTCCAGCTCGCGTTCACGCTGACGCGGAAGGACTTCCTCGAAATGATCGAGCCGGACCTGGCCCGCACGATGCGGCAGACGCTCGACGTGCTGGTGGCCGCCGAGCTCGTCCCCGCGGGGAGCACCCTCCCGCTCCCCGAGCCGCTGCGGGCCAAACTGCGCGAGGCGATCGACAGCCTGGTGCTCGTCGGCGGGTCGTGTCGGGTGCCGGCGGTGCGCGAGCGGCTGGCGTCCGACTTCGGCCTTGAACCGGAGGAGATCGACGAGGACGTGCTCGACCTGAGTGTGGCCGTCGGGGCGGCGATGGTGGCGGTGATCGCCGGTACGACCGAGGGCGGGGTGTCGCTGACGTACATCCCCGAGACGACCGACGACCCGCTGTTGCAGGTGACCGGGCAGGTGCAGCCTGGTGAGGGCCGCACCGCCGTCGCCGGCTACCGCGTATCCGTCACCGGCGGGGCGGCCGGCGGCGGGCGCGGGCTGACCGGGCCGGACGGCAAGTTCCTCGTCGAGGTGGAGTTGATCGAGGGCGAGGACAACGAGCTGACCCTGGTGGTGGCGGCGCCGGACGGGTCGGAGGTGCTCCGCAAGACGGTCCGGGTGCGTCACCCCGCCGCCGCCGCCGCCCCGCCGCCGCCGCCGCCGAAGGCCATCCTCCCCAAGCCGATCGCCGTGGGCACGGCGTCGGGCCTGGTCGTCATCGCCGCCGAGGGGGTGCCGCTGCCGTTCAAGGGGAAGGCGCCGCCGTTCAAGACCCTGGTGGAGATGCGCGAGATCACGATCGACCTGTACCAGGAGGACGTGCTGCTGAGCACCTTCAAGCTGGACGGGTTCAGCGCCCCGCTACCGGCCAACAGCAAGGTCGAACTGGAGCTGGAGATCGGGGCCGACTACGCGATGCGGGTGACCGCCGCGGTGCTGAACACGCCGATCCGCAAGTCCCAGCAGGTTCGGTTTACCGCGCCGTCGGTGCGGACGCCGGAGGAGCTGAAGGCGGAGTTCGCCCGGGAGCGATTGCGGTTCGAGAGCCGGATGGCGTACGTGCCGGACGGGCCGCAGAAGGCGCGCATCGCCGCCGAGTGCGAGCGGGTCATAGCGGAGATCGAGGACCTGTTCCGGCCCGAGTTCCCGGAGAAGGTCCAGATCGAGATGCTCTTCAAGAAGCTGATCGTGCTGACGAAGTCGCTGCCGGCGAGCGGCAGTCTCGTGCCGCCGAAGGCCGAGGTGGACGCGCTGTTCGACGAGGCCCGCAGCCTGCTGCCGAAGGCCGAGGCAAAGAAGCCGGCGCTGAAGGACCAGAAGGTCGGGGCGACGCTCGACGCGACGAAGGCGGAGGCCGACCGGGCGTACAAGCAGACGGACCAGCCGGCGTGGGGCCGGGTGGCCGAGAAGGTCGCCGACCTCGTCCGCCAGCTGGAAGACGTGATCAGCGGCGGGAAGACGGGGGGCCGGGAGCGGCCGCCGGCGCCGATGCTGAAGCTGGCGCTCGACCAGATGATCCAGGAGTGCCGCGGCCAACTCGGCGGCCTCCCAGCAGACCGCCAGGTCCGGTTCCGCGGCGAGCTGGACGAGGCGAGCCGCAGGCTGTCGCGCGTGGATCTGTCCAACGACGACGACGCGTTCCAGGAGATGGCGGCGGTGAGCCAGCAGCACATCCAGCCGGTGCAGGAGGCGATCACGAAGGGCGGGCGCGGCGGCAGCTCGCGGGACTGTTCGGAGGCCGTCCCGGGCCACCAGGTGGATCACGTCCACTTCTCCGTCACCGCGCCGCCGGCCGTCCCGCCGGGGGCGGTTTTCGTGGTAGACGTGTGGGCGCACCTGGAGGAGCAGCGGGAGCGGGTCGTCGCCCGCGCCCGGGAGCAGGCCGGCGGGGAACCGATCCAGGTCCGCACGCAGGGGCCGGTCGCGGTCGCACGCGGGGTCAGCCTGACCGTCACCCTTCGGATCAGCGGCCTGACGGTCGCGGACCCGGAAGGCACGGTCCTCTGGACCGGCAGCGTCGGGAGCGTGAGTTTCGTGGTCGAGGTGCCCGCCGACGCCGCCCCGGGCGGGCGGGCGGGCGTCGCGTCGGTTCGAGTCGACGGGCTGGAGGTCGCGCGGGTCTCGTTCGTGCTGCGGGTCGGGCCGGCCGCCGGCGCGGCGGCTCTGGTGGCGACCGAGGAGCGGCGGTACCGGCGTGCGTTCGTGTCGTACGCCAGCCCGGACCGGGACACGGTCCTCGCCGCCGTGCAGGGCATCCAGAAGGCGGCCCCCGGGCTCGACGTGTTCCTGGACGTGCTGTCCCTCCGGTCGGGCCGGGACTGGGCGGCGGACCTTCGACGGGAGATCCCCCGGAGCGACGTGTTCTACCTGTTCTGGTCGACGCACGCCCGGGCGTCGTACTGGGTCGAGCAGGAGTGGCGGTGCGCCCTGGACACCCGCGGGCGGGACTTCATCGACCCGGTCCCGCTCGCCCCGCCGGACCAGGTCGCGCCGCCCCCCGAACTGGCGGGCATGCACTTCAACGACTGGACGCTGGCGTTTCGCCGTCGGCCCGCTCAGTGACCTGAACGCCCGGCGTACCGGCGACCGGTGTCACCCGGGCGGCGTCGGGCGGCCGCGCGTGTACGCCAGGACCCAGTCGTTGAAGTGGAGGTGGGCGGCCAACTCCGGCGGCGGCGCGACCTGGTCCGGCGGGGCGAGCGGGACCGGGTCGATGTACTCGACGCCGCGTGCCGCGAGGGCCGTCTGCCACTCCCGGCGGACCCAGTCCGATGCCCGGGCGTGCGCCGACCAGAACAGGTAGAACACGTCCCGCCCGACGACCTCCTTCTCAAGCCGCTCCGCCCACCGGTCGCCGGACCGCAGCGCGGCCACGTCCACGAACACGTCGAGATCCGGGAGCACTTTCTGGATGCCTTGCACCCGGGCGAGCACGGCGTCCCGGTCCGGGCTGGCGTACGACGCGAACGCCGTCCGGTGCCGCCGCTCCCGCGCCGCGACCGGCGCCGGCGGCGCCTCCGCCGCGCCGACCTCCAGCTCGAAGTGGAGCTTGGCGACTTCCAGCCCGCTGGCGAACACCCGCAGCGTGCCCGGTTGTGCCCCCGCCGGCGTGTTCGCCGGAACCCGGACGGGGAACGTCGCGTTGCCGATCTCCCCGGTCCAAAGGATCGTGTCCTCGGGGTCGTCGATCACGAGTGTCGGCACCCGCAGGTGTACGGCGACAGTGGTGCCGCGGGCGACCTCCATACCACCCTTGGTGCGCGACGCGATCGGCCCGCCACGCTGCGCCTCGCGGGCCCGCTCGAGTACCTCCTGCCGCTGCGCCGCGAGGTGGGCCCAGGCGTCGATCACGTAGGCCCGGCCGGGCTGCATGACCGCCGGGGCGGTGACCGAGAAGTGAACCTGGTCGGTGGCCGGCTTCGGGACCTCGGCGCGTCCGCCGCGGCCGGTCAGCCGCGCCCACCACCCGCCGGTCGGCTTCGCCGCGCCGGCGGCCGGCGTCCTCCACCCGCCGGTCGGCTTCGCCGGGCGGGCATCGGCCTCGTCGTCGCGGGCCGACCGTCGCGGTCGGCTCATGGACGCGCGGGGCGAGTCTTCGTCCTCGTCGTCGGCCAGGAGTGCCTCCCCGCTCGCGGACGAGTCGTCCTCGCCCGCCCCGTCCTCGTCGTCGAACACGATGTCCTCGGACGACTCCTCCGAGTCCGCGTCCGACTCCCGCGCCACGGCCTCGCAGCCGGACTCGTCCGACACGTTGGGAATCTCGAAATCGGTCTCGAAGTTGTCCCATTTCCCCTCGTCGTCGAGCGCCGCCGACTCCAGGTTGCCCAGGCTCCCCGCGTCGGCCGAGTCGTCGAGGGTGAGCTCGAACTCGCTGTCCGAGTCGGACGAGACCGGCAGCTTCGGGGTCGGTCTCGGCTTCGCCGATACCGGCCCGGCCTCGCTCGAATCGGCCTCCAGCGACAGCTCAAGGTCGCCGCCGTCGTCCGCCCCCGGGGACCGGCCGAGGGCAACTCCGCTGTCCGCCGGCCGGGCGAGTTCGACCCCGTTCTCGCCAGCCCGCGGCGAGCCCGACAGGTCGATCTCGTCGTCGCTCGCGGGGGCGGGGAGCAGGGCGCACAGCCGGTCCATGCGGGTCTGGTACGCGTCCTTGCCGCGGCCCCAGCGGAGCGACTCGCGGGCGGCGGCGGCCGCGCCGTGCAGGTCGCCCGCCCGCTCCAGGGCTTCCGCGAGCGTGTCCCAGAACGCCGCGGTCGCGGGGGCCAGCTCCACCGCCCGGCGGGCCGCGCGGACGGCCTCGCCCACGCCCGCCGACGTCGGGGTTCCGGTGGTGCAGAGCGTCCAGGCGAGGCGGTTGAACGTGAACGGGTCGGTGCTGCCGAGGCGGACGGCCTCGCGGGAGTGCGCCACCGCCCCGGCCGGGTCGCCGGTCGCGGCGGCGCACCGGGCGAGTCCGTCGGCCGCGGCGGCCGACGGCTCGGCCTTGCGGGCGGCCGCGTAGCACGCCCGCGCTCGGCCGTAGTTCTTCTGCGCGAACTCGGCGTCGCCGGCCGCGACCTCCCGGAGCGCGCGGGCGGCCTCGAACGCATCCGCGTCGAGCGCCGCGGCGACGGTCGGCCACTGGTGCGGGGCGGCGTAGACGCACGCCCGCAGCCCCTTCGGGTCGAACCCGCTCTTGTCGGCGAGCGCGTCGAACCAGGCCCGCGCCTTCCGGGCCGACGGCGGGCCGCCCTGTTTCCACCCGGCCTCGGCGCGGACGAAGGCGTCCCGCACCTTCTGGTGGTCGGCCACATGGGTACGGAGTTCGGGGTAGAGGGTCGGGGGGAGGAGCCCGGCGACCAGCTCGGCGGCCGGGAGGGTGCGGGACAGGCCCGCGTCCTCGTCGAGCAGCCGGAAGGCCTCCCGGCCGGTCCACACGAGCGCGTCCGCACAGCGGGCCGCGAGCCCCGGCTCGCGGCCGAGCAATTCGGCCGCGGCCCGGACCGCCGGGCCGAGTACCCCCAGCGCGCGGGCGCGAATCGTCGTCCGGACCGCCTGGAGTTGCAGGAGGAGGAGCGTTTCCCCGGCGTGCTCGGGAACCTCGCCGCCGCACCGCGGGCAGAACCCACCCCCGTCGGGAACGGCGGACTCGCAGAACGAGCAGGTCGGGCGCGTCATGGTAGCCTCGGTCGCGACTTCGACTTCTCCGCCGCCCGTGACGGCCCCCGGGAATACCGCTCGACCCTCGTCCGCTCGGTGGGGCAGACACGGAACCAATCCACCCGGGCCACGCCCGCCAGGCTATGTGGGATGATGTACCGGTGACGGCCGAAGTTCAATGACGTTTCAAGGCGCCCTCGCCGGCCCGGGTGTGGGTCACCGACCCCGTTGAGACCGAGGTCCCTCCCGGGATGCGATACTTCGTTCCCAAGGCGAAGCACGACATCGGGCGCGACACCCCGAATTGGCTTGAGCCCGCCCGCGGTAAGTTGTCCGACGGGCAGGAACACTCGGCCCGCCAGGCCACGCACGGTTTCGCGTGCGGCCCGGCCGGGTTCCAGTAGTATGGACACGATCGCCACCGCCGCCGGGGAGCGATGCCTACCGCGGGGCGAGGCGCGGGAGAGGTACTCGTGCCCCAGATCTTCATTTCTTACCGGCGGAACGACACCCCCTACGTCCCCCACCTGCTCCGCGACCGGCTGGTGGAGCACTTCGGCCCCGGGACGGTGTTCATGGACATCGACACCATCCCCCCCGGCGCCGACTTCGTCGAGCACCTCGACTTCCACATCCGGTCCTGCGGCGTCCTCCTGGCCGTCATCGGGGACGGCTGGCTGGGGGCGACGTTCGAGGACGGACCCCGCGCCGGGGCCCGGCGGCTCGACGACCCGACCGACTTCGTCCGCCTCGAGGTCGGCGTCGCCCTGAGGCGGGGCATCCCGGTCGTCCCGGTCCTGACCGGCCGCGCCACGATGCCGGCCGCGGCCGACCTGCCGGCCGACCTTCAGCCACTCGCCCGGCGGAATGCGATCGAGGTGCGGGCCGGCCGCGACTTCCCCGCCCACGTGGACCGGGTCGTGCAGGGGGTCGAGGCGGCGCTCGCGCTCGTCCCCGGCGCCCCCGCCGGCCGCGGGCCCGAGGCGCCCCTGCCGGGCGCCGGCTCCGCCCCGGCGGAGGCGCGGGAGCGCCAGCTCCGGTGGGCGAGCTTCCACCAGCTCCCGGCCGAGGTGGTCACCGCGACCGGGATGCGCTTCGTGTGGATTCCGCCCGGCCACTACCGGATGGGGAGCCCGCCGGACGAGCCCGGGCGGCGGGACACCGAGGGCCCACACCCGGTCACGATCGCGGCCGGCTTCTACATGGCGACGACGCCCGTGACGCAGGCCCAGTGGCGTGCGGTCATGGGCGCCGACGGGAGTCGTTTCCGCGGCGACCTGCACCCGGCGGAGTCGCTCTCCTGGGACGCCGCGGCCGAGTTCTGCGCCCGGCTGCGGCGGTCCGACGGCCGGCCGTACCGGCTCCCGACCGAGGCCGAATGGGAGTACGCGTGTCGGGCCGGGGCGGCGACCGCGTACCACACCGGGGAGGGGGAACCGGCGCTGGCGGCCGCGGGCTGGTACGCGGGGAACAGCCAGGGCCACACCCACCCCGTGGGCCGGCTCGCGCCGAACGCCTGGGGGCTGTTCGACACGCACGGCAACGTGTGGGAGTGGTGCCAGGACTGGTACGCCGGGCCGCTCAAGGGCGGGGTGAACCCCACCGGGCCGGCCCACGGGTCGTCCCGGACCCTGCGCGGCGGGAGCTGGAAGGACGCGGCGCGGCACTGCCGCGCGGCCCGCCGGCTGAGTTACGCCCCGGGCTACCAGGACGAGACGATCGGCTGCCGGGTGTGCTTCGGCGCGGCCGAGGCGACGGGCGACACCGGCGGCGGCCCCGCGGCGGGTTAGCGGTCGCGGGCCGCCCGGTACGCGACCCAGAGCGCGCCCGCCCCCCACGCGGCCAGGGCGACGGCCCCGGGGCGGACCCCGTCGGCCGGCTCCCAGAGTCGCACGACGGCGTCCGCGCGGACGTGCCAGGCGATCAGGAGCGCCGCCGGCGGGAGACACGACACGAGCAGGGCGTCGAACAACATCGCGGACTTGACCGCCGCGGCGTACCCGAGGGTCGCCCGCCGGGCCCGGATGAGCGACGCGAGCCGGTCGAGGATCTGGTCAAGTTGACCCCCGGAGTTCCGCTGCAACTGGATGGCGACGGTGAACAGGCGCAGCTCGGGCGAGCCGACCCGTCTCAGCATCGCGGTCAGGGCCTCGTCCAGCGGGACGCCCAGCAGCTGCTCCTCGTAGACCCGGCCGAACTCGGCCGCGCTGGGGGGCGCCATCTCCTCCGCGACGACGGTCAATCCCGCGGCGAGGCTGTGTCCGGCTTGCAGCGCGCTCGCGACGAGCGCCAGCGCGTCGGGGAGTTGGGCCTCGAACCGCCGCCGCCACGCCCGGTACCGGAGTTCGAGCCAGACCCAGGGAAGGGGGAACGCGATCGCGGCGTCGAGGAGGGCCAACCCGACCCGGTCGGTCAGGAGCCAGATCGCCGCGCCACACAGCGACCCCGCGAGCAGGCCCACGACGCACATCCCGGCCGGCGACAGGGGGCTATTCCGCCGCTCGCACCAGTCCGCCAGGGCACGAAGCCACGCCCAGCGGGGCGGCGGTCGGGTGATTGGGTCGTCGGTCACGGACGTCCCCCCGCGGCAGCGTGCCGGCCGAATGTGGGGCCGGCTTCCAGCCGGCCAGGCTCTGGCCGGCAGCGTGCCGGCCCCACACCGACCCGCGCAGCGTGCCGGCCAACAGAACGTTCGCCTCCGCACCCGCCGACGCCGTCACCGCGGCTGGGGCGGGAACGGGAACGGCTGCGGCGCCCGTTCCATCGGGCGCGGGTTCGGCGGCGGCGGATTCGCCCCCGGCCCCGGCTGGCCGAACGGCCCGAACCCGGGCCCCATCTCGAGGAACCCCGGCCCGCCGAGGGGGCCGCCGAACCCGCCCTTCGCGGGCGGCGGCGGCGCGGCCCGCTTCACGACGGCGGCCACCGGGTGCGGCCCGGCCGGGTCGAGCCGCCACACCTCGACTGCGGCCGGCGAGCCCGTCGCCAGCCGGGCCTCGTCTGGGCTGAACGCGAGGAAGTCGTCCCCCTCGACCGCCCACCGGCCGACCAGCTTGCCCGAGTCGGTCTCCCAGAGGCTGACGTACTGCCCGCCGGCGGCGGCGAGGAGCCGACCGCCCGGGCCGAACGCGAACGCCCTCACGGCCCCCGCCTCGTGGACGAACGTCCGCTCCGCCAGGCCGGTGCGGCGCCACAGGACCAGGTTGGCCCCGTCGCGGGTGAGCAGAAGGCGGTCGTCGGGGGTGAACCCGGCCACCGGCGGGGACGCGAACCCGGCCGTCCCCTTCCCGGTCGCGACCTCGTAGACCGCGGTCGAATCGGGGTGGACGGCGAGCTCGCCGCTGCGGTGCGAGAACGCGGCCGGCGTGGGCCGCCCGTACAGGCCGCCGACCGCCGCCCCCGGCACGCGCGCCCCGGTCGTCAGGTCCCACACCACCTGCCGGTCGAGGAACGGGACCACGGCGTACTTCAGGTCCGGGCTCGGCGTCAGGCCCGGCCCGGTCGCGGCCGGCTTCACGGCGGGGAGGGCGAGGCGGGCGGCGCGGGTCGTGGTGTCCACCACGGTCGGCCCGGCCTTGTGCATCGTCGAGAGGAACGCGGACCCGTCGGCGGCGAAGAAGCCGACCGGGTTCTCGGCCAGCACCCGGGCGGGCGCCTCGTTGAACCCGCGCGACCGGATCGCCGGCCGGTACGGGAGCACGTCGGCCCAGGTGGCGAGCGCGGCGCCGCGGTCGGCGTCCCAGAGGGCGACGGCGGCGCCCGCCTGGTCGGCCGTCGCCGCCAGGAGCAGCCCGTCGGGCCGGAACGCGACCGCCTCGACCGCCTTGCCGGCGGGCGCGGCGAACCGGTGGGCGCGGGTGCCGGGGGGGGCGGCCGCGTAGCGGCGGGCGGCCTCGGGGTGCGCCGCCGCGAAGGCGGCGGCCTTCGCGGCGAGCGTCTCGCGCACGCCGGTGCGGCCGGCCGCGAGCGCGTCCTCCCGCGCCTGGTCCTTCACCGCCCGGGCCTGTTCCAGCTCGGCGAGCCGGCGCTCGAACACCTCGCCGGCGGCCGCCTCCTGTCGGGCCGCGGCCTCGCGGAGGCGGCGCGCCGAGTCCGCGTCCACGGCCCCCGCGGTGAGGAGCGGGAACCCGGTGCCGGTCCCGCCGAGTACCACCTGCTGCGGGGTCGGGGCCAGCTCGCCGGGCTTGGGGAACGCGGCCCACACTCCCGGGGCGTGGTCGCGGGCGAAGCGGAGCCAGGCGGCGGCGTCCACCGGGCCGCTCCGCGCCACCCGCGCGTCGCCGAGGTAGTCGTTCTTCTGCGGGTCGAGCGACTTGAGGAGCGTGTAGGTGAGGACGCCGTGTTCGAGCTCCTTCGCACCGTTCGCGGCCCCGGCCGCCGACGCCGCGGCGAGCGTGAGCACCCCCTGCGACCGCGCCGACCGTTCGACCGCCCCGCGGAACGCGAACGCGCTCGCCGGCCCGCCGCCGAGCCCGACCGCCGAGCCGGACTGGCAGGTGTCGAAGATCAGCACCCGGTTCAGCGCCGGCACGCGGGCCGCGGCCTCGGCGAGGTCGTCCACCGACAGGCCGTCGCGGCGGATGTCGGCGTCCCGGTCGGCGGACGCGGTGTAGTCGTGCGGGAGGAGGTAGTAGCGCTGGCCGAGTGTGGCGCCGTGGCCGGCGGCGAAGAAGACGAACACGTCTTGCGGCCGTGCGATCTTTGCCACCTCGTACAGCGCGCCGACGATCCCGCTCCGGGTGGCCTTCGCGTCGGTCAGCTCGCGGACCTCGCCGGGGTCGTAGGCCGCGGCGGGGCGGAGGCGGAGGAGCTCGGCCATCGCCCGGGCGTCGGGGGCGCAGAACTCGAGCGACCGCAGCTCCCCGCCCCGTGGGTACTGGTTGATCCCCACGACCACCGCGTGCAGCCGCGGCCGGGCGGCCGGGCCGGCGGCCTGGACGGTCAGCCCCGCCGGCTCGCCCTCAACCGCCCCGTCGGCCGTCGCCGCCCGCACCTCGAAGTGGTTCAGCCCGGGGGCCGGCGCCAGCTCGAACCGGCAGCGCAACACGCCGCCCTCGCGCAGGACGTTCGCCGGGGTGCCGGCGGCGACCCGGTTATGCAGCAGCGTCGGCTCGCGAGCGCCGCCGCTGCGGTCGGTGACGGTCACGTCCAGGGCCACGAGCCCGGCGGGCGGGTCGGCGGCGAGCGCGACCGCGACCGTCGGCGCCGCCTGAGCCGGCGCGGGCGCCGCCCCCGGGAGGTCGCCGCGGGCGAGTTCGGCGAGCAAGCCAGGGCGGTACAGGTCGCGGAAGCGGTCGAGCGGGACGGTCCCGCTCGGCCCGCCGAGGAGTCGCCGGCGGCCGCCGGCCGAGCCGTCGAACAAGTCGTTGGCGGCGACCACGGCCCAGTCGAGGCCCCCGCCGTCGGCCACCAGCCGGGCCAGCTCCCGGCCGGCGTCGGCGTCCCACAGCCGGACCGTTCCGTCGAGCGCGGCGGTGACGACCAGCCGGCCGTTCGGGTGGACGGCCGCGGCGTGGACAGGCTTGGTGTGGCCGGCGAGCGCGGCCGTCTTCTTCCCGCCCGCCACGTCCCACACGGCGACGGCGTTGTCCTCCGCGGCGGTGACGAGCCGACGGCCGTCCGGCGAGAAGGCGACCGCGGTGACGAGCTTCGTGTGGCCGGCGAAGTCCGGCCGCGCCTGTCGGCGGACCACGTCCCACACCTTGACCTTGCCGCCCAGCCCCGCGGCGACGGCCCAGCGCCCGTCCGCACTGAGGGCGGCGACGTTCACCCACGGCCGACCACCCGGGTCGCCCGGGTCGAGCACCGCGACCGTCGCCCCAGCCGGTGTGCGGAGCAGGACCTGCCCCTCGGCGTAGGCGGTGAACAGCGTCTTTCCCTCCGGGGTGACGCCCACGGCCCCCAGGGTGTCGGCCAGCCCACCTGCCGGCGGGACGCGGGAGAACGCGCCCGTCGCCACGTCCCAGCCGTACAGCTCCTCGTAGAATTGCGAGCCGGTGTACACCCGCTTCCCGTCGGGGGAGAACGCGCCGGTCGTGACCCCGGCGAGCGGGCCGGCGTACGACGTCTTGGCCCGCGTCTTGAGGCGCGGGTTCTCGGGTAGGTGCGTGGTCTTCCCCGTGAGGCGTCGCACCGGCTGCCCGGTGCGCACGTCCCAGAGCACGGCGGTGTGGTCGAGGGAGCCGGTCAGCACGGTCTTCCCGTCCGGGGCGAAGGCCACGACCGGGACGGCGGCGGTGTGCCCGCGGAAGACGTGCGCCAGCCGGCCGTCGGCGAGCGACCACAGGTTCGCGGCGAACCGGTCGCCCGACCCGGTGACGAGGTGGGTGCCGTCCGGGCTGAACGCCACCGCCTGCACCACGTCCCCCATCCCGGCGTCGGCGTCGGGGGCCGGGCGGTCGGGGAGCGCGTGGGCGAACACCTTCCCGCCGCGGGTGCCGAACGCGAGCCGGGAGCCGTCGGCGGCGACGGCCACGCAGTCCACCGGCGACCCGTCCCCGCGGAAGACCGCCAGACGCCGCCCGGTGTGGACCTCCCACGCCGCCGCGGTGCCGTCCCACGACCCGGTCACCAGCACGCGCCCGTCGGGGCCGAAGGCGAGCGCGGCGACCAGGTGGTCGTGGCCGACGAACCCGCGCACCCGCTCGCCGGTCGTCAGGTCCCACAGGGTCGCCGTACCGTGCTGCTTTCCGTACCGCGACTCCTTTCGGCCGGCCGGCGTCTCGGCCGTCGGCTGCTCGACCGACCCGGTCGCGGCGAGGAGGCCGTCGGGGCTGACGGCGACGCCGGCGACCCGGTTCGCGTGCCCGCCCAGGGTGACCGCCGGCTTCCCCTCGGCCACGTCCCACAGGACGGCGGTGCGGTCGATCCCGCCGGTCAGGAGCCGGCGCCCGTCGGGGGTGAAGGTGGTCGCGAGGACCGGGCCGCGGTGCCCGACGAGGTCGCGGACCGGCCGTCCGGTGTGGGCGTTCCACAACACCACCTTGCCGTCCCCGGCGGCGGTGGCGAACCGCTTGCCGTCGGCCGCGTACGCGGCGGCCAGCACGCCGGCGTCGTGCCCTACGACGCGCCGCAACTGCTTGCCGGTGGCGTGCTCGGACAGGATGGCGGAGAAGTCCCCCCTGCCGTCGCCGCGGAGCATGTCGGACAGCCCGACCGACGGTCCGGGGTTGCGGATCATCACGCCGCGCTCGGTCTCGACGTGCTCCAGCGCGTCGTCCTCGCCCACGTCCTTGAGAATCTCCTCGGGCGTCAGGTCGGCCTTCACCCGGTCCCCGGCGGCCGTCAGGACGGTTTCCCCCTTCGGACTGTAGGCCACGGCCGTCGCCTGCCCCGCGTGTTTCGACAGCACCCGCCCGCGGCCGCCGGTCGCGAGGTTCCAGGCGACCGCTTCCCCGGTCGTGGTGGACACGGCGAGTTCGGTCGGCTGCGTCGGGTGGAAGGCGACGGCGGTGACCCGCGCGCCGACCGTCAGCATGCGGGGCGGGGCCGCAGGGCGCGGAGCCGCCCCGGGCACGTTTGCCGGTGTCGAGGCCTGGCCGACGAGCTCGATGGTCATCGGCCGGCGGGCCGGCGCGGGGTCGGGTCGCGCGGCGGGTGCGACCACCGCGACCGGCGCGGGTTCGGGCGCGGGCGCGTCGCCGGGCCCACCGATGGGGCGGAGGGCGAGGTACAGCCCTCCGGCAGCGGCGACGAGGACCACCGCCGCGGTCACCAGAACGGCCCTGGGCATGACGAGCCTCCCGTTGTTCCGCCGAGCCGCCTACTCGTCCACCGCGTAGCGGACGTGCAGCGACGCCCGCCGCCGGCCGACCTGCATCTCACGCACCTGCGCGACTACGGCCGTCGCCTCCCCGCGGCCGATCCCGTAGGTGGGCACGCTCCGGGCCTCGGTGCCGCGCTCGTCGGCCGGCGGGGCGCCCTCCCAGGCCGCGTGGAAGTAGGCCGAGACGACCCCAACCCCTTCCGTCTGCTTGCGCTCGCCCGCGACCGACCGCTCGAACTCGGTGACGACGAACGCCTTGTTCGTCCCGGCCCCACCGTCGCCGTGGGTGTACCACCCCTCCACGTCCCGCTCCCCGCCGGCCGGCACCCGCACGCACCGGAGTTTGGGGTCACTGCCGTCGACCACGTTCTCGCCGTCCACGGTGACCTCGACCGCAGCGTCGTATGCGGCGCGGTTCGTGAGGCGGATGGCGAACTCGTCCCCCTTAGCCATCGTGGCCCACGCCCGGCCGTCCGTCAGCCGGAGCGGGAACGGGGTGGCGCTGCCGCGGCGGACGAGGGCGAGGGCGAACGGGCTCGCGCCCCCGGCGCGGGCGCCGCCGAGGTCGAGCACCGGGGTGGCGGCCTTCTCGACCTGGGCCTGCCGGGCGTAGAGCGACGACCCGGCCCCGACGTCGCCCACTACCGTCCCGCGGAACCGGGCGGCGGCCAGCGGCTCGGGCACCCCGACGGCCACCCGGAACGACGGCGCGTCCGCGCCGGCGGGGTACACCGACGCCTGGATGATGGGCCCCAAGAACTTCTTCCCCTTCAGCGTCGGGCTGTCGATCGCGGCGACGGTGTAGGCGCCGGCGAGGACCGGACCGCGGTCAGCGTCGCGGACGCGGACCCCGCGTGCCAGGAGGCGGGGTGTGAGTTGGAACTCGATGCCGGGCCCCTGGTGCGACCGCTCACCGGTGAAGTCGGCGAATCCATCGCAGCGGAGTCCGTCGGCCCCGGTCGCGGCGAGGTGCCCGGCGACGAGTTCGGCGAGCCGGTCGTACGCGGCCGACTCCGACGCCACCGCCTCAGGCGCCAGCCCGGGGTCGTACCGGTCGCGCACCGGCGGCCGCGCGGCAGCGACGGCGCCGGCCGGCGCCCGCCAGGGTGCCCACGCCACCAGCCCGACGACGACGGCGACGGCGAGCACGCCGGCCGCCGCGACCGCCCTGCGACCGCGCGACCGCGGCGGCGGGAATTCGAGCAGGGCGACGTGCTGCGCCAGTTCGGCGCGGTCGGAGAACGTCGCGGTGTCCTGGTTCAGCCGCTCCAGCTCGGCCCGGTGGCGGCGCTGAAGGTCGCGGGCGCCCTGCGACTCCTTCGGCCTCTCGTCGAACTCCGTGTTCGCGGCGGCGAGGAGGATGTACACCGGCTTCCGGTGCGCCCGGGCGAAGTGGTACTCCCACTGGGTGAACGACCGGCGCGGCTGCCCCGACGGGGGCGGCGACGGCTCCGCGCCGTAGGCGATCCCGACCAGGCAGACGACCGCGTCGCACGCCGCGACCTTCGCCTCCAGCTTCTCCAGGATCGTCTGGCTGGTGAGGGCGAAGTGGTCCTGCTCGACCGGATGGCAGCCGCGCTGCAGCAGCACGCGGACGACCTCGGCCCGGTACGACCCGAGGTCGGCGGACGTGCCGCTCACGAAGACCGCCCTGGCGCCCATCACTCGTCTCCCGATCTGCGTCCCACCCTACCCGCCAGCCGGCCCGCCCGCAACGCGCCCGGCCGCGGGGGCCACCCGGAACAGCGGCAGCGGGCCGCCGCCCTTCGGCAGCTGCTCGACGCCGACGAAGTCGCAGTCGAACCGGCCCGGGGCGTGGACCGCCAGCTGGGCCGCGCACTGCTCGCTCGCGTACGCACACCCCGGCGTGGTCACCGGCTCGATCCGGGCGGCGCGGTTGACGTGCCGGCCGAACACGTTCCGGCCCTTCAACACCGGGTCGTCCGCCCGCTCGAACACCGGCCCGACGTGCAGCCCGACCCGCAGCGGGTTCGGGTCCGGGAAGCCGACCGCCTGCCAGTCGGCCGCCGCCGCCTCGAACCGGGCGAGGAGGCCGGTCGCGAACTCCGCCGCCTCCACCGCCCCCGGGAACACGGCGAAGAACCCGTCGCCCCACGTGTTGGCCATCAGCGCCGCCGGGCCGGCGGTCGCCAGCGCGCCGGCCAGCAGGTCCGAGAACCGGGTGAAGAACGCCGGCGCGAACTCCTCGCGCATCCGGCTGAAGGCGGCCACGTCGGCGAACAGCATCGCCCGGATCGGTCGGGGCAGCGTGGCCGCCGGCGGCTCCCACCCGCCGGCCGACCAGCCCGGGTGCGCCGCCGCCGCCGCGTACCCGCGGACCGCCGCCAGGTCGATCGTCCGGCACGGCCGCCCGGCCGCCGTCCACTGCTCGCGGAAGTGCCGCGCCCCGCCGGGCGCCGCCGGCGCGGCCGGGTCGAGGAGCACGACCGCCTCGGGCGGGAACCCGAACTGCGCCGCCCGGACGACGGCCATCCCCTGAATCACCTCGTTCGTGTACGCGAACAGCTGGTCGGACCCGAGGTACGGCTCCTCCGTCGCGTGGTGGACCTGGTCCGGCCGCAGCCGGCCGAGGACCGCGGCCGCGCGGTCGGCCCAGTGCCGCAGCTCGGGCCGCCCGTAGTCCACGCTCGTGCGGCGGAAGTCGTCGGCGGCGCACGGCAGCACGACCTGCAGGTCGGCCCCGCGGGCGAGGAGTTCTTCCGCGAACAGCACGTCGGCCCCGCCGGCGAGCGACCCGAACGCGAACCGCGCGTTCGCCGCGTCGAGCGCCGCGCGGACCGCCGCACGGACGCGCTCGACGAGCGCGGGGTCGTCCGGGAAGCGGGCCGGGGCGCCGGGCGGGTCAATGCGGTGGCCGGAGTAGACGACGACGTTGCCGAGCCGGGCGTGAACCCAGGCGAGGTCGCCGCCGACGCCGGCCGCCGCGAGCAGCCGCAGGTTGCCGATCAGCGCCGCCAGCGAGCCGTAGTCCTCGGCGGCGAGCATCCGGCCGACGGCGGTCTCGAAGTGCGACGCAGCCGGCTCCGGGCGGCCGGCAACCAGTTCCGCCTCGCCGGCCGTCGCGTGCGCCCAGTAGTCGTCGGCGGCGGGGCGGACGGCGGCCAGCACGGCGTCGGCGTGGCGGCGCGCCCCGGCGGCGTCGCCGGCGAGGAGGCGCATGGTCGCGGCGTTCACCAGCGGGTAGGTCGCGTCGGGGGCGTGGGCGGCGGCGGTCTCATACCAGTCGGCGCTACCGGCCGCCAGCGCCGCGCGCGCCGCCGCGTCGGGTTCGCGGCGGAAGCGGTCCTTCAGGAGCCGGCCGCGAAGGGCGATCACGTCGGCGGTCAGGCGGTCGAGGCCGGTCGGGCCGGCGAGGCGCTCGCGCAGCAGCGGCCCGAGGGCGTGCTCGGCCGACCCGGCATTCCCGCCGCGAGCGAACCCGAGGGCGACGAGGTAGCGGAGCTCGGCGTCACCGGGGTAGGCCGCGACCCCGCGGCGGGCCAGGCTGAGCCCCTGGGCGGGGTGGCCACGGGCGATGAGCCGCGCCGCGAACGCCCGGTACAGCCGCGGCCCGTGCGGGTCGGCGTCCCACGCGGCCGGGTGGCGGTCCGGGTGGGCGGCGGCGAACTGATCGAGGACCGGCCCTGGGCCGGGCGCCAGGTCGTCGGGGGTGGGCACGGGTCGCCTCCGGTGCGGCTCACGGCTCGCGGTACGCCTTCCCGTCTTCGTACAAGGCGAGGCGATCGGCGCCCGCTTTGCCGGCAGCGGCGGCGTACTCCCGGTCGGCGAGCGCCTGCCGCTGGGCGCGGACGGCGGCGGGGAAGTCGGCGGCCTCGGCGTGCGCCGCGGCGAGGACGGCGAGGTCGCCCGGCCGCTTGCCGGCGCCGACGAGTTTGAGGGCGGCGGCGACGGCGGCCTTGCCGTCGCGGACGGCGGGGTCGGGGCAGGTGGCGAGGAGCCAGGCCTTGTCGCGGAGGGCGGGGGCGAGGTCCGGGGCGATGCGGAGGGCGGCGGACAGGTCGGCGGCGGCGAGGCCGAAGTCGCGGCGGCCGCGGTGGAGGGCGGACCGGCGGTAGAAGGTGTCGGCATGACCGGCGTCGAGGCGGATGGCTTCGGAGTAGTTGGCGACCGCGTCGGCGGCCAACCCGCGGGCGGCGTTGACCCGCCCGAGGGACCGCCAGGCGTTGACGAACCCGGGGTCGAGGCGGACGGCTTCGGCGAGGTCCGCGGCCGCGGCCGGCAGGTCGCCGAGTTGCTCCCGGGCGAGGCCGCGGTTGTTGACGACGTGCGGCAACCGCCGGCCGAGCCGGATGGCTTCGGTGTAGTCGGCGGCGGCCTTCGGGTAGTCGCGCAGCTCGAGGTAGCAGAGGCCTCGGAAGTCGTGGTTGGCGGCGTCGGTCGGGGCGAGGCGGATGGCGGCGGTGTAGTCCTCGGCCGCGGGGGCGAACCGCCTGAGCCGCCGCCGCAGGTCGCCGCGGTTGCCGTAGGCGCCGGCGTTGTTCGGGTCGAGCTCGATCACCCCGCCGTAGTCGTCGATGGCGGCCTCGGGTTCGCCGCGGAGGTCGCGGGCGACGGCCCGGCCGAACCGGGCGGGCGCGGACTTCGGGTCGGCGGCGAGGCGGTCGGTGAAGTACCCGACGGCGTGTTCGAGGGGCACGGCGTCGTCCTTGTCGAACCACACGTCGCGGCCGCCGTCGCGGACCTTCAGCCGGCCGCCGTCGTCGGCGAGAACGGTGTACGAGCCGTCTCGAAGCGGCTCGGCGGCCTTCCCGGGAATCGGGGGCCGCGGCCGGGCGAGGACGTCGAAGCGGGTCGGGATGACGGTCTTCCCCGCCCACGGCAGGTCGGCCCCGGGCGGCGGGGTGCGGGTGATCGTGACCGCGTCCAGCGCCTCGACGACGAGCCGGCGGACCCGCGGGTCGAAGTGCTGCACGCGGCCGGTCACGATCAGAGTCTTCCCGCGGTACGTCGTGATCCGGTTGAGCAGGGTGAATCCTTCGTTCCGCCCGGGTGCGGTCACGCGGAATTCGTACTCGCTCCAATCGCGGCTGCCGGCGGTGAAGGTGCGACTGCCGACGACCCGGAGTTCCAGCGCGGGACCCGTGACCCCGACCGCGGCTCGGAGGAGTTCGCGCTGGATTCGCTCCTGTTCTGCGACCACGCCCGGCAGGTCGGCGTGATCGAACTCGCCTTCGATGACCTCCGTACCGAGCGCGCCGAATGAACTGTCTCGCAGGAGGAAATGATGGTCGAGGGCATGGACCTGCACCTTGGCGTCGCCGGCCGCCCGGCGGACGTTCTGCTCCACCGCCGCGGGAATGGGCTCGGCCCGCCACACGCCGGGTAGGGTGAGGGTGTACCCCATCGCCTTGCCGTCGTACTTGGCCGGCCGGCCGGCGTTGGCGGCGGCGAGCACCTCGGCCACCGGGTCGGACGCGACGGGCGTGGGCGGCGGCGGGTTTACGACAAGCTTCGGCTCCCACGCCGGCGGATTCCCGATCGGGGTTGGCGGCAGGGTGGGTGGCGGGATGACGACCGGGGTTGGAGCCGGGCCGGTCACCCGTAGGGTCGAGAAGAACCGGTCGGCGAACGTCTTGTACGTCCCGCCGGACGGTACGGCGACTTCAGCGAACAGGGTGGCGTGCGGGGTCCGCCAAGCCCGCACGTGGTTGTACCCCGTCCCCCCACCGCCCGTGATGGTGAACTCGACTGCGAGCCATACCGCCCCATTCTCCCGTACCGTGATCGGGTCCGTGTGCGTCACGACTGCGTTCATTCCAGGGCGCTGCCGCCGCGCGGTCTCCTCGACCACCGTCCGGTAGTAGCTCACCACCGCCGCGTCGTTGGGGAACGGTGTCTCGACTACGTTGATGGCGATTTCGGCCAGACCGTCCCAGTAGCTGAACAGGTACTCGACGGCGTTCGTACCGGCGGAGGTCGTCTTCGGAACCCAGGCGGGGCCGAGGCGGAACTCGTACGGCATTCGCGTCCCTGTGTACGCACGGGCCGCCGGCCCGGTCGGGTCGTCTTCGGGCACCACCCGCGCGAGCGGTGTCCCGCTGACGCCGGCGCTTGCGTACCGCCAGGCCATGTCGGCGTAGACCGTGTTGGCGTTCAGGACGGCGAGCGGGAAAAGGGCCATCACGGTCGTGACGACGAGGGAAGCGGCCGTGTGCCCGGGGTACGCGCGCGGCCGGGCCGGGGGGGGCCGGTCGCCCCCGGCCAAGCCCTGGATGTAGCTGCCGAACGTCCGCCGCGTATCGACCGCGTTCCCGGTCAGCGGCCACAGCACCGGCGACTTCAGGCATAACGCCTGTACCCGGGGCGTGCCGTCCGGCTCGAAGTAGACGAACCCGTGCCGATCCCAGACTGGGATGATTTCCGGCAGGCGGACGCCGCGGCCGGCGACCCGGGCGCGGAACTGCTCGTAGCCGTTCGGGTCGCCCCGGAATTCGCGCATGTCCAGCAGCACCCGGTGCCGCGGCACCCGGGCGAACACCTGGTCGATCTCCCACTGCACGCCGGGGCTATTCGACGGCATCAGGATGACCGCCTGGCTGCGGCCGAGGTAGTCGAGAACCACCTGCTGCCACTTCTCGTCCGGGACGTACATCTGGTCCGGCCCGGGGGTGGCCAGGGCGTCGCCGGGGCGCCCGATCGCCACAAGCGGGCCGAGCCGCCGGAACCCGATGGCGAACACTTCCGCCACGGTGTCGGCCCCGGCGTTCAGCAGCATCCGCAGAAGCCGGAGGGGATGGAGGTAGCCCGACTGGGTGAGGTCCTTCACCAGTTCGGTCATGTCTCGATTCCACCACCCCTTGCGGTTCTCCTTGTGCCGCCACACCGGCTTCACCCCGTGGACCCGGGCGAGAAAGGTTTCCGGCTGGAGCGTCCGCCGGCCGTCGGTGTCGAACCCGCGCAGGTAGAGGATCGGGGGCCGGTCGTCGGGGTGCTTGCCCGGGTCGAACGTGCGGGCGCCGAGTTGATACCCTCGGTAGATGAGGACTGCCCCGACCCCGTATGCGAAGGGGGGGAGGAAGAAGCACAGGAACTTGCTGCTCGCCCAGAGCCGGTCCCACGCATCACTCATCACGAAGGCGAACATCCCGCCGAGGACGCACAGCCCTATGAGTTTCAGCACCGCCCCGAGCACCCGGGACCGGTAGGGCTTCCGCCCGGCCCGCCCCCGTCGGGGCGGCTTCGGCGGGGCCGGCTGTTCGTCGGGCGGGACCACCGTCGAGCGGGACCGGTCGGGCAGCTTCCCGGCCAGGGCGAGGAGGACGTTACGGCACTGGGCGACCGGGACGGTCGAGTCGTGTTCCTGCGCCCCTCGGCGGAACCGGACGCGGGCCTGGCCCGAGGCCTCGGGCGTGACCTCGGCGGCGGCGATCTCGTCCCACCCCGCGCGGAAGGTGACGGTCGGCCGCCGACCGGCCGGGTCGTCGTCCGGCTCGGCCGGCGGGGCCTCGGCCGCGGTGAGGGTCACCCCGTCGGCGTCGAGCCGCAGCGCGCGATACCGGCCGCCGATCTCCCGGACCCGGATGATGGGGAACATCGCCTCGGCTGGCACCCCGGTGTCGGCCTCCGGCTCCGGTTCCGCCTCCGGGGCGGGGCGCGGGGGACTCGGCACCTCGCCTTCCAGCAGCAGGGCGGCGGCGCGGTCCTCGTCCGACAGCGCCGGCTCGGGCGGGAGATCGTCGGCCGGCAGGAGGGCGTCGTCGGGCGCGGGTGAGTCGGGCACGGGTTCACTCCCGGGAGTGCGGGGAGAGACGCACGCCACTGATCGTACACGACCCGCCGGCCGGCTGACGCGAGTTTCCGCCTCGTTGCCTGACACGCTGCGATACGTCAACCAACGGGCACCGTCAGTCCGGCCCCGCCGCGCCCCCCAGTGCCGCCCGGAAGGCGTCGATGAGTTCCGCCCGCTCGCCGGCGTCCGCCAGCCGCACGACGTACACCCGGTTCGACGGCCGCAGGTCGGCCGCCAACGCCCTCACCCTCACCCTCACCCCGAGCCCGGCTGCGACCGACCGGGGGAGGAGCCCGACGCCGAAGCCCGCGGCGACGTACCCGGCCAGGACGCGCCACCCGCCGGCCTCCACCGCCACACGAGGCGCCGCCGTCGGGACGCGGCGGCGGACGAGTTCGTCCCAACGGCGGCGCACGGCCGAGTCGCCCTCAGGAAGCACGAGCGTCCAGCCGACCGCTTCGACGGCGGTGACGGGTCGCGCGGCGTCGGCGAAAGCGGCGGCCCAGTCGGAGCGGATCGCGCACGCGGCGACGAGTTCGTCTTCCGCCAGCGCCTCGACCAATACCGGCCGGCGGGCGACCTCGCGCACGGCGGCGGGGGTGTCGGTCACGAGCGCCAGGTCGAACCGGCCCACGGCCACGCCCTCGACCCGGGCGCGGCCGCGCGCGACGACCACGCGCACTGCAGCCGCCGGGTGTTCGCGGCGGAACCGGGCGGCGGCGGCGAGCACGATCCCGCCCGCCGCCTCGTGGCCGCACGCGACGGTCACCGCCGGCTCGCGGTCGGCGGCGGCGAGGGCCGCAAACCGGTCCCACCCGGCGGCGGCCTCGGTCGCGGCGGTGAGCATCCGCCGCCCCTCGTCGGTCGTCACGAACCGCTTGCCGCGTTTCGCCAGCCACGGCCGCGGCACCGCGGGTGGGCAGCCGCGGGCCAGCGGGCGCAGACGCTTCGACACGCTCGCCTCGTTCAACCCGAGCTCCCGCGCCGCGGCCGTGACCGACCCTTCGTGACGGACTAGGGCCACGAACGTGCGGCACAGCTCGGGGCTGAGCACATTCTTCGTCGCCGCCACGGGCCGACTCCGGTTCTTGCCCGACAGTTGGGATTACGCTGCCGGCGGGGCAATCATCGTGTTTTCAGCTTCGATCGGCCAGCGGCGCGGGTATCATCGACCGAGACCGACACCAACCCGTTGGAGGTGCCCCGTGGCCGAGCCGTTCCCGGTCGTAGACGTCGCCGTCGTCCTCATCGCTGACCCCCGCGGGGAGCGGCTGCTAGCCGACTTCAATCCAGACTGGGGGAGCTTTACCCTGCCGATGAGCAAGGTCGCCGTCCTCCCGCCGGCGTCGCCAGGGGCGGCCCCGACCGCCGAGAGCCCGGCGCGGGCCGCGGCGCGGGCGGCCGCCGAGGTGTTCGGCCGGCCGGTCGACGCGGCGGCGCTGGTGAAGCTCCACGCGGAGGTGCCGCCGTACCAGCAGAGCGGCCGCGACGGTGAGTGGAAACGCTACCGCTATCACCTGTTCGCCAGCCGCGTCGGGGCCGAGCCGCGGCCGCTCCCGGGGCACGTCGCGGTGTGGCTCACGCCCGCCGAGTTCACCGACCACGAGCCCGTCTCGGAGACGGCCCGCCACGTCCTCGCGGTGATGTCGCTGGCTGACGTCCGCCGCGCCGTCGGCATGTGAACGAGGGCGCACGTGCGAACTTCTGTTGCCGGCCTCGCCCTCATCCGCCGCGGCCGACCTGCCGAGTACCTGGCGCAGTGGAGCGACACCTGGCAGCGACTGGCGCTCGTCGGCGGGCACGTCGAGGGCGGCGAATCGATCCGCGAATGTTGCGTCCGCGAGGTCGAGGAGGAACTCGGCCTCGCCGCCGGAACCGACTTCCGCGTCGCCGCCGCGCCGGTGGCCCCGACCTGCGAGTACCGGGCGCAGTCCGGCTCGGCCGGGGTCGAGACACTCTACCGCGTCGAGCTGTACGACACCGAGTTGCTAACCACGCGGGCCGCGGCGGCGGTCGCCGCCGACCCGGCGAACCGGTGGCTGACGCTGCCGGAAATCCTCCGCGGGGCGGCGGCCGATGGCCGGCCCGTCTCGGCCCAGGTGGAAACCGTCTTCCGGCTCGCCGGGGTCATCCCCGACCGGCCCCGCGACTTCCGAGGTTCGACCGTGCCGACTGTCGTGTGGACCCACCGCGCCGAGCGCCGGCTTCAGGACCACCTGATCCGCGCCGAGGGCTCAGCCGCCGGCCTCGCCCACACCCTCGCCGACTACGACGGCCGCATCGCCGCCGCCTTCCCGAATGCGACGGCCGTGCTGGCGCTCGACGTGTACGCCGGGTTCCGCCCGCGGCCCGGCGAGGTCATCCTCCGGGTGGACGTGCGCGACGACCGCGAGCCGGGCACCTACATCGTGAAGCTCGCCGCGCACGATCGGCTGGCCCAGGAACTCGGGGCGTGGGCGGCGTGCCGGCCGGTCGGGTTCCGTGCCGACGCCGTGTTCATGGCGCTCGAACCCCGCTTCCACGCGAACACGCCGACGCAGCTCGCCGCGCTCGCGTACCAGGACGCGGGGCCGCACATCGGCGTGGACGAAGTCATCACGCTGGAGGTCGCCGTGCTGCGGGCGGTGCGGCTCGGCTCGCCCGACCTGCGCTCAGTCCTCCAGTCGCTCGACCAGTTATTCGCGCAGCTCGGCCGGGTGCTCTATACGGCGACGCGACCGGCCGACCCGGACGCCGCCGGCGTGGCGCTGAACCCGCTCCGAGGCGGCCCGCGGCGGCGGCTCAGCGACGCACTCGCCCGGTGGGAGTCGGCGGCCGACGCGGTTGAGGTTCGACAGCAGGTCGGGGCCGCGTTCCCGCCCGAATGCGATCGGTACCTCGACCCGGTTGATTACGCCAAGTTCCTGGAGGCCGAGGTCGCCGACGGAGAGTCGCCGGACCAGATTCTGCCGCGCACCCTCCGAGGCCGCGCCCACGGCGACCTGCACGGGCGGAACGTGCTCGTCGGCGTGGAAGACAACCAGGCCGGCTCGCCCGCGCTGTTCGACTACGAACACGCGTCGTGCGACAACCTCGTCGGGTGGGACTTCGTCAAGCTGGAGACCGAGCTGAAGGTCCGTGCCGCCGCCGCGCTCCACCCGACCGGCACCCTCGCCGAGTTCGCCGCCGTCGTCGAGGCCTTCGAGACCCGGCTGGCCGCCGCCACCCGCGACGCGCACGAGTCCGGCGTGTGGATCGACGCGGTCTCGTCGGACGCGACGCGGATCGGGTGGGACCGGCTGGCGGCCGTCGTCCTGGCCATCCGCCGCCACGCCGCGACGCACCTCGGCCTGCGCCCGAACCGCGTCCACGAGTGGCTGAAGGAGTATGACTACCTCCTGACGTGCTACGGGCTGACGACCGTCGGGTTCGAAAACCAGACACCGCGGGAGCGGGCCGCGGCGTTGGTGTCGGCCGGGGTGGCGGCCGTCCAGTACGAGCGGACGCGGCCGGGAGGCGTCGCATGACCGACCGCGTCGTCGAGCTGCTGGGGCGGCGGTACCCGAGCCACCATCACCTCCTCAGGGTGGCCCGGCAGTGGAACCGGGGCTCCGACCCCGCCGACCTCGACGCGGCCGGGGATCTGCTGGCCGCGATCACCGCCCCCGACCGCTACCCGACGGCGCTGCACCTGTGGTTCGAGCGGGCTTTCAACCTCATCCGCCGCGGCCGACCCGCCGACGCCGAGGACCTACTGGCGGACGTGGACCGGCGGTTCGGCGGCCGGCTCGACGAAGACACGTACTGCCTGTGGGCCCGGCTGCCGAAGGACCGCGGGCACATTCACCTGGACGACGGGCTGTCGCGGCCGGCCGGCGACCCGGGCCGCAACCTCGCGTTCGAGCTGGCCGACGAGCAGTACGCGACGGCCGCCGGCCGGTACCGCCGGGCGTGCGAGCCACCCGGGTCGGGGTACCCGGCGGTGAACGTCGCGTTCCTGGTGTTCGTCCGCGCCGCCCTGGCGCTGGCGCGGGGGCGGCTCCCCGCGTCGGAGGCGCTCGCGGCCGAGGCCCGGCAGCGCGCCGAGGCGCTCCTCGCCCCGGACCTGGCGCGGGCGCGGCGGCAGGCCGACGACCACATCTGGCACCTGGCGACGCGCGGCGAGGCGGCGGCGATCCTCGGCCGGTGGGACGACGCTGTCGCCCACTACCACGTCGCCGCCAGCCACCCGGACGCCCAGCCGCACCACCCGCAGAGCATGGGCGGCCAGCTCCGCCGCGTTACCCAGGCGCACGGGCTCCTCGGCCAGCCGGTCCCCGCCGACTTGCACGGCCGGTTGCCCCCGCTCAGTCCGTTCCTCCGACCCACGGCCGGCGATTGACGTACACCCCGCGGCCACTCGACACCTCGGCCGTCGAGTTGACGCCGGACGTGCTGGCGCTGTCGGAGCGGCCAGCCGAGCACGCGCACGACATGTGGGCGCTTAGCTCGACTGGTGCCGATTCTGCGCGGCCGCCCGCGGCGAGTTACCATGAGGGTTGCTGAAGCTCTCCTGGCCCTCGCCCGCGGACGGCCGCCATGATTCTACCACCCGAAGCGCACTCCCTCGTCCAGGCTCTCGCCCTCCAGTTCACCAGCCCGACGTACCAGCGGTTCTCGACCTTCCTGGTCGGGGCGGTGCTCACGACCGGCCGCCGCACCGTCGCCAACCCTCTCCGCACGCTCTGGCAACTGGGACCCGGGCACCCCACCGACTACCGCAGCGTCCTGTCCCGCGCCCCGTGGTTCGGGCTCCGTCTCGAATGCGCCCTTGCCCGGTTGTCGCGGACGTGGTTGGCGAACCGCGGGTGCTTGCTCAGGGCGATGTCGGCCCAGATGACCTCCCGCCCGACCAGGTCGAACACCGCCGCCAGGCAAATGCGGGTGTCCGCCGCCACGTCCACCCTGTCCACCACCGTCTTCGGCTCGAACACCTCGCCGGAGGCCGGCTCCGCCCGGCCCATCCACCCGGCAAAGCACTCGGGCAGGTCGCGGTACGGCTGCTCCGTAAAGCTGTTGAGCACCTGGACTCCCGTGGGCGGGACTTCACCGACCCGGTCCCGCTCGCCCCGCCGGACCCGGTCCCGCCGCCCCCCGAACTGGCGGGCATGCACCTCAACGACTGGACGCTGGCGTTTCGCCGGCGGCCCGCTCAGTGACCCGGATCGGTCGCCCCCTCCCGCGCCGGGTCATCCCGCCACCCGCCCGGCTTCCTGCCGGCCGGCCGCGACGCCCCGCGGCAGCGGGTCGGCCGCGATGATCTCCCCGGTCGACTCCTTCGCCCCCTAGTCGGCTGACGCTTTCGAGTTGCGGACAGCCCCCCGATCAGCTCCACTGGGGCGATCGGGAGGACTCCGGCGTGAAGAAGTATGTCGTGACGCTGACCGCCGACGAGCGGGTCGAGCTGACCGGGTTGCTGGCGGCCGGGCGGACGGCGGCCCAGAAGGTGGCCCACGCCCGCATCCTGCTCAAGGCCGACACCGCCGACGGCCGGCCGGGGTGGACGGACGACCGGATCGCCGAGGCCGTGGAGGTCAGCACCGACACCGTCGGGCGGGTCCGCCAGCGGTTCGTCGAGTCGGGGGTGGCCGCCGCCCTGACCCGGAAGGCCCAGGCCAAGCCGAGTCGGGAGCGGGTGCTGGACGGGGCGGCCGAGGCCCGACTCATCACCCTCGCCTGCTCCCCGCCCCCGGACGAGCGCACCCGGTGGACCCTGCGGATGCTGGCCGACAAGTTGGTCGAGCTGGAGGTCGTTCCCGCCGTCTCGGCCGAGACGGTCCGGCGGGTGATGAAAAAACGTGGTGAAGCCGCACCTGAAGGAGCAGTGGTGCCTGCCGGACGGCCCGAGCGGGGAGTTCGTGGCCCGGATGGAGGACGTGATCGAGGTGTACCACCGGCCGGCGGACCCGAAGCGGCCGCTGGTCTGCATCGACGAGTCGTCCAAGCAGTTGGTGAGTGAGGTCCGTGAGCCCCTGCCGACCGCCCCGGGCGCCCCGGCCCGGTACGACTACGAGTACAAGCGGGAGGGGACGGCGAACCTGTTCATGATCTCCGAGCCGCTGGCGGGTTGGCGGCAGGTGACGGTGACGGACCGGCGGACGGCGAAGGACTTCGCCGAGGTGCTGCGGTGGCTGGTCGAGGAGCGGCACCCCGGGGCCGACAAGCTGGTCCTGGTGACGGACAACCTGAACACCCACGACCCGGGGTGCCTGTACGAGGCGTTCGAGCCGGACCGGGCGCGGCGGATCGCCGCGAAGCTGGAGTGGCATTACACCCCGAAGCACGGGTCGTGGCTGAACGTGGCCGAGTGCGAGTTGGCCGCCCTGTCGGGTCAGTGCCTGGACCGCCGGATCGGGTCGGCGGCGCGGCTGAGGCAGGTGGTGACGGCGTGGGTGAAGGAGCGGAACGAGCGGAAGGTCGGAGTGAACTGGCGCTTCACGACGGCCGACGCCCGGGTCAAACTCCGCCGGCTCTACCCCGCACCTCAAAAGTGCTGACCGACTAGCAGCAGAAGGGCGCGGCCCCCTTCACCCGAGCGTGGGCCGCGGCGGGCAGCAGGCCGAGGGCTTCGATCCCCCGAAGGGAGCGGACCAGAGGCAGGGCGTCAGGCGCGCGCTCGGCCGGTGCGGCGGCGTCGGGATCACGGCCGGCATCGCCAGGACGACGGGGAGGGCGGGGGCGCGGCCACCCCCCTCCGGCCCCTCCGCGTCCGACTCCACTCACCCCATCTTTCCTAGCTTCACGCGCGGCGCCCAATCGGCCATGACCACGTACGCCCTCGACGCCCGCCAGGAACGCCCCGGCGACAGTTGCCCCCTTAAGGGGGTGTGGCAGCCCCTCCCAGGGGGGCTTACCCCTCCTCTGTGCGGCCAGACGGGCGGCGGAGCCGCCCCCCGCCCCCCATCGTGTCTCGACCGCCCGGCCCGCCCTGGAGCAGTTGCTGCGACCCTCCCCGAGCCGCCGGGCGGGCGGTGGTCCTGGTGCGGGGGGCTGCGGCTGTGCCCCGGCCCCGGAAAGGGCGGTGACTCGTGCTGCCGAGCCGGGACGACCGCGCGGGGTGCGGCCGACGCCCGGCAGTCGGGAGTGGTGGATCAGGGACGAGGCGGACGGCGGCAGCGGCCCTCCTCAGCGCGGCGGCGGTGGGGGGCCACAGCCGTCCGCCCCGTCCGGTCCCGCCGGGCGGCGGTCGCGGCGGTCGCGGCGCCGCGACCGGCGACGCACGGGCCGGACCCCGGGCTAGCAAGGCGGCCGAAGGGCCGGGCCGCGGCCGCCGCTTCGGGGATCAACGACCGCGACACCGGTCGGGCGGGCGGGGGTGCGGAGCACAAGCCGCCGGTCGTCCGGCCCCTCGCGGAGGGAGGAGTTGCGACCGTAGAGCCAGAGACACCGCACATGAAAGTGGAGGCGCCATCACGATTATGGAATCCGCCCGCCGCCGCCGGCTGCCCGGAGAAATTCGCACGAGTGTCAACGGTAGCAGAGGGCCGGCCCGGGTACCGTACCAGCTGGGTCAGGATGCTGTCCACCGCCCTCGGCCGGGCTGTGGCCCTGGCCTCCTGCGGGCTCGCGTACCGGCTGCTCGACTCTACACGCTGTTCCCGGCTCGGGTGGGCAACCCGGGGCCTGCGGCTCGACGGCAAGGTGTCGCGAGAGGTGATGACGCGCGCCCTCTCCATCGAGAAGGAGGACGAGCCGGAGGCAGTCACCCGGCGGGCCGCGAGTGAGGGCCTGTGGAGCCGGGCGTTAACGGCCTTCATCCGGGAGCCGACCGGGCACAGGGAGCCGACAGCGCGGGCGTCGAGGTGGCCAGCCGTGTCCGTGGCCTGGGCCGGCACCGGACGCAACACCCTCACGCGTGCCGCCCGCCCCAGTCCGCGAAGATCGCCCACGGCTTCCTGACCGACCTGGGGTCGGTAGTCCCACCGGCCGAGGCGACGGCGCAGACCGCAGGGCACCTGACGGCGGCCATCGCGTTCTCCTTCGCGTCGGGGTGAGAACGGATCGCCGCCGTGCCGCACGGTCGCCTTGCGGCGGGCGGCGTCCACCAGGATGCGGCGCATGGCCTCGGCGGCGGCGGCGAAGAAGTGCCCCCGGCCGTCGAACTGCTGGTCCCCGACCAGCCGCAGGTACGCCTCGTGGACGAGGGCGGTGGCGCCGAGGGTGTGGCCGGGGGCTTCGGATGACATGCGGGCGGCGGCGAGGTTCCGCAACTCGTCGTACACGAGCGGGAGCAGGGCGGCGGCGGCCTGGCGGTCGCCGGCCGCAGCGGCATCCAGAAGGCTGGTCACGTCGGACATGAAGACCGAGCATATCGCCGGTTGGGGGCGGGATCACCCGAAAACAGGCCCGGGTGAGCGGTCCGGCACCCGCACCGCCGGCCGGTGAGCGGCATGAAACGGGCTCCGAGAGCGTCATTTCACCGGACGGCTAGTGCGCCGGTTAAACCGGCGAGGAGTCGCGAATGGAAGAGTCGCACGGGGAAGGCCCAGCCAGCCACCCCGACCCCGAGTCATGCGTGGACGGCCGCAAGGCCGTCGGCGAAGCGTTGACAGGGGCACACGCGGGTCAGCCATCGAGCTGCGAAATCAGGTCCTCCGGGGTGCCGACGCCGTTAGCTGAGGCGGAAGGCCACACCGACGGCGACGTCACAGGCGAGCCGCTGTCGGACCCCGCGCAGTCGGAGACCCTGTACACGCGTGGAAACTCCTCGCACGGGAACCGGGAGATCCCAGCCCCACCCGCATCGGGCATCGCGGGTCGGCCAGAAAAGGCCACAAGCCGCACCTCTGGCGCGCACGGGGTTGGGAAGTCGGAGGGCGGCGTAGTACCGAAGAACTCGTCGAACAAGGGTGGGCTGGTGCCACCCGCGGAGACGGGGGAGGGAAGGCCACCCGCCGAGGGGAACACGACCAGTGAAACTGCGAGCCGGACGCAGAGCCGGGGTCTCGCATCGACGGATCTGGGACGTGTGCGTGAAGTCGCGCGCAAGGATAAGAAGGCGAGGTTCACTGCCTTACTGCACCACATCACCATCCCGCTGCTGTTCGAGAGTTTCTTCGCGCTCAAGCGCGGGGCGGCTCCGGGTATCGACGGGGTGACGTGGGAGCGGTACGAAGCCGACCTCGAAGATCGTGTCGTGGACCTGCACCGGCGGGTCCACGCGGGAACCTATCGGGCGTTGCCGTCCCGGCGTGTCTTCATCCCGAAGGCCGACGGGCGGATGCGACCGCTGGGCGTCGCGGCGTTGGAGGACAAGGTGGTCCAACAGGCCGTGGCGAAAGTTCTCGGGGCGATCTGGGAGGTTGACTTCCTGGGCCTGTCGTATGGGTTCCGCCCCGGGCGCGGCCCGCATGACGCGCTGGACGCGCTCTGGGTGGGGCTGATGCGGAAGAAGGTGAACTGGGTGATCGACGCAGACATTCAAGGGTTCTTCGATGCCGTGAGCCATGAATGGCTGTGGAAGTTCGTCGAGCACCGGGTCGCCGATCGTCGGATGCTCCGCCTGATCCGGAAATGGCTGAGGGTGGGTGTGTCCGAGGACGGTCAGTGGTCCAAGACGGAGGTCGGAACGCCGCAGGGTTCGGTGATTTCACCATTCCTCGCGAACGTGTACCTGCACTACGTTCTGGACCTGTGGGTCAACCAGTGGCGGAAGAGGAACGCGAAGGGCGATGTCCTCATCGTCCGATACGCGGACGATTTCGTCCTGGGCTTTCAGCATCGTCACGAGGCCGAACAGTTCCTGGGCGAACTCCGGGAACGGTTGGAGACGTTCGGCCTTCGCCTGCACCCCGAGAAGACGCGGCTCATCGAGTTCAGCCGGCTCGCGGCTTGGCGGCGATGGGAGCGGGGGGAAGGGCGGCGGGAATCGTTCGACTTCCTGGGTTTCACGCACCGCTGGGTGCGGAAGCACGGGAAGGAGGGGTTCATCGTGCGACGGACGACGGCGAAGAAGCGACTCCGAGCCAAGCTGACGGAGGTCGGCGAGACGTTGCGGAAGCACCGCCACGCTCCCCTCGGTCGGCAAGGCCAGTGGTTGGGCCGGGTGGTGCGGGGGTACTTCGCCTACCATGCCGTCCCGGGCAACATGGCGAGTCTGGCCGCGTTCCGGGAGCAGGCGGTCCGACACTGGCTTCAGGCGTTACGACGCCGGGGCCAGAAGGGCCGGATGAACTGGGAGCGGTTCCGCCCGCTGATTGCCTTCTTCGTTCCGCGACCCAAGATCCAGCATCCCTATCCGAACGTGCGGTTCGACGCCAAGCACCCGAGGTAAGAGCCGGATGCGGTAATTCCGCTCGTCCGGATCTGTGCGGGGGGCGGCCCGAAAGGGCCGTCCCTACCGCGACCAGAGCAGGCGGCTTTCCGTTGCCGTGCCCCCGTTTCCCGCCGCCATGCCCATCGCTGGGTTCGGGACCCAGAAGATGCGGCGCGGTGAGACGGGAGGGCCGACAGGAGTCGGGTGGGCGGACATGGAGCCTTGCGGAGTGCGGGACGGCGTCGCCGGCGGGGCCCACCGAAGTTGCTTTCGGTCAGCTCTCGGCCGGTCCGTCGTCCTCGGCGCGTCCGTCACCGCCGCGACCGATGGCGGAGTTGCGGCTGAACGCGCCGAACGCCCGGTACATCCGGAACGGCCCGCGAGCGTCGAGCACCTCGGCAGTCCGCCCCGGGTCGGCGGTCATCATGCCGAGCGGGTACCGGGCGAACTTCGCCACCGCCGCGGCCACCGTCCGGCGGGTCGGGCGGGCGACCTCGACCGACCCCGGGGTGCTCTCGTACCCAGCCGGGGCGAGAACAAGGGACCGGATCGACCACGACCACCCTCCAGAGGGCCGTGGCTGGACGGTGACCAAGAGGTACCCGCCGACCAGCAGGCCGCGCCGGGTGCGGACCGTCTTGTCAATCCGGTAGCTAGCCGCCGCCATCGCCTCGCCCGGAAGCCGGGCCGACGAGACCCCGGTGACCACCCGCACGAGCAGCCGGTTCGGCCGCTCGGCCGGAACCTCGCCCGCGCGCGCGTCGCCAGTCGCCAACAGCACCTCCCAGACCCGGTCGAACGTGGCCAGGACTCGGTCCCGCGACCAGCACCAGGGGCAGACGCCGGTGAGTCCGCAGGGCCGGACCGAACTGCGTTCGCCGTCGGCCGGGCGCGCGACTACGCCCGCCGGGGGGCAATTCCGGGCGTACTGGAACTTCAACCCCTGGATCGGCCCCCACCCCGCCTCGCGCAGTTGAGCGAGGCGGGTCCTCCACCTTCTGAGTACGGCCTTGGCAGCCGCCTCGACCGCGGCGTCGATTTGGAACTCGCGCTTGCCTGACACCCGGCAGAGAACGGCCTGGCGCTCCGCCATCGCGGCCGCGGACCGCGGCACGGACGCTACCACGAACCTCACGTCTGCCATCGGATCACCCTCGCGTCACTGGTGCATCCAGGGGGACTTTTCGGGCTCGGAGAGAGGCACCTCAGCGGCCAAGGCAGGTCAGTCATCAGTTGAACCGTCGAAGCCGCCGATGATTGGCAGCCAGCAACTTCCGAAACCGAACCCTCATCCTAGAGGATAGATGTCTCCCTGTTATCACAGGAACACACATCAAGGGCCGTCACTGGCGGTCGGCCCTTTCTGTGCTCTGTATTAACTTTCTCGGCCGACGCTCCCACGGCGGCCCGGCGGGTGAGTACGGCGCCGGCCCGCCGACCGTGCACACGCCGCCACCCTCGACGCTGAGCGACCCAGTGGAGTCACCATGGCAATCAGAGCCTGACGTCCTCCCGGTCAGGCGTCGCGCCCGGCGCGGTCGAGGGGCTTCACCCTATTAGGCTGGAAATCCGTCGGTTGGTCGACGCTCCGCTCAGCGCGCACCAGCAGGAGGGCCGGCCCGGCACCCGTACACCAGGTGCATCTAACAGGTGCGCCCGGCGGGAACGAAGTACCGGACGTTGGTCAGTCGACACATCGCGCGCTGCACGAGGCCCGAGAACGGTTCGATCGGAATGATGGGGTAGAGCGCCGCGCTCCCGCCCGCGGTCGAGGCCCAGGACACCTGCGACTGATACCCGTTAGCCGCCGGCGATGTCCGTCGTCATCGCCACTCGCGCGGCCGGATCAGTCGGTACCCGATTCACAGTCATCAGCCGCGGTCGACTCACGCGACCTGGCCCCGCGCTGCCGTCAGGCCGGCGGCGCTCTCGAGCGCCCCGTCGCCTTCGACGTAGTCTTACTTGACAACGACATCGGTGAACCGTCCGACGAACCCGGCACGGCCCGGGGCGCGGTGACGCGGTCTACACCAAAGATGCCGATAAAGTGGAGGCGCCTCCAACGATCGAGCAGCCCGGATTACTCGGGCTGACGCAGGCGCAAGCAAGGCGGCTAGCCCGGATATTTCACCGGCATGGAGTCCATTCGAGTAGCGCGGTGGCTGAAGGTTTGGTAGGGGAAGGAGTTACCACACCACTTTCCCTCCCTCGCCCCCAGCCACCGCCGTGACACACCGTACCACAGCACCCGTCTCCTTTACCAGCGTCCACGGCCGCAAACTCGTCGCCGAGTTCTCCGCCGGGCACCTCACCTCCGACGCCGGGCTCGTGCTCCTCCGCGAAGCCGACCGCCAGCTCGGGCTGGTGGCCGCGCTCGACGCCGCCATCGACGACCCCCGCGCACCCGAACGCATCGAACACCCCCAGGCCACCCTCCTCGCCCAGCGGCTGTTCGGACTCGCCGCCGGCTACGAAGACCTCAACGACCACCAGCACCTCCGACACGACCCCCTCTGGCAGGCCGCCGCCGATCACCCCGACGTCGAGGGCTCCGCCGACCTCGCCTCGCCACCCACCCTGTGCCGGCTCGAGAACCGCATCACCCGCCGCGACCTCGTCCGCCTCGCCGCCGTCCTCGTCGACCAGTTCGTCGCCTCGTTCGACGCCCCGCCCGCCGAACTCACCCTCGACATCGACGCCACCGACGACCCCATCCACGGCCGGCAGGAGCAGCACTTCTTCCACGGCTACTACGACGCCTACTGCTTCCTGCCCCTGTACGTCACCTGCGGCTCGCGGCTGCTGGTGGCCTACCTGAGGCCGGCCAACATCGGGGCCGACCACCACGCCCGCGCCATCCTCAAGCTGCTGGTGACGCGGCTGCGGCAGGCGTGGCCGGGCGTGAAGGTCCTCATCCGCGGCGACAGCGGGTTCGGCCGCTGGCGGCTGATGCGGTGGTGCGATTCGCACGACGTCCGCTACCTGTTCGGCCTGGCCCGCAACGCCGTGCTGGAACGGGAATCGCAGGAATGGCTGGGCTGGGTGGCCGAGGCCCATCGCCTGGACGGCCGGAGCCACCGCTTCTTCGGCACCCTCAGCTATGCCGCCGGAACCTGGGACCGACCCCGCCGCGTCATCGTCAAGGCCGAGCATTTACGCGGCAGCGACGCGGGCAAGTCGAACCCACGGTACGTGGTCACCAACCTGGCCGGCGACGCCCGGACGCTGTACGAGGAGGTCTACTGCGCCCGCGGTGACATGGAGAACCGCATCAAGGAACAGCAACTCGGGCTGTTCGCCGACCGCACGAGTTGCCACGCGTTCCTGGCGAACACGTTCCGGGTGCTGATGGCGGCCGCGGCCTACGTGCTGGTCGAGCACATCCGCCGCACCGCGCTGGTCGGCACCGAACTGGAGAAGGCCGAGGTCGGGACCATTCGGCTGCGGCTGTTCCGCGTCGCCGCGCTGGTGGTGACGAGCGTGCGACGGCTCGTGGTCCGGTTCGCCCGGAGTTACGTGTGGCAAGCGCTCTTCGTCCGGGTGGCGAGGCAACTGCAATCCCGTCGGCGGGCCGACGACAGCACGTAGCCGGGTGACAACTCGAGAGGCGTCGCCCCTCCACCGCGGTGGGGGTCAGGGGGAACGTCGTCTTCGAGCGCCTCCGCGCGGCCGACGCCGGACAAACGCCGCACGCCGGCTCACAACAGACCGAGCAACCACGACTGGTGAAATATCCGGGCTAGGCTTCGTCAGGGTCGCCGCATCCACGCCGGCCGGGGGAGAGTCACCCGGACGGACTCTGGGGACAGGCGGAGGATGTACGGGCCCTGGTGGGGGCTTGGCCCCCGCTCGCCGCGGATGATCTCCCGGATCTCCTTCGGGCCCACGCCCGCAACCGGCGGCTCCCGGCCCACGAGTAAGGCGAGTTGCCGCCGGAGGCGCGACATGATCTCCTCCAGCCGGTTCTCAGGCGTCTGAATCCGGCCCTCCGACCGTATCACCGCCCGAGGCACCGGCCGACCCGCGCTCTCCGCGAGCACCCAGAGGGCGGCGGCCTGGGTGCGGGGGATGTCGGACAGGCGAAACTCCCGGCCGTGGAAAACGAGCCGTTCGGCGTCCAGGGCCAGCACGGGGAGAGGCGCCGTCACGCCCCGTAGGGCCGACAAAACTGCCACGTCGGCACTGGCAATAGCGAGGTGGAGGTGATGCACGTAGCGAGCTTCTTCGAGCGGGTGCGGCCCCCGGTCGTGCTCCGGTGGCGCGAGCGCAAGCAGCGGCTGAAGTACCGCTCTGGTCGAGGCGTTTGCCAAACGCCCGACCGCCCCTCTCACCTCGTCGAGTACCTCCCCGCCCGACCCGTCGGGCAGCACGCCACCCGCCGCGGCGTTACGGCAGGCTCTTCGGCAGCGGCCGACCGCGGCCCCGAGCACGATCCAGCCGAGCGACCCCGCGTGCGGGGCGAGCAGTCCCGCACCCAATTCGCCGAGAACCTCGGCCCACCTGAAGCCGCGGGCGTAGGCCCGCCGGACGGTGTAGAGGTCGGCCGCCCGCCACGCCCGGAGCAGTCGGCGCGCGTACCGGCGGACTGCGTCGATCGCCCGGTGGACCTCGACGAGGACGGCGGCCTCGACGACCTTGGCGACAGCCAACCGCCGGAGGGCCAAGTCCATCTCCGCGAAGCCGGGGCAACCAGCCGGGCGACCGCGGGCCGGTGGAAGGCCCAGCGTGGCCTCCTCCCAGGCGGAATCCATCCAGGCCCCGAACACCGAGCCGTGGTGGCCTGCGACGTACGCTTCCCAGGCCAACGGGAAATGCTGGACCATGTTCGGTCTCCGCGACCACGGTCGGACGACCGCAGGTGCCGCGCGCCCTCGTCGCAACGGGATCATCGCACCTGCAATCTTTCCTGCAACCTTATTTCGAGGACTCAACGTTACTCTGGAACTCGCGTCGGCTCCTCCCTTCGGGTGTCCGGATGTGCCGGAACAGGAGGCGGAGTCCGGCGCACGTTCCTCACACTCCAGGGGGAAGCCGCGAATGCCCCTCCCGTCGACCCACGGGGTGGGTTCCGACTCGGTTCCGTGGCCGCACACTCACCAGCAAGCAACCTGGGAACCATTGAAGTGTGGAAGCGCGACGAGGCGGACCTCACTTGTCTCCTGCGACCATCGCCGACTCCCCGTCGTACTGGATCGTGATCCGGCCTTCTGTGTCCACGGCTACTATCCGCCTGCACCCCCTGAACCCACGCCCGGCACGTTCGGGCAAGCCACTCGCGAGCATCGGAGACCGGGTGCCGCGGTACTGGTTGCCATCCGCCTGCCCTCGGCAGGGGGACGCACGTGCTGAGCGTCAAGGATTGTGCGAAGCGTGCGGGTGTGTGCGAGTCGGTCGTCCGTGGCTGGATCAAGACGGGCCAACTCGCCCACTACCGCCTCGGGCTGAGGCGTGGAAAGATCGTAGTCGATCTCGCCGACTTGGACGCGCTACTGGCGACGTTCCGGGTCGAGCGAAAGGGGCTTGAGCCCAGACAGACTCCAGCTCCGCCAAAATCGGTGTATCGGCACCTCCGCCTCAGCTGACCGCCTGCCGCAGGTGGTCCCCATCCCGCGACAGCTCCTCGTAATGCTTACACAGCATCGACCCGTCCTTGTGGCCGAGCAGCGCAGCCACGGTGATCGGGTCGTGCCCCTCCTTCAGCTTCCGCGTGGCGAAGCAGTGGCGGATGTCGTACATGGCGAACCGGGTGTCCCCCTCCCGCGCCAGCTTCGCCCGCTTCCTCCGCAGCGCCACGACCTTCGCCTGGTGGTCCTTCCGCGCCTGGGCGAGTTCCAGCGGGTCCTTGTACCGCCGCCGGTCGAATCTGGGCAGCGGGGGCAGTGCTTCCACCGCCCCGGCGAGCTTGACGAGCAGCCGCTGGAACCGGCAGACGACGGCCTGGGCCTTCCACGGGTTGCCGTCCACGTTGAGGAACAGGGGCCCCTCCGGGCGTTCGGCCGCGAGCCGGGCGACGATCTCGGCCGCCTTGGCGGACAAGTAGATGACCCGCCACCGGCGCTTCCCCTTCGCCTCCGGCGGGGGGATTTCGACCCGATACCGGTCGAGTTGCAGGTGTCGGGCCTCGATCTTCCGGGCTTCCTGGGGACGGCAGCCCGCCTCATAGGCGAAGGTGAGCAGGTCGCGGAACGGCTGGTCCTTCACGAACCCGACGAGCCGCTCGAAGTCGCCGGGCGTCATCCGGCTGTCCCGCTTCTCGGCTTGGGGCTTCTCGATCCCCCGCACGGGGCTGGTCTCGATGTAGCCGAGCTTGGACGCCCAGTTGAACGGCCGGGTCAGGGCGACGATGGCCCCGCGCTTCTGGTTCGGCCCCCAGGTCTTCTTGGAATCGACGAACTCGACGACTTGGAACGGCCGGAGGTCGCGGGCGGGCAGGGTCGAGGCGGTGCGGAGGTGGTCGCAGAACCCCTGGATGTGGCCTCGCGCCCACTCGTAGGTGCGGGGGGCGCGGTGCTGCTGGCACCAGTCGAGGTACTTTTCGAAGACCTGGCCGACAGTGAGCCGCGCGGCCGACTCGGGCGGAGGGGGAACGGGAGCCTCGTCGGCCGCCATCAACTCGTGGAAGCGGCGGAGGGCGTCCTTCTTGTCGGGGCCGAGGTTGTGCCGGGTGCCGCGGATCGTGACGAAGTAAGCCTGCCGGTCCTCGCGATACCAGGGCTTCGGGGTGCGGGCCATGAAAAAGCCTCCGGGTTGGTGACGGTTGTAACCCGTCACGGCCTCGGAGGCATCATTCCGTACCGCGATTCTGTACCGGCGGGTGTTCTCGGGAAACCGGAGTCTCTCGAAACCCTTGCTTTCCCAGAGTGGGCAGTCCCAGGGTTGAACTGGGGACCTAGCGATTTTCAGTCGCTCGCTCTACCAACTGAGCTAACTGCCCCGCACTCCTGTTATACCGCCCCGCAGGCCGTCGTCAACCCGCCGGCGGGGCACGCACCACCCTACTGTGGCGACCGCGGCAGCGGTGGCGGGGCGGGCGGCGTCGGCGGCGTCGGCGGGCCCGCCAAAGCGCGGGCCACCGCCGTCCAACCGGCCGCCCGGTCGGCCGCCGTCGGCAGCACCGCCAGCGACAGCCGACGCTCGACCTCCGTCGGCAGGCGGCCCGCCGCCGCCAGCGACAGCGACTCCAGCATCTGCTCGTCCGTCTTCCCCGCTGCGATCAGCTCGCCCACCAGCCGACCCCACTTGTCCGACACAACCCGGGTTGATGTCGCCCGGACCGCCGGGGCGGCCGGCGCCGGCGGCGCCACCTTCGGCAGCGCCGCCTTTGGCGGGGCCGGCACCCCGACCTTCGGCGGGGCGGGCGGGGCGGGCGGGGCGGGCGGCGTTACCACCTTCGGCTTCACCACGTCCGCCTTCGGCGTCACCAACAGGTCGCGCACCTCGATCCTGGGTTGGGGCACGTTCCCCTTCTCGTCCAGCAGCAGGTCGCGCACGACCGCCTTCGGCTGCGTGTACAGGAACGGCTGCACGTCCCCCTTCGGCAGCGGCACCACCTCAAACTTCGGCGGCGCCACCGGGCTCGGGGCGACGTAGGGCACCACCAGCTTTCCCTGCGGCGTGTACGGCACCACCTCGATCTTCGGCTGCACCGTCAGGTCGGAGCCGCGGTAGATCTCGAGCACCTTCTCCTTCGGGGTGGCCGGCGCCGTCAGCGGCTGCGGCGTGAGCATCCGTCGCTTCCACCCGTCGCCGACGCGGCGGAGCGCGGCCGGGTCGGCCAGCAGCGCGTCCAGCAACTTCTCGCGCTTCCGCGGGTCGGGGTCGGCCGCGAAGTATCGCTCCTCCAGCGCCGTCGGCGGGGTGCCGCGGGCCTCGGTCACCGCCCGCCGCAGGAACGCCGCGTCCGGCTCGGCCCCGTCCTTCGACGTGGCCCATGTCATCGTGAACCGCTTCTCCTCGCCCTTGCCCGGCGGCTGGGCCGCCCACAGCCGGACCGTCTGGTCCGGCGACTGTAGCCCGGCGGGCTTGGAGCCGTCGCCGACCCACCGGAGGAGCGCCTGCGGGGGGCCGGCCTTGCCCGGCGGCGTGACCACCTCCACCTTGTAGCCCTGCACCGTCGTCGCCTTCGGCTCGGCCGCCTTCGACGGCACCGCCAGCCGCTCCTCCACCGTGTACTTCACCCCGCCCTTCCCGTCGTCGGTCGCCACCACCACCTTCACCCGCACCGGCTCGCCCGGGGCCGCGGGCTTGGCGTCCTTGTCACCCGGCACGACGACCTCGACGCGGCGCTCCTCGCGGGCGCCCTTCTGCACGTCGATGAACCGGGCCAGGTCGGCCCACTGCACCACGGGGTGGGCCTGCACCCCGGCCGGCTTCGCCGTGTCCGCGTCCCACACCACCACCCGGTCGAACGCGTCGGTGAAGAACGGCTGTGCCCCGTCGGCGCCGAGCGTGACCGTCCGCGCGGCGGTCGCTGGGGCGGTCGGGCCGTCGATCAGCCAGCGGGCCACCTTCTTCCGCTTGTCGGCGTCCTTGTCCGCGGCGAAGTAGCCGTGCTCCACGGCCGTCGCCTTCGAGTTGCGGAACATCAGGCACACCTGGTCCAGGTACGCCGCGTCGTCGTCCGCCAGCAGCGCGGTCGCGGTCGCGGTCGCGGTCGCGGCCGGCGCCTCGCCGGCGGTCGCGGGCTTCAAGCCCGGCCCGACCGCGCCGGCGACCGCCAGCAGCACCGCCGCGGTCGCGGCCGCGGCCTTGAGTTTCGTGAGGAAGATCATCCGCATCACCCCGTCGCAGAGTTGGAGGGCGTTCGCGGACACGAGCCCGGCGGCGGCCCCGCCGGCGGCGACGGCCTCGGCCGCACGCACCACCCCGGCGGCCAGCTGCGGGTTCACCACCCCGGCACTCGCCTTCTCGGCCAGGAGCGCACCCAGCGCCGTCGCCGACAGCGTGACGCCGCGGCGGGTGAGCCGCGCGGCCAGCGCCTTCCGCGCGTCGGCGAGGCGGCCGGCGAGGGTGGCGGGGGCGATGCCGAGCTGCCCGGCGACGGCCCGCTGCGGGCGGCCCTCCAGGTCGCACAGCACGACCGGGACGCGGAGCCGGTCCGGCAGCCGGGCCAGCTCCTCGTCCAGGACCGGCTTCAACTCGTCCCACCCGTCGGCGGCCGGCGGCGCGGCCGGCTCGGGCATGGCGTCCACCTGACTCTCCCGGGTGCGGCGGCGGGCGCGGGCGGCCCGCGCCTTCAGGGCGGTCCGGTAGGCCACGCCGTACAGCCACGCCCCCACCCGGTTCCGCGGCCGCACGTCGGCGGCGCGGCGGGCCAGCACCAGGAAGACGGCCTGGAAGGCGTCGTCCGCGGCGTCGTAGTCGCGCACCACGCGGCGGCAGACGCCCAGGACCATCGGCCCGTGCCGGCGGACGAGGGCGGCGAACGCCTCGGGGTCGCGGTCGGCGACGAACGCGGTGAGGAGGTCGTCGTCGCCGCGCTCGGCGGCGCGGCCGGCGATCACCCGCCGCAGCGCGGGCATCAGGCTAACGGGAGCGGTCGGCATGGGCCGGCCTCCGGGCTCGGTGTCCGCCAGTGTATTGCCCGCCGCCGGGCGGGCGCTCGGGGGGAATTCCGGCCGCCCGTTAGGCCGGGACGCGAGCCCCGGCGGGCGTCAGAACCCCGACGGGGCTCGCGCCCCGGCCTAACGGCTTGCACACCGGTTGCGGCCCCCGCGCCCATCGGCTACGCTTTTCCCATGAACCCGCACGCCCGGCTGCACACCGACGCCACCAGCGCCCCGTCCGCGCCCAGCGCCGTCGACGAGACCATCGCCGTCGGCGCATCCACGACCGGCGCCGCCGCGGGCTTCGGCCCGCCCGCGGCCGCCGGCGAGGTCGGCACCCTCGGGCCGTACCGCGTCGTGAAGGAGCTCGGCAAGGGCGGCATGGGCGCCGTCTACGCCGCGATCGACACCCGCCTCGACCGCCGGCTGGCGCTCAAGGTGATGCTCCCGCAGTTCGCCGCCGACCCCGCCGCGCGGGAGCGCTTCCTCCGCGAGGCCCGCGCCGCCGCGCGGGTGAAGCACGACAACGTCGTCACCGTGTACGAGGCCGACGAGCGCGACGGCGTGCCGTACATCGCCATGGAGTACCTCGAAGGGTACCCGCTCGACGAGTACCTGAAGAAGAAGGGGAACCCCACCCCCGCCCAGGTACTGAAGATGGCCGCGGAGGCGGCCGCCGGGCTGGCCGCGGCGCACCGGCAGGGGCTCGTTCACCGCGACGTGAAGCCCGGCAACCTGTGGCTGGAGGCGCCGGCCGGGCGGGTCAAAGTGCTCGACTTCGGCCTCGCCCGCCCGGTGGACGCGGAGGTCGAGCTGACCAAGAGCGGCGCGATCGTGGGCACGCCGGCGTACATGAGCCCGGAGCAGGCCCGCGGCGAGAAGGTGGACCACCGCACCGACCTGTTCAGCCTCGGCGCCGTGCTGTACCGACTCGTGACCGGCCGGCTGCCGTTCCAGGGGCCGAACACGATGGCGGTGCTGATCGCCCTGGGGACGCAGGAGCCGACGCCGGTGCGCGACCTGAACCCGGCCGTGCCCGAACCGCTCGCCGAGTTGATCCACCAGTTGCTCGCCAAGTCGGTCGGAGCCCGGCCGGCGTCGGCCGACGAGGTGGTCAAGCGGATTCGGGCGATGGGCGCGGCGCGGACTTCTTCTGCGGCGGCTGCGCCCGCGGTGTCGCAGGTGGTGTACGTGCCGATCCAGGTGACGGCGGTGCCCGACGCCAACCCGTTCGCCGACCTGGACGCGTCCGCGACGGAGCTGGAACCCGCCGCGGTGCCCGTGGCGGCGCCGGTGGGGCGGAAGCCCGCCGGGCGGTGGCTGTGGGCCGCGGCCGGGTTCGCCGGCATGGTGCTGCTGGCGCTCGGCGGCGTCGTCATCGTCATCCGCAACAAGGACGGGACCGAGACCTGGATCGAGGTGCCCGACGGCGCCACCGTGACGGTGAAGGACAAGGCCGGCAAGACGCTCGCGCAGGTCGGCCCCACCGTCAAAGCGCCGGCCGCCGCCGGCGACCCGGATCGCGCGGCCGCCGAGTACGTCGTGTCGGTCGGCGGCGTCGTGTGGATCGACGGTCACAACCGCGACTTCCTGGCCGCGGCCGACCTGCCGAAAGAGCGATTCACCCTGACCCTGATCAACCTGGGCGGCCCGAAGGTGACGGACGCGGGGCTGGCGAACTTCAAGGGCTGCAAGGGGCTGACGTGGATCGACCTGGGGAACTCGCCGGTGACGGCCGCGGGGCTGGCCTACTTCAAGGACTGCAAGGGGCTCACACACCTCGGCCTGGGGGGCAACGCGCAACTCACGGACGCGGGTTTGGCTCACTTCAAGGACTGCAAGGGGCTCACGAAACTCAGCCTCCTGAACACGCCAGTGACGGACGCGGGGCTGGCGCACTTCAAGGACTGCAAAGGGCTCACGGCCCTCGACCTATTCGGCACCCGGGCGACGGACGCGGGGGTGGCGCACTTCAAGGACTGCAAGGGGCTCACGGTCTTGAGCCTGGGCGAGACGGGGGTGACGGAGCAGGGCCTGGCCGTCTTCAAGGAGTGCAAGGGGCTGACGGCCCTCAACCTGATTAGCACGAAGGTGACGGACAACGGGCTGGCGCAATTCAGCGACTGCAAAGGCCTGACCGTCCTCCGCCTGGACGCCACGAAGGTGACGGACGCGGGGCTGGCTCACTTCAAGGACTGCAAAGGCCTGACGGACCTGTGGCTGAACGGCACGGGGGTGACGGACGCGGGGCTGGCCCACGTCAAGGACTGCAAGGGGCTGCAGAGCCTCTGCCTGAACGGCACCGGGGTGACGGACGCGGGGCTGGCCCACTTCAAGGACTGCAAAGGCCTGACAACCCTCTGGCTGGACGCCACGAAGGTGACGGACGCGGGGCTGGCCCCGTTCACGGACTGCAAGGCCCTGCAGCACCTCGTCGTGAAAGGAGCAAAGGTGACGGCGGCGGGCCTTGCCGCATTCCACGCCGCCGTGCCCGGGTGCCGCATCGAGCACGACGGCGGCGTCATCGAGCCGCGGAAGTAGATCGGCCCGGCGAGCCGGGTGGCGACAGCCGCCGGGTACGGACCCGGTTCGACTCACGTCCGAAGTGGTTCGATGCGCGGACGCACCCGAAGCCTGACGCCCTCGGCTCGCCTCAGTCCTGCTCCACCGCCTGCTCGTACAGGTGTCGGGCGGCGCGGCCGCTGATGACGCCGTGAACCAGAAGCTCCGCGGCGATCCGCTCGACGGCGCGCCAGTGGCCGTCGTCCGCCAGCAGGTTCTCGACCTTCGCCAGCAACCGCTTCTCCAGCCGGGCCGCTGTTCGCTCGGTCGTCTGCGCCAGCAGTTTGCGGACGTGGCGCAGGTCGCGCTCGGCCTCGGCCCAGCCGTAGGTGCCGGTGTGCCGCGCCTCCGCGGCCAGGCCGCCGAGCGAGATCATCACCTCGCGCTCCACCCAGTCCTCCGACGGCCGGAACACGCCCTTCCCGAACTCGCACTGGCCCAGGCGGTCGCGGTTCGGCAGCACGCTGACGCGGTGAACGGGCCGGCCCAGCGCCAGGGCCACGACGGCGTGCCCGGCCTCGTGGTACGCCGTCTCCGGGTCGTATTCCGCCTTCTCGTCCATGCCGCGATTATACCCTGACGGGGTGGCACCGGACTTCGAGTTCGTCGTCGTCGGCCAGGGGCTCGCCGGCACCGCCGTGGCGTGGCAGCTGCGGCGGCGCGGGCGGCGCGTCCTCGTGCTCGACCGCGGCGACCCGCACGCCGCGTCGCGCGTCGCCGCCGGCCTCATCACCCCGTACACCGGCCGCCGCGTCGCCCGCACCTGGAACCTCGACCACTGCTTCAACATCGCGGTGGGCTACTACCGCAGTTCGCAGGCCGAGACGGGCGCGACGGTCTTCCACCACGCCCCGGCGCTGCGGCTGTTCGCGGGCGCCGCCGAGCGCGACGTGGCCCGCGGCAAGATCGACGCCACGCGGTTCGACCGCGGCATCGACCCGGCGTGGTTCGCGGCCCCGCACGGCGGCTTCGACCTCACCCCCGCCGCGCGGCTGGACGTGCCGCGCTTCCTCGACGCCTACCGCGCGCTGTTCCAGGAACACCACGCGTACCGCGCGTTCGACCTCGACCCCGCGGCCGACGTGGAGCCGACCGACGCCGGCGTGCGGCTGCCGCGGCTGGGCGTCACCGCGGGGTGGGTGGTCTTCTGTGAAGGGGCCGCCGGCGCGGGGAACCCGTGGTTCCCGGCGGTGCCGTACAACCTGGCGAAGGGCGAGATCCTGACGCTGCGCGTGCCCGGCCTCGGCGAGCCGCGGCCGGTGCACCGGGGCGTGTGGCTCGCCCCGCAGGGCGGCGACGTGTTCCTCGCCGGCAGTACCTACGACCGCGATGACCACACCCCGACGCCGACCGCGGCCGGCCGCGCCGCGATCGAGGCGGGGCTGCGCGAGTTCTCGAAGCTGCCGTTCGAGGTGATCGGCCATCGCGCCGGCGTGCGGCCGGTGCTGACGACGACGCGGCCGATGCTCGGCGTCCACCCGCGGCACCGGCTGGCGGTGCTGACCGGCCTCGGGTCGAAGGGGGCGCTGTACGCGCCGACCTACGGCGCCATGCTGGTGGACCACCTGACCGACGGCCGGCCGATCGACGCGGCGGTGAGGCTCGTACAGTCTCAGTAGGCGTGTTAGGCCGGGGCGCAAGCCCCGTCGGTGGGTTCGCGGCCGATCGCCCGACGGGGCTTGCGCCCCGGCCTAACGAGTGGAAGGACGCGGTCATGGCGATCGCCTACTTTTCGACGTGGACGACCTACGGCACCTGGCTGCACGGCGACCCCCGTGGCTCGTTCCTCCGAGGCGGCGGGAGCCACGCGCCGGATCCCGTGGCGCACCGCGAATCTCTCGCGGAACTGGCCGAAGCACCACTGGTTCTCGACGCGGACCAGCGCCGGCTCGTCGAGCAGACGATCGCCGACCACTGCGCCGTCCGGAAGTGGCAACTGCACGCGGTGAACTGCCGGAGCAACCACGTTCACGTCGTGGTCACCGCGCGGGGCCGGCCGATCGAGCAGCCGCGCGAGCAGTTCAAGTCCTGGTGTACGCGCCGGTTGAAGGCCGCCTCCGAGGTCGTCCGCGAGAGGTGGTGGACCGAGCGCGGCTGGGACGAGTACATCGACGACGACCGGGCACTGGCTGAGGTGATCGCGTACGTGCTCGACGGACAGGACACCCGTTAGGCCGGGGCGCAAGCCCCGTCGGCGGGTTCGCGCCCGATCACCCGCCGGGGCTTGCGCCCCGGCCTAACAACGAACCGGACCTCGGAGCCTCCGATGCTGACGCCCGAATCCCGCCGCCGCGACTTCCCCTCGCTGGAGGGGCGCGCCTACCTCAACACCGCCGCCGAGGGCATCCCGCCGCCCGCCGTCGCCGCCGCGCTCGCGCAATACGCCGCCGACAAGGAACTCGGCATGGACGGCCGCGTCCGGCACGCCGCGGAGTGGGACGCCGTCCGCCGCCTCACCGCCGAGTTCTACGGCCTCACCGCCGACGAGATCGGCGTCTGCTCGTGCTCGTCGGAGGCGTACAACCTCGCGGCGCTGGCCCTGCGGGCGAAGCCCGGCGACGAGGTGGTCGTGAACGACCTCGACTTCCCCGCCGGGGCGACGCCGTGGCTGCAGCCCGACTCGCCGGCCGCCGCGAAGGTGTGGCGCAACCGCGGCGGCGCGCTGCGGGTCGAAGACCTGGTGCCGCTGCTCGGCCCGCGGACGCGGCTCGTCACCGTGTCGCTGGTGAGCTTCTTCAACGGGTTCGCGGTGCGGCTCCCCGAGGTGGTCGCGGCCGTGCGGAAGCACTCGCCGGCGCTCCTGGCCGTGGACGTGACGCAGGCGCTCGGCCGCGTCCCGCTCGACCTGACGGGCGCGGACCTGATCGTCAGCAGCACGCACAAGTGGATTCTGGCGTCGCACGGCGGCGGGCTCGTCGGCGTGCCGGCGGCGCGGGCCGCGGACTGGACGGTGCCGGCCGGCGGGTGGTTCCACCTGGAGGACGCGTTCGGCCCGAACCGCTTCGAGGCCGCAGTGAGCAAGCCGGGGGCGGCGTCGTTCGCGGTCGGGATGCCGAACTACCCCGCGGTGTACGCGGTGCGGGCGGCACTGGAGTACCTCCGCGGCGTCGGCGTGGAGGCGATCGACCGCCACGCCCGGCCGCTGACGCTGCACTGCCTGGAGGAGGTGCGGAAGCTGCCGGTCGAGCTGCTGACGCCGGCGGAGCCGGAGCACGTGGCGGGCATCCTGGCGTTCAAGCACCCCCGCGCCGCGGAGCTGCACGCGACGCTGCACGCGGCGGGGGTCCACGTCATGAGCCACGCCGGCCGGCTGCGGGTTGCGGTCCACGGGTACAACACGGCCGACGACTTGGAGCGGTTCCTGCGCGAGCTGCGGGCGGCGCTGTAACCCACGCAAGTCGAAGGGGAATCGGATCTTCCGCCGGCCACGCGTCGACCCAACGATCTTTTGTGTACTCGACTCAATTCGTGCCTCGACCCCCCGGGGGGGTCGGCGACACACAATGCCCCCGGCTTGAGTGTCCGCGTGCGGTTCGCCTTCCCCCCACCCCAAGGTCGCGGTATAGCCCCCGGTTGCGTCCGCCTCGCGGACCGGAGGAGCCCCGCATGACCGTCCGCGTGACGGCCTTCGCCGCCGCCCCGCTCGCCGCCCTGCTGCTGGGGCTGGCGCTGCTCACGGCCCAGACCGACGGCATCCACCGTCACTCGTTCGCCGGCCGCGACCCCGTCCTCGTCCGCGGCGACGCCAACGTCAAAGCGGAAGTGAAGACCCACGCCGTCTCGGACCAGCACTTCAAGAGCCGCCCCACCAGCGAGCACCTGCAACTGACGCTCGACGCCGCCACCGGCGACGCCGCGTTCGTCCACTACAGCTACGACACGCCCCCGGCCCCGGTGTCGCCGGCGCTCTCCGCGAGCGTGTGGGTGAAGGCCACGCGGCCCGGCGTGCAGCTGCGGGCGCGGGTGGTGCTGCCGAAGGAACGCGACCCGGCCCGGCCCGAAGCGCTGCTCACGTTCCTTGTCGTCGGCAAGAGCTACGAGAAGGCCCGCAGCTGGGACAAGCTGACGATCGAGAACGTGCCCGAGCTGCTCGGCAAGCACCTCCCCGCGGTGCGGGCGAAGGTCGGCCGCGAGGTGAACACCGAAGGCGCGTACGTCGACCGCCTCGTGCTGAACGTTTACACCGGCCCCGGCCCCGTGGACGTGTGGATCGACGACCTGGAGATCGGCCCCGTCCGCGCCGCGCCGGCCCCGGCGGCGACCGCGCCCGGCGTCACCACGGCGAACCCGAAGGCGCAGGCGCTGCCGGCGCCGACGCCCGCGGGTCGGTTGCGGCAGGTCGAGCAGCGCGGCGGGCAGCTGCTGGTGGACGGCAAGGAACACTTCTTCCGCGCCATCCGCCACAGCGGCACGCCGCTGCACGTGCTCCGCGCCGCCGGGTTCGACGCCGTGTGGCTCCCCGCCGACGCCCCGCAGGCGCTCGTCGATGAAGCCGGCCGCGAGGGCTGGCTCGTCATCCCGTCGGCCCCGCCGGTGGAACTCGCGCAGGTGAAGGCCGGCGCCGCCGACGGCCTGTTCGACGCCTTCCGCCGCAAGTTCGTCACGTCCGACGTGCTGTTCTGGGACCTGGGCGGCGGCCTGACCGACGACCAGGACTGGAAGGTGGCCTTGGGGGCGAAGGAGGTGCGCGGGGTGGACCGCCGGCGGCCGCTCGGCGGCGACCTGTGGGACGGGTTCCAGAACTACTCGCAGACGCTCGACGTGGTCGGCGCCCACCGCTGGCCGCTGTTCACGAGCCTCGAACTGACCCGCTACGGCGACTGGCTGGCCCAGCGCCGGCAGCTGGCCGGGCCGCGGCCGGTGTTCTGGACGTGGGTGCAGAACCACATCCCGGACGGGAACCCCGCCGCCGACGCCGGCGCCGGCCCGCACGCCGAGCAGGTGCGGCTGCTGGCCTACCTCGCCATCGCCAGCGGGGCCCGCGGCCTCGGCTTCTGGTCCGACCGCGCCCTCGCCGACGCCAAGGAGGGGAGCGAGCGCCTGCACGGCGTCGCGCTGCTGAACACCGAGCTCGACCTGCTCGACCGCGTCCTCACGTCGTCGGGCACGACCGGCGGCAAGGCGGCGTGGCTGAACACGAGCCACCCGCACGTCAAGGCCGCCGTGATCCCCGGGCAGAAGGGGCTGCTCGTCATCCCGATGTGGCTCGGGCCGGGCGACCAGTACGTGCCGGGGCAGGGCGCCGTCGCCGGGCTGACGCTGACCGTGCCGGGCGTGTCGGACGGGCACGACCCGTGGCTCGTCACCCCGGCCGGCGTGCAGAACCTCGCCAACCGCACGAAGCGCACCACGTCCGGCACCGAGGTGAAGATCGACGAGTTCGACATGGTCGCGCCGATCGTGTTCACCGACGACCTGGGGCCGCGCGGCCTCGTGGTCGAGTGGCAGGACCACGCCCGCCGGTACGGCCGGCACAGCGCCCGGTGGGCGATCGACCAGGCGCGGGTGGCCTACGAGCGCACCCGCGCCGTCCACCTCCAGCTGGCCGGCATGGGCGTGACGGTGACGGACGGCGACAAGCTCCTGGCGAAGACGCACGAGTACTACGGCGAGGCGCAGAAGCACTATGCCAACGAGCTGTACGACCGCGCCTACCAGGACGCGACCCGCGCCCTGCGGCCGCTGCGGGTGCTGATGCGGGCGCACTGGCAGCTGGCCGTCGGCACCCTCGACGTGCCGACGGCCAGCCCGCACGCGGTGAGCTTCTACACGCTGCCGAAGCACTGGGAGCTGGCGAAGCAGGTGCAGGCCGGCCGGCCCGCCGCGAACCGCCTGCCGAACGGCGACTTCGAGCTCGGCGCCGCGGTGCCGCCGGCCGGCGTCCCCGTGGCGAGCCTCCCCGGCTGGGCGGCGCGCACCGGCAGCCTGGAAGCGGACCGCGTCCAGGTGGCCGCCGGCATCGTGCCGGCGGACAAGCTCGAAGACCGCGTCCTCGACCGGGTGTTGCCGAAGGAGCAGAAGGGGATCTTCGCCCCGAGCCGGGCGATCCCGCTGCCCGACGAGGCGCACCGGCCGACGCCCGAGCTCGGCAAGGCGGTGCTGAAGCTGGAGGTTCGCCAGCCGGCGCGGACGGACGCGAGCGGGAAGCCGTTCCAGTACCAGATGCCGCTGGAGCGGACGTTCCTGGCAGTGGACAGCCCGCCGGTGCAGCTGCCGCCGGGGACGCTGGTCCGCGTCAGCGGGTGGATCAAGGTGGCGGGCGGCATCGGCGGCACCGCCGACGGGGCGCTCCTGTACGACGACGCCGGCGGCGAGCCGCTGGGCGTGCGGGTGCTGACGACGCAGGGGAAGTGGCAGCGCTTCCAGCTGTACCGGACGGTGCCGGCGTCGGGCCAGATCGGGCTGACCGCGGCGCTAACGGGCGCGGGCGTGGCGTACTTCGACGACCTGCGGGTGGAGCCGATCCTGGCCGGCGGCAACGCCGCCGTGCAGCCCGCCGGCTACCGCGGGCGGTGATTCGGAATCCGTAGACTGGACGGGTAAACCGGTAGCCGAACAGGAAGCTTTGCAGCCGCCCGGGATCGTACCACGACCAAACGGCGCGAGCACGCTACGAATCGCCAATGAGCTGGCGGTCTGCTGCAGCGACGGGTTCCACCCCGGGCAGGGGACCTGCCCCCGCACGCCAGGAACTTGGGGCTGGCTCCGCTGACCTCGCCGACTATGTTACCCGCGGCGCCCGGCGCAAAGCCCGTCCGGTTTCTGGTGCGGCGAGTGACCTCTGCTCGGCCCGTGGGTTCGATTGGGACGGGGAGCGCTTTCGGCCAAACACTTGGTGACGACCGCCTACCCACACCACCGGCGGTCGATCCCGTTGGGACGGCTGACTACACCGTGCCGACTCCCCCGCCGGTCGCCACTCGCCCTGGCCATAGTTCGCCAGGTGCATAACCCCTTCGCGGCCCGCCCCGGCGGCCCCGTCCGCGGTACGCGCCGATCCCGTGTTCATGCACTCTCCTCGCCCGACCGGCAACCTCACCGGCGGCGCCGTGATCCGACTCGCACGACATAACCGGCGGGGGGCGTTCGACTTGGCGGCCGCGGCCCGCCCTACGAGCGCCCCTCGTCAAGAGAAGTTCCTGGGGCGGCCGGAGCAGGGTGTCTCGCACCTCTCACGGCCGTCGTGTGATGTCGAACCCGACCGGCGGCAGCGCCTGCGTTCCGTCCAGGCCGGCTGCGACCACCACCGGCACGCCTGACCTGCCGTCCTTCCCGTCGCGGTATCCGACGATCGGGTGCCAGTAAACGAGCCGGTACTTCCCGGCCGGGGCGTCGCGAATCGTGTACCGCCCGGCCGCGTCCGTGACCGCATGGTACGGGTGGTCGAACACCCGCAGGTGCCCTTCCATCCACGGGTGGATGGAACATTTGAAGGGGAACACGGTCGCGTCCGCGGGCACGGGTCGCCGCCACTCGCCCTTCTCTGGTATGGGTAGTTGTGTGCGGCCGAAGTTATCGGCGGGGAAGATCAGGCTGTGGGCGCAGGGGTCGGTGAACCGGAATACCAGGGTGTCGCCGGTTCGTGCGGTGGCGACGTGTGGCACAAACTGGCAGCCCTTCAGTTCGATCACAACGTCCGCCGGCTTCCGCTTCGCGTCGGCCGGGGGCAGGTCGGCGGGGCCGAGATTGCTCTTCGGGTCGGGGTCGTCGGGCCGCAGCCACACAACCACGTCCCGCACCCCGCGGGTCTTCGCGTCCACCACCACCGACTCGTCCGGCACGGCGTTGCCACAGTGCTCGCGGTCGTAGGTGGTCTTGATGCTCTTGGCCTCGGGGACGGGTACGCTGGCCGGCAGGACCACACGGCCGGTAACTGTCGCCCGAGGGACTGGGGGCTGAGCGCCGAGGGTGGCGACCGTGGCAACGAGGAGCAAGAGGGCGACTCGCATGCGGACCCCTGCGGAGCAATCCTTCGAGGCCGAACCAGTAATTAGATTGCGGCTTTGCAATCTATCACGGCGCGGGGTCGACACCGCCGCGCCGGGTGTAACTGACAACAGTACCGGGCGTTGCGGCCGGCGGTCCAGCAAAAACGCCTGCAACCTACCCCACTAACGCACCCCGCGAAGCCGCCGCCGAACCGAGCGGAGGTTCGGCATCCTGTTCGTCCGGTCCATTTTCCGGAGACCACGACAACGCGTACTCGCACGAGCGGGTGGCGTCGGGTAGCATCGCGGCACCCCCGAGGGCTCCGCCATGACCCGCCTCCTTCCCGCCGGCCTCGCCGCGCTGCTCCTCGCCACCCCCGCCACGGCGCAGCAACCGAACCCGGACCACGCCCGCAACCGCAAGCAGCTCGACGCCTACTTCCGCGCCCACGTCAAACAGATCAACGACGCCTGCCTCGCCGACCTCAGTACGAAAGACGCCTGGGAGAAGAAGCGCCCCGAGCTGCGCCGCCAGTTCCTCGACATGATGGGCCTCGACCCGCTGCCGCCGCGGACGCCGCTCAACGCCGTCGTCACGGGCACCACCGACGGCGGCACGTTCACCGTCGAGCGGCTCCACTTCCAGTCGATGCCCGGCCTGTACGTCACCGCCAACCTGTACCTGCCGAAGCGCCGCGAGGGCCGCCTGCCCACGATCCTGTACGTGTGCGGTCACGGCAACGTCGTCATCGACGGCGTGTCGTACGGCAGCAAGGTGCATTACCAGTACCACCCGAGCTGGTTCGCCGCGAACGGCTACGCCTGCCTGATCCTCGACACCGTCGAGCTGGCCGAGATCCGCGGCGACCACCACGGCACCCACGGCGCCAAGATGTGGTGGTGGCAGAGCCGCGGCTACACCCCGGCGGGCGTCGAGCTGTGGAACGCGATGCGCGCCCTCGACTACCTCGAAACCCGCCCCGAGGTGGACGCCACGCGGTTCGGCCTCACCGGCCGCTCGGGCGGCGGCGCGACGAGCTGGTGGGTCGCCGCCGCGGACGAGCGGGTGAAGGCGGTCGTGCCCGTGGCCGGCATCGCCGACCTGCACGCGCACCTGGTCGAGGCGCCGGCGCCGCGCCTGGCCGACGGCGTGATCGCGGGGCACTGCGACTGCATGTACCAGGTGAACACGTACCGATGGGACTACGCGCAGGTGGCGGCGCTGATCGCCCCGCGGCCGCTGCTGCTGGGCAACTCCGACAAGGACGACATCTTCCCCGTCGAGGGTTACCGCCGCCTCGCGGACAAGGCCCGCAAGGTGTACGACCTGTACGGCGCGGGCGAGAAGTTCCAGCTTCTCGAAACGACGGGGCCGCACAGCGACACGCCGGAGTTGCACCGCGGCATCAACGCCTGGATGGCCCGCTGGCTCAAGAACGACACCGCGGAGCAGCCGGCGCCGGACCTGACGAAGCGCTTCGAGCCGAAGCAGCTCAAAGTGTTCGACAAGCTCCCCGAGCCGCGGCGGAACGAGACGATCCACGAGACGTTCGTGCCCGCCGCGAAGTTCAACCCGCCGGCGGACGTGGACGAGCTGAAGGCGTGGTGGCCGGGGCGCCGCGCGGACGTCTGGCGGGCGTTGCACACGAAAGTTCTCGGGGCCGAGTACCGGGTGCCACACCTGCAGACCGCGAAGGTCGCCGAGGTCGTGACCCACGAGGGCGTGCGGCTGAGGGCAATCGACTTCGACCCCCAGCCGAACGTGTCGCTGCGGATGTGGGTGGCGACGGCGGCCGGCGTCGAGGAGCCGTCGGAAGTGATCCTCAGCGTTCTCGACGAGGCCGGGTACAAGGACTGGTGCGAGTCGTTCGGCCCGAACTTCGCCGGGGCACTCCAGTACCCCGGACCGCTCGCCCGCAACGACGCGATGTTCGCGCAGAACCGGGCGGTGATGAGACGCGACAAGGTGTGCTTCGCGGCAGTCGCGCCGCGCGGCATCGGGCCGACGCGGTGGGCCGCGCCCGGCAGCAAGGAGGACACGCACGTCCGCCGCCGCTTCCCGCTGATCGGCCAGACGCTCGACGGCCAGCGGGCGTTCGACGTGTGGCAGGCCACGCAGGCGTGGAAGGAGGTTTTCCCGCCGGGCGACGGGGAGCCGATGAAGCTGACGCTCCACGGGCGGGGGGATTCCGCCGCGCTGGCGCTCCACGCGGTGGCGGGCCTGCCGCCGGACAGCCGGGAGTACGCGCGGCTCGACCTGTGGAACCTGCCGACGATTTACCGATCAGGCCCGCCGTTGCTGAACGCCCATCGGTACTCGGACGTGCCGGAAGTGCTGGCGTCCGTCGCCACGATACACCCGGTGACGCTCCACGTCGCGGCCGAGGCCGACCGGGCGGCGTGGGCCGAGGCCGTGCGGGTGGCCGGCGCCACCGGCGGGCGGCTGACGGTGAAGGTGGGCGGGGAGTGACCCGGCGAACGTCACTGTAACGATCGGCACTATGGCCGATGCACTTGTTTCCGGACATGGACCCTCACCCGGCGGAAACAAGAATTCCGGTCCGAGCGACGAAGCGGCTCCGCCCGAGCTTGCTTTTTCGCCGGGCGTATGGGCGGGCGCTCGCCCCGTCGTTACACTGACTCCGGCCGACTTCCCGGCCAACCCGCTGTTACCCCACCACTCCCGAACACGAGGACGCTCCGATGGCCGAAGAAACCCCCGCCCCCGCCCCCGCCCCCGCCGCGCCGGGCCAGGCTCAGCAGATCCAGGTCTCGATCAACGACGCCGAGATGGCGTCGGTGTACGTCAACTTCTTCCGGGTGACCGGCAACCCCGACGAGGTGTTGCTGGACCTCGGCATGTACTCCCAGGTGATGGGGGCCGCCGGCCCGGAGCCGATCGAGCTGAGCCACCGGCTCGTCATGAACTTCGTCACGGCCAAGAAGCTGGCCGAGGTGCTGCGGGTGGTCGTGGCCCGGCACGAGCAGGCGTTCGGCGTGGTCGAGCTCGACCCGAACCGCCGCCTCCGCGTCCAGCCGCCGGCCAACCGCTAAGCCAGCGGGTTTCGGAGCAACGACAGGCGAGCCCCCCGCCGAAGGGGTAACGGCGGGCGGGCGGGCCGAACCGGCACGGGGCCGGGGTTCTTTAACGAACCCCGGCCCCGGCCATTTCCGGAGGGGGAATCATGGGAGCGTTCGCCGACCGTCTCGCCGCCGCCGTCCGCCGCCACGGGCCGCTGTGCGTCGGCATCGACCCGCGCTGGGAGTCGTTGCCGGCGGCGGTCCGCGCGTCGGTGGCGCACCTGCCGCCGCCCGAGCAGCCCGGCGCGGCCTTCGAGGCGTTCGGCCGCCGCGTGCTGGAACTGGTGCGGCCGCACGCCGGCGTGGTGAAGCCGCAGGCCGCGTTCTTCGAGCAGGCCGGACCCGCGGGCCTCGCCGCGCTGCAACGCCTGATGACCGCCGCAAAGGAACTCGGGTTCGTCACCATCCTCGACGCCAAGCGCGGCGACATCGCCAGCACCGCGGCCGCTTACGCCGACGCCGCGTTCGGCCCGGTGTGGGACGCCGACTCGCTGACGATCAACCCGTACCTCGGCCGTGACGCCGTGGAGCCGTTCCTGACCGCGGCGCAGGCGGCCGGCCGCGGCGTGTTTGTGCTGGTGCGCACGAGCAACCCCGGGGCGGGGCTGTTCCAGGATTTGGTCTGTGACGGCCAGCCGGTCTACCGACACGTTGCGGCGGCGGTGGCGGAGTGGAACGCAGCGACGCTCGGCGGCTGTGGTCTGGGCGACGTGGGGGCGGTGGTCGGCGCGACGCACCCGGCCGAGCTGCGCGAGCTGCGGGCGGCGCTGCCGGACGTGTGGCTGCTGATCCCCGGCTACGGCGCGCAGGGCGGCACCGCCGCGGACGTGAAGGCCGGCTACCGCGCCGACGGCCTCGGCGCGGTGGTGAACAGCTCCCGCGGGGTGACGTTCCCGTTCAAGCCGGACGACGCTTCGTGGGAAAGTGCTGTGGTTGCGGCAGCTGCACGGGCAGCTTCTGAGCTGCGCGAATGACGAAGGACGAAGGACGAATGACGAACCGGCCTGGTTCTGTCATTCGTCCTTCGTCCTTCGTCATTCCGCGACCCGTTCCCACGACCCCGTCCGGCTACTCCGCAATACGGCCTCACACACCACCACCTCGCGGTGGCCGTCGGCGAACGTCGGGTACGGCCCCGCGTCGCCGTCGATGGCCGCGTAGGCGGCGCGAAACAGCTGCTTGTGCGAGTCGGGGAAGCCCTCCGCGTGGCCCCCGGGGTAGTCGCTGAACCGCCGCGCCGCGGCCGCCAGCTGCCCCGGGTCGCGGCCCACGCACTCGTTCGACTTGCCGCGGTGCCCGACGTGCAGCACGTTCGGCTCCTCGCTGTCCCACGCCAGTGACACCTTGGTCCTGGCCAGGTCGAAGCGCAGACAGTTCTTCCGCCCCGCCGTCACCTGCGACACCGTCACGCAGCCGCGGGCGCCGCCCTTGAAGCGGAGCAGTATAGACCCGTAGTCCTCGGTCGTCACAGCCACCGACTCGCCCCCCTGCCCCGCGGAGCCGGTGAACGTCTCGCTGCCGCCGAGCGGCTTCTGCCGCACGGGGTACACGGTCCGCAGGTCGGCGCACACGGCCTCGATTTCGAGCCCGGTGATGAAGCAAACCAAATCCAGCCAGTGGGTGCCGATGTCGGCGACGGCCCGCAGGTCGCCGCCGTCCGCGGCCAGGACGCGCCAGTTGAAGTCGGTCGGGTACAGCAGCCAGTCCTGGAGGTACGAGCCGGTGACGTGCAGCACGTCGCCGATCTCGCCGGCGCGGACCCGTTCGCGGGCGTCGAGGCACAGCGGGTAGAAGCGGACGTTGTAGTTCACCGCCGCCACCTGCCCGGGCCGCGCCGCCGCCAGCCGCACGAGCTCCGCCGTCTCGGCGCCGGTCATCGCCAGCGGCTTCTCGACGACGACGTGCTTGCCCGCTTCGAGAACCGCCTGCGCCTGCGCGAAGTGGGCGCGGTTCGGCGTCGCCAGATGAACCACCTCGACGGCCGGGTCGGCGAGCAGCGCGGCCAGCGAATCGTAGGCGACCGGCACGCCGAGGGCGTCGGCCGCGGCGCGGCCCTTCGCCGGCGTGGAGCCGAGCACACCGACGACACGGTGCCCGAGCCGCCGCACCGCCTCGACGTGGACCGGGCCGATGAACCCGGTGCCCGCCACCGCCACGCCGCGAGGTCTCATCGATTTCTCCCGCCGGGCGGACTGGATTCCCGGACCGGCAGCGTCGATACTGTCGGAAGAAGCGCGCCGGTGTGGGTGAGGATACGAACGGGGGGGCTCCGATGCGGAACCTGCGACGGCTGGCGTGGGCGGTGGTACTGGCGGCGACCGCGAGCCCGGCGGCGGCCCAGATGGGCGGCAACACCGGCAACACCGGCGGGAATCTCGGCACCTTCCAGACCCCCACCACCACCGGCACCCAAGCCACGACCGGCACCACCGGCGGCAGCACCGGGGGCGCCTCGACCGCGCAGACCGAGCTGGCGACGGTCGAGAAGGCGCCCACGATCTCGGCCCCGTCGAAGTACGGGACCAACTCCGGCGGCGTGATCCAGTCGTCGAACTTCCTCGGGCCAACGTTCGCCAACCCGTTGTACTCGGGCGCCCTCGACAAGGTTCGAGCCGGGACGAACCCCGGCGGGTTCGGCGCCGTGTCGTACGGTACGACCACCGGCGCTCGTGCTGGCGCGACGACGACGACGGGCGGCCGCGCCGGCTCCGGCGGCACGTTCTCCACCGACCCGGGCGGCCAGCTCGTGCAGCTGCCGCGGCAGATCGCGTACACCGCACAGCTGAAGTTCGCCGTGCCACAAGTCCCCGCCCCGCGCCTCCAGGCCGACCTGCGCGGCATGATCGACCGCGCCGGCCTCGCCCTGCCCGCCGGCAGCGTGCAGGTGCAGGTGGACGGCAACGCCGTCGTCCTCCGCGGCACGGTCCGCGACGGCGACGAGGCCCGGGTGGTGGAAGGGATGGTCCGCCTGACGCCCGGCGTCGGCCGCGTCACGAACGAGTTGAGTTTCCCGCGCTAGTTCGGACCCGGGCACCGCGACGCCGGCCGGGCACGTCTAAATTTCCGCCCGGCCAGCCGCTCCTCGACCTTCCGCACCGCGTGGGCGAACCGCGGGTCGGCGCGGAGCGGGTCGAAGTCGGGGTCCGTTCTCAGCCCCACGATGTCGAGCCAGTCCCAGTCGGTGACCGCGCGATCGAGGCCGACGAACGCCTCGTCGAGGTACTGGTCGTACACGGCCCGCTCATACCGCGGCAGGTCCGCGAGCGGACGGCCGGCGCGGAGGCGTCGGCGGCCAGGCCGTACACCACCGCCTGCTGGCTGGCCACGGCCAGCGTCCCGGCGTGGCGGTGGCGGACCGGCTCGAACGCGGCGACGAACCGCCCACGGTCGTCGGCCGCGTCGCGGCGGGCCTTCAGCAGCACGTCGAGCGTGTCGCCCTTTACGTGGCGGGCGGGGGAGGTCGGCCATCGGGCACCTGCGGAACGGCGGACAGCCTGAGGCACTCACGCCGCCGCGGCCCCGCCTACGACCCGGCGTAGCGGCGGAACGACTCGATCGTCTGCTTCGCCGCGGCGTGCGAGTCGGGAAGCGGCAACACCTCCGCCGACAGGTAGCCGGCATAGCCCACGTCCTTCAGCGCCGCGACGATCGGCCCGAAGTCGGTGTGCCCCGCGCCCGCGGCCCGGCGGTTGGAGTCGGCGAAGTGGACGTGCCCGACGTGCGGCCCGGCCGCGCGCAGCGCCGCCGGCAGGTCTGCCTCCTCGATGTTCATGTGGTACAAGTCGGCCAGCAGCTTCACGTTCGCCGACGCCAGCCCGCCCACCAGCCGTACGCCGTCGTCGAGGCGGTTCACGAGGTTCGTCTCGTACCGGTTCAGCGGCTCGTATAGCACCGGCAGCCCGTACTGGTTGGCGTGCAGGCCGAGGTTCAGCAGCGCCTCCGCGAGGTAGCCCATCGTCGTGGCGTGGCCCGCCGGGTCGGCGGCGCGGCCCTGCATCGACCCGATGATGACCGGGGCGTCGAACACGGCGGCGAAGTCGATCATCCGCTCGACGAACTTCATCGCCCTGGCGTGGGCCTCCTGGTCGGCGGTGGTGAGCGTCAGCTTGTGCTTCACCCACCCCGCCCCGGTGCCGACGGCGGCCAGTGACAGCCCGGTGTCGTCGAGCAGCGCCTTCAGGTCGGCGGTGTCCACGGCGTCGGAGCCGGGCGGGAACAATTCGATGGCGTCGAACCCCAGCGCTCGCGCCGACCGGCAGGCGGCGGGCAGGTCGTCCCAGAACACGAACGGCCCGCCGCGGGCCTCGGGCACCAGGCTAACCGTGATGGCCGACTTCATGAGCGTACCCCGGATTAGGCGCGAACGAGGGCCGCGTAGTCCGCCTGCAACTGCGTGCTGATCGGGCCGACCGGGTACTCCCGCTCGTCGATCGACCCCACCGGCTGCACCTCGACGGCGGTGCCGGTCAGGAACACCTCGGACGCCCGCGCCAGCTCCTCGGGGTAGATCTCGCGCTCGACCACAGTGATGCCGCGCTTGCGGGCCAGCTCCATCACCGTCTGGCGGGTGATGCCGTTGAGGATCGTCTCGGTCGTCGGCGTGTGCAGCTCGCCGTCGAAGACGAGGAACAGGTTGGCGCCGGTCGCCTCGCTGAGGCGGCCCTTGTAGTCGTGCATCAGGGCGTCCTGGTAGCCGGCGGCGGCGGCCTCGTCGCGGGCCAGGGTGCAGATGACGTACAGGCCGGCGGCCTTGCTCCCGGCCGGGCTGCTCTCCGGGCTCGGCCGCTTCCACCGGCTGGTGCAGATGCGGATGGCGGCCTGCGAGAAGTACTTGCCCCACGGAAACGCCGCGATCATGACGTGGATCTTCGTTCCCGCCGCGCTGACGCCGATGACCTCCGGCCCGCGCCACGCCAGCGGCCGGACGTAGCCGGACTCCAGCTTGTTCTCGGCGACGACGAGCTTCGTGGCGGCGTCGAGCTCCGCGACGGAGTACGGCAGGTCGTAGGCGAGCATCTTGGCCGAGCGGATGAGCCGGGCCGAGTGCTCGGACAGCTTGAAGACTTTGCCGTTGTAGACGCGGTCGCCCTCGAACACGGCATTGCCGTAGTGGAGGGAGTGGGTGAGGACGTGGACCTTGGCGTCCCGCCACGGGACGAGCTTGCCGTTGAGCCAGATGACGCCGTCGCGGTCGTCGAGTGGGGGCGCGTTCACGGTCGGGTTCCTGCGGGGAGGGCGTCCGGTACGGGTATGTTACCGGGCACGAGGAACACGGCGAGCCGTGGGTCGACTCACCCCGCGGGCACCGCCAACTCGTCCACCACCTCGGCCACGCCGACCGTGTTCTCGGCCAGGCTCACCGCCCGCCGCCGCGCCGCCGCGTCCGGCACCACCCCGCGCAGGGTCACCTTCTCGCCCTCGGCCGACACCGTGAACGGCACCCCTGCCAGCCGGCGGTCCGTCTCGAGCCGCGCCTTCACCCGGCCGGCGGGGTCGTCCGGCAACCCCCGGCGGAACGCCCCCACCGGACCGGCCAGGGCCGCGTCCGTCGGCAGGGCGTCGCGCAGCTTCGCCGCCGTCAGCCGCGACACCGCCGCCAGTTTGTCGCCGTCCGCCGGGCTGAACCGGCTCCCGACCAGCACCACGAACAGGGCCAGCAGGATCAGCGCCGCCGCCATCTGCCGCATGACCGGACTCCGCGCCGCGTGTTTGGGCGCGTTCACTCTGCCACACGGATTCAGCCGTCGGCGAAAAATCGAGCAGCGGTCGCCGACCGGAAGGACGCATCAGGCAGGCCAGGGTGCCGCCGGGCCAGGGACGACCGAGCCCGGGCACCGCGGCGGCGATACAACTGATACCGAGTCCGGCGGGTCGCTACCCGCCCGTCGGGCCTCACCTCGGGGTGGTCCGTTGCGGTCTGGCCGCCGGCTCGTTCGGGCGCTTCTCATTGGTTCCAGAGACGGAGACACCCCGTCCGTGGAAGCACTGAGTCGTCTGGAAGCATTTGTGTTGGAACGACGCCGCCGAGGCGGCGCGGCGCCTGAACCACCGGCAGGGTCACGAGATGCGACTGGCGCTCATCGCCGCGCTCGGCAGGAACCACGTCATCGGCACCGAAACCGGCCTGCCGTGGCACCTGCCGCGCGACCTGAAGCACTTCCGCGCCCTCACGCTCGGCAAACCGATCATCCTCGGCCGCACCACATTCGAGCAGATCGGCCGACCGCTCCCCGACCGCCCGAACCTCGTCCTCACGCGCCGACCGGACTTCGCCCCGGCCGGCGTGCACGTCGTGCGCTCGGCGGCCGACGCGCTGGAACTGGCGGCCTCGTTCGGCGCCGAGGAGGCGGTGGTGATCGGCGGCGGCGAGGTGTACCGCGAGTTCCTGCCGCTGGCCGACCGGCTCTACCTCACTGTGGTGGACGGCGAGTTCGCAGGAACGACGCGCTTCCCGGTGGACCTGCTCGACCGGCTGGCGTTCGCGGTGACGAACGTGCAGCGGCACCCGGCCGACGAGCGGAACGCCCACGCGGTGACGTTCTGGCAGCTCGACCGCGCCGCGGGCGGTGCGGCGCCGTCGGCAGTGCTGGGGTTAGCGTAGTTGCCGCCAGGGCGTGGCTCGGGGTTCCGGCGACCCGGCTCGGTCCCCCACCGCGGCCGGTGTGGGCGGCGCCCCCGGCTACTTGTTCGCGGCGGGCTGGGCCACGGCCGTCAGCAGCACCGCCCCGTCTTTACCGGCGTCGGCATAAATGACTGCGACGGCCTGCCCGGGGGCGAGGTCCGCGGCCGCCGCCTCGCGCTGGGTGAGGACCACCTTCCCGTCGCGCACCTGCGGGGCGAGCACGGTCACCCGGCTGGTCCCGGTCACCTTCAGGGCCACGGCCTTCTGGAACTTGCCGTCGGCGGCCCGGGGCTTCACCGTCAGGGTGTCCTTGTCGGCCTTCTCGACCGACCCGTGGGCGGTCAGGAGCGGCGGGGCGTCCTGGGCGGCGGCGAGGGCGGCGGTCAGCCCGAAGGCGGCTGCGAGGACGAGCGAGCGCATGGGGGTCTCCGTGAGGGGGGCGGGCGAGACCGAGGACGCCGTCGTCCTACTCGCCGTCGGCCGCGGCGGCGAACGCGGCGTAGGCGTCTGTCGGGGCGGGCGGGGCGGGCGGGGCGGGCGGAGCCGCCGCGGGGGCCGCCGCGGTGGCCGGCTCGGTTGCGGTCCAGAACGAGTCGTACCCGGAACGGTCGTCGTGCTTCGGGCTCATGTCGGTCGTCCGGAAAGGTGGCGGGCGGGGAGAGGGGTCGGGCCGGCCCCACGGGTAAATCCTGCCACGGCGGGGGGCGGCGTGCAAACGCCACCACCGACAGAACCGCTCCGGCCGCGCCGCGCGGCGGGCCGGCGGTGGCGGTCGCGGGGCGGGGGCAGGACGAGGCGCGGCGGCAGGCTGGGCCGGCCGTGCCGCCGGGCGCCCCGCTCCATACCATCACCCTTAATCCCTCTCCTACCACCGACCGACGCCGATGCGTGCCGTCCTCCAGCGCGTCCGCCGGGCGGCCGTCGTCGTGACCGGCGAGACCGTCGGCGCCGTCGAGGCCGGCTGGCTCGTGCTGCTCGGCGTCGCGCCGGCCGACACGCCCGCCGAGGCCGTGTGGCTCGCGGACAAGGTGGCGCACCTGCGGGCCTTCGAGGACGACGCCGGAAAGATGAACCGCTCGGTGCTGGACGTGGGCGGCGGCGTGCTGGTGGTGAGCCAGTTCACGCTGTACGGCGACACCCGCAAGGGCCGCCGGCCGAGCTTCACCGGGGCGGCGCCGCCGGCGGTGGCGGAGCCGCTGTACGAGCGGTTCGCGGCCGAACTGCGGGCCGTCGGGCTGCCGGTGGCGACCGGCCGGTTCGGCGCCGACATGCAGGTGGAGTTGGTGAACGACGGCCCGGTGACGTTCGTACTTGAAAGTGGGCAGTGAGCAGTGGGCAGTGGGCAGTTAGCACCCGGCTCTGGTCTTAACTGCCCACTGCCCACTGCCCACTGCCCACTACCTCTCAATATCGTTGACGGGGCCGCGGCGCCGGCCTACCATCGGGCCGCCCGCACGCCACCAGGGGGACACGCCGTGGATCGTCGTCGCTTTCTCGCCGCCGCCACCGGGTTGGCGGCCGGGTCGATGGCCGGGTGCGGCGGGTGCGGCGGGTCGAAGGACACCCGGCCCGTCCTCAAGATCCTCTCCAGCTTCCCGCGCACCGGCTCCGCACAGGGGCAGACGGACACGATCGTTAACGGCATCAAGATGGCGATCGAGGACTTCGGCGGCGAAGTCGCCGGGCACCGGATCGACTACGTGGACGCCGACGACGCCACCGCGTCGTCCGGCAAGTGGGAGGCGGCCGCCGAGGCGAAGAACGCCCGCGACGCCGTCGCCGACGACGACGTGATGGTCTTCATCGGGCCGTACAACTCCGGCGCCGCGAAGGTGTCGATGCCGATCCTCAACGAGGGCGGCGTGCTGCAAATCTCCCCCGCCGCGACGTGGCCGGGGCTCACCAAGAAGCAGCCCGGCGACACCACCGGCGAGCCCGAGGTGTACCGCCCCGCGAAGCGCGTCACGTTCTGCCGCGTCTGCCCGACCGACGACGTGCAGGGGCCGCTGTCGGCCGACTTCGTCAAGGAGACGCTGACCGCCAAGAAGGTGTACATCCTCCACGACAACGAACTGTACGGCGACGGCATCGCCGGCCTGTTCGAGGCCCGCTGCCGGGCCATCGGGCTCGAGATCCTCGGCGGCGGCCGCCGGCCGATCGTCCACACTCAGACGTCGTTCCGCGAGATCACCGAGCAGGTGCGGGCGCTGAACCCCGACATGGTGTACTTCGGCGGCACCACCCAGACGGCCGCCGGCAAGCTCGTCAAGGACTTGCGGGCCTCCCGGGTGACGTGCCCGGTGATGGTGCCGGACGGGTGCTACGAGCAGGCCTTCCTCGACTCGGCGTCGGCCCAGGACCTGGCCAACGTGTACGCCACCATCGGCGGCACCGACCCGTCGATGCTCAAGGGGAAGGGGAAGGAGTTCGTCGAGAAGTACAAGGCGAAGTACACGAAGGAGCCCGAGGCGTACGCCGTGTACGGGTACGAGGCCGCCGCGGTGTTCCTCGCGGCGGCGAAGAAGGTCGGCCGGAAGGACCGCGAGGCGATCCTGAAGGCGTGCCTGGAGACGAAGGACTTCGAGGGCGGCGTGGTCGGCAAGTGGAGCTTCGACGCCGACGGCGACACCACCCTCCAGCAGCTGACCATCAGCAAGGTCGAGGGCGGGAAGTTCGTCCCGCAGAAGACCGTAGACAAGAAGTGACGGCCGAAAGCCCGGGGGCGGCCGTCCCCGGGCTTTCTTGTTTCCCCCGCCCGGGAGCCCGATGACGCCGCTTTTCGCCGCCGACCCCGCCGCCGCGTTCGGCCAGTTCGTCCTCATCGGGCTCGTGTCCGGGCTCCTCTACGCCCTGATCGCGCTCGGGTACACGATGGTGTACGGCATCGTCGAGCTGATCAACTTCGCCCACGGCGACCTGTTCATGCTCGGCTGCTTCCTGTCGCTGGAGGTGTGCCTGCTGGTCGGCGCCCGCACCCAGTCGGAGGCCGGCACCCCCGCCGGGCTCGCCGCCGTCGCCCTCATGCTCGTCGCCGCGCCGCTGTTCTGCGCGGCGCTGAACGTCGCCGTGGACCGGGCCGTCTACAAGCCGCTCCGCACCGCCCCGAAGCTGGCGCCGCTGGTGTCCGCCATCGGCGTCAGCTTCGTGTTCATGGGCGTCGGCCTGTTCTGGAAGGGCGCCACCGACGTGACCTTCCCCGACCTACTCGGCCCGCGCGTGACCGACCCCGCCGCCGCGCCGCCGGAGCCCGCCAACCTCCTCGACGGCACCGGCCTGCGGTTCACGTTCAAGGACCTCATGGTGGTGCTGGTGACGCTGCCGACGATGGCGGCGCTGACGCTGTTCGTGCGGTACACCACGCTCGGCAAGGCGATGCGGGCCACCGCCCAGAACCCGACCGCGGCGCAGCTGATGGGGATCAACGTGGACCGCGTCATCGCGGCGACGTTCGCCCTCGGCGGGGCGCTGGCGGGCGTCGGGTCGGTGGTGTACAGCCTGTACTTCAACACCGTCAACTACCAGATGGGCTTCCAGAACGGCGTGTACGCCTTCACCGCGGCCGTGCTCGGCGGCATCGGCAACATCCCCGGGGCGGTGCTCGGCGGCATCATGATCGGCCTGGTGAAGACGCTCGGCGGGGCGTACATCGGGTCCGAGTGGAGCGAGGCGCTGATCTTCGCCATCCTCGTCGTCGTGCTGATCTTCCGCCCGAACGGCCTGCTCGGCGCCCGCACCCGGGAGAAGGTATGAGCCCGCGCGCGGTCCTGTCCGCGGCGTGGCTGCCGGTGCTGTTCCTGGCCCTGGCCGCCCTGCCGTTCGTCCCCGACAAGCAGGTCGGGCTGTACGCCCAGCAGCTCACGCCGATCTTCATCCTGGCGCTCCTGGCGCTCGGGCTGAACGTCGTCGTCGGGTACACTGGGCTGCTGCACCTCGGCATCGCGGCGTTCTTCGGCATCGGCGCCTACACCGTCGGCATCCTGACGGTGCAGACGTTCCCGTTCCAGCTGGCGTTCCCCGTGGCCGTGCTCGTGGGCGTGCTGGCGTCGGCGGCGCTCGGCGTGGCCACGACCGCGCCGACGCTGCGCCTCCGCGGCGACTACCTGGCGCTCGTCACGATGGGGTTCGGGCTCATCATCGTGTTCGTGATCCGCAACCTCGACGCCATCACGGAAGGCACGCGCGGGCTGAACCCGGTGACGCCGAAGCTGCTGCCGGGCGTGGACGACCCGGACCTGCGGCCGATCCGCCCCGCGAACCTGGGCTGGGGCCGCTACTGGTACGACTACCCGTACTTCTACCTGCTGTGCCTCGGGCTGCTGGCGCTGACGAACGTGCTGCTGCGGAACCTGGAGCGGAGCCGACTCGGGCGGGCGTGGGTGGCGCTGCGCGAGGACGAGCTCGCCGCGTCGTGCATGGGCCTGAACCCGGCCCGGCTGAAGTTGACGGCGATCGCGCTGGGCGCGGCCATCGCCGGGCTCGCCGGCGGGCTGTATGCGGTGGCGCAGCAGACGACCGGCGGGCCGGAGGCGTACGACTTCAACCGCTCGATGATTACCCTGTGCTGCGTCATCCTCGGCGGCCTGGGCAACCGCCCGGGGGTGCTGTTGGGGGTGTTCCTGCTGGTCGGGTACGACATGGTGTTGACGCCGGTGCTGGACACGTACGTGCAGAAGCGCGAGTTCCAGGAGCTGTTCCCGGCGTGGATGCAGGGGAAGCAGTACCTGAAGGTGAGCGGGTGGCGGCTGTTCATCTTCGGGGCGGCGCTGATCGTGATGATGCGGTTCCGCCCCTCGGGCCTGTTGCCCGCGGCGCGGACGAAGCACGAGCTGGGTTGACCGCCGCGAGGTGCCGATGGCGCTGCTGCAGATCGAAAAGCTCACCATGCGGTTCGGCGGCATCACCGCCGTGAACGGCGTTGACCTGACGGTCGAGCCCGGCCGCATCTTCTCCGTCATCGGCCCGAACGGCGCCGGCAAGACGACCGTGTTCAACGCCGTCACCGGCATCTACGAGCCGACCGAGGGGCGCGTCCTGTTCCGCGGCCGGCCGATCGAGCGCGCCTTCACCTGGAAGCCGGTCGCCGGGGCCGTCGCCGTCGGGCTGCTGACCGGGCTGGTGTGCCTGCTCCTGGCGGTGAACGTCAACGCGCTGTGGAAGGCGGCCATCCGCCAGAACTACACCGACGCCCGCGCCACCTTCCCGTGGGGCAAGGCGCTGTCGGACGCCACCGCGCACGTCTCGGCGCGCGGCACCGCGGCCGGCGGCGGGTTCGCGTTCGGGTTCGTCGTCGGCGCCGCCGGCATGCTGCTGACGTGGTGGCGCAGCCGCCGCACGCCGGACGTGATCTCGCAGGGCGGCATCGCCCGCACGTTTCAGAACATCCGCCTGTTCCACGCGATGACGGTGCTGGAGAACGTGCAGGTCGGCATGAGCCGGGCCATCAAGGGGCACCCTCTGGCGGCGCTGCTCCACCTGCCGGCGCACCGCCGCGAAGAAGCCGAGTTCCGCGCCAGGGCCGGCGAGTGGCTGGCGTTCGTCGGGCTGGCCGGCAAGCACAACGAGTTGGCGTGCAACCTCGCGTACGGCGACCAGCGGCGGCTCGAAATCGCGCGGGCCCTGGCGACGAGCCCCGAACTGCTGCTGCTCGACGAGCCGGCCGCGGGGATGAACCCGAGCGAGACGGCGAACCTGATGGGCCTGATCCGCCAGATCCGCGACCGCGGCGTGACGGTGCTGCTGATCGAGCACCACATGAGCCTGGTGATGGGGATTTCGGACCGCGTCGCGGTGCTGGACTACGGCGTGAAGATCGCCGAGGGGCCGCCCGCCGAGGTGAGCCGCGACCCGAAGGTGATCGAGGCGTACCTGGGCAAGGAGGAGGTGAGCTGATGCCTCCTCTGCTTTCGGTCGACAAACTCGAAGCCGGCTACGGCCCCATCAACGTCCTCCACGGCATCTCGCTCACGGTGGAGCCGGGCGAGATCGTCGCCATGATCGGCGCCAACGGCGCCGGCAAGACGACCACGCTGATGAGCCTGTCCGGCGTCGTGAAGGCCCGCGGCGGCCGCGTCGTGTTCGACGGCCGCGACCTCACCGCCGCGAAGGTGCCGGCGCACCAGGTGGTGCGGTTCGGGCTGGCGCAGTCGCCGGAGGGGCGCAAAATCTTCCCGCGGCTGACGGTGCTCGAAAACCTCCAGATGGGCGCCTTCACCCGCACCGACGCCGACGGGGTGAAGGCAGACATCGAGAAGGCGTTCGGGATGTTCCCGATCCTGCGGGAGCGACAGCACCAGGCCGGCGGGCTGCTCTCCGGCGGGCAGCAGCAGATGCTCGCCATCGCCCGGGCGCTGATGAGCCGGCCGAAGCTGCTGCTGCTGGACGAGCCGTCGCTGGGGCTGGCGCCGCAGATCGTGGTGCAGATCTTCGAGGTGATCCGCGAGCTGAACCGGCAGGGGATGTCGGTGCTGCTGGTGGAGCAGAACGCCCGGATGGCGCTGAAGGTGGCCCACCGCGGCTACGTGCTGGAGACCGGCCGGGTGACCATGAGCGACCGGGCCGACGTGCTGCTGAACGACCCGCGCATCCGGGCGGCGTATCTGGGCGAGTAGGTCGCGCCGTCTTCAGGCCGAAGGCCTGACAGCTCTCAGCCCAGGGCACGGGAGCGCAGCGACCGCCGCCCTGGGTGCGGGGCAACAAACCACCCCCCAGCCTGAAGGGCTGGGAGCCGGCTCGCAGGCCTTCAGCCTGCACGGCCATTCGCACCCCTGACCCAGGGCGTTGCCCTGGGCTGAGGGCTGTCAGGCCGTCGGCCTGAAAACCGGTCGGGGCGGTCGCAACGCGGACTCGTCGGACAGGAGTGGTGCCGTATGGATCCGACCGTACCACCGCGAGACTTCCCGGACTGGCGGACCGGACAATTCGACCGCCCGGAGGATGCCGCCCACACCTTCGGTTACTTCCTCATCAAGCACTGCCGCGACGAGGCGCTCGCGACGGTTGCGGCAGACGCTTCGCCCGAAGCTCGCTCCGCGGTCGAGAAGGCGGTAGACACCGCCCTCCACAACGTCTGCGACTTGTTGGAGGGGTACTGGCCGCTGGAATCGGGCGCCGCCCACCGCGTGTCCTTAGTTCTGGGTGTTCAAGTGCGTGACAGCCAGAACCAAATCATCGAGACGCAGGACATCTCACCCGCCCAACTCGACCTGCCGATCGGCTACTGGATTTGGGCGCGGGAACGTACCTTCCGTTCCGGGCGGCCGGCATAGAACACGCTCACTGTCTCATTCCTTGCCAACGACGCCCCACCACCGCATGCACCTCGTCTCTCTCTCCGCCGACCACCTCCGCGTCCCGCTCGCACGGCCGGGGCGTGTGTCGCTCACCGACCCCGCCCCCGCCGGCCCCACCGCCGTCGACGTGATCCTCGTCCGTGCCGAAACCGACGCCGGCCTCACGGGGCTCGGCTACGCCGTCGTCGTCGGCCCCGGCGCCGCCACCGTTCGCGCCCTGATCGACGCCGACGTTTCGCCCCTGGTGGTGGGCGCCGACCCGCGCCAGCCCGAGAAGCGGTTCGCGGCCGCGGAGGCGTACTTCCGCGGCGTCGGCTTCGCCGGCCTCGCCGCGCGCGCGTACTCGGCCGTGGACGTTGCACTGTGGGACATCAAGGCCAAGGCAGCCGGCGTGCCGCTGTGGGAGCTGCTCGGCGCGGCGCGGCCGGCGGCACCCTTCTTCGTCTCGGACGTGGCGGCCGGCCGGTCCGCGGCGGACGTGGTGAAGGCCGCGAAGCCGCTGCTGAAGCAAGGGGCAACCGCCGTGCGCATCGAGGTCGGAGGCGGCGACGTGCGGGCCGACGCCGACCGCGTCCGCGAGATCAACGACGGCCTCGGGGACGACTGGGCCGTGTGCGTCGCGGCCGACGGCCGGTTCGACCTGGGCACCGCCGAGGCACTGACGCACTTCTTCGAGGACGTCGGCGTCGAGTGGTTCGAGGACCCACTGCCGGCGACCGACACCATCGGCTACGCCAAGCTCGCGGGGATGGCGGAAATCCCCATCGCCGTCGGCTCGTCGTTCGCCACCCGCGACCGCTTCTTCCAGACGATCCGCGACGGCGTCATCCGCGTGGTTCGGCCGGACGTGGGCCGGCTCGGCGGCATCACCCCGGTGCTGAAGGTGGCGGCGGTGGCGGAGGCGTTCGGCGTGTCGGTGTCGCCGGTGCGGTTGCCCGAAGTGGGGGTGCAGTTGGCGTGCGGCCTACCGGCGGTGACGCGCGTGGACCGCGTGGACTGGCTGGCGGACGTGTTTCCTGGCACGGTCCGTGCATCGGAGGGGAAGTTAATACCGCCCGCGGGGCCGGGGTTGGGCCTGGAGCTCGCACCGGACGCCGAACGGTTCCGTGTTTAAATCGGGCAGCTTGGGGAAATTCTGCGAAGTTCTCGGAATCTTGTCGCGGCCTGGGTCTGTCCAATACTATAGTGTGGGTGGTGATGTTCCGGCTGCGCCGCTGGCGAGCCACAAGTCTTGGACGGAATTGGTCGATCGGGATTGACTGCCCGTTGACCTTGACGAATCTTACGGGTATGACGCTGAATTACGCCGGCCCCTGATATGGGGCCACCGCCCGGAGGCGGCATGTCGGACCCCCGCTTACAGAGCTTGCACCTGGAGGGCCACGCCCGGCGGGACCAGTTCCGCGCCGCGCGCCAGGCCATCCACGCGGCCTGCGGGAACCACACCCTCGTCTCCGACCCCGCCCGCGCCCCCGTCCCCGACGACCGCCTCGACGCCCCCACCGTGGCCCCGCCGGCCGAGGCCGCGGTCCTCGCCGGTCGGTTCACCTTCTACCTGAAGGACGGCCCCGACGTCTACCCGCTGCACATGGGGATGAACAGCGTCGGCCGGCTGCCGGACAACGACGTGGTGATCCGCGACGAGTGTGTGTCACGCCGGCACTGCGCGGTGGTGGTTCACACGAACCTGTGCTGCGAGGTCTACGACGTGGCCTCGAAGAACGGCACGCTGGTGAACGGCAAGCGGATCGGCGGGCCGACCAAGTTGCAGTCGGGCGACCAACTGTTGCTGTGCAACCACAAGCTCACGTTCCACATGACCGACGTGCTCCCCGAGCCGGCGGCCGTCGCGGGCTGACCCCGCCCTCACGTCCTACCCTCCCGGCACAACCGTTGCACCCGGCCCGGCGGCGTCGCCGGCACGGTCCGTCGTATCTGGATGACCGGCACGCGATTCGGTAGTTGTGGATTATCCCCTCTCCGCAGCCGGGACCGCACCCATGACCCGCCCCGCCTCGCCGAAGCCCAAGTACCTCCCGTTCGGCAGCGAGGCGGGGAACGGCCAGCCGCGCCAGCCCGCGGCCCCGCCCGAACCCCCCGGCGGACCCGGCCCCGCGCTCACGCCGCAAGACCTGTACCTGTTCAACGAGGGGAGCCACGTCCGGCTGTACGAGAAGCTCGGCAGCCACCCCGCCACCCGCGACGGCCAGGCCGGCTACCAGTTCGCCGTGTGGGCGCCGAACGCCGACTACGTCGCGGTCGTCGGCGACTTCAACGGCTGGGACAAGGGCGCCAACCGCCTCGCCCCCGTCGGCAGCAGCGGCGTCTGGGCCGGGTTCGTGCCGGGGGTGACCAACGGCACGATGTACAAGTACCACGTCGCGGCGCCGGGCGGGTTCACCGCCGAGAAGACCGACCCGTTCGCGTTCCACTGCGAAATCCCGCCCAAGCACGCCGCCGTGACCTGGGACATGGGCTACGAGTGGCACGACGACGAGTGGATGGCCGGCCGCGGCAAGAAGATCGCCCAGGACGCGCCCGTCAGCATCTACGAGGTCCACCTCGGGTCGTGGATGCGCGAGGCCGACCCGCCGTACCACTCGCTCAGCTACCGCGACGTGGCCCCGAAGCTGGCCGCGTACTGCCGGGACATGGGGTTCACCCACGTCGAGTTCCTGCCGATCACCGAGTACCCGTTCTTCGGGTCGTGGGGCTACCAGACCACCGGCTACTTCGCCGCCACCAGCCGGTTCGGCACCCCGCAAGACCTGATGTACCTCATCGACACGCTCCACCAGGCCGGCGTCGGCGTCATCCTCGACTGGGTGCCGAGCCACTTCGCGACGGACGCCTGGGCGCTGGCGAAGTTCGACGGCACCGCCTGCTACGAGCACGCCGACCCGCAGCAGGGCTTCCACCCGGACTGGGGCAGCTTCATCTTCAACTACGGCCGACACGAGGTCCGCAGCTTCCTGCTCTCCAGCGCCCTGTTCTGGCTCGACAAGTACCACATCGACGGCATCCGCGTGGATGCGGTGGCGTCGATGCTGTACCTGAACTACTCCCGCAAGGAGGGCGAGTGGACGCCCAACCGCTACGGCGGGCAGGAGAACATCGAGGCCATCGAGTTCCTGCGGCGGTTCAACCAGGAAGTGTACCAGCACTACCCGGACGTGCAGACGATCGCGGAGGAGAGCACGAGCTGGGGCATGGTGAGCCGCCCCACCTACGCCGGCGGGCTGGGCTTCGGCTACAAGTGGGACATGGGCTGGATGCACGACACGCTGCGGTACATCGCCGAGGACCCGATCCACCGCAAGTACCACCAGAACGACCTGACGTTCCGGATGCTCTACGCCTACCACGAGAACTTCGTGCTCCCCCTGAGCCACGACGAGGTGGTGCACGGCAAGGGGCCGCTGTGGGACAAGTGCGCCGGCGACGAGTGGCAGAAGTACGCCGGCCTGCGGCTCTTGTTCGGGTACATGTGGGGCATGACGGGGAAGAAGTTGCTGTTCCAGGGCGGCGAGATCGCCCAGCGGCGGGAGTGGCGGTCGGAGGAGAGCGTGGACTGGCACCTGCTGCAGCACGCGCCGCACGAGGGCGTGCAGAGGTGGGTGCGCGACCTGAACCACGCCTACGCCGCCGAGCCGGCGCTGCACGAGCTCGACAACCAGCCGGGCGGGTTCGACTGGATCGACTGCGCCGACGCCAACGCCAGCGTGCTGAGCTTCGTCCGCCGCGGCAAGACGGGCGAGGAACTGATCGTGTGCGTGCTGAACTTCACGCCGGTGCCGCGGCCGGGCTACCGGGTAGGGGTGCCGAGCGCCGGGTTCTGGAAAGAGATTTTGAACAGCGACGCGGGACTGTACTGGGGCAGCAACCTGGGGAACAGCGGCGGCGTGTTCGCGGAACCCACGGCAATGCACGGGCAGCCGTTCTCGGTGACGATCACGCTGCCGCCGCTGGCCGCGGTGTTCTTCAAGGGCCGCGGCTGATTTCGCCGCCTGCGGCGTACCGCCGTGGGGCTACGCCGTGGGCGGCGTCACTTCTTTTTCGGCTTCGCCGTCACCGCCGGCGGCGTCGCCCCCTTGCGGACGCGCACCTTGAACCCGTCCAGGTCGAGCACCGCGAGGGCGTCGCCGTCGCCGGGGCGGGCCACGTCCGGGTGGAGGCGGTAGACGACTCGCCGGCCTTCCTTCTCGTCTTCGAGCAGCCCGGCCTGGCGCATCACGCCGAGGTGGTGGGACAGGTTCACCATCGGCACGTCCAGCAGCTCGGCGAGCGCGCCCACGTGCAGCGGCCCGTGGGCCAGGCGGTCGATGACCCGGACGCGGGTCGGCTCGGCCAGCGCGGCCAGACGTGCCGCCACCTTGCGGGCGGCCTGGTAGTCGATCACGGGCACTCTCCGGGCGTACGGCGAACGTTCACGGACGAAGGTTATACCCCGGAGCGGCCCGACGTGCGACGGAATTCCCGATCGCCGCTCTGATTTAACATTCAGCGAGTCGCGCGGGCGAACAGGTCGTCCAGGGCGGCGACCAACACGCCCTCAACGGCGCTCAGCTCCGACTTCCCGGGGTCGCGGCCGAGGTGCGGGGCCAGGTGGAGGGTGCCGTCGGGGTCGAACCCGACCTCGACGTTCTCCAGCACCACGCCCTCGGGCCGGTGCGCCGCGTACGACCAGACCGCCCGCCGCACCGCCGCCGCCCGCGCCGGCGAGGTCGCCGCCCCCACCGCCGCCTCGTGCCGCACCACGCCGGCCAGCGCGTCGGCGGCCGCGGCGTGGCCGTCCCCGAAGCGGCGGCACGCGTACTTCACCAGGTCGTCGAGCACCGGCCGGCGGCGCGGGTGCGGGTCGGCCTTGGCGCGCTCCAGCCCCGCGGCCACGGCAGCGGCGGCCGTCTCGGGGGCGGCGCGCTCCAGGTCGGCGAACGGGTCGTCGGTGCGGTTCAGCAGCCGGTGCGCCTCGGCCTTCAGCGCCGCGGCCAGCGGCCCGAGCGGGTCGCGGTGGGCGATCAGCGACGGCGCGGCGGCGTCGAGCAGGCGCGCGGCGTCGGCGGGGAAGTCGGTGCGGAGGAAGTGCTCGGCCAGCGGCACGGTCGCGGCCGCGGCGCCGGCCGTGCCCGCCCCGTACACCTCGCGGGCCTTCAGGACGCACTGGCGGAGCACTTTCTCGGCGTCGGCGGTGCGGCCGAGGTCGGCCAGGCAGCCGGCGTAGCCGAACAGGAAGGCCAGGCGGTCCTTCTTCGCGGCCGGGTCGGCGGGGGCCGGGTACTTCACCGCGTGCTGGAACTCGGTGGCGGCGCGCTTCACCTCGCCGGCGGCGTGGTGGAAGCGGGCCATGTCGGCGTAGGCCAGCGCCAGCGGGTGCGACCCGGAGCCGTGGTCGCGCTTGGCGTCGCGGGCGGCCTTCACCACGACGGTCTCGGCCGGCTCCGCCATGCCGGTGCGGAGCAGGTGCAGCGCGGCGGCGAGGGCCGGCGACGGCGGCGGCTGGGCGGGCAGCGGCATGGCGGGAACCGGAGGCGGGAACGGGTACGTTCGATTATCCCGGACGGCGGCGCGGGAATCCAGGGGGGACGCCCGCCCGCCGTTCCGGTACGCTGAACCCGAGCATGATCGTCACCATCGACGGCCCCGCCGGGTCCGGCAAGAGCACCGCCGCCCGCGGCCTCGCCGCCCGCCTCGGGTTCGACTACCTCGACACCGGCGCCATGTTCCGCGCCGTCGGCCTCGCCCTCCGCGACGCCGCCGACGCGGACGCCGTACTCGCCGCCGTTCGCCTCGAAATGCCGCCCGGTCGCGTGCTGCTCGACGGCCGCGACGTGACCGCCGACATCCGCACGCCGGCGGCGGCGCAGGCGGCCAGCCGCGTCGCCACGGTGCCGGCGGTAAGGCAGTTTCTCGCCGCCGAGCAGCGCCGCATCGCCGCCGGCCGCGACATGGTGTGCGAGGGGCGCGACCAGGGCACGGCCGTGTTCCCCGACGCGGCGTGCAAGTTCTACCTCGTCGCCGACCCGCTCGCCCGCGCCGAGCGCCGGCACCGCGAACTCGTGGCAAAGGGCGAGGCCGTGGTGCTGGCCGACGTGCTCGCCCAGCAGCAGGAGCGCGACGCCCGCGACGCCGGCCGCGCCGCCGCCCCCATGCGGCCGGCCGCCGACGCCGTCGTGATCGACACCACCGGCCTTTCCCCCGACGACGTGCTGGCCCGGCTGGAGGAGGTGGTGCGCCGATGCTCGCCCGCCCGCACCTGACCGGCCGGGTCTGGTACGACACCGTCTACTGGTCCGCGTTCTCGTTCTTCACGTTCGGGTTCAGCCTCCGCCACACCGGCTGGGCGAACATGCCGCGGCGCGGCCCCGTGCTGGTCGTCGCCAACCACCAGTCGATGTTCGACCCGGTGCTCGTCGGCCTCGCCAGCCGCCGCTACCTGTCGTTCCTGGCGCGGAAGTCGCTGTTCCACCGGCCGGGGTTCGGCCGGCTCATCCACAGCCTCGGGGCCGTGCCCATCGACCGCAACATGGGCAAGGACGGCATCCAGAACGTCCTCGACTCCCTCACCGCCGGGCGGGCCGTGCTGATGTTCCCGGAGGGCGAGCGCACCTACACCGGGGTCGTGCAGCCGCTCAAGGCCGGCGTGTCGCTGCTCATCAGGCGGGTGACGTGCCCGATCGTGCCGGTCGGCATCGCCGGCGCGTTCGAGGCGTGGAACCGGTTCCACCGCTGGCCGCGGTTCGCGCCGCTACTGAGTGAGCCGCAGCCGGGCGCGATCGCGCTCAGCGTCGGCGAGCCGATCGACCCCACCCGCTACGCCGGCAAGCCGCGGGAGTGGGTGGTGGACGACCTGCACCGGGTGTTGGTGGCGCAGCACGCCGCGGCCGAGCGCCTGCGCCGGAAGTGACCCCCGCACGCCCGTCGCATCGACCGCGCACAGTGTGTGCACGGAACCCCCCGGGGGGTCAGGGCACGCATTGAGTCAATGACACAAAAGTACATCAGACCAATTCCCGCCTCCGCTCCGCGTCATCCGCTTCCGCCGCAACGACTTCCGCCGTTCTCGACGCCCGCGGTCGGGCTTGTGTGATTCAAGCCGAGTCGCTACCGTCGGCCGGACACGGGGGCCGAGCTCGGTCATGCGGTTTAACAACATTCAGGTTCTTCGCCTGGTCGCGGCCGTCGCCGTCGTCGTGTACCACCTCGGTCACTACGCGCAGCACACGTTCGGCACCACCGCCTTCCCCGCGGAGCTTCTCTGCGCCGGGAACTGGATGAGCTTTCCGGTGCCGCTGTTCTTCGCCGTGAGCGGCTTCGTCCTGACGCAGGCCGCGGCCGGCGGGTCGGCGGGGCGGTTCCTGTGGGGCCGGGCGCTGCGGCTGTACCCGGGCTACTGGGTCGCGGTGCTGCTCGTCATGGGGCTCATGTGGTTCACCGTGTGGCCGCCCGAATACCGCCGCTACGTCCGGCCCGAGAACCTGTCCTGGTTCCTCCTGCCGAGCGAGCCGGGCACCGAAATCTACCCCCTCGGCGTCGAGTGGACGCTGGTCTACGAGACGGCCCTGTACCTGTGGGTAGCCGCGACGGTGGCCCTGTTCGGGGCGCGGCGCGGTTTGCCCGTCTGCGCCGCGGTGTGGGCCGTGCTGCTGCTGGCGAAGGCGGCGGTGTGGCCGGACTACGCGGCGGTGCAGCTGCCGCGCTGGAGCGAGGTGCCGTTCTCGGTCGTGAACCTGTCGTTCGTGCTGGGCGTGCTCGTGTACCAGGTGCGCGACCGCGGCCGCCGATGGCGGTGGCCGGTGCTCCTGGCGACGGCGGCGTGGCTGGCCACGGTGCCACCGCGGACGAACTCGCTCGAGGGCCAGTGGCTGGCGTTCGCCCCCGCGGCGGCGGCGCTGGTGTGGCTCGCGGTGCAGTTGCCGCAGTTGGCCTCGACCAACCGGCTGGTGCGGTGGGGCGAGTACAGCTACGGCGTGTACCTGCTGCACGCCCCGGCGATGATGGGGACGTTCTTCTTGCTCATGTGGGGGGGCTGGCTGGCGGACAGCAGCGCGGCGGTACTGCTGGCGGGAGTCGTGGCGCTGGCGGCGGGCTTCGGCTACGGCCGGCTGGAGTGCGCGCTGTACGCCCGGGTGCGGCCGCTGGCGAAGGTGAACCCGGCGGCGGTGCTCCGGCGGGCGCGGTTGGCGCTGAAGCCGAAGGGTGCGAGCCGCGTCCCGTAGTCGCAGCACCCCCGCCGTCACAACCGGCGCCCGCGGACGCGCGGGATCACTTTAACGAATCCCGACCAAATCCGCGAACCGCCCCCCGGTCGGACCCTTGAGGCCGGTTGTTCCGGCTGGTAGGCTACAGTCCGATCCTGTGGGGTGGCCGGCCCGGCTGCCTCCGCGGGAACCCGGAGTGCAGGCCATGCGCGCCGCCGCGGCCGTTGCCGCCATCCTCGGACTCGTCGCCGTCGTCGTCGCCCAGCCGCAGCCCGCGCCCCCGGCCGCGCCGCCCGCCGGCCCGCCCGCGGTGAAGAAGGCCGTCGAACCCGCTCCCGCGGCCAAGGCGCCGGAACTGCCGGCCAACCCCGCCGTGGCCGCGCACATCCGCAACCTCGGGGCCGACGACTACAAGCTCCGCGAGAAGGCCGGCCGCGACCTGGAGGCGCTCGGCGACAAGGCACTGCCGCAGCTCAAGAAGGCGCTCGCCGAGACGACCAGCCCCGAGGTCTCGCGCCGGCTGTCGGTGCTGGTCCGCAAGATCGACCACGAGCGGCTCGTCAGCCCGCGGCGCGTCACGATGCCGACGAAGGACCGCACCGTGAAGGAGGCGCTCGACGAGATCGCCCGGCAGACCGGCTACAACGTCCAGTTCCAGGGCGACCCCGGGGCCGGCGGCGCCCGCCACAAGATCGGCTTCACCAACGCCCCGTTCTGGCAGGCCGTCGACGCCGTCGTCGACCTCGTCGGCGGGAGCGTGAACAGCAACGGCTACGACGACGACACCGTGTACGTGAACACCTTCAGCGGCGGGCAGCGGATGCCGTTCGTGGCCTACGCCGGGCCGTTCAAGGTCGGCGCCACCAACATCCAGCTCAACCGCAGCATGCAACTCACGGCCACCGACCCGCGCGGGGCCATGTTCATCCGCCCCTCGGAGTCGGTGAGCCTCACCTTCAGCCTGTTCTCGGAGCCGAAGAACCCGATGCTCGGGATGGGGCTCGCGCCGGTCGTGGTGACGGCGGAGGACGACCAGGGCCAGTCGATGGTCCCGCCGCCGGCCGGGCCGAACCAGCCGTTCGGCATCCGCCAGGCGTACTACGGCGGCGGCGGCTACCGCTCCTACCAGCAGTCCGGCAGCCTGAGCCTGGTCCGCGGCGGCCGCGAGGCGCGGACCATCCGCACGCTGAAGGGGAAGGTGGGCGTCAACCTGCTGTCGGCGGTGGTGCCGGAGGTGACGGTGCCGGAGCCGCTGAAGGCGAAGAACCTGAAGGTGTCGGGCCGCACGGTGGAGGTGGACGTGGACTCGGTGGTGGCGGCGAACAACGGGTACTCGGTGGCGCTGACGATCCGCCGGCTCGGCAGCTTCGACCCGAACCACCCGGACACGTACAGCTGGTCGAACAACATCAACCAGAAGGTGGAGCTGCTGGACGCCCAGGGGAACAAGTACCGCAACTACGGCGCGTCGAGCATGAACCAGAACCAGGGGTCGGTGACGATGACGCTGCCGTTCCAGCCGAACGACCGGCGCGGCGTGGTGCAGAAGCTCGGCCCGCCGGCCCGGCTGGTGGTGAACGAGTGGGTCCAGGCGACGCACGAGGTGACGTTCGAGTTCCGCGACGTGCCGCTGCCGTAGCGGTCCGTCGATCGATCGGGGCCGGTGCTTGTTAGGCCGGGGCGCAAGCCCCGTCGGGGTTCGGACGCCCGACGGGGCTTGCGCCCCAGCCTAACAGTTCGCCGGCCCGACCGCGGCCGAAGCCCGACATCGAGCGACACACGGACCAGTAGCCAGAGCCTATCCCGCGCCGCCGTACAGCCACCGGGCGAACGCCCGGGTGGCGAGCGGCATCACCAGATACGTCATCGCCGGGACCATCAGCGCCGCGACCGCGAGCGGGCGGGCCAGCACCGGCCAGTCGGTCAGCGCCGGGGTGACGACGAGTTGCGTGAGCAGCAGCAGCGGGTACACCGCCACCGCCGTCACCACGACCTGCTTGTGCCGCGGCGGCTGGGCCCGGCCCGGCGGCGGCGTGAACCACACCTCCAGCCCCGTGTGCCGCTCGCGCACCCAGGGGTGCGACAGCAGCGGCGACGCCCGCTCCAGCCACTCCCGGCGGGCGTCCGACCGCTCCCACGCCTCCAGGTCCGGTAGCGTGTCGAACCGGATCAACACCAGGTATTCGGGCTGCTTCGGGTCGGTCGGCCGGCGGACCTGGAAGCCCGGGTGCCCGCCGAACCCCTGCATCGCACGGGTGATGCCCCGGAGCCAGTCCTCGAACGCCGCCTCGTGCCCCGGCCGCACCCGCTGGTGGACGACGAGCGTGACCGGTCCGTCCCCGTGCATACACCCCCCTCGGCGGCCGCGCGACGGGAGAGGTGTGGATGTATTACGACGGCGCTCACCCCTTCGCCGCGGGGTAGCGGTGCGTCGGCACCGGGCGGCCCGGCCGCAGGCTCTGGCTCGTGCGGAACTCCGCCGCCACCCCGCCCTGCCCCGCCACCTCGGCCACGACGCGGCGCACCTCGGCCTCCAGCACCGCCGGGTCGATCGCCACCCGGGCGTTCACGATCAGGTCGGCCGCCACCGGCCGCACCCCGCTCGGCAGGCTCAGCGCCGCGGCGGTGTCGCTGCTCACCACGTTGCCGACGGCGAACGCCCCGGCGTCGTCGGTGCCGATGAGCTTCAGGTGCGCCACCTCGCCGCCGAGCCGGCCGCACGCCTCCGCCAGCCGGCGCAGGATCGCCGTCAGCAGCGCGTCCAGGTCGAACGGCGCGGCCGCCGTCAGCCGCGCCGAGGCGTTCAGCCAGCCGAGCTCGGCCTCGCCCTCGGCGTACGTGTCGTAGTCGATGTCGAGAATCTTGCGGCCGAACCCGCCGGTCTGGTCGAGGAACGCCAGCAGGGCGTCGAACCCGGCGCCGGTCTTCGCCGAGACGCGGAGCACCGGGGTGTCCGGGAACTGCTCGCCGACGAGGCGGGCCAGCTCGTCCAGTTCCGCGGGCGGGAGCTCGTCGGCGCGGTTGAGGACGATCGCGTCCGCTTCTTCGAGCTGCTTCTTGAAGATGTACGCGGCCTTGGGGCTGAACCCGCCGGCGGGCTGGTCGCGGAGAATCTTCGCCCCGTGGCTCGGCTTGAAGAGCACGGCGTACGGCGCCACCTCGAACCGGCCGCGGTACAAATCCCGCAGCGGCTGGATCACGGTCGCCACGAGGTCCGTACAACTCCCGACCGGCTCGGCTAGAATGACGTCCGGCCGCTCCCCGGCCGACAGCGCCCCGACCTTGGCGACGAGGTCGTCGAACCGGCAGCAGAAGCAGGCCCCGGGCACCTCCTCGGTGGCGAGCCCCTGGGCGCGGAACGTGTTGGTGTCCACGAGGTCGTGGGCCTGGTCGTTGGTGACGACGCCGACGCGGCTGCCGCGGGCCTGGTACAGGCGGGCGAGGCGGGCGAGCGTGGTGGTCTTCCCGGCCCCGAGGAAGCCCCCGACCATGACAAAGCGGACGGACATGCGCGGCCCCCGTGCGGTGCGGACGCCACTGTTATAGGGCGAACAGGAACCGACCCCCGGCATGGACACGTCCCGCCCCATCCGCCTGGTCACCGTCGCCCCCGGGCACTTCCACGCGGCGCTCGTCCAGAAGCACGCCGCCCCCGGCGTCCACCGCCGAGTCCACGTCTACGCCCCGCTCGACGCCGACCTCGTCGCCCACGTCGCCCGGGTCGCGGCGTTCAACGGCCGCGCCGAGAACCCGACCGCGTGGGAACTCGACGTCCGCGCCGGGGCCGACTGGCGGGAGCGGTTCCTCCGCGAGCAGCCGGGGAACACGGTCGTGCTGTCCGGCCGCAACCGCCCCAAGGTCGGGCTCATCCGCGCGGCCGTGGCGCTGAACCTCCACGTCATCGCCGACAAGCCGTGGGTGATCGACGCCGCCGACCTGCCGGAACTCGACGCGGCGCTGGCCGAGGCCGACGACCGCGAGGTGCTCGTCTGGGACGTGATGACCGAGCGGCACGAGGTGGCCAACCGGCTGCTGCGGGCCCTGACGCGCGAACCGGCGGTGTTCGGCGACTGGCTCGGCGGCTCGGCCATGCACCCGGCGCTGACGCTGACCAGCACCCACTACCTGAACAAGACCGTGGACGGCCGCCCGCTCCGCCGGCCGTGGTGGTGGTTCGACCCGACCATCGCCGGCGAGGGGCTCGCCGACGTGGGGACGCACCTGGCCGACCTGGCGCTGTGGCTCGTCGCCCCGGACGAGCCCGTCGCGCCCGGCGCGGACGCCGAGGTGTACGCCGCCGACCGCTGGCCGCTGGTGCTGACGCGCGAGCAGTTCGCCGAAGTCACCGGCCTGCCCGAGGTGCCGCCGGAATTCGCCCCGCGGCTGGCCGGCGACCTGCTCTACTACGCCGGCAACCACACGGCCTGGCTCGGCGTGCGCGGCATTCACGTGCGGCTGACGACGAAGTGGGAGTACGACTCGCCCGGCGGCGACACGCACGTGGCCGTGGCGCGCGGGACCGACGCCGTGGCGGAGGTGCGGCAGCAGCCGGGGTCGCCGCCGGACGTGTTCGTGCGGGCGTCCGAGGCGTCGCACGCGGACCTACTGGCGCACCTGACCGCCGCGGTGGGCCGGTGGCAGGCGGAGTTTCCCGGGCTGGCGGTCGTGGACGGCGGGTCGGAGGTGAAGTTGGCGATCCCGGCGGCGCTGCGGACGGGGCACGAGGAGCACTTCGCGGCGGTGATGGCGGAGTACGGGCGGGCGTTCGCGGCCCCGCGGTCGGTGCCGGCGTGGGAGCGGGTGAACGCCCGCACGAAGTACCACCTCACCACCCGGGCCGTCGAGCTGGCTCGGGCGCGGCGGCCGTTCTGACGCCGCTTGCGGCGATGCATCGCCGCAAGCGGGGAAAAGTCAATCCACCTTGCCCGGCGCGATGAGGTCGCCGATGACGGTGCCGGCCATCTTCGCGGTGATGACCACGTTGCGGTCCTTCACCTCGCTCTTGAGCGACTTCGCCGGCTCCACCAGCGGCTTCAGCTTCGGCTCGTTGGCGGCCAGGAAGGGTAGCGCCCCGCGCACCGTCTGGAGCAGCTCGCCGACCGTCTTGCCGGTCTCCGCGGCCGCGTCGTCGTCCTTCATCCCCAGGGTGATGTTGAGGTTCACGTCCTTCTCGACGCGGATCACCGTGCTGAGGCTCTGGAGGTTGGCGAGCTGAGACTGGATGCCGGGGTTGGCGCCCGGCCCCTTCAGCTTCACCTTGTCCAGCCGGCCGTTCGTCAGCGCCACCGCCCACACCGTGGCCTTGTCGTCCATCCCCTTCACCAGGGTGTTCATCTCGCGGCCCAGGTCGGCCTTCCCCTTGTTCGGCGTCGCCAGCGCGGTGCTGATCCCCTTCTTGTCGCCGGCCAGGACGATGGTCTTGTCGTCGACGACGGTGCCGTAGGTGGGGTTGCCGTTGTCCGGAGTGTACTTGAACATCACGTCCTTGCCGTCCTTCACCAGCGCGAAGTGGTCGGCGTCCTGGCGGCTCTGCGCCTCGGCGGCCTTGTACAGCTTCTCGGGGTCGAACGTGCCGGTGACGATGACCAGGTACTTGAGGTCGGTCTCGTCCTTGCCCGACGCGCCGACGACGACGCGGTCGAGGTCCTTGAGCGGGTCGAGGCCGAGGTCGCGGAGGAGCTTCTGGGCGTCGTTCTCCTTGAGCTGCGCCTTGAGGGCGTCGAGCGCGTACTTCTTGACGATGTCCGACTCCAGCGTCTGCCGGAGGTTCACGGACATGACGACGTCGGCGTCGGTCGGCAGGAGCGGGTGCGGGTCGGCGGCCCGGGTGGGGCCGGCGGAGAGGACGGCGGCAACGGCGAGCCCCAGGGCGGGGCGGACCAGGCGGGTCATGGCGGCGGGTATCCTTTCGCGGCGGGAACGGGCCGCCGGGCGGCGGCGGTCGGGACATTGTACCCGGCGCGGGAGGGGCGAGTTTCGAGTCGTCGGGAGTCGTATCTTTGCACACCGAACCCATCCTGCCGATTATCCCGCTCGTCCTGCCCATAATATCCCGGCCGATCCGCGCGTAGGCGCCGCCGGACGAACTCCCACTCGCGGTTCCCGAACGGGGTGGCGACTCTGCCAGCACCGTCGCACTTCCGGCATCGGTGTCCCGGGGTGTTTCCGCCCAGTACTCCAGCCCCGTCCCGTCGCACTGGTGACGCGGGGCCTCGAGGGACGGCAGGCCGTCAGACGAGTTCATGGTCAATCCGCGTGGTTAGCGATCCAGTCATCCACGGCTGATATCAGACGCACAGAACTGCGGATTACCGGATCGATCAAGGCGATGGCCTTGCTCTCGTCGCGAGGGAAGGGCTTGTCGATTTCCAAGCCGGCGAATTCGGGCACGCTCCGCGTGCGTCGTGCGAACATTTCGTCCACGATCCCAGCCTTGTGGACGATGAGGTTGCGAACCAAGAAGAGTTTGTCGATGGCGTCGTCGTTGATTGCCGCGTCTACGTCCCGGTAGTCGTCGTAAAACGCCCTCCGGTACGCATCTCGGACGCGGACCAATGAATCGAAACTTAGCTTCGCGCGGAGGATGGTCCCCATGTGTGCCGCGAGGTTGAATTTGTACTTCTGAATCAACTTCAGAGGCACCGTTTTCCCCTCGTCATCGTCCGCTCCCACGCCCAGCCCGTCTAAGGAATTCGAGTCGTCGTTTCCCTTTACCGTGCCCCTCTTCTTACCCTTCAGTTCCGAGAGGCCATTCGGATGGCAGTTGATGGCGTCCGCCCAGAGGTCTCCGGCCAAGACCTCGAAAGCCGTCCAAGTGCCGGTGAGCCTCGCGTCCAAAATGGCGTCGGCGGCCGTCTGCGCGGCGGGGTTCAACTTGGTTGTAGTATCCGCAGACACCCAAGCCATAAGCTGAGCAAACTTTAGTTCGTCGGGGTTGTCAGCTCTGCGCTTATCCAACTCCGCTTGGATTTCCAGCGCCGCCGCAGATTGCTTGTCGAAAAAGTCGGCCGGCAATTCACTGTTAAGGTCGGGACGCGGATGACCGGCGACCCGTATATTCGCCTGTTGGAATACGTGGTTAGCGTCTGACCAGTGCCGTACTAATTCGATGCCGTACATATCCATGCACCACACCCGATGCATGTTGCTGGCAAAAGCCGTTGCAGCTGCAACAAGTCCCGGTGTTTTCAAGGTCGCGGCGCAGCCCTGATAGGACTGGTCGATCTCGACAAACTTATTCCTGTCCGTGACCTTCATTGCGAACCAGCGCCCCCGATCCCGCGTCCGTTGGCTAAAGAAATTGCGGCCAGAATTGGCCTGCAAAATCGGGAGTCGGTGGGAGTCTGCGGGAGTCGAGGAGTAAGACCCCGTCCGCACTCCTCCACTCCCGCAGACTCCCAACGACTCCCGCAGACTGTTCACACCCGCGCCGCCAGCGCCCGCACGAACTCGCGGCAGAACCGTGGCAGGTCGTCGGCCCCGCGCGCCGTGATCAGGTTGCCGTCGCGCACCACGGCCTCGTCGCGGTACACGGCCCCGGCGGCGCGCACGTCGTCCCGGATGCCGGGGTCGCACGTCACCACCCGGCCGTCGAGGACGCCGCCGCTGATGAGCAACTGCGGCCCGTGACCGATCGCCGCCACCCGGCTCGACCCGTCGGACACGAACGTGCGGATCACGTCCACGGCGGCCTCGCGCTGCCGCAGCTTCTCGACGCACGGCCCGTCGGGGATGACGACCGCGTCGTACTCGGCGGGGTTGACCTCGTGGATGCGCTCGTCCGGCTCGACGCGGTAGCCGTGGAGGCCGGTGAGGCCGTGCATGAAGGGGGACGCCAGGCGGACCGTGAACCCCTCCTCGCGGAGGCGGTACCACGGCAGGAACAGCGTCAAATCCTCGAACCCGTCGGTAACCAGAATCAGCGCTTTCATGGCGGCGGTGGGGGCGTGGGGGCGTTGGGTGGGGAGGGGATTCTAGCACGCGAATGCGGAACGCGGAAAGACGGAACCAGACACCGGCTCCCGTTCTGTGACGTTCACCCACCTCCCCGTTCTGTGCTGCCAGGAATCCCCGTCAGACCCGGAGGCCCGAGCCGCGCTCCGCACTCCGCACTTCACCTAGACTCGCGCCGCGGCCGCCGGTATACCCGCACCCCCTCCGCCCCGACGGGCGGGGACGGGCCACCGGGGCGGGTATGCGGGCTGCCGTGCGGAGCGGGCTGATTCGCGGGCTCATCCTGGCCGCCGTCGCGGCCATGGGCGGCGCCGCCTGGTTCGCCAGCACCTGGGTCAGCCCCGAGCGCGTCCGCGAACAAGTCCTCGCCGCCCTCCACGAGCAACTCGACGGCGTCGACGCGTCCGTCGGCTCCGCCCGGATGCGCATCCTCGGCGGCATCGCCGTCCGCGACCTCGCCCTGGTCCGCCGCGGCGACCCGCCCGACCAGCCGCTCCTCGTCGTCCCCAGTGCCGTGCTGTTCCACGACAAGGAGCAGTTGAACCGCGGCCGGCTCGTCATCCGCAAGATCGAGCTGGAGAACCCCACCCTCCGCCTCGAGCGCGGCCCCGACGGCAAGTGGAACGTCGCCGACCTGGTGCGCCCCGGCCCCGCCGACCGGCCGGTGCCGTCGTTCGTGGCCAAGGGCGCGACCGTGACGGTGACGGACCGGTCGCCCGAGGCGCTGCCGGCGGTGCGGCTGAGCGGGGCGCAGCTGTTCCTCCAGAACGAGCACGTGTCGATCCTGACGCTGCACGCCCAGGGCGACGCCGACCTGTTCGGCCCGGTCGAGGTGAAGGCCCGGCTCAACCGCATCAACCGCGAGGTGAAGGTCGACCTCGACCTGAAGGCGCTGCCGCTCGGCGACCTGGCCGCGGCCGTGGCCGAGCGCGTCGCCCCGGTCGTGGCGCCGCACCTCCAGAAGCTCACCGCCACCGCCGCCGTCAAGGGCGAGCTGCGGTACACCCCCGGCGCCACGCCGGCGTGGCACCACGACGTGGAAGTGTCCATCAAGGACGGCCGGCTCGAGCACCCCGACGTGCCGTGGCCGGTCGAGAAAATCGGCGTGAAGGTGCGGAGCGTCGACGGCCGGGTGAAGGTCGAGGACGCGACCGCGAAGGTCGGCCCGGCCCACGTCCGCGTCGCGCTGGAGACCCGCGAGGGGGGCGCGACCCCGGTGGCGGCGGACGACCCACTCGCGGCGTTCGAGGAGCACGTGCAGCGGGCCGACGTGACCGTCGCCGGCGTGCCGCTGACCGACGACCTGTTCGCCCGGCTCGGCGAGGCCGGGGCGAAGACGAAGAAGATGTTCGCCCCCGCCGGCACCGTGGACATCGGCTACAAGTTCGTCCGCGAGGCCGGCCCCGGCTGGAAGCGCGAGTACGAGGTGCGGCCGCGCGGCGTCACCGCCCGGTACGAGAAGTTCCCCTACCCGATCGCCGGCGTCGAGGGGAGCATCAAGAAGAGCATCACCCCCGGCGGCGAGCCGACCCTGGCGGTGGACGTGCGCGGCAAGGCGGCCAACGACGCGGCGGTCACCGTGAAAGGCCAGGTGTACGGCCGCGGCCCCGACCCGGCGGTCACCCTCCGCGTCGCCGGCACGAACGTCCCCATCGACGACCGCATCATCGGCGCGTTCCCCGACGAGTACCCCGACCTGCTCCGTCAGTTCCGCCCCGCCGGCCGGGCCACCTTCACCGCCGACATCACCCAGAAGCCGGGCGTGAACCTCGCCGAGACGGAGATCCGCGTCGAGGTGGCCGACGGCACCATCCACTACACCCGCTTCCCGTACCGGTTCGAGAAGGTGAAGGGGAAGGTGGTGGCGCGGGTGGCCGCGGTCGAGCCGCGGCCCGGGGCCGCGCCGCCGCCGGACCGCGGCGAGCTGGTGTTCGACGGGTTCACGGCCACGCACGGCGGCGGCAACGTGTGGATGCACGGCTCGCGCCGCACCGTGCCCGGCACCGCCGACCGCCGGCTCGAACTCCACCTCGGCGGCAACGGGTGCCCGCTCGACGACGACCTGCGGGGCGCCCTCGACGCCCTGAAGCTGGGCGACATCTGGAAGAGCCTCAGCCCGCGCGGCGCGCTGGCGTTCTCGGCCGACGTGGAGGTGCTGGACCGCGCCCGGCCGCCCGGCGCGCCGCGGCCGAAGGCCGACGAGCCGACGTTCAACCCGGCCAGCGACCTGAACCTGACGTTCAACTTCTACGGCCCCACCGTCACGCCGGCGTTCTTCCCCTACGAGCTGACCGACCTGTCGGGGTGGCTCCAGTACCGCGGCGGCCGGGTGGACCTGGCCCACCTCGCGGCCCGGCACAGCGAGACGCGCTTGAAGCTCGAAGCCGGCGAGGTCCGCTTCTACCCGCAGGGCGTGGTGTGGGCGAACCTCGGCAAGCTGGAGGCCAAGAACGTCGTCGCCGACGAGGCGCTGCTGAAGGCGCTGCCGGGGTCGCTGCGCGACGGCGTGGAGGGCCTGAAGCTGCGCGGCCGGGCCGACCTGGAGGTCAAGCACCTCGTCGTGCTGACGCCGCCCGACGAGCCGACGCCGGTGTCCGCCGCGCGCGGCCAGGCGCCGCCGGTCGCGGCGTCGCCGCTGACCCCGCCGCCGGCGCCCGACCCGGTCGTGTACTGGGACGCCGAGCTCCGCCTCACCGGGGCCGCGTTCGACACGGGCGTCGGCTGGGACGAGGTGTACGGCGCGGTGGCCTGCCGCGGCCGCTACGAGGGCACGCACGTCGGCCTCGTCCGCGGCAACATTTACCTCGACCGCGCCGTGGTGGCGCGGCAGCCGCTGACCGCGGTGCAGGGGCGCGTCAGCGTGCCGCCGCAGCAGCCGGACCCGGCCCGGCCCGGGCACTTCCTGCCGCCGACGGCCGAGTTCCAGAACCTGACCGGCGGCCTGTTCCACGGCACCGTCGGCGGCGAGGCCCGCGTGGTGATGACCGACCCGGTCCGCTACGACCTGTGGCTGACGGCCACCGACGTGCAGCTCGAAGAGGTCGCCCGCCACTACCGTCTCGGCTCCGACGCCGACCTGAAGGGGCTGGCGCAGGCGCAGGTGCGCGTGTTCAACCGCTACGACCCGCGGACCGGCCGGTGGAGCCAGGAGGGGAGCGGCCGGCTCGACGTGCCGACGGGCCGGATGTACAACCTGCCGGTCCTGCTGGACCTGATGAAGGTGTTGAAGCTGCAGACGCCGGACCGCACCGCGTTCGAGGAGGGGCACGCCGCGTTCCGCCTCAAGGACGACAAGGTGTACGTGGACCAGCTCGACCTGATCGGCAAGGCGCTGTGCGTCGGCGGGTCCGGCGAGCTGGACCTGACCGGCGACAACGTGAAGTTCGAGTTCTACACGCTGGGCTCGCAGATCCTCGCCCGGCTGGTGAACACGCCGGTCGGCGACCTGTCGGCGTTCCTGAGCCGGAATCTGTTCGTGATCCGGATGACGAAGGAGAACGGCGGCGAGTTCCGCTACCGCCCCGAGCCGGTGCCGGTGGTGACGGAGCCGGCGCGGCTGATCGTGGAGCGGCTGCGGCGGCTGCGCGAGGCGCGGCCGGGTAGCCCGTAGCCCGGCGAACGGCCGGCGTCAGCCGGCGGGTCGTTGCGCCGACCGGTTAGGGGATGACCCCACAGGCGACCGTGTCGCCACCAGCCGGCTGACGCCGGCCGTTCGCCAATACCCGAGGCGCCATGTTCGGCTCGACCCTGAACCGTACGATCTTCGCCGAGCTGGTGCGGGTGTTCCTGCTCGCGCTCGGCGGCCTCACCGGCCTGTTCCTCCTCGCCGGCCTCGTCCAGCAGGCCGCCCAGCTCGGCCTCGGGCCGGCGCAGATCGTCGCCATCATCCCGCTGTTCGTCCCCAGCACGCTGCCGTACACGATCCCCGCCACCACCCTGTTCGCCGCCTGCGTGGTGTACGGCCGGCTCGCCCACGACAACGAGGTCGTCGCCCTCAAGGCCGCCGGCGTCCACCTGTCCACCATCCTTAAACCGGCGCTGACCCTGGGGGTCATCACGGCGGCGACGACGGGGGCGCTGTACTACGCGGTCATCCCGCAGACGCAGCAGCGGCTCCAGGAGGAGGCGCTGCGCGACCCCGAGGAGGTGGTGTACAACACCCTCCGCCGCGACCGCTGCCTGCGGCACCCGACGTTCCCGTACGTGCTGTTCGTGCGCGACGTGCAGGGCCGCCGGCTCATCGACGTGGTGCTGAAGCGGCGCGTCAAGGTGACCGACGGCAAGGGCGTCGAGACCTACGGCGGGTACGACCTGGTGGTGCGGGCGCGCGAGGCCCAGCTCCGCGTCGACGTGGAGAACAACCTCCTGTACATCGACCCGGACCGCTTCGTTTACAACAACCCGAGCATCCAGGGGACCAACACCTCGACGACGCCGTACGCCCTGCAGTTGCCGGACTTCCTCAACCCGGCCGACGCCCGCACCCGGCCCGGGGCGCTGACGTGGGAGGAGCTCGGCCCGCGCGTCGCCGAGCTGGAGCGGCTGCGCGAGGAGAAGCTGGCGGCCGTCGCCGCGGCCGGGCGGGCGCCGGTGCCGGCCGACGGGGCCGCCGCCCAGCTGGCCGTGCAGCACCGGCTGAACCTGATGTCGCAGGCCGACGGGATCAAGCGGCAGGCGCGGAACGTGGAGGCCGAGTACTACATGCGGCCGGCGCTGGCCGTGGGCTGCCTGGTGTTCGCGCTGATCGGCTGCCCGGTGGGGTTGTGGGCGAACCGGGCCGACTACCTGAGCACGTTCGTGATCTGCTTCCTGCCGACGATCCTGGTGTACTACCCGCTGCTGCTGGCCGGCTCGAACATGGGCAAGGACGGCAAGCTGCCGCTGTGGCTCGGCTGCTGGCTGGCGAACATCACGGTCGGAACCTGCGGCGCGTTCCTGGCGTGGAGGCTGCTCAGGCGGTGACACCCCCAACGACCAATTCCCAATGCCCTCCAATGACCAAGGAAGAAGCCGCTGTACTTCCTTGGTCATTGGTGGGGCATTGGGAATTGGTCATTTCGGGGGAGAGTACCCCGGCGGCGCGACGACCACCTCGAAGTCCGACCCCTTCACCCGCCGCAGCTCGTCGTGCATCACCGGCACGCGGTCGTCGGCGGTGCTGCTCATGCCCCACTCGATGCCGTTGTCGGCCATGAACATCCCGTAGCGCTTCAGCGCCTCCAACACCGTCCGCACGTTCCGCGAGAACCCCGACGTGTCGAAGTCCTGCCGCAGCCGGAACCGCTCGCCCATCCGCGGCAGGTCGGCGTCCGTGAGCCGGCTGGCGAAGTGCGTCGCCGGGTAGACGTACGCCCGCTTCGAGCGCCGCACCGTGACCCGCAGCGCGTGGTCGATCACGCCGCGCTCGAGTTCGTCGTGCCGGATGATGGCGGGGAAGATCGGCAGCCCCGCGGCGTCGGCGCTGGTCCACGTGTCGGGGCGGAGCTTGTTCGAGCGCAGGTCGAAGACCGACGCCTGCGCCGCCTTCCACCCCGCGGCGGAGCGCTCCGCGATGTAGAACTCGTACAGCTTGCGGTTGACCGGGTCCACGACGATCGCGTGCCGGTCGCCCTCCTCCTTCAGCTTGTTCTCCTGCACGTCGCGGAGCGTAACGTTCAGGTTGCGGTCGCGGGTGTAGCCCGCCGGCCAGCCCTCGAGCGGCATGTTGTCCGGGATCGGGTACGGGCCGGGGTCGCTCTCGTCCTTGTACTCCAGCGACAGGAGCGGCACCTTCTTCTGGTTCGGCGGCACGATCACGAACGCCATGTCCGGGTTCGCCCGCAGCGGCTTCTCGGCGCCGACGGTGGCGATGATCTGCTTCGATCGCGGGTGGACCGGCCAGTCGGTGACGAGGGTGTTCCACGGATTGTCCGGCGGGAACACCTCGAGAGCCGCGCAGACGGCGTCGGCCTCGGGCGTGTTGTAAAGGATCGGCTGGGTGACCTTCGGCATGGGCGACTTCTTGATGCGCTCGAGCCGGGCGGGGTCGGACTTGGGCGTGTAGCGCGGCTGCGCCGGGGCGAGCGCGGCGAGCAGCGCGACGGGGACGAGGGCGAGGAGGCGCACGGGGAGGCTCCGGTAGGGGTTTCGGAACAACACAGACACCGCGCGGGCGACCCGGCCGTTACAACTGCGTCTCGGCGACTTCCAGCGCCCGCAGCAGGCTCATCGCCTTGTTCACCGTCTCCTGGTACTCCGCGGCCGGCACGCTGTCCGCGACCACGCCGGCGCCCGCCTGCACGTCGCACGTGGTGCCGCGGATCACCATCGTCCGCAGCGCGATGCACGTGTCCATGTTGCCGCTGAAATCGACGTAGCCGACGGCGCCGCCGTAGGGGCCGCGGCGGTGCGGCTCCAGCTCGTCGATCACCTCCATCGCCCGCACCTTCGGCGCCCCGCTCAGCGTCCCCGCGGGGAGGCTCGCCCGTAGCGCGTCGAACGCCGTCAGCCCGTCGCGCAGCTTCCCCGTCACGGTGCTGGAGAGGTGCATGACGTGGCTGTACCGCTCGACCGTCAGCAGGTCGGAAATCTTGACGCTGCCGATCGTCGCTACGCGCCCCACATCATTTCGCGCAAGGTCCACGAGCATGATGTGCTCGGCGCGCTCCTTCGGGTCGGCGAGGAGCTCGTCGGCCAGCTGCTTGTCCTCGTCGGGGGTGGCGCCGCGGGCGCGGGTGCCGGCGAGCGGGCGGTTGGTGATCTCGCCGCCGTCCACCCGGCACATGATTTCGGGCGACGCCCCGACCAGCGTGCAGCCGCCGGCGCGGACGAAGAACATGAACGGCGACGGGTTCACCACCCGCAGCGCCCGGTAGATGTCGAACGGGTCGGCCGTCGTCTCGGCCCGGAACCGCTGGCTGAGCACCACCTGGAAGATGTCGCCGGCGTTGATGTACTCCCGCGCCTTCGAGACGACCCCCTCGAAGGCGGCGCGGGTGAAGTTGCTTTCGACACGGTCCGCCACCGCGCGCGGGCGGTCGGCCTTCTTCGTGGGGTTGATGTCCGTCAGCGACGGTTCCTTGCCCGGCCGCGACAGCTGCTCCACGAGCTTGTCCACGGCCGCGCACGCCGCGTCGTAGGCGGCGCGGCTGTCGCCGCGGGCGTGGGCCACGACCAGAATCGTCTTGGCGACGTGGTCGAAGATGACCATGCGGTCGAAGAACGCGAACGACAGGTCGGGCAGGCCGCGGTCGTCGGGCGGGGCGTTCGGCAGCCGCTCGACGTAGCGGACGGTGTCGTACCCGGCGTACCCGACGGCGCCGCCGCAGAACCGCGGCAGGCCCAGCAGGTGCGGGGCGCGGAACGCCGCGATCTGCTCCTCCAGCACCGCCAGCGGGTCGGCGGCGTCGGCCTCGGTCCACGCCCCCGCTTCGTCGCGGGTGCGGGTCTTCGTCCCCGCCGCCTCGAACACTCGGAACGGGCCGGCGCCGAGGAAGCTGTACCGGCCGATCCGCTCGCCGCCGACGACGCTCTCGAACAGGAACGCCCGGTCGCCGTCGTCGATGCGGCGGAACGCCGACACCGGGGTGAGGGCGTCGGCCGTGAGGCGGCGGTAGACGGGCACGACGGTGTGCCCGCGGGCGAAGTCGGCGAAGGCGTCGAACGGCGGCAGGTGGGGCATCTTGGACTCAAGGATGAAGGATGAAGGATGAAGGATGAATCAAGACGCCGGCGGCCGCCGACTCGGATTCATCCTTCATCCTTCATCCTTCATCCTTTCTTATTGCTCCCAGTGGCTCTCGGTCCAGCTCAGCTGCTGGAGGAGCTGGTAGCTCTGGTGCGCCAGCACGCCGAACAGCACGAGCGTCCACAGGCCGCCGACCGGTACCCACCACGGGGCGTCGGCCAACACCGCCATCAGCGGCGCAAACGCGGTCAGACACAGCAGGCTGTACACGGCCACCGCGCCGGCCGTTCCGACCGACAGTTGTAGCGCCACCCGAATGCCGCGGCGGCCGAGCAGGCCCACGCACACCTCCTGCGACACCCGGCCGCCGTCGAGCGGGAACACCGGCAGCAGGTTCACCACGCCCCACACGATGTTGATCCACAGCAGCTGCGTGTACAGGAACGCCGTGAACAGGCTGGCCCCGGCCCACGGCGTCGCCTGGTTCGACGCCCACACCAGCCCCGCCAGCACGAAGCCCGCCCCCGGGCCGGCCAGCGACACGGCGACGCGCTTGCCCCGGCCATTCACGTGGTCCCACGGCACGGCCAGCCCGCCGAGGGCGTACAGCACCACGTGCGATCCGACGCCGCACGCGCGGAAGGCGACGGCGTGGCCGAGCTCGTGGACGAGGAAGGACACGAACGCGACCGCCATCCAGCCGAGGAGGAACTCGGGCCGGTCGGGGTTCCACGCGCTCTCGCCGAAGATGAGGGTGCACAGCCAGAAGAACGGGTGGACGCGGACCGGGAACCCGAACAGGCGGAAGTTCAGGTCGTAGCCGGTGCGGTCGGGCTCGCAGAACACGATGACACCTCGGCCGCGGCGGGGTACGCTGCGATTGTACGTCACGGGAGGGGATGATGGACCGGGCCGCGTTCCGCTCGCACTTCCCGGTCACCGGGCACTGGGCGTTCCTCGACCACGCCGCCGTCGCGCCGCTGCCGGACGTGGCGGTCGCGGCGCTGCACGAGTATGGCGCCAGCCTCGCCGCGAACGGCATCGCTGCCGTCCGCGACTGGACGCACCGCGTCCGCGAGGTGCGCGAGCTCGCCCGCCGGCTTGTCAACGCCCCGAGCGCCGACGACGTGTTCTTCGTCCCCAGCACCACGCACGGCATCGGCGTGATCGCGGAAGGCTTCCCGTGGCGGAGCGGCGACAACGTCGTCTTCCCGGCCGACGAGTACCCGGCGAACCAGTACCCGTGGCTGAACCTCGCCGGCCGCGGCGTCGAGGCCCGCCGCGTGCCCACGCGCGCCGGTCGGGTGCTGCCCGACGACCTGCGCGCGGCGGTGGACGGCCGGACGCGCCTGTTGGCGGTGTCGGCGGTGCAGTTCGCCACCGGCTTCCGCGCCGACCTGGACGCGCTCGGCGAGCTGTGCCGCGAGCGCGGCGTGTTCTTTTTCGTGGACGCCATCCAGGCGCTCGGCGCGTTCCCCATCGACGTGCAGCGCTCGCCCATTGACGCGCTCGCGGCCGACGGCCACAAGTGGATGCTCGGCCCCGAGGGCGCCGGCTTCGGCTACGTGCGGCGCGAGTGGGTGGACCGGCTCCACCCGATCGGCGTGGGGGCGTTCAGCGTGGCGCGGCCGCTGGAGTTCAGCACGATCGACTTCACGCTGAAGCCGCACGCCGGCCGGTGGGAGGGCGGGGCGCTGAACGTCCCCGGCATCACCGCCTTCGGCGCCAGCCTGGAGCTGTTGCTGAACGCGGGCGTCCCGGCCCTTCAGGCGCGAGTGCTGGAGCTGACCGACTACCTAAGCGAGAAGGCGACTGCGGCGGGATGGGACGTGTATTCGAGCCGGCGGCCGGGGGAGGCGTCGGGGATCGTGTCGCTGACGGTGCCGGGCGTGCCGGCGGAAGCGGTTGTAGCGGCGTGCCGGGCGGCCGGCGTGATCGTGAACGCCCGAGCCGGCCGCGTGCGGGTCAGCCCGCACGGTTACAACAATGAAGGCGAGATCGATCGGTTCGTCGCCGCGGTCCGCGGAATGACCAAGGACCAATGACCCACCAATGACCAAAGAAGACAGTGAGTTCTGTCCTTGGTCATTGGTGGGTCCTTGGAAATTGGTCATTCCGCCACGGGGGAAGCGATGTCAAACCCGTTAAGCTCAAGGGTCGCGGTCTACACGGGCACGTTCGACCCCGTTCACCTCGGCCACCTCGACATCATCGCGCGCGGCAGCCGGCTGTACGACCGGCTCGTCGTCGGCGTCGGCATCAACCCTGAGAAGACGACGCTGTTCTCGATCGAGGAGCGGGTGCGGCTGCTGGAGGAGGTGGCGGCGCCGTTCGGGAACGTGGAGGTGAAGGCGTTCACCGGGCTGGCCGTGCAGTTCGTCCGCGGGCTCGGGGCCGGGGTGATGATCCGCGGCCTGCGCACCCTGTCCGACATGGAGTACGAGTTCACGATGTCGCTGATGAACCTGAACCTCGACCCCGGCGTGGAGACGGTGTTCCTGATGGCCAAGGAGGAGTTCAGCCACGTCAGCAGCTCGCTGCTGCGGCAGATCGCGGCGCTCGGCGGCGACCTGTCCAAATTCCTCCCGGACCCGGTCAAGGGGCCGCTCGTGCGGCGGGCGAGAGGCAGTTGAGGAGTCGTTGGGAGTCTGCGGGAGTGGAGGAGTGAAATCGGGGTTCGAACTCCTCCACTCCCGCAGACTCCCAACGACTCCCCTACTTCTTCAGGTTCCCCCACAGAATCCCCAGCGCCTTCTTTCCGCCTTCGAGCACCTGGGCGCCGACGCGCTTCCACTGGTCGGCTTCCGCCTCGGCGTGGAACGCCCGCAGCACGGCGGCGCCGCGGGCGTCGTCCAGCTGTGCCGCCACCGCCGGCACCAGCCCCTCCTTGATGCCGAAGGCGTCGCCGCCGCGGGCGCAGACCGGCACCACGGCGATCACCCGGCTCCCCAACTGCTCCCGCACCGCGGCCACGCAGTCGCGGATCGTCACTTCCTTCGGCCGGGTGCCGGTCGGCCAGTTGTACGGCGGCGCCCACTCGGCCTTCGGGCTCAGCAGGTCGATCTGGTTCACCACCGCGATCACCGGCGGCAGCTTCAACTGCGGCCGCTCCGCAAACCACGCCTTCAGCCGGTCCAGTAGGTCCACGTCGGCGCGGCGGCCGGGGTTCGTCGCCGGCGTCACGAACAGGATCAGGTCGGCCTCGGTGCTCGCCTTCGTGGCCGCGGCGAACTCGGCCTCGTTCGCGCCGTCCTGGCCGTAGCCGGCCGTGTCGAGAATGGTGACGGGCGAGGTGCCGTTCAGCGACAGGTTGTAGCGCACGCCGACGTGCGGCACGGGGAGCGTGTCCACCGTCGCGGCCTGCTGGCCGAGCAGCGCGTTCACGAGGCTCGACTTCCCCGCCTTCACCGGTCCCAACACGGCGATGCCGGTGCGCGTGGCGGCCGGGGGCGTCGTCGTCGGTGCGGGTTGTTCCGGGGCGTCGGGCGGGGCGAGGTCGGCCTGCATCGGCGGCGCCAGGTGCGCGGCGATGAGTTCGCGGTAGCGCTTCACGCCGACCTTGAGGCGGCCGCTGTTCATCTCGACGAGGTAGTGCCCGAGCTGGTGGACGAACGCGGTGTGGACCCACAGCAGCACGTTCCCCTGGAGGCGGTCCACGAGGTTGCCGAGGCCGTAGCGGGTGGCGAGCCAGCGGAGGCCGCCCTCGACCGGGTTGAGGAGCGTCGAGCCGGCCCAGTAGACGTTCTGCCCGGTGCGGTACCAGTCGGCGGCCTGGCGGGCGCGCTGGTAGTCGCGGACGCGGAGCATGTGGCTGCCGGGCAGGTACTTCCGCACCAGTTCGTCGAGGTCGGCCGCGGCCAGCTCGACGCACGCGAGGATTTCGGGAATCGTGAGGTGGTCGATCGGCGTGGCGCTGCCGGGGGCGTAGATCGCGGACACCTTCTCCGACAGGTCGAGCGCGATCTCGGTGTAGTGCCGCGGGTCGCCGAGCTGGTCGGCGCTGACGGCGGCGTACGCCCTGGCCTTGGCCTGGACCAGCTCCCAGGCGGCCTTGTCGCGGTCGGTCCAGTAGTTCGGCGGCGGCTGGTCGGTGTCGGGCAGCAGACCGCGGCCGCGGGTCCAGCGGTAGGCGAGGAAGTACGCCAGCCCGAAGCTGAGGCACATGGGCCACCACGCCCAGAACCACCAGCCGCGGTCCCACAGGTGGTAGCCGCCGACGCCGACAAGGAACAGCCAGGGGGCGAAGAACAACGCGGCGAGTGTGGCCAGGCGCACTTTCGTCACGGGCACCCTCCGATTGCACCGGGAGCGCCGCGAAGGGGTGAAGGGGTGAAGGGGTGAAGGGGTGACGACCGAGCGGCTTTCGTCACCCCTTCACCCCTTCACCCCTTCACCCCTTCACGGGGTTCGTTTCACCTGGTCCGAGCGCCACGTCCCTTCCGCGGCGCTGTACTGCTCGTGGTACACCCGCCGCAGCGTCTGCGTGTCGGGGACGTGCCCCTCGCACACCGCCTGGTAGTAGTAGCAGAAGGCCCGCCCCAGGGCGTACGTGCTGGCCCACGCCACCGCCGCGCCGGCCACCGACCCCACGTACGGGATCAGCTTCGTGATCTCGCGCACCGCCTGCCGGGCCACCAGCCCCGCCCCCAGTGACGCGGCCACCTCCTTGTACCGCTCCGGCGTCATTGGCTGGCCGTACATGGCCGCCAGGTGCGTCACCATCCGGCTCTGGATGCCCGGGATGATGAGCAGGTCGAGGAACGGCACCGGCACCGCCCCGGCGCTGGCCGCCATCGAGGCGTAGCCCAGGATAACCGGCACCGCGTGGCGGAGGTGAACGTCCTTCAGCGCGTCCGTCGCTTCCTTCAACTGTACCAGCGTCTGCCGGTACGCCCCCGGCAGCGACGCGAGCAGCGCCGCCTTCAGTGCCTCGCCGCCGTAGTTCGGCTCGGGGAAGCCGTCGTCGGGCCGGGTCAGGTCGATCGGCACGCACACGTCGAACAGCCCGGCGAACGCCCGCGTGTGCTCCTCGATGGCCCGCCGCAGCGGCTCGTACTCCTCCCACTTCCCGTACGGCGGGTGCGGCTGCCGCGGGATCGCCTCGTTCAGGCACGTCACGCACAGGATCACGGGCCGCGACGGGTTCGCCCGGCGGATCGGCTCCAGCCCCGCGCGGACGTTCCCCTGCGCGAAGTCGGTGGCCTTCGCGGTGACGACGACGACGTGGGCCACGGGGTCGAACGCGGCGACGTCCTCGGCCGGGTCGTAGCCGGGTTCGTCGACGCCGCGGGTGTCGAGGAACTCCATCAGCGGGGCGTCGGGCGTGGGGAACTGGAACTTGCGCGAGGTCTTGGTGCACGGGCGGTAGCCGCTGCCGATGACGGCGTCGTCGGCGCCGGTGAGGAAGCGGGTGATGCTGGTCTTGCCGGACTGGGTTTTGCCCAGGAGCCAGAAGACGGGGGCGGGGGTGCGGGCGCGGAGTTGCGTGAGGGTGGCGTCGAGGTCCGGCGGCGGGGAGTTGTCGCCGGTGGCGATGCGGCGGACCACGTCCCAGATGCGGCCCATTCGCTCCTCCCCACGCACCGGTGCGTGGCGCGATTGTAGCGAACGGTGTGCCGGCGGGCGCCGCCGCGGGCGGCGGAACGGTCAGTCGTCCACCCCCGTCCACGCCGTCACGTCGAGCCGGCTGTGGAGGCTGCACTGGTTCGACTCGGGCAGGTTCTGGTACGCCGTCGAACCCGCCGGCCCCAGGTGCGGCACCGCCGACAGCGGCACCGCGGGGTACTCGCGGTAGATGGTCACGTCGTCGCGGCTGTCGGCCGTCGGCAGCCCCGCGACGGGGATCGCCCGCGCCGCCAGCTCCCGCACCGGGGCGCCGGCCACGCCGTCCGGCACCGCCAGCACCGTGACTTCCGTGCCGGTCCACGGGCCGCCGCCGACCCACTCCGGTTCCGCCTCCGCGAAGGCGTGGCCGACCGCGGCCTCGGCGCTCTGCCGGCTGCGGAACCGCTCCGCGAACATCGCCCCCATGTCGACGTCGCCGAGCCGCGCGTCGAGGTACGACCGCGCCTCCTCGCGCACCGCCGCGACCACGCCCTCGGGGCCGGCCGACGACGAGAAGCACGCCTGGAACAGGCCGCCGTGCTCCGGCTCCAGCAGCGCCTGCACCCGGGCGTCGATGGCCGCCTGGTCGGCGTCGGTCAGCACGCCCTCGAACCGGGCCACCGCGTCGTCGACGCCGAGGCACCCGGGCGGCATCAGCCGGCGCGGGCCGGGGATGAAGTCCGCCGCCGCCGGCCCGACCGGCCCCGCCACTTCGGCCAGCCGTTCGCGGCAGCCGGAGACGTCGGCCAGCTGCGCCTCCAGCGGGTCGCGCACCGTCTGGTACAGCCGGGCCAGCGTGCGGTGCAGCACGCCCTGGTAGCGGGCGCGGGGGAACAGCCGCAGCGCGTCCGCGATCTCGGCCGCGGCCGGCTTGCGCATCCCCTTCTGAAAGTGCGTGTACTGCACGAGGCACTCGTAGGCGGCGGTCGCCTTCAGGTCGGCGGCGGCGGCCTCGGCGTAATACTTCTCGGCGAGGCGGTCCGTCGTCGCCAGGAACTGTCGGGTCGCCTCCTCGGCCCCGGCCAGGCGGAACTGGGGGTCTTCGACCAGGCCCGCGACGACCGTCCGCAGGTGGAGCGCCGCCTCGTTGGCGACCGCCAGCGCGGCCTCGGCCACGGCCCCCTCGGCGGCCGTCGGCACGCGGTGCGCCGGCCCCGACGGCGGGCCGAACAACTTCACCAGCCCGTCCACCGCGACGGCGACGCGCTCGGGCTCCGGCAGCCGGGCCAGCCAGCCCTTCGGGACCAGCGGCTCGGTCGCGGCGGCGATCAGGTCTTCGGTGCGCGCCCCCGTCGCGGATTCAGCCGCGGCCTGGAGCCGCGCCAGCACCGCGTCCGGGTCGAGTTCCATCCGCGTCCACTGGGCGGCGGCCCACGTCGGGATCACCTCGCGGGCACGCTTCACGTTCGGCAGGAGCCACGCCGTCAGGACCTTCCGCGACACCGTCTCCGCCGTCCGGACCACGACCTCGGCACGCGGCCAATCGAACGCCGCGACGCCGAACGCGCCCACGGTGACGCCTGGCGGCAGGCCGGCCAGCTTCGCCTCGCGCTGGGCGTCGGCGGTCCGACCGACCGGGGTAAACAGGTCGAGGCGGATCAGCTCGGCGACCTGGGTGACGGCCTTGAATGCGGTCCCGGCCGGTTCCGGCGTCTGCCCGAACCCCGGCACCGGGACGACGCGCGACCCGGGTGTGCCGGTGGCCCCGGAGCCGGGCTTGCGCGCCCCGGGGACGGCGATGCCCGGCGGCGTCATTCGCGTGCCGACGCCCGCCGGCGCCGGGCGGGTGAGGGCCCCGCGGCCGACGACGCCGGTGGCCGGCGGCGTGGAACGGGTGCCGTTGAACACCGCCCCCGCCGGGCCGGGCACGAGCAGCACCCGGGTGAACGGCGCGTCCTTCTCCTTGACCGCCCCGCTGCGGTCGTCGTAGTGGGCGGTGAACGTCGTGTCCGGCCGGGTGTAGTGGTTCAGCTCGGTGAGCGTGGCGTAGGCGTTGCCGAGCGCCTGCGGCGGGGCCAGCGAGGCGTCGGCCGGCGGCAGGAATAGCACGCCGACGAGCTCCGGGCTCTCGTACCCCATCCGCTTCAGCCGCGCGCGGACGGCGTAGGCCACGTCGAGCAGCATCCCGCCGCCGGTGCCGCCGCCGGCCCCGGCCACGACGTACACCCGCGGCCGGTTCGTCCGCCGGCGGAGCCCCGTGCGCTGCTCCGTCAGGTGCAGGCTGTCCGGGGCCAGCGCGGCTTCCAGCTCGGCGCCGAGCTTCGCCATGACGGTGCGGTAGTGGTCCATGAATGCGAGCCGGCCGAACAGGCGGAGGCCCATCGTCTGGGGCGTCCGCGGAATGCGGTACAGCAGCTGCGGGTCGAACCAGCCGTCGGTGAGGTTGCGGCCGTTGAGCCGCGGCTTGAGGTAGTGGCTGGCCCGGTTCAGCTTCGCCGGAATGATGCAGTCCGCCGGCAGCGCCGCCAGCCGGTCCTGTGGCCGCGGCCGCTCGGCGTCGTCGAGCGTGTCCGGGTCGGTGTCGATGGCGAGGGTGCGGACCAGTGGCGTGAACTCGGCCGGGCCGTACCGCTCGGCCAGCTCGAATCGCAGCCGCTGCGCCACCCGCAGGCCGGCCTGCCCGATGCCGATGACGACGGCGGGCCGCAGCGGGCCGTCGCCGGTGACCTCGGGCGGGGCGGGCGTGATGAGGGCGGCGTGGTTGTCGGTGTCGAGCAGGCCGCGCGGGGAAGGCGTCTCCAACTCCAGGCCGTGGATGCCGGAGCCGGGCTTCGGGCCGAGGTCGTTGGCCGAGTCGGCCGTCGGCGCGGCGCGGCCGACGGCACCGCTGCCGCCGCCGCCGTCCTGGATGGCGCGTACGAACGCGGACACGGTCGGCCAGCGGTCATCGGGCCGCTTCGCCAGCGCCCGCAGGAGCGCCGGCCGGTCGGCGGGTGGGCTCGGGGCCAGGTCCGGCGGCAGCTGCAGGTGCTGCATCAGCAGCTGGCTCATGCTGGTGCCGTCGAACGGCCGCTGCCCCGTCAGCAGTTCCTGGTACACGCACGCCAGGCTGTACTGGTCGCAGTACCGCGACACGAGGCCGTCGAACGTCTCGGGGGCCGCGTACACCGGGGTGATGCCGCCGGTGACGCTGGCCATGACCCCTTGCAAGTCCTTGACCTGCCCGAAGTCGGCGACCTTCACGTGGTTGTACAGCAGGAACAGGTTCTGCGGCTTGATGTCGAGGTGCTGTAACCCGAACTGGTCGTTCATCAGGTCGAGCACTTCGGCGGCCTCGCGCATGTAGCCGAGGAGCTCGTCGCGCGGGATGCCCGGGTGGCCCTTCTCGCGGCACTCGCGAAACCGGTCCCACAGGTTGCAGTCGGCCAACTCCATCACGATCATCAGCTTGCCGTCGACGATGTCGTACCGGTCGAGGGCGAGCAGGTACGGGTGGCGGACTTGCTTGACGCGCTTGAGCGCCTTGAGCTCCTGCTCGGCGTAGCGGACGAGGTCGTTGTCCTGGCTGCGGAGGTCGCCGAAGATGACCTTGACGGCCTTGTTGATGCCGCCGGGCGCCTCGCACCGCCACACCTCGCCGAACCCGCCCGACCCGAGGCGGTCGAGCAGCTTGTAGCCCGGGATGGGCTCGGCGTGGCTCTCGATACGGACGGACATCGGCGGCCCCGGTGGCGGCGCGGAGGGGGTGGACCGTTCGAACCCTAGCACAGGAATTTCCGGCCGGGGCGGAAGAACCGGCCCGGAGTGTTAACCAGGGTTAACATCCGGGCGGGAGCTCAGGACGGCGAACGGCCGGCGTGAGCCGGCTGGTCGCCCGGTTATCGCGCCCGCTTCTCGGCCACGCGGTACACCCCCACCACGCCCGCCGAGGTGCCGCGCGCCAAATACCGCCCGTCGGCCGTCAGCGCCGCCGCGGTGCCGGACCCGCCGGGCACTTCCCACACCGCCCGCACCGCCCCGGTCCGCGCGTCCCACGTCGTCACCGCCGCACCCTCGGCCGTGCCCACGATCGCGTCCCCCGTCACCGCCAGCACCCGCACGGACGCCGCGAACTCGGCCCGGACCGCCGGCTTCAGCGCCGTCAAATCCCACACCCGGACGCGGCCGTCGGCGCACGCCGTCACCAGGCTCTTGCCGTCGGGCAGGTAGGCCACGGCCTGCACCGCGGCGGGGTGCGGCAGTGTCGCCCGCGGCCCCGGCCGGATGCGGCCGAGCGTCCACGTGCGGGCGGTGCCGTCGAGCGAGCCGGTCGCCGCCGTCTGACCGTCCGGGGCGACCGCGGCCGCGGCGATCGGCTTCGTGTGACCGGTCAGCATGGCGCGGGCGTCGCCGCGGAACCCGGGGCCGGGTTCCCACAGGCGGAGGGTGCCGTCCTCGCCGCCGCCGGCGATCAGCTTGCCGTCGGCCGAGTAGGCCACCGCCAGCACCGCCCCGCGGGCGCCGCGGAGGGTGACGTTCGGGGCCGGCGATTTGTCCGTGATGTCGAACAACCGCACCAGCCCGCCGGTGGCGTCGGCGGCGAGTGCGACCAGCCGGCTGCTCGGCGCGCAGGACAGGGTGCGGACGGGGTCGCCGGTGCGCGGCACGTCGCCGCGGGGGCCGGGCTTGGCGCCGCCCAAATCCCAGACGCGGGTGGTGCCGTCGCGGTCGGCGGAGACGAGGAGCGACCGGTCCGGCGTGAACGCGACGGCGGCGACGGACGAGGAATGGCCCGCGAACTCGGCGACGGCCTTGGCGCTGGCGGGGGCGGGCGGTGGGGTGAGCAGATTCATGCAGCGACCCGGGTGCGAGCAGGGGACGTGTTCCACAGCCTAGCTCACGCCCGGCGGGAAAGTTTTGCCCAATGGCAGGATGCGGCGACGGGTCAGCCCACTTCCGCCCGCGCCGTCACCCGCTCCCGACCGAGCTGCGCCAGCAGTTCGTCCGCCTCGCCGCGCGTCAGCCCGTCGGCGGCCACGAACGGCGGCGCCGCCAGCACCGCGTCCGCCTCGTCCTGCGAGCACCGCCGCGCCGCCCGCACCAGCGGCAGGAGCGCCTCCCGAGCCGTCTTCGGAAAGCCGTCCACCACCACCCGCCGGTCCTTCGCCACGGGCGCCCGCCGCAGCAGCCGCTCCAGGTCCGGCAACTCCGCCACCGCGGTCACGCGGTCGCCCGGCTTCAGCCGCCGGTCCGGCATCGTCGCCGGGTTCTGGCCGTTCAGCGACAGCGGCAGGAAGCGGTAGTCGACCGCCGCCGCCCGCAGCGACTTCCCGGCCAGGCCGCACCCGTCGGGCTGCGGCGAGAACTCGACGACGACCAGCGTGCGGCCGATCGCCCGCACCAGCGTCTGGACGCGGTCGCCGAACAGCGCCGCGGCGAACGCCGGGGCCGCCAGCGCCGGCTCGGACACCGCGTGCCGCACCCCCGCCGACTCGCGCAGCGCCCCGGCAAAGAGCGGGTCCGACAGCCGCACCACGAGCCGGGCCTTCGGCGCGAACTCCTTCACCAGCAGTGCGATCTCCAGGTTCGCCAGCTCGGAGTCGGTCGCGGCGATGACGGCCTTCGCGGTGTCGGCGCGGGCCTGCCTCAACACCTCGGCCACGGTCGCGTCGCCGACGAACGCCGGCACCCCCTTCCGCCGGCAGGTGGCGATGAACGGGTTGTCGTTGGTCCGGTCGATGGCCACCACCCGCTCGCCGATCGCGGTCAGCGCCTCGACGCACCGGTAGCCCAGGTTGCCGAGGCCGCACACCACGACGTGCCCGCCGTCGGGCACGCGCCGCACCTCCAGCGCGCCGCCGAGGCGGGCGCGGATCAGGTAGTTCGTCAGGATGGCGGTGAACCCGGCGAGCAGCGCCGCGCCGACCAGCTTGAGCACGCTCAGGAACACCTTCGCCCACTCGGGCCGGGCGTCGCCGCGGAGCTCGGCCCCGGTCGCCATCACGCTCACCGACTGGTACACGCCGTCGGCCCAGCTCGACTCGAGGCCGTACCGGAACGTCAGCGTGCTGGCGAGGAGCGCGACGAACAGCACCGGCGTGATGACCTTCACCGCCAGGTCCACCTCGCCGAGCGTGGTGACGGCGGTGCGCAGCCAGCGGCGCACGGCCCCGGCCCAGCGGACGCCCGGCAGCAGGTCGCCGCGGACCGTCTCCAGCAGCGGCCGCACCGCCGCCGGCGCGCCGGCGACGACGAGCCGGTCGCCGACCGACAACCGGGTGTCGCCGCGCACGTCGAGCAAGAAGCGCGGCTCGGCGCCGTCCGCGCCGACGGCCAGCGGCACGACGCCGTACTGCCCCGCCACGTCGGCGAGCGGCCGGCCGGCGAGGTCGGTCCCGTCGGCGACGACGAGCTCGGCGATCTGCTGGGGGCCGCTGTCGAGCTTGAACGCGCCGAGCGCCTCGCCGGTGGCGGCGGTCAGCGCCAGCAGCGGCGCGACGAGGCCGGAGACGCTCAGGGCGGTGGTGTTCTTGACGGCCGCGCCGAGCCGGTCGAGGAGGTTCTGGTTGAACATCCGCAGGACGACGCGGACGTCGGCGTTGAGCTGCCGCACGATCAGCGCCGCGGACACGTTCACCAGGTCGTCGCCGGTGACAATGAGGACCGCGGCCGCGCCGCCGACGCCCGCCCTTTCCAACACTTCGGGCTTGCGGCAGTCGCCGACGACGACCGTGAGGCCGGCGAGACGCGGGTCGTCGAGCGGCGGGTGCGTGTCGACGACGGCGACGGGCTGGCCGGCGGCGCGGAGCGACTCCAGCACCCGCCACCCGACCCGCCCGAGCCCGCACAGCACGACCGATCGGTCCACTTGGGCTCCTCCACGGTTCGAGGTGTTAGACGGAGGCCGTTCTACCCTGGCGCCGCGGAATGACCAAATCCCAATGACCCACCAATGACCAAGGCCGGACGTGGTGTGAGTCGGTCGCCGCCCGCACCGCCTACCGTGGGGTTCGGTTCCTTCCCTTGGTCATTGGCGGGTCATTGGGAATTGGTCATTCCGGGGGCCGGCCTACAACACGGGAATGGAATCGAACACGTATGACGAGGTCCCCTACGACAGCCACCCGTACGCCCAGACGCACCCGTCGCGGCTCGCGGTCGTGGCCCGGCTGTTCGGTCTGAACCCGCCGCCGGTCCAGACGGCGCGCGTCCTCGAACTCGGCGCCGCGGCCGGCGGCAACCTCGTCCCCGTCGCCGAACGCTTCCCGCAGTCCCACTGCGTCGGCGTGGACCTGTCCGCGCGCCAGGTCGCCGACGGCGTCGCGTTCGTGACGCGGCTCGGGTTGAAGAACATCGAGCTGCGCCACGCGAGCATCACCGACGTGGACGAGTCCTACGGCACGTTCGACTACGTGGTCTGCCACGGCGTCTTCTCGTGGGTGCCGACCACCGTCCGCGACGCGATCCTCGACGTGTGCGCCCGCCGGCTGGCGCCGAACGGCGTCGCCTACGTCAGCTACAACACGTACCCCGGGTGGCACATGCGCGGCATGATCCGCGACATGATGCGCTACCACGCCATGCGCTTCCCGGACGCGAAGCAGCGCGTCGGCCAGGCGCGGGCGCTGCTCGACTTCCTCGCCGCGTCCAACCGCCAGGAGGGCGCCTACACCGCGCTGCTGAAGGCCGAGTTGGAGAGCGTCCGCAAGCAGGCCGACCACTACCTCTTCCACGAACACCTGGAGGAGAACAACGACCCGCTGTACTTCCACCAGTTCGTGGCGATGGCGGAGGCGCACGGCCTCCGCTACATGGGCGAGGCACGTGTCGGCACGATGGTCACCGGCAACTTCGGGCCGGACGTGCAGAAGACGCTCCGCACCCTCGCCGCGGACCAGGTGCAGACCGAGCAGTACATGGACTTCCTGCGCAACCGCACGTTCCGCGAAACGCTCCTCGTCCCCGCCGCGGCCACGCCGAACTGGACGATCGACCCCGCCGCCGTGCGCACGATGCACGTCGCGTCCGCCGGCAAGCCGGCGACCAAGAACCCGCCCGACATCAACACCGAGGCGCCGGCCCAGTACCAGACGCGCAGCGGCATGACGCTCTCGACCAACCGCCCGCTGCTGAAGGCGGCCATGCAGGTGCTCGGCGAGCGCTGGCCGGGTACGACGCCGTTCGACGAGTTGCTGACCGAGTCGCGCCTCCTCCTCGGCCGCCCCGCGGACACGCTCGACGACGACGGCAAGACGCTGGCGCTGGGGCTGGTGAACACGTACATCTCGTCCGACCTGCTGGAGTTGCACGCGGCGCCGATCGCGGTGTCGCGGGTACCGGGGGAGAAGCCGGAAGTGGTGAAGTCGGCGCGGCTGCAGGCCGGGGCGGGCGCGGCGATGGTCACGAACCGCCGGCACGAGCTGGTGAAGCTGACCGACCTGGACAAGCGGCTGGTGCCGCTGCTCGACGGCACCCGCACGCGGCCGGAGCTGGTGGAAGCGCTGACCGCGGACGCGGTGGCGGGGCAGCTACAGGTGGCGCGGAACGGCAAGCCGGTGACGGGGGACGCGGCCGTGCGCGAGGCGCTGACGGCAGTCCTCGACCCGGCGCTGACGGTGCTCACCGGGCACGCGCTGCTGGTGAGCTGAAGTGGGGTCAGACCGCTCGGCCGCGCCGGCGAGGCCGGCGGCGACGCAGGCCGGGGCCGACGCCCGTGTTCACAGCCCCACCAGCCGCGTGTCGGCGTCGCCGAAGCGGTCGAGGCGCACGTCCATGCGGTCGAGGATCGACAGGTACAGGCTGCACAGCTTGCGGTTGGCGTCGCCGCGGGTCAGGTAGTCGAGCGCCCGGCCGCCCTGGAGCGTGCCGCCGAGCCCGCCCACCAGCACCACCGGCAGCTTGTTCGAGTTGTGGCTGCTGCCGGCCCACATGTTCGACACGAACATCAGGCACGAGTTGTCCAGCACCGACCGCTCGCCCTCCTTCATCGCGTCCAGGCGCGTGGCGAGGTACGCCAGCTGGCTGACGTAGAAGGTAGTGATCTTCTCGTACTCGTCGGACAGGTCGCTGTGCGACGCCGGGTGGTGGGCGCCGCGGACGCCGAGGAACGGGTACGTCAGGCCGGACAGGTCGCGGGCCATCAGCAGCGTCGCCACGCGGGTGCGGTCGGTCTGGAAGCCGAGGGCGATCACGTCGCACATCAGGCGGAGGTGGTCGCGGAGGTCTTCGGGGAGGCCGTTCGCGGGCCGCGGCATCGTGGGGGTCGCGCCGCGGTCGATCGCGGCATCCCGCTCCGCCCGTGCCGGGGCGACGCGCTTCTCGACCTCGCGCACGCTTGTCAGGTACTCGTCGAGCCGGGCGCGGTCGGCGCCGCTCACGCGGTTGCTCAGGGACGCCGCGTCGCCGTGCACGGCGTCCAGTACGCTGCGGGTGCGGCGGTCGCCGCGGCCGCCGAACAGGGCGTCGAACGCCAGCGACGGGTACACCTCCATCGGCACCGGCGACGTGGCGTTCTGCCACGAGATGTGCGAGCTGTACGCCAGCGAGAAGTTCGTCTCGTGGTAGCCCGTGGTCGGCTGCTCGCACCCGAGCACCAGGCTCGGCTGCGGCGTGTGCTGGCCGACGTGTTGGGCGAGCACCTGGTCGATGCTGACGCCGCCACGCAACTCGGCGCCCTTCTGGAGGGCGGCCCCCGACAGCACGTTGCCGGTCTGGCCGGGGTGGATGCCGACGCCGGTGGCCGACTTGTTGAACAGGCCGTTCAGCACGTTCACCCGCGACTTCACGGGGTTCAGCGGCTGGAGGCTCTTGCCGAGTTCGAGGGTGGCGCCCTCGCCCTTGCCCCACCAGTGGTTGCCGTTGATGCCGTTGCCCATGAACAGGGCGGCGAACCGCTTCGGCGGCGCGGCCGGGTCGGCGCCCCACACCGGGACAGATTCGAGCCACGGCAGGGCGACCGCGACGCCGGCCCCGCGGAGGAACGTCCGCCGGGCGATCGGGGGCTTCGGGCTCATCGGGGGCTCCTCAGGTATTGCACCGCCGCGAGCGGCGGTCATTGCGCTCGCTTGTTCAAAAACTGCGGGCTCGTCGCCACCACCTCGGCCAGCCCGGCGAAGCGGCCGCCGTCGCGCGCCAGCCGGGCCTTCATCGCCGCAACCGTCGGCTCGTCCGTCAGCAGCAACGTCCGGCCCAGGCCGTAGCTCAGCAGCTTGCGGCACAGCGTGTCCACGAACGCCGCCTGCCGCCGGTCCTTCAGGTAGTCGCGCAGCCCGCCGACGCCGTCTGCCTCGACACTCCCCGGGAACGACACCCGGGTGTCAACGGCGTTGCCGGCCAGGTCCTTCGACCGCTTCTCGCCGACGGGGCCGAAGCCCTCGAAGGCCAGGCCGAAGGAGTCGAAGCGGGCGTGGCAGCCGGCGCAGCTCGGGTGCTCGCGGTGCTTCGCCAGCGCCTCGCGGACGGTCAGCGTGCCGAGCTTCCCCTCGTCGGCCGGCAGTTCGGGCACGTCCGGCGGTGGCGGCGGGATGCGCTCGCCGAGCAGCTTCGTCACCACCCAGTAGCCGCGCTTCACGGGGCTGGTGCGGAGGCCCGGGGCGTTCTTCGTCAGGAACACGCCCATCGGCAGCACGCCGCCGCGGCCGTACTTGTCGGCGTCGTCGACCCGCGCCCAGCCCTGCGCCGGCATCGGCATCCCGTAGTGCTTCGCCAGCGCGGCGTTCACGAACGTGTGCTTCCCGCTCAGCACGTCGGTCACGGGGCGGTCGGTCTGCATCACGTCGAGCAGGAACCGCACGGGCTCCTCGGCCATCGCGGCGCGGAGGTCATTGGTGAACTGCGGGAAGCGGCCGCGGTCCACGGCGTTGTGCTCGTCGAACCGGCGGAAATCGAGCCAGCTGCCGCCGAAGTTCGCCGCCAGCCCGCGGGCGCGGTCGTCCTTCAGCATGCGGCGGACCTGTGCGGTCAGCACGTCGGGCGTGTGCAACGACCCCTTCGCGGCGTGGTCCAGCAGCTCGGCGTCGGGCATGCTCGACCACAGGAAGTAACTCAGTCGGCTGGCCAGCGCTTCGTCGGTGAGCGCGGTCTTGCCCTGCGCCGGCAAATCGACGCGGAAGCAGAAGTGCGGCGACGCCAGCACGCGCACCACGGTGTCGCGCACGGCTTCCTCGTGCGTCGCGTCCGCGCCGCGGAGAGCGCGGTAGAACGCCGCCACGCCGTCCTTCTCGGCCGCGGTCAGCTTGCGGCGGTAGGCCTTCTCCGCGAACGCCTGCAGCGCGGCGACGTGCTTCGGCTCGGCCGCAGCGCGGGCCGCTTCCACGCGGCGGATGTTCGCCTCGCTGATCTTGAAGTGGTCCTTCACCGCCTGCGTCGCGGTGGCGTCGCGGCTCTGCTTCAGCGTGTGCTTCACGTACTCGTCGCGGAACCGGCCGAACTTCGCCGGCGACACAACGTCCTTGTCCTCGGCGCGGGCGAAGTCGAACTGCTTACCCTCGAGGTACGGCGACTCCGACCGCTCGAACCACACCAGCCCCGAGTGCATCCGCGCCGGTATGTCACACGCGAAGTCGAACTCGTCCCACAACCGGTCCAGGTCGCGCTTACCCTTCGCGTCGAGGACCAGCTCGCACAGCGGCTGGTCGTCGCGGAAGTAGCCCATCTGGTTGTGGAAGCCGGCGCTCAGCAGCCGGCCGGCGTTCCCCTGCTCGCCGTTCGGGCCGAGGAACACCCGCGCCCGCTCCTTCACGTAGAAGGCGTCGGGGAACACGTCGCAGAAGCGATTGAAGCCGTCCTCGTAGGCCTTCTTCGCGTCGTCGTCCGGCGGCGTCAGCTTCGCCTTCGCGGCGGCGGGGAGGTCGTCGGTCCGTAGCGTCAGCGCCCCGCCGCCGTAGGTGCGGCGGTTGCTCGCCATCTCGCGGTCCTTCCACAGCACGAGCGCCTGCGCCCCGGCGTTCATCCCCGGCACGCTCAGGTTCCGCACCTTCACCTGCGTGCGGCTCCGTACCTTCTGCACCACGTCGCGCAACTGCTCGCAGCCGCGGCGGGCGGCGGGCTCGTCCTTCGGCAGCGCCTGGAACAGCGCCTGCACCGCGGCCACGGGGCCGCGCTCGGCCGTCTTTTCCGTCAGCAGCGCCGTCACCGTCGCCTGGTACTTCGGGCTCAGCTTCGGGTCGGCCTTCCCCTGCCACGCGGCGAAGAAGTACGGCGCCAGGTCGGTCGGCTGGGCGAGGTAGAAGTCCACGATGCGGCGGACGTGGTACTTGTCGCGGTCCGTCTCGGCGATCACCGGGTACGGCGCGAACGTGAACCCGTCCGGGTTCAGCACCAGGTGCTCGGCCACGAACTTCGCCGCTTGCAGGTACTTGGCCAGCAGCGCCGGCGACATCGTCAGCGACTCGCCGGTGTTGTCGAACCCGGCGGCGTTGGCGGGGTCCACGGGGAAGTCGCGGGCCGGGCGGATGTCCACGCCGGTCAGGTCGCGGATGGTGGCGTCGTACTCGGCGACGCTGAGCCGCCGCGGCAGCACGACGCCGGGGTCGCCGGCGTTGCGTTCCGCCTCGCGGGCGCGGAACGCCTCCAGCCACGCCACCACCGCCTGCCGCTGTGCCGCGGTCGGCTGCGCCTTCGCCGTCCGCGGCGGCATCTCGCCGCTCTTGAGCTGCGACAGCACCTCTTCCCACTGCGCGAACTCGGCGGCGATGCTGGCGGGCGTCGTGAAGCGCTGCAGGTTCAGGTCGGCTTTCGGCCGCTCGGCGCCGTGGCAGCCGCCGCAGTGCGTGTCCAGAAATGGCCGGACGGTCGTGCGGAAGTCGGCGTCCAGGTCCTTCGCCGGCTGCGCCTCGGCGCCGGGGCGCGGCGTCAGCAGCGCGACGGCCAGCGCCAGGGCGGCGAACACTCCCCGAACGGGCATGAAAACGGTCCTGCGGGCGCGAAAAGCGGTGGGGCGGGTTCCTCTTTTATACCCCGCCCGGCGGCCGAAAGGGAGGACAATCCCGGACCCTCGGCCCGGCGCCATTGTGTGTACGACTCCCCCCCGGGGGGTCGAGGCACGAATTGAGTCGATGCCACAAATTAGTGTTGGAGCGTGTCCCGCGGCCACAGCCATCCCGCCGCCGCGGCCAGGAGCGGCACGCAGCCGATCACCACGAACAGCGTCGCGTACTTCCCCGGGCCGGCGAGGCCGAACTCGCCGATCGTCTTCGTCACGCCGCTGATGACCAGCCACGACATGCAGCCGCACACACCCAGGATCGTGGCGGTGTGACGCGGGATTACGTCCTGCGCGAGCGAGAAGAAGATGGCGAACCCGCCCATCGCCGCCGCCGCGACCACGAAGAACATCCCCACCTTCAGCCCGAACAAGGCGCCGGCCGGCAGCAGCGCCGCCGGCACCGTCGCGGCCAGCAGCACGACCGCCACGCCGGTCATCACCAGCTGCCGCGAGCGTTCGACAGTGTGGCCGGCGCGGACGAGCCGGCGCGTGGTCCAGCCGCTGACCAGGCTGCCGAGGTCGGCGGCGACGTAGAACCCGGCGAGGATGTACAGCTCCGTGTCCGCCGCGACGCGGAGGTCTTCGGTGAGGTAGCGCGGGAACCACTGGTTGTAGAAGTGCCAGCACAGGTTCACGCACACGCCCGTCGCCAGGCACACCCAGAACGCCCGCATCCCGAACGCGGCGGTGAACGGGGTCGAGCTCCCGGGGACCGCGGGGTCGGCCGGCTCGACGTGGTCGATGACGGCGGCGCGGTCGCCGCGGGTCGTCGCCATCCACAGCGCCGCCCACACGGCCCCGACGGCGCCGACCACCACGAACAGGCCGCGCCAGCCTTCACCCGTCTCCCGGTTCACGGCCAGCAGCACGAGGAACGGCGTGGCCACGGCGCCGATGCTGGCGCCGCTGTGGAAGATGCCGTTGGCCAGGCCGCGGCTCTCGCGCGGGATCACCCGGCGGACGCACGCCACGGCGCACGGCCAGTTGAACGCCTCGCCGACGCCGAGCATCACCCGGCAGGCGATCAGCGCCCCCACCGCGCCGGCGGGGACCATCCCGGTGAGCACCCCGGCGCCGCTCCACACGACGATGGCGCCGAGGTACAGCCAGCGGAGGCTGAACCGGTCGATGAGGAGGCCGGCGACGATCTGGAACAGGGCGAACGAGACGCCGAACGCGAACTGGATGTCGGCGTAGACGGCGTTGCGGCGGGCGGGGTCGGGCTCGAACTCGGCGAGGAGGTGGCGCTGGGTGTTGTTCAGCGCCTGCCGGTCCATGTAGTTCAGCATGGTGGCGAGGAACAGCAGCCAGACGACGGACCACCGCCAGGTGGCGACGGGGGAGGGGGCGGGCATGGGGAGGGGCTCCGGGGCGGGAACCCTCCCGGTGTACGCGCCGGCGGCGGCGGCGGCGAGCCGTCACCGCACGGCACGCGGACGGCTACGGCACCAGCGCCGTGGCGTTCCCCGCCCGCACCTTCGCCGCGTCCTCGTCGCGCAGCGCCGCCTCGCGCAGCTTCAGCGCCGCCGACTCCCACACGAACACCGGCGCGTGCGACCCGAACAGCACCCGCCCCGCCCCCACCCGCTCCACCAGCCGCGCCGTCCGGCCCAGCCCCTCGATCATGGCGATGTCGAAGAACAGGTTCGGCACCCGCGCGTACACCCCGAAGCCGTCCGACGACGGGTCCAGCCGCCAGTTCGCCATCACCACCTTCAGGTCCGGCAGGGCGGCCAGCACCCCCGGCAGCGGCGCGAACGCCGCCGGCGTGACGTGGAACACCGGGTGTTGCACCCGCTCCTCCTCCATCCGGCCGACGATCACCACCACCAGCTTCTTCGCGCTCGCCGCCTCCAGCAGCGGCGGCAGCGCCGGGTCGGCGAGGGTGTAGTTGTGGTAGTCCGGGTGCAGCCGCAGGCCGGGCATCTTGTGCACGTCGGCGCAGCGCTTCAGGTCGTCCTCCCAGCCCGGCTGCTTCGGGTTCACCGTGCCGAACGGCACGAGGATGCCGCCGCCGTGGGCCTGGCACGTCGCCGCGAGGCGGTCGTTCACGCCGCGCACGTCGCGGTGCAACAGCGCGTCGGTGCTGCCGGCCCAGGCGCGGGTCACGCCCTTTTCCTTGAGGAACTTCGCCATCGCGGCGGGTTCGGCGAGCGGCAGGTGGCGGAACGGGTACGGGCCGACCGCGAGGTTCGTGTCCACGATCACGGCTTCATCCCCTTGTCGGCGAGGATCGGGCGGAGCAGGGCGCGCAGGTTCTCGCCGAGAATCTTCCGCTTGGCGTCGGCCGGGATGTCGGCGGCCTGCACCTTCGCCAGCTGCGAGCCGAAGCTGCGCCCGCCCACGTCGCTGCCGTACAGCATCCGGTCGGCGCCCAGGTCGCGCACGCCCATCTCGACGCACCCGGCCGACGGGTCGAACCCGCCGACCTCGGCGGCGATCGACGGCGTGCCGCGGATGGCCGCGAAGCCGCGCTCCCAGTCGCCGCCGGAGTGGCCGCAGATCAGCTTCGCGGTCGGGTGCCGGCGGGCGAGTTCGACCAGGTCGCTCGGCGTGGACTCGCCGGGGTGGTTGCCGGTGGCCTTGAACCACGTGTGTTGCAGGATGGGCGCCTTCAGCGCGGTGGCGGCGGTGATGATGGCGTCGAGCCGGCGGTCGCGGGCCAGCTGCGCGACCCACAGCTTGACGCCGACCATGGGGCCGTTCTTGACGCACCGCTCGATCTCACGGACGCTCTCGGTCGGGTGCTTGCCGCTGCAGTAGACGAACCCGAACGCCCGGTCGTGGTGGTGGGCGATGGCCCGCATGGCGTAGTCGTTCTGGGCCTTGAGTTGTTCGGGCGACGGGTCCATGACGTGCGGGAAGCCCATGGAGATGCAGACGCGGTCGACGCCCATGCGGTCCATGAAGCGGACGATGTTGGCCATCCGCTCCTCGGGCGTGCGGCCCTCCACGCCGTGCAGGTGGGCGTGAACGTCCCAGATCATGGGAACCCTCACCAAAGGAGGAAGAAGAGTTTTGACAGGATAACAGGATGAAGCAGGATGGAAAACAAAGGCAAAAATCGAATTGAATTCTGTCTTTGTTTTCCGTCCTGCTTCATCCTGTTATCCTGTCGATAATTCCTGGCCTGCTACCTCTTCTCCAGCCGCTTCACCCGGATGTCGCGGAACGCCACCGGGTCGTTGTGCCCGCAGAAGCCGAAGTGCCCCGTCAGCCGGTCCTTCCCGGGGTGCGGCTGGTTGTCCTTGAACGTCGTCACCGTGCTCAGGTCGGCGTCGAGGATGCGGGTGCCGTTCAGCTCCACGCGCAGCCGGTGGCCCACGGCCGTCACCTCGACGAAGTTCCACTCGCCGGCCGGGCGGCCGTAGCCGCGGTGCGCCGCGACCATGCCGTAGGCCGAGCCGTTGAACTGGCGCGGGTCGAGCTTCGCGTAGCTCGGGTGGTCGTCGTCCAGGATTTGCAGCTCGCACATCGCCTCGGTCGCGGCGTGCTTGCCGGCGCCGGGGTAGCGGATGGCCAGGCCGTTGTTGCCGCGCGGCGGCACCTTGTACTCCAGCCGGGCGGCGAAGTCGCCGTACTCGGCCGCGGTGTAGATGTTGCCGCCCTTCTTCGGCCGGCACACGATCGCCCGGTCGATCACCTCGTAGTTCTCGGTCGGCCCCTGCCAGCCGGCGAAGTCGGTGCCGTTGAACACCGCCTCGAACCCGGCCGCGCCGTGCTTCGCCAGGACGGCGTTGGCCTCGGCCGCGGGAATCTCGCGGACGGCGAGGTTCTTCCAGCGGATCTCGCCGCCGTGGGTTTGCAGCAGAATCTTGCCGCGCTTGCGGAGCGGGTCGGCGCGCTTCCAGTAGTTCTCCATGCGGGCGTGATCGACGACGAGCTTGTCGTTCAGCCACACGGACGTGCGCTCGCCGACCTGCACGACGCGGAAGCGGTTCCACTCGCCGAACGGCCGGTCGGCGCGGACGAGCGGGTCGCGGCCGGGGGCGTCCGGCGTGTTGTTGAACAGGCCGCCGGAGCCGAGGTGCGGCCGCCGCGTCGGGTTCTTCGGGTCGAACACCTGGTTCCAGTCCCAGATTTGCACCTGCGGGGTCGAGCGGAGGTAGACGCCGCTGTCGGCCTTCGGCACGGTCTTGTAGTCGAGCACGAGCTCGACGTCGCCGTACTCCTTGTCGGTGGCGAGGTACGCGCCGTGCCCGTCGTTCACGAGCTCGCCGTTGTCGACGGACCAGTGCTTCTTCGCGTCCGCGGTCCAGCCGGCGATCGCCTGTTCCTTCTCGGCGGCGCTCAGCTTGTCGAACGCGGCGGGGTCCGCGCCTTTGGCGTGGATGTTCCAGCCGTGCCAGCCGCCGAGATCGCGGCCGTTGAACAGCGGGGTGAAGCCGGGCTCTGCGGCCGGTGCGCGGCCGACGGCAACGGCGGCGAGGACGGCGAGGGGGAGGAGGTGTTTCATGGTGGGGAAATGATACCCCGCCGCGGGGCCGGTCCGCCAGCAGTAAGCGGGTGCGGATGACGGGGTGATGGGGTGAGGGGGTAAAGGGGCGACCAGAGGTATCTGCGTCTCACCCGTCCGCCACTTCACCCCCTCACCCCTTCACCCCTTAACCCCTTCACGGGGTTCAAAGCCCTTCAGGAGTACCACGAGCAGCGCACACGCCACCAAAATGCACCCGAGCGCCATGCCCTCGAATACCGCCGCCACCCCCACCGCGTCGGCCAGCTGACCGGCGAGCAGGTGGCCGGCCGGGGCGCTGGCGCTGAGCGTCATCGCCCACACGGCCATCACCCGGCCGCGCACGTCGTCCGGCACCGCCAGCTGCACCGCCGACTGGCCCGTCGAAAGGAACAGGATCAGTCCGCCGCCGACGCACCCGGCCCAGCCGACGGCGACGGTCAAACTCGTCGCCGCCGCCAGCCCGATCAGCCCGGCCGCGGCCGCGGCGGCGCCGCACACCAGGAACGCGCCGCGCCGCGCCGGCGTGCCGTAGGTGGCGCACGCCAGCGCCCCCAGCAGCGCCCCGCCGCCGAGCGCGCTCACGAGGAAGCTGTACGACTCCTCGGCGAGCCCGAGTTGCGTGCGGGTGTAGCCGGGGAACAGCGTGAGCACCGGCCACGCGAACGCGCACAGCACGAACGTCAGCACCACCAGCCCGCCGAGCCGCCGCCGCCCGGCCAGGTAGCGGACGCCGTCCCACATCGACCCCGGCGGCGGCCGCACGTGGTCCGCCGGCAGGCCGGGAATCTCGATCCGCCGCAGCGCCAGCAGCACCGCGAGGAAGCTGACCGCGTTCAGCGCGAAGCAGCCGACGGCGCCGAGTTCGACGGCACTCAGCCGGCCGACGTGCGGCGCCACTTCCGCGGCGAGGAGGAACAGCAGCCCCGTGGCCGCGGGGCCGACCGCCCGGCCGGAGTTGAACAGCATCGCGTTCAGGCCGACGGCGTTGATCAGGTCTTCCCGCGGGACCAGGTCCGGCACGAACGCCAGCCGGGTCGGCAGGTCCACGGCCTGGATGACGCCGTTGAGGAGTTGCAGCGCCAGCACCAGCAGCGGCGCCGCCCACCCGCCGGCGACCAGCACCGCGAGCACGACGGCGTTCACGAGGAACGCGGCCTGCGTGCGGACGATGAGGTCGCGCTTCGGCCAGCGGTCGGCGAGGTGGCCGGCCCAGGTGCCGAGGAGCAGCGTCGGGCCGACCTGCGCCACGAGGAGGTAGGAGGGCCAGCGCACGTCGCCGGTGCGGTCGTAGAGGAGCCACATGAGCGCGGCGCTCTGCATCCACGACCCGGTGAACGAGACGATCTGCCCGAGGAAGTAGCGGCGGTAGTTGGGGTGCCGGAGGGAGCGGAAGGGGGACGGCATGTCGGGTCATCATACGCCACCGGCTCCGTCGTCATTCGTCATTCGTCATTCGTCACTCGGCAGAGCCCGTCGCCGATCACGAACCGCCCCGTGAGCCGCTCGCCGCGCAACTCCACCACGGCGCACGCCGCCTCCACAATCCAGTCGAACGTCCCCGCGTCCCAGCGCGTCACGCTGCCGCGGCCGCCGGACACCGGGCCTTCGTAGTCGAGGTAGAGCGTGCGGTGGTCGGCGTTCGGCTCGGCCGGCACCGCCGCCGCGCCCGGCTCGCCGCGCAGCCGCCACGCCCGCAGCACCGGCCCCGCTTCGAGCAGCAGGTCGAAGTGCGGCTCCGGCCAGTCGTGCGAAAGGACCACGAAGCGGGGCACGGCGGTTGCTCTATCGGCCCGGGAACCCAGTCCGTAAGATACGGCACATGGCGAAGTCGAAGGACCCCGAAGGCCAGACGACCGTCTGCCGCAACCGCCGCGCCACGCACGACTACGCCGTCACCGACACGATCGAGTGCGGCCTCGTGCTCGTGGGCACCGAGGTGAAGAGCCTCCGCGACGGGCACGCCACCATCGACGAGGCCTACGCCCGCATCGACGGCCGCGAGGTGTGGCTGATCGGCGCCGAGATTCCGGAGTACCTGTACGGCAACCGCCAGAACCACAAGCCGAAGCGGCCGCGGAAGTTGCTGCTGCACCGCCGCGAGATCGCCAAGTTCGCCGAGAAGGCGGACATCAAGGGGTTCACGCTGGTGCCGCTGCGGCTGTACTTCCGGGACGGCCGCGCCAAGCTGGAGCTGGGCGTCGGCAAGGGGAAGCAGAGCCACGACAAGCGCGAGTCGCTGAAGACGGCCGACGCCCGGCGCGAGATCGACCGGGCGATGTCCGCGTCGCGGCGACGCAAATGACGAATGACGAATGACGAATGACGAATGACGAATGACGAATGACGAACCGGACCAGGGAGGGTCGCGGTGCAACTGGTCGCGCTGGTCGAGGACGAGCACCACGTCTGCTGCCGGTACCGGCTCGCGGCCCTGCGCCCGCCGCTCGCCGCCGCCGGGCACGCCCTCCACTTCCGCACCCTTCCCCGCGGCTGGGCCGGCCGCCTCGCCCTCGGCCGCGACCTCGGCGACGCCGACGCCGTGATCCTTCAGCGGAAGCTGCTGCCGCGGGTGGCGCTGGCGCTGCTCCGGCGCCGCGTGAAGCGCCTCATCTTCGACTTCGACGACGCCGTGTGGCTGCGCGACTCGTACTCCGCGAAGGGGTTCGACGACCCGCGCCGGCTCCGCGGCTTTCGCGCCGTCTGCGCCGCGGCCGATTTGGTGGTCGCGGGGAACCCGTACCTCGCCGCCGAGGCGCGGCGGTGGGCGCCGGCCGGGCGCGTGGTCGTGGTGCCGACCGTCGTGGACGTGGCGAAGTACCCGCCGCCGGCGCCGCCGGGCGCGGGCCTGCGGCTGGTGTGGGTGGGCTCGTCGAGCACTCTCCGAGGGCTGGAGCGGTTCACCCCCACGCTGTCGGCAATCGGCCGCGCCGTTCCTGGCGTGCGGCTGAAGCTCGTGTGCGACCGGTTCATCTCGATTCCCGACCTGCCGGTCGAGGAGTGCGTCTGGAACGAGGCGACGGAGCCGGCCGAGCTGGCGGCCGCGGACGTGGGCATCGGCTGGGTGCCGGACGACCCGTGGAGCCGCGGCAAGTGCGGGCTGAAGGTGCTCCAGTACCAGGCCGCGGGGCTGCCCGTCGTCGCCAACCCGGTGGGCGTGCAGGCCGATTTCGTCACCCCCGACACCGGGTTCACCGCGACGACGACCGACGAGTGGGTGACCGCCGTGCGCCGGCTCGCGGACGATGCCGCGCTGCGGGCGCGGCTCGGCGCCACGGGCCGGCGGCAGGTCGAAGCCCGCTACAGCGTGCCGGCGGCGGGTGCCCTCTGGAACGCGGCGCTGGACCGACTCGCACCGGCGCGGGCGGCGTGACCATGTTCAGCCACTTCCTCCGCCGGGTCGGCGCCGTCCGGTGGGACATCCCCGCCGCGGCGGTGGTCCGCGCCGCGGGAATGAAGTGGCGCCTCGCGCCCGGCGCCGACCTCGGCGGCGCCCCGGACCTGTCCGCGTGGGTCGCCGACGGGTCGGCCGTCGTCGTGAAGTCGAACCCGTACCGCACCATTTACCGCGTCGCGCTCCCGGGCGGCGCCGTGTACGTGAAGCACCTCCGGCCGCGCGGCCTGCGGGCGTGGCTGCGCGAAGTCGTGCGGCCGCCGAAGGCCCGCCTGGAGTTCGAGAACGCGCTGCTGCTCGCGGCCCGGGGCGTGCCCACCGTCGAGCCGCTGGCGTGGGGCGGGCCCGACTCGGCGTGGCCCGGCGAGAGCCTCCTCGTCACCCGCGCCCGCGACTCGGCCGTGCCCTTCACCGACCTGCTGGAAGCGCTGCCGGCGAGGCCGCCCGCCGAGCGCCGCCGGGTGGCCGTGGCGCTCGGCCGCTTCCTCGCGCAACTCCACGACGCCGGCGTGACGCACCCCGACCCGCACCCCGGCAACCTGCTCGTCGAGGGCGACCGGTTCGACCTGCTGGACCTGCACGCCGTCCGCGTCTCGGCCCCGCTGACGTGGGCGGAGGCGCGGGCGAACCTGGTGCTGTTCAACCGCTGGTTCCAGCTCCGCGCCGGCCGCGCCGACCGGTGCCGCTTCTGGGCCGCGTACCGGGCCGCGCGCCGCGTCCCGATCGAACGCACGGCGTGCCGGCAGATCGAACGGGCGACCGCGGCGTCGAACCTCCGCTTCTGGGCGGCGCGGGTGCGCGACTGCCTCGGCCGCACGCGGCACTACCCGCGGGTCCGCGGCGGGTACGCCGTGCGCGACCTCCCCGCGGACGTACTCACGACGCTCGACGAACTGGCCGCCGCCGGCCGCGTGCTGAAGGACTCGCGGACCTCGACGGTCACCGCGTTCGCGCTGCCCGGCGGCCGACGCGTCGTGCTCAAGCGCGTGAACGTCCGCCGCTGGTTCGAGCCGCTGAAGAACCTGTTCCGCCCGTCGGCCGTGCTGCGGTCGTGGGTCGCCGGCCACGCCCTGCGCGACCGCTGGCTGCCGACGCCTCGGCCCCTCGCCGTGCTCCACCGCCGCCGCTTCGGACTACCCGCGGAAGGCTTCCTGCTCGTGGAAGAGGTTCCCGGGGCGGTCGGCCTCGCGGAAGCGGTTGCCGCGGGCGCCCCGCTCGGCGATCTTGTCCCACGACTGGCGCGAACCCTCCGACTGATGCACGACCGGCACGTCTCGCACCGCGACCTGAAGGCGGCGAACCTGCTGCTGGGGAACGGCACCGACCCGGTGTTCGTCGATCTGGTCGGCGTCCGCGTCGGTCGGCCGGTGTCGGCGGCGCAGCGGGCGAAGGAACTGGCCCGGCTGAACGCCAGTTTTCTGGCGTCGCCGCGAGTCCGCCGCGCCGACCGGCTCCGTTTCCTGCGCGCGTACCTCGCCGCCGGCCCGGCGCTCGGCGGGGGTTGGAGAAGCTGGTGGGCTGCGGTCAGTCGGGCGACCGACGCGAAGGTGGCGAAGAACCGCAAGTCGGGGCGCGAGTTGAAGTGAACACCCGCCCGCGGCGGCGGGTGGGCCTCGCTTCCTCGAACACAATTGATTCAACCCGGCTTCCTTTCCCCTTCCCCTGAAGCCGCCCCGGCCGCACGACCGAACTTATCCGCGTCAACTGGTCTGGCGGCGACCGCCGGGGGTCGGGTATTGTCCCCACCCCTCCGGGCGCCCGCGCTTCCACGGAAGCCGCGGGGCCGGGGTCGGTCCGCCGCCGCGGGGCAAGCCGACATGCCGTGTTCCCCGGTCCGCCGCCGAGCCGCCGCCCGCCTCCTCGGCTGGGCCGGCGCCCTCCTCACGGCCGCCGGCTGCGAGACGCTCCTGCCGCGCCCCCAGCCCCCCGAACCGGTCGCCGAGACCAAGTCCGACGTGGTGCCCGCCCGCGGCACCGAGCCCGGCCCGCCGCCGGCCACGCCGCCCGGCAAGGAGAGCACCCGCCGCGGCCCCTACGTCTTCTACCACGACTTCACGGTCGACCGCGCCGACCCGCTGTTCGCCGAACTCGAAGCGCTGCCGGACCAGGTGTGCGGCGAGCTCGGCCTGCCGCCGTACACCGGCATCGTGCAGGTGTTCCTGTTCGACACCCAGGACCGGTACGAGCGGTACATGCGCTCCCGCTACCGGCACCTGCCGACGCGGCGGGCGTACTTCATCGCCGAGCCGCGCGTCGGCGGCGGGGCCGACGACCTGAAGGTCTTCACCTGGACCGGCGACCACCTCCGCACCGACTTGCGGCACGAACTCACGCACGCCCTGCTGCACGGCGTGCTGAAGGACGTGCCGCTGTGGCTGGACGAAGGCCTGGCCGGCTACTTCGAGCTGCCGCCGGAGCAGCGCGGGGTGAACCCGCAGCACCTGGAGATGCTCCGCCGCGGGCCGTTCCAGCCGGACCTCGGCCGCCTCGAACGGCTCGACCAGGTGCGGCAGATGGAGAAGCCGGAGTACCGCGAGGCGTGGGCGTGGGTCCACCTGATGCTGCGCGGCCCGGCCCCGGGGAAGGCGGCGCTGGCGGAGTACCTTCAGCAGCTGCGCGGCACCGACCGCCCCGGCCCGCTGATGCCGCGGCTACGCGAGGCGATCGGCGACCCGGACGCGGCCCTGGCCGACCACCTCGCCCGGCTGGCCGTCCCCCGGACCCGCGCCGCCGCCCCGCGCTGACCGGCGCGCGCCCGGCGTCACTTCGCCTCCCACACGACGCGGCCGCCGACCACCGTCAGCAGGACGCGCGTGTCCTTCACCGCGTCCACCGGGCACGTCAAGTAGTCGCGGTCGATCACGATCAGGTCGGCGAGTTTGCCCGCCTCCAGCGAGCCCTTCAGGCGCTCCTCGTGGTGCAGGTACGCGTTGTTGATCGTGTACAGCCGCAGCGCCTGCTCGCGGGTCAGCGCCTCCGTCGGTTCGAGCACGCCGCCCCGCTCCAGGTTGCGCGTCAGCGCCACCCAGATGCCGAGCCACGGGTGCCACGGGTTCGTCGCGTCCAGCGGGTCGAAGCGGAGCATGTGGTCGCTGCCGCCGCCGACCGTCGTGTAGTCGAGCCAGCTCTTGTACGGCTGGAACCACCGCATCCGCGCCGGGCCGAGCACGTTCAGCAGCGTGTGGCCGTCCTTCCACAGCCACGCCGGCTGCACGTCGGCGCAGACGCCGAGCCGCTTGCAGCGCTCGAGGTTGTTCCGGCTCGGGAAGTTGGCGTGCGTGATGCAGAAGCGCAGGTCCTTGATCGGCGTCATGCGGTCGGCGAACTCGTAGGCGTCGAGCAGCACGTCCATCGCGCCCTCGCCGGCGGTGTGGGCCGTCAGCTGCCACTTGCGGCGGGCGGCCTCCTCGGCCAGCACCTTCAGCTGCTCCGGCGGGATGAACAGCAGGCCGCGGTAGGCGTCGTCCGTCACCTGGTACGTCGGCCCCTTCGGCCACGGCTCGCGCATGTAGGCCGAGCCGTTCAACATGCCGCCGTCGAGGAACACCTTGATGGGGCCGATCTTCACCCACTCGTCGCCGGCGCCGGTGGGGCCGCCGCGGCCGTCGGCGCCGGGGAGGTCGTCGAACCGGCGGGCCAGCTCGTCGCGGGTGCCGATCGGGTTGAAGCCGCGCGCCACGTTGACGCGGAGTGTCAACGCGTTGTCACGCTGGAGGGCGAGGTAGGCGTCGAGGTCGCCGCGGCCGGCGTTGCGGTCGGCGATGCTGGTGAGGCCGAGCTGGTTGTACCGGGCGAACAGCTTCAGGAGCGCCGCCCGCTTCTGCCCCGCGGTCAGGTTCTCGCCGCCGCCGGGCACGCCCTTCAGCACGCCGTAGGCGTTGCGGAGCATCCCCGTCGGCTCGCCGGTGACGGGGTCTTTCACGACCTGCCCGGCGCGCGGGTTCGGCGTGTCCTTCGTGACGCCGGACGCCTTCAGCCCCGCGGTGTTGACGACGCCCGCGGGGCCGGCGTGGTACAGGACGGGGTGGTCCGGCGCGGCGGCGTCGAGCTCGGCCCGCGTGGGGAAGCGCGCCTCCGCGAGCCGCGTCGGGAAGGCGTAGCGGATGACGATCCACTTCCCGGCCGGCGTGGTCTTCGCCCTGTCGCGGACGAACGCCTGCACCTCCGGGATGGATTTCAGCAGCGGCAGCGGCTCGCCGGCCTCGCTGGCGGCGGCCCCGGTGGGGTGGGTGTGGCTGTCGTACAGGCCGGGCATCACCGTCTTGCCCGCGGCGTCGATGACGCGCGTGGCCGGCCCCTTCCGCTTCAGCACGTCGGCGTTCGAGCCGACGGCGACGATCTTCCCGCCGCTCACGGCCACGGCCTCGGCGACGGTGAACCTGGCGTCCACGGTCAGCACCTTCGCCCGGTGCACGATCAGGTCGGCGGGCGAGCCGGGGGGGTCGGCCCCTGGTTCCTGTGCGGCGACGGGGACCGCGAGAAGGGCGGCGAGCGCGGCGAGGGGGAGTTTCACGGGCGGGGCTCCGGGGTGAGCCTCCGGAATACCACACTGCGGCGGCGGGCTCAAGTCGCGCCCGCCGCACAGCCGATACACCCGTTACAGGCCGCCCCGCAGACGGCCGCCGCACCAACCGCAGGACGCCGCATGGACCCGCGCCTGTTCCGCCCCGCCGTCGACGGGCTGGAATCCCGCCTCGTCCCGGCCTCGCTCGAGGCCGACGTCGTCGCCGCGTACACCCGCACCGTCACGAACACCGAAGACCTGTTCCACCTCGGCACCACCCTGCACCGCGGCCGCACCGCGAACACGATCAGCATCCTCGCCACACAGCTGCCGCAGACCGGCCTCCAGAGCCGCACCGACGCCGGCACGCTGACCACGTACCGCACCAGCCTCCAGCAGTCGCTGGCGCTCAACCCCGCCGCGAGCACTCCGGCCGTACAAGAATTCCTGATGCAGGTCGCCGGCGCGGAAGCTCAGGCCATCCTGAACGGGGTGTACGCGGACCTTTACGCCCGCGGGTTCGGGGGTACGCCGATCCCGCCGCCGGTGCCGCCGTCGCCCCCGCCGGGCGGCGGGACCGTGTTCGGCCCGGACCTGTCCCCGCCGACCAGCACGCTGCCGTTCTCGCTGACGGACCCGAACTTCCGCACGCTGCCCGACGGCGTGAGGGTGTGGGACGTGACGACCGGCAGCGGCGCCACCCTGACGGCGAACGGCTCGAACTTCACGGCCTCGTACACCGGCTACCTGACGAACGGCACCGTCTTCGACAGCGGCACCCTGACCGGGCGGAACCTGAGCACGTCGAACTACATCGCCGGGTTCGTCAGCGGCCTGGCCGGGATGCAGGTCGGCGGCACGCGGCGGATCGTCATCCCGGCGGCGCTGGGGTACGGCAGCACGGCCCGGCCCGGCATCCCGGCCAACTCGGACCTGGTGTTCGAGGTGACCCTCACGTCGATCCCGTAGCGAATCCGGGGGTCAAGCATGACGCGCGTCGCCACGGTCCCGCCGGTCGCGGAGGAGTCCGCGACCGGGCTCGTCGCCGAGGTCTACGCCGACATCCGCCGCACCAAGGGGATCGACCGCGTCCCCAACCTGTGGCGCGTGCTGGCCACGAACCCGGCGCACCTCGAACTCGTGTGGTCGCGCCTCAAGGCGGTCATGCACCCCGAGGGCGGCCGGCTGACGCCGCGCGAGCGCGAACTGATCGCGCTCGCGGTGTCGGCCACGAACGGCTGCGCGTACTGCGTGAACTCGCACACCGCCGCCCTGCGAAAGCTCGGCGTTGACGTCGAAACGCTGGGCGAGGCGCTGGCCGTGGTCGGGATGTTCAACACGACCAACGCCCTGGCCGACGGCTACCAGATCGAGCCCGACATCCTCCCGCCGCTGGAGTAGCACATGTTCGCCGCCGTCGTCGCCGCCGGGGTCGTGAGTGTGGCGCAGCCGTGCTGCCCCGTCTACACGCTCGACCAGCTCGTGCGCATGAACCGCGAGCAGCTCGAAACGCTATACCGCTCGGCCGAGATGGGGCAGACGCCTTACGGCGTCACGAACGGCCGCGCGATCCGCAACCCCGGCAGCCGGCTGACGGTACCCTCGTCGCGGGTGATCCACGTGCTGTGGCAGGGGAAGGTGTTCAAGGACGACGGGATGATGGTGAACCGCGTGCTGGGGCTGCGCGCGGTCCACGCCCGGGTGTACGTCGGCGAGAGCTGGCTGGACGGGCGGCCGTCGGTGATCATGGACTACGCCGGCGCGTCGCGGCTGTTCCCGGACGTGCGCGACGAGGTGCGCGAGGTGAGCCCCGGCGTGTGGCTCGGGGTGATGTACACCCGTAAGCCCGGCGGCCCGGAGCAGACCATGTTCTTCGCGCTCGCCGCCCGGCGCTGACGAAAACCAGGAGTTTAGACAGGATAACAGGATGAACAGGATACCGAACCAAGGCCGTGCCTTCGGTTCGGTATCCTGTTCATCCTGTTATCCTGTCTAAACTCTTCTTCGACACTCAGCCCACGTACACGCCGTCGATCGTGGCCGGGTTACCGAACGGGTTCGTCAGCTTCGTCGTCGGCGTGTTCATCTCGCTGAACGGGATCACCCGCACCATCGCACTGTTCGTGTTGCCGCTGCCGACGATCAGCTCGGCCCGGCCGTCGCCGTCCACGTCCTTCGCGGCCACGCGGATGCCGGCCCGGTCGTTCTGGTCCCAGGTGAAGAAGTCGGCCAGCGCCGGCAGCGCCGCCATGTCCGCCCCCGGGTTGGCCACCAGCACCGCCCCGCTGACGATGCGGACCCGCGGGCCGCCGGTGTTGCCGGTGCTGTAGATCACGTCGGCACTGCCGTCGCCGTCCACGTCCGCGGCCGCCACGTACACGCCGCTGCGGAGTGACGAGTCCAGCGCGAAGAAGTCGGGCACCAGCCGGTCGGCCTTGCCCGCGGCCAGCGCCGCGCCGTCGTACACCGCCACCCGCGGGCCGCCGCCGAGGCCGGCCCCGACCACCAGGTCGGCGGCGCCGTCGCGGTTGACGTCGGCCATCGCCACCCGGCTGCCGCCGCGGAAGCTGGCGTCGCCGAACGCCAGGAAGTCGGCGGCCACCGTCAGCCGGCCGCCGTAGACGCGGAACAGCACGACGCGGGTGCCGCCGCCGGCGTCGGCCGACAAGGCCAGCTCGTCGCGGCCGTCGCGGTCCACGTCGCCGGCCGCCAGGAACAGCCCGCCGGCGAAGCCGTCGAGGACCGTCGTGCGGCCCACCAGGTCGGCCCCGGTCTTGCCGTCGTAGACGCGGACGGTGCCGGCCGTGCCCGCGCCGGTGGCGAAGGCGTAGTCCTTCGTGCCGTCGCCGTTGAAGTCGCCGACCACCGAGCGGATGACGCCCGTCCACCCGCCGAACGGCGTGGACGGGGCCCCGGCCGCGACCAGCGTGTCGTCCGAGTTTAGGGTGTAAATCTGCGCCGTGCCGTCGGTCGCCCCCGTCAGCACGACCGGGGTGCCGCCGCCGCCCACGGACACCGGCGGGGTGAACGACGACGCCGCGCCCGGCACCCCGGCCACGTCGGAGACCGTCCAGCCGAGGTCTTTGAGGCCGGCGAAGTCGAGCGCGGACAGTTCCACCCGCCGGCCGAGGCTGGCGTAGGGGTCCATCGAGACGACGTCGCCGCGGACGGTGATCCCCTCGGCCCAGTGGTCGCCGTCGGCGCTCAGCGGCACCGGGCCGCCGAGGACGGCCGTGGCCGTGGGGCCGACGAACGCGCCGCCCGCGGTGAGGCTGTTCCACTGCGGGCTGGTGCCGATGCCGAGGACGTGCGTCAGCTCGTGGACGGCCGTGCTGTAGAAGTCCAGCTGGTTGGCGCCGATGCCGCTGATGCCGCCGCCGAAGTACCAGTTGGTGCCGACCGTGTCGAAGGACAGCGCGCCGCCCCAGAGGCCGAAGCCGGCGCGGCCGCGGATGCTGTCGAACCACGCCTGCGAGCCGCCGGCCGAGTACCCGCCGTAGCCGCCCTCGCCGGCCTCGGCACCTTCGAGGTTGCGGCCGCCGGCGTAGATGACGATCGTGTTCGCGCCGACGGCCAGGTTCGGGATTTGAACTTCGCCGCCGGTCGCGGGGTTGAAGAAGCGGGCGGCCCAGGTGTTGCCGCCGCCGGGGACGAGGGCGGGGAGGTTGGCGTCGAGGTGGGCGCCGATGGCGTCGGCGGCCGACTGGAGAACGGCCCGGCGGCCCGGGTCGTTGAAGAACCCGTTGGTGTCGAACGAGTAGTCGATCTGGAAGACGACGGCCGGGCACTCGCGGGCTTCGAGGCCTTCCAGCTTCAGCGTCGTGGCGTTGCTCATGGGGGAGCCCGGCCCTCGGCGCGCACCCCGGACGGGGCCGGCGCGGGGCCGGCCGTCGGGTGCGGCGGGTCGTGTGTCGAGGAAGCAGGCCGACGACGGGGTTGGTCGGCGCCGGTGTGCCGGGCTCGCGGCCCGGGGCGGTCGGCCGCCCGCTCGGGAGCAGGTGGGGGCGACCGCGACACCAGAGATGTAGGACAGGGAGCGGGGCGGTCGGCCGGCCGAGGGGGCGGAAAAAGGATTGGAAATGCCGGGGGTTTACGCGCTGTAAACACCTGGAACGGCGCCTCAGCGGGCGGCGGAAAATGGCCCCCGAATTCGGCCAGCGGCGGAAGTGTGGCGTGGGGTGAAAGTATGCGCCGGGCGTAACCCGGCGCCCGCGCGCACGGCGCAACCGGCACCACCGCACCCGCCCCAGGGGCGACCACACCGGCCCGCGGACTCGGTTGTTGCGACCGGTGCGGCTACAGGTTTAGAGTGGGTCCGTCGGCCGGGCCTTCTCCCCGGTGCGCCCGGCCGACCAGCTCGCAGCGGCTCCCACCCCGAGGGCAGCCATGTCGTTCCCCCGCTACAAGGTCTTCCTCCACCGCCCCGCCGACCGCGGCCTCATGGCCGTCGTGCGGGCCGTCGTGGACCTCACGCGGTTCGCCGCCGCCGAGGCCGAGTTCCGCATGTGGGAGGCGTTCCACCGCGGCCGGGCCGTCGTGCTCGTCACGCACCTGGAGCGGGCCGAGCTGTACGTCGAGCAGTTCGCCGCCCGCGGCCTGCCGGCGAGCATCGAGCCGGCGTGACGGGATACAATCACGGGCGGGCCAACACCGGCCCGCCCCGAGGTTCCCCGTCATGCCCGCCCCGGAGACGCCGGCCGCCGAGCCGGAACCCCCAAGTACCGACGCGGCCCCGGCGCCACTCCGCCGCAGCCGCTTCCGCACCGCCTGGCCCTGGGTTCTCTGCGTCGTCGCCCTCGACTACCTCTCCAGCCTCGCGTACCAGCCGTCGGTCGCGTTCGCCTCGGCCGGCCGCCTCGCCCCCGTCGCCACGCTCGGCGTCGTTCTCGTCACGCTGTTCGGCGCCCTGCCGCTGTACTGCTACCTCGCCGGCCGCTCGCCGCACGGGTCCGGCTCCGTCGGCCTGCTCGAACGCCTCGTCCCCGGCTGGCACGGCAAGTTGCTGGTGCTGGTCGTGCTCGGGTTCGCGGCGACGGACCTGATCTTCACCCGCACGTTCTCCGCGGCCGACGCCGCCGAGCACCTGCTGCACAACCCCATCCCGCAGTGGCAGGCCGGCGTGCGTGTCGTGGGCGAGGCCTGCGGGGCGCTCGCCGGGGCGCTGCCGGACCAGGTGAGCGAACACGCCCGCGGGCTGAAGAACCCGCGCGTCGTCATCACGCTGCTGATCCTCGTCCTCGGCTTCGGCGCGGCCCGCGTTTTCCGCCGCGGCGTCACCCGCGGGCTCGTCCGCATGGCGGTCGCCGGCGTCGTCGCGTACCTGACGGTGACCGGCATCGTGGTCGGCTACGGCGTCGCGTATCTGGTGAATCACCCGGAGCTGGTCGAAGCGTGGTGGGCCGCCGTGGAAGGCGGCGCGTGGAAGCCCGGCGACGCGGCCGGCCCCGCGGTCGGGTGGCTGCCGCTGGTGCTGGCGTCGGCGGCGCTGTTCCCGCGGCTGGCGCTCGGCCTCAGCGGGTACGAGCTGGCGCTCACGTCGATGCCGCTCGTCCGCGGCGGCGGCACCGACACCACCGAGAACCCGCGCGGCCGCGTCCGCAACACGCGCGTCCTGCTGGCCGTCGCCGCGATCGTGATGTCCGCCCTGCTGTTGGCCTCGACGCTCGTCACGACGGTACTCGTCCCCGCCGACGCGCTCTTCACCGACGGCCGCGCCGCGAACCGGGCGCTGGCGTACCTGGCGCACGGCCAGCCGCTCGCCGCCGGCCTCTCGCCGACGGCCGTGATCCCGTTCGCCGGCCCGTGGCTCGGCGCCGCCTACGACCTGGCCGCGGTCGCGGTGCTGACGCTCGCCGGCATCGTGGTGATGGTCGGCATGCGGCACCTCATCCCGCCGTACCTGTACCGCCTCGGCATGGACTGGAAGTGGTCGCAGCGGTGGGGCGTGCTCGCGGTCCTGTTCGGGCTGGTGAAGGTCGGCGTCACCTTCGCCTACGACGCCGACCCGGAGGCGCAGCGCGGCGCGTACCTCACCGGCGTGCTGAGCGTGTTCACGGCCGCGAGCGTCGCCGCCGTCCTCGACGTGTGGAAGAAGCGGGCCGGGCGGTTCGTGCTGTTCCGCGTTTCGCCGGTGTTCCTGACCGGGCTCGCGGCGTTCGCCGGCAGCCTCGCGGTGGTGGTGTGGCAGCAGCCGGGCGGGCTGAAGATGTCGCTGTGGTTCGTCGGGCTGACGCTGCTGGTGTCGGTCGTCACGCGGTTCTTCCGCACGACCGAGCTGCGGTTTCGCGGGTTCGAGTTCGCCGACGCCGAGTCGCAGCGGCTGTGGCAGGACGTGGTGGCGCACGACTTCCCGGTGATCGTGCCGGTGCGGTCGATGGACATGGGCGGCGACGTGGCCGGGAAGGAGGCCGAGATCCGCCGCTTCCACCGGCTGCCGCCCGGGATGCCGATCCTGTTCCTGCAGGCCGAACTGGCCGACCCGAGCGACTTCTACCACGAGCCGCGGATGCGGGTGACGCGCGAGAACGGCCGGGTGGTGGCGCAGGTGAGCCGGTGCGCGTCGATCCCGCACGTGATCGCCGCGGCGGCGCTGGACGCGGCGAAGTGCGGGGTGGTGCCGGAGCTGCACTTCGGGTGGTCGGCGGAGAACCCGCTGACGGCGAACCTGCACTTCGTGCTGTTCGGGCACGGGAACGTGCCGTGGATGGTGTACGAGCTGATCCGCGCCGCCGACTTCCCCGCCGACCGCAAGCCGCGCGTGCTCGTGGGGTAGGACAGCCCGTCAGGCCGGGGCGCAACCCCCGTCGGGTATGAAGAGCCCGACGGGGCTCGCGCCCCGGCCTAACGATCCGGTCACTTCTTCCGCAGCACGCCGCCGTCTTCCAGCACCGACCACAGCTGCTCCCACACCGCCTCCGGCGGCACCGTCGCGCCGTCGGCCCACGCCCGCGCCGCCGAGCGGAGCACCTCCAGCGCGTCGGCCCGCACGCGGTCGTCGGCCACCGCCTTCGCCGGCGCCTTCGGGCTCGCCGGGGCCGCGCCCGCCTTCTTCTTGCCGTCGAGCGCCTCGTTGTAGAGTGCGTCGGCGCGCTTGTTCTGCTCGCGCCGCACGTGCGTGATCCGCACTTCCGCGAACCCCTTCCGCAGCTCGCTCGCCTTCTTGTGCAGCGGCTGCAGGTCCGGGTGCTTCACGCGGTACTCGCTGGCCATCTGCTTCACCAGCAGCTCGCTGTCGCTGAAGATGTCGAGCGTCTTCAAGCCGAGTTCGGTGGCGAGGTGGAGGGCGCTCACGAGCGCCGTGTACTCGGCGACGTTGTTCGTGGCGGTGCCGAGGGTGCCGCTCTCCTCGACGGCCGGCTGGCCCGGCCGTTCCAGCACGACGGCGTACGCCGCCGGGCCGGGGTTGCCGCGGGCGCCGCCGTCGATGTGAATGGTCGCGTCCATGCCGGCTCGCCGCGGGGGTGGGGTCGTGCGAGAATGAACCCGAATTGTAACCCGCGGGGCGGAAATGGGCGAGCACTGGCTGGTGATCGACACCGCCTCCCGGACCGGCCGGCTCGGGCTGGTGCGCGACGGCACCGTGGTCGGCGCCGCGGCGCTGGACGCCGCCCGCCGCCACGCCCGCGACCTGACGCCGGCGGCTGCGGCGCTGCTCGACGCGGCCGGGGTGAAACCCGCGGGCCTGACCGGGGTAGTGGTGAGTGTCGGCCCCGGCAGCTTCACCGGGCTGCGCGTCGGCATCATGGCCGCGAAGGCGTTGAGCTACGCCACCGGCTGCGCCCTCGTCGCGGTGCCCACGTTTGCCGCGATCGCCAACCGCGCCCCGGCTGAAGCCGCGAACCTGTGGGTGATCGCCGACGCGCTCCAGGGGCAGGCGTACTTGCAGCGCTACCGCGGGGGCGAAGCCGTGGAGCCGCTGCGGATCGTAACCGCGGCCGAGGTGCTGCCGGCGGCGCCGGCGGACGTGTGGTTCAGCGGACCCGGCGTCGCCACGTTCGAGCCCCTGCTCGCCGACCGGTCTGCGGCGGCCGAGCGCGAGCCGAGCGTGGAGTCGCTGTATGCCGCGAGTCGCGGGATCGCCCCGCTGACCCGAGCCGAGATGTTCGAGCTGGAGCCGCTGTACCTCCGCGGCAGCTCGGCCGAGGAGGCGGCGAAGAAGCAGGCCCACGAAGGAGGCTCGCCGTGACCCGCCCCCTGTTCGCGCTCGCGCTGCTGGCCGTCGGCTTCGCCAACGCCCCCGCGCAGGTGCCCGTGGCCGGCACCACCCGCGTCGAGTGGACCGTCGGCGGGGTGAAGCGGGAGGCGCTCGTCGCCGCGCCGGCGGCCGCGAAGGCGAGCCCGAGCCCGCTGGTGTTCGCGTTCCACGGCCACGGCGGCAGCATGACGAACGTCGCCCGCGCCCACGCCTTCCACAAGCACTGGCCCGAGGCGGTGTGCGTCTACCCGCAGGGGCTGCCGACGCCGAGCAAGCTGGTGGACCCCGACGGCAAGAAGGCCGGCTGGCAGCACACCGCCGGCGAGCAGGCCGGCCGCGACCTCGCCTTCTTCGACGCCATGCTCAAGACCATCAAGGCCGACTACAAGATCGACGAGAAGCGCGTCTTCGTGACGGGCCACTCGAACGGCGGCCGGTTCACGCACCTGCTGATGGCCGAGCGCGGCGACGGGTTCGCGGCGTTCGCGCCGTCGGCCAGCATCGCCGCGGGGCTGGTGAAGGGGTACAAGGCGAAGCCGTACTTGCACGTCGCCGGCGAGACGGACCAGCTGGTGCCGTTCGCGGCGCAGCAGCGGACGATCGCCGCGGTGAAGGCGCTGAACGGATGTGCGGCCGAGGGGAAGGACTGGGCGAAGGCCGGGGTGGTGACGGGGGTGCGCTACGAGTCGAAGGGCGGCACCCCGGTGGTGACGCTGACGTACCCCGGCGACCACGCCTTCCCGGCCGCCGACGCGGTGCCGCTGGTCGTGCGGTTCTTCCAGGAGAACCCGGGGAAGTGACCCCGGTGGGTCACCCCGCGGCCTTCAGCCGCTTCATGACGCTGCGGCCGTAGGTGTGCCGCGCCACCACGTCGGTGACGAACTTGTTCAGCAGGCTCGGCAGCAGCGGCATCGGGCGGCGCACGTCCACGATCAGTACCACCCGTGTGCCGGGGCTGTGGTTCACCACCTCGTGCGTGTGCGAGTCGTCGAACAGCACCGCCTCGCCCTCGCGCCACACGTGGTCCTGCCCGGCCACCACCAGCTTCGGCGGGCTCTCGGCCGGCACCTTGAGGGCCAGGTGGTAGCGGAGGTAGCCGTAGTACGGCCCCTCGTGCGCCGGCACCGACTTGCCCGGGTCGAGCACCGAGAAGAACGCCTGGATCAGCCCCGGCACCTGGTCCAGCAGCGCGCACGTCTGCGGGCACAGCGAGCGGTTCCCCTCGGGCTTGTGGCCGAGGAGGTACAGCATGAACACCTTCCACGTCTTGGCGGTGTCGGTGCCGGTGATCTTCGCCTCGCCGGGGTCCACGTCCTGGTAGCGGCGGAACCGCGGCGTCTCGCGCAGCGCCGCGTCCAGCTCCGCCTTGATGACCGGGAAGCCCTTCGTGAGCGTGTCGAGCTGCGGGACGGTCTTGGCGATGTCGAAGTAGGCGGGGCGCTCCTTGCCGCCGGTGTACAGGGACAGGTAGCCGTTCACCGCTCCCTTGAAGATGTGGTAGTCGAGCTTCAGCTTCTTCACGGGCGGTCCCCGGCGGAGGGAGGGCGGCACGGTCGTTAACCGTCTATCGGCCGGGGCGGAAGTTGGGCTTGACACGATCTCACCGGGCCGCAGCTCGCCGGTTCGCGCTTCCCGGCGTGCGCGGCGTGGGGTAGGATCAGGGTGCCTACCCCCCGCGCTGCCGCGCCCGCCCGGACGCCCCTCATGCCCCCGCCCGACTGGTTCCGCACCCGCGCCGCCGGGCGGCCGGCGACCCGCCGCGACGCCCTCCGCCTTGCCGCCGCCGGCGCCCTCGGCCTGTCGCTGCCGGCGTGCCTGGCCCGCGCCCACGCCGCCGGCCGCGCCGCGGCGAAGAACGTGCTCGTCATTCTGGAGCAGGGCGGGCTGTCCCACATGGACACCTGGGACCCGAAGCCCGACGCCGTGGCCGAGCACCGCAGCCCGCACCGGCCGATCGCCACAGCCGTACCCGGGGTGCAGTTCACCGACCTGCTGCCGCGCACCGCCGCCGTCGCCGACAAGCTCGCGGTGGTGCGGTCGTTCCACCACGCGAAGGGCGGCGCCGACGCGCACCCGAACGGCACGCAGTACGTCCTCTCGGGCTCGCACCCGAGCGGGGCCGCGCTCGAGATGCCCGACCTCGGGGCCGTCGCGGCGCACGCCCTCGGCGGCGTCGACCGGGCGCTGCCGCCGTACGTGATGGTGCCGGGGAACCACGAGCAGGCGAACGAGACGCGGACCGGGTTCCTCCCCGCGGCCACCCGGGTGTTCAAGACCGGCGGCCGCGACCTGTCCGACCCGGCGTGGACGATCCAGGGGATCGCCGCCCGCGCCGACGCCGCCGGCCCGCGGCTGGCCGACCGCCACGCCCTCCGCGGCGCCCTCGACGGCGCCCCGCGCACGTCAATCGACCCGCGCGGCATGGACCGGTTCTACGACCAGGCGTTCGACATGCTCACCAGCCCGCGGGTGGCGGCGGCGTTCGACCTGAAGACCGAGCCCGCGGCCGTCCGCGAGGCGTACGGGGCCGGGCACCGCGGGGCGTGCTACCTGATGGGCCGCAAGCTGGTCGAGGCCGGCGTCCGGTTCGCCACCGTCGACGTGCGCTGGCCGCTGACCCCGGCCGTGCCGGGCGGGTTCAACCTGAACTGGGACCACCACGACGCCATCTACGCGCCCGGCAGCTGCGGCACCGTGCGCGACAAGGCCGGCGGCGAGGGCCGCTACGGCATCGGCCACTGGGTGATGATGGGGAGCGTGGACCGGGCGTTCGCGGCGCTCGTGCGGGACATGGACCAGCGCGGGCTGCTGGCCGAGACGCTCGTGTGCTTCGTGACGGAGTTCGGGCGGACGCCGCGGCTGAACAAGTTCCAGGGCCGCGACCACTGGGTGAAGGCGTACTCGATGGTGTTCGCCGGGGCTGGCGTCCGCGGCGGGCAGGTGGTGGGCCGGACCGACCGCGACGGCGGGTACGTGACCGACGCCGCGGTCACGCCCGAGGACTACGCCGCGACGGTGTACGAGAAGCTCGGCATCGACCGGTCGGCGCCGCTGTACACGAGCAGCAACCGGCCGGTGTACATCGGCCACGCCGGCAGCCCGATCGCGGCCCTGATGTGAGGCTTCCCAGGGCTTGCGCCCTGGGCTGTTGGCTGCCGCCCCTCCGGGGTTCCGGACCTACGGCAATCTGGGTTCTCGCTTTCCCGCCGCCGGCCCGCGGGGTAGGATTCCTGTCCCACCCCGCGCCCCTCCCCGGAGCCGCATCCGTGACCCGATTCGTTGGCACCGCTCTCGTCCTCGCCGCGGCGCTGCTCGCCGCCGGCGTCGGGCCGACCGACACCGCCGAGGCGCAACAGCCCAAGAAGAAAGCCCCCCCCAAGAAGCGCGACGTGCCGCAGCCCGACGAGCTGTACGTCGCCCCCGGCTTCAAGGTCGAGCTGCTGTACGTCGCCGAGCCCGACACCGAGGGCTCGTGGATCAACATGTGCGCCGAGAAGCCCGGCCGGCTGATCGTCGGCGGGCAGGGCGGGCAGCCCGTCCTCCGGTTCACGATCAAGGACGGCAAGGTGGCCGGCGTCGAGAAGCTGCCGCTGCCGATCGGCGAGACGATGGGCCTGCTGTACGCCTTCGACCACCTGTACGTCACCGGCGCCGGCCCGAAGGGGTACGGCCTCTACAAGTGCAAGGAAGGCGCGGACGGCAAGTTCGACGTGCAGGTGATGAAGATCTTCGGCGCCGGCGGCGAGCACGGGGCGCACGCCGTCGTGCTCGGCAAGGACGGCAAGCTGTACGTCATGAACGGCAACCACACCAACGTCCCCGAGGGGCTGGCGCCGACGAGCGCCCTGCGGAACTACGCGGAAGACCACCTCCTCGGCCGCGCCCCGGACGGCAACGGCCACGCCACCGGCCGCATGGCCCCCGGCGGCTACGTCCTCCGCACCGACCCCGACGGCAAGACGTGGGAGATGGTGCTCGGCGGCTTCCGCAACGCCTACGACATGGCCTTCAACCCCGACGGCGAACTGTTCACGTTCGACAGCGACATGGAGTGGGACTGGGGCATGCCGTGGTACCGGCCGACGCGCATCAACCACTGCGTCAGCGGCGCCGACTTCGGCTGGCGGTACGGCTCCGGCGTGTGGCCCGACTACTACCCGGACAGCCTCCCCACCACGCTCGACATCGGCCTCGGCTCGCCGACCGGCGTCACCAACGGCGTCGGCGCCGCGTTCCCGGCGCGCTACCAGCGCGCGATCTTCATCTGCGACTGGACGTACGGCCGGCTCATGGCCGTGCATCCGACGCCGAAGGGGTCGACGTACTCGGCCACGTTCGAGAACTTCGTCGCCCCGCTCGGGCTGGTGAAGGCGGGCGCCCCGAAGAAGGCGCTGAACCTGACCGACGCCGTGATCGGCTCCGACGGCGCGATGTACTTCACCATCGGCGGCCGCAACACGCAGGGGGCGCTGTACCGCGTGACGTACGACGCCAACCTGAAGATCGACAGCGGCGGCGACACGGTCGTGAACACCGCCGGCGCGAAGGAGCGCGAGCTACGCCACGGCCTCGAAGCGTTCCACGGCAAGGTGGATCCGAAAGCGCTCGACGCCGCGTGGCCGCACCTCGGCAGCCCGGACCGGTTCGTCCGCAACGCCGCGCGGGTGGCCGTCGAGTTCCAGCCCGTGGACACCTGGAAGGCGAAGGCGCTCGCGGAGAGCGACCCGCAGGCCGCGCTGAACGCCCTCGTGGCCCTGGCCCGCTACGGCACCGCGAAGGACCAGCCGGCCATCCTCGCGGCGTTGGAGAAGCTGCCGTTCGCCAAGCTCACCCGCGAGCAGAAGCTGGAGAAATTCCGCGCCCTGCAGCTGACGTTCATCCGCCAGGGGCCGCCGGCCGGCGGCGTGAAGAAGCTCATCGCCGAGGTCGAGGCCGGCTTCCCCGGCCCCGACGAGGAACTGAACCGCGAGCAGTTCCAGATGCTCGTGTACCTCAACGCCCCCGGCGTGGTCACGAAGGGGCTCGCCCGCATGGCCGCGGCGAAGGACCAGCAGACGCTGTTCCACGACCTGTTCCACCTGCGGAACGTCGGCGTCGGCAACTGGACCCCGGAGCAGCGCAAGACGTACCTCGGCTACTGGACGAAGCGGCCCGACTTCAAGCAGCCGGCGGACCTCACGAAGTGGTTCGACGAGGCCGGCCGGCCGTACGCGAACGGCAACAGCTTCGCCAACTTCCTCAAGAACTTCCTGCGGGAGAACGTCGCGGCCATGTCGCCGGCCGAGCAGAAGGCGCTGGCCCCGACGATCACCGCGATCAACAAGGACATCACCCCGCAGTACGACGTGAAGCCGCGGCCGGTGGTGAAGCAGTGGACGATGGCCGAGATCACGCCGCTGCTGGCCGACGGGTTCGAGAAGGGTCGCAGCTACGAGAAGGGGAAGGACGCGTACCTGGCGGCGCAGTGCGCGAAGTGCCACCGCGTCGGCGACACCGGCGGCGCGGTCGGCCCGGACCTGACCGCGATCAGCAGCCGGTTCGGCCGGGCTCAGGTGCTGGAGTCGATCCTGGAGCCGTCGAAGACGCTGAGCGACCAGTACCAGAACGAGACGTTCACCACCGGCTCCGGCAAGAGCGTGACCGGCCGGGTGGTGGACGAGACGAAGGACACGATCTCGGTGCAGCCGGACCCGCTGGACCCGGCGCGGGTGCTGATCCGCAAGGACGACCTGGAGAGCCGGGTGGCGTCGCGGCTGTCGCCGATGCCGGCGAACCTGGCCGACGTGCTCACCCGCGACGAGGTGCTGGACCTGCTGGCGTACCTGGAGGCGGGTGGGCGGCGCAACCACCCGGTGTTCGGGAAGAAGTAGCGCGCCCCGGCGAGCGGCCCGCGTGAGCGGGCTGTTGAACCTCGAAAGCCAGTTGGACAGGATACACAGGATGAACAGGATGCCGAACCGAGCGAGGGTTCGGTGATCCTGTTCATCCTGTTATCCTGTCCATGATTCTTGACGTGTGAACAGCCCGCTCACGCGGGCTGCTCGCTCGTCTCTTTGGCCCCGCGCATGACCGCCCTCGTTCTCGCCGCCGCGCTGCAGCCGGTGCCGCTGCCGGCGTGCGCCTGGGTCCGCGCCGAGGGCGAGACCGCCGGCGCCGGCTTCGTCGTCGATTCACAGAAGCGCTGGCTCGTCACCGCCCGCCACGTCGTCGCCGACCACACGGCCGTGGACGTGTTCTTCCCGTGGGTCGAGAACGGAACGCTCGTCACCGACCGCGCCGCGTACCTCCGCGCCCGCGGCCGGCTCCGCGAGCGCGGCCTGCTCGTCACCGGCACCGTCGTCCGCACCCACGACGCCGCCGACCTGGCTCTCGTCGAGCTGCCGTCGTTCCCGGCGGGAACGCCGGCCGTGACGCTGGCGGCGGCGCGGGTCGGCGAGCCGCTGCGCGTCGTCGGCCACCGGCTCGACCTGGACACGCTGTGGAACCGCACCAGCGGCCCGGCCCGGCAGGTCGGCGTGCTCGCTGCGGGCTACACCTGGCGCGGCCGCACCCTCGCCGCCGGCGCGGGCGTCGTGCTGGGGCAGCTGCCTATCGAGGAAGGCGACAGCGGCGGCCCGGCGTTCGATTCCCGTGGGAACTGCGTCGGCATGGCGGCGGCGCTGCGGCGGCAGGCGCCCGACGCCGCGGTCGTGATCTCGGCCGACGAAATCCGCCGGTTCCTGTCTGCCGCAGCGGACGCGCCACCGGCCGAACGGTCGAACGCAGCCGAGTCGTTGCAACGGGCGGCGGTGTGGGTACGGCCGACGGCCACCGAGCGGTTCGCGGGCGGCGTGCTGATCGACCGCGACCGCGGACTCGTCCTCTCCTCGGCGAAGGGGCTGGCCGTCGGCGACCGGGTGGGGTTGGCCTTCGCCCTGCCGCGCGGCGCGGGTGTGGTCGGCGAACGGGCGCCGTACCGCGACCCGGTCGGGCTCCAGCTGAAGGGCGCGTGGCGCGCCGCCGCGGTGCTGGCGCGCGACACCGACCGCGACCTGGCGCTGTTGCGGGTCGATTCGGTCCCCGCTTCGGCACAGGGCGTGAACCTCGCCGCGAATCCACCCGCGGCCGGCGACGCGGTCCACGCCGTCAGTCATCCCGGCGGCGTCGAGTTCGCGTTCGTGTACGCCGCGGGCGTGGTCCGGCAGCGCGGCCGGGTCGCGCTCGGCGACGGGGAGAAGGCCCCGCGCGTCGGCGCGCTCGTACTGCAACTGCCGACGCAGGCCGGGTCGCCCGGCGGGCCGGTGGCCAACGCCCGCGGCGAACTCGTCGGCGTCCTCGCGGCGCGGGACGGCGCGCAGAGCGTCGGCTACGCCGCCGATCCCGCCGAGGTCGGCGCGTTCCTCGACGCCAACGATGTCACACGGCTGCCGCGAACGCTGCCGGGGCTGGCGGCGCGGCTGAATGCGGTGCCGGGGCGCGTCGCGGCGCAGGTCGCCGTCGCGTTGGCGAGGCACGGAAAGCTGACCGACGCCCTGGCGTTCGACCCGGCGTGCCCCGAGGCGCATCTGGCGCAGGCTACGCAGCTGTTCGAGCGCGGCTTCGCGCCGCGGGAGGCGCGCGACTTCCTCGACCCCGCGCTGAGTGGCGGCCGCTTCCACGCCCCGGCGTTGCGCCTGCGGGCCGACCTGAGCGTGCGGGCCACCGACTGGCGCGCCGCCCGCGGCGACCTGGAGCGCCTCCTCGACGCCGACCCGGCCGACACCGCGAGCCGCCGCAAACTCGTGCGCGTCCTCCTGGAACTGGGCAAGGACGCCGACGCGGCCTCGGCCGTGGGCGACGCCGTCCGGGCGGACGCCGGCTCGCTCACGAACCTGGTCACTGACCTGAACGAACAGGCGGACGCGCTGGAGAAGAAATTCCCCGGCGCGCCGGGGGTGCCGGCCGGGTGGCTGGAGCGCGGGCTGACCGCGGCCCGCGACGCCCTCCCGGCCGGCCCGGGGCGCGAGGGCCTGACCGCGGCGCTCCGCCGCGCGGCGGGGGCGACCGACGCCGAGCGGCTGCGGTTGCTCCGCGGTGCGGGGCGGTAGTGGTTGCGACGGCCGGCGTTCGCCCGCACGTCCGGTTGGTTGTTGACGAGCCGCCGGGCCGGGGTTAGGCTCGCGGGGTACGACTCCAATGACCCCCGCTACACGCATCCGTACCGCGGCGGTCTCGCCCCGTGTAGGAGGTTCGCGGATGAAACTGGCTTCCGGAAAGCGGCTCGTCCTGCTCGGCGTCGCCGCGACGGCACTGGTCGGGTTCGGCGACCGGGCCGTGTCGCAGGACGTGTCCCTCGCCCCGACGTTCGGCTCGGCCCGCCTCAAGGGCGGCTTCGAGCCCGACCCGTTCGTGGTGCCCGACATCGTCACCGGCGGCAACGTCCAGACCGACAAGGGCGGCGTCACCGCCTGGATCTCGAAGGCTCCGGACTACCGCCTGAACTACACCACCGGCGAGTTCAAGCTGACCATCAAGTTCGCCAGCAAGGGCGACACCACGCTGCTCATCAACACGCCCGACGGCAAGTGGGTGGCCGACGACGACAGCGACGGCGACGACAACCCGCGGATCACGTTCAACAACCCGAAGACCGGCCAGTACGACATCTGGGTCGGCAGCTTCGAGAAGAAGAACGAGAAGGGCACGCTCATCATCACCGAGAAGAAGCAGAAGTAAATGACGACTGACGAATGACGAACCGCGTCATTCGTCAGTCGTCATTCGTCATTCGTCATTCAGCCGGCCGCCGGCGCCTGACCGCCGCAGAACGCCGCGAACGCCGCCTCCGCCGCGGCCTTCTGCTCCGCGGTCAGCGGGTGGCTGAACGACCAGTCGTGGCCGAACGGGTCCGTCACCTTCCCGTACCGGTCGCCCCAGAACATGTCGTCGGCCGGCATCGTCACCGTCGCGCCGGCGGCGGCCGCCTGGGCGATGGCGGCGTCGGCGTTCGCCACGCACAGGTGGATCGTCACCGGGCTCGGCCCCTGCGGCGCGCGGCTGACGCCGCCGCAGTACTCGGGGAAGTCGTCGGCCAGGAACAGGTCGGCGCCGGCCACCTTGAGGTGGGCGTGCATCAGCCGGCCGCTCCCGCCCGGGTCGGGCATCACCATCACCTCCTCCGCCCCCAGCGCCGCCTTGTAGAAGTCCACCGCCTTGGCCGCGCCCTTCACCACCAGGTGCGGCACCAGCACGCTCGTCGTCACGTCGGCCTCCGTCGTTGAAAGTATCCGGGTGTTCACCACCACCCCACGCATCGGCCGGCGGTGATGTTGGACGTGAACGAATCCGGCCGGCGGGTCGTAGAATGCCCGGGCTTCCCTTCCGCACGGGCGCGTGTAATGGCCGCCGCCGGCCGCCGGTATTCCCTGTAGGACCGCCCGCATGGCCGAACCCCCCGCCACCCGGGTGACCCTGCTCGCCCGCATCCGCGACGGCCGCGACGCCGCCGCGTGGGGGGAGTTCGTCCGGTTGTACGGGCCGGTCGTGTACGGGTTCGCCCGGAACCGCGGGTTGCAGGACGCCGACGCCGCCGACCTGATGCAGGACGTGATGCGGAGCGTGGCCCGGAACGCCGCGAAGCTGGAGTACGACCCGAAGCGCGGCACCTTCCGCGGGTGGCTGTACACCATCACGCGGAACAAGATTTACAACTTCCTGTCGGCGCAGCGGCACCGCCCGCGGGCCAGCGGCGACCCGGACGCGAAGGAGCAGCTGGACGCCGCCCCGGCCCGCGAGGAGGCCGGCCCCGACGCCGACTGGGAGAAGGAGTACCAGCGGAAGCTGACCGACCGGGCGATGGAGGTCGTGAAGGCCGAATTCCAGCCGGCGACGTGGCAGGCGTTCTGGGGCACGGCCGTGGACGGCAAGCCGGCCGCGGAGGTCGGGGCCGGGCTGGGGATGTCGCCGGGGGCGGTGTACGTGGCCAAGAGCCGCGTGATCGCCCGCCTGCGGGACGAAGTGCGAACGATGATGGACGACGAGGACGGCGAGTAGCGGGGCGAGCCACCCGCCGCCTGACGGACCGCCGGCGACACTCGACACCGAACACGAAACGATCATGCCTCCCGACACCCCCCACCCGCACGACTGCCCCGCGACCGGCGAGTTGGACCGGCTCATCGTCGGCCGGCTCGGCGAGGCGCGCGCCAAGGCCGTCACCGCGCACCTCGACCGCTGCCCCGAGTGCCAGCTCCGCATGGAGTCGCTGGCGGCCGGCGGCGACCCGCTCCTCACCACCACCGTCCGCCAGTGCGTCGCCGACCGGCCGCCGCCCGACTCGGCGTTCTGGCCGGCCCTCTCCGCCGCCGCCGCCGAGGTGTCGGCCACGGCCCTGATGCCGCCGCCGTCGGCCGCCACGCCGCGGTCCGGCAACCGCACCGGCGAGTACAAGCTGTCGTTCCTCCGGCCCACCACCACACGCGGCCGGATCGGCATGCTCGGCACGTTCGACGTGATCGCCGAGATCGGCCGCGGCGGCATGGGCGTGGTGCTCCGCGCCCACGACCCGTGCCTGGAGCGCGAGGTCGCGGTGAAGGTGCTCGACCCGCAGCTGGCCGACAACGAGGTGGCCCGGCAGCGGTTCTGCCGCGAGGCCCGCGCCGCCGCCAAGCTCACGCACGAGAACCTCGTCGCCGTCCACACCGTGGACGAGGACGCCGAGAGCGGCCTGCCGTACTTCGTGATGCAGCTCGTCACCGGCGAGTCGCTGGAGCAGCGCATCCGCCGCGCCGGGAAGATGAGCGCCGCCGAGGTGGCGCGGCTCGGCCAGCAGGCCGCGGCGGGGCTGGCGGCGGCGCACAAGGAAGGGCTCATCCACCGCGACATCAAGCCCGGCAACATCCTCCTGGAGGCCGGCACCGACCGGGTGAAGCTGACCGACTTCGGGCTGGCCCGCGCCGCCGAGGACGTGAAGCTGACGCGGACCGGGTTCGTCGCCGGCACCCCGCTGTACATGGCCCCCGAGCAGGCCCGCGGCGACACCGTGGACGCCCGCTCCGACCTGTTCAGCCTCGGCAGCGTGCTGTACGAGGCGGCCACCGGCGTCGCCCCGTTCGACGGCAAGACGCCACTGGTGGTGCTCAACCGCGTCACCGACGACACCCAGCCGCCGCTGCGGGCGGTGACGCCGGACGTGCCGCACTGGCTGTCCGACGTGGTGGACCGGCTGCTGGAGAAGCGGCCCGCCGACCGCTTCCAGACGGCCCAGGAGGTGGCCGACATCTTCACCACCGAACTGTCGCGCCTCCAGGCCGGGCAGCCGTCGGAGCAGTCCGGGGTGTGCGGCGGCTCGGTGTACGCCCGCCGCCGGCACATCTGCATGAAGTCCGTCGGCCGGGTCGTGCTGCCGTGGGTCGGCGGCGCGGTCGCCGGCGTGCTCGCCGCCGCGCTGCTGGTCCCGCCGCGGACCGTCGAGGTGGCCGTGCCCACCCCGACGCCCCCCGCCACCGCGGCCGAGCCCGACCCGGGGCCGGAGCCGAAGCACACCATCGCCGGGAAGGCCGGGCCGGTGTGGAGCGTGTCGTACACGCCGGACGGTAGCGCCATCGTGGTCGGCTCCGAGAACGGCATGGTGCGGTTCATCGACACGGCGAAGTGGACGTTCAACCGCAACTTCTCCCGCGGCAGCGGCACCGTCTGGGCCGTGGACGCCGCCGGGGACGGCAAGTCGGTGGCGGTCGTCACCGACGACGCCATGGTGCGCGTGTACGACCTGGCGACGGGCGAGTTCCGCGTCTTCCCGCACCCCACGTCGGCGCGGACGGCGGCGTTCAACGCCGACGGGTCGAAGCTGGCCACCGGCGACCGCAACTCGACGCTGCGGGTGTGGGACACGCAGACGCAGGTGCCGATCGAGTTGGTCGGGCACACGGGCACGATCCACGGCGTGGCGTTCAGCCCCGACGGCGGCAAACTGGTGAGTAGCGGCAGCGACGGCGCCGTGAAGCTGTGGACGCTGGCCAAGTACCGCGTCGGCGGCCCGAACGCGGAGCTGCCGGTGAAGCTGGACCTGCACGAGGGGCCGGTGTACGCGGTGGCGTACAGCCCCGACGCTTCCGTGCCGCGGGTGGCGAGCGGCGGCTGGGACCAGACGGTCCGCGTCTGGAACGCGACGAGCGGCGGGCAGGAGCAGGTGCTGCGGCACGCCGGCGACGTGTGGTCGCTGAACTTCAGCCGCGACGGCAAGCTGCTGGCGTCGGCGAGCCAGGACGGCACGGTGAAGGTGTGGGACGTGGCGACGGGCGCCGAGCGGCAGTCGTTCCGCGCCGGCGGCCGGCCGCTGCACTCGGTGCGGTTCGCCCCGGACGGCCGCACCCTGGCCGCCGCCGGCCGCGACGGCACCGTGCGGGTGTGGGAAGTGAAGTGACGGGATTTTATGATTGATGATCGGTGATGGATGAAGGGGAGATACGAGCAGATTTGCAGCTCTGCACTCCTCCATTCATCCATCACCGATCATCAATCATCAAGCCCGAAGCCGCTCGCTCCTCCAAAATGTCGATCAACCCCGCGTGCCCGCCGAGCGGCGCCGCGAGCACGAACCGCACGCCGTGGAACGCCGCCGTCAGCCGGTCGCGCGCCGCCGTCAGGTCTTCGACGACGTGCTTCCCCGGCGACAGGAAGTACGGCAGCATCACCACCACCGTCGCGCCGCGGCCGGCGCACAGCGCCCCGCCGCCGTCGATCGACGGCTCGGCCAGCTCCAGGAACGACGGCTGCACGTCCGGGTGGCCGCGGGCGCGGAGTTGCGCCGCGACAAACTCCAGGTCGGCGTTCGCCTCGGCCCGGCGGCTCCCGTGCGCGATCAGCAGCAGCGATGTCATGAGGTGAGTGTACGCCGCCCGCCGCCCGCCGTATCCTTTCCCGATGAGCAACCAACTGAAGCTGGGTCTCCCCGCCGGCTCCCTCCAGGACGCCACCGCCGAGCTGTTCCGCAAGGCCGGCTACAAGGTCACGTTCGCCAGCCGTAGCTACTACCCCACGATCGACGACCCGGACATCCACTGCACCCTCATCCGCGCCCAGGAGATGGCCCGGTACGTCCGCGACGGGTCGCTCGACTGCGGCCTCACCGGGCACGACTGGGTCGTCGAGAACGACGCCGAGAAGGACGTGGTCGAGCTGGCAGAGCTGGTGTTCAGCAAGGTCAGCCGGCGGCCGGTGCGCTGGGTGCTGGCCGTGCCGAACGACTCGCCGATCCAGACGCCGAAGGACCTGCAGGGGAAGCGGATCGCCACCGAGGTGGTGAACATCACCCGCAAGTGGCTCGCCTCGCACGGCGTGACGGCGAGCGTGGAGTTCAGCTGGGGCGCCACCGAGGTGAAGCCGCCGAAGCTGGCCGACGCCATCGTCGAGGTGACGGAGACGGGCAGCAGCCTGAAGGCGAACAACCTCCGCATCGTGGCCGACCTGCTGACGAGCACGACGCGGTTCATCGCCAACCCGGCCGCCGCCGCCGACCCGTGGAAGCGGCAGAAGATGGACGACCTGGTGCTGATGCTGAAGGGGGCGATGGCGGCGGAGGGGAAGGTCGGGCTGATGATGAACGTGCCGCGCGAGAAGCAGGCCGCCGTGGTGGCGCTGCTGCCGGGGCACAAGCCGACGCTCTCGGCGCTGTCCGACCCCGAGTGGGTGGACGTGCTCGTCATTCTGACCGAGAACGAGGTGCGCCAACTGATCCCCTCCTTGAAGCGCGCCGGGGCGTGCGGCATCGTCGAGTTCCCGCTCAACAAGGTCATCGACTGAGCGAGTCGTTACAGCTTGTGACACACGCGCGGCCCGCAATGTGGTTCAATGGCAGCGTCCCCCGGAGCCGTGCCATGCGCCTTGCCGTCGCCGTCGTGTTGTTCGCGTCCGCCGCCCGCGCCGACGAGCCGTCCCGCCTGTCCGTCGTGACGGCGAAGTCGCAGCCGGCGATCGAGTCGGTCAGCGTCTATCGGGCCGTCGCGCAGGCGCGCGAGGCGCGGGCGAAGGCAATCGTCACGGCCACGAAGCTCGACCAGCCCATCACCCTGCCCGACCGCGGGCCGTTCACGTTCTTCGTGACGCCGAAGGGCGGCAAGCAGGTGGTCGTCGGGCAGGTCGTGACCGTCGAGCCCGGCAAGACGCACACGATCAAGCTCGTCGAGAAGCTCGGCGTCGTCGACGTGTTCCGGCGCGACGACTCGCCGCGCGTGGGGAGGATCGTGGTCACCGACCCGTTCGACGCCGGCCCCGACGAGAAGGGGCACGTCGCGGTGCAGTCGGCCAACGACTTCCGCGTCGAGATGCTGGTGCCAGAGGGCGACTACGCCGTGTGGGTGGTGCCGGAGAACGGCGCCCGGGCGGTCCGCGTCGCGGACCGGATTCGCGTGCTGGCGGGGCGAATCGTGCGCGTGGACTAGCGGGCGCTGGACACGCGGCGGGCGGGCGGATACCTTCGCCCCATCGCTCTCCCCCGAGGTTCCCGCATGACCCGCCGCGTCAGCCGCCGCCGCGCCCTCGCCGCCGCCGGCTACCTCCTCACCGGCCCCGCCTTCTCCGTCACCCGCGCCGCCGGGGCCAACGACCGCCTCCGCGTCGCCGGCATCGGCATCGGCGGCAAGGGTTCGTCCGACATCGACCAGGCCGGCCGCGAGATGGAGGTCGTCGCCCTCTGCGACATCGACGACCAGCGGCTCGACCAGAAGGCCGCCACCTTCCCGCGGGCCGCGAAGTTCTTCGACTACCGCACCCTGTTCGAGCGCGCCGCCGGCACCTTCGACGCCGTCGTCGTGTCCACCGCCGACCACCACCACGCCCCGGCCGCGATGCTGGCCATGCGGCAGCGCAAGCACGTCTACTGCCAGAAGCCGCTGACCCACACCGTCGAGGAGGCGCGCCTCCTGCGCGAGGCCGCGGCGCGCTACAAGGTGTGCACCCAGATGGGGAACCAGGGCTCGGCGCTGAACGGCCTCCGCCGCGCCGTCGAGCTGGTCCGCGGCGGCATCATCGGTACCGTGGCCGAGGCGCACGTCTGGACGAACCGCCCGGCGCAGTACTGGAAGCAGTCGCCGGACATCACGGCGCGGCCGACGGAGGCGCCGGTGCCGAAGCACGTCCACTGGGAGGAGTGGATCGGGCCGGCGCCGATGCGGCCGTACGCGGTGGCGTTCGCCCCGCGGCCGGCGTACCACCCGCACGACTGGCGCGGGTTCTGGGACTTCGGCACCGGCGCCCTCGGCGACATGGCCTGCCACACGGCGAACATGCCGTTCCGCGCCCTGAACCTGGACGCCCCCGAGTCGGTGGTCGCGCAGGCCGGCGAGATCAACGCCGAGACGTTCCCCGCGTGGGGCCACATCCAGTACAAGTTCCCAGCCCGCAACTCGCAGCCGGCGGTGACGCTCCACTGGTACGAGGGGAAGCGCGGCACGAACAAGGTGCTGCCGCCGGCCGAGCTGGTGTCGAAGGTGCTGCGGCCCGGCGAGCAGCTGACCGACAGCGGCTCGCTCCTGGTCGGCGACAAGGGCATCCTGTTCAGCCCGAGCGACTACGGCAACCGCTGGCGGATCGTGCCCGACGCGCTGGCGATGGGCCGACAGCTGGAGCGCCCCGAGACGATTCCCGCGGGCGCGACGACCGACCAGGGCGGCGCCCACGACGCCTACCAGAAGAAGGAGTGGGCCGACGCCATCCGGGCGGGCCGTCCCGAGATGGCGTTCAGCAACTTCGACTACGCCGGCCGGCTGACGGAGGCGATGCTGCTGGGGAACATCGCGGTGCGGTTCGCCGGCACCGAGATCCGCTGGGACGCGGCGAAGGCGGCGATCAGCAACAACGAGGCGGCGAACCGGCTGGTACGGAAGGAGTACCGCCGCGGCTGGGACGTGGTACGGGGCCAATGACTCGGGAATGACGAAGGACGAATGACGAAGGACGAGAACCGGTGTCGTCATTCGTCATTCGTCCTTCGTCATGTGCCGCGTCACCAGTGGCTGATGGGGCCGGCCGGCACCGCGACGTGCGCCTGCTGCGCGTCGTACTCGCTCCACCCCGGCGGCGGCTCTGCCGCGAACGGCGCCACCAGCTCCTCGAACTGCGCCAGGTTCTCCAGCATCACCAGCGCCGCCTGCGTGCGCTTCGGCATCCGCAGCGCCTTCGTGTACCACGTCGCCACCTTGCGGAACTGCACGCACCCGTACTTCTCGCCGCCGCGCCAGTCGATCAGCCGGCGCAGGTGGAGCCGCATGAAGTCGAGCCGCTCGTGGTACGTCGCCCGGGGGCCGGGGTCGCCGGTCCGCACCCAGCGGTCGAACTGGCGGAACACCCACGGGTTCGCCAGCGCCCCGCGGCCCAGCGCGATGCCGTGACACCCCGTCTCGTCGATCATCCGCGCCGCGTCGGCCACGCTCCGCACGTCGCCGTTGCCGTACACCGGGATGCGCTGCACCGCCTCCACCACGCGCCGGATGCCGTCGTGGTTGACGCCGCCGCTAAACCCCTGCTCGCGCGTCCGGCCGTGGATGGTGAGCGCTGCCACGCCGGCCTGCTCGAACTCGCGGGCAAAGAACGGCGCCGTGAGTTGGTCGTCGTCCCAGCCGAGCCGCATCTTCACCGTCACCGGCACCGTCACCGCCTCCACGACGCGGCGCACCAGCGCGACGGTGGCGCCGGAGGTGTCGCACAACATGCTGGATCCGCCGCCGGTCTTCACGACCTTGCGGACCGGGCAGCCCATGTTGATGTCGACGCCGTCGGCCTTTTCGTGGGCCACGAGCCACGCCGCGGCGCGGCCCATCTCGTCGGCGTTGCTGCCGAAGATTTGCACGAACAGCGGCCGCTCCGCGGGCGCGGTGGCGAGCAGTTCCTGAGTCTTCTTCAGGCCTTCGAGGATGGCGCGGGCGTTGACGAGGTCGCTGGTGCAGAGGCCGACGCCGCCGATCTCGCGGACGGACAGGCGGAACGGCAGGTTGGTGTACCCGGCGAGCGGGGCGAGGTTGAACCGCGACGCCATCGGGATGCCGCCGATGGCGACGGGCTCGCGGTACCAGGCCGGCGGCGGCGGGAGGTCGGGCTGCGTCATGGGTGTAGTTTACGGCCCTGCGAGCCGACCGCCCTCAGGCGGCTGGTGGGTCGGACGCACCGGAGTTTAGACAGGATAACAGGATGAACGGGATGCCGCACCGAGATCATCAGCCCGGTTCGGCATCCCGTTCATCCTGTTATCCTGACTAAACTGCTTTTTCCTTCGCGTCACGCGAACTCCGACGCCCCCGTCGGCCAGCTCTCGCGCGGCTGCCACCCGAGCAGGCGCCCGGCGTCGCTCAGGTCGTACCGCGGGGCGTGGAGGTGCCGGCTGGTCGCATGGACGACCGCGTAGTCCGGCAGGTTCGCGGCCTCGACTGCCGCGGCGAAGAAGCGGCCGGCGTCGCCGGGGCTGAAGAACACGTCCTGGAACAGCTCCGACGCGGCGATCTCGGCGACCTGCCCCGGGTCGCGCGGGCACCACCCCAGCCGCACGGCCAGCACCTGCATGCCGTGCTCCTTCGCGTACACCTGGCCGAGCGCTTCGAGGAACACCTTCGTCGCCGCGTACAGGTAGCGCGGCTTGTACGGGTGCGCCGCCGTGACCGGCGTGGTCCCCTCGATCAGGTGCCCGCCGATGACCTGCCCCGTGCTGGCGAGCACGACGCGCGGGATGTTCAGAACGCGGCACGTCTCCATGATCTGATAGGGGGCGATCACGTTGTTCGGCACGAGCTCCGACAGGAAGTTATCGCCGTCGTCTGGGGCTGCGCCGCGGGGGTAGCGGGCGTCGTCGGGCGTGGCGGCGAGGTGGATGATGCAATCGACGCCGGCCGCGGCCTTCCGCAGCGCCTCGACCTCGCCGAGCGGCCCGACGACGGACTGCGCCGCAGGAATGCCGGGGGTCGGGCGGAGGTCGAAGCCGACGACGTGGTGCCCGCGGGCGGCCAGCTCGCGGACGGCGGCCCGGCCGACGCGCCCGGCGGAGCCGGTGACGAGAACGCGCTTGGTGATCATCGCGTCAGTTTATGGCGGGTCCGCGGCGGCGGTGCTACAATCGCCCGCACCTCACCCCGGGGACTCGTATGAACCGCCGCGACTTCCTGGCCGCCTCCGCGGCCGCCACCGCCTCCCCCGTCCTCGCCCAGCCGGAGCGCCAACCCGTGACCCCCGCACCCGCCTTCCCGATCGTCGACACCCACCAGCACCTGTGGGACTTGCAGCGGTTCAAGCTCGCGTGGTTCAACCCCGCCACGCCCGAGGGGAAGATTCTCGGCCACAACTTCCTGTCGCCGCAGTACGCCGAGGCCACCCGCGGCGTCGGCGTCGTGAAGGCGGTGTACATGGAGGTGGACGTGGTGCCCGAGCAGCAGCAGCAGGAGGCCGACTTCATCGTCGCGCTGTGCGAGGCCCGCAACACGCCGACGTGCGCCGCGGTCGTCAGCGGCCGGCCGAACGCCGACGGGTTCGCCGCCTACGCCCGCCAGTTCCGCGGCCACCGCTACGTGAAGGGGATCCGCCAGGTGCTGCACGTCGCCGGCGTGAACGCGGCGTACTTCCTCGACGAGAAGTTCGTGGCCGGCATCAAGCTGCTGGGCGAGCTGGGGCTGAGCTTCGACCTGTGCGTGCGGCCGGAGGAGTTGCCCGACCACATCAAGCTGGTGGACCAGTGCCCGAACACGCGGTTCATCCTGGACCACTGCGGCAACGGCAAGCTGACGCACACGATGGCCGAGCGCGACCGGTGGCGGCGCGACATGGCCGAGATGGGGAAGCGGAAGAACGTGGTGGGGAAGGTGAGCGGGTTCATCGCGTCGGCCCCGGCCCGCGGGAAGTGGACGCTGGACGACCTGGCGCCGATCGTGAACCACACGCTCGAAGTGTTCGGCCCCGACCGGGTGATGTTCGGCGGCGACTGGCCGGTGTGCCTGCTCGGCGTCGAGAAGTATTCCGACTGGGCGGGGGCGCTGAAGGCGATCGTCGCGGACCGGCTGGCGGACCAGCAGCGGAAGCTGTTCCACGACAACGCCGTGCGGGTCTACGGCATCTGACCGGGGGCGCCGACCGTGACCGAAGCCGAGTGGCTGGCGAGTGACGACCTCGGCCGGATGCTTTACTTCCTGCGCGGACAGCTCAGCAGTCGGAAAGGCCGGCTGTTGGCCTGTGCGTGCTACCGGCGGAAATGGAAGTACGTCACCGACGAGAGGTGTCGCACGGCGGGCGACGTCGCTGAAGCGTTCGCCGATGACGAGGACCGGATTGGCGATCTTGACCTTGTTTGCGAGACTGCTTGGTCAGCCAGGAATGAGTGGCTGTCTAAGCAGGGTAGTCAGGGCAGAATGGTTCGGATCGCTACTGCCGCGCATTGGTTGACCCGGTCAGAGCCTGCGTGTCTGACTGTCGCGTCCGAACTGGCCAGGATTCCTGTCGATAGCGCCCGAGCACGAAGCACCGAAACCGCTGAGCAGGTTCGCCTTCTCCGCGACATCTTCGGCAACCCATTTCACCCCGTCGCGCTCGACCCCGCGTGGCGGACCGAGGCCGTCGTCGGCCTCGCCCGCGGCGCCTACGAGGACCGCGCCTTCGACCGCCTGCCGGTGCTGGCCGACGCGCTGGAGGACGCCGGCTGCGCCGACGGCGCCGTGCTCGCCCACTGCCGCGGGCCGGGGCCGCACGTCCGCGGGTGCTGGGTCGTCGATCTCGTTCTGGGGAAAACGTGAGCGCGGGCTGTCGGCTCGGGGGCGGGAGCGCGCGCTGACATCCGCGTGAGCGATTCGGGTCACGGGCCGAGCGCCCGCACCGCCCGGGTGCGGACCGCCTCGTCCGGGTGCCGCCGCAACGCTTCCTTCTGCGCCACCGTGAGCCACGCCGCCGGCACCGACCCCGCCTCCACGCCCGACAGCAGCGCGGCCGCGCGGTCGGTCGTCCGCAGCAGCGCGGCCACCGCGAGGGCGCGGTTCCCGGCGGTCAGGTCCGGGAGCGCCTTCACCAGCAGCGGACCAACGTCGGCGTGGTTCACGTCCGCGAGGCCGCTCACCGCGCCCATCTGCAACTCGGCGTGCGCCGCCTTCGCCAAATACTTCGTGAGGCGCGGGCGGGCGGCGTCCCAGCCGTCGAGGGCGACGAGGCGGAGGGCGTCGTAGCGGGTGCCGGGCGGCAACTTCTCGTCGTCGGCCATCGCGTGCGCCCGCGGCAGCACCGCCTTCCAGCGGGCCGCGAGCGCGGCGTCGTCCTTCGTCAGCTCGGCGACGCGCGCCGCGGGCCACACGCCCACCTGACTCAGGCCGTTCACCACACCACCGCCGAGCGCGACCGCCTGCCAGTCGCGGAGCGGGTCGCCCACCTTCGGCAGCGCCGCGTCGAGGAGGGCGCGCAGGGTTGCGGCGTCGTTCGCCTTGCCGGCGGCGAGCGTCACGGTGAAGACGCGCGGGATGCGGCGGTACTCCTCGGCCGCGTCGCCGGCCTTCAGGTCGGCGGTGAGCGCCCGCAGCTCGTCCGCGGGGGAAGCGGCCTTCCCCGCGACCGGGGTTTGCCCCGGCGGCACGAGGTAGACCGTCCGCAGGTCGAGCAGCGCGCCGCGGACGGGGCCGTCGGGGCGGACGGTGACGCGGGCGGCGCCGGCCGGAAGGTTCAGCGTGCCGAGCTTCACCGTGCGGTAGCGGGCCCACCCGCCGGTGGACGCGACCTTGCCGCGGAGCACCGCGTCGCCGGCGTCGAGCACAAGGGCGTTGCCGGCGGAGTCGGGCGCGCAGGCGTAGTCGAGGTACACGTCGAACGCGGACGCGGCGGGGTTGCGGACGTGCCACACGGCGTGGTCGGCCTCGCCGTGCCAGTAGCCGAGGTTGCCGAACTCCGCCTCGAACGTGATCGCCCCGCCGTACACGAACGCCGCACTCGTCCGCAGCGCCGCCGACCCGTCGCGGACCGTCACCTCCGCCGGAGTGTTGCCGGCAAGCCGCTTCGGCGGCGCGTCGGTGGTCGTGAGGTAGGCGAGCAGGTCGGCGAGGTCGCGCGGCGGCAGGTCCTTTTCGAGCCCCTCGGGCATCAGCGACTTGGCCGTGCCGCGGAGCGCGACGAGGTCGGCACGCAGGATCGTGTCGTCCTTCCCCTGCTGGCCGCGGAGCGTGACCGCCGCCGCCGTCTCGGCCGCGAGGAGCCCCGCGACGGTTCGACCGTCGGCCGTCTCGGCGCGGTACTCCACGAACCGCGAATCGACGTTCCGGTTGGGGTCGAGAATTTCGGTCAGGAGGTAGAGCGGGCTCTTGTTCGCCAGCGCGGCGAGGTCCGGGCCGACGGCGCTGCCGACGCCGCCGAGCGCGTGACAGGCGGCGCAGGCGCGGGCGAACACGGCCTTGCCGCGGTCGCGGTCGCCGGCCAGCGCGAGCGCCGGGCGCGCGGCCTCGACCACCTTCGCCCGGTCCGGGTCGGACGCGCCCGCGAACCGCTTCGCCGCGCGCTCCCGCACCGCCGCGTCGGGGTGGCCGGCGAGCCGCTGGCGGCGGCCGGCGTCGATCAGGCCGGCGGGAATCGTTCCCTTCTCGACGGCGTCGAGGAGCGCCGGCGCCCACGCCGGGCGGCCGAGGAGCGTGTCGAGAAGGCGGCCGCGGAGGGTGGGCGTCGCCCCGGGCCAGGCGGCGACGAGGGCGGCGGGAACGGCGTCGTCCGTCTGGCGGGCGAGGGCGGCGAGCGCGGCCTGCTGTACGGCGGCGGGGCGTGTCGCGGCCAGCTGCGCCGCGAGGCGGGCGAGGTCGTCGCGGCGCGCCGCCGGGTCGCGGCCGAGGAGCGGGGCGGCGGCGAGAAGCTCGGCCTCCGTTGAAGCGGGCGCGTCGATCGTGACACGGGCCGACGCGACCAGCGGGGCGAGCGCCGCCCGCGTCGGCTCCGGCAGCTTCTCCCACGACCGACCGCGGCGGGCGAGGGCGTCGAGCGCGCCGGTCGCTGCGGTGAGCTGCCACGTCCGGTACGTCCCGTCGGCGGACTTCGTCGCGGCGTCGAGCAGGCCCGGCAGCGCGGCCCCGTCGCCGGCAGCGGCGGCGGTGGCGAACAGGTCGCGGACGAGCGGCGGGGGCGGCCCGTCTGGCCCGGCGGCAGCGAACAGCGCGGCGGCAAACGACGGCAAGTTATCGGCCGTCAGACTGCTCACCGCCGCGGCCGTCAGGTACGGGTCGCCCTTCGCGTCGAGCGCGAGCCGCGCCAGCACCGCGCCGGCCTTCGCGTCGCGCCATACGCCGAGGGAATACGCCGCCTGCACCCGCACCGGCACGTCGGGGTCGGCAGCCAGATTCGCCACGGCCGCGGCGATCGCGGGGTCGGCCAGGCGCGACTCGGCCGCGCGGGCCGCGTGGCGGCGGACTGTCGGGTCGGCGTCGGCGAGTGCCCCCGCGAGCGCGGCGGGTGAGAGCTTCCCGAGCGCGTCGAGGGTGCAGAGCGCGTGCAATCGAGCGAGCGGGCGCGATCCCGTCGCCAGCAGCGCTTCGAGCGGCGCGACCGCCGCCGGGTCGGCGTTCCAGATCAGCTCCATCATTGCGCCGTCGCGCTGGACGCCGTTCGGGCTGTCGAGCGCCGCCACGAGAGCCGGCGTGGCCAGCTCGCGGACGCGCACCCACGGGCCGAGCGGGCCGGCTTCGGGCCGCACGCGGTAGAGGCGGCCGAGCCCGGCCCCGGCGCGCGGGTCGACCTTCGCGCGCTCCGCGTCGGGCAGGAACTTCGGGTGCTCGATCAGGAACCGGTACATGTCGGCGACCCACAGCGCGCCGTCGGGGCCGGTCGTGGCGTGGACCGGGCGGAACCACGGGTCGGACGACGCCAGGAACTCGCCGGCCGCGTCCTCGGGGGCCCGCGCCGCCGTGAAGTTGGCGCCGGCCGGCGTCAGCACGCGGCGGTGGACGAGGAGGTTCACCGGCTCGCAGGTGAAGGCGTTGCCGGTGAAATTGCCGCCGAGCAGGTCGTCGCGGTAGACGCCGAGCCCGCACGCGGCGGTGACCGAGTTCGGCGGGCCGGACAGGGCGTAGCGCGTGCCGGCGGCGAGCGGGAACAGCCGGTCGCCGCCGACCAGCACCGCGGTGCCGCTCGGGTACGCCACAGCCGGGTTCCGCGCCAACTCGTGGTCGGCGAGGGTGTAGTGCTTCAGGAGCGTGCTGTTGTCGCAGCCGAACCAGTTGCCGGCGTCGTCGCGGACGCGGCCCTGCTGCGTCCGGCCGGTCGCCGGCTCCAGCTCGCCGGTGTCGGGCTTGATGCGGAAGTCGCGGTCGCCGAGGGCGTGGGTCTTCCCCGTCTTGTGGCTCACGATCGCGCCGCCGAACAGGCCGCACGAGCCGTGGACCCAGCCGTCGAGGCCGTACTGCAAGCTGTTCACCCGGGCCTGGTAGTTCTGCGTGCCGAAGCCCGAGTACAGCTTCGTCACCACGTCCGCCTTGCCGTCGCCGGTCGTGTCCGCGGCGAAGAGGATGTCCGGGGCGGCGCACACCAGCACGCCGCCGCGCCACGGCAGCAGCCCGGTCGGGAAGGGGAGGTTGTCGAGGAACACGGTCGAGGTGTCGAGCACGCCGTCGCGGTCGCGGTCTTCCAGAACGACGACGCGGCCGCCGGGGTCGAACTTGCCGTCGGTGCGGCCGGTCGGGTAGTCGGCCATCTCGGCCACCCACACCTTCCCGTCCGGCCCGAAGGCCACGGCCACCGGGTCGGCGACGAGCGGCTCGGCGGCGGCGAGTTCGACCTTCAGCCCGGCCGCGGCGTGGATGCGGGCGAGCGACTGGTGCGGCGACAGCGGCCGCGACCCGCCGTTCTTCGCGGGATCGACCTTCGCCGCGAACGCCTTCAGCTGCTCCGTCACGGCGCCGACGATGCGGTCTTCGAGGCCCGGCCGGAACGGCACCGGCTGGTCGTAGTAGATCATCGCCCCGCCGCCCTCGTAGCCGCCCTCCTTCAGCACGCGCTCGCTCGGGATGTAGCACGGGGCGTGGTTCGCGTAGGCGGTCACCCACAGGCGGCGGCCGTCGAGTTCGCCCTTGAGCCTGCGCGAATAGTCGACCACCACCTCGCCCGGGAGGTGAACCATCGCCAGCCCATCGGCGAAGGCCCACGTCTGGACCGGGTACGGGACGGAAGTCGGCAGTTTCTCCCCGCGGTCGAGGCGGGCCAGGTTCACGCGAGCGTGGTGGCCGACGGCGTCGGCGCGCTTCGCCTTCTCCTCCCACTCCGCGCGGGTAGGGAGCGCGGCGAGCGGCAGGTCGAGCGTCGCCACGCGCGCGGTGATCGGGCCGCTCACGCGCGTCAGCGGCGCGGTGAGGAGGCGGCGGACCTCGGCGGCGATCTCGCGGCCCTGCACGCGCGCCGCTTCGAGGTTCTCGCCGGTCACGCCGGAGGTCGGGTTCTGGTCGGCCCCGCAGCCGACGGCGACGAGCGCGACGGCGCCGGGGTGGTCGTCCTCGACCGCCGCCGCGGCGTACCCCGGCCAGTCGCCGCCGAGGCGGTTGTGCGACAGGGTGACGGCGTGGCAGGCGTAGCCGAGGTAAACGGCGCGCACGGCCCCGGCCGCGTCGCGGACAACGAGCACCGGAAGGTCGTGGTCGGTCGGCCCGCCGCGGGTGCGACGGTTCATCGCGAACGTCGCCGAGCCGACGCCCCACTCCAGGCGGCCGGGCTTCAGGTCGGCCAGCGCCGCGAGCGCGGCTTCTTCGAGCTTGTCGAGGAACACAGGCGTGTACTTGTCGATGTTCGCCTGGTGCGCGTTCGGGATGGGGACGCCGAACAGCGTGGGGTTCGCGCCGGTGAGCATCGGCCCGGTGTGCGTGTGGGTGGCGGTGACGGACAGCCGCTCCTTCGGCAGCCCGGCCTTCTTCGCCAGCCGGCGGGCGAGTTCGTCGTGGACGTCGGCGGGGATGCCGAGCACGTCCACGGTAAGGAGGACGACCGGCGCCGTGCCGTCGTGGACGGCGAGCCCCCGCGCCCACAGCTTCTGGTACACGCCGTCCGACTCGGCGCGCCGGCTGCCGAACCCGTTCAGGCGGATCGGGTGCGCCGGGGTGATGTCCGCCTTGGCGACGCCGACCTTGAGCGCGGGCGGCTGCGCGGCGGCCGCGGCGGGGACGAGGGCGGCGGCGAGGGCGAGGAGAACGGGCCGACGCATGGGGGCTCCTCCGAGTCGGTCGTGGTGTTCCCGGTCGTGTCCGGCCCCGCCGCGTCAGGGTGAGGCGGGGCGGGGTCGGCGGGGCGTCACGTCGTCCAGCGTGGTCGCCTCGGTCACGTGGTCGATCACGATCGTCTCGGGCACGGCGCTCGTCTCGCGGAGTAAGCCGAGTTGGAGGAAGGCCGCGTTTTCGTCGCGGAGCGTCGCCGTCTTCGTGCGTGGCACGACCTGCTCCCCGTCGAACCACACCTCGACGAACCCCTTCCCGGGGTCGCGCGACCACAGGACGTGGACGGCGAAGTCGTGCCACCGGCCCGCCGTCATTTTTCCCCTGCCGGACCAGTGGCGGGCGTACGGCACGCGGGTCGTGAACAGGACGTCCTCGCCCTTCACCTCGAACGCCATCAGCTGGCTCCAGGTGTTCCGCGTCTCGAAGTACGCGAGCGAGTGGGTGGCGTCGGTGAGCCGTTTCGGCAGGTACACGCTCCAGCCGAAGTACCGCTCCGCCCCCTCGGCCGTGCCGGGCGGCGCGGGCTGGTGCTGGAACTCGATGCGGTCGAGCTTCCCCTTCCGCGCCGCGTCGGTCCCGTCGATCCGCACCGCGTACTTCCCCTCGCGCACGGGGTCGCGGACGACCGTGACGCCGGCCTTGGGGGCGGCCTTCCACTGCGACGTGTCGCCCGTCTCGAAGTCGCCGCGCCAGATCACCTCCGCGGAGGAGGAGGCCGCCGACAGCGCGAGCAGCGGGAGCAGGGCGGCGAACCGACGGCTCATGGCGTCCCCCGTTTCAGCCGACCGGGTCGAGGCCGGTGAGCGTGCTCGTGCCGGAGCTGAACCGGTCCGTTTCGACCCCCAGCCGCTGCAACATGCTGACGAACAGGTTGCACAGCGGCGGCGGGTTCTCGGGGTTGAACCGCAGGTGCTTGCCGTGCCGGAACCCGCCGCCGGCGAGGAGGACCGGCAGGTTCCGCACCGAGTGGCTGCTGCCGTCGCCCAGGTTGCTGCCGAGGAAGACCGTCGTGCGGTCGAGGAGCGTCGCCCCGTCCTCCCGCGTCTGCTTGAGCTTGGCGAGCAGGTCGCGGACGACCTTCATCGTCTCGCTCTCCACTGTCTTGAGCTGCTCTAACTTCCCCGGGTCGCGGCCGTGGTGGGACAGGTCGTGGTGGCCGAGCGTCACCCCCGGGATCGGCGGGACGTAGGTCGAGCCGCCCAGCATGATCGTGACCAGCCGCGTCGAGTCGGTCTGGAGCGCCAGGTGGGTGAGGTCGAACAGCAGCCGCGTGCGGCCGAGCAGGTCCGCGGCGTTGGGGATGTCCCGCGGCGGCTCGGCGCTCACCTTCGGCTTGGGCGTCCGGGCCCACGTCTCGTCGCGCGCCAGCCGCCGCTCCAGGTCGCGGACGCTGGTCATGTACTCGTCGAGCCGGTCGCGGTCGCCGGCGCCGAGGCCCGACCGCAGCGCCGCGGCCTGCCCGCCCACGTCGTCGAGGATGCTGCGGCCGTCCGCGAGGCGGGCGACCTGCGCGCGAACCTCCTCGGGCCGGCCGTCGAGGAACAGCCGGGCGAACACCCGCGCCGGCGACGTGGCCGCGGGCACCAGCGCGCCGGTGCGCGTCCACGACAGGCCGGCGCCTTCGCCCGACAGGGCCAGGCTCGGGAACCGCGTCCGCCCGCCGATGTGCTCGGCGGCGTACTGGTCGAGCGAGATCGAGTTCCGGAACCCGGGGCGCCCGGCGTTCTGCGCGCCGGTCAGGAAGCTGGCGGAAGCCTGGTGGGCGAACCCCGGGCTCTGCCCCGCGTGCGCCAGCCCGGACACCACGGTGATGTCGCGGCGGAAATCCTTGAGCACGTCGAGGTAGGGGGTCAGCTCGTAGTCCGCGCCGTCCTTCTCCGGGAAGAAGTACGGCGGGTGGAGCCCGAGCGGCGTGCAGACGCAGACCATGCGGCGCCGCGGCTGCGCGGCCCGGTCGTCGCCGCGCGCGAGGGCGTCGAGGCACGGGAGCGCCAGCGACACGCCGGCGGCGCGGAGGAGCGTGCGACGGTGGAGGGTCACGGGAGTACCTCGGTCGTCAGGACTCACTTACTCTGGAACAGCCGGCTCTGCACCACCTCGTGGACGAGCGCCCGGAAGCTGTAGTTCTTCTCGCGGACCCGGGCGACGATCCCCTCGACCTCCGGCCGGTCGGCCGACGTGGGCGCGCCGCCGGTGGCGTAGGTCAGCAGCCGTTGGGTCATCGCGCGGGCGAGCTGGTCACGGTCGCGCAGCAGGAGTTGCCGGAACTCGTCCACGTCCTTGAACCGCGCCCCGTCCGGCAGCGCGTCGGCCGGGTTCACGTCTGGACCCTTCTTGTACCGCATGGTGCGGCCGTCCACGACCGCCGGGCCGCCGGCTCCGACGCTCCGGTAGTAGTCGCGCCAGCCGCCGATCACGTCGAAGCTCTCCAGCGCGAACCCCGGCGGGTCGATCTTCGCGTGACAGCCGGCGCACTCGGCCCGCGCCCGGTGCTTCGCCAGCTGCTCGCGGATCGTCGTCGCGCCGCGAATGTCCGGCTCGACGGCCTCCACGTCCACCGTCGGCTTCGGCGGCGGCGTGCCGAGGATGCGATCGAGTACCCACGACCCGCGCTGGACCGGCGACGTGGTGGTGCCGTTGGCCGTCACCTTCATCACGGCCGCCATCGTGAGGACGCCGCCGCGGTGGCTCCCCGGCGGCAGCGCCACGCGCCGGAACTCCTGGCCGGTCACGCCGGGGATGCGGTAGTGCCGCGCCAGCCGGCCGTTGAGCAGCGTGAAGTCGGAGGCCACGAACGTCGTCAGGGGCAGGTCGTTCTTGAGCACCTCGTCGAAGAACAGCTGCGCCTCCTTCACCATCGCCGTCTTGAGGATGTCGTCGTACTCCGGGTAGAGCGCCGGGTCGGGGGCGGTGTCGTCGATCTTGCGGAGGTCGAGCCACTGGCCGGCGAAGTTCTCGGTGAACGCGGCCGCCTTCCGGTCCCTCAGCATCCGCTCGACCTGAGTGCGCAGCGTGCCGGCGTCGGTCAGCTTCCCGGCCGCGGCGAGGGTGAGGAGTTCCTCGTCGGGCATGGAACTCCACAGGAAGTACGACAGCCGGCTGGCAAGGGCGAAGTCGTCCAGCCGGCCGGGCTTCTCGCGCAGGAACAGGAAGTGCGGCGAGACGAGCGCGGCCTTGTACCCGACGCGCATCGCCTGCTCGAACGAGAAGCCCGCGTCCAGCTTGGCCTTCACGCGGGCCAGGAACGGCTTCACCTCGTCGTCGGTCACCGGCCGGCGGAAGGCCCGCGGGAGGAAGCCGCGGAGGAGGCGCTCGGCGTCGGCCAGCGGTTGCGTCGACGCGACCTCCAGGCGGTTCTTGTCCTCCGGCGTCGGGGCCGGCGCCTGCTTCAGGTCGCCGAACAGCCGGCGGTGACTCGCGGGCGGCCAGGTGTCGTGCAGCGGCCCCTCGACTTCCACCCACTGCACGGCCAGGCCCGGCCCGGTGTACTTGTCCGCCCCCACCTTCTCGATCACCGGCGGCGTCACGCCGAGCCCGTCCACGACGAGCCGCATGCAGTTCTTCGCCTCCAGCTTCTCGACGAACTCGATCACCGTCGGCCGGCCGGGCGGCACGTCGTGGTAGCCGACGATCCGCTCCTCGGTCACGGCCGTGAGTGTGCCGGCGGTCACGTGGAAGGTGACGGGCTTGTCCGTCTGGAAGGCGTAGGCCGAGATGCGGACGCGGTAGTTGCCGCGGAAGTGCGTGCGGAAGTTCCACAGGGTGACCTGGATGTTCGCTGACACCCACGAGCCGAAGATGGCGACCGAGTCCTCCAGGTGTCGGTAGACGCTGCCGGTGGGCCGCACCGACTTCTCGTCCTTGATGTCGTAGCGCTTCTTCAGCAGCCACGGCCGCGGCCCGTTGGCCACCGCGGCGTCGAGCACCTTGTCGGCGGCTTCGAGGTACTGCTCCATCAGGAACGACGAGACGTGCAGCGCCTCGGCGGCGTTGTCGAACCCGTTCGCGGCCGCGTCCGGGGGGAGCAGGTCGGTCAGGTCGAGGTCCACGCCGAGCAGGTCGCGGACGGTGTTCTGGTACTCGGCGCGATTGAGCCGGCGCAGCGGGACGCGCCCCTGCACCGCCTGCGCCGCCGAGGCCCGCCCGTTGACCCACCCGACCAGCGCGGCGACATCCTTCTCCGCCGGGCGGGCCTTCCCTTTCGGCGGCATGGCCCCGGACTCGACCTGCTCCAGTACCGCGGCCCAGCGCTCGCGGTTGGCCTTGTCGCTGAAGTCCGACGTGAGGCTGTCGAGGCGGAACTGGCCCTTCGCCTTGTCGCCGGTGTGGCACGCCTGGCAGTGTTGTGCGAAGAGGGGCGCGGCCGGGCCGACCTTGGAGGCGGGGTCGGCCGGCCCGCTCGCCCCCTGGCCTTGCAACCCGAGCCCCGCGACCAGCGCGAGCATCAACGGGTATCGTCCGCCGCGGCCGCGGCGGTTGGTCCGACACGGTGGCGACAGTGTCGCGGGCATGGGCCGATCCCCCGACTCGGGCTTTCGACAGCCGGACGACCGAAGTGCGGTGCGGCGGGCCGGTGGTGGGTCGTTCCGGGTGGCTCCCGAGACGGTGTAGTGGGGAAGAACACCCGGGGACAGGCGCCGGCGGGGTTTCCGCCCGCTGACCGCGTCCCGCGCGACGGTCGCCGGCCGTACAGTGACTCCGACCGCCGGCGGCGGTCACCAGCGAGGCGGGGGCGTCGGATGCGGCTGCTGTTCTGCGTCCCGCACTACTTTGCGCCCGAGCCCGGCGGGCGGTACGGGTCCACGCGCCCGGACGCCGCCGCCCGCGCCCGGGCGCTCGCCGACCTGCTCGCCGGCGTCCGCACCTTCGCCCGCCCGCAGTGCGTGCTCGACATCGCCCGGCGCACCACCACGCCCGCCAACCACCTCACCGCCGGCACCGCCGACGTGCTCGTCTGCACCACCGGCGGCCGGCACGTCCTCGACCGGCTCCCGGCCGGCCTCGGGTTCGCGCACCTGCCCACCGCCGCCGAGCCCCGGCTGCTCGGGTACGAGTGCCACGCCGCGCTCCGCGACCGGCTCGCCGCCGGGTACGACTACTACTGCTACCTCGAAGACGACCTCGTGCTCCGCGACCCGCTGTTCTTCGTGAAGCTCCGCTGGTTCGCGGCGGCGTTCGGCGAGGGGGCGCTGCTGCAACCGAACCGCTACGAGGCGGCCGCCGGGAAGGCCGCGAACAAGGCGTACCTCGACGGCCCGCTCCGGCCCGACGTGACCGCCCGCTTCCAGGACGTGACCGACACGCCGGAGTTGCGCGCCGACGCGCTCGGCCTGCCGCTCGTGTTCCGCCGGCCGCTGAACCCGCACGCCGGCTGCTTCTTCCTCACCGCCGGGCAGATGGCGGCGTGGGCGGTGCGGCCGGACTTCCTCGACCGCTCGGCCGCGTTCGTCGGCCCGCTGGAGAGCGCGGCCACGCTCGGCGTCATGCGCGCGTTCCGGGTGTACAAGCCGGCCGACGGGTGTGCCGCGTTCCTCGAAGTGGAGCACGCCGGCGACGCCTTCCTGTCGCTCATCCGGCCGGCGCCAGCAGCCCGTACTTGAGCAGCCACGCCACCGTGGCCCGCGCCGCCTCCGCGGGAACGCCACGACTTTCCAGCGAGCGCGCGAGGTCGCCGAGGGTCGCCGGTGCGGCGGCGAGCAGCGCCGCGAGCGCGGCCGGGTCGGCGCAGCGGCTCGCGGCGGCGAGGTTGGTGAGCGGCATCGTGAGCAGCGCCGCCAGCCGCGGGGCCGCGTCCGGCGCCGCGGCGAGCGCGTCGGCGTCGGTCAGCCACGCCGTCGGGTAGCCGGCGAACGACACCTCGGGCGGCGGGTAGCGTACCGGGCCGTGTGCCCGCGGCGGGCGCGCGGCGAACTCCCGCGCCTGGTCGGCCCACAACGCCTCGTAGGCGGCGATGACGTGCCCCCACGCGAACCGCTCGACGGCCCGCGCCCGCCCGGCCGCGCCGAGCCGCGCCCGCAGCGCCGCGTCGGCCACGAACCGGGTCAGCGCGTCCGCCGCCGCCGCGGCATCGACCGCCGCCGCCTGGCTGCACTCGGCGAGGAAGTGGTCGTAGTTCGTGAGGCCGCCGAGGAGCCGGCCCGTCGCCCCCGTGGTCGCCCCGGCCACGAGCCGCGTCGGCACCAGGAGGCCGGTTTCGCCGTCGGCGACGAGGTCGCGGTAGCCGTCCCAGTCGGCGGCGACGACCGGCAGCCCGCTGGCCATCGCTTCGGCCACGACCAGGCCGAACGTCTCCTGCACGTTGTCCGGCAGGGACGCGAACACGTCCGCGGCCGGCCACGCGGCGGCGCGCACGGCCGGGTGCTGGCCGTCGGCGAACGTCACCCGCGCGGCCGGCGCGAACACGCGCGCCCCGCCCTCGAACGCCGCCGCGACCGCCGGGTTCGCCGCCCACCCGGCCATCAGCAGCCGCACCCGCGCGCCGGTCCGCCGGGCCGCCTCGCTCGCCGCGTGGAACAGCGGGTACGGGTGCGCCTTGGCGTGGTGCGACAGGCGGCCGACGCACAGCACCACCACCTCGTCGTCGGTGATGCCGAACCGCGCCCGGGCGGCCGCGCGGGCGGCCGCGTCGGGCGGGCGGAACGCGGCCGGGTCCACCCCGAGCGGGATGATTTCGAGCCGCGGCCGCAGCGGCGGTGCGGCGCCGCAGCGGTCGGCGAGGTACGCCCGGTAGCTGTCGGTGACGGCGCGGACCATCGCGGCGACGGCGCGGGACGTACACACGAGCGCGTCGCACGGCTCGAACGGGGCGGCGACGAGGTCGCACAGCGCGGCGGCGGCGGCGGGCGTGGCCAGGGTGTGGGTGACGCCGCACAGTGCGGCGCCGGAGCCGCCGGCGTGGCGGGCCCACGCGAACCGCGGGTCGGGCGGGTTCGGGAAGTGGAGGACGGCGGGCGGGTCGGCGGCCGGCGGGAACTCGCGCTCGGTGAGCACCCGCAGCCGCCGGCCGCGGGCCGCGGGGTGCGCCCGGCCGGCGGCGGCGAGCGGCGCCGCCCGCCGCCGGTCGCGGACCACGGCCGTGAGCGTGTCCCAGGTGCCGTGGGCGAGGTAGGCGTCGAGGAAGGTTCGCCCGGCGACCTGCCGCCCCATGAGCCCGCGCGCCGCCCCCGCCGGGCCGGGGGCGGTCCGCTCGACGTACCCGTCGGGGTCGTAGTACAGGGCGACGGCGGGCGCGGTCATGTGAACAAGAAGTCGGACGCCGGCGGGTCGCCGCTGAAGTTCTTCAGCCGCAGCGTGATGACTCCGCCGTTCGCCAGCTGGATGCGGACGAGCCGGTCGGCCCCGGCGGCGATGAACGTCAGGTTCGCCGCGGTCACGCCGAGCGCCCGCAGGTCGAGCTTGTCGGTACCGCTCTTGAAGTTGTCGATCACGGCCTCCGTCCCGGCGGCGGCGGCGGTCACGGCGAACAGGTCGCCCCCGCCGCCGCCGACGTAGCGCATCCCGGAGGTGAGCGCCGACGCGGTGACGGCGTCGTTCCCGCCGCGGCCGTCCACGTACAGCAGGTTCGTCAGCAGGGTCTGGCTGAAGTTCAAGACGTTCGCCCCGGACGTGCCGGCGACGTGCTGGTCGCCCGCCCCGGCGGCGCCGGCGATCTCCTCGACGCCGAGGTCGGGGCCGAAGTAGGCGAGCGACAGGCCGCCGCTCTCGCCGGGGTTCACGACCCGGTCGTACCCGCCGCCGCCGGCGAGCACGTCGTCCACGAACACCCCGCCCCAGCCGAGGAACACGTCGCCGCCGGCGCCGCCGTCGAGCACGTCGGCACCGGCGCCGCCGAGGATGGTGTCGTTCCCGGTGCCGCCGACCAGCGAGTCGTCGCCGCCGCCGCCGTCGAGCCGGTCGTTCCCGGCGCCGCCGAGGATCGTGTCCGCGCCGCCGCCGCCGGCCAGCGAGTCGTCGCCGGCCCCGCCGTCGAGCGAGTCGGCGCCGCTGCCGCCGACCAGCGAGTCGTTGCCGGCCCCGCCGACGAGCACGTCGCCGCCGGCCGCGGCCCGGAGGGTGTCGTCGCCGTCGCGGCCGAGGAGGAGGTCGCCGCCGCTGCCGCCGACCAGCGAGTCGTTGCCGGCCCCGCCGTCGAGCGTGTCGTCGCCACTCGCCCCGATCAGCACGTCGTTCCCGGCGTCGCCGAAGACGCGGTCGTTGCCGGCGCCGGCCCGGAGGGTGTCGTTCCCGTCGCCGCCCCACAGCACGTCGTCGCCGGTTACGGCGCGGAGCGAGTCGTCGCCGGTGCCGCCGCGGACGGTGTCGGCCCCGCCGCCGCCGGCGAGGGTGTCGTTCCCGCTGCCGCCGTCGAGGTCGGCGGGGAGCGGGAGGGTGCCGGCGACGGTGACCACGTCGTTCCCGGCCTGGGCGAAGACGGCGACAAGGGTGAACCCACCGGCCGGTGCCGCGTACGTGGTGACGACGCCGTTGACCGTGACCGCCAGCGACCCGACGTCCGCCCCGGCGGCGACGGAGATCAGGTCGTCGTCCGGGGTGCCGCCGACCACAAGGACGCCGCCCTGCACCTCCGCGGCCGCGACGGCCGTCGCCGCCGTGCGGTACACCGTGCCGGCGCCGTCCGACAACTCGACGGCGAAGGTGCCCGCCGCGGCGTAGGACCGCGTCGCGGTGAACGTGCCCGCGGCGTGGTCGATCGTGGCGGCGGTGGCGGTGCCGTCGCCCCAGTTGATGACGAGCGCGGTGCCGGCCGTGCCGCCCGTGAACGTGCCGGACAGCGTGACCGGCTGCCCGCGGACGGCGGTGAACCCGCCGAACCCGGCCGCGGCGGTGTCCGTGACGACGCCGGCGACCGGCCCGCGGAACGCGGTGACGGCGACGCCGCCGGTCGTAGCCGGCGTCAGCGTGATGGTGAACGACTGCGTCGTGCTGGTGTCGATGCCGCCGTCCGCGGTGCCGCCGCTGTCGGTGAGTCGCACCGTGACGGTGGCCGTGCCGCTGGCGTTCGCCACGGGCGTGAAGCTCAGCACGCCCGTCGGGCTGATCGCGGGGGCGACCGCGAACAGCCCGGCGTTCGTCGTCGTCACCACGAACGCGACCGCCTGTCCCGACTCGTTCGCCGGACCGGCCGACACCGCCGCCGCCCACCCGGCCGAGTACGCACCGGCCCCCGGCGGCGGGGCGACGTTCCCGCCGGCCGTGTAGCTCGGTGCGTCGTTCACCGCCGCGACGGTGAGCGTGAACGTTTGGCTGGCGCTTGTATCGATGCCGCCGTTCGCGGTGCCGGCGCCGTCGCGGAGCACGACGTTCATGGTGGCAGTGCCGAAGGCGTCGGCCGCCGGGGTGAACGTGAGCACGCCCGTCGGGCTGATCGCCGGCGCGACGGCGAACAGCGCCGGGTTCGTGCTGCTGACGACGAACGTGAATGTCTGCCCGGTCTCGTCGGCCGGCCCGGCGGAGAGGTTCGTCGCCCACGCCGCCGAGTACGCGGCCGCGTCTTCGAGGACGGACACGTCCCCGCTGCCGGCGAAGCTCGGGGCGTCGTTGACGGCGGTGACCACCACCGACACGGTGACCGGGCCGGTGGTCAGGGCCGGGGAGGCGCCGTCGCCGGTGTCGGCGACGGAGTAAGTGAACGAGCCGCTGCCGGTGGCGTTCGCCGCCGGCGTGAACCGGGCCGTGTGCCCGTCCGCGAGTAGCGCGACCGTGCCGTTCACCGCCCCGCCGACGGTGAACGTCAGCTGTGCCGTCGGCGTCTCCACGTCGCCGACGAGCGCGGCGAGGTCCACGTCGACGGCCGTGTCTTCGAGCGTGGTGCGGCTCGCGGCCGCGGCCGTGGGGGCGTCGTTGACAGCGGTCAGGGTGATGGTGAACGTCAGCGCCGCGCTGGTGTCGCTGCCGCCGTCCGCGGTCCCGCCGTCGTCGGTGACCCGCACCGTGACCGTGGCCGTGCCGCTGGCGTTCGCCGCCGGCGTGAAGCTCAGCACGCCCGTCGGGCTGATCGCGGGGGCGACCGCGAACAGCGCCGCGTTCGTCGTCGTCACCACGAACGCGACCGCCTGCCCCGACTCGTTCGCCGGACCGGCCGACACCGCCGCCGCCCACCCGGCCGAGTACGCCGCGGCGTCTTCCGGCACGTTCACGGCGCCGCCGGCGGCGAAGCTCGGGGCGTCGTTCACCGGCGACACCGTCACACCCACGGTCGCCGTGCTCGTGCCGCCGTGCCCGTCGGACACCGTGTACGTGAACGAGTCGGCCCCGAAGTAGTCGGCCGCCGGCGTGTACGTCACCACACCCGCCGACAGCGTCACCGCACCGTACACCGGCTGCGTCACCGCCGTCACGGTCAGGGTGTCGCCGTCCGGGTCGGTGTCGTTCCCGCGCACGGCCACCACCACCGCCGCGTCCTCGCGTGTCGTCACCGCGTCGTCGGCGGCCGTCGGCGCGTCGTTCACCGCGGCGACGGTGACCGTCACGGTGGCGACGGTGCTCCACAGCGCGCCGTCGCTGGCGCGGAAGGTGAAGGAGTCGGCGCCGGTGGCGTTCGTGTTCGGCGTGTACGTGTACGCCCCCGTCGCGGCGTTCACCGTCACCGCGCCGCGGGTCGGCGCCGTCACGATCTCGTAGGTCAACGTCCCGCTGTCGATGTCGGCGGCGGTCAACTGGCCCGTCGCGGCCGTGTCCTCGGTGACGGCCAGCGTGCCGGCGGCCGCCGTGGGGGCGTCGTTGACAGCGGTCACGGTGACGGTGAACGACTGCGGCGTGCTGGTGTCGATGCCGCCGTCCGCCGTCCCGCCGGTGTCCGTCAGGCGTACCGTGACGGTGGCCGTGCCGCTGGCGTTCGCCGCGGGCGTGAACGTCAGCTCGCCACCCGAGCTAATCGCGGGGGCGACGGCGAACAGCGCTGCGTTGCTACTCGTCACCACGAACGCGAGAGCCTGCCCCGACTCGTTCGCTGGACCGGCCGACACCGCCGCCGCCCACCCGGCCGAGTACGCCGCGGCGTCCTCCAGCACGGTCACGTTCCCCCCGGCGGTGAACGTCGGGGCGTCGTTCACCGCGGTGACGGTGACGGCCACCGTGCCGGTGCTGCTGAACACACCGTCGGACACGGTGTACGTGAACGCCGTGGTGCCGAAGAAGTCGGCCGGCGGCGTGTACGTCACCACGCCGCCTGACAGCGTCACCACGCCCGCGCCCGGCTGCGTGACGGCGGTGACGATGAGCAAACTGCCGTCGGCGTCGGTGTCGTTGGCGAGCACGGGCACGGCGGTCGCGGCGGCGTCCTCCGACACCGTCACGGCGTCGGCCGCGGCGACCGGGGCGGTGTCGTTCGTGTTCGTAACGGCCACGGCCAGCGCCTGGTCGGCGGTGTGGGCGCCGTCCGACACGCGGACCGTGACGAGGTACACGTTCGACCCGGCGGCGCTCGCGGGCGCCTCGAAGTCCGGGGCAGCCGCGAACGACAGCGCGCCGGACGGGGCGTCGATGGTGAACTTCGCCGCGTCGGCGCCGCCGGCGATCGAGAACGTCAGCGGGGTCAGCGGGCCGTCGGGGTCGGCGGCGGTCACGGTCGTCACGGCGGTCGTGTTCTCGGCCACGCTCGCGGCCGCGGCCGCCCCGCCGCCGTTGCTCGTCACCGCCGGGGCGGTGTCGTTCGCGTTCGTCACCGTCACCAGCACCGGCCGCGAGGTCGTGGCGGTGCCGTCGGCGGCGGTCACGGTCACGGCGTACACGTTGTCGCCGTCGGCGTCGGCGGGCGCCTCGTAGTCGGGGGCCGCCTTGAACCGCAGCTCGTACGTGCTCGCCCCGGCCGCCACCAGCTCGAACCGCGCCGCGTCGGCGCCGGCGAGGCCGAACGTCAGGGTCGAGCCGGCGTCCGCGTCGGCGGCGGCGTAGGTGGCGACGGCGACGGTGTTCTCGGCCGCGCTCACCGCGGCCGGGCCGGCGAGCGTCGGGGCGTCGTTCGTGCCGGTCACGGTGACGGTCACGGTGCTGGTCGTCGTCGCGTTGTGCCGGTCCGTCGCGGTATAGGTGAAGGTGACGACGCGGGTGGCGCCGGCGGCGAGGCTCTGGAACGCGGCCCCCGGGTCGAACCGGAACACCCCGCCGCCCACGCTCGTGGCCGTGCCCTCGGCCGGCTGCGTGACCGCGTACGTCAGGCTCGCCGCGTCGTCGTCGGTGTCCGCGTCGTCCGTCAGAGCGGCCGTCGTCACCGCGGCGCCGTCCTCGGTCGCGCTCAGGCTCGCGGCGGCGGCGGCCGGGGCGTCGTTCGCCGACGTGGCGACTACGGACGCGGCCGCGGTCGCGCCGGCGGCGCCGTCGGTGACGGTAAGGGTGAACGCGGTCGTTTCGGTGAGGCCGGGGGCGACGCGGTTCGCGGCTGGGGTGAACACCAGATCGCGGAGCGCCGCCGTGACCGCCGCCGGCGATCCGGTGAGGGTGTACGGACCGGTGCCGCTCAGGCCCGTGCCGGTCAGCGCGCCGCGGGCGTAGTCGTCGAGCGCGACCGTCAGCGTGAGCACATCGCCGTCGACGTCGCCGACGGTGACCGCGGCGAACGGGCGGAGCGTCGTCTGGTCCGTCACCGGCTGGTCGGCGGCGGTGCCGGCGATCGTCGGGGCGTCGTTCACCGCGGCCACGGTGATGGTGAACGTCTGCGCCGCGCTCGTGTCGCTGCCGCCGTCCGCGGTCCCGCCGTCGTCGGTGACCCGCACCGTGACCGTGGCCGTGCCGCTGGCGTTCGCCGCCGGCGTGAAGCTCAGCACGCCCGTCGGGCTGATCGCCGGCGCGACCGCGAACAGCGCCGCGTTCGTCGTCGTCACCACGAACGCGACCGCCTGCCCCGACTCGTTCGCCGGACCGGCCGACACCGCCGCCGCCCACCCGGCCGAGTACGCGCCCGAGTCCTCGGCGACGGTCACGTCCCCGCCGGCGGCGAAGCCCGGGGCGTCGTTCACCGGCGACACGGTCACCCCCACGGTCGCCGTGCTCGTGCCGCCGCTCCCGTCGGACACCGTGTACGTTAACGCGTCCGACCCGAAGTAGTCCGCCGCCGGCGTGTACGTCACCACCCCCGCCGACAGCGTCACCGACCCGTGCGCCGGCTGCGTCACCGCCGTCACGGTCAGGGCGTCGCCGTCCGGGTCGGTGTCGTTCCCGTGCACGGCCACCACCACCGCCGTGTCCTCGCGCGTCGTCACCGCATCGTCGGCGGCCGTCGGCGCGTCGTTCACCGGCGTCACGGTGACGGTGACGGTGGCGACGTTGCCGTCGAGCTGGCCGTCGTTCAGCCGGTAGGTGAACGTGTCGGTGCCGAAGTAGTTCGCGGCCGGGGCGTAGGTGAAGCTCCCGTCGGCGGCGAAGGTGAGCAGGCCGTGCGCCGGGCCGGTCACGACCGCGGCGGTGAAGCTCGGGCTGTCCACGTCGAAGTCGTTCCCGGTCACCGAGCCGGTCAGCGTTGCGTCCTCGGCCACGGTGAAGGCGTCGTCCCGCGCCGTCGGGGCGTCGTTCACCGCGGCCACGGTGATGGTGAACGTCTGCGGCGGGGTGCTGTCGACGCCGCCGTTCGCCGTCCCGCCGGTGTCCGTCAGGCGCACCGTGACAGTGGCCGTGCCGCTGGCGTTCGCCGCGGGCGTGAACGTCAGCACGCCGGCCGGGTTCACCACGGGCTGAACTGCGAACAGCGCGCCGTTGTTGTTCGAGATCACGAACGCGAGCGTCTGCCCCGACTCGTCCGCCGGGCCGGCCGAGAGTGCGGTCGCCCACGCGGCCGAGTACGGCCCCGCGTTCTCCGACACCGTCACGTTCCCGCCGGCGGTGAAGATCGGGGCGTCGTTCACGGGCGTGATCAGCACCGTGACGGTGACCGGGCCAGTCGTCAGGGCCGGGGAGGCGCCGTCGCCGGTGTCGGTGACGGAGTACGTGAACGATCCGCTGCCGGTGGCGTTCGCCGCCGGCGTGAACCGGGCGGTGCGGCCGTCGGCGAGTAGCGCGACCGTGCCGTTCACCGCCCCGCCGACGGTGAACGCCAGCTGTGCCGTCGGCGTCTCCACGTCTCCGACGAGCGCGGCGAGGTCCACGTCCGCGGCCGTGTCTTCGAGCGTGCTCTGGTTCGCGGTCACCGCCGTGGGGGCGTCGTTCACCGCCGTCACGGCGATGGTGAAGGCCTGCGGCGCGCTCGTGTCGGTGCCGCCGTTCGCCGTCCCGCCTGTGTCCGTCAGGCGCACCGTGACGGCGGCCGTGCCGCTGGCGTTCGCCGCCGGCGTGAAGGTGAGCACGCCCGTCGGGCTGACCGCCGGCTGCACCGCGAACAGCGCCGCGTTGTCACTCGTCACCACGAACGCGAGCGTCTGCGCCGACTCGTTCGCCGGCCCGGCCGACGGCGCGGTCGCCCACGGGGCCGAGTACGGCGCGGCGTCTTCCGGCACCGTCACGCTCCCGCCGGCCGTGAAGCTCGGGGCGTCGTTGACCGGCGACACGGTCAGGGTGAAGGTGCGCACGGTGCTGTTGACGCCGCCGGTCGCGGTGCCGCCGCCGTCCGTCAGCGTCACGGTCACGGTGGCGGTGCCGAAGGCGTTCGCGGCCGGGGTGAACGTGAGGACGCCGCCCGCGCTCACCTGAGGCGCCGCGGCGAACAGCGCGGCGTTCGTGTTGCTGGTCGTGAACGTCAACGACTGGCCGGACTCGTCGGCGGGGCCGGCGCCGACGCCGGTCGCCCACGCGGCCGAGTACGCGCCCGTGTCCTCGTTCACCGTCACGTCGCCGCCGCCGCCGAACGTCGGGGCGTCGTTTACCGCCGTCACCGTGACCGTCACGGTCGCCGGCGCGCTCGCCAGCAGCCCGTCGGACGCGGCGAACTGGAAGGAGGCGGTACCGTTAAAGTTCGCCGCCGGCGTGAACGTGAACGTGCCGTTCGGGTTCACCACCGCCGTGCCGTTCGCCGCCGACCCGGCGACCAGCGCGAACGTCAGCGGCTGTGCCGGCAGGTCGGGGTCGGTGGCGGCGAGCTGGCCGGCGAGCGTGCCGTCCTCCGGCACCGTCCCCGAGTGGGCGGCGGCCGTCGGCGCGTCGTTCACCGCGGCTACGCTGATGGTGCCGGTCGCGGTCGTGCTGTCGAGGGTGCCGTCGTTCACCCGGTAGCTGAACGTCACCGGCCCGGTGTAGTTCGCGGCCGGGGTGTAGGTGTACGTGCCGGTGGCGACGTTCAGCACGAGCGTGCCGGCGGTCGTGGTCAGTGTGGACGTGCCGTTCGCCGGCGCCGAGCCGCCGACGAGCGTGTAGGTGAACGCGCCGCTGTCGGCGTCGGCCACGGCGACCTGCCCGACGAGGGGCGTGTCCTCCGTCGCGGTCAGGGTCGCCGGCTGGGCGACGGGGGCGTCGTTGACCGCGGCCAGCGTGACGGCGATCGTCGTCGCGGCCGTCAGGGGCTTCGTCGCGTCGGCGTCGGCCACGGTCAGGGTGACGGTATCGCTGCCGGTCGCGTTCGCGGCGCCGGTGTACGTCAGCCCGCCGGCCGCGGCGAGGGCGGCGTTGATGGCCGCGGGCGAGCCGGTCACGGTCACGGTGCCGGTCCCGTTCCCGGTCACGGTGCCGCCGCTCACGGCGCCGATGCTGACGGTGCCGCGGGCCGCGGTCAGCGTGACGGTGACGACCGCCGAGTCGAGGTCGCCGACGGTCACGCCGGCGAGTGCCACCGGGGCGTCCTCGACCGCCGCGACGGCGGCCGGGGCGGTGGTCGTGGGGGCGTCGTTCGTGGCGGCCACGGTCACGCTCACCGTCGCGGGGGCGCTCGTGCCGGCGGCGGTGGTGGCGGTGTAGCTGAACGTGTCGGTGCCGGTGTAGTTGGCGTCCGGCGTGTACACCACGAGCAGCAGCACCGGGTCGAACACCAGCGTGCCGTACTGCGGCGCCTGCGTCAGCGTGATGCCGGTGACCGGCGCCCCGCCCGGGGAGGTGATGGCCAGGATGCGGGCGGTCGCGGTGTCCTCGGTCACGGTGACGGTCTGGTTGTTCGTGGCCGTCGGCGCGGCGGCGCCGACCAGCACGGCGGCCACCGCCGGCTCGCCGGTGCCGGTCGCGTTCTGCGGCGTCACCATCACCACCACCACCTGCCCGGCGGTCAGCGCCTGGCCGGGGGCGGCGGGGTCGTACTGGTCCGCGAGCGCGGCGCCGGTGATCGTGCGGCGGACGACGCCGTCCACGCTCCACACGAACGTGAGGCTGGCGTTCACGCTGTCCGGCAGCGGCGCGGCCGTCGCCGTAAGCACCGCCTCCGGGGCCGGCAGTGCCGGCGTGAGGGCGACCGTCACGGCCGCGGCCGGGTCGAGCGTCGCCGCCAGCACGTCGGCCGGCGTGGCGCCGATGATGGTGTCCTCGTTCACGAACCCGACGAGCCGGTCCACGCCCGTGCTGCCGACCAGCACGTCGGCCCCGGCGCCGCCGACGACGCTGTCGCCGGGGCCGACGCCGAGCAGCTGGTTCGGCCCGGGCGCGCCCGGGGCCGGGTACGAGTACAGCAGCAGCTCGTACCCGCCGGTGTCGGTGTCCGGCACGCCGGGGCCGGCGTACGTGTCCACCACCACGTAGTAGGTGCCGTCGGCCGGCAGCCGCACGTCCTGGAGCAGCGGGTCGGAGTTGTCGAACCCGTCGTCGCTCTCGGCGGGGCGGCCGTAGTAGTTCAGCAGGTTCCCCGCCGCGTCGTACACCCGCACGACGCCGTCGATGGTGTTGCCGATGCGCGCCCGCAGCGTGACCGACAGCACCTCCACCGTCAGCAGGTCGCCGGCCGCCCCCTGCACGGCGTACACGTCGTTCTCGCTGACCCGGCTGACCGTGTTCAGCCCGATCGACCCGACCACGCCGGCGGCGCGGACGTTCATCAGCCGGCCGGCGTTCGTCGTGCCGGCGGGGAGGAGGTTCGGCACCGCCAGCAGCGGCACCGGGCCGAGGTCGCGGACGAGCCCGCCGGCGCCGAGCTGCGCCGCGACCCCCGCCGGCAGCGGCGTGCCGCCGGCGCGCACGGGGAGCGTCGCCTCGGCGCGCGTGGTGCTGGCGTCGGCGAAGGCCAGCTTGAGGAGTTCGCGCTCGCCCAGGTACGTCGCCCCCAGCGCGTCGGCGACCGTGCTGCCGACCGACGCCGGCGACGCGGTGATGTGCCGGGCCGTCTCGCCGGCGTCGGCCGGGCCGTCGTACACCGGGCGGAACGGGCTGTACTGGTACGACGCGATCAGCTTCGAGCTGGTCGGCGGCGTCGCCCAGTTCACGGTGACGATGCCGTTGGCGGCGTCGAGCGTTGCGCCGGTGACGCGGGGCGTTGCGACGAGGTGCGTCAGCTGCACGACACCGGCGGTGGTCACGGTGAACCGCGCGACGGGCGTCGTGCCCTCGTAAATCACGCCGAGCGGCGAGTAGAACGGCACGACCGTCGCGCCGGCCTGCGGCCGCGGGGCGATGCTGACGAGGCCGTGCTTGAGCGGGTACGCGACCTGGCCGGCGCCGACCGGCACGCCGCCGGCCGTCTCGTTCGGCGACACGGCGGCCAGGAACAGCCCCGCGGACACGCCGTACGGCAGCCCGGTGGCCGGGTTCGTGCCGATCGGGCCGAACGAGTCGGAGTGCCGCAGCCCGAACAGGTGGGCCAGCTCGTGCGCGGCCACGGCGGCTGTGAACGCCACGTAGTTCTCGGACGTGGCCGCCGCCTGCCCGGCGCGGCCGAGGAACCCGGTCGCGTTCACCCGCCCGCCGGCCGCCAGGTCGGTGTTGCGGAAGTCGAGCGCGTCCACGTCGCCGCCGAGCACCAGTTCGTTCTCGGCGTAGTCGCCGCCGTTCACCACCAGCGTCGAGTACCGGCCGGTGCCGGGCACGCCCTGCGTGAACGTGACGCTGAACGGGGCCGGGTACACGGCCTCCAGCCGGGCCTGGATCAGGTTCCGCTCCTCGACCGTGTAGGCGTGCTCGCCCGGGCCGGTGGCGGTGTCGAAGTCCAGGTACACGATCTGCGGGAAGCTCCCCTGCAGGGTGTCTTCGCCGGCGCCCCCGTCGATCACGTCGAGCCCGCCGCCGCCGGCCAGGATGTTCCGGTCGGCCGTACCCTTGAGCGTGTCGGCGAACGTGGTGCCGGTCGCGTTCTCGACGAACGTGCCCGCGGCGAACACGACCGCGGCGCCCGCCGCGTCGGTGATCAGCCCGGCGGGGAGGTCGGCCCGCACGGCCCGCGGGGCGGTACTGAGGTCGATGCTGTCGATGCCGGACACGTCGGTCAGCGTCACGGCCCCGCCCATGGGGACGAGGTACAGGTCGTTGTCGGCGCCGCCGTCGGCGCTCTTCGTGCCGCCGCCGAGGTCGAGGGTGTCGGCCCCGGCCCCGCCGACGAGCGAGTCGCTGCCGGCGCCGGCGACGAGCGTGTCGCCGTAGGCGGTGCCGACGAGCGTGTCGTTGCCCGCGCCGCCGGTGAGGGACACCGGGCCGCCGAACCCGCCGGCGTCGATCAGGTTGTCCCCGGCGCCGCCGGCCAGCGCCGCCCGCTCCACGTCGTAGAAGCGCTCGACCACGCCGGCGATCGTCACCGTGGTCGCGGCCAGCGTCACGGTCGCGTCGGCGGCGTCGGCGAGGGTGTCGAGCCCGCTGCCGCCCTCGAACAGGTCGGCGCCGGCGCCGCCGGTGAGTACGTCGTCGCCGTCGCCGCCGAAGATGCCGTCGTTCCCCGCACCCCCGTCTACCGTGTCGTTCCCGGCGGCGCCGACCAGCGAGTCGTTGTCGGAGTAGGTGAGGCCGAGCGGGTCGAGGGTGAAGGCGAGGCGGTCGCCGCCGAAGATGCCGTCGTTCCCCGCCCCCCCGTCCACCGTGTCGTTGCCGACGCCGCCCACGAGGCTGTCGTCGTCGGACACACTCGGGGGCGCGTCGAAGCCGACGGTGAAGGCGAGGCGGTCGCCGCCGAAGATGCCGTCGTTCCCCGCACCCCCGTCCACCGTGTCGTTGCCGAGCCCGCCCACCAGGCTGTCGTCGTCGGTCAGCCCCAGGCCGGCGAGGTCGAAGGTGAAGGCGAGGCGGTCGCCGCCGAAGATGCCGTCGTTCCCCGCACCCCCGTCCACCGTGTCGTTGCCGACGCCGCCGGTCAGGCTGTCGTCGTCCGGGAGGCCGAGGGCGGCGGGGTCGGAGGAGAGCGCCAGCCGGTCGCCGCCGAAGATGCCGTCGTTCCCCGCCCCCCCGTCCACCGTGTCGTTCCCGTACCCGCCGACGAGTGAGTCGTTGTCCGGGAGGCTGATCCCGAACGGGTCGAACGTGAACGCGAGGCGGTCGCCGCCGAAGATGCCGTCGTTCCCCGCCCCCCCGTCCACCGTGTCGTTGCCCCACCCGCCGGCCAGCGAGTCGTTGTCGGCGAGGCCGGCGGCCGCGACCGGGTCCAGCGTGAAGGCGAGGCGGTCGCCGCCGAAGATGCCGTCGTTCCCCGCCCCCCCGTCCACCGTGTCGTTCCCCAGCCCGCCCACGAGGCTGTCGTCGTCGCCGACGAAGTAGTAAGGGGCGTAGAGCGCGAGGCGGTCGCCGCCGAAGATGCCGTCGTTCCCCGCCCCGCCGTCCACCGTGTCGTTGCCCCACCCGCCGACGAGACTGTCGTTGTCGGGGACGCCGGCGAGGGTGGTGTCGAGCCCGAAGGCGAGGCGGTCGCCGCCGAAGATGCCGTCGTTCCCCGCCCCCCCGTCCACCGTGTCGTTGCCGGCGCCGCCGGCCAGGCTGTCGTCGTCGCTGCCGGCGTAGGGGAAGAGCAGGTTGAGGCGGTCGCCGCCGAAGATGCCGTCGTTCCCCGCCCCCCCGTCCACCGTGTCGTTCCCCAGCCCGCCCACGAGGCTGTCGTCGTCGGTCTGCCCGGCGTCGAAGGTGAAGGCGAGGCGGTCGCCGCCGAAGATGCCGTCGTTCCCCGCCCCCCCGTCCACCGTGTCGTTGCCGACGCCGCCCTCGAGCGTGTCGGTGCCGTCGGCCACGAACAGGGCGAAGAGGTTCAGCCGGTCGCCGCCGAAAATCTGGTCGTTCCCCGCCCCGCCGGCGACGGCGTTGTCGAGGCTGTTGCCGGAGAGCACGTCGCCGTAGCCGCTGCCGGTGAGGTTCTCGAACGCCCCGAGGATCTGCACCGTGTGCTGCTCGGCGAACGGGGCGTCCGGGTTCACCACCTGCTTGAGCCACAGCGGGTCGAGGCTGAAGGTGATTCCGAAGTACGCCGGCGAGTAGTCCACGCGGTCGACGCCGGTCGTGCCGCTCTCGGTCAGCAGGTCGTCGCTGCCGGGCACCTCGAGGTACCAGTCGTCGTCGTTGCCGCCGGCGAGGGTGTCGTCGCCGAGCCCGCCGTCGAGGGTGTCGTTCCCGGCGGCGCCGCTGAGGCTGTCGGCGGCGTGGTCGTCGGTGGCGGTGGCGGGCGAGGTGCCGTAGCCGCCGGGGCTGTCGGCCGTGAGTACGTCCGCGCGGCTGCCGCCGAGGAGCGTGTCCGCCCCCGCCCCGCCGACCAGCTCGACCGGGAAGGTGGTGACCCCCGAGGCGGTGATCGTGTCGTCCCCGTCGAGCCCGAAAACGATCACGCGGCCGACACTGCCGAGGCTCACGGCTGAAGCGCCGCCGACCGTCGAAGTGGTGTTCGTGATCGTGATCGTCTCGCTGTCGGCGGTCCCGAACACCACCCGGGTCGCCGTCGTCAGCGCGCCGCCGTCGTCGTCCGTCACCGTGAGGCTGACCGTGACCGCGCCGGTCGGGGTGAAGCCGAACGAGCTGCCGGTGGTGCCGCCGACGATCGTCGCGGTGCCGGCGGTGACCGACCACGAGTACGTGAACGTGTCGCGGGCACCCACGTCGGCCACGACCGCGGACAGCGTGTACGTCCCGCCGGCGACCGCGGCCGCGCGGACGGCCACGGCCGGCGCGGTGTTCGTCACCGTCAGGTTCGTCGCGGCCACGTCCTGGGTGGCGAGCGGGATGACGTAGCCGCCGGCGGTCAGGCCGAGGCCGGCGAACGGCGCCAGTTCCTGGCCGGTGGTCAGGTCGAACCGGCGGACGGCCGGCGCGGCCGGGTTGCCGGACGAGTAGTACAGCACGTTCCCGGCGCCGATCGCGATGTGGTCGGGGAACGACCCGGCACCGGCGGACAGCGGGAAGGTGCGGAGCAGCGTGCCGGTGGCCGGGTCGATCTGGGCGACGAGCCGGTCGGCGGCGCCGGGGGCGGACGCGCTCAGGACGTACACCGTGCCGTCGGCGGCGAAGCGGATGCTGTTCACCTCGCTGGGCTGGAACCCGGTCGCGCTGCCCGCCACGACGCCGAGCGACAGGCCGGTGACGGCGGAGTACTTCTCGATGACGCCGGCGGTGGCGGTGGAGCGGGCGACGTACAGGTTGCCGTCCGGCCCGACGGCGAACGCCCGCTGCCCGGCCGGCGCGGCGAACGTGCTGCTGAAGATGCTGTCGGTGCCGGTGGCCGGGGTGACGGTGCCGCCGGCCGGGCCGGCGACGCGCGTCAGGTACAGCCCGCCGCTGCCGGGCGCGAACTGGTACAGGGTGCCGTCGCGGCCGAACGCCAGGTTGCCGGTCCGCTGGTCGAAGTACGACGACCCCGCGGCGACGAACGTGTCGACCAGCTGCCCGGTGGCGGGGTCGAACCGCACGATCGGGTTCGTGCCGCCGGCGTAGGCCACGTACAGCAGCCCGTCCGGCCCGACCTGGAAGCCGGCCACCTCGGGCGCGCCGGCCACCGCCCCCGCGGCGATCAGCGTGGACGCGCCCGCGCCCGTCGCCGCGTCGGCCCGCACGAACCGGTCGGCGGCGGCCGGCGCCAGGTCGGCCACGAGGACGTCGCCGGTCTGGTCGAGCACGCGCACCCGGACCGGGTACACGTCGCTGGGCGTGCCCGTCGGGTTGTCGTCGGGGTAGGCGTGCGACGCGGTGAACGTGTACACGCCGGCCGCTAGCGACAGCCGCGTCGTGGCCTCGCCGGCGCCCCAGTCGACGAGGACGGTGTGGCCGTCCGCCAGGCCGGGGTCGGTGAACGAGCCGGTCACGGTGACCGTGCCGCCCTCGCCGAGCGTGGTCGTGGCGAACGCGGCGACCGTGCCGGCGAACCGGTACAGCCCGCCGGCGTCGGTCGCCGCGGCGTCGTCCCCGCTCGCGCCGACGAGCACGTCGTCGCCGGCGAACCCGACGGCGGCGCCGAACCGGTCGCCGCCGGCGCCGCCGGTCTTGGTCAGCGACGCGATCACGGTCTGGAGCCCGGCGGCGGTCGGCTCGGTGTCGAGCAGCACGGCCGCGCCGGCGCCCGGGCTGGTCGCGTTCTCGGCGGTGGCGCCGACGAGGAGGCGGTTCCCGGTCAGCGCCACCGACCGGCCGAACCAGCCGGCCCCGGCCGTCGGGTTGTTGAAGGCGCGGACGCTGCCGCCGAACTTGGCCGACGCCGGGTCGAGGTCGAACAGGTACACGCGGCCGGCGTTCGCGGTGCCGCCGTACGTCTCGGTCGGCGCGCCGACCACGGCCCGCAGCCCGGACGCGGCGAGGCTGGCGCCGAACCGGCTGGCGAACACGCCCGTCGTCGGCGTGGCGACCGGGTTCGGGTTGAGGAGCGCGGCGACGACGCGGGCGGTGCCGGGGTCGAACAGGTAGGCGGCGCCGGCGTTCGGCCCGGCCGTGTCGTCGCCCGGGGCGCCGACCAGCAGGTTCGCCCCGACCGCGGCCACGGCGGTGCCGAACTCGTCGTCCTGCGCCGGCGTCGGGTTGCGGAGTACGCGCAGCCGCAGCCCGGTGAGCGGGTCGAACACGTACGCCTCGCCGACGGCGCTGCCGGCGACCGTGCCACGCCCCGGGGCGCCGACGGCGACCAGCCCGCCGAGCGCGCCGACGGCTGCGCCGAACCGGTCGCCGGCGACGGGGCTCGGGCCGGTGAGCGTCTGCACCAGGACGCCGGTAGCGAGGTCGAACACGTAGGCCGCGCCGGCGCCGGCCCCGGGCGCGCCGACGACCGCGAAGGTGCCGACGACGGCGACGGCGGCGCCGAACCCGGCGTTCGGCGCGGGCGCCGGGTTGTCCAGCGTCCACACGAGGGCGCCGGCGGCGTCGAACACGCGGACGGCGCCGGCGCCGGCGAACCCGCCGACGGCCCGCCCCGGCGCCCCGACGAGCCGGTACCCGCCGCCCACGGCGAGGCTCGACCCGAGGGCGTCGCCGGCGGCGACGGGCGGCGTGGCCGTCGCCAGCGAGGTGAGGGCGCCGGCCGCGAACGCCGTCGGGTTCAGCGCCGCGGCGGCGTCGACGACGGTGACGGTGGTGGTGCGGGTGTCGGCGTTCCCCGATTCGTCGGTGACGGTGAGGCTGACGACGTAGACGCCCTGGTCGGCGAGCCGGGCGGTGAACGCCGGGCCGGTGCCGGTGACTTCCGGGTCGGCCCCGCGGCGGACGCTCCAGGCGTAGGTGAAGTACGCCGAGTCGGCGTCGGCGACGCTCACCCCGAGGCCGAGCGTGGTGCCCTCGGCGACCGGCCCGGCCGGGACGCCGAGGATGACGGCGGCGGGCGCGCCCTTCTGGCGGATCAGCGAGACGTACCCGGCCTCCGCACTCGTTCCGCCGGCGGTGAACGTCCGGGAGGCGGTGCCGGCGGTCGGGTCGAGGTCGACCGTCCCGGCGAACGCCCCGACCGAGGCGACCCGGCCCTCCGGGCCGACGGCGACGGCGTACCCGATGGACGTGGCCGCCGCGCCGCCGCCGAGCGCGAACGCCCACCCGAACTCGCCGCCGGAGGTGAAGCGGGCGACGAACGCCTGGCCGGCGCTGCCGCCGGCGGACAGCAGGTAGCCGGCGGTCGACGGGTCGAAGTCCACCGTGTCGGCGAACACCCCGGTCAGGTAGATCGCGCCTTGGGCGTCGGTCGACACCCCGGTCACGGAGTCGTCCCGGTACCCGCCGACCCGCCGCGCCCACTGGAACGCGCCGTCGGCGGCCAGCTTGAGGACGAACCCGTCCGCGTCGCCGTCGCTCACCAGGGTGAACGCCCGGTCCGGGGCGGGGTCGAAGTCCACGGCGTACTCGAACAGCGACCCGAGCACGACGTTCCCCGCCGGGTCCACCGCCACGGAGGGCGGCGTGAACCCGTTCCCGCCGTCGCCGCCGACCCCGCCGTAGGCCCGCGCGACGGTCGGGGCGAAGGTGGCGGCGGCGAACTTGATCAGGAACACGTCCGTGGTGCCGGCCGGGCCGGTGTTGGCGAGCACGGCGGCGCCGGTGGTGGCGGCGGCGGTGAACGTGCCGGTGAACCACACGTCGCCGGCGGCCGACACGGCCACGTCCGACCCGAAGTTGGTGAACGCCCCGGCCGACGAGATGCGGTCGGCCCGGACGAACCCGAACGCCGGGGTGTACTCGGCGACAAGGGCGTTACTGGTGCCGAACGGGCCGAACGTGGCGGTGCCCGCCCCGGGGTCGAGGTCCGCCGTCGTGCCGGTAGTGCCGGCGACGACGACGTTCCCGCCGGGCCCGACCGCGACGCCGTCCAGGAACGCCCCGCCCCCGGCGACCGCGTTCACCGCCCCGAACCCGACCGCGGCGCCGGCCGAGTCGGTCCGCAGGAGCAGGCCGGACTGCACGGCGGTACCCGCCACCGGCCCGGCGCCGGGGTACGTCGCCGAGCCGGTGAACGCCCCGACCACGTACACCCGGTCGTCGGCCGGGTCGGCGTTGCCGCGGGTGTCCACCGCCACGCCCTGGGCCGTCGCCTCGGTCGTGCCGTCGATCGCGCGCACCCACAGCAGCGTCCCGTCGGCCGCGTACTTCGCCAGGAACCCGTCCCGGTTCGCGCCCGTCGAGGTCAGGGTGTCCCCGGCCGCGGCCGTCTCGCGGTCGAAGTCGACCGTGCCCTGGAACCACCCGACGACGTAGCTGTTCCCGGCGGCGTCGAGGGCCACGTCCCGGGCCACGAACGTGTTGCCGGTCGCGGCCGCGGTCGGGGCGGCCGTGGTGCCGTATCCGAACTCGACCGGGGGCAGCTGCTGCGTCTGGATCAGGAGGCCCGGCTGGCTCGACGGGAGGAGCGGCGGGGCGGGGTCGTACACCGACTTCAGCGCCCGCCCGGCGCCGCCGGGGGCCGGGTACTCGTGCGCCGCGAACTGGCCGACCCGCGCCGCCGCGGTCAGCACCTGGTAGTTGTCGCCGAGCGCCGGCTGGAACCCGTCCAGCAGGTTCACCCGCACGATGCCGTCGAGGTACGCGACGCCGGTGACGCGGAGGCGGTCGTACTCCGGCACGTTCGGGTTCCGCCCGGCGATCTCCAGTTCGAGCGTGCCGGCGGCGGTCTGGGTGTAGTCCCCGGTGACGTTCAGGAACCCGGGCGAGTTCCCCGGCGCGACGGTGCCGGCGTTCGTCAGGCTCCCCTGCACCGTGCCGACGCCCTTGAAGGTGGCGCCGGCGGCGACGCCCGCCCCGCCGGGGACGAGGAGGGTGCCGTTTATCGTCGTGGTGCCGCCGGTCTGCGTGAACGACAGCGGGGCGACGGTCTCGTAGGTGTGGATCGTCGCGAGTTCGGCCGCGGAGAGGGCGCGGTTGAAGATGCGCACCTCGTCCAGCTTCACGTTCGACGGGTAGCTGAGCGCCCCGGCCGTCTGGTCGGCCCCGAGCATCAGGGGCTGGGCGTCGTACGCGATCGACCGGGTGGTGGTGGCGGACGTGACGAGCGCCCCGTTCACGTACAGGGCCATGGCGTTGGCGGCGTCGTCGAACGCGAATGCCACGTGGTACCACTGGCCCACCGCCGGCGCCCAGGTGTAGGCCAGCGCCGGGGACCCGGCGGCGTTGTTGCTCACGTAGGCCCGCAGCGCCCCCGTCTGGTACCAGACGGCGAACGAGTCCTCGTCCCCGGAGCCGACCGGCTTGGCGGCCAGCGAGTACACCGCCGTGCCGGTCGGGACGGCGTTGAAGTTCACCCAGAAGTCGAGCGTCAGGTTCGTCGGGCGGAGGGCGGCGGAGTCCGGGACGCGGACGTGCTGGTTGATGCCGTCCAGGTTGAACGCCTGCCCGCGGATGCCGGCGGCGTACGACACTCCGTTCGGGGTGGTGCCGGGGTTCGCGGCGGTCTCGTCCGCGGTGGTCCCCTCGGCCGCGTAGTGGCTCACGAGACCGCTCGTGGTCGGCGTCGCCGGCGGCGGGGCGCCGAACGTGCCGCCGGCGCCGACCGTCAGGTTCCCGGCGCTCGTGAAGGTGCCCGACGGGGAGAACGACCGCCCGGCGCCGAGCGTCAGCTTCCCGCCGGCGTCGATCGCGGCCAGGGGGGCGAAGGCGTCGGTGGCTGCGTTCTGCGCCCCGCCGAACAACCCCGACCCGTCCAGCGTCACGTCCGCGTTCAGGCGGGTGTACTGGTACACCCCGTTGGTGTTGAAGTACGTCCGGATCGCGCTGCCGTTCCCGACCACCCACCGCCCGCCGGTCAGCGGGCCGGTGTACGTGTTGCCGGACTGCGTGTAGGTGGTGAAGTTTCCGAACGTCGTCTGCGGGTTGATCCGCACGATCCCGCCGTTCGTCGCCGACACGGTGCCCAGGTTCGTGAACGTCCCCAGCCCGATCTCAAACCCGGTCGTCGGGCCGGCCGCGTCCGCCGCGAGCGTCCCGAGGTTGGTGAGCGGCATGTTCGCCCCGGCCACCAGCAGCGCGTTCCCGCGAAGGGTCAACGCCCGGTCGATGGTGAGCGGGTTGAACACGTTGAGACGGCTCACCCCGCCGCCGCCGGCCGCCGCGCGGAACACGAACTCGCCCGTACCCGTCCACGTCTGGGCGTCGGCGACGTTGAACGTCGTGGAGACGTTGACCCCGTCCCCGACGACAACGGACGTGTTCAGCGTCAGCCCGCCGGTGACGGTGATCGTGCCGCCGGTCCGCGACAGGTCGAGGGCACCGTTGATCGCGTACCGGGTGAGGCCGAAGTTGAAGCCACTCCCGCCGGCCAGGGCGGCGGCCCCGGACGTGGACAACACCCCGTCCCGGAGCGTGCCGGTGGTGATCTTCCAAGGGCCGGACACGTCGTCCAGCGCCAGGTCGCCGCTCAGCGTGCCAGTCAGGTTGACGACGCCGCGGGTGCGGGTGAAGTTCCCGAGTGCGGCCTGGGTGAACGCGCCGCCGAGGTTCACCACCGAGTCCGTGGCGGCGAGCGTGCCGAGGTTGGTGAACGCGTTCGACCCACTGTTCGTCGTGAGCGTCGCGCTCGTCGCCGTGATGGTGCCGCCGGGGGCGTTCGTCCACCCCGGGCCGTCGAGGGTCAGGTTCGACCCCGGGTTCGCCCGGACGGTCCCGAAGTTCGCCCCGCCGGTGCCGAGGTACACGGTCGCCGGCACGCCCAGCCCGGACTCGATCGTCCCCTGGTTGACGACGGTGATCGTGAGCGACGACCGCCCGACCCGCCCGCCCTTCGCCTCCACGGTGACGTTCGGGGCGATCGTGAGGGCGGAGTTGTTCGTGCTCAGGTCGAGGAAGTTGGACGCCGACGGCCCGAGCACGAACCGGCCGTACCCGGTGCCGGGGCCCACGCCGGGGACGTACGTGGTCGAGACGGTGAGCGAGGTGTCGGCCCACACCCCGGCGGTGACGGCCCCGCTGGCCGACCCGATCGGCATGGTGGTGTTCAGCACCAGCGACCCGCTCAGCCGGACCACCGCCCCGGTGTTCTGCGTCAGATCGACGGGGGTGTTGAGCGTGACGCCGACGAGGTTCGACGAGGTGCTGGTGGCGATCAGCCGCGCGGTGCTCCCCGCGGCGCGGTCGACGGTGCCGCCCGAAATCGTGGCCCCACTCAGCGTCATGTCGCCGACCGTGTCGCGGAGCGTGAGCCCGCCGGTCACGGTGCCGGTGATCGTGACCGCCCCGCCGATGCGGGCAAACCGCCCGGGGTCGCCCAGCGAGCTGCCGGGGAACGTGCCGCCGAGGTTGAGCGTGCCGCCGTTCACGTCGAGCAGGCCGGTGTTCGACCAGTTCGGGGCGCTGATGGTCAGCGTCGAGCCGGCGATGGTGCCGATCGTGCCCGAGTTCTGGACCGTCGTCGCGTTCGCGCCGAAGGCGAACCCGCCGCCGCTCACGTCCGGGCGGATGGTGGCGGCGGTGACCCAGTTGGTCACCCCGCCGCCGGTCGAGGAGCCGCCGAACGTCCCGGTCTTCCCGGCGAAGCGGAGTGGGGCGAGGAGGGTGATGGTGGAGTTCGTGGCCACCCCGGCGACGTGGGCGGTGAGGGCGTTCGACCCGTGCCCCCCGAACACGACGGTCCCGGTCCCGCCGATCGTCTGGGACTCCGGGAAGTTCAGTGTGCCCGCGTTGGTCCCGGCGGCGTTCCCGACGAGGACGGTGCCGTTGATCGTCAACCCGCCCACGACATCCACGATCGCACCGTTCACCGATCCGATGTCGAGGACGCTCCCGGCGGCCAGGATCACGCCGTTGAGTACCGGCCGATTATTCGTCCCCGTGACCGTAAGCGCCAGCCCGGGGTTGGTCTGGACGGTGCCCCCGACGATGCTCCCCCCCGCCGGGAAGTTCCACCCTCCGCGGACGGCGTCGAGCGCCAGCGTCGCCCCGGTGTTGGTCAGCGTCCCGGTCAGGTTGACGGTCCCACCGGCCCGGGCGAACCGGCCCCCGGCGACCGAGGCGGTGGCGAACCCGCCGCCGAGGTTGAGCGTGCCGCCGCCCACGTCGAGCAGGCCGGTGTTCGACCAGTTCGGGGCGCTGATGGTCAGCGTCGAGCCGGCGATGGTGCCGATCGTGCCCGAGTTCTGGACCGTCGTCGCGTTCGCGCCGAAGGCGAACCCGCCGCCGCTCACGTCCGGGCGGATGGTGGCGGCGGTGACCCAGTTGGTCACCCCGCCGCCGGTCGAGGAGCCGCCGAACGTCCCGGTCTTCCCGGCGAACCGGAGTGGGGCGGCAAGCGTGAGGGTGAAGTTCGTGGCCACCCCGGCGACGTGGGCGGTGAGGGCGTTCGAGCCGTGCCCGCCGAAGACGACGCTGCCGGACCCGCCGATCGTCTGCGTCTGCGGGAAGTTGAGGACGCCGGACCCGGCCCCGGCGGCGTCGCCGACCTGGAGGGTGCCGTCGACCGTCAGCCCGCCGAGCACCTGAACGGTGGTGCCGCTGGCCGTGGCAGCCGTCGCTCCGGCCCCGATCGTCGCGCCGCTGAGGGTGCCGCCGGCGAGGACGAGGGACGCCCCGCCACTCGTCAGGAGCGTCCCCCCGGAGACGGTGCCGGTACTCGTCAGGGTGAACGGGCCGGTGTTCGCACTGAGGGTCAGCCCGCCGGTCACGGTGCCGGTCAGGTTCACCGTGCCGCCGGTGCGGGAGAAGCGGCCGGGGTCGCTCACCGAACTGCCGGCGAAGCTGCCACCGAGGTTCAAGGTGCCGCCGGTGACGTTGAAGGAGCCAGTACTCGACCAGGTCGTGGTGGGTGTGTTGAACGTCGCACCGGCCGGCACAGTGATGGTCGCGGAGTTGGTCCAGTTGCTGGCAGCGATCGTCACCGACGCACCGCTGATGCCGCCGATCGTGCCTGTCGTCACCAGGTCGCCGTACTGGCCGAGGGTTGCGACGCGGTTGGCCATCGCCACGGTCGGGATCACGGCCGAGTGGATGACCACCGTGTTCCCTGTGGGGCCCGTGCCGGTCGCCGCGCGGACGGTCGGCGACCGCCCGGTGAGCGTCAGTCCCGGCCCCAGGGTGAGGGTGTTCCCGCTCCCGCCGGCGCTGATCCGGTTGTCGAAGTTGCCGCTGCCGAACTGAATCGTGCCGGTCCCGCCGATGGTCATCGTCCCGACAGTGTGAACGGCGCCGCCCGCCGAACCGCTGGCCGGCCCGACCTGGAAGGTGCCGTTGACCGTCAGCCCGTTCTGGACCGTGATGAACGCGCTCCCGGTGGTGGACGCCACGACCGTCGAGCCGGCGGCGATGGTGACGTTGTCGAAGATGAAGTTGCCGTTCTCGACGAAGGACGCGGCCGGATCGACCGTGATCGTCGAGTTGGTCAGCGATGCCCCGGTGCCGCCGAACCTCCAAGTTCCGGCCGCGGCACCGAGGGTGAGGTCGCCCGTCACGTCACCGGTCAGGTTGACCGTGCCGCCCGTGTTGGTGAGGTTCGCCACGTCGGCCCCGGTGAACGAGCCACCGAGGTTGAGCGTGCCGCCGGTGACGCTGATCGCGCCCGTGTTCGTCCAGGACCCGCCGACGGCGCCGATGGTCAGGGTTCCACCGCTAACGACGGACAAGTCGCCCGCGTTCGTCCACGTCCCGGCTGGCCGAGAGCCCCCGGTGTTCCCGATGCCCCCCCCGCCGGACAGGGCGGTCACCGAGATCCCGGCACCGATGGAAACCGTGTGAGCGGTCCCCAACTGGCTGAGGTCCCCGCCGAGTACCAGTTCGATCGTCCCGCCGCCGCTCGTGGTGACATGCTGAACGGTCGCCGACGAACTCGCGTCGAAGTCGAGGTAGGAGTTCGAGACACGAAACGTCGCACCGCCGTTGATGGCCAGGTCGCCGGCCAACCGCACAGAAACACCGGCTCCGGTCGTCACGTTCTCCCAGATCGTGAGGCTCTGTAGCCACTGCGTGCTTGTGGCCGCGTTGGTGATCGAGACGTTCGCGCCGGGCGCCCCAAGGTCGGGGACGACAACATCATCACCGGCGAGTGGCTGCCGGCCGAGGTCCCAGTTCGCGGCCGTGTTCCACGCCCCACCCGCGGCGTTGATCCAGGTGATCGTCGCCGGGGTGATGCGGTCCTCGACCTCCTCCAGGCCGAGCCCGACGCGCGGCCGCGGGCGGCGGATGGGGGCCGTCGGCGACGGGCGGCGGAGCCAACGGCGGAACAGCTGACGGAGCCAGGAACGAGACACGGGCGATCTCCGGCACGGGGCGAGCGACGGCCGGGAGCGGCACGGCGCCTACCGGTATCAGCGAGCACGAGTCGAAAATCGGACACGGCCGGAAAATTCGCGCGACCGGCGCATCCGGACCAACGGAATACGTGCGATTCTCCCAAAAATCGGCGTACGATCAAGCCCGTGTCGGCGACAATTCTGAGAATTCTGTGACCGTGAACAAATCGAAACGTGCGCGACGGATGGGTCGCGGGAATGGGCCTGGCCCAGCCGTAACCACAATTTGGCTATCGACTTTGATCGCGCACGGTGTCGGGGCAGGCGTCGGTTTGAGCGACGCACTTGTTTCCGCGACCCGGGTGGGGTGCGGCGGAAACAAGAATTTGCACCATTCCGACGCCGGTCAGCGTTTCGGGGCGGGCACCTTGGCGCGGACGGCTGCGAACCGCGGGTCGGCACGCACGGCGGCGAGGTCGGGGTCGGTGTCGAGGGCGTGGCCGTCCCTCCAGCCGGCGGCGGCGAGCCTGTCCAGGGCGTCGAGCGTCTTGTCGCGGAGCCGGGCGGCGTCGGCGCCGGTAGTGCCGCCGGCCGCGACCGACAGCCCGCAAGCGACCTGGAACAGCACCCGCGGGTCGCGCGGGGCCAGCGCCTTCAGACGGTCGGCCAGCTTCTCCGCGTCCGCCGCCCGGCCCACCCGGCCGAGCGCCGTCAGCAGCTCGAACTGCGCCTGGGTGTCCTTCGGGTCGATCTTGCCGAGCACCTCCCGCACCTTGAGCGCGTCGGCGAAGTGCGCCTTGGCCTCCGTCGGGTCGGTCGCGGTGCCCCCGAGGCGGTAGTGCGTGTGCCCGAGGCCGCGGCGGACCGGCAGGCTGTCCGGGTCGAGCTTGTTCAGTGCGGCGAACTCGCGGTGCGCCGCGGCGTACTCCGCGGCCGCGGCGCCGCGCTGGTTGCGGACGGTGAGGAAGAAGTCGCCGAGCGTCATCCGCGACAGCGCGGCGTCGGCGCGGGCCACGGGCCCGGCCACGGGGTGGTTCGTGACGCGGGCCAGCTCCTCGCGCTCGGCGAGGGCGGCGCGGTAGCACGCCTCCGCGGCGGCCGGGTCGCCGGTCTTCACGCGCGCGTCGCCGAGCCAGTCCTGTACGGCGGCGCGCTCGCGGCGGACGCGCAGCAGCCGGCGGCGCTCCTCCGGCAGCGCGGCGAACGCGGCCTCGGCGGCGAGGTACCCCTCGACCGCGGCCGCGGGGTCGCCGAGGAGCACGTCCACGTCGGCGATGAGGCGGAACGAGGTGGCCACGTCCTCGGCGGCGAGGAGGCGCACGTTCTCGGCCGTGTCCTGTTGCTTCTTGTCCGCCGCGATCGACCGCGCGGTGAGGATCTTGAGCCGCTCCTGCCGCAGCTTCAGCGACTCGGCGCGCAGCGCCCGGGCCGCGGCGGCGTCGCCGAGGCGGAGCTTGACGTCCGAGTTCATGTTGGCCAGCGCCGCGACGTTCCGCAGCGTGTGCGGCTCGTCCGGCACGGCGGCCAGCTCGACGCGGTAGACCTTCAGCGCCTCGGCCAGCCACGGCCCGGCCTCGTCCACCTTGCCGGCCTTGAGGTACGTCTCGCCGATGCGGCTCTTGCCGACGGCCTCGTTCTGGTTGGCCATCCGCCCCGGCGGCAGCACGCGGCCGTCCTCCGTCTGGAACGGGTCGCGGGCCGCGATCACCTTCACCTCGTTCAGCTCCTTGAGCATCGCGTCGAGGACCTTCAGCCGCACCGGGGCCAGGCTCGCCTTGTCGCGCATCATGTCGTCGACCGACAGGAGCACGGTGCGGATCGTCTTGAGGGCGTGGTTCTGCTGGTTGTACGCGGCGGTCGCGTTCCGCACCGCCTCCACCTTCGCCACCTCCTCGGCGGCGCGGGCCTTCTCCTTGGCGTCGCGGTCCTGCTCGGCCTGGGTACGGGCGGTGCGCTCGCTGCCGGCGAGCTGGTACATCTGCCACGCCACGACCGGCCCGCCGAAGAACACGACCGCCGCCAGCGCCGCGGCCAGCGCCCCGACCGGGTTCCGCCGCGCCCACCGCCACGCCTTCTCCGCCGCCGACACCGGCCGGGCCACGATCGGCTCGCCGGCGCGGAACCGCCTCAGGTCGTCGGCCACGGCCGCGGCCGAGGCGTAGCGGCGCGCGGGGTCCTTCTGGAGGCACTTGAGGCAGACCGTCTCCAGGTCGCGCGGCACGCCGGCGGCCAGCTGCCGCGGCGGCACCGGCTCGCGGGTGCGGACCTGGCTGATGGTGTCGATGGCGCTGGCCCCGACGAACGGCGGCCGGCCGGTGAGCAGGTCGTACAGGATCGCGCCGAGCGCGTACACGTCGGCCGGCGGCCCCACGTCGTCGCGGCCCTCGGCCTGCTCGGGGGCCATGTAGCTCGGGGTGCCGAGGATCTGGCCGGTCTGCGTCTGCCCGCTGTCGTCGTCGTACTTGGCGAGGCCGAAGTCGGTGACCTTCGCGGTGCCGTCCGGGGCGAGGAGCACGTTCGCCGGCTTCAGGTCGCGGTGGACCACCCCCTGCGCGTGGGCGTAGGCGACGGCGCGGGCCAGCTCCTCGGCCACGGCGGCGGCGTAGGCCGGCGGCGTGGGGGCGCGGCCGATCTGCTTCGCGAGCGTCGGCCCGTCCACGAACTCGAGCGCGAAGTACGGCAGCCCCGCGGCCTCGCCGACGTCGAAGATCTGCACCACGTTCGGGTGCTGGAACCGCGCGACGGCGCGGGCCTCGGACAGGAACCGGGCCACCGCCGCGGGCGCGGCGTGCGGGCCGGCCAGGATCATCTTCAGCGCGACGACGCGGTTCAGCCCCGTCTGCCGGGCCTTGTACACCACGCCCATGCCGCCCTTGCCGAGCTCGCCGAGGATGACGTACCCCGGCACCGCCGGCGCGCCGGGCACGCCGGGCGAGGCCGGGTCGGTGTCGCGGTACGCGCCGGTGGCGAGCGGGTCGGTGTCGCCGGACGGGACGTGGGCGCCGGTGCCGAGCGGGTCGTCGGCCGGCGCCGGGTCGCGCGGGGTGTCGGCGGCGCGCGGCGTGTCCGGCGCCGCGGGGAGGTCGGTGGTACGGTCGGGGTCGTCGGCGGGGTTGGGCTGCGGGTCGAGGGGCGGGTTCATCGCGGCGTCCCCGGGGCGGCGGAGCGGTGGCGGTCAGAATGACACGCCGGACGGCTCGCGTCCACCCCCCTGTTCAGCCGGGGCCGGGAATCCCCCGCACCTCCGCGCACAGCCGCAGGAACTCGGGCACGCACACGTCCACGGCGTACTTCTCGCGGACCAGCGCGGCGCCGGCGGCGCCCAGGTGCCGGTACTTCGCCGGGTCGTCGAGCACGGCGCAGATGGAATCCGCGAACGCGCCGGGGTCGAAGAACGGCGCCACGAGGCCGGTCCGGCCCGGCTCGATCACCTCGCGGACCGGGGCGGTGTCGGAGGCGAGCACGACCGCGCCGCACGCCAGGGCGTTGAACACCGACCACGACAGCACGAACGGCACCGTGAGGTACACGTGCAGGTCCGTCGCCGCGAAGAGCGCCGCCAGCTCCGGCTCGGGGAGCAGGCCGGGGAAGACGAAGCGGTCGGGGTCGTAGCGGTCCTGGGCCAGCACCCACTCCTTGAACGTCTTCCCGCCGGTGAACCGCTCGTCGCCGCCGTAGCACACGCGGTCCTGCCCCACGACCGCGAACAGCACGTCGGCGCGGCGGTCGCACACGATCTTGGCGGCACGCATGAACACGTCGAACCCGCGCATCGACTCGAACCCGCGCGACACGTAGCTCACGAGCTTCACCCCCGGCGGCACGGCCCGCCCGCCGACGCGCCGCGGCGCCGCCGGGTCGGGCCTCCACACGGTCGTGTCGACGCCGTCGAACAGGGTGCGGAGCTTGGGGCGGTAGGCGGCGGGGAAGCGGCCGAGCTGCCACGCCGTGGGGCAGTACCCGCGGTTGCAGTTCTCCAGGTCGAGGAGGATCATGGCGTTGCGGGCGCGGGCGCGGAGGCGGTCGGCGGGGCGTGGCGGGAAGTCGGGGCGGAAGTCGAGGTCGGAGTCGGAAGCGTGGTAGAAGTACTCGAACAGGTTGACGACCGGCACGCCGGGGTACAGGTCGCGGAGGAACAGCGTGGACCCGAACCCGCTGTGCCCGACGACGAGGTCCGGCCGCACGTCCGGGGCGGCGGCCAGCGCCTCGTAGACGGCGGTGGCGTGCCAGGTGGCGTTCTCGAAGGTGCGGCTGCAGTAGTGCGTCTTCTCGGTGGCGCCGCCGCGGGGGGCGTACTTGAGGCAGCGCACGCCGCGGAACACGCCCTCCCGCTTCTGCGACACGAACGTACAGCGCACTCCCGGCGTGGCGGCGAGGCGGAACGCGACCGGGCCGAACTGAGCGGGGAAATTCGGGTGGACGAACAGGACGTGCATCACCCGCCCCCGCCGGCCGCGGCGCCCGCCGCCCCGCATCGCCGCCGGGTCATGGTATTCGGCGGGCGGCCCGGGCGGCGGGGCGATGGCGCATGGGAAGTGCTCCGGGGGCGGGTGGCCTGGGCGAAGGACACACGGCGCGTCGGCGGCGGAGAAGGGGGGTGTCAGGCGCGGCCTTGCCACGCGGCCGGGTCGCGACTGCCGTGGAGCACGGCCAGCACCTCGACCCGGTCGGCGAACGGCCGGTAGTAGACGACGTACGGGAAGCGGGCGACCGTCGCGGCCCGCACCCCGGGGCCGACCTCGCCGTACAGTTCGGGCACGTCGCTGAGCCGGTCGATCACCGCGGCCAGCCGGGCCGCGAACCTCGCACCCAGCCCGGCCCCCTGCTCGTCGTACCAGGCGCGGGCCGCGACGATGTCGTCGTCGGCCTCGGGGCGGACGACGACCGGCAGGCTCACGGCCCACCCAACAGACGGACGCGGACCTCCGCCCACGGCCGAGCCGCGCCGGGGTCCGCGTCCGCGGCCGCAATCCGCCGGTCAAGTTCGCGACGGTGCCAGTCGGGGATCGGCGTCGGCACCCCGCCCGCCGTCACGCTGTCCCAGATCAACCCGAGCAGTTCGAGCCGCTGATCGACGGTCAGCCGGTCGATCCCGAATTCCTCCATCGTCACCGCCATGCCGCCCTCCCGGGTGCGACCAGTTGTCGCACCCATCTTACTCCATCTCCCCGACTACGGGGGCAGGATCAGACTCACATTCCCACCTTGCTTCGTAGTTCGGGCCGAGTCAGCGAGGCCCGACGCGGGGCGCGGATCACGGCGGCCAACCGCTGTCAAATGCCGCGACAATCAGCGGGTCATCGACGCGCGTCGGGAGCCACCCGGCCGGCGGCGAGAGAGCCGTCAGCGCCGCCCACACGGCGTCGGCCTTCGCTCTCAGGGCCACCTGCACATCTTCCACTCGAATCGCCCAGCAGACGTACACGCCGCCGAGGCCGAAATGCCCTACCGGATCATCGGGCCAGCCGCCGGGAATGTGCTGGGTTGCTTCCCGAACCAACGAATCCATTGCCGCCGCGCGAACTGTGCCCGAGCGCCGGGCTTCTGCGAACTGCGCGAGTTCTAACTGGATCGGAGCCACGTCGTCGCCGAGTCGGTCTGACGCTGCTTTATAGGTCTCGGCCGGGATGCTCTCCAGGAATGCCGCCACTGACGGATAGCCGAGCGCCCGGACGCGGACAATAACCCGGTTACGCCAGTCGCCTGACCACGTCCGAGTTGCGCGGTCGGATGCGTCGTTCACACCATCCCCCAGTACCGGCGCAGACCCCACTCGACGCCCAGGAGCGTCACGAACAGCACCAGCCACGCCGGAAGAAAACCCTTCGAGTGGTTCCGCCGCCAGTCCGGCAGGTAGCGCGGCTTCGGCTTCAGCACCTCGAGCGGCTGACCCTTCAGCTCCCGCAGGAACGCCGACAGGTCCTCCAACCGCAGCGCCTTGCCGCCGCTCGCGGTCGCCAGGCGCTCCAGGAAGCGGTGGTCGGCGGCCACGTTCAGCATCTCGTCGCTCACCTCCGGGTACGCCAGGAACCGAGCCGTGCCGCGCAGCCGCTGACCCGGCACCACGTTGCCGTCCTTGTCCTTCAGCGGCGCGGTGACGACCACCGTGTACTCGCCCGGCGACGGCGGGCGGAACAGCACCTTCGACCCCTTCGCGTCGCGCAGCAGCGTCTGCCGCGCCGCCTTCGCCTCGTCCGTCGAGCCCGGCGGCAGCACCTTCACTTCGATGTCCGGGTTCGCCTCCTCGCCGCCGAGCGCCGACTTCACGCCGACGCGGATGGTCTGGTCGCCGGCCACGGCCAGCCGGCGGAACTCGGGCCGCGCGAATACCTGGCCCTCTTCCTCCTCCTGGTGCGCGAGCCACAGCACGCACTGCCGCCAGAACCGGTGGTGCAGCTCGGTCCCCTGTCGGGCTTTCGGCTGGCCGAGCCGCTCCCACAGGTACGAGTCGTACCCGCCGAACGCCAGCACCCGGCCCTTCGCCCCCTCGCCGATCTGGTGGCCCACCAGCAACGCGTCGCCCTTCTCCTTCCCCTTCTCGACGTGGATGCTCCCCGCGGGAACGGTGACGTCGTCGTTCGTGGCCCAGGCGTAGAGCGTCGCCCCGGGCTTGCGCGACATGCGAACCAGGCCGCTGATCCGCGGCCGCGGCGGGCGGCCGCCGGCGTTCAGCTGGTCCCACAGCTCGCGCGACTTCGCCGGGTCGCGGTCGAGTGTCAGCACGCTGTCGTCGAGCCCCTTTGCGGTCGGCACCGTCTGGTAGGTCTTCAGCGGCCGGCCGTCCTTCGTCGCCGTCTCGATGATGTCGCCGGGCGACGGCACCACCGGGAGCAGGTCGCCGACCGTCCACGGCCGCGCCCCGGGCGGCGCCGCCGGCGCGGCCGGGAAGCCGGTGAACGCCGCCTCGCCGCCGAGGAACAGCAGGCCCATCCCCTTCTTGGTCACGCGCTCGACCAGCTGCTCGGGCAGCTTCGAGTCGGCGCTCGCCAGCAGCTCGTAGGACACGTTGCCGACCACCACCACGTCGTAGTTCTGCGCCTCCAGGTCGAGCAGCGCGCGGTCCTCGGGCGACGCGGGGAACGCCGCCTGGCGCCACACCGCCACCACGTCGAACCGCTTCTCGGAGCGCAGCGCGTCGAGCAGCCGGGCGTTCTCGGGCCGGTACTGGTCGATCACGAGAACGCGGACGCCCTCCTTCGTCACGGTCAGGTACGTCTCCGACTGGTTGTTCAGCCCCGACACCTCGCCGGGCAGCGGCTCGATCTTGCCGTCCACGTCGCGGCCCACTTCCACCCGCACCTTCACCTCGCCGGGCTTCTCCGGCGCCTTCACGACGAGCTTCACCTCGTTGTCGCGGTCCTTCGGCAGCGGCACGTCCTCGGCGGCGACTTCCTTGTCGTCGAACAGCACGCGGGCGCGGACGCGGGTGCCGGCGTAGCCGTAGGCGTGGACGCGGGCGTTGACCGTCACTTCTGTCTTCACCGGCGCCGGCGACGGGTCGAGGCTGAGCGCGGCGACGGACAGGTCGCGGGCGGTGCCCGTGGTGCTCTCGGAGCCGACGGTGAAGGTGGTGACGGGGACGTTGCGGCGGCCCCACCGCGCGGCCTCGGCGGCGGCGGCGAAGGCGGTGCCGTTGTCGGCCCCGTCGCCGATCAGCAGGTGGCCGCGGACGAAGCGCTCGGCCTGCGTGTGGTCGTAGGTCTTGTTGAGGTAGCTGCCGTAGTCGGAGCGCTTGCCGAGGCTTGGCGTGTCGGCCTCGTAGCGGCTCGTGCCCGGCGAGAAGTCGGGCGTGCTGAAGGCGAACAGTTCCACCTTCACGTTCTGCTCGGCGGCCAGCTCGTCGAGCAGCGGTTTGGCGCGGTCGAGCGCCCGCCGCACGGCCTCGGCCCGCGGCTGGTTGTTCACCTCGTCCTTCACCGTCATGCTCTCCGACGTGTCCACGCCGATCAGCAGCAGCGAGGGAACCTTGGGTTCTTCCTGGAAGCCGACGCTGGGGCGGAGCGCCGTGAGCAGCGTGACGGCGAGCGCGGCGAGGCGCAGCCCCATGACGACGAGCACGCGCCGGCGGGTGGCGTTGGCGTGGCCGAGGTACGTCCACAGGGTGAGGAGCACGAGCAGCAGCGCGACGGCGCCGAGGGCGGGGAGCCCGAGCGGGTCGGCGGACCACGGGTACGCCGGCCGCGTGGACAGGAACAGACTCGTGTCGGACATGCGGGTATTATCCGCGACCCGGCGGCGAAGTGCCACGGGGGACGGCGAGCCGGGGGCGTCAGCGCCCGAATTCCGTGCCCCGGGGCGCGGCACCGTGGATGCCGTCGACCAAATACTAATTTGTGACTTTGACTCAATGCGTGCCACGACCCCCCGGGGGGGTACGTGTCACACATTCAGCGGCGGACGCCGCCCGCCCGCGCCGCCGCGGCCGAACTCGCACTAAGCTAAGGCTTTCGGACCGCACCCGCTCCCGAAGCCCCGGACGCCATGCGCCTGCTGTTCGTGAAGGATTCGCTCGCCTGGCCGCGGTCGAGCGGGCACGACGTTCACACGTACCACATGATGCGCGCCCTGGCGGCCCTCGGGCACCGCCTCGGCCTCCTCACCGCCAGCCCGCCGCCGCCCGAAGCCGTCGCCGGCCTGCCGCTCGACTGGACGGGCACGTTCCCGCCGCCGGGCGAGCCGCCGCGCGGCCCAGCGTCGCAGTTGGGTCACCTCCAGGAGAAGTTCCGCGACTACTGGGGCGTCGACCCCAACCGGGTGGCCGCGGTCGGCGCCGCGGCCGACGAGTGGGACGCCGACGCGGTGGTGGTGGTAGGCCTGAACGTGCTGCCGTACCTGGGGGCGGTCCGCGGCCGGGCGCGGGTGTGGTACGCGGCCGACGAGTGGTTCTGGCACCACGCCAGCCAAGTGAAGTTGCTCGACCGCCGCACCTGGGGCGAGGCCAAGCAGGCGCTTGTGAAGGGGCTGTACGAGCGGGCGTACCGGTCGCTGCTGGACCGCGTGTGGGTGGTGACCGAGCCCGACCGCCGGGCCATGCGCTGGGTCGCCGGCGTGACGGGGATTGATGTCGTTCCCAACGGCGTGGACGGCGACTACTACACGCCGCTGGCCGCGGAGCAGGACGAGCGGACGTGTACGTTCTGGGGCCGGCTGGACTTCGGGCCGAACGTGCAGGCGCTCGAATGGTTCTGCGGCGCGGTGTGGCCGCGGGTGCGGGCGGCGCACCCGGACGCGCGGCTCCGCGTGTTCGGCTTCAACCCGACGGCGCCGGTGTTGGCGCTGGTCGGCCACGACGGCGTGGAGCTGGCCGCGGACCTGCCGGACCTGCGGGCGGAGGTCGCGCGCCAGCAGGTGGTGGTGCTGCCGTTCGTGAGCGGCGGCGGCATCAAGAACAAGCTGCTGGAGGCGGCGGCGATGGGCAAACCCGTGGTGTGTTCGCCGACCGCGCTGAACGGCCTGCGGCGGCCGGAGGAGGCGGGGTTCGTGCTGCCGCGGACGCCGGCGGAGTGGGCGGAGGGCTTGGCCGGGTTGTGGGCCGACGCGGCAAAGCGGGCGTCGGCCGGCGCCGCGGCGCGGGCGTGGGTGGTGGCGCACCACAGCTGGGAGACGGCGGCGCGGACGGCGGAGGCGGGGCTGAAGGAGGCGGTGCGGCGTTAGACATCGAGCGTTCGACGGATCACTAACTCGACCAGCGGAGGCGGCATGGGCGTTCTCGACCGGTTCCGGCTCACCGGCAAGCGGCTGCTCGTCACCGGCGGCAGCCGCGGGCTCGGCCGTGCCATGGCCCTCGCCTGCGCCGACGCCGGCGCCGACATCGCCCTCGTCGGCCGCGACCCGGACGCCCTCGACCGCGCCGCCGCGGAGGTCCGCGCCCTCGGCCGCGAAGCCTTCGCCATCGCCGCCGACGTGGGCGACCCCGCCGCGTGCGAGGCCGCGTGCCGGCGGGCGCTCGACGAGTTCGGCCCGATCGACGTCCTCATCAACAACGCCGGCGGTCGCCGTGTGCCCACCCCGACCGCGGAGATGCCGCTGGAGACGTGGCGCCAGCTGATCGACCTGAACCTGACGAGCGTGTTTGTCTGCACCAAGCTGGTCGGCGGGGCGATGGTCGAGCGCGGCCGCGGCGGGCGGGTCATCAACGTCGCGTCGGTGAACGCGCTGGTCGCCGGCCGCGGCATCGGCGGCCGGCACTACGAGGCGGCGAAGGCGGCGGTCGTCGGCTTCACCCGCGCGACCGCGGCCGACTGGGCGGCGGCCGGGGTGACGGTCAACGCGATTCTGCCCGGCGGCTTCTTGACCGACCCGAACCGGAAGTGGCAGCAGACGCACCCGGCGGTGATCGCCGAGTTCGAGCGGAACATCCCGATGGGCCGGCTCGGCGAGCCGGACGAGATCGGCCCGCTGGCGGTGTACCTGGCCAGCGACGCCAGCCGGTACATGACCGGCGCCGCGCTGGTGATCGACGGCGGGTACACGCTGTGGTGAGGCTACAGCACTGAGAGCGTGCCGCGGGTGACGCCGAGCTGGTTCAGCGCCCGCAGCTGCCGCCACACCTGCCGGCCGTCGTCGGCACCGCTCACCACGGCGGCGTAGCGGTCCAGCAGCGGCGCCACGTCGGCCGCGGACTCGCGCAGCAGATCGATGCGGAAGCGAGTCAGGCCGAGGCCGCGCATCCGGCCGACGTACTCGGCGGCGCTCTGCGGCACGCTGTTGAACACCGTGTTGCGGCAGCCCGTGTCCGGCAGCACGGGGAAGGCCGCGCCGACGCGGTCGCGCAGCTCCACCTTGTGGTCCTCGCACGGCCGGCCGCAGTCGCGGTGGTCCTTGCCGGTGCTCAGGAACGCGGCGAACAGGCAGAACTCGTTGTGGAACATCGGCATGTGCTGGTGCACGACCGGCTCGAACCGTGCGGGGTCGAACGCCCGCACCATCGCCGCCAGCTGATCCCAGTTCAGGTCGTAGCTCGGCACCAGCCGCTCCAGCCCGGCGCCGACCAGCACGTCGGCCGTCAACTCGTTCGCCACGTTCAGGCTGAAGTCGCCGACGAGCCGGGCCTGCGGCAGCGCGGCGCGGAAGAACTCGATCGACCCAAGGTTCCGCACCAGCACGAGGTCCGGGTCGGCGCGGACGACAAGCGACTGGAATCCGTCCTCGCCGGGTTTCAGGACGCGGAGCGGCGCGACGCCGACGGGGATGCCCGCGGCGCGGGCGCGGGGCACGGCGTCGGCGTAGCGGCGGAGGTCTTCGAAGTCGCAGTACACGGCCGCGGGCCGCGGGAAGCCGGCGGGCGGCTGCCACGCCAGCACGGCGTCGAGCTGGTCGAGCGTGCGGACGAGTACGGTGAGCGCCGCCGTTCCGCCGGTTGCACCGCCGCGAGCGGCGGAGCGGAGCGCGTCCAGCGCCCCCGGCTCCGCGATCGGGTGCGCCCGCAGGCGCCGCTCGGCGAGCGCCGCGGCGGCGCGGCGGCGGAGGTCGTTCAGCACGCTGCGCGGAACCATGACCGCGTCAGGCAACTCGGCCGCCAGCGCCCCCAGCTCGAACGGCGTGTCGCCGAGGCGGCCGAGCTGGTCGCGCAGCTCGTCGGCCGTGGCCGGCCGCTTCGCCGCCGCTTCGAGCGGGCCGGGCCACACGGCTTCGCCCGCGGCGCCATCGGGGTCGGTGAGCGTCAGCACGAGCGGACCGCCGAGCACACCCGCGAGGCGCGCGGCGAGCGCGACACGGCGGGCCGGCTTGTCCTGCCCGTAGCTCTGTTCGAGCCGCTTCCGCAGGGCCGGGTCGTCCGTCTTGTACACGTCGCAGCCGACCGGCACCGCCGCAAGGTCGACGGCGTTCGGCTCGAACTGCAACTCCAGCAGCCGACCCGCCGGCGCCACGGCCCACACGCGGCCGCCCGGCTCCTTCTCCTCCGGCCGGCCGAGGTCGAAGACGACGCCGTCGCCGGCCTTCACCAGCTCCGGCACCGCCTCCGCCGGCTCGATCCGCACGCCGCGGCGCGTCACGCCGGCAACGCGGCCGATGCGCACGCCGCGGCTCTTGGGGAAGCGGCCGCGCACGAGCACCTGGTGGTTCACGCCGTCGAGGAAGCCGGTGGTGAGGCCGCGGCTGAACGTCTGCGCCAGGTCGAGCTCGGCGCGGCGGCTCATGCGGAAGCTCGTGCCGCCGGTCGCCGCGTCGATCGCCTGGCGGTACGTCTGCGTGGTCGCGGCGACGTACGGGCCGCCCTTCAGCCGCCCCTCGATCTTGAACGACACCACGCCGGCCTGCACCAGCGGCGCGATGCGGTCGTAGGCGGCGAGGTCTTGCGGGCTGAGGAGGTAGGCGCGGTCGCCGAGGTCGCGGGCGGCGCCGTCCACGACCAGCTCGTACGGCAGCCGGCACGCCTGGGCGCACTGGCCGCGGTTGGCGCTGCGGCCGCCGAGGGCTTCGCTCGTGAGGCACTGGCCGCTGTACGCCACGCACAGCGCCCCGTGAACGAACACTTCGACCGGCACGTCCGTCGCCGCGGTCACCTTCTCGATGTCGGCGAGCGACAGCTCGCGGGCCAGCACCACACGACCGACGCCGAGCTGCTTGGCGAAGGCGATGCCGCGCGGCTCGGTGAGCGTCATCTGCGTGCTGGCATGGACCGGCAGCGACGGCGCCAGCCGGCGGGCGAGCCGCACGAGGCCGAGGTCTTGCACGATGACCGCATCAACCCCCGCCGCGGCGCAGGCGGAAAGCAACTCGGCGGCGGCGGGGAGTTCGTCGGAGAAGACGAGGGTGTTGAGGGCGACGAACCCGCGGACGTTGCGGCCGTGGAGGAACCGCATCAGCTCGGGGAGTTCCGCCGGGGTGAAGTTGGCGGCGCGGGCGCGGGCGTTGAACCCAGTGAGGCCGAAGTAGACGGCGTCGGCCCCGTTGGCGACGGCGGCGCGGAGCGCCTCGCGGTCGCCGGCGGGAGCCAGGAGTTCGGGGGTGGCAGGTGCGGAAGCCATCGGGGCATTGTAGCGGGTCGCGCGGCCACGGGTCGCCCGCGCGGCCGTCACGGCGCCGCCACCTCGGTCCAGCCGGTGTGCGCCGTCACGTCCACGTCGCCCCAGACGCGCACCCGGCCCGACTGCTCGGCCGTCGCCAGCACCTTGCCGTCCGGCGAGAAGCTCACCCCCACCACCGGGCTGCCGAAGTTCTTCAGCTTCACCGACGGGCCGCGGCCCATGAACAGGTGCCAGATCAGCACCGTGCCGTCGGCGTTCGCCGCCGCCACCAGGTTCGCGTCCTTCGGGCTCATCGCCAGGTCGGTCGCGATCGGGTTCCCGCCCGCCGCGTCGCGCTGGCCGAACGGCTCGCGCGGGTTGCCGCTCCAGATGCCGACCCGGCCGGTCGCGGTCAGGCCGACCAGCCGGTACCCGAACGGCGGGTCGGACCCGAACACCACCCGCTTGAACCCGCCCGCGCTCGACAGCTTGCCGTCGAGCGGGTCGGCCGGGCCGACGAGCGCCGGGAAGTCCCACAGCCGCATCCCGCGCTCCCGCAGGCCGGCCACCAGCTTCTTGCCGTCGGCCGTCACGCCGAGGTCGAACACGGTGCCGGCCACGGTCGTCGCGTCGTGGTCGCTCGTCCACTTCGGCGACACCGCCCACGACCGCACCGCCCCGCCGCCGGCCGACACCAACTTCTGGCCGTCGGGGCTGAACGCCAGCGCCGTCACGCCGCCGGGGTGCGGCTTCTCCCCGCCGGCGACCCGCAGCGGGTAGCCGACGGTCGGGATCACCGGATTCCACACCGTCACCGACCCGCCGTCGCCGCCGGCGGCCACCCACGTCCCGGTCGGGCTCACCGCCACCGCCGTCGGCTGCTCGCCGAGGCCGACCAGTTCCACCGCCGCGGCGCCCGCGGCCAGCGGCACCACGCACGGCGACGCCCGGGGGCCGAACCGCGCGGCCGCGGCCAGCATCCCGACCCCGCCGGGGAACATCACCGGGCGGAAGTCGCGGATCGTGGTGTCGAGCCGCAGCTGTTCCTTCCCGTCGAGGCCGACGACCGTGACCGTACCGGCGGCGTCGGCGATCATGAACGCGGTGCCGTCGGGCGTGTGGCGGAAGACCTTCGCGGCGCCGGCCGGGGCGTAGGTGAAGTCGCGGAAGTAGCGGAGCGGCCCGGCCTCGCCCCGCGGCCGGCCCGGGACGCCGGGCGTCGGGATGGTGCCGGGCACGGTTGCTTCGACCGGCGGGGGTGGGGGCAGGGTCTGGCCGCGGCCGCGGATCAGCACCACCATCACGACGACGACCAGCGCCGCCCCCACCGCCGCGCCGGCGATCCACAGCGGCGTCGTGCTGCTCCGCGGTTGCCGCTCCGGCTCCTCCTCGCGCTCGCGGCGGCGCGGGCGGTCCGGTTCGCGGCGGCGGAGCGTCGCCACCGGCAGCAGCGGTGGCGGCGGCGGCGGCGCGACTTCCGCCTGCACCACTGACAGCTTCGGCGGCGCGGCCGTGGCCGACGGGTCGAACACGGTGCCGCAGCGGGCGCAGCGGAGCGTCGTCGCCCCGGCCCGGAACCGCAGCGACACCGCGCACGTCGGGCACGCCACGATCGTCGGCCCCGCCGGCGGCGCCGGTGCGGCGCGGTCCAGCGCCGCCAGTCGGTCGGCCAGCGCGGCGGCGTCCTTGGGCCGGTGGTCGGGGTCGTGGGCGGCGCAGTCGCCGAGCAGCTCGATCACCGGCTCCGGCACGTTCAGCCGCTTCAAGGTGCGGGCGAAGTCGGCCCCCGGCGCCGCGTCCAGCTTCCCCGTCAGCATCTGGTAACCGATCACGCCCAGCGCGTGAACGTCGTCGCGCGGGTCGGGCTTCTCGCCGCGCTGCTGCTGCGGGCTGGCGTACAGCGGCGTGTGCGAGCCCCACAACTGCGACGCCAAATAGCCGCTCGACCGCCGCGTGGCTTCCGCCGCGAGGGCCGCGTCCGCGGCGACGCCGCCGATGCCGAAGTCGGCGACGAGCAGCTGCGGGTTCGCCGCGGTGCCGCGGACGAGGATGTTCGCCGGCTTCAGGTCGCGGTGGACCAGCGGCGGCCGGAGCTGGTGGAAGTGCCCGACGGCGGCGGCGAGCGTGCGCAGCGCGGCGACCGCTTTCGCGGCGCGCTCGGCGACCGGCCACGCGCCGATGAGCGTGCCCAGCTCGCCGCCGCCGACGTACTCGTACATCAGCCACGGCGTCGCGCCTTCGAGGTAGGCGTCGAGCAGCGGCACGATGTTGGGGTGGCGGCCCTCCTCCATCACCCGGCTGACCAGACCGCCCTCGTGGCGCAGCAGCCGCTCGCGGGCCTGCGGGTCGGTGCCGAACTTGACGGCCCCCTTGAGCGCCGCCAGCGACGGGTTGCGCGCCAGCCACACCTCGCCGAAGCCGCCGCTACCGAGCAGCTCGCCGAGCTCCCACCCGGGGCGGCCGGGCAGCGGATCGCCGGGGCGGAAGTGCGGCAGCCGCGACGGCAGGCGGCGGGCCAGGTCGGCGCCGTCGTTTAGCGCGAACTGGTCGGGCACGGACCGGCCGGACGGGTCGTCGGCGCGGCGGAACGAGGCGCGGACGGCGCCGGGGACTTGCGTCAGGTACAACTCCAGCGCCGCCCGGTCGGCGGGGGCGGCGTCCTTCGCCACCTCGCGCACCACCTCGGCGGCCACGCGGCGCACCTCGTCCACGCCCGCGGCGGCGACGGCGACCACCTCCTCGCGGATTTGGTCGGTCCGCCTGCGGTCGCGGAGGCGGCGGTGGGCCTCGTTGGCCACGTCGTAGAGGAAGCCGCCGCCGGGCACCATCTCGGCCAGGCCGCGGACGCCCTTCGCCACCACCGCCTCGGCGACGCACTGCATCAGGACGTACATCGGGCCGGCTCCGCGGGGGAGAGGCGTCCGGGGTGATTCGCCGCCCGCCGGGCGAGATTGTACCCCTTCCGCGCACGGGGGGCACGTTCGGGCCGGGGTCATTGTGTGTACGGCTCCCCCCCGGGGGGTCGAGGCACGCATTGAGTCCGTGACACAAAAGTTCGTGAGAGCCGAGCGTTGATGAGAGTGACGGCCGGCCGGATGCCGGCCCCACGAAACGACGCGACCCCGCGCCGGAAGGCCGGCGCGGGGTCGCGTGATGCGCACCTCAGAGCGTCACGAGCTGCTGCGGACCGGCCGCGGGGCCGGGGCCGTCGGCAGCGACACCGGCGCGGCCGGCGGCGGGAACTTGCCCGCCCGCAGGTCGGCGAGCAGCGGCCGCACCACCTCGCCCGGCAGCACGTACGTCTCGACGCGGCCCGCGCGGGAGATGCACACGCCGATCACCCGGCCGTCCAGGTCCACCACGGCGCCGCCGCAGTTCTTCGGGTCCACCACCATGTCCGTCTGCAAAATCTGCTCGAACCCGCCGCGGCGGTTCGACAGGGCCCCGCCCATCGTGTTCTGGATGTCGCTCCGCTGGTTCTTCATGTCCGCCGGCGGGCCGGCCAGCGTCGCCGACAGCTCCAGGGCCTCGCCCTTGCGGTTCACGCTCAGGTTCACCTTCTGGCCGGGGCGGAAGTCGTTCAGCATCTCGCGCAGGCTGTCCGAGTCGGCGATCTTCTTGTCGTTCACCCGGCGGATGATGTCGCCCCTTTTCAGCCCGGCCTTCTCCGCCGAGCCGCCCTTGCTCACCGCCTCGACCTCGGCCCCGCCGTCGGCCGGCTGGGTCTGCGACATGGTGATGCCGAGGAACCCGCGGTTGGCGTTCAACTTGTCGAACTCGTTCTGCTCCCGCAGCGACAGCTTCCGCGTCACCACGCTGACGATGCCGACGCCGGCCGGGTCGCTGCCGACGCCGGCGGCCGCCAGCCAGTTGCCGAGCGCGGCCACCTTGCTGTCGGCGAACGCCAGCGCGGTCAGCCCCTTCTTCTCGATCCGGAGGAGCGCCAGGTCGGTCTTCTTCTCGACGCCCACCAGCTTGGCCGGGACGTTCGAGCCGTCGTGGAACTTGACGGCCAGCTCGCCGCGCAGGTCGCTGGCCTTCGTGAGGACGTAGCCGTCGGCGAACACGACGGTGCCGAGGGCCGCTTCCTTGCCGTCGGCCAGGACGCGGACGGTGGACTCGTTCACCTTCGCCACGACCGGCTGGAACGGGGCGACGAGGCGGGCCGAGATCACGTCGGGGCTGGAGCCGCGGTCCTTGCGCTTGCCGCCGTCGGGCGGCTGGGCCGCGGCCGGCCCCGCCAGGGTGAGCGACAGGGCCGCGGCTACGAGCAGGCGGGTGCGCATCTCGGAAGGCTCCGGCGGGGGGTTGGATGAGTCGTGGTCGGAGATTCGGGCTCGGGTTACGGCCGGCGGCGGCCCAGGGTCACGGTCAGCGTCACGGTGCGGGTGCCGCGGGCCACCACCACCTCCACCTCGTCGCCGGGCTGGCGGCGGGTGATCAGCTTGCGGACGTCGTCGGCGGTCTTCACCTCCGTGCCGTCGAACGAGGTGATCTCGTCGTCCACGCGGACGCCGCCCTCGGCGGCCGGGCCCTCCTCGGCCACGAACGTCACCTTCACGCCCCTGGCGCCCTTCACCTCTTTGCCGTCGACGTCCTCGAACGACGCGCCGAAGTACACCGCCGGCGGCGCCTTCGCCTTGCCGACCTGCACGCTCGCCAGGAGCTGGTCCCAGTCGGTCTTGAACCCGTCCACCGGGACGTGGATGTTGTGCGCCAGCGTGAAGCCGATGCGGCTGTGGATGCCGATGAGCTTGCCGTCCAGGTCGAACAGCGGGCCGCCGCTGTCGCCGCCGACCAGCGTGCAGTTGGTCTGGATCAGGTCCTTCTGGTTGGTGAGCACCTGGCCGAGCCGCGCCACCGGCGGCCGGCCGGTGCGCCACCCGCCGTGGTGCCCGAGCGACACCACCCACTGCCCCTTCTTCAGGTCGGTGGACTTGCCCGTCTCCACCACCGGCCACTTGCCGTTCGGCGCCTTGGCCTTGTCCGTGATCTGGATCATGCCGCTGTCGAGCTTGGCGTTCGTGCCGAGCGACTTGCCGGCCACCTTGGTGCCGTCCGGCAGCACGACCGTGCACTTGGTGCCGGGCTCGCCGGACACGTGGGCGGCGGTCAGCACCAGGCCGTCCTCGGTGACGATGACGCCGCTGCCGGCACCCATCCCGACGAACAGCCCGACGGTGGCCGGCGTGCACTTGTCCACGACGCGCTTGGTGGCGAGCTCCAGCGCCTTCAGGTCTTCGATGCTGCCCGGGGTGGTGGTGCGGGCCACGTCCCAGGTGGGAATCTTCGCGGCGACCTTCGTGGGCGGCGGGTCGTCGGCCGCGGAGGGGGCGGCGAAACCGGCCAGGAGGGCGGCGGCGAGCGGGAGGGTGAACAGGAGCCGACGGCGCGTCATTGGCAGGAACTCCGGCTGCATCGTCCGCGGTCCGGGGGCGGCCTGCGGGATTCGATGTCGGTCGCGGTCAATGGGTTCGACCCGCCCTACCCCGTTTCTACACTTTGTCTCAACCGCCCGGCCGACGCAAGCGCCGAGTTTGTGGGTTCGTGCCGGGGCGGACGGGCGTGCCGGGTGCGGGGGGGAACGGGTTTGGGGCGCGTGTCAGACCCGGTCGGGAGGGGCGTCGCCGTCGGCGCGGGGGCCGGGTCTGGTAGATGGATTATAGCAGCGCCGTCGCCGCAGGAATGGGGAATCTGCGACGACCCGGAAAGGGTCTCACGCGGCTCTCAGGATGCCGGCTCGGGGTTCGTGGTAATCCGTCGGCCGATCCCCGTCGGACTTCGCCCTCAGGAGCCTCGGCCGAGCCGTTAGGCCGGGGCGCAAGCCCCGTCGCGGTCCGGACACGCCCGACGGGGCTTGCGCCCCGGCCTAACGGCTCGCTGCCCCGCCAACGGGCGAAGCCCGACGGGAATCGGTCGACGGTTGAATCACCCCGGCGGCACGGGCAGCTCCGGCACCGCCGGCGGCCTGATCGGCGGCACCGTCGGGATCGTCCCGCCCGCCGGCGGGATCGTCGACGGCGCCTCCGGCAGCGCCGGCGTCATCGGCGGGTCCGCCTTCGGCTGGGGCCGCGGTTGCGGCTCAGGCTGCGGCTGCGGCATCGGCCGCGGCGTCACCGGCGCCGCCTCGCCCGTGCCGCGCACCCCGGTGATCGACGCCGCCGGCGTCTCCAGGTCCACCACCACCGCGTCCTTGTACACGTGCGTGGTGCTGTTCCCCGCCTTATCGACGCACTGCGCCCGGACGTAGAACTTCCACAGCTTCTCGTCCGGCACCTCCCACGTGAACTGGCCGACGTGCCGCTGCGTCCCCTGGGCGTCCTGCCGCGGCGAGCCCGGCGGCAGCCGGTAGCGGATCTCGGTCCACTGCGTGGCGTCCTTCGCCAGCGCGTACGACAGGCTGACCGGGTCCGGCAGCAGGTTCTGGTCGAACGTCTCCCACATGACCTCGACCAGCGGCCCCTTCGCCCCGCCGGCCCCGACGCGGACGCCGGTGATCTGCAGGTACGGCGCCGTCTTGTCGTAGGTGACGTAGACCATCGGCGGGGCGCTCGCGCCGGGCGGCGGGGCCGTCTTGCCGGCGCCGCTCTCCGGGGCCACGTAGAACCCGTACATCCCCTCGTCGTTCTCCGGCGCCGTGTACTTCAGCTTCAGGTTGTCGCCGGTGTACGCGGTCTTCGGCAGCGGGTAGCGCTCGGTCTTCTGCCACTGGGTGCTGCGCGGCTTCTGCACGTACAGCTCGGCCGCCTCGATGCCCGACCGGCCGGCCTTGTCGATGCGGTAGTCGATGTCGAAGTTCGGCGACTTCACGTAGTCGATGCGCGGCTGCGGCAGGCCCGAGCCGGCGCCGGGGATCGGCGCGTCGCTGCCGCCGGTCGTGGGCCGCGGGAAGGCGGTGTTGAAGGCGCCGCTGCCCGGCACCTGCACCGGCGCGGAGTAGCTCTCGTTGCCGGCGCGGTCGCGGGCCAGGACGCGCACGTCGAGCACCTGCCCCGGCTGGAGTTTCCAGGCGTACTGGTCCTGGGCGCGGAACTGGCGGCCGTCGATCGTCTTCCACTCCGGCCAGTTCGGGAACTTGGCCTGGAGGCGGGTGCCGTCGGGGTCCAGGTTGTCGTCGGCGGCGGACCACTCGACGCCGTTGCCGATCACGTTCACGCGGACGGCCGGGAGCGTGCTGTCGATGACGACGCGGAGCTGCGTGGCGAGCTCGTCCGCCTTCGCGGGCGCGCTGCTGCCGTCGGCGTAGTGGTTCTGGACGCTGAACTCGAACTCGCCGTCGCGGTCGGCGGTGAAGTCGAAGCCCTTCTTGCCGTCCACCGAGTTGGTGTCGAGGCCGTTGAGCGGCCGCTTGGGGCCGGCCTGCCACGGGCCCTTGGCGAGCGAGTAGTAGAGCTGGACGGCGGCGGGCACGGGCGTGCCCTTGTCCTTGGCGGCCCGCTCGACGTTGGCCGGGTCGATGGGGATGAAGAACTTGCGGTGCGGCCAGTGGTAGGCGCGGGCGGTGCGGTCGTCCTGGGCGCGGGTGGCCGCGGCCGCCAGGACGGCGAGCGCGACGGCCAACGCGATTCCGGCCCACCGCAATCGCACGCTGCGCCTCCCTTCGCGGCCGGAGTATCTCCTGGGGAAAGAATCGGTTGAACCGGATGCGGGGCTTGAGCCGAACCGCCGGCCGACTGGCGTCGCCGGGGCGGAGGTGGTAGGCTATCATCCTGCCCGCCTTCCCCCGCCAGGCTCCCTTTCCCATGCCCCGTGGCCCACTCGCCGGCCTGCTGCTGCTCCTCGCGTCCGCCCCCGCCGCGGCCGACGAACCGCTGACGTTCGAGCAGCACGTCCGCCCCATCCTCCGCGCCTACTGCCTGGACTGCCACGGCGGCGCCGAGAAGCACGCGGGCGGCCTCGACCTGCGCCTGAAGCGCTTCGCCGTCGCCGGCGGCAAGGGCGGCAGCGCGGTCGTGCCCGGCGAGCCCGGTAAGAGCGCGATTGTGGAGCGGCTGCGGTCCGGCGAGATGCCGCCGGGCGAGAAGAAGGTGCCGGCCGACCAGATCGCCGTGATCGAGAAGTGGATCGCCGACGGCGCCCGCACGAAGCGCGACGAGCCCGCCACGCTCCCGCCCGGCCTCGGCATCACCGCCGACGAGCGCGCCTACTGGTTCTACCAGCCGCTCACCCGCCCCACACCGCCGGCCGTCGCCTCCGAGCGCGTGCGCACCCCGATCGACGCGTTCGTGCTGGCGAAGCTGAACGAGAAGGGGCTGACCTTCAACCCGGACGCCGACCGCGCCACCCTGCTCCGCCGCGCCACCTTCGACCTCACCGGCCTGCCGCCGACGCAGGCCGAACTCGACGCCTTGGTCGCCGACCCGGCCGCGGACGCGTACGAGAAGGCGCTCGACCGGCTGCTCGCGTCGCCGGCCTACGGCGAGCGGTGGGGCCGCCACTGGCTCGACGCCGCCGGCTACGCCGACAGCGACGGCGACATCCCGGCCGACACGGTGCGGCCGCACGCCTGGCGGTATCGCGACTACGTCATCCGGGCGCTCAACGCCGACGTGCCGCTCGACCGCTTCATCGTGGAGCAACTGGCCGGCGACGAGCTGGTGCCGAAGCCGTGGGCGAACCTGACGCCGCCGCAGGTCGATCTGCTCGCCGCGACCGGCTTCCTCCGCACCGCCCCGGACGCGACCGCCGCCGGCGCCGGCGACGCCGAACAGGTGATGACCGACGTGCTGAAGGTGGTGTCGAGCACGCTCCTCGGCACGTCCGTCGGGTGTGCCCAGTGCCACGACCACCGCTACGACCCGGTACCGCAGGCCGACTACTTCCGCCTCCGCGCCGTGTTCGAGCCGGCGCTCGACCCCGGGCAGTGGCGGCGGCCGGCGGCGCGGCTCGTGTCGCTGTACACCGACGCCGACCGGGCGAAGGCGGCGGCGGTCGAGGCCGAGGCGGCGAAGCTGCAAGCGGAGCTGACTTCGAAGCAGACCGCCGCCGTGGCCGCGGCGTTCGAGAAGGAACTGACGAAGTTCCCCGAAGAGAAGCGCGCCGCGCTGAAGGCCGCGTTCGAGGCGCCCGAGGCGAAGCGCACGCCCGAGCAAAAGGCGCTGACGGACGCGAACCCGAAGCTGAAGATCACTCCCGGAGTGCTGTACCAGTACAACCAGAAGGCTGCGGACGAGTTGAAGGCACTTCAGGCGAAGGTGACGGCCAAGCGCGGGGAGCGGCCGGCGGAGGGGTTCGTCGCGGTGACGACCGAGGCGCCCGGCCGCGTGCCGACGACGAAGCTCCACTACCGCGGCGACGCCCGCCAGCCGAAGGGCCCGGACCTGGCGCCCGCCGACCTGACGGTCGCGGCACCGGAGGGGCAGCGGTTCGAGTTGCCGGCTTCCGCGACCGGCCGCCGGCTGGCGTGGGCGAAGCACCTCACGAACGGGACGCACCCGCTGTTCGGCCGGGCGACGGCGAACCGGCTGTGGCTCGGCCACTTCGGCCGCGGCATCGTGGACACGCCCGGCGAGTTCGGCAAGCTCGGGCAGGCGCCGTCGCACCCCGAGTTGCTGGACTGGCTCGCCACCGAGCTGCCGCGGCTCGGCTGGAGTCAGAAGCGGTTCCACAAGCTGCTGATGCTCTCGACCGTGTACCGCCAGTCGTCGGCGCGCAGCGCCGCGCCCGACGCGCTGTACGGCCGCTTCCCCGTGCGGCGGCTCGAAGCCGAAGCGGTGCGCGACCGGATGCTCGTCGTCGCGGGCCGGCTCGACCGCACGCCGTTCGGCCCGGCGGTGGCTGTGGTCGAGGACGCGGCCGGGCAGGTCGGCGCGCCGGACGAGAAGCCGCGGCGGAGCGTGTACCTCCAGGTGCGGCGGTCGAAACCGGTGGCGTTCCTGGCCGCGTTCGACGCACCGGGGAGCGGGCTGAACTGCGACCGCCGGCTGGTGACGACGACGGCGCCGCAGTCGCTGATGCTGCTGAACAGCGACTTCGTCCGCAAGCAAGCCGGTCACCTGGCGGCGCGGGTGAAGGCCGAGGCCGGCACCGGCGCGACGCCGGAGAAGCTGACGGAGACGGCGTGGCGGCTGGCGTACCTGCGGGCGCCCGCGGCCGACGAGTTGCGGCTCGGTGTGGCGTTCCTGGCGTCGCAGCCGGCCGCCGCGGGGCTGACGAACCTGTGCCAGCAGCTGCTGGCGTCGAACGAGTTCCTCTATGTCGATTGACCTCACCCCCACCCGCCGCGCGCTCCTTTCCCGCACCGCCGCGGGCGTCGGCCTGTTCGCGCTCGCCGACCTGCTGGCGCGCGACGGCCTCCTCGCCGCCGACGGGCCGCCGAAGCCGGGCGAGAACCCGCACCCGTCGCTCGCCCCGAAGGCGCCACACTTCGCCCCCAAGGCGAAGGCCATGATCTCGCTGTTCATGCACGGCGGGCCGAGCCACGTCGACCTGTTCGACCCGAAGCCCGAACTCACGCGGATGAGCGGCAAGGACTACGGCGGGAACGTCCACTACAGCTTCGTCAACCGCGCCAGCAAGACGCTGTTCGGCAGCCCGTGGCGGTTCGCCCCGCGCGGCAAGTGCGGCACCCAGGTGTCCGAGCTGCTGCCGCACACGGCCGGCATCGTGGACGACATCTGCGTCGTCCGCTCGATGCACACCGGGTTCAACGGGCACGAGGTGTCGATCCGCTACTTCCACGGCGGCATCGCCGGCGTCACCGGCCGGCCGACGCTCGGCAGCTGGATGGTGTACGGCCTCGGCTCCGAGGCCCGCAACCTGCCCGCGTACATGGTGCTGTCCGACCCGGGCGGCGCCCCCGTGGACGCGGCCAATAACTGGGACTGCGGCTTCCTTCCGCCGCTGTACCAGGGGACGGTGCTGCGGCCGCAGGAGCCGCGCATCCTGAACCTGAACCCGCCGCCGGACGCCGCCGGGGCGGTGCAGCGGCAGAACCTCGACCTGCTCGCATCGCTCAACCGCCGGCACCTCGCCGCGCGCCCGGGGGAGGCTGACCTGGAGGCACGCATCGCCAGCTACGAGCTCGCCGCGGCGATGCAGACGGCCGCGTCCGAGGCGCTGGACGTGAGCCGCGAGCCGGAGCGGGTGAAGGCGCTGTACGGCATCGACCGCCCCGAGACGCGCGAGTACGGCACCCGCTGCCTGATCGCGCGCCGCCTCGTGGAGCGCGGCGTGCGCTTCGTGCAGCTGTTCCTCGGCGGCCAGCCGTGGGACAACCACAACACCATCCGCACCGGCCTGCCGGCGATCTGCAAGCGGACCGACCAGCCGGCCGCGGCGCTGGTGACGGACCTGAAGCAGCGCGGCCTACTGGACACGACGCTGGTCCACTGGGGCGGCGAGATCGGCCGCCTGCCGGTGTGCGAGGGTGAGCTGAACGCCGCGGCGGGCCGCGACCACAACGGCCAGGGCTTCACCAACTGGCTGGCCGGCGGCGGCGTGAAGGCCGGCATGACCTACGGCGCGACGGACGAGGTCGGCCACAAGGCGGCCGAGAACGTGGTGACGCCGAACGACTTCCAGGCGACGGTGTTGCACCTGCTGGGGATCGACCACGAGCGGCTGGTGTACCACCACGGCGGCCGCGCCCAGCGGCTGACCGACGGCCGGCCGGCGCGGGTCGTCCGCGACATCCTGGCGTAATCAAGCCCCGGGCCGAATCCCAGCCCGGCCCCAGCCCCCGCCGCATTCCCAAATTGACACCCGCCCGCGGCGTGGGCTATACTTTTCTCACCCGATCCTCGCGCCACCCGGCGCGTTCCCACCCGCGGGCCGGATACCCGCCGCCGATCCTCGGCACGACGCCGTCGCGGCCGCCACCCCTTCGGCGGCAACTGGGAAACAACCCGCAGGCTGCCCGGCGTCGCCCGGCCCCTGCCCCCGTGGGACACCGGATGCCGCCCCCGACGCCCGACTCGACCGGCCGACACCCCCCGCCCCCCGCGGCCGGGTCGTCGGCCCGCCCGCCGGAGCCGTCGCTGTCCGACCTGCTCCGCGGCTCGTCGTCGGCCCGCCGTCATTCCCCCGCCCAGGACGTGGCGGCCCACCTCACCGCCGCGCCGCACGAAGCCAACGACGACGACGCCCCCACCGTCATCACCAACGCCCACGGCCACCCGCCGCCGCCGCCGCCGCCCTACGTCGTCGGCGACACGCCGAACCTGGCCGGCCGCAAGCTCGGCCACTTCGAGCTGATCGAGGCCGTCGGCGCCGGCGGCATGGCCGCCGTGCTGAAGGCCCGCGACCTGGAACTCGGCCGCGTCGTCGCCCTGAAGATCCTCCCGCCCGAGTCGGCGAAGGACGCCGAGACGGTGACGCGGTTCAAGCAGGAGGCCCGCGCCGCGGCGCGGCTCGACCACGAGAACGTGGCCCGCGTCTACTTCTGCGGCGAAGACCAGGGCCTGCACTTCATCGCCTTCGAGTTCGTCGAGGGGATCACGCTGCGGCAGATGATCGACCGCCGCGGCCGGCTCCCGGCCGGCGAGTGCGTCCGCTACATGATCCAGGTCGCGGCCGGGCTGCACCACGCCGCCGAGCGCGGCGTCGTGCACCGCGACATCAAGCCGAGCAACCTCATCATCACGCCGGACGGCCGCGCCAAGATCGTGGACATGGGGCTGGCCCGCAGCCTCGACGGGCAGTCGGTGAACGGCGGCGTCACGCAGTCGGGTGTGACGCTCGGCACGTTCGACTACATCTCGCCGGAGCAGGCGCTCGACCCCCGCCGGGCCGACGTGCGGAGCGACATTTATTCGCTCGGCTGCGCCTTCTACCACGCGCTGACGGGCCGGCCGCCGGTCCCCGAGGGCACGGCGGCGAAGAAGCTGTACGCGCACCAGCACGTGGACCCGCTCGACCCGCGCGAGCTGAACCCGGCGGTGCCGGACGACCTGGCCGCGGTGCTGTCCGGGATGATGGCGAAGGACCCGGAGCGCCGCTACCAGACGCCGGTGGAACTGATCGCGCACCTGAAGACGATCGCGGAGCGGCTGAACGTCGGCCTCGAGTCGGCGGTGAAGGACTCGACGATCCGCGCGGTCGCGGCCGAGCGGCTGCCGACGGGGCCGCGGGTGCGCACGAGTTGGGTCGCCGCCGCGGCCGCGGTGGTCGTGGCCGTCGTGCTGCTGGCGACGACGGGCAACGGCAACCGCCCGACGGCGGTGGCACCGCCGTGGGCCAAGACGACCGTGGCGCCGCCGGTGGAGCCGGTGCCGGGGGCCGGCCCCGCGGTTCCGCTCCCGCCGCCGGCCGCCGACGGCTGGGTGCGGGTGAAGACCGCCGCCGAGCTGGTCGAGGCACTGACGAAGCCGGCCGGCGGCGACCTCAAGGTGAAGCTCGCGCCCGGCGACTACGACCTGACCGGAGTCGATCAGCGCGTCGAGTTCCGCGGCACGAGCCTGGTGCTGGCGGGCGACGGGCCGGTCGGCAGCGCTCGGGTCAAGCTCGCGCAGGGCGGGCCGGGGAGCCTCACGGCCAACGCCCGCACGGTCGCCGTCTACAAGCTCCGCGTCGCGTTCGACGCCGAGGACGGCGGGGCGACCGACGACGGGTTGGTGCTCACCGACACGAGCGACGTGAAACTCGAAGACGTGGTGTTCACCCACGACCCGGGCGCCCGCGCCGCCGGCCGTACCGCGGTCACGGTCAACGCCCCGGGCGGCCCGTCGCGGGTGCGGCTCGACCGCTGCCTGGTCGGCCCCGGCGGGTACGGCGTGCGGGTGGCGCACGGCGCCACGGTCGAGGTGAACGACTCGGCCTTCGCCCCCCTCACCGCCGTGGTGTTGGTCGGCGACCCGGATGCCCCCCCCGCCGTCGACGAAGCCCCGGCGACCACGGTGGCGCTGCTCCGCTCGTCGTTCATGCCGGACGGCGGCGGGGCGGTGGTGGCGACCGACGGCGGCGGGAACGTTCGCGTGACCGCCGGCTATTGCGTCGTCGCGCCGCCCGCCGGGCCGGGTGCCGAAGCGCGCCGCGGGGCGGTCGTGCGGACCCCGGGCGAGGGCGAGGGCGGCGTCCGCTTCGCCGGCATTCCGGGCAAGGCCAACGCCTACTACCAGACCGACCCGCTGGCGACCGCCGCCCGCACGGTCACGTTCGACGACGCGAAGAAGGACGGCCTCCCCGCCGACGACGCCGGCAAGGTGCTCCTCAAGCAGCTGCCGTGGGCCGCGGCCGAGGGCGGCGTTCTCGCGCCGCTCGCCGGCCCCGACCCGCACCGCACCTTCCGCCTCCGCGTCGCCGGGCCGGACGCCGACCGCGACCTGTTCGCCGCCCGCGGCAACCCCGACGTGAAGGTGCTCGGGGCGCAGTTCACCCGCGACCCGCTCGCCCTCCCCGGCCTCGTCTACGGCGGCGAGCCGAGTGTGGCGTGGCCGCCGGCGAACCCCGCGCTCAGCCCCGCCGGCCCGCGCGAACTCGTGTGGTGGCCCGAGGCGCCCGCCGACCAGCCGCTACCGGCGAACACGTCCACCGACCTCGTGAAGCTGCTCCGCGACGCCCGCTCCGGCGACACCGTCCGCGTCCGCCACACCGGGCCGCTCGCCGTCGAGCAACTCACCATCGACCCGCCGCGCCCCGCCGGCGCCGCCGAGCGCGCCGACTTCCACCTGACGATCGCGCCGTTCGCGGGGAGTGCCCCCGTCCTCACCCCGGCCGCGGACGAAAAGCTCAGCTTCTCGCTGTTCAAGCTGTGGGAGGGCCGGCTGACGCTGACCGGGCTCGAATTCCAGCTGCGGCCCGGGGCCAAGAACGACGCCGTCGCCGCGGTGACGGTGGTGGCCGGCCGCGGCGTCGAGTTCAAGGACTGCGTGTTCACCCTCGACGAGCCGGACGGCAAGACGGCGGCGGTGGTGGCGGTGAGCGACCCGGGCCGCGAGATGATGATGGCCGCGGCGAACCGGCCGACGCCAAAGGTCGAGTTCGACGGGTGCCTCGTCCGCGGCCGCGGGCGGCTGCTGTCGGTGCCGGTGAGCCGGCCGTTCGACCTCGACCTCGACCAGTGCGTGACGGCCGTGGCCGGGCCGCTGGTGTGGGCGAAGGCCGGCGGCCGGGCGGCCGACGCCGGCCAGGTGTCGCGGGTGCGGTTCCACCGGGTGACGGCGTTCCTCGGCGGCCCGGTCGTGGAACTGCACGGCGGCAAGGTCGGCGAGATGCGCGCCAGCGGGCTGGTGCCGACGGAGGTGACGGCGGAGGCGTCCTTGTTCGTGGGGGTGCCGGGGGCGGGCCGGGCGCTGGCCGAGGTGGACGGCGCCGAGCTGGCCCGCGACGACCCGAACCGGGTGCTGAAGTGGGAGCCGGGCCGCGGCGGCGCCAACCGCTACGCCAACTTCGACGCCGGGGCGATCACGGTGCTGGTGCGGCCGGGCGACGCACCGGTGCAGGAGTGGGACTGGGACAAGTGGCTGGCGTTCGCGCGGGAGCTGGGCCGGCCGCTGGGCACCGCGACGTTCGCCGACGCCCCCGACGGCCTGGGCGCGCTTTCCGGCATGACCCCGGCCGACGCGGCGGTGCAGTCCGTGGCGTTCCCCGACCTGACGGACCCGCGCCCCGCCGACGCCGGCGCCGACCCCGCGAAGGTGGCCCGCCCCGCGGGGCGGTAACCCACGCCGCGAGCGGCAACGTCACTTCAGCGCCCGCCCGGCGGGGCGTAGCGCGCCAGCCAGCCGAACACCTCGCGGTGCCAGTACGCGCCGTTCTTCGGCTTCAGCACCCAGTGCCCCTCGTCGGGGAAGTTCACGAACCGCGACGGCACGCCCTGCCGCTGCAACGCGCTGAACAGCTCGTGCCCCTGCCCGATCGGGCAGCGGAAGTCGAGGTCGTTGTGGACCACCAGCATCGGCGTCTTGTTCTTCGCCAGCTCGCCGGCCCTGATGTGCGGGCTGAACTCGCGGTACTTCCCCGGCACCTGCCACGGCAGCCCGCCGTGCTCGTGCTCGTCGAACCACAGCTCGTCCGTCGTCCCCCACATGCTCTCGAAGTTCCACACGGAGCAGTGCGTGACGAGGCACTTGAACCGCTTGCTGATGTCGTTCACCGCGAACCAGTTCATCATGTACCCGCCGAAGCTCGCGCCGGCCGACGCCATCCGCTCCTTGTCGGCCCACGGCTGCTTCTCGACGTAGTCGAGCCCGGCGACGAGGTCGCGGTAGCACTTGCCGCCCCAGTCGCCGCTGATCTCGTCCACGAACTTCTGGCCGAACCCGGTGCTGCCGCGCGGGTTCGGCAGGACCACGACGTACCCCTGCGCCGCCCACAGCGACGGGTTCCAGCGGAAGCTCCAGCTGTCCTCCCACGCCCCCTGCGGCCCGCCGTGGACGAGGTACGCCACCGGCCACTTCTTCGCGGCGTCGAAGCCCGGCGGCTTGAGCACCCACATCTGCATCTTGCCGCCCTCGATCGGCACCTCCACCGATTCCGGGCGCGGCCGGTCGAGCTTGGCGAGCAGGTCGTCGTTCGCCTTGCTGACGTTGACCATCGGCCCACGCGCCGGCCAGGCCATCACCTCCGGCGGGGCGTCCATCGACGCCCGGGTCCCGGTCACCACACCGCCGCCGGCGCTGAGTGAGGCAAACCCGCCCGGCGCCCCGAGCCGCTCGACTTGGTCGCCCTCCAGTAAGAACAGCCCGGTGGACCCGCGGACGTCGGCGGTGAACATCGCACGCGACTCGCCCACGAAGGCGAACTCGTTGACCGACACGTCGCCCGCATCGCCGAGTCGCACGACCGGGCTCGCTAGCGTGCCGTCCGGGTTGGCAGAGGCAACGGCGATCTCCCACCGGTCGGCCTCCGACCCCGGCTTCTTCTGCGCCCGCCACGCCAGTTTCTTGCCGTCCGGGCTGAACTTCGGGCCGCCGTCCGCGGCCGGGTTGGGCGTCAGCGTCTCCCACTCGGTCTTCGTGTTCGTGATCCCGACGCGGCACAGGTCGTAGTTCGTGCTCCACGCCTCGTCCTTCGCCGGCACCGCGGTGAAGACCAGGTGCTTCCCGTCGGGCGTGAACGTGAAGTCGTCGCCGCTGCTGAACGTGCTGCTGGTCGGGTTGGCGTCGCGGTCGCCGGGCGTCACGTCGCGCGGGGCGGCGACGGTTCCCGGGCGGGCGCCGGGGGCGTCGATCACGAACAGGTGCTGCCGCTTGTCGCCGACGTACTCGTCCCAGTGGCGGTAGAAGAGTTTGGTGAACACCTTGGCCTTCACCGGGTTCTTCTCCGCCGCCTCGTCCTTCGCCTTGTTCTTCGCGTCGCTCTCGCCGAACGGCAGCGTGCTGAACTCCGGGAACACGCTCGACACGAACGCCACGTGCGTGCCGTCCGGCGACCAGATGCCCGTCGCGGCGCCGGTGCTGATGCTCGTGACCTGCTTCGGCTCGCCGCCGGCCGCGGGGACGGTCCACAGCTGCGAGCTGCCGGAGCGCGTGGACTCGAACAGGATGGTCTTGCCGTCCGGGCTCCAGCGCGGGGCGGCGTCGCGCTTCCCCTTCGGGTCGGTCAGCTGCTTCGGCGGCGTCTTGCCGTCCGTCGTGGCGACCCAGAGCGCCGTCGTGCTCTTGTTCGCCTCCAGGCTGACGGTGCCGACCTGGTACGCGACGTGTTTGCCGTCGGGGCTGATCTGCGGGGCGGCGACGCGCTTGAACGCGTACAGGTCTTCGACCGTCATCGGCCGCTTGTTCTGGGCGGCCGCGGGGCCGGCGGCGAGCAGCAGCACGGCCGCGACGTGGAAGGCACGCATGAGGCGCTCCGGGTGGCGGAGAGGGGTTCGGACAGGATACGCGGCCGTCACTCCGCCGTCGCCCGCCCGTTGTCCAGGCGTAGCGTGCGCGTCACGGTGCGCGGCAGCTCCGGCGGGTGGTGGCTCACGAACAGCAGTGTCTGGTCCGGGCTCAGGTTCGCGTCCAGCCAGTCGCGGCAGCGCGCCACCGTGTCCGCGTCGAAGCTCTGGAACGGCTCGTCGAGGATGACGAGCCGCGGCCGCTTGACGAGCGCCCGGGCCAGCAGCACCAGCTTCTGCTCGCCGGTGGACAGCTGCCGGAACGGCCGCGCCGCCAGCGCGCCGAGCCCGAAGTCGGCGAACAGGCCGGCCACCATCGCGTCCTGTTCGGGCGTGGTGGCGTGGTCGGTGACGCCGTCGAAGAAGCCGGTGGCGGCGGCGCGCGCGGCGGTGAGCGGGCCGGTGAAGTACAGGTGGAACTCGGGCGACGTGAGGCCGACGGGGCGCTTCACGTCCCAGATCCGCTCGCCGGTGCCACGGCGGCGGCCGAACAGCCGCACGTCGTTGGAGAACGCCTGCGGGTGGTCCCCGCACAGGAGGCTGAGGAGGGTCGTCTTGCCGCTGCCGTTCGGCCCCATCACCGCCCACCGCTCGCCGGCGCGGACGGTCCACGTCACGTCGTCGAGGAGGACGCGGCCGCCGTGGCGGACGGTCACGTCGCGGAGCTCGATGATGGGACTGAGGGACTGAGGGACTGAGGGACTGAGGGACTGAGGGACTGACGCGGGCGCGATGTCTTTCTGTCCCTGTGTCCCTGCGTCCCTGCGTCCCAAAGTCAGCTTGTTGGAAACCCACCCCGGCACCGCGTCCGCGGCGCAGACCAGCACCAGCCGCAGCCCCTCGCCCACCAGCCGGCCGAGGAACGCCGCCACGTCCGCGCGCCCGGCGGCGTCGAGGCCGAGGAACGGGTCGTCGAGCACCAGTAGTTCCGGGTGCCCCAGCAGCGCGCGGGCGATGCGCGCCCGCCGCGTCTGGCCGTTCGACAGCGTGATGAACGGCTGCCCCAGCCGGTCCGCGAGGCCGAGCCGGGCGGCGACGGCGGCGACCTCGTCGGCCGGCGCGGGGCTGCCGCTGCGGAGGAATGTGCCGAGCGACAGCGGCTCGTCGGCGTCGGCGAACTCGAACCGCTGCTGGTAGTAGTGACCCGCGTAGCTGAACAGCCGGCTGTTCTCCTGGAACGGCACGTGCCGGGCCACGTCCGAGACGTACTTCACGTCGCGGCCGGCGGCGCGGAGGCGGTCGAGGAGCGGCCACGTCAGGTCGCCGGCGCGGAGGTGGATGCGGCCGAGGAGGGCGTCGGCGAGGGTGGACTTGCCGCAGCCGACGGGGCCGGTGACGGCCCACGTCTCGCCCTCGCGGACGGTCCACGAGAAGTCGGTGAGGACGGCGGCGCCGCCGGGCCGGGCGACGGTCGCGCGGTCGAGCGCGAAGACGGGTTCGGTCACGCCAGCAGCTCCGCGGCGCCCTCGGCGAGCAGCATCGCGGCCAGCTCTTGGCCCGTCGCCAGCGGCGCGTCGGCCGGGCCGACGTGCGTCGCTGACACCTTCCGCCGCCCGTCCGGCGACAGCACCATGCCGCGGATCGTGAGCGTCCCGCCGTCGATCTTCGACGTGGTGCCGATCGGCACGAGGCAGCCGCCGCCTAGCGCCGCGAGCATCGCGCGCTCGGCCGTCACCCGCGCGAACGTGTCTGCGTCGGTCAGCGCCAGCACGGCGTCGATGGTGTCGGCGTCGTCGCTGCGGCACTCCAGGCCGATGGCGCCCTGCCCCACGGCCGGCAGCATCCACGTCGCGTCCAGCACCTCGGTGATGCGGTCGGCCAGGCCGAGCCGCACCAGCCCGGCCTCGGCCAGGATGATGGCGTCGAGGTCGTTCTCCTCCAGCTTCCGCAGCCGCGTCTCGACGTTGCCGCGCAGGTCGATCAGCGTCAGGTCGGGCCGCCGGTTCGCCAGCATCGCCCGGCGCCGCAGGCTGCTCGTGCCAACGACGCCGCCCTGTGGAAGCGCGTCGAAGCGGCGGTGCTTCAGCGACACGAAGGCGTCGCCGGTCGGCCCGCGCGGCGGCACCGCGACGAGTTCCAGGCCGGGCTCGGGGATCGTGGGTAGGTCCTTCAGGCTGTGGACGGCGGCGTCGGCGCGGTTGTCGCGGAGGGCCGTCTGGATGGCCTTCGTGAACACGCCGAACCCGCCCATCGCGGCCAGCGGCGTGGCGCGGTCGCGGTCGCCGTGCGTCTCGATGAGCACCAGCTCGACCGGCCGCGGCGCGGCGACGGGGCGGAGGCGGTCGGCGATGAAGTGCGCCTGCCACAGGGCGAGCGGGCTGCCGCGGGTGCCGAGTCGAAGCGGGGTGTCGTTCATGCCGACGCTGTGTTCCGGGCGCGGAGGTGGTTCTGTAGCCGGGCGACGGCCTCGGAACGGGGGACGGGGCCGACTTCGAGCCGGGCCTTCGCCGCGGGGTCGCGGTCGGCGGCGTCCAGCGCGAACCACACGGCCCGCAGCCGGTCGGGGTCGTCGGCGGTGCGCGGGAACAGGTGCCAGTGCAGGTGCGGCACCTGGTTGCCGAGCAGCTCGTAGTTCAGCTTGTGCGGGCGGAAGCACGACTCGATCGCCTCCGCGAGCGTCGCCATCTCGTCGAGGAAGGCGGCGCGGCGCGGGCCGAGCTGGCTGAGTTCCGAAGCGTGGTCGCGGCTCACGAGGACGCAGTAGCCGGGGTAGCTCTGCCACGGGCCGAGCACGGCGACGGAGTTCGGGAAGCGCCACACCACGTCCGCGGCCGGCCACCCGTCGGGGGCGGCGAGCTTGGCGCAGAACGGGCAGTCGGACGCGGCGGCCATGGGGAAAGGATAAGGAGCCGAAGCAGGATTAACCACAGAGTCACAGAGAGAAGACAGAGAGCGGAGGAAAGACAGAATTTGAATTCAAATCCTGCTCGGCCTCGGCCTTCTGTCTTCCCTCTGTGCTCTCTGTGACTCTGTGGCTAATCTCCGTTCTTCACTTCACGGCCTCGGCGCGGAGCTGCTGAACGGTCCGCATCACGCCGTCGAGGGTGGCCTGGTCGGGGGCGCCGTTCACCTTGCCGCGCGGGCGGCCGGCGGCGTCGATGACGACGAGGTTCGGCTCGCCGGCGGTCAGGCCGAAGTGCGTCTTCATGGCGTCGGTGAAGTCGAGCCACACCGGCACATCGGGGGCGCCGCGGGCGATCTGCGTGCGGATGACGCCGCGGATCGGGCCGGGCACCTTGCCGCAACACGCCACGGGGATCACCTTCACGTCGGGCGCCGCCTTCCCGGGTGCGAGGCCGTCCAGGCCGACCACCGGCGCCGCCTTCGCCTTCGCCGCCGGCTGCCCCTTCGCGGTCGGGTGCCAGCACACATGCAGTTGCTCGCCGAGCGCCTTGCAGGCGTCGGTGCCGCGGCGGTCGCCGTAGACGAGGATCACGACCGACCCGCGGTACGCGGCGGGGTCGGCCTTGCGGTCGAACTGGTCCTCGAGCGCCAGGTCGGGCAGCGCTGCCGGCGGCTGCGCGACGCCGACGCCGGCGAGAACGACTAGTGCGGCGGCGGTGAGACCGGTCGTGCGCGTCATGGATGGTTCCTTGATGTGAGTGGGTTCTGCGTATTTGCCGCTTGCGGCGTAGCGGCGCGTGCGCCGCTACGCCGCAAGCGGCAATGGATCAAGCCCCGAGCCCGGCGGCGCGGCGGCGCTCGTCGGCGGTCAGGCGCCACGCCGCCAGCGCCAGGAACGCCGACGCGAACGCGGTCACGGCGGCCACGTACGGCAGCGCCTCGGCCAGCCCGCGGCCCTGCCACGTCACGCGGTCGAGGCCGCGCATCGCCCACGTCGTCGGCAGCGCCAGGGCGGCGTCGCGCACCCACTCCGGCAGCAGGAACGCCGGCACCCACAGGCCGCCCAGCATGCTCACGCCGAGGATCACCAGGATGCTCACGCTCCGCGCCCGCGCTTCCGTGCCGCCGACGGCCGCGACCAACAGGCCCGTCGCCGCGGCGAGCCCGCACCCGGCCAGCGCCAACAGCGCGAACCCGAGCCACGACCCCGCCGCCGTCACGCCGAACGCCACCCGGCCGACGCCGAACGTGACGCCGATCATCAGCAGCGCGATCCCCGCGGTGGCGAGCGCCTTGCCGGCGAGCACCGCGGCCAGCGACACCGGCGCGGCGCGGACGCGGACCCACGCCCCGCGGCGCCGCTCGCGCAGGAACAGCAGGCCGCTCTCCATGCCCCAGAACAGCAGGTATTGCAGCGTCATCCCGCAGAAGCTGTGGGTGTACGAGTCGAACCCGCCGGCCGCCCCGGCCACGCTCGTGGCTTCGGCGCGGAACGGCGGCGCCAGCGCGGCCGTGTCGCCGAAGCGGTCGCGGGCCAGCTTCCGCATCACGGTTTCCGTCAGCACGCCCTCGGCCCACTGGCGCTCGGCCGCGGTCGTGGGGTGGTGCAGCAGTTCGACCACCGGCCGCTCCCCGGCCCACGCCGCGGCACGCTCGAAGCCGGACGGCAGCACGATCGCCACGCCGGGCCGGCGGTCGGCGACCGCGGCCTCGGCGGCGGCGCGGGTCATCTCCACGGCGGCGAATCGTGGCGACGCCAGCAGCTCGTCGGCGACCGCACGCGCGAACGCGCTGTGGTCCTCGACCACGACGGCGACGGGGAGTTGGGGGGCGCCGCGGTCGGCGGTGGGGCGCGCGAAGACGAGGCCGAACGCGGACGCGAGGACGACGGGAACGACGAACGCGAGCGCGGCGGCCCGCCGGTCGGCCCAGAACAGGCGCCAGTCTTTCCCGGCCACGGCGAGGATGTGCTTCGCGCTCACCGCACCACCTTCTCGCTGCTCGCGGCCCGGGCCCCCGCCCCCCCCGGGCTGCGGTAGCCGTCCAGGTCCAGGCCTTCGGCCAGCACGCGGGCCAGCGCCCGGCCGAGGTTCTCGGGGGTGTCGGCCGACAGCCGCAGGCGGTTGCCGGTCACCTCCAGTTCGGCGAGGGGGGCCAGCTCGCGGCGGAGGCCCTTCTCCAGGAAGCGCGGCACCGGCATCCGTAGGCGGGCGTACAGCACCTCGCGGCCGCGCGGCCGCAGCACGTCGCCGGGCCGGCCGCACGCCACCAGCCGGCCGGCGCCCAGCACCGCGACGCGGTCGGCGGCCAGTTCGGTCTCGTCGGTGTGGTGCGTGGTGAACAGGATGGCGTGGCCGTCGTCGCGGAGGCGCGTCAGGCCGGCGAGGAAGGCGTCGCGGCTGGCGGGGTCGAGGGCCGCGGTCGGCTCGTCGAGCAACAGGATCGGCGGGTCGTGGAGCAGCGCGGCGGCGAGGTTGACGCGCTGCCGCAGGCCGCCGGACAGCGTGCCGACGCGGTCGTGGGCACGCTCCGACAGGCCGACGCGCGACAGGCCGCGGGCGACGCGGCGGCGCAGCTCGCGGCCGCCGAGGCCGTACAGGCGGCCGAAGAAGGCGAGGTTCTGCGCCGCGGTCAGTTCGTCGTAGGTGGCGCCGTCCTGCGGCACCAGCCCGACCTTCGCGGCGTAGCCGTGCGGGTCGGCGGCGCGGTCGATGCCGCACGCGGTGACGGTGCCGCTCGCGGGGGTCATCACGCCGGCGGCGAGGGCGAGTGTCGTGCTCTTGCCGGAGCCGTTGGGGCCGATGAGGGCCACGACTTCACCCGCCGCCACGTCCAGCGTCAGGCCGGCGACGGCAACGCGGTCGCCGTAGCGGGCGCGGACGGCCTGGAGGCGCAGGGCCGCGGTCATGCGGGCTCCGGGGAAGGATCGGGGGCGGGGGTATACCCGCGGCGCGGGGGGCGGGCAAGACCGTCCCCCGCGGCGGGCTTCACCCGCGCGCTCCGGGCGTTGCGCGCGATCTGGCCACATGACGGGGACGTTCGCGGGCTCGATCGCCGGTACGGGCGAGGTGGCGAGCGGGGTGACGGCGTGGGCGAAAGGCGGGGGCGAAACGTCGCCGTAAAGTGTCACCGGAACAGGAATTGACGCGACGCATCAGCGACAGACGATTCTGCCGCGACCCGGCGGGGGCCCTGCGGCAGAATCATTTCGTCAGTCCAGGTCGACGTCCCAGACGACGAGTTCGCCGCGCTCGTTGCCGGCGGCGGCGAGCGTGCCGTCGGGCGACACGGCCACCGTCCGCAGCGGGCCGACGCCCCAGTCGAAGCGGACGCGACAGCCCCACCCGGCGGCGTCAAACACGTGGACGGTGCCGTCGGAGCGGGCAGCGAACAGGTGGCGGCTGAGCGGGTCGAAGGCGCCGGCATAAAACGGATTGCGGGAGGCGTCGCGGACCAGCGCGGGGTCGCCGCGGTCGCCGGCCGCCCACACCACGACCGTCATGCCGTGGAGGCCGACGACGTGCCGCCCGTCCGGTGCCACGACCAGCGGGCCGGTCACCTTCCACGGGTACGGGGCGCTGGAGAGCACCCGCCCGCTCGCGGCCGACCGTAGCTCCAGAACGAAGTGCTTGTCCACCCACTTGGGGCCGGTCGTGGGGCGGGTGAGGACGGCGAGCTGGTCGCCGGCCGGCGAGACGGTGAGCTGCTCGACGTTCAGGTGGCGGGTGGTGACCTCCCAGTCGCGCTCCCAGCCGGCGGGGGTGGCGCGCCAGCCGACGAGGGCGTGCTGCGGGAAGGTGTGTTGCGTGTAGACGCGGTCGCCGGCGGGGCCGGGTAGGAGGCGGAAGATCTGGCCGGGGCCGGACAGTCGCACCCGGGACAGGCGGCGGGCGTCGCGGTCGTAGACGTTCCAGCCGTCGTAGTCGAGCCAGCCGACGCCGCGGCCGTCCGGGGTGAAGTAGACGCCCTCGGCCCGGTCGGACGCGCGCGGGCTGATGCACACGGGCGGGCCGGCGGCGTCGAGGTTCCAGAGGAACACGCCCTGCCCGCGGACGTAGGCGGCGAGTGCGCGGGCGTCGGGGCTGAACTGCAGCCCGAGCACCCAGCCGGCTCCCGTCCGCAGCACCCGCATGGACTTGTCTCCGGCCCGGAACGTTCACGCCATACTAGTGTCGGGCCGGCCAAGATTCAGGAAATCTTCCCGCGAAGCCCCGCCCGCCGCCCGGCGGGGGCGTCGAGCGGGGCGGATGTGCCGTGCGCACGGGCGCCGTCACACCCCGCGGGCGGTGGTGGAGGTCGGCGGGGGTCGGAGGCATGGCCGCTCATACCGGGAGGCTTTGAATGGGTTTCCCCTGCCGGGACCACGAACGCCGCCGAAACCGTCGAATGGCGTGCCTCCGTCACGGCACCAGCCGGGCGGCGTACTGCTGCCACAGGAAGGCCACCAGCGGCGGGGCCACCGTCGCCAGCGCCTTCAGGAAGAACCCCACGCCCAGCGGCCACACCGGCAGCGACGCCCACTGCGCCCGCAGCCGGTCCGCCGTGTCGAGCGCCCGGCCGAGCTCCGCGTCCGCCAGCTCCGCCACTCCGCCCCGCTCCACCAGCGGCGCCGCCCGGCCGTTGATCCGGTCGAACGCCACCGCCAGCAGGCCGAGCATCTGCACCTTCTTCCGGGCCAGGGCGCGGTGCAGCAGGTACACCGGCCCGACCGCGCTCGCCGCGGCGCACAGCGCGTACAGGCCCAGGCCGACGTAGTTCCCCAGGTGCAGCGGCCGGTGCCAGATCACCAGCCGCAGCATCGGCGCCAGGAAGAACAGGCCCGCCACCAGCACCAGCGAGCTGACCCACGCCGACGCCGACTTCAGCCGGGCCAGGCCGCCGAAGCCGTCCGCCGCGTACGGCGCAATGCGGAGCCAGCCGCGCCCGCTCATCGTCCGCGTGATCCGCACCAGCGCCGACAACTGCGCCCACACCTCCGTCGCCCACACGGGCACCGCGTAGCCCCACACGAACAGCACCCACAGCCGGGCCGCGGCGTAGCTCACCGGGAACCGCACCGAGTCCCACTTCGGGGACCGGTGGTAGAAGGTGTCGGGGAAGAAGTTGGTGACGGCGTTGTACGCGAACAGCGCCAGGCCGATCGCCGTGAAGACGAGGCGCGGCCGCGTGAGTTGCTCGCGGCTGAAGGCGCCGCGGGCGACCGCCAGCAGTTCGGCGTGAGCTCCGGGCGGGGCCGTCGGCTCCAGCAGATCCGGGAGGCGGTTGAGGAAGCCGCGGAGCGGCACGCGGCTGTAGTGGAGGAGGAGGAAGCAGCCGGGGAGGAGGGCGTACCAGCCGAGGGCGGTGGTGTCCTCGACGAGGCTCGTCCCGCCGGGCACCTGGTCGGGGGTGAGGGCCTTCTCCCACGCGGCGAGGGCAACGAAGAAGCCGAGCTGCACCCCGGCCCAGAGGAGGCAGACGACGGGGACGGTCAGCGTCCGCCCCGCCGGCCCGTACAGGAAGCGTAGTAGGTAGGAGCGGCCGTGGAGGTCGGACGCGGTGATGTCCGCGTGGGGCGTCACGTCGGGCACGGGTGCGCTCGGGAAGATGTGACGCCGGTTGCGGCGTAGCGAGCGCTCGCTACGCCGCAACCGGCGAAGACACTACACCCCCGCGGCCTTGCGGAGGGCGTCGGCCTTGTCGGTCTTCTCCCACGTGAACTGCGGCAACTCGCGGCCGAAGTGCCCGTGCCGCGCCGTCTCGCGGTAGATCGGCCGGCGCAGGTCCAGCGTGCCGATGATCCCCTTCGGCGTCAGCTCGAAGTGCTGGCGGATCAGGTCCACCAGCTTCGCCTCCGCCACCTTCCCCGTGCCCCGCGTGTTCACCCAGATGTTCAGCGGGTCGGGGTAGCCGATGGCGTAGCTCAGCTGCACCTCGCACTCCCGCGCCAGCTTCGCCGCCACGATGTTCTTGGCGATGTACCGGCAGATGTACGCGGCGCTGCGGTCCACCTTCGTCGGGTCCTTGCCGCTGAACGCCCCGCCGCCGTGCCGGCCGCGGCCGCCGTACGTGTCCACGATGATCTTGCGGCCGGTCAGCCCGCTGTCGCCGTGCGGGCCCCCGCACAGGAAGCAGCCCGTCGGGTTCACGTGGACGGCGATGTCGTCGGCGCCGAGCTTCAGCCCCTTGGCGCCGGGCACCACCATCACCAGCTTCCCCTTCACCAGGTCGGCGCGGTCGGCCATCAGCACCGGCTTGACGATCTGGTCGATGACCTGCTGGCGGGCGTCGTCGGTGAAGTAGTCGCCGCCGTCCTTGGTGGTCATCACCTCGCGGGTGTGCTGGGTGCTGAGCACGACGGTGTGGATGCGGGCCGGGGTGCCGTCGGCATTGTACTCGACCGTGACCTGGCTCTTGGCGTCGGGCCGCAGCCACTTCAGCTTGCCGCTCTTGCGCAGCTCGGCGTGGTGCGCCACCAGCTTGTGCGACAGGTCGATCGGCAGCGGCATCAGGGTGGCGGTTTCGTCGCAGGCGAAGCCGAACATCATCCCCTGGTCGCCGGCACCGCCGGTGTCCACGCCCTGGCTGATGTGCGGGCTCTGGGCGTGGACGCGGCAGTCCACCTGGCAGTTGTCGGCGGTGAAGCCGATCTCGTCGCGCTCGGCCTGGTCCTTGGCGACGTAGCCGATCTCGGTGATGACCTCGCGGACGAGGGCGTCCACGGCCTGGCGGGTGAGGTTCGCCTTCGTCGTGATCTCGCCGGCGACGACGGCCAGGTCGGTGGTGACAAGCGTCTCGCAGGCGACGCGGCTCATCGGGTCGGACTTCAGGCAGAAGTCGAGAACCGCGTCGGAAATCTGGTCGGACACCTTATCCGGGTGCCCCATCGAGACGGATTCGCTGGTGAACAGGTAGCGGTCGGCGGACACGAGGAATCCTCTCCGGGGGTGGGCCTTCCTGCGCGGGGAAGGGAGTGACGGGTGTTATACCCACGGGGGCGGGGGCGGGGAAGAGAGGGATGAGGGAGGAGGGATGAGGGATGAAACGAAGACAAGGATGCCGCCCGCCGTCTTCATCCCTCATCCCTCCTCCCTCATCCCTCATCCCTTCTCGAAGCGTAACGCCCCGGTAACGACGCCCGCGTGGGGGCTTACGCCGCCGCGCAATCGGGGTATGATCGTCTCTGTTGCCCCGTTCCTCCCCCGAGGGTCTGCCATGTTGCGACGGAAGCTGCTGTGGAGCGTGCCGCTGGCCGGGGCCATCGGCTCCGGCGTCGTCGCCGACCGCTGGCTCGCCGCCGAGGCGCTCGCGGACGGGAAGCAAGACCTGAAGCCCGCCGTCACGCTGCCGATCAGCCGCGTCGTCATGTTCAACAGCGGCGTCAGCTACCTGAGCCGCAGCGGCGAGGTGGACGGCGACGCCCGCGTCGACCTGACGTTCCAGGAAGCGGACATCAACGACCTGATCAAGTCGATGGTCCTGGAAGACTTCGGCGGCGGCCGCGTCGCCGCGGTGAGCTACGACAGCCGCGAGCCGATCGCCCGCACGCTGGCCAGCTTCTCGATCAACCTGAACGGCGAGACCACGTTCGCCGGCATCCTGCACCAGGCCCGCGGCGAGCGGATCGAAGTCACGACCACGCCGACGGCCCAGAATCAGCCCGGCAAGTTGACCGGTTCCATCGTCGGCATCGAGCCGCAGGTGGTGGCCGGCGGGCCGAACCAGCCGGCGGTGCCGGTCGCGGTACTGAACATGTGGTGCGCCGAGGGGATGCGGGCGGTGAAGCTCACCGAGGTGCAGCAGCTGCGGTTCCTGAACCCGGTTATCGAGTCGGAGTTCCGCCGAGCGCTGGAGGTGCTGGCGCTGAACCACGACGCCGCGAAGAAGGCCGTGAGCCTGCACTTCGCCGGCGACGGCAAGCGGCGCGTGCAGGTCGGGTACGTGGTGGAAGCGCCGGTGTGGAAGACCAGCTACCGGCTCATGCTGGACGCGGAAGGGAAGGGGGCGAAGCCGTACCTGCAGGGCTGGGCGGTGGTGGAGAACCCGACGGACGAGGATTGGAGCGGCGTGCGGATGGCGCTCATCAGCGGCCGCCCGATCTCGTTCAAGATGGACCTGTACAACCCGCTGTACGTGCCGCGGCCGACGGTCGAGCCGGAGCTGTTCGCGTCGCTGCGGCCGCCGACCTACGACGGCGGGTTCGGCAAGGCGCGGGACGTGAACGGCGTCGCCCTCAACCTCGCGGACGCGGACCGGGCCGAGGCCGGTGCGGCGGCCCCCGGGCGGGCCGGGGCGGCGAAGGGCGCCGGGCGGCCCGGCGGCGGGCCGGCCGGGTTCGGCGCCGCGCCCCAACCGAAGATGGACGCCGCCTTCCGCCAGTCGGTGCGGGCCAACGACGGCCAGGCCGGAGAAGCCCGCCAGCTCGAGCGCGATCTCGTGAGCCAGCTCGGCCGCACCGCCGTCGGCAGCGCCGCCACCGCGGGCAAGCTCGGCGACTTCTTCCAGTACGCCATCGACCACCCCGTCTCGCTCGCGCGGCAGAAGAGCGCCCTGCTGCCAATCGTCGGCAAGGAAGTGGAAGGCACCCGCGTCAGCATCTACAACCCGGCTGTGCAGCCGAAGCACCCGCTCCTCGGGTTGCGGTTCAAGAACACCTCCGGCGTCCACCTGTCGCAAGGCCCGATCACCGTTTTCGAGGGGAGCACCTACGCTGGCGACACGCGCATCCTGGACGTGCAGCCGGGCGAGGAGCGGCTCGTGTCCTACGCCATCGACCTGGGCACCGAAGTCGACCCGCAGAACGGCCCCGGCACGAGCCGCATCACGAACGTGCGGGCGGTCAAGGGGATCGTCACCACCACGACGAAGATTCGGGAGGAGAAGAAGTACCGGATCGCCAACCGCAGCCAGACCGACCGCACGCTCGTCATCGAGCACCCGAACCGGACGAACCAGCAGGTGAAGCTGGTGGAGACGGCCGCGCCGGTGGAGGACACCAAGGAGGTGTACCGGTTCCAGGTGGCGGTGAAGGCCGGCGAGGAGAAGACGTTCCCGGTGACCGAGGAGCGCGACGTGTCCACGCAGGTGGCGCTGTCGAACAACCCGGACCAGCAGATACGCTTCTTCCTGAGCCTGAACGAGGCGACGCCGGCGCTGAAGCAGAAGCTGGCCGAGGCAATGAAGCTGAAGGCCGCGTGGGACGGCCAGCTGCGCGACCTGACGCAGGTGAAGGCCGACCTGGCGCGGGTGGGGACCGACCAGGACCGCATCCGCAAGAACCTGGCGGCGACGCCGCGGGAGGCGGAGGTGTACCAGACGTACCTGACGCGGCTGGCGACGCAGGAGCGCGAGATCGACGGCCTGACGGCCCGCGAGAAGACGCTGATGGCGAGCGAGTTCCAGTCGCGCAAGACGTTCGAGGACTTCCTGGCGAACCTGACGGATTGATCGGTTCTGCCGCCGCTTGCGGATTAGCGAGGCATACCCCGCTACGCCGCCAGCGGCGGTCTTTCAGTTCACCGCCCATAGTGTCACCGGCACGTCGCTCGTCGCCACCGCGAGCGTCCGGCCGTCCGGGGCGAAGGCCAGCCCCGTTACCGGTCCGGCGTGCCGCAGCACCGCCCGAGCCGCCCCGTCCGCCGACCACACCCGCACCTCAGCGCCCGACACCGCGGCCAGCCGCGACCCGTCCGGGCTCAGCGCCACCGGCCCGAACCCCGTCACCCGGGCCAGTTCCTTTCGGCCGGCCGCGTCCCACAGTACCACCCGGCCGCCGCCCGCCACCGCCACCCGCGACCCGTCCGCCGACGCCGCCGCATGGGTCGCCGGCGCGTCGAGCGCGAACTGTGCCGTCTTCTTGCCCGTGGTCAGGCTCCACACCCGCACGCCGTCGGCCGCGGCCGTCACCAACACCTGTGCGTCGCGTGAGACGGCCTGGGCCGTCGGCGGCGCCGCGTGCCCGGCCAGCATCAGCCGCTCGTCGCCGGTGGCCGCGTCCCACACCCGCAGCGAGCCGTCGGGGGCCGCGCCGAGCAGGTGGCCGTCGGGCGTGTAGTCGAGCCACGCCACCCGGTACTTCACGCCCGCCAGGAAAACTGTCGGGCGGTTCATCATCGCGTCGCTCAGCACGAGGCGGACGCCGCCGTGCGGGTCGTTCCGGTCGCGGAGCCAGCTCGATTCCGTCTGCTCGGCAATGACCCGGCCGTCCGGCGACAGCGGGACGCGCTTCCACCCCATGCTCGTCAGCCGCGACTGCTTGCCGCTCGCCACGTCCCACGCGAACCAGTCGCCGGCCCAGCCGCGGAGCGTCTTGCCGTCCGGCGTGAACGACAGCAGTTCCGGCGCCCCCGCGGGCTCCGGCGACGCCGTCGTCGGCTTCCCCGCGTTCTCCGTCACGCCGTAGATCACGACCGCGCCGCCGGCGGTGCCGAACGCCACGCGGTCGTCGCCGTGGTAGTGCGGGGCGGTGTGGAGCGCGACGCACGTCCCCTGCACCATGCCGTCGAAGAACGTGCCGAGCACGCCGCACGTGTTCGGCAGCCGGCCGTCGTCGGGGTCGATGGTGGACGCGTGGACGCCGACGGCGGCGCGGAACAGGAGCTTGCCGTCGCGGGAGAAGCGGAGGCCGCCGTCGCCGCGGGCGCCGGTGCCCCACTTCCAGTCGCCGGTGGCGCGGTCCCAGGCCGTGACGCCCGTCTTGCCGAACGCCGCGACCACGGTGCGGGCGGACGGCGACATCGCGACCGCGGTCACCGGGGTGATCGGGCCGTAGATGGTCTTCGGGCTCCCGCCGGTGGCGGCGTCCAGCGTCGTCACCGCGCCGCCGCGTGTGCCGACGAGCAGGAGCTGGTTGTCGCGCGAGAAGGCAACGGCCGTGGGGGTGTCGCCGCGCGGCAGCTCGAAGGCCCACCGCGACTCGCCGGTGGCGGCGTCGGCGACCGCGACGGTGCGGTCGCCCGGCGTGTGGACGGCGAGCAGCTTACCGTCGTCGCTGAACTGCGCGTCGAACGGGCCGCCGCCGGCGGCCGGGAGCGGCACCTTCTTCGTGACCGCGCCGGTGGCCGGGTGGATGTGCCACACCTCGCCGCCCTTGCCGGGGGCGTTGAGGGCGACGGCCCGTAGTTCCTTCCCGTCGGCGGTGTAGCGGACGCGCTGGATGGTGCCGCCGGGGTGCGTCACGGCGAACACGGCCGCGCCGCTGTCGGCGGTCCACACGCGGACGGCGTCGGGGCCGACGGACGCGAGGCGGGCGCCGTCCGGGGCGAAGGCCACGTCGGCGACGGGGCCGGCGTGCCGCATCCCGGGTGCGCCGAACCGCGCCACCACCTTCGCCGCCGCCGGCGGATCGACAGTCGGCGCCGGAGCGGCGGGCGGCGGGGGCGCTGGCGGCGGCTCGGACGCGGACAGGCCGAAGCCGACAGCACTGGCCGCGAGCACGAGCCCGGCCGCGACCACAAGCCGGAGGTTCCCCGGCCCGCCGGCCGCCCGCGCCGCCAGCGCCCGCACGGTCGCCGAGGGCGGCCGTAGCAGCGCGGCGCGGACGGTTGCCGGCAGCACGGCGACCGCCGGCGCCACGCCGCCGGCCGCGAGGCGGGCGCGGAGCCGCTGGCGGGCGCGCGTCAGCCGCGACTCGACGGTGCCGACCGGGCAGCCGAGCGCGGCCGCGGCGTCGGCGTTCGACCGGCCTTCGAGCTCGCAGAGCACGAACGCCGTGCGCAGCTTCTCCGGCAGGGCGTTGACCGCGGCGTCGATGGCGGCGGCGTCCTCCCGGCCGGCCGCGACGCGCTCCGGGCCGGGGTGCGGGTCGGGGAGGGCGGCCGGGAGTTCACGTCGGCCGCGACCGGCGGCGCGGAGGTCGATCGCGGCACGGACGGCGACGCGGTGCAGCCACGGGCCGACGGCGCGGACGCGGCCGGCGTGCCGCGCCAGCGCCGCGAAGGCGGCCTGCGAGGCGTCCTCGGCCGCGGCCGTGTCGGCGCCGAGGACGCGGCGGCACGCGGCCCACACCATCGCGCCGTGCCGCCACACCAGCAGCTCGAACGCGGCCGGGTCGGCGGCGCGGGCGTAGCGGAGCAGCAACTCGGCGTCGGGGACGGCGGCGTCGGCGGCGAACTGCCGGGCCAGCGCGGGGAGCATCGGTCGGCCTCCGGAGGTCCGACAGTAAGACGGCCGGCGGGCGGAAACCCTCCGCGGATTCCGCAGGGCGTATCGTACCGCAGCCGCCGCGCTTTTTCCTTGCCCCGCCGCCCCGCGCGCGGCACAGTCAGGGCTCCCCCCGCCGGAGGCTCTCCCGTGCCCCGCACGTTTCGCGTCGGCGTCATCGGCCACACCGGCCGCGGCGACTACGGCCACGCCGTCGACGTCGCCTGCCGCCGCGCCCCGAACGTCGAGATCGTCGCCGTCGCCGACCCCGTCGAGGCCGGCCGCCGGCAGGCGCAGCAGCGCACCGGCGCCCGCAACGCCTACGCCGCGTACCGCGACATGCTGGCGAAGGAGAAGCTCGACATCGTGGCGATCTGCCCGCGCCACATCGACCAGCACCACGACATGCTCCTCGCCGCGGCCGAGGCCGGGTGCCACGTCTACATGGAGAAGCCGTTCTGCCGCACGCCCGCCGAGGCCGACGCCGTCGTCCGGGCGTTCGAGATGCGCCACCTCAAGCTCGGCATCGCCCACATCAGCCAGTACTCGCCCGTGCTCGCCGCCGTGAAGGCCGCCGTCGCCGACGGCGCCATCGGCGACCTGCTGGAGATCCGCGGCCGCGGCAAGGAGGACGCCCGCGGCGGCGGCGAAGACCTGTGGGTGCTCGGGTCGCACGTCTTCGGCCTGATGCGCAGTATCGCCGGCGGGAACGCCGCCAGCTGCTACGCCACCGTGACGCAGGGCGGCGAGCCGGTGGCGAAGCGGCACGTCCGCGACGGCGCCGAGGGGATCGGCCCGCTGGCCGGCGATCACGTGCAGGCGCAGTACAGCTTCCCGCGCGGCGTCACCGGCTACTTCGCCAGCCGCAAGGGCATGGCCGGTCAGCCGACGCGGTTCGCGGTGCAGGTGTTCGGCTCGAAGGGCGTCATCGAGTTGGAGAGCGGCTACGGCGTGAAGGCGGACCTGCTGCGCGACAGCAGCTGGTCGCCGGGCCGCAGCAAGAAGACGTGGGAGGTCATCACCTCGGCGGGGATCGGCCGGCCGGAACCGCGTACCGACGGTAACTACGAGGGCGGCCACGTCGCGGCGATAACCGACCTGCTCGACGCGATCGAGAAGGACCGCGACACGAAGTGCGGCTGCCGCGACGCGGCGGCGATCATCGAGATGATTGCGGCGGCGTTCGAGTCGCACCGGCTCGGCCGCCCCGCCGAACTGCCACTGCGGAGCCGGGCCAACCCGCTGACGCTGCTGACGTGATTCTTCCGCCGCTTGCGGCGTAGCGACGTGGACGCCGCTACGCCGCAAGCGGCGGAAACACAGGAGCCCCCGATGAGCGGCAAGGCGCTGAAGGACAAACTCACCCGCGGCGAGCGGGTGTTCGGCACCTTCTTCCAGCACGCCGTCTGCCCGGCCGTCGTGGACTTCCTCCCGCCGGGGGCGCTCGACTTCGTCGTCGTTACCGCTGAGCACAACGCCCTCGACGTTGCCGACTTCCTGCCGGTGAAGTACGCCCTGAACTCGAAGGGCATCGCCTGCCTCGCCCGCACCCACAGCCGCGACCCGGACGACGTGTCGAAGGTGTGCGACTCGTTCGACGGCGTCGTGGTGCCTTATGTTGAGGAAGTGGCGCACGCGAAGGCGCTCGCGGCCGCGGCCGTGTACCGGCCGCTGAAGGGCCGCGCGCTGAAGCGCGTCCTCGACCGCGACGAGTGGCCGAGCGAGGCGACGAAGCAGTACGTCACGACCGTGCGCTGCGCCGACACGGTGTTCATCCCGATGATCGAGTCGCCGGCCGGAATCGAGAACCTGGACGCGATCTGCTCCATCCCCGGCGTGCACGCCGTGTTCGTGGGGCCGAACGACCTGACCACGGCGATGGGCATCCCCAACCAGTACGACCACCCGGAGCTGGTGGCGCTGCTGAAGAAGGTGATCGACACCGCCGACCGCCGGCACGTCGCGGCCGGGTGCTGGTTCGGGCGGACGGACCAGATGCTGCGGACGATCCGCCAGGGGGCGCGGCTGGTGGTGTACTCGAACGATAGCAGCATGATGCGCGACGCGATGGCGGCCGCGTTCGCGGACCTGCGGCGGGGCTGACTCACTCCACCGCCGCCACCTCGCCCCCCGCCCGCGTCGCCAGGTCCGCCGGCACGCGCGGCTCGACCGTGTCGCGGACGAAGCGGGCCGAGCCGTCGCCGAGCAGCACGCCGACGCCGCCGGGGTGCGGGCTACACGCCGCCCACTTGTCCGGCCCGTTCAGCCGGAACGGCCCCTCGTCCACGGCCCAGAACGCGCCGCTGATCCACAGGCCGTAGCCGTCCTTCCGCGTCGCCCCGGCCCACACGCCGCCCCAGCGCGGCTCGGTCAAACACACCTCGGTGACGAACAGCGTGCCGGAAAGGCCGTCGGCCACGTCGGCGACGCGCACCTTGCTGTTGCGGAACAGCACGCCGGTGGGGTCGGCCAGGTCGGTGATCATGAGCCCCTTCGGGCCCGGCGCCGTCTTCGGCCGGCCCCAGCCGACGCCGCGGTAGTTCGCGGTGGCGTGGCCGTCGTAGTTCGCGTTCGTCGCCGGCCCCGGGTCCGACGGGCAGCGGTAGACCGGTAGCGCCGTTAGCGTGTCCGGCGTCGGCGCGGGCGTGTCGGAGCCGCCGCCGGGGAGCGTGTTGTGCGGGTCGAGGCGGGCGTGCAGCGCGGGCTGCTCGACGAACGGCAGGAGGAACACGGCCCAGCCCCAGCCCGGCCCCGGTGCGCTGTCGGGCCGGGTGTCGCGGTAGCCGGGCGGGAAGCGGCCGTGCGCCGACTCGTAGCCGTGCAGGCCGAGGCCGATCTGCTTCAGGTTGTTCTGACACTTCAGCCGCGCCGCCGCCTCGCGCACCTTCTGCACGGCGGGGAGCAACAGGCCGATCAACACCGCGACGATGGCGATGACGACGAGCAGCTCGATGAGCGTGAACGCGCGCCGGGACATGGCCGACCTCGGGGCGGGCGCCGGTGTGCACACAACACGGGCCCGGGGAGTGCGTTGGCGCGGCCCGCGGCTTGAGCCCCCGGAGGGACGAAGGCCGCGGGCCGAAATCGGTCCTCAGTCCCCCCGCGTCACCGCCACCGGCCGCGTCTCGAGCGGGCTCGGCACCCAGCCCAGCCGCTCGTGTTCGACCTTCCCCTGGAGTTCGTTGTACACGTGCTTCACGCTGTCCTTGTTCATCTGCGGGCCGGCCACGTCCACGCCGGTCCACTCCTTGTACCACGGGAAGTGCAGCCCCGCGGTGATGTCCTCCAGGCTCTTCTTCGCGTCGATGCCGGCCTGCACGCCCGCCCGCAGCTCCGTGAAGTAGCGCACCTCCGTCTTCAACAGGTCCTTCCGCGCCAGCTTGCCGTGGCCGGGGCAGATCACGTCCACGTCGAGCTTGTGCATCTCGTTCAGGCAGCGGATCCAGCTCGCCGAGTTGCTGTGGCCCATGAAGTTGTACGCCCCGTTCACGCACGCATCGCCGGTGCACAGGATCTTGTGCTTCGGCAGGTACGCCACCGCGTCGCCGATCGTGTGGCAGTGGCCGAAGTGGAGGAACTCCACCCGCTGGGTGCCGTCGTCGAGCACGTACCGGTCGTCGAACGGGATGTCCACCTGCTTCAGCGTCGTCGTCTTGAGGTCGTCGCGGGCGTCCTTCCCGGTGGCCTTGCTCGCCTCCTCCCACTGCTTCGGGCCGTTCACCGCCAGCAGCCGGGCCGCGTTCTTGTGCGCCACGATCTTCGCCCCCTCCTTCGCCCACACGCTGTTCCCGTAGGCGTGGTCGCCGTGGTGGTGCGTGTCCAGCACGTAGCGGATCGGCTTGTCCGTCGTCTTCTTGATCGCCGCCACCACGTCGGCCGCCTCCTTCGGGAAGTTGGCGTCGATCACCACCACGTAGTCCTTGAACACGACCCACGTGTGGTTCGACCCGCCGAACGGGATTTTCGGGTCGGCGGCGCTGATGGACGACAGCCGGAAGAAGACGCCGGGGGCGATCTCCTTCACGTCGTTGAACTGCATCTCGGGGATGGGGAGCGGCCCCTGCGCGGCGGGGGCGGGGCGGTCGCCGTGTAAGTACAGCACGGCGGCGAGGATCGCCGGGACGAGGGCCAGCGGCAGGACGCGCTTCATGTCGGCTTCCGGGAGGGAACGAAGTGTTAAAGCGTACCCCGCCGCGGGGCCGGCGGGCAAGCGCGAACCCCGTCACTCGACGGGGGCGTCCCAGTCGCCGCCGCCGCCCACGGGGTCGTCCAGGTCGGTGCCGCAGTACGGGCAGAAGCGCACCCTCGGGTCCGTCCGCCACACGCCCTTCTGCGTCAGCAGCGCCCCCAGGTTGCCGCGGCACCACGGGCAGCGGAACAGGAACTTCTGGCCGGCAACGACCGTGGCCACGAACACCACCACGCCAGGCACCACCACGGCCGAGACCGCCGGCGTGTCCAGCCCCGCCCCGACCAGCAGCGGCAGCCCCACCAGGCCGCCCACGAGCAGCACGATCCCGACGGCGACGCCGCCGAAGACCCAGCGCTTCCGCCGGTTCAGGTACTCGCGTCCGGTCATGGCCTCAACCTACCGGCCGTCCGCCGGCCCCGCAACGACCAGATCGGGGGGCAGGGTCACGGCCGCGCCGTCGCCGACGACGGTGGCCCAGGCGCGGACGCGCCACGCGGTGACGAGGCCGTTGCGGACGTAGGGGTCGGCGCGGGCGAAGGCCTCGGCGGCGGCCGGCGAGTCGCCGCGAAAGAGGAGCACGGCCCCATCGGCGGGGTCGGCGAGGGCGCCACCGAGGACGAGTTCGCCGCGGGCGTGCGCCGCCCGCGCCAGGGCCAGGTGCTCGGCCCGCAGCGGGGCGCGGCGCTCCACGTAGTCCGCGACCACGTCGTAGAAGAGGAGGTAGTGCACAGCCGCCTCCCGTGCGGGTCAGCCGGTCAGTTCGGCCCGGCCGAGGACGGCGTACTCGGGGCCGCCGCGGCGCAGCTCGCTGCTGTACACGCACACCTCATCCACCGTGGTGCGGCCGCCGTCCCACGCCAGCAGCTTCGGCAGCTCCGACGCGAGCGTGAACCCGTCGGCCTCGCCCTTCACGCGGCCCAGCGTCAGGTGCGGGGTGTAGTCGCGCTCCTCCTTGACGTACAGGCCCAAATCCAGGAGCTTCGCCTCGATCGCGGTGTAGAGGCGGCGGAGCGGCTCGGCCCCGTCGGTGACGCCGCCCCACAGCACCTTCGGCCGGCGGGTCGTCGGGAAGGCGCCGACGCCCGACACGCGCAGGGGGAACGGCGGCTCGGTCGCGGCCGCGGCCTTGACGGCGCGGCACACCGGCAGGATGTCGCGGTCGTCGAGTTCCCCGAGGAACAGCAGCGTGACGTGCATGCCGTCCTCGGCGGCCCACTTCACGCCGGCGCCGGTGCGGGCGAGTTGCTGTTGCAGCGCGACCGCCTTGCGGCGCACCTCGGCCCCGACCCCGACGCCGATGAAGGAGCGGACGCGACCCATGAGCGGGGTTCCAGAAGAAAGACGATGGCCACAAAAAGGCACGAAAAGACACAAAAAGAAGAACTAAGACCAGGACCAAGACCTTATTCTTGATTTGTGTCTTACTTTTTGTGTCTTTTCGTGCCTTTTTGTGGCCAATCTCGGAGTCCTACTTTAGCCCCTCGGCCCAGCCGTCCTTCGCCCCGTGGTGGAGGCGGGCGCCGATCTGCGTGATCACCTTCATCGCCAGCAGGTTCGCCGCCCGCGCCGCCTTCTCGGGCGCGACGCCGTGCGTGACGCCGTACAGGAACGCCCCCGCGAACATGTCGCCGGCGCCGGTCAGGTCCTTCGGCTCGCACGGGAACGCCGGCACGTGGTGCTCCGCGCCGCCGAACCGCACGAACGCGCCGTTCGGGCCGTCCGTCACGACGCAGTTCGGCACCAGTCCCTTTAGTGCCGCGAAGGCGTCGGCCGCGGTCGCGGCGCCGGTCACGGCCGTCGCCTCGACCGCGTTGCAGAACAGCAGGTCGGACTGGGCCAGCGCCTCGCGGAAGGCGTCGCCGAAGGCGTGCGGCACGAACGCCTCCGAGCACGTCAGCGCGACCTTCACGCGGTTCGCCTTGGCGGCCTTCAGCGCCTCGCGGATGGCGTGCTGGCCGGTGCTCGGGTTGGCGAACACGTAGCCTTCCACGAACAGCCACTCGCTCGCCGCGATCCGCTCGGCGGGGACGTGCCGCGCCGCCAGGTGGCTGGACACGGCCAGGCTCGTCCGCATCGTCCGCTCGGCGTCCGGGGTGATGATGCTGACGCACGTCCCGGTCGTCTCGCCGACCAGCGGGTCGTTCACGAAGTCGATGCCGAGCTGCTCGAACTCCTCGACGTAGTGGAGCCCGTACCGGTCGTCGCCGACGCAGCCGATGAAGGCGCCGCGGCCGCCGAGCTGGCTGCACGCGATGACGGAGTTGGCGACGCTGCCGCCGCTGACGAGCCGCGGCTCGTGGTCGCGGAACGCGCTCAGGAGCTGCTTCTGCTCGCCGGGCTCGACGAGGCGCATCGTCCCCTTCTCGAACGCGAGCGGGCCGAACTCCTCGGCGGTGAGTTCCAGCAGGATGTCGACCAGGGAGTTCCCCAGGCCGCACACGTCGAATTCCTTGGGCATCGCGTTAGCTCACTTGCTTCAGACCCAGATCGACCCGCCGCAGCGCCTCGGCCTTGCCGAGGATCGCCAGCGTCTCGTACAGCCCGAACCCGACCGTCACGCCGGTGACGGCCACCCGCGTCGCGGCGACGAGCGCCTTGTGCTTGTCCTTCTCCGGCGCCACCGCCTGCAACGCCGCGGCCGTGGTGACGGCGTCGAACGGCTCCGCGGCGGCGAGCGCGTCGCGGTACGCCCGCAGCAACTCGGCGTTCGGCTTCATCGCCTTCTCGACCGCGGCGGGGTCGTACACCGGGTCCGTCCGCAGCAGCGGGCCGGCGAACTGCACCATGTCGGAGAACAGCTTTACCCGGTCGCCCGCGGCCTCGGCCACTTGCGTCAGCCGCGCCCGCACGGCGTCCGGGACCGTCTCGCCGACCAGCCCGGCGCGGCGGAGGTACGGCAGGCAGCGCTCCACCTTGTCGGCGACCGGCACGAGCTTCATGTACTCGCCCTGCAGCCAGTACAGCTTCTTCGTGTCGAAGTTCGCCGCCGCCTTCGTGATCCGGTCCAGGTCGAAGTTCTTGAGGATGGTGTCGAGCGGGATGAACTCGCTCGTCGCGTCCAGCGACCAGCCGAGCCGGACGAGGTAGTTGATGACTGCTTCGGGCAGGTAGCCCAGCTCGCGGTAGTAGGCGACGGTGGCGATGTTCAGGTCGTCGCGGCCCTTCAGCGCTTCGTCGGTCCACCCGCACGCCTTGAGCGCGGCCGTCTCCTGCGCCGACAGCGGCGGCAGGTCGCGCTTGCTCATCTTCTTGTTGTTGTAATTCACGAGCGGGATGTGCGCGAACTCCGGCGGCGTCGCACCCAGCGCCTCGAAGATGAGCAGCTGCGTCGGCGTGTTGGTGAGGTGCTCCTCGGCCCGCACGACGTGCGTGATGCCGAACGCCACCTCGTCCACGACGGTGGCGAACGAGTACAGCGCCCGGCACACGCCGGCGGCGTCCGGGGCGCGGAGCAGCGCCGGGTCGCGGATCGTGCTCGTCTCGACCTTCACCTCGCCGCGGACGTGGTCCTTGAACACGACCGCCCGCCCCTCCGGCACCTTCAGCAGCACCGCCGCCGGCTTCTCGCGGTACAACCGCAGGTTCTCGGCCGGGTCCACGTCGCGGTTGCTGCCGCGGTGGACGTAGGCGCGCTTGGCCTTCTCCGCGGCCTTGCGGCGGGCGTCCTGCTCGTCGGGCGTGGTGTAGTCGGGGTAGGCGTGGCCGGTCTCGATCAGTTGTAGCGCCGCGGCGACGTACCGGTCGTTCCGCTGGCTCTGGAAGTACGGCGCGTGCGGGCCGACGCTGTTACCGCTGGCGTCCTTGGTCGGGCCTTCGTCCCAGTCGAGGCCGAGCCAGTCGAACCCGTCGAGGATCGGCTTCACGGCCTCGGCGCGGTTGCGGGCGGCGTCGGTGTCGTCGATGCGGAGGACGAACTGGCCGCCGTGCCGGCGGGCGTACAGCCAGTTGAACAGCGCCGTGCGGACGCCGCCGATGTGGAGGTAGCCGGTCGGGCTCGGGGCGAAGCGGGTACGAATGGTCATGGTTGGCGGAGTCAGGAAGAGAGTTCACCACAGAGTCACAGAGGGCACAGGGAGAAGACAAAAGACCGAGTGCAAACCAATCGTGGCTTCGAACTCGGTTTCGTCTCGGCTTTGCGTCTTCGCTCTGTGGCCTCTGTGACTCTGTGGTTAATCCGGTTTTCGCCTTAGCTCAGTCGGTGCCGTTGGCGCTCGGCTCGCCCACGGCCACGGGGTCGCCCACGCGCACCAGCGGCCGGCACTCCAGCAGCGTCACCACCTCGCCCTCCTGCACGGTCTTGCCGTCCTGGTTGACGATGCCGCGGTACCACACCACCTCGCCGCGCTTGCCGCGGCCCTTCACCGTCTTCTCCACCACCCGGGTGTGGCAGCGGATCGTGTCGCCGGCGAACACCGGCAGCAGGAAGTTCCAGAACCGCACCCGCAGCAGCGCGATCGTCCGCACCGGCGGCGTCATCACGCCCAGGCCGCTGGCGATGCTGAACACGCCGAACCCGTGCGCGATCGGCCGGCGGAACGGGGTGCCGCGGGCGAACTCGTGGTCGATGTGGATCGGGTTGAAGTCGCCGCTGAACCCCGCGAAGTTGACGATGTCCGTCTCCGTCACCGTCCGCCCGATCGAGTCCCACTCCTGGCCGACCTCCAGGTCGTCGAAGTACAGGTGGTGGGACGAAAAGCTCATGTCGGACTCGCGGAGGCGCGGCGGGCGAAGCAATCGTTTTACGGCGCCGCGGGGGCGAATACCATACCCCCACCGCGCCCCGGAGCCGCCATGTCCGCCCTGCTCGACCGCTTCCTCCGCTACGCTCGGATCGACACCCAGGCCGACGACCGCACCACCGCCTACCCCAGCTCGCCGGGGCAGCTGGTGCTCGGCGCGATGCTCCGCGACGAACTCCGCGCCCTCGGCCTCGACGCCCGCCAGGACGAGCACGGCCTCGTCTTCGCCACCGTGCCGGGGAACGTACCCGGCGCCCCCACCATCGCGTTCAACGCCCACGTGGACACCAACCCCGAGAACTCGGGTAAGGACGTGAACCCGCAGGTAATCCGCGCCTACGCCGGCGGCGACATCACGCTCCCGAAGGACCCGTCGAAGGTGATCCGCGTCGCCGACAACCCCGAGCTGACGGCGCTCGTCGGCAAGACGATCATCACCACCGACGGCACCACGTTGCTGGGCGCCGACGACAAGGCGGGGCTGGCCGTCATCATGGAGGCGGTGCGGACGCTCGTCGAGAACCCGGGCCTGCCGCACGGCCCGGTGGCGGTCGTCTTCACCTGCGACGAGGAAATCGGCCGCGGCGTGCTCCACCTGGAGCCCGCCATGCTCGGCGGCGCCGTCGCCGCGTACACGCTCGACGGCGCCGGCACCGCCGAGATCGAGGACGAGACGTTCAGCGCGGACGCGGCGACGGTCACCATCACCGGCGTGAACATCCACCCGTCGATCGCGAAGGGCCGGATGACGAACGCCATCCGCCTCGCGGGGATGTTCCTGGACCGCCTGCCGAAGCGCCGCCTCAGCCCCGAGACGACCGCCGGCCGCGACGGCTTCCTCCACCCGCTCACCATCGACGGCGGCGTCGGCGAGGTGAAGATCGGCTTCCTCCTGCGCGACTTCGACACGCCACAGCTCGCCGTGCAGGCGGAGCTGCTGCGCGAGATCGGCCGGCAGGTGGAGCGCGAGTACCCCGAGGCGAAGGTGACGGTCGAGGTGCGGAAGCAGTACCGCAACATGCGCGACGGCATCGCCAAGGAGCCGCGGGCGATCGCCTACGCGGCGGAGGCCGTGAAGCGCGCCGGCATGGAGCCGAAGTTCAAGATCATCCGCGGCGGCACCGACGGCGCGATGCTGACGGAGAAGGGGCTGCCGACGCCGAACCTCTCGACCGGCGAGCACAACCCGCACTCGCCGCTGGAGTGGACGTGTCTCGAAGAGATGGAGGCGGCCGTGCGCGTGGTCGTCGAGCTGTGCGGCGTGTGGGCGGGGCGGTAGCCGGAAATGATTCTGCCGCGTGGGAGGGGTCGGGTCGCGGCAACATGTCACGCCGTCAGATCGACCATGGGGCGGGCGATTCTTCCGGCGTGAACTCCAGTGCCAGGAAGGCGTTACGCGATCACCTCGCGCACGACGCGGCCGTGAACGTCAGTCAATCGGAAGTTCCGGCCGCTGTAGCGGAACGTCAGCTTCTCGTGGTCGAGGCCCAGCTGGTGCAGGATGGTCGCGTGCAGGTCGTGCATGTGGACCTTGTTCTCGACGGCCTGACTGCCGTACTCGTCCGTCGCGCCGAACGCCACGCCCTTCTTGAGGCCGCCGCCCGCCATCCACACTGTGAACCCCGCCGGGTTGTGGTCGCGGCCGGTGCCGTTGTCCTGGGCGAACGGCGTCCGCCCGAACTCGCCGCCCCACCACACGATCGTGTCTTCCAGCAGCCCGCGCCGCTTCAGGTCGGCCAGCAGCCCGGCGATCGGCTTGTCGCACGCCTTCGCGTGGTCGGCGTGCTTCGGCATGTTCGAGTGCTGGTCCCACGCCGGGTTGGCGCTGTTGTCGCCGTAGGTCACTTGCACGTAGCGGACGCCCGCCTCGCACAGCCGGCGCGCCATCAGGCACTGCCGGCCGAACGTGTCGGTGGCGCGGTCGTTGACGCCGTACAGCGCCAGCGTCTCGGCCGTCTCCTTCGACAGGTCCAGCACGTCGGGGGCGTTCTGCTGCATCCGGTGGGCCAGCTCGTACGACGCGGCGACGGCTTCGAGCTCGGCGTCGCCGGGGCTGCGGCGCAGTTGCTCGGCGTGGAGGTCGCGCAACAGCTCAAACGGCGGCCGCTGCCCGGCGGGGCTCGTGAGGTTGCGGATGGTCGCCTCCGCGGCGGTGCCGCCGGCGCGGCCGAGCGCCGTTCCCTGGAAGATGGCCGGGAGGAAGGCGGTGCCGTAGTTGCGCGGCCCGCCGTTGCCGGCCGACGGCGCGATGCTCATGAACCCGGGCAGGTTGGCGTTCTCACTGCCGAGGCCGTACAGCACCCAGCTCCCCATGCTGGGGCGGACGAAGTTGGTGCTGCCGCAGTGGAGGAAGAGCGTGGCCGGGCCGTGGGCGACGCCCTCGGTGTGGAGCGAGCGCACGACGCACAGCTCGTCCATGTGCTGGGCGACGTGCGGGAACAGCTCGGACGCCCACAGGCCGCTCTGGCCGCGCTGCTTGAACTCCCACAGCGGCTTCATGACGCGGCGGTTGGTGCCGCGGGCGCCGGTGTTGGCGATGGCGCGGGCGTCGTCGAAGGGCATCTGCCGGCCGTCGTCGGCGACGAGGCGCGGCTTGTAGTCGTAGGAATCGACGTGGCTGACGCCGCCCTGCATGAACAGGAAGATGACGCGCTTGGCCTTCGCCGGGTGGTGCGGCGGGCGCGGCGCGAGGGGGTTCGGCGCCTGGGCGTGCGCCAGGTCGGCGAGGGCGAGGGCGCCGAACCCGCAGGCGGTGCGGGACAGCCACTCGCGGCGGGTGACGGGGGTGAGCATACCGGCGCCTCGGGTTGGGTCATCGGTTAACGAACTTCGCCGTAGGCCGCCCGGGGTTTCCACCCCGGGCGGCGGCGGCGGTATCACGGTCAGCCGCCCGCGTCACGAACATCGGAGTTCGCCCGGTCGCGGTACGCCTGGAAGCCGTCCCACTGCGGTGCGGCGGCGGCGGTCAGGTCCACGAACGAGCCGTCGGCGTCGGACGCCACCGACCAGTTCCGGCCGGCACATACACGGGCGAGCAAGGGAACCGGGTTCCCGGTCCCGCGTACCTCGGCGTGCAGGTATCCGATCGGTTCCTGCTCGAACCCGTACAGCAGGAGGTACAGGTCGTCGGTGTCGTAGCGCGCGTTCAGTTTCTGTTTCGACAGTATCGCCGCGACTTCCGGCGAGAACTTCGCCAGGATCTCGGGCGGGAAGCCGCCGACCATGCCCCATTGAAACTCCGGCACCGCCTGCCGGATCGCCGCGATCACGTCGTCGCGGGCGCCGAGTGGCTGCGGGTCGGGACGGCCCGGGGCGTGGTACGACGCGGGCGGGCTGCCGGCGTAGTTCACGATCGCGACCTCCCACGGCATCGCGGCGTCACTCCACGTACCGGAAGTCGGCCGACGCGAACAGCGCCTGGAACACCGCCGCCCACGCGGCCGGCGGGCTCCCCGACTGGTTCGCCAGGTAGCGCCGCATCGCCGCCCGCTCGCCGTCGGTCGGCAGCCGGCCCAGCGCCAGCCGGTACGCGCGGTCGAGCCGCGCACCATCCGTGGGCAGGTTCTCGGCCAGCACCCGCGCCGCGGCGGCCTTCGCCTGCTCGGCCGGGAACGAGTTGTTCATCATGAACAGCGCCTGCGGCGCCACCGTGCTCGTGCTCCGCTTCCCGACCACCATGCTGGGGTCGGCGAAGTCGAACGCCTCGAACACCTCGGGCAGCGCGTTGCGGAACACCGGCAGGTACACGCTCCGCGCCGCCGACGTGTGCCGGTAGCCGTAGTCGGCTGCGACGTTGTCCTTGAAGTTCGGCCCGCCGGCGAACGCCTCCAGCTTGCCGCTGACGGTCAGCATCGTGTCGCGGATCGCCTCCGCTTCGAGCCGCCGGCGGTTGGCGTGGCCGAACAGGCGGTTCTCGGGGTCGGCCGCGATCGTGCGCGCGTCCGCCCGGCTGCTCTGCCGGTAGGTGCGGCTCAGCACGATCGCCCGCACCAGCTTCTTCACGCTCCAGCCGTCCTGCACGAGGCGCGTCGCCAGGTGGTCGAGCAACTCGGGGTTCGAGGGCGCCTCCCCCGTGGTGCCGAAGTTGTCGGCGGTGCGAACGAGGCCGCTGCCGAACAGCCAGTGCCACGCCCGGTTGGCGTACACCCGGGCCGTCAGCGGGTTGTCCTTCGACGCCACCCAGTCGGCCAGCTGCACCCGGCCGCTCTGGTTCGCGGGCATCGGCGGGACCGGGCCGGCGGTCGCCACCTTGAGGAAGCCGCGCGGCGCCACCGCCCCTTGATTGTGGACGATGCCGCGGACGTTGATCTTGGCGTCCTCGATCTTCGCCTCCTCGACCACGCTCATGGCCATCGGCCGCTTCGGCGCCGCGGCTTGCAGCTTCTTCAGCTCGGCCTCCAGCGCCGCCGCCTGGTCGGCCGCGGCGACCTTTCCGGCGGGCGCCGCCTTGTCCTTCGGCACCTGATCCACGGGGATGAACGCCACCGCGTCGGCGGTGACGTGCCCCTTCGCGCCCTCGTTCGAGATGAGGACGAAGCTCTGGCCGTCCTTCTCGAAGCGGTACTGCCCGAGCGACACGAACCGACCGCGGATCGGCGGGTTCGGCGTCAGGTCGAGGTGGAGCGTCTTCTCGCCGTCGGCGCTGAACACCGTCACCGGCACGTCCTTCGCCCGGCTGCCGCCCGGCGAGTACGCGAACCACACCTCGTACCGGCCGGTGGCCGGCAGGTCGGGGTCGAACGTGATCGTCTTCTCGCCGGCCCCCTTGGCGTCGTCGTGGGTGTAGCCGGCGCCGATGTACGTGCCGGAGAACGTCGAGTCCTTCCAGGTGCCCACCTTCTTCGCGGCCGCGTCGTCCACCACGACGCCGGGCACGTCCTTGACGGCGAGCACGCCCTTGACCGTGCGCTCGGCCGCCGCGTCCTTCGGCGCCTTGGCCTTCGCCACCTTGATGCGGCTTTGCAGGTCGGCGACGGCGGCCTCGTGCTGCTTCACCGCGGCTTCCACCTCGGGTGCTGCGGGCAGCGGCACCTCGACCCAGTTGGACACGTTCGCGTCCTTCAGCGCCTTCACGTTCCGCAAGATGCCGGCGAGGGCGTAGTAGTCGGCGGTCGGGATCGGGTCGAACTTGTGGTCGTGGCAGCGGGCGCAGCTGATGGTCTGCCCCAGCAGCCCCTTGCCGATCACGTCGAGCTGCTCGTCCACCACGTCCATGCGGAGCTGGCGCTTGTCCTGTTCTTCGAGGTTGGTGTTGCCGAGCTGCAGGTACGTGGTGGCGATGATGAGGCGGGCGCGCTCCTCGGGCGTGGCCGCGGCCAGCAGGTCGCCGGCGAGTTGTTCGCGGATGAACTGGTCGAGCGGCACGTCCCGGTTGAAGGCGTCGATGACGTAGTCGCGGTACCGCCACGCCTCCTTGAACACGAGCCCGCGCAGCGTCACCGACTCGGCGAAGCGGGCGGTGTCGAGCCAGTGCCGGCCCCACCGCTCGCCGAACCGCGGCGACGCGAGCAGCGTGTCCACCAGCTTCTCGAACGCCTTCGGGTCGGCGTCGCGGACGAAGGCGTCGATCTCCTCCGGCGTCGGCGGCAGGCCGTGCAGGTCGAAGTAGACGCGGCGCGCCAGCGTGGCGCGGTCGGCGTCCGCGGCGGGGTTCAGCCCCTTCGCTTCGAGCGCGGCGAGGACGTAGCGGTCGATGTCGGTCGCGGGCCAGGCGGCGTTCTTCACGGCCGGCGCGGCCGGCGCCGCCACCGGCCGGTACGACCAGAATTTCCGCCCTTCGTCGATCGACAGCCCGACCTGCTGCTTGACGCCGGTCGCGGCGGTGCGCGGGTCCGGGGCGCCCATCTTCACCCACTTCTCGAAGTCGGCGACGACGGCCGGCGGCAGCTTCCCCTTCGGCGGCATCCGCAGGTCGCCGGTGTAGCGGAGCGATTCGACGATCAGGCTCTTGGCCGGGTCACCGGCGACGAGCGCGGGGCCGCTGTCGCCGCCGGCGCGGACGGCGTCGCGGGTGTCGAGGGCGAGGCCGCCCTTGAGCTTGTTCTTCGCGGCGGCGTCGGCCGAGTGGCAGCTGTAGCAGTGCTCGGCGAGCGCGGGGCGGATCTTCTTCTCGAAGAAGTCGACGCCCGAGCCGGCGGCGTCAGCCGTCGGAGTCTGGGCCGCGGCGGGGGCGGCGGCGAGCACGGCGGCGAGGGCGAGGAGGGCACGCGGCATCGGCAGGAACCCGCGGGAGGGCGACGGGCCGAACGTGGTAGTATTATGCCACACCGGCCGGGGATACAACACCGCGCGGGGGCGTGGGTTCCGCCGCCCGCGGCGTAGCGCCGCGGCGCTACGCCGCGGGCGGCGGAATCCGAATATCCTGACACCACCCCCCAACCCCCCGGGCGCCTCATGCACCCCGCCTACGCCCTCGCCGATGCGGCCGACGTGTTCACCCCGGCGCTCGTGCTGTACCCGGAACTCATCCGCGCCAACATCGCCCGCGTCGTCGAGCTGGCCGGCGGCCCCGGCCGGCTGCGGCCGCACGTCAAGACGCACAAGACGCGCGAGATCGCCCGGATGCTGCTGGACGCCGGCGTGACGAAGCACAAGTGCGCCACCATCGCCGAGGCCGAGATGCTGGCGTCGGCCGGCGCCCCGGACGTGCTCATCGCCTACCCGCTGGTCGGCCCGAACATCAAGCGCCTTGCGGCGCTCATGACCGCATTCCCCGGCACCACCTTCTCCGTGCTCATCGACCACCCGGATAGCGCCAAGGCGCTGTCGGCCGGGATGGCGGCCGCGGGCCACACCGTCGGCGTCGTACTCGATTTGGACGTGGGCCAACACCGCACCGGCATCGCGGTCGGTGACGGGGCGTTGTCACTCTACCTCGCCGCCGCGAAGCTGCCGGGCCTGCGGCCGGACGGGTTCCAGGCCTACGACGGCCACAACCACCAGCCCGACCGGGCCGACCGCGAGGCGGCCGTGCGGGGGTTCCTGGCGCCGGTGCTGGAACTGCGCGCCGCCGCGGAGAAGGCCGGCGTTCCGGTGCCGCGGCTGGTGTGCGGCGGCACGCCGACGTTCCCCATCTTCGCCGGCATGACGGACGTGCCCGGCGTGGAGTGTTCGCCCGGCACGTTCGTGCTGCACGACGCCGGCTACGGCGGGAAGTTCGCCGACCTGGCCGGCATCACCCCGGCCGCGGTGCTGGTGACGCGCGTGATCAGCCGGCCGACGGCGGACCGGGTGACGTTCGACCTCGGCAACAAGGCGGTGGCCGCGGACCCGCCGATGGAGCGGCGGGTTCACCTGCTGGACTTCCCCGAGTACCGCACGGTGGGGCACAACGAGGAGCACCTGATCGTGGAGACGGCGGGGGCGGCGAAGTACGCCCCGGGCGACGTGGTGTACGCGCTGCCGGGGCACGTCTGCCCGACGGTGGCGCTGCACCGCGAGGTGCTGGTGGCCGAGGGGAACCGCGTCGTGGGCCGGTGGGCGGTGGCGGCGCGCGACCGGGTGCTGACGGTGTGACCCGCTACCGCGCTGCCGGCGTCGCCGTCGCGAGCGCCTCCTGGAACGTCACGCAGGCGGCGTGCGGGTACTTGGCGAAGCGCACGACGCGTTCGCCGTCGCGGACCAGAACCGCTCCGCCCGGCTCGCGCGTCAGCGGCAGCAGCACCAGCGCCTCCGCCAGCGTGACCTCCCGCACGCCGATCCCCTTCACGGCCTGGTGCGGCGTCGGGAAGCGGACGTGGACGTGGGGCAGCCGACGCCCCGCGTCCCACGCCGCCGGGGTGCTGGTATCGCTGAACGTGGCCGCCTCGATCAGCCCGCGGGCGGCGGCGGCGACCTTCGGCCGGTCGGCGTCGGGGAACGTCACCTCGACGGCGAGGAGGCCGGTCACGTCGGCGCCGTTGCGGCGGGCGGCGAACGCGAACGCTTCCTGCGCGGTGCGGTTCTCCGCCGCGGACTTGTCGGACAGCCGGCGGGACTGGGTCACGCCGATGCGGGCGAGGTCTTCGTTGGCGCGCGTGGCGTCGCGGTCGGCGGCCGAGAGCGCCCCCTGCGCGAACAGCGCGTCGGCCCGCTCCCGATCCGTGGCGGCGCGCCTCAGCACCGCCTCGGCCTGTTGGAGTTGGGCGAGGTCTTGAGCCGCGCGGGCGGCCGAAATCCGGGCCTGCTGATCGAAGTCGCGCCCGGCCCCCTTCTTCGCCGGCGGCTCGTCCGCGGACCCGAACCTGCCGCCGAACGCGAGGGCGGCAGCCACAGCGAACAGCGACATCATCCGGGGCATGGCGGACTCCGTGGGATCCCGTCCGGGACGCGGCGTGGTTCCCCCATCATGTCGCGGCGCGGGGCGGCGCGTGCAACGAAAAAGCCCGGGGCTGTCGTCCCCGGGCTTTCACGCACACCCACACCAACACTCACACCCCGGCGCGGAGCATCAGCCCGCGGCCGGCGGTTACGCCGCCCATCACCCACCGGTTCACGTCGCGCAGCATGTGGGCGTGGAGCTTCTGCGTCGTCGGGTAGCCGGTCAGCCGCACGTCCGCGCCGGCCGCGTACAGCAGCCGGAAGTCGCGCTCGGCGGTCGAGTACGGCACCACCGGGTTGGCGACGCCGTGGCCGATGAACACCGGCAGGCCGCGCACCGTCCGGAGGTCGAACAGCGGCTTCCCCGCCGGCTTCGGCATCAGCCCGTTCAGCGCGACGACGCCCGCCACCCGGTCGGCCAGTTGCAGCCCGGCCCGGTACGCGGCCGTGGCCCCGTCGCCGACGCCGAGCAGGAACACACGCTCCGAGTGGACGTGGTACGTGCGGCGCGTCTGCTCCACGGCGGCGAGCAGGTAGTCGGTGACGTCGTCGGTGCTGGCGTCGGCCCAGCCGAAGCCGCGGCCGTCGGGGTGGAGACCGCGGAGGGTCAGGCCGATGTAGTTGCGGCGGCTGACCCGCGGCAGCAGCTTCGACCCGCTCTCTTCCGTCCCGCCGGCGGCGTGGAAGGTGACGACGAGCGGGTACGGGTAGCGCGGCTGGTAGTCGGTCGGCAGGAACGTGCGGACGGGGCGGTCCGGGCGGGCCGGCAGCTCGGAGGCGTACATGCCTTCGGCCGGCCGGTCGAGCCGCCAGTGGGTTTGCGAGGTGGCGTCCGTCATGAGCAACCCGTGTGGTCCGGTTGGTGCGGCGGCCCGGGGTCGGGCGGGGGGTCGGGGATCGACGGCGAGCGGGTCGAATCCGCGACAACTCTACGTTCGTGGGCGGGGCCTTTCAAGCCGGCCGCGCCCGCGACTTGAGCCGAACCAGCGAGATTCCGGGCTCCGGTGTCCGGTTGCTCCGCCTGGGTACTGTCACTGGACTGGATAACTTGGGGAGGGTCAACAAGGCGGGCGGAATGCGGAGCGAATTCCGCGCCGCCGCGGCCGGACGCTCGGAGCAGCGGGCAGAACCGGGACAGCCCCTACAACCGGACGAGCGGGTCGACGGGCCGGAATCCGGCAGCGCCTCCGGCTCCACTTTCCGCCGCGCCCGGCCGGGTTGCCGCGGGTTCGGCGGCGCCGCCCACGCCTCGACACGGCGTGGGCATCGCCCCCACGCACGTTCACCAGCATCCCCCCCGGCTGCCCGATGTGAAATTCCGGTTGCCGAGATTGTCGCCTCCCGGTGCCCGTGGTTATACTCGCCGCAGTTCGAGGTTCACGGTCCGGGGGTCGCCCCGAACGTGCCCCCCGCCTCGACAATGTCGGCCCCCGCTACCGACGAGAACCGCCCATGCGTCGCCAGCCGCCTCCCCCGGCTCGTCGTCCGCTCCCCCGGTTGCGCCGCCCGCACCTCGGTCTCGAATTCCTCGAAGGCCGCGACGTCCCCGCCACCCTGACGCTGGCGCTGGACACCGCGGCGCTCGTCGAGAACGGCCCCGCCGCCACCGGCACCGTCACCCGCACCGGCGACCTGTCGCAGGCGCTGGCCGTCGCCGTCGCCAACAGCGACGCCACCGAGGCCAGCGCCCCCGCCGCCGTGACCATCGCCGCGGGGCAGGCCAGTGCCACGTTCGCCGTCAGCCCGGTGGACGACACGATCGTGGACGGCACGCAGGGCGTCACGCTGACCGCCACGGCCCAGACCGGCTCGCTGGTGGTGCGGCCGGACCCGACGTTCGGCGCAGGCGGGTTCGCCGACACGCCGGCCCTCCGCGGCGGCAGTTCGCTCAACCCCGGGGGCGTGCTCGTGCGGCCCGACGGCAGCATCGTCGCTGCCGCGTCCGTGGCCGACGGCGGCCAGGGCTGGGCCGTCCAGTTCCAGAACGCCGACGGCAGCGGCGCCCTCACCAGCTACGTGTTCTTCCCCGGCTACGCCGATCCGGGCACGGCCTACGCCGTCGTGCCCCAGGGGAACAAAATCCTCGTCGCCGGCGACGCCCGCAACAACGGCGTCACCGACTGGGCCGTGGCCCGGCTGAACGCCAACGGCACCCTCGACTTCACGTTCGGCAACAACGGCACGCTCGTCATCCCGCACCTCGGCTACGACAGCATCTACGACCTGGAGGTCGCCGCCGACGGCACCCTCCTCGTCGGCGGCTACTGGGCCGACTCGCCCGACTTCCGCGTCACCCGGCTCACCGCCGACGGCGCCGTGATCGGCTCGGCGAGCGTGCCCGTGCGCGCCGCCCAGGTCGACGAGCGCGCCTACGGCTCCGTGGCCGACATGGCCCTGGACGCGAGCGGCCGGCTGATCCTCGCCGGCACCGCGACGGTGTACACCGCCAGCACCGGGGCCGAGAAGGAGCGGCTCAGCGCCGTCGTGCGGCTGGACGCGAACCTGACGCCGGACGCGACGTTCGGCCCCGGCGGCGTCCGCACCCTCACCGGCAGCAGCTTCGGCACCTTCGACCGCGCCGACGTGGTGGCCGTGGAGGCGGTCGGCACCAACGTCGTGGTCGGCGGCACGGCGTGGGGAGCGAACCAGACCAACGGCCGGTTCGCCGTCGCCCGCTTCACCGCCGACGGCACGCTGGACACGTCGTTCGCCGGCGACGGCACCACGACGCTGAGCCTGGGTGCCGCCGGCGACCTCGACAACGCCGAGGCGTTCGACCTGGCGGTGCAGGCCGACGGCAAGCTCGTGGTGGCCGGCTACTCGTGGCGGACGGGCAACGGCACGAACCAGGCGCTGGCCCGCTTCGCCGCCGACGGCACGCCGGACGCGAACTTCAACGGCACCGGCTTCTACGTCGCCGCCGACTACCCGCAGCAGGCCTCGTTCGAGCAGCTGAACGCCGTCGCGCTCCAGGCCGACGGCCGGCTCGTGGCCCAGGCCGGCGGGTCGGTCTCGGTCACGAACGGGAACGTCACCACGTCCGTGTACAAGCAGTGGCTCGGCCGCTTCGACATGGCCACCGGCGAGGCGCTGACCGCCACCGCGAGTCTCACCGTGGCCGACGACGACCCGTCGCTGACGCTGACGATTTCGCCGGCGACGTTCGGCGAGAACGGCGGCTCGGCGACGGCGACGGTGACGCGGTCGAACCTGGACATGGACTCGGAGCTGGTGGTGACGCTGACGAGCAGCGACGCCACGGAAGCGGACGTGCCGGTGACGATTTCGCTCGCGGCGGGGCAGGCGTCGGCGACGTTCCTGGTGACCGGCGTGGACGACGCCGAGCCGGACGGCACGCGGGCGGTGACGATTACCGCCGCGGCCGGCGGGCTGACCGCGACGGCCGGCGTGACCGTGACCGACGACGAGCCCGCCGGCCCGTCGCTGGTGGTGACGATCTCGCCGGCCGGTGTGCTGGAGCAGACCGGCGCCGCCGCCGCGACCGGCACCGTGACGCGCTACGGCTTCCCGCTGGACCAGCCGCTAGTCGTCACGCTCACGAGCAGCGACACGACGGAGGCCACGGTGCCCGGCACGGTGACGATTCCGGCCGGCGCGACCTCGGCGACGTTCGCCGTCGTCACAGTCGACGACGCGCTCACGGACGGCACGCAGGCGGTGACGATCACGGCCACGGCGACGGCCGCGGGGCTGTCGGGGGCGATCAGCTACGACACGTCGTGGGGGAGTGGCGGCTGGGTGTCGGGGTACGTGCGCGGCCGCGTGGCGGTGGGGGCGGACGGCAAGCTGGTCGTGGCCGGCACCGCGGGTACGGTCGGGTCGAACGCAGACTTCAGCGTCCGCCGGTTCAACCCCAACGGCACGACGGACACGACGTTCGGCTCGTCCGGGTACGTGCAACTGAACCCGGTCGGCGCGTCCGACCAGGTGGAGGCGGTGCTGGTTCAGCCGGACGGCATGGTGGTCGTCGCCGGCTCGGGCGTCACGACCGGGACCACGACCGGCGAGATGGTGGTGGTGCGGCTGCGCGCGAACGGCACGCTCGACGCCACCGGCTTCGGCACCGGCGGCGTGGTGCGGCTGACGTTCGGCTCCGGCGTCGCCGCGGGCGTCCTCGACGCCGCGCTGCAGGCCGACGGGAAGGTCGTCTTGTCCGGGTTCATCGGCACCGACTTCGCCGTCGTCCGGCTCAACGCGGACGGCAGCCCCGACGCCACGTTCGGCACCGGCGGCGTGGTGCGGACGGCCGCGCTGAGCGCGGCCGGCGCCAAGGCCCACGGCGTGGCGGTCGCGCCGGACGGGAAGATCGTCGCCGTCGGGGTGGACGGCGAGGGAACCGCCTCGTCGGTGCTCGTCGTCGCCCGGTACAGCGCGGCCGGCGTGCCCGACGGCTCGTTCGGCAACAGCGGCGTCTCGACCGTGGCGTCCAGCGGCTACGACCAGCGCGGCACCGACGTGGCCGTGCGCGCGGACGGGAAGGTCCTCGTCGGCGTGCGGCTGCGGAACACCTCGAACGGCACCTACGACTACGCCGTTATGCGTTTCAACGCCGACGGCTCGCCGGACAACGGCTTCGGCACCGGCGGCGCGTACGTCGAGCCGACCGCGAGCGCCGTCGGCGGCCCGGCGCGGCTCGTACACCAGGCGGACGGCCGCGTCCTCCTCGCGGGCACGGCCGGCTCCTTCTACGTCCGCTTCGTGCGGCTCACCGCGGACGGCGGCGTCGAGAACACCGCCAACGGCGCCTGGAGCGCGTCCAGCACCGAGGGGCTGGCCCAGGACGCCGCGGGGAACATTTACCTGGCCTACAACTACGGCTCGGGCGGCACCAGCGGGTACGTAGATCGGTACAAGTCGGCCGGCGTGGCGGTGTCCGGCGCGGCCGGGCTGAGCGTGTTGGACAACGAGCCGTTCGCCGCCGCCCCCGACAGCTTCACAACCGCCGAGGAGACGCCGCTGACCGTGGGCGGCTCGGGCGTCCGGGGCAACGACACCGTCGCGGCGCCGCTGAGCGCCACGAGCGTGACGGCGGAGGTGGTGACCGGCCCCACCCGCGGCACACTGGCGTTCAACGCCGACGGCAGCTTCACCTACACGCCGCAGGCCGACTTCGCCGGCACCGACACGTTCACTTACCGCCTCCGCGACGGCGCCGGCGTCAGCAACGTCGCCACCGTCACGCTCACCGTCACGAACGTGAACGACGCCCCGGTCGCGGCCACCGACGCCTACACGGTCGCCGAGGACACCGTCCTCACGGTGGCGGGCACGACCGGCACCACGTCGCTGACCATGGTCAGCGACGCCGGCGACTGGATCGGCCAGGGGCGGACGTACAACCTGTCGCCGAGCACGGGGAACTTCAGCGTCAGCGGCAGCGCCAGCTACCTGACGGTGAACTACCAGAACCCGAACAACGGCTCCGACTACTGGACGCTACAGTTCCGCTCGCGGTTCGACACCGAGCCGCTGGCCGTGGGGCAGTACCTCGGCGCCACCCGCGCCGCGTTCCGCACGCCGGGCACCCCCGGCATGGACATCACCGGCCAGCACCGCGGCTCGAACACGCTCACCGGCTTCTTCACCGTCCTGCAGATCGAGGTGAGCCCGACCGGGCAGGTGACGCGGTTCTCGGCCGACTTCGAGCAGCACTCCGAGGGTGGCACCCCGGCCTTGCGCGGTTCGGTCCGGTTCAACTACTCGCCGGCCGCGATCGGGGTGCTGTTCAACGACACCGACCCCGACGCCGACGTGCTCACGGCCGCGGTCGTGACCGGCCCCGCGCACGGGCAGCTGGCCCTGAACCCGAACGGCACCTTCACCTACACCCCGGACGCGAACTACAGCGGCGCCGACAGCTTCACCTACGTCGCCTCCGACGGCCAGCTGACGAGCAACGTCGCCACCGTGAACCTGACGGTGACGGCGGTGAACGACGCACCCGTCGGCGCGGCCGACTCCGCCACCACGGCCGAAGACACGGCCGTCGTCATCGACGTGCTGGCCAACGACACCGACATCGAGAACAACGCACTGACCATCGGCGCCCTGACGCAGCCGCAGTTCGGCTCGGTGGCGGTGCAGAACGGCCGGGTGCTGTACACGCCGCCGGCGAACTGGAACGGCACCACGTCGTTCACGTACCGCCCGAGCGACGTGGTCGGCGCCGGGCCGAACGGCAACGTCACCACCGTGACCGTGACCGTGACGCCGGCGCCCGACGCGCCCGTCGCCGGCGCCAACAGCTACACCACCGACCAGGGCGTTACGCTGTCCGTGAGTGCCCCCGGCGTCCTCGGCAACGACGCCGACGCGGACGGCGACGCGCTCGCGGCGGCCGTCGTGACCGGCCCGGCGAACGGCGTGCTGACGCTGAACGCCGACGGCAGCTTCACCTACGCCCCGGACCCGGCGTTCTACGGCACCGACTCGTTCACCTACGCCGCGGCCGACGGCACCGGCCTGAGCGCGACCGCGACGGTCACCCTGACCGTGCTGCGGACCAACGACCCCCCGGTGGCGCAGGACGACGGCGCGACGACGACCGAGGACGTGCAGGTCGGCATCGCCGTCATCGCCAACGACTCCGACCCGAACGGCGACGCCATCGTGGCCGTGATGTACACGCAGCCGGCGAACGGCACCGCGGCGTACAGCCCGAACGACGGCCGCATCTACTACCTGCCGCGGGCCAACTGGTCGGGCACCGACACGTTCACGTACCGCGCCTACGACGGCCGGGCGTACAGCGACCCGGCCACGGTCACGGTCACGGTGCTGCCGGTGAACGACGCCCCCGTGGCGTTCAACGACTTCTTCCAGGTGACCGAGGACACGCCGCGCACGGTCACGCTCGTAGAGCCGAACCGGCCGCTCGGGGTACTGTGGAACGACACCGACGTGGAGGGGACCGCGCTCACCGCGACGGTCGTGGCCGGGCCGACGAGCGGGACGTTGACGCTGAACGCCGACGGCAGCTTCACCTACACGCCGGCCCCGAACTTCAGCGGGACCGACCAGTTCTACTACCGCGCCTCCGACGGCCAGGCGCAGGGCAACGTGGCGCTGGTGACCCTGTCCGTGACGCCGGTGAACGACGTGCCGGTCGGCAACCCCGACTTCCTGACGACGACCGAGGACACGCCGCTCGCCATCCCGTACGGCGCGGCGGCCGGCGCGGTGACCGCCAACGACACCGACGCCGATGACGCCAGCAGCCTACTCACCATCGGCGCGTACACGCAGCCGGCGAACGGCACCCTGGAGCCGGGCGTGACGTTCGGCGGGCTGATCTACCGGCCGCGGGCCAACTGGTCGGGCACCGACACGTTCCAGTACCGGCCGATGGACCGCGGCCAGCTGCTGGGGAACTGGACAACGGTGACCATCACGGTGAACCCGGTCAACGACGCGCCGACCGGCCGGCCCGACAGCTACACCGTCGCCGAGGACGGCGTCCTGTCCGTCCCCGCGGCCGGCGTGCTGGCCAACGACACCGACGTGGAGGGAAGCCCGTTCACGGCGCAGCTCGTGACAGGGCCGGCAAACGGCTCGCTGAGCCTCGCCGCCGACGGCAGCTTCACCTACACGCCGAACGCCAACTTCGTCGGCACCGACGCGTTCACCTACCGCCCCGTCGAGGGCACGCTGCAGGGCGCGATCACCACCGTGACGCTGACCGTGACGGCGGTGAACGACCCCCCGACGGCCAACCCCGACGCCTACACCGTGGCCGAGGACGGCGTGCTGACGGTGTCCGGCACGGCGGTGGCGCTGGACCAGCAGAGCCTCCTGACCGGCCAGTTCTACAACGCCGGCCTCAGCGGCACGAACTGGCAGCAGTCGGTGGTCGCCGGCCGCGCCGGCACGCTGGCGTCGTTCGACCTGTTCATCTACTCGGCCAGCACCGTCGGCGCGGCGTTCGACGCGGTCGTCTACCGCGGCGCCCCGTGGCAGACGAGTACGCCGCTGTACACCTTCCGCCTCACGGTCACCGCCGCGATGCTGAACCAGTGGGTGACGTTCGACACGACCGCCGCCGGCATCGCGCTGGCGGCCGGCGAGACGTTCACCATCGGCACCCGCAACGGCTCCGGCCCGACGGTCGGCATCCTCGGCTCGTTCTCGGCCAACGGCGAGTCCTACGCCCCGGGGCGGCTGTGGTACAACGGCTCGGCCCTCGGCACCGGCAGCGCGTACAACCAAGACCTGGCGTTCCGCACCCGCCTCGCCGGCGTCGGCGGCGTCCTCGGGAACGACACCGACCCCGAGAACAACCCGCTGGCCGCGGTGCTCGTGACCGGCCCGGCGCACGGCACCCTGAGCCTCGGCGCCGACGGCGGCTTCACCTACACCCCGGCCGCCAACTACTTCGGCCCGGACAGCTTCACCTACAAGGCGAGCGACGGCGCCCTCGACAGCAACACCACCACGGTGAGCCTCACCGTGACGCCGGTGAACGACGCGCCGACGATCGCGGACGTCCCCACGCTGACGATCCCCGAGGACGCCGGCCCGGTGACGGTGACGCTGACCGGCATCGGCGCCGGCCCCGGCGAGTCGCAGCCGCTGACGGTGCAGGTCGCGTCGAGCAACCCGGCACTGATCCCGACGCCGACGCTCGGCTACACGAGCCCGGGCGGCACGGGCACGGTCACGTTCGCGCCCGCGGCCAACGCCGGCGGCACCGCGAACATCACGGTCATCGTGAACGACGGGGCGCTGAGCCGGTCGGTGTCGTTCGAGGTGATCGTGTCGCCGGTGAACGACGCCCCGGCCGGCCTCCCCGACTCGGTCACGACGAACGAGGACACCGCCGCGACCGGCAACGTCCTCGGCAACGACGGCGACATCGACGGCGACCCGGTGACGGCCCAGCTGGCGAGCAACCCGACGAACGGCACGCTGGCGCTGAACCCGAACGGCACCTTCACCTACACGCCGAACGCCGACTGGAACGGCACCGACACCTTCACCTACCGCCCGTTCGACGGCCAGCTCGCCGGCGACCCGGTGACGGTGACGATCGACGTGCGGCCGGTGAACGACGCGCCCGCGGCCGCCGCCGACAACGGCACCGTGACCGAGGACGGCGTCATCACCGTGGCCGTGCTGGCGAACGACACCGACGCGGACGGCGACGCCCTGACCGTGACCGGGGCCACGAACGGGGCGAACGGCACGGTGACGGTCACCCCGACCGGCGTGACGTACACCCCCGCCGCGGACTTCTTCGGCACCGACTCGTTCACCTACACCGCGTCCGACGGCAACGGCGGCACCGCGACCGGCACGGTGAGCGTGACCGTGAGCCCGGTGGACGACGCGCCGACGCTCGACACGATCGCCGCCGTCACCGTCGCCGAGGACGCCGGCCCGCAGACGGTGAGCCTGGGCGGCATCGGCGCCGGCGGCGGCGAGTCGCAGCCGCTGACCGTCACGGCCACGTCCAGCAACCCGGCGCTGCTCCCGACGCCGACGATCAGCTACGCGAGTCCGAACGCCACCGGCACGCTGACGTTCACGCCCGCCGCCGACGCCTTCGGCTCGGCGACGATCACCGTCGTCGTCGGCGACGGGTCGCTGACGACGACGCGGACGTTCACCGTCACCGTCACCCCGGTCAACGACGCGCCGACGCTCAACGCCCTGGGCAACGTGTCGATCCTGGAGGACGCGGCGCAGCAGGCGGTGAGCCTGAGCGGCATCGGCGCCGGGCCGAACGAGTCGCAGGCGCTGACGGTCACGGCCACGTCCAGCAACCCGGCGCTGATCCCGACGCCGGCGGTGACGTACACGAGCCCGGGCGCGACGGGCACCCTGCGGTTCACCCCCGCGGCCAACGCCAGCGGCACAGCCACCATCACGGTGACGGTCGGCGACGGGGCGCTGACGGTGTCGCGGCAGTTCACCGTGACCGTGACGCCGGTGAACGACGCCCCGAACTTCACCGCGGGGGCGAGCCAGTCCGTCGCCGCCGGGAGCGGCCCGCGGACGGTCAGCGGCTGGGCGACCGGCATCTCGCGCGGCCCGGCCGACGAGGCGGGTCAGGGGCTGGCGTTCACCGTCACTACCACGAACGCGGCGCTGTTCGTGGCGGCGCCGACCATCGACGCGGCCGGGGCGCTGAGCTTCGTCCCCGAGGCGAACGCGACCGGCACCGCGACCGTGACGGTGGTGCTGAAGGACACCGGCGGCACCGCCGACGGCGGCGCCGACACGTCGGCGACGCGGACGTTCACGATCACGCTCACGTCGAACGGCCTGCCGACGACGCCCGGCGTGCGGCTGGTCGGCACCGGGCTGGTCATCACCGGCGCGAACACGAACGACAGCATCACCGTGTCGCCGCAGTCGAATAACCGGGTGCGGGTGCAGGGGTCGCTGAACGGGTCGAGCGTGAACCAGACGTTCACCGGCGTGACCGCGGTCCGGGTGGACGCCGAGGGCGGCAACGACAGCATCAACCTGTCGGCGCTCGCGCTGCCGACGTGGGTCGACGCCGGCGCCGGCAACGACACCGTGACCGGCGGCAGCGGGGCCGACCAGATTTACCTGGGCGACGGCAACGACACGGCCGACGGCGGCGGCGGCAACGACCTGGTCGCCGGCGGCACGGGCGAAGACCTGATCCAGGGCGGGGCCGGCGACGACGACCTCTACGGCGGCGACGGCGACGACTTCGTCATCGGCGGCCCCGGCGTCGACGACCTGTACGGCGGCCTCGGCAACGACATCCTCGTCGGCGGCACCGCGGCCGTGCGGTCGGGGTCCGATTCGCTCCGCAAGGTCCTCACCGACTGGAACCCCGCAGCCACCGGCACCGGCGGGTACGCCAACATCCGCAGCCGGCTGCGGATCACCGACGACGGCGCGGCCGACCGGCTGCGGGGCGACGCCGGCACCGACTGGTTCTGGGTCGGCGGCGCCGACCTGGAACTGGACACGCCGGAGCAGCGGAACTGACGCCAACCTGAATGAGGACTCACCCCGTGACCCGCCCCGCGCTCGCGCTCCTGGCTGCCGCCCTGCTGGCGCCCGCCGCCCCCGCCCAGCAGCCGCCCTACGACGCCTTCCCGCCCGCCGACCCGCCGTACTACCGCGTCCGCTACGCCGCCCCCGCCGAGCCCGGGGGCCTGGCCTTCGCCGTCAACTACACCGTGTGGCTCCCGCCCGGCGTAAAGACGCTGCGCGGCGTCGTCGTCCACCAGCACGGGTGCGGCGAGGGCTCGTGCCGGTCGGGCCTCACCGGCGCCTACGACCTGCACTGGCAGGCGCTCGCCAAGAAGCACGGCTGCGCGCTGCTGAGCCCCGCCTACGAGCAGCCCGAGAAGGCCGACTGCCAGCTGTGGTGCGACCCGCGCAACGGCTCCGACGCCGCCTTCCGCAAGGCGCTGGCCGACCTCGGCGTCAAGGCCGGGCACCCGGAGCTGGCGGCGGTGCCGTGGGCGCTGTGGGGCCACAGCGGCGGCGGCCACTGGGCCGGCGGCATGGTGATGCTCCACCCGGAGCGCGTCGCCGCGGCGTGGCTCCGCTCCGGCGTGCCGGTGCTGGCCGCCGACCCGGCGCGCGCCGGCATCAAGGCGCACACCCTTCCCGCCGCGGCGCTGGCCGTGCCGCTGATGTGCAACCTCGGCACGAAGGAGGGCGTGACCGTGAAGGGCGACCGGTTCGCGGGCGTGTGGGTGGCGAACGAGGCGTTCTTCACCACGGTCCGCGGCCGCGGCGGGCTCGTCGGCGTGTCGGTGGACCCGCTCACGAGTCACGAGTGCGGCAACCAGCGGTACCTGGCGATTCCGTGGCTCGACGCCTGCCTGACGGCGCGCCTCCCCGCGAAGGCCGGCGACCCGCTGCGGCCGATGCCCGCGGACAAGGCCTGGCTCGCGCCGCCGACCGGCACCACGGCTTCAGCGGCCGCCGGCTTCAGCGGCGACGCGCTCAAGGCGGGCTGGCTGCCGGACGAGGCGACGGCGAAGCTCTGGGAGCGCTACGTTGGCGACACGAAGGTGCCCGACACGACCGCCCCGCCGGCGCCGACGAACGTGCGGCTGACGGGCAACCGACTGACGTGGGACGCCGAGGCGGACGTGGAGAGCGGGCTGGCGAAGTTCGTGATCGAGCGCGACGGCAAGGCGCTGGCCGAGGTGGCGGGGAAGAACCCGTTCGGCCGGCCGCTGTTCCAGGGGTTGCAGTACAGCGACACGCCGCCGCAGCCGCTGGGCGTGATGCAGTTCACCGACGCGACCGCAGAGCCCGGCCGGCGGCACGTGTACCGGGTGATTGCGGTGAACACGGCGAGCCTGTCGTCGCCGCCGAGCGCGGAGGCGGCGCGCTGACCGGTTCGGCTTGACCGCGCGGCCGCCGGTCCGCCACAATCCGCGGCCATGAACCTCCGACCCGCCGTCTTCCTCGACCGCGACGGCGTCCTCATCGAGGACGCCCACTACGTCGGCTGCACGTCCCGCGTGCGGCTGATCCCCGGCGCCGCCGAGGCCGTCGCGGCGCTGAACCGCGCCGGCCGGGCGGTCGTGGTCGTCACCAACCAGGCCGGCGTGGCGAAGGGGATGTTCACCGAGGCCGCGGTCGAGGCCGTCCACGCCTTCCTCGCCGAGCAGATCGCCGGCTACGGCGCCCGCATCGACGCCTTCTACTACTGCCCGCACCACCCCGACGGCGAAGTGGCCGCGTACCGCACCCGGTGCGAGTGTCGCAAGCCGGGGGCGGGGATGCTCCGCGCCGCGGCCGCCGACCTGGGCCTCGACCCCACGCAATCCTGGATGGTCGGCGACCGCGAGACGGACCTGGCGGCCGGCGCCGCGGTCGGCTGTCGCACGGTGCTGGTGCGCACCGGCTATGGGGCCGGCGTGGACGCCACCGCCCTCGACCGCGACGGGCTGAACCTGGAGCTCGTGGCGACCGACCTGGCCGACGCGGTGGCCAAGCTCGGCCTCGGCGCTGCGGCCCGCCGCGCGGCGTAGGAAGCAGACCAAGACCGGATTGCCACAAAAAGGGCACGAAAAGACACAAAAGGAAGACAGAGCCGAGATCAAACTCTGTCTTGGATTTGGTTTCTTTTTGTGTCTTTTCGTGCCTTTTTGTGGCAATCCGGTCTTCATTCTTCGGAGCGATTCGCGTGGAACGGACGGACGTACTCGTGGTCGGCGGCGGCATCGTCGGGCTCGCCACCGGGATGGCGCTGGCCGAGGAGGCCGGGCTCGCCGTCACCGTGGTCGAGACCGAGGCCGAGGTCGCGCGCCACCAGACAGGGCACAACAGCGGCGTCATCCACAGCGGCCTGTACTACAAGCCCGGCTCGGCGAAGGCCCGCAACTGCGCCGACGGCCGCGAGCGGATGTACCGCTTCTGCGCCGACAACGGCGTCCCCCACGACCGCTGCGGCAAGCTCGTCGTCGCCACCAGCGAATCGGAGCTGCCGGCGCTCGCGGAGTTGGAGCGGCGCGGCACCGCGAACGGGCTCGTCGGGCTGAAGCGGCTGAGCGTCGCCGAGATGCGCGAGGTCGAGCCGCACGTCGCCGGGGTCGCCGGGCTGCGCGTCAGCGAGACGGGCATCGTCAACTACACCGCGGTGTCGAAGGTGTACGCCGCGAAGATCGCCGCCGCAGGCGGCACGGTCCGCACCGGCACGAAGTTCCTGGGCTGCAAGCGCGAATCGGACGGCCTCGTGGTCGAGACGACGGCCGGCACGATCGGCGCGAAGCTGCTGGTGAACTGCGGCGGGCTCCACTCGGACCGCGTGGCGAAGGCGTGCGGCGTGGACCCCGGCGTGCGGATCATCCCGTTCCGCGGCGAGTACTACGAGCTGACGCCGCAAGCCGCCGGGCTGTGCAAGCACCTCATCTACCCGGTGCCGGACGCGCGGCTGCCGTTCCTCGGCGTCCACTACACGCGGATGATCGGCGGCGGCGTCGAGTGCGGGCCGAACGCCGTGCTGGCGTTCAAGCGCGAGGGGTACCGGCTGCGCGACGTGAGCGTGCGCGACCTGCTGGAGTACGCCCGCGACCCGGCGTTCTGGAAGATGGCGAAGGCGTTCTGGTGGACGGGCCTCGGCGAGATGTACCGCTCGGCGAGCAGGCGGGCGTTCTGGCACGCGCTGCGGAAGCTGATCCCCGCGGTGAAGTTCGGCGACCTGGTGCCGGCGGGCGCCGGCGTGCGGGCGCAGGCGGTGCGGCCGGACGGGAAGCTGGAGGACGACTTCTTCATCCGCCGGGCGGAGCGGATGGTTCATGTGCTGAACGCGCCTTCACCCGCGGCGACGGCGTCGATCAGCATCGGCCGGTCGGTGGCGAACCTGGCGCTGGCGGAGTTGGGCCGCGCGCCGCTGCGGGAGGCGCCGCCGCCGTCTTTTTTCGGCGCGACCCGGGCGGCGTGACCGACCCGGGCCGTCGCGGATAATGCGTGCCGATCACAGCCGCGGCGCGGACAACGAACGGCGCGAAACCCGAAGCGTCACCAGATCGTAGTGACACCGCGAACGCCGCCCGGGGTTCCCACCCCGGGCTAAGCACGGCCGCCCCTCCGGGGCTCAAGCCCCGAGCCAACAGCCCACTGACGTGGGCCGCTCGGCGCCCCCGAGTCCGATTCTGCGGCCCGCCCGACCCGCAAATCCGCCCCCACCCGCGCCAGCGCCCTTGTCGCGCACCGCCTCCCGCGGCACGCTGGACTCCGCACCCCCGGAGCCCGCCGATGTGCCGCGCGCTGCTCGTCGTCCTCCTCGCCGCCGCGCCCGCCGCGGCCCAGCCCGACAAGCTCACCCTCGACCGCGTCTTCGCGTCCGACGACTTCCGCGGCGACGCCCCGCCGTCGATCCACTGGCTCGACGGCGGCGCCTACACCACCACCCGCCCCGCCAAGACCCACAAGGGCGCCCGCGACATCGTGCGCGTGGACGCCGCCGGCGCCGAAGAAGTCCTCGTCCCCGCCGCGAAGCTCATCCCGCCCGGGAAGACGGAGCCGCTGGCGATCCACGGCTACGAGTTCGCCCCCGGCCTCGACCTCGTCGTCGTCTACACGAACTCCGCCCGCGTGTGGCGGCGCAACACCCGCGGCGACTACTGGACGTACCGCCGCTCCACGGGCCAACTCGCCAAGCTCGGCGGCGACGCCGCGCCGGCCACGCTGATGTTCGCCAAGCCGTCGCCCGACGGCACGCGCGTCGGCTACGTCCGCGGCAACGACCTGTACGTCGAACCCGCCGCCGGCGGCGCCGCGGTGCGGCTCACCGCCGGCGGCTCCGAGCACGTCATCAACGGCACCTTCGACTGGGTGTACGAGGAGGAGTTCGCCTGCCGCGACGGCTGGCGCTGGAGCCCGGACGGCAAGGCGGTCGCGTTCTGGCAGCTCGACACCCGCGGCATGAAGACCTTCACCATCCCCGACGGCACCGACGGCACGTACCCGAAGCTCAAGACGTTCGCCTACCCGCGGACCGGCGAGCGGAACGCGCTCTGCCGCGTCGGCGTGGTCCCCGCGGTCGGCGGCCCGCCGCGCTGGCTCGACATCCCCGGCGACACCCGCACCGACTACTACGTGCCGCGGGTGGAGTGGGCCGGCAACTCCACGGAACTCGTGGTGCAGCGCGTCAACCGCCTTCAGAACGCCGTCGACGTGATGCTCGCCGACGCCGCCACGGGGAAGGTGCGGACGGTGCTGACGGAGCGCGACGGGGCGTGGCTCGACGTGCAAGACGAGCCGATCGAGTGGATCGGCAAGGGGGCCGCGTTCACGTGGATTAGCGAGCGCGACGGCTGGCGGCACCTGTACGTTGCGGCGCGCGACGGCTCGTTCTTCCGCCGCGTCACCGGCGGGAACTTCGACGTGATCCGCGTCGTTCACGTGGACGAGGCCGCCGGCACCGTGGACTTCCTGGCGTCGCCCGAGAACGCGACGCAGCAGTACCTCTACCGCACGGCGATCGACGGCAGCGGCACCCCGAAGCGGCTCACGCCGGACCGCCCCGGCTGGCACGACTACGACATCGCCCCCGGCGGCAAGGTCGCGGTTCACACGCACTCGGCGTTCGGCCTGCCGCCGCGCACGGAGCTGGTGTCGCTCCCCGACCACAAGACCGTCCGCGTGCTCGCCGCGAACGACAAGCTGCGCGAGACCGTGGCGAAGCTGGCGCGGGCGCCGGCCGAGTTCGTCCGCGCCGACGTCGGCGGCGGGGTGCGGCTCGACGGCTGGCTGATGCCGCCGGCGGGGTTCGACCCGGCGAAGAAGTACCCGGTCGTGTTCCACGTCTACGGCGAGCCGGCGGGCCAGTCGGCGACCGACCGGTGGGGTGGCCGCAACTACCTGTGGCACCTCATGCTCACCCAGCAGGGCTACGCGGTGGCGTGCTTCGACAACCGCGGCACGCCGTGCCCGCGCGGCCGCGACTGGCGGAAGGCGGCGTACCGCAAGGTCGGCACGCTGGCGTCCGCCGACCAGGCCGCGGCCGCGCGCGACCTGCTGAAGCAGCGGCCGTACCTGGACGCGAGTCGCGTGGGCGTGTGGGGCTGGAGTGGCGGCGGGTCGATGACGCTGAACCAGCTGTTCCGCCACCCGGACGTGTACCACACCGGCATGGCCGTGGCCCCGGTGCCGGACATGCGGCTGTACGACACCATCTACCAGGAGCGGTACATGGGCCTGCCGGCGGACAACGCCGCCGACTACAAGCACGGCTCGCCGATCACGCACGCCGCGGGGCTGAAGGGGAACCTGCTGCTCGTCCACGGCACGGGGGACGACAACTGCCACTACCAGGGGGTGGAACTGCTGGCGGACCGACTGATCGAGCTGAACAAGCCGTTCACGCTGATGCCGTACCCGGGGCGGAGTCACTCGATCAACGAGGGGGCGAACACGTCGCGCCACCTGTACGCGCTGCTGACGCGCTACCTGACGGCGCACCTGCCGGCGGGGCCGCGGTAAACACGGTAGGCCGGGGCTCGCGCCCCGGCCTACCGTGTTTACCGCACCGCCTTACGCGGTCGGCGGGGCCGGCTCCAGCTCGCGCGACAGCGTCGTCAGCCTCTGGCAGCCGTCGCGGGTGATCAGGAAGTCGTCCTCGATCCGCACGCCGCCCCAGCCGGGGATGTACACGCCCGGCTCCAGCGTCACCACCATGCCGGCTTCCAGCACGTCGTCCGAGTTGGACCGGATGCGCGGCGCCTCGTGAATCTCCAGGCCGATGCCGTGGCCGAGGCCGTGCGTGAAGTAGTCGCCGTACCCGGCGGCGGCCAGCACCTTGCGGGCGGCCGCGTCCACGGCCTTCGCCGCGGCGCCGTGCCGCAGCTGCGCGATCGCCGCGTCCTGCGCGGCCAGCACCGTCATATACACCTTGTCCAGGTTGTGCGCCGTCCGCTCGGCCTTGTTGCGGCGCGTCAGGAGCGTGCCGTAGGGGTTGCGAATCACCCGCGTGATGTCGGCCTTGTACGTCAGGTCGGCGCCCCAGTCCACGAGCAGCTTGCTCCCCTCCGACAGCGGGCGGGCCGTCGGCACGGCGTGCGGCAGCGCCCCGCGCTCGCCCACGGCCACGATCGGCGGGAACGACGAGCACCTGGCCCCGCACCGGCGGACGTAGTGCTCGAGCGCGTCCACCATCTCCTTCTCGGTGTCCGTCTCGGCGATCGTGGCCACGAACATCTTGAACGCCCGCTCGGCGACCCGGATGGCGTCCTTGATCTTCTCCACCTCGCCGGGGTCCTTCGACGCGCGGAGCGCCTCGATGGCGCCGTTGACCGGCACGAACTCGGCCTTCGGGGCCAGGGCGCGGAAGGCGTCCAGTTCGGCGATCGTCATCCGGGCGGCCTCGACGGCCACGGCCTTCGCCCCCGCCTTCGTCAGAACCGCGGCGGCGGCCTGCGGGGTGCTGGCGTCGTGCCCGCGGACGTGGAGGTCGAGCCCGCCGTCCTTGCCGAGTTCGGGGCACTCGTCCTTGACCTGCTCCTCGGTGCGGGTGTCGGTGACGACGACGGCGTGCTTGGCGCCGAGCACGAGGTAGGCGCCGTCGCCGGTGTACCCGGTGAGGTACGTCACGTTCGCCGGGTGGGTGACGAGGACCGAGTCGGCCGGCTGGCCGCCGGTCTTTAACGCGCGGAGCAAGGCCTGACGGCGGAGGGCAAGGTAGTTCATGACGTGCCCCTTTGGGGGTGGGTGATAGAACGAGACAGTCGGGTTCGTGCGGCCGTTAAACGCTTTGTAGGTTACGCGCCGGTCGGTGGCCGGCCGACCCGGGCGAATTTTGGTCCGCCGCGATTCGGGTTCGCGCCCGGTGAAGAGTATCGGACCGGCGAGGAATCACCGGGAGGCGTCATGCGGCCGGGGCGGAATCTCGAGGACCGGGCGTGGCGCGGCTACCACCCCCGAGCCGCCGTGCCCGCGCTGGCCGCGGCCGTCGTCGCCAGTGCCGCGCTGGTGATCGGCCGCGTCCTGCTCGCCGGCCACCATCCCGACCAGCCGACGCCGCTGGCCTTCTACGGGTCCGTCCTGGCCGTGTGGCCGCTCGCCCTCGGCCGGGCGGCTTATCGGGTAGTAGTACGGACGTACCGGCTCACGGACAGGGCGATTCTCGTTGATTGGGGTCCGTTCGTCTGTCCGGAGTCGCCGGTGTGGCTGTCGAACCTCCGCGCCGTCCGCTCCGGCGCGGGCTGGCTGGGGCGTCGGCTCGGCGTCGGCTGGGTGGAACTGAGCGAGACCTCGGGCCGCGTGCTGCGGCTGACCGGCGTCCGCGACCCGGCCGGGTTCGCCGCTGCAATTCAGGCGCTGGTCACGGCCGGACCTGCGCCTCCGCCGCCGTGACCCAGCTGCGGGCCGGCCCGATCAGGTCGGCGGCCGGCGCCTCGGCGGCGAACTTGGCCCGGTCGCACGCCGCGAGAATGTCGGCGAGGGCGGCCACGACGTCGGCCGGGAAGTGCTCGGGCCACGGGGCGGCGGCGAGTTCGGCGGTGGTCAGGTGCAACGCCGGCACGCCGAACCGCCGGGCCGCGTACTCGCGCAGCGCCGCCGCGACGCGCTCGGCGGCCGGGCCGGGCGGCGCGGCGGCGGCGCGGTCGAGTTCGGCCCACGCCCGCACGACCGGCGGCGGGGCCGGCGGCTTCGCCCGCCACTTCCGCACCAGCCCCGCGACGATTCCCGCCGCGAACACCGCCCCGAGCACGCCCGCCAGCACCCACCCGACCGGCCCGGGCGGCGGCGGCGTGACCGGCGGCAAGTCCTCGATGCCGCGCACCTCGACGCCCTCGAGCGTCGGCGGCGTGCCGCTGGCCTTCACCACGACGGCAACGGTCGGGAAGGTGGTGTCGAAGGCGGCGCCGCCGGCGCGGACCTTCACCGGGTCGAAGCCGACCGGCACGGAGTCGCCGGGGACGAACGGCGACAGGCGGTACGTGCGCGACCAGCGCTCGCGGCCGCCGTCGAGGGGGGTGACGGCGGGCGGGCCGGGCTGGTCGATCTTCCAGACGCGGCGGCTGGCGTCGTCGAGCAACTCGTCGGCCTTCTCGGGCAGCTCGACGCGGAGCGGGGCCGGCCCCTCGACGGTGACGGTGAGGCGGGCGGTGTCGGCGAGCCAGAGGGCGTCGGGGGCGACGGCCGCCTGCGGCACGACGCCGGCCGGCTGCGCCGCGAGGAGGAGCGGGAGGAGCAGGAGGGGCAGGCCGGCGGGCCGCGGCATCACGTCAGTGCCCCCCGCGGCGGCGGCGGTCGCGGGCGCGGAAGAAGCCCAGGAGCGCGTCGAAGTGCCGGCCGTCGGTGCCGGCCTCGATCACGTCGGCCCCGGCCCCGCGGGCGAGCTTCAGGAACGCCGCGTCCCGCGCCGCCGCCCGCGCCGCGAACCCCTCCCGGAACCGCCGGCTGCCCGTGTCGATCACCAGTTGCTCGCGCGTCTCGGCGTCTTCGAGCCGCACCAGCCCCGCCGCCGGCCAGGTGCGTTCGCGCGGGTCGGACGTGCGCACCGCCACGAGGTCGTGCTTGCGGGCGGTGCGGCGGAAGGCGCGCTCGTACCCGCCGCCGAGGAAGTCGCTCAGCAGGAACACCACCGCCCGCCGCCGCTGCACCTTGTTGAGGAAGTCGAGCGCCGCGGCCAGGTCGGTCCCCTTGTGCTCGGGCTCGAACGCCAGGATGTCGCGGAGCAGCCGGAGGACGTGCCGCGGCCCCTTGTCCGGCCGCACGAACCGCTCGACCTGCGTGCTGAAGGCGACGAGCCCGACGCGGTCGTTGTTCCCGGCCGCGGCCAGCGACAGCAGCGCCGCCAGCTCGGCGGCGGCGGCGCGCTTGGTGGTCGGCCCGGTGCCGAACCGCTGGCTCCCCGACACGTCCACGACCAGCAGCAGCGTCAGCTCGCGCTCCTCGACGAACCGCTTGATGAACGGCTGGCCGGTGCGGGCGGTGACGTTCCAGTCGATGGCACGGACGTCGTCGCCGGGCTGATACGCCCGCACCTCCTCGAACGACAGGCCGGCGCCCTTGAACGCGGAGCGGTACTCGCCGCCGAGGACGGTCTGGACGGCGCGCCGCGCCCGCAGGTGGAGTCGTCGGACCTGTCGGAGCACGTCGGCCGGGAGCATGTCGCACCGGGTTCGGACCGCGGGGCCGGTGCGACTATGGTAGCGGGCCGGGCGGCGGGGGCCGCGTCAGCCGGCCGGCGGGAACAGCTGGGGGTCGAGGCGGGTCAGCAGCTGGCGGATCCGCGGCACCTGTTCGAGCGCGGCGGCCTCGCCGATCGCGGCCATCTCCGTCGCCCGGGTGAACGCCGTCAGCTCGAACCCGGTCACGTCCGGCTCAATCACCACGTCGGCCGGCTGCACCCCGATAGCGTTCAGGCTGTGGTTCTGGACCAGCAGGCTGCGGAGGATCGTCTTCACGGCCGACGGCTTCCGCGCCGCAGCGGCCGGGCGGTCCGGGGTGATGTCGCCGAACGCCTTTTCCATCTTGGCCGTCACGCTCACCGCGATCACGAGGTTGCACCCGGCCGCGACCAGCACGTCGGCGGGGATGTTGTTCACCAGCCCGCCGTCGATGAGGGCCTGGCCGTTCCGCAGGATCGGGACCGACAGGACGGGCAGGTTGATACTCTCCAGGATCGCGTGGACGGCGTCCCCGTGGTCGCGGACGACCGAGTTCCCGCCCACCAGGTCCACCGTCACCGACAGGCACGGCACGGCCAGCTGCTCCAGCGTCCAGTCGTGGAGGTAGGGGCGGAGCATCGGGTCGAAGTGCCCGCGGCGGTACTTGTAGAGGAGGTACCACTGGTCGCCGGCGGGGAGCCGGCGGAACAGCCACGACGGCCGCAGGTCGGCGGCGAAGCTGGCGGCGTTGTGGTCCGGGTCGATGCCGGAGGCGTACATGATGCCGGTCATCGCCCCGGCGCTGGTGCCGGCGATCATGTCCACCACGATGCCGCTCTGTTCCAGCGCCTTGAGCACCCCGAGGTGGGTCATGCCGCGGGCCGCCCCGCCGCCGAGGGCCACCCCGATGCGGACCCCGCGGAGGTCGTGGACGAGCCGCTCCAGCCCGCCCGCCGCGGCCCGCCCCCAGGGGAGTTGAAGGGCCGGGCCGACGAGGGTGAAGGTGCGCCGCACCACCTCGGCGAGCCCGGGCACGGCCGGGGCCACCGGCGGGGCGGCGTCCAGCAGCCACGCGATGCACACCTTGTCCCGCCACCCGCGGGCCGGCACCCCCAGCGCTCGGAGCCGGGCGACCGCCGCCGCGCCGGCGGCCGCCGGGACGAAGTACACCAGCCGGTCCGCCATCTCGAACAGCCGCGTCACACGCTCCGACGGCTGGTCCAGCCGGAGGTCGAACACGATCCGGTTGACGTCCTTCCACTCGACCGTCTGCCGGCGGATCTCCTCCGGCTCCAGCATCCGGCCGTCTTCGACCATCGACCGGAACCGAATCCCCGCCACCCCCCGCCACTCGTCCGAGTCGCTGAACACCCCGAGCGTCTCGCCGATCCCCCGGAGGCGGTCCACCAGCCGGCGGGCGGCCGCCGCGGTCGCCGGGGAGTCGTGGACGAGCCCGAGCATCATCGGGGCCTTCGAGCGGGTGCTCCCGAAGAGTTGGTTGCGTAGGGTCCCGGCGTACGTCTTCAGCCACAACTGGCGCAGGTCCGGGTGGCGAAGGGTGAGTTCCATCGCCGTTTCGTAGTCCACCTCCAGTACCGTGGCCGGCTCGAGCGCGAACACCCGGACCGGGACCGGCTCGGCCAGCACCCCGAGCATCATCCCGTACTGCTCGCCGCGGTTGAACACCCGCAACAGCGACTCCCGCCCCGCCGCGTCCACCTTCACCGACTTGAGCCGGCCCCGCAGGATGAACCCGACCGTCACCAACGGGTCGTCCGGCTGGTGGACCACGTCGCCGGCCGCGAACGTCCGCACCCGGGCGGCGGCGAGCACGTCGGCCATCGCCTCCTCGGAGATCCCGCGGAAGTACTCGTGGATCCTCACCAGGGCGAGGATGTCAGTGTCCATGACGGCGCCTTTCGAGCTCGCGGCGGAGGTGGTCCCCGAACCCGGCCTCGGGGGTGACGTTGGTGACGTCGGTGAGGTACGCGGCCCGGCGGAGGTCGGCGAACGGCACGCCGCGGTCGAGCCGCCCGTCCGCGTACAGGGCCTCGTCCAGCCGGCCGTTGGCGATCACCCGCCAGTCGAGCCGCCACCGGCTGTTCGGGAGCCGGTAGTACGTGGTGGTGCAGTTCGCGCACACCCCATGATACCACCGCGGCCGGGCGTGGATGCGGTTGACCATCCCGACGTAGTCCAGGAACGCCGTCCGCACCTCGTCGGGGGTGGTGGTGAGCCGGTACAGGTGGGCCGCCTGCCGCGGCTCGAACTTCGTCCGGCGCAGGATCACGTCCCGCTCGTCCGCGGCGACGACGATCATCTCCTGTTGCCGAAACAGGCTGCGGACGACCGAGTAGTCCTGCCCCCGCCGGTACCGCACCTCGATCGAGAAGCACAGCCGGCCGTCCGGGCCGCAGTCGAACACCATGACCGGGTGGCTCATCCACGGCGAGCCCCAGTTGAAGAACACGATGTCCACGCCTCGCAGGTTGGCGAGGCGGTACGTGCGCGTCTCGTACCGGGCGTCGAAGTCGGTCGGCGAGCGGTACTCGAAGTTGCGGACGTGCTCGACCGTGACCGTGTCGCCGTCGCGCACCGCCCGCGGCAGCACGGCCACGGCCGGGTCCCAGTCGCGGTCGTGCCGCGGCCGCTGCCCGAACCACCACACCAGGAACACCGCGACCACCCCGAGCAGGGCGGCGACCGGCTGCCAGAGCGGCTGCCACACGAGGACCGCGACGACGACCGCGACGACCCATGCGGCCGCGACCGCGCGGCCCCACCGCGCCCCGCCGCACACGTCGTAGTAGACCGCCCCGGCCGTCCAGAGGGTGACCCCGGCGGCGGCCGCGAGCATGAGGGCGGAACCGACCCACTCCGGGAAGAGGCCCATCGCACGACTCCCAGGCGGCGATCTGGTCGGCCGGTCGTGCCGGTCATCCTCATTATCATCAACCTCGAACCCCCGGTAGCGGGAGGCCACCCGGCCGGTGCCGGGCGAAAGCCCGGCCGGGGCGGCAGCGCCCCCGGCACATTTCCGCTCATCCGAACAACTCGCCCAATCCGATTACTGACGACAACCGACCCCTCCCGCCCCGAACGCGGCGCGGGGTTGCCGGTCCCACGGGGTCCGCATGCCGCCGCGAGCGCCCGTCCCGGTCCTCCTCGCGGCCGCGCTCCTCGCCGGGGGCGGCGGGTGCAAGCACATCGGCCCGCGGACGGTCGTCGCCGACCGGGCGGCGTACAACGAGGCGGTCGCCGTGTCGTGGAAGGAGCAGACGCTCCTGAACGTGGTCAAGCTGCGGTACGCCGACACCCCGTTCTTCCTGGACGTCCCGCAGATCACCAGCGGGTACACCCTCCAGGGCCAGGCCGTGGCCACCGGGGCGATCAGCCCGCCGACCAACCCGGCGGCCACGTTCGCCCAGCAGCTCGGGGCGGGGCTGAACTTCCAGGGCGCCTACCAGGACCGCCCGACGATCTCCTACCAGCCCCAGACCGGCTCGCAGTTCATCCGGAACATCACGTCCCCAATCAACCCGGGGTCGGTCCTGTTCCTGCTCCAGTCGGGGTACCCGGCCGACCTGGTGTTCGACCTGACGGTGGAGTCGATCAACGGGGTCCGCAACCGGTCCGTGTCCGGCGGCCAGCTCCGGCCGGCCGACCCCGCGTTCACCCAGATGACGCGGGCGATGCGCAAGGCCCAGATCTCGGGGCACGCCGGCATCCGGGTCGAGCAAGACAAGGACAAGAAGGACGCCGTCAGCTTCTTCTTCCGGGACGAGAACATCGACCCCGAACTCGCCGCCGAGCTGACCGACGTGCGCCGGTCGCTCCGGTTGGACCCCGGGCGGAAGGACTTCCGGGTGACGTTCGGGGCGACGGCGGAGCGGCCGAACGAGATCGCCATCCTGTCCCGGTCCGTCCTCCGCATCCTGTCGGAGCTGGGCACGTGCGTGGACGTGCCGGTCGAGCACCAGGCGGCCGGGATCGCCCCCGCGGTCGGCGACCCGGGCGGCGACCGCGGCACCCCGCGGTTCCACGTCCGCAGCAGCCGGACGCGGCCGTGCGACCCGTTCGTCGCCGTGTGCTACGAGGGGTACTGGTTCTGGGTCGAGAAGACCGACTTCGAGTCGAAGCGGACCCTGGCCTACCTGCTGGTCCTGCTGGCGCTGTCGGACACCGGGGCGCGGGAGAGCCTGCCGGTCATCACCATTCAGGCGAACTGACCGGCCCGGGCCGCGCCGGCCGGTCAGCGGAGCTTCCACTCGATCCGCCGCTCGCCGGTCTGGTTGTTGACGTAGATCACCTCGCCGGCGGCGACCGACACCACCCGGTAGGACATGACCTGCCCGACCTGCGCCCGCTCCGGGGCGGCCGTGGTCGTCATCACCACGACCCCGTCGCGCACCTGCCACGTCCCGCTCGTGCGCTCCTCGCTGTCGAAGAGTTTTTTGAAGCCCTTCTTCCAGGTCAGGAGGGTGGCGAACGACCCGTCCGAGTTGAGCGTCAGGCGGACGATCCGGTCGTCGGACTGGTGGCCCCAGGTGCCGACGAGGGCGGCCCGGATGTCCGCGTCGGTCGTCTTCGCGGGGGCCGGCGGCGCGGGCTGCGGCGGGCCGAGGACGGCCGGGGCGGCGGCCTTGCGAAACGTCATCAGCACGTCACCGCGGCCGGTGGGGGACGCGAACGTGGTCGGCCGGGGGTCGGTGTCCGCGCCGGGCACGCAGATCAGCAGATTGTCGCCGTCACGCTGGTAAATGCCCTTCCCGCCGACCGCCGTCGCCCCGGCCAGGTCGATCGTCCGCGGGCTGGCCTTCGGGTCGGTCACGAACGCCACCACCCGGGCCGCCCCGTTGGGGCGCGTGAACTGCATCACGTTGCCGCTGAACGTCACCCGGCCGTCCTTGATGGTCGTCTGCTTCACCGTGTCAACCGACATCAGCTTGCCGCCCTCGATCACGCTCACCAGTTCCCAGGTGCCGTCGAGGTTGTCGGGGGCGGCCGGCTGGCGGCTGTGACCGGGGACGGCGCCGGCGAGCAGGAGCGAACCGACGGCGAGCGCGGAGCGGAGCATGCGTGTGTCACCCGTGAGATTGGGAAGGTGGGCGGATTTTGGTCTGAATCCGCCCACCGACGCAACCCCGACTGGTGGCCCCGGCCGGGGCCGCGTCACTTCATCAGCACGCCGGGCGGGGCGGGGATCGCAAGCGGGCCGGGGGCGAGCACGCCGGGCGGCCCCGGCACCGTCGGCACCGACCCGCCAAGCGGCGGCAGGGCGGTCAGGGCGGTGCCGGACCGGGTGAGCGGCGACTCCCGCGGGCCGAGCCCCGGCGGGGCGAGCCGCCACGCCTCGCCGGTCCGCGCCAGCCGGTAGCCCTCGTCGAACATCCGCGTCATCGGCCCGCGCTCGAACTCGGCCGACGACTTCGGGGCGTCGAAGTCCTCCGGGATGGCGGTCAGCCGGTAGTTCATCCCGGTGAGGGTGCAGAGGGTGAAGATGCGCTGGAGGTCGCCGCGGGTCTGGGCGTAGATGACGGCCCCGACGCTGCCCCCGGCGATCGCCAGCGCCCGCGGCTTGATCGGCTCCGGGTCGGCGTACAGCTTCCCGGCCACCACGCACCACACGGTCGTGCCGGCCAGCGGCGCGGCCGCGGCCGGGCCGGCGTCCGGGAGCGGCGGGCGGAAGAAGATGGCCTGCGACACCCCGCCGTCGCCGTGCTTCTCGACGAACGGCCGGCCGTCCACCGTCACCGCGATCTTGCTCGGCGGAAAGAATCCGGGGATGGCCGACGACCCGAGGAGGATGCGCTTGATCAGGTCCGTGGCCCCGTGGTCGGCGCGGCAGGCGATCGCCCCGATGTCCCACACCACGAACCGCTTCCCCTCGAGCTCGGTGGTGCCGACGTACAGCCGCCGCCCCTTGCGGTGCTCCTCCGCGATCTCGGCGACGAGGCCCGGCGTGATCACCTCGTCCAGCTTCTTGGCGAGCGGGCGGGTGTCCGCCAGCGACTCGCTCAGCAGCCCGCGGACGACCCGGGTGACGTAGATGTCGCGGGTGCGGATGTCGGTGTAGAACCGCCGCACGTCGGCGTCGTACTTCGGGCCGAGGAAGGCGAGCGGGGCGATCAGCGACCCGGTGCTGATCCCGGTCACCACGTCGAACTCGGGCCGCGTACCGGCGTCGGTCCACCCGCACAGGACGCCGGCGGAGTACGCCCCGAACGACCCGCCGCCGGACAGGCAGAGGACGTGCCGCGGCGGCCGGCCGGGGTCGGCCGTCGCGGCGAGCCGCGTCCGAACGTCCGCGGCCACGCGGGTCAGGTCGCCCGACTGGAGGGCCGCGTCGGCCTCGGCCTGGGCCGGCGGGTCGATCACGTCGCGGGCGTTGAGCCCGGCCCGGGTCGGGGTGGGCGGGCCGAGCCGGTCGCGCACGGTCCCGCACCCGACCGCCGACAGGACAAGGAGCAGGAGGGCGAGACGTGGCATGTCCGGTTCCGGCACTCTGGGCGCCCCGCGGCGATTCGGTACGTCCGGTATCATCGGCACAACCGGGGGGGCGGGGTGAACGGCATTCGGGCGGGCGGGGCCCGTACAATCCCACGAACCGCCACCCCGCATCGGGAAGCCCCATGCCCCGCCCCGCCGGTCTCGTCCGGTCGCCGGCCGACCAGCGGCCCGCGGCGCTGCTCGCCGTCGCCCAGGCGGTCGCCGCCCACGCCGACCTGCTCCACCTCCTCCGCGACCTCGCCGCCGCCCTCGGCGGGCACCTCCCCCGCGGGTACGTCAGCTTCGCCCTCGCCGACCCCGACACCCGCGCCGGCCGCCTCCAGTTCCTCGAACCGGTCGGCGGCGCCCCGCCCCCCGCCGCCGCCGACACGCCCACCGAACTCCCCGCCGGCGAGTCGCCCACCGCCGTCGTGTGGGACTCGCAGGAACCCCTCTGGCTCGACGCGTCGACGCTCGACGGCCGGTTCCCCGTGCTCCGCGCCGCGTTCGCCCGGCAGGGGGTGAAGGCGGCGTGCTTCGTCCCGCTCACCACGCCGCGGCGGCGCCTCGGGGCGATGGGCTTCGCCAGCTTCGAGCCCGTCGCCGCCGCCCCCGGCGACGCGGACTTCCCGGTCCAGGTCGGCCGGCTCGTCGCGCTCGCCGTCGAGGGGGCGCTGACGCGGCAAGAGTTGCAGCGCGCCAACGCCCGCCTCGCGGCCGAGAAGCGCTACCTCGAAGAGGAAATCCGCACCGAGCGCCGCACCGACGAGATCGTCGGCGGCGGCGCGGCGATGAAGCACGTCATGGAGCAGGTGGGGGTCGTGGCGCCGACCGATTCCACGGTGCTCGTCACCGGCGAGACGGGGACCGGCAAGGAACTCATCGCCCGCGCCGTGCACCGGCTCAGCGGCCGCCGCGACCGCACGTTCGTGAAGGTGAACTGCGCCGCCATCCCCACCGGGCTGCTGGAGAGCGAGCTGTTCGGCCACGAGAAGGGCGCCTTCACCGGGGCCGTCGAGCGGCGCGTCGGGCGGTTCGAGCTGGCCGACGGCGGCACGCTCTTCCTCGACGAGGTGGGCGACATCCCGCCGGAGTTGCAGCCGAAGCTGCTGCGGGTGCTGCAGGAGCGCGAGTTCGAGCGGCTCGGGAGCGGCAAGACGATCCGCGTGAACGTGCGGCTCGTGGCGGCGACGCACCGCAACCTGTCGAAGCTGGTCGGCGAGGGGAAGTTCCGCGCCGACCTGTTCTACCGGCTCCACGTGTTCCCGGTTCACCTGCCGCCGCTGCGCGACCGGCCCGGCGACATCGCGGAGCTGGTGCGGCACTTCGTGGGGGTGTTCGCCCGCCGCCTCGGCCGCAGCTACGACCCGCTCCCCGACGCCGCGCTGGCGGCGCTGCAGGCGTACCCGTGGCCGGGGAACGTGCGCGAGTTGCAGCACCTCATCGAGCGGGCCGTCATTCTGTCGGCCGGGCCGGAGCTGCGGGTGCCGCTCGGGGAGCTGGCGGTGGAACCAACCGCCGCGCCGGCCGCGGCGCCGGCGCCGCCACGGTCGCCGACGCTGCGCGAGGCCGAGCGGGCGCTGATCGAGCGAACGTTGGCCGAATGCGGCGGTGTCGTCGGCGGGCCGAAGGGCGCGGCGGCGCGGCTCGGCATGAAGCGGACGACGCTCATCTCGCGGATGCGGAAACTCGGGGTCGGTGTCGATCCGCCGACGCCGCCGTGACACCCGTGTCGAATCAGTGACACCCCGTTGACACTGCCCGGACGCGGCTCGCGGCGTTGCGGCCCGTGTGCCGCAGTCTCACTCATCGCGATCTCACTTTGGTACGCGTTGTGCGTCGGCACCCCGCACGCGTTCTCGTCCTTCCTCATTCCGGCGAGGTGCCCCGTGTCGCGCCGACGTGCCGCCGCCCGGTCCGCGTTCACGCTGATCGAGCTGCTGGTGGTGATCGCGATCATCGCCATCCTGATCGGGCTGCTGCTCCCCGCGGTCCAGAAGGTCCGCGAGGCCGCCGCCCGGGCCAAGTGCAGCAACAACCTGAAGCAGTTCGGGCTGGCCGCGCACAACTACGAGAGTACCAACGGCACGCTGCCGCCGACCCAGCACACGACGGTGATCGGCGGCAACACGCGGTCGAGCGGGGCGCCGCTCCAGGCGCTGCTGCTGCCGTACTTCGAGCAGGCGAGCAAGTACAACCAGTTCGACATGAACTACAACGTGAACAGCGACGCCCCGATCGACGCGTCGATCCCGGCCAAGACCGGTGCGAACGCCGCCGCCCGCACGGGCGACGTGCCGGTGTTCCTGTGCCCGTCGGACCCGTCGAGCCAGACGTACAACGGGGCCGGGCGGCAGAACTACTTCGGCTCGCTCGGCGCGTACGCCCACTACCGCGGCGGAAGCGGCACCCGCGACGGCATCTTCTCGGTCCCGTACCCGGCCAACGGCCAGACCATGCGCGGGTTCTCGGTGCTGTCGATCGCCGACGGGTCGAGCAACACGGTGATGTTCGCCGAGGTGATGCGGTCGCGCGACACCAACTCGACTACCGGGTCGGGCCTCCGGGACAACATCACCGTCATCATCAACAGCGGGAACACCGGGTACAACGAGACCGACGGCACGACGATTTCGATGTGCGTCGACGGGAGCAACTGGAGCAGCTCGATCAAGTACGTCGGGCACCAGTACTACCGGAACCTGCCGTCGAACTTCGTGTTCACCCACACCCTCCCCGTGAACTGGAACCGGCTCGTGCCGGGCGGCACCCAGCACTACAGCTGCGGGAACTCGGCGTTCACGTCGATGCACATCGCCGCCAGCAGCTACCACACCGGCGGGGTGAACGCCTGCCTCGGCGACGGGAGCGTCCGGTTCGTCCGCGACTCGATCCCCATCCAGACGTGGCGGGCGATGGGCACCCGAGCCGGCGGCGAGCCGCTCTCGGAGAACTGACCCCCGCCCCGCCCCGCTCCGCCACCCGCCCGACCCCGCCGCCGGCCCCCTGCCGGCGGCGGGGTCGGCCGTTTCCCCCCGACCCACACCCGGAGCTTCCCGTGACCCGTACCCGCTTCGCACCCTGGTTCGTTGCGCTCGCCGTCGGCCTCGCCGGCTGCACCTCCGACAACCGACCCGCGGGCGACGGCAACCCGACCCGCGCCGACGAACTCCGCGAGGTCGGCGGGATCGCCGCCGCCCACGCCGCGAAGGGGAAGAAGGCCGCCCCGACCGCCGCCGAACTGGCCGCGTACGAGGCGACGTTCCCGGTCGGGGTGCGGGCGCTGAAGGCCGGCGACGTGACCGCCGTGTGGGGCGTGAAGCCCGCCGAGGAGGGCGCCGTCGCCGCCGGGCAGGCGGCCGGCGGGGTGCTGGCGTACGAGAAGAAGGCCGAGACCGAGGGCGGGAGCGTCCTGCTCCAGGACGGGACGGTAAAGACGATGACGGCCGACGAGTTCCGCGCCGCGCCGAAGGCGAAGTAACCCCCCGCCCTACCGCCGCGGCGCCTCGACCGCCGGGCTCAGCCGCCCGGCCTGGTCTTGAACGCTGACGAGCACCCGCCCCACCCGTCGCGGCAGCGTGGCACCCGGGCCGCCGGCTGTGACCGTCGTCGTCCAACCGCCGGCCGTCTCCTGCCGCACGATCACGAACCGCGCCGGCGGGTCGGACGTCACCGTCATGTTCCCCCCGGCCACGACCACCCGCGGCGCCGCCAGCGGCTCCTTCGGCGCGGCCCACGGCGTCTCCGGCACCAGCGCCGGCTCGGCGTACACGCGCTTCAGCTCGTCCGCGACGCCGCCGGTGTTCTTCATCAGCGCCTTCATGCTGAAGTGGACGGCGCCGTTCGCGCCGGTCTTCCGCGTCAGCCCGATCTGCTCGGCGACCTCGGTCGCCGGCCAGCCCTTGTCGGCGCCCGTCACGCGGCTGGTGTACAGCCCCGGCCACAGGTGCCGCTTCTTCGTGTTCTCGGCCGCCCACCAGTCGAGCAGCCTGGGGAAGCTCTGCTTCTGCTGGGCGATCGGCCAGTACAGCTGCGGCGTCCAGTAGTCCACCCAGCCCTCGTTGAGCCACAGCCTGGCGTCGGCGTACAGCTCGGCGTACTGGTCGAGCCCGGCAATGCCGGCGGGGTGGCCCGGCCGCCAGATGCCGAACGGGCTGATGCCGACCTGCACCGTCGGCTTCGCCGTCTTGACGCCGTCGTACATGCGGCGCACGAACGCGTTCACCGCGTCGCGCCGCCAGTCGTCGCGGGCCAGCTTGCCGCCGGCCTTCTGGTACGCGGCCCAGGTGTCGTCGTCCGGAAAGGGGATGACCTTCCCCGCGGCGTCCTTCTCCTTGTACGGGTAGAAGTAGTCGTCGATGTGGACGCCATCGACGTCGTAGCGCTTCACCACGTCGAGGATGACGTCGAGCGAGCGCTTCTGCACCTCGGGGTTTGTCGGGTTCATCCAGTGGTGCTTGCCGTAGGCGGGCGCCAGGTCGGGTCGGGCCTTCGTCACGTGTGTCGGCGGGGCGACGGATTTGGCGGTCGGGTGACGCGCCCGGTACGGGTTGAACCAGGCGTGGAGTTCGAGCCCGCGGGCGTGCGCCTCCTGCACCGCGAGCGCGAGCGGGTCGTAGCCGGGATCGGTGCCGAGTTGGCCGGTCAGGTACTCGGACCACGGCTCCAGCTCCGAACGGTACAGGCTGTCGGCCATCGGCCGGACCTGGAAGATCACCGCGTTCAGCTTCAGCTCGGCGGCCTTGTCGAGAATGGCAATCAGTTCCGCCTTCTGCTGCGCGGCGGGGAGGCCGGGTTTGGTCGGCCAGTCGATGTTGCCGACGGTGGCGACCCAGACACCGCGGAACTCGCGCTTCAGCGGCGGCGGCAGCGGCGCGTTCTGAGTCGCGGCTGCGGGTAGCGCGAGCAACACGGCAACCGCTGCCGCGGAGACGAGGCGTGGCATGTGTGAGCTCGGTGTGCAACGCCGCAAGCGGCGTGGGAAGTTAAGCGGTCGCTCGGAGCGCCAGCGCGAGTCGAACGGCACCTTCGGCCGGTTCGCGCACCACGGCGACCGGCGCCGGCGTTACGCCCTGTTCCGCGAGGGCCGCCAGGAAGCGCTCGCGGTAGTCGGCGCGCGACTCGAACAACCCGCCGGCCAGCGCGACCGGGAACGCCGCGCCGTAGCCCAGCTGTCGGGCCGCCGCCACCGCCGCCGCCGCCAGTTCGGCCACGGCCGCGGTCGCGAGCTCCGCCGCAACGGGGCAACGTTCGGCGGCGTCGAGCACGAGCGGCGCCAGGGCCGCGAGCGCCGGCCGGTCGCAGCCGCGGTACACGACGCCGACCAGCTCCTCGGGCCGCGTCAGCCCGAACGCCGACAGGAGCTTGTCGGTCAGCACCGTGCGTGGGCCGCGGCCGTCGGCGGCGCGGGCGGCGGCCCGTAACCCCGCGAGCGCCAGGGCGTAGCCGCTCCCCTCGTCGCCGAGGAGGTAGCCCCACCCGCCGGCGCGGGCGGTGCGGCCGTCGGCGGCGCGGGCGTAGGCCATCGAGCCGGTGCCCGCCACCACCGCCACGCCCCAGCCGTCGGGCGTGCCCGCGGCGAGCAGCAGAGCCGCGTCCTCGATCACGTCCACGGCGGGCGCCAGGTGAACCTTCGCGGCCCACTCGCGGATGACCTCGCGGTCCTCGGCGCGGCCGGCGCCGGCGAGGCCCAGCACCGCGGCGCGCACGGCCTTCCGCGGCCGACCGGCGGACGCGAACGCGGCGTCGGCGGCCGCGTCCAGCGCCGCGAGCGCCGCGGGGGTGCCGACCGCCTGCCGGTTGCTCGGGCCGGCCTCGCCGCGGCCCAGGAGCTTCCAGCCACTGCCGTTTCGGCTCGCGAGCAGGGCCACGGTGCGGGTGCCGCCGCCGTCGAAGCCGAGCACCAGTTCCTCGGTGCCGTTCGCGTGTACGCCGTTCTTGCCATTCACGGCGACGGCCGCGCGCACCCACCCGCCGACGGCGGAGAGGCGGGCGCGGGCTCCGTCCGGCGACAGCCCCGCGAGCTGGGCCACGAGGGCCGTCTTGAGCTCGCCGTCGCAGCGCGTCAGCAGTGCGGCGGCGGCGTCCGGGTCGAGGCCGGTCGCCTCGCGGACGATGCGGTTGGTGCGGTAGCGGAGCTTGGCGTTGGTCGCCCGCAGGTCCACCATCAGGTTGCCGAACGTCTTGCCGAGCCGCACCATCACCCCGGTGCTGAGCATGTTCAGCACCAGCTTCGTCGCCGTGCCGGCCTTCAGCCGCGTGCTGCCGCTGAGCACCTCCGGCCCGACCACCGGCGTGATCGCCAGATCGACCCTCGGGATTAGCTCCGAGTCCGGGTTGCACGACAGGCCGACGGTGAACGCCCCGAGCTTGCGGGCGTACTCGACCGCGCCCAGCACGTACGGCGTGCGGCCGCTGGTGGCGATGCCGACGAGCACGTCGGCGGCGGAGAGCTGCACCGCGGTCAGGTCCGTCGCGGCGGCCTCGGGATGATCCTCGGCGCCTTCCACGGCGCGGGTCAGCGCCGTGTGGCCGCCGGCGATGACGCCGACGACGAGGCCCGGCGGGGCGTTGAACGTGGGCGGGCACTCGCTGGCGTCCAGCACGCCGAGCCGGCCCGACGTGCCGGCGCCGACGTACACCAGCCGCCCGCCGGCCTTCATCCGCTCGGCCACGACCTCGACGGCGCGGGCGATGGCGGCGGCCTGCGACTCCACGGCCGCAACGGCTTTCGCGTCCTCGGCGGCCATGAGGCGCACGAACTGGTAGGCCGAGAGCTCGTCGAGCCCGGCCGACGCGGGGTTGCGGGCTTCGGTCTGGAGGTGGTCCATAGGCGGAGAGCAACCGGGGGCGTCGGTTCCCGGCATGGTAGCGTGTTGGTCCGAATGCCGCCACGGGGAAGCAACCGACGTGCCGCCTCGGGGAAGGATGCAGGATGGAGGATGAAGGGCGGATGAATCCCGGGGCGAGGCCGTCACGGGTTCGTCATTCCGCCGTCACCCATTCCAACCCGAGCGCCACGAGCACCGTCGTCCCCGCGCCGAGCGGCGCGAACCACGGCCACGCCAGCACCGGCGGCCCCCACACCGACGGCAGCCACGCGGCCAGCACTGCGGCGAACCCGCACAGCATCCCGACCAGCGCCGCACCCGACCGCGGCGGCTTCTTCAGGCTCCCCAACAGGAACAGCCCCAGCAGCAGCCCCGTCGTGAAGCCCGCCACCGCCAGCACCCGCTCGACGACGCTCTTGTCCTCGTTCAGCCGGTACGCCGCGAACGCCACAGCCATTTGGGCCACGCCCCACACCGCCGTCAGCAGCCGCGACAGAAGCACGTTCTCGCGCTCCGACCGGTTCGGCCGCAGCGGCCGCACGAAGTCCGTCACCACCGCGTTCGCCGAGCTGTTCAGCGACGACGACAGCGTGCTCATCGCCGCCGCTAGAACCGCCGCCACCAGCACCCCGGCCACGCCCGTCGGCAGCCGCGTCACGATGAACAGGCCGAACACCTCGTCCGGCCGCCGCCCCACCGCCTCCGGGAACAGGTCGGCCCGCATCAGGACGAACAGCCCGACGCCGACCAACAGGAAGAGGAGGAACTGCACCAGCACGGTGAAGCCGCTCAGCACCAGCGCCAGCCGGGCCTGGCCCAGCGAGCGGGCGCACAGGTAGCGCTGCACCATCAGCTGGTCGGCGCCGTGGCTCGCCATCGAAAACACGGCCCCGCCGATGACGCCGGCCCAGATGTTGAAGGCCACCGTGCGGTCGAACGCGGGCTCGATCAGCTTGAACTTGCCCGCCGCGGCGCCGGCGCTCACGAACTCGTCCCACCCGCCCGGCAGCAGCTTCAGCACGAAGACGCCGGCCAGCGCCGCCCCGGCCACCTTCACCACGAATTGAATCAGGTCGGTCCAGATCACCGCCTTCATGCCGCCGAGGTACGTGTACACCACCGTCACCACGCCGACCGTCACGATCGCCGGCCCCACGCCCCATTCCACGCCGATGAACCGGCCCAGATCGACGTATTGCAGCAGCAGCGCCGTGAGGTACAGGCGCAGGCCGTCGGCGACGGTGCGGGTGACGAGGAACAGGCCGCTCGCCACGCGCTGCACGCCGGGGCCGAAGCGCTGCTTGAGTACCTCGTAGGCGCTGAACAGGTCGCCGCTCATGTACTGCGGCAGCAGTAGCCACGCCACCAGCACCCGGCCGACGACGTAGCCGAACGCCAGTTGCAGGAACGTCAGGTCGCCGCCGTCCGGCTTGAACGCCAGCCCCGGCACGCTCAGAAAGGTGACGGCGCTCGTCTCCGTCGCCACGATCGACACCAGCACGAGCACCCAGCCCACGTCGCGGTCGCCGACGAAGTAGGTGCGCAGGTCTTTCTGCGCCGTCGTGAACCAGACGCCGAAGAGCGTCATGCCGACGAGGTACGCGGCGACGACGGCGAGGTCGGGAGGGGCGAGGGTCATGGGTGACGGGCCGAAGGCAAATTGCGGGCCAGGCTCGTTCTACGACCCGGCCCCTTCACCTCTGCACCCCCGCACCTAAAACACTCCCTCTCACCCCCGGCCCTCCGGGGGGTCGCCTGACGAGGGTCCGCTGTGGCCGACGACAAACGGGACGCCCCCCGGCCGTTCGACGTGAAGACCGTCGAATACTTGCTCAAGCTGATGTCGGAACACGAGCTCAGCGAGATCGACCTGAAGGAAGCCGACCAGCGCATCCGCCTCCGCAAGGGCGGCGACGCGCCGGTGATGGTCGCGGCGCCGGTCCACGCCGCCCACGCGCCGGCCCCCGCCCCGGCGGCTCACGCCCCCGCGAGCCCGCCGCCGCACGCCGCCCCCGCCGCCAAGAAGGGGCTGGAGATCAAGTCGGAGCTGATCGGCACGTTCTACACCCGCCCGGCGCCGGACAAGCCGGAGTTCGTGAAGGTCGGCAGCCGGGTCACCCCGGACACCACCGTCTGCATCGTCATGGCCATGAAGGTGAACAACGAGATCAAGGCCGGCGTCAGCGGCACCGTCACCGAGGTCGTCGCCAAGAACGAGGACTTCGTGGACTTCAACACCGTCCTGTTCCGGGTGGACCCGGGGTGAGGGCGGCGAGCGGCCCGCGTGAGCGGGCTGTTCCTCCCCGCCACCATGCGCCTCCGCAACAGCCCGCTCACGCGGGCCGCTCGCCGGCCCCCCGAGGACGCCCCCTTCATGTTCCGCAAAGTGCTCGTCGCCAACCGGGGTGAGATCGCCCTCCGCGTGATCCGCGCCTGCCGCGACCTCGGGGTCGAGGTCGCCGTCGTCTACTCCGAGGCCGACAAGGACGCCCCCTACCTCAAGCTCGCCGACCAGGCGGTGTGCATCGGCCCGGCCGTCGCCACCGAGAGCTACCTGAAGATGCCGCGCATCATCGCCGCGGCCGAGGGCGTGGACGCCGACGCCATCCACCCCGGGTTCGGCTTCCTCAGCGAGAACAGCCGGTTCGCGCAGATGTGCCGCGAGAACGGCTTCGAGTTCATCGGCCCGTCCGCCGAGGCCATGAACAAGCTCGGCGACAAGGCCCGCTCGAAGGAAGTGGCCAAGGCCGCGAACGTGCCGACGGTGCCCGGCAGCGACGGGCTCGTCGAGTCCGAGAAGGAGGCGCTCGACTTCGCCCGCAAGGTCGGCTACCCGGTCCTCATCAAGGCGTCGGCCGGCGGCGGCGGCAAGGGGATGCGGCAGGCGTGGGACGACGACGGCCTCGTGAAGGGGCTGTCGGCCGCCCGCACCGAGGCCGAGGCGGCGTTCAAGGACGGCAGCGTCTTCCTGGAGAAGTACCTGGACCGCCCGCGGCACGTCGAGGTGCAGTTGCTCGGCGACAAGCACGGCAACGTCGTCCACCTGTTCGAGCGCGACTGCACGCTGCAGCGCCGCCACCAGAAGCTGGTCGAGGAGTCGCCGGCGCCGAACCTGCCGGACAAGGTCCGCATCGCCATGTGCGAGTCGGCGGTGCGGCTGGCGAAGGCCGCCGGGTACTACTCGGCCGGCACCTGCGAGTTCCTCGTGGACCGCGACCACAAGTTCTACTTCATCGAGGTGAACGCCCGCATCCAGGTCGAGCACCCGGTCACGGAGCTCGTCACCGGCGTGGACCTGATCCGCGAGCAGATCCGCGTCGCGGCCGGCGAGAAGCTGCCGTTCGAGCAGAAGGACATCGTGCACCGCGGGGCGGCGATCGAGGTGCGGGTGAACGCCGAGAACGTGGACAAGGACTTCCAGCCGAGCCCCGGCGTGGTGACGACGTGGCGGCCGCCGGGCGGCCCCGGCGTGCGGCTCGACACGCACGTGGTGACCGGCTACCGGGTGCCGCCGAACTACGACTCGATGGTGGCGAAGCTGCTGGTGTACCAGCCGACGCGGGCCGAGGCGTTCGCGGTGATGCGGCGGGCGCTGCGGGAGTTCGTGGTGGAGGGGATCCACACGACGCTGCCGATCCACCGCCGCATCTTCGAGTGCCCCGAGTTCATCGCCGGCGAGGTGGACACGACGTTCATCGAGCGCGAGTTCCTGAAGCGCGGCAAGTAGCGGGGTTGACCGGCCGCGCGCCGCGGTGATACGCTCCCGGGCCGCCCGCCGCACCCGGAGCCGCCGCACATGCGACCCACCGAGGCCGTACCCGCCCCGTCGTCCGTCCACAACCGCCTCGACCCCGTCCGCGCCCCGGTCGTCGTCACCGTTCCCGCACCCGTCCGCCGCACGAACTGGACCGGCCCCGCCGCGGTCGCGGCCGTGCTCCTCGTCGGCGTGGGCTTGCGCGCCGCGGCCCTCGGCGGCGGCCGCGACCTGTGGATCGACGAGTCGATGCTGGCGCTCAACCTCGTCGAGCGCGACGCCGCCGGGCTGCTGAAGCCGCTCGACTGGAACCAGGGCGCCCCCGTCGGCTTCCTGCTGGCGATGAAGGCCGTCATCGCGCAACTCGGCGCGAGCGAGTGGGCGCTGCGGCTGTTGCCGTTCGTCGCGTCGCTGCTCGGGCTGGCGGGGCTGGCGTGGGTGGCGCCGCGGCTCCTGCCGCGGCCGGCGGCGCTGCTGGCGGTCGCGCTGCTGGCGCTGTCGCCGGTGATGGTCAGCTACTCGGCCGAGTGCAAGCAGTACGCCACCGACGCGGCGCTGACCGTCGGCCTGTTCGCCGCCGCCGCCGGCCTGCTGACCGGGCACGGCGGCGCGCGCCGGTGGGCCGTGCTGGCGGCGTCCGGCGCCGCCGCCGTGTGGTGCTCGCACCCGGCCGCGTTCGTCCTCGGCGGCATCGGCGTCGCGCTGATGGCCGACGCCGCGGTGAAGCGCGACCGGCGTCGCTTCCTCGCCGCGGCGGTCACGTCCGCGGTGTGGCTCGTCAGCTTCGCGGCGTGCTACGTGCTGTTCACCCGGCACCTGCGCGGGAACGACTACCTGATGGGCTACTGGGCCGGCCACTTCCTGCCGCTGCCGCCGCGGAACGCGGGCGACCTGGCGTGGCTGGCCGAGCACTACTTCGGCCCGTTCTCGATGCCCGGCGGGCTGGCGGGAAGTGAGGTCCGCGCCGGCGGGCTGGCGGCGGTGTTCTTCGCCGTCGGCCTGTGGAACCTGGCGCGCGACCGCTGGCCGGTGGCCGTGGCGGTGGCGCTGCCGGGCCTGTTGGCGCTGCTGGCGTCCGGGCTGCACGCCTACCCGTTCGCCGGCCGGCTGCTGCTGTTCCTGGTGCCGTTGATGGTTCTGGGCGTGGGGTACGGTGCCCACGCGGTCGCGGCGGCGCTGCGACCGAAACAGGCGTTCGCGGCGGCGGCGCTGCTCGGCGTACTGGTCGCGGCCCCGGCGCTGGAGGCGTACCAGGGGACGAAGCGGCCGATGCGCGAGGAGCAGTTGCGACCCGTGCTCGACGCCGTGCGGGCGGAACTGCGGCCGGGCGACAAGGTGTACGTCTACTACGGCGCGGTGCCGGCGTTCCTCCACTACACCCGCGACAACCCGTTCCCCGCCGAGGCCGTGACTCTCGGCACCGAGGCCCGGGCGAACCGCCTGGAGTACCGCACGCAGTTGGCGGAGCTGAAGGGGGCCGCGCGGGTGTGGCTGGTGTTCAGCCACCGGCACCAGGCCATTCACGGTGACGCATCCCGGTCGTAAGCCGTCCGCTGGCAGGGACTTGGCCAAGCCAGGGAGAGGGCGCGCCCATGCTGTTCGGTGGGGTCTTCGAGCGGTTCCTAGAGGAGAGCCCGCTCAGCGTGATGTCCCGGGCGACCATCGAGCACGCCCTCTCGGCCTCGGCCCTCGACGCGCTGTTCGACCGGACCGCCGAGCGCGGGTACACCCGGGAGTTGCTGTTCTCCACGACGGTCGATCTGATGACCCTGGTGGTCGGCGGCAAGGCCCTCCACGTCCAGGCCGCCTACCGGCACCTGCGGGACCGCGTCCCGGTCACCCTCAAGTGCGTCTACGACAAGCTCCGGAACATCGAGACGGGCGTGTCCGCGGGGCTGGTCGCGCACGTGTCGGGCCGGTGCGAGGGGCTGATCACCGCGCTGGGCGGGGGGTGCAAGAGCCTGCTGCCGGGCTACCGGGTGCGGGTCCTCGACGGCAACCACCTGGCCGCCACCCAGCGGCGGCTGGGCGTCACCCGGGGGCACACCGCCGGCCCCTTGCCCGGGCAGAGTTTGGTCGTGCTCGACCCGGCCCTGATGCTGGTCACCGACATCGTCCCGTGCGAGGACGCCCACACCCAGGAGCGGGCGCTGATCGACCAGATTGTGCCGCTGGTGCGGGAGCGGGACGTGTGGGTCGCGGACCGCAACTTCTGCACGGCGGAGTTCCTGTGTGAGGTGGCCGCCCGGCGGGCCTACGTCGTCATCCGACGCCACGGGAACCTGAGCGTCGAGGCCGAAGCCGGGTACGGGGCCGAGGTCGCGACGGACCGGGGCTGGGTGGGCGAGCGGCGGGTCTGGGTCTGCTGGGGTGGGGCGCGGTTGGTGCGCCTGCGGCAGGTGCGGGTGCGGCTGCGGGCGCCGACCGCGGACGGGGACGCGGAGGTGGAGATCCTGACCAACCTGCCGGCGAAGGTGCCGGCCAAGAAGGTGGCCGAGATCTACCTCAAGCGGTGGAAGATCGAGGGGGCCTTCCACGAGTTGACAGTCGCCTTGAACTGTGAGGTGAACACCCTGGGGTACCCCAGGGCCGCGCTGTTCGGGTTCTGCGTGGCGGTGGCCGCGTACAACGTGCTGGCCGTACTGAAGGCGGCCCTGCGGGCGGTGCATGGTGAGAAGAAGGTGCAGGAGGAGGTGTCGGGGTATTACCTGGCGCTGGAGTGGGCGATGGTGTACGCGGGGATGATGATCGCCCTGCCCGCGTCGGAATGGGAGGCGTTCGGTCCGATGCCCAGCCCGGAGTTGGCCGGCCACCTCCGCGAGTGGGCGGGCAAGGTCGACCTTGGGAGGATCAAGAAAGCGCCGCCCCGGAAGCCGACGAGGACGGCGACCCGACGGATCAAGGACAAGAGCCCACATGTTTCCACGGCCCGGTTGCTCGACGAGGGGAAGAAGACCCGTCAGGCGAAAGTCAGCCGGAATCCGTGAGTCTCACACCGTGAATGGCCTGGCCACCGGCACCAGAACGAGGAGTCGGTGGTGACGGCCTACGCCGAGGGGCTGGGCCGCGGCGGGCGGGTGGCCGAGGCGCCGGGCGCGGCGGCGTACCGCTACAACTTCGCCGCGGGGCCGTGACGCGAGTGGTTACGTTGCCGCTCGCGGCTTGGCGCTAGGCAGCGCGAAGCCGCGAGCGGCGAAGCCCCGAGCCGCGGTCACTTCTCGTACGTCCGCCAGTCGGTCTCGTGGTAGCGCACGAGCACCTGGTTGTCGAGCCGGTTCACCTCCACAGGCAGCGGCCCCAGGTCCGGCGGCAGCTCGAACAGCCCCGGCAGCACCGCCGGCGTCAGGAAGCGCAGCCCGCCGGGCGCCGTCGTCGGCACCGCGAAGGGCTCGCGGCGGCACAGCGCGAAGCCCCACACCCCGAACGACGGCACCGCCGCGTGGTACGGCCGCACCGCGTACCCCGCGGCTTCGAGCGTCCGCACCACGCACCAGTACGAGGTCCGTGCGAACAGCGGCGACGTACACTGCACCGACACCGCCGCCCCCGGCGCCAGCCGGGCCGTCAGCTTGCGGTAGAACAGCGTCGTGTACAGCTTCCCCACCGAGTAGTTCGACGGGTCCGGGAAGTCCACCACCGCCGCGTCGTAGGGCTCGTCGCGCTCGTCCACCCACAGGAAGGCGTCGCGGTTCACCACCGTCACCCGCGGGTCGGCGAAGGCGTTGCCGTTCAGCCGCGCCAGCGGCGGGTACGCGTCGGACAGGCCCGTCATCGCGGGGTCGAGATCGACCAGTGTCACCGCGGTGACACTCGGCCAGCGCAGCACCTCGCGGAGCGCCAGCCCGTCGCCGCCGCCGAGGATGAGGACGCGCCGCGGGGCGCCGTGGAGCGCCAGCGGCGGGTGGACGAGCGCCTCGTGATAGCGGTACTCGTCGGCGGACGCGAACTGGAGGTGGCCGTTCAGGTACAGGTTGAACCCGGCCCGGCCGTTGGTCACGACGATGCGCTGGTACGGGCTCGTCTTCGCGTACACCACCTCGTCCGTGTACAGCTGCGCCTCGGCGAACGTGGAGAGGGCGTCGGCCTTCACCAGCGCGATGGTGAGGAGCGCGATGACGAGAACGCCGCGGGCGCGGAGGCCGAACACGCCGCGCGGCAGCAGCGGCAGCAGCAGCCACGTCGCCCACAGGCCGACGACGGCGTTCAGGATGCCGAACACCAGCGACGTGCGGACCAACCCGAGCTTCGGCACCAGCAGGATGGGGAACAGCACCGACGCGAACAGCGCCCCGAGGTAGTCGAACGCCAGCACCCGCGCCACCAGCTCCTTGAACTCGAGTTCGTCCTTCACGATCCGCATCAGCAGCGGCAGTTCGAGGCCGACCAGCACGCCGATGAGGAACACGGTGCCGTACAGGAACAGCTGAAAGGCGCCGATCTGCCCGTAGGCGACGAACAGCAGCGGCCCGCTGGCCCCGCCGATCAGCGCGACGCCGAGCTCGACCTCGACGAAGACGCGGGCGGTGTTGTCGCCGACGAACCCGCTGAGCCAGGCGCCGACGCCCAGCGCCGACAGGTAGATGCCGATGACGAGTGAGAACTGCGTGACGGAGTCGCCGAGGAGGTAGCTGGCGAGGGTGCCGGCGAGGAGCTCGTAGACGAGCCCGCAGGTGGCGACCACCAGCACGTTCAGGAACAGGACCGGGGTGCGGTTCATCCGCTTTGCAATTGGTAATTTGTCAGTTGCAATTTGGTCGGCACCCGCCGGGTTCGCCTGACCCGTTCACCATTCACGTTATCAGGTCGGGAAGCCACCCAAATTACAACTGACAAATTACCAATTACACCCGTCACATCACCAGCCGCCGCCGCGCCGCGCGGGCCTGGTCGCAGGCGGCGCAGGTGCCGCGGATCACCAGGCTGTGCGCCGTCGCCCGGAACTGGTTCGCGGCCGCGGCCTCCTTCAGCACCTCGTCCAGCCGCGGGTGCGCGAACTCGATCATCGTGCCGCACGCCTCGCACACGAAGTGGTCGTGCGCCGGGTAGCCGTAGTCGTGGTCGAACACGGTGCGGTTGCCGACCTCGATCCGCTTCAGCAGGCCCGCGTCCACGAACAGGGTGAGGGTGCGGTACACGGTCGCCCGGCTGACCTCGCTGCCGGCGGCCTTCAGGTCGTCGAGGAGTTCGTTGGCGTCGAAGTGCTTGTGCCGCGCGAAGATGTGGTCGAGCAGCTCGCGGTGCTGGGTGGTGAACCGCTTCGGCTCCGGCCGGCTGGCGAGGTACTCGCGGAACCGCGCCTCCGGGCTCTGCGACACCGACACCGACTGCAGCGACACGGCTCGGCCTCCGGGACCGCGGGGCAACCCGGGGCATTATAACCGCCGCGGCCGAATGACGAATGACGAATGACGAATGACGAAAGCCTCGTCATTCGTCATTCGTCATTCGTCATTTCGCCGAAGCGCGGCGCATCAGCGCCTCTTCGGCGACGAGCCAGCGCTCGTCGGTGTCGTAGGTGCCGGCGGCGATCTCGGCCCGGACGCGGGCTACGAGGTCGTGGCGGATGCCGTCGGCGGGCAACGTCGCGGTCATGGTGGTCGTCCGGCGGGCGAACCGGGGGGCGGGCGACGGGGTGGCCGGTCCCTCAACCGGTGCCACCCGCCACCGCCGCCAGTTACACTGGGGTGCGTCTCGCATGGGTCTCTCGTCTGGGGCCGCGGCCCGGTTGCGGGGGTCGCGGCCGTCGTTCGGCGTGTCGGGCAGGGGCCGTTCTCCCCCGGTCCGGCACGGGCGGCTTACCTCAGCGGCTCCGCCGCCCGGGATACGGTTCACCCGTTCAGTGACCCGCGGCCCATTCTACGCCCCTCTCATCGTCGGAGTCGCCACGAACTCGACACCGATTTCCGCCACCCGTGTGACGTTCCTTTTCGCGGACGCGTCCGACGGGCGAGTCGCCCCGAAGGCGCGCGGCGGGCGAATCGCGCGGTCGCCGGAACCCGTTTTCCGCCCCGGGGTTCACACGATCCGCTCAAGCCCGCGCGGCTTGAAGGAAACCGTGTGCCGAATCCCGCTTCGCACTTCCCCGACGCGCCACCGGGCACCCTTGCGCCGGACGCGACACCCGGTTTCGGCACGCGGGTTCGGCTTCCCGTGCGCCCGCCGACTCCGCCGGACCGGCAAGCTTTCCCCGGTTCGCCTCAAGCCCGGCGCTTCACCTACCGGCACCACCCGCACCTCGTCGACGAGGTGCTGAGCAGGCCCGTGCCGTCCACCTTAATCATGTGTGGCAATGTCCGTAATTGGGAGAACGCTTCCAAGAACGCCGAGATTTCGCGGACCGACGGCAGGCTCGGCACAGGCGGGAAGGTCACTCCCGCCGGCGCCGTCGCCGGTCGCCACAACTCCGTCGCTTGCGGCTTCGCGCCGGGCGACGCGAAGCCGCAAGCGGCGACCGAATCACTTCCCGTCCTTTTTCGCGCCCTTCTTGCCGCCCTTGGCCGACTTCAGCGCCGAGTCGAACACCCGCACCGCGGCCCAGTCGGCCTTGTTCTCCTCGATGAACTTCACGTGGTCGGGGTGGTCCTGGTAGCGGTCGTGGGCGGCCTTGTCGGCGAACACCAGGTGCAGCGCCACGTCCCAGTCCGTCACGTTCACGTCCCGCTTGAACTCCGCCGCGATCGGGCCGGCCGAGTAGAACACCACGCCGTCGTGCGCCGCCAGGTACTTGTCGCAGGCGTCCACCAACTTCTGCCGCCCGGCCGCCGACCCGTCCTTCAGCTTGAAGTACACCATGTGGCCGATCAGCGGGCCGCCCTTCGCCTTGGCCGGCGGGTCCTGCGCCCCGGCGGTGGCGACGACGGCGGCGACCAGGGCGGCGGCGGCGAGCGGACGGAGCATCGGGAACCCTCTGGGGATTGCGGGGCGACGGCGTCCGTTATACTAGTGGGGAGCCCACCCCCCCTCCGGCCGCCGGAGCCGTCCGCATGACCCGTCTGACCGTCGTCGTCTCCCAGGCACCCGGGAAGCACCCGGCCAAGCGCGCGCTCGAGGAGAGTGTCGTCGCCGCGCTCTTGATGGAACCCGGGCTCGAAGTGTCGGTCGTGCCGAACCTGTACGACCTCGGCCCGGACCACACCGGCCGGCTGTTCCTCGGCGCCGTCCGCGGCGACCTCGTCGTGCTGAGCTGGCTGTACCCCCGCGCCGCGTTCTGGCTCCTCGACCGCGACGGCATCCAGGGCCACTTCGGCGAGACGCAGCTGAAGCCGCCCGCGGACGACGACGAGGACGACACCCCCGCCGAGCCCGCGGCCGAGAAGCCGGCGGCGATCGGCGCCGCGGGGACGCTCCCGGACCGGCACATCTACACCCTCGACCTGCGCGACGCCAACCGGGCCGAGCCGTTCGTGGCGGAGGTGCGCCGCATCGCCGCCGAGTGCCGCGACCGCCGCGACGCGAAGACCCGGGAGAAGGCCGCCAACAGCCCCGCGATCCTGCAACTGGGGCTGGCGGTGTCGAACCCGGCGCCCGAGGTGCCGCCCGCGTTCGCCGCATTCACCCCCGAGGCGCTGCTGGCGCCGGCGAACCGCCGCTGGTACCCGGTGATCGACTACAGCCGCTGCACGAACTGCCTGGAGTGCCTGGATTTCTGCCTGTTCGGCGTGTACGGGGTGGACAGCCTGGAACGGATCGTGACGGAGAACCAGGACCAGTGCAAGAAGGGCTGCCCGGCGTGCAGCCGGGTGTGCCCGCAGCAGGCGATCATCTTCCCCGAGTACAAGTCGGCGGCGATCGCGGGGGCCGAGACGGGCGCCGTCGGCGGGCTGAAGATCGACCTGAGCCGGCTGTTCGGCGGCGACGCCGGCGACGCGGTGAACACGGCCGTGGCCGAGCGCGACCGCGAGCTGCTGAACGACGGTCGGAGCGCGGTGGGGGCGGCGGTGGGGCTGGCGAAGCGCCAGGCCGACCGCCCCGCGGCCCCGAAGGACGACCTGGACAAGCTCGTAGATGACCTGGACGCTCTCGGGTTATAGTGGGGTGAGGAGGACCGCATGAGCACCGCGAAGGCCGCCGCCCTGGCGCTGATCCAGAAGCTTCCCGACGACGCGACGTGGGAGAAGATCGCCTATCTCGTCGGCCTCCGGCTCCGGCTCGCACAGGCGGCTGCCGATTCGGCCGCCGGCCGGGTGTACACGAACGATCAGGTGATGAAGGAGTTGGACGAATGGCTCGAGTCACCTGGACCGACCGGGCCAACTCCGACCTCCGCCGGGTCGTAACCCGCCTCCGCCGGGTAGCCTCGCCCGCTACCGCCCGGAAGTGGGCCGCCCGCATCCGTGCGGCCGTCGGCCGAATCGAATCCACCCCCGAGCTCGGCGCCCCCGTCGAGGATGGCGGGAATGACGGGCTGCGGGAGTGGATCGTCGGGCCGTTCCGGGTCATCTACGTGTTCGACGGAACGACCTCCGAGATCCAGGTGATCGTACGGGCGGAGCGCAACCTCGGCCCAGCGCTCGACGACGACGCATGACCGACCCCGCCCGCCTCCGCGCCGCCTACGCCGCCGCCCGCGACGCCCTCCTCGCTGAGCGCGTCCCCGCCGGGCACTGGGTCGGCGAGCTGTCCACGTCCGCCCTCTCGACTGCCACCGCGGTGATGGCGCTGCACCTCGCCGACGCGCCCGCCCACCGCGCCCTCGTCGCCGGCGGCGTCCGCTGGCTCGCCGACCACCAGAACCCCGACGGCGGCTGGGGCGACACCACCAAGTCGTTCTCGAACATCTCCACGACGATGCTCTGCCGCGCCGCCCTGGCGCTGGTCGCGGCCGACCTCCCCGACACCCTCCGCCGCGTCGAGGCGTACCTGACGGCGCACGCCGGCACCACCCCGGCGGAGCGCGCCGAGGCGATCCGCCGGCGGTACGGGACGGACCGCACGTTCTCGGTGCCGATCCTGATGGCGTGCGCGCTGGCGGGGCTGGTGCCGTGGGCGGAGGTGCCGCGGCTGCCGTTCGAGCTGGCGTGCCTGCCGCAGAGCTGGTACCGGTTCGCCCGGCTGCCGGTGGTCAGCTACGCGCTGCCGGCGCTGGTCGCCATCGGCCAGTGCGTCCACGCCAACCGCCGGTCGTGGAACCCGCTGCGGAACGTGGTTCGTTGGCTGGCGCGCGGCCGCAGCCTCGCGGTGCTGCGCCGCATCCAGCCGTCGAGCGGCGGCTACCTCGAAGCGACGCCACTGACGAGCTTCGTGGTGATGGCGCTGATGGGCACGGCGAGCGGCCGGCGTCAGCCGGCTGTTTCTTCCGTCGTCACGGAGGGCGTCCGCTTCCTGGTATCCTCCGTTCGCCCTGACGGCAGCTGGCCGATCGACACCAACCTGGCGACGTGGGTGACGACGCTGAGCGTGAACGCCCTGGCCGCGGCCGACGACCTGGACGCGCTCGACTCGCGCGACGCGATTTACAATTGGCTGCTGAATCAGCAGTACACGGAGCGTCACCCGTACACCGGCGCCGACCCCGGCGGCTGGGCCTGGACCGATCTCCCGGGCGGCGTCCCTGACTGCGACGACACCCCGGGCGCGGTGCTTGCAGTGAAACACCTTACGGGTCAGGTGACCGCTGAGATGCGCTCCGGGGTCCGCTGGATGCTCGGTGTGTGGAACTCTGACTGGGGGTTTCCGACGTTCTGCCGGGGCTGGGGAAAGCTCCCGTTCGACCGCAGCGGGTCCGACCTCACCGCACACGCCATCCGGGCCATCGCCGCGATCCGGCCCCCATCCCCGCCGTACGAGAAGCGGGAGTGTATGGCGCTGGCGTGCGGGGTTCATTATCTGTCCGACCACCAGGGGACGGACGGCAGCTGGCTGCCGCTGTGGTTCGGCAACCAGCACGCGCCGGACGACATCAACCCCGTCTACGGCACCGCCCGCGTCCTCGCCGCATACCGCGACCTCGGCCGCGCCGACGCCCCCGAGTGTCAACGCGGTGTCACTTACCTGCGGAGCGTTCAGAACGCCGACGGCGGCTGGGGCGGCGCGGCCGGGTGTCCGTCGAGCGTCGAGGAGACGGCGGTGGCGGTCGAGGTGCTGGTCGATCTGGAGCCGGACGCGGAAGCCGTCGGGCGCGGGCTGGCGTGGCTGGTGGACGCCGTGGAGACGGGCCGGTTCCGCGAGGCGAGCCCGATCGGGTTCTACTTCGCCAAGCTGTGGTACTTCGAGAAGCTGTACCCGCTCATCTTCACCGTCGCGGCGCTGGGCCTTGCGGCGCGACGGCTTTCAAGCCGTTAGGCCGGGGCGCAAGCCCCGTCGGGATCAGACCCCGACGGGGCTTGCGCCCCGGCCTAACAACACGCTCACGGCATCGGCAGCGCGCCCTGCGGGAAGCCGTTCATCGGGTCCGTGGTCGCGGCGGCCTTCGCCTTCGCCTTGTCCGTCGCCGCCGGGTGGCGGGCGGTCGCGTTCTGCAGCACGTCCGCCGGAGCGCCCGGCTTCGCGCCGCCGGCCGGGCCGCCGCCGCCGCCGCCCGACAGTAGCCAACACCCGGCGGCCAGCAAAGCCACCGACGCGGCCAGCGTCAGTCGCGCCCGGCGGCCGGGGTCGCGGCGCGTCGGTACCGTCGCCAGCGCCGGGGCGGCCGGCCACGGCTTCGGCATCTCGCTGCGGAAGAAGTCGGACAGCGCCGCGTCGAGGCCGTCCGTCGGGGGTGGGGTTCGCGTCATGTGTGCGTCCCGCTCGCGGGGGTGTAGCCGTCCAGGGGGCCGAGCTTGTCGGCGAGCCGCTGCCGCGCCCGGCTCAGGCGCATGTGAACCGCCGTCACCGCCACGCCCAGCAACTCGGCGATCTTCGTCGCGTCGTAGTCGAGGGCGTAGCGGAGCGTCAGGATGTCGCGGTCGGCCGGGGGCAAGCCTTCAAGCTCGGCGCGAATCCTCGCGAACAGTTCCTCACGCTCCAGCGCCTCGGCGGGGGTAGGCTGCGCCGACCGCACGCCGTTGAGGAGTTCCGGCGGCTGGGTGCCGTTGCGGCGGAACGCGCTCTTGGCGTGGTCCTCGGCCAGGTTGCGCGCCACGCGCAGCAGCCAGGCCCGCGGGTTCTCGATCGTCTCGCCGGCCTCCCACTGCTTCCACAGCCGGAGGAACGCCTCCTGGGTCACGTCGAGGGCCAGGTCGGGGTCGGTCCAGCGGGCGTAGGCGATGGCCCAGACCTCACGGCCGAGCCGCGCGTGCAGCGCCTCGAACTCCGCCCGCCGGGCGGCGCCCGGGTCCGGGGCACGGCTCGCTCGTCCGGTCGGCATCACCACGGCCTGCCGGGGGCGCGGCGGGGGTCGCCGGGAAGACGACCCGGCGGCGGAATCGTAACAGGGGGGCGCATGAAGATCATGTTACGCCGCTCGCGGCGGTGCACCGCCGCGAGCGGCGGAAACCCTACTTCTTCTTGTCGTGGTCGTGCGGCTCCTCCTTGAAGTCCTCGTTGTACTGCTTGCCGTCGAGCGTCACCGTCAGGGTGCCGGCGAACTCCTGCTCCTTGCCGAAGTTGTCGTGGACGGCCACGAACCGCGACGCCTTCCCGGCCGGGTCGCCGGCCTCGGGGCTGGCCTTCGCGTCCACCTGGAACGCCGGGCTCTTCACGCTGATCGTCAGCGCCGCCGCCGCGATCGGCTCGGCCTTCTTCGCCTTCTTGCCGTCCAGGATGTACACCGTCGCCGACTTCGCCTTGTGGTCCACGGTGAACTCGGCGTGGACGCCCGCGATGTCGATGATGGTGCCGCCGTGCGGCCCCTCGCCGTGCTCGTGGGGGTCGTCGTCGCCGCCCTTCTTCTCGGGCGCCGCCTTCGACGGCGCCGCCGGCTGCCCGCAGCCGACCACCAGGGCGCAGCCGAGCAGCGCGACCGCCAGGGGTTTCCAGTTGAACATCGTTGCCTCCGTTGGGGTTGCACCGCCGCGCGGCGGTCACTTCAGTCGCCCGGCGTCCTTGCCGGTGAACGTCCAGAACAGCCCGGGGTGGATCAGGAACTCGCAGAACGTCGAGGTCACCAGCCCGCCCAGGATCACCGTCGAAACGGGGTACAGGATCTCCAGCCCCGGCTTCTTCCCGCCCACCACCAGCGGCACCAGCGCGATGCCGGCCGTGAGCGCCGTCATCAGCACCGGCGCCAGCCGCTCCAGGCTGCCGCGCACCACCGTCTCCGGGGCGAACGGCATGCCCTCGTGGGTCATCAGGTGCACGTAGTGCGTCACCAGCAGGACGCCGTTTCGCACCGCGATGCCGCCGAGCGACACAAACCCGACCAGGCTCGCCACCGTCAGCGTCTGGTTCGTGACGACCAGGGCCAGCACGCCGCCGATGAAGGCGGTCGGCACCGCGTTCAGGATTTGCAGGCACACCCGCCACGACGGGTACAGCGACAGCAGCACCACGAACACGCCGGCGACCGACAGCACGGCCAGCAGCGCGATGCGGCGCGTGGCCGACTTCTGTGCCTCGAACTGGCCGCCGAGTTCGAGGAAGTACCCCTCCGGCAGCGGCACCCGCGCCCGGACGCGCCGCTCGGCCTCGGCCGCGATGCCGGCCAGGTCGCCGCCGGTCGTGTTGCAGCGGACCACGGCACGGCGGCGCACGTTCTCGCGGTTGATCTGGTTCGGCCCGCCCGCCGCGGCCGGCAGGTCGGCCACGTCCTTCAGCCGCACCTGGCCCTTGCCGTCCGGCAGGTCGATCCGCAACTCGCCGAGCCGGGGGTAGTCCGTGCGGTACGCGGCGTCCAGCTTCACCACCAGGTCGAACCGCCGCGCCCCCTCGAACACCTGGGACACCACCTCGCCGCGCATCGCCGCCTCGACGTACTCGGCGACGTACTCGCGGCTCAGGCCGTACCGCGAGAGGTCGTCGGGCCGGAGCACGACGTGTAGCTCGTCCACGGTCTCCTGCGGGTCGATCACCGGCGGCGTCAGGCCGGGCAGCTCGGCCAGCACCGCCTTCACCTGGAGGGCGAGCGCCTGGAGCTGGTCCAGGTCGTCGCCGTGAATCTTGACCGCGAGCTGGGCGTTGACGCCGGACAGCATGTGCGAGATGAGGTGCGACAGCGGCTGGTCGGCCTCGAACTCGACGCCCGGCACCTCGTCGCGGAGTTCCTTCAGCACGCGGGCCAGGAACTCGTCGCGGCCGGCCTGTGCCGCCGGGTTCATCGACAGGATGTACTCGCTGCGGCTGACCGGCTCGGCGTGCTCGTCGAGCTCGGCGCGGCCGGTGCGGCGCACGAAGTGGCGCACCGGGCCGTCCGGGTTCGTCGGCGTCTGCCGTAGCGAGGTCAGCTTCGCGTCGATCATCCGGGCCGCGTCGTTGGACGCCTTCAGCGACGACCCGGCGGGGAGGACGACGTTGATCTGCACCGAGCCCTCGTCGAACTTCGGCAGGAAGTCGGCGCCGATCGTGGTCAGCCGCCAGCCGCAGTACCCGACGGCGACCCACGTGAGCAGCAGCAGCAGGCGCGCGTGCCGCAGGCTGAAGCGGACCACGTACCCGGCGCCCCACTTGAGCAGGCGCAGGAGAAGCCCGTCGCGGTGGCCGCCGCCGGCGCCGACGTTCTTCAACAGGTAGTAACTCAGGACCGGCGTGACGGTGAGCGAGACGAGCAGCGACGCGAGGATCGACACGATGTAGGCGACGCCGAGCGGCACGAACAGCCGGCCCTCCACGCCGCTGAGCGCGAACAGCGGCAGGAACGCCAGCACCACCACGGCCGTGCCGTAGACGACGGCCCCGCGCACCTCGCGGCTGGCGTCGTAGACCACGTCGAAGACGGGGCGGCGGAATGACGACTGACGACTGACGAACGACGAATCCGCGGAATCGACGGCCCCCGGTAGCGGGAGCGCCGCGTTCTCCCGCAGCCGGCGGAAGATGTTCTCCACGTCCACGATGGCGTCGTCCACCAGCTCGCCCATCGCCACCGCGATGCCGCCCAGCGTCATCACGTTCACCGACAGCTCGGTGCCGGTGAGGGCGCCGACGAGGCGGAACACCAGCGTCGTCACCACCAGCGACAGCGGGATGGCGGTGAGGGTGATGAACGTGGTGCGGACGTTCAGCAGGAACAGGAACAGCACGATTACGACGAGGCCGGCCCCGAGCGCCAGCGCCTCGCCGACGTAGTACACGCCGCGGTCGATGAAGTCCTTCATGCGGAACAGGTCGGTCGTCGCCACGTAGTCGGCGGTCAGCGACGCCTCGACCTCGCCCACGGCCGCGGTCACGCGGTCGGTCACGTCGCGGGTGTCGGAGTGGGGCTGGCGCACGACGGTCACCACGACCGCGTCGCGGCCGTCCACGCCGCCGTCGCCGCGCTTCGGGGCCGCGCCCTCGGCGACCGTCGCCACCTGTCCGAGCCGGACGGGGCGGTCGCCGCCCTTCACGGGGATCAGCCGCAGGTCGGCGAGCACCTTCGCGGGCTCGGGGCCGAGCCGCCCCAGCACGCGGACGGGCCGCTCGGTCTGGCCCTCCTCGGTGACACCGCCGCTGGCGTTGAGGTTGTTGGCCTTGATGGCCCGGTCCACGTCCGGCACGGCGACGCCGTACTCGAGGAGCTTCTCGGGGTTCATCAGCACCTGGTACTGCTTCCGGTCGCCGCCGAGGACGATCACCTCGGCGACGCCGCGCTCCTTCAGCAGCCGCGGCCGCACGACCCAGTCGGCCGTGGTGCGCAGGTCCATCCGCAACTGCTCGGGGGTGCGGAAGGCGACGGCGGCCTCGCCGAACGACGAATGGCGAATGACGAACGACGCGTCCCCGGCCCGCGTGACGGTCGCCTTCGGCAGTTGCGCCCACGTCCGCGGGTCGTGGCGGTCCACGACCTTCCACACGGTCACGGCGTCGTCCTTGCCGCGCTCGGCGAGCAGGCCGGTCTTCCCGACCGGGGCGAGTTCGCCGCCGCGGGGGCCGGGCTGCCGCGACAGGCCGACGTGGATGATCTGCCCCATGATCGAGGTCGGCGGCGTCATCAGCGGGCGGACGCCGGGCGGCAGAGCGCCGGCGAGCGCCGTCAGCCGTTCCTGCACCACCTGCCGGGCCACCCGCACCTCCGTCTCCCAGCCGAACTCGACGGTGGTGACGACCAGCCCCTGACTCGCCTGGCTGCGCACCGCCTCGACGCCGGGGGCGCCGAGGATGGCCGTCTCGACCGGCTGCCCCACGAGCGCCTCGACCTCCTCCGGCGACAGGCCGGGGCACTCGGTCAGGAGCACGACGCGCGGCCGGTCCAGGTCGGGGAAGATGTCGATGCGCAGCCCGGCGGCGAGGGCGCCGCCGGCGGCCAGGACGGCGGCCGCGGCGAGGAGCACGAGGCCGCGGCGGCTCAGCGATGTTCGGATGATCGCGTCGAACACAGTGTTCTCCCGCCGCTCGCGGCGTAGTGCCGCGGCGCTACGCCGCGAGCGGCGAAACCCAATCAGTGGTTCGCGTGGACACTGCCGTCGGCGTGGACGTGGTAGCCGGGCGGGGCGGCGCCGGTGCCGGCCTTCGCCATCCGGTTCAGCTGCGCCGCGCCCGACTGCGCCACCTGCGCCCCCGGCGACACGCTGCCGTCGTTGGCGAGCACCGCGTGCCGGCGGTCCTGGTACACCACGTGGACCGGCTTGCGGTCGAAGCTGTCGCCGTTGCGGCGGAACACGTACGCCTCGGCGCCCTCCCGGACCACGGCGTCCGCAGGCAGCGCGAACACGTCGTCCAGCTTCTCGACGCGCACCAGCACCCGCACCCGCTGCCCGGGGCGGAACCGCCACTCGTCCTTGCCGTCGCCGCGGGCCTGGTTGTCCAGCGGGAAGCGGAAGCGGAACGTACGACTCTCGGGGTCGATGGTGGCAGCCACGTACTCGACGCGGAACGTCTGGCCGTGCGACGGCCAGCCCTCGTCGCCGAAGTCCACCTCCACCGGCCACCCGCCCCGCGCCGCCCGGTCGATCAGCGGCGCCTCGTCGGGGAACGCCCGCCCCTCGACGGCGAGCAGCCGGTGGTCGGACAGCAGGCACAGCGTCTCGCCGCTCTGCACGAGCCGGCCGAGCTCGCCACGAATCTCCTGCACCTCCAGCTCGACGCCGGTCGCGTCGTGGGCCCGGCTCGGGGCCGTCACGCGCATCTCGGTGGCGAACGTACCGGCCGCGGCGGCGTCGATCTGCTCGGGCGTGAGGCCGCGGTTGAGCAGGTCGGCGCGGTACGCCCGCGCGGCGGCGGCGAGGCGCGTCAGCTGGTTGTCGATCTCGGTGAGCCGGGCCGGCGGCGCCACGCCGGACGAGGCGAGCGTGGCCCGCTGCGCCTTCGCCAGCTCGGCGTCCTGGGCGGCCTTGAACAGTTCCGTCTGCGTCAGGTGGATCGACTCGCTGAGCAGCTTCAGCGTGAACAGCACCTCGCCGGGCCGCACCGCCTCGCCGGCCGCCTTGTGGACCTTCGCCACCACGCCGGTCGCCGGCGCGATCACGCCGCGGTCGGTAACGCCGGGCCGGTCCACGACCATGCCGGGGAGCGTGGCCGTCTTCCAGAACGTGGTCGGCGTCAGCGGCGCGGTCGTGAGGCCGAGGTTCTTCTGCGCCTGCTCGGACAGCACGACGCGCCCCGTCGCCGCGGCCGGCGCGGCGGCGTGGTCGTCGGCGGGCGCGGCGGCGACGGGGAACAGGAGGGGCTGCCACCGCTCGCGGGTGTGTACGGCGGCCGCCGCGGCCCCGCCCAGAACTACGGCGGCGACGAGCGCGCGGGCGACGCCGCGGAACGAGAGTGCGGACACGGGTACGTGCTCCTACGCGGCCCGGGGGTTAACCAGCGGGGGGCCGGGAGCCGTTAGCAGACGAGCGCGCAGTGCGACAGGTAGAGCGGTGGCGCGGACGGCCACGCGGCCGAGGTTCGCGGCAGCGTCCCCACCACGACGGGCGCCGCGGCCGCGGCCGCGGCGACGACGGGTACGGACAGGGTGACGGGGTCGGGCGCCGAATCCGGGGCGCGGGGCGTCGCCGCGTCGGCGGTGGCGCCGGGGCAGTGGGGGCAGTCGCCGTCGTCGTGGTGGTCGTGGTGGTCGGCGTCCGGCGCGGGGAGGACGGCCGCCCACGCCCGGCAGGCGCACACGCCCGGCGGGTGGAGCAGGGGCACGCACCCCAGCAGCAGCAGGACTCGCACCACGGCCGCGAACACGGCATTCCCCGGAAGGCGGTGGACGTGGGGCAGTGTACCCGGTTCGCGGGTGGGGGTCAACGTGGCCGGCGCTACCCGCCCAGCAGCCGGGCCAGCGGCCGCGTCGTGTCGAAGTGCCCCATCACGATCACCGCCACCACTGTGAGCGGCACCGCCAGGAACATCCCCGGCACGCCCCACAGCAGCCCCCAGAACGCCAGCGAACCGAGGATCACCAGCGGGCTGAGGCCGACCGCCCGGCCGAGCAGCATCGGCTCCACCAGCATCGCGCTCGCCAAGTGGCACCCGAGCACCAGCACGGCCACGGCCACGGGCTGCCACCCGAGCGGCAGCCGCAGGAACGCGAACCCCACCGGCAGCAGGTACGCCACCACACTGCCGATGTAGGGGATGAAGTTGCACAGGAAGGTCAGCACCGCCCACAGCGGCGCGAACGGCACGCCGAACGCGGCCAGGATCAGCCCCACCGGCGCGGCGATGGCCAGGCTCGAAATCACCTTCGCCTTCAGGTAGCTGACGATCGCCGCGTTCACGTCGCCGGCCACCTTCAGGATGGAGTCGGCGCGCTCGGGCGGGTACGAGGCCCGCACCCGCTCCGGCAGTTGGGCCGCCTCGCCGAGCAGGAACAGCAGGTACAGCCCGATCACGACCGCATCCCCGACGATGCCCGCGGCCGCGGCCAGCATGGGGGCCACGACCCCGGCCACCTGCGCGGCGAGTTGCTCCTCGATCTGCTTGCCCCCTTCGGCCCGGTGGAGCCACGGCAGCCGGTCCTTCACCCAGTCGTCGCCGCCGTGGAGCAGGGCGACGGCCTGCTTCTGGAGCGCCGGCAGCTCCTCGGCGAGGCTGAGGGCGCTGGCGTACACGACCACCGCGATCCCGGCGACGACGAGGACGGCCGCCCCGCCGAGCAGCGCCAGCGACGCGGCGGCCGACATCTTGTGTCGGAGGCGGCTGTGGTACGGCAGGATGACGTAGGCGAGGATGACGGCGAACAGCAGCGGCCGGACGACGGGCCCGAGTTCGCGGAGGAGGAACCACCCGGCGGCGGCGGCGATGACGGCGGCGGCGGCGGTGCGCACGGCGGACGGGTCGCGCCACGGCGGCAGTTCGGTCACGGCGGCGGCTCCGGGGTCGGCCGCATCCTACCGCCGCGGGGCACGCGGGGCCAGAGGCGGGGTCAGCGATCCGTCCGCCGGCGGCGCCGGTACGCCACAAGCCCGACCACCCCGGCCCCGGCCACCACCACCGCGCCGGCGGCGACCGACCTCCACGGCCACGCCGGCGATTCAGTCCCCGACCGCACCCCGACCAGCTTCTTGTCGTCCGGCCCGGCCGGGGTGGTGAGGCCGTACCGGGCCTCCAGCCGGAAGTCGTCCGCGGTCGGGGCGTAGTCCTCGTAGCGGGTGAACTCCACTTCGTACTCCACCAGCGGCTCCCCCCCTTCGGGCCGGACGTGGCGGGCGAACCGCCGCGGCACCGGCCGGCCGTCGTGGCGCGGCTCGTACTCCAGCACGCACGTCTGCCGGTGCGGCCACGGCCGGGCCTCGGTGCCCGGGTGCTCGGCCTCCGACCCCAGGAACACGTGGGCGTGGGCCGGGTCGAAGTAGCTCGTCTGCCGGATCACGCCGTCGCCCCACTTCGGGTCCACGCCCCTCAGCGGGGTCAGCGTCGACGGGACGGCGAGCACCTCCCGGCCGAACTTCGCCTCCAACGTCGGCGGGCCGAGGGTCACGGCGTACGCGTAGTTGCTGCCGTCCGCCAGCAGGAATGTCAGGAGCTCGACGCTGCGGTGCCCGTCGAACGACGACGGCAGCAGGCCGGGGCCGTGGGTGGCGTGCGTGAGGTAGCGCTGGACGGAACTGGCCCGGCTGTTCAACTCGTCGATGGTGAACCGGTCCTGGTCCGGAACCACCCGGAAGTAGAAGTCCGGCGCCGAGTACGACCCGACGTTCACCTTCCGCGACGGGAGGCGGGATGCGGTGGTCGTGGCCCGCCGGCGCCCCGCGGCGTCGAGGACTTCTTCGGCGTCGAAGTCCGCCCCGAGCGTGGACGTGACCCGGCCGTCCTTCAGTTCCAGCGCGTAGATTCGTGCGGTGAAGGTGATCCGCTTGTTGTCGTGGTACAGCTGCTTCCGCGCGCCGGCGCTCGCCAGCACGGCGTCGAACGACACGGCGGGGTCGTCCCGGGCGCGAACCGGAGCGGGGAGGGTGAGTGTCGTCAGCACGAGGGCGGAGAGGCGGAGCGACATGGGCAGCCTCGGGCGGCGCGGGTCCGCAGGGGAATTCGCCGCGAACCTGCCGCGATTGACTTGACACACCCCGAATCGGAACTTAGGGTACGGATGTACACAAATTTTTCCCGCCCTCGTTGCCGGGCGGTATCCCCCTTGTCGGCGGGCCGGGGGTGGTACTAAGATGGGTGGCACGGGGCGGTAGCTCAGTTGGGAGAGCGCTGCAATCGCACTGCAGAGGTCGGGGGTTCAACTCCCCCTCGCTCCACTCGTGAACGCCGGGCCGCAAGGCCCGGCGTTTCGCGTTTCACGCCTCCGCCGGAGGCACCACCGCAGCAGCCTTCACCAGCTCATCCAGGTTGGTCGCGTACAGCTCGGTGAACCCGCACGCCCCGCACACGCACGCCCACAGCTCGCCGGTCACCCGGCCCTTGAACACCCAGGCGTCCGGCTTCGCGTCCACCGCCACCGACAGGTCGTGGGTCCGGTTCCCGTGCCCGTGGTCGAGCACCCGCACGCCCTGGATCACGACCGTACAGCCGCACTTCGGGCAGACGCCGTTCTTCATGCCGCACTCCCTGCCAGTGAGCCGGACCGGCGGCCATGCTACCGGAGCCGGCGCCGGCCCGCAAACGCTTTGACCCCGCCCGCGCGGCGGGGTACGCTCACACCAACTTCCGGAGCTCTCCCATGCGCCGCGTCGCCGTGCCCGCCGTGTTCCTCCTCGCCGCCACCGCAGCCGCCCAGGACTGGCCCGCGTTCCGCGGCGCCGACGGCTCCGGCACCAGCCCCACGGCCGCGCCGCTCACGTGGGGCGCCACCAAGAACGTCGTGTGGAAGACCGACCTGCCCGGCGCCGGCACGGCCACGCCGGTCGTCGTCGGCGACCGCGTCTTCGTCACCTGCTACTCCGGGTACGACGGCCGCGGCCCGAACCAGAGCGGGCTGAAGCTCCACGTCGTCGCGCTGGACCGCGGCACCGGCAAGCTGCTGTGGACCCGCGACGTGGCCCCGAAGCTGCCGGAGCAGGAGAACATCCGCGACGGCCACGGCTACGCCTCCGCCACGCCCGCCGCCGACGCCACCCGGCTGTACACGTTCTTCGGCAAGTCCGGCGTCGTCGCCTTCGACCACGGCGGCAAGGAATTGTGGCGCGCCGACGTGGGCTCGGGCCTGAACGGCTGGGGCTCGGCGGCGTCGGTCGTGCTCGCGGCCGGGAAGGTGGTCGTGAACGCCAGCGTCGAGAGTGACAGCCTGGTGTCACTGGACCCGGCTACCGGGAAGGAGGCGTGGCGGGTGCGGAACGTGAAGGAGTCGTGGAACACGCCGGTGCTGACGACGCACGCCGGCCGGCCGGAACTAGTGATGGCGTCGTTCGGCAAGCTGTTCGCGGTGGACCCGGCGAGCGGCCGGGAGTTGTGGAGCAGCGCCACCGACATCCCGTGGTACATGGTGCCGTCGGTGGTGGTGGGCGACGGCGTGGCGTACGCGCTGGGCGGCCGACCCGGCGGCGGGCTGGCGGTGAAGCTCGGCGGCACCGGCGACGTGACCCGGACGCACCGCCTGTGGACGAGCAAGAAGGGGACGAACGTGCCGAGCCCGGTGCTGCACGAGGGGCACCTGTACTGGATGCACGACAACCAGGGGATGGCCTTCTGCGCCGACGCGAAGACGGGCCGGGTGGTGTACGAGGAGCGGGTCGGCCGCGGCGACGGGGTGTACGGCTCGCCGGTGCTGGCGGGCGGGCGGATTTACTACCCCGGCCGCAGCGGCACGATGTACGTGGTGGCGGCGAAGCCGGCGTTCGAGCTGCTGGCCTCGAACACGTTCGGCGAGCGGGGGGACTTCCTCTCCAGCCCCGCGGTAGCCGGCGGTCGGCTGTACCTGCGGACGAACCGCTACGTGTGCTGCGTCGGGGAGAAGTGAGGTCAGACGTCCACGTCCCACACGACGACGCGGCCGCGGTCGGACCCCGCGGCTGCGAGGAGCCCGTCGGCGCTGACCGCCACGGAGCGCAGCCGGCCGACCTCCCACGCGAACCGCTTCACCCGCACCCACTCGTCGGTGTCCCACACGGTGACGGTGGCGTCGTTGCTGGTGGTGAACAGGTAGCGGCCCGACGGGTGGAACGCCGCCGCGGTGAAGTGCTGCCGCGTGTCGTTCTTCACCCGCGCCGGCTTCCCCAGGACGCGGGCGTCCCACACCACCAACACGCCGGCGTGAGGCACGACGATCTGCCGCCCCCCCGGCTGGTAGCACGGACCGTGTAGCTCCGCAAACGGGTACGTGCCTGCCCCGACCGGCTCGCCGGAGTCGGCGTCGAACACGAGCAACTGTTGCGCGGCCCCGGCGCCGAGGGTTTCGGCGGCGAAGAAGGCGACGCGGTCGCCGGCCGGGGACACCGCCGGGGGGCAGTAGGCGGGGCGGTCGTCCACGAACCACCTCCGTTCCCAACCATCGTCGGCTGCGTCCCAACAGATCAGCCGCGACCGCGGGCTCCAGAACTGAACGGTCGCCAGCCGGGTGCCCGCGGCCGACGAGTCAAAGAAAGGCACGGGGCGCGGGCCGTCCGGGTCGAACGGCCCGACCCCGAGGCGGCCCCCGGTCGCCGGGTCGAACCGGGTCCGGCCGTCGGTCGTCGTCGCGACGACCGCCCCGCCGGGCTCGAAGCCGATACGGAGCGCCCACCGGAACCCGTCCGGCCCGACGCGGGCGGCGCCGCCGCCGGCGAGGTCGTGGACGACGAACCCCTGGCGGTTCGTCCCGGCGGCGAGGTACCGGCCATCAGGCGAGAACGCTAGCGCCTGCACGTCTTTCACGTCGGTTGTGTCGAGTACCCGCATGCCGCCGTCGTAGCACGCCGGGGTTGCGGGTTCAACGTCGGACCCGCCCAGCGCCCAAACCCCGGCGCTTGCCCGGTCGATCGGACCGAACCTCGTATTCCGACCCGTTTGTCATTTTTTCCGACTTTGTTCTCGGAATCGTCCCGCGCGTCGTGTAATTTGGCGCTGTTGAAGCGCGGCCCCCCACCCGGTATCCCCTCTCCCACCGGGCGGGTTGCTCGCAGCCGCCGGTCCCGTCGCCCCGCACGGCTCCCGGAATCGTTTCGAGTTTCGAGTTCAAAGCTTCGTGTGGTCGGAGCACCCTCCGAGGTTCTGCCGCGCGGGTTGGTGCGTACCAACTCGAAGCTCGAAACCCCGCCGGAGCCGCCCTTCTGCCCCTTCTGGAGGTTGACCATGGCCCAGGCCGAACGCGACTCGCTGAAGGTGGACGTGCCCGTGGGATTCCTGCTCGCCGAGACGCAGGAACTGCTCGTGTCCGTGGACCGGCGGGACGCCGAACCGCTGGCCATCCGGCTCCGGCTCATCCCGGCCGCCGACCGACCCGACTTCGGCGCCGAGCCGGCCCGCTCCGCCAACGACACCCCCGCCCCGACCCGTAGGCTCCACCGCCTCCGTGCCGTCGTCGACGACCACGACCTCGGCGGGAGCGACTGAGCGGCACGCCGGATGCTCGGGGGTGGGGTGGTCGCCCGCAACCCGAGAGTGCTCGAATAATGACCCGTAACCTGTTCCGCACGCTGGCCGCCACCCTCGCCGCGGCCGGTGTCGCCACCGCCCAGCAGCCCGCCCCCGCCGTCCAGCCGGTACCCGTGCCGGTGCAGCCGGGCACGGCGGTGCAGCCCGCGCAGCCGGTGCAGCCCGCCGCGAACCTCGCGGCCTACCGGGCCAAGGACATCATCGGCACGAAGGTGGCCATCCAGAGCAACACGGCCGTCGGCACCGTGGACGACATCGTGTTCAGCGCCGGCGGCGACGTGGAGTACCTGATCGTCGCCGCCGCCGACGGCAAGCTGACGACCGTGCCGTGGGCCGCGGCCACGTTCAACCCGGCGCAGCGGACGGCCGTCGTGGACATCCCGGTGCAGCGGTGGCAGATGATGCCCACCTACACCGTCCAGGCGTACCCGCAGTTCTTCACCCCGACGTACCGGACCGAGGTGTACCGGGCCTACGGGCTGACCCCGGGCGAGTTCCGCCGCATCGAGCGCCGCATCGAGCGCCGGTAAGGCGGTACCCCGGCCGCGTGCGGCGGCGTGCCACGGTGCGAGGCCGCCAGCGGGTCGGACGGGTGGAAAAGTCGGACCGTTCGGCTAGGATACTCTCATCGCGGGGCGGCTCCCACCGGGGCCGCCCTGTGCCGTTCCGCCGGCCACCTCTCCCGCCGGCGGCGTGAGGGGTCCGCATGTCCAACCGCCGCACCGCCCTGTACGACCGCCACGTCGCGCTGAAGGCCCGCGTCGTCCCGTTCGCCGGCTGGGACATGCCCGTCCAGTACGCCGGCATCGCCGCCGAGCACAAGGCGGTCCGCACCGCCGCCGGCCTGTTCGACGTTTCCCACATGGCCCGCCTCAGCTTCGGCGGCCCGGACGCGCTGGCCCTGCTCGAGAAGGTGTTCACCAACTCCGTCGCCACGATGAAGGACGGCCAGGTCCGCTACGGCCTCGTGTGCAACGAGGCCGGTGGCATTCTCGACGACATCCTCGTCTACCGCTGGCCCTACGGCTTCGCCGCGGTCGTGAACGCCTCCAACCGCGCGAAGATTTGCGCGTGGCTGGAAGCGCACCGCGCGGGGCTGAGCGTCGAGATTCAGGACCAGACCGACGGCACGACAATGATCGCGTTGCAAGGCCCGCGGTCGGTCGAGATCGTGGCCGGGCTGTTCGACGCCGACGTGTCGGCGCTGAAGTATTACTTCGCCACCCCGACGCGCTACCAGGGGAAGGGCTGCGTCGTCAGCCGCACCGGCTACACCGGCGAGGACGGCTTCGAGGTGATGCTGCCGAACGCCCTCGGCCCGACGCTGTGGGACGAACTATTGGCCCGCGGCGCCGCCCCTTGCGGCCTCGGGGCGCGCGACACGCTGCGGCTCGAAGCCGCGATGCCGCTCTACGGCCACGAGTTGAACGAGCAGACCGACCCCATCCGCGCCGGCCTCGGCTGGGCGGTGAAGTTCGACAAGGGCGACTTCATCGGCCGCGACGCCTTGAAGCAGGTGTCCGGCCCGGTGCGCGTCGGGCTCGAACTCGAAGGCACCCGCGCCGCCCGCGAAGGCTGCCCGATTCTCGCGCCCGACGCGGCGCCGGTCGGCACCGTGACGAGCGGCAGCTTCGCCCCGTGGCTCGGCAAGTCGATCGCCATGGGGTACGTACCGCGCGAGCTGGCCGCCCCCGGCACCCGATTGCTGGTGGACGCCCGCGGCACGCATCTGCCGGCCGCCGTCGTCCCGCTCCCGTTCTACCGCCGCCCGAAGGAGACCGCATGAGCGCCGCGAACCCGACCGACCGCCGGTACACGACGAGCCACGAGTGGGCCAAGCCCGACGGCGACTTCGTGGTTGTGGGCATCACCGCGTTCGCGGTCGAGCAACTGACCGAGCCGACGTTCCTGGAGCTGCCGGCAGTGGGCAAGGAGCTGACGGGCGGCGCCGCGTTCGGCGTGATCGAGTCGGTGAAGAGCACGTCGGACGTGAACGCCCCCGTGGCCGGTGTGGTGGTGGAGCGGAACGAGGTGCTGCTCGACGACAAGGCGACGGGCCGCAAGGCCGACCTGAGCCCGGTGAACGACGACCCGTTTGGCCGCGGCTGGATGCTCAAGCTGCGCCCGGCCGCGGGCGGGAGCCTGGACCACCTGCTGACGGCCGAGCAGTACGACGCCCAGCTCGCGGCCGAAGGCCACTAACTGGAGGGCGAGCCGAGCGGCGTCAGCCGCCGGGTGCGTCCGCGCCGCCGATGAAGGTCGCAGACGGCGACCGAATCTCGTTCCCGCATCCCGGAGACCGTTCGTGCCGTACTTGCTGAACACCGACGCCGACCGCGCCGCCATGCTGGCGAAGATCGGGGCGACGTCGGTGGACGACCTGTTCGCCCCGATCCCGGCCGAGTTGCGCCTCACCCGCCCGCTCGACATCCCCGCCGCGCTCTGCGAGCAGGACCTCACCGCGCACATGCAGCGCCTCGCGGCGAAGAACCGGCCCGCCGGCGAGCTCGTGTGCTTCCTCGGCGGCGGCGCCTACGACCACTTCGTGCCGGCCGTCGTGGACGCGGTCGCCGGCCGCAGCGAGTTCTACACCGCGTACACGCCGTACCAGGCCGAGGCCAGCCAGGGCACGCTGCAGGCCGTGTTCGAGTACCAGACGCTGATGTGCCAGCTCACCGGGCTGGAGGTCGCCAACGCGTCGCTGTACGAGGCCGGGTCGGCCGTCGCCGAAGCCGTGCTGATGGCGCTCGGCGTCACCGGCCGCACCGGCGAGGTGCTCGTCGCCGGAAGCGTCCACCCACAGTACGTGCAGACGCTGCGGACGCTCACCGAGAACCTCCCGTGCCGCGTCCGCGTGCTCCCCACGCCGCACGGCTTCCTCGACCCCGACGACGTGGCGAAGGCCGTCACCGACAGCACGGTGTGCGTCATCCTCCAGAGCCCGAACGTGTTCGGCTGCCTCGAAGAGAGCGCGGCCGTGGGCGCCGCCGCGAAGAAGGGCGGGGCGGTGTTCGTCTCCGTGTTCGACCCGGTGTCCGTCGGTTTGCTCCGGCGGCCGGGCGACGACGGCGCCGACATCGCGGTGGCCGAAGGCCAGGGGCTCGGCGTGCCGCTCGGGTTCGGCGGGCCGTACCTCGGCATCCTCGCGTGCCGCGGCGACACCGAGTACCTGCGGAAGATTCCCGGCCGGCTCGTCGGCCAGACGACCGACCGCAACGGCAAGCGCTGCTGGGTGCTGACGCTGCAGACGCGCGAGCAGCACATCCGGCGCGAGAAGGCCACGAGCAACATCTGCACGAACCAGGGGCTGCTGGCGCTCCGCGCCGCGGTCCACCTGACGGCGCTGGGTCCGACGGGGTTGCGGGAAACGGCCGAGCTGTGCCTGCGGAAGGCGCACTACGCCGCGGCGGAGCTGGCGAAGGTGGGCGGGGTGCGGCTGGCGTTCGACCGGCCGTTCGTGAAGGAGTTCACGGTGCGGCTGGCGGCCGACGTGCCGGCGGTGCTGGCGGGCCTGCGCGAGTCCGGGTTCCTGGCCGGGCTGCCGCTCGGCGACTGGTACCCGGACCTACCCGACGCCGTGGCCGTGGCCGTGACCGAGAAGCGGACGAAGGCCGAGATCGACGCCCTGGCCGCGGCGCTGCGCGAGCAGCTGGCGAAGACCGCCTGACCCGGAGGGGAGGAGAAGCGATGCCGTCCCCGTTCCCCGGCATGGACCCGTGGCTGGAACGCCCGGCCGTCTACCCCGGGTTCCATGAAGCGTTCGTGGTCTACCTGCGGTCCGCCCTCGCCGCCGTGCTCCCGCCGGAGTTCGCCGTCAACGGCCAGTCGCGGGTGTACGTCGACGAGGAACAGCGGCGGGTGCGGGCACCCGACCTCGGGGTACTCGGGCCGCCGGTCCAGGGGGGCGGAGTCGCCTCCGCCGCGCTGTCACGGGTCGGCATGCTCGCCGCGGGCGGTGGAACGCACCCCGGACCCGATCACCGAGGCGTACCTGGAAGTCCTCACCACCGAGGACGAGCAGTTGGTGACCGCCGTCGAGGTGCTGAGCCCGTCGAACAAGGTGCCGGGCGCGGGTCGGAGGGAGTACCTGAAGAAGCGGAAGGAGTGCCGGACTGGCGGCGTGCATCTGGTAGAGATCGACCTCGTCCGGGGCGGGCGGCACACTACCGCGGTACCCGAGGGCCGCCTCCGCCGGCTCGCCCCGGGAGGGTTCGACTACCACGCCTGCGTCACCCTTGAAGCGGACGAGCGGCAGTACTTTGTGGCCCCGTTCCCGCTCGCCGCCCGGCTGCCGACCATCGGCGTGCCGCTGACGCTCGACCGGGAGCCGGTGGCGGTGGAGTTGCAGCCGGTGTTCGACCGCTGCTACGACGAGGGCGGATTCGCCCGGCTGGTGAAGTACGGGCACCGCGCCCCGACCCGCCGCTGACGGCCGAGCAGAAGGCGTGGGCGGACGCGATCCTGAAGGAGAAGGGGCTGCTGCCGTAACCGGGCGATTGCCTGAACAGGAACCCATGAACAACACCCAGTCCACCGAGCTCGTGTTCGAGCTGTCCCGGCCCGGACGCCGCGGGCACCGCGTCCCCCCGTGCGACGTGCCCGCTGACACCCCGCTGTCATCGCTCGTCCCCGACCGGTTCCTCGCCGCGGAGCCGCCGCCGCTGCCCGAAGTCGCCGAGATCGACCTGATCCGCCACTTCACCAACCTGTCCACGCGGAACATGTGCATCGACACCCAGTTCTACCCGCTGGGCTCGTGCACCATGAAGTACAACCCGAAGCGGCACGAGCGGCTCGCGGCGCTGCCGGGGTTCGCCGACCTCCACCCCCTCCAGCCCGACGACACCGTTCAGGGGATGCTCGAACTCCTCTACGAGATGCAGCAGTTCCTCGCCGAGATCAGCGGCCTGCCGGCCGTGTCGCTCCAGCCCGCGGCCGGGGCGCAGGGCGAACTCACGGCGCTGCTCGTCGCCGCCGCGTACTTCCGCGACAAGGGGCAGACGCACCGCCGCAAGGTGCTCGTCCCCGACTCGGCGCACGGCACCAACCCGGCGTCGGCGCAACTCGCCGGGTTCGACACCGTCACCGTCAAGAGCAACGCCAAGGGGCTGGTGGACCTGGAGGAATTGAAGGCGAAGCTCGGCGCCGACACCGCGGTGTTCATGATCACGAACCCGAACACGCTCGGGCTGTTCGAGGTGCAGATTCGCCAGATCACGGACCTGGTCCACGCGGCCGGCGGGCTGGTGTACCTCGACGGCGCGAACATGAACGCCATCCTCGGCATCACCCGGCCGGGCGACTTCGGCGCCGACATGCAGCACTACAACGTGCACAAGACGTTCACCGGCCCGCACGGCGGCGGCGGCCCCGGCAGCGGCCCCATCGCCGTCCGCGACTTCCTCGCCCCGTACCTCCCGGCGCCCGTCGTGGTGAGGGACGGCGACACGTTCCGCCTGAGCGACACGCGCGACAAGACCATCGGCCGGGTGCGGTCGTTCTTCGGGAACGTCGGCATCCTGTTCCGCGGGTACTGCTACATCCGCACGCTCGGCCCGGACGGGCTGAAGGCGTGCAGCGAGACGGCGGTGCTGAACGCCAACTACCTGCGGGCGCGAGTCAGCGAGGCGTTCGACGTGCCGCACCCGGGGCCGTGCATGCACGAGTTCGTGGCCAGCGGCCGGTCGCTCCTGCGCGAGCGGAAGGTGCGGGCGATGGACGTGTGCAAGCGGCTGCTCGACTACGGGTTCCACGCCCCGACGGTGTACTTCCCGCTCGTCGTGCCCGAGGCGCTGATGATGGAGCCGACGGAGACCGAGAGCAAGGAGACGCTCGACGCGTTCGCCGACGTGCTGCTGACGATCAAGGGCGAGGACGCGGAGTTGCTGAAGACGGCGCCGCACACGCACGTGGTGAGCCGGCCGGACGAGGTGAAGGCGGCGAAGGAGCCGGTGCTGCGGTGGCGCGCGCCGGTGTGAACGAGCGAAGCCCGGGGACGGCCGTCCCCGGGCTTCGCTCAACTCACGACTTCGGCATCGGCATCGGCAGCGTGCCGGGGGCCGACTTGGTCGGGCTGTTCGCCGGCGGGATGCTCGGCGGGGTCGTGGTCGGCATCCCGGGGGCCGGGGCCGTCGGGTACGGCGGGGTCGGGCCGGTGATCACGGCGTCGCCCGGGTGGGCGCCGCAGTCGCACTTCCCGCCCACGTGCTTGCAGCCGAACCCGGCGGCCAGCACCCCCACGACGGCGGTCATCAGTACTCGGCGGGTCATGACGGGTCCATCCGTGGTTCGGGCTACCAATACCCGGCCCGCCGGCGCGACCGGGGCCGCGAAGCCCCCGCGCCGGCGGGCCGGCGCCGGCCGGGGCTCGGCTCCTGCCACGCCCCGCCCGACGCCGGTTGTATCGGCCGCCGAGGTCGCCACGGTTCACCCGAACCCGCCGCCCCCGCCGATTTCCCCCGATACACTGCCCGGAGCGGATTCACGGGTTACGAGGGCCGAATGGACGCGATCATCCTGGCCGCCGGCAAAGGCACCCGCCTCCGCCCGCACACCAACGACGTGCCCAAGCCGCTGCTGCCGGTGCAGGGCCGCCCCATCCTCGACTGGATCATCGCCGCGCTGCCGCCGGTCGACCGGCTCGTCGTGGTCGTGAACTACCTCGCGGAGCAGCTCGAGGAGTACCTGAAGGGGCAGCCGCACGTCCGCGACTGGGTGACGGTGCGGCAGGCGGTGCCGCGCGGCACCGGCGACGCGCTGATGAGTTGCCGCGGGGCGGTGCGCTCCGACCGGGTGATGGTGCTCAACGGCGACGACCTGATGGGCCGCGCCGACCTGGCGCGGCTGGCGGCGGTGCCGATGGGCATCCTGGCCCGGCCGGTGGACACGCCGAAGGACTACGGCATCATCTTCCGCCACGCGGACGGCTCCCTGAAGGAGCTGATCGAGAAGCCGGACCTGCCGGGGCCGCAACTGGCGAACATCGGGGCGTACCTGTTCCCGCGCTCGGTGTTCGACCTGACGCTGACCGAATCCGTGCGCGGCGAGTACGAGATCACCGAGGCGGTGTCGCTGCTGGCGGCACGCGGCCGGTTCGAGGTCGTCGAGGCGGGCTACTGGCTGCCGATCGGCAACGTGCCGCAGTGGGAGGCGGCGCAGACCGCGGACCTGGGGCCGGCCCGCGGCTAAACGCGTTCGCCCACCAGCCGCTGTCGTCGCGTCAGCTGACCGAGACGAGCTTGATCTCGAACACGAGGTCGGCGTCCGCGGGGATGCTGCTCGAGCCGCCCGACCCGTACCCGAGCGCGGCCGGGATGTAGAGCCGGCGGATGCCGCCCTCCTGCATCCCGACCAGCCCCTCCTGCCAGCCCGCGATCAGGTTGCTCAGCGCGAACGACGCCGCCGAGGCGGCGGTCCGGTTCGAGTCGAACTCGGTGCCGTCGCTTGCGAGCCAGCCCGTGTAGTACACCTCGACGGTCGAGCCCGCCGCGACCGCGTCATCTGTCCCGACCTGCGCGTCCCAGATTTTCAGTCCGTCGGCCTGCGTCTGCCACTCCGCCGCGTTCACGTCCGGCATGGTCTCCACCAGGCCCGAGGCGTCGGTGGAGGTGTACGCGTACGTGCGGCTGACGGCGGCGGCGGCCGCGTTGACGTTCCCGGCGGCGTCCGTCGCCACGCCCGCGGCCAAGCCCACCGTCACGAGGCCGGCGGCGCCCGGGTAGATGGAGAAGGTGTAGGTGCTGGCGCTCACCGCCGTGAAGTTGAACACGATCCCGTTCGTGGCCGTCAGGTCGTACTCGTCGAACCCGGTCACGCCCTCGTCGAACGTCACGGAGAACGGGATCGACGTGCTGCTGGTCGGGTCACTCGCGCTGGAACTGACGAGCGGCGACGGGCCGGTGGTGTCATAGACGGCGCTGCCCAGGGCGTCGGCGGCGGTCGGGTTTCCGGCGGCGTCCGCGGCGCTCCCGGCCAGGACCGTCAGGGTCACGGTGCCGTCCGCGGCAGAGGTGACCGTTGCCGTGAAAGATCGCCCGTCCCCCGGCGTCAGGGCGTCGAGCGTGCCGTTGGTGACGGCGACGCCGGACGCGTCGAAGCCGGTCACGCCCTCGCTGAACGTGATCGTGAAGGTGAGCGAGCCGGTGTTCGTCGGCCCGGCCGCGGTCGGCGCGGTACGGTCGGACGTGACCGCGACCGGCTGCGCCGCTGCCGTCGGCCCGCCGCCCGCGTCGGTCGCGGCGCCGGCGGCGACCGTGACGCTCACCACGCCGTCCGCGGTCGGGGTGATGTCGGCGGTGTACGTCCGGCCGTCGAGCGCCGTGAAGTTCGTGACCGTGCCGTTCGTAACCGTCACGTCGGAGGCATCGAACCCGGTCACGTCGCCGCTGAACGTGACCGTGACCGGGACGGTCGCGGCGTTCGTCGGGCTGACGGCGGTGGTGGCGACCGGGACGGCCGTGACCGGGCCGGAGAAGGTTCGCATCAGGGCGCCTGAGGTCAGACTGGTGTACCCGGCGGCGTCCGCGGCCGCGCCGCCGTTGACCAGCACGCTCACGGTCCCGCCGCCGTCGGGGACGAGGTCGAACGTGTACGTCTGCGCGTCCACCGCCGTGAAGTTGATGGCCGCGGCGTTCGTGAGCACGAGGTCGCCGGCCTCGAACCCGGTGACAGGCTTGCTGAAGGTCACCGTCACCGGGATCGGGTTCGTCGTCGCCGGGTCGGGCGCGGTCGTGGTCACGGTCGCCGTCGGGGCGGTCGCGTCGATCACCAGGCCGCCGGCGGCGGTCGCCGACGACGTGTTCCCGGCCGCGTCCGTCGCGGTGGCGGTGACGTCGTAAGCAGCCGGCCGTAGTTGTTTCCCAGGTTCTGGGCGGAGCTTTTGGGCATATGAGTTGAAGCCCTGCTCGACGGCCGCCCGCAGATCGGACCGGGTGGCGTAACTGCGGGTCGGGATCTCGTGGTGCTTGACCTGCTTGAACACGGCCTCGATCCGGTTCAACTCGGGGCTGTACGCCGGCAGGTAGTACAGGTAGACCCCCGACTTCGCCAGCTCGGGCCGGGCGGCCTTGACCACCTTGCTGGTGTGGATCGGGGCGTTGTCCAGAACCACCACCCGGGGTCGCCCGACCGCGGGCCTCCCCCGCAGGTAGGCCACGAGGTCGTCCGACGTGAGCGTCCGCTCGAACGGCACGGCATCCAAGCGGGGGGCCGGGCCGAGCGGCTCGTAGGTGGCCAGGACGTTGACCCGCCGACCTTGGGGGTACTCGTACCGGACCCGCTTCCGCTGGCCCGGCAGGCACCACGAGTACCCACCGGGCAGCGACGGGGCGAACCCGCACTGGTCGAGATAGTCCAGGACCAGCCGGCCCTCCCGGGCCTTCCGTTGCAGGCCGCCCAGGACGGCCGCCGCCCGGGCGACCTTGGGCCGGTTCTGCTTGTGCTCCAGGGTCGAGGCCGTCCGCCGGTACCCGGCCCGCAGTCGGGCGAGGTACCGACGGACCTGACGGGCACGGAGCCGGATCCCGTTGGGGCGGAGGGCGTCGGCCAGTTGGGCCGCCGTCCACGTCCGGTCCTGGCCGAGCAGGTCGGTCAGCCGGGCGGCCACCTGATCCCGGCGGGCGTAGTTGGGGGCCGGCCCGGGCTTGCCGGGGTAGAGGGCCGGCACCCCCCGGGCGTTGAACCCGTGGATCACGGCCCGGGCGGTCTGCGGGTCACACCCGAGGTGCCGGGCGATCCGGGGCGGGGACCACCCGGCGTCGGACAGCAGGACCATCTCCAGCCGATCCCGTACCCGGGGCGGGAGGGGGTCCCGCCGGAGAGCCTGCAACTCGGACTGCGTCGCAACGGTGAGGTGAACGCGGATCATGAAACATGGTACGCAATCGGGGCCAACTGCTTAGGTGCCGTCGGCCAGCGCCGTCGTGAGGGCGGCGGTCCAGGTCGTGCCGGAGACGGTCGCCGTCACCGTCTGGCCGCCGGCGGTAACGCTCACGGTCGCCGTCGAGTCGTCCACCGTTCCGGTGAGCGTCGGCAGGCTGGTCTTGGCGACGAGCGACGAGACGGTGACGACCGGCGCCGTCGCGTCATACGTGACCGACACCGCCGCCGAGGCGACGTTCGCATACCGGCACCGGGTGATGTGGGTGTACTTCAACGTGCCCGAGATCCGGTACTACGAGTACCGGTCCAGTGCGAGCCCCATCGAGGCCCGGTAGATCGAGCTCGTGCTGGCCAACGGGCGCAAGTTCCCGCACCCGACCCAGCTCCTCACGATCACCGGCAAGTCCGACCCGCAGGCCGAGAACATCCCGTTCCGCGCCGACTTCCCGAACCCGGACGGGCTCATCCGCCACGGTCTGACCGGCACTGTGCAGGTCCACCGCCGCCTCGCCGGCGCCGTCGTCATCCCCCAGCGGGCGACGACGAGATCCTCGACAAGCGGTACGTCTACGTGGTGGACGCCGAGGGCGTGGTGCACCAGCGCATGATCCGCGTCCCGCACGAGTTGGAGGACGTGTACGTGGTCGGGCCGGGCCTCGGGCCGGACGATCGGATCGTGGTCGAGGGCGTCCGCGAGGTCCACGACGGCGAGAAGGTGAATGTCGAGTTCAAGCCGGCCGACCTGGTCCTCGGGACGCAGAAGTTCCACGCCGAGTAGCCGAGTGAGTGACGACTGAGGAATCTTCGTCATTCGTCCGTCCCCCCCCCACCCGCACGGGACTCCACCGGACTTCATGTTCACGAACATCCTCCACCGGCCGGCCCTGGACATGGTGATCTCCATCCTCCTGTTTTTTCCTGGGGGTGCTGGGGTACGTCACGCTGCCGCGGTCGCTGTTCCCGTCCGTCGCCCCGCCGACGGTCGAGGTGGCCGTCGAGCCCGGGGCGCTGCCGCAGCCGCAGCCGGTGCCGCCCGCGCCGGGAGCCGCACCGCCTCCGCGTCGGCGAGACCGAGCCGGACGCCGCCGACGTCGGTCTTGTGAACGAGTTGCCGGGAGGCGAGCTTCACCGCGACCGGGAACCCGAACCGCGCCGCCGCCTCGGCCGCCTCGTCGGCGGTGCGCGCCACGTGGCCCGGCACGAGCGGCAGCCGGACCGCCGACAGCACGGTCCGGGTGTCGTCGGCCGAGAGCCAGCCCGCGCCGTGGGCGGCCAGGGCGCGGCGGCAGGCGTCGCGGGCGGCCGCGCAATCGAGGTCGTCGAAGTCGGGGAGCACGCCTTCCGGCGCGGCACGCCAGGCGGCGTAGGCGGCCGCCTTCCCGAGCACACGGCCCGCGGTCTCGGGGAACGGGAAGCACGGGATGCGGCCGCCGGGGCCGTCCAGGTGGGTGCGGTGCTCGGCCCCGCCCAGCAGGCAAGCGACCACCGGAACCTCGGCGCCGTTCGCCCGCGTGACCTCGGCCGCCACGGCCGGACCGACCTCGCCGGGATCGACCAGCCCGACGGGCGTGAAGATCGCGACCAGCGCGTCTACCTCGCCCGAGTCGAGCAGCAGCCGGACGGCCCGGCGGAACGATTCGGCCCCGGCGCTCGCGAGTAGATCGACCGGGTTTGCGACGCTCGCCGCGGCCGGGCAGGCCTCCGCGAGCGCGGCCCGCAGGCCCGGAGAGAGTTCGGGCACGGTCAGCCCGGCGGCCTCGCAGGCGTCGGCGCACAGGACGCCGGGGCCGCCGGCGTTCGTCACGATCCCGACCCGCCGGCCGCGCGGGAGCGGCTGGCCGTCGAGCACGAGCGCCAGGTCGAACAGTTCCTCCAGCGCGTCGGCACGAACCAGGCCGGCCTGGCGGAACAGGGCGTCGGCGGTGGCGGCGGTTGTGGCCAGGGCCGCCGTGTGCGACCGGGCGGCGCGCCCGCCGGCGCGACTGAGCCCGCTGTGGAGCACCACCACCGGCTTCCGCCGCCCCACCCGGCGGGCGATGCGGGCGAACCGCCGCGGGTTGCCGAGCGACTCCAGGTACAGCAGAATCACGCCGGTCGCCGGGTCGTCCTCCCAGTACTGGAGCAGGTCGTTGCCGGAGACGTCGGCCTTGTTCCCCACGCTCACGAAGGTCGAGAACCCCAACCCGTACCGGCCGGCGGCGGCCAGGGCCGCGAGCCCGACCGCCCCGCTCTGCTACAACATGGCGACCCGCCCGGGCGGCGGAAACACCGGCGAGAAGGAGGCGTTCAGGCGCACCGCCGGGTCGGCGTTGAGGACGCCCAGGCAGTTCGGCCCGACCACCCGCATCCCGTACCCGCGGGCCTGCTCGACCAGCGCCCGCTGGCGGGCGGCGCCGTCCGGGCCGGCGTCGGCGAACCCCGCCGAGAGGACGACCAGAGCCCGCACCCCGCGGGCGGCGCAGTCGTCCACGACACCCCGGACGGCGGCGGCCGGCACGGCGATCACGGCCAGCTCGACCGGGCCGGGCAGGTCGCGCACCGACGGGTACGCCCGGACGCCGCCGACCTCGGTCGCCCGCGGGTTCACCGGGCAGACCGGCCCGCCGAACCCGGCCGCGAGTAGCTCGTCGAAGACGCGCCGGCCGACGGCCGCCGGGTCGCGCGACGCGCCGACCACGGCGACGGCGGTCGGGCGGAAGAACGGCCGCAGCGAGGCGACCGTGGCCACCCGGTCGCGCGCCTCCAGCCGCCCGACGCTCGCCGCGGTGGGGACGACACCCAACTCCACCTCGACCTCGCCGCGCCCCGGCCGCTCCCGCACCTCGAACCCGGACGCGCGGAACACGTCGAGCATGGGCCGGTTGTCGCCCGACGTGACGGCCCAGAAGCGGGTGAACCCGTTCCGCGCGGCCAGGAGGGCCAGCCGCTCCAGCAGCAGCGTCCCGAGCCCGTGTCCCCGCAGGGCGTCTCCCACGGTGAGGGCGACCTCCGCCTCCCCCGGACCGCGCGCCAGGTACGAGCCCGTCGCGACGACCCGCGTCGCGCCGTCCTGCACCCGGGTCACGACCAGGGTGAGCGCGGTCCGGGGGTCGTCGCCGTCGGACAGGCGGCCGATCAGGTCCGGCCCCGGCGGTGCGACCGACAAGAACCGCCGGTACCGGGACTCCGCGGAGAGGTGGCGGAAGAAGGTGTCGAGCGCGGGGCCGTCGTCCGGCCGGGCGAGGCGGACGTGGGCCGTCGTGCCGTCGCGGAGGACCAGCCGCCCGGACTCGGCCGCGTCCTGGTACGGGGGCGGCAGGAAGCGTGGACGGACTGTACCGGGCATCGTCGCTCCCGTGGCTGGTGAGACGCCGCGTTGGCCAGGTGCTGCCGACCGGGAAAGCAGCCGTCATGCCAACGCCTGTAGACTAGAGGGCGTCGTCGAACCAGACGCAACCCGTTCCCACCGGTGTCAGACCGCTCCGCAGCGGTGCTCCAGGAGGGCGCGGCCAGGCTCACGGTGTGTCGGGATGGCACACCCCGATCACGAGGCGGGCAGACCGGCGCCGCGGACGCCGCGACGGCGGTCTCGCCCCGGCTGCGGCATCACGTTTGCGAACCGCCTGCGCATCCCGTCCTGGTGGCTCTCGATGCAACCCACCCCGTACCGAGTGACGCGAACCGACCCCGTCGTCGAGGCGGCCGTGGCGCGGCACGGGGCGTCGCCGTTGGCGACGCTACCCGTCCTCCGCGATATCCAGGGCAACACGGGCCGGCCGTTGGACCGGGCCACCCTCGGGGCGGCGGCCGACGCCCTGGGGGTGAGCGACGCCCAGGTCTACGGCGCAGTCTCGTTCTACTCGCTACTCGCGGTCGCGCCGCACGCGGTTCGCGTCTGCGACGGCCCGGTCTGCATGGCGCGGGGCGGCGCGGCGACGCATGCGGCGGTGCAGTCGGCGGCGGCGGGCGGCGAGCGGGCCGTCGAGCGGTGCAGCTGCCTCGGGCTGTGCGACCGCGCGCCGGCCGCGCTCGTCGGACTCGAACCCTGCGGGCCGGTCGCGGCGGAGAACGCCGCGGCCGCGCTCGCCGGGCCGACCGGCCCGATGCCGGATTACTCGGTCCCGCGGCCCGGCGAGGTGCGGGTTGCGATGGAGCGTGTCGGCCGCATCGACCCCGACTCGATCGACGACGCGCTCGCGGCAGGGGCGTACCAGGCCCTCGCACAGGCACTCGACGGCACGCCGGAACAGGTGCTCGATGCCGTGGACCGGGCGGGGCTGCGCGGGTGCGGGGGGGCCGGCTTCCCCGCCGGCCGCAAGTGGCGGATGGTCGCCGCCGCGCCCGGCCCGCGGAAGTGTGTCGTGTGTAGCGCCGACGAGTCCGAGCCGGCCACGTTCAAGGACCGCGTCCTGATGGACGCCGACCCGCACCGGCTCCTCGAAGGGATGGCGCTCGCCGCCTACGCGGTCGGCGCCGACGAGGGTATCGTGTACGTCCGCGGCGAGTACGAGTGGGTCGCCCGGCGGCTCGAGCGCGCGGTCGCCCAGGCCGCCGCGCGCGGCTGGCTGGGGGACGACATCGGCCGCCGCGGGTTCACGTTCCGCGTGCGTGTCCACCGCGGCGCGGGGGCGTACGTGTGCGGCGAGGAGACGGCGCTGCTCGAATCCCTGGAGGGGAAGCGCGGCGAGCCGCGGTCGCGCCCGCCGTACCCGACCACCCACGGCTACCTCGGCCGGCCGACGCTGGTCAACAACGTCGAGACGCTGTGCCACGTCCCGGCGATTCTCGCGCACGGCCTGGAGCGGTTCCGGTCGGTCGGCACGCCGCACAGCCCGGGTACCAAGGTCTTCTGCCTCACCGGCTGCGTGAACCGACCGGGCGTGGTCGAGGCGCCGCTCGGGGTCACGCTCCGGCAACTCGTCGAGTAGTTCGGCGGCGGGGTGCGGGACGGCACCCGACTGAAGGGCGTGCTCGCCGGCGGCGCCGCCGGCACCGTCGTCCCGCCGGCGCTGCTCGACGTGCCGCTCGACTTCGACTCGGCCCGCCACGGCGTCGCGCTCGGGTCCGGCGGTATGTTCGCGTTCGACGACTCGCTCCCGGTGCCGACGCTGCTGACGTGGCTCCTGCGGTTCTTCGAGGCCGAGTCGTGCGGGAAGTGTACGCCGTGCCGCGAGGGCACCCGCGAGGCCCGCGCCGCGGCGGACCGGCTCGGCGCGGCGGCCACGCCCGACGACGCGGCCCGGCTGCTGTGGCTGACCCGCCAGATGAACCTCACTTCGCTCTGTGGCCTGGGGCAGTCGGTGGCGCTGCCGGTCGAGAGCGCCCTGCGGCACTTCGGCGACGAGTTCGCCGCCGGCCGGTCGGAGGGGTCGTGATGCCGACGCTGACCATCGACGGCCGACCGGTGGAGGCGCGCGACGGGGAGACCATCCTGGACGCGGCCCGCGGGGCGCGGATCACCATCCCGACGCTCTGCCACCACCGCGACCTGTCCCCCGACGGGTCGTGCCGCCTCTGCGTCGTGGAGGTCGAGGGCGTCCACGGCCACCCGGCCGCCTGCACCACGCCGGCCCGCGGCGGCATGGTGGTGCGCACCGAGACGCCGGAACTGGCCGAGTCGCGGCGGTTCGTGCTGGACATGCTCCTCGCCAACTACCACGACGCCGAGTACGGCACGGGCGAGCGCGCGGAGACGGAGTTCGAGCACTGGGTCCGGCACTACGGGGCCCGGCCGCCCGCCGACACGCCGCCGCCGCGGTACCCCGTCGACGCCGACCCGAACCCGTTCCTGCGGGTGGACCTGAACAAGTGCGTCCGCTGCACCCGGTGCGTCCGGGCCTGCGCCGACGTGCAGGGGCGGTTCGTGTGGGGCATGGGCTACCGCGGCGACGACGTGCGCCCCGTGGCCGGGCTCGACACCACCCTCCTCGACGCCCGCTGCGAGTCGTGCGGGGCGTGCGCCGCCTACTGCCCGACCGGCGCCCTCGACGACCGCATGTCCGTCGGCCGCGGCCGGCCGGACCGGGTCGTCACCACGACGTGCCCGTTCTGCGGCGTCGGGTGCAACTTCGACCTGCACGTGAAGGACGACCGCGTCGTCCGGGTCGCGTCCAACCCGGCGGCGCCGGTGAACGGGATGAGCCTGTGCGTGAAGGGGCGCTACGGGTTCGACTTCGTCCACCACCCGGACCGCCTGACCCGCCCCCGCGTCCGCCGCTACCTCTTGGCCGGCGTCGAGAAGCGTTCCGCCACTCTCGCGGAGCGCGAGTGGGTCGAGACGGACTGGGACACGGCGCTGAACCTCGTCGCGGCGAAACTCGTGGCGGTGAGGCGTGCGGCGGGGCCGGACGCGGTCGGCTTCATCGGCTCGGCCCTGTGTACGAACGAGGAGAACTACCTCGTCCAGAAGCTGGCGCGGCAGGTGATCGGCACGCACAACGTCGAGAACTGCGCCCGCCTCTGCCACGCCCCGACCGTCGCCGGGCTGTCGATGGCCTTCGGCTCCGGGGCGATGAGCAACTCGATGGACGACGTGGCGGAACAGGCCCAGGCCTTCCTCGTGATCGGCGAGAACGTTACCGAGTGCCACCCGGTGTTCGGCACCCGCCTCCGCCAGGCCGTGCTCCGCCGCGGGGTGCCGCTCGTCGTCGCCGACCCGCGCACGACCGACATCACCGAGTTCGCCGCCGTCCACCTCCGGCACCGGCCCGGGACCGACGTGGCCCTGCTGAACGGGCTCATGCACGTCGTCCTCGAACACGGCTGGCACGACCGCCGCTACATCGAGGAGCGCTGCGAGGGGTTCGAGGAGTTCCGGGCCGCCGTCGAGCGGTACACCCCCGAGGCGGTGGGGGTGCTCACCGGCGTCCCGGCGGCGGACCTGCGCCGGGCCGCGGAACTGCTGGCGCGGAACCGGCCGATGGCGGCCGTGTGGGGCGTGGGGGTCACCCAGCACACGACCGGCGTGTTGAACGTCCTCGCGCTGGCGAACCTGCAAATGCTGCTGGGGAACATGGGCGTGCCCGGCGGCGGGGCGAACGCGCTCCGCGGCCAGAACAGCGTGCAAGGTGCCTGCGACATGGGGGCGCTGTTCAACCTGTTCCCGGGCTACCAGCCGGTGACGAGCCCAGCCGCGCTCGCCAAATTCGACGCGGCGTGGGCGCTCGACCCGCCGGCACCCCGCGCGGGCGGAACGCCGTCCCTCGGCCTGTCGGACCGGCCGGGGCGGACGCTGACGGAGATCGTGGACGCCTTCGGCCCCGGCGACCTGCGCGCCCTCTTCGTGATGGGCGAGAACCTGGCGCTCACGAACCCGGACCTGAACCACACCCGCGGGTGCCTGGCGGCGGGCGAGTTCCTCGTGCTCCAGGAAATCTTCCCGACGGCGACCGCCGAGTTCGCCGACGTGCTGCTCCCCGGGGCGGCGTTCGCGGAGAAGGCGGGGACGTTCACGAACACCGAGCGGCGGGTGCAGCTGATCCGCCCCGCCGTGCCGCCGCCGGGCGAGGCGAGGCCGGACTGGGCGGTGCTGGCGGACCTGGCGCGGCGGACGCTCGCGGCCGACGGCCGCGCCCCGGTCGGGCCGCACGCCGGCTGGGCGTACCGCGACCCGGCTCAGATCATGGACGAGGTCGCGGCCGTCGCGCCGCTGTTTGCCGGGATCAGCCACGCCCGGCTGGAACGGGGCGACCGCCTCCAGTGGCCGGTGCCGTCGCCCGACCACCCGGGGACGCCGATCCTGCACGTCGGCGGCTTCGCCCGCGGGAAGGGGAAGTTCCACGCGGTCGAGCACGCCCCCGCGGCGGAACTGCCGGACGCCGAGTTCCCGTTCGTGCTCACCACCGGCCGCGTGCTCCAGCACTACGGCAGCGAAATGACCCGCCGTGCGGAGGCGCTGACGGCCGCGTGCCCGGAGCCGGTCGTCGAGGTGAGCCCGGACGACGCGGCGCGGCTCGGGCTGACCGACGGGTCGGCCGTCCGCCTCCGCTCCCGGCGCGGCGCGGTCGTGTCCCGGGCGGCGGTCACCGACCGGGTGGCGCCGGGGTGCGTGTTCGGGAACTTCCACTTCCCCGCCGCGGGGAACGTGAACAACGTCACGACCGGGGTTCTCGACCCGACCTCGAAGACGCCCGAGTTCAAGGCCTGCGCGGTCGCGGTGGAACCGGTCACGACGAACGGCGACGGGTGACGGGACGGCGGCGCCGGTGTGTCACACGGACACACCGGCGCCCCGAGACGTGCCGCAACCGCACACCCCGAGCGTCGGCGTGGGCCGCGAAATCCGCGGGTTTCGCCGCGGGCGCGGCCGGTGGAGCCGACGGTACACCCCTTGCTCTGACACACCCGGAGCCGAACCAAACGACCCTACCCCCGAGGCCGCCGTGCAACTGACCCTGACCGATCAAGAGGCCCGTACCCTCCGCGACGTGCTCCGCGACGCCCTCTCCGCCCTGCCCCGGGCGAGCCTCAGCGTCTGCGAACACTCCCGCCGGGAAGCACTGTGCGAGCGGCTCCTGGCGGAACTCGGACCGGGCGCGGCGGCCGGCCCCGAGGCCGGTGCGGGGTGCGCGGAGAAGGTGTGCCGGTCGGGCCACGGGCCGAGCGCGGCCGACCTCGCGACGTACCGGCAGCGCCTGACGGAGGCCGCCGCCCGCCTGGGCGGTCAGGTCACGGCGCTGGAGGTCGAGGCCCGACAGCCGACCGGTACCGCCCTGGGGACGGCCGAGGAGGCCACCGCCCTCGAGTTGCTTCACGCCGAGGAGGGCACGCTCGCCGAGGTGACCGCTGCCCTCGACCGGATCGACCGCGGCGCCTTCGGACGGTGCGAGGCGTGCGGGAAGCCCGTGTCGAAGGCCCGGCTCGAGGCCCTCCCGCACGCCCGCTACTGCATCGCGTGCGCCCGGGCCGCCGGCTGACCGCGGCCCGATCCGCCCCGGGCGAGCCTCAGTGCGACGACTCGCGCCCCGGGTGGTGCAGCCGGTACGTCGCGAAGCCCCCGCCCACGTTCGCGGCCCGGAACCCCGCCTGGAGGAGCACCCGGGTGGCCAGATAGCCCCGCTGGCCGACCTGGCAGTACGCCGCGACCGGCCGGTCCCGCGGGAGTTCCGCGAGCCGGCCCCGCAACTCGTCCACCGGCACGTTCACCGCGCCGGGGATGTGCCCGGCGGCGAACTCCGCGGGCGTCCGCACGTCCAGCAAGAAGTACCCACCCAGAGCCGCCTCTGCGTCCACCTGCGGGTGGTCCCCGCGGAGCAGCCCGGCGGCGACGAACCCGGCCATGTTCACCGGGTCCTTCGCCGACCCGAACTGCGGCGCGTAGGCCAGTTCCGCCTCCTCCAGGTCGAACACCGTCAACCCGGCCTGGATCGCCACCGCCAGCACGTCGATCCGCTTGTCCACCCCCGCCCCGCCGACCGCCTGGGCGCCGAGCAGCTTACCGCCGGCCGGGTCGAACAGGAGTTTCAGGGTCATCCCCTCGGCGCCGGGGTAGTAGCCGGCGTGGTGGGCCGGGTGGACGTACACCTTCCGGTACGCCCGGCCCGCCCGCCGCAGCACCTTCTCCGACGCCCCGGTGATGGCCGCCACCGTGTCGAACACGCGGACGATGGCCGTCCCCTGCGTCCCCCGGTACCGGGCGGCGGGCCGCCCGAGGGCGTGGTCGGCGGCGATCCGCCCCTGGCGGTTGGCCGGGCCGGCGAGCGGCACCTGCGCCGGCTCGCCCGTCACGAAGTCGGTGACCTCGACCGCGTCCCCGACGGCGTAGACGTCCGGGTCGGAGGTCTGCATGTGCTCGTTGACCCGCACGCCGCCCCGCGGCCCGACCGCCAGCCCGGCCCCGACCGCCAGCGCGTTCTCCGGCCGCACCCCGACGCCGAATACGACCAGCCGGGCCGGGAGCGACAGCCCCGACTTCAACCGGACGCACAGCCCGTCAGCCGCCGACTCGACGGCCTCGGCCGTATCGCCCAGCCGGAGGGTCACCCCGTTCGCGGCGAGGGCCGCGACGACCGGCGTGGTCATCTCCGGGTCGAACGGCGTGAGCGGCTGGTCGTTCTTCTCCACCACCGTTGTGGCGACGCCGCGGCGGGCCAGGTTCTCGGCCAGTTCCAGGCTGATGAACCCGCCACCGAGGAGGACCGCCCGCGCCACCCCGGCGTCGAGCCGGGCCTTGATCCGGTCCACGTCCTGAAGGGTGCGCAGGGTGAACACGCCGGGCAGGTCGATCCCCGGCAGCGGCGGGCGGACCGGCGCCGCGCCGGGGGCCAGGATGAGTTTGTCGTACCCCTCCTCGTACTCCCGCCCGGTCGCCAGGTCGCGCACCCGGACCACCTTCCGCGCCCGGTCGATCGCCTCCACCGACGAGCGGGTCCGCACGTCGAGTCGGAAGCGCTCGCGGAGCCGGTCCGGGGTGACGACGAGGAGCTTGTCGCGGGTCGCGATCTCCCCGCCGACGTAGTACGGCAGGCCGCAGTTGGCGAACGACACGTCCGGCCCGCGCTCGAACACCACGACCTCGGCGTCTTCCGACAGGCGGCGGGCGCGGGCGGCCGCGGACGCCCCGCCGGCCACGCCACCGACGATCACCAGCTTCATGGACGAGCCTCCGTGGGCGACCCCGGTAGGGTCAGCGGACGCCGCCGGTCGCGGCGGGGTCGGTCACGCGGTTCCAGGGCATCCGGGCGAGGAGCAGCCCCATCCCGCAGGCGCCGGTGACGCCGGCGAACACCAGCCCGGCCCCGACGAACGCGGACAGGCCGACGAACCCCGGGTGGACGAGCCAGCCGAGGGCGGCCCCGAGCAGGACGAGCAGTCCCGCCGCGACGCGGACCTGCTGTTCCAGGGAGACGGCCTTCTTCCCGCGGACGACCGGCAGCCCGGCGTCCGCCCACGCTTGGGTTCCGCCCTCGACGTTGCACACGACGAGCCCCGCGGCAAGGAGCTTTTCGCACGCCTGCCGGCCCCGGCCGCCCGAGCGGCAGATGACGTACAGCGGCTCCTTAGGCTGCGCGGCGCGGCCGGCCCGAACCGCCGCCGGGTCGAGTCGGTCGAGCGGGACGTTGCGGGCGAACGGGACGTGGACCTCGCGGAACTCGACCGGGGTCCGCACGTCGATCAGGTCGACCGGCCGGTCCGCCGAGCGGAGGTCGGCCAGCTGCCGGGGGGTGACGGTGGGGACGGTCATGACCCTCTCCTGGTCGCGGTGATCGATCAAATACGTCGGAACATTTCGATCTATTTGGGAGGCAAAAACGGCTACCCGGCGGCGCTCCCGAACCGGGCCTCGACGCACGCCATGATGTCCTTCAGGTGTGGCTCGGTCACCCGGTAGTAGGCGTTCCGCCCCTCCTTGTCGCAGGCGAGGAACCCGCACCGCTGCATCAGTCGCAGGTGCTCGGACGCCATCGGGCTGGCGATGCCGCAGGCCGCGGCCACCTCGCCGACCGTGTACCGCCCCCGCAGGAGCATCTGCACGATCCGCAACCGGTGCGGGTGGGCCAGCGCCTTCAGGCACTCGGCGGCCTGCCCGAGGGCCGTCAGGTCGGTCAGCGGCGGTGTCTTCGGCCGGGTGCCCATCACGCCCTCCTCGTGCAAATATATCGTGAGTTTACGACACGTCAAGCCGTCCCACCCGCGGGCTGCCGCCGGCGGGGTCTACCGCCAGTCCCGTACAACAGCCGCGAACGGGTCTGTTGCTTTCGGCCGGGGTGGAAAGGGTGCAACGTGGTCCGCGGCACCGTCGTCTATCTGTACGCCTTCGACGTCGGCAGCGAGGTCGTGACCGCGGCGGCCGGCGGCGGCTCCACGGACGGGGAGGTCCGTCGCAAGCCCGTCTCGCCCCGGGACATCCCGGCCGCGCGGCCGCAGAAGGTGGAGCTGCCCCCGACGGCGGCCGTCGTGGCCGGCGTGCCGGCCGAGACGGGTGTCCGGGCGTACGAAGTCGGCGTGGTGACGGTGACCGTTCGGCTGTCCGGCGTGGCGGGCGAGCTGGCCGGCTGGCGGCGGTTCCACCGGCCGACCACCGCGGACGGTCGCCCGCTCGCCGAGACGGCCCGCGACCTGTGCCGGCAAGCCTGCGACCGGCTCGGGGCGGCTCTCCGGGATCCCGCCGGCGTCGGTGACCCGGAAGCGTACACGGCCTTCTGCCTGTCCGACCTGGGGGGCGACCCGGACGCCGCGCGGTGGCTCGGGGCGAACCGGCGGGCGGTGGCCGGGCTGCTCAACGACGCCGACCCCGACCGGCTGAGCGACGACCAGGTCGCCGAGTCGTTCCGGCACCAGCGGTCGTTCGCGGCCGGCGACGCGGTGGTGCCCGACTGGGACGCCGCCCTGGTGGTGGATCTGACGGGGGAGTTCGACGACGTGCTCCTCGTACTCGAGCTGGCGAACCTCCAGCTGGAGGAACTGCGGACGCTGGACGCGGCGCTCGACCGCCACCTCGACCGGGCGTACGACCACCTCGGCCGGCGGCCGGGGCTGTGGCCCGGGCGGTGGGCGGCAGTCCTGCGGGAGCTCCGGCGGCTGCGGGTGGACGCGAGCAAGCTGGCCGACGCTGTGACGAACGTGACCAAGTTCGTCGGCGACTGGTACCTGGCGCGGGTGTACCTGGCGGCCCGGGAGCGGTTCCACCTGGACGACTGGCGGGCCAGCGTGGACCAGCGGGTCGCCCAGCTCGACCGGGTGTACGAGCTGATCCGCGGGGAGGTGGCGGAGCAGCGGATGTTCGTCCTGGAGTTGCTGGTCGCCGCCCTGATCGCCCTCGAAATCCTCCTCGCGCTCGTCCTCCGCGGGTAGCACCGGGTCACGGCGCCGCGGCCAGCCCCGCGACGCGGTCCAGCGCCTCGCGCGTGCCGAAGGCCACCAGGACCGCCCCCGGCTCGATGACGGTGTCGCCGGTCGGGGCGTTCACCGCGTCCCCGTTCGGGCGGAGGACGCCGACCACGGTCACCTCGTAGTCGGGCGCGAGGCGGGACTGGTGCAGGGTGACGCCGGCGAGCCGGCTGCCGGCCGCGACCCGCAGCTCGACCGCCTGCAGGTCGCTGAACGCCCCGCGGGCGGCGGCGTCGAGCACCTGGAGGACGGTCGGCTTGAGGACCGCCTGCACGGCCCGGTGGCCGCCGGTCAGGTACGGGGACACGACCCGGTTCACGCCCACCCGCTTCAGCTTCGCCTCCGCCCCCTCGTCCTCGGCCCGGGCGACCAGCACCAGCGTCGGGTTCAGCAGCCGGGCGCTGAGGGCGATGTACAGGTTCTCGGCGTCCGACCCGACGACCGTGATGAGCGCCCGGGCGTGCTCGATCCCGGCCCGCCGCAGCACCTCGTCGTCGGTCGCGTTGCCCTGGAGCCGGAGCCCGTGCCGGTACGCCTCCTCGGCCGGCGGGGTGCCGGTGTCGACCACGACGAACGCCTGCCCGAGCCGCTCCAGCTCGTCGCACACGATCCGCCCCATCCGGCCGTACCCGCAGACGATCAGGTGCCCCCGGAGGTGCTTCAGCCGGTCGCTCATTCGCTCCCTCCCGAGGAGTTCGCGGAGCTCGCCGGTGAGCATGCTCCGGATGACGTCGGTGGCGATGTAAAAGAGGACGAAGATGCCGCCCAGGGCGAGGGCCATCGTGAACACCCGGCCGCCGCGGGACAGCGGGGTGGGGATTTCCCCGTACCCGACCGTGGTGAGCGTGATGACGGTCATGTACAGGCCGTCGAACAGGGTCCACGGCGGCCCCTCGATGACCGGGTAGGCGACGGTCCCGGTGGCGGCGATGGCCAGCGGCAGCAGGACGAGCCGACGGAGCCGTCGCGGCAGGAGCCGCCGGTACAGCCGATTCGGCAGTCTCAGCAGGTGGCGGAGGCCGCGCGGCGGCACGGAACCCTCGGTCGGGTCACGCCGCCGGCGGGTCGGCCGGCGGAGGCGGTACAGGTGGGTGGAGCGAGCGTGTCGAGGTGTTGTAGCAGATAGCGGCCGCGCACGGGCATTTCCGCCGACGCGGCGACGGAGCCGCCGTCCCGCTCCCCCTCCGAAGGGGCGGGCGGGGCTGACCAGCGGCTCCTTCGACCGAGCTGTGAATCAAACCGCGGTCGCCAGCTCGCCGCGCCTGGACGCCGCCGCGGCGACGCCGGCCCGGTCGTGCCCCGCGGCGGGCGCCGGGGGCCGTGCGACGGCCGGCTGGTCGGGCTGCGACCGGCGCCACCCTTCCGCACACACCGCCGCGCAGAACACGACGATCGGGAAGGCGATCAGGTAGGTAGCGATCCCGCAGGCAATCAGGATCTGCATCTCGTCCGGGGTGCCCGGAGTGAACTTGAGCATAGCCATCTCCTTTGGGGCGGGGGTTTTGGAGGAGCCGCCGGAGCCACGCACCGACGACCCCGACGGCAGCCTCACCGGCTACACGTCGCGGAGGCGGGCTTCGCGGGCGCCGGGTGGCCGGCCGCACGGACCGTGAGCACGGGGCAGGGAGCCTGACGCAGGACCGTCTCCGCGACGCTCCCGAGAGCCAGGCGCGCCAACCCGCCGCGCCCGTGCGTCCCCATCACGATCAGGTCGACGGCGGACTCGCCGGCCGCCTTGATGATCTCGGCCGACGGCTCACCCCGGAGAGCCCGTCGGGTGATCCGGAGCGTGGGGTCGTCGGCCCCGACGCACTCCAGCCGGGCGAGCTCGGCGTCGAAGCTCCCCTGCGGCAGGTCGAGGGCGACCCCCTCGATGACCGCGGCGGCCGGCCACGGCTCGACGTAGCAGACCAGCAGTTCCGCGTCGTAGTCGTGGGCGAGGGCGGAAGCGACCTCGAAGGCGGACTGCGACGCCTCGGAGAAGTCGGTCGGGTGGAGGATGTTGCGGAGCGCGAACATGGCTGCCTCCGCGGCTGGGCCGCTCGGGGGGTGCGGGTGAATCCGGTGACTCGGCACGACCCAAGGCAAACCTGGTGCCGCGCCGGCGTCCACCCCGAACCACCGCGATTTCCGCCCGGCCGCACCGGGGGATACGCGTTTCCGGCGCGCCCGCGCACGCCGGGTTCGTCAGGGATCGCGGTGTGTCGGGCCGGCACACGGCACAGCGCGGCGCGCCGGAGTGGCACACGCCGGACCCGTGAAGTGGGCCGATTGATGCGTTTCGCGTCACGGCACCGGGCTTGCGATGGCGACACCGGCCGGACTCATTCCACGGAGGTTCCCATGCGACGCACTGTCCGTCCTGTGCTCTGGTCCGCTGTCGCCCTCGTCACGGTCGGCGTCGGCTCGGCCCAGGAGCGGCCGGCCCAGCCGAAGCAGAAGCAACTGCCGGTCATGGTCCGAAAGCTCACCCACGCCCAGAAGGTGCTCGAGGCCCTCGCCCGGGAGGACTACACCCTGCTGGCCACCCACGCCGACGGCCTGGCCGCGTGCGTGAAGGACGTCACCTGGCGGATCAACGACACGGAGCGGTACCTGATGTTCAGCAACGACTTCGGCCGCGAGGTCGCCAGCCTCCAGAAGGCCGCCAAGGACAAGCGGGGTGACGCCGCGACGCTGGCGTTCATCGACATGACGATGACGTGCGTGAAGTGCCACCGCTACCTGCGGGACGAGGGTATCTCCCGGGTTCCGGACCTCGGCCCGCTCGCCCCGCGGACCCGGCCGGCGGAGTAGCCCCACGCCGGGCTCGCGCCGCCCTTGACACCACCCCCATCGGCCGGACAATCCATGGGTACTGTCCACGCCCCGACCGGTCGTCGCGACGAGGTGGGCCGCCGGGGAGCCTCCCGGCGGCCCTCAGGTGCCGCCGTGCTCGCACGCATCCCCGCCGACCAACTGGCCGGCCTACTCGACATCTCCGGGGACGGCATCGTCACCGTGGACGCCCGGCAGGTCGTCGTCGCGTTCAACCGCGGCGCGGCGAATCTCTTCGGCTACGACCCGGCGGAAATCCTCGGCCGGCCGCTCGACCTCCTCATCCCCGCCCGCTTCCTGGCGGCCCACGCGGGCCAGGTCGCCGGGTTCGGCCGCGCCCCGGAACCGGCCCGCCACATGGGCGAGCGGCAGGAGGTGTTCGGCGTGCGGAAGGACGGGACCGAGTTCCCCGCCGAAGTGTCGATCTCGAAGTTCGGGGCGGGCGACAGGGCGCTGTTCACGGCGATCGTCCGCGACGTGACCGAGCGGAAGCGGTACGAGGCCGCCGCCCGCGAGCTGGACGACCTGCGCACCCGCACCCGCGTCGCCGACGCGGAGGCCGCGGCCCGGCACTCCGAGGCGTTGTTCCGCCGGATCGTCGAGACGGCGCACGAGGGGATCTGGCAGCTCGACCCCGACGCCCGCGTGGTGTTCGTCAACGACCGCATGGCCGACCTTCTCGGCTACCGCCCCGACGAGGTCCGCGGCCGGCAAAAGTGGGACTTCCTGTTCGACGAGGACCGGGCGGCCGGCCGCGCCCTCTTCGAGCGCCGCCGGGCCGGGGTGAGCGAGCAGGCCGACGTGCGGTTCCGCCGCCGCGACGGGGGCGAGGTGTGGACCCTCATGTCGGCCCGCCCGCTGACCGACGCCGCCGGGCGGTTCGACGGCGCGCTGGACATGTTCACCGACCTGACCGAGCGGCGGCGGGCGGAGGACGCGCTGCGCGCCCGGACGGAGGAGCTGCGGGCGACCACCCAACAGTTGTGGCAGGCGGCCAAGCTGGCGGGCGTCGGCGAGCTGGCCGCGAGCATCGCCCACGAGCTGAACAACCCGCTCGCCACGGTCAGCCTGCGGGTCGAGCGGCTCCTCGCCAGGACGCCGGCCGACGACCCGCGGCGCCGCCAGCTGGAGGTGATCGAGCAGGAGATCGAGCGGATGGCCGGGCTGGTGGGGAACCTCCTTCAGTTCAGTCGGGCGGGGCGCGACCAGGTCTCCACCGTGGACGTGCCCGACGAGGTGGTGAAGACGGTCGATCTGGTGGGCCACCACCTGCGGAAGCGGCAGATCCGCGTCGAGCCGGAGTTCGCCGCCGGCGTGCCGCACATCCACGCCGACCGCCAGCAGCTCCGGCAGGTGTTCCTGAACCTGTTCACGAACGCCGCCGACGCCATGCCCGCCGGCGGCCGGCTCGCGCCGCGGGTCCGCCCGGGCCGGCTCCCCCCCGACCGGCCGGCGGTCGTGGTCGAGGTCATGGACACCGGGACCGGCATCCCGCCCGAGCTCCTCGGCCGGGTGTGCGAGCCGTTCTTCACCACCAAGGACGAGGGGAAGGGGACCGGGCTCGGGCTCGCCATCTGTCGCCGGATCGTGCAGCAGCACCACGGCACGCTGGAGGTCGAGAGCCGGCCCGGCCAGGGGACGACCGTCCGGCTCACCCTGCCGGTCCGCCCGGACACCAACGTCGCCGGCCTCCACGCGGAGTGACCCGGCCGCACCGACGAGGACGGATCACCATGACTGCGCCCGCCCGCTCCGTGCGGCTGCTCGTCGTCGACGACGAGGTCGAGCTGATGACCGCCCTGTGCGAGTCCCTCCGCGACGAGGGGTACGACGCGGTCGGCTTCTCGGACCCCGCCGCGGGCCTCGCCGCGCTGCGGGACGGCGAGTTCGACGTGCTGCTGAGCGACCTGATGATGCCCGGCACCGACGGCATCCAGCTCCTCCGCCAGGGGCTTCAGACCGACCCCGACCTGGTCGGGATCATCATGACCGGGCAGGGGTCGATCCAGACCGCGGTCGAGGCGATGAAGGCCGGGGCGTTCGACTACGTCCTCAAGCCGTTCCGCCTGCAACAGGTGCTGCCGGTCCTCGACCGCGCGACGGAGGTGCGCCGGCTGCGGCGGGAGAACTCGCGGCTGCGGCGGGTGGTGCAAACGCTCACGTTCGAGTCCCCGCGGTACCACATGGTCGGCGCGAGCCCGGCGCTGCGGAAGGTGCTCGGGCTGATCGAGAAGGTGGCCCCGAGCGACGCCACCGTGCTGGTCCGCGGGCCGAGCGGCACGGGAAAGGAACTCGTCGCCCGGGCGATCCACGGGAACAGCCCGCGGCGTGAGAAGCCGCTGGTCACGGTGAACTGCGCGACGCTGCAGGAGAGCCTGCTGGAGAGCGAGCTGTTCGGTCACGAGCGCGGCTCGTTCACCGGCGCCGACCGGGTGAAGCCGGGGCTGTTCGAGGTGGCCGAGGGCGGGACGCTGTTCGTGGACGAGGTGGCCGAGATGTCGCCGGGCCTCCAGGCCAAGCTGCTGCGGGTGCTGGAGGACGGGCACTACCGGCGCGTGGGGAGCACGCAGGAGCGGCGCGCGGACGTGCGGGTGGTGGCGGCGACGAACAAGCCGCTGGAGGACGAGCAGAAGGCCGGCCGGTTCCGGGAGGACCTGTTCTTCCGGCTGAACGTCATCGCCGTCACGCTGCCGGCGCTCCGCGAGCGGGCGGAGGACATCCCGCTGCTGGTCACGCACTTCCTGACCACGCGTGCGGTCAGGGGAGCGCCCATGAACATCGAGCCCGAGGCGATGACGGTCCTCACCCGGTACGCCTGGCCGGGGAACGTCCGGGAACTCGCCAACGTCATCGAGCGGGCGCAGATTCTGGCCGAGGGGGACACGATCACGGTCGACGACCTGCCGGAAACCGTGGTCCGGGCCGCCTCGTCCGCGAGCCCCGTGACCCCCCAAGACCCGGACAGCCTGGACGCCGTCGAGTGTCGTCACGTCGTCGAGGTGCTGCGGCGGGCGGGCGGGAACAAGGTCCGGGCGGCGAAGGCGCTGGGGGTCAGTCGGCGGACCCTGTACCGGATGCTCGAGCGGTACGGCCTGGCCGGCGCCGCGCCCCCGGACGGGGCGGGCGCGCCGCCGGCGTAGGCGCCCGCGAGCGGCTACCCGCCCCACGCACGCCAGGCGTAGGCCGCCGCCGCGACCGCGGACACATGCAGCACAACCGTCGCCCAGAAGACCACGCGGAAGCGCGTCTTCTGCGTCTTGTGGCGGAACTGCCGCTGCGCCAGCAGCGCCCCCGGCCAGCCGCCGACGAGCGCGAACAGGTGTAGGGTGCGCTCCGGGATGCGACGGGCGCCGGCGGTGCCCGCGCGGCGCTTGTCGAACCCGTAGGCGGCGAACGCGGCGGCGCTCGCGACGGCGACCAGCAGCAGGTACGCGACGACGACGGTGGGCACGGGCGACACTCCTGGTCAGCACTCGACGCGGTTCACGGCCAGGCCGCCGAGCGACGTCTCCTTGTACTCGGCCTGCATGTCGGCGCCGGTGCGGCGCATCGTCTCGATGACGTGGTCCAGCGAGATGCGGTGCGTGCCGTCGCCGTGCAGCACCGCCAGCCGGGCCGCGTTGATCGCCTTCACCGCGCCCATCGTGTTCCGCTCGATGCACGGCACCTGCACCAGCCCGCCCACCGGGTCGCACGTCAGCCCGAGGTTGTGCTCCATGCCGATCTCGGCGGCGTTCTCCACCTGCGCGTTCGTGCCGCCCATCACCGCCGCCAGCCCGGCCGCGGCCATGCTGCACGCCACCCCCACCTCGCCCTGACACCCCACCTCCGCCGCCGACAGCGACGCGTTCCGCTTGTACAGCATCCCCACCGCCGCCGCCGTCAGCAGGAACCGCCGCCCGCCCTCGGCGCTCGCCCCCGGCACGAACCGGTGGTAGTACGCCAGCACCGCCGGGATGACGCCGGCGGCGCCGTTCGTCGGCGCCGTCACGACGCGGCCGCCGGCGGCGTTCTCCTCGTTCACCGCCAGCGCGAACAGGCTCACCCAGTCGAACACGGCCAGCGGGTCGGCGGCGCCGGTGGTGGTGGTGAGGTGGCGGTGCAACTCCGGGGCGCGGCGCTTCACCTCCAGCCCGCCGGGGAGTACGCCGCCGGTCGCCATGCCGCGCTCCATGCAGCGGGACATGACGCTCCAGATGCGGTCGAGGCCGGCGTCGGTCTCGGCCGCCGGGCGCCACGCGGTCTCGTTCTCGGCCACCACGTCGGCGATGCTCCGGCCCGTCCGCGCGCCGACGGCCAGCAACTCGGCGGCGGACGCGAACGGGTGCGGCACCTGCCGCTCGTCCGTCGCGCCGGCCTCGCCCTCCTTCAGCACGAAGCCGCCGCCGACAGAGTAGTACGTTTCCGCTGACAGCACGGCGCCGGCTGCTTCCGTGGCGGTGAACCGCATCCCGTTCGGGTGGAACGGCAGCGTCTCGGTCTCGTGGAAGCGCAGGTCGGCGGGCTCGCGGAAGGGGACGGCGTGGGTGCCGCCGAGGCGGACCTTGCCGGTGCCGCGGACCGTCTCGACCAGGGCGTCGGCGGTGTCGGGGTCGGTGGTCTCGGGCCGCTCGCCGGCGAGGCCGAGGATGACGGCCTTGTCGGTTGCGTGACCGCGGCCGGTGAGCGCCAGCGAGCCGTACAGCTCGGCGACAATGCGGCCGACGGCGGGGAGGTGCCCCGCGGCGCGGAGCGATTCGACGAACCGCCCCGCGGCGACCATCGGGCCGACGGTGTGCGAGCTGGACGGGCCAATGCCGACCTTGAACAGGTCGAAGACGCTGAGGTTCACGCCGCTTCCCGGGGTGTGCGCGGAGAGGCCGTCTTCGTGGTGATACGACCTGCCGCGGCCCGAAGAACCCCCCTGCCCCGGCTTCGGCGCAAGCGGGCGGGCCGGGAATCGCTCCAGAGTCGGGCACACCACTTGCGATACCTGCCGAACACCCGCGGAGGTTGTGATGCGCCGGATGCTGGTCGCACTGGTTGTCGCGGTTGTTCCGACCGTGTCGGCCCACGCCGACGACTACTACGTGGCGGTGTTCTCTGCCGAAGCCGTGCCGTACAAGCCGGAACTGACGCACTCGTTCGCCGCCGCCGTACGCGTGCCGGCGGCCGGCGACGCGGAGGTGGTCGGCATCAGCTGGCTGCCGGCGTCGTTGAACCCGCGCGGGCTGACGCTGGCTCCGGAGGCCGGCGTGAACCTCGGCATTCCGGACACGGTGGCGTGGGCGCAGCGGCTCGGGATGCGCGTGTCGGTGTGGGGGCCGTACCGCATCGACGGCGAGCTATTCTGTCGGCTGCGCGGGCAGGCCGAGCGGCTCGGCGGCGGCCGGGTGCGGTACAAACCGACGGACACAGCATTCCCGGCGGCGCTGGTGCAGAACTGCTACCACGCGCTGTGGATGCCGGTGGCCCCGCTGCGGGCGCGCGGCGCGTCGGGGGCGTTCTCGGCCGGCGACGCGGCGAGCGGGGTAACGGTCGGCCTGTACGCCCCGTGGGTGGTCGAGCCGTGCCGGACTCACGACGCGGTGCTGGGCCTGCTCGGCGTCGCCGACTGCGGCCTGACGCGCCGCGCGTTCGACGACCGCCCGACCCGCCGCGATGCCATCCGCTCGTGGCTCGACGATTAGGCCGACGCACCGTCGTGTAACGGCCGGCAGACGCGGCCGCCCGACCGGGGTACAGTGGCGGCACGGCGCCAACCGGCGCCGCCACCCCCCGGGGAACAACCATGCTCCGTCGGACGCTGTTGTGGGGCCTGCCGCTGGCCGGCGCCGTTGGGGCCGCCGCCGTCGCCGACCGCTGGCTCGCCGCCGCCGCCCTCGCGGACGCCAGGCAAGACCTCCGGCCCGCCGTCACCCTGCCGATCAGCCGGGTCGTGCTGTTCAACAGCGTCGTCAGCTACCTGAGCCGCAGCGGCGAGGTGGACGGCGACGCCCGCGTCGACCTCACCTTCCAGGAAGCGGACATCAACGACTTGATCAAGTCGATGGTCCTGGAAGACTTCGGCGGCGGCCGCGTCGCCGCGGTGAGCTACGACAGCCGCGAGCCGATCGCCCGGACGCTGGCCAGCTTCTCGATCAACCTGAACGGCGACACCACTTTCGCCGGCATCCTCCGGCAGGCCCGCGGCGAGCGGGTCGAGGTGACGACCACGCCGACGGCGCAGAACCAGCCGGGCAAGGTGACGGGGTCGATTGTCGGCGTCGAACCACAGGCCGGGCCGAATGGCGTGCCGGTGTCGGTGCTGAACCTCTGGTGCGCCGAAGGGCTGCGCGCCATCAAGCTGACCGAGGTGCAGCAGCTGCGATTCCTCAACCCGGTCATCGAGTCCGAGTTCCGCCGCGCCCTGGAGGTGCTGGCGCTCAACCACGACGCCGCGAAGAAGGCGGTGAGCCTCCACTTCGCCGGCGACGGGAAGCGGCGCGTGCAGGTGGGGTACGTCGTCGAGGCGCCGATCTGGAAGACGAGCTACCGGCTCGTGCTGGATGCCGAGGGCAAGGGCGGGAAACCGTACCTGCAAGGGTGGGCGGTCGTGGAGAACCCGACGGACGAGGACTGGAGCGGCGTGCGGATGGCGCTTATCAGCGGCCGGCCGATCAGCTTCAAGATGGACTTGTACAACCCGCTGTACGTGCCGCGGCCGACGGTCGAGCCGGAGCTGTTCGCATCGCTGCGCCCGCCGACCTACGACGGCGGCTTCGCCCGCCGCGACCGGGTGACCGACCTGACGATCAAGGACATCGGATTCGATCCGCACCAAGCCGCGCCTCCCGACATCGAGCGGGAGGCGGAGAAGTCCTTCGCCGGCGTGGTCGTCGAGAGCGCAAAACGGGCGAAGGCCGACCCCGGTCGGCCGGGCGAGTCGAAGGCGGCGGAGGTGTTGCGGAAGTCGGTCACGGCGGCGACCGCCGGCGACGGGTCGCGGCAACTCGGCCGCGAGCTGGCGACGCGGCTCGGCACCGCGGCCGTCGGCAGCGCCGCCACGGCCGGCAAGCTCGGCGACTTCTTCCAGTACGCCATCGACCACCCGGTGTCGCTCGCCCGCCAGAAGAGCGCCCTGCTGCCGATCGTCGGTAAGGAGGTCGAGGGCACCCGCGTCAGCATCTACAACCCGGCCGTGCAGCCGAAGCACCCGCTGCTCGGGCTCCGCTTCAAGAACACCTCGGGCATGCACCTGTCGCAAGGACCGATCACGGTGTTCGAGGGGAGCACGTACGCCGGCGACACCCGCGTCCTGGACGTGCAGCCGGGCGAGGAGCGGCTCGTCAGCTACGCCATCGACCTGGGCACCGAAGTCGATCCGCAGTCCGGGCCGGGCTCGGCGCGCATCACGAGCGTGAAGGCGGTGAAGGGAATCGTCACCACGGTGACGAAGGTACGCGAGGAGAAGAAGTACCGCGTCGCCAACCGCAGCCAGACCGACCGCACGCTCGTCATCGAGCACGCGAACCGCACCAACCAGCAGTTCAAGCTCGTCGAGACCGCTGCGCCGGTCGAGGACACCAAGGAGGTGTACCGGTTCCAGGTGGCGGTGAAGGCCGGCGAGGAGAAGACGTTCCCGGTGACGGAGGAGCGCGACGTGTCCACGCAGGTGGCGCTGTCGAACAACCCGGACGGGCAGATCCGCTTCTTCCTGAGCCTGAACGAGGCGACGCCGGCGCTGAAGCAGAAGCTGGCCGAGGCGATGAAGCTGAAGGCCGCGTGGGACGGGCAGCTGCGCGACCTGACGCAGGTGAAGGCCGACCTGGCGCGGGTGGGGACCGACCAGGACCGCATCCGCAAGAACCTGGCGGCGACGCCGCGGGAGGCGGAGGTGTACCAGACGTACCTGACGCGGCTGGCGACGCAGGAGCGCGAGATCGACGGCCTGACGGCCCGCGAGAAGACGCTGATGGCCGCGGAGTTCACGTCGCGCAAGACGTTCGAGGACTTCCTGGCGAACCTGACGGACTGAGGGTGTGGGGGTTCCCGCGGCCGACCCTTGACCGCGGGCCGCCGACCGGCGACGATCACTCTTTCCCCCCACCCCGGGTGCCGCGATGACTCCCCTCCGAGCCCTGCTCCTGGCCGTGCCGCTGTTCGCCGCGCTCGCCCCCGCCGCCGCCCAGCCCGACCCCGGCTTCACCCGCACCGAAGACGTGATTTACGGCCGGAAGTTCGGCACGGCGCTGACGATGGACGTGTTCACCCCGAAGGCCAAGGCCAACGGCGCCGGCGTCATCTGGTGCGTCAGCGGCGGGTGGTACTCGAACCACGACAGCGTCAACGTCGGGTTCGCCAAGCCGTACCTCGACCGCGGCTACACCGTGTTCCAGGTCGTCCACGGCAGCCAGCCGCGGTTCAGCATCCCCGAGGTGCTCGACGACATGCACCGGGCGGTGCGGTTCGTCCGCGCCAACGCCGGCAAGTACGGCATCGACAAGGACCGCCTCGGCATCAGCGGGGCGTCGGCCGGCGGGCACCTGTCGCTGATGCAGGGCGTGGCGCCGCGGCCGGGCAACCCGCTCACCAAGGACAAGGTCGATCTGGAGTCGTCGAAGGTGGCGGCGGTGGCGTGCTTCTTCCCGCCGACCGACTTCCTGAACTACGGCAAGACCGGGAACGTGGCGCTCGGCGACGGCACGCTGAAGGGCTTCCGGGCGCCGTTCAACTTCGTCGAGTTCGACGACGCGACCAAGGCGTACGTCGTGATCACCGACGAGGAGAAGCGCCGCCGGATCGGCAAGCAGATCTCGCCGGCGTACCACGCGACGAAGGACAGCGCCCCGGCGCTCATCATCCACGGCGACAAGGACACGCTGGTGCCAATCCAGCAGGCCGAGGTGATGGTGGCGGCGTACAAGCAGGCCGGGGCGACGGCCGAGCTGGTGGTGAAGCCCGGCGCCGCGCACGGCTGGGGCGACATCGGCAAGGACATCGAGAAGTGCGTGGACTGGTTCGACACGCACCTGGCGAAGCAGTAGCACCCGGCGAGCCGCCCGCCGTCAGGCGGCGGGTGGCGCCCCCGATCACGCACGCGAAAGTTCTTCGTGGCGCCACCCGCCGCCTGACGGCGGGCGGCTCGCCGGCCCTACCCTCCCCGAGGTTCCCATGCCCCGCCTCTCCCGCCGCTCGTTCCTCGCGGCCGCGCCGCTCGTCACCACCGCGGCCCTCCGCGGCCAGGACGCGCCGTCGAACAAGATCACCCTCGGGTTCATCGGCGTCGGCACGATGGGCCGCGGCCACCTCGGCGGGTTCCTCGGCCGCCGCGAGGTCGAGGTCGTCGCCGTGTGCGACGTGGTGAAGGAGCGCCGCGACAGCGCCCGCACGATGGTCGAGACCCGCTACGCCGACCGCCTCAAGTCCGGCCAGTACCGCGGCGTCCGCGCCGTCGCCGACTTCCGCGAGGTGCTCGCCACGCCGGGCCTCGACGCCGTCGTCATCGCCACGCCGGACCACTGGCATGCCATGCCCGCCATCCTCGCCGCACGGGCCGGCAAGCACATCTACTGCGAGAAGCCGCTGACTCAGAACCTCGCCGAGGGCCGGCAGCTCGTGGACGAGATCGCCAAGGCGAAGGTGATCTTCCAGACCGGCAGCCAGCAGCGGACCGAGTTCGGCGGCCACTTCCGCAAGGCCGTCGAGTACGTGTGGAACGGCCGCATCGGCAAGCTGCACACCGTCCGCATCGGCGTCGGCGAGCCGGCCGTGCCGTGCAACCTGCCGGAAGAGCAGAAGCCGGAAGGCACCGACTGGGACGCGTGGCTCGGGCCGGCGCCGGAGCGGCCGTACAACTCGGTGCTGTGCCCGCGCGGCGTCCACCAGGGGTTCCCGGCGTGGCGGCGCTACCAGGAGTACGCCGGCGGCCAGCTCGCCGACATGGGCGCCCACCACTTCGACATCGCCCAGTGGGCCATGCGCATGGACGGCGCCGGCCCGCTCGAAGTGATCCCGCCGGAGAACCCGCGCGCGGTCCGCGGCCTGCGATTCGTCTACCCCAACGGCGTGACGATGATCCACAACGAGTTCGCCCGCGGCGCCGACGGGATGGAGATCAAGGCCGACTGCGTGTTCGAGGGCTCCGACGGCACGATCCTGGTCGGTCGCGGCGGCATCAGCAGCCGGCCGGGCACGGTCCTGGAGCGGCCGATCGGCGCGGACGACCGCAAGGTGTACGCGGCGACGAGCCACCACGGCAACTGGCTGGAGTGCATCCGGGCGAAGAAGGAGACGATCTGCCCGGCGGAGGTCGGTCACCGCAGCGCGAGCATCTGCCACCTCGGCAACATCGGCTACCGCCTGAACCGCAAGCTGACGTGGGACGCGAAGGCGGAGCGGTTCGTGAACGACGCCGCCGCGAACCGCGAGCTGAGCCGCGAGCCGAGGGCCAAGTGGAAGCTGGTGTGAACCCGCTGATCGACCCGCCGCCCGACGACCGGTTCGAGGTGCGGCCGTCGCTCATCCCCGGCGCCGGCCTCGGCGTGTTCGCCCGCGCCGACCTGCCGGCGGGGGCGGAACTGGAGGTGGTCGGCGTGCTGGTCCGCCGCGACTCGCCCGCCGACCGCTGCACCCACTTCGCCGACCACCACAAGTTCCGCGTCGGCGCCGACCTGCTGCTCATCCCGATGGGGCTTGGCGGCCTCGTCAACCACGCCGCGGACGCCAACCTGGAGCGCGTCGAGCACCCCGGCCGGGTGGTGCTGCGGACCCGCCGCCCGGTCGCCGCGGGGGAGGAGTTGGTGTTCAGCTACTCGGAGAGCGCCCGCCGGCGGCTGGGGCTGGCGTAGTACGGCGCGACGTGTGTCTCATTCGTCGTCCGATTCGGCTCCCTCGCCGGGCGGCTCCGACGGTGGCTCTTCGAGCAGTACGGTTACGCCCTGCCGCGAAACTTGGGCCACGAACGGCCACGGGTGGCGGTGGAGGGTGCGGCCGATGTCCCGGCCGCTGTCGAGGAACGTCTGCGCCATCTCCTCGCCGTTCATGCTCCCGCTCGGGAGCGTGAACATCCGCACGCCGTAGGCGATCACCTTCTCTCGCTCGGCCGGCTTGCGGCGGATGGCCTTGTCCTTGGTCAGCACCACCCAGCCACGTTCCCCTGCGACCGGGAGCCAGGCCACGTCCTCGGTACCTTCGGGAAAGTGATCCAGGTGCCACTCGACGACCCAGCCGGCGGCGCGGAGCGCCTCCCCGACCGACTTGCCGAGGCACGCGTCGGTCAGGAAGACGGCTTCGCTAAGGATCTGGTCCTCAACTACTTCCCGAATTCATGCGGTTTGGGGTAGGGCTCGGTAGTTCCATTTCGGGAGGTAGTCGTCGAAGGCGATCTTCATGCTCGTCCGGAACCCTTCGACGTACTTCCGACCGGTGGCGTACACCTTGTCCAGTAGGCTCACGGTCACCCGCAGGCCGGCGTCCGTCCTCGCCCGGGCGATGAATTGCCGGGCGACCTCCACGGTGTGGAAGATCACGCCCCGACACGCCCGCGTGATGTGCGGGAACACCTTGTGCTCGATCGGATTGTGCTTCGAGCAGTACGGCGGGTAATGGGCCACCCGGAGTTCGATCGCCAGTCGGTCCGCCAGGCGTTGCAGGTCCTCCTGGAACAGGTACTGGGTGGCACTGTTGCTGCCGCCGCCGTCGCACAGGATCAATAACCGCTTCGCGTCCGGGTAGGCGGCACGGCCGTGCTCGTGCCACCACAGCGCGATGCTGTCGCAGCACAGTTCGCCGGTGTCGTGCGACGTGTTGAGGTGGATGGACGCGTGGTTGCGGGCCACGTCGAAGATGCCGTGGGGGATCAGCTTGCCGGACCCGGCCCGGGGGAAGTCGTGGTCGAAGGTCTCCACCGTCTGGGACGTATACGTCTCCCCGCCGCGGTGGAAGTTCCCCAGCAGTTCCTTCTTCTTCGTGCCCACGCTGATCACCGGGTCGCCGGCCGCCTCGTACCCCCGCCGGAGGTCCGCGATGTTCTCGAACTGGGCGTTCCGGTCGGGGTGGTGGCCCATCGACTTCTTCTTGCGGGCCGTCCGGCGGCCGATCTGGAGGGCCCGCAACGCCCGCCGGATCGTCCGGCGACCGGCCGGGGTGCCCATCGCCGCCAACCGCCGCGACAGTTCCCGCAGCGACAGGTTGGTCCAGAGTACGCCGTCCCGCATCGGGTCCCCGGCGGTGAACTCCGGGAGCAGGTGCCGGAGGTTGTCGCCGAGGGACGGTCGGGCCGCCATCAGCGGGCGACGTCCGCCCCCTTTTTTCGGACCCGGCCGTCGGCCGGGTCGTCGGGTTGTTCCAGATCCTGCAGGCCTTGTCGGATGGTCTTCGGATCGCAGGCCAGCAGGCGGGCGATGTATTCGACGCCGCCGTGCCCGAGTTTCGCCGCTTCGACGGCGGCGTACCGGCGGCGGTCCTTCTCGGACAACCAGCCCGCCAGCCGCTTCATCATCGCCTCGACTTCCGCCGGATAGGCGTCCATGCCCGCCTCCCGAAATCGCGTTCGCCAGGCCCGAGATTCTACCCGCCATCAACGAAACCGGGAACTTGAAGTGGGCCAGATCCTTAGCGCTGCCCGGCGCTAAGCCGCAAGCGGCAACAAGACTTGAGCCACGACCGACTGCACTACCGGACACCCCCCGGCGCGGTGCCGCCGAGGCCCAGCGGCACGCCGACGCCCGGCGGGTACACGGACGGCTGTGGCTGTGCCTGCGGCGTCGGCCGGGCCGGCTGGAACGTCCGGGCGTTCTCTGCCGTCGTCACGTAGTAGATGTTGCCGGCGTACACCATCTTCAGGTCCGCCATATCGGCGATCACCCGAAGCGCGTCGTACAGCCGCACGTCGCTCATCGTCAGGCTGAACCCGTTCCGCCCGCCGGCCTCCTTCAGGCTCGCCCGCGGGTCGAGTACGATGTTCGCCCCGGTCTGCTTCCGCAGGTCGGCCAGGATGTCTTCCAGCGGCTTGTTGTCCGCCACCACCGACACCACGCCGCCGTAAATCTGCTCGTGGATCACGTTCGGCGACAACGTCGGCGCGTCGCCCTCGTCCTCCGACGGGGCCAGCGGGTTCGACCCCGGCCGCTGCGGCGGCCGGTACGCCGGCACGATCACCAGCTGGTTGCCGCGCACCTGGTACGTGCAGGGGATCGCCCCCTTCGCCTGTGCCAGCGCGTCGCCGAGCACGTCGCGGATTGGCAGCCGCTCCGCCCGCCGTGGCAGGATCGGCTTGCTGTCGTAGAGCGTTTGCAGGAACGTCTCCGCGTTGAACTCGCCCTCTGCGCCGCTGAACGCCTCCAGCCGGCGGAACGCGGCCACGTCCACGCGCACGATCAGTTCCGTGCGTTCCTCGATGTCGTCCAGCAATTCGCGGAGCGGGGTGCCGTTCGGCACCTCCTTGCCGAACTTCTCGTCCAGCAGCGCGGCCACCGCCAGCGCCCCCGCCGGGGTCGGCCACTTCTGAGGCACCGGGTCGGCCTTCTTCTTCGCCGGCGGCGCGTCCTGCTTCGGCTCCTGCGCCGCGGCCGCGACGGGCGACGGCTCGGGCGCCGCGGTCAGGTACATGCCGGCCCCGGCCGTGCCGAGAAGGCCCACCGCGAGCCCCAGCGCGGCCAGGGCGCGAACGTTCGTCGTCATCGTCGTGATCCCCCGGGACAGGTCGGAGACGGCGGCGGGCACGGCCCCGCTCCCGGGCCGTGCGGCCTCGGCGAGCACCGCCGGAATCGTGTCGGCTATCAGCTTCATCACTCGCGGCCCGGCGGCACCGACCGGCCCGCCGAGCACCTGGTCGAACATCACTCCCGCACCTACCGCCACGCCGCGGCGCGTGAGCCGCGCCTGGAGCGTCTTGCGGGCGGCGTGCAGCCGGGAATCGACGGTGCCGGCCGGGATGCCGAGTGCGGCCGCGGCGTCGGTGTTGGTGCGGCCTTCGAGCAGGACGAGCACCACGACGGCCCGCAGCTTCTCGGGCAGGCCGGCGACCTCGGCGTCGACCGCGGCCCGCACCTCGGCGGTCTCCCAGGCGGGCGGCGGCTCGGGCATCGGCACCTCGTCCGGCAGCGGCTCGGAACGCCCCCGGGCCCGCCGCCCCGCCGCCTTCAGGGCGACGAGGTACGCGGCCCGGTACAGCCACGCCGGCAGCGCCTGCACGCGGCCGGCCGACTTCGCCAGCGCCAGGAACACGGCCTGGAAGGCGTCCTCGGCGTCGGCGGTGTGGCCGAGGCGGCGGCGGCACACGGCGGACACCATCGGCCCGTGCCGCCGCACCACGGCGGCGAACGCCTCGGCGTCGGCGGTGCGGGCGTAGCGGTCCAGGAGGGCGGAGTCGGAGTCGGCCGGCGGCGCGACCCGACCGAGGACGCCGAACAGCCCGCGTGCCGTCGCGCTCATACGCCCTCCGCCGGGTGCCGTCGTAGGTGATGTTCCCGGCCGCCGGCGCGGGCTTCGGAAATGGTCGAACTTATTCGCACGCCGGCCGACGGCTCGATTGTCGCCGACCGGCCGCGGCGGGGGAAGGGGGTGGGTCAGCCGACGAACACGCCGTCGGTGAGGAGGCCGGGGAACGCGACCGACTCGCGGCTCGGGTTCGGCGACGCGGTCACGGCCAGCTGCACCCCGGTGTACACCCGCACCAGGTTGCCGCCGCCGGGGCCGGTGCCGGTCAGGACGTCGGCGCGGGTGTCGCCGTCGAGGTTCTTCACCGCCACGCGGACGCCGTTCCGCGAGTCCTGGTCGCCGGCGAAGAAGTTGGCCAGCGGCACCACCGACCCCACCCGCAGGCCGTTCCCCGACAGCACCAGCACCCGCGGCGCGCCGCCGGGGCCGCCGGCCGCCACCAGGTCGGCGACGCCGTCGGCGTTCACGTCGCCGGCGGCCACGAAGGCGCCATTGCGGAGCGTGCTCTCGAACACGAAGAAGTCGTTGAACAGCCGCCGCGGGAAGAACTGCAGGCTGACCCCGCCGGAGAACACCGCCACCCGCGGCCCGCCGCCGAACCCGGCCGCCACCACCACGTCGCCGGAGCCGTCGGCGTTGAAGTCGCCGATCGCCGGCCGGGCGCCGCCGCGGAAGTTGGCGTCGTCGATGCCGAGGAAGTCGGCGGACACGGCGAACGTGGGGCCGCGGTACACCTTGACCCGCGGCCCGCCGCCCTGGTCCGGGGTGACGACGATGTCGCCCACGCCGTCGCCGCTCACGTCGCCGGCCGCGACGTAGACGCCGCCGGTGAACGCGGCCTCGAACGGGGCGAACTCGGCGACCAGCTGTTGCGTCGCGCCGTCGTAGACGCGGACGAGCGTGGACGTGCCGGGGCCGGTGCCGACGACCAAGTCGTCGGTGGCGTCGCCGCCGACGTTGGCCCGGGCGACGCGGGCGCCGCCGCTGAACGCCGGGCCGAGGTCGAGCGCGAACTGGGTGGCGCCGCCGGCGTCGAAGGCGGCGGCGACTGCGGCGGTGTCCGCCCCGACGGCGTAGGTGGTGGGCAAAAGAACGGCGGGGACGCTGCGGGATTCGAGGGGCGTGACGGCGAGGCGGGTCATCGGGGCGGGCTCCGGGTGTCGGCGGAAAGCCGCCGCGGGCAAGGACATACTGCAAGTCGCCGGCCGTATCGGGAAGTGTGCCGGCGGCGGGCGGAAATTCGTGTTGACACGCCGGGCCGGATCGGGCAGGATTGCGAGCAGTTCGGCCTCTTCTCTGTTCCGGCCCCACCGTTCTGAGGCGCAAGCCAAGGAACGGTGGGGTTTTTTACGCCCCCCTCGGCGCGCAACTCCGGTCCGGCGCACCCCGCGCCCGATGCCCTTACTGGATCGGTGCGAAGCCAGTCGACTCGAAGTTTGACACCTGCCACTCGGCGCAGTCTGATTCAGTATCACAGGTTCGGCAGCCGGAGGGTTCCGACCATGTCCTGGCTCCCACGGTTGGCGGTCTGCGGGTTCGCGGTCCTGTTCGCCGCGTCGGGGGTCCGCAAGGTCACCGACCCTGAAGCCGGCGCGTGGCAGGTCGCACACGGGGGGGCGCGGGTCGCGTTCGGGTCCGCCGTCGTTGTCGGAACCGTGTGGTCCACCGTCCGGCGTCGGAACGCCGGGCCGGAGCCGTCGGCCCCCGCCGACCCCGGCACTCCTCCTTGCACCGGCCCCGACCTCGGGTCTGGGAGTTCGTAACTCGCCGACCCGGCCGGTCGAGGTGAGCGTTGGGGTTTTCCCTCGTTCGGCCGTTCCCCGGCGGAACGCGAGCGGGGAGGAGTACCGGCTCAATTGGAGTCGCCCTCCCGTCCGTCGCAAGTCCTGCCCACACTTGAAGTCGCGTCGGAACCCGCCCCGCGAAATCGCTCCAACATAGATTCTCGCGGTTGACTCGATGCTTTCGGGGCGGGATCCCCACCTTTTGGAAACCAAGTGTCTTTGTTCGTACGATGCGGCCGGGTCGGGTCGTGTGCCCGGCCCCCCGTTGGGGTTGCGTCGGCCCCCCGGCCTGCCTATACCCCCGCGCCGCCACGCCCCCCGCGCCAAGGACCGCCGCATGACGCCACCCCACCCCGACCGCCTCACCCGGCTCGTCGCGGCGGTCGTGGCTGCCGTCTCGCGCCGGCCGCGGCTCACGCTCGCGCTCTGCCTCTCGCTCGCCGCCGCCTCGGTGGCCCTGGCCGCCGCCCGGCTCGAGTACCACACCCAGCGGAACGACCTGCTCAGCGCCGACAAGCCCGGCCAGCAGCGCTGGCAGCGCTACCTCGACGCCTTCGGCGAGGACGACGACATGGTCGTCGTCGCCGAGGGCCCCGACCGCGCCCGCATGACCGCGGCGCTCGACGCCGTCGCCGAGCGGCTGAAGCAGCGGCCCGAGCTGTTCGACCGCGTCTTCCACCGCACCGACCTGCGCGGCCTCCACGACCGCGCCCTGCTCTTCCTCTCCACCGACCAGATCGCCGCCGTCAAGGCCCGCGTCGAGCGGATGGAGCCGCTCCTCGGGTCGCTGTCGTCGCTGGCGTGGCAGCGGCTCAACCTGTCGTCGCTGCTCGCGTCGGCGACCGTGGCGCTGGAATCCGAGTCCGAGCCCGGCCCCGCCGACGCCGACCTGCTGGCGCAGATGCCGGCCGTGGCCCGCGCCGCCGCGGCGACGCTGCGCGACCCGGCGGCGTACCGCAACCCGTGGGCCGTGGCCGGGCCGCGCACCGCCGACCGCGACGACGAGCGCCGCCTCACCGAGCCGCAGTACAACCTGACGCCGGACGGCTCGCTGTGCGTGCTGCTGTGCCGCCCGCGCACCGCCGGCCAGTCGTTCACTCCGGCGAAGGAGGCGAACGAGGCGCTGCGGGCCATCCTCGCCGACGTCGGCCCCGCGTTCCCGGACGTGAAGCTCGGCCTGACCGGGCTGCCGGTGCTCGAAACCGACGAGATGGTCCGCTCCGACGAGGACTCGCGCCGCGCCTCGTGGCTGGCGCTGCTCGGGGTGGCGCTGCTGTACTTCGTGGTGTACCGCGGCCTCCGCTACCCGCTGCTGACGGTCGGCTCGCTGCTCGTGGGCACGGTTTGGGCGCTGGGCTGGGCGACGCTCACGGTCGGCCACCTGAACATCCTGTCGGCGACGTTCGCGGTGATGCTCATCGGCATGGGCGACTACGGCGTGTTGTGGGTGGCCCGGTTCGACGAGGGCCGCCGCCTCGGGCTCGAAGGCGCGGCCGCGCAGCGGTACACGGCCGAGCACGCCGGGCCGGGCATCGTGACGGCGGCGGCGACGACGGCGCTGGCGTTCTTCGCCACGACGCTCGCCGACTTCCAGGCCGTGGCCGAACTCGGCTGGATCGCCGGCAGCGGCGTGCTGCTGTGCGCGATCAGCTGCCTGACGGTGGTGCCGGCGGCGCTGGCGCTCCGCGCGACGCCGCGAGCGGCGGAGACGACGACGCCCCTGCAGTTCCCCACAGCCGGCGCATGGCTCCCCGGCCTCGCGGGTCGGCCGCGGCGCGTGCTCCTCGGCGGGGCCGTGCTGCTCGTGCTTGCCGCGGTCTGCGCCTCCCGCCTCGGCTACGACCACAACCTCCTCAACATGCAGGCGAAAGACCTGGACTCGGTGCAGTGGGAGCACCGCCTCATCGACCGCTCCGCCGGCATGACGTGGGACGCGCTCGGCGTCGCGCGCACGCCGGCGGAGGTGGCGCGGCTGCGCGAGGCGTTCGAGGCCGTGCCGGAGGTCGGCAAGGTGGTCGAGGTGGCGTCGCTGGTGCCGGCCGACCAGGAGGCCAAGCTGCCGCTCGTCGCCGCGATTCAAGAACGCCTCAAGACGCTGAAGCCGGTCGATCAGGTGCCGCCGCCGCGGGTGTCGTCGCCGGCCGCGGTGCGCGACTGGACCGACCGGCTGCGGCTGGCCGCGGGGAAGCACCCGGACCTGGCCCGCGCCGTGGACGAGCTGCGCGCCGCGCTCGACGCGGCCCCCGCCGACGCCGCCGACCGGCTCGCCGCGTTCGACCGCCGCCTCGTCGCCGACCTGGCGACCGACCTGAATCGGCTGAAGGCGGTGAGCCGGCCGGCGCCGATCGCGTGGGCCGAGGTGCCGGAGGCGCTGCGAGAGCGGTACGTGGGGGCGAACGGCGAGTTCCTGGTCCGGGCGTTCGCCCGCGAGAGCCTGTGGGACCACGACGCGTTGCGGCGGTTCACCGCGGCGGCCGCGGCCGTTCACCCCGAGGCGACCGGCAAGTCGTTCCGGACGCTGGAGGGGCTCGACCAGATGAAGCGCGGGTTCGAGCGCGCCGGCCTGTACGCCCTGGCCGCGATCGTCGCCGTGCTGCTGCTCGACCTGCGACGAGTCGCCGACGTGCTGCTGGCGCTGGCGCCGCTCGGCGCGGGGGCGCTGCTGACGCTCGGCGCGATGGGGCTGTTCGGCGTGCCGCTGAACCCGGCGAACATGATCGCGCTGCCGCTGGTCGTGGGCGTCGGCGTGGACAACGGCGTCCACGTGCTGCACGACTACCGCGACCGCCGCGGCCGGGTGCCGTACCTGCTCGGCGCCGCCACCGGCCGCGGCGTACTGGTCGCGGCGCTGACGACGGTACTCGGCTTCGGCACGCTCACGACGGCGCGGCACGTCGGCATGGCGAGCCTGGGGTTGGCGCTGATGGTGGGCGTGACGTGCTGCACCGCGGCGGCGCTGGTGGGGCTGCCGGCGCTGCTGCGCGTGCTCGACGAGCGGCGGCTGCGGCGCACCCGGCCGACGCTCGCCGCGAAGCCGCGCGGTGCTGCGGCGCAGGCGGCGTGAGTCGCGCGAACCTCCGCGCCGCGCGGCCGCTCCATTCCTCGCAACTGTAACCGGTCGCCCCACCACCCCCGCGAGCTACCCGCCGCCGCCCGCTGCCCCCACGGCAGCGCCGGTCGCGGCACGCCCGTGGGCCAACCCCAGGACGGACACCATGAAGCGCCGCCTCGTCCTGGCGACCGCCGCCCTCGGGGCCGCGGCCGCCGCCGCCGGGTACCACAACGACCCGGCCGACCTCGACCGCCTCCTCGCCGCCGCCCGGCCGCCCGCCGAGCGCGCCTGGGACGGCGTCGTCGCCAACCCCGGCCCGGTCCTCGTGGCCTTCCTCACGTTCCTGCTGACGGTTCTGTACCACGCCGCCCGCGGGAAGTCGCTCCGCGAGTCGGTCGAGGTCGCCGCCACGCGGGTGACCGTGGTGCCCGTGCCGCAGCCGCTTCCGCCGCCGGCCGACGAGAGCCCGGTGCTGACGCGGGCCAAGGCGCGGGCCGCGCGCACGCAGCTGGTCGCCGACCAGATCGGCCTGGAGACGCGCGGCCGGCAGCTGCCGGAGGCGATCCGCAAGGCCGAGCAGGACGCCTGCTACACCGAGCAGGGCGTGACCGACGCGGCCCGCACGCTGGCGACGCGGAAGCAGGCACACAAGGACGCCGCCGCGAAGCTGGCGGAGCTCCGCCGGGAGAAGGCCGCCGCGGACGCCGAGCTGGCCGCCATCCGCGCCGAGCTGCGGAAGCTGGCGGACGTGGTGTAAATCGGTTCGCCGTCCGAGCCGGCCCCGTGAGGGGTCGGAGTGTGGTGCGCACCACACTCCGACCCCTCACGGGGCCGGCTCGGATCGCACACGCACGCTCACGGCAGCACGACGTCCCGCAGGTCGAACGGCACCCGGAACTCGACCGGCGTCGCCGCCACGTCGAGCGCCAGCGCCCACCCCGGCCCGACGCCCGTCGTGCCGTCGGCCTTGAAGTAGTACGTCGCGCTCACCCGCCGGCCGGTCACGCTCTCCGACCGGCTCTCCGGGGCGACCGACTTGCCGCCCGGCCCCTCCAGCCGCACCTCGTTCGCCGACACCAGCGCCGCCGCCTCGAAGCTCTCGAACTCCGGCAGCGCCGGCGGGTACGCCCACTCCACCTCCGCCACCCACGTGTTGCCGTCCTTCGTCCACGTCGTCAGCGCCGCGGTCACGCCGTCCTTCGTCGCCGGCGCCGCCTTCTTCGCCACGTCGAAGCGGAAGGGGAGGAGCTTCTCGCTGGCGGTCACGACGAAGTAGCCCTTGAGCACGCCGATCCGCTTCGCCTCGCGGGTCAGGCCGCCGAGCTTCACCGACGCCGAGTGCAGCGCACCCGTCGGCTGCGTCTTCGCGCCGGCCGACTGCGCCTGGAGCGCGACGCCGCGGTCGTCGGTGGCCTGCGTGACGTGCGGGTACGAGTCGACGCGGAAGACGGGGTAGCGGCGCTCCCAGTGGAGGTCGAGCTGCACGTCGTGGACGGTCAGCCCCTCGGCCAGCAGCGCCCGGCCGGTCACCTGCCGGGCCACGACGCGGAACGGGCCGGCCGTGGAAGCGACCTCGCGGCTGTTCCCCTTGGGTAGCAGCTCGACAGCGCGGCCGGCGTCGCGGAGCGACACGCGCAGGTCGGCGGCCGCGGCGAGGCGGTCGAGCGCGTCCCAGAACGGCGCCGCCTTCACGCCGGGGCACGGCTTTTCGGCAACGTCCGGGGCCACGGCGATCGGTACCCCCGTCTGGCGGGTCAATTCCGCGGCGGCGCCGCCGATCGTGGCCTTGTCCGAGCTCACACGCCACGCCGGAAGCGGCACCGGGGCCGGGCCTTGCGCCGCGGCGGTCGTCGCCAGAATGGCCAGGATGAAGCCGGTGTGCATGGGGGCGTCCGCCGGGGGTCGGGACCGGGGCGGGCGGCATGGACGCGGCCGGCCCCCGCGCCTATCGTAAAGGGATAACGCAAGTTGAACACCCGTAGACCGCACTCGCCGCCGCCCGCCCCTCCGGACCCCGCCCACCCCTCTCCCGGGGCGGCCCGGCGACCCCCGATCCCCGAGGCTCCCGCGATGCTCGTGACCCCCGACGCGTTGGCCCGCCGCGACGGCCGCCTGCCGGAGGACATCGACCCGCAAGAAACCGCCGAGTGGCTCGACTCGATGGAGGCGGTCATCCGCCACGGCGGGGCCGACCGCGCGCAGTTCCTCCTCGGCTCCCTCATCGCCCAGGTGGCGAAGTCGGCCCCCGGCCGGATGAGCGTCGGCGTCACCACGCCGTACGTCAACACCATCCCCGTCGAGGAGCAGCCCGACTTCCCCGGCGACCGGGCGCTCGAGCGGCGCATCAAGAGCATCGTCCGCTGGAACGCCATGGCGATGGTGGTGAAGGCGAACAAGACCACGAACGTCGGCGGGCACATCGCCACGTTCGCCAGCGCCGCCACGCTCTACGAGATCGGCTGGAACCACTTCTTCCGCGGCCGCACCGAGGCGCACCCCGGCGACGTCGTCTTCTACCAGGGGCACGCCAGCCCCGGCATGTACTCGCGGGCGTTCCTGGAGGGCCGCCTCGACGAGAGCAAGCTGAACAACTTCCGCCAGGAGTTGCAGCCGGGCGGCGGCCTCAGCAGCTACCCGCACCCGTGGCTGATGCCCGACTTCTGGCAGTACCCGACGGTGTCGATGGGCCTCGGCCCGATCATGTCGATCTACCACGCCCGGTTCAACCGCTACCTCCGCGACCGCGGCCTCGCCCGCACCGACGACGTGCGCGTCTGGGCGTACCTCGGCGACGGCGAGTGCGACGAGCCCGAGTCGCTCGGCGCCATCGGCCAGGCCGGCCGCGAGAAGCTGGACAACCTGACGTGGGTCATCAACTGCAACCTCCAGCGGCTCGACGGCCCGGTCCGCGGCAACGGCAAGATCATCCAGGAGCTGGAGGGCATCTTCCGCGGGGCCGGGTGGAACGTCATCAAGGTGATCTGGGGGAGCGACTGGGACCCGCTCCTGAAGGCCGACCACACCGGGGCGCTGCAGCGCCGCATGATGGAGGTCGTGGACGGCGAGTACCAGGAGTACATCATCAAGGGCGGGGCGTTCATCCGCGAGTACTTCTTCAACACCCCCGAGTTGAAGGCGCTGGTCGAGCACCTGACCGACGACCAGCTCGCCAACCTGAAGCGCGGCGGCCACGACCCGCGGAAGGTGTACGCGGCCTACAAGGCGGCCACCGAGCACGACGGCCAGCCGACGGTGATCCTCGTGAAGACGGTGAAGGGGTACGGCATCCCCGGGGCCGAGGGGATGAACACCGCCCACCAGGCGAAGAAGCTGACGGTGAAGCTGGAGGCCGGCGAGAACGACCTGACCATGACGCAGGCCGACAAGGACAAGAAGATCCTGGCGACCGCGCTGAAGCTGTTCCGCGACCGGTTCGGCCTGCCGCTGACGGACAAGCAGTGCGAGAGCGGGGCGTTCTACCACCCGGGCCCCGACTCGCCCGAGATCCGCTACATGCACGACCGCCGGCGGGTGCTCGGCGGCTTCAACCCGACCCGCAACAACGTCTTCACCCCCTGCCAGCCGCCCGACTCGAAGGCGTTCGAGCGGCTCCTCGGCGGCACCCAGGCCGGCAAGGGGCAGAGCACCACGCTGGCGTGGGTCACCCTCATGCAGCAGGTGATGAAGGACGCCAACGTCGGCAAGCTGATCGTGCCGATCGTCCCCGACGAGGGGCAGACGTTCGGCATGCCGCCGATGTACAAGTCGTTCGGCATCTACAGCACCGTCGGCCAGGCGTACAACCCCGTCGATAAGGGCTCGCTGACGGAGTACCGCGAGAGCACGACCGGGCAGATCCTGCAGGAGGGGATCAACGAGGCCGGGGCGATGGCGAGCTTCGTCGCCGCCGGCACCGCGTACAGCACGCACGGCGTGAACACGATCCCGTTCTACATCTACTACTCGATGTTCGGCTTCCAGCGCGTCGGCGACCTGATCTGGGCCGCGGCCGACAGCCGCTGCCGCGGCTTCCTGATGGGTGCCACGGCCGGCCGCACCACGCTCAACGGCGAGGGGCTCCAGCACGAGGACGGCCACAGCCACCTGATGGCGATGACCGTGCCGACGTGCCGGGCGTACGACCCGGCGTTCGGGTACGAGCTGGCGGTGATCGTGGAGGACGGCATCAACGCGATGTACGTCCGCGGCGAGGAGTGCTTCTACTACCTCACCGTTTACAACGAGAGCTACGACATGCCGGCCATGCCCGAGGGCGTGCGCGACGGCATCATCCGGGGGCTGTACCCGTTCAAGACGGTGCGGCCCGACGGGGCCAAGCACGAGGTGCAGCTGCTCGGCAGCGGCGTGATCCTGAACGAGGCGCTGCGGGCGCAGGCGATCCTGGCCGAGAAGTACGGCGTCGCCAGCACCGTCTACAGCGCCACGAGCTATACGCAGCTGAAGCGCGACGCCGTGGCCTGCGAGCGGTTCAACCGCCTCCATCCGGACCAGCCGGTGAAGGAGCCGTACGTGCGGCAGGTGCTGGCGAAGACGGCCGGCCCAATCGTCGCCACGAGCGACTACATGCGGGCGCTGCCGGAGCTGGTGGGCCCGTACCTCGACGGCCGGCTGCTGGCGCTTGGCGCCGACGGGTTCGGCCGGAGCGAGACGCGCAAGGCGCTGCGGCGGTTCTTCGAGATCGACGCGGAGAACGTGGTGGTCGCGGCGCTGACGGCGCTGGCGAACCGCGGCGAGTGGGACCGCGCCGCGGTGAAGCAGGCGATCAGCGACCTGGGCCTGAACCCCGACCGCCCGGACCCGTGGACGGTGTAGACCGAACGGTTTTCAGGCCAACGGCCTGACAGCCCTCAGCCCAGGGCAACGCCCTGGGTACGAGGTACGAATCACCCCCAGCCTGAAGGGCTGGGAGCCGGCTCGCAGGCCTTCGGCCTGCACGACCCACCGCACACGCCACCCAGGGCGTTGCCCTGGGCTGAGGGCTGTCAGGCCGTTGGCCTGAAGACCGAAGCCGGACGAGCCCCGGTGCGACGACCCAACGACAGGAGCGGAGCGACGCATGGACTTCCGCCTGCCCAGCCTCGGCGAGGGCATCGACTCGGCGACCGTGACCGCCGTGCTGGTCAAGCCCGGCGACGCGGTCGCGGCCGGCCAGAGCGTCCTGTCCGTGGAGACGGACAAGGCGTCGATGGAGGTGGAAGCCGACGCCGCCGGCACCGTCGAGGCGGTGCTGGTGAAGCAGGGCGACAAGCTGGCCGTCGGGGCGCCGGTGTTCCGCCTGGCGGGCGCCGGCAACGCGCCGCCCGCCGCGGCACCTTCGCAGCCGCTTGCGGCCTCGCGGCCGGCACCCGCGCCGCCCGCCGCGAAGCCGCAAGCGGCAACGGCGCCCCCCGCTTCGACCGGCAGCTCCGAGTTCCGCCTGCCGAACCTGGGTGAAGGGATCGAGGCGGCAACCGTGACCGCCGTGCTCGTGAAGCCCGGCGACGTGGTGAAGCCGGGCACGCCGGTCGCGTCCGTCGAGACGGACAAGGCGTCGATGGAGGTGGAAGCCGACGCCGCCGGTACCGTCGAGGCGGTGCTGGTGAAGCAGGGCGACAAGGTGCCCGTCGGGGCGCCGATGCTGACGCTAACCGGCGGCGCGGCGCCGAGCGCGCCGAAAGCGTCCGCCCCGACCGCGGCGCCGGCCGCCGCGCCTTCGCAACAGCCCGCTCATGCGGGCCGCTCGCCCGAACCCGTTCCGCACGCCAACGGCACCGCCACCAAGAGCGCCGACGTCGTCCCCGCCGGCCCCGCGACGCGGCGGCTGGCCCGCGAGCTCGGCGTCGCGCTGGGCGAGCTGAAGGGCACCGGCCGCGGCGGCCGCGTCACCCTCGACGACATCAAGGGCTTCGTCCGCGACGAGCGCCAGAAGGTGAAGGCCGCCCCCGGCGGGGGTGGTGCCGGCAACCTGTCGGGCAAGACGGTCGCCGACAGCTTCACCACCCCGCCGCTGCCCGACTTCTCGAAGTACGGCGAGGTCGAGCGGAAGCCCGTCGCCAAGATCCGCGAGACGATCGCCAAGAACCTGACGGTCGCGTGGCGGACCATGCCGATGGTCACGCAGTTCGACCTGGCCGACATCACCGACCTGGAGGCCGGCCGCAAGCGGATCGTGGACGGGCTGCCGAAGGGGACGCCGAAGATCACGATGACCGTGCTGGCGATCAAGGCCGTCGTCGCGGCCCTGCGCGACTTCCCGACGTTCAACAGCAGCTACGACATGAACGCCGGCGAGGTGGTGCTGAAGAAGTACTTCCACGTCGGCATTGCCGTGGACACCGAGCGCGGGCTCGTCGTCCCCGTCGTGAAGGACGCCGACAAGAAGAGCGTCCGCGACATCGCGGCCGAGGTGGTGGCGCTGGCCGACAAGGCGCGGGCCGGCAAGCTCGGCCTCGACGACATGCGCGGCGGCACGTTCACCATCACGAACCTCGGCGGCGTCGGCGGCACGGCGTTCACGCCGATCGTGAACTACCCCGAGGTGGCGATCCTGGGCCTGTCGCGGTCGGCGCTGCAGCCGGTGGTGAAGGACGGCCAGATCGTGCCGCGGCTGATGATGCCGCTGAGCCTGACCTACGACCACCGCGTGGTGGACGGCGCCGACGGCGCCCGCTTCACGACGCGGCTGGTGCAGCTGTTCAGCGACCCGTTGCGGCTGCTGATGGACTCTTGAGGGGGACTGAGGGACACTGGGACCGAGGGACGGAGGGACAAGAGCCGACCGGTTCGTTCCGTCCCTGAGTCCCTGAGTCTCTGAGTCCCTAAGTCCCATGATCGTCCTCGACGCCGGCGCCCACGTAACGCAGGTCCGCTTCCTGCCAAACGGCCGCCTCCTCGTCGGCACCTGGGCCGCCGGTGACGCCGAACTCCTCATCCTGCCGCTCCCCTCCGGGCCGCGCGTCGTCATCCCGCTGTCGGTGCGGCAGGTGTGGGACGAGCCGAACCGCGTCGCGGTGTCGCCGGCCGGCGACCGGCTGTACACCACGTTCGGGGCGCTGCAAACCTTGTCGACGGCCGACGGCGCGGTGATCCCCGACGGGCCGAGCGGACCCGCGAGTCAGGTGATCATCTCGCCCGACGGGCAGCACCTCATTAGCACCTACCGGGAAACCAACGGCGACACCGAGCTGACGGGACACGCCGCCGACGGCCGGCGGGTCCGGCACGCGACGTATCCGCACCCGCAGTGGAAGGTTCTCGTGGGGTTCCTGGTCGGAGGCGACCGGTACGCCCTCGTCGGCAACAACGAGCTGCTCGTCGAGCGCCGCAACACCGGGCCGGGCGCCGAGCCGGTGCGGGCCCGCTACCCGAGCTACCACGTCAACCAGCCGCAGGTGTCGCCGGACGGCCGACACTTCGGCGTGATCGGCTACAGCAGCTTCTACCTCTACGACGCGGCCGCGCCGGGGAAGCCGCGGCAGATCAAGGGCGGGCAGTCGTTCGGGAACTTCGTCGGGTTCGCGTTCCACCCCGCGGGGCAGACGCTGGCGGTGATCCACGGCGGGCCGACGCTGGTGAAGCTCTACGACCTCGACACGCTGACGCTGCGCACGAAGCTGAACTGGAAGGTCGGGAAGCTGACGTGCGTCGGCTACAGCCCCGACGGGCAACTCGGCGCGGTCGGCACCGACGACGGCCGCGTCGTCGTGTGGGACGCGGACGAGTAGCGCGGGTCAGCCCACCGCCCCGTCGTAGTCCAGCGCCGCCAGCCGCGCCGCCAGCCGGGCGCGGGCCGCGTCGCGGTCGGCCGTCAGCCGCGCCTCCTCGGCCTTCAGCTCCTCCAGGCGGTCCTCCTGCCTGCCCAGCGTCCGCACGAACCGCTCCCGCAGCTCCTTCTCCGTCGCCCGGTCGCCGAGGCTGCCGAGGTTCTCGCGCAGCCGCTTCTGGTCCGCGGCAATCGCCGCGCGCTCCTGCGCCACCGCCGCCAGCTTCGCCTCGAACCCGGCCGCCTCCGCCCGCGCCGCCAGCACGTCGCGCAGCGCCGCCGTCGTCGGCTTGTCCAGCCACGCCGCGCTCACCCAGCCGCCGAGTTGCTCGTCGGTCACGTCGGCGAGGCCGAACGTCTGCCACACCGTCTGCTCCTGCTGCACCTCGAACTTGGTCGTGGAGTTGGCCGGCAGCGCCAGCTTGAACCGCCAGTGGTTCTCGGTCGTCTCGTGCGGCTTCAGCCCGCCGCCGAGCTTCCAGCGGCCGCCGTCGCGCGGGTGGTCCAGGTACAGCACCTGCTCGCGGTCGGCCTTGCTGGCGAACGTGTACGTCGTCTTCTGCACCCGCGCCGCCTGCGCCTTAAGCGCGCCCTTCTTGATCGTCACCCGGGTGACGGTTCCGTCGTGGCTGTCAGTGTTGTCGAGCACGCGCACGCCGAGTTCGACGGCGTACCCGACGAGCCGGTGCTCGGTCGGCTTCAGGGTGTCGAGCATCGCCTCGCCGACGTAGCTGCCGCCGTCGAGGACGGTGACGGGGCCGCCTTCGAGGGTGAGGCCGGTGGTGTTCTCGAACTCGACGCACCGCACCGGGTTCTCGGCGCGGGCGGCCTTCTGGTACAGCAGCACGCTGCGGCCGGCGAACGGCTTCAGCACGATCGGCACGAGTGCGGACTGGTTCCGCCGCACCGTCACCGGCTTCTCGATGGCGTACTCGAACAGGTCGCCGACCTGCCGCTCGCGGGTCTGCGTCTCGACCGACGACGGGCCGGCCGGGCGCCCCGCGTCCCTCACCATCCCGGCTGCGGAAGCAGAAGCAACCCTCATCTTCCGCATCGCGGCCGGCGCCGGGGCGAAGTCCGCGGACATCGCCAGCGCCTCGGCGGGCACGTCGCCGAAGTCGTCGTCGAACCCGGCTTCGGCCATCGGGGGCAGGACGCCGGTCGTCTCCTTCACCTGCACGACGGGGCGGCGGATGTAGCGCGGCGTGTACAGGTCGTGGACGAACGACACCGGCAGCCCCGCCACCAGCGACAGCGCCACGTCGGTCCAGTCCTCGTCGGACGTGTTGTCCACGACGGCCCAGCCCTGGATGAGCGGCGGCTCGTCGCCCTCGGTCAGCAAGATGCGGTACGTCGCCTTCCACACCGGGGCTTCGAGCACGTAGCTGAGCCGTAGCGTCCGCGCCCCCGTGCCCTGGGCGAACAGCGTGAACGTCCGCGCGTCCTTCTTCTTCGCCCCGAGCTGCGTCTTGAGCAGGAACTCCAGGTCGCGGCGTAACCCCTCGTCGAGCAGGGTCAGGTCGAGGTCGAACAGGTCGAACGAGCGCACCTCGCCGGCGTCGGTGAGGATCGAGAGGCGCGGCGTCTGCTGGAGGCCGGCGGGGGTGCGCACCTCGGCGGTGTCGATGCCGAGGACGGCGCCCTGCACCGGCGTCGCCCCGGCGGGGCGGACCGCGACGCGGGCGCCGCGCAACTGCGGCAGCAGCTTCGTGAGGCTGTTGCTGTCGGGGATGGTGAGGGCGATTTCGGCGAGGAGCTGGTCGGCCGGCGTGGTGCTGTCGTAGGACACGGCCGACACGGTGCCGCCGCCCAGGTCGAGGACGGTGAGCGACTTCAGCACGTCGCTCACCTCGCGCTGCTTGAACGCGAGCGTCAGGGTTTCGTCGCCGCTCACGGCGGCCTCGCGCTCGAAGTGCCCGACGCCGTGCTTGTAGAGAACCACCCGGCGGATCGGCAGGTTCGCCATCGCGGCTCCTTCGGTGTCGCACCGCCGCGAGCGGCGGAATCAGGGGCCGTACACGGCGGCCCACGCCCCGAGCAGCCGACAGCGGTCGAGGGCGCGCAGGTTCGCGCCGACGAAGCGGCCCAGGTCGCGCCCCGCCCTCCCCTCATCAAACGCCGCCGCGTAGCGGCCGACCACCCCCCCCGCGATTCCCGTCCGCGCCCGAATTCCCTCAACGCTCAATCCGTCGGCGCGCAGCGCCGCCACCAGCTGTGGCCGACCCGGGCCGATTCGGCGCGGCTCCGTCAGGAAGCGGTAACGCCGCCCGACGTACCGCGGCATCGCGTCTAACGCCGCGGCGCGCTTCAGTGACAGGCCCACCCGCGCCGTCGAGAACACCTCCGCCCCGCGGTCCGGCGCGTCGCGGACGTGCAGCGCCTCGCCCGGCAGTTGCGCGTCGAGCGCCGCCACCGTCGGCGCGTCGGTCAGCTGTAACAACCGGTCTACGAGCCGCGAGGGGCCGTCGATCAGTTCGCCGTCGGGCGTCACGACGGTTCGCAGCAGCACGCCGACGGTCGCGGTGTCGTCGCCGAGTGTCAGGTCGAGCCCCTTGAACGAGCCGCCGCGGTAGCTGCCGCCGCTGCGGTGGAAGTACCACCGGCCCCAGCCGCGCTGGAGCGGGTGGGCGTGCGCGAACGGGTCCGGGTGGTCGGCGGCGTGCAGGTAAAGCTCGAGTTCGGCGACGCGCAGCGGTACACCGCCGGCGACCAGCTCGGCGCGGTTGAGCAGCACCGCGGCGACGGCGGCGAACCACGCGGCGGGGTCGGCGGCGGGGCGCGGCGGGAGGGTGAGCACGCGGACGTGATACGGGAAGCAAAAGTGGCCGGCCCCGCGCCATCCGTGGCACAGGACCGGCCCGGCCCACTGGCATCTTGCCGTTGGGCACACGGCCCGGGTGTCGGACAGTCGATCCGCGGCAGGCCCGGAGGAAGCGGTTCCGGCCTGGAGTGGTCTTGCCTTCCGTGGCACACTCACCCCGGCGCGTCGTGCGGCGGGGGCGGGGGTCGCTGGCGAGCCCGGCACCGTGTCTCGGGCGACGACCGGGCGCGCCGCAGCTCTGCGGGCGGGCCGGCGTCGGTTGTCGGGGTGCATCGGGGAACCGCCGGGTGGCGGTTCGGTTGCCTTCGGTTCCTGCTTGCTCGGGCGGCCGCCGGGAGAGTGAGGTGGGTGGCGGCCGGGCCGGGCCTATAGCGGCGCCCCGGGCGCGTGAGCCGGGGTGATCGGGGTCACAGATGGCTGCGGGGCGGTTAGCCTCGGGGTCATCAGGATTCCTCTCGGGAACGCGAATCTGATGGGGGGAGGTTACCGTCTGCGGCGGTGATGTCAACAACGAAGCCACTGCCACCGGGCTGTCAGTAGTGGTTCTGCCGAATGCGTTGAATAGAAGGGATTTACGGACTGTGCCGATTCTGCGCGGGGGGCGCGTCAAGGGCGCACCGGGCGCAAATCGGGTGCCAATTTTCGGGCACGTGCCTCGCCGGAATCCCCGACGACACCGCGAGTTAGCAACGCTCGCGCGGGCGGTGTGAAGGTCGGGGGAAGAATTTTTCCTGGCGGGGGGAGTTTCTGCGCTCGGCAGGCAAAAACGCTGGGATTTCCAGGCTTCTGACGGGATATGAGCCCGCGGAAAAAGGAGCGGCGGCCGCGGGTGTTGCCCGCGGCCGCCGCATGCTGCCTCCACCTGTGCCGCCGGTATCGCCTTTCAGGAACCTGAAAGTGAACAGGGGTGCCTCACGACTGGATTTCGGATCCCATCTTCGACCCGGCGAACCGGACCGGTGGGCTTGCGGCACCAGCCGTATTAACGAAGGCCCCCAGCGCAGTGAATGTCGGTTCGCCAAAAGCGCGCGACCCGTTCGAACACCGCAGAGGCACCCGAATACTACCCCGCGACGCGGCCCGAAACAAGGCGCAGCGTTATCCTGAACCCCACCCCCCGGAGCCGGAGCATGACCGCCGTCCGCGAAACGCACGTCCCCGGCTACCCGTGCCGCCGCGGCAAGGTCCGCGACGTGTATGACCTCGGCGACACCCTCGCCATCATCGCCACGGACCGCATCAGCGCGTTCGACCACGTCCTCACGCCGCCGATCCCCGAGAAGGGCGTCGTCCTCACGGCGTTGAGCGTGTTCTGGTTCGACTTCCTGAAGGTGCCGCACCACCTGATCAGCACCGCCCTCGACGACCTGCCGCCGGCCTTCCGCCGGCCCGAGTTCGCCGGCCGCACCATGCTCGTCCGCAAGACGACGGTCGTGCCGGTGGAGTGCGTCGCCCGCGGCTACCTCGCCGGCTCCGGGTGGAAGGAGTACCGCCAGTCGCGCACCGTGTGCGGCATCCCGCTGCCGGACGGCCTCCGCGACGCGGACCGGCTGCCGGAACCGATCTTCACCCCGGCGACGAAGGCGGAGCAGGGTCTGCACGACGAGAACATTTCGTTCGCCGAGATGGAGCGGGCCGTGGGCGCCGCCACCGCCGCGGAGCTGCGCGACCGCACGCTCGACGTGTACCGCCGGGCCGCGGCGCACGCCGAGGCCCGCGGCATCATCCTCGCCGACACGAAGCTCGAGTGGGGCCGCCTGCCGACGGGCGAGCTGATCCTCATCGACGAGGTGCTGACGCCGGACAGCTCGCGGTTCTGGCCGAAGGACACGTACCGGCCGGGCGGGTCGCCACCGTCGTTCGACAAGCAGTTCGTACGGGACTGGCTCGAAACGACGTCGTGGGACAAGGCGAGCCCGCCGCCGGAACTGCCGGCGGAGGTGGTCGAGAAGACGGCGGCGAAGTACCGGGAGGCGCTGGACCGGCTGCGGGGGTGAACAGTCGTTGGGAGTCTGCGGGAGTCGTTGGGAGTCTGCGGGAGTACAGATACGGGGGGCCGACGCGTGTGGGCCGAGTCGCACTTTCAACTCGACGTCTACAAGAAGGCGTTCGACGCCGCGATGGCGTGGTTCGAGGCGTCGAAGGGGTTCCCGAAGGCGGAAGCGTATTCGTTGACGGACCAGGGCAGGCGGGCGACCCGGTCGGTGTGCGCGAACCTGGCCGAGGCTTGGCGGAGGCGGATGTACGAGGGCTCGTTCGTCGCCAAGATTGCCGACGCTGAGGGTGAGGCGGCCGAGTCCCAGACGTGGGTCGCGTTCGCCGTCCGTTGCGAATACCTCGACCGGGCGACGGGTGTGGCCCTTCACACCGCTTACGAGGAAGTAATCCGGATGCTCGTCGCCATGCGGGCGCACCCGGAGAAGTGGGTGATCGCGGCGGCGGGAAAGAAACAGTAGCGGAGTCGTTGGGAGTCTGCGGGGGTGGGGAGTCCGGCAGGGTTCATACTCCCCCACTCCCGCAGACTCCCAACGACTCCCAACGACTACTCCCCCCCGCCCGCGAACAGCCCCACGAGCGTGTCCCACCGCTCGCGGCGCTCGCGGTGCAGCTTGCCGATCTTCTCCTGCACCCAGTCGTGGATCGCCTCGCTGCCGGCGGTGCCGACGGCGGTCTCGTCCAGCGCCCGCATCTCCTTCGACCCGGCCTCGGCCAGCGCCAGCCGCGTCACCTCGCCCTGCAACCGGGCCAGCTCGGCGTTCAGCTCCTTGATGCGGATCAACTCCTGCTCCGCCGCCGCCGCCCGCCCCGCCCGGATCTGCCCGCACAGCCGGGCCATCATCAGCAGCGCCTGCTGCAACTGTTCGAACATCTGGCCGTGAATCTCGGCCAGCTGGCCGATCAGCGCCGCGGCCGGGTGGTCGGCAAGGGCCTCCGGCGGCGCCGGGATCGACGAACCGATCCGCCCCGACTTTCCCGCCGGCGCCGCGTCCGACGCCGGGCCGGCGGCCAGCAGGATCGGCGCCGACATCGCCCCGGACGAGTTCGGCCGGCGGAACGCCCCGTGCAGGATGTGCGAGCTCGGCAGCCCCGTGGCCGAGTCGAGCGTCGGCATCCCGCCCAGCGGCACCTCGTCGTCCGGCGGCGGCGGAACGGGCTTCGTGGTGCGGGACGGGGCGGCGCGACCGGTGCGGAGGCGGAGGCCGCTCGGCGTGTCGGTCGGGACCGGGTAGCGGCAGCCGATGTGGAACCGGCCGACGGACAGCGAGGCGCCGTCGGGCAGCGGGGCGACGCGCATCCGCTCGCCGTTCACCACCACGCCCTGGCCGGACAGGTCCACGACCCACAACCCGGTCGGTGTCAGAACCAGGCCGCAGTGGTACGGGGCCACGTCGTCGGCGAGGAGGTTCAGCTTGCACGCCTCGGACTTGCCGACGAGCGTGAGGACGCGGTTGATGGCCCAGCGGTCCTTCGGCGGGCGGCCGCTGCGGAATTCGAGCTGCACGCCGGGGCGGGTGGCGGTCAGGTTCGGGTCGCCCTGGGTCGGCGGCACCTCGAACCGGCCGGGCCGCGCCGAGACCGGGTTCCGCAGGGTGACGCGGAACGGGCCGACCTTCAGCGGCACGCCCGGCTCCATCCAGCCGGGGCCGCGCGTCCCGTCGGGCCAGACGACGCCGGCCCGGCTCCCCAGGTCGAGGGCGTAGGCGCGGCCGTCGAGCACCTGAATCCAGGCGTGGCGGGGGTGGACGTCGGGGTCCGTCAGGGTCACGTCGCAGGCGTCGTCGCGGCCGATGAGGGTGAACGGCTGCGGCATGGACCCTTCGGCGAGGACGCGGCCGTCCGGCAGCCCGACCCGCAGGTCGAGCGGTCCGGTGGCGCCGCACGCCTCGGCGAATCGGGCGATGAGGGGGTCGTTCACGGGTCGCGGCCCCCGGAGTCCAACGGGGTTTTGCTGTCAGTATAGGCTAGGTTTTCCGGTCGTGCCGAAAGTCCCGACAGTCGCCGGACGCGGTGGCGCCCCGCCGCAGGCGGCGGATCGCGCTCTAGGCTCCGGTGCCGCCTCGCGGGTCGCCCCGGTCGTGCGGTTATGGTATAACCTGAATTGCGACTGCCGGCCCGCCCGCCCGGCTTCCCGAGGGTGCCGACTTGTCCGCGTCTCCCGCCGCCGCCACCGTCCGCTCCCCGGCCTGGATCGCGGCCGTGGCCGCCACCGTCGGCGTGTTGGCGTTCGCCTACTTCCCGCTGTTCCGCTACTCCGTCGGCGAGTGGCTCAAGCCCGACTACTCGCACGGCTTCCTGGTGCCGCTGTTCGCCGTGTACCTGGCCTGGCTGTGGAAGGCGTGGGCGCCCGACGAGCTCGCCTGGCCGGACGTGCGCGGGCTGCTGTTCATCGTGGCCGCGGCGCCGCTCCTGGTGCTCGCCCGGCGGACGAACATCGCCCTGGAGTGGGTGCAGGGCGTGTCGTTCGTGCTGGCCGTGCTCGGGGCGGTGACCGTGTTCGGCGGCGTGGCCGCGCTCCGCTGGCTGTACGTCCCGGTGCTGTTCCTGATGTTCATGTTCCCGCTGCCGTACGCGGTCGAGCACACCCTCAGCTGGCCGCTCCAGCGCACGGCCGCGATCGGGGCCGAGTACGTGCTGCAAACCGTCGGCTACCCGACCTACCGCGAGGGCGTCATCCTCCACTGCCAGGACCACCTGCTGGAGGTGCAAAACGCCTGCAACGGCCTGAGCATGTTGCTGACGTTCCTGACGCTCTCGACCGGCATGGCCCTGGTGGTGAAGCGGCCGTGGCTCGACCGCGGGCTGATCCTGGCGGCGGCGGTCCCCATCGCCATCGGGGCGAACATCGTCCGCATCGCGGCGACGGGGGTGCTGTACAACGAGGCGGGCAAGGAACTGGGCGACAGGGTGTTCCACGACTTCGCCGGGTGGATGATGATGCCGCTGGCGCTGGGCGTGCTGTGGCTGGGGCTGAAGGCGCTGGACTGGGTGTTCCTGGAAGACCTGGGCCAGGCCAGCCGCGAGGACGTGATCAAGAACGTGACGGCGAACCCGGCGCTGCTGATCATGCCGCAGTTCGAGGCGGCGGGGAAGAAGCCGGGCGGCGGCCGGTGACGCCCCCCACCCGGGCGACGTACGCCGCGCTCGCGGCCGTCGCCGCACTGTTCGTGCTGTACGGCAGCTGGGTGCCGTTCGACTTCCGCGCCCCGCCCGGCGGCGACCCCGTCGGGTTCTTCGCCGCCTGCCTCCGCGACCGCGTCGCCGTCCACTCCCGGTCCGACGCCGTCGGCAACGTCGGCGTTGCCGTGCCGCTCGGCTTCTTCCTCCTGGCCGCGGCGCGGGTCGATCGGCGCCGGGGAATCGGCGAGCTCGCGGCGGCGCTGGCCCTGTGGCCGCTGGCGGTGGCGGTGGCGGTGGCCGCCGAGTTCGGCCAGGTGTTCCTCCCCACGCGCTTCGCCACCAGCGCCGACATCTGGTGTCAGGCCGTCGGCGCCGCGGTGGGGATGCTCGGCTGGGTGGTCGCCGGCCGGTGGCTGACCGGGCACGCGCGAGCGGTGTGGGAGCGGACGCAGCCGCGGGCGGCGGCGGCCCGGCTGCTGGCGGCGTACCTGCTGTGGGTGGCCGTGGCGCAGGCGCTGCCGCTGGACCTGACGGCGAGCCCGGCCGAGGTGTACCGCAAGGCGCGCGACCGCGTGGTTTACGTGCCGTTCCGCGAGTTCGGCCCCGGCGGCCCGGCCGACGCCGGCATGAAGTTCGTGAAGCTGATCGGCCTGTTCCTCCCCGCGGGGCTGCTGGCCGGTCGGCTGTGGGCCAACCCGCTGCGGCCGCTGGCGCTCGGCGTGCTGTTGGCGGGCGCGACCGAGGCGAGTCAGCTCGTGGTGCATTCGCGGGTGCCGTCGGCGACGGACGTGGTGGCCGGGACGACAGGCGTGCTGCTCGGCTGGGCCGCGGCGCGGTTCGGGTCGCGGGGGCCGTGCGTGACGGCGTGGCTGGCGGCGCTGGCGGTGATCTTCTGGGCGCCGTTCGACTTCCTGGCGTCGGCGGGTTCGTTCGGCTGGCTGCCTGGTCGGCCGCTGGAGGGGCACCCGCTGTTCGCGCTCGAGGACGCCCTGGTCAAGCTGGCGCTGTTCGCGCCGGTGGGGGCCGCGGCGGGGCGGTGGGGGGCGCCGGCCGGCGGGCTGGCGGCGCTGGCGGTCGAGGTGGGTCAGCTGTTCCTGCCGGCGCACGTGCCGGGCGCGTCGGACGTGCTGCTGGGGGCGCTCGGCGGCGCGGCGGGCGGGTGGGCGGCGCGGCGGGCGTTCAGCCCGATCCTGAACTAGGTTGTGGGGGTGGAGTGGCGGACCCGACCCGACCGGACCCGGACATGAGCATCGGCCTGCCCGACGCCCCGGCTGGCCCGCCTGTGCCGCCCGCCGCGGCCGAGTCGGAGCCGCCGCTGGTGGTGGTCGCGCCGCGCTCCGGGCTGGCCGTGCTCGACCTGCGCGAGCTGTGGCGCTACCGCGAGCTGCTGGCGTTCCTGGCGTGGCGCGACGTAAAAATCCGCTACAAGCAGACCGCCTTCGGCCTGCTGTGGGCCGTGGCCCAGCCGCTGGCCACGATGGCGGTGTTCGCGCTGTTCCTCGGCAAGGCCGCCGGCGTGAGCGCCGGCATCGAGCACTACCCGCTGTACGTCCTCGCCGGGATGACGGCGTGGGTGTTCTTCAGCAACGTGGTGCTGGCCGCCGGCAACAGCGTGGTGGCGAACGAGCGGCTCGTCACGAAGGTGTACTTCCCGCGGCTGCTGATCCCGCTCAGCACCGTCGGCGTCGGCCTGTTCGACCTGGCGGTGGCGTCCGGCCTGCTGGCGGTGATGGCGGCGTGGTACGGCGTGTGGCCCGGGTGGAGTGTGCTGCTGCTGCCGGTGGCGGTGCTGCTGCTGGCGGTCGTGGCGGCCGGCGTGGGCATCCTCCTGGCGGCGCTGATCGTGGCGCAGCGCGACTTCCGCTTCGTGCTGACGTTCGGCGTGCAGCTGTGGATGTTCGCCACGCCGACGGTCTACATGTCGCCGGCCGCGCTCGGCCCGACGACCCAGGCGTGGCTGCCGCTGAACCCCGCGTACGGGCTCGTGGCGGCGTTTCGCGCCGCGGCGCTCGGCGGGCCGATCGACTGGTACTCGTTCGGCGTGTCGGCGGCGGTGGCGGTGGGGCTGGCGGCGGTGGGGCTGTGGTACTTCCGCCGCGTCGAGCGGTCGTTCGCGGACACGATTTGAGGGCAGCGCGCCGATGAAGCCCGCGATCCGCGTCGAGGGGCTGGGGAAGCGATACCGGCTGGGCAGCGCCCGGTCGGGGAACAACTTCACGGAGGCGCTCCGCGCCGCCGCCCGCCGCGCCGTGCGCCGCGCCCCCGCCGCGAAGCCGACCGAGTTCTGGGCGCTGCGCGACGTGTCGTTCGAGGTGCAGCCCGGCGAGATCGTCGGCGTCATCGGCCGCAACGGCGCCGGCAAGAGCACGCTGCTGAAGGTGCTGTCGCGGATCGTCGAGCCGACCGACGGCCGCGCCGAGCTCCGCGGCCGGCTCGGCAGCCTGCTCGAGGTCGGCACCGGCTTCCACCCCGAGCTCACCGGCCGCGAGAACGTCTTCCTCAACGGCAGCGTCCTCGGCATGAGCCGCCGGGAGATCGCCCGCAAGTTCGACGAGATCGTCGCGTTCAGCGAGGTGGAGGCGTTCCTCGACACGCCGGTGAAGCGCTACTCGTCCGGCATGTACGTGCGGCTGGCGTTCGCCGTCGCAGCGCACCTGGAGCCGGAAATCCTGGTCGTGGACGAGGTGCTGGCCGTGGGCGACCAGCAGTTCCAGGAGAAGTGCCTCGGCACGCTCAAGAGCGTCAGCCGCGGCGGCCGCACGGTGCTGTTCGTCAGCCACAGCATGACGACGGTTCAGGCCGTGTGCAGCCGCGCCATCGTCCTCGCCGGCGGCCGCGTGACGCTCGACGGCACGCCGAGCGCCGCCGTGCGCGAGTACCTGAAGCAGGCCGACGGCCTCGCCGCCGAGTGGCTCGACGACCGGCCCGCCGACCCGTCGAAGGACGTGATGATCCGCTCCGCGCGGGTCCGCCGCGCCGACGGCACCGCGGCGGCGCAGCTGGCCGCCGACCAGCCGTTCGACCTGGAGATCGGCTACGAGGTGTCCCGCCCCACGACGGCGCAGATCGCCTTCCGGGTGAACCGCGACGACGGGCTGACGGTGTTCACCACCGGCGACGGCGACGCGGCCGGGGTGTTCTGTCGGCCGCAGGCGGCGGGCCGGCACGTCGGCCGGGTGCGCGTGCCGGGGCACTTCCTGGCGCCGGGCCGGTATCACCTGCTGGTCGCCGCGAACCGCTTCGGCGCCGGCACGGTGGACGTGGTGGACCCGGTGCTGAACTTCGAGGTGGACGCGGCCGGGTCGCTGCAAACGATCGAGGGCCGGCTCGGCGTGGTGCTGCCGCGGCTGGAGTGGACGACCGGGCCGGCCGGAGGCGCGTCGTGAACCCGCTCAAGCGTGTGTACCGGGCGCTGGTGCCGGCCGGCTTGCGGAAGGCAGCCGCGGCCAAACGATTCCACCTGGAGCGGGCGCTCGCCCACGCCCCGGCCCGGCGGGCGGCGGCGGCCCGGCTGTGGGCCGCGGCCGGTCAGCCGGTCCGCCCGGTGCGCACGCCGTTCGGCGTCGTCTTCGCCGACGTGCGCGACGCCGGCGTGGGCCTGCCGCTGTACTGCGAAGGGGTGTGGGAGCCGGCCGAGACGCGGGTGCTCCAGGCGACGCTGCGGCCGGGCATGACGTACCTCGACGTGGGCGCGAACATCGGCTACTTCGTCGCCCTGGCGGCGGCGGCGGTCGGCCCCGGCGGGCGCGTCGTGGGCGTCGAGCCAGACCCGTACAACTTCGGCCTGCTGTCGCGCACGGTCCGGCACAACCGCTTGGCGCACGTCACGCTGTTGAACATGGCCGCCGGCCCGGAGGCGGGCACGGCGCGGCTGTTCAAGTCCCGGCGGAACCTCGGCGACCACCGGCTCTACGCCGATGGCGAGGCGGCCGGGCGCGCCGCCGTCGAAGTGCCGGTCGGGCCGCTCGACGCCGAGTTCGCCGCCCGCCGGCTGCCGCCGCCGGACGTGGTGAAGATCGACGTGCAGGGGTACGAGGAACTGGCGTTCCGCGGCATGGGGGCGCTGCTGGCCGGCGACCGGCCGATGACCGTGCTCAGCGAGTTCTGGCCGCTCGGCATCGTCAACGCCGGCGGCGACCCGGCCGCGTACCTGCAGCGATTCCGGCTCGCCGGGTTCGCGTGCTTCCACCCCGCGGCCGACGGCCGGCTCGAACCGGTGGCGTGGGACGCGGTCGGTCGCTTGATTCCGCCGGTGGACCCGGCCCACCCGGACTGGGCGATGACGAACCTGGTGTTCCGCCGCGGCGGGGAGCCGGGATGAACGTGTCGGTGTACCACGAGCCGTCGGCCCCCGGGGTCGGCGGGGCCGAGGTGGTGACGGCGGTGATCGCCGCCGGGCTCGCCCGCGAACACCGCGTCACCCTTCACCACCACCGGCCGTGGCTCACGTCCGAGAAGTGGGCGCAGTTCGCCGACGCCGACCTGGGGAACGTGACGGTGCGCGTCGTCCCGCCGCCGGCGCGGCAGTGGCACGACGCCGGCGGCCGTCCGGACCGCTTCCTCGCCGACCTCCGCGCCTGGCAGGCCGACCTGAGCCGCGGGTTCGACCTGTTCGTCACCTCGACGCACGGCGTGCCGCCGTTCAACCACGCCGCCCGCGGGGCCGTGTACGTCCACTTCCCGACCGACGTCCGGGGCGAGGGGTGGCCGTGGCAGGGCGGCGGGCAAGGGCCGCTGGGGCGCGTCCGAGGGTGGGTGCGCCGGCGGCTCCACGGGCGGGCGTGGCCGGAGCGGTTCGCCGGCTACCAGATTCGGCTGGCGAACTCGCGGTTCACCGCCGACTGGACGGCCGCGCGCTGGGGCGTGCCGTGCGACGTGCTCTACCCGCCGGTGCGGGTCGACGCGTTCCCCGACGTCGCCAAGCGGAACCGGGTCGCGGTGCTCGGCCGGTTCGACCCGATGAAGCGGCAACTGGAGCTGGTGCGGGCGTTCGCGGCCCGCGCGGCCGGCCCGCTGGCCGGGTGGGAGCTCGTGTGCCTCGGCCACCTGTCCGACGCCCCGAGCGAGCGCGACTACTTCGCCACCGTCGGGGCGGCCGGGGCCGGGGCGGCGGTGCGGCTGGTGCCGAACCCGGCGGCGGCCGAGTTGCGGGCCGAGCTGGCGGCCGCGCGCGTGTTCTGGCACGCCGCCGGCCTCGCCGACCCGCCGCCGCCACCCGCCCGGCAGGAGCACTTCGGCATCGCCACGGTGGAGGCGATGGCCGCCGGGTGCGTGCCGTTCGTCCCGGCCCGCGGCGGCCAGCCGGAGATCGTCCGCGACGGCATCGACGGCTACGTCTGTGCGTCGGTCGACGCCATCGCCGACCGCACGGCCGCCGCCCTCGCCGACCCGGCGGCACTCGACCGGCGGGCCGCCGCGGCGCGGGAGCGGGCACACGAGTTCGGCCGCGACCGGTTTGACGCCGAGCTGTCCCGCCGGGTCGCGGCTTTGGCCGCCGCCCCGGCCGCGCGGAGGGGCGCATGACCGTCGGGCCGCACGTCACCTACGTGCTCGTGGACGCGGCCGGCGGCCGGTACGCGGCGATGGCCTACCTGTCGGTTGCCGCGCTGCGCCGCGTCCACCCCGGCGCCTGCATCACCCTCGTGTGCGACCCGCCGACGGCCGCCGCCGTGCCGGGGTTCCGCTTCCCACTCCGCGGCCTCGTGGACGAACTGCGCGCCGAGCCGGCCGACATGCCGCACCCGCGCGCCCGCAGCTTCTACCTCAAGACGCGCCTCCGCGACCTGCTCGCAGGCGACTTCGCGTACCTCGACTGCGACACGCTGCCGGTCCGCCCATTCGCCGACGTGTTCGACCGGCCGTTCGACCTGGCGCTGGTGCAGGACCGCAACCACCACGGCCCGGTCCGCCCCGTGTTCCCCGAGTGGGAGCGGCCGCGGATGAAGGCGATGGGCTGGGAGTACCCGCTGGCCCGGTACTTCAACGCCGGCGTGATGTACGTCCGCGATACGCCGGCGGCGCGGGCCGTGGCCGCCGACTGGCAGGCCCGTTGGCACTTCAGCTACGCCCGCGGCGACGACTGGGACCAACTCGCCCTGTCGTGCGCGATCCACACCACGCCCGCGGCCGTGGCCGAACTGCCGCCGGCGTACAACGCCATGGTCAGCGTCCACCCGGCGCTCGCCCGCGGGGCGAAGGTGCTGCACGTCACCGTCGGCAACAGCCTGGTCGGCGACGACACGCTGTTCGGCCACCTCCTCCGCCACCTCGACGCCACCGGCGACGTCGACTGGCCGACACTCGATCGGTGCGTGGCCCGCGACTACCCGTGGGTGGGGCCGGACTGGGCGTACCGGCTGTGGCACACCGGCAACCGCCGCCGGGCCGTCGTCCGTGCCGTCGCCGGCCGACTCGCCCGCCTCATGGGGGGCCGCCCGTGACCGACGCCCTGACCGTCGTCATCCCCGCCTACAACCGCGAGCGCACCGTCGCCGCCACGGTCGCGTCCGTCCGCGCCTGCGGCGTGCCCGCCGAGGTCGTCGTGGTCGATGACGGCTCGAAGGACCGCACCGTGGAGGTGGCGCGCGGCACCGGCGTGACCGTGGTATCGCAGGCGAACGGCGGCCCGGCCGCGGCGCGGAACACCGGCGTCGCCCACGCGAGTGGCGACGTGCTCGCCTTCCTCGACTCCGACGACGTGTGGCTCCCCGGCACCGCCGCCGCCGCCCTCCAGGCACTGCGCGACCACCCCGACCTCGACGCCGTGTTCTGCGAGACGCACTTCGGCAACGCCGCCGATGGCTACCGCCCGCTGAGCCCGATCACCGCCGGCGGCTGCTTCGGCGAGTTGCTCACGGACCCGATCGGGCCCGACCTGTACCGCCTCGACCGCGGCCGGTTCGTGCGGCTCATGCTCGACCGCAACCAGGTGTTCCTCGGCTCGACGCTGATCCGCCGCGCCGCCCTCGACCGGCTCGGCCTGTTCGACCCGCGGCTCTTCGGCGGCGAGGACTACGAGCTGTGTCTGCGGCTCGCGGCTGGCGCGAAGTGGGGGTTCCTGGCCCGCCCGCTGGCGCAGTACGAGAAGCACCCCGGCGGGCTGTCCGCGGACCCCGACCGCATGGCGCGCGAGTTCGCGCTGGCGCTGCGCGACGCGGCCGCGCGGCCGGACCTGTTCACGCCGGCCGAGTACGCGCTGGTGAAGCGGCGGCACCGCGAGCTGTCGTTCTACCACGGCTACGTGGCGTACCAGCGCGGCGACCTGGGCGCGGCCCGCGGCCGGTTCGCGGCGGCGCTTCGGCACGGCGGCTTCAGCCCGAAGGCCGCCGCGTACTGGCTGGTGTGCTGTCTCCCCGGCGGCGTCGTCCGCTCGCTCCGCCGGCTCAAGGGGGCGGCGCCGTGAACGTGTGGGTCGTCCCCGTCAACTTCAACGGCCTCGCCGACACCCGCAAGTGCCTCCGCTCGCTCGCCGAGTTGTCGCCGGCGGCGAACGTGGTGGTCGTGGACAACGCCTCGGCCGACGACCCGCTGCCGGGGTTGAAGGCCGAGTTCCCGTGGTGCCACTTCGTGCAGAACGCGGCGAACGCCGGCTGGAGCGGGGGCAACAACAGCGGCATTCGCTACGCCCTGGCCCGCGGCGCCGAAGTCGTCATCCTGCTGAACAACGACACCGTGGTGCGGCCGGACATGGTCGCCCGGCTGCTCGCGGCGTTGGACGCGCACCCGTCATACGGTGTGATCGGGCCGGTGATCCGCTACATGGACGAGCCGGAGTCCGTGATGACGGACGGGACGGCGTTCAACCGCCCCGGCTACCCCGGCTTCTTCGAGCGGCTGCCGGTGCCCGAGGCGGACGCGGACCCGCCGGCGGTGGCGCCCGTGGACATCGTGAACGGCTGCTGCATGGCCGTGCGCGCCGACGTGTTCCGCCGCGTGGGGCTGATCGACGACCGCTTCTTCCTGATCCACGAGGAGTCCGACTTCTGCCTGCGGGTGCAGGAGGCGGGCTTCCGCTGCGGGGTGCTGGCGGAGGCGCTGGTGTGGCACAAGGGGTCGAGCTCGTTCGCCCGCACCGGCAAGCGCTGGCAGCGCTACTACGACGCCCGCAATTTGGGGCTGCTGTTGGCGAAGCACGCGGGCCGCGGCACCGCCCGGCGGCGCGGGCTGCGGAGCTACGCGGCGTACCTGCGGTACGCCTATCACCGCTACTGCCACGAGCGCGAGGGGAACCAGCCCGACGCCGCGGACGCGGTGCTGGAGGGACTGGTGGACACGGCGACGCGCCGCTACGGGGCGTACCGGCCGGGCCGGCGCTGGGCGGTGCCGGTGCTGCGGGCCGCGTTCGAGGCGGCGCGGCTTATTCGCCGGTAGCGAGCAGAACAGCCAGACGGCAGGCGCTCTCGAACTCCGTCAGGTCCACGTACTCCTTGACGGTGTGAATCTCGTTCTGGCCGGCGCCGAACGTCACCGTCGGGACGCCGTGCTTCACCATCCAGTTGGCGTCCAGGCCGCCGTTGGTCGTGCGCAGCACCGGCTCGCGGCCGAGCGCCCGCACCGCCGCCGCGGCGCGGGTCACCACCGGGGCGTCGTCCTTCAGGCGGAACGGCACGTAGTCCAGCCGCGACGTGAACACCGCCTTCCCCGGACGGCCCTGGTGGTCGCGCACCTTCGCCGCCGCCGCCGCGAACGCCGCCTTGTACGCCGCCGTGATCGCGCGCACGAACTTCGCGTCGTGGCTGCGGCACTCGCCCTTCACCTGGACGTAGTCGGTCACCACGTTCGTGGCGTCGCCTGCCGGCCTGCCGTCGCCGCCGGTCACCGGGCCGACGTTGCTGGTGCCCTGCTTGTCGCCCTTCACGACCTTGCCGAACCAGCCGCCGGCATGCACCTCGGCCAGCGCCAGGGCCAGGATCAGCGTCGCCGACACGCCCTTCTCCGGCGCCACCCCGGCGTGCGACGCCCGGCCGCGGATGTCCACGGTCCAGCGGTCGGCCCCGATGGCGCCGACGAGCACGTCGCCGGCGCTGCGGCCGTCGAAGTTGAAGCCCATGGCGGGGCCGCCGAGGTCGGCGGGGTTGAGGTGCTTGGCGCCGAACAGGCCGCTCTCCTCGCGCACCGTGAACAGCAGCGTCAGCGGCGGGTGCGGCAGCTTCTGGCGGATCAACTCGGCGACCAGCGTGACGAGCACGGCGCAGCCGGTGCGGTTGTCGCCGCCGAGCGCCGCGTTCGGCGTCTCGTTCACGATGCGCTTGCCCTGCACCTTCGGCTTCGCCCCGGCGCACAGCGGCACCGTGTCGAGGTGCGTCATGAACAGGAGCGGCTTCGCCGGCTTCTTGCTGGTCCCGGGGAGCCGGACGATGAGGTTGCCGGTCTGGGTGGGTTCGGGGATGCGCGTGTGGGCGTCGTCGTGGCGGACGGCGTCGGCGGGGACGCCGGCCTCGTGCAGCGCGGCCACGACGGTGCGGGCGATGTCGGCCTCGCGGCCGGTGACGCCCTCGACCGACAGGAAGCGGACGAGCCGGTCGAGCGCGGCGGCGTGGTCGACGGCGGGCGAGGCGGGCGGCATGGGGTGGCTCGCGGGGGGTGGGGGTGATTGTATGCCCCCCGCGGCGCCCCCCCGGGTTACACCGCCGCGGACGGCGTCGTCGGCTCGGCGGTGCGCGCGACGGTCGCGGGCCAGGGGATGTTGCGGTTCGCCTTGCGGGCGGCGCGGAGCACCTCGGCCAGCTCGCGGAGCAGGCCGCGCACCGCGCGCCGCTTCTGGGCCGGGGTCATGTCCGGGGTGATCCGCGGGGTGGTGGTCGGCATCTCGGCCTCCTGCTCGGGTGGGGCGAACCACCTAACGCACGAGCAATGCCACTCGCGCCGATCGCCGCGCGCCCTCGCCGCAACCCCGCGGCCCGTCAACGGCTTACGCACCGCGATTTTTCCGACGGCGGACGCCCCGCGAAGATGGGTACTGGTAATCCGTACAACGGCGGCGGGAAGGCGGGTTGAAGAAGATGCAACCGCCGCCCGTTCGACTCACCAACTCCCCAACCGGGAGGCGCGATGCCCGTCGTGTTCACCGTCTCGCTCGCGGTCCGGCCGGACGACATCGACCAGCAGGGGCACGTCAACAACGTGGCGTTCGTGCGCTACGTGCAGGACGCGGCCGTGGCCCACTGGGTGGCCGCGGCGCCGGCCGAGTTGCAGGCGGCGTTCGCGTGGGTGGTGCGGCGGCACGAGCTCGAATACCTGCGCCCCGGTCTGCCCGGGGAGCAACTGATTGCGCGGACGTGGGTGGGCGAGCCCGGCGGGGCCACATGGGAGCGCTTCACCGAGGTGGTGCGCCCGGACGGCACAGTCCTGGTGACGGCGCGGACGGTGTGGGTGCTGCTGGACGCCGGCACCGGCCGGCCGCGGCGCGTGGACCCGCGGATGGTGGCGGCGCTCGCGGCACAGCTGTAGCATTTTGAAACGAAGAAGCCCACCCGGCGCACCGGGTGGGCTGTCAGCCTCTCAACGACTTAGCGTGTAGCGGTCCGCGGTGCGGGCCGGGTGGCGTGCATCCGGTACGTCAGTTCCAGCAGCAGTTCGCGGACGCGGCGGGCCGGGATTGCCGGGCGGGTCTTCGGTCGCGGCGCGGTCGTGGTGGCGGTCATCGGCACATCCTGTTGGGGGAAGGCTTCCGTCCCCACAGGAATGAGCAGACCGCGTGCCATGGGCGGGGTGGGCAAACTTCGCCCCCCGCGTCACACCAGTTCCCGCATCGGCCGGGCGTCGTCCTCGACCAGGTACTGTGGCCGGCCGGTCAGGTCCGGTAACGTCGCGCCGGGGGCGATGCCGAGGTTGTGGTACAGCGTGGCGAACAGCTCGCCGTACTGCACCGGCCGCGACACCGCCTCGCCGGCGATGCGGTCGGTCGCGCCGATCACCTGACCCGTCTTCATCCCGCCGCCGGCCAGCAGGGCGCAGTTCACGTTCGGCCAGTGGTCGCGGCCGACGATGTTGCTGATGCGCGGGGTGCGGCCGAACTCGCCCATCACCACCACGGTGCAGTCGTCGCCGAGGCCGCGGGCGTACAGGTCTTCCACCAGCGCGCTGACGCACCGGTCGAAGGCGGGGAAGTCCTCGCGCTCGCGGCCGAAGATGTTGTTGTCGGCGCGGCCCTCGGCGTTCTTGCCGCCGTGCCAGTCCCACTTGCTGTAGTTCAGCGTCACCACCCGCGCCCCGGCTTCCACCAGGCGGCGGGCCATCAGCAAGCTCTGGGGCACCCGCGGGGCGCCGTTGCCGTCCATCATCACGCGCGGGTCGCCGGTGCCGTACCGCTCCACCACTTTCGCCGGCTCCTTCGAGATGTCCAGCGCCTCGGCCATCTTCGACGACGTGAGGAGCCCGAACGCCTGCTCGGTGAACGCGTCCGACGCGCGTGCGGAACCGGAGGCGTCGGCCTCGCGGCGGAAGTCGTCAAAGGTGCGGAGCAGGGTGCGGCGGTCGGCGAGGCGGTCGACGGTGATGCCGCGGAGGACCATGTCGTCGCGCGTCTTCCCCATGACGCGGAACGGGGCGAGCGCCTGGCCGAGGAAGCCGGGGCCGGGCTCGTTGTACGGGCCGTGGGTGGTGGTGTAACACAGGCTCGTGAAGGCCGGCACGGCGGGGTCGGTCGGGCCTTGCAGGCGGGCGACGGCGGAGCCGAGTTGCGGCCACCCGCCGGCCGGCGTTGGCTTCCGCGGGTGGTGGCCGTTGTACACCTGAATCGCGTCGTGGTCGGCCTGGCTGCCGACGAGCGAGCGCACCACGACGAGCTTGTCCATGATGCGGGCGAGCCGCGGGAACGCCTCGCAGATCTGCACGCCGGTGACGTTCGTGGCCACCGGCCGCCACGGCCCCGCGACCTCGGCGGGGGCGTCGGGCTTCAGGTCGAACATGTCCTGGTGCGGCGGCCCGCCGACGAGGTAGATGAAGATGACGGACTTGTGCGAGGTGCGGCGGCCGGCCGCGGCGTCGGCGCGGAGGAGGCCGGGCAGCGTGAGGCCGCCGAGGCCGACGCCGCCGATGCGGAGGAACCCGCGACGCGAGAAGCTGGGCATGACGTGCTCGGGCAGGCGGGGGTTAACAGCAACAGTCTCGCCGACGCGGGCGGGCGAGTCAACCGGTAACGGTCGCGCATCCCGCGCATTCCATCCGCGCCCCTGCCGCCGGCGCCGGTCCCGCGGGCGTCTCCCCGTCACCGCCGCCAGTCGGCGCTTGGCAAACGGCCGCGGGGGCGGGTACGTTGAAGGGGTGGCGGTGCGTCAGCGGACGCCGCCCGACCACCCGCGGAACCCCGTCATGACCCGCTTCCGGCTCGCGGCCGTGCTCGCCGCCTCCCTCGCCGGCTTCGCCACGGCCCAGCCGCCGGCCGACGCCATCTCCGAGGCCCGCCAGCGGCAACTCCTCGCCGACCAGAAGGCTGCCGCCGAGGTGCAGACCGCCCTCCTCGACGCCGACGCCGCCCGCGCCAACCCGGCGAAGGCCGCTCAGCGGCTGCGGGCGGCTCAGCAGAGCATCGACCTGTCCGCGGCGATCAGCGCCGAGACCCGGCAGCGCCTCACGGCGCAGCTTCAGGCCCGGCTCGCCGCCGTCGAGGGCCGCCCCGTCGCCAACACGGGCGCCCGCCCCGACCCCGCCGCGCCCGGCGTCAAGGGGGCACAAAAGGCGGCGATCGAGGCCATGCAGGCGGAGGTGAAGGAAGTCCGCGAGGGCGTCGAGAAGATTGTCCGGTTGCGCGACCAGAACAACACTGCCGAGGCCGACCGCACCGCCGCCGCGCTGGCGCAGAAGTACCCGACCAACCCCGGCGTGCTGGCGCTCGGGCAGCGCGACAGCTTCGCCACCGCCCTCGCCGACTCCCGCGCCTTCACCGAGCTCCAGGCGAAGCGGCTGAACATGGCCCAGAACAACCTGATGGCGTCGAACATTCCGGCCGTCCAGGACGTGGAGTTCCCGAAGGACTGGAAGGACCGCACCGGCAAGCGGTCGAACGAGGTCAAGCTGACGGACCGCGAGAAGCAGCTGATCTCGGCGCTGGACCGCGCGGTGACGGTGAACCTGAAGGACCAGCCGCTGGAGTACGCCCTGCAGGAACTCTCGACGGCGATGGACGCGAAGCTGCTGGTGGACGAGAAGTCGCTGCGCGACCTGGACCTGGACCTGAAGAAGAACGTGAGCCTGAGCGCCCGCGGGCTGTCGGGCCGGACGGCGCTGCGGCAGCTGCTCTCCGCCCAGGGGCTGACGTTCGTGATCCGCGACCAGGAAATCCAGATCGTGACGGTGGAGCGGTCCCGCGACCTGCTGACGACGCGGGTGTACTACCTCGGCGACCTGATCCAGGGGCTCGGGCCGACCGGCGGGGCGCCGCAGTGGGGGCCGTTCCTCGACTTCCAGCAGACGCAGGCCAACGCCAAGCTGCTGATCGACTCGATCAAGTCGTCGGTGGACCCGCTGGCGTGGCAGGGCAACGGCGGCGCCGGCACGGTGACGTTCCACGTCCCGAGCATGTCGCTGATCGTGCGGGCGTCGAGCGAGGTCCACGCGGCCCTCGGCGGCCGGCTGTACGGGCGGTAGGGTAATGGGACTCAGGGACCGTGGGACTGAGGGACACAGGGACACAGGGACAGAAGACGCACGAGGCTTCGTATTCTGTCCCTGTGTCCCTCAGCCCCACGGTCCCTCAGCCTCTCCCTCCCAATGTCGCAATTCTTCCCCACCCCCGCCGAGTGCGGCCGCCACGTCGTCTTCGGCACCGTGCCGATCCGCACCTACGCCGGCGACGGGCTGCAGCTGTCGCTGGTGGACATCCCGGCCGGCGGCGTCGTGGACTGGCACAGCCACCCGCAGGAGCAGATGGGGATGATGGTGAGCGGCCGGGCGCTGTTCGAGGTCGGCGACGAGGTGCAGGAGCTCGGCCCCGGCGACTTCTACCGCATCCCCGGCGGCGTCCGCCACCGCGTCACGGCGCCGGCCGGCGCGGCGCAGGCGCTGGACGTGTTCCACCCCGTCCGCGACGAGTACCGCTGACCCGCCCGCCCGTGTACCATAGCGGCATGACGCGCCGCCTCCCGATCGCCGCCGGTCTGTTCGCCGCCGCGGTCGCCGTCGCCGCCGGGCAGCCGGCCGACGACCTCGTCCGCCGGGCGAACGCCGTCATGCTCGCCGGCGACCCGGCCGCCGCCGACCCGCTCTATGCCGCCGCCGCCGAGCGCACCGCCGACCCCGGCCTGGTCGCGTACAACACCGCCGCGGTGCGGGCCGCGCAGGGCCGGTTCTACGACGCCGAAGTCCTCTACGCCCGCGCACTGGACGACCGCGACTGCCCGCCGACACGCGCGGCGCGGGCGTGGTACAACCGCGGCGTCTGCCTGCTGAAGCGCGGCGGCGACGCGGCCGTCTACCGCTCCGCGGTGGCGTGCCTGGAGCGGTGCCGCGAATCCCCCGGCGCCGACGACCCGCTGAAGGCCGACGCCCGCCGGCTGATCGAGCTGGCGAAGTTGCTGTGGGCCGAGGCCGCCCGCAAGGCGCCGCGGCCGGAGAGCCCGAACGCCCCGACGCCCGAGGACCTGCAACAGCCGCCCCCCCCGCAGACCGCCGGCTCGGAGCCCGAGACGCGCCATGACCAGGCCGGGAAGGACGGCTCGACCGACACGTCGAACACGAAGCAGACCAAACCGGCGGGCGTGCAGCCGACGCAGGAGCCGGGCAGCAAGTCCGAGCAGCCGACGGCGGGGGTGGGTCCGCAGTTGCGGCCGCTGGCCAATGACGACACGGCCCGCCCGCTGAGCCCCGAGGAGACGCGGGCGTACCTCCGCCAGACGGAGGAGCGGTTGCGGAAGGAGCGGCAGGGGCTGCTCCGTGCGGTCGCCGGGGCGGACCGGCCGGGGGTCAAGGATTGGTAGGGACTCGGGAAGGGATGAGGGATGAGGGATGAGGGATGAACCAGACGGAGCCGGCCGAACGAGTAGACCTGCGCGTGCGGACCAAGCAGTTCGCGGTCCGCATTATCCGAATGTATGGGGTGTTGCCAAAGCAGGCTGAAGCAGACGTGATCGGCCGGCAGGTGTTGCGGTCCGGCACGTCGGTCGGTGCCAACTTCCGCGAAGCTCACCGGGCGCGGTCTGACGCCGAGTTCGTGTCGAAGCTGGGTGATTGCCTGAAAGAATTAGAAGAGACGAGTTACTGGCTCGAGCTGCTCGTGGACGCCGGGCTGGTGCCGCCCGCACGGGTCGCCGCGCTGCGGGAAGAGTGTGAACAGCTCATCGCCATCCTCACCACGATCTCCAAGAAGGTCAAAGCGAGGAAGGGGTAACCGATGCTCCGACCCGCCATCACCCGAGCGACGTTCGTCGTGCTGGTCTTCCTCATCCCTCATCCCTCATCCCTCATCCCTGCGAGGCAACCGAGCTTCTTCGAGCCGAAAGAAGGCTACTACGGCGCCCGCGGCACCGCGGTGAAGGCGCGCTGGGACGTGACGCCCACGACCGTCCCCGAGGGCGGAGCCGTGGTGGCGACGCTCACCGTCACGGGCGCGACCAACCCCGCCGAGGTGAAGCGGCCCGACCTGGCGAAAGTCGCCGACTTCACGGACCGATTCGTCGTCGAGGACGTGCCCGGGCCGGTGGCGGCGAAGGGGCTGGCGTTCGCGTACCGACTGCGGCCGCGGACCCGCGGGGTGACGGACGTGCCGGGGCTGAACTTCTTCTACTTCAACGCCGACGCCGCGCCCGAGCGGCGCTACCAGAACGCCCGCGCGCTCGGGGTCAAGATCACGGTGACGGCCGCGCCGCCGACGGCCGCACCGCCCGCGGTGCCGCTGGACGCGCCCGACCGGATGTTCGTCGTCGAGACGGGGGCGCGGCTGCTGGACGACGAGCCGTTCGCGCCGGGGCCGGCGGCGTGGGCCGCGCTGGCGGCGCTGGCGGTGTTGACGCCGGTCGGGTGGTACGCGGCGTGGCGGGCGGCGTACCCGGACGCGGCCCGGCTCGCGCGGCGGCGGCGGTCGCGGGCAGCGCGGCGGGCGCTGGCGGCGGTCCGCGCCGCGGGCCGGTCGGCCGACCCGGCGGCGGCGTGCGCCGCGGCGGTGATCGGCTACCTGCGGGCGCGGTACCCGCTGCCGCCGGGCGCCGACACGCCGCCGGAGGCGGCCGCGGCGCTGGCCGCGCTCGGCGTCGCGGGCGCGGACGCCGTGGAAGCCTTCCTGCGGGCGTGCGACGCCGCCCGGTTCGCGCCGACCCCCGACACCGCGGTGTCACTCGCCGCCGCGGCCGAGGCGCTGGTGGCCCGGCTGGAGGCGGCGGAATGACCCTCCGCGCCGCCGTCGCCGTCGCGCTCCTCGCCGCTGCCCCGGCCGCGGCGCACTCCCCCGCCCCCGCCGACTTAGCCGCTGAAGCCGCCCGCCAGTTCGCCGCAGGCGTCGCCGCCAGGGACGACGCCGCGGCCGCCCGGCCGCACTTCCGCGCCGCCGCCGCCGCCTACGACGCCCTGTGGCAGGGCGGCCGCCGCAACCCGGCCGTCGGCCTCGCCCGCGCCCGCTGCCGCCGCCTCGCCGGCGACCTGCCGGCCGCCGTCGTCGCCCTCCACGAGGCGCTCGCCGTCGCCCCCGCCGACCGCGACCTGCGCGTCGAACTGGACGACGCCCGCGCCGCCGTCGACTACCCCCACACCGGCGACCTCACCGACCAGTGCCGCCCCGCCACCGCCCGCCCGTTCGGCTCGCGGGTCTCGGCGGCGGAAGCGTTCGCGCTCGTGGCCGTCTTCGCGCTCGCCGCCGGGCTCGCCGCCGCCCGGCTCGCCATGACCCGCGCCCCGGCGTGGCTCGGCGTCAGTGCCCTGTCACTGGCCGCGCTCGCCGCGCTCGCCGCGCTTTTGTGGCAGGACGCCCGCCGCGACCCCCGGCCGGTCGTGGTCGTCGCCGCCGACGTGTTCCTCCGCCGCGGCAACGCCGACAGCTACCCGCCGCGGCTCGAACCCAGGCTGCCGCGCGGCGCCGAGGCCCGCGAGCTCGGCCGCCGCGGCGGGTGGGTGCAGGTGGAGCTCGCCGGCGGCGCCGCCGGGTGGGTGCCGGAAGCCGCCGTCCTCCCCGTCCCCCGGCGGTGACCCGTGCCCGACCTCGACGCACCCCCCGCCGCCGTCGCCGCGCTGTGGGCCGCCGTCGGGGTGTGGCTGGCGTGGTGGTTCGTGCCGCTGCTCGTCTCCGCGGCCGGCGGCACCCGCTACGCGAACGGCGGCGAGGAAGACCCCGCGGCCCTGGAGCCCGACGGCACCGACCCGGCTTACGCCGCGGCGTTCGACGCCCTGCGGCGGCTCGGGTACGAGCCGCTCGGGCCGGGGTGGATGCGGCTCACGTTCCACCTCCGCGACTGGACGTACCGCACGACCGTGCGGGCGTTCCGGAATCGCTCGGCCGGGCGGTTCGCGTTCCTGCACGAGCTGCCGGTCGCGCCCGGCTGGCACCAGCTCATCTTCGCCACCTGCTGGGCCGACGGCGGCCTCGACCTGACGGCCGGCGGCGCCGCGGACACGCTCACGGCCGACGACGACTTCGCGATGGAGGCGGTGGCGACGGCCGACCCGGCGGTGCTGGAGGCGCGGCACGCCGACCGCGTGGCGGCCCACGCTGCGGCCGGCCGGCGGCGTGACACCGACCTGTCACTGCGGGCGCTCCTGGACGCGACGGAGCGGAACGCCGGGCCGTCCACCATCACCCCGACCGCGAGAACGGCACGGGTCGAGTTGGTGGCGGCGGGCGGTCCGCTGGCGGTGGCCGCGGCCGCGGCGGTGATGGTGTTCGGCCCGTTCAGCTGGGCGGTGCCGGTGGCGCTACTGGCGGTGCTGACGGGGCTGTGGGTGCTGACCGCGGTCGCGCGGGCGAACGTGGTTGCGCAGCTCCGCCGTGCCGCGGAGCCGCCGGACGAGGGGTGGTGAGGGCGTCACGAACCCGGCCCGTCAGGCGAACACCTCGCGCACCGCGGCGCCCTCCGGCAGCAGCGCCAGCGGCCGGTCCAGCCGGTCGCGCAGCTCCAGGTCCGGGGCGATGCCCAGCGCGTGGTACACCGTCGCCACGATGTCGCTAGCGCTCACCGGGTTGCGGCTCGGGTACGCGCCGAGCTTGTCGCTCGCCCCGTGGACGTAGCCGCCCTTCGTGCCGCCGCCGGCGAACAGCACCGAGTAGCAGTGCTCCCAGTGGTCGCGGCCGGCGTCGCCCGAAATCTTCGGCGTGCGACCGATCTCGCCCATCACCACCACCAGCGTGCGGCCGAGCAACCCGCGGTCGATCAGGTCCGTCAGCAGCTGCGCGTACGCCCGGTCGAACGGCGGCAGCAGTTGGTTCTTCAGCTTCGGGAAGTTCTGGCCGTGCGTGTCCCAGGTGGCGTTCGCGTCCGGCGCCCAGCTCACGCACGCCAGCCGCGTCCCGGCCTCGACCAGCCGCCGCGCCAGCAGCAGGCTTTGACCGTAGATGTTGCGGCCGTAGGCGTCGCGGACGCGGGCCGGCTCGCGGTCCAGCAGGAACGCCCGCTGCGCCGCCGGCGACGTGAGCAGGTCGCACGCCCGCGCTTGAAGGCGTTCCAGGTCGTCGGTGAGGCCGGCGCGGGCGGCGGTGGCGGTGCGGTTGACGCCGGCGAGGAGGTCGCCGCGGTCGCGGACGCGGTCGGCGGTCATGCCCGCGCCGGGGAGGATGGCGGGGAGGTTGAAGCCGTCGGGGGCGTCGCCGCCGCGGAGGACGAGGAACGGGTCGTGCGTCTTGCCGAGCCAGCCGCCGAGGAAGCCCGGCTGCGGCGGCCCGCCCGCCCCTTCCGCGGTGAGGTACGGCATCAGCACGTAGCCGGGAATGTGCCCCGCGGCCGGCCGGTGCCGGCTCACTACGGCCCCGATGGCCGGGTGGTCGGTGGCCTTCGCGCCGACGATGCCGGCGCGGACGTTGCTGCGGACGCCGGTGAGGGCGGTGTACACGGCAGGGGCGTGCGCGACCTGGTCGTGATTGACGGAGCGGACGAGCGTGCAGTGCTGCATCAGCCGCGCGAGCCGCGGCAGGTGCTCGCACACCTGCACGCCGGGGACGGTAGTGCTGATGGGGCGGAACTCGCTGCGCATCTCCTGCGGCAGGTCGGGCTTCAAGTCCCAGGTGTCGAGGTGGCTGGGGCCGCCGTTCAGGAAGACGAGGATGCACGAGTCGGCTGGCGCGGAGTTGCCGGTGCGGTGCTCGTCGGCGGCGAGGAGGGTGGTGAGCCCGAGGTGGAGGGCGCCGGCGGTGCCGACCTGGAGCATGTTGCGGCGGGTGAGCCCCGTCGGCCCCGGGCAGCGGGTGGGTGGTGTCATCGGGCGGGAACCTCGGCGGGGGCGGACGTGCGGCGGGCGGGTGTACCGACTCTACCCGATCCGGGGTCGGCCGGCGAGCCGTTTCCGGCGCCGAGTACTTCGGTTGTCTGGGGCGATCGAGGCCAGACGACCGTTCGGACCGAGATCATTGTTTCCGGCCGAGGGGGGTCGATTCCCGGAAACATGTCACCGACTCATAAAAATGCTTGTTCCGTCGAGGTGTCGCCCGTCCGTTCTCCGGAACCCGATTGGGAATCTGCACTTGCGGGGCCGGTCAGCCCTGGCGCTTCACCATTTCGGCGATCCAGATCGGGGCGAACGGCGACGTACACCCCTTCGAGCACGGGTAGTCGCGGTACAGCCCCAGCTTCTCGCCGATCGCCACCGCCCGCTTGCGGAGCTTCGGGGCGTGGATGCCGATCTCCGCCAGGCACATGTTCATCGTCCACTGCACCTCGGGCACAACGCCGGCCAGCTCCGCCTCGATGCGGTCGAGCAGCGCCGCGAGGTCGAGGCCGTCGGGGCTCTTGGCGACGCGGCCGGCCGTCAGCTGCCAGCCGGCGCGGGCCAGCCACGGGTCGGACGACGCCATCCACGCCTGCCGCAACGCCTCCTTGTCGGGGTGCGCCTTCACCACGTTCGAGTGGAGCCAGTCGGCCACCCACGGGATCGTGATCGTCGTGACGAGCCGCTCCAGGTCAGCGGCCGACAGCTGCTTCACGTCGATCAGCAGCGCCGCGAGGAACTGGGCGTCCACGTTGCCGGTGTCCCACAGCGCGAGCGCCAGCGGGTGGTTCGTCTTGAACTTGGCGGCGAGCTTCCGCACGTCGCCGCGGGGGACGCCGAACTGGTTGTCGCCGGCGCCGCGGCCCCACGGGCCGCTCTTGGCCATCTGCGCCCGCACGGCGGCGGTGCCCAGCGCCTCGAGTTGCTTGAGGGCGTCCGCGACGGACGCGGACGCCGCCCTGGGCTTCGCCTTCGCCGCCGGCTTGGGGGTCACGCTCTTGGCCATCGAATCGCCCACCGAGGGTTCCGGGAGGGGTCACGACCCGCCGCGCGGGCCGGGGGCCGCGGGGGCGTGGCCGTTCGCCGCCGGCTCGGGCCGCGGCGGCGGCGGCGCGTCGGGGGTCAGCTTCGCCAGGTACTCGGGCACCTCGACGCCGCCCACGTCCTTCAGCACCTGCATCATCGGCGGCATCACCCGGGCCATGTTCTGCAAAAACCCCGCGGTGCCCGACCCGCCCGCGCCGCCGCCCTCCCACACCACCACCTTGTCGAACTTGATGTTCGAGATGGCCTTCGCCGACGCCGCGGCCAGCGCGTCCAGGTGCTCCAGCATCAGCAGCTGGAACGCCGCCTGCGCCCCGCCGCACGCCTCGATGACCGTCTTCAAGCCCTCGCCCTTCTTGGCGAGAATCTCGTACTGCCCGCGGGCCTCGGCTTCGAGCTTCATGTAGATCGTCGCCGCCTCGGCCTGCGCCGCCAGCCGCGTCTGCTCGGCCGCGGCCTCGGCCTCCACAATGGTCCGCGCCTTCTCGGCCTTCGCCGGCGCCTCCAGCGCCGCCCGCTGCTCGGCCTCCACCTTCTCGGCCTCGGCCAGCGCCGCCCGCGCCATCGCCCGGTTCTGCGCCTCCTGCACGGCCGCCTCGGCCTCCCGCTTCTTCGTCTCCGACACCTGGTACGCCTCGGCCTTCTTCACCTGCATCTCGGCCTGCGCGGCGAACACCTGGGCCTGCGCCTGGGCCTCGCCGACGGCGGCGCGGGCGTTCGCCTCGGCCGTCTTCACCCGCTTCTCCCGCTCGGCGTCGGCCACCAGCGCCTCCCGCTCGAACGCCGCCTTCTGCTCGCCGACCTGCTGGTCGCGGTCGAGCTCGGCCACGCGGATCGCCTGCTGCCGCATGGCCTCCTTGATGAGTGCCTCCTGCTCCAGCTTCGCCGTCTGCTCGCCGACGACCCGCTCCTTGTCGAGCTGGGCCACGCGGATGGCCTGCTCGCGGGTCGCCTCGCGGGTGCCGATCTCGCGCTCCTTCGTGGCCCCGGCCACCGACACGGCCCGCTCCCGCTCGGCCTCGGCGACGCCGATCTGGCCGGTGCGTTCTTGCAGCGCCACGTCCACCAGCGCCTTCTGGATGGCCTCCGCGGCGGCCTTGCGGCCGATGGCCTCGATGTACCCGCTCTCGTCGGTCAGGTCGGTGATGTTGACGTTGATGAGGACGAGGCCGATCTTCTTGAGCTCCGGCTCGAGCGACCGCTGCACGCTCTCCAGGAACTTGTCGCGGTCGCGGTTGATGTCCTCGATCCGCATCGACGCGATGACCTGCCGCAGCTGGCCGAAGATGATGTCGCGGGCCTGCTCCTTCACCTGCTGGGTGTCGAGCCCGAGGAGGCGGATGGCCGCGTTCTGCATCGTTTCCGAGTCGGTGCCGATGGCCACGGTGAAGACGCTCGGCACGTTGACGCGGATGTTCTCGATCGACAGCGCGCCCTTGAGCGGCACCTCGATCTGGATGGGGTCGAGCGACAGGTACGAGTAGTCCTGGATCAGCGGCACGATGAACGCGGCGCCGCCGTGGACGCACTTCGCGGCGTTGCCGCCGCCGGTCTTGCCGTAGATGACGAGGACGCGGTTGGACGGGCACCGCTTGTAGCGCCGCGCGAGCATCAGGACGAGGCCGAACAGCACGGTGCCGGCGGCGACGGCGGTGACGAGCGGCCAGGGCACGTCGGTGGTGGCGGCGAGGAGTGCGGTCACGGGTGCGGCCTCCGGGTGTCGGGTGAGTGTGTCAGACGGCCTCGACTTCCACCGTGTCGGCGGTGAGCACGGCGACGACGCGGACCGGCGCCCCGGTCGGCAGGTCCGGCCCGGCGGTCACCGCCTGGTACTCGACGGTGCGGTTCTGCACGGCCACCTGCACCTTGCCGTGGCCCGACCGCGTGCCCGGCACCCGCAGGTACACCGAGCCCGTCCGCCCGACCGCCCGCTCGATCCGCGCCGTGCCGTCGGCCTTCAGGCCGGACAGCGACCGCACCAGGAACGCGACCGCGTAGAACGCCGCCACCGCCGCCGCCGCCGCGACCACGGTCGCGAGTGCCTCGTCGGCGCCGTAGTAGCGCGCGGTCAGCCCGCCGAGGCCGAAGAACGTCAGCGCCGCGGCCGCCGTCCGCACCGACAGCATGCCGAAGAACGAGTTGCCGTCGTGGTCGTGGTCGGCCCCGGTGTCGTGGTCGGTGTCGTGGTCGGCGCCGAAGCCGAGGAGCCCGGCGGCGAGTTGCAGCAGGATGACGGTGCCGCCGAGGCCGGCGCAGAACAGGTAGAACGTGTCCACGATCCCTCCGGGCGGCGGTCGTAGTTTCTCGCAGTCTAACGAGTGATTCGCGGCGGCTCGCCGGCAATTCGGCGAAATCCGGGGCGTCGTTCGGGCGGTCAGCCGCAAATTCGACCCACGCCCGGGCCGGGGTTGCGTGCGCGGCCCGGGTCGGCTATCTCCCCGCGTCCCGGGGGGTGGGTGATGGCGCTGCTCGAGGTCGAGGGGCTGGTCAAGTACTTCGGCCGCCGCCGGGTCGTCAACGGCGTGTCGTTCCACGTCGAGGCCGGCGAGGTCGTCGGGCTGCTCGGCCCGAACGGCGCCGGCAAGACCACCAGCTTCCGCATGGCCACCGGGCAGCTCACGCCGAACGCCGGCAAGGTGACGTTCGACGGGGCCGACGTGACCGGCCTGCCCATGTTCCAGCGCGCCCGCCGCGGCATGGGCTACCTGTCGCAGGAGCCCAGCGTCTTCCGCAAGCTCTCGGTCGAAAACAACCTCATCGCCATCCTGGAGGCGCTGCCGCGCAGCCGCAGCCTCGGGCGGAAGCTCACCCGCAAGGAGCGCCGGGAGCGCGCCAACGAAGCGCTGACCCGGTTCAAGCTCGACCACGTCCGCGGGAACGTCGCCGGCAGTTGCTCGGGCGGCGAGAAGCGGCGGCTCGAGATCGCCCGCTGCCTGGTGTGCGAGCCGCTGCTGATCCTGCTCGACGAGCCGTTCGCGGCCGTGGACCCGAAGACGACCGAGGACATCCGCAAGAACATCCGCGAGCTGGCGGACCACGGCATCGGCATCCTCATCACCGACCACAACGTCCGCGAGGTGTTCCGCACCGCCGACCGGGTGTACCTCATCGCCGACGGCCAGGTGGTGACCCGCGGCACACCGCACGAGCTGGTGAACGACCAGAAGGCCATCGACGCCTACCTCGGCCGCAGCTTCGAGGAGGACGGCTTCACCCGGGCGATGGCCAGCCGGCTGCACCCGGGCGGGGATCCGACCCCAGCGCCCGAACCGCCGCCGCCGCCGGCGAAGGCCGCCGCGCCGCCGCCGCCGGCGAAGGCCGCCGCGCCGCCGGCGAAACCGCCGGTCACGCCGCCGCCGGCGAAGCCGCTGACGATCACGCCGGCGCCGGTGGCGCCGCCCCCGCCGCGGCCGGCGCCGCCCCCGACGGCAGCCACGCCGCCGCCGAAGGCGTTTGCCCCCGAACCCGTCGCCACCGTGACGCCGCCGCCGGTGCTGTTCCCGGCGGCCACCCCGACCGCGTTCCCCGCCACGACGCCGGCGCCGGCCAGCGGGCTGTTCAGCGGCAAGGTCGGGTCGATGCTGGAGCAGGAGAAGGTGCGGCGGCTCGTGGAGTCGCTGGCCGACGACGGCGCGGTGAAGGCCGCGACGCTGGAACTGGTGAAGAAGGGCGCCGCGGCCGTGCCGACGCTGCTGGAGGCGCTGGAGTGGCCGAACGCGGTCCACCGCCGGCGGGCGTTCGAGGTGCTGAAGTTCCTGGCCAAGGACGCCGGCCCGCTGGAGTTCGACCCCGACGGCCCGCCGGACGTGCGCCTGCGCCAGGTGGCGCAGCTGCGGCGGCGGCTGGAGCCGCGCCGGTGACCCGGACCGCCCGGCGTCGTACCCTGAGGGCACGTCCGCCTTCCTCAATTGTGGTGATGCCGTGAAGGGAATTCTGCTGGCCGGCGGGGCCGGGAGCCGGCTCTACCCGCTCACCCGCTCGGTGAGCAAGCAACTCCTCCCCGTCTACGACAAGCCGGTCATCTACTACCCGCTGTCGGTGCTCATGCTCGCCGGCATCCGCGACGTGCTCGTCATCAGCACGCCCCGCGACACGCCGGCCATCGAGCAGCTGCTCGGCGACGGCAAGCGGCTCGGCATGAACCTCTCCTACAAGGTGCAGGAGAACCCCGGCGGCATCGCGCAGGCGTTCCTCGTCGGCGAGGAGTTCGTCGCCGGCGACCCGGTGTGCCTGATCCTCGGCGACAACATCTTCTTCGGCCACGACCTGGTGCCGGTCCTCACCGACTCGGCCGGCATCACCACCGGCGCGCGGGTGTTCGCGTACCACGTCACCGACCCGGAGCGGTTCGGCGTCGTCGAGTTCGGCAAGGACTTCAAGGCGCGCACGCTCGAAGAGAAGCCGGCGAAGCCGCGCTCGAACTGGGCCGTCACCGGGTTGTACTTCTACGACGGCGACGTGACCGACATCGCCAAGAAGCTGAAGCCGTCGCCGCGCGGCGAGCTGGAAATCACGGACGTGAACCTCGAGTACCTCCGCCGCGGGCAGCTCACCGTGACGCCGCTCGGCCGCGGCGTGGCGTGGCTGGACGCGGGCACGTTCGACTCGCTGCTGTCGTCGTCGCAGTTCGTGCAGACGCTGGAGCAGCGGCAGGGGCTGAAGATCGCGTGCCTCGAAGAGATCGCGCTGTCGAAGGGGTTCATCGACGTGGCGCAGTTCGAGAAGCTGGCGGTCGAGAGCGGCAACAACGACTACGGCGCGTACCTGAAGCGGGTGCTGGCCGAGCACCGGGCCGGGGGATCGAGTTAGGCCGGGGCGCAAGCCCCGTCGGCGTTCCGACACCCGACGGGGCTTGCGCCCCGGCCTAACAAGCCGTCACTCCACCCCAGCCTGAAGCGGGTGCTGGCCGAGCACCGGGCCGGGGGATCGAGTTAGGCCGGGGCGCAAGCCCCGTCGGCGTTCCGACACCCGACGGGGCTTGCGCCCCGGCCTAACAAGCCGTCACTCCACCCCCGCCGGCAGGTCCGGCGGCGCCGTCGCGCCGCCCGCCCGCGTCATCACCTCGCGCAGCTTCGTCGTCTTGTTCTCCGTCGCGCCGCCGGTCGCCAGGAAGAAGCCCGCCCCCACCGGCCCCGCGTCGATGTGCGTGTCCGGGTTCGCGTCGGCGGTGAAGCGCGCCTTCAGCAGCGGCTCCCACGCCCCGCCCTTCGGCCTCACCCAGCCGTCGGAAAACACCGCCCGCCGCGCCTTCGTCGTGGACACCTTGTTCCGCCGGAAGTCCTCCACGAACGAGTAGCAGCCGCGCAGCAACTCCCCCTTCGTGTGCGTCGAGAACGTCACGAGGTGCCGCCACTCCTTGGCGTCCGGCGTGCGGAGGTAGCCGCTGTAGGCGGTGCGGTCGGGGCCGTCGGCCTTCGCGCTCACGAGGAAGCGGTACGGCTGACCCGCCTTCCAATCCAGGTCGAGGAACGACTGCCCGCCGGTCCCCTCGTTGCCGAACCGGCCGACGCGCACGCCCTCGCCCCGGTGGAGCAGCTTCACCCGCTTCTCCTCGGGCACCTTTCGCGGGTCGTCGCCGCCGGCCGGGTCCCACACGGAGAACAGCGCCACCTTCTTGCCGTTGCCGAGCTCCTGGATGCCGAAGTACCCCTTCGACCAACCGCAGGCCATGAAGTAGGTGCCCTCCGCGGACTGCTCGACGGTGGCGGTGAGGGTGACGGCCGTGGCCTCCGGCGCGGGGTAGCCGAGGTGGACGGACCGGCAGGCGATGCCGAACAGCTTCTCGTCGGCGGGGGCGCTCGCGGTTGCGACGGCGACGGCGGCGAGAGCGGCGGCGAGGGCGGGGCGCACGGCGGGCCTCCGGGCGGGGTGGGTGCCGGGAATGGTTTACGAACCTGCGGGCACGGCCCCGTCCGGGAGCACCGGCAGCCGCACCTCGAACTCGCTCCCCTTGCCGGCGCCGTCGCTCCGGACCGCCACCCGGCCGCCGTGCAGCTCCACCAGGCTCTTCACCAGCGTCAGCCCGATGCCGAGGCCGCCCTGGGCGCGGGTGTCGGTCCGGTCGATCTGCGTGAACATGTCGAACACCCGGGCCAGCATCTCGGGCGGGATGCCGGCCCCGGTGTCGCGCACCGTCACCACCGCGTCGGCCCCAACCCGGCGCGCCCGAAGGCGGATGGCGCCACCGGGCTCGGTGTACTTCGCCGCGTTGTTCAGCAGGTTGGCGAACACCTGCGCCAGCCGCACCGCGTCCCCGTCCACCACGAGCCCGCCGGCCGGCACGTCCACCGTCAGCGTGTGGTTCGCGGCGTCGATCAGCGGGCGACTCGTCTCGACGGCGGTGCGGAGGACTGTGGCGAGGTCCACCGGGGCGCGGCGGAGGTCGATCTTGCCGCGGGTGATCCGCGACACCTCCAGCAGGTCGTCGACGAGCCGCACCATGTGGGCCACCTGCCGGTCCATCATGTCGTGGACGCTGGTGGCCTCGGCGCCGCCGACCAGGCGCAGGATGTGGAGCGAGTTGCGGATCGGGGCCAGCGGGTTGCGGAGCTCGTGGGCCAGCATCGCCAGGAACTCGTTCTTGCGGCGGTCGGCGTCCTTCAGCGCCTCCTCGGCCTCGCGGCGGGTCGTCACGTCCTCGTGCGACACCACCACCCGCACCGGCCCCGGCGTCTGGAACCGGCTCACCCGCATGGTGAACCACCGGTGCTCGGTCGGCGAGTGGCACGGGTACTCGAACTGGAAGTACGGCTCCCGCCCGGACAGCACGGCCCGCAGCCCGGCGGCCACCTCCCGCCCGTCCATGCACCCGCCGGTGTGCGGCTCGCACTCCGTCAGGTAGTTCGACCCGACGCCGTAGTTGTGGCCGTCGTAGTGGTTCTGGTCGGCGAACCGGCGCCAGGCGGCGTTCACCGCCAGGATGGTGCCGGCCTCGTCGAGCACGGCGATGTGGCTCGTCAGGGCGTCGAGGGCGGAGTGGAGGAACCGGTGGGCCTCGGCCAGGTCGGCGACGGACCGGCGGAGGTCGTCCTCCATCCGCTTGCGGGCGGTCGCGTCGGTAAACAGCACCGCCACCCGGCGGGCGGCCGGGTCGCCGACCCGGAAGGCGTACACCTCGAACCAGCGGTTCAGCCCCTTCACCTCGCCGTCGAACCGGACCGGCTCGCCGGTGGCGGCGACCCGGCCGTAGTTCGTCAGCCAGTGGTCCTCGATGGCCGGGACGAACTCGAGCATCCGCCGGCCGACGGCCCCGCGCATGCCGGCCTGGGCCTCGAACGCCGGGTTCACCTCGACGAACCGGTAGTCGGCCGGGCGGCCGGCCGCGTCGAACAGCACCTCGATGACGCAGAACCCCTCGTCGATCGACTCGAACAGGGTGCGGTACCGCGCCTCGCTCGCCCGCAGCGCCTCCTCCGTCCGCTTCTGTGCCGTGATGTCGGTGATCGACGCTACCGCGCCGCGGGGGGTCCCGGCGGCGTCGAGCAGGGGGGACGCCGAGATCAGCGTGTGGACGACGGTGCCGTCGTCGAACACCTGATCGATCTCCTCGTTGCGGACCACCTCGCCGCGGGCGGCGCGCTGCACCGGCAGCCCGGCGGGCGGGATCTCGACCCCGCCCCGGCTCGGGCGGAAGTGCGTCGGCCGCTCCACCGGCGGGGCCGTCTTGGACAGGTTCGCCGCCCCCGGCATCCGCAGGATGGCGTTCGCGGCCCGGTTCCCGGTGATCCGCCGGCACGCCGGGTCGTGGGCGATGAACACGCCGACGGGCAGCAGGTCCATGAGGGTGCGGAGCTCGACCGTCGTCTGCTCGCGGTCGAGGAGGAGCTGGCGGGTCTGGTACTGGCGGTCGCGGCCGCGGAGGGCCGTGCGGGCGGTCGACACGAGCGCCGCGATCCGCACCGGGCGCTCCAGCACGGCCACGTTCCCGAGCACCTCGACGGCGCGGGTCATGGCCGGCGAGTCGGCCCCCGGCCGGGCCAGCAGCAGCACCGGCAGGTCGGACCACGGCGGCTGCCGGCCCAGCCACCCGGCCAGGCAGTCGTCGTGGTCCGTCGCGGCGGCCTCCTCGGTGGTCAGCAGCGCCCCGGCCCCGGCGTCGAGTTCGGTACAGACGGCGGCGAGGTCGGCGCAGACGTGGGCGGCGACGCCGGCCCGGGCGAGCACGTCGTGCGCCAGCGCCGCGTCCCGGCCGGTCGGGGCGTAAATCAAGACGCGAAGCTCGGCGGCCCGGCCCGGGTCGGTCACGGCCGCGCCCCCGAGGACCCGCCGCCGGTCCCGTCGGCCCCCTCCAACACCGCCACCCCGGTCAGCACCCCGCGGAACTCCTTGAGCGGCTCGCCGACGCGGATGCGGCCGTTCTCCATCTTGAACTCGCGGATCGTGCGCTCGTGCGCCCCGCCCCGCTTCTTGATCACCGACACCGCCTGCCGCACCGCCCCGCGGCTCTCGAAGTACCGCATCAGCACCACCGAGTCGGCCAGGTAGGTGGCGTCCACCGGGGCTTGCATCTGGGTGCCGATCAGCCCGTGGTGGGCGCTGACGAGGACGGTCGCCACCCCGGCCTGGCCGAGGTACGTCAACAGCTCGTGCAGGTGGACGATGAGGAACCCCTCGCCGGGCATGGCGTTGAGGTAGCCGTTCAGGCTGTCGATGACCACGACCGCGGCCCCGTCGTGCTCGACCGCCCGGCGGATGGCGTGGGTGAACTCGCCCGGGGAGAGCTCGGCCGGGTCCACCTGCTGGATCGCCACCCGCCCGGCCTCGACGTGCCCGCGCAGGTCGATCCCCAGCCCGGCCGCGCGGGAGAGCAGGGTGTTGGTCGACTCGTCGAACACGAACAGGGCCGACCGCTGGCCGCGGGCGGCGGCGGCGGCCACGAACTGCACCGCCAGGGACGACTTGCCCGTCCCGGCCGCGCCGACGATGAGCGTGCTGGTGCCGCGCTCGATCCCGCCGCCGAGCAGGGCGTCGATCTCGCCGATCCCGCTGGCCAGCCGCTCCATCTGCGGCGGCGGGCGGTGCTCGCTGGCCACCAGCCGCGGGAACACGTCGAGCCCGCCGCGGCGGATGACGTAGTCGTGGAACCCGCCCCGGTAGTTCGAGCCGCGGAACTTCACCACCCGCAGCCGCCGCCGCTCGGCCCCGTAGTCCGGGTTCAGCTGCTCCAGCATCACCACCCCGTGGGCGACGCTCTGCACCTGGGTGTCGTGGAGGCTGCTGGTCAGGTCGTCGAGGAGGACGACGGTGGACCGGCGGCCGGCGAAGAACTGCTTCAGCGCCAGGATCTGCCGGCGGTAGCGGAGGGCGTTCCCCGAGAGGAGCCGCAGCTCCGAGAGCGAGTCGAACGCCACCCGGGTGGGCTTCAACTTGTCCACGTCGGCGAGGATCAGCCGGGTCGTCTCGCCGAGCTCGACCTCGGACGGGTGGAACATGGTGTACTGGTCGTCCGGCCGGAGGCTGTCCTCGGACGGGACGAGCTCGCGCACGGTCACCCCGCTCAGGTCCCACCCGTGCGAGTCGGCGACGCCGCGCAGTTCGTCGAGCGACTCCGACAGGGTGACGTACAGGACCGGCTCGCCGCGGCGGGCGCCTTCGAGGAGGAACTGCATCGCGAGGGTGGTCTTCCCCGAGCCGGGCACGCCCTCGACGAGGTACAGCCGGTTCGGGGTGAGGCCGCCGCCGAGGATGTCGTCGAGCCCCGTGATGCCGGTGGCGGCGCGGGCGGCGGGGGGGTGGGCGGTGGGTTCAATCACGGGTGTTGGGGGTGAGTGCGTAGGGAATCGGGATGAGCGTGGACGTCAACCCAGGCGCGGGGCACCGACCCGCCGCGTTAGCAGCAGGGCCGCGAGGTACAGCGGCACCGCGAGCCAGATCAGGTCGTACGGCAGGCCCATGATTCGCCCTCCGGTTGGGGATGAGGCAAAGCGGGTGCCGAACCGGGGCGCGGCGAGTCGGGGCCCCCGGGCCCATGTTTTTGCCCCGCGCCCTTGCCCCGGGCGGAAACCGGCCGTATCCTGCATTTCAACCTACTCGGCCACAAGCCGGGTGGGCCGACAATCTGGCGAGTATCTTATCCAGAGTGGCTGAGGGTTCAGGCCCGACGACGCCACAGCAACCGGCCCGGCCGGGAGCCAAGCTCCCCCGTGGTGCAGGTGCTACCTCCTGCCCGATGGCCCTCCTTCACCGGAGGGCGGATCGGGGAAGATAAGATCACACGGGGCTACGGCCCCGACCTCTTATCTCACGCACCCGCCGCCCGCGGGCGCACCCCTGGACAAGACCTCGCCCCGAGCCGTGCGCCCTCTCCACGAGTGCGCGCCCAACAAGGGGTGTTGTTCGTGCCGACCGACTTCGCCACCGGCCTCCGCTGCCGCGTCTGCGGCAAGCTCTACCCCAAAGGCCCCACCAACTTCTGCACCGACGACTTCGGCCCCCTCGAAGTCGACTACGACTACGACGCCATCCGCGCCAACATCTCGCGCGACAAGATCGCCCGCCGGCCGAAGTCGATGTGGCGGTACGGCGAGCTGCTGCCGGTCGCCGGCGTGCCGAGCGTCGGCCCGCAGGTCGGCGGCACGCCCCTCATCCGCGCCGACCGCCTCGCCGACGCGCTCGGCGTCGAGCGGCTGTGGATCAAGAACGACGCCGTGAACTTCCCGACGCTGTCGTTCAAGGACCGCGTCGTGTCGGTGGCGCTGAGCAAGGCCCGCGAGTTCGGGATGCGGACGGTCGGCTGCGCCAGCACCGGCAACCTCGCCAACAGCGTGGCGGCGCAGGCGGCGCAGGCCGGGCTCGAGACCTTCATCCTCGTCCCCGCCGACCTGGAGCGGGCCAAAATCTTCGGCACCGCCGTCTACGGCGCGAAGGTGATCGGCTGCACCGGCACCTACGACGAGGTGAACCGCCTCTGCACCCAGATCGCGCTGAAGTACGGCTGGGGCTTCGTGAACGTGAACCTCCGGCCGTTCTACGCCGAGGGGTCGAAGACGATGGGCTACGAGATCGCCGAAGACCTCGGCTGGCGGTTCCCGCAGCACGTCGTCTGCCCGATGGCCGGCGGGGCGCTCATCGGCAAGATTCACAAGGCGTTCACCGAGCTGACCCGCGTCGGGCTCGTCGATCAACCCGTGACGACGAAGATGTGGGGCGCCCAGGCCGCGGGGTGCAACCCGATTTCGGACTGCGTGAAGAGCGGCCGGGAGCGGCACAAGCCGGTGCGGAAGCCGACCACGATCTGCAAGAGCCTCGCCATCGGCGACCCGGCGGACGGCTACTTCGCGGCGAAGCTGATGCGCGACACCGGCGGCTGGGCCGAGGACGTGACCGACGAGGAGATCGTGGACGGGATGCTGCTGCTGGCCCGCACCGAGGGCGTGTTCGCGGAGACGGCCGGCGGCACGACGGTGTCGGTGCTGCGGAAGCTGCTGGAGCAGGGCCGCATCCCGCGGAACGAGGAGATCGTGATCTGCATCACCGGCAACGGCCTGAAGACGCAGGACGCGGTGTTCGAGGCGATCGAGGAGCCGGCCGTCATCAAGCCGACGCTGGCCGAGTTCGAGGCGCTGTCGGGCTCGCTGACCGCCGAGCCGGTGCTGGCGTAGCCCCCAACCACGGAACTGACATGGCGATCAAGGTGCAGGTGCCGACCCCGATGCGCGAGGCGGCCGGCGGCAACGCCGAGGTGGCGGTGGCCGGGGCGACCGTGAAGGACGCGCTCGCGGACCTGGTGCGCCAGTACCCGGCGCTGGGGTCGAAGCTGTTCGACGGCGGCAAGGTGCGGCCCTACGTGAACATCTTCGTGAACGACGAGGACGTGCGCTACCTCGACGACCTCGACACCAAGGTGACCGACGGCGTGGTCGTGGCGCTCATCCCGGCGGTGGCGGGCGGCTGACGCCGTGAAGGGGTGAGGGGGTGAGGGGGGTGAAGGGGTGACGAACCCGGTTCTGAACTCACCCCTTCACCCCCTCACCCCTTCACCCCTTCACGAGGCGCAAATGGCCGACGACAAAACGCCCGAAGGCAACGAGGTTCCGGACGGCGCCGCCGGCTTCCCGCTCATCCCGCCCGAGCTCGGCGTCCACCCACTGCTGCTGGCGGTGCTGCACGCCTACGTCTTCCTCGACGGCTCCGAACCCAACATCGTGAACCCGGCCGCGGCCGACGAGGCGATGGAGTACCTCATCACCTACCTCCAGCGGCTCGGCGGGGCGGAGTTGCGGCGCGTGAAGGAAGACCTCGCCACCCTCGCCGCCTTCGGCAAGGACGAGGGCTGGCCCAAGCACGCCGTCCGCTTCCTGCAAGACTTCCTGAACGCCAACGAGATCGGCCGCACCCCATGAGCCCCGACGCCTCTCCGCTCGACCGCTACTCCCGCCAGATGCGCTTCCCGGGCATGGGCAAGGCCGGCCAGCTGAAGCTCCTCGCGTCGCGGGTCACGCTGTGCGGGTGCGGGGCGCTCGGCACCGTGCTGGCCAACGTGCTCGTCCGCGCCGGCGTCGGGTTCATCCGCGTCGTGGACCGCGACTTCGTCGAGCCGTCCAACCTCCAGCGGCAGGTGCTGTTCGACGAGTCGGACGTGGCGAACAACCTGCCGAAGGCCGAGGCCGCCGCGACGAAGATGCGGCAGATCAACAGCACCGTGACCGTGGAGCCGGTGGTCGCCGACATCGACCGCACCAACATCGAGGACCTGACCCGCGACGCCGACCTGATCCTGGACGGGTCGGACAACTTCGAGGTGCGCTACCTCATCAACGACGTGGCGGTGAAGCTCGGCAAGCCGTGGGTGTACGGCGGCGCCGTCGGCAGCCAGGGGATGACGATGACCATCATCCCCGGCGAGACGCCGTGCCTGCGGTGCGTGTTCGAGGCGGCGCCGAACCCCGGCGACGTGGGCACCTGCGAGACGGCCGGCGTGCTGGCCCCGACGGTGAACATCGTCGCCAGCTACCAGGCGACGGAGGCGCTGAAGATTCTCAGCGGCAACGCCGCGGCGATCAACCGCGAGTTGCTGGAGCTCGACGTGTGGGAGAACGTGAACCGCCGCCGCAAGATCGCGCCGCTGAAGGGCCGCAAGGGCGAGTGCCCGTGCTGCGCGAAGCGGCAGTTCGAGTGGCTGGACGGCGCCCACGGCACGCAGACGACGACGCTGTGCGGGCGGAACGCGGTGCAGGTGAGCCACCGGGCGGCGAACCGGCTCGACTTCGACCAGCTGGCGGCGACGCTGCGGGCGAGCGGGAGCGTGACGTTCAACAAGTTCCTGCTGAAGTTCCAGGTGGAGGAGAAGGGCGACCCGTTCGAGTTCACCGTGTTCCCCGACGGCCGGGCGATCATCAAGGGCACCAGCGAGACGGACCGCGCCCGGACGCTGTACGCGAAGTACGTCGGCCACTGACAGCTCGTGGGGCGTCCTTCGCCACTTTCCCCTTGAAGTTAGCACCCCCGCGGGGATGATAGCCCCGCGTTGTTTCTTGCCCCCGCTCCCGCACACGCCGACTCCGGAGGATCGCTCATGGCCCGCGACGACGACTACGACGACACCCCCGCGCCTGTTCAGGAGAACAAGAAGGTGGTGGCCGGCATCCTGGGCATCCTGCTCGGCGGCCTGGGCGTCCACAAGTTCTACCTCGGGTACACCAAGACCGGCATCATCCAGCTCATCGTGACGTTCGTGACCTGCGGGTTCGGCAGCATCATCGGGCTGATCGAGGGGATCATCTACCTGACCAAGAGCGACAAGGAATTCTACCAGACGTACCAGGTCGGCGAGAAGCAGTGGTTCTGACCGGGCACGGCCGCCCGCCGAACGGAGGTGCCGAATGAGTTCCGCCGCCCGCGTCACCCGGCCGCCACCGCCCCGGCTGCCCCCGGCGTACCCACCCCTACCGGTCCGGCGGTTTACGGTCGATGAGTACCATCAGTTGATCCAGGCCGGAATACTGAAAACGGGCGAACGGGTCGAACTCATCCGCGGCTGGATCGTCCCCAAGATGCCCACCAACCCGACCCACGCGAGCGTCGTCCGGCGGCTGGACAAGCGGCTCCAGCGGGTCGTCGGCGAGGCGGCCGTGGTCGGGGTGCAACAACCGATTACCACCGCGGACAGCGAGCCGGAACCGGACCTGACCGTCAGCCGCGGCCCGGAAGACCGGTACTTCACGACCCACCCGGTCCCCGCGGACATCTTCTTCGTGGTGGAAGTCGCCGACACGACCCTGGCCTACGACCGCGGGGATAAACTCGCCCTCTACGCCCGGGCCGGGGTGCCCGAGTATTGGCTGGTGGTGCTCGAAGAGAACCGGATCGAGGTCTACACCCGCCCCCGCGGGGGCCGGCGCGCCAAGTACCTGGAGTGCGCCGGCTACGGCCTGTCGGACAAGGTGCCGGTCGTGACCGAGGGGAAGGTGCTTGGCAAGCTCTCGTTGAAAGACGTTCTCCCGCCCGGCGGGTGACGGGTCGTCGCGGCCGGAGCCTGTTGCCGTGACGCGACCTTGGCGGGACGGGTACGATACCGCAAGGAGGTGCGCCATGCCCGATCTCGTGCTGACCGAGGAACAGGTCCGGGTGCTGACCGGCGCGAGCGAGCAAGTGACCGTGCGCGGGCCGGACGGGAACGCGCTCGGGTCTCTGGACCCGCGGGACGCCGCGGCACTCGCCCGTCACCGACAGCGGCGAGGCACGACCGGGCCGTGTCATAGCGCGGCGAGCGTGCTCGCCGTGATCGACGCGCTGTTAGCCGAACGGGACCGGATCGGCCCGTTCGACGCCGAGTACATGCGGGCGTTCGTCGAGCGGCTCGAGCGGGACGACCCCGCCAAGTACGGACCGATCCGCCGAGCGGCGTGACACCCGATGAGCTTCCGGCGCGACCACGATGCCGAACTCGAATGGCGCCGCTGGGTGCGGGCGCACGAGGCCGAGTTGGTCGCCATCGGCATCCCCCGCGAAGTGTGGGCCGACCGCCTGACGTGGTGGCGATTCGTGGATCACGGCTACCACCCGCCAGCAAGTAACCGGCGGGACGTGCGGTTCTCGGCGGACGACCTGCCTGAATCGCAGCAGCACCGGCTCTACGTGTTCCTCGATACGATCCTGCCCGCGGCACGATACGGCCATTCGCTCTGGGCCGTGCTTCACAGCCGGTTCGGGGCGGCAAGCCAGACCGAGCATTTACCCCGATGACCTACCTCGACAACGCGGCCACCAGCTTCCCCAAGCCCGAGGGGGTGTACGCCGCCCTCGACCGGTTCGCCCGCACCACCCTTGCCAACCCCGGGCGGTCCGGCCACCGCATGGCCCAGGCCGCCGAGCACACCGTCGCCGACGCCCGCCACCGCCTCAACCGCTTCTTCAACGGCCGCTCCCCCGAGCGGTTCGTCTTCACCCTCAACGCCACCGACGCCCTCAACATGGCCGTCAAGGGCGTCCTCAAGCCCGGCGACCACGTCGTCACGTCGGACCTCGAACACAACAGCGTGTCGCGGCCGCTCGTCGCCCTCGCCGAGGCCGGCGTCATCACCCTCACCCGCGTCGCCGCCGACCGCACCGGCACCCTCGACCCCGACGCCGTGAAGGCCGCCTTCACCCCCGCCACGCGGCTCGTCGCGCTCACGCACGCCAGCAACGTCCTCGGCACCGTCCAGCCCGTCGCCGAGATCGGCCGGCTGGTCCGCGAGCGCGACGCCCTGTTCCTCGTGGACGCCGCCCAGACCGCCGGCGTGATCCCCGTGGACGTGCAAGCGATGTGCATCGACCTGCTGGCGTTCCCGGGCCACAAGTCGCTGCTCGGGCCGACCGGCACCGGCGGCCTCTACGCCGGGCCGCGCACCGCGGTGAAGCCGTGGCGCGAGGGCGGCACCGGCGGCGACTCGCTCACCCCCACGCAGCCCGCCGAGTTCCCGCACCTGCTCGAAGGCGGCACGCCGAACGTCCTCGGCATCGCCGGGCTCGTCGCGGGGCTGGACTTCGTGGAAGAGCGCGGCCTGGCGGCGATCCACCGGCACGAGGTGGAGCTGTGCGACCGGCTGTGGGCGGCGCTGCTGGAGATGCCGGGGTTCGAGGTGTTCGGTCACGCCGACCCGGCCCGCCGCGTGGGCGCGGTCAGCTTCCGCCACGCCGACATTCCCGCGCCAGACCTCGGCGGCATCCTCGACGCCTCGTTCGAGATCGCCGTGCGGGCCGGGCTGCACTGCTCGCCGTACGTCCACAAGGCGCTCGGCACGGCGCCGGACGGGCTGGTGCGCGTCAGCCCGGGGCCGTTCACGACGGAAGCGGAGATCGACCGGCTGATCGAGGCGCTGCGGGAGGTGACGGGGGCGTGAAAGTTGGACGAATTCCCGGGTTGCCGCGAGACTCGTGACAGCCGCCGGTGTTGAATATCAGTTGGACTCGCTCCCCCCGCCTTCGGACCCCTCCCCATGCACCCGCTCGACCGCCGGGGCTTTCTCGGCGCCTCGCTGGCGGCCCTCGCCGCCGCCCCCGCCGCAACCGCCGCCGCCGAACGCCTCCCCGTCGCCCCGCCGCCGCGCGAAGTCCCCATGCCGGGGATCGACAGCCTGTTCCTCACCTACGCCCAGGACCCGACGCGCACCGTCGTCGTGCAGTGGGTCGGCTACCCCGGCGTCGCCCCGACCGTCCGCCACGGCCGGCTCACGGCGTTCTCGTGGGACGGCGCCACGCCGACCGCCACCCGGCCGTTCGGCGACAGCCCGTGGGTCGTCTACCGGGCCGAGCTCACCGGCCTCGTCCCCGGCACCGAGTACCTGTTCCGGGTGGACGGCCACCCGCGCACCTACCGCTTCCGCACGATGCCGGCGAAGGCCACCGACACGTTCACGTTCGTGTCCGGCGGCGACTGCGGGGTGAACGCGCACGCCGTCGCCAACAACATCCTGGCGGCGAAGCAGGAGCCGCACTTCGCGCTGATCGCCGGCGACCTGGGGTACGACAACGGCACGTCGGCCCGCACGGCGCTGGGCTTCCTGAAGAACTACGGCCAGCACATGGTGGACCCGCAGGGCCGCCTCATCCCGCTGGTGACGTGCCTCGGGAACCACGAGGTGAAGGGCGGGTACGCCAGGAGCCGCGCCGCCGCGACGTACTACTTCCCGCTGTTCGACGGCCTGTACCCCGAGACGAGCTACGCCGCGCTCGACTTCGGCGACTACCTCAGCCTGGTGCTGCTGGACACCGGCCACGTGTCGCCGGTCGGCGGGGCGCAGGCCGACTGGCTCGGCGGGGCGCTGGCCGCGCGGCAGGACCGGCCGCACCTGATCGTGGCGAACCACGTCCCGGCGTACCCGTCGTACCGGGCGCCGACCGGGACCGGCGTGATGGGCCTGTCCGGCACCGGCGACGGCAACCGGCGGTACTGGTGCCCGCTGTTCGAGCGGCACAACGTGGACGTGGTGCTGGAGCACCACGACCACACGTTCAAGCGGACCCACCCCTTGAAGGACGGCCGCCCCGACAAGAACGGCGTGCTGTACCTGGGCGACGGCTCGTGGGGGATGCTGCGGCCGCCGGTGTCGCCGGAGAAGCGGCCGTACCTGGCGAGCGTGGGCCGGGCGTACCACGTCTCGCTCCACCGGCTGGAGGGCGACCGGCGGTTCCACGTGGCGCTGGACGAGAGCGGCAAGGTGGCCGACGTGACGGCGACGTTCGGCAAGCGGCCGGCGCGGCGGGGGTGAGGGCGAACCGGCGCCGTATAAAACGCCCGCCCCTCCCGTTTCGCTCACCCCCGACGAGGACGTTCGATGCGCGTGACCGGTGCGTACCTGTTCGGCCTGGCGGTGATGGCCGTCGGCCTCGGCCCGACCGCCGCCCCCGCCCAGAAGGCCGACCCCAAGGCGGCCAGCCCGTTCGAGGGGGCGTGGGAGGTCGTCGAGCTGCAGATCGGCGGGGAGGACGTGACCCCGTTCCTCAAGGACCTCAACCCGACGATGACGTTCAAGGCCGACACCTACGCCTTCAAGGCCGGGCCGGAGGCCGAGTCGGGGACGTTCAAGTTCGACGCCAAGGCCAAGCCGGCGACGGTGGACCTGCACATCACCGAGGGCCGCGGCAAGGGGAAGGTGCAGCCCGGCATCTACGAGGCGAAGGGCGACACGCTGAAGCTGTGCCTGGGCGACGAGGGCGGGAAGGAGCGGCCGACGAAGTTCGCGTCCGAGAAGGGGACGCCCGAACTGGTGATGTTCACGCTCAAGCGGAAGAAGGCGGACAAGTGACGCCACGGGGCGAGCCGAGCCCCGTGAGAGCCGGGGAGCATTGAATCGGAGCCCGGAGGGCGTCGGCGTGTCGCCCCAGGTTGCACCCGGGGCGACACGCCGACGCCCTCCGGGCGCAAGCCCGGAGCCCGATCGAGTCGCAGGCAATTCCGCAGCGACTACACAATCCGTTGACCCGTCGCAACTTTCGCCCGCGCGTCACTCCGACACTCTTTCGTGTCGTCGACTCATTGCTTCTCGTGACCCCCCGGGGGGGGTCGGAGAGAAACAATGAACCTCGCCCGAAGGTCGCGCCGCGGCAAGCTGGGCAAGCTGGCCGGGGGCCGCGCCGGCGGCGCAACCGGCTCGGTCGGAATTCCCCCTCAAGCCGGCGCGTCGGGCGTGCCGATCGTAGCGGCTAGCAGGACGCCAGGTGGTGTGAGGGGTGGGCCGTCGGGGGACGCCCGCGCGGCGGGTCGGCCCGCCCCCACGCCACCGTACTGGGGGATGGACCGGCCACCGGCCGCCTGGTCCCGCCACGGCAGGCCGAGCAGGAGCGTGCCATGCGTAAGCGGATGTGGGGAGCGATCGCGGGGGTGGCCGTCGGGGCCGGCGGGGCGTGGGGCCAGTCCCCCACCGCCGACCCGCCGGCGCCGGCGGCCCTCGGCTCGGCGGCCGGGCTCGTGCCGGCGCAGGGCTTCGGGCCGGTCCCGCCCGGCGTCGGGCTGCCGCCGGGCGGCCCCGGCGCCCCGGCCTCGGGGTTTCACTCGCTGCCGCCGGCGATCATGCCGCCGATCGCGCCCGGCCCGTCCGGCGACCCGCAGGGCTTCGGCCCGATGGCCGGGTTCGGCCCGCCGCCCGGCCCGATGTACCCGCCGCCGGGCCCGTACGGCGCCCCGCTGTGGGAGCCGGCCGGCGGCCCCGGCATGGGCGGCGCGGGCGGCGCGGGCGGCGCCCCGCACTTCTGGATGACCTACGAGTACCTCCTGATGTACTCGAAGAGCCAGAGCTACTCGGCCCCGCTGCTCACCACCAGCGCCCCCTCCCAACTCGGCCTGCCGAGCGCGGGTAGCACGCTGGTGCTGGCCGGCGGCGGCGACGTCGACGTCAACCCGCTCAACGGCGGCCGCGTCACCGCCGGGTTCTACGGCGACGCCGACCGCCGGTTCGGGTTCGAGGGGAGCGGGTTCGTCACCGAGAACGGCGTGCAGCGGATCACCGAGGTCACGTCGCCGTCGGGCATCCCGCTGCTGGCCCGGCCGTTCCGCGACTCGGCCGCCCCGAACGTCGTCACCACGCTGGTGGTGGCTAGCCCGACCGTCGGGCAGGGGCGGGCGTCGTTCCTGAACAGCACGCAGGTGTGGGGCGTCGAGGCCGACGCGGTGGTGAACCTGTACCGGTCCGAGCCCGGGTGCAGCAAGAACTGCACGATCGAGGTCCTCGCCGGCTACCGCTACCTGGAGCTGGACGAGGTGTTCCGCGCCAGCAGCGTGACGCGCCTGACGCCGGGCGGGACGATCATCCCGAACACCACCGTGGGGCCGTTCGGCCAGGTGACGGTGACGGGCGTCACGGTCGTGCCGGGGGTGGTGAACGTCGGCGGGCTGACGGTGCCGAGCGGCCACACGGTGTCGATCACCGACACGATCCGCACGCGGAACCAGTTCCACGGGTTGAACACCGGCCTGCGGGCCGAGTTCCGTCACGGCATGTTCACGTTCGGGGCCAGCGGCAAGATCGCCATCGGGCACATGCGGCAGGAACTGGAGATCACCGGGTACACCGACATCCAGCCGGGCGCGGTGTCGGCGCCGATCCCGCTGGTCAGCGGGCGGACGTTCGGCGGGCTGTACGCCAACGCCTCGAACATCGGCCGGTACAACAACGACGAGTTCGCGGTGATCCCGGAGATGAACCTGAACCTCGGCCTGGCGGTGACCCAGAGCCTGTCGTTCCACGTGGGCTACAACCTCATCTACATCGACAAGGTGGCCCGCCCGGCGAACGAGTTCACGACGACGGTGAACAGCGCGACGGTGCCGTTCAGCCCGAACTTCGGCACGAACCGCCCGCTGGTCCGGCAGACGTTCTTCAACCAGGACGACTTCTGGCTGATGGGCCTGAACACCGGGTTCACGCTCCGCTTCTAAGGCGGGAGCCGAACGCACCGAAGCCCGGGGGCGGCCGCCCCCGGGCTTCCGGCGTTTGTGGGGTTCTCGTTCTAGGGTTCCCCCGACACCGGGGGCGTTCACATGGCCCGGAGGGGGTTCCTTGCCGCGGCGTGGGTGACGGGCGCGGCGGCGCTCGCCGGCCTCGGCGTGCTGTGGTGGGAGCACCGGTACGACGAGCCGTTCGGCGAGCCGGACCTGACCGGCCGGGTGGTGAAGGTGGACCCGCCGTCCCAACCCGGCTACTTCGGCCGCGGCTCGTGGCACGTCGGCGTGGCGGCGGACGGGGGCCGGCGGGTGTCGCTGACGGTGCGGCGGGAGACGCCGGTCCGCGGCCCCGACGGCGGGGCCGGGCGGTTCGCCCCCGGGCAGCGCGTCCGGGTGTGGCGGTGGAGCGAGACCGAACTGTCGAACGGCACGCTCGCCGTGCAGACGCGGTTCGTGTCGATCGTGCCGGAGCCGTGACCGGTCACCAGTGTCCCGGCAGGTTGGCGCTCTTCACCCACGCCGTGTACCACAGGTCGAGCGTCAGCTGCGCCCCGGCCCGGCAGCGCGCCAGCACGAACGCCCGGCTCTCGTTCGTCGGCGTGTCGAAGGCGCCCGCGGCGTCGAACTCGTAGCACCGCCCCACGTGCGTGTGCGACTCGGCGATGAACCGGTTCACGTGCGCCCACACGTCGTCGATCGGCCGCGCCTCCAGGCCGCGGCACACCTCCTCGGGCGTGATCTTGTTCTTCTCCGGGAAGCCGTCCAGCTTCGCGTGAATCCCCTTCTGCTTCACCGTGCCGTCCGGCTGAACGCGGCCGTCGTAGTCGCGGGTGGTGTGGAGCGGCATGGCGGCGTCGCCGGTGTAGTGCGCCAGGTTCCCGCCCGCGACCAGCGCCGCCATCGGCACCGCCTCGCTCGCCGGCGCCTTGCGGTGGTCGTAGAAGGCGACCATCAGCCGCTCGTAGTTCTCGACGATCGAGTACGGCAGCAGGCCGACCTTGTTCGGGTCCTTCTTCAGCTCGGTGTACACGAGCTTCATGTAGTCGAAGCGGTTGGTCGCGGGCGGCTGGCGGCCGTCGAGGTCTTCCAGGTCGAGGAAGTGGTTGCCCTCCTCGGCGCGGCGGAGGAGCTGGGCGTTCTTGTTCTTCCAGCGGTCGGGGTCGACGGCGAAGTGGGCGAGGTGGCGGCCGCCGCGGCGGAAGAACGCCGGCACCTCGTCGGGCAGCCGGGCGGCGGCGGCCTCGGCGATCGTTTCGTGGCCGCCGGCCCACCACGCGGAGGCGAGCCCGGCGGCGAGTCCGACGAGAACGACGACGGCGCCGACGAGCAACGCGGACCGCTTCATGGTTAGCTCCTGGCGAACCGGCGGCGTCAGCCGCCGGGTGGGGACGTGGATGTGATACGCGGCGCCACCCGGCGGCAGACGCCGCCGGTTCGCCTACACACAAACTTCAAGCGTGAGGAAGTGGTCGGGCTCCGTCTTGTACAGCGCCGCGGCCTTGCGGAGCGTCAGGACGCGGTTGTCGTGCCAGACGTTCTCCAGCTTCGGCAGCGAGTCCGGGTACGGGAACGCCTCCAGCACGTCGGCCCGCACCAGCATCGCCCGCACCTTGCGGATCCGCTCCTCGCCGACCAGCTCGCACGTCAGGAACAGCGCGTACCGCACCTTCGTCACCGGCTGGCCCGCGTCCAGCCGAATCTGGCCGTCCACGAAGTGCTCGGCGACGGCGTTCAGGACGAAGTTCAGGATGAACCAGCGGTCGGCCTTGGCGATCGGCATGATGGGGTTCTCGACCGTCGTGGCGCGGGCCGCGGCGTTCACCTTCTCGACGGCGAGGCGGTTGAGGAACACCTCCTCGATGGAGCGCTCCATGACGGTGCGGATCTTCAGGTAGCCGTCGGAGAAAATGTTGAGGCTGATGATGATGCGGTCGAGGAACTCCTTGCTGTGCCACTGCCGGCCGGCGACGTACCGGCCGTACCACCGGCCGGCGAAGAACGTGGCCGTCGAGGTGATCGCCGCGACGATGACGGTGACGATGACGCGCTTGGTGGTCTCGTTGACCACGTCGTCGGGGTTCACGTCGACGCCGAACAGGGCGAGCATGGGATTCTCCGAGGACACAGGGACACAGGGACTGACGGACACAGGGAGAAAACAGGTGGTTCACGCCACCGGTCCCTGTGTCCCTGTGTCCCCCCGTCCCACGGTCTCAGCGACCCGCCTTCGCGGCGGCGAGCTTCGCCTCCACGGCCTTCCAGTTCACCACGCTCCACCACGCGTCCAGGTAGCTGGCGCGGAGGTTCTGGTACTTCAGGTAGTAGGCGTGCTCCCACACGTCGATGCCGAGCACCGGCACCAGCCCCTCCATCAGCGGGCTGTCCTGGTTCGGCCGCTTGATCGCCTCCAGCTTCGTGGCGGTGGGGTTCCACACGATCCACGTCCAGCCGCTGCCGAACTGCGTCAGGCCGTTGTCCTTCACCTTCGCCTTCAGGTCGGTGAAGCTGCCGAACCCGGCGGCGATCGCCTCGGCGACCGCGCCCGTCGGCTCGCCGCCGCCGTTCGGCCCCATGACCTCCCAGAACAGGGCGTGGTTGTGGTGCCCGCCGCCGTTGTTGATGATGGCCTGCTTCACCGCGTCCGGGGCGCTCGTCTTCACCTTGCGGAGCAGCTCCTCGATGGGGAGGTTGGCCAGGTCGGGGGCCGATTCCAGCGCCTTGTTGAGGTTGTCGACGTAGGCCTTGTGGTGCTTCTGGGAGTGGATCTCCATCGTCTTCGCGTCGATGTGCGGCTCGAGCGCGTCGAAGGCGTAGGGGAGGCTCGGGAGGGTGTGGGCCACGGGTGGGGTCTCCGGTAGAGGGGCGGACGGGGGCATTGTAGGAACGGCGGGCCGGCCGCCGCGAGGCGGCGGGCGGGGGGCGCATCGGCGGGGCCGATGGCTCGGGGTATCGCCGCTTGCGGCGTAGCGGCGTGGACGCCGCTACGCCGCAAGCGGCGGGAGGCGCACCCTTGACCCCCCCGCCGCGCCGGGTTAGCATCACCTTACCCGCCGACCCCGCGGCCCCGCCCGCGTCGCTCCCGCCCGCTCCCCAGGACGCCCTCCCATGCGCCGCCTCGTGTCCGGCACCGTCGTCGCCGCCGCGACCGTGGTCCTGTTCGGCACCGTCGCCGGCCAGCCGCCGCCCGGCCTCCCCAGCCCGCGCGTCAACACCGCCTTCCCCACCGGGGCGAAGCTCGGCACCAGCGTCGAAGTCACCGTCACCGGCGCCGACCTGGACGACCCGACCGGCCTGTACTTCTCGCACCCCGGCATCAAGGCCGAGTACGTCGAGCCGCCGGAGCCGGTGGACCCCAAGAAGAAGGACGAGAAGAAGGACACCACCCCGAAGAAGGGGAAGAAGGGCGCCGGCCCCGCCGGCGGGCCGCACAAGTTCAAGGTGAGCGTCGCCGCCGACGTGCCGCCCGGCACCTACGACGTGCGGGCCGTCGGCAAGTACGGCGTCAGCAACCCGCGGGCGTTCGTCGTCGGCGAGCTGCCCGAGGTCGCCGAGAAGGAGCCGAACAACGACGTGCCCGAGGCCCAGAAGGTCGAGATCGGCACCACCGTCGTCGGCACCATCGGCGGCAACGCCGACGTGGACTACACGGTCTTCGCCGGCAAGGCCGGGCAGAAGGTCGTCATCGCCGTCCAGGCGTCGAGCATCGACGGCAAGGCCAACCCGATGTTCGAGGTGATCGACGCCGCCGGCCGCAAGCTCGCCCAGAACCGCAACTACCGCGACAACAACGCCCTCACCGACCTGGTGCTCCCGGCCGACGGCGACTACCTCGTCCGGCTGTTCGAGTACACCTACATCGGCGGCAGCCCCGACCACACGTACCGCCTCACCATCAGCTCGGCGCCGTGGGTCGATTACGTGTTCCCCGCGGCGGTCGAGTTCGGCAAGCCGGCGCAGGTCACCGTCTACGGCCGCAACCTCCCCGGCGGGCAGCCGAGCGGGTTCGTCCTCGACGGCCGGCCGCTGGAGAAGCTCGCCGTCACGATTACGCCGCCGGCCGACGCCGCCGCGGCGCTGCGGCTCGCCGTCCGCGAATCGACGCCGCCGCTCGCGGCGCTGCAGGACGGCTTCGAGTACCGGCTCAAGGGGCCGGGTGGCAGCTCGAACGCGGTGCCGGTCTACTTCACCCGCGAGAAGCTGGTGCCGCGCAAGAACGCCGCCGCCACGAAGGCCGAGGCCGCCGAGGCGCTGCCGACGCCGTGCGAGGTGGCCGGCATGGTCGAGAAGCGCGGCGAGCGGCACTGGTACAGCTTCGACGCGAAGAAGGGCGTGCCGGTGCAGCTGGAGCTGACGGCCGAGCGGAACGGCAGCCCCACCGACTTCTACTTCAGCGTCCACAACCCGCAGGCCAAGAACGACATGATGGGGCCGGAGCAGGACGACGACGCCGACCTGCTCCACCCGACCGAGTTCTACACCCGCACCAGCGACCCGCCGCCGTACCGCTTCGTGCCGCCGACGGACGGCAAGTATTTGGTCGCCGTCGGCTGCCGCGAGAGCAACGCGATCACCGGCCCGAGCACGGCGTACCGGCTGCGCGTCGGCCCGCCGCGGCCGGACTTCCGCGTCGTGGCCCGCACCTACACCAAGAGCTACCAGACCGGCAGCGCCGGCCGGCAGGACGGCTCCGAAGCGATCGAGGTCTACGTCCACCGCATGGACGGCTTCACGGGCGAGGTGGCCGTCACCGCCGAGGGGCTGCCGGCGGGCGTGACGACGAAGGGGACCACGATCGGCGGCGGCGCCCGCTGGGGCGTGATGGTGCTGAACGTCGCCGCGAACGCCGCCCCGAGCCTCGCCGAGATCAAGGTGAAGGCCACGGCCACGGTGGACGGCAAGCAGGTGGTCCGCGAGGCCCGGCCGGCGACGGTGACGTGGGGCATCCCCAACCCGCAGGGGAACAACACACCGATCCTGGGCCGGCTGGCGCAGTCGCTGGTGATCGCGGTGCGGCCCGAGAAGGCGTTCTTCAAACTCGCCGCCGACCCCGCCGGGGCCACCATCAAGACCGGCGGCAAGGACGAAAAGGTGAGCGGCCCCATCTTCCTCAAGCAGGGCGAGAAGCTGACGCTGCCGGTGAAGGTGACGTGGGTCCACCCCGAGAAGGCGAACGTGACCGTGGCCGCCGACCCGGTCGGCCCGGGGCAGCAGCAGGTGCCGTTCGCCGTCACCGCCGGCACGCAGCCGACGAAGGACAAGGCCGAGGGCGTGGTGACGATCGACGTGAAGGCCAACGCCTTCCCGGGCAAGTACGCGGTGGCGTTGCGCGGCGAGTCGCCGGTGCCGTTCACGCGGGACGCGGCGAAGGACAAGGGGAAGGCGACGCCGGCGGTGTCGTTCGCCGACCCGGTCGAGTTCACGGTGCTGCCGACGAGCCTGGTGAAGGTAACGCCGGGCCAGCTGCCGAACAACACGGCGAAGCTCAACAGCAAGGCCGAGCTGCTGCTGAAGCTGGAGCGGCAGTACGACTACGCCGGCGAGTTCAAGGTGAAGTTCACCGCCCCGATGGGCCTGACCGGCGTCACCGCCGACGAAGTGACGGTGCCGGCGGGCAAGGGCGACGAGGCGAAGCTGATCCTGCGGATCGGTGACGGCGCGAAGGCCGGCGCGGTGAACAACGCGATCGTGACCGTGACCGGGCGCTACGCCGGGAAGGACGTCGTGACCGAGACGAAGGTGAACTTCAACGTGGCGAAGTAGAGAGACACAAAATCCAAGATTAACCACAGAGTCACAGAGGACACCGAGAGAAGACAGAAATCCGAGAACGAAGCCGGGTTTGAAACCAAATCCGGGTTTCACTCTGTCTTCGGTTTCCTCTCTGTGCCCTCTGTGACTCTGTGGTTAATTCCTCCGATCCCCACCTCAACCACACCCACCCCCATGCGATACCTCGCTCTCGCCGCCCTCTCCGCCGTACTCGTCGCCGGGCTCTCCGGCGTCGCCACGACGCAGGAGAAGAAGGACGGCAAAGACCTGCCGACGATCCCCACCACCGACCTGAAGCTGTCGGAGCCGGTGGACTACAGCAAGCACGTCGAGCCGATCTTCGAGAACCGCTGCACCGTGTGCCACAGCGGCAGCATCCTCGAAGGCAAGTTCGACATGTCCACCTACGCCGGCGTTATGAAGGGCGGCAAGCGCGGCGTCGCCGTGGTGCCCGGGAAGTCGGCCGAGAGCAACCTGTTCCTGTTCTGCAGCCGGCAGAAGAAGCCGATCATGCCGCCCAAGAGCGAGGAGCCCTGCACGTCGCAGGAGGTCACGCTCCTGAAGCTGTGGATCGACCAGGGCGCCAAGGCGCCGACGATGGCGCGGGTGAAGCGCGTCATCGCCGTGAGCCTGCCGCCGGCGCTCGTGAAGCCCGTGCGCGCCGTGGCCGTGAGCCCGGACGGCAAGGTCGTCGCCGCCAGCCGCGGCAACCAGGTCCACCTGTACGACGCCAAGAAGGGCGACTTCCTCAAGACGCTCCTCGACCCGCAGCTGAAGAGTGCCGACGGCAAGGAGGCGAAGGCGGCGCACGTGTCGCTGGTGGAGTCGATGGCGTTCAGCCCCGACGGCAAGACGCTGGCCACCGGCAGCTTCCGCGAGCTCACCCTGTGGGACGCCGAGAAGGGGACCGTGAAGGAGCGCGTGGCCGGCTTCGGCGACCGCGTCGCGGCCATCGCCTACAGCGCCGACGGCAAACACTTCGCGACCGCCGGCGGCCCCGCGGCCGAGGACGGCGAGGTGAAAGTGTTCAGCGCCGCCGGCAAGCAGGAGCTGGAGCTGAAGAACGCCCACTCGGACACGGTGTACGCCGTGGCGTTCAGCCCGGACGGTAAGCTGCTCGCCACCGGCGCGTCGGACAAGTTTGTGAAGGTGTTCGAGCTCCCGGCCGGCAAGCTGGTCAAGAGCTTCGAAGGGCACACGCACCACGTCATGGGCGTGGGCTGGACGCCGGACGGGAAGAAGATCGTGAGCTGCGGCGCCGACAACTTCGTGAAGGCGTGGGACTACGAGAAGGGCGAGAAGCTCCGCGACATGACCGGCCACACGAAGCAGGTGACGGCGCTCGCGTTCGTCGGGAAGACGCCGCAGTTCCTCACGGGGAGCGGCGACAACTCGGTGCGGATGTGGAACGCTGACAACGGCGGCAACGTCCGCCAGTTCCCCGGGGCGACGGACTACGTGTACGCCGTGGGCGCCAGCCCCGACGGCGAGGTGGTGGCGGCCGGCGGCGAGGAAGGCGTGGTGCGCATCTACAACGGCAAGAGCGGGGCGCTGGTGAAGGCCGCGCTGCCGCCCGGCGCCGAGCCGCCGGCGAAGAAGTAGGGTGCGGCTGGAAATGCGTCGGCCCGCTCCGGGGGCCGTGGGAAGTCCCACGGCCCCCGGAGCGGGCCGACGCGTTGTTCGATACTCGTTTACTTCTTCTGAGCGTCGGTGAGCGCGAACAGGTACGTCGCCAGGCCGCGGTGGGCGGCGACGTAGCGGTCCTCGGTGCCGGCCGCGGCCGGGCCGAACAGCAGGTTGTGCCGGCTCAGGTGCTTCACCAGCCCGGCCGCATTCGTCCCCTCGACGCGCCAGGCCGGGTCGATCAGGCCCGCCGTGCCCGGCGCCTTGAACGTGCGGGCGGCGCTGTCCATCTGGTTCAGGAACCGCCGGGCGGCCGCGGCGTCCTCGAAGCTCATCTCGCGGATCTGCGGGGCCAGCACCTTCCGCGCCTCGGCCACGGCCGCCTCCAGCTTCGCCGCCTTCGACGGGTCGGCGGCCTTCCCCAGCAGCACCGGCGACGCCGCGGCCGTGAATTCTCGCTCCAGCACGGCGCGGGCGTCGGCCAGGGCGGGGGCGTCGAACCCGACGGGGAAGTCGAGCCGGCCGCCCCTGCGGAGGAGGTTCATCGCGTCGGCCTTCGGGCCGGTGAAGACCAGGTCGGCGAGTAGGTCCGGCGGGAGGAACGCGGACTCGACCTTGCCGGCCTTTTTCTCGGCGGCCGACGCGGCGACGAGGATGTGGTTGAGCGGCTCGCCGGTGGCGATCTCGCGCTCGTCGGTGGTGGCCACGGCCTTCGCCACGGCCTCGGGCGTGTCGGCGCCGAGCTTCACGCCCTTGACGCCGGGGACGCCGATCTTCTCGTAGGCCCACTGCTCGTGGACGGCCCCCTTGGCGGACATGGCGGCGCCGGCGGCGGCGTTCTGCGCGCGGGCGAGGTCGGCCTGGGCGGCGGCCAGCGCCGGGTTGGCGACGCCGCCGCTCATGTACCCGCTGCCGGCCGGCGGGTAGAGGTACGAGCTGCGGTTGGCGTTCGACGCCGCGAAGTAGTACCCGACCGGCCCGAAGACGGTGCGGCCGTACTGGTACGAGCCGAACGGCGTGTTGAGGCCGTAGCGGTACTGCACGCCGAAGCCGATGTTCGGGATGCGGGGGTACAGCGCCCCGCCGAGCGGAGGTCGCGGCACCATGGCCGCCCCGCCGAACCCGCCGATGAACTGCGCCGGGGCGACACCCGGGGTGCCGAGGAAGCCGCCGAGCGCCGCCGCCGCCAGCCAGGGGAACCGCGACATGGGAGCCTCCCGCACGGGGGGTCGATCAGGTGACGGTTATTGTAGCCCACGCGGCCGGCCGATGCGAGGGCCACCGCTTTGTAGGTCGGGTCGAGTCTTCGAGACCTGACGGCGGCGCGTACCAGCGCCGCCGTCAGGTCTCGAAGACTCGACCCGACCTACGAATGCAACTCGGCCTGCTTCGGCTCGGACAGCGACTCGAACTCGACCACGAACCGCCAATCCCTCACTCGTCGCGACGACGCGCGCCACCGATCTTCGACCCACTCGGATAGATCGCCCGGCGCCTCCTCGGCGTTCACGGTGAGTTCCATGCCGTCGGCGAGGACGATGGTGTAGTCAAGGCCGCACGTGTCCACCTTGCGAACCGCGCCCAGTTCCGGGTGTCGGATGGCCGAAATAGTGCCGCGGGCGATGACCGCGTCCTCCGGGTGCCAGAGCGTGTTGTATAGCACCAACGATTCGGGTCCGCGAAGGTGGTCGGGTACCACCCGCCAGAATGCGAAAGTGCCGGTCAACCCGACCTCCAACGGCGGGTCGAGCTCGTACCAACCTGGAACCCAGGCGACTTCGACCACCAGCCGCCTCCAGGGCCGAACCTGTGGTTCACCAACGCTGTAGCTCTGCCGCCTACTTCTTCTTCTCCTCCGGCGTCGGCAGTTGGCCCGGCGGCACGCGGCGGCGCCACTCGCGGGCCGCGGCCTCGCACTCGGCCTTCGTCCCGCCCGGCTTGAACCCGATCGCCCGGCCGCCCGGCACCGCCCGCACCAGGTGCCACGCCGCCAGGTGGCGCACCGCCGGCACGTCGTCCGTCAGGTAGTCGATCAGCACCTCGTACGTCTCCGGCTGCTGCAGGTCGTCGGCCGAGAAGCCCATCAGCAGCTGCATCACGATGCGCGCCTGCGCCGGCGTGTAGGCGCGCGTCAGCCGCGTGTAGAACTTCTGATCCTGCCCGGGGCCGCGGCCGAGCCAGTGGCGAACGACCGTAATGCCGAAGTCCCACTCCTCCTGCGTCTTCGCCTCGGCCAGCTCCCGGCTCAACAGGTCGAGCTCGTCGGTGGCGCCGGCGGTCACCAGCGCCACCCGCTGCTCCACCGCCTCCTTCGAATCGAGGAACGTGCGGAACGCCCCCGAGGCGTCGGTTGCGCGGGCGGCGCGGAACTTCTCCACCGCGGCGGCGAGCTTCTTCCCGTCGGCCGACAGGCCGGCGTCCGGGTCGGCCCAGTCCGGCAGCTTCTCCAGCCGCTGCGGCCGGGCGCGAACCCCCTCCACGCTGTCCCACTCGATCAGCGCCGGGCCGGGCGGAGCGGCCAGCCCCACCGTCGTGCCGCCGACTTTCACCGTGGGGTCGCCCTTGAGCACGAGGCACAGCAGGTGCGCGACCGGCCCGGCCTGCGGGGCGGCGGCGGGGTCGGCGGCCTTGAACCGGCTGCCGGCCGGCCACCGGGCCGACAGCTCGAACGCGACGCGGGTGCCGGGGGCGTCCAGCGTCACCGTCCACGTCTGGTCCCAGAAGCGGACGCGGGCCGTCGCCGGACCGGCCGGCTTCGTGTTCGTCAGGTCGAGCCGGCCGCGGTCGAGCGTCACGTCGAGGTCGGCGTCCTTGGCCTCGGCCAGGCTGAAGGCCGTTTCGAGGATCGGCAGCGGCGAGCGGCCGTCGTAGTCGGCGAAGGAGCGGAGGGCGACGGCGCCGTTGGCCGAGCTCGCGACCGCGCCGGGGAGCGCGACGAGGAGGTCGCCGGCCCGGAGCGCCGCGCCCTCGGGGAGCACCTTGAAGCCGGCCGTGCCGGGCGCGAGCGCCGAGAACGTGGCGGCGGCGGACGTGGCCGTACCGGCGGGCCGGTCGCCGGGCTGTGCCGCGACCGCGAGGAGGGCGACCGCCGCGCCGACGACCCGAACCATGTGATTCTCAGGGGTAAGGACAAGAATCAAGGCATTTTTGACGGGATGAACAGGATGAAACAGGATGGAAGAATCAGAGTTCTGTATTAATTCAGGCCCGGTTCTAATCCTGTTTCATCCTGTTCATCTCGTCAAAAAAAGCCCCCTTACACACTCGGCAGCACCACGATCTTGCCGGTGAGGGTGCCGGCCTTCTTGCCGGTGTTCTCCTCCTGCAGCGCGTGGGCCTTGGCCGCGTCCGCGAGCGGGAAGCGGGCGCCGATCAGCGCCTTGATCTTACCCTGCCCCAGCCACTGCGCAAGATCGGCCCCGCACACCCGCTGCTCGTCCGGCGTGGCGTTGAACATGGCGAACCCGTGCAGCGACAGCCCCTTCACGTAGAACGGCCCGTTCGGGAACACCGGCCGCGCCGCCCGCCCGGCCATCACGACCACCCGGCCGCGCGGCGCCATCAGCTCCACGGTGCGGTCCAGGTCGGTCGGCGGCTGCGTCTCGTACCAGACCGTGATACCCGCACCGCCGGCCGCCTCTTTCACCTTCGCCGCCACGTCGTCAGTCTTGTAGTTGATGACGGCGTCCGCCCCCAGTTCCGCCGCCAGCGTCGCCTTTTCCGCCGAGCCGACGGTGGTGACGACTCGCGCGCCGGCGGCCTTCGCCATCTGGATCACCATCGACCCGACGCCGCCGGTGCCGCCGTTCACGAACACGGTGTCGCCGGCGTGCAGCTTGGCGCAGCCGAACAGGCCGAGGTGCGCGGTGATGCCGACGAGCGCCGCCGCGGCCGCCTGCTCGTCGGCGACGTTCGTCGGGGTGGGGTAGAGCCACTGCTCGCCGACGGCGGCGTACTCGGCGAACGTGCCCTGCCGGCCGAGCAGCCCCTGGTTCGAGCCCCACACGCGGTCGCCGACGTGGAACCGCTTCACCCCGGCCCCGACCGCCTCCACGACGCCGGCCAGGTCGCAGCCGGGGATGAAGGGCCTGGGCAAGGTCATGGCGACCAGGCCGGCGCGGATGTACGTGTCGATCGGGTTGACGGACGCGGCGGTGACGCGGACGAGGACTTCGCCGGCGCCCGGGGTGGGCGTGGGAAGCTCTCCCGTGCGGATGACTTCGGGCGGGCCGGGCTGGTCGAGGAACGCGGCTTTCACGGCGGCACCTTCCGGCGGGAACGGGGGCGGTGGTAGAATAGGGCGCGGCCCGGCCTTCGCCGCTCGCCCCAGGTCTGGAGGCGTCATGAAGGACACGCTGATCCAGTACGGCGTCGCCGTGGACCCGCGGGAGATGGTCGAGCCGCCGGACCCGGACGAGCTCGAAGTCGACCCCAAGACCCCCGGCATCGACGACCCCGCGTACATGTCCCGGCGGCGGTGGATTTTCGCGCTGACGCGCAAGCACCGCCTCGAAGGTCTCGGCCCGCCGGTGTTCGAGTACATGCCGGAGGAGGCCCGGCTGTGGGCCGACGTGTCGGCGCAGCTCGCCCCGCTGCACGACGCCCACGCCTGCGCCCTGTACCGCAAGGCGAAGCACGAGCTGGCCATCACGTCGGCCGAGGTGCCGCAGATGCGCCACCTCAGCGACCGCCTCCGCGCCGCCACCCAGACCCACCTCATCCCCGCGGAAGGCTCGCTGGCGTACCGCACCTTCTACCGCTACATCGCCGCCCGCGGCTTCCCCGTCACGCAGTTCCTCCGCCACCCGTCGCACCCGGAGTTCACGCCCGAACCGGACATGATCCACGACTGCCTCGGGCACGTGCCGCCGTTCATGGACCGCGACTACGCCGAGCTCATCACGCTGCTCGGGAAGGCGGCCGCCGCGGCGACGGACGGCGGGCACGTCCTGATGCTGAAGCGGTTCAGCTGGTTCAGCATCGAGTTCGGGCTGGTCGAGGAAGCCGGCGACGTGAAGGTGTTCGGCGCCGGCATCCTGTCGAGCACGGGCGAGATCCCGAACAGCCTGTTCAGCCGCGCCGTGACGCGCCGCCCGTTCGTGACCGACGTGGTCGTGAACACCGACTACGACCCGACGTACATGCAGACGCAGCTGTTCGTGGCCCCGTCGTTGAAGTTCTTGCGGGCCGAGGCAGAAGCGCTGGTGAAGAAGCTGGCGATCAAAGTAACCTAGCCACAGAAGCGAAGACGGATTGGCCGCAAAAAGGCACAAAAGACACAAAAAGGACAGACAAGATAGTCAGACAAGAACCCGGTTTTGAATTCTGTCCTTTTTGTGTCTTTTGTGCCTTTTTGCGGCCAATCCGTCTTCCGGTGGAGCCCCCATGACCGACCTGCCGCTGCGGAAGATCGACCACCTGCGGTTCTTCGTCGGCAACGCCCGGCAGAGCGCGTTCTTCTACCGCAACGCCTTCGGGTTCGACGTGGTCGCCTACGCCGGCCTCGAAACCAAGGTGCGCCACGAGGCCGGGTACGTCGTGAAGCAGGGCGGCATCACGTTCGTGATCGTGTCGCCGCTGCGGCCCCAGCACCCGGAGGTGCAGCGGCTCGTCCTCCACGGCGACGGCGTCTCCGACATCGCCCTCCAGGTGGACGACGTGAGGGACGCCTACAACCTGGCCGTCGAGCGCGGCGCCCACGGCGTCAAAGGCCCGACCAGGCTCGAGGACGAGCACGGCGTCTACGAGTTCGCCACGATCCGCGCCTACGGCGACACCACGCACACGTTCGTGAACCGCGACAAGTACCACGGCGCGTTCGCCCCGGGCTTCCAGTCGATCGACCCGGCCCGCTACAGCCCCGGCACCTACCACCCCGCCGGGCTCCTCGGCATCGACCACGTCGTCGGCAACGTCGAGGAAGGGAAGATGGACGAGTGGGTCGAGTTCTACCGCAAGGTGCTCGGGTTCGAGCAGCTGGTGAGCTTCGACGACAAGGACATCAGCACCGAGTACTCGGCGCTGATGAGCAAGGTGGTGCAGGGCGGGCGGGGGCGGATCAAGTTCCCGATCAACGAGCCGGCGAAGGGGAAGCGGCGGAGCCAGATCGAGGAGTACATCGACTTCTACGGCGGCGCCGGGGTGCAGCACGTCGCGCTCGCCACCAACGACATCGTGGCCACGGTGAAGGCGCTGCGGGCGAACGACGTGTCGTTCCTGCGGGTGCCGAAGGCGTACTACGACACGCTGGCCGAGCGGGTGGGCGCGATCAACGAGGACATCGCGGAGCTGGCCGAGCTCGGCATCCTGGTGGACCGCGACGACGAGGGGTACATGCTGCAGATCTTCACGAAGCCGGTGCAGGACCGGCCGACGCTGTTCTTCGAGATCATCCAGCGGGTCGGCGGCAAGAGCTTCGGCAAGGGGAACTTCAAGGCGCTGTTCGAGGCGATCGAGCGCGAGCAGGCGCTGCGGGGGACTTTGTGATTGATGATTGGTGATCGAGGATTGATGATTGGGAAGACAAGGTCGGTGGGGGCGACACGATGGACCGGGCTGAGCTTCAGAACCGGACGAAGCAGTTCGCCCTGCGCGTCATGAGGCTCACCGCCGCGCTGCCGGGGACGGTGCAGGGGCGGGCGGTCGCCAACCAGTTGATGCGATCGGGCACCTCGGTGGGAGCCAACTACCGGGCCGCGTGCCGGGCGCGGTCGCGGAAGGAGTTCGTCGCCAAGATGGGCGTCGTGATCGAGGAGGCCGACGAGAGCGCGTTCTGGCTCGAACTGGTCATCGACGGGAACCTGCACAAGTCCGAGCTCGTTCAGCCCCTCTTGGCCGAAGCGAACGAACTCCTCCGCATCATGTCTGCCTCCCGGGCCACGGCCGTCCGCCGCAGCCGCGACGCCAAGCCGGGAGCGTAACCGCGTCATGTCTTCTCAATCATCAATCCTCGATCTTCGATCATCGATCCGCTCCATCAGGGACTTTTATGCGTTCGAGCAGCACGTGAAGACGTGCCGGGCGCACCGCGGGCTCGGGATGGTGCCCCAGTGGTACGACGTGCCCGTCTTCTACTTCTCGAACCCGGCCGCGGTCGTCGGCGACGGCGACCCGGTGTGCGCGCCCGCCGGCAGCGCGGCCCTCGACTACGAGCTGGAGCTGGCGTGCGTGATCGGCACCGCGGCGCGGAACCTGCCGGCGGATGACGCGGCGCTGGCGTGCGTCGCCGGCTTCACCATCATGAACGACTGGAGCGCCCGCGACCTCCAGCGGGCCGAGATGGCGGTGGGCCTCGGCCCGAGCAAGAGCAAGGACTTCGCCACGTCCCTCGGCCCTGGCCTCGTGCCGTTCACCGCATTGCAGCCGTACTACCGCGACGGCCGCCTCCACCTGACGATGACGGCCCGGGTGAACGGAAAGGAGTACAGCCGCGGCGACGCCGGCAGTATGTACTGGACGTGGCCGCAGTTGCTGGCCCACGCCAGCCGCGACGCCGACCTCCGCCCCGGCGACGTGCTCGGCAGCGGCACCGTCGGCACCGGCTGCATCCTGGAACTGACGCCCGAGGCGGTCGGCGGCTGGCTGAAACCCGGCGACGTGGTGGAGCTCGAAATCGAACATCTCGGCGTGTTGCGCAACCCGATCGTGGAGCAGCCCGGATGACGCCGTATCCGGACCAGCTGGCGGAGTTGACCGCGTCCGACCCCAGTCTCGGCGCGGAGGTCGGCCGGCTGCGGAACCTCGAAGGCATCCTGAAGTGGGCGCCGGGCGCGGGCGTGTCGCTGGCCGGGCTCGATCTGGTGCAGCAGGACGAGTACAGCTACGACTTCCTGGTGCCGCTGCCGGACGCCCGCTGGCTGGCGTTCGCCGTCACCTGATTCGGCGAGCTGACGGCGGTCGCCGTCTGGGGCCACAAGCCGACGCCGGACGAACTGCTGGCGTGGCGGGTAAAGATCGGGTACGTGCCGACGTGCTCGCTGCTGAAGGGCGGCGCCCGGGTGCTGGGCCACGCTGCCACCCTCACAGGAGGCGCGGAATGAGATACCTCACTCGTGGCACGCTCCCGCCGAAGCGGCACACCGCCCACCGCGCCACCCCCGGCTACCGCAACGAAGGCATCTTCTACGAGGAGGTCGTCTCCACCGAGGGGTTCGCCCGCGCCTACTCGATCGCCTACCACCTCCGCCCGCCGACGCGGGTGCGGAAGGTCGAGGCGGCCGGCACCTGGCCCGTCGAAGCGGCCGAGGTGTTCGAGTTGCGGCACCACCACCTGAAGACCGGCCTCCTCGCGGCGCACGGCGAGCCCGTGACCGGCCGCGTGCCGCTGCTGACGAACGCCGACGTGACCCTGTGGCGCAGCCGCCCCGCGGACCCACAGACGGAGCTGTACCGGAACGCCCGCGCCGAGGAAATCCTGTTCGTTCACCGCGGCCGCGGCCGGCTCCTGACGCACTTCGGCGTCCTGCCGTTCCGCCCGTTCGACTACGTCGTCGTGCCGCGCTGCACCACCTACAAGCTGGAGTTCGACCCCGGCCCGACCGACCTGCTGGTCATCGAGTCGGCCGGCACCGTCGGCTTCCCGAAGCGCTACCTGAACCCCGACGGCCAGTTCCGCCTCGGCGCCCCGTTCGCCGAGCGCGACCTGCACGGCCCCGGCGAACTCCTCACGCTCGACGAGGAGCGCGACACCACCGTGCTGGTGAAGGACGGTTCGCGGCTGACGCGCTACACGCTGGCGCACCACCCGTTCGACGTGGTGGGCTGGGACGGCTGCGTCTACCCGTTCACGTTCAACGCCGACGACTTCGAGCCAATCACCGGCACCGTTCACCAGCCGCCGCCGATCCACCAGACGTTCGAGACGCCGGGGTTCGTGGTGTGTACCTTCGCGCCGCGGGTGCTGGACACGCACCCGGACGCGATCAAGGTGCCCTACGCCCACTCGAACGTGGAGAGCGACGAGGTGCTGTACTACGTCCGCGGCAAGTTCGGCAGCCGCCGCGGGGTGGAGGAGGCGTCGATCACGCTCCACCCGCACGGCATCCCGCACGGGCCGCACCCGGGCACGATTGTGGCGAGCAAGGACCAGACGCGGACGGACGAGCTGGCGGTGATGGTGGACACGTTCCGCCCGCTGGCGCTGACGCGGCCGGCGCTCGACCTGGACGACCCGGCGTACCCGCAATCCTGGCTGGACTAACCCCCGATGCACCTCGACACCGCCGGCGCCGACCCCGTCCGCGTCTACCAGCTGCTCACCGGCGTCGTCACCCCGCGGCCGATCGCATGGGTGAGCACCGTGTCGCCGGCCGGCGTGGTGAACCTCGCGCCGTTCAGCTTCTTCAACGTGTTCAGCGCCAACCCGCCTGTCGTGGTGTTCTCGCCGACGCTCCGCCGCGACGGCACGAAGAAGGACACGCTTCTGAACCTCGAGCGCGTCCCCGAGTTCGTGGTCAGCGCCGCGACCGCCCCGCAGGCGGAAGCGGTGAACGCCACCAGCGCCGAACTGCCGCCCGATGACAGTGAGGTGTCACACGCCGGCCTCGCCACCGTGCCGAGTCGGCTCGTGCGGCCGCCGCGGGTGGCCGCTTCGCCGGCGGCGCTGGAGTGTCGGGTGCGGCAGATCGTCCCGCTCGGCGACGGCCCGATCGCCGGCAACCTCGTGCTCGGCGACGTGGTGGCGATCCACGTGGACGACGCGGTGCTGGACGCCGCCGGCCGCGTGGACCCGCGCAAGCTGCGGACGGTGGCCCGGCTCGGCGCCGACTTCTGGTGCCACACGTCCGACCTGTTCGAGCAGAAGCGGCCGTGATACGGTGGCGCGATGGCGACACCCCCCGTGGTTCAACTCCTGCCGATGTCCACGGACGTGTTCCCCGGGCGCGGCATCGCGGACGTGCAGGCGCACTTCTTCCTCGGTGAGCTGGCGACGCTCCCGCGCAACGGCCGCTACGAGTTCCGCACGGCGGGGCTGAGCGCCGACCCGGGGAAGGTGGTACTGTTCCAGTTCGCCCGGCACGTCGTCGCGAGCGCCGAACTACTCGGCTGCGAGCGGTTCGCCGAGCCCGAGGACGGGTGCGTCGGCGCCATGCACTTCGACCCGGCGTCGGTCCGCGTCTTCGACCCGGTGGGCGCGGACGTGCTGGCCGAGGTGTGGCCCGACCAGTTCCCGGGCTTCGGGCAGGCGAAGACGCGGCTGAGCGGGGACCGGTACCCCGAGTTCCTCGCCCGACTCACGAACGTCCGCGGCCCGCGGCGGTGACCGCCGCCCTGTTCGAGCGGGTTCGGTTGTGGTAGTTTGGCCCGAAACGGAGCGACCCGATGGCGACCGCGCTCGAGCCCACGCCGCCCGCCGCCCGCCTCCTCACGACCGCAGACCTCCTCGCCCTGCCGGACGACGGCGTCGAGCGGTGGCTGATCGACGGCCGGCTTGTGGAGGTCGGGATGACGATCCGGAACAAGTTCCACGCCCGGATTCAGTCCCGGGTGTCGTTCGTGCTCGAGTCCTGGCTCGACGCTCAGCCCGAACCCCGCGGGTCGTGCTACGCCGGCGAGGTCGGCGTCCGGTTGGTTCGGAACCCGGACCGGACGGTCGGAGTTGATGCCGTGTACCTCGCCCCGGACGTGACGGCCCGGGTCATGGCCGACGACTCGACCACGATCATCGACGGGGTGCCGACGCTGGCGGTCGAAATCCTGTCGCCGTCGGACACGGTCGAGGACATCACCCAAAAGGTGAAGCTGTTCCGCGCCGCCGGCGTGCCGCAGGTGTGGCTCCTGAATCCCGACTTCCGCACGGTCTCGATTCACTTTCCGGTGGCCGAGTCGGTCACGCTCAACGCGACCCAGGAGCTGGACGGCGGCGACGCGCTGCCGGGCTTCCGCGTCCCCGTCGCCCGACTGTTCCCGGGGTAAACGGCCCGGCTTCGGTCGATATGGCCGCGGCGAAAATTCTGGCCTGTGAGCTAATTTGGTGCTTGACGGCGGCGGCGCCGTCGGCGAAAGTGACACCCTCTCCCCCGCCGCCGGCGACCCCCTCGGACGAGGCGCGGAACCGACGACGGGGCGGGCGGGCCGGGTTTCTCCCACCGGCTCGTCCGCCCGAGAAAACGAACAAGCCGTGTGGTGACCACCTCTCCCGTTGGTCACCACACGGCTTGCTGTGTTTCGTCGGAGAACGGACCGGCGGTCAGCACCGCCTCTCCCCTCGGCCTGGCCACCCAGCCCGTCTCCTCTGATGTTGAAGAGTAAGGCACCTCGCGTGCCAATTCCTCGAGCGGGATCTGCTCGGCCTCGCAACGTCTGATACGGCAACGAGATAGCGTGCCACACGTGGTCTTTCCCAGTCCCAAGCTGGCGGCTGGACGTGCCTCGTTTTCGGGCATCGGCCGGGCTTCAATGCTGTCTTTTGGAGCAGAGGCCGCTGAGGCATTCGGCCACGGGTCACCGTGGCGCCAATTACTCCACGTCAGTCGCCGGTCGTTCTACGGCCCGGGTCGCACGGACCGACTCGTTCCATTCCGCCCGCGCCCCCTGTCCGGCGCGTGCCGTGCGCTCTAAGGAAAACGGTTCGCGGACCCGCCCGATGGGCACTCCCCCCGCGTGGTGCGGGGGGTCGGCGTATCCCGCCGATCCGTGGTGACCCAACCGCCCCCCCCGGGCTCCGCCGAAGGACCGTATGCCGATGGTGAACACCTACGAAACTCTGTTCCTCCTCGACGCCACGAAGTTGTCGGCCGACGGCGACGCGGTCCGCACGCAGGTCCACCACCTGATCGAGCGGCACGGCGGGCAGATCAGCATCGCCCGCGAGTGGAACTACAACCAGAAGCTCACCTACCCGATCGCCAAGCAGAAGAAGGGCGCCTTCCACATCGTCTACTACACGCTGGAGAGCACCAAGCAGGCCGAGCTCGAGCGCGACTTCGCGCTGGCCGAGGGGGTGATCCTCCGGTCGATGACGCTGAAGCTCGACCCGAAGTGGCAGGAGACGATCCTGGGCATCGCCCGCGACGAGCACGGCAAGGAGTTCGCCGTGAAGGGGATGCAGGACGAGGCCCAGGTGCAGACCGACCCCAGCGCCCTCGGCGCCGAGCCGGCCGCCGGCGTGGACGGCCCCCCGGGCGACGGCGCCCGCGGCCCCCGCGGCCGCCGGCCCGAGTTCGCCGACAAGGGGGACTGACCCGCCCGCGAATCGGCCCACATTCCGACAACGGACCTTGCGAGTGGCCGCCGCCATGCCGTAACCTCCGAGGTGGACACCGCCCCGAACCTGTAGCCTTTAGCTCAACGGTTTCCTTCACGGGGGCGGGTCCGATCGGAGGTCGCACATGGCGACGTTGAACAAGGTGATGCTGATCGGGCGGCTGACGGACAACCCGGGCGAGGTCCGCACCATGCCCAACGGCGGGCGGGTCATCCCGTTCCGGTTCGCCGTGGGCCGCAGCCGCAAGAACCCGCAGACCGGCCAGTGGGAGAACGACCCGAACCCGTTGTACATCGACTGCGAGGCGTTCAGCCGGCCCGACACCAAGCGGGACCTGGTCAACCTGATCCAGCAGTTCTGCAAGAAGGGCGACCCGCTGTACATCGAGGGCCGCCTCCAGTACGACCAGTGGGAAGACAAGAACGGCGGCGGCAAGCGGTCCAAGCACAAGGTCGTCGTCAACGAGATCGAGTTCCTCGGCGGCAACCGCGACGGCGGCGACGGCGGCGGTGAGATGGGCGGCGGCGGTCGCGTGGCCCAGAGCGGCGGCGGCGGCAACCGCGGCGGCTACAGCGGCGGCGGTGGCGGGCGGCCGGCTCAGAACACCGGCGGCAACCGCGGCGGGTACTCCGCCCCGCCGCCGGACGACGACAACGACTACGGGGGTACCCGCGGCGGCGGGACCTCCGGCGGGGGGGACGAGGACATCCCCTTCTGACGCGGTGTTTGGTGTCGGGTGTTTCGTGTTTGGTGGTCCGCACGGGCGGGCCGCCGGCCGGGGCCGACGGACCAAGCACGGACCACGAAACACCAAACCCGGGTGACGAATATGGCCAAGAACTCGAAGAAGGCGGCGACCGGCGCGGCGACCGGCGCGGCGACCGCGACGTTGAACCAGCCGAAGAAGAAGGTCCGCAAGCGGAACCAGGTCAAGAAGGGGCCGCACGGCGGCTACCTCGTCGTGCTGGTCAACGACGTGGCCCACGTCGGCAAGCAGGGCGACGTGGTCGAGGTTAAGCCCGGCTACGCCCGCAACTTCCTCCTCCCGTACGGCCACGCCGTCATCCCGTCCGAGGAGAACCTGCGGACGCTCGAGCACTACAAGATCAAGGTGTCGAAGGCCCGCGAGGCCCGCATCGCCGACCTGAAGGTGCTCGCCGAGCAGCTCACGCGCCTCCCGGCCGTCACCATCGAGGCGAACGCCCACGAGCACGTGGACGAGGCCGGCAACACGCACCACCTGCTGTACGGCTCGATCGGCGCCCACGACATCAGCAAGGCGCTGAAGGGGAAGAACCTGTCGGTCGAGGCCGACATGGTGAAGCTGGAGCACCCGATCCGCGAGGCCAACACCCTCACCCCGGTGCCGCTGTCGCTCGGGTACGGCATCGAGGCCGCCGTGCAGGTACTCGTCGTCGCCCTCCAGGGCGGCAAGAAGTAAGTTCGCTCCGCCGTTCGCGGCTTCGCGCTGCCCAGCGCGAAGCCGCGAACGGCGTCACATCTGCGGAGCCGCCCGTGATCCTCGCACTGGCCCTCGTCGCGCTGCAGCCCACCCCGGCACCGCCCGTCGACGCCGCACGCGCCGCGCGCTGGGAGAAGGAAGTCGCCGCGATCGAGAAGCGCCTCAAGGACGCGCCCCCGAAGGCCGGCGGCGTGGTGTTCGCCGGCAGCTCCAGCACCCGACTGTGGAAGCTCGACGAGTCGTTCCCCGGCAAGGGCTACGTCAACGTCGGCTTCGGCGGCTCCGAGACGCGCGACTCGACGCACTTCGCCCCGCGGCTCATCTCGCCGCTCCGCCCGACGGCCGTCGTGCTGTACGCCGGCGACAACGACATCAACGCCGGCCGCACCCCGGAGCAGCTGGCCGCCGACTTCCGCGCGTTCGTCGCCGCCGTCCGCAAGGACGCGCCGGAGTGCAAGGTGTACTTCCTGCCGGTGAAGCCGAGCATCGCCCGCTGGGCCAAGTACGAGGTGCAGACGAAGGCGAACGCGCTGGTGAAGGGGATTTGTGACGCCGACCCGAAGCTGCGCTACGTGGACATCGTGCCGGCGATGCTGGGGCCGGACGGGAAGCCGCTGCCGGAGCTGTTCGTGAAGGACGGGCTGCACATGAGCCCGGCCGGGTACGCCCGCTGGACCGCGGCCGTGGCCGCGGCGCTGGAGCGGTAAACTCCCGTAGGTCGGGTCGGGGCTTCGAGACCCGGCGTGGGGCGCGGTATACGAACGACGAAAGCCCCGGTGCGGCGCCGCACCGGGGCTTTCGTCTTGAGTCGTTCACTTCCCGCGTCGGGTCTCGAAGCCCCGACCCGACCCACGAACGCCTACCGCCGCCCGTGCCCGTGCCGCCCGTAGTAGGTGCCGTACCCGGGGGTGGCCGCGTGCTGCGGCCACGGCGCGCCGGGCTCCGTCGCGTACCGCGGGTACGGGTACTCCAGCGGCGACACGCTCGGCCCGTACGGGATCCGCGGCGGCAGCGTACCGTACCCGAACGGCCCCGGCGGCGGCAGGAACGACGGCGGGTAGTCGGCGAACGTCCGCGCCGGCGGCTCGCCCGTCGTCGGCGGCAGCGGCCGCACCGGCGCGATCGGCGTCGGCGGCGTCAGCACCGTCCCCTTCGCGGGCGGCATCGGCACCGGTATGTCGGTCTTCGGTGGCGCCACCTGCCGCGGCGGCGGGATGGGGTCCGGCTGGGCGGTCGCGCCGGCGGCGGACGCGGCCAGCACGGCGGCGGCGAACAGGAGGCGGGTCACGGGTGCGGCTCCGAGGGGCGTGGGGATCGGCCGACTTGAATCGTAGTGCCCGCTTCCGCCCGTCCACCAGCCCACCCGCCGGCGCCGCCGGGCGGAGCCCGCCCCCCGGCGCCGCGCCAACCGCTACACGCCGCAGACTACCGGCAGCGGATGCCGTGGTACTCCAGCGGGTACTCGTAGTCCTTCCGCAGCGGGTGCCCCTCCCAGTCCTCGGCCAGCAGGATGCGCCGCAGGTCGGGGTGGCCGGTGAAGAACACGCCGCACAGGTCGTAGGCCTCGCGCTCGTGCCAGTCGGCCGTCCGCCACACGCCGGCCACCGACGGCACCTCCGGCAGCTGCCCCGGGGTGCCGTCCTTCCAGCGCGGCAGCGTCAGCTTCAGGGTGAAGCGGCGGCCGGGGTGGGTGAAGCTGCTGACGCGGTAGACCACCTCCAGGTGCGGCTCGAAGCCGGCCTTCGCCGCCTTCTTCGCGTCCGGCTCCAGGTAGTCCACGACGGTGAGGTCGTTGAGCAACTCGAACCGCAGCCGCGGCTCGTCGCGGAGGAACGTACACACCTCGACGAGCCGCGCGGGTTCGACGGTCACGAACGGGTCGCCGGGGCCGGCGTGGGTGCCGGTGACGGCGGGGCCGAACTGCTGGGCGAGGAGGGCGGACACGTCGGCGGCGGTCATGCGGCGCCCGGGTCGGGGGAAGGGTGCGAGTCTGGTATACTCCGGGGGAGGAGGCCCGCCATGCCCGCGCTCGCCCCCGCCGTTACGTCGCTGCTCGTCGTCGACGCGCAGCGTGGGTTCACCGACCTGTGCCCCGACGAACTCCCCGTCCCCGGCGGCGCCGCCATCGTGCCCGCGGTCAACCGGCTGCTGGCGCTGCCGTTCGCCCGCGTCGACGCCACCCAGGACTGGCACCCGCCGGACCACCGCTCGTTCCACGGCCGCGCCGACGACCTGTACCCGCCGCACTGCGTCGCCGGCACGCCCGGGGCCGACTTCCTCCCCGGCCTCCACGCCGACCGATTCCACGCCGTGTGGCGGAAGGGGTACGACCCGGACTTCGAGGCCTACGCCGTCACCGCCCAGCACCCGGGGTTTGCCGCCTTCCTGCGCGCGAGCGGCATCCGCGCCGTGGTGGTGTGTGGCATTGCCACGAACATCTGCTGCTTCTTCGCCGCCCGCGACCTGCGCGCGGCCGGGTTCGAGGTGTGGCTCGCCGAGGACGCGTCGGCCGGAATCGACATCCCCGCCGCGGGGCTGCTCCAGGCGGCGGCGAAGGCCGAGGGGCAGGCGCTCGGCGTCCGCTACGCGAGCGTCGGGGAGGTGGCGGCGGCGCTGGGCGCGGGTCAGAAGTCGCGGGCGTAGCCGGCCGTCCAGCCGCCGTCCACCGTGAGGACGTGGCCGTTCATGTAGCTGTTCTCGGGGTCGGCCAGGAACAGCGCCGCCACCGCGATCTCGTCCACCGTGCCGGGCCGGCCGAGCGGCACGTGGTCGAGCATCCGCTGCACCGACTCCTTGAACAGCCCGTCGTCGCCGTAAAAGAGCTTGCGCGTGCCTTCGGTCAGCGTCGAGCCGGGGGCGATGGCGTTCGTCAGCACGCCGTGCGGCCCCAGCTCGAGGGCGGTGCCCTTCGTCAGGTTCACGACGCCGGCCTTGGCCGCGACGAACGCGCACTGCAACCGCAGCGGCACGAGCCCGGCGATCGAGGCGATGTTGATGATGCGGCCGCCGCGCTGCCGCTTCATGACGGCCGCGGCGGCGCGGGTCATCTCGTACAGCCCGGTCAGGTCCACGGCGAGGATGCGGTCCCACTCGGCGCGCGGGAACTCGTCGATCGTCACGCGATGGGCCATCGTGTTGACGCCGGCGTTGTTCACCAGGATGTCGAGCCGGCCGCTCCCGGCGACGACGCGCTCGACGGCCGCGGCGACGTCGGCGGTGCTGGTCACGTCGAGCTTCAGGGCGCGGCCGTTGGGGGTGCGGTCGGCCGCGGCCCGGGCTTCGTCCAGGATCAGGTCGGTGTAGTAGACGACGGCGCCGTTCCGGGCGTAGCGGTCGGCGATGGCCTGGCCGATGCCGCGTGCGGCGCCGGTGACGAGCGCGACTTTGCCGCTCAGGTCGCTGGTCATGTCGGTCTCCGGTCAGGCCGTCAGCCACGGGGCGGGGTTCTCGATACACCCGGCGAGCGCCTGGAGGAACCTCGCCGCGGGCGCGCCGTCCACGACGCGGTGGTCGAAGGTCAGGCTCAGCGTCAGCTGCTCGCGGCCGGTCACGCGGTCGCCGTCCATCACCGGCCGCCGGGCGATGCGGCCGACGCCCAGCACCGCCGACTCCGGCGGGTTGATGATCGGCGTGAAGGCGTCCACGCCGAACGCGCCGAGGTTGGTGATGGTGAAGCAGCCGCCGCGCAGGTCGGCGGCGGCGAGGGCGCCGCGGCGGGCGCGCTCGACCAGCTCGCGGGTGCGGGCGGCGAGCGCCGCCAGCCCGAGCGCCGGCACGTCGCGCACCACCGGCACGAGTAGCCCGGCGGGCGTGTCCACGGCGAAGCCGATGTCGAGCCGCTCGGCCGGGGCGAGGCCGGCGTCGGTCCAGCGGGCGGCGAGCGCCGGGTGCTTCCCGATCGCGACGGCGACGAGCTTCAGCAGCAGGTCGGTGACGGTCGGCACCGCGGCGCCGGCGGCCTTGAACTGGGCACGGAGGTTAACCAGGTTCGTGGCGTCGATCGAACTCGTGAGCGTGACGGGGGCGGCGGCGCGGAGGCTTTCCACCATCCGCGCCGCGGTCGCGCGGCGGACCGGCGAGAGTGGCTCGACGCCGGTCGGCGCCGGCGCGGGGATGTCGCGCTCGCGGACGCGGCCGGTGCGGCCGGTGCCGGGGAGTTGCGTGGGATCGACGCCGACCCGCGCCGCCAGCCGACGGGCGCGGGGCGTGACCGCGGGGAGTGCGGGCGTGTCGTTAGGCCGGGGCGCAAGCCCCGTCGGGGTGCACGCGGCGTCGGAAGAACCGACGGGGCTTGCGCCCCGGCCTAACGGTTCGTCCGGGACAACCGGCGGTTGTGTCGGTGGAGCCTTACCCGCCCCCGCCAGCTCGGCGATCACGTCGCCGACCTTCACGCGGTCGCCGGGCTTCGGGCCAGTCGCACGGTAGCGCAGCACGCCGGCGTCCAGGCTCTCCACCTCCTCGACCGCCTTGTCGCCCTCCAGCCGGAACAGCACGTCGCCGGGCTTCACGGCCGCGCCGTCGGCCGCCACCCACTCGACGAACGTGCCCTCCTCCATGTTCCAGCCGAGGCGCGGCACCGTCACGGGAATCGACACCGGGTCACTCCTCCACCAGGTCGCGGATCGCCGCCGCCAGCCGGGCCGCGTCCGGCACCACCGCGGCCTCCAGCGGCGGGCTGTACGGCGTCGGCGTGAACACCCCGTTCAGCCGCCGCACCGGCGCGTCCAGCTCGTCGAAGAAGCGGTCGGCCACCTGCGCCGCCACCTCGGCCCCGACGCCGAACGGTGCGAACCCCTCGTCGGCGATCAGCAGCCGGCCCGTCTTCGCCACCGACGCGCCGATCGTGTCCACGTCCAGCGGCGCCACCGTCCGCGGGTCGATCACCTCCACCGACACGCCGGCGCGCTCCAGCTCGGCGGCCGCCTCCAGTGCCAGGCGCACCATGCGGGCCAGCGCCACCACGGTCACGTCGCGCCCCTCGCGCACCACGGCGGCGCGGCCGAACGGAATCTCGTAGGCCGCCTCCGGCACCGGCCCCTTCAGCGTCAGCAGCTCGCGGTGTTCGAGGAACACCACCGGGTCGTCGCAGCGGAGCGCGTGGTGGAGCAGCCCCTTCGCGTCGTAGGGCGTGCTCGGCACCGCGACCCGCAGGCCGGGGAACTGCGCGAACAGCGGGTAGTAGTTGCCGCTGTGGTGCGTCGCCGCCGAGTGCCCGATGCCGACGCAGCCGCGCAGCAGCACCGGCATCTTCAGCCGGCCGCTGCTCATGTAGCGCATCTTGGCGATCTGGTTGACGATCTCGCCGACGCCGTCCAGCACGAAGTCGGCGAACATGAAGTCGATCACGGGGCGCGTGCCGGTCATCGCCGCGCCGCAGCCGAGGCCGACGAACCCGCGCTCGGTGATGGGCGTGTCGCGGAGCCGCTCGGGGCCGTGCTTGTCGTACAGGCCGGCGGTCGTGCGGAAGTTGCCGCCGCGGACGCCGATCCCCTCGCCGAGCACGAAAATCCGCGGGTTCGCGGCCATCTCGGCGCTCAGCGCTTCGAGCGCCGCCTGCGAGTACGTGACCTCGCGGTCGCCCGGCGGCGGCGGCTCGGGGAGGCGGCGCGGCTCGGCGAACACGTGCGCCGCGGCCGTCGCCGGGTCGGGCCACGCGGCCGCCTCGGCGGCGGCGTGGGCGGCCTCGACCTCGGTTTGGATCGTGGATTCGATCGCATCCAGTTCGGTTGCATCGCCGCAAGCGGCGATCAACTCGCGCAGCGAGCGGATGGGGCAGCGGGCCTTCCAGCTCTCGACTTCCTCGCGGGTGCGGTACGTGTAGTCGCCCATCCCCTCGGCGTGTGGCCGGGTGCGGTACGTCACGCACTCCAGCAGCGTCGGCCCCTCGCCGGACCGCGCCCGCCGCACCGCCTCCGCGGCGGCCGCGCGCACGGCCAGCACGTCGTTGCCGTCCACCTCGACGCCGGGCAGCCCGTAGGCGGCGCCGCGGCCGGCCACGCTCGGGTTCCCGGCCGCGGTGCGGAACGGGACCTCGGTGGCGAACCCGTTGTTCTCGCACACGAACAGCACCGGCAGCTTCCAGATCGCCGCCAGGTTCAGCCCCTCGTGGAACGCCGCGTTGTTCACCGCCCCGTCGCCGAAGAACGCCACCGCCACGTTGTCCGTCTTCGTCAGCAGGAAGGTGTAGCCGGCGCCGGCGGCTTGCAGGATGCACGGGCCGACGATGCCGCTCGTGCCCATCAGCCCGACCTCGGGGCTGAACAGGTGCATGCTGCCGCCGCGGCCCTGCGAGCAGCCCGCGGCCCGGCCGTACAGTTCGGCGATCAGCTGCACCGGCGGCACGCCCTTCGCCAGCGCGTGCCCGTGCCCGCGGTGCGTGCTGAACACCACGTCGTCGCGGCGCAGGTGGTCGCACACGCCGGCGGCGACGGCTTCCTGCCCCACGTAGGTGTGGCACGCGCCGTGGACGAGGCCGCGCTGGTGGGCGCGGGCCAGTTGCTCCTCGCAGCGGCGGATCAGCACCATCGTGCGGAACAGCCGCAGCAGGTCGTCGCGCGGCGGGATCGGGGGCGGGTCGGTCACCACTCGTCGGCGCTCCCAGGAGGGTCGGGACGTTGTACGGGCACGGCCGCGACGAACGCCGCGCCCGCGGCGAAGGTGCACGCCAGGATCAGCAGGCAGCCGCGGTCGCCGAGGCCGGCCACGCGCAGCTCGCCGACGGCCCACGAGCCGGCGAACCCGGCCAGGTTCGCCCACATGTTGATGAACCCGATGGCGACCGCCGCGGCGGACGCCGTCAGGCTCAGCGTCGGCAGCACCCAGAACGGCGTGTACCAGAAGTGGGCGAAGAACCCGGCGCAGCACAGCCACGCGAACACCGCCGACCACGACTGGTCCGGCACCGTGCTCAGCGCCAGGAACAGCCCCGTGCCGAGCTGGCCGATCGTCGTCGGCCACTTGCGGTTGCCCGTGAGGTCGGACACGAAGCCCGACGTGACCACGCCGGCGATGCCGCAGAGGTACACGACGCAGGTCCACCCCAGCACGGTGGTGTCGGCGGCGTCCTGGCCGAGCCCGGCGAGCAGCCCCTTCACCGCGGTCGGCAGCCAGAACACGAAGGCGTAGCCGCCGAGGTTCGTGCAGAAGATGCCGAGCGCCAGCAGCCACACCGTCCGCAGCTTCAGGGCGTCGCGGACGCGCATCGCGTTCGCGGCGGGCGTCGCCTCGCGCTCGGCGGCGAGCGTCGCTTCGAGCCAGTCGCGCTCCTCCGCCGTCAGCCACTTCGCCTGCCGCGGGCGGTCCGTCAGGAGGAACGGCACGGCGATTCCCAGCAGCACGGCCGGCGCCCCTTCGGCGAGGAACACCCACTGCCAGCCGGCGTACCCGAGCCAGCCCTGGTCCAGCAGCCACCGCGACACGACGGCCCCGAGTGCCAGGCTGATCGGGATGCCGACGAGCATGCCGGTGAGGGCGCGGGCGCGCTCGGCGCGCGGGAACCAGTGCGTGAAGTAGACGATGACGCCGGGGAAGAACCCGGCCTCGGCGAGCCCCAGCAGGAACCGCAGGACGTAGAACTCGGTCGGCGTGGTGACGTACGCCATGCCCATGGAGCAGAAGCCCCACGTGACCAGGATGCGGGCGAACCACTTGCGGGCGCTCCACCGCTCCACGAGCAGCGCGCCCGGGATTTCGAGCACGAGGTAGCCGACGAAGAACAGGCCGACGCCCAGGCCGAACACGGCCTCGTCGAACCCGAGGGCGTCGGACATGCGGAGCTTGGCGAAGCCGACGTTGGCGCGGTCGAGGTACGCGACGACGTACAGGGCGAACAGCAGCGGCAGGGTGCGGAGCGCCACCTTGCGGGTGACGCGGCGCGGCAGGTCGGCGTCGTCGGGCATCGGCCGCGGGTCCGGGGAGAGTCGGAGTCGTGACAGGATACCAGCCCGGCGGCGCGGGTGGGCGCCGAAAGTTTCGGGAACGCGAACTTCGGCGGCGCGGCGGGTGTCGCAAGGGGCATGGGCACGAAGCGCACGACGACGACGGACCCCGCCGCCGTCCTCGCCGCGGCGAAGGCGCGCGTCGCGGTGGAGCTTCACGGCGTCCACGGCGTGGCGCACTGGGCGCGCGTCCGCGAGAACGGCCACCGCCTCGCCCGCCACACCGGCGCCGACAAGGAGCTGGTCGAGCTGTTCGCCTTCCTCCACGACTGCTGCCGCGAGAGCGACGGCACCGACCCCGGCCACGGCGCCCGCGCCGCCGACTACGCCGCGACGCTGCGCGGCTCGCTGCTGGTGCTGTCGGACGAGCGGTTCGGGCTGCTGTTCGAGGCGATCCGCGACCACGAGAAGGGGCTGACCCGCGCCGACGTGACCGTGCAGACGTGCTGGGACGCCGACCGGCTGGACCTCGGCCGGGTCGGGGTCAAGCCGCTCCCGAAGTACCTGTGTACGGCCGCGGCGAAGGACCGCGACACGATCGCCTGGGCGTACCGCCGCAGCCGGGCGGCGTGACGCGGGGAGTGATTCCGCCGAGGCCGGTGCGGTTTGACGCCCGGGTCGCAGCCGGGTAGCCTGAACGAGAGGGATCGAAAGCCGAGAACGGGTGCGATCATGATCGAACTGACGGACCAGCAACTCGGGGCGTTGGAGGCGTCGCCCGCCGAGCCGCCGCTCGTCACGAACCCGCGGACCCGCGAGACGTTCGTGCTGCTGCGGGTGGCCGACTACGAGCGGCTCGCCCGGCACGACTACGACGACAGCCCGTGGACCCGCGAGGAGTTGGAGGCGGCCGCCTGGGAGGCCGGGAAGTCCATCGGCTGGGAGGGGATGGACGAGTACGACCGGCTGCCGGAGAAGCCATGACCCGCGGGGATGTTGTCCTCGTGCGCTTCCCGCACCCCTCCGGCGGCCGCGGCAAGCGGCGGCCCGCCGTCGTCGTGCAGGCCGACGCCTACGCCGCCGTCGTGGCGACGGTCGTGGTCGCCGAAATCACCAGCAACCCGAGCCTGGCGACCGACCCCGCCTGCCTGTTCATCGACGTGACCACCCCCGACGGGAACGCGACCGGACTCGCGCATAATTCCGTCGTGTCGTGCCTGGCGCTGGCGACCGTCTACCGCGACTCGATCGACCAGACGCTCGGCTCGCTCTCGGTGAAGCTGGCGTCCCGGCTCGACGACTGCCTCAAAGCGGCACTGGGCGTGACTTAACGACCCCGGCCTCGGTGCCGGGCCCACGTCGTCCAGAACTGCGGTCGGTCACCGGCCGGTGACCGCCGCCACGTCGAACACGTACACGGCGCCGTCGCGGCAGCCGGCGAACAGCAGCCCGTCGCGCACCACCGGCCGGCCGAACAGGCTGGCGTGGGCGTAGTGCAATTTCGGCAGCGCCGCCGCCACCGCCGCTGGCGACTCCCCGAACCCGAACCGCCACGCCGGGCCGTCGCCCGCCGGCACCCACGCCAGCGAACTCCCCGCGTACAGGTAGCCGCCCGCCAGCGGCAGCAGGTACTGATACCCGCCGCCGACCGGGTGGTACGGCGCCAGCGCCTGCTCCCGCAACAGCCGACTGCCGTCGCGCGCCCACACCTGCACGAGCGCCGAGTCGCGGCGGTACGTCACCACGGCCAGCGTGCGGGCGTCGCCGGCCAGCAGGTACGACGGCGTCGCCGGGGCCGGGATGCGCACCCGCACCGGCACCAGGTTCTCGTCCAACTCGTATACGCCGCCGGCGCCGAAGCCGAGTGGCGGCCCCCACGGCGACACGTACAGCCGCCACGCCTCCAGCCCGCCCACCCGCGCCGGAAACTCCTTCACCGCGTCGCCGTCCAGCACCCTCACCGCGCCGCGGTTGAGCGGTCGGTACCACTTCCCCTGCCACCGCACCGGCGCGCCGTCGTACCCGGTCCCACGCAGGAACGCCGCCGGCGCCCCCTTCGGGCCGGCCTCGGCCGGCAGCTCCTGCGTCTTGGGGCTCCCGAAGAAGTGCGCCTTCACCGCGGTCGTCGCGCTCAGCCCGGACGACGACGCCGGCAGCTCCGTCCGGGCCACGGCGAGGGTGTGAACGTCGACCGCCAGCGCGGCCCCGGCCACGGTCGCGGCGAAGACCGTGTCGCCGGTCGTCGCCACGTCGGAGTACAGGTCGTGGCCGGTGGCGATCCGCTTCAGCAGGCCGTTCCGCTCCCGCAGCTGCGGCGACGAATCGCGGCCGGTCAGCTCCAGCTGCCGGCAGCGCGCCCCGATCTCGTCGAACGGCCGGTCGGCGGCGCGGCACACGTCGGCCATCACCGCCCACGCCGCGGTGCGCTCGGGGTCGAGCTTCAGCACTTCGTCCAGCACGACCCGCGCCTCCTCGGTGCGGCCCAGGTCGTGGAGGCAGCGCGCCCGCAGCACGCGGCGGTCGCCGTCGTCCGGCCCGCGGCGCAGCACCACGTCCCACGGGATGGCGCGGACGCTCTCGAACCCGCACACCACCAGCGCCCCGTCCACCAGCCGCGGGAAGGTCAGGTACTTCCGCGTCGGCGTCAGCTTCGACACGAGCTTGCCGGTGTCGGGCTCCAGGAGGTACAGCGAGCCCTCGCCGCCGACCGCGAGGACGAGCCCGCCGACCAGGCCGACGGCGTTCCAGTTGCGCTCCGGCGTCGCGCCGCCGCCGAGCGGTTCGCCGCCGGGCCGGTACGCGCCGCGCGGCAGGGCGTACCGCCACTTCACGGCGCCGGTCTGCCCGTCGAGGCGGGTCACCTCGCCCTTGCTACCCGGCTCGCCGACGAGTGCCACGATGTCGTTGCCGAGCCAGAACGGGGCGTTGCCCGACGACGACGGGTGCTCGAACGTCCAGTCGGGCTCCGCGGCGCGGAGCGGCTTCGCCGTGACCCACGTGCCGAACCGGCCGCCGCCGCCGCCGCCGACGCCGAGGACGCGCCGCTCGTCGGGCGACAGGCGGGCCGCGACGGGGTCGAACTCGGCGGGGCGGTTGCGGTCCACGTCCCAGGCGGGGAGCTTTTCGTCCGGGCCTTCGAGCCGCCCCGTGTTCGGCTGCGGGCGGTGGAGGCGGCCGTCGATCAGCAGCGCGTCGAACCGGCTCGGCCGCTTCGGGAGCGGCACGTCGGCCTCGGTGGCGCCGGTGTCGGGGTTCAGCTTGAACAGCCGCTCGCGCCACACGTACACCGCGTCGGTGCGGTCGTCGAGCGTCACGTCGTTGTGGCCGGGCGCCCGCCGCGTCCACAGGCGCTTGCCGGTGACGGCGTCGAACCCGGTGTAGAGCGTGTCGAAGTCGTAGACGCCGGTGCGGTCGTCGAGCCGGGGGCCGCTCGCCGGGCCGGCGATCGGGTACGGCTCGGCCAGGCGCGAGGCGTGGCTGGTGAGAACGACGTGTTTGCGGCCGACGTGGGCGACGGGGACGGTGACGCCGTCGAAGGCGACCGCCCAGCGGGCGAGCGGCGCGGCCGGTGTGGCGGCGTCGAGCAGCGCGAGCGCCTCGAACGGCCGGCCGACGGCGTGGAGCGTGGCGGCGCGGGCGAGCGCCTCGTCGGCGCGGGCGGTTGCGGGGAGCGCGACCAGGAGCAGCGCGAGAGGGGTTCTCATGCGCCCCAGCATACCCGCGGCGGCCGCCGCGGTGCGTCACGCGGGTGTAACGGCGCCGGCGTTTGACACCGGCCGGTGGCGCCGGTACGCTCGCCGGAACCACCCCGGAGGCGGCCATGCTCACACGACGGACGTTCCTCGGCGCCGCCGGCGCCGCCCCTTTCGCGGTCGCCGCCCAGGAGCCGGCGCGGCGCACCCGGCTCGCCGTCGTCACCACCGAGTGGCGCGACCGCTCCCACGCCTGGCACATGGCCGAGCGGTTCATCGCCGGCTACCCCGTCCGCGGCCGCTGGCACCGCCCCGCCGTCGACGTCGTCAGCGCCTACGTCGATCAGTTCCCGCAGAACGACCTCAGCCGCGGCCGCGCGAAGGAGGCCGGGTTCACGATCTACCCCAGCGTCGCCGCCGCGCTCCGCCGCGGCACCGACCGCCTGGCCGTGGACGCGGTCCTCATCATCGGCGAGCACGGCACGTACCCCGACAACGAGTTCGGCCAGAAGAAGTACCCGCGCTACGAGTTCTTCAAGCAGGTCGCCGACGTGTTCCGCAAGGACGGCGCGGCGCGGCCGGTGTTCAACGACAAGCACCTGTCGTGGAACTGGGACTGGGCCAAGGAGATGGTGGACACCGCGAAGGAGCTGCGGATCCCGTTCCTGGCCGGCTCGTCGCTGCCGGTGACGTTCCGGATGCCGGCGATCGAGCTGCCGCTGGGGGCGGCGGTCGAGGAACTGATGTGCGTCGCGTTCGGCGGCGTGGACAGCTACGACTTCCACGCCCTCGAAGTGATCCAGTGCATGGCCGAGCGCCGCAAGGGCGGCGAGACGGGCGTCCGCGCCGTGCAGGCGCTCCGCGGCGAGGCCGTGTGGAAGGCGCAGGCGGCGGGGACCTGGGCGGCCGGCGGGTGGGACGCGGCGCTGTTCGAGGCGTGCCTGTGCCGCAGCCAGACGCTCGCCCAGCCGCCGACGTACAGCCACCGCTACCCGACGGCGGCCCAGGTGCGCGAGTGGGTGCGAAACCCGGTCGCGTACCGGATCGAGTACGCCGACGGAACGAAGGCCACGATGCTGCTGCTGAACGGCCTGGTGACGGACTTCACGTTCGCGGCGAAGCTGGCGGGGCGGGCGGAGCCGCTGTCGGTGCTGTTCTACCTGCCGCCGGTGCCGAACGTGGTGTACTCGGCGGCGCTGATGGCGCAGGCCGAGGAGACGTTCCGCACCGGGGTGCCGCCGTACCCGGTGGAGCGGACGCTGCTGACGACGGGGCTGGTGGCGGCCGGGTGCCGGTCGCTGGCGCAGGACGGCCGGCGGCTGGAGACGCCGCACCTCGCGGTGCGGTACGACCCGCCGCGCGAGTCGCGCTTCTGGCGGGACTGACGACCGACGCCGGGGGCGGCGGTCTGAGTCGAATTCCCGTTCGGCCGTCGACGGCTGCCGGCGGCCGTGTTATAACGGCGGCACCAATCCCCGTCACCGACGCGCGCCCAATGGACTCCATCCCCGCCCCGCGGTACCGCCACCTCCGCGGCTACGCCATCGACCCCAGCCTCAGCACCGCCCTGCTGACGATGACGGTCAACGAACTCACCTACAAGGTCGCGTGGGAGGAGCTCGACCGCCGGCCGCGCGAGGCCGGCGCCTCGTACCCCGCCGGCGAGTACCTCGAGGTGATCGACTACGACCCGGCCAGCGAGCGGTTCTACGAGCCGGTCAACCTCGACCACCCGCACCTGCTCGCCCAGAACGGCCTCCCCCCCGCCGTCGGCAACCCGCAGTTCCACCAGCAGTTCGTCTACGCCGTGGTGATGACCACGATCGCCAACTTCGAGAAGGCGCTCGGCCGGAAGGTCATCTGGGCCGAGAACATCCCGGCCGGCACGAAGGCGCCGGACGGGGCGAAGACGAAGAAGCCGCGCGACCGCAAGGAGCTGGACTTCCGCTTCGTCCGCCGGCTGCGCGTCTACCCGCACGCGCTGCGGCAGGCCAACGCCTTCTACGACCCGTACCGCAAGGCGCTGCTGTTCGGGTACTTCACCGCCGCCCCGGCCGACCCGCGCGGGCAGCTCCCGGGCGCCACCGTGTTCACCTGCCTGAGCCACGACATCATCGCCCACGAGACGACGCACGCCATCCTCGACGGCATCCACCGCCGGTACATCGAGGCCACCAACCCGGACACCCGCGCCTTCCACGAGGCGTTCGCCGACCTCGTCGCCCTGTTCCAGCACTTCTCCTTCCCCGAGGTGCTGCGGCACCAGATCGCCCAGACGCGCGGCGACCTGACGCGGCAGAACCTCCTCGGCCAGCTGGCCCAGCAGTTCGGCCGGGCCGTCGGCGGGTACGGCAGCCTCCGCGACGCCATCGGCACGCTCAGCCCCGACGGCAAGACGTGGGCGCCGCGGGAGCCCGACCCCGCCGCCTACGCCCGGACGACCGAGTGCCACGACCGCGGGGCGCTGCTCGTGGCCGCCGTGTTCGAGGCCTTCCTGAACATCTACCGGGAGCGCGTCCAGAAGCTCCTCCGCATCGCCACCGGCGGCACCGGCAAGCTCCCCGAGGGCGACCTCCACCCCGACCTGGTGGACGAGATGACCCGGACCGCGGCGAAGGTGGCCGGCAACGTCCAGCGCATCTGCATCCGCGCCCTCGACTACTGCCCGCCGTTCGACCTCACGTTCGGCGACTACCTCCGCGCCCTCGTCACCGCCGACTTCGATATGGTGGCCGACGACGTGTACGGCTACCGGGTGGCGTTCGCCGAGGCGTTCCAGCGCCGCGGCCTCACGCCCGGCCTCCGCAGCACCGCCGTCGAAGACCTCCTCCACCCGCTGTACCCCGTCGCCCTGACCGAGGCCCAGGCGGCGGACGTCGTCACCTTCCTCCGCGAGTTGAAGGAGCAGGTGGGCTACCAGACCGACCGCGAGCAGGCCTACGAGCAGACGCGGGCGCTGATCCGCGGGGCGGACGGGTTCCACCGGCTGCTCGAGTCGCTGTTCCGGGCGGGCGGCTCCGACGGCCCGTTCACCCGCCTCACCGGCCTCATGTTCCCCCCCGGCCGGGAGAAGTCGGAGGCGCTGGGGCTGGAGTTCAAGTACCCGACGTCCACGGCCGCCACCTACGCCATCGGCGGCGTCGCCCTCGCCAACCGGGTCACGCCCGACGACACCATCGTCAACCACGTCGTGGTCACGCTCGTGCAGAAGCGCGGGGTGCGGTTCGACGTGGACGACAAGAACAAGACCGTGGCCGTGAAGGACTTCTTCGTGCCGGACAAGACGCCGGCCGCGAAGTGGGGGCGGCACAGCACCGTCTTCCGCGGCGGCTGCACGCTCGTGTTCGACCTGGACACGCTGAAGCTGCGGTACGCCGTCAGCAAGAGCATCGACGACCGCGCCCGGATGGTGGAGCAGTACAAGTTCGAGAGCGGCATGCTCGGCGGCGAGGCCGAGACGTACTTCGCCGCGAACACGCTCGCCAACCTGGCCGGGCCGTTCGCCTTCACCCACGCCCACGGCACCGCCCGGAGGCCGGAATGAGCCGCACCCCGCCCGTGGACGCCGTGGCCGTGCGCATGTACCGGCACGGGTTCGGCGACTGCTTCCTGCTGCGGTTCTTCGCCGCCGACAAGCCGGTGTTCGCCGTCCTCGTGGACTGCGGCATCAAGCTGAACACCAAGTCGAAGACCGTGCCGATCGAGGCCGTGGTGGACGACCTGCGGAAGACGCTCGCCCCGGCCGGCGGCGGCCGGCCGCGGATCGACGTGCTGGTGGCCACGCACGAGCACTGGGACCACGTCGCCTACTTCCACCCGACCAAGAGCCCGGTCTCGTTCGCCGACTTCGACATCGGCCGGGTCTGGCTGGCGTGGACCGAGGACCCGGACGACGACGAGGCGAAGGCGATCAACGCGCGGCTGCGGGACGGGGCGGCGGCGCTGCAGGTGGCGGCCGGGAAGCTCGGCCCGGCGGCGGCCGAGGACGCCGCCCGCCTCCAGGGGCTGGCCCTCCGCGGCCGGGCGCTCGCCGCGCGGAAGCAGTTCGTGGCCGACGTGGCGAACGTGCTCGGCTTCTACGGCCTGGCCGCCGCGAAGCCCGGGCCGAAGGACAAGGCGAAGCCGAAGAAGCCGGGCAAGGCCACGAGCGAGAGCGGCATCCGGTACAAGCCGGACGGCAAGATCAGCGTGGACACCGAGGAGGCGATGACCAACGTCGTCGCCCTCGGCGCGAAGGGCGGCGTGACGTACCACGAGCCGGGGACGACGGTGGACCCGCGCGAGCTGCCGGCCGGCGTGAACGTGTACGTGCTGGGGCCGCCGCGGTCGTCGAGGATTAACAAGTCCGACCCGTCGGAGAAGAACCCCGAGACGTACCTGGCCATCAACCACACCGGCCTGACCGGGTTCGTGAACGGCCTGCTGGAGATGGGCCGCAAGGGCGGCACGCCGGCGCCGGACCGGCGCGGGCCGTTCGCCCCGGGCGTGGGCGTCACCGCCGACGAGGCCGAGGCGCACCCGTACTTGAAGCGCTACTTCGACCCGAAGGTCGCGTACCGGCGGGTGGACAACTGCTGGCTCGACGCCGTCGGCCCGTTCGCGCTGCAGCTGGACGGCGCGGTGAACAACACCAGCCTGGTGCTGGCGTTCGAGATCGAGGCGACCGGCAGTGTGCTGCTGTTCCCCGGCGACGCGCAGGTCGGCAGCTGGCTTGCCTGGCACGACATGACGTGGACCGTCCGCCGCGACGGCCGGACGGAGACGGTGACGGCCGAGCAGCTGCTGAACAACACGGTGCTGTACAAGGTGAGCCACCACGGCAGCCACAACGCCACGCTGCGGGCGAAGGGGCTGGAGCTGATGACGCACCCGGAGCTGGTGGCGCTGATCCCGGAGAAGGAGAAGTCGTACAGCGGCATCCTCTACCAGCCGCTGGTGGACCGCCTGCGCGAGCAGTGCAAGGGGCGCGTGGTGGTGTCGGCCGACAAGGACTACCCGCCGGAGGCGATCGAGACGTCGCGGCCGCCGGAGCTGTCGAAGGCCGAGTGGGAGGCGTTCAAGAAGAACCTGACGGTCGGCAAGCTGTGGGTGGAGTACACGGTGCGGTAGGCGGCGGGCCCGAACCGCGATTCGACCGAATGGACTTTTTTATGAGTCGGTGACATGTTGCCGGGAATCGACCCCCACCGGCCGGAAACAAGAATTGTGGTGCGAACGACCGCGACCCCGGGGGTGGAACGCCCCCAGGGCCGCGGGTGGGATCAATACCGGTAGTGGTCCGTCTTGTACGGGCCTTCCAGCGGCACGTGGATGTACGCCGCCTGCTCCGGCGTCAGCTCCGTCAGCTGCACGTTCAGCGTCTTCAGCTGCAGCCGGGCCACGTGCTCGTCCAGCTTCTTCGGCAGCACGTACACGCCCACCGGGTACTTGGCGTTGTGCTGCCACAGCTCGATCTGGGCGAGCGTCTGGTTGGCGAACGACGAGCTCATCACGTACGACGGGTGGCCGGTGCCGCAGCCGAGGTTCACCAGCCGGCCCTTCGCCAGCAGGATGATCCGCTTGCCGTCCGGGAAGATCACGTGATCGACCTGCGGCTTGATCTCCTCCCACCGGTAGTCTTCCAGCGACGACACGTCGATCTCGTTGTCGAAGTGGCCGATGTTGCACACGATGGCGTTGTTCTTCATCGCCTTCATGTGGTCGTGCGTGATGACCCGGAAGTTGCCCGTCGTCGTCACGAAGATGTCGGCCTTGTCCGCGGCGAACTCCATCGTCACGACGCGGTAGCCCTCCATCGCCGCCTGCAGGGCGCAGATCGGGTCGATCTCGGTCACCCACACCTGGGCGGAGAGCGCCCGCAGCGCCTGGGCCGAGCCCTTGCCCACGTCGCCGTACCCGGCCACGACCGCCACCTTGCCGGCGATCATCACGTCGGTGGCGCGCTTGATGCCGTCCACCAGCGACTCGCGGCAGCCGTACAGGTTGTCGAACTTGCTCTTGGTGACGCTGTCGTTCACGTTGATGGCCGGGAACTTCAGCTCGCCCCGCTTGTGCATCTGGTACAGGCGGTGGACGCCGGTCGTCGTCTCCTCGGTGACGCCCTTCACGGCCGCGAGCCGCTCCGAGTACCAGCCCGGCTGCGCGGCGACCCGCTTCTTGATGGCGGCGAACAGGACGCGCTCCTCCTCGCTGCCCGGCTTGTCGAGGACGTGGATGTCCTTCTCGGCGCGGGCGCCGAGGTGGAGCAGCAGGGTGGCGTCGCCGCCGTCGTCGAGGATCATGTTCGAGAAGCCGCCGTCGGCCCACTCGAAGATGCGGTGGGTGTAGTCCCAGTACTCGGCGAGGGTCTCGCCCTTGTAGGCGAAGACCGGGATGCCGGCGGCGGCTATGGCGGCGGCGGCGTGGTCCTGGGTGCTGAAGATGTTGCACGACGCCCAGCGGACCTCGGCCCCGAGCGCCTGCAGCGTCTCGATGAGGACGGCCGTCTGGATGGTCATGTGGAGTGAGCCGGTGATGCGGGCGCCCTTGAGCGGCTGCCGCGAGGCGTACTCCTCGCGGATGGCCATGAGGCCGGGCATCTCGGTCTCGGCGATGGCGATCTCGCGGCGGCCCCAGCCGGCGAGCGAGATGTCGGCGACGTGGTAGTCGCTGAAGGTGGCGGCGGGCTTGGCGGTGGCGGTGCTCACGTTCAGAGTCTCCTGACTGATGAACGGGCGCCGTTGCACGGTAGTAATCCGCCCCAGCGAGCCTGGCAGGGGCGCCCGTGCGCCCCGTCGCAGCGCCCCTCGGAGGGGTGGTTCGGACTTCGTCGGCTCTAGGCAGACCTCGGAGGCAGGGCGGCCGAATCGCGTGGCGGACCCACCGATAAAGAATAGTCACCGGTGGAGGTCGGCGTCCAGTCCGTTCGGCGGGTCGGGGCGTGCCTGCGAATGTCGGCCAGCCGTTCGGCCGGGGCGCAAGCCGTGTCGGGGAGTAGACATTCCACGGGGCTTGCGCCCCGGCCGAACGGCTGATCGCTCCGACCCGCCGGCAACGCCGGGGGCGGGGGTGTGCCTTCCGGGGTCGCGCGCCGCCCGTACAATTCCCGAACGGGTTCCGTCGGCACCGCAGGGGATGTCATGGGCGAGAAGTACGTCTTCAACATCGAGAAGCTCACCAAGCACTACGGCAAGCGCGAGGTGCTCAAGGACATCAACCTCAACTTCTACCCCGGCGCCAAGATCGGCGTCATCGGGTCCAACGGCGCCGGCAAGTCCACGCTCCTGAAGATCATGGCCGGCGCCGACAAGGAGTTCATGGGCGAGGCGTGGGCCGACAAGGGCGCCACCATCGGCTACGTCCCGCAGGAGCCGCACCTCACGCCGGGCAAGACCGTCCTGGAAAACGTCGAGGAGGCCGTCGCCCCGATCCGCGCGCTGCTGGCCCGGCAGGAGGCCATCGGCACCGCCATGGGCGAGCCCGACGCCGACTTCGAGAAGCTGTCCGACGAGATGGAGCGCGTGCAGGCGCAGATCGACGCCACCAACGCCTACGAGCTCGACCGCACGCTCGAACTGGCGATGGACGCCATGCGGCTGCCGCCGCCGGACGCGCCCGTCGAGCGCCTCTCCGGCGGCGAGCGGCGGCGGGTGGCCTTGTGCAAAACGCTCCTGCAACGGCATGATCTGCTGCTGCTCGACGAACCCACCAACCACCTCGACGCCGAGAGCGTCGAGTGGCTCGAACACCACCTGGAGAGTTACCCCGGGGCCGTCGTCGCGGTGACCCACGACCGCTACTTCCTCGACAACGTCGCGAAGTGGATTCTGGAGCTCGACAACGGCCGGGGTTACCCGTGGAGCGGGAACTACAGCGGCTGGCTCGACCAGAAGCGCCGCCGGCTGGCGGTGGAGGAGAAGCAGGAGAGCGCCAAGCAGAAGATGCTGGCCCGCGAGCTGGAGTGGGCCAAGAGCTCGCCCCGCGCCCGCATGGCCAAGAGCAAGGCCCGCCTGGCGGCGATCGACAAGATGCAGGAGCAGGTGATCGACGACGACGAGCGGGAGCTGACGATCCAGATTCCCGCCGGCCCGCCGCTGGGCGACCTGGTGGTGCGGGCCGAGGGCGTGCAGAAGGGGTACGGCGACATCCTGCTGTACGACGACCTGACGTTCAACCTGCCGAAGGGCGGCATCGTCGGCGTCATCGGCCCGAACGGCGCCGGCAAGACGACGCTGTTCCGCATGATCGTCGGCCAGGAGACGCCGGACGGCGGCAAGCTCACGGTCGGCCCGACGGTGAAGGTGGCCTACGTGGACCAGAACCGCGACGCGCTGGTGGCCACGAACAGCATCTTCGAGGAGGTGACCGGCGGCACCGACTACATCATGCTGGGCAAGCAGAAGGTGGCGAGCCGGGCGTACTGCGCGAAGTTCAACTTCCGCGGCCCGGACCAGCAGAAGCTGGTGGGCAGCTGCTCCGGCGGCGAGCGGAACCGCATCCACCTGGCGAAGCTGCTCCGCAGCGGCGGCAACCTGCTGCTGCTCGACGAGCCGACGAACGACCTGGACGTGGACACGCTGCGGGCGCTGGAGGAGGCGCTGATCAACTTCGGCGGGTGCGCGGTGGTCATCAGCCACGACCGGTGGTTCCTGGACCGCATCGCGACGCACATCCTGGCGTTCGAGGGCGACAGCAAGGTGGTGTGGTGCGAGGGGAACTTCCAGGTGTACGAGGAGCAGAAGCGCGCGCGCCTCGGCGACGCCGCCGACCACCCGACGCGGATCAAGTACCGGAAGCTGCACGGGTGAGGTCGTCAATCGTCATTGGTCATTCGTCATTCGGGTGGGTGATTCGACGGAGGTTGACGTTCGAGAGCCGACGACGTGAGAGGGCACGGCCGTGTCGACCAAGCGGTTTCAAGACCTGACCGTGTACCAGGTCGCCGAGCAGCTGGCCGACGAGTTGTGGTCGATCGTGGGGGGGTGGCCGCTGCTGGCGCGGGACACGGTCGGCAAGCAGATGGTGCGTGCGGCCGACAGCGTCGGGGCGAACATCGCCGAGGGCTCGGGCCGCGGGAGCTACCAGGACAACCGCCGGTTCGTGCGGATCGCCCGCGGGTCGCTGTACGAAACGCAACACTGGCTCCGCCGGGCGTTCAAGCGTAAGCTCCTCGCCCCGGAGCAGGTCGAGCGGGTTCAGCTTTTGGTCGAGCGGCTCGCCCCGCTCCTGAACGGCTACCTCCGCTCGATCGGCCAAACCAACCCGAGCGCCGACGCCCCCCCGCCGGATACGCCGGAATAGCGCCGGCCGAATGACGAATGACGAATGACGAATGACGAATGACGAATGACGAGGGACAAGGATGCTCGAACTCATCGACGCCACCAAGACCTACGTCCAGGGCCGCCGCACGGTGAACGCCGTGCGCGGCGTCAGCCTGCAAATCACCGGCGGCGAGTTCGTCACCATCATGGGGCCGTCCGGGTCCGGCAAGTCCACGCTGATGCACCTCATGGGCGCCCTCGACACGCCGAGTACCGGCCGCGCCGTCTTCCAGGGGCAAGACCTGCAAACCATGTCCGACCGGCAGCGCTCGCTGCTGCGGCGCGACCGCATCGGCTTCGTGTTCCAGGCGTTCAACCTGCTGCCCACGCTCACCGGCGCCGAGAACGTCGCGCTGCCGCTGCTGCTGGGGGGCATGGCCCGCCGCGCCGCGCTCGACCGCGGTCGGGAGTGCCTGACGAAGGTGAACATGGGCCACCGCGCCGACCACTTCCCCGACGAGATGAGCGGCGGCGAGATGCAGCGCGTCGCGGTGGCGCGGGCGCTCGTGGCCGACCCCGAGGCGGTGCTCTGCGACGAACCCACCGGCAACCTCGACACCGCCACCAGCCGGGAAATCCTGTCGCTGCTCGCGGCGCTGCCGGAACCGGGGCGGCGGGCCGTCGTCATGGTCACGCACGACCCCAGCGCCGCGGCCTACGGCACCCGCCTGGTGCAGATCCGCGACGGGCTCGTGGAAGCGGACGGACCGGTTTGTGGGACTGAGGGCCGGGGGGACTGAGGGACGCAGGGAGAAAGACATCCCTACGCTTCTCGGTCCCTGTGTCCCTGTGTCCCGCCGTCCCACAGTCCCACAGTCCCACAGTCCCCAATGACCGTCTACCGGCTCCTCGCCCTGCGGTACGCCCTCCACCGGTGGGACCGCGCCGCCCTCGTCGTCGCGAGCATCGCCCTCGGCGTCGCGGCGCTCGTGTCGGCCCGCGCCCTGAACCAGTGCGTCGAGACGGCCGCCCGCGAGACCAAGAGCCCGCTCGCCGTCGCCGACCTGTCCGTCTCCAACGGCGAGGCGCTCGTCCCCCACAAGCTCGCCGAGGCCATCCGCCGCGCCGCCGTGCCGGGCGTGAGGGCGGTGTCCCCCATCGTCTACGACCGCATCACCCTGCCGCAGCTCGACGACCGCGTCGCCGTGCTGGTCGGCGTCGAGATTTCCGCGCAGCTGCTGCAACCGGACAACGCCCTGAAGGTGACGGTGAAGCCGACCGGCGAGGGGCCGCTCCTGCACCTCTTTCCCGTGTGGCAGGCGGTGCAGGACGGCAACTTCTCGGCCGTGCCCGCGCTGTGGGACCGCGTGCCGGGCAAGCTCGTGATGGTGACGAAGCCCGTGTACGACGCCTGGCGCGCGACCGCCGGGCCGGGCAAGCCGCTGGTGCTGAAGTACGCCGGCCGCGAGACCGAGTGCCTGCCGATCGGTGTGCTGGAGTTCGCGGCCGACTCGCCGCTGGCCAGCCTCGGGGCGAACTTCGTCGGCATGGAGGTCGGCCAGGCCGCCGGCGTGCTGCGGCCCCAGCCGCCGTTCGCCGCGGTGCTGGGGGCCGCCGGCGTCCCCGCCGCCGCCGACTGGGAGCGCCTCGTTCCCACGCGGGTGAACCGCCTGGATTTGTTCCTCGAACCCGGCGCCGACCGCGACCAGGTGGCGGCGGACGTGGGCCGCGTCGTCGGAAACCCGGGCGCGGTGCGCACGCCGGACGCGCAGCAGCGGGCGACGCAGGAGATCATTTCGGGCCTGCAAATCGGCTTCCTCGTGTGCAGCGCCGGGGCGATGATCGTCGGCCTGTTCCTCGTCTACAACGCGATGGCCGTGACCGTCGCGGAGCGCCGCACGGACATCGGCATCCTCCGCGCCGTGGGCGCCACGCGGCTCCAGGTGGTGCTGCTGTTCTCGGCGGCCGGCGCCATCCTCGGCGTCGCCGGCGCCGCGCTCGGCATCCCGCTCGGCGCGCTGATGGCCGACTTCGCCCTCACCCGCGTCGCCGGCGAGATGTCGGCGATGTTCCTGAACCCCGACGTGGACGCCACCCGCGTCACGCCCGCCACCGTGGCGCTGGCGATGCTGGCGGGCGTGGGCACCGCCGTGTTCGCCGCGCTGGTACCGGCGGTCCAGGCCGCGGCCGACGACCCCGCCGACGCGGCGCGGCGGACCGTGTCCGGCGCGAAGGGCGGCTGGCGCGTCCTCCACCGCGCCACCTGCGCCGCGCTCGTCGGGGGCGGCCTCACCGCGGTCGTGTTCCGCCACGAACTGCCCGCGCGCGTCGGCTCCGTCGGCGGGATGCTGGTCGCGCTCGTGGGGCTGCTGCTGGCGGCGCCGATCGTCGTCGGCATTCTCGCGGCGCTGGTGCGGCCGATCGTTCGCGCCACCTGCGGCGTGTCGGTGCGGCTGGCGTTCGACAACCTGACGCGCGCCCCGGGCCGCACCGGCGTCGTGGTCGGGGCGCTCGGCGCCGGCGTCGCCCTGATGGTGCAGACGGCCGGCGTCGGCCGGAGCAACGAGGAGCCGGTGGTGGAGTGGATCACGTCGGTGGTGCAGGCCGAGCACTTCGTGTTCAGCGGCAACATGACGAGCGCCAGCAGCTCGAACTCGCCGATGGCGCTGGGCGTGGCCCGCGACCTGAAGGCGCTGCCGGGCGTGGACCGCGTCATGACCATCCGCTACGCCCGGCCCGAGTACAACGGCACGGTCGTGTACCTGATCGCCGTGGACTGCGCCGAGTACGCCCGCGGCACCCGCGACCGCGTGCCCGAGGGGCTGCCCGAGCTGGAGAAGGTGCTGGCGCTGCCGGGCACCGACGACGCGCTGGTGTCGGACAATTTTGCGCTGCGGCACGGGGTGAAGGTCGGCGACGTGATCGAACTGCCCGGCCCGCGCGGCCCGGTGCACATCCGGGTGGTGGGCACGATCCGCGACTACTCGTGGAGCCGCGGGTCGCTCATCATGGACCGGGCCAGCTACGCCCGCCTGTTCGGCGACGACCTGATCGACATCTGCCACGTCTTCCTGAAGCCCGGCGCGAGCGCGAGGCCGGTCGAGCAGTACGCCGCGCGGTACGGCCTGTTCGCCACCGACCGCGAGGCGCTGCGGCAGTTCCTGAGCGAGCTGATCAACCGCGTCTACCTGCTGGCGTACATCCAGCAGGTGGTGGTGGGCCTGGTCGCGGCGCTCGGCGTGGTGACGGCGCTGCTCATCTCGGTGCTGCAGCGCAAGCGCGAGCTCGGGCTGCTGCTGGCGGTCGGGGCGACGCCGGCGCAGGTGTTGCGGACGGTGCTGGCGGAAGCGGTGCTGATGGGCGTGTTCGGCACGGCGCTGGGACTGCTGATCGGCCTGCCGATGGAGTGGTACGTGGTGCGGGTGGTGCTGACGGAGGAGACGGGCTTCGTGCTGGACGTGGTGGTGCCGTGGCGGGAGGCGTTCCTGATCGCCGGCGGTGCGCTGCTGACGGCGACGCTGGCGGGCCTGCTGCCGGCATGGCACGCGGTCCGCACCCGCATCCCGGACGCGATCCAGTGGGAATGATGGAGCACCGGAAAGTCCCGGCAACCGGAGTTTAGACCGGATAACAGGATGAACGGGATACCGAGCCAAGCCCCGAGCCGTGGTCCTGGTTCGGTATCCCGTTCATCCTGTTATCCGGTCTAAAAATGTCTTCGTGACCCGGCGCCCGGTCACTTCACGAACTTGCCGACGTTGTGCAAGAACTCGTCGTTCGTCTTCGTCTTCGTCAACTGCTTCACCAGCCCCTCCATCGCGTCCTGCGGCTTCAGCGACATCAGCCCCCGCCGCAAGAGCGTGATCCGCTCCAGCATCTCCGCCGGCAGCAGTCGCTCCTCCTTACGCGTGCCCGAGGCGCCCAGGTCGATCGCCGGGTAGATGCGCCGCTCGGCGAGCTGGCGGTTCAGCACCAGCTCCATGTTGCCCGTCCCCTTGAACTCCTGGAAGATCACGTCGTCCATCCGGCTGCCGGTCTCGATCAGCGCCGTGCCGAGGATGGTCAGGGTGCCGCCCTCGTCGAACGCGCGGGCGCTGCCGAACAGCCGCTTCGGCACGTCCAGCGCCTTCGCGTCCACGCCGCCGCTCATCGTCCGCCCGCTGCCGGTCTGCTTGTTGTACGCCCGCGCCAGCCGCGTCAGGCTGTCCAGCAGCACGAACACGTCGCGGCCGCGCTCCACCAGCCGCTTCGCCCGCTCCACCACCAGCTGCGCCAGGCGGATGTGCGTGACCGTGTCGTTGTCCGAGCTCGACGCCACCACCTCGCCCTTGATGCTGCGGCGCATCTCGGTCACTTCCTCCGGCCGCTCGTCCACCAGCAGCACGATCAGGTGCATGTCCGGGTGGTTGGCCACGACCGCCTGCGCGATGTGGGAGAGGAGTACCGTCTTGCCGGTCCGCGGCGGGGCGACGATGAGGCCGCGCTGGCCCATGCCGATCGGCGTGAACAGGTCCATCACGCGGGTCGTCAGCGGCTCCGGGCCGGTCTCCAGGCGGATCCACTTGGTGGGATCGACGGGGGTGAGTTCGTCCCACGCCCGGCGGCGGTACGTGGCGGGGTCGCCGCCCTCGATCTGCTCGACGGTGGCGAGGCGCGGGCCGGAGGCGCCCTTGCGGGCGGGCTCGACCGGGCCGCCGAGCGCGACGCCCTCGGCGAGGCGGAACTTGGAAATGAGTTGCCCGGAGACGTAGGCGTCGTTGGGGGTGGGAACGTAGTTGCGGGCCGGGTTCCGGAGGAACCCGTACCCCTTCGGGTGGAGCTCAAGAACTCCTTGAGCCATCGGCCGCGGTTCGGACATTCGGTACCCTATCGGGCGGCCGTTGCGAGGCCGCGGAGCACGCGGAAAGAGCCGGCGGGAGCGACGGGAAGGGGCCGGGCGGGCGTGTTGGGAACTATCGTAACCCGCGGCCGCCGCAAAGGCGAGAGGGAATGTAACGGCGAGCCGGGGGCCGACGCCCCCGGCTCGCCACCCGTTTTGCGCTTGCCCCCGGCCGCGCCCGCTGGCACACTCAACTCTGTCCGCCGTCCCGCCGCCGCCGCCCCGCCCGGGGCCGAGTCCACTCGACAGGGTGCGTCATGTTCCGCGTCGTGGGTGGGTGCGCCACCGACTGCTCCGGCGTCACCCGCCGGCACTTCGTGCAAGCCGGCGCCCTCGGCGGGTTCGGCCTCGCCGGGCTCCTGCAAGCGCGCGCCGCGCAGGCCCCCGCCCGCCGCGCCGACACCAGTGTCATCCTGTTCTGGATGAGCGGCGGCCCCGGCCACATGGAGACGTGGGACCCGAAGCCCGACGCCGTGGCCCAGTTCCGCGGCCCGTTCGGCGCCGTGCGCACGGCCGTGCCCGGCACCCTGTTCGGCGAACTGCTGCCGAACCACGCGCGGATCGCCGACAAGCTGTCGGTCGTGCGCAGCGTCTCGCACGGGTCGGGCGACCACACCAAGGCGAACCACTGGATGCTGACCGGGTTCGAGGGGCCGGCGTTCAACGCCCCGGACTTCATGAGCCAGAAGCGGCCGAGCATGGGGAGCGCCGCGGCGAAGCTGCGCGGCGCCAACCGCCCCGGGATGCCGGCCTACGCCGCCGTGCCGCACCTGCGCGGCGGCACCGACAACTTCTTCCACTACGCCGCGTACCTCGGCCGGGCCAGTAACCCGTTCGTCGCCGAGTCGGACCCGAACCTGCCCGACTTCCGCGTCCGCAACCTGACGCTGCCCCGCGACCTGCCGTTCGCCCGCCTCGACGACCGCCGCGGCCTCGTGGACTCGCTCGACGCCGCCCGCCGCACCGCCGACCGCACCCCGGACGGCGACCCGTTCCGCCAGCAGGCGTTCTCGCTGCTGACGAGCCCCGCCGCGGCGACGGCGTTCAACATCGGCGCCGAACCGGTGAAGGTCCGCGACGCCTACGGCCGCCACACCTACGGCCAGAGCGCGCTGCTGGCCCGCCGGCTGGTGGAAGCCGGGGTGACGTTCGTGACGGTGAACTGCGTGCCGTGGGACCACCACGCGACGGCCGGCCGGCACAGCACGACGGAGGGCGGCAAGCTGTTCATCCCGCCGTTCGACCGGGCCCTGGCGGCGCTGGTGACGGACCTCCACGAGCGCGGCCTGAGCGAGCGGGTGCTGGTGGTGGCGATGGGCGAGTTCGGGCGGACGCCGCGGATGAACGCGGAGGGCGGCCGCGACCACTGGGGGAACGTGTTCAGCGTGCTGTTCGCCGGCGGCGGCCTGAAGATGGGTCGGCTGGTGGGCCGGAGCACGTCGAAGGGCGAGTACGTGGCCGACCGCCCGACGACGCCGCAGGACGTGACGGCGACGGTGTTCCACCACCTGGGCGTGACCGCGCGGGAGGTGTGGTTCCCGGACACCGAGCGCCGCCCGGTGCCGCTGGTGGAGCACGGCGAGCCGATCCGCGAGCTGGTGGGCTGACCGCGGCGCTTGACCGCGGCGCTTGTCCGCGCCGCGCCGGCGATGTATTGTGAATGTCGCTCGGGCTCATCCGCCCAGCCCACCCCGCGAGCAACCCGGTGACGCAGCGAACCCCAACCCGGTACCCCCTGCGCGACGGGGCCGACCCCGCCGCAGCGGGCGTGTATGGGGTCTCGGAAGCGGCTGGCTACCTCCACCTGCCGGCCCGCACCGTCCGGGACTGGGCCTTCGGCCGCGAGTACCCGACGGGCGGCGGCCGGGCGCGCTCGGTCGCCCTCATCGAGCCCGCCGACCCGAACGGCCGACGGCTGTCGTTCCTGAATCTCGTCGAGATTCACATCATCGCGTCGCTGCGCCGGGTCCACCGCGTCAAGGCGCAGCCGGTCCGCCGGGCCATCGCGTACCTGAAGAAGGAGTTCGGCTCTCGCCGCCCACTACTCGACCACCACATGCTGACCGACGGCACCAGCCTGTTCGTCGAGCGGTATGGGAGTTTGGTCAGCGTCTCGGAGGCCGGACAGTTGCACATCCGGGAATGCCTGGAGGCCCACCTCCAGCGCGTCGAGTGGGACGAGAACCACCACCCGATCCGCTTGTACCCGTTCACCCACCCCGGGACGACGACCGCACCGCGGTTCGTGGCGATCAACCCGCGGGTGCGCATGGGGCAGCCGTGCATCGCCGGCACCGGGGTCCCGACCGCGATCATCGCGCAGCGACACGCCGCGGGGGATTCCGTCGCGGGGCTGGCGGCCGACTATGGGCGATCGGCGGAAGAAGTCGAAGAAGCCATCCGGTACGAACGCCGAGCGGCGGCTTAGGATCTGGCCCACCAGGCCATTCACGGTGTGAGACTCACGGATTCCGGCTGACTTTCGCCTGACGGGTCTTCTTCCCCTCGTCGAGCAACCGGGCCGTGGAAACATGTGGGCTCTTGTCCTTGATCCGTCGGGTCGCCGTCCTCGTCGGCTTCCGGGGCGGCGCTTTCTTGATCCTCCCAAGGTCGACCTTGCCCGCCCACTCGCGGAGGTGGCCGGCCAACTCCGGGCTGGGCATCGGACCGAACGCCTCCCATTCCGACGCGGGCAGGGCGATCATCATCCCCGCGTACACCATCGCCCACTCCAGCGCCAGGTAATACCCCGACACCTCCTCCTGCACCTTCTTCTCACCATGCACCGCCCGCAGGGCCGCCTTCAGTACGGCCAGCACGTTGTACGCGGCCACCGCCACGCAGAACCCGAACAGCGCGGCCCTGGGGTACCCCAGGGTGTTCACCTCACAGTTCAAGGCGACTGTCAACTCGTGGAAGGCCCCCTCGATCTTCCACCGCTTGAGGTAGATCTCGGCCACCTTCTTGGCCGGCACCTTCGCCGGCAGGTTGGTCAGGATCTCCACCTCCGCGTCCCCGTCCGCGGTCGGCGCCCGCAGCCGCACCCGCACCTGCCGCAGGCGCACCAACCGCGCCCCACCCCAGCAGACCCAGACCCGCCGCTCGCCCACCCAGCCCCGGTCCGTCGCGACCTCGGCCCCGTACCCGGCTTCGGCCTCGACGCTCAGGTTCCCGTGGCGTCGGATGACGACGTAGGCCCGCCGGGCGGCCACCTCACACAGGAACTCCGCCGTGCAGAAGTTGCGGTCCGCGACCCACACGTCCCGCTCCCGCACCAGCGGCACAATCTGGTCGATCAGCGCCCGCTCCTGGGTGTGGGCGTCCTCGCACGGGACGATGTCGGTGACCAGCATCAGGGCCGGGTCGAGCACGACCAAACTCTGCCCGGGCAAGGGGCCGGCGGTGTGCCCCCGGGTGACGCCCAGCCGCCGCTGGGTGGCGGCCAGGTGGTTGCCGTCGAGGACCCGCACCCGGTAGCCCGGCAGCAGGCTCTTGCACCCCCCGCCCAGCGCGGTGATCAGCCCCTCGCACCGGCCCGACACGTGCGCGACCAGCCCCGCGGACACGCCCGTCTCGATGTTCCGGAGCTTGTCGTAGACGCACTTGAGGGTGACCGGGACGCGGTCCCGCAGGTGCCGGTAGGCGGCCTGGACGTGGAGGGCCTTGCCGCCGACCACCAGGGTCATCAGATCGACCGTCGTGGAGAACAGCAACTCCCGGGTGTACCCGCGCTCGGCGGTCCGGTCGAACAGCGCGTCGAGGGCCGAGGCCGAGAGGGCGTGCTCGATGGTCGCCCGGGACATCACGCTGAGCGGGCTCTCCTCTAGGAACCGCTCGAAGACCCCACCGAACAGCATGGGCGCGCCCTCTCCCTGGCTTGGCCAAGTCCCTGCCAGCGGACGGCTTACGACCGGGATGCGTCACCGTGAATGGCCTGGATCTGGCCCACTTCAAGTTCCCGGTTTCGTTGATGGCGGGTAGAATCTCGGGCCTGGCGAACGCGATTTCGGGAGGCGGGCATGGACGCCTATCCGGCGGAAGTCGAGGCGATGATGAAGCGGCTGGCGGGCTGGTTGTCCGAGAAGGACCGCCGCCGGTACGCCGCCGTCGAAGCGGCGAAACTCGGGCACGGCGGCGTCGAATACATCGCCCGCCTGCTGGCCTGCGATCCGAAGACCATCCGACAAGGCCTGCAGGATCTGGAACAACCCGACGACCCGGCCGACGGCCGGGTCCGAAAAAAGGGGGCGGACGTCGCCCGCTGATGGCGGCCCGACCGTCCCTCGGCGACAACCTCCGGCACCTGCTCCCGGAGTTCACCGCCGGGGACCCGATGCGGGACGGCGTACTCTGGACCAACCTGTCGCTGCGGGAACTGTCGCGGCGGTTGGCGGCGATGGGCACCCCGGCCGGTCGCCGGACGATCCGGCGGGCGTTGCGGGCCCTCCAGATCGGCCGCCGGACGGCCCGCAAGAAGAAGTCGATGGGCCACCACCCCGACCGGAACGCCCAGTTCGAGAACATCGCGGACCTCCGGCGGGGGTACGAGGCGGCCGGCGACCCGGTGATCAGCGTGGGCACGAAGAAGAAGGAACTGCTGGGGAACTTCCACCGCGGCGGGGAGACGTATACGTCCCAGACGGTGGAGACCTTCGACCACGACTTCCCCCGGGCCGGGTCCGGCAAGCTGATCCCCCACGGCATCTTCGACGTGGCCCGCAACCACGCGTCCATCCACCTCAACACGTCGCACGACACCGGCGAACTGTGCTGCGACAGCATCGCGCTGTGGTGGCACGAGCACGGCCGTGCCGCCTACCCGGACGCGAAGCGGTTATTGATCCTGTGCGACGGCGGCGGCAGCAACAGTGCCACCCAGTACCTGTTCCAGGAGGACCTGCAACGCCTGGCGGACCGACTGGCGATCGAACTCCGGGTGGCCCATTACCCGCCGTACTGCTCGAAGCACAATCCGATCGAGCACAAGGTGTTCCCGCACATCACGCGGGCGTGTCGGGGCGTGATCTTCCACACCGTGGAGGTCGCCCGGCAATTCATCGCCCGGGCGAGGACGGACGCCGGCCTGCGGGTGACCGTGAGCCTACTGGACAAGGTGTACGCCACCGGTCGGAAGTACGTCGAAGGGTTCCGGACGAGCATGAAGATCGCCTTCGACGACTACCTCCCGAAATGGAACTACCGAGCCCTACCCCAAACCGCATGAATTCGGGAAGTAGTTGAGGACCAGATCCTAAGCCGCAAGCGGCGAAGCCCCGAGCCGGGCGCTCAGTCCGGCCGGGTCGCGGCGAGGGCCGCGGCGGTGTCGAAGAACTCGAAGAACTCCGCGACCTTGCCGTCGCGGAAGCGGAACACGTCCACCTTGGCCGACTCGGCCACCTTGCCCGTCGCCTTGAAGCGGAAGGCGACGAGGCTGAGCACGACGACGCGGTCGCCCTGCGCGATGAACTCGTCGGCGTTGAAGTGGAGCATCTCCCAGTCGGCGGCGAGGCCGGCGAAGTACGCCTGGGCGGCCGCCTTCCCCGCACCCGGGCGGGTGAAGTCCATGCCCGCCTTCCCCTCCGGCCCCGAGCGCATCCGCACGTCGTCGGCCATCAGGTCGAGCCACGTCTGGACGCTGCCCCCGCGCGTGTCGTGCCACTGCTGGTACGCGTGCCGCAGCTTCGCCACGTTCTCGTCGGGGGTGCTCACGGGCGGCCTCCTGTCGGGGCCGTCATTGTATCTTGAGCCCGCGCACCCATTCGGCCTCGGCCGTCAGCTGCGCCTCGGTCAGCCCGCCGGGGCGGTGGATCGTCGCCGTGGCGCTCCGGCCGCTCGTCCGGTCGCGGGCCGTCACTTCGATCCGGCCGTTCGCCGCCACCCCGCACCGCACCTCCACCGGCGACCCCTTCGGCAGCTCGGCCGGCAGCCCGTCGATCCAGCACTCGCCGACCGGAATGCACGCCGCCGCCTGCGGCGACTCGCCCTGCAGAATCCGCACCCGTACCCGCGACTGCCCCTCGCCGATCGTGAAGTACTCGCGCGTCACCGCCGCCGGCAGTTGCGTGTTCTTGGCGATCAGGATGTCGTTCCGCCGCGTGCCGTCCGGCTGCTTCACCTCCACCCCCAGGCTGTGCGCGTTCACGCTGATCTCGATCACGTCCGCGAGCAACTCGTGGACTGGCGTGTCGCCGCGGCGGATGCCCTGCTCGCGCTGGTACACGATCCCCGCGTGCGCCGCCGCCCCGCGCGCCACCACCTCGCTCACGGCGAGCGAGCGGTCGGGCTCCCTGCCGGTCACCTCGGCGAGCATCCGCCCCACGGCCGGCATGTGGGTGCTGCCGCCAACGAGGAGCACGCGGTCGATCTTGTCCCACGTCAGCCCGGCCTGCCGCAGCACCTGTTGCGTGGTCAGCCGCGTGCGGACGAGCAGGTCTTTCGTGATCGACTCGAACTCGCCGCGCGACAGCGGCATCGACACGCGGTGGCCGGCGTGGCTGACGGTGAGCGTGGTCTGTTCGACCTTGCTGAGCGTGCGCTTGGCGCGCTCGGCGGCGGCTTGCAGGGCGACGAGCGAGAGCGGGTCGAGGCGCGGGTCGGCGCCGCCGGCCTCGCGCTGGAAGCGGTCGGCGGCCCAGCCCACGAGCTTGTCGTCCCAGTCCTTGCCGCCGAGGCGCACGTCGCCCTCCACGGCCAGCACGCGGAACCGCTTCTTCCCCAGACTCACGACCGTCACGTCGAACGTGCCGCCGCCGAGGTCGTAGACGAGGACGGTGCCCGGCGTCGCCCCGTCGGCCCCTTGCAGCGAGTAGGCGAGCGCCGCGGCCGAGGGTTCGTCCACGATGTCGATCACGTCGAGGCCGGCGATGCGGCCGGCGTCCATGGTCGCCTTGCGGCGGGTGTCGTCGAAGTAGGCCGGCACGGTGATGACGCAGCCGGTGACGCGGCCGAGTTGCTGCGCGGCGTCGGCGGCGAGCTTGCGCAGGATGACCGCGGAGAGCGTTTCGGGGCGGAAGGCACGGCCGGCGACGGGGTGGCCGAGGTCGGGGTAGCCGATGCGGCGCTTCACCAGCGTCGCCACGCGGTCGGGGTAGTCGAGAGCCAGGTCGAGCGCCGGCTGGCCGACGACGGCGGTGCCGTCGGGGCCGAGGTACACCGCCGACGGGGTGAGCACGTCGCCGTCGCGGTTGGGCACGGTGACGGGCCGGCCGCGCTCGTCGAGTGCGGCGACGGCGCAGAAGGTGGTGCCAAGATCGATGCCGATCAGCGCCATGACGGACCCGGGTGCGCGGGGGCTGTCGCCCCATTGTACCGCGAACCGCCGCCGCTCGCGGCGTAGCGACCGCGGTCGCTACGCCGCGAGCGGCTTATCCCACCGGCACCAGGTTCTCGAAGAACTGCCGCGTGCAGCGCTCCCAGGTGTAGCTCGCGCCCTCCGCGGCGCACGCCGCAGGGTCGCCGGCGCTGAGCGCCCGCCGCACCGCCGTTCCCAAATCCTGATCGACCGCCCCGAGCGCGTCGCGGGTGATGATGTCGATCGGCCCCGTCGCCGGGTACGCCGCCACCGGCAGGCCGCTCGCCAGCGCCTCGATCACCACGATGCCGAACGTGTCGGTGCGGCTCGGGAACACGAACACGTCCGCCGCCGCGTACGCCTCGCCGAGCGCCTCGCCCTTGCGGTAGCCGAGGAATATCGCCGCCGGGTACTTCCGCTCCAGCTCCGCCCGCGCCGGGCCGTCGCCGACCACGAGCTTGGTGCCGGGCGCGTCGAGCTTCAGAAAGTCCTCGATGTTCTTCTCGTGCGACACCCGGCCGACGTACAGCATCACCGGCCGCGGGTACGCCTCGGGCTTCGGCCGCGGGCGGAAGATGCCCAGATCGACGCCGCGGCTCCAGCGCCGGATCGGGGCGCGGAAGCCGCGGGCGGTCAGCTCCTTCTCCAGGCTCGGCGTCGCCACCATCATCGTGCCGGCGGCGTCGTGGAACCAGCGGAGGAAGCGGTACGTCGGCCACAGCGGCACCCGGGCCAACTCCTTCAGGTACTCCGGGAAGCGGGTGTGGTACGATGTGCTGAAATTCCACCCCCGGCGGCGGCAGAAGTGGCGAACCAGCAGCCCCAGCGGCCCCTCCGTGGCGATGTGGACGTGGTCCGGCCGGAACCGCCGCACCCGGTCGTACACCCGCCCCGGCCGCGGGATCGCCAGTCGGATTTCCGGGTAGAACGGCACCGCGACCGACGCAAACGCCGTCGGCTCGACGACCTCGACCGTGTGCCCCCACTGGCGCAGCACTTGCGCGGTGGTGTCGAGCGAGCGGACGACGCCGTTCACCTGCGGGTGCCAGGCGTCGGTGGCGATCAGAACGCGGGCCATGCCGGCAGTGTGCGGCGACCCGTGTGAGGATTCAAGACAAAGGGTTGCTCATGCCGGTCGATCCCGACAAGCGGAAGATGCGCGAGGTGAAGCGGGCCGTGAAGAAGCGCGGCAACAAGCACCGCCGTCAGGAGTTGAAGAAGACGCTGGCCGGGAACCCCGAGGAGGCGGCGCACGCGGAGGAGAATCTGGGCCGCTTCCGCTCCGACACGCTCAACGGCCTCGACCGCGACGCGACGCGGCGGAAGCCGGACGCGGGCTGACCCCGGCCGCGTCGCTCGGACGGGAATATACCTTACGCGGCCAGGAGTGATACGTCCTCGAACGTCTGAAACTCCAGCGTCATGAGGGATTCGAGCGCTTCGGCGTGGGTGGACGGGATGCCCGCCAGGGTGTCTTCGATGGCCGCTCGGAAGGAGGCGAAGTCGGGGTGGTACTTGCCGTACACGCTCCGCCGCTTGGCGAACCCCCACAGGCGCTCGATCAGGTTCAGGTTGGGTGAGTAGCTGGGCAGGAACAGCAGGCGGATGGACAACTCCGCCGCGAGCCCCTGCACCACCTTGTTCCGCTGATACCGCGCGTTGTCCAGCACCACCGTCACCGGCCCGACCCACCCCTCGGCGGCGATGGCCCGGAGCAGTTGGCACATGGTGTCGGTGTTCACCACGGTGGTGTTGGTGACGCTCAGCAGGCGGCGGGTGACGGCGTCCCATGCGCCCAGCACGTTGAACCGCTGGCGGCCACTGGCGGCGCGGACGAACACCCGCAGGACCGACCACAGGCAACACAGGTACGTCCCGTACACGAAGTGGGCGGCGTCCACGAACAGCACGTGCGCGGTGCCGGCGGCGGCCGCGTCCAGGGCCGGTCGCAGTTCGGTGTCGAGGAACTGCCGCTGGGTGGCGACGTGTTCGGTCAGCGACTTTTTGGGGGCACCGGGACGGCCCGGGTCCGCTGCCAGCGGAAGCCCAGCCCGGCCAGGAAGGTGCGGGTCTGGGTGAGGCCACGGCGAAGCCCGGTCAGGCGTTCGATGCGGTCGGCGGCCTCGGCGATGGTGCGGACCGGGGTGGCGGTGAGGGACTGGCGGATGGCGTCGGCGTGGTCGGCCAGTTCGCTCGTCGGGATGTGGCGGTCGCAGCGCCGGAGTCCGTCCAACCCGCCGTCGCGGTAGGCCAGGACGTACCGCTTGGCGGTGGCGATCCCGACGTGGGCGAGGCGGGCGGCGTCCTCACGGCCGTGGCCGAGGTGGACGGCCCACAGGACGAGCATCCTGCGGCGGATGACCGGGTCGGGGTGACCGTCGCGGTCGGCGAGGACGGCCACCTGCTCGTCGGCGGACAGGGCGGGGCGAAACCAAGTAGCCATCCGTGGCTCCGGGGAACGTGATGCTCACGCACGGGCCAGAGTAGACGCAATCGACACCCGGACGAACAGATCAATCGTTCCCGGGCGGGGTATAAACACCCCTTCGCCGCGGTTCACCCCGTGGTCGAGGCGCGACGCGTTCTGCGAAATGAACCACTCGGGGAACTGCCAGACGGTGAGCCCGGTCCGGGGGGCCGTCGGGTCTTCATTGTCCGGCGGCGGGCTGAAGAGTTTCAGGGACGGCAGGTTGAGCAACCGCTTCAGCTTCTCGATCAGCCGCGGCTCGTGGATCTCGTCCGTCACCTGGAACCAGTGTTCCAGCCCGCCGACGATCGCCGACTGGTTGGGCAGGTCGACGAGCGAGCCCGGCCCGAAGGTGGTAACGACTTGACTGTGGCGGAGTTGGCCGTGCGGCCGCTTGTTCGGCGTGGTCATTGGCCGTCCTCCTCGACGTCGGCGTTGTCGAACGTCTTCACCCACAGGTTGACGCTTGGTTCGACGTCCCGCATCGAGCGGTTCGCGCGGAACTTGCGGTGCCGCATCGGCTTCTTCTTCAGCTCCGGGTCGAGGAAGGTGTACAAGAGCGGCTGCGCGCCCCCGGCCTCCGCCTGGTACTGCAGCGCGATCCCGTCGTTGTGGTAGTCGTGCGCGATCTTGCTCCACTCGTCGAGCAGGTCCATCACGCGGCTCCGCACGCGACTCCGCAGGGCCTCGGCATCGGCCTTGTCCTCCAGCATCTTCTCGGCCCGGGCCACGAGCGAGTCGATGACGAAGTCCAACGCCGGGCGGTTCTTGAGGATCTCTTGCGCCCCAAGTGGAGCCGTCATCGCGGGCAGTCCGAGACGTGCGAGGGCGACGACGGTGCCGGCCAGCCCGCGGTCGAGCGCGCGGGGCGAAAAGGGCGTGACGCTCGTGGCCTCGACGCTGCGGTAGAACGTCTCGTGGTAGCAGCTGAAGCGTTCGTAGTGGGAGCGGTCACGCGGGCGGTGGATGTTGAGCACCGTCACTACCAACCCCGGGCGGGCGACGTCGCGGCCGACGCGGCTCGTCGCCTGGATGTACTCGGCGCTCGTCTTCGGCTGTCCCAGCACCACCATCAGCCCGAGCCGGGTGATGTCGAGGCCGACCGAGATCATGTTGGTGGCGATCGCCACGTCCACGTGGTCCTTCTCCGAAAACGGTAGCGCGAGCAGCCGCTTCGCCTCGGCCACCCGAAGCCGCCACGTTCCTCAACGTGGGCGTGGGGCGTCGTCGCGCCTGCCTCGTCCGGAGGTGAGGCGAATCTGCTTCCCCTCGAAGTGCGTGAAGTACGCCCCTTTGGTTGCGTAGTAGCGAACGCTGGATTTCCGGCCGCGCGCCATCGCCCACCCCCGATTTCCGTACTCCACGGGGGTATTCTACCGAATTCCGTGCTCATTTCCGTGCTCCGCTGTCACGGAAGCCGCGAGAAACAGCGAAAATGGCGACTCACTTCCCGATGCAGAAGCGGCTGAAGATGCGGTCCAGCAGGTCGGTCGTGTACACGGCGCCGACCATCTCACCGAGCTGGCCGACGGCGTTCCGCACGGCCAGCGCCGCCAACTCCGGCGGGTCGTCCAGCGCCAGGTGCCGGTGCGCCGCGGTCAGGTCGGCGGTACACGCGTCGAGGTGGTGCCGGCAGCGACTCTGGCTCGGCGCCAGCGGCGGCCGCGCCAGCGCCGCCACGCGCTCCGCCAGCGCCGCCCGCAGCGCGGCCACGCCCCCCGGCGCCACCGCCGACGCGGACACGACCCCGGGCTCGGCGTCACCCCCCAGGTCCGACTTCGTCCGCACTCGGATCAGCTCGCCGCTCGCGGCGGGGCCGGTAAACGCGTCCCCCGGCTCGGCGCACCGCAGCACCACGTCCGCGGCCGCCGCCGCCCCGGCGCCGAGCCGCTGGGCCTGCTCCTCGATGGCGTCCGCCGCCGCGGCCGCGCCGGCGGTGTCGATCAGCTCCACGTCCACGCCGTCGAGCGTCAGCCGGGCCGTGAGGTAGTCGCGCGTCGTGCCCGCCTCGGGGCTGACGAGCGCCGCGGCGCCGCCGACGAGCGCGTTGAACAGGCTGCTCTTGCCGGCGTTCGGCGGCCCCACCAGCGCCGCCCGCACCGCCCGCCCGCTGACCGCCCGGCCGTCGAGCTGCCGCCGCAGGTTCGACAGCCGGGCCAGCGCCGCCGTCACCCGCAACAGCGCGTCCGACTTGCCGACGAACGTGATGTCCTCGTCGGCGAAGTCGAGCGCGGCTTCGAGGTCGGCGAGGAGGTTCAGCAGGTCGTCGCGGACGGCGTGGAGCGGTTGCGTCACCCCGCCGGCGAGCTGGGCCAGCGCCGCCGTCAGGTCGGCGTCGGTGCCGGCGGCGACGACGGCGTGAACGGCCTCGGCGCGCGGCAGGTCGAGCTTGCCGGCCAGGAACGCCCGCAGCGTGAACTCCCCCGGCCGCGCCGGCCGCGCCCCCGCGGCGAGCAGGTCGGCGACGAGTCGTTCGACGAGCGGCGGCGAGCCGACGGTGTGGAGCTCGGCCACGTCCTGCCCGGTGTACGACCGCGGGCCGGCGAAGACGTACAGGTCCGCCGGCACGGGCGAATGCACGCCGGAGAGCGCGAGCCGGCCGGGGGAGAGGTGGCGGTCGGCGGCGGGGGCGTCCGGCGTGAACACGCGCGCCACCACCTCCCGCGCCGCCGGCCCGCCGACGCGCACGACTGCCCGCGCCCCCGGGCCGGGGGCCGACGACACCGCAACGATGGTATCGTCCGGGTGCGGCGTGGTACTGCCAGAAAGACTCATACGGGTGCGAACATGTAGAGGATGAAGAACGGCAGGTAGAGGATGAACAAAGACATCGGGAACCCAAGGGCCAGGACGAAGGTGCCGATGAACAGCTTGTTCCGCCCGTAGTCGGACAGCTCGCCCTCGCCGAACGCGGCGTTCAGAAACAGGTACACGGCGTAGAACCACAGCGGCGGGAGCAGCAACCCGAACACCGCCGCCAGCACCAGCCGGCGGGCGTACTCGTCGCGGGAGCCGACGGGCGCGGCGGCCGGTTCCGGCTCGTCCTCGCACCCGGCCGCGGGTTCGGGCTCGTCGTCGGGCTCGGGCTCGTCGGCACCTTCGTCGTACTCCGCCCCGAAGCCCTCGCCGTCGTCACCGAACTTGCGGCCGAGCTCGACCACGGCGCGCTCGGCGTCGTCCTCGCGGACCTGCACCTTGATGCCGCCGACGGCCTGGCCGAGCAGCCAGTCCATGCTCACCACCTCGGCGTCGGTCACGACGGCGTCGATGCCGCCGGCCCGGAGGGCGTCCGCGGCCATCTGCGCCATCACCACCTGGTCGAACGTGGCGATCGTGACCAGCTTCGTCCCCATCGCCGCCCCCCGTTTCGCTACACCGACATGATACCCGCCCGGAGCCGCGCATGACCGCCGCCGACAGCTACGCCGAACTCGTCCGCCGGTCCAAGGAGCTCGGCGTCCTCAACTCCTGCGCCGCCGTCCTCGGCTGGGACCAGCAGACGTACATGCCGGCGAAGGGCGCCGGCCTCCGCGGCGAGCAGATGGCCTTCCTCGCCGGGCTGGCCCACGGCAAGGCCACCGACCCGAAGGTCGGCGAGCTGCTGGCCGCGGTCGAGGGGAGCGACCTGGTGCGCGACCCCGAATCCGACGCCGCCGCGAACGTGCGCGAGCTGCGCCGCGGGTACGACCGCAGCACCAAGCTGCCGGCGTCGCTCGTGGAGGAGCTGGCCCGCGTCACCACCGCCGCGCAGCAGGCGTGGCAGCAGGCCCGCGCCGCCAACGACTTCCCCGCCTTCCGCCCGCTACTGGAACAGGTCGTGGCCCTGAAGCGGCAGGAGGCGCAGGCCGTCGGCTACACCGACCACCCGTACAACGCCCTTCTCGACGAGTACGAGCCCGGGGCGACCGTCGCCGAGGTGCGCGAGGTGTTCGCCGGCCTCACCCGCAGCCTCGTGCCGCTCATCAAGGCCATCGGCGACAGCGGCAAGAAGCCCGACCGGAGCGTGCTCGAACGCGACTTCCCGGTCGAGCGGCAGAAGGTGTTCGCCGAGGCGGCCGCGGCCGCGTTCGGGTTCGACTTCGCCGCCGGCCGGCTCGACACCACGGCGCACCCGTTCTGCTCCGGCGTCGGCCCCGGCGACTGCCGGCTCACCACGCGGTACAACCCGCGGTTCTTCAGCGAGGCGTTCTTCGGCGTCCTGCACGAGACGGGCCACGGGCTGTACGAGCAGAACCTGCCGGCCGAGCACTTCGGCACGCCGGTCGGCGGCGCGTGCTCGCTCGGCATCCACGAGAGCCAGAGCCGCCTGTGGGAGAACCAGGTCGGCCGCGGCCGGCCGTTCTGGGACCACTTCTTCCCGCGCCTCCGCCAGACGTTCCCGGCCGCGCTCGCCGGCGTCGAGCCGGAGCGGTTCTACTTCGCCGTCAACGAGGTGAAGCCGTCGCTGATCCGCGTCGAGGCGGACGAGGCGACGTACAACCTGCACGTGGCACTGCGGTTCGAGCTGGAGCTGGGGCTGATCTCCGGCGACCTGGCCGTCGCCGACCTGCCGGGGGCGTGGAACGAGCGCTTCAAGGCGCTGCTGGGCCTGGACGTGCCCGACGACGCCCGCGGCTGCCTCCAGGACATCCACTGGAGCTTCGGCGGCATCGGCTACTTCCCGACCTATACCCTGGGCAACCTCTACGCCGCGCAACTGATGGCCGCCGCCCGCCGCGACCTGGCCGGGCTCGACGACGACTTCCGCCGGGGCGAATTCAGCCGCCTCAAGGGCTGGCTGGGCCAGCACATCCACCGCCACGGCGGCCGCTACCGGGCCGGCGAGCTGTGCCGCCGGGCCACCGGCGAGCCGCTGTCGGCGGTGCCGTTCATGTCGTACCTCAACGAAAAGTTCGGGCCGCTGTACGGCGTGTGCTAGAGTTCGCCTAACCGGTAAACCCGCACCGGCACCCCCTGCCGGCCGTCGTATGAGTTCCCGCGAAACCGCCCCGCCCACGTCGCCCGCCGGAATTACTGCCACCGTGTCCGCCCGCTCGGGCGACACGCGGGCGCTGGCGTACCTGCAGCGCGAGGTCACGGCCGAGCCGCCGCAGGAGACACCGCCCCCGCCGCAGACCGGCGACCGGGTCGGCTCGTTCGTGCTGCAGGACAAGCTCGGCGAGGGCGTGTCGTGCCACGTCTTCCGGGGCTGGGACGCCGCCCGCAGCTGCCCCGTCGCGCTGAAGATTCTGAACTGGGCAAACGTGTTCGACCGCGCCGCGGCGATGAAGCAACTCCGCACGGAGGCGCTGACGCTGAGCCGGGTGAAGCACCCGCAGGTGGTGCGGTTCATGGACTTCGGGTTCGACCCGCGCTGGCCGTACCTCGTCACCGAGTTCTTCGAGGGCCGGCCGCTCGGCGAGCTCCTGCGGGCCGGCGGCGCGCTGCCGGCCGGGTGGGCGCTGCACCTCGTGTCGCAGATGGCCGACGCGCTCGGGGCGGTGTGGCAGGCCGGGGTGGTTCACCGGGACGTGAAGCCGGACAACATGTTGGTGGGGCCGAACGGGTCGGCCAAGCTCATCGACTTCGGACTGGCCATGTCGGAGGTGTTGCAGGCCGGCCGCACCGACATCAGCCCCGAGTTGGCCGGCACCGCGGGGTACCTGGCCCCCGAGCAGGCGAAGGACGCCGGCACGGTGGACCACCGGGCCGACATCTATTCGCTCGGCGTGACGCTGTACGAGGCGCTCACGGGCCGGCTGCCGTTCGAGGGGAAGAACCGGGTGCAGGTGATCTTCCAGCACCTGAGCAGCGTGCCGGTGCCGCCGGCGCAGCGGGCGCCGGGGGTGCCGCCGCTGGCGTCGGACCTGTGCCTGTGGATGCTGTCGAAGGACCCGGCCGACCGGCCGCAGAACCACACCGAGCTGCGGCAGGCGTTCGACACCGTGATCGGCCGCTAGCCGCCCGTCGCCCGCGCCAGCTCCTCGCGCAGCCGGGCAATCTCGGCGTCGGCCGCGAGCCGCGCCGCCCGCTCGGCGTCGAGCGCGATCTGCATCTCCGCCTCCCGCCGCACCAACTCCCCCGGCAGCGGCACCAGCTGCCCGCGGAACCAGAACCGTACCCAGCCGTCGAGCAGCCCGACCTCCAGTTCCAGCTCCGGGACCGCCAACCGACCGGCGGCGTCGGGGCGGACCGCCTTGTACCCGCCGGGGCCGAGCCGGAAGAGCGTCAGTTCCTGGTTGTCCGGGTAGAATTGCAAGTAGTACGGGACCTTCAGCTCGCCCTCGTACAGGTCGTAGTTCTGCTCGTAGTCCTTCCGCTGGGTGTGCTTCGACACGTACTCCAGCACCAGGAACGGGCCGACCGGCTGGACGTGGGTGCTGAAGTTGCCTCGGGCCTGGATCGGCTCGGGGTGGATCACGATGAAGTTGTCCGGCACCACCTGCCCGATCGCCTTCCGCCCCCGCCGCGGGTACTGCACCAGCAGTTCGTTGAAGCACTGCACGTCGGGCCGGGCCTCGCGGATGACGGCGAAGCTCTCGAGCGTGATCTCGCGCTGCCGGGCGTGGTCGGTCGCCTCCATGAAGTGCTCCAGCGGGAGGGAGCGCAGGTAGCGCTGCTCGGCCTCGTCGAGGGTCCGCAGCAGGTCGGGGTCTGGCGTCGTCCGCGGGGTCATGGCGCCCTCCGGGGGGTGCGTCGTGTGTGCCAGCTTACCGGTTCTCCCACACCAGCGTCAGCCGCGGGACGGGGCCGGGCAGGCGCAGCCGGACGTGCCGGACCGGGTCGCCCACGTCCACCGCCTCCACCCAGTCCGGCTCGCCGCGGTTCACGTACGACGGGTACACCCGCAGGCCGTCCGCCCAGTGCAGGCTCAGGTCCACCACGCCCTCGCGGTCCGGCACCACGTTCGACAGCGTCACCCGCGTCGTCGTTGCCCCGTCCCACGTCGCCGACCCGCTCAGCACGAACGACCGCGGCCGCTTCAGCTCGAACAGCACCACCGGCCGGCCGTCCTCCGTCAGCCGGGCCGCCACCGCCGCGGCCGGGTACTTCGACCACCGCTCGATCGCCGCCGGCGTCCGGCCCACCACCCAGCCGACGTTGTACCAGTGGCAGAAGCGGTCCAGCTCGGCGTCGGGGCGGGCCGCGAGCGGGCGGCCGGTCAGGCAGCCGGCCTGCATCCGGCAGAAGCCCGACTCGACGCCGCACGCCGGGTCCAGCCCGCCGAGGTAGGCGCGGTCCGTGAGCACCGGCAGCAGCGCCGTCCAGTTCCACCCCGGCCGCGGCTCGTCGCCGTCGTCCCAGAGGATCCGCGCCTCCGGCGTCGTGTGCCGCTTCAGCGCCGCGACCAACTCGTCCTGTTCGCCCGACAGGCCGACCAGCAGCGGCCGGCAGTCCACCTGCGCCACCGAGGCCAACGGCCGGGTCGGCCCGTCGGCCCAGCCGAGGAGCAGCACGCCGGCCACGGCCGCGAGCGTGACCAGCCCGGCGAGTTTGAACCGGGCCAGGACCGCCCACACGGCGAACGACGCCGGCACCGCCAGCAGCCCGGCGGCGAGCGGGATCAGGCGGTCGGGCGTGTCCGGGGCGCACTGCGGCCACTCCGCCGACAGCCGCGCCAGCGCCACGGCGCCGGCCGCGGTGACGGCGACGAGCCCGGCGGCGCCGCGGTGCCCGGACTTCCACAGGAGCACGAGCCCGGCCGCCGACAGCACCGCGACCGGCACGCCGAACGGCACCGAGTTCAGCAGCGCCGCGTAGTCCGACGGCCCGCCGGCGACGGCCTGCCACGTCGGCAGGGGGGCCGGCTCGCCGGGGCTCGGCTCGCGGTGCCACCAGTAGCGGACCCAGTCGGTGAGCCACCACGCGTTCGGGGCGATGCCCGCGGCGACGACGCCGAGCAGGCCGAGGTGCCACGCCAGCTCCTGCCGCGGCGCCACGGCCACGTAGAAGACCACGACCACCGGCAGCACGCCGACCCACACCACCGGGTGCGCGTACCACCCGGCCGCGGCCGTGACCGCCAGCACGAGCCACGAGTCGACGCCGAACCACTTCGCGTACCGGGCCAGCCAGCACACGAACACGACGACCGCGAGCCCGGCCAGCAGGTAGTCGATCTCGCCCTCGTCGATCAGGCGGTGGACCGGCCCCGTCGCCGAGATCACCACGCCGGCGGCCCCCGCGAGCACGGCGGCGCCGGCGGGGAGCCCGGCGCCGCGGGCGGCCAACACGAAGCCGAGCGGCACCAGCAGCAGCAGCCCGAACAGGCCGACCTTGTACGCGGCCGGCGAGTAGCCGCGGCCGGCGAGCCACAGCACGAGCTCGGCCGGGCGGCAGGCGCCGTCGAACACGGGCGTCTTGGCGTACCCGGCCTGGAAGTTGGGGTCGTAGACGGTGGTGGCGCCGCGGGCGCGGAACGCCTCCGCGCCGAGGGTGCCGTGGTACAGGTGAAGCGGGTGTCGGCCCGAGAGGACGGGCCGGTCGTCGAGCAGGTCGGCGAACGCGCGGTGCGGGCCGAACAGCCCCAACAGCAGGCCGGCCTGGGCGCACGCCACCGCGACCACGCCCAGCAGCCAGCGCGGGTGGTGACGGAACCCGTCGGTCGGCGTGTCGTCCATGACGGGCGGCATCCTAGCCGCACCCGGCCGCGGGGGGCAAGGCGGGATTCGCGGCGCGGGCTTATACCCTACGCGGCCAGGAGTGATACGTCCTCGAACGTCTGAAACTCCAGCGTCATGAGGGATTCGAGCGCTTCGGCGTGGGTGGACGGGATGCCCGCCAGGGTGTCTTCGATGGCCGCTCGGAAGGAGGCGAAGTCGGGGTGGTACTTGCCGTACACGCTCCGCCGCTTGGCGAACCCCCACAGGCGCTCGATCAGGTTCAGGTTGGGTGAGTAGCTGGGCAGGAACAGCAGGCGGATGGACAACTCCGCCGCGAGCCCCTGCACCACCTTGTTCCGCTGATACCGCGCGTTGTCCAGCACCACCGTCACCGGCCCGACCCACCCCTCGGCGGCGATGGCCCGGAGCAGTTGGCACATGGTGTCGGTGTTCACCACGGTGGTGTTGGTGACGCTCAGCAGGCGGCGGGTGACGGCGTCCCATGCGCCCAGCACGTTGAACCGCTGGCGGCCACTGGCGGCGCGGACGAACACCCGCAGGACCGACCACAGGCAACACAGGTACGTCCCGTACACGAAGTGGGCGGCGTCCACGAACAGCACGTGCGCGGTGCCGGCGGCGGCCGCGTCCAGGGCCGGTCGCAGTTCGGTGTCGAGGAACTGCCGCTGGGTGGCGACGTGTTCGGTCAGCGACTTTTTGGGGGCACCGGGACGGCCCGGGTCCGCTGCCAGCGGAAGCCCAGCCCGGCCAGGAAGGTGCGGGTCTGGGTGAGGCCACGGCGAAGCCCGGTCAGGCGTTCGATGCGGTCGGCGGCCTCGGCGATGGTGCGGACCGGGGTGGCGGTGAGGGACTGGCGGATGGCGTCGGCGTGGTCGGCCAGTTCGCTCGTCGGGATGTGGCGGTCGCAGCGCCGGAGTCCGTCCAACCCGCCGTCGCGGTAGGCCAGGACGTACCGCTTGGCGGTGGCGATCCCGACGTGGGCGAGGCGGGCGGCGTCCTCACGGCCGTGGCCGAGGTGGACGGCCCACAGGACGAGCATCCTGCGGCGGATGACCGGGTCGGGGTGACCGTCGCGGTCGGCGAGGACGGCCACCTGCTCGTCGGCGGACAGGGCGGGGCGAAACCAAGTAGCCATCCGTGGCTCCGGGGAACGTGATGCTCACGCACGGGCCAGAGTAGACGCAATCGACACCCGGACGAACAGATCAATCGTTCCCGGGCGGGGTATAAACGAACAAAGCCCCGGGATTCCCGGGGCTTTGCGAGGTGGAGGTGAGGGGAGTTGAACCCCTGACCTCTTGAATGCCATTCAAGCGCTCTCCCAACTGAGCTACACCCCCCTCTGGATAGAGAAGGATACGCGGCCCGGGTTCGCGCGTCAAGACGCGGGCGCTTTTCCGCATCAGCTCAGAATGCCGCTCACCACCTCGCCCTTCACCAGCTCGCGCGGCTGGTTCAGGTGGTTGTACACGATCGTGTCCGGCTTGATGCCCAGGCTGTGGTACACCGTCGCCAGCAGGTCCGTCGGGTGAACCGCGCCTTCCAGCGGCGCCGAGCCCGTCGCGTCCGAGCGGCCGTAGACCAGCCCGCGCCGCACGCCGGCGCCGGCGGCGATGCCGGTGTAGCAGTACGGCCAGTGGTCGCGGCCGTCGTCCGAGTTCTGGTTGCCGCTCGTGCTCACGCCGCGCTGCGGGCTCCGGCCGAACTCGCCCACCGCCACCACCAGCGTCTCACTCAGCAGGCCGCGCTGGTCCAGGTCCTCGATCAGCGCCGACACGCCGGCGTCGAGCATCGGGGCCGACTGGTTCTTCATTCGGGCGCTCAGCCCGACGTGGACGTCCCACGAGTGGTTGTCCGAGTTCGCCACCTTCGGCCAGATCACCTCGACGACGCGGGTGCCGGCCTCGACGAGCCGGCGCGCCAGGAGGCAGCACTGGCCGAACGTGTTCTTGCCGTAGCGCTCGCGGACCTGCGGCGGTTCGGCGCTCAGGTCGAACGCCCGCCGCGCCCGGCCGCTCACCACCAGCCCCAGCGCCTGCCCGTAGTACTCGTCCAGGTCGTGGCGCGCCACCGCCGCTTCCACGTCCGGCATCCCGCGGGCGATCGTCTCGCGCAGCGTCGCGCGGCGCTCCATGCGGGCGCTCGTCGTCTCCTGGCGCAGCTGCAGGTCGTCGGTGCGGATGCGGTCCATCTTCGCCATGTCCATGTCGTCGCCGGCCGGGTACAGCAGGTACGGGTCGTAGGCCTTGCCGAGGAACCCGGCGCTCCCGCCCTTCCCCACCACGTTGCTCTCCTGCAGCGGCCGCGGCATCATCACGAACGGCAGCATGGGCACGGTCGGCGGCTTGAACTTGATCACGTTCGAGCCGAACGTCGGGAAGTCCTTCGGGCTCGGCGGCTCCAGCTGGCCCGACGGGCTCACCTTGTCCGTCGTGTAGCCGGTGTGCATCTGGTAGATCGCGGCCGTGTGGTTGAACAGGCCCACCGGCGTGTAGCTGACGGCGCGCATCAGCGTCGTCTTGTCCAGCACGTTGGCGATCTTCGGCAGCAGCTCGGTGACCTGCGTGCCCGGCAGCTTCGTGCTGATGGGGCGGAAGACGCTCTTCACCTTGTCGGGGACGTTGTCCTTGGGGTCCCACAGGTCGAGGTGGCTGGGGCCGCCTTGCAGGTAGATGAAGATGACGCTCTTGGCCTTGCCGAAGCCGGGGCCGCCCGCGGGCGTCGGGTTGGCCTTCGCCTGCATCCCGAACAGCTGGCCGAGGCTGAGGCCGAGCACGCCAGAGCCGCCGACGCGTAGCAGGTCGCGGCGGGTGACGCCGTCGCAGGTGTCGGCGGACGCGGCGCCGGGGACGACGAGCATGATCCGGGCTCCGGGAAGAGGAGGCGAACAGGCGGGTAGGGGAAGTGTAGCCGAGGACGGGCAAGGTCGCAAGAACTTTCGCGCGCGCCGGTTCGCCGGTTCGCCGGTTCGCCGCTTCGCCGGTTCGCCGCTTCGCCGCTTGCGGCGTAGCGCCCCCGGGCGCTACGCCGCAAGCGGCGAAGACATTACGGTGCCACGCCGCCGACGGTCTGGATCGCGTTCCCCGGGTTGACCGCGGGGGGCGTGGTCGGGTGCGTGTGGTCGAGCTCGGCCAGCAGGCCGAGCGTGTTGGCGTGCTGCGGGTCGGCGCGGAGGGCCAGCTGCAACTGCTGCCGGCTCGCGTCCGGCTGGTTCGTGTGGAGCAACACCGCGGCGATGTTGTACCGGGCCTGCGCCTCCGGCATCACCCGGCTCATCGCGGCGAACGCCTCGTCCCACCGACCGGCCCGCGCCAGGCAGAACCCACGGGTCTTCTGGATCGAGCGGTTCTCGGGGTCCAGCCGCAGCGCCGAGTCGCACCAGGCGCACGCCCCGGTCCAGTCCTGGAAGCGGGCGCACGCCATCGCCGCCTCGTGCTGCACCGCCGCGTCCTTCGGGTACAGGTCCACGTACCGCTTGAACGCCGCGGCCGTGCGCTCGCGCTCGCCGGTGCGGACGTACATGCGGGCCATGCCGAGCAGCGCCCCCTGGTGCTTCGGGTCCTGCTTCAGCGCCCGCTCGTAGCGGTGCCGGGCCAGGTCGAGCAGCTCGTCCTTGTTCTGCGGGGCGGGGTCGAGGAACGCGCTCTGGACGTGCGTGTCGCCGAACGCCGTCTCCGCGTCCGGCCCGAGCTTCTGCCCCGACTTCCGCGGCTGGGCCACCTCGACGGGCATGCCGCCGCCGGTCGGCCCGGCGCCGGGCGGCGCCGCCGCGACTGGCTGCTGGCCGCCGCCGAACAGCTTGGACTGTTGGGGTGGTGTGGGGTTCACGAACCCGGGCGGGGTGGTGTTGCGGGAGCAGCCGACGCCGCCGAGGAGGAGCCCGCCCGCGATCAGCAGCTTCAACCGTCGGCCGTCCATGGCCCGCCCTCCCGCGCGAAATGGAATCGTCGTGCTAACTGTTTCGACCCGCACGGCCCCCCGACTCGATAGATATTCCCAAACCGCGGGTGTTGCGCAGATTGACGCCGGTCGCGGCTTCGCGCCGCGGTCACGTGAACTCGGCGATGAAGCTGGCCGACGCCTCGACCATCAGGTCGCGCGTCAGGTGCACCGGCTGCCGCCGGTAGCGGCAGATGGACTGCACGATCTCCAGCAGGTCGCGGCAGTCGCTGGCCCGCGGGGTGCGGCCGCGGTTGTAGTACCGCTCGTACAGGTAGTCCACCGCCTCGGCCGAGTAGTTCAGCCCGAGCCGCTTGCAGTTCCCCGCGAAGATGCGCTCGTACACGTCGCGGGTCGGCGCCAGCACGCCCACCTTGTGCCGGATGCGGCGCAGGAAGGCGTCGTCCACCAGGTCCTTCGGGTCGAGGTTGGTGCTGAAGATGATGAGCTGCTCGAACGGCACCTGGAACTTCTTCCCGCTCGCCACGGTGAGGAAGTCGTGGCGGTCTTCGAGCGGCAGAATCCAGCGGTTCAAGAGCTCCTTCGGGCTGCACCGCTGGCGGCCGAAGTCGTCGATCAGGAACACGCCGCCGTTCGCCTTGAAGTGGATCGGCGCCTGGTAGAACTTGGCCTCGGCGTTGTACCGCAGGTCGAGCATGTCCAGGCCGAGCTCGCCGCCCGTCACGATCACCGGCCGGCGGATGCGGACCCAGCGCTGGTCCATCGCGCCGGTCGTCAGCAGCTTGCGGATGGTGGCGTCGGCCTCGTCGCCGACCTCGGCCGGGGCGTCCTCCACGGCGTGCAGCGACGGGTCGAACACCGTCACGATGTTGCCGTCGGCCACGAACGCGTAGGGCACGAAGATGCTGCCGCCGGTGGTGTTCATGAAGTCGCCGATGGACCGGGCCATCGCCGTCTTGCCGTTGCCCGGGGGACCGTAGATGAACACGCTGCGGCCGGACACGATCGCCGGGCCGAGGTTGTTGAACATCTCCTCCTTCATCACCAGGTGGCTGAACGGCGCCCGCAGCGCCTCGGGGTAGCACTGCAGCCCGGTCACGGCCTGGCGGTAGCACTGCTCGACGTAGTCCTCGAGGGGCACCGGCGCGGGGCCGACGTAGGCGCACTGCTCCATCGCCTCCTGGGCGCGGCGGCGGCCGAGGTCCAGCAGGCTGTACTTGTAGCTGACCTCACCCACCAGGTCGCCGCCGTCCACCTGGATGCACTTCTCGTCCTTGAGGTAGCGGAGCGGCTCGCGGACCACCTTGAACGGCAGGCACAGGAGCTGCGCCATGTCGCGGCCGAGCATGGCCCCGCGGGCGTACAGCGACTTCAGGAGGAGGTCACAGACGAAGGCGTGCGACAGCCCCGCCTCGCGCATCGAGTCCGGGGCGACGGGCGCCTCGGGGGCGGGGTTCCCTTCCCAGTCCACCACGGCGTGCCGGCTCAGGGACATGTTTGCCTCGTAATTGGCAGTTGGGAGTTCGTAATTTGGGGGGTTGATCGAGGGTTCAAGTCCACGATGTCAAGGGTGCCTGAAACCGAGGTTCAGCCCCCAAAATACAAACTCCCAATTACAACGAACTACTTGACCCACTTCCCGCGGGTGATGATGAACAGCGACACGGCCCCGACGCCGAGGGCGGCCATGACGATGCCGTTCTGCTTCTTGAAGAAGTCCGCCCAGTGGTCGACGAAGTTGGACGCGTAGCCGCCGAACAGGGGGGTCGCGGGGGACGCGGCGGCGGCCGGACCGGCGGACGCGGCGAGCGCCGCGGCGACGAGGAGCGAGCGGGTCATCGGGGTGCGTCCGGGGTGCGGGCGATTCAAGCGTAGGTCACGAACCGGGGGATTGATGATTTGGGAATGACGATTGATGAATGGAAGACAGCGGCTGGCTCGGCGCCCGTGTCTTCCATTCATCAATCGTCATTCCCAAATCATCAATACTCAGTAGTTCGGCCCGGTGCCGCCGCTGCTCGGACCGCCGCTGCTCGGACCGCCGGGCGCACCCGGGCTACCGCCGCTGCTCGGGCTGTTCGTCGACTGCACGCCGCCGCTACCGGTCGCCTGCACGCCGACGCCGCCGCTGAGGACGCCGCCGACGTACCCGGTCGCCTGGCCGCGGTACGCCCGCGCCGAGAACTCGGCCGGCATCCCCGGCACCGGGGCGTCGATGACGTGAATCTCGTACGCCACCGCCTGCAGCGTCGGCTGCGCCGCCATGTACTTGCGGATCGTCTCGGCGCGCTTCGCGGTGAGCTCGTCGCGGCGGGCACCCACCGTGTCGAGGCCGCCGGCGCCGTAGGCCGGGATGTCGCGGGCCACCTGGAGGTAGACCTTGCTGTCCGGGTGCGGCCGCTTCTGGGCGATGGCGTCGAGCTTGGCCTGGCCGGCCGGGTTGAGCTTGTCCGAGCTCGTGTCGAAGTGCCAGTTCCACACCGTCGCTTCGAGCACGTTGCCGTTGTTCACCTGGGCGGCGAACGGGGCCAGCGTGTGGGCGCGAGCCTGGGCGTTGTAGCGCTCGGGGTAACAGGGGTCGACGGCGTTGTAGTAGCGGGTCCAGCCCTCCGGCTGGTCGCTCTTGCCGGCGTGGCCGCCGGTGCCGTGGCACCCGGTGGCGGCGAGGCCGCCGACCATCAGCGCCGCAGCCGCCGTCCGCATGGATCGGGTCATCTCGTCTCCTCCTTGAGAACCCCGGCCGGGCGTCCTGCCCGGTTTCGGGGGCGATTGTCGTCAGCCCGCCTTCAACAGGTTCCGCGAGATCTGGATCGCCGCCGGCCCGACCAGCACCACGAAGATGGCCGGGAAGATGAACAGCACCAGCGGGAAGATCAGCTGCACGGCCGTCTTCGCCGCCTTCTCCTCGGCCAGCTGCCGCCGCCGGGTCCGCATCGAATCCGACTGCACCCGGAGGGCCTGGGCGATACTCGACCCGAACCGGTCCGCCTGGATCAGGATCGCGGCCAGGCTGCGCACGTCGTCCACGCCCGTCCGGACGCCGAGGTCGTGCAGCACTTCCCGCCGCGGCCGGCCCATCTGCAGTTGCAGGTTGGCCAGCTGGAACTCCTCACAGAGAATCTTGGCGTGCCCCTTCATTTCCTCGGTCACCTTGCGGAGGGCGGCGTCGAGGCCGAGGCCGGACTCGACGCACACCACCAGCAGGTCCAGGGCGTCCGGCAGGGTCAGGAAGATCTCCTTCTGCCGCGTGGACACCATGTACCACAGGGTGATCTGGGGGAGGTAGAACCCGAGCCCGCCGAGGAACACCGTCCATTCCATCGACCTGAGAGTGAACCCATCTTTGAGCAGGAAGAAGAAAAGGGCGGGGAGGAGGAACCCGACTAGGCAAACTACGCGGAGGCCGAGGTACACGGACGCCGCCTGCTCGCTCCGGAAGCCCGCGTTTGCAAGTTTTACCCGCAGCGTGTTCTTCTCCAGCTCGCTCTGCGGCTCCATGGCGCCGCCGAGGTTGCTGAACATGTCCTTGATGCCGGCGAACCGCTGGCGGCTCTCCGGCCCGTTGACGTCGATGTCCAGCAGCGACTTGGGCCGGCCGATCCGCTCCAGGCGTTCCTCGGCCTGGCTGTTCCGGCTGGAGATCGCGGACAGCACCCAGAAGGTGCCGGCCACGATGGCCCCGAACACGAACACCGGGGCCAGCTCCTCGGCGGTGAAGAACGCGAACAGTTCCACGGGAGCCCCTCGGGGGGGCCGCGGGCTGTCAGCTGTCGGCTGGCAGCCCGCGGCCTGTCATGATGATGGTCGCGGTGCGGGCGAGTGTGATTATCCGGCGGACGGCCGACGGCGATTCCGGCTACACCTTGATGTCCACGATCTTCTTGATGGCGAAGGCGCCGAGGATCATCAGCACGATGGCCCCGACCGACATCTTGACCCCGAGCTCGTCCTTCCACAGCAGCTCGATGTAGTCGGGCTTCATGAACATCATCATCAGGAACAGGCCGATCGGCAGGGCGATCAGCACCACACCCGAGAGCCGGCCTTCCGCCGTCAGCGCCTTCACCTGGCCCAGGATCTTGAACCGCTCGCGGATGACGTGCCCGATCCGGTCGAGGATTTCCGCCAGGTCGCCACCGGTCTGCCGCTGGATCGCCACGCTGGTCACGAAGAACCGCAGGTCCAGGTTCGGGACGCGGTCGCACATGCCGTCCAGCGTCTCCTCCAGGGAGATGCCCAGGTTCTGCTCGTCGTAGACCCGGGCGAACTCCTTGTTGATCGGCGGCGGCATCTCCTCCGCGACCACGTGCATGCCGGCGGCGAGCGAGTGGCCGGCCCGGAGGGCGCGGGCCACGAGCTCCATCGCGTCGGGCAACTGGCTGGCGAACTTCTTCAGCCGGGTGGCGCGGGTCATGTGCAGCCACACCCACGGCATCACGAACATCATGAGGCCGCCGATCGGCACCACGTACACGTTCGCCAGCCACAGGCTCAGCACCGCCCCGACCACGCCCAGGCCGACCGAGATGCCGAACAGGGCGCTCGGCTTGATGTTCACGTCGGCCTGCTCGAACACCTTGGTGAGGTCGAACGCCCCGGGCGTGATGCGGTCGAGGAAGGTGCGCTTGTCTTGTTCTTGCAGCGCCTGCTTCAGGAGCATGTCGGCGGACGAGTCCTTGCGGACGTTGCGGCCGACGAGCACGTCGAGCCGCTCGGCGGCGCGCTCCTCGGCCCGGCCGCCGAAGGCCAGGAAGATGAGCACGACGGTCGCCACGACCAGGCCGCCGATGAGCATCGGCAGGATCGGCATCAGGGTGGACATCATCGCGGTGGTCCTGGTGCGGGGCGGATTCCCGTCCGCCGAAACTCTAGTTCGCGTCAGTCACACTTGTCGTCGGGGCGCGGCGATTTTTCTGCCCGAATCTCAGACACCTCGCGGCCGTGCGGGCGAGCTCCGCACCGCCGCGGGTGGCGGCTAATCCCGCATCAGAATCCGTTCGGCGAACATGTTGCTCGGGAGCTTCACGCCCTTGGCTTCCAGCCGGTTGATGAACGACGGGCGGACGCCGGTCGCCTCGTACTGGCCGTACGCCCGGCTGTTCTGGTCGATGCCCAGCTGCCGGAACCGGAAGATCTCCTGCATGATGATCACGTCTTGTTCCATGTTCATCACCTCGGTGATGTGCGTGATCTTGCGCGGCCCGCCCTGGAGGCGGTTGGCCTGGATGATGAGGTCGATGGCGGAACAGATCTGCTGCCGCATCGCCTTCACCGGCAGCTCGAACCCGCCCATCATGATCATCGTCTCGAGCCGGGTCAGCCCCTCGCGCGGGGTGTTGGCGTGGAGCGTCGCCAGCGACCCGCCGTGGCCCGTGTTCATGGCCTGGAGCATGTCCAGCGCCTCGGAGCCACGAACCTCACCGATGATGATGCGCTCCGGCCGCATACGCAGGGCGTTGCGCACGCAGTCGCGGGTGGTCACGGCGCCCTTGCCCTCGATGTTCGGCGGGCGGGTCTCGAGCCGGACCACGTGGTCCTGCTGCAGCTGGAGCTCGGCCGCGTCCTCGATCGTCACCACCCGCTCGTCGCCGGGGATGAAGCTGGACAGCGTGTTGAGCAGCGTCGTCTTGCCGCACCCCGTACCGCCGCTGATGAGGATGTTGAGCCGGGCCTTGATGCAGGCCTCCATCAGCATCGCCATCTCGGGCGTGAACGCCTTGTAGTTCAAGAGGTCTTCGAGCTTCAGCGGGTTGGCGCCGAAGCGGCGGATGCTCAGGCTCGCGCCGTCCAGCGCGATCGGCGGGATGACGGCGTTCACGCGCGAGCCGTCCGGCAGGCGGGCGTCCACCATCGGGCTCGTCTCGTCCACCCGGCGGCCGACCTTGGAGACGATGCGGTCGATGATCTGGAGCAGGTGGTCGTTGTCGCGGAACTTCACGTCCGTCTTCTCGAGCTTGCCGCGCCGCTCGACGTATATCTTGTGCGGGCCGTTCACCAGGATGTCGCTGATGCTCGGGTCCTTCAGCAGCACCTCGAGCGGCCCGAACCCGAGCGTCTCGTCGAGGATCTCCTCGATCAGCTTCTCACGCTCGATGCGGTTGAGGAGCGGGTTCTCGGTGTCGCACAGGTGCTCGATGACGCGGCGGATGTCGCGCCGCATGGCGTCGGACGACAAGTCCTTCACGCGGGTGAAGTCGAGCCGCTCGACGAGCTTGGAGTGGATCTGGCGCTTGAGCTCGTCGTAGTTCTTGCCGCTGCCGTTGCCGCCGGCCGTGCTCGGGCTGGTGAGGCGCGAGATGCCGCTGGCCCCGTTGCCGCTGTTGAGGCTGTTGAGCTTCGAGATGCCCTGCTGTAGACGGCTCATCGGTGTGTCTCTGATCCCGCGTTGTGTCGATCAGGGCGAGCGGCCGGCGCGAGCCGGCTGGTCGTTGTTTCGGGCACCTGCAACCCCGACCAGCCGGCTCGCGCCGGCCGCCCGCCGGGGTCCGCGTCACCGCTTGCCGAAGAACCCCCACCCGCCCTTGCTGCCGCGGTCCGGGCCGGCCGAGACCGGCTTGCCGAACAGCGCCTGCGCCAGCCCGGCCAGGCTCTGCTGCACCCGGCTCTTGGGGGCGTGCTTCACCAGCGGCTGACCCGCCACGCGGGCGCCGATCACCGCCTTCGGGTCGTTCGGGACCTGCCAGAAGATCGGCTTGCCGATGACTTCCTCGGCCTTCTTCAGGCTGATCCCTTCCTCGACCGTGTCGGCGCCGAACCGGTTGATGACGACGCGAATCTTGTCGGCCAGCCCTTCCTCGCCGCCGAGGACGTGGACGAGCCGCACCACGTTCCGCAGGCTGCTGAGCTCCAACTGCGCCGTCAGCAGGATCACGTCCGCCATCCGCAGGCCGATGAGGTCGGTCGGCAGCAGGCTCTTGGACAGGTCGAGCACCAGGTGCGTGTAGCTGATCTTCAACAGGTTCAGCACGCGGGCGACGTGGTCCTCGTGGACCAGGCCCACCTCGGCGATTTCGAGCGGGTGCCGCAGGATCGACAGGCCGCTGGCGTCGTGCTTGGCCATCGCCCGGCGGAGGAAGTTCATGTCCAGCCGCTCGATGTTCCGCGCCAGGTCGGCGATCGAGATGTTCTCGTAGCCGTTCACCTCCAGCGCGATGTCTGCGTCGCCGAGCGTCAGGTCGAGGTCGATGAGGGCGGCGGCGCTGGCCGGGTCGGCGGCGAGCGTGGCGCCCAGGTTCACGGCCAGGGTCGTGGTGCCGACGCCGCCGCGGGAGCCGAGGACGGCGACGATGCTGCTGGCCCCGCTCTGTCGGCCGGACGGCCCGAGCGACTGCTCGGCCGTGTTGCCGCCGGCCTCGCCGAGCGCCCGCCGCAGCGCGGCCAGCATGTCTTCCAGGGTCACCGGGTGGGTGAGGAAGTACTTGGCCCCCTTCTGGAGGCTCATCAGCAGCGCCTGGTGGTCGTGGCTGATGGTGAGGATGGGCAGCTTCGGGTTCTCGGCCGAGATCTGGCCGATCATGTTGAGCGCTTTGTTCTTGTCGGCGTCGAGCGCGACGATGGCCAGGTCCGGGGTGTTGGTCTGGATCACGTCGAAGAAGTACTCGTAGCGGGCGCACTCCGCCTCGAGCCAGACGAAATCGACGCCCAGCAACAGCGTGCGGAGCGACTCGCGGGTGGACTCGTTCGGGTCGACGATCGCCACGCGTTGCATGAGACCACCGGAATCAGGGGTGCGAGTCTGGCGGGCGAGCCGGGGGCGTCAGCCCCCGGCTTGTGGTTGTTCGTTCGCGGCAGAACCGGGGGCTGACGCCCCCGGCTCGCCGTCGGTGCACGTCACGGGCCGGTCGGGGCCGCGGGCAGGACCGCGGGTTCCGTCGGCGTCGACTCCACCGGCGAGCCGGGCACCGGCCGCAGGTTGCCGGGCTCGTCCGCCGGCACCACCGGCGGCAGCGTCGGCGTGATCGGCGCCACCCCGGGCTGCTCGTAGCTCGGGGCCGACACCGGGGTCACCGGGGCGACCGGGGCCGGCTGAACCGGGATGGTCACCGTGACCGGGGCCGCCGGCGGGGCGGTCACCGGGGTCGGCCGCACCATCTGGGCCGCGTGGCCGTGGGCCGCGGGCGTGCCGCAGTTCCCCGTCGCACAGCCGCCGGGCAGCATCGTGCCGTTCGGACCGTAGCACACGTTCCCGACGCACGGGTAAACACCGGCCGGGTCGCACTTCCACGCCGCGTTGTAGCAGCGGCCGTTCCACACCTTCCGTTGGCCGCGGGGGGCCTCCAGAATGTTTTCCAAGAATAGTTCATAATCGTCGGGGCTGCGCGTCTCCCGGCCCGGCAGGCGGCGCGGCACCTGGTTGCAGTCCAGCGGGTGGACCAGCCGCGGCGTCACCAGGATCACGAGCTCACTCTCCCGCTCCTCGTACCGGATGCTGCTGAACAGGGTGCCGGCGTACGGCAGGTCGCCGAGGACCGGCACCTTGTTGGCCGTGGCCTGCACGCTGTTCTGGATCAGCCCGCCGATGGCGAACGTCTGGCCGCTCTCCAGCTCGACGGCCACCTCGACGGAGTTCTGGTTGAACCCGGGCGTGGCCCCGAACGTGGTCTGGATGCCCAACCCCTGGTTCACGGTGCGGGTCCGCGGCTGAACCTCCAGCCAGATCTTGCCGTTGCCCATCACGATGGGGACGACGTTCAGCGTGGTGCCGATGTCCTCGAGCTGCACGCCGGGGCCGTTGATGCCGCTGGCCGGCCCGAGGATGGCCTGCTGGCCGCCGGCCTGGAACTTGGCGGGGCGGCCGCTCTGCGTCACGACGCGCGGCTCGGCCAGGAACTTCGCCATCCCCTCGGTCCGCAGCGCCTGCAGGGCGCTGAAGAAGCCGGCCGGGGCGATGCCCAGCTGGAGGTTGGCGTTCGGGCTGAACGCCACGGTGCCGCTGCCGAACCCGGTCGGCGGCGTCAGCAGGCCGCTGACCAGGCTGCTGAACGTCGCGCTCTGGCCGCTGACGGCGAAGTCGAACCCGCGGCTGCGGATCTCGCTCCGGTCCACGGTGGCGATGACCACGTCGATCTGCACCTGCTGGACGCCACCGATCTGCAGCATGTTGATGACGTTGCCCGGGGTGCCGCCGACCTGGCTGACGGCCAGCCGGTAGATCGTGTCGGCCTCCTGCGGCGTCGTCACGTACCCGCTCAGGATGAGCGTGTTGCCCAGGCCCGGCGTCACGTCGACGTTGGCCGTCGGGGCGGTGCGGGCGATGATCGTCTTGAGCAGCTCGAAGTCCGGCTGCACGACCACGTCGTAGGTCTGCCGCGGCCGGTCCTTGAACAGCAGGGTGATCTGCGCCAGCCCCGGCGCGCGGCCGGTCAGCAGCAGCACCTTCGGGTTGTTCGGGTCGGTGCGGACCTGGACGAAGTCCTCGCGGCTGACCAGGATGTCGGCCGGGATGTCCGGGAGCTTGTTGTCGAACCGGACGAACCCGCCCACCGGGATGATGAGGGCGTTCGTGCGCGGGTCGATTTTGACGTTGGCGACGCCGGTGTCGCGGTCCGGCGGGGCGTTCTTGGGATCGACCTTGGTGTCCTGGGCGGCCACGGCGGGGAGCGCCGGGAGGCCGGGGGGCTGGCCCTGGACGAGCCCGGCAATGCCGGCCGTCAGCACCAACCCCATCAGGATCGGCCGTCGGTGGGTAGCGGTCGGGTGCATCCGTTCACCTCTCCTCGCGTAGGGGGCGGGGCGGCCCGCCCCGCGTTCCGGTCCGGTTCCCTCTCACCCGGGCCTGGGTGGGAGGAGGCGTTCCCCGGGCGGTCCCGGGGTGGCGGCCGTGGATCGGTCCGCCGGGGCGACCCACCCCCCCGGCCGGCGTCGTGCCGACCGGGCTGGCAGGTTTGGTTCGTCGGGGACCGAGGGACTGAGTGATCTCCCTCGGTCCGTCGGTCTCAGTCTCAGTCCACCCGCTGCTCGGGGACGGGGGTGGGCGTCGGCTTCGGGGCCGGGGCGGCGTCCGGGGCCGGGGCAGCGGACTCGGCCGTCGCCTGGCCGCGCACCTCGCCGACCAACCGCCACCGACCCGGCGCCCACTCCTCGTAGCGGAACGTCTTGCTGCCCGTCCCGGTGTGCACGGTCACGTCGCGGGTCGGCCGCACCGGCTCCGGCGCCTTCGTCACCGGCGGCGGGGGCGGGTCGAGCTTCGGCAGCGGGTCGCCGACCAGGCCCGGCGTCACCCACTGGCCCTTGCCCAGCCCGCTGCGGAGCGTCTTGCCGGCCACCGTACTCAGGTCGGTGACGGCGTCGCCGGCCACGTCCTTCGGCAGTTCGCGGGTGCCGAACACCGTCTCGTCGGCGATCAGGTCGGCCGTCAGCTCGGTGCCGCCCTTGATGTCCACCAGGGCGTACGGCACGCGGACGGTCTCCGGCTTGGGCGTCGGCGTCGGGGCGACCTCGGGGGCCGGGGTCGGCGCCGGCGTCTCGGGCTTGGTCAGCGACACCGCGTCGGTCTTGCGCCCGCCCTCGCCGGCCAGGGCCACGCCGGCCGGGTTCTTGTCGTCCTGGAGCAGCGTGATGACCTCGTCGATGTTGAAGCTCTTGTCGTTGTCGGTCACCTCGTCCGGGTTGCGGAGGAGGAGGCTCATCTGGCACCCGCGGCCCTTCGCCAGCTCCAACACCAGCCCCTGCTTGCGGTCGGCGGCGAACGACACGGTGTTGACCGCCGTGGCCTGCGTGTTCGGGTCGATGGTGGTCTGCCCGTTGACGGCGAGGATCAGCATGTTGGTCAGGATCGGCATGGCCGTCAGCTTGTTGTTCAGGGAGACGAACGCCAGCACGTCCACCTTGGCGCCCGGCTGGGCCAGCCCGGCGGCGGCGCGGGCGGTGTCCAGCTGGAGGGTCAGCAGTTGCTTGCCCGGGGGCAGGCGGATGCCGCCCTTCATCAGGTCCTTGCGGCTGATCGTCTCCTCGGCCCGGATCGGCCGCGACAGCCGGCGCTCCACCGCCTCCTCCGGCGACTCGATGATGTCGGTCGGCACGGCGTCCTTGGACACCTTCTTGGTCTTGAAGTACTTCTGCAGGTCTTCCTTCCCGATCCCCACGCCCACGGGGATGTCGGTGGCGGCGACGACGACGTCGACCGTCTCGACCTGCGGCTTTGCGTTCATCTGGCTGGTCAGGAACGCGGCCACGAGCCCGCACCCGACCGCCACCACCATCAGGATCAAGTTCTTCTGCTTCATGGGTGCCACCCCTCGGAGACAATCAGGACCCGCGGCGGGCCGCCCGGTCGTCTCACGCGAGGGGTGAGACGAGCGCGGGCGGGCTATCCCGTCCGTGTTCGTCAGCGCTCCGCACCGCGGCCGGTCGCCCGGGCTGGGTCGCCGTTCCGGGTCGTGCCCGGGGTGGCGGCTCCCTCAACCCTAGCGGATGTTCCCGGCCTTCGCGTCGTGCGGGGTTTGCTTCCCCGCCCTCAGAATCGTCCGGGCGGGTGCGGTTTCTTCAGTTATTGCAGTCGGGCCGGCCGTACCGCCTTTGCCCAGGTTAACGCTCGTGCGAGTCACGCCGGATTCGTCGGGCCGGTTTCCAGCCGGCCGGCGTCAGCCGCCCAGCGGCAGCACCCACGCCAGGTACAGCAGGAACCCGACGCACAGCGGGATGCCGTACGGCAGCTTGTCCCAGATCTTGCGGCGCTCCTGGGCGCGGTCCGACGCGACGCCGGGGCTGCCGCTGGCGATCAGCTGCAGGTCGGTGAAGATCTCGCGGACCATGTGAACGTTGGCCCCCCACTTCCGCCGCATCAGGATCATGACGAGCCCGAACGCCCCGCCGGCGATGGCGCCGAACGCGAACGCCCAGAACACGACGCCCGCGGTGTGGAGGTGCGTCAGGTCGGCCGGGCCGGCCGGGCCGGTGGCGCCGAAGTAGGCGCCGACCCACGCCCCGAAGCCCATCTGCATCTTCACGTCGCCCGCGCCCACGCCGCCGATCAGCAGGATCGGCAGCAGCAGGCCGAGGCCGACGGCGGTGCCGAGGAGCGACATCTGGAACCCGCCGGTGCCGGCGTCGACCGGCACGTTCAGGTCGTGGAGCAGGCCGAGCATCCAGCCGCTGAGCACCAGCGGCATGGTGACCCAGTTCGGCACCTTGAGCGCCCACCCGTCGATGAACGCGGCGAGGATCATGCCGGCGCAGATGACGGCGAGCGGGCCGTAGTTGGTGGTGGTCGGGAAGGCCAGCGCCCAGAGCTGGTGGGCGGCGGCGCCGGCGGCGACCCACACGAGGGCCAGGGCCGGCATCCGGGCCAGGTGCAGCACGAACTCGCGGTCGATGCCGAGCGAGTCGTCGTGGGCGGCCGGGGCGGCGGCCGGGGCCGGCGGGGTCAGCAGCTCAGGCATTGGGGGTCTCGAGTGGCGGGCGATTCGGGGGCGCGCTACACGCGCCGCGGGCCGGGCCGAAAACCGGTCCGGCCCGCGGTGGTCGCGCTTGGGGGACCGGGCACTCAGCTGCCGCTGGTCGGCTTGATGGCCGACCCGACGAAGCTGAACGTGCTGTTGGCGTTGCTGCCGAGCGTGGTCACGGCGGCGATGCAGACGACGATGATGAGCGCGAGCATGACGGCGTACTCGACCGCGGTCGGGCCGTCTTCCTTCTTGAGGAACGAGACGAGGCTCTTGGTGATGTTCTTCATGGTCCGGTCTCCCTGTGTGGTGGTCGGTTGTGGTCTGGGGTCGTCGTCCGCCGCGGGTTCCCCGGCCCGCGGCGGCCGGCCCGCCGGCTACGAGCCGGCGGGCTTGGTCGAATCTTGCAGCTTCGGGTTCGCGTACGTCGAGTTCGTCGTGCTCCCGATCCCGCTGACCGAGATGATCACCGCGACGATCAGGGCTAGGACGACCGCGTACTCGACAGCCGTGGGGCCGTCTTCCTTTTTGAGGAAGTCGACCGCGGCCTGAGTCATTCGGCCGAGCATGGCTCCTCTCCGGTGTTCGCTGGAGGCGAGGTCGCCGCCGGCGGCGTGGCTCCCGTCCCCCCGCCCCCGCACGGCAGGCGGGATGGGGTGGTACGGGCGGCGAGCCGTTCCGGCCGGGCCGGCGTTCGACTCACGCCCGAACCGTAGAGCACTCGCCGAACGAGTCAAATTTGCGGTTCGGGGAATTCCGCGGACTGTGCCGGCGGGGCCGGTGGTATCGGCGGGCGCGAAGGGACGTGCGCTACGGGCTCAGCCGGTCCAGCAGTGCGGTCAGCCGCGGCGCCGCCGACGGCGGGCCGCCGCGGGCCACCCACGCCGCCGCGGCGCAGGCCACGCCAGTGTCGGCGAGCAGTTGCGCGAAGGCGTCGGACTCGTCGCACCGTCCGCCGGCAGCGCGGTAGGCGGCGAGTCCGGCGCCGAGCCGCGACGGCCCGGGAAACCCGCCGAACAAGCGGGCCAGATCGACGGCGACGTGGTCGGTCTGGACGGCGCCGAAGTCGATGAGCCCGACGACCGCATTCCCCGAGAAGCGAACGTGTTCCGGCCACACGTCGACGAGGCACGGCTGGAGCGGAACCGGCCGCGCCGCCCACGGTTGCAGCGCGGACCGCGCCACGGCCAGGAACGGCGGTAGCGTTCGAAGCGCCCGCCGCACCGCGTCGCCGAACGGGCCGGCGGGGACGGGGCGGTTGGCGTCCCAGTCGGCGATGACGCCCAACCGGCGGAGCACCGCGGGCGCCGGGCCGGTCGCGGACGTGCGCCACGCCGCGTGGACCGCCGCCAGCGCCGCCGCGGCCGAGCTCACGCGCGCCGCCGACGGCTCGCCCCGCTCCGGTTCGCCGTCGGCCCACGAGCTCAAGTCCCAGGCGCGGCCGGCGACGACGACGACGGTATCGCCGCCGGGCGTGGCGTGCACCCGCGGGACGTATGGCAGGTGTGTGAGGAGTGCGACACGGGCGTGAATTGCGGCGAGGCGCGACGGCGGAAAATCGGCCGGCCACGCCTTCAGCGCGAGCCGTGGTGTGCCGTCCGGTTCGGTGCCGCGCCAGACCGCGGCGCCGCTGAACCCGCCGCCGACGGGTTCCCACCTCAGCCCCGCGGTGCGGGCGCCGTACCGCGCGACGACGGGGAGCGGGTTGGGGGACACGACCGGATCACCCCTCGTCCAGCCGCGCGGCGCCGGCCGTCGCCGGGTCGTAGGGCGTGAGCCACTGTAACACCTCGATCCGGTTCCCGTCCGGGTCCGACACGAAGAACCGATCGGCCCCCGGGATCGGCGTCGTCTCGCGCGTCGGCACGCCGAGGCCGGCCAGGTGCGCCCGCGCCGCCGCGGCGTCGGTCACGCGCAGGCAGAAGTGCCGCGGACTCTCCGTGTCCGGGGCGTCCTTCTTCAGCAGGTGGAGCGTGTGGCCGCCGCCGAGGTCGAACCACAGGGCCACGAAGTCGAACGTGCGCGGCTTCGGGATTTCCGTCAGCCCCAGCAGGCCGGCGTAGAACGCCCGGCTCCGCGCCACGTCGGTGACGAGCACCGAGACGTGGTCGAGGTGGGTCACGGTCAGGCCCGGCATGGCGTCCCCTCCGCGGGGGGGTCGGGAGAGTCATCGGCATCCCAGGCCCGAGCCGCGGATGTCGACGGAGTATGATTCCGATTTTGTAGCCGTGCCCTCACCGGTTGGTGAGCTCGACTTCGACCCAGTAGACGTGCTCGGAGTACCGCCGCCCCGCGCCCGACCGCCCCGGCACGAAGTCCGGTACGGGTCGTGCCTTAGTGGTGCGCCGGCCACCGCACCTCCGGGAGCGACTCCACGGCCGGCCGCGCCAGCAGGAATCCCTGCACGTATCGAACGCCGAGGTCGCGCAGCGCCGTCAGCTCGCCTTCCGTCTCGACCCCCTCCGCGATGACGCCGATGCCCAGGTCGGCGCACGCCGCGAGCACCCCGTGGACGATGGCCCGCCGCGGCCGGCTGGCGTCGATGCCGCGGCACAGCCCCATGTCCAGCTTGATCAGGTCCGGCTGGAGGTCGGCCAGCAGGTTCAGGCCCGAGTGTCCGGCGCCGAAGTCGTCGATGGCGATCCGCAGCCCCTGCCGCTGGCACTCGCGGACCGCCTCGGCCACGACCGGCAGGTCGGCCACCTCCTCGCCCTCGGTCAGCTCGAAGATGATGCGGTCGGGCGGTACGGCGTAGTGCCGGGCCGCCTGCAGGGTCGCCCGCAGGCACGTCTCGGTGTGGTACAGGGCGTTCGGCAGGAAGTTGATGCACAGCCCGGCGGGCGGCCCCAGGCGGGTGGCCAGGGCCAGCGCCTTGGTGCGGCAGCGCTGGTCGAAGTGGTAGCGGGCGGACTCGGTGACCAGGTCGAACACCGCCGCGGCGCCCTCGCCGCCGGGGCCGCGGACGAGCGCCTCGTAGGCGAACACGGTGCGGGCTTCCAGGTCGGCGATCGGCTGGAAGGCCATGGTAAATTCGATGCCGTGGCCGGGCCGCGCCGCGGCCGGGGGGAGGGCGTCTCGGACCGCGGTCATGGCGGGTGCCCGCGAGAGGGTCGGGGGGGGCGAACCGCAGGGCGACGTGTTCCCCCGACTGTATCGGCCCGCCGCCGCGGCCGCTACCGCGGTGCGGCCGGAAAAGTGTGGATTCGGCTGCGGCGTGAGGGTTTTTCAGGTCGGGGAAGAAGTCGGAGCCGGCGGCGCCTTCGGCTCCCACAGTTCGACCTTGTTGCCGTCGGGATCGAGTACCCAGGCGAAGCGGCCGTTGAAGTCGGCGTCCGGCCCCTTGAGCACGTCGACGCCGCCGGCCCGGAGCTGGGCCAGGATGCCGTCGAGGTCGTCGACGCGGTAGTTGATCATGAACGGGGCGGTGCTGGGGGCGAACCACTGGGTGTCGGGCTTGGCGACGTGCCAGACGGTGACGCCCTTGTCGTCGGCGGTGTCGTCGGGCCAGCGGAGGACGGCGCCGCCCCAGGGTTCGAGCGTGAGGCCGAGGTACGTCTGGTACCACGCGGCGAGGGCCTTGTGGTCGCCGGTGCTCTTGAAGAACACGCCGCCGATGCCGGTGACCCGCGCCATGTCGAACCTCACGGTCTGGTGACTCCCCGGCCGCCGGGGGGAAGGCTACCCGACGGCCCGGGCGCTGTCAAACCGCCGCCAGGCCGCGGGCGCCGGCGCGTTCCAGCGTGCGGTACGCCGCCCGCAGCCGCCGCACGCCTTCGCGCACGCCGGCCGCGTCCGCCACGCCGAAGCTCAGCCGGCACTCGTTCCGCGGCAGCTCCCCGCCCTCGCCCGGGACGTGGCCGAACTCGCCCGGCACGTACAGCACGCCCGCCTCCAGCGCCGCCGGCACCAACGGCCCGGCCGGCCCCGCGTCCACGCCCGGCGGCAGCGTCAGCCACACGTACAGGCCGCCGCCCGGCACCGTCCACGACGCCCCCGGCACGTCGCCGAACTCCGCGTCCAGCGCCGCCAGCATCGCGTCCCGCTTCGCCCGGTACACCCGCCGCAGCTCCTCGACGTGCCGGTCGAACGCGCCCGACGCCAACAGTCGGTCCACGACGTGCTGCGCCAGGTTGGCCGAGCCGAAGTCGTGGTTCCCCTTCAGGTGCAGGACCGGCGCCACCAGGTCCGACGGCAGCAGCGCGTAGCCGAGCTTCAGGCCCGGCGACAGCGGCTTCGAGAACGTGCTGGCGTAGGCCACGAACTCGTTCGTGGGGTCGAACCGCTTCACGCTCGGCAGGTCGGGGCCGGTGTACCGCAGCTCGCGGTACGCCGCGTCCTCCAGGATCAGGATGCGGTGCTCCGTGCTGTACTTCTTCACCACCTCGACGAGTTTCGGCCGGCGGTCGGCGGCGAGCGTCAGGCCGGTGGGGTTCTGGAAGTAATCGACCGTGTACACGAGCTTGACGCGGCCCAGCTCGCCGCGGCGCTTCAGGTCGGCGAGTTTGGCGTCGAGCGCGGCCACGTCCAGGCCGCCGTCGTCCATCGGGACCGGCACGACGCGCACGCCGTGGCTCTGCAACACGCCGTGGTAGACGAAGTACGACGGCGCCTCGGCCAGCACGATGTCGCCCGGGTCGAACAGCGCCTCGCCGAGGAGGTACAGCAACTGCTGCGAGCCGGTAGTGAGCACCACGTCGTCGGGTGACAGGCCGATGTCACCGGGCGTGACGCCGTCGGCGGCGCAGACGTGGCGCAGCACCTTCTCGCGCAGCGACGGCAGCCCCTGGGTGGAGCCGTACTGCAGCGCGGCGCGGCCGGCGGCGGGGTCGGCCATGATGGCGGCGACGGCGGCGGCCACGTCGGCGGTCGGCAGCGACCCCTCGTCCACGAGCCCGGCGGCCAGCGAGATGAGGCCGGGCGTCTCGAGCGCCTTCTGGATGAAGAAGGTGATCGGCGAGTCGGTGGTCCGGCCGGAGCGGTCGGACAGCGGCAGCGGCGGCATGGCGGGGTCCTTCGAGAGAAACGAAAACGGCCCCGGAGAGTGACTCCGGGGCCGACGGTGGTTCGGGTGCGAACGCGGGTCGGGGCCGGAGTCAGCTCGGGGCTGCGGCTGCGACTGCGACGACGACGGCGAGGACCGCGGGGGCGGTCGGCGCGGGCCGGTGGTGGCGGGGCGTCGTCATGGTGGGGAAGTGTATCCCGCGCCGCGGGGTGCGGCAAGTTCCGCCGCAAGCGGCGGCAGGGGTCACCGCCCGCCGGCGCGGACGCGGCCCAGCAGCTGGCGCGCCCGCTCGCGGTACTGCTCGGGCAGGCCGTCCACCGTCTCCGCCGACACCGTCCGGCCGTTCTCCGTCACCTCGATCTTCGTCGGCGACAGGCCCGCGGCGCCCACCGTGCCCACGATGTTGAACCGCACGCCGTTCTCCTCGCCGGTCACCGTCGCCTCGCCGTCGCGCACCTCGACCGTCACGCCGCTGGACCGGACCCCGTCCCGCGCCCGCTCGCGGGCGGCGTCCACCAGCGGCCGGCCGTCGGGGCCGACGATCGGGGCCAGCTCGCGGAACAGCTTGTCGCGGTCGGCCATCAGACCGCCGTCGGCCGCCGGCAGCACCACGCCGCGGACCGCCACGCGCTTGCCGTCGCGCATCACCGCCAGCTCGTGCGGCGCGCCGGCCTTCGCCCGCTGCACCTGCGCCACGAACGCGCTCGGGTCGTCGGTCACCGGCTGGCCGGCGAACTCGACGATCACGTCGTTGGCCTTCACGCCGGCCTTCGCGGCGGGGGTGTTCGGCAGCACCTCGGCGGCCATCACGCCGCGGCCGGCCGGGACGTTCAGGTCCTCGGCCACGCCGGGGGCCAGCCGCTCGACGCGGACGCCGAGCCGGCCGTTGCCGCCGCGGGCGCCGGGCACCGGCGGGAAGGCCAGCTCGAACAGTTGCGGCGGAATCTGCGGCCCGCCGCGGCCGTCGTTCAGCGCCTGCCGCATCAGCTCGGTCGCCTGCCGCCGCAGCGCCTCGGCCCGCTCGGGGTTGTTCGGGTCTTCGGCCATCAGCTGCGCCGCCTTGAGCAGCAGCGCCTGCCCGCGCAGGACGGCGTCCAGGTCGGGGTCGCCGACGCCGCGGCGCGGGAAGTCGGGCCGCGGCACCACGGGCACCGGCCGCGCCTCGCCGTCGCGGCGGACCGGCGGCGCCACGCGCGGCACGTCCGGCCGCGGGTCCGCCCGCGGCTCGGCGCGCGGGGGAACGGGGGCGTCGCCCTCGCGCGGGCGGACCCACGCCTTGCCGGCGAGCGCCTTTTCCAGCGCCTCCAGCTTGGCCCGCACGTCGTCCACGTTCTCGCCCTTCTTGGCCGCGGACTCGACCGCCTCGCGGAGCGCCGCCAGTTCCGGCGGCGGGCCGACGCGGACCTCCTTGGGGTCGAACCGCGGCGGCGGGTCGTCGGCCTTCTTGGCGTCGTCCTGGCGGGCGAGCGCGGCGCCGCTCAGCGTCAGCAGCGCGACTGCGGCGGCCGCGGGGCGGAACAGGCGGAACATCGGATGGCCTCCTGGGGTTCGACCGTCACCCATGATTGCCCGGCCGGGGAGGCGCGCTCGCCCGGCCAGTTGCGGTCATTATCCGCCGGGCGGGCAAGGGGTGCAACCGCGCCGCGGCGGCCGTTACGTTCCGGGTACGCGGGCCGACACTCGGGCCGCGATCATTGTGTGTCACCGACCCCCCCGGGGGGTCGCGGCACGAATTGAGTCCATGCCACAAATGAGTATTGGATCGAAGCCGCGGGTCGTCTTCGGACGCAACTCCAGGATGTGCCAAGCCCTGCGTCGTTCACGCCGGGCGATGTGAGGCTCCGTCTACGGCACCGCCGGCGTCCGCGGGTTGCGGAGGTAGTACAGGCGGCCGTCCTCGGCGCCGATCACCAGGTCCGGAACGCCGTTACCGTCGAAGTCCACCGCCGCGGGGTGCGTGTCGTGCCCCTCGATGTTCCGCTCCGCCACGTCGCCCTTGTCCTCGAACAACCAGCGCCCCGGCTCGGCCCGCACCTGCCGGTACAGCCGCGCGTTCGCGCCGTTCGCCAGCACGTCGAGCTTGCCGTCGCCGTCCCAATCGACGACGCACAGCTTGCGCCGGCCGCTCCGGCCCGCGGTGCCGGTCGTCAGCCGCAGCGGTTCGCCGGCGGCGTCGCACAGCGCCCGCACCGGCGGCAGCAGCACGAGCCGGCCGTCGCGGCGCGCCCGCTCGAAGAACGCCAGATAGCCCTCGTGGTCGAGCATCACCAGATCGACGAGCCCGTCGCGGTTCCAGTCCACGGCCACGGGCGTGGTGCGCCACTGCGTCAGCAGTTCGTCGCCGCGCGGGCGGAGCCAGCCCCACGCCAGCGTCGGCTGCGGCGCCCGCCACGCCACCTCGATCGGCTCCGCGGCCGCGAGCTTCGGCGCGCGGCGGGTGCCGACGTTGCGATACCACACGACGCGACCCCAGATCGAATTCACGACCAGGTCGGGCAGGCCGTCGGCGTCCCAGTCGGCGGCGGTGAGCGTGGTGTAGCCCCACTTCGCCTCGCACGGCCCCTGGATGGAGCCGTTCGGGCCGGCCTGGATGCGCACCACCTGGCCCGCGGCGTCGAGCCGGCGCGGCACCGCCCAGCGCGGCCGCTCCACCCCGGGGCCGCTCAGGTTCTCCAGGAATTCGAGGTAGCCCGCGGTGTTGCCGACGATCAGGTCGGTGTCGCCGTCGCCGTCCCAGTCGACCGCGGCCGGCGCGGCGAGGGCGCCGACCTTCACCTCGTCGGCCTCCTGGCGGAAGTAGCGCGGCGGCAGGAACACCGGCAGGCCGTCCCGGACGCGGCCGGTGTTCTCGATCCAGGCGACGCGGCCGTCCTCGTCGCCGACGATCAGGTCCGCGTCGCCGTCGCCGTCCCAGTCGAGGGCGGTCGGCGTGATCATTTGCAGGTCCATCGTCAGCGGCGCGCCGGCGTGCGTCGTGAGGCGCCGGCCGGGGGCGTAGCGCGGCTCGCGGCGGGTGCCGACGTTCTCGAAGTACGTGAACCCGTCGAGGAACTCGCCGCACAGCAAGTCCAGGTCGCCGTCGCCGTCGAAGTCGGCGAGGTTGGGGCACGGCCAGCCGAACGTCTCGACGGGCCGGTCGCCGGCCATGAGTTTGGCGGGCTCGGCGTAGACCGGCGCGGCGGTGGTGCCGGTGTTGCGGCGGACGTAGACGAAGCCGCGGAGCGGGCCGCGCGTCCACTTCCCGGTGGCGTCGTAGCCGTTGTCCCAGCCGTAGTCGGTCCAGTCGTCGGAGCCGATGACGAGGTCGAGGGCGCCGTCGCCGTCGTGGTCGGCGTAGCGCCAGAAGTTGCCGCGGACCTTGTTCGGGTGCGGGTTCGCGGCCGCCGGCAGCTTCACGCCCTTGTCGAGGCCGGTCTTCTTGAAGTCGGGGTACTCGACGCCCGGCGACAGCACCCGTGCCACGCCGCCGACGTGGCTGACGAGCACGTTCTGCAAGCCCTTGCTGATGCGCTTGCCGGGCTTGAACACGGGGAAGGTGCCGCCCGGGTTCTCGAACACGTACACGCCGTTCGACGGCTTGTCGGGGCAGTTCACGACCAGGTCGAGGTCGCCGTCGCCGTCGAAGTCCATCGGCAGCGGCCACGCCCAGAGGCCGACGCCGAGGTCGGTGACGAGGCCGGGGTGGTTGTACTTCAGGCGGTCGAGCGGCTGGGCGCCGGCGGCGGGGGCGGCGGCCAGGAGCGCGAGCGCGGCGAGGGTGAGGTGGCGCATGCGGGCATCATCGCCGACCGCGGGCGGGGGTGCAACCGTGGCCGGGTCTCGGTTTCAGGCCGAAGGCCTGGGAGCCCTCAGCCCAGGGCAAGGGAGCGTCAGCGACCGCCGCCCTGGGTCCGCGCCGCAAACCACCCCCGCAGGCTGAAGGCCTGCGAGCCGGCTCGCAGGCCTTCAGCCTGCACGGCCATTCGCACCCCGTACCCAAGGCGGCGGGTGCTGCGCACCCTTGCCCTGGGCTGAGGGCTGTCACCCCTTCGGGGTGAAGGCACCGGACCGGTGGCCGGGCGCGGGCGAATCCGTACCCGTGACGCCATGCGTCGCCCCCGCCTGCTGCTGGCGCTCGCGCTCGGCGCGTACCTCCTCACCGGCCTCGCCCAGGTGCGGCCGGAGGAGCGCGCCGTCGTCCGCCGCTTCGGGCAGGTCGTCGCCCGCCCGCACCCCGGCCTGTGGGTCGGCCTGCCGTGGGGGATCGACCGCGTGGACCGCGTCCCCGTCCGCACGGCGCGGCAGGTGAAGGCCGGGGCCACCTCCGAGGCACCCGACGCCGGGCAATTCCTCACCGGCGACCAGAACCTCGTCAACGTCAGCCTCGTCGTCGACTACGCCATCAGCGAGACGGACCAGGACCTGGACGACTACGTCATCCACCAGGACCGCGTGGACGCGGAGCTGGCCCGCGAGGCGGAGGCGGCGGCGGCCGAGTGGGCGGCCGGCCGCGGCGTCGATGAGGCGCTACTGACCGGCAGCGCGGAGCTTCCCGCGTGGGTGATGGCGCGGCTGCCGGGGCGCGTGGACCGGCTGCGGCTCGGCGTGCGGGTGCAGCGCGTCAGCGTGGCCGGGCTGGCGCCGCCGGACGAGGTGCGGGTGGACTTCGAGCGGGTGACGCAGGCCCAGACCGGCATCCGCACGAAGGAGTTCCAGGCCCGGCAGGAGGCCGAGCAGCGGCGGCGGCAGGCCGACGCGCTGAAGTACAAGTTCGAGCAGGAAGCGCTCGTGTTCCGCGACGGGCAGGTGCGGCAGGCCCGCGCCGACGCCGACGACTTCCTGGCGCAGCTGGCCGCGTACCGCACGCTGAAGGCCCGCGACCCGGACGCGCTATCCGTGATCTGGTGGGCGGAGATGACGAAGGCGCTGGCCGGCGTCCGCGCCCGCGGCGGCCGCGTCGAGCCGCTCGACGCTTATCTGGGGAAGGACGGCCTCGACCTGACCCAGTTCCTCACCCCGCGGAAGCGGTGACGCGGCGGCGCCGCCGCGCTTTTCGCTTGCCGGCGCCGCCGCCGCGTGGTCCGATACCCTCATGCGTCACGTCTTCGCCACCGTCGCCGCCTGTTGCCTCGTGTGCGCCGCCGGGTCGAGCGCCGCCGACCCCTACCCGTTCGGCTTCCCCAAGGAGGACGCCCGCGGCGGCGTCGGGGCGTTCCGCATCTGGCACGCCGACGGCAAGTGGCACCTCCGCAGCAGCACCGAGAACAGCACCGGCAAGAAGGACGTGCTCATGGTCTTCAGCGGCACCGTCCGCTGCGACGGCAAGCTGACCGTCGAGCCCGGCAAGCTGGAGGCCCGGGGCAGGGTCGCCGACACGCTCAAGGCCACGGCCGACGGCAAGGGCTTCGACTTCGAGTTCAAGACGTACGGCGCCACCGACGAGGCCGTGTTCCGGGCCGCGACCACCGCCAAGACGCTCACCTTCAAGCTGAAGATCGACGGCCTCCCGGCCCCGCCGTACCGCGTGCTCGTCGGCGAGAAGAGCGAGCACCCGGACAAGAGCGACTTCAAGCTCCCCGCCCACCCCAAGAAGTAGGCCGGTGCCGCCGTGACCCGATCCCTCCTGGCACTCCTCGCGCTCGCCGCCCCGGCCCGCGCCCTGGAGCCGATCCCCGACCGCCTCGTCGTCCTCACCTTCGACGACGCCAGCAAGTCGCACTTCACCGTGGCCCGGCCGCTGCTGCAAAAGCACCGCTTCGGCGCGACGTTCTTCGTCACCCAGGGGTGGGACGCGGCCACGAACACCCGCGACTACATGAGCTGGCCCGAGATGGCCCGGCTGCACACGGACGGCTTCGAGGTCGGCAACCACACCCTCGGGCACACGTCCGTCACCGACAAGACGCTGCGCGACCTGCCGGCCCAGCTCCGCGGCATCGACGCCTTGTGCGAGAAGCACGGCATCCCGAAGCCGGTCAGCTTCGCGTACCCCGGCAACGCGATCAGCCGCGACGCGCTGGCGGTGCTGAAGGAGCACGGCATCCGCTTCGCGCGCCGCGGCGGCAGCCCCGAGCACCCGTACAAGGACGGCCGCGGCTTCGCCTACGAGCCGGGCCTCGACCACCCGCTGCTGGTGCCGACCGCCGGCGACGCCCGCCCGCACTGGACGCTCGACGACCTGAAGGCGGCGGTGTCGCAGGCCCGCGGCGGCAAGATCGCCGTGCTGCAATTCCACGGCGTCCCGGACACGGCGCACGACTGGGTCAGCACGAAGGCCGACACGTTCGAGGCGTTCCTGAAGCACCTCGCGGACGAGCGGTACACCGTGATCGCGATGCGCGACCTGGCCCGCTACGTGGACGCGGGCGTGACGCCGACCGACCCGTTCGGCGTGATCGAGGACCGCAAGCGGCTGCTGGAGCGGAAGGCCGACGGCGGCAACGCCCGCCCCGCGAAGGACGACGCCGACCTGCGGTACTGGCTGGACAACGCGCTGACGCACCACCGCTTCACCCCGGCCGAGGCGGGTGCCGCACTCGGCCTGACCGCCGACGAGGTGACGGCCGCGGCGGCGCGGCTGAAGCTCGGCCCGGCGCCGGAGCGGAAGGCGGGCGACCGGCTGCTCGTGCTGCCGTACCCCGGCGGGCGGCACCCCCGAATCGGCTTCCGCGACGGGGCCATCCGGCCGCAGCGCGAGGCGAAGGCGAGCGTCTTCGCGCCGTGGCCCGGCGGCGGGTACGCGGTCGCCGACGTGCCCGAGGCCGTGTGGTTCGAGCCGGAGCCGAAGCGGCCCGAGCTGCTGTACCTCGCCCACACCCACATCCCGACCACCTGGGACCGGCGGACCGTGACGCTGCCGCCGCTGGAGTGGACGCGCGGCCGTGACGGCAGCCTGTCACTGGAGCGCACGTTCCCCAACAAGGTGACGCTGACCGCGACGGTGGCGCCGGGCGCGGACGGCGTGCGGATGACGTTTCGCGTGGCGAACGGGTCGGCGGAGAAGCTGACGGGGTTGCGGGTGCAGATGTGCGTGATGCTCGCCGGGCTCACCGGCTTCGACGCGCGGACGAACGAGAACAAGGTGCTGGCCGCGCCGTTCGCCGCGTGCCGCGACGCGACCGGGCGGCGCTGGGTCGTCACCGGCTGGGAGCGGTGCGGGCGGGCGTGGGGGAACCCGCCGTGCCCGTGCGTCCACGCCGACCCGGTGGTCGAAGACTGCCCGCCGGGCGAGGCGCGGGCGGTGCGCGGGTGGCTGTCCTTCTACGAGGGCGCGGACGTGGCCGCCGAGCTGCGGCGGCTGGCGGCGGTTGCCTTCCGCTGACCGCCGGCGGGCTCCAGCCTGCCCCGCTTACCCACCTCCCGACTGCGGTTGCGTCCGCCGGCCGGCGCGGTATACCGTGCCGCCCGCCGGAGGCGCCCGTGTTCGCCGGACTGTTTTCGCTGTCGCTGCTCGCCCCCGCCGCCCCCGGCCCCGCCCTGGAGCGCGGCGCCGAGTACGTCTACGCCGGCACCGTCCGCGAGAGCATCGACCGGCCCGGCACCCGCTTCCGCCGCGAGCACGAGCTCGAAGTCCGCGTCCTGGTGCTGGAAAAGCTCCCCGGCCGGGCCGACGCCGCCGTCCTCACGCTGCTCCGCGGCGACGACCGCAACCCGCCCGTCGCCCGCCTCGACCTCGTGCGCATCCACGAGGACGGCACCACGCACCTGCTCCTGCCGACCGGCCCGGCGCCGCTGCGGTTCGCGCCGGACACGCCCGGCCGCGCCCTGCCGCCGCCGCCGCTCGACGCCTTTGCCCCCGTCGAGCTCGGCGCCTTCCCGCCGCGCGGCCGGGCCGACACCTGGACCACCGCGGAGCACGGCCGGCCCGACATCAGCTGGCAGACCGGCCAGGTCAAGTTCGTCAGCAACGAGCGCTGCGTCGAGCTGCGCGGCGTGCAGAAGTCGGCGACGTGGGACCGGCCGGAGGGCGCCGTCACCGCGTGGGAGCGCACGGAGACCGTGTGGGCCTCGACCGCCGACGGCTCGGCGCGCCGCGTTCACCGCGTGGTCCGCCACCGCGACGGGCTCAACCCCGCGGACGCGATCCGCGTCGAAACGCAGTACGAACTGCGGACGCACACCCGGCTGCAGGGGCCGACGTTCGCCCGCTACCGGGCCGAGGTCGAAACGGCCTACGCGATGGGCGCCGAGGCCGAGCCGCTGATGCGCGAGGCGGTGCGGCTCGGGCCGCAGCCGTTCGCCGCGCGGCTCGCGCGGCTCGACGAGTTCCTGAAGGACACCGCCCCCGGCACGCCGTACCGCGAGGCGGCGCAGACCGTCCGCCGCCGGCTCGACGCCGCCCGCCGCGGCGAGGCGCTGCCGGCGCCGGTGCTGGTTCCCGCCGCGGCCGTGGCGCCCGTGCCGCGGGCCGAGGTGGGCCGGCCGGCGCCCGACTTCCGCGCCGGCGACTTCCGCCTGGCGGCGCACCGCGGCAAGGCGGTCGTGCTGGTCTTCTTCATGCCCGGCCAGGAGACGGCGGAGCTGTCGCTGTGCGTGGCCGACGCGCTGGCCAAGCGCGAGCCCGGCCGGGTGGCCGTGGCCCCGCTGGCGGTCTTCGCCGACCCCGCGCTCGCGGCCAAGGACGTGGCCCGGCGGCGGCTGACGGTCCCGGTTCACGACGGCTCCTCGGCGGCGGACCTGTACGGGGTGGAGACGTTCCCGCGGTTCGTGGTGGTGGACCGCGACGGGGTGGTGCGGTGGGTGTTCGCCGGCGTCGGGGCCGAGACGGGGTACCTGGTGCGGGAGCAGGTGGACGCCGTCCTGTCCCCCCCGACCGCTACAGCTTCACCCGCCCGGCCCACTGCCCCGCCGCGCTGACGCGGGTGGGCGCGGCTACAGGCCGGAGTCGCGGAGTACGATGGAACGGGCGATGACCGAGTACGACATCCAGGGGCCGGCCCGGACGTGTGCCGCGACCGGCCGCGAGCTGAAGCCCGGCGACCGGTTCTACGCCGTGCTCCGCGAGGACGCCGGCAAGCTGGTCCGCACCGACACCGCCGCCGACGCCTGGGCCGGGCCGCCCGCCGGGGTCGTGGCCTACTGGGCGGGGAAGGTGCCGGCCGCGGCCGACAAGCCGCGGAAGCCGGTGGTGAACGACGACGTGCTCGTGGACGCCTTCGACCGCCTGGCCGGCACCGCCGACCCGGACGGGCTGAACTTCCGGTACGTGGCGGCGCTGCTGCTGATGCGGCGGAAGCGGTTCAAGTTCGAGGACGCGGTCCGCGACGCGGCCGGGGGCGACGTGGTGGTCGTCCGCGACGCCCGCGGCGGCGCCGTCCACCACGTGGCCGACCCGCACCTGACCGACGCGCAGGTCGCCGCCGTGCAGGCCGAAGTGTTCCGGGTACTCGGGTGGCAGTGACAGGAGAGCGGCCCATGTGCGTGCGCGACCTCCGGCTCCTCGTCGCCGCGGCCCTCCTGTGCCCGGCCGTCGGGTGCAACTGGATGCGCGAGTGGCGCGACCAGGTCGGCCAGCCGCGCCCCACGCCCGGCGGCCGCCTCCCCGACCGGCCGGCGTCCGAGTTCGTCCGGTTCGTCAACCAGCGGGCCGACGCGCTCCAGTCCGTCGAGTACAGCGACGTGCGGATGCGCGTGTCCGGCAAGGGCATCCCCATTTCGGTCAGCCTGGAGGGCAACCTCGCCGCCGCCCAGCCGCGCTGCTTCCGCCTGATCGCCGGCGGGAAGATGGCCGGCAAGATCGACCTCGGCTCGAACCCCGAGCAGTTCTGGGTGTACACCGGCGGCGCCGGCGAGCCGCTGTTCGTGTACGCCTCGCACTCCGACTTCGAGAGCGGCCGGGCCAAGATCCCCGGCGGCATGCCGTTCGAGCCCGACTGGGTGATGCAGGCGCTCGGCATGACGAAGCTCCCGGAGGGCGGCCAGTACGACGTGAAGGTGGACGACCGCGAGCGGACCTACACCCTGGGCTGGAACGCGGTGGCGCCGAACGGCGTGCCGGTCCGCAAGGAGATCGTCTTCGACGGCGAGCCGGCCACGGGGAACCGCTCGCAGGTGAAGCGGCACGTTCTGCGCGACGCCAAGCGCGCGGCCATCGCCACCGCCGAAATCCGCTCGGCCGAGACGATCGCGGCGGGGGTGACCGCGGACGGGAAGCGGGCGGTGACGCAGTACCCGACGCGGCTCGTGCTGAAGTGGGAGGAGCCGAAGTTCGAGATGGACATGACGCTGGACCGCGGCACGGCGAACGCCGAGCAGGCGGCCGACCGGCGGGCCGTCCTGTTCAGCCGGCCGACGAACCTCGGCACGCCGGCAATCGACCTGGCCGGGGCCCGGTTCGACGCCCCCACCGGCCGGCCGCGCTGACTACGCCCCCGCCCCGCGGCGGACGTGCGTCACCAGGTCGAACTCCGCCACCAGCTCGTCCACCCGCGGGCCGAGCGCGTCCCACGTGCCGGCGTCGGTCACCAGCGTCACCTCGACGCGGTCCGGGTCGGCGTCCGCGGCGGGTTCCGCCCCGACGGGCTCCAGCCGCAGCGCCGCCAGGGCCGACTCGTCGAACCCGGTCATCGCCAGTTCCGGCAGGCCGGTCAGGCCCTCCAGCAGCTCCGCGAGCTTCGCCGGGTCGTAGCGGCCCTGCGCCTCCTGGTTGTTCAGCACCACGTTCAGCGCCTTCTCCCGCGCGTCGTCGAGCCGCACCACCGACACCGGCACCTCGGCGTACCCGAGGTCCTTCAGGATGCGCAGCCGGGCGTGGCCGCCGACGACGCGGCCGGACCGCTCGTTCCACACGAGCGGCTCGACGAGGCCGAACTCGGCGAGGCTCGCCTTCAGCTTGCGGTACGCCGGCGACGCGGGGCTCAGCGGCTTGCGGGGGTTGTACGCGGCGGGCTGGAGTTGCGCGATCGGCAGGACGCGGACCTCGAACGGGGGCATGACGGGCTCCGGGATGTGAGTAGTGAATGGGCGTATAAGTCGTAAACTCCCGTTCGGGGAAGTCAAATCGGGGGCACGGAATTTCGCCGCTTGCGGCGTATCGCTGCCCAGCGCTACGCCGCAAGCGGCGGCGGAACTACTCGATCACCAGCTCCCGCCGCCGGCCCGGGTCGGCGCGGTCGATCACGACCACCCGGCCGCGGAACCGCCCCGTCAGCCAGTCGCGGACGGTGGCGTCGGGGTCGGTCACCTCCGCGGCGTACTCGAGCGGGAAGCCGGCCGGGTGGCGGCCGGAGTAGCCGTTCACCACCGGCACGTTCGCCCGCAGCCCGACCCACATGGCGAACACCTCCTCGTACTCCTGCGAGAACCCGGGCCGCGGCACGACGTACGCCGCGTCCGCCCCGCGCAGCCGCTCCGCCCACAAATCCACCGCGGGGTAGTAGTCGGCCCGGAGCGTCAGCGGCGGCTCGTGCCCCAGCTGCTCCGCGCCGACGACCACGACGAGCCCCGCCACGGCGGCGGCGGCGCGCCACCGCCCACCCAGCCTCCCGAGCGCGTGCGTCAACCACACGGCCACGGCCAGCGCGGCGAACAGGTCCACGAGCAGCACCACCCGGCTGACGCAGCGGATGGCCCCGGCCCCGGGAACGTACTGCACGAGCGCCCACGGCGACGTACTGCCGACGCGCGAGCACAGCACGGCCCACACGACCGCGGTGACGAGGCACGCCGCGGCCAGCGGCCGGCCCGGCGCGTGCGGTTCGCGCCGCACCCACCACCCGGCCGCGACGAGCAGCGCGACGGCGGCGAACCCGGGGAACAGCCAGCACTCGAACGACACGACCGGCAGCACGGCCTCGGCCGGCCCGGACCACAGCGTCCCCTTCGCCGGCGTCAGCCACCCGGCCGCCGACGGGGTGAGGTACAGCGTGTCGAAGTAGGCGCGCGAGTAGCCGCGGTTCACCAGCAGGTACGGGGCGAAGAACGCCGCCAGCGCCGCGACCCCCGGCGCCGCCGCGAGTAGCGCCGGCTTCCACTCGGTGCGGGCGAACGTGAGCAGCTTCCGCAGGCCGCCGGGGGTGAGGACCGCCGCCAGCGGCACGAAGGTGACCAGCCCGACGCCGAGGAACCAGCCGGTGTACACGCACGTGACGCCCTGCAGCGCCAGGCACGCGAGCATCCGGCCGAGGGCACGCGCGGACGGGGCCGAGCCGAGGAGCCAGGCGTAGTACACGGCCGGCGGCATCCAGAACCGCGGGATGAGCTGCTGGTGCTTCTGCTGCTCGGTCACGACGGCGAGGAACGCGAACCCGACCGCGCCGAGGGCCGCCGCCGCGTGGGCGCAGCCGAGCCGCCGGGCGACGACCGCGAAGCTGACGAAGTTCAGCGCCGAGCAGGCGATCATCCACCACGAGTACGCCAGCTGGTCGTCGGTGACGGTGCGGAGCGCCCAGTAGATGGGCGCGGCGCCGATCAGCGTTTCGGAGTACCACCACGCCCACCGCTCCGGGTGAAAGAACGGCGGCCGGGTGAGCGTGCCGGCGTAGCCGGGGTCGGCGAGGCTGAGCCAGGAGTGTTCGAGGAGGTAGTGGTTCAGCATGCCGTCGCCGGTCTCGGCCTGGACGAGGGCGAAGCCGGAGTCGAAGACGGGCCGGTAGGCGAGGTACGTGCCGCCGACGAGGGCGGCGGCGTACCCGAGGAGCAGGAATGGGCGCATCAGTGCAGGAGTAGGGGCCGCTACCCGGTTGGACAATTCCCCGGGAGCGGGTATCGTCGGGGGGTTGGGGTTTGGCTCCGTTGCCGCCTGCGGCTCAGCGCTGCCCAGCGCTGAGCCGCAGGCGGCAACGGAACAACCCCGCGCACCGTCCACGGGCCACCATGACGGAACAGCTCAGCGGCGTGATCGAGCGGATCACGTTCCACAACCTCGACACCGGGTACTGCGTCCTGCGCGTCCGCGCCCGCGGCCAGCGCGAGCTGGTGACCGTCGTCGGCGAGATGCAGCACCCGGTGGCCGGCGAGTACGTCGAGGCCGCGGGGAAGTGGGTGACCGACCGCCAGTTCGGCCTGCAATTCAAGGCCGACAACCTGAAGGCCACGCCCCCGCACACCGCCGAAGGGATCGTGAAGTACCTCGGCTCGGGCCTCGTCCGCGGCGTCGGCCCCGGCTTCGCCCGCCGCATCGTGGACGTGTTCGGCGACAAGACGCTCGAAGTGATCGACCAGTCGCCCACGTTCCTGACGCAGGTGAAGGGCGTCGGCCCGAAGCTCGTGGAGAAGATTCGGGACAGCTGGCGCGAGCAGCAGGCGGTGCGGTCGATCATGGTGTTCCTCCACAGCTACGGCATCGGCACCGCGCGGGCGGTGCGCATCTATCGCGAGTACGGCGAGAACGCCATCGAGGTGGTGAAGCGGAACCCGTACCGCCTCAGCACCGACATCTGGGGCGTCGGCTTCCAGACGGCCGACGCGCTCGCCCTGAAACTCGGCCTGCCGCGCGACTCGCCGTTCCGCGCGCAGGCCGCGGTGCGCCACGTCCTCGGCGAGGCGCAGTCCGACGGCCACGTCGGCCTGCCGGAGGAGCTGGCGACGCAGGCCGCGGAGGCGCTGACGCAGATCCCGCCCGACGGCATCCGCGACGCGGTCGAGCAGTTGCGCGTCACCGACGAGATCGTCCGCGACAGCGTGGCGCTCGTGACGAAGGACACCGGCTACGACCCCGACGAGGCCGCGGGCGTGCCGGGCGACGAGCACCTGCTGTACCTGAAGCCGCTGTTCCTGGCCGAGTTCGGCGTCGCCCGGCAGCTGGCGGCGCTGGCGAAGGGGGCGCACCCGCTCCGCACCGCCGACCACACCGCGGCGCTGGGGTGGGCCGAGGCGCAGATGGGCATCACGTTCGCCGACAGCCAGCGAAAAGCGGTCACGGAGGCGGTGTCGCACAAGCTCATGGTCGTCACCGGCGGCCCCGGCACGGGCAAGACCACGATCGTGCGCGCCATCCTGGAAATCGTGTCCGCCAAGTCGCTGCGCGTGCTGCTGGCGGCGCCGACCGGCCGCGCCGCGAAGCGCCTCGCCGAATCGACCGGCCGCGAGGCGAAGACGATTCACCGGCTGCTCGAGTTCGACCCCGGGATCGGCGGTTTCCGGCGCGGCAAGGAGAACCCGCTCGACGTGGACGTGCTCGTCGTGGACGAGGTGTCGATGGTGGACGTGGTGCTGATGAACCAGCTCCTCCGCGCCGTGCCGCCGTTCGCGGCCGTCGTGTTCGTCGGCGACGTGGACCAGCTGCCGTCCGTCGGCGCCGGCTCGGTGCTGGCCGACCTGATCGAGTCGAAGGTGCTGCCGGTGGCGCGGCTCACGGAAGTGCACCGGCAGGCCGGGGCGAGCTGGATCGTGCGCGCGGCGCACGCGATCAACCACGGCGAGCAGCCCGAGTCGGCGCCGGCCGGCAAGGGCGACTTCTACTTCGTGGAGGCGGACGCGCCCGAGGCGGTGATCGACCGCATCCGCCAGGCGGTGACGACGCGCATCCCCGCGGCGTTCGGCCTCGACCCGCTGAAGGACGTGCAGGTGCTGACGCCGCAGGTGAAGACCGAGCTCGGCGTGCTGAACCTGAACCGCGTGTTGCAGGAGGCGCTGAACCCGCCGAAGCCGGGCACGATCGAGACGAAGAAGTTCGACAGCACGTTCCGCGCCGGCGACAAGGTGATGCAGGTGCGGAACAACTACCAGCGCGAGGTGTTCAACGGCGACATCGGCCGCGTCGCCGCGATCGACGCCGTGGACCAGACGCTGACCGTGGACTTCGACGGCAAGCAGGTGGCCTACGACTTCGCCGACCTGGACGAGTTGCAGCTGGCGTACGCCATCAGCGTCCACAAGAGCCAGGGGGCCGAGTACCCGGCGGTGGTGGTGCCGGTGAGCACGCAGCACTACGTGATGCTGCAGCGGAACCTGCTGTACACGGCGGTGACGCGCGGGCGGAAGCTGGTGGTGCTGGTGGGGAGCCGGCGGGCGCTGTGGCGCGCGGTGACGACGGCGGACACGCGGCGGCGGTTCGGGCTGCTGCGGTGGCGGCTGCGTTCGCTAATGACCAAGGACCAATGACCCACCAATGACCAAGGGAGACGGCGGCCGTCACCCCGCGCGGACGCGAAGGCCCGTCGTCACACCGTGCGCCCGCAGCCACTCCAGCACGCCGGGCGTCAGCAACTCCAATTCCGCGCCGGTGGTGAAGGCCGCGGCCAGGAACCGGACCACGTCGTCGGGCGCCGGCACCGGCAGCCGGCCGAGCAGAACCGCCACCGCCCCCAGCCGCGCGTCCACCACCACGGGCTCCGCGACCACCGGTTCCGGTTCGACAACCGCGGGTTCGACGGCCACGGCTTCCGGCTCGGCCGCCTCAGGCTCGACGGTCGCGCCGAGCGTGAACACCGTCGCCCCCGCCGGGGGCGCGCCCGCGGGCGTCAGCGCCACGCGGACGGCGCAACGGCCGGGGCCGTCGGTCGCGGCGAGCGCGTCCAGCGCGCCCGGCTCAGGCTCGTCGAGCAGGACCACGAGCTCGCGGCCGGCGCGGGCCAGTTCCTCGCGCAGGCGGGCCAGCGGGTCGGGCGGCGCGGGCCGGGCCGCGTTCATCAGCGCGGCCGCGGCGGCGCGCTCGCCCTGCAGGTTCGTCTTCAGCTTGGCGACGTACCGCTGCGCCCGCGGGTCGGCGAGGCGGGCCGAGTTCACGTCGGCGAACTCGAAGTCGGCCGCGGCGAACTCCGCCGCTTCGCCCGCAAGGAGCTGCCGGAACACGCTCCGGCGGCGCGGCGTGTCGCGGAACAGCGCGTCCTTCGTCGGCCCGTCGAGGAGCGCCACCAGGCCGTCGCCGTGCGTCTCGGCGACGGCGCGCTCGTCGGCCTGCGGCCGTTCGCCGCGCGCCGCCGCGGCCTCGCAGGCGGTGCGGGCGTCGGCCGTGCGCTGTTGGAGCGCGGCGCGGAAGGCGTCCAGCAGTTCGGCTTCGTCGGGCGCCGGGGGCGGGGGGAAGCCCAACCCGCGGGCGACGTGGTACGTCGGGCCGAGCTGCGATTCGAGCCAGTCCAGGAGTTGTGGCCCACCAGGGCCGACGAGCGCCACGACGGCGCCGCCCGGCGCGAGCAGCGCGGCGAACACGTCGGCGGAACACGGGTCGGGTTGCGGGTCGGTCATGCGCCATCCGTGGGTTGTCAATCGTCGCCGTCCAGGAACGGGTTCCAGCTCGCCAGGAACACCGCCCCCGCCGCGTCCAGCCGCACCGCCGGCTTCTCGACGCCGCGCAGCAGCGCGTCGGCCACCGCCTTCTCGGCCGCGGCGTGCGCCTTCTCGTGCTTCTTCTGCGGCCCCGTCAGGAACGCCAGCCGGCTCGCCGTCTGCGCGTCGCGGTCGGCCGCGGCCCGCTTCGCCGCCGCACTCCGCGCCGCGATCTCGTCCTTCCACCGCGCCGACTTTCGCACCGCCTGCTCGGCCGCCTTCCGCGCCCGCTCCACGGTCTTGGCCCACGCCGCCCGCGGGAAGTGCGGCAGCAGCGCCGCCCACCGGTCGGCGTTCAGGTTGAAGTCGCGGCCGCCGTCGGGCCGCTTCCGCTTCTCGTACGGCTCGGCCAGCACCGCCGCCTTCGCGGCGCCGTCGGCGATCACCTCCAAATCCTGATCCAGCCACACCGACAGCGTGAAGGGCGGGAACACCCAGTCGGCCTGGCGGCGCACCGCGGGCACGCTCCCGCCCTTCGGCAACGCGGCGCCCGCGTCGTCGGTCGGGCACTCGACGACGAACTCGAACCGGAAGGCGACCTCGGCCGGCTTGGCGTAGCGGCCCTTCGGCCGGTAGCGCCACATCGCCGCCACCGCGCCGCGGTCGTCCCACCCGACGTAGTCCACCAGCGACGACACGAACGGGTCGCCGACGCGGGCCAGCGCCACCCGCTCGCGCTGGGCGCGGACGCGGTCGAACGTCAGCGCGTAGGTGAGCGGCGCGTTCGGCGTGGAGCGCTCGTCGTCGGTGTCGAGGATGTGCGCGAAGTGGCGGACGAGCCGGCCCGTCGGCATGAGCGTGGCCGGGCCGCCCTCGCCGATGGGCCGGCGGAACTGGTAGCGCCACACGCCGGTGTCGGCGCCGCCCTCGCCGCGCCGGGCGAACTGCAGCGTCTCGCCGACCCACGTGTGCGTCGCGGCCTGCCACTCGGCGGCCATTGTCGCGTCCGTCTCGCGCAGCGCCTCGGCGAAGCCTTCGTGCCCCGGCGGCGCCTCCACGGCGTCGAGCTCGTCGAGCACCTGGATGTCGCGCAGCGTCGTTTCGACGACGCCCTCGTCGCCGCCGAGCCGCGTCGTTGCGGCAGCGATTGCGCTGGCCCCCTCGGCGAGCGCCGCGGGGTGCAGCGCCGCCAGCTCCTCCTCGGTCACGTACTGCAACGCTGCCACGGAGCGCTCGAAGACGCGGTAGCCGAGTTCCAGGTAGTCCGCGACGGCCGCCGCAACGGGATCACCGTTGGCGACGGGAACCACCGAGCGAACCGGCGTGGCGACGCCGAAGCGGTCGAGCCGGCCGACGCGCTGCTCGACGCGGTTCGGCGACCACGGCAGGTCGTAGTGCACGAGCACGGTGCCGCGGCCGTGCAGGTTCAGGCCTTCCTCGGCGGCCGCGTCGCACACCAGCACGCGGAACGTCTGGCTCGTCAGGAAGTGCTGCCACCCGGCGACGCCGTGGCGCAGCGTCTGGCCGGGCCAGCGCTTGGCGGCGGCGTCGAACACGGCGTCGGCCGCGGCGGGCTGGCTGGCGAAGATGACGGCGCGCGTCACCTGCGTCTTCGGCAGTGCGAACGCGCGGTCGAGCCCGGCCACGACGGCGGCGATGCGCGGCGTCGGGTCGGCGTCGCCCGCGGCGTCCTGGAGCTTCGTCAGCAGCTTCTCCTCGCCGGCGAAGTGCGGCAACTCGGCGAGCAAGCGCTGGTCCGCGGCGGTGAGCCGCAGCGACTTGTCCGCGTCCTCGCCGAGCCGCACGCCGACCAGCGACGCCAGCACCTCGGGGTCGCACGCCAGCGCCTCGGCGAACAGCGCGTACAGGCGGCCGAACTCGGCCGGCTTCTTCGCCGCGCCGGCCGCCGCCTTCCGCCACGCTTCCAGCAGCGCCACCAGCGGCGGCGTCTCGGGGTCGGTGTAGCTCCAGCGGACGAGCCCGAGCCGACCGGGCAGCAGGCCCGACACGCGATCGTCGGCGCGGCGGTTGCGCAGCAGCCGGCGGTGAAGGCGGTACGCCTCCGAGACGTGCGAGCGGACGGCGCGTACGGCGTCCACACGCTGCGGGTCGTCGGCCGCCTTCCCGTAGGCGAGCAGCGGCCGCAGCGCCTTGCCGAGCTCCTTCAGCCGCGCGTCCTTCGGGAAGGCGTCGAGCAGCTGGTCGAGCGCGGTTTCGAGGTAGCCGCCCTCCTCGTCCGGGCGAAACAGGTGGTACAGCTGCGCGACGCGCTCGTGGGTGCCGAGGCGCTCGCGGAAGCCGTCCAGGTCGCCGAGCGGGTAGACCACCGGGTCGAGCAGGTGGAGCAGCGCCTGGAAGCCGGTCTCGTCGGAGTGGAGCGTCGGCGTCGCGGACAGCAGCAGCAGCCCGGTGCGCGGGTCGGTGACGAGCGTGCGGATGGCCTCGAACCGCTTCCGCGCCGCGCTGCGGGCCGGCTCGCTCACCCAGCGCGCCAGCTGGTGCGCCTCGTCCACCACGACCAGCCCCGCCTCTTCGCCCTTCGGCAAGTCGGTGTCGTGCGGCAGCACCCGCACCGACTTGCCGAGGAACGGCCCGAGGCGGAAGCGGTGCGAGAGTTCGGCCTCCCACTGCCGCACGAGGTGGCCCGGAACCAGGATCAGGATGCGGTGGTCGGTCGGCCGGTCGAGCACGTACTGGCGGATGATGACGCCGGCCTCGATGGTCTTGCCGAGGCCCACTTCATCCGCGAGGAGGTAGCGCTGGGCCGGGTCTTGCAGCACGCGGCGGACCACCTCCACCTGGTGCGGCTCCAGGTCGATCACCGACGACAGCAGCCCCGTGAGGCCGGCGCACGCGCGGCGCTGCTCCACGACGGCCTGCACGAAGCCGGCGCGGCGCTCCTGCCAGTGCGGCGTTTCCGTGATGCGCGCCGCGAGGAAGACGTGCGGCTCGGGCCGCGGCAGCTCGCAGCGGGTGTACAGTTCCACGGCCGGCACCAGCTCCGGCTTCTGCGAGTTGGGGAAGCGGACGACGTAGTCGGCGAAGTGCGACGCGAGCGCCCGCCCGGCCCGCCACGACACGCCGTCCGGCAACTGCTGGTAGACGCGCGTCTCACTTTCGAGCGTGACGGCCCGGACGGTGGACGGCGCGACCGTCTCGGTGACGGGGGCGCAGCCGGGGCCGACGAAGTACTCGATGACGGGGTGGGCGCCGCCGGTGTGGAGCTTGCCGACGCCGAGGGCGTTGGCGGTGGAGCGGACGAACGCCCCGCGGCTGACGACGACGGCCATAGGTGGAACCCCGCTCGGCCCGGTCCCGCGACCCGGGCGGGCGGCTCGAACGGCGTCACGCGAGGGAGGCTGGGCAGGACATGATAGCGGCCCGGGGCGGCCCCGGCCGCCCGGCGGCGGGTGTGCCTGCGGGTTGGGGCGATCAGCCGTTAGGCCGGGGCGCAAGCCCCGTCGGCTCCGAGAGCCCGACGGGGCTTGCGCCCCGGCCTAACGAGGTGGCCGAAATCCGCGGGCACACAACCGGCGAGTCAGAACACCCGCGGCCGCTCCGCGGACGCCGGCGGGACGAAGTTCGTCTCGCGCAGGCCCGCCAGGCCCGGCCGCGACGGCGGCGTCGGCCGCTGGCCGTCCGGCCGCTGGCCGTTCGCCCAGCCGAGCACCTTCCGCGCCACCTCGGCCGCCGCCTTGCTCGCCGGCGCCGGCAGCGGGCCGCCCGCGACGAGCCCCAGGTCGAGGCCCAACACGTTCTGCAGGATGCCGCCGATCTGCACCGCCAGCTCGCGGTTCGGGTGCCGGGCCAGGCCGCGCAGCACGTCGATGCCGTCGGCGTCGTTCGGGTCGGCCCGCAGCATCACCTCCGCCGCGAACAGCCGCATCGGCGCCGGCTGGTCCATGTTCGTCATCCGGTCCAGCAGGTCCGGCGTCAGCCGGTGGTGGTCGCGGAGCAGCGCCGCCAGCTCGACCCGCAGCCCGGTCGGCGTCTCCGAGGCCAGCATCAGCTGGGCCAGCTCGCTGGGGAGTTCGGGGCGGCCGCCGTCGGCCATGCCGCGGTGGTACTGCTCGACCAGCGTCAGCACCGCCCGCGTGCCGAGCGGCGGCCGCTCCTCGGCCCACGCCATCAGGTCGGCGACGGCGGCGGCCGGCAGGCCCGCGGAGCCGACGAACAGCGGCCCGTCGGCGGCCAGCTTCGGGTCGGCCAGCGCCTCGCGGACCGGGGTCCGGGCCAGCGGCCAGCGGCGGTCGCCGTCCCACAGCACGGCCTCGGCGGCGGCGTGGCGGACCTCGGCGGCGGGGTCGCGCAGGAACCCGGCCAGGTCTTCGACGAGCGCCGGCAGCTTCACCCCGGCGAGGGCGTAGGCCGCCGCCTGCCGGACCGCCGGCTCGTGGGCCTCGCGGGCGATTTTCAGCACCAACTCGGCTTCCCCCGGCCGCCAGTCGGGGCGATACTCCAGGCTCCCGAGCGCCGCCACCTTCACCTCCGGCCGCGGGTCCGACAGCAGCGCCAGCGCCGGGCCGGGCTCGTCGCGCACGGCGTCCCGCAGTGCATCGACTTCGGGGAGGAGGCGGGCGTCGGCGAGTTGCAGCGGCCAGTGGGTGCGGGACGCGATGCGGCGCGACCACTTGTTCGCCCGCCGCAGCGGCTCGGCCCCGGTGCGGGTCAGGTCGTGCAGCGCCACCAGCCCGACGGCGCCGGCCAGGAGCACGCCCTGCGCCACGTGGACGGCCCAGTCGGCGTGCCCGCGGGTGGGGACGTAAGCCCAGGCGAGGGCGATGAGGTACAACAGGATGACGGACCCGCTGACCGGCGGCCGCCACACCGGGTGCGCCCGCAGGAACACGAGCGCGAACAGCAACTGCACGCCGGCGCCGGCGGCGATCGGGAGGGCCTCGTGGCGGACGGCGAGGGCGGCGAGGACGGCGGTGGGCGTGAGGAGCAGCGCGAGGCTGAGCACCAGCCCGGTGGGGCCGAGGGTCGAGCGGGGTGGGAGGTCGAACCAGCGCATCGCGGCCTCACCCGCCCGCGGCCGCGGGGCGGCGGGCGCGACGGAGTATCGGGCGGCCGAAATCTAGAAGAGGATTCGGGCCGGGTCAAATGCGGTCGTCCGACGTCATTCGTCCCTCGTCATTCGGGGGGCGATCCACGCCGCACGGCCGTCCCGAATGACGAATGACGAGGGACGACGATGCGTGCCCTGATCGAATGTGTCGCCCAGGCCGTCATGGGCCGCGGCGTCCGCGGGTTGTGCGAGTTCGTGCCCGGCGGGCCGTACCTGTTCGACGTGGCCGGCGACGCCTACCGCCTGTTCCGCGAGAAGCGCCGCGCCGACCAGCTCCGCGCGGACGTAGCCGCCGCCGCCGCCGCGTCTGCCGACGAGGCCCGGCGCGTCGCCGCCGAGGTGGCGCAGGAGGTGGCGGCGGCCGGCCCGCCCGAGGACCGACTGACGCTCGAACTGTACTTGGCGCAGGTGCCGGCCGCGGTCCGCGCCTCGATGAAGCGCGCCGACGACCCCAGCGGCCGCACCGTGCCGCCCGACTTCGCGCTGGACGCGCCGGCGGATCTGCTGCGCGTGCTGCCGGCGGGGGTGCCAAAGTTCCGCCCCGGCGACGCGCTGCCCGGCCGGCCCGGGTGGGGGCTCGCCGAGCTGATCGGCAGCGGCGGGTTCGGCGAGGTGTGGCTCGTGCGGCACACGTTCATCCCGCAGCCGCGGGCCGTGAAGTTCTGCACCGACCCGCTGGCGAAGGCGAAGCTGGCGTCGCACGAGGGGCAGGTCATCGCCCGCGTGATGGGGCTCGGCCACCACCCGAACATCGTGCCGCTGCTGGACGCGGCCCTGGACGGCGACGCCCCGTGGCTGATGTACGAGTACGTCGGCGGCGGCAGCCTGACGGACCTGGTTCACCGCTGGCAGGCACTGGCGGGTGCGGAGCGCGAGCGGGCCGTGGTGGCGGCGCTGCACGAGCTCGCGGCCGCGGTCGGCCACTTCCACCGGCTCGCGCCGCCGATCGTCCACCGGGACTTGAAGCCGTCCAACATTCTGGTCAGCGCCGGGGCCACGACGCACGCGCTCCGCATCACGGACTTCGGCATCGGCGGCGTGGCCGTGGACTACCTGCGGACGCAGAACCCGCGCGGGCAGTCGGTGATGTCCGGGTGGCTGGAAACGTCGCTGCGCGGCAGCTACACGCCGCTGTACGCCAGCCCGCAGCAGCGCGGCGGCGGCCCGCCCGACCCGCGCGACGACGTTCACGCCCTCGGCGTCATCGGCTACCAGATGGCGACCGGGCGGCTCGACCAGGCGCCCGGCATCGACGCCGCCGAGGACCTGGCCGAGGCCGGCATCGGCGGCGGGTTCGTGGCGCTGCTGTCGCGGTGCGTGGCGCAGAAGCCGGAGCGCCGGCCGAAGGACGCCGGCGAGCTCGCCGAGAAGCTGGCGGAGCTGCTCGGGCCGGCGCCGAAGCCCGCGCCGGCCCCGCCGGTCGTGGTTGCGCCGCCCCCAGCGCCGCCTCCGCCACCACCTTCGCAACAGCCGGCTGACGCCGCCCGCTCGCCGGCCGTGCGCCAGCCGGTGCCGTTCCGCGCCATCGCCTTCGCCCGCACCGGCGCCGACTGGGCGCCCGTGCCCGGCAAGCTCCCCGGCGACATCACCCTGCGCCCGGGCGCCGCCTATCGCCTCGCCTTCCCCGCGGAGGGGACCACCGACGCGACGGTGGAGAAGCTGCGGGCCGTGCGCGACTGGCCGAACCTGGAGGCGATCGACCTGTCCGGCTGCGGGTCGGTCACCGACGCGGCGCTGGGCCACCTCGGGGCGCTGCCGGGCCTGAAGGCGGTGAACGTGGCCGACACGGCGGTGACCGACTCGGGCGTGTGCCGGCTGCTGACGCGCTTCCCGGACCTGGAGGCGGTGGGGCTGGCGGGCTGTCGGCGGCTGTCGGCGGCGGTGGTGCCGTACCTGGCCCGGCTGCGGAAGCTGACCGCCGTGACCCTGCCGCCGCGTGCGGACACGGCCGACGTGCGCCGCGAACTGGCCCGCCGCCGGCGGGGGGTGACGGTGGGGTAGCCGGGGGCGGCGGGGAATGAGGCCCGGTTCGCCCCGCCGGCCGGCGCCTACAACGTTCCCCACGTGCCCCGCCGCGAGCGCCCGATGTCGACTCTCCCGCCGCCCCGCAACCGCCGCCGCCTCGCCGCCGCCGCCGCGCTCGTGCTCCTCGCGGGGCTCGGCACCGGCGGCTACGTCTGGTGGAAGACGACGCGCCTGCCCCTCCCCGGCAGCGCCGCCTACGAGGAGTACGTCGAGGCGTTCGAGGTCGGCGTCGCGGCGCTGGACGTGGGCGTCGGCGACGTGGCCGAGAAGAACCTGACGCGGGCGGTCGAGCTGGTCCCCCGCGAGCCCGCCGGCTGGGCCGACCGCGGCCTGTTCTACCTCCGCTCGCGGCAGTTCCCGCAGGCCGCCGCCGACCTGGGCCGCGCCGAGCAGCTCGCCCCCGACGACCCCGACATCCAGCTGTTTCTCGGGCTGCTGGACGAGCAGCAGGGGAAGTTCCCCGAGGCGGCCGCGCGGCTGCGGCGGGTGGTCGAGAAGAACCCGACGGACGTGGAGGCGCTGTACGCCCTGGCCCGCCTCACCGACCGCGAGCGGAAGGCCGACGCCGACGCCGAGTACCAGCAGCTGATGGAGCGCATCCTCGCCGCCCGGCCGGACAACCGCCTCGCCCTCGTGGAGCGGTTGCAGGTGGCCGTGCGCCGCGGCGACAAGGCCGCGGTCGCCGACACGCTGGCCCGCTTCCGCCGGCTGAGCGGCGCCTGGACGGAGCCGACGAAGGCGCAGTTCGCGGACCTGGAGAAGGACCCCGCCGGCGGCGCCGTGTTCGGCTTCCGCAACCTGCTGATGGCCGAGCCGGGCTACACGCGGGACGCGGACGAGATCAACCCGCGCGACGTGGTCGCCGGCCGGCCGCTGCGCACGTTCCGCCGCCTCGCCCCGGCCCGCAACGCACCCGCCGCGCCGGACGACGCGCTGACGTTCGCCGCCGAGCCGCTCGCCGCGCCCGCCGGGAAGTGGGACGTGGCCGTACCCGTGTGGCTCACCGCCGACGCGGCGCCGGTCGTGTTCGTGGCGAACGACCGCGAGGTGCGCCGCTCCGACTCCGCGGCCGTGCTGCCGTCGTTGCCGCTGGCGCCGGACGGCCTCGTGTCGCTGGACTGGAACAACGATTTCCGCACCGACCTGCTCCTCGCCGGGCCGCGCGGCCTCCGCTTCTACCAGCAGGGCGCGGACGGCACCTTCACCGACGCCACCGCCGCGACGAAGCTCCCCGCCGACGTGCTGGGCGCCGACATCACCGCCGCGCTGCCCGCGGACGTGGACCTGGACGGCGACCTGGACGTCGTGGTGGCGCGCCGCACCGGGCCGTGCGTGCTGCTGCGGAACAACCTCGACGGCACGTTCACCCCGCGGCCGATCTTCGCCGAGGCGACCGACGTGCGGGCGTTCGCGTGGGCCGACCTGGACGACGACGGCGTCGCCGACGCCGCCACGCTCGACGCCCGCGGGCGGCTGCAGGTGTTCGCCAACGAGCGGTTCGGCAGCTTCGTGCCGTGGCCCGCGGCGCCGCCGGCCGGCAAGTTCCTGGCGCTGGCCGTCACCGACGCCGACGCCGACGGCGTGCTGGATTTGGTCGCGGTGCGCGACGACGGCGCCATCCTGCGCATCAGCGCGCGGGACCGCCGCGGCGCGTGGGACGTGGCCGAACTGGCCCGCGGGCCGGTCCCCGCCGGGGACGTGCGGCTGTTCGCCGAAGACCTGGATAACAACGGCGTACCCGACCTATTGATGTCGGGTGCGGCCGGCGGCGCGGCGTGGCTCGGCGGCGACGGCGGAACCTTCACGCCGCTCGCCGCTCCGATCCCGGCGCGCGTGTCGGCCGTGGGTGGCACCGGCGCCGCCGAACTGCTGGCGCTCGACGCGGACGGCAAGCCGCAGCGGTTTCGCGCCGCCGGCACGAAAGGGTATCACTGGCAGACGATCCGCTTCCGGGCACAGCCGCAGGCGGACGGCGGCGAGGGCGGCGACAACCGCATCAACTCGTTCGCCGTCGGCGGCGAGATCGAGGTGCGGTCCGGCACGCACGTCGTGAAGCGGCCGATCACCGGGCCGGCCGTGCGCGTCGGCCTCGGCACGCGCACCCGGGCGCAGGTGGTCCGCGTCCGCTGGCCGAACGGCGTCGCTCAGGTCGAGTTCGAGCTGGCGGTGGACCAGACGGTGTCGCCGCTGCAACGGCTGAAGGGGTCGTGCCCGTTCCTGTTCACGTGGAACGGCGAGCGATTCGTGTTCGTCGCCGACTTCATGTGGAGCACGCCGCTCGGCATGTACATCAACGCCCAGAACCCCGGCGGCATCCTCCAGACGCGCGAGTGGGTCCGCGTCCGCGGCGACCAGCTGGTGCCGCGCGACGGCCACTACGAACTGCGGGCGCAGGCGAACCTGTGGGAGACGCACTACTTCGACCACCTGGCGCTGCACGTCGTCGACCACCCGCCCGGCACCGAGCTGTACGTCGACGAGCGGTTCGCGCTCGAGCCCACGGAGCCGACGGCGATCCTGACCGGCCCGGCGCGGCCGGTGTCCTCGGCGAAGGACCACCGCGGCGCCGACGCCACTGCGGTCGTCAAGGCGGTGGACGGCGTGTACCTCGACCGCTGCGGCCGCGGGCTGTACCAGGGCGTCACGTCCGACCACTGGGTCGAGGTCGATCTCGGCGACGAGGCGCCGGCCGACGGCCCGGTGTGGCTCGTCGCCCACGGCTGGATTCACCCGACGGACAGCTCGATCAACCTGGCGCTGGAGCAGGGGACGAACGCGCGGCCGCGGCCGGTGGTGCTCGAGGTGCCCGACGGCCGCGGCGGCTGGCGGCAGGCCCGCGTCGTCGGCTTCCCCGCGGGGAAGAACAAGACGGTGCTGATCCGCCTCGACGGCCTCGCCGGGCCGGGCGTGTGCAGGCGTTTCCGCCTGCGTACGAACATGGAGGTGTTCTGGGACGCCCTGCACGTCGCCCCCGGCCGCGACTTCGGCGCCGCGCGCAAGACCGAGCTGCGGCCCGCGCTGGCGGAACTGCGGCACCGTGGTATCCTCAAGATGACGCAGGCGAACCCCAGCTCGCCGGAGCTGCCGCACTACGACAGCCTGGAGTCGCGGCGGCAGGTGTGGCGCGACCTGATCGGCTTCCACACGCGGTTCGGCGACGTGACCGAGTTGCTGGCGAGCGCCGACGACCGCTACGCGATCCTGACCGCCGGCGACGAGATTCTGCTGCGGTTCGCCGAAGCCCCGCCGCCGCCCGCGGGGTGGGTGCGGACGTTCGTGTGGGTCAACGACGGGTGGGTGAAGGACGGCGACCTGAACACGCGGTTCGGCGGCACCGTACTACCACTGCCGTACCACGGGATGCCGGCCTACGACCGGCCGCCCGGCCGCCTCGCCGACGACCCGGTGTTCCGCCGGTTCCCGAAGGACTGGGAGACGTTCCACACCCGGCACGTTTCCCCCGACGACTTTTCGCGCGGGCTGCGGCCGGGGCGCGGGAGACAGCCGTGAGCCAACCCGTCAAGCAGGCCATTCTCGGCGTCTTCCTCCTGGGGCTGTTCGGCGCCGTCGTGTACCTGAACCGCGACGCCCGCGCCGAGGGCGGGCTCGACCCCGCCGAGGCGCTGAAGCGCTACGGCTTCCACCTCGCCGACACCGCCGCCGAGCGCGGCATCGACTTCCAGCACGAGTCGCCGACGCTCGACGCGCAGCTCGCCCACATCATGCCCATCGTCGCCGGCATGGGCGCCGGCGTGTCCGTCGTCGACTTCGACAACGACGGGCACCTCGACCTGTACGTCGTCACCGGCAAGGAGGGCGGGCTGAACCGCCTGTACCGCAACCGCGGCGACGGCAGCTTCGTGGATGTCGCCGCGGCGGCAGGCGTCGCGGACGTGAACCGCCCCGGCACCGGCGTCAGCATGGGGAGCGTGTGGGCCGACTACGACAACGACGGCTTCCCGGACCTGCTCGTCTACAAGTGGGGGAAGCCCGAGCTGTTCCGCAACGTCGGCGGCACCCGCTTCGAACGCGTCACCGACCGGGCCGGGCTGCCGGCGTGGCTCAACGCCAACAGCGCCTGCTGGCTCGACTTCGACCGCGACGGCCGCCTCGACCTGTTCATCGCCGGGTACTGGCGCGACGACTTCGACCTGTGGCACCTCGCGACCACGGAGGTGATGCCCGAGTCGTTCGAGTACGCCACCAACGGCGGGAAGAAGTACCTCCTCCGCAACCGCGGCGACGGCACGTTCGAGGACGTGACCGCGAAGGCCGGCATCACCAGCACCCGCTGGACGCTCGGCGTCGTGGCCGCCGACCTGTGCGGCACCGGCTACCCGGACATCGTGCTGGCGAACGACTACGGCGTGTCCGAGTTCTACGCCAACAAGGGGAACGGCACGTTCGAGGAGGTCGGGGCCAAGGCCGGCGTCGGCGTCGCCCCCAAGAGCGGCATGAACGCCAACCTCGGCGACGTCCACAACCAGGGCCGGCTGGCGATCTACGTGTCGAACATCAGCGAGCCGGGGAATCTGGTCCAGGGCAACAACCTGTGGGTGCCGACGGGGCGGACCGCCGACGGGCTGCCGCGGTACGTGAACCAGGCCGACGCGCTGAACGTGGCCCGCGGCGGCTGGAGCTGGGGGGCGCGGTTCGGCGACCTGAACAACGACGGCCGGCTCGACCTGTTCCTCGCCAACGGGTACATCTCGGCCGACCGCGCCAGGAGCTACTGGTTCGACTACGGGAAGATCGCCGGCGGGCTGAAGGGGCTCATCCGCGACGCCCGCTTCTGGCCGCCGATCGCCGGGCAGAGCCTGTCTGGCTTCCAGCCGAAGTGCGTGTGGCTGAACAAGGGCGGCGGGTTCGTGGACGTGGCCGCGGCCGTCGGCGTCACCGACACCCACGACGGCCGCGGCGTCGCCCTGGGCGACCTGTCCAACCGCGGCGTGCTCGACGTGGTCGTGGCGAACCAGGGCGGGCCGCTCCTGGTGTACTCGAACACCGTGGCCCCCGGCCGCGACTGGGTGCAGTTCCGCCTGACCGGCGGCGCCCGGCCCGGCCGCGAGGCCGGGTGGAGCAACCGCGACGCCGTCGGCGCCGAGGTGCGGCTGACGTGGCGCGCCGGCGGGCAGACGGTCGAGCAGGTGCAGGCCGTGACCGCCGGCGACGGGTACGCCTCGCAGACGATGTTCCGCCTCCACTTCGGCCTGGGGGCGGACACAGCAGTCGAGAAGGCCGTGATCCGCTGGCCGTCCGGACGGACGCAGACGGTGCCGGCCCCGCGGCCGGGCGTGCTTCATTCGATCGAGGAACCGGGCCCATGACCCCCGTCACTCTCCCGACGGCCCCGCGCCCGCCGGCCGTGCGCGTCGGCAGCAACCGCGCCGGCTACCTGGCCCGCGTCGCCGCCACGGCCGCGCTCGTGGCCGTGTACTACCTCGTGCGCGACCGCGTCGGCGCCGCCTACGTCGAGGCCACCGGCGACGCCTCCGGCCCGCGCGTGGTGGCCATGACGGCGCTGCTCGCGGCGCTCCTGGCGGTGTGGTGGCGGGTGGTGTGGCCCGACCCGAAGCTGCACGCCCCCATCCTCATCACCGCGGTGCTGGCGCTCGGCGACGCGTCCGCCGGCATCCTCGAAACGCAGCACGCCCCGCCGTGGCTCACGTCCCTCACCGACGGCGTGCTCGTCGAGTACTCGCCGACCTTCCTGACGATCGGCGTGACGGTGCTGACCGAGCTGCTGGTCGGCCGGTTCTTCTGGGGGACGTGGCCGAACCTGACGAGCGCGTACATCAGCGGCATCAGCGCCGGCATCCTGATCAAGTCGCCGGTGCTGTGGCCGTTCCTGCTGTGCGGGATGATCTCGATCACGTCGAAGTACGTGCTGCGCGTCTACGGCCGGCACCTGTGGAACCCGACGAACTTCGGCGTGACGATGATGCTGTTCCTGGCCCCGCAGCACGTCGCCAGCCTGACCGTGCAGGCGGGGAACAACGGCCTCGCCGTCGCCGTCATCTGGGTGCTCGGCGGCATGATCATGTACAAGCTGGGGCGGTTCCACATCCCGCTGGCGTTCGTGGCGAGCTTCGTGCCGCTGGCGTTCCTGCGCAGCTCGGTGACGGGTCACCCGTGGCAGACGGAGATCGCGCCGATCACCAGCCCGATGTTCCAGCTGTACATCTTCTTCATGATCACCGACCCGCCGACGACGACGCGGAAGAAGTGGAGTCAGGTGCTGGTGGCGGTGCTGGTGGCGGTGATGGAGACGGTGTACCGGCTGGCGTTCAAGGACGTGCACTCACTGTACCACGCGCTGTTCACGGTCGGCCCGCTGACGAACCTGATCGAGATCGCGGCGACCCACTTGCGGCGGCGGGCGGCCGCGGGCTGACGCCCGCGGCCGCCGAGCCGACACGCCGCCGGCTACTTCAGCTTCGCCATGTCGAGGGTGAACGTGTGGTTGGACGAGGACACGTCCCACGTCTCGCCCAGGTTCTTGGTCACCGGCATCGGCGGCCCCTTGGCGGCTTTGCCCCCCCCGGCCGGCGGGTAGTGCGTGACCGACACCTTGTACTTGCCGGGCGCCACGCCGCCGCCCTCCAGCCCGGTGATCTTGAACGACCCGTCCTTCTCCACCTGCCCGCCGACGGCCGTGCCGCCGGCCTCGGGCGTGAGGTTGATGTTGATCCCCTCGCCCTCGCCCAGGGAGTACGGGCTGCCGCCGCTGACCACCTTGCCGTCCACCTTCACCCCGCCGCCGCCGCACCCCGTTACCGCGAGGGCCGCCGCGCACGCCAGGGCCAGAGTCGTCGTTCGCCGCATGGGTCGCTCCGTCGGAGATTTTGGGCCCGCCGGCCGGCGGCCGGGTGGGGGTTAGACTATCGAACCCGTTCGGTCACGTCCGCCGGGATGAACGTGTGGCCGGTGTGGCAGCCGAGGCAGAAGTGGTACCCGTCGGCCCGGACGCCGCTGTAGTGGTCGCCGGCCAGGGCGAAGAACGTCGCCGACCGGCCGGCCTTGTCCTTCGCCTTCGACTCCCACCGGGCCACCTTGCCGTCGGCGTCCAGCCCGGCCAGCACGCCCGCGCTCGTGCCCATCGCCGGCACCCACGCCCGCAGCCCGCCCTTGTCAGTCAGCGGCTCGGACATGAGCCGCTCCCACTCGCCGGGGACGCGCGGCTTCACCGGGTCGTCGAACCGGTCGCGGTGGGCGGCGAAGAACACCACCGACTTGATGTTCGTCGGCGCCGGGATCACCGGCCCCTGCCCGGCGTCGGTCTTCTGCCCGAGGAAGTCGTCGACCGACGGCACGTTGATCATCGAGTTCTCGAACAGCCCGTACGCCCCCTCGTACTTCTTGCCGCTGAACAGGTTCACGAAGTCCGGCTGCTTGTAGTCCTTGACCGACGCGAACACCCGCTTGCCGACCGGCACCGGCCGGGCGTACACGGCCACCGGCTCGGCGTCGGCCAGCTCCGGGTCGTCGAACAGGAACTGCGGCTTCTGCCAGGTGGACCACTCCTGCGGGAACAGGTACAGCCCGTACCCGCCGGCCGCGGCCCCGACCGGCGCCGCCGAGCACAGCACCGTGCCGTTCGGGCACGGGCTCGGGCAGCCGACGGTGAGCTCGCGGTCGTCGGCGTCGCGGTCCGGGGCGTACAGCAGGGTGCCGCCGACCTGGGTCGGCATGGGGCCGGCGGCGGACAGCGAACTGGGGGCGACGCGGAGGTAGCCCCAGTCGGCCTGCGCCAGCCGGAGCCGGCCGTTCCCCGCCGGGTGCGGCGTCATGAACGCCACCCGCCCGTTGAACAGCGGCCGCGGCCGCCACACCGCCTCGGCGATCTTCACCACGAACCCGAACTGCGTGGCGGCGAGGTTCACCCGCGCCCCCATCCACTGGTCGGTGGCGCTGGTGGCGTAGGTGCCGGGCGTGCCCACCGGGCGGACGTCCGAGGCGTCCTCGGTCACCGCCTCGCGGTTGCGGCTCCACAGGCTGAAGACCAGCAGGTTCTCGGCGAGGGTGAGGTACGGCCAGCGGTCGTTGTTGCGGTTGGCGGTGAGCGTCAGCGGCTTCGGCTCGCCGGCCGACCAGATCCACAGCTGCGTGGCCCGGCGGGCGTGGTCGCGGCCGAGGTCCGGCAGCCGGCTCGACGCGAACACCAGGCCGTTGCCGACGTCCACCGGGTCCACGTCGTCGTAGTCGAGCGCCTTCCGCTCGGCGTCGGGCAGGGTGGAGCCGTCGGCCGCGAACCGCATCGGCGGCACGTTCACGCAGCCGGGGTCGCCGGGGTTGCCGGTGAGCTGCCGCAAGCCCGTGCCGTCGAGGTGGACCTCGTAGATGCGCCACCGGCCGGGGTCCGGGGCGGCGCGGCGGCCGGCGAACACGACGCGCTCGCCGTCCGGGGTGATCGACGGGCTCATCACGTCGACGAGGGTGCCGCCGTCGTCCAGGGTGCGCCCCCAGGTGAGTTCGAAGACGCGGCCGTCGGGGTCGAGCCGGCGGAGGCGGCCTTCGCGGGCGGCCCACGGGATGGTGCCGGGGTACGTGAACCCTTCCCCCTCGGGGGCGGCGGCCTGGAACGAACTCGCGTCGGAGCGCGAGGTGAAGACGACGGGGACCGGCGGGTTCGACCGCACGTGCGGGCGGAGGTCGCGGGCCTCCCAGACGCCGCGGCCGAAGGCGAGGTAGGCGGCCACGCCGCCGCCGACGGCGAGGACGAGGGCGGCCGGGACGAGGTACTTGGAGCGCGCGCGCATGGAGGGGTCGCGGGTCGGGCGGACGGGACGGGGGGCGAGCCGGGGGCGTCAGCCGCCGGATTCTTCAGCGCATTCTACGCGGGGCCGGGGAACGCGGTTCGGGCGGGGCGTCCGAGACGGGACGCCCGGAAACGGCCGCGGCCGGTCCGGGAGCGGGCTCCCGGACCGGCCGCGAGGGGCGCCGCCGGCACCAGCCGGCGGCGTCGGGGGTGGCTTAGTTGTCCGTGGCGGTCTGGCCGTCGTTGGCGGCGTTCATGATCCACCACGTCCGCTGCTGGATGGCGTTGCGGACGAACCGGCCGCTGCCGTCGCCGAAGAACACGTTCACGCCGCCGGTGTGCCGGCTGCGGGCCGTGGCCTGGTTGCTGTTGCAGCTGGTCCAGTTGCTCAGGCCCTGCTGGGGCAGGTCCGGGGCGCCGTTGATGTCGTCGGAGCAGCCGCTGGTGGTGCCGGCCTTGTCGTTCGGGAGCTGGCAGTCGCCGTCGGCGTGGGCGACGATCGTGCTGGAGCCGGCGAGGCCCCAGGCCCACACGGCGCGGGGGTCGTTGGACTGCGCCGACGACATGACCTCGCTGAACATGACGGTGTTCGAGCTGCCGTCCGGGATCTGCTGGATGCCCATGCCCTGCTTACGCGACGGGGTGGTCCACACCGAGAACGGCCCCTGGCCGGGGAGGCCGTACGGGCCGCCGGTGCTGCTGCCGCCGTTGAGCCGGCTGCTGTAGGTGTAGTGCGGGCCGCAGTTGGCCGCGTAGTTGCCACGCGCCCAGGGCACCGTGCCGGTGGGAACGCCGCCGAAGTTGCCGGTGTACGGGGTGCCGGCGCTGACGTCGGACGGGCACTGGTAGTAGTTGATGTTGGCCCCGCGGACGTTGGTCCACCCCTGGTCGGCGGTGACGGTCGTGGGGTTGAGCCACAGCTGGATGCTGGTCGTGACGCTGTTGTACAGCGGCGCCTGCTCGACGTACGGGAGGATGAGGATGGCCCAGTTCGGCCCGATGTTCGTGGAGCCCGGGGCGTCCGAGTACTGGCTCATGATGACGGCGCACGGCAGGCCGTTGTTCGTGTCCTGGTAGCTGTGGGCCGCCAGGGCGATCTGCTTCAGGTTGTTCATGCACTTGGCGCGGGCGGCGGCCTCACGCACCTTCTGCACGGCCGGCAACAGCAGGCCGATCAGGATCGCGATGATCGCGATCACGACCAGCAATTCGATCAGCGTGAAGCCACGCGACCGACGGGGGAGGGGAGACATTCGATACCTCGGGAGAAAGAACGAGGACTGCAGCGAAACTCAGACTGGGGACAGATAGGACTACTTCACAACCACCTACTTTAATCGTCAATTCGCGGCGCGACAACCGGAAATTCACAGCCGGCGCCGATTTACGCCCGAAATACCCGACGAATCATCCGCGCCGATAGTTGCGTTGATCCGTCGGGTTCGTGGCACCCGAATCACGCCCGCCGGGGTGGGGCATTTCAGGCCGCCGGCCGCGGGGGAAGCCGGCCGGCGTGATCCGCCCCGAGGGTAGCCGGCCCCCCCCAACTACCGTCGCAACCGCTCGTCGAGTGTCGCCAGCGTCTCGTCTACTGCGTAGCGCAGGTAGTCGTCCCCCGGCGGCACCGCCACCGCGGCCGCCAGGTCGCGGGCCACCCGGGTGCGGAAGAAGCTCAGCGCCCGCACCGCCTCCAGCCGCACCCGCGGGTGGTCGTCGCGCGCCGCCGGCCCCAGTAGCCCCAGCGCGTCGGGCAGTCGGTCGCGCCACGCGCACAGCACCCGCGTGGCCGCCGCCCGCGACCGCGGTTCCGCCGACTTCAGCACCGCCCGCAGCAGCGGCTCGTTCACCGCGTCGGCATGCTGGCACGCCCACAGCGCCTCCAACTGGTGGTGCGCGAAGTCCGGGTCGGCGGTGTTCAGCGCCGCCGCCCAGCGGTCGGCCGCGGCGCTCACCTCCTTCGCGTCTCGCAACCGAAGCTCGCGCCGGGCCAGGTCGCGGGTCGCGTCCTCGGGCGCCTTCAGCAGATCGAACAACGCCGCCACCGGCGCGCCGTCGATCGTCGGCCGCGGCGCCGGCGGGCGGCCCTTCGCGGCCACGCGCCAGATGCGGCCGTGGGTGTGATCGCGGGACGGGTCGCGGAGCGGCACGGCGATGTAGTTCGTCACCGCGTCCGACCAGTCGCACACGTACAGCGCCCCGTCCGGCCCGAAGGCAATATCTACCGGGCAGAACGCCGGGTCGGCGGACACGAGCAGCGGGTCGGCCGGCGTGGCCACGAACCCGGAGCCGGCGTCGGACAGGCGGAACCGCAGCACGCCCTTCACGCCCATCGTGTTGTTCACGAGCAGGTCGCCGCGCCAGTCGTCGGGGAAGTGCCGGCCCGACGCCACCACGCAGCCGGCCGTCGGCCGCCACTGCTTCTCGTGCATCGTCTTCAGCGGCGGGTGCTGGCGCGGGTAGTCGGTCTGGCCGCTGAACGGCGTGGCGAAGTACGTGGAGCCGTCGGCGGCGTCGGCCACGAACTCCTGCCCCCAGCGGTCGAAGGCGTGCCCCCACGGGTTGCCGAACTTGTACGCCACGTGGGCGTCGAGCCGGCCGGCCCGCGCGTCGTACCGCCACACCGCGCCGTTGAAGCTGCGCCGCACGCCGTACGGCGTCTCGACCTGCGAGTAGTTGTAGACGCCCTCGTCGAAGTACAGTTCGCCGCCCGGCCCCCAGCGGAACGTGGTGAGGGCGCGGTGCGTGTCGGCGTTGCCGAAGCCCGGCAGGACGCGTTCGCGGCCGCCGCCTTCGCGGAGGAACCACACGTCCGGCGGGCAGCCGACGTAGGCGCCGCCGTCGCCGACGGCGAGGCCGGTCGGCAGGTACAGCCCGCGGGCGAACACGCTGGCGGTCGCGGCCTTGCCGGTGCCCTGCGGGTCGTCGAGGATCAGCACCTTGTCGTCGGGCGGCGCGTCGCCGGGCCGGTGCAGCGGGTACGACGGCCACGTGTTCACCCACAGCCGGCCGCGGGCGTCGAACGTCATCGCCACCGGCTTCTTCAGCTCGGGGAACTGCTCCTCGGACGCGAACAGCGTGACCTCGAAGCCCGGCGCCGTCGTGAACGCCTTCAGCGTCTCGGCCGTCGTCGGCACCCGCGCCGGCCCGAACTTCGACTCCACCGGCGGCAGCGTCCCCGACGGCGAGTCGTCGATCTGCGGCGGCACCGGCTTGCCGGCGGCGATGTCCCAGACGCGGGCGTCGCGCAGCTCGATCATCTTGCGGAGCTTGGCGAACTCGGCCTTGAAGACCGGCTGGTTCACGCCCGTCTTGTGGCTGCCGTAGATGAAGTTCCCCTGCGCCGGCCGCGTGTCGTACCAGACGTGCAGGCTCTTGTCGTTGACCGCGGTCCGCAGCGCTTCGTACTCGGCGCCGCCGGTCGGGTGCGGGCCGAACAGTGCCTCGTCGAGCGCCGCGGCGAGGAGCTTGTCGCCGGCGTCGGTCGGGCGGATGCCGTCGGTCGTGAGTTTGTGTTCGGCCATCAGCCGGCGCGACGGCTCGAACAGGTCCACGAACACGGAGCCGGACTTCGCCGCGACGCGCCCCACGGCCTCGGCGTACTGCTTCAGCACCTCGGTGTGCGCCGCCCCGTCGGGGAAGCCGGGTCGGCCGGTGTTCTCGTGGGCGATCGGCGACACGAGCACGAGCTTCGGCGGGGCGCGGCCGTTGAACGGCGTGGTGATGACGCGGCCGGCGAACTCGTTCAGCGCGTCCTCGAACGCGGCCAGCCCGTCCGCGCCGGCGAACGACTCGTTCATGCCGTAGCAGGCGATCACCACGTCCGGCTTGACGTCTTCGAGGCGGGTGGTGCCGTGGTCGAGGTGGCCGACGGCGCGGGTCGGCGGCGTGGTCACCTCGTCGCCGGCGTACCCGAGGTTGCGGACGACGAGGCGGTGCTCCGGGTGGCGGGCGTGCAGCCGCGTCTCGAAGTGGCCGTGGTACAGCATCCCCTCGGCGAACCCGTTGCCGACGACTGCGACGCGGTCGCCGGGGTTGAGCGGCAGCCTGGCGGCGGGCGGCGGGGGCGACTGCGGCGGGCGGAGGACGTACCACGCGGCGGCGCCGGCGGCGACGATGGCGACGACGGCGAGGAGCTTGCGCGACATGGGGCATCCGGCCGGCGGGAAGTGAGGGAGTATAAGCACGCGCCGTCGGCGGGTCAAACGGCGGTCACGCCAGCCGCCGCGCCTCGCGGGCCAGGCCGGCCGCCACGAACGCCAGCAGTTCCGGCAGCTTCTTCGCCGCGTACCCGGGGCCGGAGGTGTCCAGGTCGGCGGTGTGCGGCACGCCGTACGCGGTGAGCTTCTCGTGGAGGCGGTCGGCGCCGCGGTGCCACGGGCCGGCGGGGTCGGCGGCGAACCACAGGTGCGGCGGCCACCGGCACGCGTCCACGTGCAGCACCGCCGTGGCCTGCCGGGCACGCTCGCGGGTCGGGAACAGGTCGTCGAGCGCGGTGCCGCGGCCGTGCAGGTCGTGGAAGTCGAAGGCGGCGTCGACGGCGGCGGCGACGGGGAAGCGGTCGGGGTGCCGCAGCGCGAGGCGGACCGCGGCCTGTCCGCCCATGCCGACGCCGGCGACGGCCCAGCGGCGGCCGGCGTCGGCGAGCGCCAGGAGGTCCGGTTCGGACGCGAGCGACCACCACCGCTCGGACGGCGGCGGGGCGATCACGTCGAGGTCGGCGGCGGGCGTAGTGCCGTCGTGGAGCCAGAGGAGGGGCATGTTGGTTCGCCGCTTGCGGCGTAGCGCTACGCCGCAAGCGGCAACCCTGGTTAATCCACCTTCCGCCGCGGCGGCGTCTCGCGCTTCGGCATCGGCGGCGGCTCGGCGCCCTGCTCCTTCAGCTTGGCGATCACCCGCCGCCGCCGCGCCTCGTCCCGCCGCGACACGTCGTCGAACGTCAGCCCGCGCTGCCACGACGCGATCGCGCCCGCCTTGTCGCCCAGCGCCAGCTGGCAGTCGGCCAGGTGGTCCCAGATTTCCAGGTGGTCGCCGTCGTCCTCGTCGGCCGCGGCCTTCTTCAGGTACGGCAGCGCCCCCTTGTAGTCCTTCTTCTTGAACAGCACCCAGCCCATGCTGTCCAGGTACGCGCTCGTCTCCTGCACCTTGTCGAGCTTGCCGTCGGCCACGGCCTTCTCCTGGCGCTTCTTGTCGAGGTCGAGCGCCTCCTTGATGAGCTTCTCGGCCTCGTCGAGCTTCAGGTCGTGGTCGGCCCAGATGAAGCCGAGGTCGTTCTTGTACGTGGGGCTGTCCGGGTGCCGCTTGATGAGCCCTTCCAGCTCCTTCGCCGCCTTGTCGATGTCCTTGTTGTCGACGTGCAGGCCGCTGAGGGTGTAGCGCATGTTGTCCTTCATGCGCGCCTTGATGTCCTTGCTCAGGCCGCGGGACGTGTCGAGCTTGGCGATCGCGTCCTCGTACGTCTCGATGGCGGCGGGGTAGCGGCCGGCGTTGCGGAGCACCCAGCCCTTCGTCTGGGTGAAGTACCAGCCGCCGTCGGTCGCCTGGATCATGCTCTCGGCGATCCGCAGCGCCTCGTCGGTGTTGCCGCGCATGGCCTTGGCCTGGATCATCTTCTCGATCACCGGCCCCTGCGCGTCCTCGACCTCCTTCGGCCCCTTCAGCTCCAGGAACCGCTCGCACAGCTCGTCCAGGTCGGCGTACCGCTTGCTGTCCCAGTACACGTCCATGAGGCCGTCGTAGGCCTGGAGCATCTTCTCGCCGCTCTCCAGCCGGGTCGCGGCCTCGACGCAGAACTCGTAGAAGTACTCGGCCGTGTCGAACTCCCGGACGATGAGCGCGGCCCGGCCGACGACCAGCGCCCCGTTGAACGTGAACGCCCGCTCCTTCCCCTTGCCGGCCTTCTGCATCTTGGCCGCGAGCTGCACGCCCTGCTTGGCCTTGGCCTTGTCCTTGATGAACGCCCGCAGCACGTCGGTGCGGGCGGCGTCCGTCTTGGCCTTGTTGAAGTCGAGCAGTTCGGCCTTGAGCGCCTCCTCGTCGGCGGGGGCGAGGGCCTTCGGGGCGGCCTTCTTCTCGACCTTCTTGGGCAGGTCGGGGTCTTGCGCCCGGCCGCCGGCCGAGAGGACCACGAGGGCGGCCGCGAGGACGCCGAACCGGATGAGGAAGCCGTGACCCGCCCGTACCATGGCGAAACCCTTCTGCGTGGCAGGATGGGGGGACTGTACCGCCCCTGACGGCGATTCTACGCGGGGCGCGGTTCGCGTGCCAAGCCGGGTTCGGTAACGGCGTGAGTTGGAATTTGGAGTTTGCAATTTGGGGGGCACCCCGGGCGCGTGCGAGAACGACGTATCCGTATCTTGAGCCTGAACGCGGTGCGGACCGGGTCGGCGCGCGATCCCAAATGACAACCCACAAATTGCAAACTCCCATGTCCTCCAAAGTTCCCGTGATCGGCATCGGCCCGGACGGGCTCGCCGGCCTCTCCCCGCGCGGCCGCGAACTGCTGCTGGCCGCCGAGGTCGTCTTCGGCTCCGAGGGCACGCTGCGCCTCCTCCCCGAGCTGCCCGGCGAGCGCGTCGTCATCGGCACCGACCTGCCGGTGGTGGTCGAGAAGCTGAAGGCCGCGGTGGGGAAGCGCGTCACCGCGATCGTCGCCAGCGGCGACCCGCTGTTCTACGGCACCGCCCGCTACCTCACCGAGAAGGTCGGCCCCGAGCTGTTCGAGGTGATGCCGCACGTCTCGTCGATGCAGCTGGCGTTCGCCCGCCTCCGCGAGAGTTGGGAGGAGGCGTTCCTCACCGACCTCGCGGCGCGGTCGCTGGACGACGTGCTCGACAAGATTCGCAGCGCCGAGACCGTGGGACTGTTCACCAGCCCGCGGTACCAGCCGAGCCGCGTGGCCGCGGAGCTGCTCGGCCGCGGCATGGACTACTTCACCGCGTTCGTGTGCGAGAACCTCGGCGGCAAGGACGAGCGCATCACCCGCGCCGACCTCGGCGAGGTGCGCGACATGACGTTCGACCCGCTGAACATCCTGATCCTGAAGCGGAAGCCGAACCGCCCCGACCGGCCGCGCGCCGCCCGCCTGCGCCGCTTCGGCAACCCCGACGAGGTGTTCGCCCAGACGCGGCCCAAGACCGGCCTCATCACGCAGGCCGAGGTGCGCGGCGTGGCGCTGTCGCAGCTGGACCTGCACCCCGGCGACGTGTTCTGGGACGTGGGCGCCGGCAGCGGCAGCGTGGCGATCGAGGCGGCCGGGCTGGTTCATCCCGCGCCGAGCTACGCCATCGAGCAGGACACGGCCGACTACCACCTGATCGTGGCGAACGCGGCGCAATTCGGGGTGTCGAACGTGAAGCCGGTGTACGGCTCGGCCCCGGCGGTGTTCGCGGATCTGCCGGCGCCGGACGCGGTGTTCGTCGGCGGCAACGGCGGCGAGGTGGCGCGCCTGCTGGAGGCGGCGTACGCCGCACTTCGCCCCGGCGGCCGGCTGGTGACGAACGTCGGCACGCTGGAGATGCTGACGGCGACGTACGCGGTGCTGAAGCGCCTCGGCGGCGGCGTCGAGGTGCTGCTGATGAACCTGTCGCGCGGGGTGGAGCAGCTGGAGGCGCTGCGGTTCGAGGCGATCAACCCGACGTTCCTGCTGCGGGTGCAGAAGCCGGCCGCCGACTGGGTGGTGTGAACGTTTACTCCGCCAGCGGCAGCGGCTCCTCCCCGTCGTCGTCCTCGACGGGCCGCGAGATCGGCTTGATCCGCGGCCCGACGTACCCTACCGCCTCCGGGATGTCGTTCTCGTCGCCGAGCGGAATCACCTCGTCCCCCAGCGGCACGTCCTGTTCGTGCTCCAGCCGGTGCCACTGGAGCGGCTTCAAGTCGTTCCGCACCAGCCGCTGCGACCCGTCCGGCAGCTCGTGGAAGAGGAACGGCATGCCGCGCACGATGGCCGCCGGCAGCGCCTCGATTCGGGCCGCCGCCTCCTCGTAGGTGTCGTACCGCTCCGAGATCGGCCCTTCAGTGGTGGCCACCTCGACGATGTACTGGCGGGTGTCGGACAGCCCCGCGGCCGGCGGCGCGGTCGGGCCGGTGCGGAACTCCAACAGGAAGTCGCAGACCTTGAGGCGGTCGCCGTCGTTGAGCGCGACCGGCCCGCGGCCGATGGCGTTCCGGCCGTTCAGCGTCAGCCCGCCGCGCGGGTTGCAGTCCTCGAAGATGACCACGCCGTCGGCGGTGCGGGTCAGCCGGGCGTGCCGGCGCGAGACGGCGTAGTGCGGCAGGAGGATCAGCCCCGCCTCGCCGGGGCGCGGCTCCGGGTCGCGTCCGATCCCCGTCACGCCCGGCCGCAGCGGGATCACGTCGCCGACCGTCCCCATCGGCGTCTTCACGATCACGATCCGCGGGAATGATTCGGGCGCGGTCATGCGTCACCCCCGGCGGCGGGTCCCGAAGCGGGCGGCGAGAACGCCGACGGCAATGCCGGCCCAGTCGATCAGCACGTCGGTGAACTGCCCGGTGCGGCCGGGGACGTAGGTCTGGATCACTTCCGTGGCGACGCCGTGCAGCACGAGGAAGCCGATCAGCAGCCGCGGCGCCAGCAGGCCCACGGCGAGCGCCGCCAGCGCGGCGTAGCCGACGACGTGCGCCGTCTTCGCCGCGAGGTAGGGCTGGCCGGTGGCGAGTATCCCGTCGCGGAGCTCGGGCGAAATCGGCGAGCAGAGCCGCCACGACCACAACGCCAGGAGCACGACGAACAGCGCGAGGCGCCAGGAGAGGTGTTGCGCGACCGACGCCTGAGCGGGCGTCGGTCGTGGGCCGGCGGGGCGGAGCACGACAGACCACTCCTTGGTCGAGAGCGGGGGCCGGTCGCGGCCCCCGAACCTCATCCTACTGGTTGAACACGAACTCCTTCGTGTTCAGCAGCGCCCACAGGATGTTCTCGTAGGCGATCCGCTTCCCGGCGGCGCCCATGTGCTTCGCCTCCATGTCGCGGACGTGGGCCAGCGCCGCGGTCAGGTCGGCCTCCGTCGGCGTCCGCGCGAACGCCCAGCGGAACAGCTCCGTCACCTTCTCGCGGTCCGGCCGCATGTCCGCCGCCAGCGTCGCGGCGCGGCCGCCCGGGCGCGTCACCTTCCCCTGAATCTCGTCGCTGTTGAGCAGGTGCAGCGCCTGGGCGAGGTTCGCCTCGTTCACCCGCTCGCACTCGCACGCGCTGATCCGCTGCGGCCGGCCGAACACGTCCAGGAAGTAGCTCGTGAACGACTCGTCCGGCAGCATGATCGCCCGGCCCGGCGCGTTCTTGTCCTTCGGCAGGCCGTTGAACCCGCCCGGGCTGTCCGTCACCTGGTTCACCGCGTCCAGCAGCACCTCGGCGCTCACCCGCCGCGGGTAGAACCGGGCGTAGGCCTGCTTGTCCAGCTTGTTGAAGTCGTTCGGGGCGCTGCTGAGCTGGTACGTCCGGCTCTTGCAGATCGTGCGGATCAACGACTTCAGGCTGTAGTTGTTGTCGGTCAGGTTCTTGGCCAGCGCGTCGAGCAACTCCGGGTTCGACGGCGGGTTCGTGATCCGCATGTCGTCCAGCGGGTCCACGATGCCGCGGCCGAAGAAGTGGGCCCAGTAGCGGTTCGCCACGGCCTTGGCGAAGAACGGGTTGCTCTTGTCCGTCATCCAGTCGGCGAGCTTCTCGCGCGGGTCGCCGTCGAACGTCTCCATCGGCTGGCCGTCCAGCGGGCGGATCTCGGCGGCCTTGTTCGTCCGCTTGTTCGTGACCGAGCCCGACGACCGGGTGAAGATCACCTGCGTCTTGTTGTCGTTGTTATTGGGGTTGCTGCTCGGCAGGCGCAGCTCCTTGCGGCCGACCTTGCCGAAGAACGCCGCCAGCCCCCAGTAGTCGTCCTGGCTCCACTTCTCGTACGGGTGGTGGTGGCAGTTGGCGCACGCCAGCCGCTGCCCCAGGAACACCTGGCCCACGTCGTCCACGAAGTTCTCGGGCGTCGTGAGCTCCTTGTACCACACCACCGCCGGGTTGCGGCGCTCGTCGCCCGTCGCCGTCACGATGCCGCGGACGAACTCGCTGTACGGGGTGTCGTTGGCCATCGCGAGGCGGATGTGTTCGTGGAACGCGAACGTGCCGGCGGCCCGGTTCGCCTCGCCGCGGCGCTTCACCCGCAGGATGTCGGCCCACTTGTTGGCGAAGAAGTACGCGTACTCCGGCGTCTCCAGCAGCCGGTCTACCAGCTTCTCGCGCTTCTTGGCGTCCGCGTCCGCCACGAACGCCGCCACCTGCGCCGGCGTCGGCAGCGAGCCGGTGATGTCGAGCGACACGCGGCGGATGAACTGCTCGTCGGTGCACAGCTCCGACGGCACGAGGCCCAGCTCGCGCCACTTCTTCGCGGTGTGCTGATCGACCACGGTCTGAGCGGGGAACTGCCACTCGGGCGTCTTCTGGCCGAGCGGCACGGTGATGCGGGTGACCGTCACCATCCCCTGGAAGCGGGCCATGATCGCCGCCTCGCCGCTGAGCTGGTTCGTGCGGACCTGGCCCCCCTCGGTCACGGCCGCGACCTCGCCGTCGTTGCTCTCGAACTGCGCCCGCCGGGTCACGTCCTCGGTGGTGCCGTCGGAGTAGTGGGCGTAGGCGGCGATCTGCTGGGTGGCGTTGCGGGTCAGGATGCGGTGCTCGGGGAACACGCTGATCTTCACGACCTTCGGGTCCGTCTCGTTGCCCCACGGCATCCCGGCGGCGATCCAGCGGCGCACCACCTTGTACTCGTCCGACTCGGGCTCCATCTTCTTGCCGCCGCCGTGCGGCGAGCGGCCGGTCGCCTTCGTGAGGAACAGGCTGGCGTCCGGGTTGGCCGGGAACAGCCGGCGGCCGCGGCCCTCCTTCACGAGCGTCATGTAGTCCAGGTCGGGCTCGAAGCCGAGGAGCGACAGGCGGAAGCCGTTCTGCCCGGCGATCTTGCCGTGGCACCCGCCGCTGTTGCAGCCGAGCCGCGTGAAGATCGGCACCACCTGGTTCGTGAAGTTGAGCGGCAGGTTCACCCCGACGTTTCGCGCCTCGACCGGCAGGCGGGCGGTGTGCGCCCCGAACGCGATCGTGATCTCGCCGGCGCCGTCGGTCTTGGCCTGGACGCGGCCGGTGGCGCTGACGGTCGCGGTGGCGTTGGCGACGGCGTAGCGGGCGACGTGCGTCAGGTCCACGAGCCGGCCGTCGGCGAGCGTGCCGGTGACGACCAGTTGCGCGGCGTCGTCCGTCCCGTTGAGCGCGACGCGGGCCGGGTGGACGGCGACGGCCTTCACGTCGTTCGGGTTGGGGGCGTCCTGCGCGGCGGCGGGCGACGCCAGGGACGCGAGTGCGATCAGGACCGCCGCGAGGCGGGGGGGCGGGAGCGGCATGGACACGACCCTCGGAAGGGCGGGTAGGCGGGGGGACGCGCCGCGGGGCGCGGGCAGGCAGTGGGTGTATTGTCGTCTACGGGCGGGCGGCGTGCAAGGGGGAAGGCGGAAAGCGGAAAGGCGGGCGGCGGCCCGCCGCCCGACCTGGTCACCCCGTCGCGCCGACCGGCTCCGGCGCCTCGTTGGCCGACGGCACCGGCAGGTCCGGCGTGTCGCCCGCGTCGTCGTCGGGCTTGGCGCGGCGCGTCTTCCGCTTCGGGTCGGCCACCTTCGCCAGCCGGACGCGCTCCTCCATCTCCTTACCCGGCTGGAACGTGACCACGTTCTTCGACGCCACGTCGACGCGCTCGCCGGTGCGCGGGTTGCGCGCCTTCCGCGGCTTGCGCTGCTTCACCTCGAAGACGCCGAAGTTGCGCAGCTCGATGCGGCCGTCGGAGACGAGGGTGTCGATGATGGCGTCGAAAGTCCACTGCACCAATTCCTTGGTCGCCAGCTGCGTCAGGTTCCCCTTGAGGAGCTTTTCCTTGTTCGCCTTCTCGCACAGCTGGCGGACGATTTCTTTCTTGGTCACGGAAGCAGTCCCCCGCTGGTCTGGGCTCGCACCGGTAACCGGCTGGTCGTTTTCAAAGTCTAGATAGGGCAAGGAGTAGTGTCAAGGAAATAGGCCGGCCCCGGGGGACAGGGGACCGGGGACAGGGAACGGGACACCAGCTCCTGCCCACTCAGTTCCGGTCTCCTGTTCCCTGCCCCCGTTCCCCTGTCCCCTGTCCACACGCACGTGGCGCGATATTCTCCCTTGAAGCCGCGGCGGCACCGGCATACAGTGCTGGGTGCAGTGGTAGTAATGCGGGTGTAACTCAGTGGTAGAGTACCTCGTTGCCAACGAGGTTGTCGTGGGTTCAAGTCCCATCACCCGCTCTTAGCCACAGTCTGCCGGGCCGGGAAGTCGCGGGCACTTGGCGGGATACAATGCCCGCCGCCCACCGCTTCCCGGCCCTTGTGTTTTTACCCCCCAACCCCGCACCCCGACGCGGCGACCACGGAGGAGCCCCGATGGCCGACGAACCCACCCCCGACACCACCGACGAGGGCAGCGCCACGGCCGTCGCCGAGGGGCCGGTCAAGCTCGTCCAGACGGTCGAGATCAAGGACGTCGGCCCGTGCAAGAAGCACATCAAGGTCACCGTCGAGCGGAAGCAGATCGACGAGCGGTTCGACGAGAAGTTCAGCGAGATCACGCTCTCCGACCAGCCCACGGTCCGCGGCTTCCGCCCCGGTAAGGCGCCGCGGAAGATGATCGAGAAGCAGTACTACCCGGCCGTGGCGCAGGAGGTGAAGACGCAGGTCCTCATGGCCAGCCTCGAGCAGCTGGCCGACGAGCAGGACATCTCGCCGCTGTCGCCGCCGGACCTCGACCCGGACGCCATCGAGATCCCGAAGGAAGGCCCGTTCGTCTACGAGTTCGACATCGAGGTCCGCCCCGAGTTCGACCTCCCCGACTACAAGGGGCTGAAGCTCCGCCGGCCGACGCACACCTACAACGCCGACGAAATCGCCGCCGAGAAGAAGCGGCTGCTGGAGCCCTACGGCCAGCTCGTGCCGAAGGAAGGCGACAACCCCACAGTCGCGCTCGACGACACCGTCACCGCCGACGTGGAGATCAAGTACGGCGACAAGCTGCTGAACCAGCTCAAGGAGGTCCGCTTCAAGGTCGAGCCGCGGCTGGCGCTGTCGGACGGCGTGGCCGAGGACTTCGGCGAGAAGCTGACCGGCGCGAGGGCCGGCGACGTGCGCACGGTGGACATCGTGCTGTCGCAGGAGCTGGCGAACCCGAGCATGCGCGGCCAGAAGGTGCAGGCCACGTTCACCGTCCACGACGTGAAGACGATCCGCCCGCCGGAGCTGACGCAGGACCTGCTCGAGGGCGCGTTCGGCGTGACGACCGCGGACGGGTTCGACGAGCTGGTCGGCACGCTGCTGAACCGCCGGCTGGAGTACACGCAGCGGCAGGAGGCCCGCAAGCAGGTGCTGGAGAAGATCGCCAGCTCGGCGACGTGGGAACTGCCGCAGGACATGCTCCGCCGGCAGGCCCGCAAGACGCTGCAGCGGCGGGTGATGGAGATGAAGAACGCCGGCATGTCCGACGCCCAGATCGCCGGCAAGCGGCGCATCCTGGAGCAGGACGTGGTGGCGAGCACCGCCGCGGCGCTGAAGGAGCACTTCGTGCTCCAGAAGGTGGCCGAGGTGGAGAAGCTGGAGATCGAGGACAGCGACCTGGAGGCCGAGATCGACCGCATCGCCGACCAGTCGGGCGAGAGCCCGCGCAAGGTCCGCGCCCGGTTCGAGAAGGACGACCTGATGGAGGCGCTGGCCACCGACCTGCTGGAGCGCAAGGCGCTGGACCTGATCCTGGAGTCGGCGACGTTCGAGGAGTACGAGCTGACGGCCGCGGAGAAGGCCGAGCAGGCCGGCGTGGTGGCGACGGTGCAGGCCGCGGCGGCCCCGGACGAGCAGGCTCCGGCCGAGGCGCCGACCGAGGGTTGACCGTCCGCGTAAAGTGCAGATGACCCCCGAGGGATGAGGGATGCGGGACGAGGGATGAACGCCGACTCGGGCATTCATCCCTCGTCCCGCGTCCCTCATCCCTCTCCGAGAAAGGGTGACGCCTGATGTTCCCTCCCTTCGATCCGACGGCCGCGGCCGGCCCGATCCAGCCGCTGTTGCAGCGCGGCAACTACTCCCGCCAGCGCACGATGACGCTGGCGGACCTGCTGCTGGAGAACCGCATCGTCTTCGTCGGCAGCAGCCCGGAGACCGGCGGCAGCTCGGTCATCAGCGACTACCTGGCCAACCTGACGATCCAGAAGCTCTTGTACCTCCAGTACGAGAACAAGACCGCCGACATCCACATGTACATCAACAGCCCCGGCGGGTCGGTGTCCGCCACGCTGGCGCTGTACGACACGATGCAGTTCCTGGAGTGCCCCATCCTGACGTACTGCATGGGGATCGCCGCCAGCGGCGCGGCCATCCTGCTGGCCGCCGGCACCGCCGGCAAGCGGTACGCCCTGCCGAACTCGAAGGTGATGATCCACCAGCCCTACGGCCAGGTCGGCGGGCAAGTGTCGGACATCGAGATCCAGGCCAACGAGATCCTGAAGGAGCGGTCGCGGCTGAACGAGATCCTGGCGAAGCACTGCAAGCAGCCGCTGGAGGCGATCGCCCGCGAGACGGACCGCGACAAGTACTACAGCGCCCAGGAGGCGAAGGCGTTCGGCCTCGTCGACGAGGTGCTGGAGAAGCCGGCGGACGCGGTGAAGAAGTAAGTCGATCCTGAGCCGGCCCCGTCAGGGGTCGGAGCGTTGAACCACTCCGACCCCTGACGGGGCCGGCTCAGATCACCCGAACCGCACAGTCGCCAAGTCCGGCCGGTGCCGCCCGAAAGCCGCCCGGCCCGTTCCCATACCCTGATACGCCGCCGGCCCGCCGCCCGATACCAGACGGCGCGGCGGGCCGCCCGGAGGACCGACCATGCCGCTCGTGCCGATCGTGGTGGAGAGTCGCGGCCGCGAGGAACGCGCCTACGACATCTACAGCCGACTGCTGAAGGACCGCATCATCTTCCTGCAGGGCGTCGTGCAGGACGACATGGCCAACCTGATCGTGGCCCAGATGCTGTTCCTCCAGTTCGACGACCCGAAGCGCGACATCCACCTGTACATCAACAGCCCCGGCGGGAGCGTGACGGCGGGCATGGCGATCTACGACACCATGCAGTTCGTCACCTGCGACGTGGCGACCTACTGCATGGGCCAGGCCGCCAGCATGGGGGCGATGCTCCTCACCGCCGGCACCAAGGGGAAGCGGTTCGCCCTGCCGAACGCCCGGGTGATGATCCACCAGCCGCTCGCCGGCTCGGAGGGCACGACCGAGGAAATCCTGATCCACGCCAAGGAGTTCCTGCGGACGAAGAAGACGCTGAACCTGCTGCTGGCGAAGCACTCGGGGCAGCCGCTCGAGGTGATCGAGAAGGGGACCGACCGCGACAACTTCATGTCGGCGATGGAGGCCCGCGAGTTCGGGCTCATCGACAAGGTGCTGGAGCGGATGCCGGCCGAGCTCGGAGCCCGACCGGCGGAGTGACCGCCGGGAATGACCAATGACCAATGACCCACCAATGACCAAGGAAGGCAGGGCCGGATCGCCCCTGGTCATTGGTGGGTCATTGGTCATTGGTCATTGGCGGCGTGTGGGGCTCGCCCTGACGCTCGCCCTGACCGGCTGCAAGCCGAACAAGCGCTACGACCTCATCGAGGCCGAGCTCCGCACCCGCGACCGCGAGCTGGCCGCCACCCGCCAGCAGCTCGACGCCACCCGCAACCTCAACCGCGCCTACGAGCACCAGCACCCGGCCGGCTTCCCCGGCGCGCCGCCGGGCCTGCCCACGGGGGCCGGCGCGGCCGTGTTCGTGCGCGAGATCGCCGTCGGCCGCGGCACCGGCGGCGTGGACGACGACGGCACCCCCGGCGACGAGGCGCTGATGGTCGTCATCGTGCCGTCGGACGAGGACAAGTCGGCGGTGAAGGTGCCGGGCCGGGCGACGATCGCCGCGTGGGAGGTCACGCCGCAGGGGCTGAAGCAGCCGATCGGCACCTGGGAGCTGACGCCCGAGCAGCTGCGGCCGACGTGGCGGAACGGCCTCATCACGACCGGCTACTTCGTCCGCCTGCCGTGGCAGACGCCGCCGACGACGGGCAAGGTGCGCGTCGCGGTGCGGCTCACCACCACCGACAACCGCGCCTTCGAGGCCGACCGCGACGTGACGGTGCGGCCGATGCTCGGGGCGCGGCCGGCGGCGGTGGCTCCGGGCCGCGAGCTGCTCCTGCCGGGGACGGCGCCGCCGGCCGCCGTCGAGGAGCTGCCGCCGCCGTCCGGCGCCCCGGCGGCGCGGCTGCTACCCCCGCGGTGAGCCACTTCTGCTCGCCCGGAATGATTCTTCCGGCCGGGGGGGTCGATCCCCGGCAACATGTCACCGACTCATAAAAAAGTTGGTTCGATCCAGCCGCCGGCCTGGCGAACGGCGCAGGCCGTGCCACGCACACGGGTTGCGTCCGTGACCTCGAAGGCGACGGGCAGAACCGCCGGTCGGTGGGAGCACGGATGATTCTCCCGGCACGGCACCATCGGCGAGCAGACCAGGAGTCCGTCAAGCGGGTACTGGCGGCCGAGTGGCGGCCAGCGTCGATCGCCCGGTCGCAACGGTCGATGAAGTAGGCGGGCATGGACGGCTGCCGGATGGTGGGACGCACACTTACGCAAATTCGCGACCCGACCCAAGATCAATTCGTGCCTTGCCCTTGCAGACGGAACATCCGGCTATTTTACCCGGACGGCTCGTGGTATGCTGAGTCGTTGGGGCGGCCGGCACGGTACGCGACAGTCACGCCTGTGCTTCCACGAACGAGGATTTCTTGAGCAACAGCCCGGGCAACCGACGGTTCTTCGCCGCTCTCGTCGTGCCGTTCGTCCTCGTCGTGGGGCTGGCTTGCCGGTGGGAATCGTGGGACTACCTCGGCCCCGACGGCACGTCCGTGTTCCACTACCGGGGGCTTCTCCTGCCCTGGCAGCAGGCCCCGGCCCCGCCGACCGGGGCGGTGGTGAGCAACGTGGTCGTTCAGAAGTGGAGCTACTTCGGCCTCAACCGGTTCGACACCTCGGGGCCGCCGGCGAATGTCACGAGCCCGGCCGGCCCGCCGGACGGTAGCAAGCGCTGAGGGCGCCTGGCGAGGCGATTCGCGGGGGTGGAGTAGATAGTCAACTCGCCGGGCTAATCCCCCGGAGCCGTGGGTGCGACACCCACCCCCCGCGCTTCCCAGTTGCCGCCCCACGTATAAAGACTGTCCCCTCTCTCTCTACCCGCGGAGGCACTTGTGGCACGAAAGTACGACCCGGCGAAGCTCAGTAAGGCGGCGGCGGACTACGACCTCCACCACGCCCTCGTCGCCGCCGTCCGGCGCCTCGCCCGGCTGGCCGGCGGGCCGCAGGAGGCGAAGGACGTGATCGACGCCGTCGCGGCGGCCGACGCGATCGAGGAGAAGGAAGACGAGGCCAAGTAGGCTCGGTCGAGCACGACCGCGGTACCCCCGGCCGGCCCTCGTGGCTGGCCGGGCTTCGTTATTCACCTCGTCGGGTCGGTCCGTGGGCGGGCCGGTCGCCTCGCCGCCCCGGCCGAACTCGACCTGTCCCACCGTCACACCCGCCCCCGTCGACGCCGGTCCGCCGAGCATGCGCAGCGGGGCCTCCGCCTAATTCACCGGCCGGACGTACTCGCCCCGCATGAACCCGCTGTCGGCGGGGGCCGCGTAGCGGATCGCCAGGTCCGGCGTCTCCAGCCGGCGCGAGCCGGTCGCCCGCGACTCCAGCGCGTAGTCCAGCACGCCGCCGGTCAGCTGCGTCCGCTCCGCCGGGTACGGCGGCCGGCCCGTCGCCACGAACCGCTCGGCGTGACTCGCCAGCGCCTCCAGGAACGCCGCTCCCGGCGGCGGGGGCAGGTAGAACAGCGTCGAAACCGGCCGCGGCTGCCCGGCGATGCGGCCCGCGAACGCCTCGTCGGCGACGTGGCCGTCGAGTTGCAGCACGGTGGCCTTGAAGCCGTCGCGGTACTCGACGTGGAAGGCGATCGGGCCGGGCACGACGTGGCCCCACGCCGCGGGCCGCTGGAAGCGGCGGCAGTTGGCGCGGATGTCGCCGGCGTTCCGCGACGGGCAGCGGCCGACGGCGTGTTCGAGCAGCTCCCACGACCACAGGCCGTCGTCGCCGGCCTTCCACACCGCGTCGCCCTGGAGGCCGGTCACGGCCGCCACGCCCTGCTCCGTCGCGCCGGCCGGGAGGCGCCGCTCCGCCATGCACTGCAACGCTTCGAGGGCGTGGATGCCGTAGATCTCCAGCTCGCCGCGCGACACCAGCAGCGCGTCGGTGAGCTTCGACCCGAGCGGCAGTTCGAGCTCGGGGCGGCGCCACGTCACCGGCAGGCTGGAGCCGGCCATCAGGCCGAAGCCCATCTTCTTCGCCGTCGCCACCATGTCGGCGGCCTTCGCCCGGTCGTAGCTGAGGTGCTTGTCGCAGAACACCGGCACGGTCTTCCCGCTCCGCTCGAAGACGCGGACGATTTGCTGGAAGTAGTCGTGCCGCGGGTAGAGCTTCTGGCCCCTCGCGTTGTACGGGTAGTCGCCGTGCTCGCAGATGAGCAGCACGGCGTCCACGGCGAGGCGGCCGGTGCCGAGCGTCAGGGCGTCCTCGATGGTGGGGGCGAGGCGGAAGCCGTGCTCGCGGGCCAGCTCCGGGGCGAGGTTGCGCGTCGGCTGCTCGACGTAGCAGCTGGCGACGCCGAAGTCGGGGAAGTGGTGGGCGTCGCCGACCATGTAGCCGTCGAGGAAGCGGCCGGCGATGTGGTAGGCGTGCGACAGGTACCAGTAGACGGAGGCGACGACGGCGACCTTCTTCTCGGCGGGCCGGGGGCGCTTCGGCGGGCGGGTGCGCGGGCCGGGCTGTGCGGCGAGCGCGGACGGCAGCAGGGCGGCGGACGCGAGGAAGGCGCGGCGGGTGGACACGGGGCGGGCCTCCGGGGGGTGCCGGGGGTAGCGTAGCCGCCGGAACGGCCGAAGCCCACCCGCGCGGGCGGGTGGGCTTCGGCGGGCGACCGGGACTCGACCCGCGGGTCAGCGGATGACGCCGCCGCCGTACCCGCCGATGCCACCGATCCCGCCGAACCCGCCGCCGAATCCCCCGCCGAACCCGCCGATGCCGCCGCCCCCGCCGCCGGCCGCCGACTGGACGCGGGTGTCGTAGACGGCGTCGATGTCGGAGTAGCGGAGCCCCTCGGCCCGGCTGCCGCCGATGACGACGCGGTCGGGGGTCACCCCGGCGCCGGACAGGGCCGCGATCAGGGCGGCGCGGCGGCGGCCGTCGAGGTCGGGGTTGCCGCTCGGCTCGACGCGGACCGGCGCCCCCAGCACGCCGAGCCGGCGGACGATGCCGTCGAGGTGCCGCAGCCCGCTCGGGGTCAGCTCGGCGGCGCCCTGGAACCACTCCTCCTCGAACACCACGAAGTACTCGGCCAGGGCGTTCAGCCGCATCTGGTCGGTGAACGACCGCAGGTTCGCGCCGACCGGCGGCACCCAGGTCGCCGGCACGTGGACGCACCAGTTGTCGTGCCCGCGGTGCCCGTGGCCGCAGGCGTTGGTGGCGCACGCCGCCGTCGGGGCCGCGACGGGGGCCACCGGCACCATCGTCGGCCCGGCGTGCGTCGGAAGCGGCGTGTGCGCCGTGACCGGCGCCGGGGTGGGCGGGGCGGCCTGCGGCAGCGCCACCGGCGCGTCGGACGGCGGCTGGGCGACGACGTACGTCGGCCGCGGCGCCGGGCGCGGCGCGGGCGGCAGCGCGACCGGGGCCGGCGGCGTCACGGCGACGGGCGTCGTCCGGGTCGGCATCGGAGCCGGCATCGAGGCCGGCGCCGCGGTGCGGGCGAAGTCCCGGTGCTCGACCGGCGCCGCGGGCTGGGCGACGACCATCGCCTGCGGCACGGCCGGCGTTGCGGGCCGCTCGCTCGCCACCGGCATCGGCCGCGGCGGCACCACCGGCGTGCCCGGCATCGACACCGGCGCCGGCGCGGCGACGACCGGCATCGGCCGCGGCGGCACCACCGGTGTGGTCGGCATCGGCATCGGCGCCGGTGCGGCGACGACCGGCGCGGCGACGACCGGCATCGGCCGCGGCGACACCGCCGGCGTGGCCGGCATCGGCGCCGGTGCGGCGACGACCGGCATCGGCCGCGGCGGCACCACCGGCGTGGTCGGCATCGGCATCGGGGCCGGAGCGGCGACGACCGGCGCGGCGACGACCGGCATCGGCCGCGGCGGCACCGCCGGCGTGCCCGGCATCGACACCGGCGCCGGAGCGGCGACGACCGGCACGGGCGGTGCCGCCGGCGGGGTCACGGCCGTGACAGCCGCCGCCGGGGAGACGGTCCGCGGCGCGGGTGCGACGGTCGGCGTCGGCGGCACCACCGGCGTCGCGGCGACCGCGGGCATCGGCAGCGGCGCGGCGACGGGCGGCGTCGGCGCGGTCACGACCGACCCGCCGACCGGCACGTACCGGACGGTCGGCCCGGCGCCGTCGCCGGCGTCCACGAGCACGGCCCGCATCTTCTGGGCGGGTGCGGCGGCGGCCGGCGGCGGCGGCGGCGTCGGCGTCCCGTAGCGCGGCACGTACTGCACGGTCGGCCCGGAGCCGTCGCCAGCGTCCACGAAGACGGCCTTCATACCGGGGCCGGCCGCGGCGGGCGGCGCCTTCACGGCCGACTCCAGCCGCACGACCGGCGACCCGCCGGCGGCGGGCTCGGCCGTCCGCAACTTCGTCTGGCCGCTCACCCCGACCGGCACCGCGGCCGCGCCGAACAGGCCGGCCAGCACCCACCGCCAGCGGTTCCGCCGCGCCCGTTCGGTCATCGCCTGATCCTCCGGAATTGGTCCGAGCCGCATCAGCATCCGGTATCGACAGCAGAACCCGCAAACTTGACCAGACCCGCACGACCCGGCCGCGGCGTCCGGAGTACGGGTCGAGTCCGCGAGGCCCGACTTGCGAGACCCCGCGCCGCCGGCGCCCATCCCGCCCAGTCACCGATCTCCCCGGCGGCAGTGGGAAAAACTTCGCCGGAACCGTGCGGAATCGCCGGAAGACTGCTTGACACACCCGTCGTATCCGTTATTCCCGGCACATTCGTTGACCAATAGCTGCCGCGTGGGGCGTGGGGGAACGCCCGCCGGCCGCAGCCGGATGCCCGGAGGGAACCGGCCGACGCGGGAAGCCGCCGGCCGGTCCGGGGTCGACGCCAGGGGGATTTCAGGATGACGCGCACGAGTTGCCCAGCCGACGTGCCGCGGTGCACCGGCCTCGTCCGGGTCGGCGGGTTCGCCGCCCTCTTCCTGCTGGGCGCGGCGGTCCTCGACGTCGGCAACGCGGCCGGCCTCGCCCAGCCGCCGGCCCCCGAGCCGCTCCGGCTCGGCATCCCCGGCCCGATCACCCCGGCCGTCCTCCAGCAGCCGATGCAGCCGCTGCCGGCGCCGGGCGTCCTGCCCGGGGCGGGCAAGGGGCCGTCCCCCGGCTACATCGGGCCGCTCAGCAGCCCGCTCATGTCGGCCGCCCCGCCGGGCCTCGGCGGCTCGCCGAAGCTGACCGCGGCGGCGCAGGAGAAGCTGGCCAAGTACGTGGCCAAGCTGATCGACCCCGAGACCACCCTCGACCTGGCCGCCGGGCAGACGCGCGTCCTCGTGCTGAAGGGCACGCCCGCCCGCGTCCAGGCCGGCGACGAGAGCATCGCGTCCGTCAACGTGCTGTCGCCGAAGGAGCTCATCATCCAGGGGAAGGGCGTCGGCGCGACCGTGCTCAACATCTGGTTCGCCGACCCGAACGACCCGGCCAAGACGGAGTCGCTGTCGTACCTCGTGCGGGTCTTCCCCGACCCCGAGGCGAAGGAGCGGCTCGACCGCGCCTACCAGGCGCTGGAAGCGGACCTGAACAAGTTCTTCCCCGACAGCCGCGTCAAGCTCCGCGTGCTCGGCGACAAGCTCGTCGTCAGCGGCCGCGTCCGCGACTTCGTGCAGGGCGGGCAGGTGCTCCAGGTCGTGCGCTCGAACATGCAGGGCGCGGGCGGCACCGCCGGCGGCGTCACCCCGATCGCCGGCGGCGGCGTGGCCGGGCAGGTCCCCGTGCTGTCCCCGCCCGGCGGCCCGACCGACCCGACCGGCGCCACGCAGGCGCCGAGCCTGGACGTGTTCCGCAACGCCGGCGGGCCGAACGTCATCAACCTGCTGGAGGTCGCCGGCGAGCAGCAGGTGATGCTGCGGGTGGTGGTGGCCGAGGTGAACCGCGCCGCGGCCCGCACCGTCGGCCTGAACTTCGCCGTCACCACCAACCAGGGGCTGACGGTGTTCGCCAACAAGACCGGCCCGGTGATCGGCGGCCTCCCCGGGGTCAGCGGGCTCGGCGGGCTCGGCGGGTTCGGCGGGGCCGGCGGTCAGATTGCTCAGGGCGGGGCCATCGCCAACCTCCCGTTCGTGACCGACGCCGGCCGGCTGCCGTTCGCCCTGGCCGCCCTCAAGACGCTCTCGTACGCCAAGTCGCTGGCCGAGCCGAACCTGGTGGCCATGAACGGGCAGTCGGCCAACTTCCTGGCCGGCGGCCAGTTCCCGGTCCCCATCATCGGCGGGTTCGGGGGCGGGGCGTTCGGCGGCGGCGGCCTCCAGGGCGTCCAGTTCGTCCCGTACGGGGTGCAGCTGAGCTTCACCCCGTTCATCACCGACCGGGACCGCATCCGGCTGGTGCTGAACGCCGCCGTGAGCAGCCGCGACCTGAACTCCGGCACCAACATCGGCGGCGGGACCGTGGCCGGGCTGAACACCCGGCAGGTGAACACGACGGTCGAACTCCGGCAAGGGGAGACCCTGGCGGTCGCCGGGCTGATCCAGACCAACCACGGGGCCGATTCGAGCCGGGTGCCGTTCATCGGCGACATCCCGGGGCTGGGCCAGCTCACCGGCGTCACCAAGACGTCGGCCGGGGAGCAGGAGCTGGTGATCTTCCTGACGCCCGAACTGGCCCGCCCGCTCGACGCCGACCAGCACGTCACCCTGCCGGGGCACGAGATCCTCGACCCGACGGACGTGGAGTTCTACCTGTTCGGCCGGATCGAGGGCCACTGCCGCGACTTCCGCAGCCCGATCCGCACCGACTGCAGCCGGATCAAGCAGTTCTACCGGGCCGAGGGCGTGAACCTCGCCGGGCCGACGGGCTACACCCCGCTGCCGTAGCGAACGGATGGGTGGGCAAGGTGACTGGCTCCGCATGAAGGGGTGACGGGGTGACGGGGTGAAGGGGTGACAACCGGGGGGGCGTATTCGTCACCCCTTCACCCCGTCACCCCGTCACCCCTTCACGCAGCACGGGTGAGCTATGCGTCCGATCGCTCTGCTGATCACCGCGCTGGCGCTTCCAGCGTCCGGGTGCCTGACGGCCGGCGGCGGCGGGGTGCCGGCGTGGCTCGCCGCCAAGACCGATTCGCCCCTCGTTCCCAGCGGCCCAACCGGTCCGGCGTCGGCGGCGCCGCCGAAGGCGACGGAGCTGGCCCCGAACGAGTCGGCGGCGCTGACGCTGGCGATGGCCGAGGGGCTCGAGAAGGACGGCAAGGACGCCGACGCCGCCGCGTGCTACGAGCGCGCCCGGCAGCTCGACCCGAGCGTGGCCGACCGCGCCGCCCACCGCCTCGCCATCCTGTACGACCGCAACGACGAGCAGGCCAAGGCGATGGCCGAGTTCACGTCGCTGCTGAAGAAGCGGCCGCGCGACGCCGCCCTGCTGTGCGACGTCGGCTACAGCCACTACAACCGCGGCCGCTGGGCCGAGGCCGAAGTCCACCTGCGGAAGGCCGTGGCCGCCGACCGCACGAGCAAGCGGGCGTGGAACAACCTCGGCCTGGCGCTGGCGATGCAGGGGAAGGAGCGCGAGGCCCTCGAGTGCTTCGAGAAGGCGGTGACGCCGGCCGAGGCGCAGGCGAACCTCGGGTTCTGCCTCGCGGTACAGGGGAAGCGCGACGAGGCGAAGGCGGCGTATCAGCGGGCGCTGAACCTGGAGCCCGCGCTGCGGATGGCGCAGGCGGCGCTGGCCCGCCTGGAGGCACCGCCGACGGCGCCGGGCGCGGGGCTGACGCTGCCCGACGTGCCGCCGGGCGAGTAGGGCGGCGCCCGACAAGACACTTCAACCCGGCGAGCCGGGAGCGTGAGCGACCGGAGTCCGAGGCGCATCGATGCGCCTCGGACTCCGGTCGCTCACGCTCCCGGCTCGCCGCACCGCCCGCCGTCACCACAGGTCGAACGCCCCGCGCCAGCCCACCGCCAGGCCGAGCACCCGGAGCATCACCATCAGCCCGCCGGCCACCAGGCCGGCGATCGCCAGCGCCCGGCCGTCGCGTGTGCGGAGGCCGATCAGCCCGCTCACCACGGCGCCGGCGCTCATGACGAGCGACAGCGGGCCGAGGCAGCAGGTGATGATCCCGAGCAACCCCAGGATGAGCGACAGCACGCCGAACAGCGGGGTGCCGCCGCGCTTCGGCCGCGGCGGCTCGTCGTCGGGCTCGCGGCCGCCGGGGTCCATCACCGGCACGAACGCCCGGCCGCACGCCCCGCACTCGACCGGGCGGTTGAGCAGCTCCCGCCCGACCGTCAGGTCGGCGTCGCAGCGCGGGCAGGTGACGGGGAGCTGGGGCATCGGCGAACGACGAATGACGAATGACGAATGACGAACGCCGTCAGTCGTTGAACAGCTCGCTGATCGACTGGTCCTCGTGGATGCGGCGGATGGCGTTCGCCAGCAGCGCCGCCACCGAGATCACCTTGATGTTCGGCAGCGCCCTCTCGGCCGGCAGCGGGATGCTGTCGGTGATGGCGATCTGCTCGATGCCGGCGTCGCGCAGCCGGTTCACCGCCTTGTCCACCAGCAGCCCGTGCGTCGCGCAGGCGTACACCTTCTTGCACCGGTGCTTGCGGGCAATTTCGATCGCCTTCACCATGCTGCTGCCGGTCGAGATCATGTCGTCGAACAGGACGACCGTCTTCCCCTCCACGTCGCCGATGAGGTGGGCCGCGGTCGTCTCGGTGGCGCTGGCGCGGCGCTTGTCCACGACGGCGATCTGCCCGCCGAGCCGGCCCTGGTACTTCAGCGCCTTCTTGACGTTCCCCTCGTCGGTGCTGAGCACCACCAGCTCGTTCGCCGGGATGCCGAGCGAGCGGACGTGGGCGGTGATCTCGTTCGAGGCGTACAGGTGGTCCACGGGGATGTTGAAGAAGCCCTGGATCTGCGCGGCGTGGAGGTCGAGGCAGAGGACGCGGTGGGCGCCGGCGGTGGTGAGGAGGTCGGCGACGAGCTTGGCGGTGATGGGGACGCGGCCGGTGTCCTTGCGGTCCTGGCGGGCGTAGCCGTAGTACGGGATCACGGCCGTGATGCGGGCCGGGCTGGCGCGCTTGAACGCGTCCAGCATGGTCAGCAGCTCCATCAGGTGCTGGTTGACCGGCGGGCACGTCGGCTGCACCAGGAAGACGTCGCGGCCGCGCACGTCCTCGTCGATGCGGACCATCGTCTCGCCGTCGGGGAAGCTGCCCAGGTTGATGTTCCCGAGCGGCACCCCGAGGTGCTTGGCGATGCCCTCGGCGAGCGGCTTGTTGGCCCGCCCGCTGAAGATTTTGAGCTTGTGAGTGCCGCCGTTACCGGTCACCGCGTCCCCCCGCCCGACGTGTCGGTGACGGCATTATGCGGGTTTGATGAGGACGGAGCAACCGACGAAAGCTGTCGCCGCTCGCGGCGTAGCGTTGCGGCGCTACGCCGCGAGCGGCGAAATCACTCCCGCAGCGCCGCCGCCAGCGCGTCGGCGAACGCGGCCGCGTGCTCGGGGCCGGCCGCCGTCACCACCCGGCCGGCCGTCCGCACCGGGGCGTCGTCGAGCGTGAACTGCGGCGCCGGGTAGGGCACCCCGAACCGGCCCGCGTACTGCTCCGAGTACGGGCTCCGGGCCACCGTTTTCCCGTCCAGCACGCCGTGCTTCGCCAGCACCAGCTGGCCCGTGCAGATGCCGCCGATCACCAGGTTCTTCTCCCGCGCCCGGCGGATCACCTGCCCCGTCGCCTGGCCCTTCGGCGACGGGCCGACGAACTCGCCCACGTCCTCGCCGACGAACACGAGCGCCCGCACCGGCGTCAGGTCGATGTCCGCGCCGAACACCAGGTCGGCGCGCACCGGCGGCGTCGGCGGGCCGTCCTTCTTCGGGTACGAGTACCCCGGCTCGAACGGGCCGAACGGCGGCGGCGGGCCGACGGCCACCTTCACCCCCACGCCCGCGGCTTCGAGCCGCTCGCGCACCGGCGCGTAGTCCGGCGGGTACAGCCCCTTCGTCGGCAGCACGAACAGCACCTGCGGCGGCGCCCCGCGCCACGGGTTCGGCGCCGGCTCCGTCGGCTTCGTCGCCGCCACCGACTTCGCGGGCGGCGCCGCGGCCGCCGCCCGCGGCGGCTCGGGCGTCGGCGTCGTGGCCGCGGTCGTCGGCGGCGGCTTCTTCAGCGCCGCGCGCACCACCAGCCCGCCGATCAGCACCGCGACCAGCACGCCGGCGAGCGCCGCCCACCGGGCCGGCGTCCACGCCGAGCGCGCCGCCTTCTTCCGCTTCTTCGCCGGCCTCGCCCGCACGATCACGTCCGTCGGCGGCGGGTCGGGCACGAGCGTGGACGCGGCCGGCGGCGTCACGGCCGGCGGCGCGGGGGCGAACGCCGCCTCGACCACCGGCTGCGTACCGGCGCCCTCCCCGCGGGCGTACGGGGCCAGCGCCGCGGCCACGTCGGCCGGCGTGGCGAACCGCGCCGCGGGGTCTTTCGCGGTCATCTTCGCCAGCACCAGTTCCAGCCCGCCGGGCACGTCGAGCCGGGTCGCGGCCAGCGACGGCTGCGGCTCCGTGGCGTGCGCCAGAATCTTGTCGAACACCGACCCCGCGCCCTCGAACGGCGCCCGGCCGGTGAGCAGGAAGTACAGCGTGCAGCCGAGCGAGTACACGTCGGCCCGGATGTCCACGGCCGCGCACCGGGCCTGCTCCGGGGAGAGGTAGTCCGGCGTGCCCATGATCATGTTCATGCCGGTCACCGCCGTCGGCGGCAGCCGCGTCGACGCACTCGACCCCTCGGGCGGGTGCTCGGCGGCGTCGCGGGCGAACCGCGCCAGCCCGAAGTCGAGCACCTTGACGTGCCCCTTGCGGGTGACCATCAGGTTCTGCGGCTTGATGTCGCGGTGCACCATCCCCTTGTCGTGGGCGTGCTGGAGCCCCTGCGCCGCCTGCCGGACGAACTGGCACGCCTGCGGGACCGGCAGCGGCCCCTTCTTCGCCACGAGCTTGTCCAGGCTCACGCCCTCGACGTACTCCATCACCAGGAAGTGCAGCCCGCCCGCCTCGCCGGCGTCGTGGGCGGTGACGATGTTGGGGTGGTTCAGCCTCCCCGCGGCGCTCACCTCCTTCTTGAAGCGGGCGACGGCGCTCGGCTTCTCGGTCAGGTGCGGGGCCATCACCTTCAGCGCGACGACGCGGCCCATCACCTTGTGCTCGGCCCGGAAGACGACGCCCATGCCGCCCTCGCCGAGCTGGTCCAGCAGCCGGTACTGCGGGTGGTCGGCCAGCACCGAGCGCGCGTCGGGGAAGGCCAGCACCGACGGCGTGCTCCCGGCCGGCGTGGCGTTCGTGCGGTCGTCGGGGGGCGTGCGCAGCTCGCGGAGCAGGCCGACGAGGCTGTCGTCGCGCACGTCGCCGAGCGCGGCGCAGCAGTCGGCGCAGGCCGCGACGTGGTCGGCGACGGTGGCGAGTTCGTCGGGCGGCAATTCCCCGCGGCCGAAGGCGCTGAGGGTGTCGGCCGGGGGGTGCGTGGCGGCGGTCACAGCGGCTCCTCCGCGGGGTGTAACAATAAGGATGGCACACGCGGGGGGGAATCTGTCAGGAATTCCGGGACGAGCGTCCTCCGGTCGCCGGCCGCGGATGATTCTCCGCCTCCCCCACCGGGGGGGGTCAGGAGAAGCATTGAGTCGATGCCACGAATGAACGTCGGACCGACGCGGCCCCTTGACCCCGCCGGCCGCGGCCGTTTAACCGACGGTACGCCGGGCCGGCGCGCCCTTCTCCCGGGCGCGCGGCCGGCGCACGCAGGAGGCAACGCGATGTACAGTCTGGTGCTGATGACGGCGATGGCCGGCGGGACGGACGTGCCGGCGTTCGGCAAGCGCAACGGGTGCGACGGCGGCTGCCACGGCACCGTGGCCGCGTCGAACGGGTGCGACGGCGGGCGGCGCGGGCTGTTCGGCCGGCGGCGCGGCTCCAACTGCTGCGGCGGCGGGGCCGTGGTGGTTCCGGCGGGCTGCTGCGGCGGGGTGCCGGCCGGCTGCACGGGCTCGGCGCCGGTGACGCCGACGCCGACGCCGAAGGCCACCACGCCGACGCCGACGCCGACGCCGACGCCGAAGGCCACCACGCCGACGCCGAAGGCCACCACGCCGGCGCCGACGCCGACGCCGACGCCGAAGGCCACCACGCCGACGCCGAAGGCCACCACGCCCGCTCCGCCGAAGTCGTCGACCGGGTCGGCGACGCCGCCGCCGGCGGCGCCGGCCCCGCGGCCGACCACGAAGATCGACTGAGTCGCCCGTTCCGCCGAGGCGGACGCGCTCCTTCCGCCGGCCCCGCGCTCCGACCGGAGCGCGGGGCCGGCCCGCATTCTGACCCCCGACCCTGCCGTCGCGGGTCCGATCGACGACATCCAGCCCGAACCATTTTCAGCTCTCGCCGCCGTGACCTCGGGATCGCCGGGGCGGCCCGCTCGGTCCATCCGGCGATAGCCCCCGCCTATGGCTCGCCGTGGGCGAGAGTGGTAAACGCGCGGTCTCACCGGCTACAGTGTGTGTGGAACCGTTCCGCAGTCCACACCCAGGAACCCAGGGCGAGCGCGTCTCGAAGTCGATCCGAATGCGAGGGTGAATCAGCCGGCCCGGGCTTGTGCGCCCGTTCTCCCCGAGCGCGCGAATCCACCCACGAGATGGATTCGCACTCGCCCGAATCGTGTGAGCCGGCTTCCAGCCACAAACTCCGGAGGGATCATGCCCCGAATCACTTACGTCGCCGGCGTCGCGGTGAGCTGTGCGGCGCTGTACGCCGCCGCTCCCATGCTCGCCCAGCCGCCCACCGCCCCGGCCGGCAGCCAGACCCCGCAACCCGCCCGACCGGCGGCCGGCGGCGCCGGCGACCTCGCCAAGTGCCCCGTGCTGGGTGCCCAGGCCGGGGCCGAGCAGCCGATGCCGGCCGGGCCGCAGCCGGCCGGGGCCGCCTACCAGAACAAGAACTGGTGGCCGAACCAGTTGAACCTGGACGTCCTTCACCGGCACTCGCCGAAGGGGAACCCGCTGGGCGAGAACTTCGACTACGCCGCCGAGTTCAAGAAGCTCGACCTGGCGGCCGTGAAGGCCGACCTCATGAAGTTGATGACGACCTCGCAGGAGTGGTGGCCGGCCGACTACGGCTCGTACGCGGGGCTGTTCATCCGGCTGGCCTGGCACAGCGCGGGGACGTACCGCGTCACCGACGGCCGCGGCGGCGCGGGGTCGGGCATCATCCGCCTCGCCCCCGTCGGCAGCTGGCCCGACAACGCCAACCTGGACAAGGCCCGCCGGCTCCTCTGGCCGATCAAGCAGAAGTACGGCCAGAAGATCTCGTGGGCCGACCTGATGATCCTCGCCGGCAACTGCGCCCTCGAGTCGGCGGGGCTCAAGACGATCGGCTTCGCCGGCGGCCGCGTGGACACCTGGGAGCCCGACGCGGACGTCTACTGGGGCGCCGAAACCAAGTGGCTCGACGACAAGCGCCACACCGCCGACCGCAAGCTCGAGCAGCCGCTCGGCGCGACCCAGATGGGGCTGATCTACGTCAACCCGGAAGGGCCGAACGGCAAGCCGGACCCGCTCGCCGCCGCCCGGGACATCCGCACCACGTTCGGCCGCATGGCGATGAACGACGAGGAGACGGTCGCCCTCATCGCCGGCGGGCACACGCTCGGGAAGGCCCACGGGGCCGCCCACCCGGACAAGCACGTCGGCCCCGAGCCGGAGCGGGCCGGGCTCGAGGAGCAGGGGCTCGGGTGGAAGAACTCGTTCGGCAAGGGGCGCGGCGCCGACACGATCACCAGCGGGCTCGAAGGCGCGTGGACGTCCACCCCGGCGAAGTGGTCCACCGGGTACTTCGACAACCTGTTCGGGTACGAGTGGAAGCTGATCAAGGGCCCCGGCGGCGCGTGGCAGTGGACCCCCACGGCCGACAAGGCCAAGGGGACCGTGCCCGACGCCCACGACCCGACGAAGTCCCACGCCCCGATGATGTTCACCACCGACCTCGCGCTCCGCATGGACCCGGCGTACGCCCGGATTTCCAAGCGGTTCCACGAGAACCCGAAGGAGTTCAACGCGGCCTTCGCGAAGGCGTGGTACAAGCTCACGCACCGCGACATGGGGCCCGTCTCGCGGCTGCTCGGGCCGGAGGTCGCCCCGCCGCAACTGTGGCAGGACCCCGTCCCGAAGGTCGATCACCCGCTGATCGACAACCAGGACATCGCCGCCCTCAAGAGCAAGCTCCTCGAATCGGGGCTGTCCACCTCGCAGCTGGTCGGGACGGCCTGGGCGTCGGCGTCGACGTACCGCGGCACCGACAAGCGCGGCGGCGCCAACGGGGCGCGCATCCGCCTCGCCCCGCAGAAGGACTGGAAGGCGAACCAGCCGGACGAACTCGCGAAGGTGCTGCAGATCCTCGAGAAGACGCAGACCGACTTCAACAAGACGCTGGCCGGCGGGAAGAAGGTGTCGCTCGCGGACGTCATCGTCCTCGGCGGCTGTGCGGCGGTCGAGCAGGCGGCGAAGAAGGGCGGGTACGCGGTGTCGGTTCCGTTCTTCCCGGGCCGTACCGACGCGACGCAGGAGCAGACCGACGCCGAGTCGTTCGCCGTGCTGGAGCCGACGTCGGACGCCTTCCGCAACTACTTCAGCCGGGAGCTGACACGTCCGGCGGAGGCGCTGCTGGTCGACCGCGCGAACCTGCTGACGCTCTCGGCCCCGGAGATGACCGTCCTCGTCGGCGGGCTGCGGGTGCTGAACGCCAACACCGGGGGGAGCCAGCTCGGCGTCTTCACCAAGCGGCCCGAGACGCTGACGAACGACTTCTTCGTGACCCTGCTCGACATGAACACCGAGTGGAAGAAGTCCGCGATCTGCGAGCACTTCTTCGACGGGCGTGACCCCAAGACGGGGCGGGCCAAGTGGACCGCCAGCTCCGCCGACCTCGTGTTCGGGTCGAACTCGCAGCTCCGGGCGATCGCGGAGGTGTACGCCGGCGACGACGCGAAGGAGAAGTTCGTGCGGGACTTCGTGGCCGCGTGGACCAGGGTGATGAACCTCGACCGCTTCGACCTCGACCCGGCGCTGCGGAGCGGCGCCCGGGCCGCGGCCCCCCGCTAACCCCGGCACTTTGGGTCGGCTTCGCAAGCCCCGACGGGCTTGCGGAGCCGACTCCGCTGCTCCACCTCCCGACGCGCCCATGCGAACCGCGGCCCTCGTCTACCCCCACCAACTCTTCGCCGACCACCCGGCGGTCGCCGGGGCCGACGCGGTCGTACTCGTGGAAGACCCGCTGTTCTTCACGCAGTACCGCTTCCACCGGCAGAAGCTGATCCTCCACCGGACGAGCATGAAGCGCTACGCCGCGGGGCTGCTCGCGGCCGGCGCCCGGGTCCACTACATCGAGGCCGCCGAGTTAGCGGACTCCGGGACCGTCGCGGCCCGCCTGGCGGGCTGGAAGGTCCAGGCGGCGCGCGTCGTGGACCCGTGCGACGATTGGCTGACACGCCGGCTGACCGCGGGGCTGCAGGCCCGCGGCATCCGCCTCGACCGGCTCGACGACCCCCACTTCCTGACCCCCGCGGGCGAGATCGACCGGTTCACCGCCGGCAAGGAGAGCCTGTACTTCACCGACTTCTACGTCGCCCAGCGGAAGCGCCTCGGCGTCCTGTTGGACGGCGGCAAGCCGGTCGGCGGGAAGTGGAGTTTCGACGCCGAGAACCGCAAGAAGCTCCCGAAGGGCGTAGCGGTCCCGCCGGCCCCGGCCGCACCCGAGGACGAGTTCGTTCGGGAGGCGCGCGAGTACGTCCGCGCCCGGTTTCCGAAATCGCTCGGCGACGACGAGCCGTTCCGCTACCCGACCGACCACGCCGGCGCGGCGGCGCGGCTCGACGACTTCGTCGCCCGGCGGCTCGACCGGTTCGGGGACTACGAGGACGCCATCCGCGCCGACCACGACGTCCTGTTCCACTCGGTGCTGACGCCGGTCCTCAACACCGGGCTCCTCGCGCCGCGGCAGGTGATCGACGCCGCCCTCGCCCGCGCCGGCCGCGTCCCGCTGAACTCGCTCGAAGGGTTCGTCCGCCAGGTGATCGGGTGGCGCGAGTTCGTCCGGCTCGTCTACCTCGCCCGCGGCCGCGGGCAGCGGACGCGGAACTTCTGGGGGCTGACCCGCGACGTGCCCGCGGCCTTCTACGACGGCACCACCGGCATCGACCCGGTCGACCACGTCGTCCGCCGGGTGCTGCGAACCGGGTACTGCCACCACATCGAGCGGCTGATGATCCTCGGCAACTTCCTGCTGCTGTGCGACGTGCGGCCGGACGCCGTGTACCGGTGGTTCATGGAGCTGTTCGTGGACGCCTACGACTGGGTGATGGTGCCGAACGTGTACGGCATGAGCCAGCACGCCGACGGCGGGCTGATGACGACCAAGCCGTACGTCAGCGGGTCGAACTACGTGCTCAAGATGAGCGACTTCAAGAAGGGGCCGTGGTGCGGCGTGTGGGACGCGCTGTACTGGCGGTTCGTGGACCGCAACACCGCCTTCTTCGCGGCCAACCCGCGGACGGCGATGATGGCGAAGTTGAAGGACCGGCTCGGCGAAAAGCTGGCGGCCCACCACCGCACCGCCGAGGAGTTCCTCGCCCGGCTTCACGGGTGACCGCCCGTCACCGGCCGGGGGCGGCGCGGGCCGCGGTCAGGAACAGCTCGTTGCACTCCGCCTCCAGCACCCCGCCGACCACCTCACACCGCCACCCCGGGGCGCGCCGCACGACCTCCTCAGCCGCGATGTCGATCTGCCGCCAGCCGGTGGCCGTCAGGAACCGGATGGACGTGCCGAAGACGACGGCCCCGATCCCGGCCCACAGGATCGCCCCCTGGCACATCGGGCACGGCTCGGCGGTCGTGTAGAGCACGAGCCGGGAGCTATCGATTCCGGGCTCGGACGCCACCAGCCGGTTGATCGCGTCGATCTCCCCGTGCCAGGTCGGGTTCTCGTCCGACCGGTTCCACCCCTCCGCCACGACCGCGCCGGAGGCGCGATCGACGACGACCGCGGCAAACGGCCGCTCGGGCACCCGGGCGGCCAGGGCGACGGCCCGGCGCATGGACCGCTCGTGATCGAGGTCGCTCATCGGCTTGCCTCCCGTCAGGATTGCGTGACCATCCACACGGCCAGAATTCCCCGCAAACTCCAGGCCGCCGTGCGCACCCAGTTGGTGGACACCAGCCGTCGGTGAACGCCCGGGTCGAAGGCCCGCGACAACCGCTCGTGACACGGAACCTGGACGAACCGGGTCGAGCCCCAGACGACCGCGAGGAGGGCCACGCCCGCGAGAGCCGCGGCGAGCGACACCCCCGCGGGCCGGACCCACAGGAGGGCGATTCCGGTGCCGAGTTCCACCAGCATCGGCGGCGCGACGACCCACGTGGTCCGCCGGGCGTGCGCCTGCTCGTACGCCACGAATTCCGCCCGCCCGACGCGGGCCATGAGCGGGTAGTGGACGACCTGCACGAACCAGATCAGCCCGACCAGGAACAGCGTGGCCGCGAGGTGGAGCAGCACCACCCCGCGGGCGATTTCGTCAGGCATCGGTCGCGGCCCCGGTCCGGCGGTGGTTCCGGAATGCCCCCCACAGGATGAGGGCGAACGGCACCCACCACAGAAGGTCGTTGGTCAGGATCGTCAGGCCGAACGCCGGCGGGAAGGTGCCCTTCGCGAGCGCGGCGGCGAAGCCGATCGGGCCGAACACCTTCCCCAACAGGCCGACGAGGACAATCGGCCAGTGGCGCCACGGGTCGGCGGCGGCCGCGAGGTAGCCCACCCCGTAGACGCCGACGATCATCCCGACGCACTGCCAGATCTCGGGGTAATTCAGGCGGGGGATGCCGCACAGGTCGAACAGCAGGTGGGGGACCGCGATCACGGTCGCGCCCCACGCGAGGTTGTACACCCCGGCGGCCCGGAGCCACCAGCGGGCCCACCCGGGTGGGTGCGTGCGGGTCGTGGTCATTCGCGCTCCCCTCGGTCAGCGGGGGCGGACGGTGGCGAGCCCGCCGTCCACCCCCAGAACCTGCCCCGTGACCCAGCCCGACTCCGGGCCGAGCAGCCACTCGATCGCCCCGGCCACGTCGTCCGGGTCGCCGACCCGCCCGAGGGCGTGCATGGCCGTGGACGCCTTGAGCGAGGCCTCGTTCGCCGTCAAGCGGGCGGTCATCGGGGTGCGCACCAGGCCGGGGGCCACGCAGTTCACCCGGATGCCGCGGGGGGCGTACGTGGCCGCGGCCGACAGCGTCAGGCCGATCACCCCGGCCTTCGCGGCGGAGATGGCCTCGTGGTTCATCAGGCCCACCCGCGCCGCCGCCGACGACACGAGGACGACGGACCCGCCGGGCGCGGTCACGGCCTTCGCGGCGGCCCGCAGCACGGCGAACGCGCTGGTCAGGTTCGCCGCGACCGTCGCCGCCCATTCGTCCTCGGTCGTGGTGTGGGCCGGCTTGAGCAGCAGCGACCCGACGCAGTTGGCGACCCCGTCGAGCCGGCCGAACCGCTGCACGGCCGCCTCCGCGCAGGCGGTCGCGTCGTCGAACCGGGTGGCATCGACCGGGTGCGGCTCCGCCCCGATTTCCGCGGCGAAGGCCCGGAGGCGGTCGGCGTCGCGGGCGGCCACGACCAGCCGCGCGCCCCGCGCGGCGAGCCGGCGGGACAGGGCGGACCCGATCCCCCCGGTCGCCCCGAACACCAGGTACACCGGGGCGGCATCTGCGTCAGGTGAACTCACGGCGACTCCCCTCCCAAGTGAATGCGCACCCGCCGGCCGCGGTAGCGGGTCAGTCCGTGGGCAGGAACACCCACAACGCCGGCCGGCCGCAGTTGCAATGGACCGCACGCCCCAGCAACCCCACCCCGGCGAGGCTCAGGTACACCGCCGTGCGGGCCGCGTCCCAGTAGCCGAGGCGGCCGTGGGCGCGCGGGCCGCGGAGCCGCTGCTCCAGGCTCGGGATGGGGTGGAAGATGGTTTCGACGAGCGCGGGGCGGTCGCGCTCGCCGTCCTGCAGGTCGTCGAGCCGGCGGGCCGTCGTCTCGACCGCCCCGCGGGGGCACCCCTCCGCGAGCAGCCGTTCGTCCACCTCGGCCACCCCGCGGCGGCTCAGGGTCGGCAGCGTGAGCAGGCCGACGAAGGACCAGACGGTGAACCACAGGCTCAGTTCGATCGTCCCCGCGGCCGTCCCGAGCCGGGCCGGGCCGACGGCGAGGGCCGCCGTCGTGAGGCCGGCGAGCGTGAACAGCAGCGCGACCACCCGGCCCCGCCGCCAACTCCCCGTCAGGACCGCGAGGCCGCGCCGCCGGAGCGTGATCTGCAGCCCCTCGGCCCCCAGCACCTGCCCCCACTTCAGGGGAAGGAGGTGGAGCCGCGGGCGGACCACGCCGAGGACCGCCCCGGTAAACCCCTCGTCCGGGCTTTCGGCCATGACGACCGGCACGGGGCCGCCCGCCGCGCCGCCGTCCGGCGCGCTCGGGGTCAGTTCGAGGGGGGCCACCGCGGACGCGATCGTCACCCGGCCGCGGAGCAGCGCCAGCGTGAACACCGCCCCCGCCGCGACGGTCCCGCCGACGCCGGCGTACCGTCCCGCGTACATGAGGATGACGGCGGCCGAGAGCAGCACCGCCGCGTGCGCCGCGGCCCCGCGCGCCAGGCCCGCCAGGAACCGCCCCGGCGGCGGGTGGGACCGGCCGTACCGCCGCGGCAGCAGGTAGCCGCCGACCACGTCGAACGGGAGGTGCACGAGCGCGTAGCCCAGCACGAAGCCCGCCAGCGCAAGCACCTGTGTCGCCGGCGGCGCGTCGGGGTCGGGCGCGACTCGCGCCGCGAGGCCCAGTGCCAGCGCGAGCGCCGCGAGGGTGACCACGGTTCCGACCGCGGACATCCCCAGCCACAGCCGCGCCCGCCCGTACCCCGAGGCGGCGGGAGCGGCGCGCGGCCCGTCGTCCGGCTCCGGGTTCTCGGCCCGGTGCATCGCCTCGGCCGTCTTCCGGATCCCCCGCAGCATGCCGCCGAAGACGATGCCGTGCAGCGGCACCACGGCGTACCAGTAGAGGAGCCCGAGCAGCCCCCGCGGGCGGAACAGGGCCGTCATCGTGAACCGGGTCCGGTCGCCGCCCGCGCCCGGCTCCACGTCGAAGTTCAACTTCGCCTCGCCCGGCAACTTCATCTCGGCCCGCAGCGACAGCGAGCGGTCGCGCTCGACCCCGACCACCCGCCAGAAGTCCAGCGCCTCGCCGAACTCCACCCGCTCGGCGTTCCGCCGCCCGCGCCGCAGCCCCGGCCCGCCGACCAGCGTGTCCATCCACCCGCGGACGCGCCACAGGACGTCGCCGGCGTACCAGCCGTTCCCCCCGCCGATCCGGCACACCGCCGCGAACACGTGGCGCGGGTCTGCCCGGATGTCGACCGACCGGCGGTCGGTGAAGACGGTCCCGCCCGCCCACTGCGGGTCGCCCGGCACCGTCCCGGCCGCCGACCACCGCGTCTCGACGGCGTTCGCCTCGACGCTCCGGATTGCCTGCCGGATCGCGTCGCGGACGCCGGCCGCCGCGTGCGGCATGAGCCGCTGCGCCTCGCCGCTCGTCACGACCACCCGGTTCCGCAGCCCCTCGGCGAGCGGCCGCGCGATCCGGTACGACACCGGCGTGACCAGCCCGATCCAGAGCGAACTCAGCCGCGGGGTGAGGAGGGGGACGGGAAGGATGAGCCGCTTCGGGAGGCGGAGCTCCTCAGCCATGATCCGCATCAGCTCGCGGTACGGGAGGGCGTCCGGCCCGCCGATCTCGAGTGTCTTGCCGGCGGTCTCCGTGACGCCGAGGCAGCGGACGAGCCAGTGCAGCGCGTCGTCGATCGCGACCGGCTGGCACTCGGTCGTCACCCAGGACGGGGTGACCATGACCGGCAGCCGCTCGACGAGGTAGCGGAGGATCTCGAAGGAGGCCGAGCCGGCCCCGATGATCATCGCGGCCCGGAAGGTGGTGACCGGAATCCCGGCCGACGCCAGTTCCGTTTCGACCTCGCGGCGGGATCGGAGGTGCTCGCTCAGGCCCGCCCCCATCTCGCCGAGGCCGCCGAGGTAGATGATGCGGGCCACGCCCGCGCGGGCCGCGGCCCGGGCGAAGTTGGCCGCCAGCAGGCGGTCCCGCGCGGCATACTCCGCGCCCGTCACCTCCATGGAGTGAACGAGGTAGTACGCCGCGGAACACCCCGCCAGCTGGCCGGCGAGGTGGGCCACGTCGGACATGTCGCCGGTCACGACCTGCACGTTCGGGTTGGCCCGCCACGCCCGGTCGTCGAGCTTCCGCGGCTCCCGGGCGAGGCACCGCACCCGGTGCCCGGCCGCGAGGAGCGCGGGCACGAGCCGGCCGCCGACGTAGCCGGTGGCCCCGGTCACGAAGACGGATTCGGCGGTGGCTTCTGGCGGGGTCACGAGACACCCTTCGGTCACGGAGCAGACGTTAGCCGGCGGACGCAACGGGCCCGTCCGCCGCGCGGACGATGCGGCCTGCCGCCGCGGCTCCCGACAGGAACGCCCCCTCGACGCGCCCGCCGGCGAGCCAGTCGCCACACACCGCCAACCCGGCGGCGGCGTCGAACAGCGTCGTGCGGGCCGCGGGGTCGGCTCCGAGACTGTACCGCCACCGGTGCGCAGCCCGGTAGGCGACCGGCGGGAGGGTTCGGCCCGTCGCCGCGGCGAATGCGTAAAGGAGCAGCGGAACGACGGCGTCCGGCGAGTCTTCGAGGTGGGCCGCGGACCACCCCGCGCCGGCGTGCAGCACCCAGCAGTCGGCTCCACCCGGGCGGCCGGGCTTGGAACTGTTGCGAGCGACCCACGACAGCGGCGAGCCGTGCACGAAGGCGCCGTCCCACGGCACGTCCAGCCGGTCCGCGAACGCCAGGAGCACCGCCCAGCACGGGGTCATCGGGGTGCACGCGGCCTCGGCCGCGAACGGGTGCGGCGCGAGCAGCTCCGCCGCCTGCGGCGCCGGGAGGGCCGCGACCAGGAAGTCGAACGGCCCGGCCCCGCCGCCCGCCTCATCAACTACCTGCCACCCGGCGGGCGTGCGCGCGGCGCGTGCGACGCGGGTCGCCCGGCGCACCGCGAGCGTCGCGGCCAGGTCGGCGGCGACCGCCGCCATTCCCGGCACCCCGACGTACCGCGGCTGCGGGGGCGTGTCGGTAGCGACGCCGCCCTCGAGCTTCACCACCCGCCCGCCCCACTCGGCGACGACCCCGCGCACCAGCCATGCCGCGACTGCCCGGGCGAAGTCCGGGTGCCGCGCGGTGAAGTACTGCGCCCCGTGGTCGAACGCCAGGCCCGGGTCGACGCGGCGGGTGGCGGTCCGCCCGCCGGGGCCGCGGCCCTTGTCGAAGACGGTCACGTCGAACCCGTGGTCGGCGAGCGCGCGGGCGCACGCCAGCCCGGCGACCCCGGCGCCGACGACGGCCACCCGCGGCCCACGCTCATGCATGACGGTATTCGGGACGGTGATGCTCCATCTCGGTCCGCGGGTGGGGTGGGCCGGCGCCTTCCATTCATAGTCGGTGCGACCGCCGGCCGTCCGGGGAAAGGCGTGAGACCCGCGCCCGACCGGGCGGACGCACGACGCGGAAAATACAGGCCTAATCGCAGCCCCGCCTCGCAACTAACTCCCGAAGATTTTGTCGCCGAAGATTGGTCCGAGGCTCCCGACTGCCGTCTATGCATGACCCTGCGACGGCCGGGTTCCGGGGCCGGCGGGAGTGGTTCCCGCGGGCCGCGAGGGCGGTCCGTCGCGATCCCATCCGAGGTGCATCCCGTGGCAGACATCGTAGAGACCGCGGTCGCGGCCGGTTCGTTCTCGACCCTGGTGACGGCGGTGAAGGCGGCCGGGCTGGTGGACACGTTGAAGGGGCCGGGGCCGTTCACCGTGTTCGCCCCCACCGACGACGCGTTCAAGAAGCTGCCCGCCGGCACCCTGGAGGCCGTGCTCGCCGACAAGGCCAAGCTGACCGCCATCCTGACGTACCACGTCGTCGCCGGGAAGGTGACGGCGGCGGACGTGGTGGGGCTGAACGGGAAGACCGCCAAGACCGTGCAGGGCGGCGGCCTGGCGATCGACACGACGAACGGGGTGAAAGTCGGCGCGGCCACCGTCTCCAAGGCCGACATCGCGTGCAGCAACGGCGTGATCCACGTCATCGACACCGTGCTCATCCCGGCCTGACCTCCCCGACGCGGTGCCCCGGCCGCCCCCGGCTGTCAGGGGGCGGCCCGGCACCGCGTCAGCCGGGTGAAGATCCTGTCCCCGGCAAGCCGCGGGTCGGTTGCAAAGTTCCTCGCCGGCACTTACCCGCCCGCCGCCCGGCCCGCTCCGTAAGCTGACTCCGCCGCGGGGCCAGCCCGGCCCCGCCCGGAGGACGCGCGATGGCGGAGCGGATCTTGATGCGGACCGGCGAGGCGCTGGTCGAGGGCGACAAGGACTACCTCTGTGCGGAACCCGAAGTCGTCATCGGCGAGCTGGACGGCCCGGTGGGCACGGCGCTGGCCACGCTCGTCGGCGACCAGGTGAAGGGGCACACGCGGGTGTTCGCCATCCTGAACTCGGACGTGCAGGTGAAGCCGGCGACGCTGATGGTGAGCAAGGTGACGGTGAAGGACGCCCGGTACACCGGCATCCTGATGGGCACCGTCCAGGCCGGCATCGCGCACGGGGTGCTGGACGCAGTGCGGGCCGGCGACATCCCGAAGGAGAAGGCGAACGACCTGGGGATCATCTACAGCGTGTGGCTCGACCCGGCGGTGCTGAGCGTGCCGGAGGGCGAGGTGGACCACGCGGCGCTGTTCGCGGTGAACCGCGAGGCGACGGCGAAGGTGATCAAGAAAGCGATGCGCGGCGAGCCGACGATCGACTGGCTGCTGGAGAACCAGGACAGCGTGACGCACTACTTCCACCAACTGGGGCTGGACGGGAAGCTGTAGGGCGCGACCGGTCAGGCCCCGTCACCGGCGGGACCAACGATCGCCGTCCGCCACATCGCCGCGAACGTGTCGGCTGACCAGCCGACCAGGTCGGACACCTGGCCGTCGCCGACCTCGACCACGCGGTCCACGCCGTCGGCTCGCCGGACGATGTCCACCGAGAAGAACGGGCTCGGGACGCGCCCGGCGCAGGTCGCGACAGCACCGGGGATCGGGGCGTGCGGGTCGGAGGCGTAGGCCCGCCCCCGAATCACGAAGTACCGCCGCTCCGTCTCGACCAGAAAGTCCTCGACCCGGCGGACGCAGACCCCGCCCTCGATCTCGCCGCGGTATTCCCTCATCTCGGCCACGACCCGCTCGACCCCGGCCGGGTCGCGGACGAGCGAGCCGACCGATGTCTTGAGCGACTTCACGTAGTCCTTGACGAAGAACCCGTCCCAACTCAGGGTCGCCAGCTCACGAGCCAGGTCGGCGTCGGCCGGGTAGACGCGGGTTTCGGGCGTCAGGTCGGTGATCAGCGGATACCAGTTCGGCAGGTGGTGTGCGGCGAGGTACTCGCCCGGCGTGGTGAACAGCCTCGCCCCGGCGTCCTCGACCGCCGCCGACAGGCGGCCGTACTCGACGGCGGTCAGCATCCAGCCGCGATAGACCACGTCCGCCCCGGGCGGGACGCCGTCGAGCGGCTGCCCGCGCCGCAGCACGCCGCTTCGAAGCAGGGAGTATGTAAAGCCCGCGGCCGCGAGGGCGGCGGCTTGCTCCTCGAAGATGTCTTCCGGGAAGTTCCGGCCGCGTGGGTCTTGGGGGAAGAGGAAGTGCATGGATCCTCGGCTTTGTAGGTCGGGCGCCGTCACCGCTTCATCGTCAGCGTCAGCCACAGCGCCAGCAGGCCGAACACCGCCAGGATGCCCAGCAGGCCGCACCCGTTGATGCCGATCGCCAGGTTCCGCTTCCGCGTCGGCAGGTCCGCCGACGGCTTCTTCGCGTCGAACTCGTGGCCGCAGTCGGCACACACCACCGCCCGGCAGAACATCAGCCCCACCGTCCCCAGGTACCACGGCCACAGGCCCGGGAAGCTGTACTCCGACCCGCACTTCGGGCACGGCACGTCGCGGGCCCCGCGGCGGCGGCGGCGCGGGCGGTCGTCGTCGTCCTCGGCGTAGCGGCTCACGGGAACCTCCGGGGTGGGGTCACTTCAAGTTCATGCACACGAGCTTGGTCCCGTCGCGGGCGAACAGCCGGCCGTCGCTGAGGGCGGGGGCGGCCCGCGTCGGCGTGCCCAGCACGGCCGCCCGGCCGCGCTCGACGTACCCCGCCGGGCTGGCGTCGAACCGCACCAGCTCGCCGCCGGCCGTCAGCGCGAACAGGCCGCCGTCGGCGGCGATCAGGCTGGCCGGGCCGAACCGCGGCCGCGCCCACTTCACGGCGCCGGTCTTCCACTCGACGCACCGCAACTCCGGCGGCGCGCCGTCGGCCCGGCCGTGGGCGCCGTACAGGAACTCGCCGACGCGCACGGGCGTGTTGTACTGGCACGACAGCGACCGGTCGTTGGCCCACACCTCCTCCACGGCCGCGCCCGTCGGCCGCAGTAGCGCCGCGCCGAGGCCGTACGACACGGTGAGGAACACGTCGCCGTTCCACACCAGCGGCGTGGCGGCGTTCACGCTCTCGCGGATGCGCGGCTTGTACGGGTGCGTGAACCGCACGGCGCCGGTGGCCGGGTCGAGGCCGACGAGGCCGTCGCGCGTCAGCACCACGGCCGTGGCCTTGCCGTCGAGCGTGGCCAGCACCGGCGACGAGTACCCGGCCGCGTCGTCAGTCGCCTTCCACACCTCCTTGCCGGTGGCGGCGTCGAACGCGACCACGCCGGCGCCCTTCGCCCCGACGTTCACGATCACCCGGCCGTCGGCGACGAGCGGCGACCCGGCGACGCCGAAGAAGCCCTTGTCGGCGCCGTAGTCGGCGAGGAGCGCGCGGTGCCAGCGGGCCTTGCCGGTGGCGAGGTCCACGGCGTGCAGGTCGCCGTTGGCGCCGAGCGTGACGACGGCGCCGCCGGCGACGGTGGGCGTGGCGCGCGGCCCCTCGTCCATCCCGAAGTCGTCGCGGTAGCGGGTGCGGTAGGCGAACGCCCACAGCCCCTTGCCGGTAGCGGGCTCGAGCGCTTCGAGCTTCTCCTCGTCGCCGACGCGGTGGAAGACGAGGAGCTTGCCGCCGGCGACGACCGGCCCGGCCCAGCCCTGGCCGACGGCCTTCGTCCACAGCACGGGCGGGCCGGCGGCGGGCCACTCCTTGGCGAGGCCGGTCTCGGCGGAGTGGTTGTCGCGGCCGGGGCCGTGGAACTGCGGCCAGTCGGCGGCGCCGAGCGGGACGGCGAGCGCGAGCGTGAGGAGGAACGTGAGGCGCATCGGCGCTCCTGATCGATCACGAAAGCAATTTAGACAGGATAACAGGATGAACGGGATGCCGAACCGGGCTGATTGCCTTGGTTCGGCATCCCGTTCATCCTGTTATCCTGTCCATTATTCCGGTCCTCGAATCACCTCGTCCGCGGCGCGGGCGCCGTGGTGCAGCGCCTCCTCGAAGATCGGCACGCCGCCGAGGTCGGCGCCCGCGAAGTGGACGCGCCCCAGCGGCTCCGCCGCCCGCCGCCGGTCCGGCCCCCACACGAACCCCGGAACCGGCCGCACCATCGCGTGGCCCCAGCGCATCACGTCGAGCCGCGTCACCAGCCGCCGCAGGTCCGGGTGCGCCATCGCCAGGTCGGCCAGCACCGCCTCGGCCCAGCCGTCGCGGCCGGTGCCCAGCAGCCGCAGCCGCGCGTCGCGCGGGTCGGCGTCGGTGAACGGCCGGTAGTACGTCCACACCGTCGGGCCGTGGTCGGCGCCGCGCTGGTGCGTGTTCACGACGTAGCCGAGCGACGGGCTTTCGTAAAGCACGTTGTCCCACGCGAGCGGCACGCCGAGGCCCGTCGGCCGGTCGCGCAGGTGGAGGTTGGCGACGAGCCACGCCCCGTATGTGAACGCCGCCCGCCACGGCTGCTCGCGCAGCCCGCGCACCAGTTGCCGCGTCACGAACTGCGGCGTCGCCACGATCACGCGCCGCGCCCGCAGCCCGCGCACCCGGCCGTCGGCGGACACCGCCACCACCTCCACGCCATCGCCGGCGGGCCGCACGTCGGCGGCGGCCCAGCCGGGCTGCACCTGCTCCTTCGCGCTGTCGGCGAGGTGGCGAATGAGGCGGGCGTTCCCCTCGGGCCACGTCATCAGCGGCTGCGCCTCGGCCCCCGGCCCCTTCACCCGCGACGCGAAGTAAAAGAGGCCGGCCCACGCGCTCGCCTGCTCGGCGGTCAGGCCATAATCGTCGCGGCAGGCGTAGTCGGCGAGCCAGCGGAGGCGCGGCGACGTGAACCCGTTCGCGGTCAGCCAGTCGGCGAAGGGCTGTCGGTCGAGCGCGACCACGACCGCGTCGTCGGAGCCGGTGGCGACGGGGATGGCGAACGCCCGCCGCCCCGCGCCGTCGCGCCAGCCGGCCCAGCGGCCGACCTCGGCGGTGAAGCGCCGCAGCTGCTCCACGTCCCCCGGCTCTTCGCCGGCGTGGAGGAAGAGGCCGTCGTACCAGCGGCCGCGGAAGAACAGCCGCTCCTGCGGGTCGCGGCACAGCACGCCCTCGGCGACGACCGGCGAGCCGTCGGGGTTCATCGCCTCGACGGCGCCCATCTCGCGGAGCAGTTCGACGAGGAGCGGGTTGCCGGCGAGCGGCGCGGGGACGTAGTGCGCCCCCCACGGGTACGGCCCGGCCGCGGACGTGCCGCCGCGCGCGGTGCCGCCGAGTTCCGGTTCGAGTTCCAGCAGCGCGAAGTCGGAAACGCCCTTGCGGCGCAGCCGCCACGCCGCCGCGAGCCCCGCGGCGCCGCCGCCGACGATCACGACGCGGTGCGCGGTCCAGGCGTCGGGTTCGGGGCGCCAGCCGTCGCGGAGGCGGTGGCCGAGCGAATCGGACGGGCCGACGAGGTCGCCGGGCGGGAGCGGCGCGGGGTCGGAGTGACACCCGGCTGTCACGGCGAGCGGGGCGGCGGCGAGGAGGTCGCGGCGGGTCGGCTTCACGGGGGACGTTATACCACGGCGTTGGCCCGAAGCCCCGAAGGGGCGGCAGCCAACAGCCCAGGGCGCAAGCCCTGGGAGCGTGGGCGATGACCCGGGGGCGTGACGGACTCGCGCCAACGGCGCGGCCCCTCCGAACGTAACACCAGCGTTGCACCGCCGGCCGCGGCCGGATACGCTATTCTAACGATCACTCGCCGACCGCCCCCGGCCCCGGAGGACGCCATGGCCACCGCCGACACCATCGCCATCAAGTGCCCGGGGTGCCAGGCCGGATTCGACGTTCCCACCAGCCTCGCCGGCAAGACCATCCGCTGCACGTCGTGCAAGACGCAGCTGCCCGTCCCCGCCGGCCGCGCCAAGTCGGCCGGCGACGCCCTCCCCACCGCGAAGACGGCGCCGTCCCGTGGCTCGAACGGCCCGCCCGCCAAGTCCGCCGCGGACATGCTCCCGAAGGGGAAGCCGAGCCGCCGGCGCGACGACGACGAGGACGACGACGAGGATGACGACGACGACCGCCCGCGGCGGAAGGGGAAGAAGAAGGCGGCGAGCGGCGGCGGGTCGGCGATGCCGCTGATCCTGGCGGTGGTCGGCGTCGTGGTGCTGGCGGGCGGCGGCATCGGGGCGTACTTCGCGTTCAAGACGGACACGCCGGTCGCGTCGTCGGGCGGCACGACGACGCCGGCGGAGGGCGGCTCGAAGGGCGGCCCGCCGCGCGGCATGACCCCGCCGGGCGGCGGCGAGGCGGCCTGGCAGCCCTTCATGGGCGACGGGTTCACCGTCGAGATGCCCGGCACGCCGAACAAGAACGAGACCCAGAGCGACGGCGGCACGACGACGAAGATGAACGGGCTCCTGTCCGCGGACGAGACCAGCGCGTTCGTCGTGGTGGCCGCGACGCTGCCGCCCGAGGCCCGGACGGTCCCGCCGCGGATGATGCTCGACCTGATGCTGACCGGGCTGGAGAAGAGTTCCCAGAAGCAGACCCGCGGCAGCCCGTTCCGGTTCGGCCGGCAGAAGACCGAGCGGAAGCTGAAGGTCGCCGGTAAGCGGGAGACGACCGTGGACGGGAACCCCGCCTACGACGTGGACTTCGCCTTCGACCCACCCGGCGGGGTGGCCGTCGGGAAGCTGGTGGCGGCCGGCGGGAAGCTCATCGTCCTCATCGCCGGTCACGAGACGGACGCGTCGTTCGCGCCGCAGGGCAAGCGGTTCATCGACTCCCTGAAGTTCACCGCCGGCAGCGGCGGCGAGAACGTCGCCGCGAACACGCCGAACGGCCCCGAGGCCGGCGGGACCGGCAAGCCGACCCCCCGCGGCGGTGGCGTCGACGGGCAGGTGACCTCCGGCGGCCCGCCCCCCGGCATGACGTTGCCCGGCGGCGGCCCGCCCGCGGGCATGGGCATCCCCGGCCCCGGCGGCCCGCCCCCGGGTATGACGTTCCCTGGCGCCGGCGGCCCGCCGCCCGGCATGGGCATCCCCGGCGCCGGCGGCCCGCCCCCCGGCATGGGCATCCCCGGCCGTGGCGGCCCGCCTCCGGGTATGGGCATCCCCGGCCGTGGCGGCCCGCCTCCGGGTATGGGCATCCCCGGCGGCCCGCCGCCCGGTATGGGCATTCAGGGTCCGGGCGCGGTGCCCCCGCCGCCCGGCGCGCCGCCCGGCATGGGCTTCCCGATGCAAGGGCCCGGCACCCCCGGGTTCGGCGGCGGCACCCCCGGGTTCGGCGGCAGCTCCGGCGCCGGCTACATCACCCCCGCCCTCGCCGTGCAGATCGACCCGTTCTTCGCCATCGCCTTCGACGTGGACAAGTCGGAGGTGTTCACGGTGACCATGCAGGCCGTCTCGGCCTCCAAGGCGACGTACAAGCTGAACCGCTATTCCTACCCCGACTTCGCGCCCAAGGGCGACTGGAAGATCAGCCAGCTCGGCGTCCGCGCCGCCCTCGACACCGCCGGCGGCAAGCTGTACCTGGCCACCGCCCCGCTCAGCCCCGCCACGCTGGCCCAGAAGGGCGACCGCGTCACCGGCGCCGGCGACATCCTCGTGTACGACCTGGCCGGCATCCGGGAGAAGAAGGTGGCCGAGCGGACCGAGCTGAAGTCGGTCGCCACCATCGCCACCGGCGCCCCGGTCCGCGGGCTCGACGTGTCGCCCGACGGCAAGGTGCTGACGGTGCTCACGTCGCGCGCCCCGGTCGGCGGCAAGGGGAAGGCGATGCTCCGCCAGTACGACACCGCCGACCGCAAGGTGATCAAGGACAAGGAGCTGCCCAACGCAGCGTGGAACCTGTCCCGCACGGCCGACGGCAAGGGCCTGCTGGTGACCGAGGACCCGCGGGTCGCCAGCCAGGCGCTGCTGGTGTGCGACCCCGTGACGCTGGAGCCGCGGCCGCTGTCGCTGCCGCGCGGCACCACCGACGTGGCCGTGGGGCCGGACGGCAAGATGGTGGCCGCCGCCGGCGCGTCCGGCGGGCAGGCCGGCGACCTGGTCCTCATCGACGCCGCCGCCGCCCCGAAGAAGCTGCTGGCGACGGCCGCCCGGAAGAACCAGAACGGCTACGCCCGGTTCACCCCGGACGGCAAGAAGCTGCTGGTGGCGTCGCACGGGATGGAGCAGCAGAACTTCGCCCCCGGCATGGACGTGTACGAGGTGACGGACCCGGCCGACCCGACGAGCTACAAGAAGGCCGGCACCATCCGCAGCGCCGGGATGCAGTACGTGGGCGGCTACTTCCACGTGTCGCCGGACGGCGAGCGGGTGGTGATCCAGCTGACCGGCGCCGTCCTGGAAACGGCAAAGCTGACGGAGCACGTCGGCGGCCCCGAGCCCGCGGGTCTGGACGGCAACGGGGGTCAGCCCGGCCCGGGTCAGCCCGGCGTGGCCGGCCCGGGTCAACCCGGCCCCGGTCGCGGCGGGTTTGCCCCCCCCGGTCAGCCCGGCCCGGGTCAGCCGGGTCCGCCGCCCGCCCCCGGCCAGCTCGGGCCGGGCCAGCCCGGCCCGGGGCGAGCCCCGGCGCCCGGCGAACTCGGGCCGGGTCAGCCCGGCCCGGGGCGGCCGGCCCCTGGCCAGCTCGGGCCGGGTCAGCCCGGCCCCGGCCAGCCGAACCCGGGTGTGCCGGCGGCGCCGGGCGCGCCGGGCCTGGACGGCCCCGGCGGCCGGCGCGGCCCCGCCCCGCCCGCACCCTGACCCGCGCGATCGGCAGGATTCCCGCCCCCGGCTGAAGCGGGGGTTTGCGTCGTGCCGATAATCCCCGTGGTGTCGGTCGTCGGGGCGCCTTGGGGGGGTCGGATGTTACTGCCCGGACGGGCCGCCGTGTGCTGGGTCGCGGCCGCCGGGCTGCTCGCCGTTCCCGCGTGCGCCAGCTTCCGCCCCCCCGATACCGTCTCCGCCCCGCCGACCGCCGCCCCGGAGGCGGGCGCCGGCGCGCTGCCGATCACCCTTCCCGCCGCGCTCGCCCTCACCGGCGCCAACGCCCTCGACATCCAGATCGCCGACGAGCGCACCCGTGCCGCCGCGGCCCGGCTCGACCGGGCGAACGCCCTGTGGCTGCCGAACGTCAACGTCGGCGTCGACTACTTCCGCCACGACGGGCAGATCCAGGACATCGTCGGCACCGTGTTCACGACGAGCCGGTCGTCGCTTCTGCTGGGCGTGGGGCCGCAGGCGGTGGTGTCCACGGCCGACGCCGTGTTCGGCCCCCTCGCCGCGCGGCAACTGGTGCGTGCCGCCGAGGCCGACGCCCGCGCCGCCCGCAACGACACCACGCTGGCCGTGGCCGTGGCCTACTTCAACGTGCAGCAGGCGCGCGGCGAGGTGGCCGGCGCCGCCGACGCGCTGCGGCGGGCCGAAGACCTTGTGGCCCGGACCGAGAAGCTCGCCCCCGACCTGGCGCCGGACCTGGAGGTGAACCGCGCCAGGGCCGAGGCGGCGCACCGCCGGCAGGCCGTGGAGGCGGCGTACGAGCGGTGGCAGCTTTCCAGCTCCGAGCTGACGCGCCTCCTGCGGCTGCGGCCGGGCACGCTCGTCGAGCCGGCCGAGGAGCCGTCGTTGACGGTGGCGCTGGTCGAGCCCGGGCAGCCCGTCGAGGAGCTGATCGCCGTCGGGCTGACGCACCGGCCGGAACTGGCGGCGTACCAGGCGGTGGTGCAGGCGGCGCTGACGCGGGCGCGGCAGGAGGGTAAGCGGCCGCTGTACCCCACGGTCGCGGTGCGCGGCGTCGGCTCGAACACGCCGGGCCTGGCCGGCGGCTACTTCGGCGGCGGCATCAACGACGACGTGCAGGACTTCGGCCCGCGCTTCAGCGTGGACATCCAGGCCGTGTGGGAGCTGCAAGGGCTCGGGTTCGGCAACCGCGCCGCGACCCGGGAGCGCGCCGCCGACAGCCGGCGGGCGGTGCTCGAGCTGCTGCGCACGCAGGACGCCGTGGCCGCCGAGGTGACGCAGGCGCACGCGCAGCTGGAGCGCTCGGCGCGGCGGCTGGCCGCGGCCGGCGACGGGGTGCGGAACGCGGTGGCGACGGCGGAGAAGAACCTGCAGGGGCTGGGCCAGACGCGGCGGGCCGGCGAGCAACTGGTGCTGGTGTTCCGGCCGCAGGAGGCGGTGGCCGCGGTGGCGGCGCTGGACCAGGCGTACCGCGACTTCTACCAGGCCGTCGGCGACCACAACCGGGCGCAGTTCCGGCTGTACCGGGCGCTCGGCCACCCGGCCGAGGCGCTCGCGGCGCTGGCGGGGCCGCGGTGATCGGGGCGTGCGGGGCGGCGGCGCGGTACAATCCCGGTGGCCCGTTCGCCCCACCTCTCCCGGAGCCGGCCATGCCCGCACCCGACCGCCGCGCGTTCCTGTCCGCGTCGGCCCTCGCGTTCCTCGACGGCCTCCCCGCCGTGCGCGCCGACGAGGCCCGCGTCGTCCGCCTCGACGCCGACGCCGAACCCCTCGTGAGGCTCATCGAAGACACGCCGCGGCCGCGGCTGCTCGAAGAAGTCGGCGCCCGGGTGAAGGCCGGGCTGCCGTACCGCGACGTGCTGGCGGCGCTGTTCCTGGCCGGCGTGCGGAACGTGCGGCCGCGGCCGAGCGTCGGGTTCAAGTTCCACGCCGTGCTGGTCGTGAACTCCGCGCACCTCGCCAGCCTCGCCGGCCCCGACCGGGAGCGGTGGCTGCCGCTGTTCTGGGCGCTCGACTCGTTCAAGGGGGCGCAGGCCGACAACCAGCGCGAGTCCGGCTGGCGCATGGGGCCGGTGGACGAGGCGAAGGTGCCGCCGCCGCACCGCGCCGCCGAGGCACTCGCCGCGGCCCTCGACGCCTGGGACGTGGACGCCGCCGACGCCGCCGCGGCCGGCGTGGCGCGCGGGGTCGGCGCGGCCGAGGCGTTCGAGCTGTTCGCCCGCTTCGGCTGCCGCGACTTCCGCGACATCGGCCACAAGGCCATCTTCGTCGCCAACGCCTTCCGCACGCTGCAAACGATCGGCTGGCCGCACGCCGAGCCGGTGCTGCGGTCGCTGGCGTTCGCGCTCCTGGCCCACGAGGGCACCAACCCGGCCAAGCGCGACGGCGACCCGGACCGCCCCGGCCGCCGCAACCGCGAGCAGGTGGCGAAGATTCGCCCCGAGTGGCTCGGCGGCCGCGCCGACCCCGCGGCCGGGGCCGACGTGCTCGCCGCGGTGCGCGCGGCGACGGCCGACGAGCTGAGCGACAAGGTGGTGTCGCTGCTGAACGGCGGCGTCGGCCCGGCGGCGGTGTGGGACGGGCTGTTCGCCGGCGCCGGCGAGCTGCTGATGCGCCAGCCCGGCATCGTGGGGCTGCACACGCTCACGACGCTGAACGCCCTCCGCTACGCCTACCAGGCCAGCGGCGTGGACGCCACGCGGCGGCTGCTGCTCCTCCAGGCGGCGGCGTTCCTGCCGCTGTTCCGCACCGCGATGGTGAGCCGCGGCAAGGTGGGCGTCGCCCGCATCGACGCGCTCGAGCCGGTGGCCGGCGGCGACGTGGCGGCGGTGTTCGAGACGCTGTCGAAGGACCGGGCGGCGGCGGCGGGGCTGGCGCTCGGGCTGCTCCGCGCCGACCCGGCGAACGCCCGCCGGCTGACCGACGCCGGCCGCCGGCTGGTGTTCCTGAAGGGGACCGACTCGCACGACTACAAGTTCAGCTCGGCGGTGCTGGAGGACCACGCCGCCCTCGGGCCGGCGTGGCGCGACCGGTTCCTGGCGGCGAGCCTGTTCTGGCTGAAGGGCTCGGCCGGGCCCGACGCGCCGGTGGTGGCCCGGGCGCGGGCGGCGCTGGCGTAGCGCCGCCCGCGGCGGCGCGCCGCCGGGGCCTCACTGCTTCGGCGGCGTCACGCCCGACTGGTTGATGATCTGGCGGATGCCCTCGGCGTTCTCGGCCTCGCTCGGCGGGCCGCGGAGGATCAGGTTCGGGTTCGCCGCCGCCTTCAGCTGCGCGAACAGCGCCGCCACCTCCTGCCCCTGCTTCCGCGCCAGCACCTCCTTCTCCAGCGCCGGCCGCACGGCGGCGAAGTCCACGGCCTGCGCCGGCGGGATCACGCCGGTACACTTCACGCACACGATGCCGGCGGGCGTCTGGAACAGCTGGCTCAGCTCGCCCTCCTTCAGCTCGAACACCACCTTCTCGATGAGCGGGTTCGGGGCGTCGCCGTGCCGGCCGATCGGCCGCACCTGCCCGGCCGCGGCCGCCAGGTTCGGGTCGTTCTGCCCCCGGGCCACGGAGTCGAACTGCGCGTCGCCCTGGCGGGCCAGGTCCCAGTCCTTCTGGGCCTGGCGGAACTGGCCGGCCGGCCACATGATGATCTTCGCCGTCCGCTTCTCGCCGTAGTGGCGCTCGAACGCCTTCTTCAGCTCCTCCTCCGTCGCCTGCACCTTCCCCTTGCACATCTTCTCGAGCAGCACCCGCGGGCGGACCTCGTCCTCCAGGTACTCGGGGAGCGTCTTCTTCGCCTTCGGCAGCAGCTTCGACACGAAGTCGGCCTTCTCCACGCCGACGGCCTTGAGGTCGTCCGCGAGCGCCGCCTCGACCTCCTCGGGGCTGGCGGTGACGCCGCGCTTCGCGGCCTCGGTGGTCACGATCTTCACGTTGATGAGCGGCTCCAGCCGCTCGAACCCGCCGCGGGCGATGAGGAACTCGCCGAGGTCGCCGCGGGTGACGGGGACGGTGCCGAACACGACCGCCAGCACCTTCGGGTCCGGGTGTTGCGCCCGCGGGGCCGGCTTGGCGTTCGGCTCGGCCGGCCGCTCGGGCACGTGCTGCGTCAGCTGCGGGTTCGCGGCGGTGCGGATCTTCAGGAACACCTCCGGCATCAGCCGGCTGAGCTTGCGGTCGAACACGTCCTTCTCGATCGCGGCCTTCGCCTGCTCGAACGTCACGGCGTCCGGCGGCACGACGCGGATGAGGCGGAGGCACGTGCTCGTCGTCTCGGTCTCGACCCACACCGCGTCGCCGGGGTTCTTCAGCTCGAACAGCGCCTTCTCGACGCGCGGGTCTTCGCCGTCGATGTGCCGGCCGATGGGGGCGATGCGGCCGCCGTTCTCCTTCAGGTCGTTCGGCTGCTGCGTGGCCAGCTTCTCGAACTGCTGCTGGTCGCTGACGGCGAGCTTCTTCACGTCGTCGGGGAGCGGCGTCGGCTGCCTCGGCCACTTGATGACGAACGCCTCGCGCCGCTCGCCGTGCTTGGCCTCGAACGCCTTGCGCACCTCGTCCTCGGTCACCTTCACCTGGTCGCGGGTCATCTTGCCGAGCAGCAGCCGCTGGCGGACCACGTCGTTTTCCCACTCGTACAGGCTCTTGCCGTACCGCGGCAGGACGGCCCGCACGAAGTCGTCGCGGCTGAGGCCGGACGCCTGCAAGTCCTCGTTGAACCCGGCGGCGACCTCGAGCGCGGTGACGCTGACGCCGCGGCGGGCGGCCTCGATCTCCACGATCTTGCGGTTCACCAGCAGGTCGATCTTGTCCATGCCGCCGCGGGCGATGAGGTACTCGCCGAGCTCCTCGCGGGTGACCGCCGTGGTGCCGTGGATGAACGCGGCGACGCGCTTCCCCACGTCCGGGGCCTGCGCCGGCGGCTGGGCGGCCGCGGCCGTCGCCACCAGTACCGCCGGGATGACCCCGCCCCACCGCCAGACCGCCGCGCGGGTGCCCATACGTGCTCCTCCGAGGTTCGCCGCGGGATACCCACCCCCCGGCCGCGGGGCAAGAGAACTTGAGCCGAATTCCGGGCCGCCCCGCCGACTGGGTGCGTTTGCGGATTCCGGCCCGCCGTTAGGCCGGGGCGCAAGCCCCGTTGTGGTCCCGACACCCGCCGGGGCTTGCGCCCCGGCCTAACGGCTGTCGCCCCGGTCCACAGGCACGCCGCGCGGACTGCGCTTGGCAAGGGCGGGGGTTCTGGGTAATTCACTCCCGGCCCTGCCGCGGGAGGAACCGGACCCCATGCGCCACGCCCTCGCCCTGATCTTCCTGACGGCCTCGCCCGCACTGGCTGTCGAGCCCGCGGACGTCGTCGTGGTGGCGAACAAGACCGTCCCCGAGTCCGTGCGCGTGGCCGAGCACTACCTCGCGAAGCGGAAGGTGCCCGCGGCGAACCTCGTGCTGCTCGACCTGCCGGCGGCCGAGGACATCAGCCGCGCCGACTACGACTCCCGCCTCGCCGGCCCGCTGCGGAAGGCGCTCGCGGAGCGGAAGGACGCCGTGAAGGTGATCCTGACCGTGTACGGCGTGCCGCTGCGCGTCGGCCGGCAGGACCCCGGCGCCGACGAGAAGGCCGCGCTGGCGAAGCTGGCCCCCGAGCTCGACGCCGCCCGCAAGGCCGTCGAGGCGCTGGAGAAGGACAAGGCCGACCCGAAGGACGTGGCCGCCGCGCGGGAGAAGCGCGACGCGCTCGACCGCAAGCGCCGCAACCTGTCGCACGACGAGAGCCACGCCGCCGTGGACAGCGAGCTGATGCTGCTGTGGTGGGACCGCTACCCGCTCGACCGGTGGGTGCCGAACCCGCTGTACTTCCAGGGGAGCGAGCGCTACCGGAAGGCGTCGCCGCCGGCGGTGATGACGTGCCGCCTCGACGGGCCGACGCCGCAGACGGCGACGCGGCTCGTGGACGACGCGCTGGCCGTCGAGGAGAAGGGGCTGACCGGCCGCGTGGTGATCGACGCCCGCGGCATCCGCTTCGACCCGAAGGGGAAGGACACGGGCCACGGCTACGCCGGGTACGACGAGTCGATGCGCGAGACGGCGACGCTGTTCGGCAAGACGCCGCTGCCGGTGACACTCGACGACAAGGAGCCGGTGCTGCCGGCGGGCGCGGCGAAGGGCGTGGCGCTGTACTGCGGGTGGTACTCGCACGCCAACTTCGTGGACTGCTGCGGGTACGAGCGCGGCGCGATCGCGTGGCACCTGGCGAGCTCGGAGGCGACGACGCTGCGGCGGCCGGACAGCAAGGTGTGGTGCCCGAACCTGCTGAAGAAGGGCGTGGCCGCGACGCTGGGGCCGGTGGCGGAGCCGTACACGGTGGGCTTCCCGAAGCCCGCCGAGTTCTTCGGCTTCCTGGCGGCCGGCGACACCCTGATCGAGGCGTACGCGCGGTCGGCACTGTTCTGCAGCTGGATGACGGTGCTGGTCGGCGACCCGCTGTACCGGCCGTTCGGGCAGGCGCCGCTGCTGGCGCCGGCGGACGTGCGACCGAGCCCGGCCGGCGGGCAGAACCGGAGCCCGTAGCGCGGCTCCGGTGGCGGAGAGTTTTGCCCCGAGATGGTGACTTCTGCCGCGCCGCCGGGTTCAATGCCCGTGCCGCCCCGCGCCGCCGGAACCCGCGATGAACATTGTCACGTCCGCCCTGTCGCGCCCGGTCACCGTGCTCGTGCTCGCCGCCGGCGTCGCGCTGGCCGGCGCCCTCGCCCTCGGCCGCATGAAGGCCGACATCTTCCCCGCCCTCAACCTGCCGGTCATCTACGTGTGCCAGCCGTACGGCGGCATGGACCCGCAGCAGATGGAGGGGCTGATCGCCAACTACTACGAGTACCACTTCCTGTACGTGAACGGCATCCACCACGTCGAGTCGAAGAACGTCCAGGGCATGTCCCTGATGAAGCTGTACTTCCACCCCGGCACCGACATGGCGCAGGCCATGGGCGAGACGGTCGGCTACGTCAACCGCAGCCGGGCGTTCATGCCGCCGGGCACCGTCAACCCGTTCATCATGCGGTTCGACACCGGCAGCGTGCCCGTGGGCTACCTCGTGCTGTCCAGCGAGACGCGCTCGGTCGGCGAGATCCAGGACAAGGCGCTGTTCCGCGTCCGCCCGATGTTCGCCGCCATCGAGGGCGTCAGCGCCCCGCCGCCGTTCGGCGGGTCGCAGCGCACCGTCGTCGTCCGCGCCGACCCCGAGCGCCTCCAGGCCTACGGCCTCTCCGCCGACGACGTGGTGAAGAAGCTGACGGAAGGCAACACCATCGCCCCGTCCGGCCAGATCCGCGACGAGACGCGGATGCCGCTCGTGCCCAGCAACGCGATGGTGGTGCGGCCCGACGAGCTCGGCACGATCGAGGTGAAGCCCGGCGTCTTCCTGCAGGACGTGGTCCGCCGCGACCCCGTGACCGGCCGCCCGCTCATCGACGACGCCAGCGACGTCCCCACCGGCTACGCCCTCGTCAACGGCAAGCGCGCCGTCTACATCCTGGTGACGAAGCGGGCCAGCGCCAGCACGCTCGACGTGGTGCGGAACGTGCGCGCGAACCTGCCGCAGATGCAGGCCGAGCTGCCCGACGACATCCGCGTCAGCTTCGAGCTGGACCAGTCGCCGGTCGTCACCGCGTCGATGAAGGCCGTCGCCTACGAGGGGCTGCTCGCGGCCGGCCTCGTGGGGCTGATGGTGCTCCTGTTCCTGCGCGACTGGCGGAGCGTGGTCGTCGTCGTGCTGAACATCCCGTTCGCGCTCGTCGCCGCGGTCGTGGCCCTGTGGCTGACCGGCCAGACGCTCAACCTGATGACCCTCGGCGGCCTGGCGCTCGCCGTCGGCGTGCTCGTGGACGAGTCCACGGTGGCCGTCGAGAACGTCCACGTGCAGATGACGCGCACGCCGTCGGTGGCGCTGGCCGCGTGGCGCGGCGTCACGGAGACGGCGGTGCCGCGGCTCCTGGCGATGCTGTGCGTCCTGGCCGTGTTCATCCCGGCGTTCGTGATGGAGGGCGCGGCCCGCGGCCTGTTCCTGCCGCTGGCGCTGGCCGTCGGCTTCGCCATGATCGCCAGCTACGTCCTGTCCGGCACGCTCGTGCCGGTGCTGTGCGTGTGGCTGCTGAAGAGCAAGCACACCGCGGCGGCGGAGCGGCCGCCGGGGTGGTACGGCCGCGCCGTCGGCGGGCTGGTCGCGGGGCGGTGGGTACTCGTGCCGGCGTACCTCGTACTCGCCGGGGGCGCGCTCGCGCTGCTGGTGCCGCAGGTGGGAACGGACATCTTCCCGCGCGTGGACGCCGGCGCGTTTCAGCTCCGCCTCCGCGCCCCCACCGGCACCCGCATCGAGCAGACCGAAGCGATCACGCAGGAGGCGCTGCGCTACATCGGCGAGGAGGCGAAGGCCGCGGGCGGCGAGGTGGACATCACCCTCGGCTACGTCGGCGTGGTGGCGTCGAGCTACCCCATCAACGCGGTGTACCTGTGGATGGGCGGCCCGCACGAGTCGGCGGTTCGCGTCGCGCTCAAGCCCGGCTCCGTTCGCGTGGACGACCTGACGGCGCGGCTGCGCGAGAAGCTGCCGGCGCACCTCGAGGCGTGGACGGCGGCGCGGTGGAAGGCGCAGGGCGTGCCCGCCGACGTGGCGGAGCGGCGGGCGAAGGAGATTCGGCTGTCGTTCGAGCCGGCCGACATCGTGAACGAGGTGATGAGCTTCGGCTCGCCGACGCCGGTCGAGGTGCAGGTGGCGGGGGCCAACATGGCCGCGAGCCGGGCGTACGCCGAGAAGCTGGCCGCCGAGCTGGGCAAGGTGCCGGCGCTGAAGGACGTGCAGTTCGCGCAGCCGCTCGACTACCCGACGGTGGAAGTGACCGTGGACCGGCGCAAGCTGGCGGCGAGCGGCAGCACGGCGGCCGACGTGGCGCGGGCGGTGACGCCGTACACGTCGTCGAGCCGGTTCACCGTGCCGAACTTCTGGCGCGACCCGGCCAGCGGCATCGGCTACCAGGTGCAGGTGGAGGTGCCGTTCGCGCTGGTGAAGTCCGGGAAGGACCTGGAGGTGGTGCCCGTATCCGGCGCCGTGCTGCTGCGCGACGTCGGCAGCGTGAAGGACGGCGTGATGCCGGGCGAGATCGACCGGTACAACATGAAGCGCGTCGTCAGCCTGACGGCGAACGTGCAGGGCGCCGACCTGGGCACAGTGGCGAAGGACGTGGACGCGGCCGTGAAGGCGGCCGGCGACGCGCCGAAGGGCGTGGCCGTGGACGTGCGCGGGCAGATCACGCCGTTCCGCGAGCTGTTCCGCGGCCTCGGCTTCGGGCTCGCCGTGGCGGTCGTCGCCGTCGGGCTGATGCTCGTGGCGTACTACCAGTCGCTGCGGCTGGCGCTGGTGGCGGTGGCGCCGGTGCCGGCGGTGCTGGCCGGCGTCGCGGCGGCGCTGCTGCTGACGGGTTCGACGCTGAACCTGCAATCGTTCACCGGCGCGATCATGGCCGTGGGCGTGGCGACGGCGAACGCCATCCTGCTGGTGACGTTCGCCGAGCGCCGCCGCGCCGGGGGGTTGCCCGGCCCCGAGGCCGGCGCCGCGGCGGCGCGGGAGCGGGCGCGGCCGATCCTGATGACGGCCGCGGCGATGACCGCCGGTATGATCCCGATGGCGCTCGGCGGCGACCAGACGGCGCCGCTCGGGCGCGCCGTCGTCGGCGGGCTGGTGGCGGGTACGCTGACGACGCTGTTCGTGCTGCCGGCGGCGTTCGGGCTGGCGATGGGCCGGCGGCCGGCGCGGTCGGCGTCGCGGAACCCGTTCGACCCGGCGAGCCCCGTATACGTTCCCGGTGTGCAGGAGCCTGGCCATGCGACTTGACCGTGCCGTCGCCCTCGTCGCGCTCCTCGCGGCCGGCTGCTCGCGGCCCCCGGCCGGCCCCGGCGCCGCCGCGCCCGCGGCCGCGCCGCCGGTCACCGTCGTGAAGGTCGAGAAGCGCCCCGTCAAGCGCGTCGTGGAGCAGCCGGGCGCCGTCCACCCGTTCGAGGAGACGGTGCTGCACGCCCGCGTCGGCGGCTACGTCCAGAAGCTCGACGCCGACATCGGCACCCGCGTCACCCGCGACCAGGTGCTCGCCGAGCTCGCGGTGCCGGAGTTGGAGGAGGAGTTCAAGCAGAAGGAAGCCCTCGTTCGGCAGGCCGACGCCGAGGTAACGCAGGCCAAGAAGGCGCTCGCGGCGTCGGCCGCGGGGGTGGCCGCGGCCAAGGCGCACGTCGTCGAGGCCGAGGCCGGGCTCGGCCGCGCCCAGGCGGTGTACGTCCGCTGGCAGTCGGAGGCGGAGCGGATCGGGCGGCTCGTCGCCGGCGGCGTCATCGACACGCAGACCCGCGACGAGACGCTCAACCAGCTGAAGTCGGCCGAGGCCGGGAGGGCGGAGGCGACGGCAAAAGTGACGTCGGCCGGGGCCGCGGTGGCGAAGGCCGACGCCGACCGCGACAAGGCCGCCGCCGACGTGGCCGCCGCCGACGCCCGGCTCGACGTGGCCCGCGCCGGCGTCCGCCGCACGGACGCGCTGCGCGCCTACACCCGCATCAAGGCGCCGTTCGACGGCGTCGTCACCCGCCGCACCGCGAACACCGGCGACTTCGTCGCCGCCGACGGCCGGCACGGCCTGTTCGCCGTGGCGCGGCTCGACCCGGTCCGCGTCGTGGTAAACGTTCCGGAGGCGGATGCCGGGCTGGTCGACGCCGGCACCGCCGTGTCGGTCGCCCTGCCGACCGCGGGCGCGCCGGTGAGCGGGAAGGTGGTCCGCACGTCGTGGGCGCTCGACCCCGGCTCGCGCACGCTGCGGACGGAGATCGACCTGCCGAACCCGGGCGGGAAGGTGCGGCCCGGGATGTACGTGGTGGCGAAGTTGACGGCCGAGCTGCCGGCCGAGTGGGCGGTGCCGGCGGCCGCGGTCGGCAAGGCGAACGACGAGCCGGTCGTGTTCCTGGCCGAGGGCGGCAAGGCGGTGCGCGTGGCGGTGCAGTTCCACCGCGGCGACGCGCAGCACACGCAGGTCCGCCGCTACCGCCGCCCCGGCACCGCCGACTGGACCGACTTCACCGGCGCCGAGTCGGTCGCCGCCCCGGCCGCCGCCGTGACGGACGGCCAAGCGCTGCCGTAGCGGCCGTATCATGCCTGGTATGGGAGAACCCCCGATCGCGCGCCGGGTGCTCGCCCTCGCCCTGCCGGCGCTCGCGCAACAGTACCTGCACCTCGTCGTCAGCCTGTCCGACCAGTACCTCGCCGACCGGTTCGACCTGCCCGACCCGGCCGCCCGGAAGGCGTACCTCGCGGCCCTCACCACCGCCGGCTACCTCTACTGGGTCGTGTCCAGCTACACCGTGCTCGTCAGCGTCGGCAGCACGGCGCTGGTGGCGCGGTTCGTCGGGGCCGGCGACTGGGGCGGGGCGAGGCGGGCCACCGCACAGGCGGTGCTGCTGGCGCTCGCGTTCGGCGTCGCGGGAACGGTCGCGGCCCTGCTCGGGCTGCCGGCGCTCGTCGCCGCGCTCGGCCTCACCGGCGACGCGGCCGCGTACTGCCTTTCGTTCCTGTTCCCGCTGGCGCTGCTGCTGCCGTTCCAGATCACCGAGTCGGCGTGCGTCGCGTGCCTGGCCGGCGCCGGCGACACCCGCACCGGCCTGAAGGTGCTCGGCGGCGTCGCCGTGCTGAACGTGCCGCTCGCGTGGGGGCTGTGCTTCGGCGTCGGGCCGCTGGAGGGCCTCGGCTTCCGCGGCATCGCGCTCGGCACCGGCCTGAGCCACCTCACCGGCTGTGTCATCGTGCTGTCACTGCTGGCCCGCGGCCGCTCCGGCTTGAAGATCACGCTGCCCGCCCTGAAGCCGGACGGCGCGCTGCTGTACCGCGTGCTCCGCGTCAGCGTGCCGGCGGGCGTGGACAGCCTGAGCGTGGCGGCGTGCCAGCTGTGGTTCCTCGGCATCGTCAACGGCCTCGGCGACGTGGCCGCGGCGGCGCACGGCATCACGCTGAAGTGGGAGGCGCTCGGGTTCCTGGCCGGCGGCGCGTTCGGCACCGCGGCGATGTCGCTCGTGAGCCAGAGCCTCGGCGCCAACGACCCCGGCCGCGCCGCGAAGGCGGGCTGGACGGCGTTCGGCGTCGCGTGCGGCGTGATGACCGCGATGGGCGTGCTGTTCGCGGTGCTGGCCCGGCCGATGTTCCTCGTCTTCTGCCACGCCGCCGACGAGGAGCCGATCGTCGAGGCCGGCGTGCCGACGCTCCGGCTGATCGCGCTGGCGATGCCGGCGCTGGCGAGCCAGATCGTGTTCACGGCGGCGCTCCGCGGGGCCGGCGACGCGCGGGTGCCGGTGCTGTTCAGCTGGCTCGGCTTCCTCGGCGTGCGCATCCCGCTGGCGTACCTGCTGACCGGCCCGGCCGGCCTCGGGCTGTACGGCGCGTGGGTGGCGATGGTCGCCGACATCTGGGTCCGCGGGGCGTTCTTCGCGCTGCGGTTCGCCGGCGGCCGGTGGAAGCGGGCCGTGGTGTAACCGCCGCGCCCGATTCCGGTACAATCACCCCGACGCACCCACCCCCGAGGGCACCCCGTGACGCCGCTCCAATCGCTCGTCGCCGCCGGCACCAAGCTGTACCTCGACTCCGTCGACCCCGTCGAGATCGCCACCAATCGGGCGAACGGGGCGACCGGGGCCACGTCCAACCCGATCATCATCTCGGACCTCATCAAGACCGGGAAGTTCGACGGCGACATGAAGGCGTTCTTCGCCCAGGGGCTCGACGACGAGGCCGTGGCGTGGGCCATGACCGACAAGCTGGTGAAGGACGCGCAGGCGGTGTTCCTCCCGGTGTGGGAGGAGACGAAGGGCGACGAGGGGTGGGTGAGCTTCGAGCTCGACCCGCTCCTCGAAGACACCGCCAACACGATGCCGGCGGCGGAGCGGTCGAAGAAGTACATCGAGCTCGGCAAGAAGTGGTCGGCCGGGCACACGAACCGGATGATCAAGGTGCCGGCGACCCCGGGCGGGCTCGGCGCGCTCGAGGAGCTCATGGCCGCCGGGGTGGCGCTGAACGTCACCCTCATCTTCAGCGAGCGGCAGTACAAGGCGGCCCGCGACGCCTGCTGGCGCGGCGCCCAGCGGCGGAGCGACAAGGCGAATGTGAAGTCGGTGTACAGCATCTTCGTGAGCCGGGTGGACGTGTACACCGAGAAGGCCGTTCCGAGCCTGTCGCCCGCCGCCCAGGGCCAGGTCGGCATCGTGAACGCCAAGCGGATCTGGAAGATGAACAAGGACTACTGGGCCGACAAGGGGCTGGCCCGGTCGCAGGAGATGATCTTCGCCAGCACCGGCACGAAGAAGATGATGGACGGCACCACGCCGCCGGCCTGGATGTACGTCGAGGCGTTCGCCGGCAGCGACATCGAGACGAACCCGCCGGCCACGAACAAGGCCGTGCAGGAGTGTGGGCGGACGTTCACCTCCCACATCAACGAGCTGCCGCCGGCCGACGTGCTCGCCGAGATCGACGCGAAGGTGGACATGCAGAAGCTGGAAGAGACGCTGATGCGGGAGGGCTTGGAGAAGTTCGCCGACCCGCAGAAGGCGCTCCTCGCGCTGATCACCAAGAAGCGCGCCGAGCTCAAGTAGGGGGCGTGGGTAGTACCGTGCAACAAAGCCGGGGGATCTTCACCCGGCTTTCTTTCGATCCACGTCCCACGGCCCCCGGCTCGTAGAGACGCCGGCGGGAGTCGAACCCACGCGGGCCGGGTTGCAGCCGGCCGGCCGACCCGTCGGTCGGCGTCAGTATCCCCGCCTGGAGTCGAACCAGGCCTACGACTTTCGTAGAGTCGCGTGCCTCCGCCACACCCCGGGGACGCGAGAAGGGACACGGTTGGTCGGGGCAGGTTCGCGCGAGAGGCGAGCCGGGAGCGTGAGCGACCGGAGTGGCACGCGCATGTGTGGCGTGCCACTCCGGTCGCTCACGCACCCGGCTCGCCGAATGGTTACTTCGCCGGCTCGGCCTTCGTGGCGAACCGCGTCAGGTCGCCGCCCTTGAGCGCCGCCTCGACCAGTTCCGGCAGCCGGGCCGGCGTGCACGCGAAGCACGGAATCCCCAGCGCCGCCAGCTTCCGCGCCAGCCGCTCGTCGTAGCACGGGGCGCCGCCGTCCGCCAGCGCCAGCAGGCAGATCGCCTTCACCCCCGCCGCCTTCATCTCGCCCATCCGCCGCACCAGCTGCGCCTCGTTGCCGCCCTCGTACAGGTCCGTCAGCAGGATGAACAGCGTCTTCTTCGGATCGGTGATGAACTGCTCGCAGTACGCCACACTCTTGTTGATGTCGGTGCCGCCGCCGAGCTGCACGCCGAAGATCATGCCGACCGGGTCGTTGCCGCACTTCTCCGTCAGGTCCACGACCTCGGTGTCGAACGCCACGACGCGCGTGTTCAGCGCCGGGATGCTGGCGAAGATCGACCCGCACACGGCGCCGTACACGACCGAGTCGGCCATGCTGCCGGACTGGTCCATGTCCACGATCACGGTGTAGGCGTTCGACCGCTGCGCCCGGCTGAAGAAGGACACCCGCTCCGGCACGATGGTGCCGAGGTCGGGCTGGTAGTTCTTCAGGTTCCGGCCGATCGTCCGCTTGAAGTCGATGGACGTGGCGCTGGGGATGGGCGAGTGTTCGCGCCGGTTCAGCGCCCCGGTCACGGCCTGGCGAATCTGCTGCTCCAGCTTCTTCTTGATCTCGTCCACGACGGCCGCAACGACCATGCGGGCGGTGTCCTTGGTGCGCTCCGGGATGCGGCCGGAGAGCGACATCAGGGTGCCGACGAGCTGCACGTTCGGCTGCACCGACTTGAGCGTCTCCGGCTCGAACAGCAGCTGCTTGAGCCCCTTCCGCTCGATGGCGTCGGTCTGGATGACGGAGACGACGTCTTCCTTGAAGTACGTGCGCACGTCGCCGAGCCACTTGGCGAGCCGCGGGGCGGAGGCGCCGAGCCCGGCCGAGCGCTTCTTGGGGGTGTCCTCGTCCTCGGGGATGTCGTCGTAGATGGCGCCGAGGGCGGCGTCGATTTCGGACTCGGCGGCGCTAAGGGCGCAGCCGCCCATGCCGCCGAGGGCCGGTTGCGCGTCCTGGCCGAGGATGAGGCGCCAGCGGCGGAGTTGCGTGGCGTCGGGGGTAGCAGTGGGCATGGGACGCTCCGAACTGAATGGCCGCAAAAAGGCACAAAACGCACAAAATGAAAGTCAGAAAGCGAGTCACCACACGTCATGTTTTGTGCTTTTTGTGCCTTTTTGCGGCCATTCTCTCACTTAAATGTCGTCGAAGTTGAACTCGCTCAGCTCCGCAACCTTCTTCTGCTCCGTCTCCGTCAGCTCGGCGCTCAGCACCTCCGACGCCTGCTCGGCGCTCACGCCCCAGTGCTCGGCCAGGTTCTCGCAGATCTGTCGCTTCTGGTGTGGGGTGAAGCCGCCGAACGCCCGCCGCAGGAACACGATCGCCCGGCGGAACTGGTCGTCGTCCAGCGCCGCGACGTAGTCCGCCAGCTCCGCCCACAGCGGCTGCCGCGCCAGCAACGCGCCGCGGTTCCGCCGCGACAGCCCCTCGAACCATCCGGCGCCGAGGTCGGCCGGGATGCCCGGCGACAGCCGCCGCGACACCTCCCGCGCCAGCGCGTCCGTTTCCATCACGCCGCGCTCCAGCAGCACGGCGCAGGCGTAGCCCGACAGCAGCGGGTTGCGGTCGTCGGCGTCGGACAGCTTCCGCAGCTCGCGCAGCCACATCTCGATGTCCACCCGCTCGTGGTGCTCGTCGCTCACGCGGTTCAGCTGGTCGATCGCCTCGACGTAGGTCGCGGCCGCCTGGTTGTCGCAGTTGGCGGCACCGAACAGGGCAAGCGAGCCCTGCACGAACAGCTCGTCGATCAGCGGCAGGAGCGGCACCGGGTCGAACTTGCGCACGTCGCCGTAGCGCACGACCTGGCTCAGCCGCGCCGCCGCGTGGGCGACCGCCGCCAGGTCGGAACTGACCGCGGCGAGTTCCTGGAGCCGCTTCCGGGCCGCGTCCGTGGAGCGACCCAGGCCGCACAGGCACGAGTCCATCACCACGTCGGCCGCGTCCGCGATGGTCACCGCAGCTTCGAGCCGCTGCTTGAACTTGTACCCGGCCGCGAGCTCGACCGTCTCGCCGAGCAGCACCGCCTCGACGAGCGCGATCTCGTGCTCCGGCGTCCACTGCAGCTTCCAGCGCTCGTACCACGTCCCCTGGTCGGTGCCGCCCTTCAGCGGCTTGGCGAAGCCGATGTCCAGCACGCGCAGGCGGTGGAAGAACGACGACCGCCGCAGGTCCGTGAACGCCGACTCAGCCGTCTTGGCGCGGCGGTCCTCGCGCACGTCCAGCTCCAGCTCCACGGCCACGGTCGTCTTGTACTTCTCCAGCCGCAGCCGGCTCATCTGCCGGTCGAAGTCCTCCTGGATGGACGTGCGCGCCACGCCCTGCGGCAGCGCGCCGATGGCGGTGCCCACGTCCACGCTCGCCAGCGCCTCGGCGATCGTGCTCACGTCGCCGTGGCCCATCAGCGTCACGGCCGCGTCGTGCAGGTCGGCGAGGGTGGGGGCGGTGCCGTCGTGCAGCGCCGCGAGCGTGCACGCCAGGCGGACGCCCTCGATGACCTCGGCGGTGCTGCGGTGCGTGCCGGCGGCGCGCTGGTGGCGGACGACCTCGCTCAGGTAGCGGTGCGGCAGCTCGGCGAGGCCGCCGGCCTGGATCATCTCCCAGCACAGGTGGAAGTACGCCGGCGCCCGGTTCCCCGCCCCGTACCCCGACTGGCTCGACAGCTTGAAGTACGAGTACGGCATCAGCGTCAGCTTGCCGGGCCGGCGCCGCAGCGACGCGAGTTCGGCGTCGGTCATCGCCGGCAGCTCGGGGCCGAGCACCGGCGCGTGGAAGGCGCCGACGACCGCGACGACCTGTTCGGGCTTCACGCCGTCGTCGAGCACCTCGCGGATGCGGCGGCGCATGTACGCCTCGCGGACGAGGTTCTCGGCGCGCCACACGGGCTCGTCGGCCTCGGCGCGCAACTCGCGCCCGAGCTCGAACGCCGCGCGCTGGTACGAAGCGTCGTTCAGGTTGTGCTCGAAGCGGCGCTCCCAGTAGCTGTCGTAGTCCGGCTCGCCCTCGCGGTCGGCGATGCGCTCGTAGATCGACTCCCCGCGCTCGGGCCGCCACGCGGCGTCCTTCTCGGCCTCGCCGTCGTCCGCGTCCTTGGCGGCGCCGCGCGTCAGCCGCTCGATCTCCACGTCCTGCAACCCGAGGAACACGTCCGACGGCAGGTCGATGAACTCGACGCGGGCGCCGTGCTCCTTCGCCCACACGACGGCCTGGAACTCCGGGCTGTACGCCGCGAGCGGGTACACGAGCGTGCGCACCGGCATGCTGTCCGTGTACGCCAGGATGGCGACCGGCGGCTTCGTCCCCTTCTTTTGCAGGTGGTGCACCATCGGCCCGGCGTCGGCCAACCCCTCGACGCAGATCACCTTCGGCTTCACGCGGTCGAGCAGGGCGCGGAGGTGCCACGCGCCGCCGGGCGACAGGTGGCGCACGCCGAAGACGTGGACCGTACCGGGGGCGGTCACGAGTTCGCCTCCGCGCACGCGGTGAACAGCGGCCGCCAGTCGGCGCCGCGCTTCTTCAGCACGTTCGCCAGGTACTCGCCCCACACCACCTTGTCCTTCTCCTCGTCCTTCACGACGGCGCCCTGTAACCCCGCCGCCAGGTCGATCGGGCTGACCTCGCCCGTGCCGAAGTGACCGGCCAGCGCCATGCCGTTCGTCAGCACCGAGATCGCCTCGGCGGTCGAGAGCACGCCGGTCGGCGTCTTGATCTTGGCCTTGCCGTCGAGCGTCTGGCCGCCGCGCAGTTCGCGGAAGATGGTAACGACCTGCGTCGCGGCGTCCTCCGACGGCGGCGCCGCCTTCAGCTCCAGGTGCGCCCCCAGCTCGGCGACGCGCTTGCGGACGATATCCACCTCCGTTTCGAGCGTCGCCGGGCTCGGCAGCACGACGGTGTTGAAGCGCCGCTTCAGCGCCGCGGACATGTCGTTGACGCCGCGGTCGCGGGTGTTCGCGGTGGCGATGATGGAGAAGCCCTTCGCCGCGGGAATCTCGGTCGCCAGTTCCGGCACCGCGAGCCGCTTCTCGGACAGGAGCGAGATGAGCGCGTCCTGCACCTCGGCGGCGCAGCGGGTGATTTCCTCGAAGCGGGCGAGGGTGCCGGATTCCATGGCGCGGAACACCGGCGACTTGATGAGCGCCTCCGGGCTCGGCCCGCGGGCGATCAGCATGGCGTAGTTCCACGTGTAGCGGATCTGCTCCTCCGTGGTGCCGGCGGTGCCCTGCACCACCTTCGTGCTGTCGCCGTTGATCGCCGCCGCGAGGTGTTCGCTGAGCCACGACTTCGCCGTGCCGGGCTCACCGATCAGCAGCAGCGCGCGGTCGGTGACGAGCGTCGAGATGGCGATCTCGACGAGGCGGCGGTGGCCGATGTATTTGGGCGTGACGGCGAGGGTGCCGGCCTTGCCGCCGCAGATGTACGTGGCGACGGCCCGCGGCGACATCCGCCAGCCGGGCGGCTTCGGGTGCGTGTCGGTCTTGATGAGCTGTTCCAGCTCGGCGGCGAACATCTCTTCGGCGGGGGCGCGGAGGACGGTGGACGCGGTGCCGTTCGCGGCGGCGGGGGCGTCGTCGGGTTTCTTCTTGGCCATGACCGGGGCTCGGGGGTGAGGTGTATTGGGTTTGCCGCTTGCGGCGTAGCGGCGTTGACGCCGCTACGCCGCAAGCGGAGGGAATCAGGGCGCCGCGCCCTTCGCCTTCAGCTTGTCGATCGCCTTCTGCCAGTCCTCGCCGACGTGCTCGGCGACGTCCTTCGGGAAGCCGGCCAGCGCCTCCTCCAGCCGCGGCACCGCCGACAGCGGCAGCCGCGGGATCATGTTCGCGTACCAGTAGAACTGGTAGAAGTGCACCTTCTTCGGCCGCCGCGCCAGCCCCGCGAAGAAGGCGTCGGCCGCGTCCGGGTGCGCGACCCGGAGCAGGGTGGTCATCTCGTTCTGCACGTCGGACGGGTGCTTGGCCTTCTTCAGGGCCGCGTCGAACTCGCTCTTGGCGAACGCCAGCGCCCCCGCGTGACCCGGCCGGGCGAGGGCCTGAATCGCCCCGGTGTGCTTCGCCGCCACCGCCAGGTCGAGCCACCGCGGGTCGTACGGCTGCGGCTCCGGCCGCTCGCGCTCCGGCTCGTCCAGCTCCGAATCGTCGTCGTCATCGTCGTCGGGGTTGAGCCACTGGTACGGGTAGAAGTCGCTGTCGATCGCGTCCAGGACCGCCTCCCGCCGTTCCCACTCGGGGTCCTTCCCCCGCTTCTTCCCCCGGCCGGCCGTGGCCGCGATGTAGGGGGCGAAGCTGTCGTACAGCTCGGCCGGCGTGAGGTACGGCCGGCCGGCCTCGAACGCCTGCTGGAGTTGGTCGGGCTCCAGCTCGGCGTGCGCCGCCACCAGCGCCCGCCGCACCGCCTCGGAGCCGTCGGCCATCTGCGAGACGACCGACTCCACCACGTCGGTGCCGGAGTAGGTCGAACCTTTCACCTTCGCCAGCTCGGCCCGGCGGGCGAACAGGTCGAGCAGCAGTGCGTCGAGCTCGGCGGACTTGGCGTCGGGCAGGGCGTTGAGCAGGTCGGTGATGCGGTCGGCGGCCTCGGACGCCTTCTTCTTGTCCTTCAGCTTCAGGAACGCGTCCACCGACGTGCGGATCTCCGCGGCCAGCACCGCAGCCAGCTTCGGGTTCTTGCTGTCGACGATGGCGTGGGCGGCGAGGTGCAGGTCCTTCCCCTGGACGGCCTTCGCCAGCACGGCGACCGCGGCCGGGTGGTCGAGCTTGGCGAGCGCCTGGTACGCCGCTCCGCGCACGTCCTGCGTCTTGGACGCGGCCTGGTCGATGAGGTAGTCGCGGTCCTCGGGCTCGGCCCCGAGGCACGAGATCGCCGCGACCTTCACCTCCTTCGAGCCCTTGTCCAGCGCCTCCTTCACCAGCTCGCGGGCGCCGGCGGCGTCGATCTGGTGCATCAGCTTGAGGCGGCGCGGGTGCCCCTTCGTCCCCTTCGGGTCGTACTTCGCCCGCAGTTCCTCCAGCACCGCGGTCCCGTACTGCGGTAGCACCTTGTCGGCGATCAGGTCGGCCACGTCGGCGTAGCCGTCGTCGATGGCGGCGAGGGCGGGGCGGATCAGGCGCAGGTCGCGGAAGTGGCCCTTGTCCACCGCCTCCTTGATGGGGGCGAAGCGGCCGCCGCCCTTGCCCGTGAGCGCTTCGAGGAGCGGCTTCAACTCGCGGGCGGGGATTTGCAGCGTGCTCCCGCCGAGGCTGCTGCTCTCGACCGGTTCGAGCGGGCCGGCGATGCCGGTCTCGCCCTGGGTGTAGAGGACGGCGCTGGCGAGCGCCGCGAGTTCGAGCAGCGCCTCGGCGGAGTTCGCCTCGGGGCCGTCGACGACGGCGCGGGCGGCTTCCGCGACCTTGGCGAACACGGGAGCCTGCGCCCCGGCCTGCTCCAGCGGCGGCAGGAGCTTGCGGAGGCGGAAGTCGCCCTTGGCGACCACGCTGCCCGCGACCGCGAGCCGGCGGGCCTCGGCGTACACCTGGGAGAGGACGGCGATGCTCATTTTTGGGACTGGGGGACAGGGTTTCGGATTTCAGCCCGAAGGGCTGAGAGCCCTCAGCCCAGGGCAAAGGCCGAAGGCCCGCCGCCCTGGGTACGCACATCCAACCAACGTCCAGGCTGAAGGCCTGGGAGCCGGCTCGCAGGCCTTCAGCCTGCACGACCCTTCCCACCCCGTACCCAGGGCGGCGGTGCTGCGCACCTTGCCCTGGGCTGAGGGCTGTCAGGCCTTCGGCCTGAAATCGACCCGACCCAACACTTACAGCGTCAGCCGAATTACCTCGTGCTCCGTCACCAGGCTCAGCGGCTTCACGCGCAACTGCCGCGTGTCCAGGTCGTGCCGGAAGCGGGCGATCATCGTCTGCCCGGCGAACACCGCCCGCGGCAGCAGCGGCAGCATCCCCAGGCTCGGCGGCTCCTCCGACATGCCCACGTCGGTCAGCACCAGCCGGTTCCCCGCGGCGTCCTCGATCACGTACTCGCCGCCCACCTTGCCGAGCGTCTTGTAGTTCAGCGCCAGGATCGGCGTGCGGTCGGCCAGCGGCGCCTTCAGCGCCGTCTTCACGTCCTTCACCGCCGCGGCGAAGTCGGAGCGGCCGTGGCCGCGGACCTTCAGCAGGTCGGCGGCCTCCAGCGGCCGCGTCGTCGCGGCGTCCCAGCGGACGCGCGGGTTCACGCTGCCGGGGTACACGCACAGTTCCTTCACCCGCACGACGCCGTACACGCTGTCCTCGGCCTTGATGAACTTCAGCGCCTTGTACGGCCGCAGCGTGTTCGTCACGCGGACGGCCCCGTTGCCGAGCGTCATCCACACGCCGGTATCGACCAGCTCCTGCCGCGCCGGGTCGTCGTGCGAGTTAAACGCCAGTTGCACCAGTTCGGCGTCCGCCTCGACGAGGCCGCGGGCCTTCAGCTCGGCGAGCTGCCAGGCGTGGCCGAGCCAGGCGGCGATGGCGCTGTCGGTCGGCACCGCGAGGTCGGGGTCGTCGAGGCGCTTCGTCAGGTACGCCCGCCCCTGCTTGATGACGGCGTGGAGCCGGGCCAGCTGGTCGAGTGCCTCGGTGTGCGTCCGCTCGGTCGCCGCGGCGCTCGGCTTCTTGGACGAGAACTTGCCCCCGTCGTCGGCGAACAGGTTCGTGTAGCCGTGGAGCGCCATCCGGGCGCCGGGCAGGTACGCGTCGCCGAGCTTCTTCGCCTGCTCCTCCATCTGCTTGGCGAGTTTCGCGGTCATGTTGCCGACGCCGAGGCGGACCGCGTCGTGGACCAGCTTCTCCAGCACGCCGATGCCGTCGAGCTGGGCCTTCACCTTCTTGGCGAGCGCGGCCGTGTCCACCTTCTTCGGCTTCGCCGGGGTCGCGGCCACCTCGGCCTGCTTCTCCTTGCGGGCGGTCAGCTTCTCGCGCTTGGCTTGCAGGTCGGCGGGGACCACCGCCGTCGTGAACGGCTTCTTCTGGGCGTAGGCGTAGAGCAGGCCGAGGCAGTGCTTGCACGGCGTCTGCCGGCTTGGGCACGAGCAGCGGAACGTCGGCTGCTCGGGCCGCACGAAGTCGACCGAGCACTGGTACGGGTCTTTGCCGCTCCCCTGGCACTCGCCGAAGAGCAGGTCGTCGTCGGCCGTGTGGAGCTTGTTGAACTTCTTCTTGGCGACGAGCGCCTTGCCGTTCTTGGCGGCGTCGGTGTTGGTGGCGAGGGAGTCGACGGCGGCTTCGTCGAGGGTGATCATCGTGTCGCCCGGGGAGGGTGTGGGTGGGAATATAACGGCGCGTGCGGCCGCACGCAAACGGCGTAGTTCGGAAATGAAGAAAGCTCACGCAGAGGCGCAGAGACGCAGAGAAAACAAGAACAGAGTTCGGTTTGAATCTCGCCGGTCTTCTCTGCGCCTCTGCGTGAGAATCGTCTTTTCGTCGTGACGCGCCACACGCCCACCGGGCACTACCACGGCGGAGGGGGCGACGATGTCCGCGACCCGGCCGGGGGCGATCCTCCGGCAGCTGCACCCGGCCGACCCGGACGACGCGCCGCTGCTGGCCCAGTTCGCCGGCCGCCGCGACCCGGCCGCGTTCGCCGCCCTCGTCCGCCGGCACGGGCGATGGTCCTCGCCGTGTGCCGCCCGCGGCGCCGCGAGCGGCGGTAAGATGCCCCCATGACCCCCTGGCACGACCCCGCGCTGCTCGCCCGCCTGGCCCGCGTCCGCGCCCCGTGGGACGCCCTCACCGCCCGCGTCGTCCGCGCCGCCGTGGCGCGCTTCGTTCCCCCGGGGCTGCTCGTCGAAGTCGGCGCCGGCGGCGGCCAGCTGCGCGCGTGGCTGCCGCCCGACCGCGCCGCCGACACCACCCACACCGACACGTCCGCCCCGTTCCTCGACGTGCTGCGGGCCGACTACCCCGACGCCGCCGTGGCGCTCGCCCCCGTCACGGCGCTGCCGTTTGCCGACGGCGCGCTCGCCGGCGTGCTCGGGCTGTGCGTCCTCGACGCGCTGCCGGACGCGGCCGCGGCGCGCGACGAGTTCCGCCGCGTGCTGCGGCCCGGCGGCGTCGTGCTCCACGTCCTCGACCTGGCGACGAGCCCCGGCGGCGCGTTCGCCGAGCTGATCGCCCGCGGCGAGTTCCCGCTGCCGAACTTCGCCCGCGACCCCGGCGTGCTCGAAGCCCTCACCGACGCGCAACGCGCGCTGCTGCCGGCGGCCGACGACTTCGACGAGGTGCTGGCGGTGCCGTGGGCGGCGTACTCGCGGTTCGCGGGGATGTGGGCGGCGGCGCGGCACCCGCTCGCGGCCGACGTGCTGGCGTACGCCGACCCGGCCGACGCCGCGGCCCTCGACCCGGACGCGCTGGCGCAGCGGTTCATGCACTTCCGCAACAACCCGGACCGCCTCCGCGTGCTGTACCGCGCCCTGCTCGGGCTGACGCTGACGGCCCGCCAGCTCGGCCGCGACTGGCCGCTGCGCGGGCTGTCGCTGCGGGCGCACCTCCGCGACCGGCTGACGCGCACGTTCGCCGGCGGCTTCGAGGTGGTGTTCGCCGGCCCGGTGCTGGCGCGGGAGCCGGCCGCCGGCGAGAACGTGCTGCGGCACGCGGGGAAGACGGTGCCCGGCGCCGCGGCGCTGCCGGCGGCGACGGCGGTGGACGAATGGGACGGACCGGCCGCGCCGCCGACCGGGGCGTGGCGCGCGACGACGGTGGAGGTGTTCGCGGCGCGGCGGGCGTGAGGGCGGGTCGCCGGCCGTTCGGGCCGCGGCTCGACTGGCGGCTCGCACCCGATTCGGCTATACCGGGCGCCCACGCACTGCGGACGCGCCCATGACCCCAACCGACCTCTCCGGCGTCACCTTCGTCACCGCCCCCGGCCGCTTCCCGCGCCGGCCGTTCGCCCTCGTCCGGGACGCCGGCTTCGTCCCCGAGTCGCTCGGCTTCATCCGCCCGTTCGCCCCCGACGTCCCCTACCACGGCACCGTCCCGGCCGACGCGCCGCTCCAGACCGTCCCCGCCGCCGCGGACCTGGTCGTGTCGTCGGACCACTGGTACGACGCCGTCACCGACCTGCTCGCCCGCGGCGTGCCGCCCGGCCGCATCACGGTGCTGCTGAACCCGTTCAACGACGAGGTCGGTTACCTCGAAATCGCCCGCACCTGCCCCGACCACGTCGCCGAGCTGGTGGACCCGGCCGTGCCCGTGGCGCGGAAGATCGCCCTCCTGCGGCCGCACCTGCTCCGCTTCGGCGCGGCCAGGCGGTTCGACGGCGACGCCGTCGTGTGGGACCCCGAGCACTACTTCTTGCCGTACCAGCAGCTCGTGCGCGACAACGCGGCCGCCGTCCACGACGTCACCGCCGCGCTGGCCGACCCCGCCAGCCGCGAGGCGTACCAGACGGTGCTGTACGGCCGGCCCGAGGAGCTGCTCACGCACTTCCTCGGCCGCGTGTTCCACGAGCAGCAGTACGTCGAGGTGCCGAGCCTGAAGCCCGGCGACGTGATCGTCAACGCCGGCATCGCCACCGGGTGGGACGTGCCGTACCTGGTGGCCGGCACCCGCGGCGTCGGCCGGCACATCCTCCTCGACCCGCTCCCGGCGCTGACCGCCGAGGACGGCCCGTGCGGGCGGCTCGTGAAGCGGCTCGGCCTCGAATACGTCGGCTGCGGGTTGTGGGACCAGACCGACGAGCTGACCTTCCAGGCCGACGAGTACGGCATGCTGCACACCGGGACCAACACGCTCCCCGCCGGCGCGCCGGTCCACCGGGCCCAGCTGCGGCGGCTCGACGACCTGGCCGGCGAGTGGAAGCTGGACCGGCTCGACCTGCTGAAGATGGACATCGAGGGCGCCGACCTGCGTGCCCTGTCGGGGATGCGCGCCACGCTGACGCGGCTCCGCCCCCAGATCGCCGTGTGCATCTACCACTCGCCGGACCACATGTGGCTCATGCCCCGGCTGCTGATGGACCTGCTGCCGAACTACCGGTTCTACGTGCGGCACTACAGCTACACGCGGTTCGAGTGCCTGCTGTACGGCATCCCCGAGGAGCGGCTGCCGGCCGCGCCGCCGGACCGCTCCGGGGGGTTCGACGAGGCGCTACGCGCGGCCACGTGCGAGAAGTTGATGCCGGGCGAGCCGCGCGCCGCGGAGGCGGCGCTGGACGCGGCGTTCGCGCGGAGCGACATCGGCCAGCCGACGCCGACGGTGGAGATCGAGGTCGGGCGCGAGCGCTTCCTGGGGACGGGCTGGGGCGTGGCGTGTCAGAGCCGCACGCAGACGTGGCGGTGGGTGGGGCCGGACGGCGAGGCGGGCGTGTACCTGACGCTCGACCCGACGAAGGACCACCTGTGCCGCTTCTACTTCCACCACGTCGAGACGCAGGCCGGGTTCGACGCGGCCCGGCTGGAGGTAAACGGGATGCGGGCGGCGGGCCGCGAGATCGGCAAGAGCGGCGACTACCACTACGCCCAGTGGCGGATTCCCGCGGCGGCGGCGGTGCGGACGGGCGGCCGGTGCCGGCTGCGGTTCACGACGGCGCCGGGGCCGCGGCAGGTGGCGGTGTCGGCGGTCCACTGCTGGCAGGCGGGGTGAGCGAGTGTTTCCGTAGATCGGGTCGAGTCTTCGAGACCTGACGGCGAGTCTATCGGCGTGCCGGAACCCCGGCGGAAGCGCCGGGCCTACGCCGCCGCCCGCGGGCGGTCGGCCGGCCGCGCGGCGGCCGCCTTCTCCTCCCGCACCTTCATCCGTAGCAGCAGGTCGTTCTGCGCCAGCAGTTGCCGCTGCACGTCGATCAGGTCCGCCAGGTGGTGCTCGATCCGCTCCAGCCGGGCGTGGTGCAGCGGCCGCGAGAAGCGGTCCAGGGTGCGCATGACCTTCGCCGCCGCCCGCCGCGCCCGCGACTTCCAGAACGGCAGCGCCGGCGTCGCCTTGCGGATCGCCACCCGCGCCTTGGCCGCGGCCGCGCGGACCACGGGCTCGGGGTCGTGTCGCTTCACGCCGCCGAGCTGGTCGTAGTGGCGGAAGGCGTCGCCGGCGTACCGCGCCAGCATCGCCGCGAGGCCGGCCCGCACGTCGGCCTCGGGCTCGCGCAGCACGTTGGAGGCGTGCGCCAGCGTCGTCACGCGGAGCGGCGGCAGCAGCTCGTCGGGCAGGTCCGGGTAGGTCGCCGCGGCGCGGACCAGCTCGGGGCCGAACTGGCGGAAGATGCCGCTGGCGGTGAAGCCCCACAGCACGTCGCGGTACTCGGCCGACGCGACGCGGGCCAGCAGCGTGTGCAGCACCTCGCGCTGGGTCTTCTTCCGCTTCGAGTTCTGCGAGTACGACTCGGGCACCTCGCGGACCACCGAGCAGCGCTCGGGGATGAACCCGACGCCGTAGCGGAAGGCGATGACCTGCAGCGGGAACCAGTCGCCGTGCCAGCGGAGGTCGGCGTGGTAGCCGCCGGCCTCGAGGAACGCGGCCTTGCGCCACACCACCGGGCCGGGCACGCCGCACGCGGTCATCCGCGGGGCGACCTCCTGCGGCGTCATGACGCACGTCTCGTCGGCCCAGACGCCGGGGGAGATGACGCGGAGGCGGTCGTCGTCGTCGAGGCACTCGGCGAGGCCGACGACGACGCCGGCGTCGGGCTTCGCCGCGAACAGGCCCATCGCCTTCTCGAAGTAGCCCGGCAGCACGTAGTCGTCGGACGCGGCGCCGAACACGTAGTCGGCGCGGCTCAGGTCGAGCGCGCGGTTGAGGGTGGCGATGACGCCGCGGTTCTCGGGGTTCTGGTAGAAGCGGACGCGGGGGTCGCGGCGGGCGTAGTCGGCGAGGATGTCGCGGCTGTTGTCGGTGGAGGCGTCGTCGATCACGACGAGCTCCAGGTCGCGGAACGACTGGCCGAGGATGGCCTCGACGCACCGCGGCAGGTAGGCCGCGTGGTTGTAGTTCGGCAGGATGACCGACAGCTTCGGCGCCGGCATGTCGTACCCGGTAGAGGTGCGGCCGGGGGACCGGCGGCCGGGGGGTGATACCACACCCCGCCGGGGCGGGACAACCCCAACGGGGAAAGCTGGGCGGGCTGCGCGTCACGCCGCGGCGCGGCGCAGCTCGGACAGCCGCCGGGCGCCCTCGTCGGCCCGGTACGTGATCGTCACCTCGATGCTCACCCGGCACGTCGTCCCCACGTTCAGCGCCCCGCCGTGCAGCAGCGCGTCGTGGAACATCACCAGCTCGCCGGGGGCCAGCGGCAGCAGCTCCATGCCGATCTCCTCCGGCGACTCGTCCAGCACCGGCTTCATCTTCCCGTGCTTGAACTCGAAGTGGTGCTTCCACCGGTCCGACGTGTGCGAGTGGCCCTTCACCGTCAGCCCGTTCTTGCCCGGCTCGGTGAACACCGCGATCCACACCTTCAGCCGCTCCTGGTCGGCGGCGATGCTGCCGTTGCCGGCGTCCCAGAACCACTTGTCGGCGTGAACCGGCCCGACGTCCGACGCCGCGTTCGGCCGCACGACGCGCCACATCAGGTCGTCGGCGTACACGGCCGCGGACGGCAGCACGGCCCGGATGCGGCGGAAGAAGCCGAGCCGCTCGAACACCGGCACGGCGCTGGCGGGCGGCACGCGCTTCTCCTTCGCCCAGAACGAGCCGTGGTCGAACGGGATCGGCAGCGTGTGGTAGTTCTGGATGCCGACGGCGGCGGCCTGCTCGGCCAGCTCCGGGGCGGCGCCGCGGATGTGGCCGAGGTACTGGTCGGTGATGACGCCGCGGACCTCGGCCAGCTCGGCCGGGGTGAGGGCGTCCAGGGCGTACCCGCGGCCGTCGTTGACCTCGGTCCAGAAGCTCATCGCCGCGTCCTCGGGGGGGTGGGGGGACGGCGCCGTTTACCCCCGCGGGCGCGGCCGTGTCAACCCCGGCCGAGTGGGGTTGACGGCGCGGCGGCGGCGGCCGATAAGCACGGCCCCCGGCGCCTTGAGGTGTGGTGCATGGTCCCGACGACGCGGCCGCGGCTGGAAGCGCTCACCGGCCTGCGGTACATCGCCGCCGTGTGCGTGCTGCTGGCCCACATGAGCCACAACCTCCCGGCCGGGTTCGGGAAGTCGTGGCTCGGCGCGCTGTCCAGCATCGGCATGCCGCTGTTCTTCTGCCTCAGCGGCTTCCTGATGGCGTACAACTACTCGCTCCCGTTCCGCCAGAAGTTCGGCCGCACGCTCTGGACGTACTACGTCGCCCGGTTCGCCCGCATCTACCCGGTGTACGTCGCCTGCCTGCTCCTCAGCTTCTCGTTCATGGGCAACTTCTTCCACGACCTGCGGGACCACCGGGAGGACACGCTCAAGACCCTGGCCTACCAGGGGACGCTCACCCACAGCTGGGTCCACGTGCCGGTGTTCCAGGACGACCACAAGCCGCGGACCGTCTGCCAGGGCTACCTCGGCGTCGCGTGGAGCGTCAGCACGGAGGCGTTCTTCTACCTCGTGTTCCCGCTGTTCGCGCTGCCGCTGGCGAAGTTCGTGAGCGGCCGCGGGCGGATGCTCGCCGGCACCGCGGTCGTCTACGCCGTCTACCTCCTCGCCGTGTACCTCGTGTACCGCCGTGTTGCGCCCGAGGCGTTCGGCGCCGGCAACTTCAACATGAGCCGGGCGTGGTGGAAGCTGTACCTGAGCCCGTACATGCGGTTCGGCGAGTTCCTCATCGGCGCGCTCGCCGGGCAGTACTTCCTCCTCCGCGCCGGGGAGCGGCCGGCGACCGGCTCGCGGTGGTGGGCCGGCGCCGGCCTGCTGGCCGGGGCGGCGGCGCTGCTGCTGGTGCTGAACTTCGTCGTCCACCGGCCCGACAAGTTCGGGTGGACGACGCGGCCGCGGCTGCTGGAGCTGATGGCGTACAGCGTGCTGTTCGCGCCCCTGTGTACGGTCATCATCTACCAGTTGGCGGCGCTGCCGTCGCTGGCCCAGCGGGCGCTCGGGTGCCGGCCGATGGTGGTGCTCGGCGAGATGAGCTACTGCCTGTACCTGCTCCACCCGCTCGGGCAGAGCCTGTTCTACCCGCGCGCCGCCGGCGAGGGGCCGATGACCGACAAGTACGTGGTGCTTTACAACAACCTGGCGATGGTGGTGGGCCTCCACCTGATGTGCCTCGGCATGTACCGCTACTGGGAGGTGCCGGCGCGGGAGTGGCTGCGGGCCAAGCTCGACCCGAAGCCGAAGGCGCCGGCGCTGACCGTGGTGCCGGCCGAGCGGCGCGCCGCGTAACCGGAGGTGCGTCGCATGGTCCCGTCGTCCCGCCCGCGGCTGGAGGCGCTCACCGGGCTCCGGTACGTCGCGGCGCTGACCGTGCTGTTGGCCCACATGGGGCACAACCTGCCGGCCGCGCTGGGGGGGCCGCAGCTGAGCGTCCTGTCCGCCGTCGGCATGCCGCTGTTCTTCACGCTCAGCGGCTTCCTGATGGCGTACAACTACTCGGCCCCGTTCCGGGAGCGGTTCGGCCGCACGCTGTGGGGCTACGCCGTCGCCCGGTTCGCCCGCATCTACCCGGTCTACATCGTCTGCCTCCTCGTCAGCTTCTCGTTCTGCGGCACGTTCTTCAACGAGCTGCTGCTCTTCCCGGCGGACACGCTCACCACCCTGGCCTACCAGGGGACGCTGACGCACAGCTGGGTCCACGTCCCCGTCTTCCCGACCGGCAACCCGCGGACGGTGTGCCAGGGGTACCTCGGGGTGTCGTGGAGCGTCAGCACGGAGGCGTTCTTCTACCTCGTGTTCCCGCTATTCGCGCTGCCCCTGGCGAAGTTCGTCACCGGCCGGGGGCGGATGCTGGCCGGCGTCGCGGCGGTGTACGCGGCGTACCTCGTCGCCGGGTACCTCGTCTACCGCCGCGTCCCGCCCGAGGCGTTCGGGTACGCCGACTTCAACATGAGCCGGGCGTGGTGGAAGCTGTACCTGTGCCCGTACATGCGGTTCGGCGAGTTCCTCATCGGCGCCCTGGCCGGGCAATACTTCCTCCTCCGCGCCGGCCGGCCGCCGGCGACCGGGGCGCGGTGGTGGGCCGGGGCCGCGCTGCTGACGGCCGCGGCCGTGGCGCTCGTCGGCGGGAACTTCCGCCTGCTCCTGCCGCAGGAGTTCGGCGCCGGCCCGACCCCGAAGTGGCTGTTCTTCCCGTCGCAGAACGTGCTGTACGCGCCGCTGTGCGCCGTCATCATCTACCAGCTGGCGGCGCTGCCGTCGCTGGCCCAGCGGGCGCTCGGGTGCCGGCCGATGGTCGTGCTCGGCGAGATGAGCTACTGCCTGTACCTGCTCCACCCGCTGGCGCAGAGCCTGTACCACCCGCGGACCTTCGGCGAGGGGCCGCTCCAGGCGCTGCACGTGGTGGCGTACAACAACCTCGGCATGGTGGTGGTGCTCCACTTCCTGTGCCTGGGGGTGTACCGCTACTGGGAGGTGCCGGCGCGGGAGTGGCTGCGGGCCAAGCTCGACCCGAAGCCGAAGGCGCCGGCGCTGAGCGTGGTGCCGGCCGAGCGGCGCGCGGCGTAGGTCAGAACACGCCCGGCACCAGCCGCCGCCGGACGCGGCGGGCGTAGTCGGCGTAGCCCGGCAGCTCCGCGACCAGCATCCGGTCTTCGAGCACCGCCCGCCGCACGAACAGCGCCACGAACCCCAGCGCCGGTAGCAGCGCCACCCACGACCCGAGCGCCAGCCCGCCGGCGAGCGCGGCGAGGATGGTCGCCGTGTACCCGGGGTGGCGCACCACCCGGTACGGGCCGGCGTCGGCGACCTGCTGCCCGCGGTCGGCCTGCACCCGCACCGCCGACGAGTAGAACCGGTTGACGCGCACCGCCCACAGGTTCACGCACAGGGCCGCCGCGTACCCCGCGAGCCCGGCGGCCCGCAGTTCCCACGGGACGGGGCTCCACCCGAGCCGGGCGTCGAGGCCGGCCAGCAGCCAGTGCGAGCCGAGGAACACCGCCGCCAGCGGCCGCGTGAGGCGGTCGCGGTTCGGCCCGCCGGGGGCCACCCGCTCGCGCACCAGGCCGGGGTCGGCGGTCCACACCAGGATCACGTAGAAGCCGACGAGGGTGGCGAGGAGCCCCCACACGAACGGCAGGTCGAGCCGCCCCGCGGCGGCGAACACGACCCCGCCGACGACCGCGGCGAACGCGACGGCGCGGGCGACGGCGGCCATCGGCTACCCCCCACGAATCGTTGGTCGGCACCGGTGCATCGGAAGTGTAGGGGCGAACCAGGGGGCGGGCGATGAGCGGCAAGCGGGCGGGCGTGCTGGAGCGGATGTCGGGCTGGGCCACCAAGTGGACCGGGAGTTCCTACGCCTTCGCGCTGGCCGTCGGCATCATCGTGGTGTGGGGGCTCACCGGCCCCCTGTTCGGCTTCACCGACACCTGGCAGCTGGTCATCAACACCGGCACCACGATCGTCACGTTCCTGATGGTGTTCCTGATCCAGCGCGGGCAGAACAAGGACAACCAGGCCATCCAGCTGAAGCTGAACGAGCTGGTGGCCGCGGTGAAGGGGGCGAGCAACCGCCTCATCAACGTCGAGGACCTGACGGAGGAGGAGGTGCGGGTGCTGCACGAGCACTACGGCAAGCTGGTGGAGCTGGCCAAGCGGGACACGAAGCTGACGGTGTCGCACTCGATCGAGGACGCCGAGCAGGACCACGCCGAGAAGCTCGCCGGCCGCCGCAAGGGCGGCGGGGTGAAGCCGGCGTGACCCGGCGGCCCGGCCGTCACCCCGCCCACAGCTTGCGGTCGAGGGTGCGGTAGCCGATCGCCTCGGCCAGGTGGTCCGGCGTCACCGCGGCGCTGCCGGCCAGGTCGGCGACCGTCCGCGCCACCCGCAGGATGCGGTCGTGGGCGCGGGCCGACAGCCCCAGGTCGTCCATCGCCGCCTTCAGCATCGCCTCGCCGTCCGCGTCCAGCGCGCAGTGCTTGCGGATCAGCCGGCCCGTCATGCGGCCGTTCACCGCCGAGCCGTCGCCGCCGAACCGCGCCCGCTGCCGGTCGCGCGCCGCCAGCACCTGCTCGCGCATCCCGGCGCTGGGCGTGCCGTCCGCCTTCGCCGTCAGCTCCGCGAACGGCACCGCGGGCACCTCGACGTGCAGGTCGATGCGGTCCAGGACGTGGACCAGTCTGCACATTGCCCATCCCCTTCACCGTCCATGTCGTCCCCCAGCTCAACAAGCACATCTGCCCCGAAGTGCGGGCGAGAGTCATCGCCTTGCACCAACAGGGGTTGCTGCCACGCCAGATAGGCCACCAGACCGGCCTCAACCGCAAGCAGGTCGCCCGCGTGCTCGCAGCCGAGGGCATTCACAGACTGCCATACGCTTCAGCCACATCGGTACTGTCTCAGATTCTCGAACTCCGTGAGCAGGGACTGCCCATCGGCGAAATCAGTGCGAGGGTGGGCTTCTCTAAAGGCGCAGTCGGCCGTGCGCTACGTCGCAGGAGGTCGAAGTAGTTGAGGTTTCCGCCGGTCAGGCTCGTGGTCCCGAGGGCCTTGGCCTGGGTGAGCAGGGAGGCAGGCGGGCGCTCATCGACGTGCTCGCGCAGCGAGACGCCGGCCTGCCGAAGAGCAGTCGCCAGAGCGAGCACCGCCCACCGAGGAACCGGCCGCGGCGACCCCTCCGACACGGCCGCGACGACCGCGGCCAGCGACCCGGCGGCGTTCCAGAGGATGTTGAAGTCGGCATCGTCTACCACGGTCATGCCGGCCGCTCGACGAGGCGCCGCAGGAGCTCGGCTTGCGCCCGCCGCTCCTTCTCCCACCGCGGCCCGTCGGTGTCCCCCGCCGCAGCAATCGCCGCCGACCGGGCCGTCAGCTGCGCCGCCTCGACCGGGTCGTGGAACCACGCCACCGTCGCCGCGAGGTACGCCCCCCGCGGCCCGGGTTCCGCACCCTGGACCCGGTGGTAGCCGGCCTGGAGGGCCTCCAGCGCCGCGTCCGCCTCCGGTGCGGCGGCGGGGTCCTCGGCGGCGCACTCGACGGCCTCCACGGCCCGGCGGCAGTCGTCCTCGGGCATCAGGCCCCAGACGCGGCGGCAGCAGGCCGCAGCGAACAAGCGGAGGGGCCGCTCGGGCGTGTCGGCTGGGAGGGCGGCAATCAGCGCCGCCGGGTCCTCACAGGTGCGCCACTCGTCGTCCGACACGCCCGTCCTCTGTCTGGTGTATGTCGGCTGCATCCGGTTGTGGGCCTGGGGCCCCTGTCAACGGTCCGACGGCTCCCTTCCCACCTTCCGCCGCATTGACGCCACCGAGGCGTAGCTCCTACCCGTCCGTTTCGCCACCTCGGCGTCTGGCAGTTCACCCAGCAGCGCGAGCTCCCACTCGGCCCACTCCTTGCGTGGCGCCCGCGGCTTCCCCTTCTTGGCCTCCGACAGCTTCCGCCGCGTCTCGTCCGACGCCGTTGCGCCGAGTCGCGCCTGCCGCATCGCGTCGATGACGTGGTCAGGACGCGGCTTCCCGAGCTTCGCCTCCCGAATCTTGCGGACCCGCTCGGGGTCACGGGCCTTCGCCCACCCCCGCTCCCGCGCGGCCGCCATCGCCTCCGACTCGCGCAGCGCCTCGGACTTCAGCAGGGCGGTGCCCTGGGTCATCTGGCCGACGCCGAGCGCCTTCCGCCACTTCGACACCGTCTGAGCGGTGACGCCCCAGTAGAAACAGACGGCCGCGGACGACTCCCGCCGGACGGCCGCGGCCAGCCCGGCGTACACCACCAGCGCCCGCCCCTGGCTCGCCGGCCGCTTCCCCACCGGCCAGGGGATGCGGGCGCACGTGAGGCCCGTGATGAGCACTTCCCCTCGTACCTCGCACATGACGGCGTCGCCGTACTTGAAGGCCGGGGTAGAGTAGGTGCCGAGGAGGCGTGGCGGGTCGTCTGGCATGGGGGTCACGCGGCAGGGGCTATGCACGCAGGGGAGTCGTTCTGGACCTTGTTCACGGCGGGGCCGACACGGACGACTTCCAACAGCCCAGCAGGGAGTGGCCGTAGTTCGGCCAGGAGTTCCTGCTGGGTCGTCTCGAAGCCCTCCGCTGGAGGGCTGCTCCGGTGGGATGACGGCGGGCAACCGAAATCCCCGACAAAATTTGGGCGGGGAGCCCGGTGACGGCCAGGGCGCGAGCCGGTAGAGCGCTCTGCCGATGTCGGATGCCACACCTTACGGGCGACCGGCATCGCGAACCACATCCAGAACGGCGGGACGCAGTAGAAGGCCCAGCAGCTCGCGAACCTCGAGTCGGCCCGCACTACATGGACTTACGACCGTCGAGACGATAAGCTCTCGCTCAATGAGGTCGAGAAGATTTCCATCTGGCCCAGCTCGCGGGTGCCGCCGTGCCGACCCGTCCGCCCTTTCTCGCCGTGGTGGCGGAACGAGTCGCCGAGGTTGAGCGGCACGTGTGGGGCTGCCTTGAACAGCGGCTTCGGCCGCTGTGGGCGTTCGATGGCCCCCCCAGCGACTCCGGCTACACGCCGCTATTCCACTACGTCAAGCGAATGACCCCAGCCGTCTTCGCAGGGCTCGGGGACTGCCGTCCGTTCTTCGAGGAGATGTTCGGCCTCCCCTCTGGCTCACTCGTACCCCACCACAAGGAGCCGAATGAAGAAGCCGGGGGTCTCGCGGAACGGCTTCTCGATTTCACGATGCGGAGCTGGGAACCAGCCATCGAACGACTCGATTTCGAGCCGCTGGCGGTACCAAAACCCTACGGCATCGCTCTCGCCGCCGAATCAGAATGGGGGAAGTACAACAGCCCCGAGACCACCTTCCGAATGGTACTCGATGACTTCCTGAAACTCCTTGATGTCCAGGCCCCGGTGAAAGTCGTCGTTTACGGCTGCTTTCTGGATAGCGAGCGGGGGAATGCCGAGAGCGTCCGAGCTCGCTTCGAGTACGTGCTCAGGACGCTCAGCGGGTACACCCCCGGCGAGGTGTGGCTTTTCGCGGGATTCCCGTGGTGGGGTAACGATACATGGGCCGTTCGGGTGCACGTCGCCCGTGCCGGCTCAGACGGCCTACGGGTGACGGTGCCCGAATGGTGGCCCGGCCCTGATGAGGGCTAGGGGGACAGTCAAGCACTTCAGCCGCCCAGACGATATGCTCTCGCTCGGCGAGGTCGAGCGGATTACCATCTGACCAAGGAACGCCCTGCCGGACTGAGGGCGGTAGATTCAGGATGACCGAATCGCACGACTGTGCAAGCAACCCGTCGAGTGACGCGATGGCCGCCCAAACGCTCACAGCCGATTCGTTCATCTCCCGGTGGGAGAAATCGGGTGCGGCCGAGCGAGCGAACTACGCCCTGTTCTTGAGCGAGTTGTGCGACCTCCTCGAAGTAACCCGCCCCGAACCTGCCCAAGCGGACAGTACCCAGAACAGTTACGTGTTCGAGCATCCCGTTCTCTTCGACGACGGGCTGGGCAACACGACCACAAAGTTCATCGACCTGTACAAGCGAGACTGCTTCGTTCTCGAAGCGAAACAGGGAAGTGACAAGGCCGAGGCAGCGAAGGCTGACGCCACCAGCCCCCCAAAAAAGGGGCGGAAGGGAACTGCCGTGCGGGGAACGCACGGCTGGGATGATGCCATGCTCGCAGCCAAGGGGCAGGCAGAGTTGTACGCCAAGGCGCTCCCGGCCTCGGACGGATGGCCTCCCTTTCTTGTCGTCGTCGACGTCGGACACAGCATTGAGCTCTACGCAGACTTCGCCCGCACGGGCAAGACTTACGTGGCGTTCCCGGACTCGCGTTCCCACCGGATTCCGCTCCGTAACCTGACCAAGTCCGAAATCAAGGAGAGGCTCAAGAAGCTTTGGACCGACCCGCTGTCACTCGACCCAAGCCGGTACAGCGCGAAAGTAACCCGAGAAGTAGCGGTCCAGCTCGCAGAGCTTGCAAAATCGCTCGAACGTTCCAAGCATCCGCCGGAGCTCGTTGCCAGCTTCCTGATGCGATGTCTCTTCACGATGTTCGCGGAAGATGTGGGCTTGCTCCCGAAGGAGAGCTTCAAAACCTTCCTGAAGAGTCGGCGGGGAAAGGTCGACTCGTTCCCGGCCATGACCCGCTCGCTGTGGGAGGCGATGGACCGGGGTGACTTTTCGCCGATTCTGGAGAAAAAGCTCCTCCGGTTCAACGGCCAGCTCTTCCACAACGCCGAGGCGCTCCCCCTCACCGACGCACAGCTCGAACTGCTCATCACCGCGGCAAGCTCGGATTGGCGCGAAGTCGAGCCGGCCATCTTCGGCACGTTGCTTGAGCGAGCGCTTGACCCGGGCGAGCGACACAAGCTGGGAGCGCACTATACGCCACGTGAATACGTCGAGCGCCTCGTCATCCCGACAATCGTCGAGCCGCTGCGAGAGGAGTGGGAGGCGGCGAAGGCGGCGGCCGTCACGCGCGCCAAGGCCGGTAAACTCGATGACGCTCGGGGCGAGGTCCAGGAATTCATTAACCGCCTTCAGAAGGTGACCGTTCTGGACCCCGCATGCGGAAGCGGGAACTTCCTGTACGTGACCCTTGAGCACCTGAAACGCATCGAGGGCGAAGCCCGGGACATGCTTTCGAGCCTCGGCGGAGTTCTCTCGTTCGAGGCCGTCGGCTTCACCGTCGACCCGCACCAGTTGCTCGGAATCGAGGTCAATCCCCGGGCGGCCGCTATCGCGGAACTAGTCCTCTGGATTGGATACCTGCAATGGCACTTCCGGACGTTCGGTAATACCCAACCCGCCGAGCCGGTCATCAAGGCATTCCGGAACATCGAGTGCCGCGACGGGGTCCTGAGCTTCGAGCGGAAGGACGTCCTGCGCGACGACAGCGGCAACCCCGTCACTCGATGGGACGGGAAGACGATGAAGACCCACCCCGTCACCGGGGAGCAAGTGCCGGACGACACCGCGCGCGAGCCATGCTCTCGGTACGAGGACCCGAAAGAGGCCGTTTGGCCGGCGGCCGACTTCGTTATCGGAAATCCGCCGTTCATCGGGGTCCGTGACGTTCGGCTCGCCCTCGGGGACGGCTACGTCGACGCGCTCTGGAAGGCATACCCCGACATGCCGAGAACGGCCGACTACGTGATGTACTGGTGGCACAAAGCGGCGAAGCTGGTTCGTGAGGGTAAGGCCCGCCGCTTCGGGCTCATCACCACGAACAGCATCACCCAGACCTTCAACGGCCAGGTCGTGCAGACCCACCTTGCCGACGAGGAGAACTTCTCTCTTGCGTTTGCCATCGCCGACCACCCGTGGACCGACGCCAGCGACGGCGCTGCCGTCCGCATCGGAATGACCGTCGGTTTGCGCGGGGCACTGCCCGGGGTTCTCGGCGTGGTCGAAAACGAATCGGACACCGTTACCCTCGGCTACTGCAAGGGGCGAATCAATTCGGACCTGACGGTCGGGGTGGACGTCCGCGCCGCAAAGCCGTTGCGGAGTAACGAGAATCTGGGCCTCCAGGGCTGCAAGCTCGTGGGCGACCGCAAACTCGACGGCGGGGGGTTCTTCGTCCAGCCGAGCGAACGGCAGGGACTTCTGGTCGGTCGGGCTGAACTCTCGCGGTTCCTCCCCCGCTACGTCGTCGGGAATCACATCGTCAAGCAACCCCGGGAGGTGTACGCCATCGACTTCTTCGGCCTCAGCCAGGAGCAGGCCCGCGAACAGTTTCCGGAAGCTCTTCAACTCCTCTACGACCGGGTCAAGCCGGCTCGCGACCAGAACCGCCGCGAATCGCGGAAGCGGAACTGGTGGCTGTTCGGAGAGAACGCCCCGAAGCTCCGCCGCGCGTGTCAGGGGCTGACTCGCTTCATCGCCACGACCGAGGTTGCCAAACACCGCGTCTTCGTTTTTGTTCCCCTCCCTGGCACGCTGGCCGACGGCTCCATCGTCGCGATAGCTCACGAGGATGCCTTCGTGTTGGGTGTTCTATCCAGTCGGATTCACGTAACGTGGGCCCTGGCTGCTGGTGGTCGGATGGGGTTCGGCAATGACCCGCGGTACCAAAACGGGCCCTGCTTCTCACGATTTCCGTTCCCTGTCTGCTCGGACGAGCAGAAGGCGAAGATTCGTAACGTGGCCGAACGGCTCGACGCTCACCGCAAGCGGCAGCAGGCGATGCACGCGAGTCTCACGCTCACGGATGCCTACAACGTGTTTGCAAAGCTGCGAGCCGGAGAGGCACTGAGCACGGACGAGAAAGGCACGCACGACAAGGGCCTAGTTTCCCTCCTGAAGGACTTGCACGACGAGCTCGACCGGGCCGTTTTTGAGGCCTACGACTGGCCGACATCGCTCGGCGAGCAGCAGATTCTTGAACGGGTAGTCGCACTTAACGCCGTTCGTGTCTCCGAAGAAAACCGGGATGAAGTCCGATGGCTCCGGCCCGATTTCCAGAAGCCCGCAGGGGACGCGGGTACTCAATCGCCGCTCCCCCTAACGGAAGAGGAAGAGACGGTCTCCACTGCGAAGACGGTCGCGGCCCGCACCCCGTGGCCGAAAGCACTAGCGGCTCAGGCTCAGGCGGTCCGCGTCGCGCTCACGGCCCAATCCGGTCCCATAACGGCGGAGCGGCTTGCGAAGACCTTCCTGAGGGCTCGCGTCGACAAGGTGGCCGAGTTGCTTGAGACGCTTGCCTCCCTCGGGCAGGCCATCGAGATTTCGGAGGGCAGATACGTGAGCGCAGCTCAGCGGGGGGGAAGGCAGCGCCAACCGATGGCGAGTACTTCTGCCCCGTAGCTCTTCTGCTCCTCGCCCTACGGCCGCTGACCGACACGTAAGGTGGGCGGAGCGGCTGACCCCGGCGGGGACGGCGCCACCGTCGAACCAGAGGAAGTAGGTCACGGGGCCACCGCCGCGACCGCCGCCGTCGGCTCGGCGCGCCACCGCCGCTTTTGCGCGATGTCATGGATGGCCGAGAGGCTCACCCCGAGCTCCTGCGCGATGGCCTTACGCGCCACGCCCATCTGAAGCGCGAACCGCACCCCGACAACATTTTCAGCGGTCAGTTTCGCGTTCGGATGATTCTCGCCGTAGCGGGCGGTTCCGTGGCGCCGGGCGTCGGCGGCGTTCGCCTGGTGAGTCCCGTACTCCAATGAAGAAGGCCGGTTGACGAGCTTGTCGCCGTCAACGTGCCGGACGACCTGGCCAGGCGGGCGCGGGCCCAGAAATGCCTCGGCCACGAGGACGTGGACGTTCCGAATCGAGTCCTTCACGCAGACTCGTACGGACACCGCCAGGTAACCGTTCTTTAGGACCCGCTCCTTCAACAGCTGGACGACGCCGTCTCGCTCGGCCCAGATGTGGCCTTCGTCGTCGGCGTAGTGCGCGGGCTCGGGCAGAGAGGGGATGCGGCGGAGTTCGGTGGGCATGGGTCGGTAGGGGTGCGGGTGGGCTTCCGGTCTATCAGGATTTACACCGGCAAGCCCACCGACCCGTTCCAGATTCTTGGACATCGCGCAGGACAGCGGCAGTGGAGAGTCCGCCATCGGCGGTCGCTATGTACCTCAACAAGCAGGCGACTTTTTGCTCGGTCGGTCGCGTCGCACCTGATACGCTTCTGACACACCCTCTGCTTCACGCCGCGGCGGCTCGCCCATGACCTACTGGCTCGACCTGTTCACCGGCACGACCTGGGAGGAGTTCCGGAAGGCGGGGGCGAAGGTGACCGGGTTCCGGGAGCACCAGTGGGCCCGCGCCCAGGCCATCGAGCCGGGCGACGTCTTCCTGTGCTACCTGGTCGGGGTGAAGCGGTGGGTCGGGGCCCTCAAGGCGACCAGCAAGCGGTACAAGAGCGACGAGAAGATTTGGAAGGAAGAGTCGTTCCCGGTCCGGTTCGACGTCGAACCGCTCGTCATGCTGCCGCCCGAGCACGGGGTGCCGATGGAGCAGTTCGAGGGGAAGCTCTCGTTCTTCCCGGCCGGGGGGACAGCCAAGCAGTGGTCGGGGTTCCTCCGCAGCTCGCCCACCCGGTACAAGCCCGCGGACGGCGACGGCATCCTCCAGGTCCTCCAGGACACGAAGGCCAAGCCGGTGTCCCGGCCGGTCGACAAAAAGAAGCTGTTGCGGTCCGCGAATCTGTACAAGACCAAGCTCCGCCAGGGCGGCGAGGAAATCGACGCGGTCGTCGGCGTCCCGGTCGCCGAGGTCGATGCCGAGCCGGACGCGCCGCTCCAGACCGGCGGCCCGACCCACACCGAGATTCAGTACCGGCTTCTCGACCTTGGGTCCCAGATGGGCTTGAAGGTCTGGGCGCCGAAGTCCGACCGTGGAAAAACATGGAACGGGGCGGCGGTCGGGTCGGTACCTCGATTGCTGGGGTCGCTCCCGACGAACTTCGACGACGTGACCAACAGCATCGTCGAGAACATCGACGTCATCTGGTTCAGCGAGGAGAACGCCATCGTGGCGGCGTTCGAGGTGGAGCACACGACGGCCGTCTACTCGGGGCTGCTGCGGATGTCGGACCTCATCACGATGCAGCCGAACATCAACATTCGGCTGTACCTGGTCGGGCCGGACGAGCGATACACGAAGTTCAAGAAGGAGATTCCGCGGCCGACGTTCGCGTACCGGAAGACCCCGCTCCACCGCATCTGCGGGTTCCTGCCGTACTCGAAGCTGTGCGCCCGGCTCGACCTGCTCAAGGACATGGTCAAGCACGTAAAGCCGGAGTTCTTGGAAGACGTCGCCGAGTTCTACGACCCGGCCGACGAGCTGGAAGCGTAGTAACCTGGCGACACGGCGTGCAGACCCTGTCGCGTTGGCCCCGAGGGCTTCTCGGATGCCGTTGATGTTCAACACCCTCCTCAAGCAGGAGGGCCTGTCCCTGGCCGAGGTCCGACTGCTCCGGCACAAGGACCGCAGCGCGGCCAAGGGGCGTTCGCCCTACGAGCTGTGGCGGGACCACCCCGAAAAGTTCCACAGCTACCAGTCGAGCCAGTCACTCGACAACGAACCGCGGCTGACCGGGGCGTACTGGGCGGCGTTCGTCGTCTCCCCGACCGACGAGACCCTGTTCGCCGGCCTCTACAGTGTTGCTGGGAAGAAGGTGCTGGACCAGGACCTGCCGATGCCCCACAAGGACGGTGTGGACCAGGCCGGGTCGTGCCACTGGTACGACCTCACTCTGACCGACCACCTGAAGGACCTCGCAGGCCGGCTTGTCGTAGCCTGGGGAGGCGGCTACCTGAGCTGGATTCAGCGGGCGGACACCCAGGACAAGGTGGTCCTCGAACTCCGGGCGGCGTTCACCGAGCCCGCGTTCCCCGGTTACCTGAACTTCATCCGGCCCCTATCCGGGCTGGACAGCCTCCACACCGGGTGGGTGGCGGCCCTCCGTGCGGTGAAGGGGGTCTACGTGCTGACGTGCCCCAAGACGCAGGAGCAGTACGTCGGGTCGGCGTCCGGCGCAGACGGGTTCTGGGGCCGGTGGCAGGACTACGTCCAAAATGGTCACGGCGGCAACGTGGGCCTGAAAAGCCGTGACCCGAGCGACTACCAGGTGGCCATCCTTGAGGTGGCAGGGACGGCCGCGACGCCAGACGATGTGCTGAAGATGGAGGCCCTCTGGAAAGCGAAGTTGCGGACCAAGGAGATGGGGCTCTGCAAGAACTGATTGCCCCCCCTGCGATAGATGCGGCGCCCGCAACCCGGCCACGCCGACCCATAGCCCCGCAGCGCCTCCACTTCGGCGGGGTGGGCGAGTGCTTTGTGCAAGAGGGCGAGTGTGGTACGATTCAATTTGGAGAGCAATCGTCGGAACACCCACATGAAGGGGCACCTGATGGGCGGAACGGCAGTCAAGGTTAAGCCATTCAAGCGGGGCTGCCCCCCGGCCAAGATGCCCGAACCTGTCGTCTGTGGGGAGCGCCGGGCGTGCGGCCCTGACGACGCCGAGCCCGTCCAGCCGTTTCCGACCGAAGGCGTGTTGTTCGACAACATGGACCTCCGCATGCCCGAGTTGCAAAGCCGCATCGGGGGGCGGCCGGGGAAGGTCCGGTCCTACAAGATGATTTCGGTCTACGTGGACGACCAGGGGCGTCTTGAGCACTACGGGTCGGGACCCAATTTCCAGGGCGGCTGCCTGACGCTCTGCACCTGCGCCCACCAAATCCGCACGGAGAAGCACGCCGCCGACTGGGAGGGCTGCTGGCTGGCCGGTTTCACCAGCCCCCGGCTGTGCGACCGGACCTGGTTGTTCTACCTGGCTCAGGTCGGCGCAGGCTACCCAACGGCGGCCGGCATGTGGACTGCCCTTCCCGCTCTCCAGGGGGCGAAGTCCACTCGACAGCATCGGCTAGGGGATATGTTTGAGCCGAGGCTCACTTCGTCCTTCTCGAACCCGTGCAAGTCCACGTCCTACTACCCGCCGATGGTCGGACACAGCCACCGCAGGACGGCCGCGACCGACGACTGGAAGAAGGACATCGAGTTCAGCAACGCGCAGTTCGGCCGACACGCTGCGTACCTCGTCGCCGACCCGGCGTTCACCTTCCTGTGGCAGACGCCGGCGCTGTTCCTGGAGCACCACGCGAGGAACCAGGGCTGGGAGAGCGTGGACGTGTTGTTACAGCGGCTGATTGCAGTCCATTGAGACCGAGGTCCAAGCATGAAGTACTGGTGCGCCAACTTCGGGCAAGAAGATTGCCTCCGGCATGGTATAGCCGGGATGTTCTGGCTCATGCACTACCAGTACGCGGAAGGGGATACTGGCAATAGGCGAAACCGGATTGCTGTGAACTATTCGCGGCTCCGGGAGGTCCGAGAAGGGCACATGCTGGTGGCCTATCTTCCGACGAACACGTTCTTCGCGTACGGCGAGGTAATCGCCCCCAGGCTTCGGGCAACCACTCCTGGCGTCCTTGACAAAATCAAGGATTACGTCACTCAGTACCAAGCCTACGAGAGCGGAGTTGTGTACTTCGACGACGCCATCGCCTACGAGAATCACACGAGTCCGTGGCGAGCGCCGGAGGGGACGAGTTACCCGGTGCGGATTGACGTGGACGCATGGCAGAACTACGAGCCGGATGGTGTCGTGGTAAACGTGGTGAACGAAGTGCCCATCAACGAGCGTATCTTCGCTCTCTTTGAGCTAACTCAGGAGCAGTTTGAGCGCATCGTGGCACGGTTGCGGTCGTGCTGAACACGACGCAGGCGAGGTCCCCGCCGAACCGCCGCCGCGACGAGTCCAGCGGCGACGCGGCGAGGGTGATGCCGGGCTTGTCCTCGGGTTGTGAGGATGGTTACCATCCGGGCCGTCACCGAGGCGAGGAGTGCGAGATGCGGACCTGCGTGCTTGCCGCCGTGGCCGTCGTGGTGGTTGCCGGCGCCGCCAGGGCCGACGACGGGAAGGACGTTCGCGACCTGGCCGCGCTCTACGCCAAGGCCGCCAAGGACAAAGACCGGGCCGGGCTGGAACGCCTGCTCCGCCCGGATTACCACGGGGCCCGGGTGCCGGTCGGGGAAGTCGAGGGCAAGCGCGAGCTGACGCGCGCCGAGGCCGTCGCCCTGTGGACCGGCCTGGGGCAGAAGCACGCGGGCCTGTCGTTCACGACCGCGAGGGTCAGGCTGTACGGGGCGACCGCGGTCGAGACCGGTTCGTTGACGGTCACCATAGGGCAGCGGGGCGGCCCGTCCGCCCACATCTTCAACGACGTGGGCTACACCCGAGTCTGGGTGAAGGGCGACGCCGGCTGGCAGCTCGCGCACGAGTCGTACTGACGAAGCGCCTTCCGCAGGACAGGCAATCACCTGCACGACCAGCCGTGCGAGTCTCGGCGGCGGCGACGCGGCCGAGACGGCTCGGGGCGGCCTGCCGTTTAAAGCCTGCCCGTCACCGCGACACGGTGCGTGACGAGCATGAAGCGGAACAGCCCCTCGGTCCGGTTCTTCATGTCCCGCAGTTGCTCATCCGAGAACTGCGGATTGACGCCGTGCGTGCCCTTCTGAAACACCCCGATGAACTCTAAGACCGCGTCGACATCGGCGTTCAAGAACCCGCCGAACGAGTCCTTGAGGTCGCGGGTGAGGAACTGCACTCGCGCCCGCCGCGTCGGCTTGTTCCTGTCGTAGTGCTTCGGGTCCTTCGTCCATTTTTTCAACTCGTCGTCCGGCGCAAGCGCGTGAAGAAGATGGGTGAACAGCTCGCGGTAGGAAGTCACGAAGTGGCGAATGTAGTCGGTGTGGCGGGACGCGAACGCTTCCCGCGCGCCCTTCAGGAGTTGCACGAGTTCGGGGTCTAGTTCGGCCACCAGACCGGTGAGCAAGTCGGTGGTCTCCGCCGCCAGTTCGTCCGCCACCGCCCGTTCGACCAGGACAGCCTCAGCATCCTCCTCCGTCTCGGAGGTCGAGACCACCAGGGCGGCCTGGTTCACGAGCTCGGCGGCGGGGAGCTCGGTGAGCTGGGCGGGAAGCTCCAGAACCCCGAGGTCAGAAGCGGCAACCTCATCGAAGTAGGAGCGAAAGCCCGCCTGTAACTCGCCCTGAGACTCTGTGAGCCCCGCACGGTCGTGTTCGGCAAGGCCCAGCCTGGAGCCGAGCGAGCCCTCCTTCACCCGTGAGAAGGCCCCGTCCGCGAGAGCAGAGCGCTCGAACAGCACCGACAAGTGCGCCTGGAGCGGCAGGGCGAAGCCAGCCTCCACCGCGGAGATGCCTCTGAAAATGGCCTTCCAATCAGCGAGGGCGCTGAGCCTCGCGGCGTCGAACGCGGAGCTCATCCTCTGGGTTTCGTCGCTAAGTAATGCTCGAACCGTAGCGTTAACTCGCACAGAATCAAGCATCGAGGCGATGGTGCTGGTCGCGCTGAGCGACACGCCCGGGAGCGGGACCAGCAGCGTCTTCAAGTCAGGGAAGATGGCCTTCTGAAGGGCGAGCTGGGACCCAACCATCGCCATGAGGCTCGGTTGGGCGCGTAGCTGGGCGAGGATGCCGCCCTCCAAGGCGAGCGCGGGGTTGAACATCTTCTTATGCAGCCCCTCCAGCTCCATCGCCCGGCGCAGTGGGTCGTTCAGGTCCACCATCGGGCCCTCAAGTAGTACTGCGCGGACTTCGTGCAGGGACGCCCCAGTCCCGCACCCAGGTTGATGGATACTACTGTACAGGCAGGGGTTCGCTCACTCCAAGCCTCGCGCCTCGCTTCGCGTGCTGCGGCGAGCCAGGAGGCAGTGTCACGCAGGCGAGGCTAGGGCGGCCGTAGCAGAAGCGCCCTCCCCAGCCGTCATTAGGTCCGCGAGCCACGCCGCGACGTCCGCGGCCGGCATCCTCGTCACTCCCCAAACCCCCTTGACGAGTTGGCCGGCCCGCTCGGTCTCAACCGGCCGTGCCGGTGGAACTAGGACGACCGGTCGTGTCGGTCGGGACGGCGCGGCCGGCGAGTGACCCCTTCACGGCACAACCGCAGGGTACAGTCGTCCACCACCCCCGGCCGATGGAGGACGGCCGCACGGCGGCGCGTTCCACCACGAGGACAGCGGGCATGGGGTTCTTCACCGGCCGGGTCTCGTTCCTCCGGTTCGCCGTCCAGGGCGACGCCCCGCGGGCGTTCGGCGACGAGCACCTGGATAAGCTCCGGGAGCACGCCGCCGGCAAGCAGGCGGTGGCCGCGGCGGACGGGGTAGAGGCCGGGTGGGCGGCCGGGAAGTCCGTCCTCGACGTCGCCTTCGACCTCGAAAAGAACGTCGTCAACGACTGCCTGACGTTCGACCTCCGGGTGGACTCGGAGAAGCTCCCCGGCGACCTGCTCAAGGCGTACTACGAGGCAGACCTGGCCGCCCTCGCCCGCGAGAACCCGAGCGGGCTCGCCTCGGCCAAGCAGAAGAAGGAGGCGAAGGAGAGTGCCCGCGAGCGGCTGGAGCACGAGGCCCGGGATGGGCGGTACAAGAAGCGGAAGTGCTCCCAGGTGCTCTGGGACCGGTTCTCGAATGAGGTGTTGTTCGGGGCCACCTCGTCGTCCCTGGCGGACCGCCTGAGCCACCTGTTCGGCTCGACGTTCGGGGCCGGGCTGGAATTGGTCACCGCCGGCCGCCGGGCCGAGCTGCTCGCGGCCCAGCTAGGGCTCACGGGGTCGGCCGACGCCCCGTCCGGGTTCGTGGCCGGGGCCGGGGACGAGGTCGCCTGGGTGCCCGGGGGCGGGCCGCCCGACTTCCTCGGCAACGAGTTCCTCCTGTGGCTGTGGTTCCTCACGGACCGGGACGCGGACTCGGTCCAATTGGCCGACGGGAGCGAGGTGACGCTGATGCCGGCCCGGACGCTCACCCTCCAGTGCCCGCGGGGGGTGACCGGGACCGGGACCCTTGCCAGCGACGGCCCGACCCGTCTGCCCGAGGCCCGGCGGGCGGCCCAGGCCGGGAAGCTGCCCCGGAAGATGGGGCTGACCCTGGTCCGCCACGACCAGCAGTACGAACTGACCCTGCACGCCGAGACCCTGGCGGTGGGGTCGTGCAAGATGCCGGACCTGCCGGAGGACGTGACCAACGCCCGGGCGAAGCTGGACGAGCGCGCGTCCCAGTTGCGGGAGCTGGTGGAGACGCTCGACCTGATGTACGGCCGGTTCCTGGCGGTCCGGCTGTCGGCCGACTGGGCCGGCGAGCTGGAGCGGGTGCGGCGGTGGCTCACCCACACCGACAGGCAGGCGGCCTAGACGGCAAAGGCGTCTCGAACGCCGTGCAAGGCGAGGTCAGGCAAGAGAGGGCGTGCAGTGGCGCCCTCCCCACCTCGTCCGCCCCTCCGCTCCAGCCGCCGCCCCGAGCCTCGGGGCTTCGGCGGGCCGGGCGAGGCGGCGTCACGCGGCCAGGGCCTTCGGGTCGGCCTGCGGACGCACCCCCCAGACCGCGTCGAACTCGTCCAGAAGCGCGCGGCGGACGGGCTCGACGTACCGCTCGGTCGTCACCAAACAGTCGTGGATGGTCAGCAGCGGGGCGTCGGGCAGCTCCTCCGCGAGCCGCCCACACGTCCGCCAGATGACCAGCCAGGACTCGACCGTCTGCATGTAGCACGGCAGCGGGGCGTGGTTGCCGCGCTTCAGGGCGTCCAGCACCACCCACAGCCCGGGGAATTCCTGACGGAACGCCGTGACCACGTCCGACTCCACGCCCCCGGCGCCGGGCGGCCGGTCGTAGAGGGTGGCCAGGAACCGCTTCTTCACCTGGTCCCGACTCAGCCCGGTCCGGGAGACGAATCGGGAGTACAGGTCACCCTTCAGGCAGACGTCGACGAAGCATCGGGTGTCGCTAAGACATTCGGATGAACAGTCTGCAAGATACGGTATACGGTCTGCGACCGCCATTCCTCCCTCTCCGCCCACCCTCTCCGCCCATTCCCTCTCCATCTGCCTGGAGTAGTCCCTCAAGTCCTCATTCCTCAAGACCTTCACCCAGTTCAGCACGGCGAGCCCGAGGAGGAGTGGCTGGGAGGTCTTGACGTCGACCCCGACGAGGGGCTCGCCCACGCTGTCCAGCGTCAGGTGGTAGCGGTACTCCCGGCGGAGGTTGGTGAGGTTGGAGTGAACCCGCCCGTAGCGGCACGGCCAGAACCGCCGGTGGCCTTCCGCCCACGCCCGTAGCGGGAGCACGTCGGCCGGGTAGCTCGGGGCGACACTCAACCGGTCGAACCACCTCGCCAGGTGGCGGTGGACGGGGGCGGACAGGTGGGCATGGGTAGTCCCGCCCGCCGGGGGGGACGCGAGCCGCTTGACGAACTCGTGGTGGGTGAAGGGGACTACCCGGAACTGGGCCTGGCGGTACGCCGGGGCGAGCCGGTACGACCTGCTGTACCCGCACTGACCCTTCCAGCCGGTGGAGTACGACGAGTCCTCCTCGATGACGCCGTGTTCGAGCAGGGGGTCGATGACCTCCCGGCGGTAGTCGGAGCCGAGTTGAGCCTTGAGCAGGGGCGAGTACATCGCCTGGAACTCGTCCGGGTCCCTGCCGGCGACGTGCTGGCCGAGGTACAGCCGGCCGACGAAGTAGGCCGCCGCGTCGCGTCGGCCGGCCGCGATGAACGAGAGGTCGAGGTTCTCGGGCAGGTAGGTGTGTACGGGGCAGTCGTGGCCGACTCTTGCGCCATCGGAGCGGGGTATCATCCTGTGTGGCGACTCCATAAATGGGAAATCGGGGCGGCAACCCCGAGTCTCGAACGGCTACCCGGCGGGGCGGCCCTCTCGCTTGGCGGCGGGGGAACCGTCCCGTCGGCGTTTAGCCCAGCGCCCGGCGGACGACCGCCGCCAGGTCGTCGAGGCGGAACCGGACCACGCCGCCGATGGCCGCCCCCTTGAGCAGGCCGCGCTTCCGCCACCGGTCTATCGTGCGGACCGTCACCTTGAACTTGTCAGCAGCTTGTTTCCGGGTCACGAGCTGGTCGTCTGCGTTCGTCATCTGCGTACCTCCCTCTTCCGGGATTTACACCGGGCGTCGTCGGGGAGGCACTTTCTTGAGGCGTGAGGGCATCCAGCAGGGACGGGGATGGCCTGCTTCCTGCCGGGTGATGCTCAGCGCGGACACGTTTCCCCGCGAAGACCGGATGGACGCCGCCCGCGCAGGCGCGTCCGAATAGCCCTTCACACAGCCCCTGTTGCACCTTCAGCCGGCGCGGCGCCGGTCACGGTGTGCCGAATCGGCCTCCGTTGTCAGCACAAGTGTCTGGGCGGGTTGCACCCGACCTCGGGGGGCGCGAGAACACACGCGGATGTCGCCGCGGAACCCGCTCACCCGCAGGACGGGGTAAATCCTGGGGGAGGAAATCGCGATGGACGACCTGGTGTCGAGCGGGCTGAAGCTCCCCGCCGCCGAATTGACCGAACTGCGGCAACTGGCCCTGCTGAGGTCCATCCGAAGCGGGGAACGGGTGACCGTCCCGGACCTCGTCCGCCCGCTCATCACCACCTTCCTGCTGGCCAACGTCGGGGAGGTCCGAGAAGCGATGGAAATGTTAGGCGGCTGAGCCTTGCGTGGGCGCGGACTGACCCACCAAGAGAGTAGACGAGCGAGAGGGCTCGTTCTAACTGGTCTGCGCGGACCCCCTCCAGCTCAAATAATCTCATCAAGAGACTGGGAGGCAGCCCAGCAGGGGGGCCTCACTGCGATTCCCTGCTGGGGATGCCTGGCCGGTCGAACCAGGTCGGCCCCTCACCTCTGCACGTCGACCCTCCTCACCACACGTTTCCCAACGAGGCTCCTTGACGGCTACCCGCCCGGCGCGGCCAGCCGAGAGGTTCGGGTGTGCAACCCCTCGACTTCGAGCCCCCCGTTGCGCGTGAACGCCGTCGCCCGCCGCCGCGTGTTTTGGGCTCACCCCGGCTGAACAGAAAACCCCCCGGGGGGGCGGGCGGTTCACCCACGGGGTGGGGGCGGGCGGAGTTTTTGTGTTCTTGGGTGAACCCGACGGTTGTCGGGGGCCACATCCGCTCACCGGGCCGGGCGCTTCCCAAGGGTTGCGCCTCCGGGGGGCTTGTCCGACCCGCGGGCCGGGGGCACTTCGCCCCCCGTCGGGCGTGGCGGACGAACGGGGGGCAATCCCCCCACGATGAGGACACGCGCATGGCGACCGCTACCCGCAACGGCGACACGTCCGCCCGCATCACCGACCCCGCGCCCGCCCCGGTTCGCGCCACCGTCCCGAACCGCGCGCTCGCCTTCGCCCGCAAGCTGCGGGCCGGGTGGAGCATCCCGAAGACGGTCGACGGGTTCCCCATCCTCACCCGCATCCCGCTGGCGCCGTCCGAGCTGACGGTCGGGGGCATCCGCTCCGCCATCGCGGAAAAGGGGGAAGCGACGTTCACCGTCTCGGCCCCGAAGGACGGCGCCGCCCCGGACGGCTTCGACGCGGGCGGCAAGAGCACCCCCGTCAAGGCCACGGGCGCGGACGCGCTCGCCCGGTTCGACGAACTCGTGAGCTTGTAACCCGCCCCCGCAGAGGGGACGGCTAGCGGTCGCCGGTAGGCGGCCGCCGGCCGTCTAATGCCCGGGCGCGTCCCAAGGCGCGCCGGGCGGGTCGTCCTTTCGGAGTACCCGTCATGCCGCTTGCATTTCGCGGGGGCGCCCCGCGGGCGGAAGCCCGGGCGCCGGCCGTCGCACCCCGGGGGAACCCGGTCGCCCGGCCGGCCAACCTGAGAATCGGCTCGTTCGACAACCTGGTTGTCCGGGCGCCGGTGTGGGTCGTGTACGTCCTACCCAACCGGAAGGCGCACGACCGTTTCGCCTACGAATGCCGCAAGGCGGGCGCGCCCGCCGAACCCGTTCGGGACGAATCCGGCGCCGTCGTTCTCGCGCAGCCGGATGGCTCGTTCCATCGGGGGACGGGGGCGCCGCTGCGCGCCGACGGCTACCCGGTGGCGTACGAGGTGAGCGCAACCGGCGACGCGCTCGCCCGCATCCGAGGGTTGTCGGTCGTGACCCGCACCCACCCGCTCATCAAGCTCTCCCGGTTGGGGAACGGGTCGGGGGCGGGTGAGTTGACCGACCGGACGCGGCGCATCCTGCGCGCGGAACGTCACGAGCGCGGTTACCGGGCGGGCGAAATCGTCCGCGGGGGCATCCGCGAGAATGCGGCCGCACCGGCCGCGCCCGCGGGCGCCGCCTTCCGCATCCCGGACGCATCCGAGCTCGTTCCCGCTTCCGCCGTCGCGGACGGGTGGCGGGTCGTCGGCGCCAAGCAGGACGGGGCCGAGTTGGCCGTTACGCTTCGCCTCTCGGATACGGCGCAGCGTATCACCGTGAGGGTTCCGCTTGAACCCGTGACCGACGGGACGGCGCAAGCCGCTGCCGAGCGGCGCCGGGCGGACGAACTGGCCCGCCTCTCGCCCCCCGCGACGGAAGCGGAAACGCTCCGGGCGTTCGGGATGGCACGGGCGCCCCGCGATTAGCCGAACACCAACCCGACACACCAACCCGGCGGGGGCAACCCCGTCCGGGTTCGGCATCGTTGCGCGCCGCGCACGCATGACGTGCGTTCCCGTTCGCGCGCACCTGTGCCGCCCCATTCGGTACGGGACGAAGCCCCTTGGACCGCGAGCGCCGGGGCCATTGGGATTCGATTCCTCCCCCGGGTGCACGGGGGTTCCGCAACAGTGCCTTTTGTGAGTTCGCCTTCGAGCGGGCGCCCGCCCGCCGGGTGTCCCTACGCACTTCGTGCGTGACCAGCAGGGGAGGCAGTCTTCATGTTCGTCGTCACCGCCCGGAACGTCGCCCTGGGGCTCTACCCGGACATGGCGGCCGCCGTCGCGAGCATCACCGCCCTCACCGACCCGGGGGCGCGGGCCCTGGGTGGCGGAGCGTGTCACGCTGTGTATTGGTCCCCGCGGCACCACACCACGTTCACGGTCGTCGAGGTGAATCCGTCGACCGGACCGTCGCCGCTGCTCCGGGAGTGAAGGGGCGGCGGGGGCGAGACCAGCAGGGGAGTCCTGATGACGCCCGTCGTCCCGATTCGAGCGGGTCCGCTCGCCCGTGCGCGCACCCAGCCCCTTTGTCCTCACACCCACTAGAAGAGCAGGTCCGAGGGCATTGCGATTACAGTCCGTCCGCCGTCGTTCGTCGTACCGGCCCGTCAGCTCACGAGCAGCGCTCGCCTGGGCTGAACTCCGGTGTGGGTTGTCGACGCTCGGCCCGTGGTGTGGGCGTGAGGTCGGGATGACGGGGTTTGGTCAGAGCCCGAATTTTCTGGCCTCGCGTCGACCGCTCGCGCCCGCCCCCTGGGGAGGGCGGTTTCCTCGACGGGGTAGGTCCCCGATGCGCTCCCGGCCAGCCGGTAGGGGCTGGCTCGCGGTCACCCCGGCGGAAAGCCGACTTCGGCAAACCGTGGGGCCCACTTGCCCCTTGATATTTATGGTCGGCGTTTTTCGGGTGACCGAACGACGGCTCACCAAGTACTACCCCGCCGGCCGCCGAAACCCGGCGTCGGCGCCGCGGGGTCGGCCGTTTTCCTCCAGACCTACCCCCGGCCGGTACTGACCCGGTCAGGGGGTGAGCGTGCTCCTCTCGCTCCGACCGCCCGGCGTGTTGGCCGAGCGCTTCCGCCCGCCCGCACCGCTTCATCCCGTTCGCGTCGCCCGGTCGCCGACCGGCGCGCCCGCTTCCGCCCAGCAGGAAGGTGAGGGGTGCCGGTCCGGCGGAGAGAGCTTCACGCCGGCGGCCCGACGGGGCCCGCTGATTGTGCCCATCCCTGCTGGTCGCCCGCCCCGCCCCCGGCCACCCCGGGGGCTTTTTCGTGCCCTCATCCCATTCAGGAGGAATGACCGTGGCCCGCCACCCGCTCAAGTTCGGCCAGGGGAACGGCAAGCTCCCCCCGACGGTGACCACGTTCAGCCTCGCGGCCGGCTGGAGCTGCCCGTTCGCGTCCGCCTGCCTGAGCCGCGCGAACCGGCGCACCGGCCGAATCCGCGACGGCCGGCACACGCAGTTCCGGTGCTACGCCGCGTCGATGGAGGCCCGCCGCCCGAGCGTACGACGCGCCCGGTGGCACAACCTCCAGGCTCTTCGAGCCTGTCGGACGGCCGAGCAGATGACCAGCCTCCTGCTGGACTCCCTCTCGCCCTTCGCGCGGCTGGTTCGCGTCCACGACAGCGGAGATTTCTTCTCCCAGGACTATTTCGACGCTTGGCTGGCCGTCGCCCGGGCGCGTCCGCAATCGACCCTGTACGCCTATACCAAAGCGGCTCCCCTGTGGGTCGCCCGACTCGACCAGGTCGGGAACGGGCACACGCCCGGCCCCGTCCCGAACCTCGTGCTGACCGCCTCGCGTGGCGGCACCCACGACGACCTCATCGACGAGTACGGACTGCGGTCGGCGCGGGTCGTGTTCTCCGAGCAGGAAGCCGACGACCTCGGCCTCGACGTCGACCACGACGATTCTCACGCGATGGCCCACGGGCCGGACTTCGCCCTCCTGCTGCATGGCACCCAGCCGCCCGGAACGCCGGCCGCCCGGGCCGTCGCCGCACTCCGCCGCAGCGGGTTCTACGGGTACGGCCCCTCAACCCGCCTGCCCCTCCGACTGGTCGCCGGCTGACCGCCGGCTCCCTTTCGCCCGTCCTACTGTGGGGCGGGCTCCTTCCCCTGTTCCTGCTGGAGTTCATCATGGCCGCAGAGCTGGAGTACCGCGCCGACGGCACCGCCAACCTGTTTTTCGCCGCCTCCGGCGGCACCCCGTGGCACCGCGAGGGCATCCCCCTCACCGCCGCCCAGCAGTTCGACTTCGACGGGGCCCTCGACCGGCTCGACTACCCGTTGGAGAAACGCCACTACTTCGTCCCGGAGGACCCCGACGCCGAGCCCGACCGCCGCGTCTACGTCCAGGGCCAGGGCGCCTACTACGTCTGGCGGCCGGACACGAAGAGGGTGCTCGGGCCCGTCGGCTCCGCATACGAGATTGTCACCAACCGGCAGGCGTTCGAGGTGCTCAAGCCGCTGGTGGAGGAGCGGGTGGCGGCGCTGGAGACGGGCGGCGTCCTGCGGGACGGGGCCGACGCGTGGCTGCTGGTGCGGTGGAACCTGGAGCGGTTCGGGCCGCACGCGCGGGACGTCTTCGCCCGGGATGGCGGGCTCCTCCCGTACGCGACGGTGATGGCCAACCACTCGGGGCGGCGCGGGGTGATGCTCGGCCACACCGCCATCCGCGTCGTCTGCGCGAACACGCTCGGTGCCGCCGAGACGGAAGCCGCTGGCGCCGGGTCGGCCCAGTGGGTGACGGTCTCGCACAAGGCCGACGCAAGGTCGAAGCTGGTGGAGGCGGCCGAGACGATGTTCGCCGGGGTAGTCGAGAGGTTCGAGGTCATCGCCCGCCAGTACCGGCTGCTGATGGGCGCCCGCCTGACCGACGAGGCGTTCGACCGGCTGGTGCTCGACGTGGTCGCACCCGACCCCCGGTTCGACCCGCGGTTCAACCCCGAGGCGAAGTTGGCCGAGGTCGTGGTCGAGCGGGCCATGCGCAAGAGGGCCGAAGTCCGGCGGCTCTGGCTGGAGGGCAAGGGGCATGATGGCGAGCCGACCGCCTGGTACGCCTACAACGGAGCCGCGGAGGCCCTGGACCACAACCGGAGCCTGTGGCCCACGAGGGCGGGGTCGTGGAGGACGGCGTCCTTGCTCGACGGCGAGCTCGGGCGCATGAAGAACCGGGTCCTGGACAATCTCGTCGGGTACGCCGTCGCGCTCGCGGTCTGAACGTGATGGCCAACGCGGTCGGCATTACACGTCTGCCGGCCGCTTCCTCTGCTTCACCTTCACCACGCCCGCTGGTCCGGCCCGCCCACCCCTCTTGCAAGGGAGGCGGGCTCCTCGCGGACGCACCTACCGGAGTACACGATGTCCTCCTTCACCGACCTCCCGCCCACCTGCCCCTTCTGCGACTCCCTCAGCCGCCCCGTCGGCACTCGGCACCGCCGCGACCACTGGCTCTGCGCGGCATGCGGCTGCGCTTCGAGACGCCCTGGAACCGCGACCCGACGGAGTGGAGCGACGGATTCGAGTTGTGAGGGCGTCGAGGGGGTTGGGGGTGCTTGCGGACCACTACTTTGTCGACTTTTTCGCCGCCAAGTGGCCTTGTTGCAACTTCCGCTGGCGTTCGACCGGATGAGTTTACGTGCTACAGTGTTGAGGGTGGCAGGTGACCTGCAACTCAAAGAAGCACGGACAATACCCCCGAAACGCCTTGAAAACCGGGGGTGTCCAGGAGTTTTGTCCGGGCCTGTAAGGGCAGAGCGGCCACCGACCGGACTATCTGTAGCCCACCCCGCTATTCTGCATCTGCTCCATGACGGCTCTCCACGCCTTGTCAAAGTTCTCTCTCTTGGATGAGAAAAGGCCGCCCAGGAAGCCTCCCCAGTGCTTCCCCTGCTGCTCGACCTCAGCCAAGAGGTCGTTGACCGCGTTTTTCGGCATGCCCTGGTTGTGCTGATACCAAAACCGGCTAGGCGAAAAAATCTTGCTCCCCTCCGACTCCACCAAGGTCCGCAGTAACTCATACCGGTCGAACAGTTGGTCGTAAGCGCCGTCAGTCGCCATATAGGGTCTCACGGCGGGTTTGAGCACGCGATGCAGCCACTCGTTAACAGGCGTGTGCTTTCGTTCCGGCATCCAGTAGGCATCGCCCACATCCTTGTGGACCACCTTGTACGGGTCGAGGGCCAGGGTAACGGGTAGCACCTCCCGGCCGGCTAGGTCCAGCCTGACATCGTAAAGCAGTGCGCGAAGCACCGTGTACTTCTTCGCTGCGAGAGCCCCGAGGCCGCACGCGTACCAGCCGAGTAAGGCTGGGAGAAGTCTCAGACCTTCCCACGATGGGTACGAGAAGCCCGGCGTCGGCACCACGGCCCCGGAGAGCCGTTCGATGGCATCGACCCACAACCCCACCTGCTCGGGGGCACCCCAATAGCCACCCGCTGCCAGAAGGTGCACGACGGTCTCCGACCGTGAGCCGACAACCTCCGCCCGAGCCGCTGCCGCAGGGAACGTCAGACGGTCCTGCGGAGGGACATGCGTCTCTCGCATGTATTGTGTGACGCTGTTTGCCTCCGTGGCTACCAACTCGGCAAGACGGATGCGGTGGACAGGCTCTGGGATGTACCGCTTGAGAGCGGACACGGCCGCTGCTGTGCTGAGGGGGTGCGGACGCGAATAGTCCTCAAGCGCCTTCACCTTCTCGGCCAGCCGGGTGAAGAACGTGTCGGCGTCGAGGTTCGGGACGACCTGCGCGGCACGCAGCCTGACGAGTTCCGCTCCCCTCCCAGTCGGCTCCCGGAAGGCATTCCAGTAGGTCGCGTACCGCCGGTTCGGGCACCGCTCGATGGCCGCACGCAGGGCCGTGTCCCACTCCCCCGACCACCCGCTCACTACCATGCCGTACTCGTCCAGCACACGGTCGAGTAGGCGGTTCGTGTGGGTGTCGTACGTCTCCAACTCCTCGATGGTGTTCTTGATGCGGGCGTCCAGGTAATCGCCGTGCAGCTTGATGACGGTCACCGGACCATGCGGCAGCGGGGTCATGCCGGCGACAGCGTCCGGCGAGGCGATGACCTGCGGTGTGACGCCGGCCCCCTCAAGGGCCGACTCCATCAGCCGGTCAAAGTTGGTGGTCAGGATGACCTTGACGTGCCCGCCGGCGGCCAACTCGGCGATGCCGCGGTGGGCCCGCGTCGGCGCCTTCCGGCCGGCCTCTCGGTCCTCCTCGGTCGGCTCAATGTACCCCTTCAGGACCGCCTGGCGTTCGGCGCCGGTCTTCCCGAGTTTGTCGAGAAGGACGCTGTAGCTCGGCGCCTCCCCGAAGGTCGTCACGAACCACTTCTCGGGGTCGGGCTCAGGGTCGGCCCCTTGGAGCTTGGCCAGCTTGCGGACCAGGTCGAGGATGATGTCCCAGCCCGTCGGGATACTGGCCGACCGAGACACCCCGGACCCCAGTAGCAGGGCGTAGACTCCCTTGGACGTGCTCATCGAGAACGCGAGGGCGTCGAGCGGGTCAACCATGCGGCGACTCCAGGGAGACGTACCCAATCCGTTACAGGCTATTCGCCTGGCGGGCTAGAAGATTCATACCAACCCGACTGGCCGGGTTGGGGCACCCGACGGCCGACTACACCTTGCCCAAGACTGCGTCGATGACGTGACAGCCCTTCACGTGGTCCCCCGGCTCTCGGCAGTGCTTCAACAGCTCGGCCGAGTCGCACTCGCTGTCCTCCAGCGCGTCCGCCAGGACGCTCATCCGGTCCCAGGCCCCCTCCTCGTAGATGCCCCGCGTCAGCGACACCACCGCCTTGGTGCGCTACTCGGGCAAGCAGGTGATGGGTGCGAAGGGGTCGCCGAAGATGTCACGCAGGAGGGCGGCCACTGCGGCGAAGCCGGCGGCTACCTCGTCCTCGGCCCCCGACCGGGGATAGGCCGTCCACCCGGCGACGGCCCCGAAGGCGTTGGCGAGGTGGTCCTCGGCCGGGGGGTTCTGGGACAGGGCGGCGCACAGGAAGGACACGGCCCGGGCCGCCAGCCACCGGTCGAGTCGCACCGCCGAGGGGACCGAGTGGTCGTTCATCAGGTGGACCTCCGCCAGGATGGCGCCCTCCCGGGCGGCCCAGAGGTCGTCCCTGCCCGCATCCCCGTCGGCGACCCGCTCCACGACCACGACGGCCTGCCGGCTGCGGGGGTCCACTAGCCGGTCCCAGGCCCGGCGGCAGCAGGCGGCGGACAGGAGGGTGAGCTTCCGCTCGCTCAACGGCCCCCGCTCCCGCAGGAACGACAGCATCTCCTGCGGGTCGGTCGAGGCGGCCCAGTCTGCCGACGTCATACCCACCTCCTGCCCGACCGGCGCATCCGGCACGAACCGCCCCGGCCCCCGAGAATCCGGAAGCTGTACCACCTGGACGGATTGTCGCGGCACGGGGATGGGTGGACAATGGTCTTACGGATACGCCGCTCGGCACCTACGCCCCGCCACCTCCTCGCCCCGGAGTCTACACGCACATGGCCACCGCGCCAGCCCCCACCGTCTGGACCGTCGTCCGCGAAATCCTGTCCGCCAACATGAATCTCACCACCGACGATGTCCTCGCCAAGGCCAAGGCCAAGGGGGTGAAGGCCCCGGACGAGGTAATTCGCCGGACGGCCTACGACGTCCGCAAGGAGCTTAAGAAGAAGGCCGCCCGGCTGGCGGCGACCGCCCCGGCCGCGAAGCCCGCACCTACGCCGACCCCCGCCCAGAAGGTGGCGCAACCCCCGAAGGCGACGGTGGCGCAAAAGCTGAAGTTGAGCCCGCAACCGGCCCCGGTCGCGCCCCGAAAGACGGCCGTCCCGACCACCTCGTCCGTCGTGCGGTCCATCCTGTCGGGCGACCTGAAGCTGTCGGCAGACCAGGTCGTCGCCAAGGCGAGGGCCCGGGGCCTGAAGGCCGCCGAGTCGTCCATCCGGGCACTCGTCTACAACATCCGGGGCGAGCTGAAGCGGGCCACGGCGAAGGTCCCCCGGGTCGTCGCGTCCGCCGCGCAGAAGACGGCCGCACCGGCGCCGGCTCCTGCCCCGGTGGCGCCGACGCCGGTTGCCGCAGCCCCAGCCGGCCTGACCCAGGTCCTGTCGAACGTGGCGCAGGTGAACGCCGCCGTGGCCGCCGCCGGCGGTGTTGAGGCTGCCCGGCAAGTGGCGGAAGCGGTCCGTGCCTGTGGCGGGCCAGAAGCCTTCGCTCAGTACCTCGACCTGGTGGCCGGCATCCGGACTGACGCGCCGGCCGCGAAGTGACTCCGAAGGGGGTGCGGTCAGCCGTCCCCGAACGGCGCCCACCCCTTCCTGCTCGACCTCCACGTCCACCTGGAACCGGCGGCTCGTCGCCTCGCGGGACGCTCGCACCGTCAGGCCCTCGTCCTGGGCGGCCACCTGGGCGGCGCTTGACCCAGTCGTGGCGAACTTCTGGGCTACTGCATCCGCCGACGCATCGTGCTAGAGACGTCGAGCGTTAAGGCAGGTCAGCAGGCGGGGAGGAACACTAGCAGGGAAGTAAACATCCCAGGCCGCCGACCCTTGTCTCTCCCCCTCCACCTGGGTTCTTCAGGGGATGATGGTTCTACCCGTGGCACACCCCTGTAGCTCCAGTAGGTGCTCTGTCCCCTCCCTGCTGGAACAGGAGGTGCCAGCTCGAAGGGCTAGAAGCTAAGTCTCGTGCTACTCGCTTACTGGAAGGTCGCAGCCCCTCGTCGGTGGATTCGGGCCGACGGATAGCTCCATCATTCAATTGGGAACGGAGCTAATAGAGTTGACCACAGCCGAGATATTACTCGCTGTAAATCAGTTTGTGTGAGAAAAGTGGATTGTGTAAATGTCGACGAAGAGAGACTGCCCACCGGTAACGGAACCCTAAGGCACCATTTGGCCCGGATGAGCCATAGGCGGCGGGCCGAGCGCACTCGCATCGGCTGATTCCGACGCCCGCCCCCCGCCAGTCCGGGGGGAAGACAAGAGGTTCACCACCGCTGCGGTGCCTCATGAATATCGGGGCCGCACCTTCCGGTGCTTGCCAATTCCGAATTCATAGTCCCCAACACATTTTCGTGCCGGTCGATTCATAGACTATGCAGTCGTCGGCAGCCTGTCAAGTGATTCCAGAGATTTTCACTGGAGGGCCAAACGCCTCCCTCGTACGAGCTGCGCAACAAGCACAGGCCACACCTCGGCTCAGTGCCCCCCTGGGGGGGCTATGGCTGTACCCGACACTCCCGCTTGTGGGGTGTGAGGTCCGGCCCGTGCATCGCCTCTCTGCTGGACCAAGCGATTCTTTTCGCAGGCACCCCATTGACAGTTTTCCTCCCGGCATGGTAAAATCGGGTTAATGGGATTGAATCCCACTCCCACGTTTTCGGTCCTCTATCCCTCCGGTTCCTCACTAACTACTGGCGTGACAATTACTTAACGCTGCCTCCAAGTCGGTAATCCCTCTTACCGCGGCGCACCCATCACCTCATGCGCCTCCCTCCCGACCATACAGCATCGTTCGCGGACTGAGGCGTCGCCCTCGGTACATGTTCACAACTCTTTACTGGAGAGCACTTTAGTGATTGCTGATTTCGTGCCGGCTGATGGCACGGGCACTGGCGGCGGGACGATAGCTGCCGCCGCGAGATGCTACCACTTGACTGCCGAGCACGGCACCCTGTTCGTAGAGCTGGCTGAACTCCGTGCAAGCGAGCCCCATGCACCGCGGTAGGGGTGAGTTGGTCGTTTCCACCGAGGGTCGTCTGACCGACGCAGCCATTACCGCCTTGGCCCGCCTCCTGCTGATGACCGAGTTGCCCAGCCAGGCCGCACACCCCAGTTACTTGGCCCCCTACTTCGCCCCCGTCGGAGACCTCGCGTGCCACGAGCCGCCGTCTACATCCGCATGAGCACCGACGACCAGACCGGGTCGCCGGAACGCCAGCGCTCACAGGTTCTGCCTTACTGTCAGCGGAAGGGGTACGAGGTCGTCGAGGTCTACCAAGACCTGGGGATGCGGGGCTCGGACTCGTCCCGCCCTCAGTTCCAGCGGCTATTGCAGGATGCCCAGAAGGGGAAGTTCGACCTCATCGTCGTGGACGAACAATCTCGGCTCTCCCGGGACGACACGGTCGAGTACATGGCGACCGTCGTCCACCCCCTCCGGAAGGTCGGGGTGTTCGTCGAGGTAGTGGACACCGGGCGGCGTCTGACCTGGGACCGTGATGACCTCGGGGGCCAGCTCCTTGCGTTCCTCGGCCAGTACAAGGCGGCGGACGAGTCCCACACCTTGGGGCGGCGGACGGCCACCGGCATGGCACGAAAGGCGTGCGAGGGCAAACTGTTCGTCGGCCGCGCCGCCTACGGGTACAGGTACAAGCTCGATGCTGGTGGAAATCGGGTCGGCCTTGAGCCCGACGCGGACGCACCTGGGAAGGTTGAGGTCGTCCGTCGCATCTTCGACGGCTACGCTAACCGCGACCTCAGCCTCATGGCGGTCGTCGCCGAGCTGAACGCGTTCGGCGTGCCATCCCCGCACGGTCGCCAGCAGTGGGGTAAGAACACCGTCCACAACATCCTGACCAACCACGTCTACGCGGGCTCCTACGTTTGGGGGAAGGTGAAGCAGGGGAAGTTCTTCAGGTCGGACGGCGGGGAGATTCGGCCGACACAAAAGAAGGCCAACAAGTCAGAGCGCACCTCGTCCGAGTCCTGGCTTGTCATCCCCGGCCAGCATGAGCCTCTGGTCCTACCCGAGCTCTTCGACCTGGTGCAGCAGAAGCTCGCCTCCAACCGCTCCCGCACGTCCCCGAGCCGGAAGAAGGCCAGCTACCCGCTCTCCCAGCTGCTCCGCTGCGCACACTGTGGCGTGCCCATGTACGGCACCAAGCAGATGAGCGGGGGAGTCAAGCAGGCCATCTACCGCTGCGGCAGCTACTTCACCCAGGGGAGGTGCGGCCCGCGGACCGTCAACGAGCGGGTCGTCATCGAGCAAATTGCGCAAGTGCTCCAGTCGCGCTTGCTCGTCCCGGCCGAACGTGAGCGCCTTGAGGCGGAAGTTCGGCGGCAGGCCGAGCAGCGCTCTGGGCCAGACGAGCAAACGGTGAAGGGGCTGCGGATGAAGCAGGCCAAGCTGGACGCGAACATCGCCAAGGCGACGGACAACCTCCTGCTAATGGACGCCGACCTCATCCCCACCATGCAGGCGAAGATTCGGCAGTGGAAGCAGGAGCGGGCAACTGCCCAGGAGGAACTCGACCGAGCCACTCGCCAGTCACCGGCGGGGTCGGTCGCTCACGTCGTCGGCAAGGTCGAGCAGCTGGTGGAGGTGATGAAGGCCGGCGACCCGGCACTCGTCCGCACTGTGGTGCGCGAGGCCATCGAGCGGATTGACCTGCGTTTCGAGGCAGTGAAGAAGGCAAAGCTGACGCGCTATCCGCTGTCGGGCGGGGTGGTCCATCTCAGGGCATCGGCATCTGAAGACTCGTCCCGTTCCGGTCGAGCAGCGGCCCGCTGATGCGGCCGAGGTACTTTTCCACGACCATCGGGTTGCACTTGCACGGGCGTCGGGGGTCGCCGAGGTAGCCGCACGGGCACGGGTTCATCGCCGCCACCAGGATGAACCGCGCGGGAAAGGTGGTGCTGCCGGTCGCCCGCGCGATCGTGACGCAGCCTTCTTCGAGGGGCTGCCGCAGCACTTCGAGGCTCTTGCGGTTGAACTCCGGCAGCTCGTCCAGGAACAGGACGCCGTGGTGCGCCATGCTGATCTCGCCCGGCTGCGGCACGTGCCCGCCGCCGACCATGCCGGCGTCCGAGATGGTGTGGTGCGGGTTGCGGTACGGCCGCGTCGCCAGCAGCGCCTCGCCGGGCGGCAGCTGGCCGACGGCCGAATAGATGCGCGTGGTGTCGAGGCTCTCGGTGGCGGTGAGCGGCGGCAGGATGGTCGGCAGCCGCTTGGCGAGCATCGACTTGCCCGACCCCGGGGCGCCGAGCATGAGGATGTTGTGCCCGCCGGCCGCGGCCACCACCATCGCCCGCTTGGCCGACTCCTGCCCGCGCACCTCGGCGAAGTCGATGTCGTAGCGGTTCAGGTGCCCGGCCACCTCCTCGGGCCGGTACGCTACCGGGTCCACGTCCACCTGCCCAGTCACCAGCCCGACGGCCTCGGCCAGCGACGTGACGGCGAAGACCTGGAGTTCTTCCACGACGGCGGCTTCGCGGGCGTTCTCGGCGGGGACCAGCAACCGCTTCAGCCCCTGGTCGCGCGCCGCCATCGCCACCGACAGCGCGCCCTTCACCGGCCGCACGGCGCCGTCGAGCGCCAGCTCGCCGACGGCGGCCAGGTCGGCGATCTGGTCGGGCTTCACCTGCCCGGTGGCGACGAGGACGCCGAGCGCGATCGGCAGGTCGAACGCGCCGGCGTCCTTGCGCAGGTCGGCGGGGGCCAGGTTGATGATGGTGCGGCCGGTGGGGCGGAAGTACCCCAGGTTGGCGAGCGCCCGTTCGATGCGGTGGACGCTCTCGCGGACGGCGAGCTCGGGGAGGCCGACGAGGACGGTCTTGGGGGTGCCGGCCGCGGCGTCCACCTCGACCTCGACCGGGACCGCGTCGATCCCGGCGAGGGCGAACGTCCGCAGCTTGGCGAGCATGGGGCGCCGGGGGACAGGGGGCAGGAAACAGGAGACAGGATACAGGAGCCGGCGGCCGGACAGAAGAAGCTTGTCTCCCGTCTCCTGCCTCCTGTCTCCTGCCCCCCGTCCCCTACTTCTTCACCCGCTCCTCCGGCTTGTAGTTCTTCACCAGCCGGCGGAACGCGAACACGCCCAGCGGCAGGATGAGCATCAGCGAGAAGGCGATCACGATCGCCACGAACGCCCCCGGCTTCACCCACATCTTCTTGTTCCCGAGGATGTCCTTCTCGTCCTGCTCCAGGAAGCTCCCCTGCAGCCAGTCGCTCATGTTGATCCAGCAGACCACGTCCAGCACGACCAGCCCGATGCAGATCAGCAGCGCGATGATGCCCGGGGCCAGGTGCGCGGCCCAGTCGCCGGCGGTGGCCTCGATCACCTTCTTCGTCTCGGCCTTGATGCGGGTGACGTTGTTGAACCCGCACCGGTAGCACACCACCGCGTCCGGCGGGTCCAGGTCCACGGTGCAGTGCGGGCACCGCGGCACGTCCGACTCCTTCACCACGCCCATCGCCTTCACCCGGCCCTGCTCGTCCAGCTCGTCGTCGTCGTCGAGGAACGGGCTCTTCGGCTTCTCGGGCTCGGGGGCCGCCGCCTGGTGCGCGGCGGGCTTGGCGGCCGCCTTCGGCGCCGGCTTCGCGGCCTTCGGGGCGGCGACCGCGAACGCGGTGTCGCACCCCTTGCACTTCACCTTCTTGCCCGCGAGCGCGGCCGGCACCTTCAGCGCCTTGCCGCACGTCGGGCACTTGATGTCCAGGGTGTCTGCCATGAGTGAGCCTCGCCGCAGTCGAAAATGCCGGCCCCGCGGGCATAACGCGGACAGGACGGGATCGGTACAGTAGAAAATACCGGATTCCCCGCCCCGCGTACAAGAAGGTGCCGGACGTGCCCGCCGAGACCGCCTCCCCGGCCGCCGAACCCCGCCTGCTGGTGTCGCTCGCCACCTACAACGAAGCCGGCAACGTCGCCGCCCTCATCGCCGACATCCACAAGGTCGTCCCGCAGGCCCACATCCTCGTGATCGACGACAACTCCCCCGACGGCACCGGCCGCATCGTGGACGAGCTGGCGACGACCGACCCCCGCATCCACGCCCTCCACCGCCCCGGCAAGCTCGGCCTCGGCACCGCCACGCTCGCCGCCATGCGCTACGCGATGGAGCACGACTACGACCTGCTGCAGAACATGGACGCCGACTTCAGCCACCCGCCGCGCTACCTGCCGGGCATTCTGGCGGGGATGAGCAAGTACGACGTGATGATCGGCTCGCGGTACGTGGCCGGCGGCGCGACGGAGAACTGGCCGGTGGCGCGGAAGGTGATGTCGCGGAGCGTGAACACGCTGGTGCGGTTCCTGTTCCGGATGCCGGTGAAGGACGCGAGCGGGGCGTACCGGTGCTACCGGGTGTCGAAGCTGCGCGAGGTGGACCTGGGGGCGGTGCGGTCGCGCGGGTACTCGTTCCAGCAGGAGGTCTTGTTCCGCTGTTACAAGGCGGGGTGCAAGATCGGCGAGTACCCGATCCTGTTCGAGAACCGGCGGGCCGGGTCGAGCAAGGTGAACCGCCAGGAGGCGATGCGGTCGATCGGCATGATCCTGCTGCTGGGCCTGCGGAACTTCTTCGGCCTGGAGCGCCGCCGGTAGTGGCCGGGGGCGGCGTCGTGGTCCACTTCGTGCTGGTGTTCTGCGTGTTCGTGGTGGCGGCGACGGTGGTGTCGTTGGTGTGGAACTTCCTGGTGCGGCCGGTGCTGTACACGACCGGGTGGGTGCGGACGACGGCGCACGACCTGGAGGTGGCGGGCTGGCAGGCGGAGTGCGACGCCGACATCCCGACGGCGCTGCGGAAGTACGCCGAGTCACTGAACCTGGAGCCGCGGAACGCGGCGCTGCTGGCGAAGGTGGAGGCGCTACTGGAGGCGCACCCGTGGGTGCGGTTCGAGTGGCCCGACGCGCCGGGCGGCGGGCGTTGACGGCTACATGGCTCGGTCGGCGGCCCAGGGGAAGCGGCGGCCGGCGAGGAACTCCTTGTACTCGGCGGCGGTCGGCTCGTGGACGGTGGCGGGGTCGAAGGCGGCGTTGACCAGGCGCAACAGCGGCACCACGTCGGCGTCGGGGTAACCGAGGCCGCGGACCTCGAAGGCGTCCTTGTTCACGTCGATGACCTGGAGCCGGTCGGCCCACGCGCGGACCATCCACAGCTCGCGCAGCTCCCAGCGCGTGCGGCGGAGGAAGTGGTCGGCGGCCTCCAGGCCGCCGGGGGTGTAGTCGTGGGTGGCGAGTGGGGTCATGCGCGAAGCCGCAAGCGGCGGATCAGGGGTAGCGGCCCGCCGCGCGGAGCCGCTTGACGTAGGGCGAGTTGGGGCTGTGCCCCGCGTGCAGCGGCCAGTCGTCGTAGGGGACGACGAACGGCCAGCGCTGCACGGGGAGACGGAGCGACAACGGGTTTCGTTCGATGTAGCCGATGGTGCGGCGCACGTCCTCGGGGTGCTCCAGAAACCCGCGCCAGCCGACACCCGCCGTCCACGTCGGATGTGCCGGGTCGCGGCAGCCGGCTTCGACGAGGCCCGCCCGGCTCGCCGCGGCCAGGGTCGTCACCATCTCCTCGGCGGTGTGGCGGTGCTTGCGGACCAGCAGGTGGACGTGGTCGGGCATGACGGCGCAGGCGTAGCAGGTGTACCGCTCGGCCGCAACGACTTCGCCAAGCGCCGCCCCGACGATCGCCCTCGCGGCTTTGTCGAGGTCGAGGACCGGGTGCTTCAACAGGTCGGCGGCGTGGTCGTAGAACTCGCGCACCTCGCGGCGCGGCGGCTGGACCCGCTTGCGGCCGAGGTGGATGTCGCCGAGGTCGGCGAGCGGGTCGAAGCGGACCGTTCGCGACCCGCTGCCGCGTGGGTCGTTCGGGAGCCACGACCCGTACACGGTCCAGACGAGGTGGTACGCGATGACGAGCGGGTGGCTCATGGGATGTGCTTTTGACTTTGTTCTGCCGCTTGCGGCGTAGCGGACCCTGGGCCCGCTACGCCGCAAGCGGCAAGACGGAAAACACCCGCGCGCTACCGGAGCCCCGCCAAATCTTGTAGCACGTGCCAGTTCTCGAGCCGGTCCTGCTTCGCGGCCAGCAGCGTCGGCGAGGGGTTGCCGTCCTTGTCGAAGTGCTTCACGAACCGCCCCTCGCTCCGGGCGAAGTCCACGAACGTCACCTCCTGGTTCGTCTTCGGGTGGACGTACCAGTCGCCCTTCATGTTCGGGTTCCCCGCCAGCGACATGCGGCTCTTGATCGTGTCGCCGGCGCGGGGGTCGTAGATGATGAGCGGGAACGCCCGCGTGTCCACCGCCAGCCGGGCCTGCTCGCCGGCCATGTTGTCGGCCACGCCGTGCTCCGGCTGGCACGTCGTGTAGCAGCACACGATCGCCGGGCCGTCGAACTCCAGGGCGCCCAGCACCGCCTTGTAGAAGTGGTTGACGTGGGCGCACGTCGTCTGCGCCACGTAGGTGCGCGGGTGCATCATGGCGATCTGCGCCATCTCCTTCCGCCGCTCCTGCTTGCCGCCGAACACGCTGCCGTGGACGCTCATCTTCGTGTTCTGGCCGGTGAACGTGGCCGTGCTCGCCTGCCCGCCGGTGTTCGAGTACACCTGCGTGTCGAGCACGAACACCTTCACGTTCATGCCGCTGGCGAACATGCGCGACAGCGCCTGGAAGCCGATGTCGTACATGGCCCCGTCGCCGCCGATCACCCACAGCGGCTTCTTGCCCCAGCCCATCTGGTCCCACTTCATCCTCACGCCGATGGCGTAGGTCGGGGCGTTCTCGAACAGCGAGTTCGTCCACGGCACCAGGTACGGGTTGTACGGGTACGTGGACGTGTACACCGTGTTGCACCCCGTGGCCGCGACGATGCCCCAGTCCTCGCCGTACTTGCTGCCGGTGGCGGCGCACATCATGCGGAGCGCGGTCCCCTCGCCGCACCCGGCGCACGAGCCGGCCCCGCCGGTGTAGATGTGCGTCTGCTCCTTCAGCATCATGTCGATGAGGAGGTTGCCGCTGATGAACTTCTCGTTGCTCGGGCCGATGTTCTTGAAGTAGCGGTGGCTCTTGCGCGCCTTCACCATCACCTCGTCGGTCTTCGCCATCATCTTCAGCGCGTCGTCGTCGCACACCGTCACGCACTCGGCGCACCCCTTGCACTTGGAGGGGTCGATGATGATGTTGAACATCCCGCCGACGCCCTGCTTCTTCTTGCCGCCGTCGTAGTACTTCTTGGTGCGCGACCACTGGGCTTTGAACATCTCGCGGTCGCCCTCGGGGATGGTCAGGAGCTTCTGCTCCCACTCGTCCTCGCCGAGCACCTTGCCGAGGATCGCCGTGTCCGGGCACTCGGTCACGCAGTCCATGCAGCCGGTGCAGTTCGACGGGATGTACTCGGGAATCTCCGGCGCGATGTAGCTGAAGTCGCGCAGCGACGCCGTCCCCGCGGGGATGAGCGAGCGCGCCAGCGTGAGGTCGGCGGGCAGTTCCTTCTCGCCGTACCCCTCCTCGTAGCCGCGGATGATGCGGTCGTTGAAGTCGGCCACGTCGAGCACGGTGAGGTTCAGCGCCGAGCGGAGGTTCACCGGCTTGTAGTCGCGGTCGGTGAGGGTGCCGTAGCAGTTGTTGTTGAACGGGTCCTTGTCGCTCGCCGCGTTCATCGACGGCGCGGGGACGGTGCTTGCGGACATGACTCGGGTTCCTGGTTAAGAATGACGAATGACGAATGACCCACCAATGACGAAGGGAAGCCCCGAGCCGGGGCACCGCTGTCCGTCTTCTTTCGTCATTGGTGGGTCATTCGTCATTCGTCATTCGGGGTGTGTAGGGCGTGGACGTTACTGAGCGAACATGACCTCCGCGGGAATCTCGCGCGTCTCGTCGCGGCCGCGGTTGATGCACTTCATGTTGTCGCGGATCACCTGCTCGCCGCGCTTCCCGAAGTACTTGCGCAGCGCCTTCTCCACCCCCGCCTCCACCTGCGCGTCCGTCATCTCGCCCTCGCGGGCGTACGGCGTCAGCTTCAGGAACGCCCCCAGCAGCACGATCCCCTGCATCCGCATCTGCAGGTCGGCCTCGTTCGCCTCCTCGCGGGCGATCCGCACCATGTCGCAGTAGTACACCCGAATCTTCTTCTCGCGGATGGTGTGCTTGTTCGCCGGCGGGATGCGCGCCCACACGTCCGCCGGGTCGGCGTACGGCGACTGCATGAACACGGCCCCGCCCGGCACCAGCCCCTTCAGCGTCAGCGGGCTCAGCATCGCCGTGGGGTCGTTCACGCACAACAACTCCACCTTCTCCAGCTCGCTGTGCGTGTAGATGTGGGAGTCGGCGACGGTGAGGTAGTACGTCGTCGGCAGCCCCTTCTTCTCGGAGCCGTACTTCGGGTACGCCTGCACGTCCTTGCCGAACACGTTGCCGGCGATGGTGGCGATGATCTTGTTCGTCGTCACGCTGCCGAACCCGCCGACCGAGTGCCCGCGCATCGAGAACCCGCCGCGCGGCCGCAGGTCCGGGTCCTCCTTGCGGACCAGGGCGCTCTTGTGGTCGATCCCCACGGAGAAGAAGTGCGGGCCGTCCATCATCATGTTGTGGAACGCGGCGATGACGTCGCCCGGCCGCACGTCGCGGCTGCCGAGCCCCGCCGCCCCGTGGTACACCTTCGGCGCCGGGTCGGTCAGCCGCTCGTGGCCGTTCTGGCCGACGACCGCGTCGTAGTACGCCGCCTTGATCTCGCGGGTGAGGTGGTTCCCGGTCGTGGACAGCGGGTCGTCCATCCGCTCGAACACCGTCACCGCCTGGCACCCCTTCAGGGCGTTCACGACCTCCACGGCGGGGAACGGGCGGAAGGCGAACACGCTCAGGCACCCGGCCTTGATGTTCTTCACGTCGCGCAGGTAGTCGATCGTGACCTTCGCCGTCTCCATGTAGCTGCCCATGCCCACCAACACGTACTCGGCGTCCTCGCACCGGTGCGCCTCGACCATGCCGTAGCGGCGGCCCGTCTTCTGCGCGAACTCGTCGAACGCCTCCTGCAGCTTGTCCGGCACCTGGTCGTAGTACCAGCGCTGGGCGATCTTCCCCTTCATGTACGAGTCCTGGTTCTGCACCACCCCCGACATCATCGGGTTGGCGGTGTCCATCATGTTCGTCAGGCGCTCCTTCGGGTCGCCGACGAACTCCTTCATGAACTCCGGCTCGATGAGCCGCACCGTCTCGACGGTGTGGGTGGTGAGAAACCCGTCCTGCACGTTGAAGAACGGCGTCTGCGTGGCCTCGGCCACCTTGCGGGCGATGAGGCAGAAGTCGCCGGCCTCCTGCGCGTTGCGGGCGAACAGCATCCCCCAGCCCACGTCGGCCACGCTCATCACGTCGTCGTGCCCGGCGTGGACGTTGAGCCCCTGGCTCGTGAGGGCGCGGGCGCCGATGTTCATCACCACCGGGAGCCGCTTGCCGCTGATCGTGTACAGCACCTCCTTCATCAGCACGAGCCCCTGCCCGCTGGTGAAGTTGGTGACGCGCCCGCCGGCGACGGCGAAGCCCTCGCACACGGCGGCGGCGCTGTGCTCGCTCTCCGGCTCGAAGAACACGAGGGTGTCGCCCCACAGGTTCGTGCCGCCGTTCATGACGCTGGCGTTGAACCCGCCGCCCATCGTGGTGGAGCTGGTGATCGGGTACGCCCCCGCGGCCTGGCTGATGCGAATCTCGACGTGGACGACGGCCTCGGCCCCGTCGCACGTGGTGGGGATGCCGGGGTACTCGTAGGCGGTGTCCACGGGTTCCCGGAGCGTGTCCGGGGCGCGGGCGGGGCGGTCGGCGACGGCAGCGGTCATGGAGGAATCCCTTTCATGGGGCGGAACGTGGACCCGAAAGATGACCGACGTTACTTGCGCCGGGCGGCGCGGCGGAACACGAGCGACAGGTAGCGGGAGTCGTCGACGTCGGGGAACCGCGACGGCCGCTTCCCGGAGCGCGGCCGGCCGGGGCACCACCGCAGCACGCCGCCGTCGAGCTGGTACAGGCACGGCGACGTGCCGCGGTGGTCGGCCGGGCCTTCCTCGACGTGCATGTCGAGCTGCCCGGCGGGGCCGAGGTCGAAGGTGCCGATGTAGATGTCGCCGCCGCTGAACTCGAAGCAGAACTTGCGGCCGGCGACGAGGAGCCGGGCCTGGCGGGTGCCGGCGACGGACTCCCACGCCCCCTGCAGGGCGTCGAGGTCGGAGCGGACGCTCGGAGCGGCGGGCGCGGGCGCGCGGGCGGCCATGACACGTCTCCTGAACGGACACGCGGGGAGAGGCGACAACCGCACCGGGACGTGCGACCTGAACGGGGAGAACGTCCGCGGCCGGGTGAAGCGATTACGCGGAATATACACCCGCGCCCGGCCGGCACGCAACGAAATCCCGCGGGTCGGCTTCAAGACGTGTCGGGCCTCACACCCCCGCGGTGACCGGCACCCCCGGACGGGCGCGACACTCGCCCCGCACTTCGAGCCGCCGGCGGAAGCGGAGGTGCCGCCACCGCGACGCCTCCAGCAGCGGCCGCCACGCCCAGTGCGTCAGCCGGCGGCGGATGAGCAGCGGCCACAGCCAGTTCGACCGCTTGTACAGGTACGCCATCAGCAGGTACGCCGGCACCGCCCGCCAGTCGCCAGGCCGCCGCCGCCAGATGCAGCGGTGCGAGAACGTCCGCCGGTAGCAGTACTCGTACCCCGCCGCCAGCTCCTCCACGCTCAGGTGCCGCGGCCGGAACACCACGTGCGCCGTGTCGTAGAGCGTCCAGTCGCGGTGCAGCAGCCGGCCCTCGGATTCCATCTGCCGGAACAGCGGCGTGCCCGGGTATGGCGTCAGGATGTGGTACGTCGCCGACTCCATCCGCACCCCCTCGATCCAGTCCACGAGTTCTTCGAAGCAGCCGCTGCGGTCCTGGTCGAAGCCGAGGACGAAGCTGCCGTTCACCTGGATGCCGTGGTCGTGGAAGACGCCGACGCGGCGGGCGTACTCCGCGGCCCGCGGCGTCTTCTTCTTCGCGGCCGCCAGGTTCTCGTCCGTCAGCGACTCGAACCCCACGAACACGCCGGTACACCCGGCCAGCGCCATCTCGCGCACGAGGGAGGCGTCGTCGGTCACGTCGAGGGTGACGGCGGCGCTCCAGATGATGCCGAGCGGCCGCAACGCCAGGCACAGGTCCCGCAGGTAGTCCGGCCGCGAGCCGAGGTTGTTGTCGGTGAACACGCAGTACGGCTGGCCGTCGGCGGCGATCTCGGCGGCGACCTGCTCGGGGTCGCGGCACTGGTACGGCACCTTCAGACCGTCGGTGCTGAGGTAGCAGAAGCCGCAGCGGTTGTGGCACCCGCGCGTGGCGTTGACGCTGGTCGTGGTCAGGAACGCGCGGCGGTCCAGCAGGTCGCGCCGCGGCGGCGGGTCGGCGGTGTACGGCCGCTGGTACGACCCGTCGTAGCGGGGCCGCAGCTGCCCCGCTTCGATGTCGCGGAGGATGACGGGCCACAGCTGCGCCCCCTCGCCGAAGGCCAGCGCGTCGGCGTGCGGGGCGCACTCGTCGGGGCACGAGAGGACGTGCAGCCCGCCGAGGACCACCGTCGCGCCGCGGTCGCGGTACCAGCGCGCCAGCTCGAACGCCCGCCGCGCGAACGTCAGGTGGACGGTGATGCCGACGACCCGCGGGAACGGGTCGCTCGGCGGGTGGCCCTGGAGGAGGTTCTCGTCCCAGTAGCGGACGCTCCACCCGGCCGGCGTGGCGCCGGCGATCGCGGTGAGGGCGAGGGTGGGCGTGAGGACATGCTTGCCGAAGCTGGCGTGCGGGTCCTTGGGGTAGAACGGGTTGACGAGCAGCGCCGTGCGCGGGCTCGGCGGCGCGGTGCGGCGGCGGGCGTCGAGCGGCGGCGGCTCGCGGAGGGCGCGGGGGACGGTCGGCACGGCGGGGCGCTCCTGAATTTGCAAATAACTTGGGATTGCAAAGTTAAAGACCTGAAAGAAGGGCGGGGTGGTCCCCGCCCGTTCGCGGCTCCTGGTCTTGCCGCTCGCGGCGTAGCGGCGCACACGCCGCTACGCCGCGAGCGGCGGACGCTACGCCCCCGCCAGGCCCGGCCGCGCCGCCGGGTCCGCCGCCGCGGCCGCGTCGCGCACCACCTGCTCCAGCTCGGCGATGTACGCCCGGAACCGCTTCCGCCCGGCCGCGGTCAGCACGCACGTCGTCAGCGGGCGGCGGCCGGCGAACGCCTTCGTCACCTTCACCAGCCCGTCGGCCGCGAGCACGTCCAGGTGGCGGCTCAGGTTCCCGTCGGTGAGCGCGCACAGCCGGGCGAGGTCGCCGAACGACAGGCCGCCGGGCCGCGGCACCAGCGCCGTCAGGATGCCGAGCCGGGCCTTCTCGTGCAGCACCCGGTCGAGCCCGTCGTAGGCGTACCGGCCGTCGTCTTCACTCATGGCATTCCTCCCGCCGACCGCGCAGCGCCACTGCCGTCGCCAGATGCCCCACCCCGAACACGCCGCCGACAGCCCACCCGGACGGCTCCGCGTCGGCCGTGGCCATCAGCGCCGCCCCGACCGCGACGTAGCCGGCGCCGACGAACCACACCGCCGCCGGCAGGTGCGGCCGGGCCGCGACGACCCCGAGGCCGAACAACAGCGCCCACAGCCCCGGCAGCAGCTGCACCGCGTCGGCCCGGGCGACGCCGACGGTGACGGCACCGCCGGCCAGCAGGCACGGCAGGAACTGCGCCATGACGCGGCGGGTGCGGCGGCGTTCGAGGTCGTCTTCTTCGTGGGCGTACGAGCGGGCCGCCGCCGCGAAGCCGATCACGCCTCCGACGCCGGCGACGCCGAGCCAGTAGGCGACGAACCCGACGGGCGCGAGCGGCTGCGCGGCCGCGGCGAGGAGGCCGAGGGCGCCGACGAGCGCGACCGCGGGCGGCCGGAAGCCGGGGTACACCTCGGCGCGGGCGAGCTGGTCGTGGATCAGGCCGAGCCGGTCGATGGCGTCCTGCGCCCGCATCGGGGCTTCCTCCGTGGTGCGGAGGCAGTGTACTTTGCAAGGCCAAGTTGTGTCAAGGAGGAAAGTGCGCCGAGTGCGATGCGGGGGGCGGCCGGTGGGCCGTTAGGCCGGGGCGCAAGCCCCGTCGGGATTGAGAAGCCAACGGGGCTTGCGCCCCGGCCTAACAGGGCTCTACGCCAGCACGCGCGTCAGCACCTCGCCGGCCACGTCGGTCAGGCGGTACGAGCGGCCGTTGTGGAAGTACGTCAGCCGCTTGTGGTCCACGCCCAAAAGGTGCAGCATCGTCGCGTGCAGGTCGTGAACGGTCGTGCGGTCGGTCACGGCCCGGTGGCCGAACTCGTCCGTCTCGCCGTGGCTGGCGCCGCCCTTGATGCCGGCGCCGGCCATCCAGCACAGGAACCCGTGCGGGTTGTGGTCGCGGCCGCCGTTCCCCTGCGACACCGGCATCCGCCCGAACTCGCCGCCCCAGATCACCAGCGTCGAATCGAGCAGCCCGCGCCGCTTCAGGTCCGTCAGCAGGCCGTCGATCGGCACGTCGGTCGCGGCGCAGTGGTTCGTGTGGTTGCCGCGCAGGTCCGAGTGCGCGTCCCACTCGCCGTCCGAGTACACCTGCACGAACCGCACGCCGCGCTCGATCAGGCGCCGGGCGTGCAAACACTTCGTGCCGAACGACCGGCTGCGCTGGTCGTCGAGGCCGTACATCGTGCGCGTCGCCGCGGGCTCCTTCGACAGGTCGAGCAGGTCGGCGGCCTCGGCCTGCATCCGGTACGCCAGCTCGAACGACTCGATCCGCGCCGTCAGGTCCGGCTCGCCGGGCCGGGCGCGGAGGTGGTCGGCGTTCAGCCGGGCCATCAGGTCGAGCTGCGCCCGCTGGTCCGCGGCGGTCACGCCGGCCGTGCGCCGCAGGTTCAGCACGGGGTTCCCCTCGGGGCGGAACAGCGTCCCCTGGTGCGCCGACGGCAGGAACCCCGCGGACCAGTTGATCGGCCCGCCCTTCACGCCCGCGCTGTTGCCGAGCACCACGAACCCGGGGAGGTTCTGGTTCTCGCTGCCGAGGCCGTACGTGACCCACGACCCGGCCGACGGGAAGCCCGGCCGACCGATGCCGGTGTTGATCTGGTACAGCGCGGGGACGTGATCGTTCGACTCGGAGTACAGCGACTTCACGAACGCGAACTCGTCCACGTGCTTGGCGACGTTCGGGTAGCGGTCGCACACCCACGCCCCGCTCTGGCCGTACCGGCGGAAGGTGAACGGCGACTTCATCAGCGGGCCGGGGCTGCCGTTGAACACGTCGATGGGGATGCGCTTGCCGTCGTTGCGGTCGAGGGCGGGCTTGGGGTCGAACAGGTCGACGCCGCTCGGGGCGCCCTCCATGAACAGCCAGATGACGGCCTTCGCCTTCGCGGGGAAGTGCGCCGGCCGCGGCGCCAGCGGGCCGGCGGGCGGCGCCTGCGCGCGGAGCAGGTCGGCGAGGGCGACGAGGCCGAACCCGGCCCCGGCGGCGCGGAGGAGTTGGCGGCGGTCGATGGGGGTCACGGCGGCCTCGGGTCAGTCGACGTAGATGAACTCGTTCAGCCCGAACAGCACCTGGCAGTAGTCCGCCAGCGCGTCGCGCTTCGGGTCGCCGCGGCCGGCGCGGTCGCGCTCCCGCCGCGCCAGGAACGCCACCCCCGCCTCGCGTTCGGCGGTGGTCGGCGGCCGCGCGAACGCCAGCCGGTACGCCCGCCCCACGGGGTCGGCGTCGCGCATCAAGCGGTCGGCGAAGTCGGCGGCGCGGGCGCGGACGAACGGGTCGTTCAGCACCGCCAGCGCCTGCGGCACCACCGTGGTGATGTTCCGCTTCCCGCTGCACTGCTGCGCGTCCGGGGCGTCGAACGCCTGGAACAGCGGGTACGGGATGACGCGCTTGTGGAACAGGTACACGCTCCGCCGCCACACCGCGGGGCCGTCGGCGACGTTCTTCGGGTACGGGTTCTTCAGGTTCCGCGCCACCATCGCGTCGGCCGGGATCGGCGGCTTGAACGCCGGGCCGTACATCTCCGGGTTCAGCTTGCCGCTCACCGCCAGCATCGCGTCCCGCAGCGCCTCGGCCTCCAGCCGCTTCGGCCGGACGCGCCACAGCAGCCGGTTGTCGGGATCGACCTTCGCCTTGTCGGCGTCGAACGCCGTGCCCTGGCGGTAGGTGTCGCTCAACACGATGGTGCGGTGCAGGCGCTTCAGCTTCCAGCCGTTGCCGACGAGGTCTGCGGCCAGCCACTCGAACAGCTCCGGGTGCGAAGGCCGGTCGCCGCGGGCGCCGAAGTCGTTCGGCGTGCGCACCAGCCCCTCGCCGAAGTGGCCCTGCCACACGCGGTTGACCATCACCCGCGCCAGCAGCGGGCCGGCGCCGCGGTCGGCGTCGGTGATCCAGTCGGCGAGCGCCCGCCGCTGGTAGGTAGTGTCTGTGCGATCGCCGGCGGCTCGGGCCGCCTTCCAGTAGTCGGCGGGGTCCTTGCCGCGGCTCAGCACGGTGACGAAGCCGAGCTCGACCGGCGAGCTCCTGTCGTGGAAGTCGCCGCGGCCGAACAGCCAGCTCGGCGCCGCCTTGCCGCCGGAATCGCGGTACGCCAGCGCCGCCGGCAGCGCCTTCGGCTCGCGGCGCTTCACGGCCGCGACCTCGGCCGCGAGCGCGTCCCATCGCGCCCGCCCCGCGTCGTCCAGCGCCGCGCGGAGGTCGGCGTCGCCCTTCCCGAGCGCCTTCTTCCGGCCGTCGAGCCACTGCTTCAACTCCGCCTCCGCCGCCTTCTTCTGCCCGTCCCACGCGGCCCGCACCCGGCGGTTCGCCTCGACCTCGGCGCGGGTGCCGAGTGGCACCTCGGCGCGGTCGCCGGAGTGGAGCGCCGCCGTCAGCCGGTAGTAGTCGCGCGTGGGGATGGGGTCGAACTTGTGGTCGTGGCAGCGGGCGCAGCCGAGCGACAGCCCGAGCAGCGCCGAGCCGGTGGTCGAAACCATGTCGTCGAGGTCGATGTAGCGCTGGCGGGTGCGCTCCTCTTCGAGCAGCCGCACGGGCAGCTCCGGGCTCGGGCCGACGGCCAGGAAGCCGGTGGCGGCCACGGCGCGGGGGTCGTCGGGGGCGTACTCGTCGCCGGCGAGCTGGCGGCGGACGAACTCGTCGAACGGCAGGTCGTCGTTGAGCGCCCGGATGACGAAGTCGCGGTAGTGGAACGCCGTCGGCCGGTCGACGTCGCCCTCGTAGCCCCCGCTGTCGGCGTACCGCGCTACGTCGAGCCAGTGCCGGCCCCAGCGCTCGCCGTACTGCGGCGACGCCAGCAGCCGATCGACCAGCGCGGCATAAGCGGCGTCGCGGTCCGCGGCTGCGGCGAACGCTTCCACGTCGGCGGGCGGCGGCGGCAGGCCGGTGAGGTCGAACGTGACGCGGCGGATCAGCGCCCGCGGGTCGGCCGCCGGCGACGGCGTCAGCCCCTTCGCGGCAAGTGCGGCACGGACGAAGCGGTCCACCGGGTTGCCGGCGCCGGCGGGCGGGGTGATCTGCGCCAGCGGCCGGTACGCCCAGTGCTTGCGGTCCTCGTCGGTGACCACGAGCTCCGCCTTCGCGGTCGCGGCCGGGGCGACGGTGCCGGGCCACTTCGCGCCGCCGTCGATCCAGCGGCGCAGCGCCGCCACCTGTGCCGGTGTCAGCGGGGTGTCACCGGGCGGCATCCGCAGCGCGGCGTCCTTTTCCGTCACGCGGCGGATCAACTCGCTGTCGGCGGCCTTGCCCGGCACGACGGCGGGCGAGCCGGAGTCGGCCTTGGCGGTGGCGGCGGCGAGGGAGTCGAGGCGGAGGCCGCCCTTCTGCCGCGTCGGGCCGTGGCACTTCACGCAGGTGGCGGTGAGGACGGCGCGCGCCTCGGCGTCCGCGTCCGGCGCCGCGGCGGGCTGCGCCGGGCCGTGGGGGCCGGTGGCGAGCGCGGCCGCGCAGACGACGGCGACCGCGAGGAGGCGGGGGAGAGACGGCATGACAACAAGGATACCCCGGCGCCCGGGGCGGATCAACGACGGGCGGGGGGCCGGCCTCAGCCGCGGGCCGCGATGAGGGCGTTGACCTCCGCGTCCGCCGGCCGCACCTCGAACGGGCCGAACGCCACGCCGGGGTGCTTCGACATCAGCTCGACGGCGTGGGCCAGGTCGCGCGCCTCCAGCAGCAGGATGCCGCCGAGCTGCTCCTTCGTCTCGGCGTAGGGGCCTTCCGTGACGACCACCTTGCCGCCGCTCGGCCGCACGGTCCTGGCCTCCTCCGGCGGCCGCAGCGCCTCGCCGCCGAGGAAGTGACCGCCGCGGCGGAGCTCGTCGTCGTAGGCCATGCACTCCTCCATCTTCGCGGCCATCTCCGCCGGGCTGAACTGCTGGAACAGCTTCATGTCGGCGTACCCGAGGCAGACGAACTTCATGGCGCACTCCCGGAAGCGGACACGGTTTGCAATGTTGTCGAACGGCGGGGGCGGGAATCGACAAGTCTGCGGCGGAATTCGCGCCCGCGGCTGCCAGCCCGGGAACCGACCTTGCGGCCCGCCCGGCCGCGGTCTACCCTCCACACCTTCGTTCACCCAACCGTGCGTCCTTCTTCCGGGTGCCAGTCATGTTGCGAGCCGTCGCCGCCGTCGTGGTCGGGTACGTGGTCATGTTCGCCACCATCTTCCTCACCTTCAGCGCGCTCTACCTGCTGCTCGGGCAGGAGCGCTCGTTCCAGCCCGGGAGCTACGAGCCGTCGCTACTGTGGAACGCCGTCAGCTTCGCACTCGGCATCGGCGCGGCGGTCCTCGGCGGGGTGGTGTGCGCGTCGATCGCACGGGCGGCGAAGCCGCCGAAGGTGCTGGCCGGCTTCGTGTTGATCCTCGGGCTGCTGTCCGCGGTGCCGGTACTCATGGCGGCGGCGACGCCGGCGGAGGAGCGGACGGGCGACGCCGGGAACCTGGACGCGATGATGAAGGCGAAGCAGCCCGCGTGGGTGGCGCTGGCCAACCCGTTCGTCGGGTTCGTGGGCGTGCTGCTCGGCGCCCGCCTACGGCGAACCGGGGCGTGAGCCGGTCACGGCCCGGCGCCACCGCTCGATCACCTCGAACCCGGCCAGCGGCAGCAGCCAGCTGGCCCACGCCGCCCCAACATACGCCGCCTCCGGGCTCGCCACGCCAATCAGCCCCGCCGCCCCGGACATCAGCCGCAGCGCCACCGCCGAGCACAGCAGCACGTAGCAGCGCGTCATCCAGGCGCGGTGCCGGTCGAACCGGCCGCCGCGGGCGTGGACGACGCCGACCACCGCACACGCTCCGGTCACCACCGACAGCAGGAGGAAGCTCACTCCCGCCGCGGCGCCGCCGAAGGCGTGCCGGGCCATCACCGCGCCGCTCGGCAGCACCACCCCCAGCAGCACGCCGACGTGGACGCGGCCCAGCACCCGGTGCAGCCGGCGCCGCCGTAGTACGGCCCGGCTCATCAGCAGCAGGCCGGTCACGAGCACGACCGGGGCGGTGACGACGTGGGCGTAGAAGGCGATGCGGTAGGCGCCGGCGAACGTCGCCTCGCGGCCCTGGAGGAACAGCGCGTCGAAGTCGGGCGGGAAGTAGTCGGGGTAGTTCGCCAGCGTCGCGGCCAGCACGCGCAGCACGAGCAGCGCCGCGAGCCACCGGAGCGCCGCCGGCAGGAGGCGGTGCCTCACTCCAGGTCCACCCGTTCGCGGCCGCCGACCGTCACCGCGGCCGCGAAGGCACGCGGGTCCACCGTGTCGCGGACGAACCGCACCGAGCCGTCGAGCATCGCCACGTTGAAGCCGCGCTCGTGGACGCCGAACGGCCGGCCGGGGCCGCTCACCGGCGCGTCGGCGGGGTCGAACCCGCGAAGCGTCGCGGTGCCCCCCCGTGCCCACGGGCCGACGCCGGACGCCGTTTCCGCCAGGCCGATGGTGTTCGAGGCGCCGTCCGCGATTTCCGCCAGCGTGATCGTGCGGTCGTAGCCCATCGCGCCGATCCCGACGGCGCCCGCCGGCCGTGCCGCGGCGTCGAGCCCGACCCCGGCCAGGGCCACGTAGTTCGTCGTCGCCGCGTTCCCGGGCAGCGCCGACGGGCAGACGAACCGGTTCACTTCGACTGCGGCCGGCCCGGCGTTTCCGGCGTAGCCTGTGCCGGCGTCGAAGCGGTTGAACAGGTTCCCCTGCTCGATGTACGGCAGCACCGGCACTGTCCAGCCGAGCCGCTCCTCGGGCGTTGCCCCGGGGCCGTAGCAGCCCGGCGGCAGGCCGCGCGGCGTATCGGGGGAATCGGGTATGCCGACATCCTGGTACAGGTGCAGGCCGAGCATCAGCTGCTTGAGGTTGTTCTGGCACTTCGCCCGCGCTGCCGGCTCGCGGACGCGCCGGGTGGCCGGCAGGAGCAGGCCGATCAGGATGGCGATGACCGCGATCACGGTCAGGACTTCGGCCAGCGTCATGCCGCGGCGGGTGGTCCGAGTCACGGCCGGTCCTCCGAGACGGGGGCTGCCCGATCGACGTTCCCCGCCGGCGGCGATTTCACGGCCGGGTTGCCGCGGCGGATACACTGCCCCCGCCCGCCCGGAGGTTCGCCATGCGACTGTGCGGAATCGCGCTCGTGCTGCTGTGCGGGGTCGCCGCCCCCGGAGTCGCTCAGAACAGGCCGACCGGGCTCCTCGTGCCGGCGTACTTCTACCCGGCAGGCGGGGCGAAGGACGCTCGCTGGCAGCAGCTCGCCGACGCGGCCAAGAATGGCGTGCCGCTGACGGTCATCGTCAACCCGGCGAGCGGGCCGGGGAAGGTGACCGACCCGAACTACACGGCCGTGATCGACGGCGTGCAGAAGGCCGGCGTCACGACCGTCGGCTACGTCTCGACCAGCTACGCCAGGCGGCCCGCGGCGGACGTGCTGGCCGACGTGAAGACGTGGCTGAAGCTGTACCCGACGACGCAAGGAATCTTCCTCGACGAGCAGCCGTCGGGCGCGGCCGAGGTGGCGGCGTACCTGGAGCTGTGCGAGTCGATCCGCAGGCTGAACCCGAAGCTGACGATCCTCTCCAACCCCGGCACGGTGTGCGACGCCGGCTACTTCGGGACGGGCGGCCCGGACGTGGTCTGCGTCCACGAGAACGAGGGGTCGTTCCGGAAGTACGCCCGGCCGGCGAAGGCGTACCCCCCGGGCCGCACCGCGGGGCTGGTCCACACGACGCCTCAAGGCGCCAACCCGGCCGCCGAGGTGGCGCTCGCCCGGGGGCACGGCTTCGGGATGGTGTTCGTGACGGACGCCCGGATGCCGAACCCGTGGGACCGGCTGCCGACGTACTGGGACGACCTGCTGACGGCCGTGGCGCCGCCGACGGCGGGGGGCAAGAAGAACTGAGGTCGCCGGCCGGGCGGCGCGGTCACCCCAGCCGCGCCGCCACCGCCACCCACACGTCGCCGATCACCTTCTCGGCCGTCGCCTGGAGCAGCCCCTTCGGCACCATCTTCAGCAGGCCCGTCACCTCGGCCAGCTCGCCCGTCCACGCCACCCGGGTGCCGCCGTCGGCGTCGTGGAACGCCAGCCGGATAGTCACCGTGCTCGTCGCGCCGACGGCCTTCGTGACCACCCGGAAGCCGACCACCTCGCCGTGCCGGTGCTCGGTGCGGTGCATCGTCGTGTCGAGGTGGCCGGCCATGAAGGCGAGCTTCGGCTTCATCCGCCACGCGGCGTGGTCCGGGGCCGCGGTCGTCACCTGCACGTCGGGGAGCGTGGCGACCAGCCAGGCCACGTCCGCCAGCGCCTCGGCGACGGCCGAAACCGGCTGCGGGAACTGGCGGTCGCCGGCAAACGCGATCACGGGTGCATCCTTTCGGGTGCGGGTCCTATCATTGTAGGTAGCCCGCCGGCGGAGCCCGGTCGGCCGGGGCGGGCGGATTTCGGCGAGAAATCCGCCCCCGGTGTCCTATTTTAACCGTACCCCACCGATGGCCGTCAGGAGTCGCACCATTTCGACCGCCTCACTCCCCCGGGTTTCGATGCCGTCGGTGCCCAGCGTCTCCGAGTCCACCCGCAAGGCGGTGTGGCGGCGACTCCGCGGCCTGCCGTTCATCCTGATCCACGTCGCCGCGCTGGTCGGCGCGTGCCTGGTGACGCCGACGTGGGAGGCCGCGGCCCTCGGCGTGGCCCTCTACGTGGTCCGCATGTTCGGCATCACCGGGGTGTACCACCGGTACTTCGCCCACCGGGCGTACAAGACGAGCCGGTGGTTCCAGTTCGTGCTGGCCTGGGTCGGCTGCACCGCGATGCAGAAGGGGCCGCTGTGGTGGGCCGTCCACCACCGCCACCACCACAAGTATTCCGACCAGGACGAGGACCCGCACTCGCCGATCAAGCGGAGCGTGTGGTGGTCGCACGCCGGGTGGGTGATGTCGGGCCTGTTCCGCTTCCCGAACTACGACGAGATCAAGGACTTCGCCAAGTACCCCGAACTGCGGGTGATGAACAAGCTGTACTGGACGCCGGGCATCCTGCTGGCCGCCGGGTGCTACCTGTGGATGGGCCTGCCGGGGTTCGTGTGGGGCTTCCTGGTGTCCACCGTGTGCCTGTACCACGGCACGTTCCTCATCAACTCGGCGTGCCACCTGTGGGGCTACCGCCGGTACGAGACGACGGACCAGAGCAAGAACCTGTGGTGGGCGGCGATCCTGACGCTCGGCGAGGGGTGGCACAACAACCACCACCACTACCAGAGCTGCGCCCGGCAGGGCTTCGTGTGGTGGGAGATCGACATCAGCTACTACGTGCTGCGGGGGCTGGCCGCGGTCGGGCTGATCTGGGACGTCCGCGAGCCGACGCCGAAGGCGCTGGCGGCGAAGCTCATCGCGAAGCCGCAGCCGGTGGCGTGAGCCGGGAGACGTGAGGCGGGAGACGTGAGCGCGACAAAGCCCACCCGACGTATCGGGTGGGCTTTTCTATTTGATCCTACCCCAGCACCTTCACGAGCCGCGCCACCTGGTCGGCGCCGATGCGCGTCACCAGAGCGCGGACGGCTTCCAGGTCGTCGATCCGCACCGTCTCGCCGGTCGCGGCGGCCTTCGGCGGGCGGCCCGGGCCGCGGCGGCCGGGGAGCAGCCCCTTCTTCTTCATCGTGGACTTGTAGTTGGAGATGATCCCCTTCGTGACCTCGCGGCCGAACTTCTCCTTGATGAAGTCGTAGATGGCCTTCGGCTTGGCCTTCGGCCCCAGCTCGGCGAGCGCCGCCCGCACCATGTCCGCCTGCGTCGGGCCGCCCGCCGCCTCGCCGTCCGCCTTCGGCCGTGCCATCGTGTGCCCCGGGTGTGAGTCTGGGTGTGAGGGGACGCGCCCCCCTGTATGAGGTGATGTATCACACCCCGCGCCGGGTGTGAAGATGGGAACGTGAGATAAGCGTGGGAATTTTTACCGGTCGGGTGTGAGATTCGGACCACACCGGTCGCGCCGGCTACCGCCCCGCCACGGCCGGCACCGGGGCCGCGGTCCGGGCCGCCTTCACCAGCGGCTCGGGCCAGACGCCGAACACCAGCGTGGCCGCAGCCAGCGCGGCCGCCGCCACGAACGTGGGCACCGCCCGCAGCTTCGGGGCCGGCCGCAGCGACGTCCGCAGGTACATCACGCCCAGCACCCGCAGGTAGTACACCGCCGCGACCGCCGAGTTCACCGCGGCGATCACCGCCAGCAGCACGTACAGGTTCCGCATCGTCGGCGTGTCGGCCGGGGCGGTGAACGCGCCGACGAACAGCATCAACTTCCCGGCGAAGCCCGCCGTCAGCGGCAGGCCGATGAGGCTGAGCAGGAACACCGCCATCGCCGCCGCCGACAGCGGGTGCGACTGGCCGGCCCCCGCGAGGTCGTCGATCGCGTCGATCGGCCGGTCGGGCGTGCTCAGGTACAGCACCACGGCGAACGCCCCAACTGTCATCATGCCGTAGGCCGCGAGGTACACCAGCAGCGCCTCGATGCCGCCGACCGCCGGCGTGCCCGTCGCCTCCGGCAGCGAGCTGGCCACCACGAGGCCGATGAGCATGTAGCCGCCGTGGGCCACGCCGGAGTACGCGAGCATCCGCCGCACGTTGTCCTGCAGCAGGGCCATCACGTTGCCGACGGTCATCGTCACCACGGCGATGATCCACAGGAGCAGCGGCAGCTGCGTGGCCGCGTCGAACGGCAGGTGCCGCGGGTCGGCGCCGACCAGGCCCAGGACGCGGGCCAGCGCCACGAACCCGGCGACCTTCGGCAGGAACGCCAGCTGCGCGACGACGCCGGCGGGGGCGCCCTCGTACACGTCCGGGGCGTAGAAGTGGAACGGCACCGCCGTCACGCGGAAGCCGATCGCCGCGATCACCATCACCGCCGCGACGAGCGCCAGCGGCGAGTGCGCGGCCCCGCCCTGGTGCGCCTTCGTGAGGGCGTCCACGATCGCGGTGATGTTGGTGGTGCCGGTCAGGCCGTACAGGTAGCTGAAGCCGAACAGCAGCACCGCGGACGACATCACGCTCAGCAGGAAGTATTTGACCGCCGCCTCCTGCCCCGTGCGCCCCTGGGCGGGCAGGTAGAGCAGGATGTAGGTGGGGATCGAGATCAGTTCGAGCGCCAGGAACAGCGTGACGAGGTCGTTGGCGCGCCCCGTCAGCGACACGCCCGCGGCGGCGACGAGGAGGCAGCCGTAGTACTCGGCGGCGTTGGTGCCGGTCACCTCGGGCCACGACACGAGTACGAACACGACCGCGGCGACGAGCGCGACCCAGCGGACGAACTCGGCGGGGCCGTCCGGCAGGATCGCGGCCGCGGCGGGGACCTCGGGCACGGCCACCTTCACGACGCCGGCGACGACCATGGCGGCGGTGAGGCCCAGGAGCGACGCGACGAACCACAGGCAGCGGCGGTTGGCGAACGGGCCGGCGAGGAACGCCAGGCAGGCGGTGCCGACGAGGACGATCTCGGGGAGGACGGCCGGGAACACGCCGGTGAAGGCGGCCGGCACGCCGGGGTCGGTCAGCACGGTCACGGGGGAACGTCCTCGGTCGTCGGTGATTCGTGTCGCGGCCTCGGGGCGGTGCCGCTTGCGGCTTAGCGCTTGGCAGCGCTAAGCCGCAAGCGGCGGAACCCGCACCTACTCTTCGCCCTTCATCGGCGGGCCGCCCTTGCCCCCGCCCTTCTTGCCGCCACCGCCCTTGCCGCCGCCGCCCTTCTTCTCGCCGCCGGCGGCCTTGTTCATCTCCTTCGGCGCGCCGACCGGGGCCGGCGGCGGGGGCGGCAGCTCCTCGAACGTCGGCTTCGTGCCCGCCACCCGGCCGCGGGCGAACTCGCCGATCGTCGTCAGCACGCGGACGTCGGCCTTCATCGGGTCGAGCAGGAACTGCGGGAACAGGCCCAGCGCCAGGCACAGCGCCGCCAGCCCGCCCAGCGCGAACACCTCGCGCCGGTTCAGGTCGCCCGCCGGCTCCACGCCCGTCGCCGGCGGCTCGCGCAGCGGCTCGAAGAACACCCGCCGCAGCATCGTCAGCGTGTACCACGCGCTCAGGAACACGCCCGCCGCCGCGACCGCCGCGAACCCGTACCCGGTCACGCCCGGCGTCTTCAGGTTGAACAACCCCGACAGCATCAGCATCTCGCTGCAGAAGTTGTTCAGCCCCGGCAGGCCGACGCTCGCCAGGGCCAGCACGAACGTCACGAAGGCGAACTTCGGGAACCGGCCTGTCAGGCCGCCGAACTGGCTCATGCTCGTGGTGCGGTAGCGGTCCACGAGGAACGCCAGCGCCGCGAACAGCGCCCCGGTGCTGACGCCGTGGTTCACCATGTGCAGGACCGCGCCGGACAGCCCCTCGGCGTTCAGGGCGAACAGCCCGAGCACGAGGAAGCCGAGGTGCGACACGGAGCTGTACGCCACCAGCAGCTTGATCTCGCGCTGGCCGTACGCGCACAGCGCCCCGTACACGATGCCGAACGCCGCTAGGGTGCCGACCACCGGCAGGCCGTACTGCACGGCCGCGTCGGGCGTCAGCGGGATGACGAACCGCAGGATGCCGAACGTGCCGAGCTTCGCCAGCAGGGCGGAGAGCAACACGGTGACGCCGACGGGCGCCTCGTTGTACGCCGCCGGCAGCCAGGTGTGGAACGGCACGATCGGCGTCTTGACCGCGAACCCGGCCATGAGCGCCAGGAACAGCCAGAACTGCACCGCCTGCTTCGCCGCCAGCGCCTCGGGCTTCCCGTCGAGGGCGTCCTGGGCCGGCTGCACCAGGTTCTGCTGCACGCTCGCCATCAGCTCGGGGAGGGCGAACGTGTACGTGGTGAAGTTGCCGGCCGGGGTGACGTGCGTGATCGGGTTCGTCAGCACGACGCCGATCACGCCGACGAGCGTGAGCAGGCTCCCCGCCAGGGTGTAGAGGAAGAACTTGCGGGCCGCGTCGCGGCGGCCGGAGCCGTTGCCCCACCGGCCGATCAGGAAGAACGCCGGCACCAGCGTCAGCTCGAAGAAGGCGTAGAAGAGGATCACGTCGAACGACAGGAACGCCCCGACCGCGCCCGCTTGCAACACGAACAGCCAGGCGTAGTACCCGCCAACCTTCTCGCGGATGCCGCTCCAGCTCACCAGGATGGCCGGCAGCATCATGACGCTGCACAGGGCGACGAGCCAGACGTTGAGGCCGTCGGTGCCGAGGTACAGCTGCACGCGCGGCCCGGCGAGTTCCTCCGGGATGTCGGCGAGGCTGAGGAGGGTGAGCCGGGTGGTGCCGGAGCTGACCTCGTCACTGCCGCGGAGGCCGGGGTCGCCGGGGACGAACTCGGGGTGGAACCGCTGGTGGCTGTAGTCGACGCCGGCGGTGATCGCCTCGTTGCGGACCTCGACGGCCATGAGAGTGCCGGCGACGACGGCGGCGGTGAGGCCGACGTGGATCAGCGCCAGCCACAGCGCCACCCGCCGGGCGGCCCGCTGCGGCAGGGCGCACACGACCAGCGCCGACAGCAGCGGGAACGCGACCAGCAGCAGAACGATGATCCGGAAGGCGGGGTACATTTTCACCCTGACGGGGAATCCGGTGGTTCGGTTGCCGCTTGCGGCTTCGCGCTGGGCGACGCGAAGCCGCAAGCGGCGGGGCTTAACGGCCGGCCCGGAACACCACGAAACTCAGGAACACGGCTAACCCTAACGCCATCGACAGGGCGTAGAACTGCACGAGCCCGTTCTGGATCGGCCGCACCGCCACGCCGACCAGCCGCGGCACGGCGGCGATCACGCGGGACACGGAGTCCAGGAGCAGGTCGAACACCCGCGCCATCACGGCCAGCCACTCGGCGGGCTTCACGAACGCGCCCTCGTACACCTCGTCCACGTACAGCTTGTTCCGCGACAGCGCGAACACCCCCGCCAGCGGCACCGGCACCCGCTCCGGGCCGCCGGCGCCGTAGGCCATGTACGCCAGCGCCACGCCGCCCACCGCCAGCAGCGTGCTCACGCCGGCGATGCCCCAGTTGAAGTGGTGCGCCACCTCGGCCGCGCCCGCCAGCTTCGCCGCCAGCCCGATCGACGGCGTGCGGCCGACGAAGCCGCTGAACCAGTGCGTGAACGGCTCCGCCACGATCCCCACGAACAGCGCCCCGGCGGCGAGCACGATCAGCGGCACCGTCATCACCGACGGCGACTCGTGGGCGTGGTGCCCGGCTTCCTCCGGGACCACCGTCGGCCCCCAGAAGGTGAGGAAGTACGCGCGGAAGGTGTAGAACGCCGTCAGCCCCGCGGTCAGCATCGCCACCAGCATCAGCAGGTAGAACGAGCCCGCGTGCGGGTGGCCGCTGTGCGCCCCGAACTGGAGCGACTCCAGCACCAGGTCCTTGCTCCAGAAGCCCGACAGCAGCGGCAGCCCCGCCAGCGCCGCGGCCCCGCACAGGAACGTGAGGTGCGTCGTCGGCATGACCGTCCGCAGGCCGCCGAACCGGCGCATGTCGATGACGTTCCCCATCGCGTGCATCACCGAGCCGGACGCGAGGAACAGCAGCGCCTTGAAGAAGGCGTGCGTGAACAGGTGGAACATCGCCGCGACCACGGCGAACACCGGGCTCACCGCGCCGAGCGTGCCGAGCGCCAGGAACATGAACCCGAGCTGGCTCACCGTGCTGTACGCCAGCACGCGCTTCAGGTCCGTCTGCGCCAGCGCGATGAACGCCGCCAGGAGCGCCGTGATGCCGCCGGCCCACGCCACCACCGCCTGCGCGTCCGGCGCCAGCGCGAACAGCGGCGCACAGCGGGCGACGAGGTACACGCCGGCCGTCACCATCGTCGCCGCGTGGATGAGGGCCGACACCGGGGTCGGGCCTTCCATCGCGTCGGGGAGCCACACGTACAGCGGGAACTGGGCGCTCTTGCCGACGGCGCCGCAGAACAGCAGCAGGCACGCGGCCGTGATCTGCTCCGTCGGCGGCGGGTTCTTGGCGATGTGGTCGAACAGCGCCGTCAGGTCGGTGTGCCAGCCGCCGAGCTTCCACAGCAGCATGATGCCGAGGAGGAAGCCGGTGTCGCCGAGCCGCGTGACGAGGAACGCCTTGCGGGCCGCGGCGGCGGCCGACGGCTTGTCGTAGTAGTACCCGACCAGCAGGTACGAGCAGAGGCCGACGCCCTCCCAGAAGCCGACGAGCAGCAGGAAGTTGTTCGCCAGCACGAGGCCGCACATGCAGAACACGAACAGGCTCATCACCGCGAAGTAGCGCACGTACCCGGCGTCGGGCTCGCCGTGCTCGCCGCGCATGTAGCCGCTGCTGAAGACGGCGATGAACGTGGCGATGAACGTGATCATCGCCAGCATCATGGCCGACAGCGGGTCCACGGCGATGGTGAAGTTCGCGGCGAACTTCCCGGCCGCGAACCACGTGACCGGCGCCGAGACGAACTGCGGCGTGTCCGCGCCGGCGACCTTCGACACGAGGAAGATCGCCAGCAGCGCGGAGAGGCCGCACGCGATGACGAGCGGGACGTGGGCGACCGACGTCAGCGCCTTCGCGCCGCTGAACAGGGCCGTCAGCACCGCCGCCCCGAGGAGCAGCGCCAGCACCGTGAGGGCGAACGTGACCGGGTCAGACACGGGCGGGCTCCTCGGCAACCGGAACGGGCCGGGCGCCGGCCGGGGTCAGCGTCGGGTCCGGCTCGGCGTGGACGACCGGCAGCGACTCCAGATCGACCGCCGCCGGCACGCCGAGCTCGCGCAGGTCGTGCCACCGCGACACGTCCAGCGACCGGCCGCGGCGGTACAGCATCAGGATCAGGGCCAGCGCCACGCCCGCCTCGCACGCCGCCACCGCCAGCAGGAACAGCACGAACACCTGCCCGTGCAGGTTGCCGTGGAACCGGGCGAAGGCGACGAAGTTGATCGCCACGCCCTGCAGCATCAGTTCCGCGGACAGGAACATGGTGATGAGGTTGCGCCGGGTCAGGAACCCGACCAGCCCCAGGCCGAACAGCGCGGCCGCGACCGCGAGGTAGTGCCAGAGGGTAATCACGCGGCGGTCCCCCGGCGGTGGGCGATGGCGACGGTGCCGATGGTGGCCACCAGCAGCAGCGTGCCGGCCAGCTCGACCGCGAGCAGGTGGTCGGCGTACAGCAGCACGCCCAGGTTGGCGACGTTCCGCGCCGGCAGCTCGCCGACGCCGGCCAGCAGCAGCAGCTGTTCGCGGAGCTTCGTCGCCTCGGCCTTCGCCTCCGCCGGCCGGCCGCGGGCGGGGTCGAGGACGGCGGTCTCGGCGTAGCGGAAGGCGAGCGCCGCCTGGTCCCGCGCCGCGGCGACGCGGGCCCGCACGCCCTGCGCGTGCAGGTCGGAGCGGACCGCCAGCCGGGCCGCGACCGGGCCGTCGCGGAGGGTGCCGTCCTCCTTGCGGAACGACACGCCGACCACGTCCTCGATGGCCGCCTCGGTGCGGCTCAGCTTGTCGGCCCGCTCCTTGCGCGGCGTCGGGCCGGTGTAGAAGTCGTCGTCCTCCAGCGCCTTCAGCTGGTCGGCCGCGGCCCGCAAGCTGGCTTGTTCCGCCGGCGTGATCGCCTGGGCGGGAAGGGCGGATTCCGCGGCGTGACCCTGGCCGAGGGCGAACAGGATGAGCCCGACGAAGGCGAAGCCGGCGAGGCTGCCGAGGAGCGGCTCGCGGGTGCGGTCGTTCTCGTCCGAGGGGCCGTCGTTCTGCGACAGCATCAGCACGAACAGGAACGTCACGATGATGGCGCCGGCGTAGATGATGACCGTCGCGGCCATCAGGAACGGGGCCGCCAGCAGCAGGAACAGCCCGCACACGCTGAGGATGACGAACGCGAACGCGATCGCCCCGCGGGCCGGGTTCGCGTTCGTGACGAGCACCGCGCCGAAGCCGACGGCCCCCGCCGCGAACAGGGCGAACAGCACCGTCTCGACGTAGTTGGTAACCGGCCCGCCGAACGTGGTCAGCACCCACGCCACGGCGACGGCCAGGCCGGCGACGAGCCCCGCGACGCCGCCGGCGACGGAGCGCAGGCCGGGCTTCGGCAGCAGCAGGAACGCGCCGCCCGCGGCGAGGACGGCGGCCAGCGCGAGCTGCCCGGCGGCCGACGGGGGTTGCACGGCGAGGAGGGTCATGCGGGGCTCGTGCAGTTTTTCACAAGCGGTCGGGGTTCTTATACGGAGGGCACGGGTCGCGTCACCCCAGTGCAACGCCGCAAGCGGCGGAACCAGTTATTGGGGCGGCGGTTCCGACGCCGCGCCGAGCTTCCCGGCGCGGCTGCGCACGGGGTCGGTGCCGGCCTTCGTCGTCTGGTCGAAGACGCTCAGCAGCTTCTCCTTGTCGAACACCATCTGCTCGCGGCTCGCCCCCGTCAGGTCGTACAGGGTGGTCAGCTCGATGGCGTCCACCGGGCACGCCTCCTCGCACATGCCGCAGTAGATGCACCGCAGCTCGTCGATGACGAACGTCTCGGGGTACTTCTCGCGGTCCTTCCACTCGGTCGGGGCGGGAGCGGCGACGATGTCGATGCAGTGGGCGGGGCAGGCGGTGGCGCACATGTAGCACGCCACGCACTTCACCCGCCCGGCCTCGTCGCGGTTGAGCCGGTGGACGCCGCGGTAGTTCGGCGGCAGCGTCGGCTCCTGCTCCGGGTACTGCTCGGTGATCTTCTTCGAGAACATGTGGCCGAGCGTCGTCTTGAGCCCGTCGACCATCGCGGGGAGGTACAGCTGGTCCCAGAAGCCCAACTTGGGAGCTTCGACCCAGCGCACGTCGGTTTCCGTCAACGGCATAGCACGGGCCTCGTCAAATCCGAGTTTTGACAGGATAACAGGATGAAGCAGGATGCCGAATCAAGGCCGGGTTTTGAATCCTGCTTCATCCTGTTATCCTGTCTAATATTCTTGCTCCGCTCATCGACCCGCGTACGTAACACCCACCGGCATCCCCGGCGGCAGCTTCCGCACCGCGCGCTTGGGGTTCGTGATCGACCCGGCCGCCCGCACCGCGATGCACCCGGCGACGAGGAACAGCCCCGCCGACGCGGCCGTCAGCACCCACAGCGGGGCGCCGAACTGGAGGGCGACCACCACGCACACCACGTTCGCCAGCCCGAGCGGGATCATCACCTTCCACGCCAGGTTCATCAGCTGGTCGAACCGGAACCGCGGGATCGTCCAGCGCACGATCAGCGCGAACACGCAGTACAGGAACATCTTCGTGAGCAGGATGCCCGCCTTCAGCACCGCGGTCACCGTCGGGTCGGCGGAGACGTTCTCCAGCCCGAACAGCGACCACCCGCCGAGAAACAGGATCGACATCATGAACCCGGCCGTGATGAGGTGGATGAACTCCGTCATCAGCAGCAGGCCGAGCTTCATGCTCGAGTACTCGGTGTGGAACCCGCCCACGAGTTCCTGTTCGGCTTCGGGCAGGTCGAACGGCAGGCGGCTCCCCTCGGCGTAGGCCGAGATCATGAACAAGAGCGCCGCCAGCGGCTGGAAGAACACCAGCCACCACGTGTGCGTTTCCTGCCACGCCGCGATCCGCTCCAGGTTCAGCGACCCCACGATGAGGAACACGCCGAGCACCGCCATGCCGAGCGGAATCTCGTAGCTGATGATTTGCGCCGAGCTCCGCATCGCGCCGAGCAGCGAATACTTGTTGTTGGCGCTCCACCCGGCGAGGATCACGCCGTACACGGCGAGCGACCCGAGGGCGAACACGTACAGCACGCCCACGTCGATGCCGGGGGCGATGACGAGGTTCAGCTTCGAGCGGTAGTCGGCCTGCGCCTGGTCGAACGCGGCGACGGTGGGGGCCGGGTCGGGCGGCGGGGTGGCGCCGCCGACGGGCACCACTGCCAGCGCCAGCAGCGCCGTAATCACGCCCACGGCCGGCGCGAGGACGTAGAAGATGCGGTCGACGTGGGCGGGGATCACTTCCTCCTTGAGGAAGAATTTGCCGCCGTCCGCGAGCGGTTGCAGCAGCCCGAAGGGGCCGACGCGGTTGGGGCCGACGCGGTCCTGAATCCAGGCGCTCACCTTCCGCTCGCCGAGCGTCAGGTACGCGACGAGGCCCAGCCCGCCGCCCATGACGGCGACGATGAGGATCAGCGCGGTTACCAGGTCGAACTGCGGCATCGGTCCCTCTCTGGTCCGCCGCTCGCGGCGTAGCGGCGTAGACGCCGCTACGCCGCGAGCGGCGAAATCAATCACCCAACTTCACACCGTTCGCCGGCACCTCGCCGCCCAGCGGCGCGAGCCACGATACGGCCCCGGCAACTTCCGCGCGAACAACCGCCGCCTGCGCCAGCCCGCGGCGGCCGAGCAGGTCGTAGCCCAGCTGCAACTCCGTCCGCGCCTCGACCGGCGGCCGCGCGGCGCGCCCGAACGACTGCGCCAGCCCGGCGTGGTTCACGAACGTCCCCTCCTTCTCGAAGGAGGACGTGCCCGGCAGCACGTACTTCGCCGCGGCCGTCACCAGCGACGGGAACAGGTCCTGCGCCACCAGCAGCGCCGGCGCCTTCCAGTCGCTCGGGATGCCGGCTTCCGCGTAGCCGGGCTCGGGGTAGCCGCCGGCGAACCACAGCGCGTCCAGCGCCTCCCGCGCCACGTCCGCGAACGGGATCACCGCCCCCTGTAAGTGGGTCAGCACCGCCTCGACGCCGCGGCGGTTCGGGCACTTCTCGGCGCGGATGACGAACTTCGTCGGCTCGACGGCGTTGCCGCGCACGTCCTTCGGGTAGCGGTCGTCCTCGCCGACCACCGGCACCGGCCCGAGCGTCAATCGCACGTCCGCGGACAGCCCCTTGAAGTAGCTGCCGAGCAGGAATGCTTCCTCGACGGTGAGATAAGGCGACAGCACGGCCACGACGCCGCGGGCGTTCGCCTGCACCGCGGCCGAAAGCTCCTGCTTCAGCTGCGGCGTGACCTGCGCCCACGGGGCCGGCTGGAAGCGGCCGTCGCGCTTCACCTGCGGCCGCACGAACCGCTCGGCGCTGTTGGCGAAGTGGTAGCCGTAGCGGCCCTCGTCGCACATGAAGTGGCCCTGCGCCAGCGGGTTCTCCCGCGCCCGCAGGCGGTACACGATGTCCTTGTTGCTGTCGACGTGCGTGCTGCACCCGGTGCTGCAGCGCGAACAGACCTGATCGACGGTCTTGAGGTACCACACGCGCTGCTTGTACAGGAAGTCCTTGCTGCCGAGGGCACCCACGGGGCACAGATCGACCACGTTCCCGGCCAGCTTGTTCTCCAGCGGCCGGCCGGGGAAGGTGTCGATCTCCTCGTGGTGGCCGCGGCCGTTCACCATCAGCTCGGCGGTGCCGCTGATCTCGCGGGTGAACCGCACGCACCGCGTACACATGATGCAGCGGTCGGTGAACAGCGTGATCTTGCTCGACAGCCCCGGCTTGTTCGGCGGCTGGTTCTTCTCGTCGACCATGCGACTTTCGGAGCGGCCGTAGTCGTAGCTGTAGTCTTGCAGCTTGCACTCGCCGGCCTTGTCGCAGACGGGGCAGTCGAGCGGGTGGTTCAGCAGCAGCCCTTCGAGCGTGTCGGCCTGCGCCCGCTTGGCCCGGTCGCCGGGCTGGCCGCCCTTCACGTAGTCGGCGGGGTAGGCCAGCGCCGCCTGCGTCTGGTCGCGCTTGGCGTAGTCGCCGGTGACGACGACGGTGCCGTCCTTCACGGGCGTCTGGCAGCCGGGGAGCACCTTCGGCTGCATGACGACGGTGCCGTCCGGCTTGCGCTCGCCGACCTCGACGAGGCACATCCGGCACGACGCCACGACCGAGAGCGCCTCGTGGTAGCAGTAGTGCGGGACGAACGTGTCCGCGAGCCCGGCGGCCTGCACGCAGTTCAGGCGGGCGGTGCCGATCTCGACCGGCTTGTCGTTCACGTACACGGTCGGCATGTCTGACGTACCCGGTGGGTCGGTCCTGTCACAGAGGTCCGCGGGCGGTTGCCGCGGAACACGGTTTTCAGGCCGAAGGCCTGACAGCCCTCAGCCCAGGGCAAGGGTGCGCAGCACCCGTCGCCCTGGGTTCGCACATCCAACCACCCCGCAGGCTGAAGGCCTGCGAGCCGGCTCGCAGGCCTTCAGCCTGCAAATCCACACGACGCCGTACCCAGGGCGGCGGGCCTTCGGCCCTTGCCCTGGGCTGAGGGCTGTCAGGCCTTCGGCCTGAAAACCGAAGCCCGAGGCCGCTGACCTCTGGCCTCACCGCCCCAGCCGGCGGGCGAACTCGGCGGGGGTCACGGTCTCGGTCCCGTTCGCGCCGGCGATGAGGCCGCCGCTGTTCGCGGCCGCCGTCTCGTAGGCCCACACGCCCTCGCGGGTGGTGGCGCCGGTCAGCGTGATGGCCCCGCGCTGCACCAGCCCGAACGCCGGCGTGCCGCTCATCTGCAACGCCGCCCGCGTCTCCGCTTGCGTCGGCATGCGGCCGCCCGCCCCGGAGAAGTTGTCGATGAAGATTCGCACGTCCTCCATGTCCTTCTGCCCGACCGGGATTCGCTGCCCGGCCGGCTGCGGCGGCATCGGGCGGTTGTCGATCTTTCCCATCGGCTGCGGCGCCGGCTGCCGGGGCGGCTGCTGCGGCTGCTGCGGCTGAAGCACCGACGGCGGGAGCGCCAGGAGGTACGGCCGCAACTCCTCCGGCGTGGAGCGGGTGGCGCGGCCGCCGATGACGGCGATGCCCGGCTGCTTGTCCGCGTCCACCTCGAAGGCGTACAGCCCGCCCGCTTCCGTCGTTCCGGTCAGCACGTACGCGCCTTCGGAGACCCCGGTCAACAGTTGCGGCGTCCGCTTCAGCTCCTCCAGGATCTGCGGCACCGTCGGCATGCGGCCGGTCTCGATCTGCATGGCGAAGATGATCTCGCCGATGTTCTTCAGCTCGTTGAGCGCCTGCGTACGGCGGGCGGCCTTGCGGACGGCCATCGCCGCCCCGCCGCCGCCCCCGCCGCCGAGCGCCTGCACCGGGTTCACGACGCCGATGCCCCCGCCCGCGGCGATGATGCCGCCGCCGCCCCCACCGCCACCGCCCGACGGCGCCGGCCCTTCTTGCGGCAGGCCGTCTTTCTTCAGGCCCGGCGCCGGCTCGGGCTCGGCCGGGGCCGGCTTCGGCTTCTTCTTGCACCCGGCCAGCGCCAGGACGCATACCGCGAGCAGAGCGAACCGCCGCATGACACCACCCTCCCGGGCCAGTGATCCATCGTCAGCGGAACCCGCCCGGGGCCGCGCCCCGGGCCGAACCATCACAACCCCTTGAGCCACCAAACTTTCAGCCTGTTCACGCCGTCCGAATCGCTCCAACATTCATTTGTGGCATCGACTCAATTCGTGCCTCGACCCCCCGGGGGGGAGCCGTACACACAATGAACCCGGCCCGAACGACCGGCCGGCGTCAGTGGGCCATCGCCAGCGCCTTCGCGTACTTGCTCTTCTCGCCGCTCTTGATCGCCGCCTCGAACTCGGCGCGGAACTTCCGCACGGCCGTCTTCACCGGCCACCCGGCGCCGTCGGCCAGGCCGCAGATCGTCGTGCCGGGCATGATGCCGATGCGGTCCGCGACTTCGACCAGGATGTCGAGGTCTTCCTTGCGACCGAGCCCGCGGCGGAGGCGGTCGGTGATTTTGAGCATCCAGCCGGTCCCCTCGCGGCACGGGGTACACTGGCCGCAGCTCTCGTGGGCGAAGAACTGGCAGGTGTTGTGGAGCACGTCGACCATGCTGGTCTGGTCGTCGACCACGGTCACGGCCGCGGTGCCGAGGCCGAGGCAGCCGACCCTGCCGGGGCCGTTGAAGTCCAGCGGGATGTCGTACTCCGTCTTGCCGTCGCCGCCCTTGAGCGGGGCGTTCACGTCGACGTAGCCCATGCTGAGGCCGCCGGGGTTGACGGCCTTCGCCTTGCGCCCCTTCCAGACGCCGCCGCCGTGAACTTCCACGAGTTCGCGGAGCGTCACGCCCATCGGCAGCTCGACGCACACCGGCTTGTTGACGTGCCCGGCGAGGGTGTACAGCTTGGGGCCGTAGCTGCCGGCGTCGCGGGGGTTGTTGGGGTCGGGCGGGACGCCGAGGCTCTTGAACCAGTCGATGCCGCGCTTCATCACCTGCGTGACGCACGCCAGCGTCTCGACGTTGTTGACGATGGTGGGCTTGCGGAAGGCGCCTTCGATGGCCGGGAACGGCGGCTTGATCCGCGGCCACGCCCGCTTCCCTTCGAGGCTCTCGATGAGGCCGGTTTCCTCGCCGCAGATGTACGCCCCGGCGCCGCGGTGAACCACGATGTCGAGGTCGAACCCGGCGCCGAAGATGTTGGTGCCGAGGAGCCCGGCGGCGTACAGCTCGTCAACGGCCCCTTGGACGGCGCGGAAGGCGTCGCCGTACTCGTAGCGGACGTAGAAGAACGCCTTCTTCGACTTGATGGCGAAGCAGGCGAGCATGATCCCTTCGAGCACCTGGTGGGGGTCCTTCTCCATCAGGATGCGGTTGTTGTACGTGCACGGCTCCGACTCGTCGGCGTTGACGCACAGGTAGATGGGGCCGGGGTGGTCCTTGGGGAGGAAGGTCCACTTGAGGCCGCAGGGGAAGCCGGCGCCGCCGCGGCCGCGGAGGCCCGAGTCCTTGACCTGCGCGACGACCTGCTCGGGCTTCAGCTCCTTGACGGCGCGCTCGGCCGTGGCGTAGCCGCCGTCGGCGCGGTAGCCCTCGAGCGCGGCGCTGCCGGGCTTGCCGACGCGGGCCAGGAGGATGGGTTCGTACGGCATCCGAATCTACCCGTGCGGTGAATCTGTCGTCGGGCTCGCGTCGCCTCGTCCTACTCCGTCGTCCGGTCTCGCAGGCGACCGGATGACACGCTCTTCGCCACCCGGCCCGGTGAACATCCCAATCACGTCCCGGTCCCAGGGTAGGGCTTGCTTGATGGCGTCCAGCAAGCCCTCGAACGTCGCCCGGCTGTACTCCGCTCCGGTCATCACGAGCAGCGGGTCTGTGTACCGCTGGCCCACCTTCTCGTCACGACCTTCAGCCACGATCACGACGGCCCGGTCGAACGGCCCGGTACCGGTTTTCGGGTCGCATTCCACGACCGGCGGAAGGAAGTCCGAGTACGGATCCCCCTCCGGGTAGCAACTCGGGTGGCCGATGTGCGCGGGCACGGCCTGCGCGTACACCTCGATCCACTCCGTGTCGAAGGCGTGGGCCTTGGGGAGCTTCATCGCCCAGAGCGTCGCGTAGATGCTCACGGCCCGGCCCCCACTCCTACGCCCGCCGCAACTCCTCGATCAGCGCGTCGGCCTTCTCGGGCGTCACGTCCATGACGTGAACGTCCTCCCGCAGGCACGCCGGGGCGCCGTCGCAGGCGCCGATGCACTCGGCGAATTCCAGCGTGATGCGGCCGTCGCCCGTCGTCTCGCCGCAGTGGACGCCGAGCTTGTGCTCGCAGTGCTCGATCAGCTCGTAGGCGCCGCGGAGCATGCACGCCAGCCCGCGGCACACCCACAGCCGCGTCGCGCCGTTCTTCTGCCCCTCGCCCTTGAAGAAGGCGTAGAAGGTCATCGTGTCCTGCACCTCGCTCGGGTGCAGGTCGAGAATCTCCGCGATCTCGACGATGGCGTCGTTCGAGACGGTGCGGTTCTCGTCGTGGACGAGGTGCAGCGCCGGGAGCGTGGCGGCCTGCTTGCGCGGGTACTTCTCGACGTACCCGCGGATGCGGCGCTTCTGGTCTTCGGTGAGAACGCCCATGCTAGCCCGCCCCCTCCGCGGAACCCCACGACCACACGCCCCACCCCGCGACCGCCAACTGCAACAGCCCCGCCCCCGCCAGCAGCACGGCGAACGGCCACCACTCGCCGACGCCCTCCAGCCAGTCGTCGGGCGGGTCGGCGTCGCCCGCGACGACCCACGGCAGCGCGACCGCGAACCACAGGCACAGGCAGCCGCCGGCGGCGACGCACGCCACGCACAGCAGCCGGACCCCCGGGCCGTGGACCACGCGGCCGCGGCGTCTCACCGGTCCAGCTCCGCGGCGATGATGTTCAAACTCCCCAGCACCGCCGGCACGTCCGAAATCTGGTGCCCTTCCATCATCGACGGGAACGCCGCGAAGTGGATGAACGACGGCGGCCGGGTGCGGGCCCGCCACGCCCGCGGGCCGCCGTCCGACACCAGGTAGAAGCCGAGCTCGCCGTTCGCGGTTTCGGTCGCGCCGTACACCTCGTTCACCGGCGGCGCCCACTGCCGGTTCCACATGAACAGCTCGAAGTGTTGAATCAGCCCCTCGATGCTGCGGTACGTCGCCGTCTTGTCCGGGATCGTCACCTTGTCGTTGAGCGCGACGTTCACCGGCCCGCTCGGGATGTTCTCCACCGCCGCCTTGATGATGTTCACCGACTCCACGATCTCTTCCATCCGCACGTGGTAGCGGGCGTAACAATCGCCGCCGGTCGAGCACACCACCTTGAACGCCGATTGCAGCTCGGGGTACGCCAGGTACGGCTCGTCCTTCCGCAGGTCGCGCACGACGCCGGACGCCCGCGCCACCGGCCCCGAGCAGCTGAAGCTGATCGCGTCGGCCTTCGACAGCACGCCGATGCCCTTGGTGCGGTCCACGAAGATGCGGTTGCGGTTCAGCAGCCGGACCACGTCGGCGTGCGCCTTCGGGAACGTGGCGAGGAAGTCGCGGATGAGCCTGGCCACGTCGTCGGTGATGTCGTTCATCAGCCCGCCGACGCGGCTGAACCCGGGGTGGAAGCGCTGCCCCGACGCGGCCTCGAAGATGTTGTAAATCTTCTCGCGCTCGTTGAAGGCGTAGAGGAACGCCGTGAGCGCCCCCAGGTCGAGCGCCGCCGCACCCACACATAACAGGTGGTCGTTGATGCGGGCCAGTTCGGCGAGAATCACACGCAGGTACTTGCAGCGCGGCGTGACCTCGATGCCGAGGAGCTTCTCGACGGTGTGGTGCCAGCTCACCTCGTTGGCGAACGGGCTGATGTAGTTCATCCGGTCGACGACGGTGACGTACTGGTTGAAGTCGAGGTCTTCGCCGAGCTTCTCGAACCCGCTGTGGAGGTAGCCGATGTCGGGGACGGCCTTGACGATGGTCTCGCCGTCGAGGGTGAGGACGAGGCGCAGCGTGGTGTGCGTGGCCGGGTGCTGCGGGCCGAAATTGAGGGTGTACAGGAACTCCTGGTCCGCACCCGCTTCGTCGGCGATCGGCAGCACGTCAACCGGCATCTCAGCACCCGATTATTTGACAGGACAACAGGATGAAACAGGATAAGAATCAGATCAAAATCAGTCTTGGCCTTTCATCCTGCTTCATCCTGTTATCCTGTCAAAACTCTGCTTCGGTTCCTAACTTTCGGCCCGCGTGATGGTCGGGAAGTTGTGCCGCTCGCCGAGGCCGCGCAGCGGATAATCCTTCCGCAGCGGGTAGCTCGTGAACTCGCTCGGCATCAGGATGCGGCGCAGGTCCGGGTGGCCGCGGAAGACGACGCCGAACATGTCGTACACCTCCCGCTCCATCCACTCGGCCCCCTTCCACAGCGGCACCGCCGACGGCAGCTCCGGGTCGGGGTCGTTGGCGAACGCCTTCACGAACACCCGCTGCGCCGTGGCCGTGTTCGCCAGTGCGTACACCACGGCGTAGCGGTCCGCGGCCCCGGGGTAGTTCAAATAATCGATGCCGGCCACGTCCGCGAGGAAGTCGAACCCGCACTCGTCCTTCAGGCACTTCAGCAGGTCGAACAACACGGCCGGTGCCGTCTCGGCGGCGAGCTCGACCCGGGCGTTGTCCTTGAACGCCGAGACGGTGAACGCCCCGGGGAACTTCGTCGTCAGCGTGTCGATGGTGGCGGGCATGGCGTCGCCTCAGTTCAACGGCGTGCGGAGGCGCGTCGCGGTGCGGTAGTCGCCGGGGGCCACGATGGCCTCCTCCGCCCCCAGCTCGCGGGCCAGCGCCGTCGGCCCCTCGTAGGCCGACCGCGCGGCGAACTCGCGGGCGTCGATCGTGCCGGTCCGCTGCACCTTCTCCTGGATGTCGAGCACGGCGCGGATCAACTGCTCCGGCCGCGGCGGGCAGCCGGGCACGTACACGTCCACCGGCAGGAAGCGGTCGATGCCCTGCACCGTGGCGTAAGCGTCGAACACACCGCCCGAGCTGGCGCACGCGCCCATGCTGATGCACCACTTCGGCTCCGGCATCTGCAGCCAGATGCGCTGCATCACCGGCACCATCTTCATCACCACGCGGCCGGCGACGATCATCAGGTCGCACTGCCGCGGGCTGAACCGCATGGCCTCGCTGCCGAACCGGGCGATGTCGTACCGGCTGCTCGCCGTCGCCATCAGCTCGATGCCGCAGCAGGCGGTGGCGAACGGCATCGGCCACAGCGAGTGCTTCCGCACCATGCTGGCGACGTAGTCGAGCTTCGTGACCAAGAAGTCGGGCAGGTAGCCGGTCATCGCCACTGGAACACCCCCTTCCGCCAGGCGTACACGTAGGCGATGGCGAGCGTCGCCAGGAACACCAGGATTTCGACGAACACGACGGTGCCGAACGCCTCGCGCCACGCCGGGCTGCCACCGTCGCCGTAGGCGAGCACGGCCCACGGGTAGAGGAACAGCAGTTCCACGTCGAAGACGAGGAACAGGATGGCGATGAGGTAGAACTTGATGTCGAACTGCATCCGCGCCGAGCCGACCGGGTCCATGCCGGACTCGTAGGGCATCTGCTTGACGCGGGTGGGCTTACGGGGCTTGAACGGGAACACGTGCGTGGCGAGCAACGAGCCGAGGGCGAACGCAGCGGCGGCGCCGGCGAACAGAAGGATCGGGTAGTAGGCCGACAGGTCGAACGCGGGTTCGACCCCCGCCGCAGTCGGCACCGGCACCGGCGTCACCACGCACCGCCCTCCGTGCGAGCCCAGGCCCATTGTAGCGGGGCTTGTGAAGTTTTTCACAAGCCGGGCCAAAAAACATCCCGGACCGCGGGGCGGGCCGGGCTGCGTGTGCGGGATCAGTCTAGAGAGGGGGGTAGGGGCGGCAAGCGGTTCCCCTTGACGGCCCCCCACGCCGGCGCGGCACAATGCCGCGCCCGCCCCCCGGCATGGAGGCCGACCCCGTGGCCCGTCCGTTCTGGCTCACCCGGCTGCTCGTTCGCACCGGCGTCGCCCGCTTCCTGCCGTCCGCCCGCCGCCTCACCGACGGCCACCCTCACGCCGTCCGCTACTTCTCCGACAAGGTGCTCGCCGCCCCCGCCGACGAACTCCTCGACCCCGCCTACCTCCCCGGCCCGCTGCCGCCCGACGTGCTCGACCTGAACCTCCCCGCGCCGCGCACCGACTCGCCCGTCGGCCCCGGCCGGCCCACGCCCGACCGCCGCGGCACCCCGCCGCCGTGGGGCACGCCCGACCTGAAGAACGCACTCGCCGACCACTACGTCCGCCGCGACGGCCGGGACGTGGACCCCGAGCACGAACTGTTCGTCACCCACGGCGCCACCGCCGCCTACGCCGCGGCGCTGGATGCGTTCGTGAACCCCGGCGACCGTGTCGTCCTGTTCGACCCGTGCTCGCCGCTGTTCGACCTCGGGGCGAAGTCGCGCCGCGCCCGCGTCCGCCGCGTGCCCACCTGGAACGACGACGGCCGCTGCCGGTTCCTGGAGCGCGACTTCGAGCGCGCCGTCCGCGGGGCGAAGCTGCTGGTGCTGGCCGACCCCGCCAACCCGACCGGGGCGTGCTTCGCGCCGGAAGACCTGGAATACCTGCTGTGGATCGCCGCCGGCTCGGACGCGCTGGTGTACGCCGACGAGTCGTTCGGCCGGTTCCGCTACGACGGCCGCGGCAAGTCGCTGGGGGCGCTGCCGGGCGCCGAGAAGCGCGTCCTCACGGCCGGCTCCGTGACGCCGGGGTGGGGGCTCGGTTCGGTGCGCGTCGGCTGGCTGGCGGGGCCGCGGCCGCTGGTCCGGGCGTGCGCCCTGACGGCGAGCCTGAGCGCCCCCTACGTGCCGACGGTGTGCCAGCAGGCGGCGGCGCAGGCCGTCGCGGAAGCCGACACCGACTTCGCCCCGACGCTGGCCCGTTTCCGCGACCGCCGGCGGTACGTGATCGACCGGCTCCGCGGCCTGGGCCTGGAACCGGAGTGGCCGGCGGGCGGGTACTTCGTGTGGCTGCCCGTGAGCAGCCTGGGTCTGGACGGTCGGGTGTTCGCGGAGCGGCTGCTGCGCGAGCGGCGGGTGCTGGTGGGGCCGGGCTGCGCCTTCGGGCCGTCGGGGGCGGGGCACGTGCGGCTGAGCTTCGCGGCGGACGACGGCCGGCTGCGCGAGGGGCTGTCGCGGCTGGCGGCGTTCGTGGCGGAGTTGCGGAACCCCGGGGCGCCGCCGCCGCCCGCGGAGCCGGCCGAGCCGACGGAGTTGGCCCAACCGGCGTTCAGCCGGGTGTAGCCGCGGCGGAATGATTCTTCCGGCCGGGGGGGGTCGATCCCCGGAATCATGTCACCGACTCATAAAAAAGTTGGTTCGATCCAGCTGCGGCTCCGGCGATCGGAGCAGGTCGTTGACCCGCAATAGTTTGCGGCGCGCGATCCGAGAAGCCGGGGCCGACGCCCCAACTCGCCGCCCGCCACCGCCCCGTGGTACACTGCCACGGGAGGTGCGGATGACGCCGCGGCGCTGGCTCCTGCTCGTCCCCGCCGTGCCGGTCGCACTCCTCGTCGCGGTCGTGCTCGCCGGCGACTGGGCGCTCGGCGTCCGGGTCGTCCGCCCCGAACCGACCACCGAACCGCCGCCGCCGGCCGCCGCCCCCGACGCCGCGCCCGACCCCGCCGTCGTGCGGGCGCTGGACGCGCTCACCACCACCGCCCGTACCGACCCCGCCGCCGCGGTCGCGCTGCTGGACGCCGAGCGGTTCCACGCCGCCGTCGCCCGCTCCGACACGTTCCGCGCCGCCGGCGTCGCCGCCGACCCCGTCGGCGGCCCGGTCCGGGCCCGCTTCGCGCTCGCCGCCGCCGTCCGCGCCGGCGGCCTCGCCTTCGCCCCCGCGTCGGTCGAGGTGCGGCGCGTCGGGCCGGGCGTCGAGGCCGACGAGCTGGTGGTGGCGGCGCGGCACCGCGGTGGCGGCCGGGCCGCGACGTACCGGTGGTGGCTCGTCCGGTCCGCCGCCGGGTGGAAGGCGTTCGACCTGGAGGACGTGCGGACCGGCGTCCGCCTGAGCCGGCAGGCCGCGGGCCAGCTCGGCCGCGACGGACTCTCGGCGGAGGTGAAGGCCGGGTTGGCGGCGCTCGGGCCGGCGGCGGAGAAGCTCGGCGGCGGCGACGCCGCGGGGGCGGCCGCGGCGCTGGCCCCGGCGCGGGCGGCGGCGCTGCCGCGCGACGGGTACGCGGTGCGCTGCCTGATCGAGGGCGGGGTGGCGGCGATGACGGGGAACGCGGCGGAGGCGCGGGCGTGGGCCGACCGCGCGGCGGCGGCGGTGCCGGGGATGCCGGCCGCGGACTACCTGCGGGCGGCGGCGGCGGCCGCGGCCGGCGACTGGGCCGCGGTGGTGGAGCCGGCCCGGGCGTACCTCGACGCGGTCGGCCCGGACGCGCCGGCGGCCCGGCTGCTGGGGACGGCGCTGCGCGAACTCGGCCGCCCGGCGGAGGCGGCGGAGGCGTTCGAGTCGGGCCTGCGCGACGACCCGGGGCGGGCCGACCTGCGCGCCGCCCGCGACCAGGCACGGGCGCTCGCGGCGGGGCGGTAGCGTTGGTGCCGGCGACGCCCCTTCCGACTGACCCGCGGGTTGCCGGGGGTGCGTTGCCGCCGTCGTGTTTCCCCGCAGGTGGTTAACCCCCTCACCCCGCACGATGAAGCCCACCACCCGCCTCACGCAACCCGGACAACCGACGGGTCAGTACCCGCACACCGGGGCGCGGTCGGCGGCGCGCAGGCGGACCAGCCACGCCCGCACCGCCGCGGCGCGCTCGCGGGCGGCGGCCTCGGCCTCCTCCCACGTCACCAGTCGGAAGCGGACGCGGTCGCCGGGCCGCAGCTGCGCCAGGCGGTCGAGGTCGGCGCGGATCACGTGCGCCACCTTCGGGTAGCCGCCGATCGTCTGGCCGTCCACGCCGAGCACGATCGGCAGGCCGTCGTTGGCGACCTGCACCGCCCCCGGGCCGACCGCTTCGGACACCAGCTCGCCGGGCCGGCGGGTCAGCGGCTCGCCGGCGAGGCGGACGCCCATGCGGTTGCTGGCCGGCGTCACCGTGTACTCACGGCCGAAGAAGGCGTCGGCGGCGAACCAGTCGCGCTGCGGGCCGGGGAGGGCGCGGAGGGTGTACGGCTCCGCGTCCGGCAGCGCCGCGAACCCCAGCCCCCGCGGTTCGCCGCGGCTCGGCCGGCACGGCAGGACGGCGTCGGCCGTCAGCGGGTCGAGCGCCGAGCGGCTGCCGAGTACGAGCGGCCCGTCGAACCCGCCGGCGACGCACAGGTAGCCGCGGGCGCCGGCCGGCGTGGCGCCGATCGTCAGCGTGTCGCCCGGTTCGAGCTGGAACGTCGTGCCCGGGGTGATAATCGTGCCACGTGCCAACACCGCGAACGGCGCCCCGAACACGACCGCGGCCGTCGGGTGCTCGGCCACCAGCGTCGGGCCGGCGAGCGTGAGTTCCAGCGCGGCCGCGTCCGGCGCGTTCCCCACGAGCGCGTTCCCGATCGCCAGCGCGGCGCGGTCGGCGGCCCCGCCGACGGGCACGCCGAGGGCGCGGCTGCGCGGCCGACCCGCATCAACCAGCAGCGACAGCATGCCGGGGCGCTTGACGCACAGACTCATGCGGCGAACGCCCTCAGCTCGAACCCGCGGGCCAGGAGCCCGGCGCGGACGGCCGTCGTGAACGCCACCGCCTCCGGGTTGTCGCCGTGGACGCAGACGGTGCGGACGCCGCGCTCCCGCACCAGCCGTTCGATCTGCGCCACCGCCTCGGCCGGGTCGTGGACGAAGGCGTCCGCCTCGGTCCGCGGCACGAGCGACCCGTCGGGCCGGTAGTGGCGGTCGGCGAAGCCCTCGGCCACGAACGGCACGTTCAGCAGGGCGCACATCCTCTCGACTTCCGACCCCGGCAGGCCGACGACGGGCAAGTCCCACCCGGCGACCGCGGAGCAGAGGACGTTGGCGAACGCGGCGTCGGCGGCGGCCTGGTTGTACAGCGCCCCGTGCGGCTTGACGTACCGCACCGCCACGCCGGCCCGCGCGGCCGCGGCGACGAACCCGGCGAGCTGGTGGACGAGCTGCGCGTACAGGGTGTTCGACGGCGTCGGCAGGTTGCGGCGGCCGAAGTGCTCGCGGTCGGGGTAGCCGGGGTGGGCGCCGACGGCGACGCCGTGGGCGCGGGCCAGCGCGAGGGTGGCGGCGGTCTCGTCCGGGCCGCCGGCGTGCGCCCCGCAGCAGACGTTCGCGGACGTGACCAGCGGCATCAGCGCGGCGTCGAACCCGGCGGCTTCCCCGAGGTCGGCGTTCAGGTCGAGGAGCATGAGGGAAGGATAGCAGCCGGGCGGCCGACGGCCGTTGCCTTGAGGCCCGAAGGGGTGGCAGCCAATAGCCCGGGGTGTAAATCCTGGGTAGGCGGCGGCGAAGTCCGAACCGCGTGACCCCTCGTGACACCGCCGACGCTGCCCAGGGCTTGCGCCCCGGGCTATTGGCTGCCGCCCCTTCGGGGCTCCGAACCGGGAACTCGTATCACATCCGCACCACGTCCGTTACCCGAGGCCGCCCATGCCGCGCCGCCTTCTCTGCCTCGTCGCACTCGCGGTCGCCGCCGTCGCCCCCGCGGCCCCGCCCACCGACGCCGACATGACCGGCGCGTTCCCCCACCCCAAGGGCTACGTCGCCCCGCGGCTCGCCGAGCCCGTCGTCATCGACGGCGACCTCGCCGACAAGGCCTGGGCCACGGTGCCGTGGTCGGACGCGTTCGCGGACATCGAGGGCGACCGCCGGCCGGCGCCGCGGCACCGCACCCGCGTCAAGATGGCGTGGGACGACGAGGCGCTGTACGTCGCCGCGGAGCTCGTCGAGCCGCACGTGTGGGGCACGCTCACCGAGCACGACTCCGTCATCTTCCGCGACAACGACTTCGAGCTGTTCCTCGACCCCGACGGCGACAACCACGCCTACGGCGAGCTGGAGCTGAACACCCTCAACACGACGTGGGATTTACTGCTCACGAAGCCGTACAAGGACGGCGGCAAGGCCGTGAACGCCTGGGAAATCACGGGTCTGAAGACGGCCGTGAAGGTGCAGGGCACGCTGAACGACCCGCGCGACACCGACACCGGCTGGACGCTCGAAGTGCGCTGGCCGTGGGCCGGGCTGAAGGAGCTGGCCGCGGCGCCGCCGAAGGCCGGCGACCGGTGGCGGATCAACTTCTCGCGCGTCGAGTGGGACGTGGTCGTGGAGGGCGGCAAGTACAAGAAGGTGCCGGGGCGCGACGAGCACAACTGGGTGTGGTCGCCGCAGGGCGTCATCGACATGCACCGGCCGGAGCGCTGGGGCTACGTCCAGTTCGCGGCGGCGCCCGGCGAGGCGTTCCGCCCGGACCCGGAGTGGGAGGCGCGCGACTGGCTGCACCGCGTCTGCTACGCCGAGCGTATCCACCGCAAGAAGGCCGGCCGCTACACCGCCGAGCCGCGCGACCTGGGGCTGATGCTGCCGGCGGGCCGCGTGGCGCTCGGGGCGACGCGCACCGGCTTCGAGGCGTCGTGGCTCGCGGACGGCAAGCCGACGCTGACCATCCGCGACGACGGGCGGGTCGTTCGGGAATGACGAATGACGAACGACCCACCAATGACGAAGGAAAGCAGCGTGTGTCTTCCTTCGTCATTGGTGGGTCATTCGTCATTCGTCATTCCGGGCTACCGCAGCGCCGCGACGAACTTCGCCAGGTCCGGCGGCAGCGGCATGTCCCAGTGCAGTGCCGCGCCGCTGGCCGGGTGCGCGAAGCCCAGCTCCGTGGCGTGCAGCGCCAGCCGCGGGGCGCCGCTCGCGTCCGCCACCACCTCGCCGTTCGGCTTCTTGCAGTACACCTTGTCCCCGCACACGGGGTGGCCCGCCTCCGACAGGTGAATCCGAATCTGGTGCGTCCGCCCGGTCTCCAGCCGGCACGACAGCAGCGTGTAGCCGCGCAGCCGCTCCTGCACGGTGAAGTGCGTCACGGCCCGCTTCCCCACGGCCGGGAAGGGCGTGCTGCCGCGCCGGCCGTCGCCGCGGTCCGGCACCAGGTTCGACGTGACCGTGCGGTCGAGGAAGATGCCGGGCACCACGGTGAGGTAGCGGCGCGTGACGGTGTGCTTGCGGAACTGCATGCCGAGCTCGCGCTCGGCGAGCACGGACCGGGCGAACACCAGCAGCCCGCTGGTTTCCTTGTCGAGCCGGTGGACGATCCGCAGCCGGTTCAGGTCGGACGCCGGCCGCTTCAGCCGGTGGGCGACGGCCCACTGCGCCAGGTCTTCGAGCGTCGGGTCGAGCTCGCGCTTCTCCTCGGACCACTCCAGCTCGGCCGGGTGGCGCACGGTGTTCACCCCGGCCGGCTTCTCGACCACGACGACGTGCTCGTCGAGGTGGCGGATGACGAGCCGCTCGGGGTGCGCCGTCCGCGGCAGCGGCTTCGGGTGTTCGAGGAGGACGACGACCTCGTTCTCCTTGAGGCGGCGGGCGTCGTCGGTGCTGACCGTGTCGCCGACCTTGACCCGGCGGGCGGCGATGAGCTTGCGGACCTCGCCCCACGACGGCCCGCCGAGGCGGCTGCGGAGCACCTTGGCCAGGGTGTGCCCGGCCTCGGCGGCGACGACGGTGAAGCTGGTCGGTTCGGCGGGCATGTCAGCCTTCGGCCTTCGGGTCGGCGGGCGGGGCGGCGTCGTCCTCGGACCCGAAGTCCACGTCGGACCAGTCGTCGTCGGGGTCGGGGACGTCCATGTACCGGCCGCAGCTGGGGCACTCCTGCGTGCTCCCCATGTCGGCCGCCGCCCACTCGGACGCCGTCCCGCACTCCTCGCACGTCGCCGACACGGTGCCGGTGCGGGCCGCGCGGCGCTCGGCCAGCTCCCGGGCGGCGAAGGCGTCGGCGAGCAGGTCTTTCGCCTTCTGGGCCTGGTCCACGTCGAGGACGCGCACCTCGACGCCCGGCGGGGCGTGCGCCGTCAGGCCGATGCCGTCCGGCGCCTCCGCCGGGTGCTCCGGCACCACCACCTCGCACAGGTAGCCCTTCTCCCCGAACCACGCCGCCACGGTGCTGGCGATGCGCAGGTCGGGCGCCACGTGAACCACCCGCGGGTCGCGCTCCTCGGACATGCTCGCCTCCCAGGGTTTGCCGGTCGCTCCGGAGGAATCATACCCCGCCGGCGGGCCGGCGTCGCGCCGTTCGCCCGGGTCACTTGGGCCGCACGAACAGCTCGGCCTTCACCTCGCCGTTCGCCTCCAGCGCCTCGACGCGCCGCGCCGGGGCGGTGATCTCCTTGCCGTCGAACGACTCGGTCCGCTTGTGCGGCAGCACGACGCCGTTCACGGCCCGGAAGTCGGCGAACACGACCGCGTTGTCGCCGACCGTGCCGCGGCGCGCCCGGAACTCGGCCCGCACCACCCGGCCGGTCTTCTCGTCGAGGGTCCAGGTGGAGGTGGCGCCGGCGAGGGCCACCTCGACGGTGTTCGGGCCGCGGGCCACGGCCACGAACCCCGGCGCGGCGCGGTTCCGCAGCAGCACCAGCGGCTCGCGCAGCGCCCGCCGCCAGGCGTCGGCGCGCATCGCCGGCTCGAGCGCCCAGTCCTTCTGCCCCAGGAACTCGAACCCGCCGTCCCGCGTCACCACGTGGCCGTAGGGCGTGCCGAAGCTCTCCTCGGTCCGCACCGCGTCGGGGAACGCCCAGACGCTCCGGGCGGTGCCGGCCGTCTCCGTGCCGCCCTGGGTGTAGACGACCTTCTCGACGCGGGAGAGGGTGCGGAGGGCGTCCACGGCCTTCGCCCCGCCGAAGCCGTCGAGCGCCCGCTCGACCAGCCGGGCGCCGCGGGCCTTCTCGTCGGCGGTCCCCTGCGGGGCCGGGTTCGGCTGCTCGACGTGCTTGTCCGGGTCGCGCTTGAACGAGTCGCGGCAGGCCTCCGAGGCGAAGAGGTAGATGCGGCCGTCGTGGACGTGGAATCGGGCCGGGTTGCCGGTGCCGCTGAACGGCCCCATCCGGCCGCAGGCGCCGCCGAACTGGACGGCGCGCTCGCCCGGCCGGGCCAGGAACGCGGCCTTGTTCGCCTCGCTGGCGAACCGGTACGTGAACCGCCCGTAGGTGGCCTCGATGCCCTCCTTGCCCGGCGTCTCGGTGCCGGCCGCCAGGGCGACGGGGTCGAGGCCGGTCAGCGCCAGCACGGGCGGCGGCGTGTCCGGGCGGGCCGGCAGGGCGCCGGCGGCGAGCGCGGCGAGGACGAGGGCGGGGCGGGTCATGTGAGGCCTCCGGCGGGTGTGTCTCGTTCTCGACACCCGTGTGACGTCCGGTCGAATGATACCACGCCGGCGGTGCCGCGGTCGCCGGCCGGTGCGGCGGGGCGTGAATAAGCTACCCGCGCACGCCCGGGTGCCGTCCGAGCACCCGCTACCCCTCCCGGAGCCGGTATGTCCCGCCTCGCCGCACTGCTCCTCCTCGCCGCCGCCGGCCTCGCCGTCGCGCAGCCGCCGACCCGCAGCCCCGACGACAAGGGCGCCCCGCCGTTCAAGACGCTCGGCAAGGGCGAACTCCCGCCGCTCGACGCCTACGACAACTTCGTCATCGGGCCGGACTACGTCACCGCCCCGGAGCGCAAGAAGGCCGACGGCGTGCCCGAGGGGAAGGTGCAGCAGTTCGTCATCGACTCGAAGGAGACGAAGCTGTTCAACCCCGGCATCGCCCGCAAGGTGTTCGGCAAGGTGGACCCGACCAACCCCAAGACGCTGGTCGTCGAGACGCACCCGATCGACTACAAGCGGGCGGTCGGCGTGTACGTCCCGGCGCAGTACCAGCCGGGCACGGCGGCGCCGTTCATGGTCGTGCACGACGGCCCCGGCCACGCCAACGGGTACAAGACCATCCTCGACAACCTCATCCACCAGAAGCGGATCCCGCCGATCATCCTCATCTCCATCGCCAACGGCGGCGGCGACGCGCAGGGGCACGAGCGCGGCAAGGAGTACGACAACATGAACGGCGACTACGCCACGTACATCGAGGACGAGGTGCTGCCGCGCGTCGAGAAGACCTGCGGCGTGAAGCTGACCAAGGACCCCGACGGCCGGGCGGCGATGGGGTGCAGCTCCGGCGGGTCGTGCGCGCTCATCATGGCGTGGTTCCGCACCGACCTGTACCGCCGGGCGCTCACCACCTCGGGCACGTTCGTCAACCAGGCGTGGCCGTTCGACCCGAAGTACCCGGACGGGGCGTGGGGCTTCCACGAGACGCTCATCCCGAAGGAGCCGAAGAAGCCGATCCGGCTGTTCATCCAGGTCGGCGACCGCGACCTGCTGAACCCGAACGTGATGCGCGACAACATGCACGACTGGGTGGCGGCGAACCACCGCATGGCGACGGCGCTGAAGGCGAAGGGGTACGAGTACCAGTACCTGTTCTGCCGCGGGTCGGGCCACTGCGACGGCAAGGCCCAGGGGCGGTTCCTGCCGCACGCGATCGAGTGGACGTGGCGCGGGTACGCGGCGAAGGGCGCGCAGTAGCGGGCCTACCGGGCGGCGTGCGACGCGGTGTACGGGTACATGTTCCGCCGCCGCGGGTCGCACAGGCCGCACGAGTTGTACGGCTCCAGCGCGCGGCGGGCGGCGGCGAGGAACGCGTCCGCGTCCGCCGTCGTCCGCGCCGCCGCGAACAACTTCGCCGCGGCGGCGCGGTACTCCGGGTGGTCGGCGAGCAGGAACCCCTCGTCCGGCCCGGCCTCGCCGCGGCGCTCGCGCTCCTCACAGTAAATCGCCGCGGTGAAGTACACCATCACCGCCGTCGCCAGCACCGGGAAGCGGTCGAGGCACTCGAAGCACGTCCCGGTGATCTCGTCCACCCACGCCAGCTCGCGCAGCACCGCGTCGCCGTAGCCCGCCAGCCGGCGCGCGCGCGCGGCCGGCTCGTCGGCCAGGACGTTGGCGAGCCGGTTCACCGCGTACAGCGTCTGCGCGATGCCGGGGCTGAGCCAGGCGTCGAGGAAGCCCGCGGCGTGCGGCAGCAGCGCCCAGTCGGGGCCGGCCGCGCGGGTGAGGCGGCGCTGCAACCGGCCCGTGCGCACCAGCGGCCGCGTCGGCACCGCGTCGGCGAACTGCCGCGCCAGCGACGGGTACGTGTCGAGCAGCCGCCGCCACTCCGCGTCCGGCGACTCGCCCGGCCGGACCGGGTGGCGGTCGGGGTCGAGCGAGAAGCCGGCGCTGGTGATGCCGTTCTCGAACCGCAGCACCCACATCCAGCCGCCGTCGATGATCTGGTGCAGGGCCGCGGCGTCGCACGGGAACGGGTGGTCGGCGGTGGCCGCCGGGCCGAGCACGTCGTGCCAGTGGGCCACGCCGCGGAAGTGCGAGTAGAGGGCGCGCGACCGCGTCCGCAGCTGCGCGGGATCGACCGCCTCCAGCTTCAGCGCTTCGGCGAGCGCCTGCCCGGTGCCGGTGGCGTCGATCAGCAGGCCGGCGCGGACGCTCACCGCGCCATCGGGCCGCGCCCCTTCGATTTCCCAACCGGGCTTGGTGTGCCGAAGTGTGTGAACCTCGCAGCGGTCGAGGTAGTGCGCGCCTGCGGCAACGGCGCGCTCGACGAGGTGGGCGTCGAAGTCGGGGCGGTACCAGTGCGTGTCGGCGGTGGCGTCCGTCGGGCTGGCGGCGACGATGAGGGCGTTCGCGTTCCCCTCGGCGGGCGCGAACGACTCGCCGGCCCGGTGGCGGAAGAAGCTGAACCCGCGCTTCAGCCCGCAGCTGAGGTGCGGGTACGTCGCCTTCCACGGGCCGTACTTCGCCAGCGGCCGCAACCAGTCGAGGCCGAACCGGTCGGCGATGCGGGCGAGCTTGAAGTCGGCCAGCGGCGTCGATGATTCGCCGATGGCGAACCGCGGGTGCGTGCCGCGCTCGACCACCGCCACCGACAGGCCCAGCGATCGCGCCACGATCGCCAGCAGCGTGCCGCCGAAGCCGGAGCCGAGTACGACGAGATCGCAGTCGAGCCGCGTCACGGGGCTTCCACCTTCTGCGACAGGTTCATGCGGCCGAGCCGGGCCACGCGCGCCGCGTCGGCGCCCGGCGTGCCGATGTCCCACAGGTCCACGAACACGCGGCCGGCCCGCAGCCCCAGGCCGTACTCGAAGGCTGCTTCCACCGCGTCGAGCGACGGCGGCGCGAAGTGGCCCTGCGCCGCGAGTTCTTCCATCGCGCCGTTGCCGGCGCGCGTGGGGATCAGGCTACAGCACTCGGCCCCGGCGGCGAACGCGAAGTCGAGCGACCGCTTGGCCCACTCCAGCCCCTCGGCGTCGGTCAGGAACGGCGGCCGCACCAGGATGAACGCCCGCACCGCGGCGCCGGCCGCGCGGAGGTCGGCGGCCGCGCGGGTGAAGTCGGCGAGAGTCATCCCCTTGTTCAGCCGCGGCAGCACGTCGGGGTGGACGGTTTCGAGCCCCATCGCCACCTCGAACTGGCCCGCGAGCAGCGCCTGAAACTCGAAGCAGCGCCGGCCGACGAGCCGCGGGTGACACTCGACCACGACGCGCTCGAACGGCGCCGCGAGGCGTGCGATGGCGGCGTAGTCGGCGGGCGGGACGGCGCGCGGGTCGAAGAAGCTGCCGGCGTTGTACAGCTTCAGGTGGTGTGCCGCCGGCAGCTGCGCGAGCGCCCAGCGAATCTGCTCGGGTATCTGGCCGGGGGCGACGGACTCGGCGAGCGTGTTCTTCCACAGGTCGCACATGACGCAGCGGAACGGGCACTCGCGGTTGCTGAGGAACAGCGTGGCGACGTCGACGAGCCGGCCGTCGGCGGCGGGCTCGGGCTCGACCAGGAACGCATACGGCCGGTCGGCGGCGACGGCGTTGCGCGGCGGCCGGCGGGCGAGCACCCAGTCGTCGGTCGGCAGCGGGTGGGTCATGCCGGTCACGCCCCCGCCGCCTCGTACACCCGCTGGTACGCCCGCCGGTAGGCCGCCGCGCCGGCCGGGAACAGCTCCGCCGGCCGGTCCGCCGCCCCGTGCTGGAAGCGGCGCTTCGGGAACACCGGCAGCTCCAGCCCCGTCACCGCCTTCACCCCCGCGGCCACCACCGCCCCCTTCAGGTCGTACAGCCGGTCGTGGTCCCAGCCGGTGAGTTCGATGAACGGGATGCCCTCGGCCACGGCGATGACCGCCGGGCACACGAACGGGCTGAGCCCGACGAACCCCGTCACCGCCAGCGGCGCGTAGGTGCGGGCGTAGCCCCGGCTCTGGCCGCCGGAGTACGTCAGCGAGTGCTTGATGGCCCCGACGCCCCAGCCCTCCTGGTACAGCATCAGGTTGTTCAGCACGCTGCGGATCGTCAGCTCGGGGTTGTCCTCGATCGGGTAGTCCTTCAGGTTCTCGTCGCCGCCGTCGCCGTCGAGCAGGTAGCGCCACTCGGGGTAGCGGGCGCGCACGCCGCGGCACAGCGCCAGCGCCATCGCGCCGGATTGCACGTCCAGCGGCTTGTAGTCCTCGATCACCCGGACGGCGTCCTCGATGGCGATGTCGGCGCCGCGGACGGGGATCGGTTCGAGGAACAACTCCAGCCCGAGGCGGCCGAGGAAGTCGCGGGCCTGCGCCAGGTCGGGGCCGCCGCCGTCCACCGCGAGGGTGAACGCCTTCAGCCGGGCCGGGCTGTCGCCGCGGGTCAGCAGCGCGTGGTACGTCAGCAGGAACACGGCCCCGCTGTCGACGCCGCCGGAGAAGCACACGCCGATCGGCTCGTGCGCCGGGACGCGGTCGAGCCAGCGGGTGATTTCGGCGAACGCGGCGCCGACGTAGCGCTCGCCGATCGCCGCCGGGTCGGCCGGCTGGCTGTTCCGTTCGGGGGCGAAGAAGCGGGTGTACGTCGGGTTCGGGTCGGGGCAGCCGACGAGCTCGATCCGCACGACGTGGTGCGCCGGCACCATGCGGGTGTATGACGGGTGGAACTGGTCGCCGAGGCCGTGGGCGTCGAGCTCGGCGCGGATGGCGTCGATGCGGTCGGCGACGATGAGGATAGGGCCGTCGCGGAACTTGGCGATGAAGTAGCGGAGCAGCCGGCCGATGGTGCGGGCCATCAGCACGCTCTTGCCCTGCTGGCCGACCAGGGCGAACTCGCCGTCGATGCGGCGGACCGCGTCGGCGTCGCCGGCGGCGACGAGGGCGCGGGCCTCGTCCACGGTCATGTTGTAGACGCGGTTGCCGGCGGGGTCGGTGAGGTCGATGACGCGCGAGAGCGGGACGGTGCGGGGCATCGCGGGGCTCGGCGGGAGGGCGGCCGGTGGCGACTTCGCGCCGGATGGCGGTTGCCTCGGCGGGCCGTTGCGGTCATGATAGGCGTATTCCTGGTGACCACATCACCCGCGCCGCGCGGGTGACAACCCCGTGGGCGAGAGTCGTGTCGGAACGGGCGAGGCGGAACAGCCGACGGGCGCCGCGGTGGGGGGCCTTCCTCGCCGTCGTGGCGGTCGCGCTCCTCGCTCCGGACGCCCGCGCCGGCTGCGGCGACTACGTCGTGATCGTCTCCCCCACGGGGGCGACCGCGGCCGACTCGCCGACACCCGCCCACCCCCCGGAGCCGTGCCACGGGCCGTCCTGCTCCCGGCACCGCGACCCGATCCCGCTCGCCCCGGCGGCCCCGGCGACGCCGCCGGTCGAGCAGGCCGTGCGTGCCCCGCACGAGCCCGTGCCCCCGGCGGCCGGGGTCGGCCCTGCCTTCACCTCGCCACTCGCCTTCGACCCCGCCACCCGTCCCTTCCGGCCCGAGCGACCGCCGCGGTCCTGAGCCGGCCCGTTCGACGGTCGCCCCCGCGGCGCGGGGCGAGTTCGACCCGTTGACGCACGAACCCTTACACTACGCCGGAGGGACCGGCCCGCACGGGGCGGGTCGGCCCCCGGCCGATCGTACCTCTCTCCGGAGTGACGCCCGTGGCCAAGGAAGACGACATCCTGGCGAACCAGAAGACGATCATCGCCAACCAGGAGACGATCATCGCCAACCAGAAGACGATCGAGGGCAACCAGGCCAAGCTGGAGAAGCTGCTGGCGAACCAGGACAAGATCCAGGCGAACCAGAAGAGCATCCTGGCCAACCAGGAGAAGCTCGACAGAGTGCTGAAGAACCAGGAGACGATCCTGGAGAACCAGAAGGCCATCCTGAAGAAGTGAGTTCGCCGTCCACCCCCGCGGAGACGCCGTCATGACCCGCCGCCCGTTGCTCGCCGTCGCATGCCTGCTGGCGGCCGGTCTCGCCCTCGTCCCGGCCGGGTGCGGCGGGCGCGGGTCGGTCGCGCCCGGCGAGCCGGGCGCCGGCAAGCTCAAGGTCGCGTACCTCGGCCTCACCTGCGAGGCGCCCATCTTCGTCGCCCAGGAGCGCGGGCTGTTCGCCGAGCAGGGGGTCGAGACGGAGATCGTCCGCACCGACTGGGACGGGCTGCGGGAGGGCCTCGCCAACGGCACGTTCCACGCCAACCACACGCTCGTGATGTACGCCCTCAAGGGGATCGAGAAGGGGAGCGACATCAAGATCACCGGCGGCGTCCACACCGGCTGCCTGCGGGTGCAGGTGCCGCCCACGTCGGCGATCAAGACGGCCGCGGACCTGAAGGGGAGGCGGATCGGCGTGCCGACGCACATCGGCAGCCCGCCGTACATGTTCGCCTGCCGGGTGCTCGCCGCCGCCGGCATCGACCCGTCGCTGGAGGCGAGGCAGGTGACGTGGGTGGCGATGGACCCCGGCCTGCTCGGCAAGCGGCTCCAGGACGGCGAGCTCGACGCGATCGCCACCGCCGACCCGATCGGCACCATCCTGGAGGGGCAGGGGGTCGTCCGCACCCTCGCCGACCAGGCGACCGACGCCCCCTACGCGGACGAGTACTGTTGTGCCGTCCTCGTCAACGGCGAGTTCGCGCGGCAGCACCCGGCCGCGGCGGCGAAGGTGACGAAGGCGATTCTGAAGGCGGCGAAGTGGGTGCAGGAGAACCCGAAGGCGGCGGCCGAGCTGGGCGTGGAGAAGAAGTACGTGGCCGCGTCCGCCGAGGTGAACACGCAGGCGCTGATGCACCTGAAGTACACGCCGGCCGTGGCGCGCGGGAAGAGCAGCGTCGAGCAGGCCGCCGCCGACATGCAGAAGGCGAAGCTCTTGGGCGCCTCGACGGACGCGGCGGCGCTGGCGCGGCGGGCGTGGCTCGACCTGCCGGGCGTGACCGACGAGTGGGTGACGGCGCAAGTGGTGGAGCGCGTGCCGGGCGGCCGGCCGCGGCTGCTGCCGGCGGCGCAGTTCGCCGCGCTGTTCGGCCCGAAGGGCTCGGGGGCGTGCCCGTGCTGCGCCGCCTGCTGCGTGGGCGAGAGCCTGGCGCAGTGACCACGCACGCCCCCGGACCACCTGCCCGCGGAGTTCGCCGGATGGCGTCCGACCTCGCCGACCCGCAGCCCGCCCGCTGGGGTGCCGCCCTGTCGCCGACCGCCGCCGCCGTCGCCGCGCTCGCCGCCCACCTCGCCCTCGCCGACGCGCAACCGCCGCCGCTCACCTGGCTCGCGTCCGCCCCCGCCTGGCAGCACCCGTACCCCGTCGTCGTCGCCGCCGTCGGCGCCCTCGGCCTCCTCGCCGCGGCGCTCCAGGCCGCGCTCCCGGCGCTGCGCCCCGCGGTCCGCCACTTCGCGCCGCTGACCGCCGCCGCCGTCGCGCTGCTGGCCCTGTGGGAGTTCGTCACCGTCAAAATGAACTGGCTGAAGCAGCCGTTCTTCCCCGGCCCCGACGAGGTGTTCGCGGCCGTGTTCGACGACCGCGCGATCCTGCTCGAAAGCGCCTGGCACTCGCTGCAACTGCTCCTCGCCGGGTACGCCGCCGGCGTCGCCGCGGGGCTCGTCACCGGCGTGCTCGTCGGCTGGTTCCCGGCGGTGCGCTACTGGGCGATGCCGGCGCTGAAGCTGGTCGGCCCCGTGCCGGCGACGGCGCTCATCCCGCTGGTGATGACGCTGTGGAAGGACTCGTTCCCGTGCGCCGTCGCGCTCATCGGCTTCGCCGTGTGGTTCCCGATGACCATCCTCACGTCGTCGGGCATCGCCAACGTCCGGCTGTCGTACCTGGACGTGGCCCGCACCCTCGGCGCCGGCCGGCTGTACCTCATCTTCCGCGTCGCGCTGCCGGCCGCGCTGCCGAACATTTTCGTCGGCCTGTTCATGGGGTTGGGCGCGTCGTTCCTCACGCTCATCGTCGCCGAGACGGTCGGCGTGCAGGCCGGCCTCGGGTGGTACCTGCGGTGGCAGCAGGGGTACATGGAGTACGCCAAGGTGTACGGCACGCTCCTCATCAGCGCCGCGTTCTTCTCCACGCTCATGACGCTGCTGTTCAAGGTCCGCGACCGCGTGCTCCGGTGGCAACAGGGGGTGATCAAGTGGTGACGCCCGCGGACGGCGCCGCCCTGCGGGTGCGCGACGTGAGCAAGACGTTCCGCGCCGCCGACGGCGCCACCGTCGTCGCGCTCGCCGGCGTCTCGCTCGACGTGGCCGGCGGCGAGCTGGTGGCGCTGGTCGGCCCGAGCGGGTGCGGCAAGTCCACGCTGCTGCGGATGGTGGCCGGCCTCGACGCCCCGACCCGCGGCGCGCTGCACGTCGGATCGAACCCGGTGACCGGGCCGGGCGCCGACCGCGGGCTGATGTTCCAGGACCCGAGCCTGTTCCCGTGGCTGACGGTGCGGCGGAACGTCGAGGCCGGGCTGGTGGCGCAGGGCGTGCTGCGGCAGCGGCGGCACGAGGTGGACGAGCTCCTGGCGCTGACCGGGCTGACGGCGTTCGCCGGGGCGTACCCGCACCAGCTCTCCGGCGGCATGGCCCAGCGGGCGGCGCTGGCGCGGGCGCTGGTGACGCACCCGCGGGTGCTGTTGCTGGACGAGCCGCTGGGGGCGCTGGACCAGTTCACCCGGATGCGGATGCAGGACGAGTTGCTGCGGCTGTGGGCGGCCCGCGGCACGACGATGCTGCTGGTGACGCACGACGTGGACGAGGCGATTTACCTGAGCGACCGGATCGTGGTGCTGTCGCCGCGGCCGGGGCGGGTGGACCGGGTGATCGACGTGGGCCTGCCGCGGCCGCGCCGCCGCACCGACGCCGCCTTCCTGGCGCTGCGGTCGGCGCTGCTCGAGGCGCTGCACCTGACCGGCGCCGGGTGACGCGGCCGGCGGCGCCCGGGCGGGCGGCGAAAGAGCATGTGGGTGTTGCGGCGCACCCGGACGGCCGAATATACTCATACCACCCGCCGGCGCGTTCCCCGTGCCCCCGCTCCCGGAGCTGCGATGCTCACCATCCCCGGCCACGCCCACCGGTACTGCGACGGCGTCACCCGCCGCGGCTTCCTCACCGCCGGCGCCGCCGCCGGCCTCACCCTGCCGAACCTGATGCGCGCCGAAGCGGCCAGCGGCCGCCGCACGCACAAGTCCGTCATCATGGTCTACCTGACCGGCGGCATGGCCCACCAGGACACGTTCGACCTCAAGCCGAACGCCCCGGCGGAAGTGCGCGGCACGTTCAACCCCATCCGCACGAACCTGACAGGCGTGACCGTCTGCGAGCACCTGCCGATGCTCGCCCGCTGCATGGACAAGGTCGCCGTCGTGCGGTCGCTCGTCGGCCAGCGCGACGAGCACAGCAGCTGGCAGAGCTACACCGCCACCACGATGGACGCCGCCAAGCGCGAGAACAAGCCGCACTTCGGCAGCGTCGTCGCCCGCCTCCAGGGCCAGACGGACCCCATCGTGCCGGCGTTCGTGGACCTGTCGCCGACGATGCAGCACCGGCCGTACAACTCGCCCGGCGCCGCCCTCCTCGGCCGCGCCGCGGCCCCGGTGAAGGTGGACGGCGACGAGATCGGCGTGATGCGGAACGTCGTCGTGCCGCCGGGCCAACTCGCCGACCGCCGCACGCTCCTCGGCGGGCTGGACGCGATGCGCCGCGCCGACGGCGGCTCGACGGACACGTTCCACGACCGCGCCTTCGACGTGCTCGCCAGCAACAAGGTGGTGGACGCGCTGGACGTGACGAAGGAGCCCGAGCGCGTCCGCGAGCGCTACGGCCGCGGCTCCCCGCGCCACCAGGGCGACGGCGCCCCGCAGTGGAACGACCAGCTGCTGATGGCCCGCCGGCTGGTGGAGGCCGGCGCCCGCGTCGTGACCGTGGCCTACGGCTTCTGGGACACGCACGGCAACAACTTCAAGAGCCTCGAACGCCAGCTGCCGCTGTTCGACCGCGGCGTGTCGGCGCTGGTGGAAGACATCCACGCCCGCGGCATGGACAAGGACTGCCTGGTGGTGGTGTGGGGCGAGTTCGGGCGGACGCCGAAGATTAACAAGGACGCCGGCCGCGACCACTGGGCGCGGGTGAACTTCGCGCTGATGAGCGGCGGCGGGCTGCGGACGGGCCAGGTGATCGGCACGACCGACGCCCAGGCCGGCGAGGCGAAGACCGACGCGATCCCGTACCCGAACGTGCTGGCGACGACGTACCACGCCCTCGGCATCGACCCGCACGCGATGGTGTACGACGTGTCGAATCGCCCCAACCCCGTGCTCCCGGGCTCGGCGCAGGTCATCGACAAGCTGGTGTAACCCGCCCCGCCGCTTGCGGCGTAGCGCTCCGCCGCAAGCGGCAACTCAAGTATGCACATCGCCCTCGCCAGCCCGCGCGTGGCGGCGACCGTCGCCGACGGGCTCGCCGCCACCGACCGCCTCCTCGCCGCGGCCGCCGCACAGGGCGCGCGAATCGTTTGCTTCCCCGAAGCGTACCTCCCCGGCCTCCGCGGCCTCGACTTCCCCGTACCGCCGTTCGGCCGCGCCGAGCAGGAGCGCGTCGTCGGCGCCGCGACCGAGATGACGCGCCGCCACGGCATCACCGCGGTCCTCGGCATGGAGTGGCACACCGACCTCGGCCGCCACATCGCCGCGGTCGTGATCGACGCGCAGGGCCATCTCGTCGGCGTGCAGACGAAGAACCAGCTCGACCCGTCGGAGGAGCCGCTGTACGTCCCCGGCCGCACCCGCCGGCTGTTCACCGTCGAGGGGCTGACGTTCGGCGTGGCGATCTGCCACGAGGGCTTCCGCTACCCCGAGACGGTGCGCTGGGCGGCGGCGCGCGGGGCGAAGGTGGTGTTCCACCCGCACTGCACCGGCAGCGACCTCACCGGCACCGTGCCGCGGGCGTGGGGTGACCCCGCGGGGCCGTACTACGAGAAGGCGGTGATGTGCCGGGCGCTGGAGAACACGGTGTACGTGGCGAGCGCGAACTACGCGTTCCGTTACCCCGAGTCGGCGACGACGCTGATCGGCCCGCAGGGCGGGCTGGTGGCGCACCTCCCCTACGGCGAGGAGGGCGTGCTGGTGTGCGACGTGGACCTGGACGCCGCGACGGGGCTGCTGGCGAAGCGCTACGCCCCCGAGCGGTACGGGGACGGCGCGTGATCTTCCGCCGCTTGCGGCGTAGCGCCGCGGCGCTACGCCGCAAGCGGGGATCGTTCTACCCCCGCGCCAGCGCCCGCCGAATCGCGTCGGTCATGCGCGCCTCGCTGCCGCGGGCCACCCAGCACCAGTCGCTCAGGTTGCCGTCGTTCTCCGCCCACGCCCGCTCGACCGGGATGTACCCCGGGCCGCACTCGCCGTACCCCGCCACCACCACGAAGTCGTCCGGCCGCGCCCGCTGCGCCGCCAGCTGGAACTCGACGTAACTCTCGGCCGGCAGCACCGTCAGCGCCGCGCCGCCGAAGTCGAGCACCGGCACGTCCACCGGTACGCCGGCGCGCACGCGGTTCGCCCAGCTCAGGCCCAGCGCCGCCAGACAGCGGCCGAACGGCCGCGCGTCGCTCGTCAGGCGCCGCGTCAGCGCCTCGACCGTGAATTCGTGCCCGCCGCGCGCTTCGAGCGTCAGCGGCACGCTGCGGAACGTCGGCGCCGTCACCGGCGTCTTGCGGGTGTCGCGCCACGCGGCGGCCATCGCCCGGTACACGCGGTCGGCCAGCACCGGGCGGTTGCCGGGGTCGCCGTCGTTGAACTTGCCCGCCGTCACGTTGCCGCTGCACCCCGAGGCGTACAGTTGCAGCGCCGCCGGCGTGTCGGCCTGGAGCCGGCGGCGGGCGAGCCCCACGAAGTCGGCGCTGACGCCGCCGCGGCCGTAGAAGCTCATCGGGTGCACCGCGTACGCCGACAGCCCGGCGAGCGGCGCGTCGCCGTCCCAGAACGACAGCAGCTTCAGCTCAGGGTCGATCATCCCCTCGCCGGCGGCGCGGACCTTCGGGTCGCGGGTCGCGGACATGCGGTTGTAGCGCACCGCGCCGGCGTCATCCAGGTAGCGGCGGTTCGACGCCACCTGGTCGACGCGCGCCCGACCCGTGCCCAGGTGCGTGACGCGCCGCGCCGTCTTCAGGCACGCCGCCGCGGCGTCGGCGACGGCGCTCGTGAGCCGCTCGAACACCGCGACGCTGCCGACCGACGCTCCGGCCTTGTGCTTCTCCAGCAGCTCCTCGGCGGCGGTGTCGAAGATGGGGGCGTCGTGCTGGTGCAGCGCGCACAGCATCACGCGCACCGGGTCGGTGCCGACCGCGGCGGCGACCTTGGCGCGGAACCGGTCGTAGGCGGCGTTGCGGATTTCGCACCAGTCCACGGCGAGGAACACGACCGGCCGCCCGGCCCCGCGGAGGACGAACCCGCGCGCCTCCAGCGGGTCGAGCACTTCCTTCACCGGCGCGACGCCGCCACCCATGCACGGGTGGCCGGCGGGGATCGTGACCTCGGCGCTGAACGTCGAGAGCGTCAGCGCCGGCGGCTCCTGCGCCGCGGCGAGCGGCGCGGCGGCGAGGGCGGCGAGGGCGGCGCGGCGGGTCGGCACGAGGAGCCTCCGGGGTCAGGGTTGAACCGGCAGCTTCAGGTCGAGCGGCCGGCCGGCGCGGACCACGCGCACCGCCACCGCGTCGCCGGGCCGCTTCCCCAGCAGCACGTGCGCGAACACGTCCGACTCGCGCGTCAGGTCCGTGCGGCCGTCGAACGACACGATCACGTCGTCCTTGCGGAACCCGGCGTTCTTCGCCGCCGCGTGCGGGCCGTACTCGCCGACGTGCTTCGCCAGCAGCGCCATCCCCGTCGCCGGCACGCCGGCCGGCCGCCCGCCGGGCAGCGGCTCCAGCTTGATGCCGCCCGTGGCCATGCGGCGCAAGCCCCACGAACTCGCCCGCCACGACAGGTCGTCGGCGCGCCGCCAGCTCGCCGGCAGCTTCCACGTCAGGTTCGTCGTCGCGCCGCCGCGCCGCACCTCGGCCGCGATCGTCCCGCCGGCCGGAGGCGTGCGCTGCAGCACCCACTGCACGTCGGCGATGGAGAGCAGCCGCTGCCCGTTCATGGCGCGAATCGAATCCCCCGCCTTGAACCCCGCGGCCTCGGCGGGCGAGCCCGGCACCACGTCCTTCACCGTCGCCGTCTCGCGCGGGTCGAGGATCAGGCCGAGCGCCTTCGGGTGCGGGTACGGGAACAGCACGTCCTCGGGCAGCGGCCCGGCCTTCCACAGGTGCTCGCGCTGGGCGTCGCCGACCTGGTGGCAGTGGATGCAGCTCTGCACCACCTTCCCCTGGTAGTCCAGGCCCGCGCCGTACTTCGTCAGCGCCGGGAAGCGCTCCGGCACGGGGAACAGCGGCGCCGGGCCGCGCTTCGCCGCCAGCCCCGGCGGCACGGGGGCGCCCGCCGGCCGCGCCGCGTACTCGCGGTGCAGCTCCAGCCCGCCCGCCAGCGCCTTCGCCAGCCCCAGCAGCGACACGTCGCCGATCCAGTTCGTGCGGTCCGAGCGGGTGCCGAACCGGCCGTAAATGGTACCGTCGGCGTTGAGCATGAACACGGCGAACGACTGGTCGGTGTCGTACTGGAACAGCGACAGGTCGAGCCCGTTCGCCGACACGATGCGCACGCGGACGTACTGCGCCAGCAGCGGCTTCAGCGCCTCGTCGGTGTCCACCAGCTCGTCGTCCAGCTTCACGCACTCCTCGCAGGGGATGCAGCGGAACACGGCCACGATCGGCTTGCCGGCGGCCTTCGCCTCGGCGCGGGCCTTCGGCAGGTCGTTGTAGATCCAGTACCCGGCGGCCTCGACCTTCGCCTTGTCGTCGCGGACCTTCTTCTCGCGCGGGTTGACCTGGGCCGCGGCGGGGCCGGCGAGCGCCAGCAGCAGCGCGGACGTGAGGAGCAGGCGGGGCATGACGTGGGCTCCGGCGGGGAGGGAGGGACGGGCCGCGCTCGTTGCGTCTGCGGCTCACCCCCGGGGGGTCAGTAGACGCAATGAGTCGGCGGGACGCAAGTCTTTTGGGGTGGTGCCGCGCCGCCCGCCGGCCCCCAACACCCTTGTAATCGCGGCCGGAATGGGGGAGGATGGACCGATCGTTCCCCCCCAGCTCCGGAGTGCCCGGCCGGTGGCCCAACTCCCGTCCCCCGAGGAGCCCTTCGGGGAGGTCAACGTCTACCCCCAGCCGGACGGCTCGGTCCGCGTCGTCGCCACCATCCTGATGGAGCCCGACATCGAAGGCGCCCGCGCCGGGCTCGCCCTCGACGGGTCGGCGTCGATGCAGAAGATGTACGGGGCCAAGGGGCCGGTCAGCCCGCTGTTCCGGGCCGCCGCCGGCGGCGTCAACTTCGTCGAGCCGGTCGCCCGCAAGATGGCCGAGTACCTGGCCCGGTTCGCGTCCGACGGGCAGGTCCACCTCGCGTACTGGGCGTGCAGCCCGGACGGGTCGAAGGTCGAGCCGATCGGCCCCGTCACCGAGGCCGCCGCCGCCACGCTCAAGGTCGGCGGGCCGAAGCAGTGGGGCCGGCAGACGCAACTGCTGCCGCCGGTCCGCCACTTCGTCGAGGGCGTGTTCGCCGGCGCCCGCTGGGCCGTCGCCGTGTTCGTCACCGACGGCGTGATCGAGGACCTGGAGGCGGTGAAGGACTACTGCCGGGCGTTCGCCCGCCGGGTCGCGCGCGGCGAGCAGGGGTTCGTGAAGCTGGTGCTGCTGGGCGTCGGCGAGGAGGTGGACGAGGGGCAGATGGAGGAGCTGGACGACATGTTCGAGGAGTCGGAGCTGCGCGACCCGGCCGGCAACCCGATCGACCTGTGGGACCACAAGCTGGCCAGCGAGATGAAGTCGCTGCACGAGATCTTCGCCGAGGTGGTGTCGGACAACGTGGTGGTCGCCGACTGGGGCACGGTCCTCGTCGGCGGCCGGGCGGTCCACACCTACGCCGACGGCCTGCCGGCCCGGCTGCGGTTCACGCTCCCGGCGGGGAGCACGGCGTTCACGCTCGACTTCCCCGGCGGCCGTGTGACCCAGGACTTGCGCGACGGGCTGACGCGGTGAGGGGGCGTGACGCTGTCGGGGAACGAGCCGAAACGAAATCGGCACACCCCGCGGGCCGTTGCTGAAAAGCAACGGCCCGCGGGGTGTGCCGGTTATTGAGGGCCGGAACGGGCCGCTCACCACCGGCGCGGCGTCATCTTCGCCAGGCCGGCGCGGGCGGCGTCGCGCTCCTCGCCGGCGGCGCCCTCCGCGAGCCGGTTCAGGTGGCTCATGAAGTCCGGGTGGTAGTACCCGAGCCGCACCAGGTGGTCGACGCACGCCGCCCGCACCGTCGCGGCCGGGTCGCGCTGCGCCGCGGCGAACAGCATCGCCTTCACCTGGTCCGTCGAGCCGTGGCGGCCGTCGGCCAGCCCCTTCGCCGCGAGGAGCCGGTCGCGCACCGCCGAGCCGCCGTCGCGGAGCGTGCCCGCGAACGGCCGCACGTCGTCGGCCATCGCCACCTCCGGCGGCACGTACCCGACCGGCAGCACGACGTGGACCGGCTCGCCCGGCCGGGCCGACTGCGGGACGCCGGGGATCGTCGGCAGCGGCACCACCGGCGGCAGCGGCTGCGGCACCGGCACGGCCACCGGCGCGGGCCGCGTCGCCGGGAGCGGCATCGGCACCGGGATCGACGGCGTCGGCACCGGCGCCGCGGCCTTCACCGGCGGCGCGGCCGCGGGCGCGGGGCGGACCGGCGCCGCCACCTTCGGCTCGACCGCGGTCGGGGCGGCCTTCGCCGCGGGGGCGGCGGCCGTCGGCGTGGTGACGGCCGGGCCGGGCATCGCCGCCGGCACCGGGGCCGACTTCTTGCCGAAGATGCGGTTCAGCAGCCCGGGCTTGGCCTTCGGCTCGCCGGCCTCCGCGATCTGCGGGGCGGTCGTGCCGGCGGCGGCCGCGGGGGTGGGCGCGGGCGTGTCGCGGCCGAAGAACTTGCCGTTGAACAGCCGCCGCTCGCGCTCCGCCGCCGTCTCCGGCATCGGCGCCGTCGGCGCGCCCATCGGGTCTTCGGCGCGGGCCTTGGCCTTCGGCAGCGCCGGCGGCGTGACGGGCGCCGCGGGGGCCGTCGCCTTGCCCGGCGTCGCGGCCTTGGCGGCGGCGGCGGCCGGGCCTTCGACCCAACTCGTCACCTCGCCCGAGGCGTCCTTGCCGGTCACCTCGACCGAGCCGTCGGCCTTCTTGTTGACTTTGGTGACGGTGACCTTGCGGTCCTTGTTACCTTCCTTGAAGGTGACCACGTCGCCGGGCTCGGTGGCGAACGCCCCGCCGGCGACGGCGCCCGCCGCCACCACGCCCCACAACCCGCGCTTGCCGATCCACCGCGTCATGGCTGGCCTCCGTGACGGCCGAATGCGGGGGTCGTCCTTGACCCCGACCGACGTCCGTGTCTGATGGGGGTATCGGACGGATGGGGCACGCCGGTTGAGCCGGCGCCGCGGGGGATCGGCGCCGGGCGCGGAAACTGGGGGGGTTGCGCGGGTGGCTGACGCTCGGGCCGGGATTCTTGTTTCCGGCCGGTGGGGGTCGATTCACGGAACCATGTCACCGACTCATAAAAAAGTTCGTCCCGGCGATCCGCGGGGCGAACGAAACGCGGAAGGGGTTACGTGGGAACAGGTTCGGCCGGCCCCACGAAATCACACCTTCCGCAGCGCGATGGTCAGGGTTTGGCCGTCCACCTTGCGCGGCTCCGCGGGGGTGAACGCGCCGGCCGGCGGCGCGTCGGCCCATGTCGTCGCCTGCACCTCGCCGGCGATCGTGTCGCGGTGCGCGGCGATGGCGGCCCGCAGCGGCTCGGCGTCGGTGCCGAGGTGCAGCTCGATCTTGTCGGCCACGTCGAGGCCGGCGTCCTTGCGGGCGTCCTGCACGAGCCGCACCACGTCGCGGGCCAGCCCCTCGGCCTTCAGCTCGGGCGTCAGCCGCGCGTCGATCATCACCTGCGTGCCGCGATCGACCACGCCGAACCAGCCGTCCGGGGCGAGGTAGCCGATGGTGATGTCGGCCCGCTCCAGCGCCACGCCGGCGAGCGCGAACGTGCCCGCCGCCAGCGCCGCGTCCACGGCGGCGCCGTCGAGCGCGTCGAGGGCGGCTTCTGCTTCCTTCAGCTTCGGGCCGAGCTTGGCCGCGGCCGTCTTCTTGTTCAGCTTCGCGGACGCCTTCAGCATCGGCTCCGTCGCCGCGTGCAGGGTCACGCGCTTCACGTTCAGCTCGTCGGTGATGAGGCCGGGAAAGCGATCGACGGCGCGGCGGTCGGCGTCGGAGCCGGGCGACACGCGCAGCTCGGCGAGCGGCTGACGGACCTTCTGCTTCGCGGCGTTCCGCGCCGCGCCGCCGAGCGACACGATCCGCAGCACCGCGTCCATGTCCTGCGACAGCGTGGTGTCCATCAGCGCGTCGTCGGCGACCGGGTAGTCCGTCAGGTGGACGCTCGCCGGGGTGCCCGCCAGGTTCTTCCACATCACCTCGGTGACGAACGGCACCACCGGCGCGCACAGCCGGCACACGTCCTTCAGCACCGTGTGCAGCGTCTGGTACGCCGCGAGCTTGTCGCGCCGGCCGGTGTCGTCCAGCGTCGCGTCGTTGCTCCAGAAGCGGTCGCGGGTGCGGCGGATGTACCAGTTGCTCAGCTTGGCGTCGATGAACTCCTCGGCGGCGAGGCAGAACGCCATCACGTCGAACCGCTCGAACGCGGCGCGGGCCGTCCGCGTCAGCAGTTGCAGGTCGCTCAGGATCCAGCGATCGATGTCGGGCCGCTCGGCCACCGGCACCGCGGGCACGGCGGGGTCGAAGCCGTCGAGGGCGGCGTAGTTGGCGAAGAAACCGTAGCAGTTCCACAGCTTCAGCACGAACTTCGCCCGCACCTCGTCCGCCGGGCCGGGGCCGAAGTTCAGGTTCGCCGCCGGGTTCGACCGGCAGTACAGCCACCGCATCACGTCCGCGCCGATCGCCTTGAACGGCAGCGGCTGACCCTTCGCGTCCACCGTCACGCCGCCGGCGTCGGCCGCGGCCACGAACTCGATCGAGTTGCCCGTGCTCTTGTGCATCTCGTGGCCGAACTGGTCGCGCACCAACCCGTGCCCGAGCAGCGTCTTGAACGGCAGTTCCTTCCCCTCGCCCATCATCGTGGACATCGCCAGCAGGGCGTAGAACCAGTTGCGGAACTGGCCGGGGAAGCTCTCGGTGATGAAGTCGGCCGGGCGCCAGTCGGCCGGCAGCGTGCTGTACGCCACGATGCCGGCGTCGAGCCACGGGTTCCCCACGTCCGGGATGCGCGACATCAGCCGCCCGGTGCGCGGGTTCTTGATCTTCACGCGGTCGACCCACGGCCGGTGCGGCGTGTGGCCGGCGAAGTCGTCCCAGCCCTCGACGGCGCGGGCCTGCAACTCCTCGCGGCTGCCGATGACCTCGAAGTCGGTGGGGTCTTGCTCGTCCACCCAGATCGGCAGCGCGAGCCCCCAGTAGCGCTTCTTCGAGATCATCCAGTCGCCCATGTTCCGCAGCCAGTCGCGCTCGCGGGCCCGGCCGTTGATGCTCTCCGGCAGGAACGTCACCTGATCCGCCACCTTCATGATGTCGCCGCGGAACCCCTCGTCGGTCTGCTTCGGCCCCATGCCGATGAACCACTCGTCCACGAGGCGGTACAGCAGCTCCGTCTTGCAGCGCCAGCAGTGCGGGTAGCGGTGGACGTAGCGCTCCGTGGCGAACAGGCGGTCCTTCCCCTTCAGCTGCTCGAACACCGCGTCGGCGGTGGCGGGGTCGGCGGCGTTCTTCCCCGTGAGGGTGCCGAAGCCCTCGACGAACACGCCGTCGTCGCCGATCGGGGCGACCGGCGGCAGGCCGTTGTCCTTGCCCCACTGGAAGTCGATCTGCCCGCAGCCGGGGGCGGTGTGGACGATGCCGGTGCCCTCCGTGTCGGTCACGTCGCCGCCGCCGCTGACAACGCGGTGACACTCCATCGCCGGCTTCGGCGGGCACCAGCCGCGCTGCTCGACCACCTTCGCCACCTCGGCCGGGAAGCCGAACGGGTGCTGCTGCGCCGGCAGGTCGTCGAACGGGCCGTCGTATTCGAGCCCCACCAGCTCGGCGCCCTTCACTTCTCCCACGACCTCGTAGCCGTCCTTGCCGGCCTTCGCCTTGAAGTGCTGCTCGATGCTGTTGAGGTGCGGCACGCCGTCGAGCCAGGGGCGCTTCCCCTTCTTGCCCGTCTCTTCACCTTCCTCCTCCGCGCCGCCGGCCATGCGGTCGAGCTTGAACGCGCCCTTCGAGACGTAGTACACCTCGCCCTTGAGCTGCACCTTCAGGTACACCAGCTCCGGGTTCACCGCGGCGCCGACGTTGCTGGTCAGCGTCCACGGCGTCGTCGTCCACACCAGCAGATTCTCGCCGGGCCGCCCCTTGATGGGCAGCTTCACGAACGCGCTCTTGTGCTCGGTGAGCTTGTAGCCCTCCTTCATCTCCTGCTCGGAAATGCCGACGCCGCAGCGGCCGCACCACGGCATCACGTCGTAGCCGCGGTAGACGAGCCCCTTGCCGTGGCACTTCTTGAGGAACGACCAGATCGTGTAGTTGTTCCGCTCCGCCATCGTGAAGTACGACTTCCGCTCGTCCGGGCTCTTCGCCCAGTCGGCGTCGGTGCGGTCCCAGTCCATCCAGTAGCCGAGGCGGATGCTCTGCTCGGTCTGCACGCGCGCGAACTTGTTGACGCGGTCCTTGCAGGCCTGCACGAACGTGTCGATGCTGGCGTCGGTGTCGCCGGGGACGAGGCTCTCGATGTCGCGCTTGCTGCGCAGCTTCAGTTCCTTCTCGACCTCGACTTCCACCCACAGCCCCTGGCAGTCGAAGCCGTTCTGGTAGCGGAGGTCGTGGCCGGTCATGGCGAAGTAGCGGTTGTAGGCGTCCTTGTACGTGCGCCCCCAGGCGTGGTGCACGCCCATCGGGTTGTTCGCGGTGATGGGGCCGTCGAGGAAGCTCCACTTCTTCTGGCCGGCGTTCCTGGCGCGGCGCTGCTCGAAGATGCGGTTGTCGTCCCAGAACTTCAGGATGGCGCGCTCGAGGGCGGGGAAGTCGACGTTCTGGGTCTCGACGCGGGCAAACGGACTCGCGGGCACGGACGGCTCCTCGGCGCGGGCGGGTGAGGTAGTTTACGGACCGCACCGCCGCCGGCGGGGTCGCGGGCCGATCCGCGAACTCGGGGCGTGACACCCGCGCGGCCGGCGGGTACGCTGACGGCGCCGCACCCCGGAGGCGCCCCATGCAACTCGGGTTCGTGTCCGCCGTCCTCCACGACCTGCCGCTCGAAGAAGTCCTCGCGTTCGCCGCCGACGAGGGCTTCCCGGTCGTCGAACTCATGTGCTGGCCGCCCGGCAAGGCCGACCGCCGGTACGCCGGCGTCACCCACCTCGACGTGTCCGACTTCACCCCCGCCCGCGCCGCCGAGGTCCGCGAGCTGCTCCGCATCCACGGCGTGAAGGTGTCGGGCCTCGGCTACTACCCGAACCCGCTCGACCCCGACCCCGAGCACCGCGGCCGCGTCGCCGACCACCTCCGCAAGCTCATCCGCGCCGCGCCCATGATCGGCGTGACCGTGGTGAACACGTTCATCGGCCGCGACCCCGCCAAGTCGATGAGCAAGAGCCTCGCGGAAGTCGCCGACGTGTGGGCGCCGCTGGTGAAGGAAGCGAAGGCGGCGGGGGTGCGGCTCGGCATCGAGCACTGCCCGATGCTGTTCACGGAGGACGAGTGGCCGGGCGGCAAGAACCTCGCCACCACCCCGGCCGTGTGGCGCGAGCTGTTCCGCACGTTCGACGCGATTTCGCCCGGCACGGTGGGGCTGAACTTCGACCCGTCGCACCTGGTGTGGCAGTTCGTGGACTGCGGCCGGGCCGTGCGCGAGTTCGGCCGGCACCTCGTCCACGTCCACGCCAAGGACGAGCGGATCGACCGCGAGCGGCTGTACGAGGTGGGGGCGCTCGGCCTCGGCTGGCACGTGCCGAAGCTGCCGGGCCTCGGCGACGTGAACTGGGGCGAGTTCTTCGCCGCGCTGACGGACGCGGGGTACAGCGGCCCGGTGTGCGTCGAGGTCGAGGACCGCGCCTACGAGGGCTCGCTCGCCGACCGCCAGCGGGCGCTGCGGCAGAGTCGGAACTTCCTCGGGCGGTACTTCGGGTGAGGCCGCTGGTTTTCACCCCGAAGGGGTGACAGCCCTCAGCCCAGGGCAAGGCCCGGAGGGCCGCCGCCCTGGGTACGGGGTTGGTGTTCATTGCAGGCTGAAGGCCTGCGAGCCGGCTCGCAGGCCTTCAGCCTGCGGGGTGCTTCGTGCCGCCTTCCCAGGGCGTTGCCCTGGGCTGAGGGCTGTCAGGCCTTCGGCCTGAAATCACTCACGGCCTCACGGCCGGTGCCGCGGCAGCTCGCCCTTGAAGTCGCCCAGGCTGTTCCACCGCAGCCGGCGTCCCAGGTCCACCTCGGCGACGGCCACCGTGCCCCACGCGCGGGCCTGTGCCAGCGGCCGGCCGTCGTGGTCGTACACCGCCGAAATCATCCAGTTCCGCGACACGTCCTCGTACGTACTGCTCACCACGTACACGTGGTTCTCGCACGCCCGCGCCGCGGCCAGGTCGGGGTTGCAGCCCCACACCGGCCACGCGATCACCTCCGCCCCGCGGTTGCTCAGCTCCCGCGCCACCTCGGGGAAGAAGCCGTCGTAACACACCATCAGCCCCACCTTGCCGAACCGCGTGTCGAACACCGGGTACTCGCTCCCCGGCGCGATCCCCGCCTCGACCTCGCCGCGCGGCAGGCACACCTTCCGGTACTTGCCGACCACCGCGCCGTCCGGGCCGATCAGCACGCACACGTTGTAGACGAGGTGCCGGTCGCGCTCGACGAGGCCCACGGCGATGTACAGGCCGTGCGCCTTCGCCAGCTCGCCGAACCGCTTCGTGCTCGGCCCCGGGACCGGCTCCGCCAGGTCGGCGAACGACTTGCCGACGCCGACGTACGTGATCGTCTCGCCGAGCACCACGAGGTCGGCCTTCTTCTTCGCGGCCTCGGCGATGAACGGCGCGTACTCCTCGCAGTTCTGGCGGGCGGACTTGCCCGTCGGCTTGTAGTGAACCGTCGCCAGCCGCACCGTCCGCGGCGCGGGGGCCGGCACCGCCGCGAACGACACGTCGGCCCACTCCACCTTGCCGCCCGGCGCCCACTGCAGGCCGAGCTCCACGACGGCGCGGGCGGCCTTCGCCGGCGCCTGGTAGGTGTCGGACACCTCGGTCCAGCCGTCGGGGCGGGTCGGCTTGTCGGTCGGGTGCTCGGCCTCGGCGCGGCCGGTGAAGCCGACGAGGTAGCCCTTCGGGGCGGGCTCGCTCATCGGCACGCCGCGGCCGGCGGCGTCCTGCCACAGGACGCGGGCCACGACGCTCCGCCGCGGCACCTCGACGCCGGTCGCCTTCCGCACCGCGTGGAACCGGTAGTGCTTGCCGCCGTCCACGGGGACCGCCTTCTGCACCCAGCCGTGCAGGCCGTCGCGGCGGTCGTGGGTGATGACGAAGCTGCCGTCCTTCTTCGGCCCGCCGGCGGGGTCGTAGGAGAAGGCCGGGCGGATCTCGTCGCGCGGGGCGTGGGTGGTCCACCCGGCGGGGAAGACGGCCGGCCCGGCGGGCGCGGCGGCGGCGAGCAGCGCGAGGAGGAGGGCGGCGCGGGACATGGGAGCCTCCGGGGGGCGTGCGGTGAGGATACCCCGGGGAATGACGAATGACGAATGACGAATGACGACCCGCGGTGTTCGTCATTCGTCATTCGTCATTCGTCATTCCCTCTCGTGCGGCGGGCGTGTAGGCTAGAAAATACTCGCCTCCAGTCGTCGTGCCGGGTGCCGCATGCCGCTCCTCGAAGTCGCCTGCCCGGGGTGTCAGGCCGTCCTCAAGACGCCCCACACCGCGGCCGGCAAGAAGGCCCGCTGCAAGCGCTGCAACACCTCGTTCCGCATCCCCGGCGCGCCCGCCGTCGACAGCGTCGGCGACAGCCAGCAGCTCAGCGCCGTCGCCCCCGCGCCCGCCCTGAAGCCGCCCCCGCCGCCCGAAGAGGACATCCCCTCCGCCACCGCCGTGGACGACGACGAACCGCTCCCCGCGTCGGTCGCCGACGACGAGCCGCTCCCCGCCGCGGTGGCCGACGACCCGCCCGCCGACCCGTTCGCGTTCTCGGCGGCGCCGGCGAAGGCCGCCGACGCCGGCGACCCGTTCTCGTTCACCCCCGCCGCCGCGCCGAAGGCCGCCCGCAAGCCGCGCGACGCGGACGACGAGGACGCCGCCCCCGCGCCGCGGAAGAAGCCCAAGGCGAGCGGCGGGAGCGGGCTGATCAAGATCGCCGTCGCGGCGGCGGTGTTCGCGCTGGTCGCCGGCGGCGTCGTGGCCGGCGTGCTCGTCTACCTCGCCAACACCAAGCCCGGCGAGGTGGCGAAGGGCGACGGCAAGAACGAGAAGAAGCTCGACCCGCCGCCGAACGAGCCGACGCCCCCGCCGCCGGAGAAGGAGGAGCCGCCGGCCAAGGGCAAGGAGACGAAGGGCTCGAAGGGGACCACGCCGCCGGGGGTCGGGAAGGGGACGAAGGGCTCGAAGGGCGGCAGCGGGGCGATGCTGGCGCTGCCGGCGGGGAAGCCGCTGACGTTCCCGCCGCGGCCGGCGGCGCCGAAGGACCCGGCCGCGCCGGCGTCCAACCCGGTGCCGCTGGCGGTGCCGTTCGCCGAGGTGCGCCGCTTCTTCCCGCCCGGCGTGCGCGACGCCGAGATCGGCGTGGCGTGGCGGTCGGCGGCCGGGTTCCAGGGGGCCGGCGAGAAGATCACGCTGACGCTATTCAGCGCCGACAGCGGCCGCGAGACGGCGAAGGTGGAGGCCGACGGCGACGGCGCCGCCGACCCGGCCTGCGACCTGTCCGCCGACGCCGGCACGTTCGCCATCGGCAACCGTACCACCGGCCGCGTCACCGTGTGGGACGTGAAGAAGAAGGCCAAGAAGCTCGACGCCTTCGACCCGTTCGCGGCCAAGCCGGAGCACAAGGCGGCGAAGCTGGCGGCGGTGTACCTCACGCAGCCGCCGGACAAGGTCGTCACGGTCACGACGGCGGGCGTGGTGAACGTGTGGGACGTGGCGACGAAGGCGGAGGTCGGCGAGTTCGTGCCGCCGCGGGCCGCGCCCGGGAAGGTGGTCGCCGGCCGCGGCACGGCGGTGACGACGAACCGGCAGGGCGTGGTGGTGGCGGTCGGCGGCGCGGTGTACGCGGTGAGCGCGGTCGGCGCCGTCGGCGGCAGCGCGGTCGCGGAGCTGGGCGGCGACGTGGGCCGGTCGCTGGCCCTGTCGGTGTCGCCGGCCGGGCGGGTGGTGTACGCCTTCGAGACGGACGCCGACGGCAAGAAGGAGAGGGCCGTGGCCCACATGTCGGAGGGGAAGACGGGGCCGATCCTGCGCTGGCCGTCGGACGCGCCGGAGCCGACGGCGGCGTGGTGGGCGGGCGACCGGGTGGCGGCGGTGTCGGCGGGACCGGGCACGGCGGTGGTGATCGACGCCGACGAGGGCTTCCGGGTGCAGGGCGTCGTTCGCGCCGCGGAGGACAAGATGGCGTCGGCGCTGACGGAGAGCCTGTGGGGGCTGATCCCGGCGGCCGGCGACGCGAAGCGGTGCGTGGCGGTGGAGATGGGCCTGCCGCTGCCCGGCGGCGGCGACCTGATCGGCCCGGCCTCGGCCCGGCCGATCGGCTCGCTGGTGCTCGACCTGCGCGGGCTGTCGCAGTAGCCGCGGCGGCGTCACGGCCGGCGCTGCCACGTCTCGATCGTCCCCTTCGGGCTGACCAGCCGGAACGTGCTCCCGTCGGCGTCGAGGTCGCCCTTCACCTTCAGCGTCGGCGCCCCCTTCCCAGGGTGGGCGCCGGCGAACCCGAACGACTTGCCGCTCTGCCACCATTTGCCGCGGAACCCTTCGCTGCCGGTCACCTTGCCGTCGTCGGTGAACACCAGCAGCGCCTTCACCCCACCCGTCCGGGTGTGGTCCCACGTCCCGACCACCTTCAGCACCTCCGGCGCGGGCGGCTCGCCGGCGGCCGACGGGTCCGGCGCGGGCGCACCGGCCTTCGCCGGCGGCGCCGCGTCGGGCTCCTTCACCGGATCGCGGCCGCGGCCGAACACCAGCACCAGCACTACCGCCACGAGCGCGACCGCCGCGACGCCGGCGATCACGAACCGCCGCGACCCGCGCGACTCGTCGCGCCACGCCACCGTTTCGGCGTCGCCCGACGGCAGCTTCTCCGTCGTGTCGAGCCGGGCCGCGACCCGCCGCATCTCGGCGAGCGCGGCCGCGGCCGACGCCGGGCGGCCGGCGGGGTCCTTCGCCAGCAGCGACTCGATCAGTGCCTCCAGCGCCGGCGGCACGTCGGGGTTCACGGCCCGCGGCGGCACCGGCTCCTCGGACGCCACCGCCACGATCACCGCGTAGGCCGAGTCGCCCTGGAACGGCACGCGGCCGGTGGCCATGCGGTACAACACGCAGCCGAGGCTGAACAGGTCGCAGCGGTGGTCCAGCGGCTGGCCGCGGGCCTGCTCGGGGGCCATGTACGCCGGCGTGCCGAGAATGTCGCCGGTGCCGGTGAGGCCGGGGTCGCCGCCGCCGGCCCCGCGGGCCAGGCCGAAGTCCAGCAGCTTCACGCGCCCCTTCGGCGCCTCCAGCCAGATGTTCGCCGGCTTGATGTCGCGGTGGACGAGCCCCGCGGCGTGCGCCGCCGCCAGACCCTCGGCGATCTGCCGGCCGATGGTCAGCACCTGGGCCGGGGTGGCGCGGCGGTCGGGCCGCAGCCACTCGTCGAGCGTCTTGCCGGCGAGGAGTTCCATCGTCAGGAACGGGACGCCGTTCTCCTCGCCGGCCTGGTACACGGTGACGACGTGGTCGTGCTTCAGCGCCGCCACCGCCCGCGCCTCGCGGAGGAACCGCGCCCGCGCCGCGTCCCCGGCGACGTGCGGCAGCATCACCTTCAGCGCCACGCGGCGCTTCAGCGTGGTGTCCTCGGCGAGGAACACGGCCCCCATGCCGCCGCGGCCGAGTTCCTTGAGAACGCGGTACGGCCCGAGCCGGCCGACCTCGTCGGCCGCCTGCGGCGGCGACAGGAACGTGGCGGTGGCGTCCTGGGGCGGGTGCGGTTGCCCGCTCGGCTGGGTTTCCATCGGCGGCCCGTCGGGTGCGGCGGTCGCGGTGATTGTACCGGGCCGTGCCGCCGGCTACGATGCCCCAACCTTCCGGGGAACCGCCGTGCTGCTCGCCACCGTCCTCGCCGCGTCGCTGACGCCCGCCCAGGCACCGCGCCCGAACGTCGTCGTCGTGCTCGCCGACGACATGGGCTTCTCCGACCTCGGCTGCTACGGCGGCGAGATCGCCACGCCGAACCTCGACGCCCTCGCGGCGAACGGCCTGCGGTTCACGCAGTTCTACAACACCGCCCGCTGCTGCCCGACCCGCGCGTCGCTGCTCACCGGCCTGTACCCGCACCAGGCCGGCGTGGGCCACATGATGGCCGACTGGAACCGCCCCGGCTACCGCGGCGACCTCAGCCCCACCAGCCGCACCCTCGCCGAGGTGCTGCGCACCGCCGGCTACCGCACCTACATGGCCGGCAAGTGGCACGTCACGCGCCACCTGGCGGCGACCGGCCCGAAGCACAACTGGCCGCTCCAGCGCGGGTTCGACCGCTTCTACGGCATGATCTCCGGCGGCGGCAGCTTCTACGACCCGTACACCCTCTGCCGCGACAACACGCTCGTCTCCCCGTTCGCCGACCCGGACTACAAGCCGGAGAGTTATTACTTCACCGACGCCATCACCGACCACGCCACCCGCTACCTCGCCGACCACGCCCGCGAGCACGCCGACAAGCCGTTCTTCCTGTACGTGGCGTACACCGCCGCGCACTGGCCGATGCACGCGCCGCCGGACGCCGTCGCCAAGTACCGCGGGAAGTACGACGCCGGCTACGAGCCCGTCCGCGCCGCGCGGTTCGAGAAGGCGGCGAAGCTGGGGCTGATCGACCCGGCGCAGAAGATGAGCCCGGCGCCGCACCGCTGGGCCGACGTGAAGAACCAGCCGCGGGAGGCGGCGTGCATGGAGGTGTACGCGGCGATGGTGGAGCGGATGGACCGCGGCGTCGGGGCCGTCGTGGCCGAGTTGCGCCGCACCGGCCGGCTCGACAACACGCTGATCGTCTACCTCCAGGACAACGGCGGCTGCGCCGAAGCGATGGGACGTAACACGACGAAGGGGCGCGTGAACGGCCCGCGGGCGGCGGCGCCGTCGCTGCCGCCGATCGCGCCGGGGGTGCTGCCGGCGGCGCTGGTGCCGCCGCAGACGCGCGACGGCTTCCCGGTGCGCCAGGGGCCGGACGTGATGCCCGGCCCGGCGGACACGTACGTGGCGTACGGCGAGGGGTGGGCGAACGTGTCGAACACGCCGTTCCGCGAGTACAAGCACTGGGTCCACGAGGGCGGCATCAGCACGCCGTTCGTGGTCCACTGGCCGGCCGGGGTCGCGGCCCGCGGCACGCTCTGCCGCACCCCCGGCCACCTCATCGACGTCGCCGCGACGCTGTACGACGTGGCGGGGGCGACGGTCCCGGCGGGGGCGCCGCCGCTGGAGGGGCGGAGCCTGCGGCCGGCGTTCGCGGGCGGCCCGGTGGCGCGGGAGGCGCTGTTCTGGGAGCACGAGGGGAACCGGGCCGTGCGCGTGGGGCCGTGGAAGCTGGTGGCGAAGCACGGCGGCGCGTGGGAGCTGTACGACGTCGCCGCCGACCGGGTGGAGGCGAACGACCTCGCGGCGGCGCAGCCGGACCGGGTGCGCGAGATGGCGGCGCGCTACGCCGCGTGGGCGGCGCGGGCGCAGGTGGAGCCGTGGCCGGTGGCGGAGGGGAAGAAGAAGAAGTGACGCCGCCTCCGGGTGATCGGCCGCCGGCGCCAGGCCCGGCGCGGCGGTGAGGCAACAGCCGGCGCGCCGTGGCACTCCTGCAAGAAGTGAACCCGCTTGCGGCGTCGCGCGGGGCGACGCGATGCCGCAAGCGGCGTCGGAACTTACCGCGCCACCAGGGGGATGCTCTCCGAGTGGCTGTTGAACTCCGGCGCGTACAGGCACTGGATCGCCGCGAAGCCGGTGGTGTACGCCCCGCGGTGCTGCACCCGCAGCGGGTACTCGAACACGTAGTTCCCCTTCGGCAGGTAGTCCACGAAGAAGTGCGTCGCCGTGTCCTTCGTGCTCTCGTAGTACGCCAGCCCGTCCTGGAACCGGTACCGCGACAGCACGTTCACCGGCTCCGTGCCGCTGCCGCGGTGGTCCTTCAGGTGGACGTACTCCATGTCGCGGTCCGTCCGCAGCACCATCCGCACCAGCAGCTCGTCGCCCACGCCCAGCGGCGCCTTGGCGAACGGGTCGAGCTTCGGCCCCTGCTTCGTGTACTGCTTCAGGAACAGCCGCTTCTCCAGCTTCAGCGGCCCCTCGTTGGACACGGTCACCTTGTCCAGGTCCTCCAGGTACGTCCAGTGGGCGCTGCCCCAGCTCACGCCCGCGTCCGTCTTCTTCAGCGTGATCGCCGACATCGACGGCTGCACCTCGGTCCGCAGGAACTTCTCCTCGTAGAAGCCGGTGCCGGCCTCCACGTTCCGCGGCTCGATCTTGCGGTTGCCGACGGTCACCTCGACCAGCGCGTCCGACTTCAACAGGTTCTCGCCGCGGAGGAGCAGGGCGTAGACGGCGTCGGCGGTGGCCTTGGTGGTCTTCCAGTCCTGCGTCTGCTTCTGCTTGACGAGCCACACCTTGCAGTCCTCGACGGCCTGCTGGTCGTTCATCACCTCGTCGAACGCCTCGATCATCATCGCCTGCGTCTCGATCGGGGCGCGGAACCAGAACTGCTGCAGCTCCAGGTCGCGCCAGAACATCCCCATCTCCTCGTTGGAGACGGACCGCTCCTTGATCGACGCCATGATGCCGCGCGCCGCCGGCACGTCGTTGACGCGCTTCAGCGCCACCGCGATGTGCGCCTGGCTCTGGCGGTGGCCGAGTTGCAGCCAGTACTGCTTCGCCTGGCCCACCCAGTAGTCCCACGCCGCGCGGTGCTCGTTGGCGATGGGCCGGTCGGCGAGGAAGAAGCTGCGGCCGTACAGGTACAGTGCCACCGTCGTGCTCAGGTGGTTCTTCTCCGGGTGGCCGTGGCGCAGGATTTCGCGGTAGTTGCGGTCCATCCACGCGTCCAGCGCCGTGACGGCCTTCACCGCCGGGGCCACGTCCTGCTTCACGCCGAGGTGCCGCATCCGGCCGTAGCCCGTGGTGATGTACAGCGTCATGTACTCGTTCGGCCGGCCGCCCGGGAACCACGGCCACATCCCGTCGGGGTACTGCATCTCGGCCATGCGGCGGGTCAGCCGCGTCGTCTCGGCGTCGAGCCGGTTGGCGTCGAACAGGATGCCGACGTTCTGCCGCGCCTGGCCCTCCTTCACCGCCTGCCGCACCCACGGCGTCTCTTCGAGCAGCACGCTCTTGAGGTCGGCGTTCTTCTCCAGCGGGCTCTGCAGCGCCGGCGTCCCCTTCCACAGGTCGAACACGCGGCGGATCTTCGGGTCGCTGTTGGCGATGTGCCGCGCCAGGCCGTTGGCGTAGAGGCGGTTGAACGTCTGCTCGCTGCACTCGTGCGGGTACTCCATCAGGTACGGCAGCGCCATCACCGCGTACCAGGCCGGCTGGCTCACCATCTGGATGGTGAACGACTGGTGGCGGATGCTGTTCGAGCCCGCCGAGTTCCGCAGCCGGGCGAAGTCGAAGTCCTTCTGCCCGGCGCCGCGCATCGGCAGCGGCAGCGACTCCTGCACCAGCACCTTGCGGGACAGCACGGGCACCACGCCCTCCTCGCCGTCCGAGTGCCGGTCGCTGGCGGCGACGGCCTTGAAGGTGAGCGGGCCGACGCCCTCGGGAACGGTGAGCTTCCAGCTGAACGTCTTCGACTCGCCGGCCGGCAGGTCGAACGCCTGCTCGGCGTTGGCCAGGCCCAGCTCGGCGTCCTGGCCGCGGTCGGTGCGCGCGTCGCGGACGGCCAGCCGCACCTTCCCCTGCTGGCGGGTGGCCGACGTGTTCGACACCTTGACCGGGTACTCGAGCACGTCGCCCTCGCGGAGGAAGCGCGGCGGGTTCGGCTGCACCATCAGGTCCTTCGCGGTCACGACCTCGCCGTCGAGGAAGCCGCTGCGCAGGTCGCGGTCGTGGGCGATGCCCATGAACCGCCAGGTGGTGAGCGCCTCGGGCATGGTGAACTCCATGCGGACGACGCCCTCGGCGTCCGAGACGAGGTGCGGGAAGAAGAACGCCGTCTCGTTCAGGTTCGTCCGCGCGGCGACCTTCGACAGGTCGGGCTCGGGCGCGCCGCCGGCTTCGTCGCCGGCGCGCTTGTCGGCGAGGGCGTTCTGGCGGTCGGCGGGGACGCCGGCAGCGAGCGCCTCCGACGGCATCGCGCCGGCGGGGCCGGGAGGCGCGGCCGGGGCCATCGTCGGGAGCGGCACCCCGTCGGCCATGCCGCCGCGGGCCATGGCGAACTCGCGGTACTGGTTCGCCGCCCAGGCGGTGCCGAGCCCCTGCGAGAAGTAGTCGTAGCCCTGGTAGTTGGTGGTCAGCTCCGGCGGCAGGCCGCGGTACGTCATCGTGAACCCGACGGTCCGGCTCGGCCAGTGGCCGGCCAGGTGGTGCAGCTGCCGCGGCACGTTCTCGAACTGCTGCTGCACCCGCGAGTGGTCCTGGCGGAACTGGCCGATGGCCTGCTGCCAGTGGTGCGGGCGGTAGGCGTCCAGCGACTTGTCGTACAGCGTGGCCGCCATCTCCGCCGCGGCCCGCTTCGCGTCCGGCCCGGTGATCACCGCCGTGAACGTCTCGCGCTTGCCGGGCTCCAGCTTGTTGCGGAACGTCTCCCACTTCACCGTGAACCGCTTGTTCGTCCACGGCACGTCCACGTGCCGCGTCTCCAGGTAGCCGCGGTTCTCGCGGACGTAGGTGGTGCGCACGGTGAACCCGCCGCGCATGTCCTCGGTCACGGGCACGGTCAGCGTCGTCTGCGTCTTGCCGGCGTCGGTCCAGAAGGCGTGCAGCGTGCGGCCGCGGTGCTCGACTTCCACGAACGCCCGGCCGCTCTCGTAGCCGGTGCCCCAGTACAGGGTGAAGATGCCGCCCGGCTCGACGGACCACTTCGGCGACGACACCACGTTCGTCAGCGGCACGTTCAGCTTGTCCGCGGCGGGGGCCAGCACCAGCAGCTGCGCCTTGCCGGTCACGGCTTTGCCGAAGGCGTCCTTCGTCTCCACGATCACGCGGTAGATGCCGGCGGGGAGCTTGGCCTCGGCCTCGGCCTTCCCCTTGCCGTCGGTCTTGAACTCGGCGATGTGCGCGACCTCGCCGAGCTCCCAGCTCACGGGCTTGGTCGGGTCGGGCTTCGGCGCCGCGCCCGCGGGCAGCGGCCGGAACCACTGCTGCAGGTCGGCCCGCGCCGGCCGCTCGGGCGTCTTCAGCCGGTACACCTTCACGGTGCCCGCGGCCTCCCGGCCGGCGCCGTCCAGGCTCGCGGTGCCGACCGTCAGCTTGACCGGCGCGTCGGCCGTCTGCCACTCGGGGGCGCTGACGGTGGCGCGGAGCGCGACGTAGCCCACTTCCACGCTCTGCGTGCCGACGCGCGTCTCGCCGGTGGTATCCGTCACCTCGGCGGTCACGGTGTAGCGGAAGGTGGGCTCGTCGCTCTCGGGCACGCTCCGGTCGGGGGCGGCGGTGAACGGTACGTCGAAGCTGCCGTCGGGCGCGGTGGTGAGGGTGCCGTGGGCGATCTCCTGCGCCGGCCGCCACGGCACCGGCCGCCACCAGCAGTACTCGAAGAACCACGCCGGGTAGCGTACCTCGCGCACGACGCGGTACTTCACCTTCGCCCCGCCGACGGCGGCGCCGGTGTACGCCGCCGCCTTGCCGGGCACCTTCACCTCCGCGCCGAGCTTCGCCGGCTCGCGCGGCGACTCGGTGGTCACCAGGAACTTGGGCCGCTTGTACTCCTCGACGGCTACGCGCGTGGCGCCGGGCGGGCCGCCGGGCGTGTGAATCGTCATCTGGCCGGTGAGCCGGTCGCGCGGCGCCGTGAAGCTGCCGGAGAACGAGCCGTGCTCGTTCGTGCGCACCTGCAGCTTCGCCACCTCCTGGCCGTTCACGTCGCTGAACACGACGGTCACGTCGCGGTTCGGGATCGCCTTGTACTCGTCGGTCGAGTAGTGGGTGCGGAAGCAGACGCCGCGGAACTGGATCGTCTGGCCCGGCCGGTACAGCGAGCGGTCGGTGAAGAACACCGTCTGCTCGTGCGCCCGCTCGACGTTGGCCTGCTGGTACAGGTAAGCGTCGTGGGCGCCGGCGAGCTGCTGCTTCTCGTGCGTGGCGACGACGAGGTAGCCGTGCTGCTGGCGGCCGGTGAGGGCGTACATGCCGTTGCGGTCGGTCGTGTTCGTCTCGCCGGCCTCCCACCCGCCCTGCGGCCGGCGGTGCCAGATTTGAACCTTCGCGCCCTCGACCGGCGTCCCGGGGTTCCCCTTCAGCACGAACCCGCCGACGCGCAGGCTGCCGTGCTCCGTCCGGCTGACGACGGCCAGGTCCGACACCCACACGTCGCAGACGCTGACGACGTTGTCGGCCTCGCCGAAGCTCGCGTCGGGGCTGGCGAGGAGGAAGTAGAACCCGGGGGCGACGCCCTTCGGCGCCGCGAACGCCTCGGTGCGGTCCTGGTAGTCCGGCGTCGGCGGCAGGTCGCGGGTGAACGTCAGCTCCGGCTTCTGGGCCAGCAGTTCCTTCCGATCGATGTCGTTGACCATCTGCTCGGGCCGCCACTGGTTGCGCCGCAGCCGGGCCTCGAAGTCGCCCTTCACGAGCCGGAAGTGGACGCGGCTGAGGTTGCGGTAAGTCACGCGCACGTCCGGCTGCGGGTCGGCCCAGGCGCGCTCGGTGCTCACCTGGATGCTCCGGGCCTCGATCTCGACGACGACGTTGTGGCAGAGCTTGCCGCCGGGGCTGTCGGGGAACGCGGCCTTGCCGGCGAGCGCGACCTGCCGGGCCTTCACGCGGTCGCCGCGGCCCATCTCGGCGCGCGCCCACAGCGACCGGGCCATCGCGGAGAGTTCGTGCTTGTCGTTCTCCGTGGCGAAGCGCTCGAGCGCCGCGATGTACTTCGCGTCCTTGTCCGGCCCGACGGCGCGGCTGTGCCCGAAGCGGAGCCGGTGCAGGTCGGCGTCGAGGCGGGCGCTGGGGTTCTCGTCGCCGGCGTGGAACGTCAGCAGCGTCTGGTACAGCTTGATGGACTTGAGCAACCGCGAGCCGGCGTCGTCGGTCTTCGGCTGCCACTTGAGGAAGTCGGCGGCCGGCGCGAAGACGGGGCTGTCGGCGGCGATCTCGAAGCTGTCCTCGCCCTTCGTCAGCCCGTGCTCGCCGGCGGAGAGGAAGCCGAGCGCGTCGAACGCCAGCACGTCGTACATCGTCGGCCGGAACTGGTCGGGGATCGTGCCTTTTTGCAGCAGGATGTCGTACTGCGCGACGGGCGTCGCCTTCAGCCGCGCGTCGGCGGCGAGGGCGCGGTCGAACTGCCGCTCCACCTCGGTGAGGATGCGCGGCAGGTCCCACGTCGTCACGTCGTCGCCGGTGGTGTCGCCGGCGGCGGTGCGGCCGATGATGCGGTAGCGGTTCTGCTGGAAGTAGTGCCAGTACCAGTGGGCGAGTACGGCGTTCATCACCGGGTGCATCTCGGCCGGGCTGGTGGCGATGGCGGCCTTCAGCCGCACCACCTTCTCCTCCGGCTTGTTCCCCTGGATGTTCCCTTCGAGGTTGATCTTCGTGCAGACGGCCTTCACCGCCTCGGGGTACGCCTTGTCCTTGATCGCCGCCGCGATGATCGGCTCCAGCTCCTGGATGGCGGTCTTCGGCAGCCCCTTGTTGACGGCCTCCTGCACCTTCTTCCACTGCTCGGGCCGCGGCTGGGCGGCGGTGTCGGAGGTGGCGACGAGCCCGGCGGCGACGGCGGCGGCGCACAGCGCGGCGCCGACGGCGAGGAAGCGCTTCGACCGGGGCATGACGGAATCCTCGACCGGGGGAGGCGACGGCTGGTGTCTTATAGACGAAGTTCGGACGGCGGGGGAAGGGCGCGCGTCCCGCGGTGTTACAGGGCGGTTACGCGCCGCCGGTTGCGGCGTTGCGCGGGGAAGCGCGAAGCCGCAAGCGGCAACTCGGGTGGTGACGCTGCCGCTTGCGGCTTCGCGTCTCGCGGGGGCGAAGCCGCGAACGGTTCCCATCTGTAAGCTACCCGTTCTTCCGTCACACCCCGGGTTCCGCCATGACCGCCCCGACCTACGACAAGCTCACCGCCCCCACGTCCGGCACCCGCGTCACGTACGACGGCGGCAAGTGGACCATCCCCAACGACCCGATCGTCGTCCTCCTCAAGGGCGACGGCATCGGCGCCGACGTGGGGAACGTCCCCGGCATCACCACCGCCGCGGTGAAGGTGCTCGACGCCGCGGTGAAGAAGGCGTACGGCGGCACCAAGAAGGTGGTGTGGTTCGAGGCCGAGGCCGGCGACGAGGCCCGCAAGCGGTACTGCCCCGACCTCACCGACGACGCCCTGAAGGCGCTCCCCGAGGACGGCCAGCGCGCCGCCTACCTGCCGGACGACACCCTCAAGGCGTTCGACTACTACAAGGTCGGCCTGAAGGGGCCGCTGACGACGCCGATCGGCGGCGGGTTCCGCAGCATCAACGTCTACCTGCGGTTCAAGTTCGACCTGTACGGGTGCGTCCGCCCGGTGCGGTACTACCAGGGCGTGGACGCCCCGAACCGCAACGCCAACAAGGTGGACATGTGCATCTTCCGCGAGAACACGGAGGACGTGTACTGCGGCATCGAGTTCAAGAGCGGCACCGACAAGCAGAAGAAGCTCGTCGCCTTCCTGCGCGAGATGGGCTACGGCCCGGACGTGCTGCTCGACAGCGCCGGCATCGGCATCAAGCCGATCAGCCCGGAGCGGACGCGGCGGCTGGTGCGGATGGCGATCCAGTACGCCGTGGACAAGAAGCTGCCGAGCGTGACGCTGTGCCACAAGGGGAACATCATGAAGTTCACCGAGGGCGCGTTCAAGGACTGGGGCTACGAGCTGGCGAAGGCCGAGTTCCGCGACCACATCGTGACCGAGGACGAGGTGTACAAGGACCACGGCGGCAAGGCGCCGGCCGGCAAGATCGTGGTGAAGGACCGCATCGCCGACAGCATGTTCCAGCAGATCCAGCTGCGGCCGGACGAGTACAGCGTGATCGCCACGCCGAACCTGAACGGCGACTACCTGAGCGACGCGGTGGCGGCGCTGACCGGCGGCATCGGGCTGGCGGCCGGCGCGAACATCGGCGACGGCGCGGCGATGTTCGAGGCGACGCACGGCACGGCCCCGAAGTACACCGGCAAGAACCGCGCGAACCCCGGCGCCGTGCTGCTGAGCGGGGCGCTGCTGCTGGAGTTCCTGCAGTGGTTCGAGGCGGCGAACCTGGTGAACAAGGCGGTCGAGGCGACGTTCGCCGAGGCCGACGCGACGGCGAAGGCCGGCCCGGGCGGGAAGCTGTACGTGACGTACGACATCGCCCGCCAGTTCCCCGGCTACGGCGAAGGGGCGGGGGCGAGCAGCACCGAGTTCGCCGACCGCATCATCCACCACATCGGGAAGATGTAACGGCCGCCCCGCGGGTATGCCTGTGGAGTTTGGCCAGCCGTTAGGCCGGGGCGCAAGCCCCGTCGGGTGTCTCAATCCCGACGGGGCTTGCGCCCCGGCCTAACGCGTTTGCCGGAGTCTGTCGGCGCGCCGCGCCCGTTGACGGTCGCGCGGCGGGCGGCGAAAATCAACCCGCCGCCCGCCCACAGGGGCCGCCCGGAGCCGCCCCGTGGACCCCATCATCGGCATCGACCTCGGCACCACCAACTCCGCCGTCGCCCACCTCGGCCCCGACGGCCCCACCATCATCCCCAACGCCCTCGGCGGCCGCCTCACCCCGTCCGTCGTCGGCGTCGACGAGGACGGCAAGGTGCTCGTCGGCGCCGCGGCGAAGGAACTGCAAGTCCTCCGCCCCGACCGCTGCGCCGCGCTGTTCAAGCGGCACATGGGCACCGACCACACCCACACCGTCGGCGGCAAGTCGTTCACGCCCGAGGAGCTGTCCGGCCTCGTGCTCCGCTCGCTGAAGGCCGACGCCGAGGCGCACTTCGGCTGCCCGGTCACCCGCGCCGTCGTCACCTGCCCGGCCTACTTCAACGACCGCCAGCGGAAGGCCACCCTCGCCGCCGGCCGCATCGCCGGCCTCACCGTCGAGCGCATCCTGAACGAGCCGACGGCCGCGGCCGTGGCCTACGGGTTCCACGAGGGCCGCACCGACCGCACGCTCCTCATCTTCGACCTCGGCGGCGGCACGTTCGACGTGTCCGTGGTCGAGATCTTCGACGGCACGCTGGAGGTGCGCGCCTCGGCCGGCGAAACGTCGCTCGGCGGCGAGGACTTCACCCGCACGATGGCGGCGCGCGTGCTGGAGGGGCTCGGCCAGTCGTTCGAGCGCGCCGAGGCGGTGACGCCGCTGCTGGTGTCGCGGCTCATCCAGCAGTGCGAGCTGGCCAAGCGGCGGCTGTCGAAGGAGGACGGCGCCGCGGTCCGCGTGCCGGACGCGGCCGGCGAGTACGGCGCGGCGGCGCGGGAAGTCACGATCACCCGCGAGCAGCTGGAGAAGTGGGTGGGGCCGACGCTGGCCCGGTGCGAGCTGCCGATCCGCCGGGCGCTCGCCGACACGAAGCTGACCCGCGACAAGATCGACGAGGTCATCCTGGTCGGCGGGGCGACGCGGATGCCGGTGGTGGTGAAGCTCGTGGCCGACTACTTCGGCAAGCCGCCGCAGGGCCGCCTCAACCCCGACGAGGTGGTGGCCCTCGGGGCCGCCGTGCAGGCCGGGCTGGTGGCGAAGGCCGGCGCCGTGGACGACCTGGTGGTGACCGACGTGTCGCCGTTCACCCTCGGGGTGGAGGTGGCGAAGACGTTCGGCCAGGACATCCAGGCCGGCTACTTCGACCCGGTGATCGACCGCAACACCACCATCCCCATCAGCCGGGTGAAGCGGTACTTCACCATGTCGCCGAACCAGCCGATGATCACGCTGAAGGTGTACCAGGGCGAGAGCCGGCGCGTCGGCGAGAACCTGCTGCTCGGCGAGTTCGACGTGAAGGGCTTCCCGCCCGGCCCCGCGGGTCAGGGCGTGGACATCCGCTTCACCTACGACCTGAACGGCGTCCTCGAAGTGCAGGCGACGGTGGTGGCGACGAAGAAGACGGTGACGCACGTCATCACCCGGCACGCCAAGGGGCTGACCGAAGCGCAGGTGCGGGCGGCGGTGGAAGCGATGGCGAAGCTGAAGGCGCACCCGCGCGAGGAGGCGGAGAACCGCTTCCTGCTGGCGCGGGCCGAGCGGGTGTTCAAGGAGCTGTCCACCGAGCCGCGGCGCATCCTGAGCGAGCTGCTGGACGGGTTCGAGGCGGCGCTGGAGTCGCAGGAGCCGGCGGCGGTGGCGTCCGCGCGGGAGATGCTGCGGCACTTCCTGTCGGCGCACGACCCGACCGGCGACGACGCGGGGGACGCCGAGTGACGCCCCGCGCCGCGTTCCTCCGCGCGCTCCCGGGCCACGGGTTCACACCGCCCGACGGCGCCGTGCCCACGGGCGACGCGGTGACGCAGTTCGCGGCGGACGTGCGGGCGTTCACGGCCGAGTTCTGGGCCATGCCGCCGGCCGAGCGGCGCACCCGGTGGGAAGCACTCAGCACGCGCGCCACCGGCCCGGCCGCGGCGTGGCTCGCCGAGTTGGGCGACGGCCTCGACGTGACGCCGGCGACGCAGCCCGAGTCGGACGCGGCGGCGGTGGCGGCGGTGGCGCGCGAGCTGGTCACGGTGCCGCCGCGGGCGCGGGCGGCGCGGCGAACCGCGTGGCTCGTCGGGTGCGCCGCGAGCTTCCCCCGCTGGCGCGCCGCCGGCCGTGCCGCGTGCCTCGCCGACCCGGCGCTGGCGGAACTCGACGCGCGACTGATCGCCGCCCTCGCCGCGCGGCACCCGCCGGCCCGGGTCGCGCTCGACCCGTGGGTCGAATACCAGAACCGCGCCCGCGCCCGACGGCAGTGGGCCGACCGGGTCGCGTCGGTCGTGGGGTACGCCGCCGGCCTCCTGTTCGCGGTTTCCCTCGTCGTCTTCTTCGTCGCCGTTCGCTCGGCCCCGATCGAACGCCCGGCCCCGGCGCCGGCCCTGCGGCCGCCGCCACCCCGCGCCCGGGTCGCTCCCACGAACCCGTTCACCGCGGCGGAGGCGGAAGCGCTGGCCGCCTACGAGCGGAACGGGTGGGACAGACCGGTGCCGCGGCGGTACGACGAGTGGGTGAGAGCCGGCCGCCCCGCGGGGGTGAACTGATGAGCCCGCCCGACCGCACCGCCGTCCTCCGCGCGCTGCCGCGGCTCGGGTTCGCCCCGCCGCCGCCCGCCGCCGTGCCGACCGACCCCCACGTCGCCTTCGACGCCGACGTGCAGGCGCTCGCGGCCGCGTTCTGGGGCTTGAACCCGGCCGACCGGCGCGAGCGCTGGCAGGCACTCGCCGACGACCCGGTCGGCCCCGCGGCGGCGCGGCTGGTGGCGCTCGAACCCGGCCTCGGCGTCGAGCCCGTGGCGCAGGCCGACCCGCGGGCCGCGGAGGTCGCGCAGCTGGTGAAGGAGCTGTTCGTGATGCCGCCGGCGGCCCGCGCCGCGCGCCGCCTCGCGTGGCTGACCGCGGCCGACCGCACCGGCACGGCGTGGGCGACCGCGGCGCGGGCGGTGCTCCGCTCCGACCTGCCGCTGGCCCGGCTCGACGCGCGGCTGTTCGACTGGTTCACCCGCGGCGAGCGGCCGGCGGCGGTGGCGGCGGTGGCGGAGTCGAAGGCGTGGGTGCGGCGCCGCCCGCAGCCGGTCGCCGTCGCACCCGCCGCGGCCGGCGGCCTGGGCTGCCTGTCCGGGCCGGGGGCGATCCTGGTTGTCGTCGTCGTCGTGCTGCGGCTCATCTTCGCCGCCGGCGGGCCGTCGCGGTCGTCGTCCCAACCACCGCCGTACCGGCCGCCGGTGGTCACGCCGCCGGTGATGCCGCCGATCGACACGCGGCCGCCGGGCGTCGGGCCGAACTTCCCGGACTTCAACCCGCCGAACTTCCCGCAGATCCACCCGCCGAACTTCCCGGACGTGGGGCCGCCGGCCGTCGGCCCGCCGCTCCCGAAGGCGGGACGGTCGCCGACGGGCGAGCGGTTCACGGCGCATGAGGTGCAGGACTTCAGGGTCTACGACATCATGAAGCAGTCGAAGGCAATGCGGCCGGGCGAGCGGCCGCCGCCGCGGTACGACCGGTGGGTGGAACTCGGCCGGCCGAAGGCGGGGTTCGCGCCGTGACCGACCCCGCCGCCCGCGCGGCGCTGCTGGCGCGGCTGCCGGCGCTGGGGTTCGTGCCACCCCCGGACGTGGCCCCGTGGGCGCGGCCGCGGCCGGTCGGGAAGCCGCCGCGGTCGTGGGCGGGCGTGGAGCGGGTGCCGCCGTGGGAGCCGACGGCCGACCCGGCGGCGGTGTCGGCGGCGGTCGCGGCGTTCCGCACGGCGCTGGCGGCGAACGAGGCGGCGGCGGTGCGCGAGCGGCGCGGCCGCTGGCTGGAACGGGTGGCGGGCCGGCTGTTCGTGTTGCCGATGACGGCGCTGATCGTCCTCGGCGGGGTGGCGGTCGTGTTCATCATGGTGTGCGGGTGCCTCGGCGGACTTGTGCGGTGAACCACCACCACGGAAAGGAGCCGATGCCGCCGGCCCGCGCGGACCTGTTGGCGCGCCTTCCGGCCGTCGGCTTCCTGCCGCCGGAGGACGCCGCGCCGTGGTCGGTCGCCACCCGCGCGGCCGAGTTCCGCGCCGCGGTCGAGGGGTTCGCGGCGGCGTACTGGTCGCTGCCGCCGGCGAAACGGGGCGCGCGGTACGACCGACTCTCGGCGGCCGCCTACGGACCCGCCGCGGCCCGACTTGGGCTTCTCGAATCCGGCCTCGACGTGACCCGCGAAGCGGGCGACGACCCGACGCCGACGACTCTCGACCAGCTCGTCCGCGAGCTCGCCGCGATCCGCCGGCGGGCCCGGGTCGAGAAGCGCGAGGCGAGGCGGACGACGGCCGTCGTGTTCGTCGAGTTCCTGTACGACACGCTGGACGGTCTGGGCGTGGTCCTGGACCGACGCTCGCGCCGCCGGGGGCACAAGTGGAGTCTGAAGGGCTTCCTGGCCGACCGGGTCAACCAGAGCCTCCTGTTCTGCTCCGGGGTGGCGGGCGTGGCGGTGATCGCACTGGTGCTGGTGGGCCAACTGTCCCCCGGGCGGGCCGGGGCGGGGCCCCCGACACGGACGACGTTCACGCCGGCCGAAGTGCAGTCGTACCAGGCGTACCACGTCGCCCCGCGCTTCCGGAGGCTGCTCGGGCCGCCGGCCGGGTACGCCGACTGGGTCGCCGCCGGGAAGCCGGCCGGTAAGACACCGTGATGCCCGAACCGCACGGGCCTGCCGCCGGCTCGGGACTTGGTCGTAGTCCGACTACCGCTCGACGTCGGGCTTCGGCCACACGGGCACCGGCGAGCCGTTAGGCCGGGGCGCAAGCCCCGTCGGGCTCAGATACCGGACGGGGCTTGCGCCCCGGCCTAACAAGCACCCGACACCGGCCCGGCCGCCCGAAGGTTGCCTGATGCCCGACCTGCCCGACGACCCCGCCGAGTGGCCGACCGACCCGTTCGCGGTCCTCGGCGTCGAGCGCGGCGCCGCCGAGATCGACATCAAGCGGGCCTACACCCGCCTCATCAAGCGGTTCAAGCCCGAGCACGCGCCCGAGCAGTTCCGCCGCGTCCGCGAGGCCTACGAGGCCTGCCTCGAAGGCTTCCGCTGGCTCGCCCCGCCGCCCGAGTTCCACTGGGACGCCGCGCCGCCGCGGCGCGACCCGGGGCCGGACGCCGCGCCGCGCCCGGAGCCGGAACCGCCACGCCGGGCCGAGCCCGAACCCGCGCGCGGCGACGACGTGGACCGGCTGTGGGAGCTCGCCGTCGCCGGCGACGAGACCGCGGCCTACGCCGGGCTGGTCCGCCTCAGCGACGACGGCGATACGCGCGGCGACCTGCCGCTGCGGCTGTACTGGCTCCTCGGCCTCAACCCCGCCCTCGACGCCACCCGCACCCGGCACGACTGGCTCGCCGCCGCACTGAAGGCCGGCGGGCTGAGCGGCGCTGCCGCGGAACTGTACCGCCGCGAGCTCGACGCCGACCCGACCGCGGCGCTGCACGGCCCCTACGCCGGGCTGCTGGAGGCGGCCGCCGCCGGCCGCGACCGGCTGACCGTCGGCCGGTGGCGCGTCGCCGCCGCGGGGCGGTCCGAGGCGTGGGTGCCGGCCGCGTCCGACCTGCGCACCCTGGCCCGAACGCTGCCGTACGAGAACGAGCCGGCGTGGCTCGACCTGCTGGTGGCGGCGCACGGGTGGGCGGCGTGGCTGCGGCCGCCGCGCGTCTACGACCTGTGCCGGGCCGAGCTCGACAAGCTCCGCCACCTCGAACTCCGGTACAGCTCGCACTTCGACCGGATCGACGAGGCCGAGTACCTGGCGCGGGCGTGGCGCGGGTACACCGAGACGCTCGGGTCGTTCGGCCTGCTGGGGCTGGTGCCGCACGCCTGGTGCGGCGACCTCCACCCGGTGCCGCTCGGCCGCGTGATCGGCGAGGTGGCGGCCCGGCCGCTGGCGGCGCTCGGCGCGCTGGACCGGTGCCCGCACGAGGCGCAGCGGGCGTTCGTGTTCCTGATCACGCGGGCGCTGGAAGACTACCGCGCGGCGCACCCGCCGGCCGAGCCGGGGCCGGACGCCGACCTGATCCGCGGGCTGGCGGCCGGCTTCCCCGCCGGGTGGCGGCGCGACTACGACGGGCTGCGCGGCGAGCTGCTGTCGTTCCTGCTGGCCGAGGCCGTGGACCCGCTGGCGTTCGCCGACGCCTGCCGCCTCCACCCCACGGCGGCGGTCCGCGAGGCGGTGCACTTGCTCCGCGGCGACGGCGCCCTGCGGGTGGTGTGGCTCGCCTGCCGGCTGGGGGACTAGCGCGCGGCCCACAGGTCGCGGGCGTTGGTGAGCACCCCGGCCACCCGCTCCGCCTCGGCCGGCGTCGCGCCCGTCGGCACGTACACCGTCGCCCCCTCGCGGCGGACCAGCACGTCGGCCACCGCCACCGCCCGCAGCAGCCACACCGCCGCGTCCTCGTCCGCGCACTCCAGCCCCACCCAGCCCGCGTACCGCTTCGACTCCGTCGGCCAGCCGGCGGCGGCGATCGGGGCGACGAGCGCGGCGCGGTCCGCGACCGGGGCCGCGGGCGGGCCGATCGGCTCGGGCGGGTCCGGCCGCGCCACCCACTCGTCGGGCATGTGGCCGCTCCAGTAGTGGCACGTCTTCGCCAGCGCCACCACCACGTTCTTCACCTCCTTGCCGAGCACGAACCGCGGCCCCGCGGGGAGGTCGAGGCAGTCGCCGCGGCGGCGGGCGGTCACGTTCTCCGCCGTCACCGCCGCGAGCAGCCACGCCGCCATGTCCGCCGACTCGCAGCGCACGCCCACCCAGCCCGGCTCGTCGGTCAGCACGGGGAGCCCGGTGACGAGCGCGAAGGCGCGGGCGATCTCGTCGGCGATGGTGCGGTAGCGGGCCGGCTCGGCGGCGACGCTCTTGGGATCGACGGGTTCGAGCAGGGTGCCGCGGTGCGGCGGGCCGCCGGCGAGGGCCAGGTCGCAGAACGTCGTCCAGATGCGGTCCCACGCGACGAGCCCGTCGGGGCCGAACGTGAGCGGGGCGGAGCCCATCGAGCCGGTGCGCACGGAGCCGTAGCAGTGCTGGTAGCGCGGCGGGAGGAGGGCGTTGATTTTGGCGTCGAGCGCCGCCAGCTCGGCGGCGCGGTCGGGGGTGGCGCGCATACGGAGAAGTTTACGCCGCCCGCGGCGTCGCGGCGTCGGTGTCGCGACGCCGCGGGCGGCGTATGCTGTGGTGCACTGACCGTGGGGGCGCCGTGTTTCCGCCCAGCTGGTACGCCGCCGGCCTCGTGAGCGCCGAGTCCGCGGCCGACTTCACCCGCTACGCCGCGGCCGCGCCGGACGTGTCGGCGCGGGCGTGGCGGTGGGCCGCCGCCCGCGACTGGGCCGAGGAGCGCGCCCACCTCACGGCGGACGAGTGCCGCACCCTGTTCGCGCTCGGCGCCGCCGACCCCGACGCGAACCTCGGCACGGCGCTGATGTGCGCGGCGCTGTACCAGCGCGGCTGCCCCGCCGACGTGCGCGCCGCAGCGGCCGCTCACCCGCGCCTGGCGGTGCGGCGGACGGCACGCCTCGTGGCCGGCGAGCGGCCCGCGTGAGCGGGCTGGTCCGAAGCGCCTCTCGGCCGCACCGGAACAGCCCGCTCACGCGGGCCGCTCGGCTTCTGCTATCCTGTCATCGTCACCCGAGGTTCCCCCGTGCGCCGCCGCGGGTTCACGCTCATCGAGCTGCTCGTCGTCATCGCCATTATCGCGGTGCTGGTCGGGCTGTTGCTGCCGGCCGTGCAGAAGGTCCGCGCCGCGGCCAACCGCACCCGCGACGCCAACTCGCTCAAGCAGCTCGGCGCCGCCGTCCACAACTACGCCGGCACCCACGGCAGCCTGCCGCCGGCCCGCACCTGGGAGAACGGCAACGTCCGCTGGTGGTTCGCCCTGTGCGACACCGGCGGCAAGCAGATCGACTACACCCGCGGCCACCTGATGCCGTTCGTGGAGAACAACCAGGGCTTCCTCCGCAACCCGGCCCGGGCGCCCGGCAAGGTGTTCGTCACGTTCGACGCGGGCACCGGCGGGTACGGCTACAACTACCGCTACCTCGCCCCGCTCACCCCCACCCCGCCCGCCGACGGCACGCTGCCGACGAGCCCCGAGGCGTGGCAGCCGGTGAGGATCGAGCACGTGGCGAGCACGTCGCAGACGGTGTGCTTCGCCAACGCCGCCGGCACCACGCCGGACCCGCGGCCGACGGGGCAGCCGAGCTCGATCGAGGTGGCGGTGATGGAGCCGCCGAGCCGCCGCTACCCGACGGTGCACTTCCGGCTGGACCCGAAGGTGGCCAACGTGCTGTTCCTGGACGGGCACGTCGAGGCCCGTACCGACCGGACGCGGAACGCCCCGCTGCCCACCGACCCGGCGGCGGTCGTGGCCCTGCGCGACGACCAGGACATCTTCGACCTGGGAATCGACGACACGATCTGGGACCGCGACTGATTCCGGGCACCCCGCCCCGGCGTCACGCCTTGCCGCGCGTTGCCGCCCGCGCCCACCCGGCGGCGCCGATGAACCCCGCGTCCGAGCCCAGCGACGCGAACGCCACCTTCAGCGACTTCGTCGGGAACGGCAGGCCGAACCGCCTCACCTGCGCATCGATCTTCGCCCGGAACCACTCGCCGGCCGCGACCATGCCGCCGCCGAACACCACCATCTCCGGGTCCACCACCGCCGTCAGCGCCGTCGCCCCCAGCGCCAGGTAGAACGCCGTGTCGTCCACCACCTGCGTCGCCAGCTCGTCGCCGGCGTGCGCCAGGTCGAACACCACCTTCGCCGTCAGCACGTCGTCGTTGGCGGTGTAGTAGTCGCGCAGCTTCGTCGCCCCGCGGTACGCCGCCATGTCCTCGCGGGCCCGGCGGACCACGTTCGTGGCGCTGGCGTAGGCTTCCAGGCAGCCGCGGGCGCCGCACCCGCAGAGGCGGCCGCGGTCCGGCATCTCGATCCGCATGTGCCCCAGCTCGCCGCCGTGGCTGTGCTCGCCGGACAGGATCACGTCGTCGATGATGATCCCGCCGCCGACGCCGGTGCCGAGGGTGAACAGCACCATGCTGCGGGCCTCCTGCCCCGAGCCGACCCAGAACTCGCCGTAGGCCGCGGCGTTCGCGTCGTTCTGATAAATGGTCGGGATCCGGAACACGCCCTGGATGTGGTCGCGGACCGGGACGTTCTTCCACGGCTTGAGGTTCGGCGGGTCGAGGATCAGGCCGGCCTTGATGTCCATGAGGCCGGGCGTGGCCACGCCGATGGCGGTGACGTCCGGGAGGGTGAGCCCGGCGGCGGCGACGGCCCGGCGGATCGCCTCGCACATCGTCTCCAGGCCGGCGTCCTGGCCGCGCTCCGGGTTCGTGTCCATGACGACCGGCTTGGAGCGCGGGGAGCCGTCGTCGCCCACGACGGCCGCCTTCATCGTGGTCCCGCCGACGTCGAGCCCGACGTACTGCTGGCCTCCGGCCATGATCACCCCCGGGTGTGGTTCGGGAGGTGTTGTACCGACGCCCCCATTCTCCGGCCGGGGGGCCGGGAAATGAGGCGGGAGCCGAATCCCACGCGTCCGGTTCTGCGGGCGGGGCAAAATCCGCGGCCGCGGCCCGACAGCCGCCGGCGCGGTGAGCTAAGGTTTCACACCCGCCGACGCCACGACGGCTCGCCCTCCGCACCACGACCGGCCGCCATGGAACCGCTCACGCCGCAGGTCATGCACAAGCTCGTGTTCACCATCCTGGTGCACGGGCTCCCCGACGCGCAGACCGGCATCGCGCTCGACGTGCTGACCGACGCCCAGAAGAACCCCAACGGCCAAGTCCGCGAGCTGGCCGTGGTGGCGCTCGCCGAGCTGGCCGTGTCGCCGTCGAAGCGGGTGGCGGCGCTGACGACGGCGCTGAAGGACCCGTACGCCCGGGTGCGGCGGCGGGCGGCGCGGGCGCTCGGCGACTTCGGCACGCACGCGCTGGCCGCGCTGCCGGCGCTGGTGAACTGCCTCCGCGACCCGGACCCGAGCGTCCGCCGCGACGCCGCCGGCACGTCCGGCCGCCTCGGCCCCGCGGCGCAGGCCGCGGCCCCCGGCCTGGTGACGATGCTCGGCGAGCCCGAGACGCGCACCCGCGTCGTAGCCGCGGCGTCGCTGCGGAAGGTGGGCCGGCCGGCGCTTGGCGCCGTGGTGCAGGGGCTCGGCCACATCGACCCCGAGCTGCGCGGCCGCTGTGCGACCCTGTTGGGTCAGATGGCCCCGGACGACCCGCAGGTGGCGGCGGCGCTGCGGCTGGTGGTCGAGGACGACGACGCCGAGGTCCGCCGCCGGGCTGGCGAGGCGCTGACGCACACCCCGAGCCCGATGGACACCACGGCGCCGGTCGGCGCCGGCGTGATGGTGGCGATGGCGTGAGACGTCCGTTGTAATTGGTCCGTTGTAATTTGGCTGACGAGCGGGGCAGGCCCAGGACCGACTTCTCGGGGCTGAGCCGCTCGTCAGCCAAATTTCAACGGACCAATTCCAAATTACGCCTCAGGCATTCTCTTCTGCTGCATCCACCGCACCGCCCGCACCACGGCCCCGCGCGGCAGCAGCCGCTCCGCCGCGATCAGCAGCTTGTTCCCCATCCCCGGCACCACCACCGGCGTGCCGCGCGTCATCGCCGACACGCCGATCTCGGCCACGTCCCGCGCCGTCAGCCGCTGCGCCACGCTGAACGACTTCCCCTCCCGCCGCCCCGCCGCCGCCGCGAACTCCGTCCGCGTCGGCCCCGGGCACAGGCACGTCACCGTCACGCCGGTCCCGGCCAGCTCGTTCGACAGCGCCTGCGACAGCGAGTTCACGTACGCCTTCGTCGCGTAGTACACGGCCATCAGCGGCCCCGGCTGGAAGCCCGCCACCGAGCCGACGTTCAGCACCCGGCCGGTCTTCCGCTCGACCATGCCCGGCAGGAAGCGGTGGGTGAGCTCCGTGAGCGCGGTGCAGTTCACCTGCACCATCCGGAGCAGCTTCGGCAGGTCGGCCGTGGCGAAGTACCCGAAGTCGCCGAAGCCGGCGTTGTTGACCAGCACGTCGAGCGGCCGGCCGCCGGCGGCGACGGCGTCGAAGAGGAGCTGCGGCGCGGCGGGGTCGGCGAGGTCGGCGGGGACGACGGTGCAGCTGGTGCCGCCGAGCTCGGCGGCGAGGGCGGCGAGCTCGTCGGCCCGGCGGGCGGACAGGACGAGGTCGTGGTCGGCGGCGAGGACGCGGGCGATCTCCTTGCCGATCCCGGCGCTCGCGCCGGTCACCAGGGCCAGGGGGCGGGTCATGGGGTCTCGCGTGGTGCTGGCGAGCCGGGAGCGTGAGCGACCGGAGTCCGACGCGGCGCGAGTGGCGTCGGACTCCGGTCGCTCACGCTCCCGGCTCGCCGGGGCTGCTAGCTTACGCCCCTACCGGGTGAACAGCACCGCCCCCGGCCCGAGCAGCATCTCCAGCTCCTCGGCCCGCAGCGTGCCCGGGTTGATCGCCAGCTCGGCGCTCACCTTCAGCTGCACCTGCCGGCCGTTCCCGTCGCGCACGCTCAGGTACACCGGCGTCTGCCCGCGGTTCCGCTTCAGCACCAAACTCACCGCGTCCAGCTTCCGCAGCACTTCCTGGTCGTCGGTGTACGGCATCTTCAGCAGCAGGCTCTTCGTCATCTCGCGGCGGGCCTCGTCCACGGTCAGCACCTTCTTGACGATCAGGTCGCCGCTGCTGCCGCCCTCGCGCCACTCCACCACGCCCTCGAACAGGAACACCGCGTCGTTCACCACCACGTCCTTCAGCCGCGCGTACTCGTCGCTCCACAGGATGCACTTGCACTGGCCGGTGAAGTCTTCGAGGTAGAACATGCCCCACCGCTTGCCGCTCTTCTGGGCGGTGCGCATCTGGAACTGCGTCACCATCCCGGCGACGAGCACCGACGTGCCGGTCGGCAGCTTCAGCACCTGCGCCGCGTCGTGGGTGCGGAACCGCTTCAGCTGGTCGTCGTGCTGCGCCAGCGGGTGGCTGCTGACGTAGAAGTCGAGCGCCTCCTTCTCGAACTTCAGCTTCTCGGCGTCCGGCCACTCGGGCACGTCGAGCAGGCCGTGGGCGGTGCCGGCCTTGGCCGGCCCCGCGCCGTCGTCGCCGTCGCCGAACATGTCGAAGAAGTTCTTCTGCCCGCGCTTCCGCTCGCTGGCCTTCTCGTCGGCCGACTGGTACGCCTTCGGGATGGCCTGGAACAGCGCCGCCCGCTTGCCGAAGGCGTCGAACGCGCCGGCCTGCACCATCTTCTCGACGGCGGCCTTCTGGACGGTGCGGCGGTCCACGCGCTCGGCGAAGTCGAAGATGTCCTTGAACTTGCCGTCCTGCTCGCGGGCGCGGACGATCTCCTGGGCGGCGCCGCGGCCGAGCCCCTTGATGGCGGTGAGGCCGAAGACGATGCGGTTGTTGTGAACCGTAAAGTCGGCGAGGCCGCGGTTCACGTCCGGCGGCAGCACGTCGACGCCGAGCCGGCGGGCGTCGGCGATGTGGTCGACCATCACGTCGCGCTTGTTGCCGTCGTCGATCTCGGACGACAGCAGCGCCGCCATGTACTCGGCGGTGAAGTGCGTCTTCAGGTACGCCGTCTGGTACCCGATCTGCGCGTACGCGGCCGTGTGTGACTTGTTGAACCCGTACCCCCCGAACTTCACGATCAGGTCGAAGATCTCCGCGCCCTTCTCCTCCGTCAGCCCGTTGGCCACGCACCCCTTCACGAAGTCGGCCTTGCGGGCGTCGATGATGTCGTACTTCTTCTTCGAGATGGCCTTGATGCACGCGTACGCCTGCGCCAGCTCGATGCCGCCGAGCTTGTTCAGGATGCGCATCACCTGCTCCTGGTACACCATGACCCCGTGGGTCTCGACCAGGATCGGCTCGGTGATCGGGTGCGGGTACGCGGGCTTGCGGCGGCCGTGCTTGCACTCGATGTACTCGTCCACCATCCCGCCCTCCAGCGGGCCGGGGCGGTACAGCGCCAGCACCGCGATCAGGTCGCGGATGTTGTCCGGCTTCATCCGCTTCAGCAGCTCGCGGATGCCCTCGCTTTCGAGCTGGAACACCCCCTTCGCGTCGCCGCGCTGGAGCAGGTCGTACGTCGCCTTGTCGTCCAGCGGGAACGCCATCGGGTCGACGTCGAGGCCGCGCGTCCGCTTGATCAGCTTCACGCAGTTGTCCAGCACCGTCAGGTTGCGGAGGCCCAGGAAGTCCATCTTGAGCATCCCGACCTTCTCGAGGATGCCCATCTCCCACTGCGTCGTCATCGTCACGTCGGACGCTTCCGACCCGTCGGCGCCCTTCTTCGGCGGCCGCTGCACCGGCACGTAGTCGGTGATCGGCCCGTTGGCGATCACCACGCCGGCGGCGTGCGTCCCCACGTTGCGGTTCGTGCCCTCCAACTTCAGCGCGATGTCGACGAGCGTCTTCACCTGCGGGTCCTGGTCGTACTCGCGGCGGAAGTCCGGCGACGCCATCGCCTCGTCCAGGTCGGCGGCGATGGCCCCCTTCATCGGCACCAGCTTGCACAGCGCGTTCACCCGGTCGAGCGGCACGTCGAGCACGCGGCCCACGTCCTTCAGCGCCGCCTTCGCGGCGAGCGTGCCGAACGTGCCGATCTGCGCCACGCTCTCGGCGCCGTACTTCCGCTTCACGTACTCGATCACCAGCCCGCGGCGGTCCTGGCAGAAGTCGATGTCGATGTCGGGCGCCTCGCTCCGGTTCGGGTCGAGGAACCGCTCGAACAGCAGGTCGTACTCCAGCGGGCAGACGTGGCTGAGGTACAGCACGTACGACACGATCGCCCCGCACCCGGAGCCGCGGGCCGTGCTCGGGATGCCCTCGGCGCGCGCGTAGCGGACGAAGTCCCACACGATGAGGAAGTAGCTGGCGAACCCCATCTTGTTGATGGTGTTCAGCTCGTGTTCCAGCCGGGCCGTCACCGCGTCGGAGGGGTTGTCGCCGTACCGCTCCCTCACGCCCTCGACGCACAGCTGGCGCAGGTAGTCCTCGGGCGTCATCCCCGTCGGCGGCTGGAACACCGGGAAGTGGCGCTTCTTGAAGTCGAGGCGGATGTCCACCCCGTCGGCGATTTCCTGGCTGCGGGCGACGGCGTCCTCGAACCCGGGGAACAGCTTGTACATGTCGTCCGGCGAGCGGACGTAGTACGGGTTCGGCATCCGCTCTTCGGGGTACTTGCGCTTGCGCGGGTCGCGCTTCTGGCCGGTGTTGATGCAGAACAGCACGTCGTGCGCCTCGGCGTCGGTCGCGCACAGGTAGTGCGCGTCGGCCGTGGCCACGAGCGGCACGCCCAGCTTGTTGGCGATCTCGACCGCGACCGGCGTGCACTGGTCCTGCAGGCCGATGCCGTTGTTCTGGATCTCGACGTAAAAATCCTTGCCGAACAGCCTGGCGAACCACGCCGCGAGCGCCTTCGCCTCCTTCGGCTTGTCGGCGAGGATGTACTGGTTGAACTCGCCGGCGAGGCAGCCGCTGAGGCAGATGAGGCCGTCCTTGTGCGCCTCCAGCACCTCGCGGTCGATGCGCGGGTGGTAGTAGAACCCTTCGAGGAAGGCGATGCTGGACAGCTTGATGAGGTTGCGGAAGCCCTGCTCGTTCTTGGCGAGGAGCGTGAGGTGGCTGTAGGCGTCGCCCTGCCGCGCCGCCTTCTTCTCGGTGCGGGCGCCGGGGGCGAGGTACGCCTCGTAGCCGATGACGGGGTTGATCCCCTTCTCGCGGCACTTGGTGTAGAACTCGATCGCGCCGTACAGGTTGCCGTGGTCGGTGACGGCCAGAGCGGTCATGCCGAGCTTGGCGGTCTGTTCGACGAGGGCGGGGATGCGGTTGAACCCGTCGAGGAGGCTGTAGTGGGTGTGGAGGTGGAGGTGCGCGAACTTGCGGTCGGCCATCGGCGGAACACTCGGCGGTGAACGGACGTGCGCGAAAGGGCATGATAGCCGCTCGTGGCGCGGCGCGGAAGGCGAAGTGGGGGCGGGGGCCGGCGGGGCGGTTACGCGGGTTGCAGCACCCGGGCGAGCGCGGCGTGCCAGCCGGCAACCCGGTCGACGATCTGGTCGAGCGCCGCGCGGTCGAGCGGTTGGAAGTCCGGCACCTCGGGGAACCGGAGGACCGGCCGCCCGCGCTCGACCGCCGGGGCCGCGACCCATGCGTAGAAGTGCCGGTTGTCGCGGACGTCGATCACGAACACGCACGTCGGCCCGAAGATGGCTGCCGGGTCGCCCGGGATCAGGTGGTCTACGGCCCGGCGGCACTCGTCCGGGTCAGACGTCGTCGTCCCGCGCACCTGGATGACGAACATCCGGGTGTCGAGCCCGGCCGCGCCGCCGAGCCCGACCACGAAGTCCACCCCGTCCTCCCGCTCCCGCCGGTGGAGGAGCCGCAGATCAGGCCGCTCGGTCACGAGCAGCGTGGTCAGGATTTCGCTCCGCTCGGTCACGAACCACGGGAGCTTTTCGGTCGCCATGCCGCACCCCTATTCACGAAACCGGGAGTTACGGAGCCGGGTGTGTTGGGTCGTCCAGAAGGCGACCACTTCGTCCTGAAGGTCGAGCAGCAGGGTGCTGTCGATCGGGAACTTCGTCGTCAGGCTCGCCACCCGCCTCCGGGGCTCGTTTACCGAGAGGAGATACCCGACACCCCGGGCCGCCGCGTCCACCCCCACGAGATAAGTCGGGGCCGGGCACGCGACCAGTTGATCGACCTCCGCCTGCTCCAACGACACCCGCAGCCGCCGGGGGTTTTTGGTGTAGCCCAGCCGGGTGGCCTTCACTTGGACGAAAAAGTAGAACTCCGGCCGGTCTAGCAGAATGACCAGGAAGTCGAGGGCCGGGTGCTTGTCCCCGAGGAACTGAGGCCGGAACAACGGGTCGCGCCGCCCGCAGAGTTCCGACAGCAGAATGTGGCACTCCGCCTCGCCCCGGCTGCCGGTGTCTTCGGTGCCCACGTCGTCACCTGCCGGGCGGCTCGCGGGTGAATACCCGATTCTACCACGCCGGCCGAGCCGCCGTCAGCCCCCGTAGCGCTTGCGGATGGTCGGGATCAGGTAGTCGCCGAACGCCGCCGCGAAGTCGTACCGCGGGGCGTGGCCCCAGTCGCGGCGCGCGGCGCCGTCGTCCACGTCCGCCGGCCAGCTGTCCACAATCCCCTGCCGCTTCTCGTCCACGTCCGTCGTCATCGACGCGCCCGGAAACGCCTCGTGCACCACCGCCGCCACCTCCCCGGCCGTGGGGGCGAACGCGCCGATGTTGTACACCGTCCGCGTCAGCGCCTCGCGCGGGGCCGTCACCAGCCGGAAGATGGCGTCCACCGCGTCCGGCATCGCCATGAACGGGATGCGCGTGTCCGGCCGCACGAAGCAGGCGTAGGGTTTGCCTTCCGCCGCGGCGTGGATCATCTCCGGGGCGTAGTCGCTGGTGCCGCCGCTCGGCACCGTCACCGCCGATATGAGCCCGGGGAAGCGGATGCACCGGAAGTCCACCTTCGCCGCCGACGGCCCGGCCGACAGCTGCTTGTAGTGGCGGGCGTAATACCGGCCGAGGTGTTCGCAGTACAGCTTGTTCGCCCCGTACATCGTCGTCGGCACGTTGAACAAGTCCTCCGCGACGCGGCCGGCCTGCGCCTTGGTGGGCAGGTCGGGCAGGCCGTAGGCGGCGATGCTGGACGGGTAGAAGAACACGACCGGCCGGCCGTGGCTCTCGCCCTCCTTCTGCGCGAACTCCAGCAGGTTGAGGGTGCCCTCGACGTTCACCTTGTGGGCCAGCGCCGGGCTGAACTCGCTGCGGGTGCTGAGGAGCGCGGCGAGGTGGAAGACGCGATCGACCTCGTACTCGGCGTTGACACGGTCGAGCACCTCGCGGTCGAGGATGGAGCCGACGATCTGGGCGCGAACCTTGGGCGCGACCTCGGGCGGCAGCGGGTTCACGTCGAGGGTGACGACCGGCCGGTCGGGCTCGGCGGCGGCGAGGCGCTCGATGAGGCCGTGCCCCATCTCGCCCGACGCGCCCGTGATGAGGACCGACGGCTTGCGCGACATGGGCACGTTCCTGGGCTCGGGGGCGCGGCCTTGTGGGCGGCCGCGCCGCGCGGGTACAACACGGCAGTGGGCGGCGGACAGGTGTTTTCGCGGTTCACCTCCCGCCCGGCCACCGCGAGCGAGCCGAAGGAGCGGGAATGGCACGGACGAAGCCGACCGACCGGCGGGCCGCCCTCACCCTGCTCGAACTCCTCGTCGCCGTCGCGATTCTGGCCGTGCTGATCGGCCTCCTTCTTCCTGCCGTTCAGAAGGTCCGGGAGGCGGCCGTCCGCGCGCAGAGTGCCAACAAGCTGCGGCAGATCGGGCTGGGGCTACACCAGTGGGTCGAGTGCCGGGGCGGTCGCGTGCCGAGTTACAACTTGATCGGAGACCTGGACCACCGGAGCGGATCACCCCTCAACGAGGTCACACCTTTCGTCGCGCCGGAGAAGCAGTACGGCCCGCACGTCGCGTTCTTCCTCAGCCCAGCTGACCCGACGCGGTTCGTGATCACCTACCCGATCCCGGACGAACAATCCGGTTGGGGTAATACGAGCAGGCCATTCACGGTGACGCATCCCGGTCGTAAGCCGTCCGCTGGCAGGGACTTGGCCAAGCCAGGGAGAGGGCGCGCCCATGCTGTTCGGTGGGGTCTTCGAGCGGTTCCTAGAGGAGAGCCCGCTCAGCGTGATGTCCCGGGCGACCATCGAGCACGCCCTCTCGGCCTCGGCCCTCGACGCGCTGTTCGACCGGACCGCCGAGCGCGGGTACACCCGGGAGTTGCTGTTCTCCACGACGGTCGATCTGATGACCCTGGTGGTCGGCGGCAAGGCCCTCCACGTCCAGGCCGCCTACCGGCACCTGCGGGACCGCGTCCCGGTCACCCTCAAGTGCGTCTACGACAAGCTCCGGAACATCGAGACGGGCGTGTCCGCGGGGCTGGTCGCGCACGTGTCGGGCCGGTGCGAGGGGCTGATCACCGCGCTGGGCGGGGGGTGCAAGAGCCTGCTGCCGGGCTACCGGGTGCGGGTCCTCGACGGCAACCACCTGGCCGCCACCCAGCGGCGGCTGGGCGTCACCCGGGGGCACACCGCCGGCCCCTTGCCCGGGCAGAGTTTGGTCGTGCTCGACCCGGCCCTGATGCTGGTCACCGACATCGTCCCGTGCGAGGACGCCCACACCCAGGAGCGGGCGCTGATCGACCAGATTGTGCCGCTGGTGCGGGAGCGGGACGTGTGGGTCGCGGACCGCAACTTCTGCACGGCGGAGTTCCTGTGTGAGGTGGCCGCCCGGCGGGCCTACGTCGTCATCCGACGCCACGGGAACCTGAGCGTCGAGGCCGAAGCCGGGTACGGGGCCGAGGTCGCGACGGACCGGGGCTGGGTGGGCGAGCGGCGGGTCTGGGTCTGCTGGGGTGGGGCGCGGTTGGTGCGCCTGCGGCAGGTGCGGGTGCGGCTGCGGGCGCCGACCGCGGACGGGGACGCGGAGGTGGAGATCCTGACCAACCTGCCGGCGAAGGTGCCGGCCAAGAAGGTGGCCGAGATCTACCTCAAGCGGTGGAAGATCGAGGGGGCCTTCCACGAGTTGACAGTCGCCTTGAACTGTGAGGTGAACACCCTGGGGTACCCCAGGGCCGCGCTGTTCGGGTTCTGCGTGGCGGTGGCCGCGTACAACGTGCTGGCCGTACTGAAGGCGGCCCTGCGGGCGGTGCATGGTGAGAAGAAGGTGCAGGAGGAGGTGTCGGGGTATTACCTGGCGCTGGAGTGGGCGATGGTGTACGCGGGGATGATGATCGCCCTGCCCGCGTCGGAATGGGAGGCGTTCGGTCCGATGCCCAGCCCGGAGTTGGCCGGCCACCTCCGCGAGTGGGCGGGCAAGGTCGACCTTGGGAGGATCAAGAAAGCGCCGCCCCGGAAGCCGACGAGGACGGCGACCCGACGGATCAAGGACAAGAGCCCACATGTTTCCACGGCCCGGTTGCTCGACGAGGGGAAGAAGACCCGTCAGGCGAAAGTCAGCCGGAATCCGTGAGTCTCACACCGTGAATGGCCTGGGTAATACGAGCTACGCCGCGAACCTCGTCGCCTTCTACGCCGCCTACCGCCTCCCGGAGGGCTACCCCGACGGGACGTCCGCGACCATCGCGTTCGGAGAACATTACGCAAGGTGCGGCCCCGGAATCCGTTACAACTTCTCCCATAGTCTCATCGGGTCCTCGGTCATGGGTGCACCGCCCGATCAATATTACGACCAACTGAATCGACACCGCCGCGGCTCGTTCGCCGACGCCTACTACGGCGACGTGGTGCCGGTGACCGCCAACGGCGTCACGCAGCCGTCCCGCGCCGGGGCGACGTTCCAGGTGGCCCCGCAGGTCGAGGACTGCGACCCGAACCTCCCCCAGACGCCGCACCCGGGCGGCATGCTCGTCCTGCTGTTCGACGGCTCCGTGCGGACCGTCCGCGGCGGCATCGACCCGTCCGCCTTCTGGGCCGCCGTCACCCGCGACGGCGGCGAGACCACCCCCCTCGACTGACCCGACGCGGCCGCGTCGCTCCGACACTCTTTTGTGGCATCCACTCATTGCGTGCCCTGACCCCCCGGGGGGAGCCGTGCACACAATACACTCGGGCCGAGCTTTGGGCGTTCCCCGGGCGGTCGGGCTGGTGCGGCCGCTGGGCCGGCGGTATACAATCGACCGTACCAGGGGGCGAATGATGACCGTGGACGCCATTCTCCAGCACGTCGGCGACCTCACCCCTGCCGAGCGGGCCGATTTGCTCGCGCGGCTCCGCCTCCGCTACGACGACGACGGCAACGAGGCCGCCGAGCACCCCACGAAGACCGGCATCTACAGCGTCGATCAGCTCATCGCCCGCGCCCGCCGGTCCGGCTGACCCACCTCCCCCGAGCCCCCGCCGGTTCAGGCCGGAACAGAACTTCGCCGTCGCGGGCAAATTCCGACCGTCGCACGAATTGTGTCCTACGCTTGGGTCAACCGACCCCCTGACGACCGGCCCGCCCATGCCCCGTGACCCCGACGGCGGCGATGCCGCCCTCGCCGCCACCGCCCACAGTCCGGGCGACGAGCCGCTCCCGGGCTACACCCTGACCCGCCCCCTCGGCCGCGGCGGGTTCGGCGAAGTTTGGGCCTGCGTCGCCCCCGGCGGCCTGAAGAAGGCCGTCAAGTTCGTCTCCGCCGGCCTCGACGGCGAGGCCGCCCAGTTCCGCCAGGAGCTCGACGCCTTCGAGCGGATCAAGGAGATCCGCCACCCGTTCCTCCTCAGCCTCGAGCGGGTCGAAGTCCTCGGCGGCGAGCTCGTCATGGTGATGGAGCTGGCCGACCAGCAGCTGCAGGACCGGTTCGCCGACTGCCGCGCCGCCGGCCTGCGGGGCATCCCGCGGGCCGAGCTCGTCGGCTACCTCATCGAGGCGGCCGAGGCGCTGGACGTGATCTCCGACCAGTACGGGCTGCAGCACCTCGACGTGAAGCCGGCCAACCTGTTCGTCACCGCCGGGCACGTGAAGGTCGGCGACTACGGGCTGGTGGCGCAGCTCGGCGGCGGCGGCGAGAGCCGCGGGCTGACGCCGAAGTTCGTCGCCCCCGAGACGCTCCGCGGGTCCATCCACACGCGGTCCGACCAGTACAGCCTGGCGCTCGTGTACTGCGAGCTGCTGACCGGCGAGTTCCCGTACCCGGCCCGGACGCCGCAGCAGATGATGCTGGCGCACGTGTCCAGCGAGCCGGACGTGTCGGCGCTGCCGGCGTGCGACCGCGGCCCGGTGTGGACGGCGCTGCAGAAGAAGCCGGAGGACCGCTTCCCGTCGTGCCTCGCCTTCGCCCGCGCGCTGCGCGAGGCCGACTACCAGCCCGAGGACGACCCGCCGGCCGGGCGGAACGCCGCGGTCCCGCGCTCGGCGCGCGTCATCGACACCACGCCGCCGACCGGCGATCTGACCGGCCGCCACCCGCAGCCGCCGCTGTCCGGGGAAGCGGCGCGGACCGGGGAGATGAGCAAGAACGCCACCTGGCAGACGGTGCCGCGGCTGGTGACGCCGGGGATGTCGCCCCCCGGCACGCGGTTCGGCACGCCCGGGGCGTCGAACCCCGGCGTCCGAACGGGGCCGCCGGGCAGCCGGCCGGGGGTGCCGCTGCCGCCCGGCGGGAGCCGGCCCGGGGTGCCGCTGCCGCCGCTGCCGCCGACACCCGCCCGCGCGCCGGTCGCGGCGACCCCGGAAGACCTGCCGGTGGCCGAGCCGGAGCCGGCGGAGCGGGTCCGCGTGAACCCGATCAAGTCGGTCATCCCGGCCGGCCTGCTGCGCGGCGAAGCGCTGCCGCGGGCGGCGGTGTCGGGCACCGACTTCGCCCACGCGGTGGTCCGGGCGGCGGCCGGCGAGGGCCGGGTGCCGCAGCTGCCCGGCGACCTCGGCCACACCGCCGACGGGGCGTGGGTGTGCCGGTTCCCGTCCACCGTCCCCCCGCAGGTGGTGCCGCTGAAGCTCAGCGTCCTCCAGAAAACCTGGGCGGTGACGGTCGAGCAGCCGGAGCCGGGGCTGGTGGTCCTCCGCCGCACGGCCGCGGGCGGCGGCTGGTTCTCGAAGAAGAAGACGGGGTTCGCGGTCGAGGTGCAGCTGCCGAAGCCCGGGAAGTCGGTCGGCGAGGCGTGCGTTACCGGCTACCTGACCGGCGAGCCGGACCGCCAGTTCGTTCAGGTCGCCAGCGACGTGATCCCCCGGCTGGTGGCCGACATCCGCCGGGAGCTCGGGAACGTCGAGGACCGCCGCAAACACCCGCGGGTGGCGACGACGCTGCCGGTGACGGTCCACCCGCTCCACTCGGACGGCACGGCCGACGCGGCGGTCCGCGCCGCGTGCGTGGACGTGTCCGTCGGCGGGCTGGCGTTCTCGGCAAGCGAGCCGATCGCCACGAAGTACGCGTACCTGGAGTTCGACGCCGTCCCGGAGGCGGCCGGGCTGGCGGTGCTGGTGCGGGTGGTGCGGTCGGTGTCGCCGCTCGGCGCCCGCGACGCCGTGTACGGCGTGCAGTACCGCACCGACCTCTGAAAAATGACGAATGACGAATGACCCACCACTGACGAAGAAAGACACGGTGCCGTCTTCCTTCGTCAGTGGTGGGTCATTCGTCATTCGTCATTCCCGCCCGTCGGGCGGCTGGCCCCGTCGCCGACGGGCGCGCAGCACCTCGGGAACGCCCGCACCTACCTCGCCGCGTGGCTGTGCGCCCGCGCCGCCGGCGGGCGCGTGCTGCTCCGCATCGAGGACATCGACTCGCCGCGCGTGAAGGCCGGGGCCGCCGAGCAGGCGCAGGACGACCTCCGCTGGCTCGGCCTCGACTGGGACGGCGAGCCCGTCGTGCAGACGCGCCGGCTGCCGCTCTACGAGGCGGCGCTCGACCGGCTGAAGCAACTCGACCTCGTCTACCCCTGCACCTGCACCCGCTCCGACGTGGCCGCCGCGGCCAGCGCCCCGCACGCCGAGCACGAGCCGCCCACCTACCCGGGGACGTGCGCCGGCCGCACCCCCGCCGCCGCCGCGGGGTTGGCGGTGCCGTTCGCGTGGCGGTTCCGCGTCGCCGACTCGCCGCCGTTCGACGACCTGTACCGCGGCCACACGCGGGTCGATCTGCGCGCCGCCGGCGGCGACTTCGTGGTGTGGAAGGCGGCGGGCACGCCGGCGTACCAGCTCGCGGTCGTGACCGACGACGCCGACGCCGGCGTGACCGAGGTGGTGCGTGGGGACGATCTGGTGCCCTCGACGCCGCGGCAGCTACTGCTGTACCGGGCGCTGGGATGGGCCGCGCCGGCGTTCGCGCACCTGCCGCTGGTGGTCGGCCCCGACGGCCGCCGGCTGGCGAAGCGGCACGGCGACACGCGCCTGTCGGCGCTGCGCGCCGCGGGCGTGGCGCCCGAGGCGGTGGTGGGGCTGCTGGCGTGGTCGTGCGGGTGGCTGGACGAGCCGCGGCCGGCGACGCCGCGGGAGCTGCTGCCGCGCTTCCGGCTGGGGGCGATCCCGGCGGCGCCGTTCGTGCTGACGGCGGAGCTGCTGCGCGGGATCGGGTACGGGTGATACTTACCCCCCCAGCTGCCCCGCGTCGAACGCCGCCGGCAGCAACTCGCGCACGGTGAACTTCAGCACGTCGCCCTTGAGGTTCGCCAGCAGCACGACCGCGTCCGGGGCGAACTCCCACAGCAACTGCCGGCACGCCCCGCACGGCGGCGTCGGGGCGTCGGTGTCGGTCACGACCGCGACCTTCACGAACCGCCGCAGCCCCTCCGACACGCCCTTGAAGATCGCGGTCCGCTCGGCGCACATCGTGAGGCCGTAGCTGGCGCTCTCGACGTTGCAGCCCATGACGATGGCGCCGTCGGCGGTTTCGAGCGCGGCGCCGACCTGGAACTTCGAGTACGGCGCGAACGCCCGGCTGCGGGCGATGGCGGCGGCGGCGACGAGTGGATCAGCTGTCACGGCGGCCTCGCGGGGTGGGAGTTCAAAAAGATTTAACCACAGAGTCACAGAGGGCACAGAGGGAAGACAAAAAGGCGGAGTGGAGACAGGAGTTGATTTCAAACTCTGTTCCGTCTCGGTCTTCTGTCTTTCCTCTGTGCCCTCTGTGACTCTGTGGTTAATCTTCTTTACCAGCCCTCCAAGCAACAGCCGGCGCCGGGGCCGCCGCCGAGCAGCGGCAGGATGCGCCGCTCGAACGGCAGCGCCAGGTACTCCGCCCGGCTGTACGCCACCCGGCCGCCGACCACCGTGTGCGTCACGTGCGTGGCGTGCTCGAACGGGTCGCCGTCGTACAGCACCAGGTCCGCCGCCTTGCCGACCTCGATCGTCCCGAACCGGTCCGCGATCCCCAGCAGCTTTGCCGGCTCGACCGTGATGGCCTTCAACGCGCGGTCGTGCCCCAAACCGTTCGCCGCCGCCATCGCCGCCTCGAAGCGCAGCACCCGCACCTTCGGAACGTACCCCTCGAAGCCGGTACACAAGCTGACCGGGATGCCCGCGTCGGCGAGCACCGCCGCGTTCCCGACGTAGCCGTGCATCGTCTCCAGGCTCGACGCCGCCCGCTGCATCGTCGGGTGAACGACGACCGGGATGCCCGCCTTCTTCAGCTCGGGGACGAGCCGGTACGCCTCGGTGCCGAGCGCCAGCACGGGCTTCAGCTTGAACTCGTCCGCGAGGCGCAGCGCGGTGGCGATGTCGTCGGCGCGGTGCGCCGCAAAGAAGACCGGCACCTTGCCGGCGAGCGCCGGCAGCAGCCCCTCGTGCTTCGCGTTCTGCGGCGTCTTGGCGTCGGCGGCGCGCTTCGCGCCGTACGCCTTCGCGTCGGCGAAGGCCCGGCGCACGAGCGCGGCTGTCGCCATGCGCGTGCCCGGCGCCTTCCCCTTCGCCGCCTTCGGCTCCTCGCCCAGGTTTACGATCACGGCGCCGACCGGTACCAGCGCCGCGCCCTCGGCCGTCATGCCGTCGCTGCGGAACACGCCGCCGCGGCCGGCGATCGGGTTCACCCGGCCGGGCGTCGAGTGCACGATCGTGGTCCCCTGCGCCCGCAGGAAGTCGAGGAGGGGTTCCTTCGCGTTGAACCCGTCGAGCGCCCGCAGGTCGGACTGGTTCGGGTCCGACGGCTCGTCCTGGTCCTGGTCTTGCGGCAGGTTCCACGCGCCACTGAGGCCGGCCGTGGTGAACGGGTCGATGAGGCCGGGCGTCACCTCCTTGGCGGTGAGGACCGTGGCGTCGGCGGGAATCTGCGGGTCACCACGGAGAACGGCGGCGATCTTCCCGTTCACGATCAGGAGCGACCCGCCGTCAATCGGCGGCCCGGCGGCGGTGTGGATGCGGCCGGCTAGCACGACCAGCTTCTTCGAGTTGTTCGGCTCCCGCCCCTCAAGCACATTCACCTTCGGACCCGCCTTCGGGGCCGCGGTCGGGGCGAACGGTGCCGGCAGTTCCTTCGCCGCGTCCGGCAGCGCGAACCCGCCGGCCTGGTACACCCAGTCGGCCTTCTTGCTGCGGTCGAAGCGCTTGCGGCCGTCGATGTGCGTTTCGAGCACCTGCGTGTACGTCGAGAACGGCGGGCCGGACAGCACCACGAAGTCGGCGTCCTTCCCCTTCTCCAGCGAGCCGAGGCGGTGGTCGAGGTGCAATAGCTTCGCCGCGTTCGACGTGAGCGCCCGCAGCGCGTCCATCTCGGGGAGCCCGCCGCGGAGCGCGATCGCCCCGGTGCGCAGGTAGAACCGCGACTCGGTGATGCTGTCGTCGGTGTTGATCGTCACCGTCACGCCGGCCTTCGCCAGCACCGCGGCGTTCTCCTCCAGGAGGCCGATCGTCTCGGGCTTGCCGCCGGGGCTGTCGATGAGCGTCAGCGACACCGGGATGCGCTTCTTCGCCAGGATGTCGGCGACGCGGTAGCCTTCGGTGGCGTGTTGCAGCACGAGCTCGAAGCCGAACTCCTCGCTGATGCGCACCGCGGTCATCAGGTCGTCGGCGCGGTGGCAGTGGAAGTGGACGGTGCGCTTCTTCTCCAGCACCTCCACGAGCGGCTCCAGGTCGAGGTTCGGCTCGACCTTCTCGCCGGCGTCGCGCTTCGCCTTGTACTCGCGGGCCTTCACGAACTGCTCGCGCTGCAGCGCCGCCACCTTCATCCGCGTGAACGGCGCCTGGCTGCGGTTGCGGCCGTACCCCTTCGGGTTCTCGCCGTTCGCCATCTTGAGGCCGCCGAGGATGATCGAGCCGTCGGGCAGCCGGCCGAGAATCACCATCTGCTCGACGGTGCGGCCGCGGAGCTTGACGTAGAGCGTCTGGCCGCCGATGACGTTGCCGGAGCCGGGCATGATGTTGGCGGTGGTGACGCCGCCGGCGACGGCCATGCGGATGCCGGGGTCGTCGGGGTTGATCGAGTCGAGGGCGCGGACGCCGGGCTGCACCGGGCCGCTCATCTCGTTGCCGTCGGCGTTGGCGCCGACGCCCGGCCGGCCGAACAGGCCGATGTGCGAGTGCGTGTCCACGAGACCGGGGATGACCACGGCGCCGGCCAGGTCGCGCACCTCGGGGTCGGCGGGCTGCGCGGGCGCGGCGGCGGCGGGGCCGGCATACAGCACCTTGCCGTCCTTCACGATCAGCACGGCGTTCGGGATCGGCGCGTCGGCGCCGGCCGCGGCGGTGTACAGGGTGAGGTTGCGGTACACGACGGTCGCCGTCGGCGGCGGCTCGGCGGGCGGCGCCTCGCGCGGGGGCGGCTGCACGGCGCGGCCCGGGGCGGGGACGAACGCCAGCACGAGGGCGACGGCGGCGAGGCCCGTGGAGGGTAGAAGGCGAAGTATCATCGTGCCGCTTTCTTGTGCCGCGTGAAGGGGCGAAGGGGTGAAGGGGTGAAGGGGTGAAGGGGTGACGAACAGGTGGTTTTCGTCACCCCTTCACCCCTTCACCCCTTCGCCCCTTCACGCGGCGCCGGCCGCGTCCCCCTGATTCCGAAAACGTACCCGTTTCCAACCCCCGCCGCCAGGGGTATCATCCCGTGATGGGGCCGCGTCCGGTCCCCCCGAGGAGTGCCTCCGATGAGCTTTAAGATGCAGCGGGTCCACATCTTCCACGGGGAAGTGGACGACAAGCCGGGCGGGATCTCGGGCAAGCTCAAGACCCTGGCCGAGAGCGGCGCGCACCTCGAATACGTGTACAGCCAGCGGTCGGCGACCAAGGCGGGGATGGGCGACCTGTACGTTGCCCCGATCCAGGGGCAGGGACAGCTCGCCGCGGCGAAGAAGGCCGGGCTCCACGAGGTGCCGGAGCCGATCGTCATGCGGGTGGAGGGCGACGACAAGGCCGGCCTGAGCGGCCGGCTGACGCTGGCCTGGGAGCTGGCCGGCATCAACCTGCACGGGCTGGTGCTGTCGGTCATCAGCGGCAAGTTCATCGGCTACGCCACCTTCGACACCGTCGCCGACGCCAACAAGGCCGCCACCATCCTGGCCGAGTTGGGGACGGCGTAAGGGGCGAAGCCCACCAGCCGCGGCGGGTGGACCTTCATCCCTACCGACACTGCACGCCCCCGCGGCCGGCGGGTATGCTTCCCCCACACCACGCGGGGGCGAACCATGCTCGGCGGCATCGCCGGCGACGTGATCGGCTCGGTCCACGAGAAGGCCGGCACCAAGACCACGCACTTCGACCTGTTCCCGCCGAAGGCCCGGTTCACCGACGACACCGTGCTCTCGGTCGCCGTCGCCGACGTGCTCCTGCACGGCGGCGACTACACCAGCGCGTTCCAGGATTACTACCACCGCTACCCCGCGGCCGGGTACGGCGGCACGTTCGTGAAGTGGGCGCAGGAGCGCCAGCGCGCGCCCTACGGCAGCTGGGCCAACGGCTCGGCCATGCGCGTCGCCCCCGTCGGCTGGGCGTTCGACACCCTCTCCGACGTGCTGAACGAGGCCGAGCGCTCGGCGGCGGTGACGCACAACCACCCGGACGGCGTCCGCGGCGCGCAGGCGGTCGCGGCCGCGGTGTTCCTGGCGCGCACCGGCAAGTCGAAGGACCGCATCCGCGCCGACGTGCAGAGCCTGTTCGGCTACGACCTGTCCGGCACCGTCGCGGGGCTGCGGCCGGCGTACAAGTTCGACGTGTCGTGCGCCGGCTCCGTGCCGCAGTCGTTGATCGCGTTCCTGGACTCGACCGGCTTCGAGGACGCGGTGCGGCTGGCGGTGTCGTTCGGCGGCGACGCGGACACGATGGCGGCGGTCGCCGGCGCGGTGGCGGAGGCGTTCTACGGCGGCGTCCCGGCGGCCATCGCGCAACCGACGCTGGCGCGACTCGACGACCCGCTGCGGGAGGTCGTCACCGCGTTCCGGGTGCGATTCTGTCAGGAATGACCAAGGACCAAGGACCAAGGGAAAGACCCGAGCCGCGAACCCCCGGCCGTCTTCCTTGGTCATTGGTGGGTCATTGGTCCTTGGTCATTTCCCCCGAAGGGGCGCGTCATGGCGTCGGACAAGCAGAAGCGGAAGGCGGCGAAGAAGGGTCCCGTGCCCGGCAAGCCGTTCGTCCACCCGGACGGCGACCGGCGGCGCCGCGGCGGGCCGAGCGCCGACCAGGCGATCCGCGACAAGCACGCCAGGCAGGCGTTCGCCGGCGGGATGCCGGAAGACCTGCCGCCGCCGAAGCCGCCGGGCGAGGACGAAGACACGGAATGATGGCCACAAAAAGGCACGAAAAGACACAAAAGGAAGGCCGACCAAACCCTGAACTCAGGCTTGGTTTAGCCTTCCTTTTTGTGTCTTTTCGTGCCTTTTTGTGGCCATCCTCGTTGCGCCGCCTCAGCGTTGCAGCTCGCGCTCGACGCGGTCCACCAACTCCTTCGCCGGCCAGTCGCGGTCGCCGATCGCCACCCGGGCGTCGGCCGCCAGCCACGCCCGCACCTTCTTCTCGGCCGCCACCGCCGTGCTGTGCGTCTTCGCCCCGAAGTGCTTGCTGATCTCGCCGTACGTCGCCGCGGTGTGCTTGCGGCACAGGAACACCGCCACCATCCGCGGGTGCGTCACCGCCCACGTCCGCGCCTTGGATTGCAGCGTGCCCGTCGCCAGCCGCAGCGTCGTGCACACGGCCGCGTCCACGTCGGGCACCGTCACCACCCGGACCGCGTGCCGCAGCAGATCGCCGAGCGCCTCGCGGGCCAGCGACGTGTCGGCCGGTCGGCCCGTCACCTTCGCGTAGTGGCGGACGCTGTTCACCGCGCCCTCCAGCTCGCGGACGTTCCCCCGCAGGTGGCTCGACAGGTACTTGAGCACCGCGTCCGGCACCGGCGGCCCGGCCGTGCTCGACTTCTTCCGCAGGATGCCGAGCCGCGTCTCGGGGTCGGGCGGGAGCAGCCCCCACACGGCGCCGCCGAGCAGCCGGTCGGCCAGCTCCGGCAGCAGGTCGTCCGCCAGCCGCGGGTGACAGTCGGTTGTCACCACGACCTGCCGGCCGTCGGCCACGAGCGCGTCGAACGTGTTGAGGAACTCCTCCTGCGTGGCCCGCTTGGTGGCGAGGAAGTTCAGGTTGTCCAGCAGCAGCGCCGAGCACTCGCGGAACTGCCGGCGGAACGAGCCCATCTTGCCGAGCCGCGACGCCTGCACGAACCGCGTGGTGAACTCCTCCGCGGTGACGTAGCACGGCCGCTCGCCGGCGCGCCGCAGGCCGAGGAAGATGCCCTCGAGCAGGTGCGTCTTGCCGACGCCGGTGGGGCCGTGCAGCACCAGCGGGTTCGCGCCCTGGGCGGGGTCTTCGACGACGCTCGCGGCGGAGGCGTGTGCCACCCGGTTGCACGGGCCGACGACGAAGTCGTCGAGCTTCTTCCACCGCCGCCCGGCGCGCGGGGCCAGGTCGAACCCGACGGCCTCGGGGTCGGCCCGCTTCGGCTTCGCCCGCCGCGGCTCGACCGGGTCGCCGAACAGGTCCGTCTGCGGGCGTGCGGGCCGGCTCCCGGAATCGGTGCGCGTCCGCGGCGCGTCGGGCTTGGCGCCCGGGGGGTCGGGTTTCGGGTCTCGCGCTTCGGATTTCGTTCCGACCGGCTCCGCGAAGGCCTCCGCGTCCACGACCCACCGCACGGGCAGCGGCGCGCCGGCGGCCTCGGCCGCGGCGGCGCGGACGGCCTGGCCGAACGTGTGCTCAATCCAGTCGCGGCAGGAGTCGTTGCGGGCGACGACGACCAGTTCGGAGCCGAGGCCGACGAACCGGACGTGGGCGGCGAACCACAGCGCGAAGCGCTCGGCGCCGATCCGCGCGGCGACGGCGTCGGCCACCGCCTTGTCGAGGGCGGGGGGCGGGGCCGGTGCGGCCGCGGGGGGTCGGGGGGATTGCGACGAACGGGCCGACACGACGAACCCCCAGCAGCACGGCGGACGTCCTTGCCCCGCCGGCGAGCGGGCGTGACCCCCGACGATGCTCCGGGGACACACTCCACTATGCAGCCCCGAACCGGGGCGCCAACGCCTCGTGCGCGAGCTCACCCGGCGGCGCGCCGGGCGCGCGTGGCGCCCGCGGCACGGGCGGCACCACCGGACCCGCACCGCAGGCGGGAACACCCGCGTACCCGGGTGAGAACACCGCCCCGGGCGCGAGCTCAGGCGATTCCGGGAAGTTTGACTGAAGTCGCGTCGCCGTCGCGCCACAGGAACACCTCGCGGCGGTCGGCCTCGCGGAACCCGTGCCGCTCGTACAACCGGCGCGCGGGGCCGTTCCGCGCGTCCACGCTCAGCGTCAGCGCGCGGGCGTCGCCGGCGGCCCGCAGCGCGAACCGCAGCAGCCCCTCGCCCCACCCCCGCCCGCGCGCCGCCGGCACCAGCCCCAAATAGCTCAGCTCCACGGCGCCGATCTCGGTGCCCGGTTCGAGCAGCACGACGCCGACCGCCTCGCCGCCGTGCCGCGCCAGCGCCCACCAGTCGGGCCGCTTCGGCGGCGGGGCGTGGAAGCCGGCCAGCAGGTCGGCTTCGGTGCGTGTGCCGGTGAGCTCGGGGCAGTCGAGGCTGCCGTCGTGGCTTCTCAGCAGCGCCGCGGTGAACGCCGCCCGGTTCGCGTCGTCCACTGGCTCGAACGTCAGCGCGCCGGCCGGCTCGGGGTCGTCGCGCCGCTCGCGCCGCAGGTGGACGACGGCCGTGACGTGGCGGAAGCCGGCGCGGGCGAGCGTCGGCTCGTCGGCCCGGTCGCCGCGGGGGGCGAACGACTGGCACACCTTCACGCCGCGGCCGCGGAGCCAGTCCAGCGCGGCGGCCAACAGCGGCTCGGCGTCGGCGGGGCGGTGGGGCGTGGTGCGCGGCGGGAAGAGGATGCCGAGGGCGCCGGGAAGGGTTTGCGCCAGCACGGCGCCGCGGACGGTGCCGCCGGCCCCGCGGGTGACGAACAGCCCGGCGGGGTCGAACTCGCCGGAGCGGAGGAGGTCGAGGAAGCGGCGGGCGGCGTCGTCGCGGGCGAGGGCGGGGCGGGTGGAGGCGAGGGCGCGGCAGGCGGCGGCGAGGTCGTCCGGCCCGGCGGCGGTGGCGGTGCCCATGCGGGAAGTGTACGCCGCGACCCGGCCCGTCACTTCGCCTGCGAGTTGTAGACGGGGTTCAGCCCCACCTCCCACCGCCGCGCCGCCGGGTCGTGGCCGATCGCCCGGAAGTGCGCGAACAGCTGTGCCTCCAGCGCCGCCGCCCGCGCCGGCTCCGCCGCCGCCAAATCCTTTTGCTCACCCGGGTCCGTCGGCAGGTGGTACAGTTCGCGCGTCCCCCGCTCCAGCGTCGCGATCAGCTTCCACCCGTCCGGCGTCAACAGCGACCGCTTGAACGTGTACTCGCGGTAGTCCGTCTCCGAGTACACGTCGTGCGCCACCGGTTCCCCGCGCAGCGCCGGCACCAGGCTCGTCCCCCGCAGCTGAGCGCGCACCGCCGGCGGCACGGGCACGTCCAGCAGGTCCAGCAGAGTCGGCATCAGGTCGATGCTGCCGACGCGGTCGGCCACCCGGCGCGCAGCCAGGCCCGGGGCGCGGATCACCAGCGGCACGTGGACGAGTTCGTCGTACAGCGTGAAGCCGTGGTCGAAGCGGCGGTGCTCGTACACCTCCGTGCCGTGGTCGGAGGTCAGAACGAACACCGTCTTCCCCTCCAGACCGAGCCGGCGGACGGCGTCCAGAAAGTGGCGGAAGCGGTCGTCGGCGCGGGCGATCTTCTCGTCGTACACGGCCCGCCAGAAGCGCACGTCGGCGTCGCGGAGCGTCACCTTGCCGCTCGCCAGCCCCTCCTCGCGCAGCGCCTCCTGCTCCAGCACCGACCCGGCGAACCGGCCGTCGTAGCCGGGCTCGACGTAGCGGTAGTCGAGGCCGCCGGCGGGTTCGCACTGGCCGTGGGCGTCGTACCCGTGCAGGAACAGGAATACCCGGCGGTCGCGGTTCGCCTCCAGCCACTCGACCGCCTTCGGCACGCTCTTGTCGAACGAGCCGAAGCGGTTCGGCTCGGCGAAGTAGGTGTCGAAGCCCTGCTCGTAGCCGAACCCGGGGCTGACGCCGGCGTTGCCGGTGAACCCGCCGGTAGCGTAGCCGGCGCCGCGCAGCACCTCGGCGAGCGTGGTCAGCGCGGGGGCCAACTCGCGGAGGGTGGCGGGCGTCTTCTCGCGGGCGGTGTAGCGGGCGAACTTGTTCACCATGCGGTGCTCGGACGGGTACACGCCGGTGAACCACGTCATCGTCGCCGGCACCGTCCACGACGCGGCCGAGTAGTAGTTCGTGAAGGTGGCGCCGTCGCGGGCCAGGGCGTCGATGGTGGGGGTCACGTCGCGCGGGTAGCCGAGGTGGCCGACGTGCGCCGCTTGGAGCGCGTCGAAGCTGACGAGCACGAGGTTGTGGTCGCGGAAGCGAACCGGCGGCGCGGCGGGCGCGGGCGGCGGCGGCGCGGGGCGCGAGCAGCCGGCGGCGAGGAGCGCGACGAGGAGGAGCCGGCGAGTCATGGCGTGCGGGCGACGCGAATGCCGCCGTGGGAGGTGGCGTTGGCGGGGCCGGCGCCGAACCGCGCCGCCGACCGCGCCGCGGTTTCGCCGACGAGCCACGACCCGCCGCGCTGCACCCGCTGGCGGCCGACGTCGGGGCCGGGCGGGTCGGCTTCCGGCGAGCGGTCGTAGTAGCCGCGGTCGTACCAGTCGTGGCACCACTCGGCGACGTTGCCGTGCGTGTCGAACAGCCCCCACCGGTTCGGCCGGTAGCTGCCGACGCGGGCGGTGCGCCCCACCTCGCGCCACCGCGGCGACGTGCCGTAGCCGCTGGCGACCATGCTCGCCTTCACGTTCGCCTCGGCGCCGGTGTTCAGGGGGCCGAAGTGGAACGGCGTCTTGCTACCCGCCCGGCAGGCGTACTCCCACTCCGCCTCGGTCGGCAGCCGGTAGCCCGTGCCGCCGAGCACCGTCACCTTCGCCGACGCGATCGCGCCCTCGTCGCGGGACACGACCTCGAGGGCGTAGTACGGCGGCAGCCCGTCCGCCTTGCCGAGCTTGTTGCAGAAGTCGACGGCGTCGAACCACGACACGCGCTCGACCGGCAGGCGGCCGGTGTCGGGCATTTCGGCGACGCGGTCGGCGCCGGGGCCGGTGGCCGCGAACCAGCTCGGGTTCGTCCCCATGACCTTCTGGTACTGCTCCTGCGTGACCTCGTGGACGCCCAGGTAGAACGGCCGCGTCAGCTTGACCTCGTGCTCCTCCTCCTCGGCCTGCCGGCCCTTCTCGTGCTCCCACGAGCCCATGCGGAAGGAGCCGGCCGCGATGAGCGCCAGGTCGAACTCGCCGGTCTTGCTCCGCTCCGTCGGCGGCAGGTCGGCCGGCGGCGGCGGGCGCGTGGCCTTGGTGGCGGGCGTAGTCGGGCGCGTCGGCGACGGGCGCGTCGGCCCCACGGCCGGCGGCGGCGGACCGACCGGCGGGTCGGCGGCGCTGACGGACGCGAGCGGCTCCGGGGCGACGAGGACGACGGGCGCAGTCGCGCGGCCGCCCCACCACCCGAGGGCGCCGGCCAGCAGCGCGACCGCGATCAGGGGAACGACTTGCCGCGAACGCCCGTCCGCCGGCGGGGTCGGTTCCGGCTCCGGCGCGGGAGGCGGGGGTGGCGGCGGCGCGGGGGGCTCGGTGAACGCGCAGACGGGGCACGCGGCGGTCGGGTCGCCGGCGCGCGGCAGCCCGCACCCGGGGCAGGGGAGCGAGTCCGGCGCGGGTGGGTCGGGCGGCATGCGGCCATTCTCGCCGACCGGCCCGCGAGACGCAACCGCCTGCCGCGCCCACAATAGCCGGGAACAGGAGGCCCACCCATGACCCGCTTCGTCCCCGCGTTCGTCGCCGCCGCGCTCGCCGTCGCCGCCGGCCCCACCACGCCCGCCCACGCCGGCAAGTTCAACAAGGTACTGGACGTCGGCAGCGCTGCCCCCGCGTGGGAGAAGCTCGCCGGCACCGACGGCAAAACGCACTCCCTCGCCGACTTGAAGGACAAGTCCGCCGTCGTGGTCGTGTTCACGTGCAACAGCTGCCCCGTCGCCGTGGCCTACGAGGGCCGCCTCGCGGCGCTCGCCAAGAAGCACGCCGACACGCTCGCGGTGGTGGCGATCAACGTGAACACCGGCAAGGACGACGCCCTGCCGGCGATGACGGAGCGGGCCGCGAAGAAGGGCTTCCCGTTCGCGTACCTCTACGACCCGACGCAGGAGGTCGCCCGGAAGTACGGCGCGAAGAACACGCCCGAGGTGTTCCTGCTGGACAAGGCCCGCAAGGTGGTCTACATGGGCGCGTTCGACGACAAGGCGACCGGCGAGGTGAAGGCGCGCTACCTGGAGGACGCCGTGGCGGCGCTGGCGGCCGGGAAGGCGGCGCCGGTGGCCGAGACGAGCCCGGCCGCGGGGTGCTCGATCCGGTTCAACCCGAAGCGGGACGACTGAGGCCTGCCCTCACGCCGCGCGGCTGACCTCCGGCGATTCACTCAGCCGCACCTCTTGCGCCCGGGTGCCGGTCGAGTCGTAGAAGAGCACCCGCCCGTCGTCGGCCGACCACACGGCGCTCGTGCGCAGCAGCCGCGGCCCCTCGACGTGGAAGATGAGCCCGCAGACGCGCCCGCCGCGCTTCAGCGGCGTGCGGTACAGCGGCGTCTGGGCCGGGTCGAGGGCGTCCTGCTCGCACAGGGTTTTGTGCACGAACGCGACCAGTTCCTCGACCGCGGCGAACGCCAACACCGGTCCCGCCATCCCGCCCCCTGGTGCCGAACACGTGGTGTCGTCTGCGGGAGTCTTCGGCCGGCCGACGCGGCCGGCGGCAGGTGAACGCGCCGGCCCCGACCCGGCGGCACGTCGGTCGTGCGGGTTCTACCAGTCGTGAACCTGCCGCAGCGCCTCGTACAGGACGATGCCGACGGTCGTGGCGAGGTTGAGGCTGCGCACCGCGCCCGTCGGCATCGGCACCCCCACGAGGCGGCCCGCGTACCGCTCCCGCACCCCGGCCGGCAGCCCCTTCGACTCGCTGCCGAACAGCAGGCAATCCCCGTCGGCGAAGGCGGCCCGGGTGTACGCCACGTCCGCCGGCGTCTCCACGACCCAGACGCGCTGCCCCGCGACGGCGGCCTCGAAGTCTCCCATCGTGGCGTGCCGCACCCAATCGACGGCGGGCCAGTAGTCGAGGCCGGCACGCTTCAGGCTCTTGTCGTCGAGGCGGAAGCCGAGGCGGCCGACGAGGTGGAGGCGGGCGCCGGTGGCGGCGCAGAGGCGGGCCACGTTCCCCGTGTTCGGCGGGATTTCCGGCTCCCAGAGGGCGACGTGCAGCACGCGGGCGACTCCGGTCGGGCGGGCCACGCCGATTGTACCGGCGGCGCCGCGCCGGCGTTGTAAAAGTTGCCGCCCGGCGGCGCGACCGACGGTTCAGCCGCGCGTCCGAGGGAGGAAGATAGAGCCGCACCGCCCGCGCCCCGAGCCGCCCGCATGGCCGACGACACCACCCCCGATTCCCCCCCGACCCCGCGCTGGCGGCTCGACGCCGTCGTGCTCACGCTCGCCGCCGTTGGCGCGGCGCTGGCCGTGGCCGTCGGCAGCGGCGAGGCGCTCGCCGGCGGCCCGAACGTGTTCGGAGCGGTCGGCGATTCGCTCGCGGCGCTCGTGGTCGAGCCGCTCGGCTGGGCGGCGCCCGTGTTCCTGGCCGGCTGGTTCGCCGTCGCCGCGCAGCTGGTGCTGACGCGCAACCCCCTGCGGGTCGTGACGCGGGTGACCGGCTGGCTGATCCTCGCCGTCGCGGCCGCGGCGTGGGCCGACGGGGCGCGCCTGCCGCCGGCGGCGGTGGCCGGCGCGGGCGGCTCGGTGGGCGCGTTCGTGCGGCTCGAACTGGACGACGCCACGGTCGCGCCGTGGGAACTGGTGGTGCTCGCCGGCGCGGCGCTGGTCGGGCTCGTGCTCGCGGCGCACCGGCTGGTGTTCGCCGCGGCGCGGGGCGTGTGGGCCGGCCTGCGGCTGGCGTGGCGGGCCGCCGGCTGGGTGAACGAAAAGGTCGGCGACGCCTCGGCCGCGCTGCTCGGCGCCGGCTGGCGCGCCGCGCGTGCCGTCGGCCGCCGCGTCGGCGCGGCGCTGACGCGCGACCCGAAGCCCCCGGTCGCAGCGACGCCCGCGGCCGTGCCGATCACGCGGCCGACGGTCTACGTCCCCGAGCCCGAGCCCGAGTCCGACACGCCGCGGGACACGCACGTCGAGGACATCCCGATCCACTCGCACGCCGACCCGCACGACCCGGCGGCGCTCGCGGCGCTGCTCCGCGCCGTCGCCCCCGAGGACGACACCACGCCCTACGAACTGCCGCCGCTCAGCCTGCTCGCCGACCCGGAGCCGTTCCCGGTCGAGGACCACGCGCAGAAGCTGCGCGAGATGGCGGTGCTGCTCGAAAAGACGTTCACCGACTTCGGCCTGACGGTGAAGGTGGTCGGCATCCACACCGGCCCCGTCATCACGCAGTACGAGATCGCGCTCGAAACCGGCCTGCGGCTGAACAAGGTGACGAACCTGGCCGACGACCTGGCGCTGAACCTGCGGGTGCCGTCGGTGCGGGTGGTGGCGCCGCTGCCGGGCCGCAACACGGTCGGCATCGAGGTGCCGAACGAGATCCGCCAGACGGTGTGCCTCAAGGAGGTGGTCGGCGCGCTGGCCGCGACGCCGAAGGTGGCGAAGTACAAGCTCCCGATGTTCGTCGGCAAGGACGTGGAGGGCCGGGCCCTGGCCTACGACCTGGCCGCGATGCCGCACCTCCTCATCGCCGGCCGCACCGGCACCGGCAAGTCGGTGTGCCTGAACACGATCATCGTCAGCCTCCTCCTCTCGAAGCGGCCCGACGAGTGCCGCATGATCCTCATCGACCCCAAGAAGGTCGAGCTGAGCGACTACGCCAAGATCCCTCACCTGATGACGCCGGTGGTGAAGGACCCGAAGAAGGCGGAGGCGATCCTGGCGTGGGCGGTGGACAAGATGGAGGAGCGGTACGAGTGGCTGCACCGCGCCCGCGTCCGAAACATCGCCAGCTACAACGAGCTCCCCTTCGAGGAGGTGGTGCGCCGCATCAACCCCGACAGCGAGGAGGAGCGCCGCGCCATCCCCCGCAGCATGCCCTACATCATGATCCTCATCGACGAGGTCGGCGACCTCATGATGCAGATGAAGAAGGAGATCGAGGGGAGCATCATCCTGCTGGCGCAGAAGTCCCGCGCCGCCGGGATCCACCTCATCCTCGCCACCCAGAAGCCGACCGTGGATGTGATTACGGGGTTAATCAAATCCAACCTGCCGGCGCGCATCTGCTTCCAGGTGACGAACCGCTCCGACAGCGCCGTGGTGCTGGACGAGAAGGGGGCCGACAAGCTCCTGGGCAGGGGCGACATGCTGCTGTTGCAGAACGGGTCGCTGCTGCGGGCGCAGGGCGCCTACGTCGGCGACCGGGAGATCGAGGCGGTAGTGGACGCGGTGGCGACGGACACGCCGAACTACGACAGCGAGCTGCTGAACCTGAAGACGCGCGACCAGGCCGACGGCGGCGAGGTGACGGGCGAGAAGCTGCGCGAGCGCGACCCGCAGTACGAGCAGGCGGTGGAGATCGTGATCCGCGAGCAGCGCGGCAGCACGTCGCTGCTGCAGCGGGCGCTGGGCATCGGCTACGGCAAGGCGTCGCGGCTGATCGACTACATGGCCGAGGACGGCATCGTGGGCGGGTTCAACGGCAGCAACGCCCGCCAGGTGCTGGTGACGCCCGACGAGTGGGCAGCCCGCAAGACCGCGGGGTGACGGCCGGTACAATGCCCGCAAGGAGGCCGACCATGCCGAAGAAACCGCGTTCGGAGCGGGTATTCGACACCGAGTACGAGGTGGAGTGCGCGGCCGACACGTCGCCGGTGCCGACCCTGGAAGAAGTCCGCGAGATCATGTCGAAGATTCCCGGCAGCCTGTCGGCGGACATCATCGCCGAGCGCGAAGAGCGGGGGTAGTACATTACGGCCCGCAGGTAGTCGGCGCGGAGTGCGTGGTTGCTGGTCCCCATCAATCGCGGTTAACCCCCTCACCCCGCGTGCTTCGCCGCGACCCTCTCCCCCGGGGGGCTGGCGGCCGCACCCGGACTCCAGTACGGGCGGGCAACCACTCGCCGACGCCAGAGAAACACGCCACTGCGTCCGCGGGTCGATGCCCGCCCGTGACGGGCGCGGGGCCGTCCCACCCTCTCCCCTCGGGGGAGAGGGTCGCGGCGAAGCACGCGGGGTGAGGGGGTTAACCACGCACGACGAGAACCGGGTGCCACACCGCAACCTGGACAACCTGCGGGTTAGGAGCCGAGCGACGATGGTATTCGAGCCGCCACCTCTCGCAGCTCGGACAGCCCGAACTGATCGGCCAGCGTTTCGGCGGCCACGCGGTCCACTTCATTCACGAGCCCGTCGTACCCGGATACACCACCGCCCACGAATACACGCGGGGCGTCCTCCAGCGTAAAGATGCACACGTCGCACCGACCGACTCGCCCGCTGAACATCAGGCGGGCCGTGCCCGGAACGGGGCGCAAGGTGGTGCGGTCGATCATGTCACTTTTTCCCCGCGGCGGCGAGGAAGTCGGCGAGCGCCTTCGTCGCCGGGTCGTCGGGCTTGCCGAGGTCGGCGTTGATGCGGCCGTGCGTCGTGTCGCGCCCGCCGAACACGGTCACCGGCACCTCCGCGGCCGTCAGCGCCGCGGCCAGCCGGCGCGCCTGCGCGGTCGTGTCCGGGTGCTCGGCCACGTGCAGGACCAGGAACGGCGGGATGCCCTTCGCCTTCGCCGCGTGCGTCACGGCCGAGAAGTCCTTGTGCTTCGCCGGGTCGTTCCCGAACTTTTCGCGGTGCCCGAGCTTCGACGCCGGCAGGCCGTGGACGCGCCACCGCGTCTCGGCCACCTCGATGATCGCCGGGATGTCGAACGTGTCGCCGTCCACCGGCACGCAGCCCTTGATGGCGGTCAGCGGCACCCCCTCGGCCCGGAGGTAGCGCTCGTCGGTGCAGAGCAGCGCGGCCAGCTGCGCGCCGGCGGAGTGGCCCATCACGTACAGCCGGTCCGGGTCGCCGCCGTGCTCGGCGATGTGCTCGCGCACCCACCGCGCCGCCTTCGCCACGTCGCGGACGATCGTCCCCATGTCCACCGCCGGCAGCAGCCGGTAGTTGGTCGAGACGAAGACGTAGCCCTTCTCCATGAACCACGTCGGCTTCAGCTGCACGTCCGACTTGTCGCCGGCCTGCCAGCCGCCGCCGTGAATCCAGAACACGACCGGCAGCCCCTTCGCGCCCTTCGGCGCGTACACGTCGAGCACCTGGCGCTCGTGCGCGGGGGCGGCGTAGGGAAAGGTCTTCTTCGCCTCCTGGGCGTCGGCGCGGCCGGCGAACGCGAGGACGACGAGGAGCGGAACGGCGTGCTTCATGGCGGGCGCCCGTGGGGAAAGGGGCGGGCATTCTATGCGGCGCCGGTCGTGCCGGTTCTCCCGCCGCGGTCCCATCCACGTTCGCCACTTCCTCGCTTGTGTCCATCCGTACAGTAATGTAGAGTCCGGGCGTCCCCTCACACGATTCGGAGGTCTGCCCGTGGCCGTGAAGCCGATTCCCGACGGTTACCACTCCGTCACCCCGTACATGACAATCCGCGGGGCCGCCAAGGCCATCGACTTCTACAAGGCGGCGTTCGGCGCCGTCGAGGTGCTGCGGATGCCGATGCCCGACGGGTCGGTGGCGCACGCCGAGATCAAGATCGGCGACTCGGTCATCATGATGGGCGAGGAGAAACCGGAGTGGGGGAACAAGAGCCCGGAGACGCTCGGCGGCACCGCGTCCGGGCTGATGATTTATGTGCCCGACTGCGACGCCGTGTTCGCCGCGGCCCTCGCCCACGGGGCGACGGTGATGAAGCCGCTGGCGGACCAGTTCTACGGCGACCGCTCCGGCAGCGTGATCGACCCGTTCGGCCACACGTGGACGGTCGCCACACACGTCGAGGACGTGGAGCCGGCGGAGATGCAGAAGCGCATGGACGCGATGATGGCGCAGATGAGCCAGGGCGGGGCGGCGTAGATCAAGGAATTTTTTGACAGGATGAACAGGACGAAGCAGGATGAAAACCAAAGACAAGATTTAAATTGATTTTGTCTTTGGATTTCATCCTGCTTCGTCCTGTTCATCCTGTCAAAAAATGCTCGCGTTCCCCCCTCCGGCGCGGTCTGATGGCCGCACTCCCCGGAGGGTTCCCATGTCCCGCCTCGCCGCGCTCCTCGTCCTCGGCGCGCTCGCGCCCGCCGCCCGCGCCGCCGACCCGCCCCCGCCCGTCAGCGATGTCGAAGGCCAGCCGCTCGCCGCCAACGCCGAGCGGCTCGGCAAGGCGCTCCAGTTCCTCGGCGCGCCGCTCGCGCCGGCCGTCGCCAAGCAGCTCGACGCCGCCGTCACGGCGCGCGACGCCGTGGCCGTACAGAAGGCGCTCGACCCGCACGTCCTGTTCGTCGTGAACCTCAACCCCGAGGCGCGGGTGAAGGTCGCCCGCGGGCCGGCCGACGCCACGATTCAACAGGCGGGCTGGACGCCGGTGCTCGTGAAGGTCGTGAACGACAGCACGGTGAAGAAGAAGCTGGCGCCCACGAGCCCGCAGGCCGGGCCGGTGTACAGCGGCCAGGGCCGGCAGGAGCGCGACCCGAAGGCCGACCCCACCATCGTGAAGCGGTTCCTCGAACTGGAACTGTTCACGGCGCCGCCGATGACCACGAACCTCAGCGGGCTGCGCGTCGAGTACGCGATCCTGCTCGTCTACAGTACCGAGGCCGGCAAGCGCGAGGCGACCGTCGGCTTCGACATCGGGCAGGGGACTCAAGACCTCGGCTTCCGCGGCGAAGCGCCCGTGCTGTTCGACGTGAAGCCGGCGGTGCGCGTCCGGCTCGGCGTCAAGGACTTCGACGGCACGCCGACCGTCGGCCGGTTCACGTTCACCGACGCCGGCGGCCGCGTCTACCCGCCGCAGCCGAAGCGGCTCGCGCCAGACCTGTTCTTCCAGCGCCAGGTGTACCGCGCCGACGGCGGGTTCGTGCTGCTGCCGCCGGGCGAGTTCGCCGTCGAGTACGGCCGCGGCCCCGAGTACGCACTCAAGACCGCGCGCATCAAGGTCGAAGCCGGCCGCGACAACACGTTCGAGGTGAAGCTGGAGCGCTGGATCAACCCGGCGACGCAGGGGTGGTACAGCGGCGACCACCACATCCACGCCGCGGGGTGCGCCCACTACACGAACCCGGCCGAGGGGGTGCTGCCGGAAGACATGTTCATGCACGTCAAGGGCGAGGGGCTGAACGTCGGCTGCTGCCTGACGTGGGGGCCGTGCTACGACTACCAGCGGCAGTTCTTCGAGGTCGGCCCGCACCGGCTCAGCGAGCCGTTCACCGTCATCAAGTACGACGTGGAGGTGAGCGGCTTCGGGTCGCAGGCGCTCGGCCACGTCAACCTGCTGAACCTGAAGGACCAGACGTACCCGGGTTCCGGCGGCAGCAAGCTGCGCGGCTGGCCGACGTGGACGACGCCGCTGATGCGCTGGGCGAAGGAGCAGGGCGCCGTCACCGGCTACGCCCACTCCGCGAACGGGTTGGGCATCGACGCCCCGGCCGCGACGCGGCGGCTGTTCGTGGAACTGGACAAGGGGACACGCGGCTTCATCACCAAGGAACAGGCCGCGGCGGGGCGGTGGCCGCTGCCCGAAGCGTTCGCCAAGGTCGACGCCGACGGCGACGGCAAGGTGACGGAGGTGGAGCTGGCACAGAGCACGCAGCGGACGAAGGGGAACCTGCCGAACCTGGTCATCCCCGAGATGAACGGCATCGGCGCGCAGGAGATTTGCGTGACGAGCGCGCTGGGGCTGTGCGACTTCATCAGCGCGATGGACACGGCCCGGGTGCCGGAGTGGAACTGCTGGTACCACGTCATGAACTGCGGCTTCCCGCTGAAGGTGAGCGGCGAGACGGACTTCCCGTGCATCACCGGCAGCCGCGTCGGCCAGGGGCGTGTGTACGTGCAGCTCGGGAAGGTGGATCACGTCGACTACGGCCAGTGGTGCCGCGGCATCCGCGACGGCAAGAGCTACGTCTCGGACGGCTACGCCCACGCGCTGGCGTTCAGTGTCAACGGGGTGTCACCGGGGCCGACGCCGGTGAAGCTGGCGGCGCCGGGCAAGACGGCGGTGAAGGCGACGGTGGCGTTCGCGGGCGACACGCCCCTCGGCACCGCGGTCGGCGGCGCGGCCCCGGCCGGCCCGACGCGGACGGTCGAGCTGGTGATGAACGGCAAGGTGGTGGCGACGAAGGAGGTGCCGGCCGACGGCAAGCCGCACGACGTGGCGTTCGACGTGGACGTGGCCGCGAGCAGTTGGGTGGCGCTGCGGCAGTTCCCGCAGCTGCACACGAACCCGGTGACGGTGCTGGTGGGCGACAGGCCCATCCGCGTCAGCCGGGCGAGCGCGAAGTGGTGTATCGGCACGATCGAGCGGCTGTGGGCGGTGCGCGGCCCGGGGATCGCGGCCGCGGAGCGCGAGGAGGCCGAGCGCACCTTCCGGCAGGCGGTGCAGACGTACCTGCGAATCGCCGAAGAGGCGCCAGAGGGGAGTTGAAGACATTTTTGACGGGATGAACAGGAAGAACCAGGATGGGAAGCAAAGACAGAAATCAATTTAAATTTTGTCTTTGTCTCCCATCCTGGTTCTTCCTGTTCATCCCGTCAAAAATAGATCGGATCATTCGTCATTCTCGAATACCACCCGTCCCCCGTAGTGCTTCGCCAGCGTCGCCCGGGCCGGGCCGCGCAGGTGGCGGCCGCTCACCAGCAGCGCCGTCAGGTCTGGCGCGGGCGGCGCCGCCATCAGGTAGCCGGCGCCGCGGTCGGTGATCGGGTTGCCGCGCAGGTCGAGTTCCGTCAGGTTCGGCCAGAACGTGCCGCGGACCAGGCGGCGCACGGCCTGGTCGCCGAACCCGCAGTCGCGCAGGTCCAGCATCCGCAGCCCCGCCAGGTGCGGCGACGCGGCCAGCACCTGCACCCCCGTCGGGCCGAACACGTTCCGGCTCAGGTCCAGCCGCCGTACCGACGCCATTCCCGGCGCCGCCGCCAGCGCCCGCACCCCCGGGACGGCGATGCCGCAGCGCGACAGGCCGAGCGTGTGCCCGGTCCACCCGCCGGCCAGCGCGTCGGCCAGGGCGCGGGCGCCGTCCTGGCTGAACACGTAGTTGTCGCTCAGGTCCAGGCCGTGCAGGCCGTGCAGCCCGGCGGAGGCCCAGCGGCCGACCTGCGCGCCGGTCAGGTACATCTTCCGCAGCGCCAGCTTCTCGAACCGCCCGGCGTGCGCCGCGAGTACGTCCAGGAGGTCGTCGAGCGACGCCGGCGAACTGAGGCGGAACGACAGGCCGCGCAGGTTCGCCACAAGCGGCCCGGCGAGCACGTCGGCGACGAGGAAGTCGATGCCGGGGATGTCGGCGTGGTGGACGTGGAGCGAGTCGAGGCCGGTGAGCGTGCCCGCGGCGGCGAGCGCCCGCACCGGCTCGACCGGGCTTCTTCCCGCTTCGAGATGCACCTCGCGGATTCGCGCGAGCCACGGGCCGGCGGCGAACGCGCGCCAGTCGTCGAGCGTGGTGTCGGCGCGGAGGTGGAGCGCGCCGACCGGTGCGGCGCGGAACAGCTCGGGGGCGACTCCCGCCCAGCCGTGGAGGTTGCCGACGCGGACGCGCCAGCCGAACCCGCGGCGGAACGGCGGCTCGGCCCACTCGACGCCGCACCCGTCCGGGAACGCCGGCAGCACGGCGCGGAACGGCTTCCCGAAGTCGGACCACTCCGTGCGCCGGTGCCGGCACTCGACGGCGAATGGCTCCCACTCGGGGGTGCGGGCGAGCTCCACCTGCGCGCGGACGAACGCGGCACGGTCGGGGTCGCCGTGGTCGTCGAGGTAGTCGGCGAGGACGAGCCGCGGGGTGTCGTCGTCGGGCCGGTCGACGACGGCGGCGAGCAGCGCGGCGTGGTCGTCCATGCGGAAAGGATACTCAACCCGCGCAGAACCGGGGCGGCCGCGGCAACTACACTGCGAACGCCGCCCCGGAGGCCGCCGTGACCCGCCCGTTCGCCGCCTTCGCCCGCCGCGTCGCCCCCGACCCGCGCGGCGACGCCGCGCTGCTCGCCGCCCGCGACGACCCCGCCGCGTTCGCCGAGCTCGTCGCGCGCCACGGCCCGCTCGTGTGGGCCGTCTGCCGGCAACTGCTCCACGAGGCCGACGCCGAGGACGCCTTCCAGGCCACGTTTCTGGCGCTGCACCGCGCCACCGTCCGCGACCCGGCGGCCCTGCCGGCGTGGCTCCACGGCGCGGCGCTACGCGTCGGGCTCTTGGCGCGGCGGCAGGCGGCGCGGCGGCGCGCCCGGGAGCGCGCAGCCGCGGTGCCCGAAGCCTCACCCGCGCCCGACCACTGGGCCGACACGATGGCCGTCGTTCACCGCGAGGTCGCGGCGCTGCCCGCGACCGACCGGGCGGCGTTCGTCCTGTGCGTCCTCGACGGACTGACCCAAGCCGACGCCGCCGCCCGGCTCGGCCGCACGCCGGGCGCCGTGGCCGGGCAGGTGGCGCGGGCGAAGGCGCGGCTCGTGACGCGCCTCGCCGGCCGCGGCGTCGCCCCGGCGCTGGCCGCGCTCGGCACTGCGGCCGCAGCCCACGCCGTTCCTCCCGCCCTACTGCACCGGGTCGCGGACCCGGCGGGCGTGTCGCCGGTCGTCCGCCGGCTCGCCAAAGGAGCGACGAGTATGACGCCGACGTACACCGCGGGCGGGCTGGTCGCTGCGGCCGCTGCCCTGCTGGTGGCCGGCGCCGTCGGGACGAGCGACGGGCAACCGCCCGCGCCGCAGCCCGCCGCGCAGCCGGCGCCGCCTGCCGCGCCGAAGCTGGTTCGTACGTTGAAAGGCCACGCCAACCGCGTGACCGGCGTCTCCTACTCGCCGGACGGCACGCAGCTGGCGTCGGCGTCGTGGGACGGCACCGTGCGCGTGTGGGACGCCAGGACCGGCCGCGAACTGTACCGGCTCGGCGCCGACGAGCTCCCCGACCGCCGCCCGCTCGTCGGCGAGCCGCGCGAGTGGACGTTCCACCACGTCGAGTACGCGCCCGACGCCAACTCCCTCGCCGCCGTCCGGCGGGAGCCGCAGGACAAGTTCGCGGTGCTGCAGTGGGACCGGGCCGGGACGAAGATCCGGTCGTACCCCGCGGACGGCGGGTGCTTCGCCTTCTCCCCCGACTCCAAGCGGATCGCGTGCGGCGGCTACCAGACGGTGAAGCTGTACGACCTGACCGACGAGGGGAAGCTCCTCCGCGCCACGCCGCCCGACGACCAGCACCTGACCGTCAGCCGCGTACGGTTCAGCCCGGACGGCAAGACGCTGGTGACGGTCAGCCACCCGCCGACGCCGCAGCCCGACCCGACCGTCCGCCGGTTGACGATCAAGCCGGACGTGCTCCGCTTCTGGGACGCGGCGACCGGCAAGGAACAGGCGCACAAGCTGACGGGGACGGTAGTCGGCCACCACGGCGTCGGCCCGGTCGCGTTCGCCCCCGACGGCAAGACGCTGGCCACGACCCAGCGGAAGGACGTGATCCTGCGCGACGTGGCCACCGGCGCCGAGCGGGCGAAGCTGTCCGGCCACACCGACGACCTGTTCGCGCTGGTGTACTCGCCGGACGGCCGGACGCTGGCGTCCGGCGGGATCGACGGCACCATCCGCCTGTGGGACGCGGCGACGGGCCGGTCGCTGGCGCGGATCGGGGAGCCGGTGCCACAGTTCGGCGGTCGCGGCTGGGTGCTGTCGGTGTCGTTCGCCCCCGACGGCCGCACGCTCGCGGCCGGCACCCTCGACAACGTGGTGCAGGTGTGGGACGTGGCCGGCGTGACGGGCCGGTAGCGAGGGCAGTTTTTGACAGGACGAACTGGATGAAGCAGGATGGAAAACAAAGACACGATTTAAATTGATTTCTGTCTTTGTTTTCCATCCTGCTTCATCCAGTTCATCCTGTCAAAAAATCGGGTTTCGCCGCTAGAATACCCGTTCACCGCCAGGGCGAACGGGGGCGAGAATGGCCGAGCCGTACAAGATCGTGGTCGGGCTGGAAGTCCACGTCCAGCTGCTCACCAAGACCAAGCTGTTCTGCGGGTGCCTCAACAAGTTCGGGCTGCCGCCGAACACCGCTACCTGCCCCGTCTGCCTCGGCCTCCCCGGGTCGCTGCCGGTCATGAACGCCGAGGCGTTCCGCCTCGCGCTCAAGGCCGCGCTCGCGCTCAACTGCAGCATCGCCAGCCACCCCGGGCAGGCAGCCGGGTTCACCAAGTGGGACCGCAAGAACTACTACTACCCCGACCTGCCGAAGAACTACCAGATCAGCCAGTACGACCTGCCGTTCAGCCACGACGGCTGGCTCGACATCAACGTCCACCCCGACCCCAAGAAGGGCTACACCGCCAAGCGCGTCGGCATCATCCGCGCGCACCTCGAAGAGGACGCCGGCAAGAACCAGCACGACGAGTCGGGCCGCGGCGGCGACACCAAGGTGGACCTCAACCGCACCGGCACGCCGCTGCTGGAGATCGTGTCGCAGCCGGACATGAACACGCCCGAGGAGGCGATGGCCTACCTCGACGAGGTCCGCCTGATGATGCGCGAGCTCGGCGTGTCCGACTGCGAGATGCAGGAGGGTTCGCTCCGCTGCGACGCGAACGTGAACGTCCACATCCCCGACCCGTCGCGGCCGGAGGGGTATTCGGCCACGTCCCTGGTCGAGATCAAGAACCTGAACAGCTTCCGCGGCGTCGGCCGGGCGATCACCTACGAGGCGAAGCGGCAGTACGAGGCGTTCCTGAAGGACGCGGAGAACAACCGCTTCGGCAAGGTGCTGAAGACCACGGCCGGGTGGGACGACGCGAAGGGCCGCACCGAGGTGCAGCGGCACAAGGAGGAGGCCGCCGACTACCGCTACTTCCCCGACCCGGACCTCGTGCCGGTGGTCGTGACCGCGGAGCAGCTGGCGGCGGTGAAGGCCGACCTGGGCGAGCTGCCGCAGGCGCAGCGGCTGCGGCTCCAGACGCAGTACGGCCTCCCCGCCGAGGCCGCCGACGTGCTCACCACGAAGGGGCGGCGCACGGTCGCGTACTTCGAGGCGGTGGCCGCCGCGATCGGCGACGGCAAGGCGGCCGCGAACCGCATGAGCGACCTCGTCTACCCCGCGCTGACGGAGCGGCACGAGGAGATCGACGAGTTCCCGGTCGCCGCCGCCGACTTCGCGGCGTTCCTGAAGAAGACGGCGAGCGTGGGCCAGGACCCGCGGCGGAAGACGTTCGCGCGGATGCTGGCGGACGGCGTGCCGGTCGAGAAGGCGATGGAGTTGGAGGGCGTGAAGGACGCCAGTTCCTTCGACGAGGCGACGCTGCGGGCGGCGGTCGCGGCGGCGATCGCGGCGAACCCGCGGGCAGTGGCCGACTTCAAGGGCGGCAAGGACGCGGCGAAGATGTCGATCGTGGGCGCCGTGATGAAGGCGAACAAGGGCGCCCCGAACGACGTGGTGCGCCGGCTGGTGGACGAGGAGCTGGCGAAGGTGTAATTCTTCCGCCGCATGAGGCGTTGCAGCGCTGCAACGTCGCATGCGGCGACTCGTTCCCTTCGTAACCTGGGACAGCTGCACCGGATGCGCCGGCGGGGCACCCCGCGCCCGCCGCCGGCATTGCTCCCCCCGCCTTGCCAGCTTGCCCGACCGGATCGTACCATGCCCGAACGCCCCCCGCGGGGCCGCTCCGTGATCGACTCCTCATTTTTCCTCCAATCCCCGCCCGACCCGGGATCGTCGGATAGGCAGGAGTGTGATGGCCCAGCCCGGCCCGACTCCGAGCGACCGGCCGGCCCCGCACCCCCCCTCACCCGGCGGGGCCGTACCCGCCCGCTTGGACGACGACGCCCTGGTCGCACTGTTCAACCAGATTCGGGACGAACTGGTGAGCACCCTCCTGTACGTCATCGGCAACGCCGACGACGCCCAGGACGCCGCCCAGGAGGCGTTCCTGAAGTGCTGGCGCAGCCGGCACACGATGGACGACGTGGTGAACGTCCGCGCCTGGATCTTTCGCATCGGCCTGAACGCCGCGAAGGACCACCAACGGAGCGCCTGGAAGCGGAAGTCGCGGCCCCTGCCGGACGACGACCTGATGACGCCCAACCGGGACGGCCCGCCCGGCGACTCGCTCGAAGACCGCGAGACGGTGTCCCAACTGCGGGACGCGCTCACCCGGCTGCGGCCGGAAGAGCGCGAGGTGTTCCTGCTGCGGCAGAACGGCGAGCTCACCTACGAGCAGATCGCCGAGCAGCGCGGCGCCCCGGTGGGCACCGTGAAGACGCAGATGCGGGCGGCCTTGCAGAAGCTCCGCAAGGTGCTAAACCCGGAAGCCGGTCCGGACGCCGAGCCGCCGGGATGAACGTGATCGACACGCGGGCGGACCCGCCGCGACCCCCCGACTCGCAAGCCCGGGGCCGCGGCCGAACCCCGCCCGGAAAGGACCACCCCTGACGCCCAGGGGGAAGGACGGTAGCCGATGCGGTGCAATGACTGCCAACCCCTGTTGCTCGACCACCTGTACGGGCTCCTCGAACCCGCCCAGGCCGCGGCCGTCGACGCGCACCTGACCACGTGCGCCGCCTGCGCCGCCGCCCGCGCCGCCGAGGCCCGCGCCGCCGGCCTCTTCGCGCGAGCCGCCCGCCACTCGTTCCCGCAGGTCCGGTTCGTTCCGCCCGCCGACGCCGTGCCGTCGTCGCTCGCCAACGCTTCCCCCGCCGGCGCCCGCGAGCGGGTGTGGGGGCGGTGGGCCGTCGCCGCCGCCGTGTGGGCGCTCGTCCCGGCCACGCTGATCCCCATGAGCCGGGTGAACGAGCAGGCGGCCGCCCGCCGCGGCCCGGCCGACGCCGCCTTCGCCGAGGCGAGGCGTTCCGCAAACATCGTCACGGCCGTCGCGATGCAGCAGCGGGCGGCCGAGGCCAGGTACGCCGCCGCCCGGGGGGCGACCGCCGACGCGCTGGCGGCGTGGGCCGCCGCCGAGCGCGCCGCCGACACCGCCGCGAAGGCCAGGCCGGCCGAGGTGACCGTCACCCGTCCGGCGTCCGTCCAGCCCGGGGCGCCGAACGACTTCGTCGTCGCCCTGCGGCCGAACGGGGAAGCCCTCGCCGGCCGGTCCGTCGCCGCCGAGGTCCGCACCGCCGCCGGGGCCGTCGTCTACACCCAGGCGCTGAACCCGAAGGACACGAACCAGGAGCACAAGGTCCGCGTCCCGGCCGACGTGTGGAAGGGCGTCGCGCCCGGCGCCGAACTCGTGTTCGCCGTCAGCACGACCGGTCCGGGTGGCGCCCGGGCCGACCTGCTCGAGCCGGTCCGCCTGTTCGGCCCGGTGTACGCCACGATGCTGGTGACCGACCGCGCCGCGTACCGGCCGGGCGAGACGGTCCGGTTCCGGTCGCTGACGCTCGACCGCGCCACGTTCCTCCCGCCGCCGCACGAGCAGGCGCTCGCCGCGTCACTCCGCAAGCGCGACGGCACCGAGATCCCCGGCACGACCGTGTACGGCACCACCGGCGTGGTCCGCACCGCGGGCGGCGCCACGACCCCCGTGCTGGGGCCGGACGGCCGGACGGTCCGCGGCGTCGGCGTCGGCGAGGTGGTGCTGCCGGCCGGGCTGCCGGAGGGCGAGTACCTGCTGACGCTGGCAGAAGTGCCCGGCCGCGGCGGCCGCAGCCCCGCGATGACGGCCCCGGTGACGCGCACCGTCCGCGTCGAGACCGGCGCCACGGGTCGGTTCCAGAAGACGATCGCGTTCGACGCCGCCGTGGGGCCGAAGACCACGGCCACGGTGCAGGTGAAGAGCGGCGGCACCCCGGTCGCCGGCGCGACGGTGGACGCCGTCGCCACCGCCGACGGCTCCGCGAGCGTGATCGTGAAGGTGCTCGACAAGAAGACCGACGCGGCCGGCAAGGCCCGGATCGAGTTGGTGCTCCCCGGCCCGGCCGAGATGCCGCGCGGCGACGCCCGGCTGCGCGTGACCGTCTCCCAAGGGGGCGTCGCCGAGTCGGTCGCAGCGCGGATCCCGGTCGCCGGCAAGGACGTGGTCGTCGAATTCTTCCCCGAGGGCGGCACGCTCGTCGCCGGGGTGCCGAACCGCGTCTACGTCCGCGCCACGTCCGTGACGGGCGTGCCGGTCGGCGTCCGCGGCACCGTAACCGGCCCGGCCGGGCCGGTGGCGAAGGTCGAGGAGCCGGCCCGCGAGGCGCTCACGGCCCGCGGCCTCGGCGTCATCACGTTCACCCCGGCGGCCGGCGCCCGCTACGCGCTGGCGCTCGACGAGCGGGGCGGCAAGTCGTTCGAGCTGCCCGCCGCGGCCGCCGACGGCGTGGCGATGACCGTTCTCGATCCTGTTACCAGGCCGGGTCAGGCCGTGCGGGTGAGGCTGGTGTCGGCGGGCGGCCCGCGCAACCTCGTGGTCGGCGCCTACACCCGCGGCCGGCTGTCCGACACGAAGGCCGTAGCCGCGAAGGCGAACGAGCCGGTCGAGCTGACGCTGCTGGCCGGGGCCGACGCCCGCGGCGGCGTCGTGCGGCTGACCGTGTTTGAGGACGGCGCCGGCCTCCGCCCCGTGGCCGAGCGCCTCGCCTTCCGCCGCCCCGCCGAGGTGCTCAAGCTCGACCTCAAGCCGATGGAGGCGGGTTCGCCCGGCGAGACGACGCTGCGCGTGACGGCGACCGACGAGAAGGGGAACCCCGCGGCCGCGGTCGTGTGGGCGGCGGCGGTGGCGAGCGCGTCGGCCCCCGGGGCGAAGGACCGGTCGCTGCCGACGCACTTCCTCCTGGCGGGCGAGGTAGAGGCGCCCGACGACCTGGAACACGCCGACTTCCTGCTGACCGACCACCCGCAGGCCGCCGCCGGGCTCGACCTGGTGCTGGCGACGCAGGGCTGGCGGCGCTTCGCGGAGCAGGGCACCGGCCCGGTCGCGCTGCGGGCGAAGGTCGATCGGCTGCTGGCGATGACGGGCTCGGCGCCGGTGGGGCCGGAGCCGGCGCGGGTGTACGAGGCGCACTGGCCGCAGTACGAGGCGGCGGTGGACGGGCTCCAGGCGGCGCAGGCCGAGCGGACGGCCGCGTCGGCGAACGTGGCCGGGCTGGTGGCGGCCTACGAGGCGCGGCGGCGCGAGACGGCTGCGCTGGCGGCCGCGGCGGAAGAGGCGACCGCCGGGCTGGTCGCGGCGCGCGGCTGGGTGAGCGTCGGGGCGGTGCTGCTGGCGGTGCTCGCGGCCGGGGCGGCGGTGGTCGGGTACGTGCGGCCGAAGGGCGTCCGCGGGCTGGTGCCGCTGTGCGCCAGCGCCGCCGGCGCCGGGCTGCTGGCGCTGACGCTCAGCGAGATGGCCAACGGCTCGAACGCGCCCGACTACGCCCTCGCCGAAACGGTGACGCCACCCGCGGCCTCGACGGGCGCGCCGCCGAGCATGCCGGTGGCGCCGCCGCCGCAGGTGGCGAAGGTGAACGCCAAGGGCCAGGTCGAGCCGCCGGAGTCGCCGTTCTTCTCGAGCGTCGGCGCGCAGAAGCTCGGGCCGAAGACGATCCCGGACAAGACGCCGCCGGCCCCGCCGGTGACCATCCCCGACAGCGAGATCGCGCCGCCACGGCCGGTCGCGGAGATGCGGATGTCGCCGCCGGCCCCGGCCGTGCGGGTGAATTCGGCCGCCGCACCTACTGCAGCTTCGGCCGACGACCCGCACCTGGGTCTGGGTCAGGCGGGCCGGCTGGCGACACCGATCGCGGTGATGCTCGCCGACGTGAAGCAGCCCGACGCCGCGCTGGAGCGGATGCGGGCGGCGGTGCCGTGGGTGCCGCCGCTCGCCGTCCGCGAGTTCGCCGCCCCGCGGCCCGCCGCCGGTGACGCCCACCCGGATACGGTGCTGTGGCGGCCGCTGATCGTGCTGCCGACCGACGGCACGACGACGCTGTCGTTCTTCCCCGGCCCGGCCGCGGGTGGCTATGAAGTGGTGGTGGCCGGGCACACGCTGGATGGGCGGATCGGGACGGTCCGCCGGGTGGTGCCGGGAACGCGGGACTGACCGCCGACGCGGTCAACACAATCGGCCCGCCGGGTGGAGCGATCCGCCCGGCGGGCCGACCCATTTAGGGGGAACGACCAATAACCAACGACCCACCCATGACCAAGCTCAGAGCCCGGACCGCGGCCGTCTTCCTGGGTCAATGGTGGGTCATTGGTGGGGCGCTGGTCAGTCCCGGCGAAGCGACGGCGGGGCCACACAAGCCCGACTACGCGACGCCGCCCGCCGACTGGCAGTACCACAACCTGCCGCCGGGGCCGTACCTCACGACGAGCTACCCGTTCGCCGGCTGGCCCGGCTATCGCGGCTCGCTCGGCGGCCTCTGGACGCACGGCCCCGGCCCGCACCGGCCGCCGGTCCCCGTGTACGGGCCGATTCCCGCGATGATCTCTAACCCCGACCCGGTTCATCTGCCGAAGCGGTCGGTGCTCGGGCTCGGCGTAGGCACGTACGGCTGGGTCGGCCCGTACCGCGCGTCGCCGCGGCACCTGCCGACCTCGGTCAGCGTGTACCCCCCGGCCGGCGGGCCGGGCGTCGTCGCGGCCGCGCCGGCCGGCAGCTGCCTGACAGTGCGGGTGAGCGTGCCCGCGGGCGCCGAGTTGTACGTCGACGGCGTGAAGACGGCGCAGGCCGGGGCCGACCGCGTGTTCGAGTCGCCGCCGACGGACGCCGGCCGCGACGTGCGCTACGAGCTGACGGCCCGGTGGGTCGAGAACGGCACCCCGGTCGAGCGCACGCAGTCGGTCGTCGGCAAGGCGGGGGAGACGGTGCGGGTCGAGTTCAGCGCACCGCCAGCTGAGCCAGCACGAGCAGCAGCAGCCCCACGCTGATGACGCCGTTGACGTGGAAGAACGCCCGGTTCACCCGCGAGAGGTCGTCCGGGCGCACCAGCGCGTGCTGGTACACCAGCAGCGCGCCCACCGCCGCCAGCCCCGCGAAGTACACCGCCCCCAGGTGCGGCGACGCGAACCCCAGCGCCACCAGGAGCGCGAACATTCCCGCGTGACACGCCGCCGCCACCCGCAGGCTCCGCGCCACGCCGAGCCGCGCCGGGATGCTGTGCAGCCCTTCCGCCGTGTCGAACGCCGCGTCCTGGCAGGCGTACAGGATGTCGAACCCGGTCACCCAGCCCATCACCGCGGCGCCCAGGATCAGCGGCACCGTCAGGTCCGTCAGCCCCTTCACGGCGATCCACGCGGCCACCGGGGCCAGCATCAGCGCCGCCCCGAGCCACACGTGCGCCAGGCTCGTGAACCGCTTCGCCAGCGAGTAGCCGCACACGAACAGCAGCACCGGCCCGCTGAGGTACAACGGCCACGGGTTCGCCGGCTCGCGCCACAGGAATAGCAGCGTCGAGGCGACGAACCCGGCGCCGCAGGCCACGGTGAACGCCCACACGGTGCCGACGCCCAGCAGCCCTGCGGGCAGATGGCGGCCGGCGGTGCGGGGGTTCCGGGCGTCGATGTGGCGGTCGGCGAGGCGGTTGAACGCCATCGCGGCGGAGCGCGCGAACACCATGCCGAGCAGGATGCCGACGAGGTCCGCGGCGCGGAACGGCTCGTCCTTCCACGCCAGCGCCGCGGCCAGGAGCGCGAACGGCAGCGCGAACACGGTGTGGCTGAAGCGGACGAGTTCGAGGAGCTGCCGGGCGCGGGTGAACATGCGGCCTCCGGGGACGGTGACGGGTTACGCCCGCCGCCCGCGGAGTCAACCGCCGCCGGGCCGGGCCCGCAACGCGCGGAAATTCGTGTCCCATTTTCGGCCGGGGTCGCGTATAAGCGGGTGACTCGCACTCTCCCCCCGCGGAGGATTGCCCGTGACGCAATCCCGGCGGCCCGTGCCCGTACTGCTCGTGCTCACCGGCGTCCTCGCGCTGCTCGCGGCCCGCCCGCCGGCGCCGCCCGCGCCCGACGACCTCGACGCCCGCCGCCGCGCCCTCCACGCGGCGACCGCGGCCGTGAACCGCCTCACCGACGAGCTCGCCACCGGCCGCATCGGCCTCGGCGACACCGCCGACTGCTTCCTCGACGCCCACGCCGAAAACGCAGCACTCCTCGCCGGCGTTCATACCGTGATGCGCGGCGAGACGCTGCGCGAGAGCGTGGCCCGCAGCCTGGTCTACCGCGTGGAAGCGGCCGCCGAGCGACCCGCGCTCCGCGCCGAGTACGCCGCCCTGTTCGGCCGCCCCTACACCCCGCCGATCCTGTGACGCCGACCGTCCGCACCGGCCTCGACGCCCTCCGCGACGCCGACTTCGCCCCCCTCCGCGGCCGCCGCGTCGGGCTCGTCTGCCACCCCGCCTCCGTCGACTCGCAGCTGCGCCACGCCGCCGACCTGCTCGCCGGCGCGACGCGCCTCGTCGCCCTGTTCGGCCCCGAACACGGGTTCCACGGCACCGCCCAGGACCTGATCGGCGTCGCCGACACCGTCGCGGTTCACTCCCTTTACGGCGCCACTGCCGAGAGCCTGCGGCCGACCGCGGCCCAGCTCGCCGGGCTCGACGCGCTCGTGATCGACCTGCAGGACGTGGGGAGCCGCTACTACACGTTCCAGGCCACGATGCTGTTCTGCCTCGAAGCCGCGGCGCCGCTCGGGCTGCCGGTCGTCGTGCTCGACCGGCCGAACCCGCTCGGCGGCGCCGTCGAAGGGCCGGGTATTAATCCCGGCTTCGAGAGCTTCGTCGGCCCGCACTCGGTCCCGACGCGGCACGGTCTCACGATGGGCGAACTCGCCCGGCTGTACGCCGCCGAGCGCCGCCTCGGCGTGGACCTGACGGTGATCCCCTGCGACGGCTGGCGGCGCGGCATGTACTTCGAGGAAACCGGCCTGCCGTGGGTGCTGCCGTCGCCGAACATGCCGACGGTCGAGACGGCGGTGGTGTACCCCGGCGGGTGCCTGATCGAGGGGACGAACCAGTCCGAGGGGCGCGGCACGACGCGGCCGTTCGAGCTCTGCGGCGGGCCGACGATCGACCCCGTGGCGCTGGCGCGGCAGCTGGACGGGTTGCCGGGGGTGCGGTTCCGGCCGGCGTGGTTCCGGCCGACGTTCCAGAAGTGGGCGGGCGAGGAGTGCGGCGGGGTGCAGCTGCACGTCACCGACCGGCGCGCGTTCCGGCCGGTGCGGACGGGGCTCGCGGTGCTGGCTGCTCTGGGGGCGGCGGCAGGGTTCGCGTGGCGGACGGAGGAGTACGAGTTCGTGCGCGACCGGCCGGCGATCGACCTGCTGTTCGGCAGCGACCGCGAGCGGCGCGGGCTCGACGCCGGGGTGCCGTGGCCGGAGCTGGCGGCGGCGTGGGAGGCGGGCGAGGCGGCGTTCGCGGAGCGGCGGGCGGCACACCTGCTGTACGCGGAGTAGGCCGGCGGGCCGCGGCCGCGCCCTACCTCGCCACCGGCACACCGCCGGAGCTCTTCCGCGCCGCCTGCGGGTGCGCCGACAGCGGCACGTGCGCTTCCAGCCCCATCACCACCAGCCGCTTGCCGACGGCCTCGAACGCGCCCGCCAGCTCGTGCAGCTTCTCCATCACGCTGTGGTCCACCAGCCGCGTGTGCGACAGGTCCAGCACCACCTCGTCGCGCCCCTCCGCCTCCTTCAGGATCGCCGCCCGCACCCCCAGCCAGTTCGAGAACACCGCCGCCTTCCGCACCACCAGCACCACCAGCTTGTCCCCCTCCGGCACCACGTCCACCGTGGACTTGAACATCGCCGACAGCGGCGCCCCGTGCCGCAGGTGGAACAGGAACTTCAGCGCGATCCCCGTGCCGATGCCGACCAGCAGGTCGGTCGCCAGCGTGGTGACGATGGTGGCCACGAACACGAGGAACTGCTCGCTGCCGACGCGGTACGTCCGCACGAACTCCCGCGGCGACGCCAGCCGGAACCCGGTGTACACGAGCATCGCCCCGAGCGCGGCCAGCGGGATGCGGTGGATCAGGTCGGCGAACAGGAGCGCGAACGCCAGCAGGAACAGCGCGTGCCAGAAGTTCGCCGCCCGCGTCCGGGCGCCGTTGTCGATGTTCGCCTTGCTCCGCACGATCTCCGAGATCATCGGCAGCGCGCCGATGGTGGAGGCCGCGGTGTTGGCGATGCCGACGGCGAGCTGGTCGCGGTCGAAGTTGGTCTTGCGCCGCCACGGGTCCAGCAGCTCGATCGCCTTCGCACTCAGCAGCGACTCCAGGCTGCCGATCAGGGTGAACAGCACGACGTACTTCAGCCCGGTGCCGGACGCCACCCCGCGGAAGTCGGGGAGCGTGAACGCGGCGGCCGGGTTCGCCAGCACGTCCGGCATGTCCACCAGGAAGCGCGGGCCGACCTCGTACACGTCGGGGTGGTCGGCGTCCCAGAAGTGGTTCGGGAAGAGGTACGTGTGCCGGTGCTCCAGGTCGAACACCGCCCCGAGGGCCACGGCCGCGACCAGCACCACGAGCTGCGCCGGCACCCGCTTCAGGGCCTTCAGCGGGATCCACGGCAGGCCGAACAGGATGACCAGCCCGATCAGGCCGATGGCGGCGATCTCCGGGTTCAGGTCGCGGGCCGCGCCGGGCAGGTTCAGCAGCAGCTTCAGCGGCCCCGCCCCGCGCTCGGGCGTCGCGCCGAGCACCTGGTACGCCTCCTTCACCATGATGATGATGCCGATCGACGCCAGCATCCCGTGGACCGGCGTGAGCGGGAAGAAGTCGACGAGCCGGCCGGCGCGGATCAGGCCGAACAGGATCTGGATGACGCCGGCGACGAGCCCGACGCCGAGGGCCATCCGGTAGCCGACCATCGCCCGCTCGGCGTCGGGGAGGCCGGCGCCGAACTCGGCGCCGAACTCGTTGACCGCCCCGGCGACGATGACGATGAGGCCGGCGGCCGGCCCCTTGATGGTCAGCTCGGAGTTGCTGAGGAGCGAGCAGACGACGCCGCCGACGACGGCCGTCCAGATGCCGACGATCGGCGGGAAGCCGCTGGCCCGGGCGATGGCCAGGCACAACGGCATGGCGATGAGGAAGACGAGGAACCCGGCGACGGCGTCGTACCGGAGGTTCGCCAGGATGCCGGGCGCGAGCGGCGGCGGGGGCGGCGACGGGTGCTTGGCCACGGGGGGCGCCTCGGCGGACAGGGTGCGCCGGGGGAAAGCACGGGCCGTGCCGCGTCGGGACGGGATGAGGGATGAGGGATGAGGGATGAGGGATGAAGGAAAACCCGGGCTTCGGCCCCGGTTCCGGCTTCATCCCTCATCCCTCATCCCTCATCCCTCTGGTTCCTCAGCCCTCACCCTGGTCGTCGTCCGACCACACCTCGCGGTTGATGGTGATGCCCAGGGCGCGAATCTTGGTCCGCAGGCTGCCGCGGGTGATGCCGAGGATTTTCGCCGCCTGCAACTGGTTGCCGCCGGTGTGCCGCAGCACCCGCACCAGCACCTCGCGCTCCATCCGCTCGACGGCCTCGGCGTACAGCTCCTCCGACCCCGCCGCGATGCGGTCGGCCACGAACGCGTCCCAGTCGAACGCCGCGCCGGCCGGCGCCGCGGTCGGCGGCAGGCCGAGGACGTGCGGCGGCAGGTAGTCGGCGGCCAGCACCGACCCGCGCATCCGCAGCAGCGCCTGCTTCAGCACGCTCTGCAGCTCGCGGACGTTCCCCGGCCACTGGTACGCCCGCAGCGCCGCCAGCGCCTCCGGGGCCAGCTGCGCCACCGGCTTCCCCAGGTCGCGGCCGAACCGCCGCAGGTAGTGCTCGACCAACAGCACCACGTCGTCGCCGCGCTCGCCCAGCGGCGGCAGGCGGATGGTGAACACGTTCAGCCGGAAGTACAGGTCCTTGCGGAACTGCCCGGCCTCGACCAGTTTCTCCAGGTCGGAGTTGGTCGCGGCGACGAGGCGCACGTCGGTCTGCACGGTCTCGGTGCCGCCGACGCGCTCGAACCGCTGCTCCTGGATCAGCCGCAGCACCTTCGCCTGCGTCAGCGGCGACATGTCGCCGATCTCGTCGAGGAAGATGGTGCCGCCGGTGGCCTGCTCGAACTTGCCGATCCGCTTCCGGTCGGCCCCGGTGAACGCCCCCTTCTCGTGGCCGAACAGCTCGCTCTCCAGCAGCGTCTCGGGGATGGCCGCGCAGTTCACCGCCAGGAACGGCCGCTCGGCCCGGTTGCTGTGCTGGTAGATGGCGCGGGCCACCAGCTCCTTGCCGGTGCCGCTCTCGCCGAGGAGGAGCACCGTCACGTCCTGCCGGGCGACGCGGCCGATGGCCTTGTACACCTCCTGCATGGCCGGGCAGCGGCCCAGGAGCAGGTCGCCGGTGGCCGGCGCGGGTTCGACCTCGGGCATCGCCGCGGGCACGCGCATGAGCCGGCTGGAGCGCACGGCCCGCCCGATGAGGTCGCGCAGCTCGGCGAGTTCGAGCGGCTTCAGGAGGTACTCGAAGGCGCCTTCCTTCATGGCCTCGATGGCCAGGTCGGCGGTGCCGTGGCCGGTGACGAGGATGATCGGCACGCGGGCGTCGACCTTGCGGAGGCGGTGGAACGTGTCGAGCCCGGAGGCGTCGGGGAGGTTCACGTCGAGGACGACGGCGTCGGGCGGGTCGGCCTCCAGGGCGGCGACGGCCTCGGCGGCGGTGGTGGCGGTGCGCAGGGTGACGTCGGCGTCGCGGAAGGCGCGCTGGAAGGCGTGCTGGATGCTCGCCTCGTCGTCAACGACCAGGAGGGTCGGCATCGGGTCTCGCCGGGAGGGTGGTGGGGACGGTGACGAGGAACCCGGCCCCGCCGCCGGGGAGGTTGGACGCCAGGATCGTCCCGCCGTGATCTTCGGCGATCCGCCGCGAGATGACCAGCCCCAGCCCCAGGCCGGTGTCCTTCGAGCTGACGAACGGCTCGAACAGCCGCGGCAGAATCTCCCGCGGGATGCCCGGCCCGGTGTCGTCGACGGACACCTCGACGCGGCCCGGCCGCGGCCGCACCGCCACCGTCAGGCGGCCGCCGGTCGGCATGGCGTCGAGGGCGTTCAGGCACAGGTTCACCAGCACCTGCCGGAACTGCTCCACGTCGCCGGTCAGGGTCACCGCCGGCGGCGTGTCCACGGCCACGGCGACGCGCTGCTTCACGGCCCGGCCGCGGATCAGCTCGACGACGCCGCCGACCAGGGCGGTGAGGTCGAACCGCTCCCGCCGCGGCTTCGGCGGGCGGGCGAAGTCGAGGAACGTTTGCAGCGACCGCTCGGTGCGGCGGACCTCGCCCTCGATGACGCGCATGTCGGCGGCGGTGAGGCCGCCGCCGTCCTCGAGCCCGGCCTGGACGAGCATCTTGATCGACGTGAGCGGGTTGCGGATCTCGTGGGCCACGCCGGCGGCGAGCTGGCCGACGGCCGCCAGCTGCTCGGCCCGGAGCACCTCGCGGTCGCGCTGCTGGATGGTCTGCACCGCCTCCTCGATCCGCCCCGCGAGCTGGTCGAGTTGGGCGTGCAGGCCGTGGAAGTCGCCGTCGCCGGTGACGACGATCTCGGCCGGGTCGGGGCCGAGCTTGCCGGCGGCGTCGCGGATCTGCACCTCCAGCCGGCGGATCGACCGGCTCAGCCCGCGGGCGACGCCGAACCCGAGCACGACGCCGGCGAACCCGCCGAGGCCGGCGACGGTGGCCAGCCCCCAGACCATGTTGCGGAGCGTTTGTTCGTGCTCGCGCACGGCCTCCTCGACGCGGCTGTCGTTGTACTCCTCCAGCTCGCGGCACGGCAGCAGGACGTGGGCTTCGAGGAAGCGGGTGGCGTCGGCGACGCGGGCCTCGTGGTCGGCGGCGGCGGGCGGCGGCAGGGTCTGCCACAGATGGAGGTACTGGCCGAAGCCGTCGCCCATCCGGTCGGTCAGGCTCTGCTCGGACGGGGTGTCGGCGTGCCGGCGGGTCTGGGCGATCTGGGCCTGGGCGCGGGCGTGCAGGTCGGACACGGTCTCGACGTGGTTCGTCTCCAGGGCGATGAGCACGTTGAGGGTGCCGCGCAGGTCGGACGCGGCCTTGCGACTGGTGAACTCCTCGCGGAGGACCCGGGTGACGGCGGCCTGTTGGTAGAACAACGACACGGCGGTGATGCCGCAGAGCGAGACGAGGCACAGGGTGGTGAGGACGACCGGCCCGAGGTAGCGGAGGCGGAACCCGGGCATGACGACCTCCGCGCGGGGACGGGGGTGTTGTACCGGCGGCGAGCCGGGCGTCGCCAGGGTGGCCGCCGCGCGACCACGGTGACCGCCGCGGCACCACCCGCCGGGCGGCCGGGCGAGCGGTTTCGCCACGAAATCGGCCACGCCCGGCTGCGGCACCGGGAATGCGTTGTGGTTCGCTTTCGAACACCACGAGGGCGCGATGGGCGAGCGCAGTGATGCCCCGGACGACCGTCTCGCCCGCGCCGTCGACCACGCCGCCCACCTCCTGCCGGCGCAGGGGCCGATCACCGTCTTCATCCACCACAACACGCTGCACGCCTTCGAGCACCTCACGTTCGACGAGGCGGTGGCGCAGGCCGCCCGCGTGTTCGGCTGTCAGCCGTACCTGAGTGAGGAGCGCTACCGGGCCGAGCTCCGCCGCGGCCGCATCCGGTTCGACGGCCTCCGCGCCGTCCTCCGCGACGACCTCGGCGGCCGCGCCGACGAGTCGGTCGTCGGCCTCGCCTCGCGGCTCGAGCTGCGGCTGGCGATGCTGCGGTTCACCGTGTGGACCGGCCCCGCCGCCGAGCTCGACTGGTTCCTCGCCGAGACCGACGCCCTGCGCCGCTGCCGGCCCGACGTGTCCGCCGCCGACCGCGGCCGGCTCGTGTCCGAGACGCGGCGGTGGGTGATGCGCGACCTGCGCGGCCGGGCGGAAGGCGCCGGGCTGTTCGAGGGGTTCCGCGTCGGCGGGATCGAGACGTGGGACGAGGCCGCGTGGGAGGCGTTCGCGCTCACCGCCCTGTGGCGCGTCTGCGGCGCCGGCCTCCGTGGCGTCCCCGCCGCGCCGGTGCCGCCGGCCGGCCCGCGGCGCCACCGCGACCTGCTGCTGGGCGCCACCGGCGCCGACACCGACTCGCTCGTGCACGACGTGCTGACGCGGTTCTGCGCCGCGTTCCTGGATCAGGGCGTGTCGCACTGGCCGCTGCCGGACCGCGAGCGCGGCCTGTACCACGCCTTCCTCGCGCTGTACGGCCGGCCCGGCGGCCCGCCGGACCTCTGGCTGAAGGCCCTCGCCGCCGAGGCGGCCCGCGTGCGTGACGCGAACGTCGGCCCGCTCGAATCGGTGCGGCAGTCGCTGGCCGCGCTCGGCGTCGCCGAGGACGAGTGGGACGATTTTCTTTCCGCCACGCTGCTGGCGCTGCGCGGCTGGGGCGGCATGGTGCGCGAGGTCGAGATCCGCGCCGACCGCGTCGCCGTGCCCATCCCGAAGGGGAGCCTCGTCGAGTTCCTCGCGGTCCGGCTGCTGCTCGACCGGCTGGCGCTGGCCCACGTGGCGAAGGCCGAGCTGGGCTACGCCGGCGAGTTGGCCGCGCTGCGGGACGCGCTGAAGGCGCGGGTGCCCGCGGCGGCACCGCCGACGGCCGGGCAGCGGGCCATGCCGGTGTTCCAGCTCGCGCAGGTGCTCGGCTGGTCGCCGGACGAGCTGAACCGGCTGACGCCCGCCGCGTGGGCCGAACTCGCCGCCGAGGTGGAAGCCTTCGGCGAGATCGAGCGGCGGCGGGTGTTCCACCTGGCCTACGAGCGGCGCTTCACCATCCAGACGCTCGACGCCCTGGCCCTGCACCCGCGGCAGGCCCGGACCACCACCCCGCGGTTCCAGCTCATCACCTGCCTGGACGAGCGCGAGGAGTCGTTCCGCCGGCACGTCGAGGAGGTGGCGCCGGACGCGCAGACGTTCGGCGCCGCCGGCTTCTTCGCGCTGGCGATGTACTACCGCGGCGCGACCGAGGCGCACTTCGTGCCGCTGTGCCCGATCGTGCTGACGCCGGCGCACTGGGTGGAGGAGCAGGCCGAGGAGCAGCTCGAAGGGGCCCACCGCCGGCTGCGGCGGACGCAGCAGGTGCTCGGCGCCGCGGCGCACCAGGCCCACGTCGGCACCCGCAGCATGGCGCTCGGCGCGGTCCTGACCGGCAGCTTCGGCGTGCTCGCCGGCATCCCGCTGGTGGCGCGGACGCTGTTCCCGCGGCTGACGGCGCGGTTCCGCGACCGGGTGGCGGGGTACGTTCAACGTGCCCCCAAGACGCGGCTGCGGCTCGAGCGGAACCCGGCCGCCACGCCCGGCCCGGAGAACGGCAACCTGGGCTTTACCCTCGACGAGATGGTGGACATCGGCGAGCGGCTGCTCCGCGACGTGGGGCTGATTTCCGGCTTCGCCCGGCTGGTGTTCACGGTCGGGCACGGCTCGTCGAGCATGAACAACCCGCACCGGTCGGCCTACGACTGCGGGGCGTGCGGCGGCAGCCCCGGGGCGCCGAACGGCCGCGGCGTGGCCACCGTGCTCAACGACCCGCGCGTCCGCCGCGGCCTGGCCGCGCGGGGCATTCACGTCCCCGAAGAGACGTGGTTCGTCGGCGGGGTCCACAACACGTGCAACGACCGCGTCACGCTGTTCGACCTGGACCGCGTGCCGGACGGCCACCGCGGCGAGCTGAACCGCGTCCGGGACGAGATCGATCAGGCGTGCGACCGGAACGCCCACGAGCGGTGCCGGCGGTTCATGTCGGCCCGGCTGGACCTGACGTTCGAGGAGGCCCGCCGGCACGTCGAGGGGCGGAGCGAGGACCTGGCCCAGACGCGGCCGGAGTTGGGGCACGCGACGAACGCCATCGTGCACGTCGGCCGGCGGGAGCGGACGCGCGGCCTGTACTTCGACCGGCGCGCGTTCCTGACCTCCTACGACCCGACGCAGGACAACGCGACCGGCGACGTCCTGGCCCGCACGATGGGGGCCATCTTCCCGGTGTGCGGCGGGATCAACCTGGAGTACTACTTCTCGCACGTGGACCCGGCGGGCTACGGGTGCGGCACGAAGCTGCCGCACAACGTGACCGCGCTGCTGGGCGTGATGGACGGCGCGCAGAGCGACCTGCGGACCGGCCTGCCGTGGCAGATGACGGAGATCCACGAGCCGGTGCGGCTGCTGATCGTGTGCGAGACGACGCCGGCGGTGATGGACCACATCCTGGCGAACAACCCGCTCGGCCGGGCGCTGACGGCGAACGGCTGGGTGCGGGTGGCGGTGCAGGCGCCGGACACGAACGAGCTGCGGGTGTACAAGGCCGGGGCGTGGGTGCCGTACGAGCCGCAGGCGGACCACCTGCCGCGGGCGGCGACCTCGGCCGACTGGTACCGCGGCTGGCGCGACCACCTGGAGTTCGCGGAGATCGGGCCGGCGGTCGGTTGAGGGGTGAGGGGGCGAACCACGCACGACGGAACACGACACCACGCACGCACCACAGACGACGCACGGGTGGTGACGGACCACCTCGACCCCGACCTGCACCCCGGAGGACGCCCGCCCGATGCCGCTTTTCGACCCGGCCGCCCTACTCCAGGCGTCGCCGCTGACGCTCCTGGGCACGCTCGTCGTCGCCGCCCCGGCGGCGCTCGTGGCCGTACTCGGCATCCCCTCGCTGCTCGACCGGCCGCTGTCGGAGCGGGCCGCAGCGCGGGCCGTGGCCGTCACGACCGGCGTCGGCCTCGCGGCGGTCGTCGCCGTCTTCGTACTCATGTTGACCGGGGACACCCGGCACGTCGTCGTCGGCCTCGGCGACTGGGTCCACGTCGGCCACCACGACTCCGCCCCGCACTACCACTTCGCCGTGACGTTCGTCTTCGACCGGCTGTCGGTGCCGTTCGCGGCGCTGTCGCTGGTGCTGTGCGGGACGATCGGGGCGTTCGCCGTGCGGTACATGCACCGCGAGCCGGGGTACAACCGGTTCTTCGTCCTGTACGCCGTGTTCATGGCCGGCATGGTCATCACCTCGCTGGCCGGCACCATTGAGACGCTGTTCGCCGGGTGGGAGCTGGTCGGCCTGTCCAGCGCGCTGCTGGTGGCGTTCTTCCAGGAGCGGCCGGCGCCGAGCCGGAACGGGCTGCGCGTGTGGACCGTGTACCGCGTGTCCGACGCGGCCCTGCTGCTGGCGGCGGTCATCCTCCACCACCTGAGCGGCGAGGGGAACTTGGACCGCGTCCTCGGCCCCGGCCCGTGGCCGCACGGCGAGGTCCACCTGAGCGGCGCCCAGGTGCTGGCCGTCAGCGGGCTGCTGCTGGTGGCGGCGGCGGGGAAGTCGGCGCTGGTGCCGTTCTCCGGCTGGCTGCCGCGGGCGATGGAGGGGCCGACGCCGTCCAGCGCCGTGTTCTACGGGGCGCTGTCGGTCCACCTGGGGGCGTTCCTGCTGCTGCGCGTCAGCCCGCTGCTGGACACGTCGGCGGGGCTGTCGGCGGCGGTGCTGGCGCTCGGGCTCGCGACGGCGGCGTACGCCGCGCTGGCCGGGCGGGTGCAGACGGACATCAAGTCGGCGCTGTCGTTCGCGTCGCTGACGCAGGTGGGGCTGATCGTGGCGGAGGTCGGCGCCGGGTACTGGCTAGGCGAGTGGTTCCGGTACGTGCCGCTGGTCCACCTGCTGGGCCACGCCTGCCTGCGGACGCTGCAGTTCGTGCGCGCCCCGACGTTCCTTCAGGACCAGCGGGCGCTGGAGAACGCGATCGGGGCGCGGCTGCCGCCGCCCGGGGTGTTCGGCCGGCCGGGGCTGTACCGGTTCGCGCTGGAGCGCGGCTACCTCGACGCGGTGCTGACGGACTACGTGGCCCGCCCGTTCGCGGCGCTGTTCGGCTGGTTCGACGCGCTGGAACGCCGGGCCACCGCCGCGCTGGCGGGGACGCGCGCCCCCGGCGAGCCGGGTGACCGTTCCTTGTCGGAGTCCGCATGACCTGGCTGTCGCTCCCGTGGGCCGACCTGACCGTCGCCGTGCCGCTGCTCGGCGCGGCGGTCGTTGGCCGTGTCCGCGACATCCCCACGGCCGGGCGCTGGTGCCTCGGCTTCAGCCTCGCCACGCTGGGCTGCGCCGTACTCGCCGGGCTGGCGTTCGCCGCCGGGGCGACGGGCCCGGGGCTGTTTCGCGTCGACGAGCTCAGCGCCCCGCTCCTCCCGCTGGTGGCGCTGCTCCACGTCCTGACCGTGCTGGCGACCGCCCGGACGAAGATGAACCGCGTGTCGTTCACCGGCCACCTCGCCGGCGAGGCCGTGCGGCTGGCCACGTTCGCCACCATCGACCCGTGGCCGCTGATCGCCCTGCTGTCGGCGGCGACGGTGCTGCCGTTCATCGAGCTGGTGAAGCGCGGCAAGCCGACGCGGGTGTACGTCCTGCACATGGCGCTGTTCGTCGGCCTGCTGACGGCCGGGTGGGCGGGCGTGGAGGCCGGCGCCGAGTGGGGCGCGGTGGCGCTGATGGCGGCCATCCTGGTGCGGAGCGGCACCGTGCCCGTCCACCTGTGGGTAGCCGACCTGTTCGAGCACGGGTCGTTCGGCACGGCGCTGCTGTTCGTGGCCCCGATCGCCGGCGTGTACGCGGCGCTGCGGCTGGTGCTGCCGGTGGCCCCGGACTGGGTGCTCACCGGCATCGGCGCGTTCTCGCTGGTCACGGCCGTGTACGCCGCCGGCATGGCGGTGGTGCAGCGCGACGCCCGGCGGTTCTTCGCGTACCTGTTCCTCAGCCACGCCTCGCTCGTGCTCGTCGGGCTGGAGCTGCACACCGTCATCAGCCTGACCGGAGCGCTGTGCCTGTGGGTGTCGGTGGTGCTGTCGCTCGGCGGGCTGGGGCTGACGCTGCGGGCGGTGGAGGCCCGCTACGGCCGGCTGTCGCTGGCCGGGCACCAGGGGCTGTACGCCCGGTCGCCGGCGCTGGCCGTGTGCTTCCTGCTGACCGGCCTCGGCAGCGTCGGCTTCCCCGGCACGCTGGGGTTCGTGGCGGCCGAACTGTTGATGGACGGGGCGGTGGACGCGAACCTGTTCGTGGGCGTGGTGCTGGTGCTGGCGGCGGCGGTGAACGGCATCGCCGTGGTGCGGGCGTACCTGCTGCTGTTCACGGGGGCGAAGTCGGCGTCGCCAGTGGCGGTCGGGATCACCCCCAAGGAGCGGTTCGCCGTGCTGGTGCTGGCGGCGCTGTTGTTGGGCGGCGGGCTGGTGCCGCAGGCGCTGGTGGCGTCGCGGTTTCACGCGGCCGAGACGCTGCTCCGCGAACGGAACCCGCGCTGACGCGGGGGCGGCTGCCGGCTTGACACGTGGACAAATGTAACCTACATTTGGGCATCGGTCCAGAAAATCGGCACGCCCGGCGCACCCCGGACGACCCTCCAAAACGGGCCAGAATCTCCCTCTTGCTGAATTGACGCGCCTTTCCTGACCGACTATCATCCACCTTGCACAGAAGCGGGTCACGGCCCGCGGTGTGCCCGCCCTCCCCGCCGACCGGTCGGCCGCCCGACCCGTGCCTGACAGCCCCCGAGTGGGGTCGCCCACTAACCAGTAATCGAACGGAGTCCCCGATGAACCTGTCGCGCCTGTGTCCCGGGTCGCCGCTCAACCGTCGGAACTTCCTCCACGTCGGTTACCTCGGCGGCCTCGGCCTCACGCTCGACCAGTTCCTCCGCGCCGAGGCGCAGGCCCAGCAGCCCGCGGCCGCCCCGGCCCGGCAGGCGAAGGCGCAGGCGGTCATCCACATCTTCATGCCCGGCGGCATGGCCCACCAGGAGAGCTGGGACCCGAAGCCGTTCGCGCCGGTGGAATACCGCGGCGAGATGGGCACCACCCAGACTAAGCTCGAAGGCGTGGTGTTCAACGAGTGCCTGACGAAGACCGCCCAGGTGGCCGACCAGCTGACCATCGCCCGCGCCATGACGCACGGCGAGGCGGCGCACGAGCGCGGCACCCACAACATGTTCACCGGCTACCGGCCGAGCCCGGCCATCACCTTCCCGAGCATGGGGAGCGTGGTCAGCCACGAGCTCGGCGTGCGGAACAACCTGCCGCCGTACGTCGCCATCCCGAGCATGCCGACGAACTACGCCGGCAGCGGCTACCTCAGCAGCGCGTACGCCCCGTTCAGCCTCGGCAGCGACCCGGCCAACGCCGGCTTCCGCGTCCAGGACCTGGCGCTGCCCGGCGGCGTGTCGCAGGAGCGGTTCACCGTCCGCCGCAACATGATGGACACGGTGAACGAGCACTTCCGCAGCCGCGAGAAGTCGGACAACCTCGACGCGATGGACACCTTCTACCAGCGGGCCTACGGCCTCATCAGCAGCGAGCGGGCGCGGGCCGCGTTCGACATCAACGCCGAGGACCCGAAGGTCCGCGACGCCTACGGCCGCAACGCCGCCGGGCAGCGGCTGCTGATGGCCCGGCGCCTCGTGGAGAGCGGCGTGCGGTTCGTGACGCTGACCTACGGCGGCTGGGACCTGCACAACGGCATCGTCGGCGGCACGCGGAGCCAGCTGCCGGCGTTCGACCAGGCGTACGCGGCGCTGATCTCGGACCTGAAGTCGAAGGGGATGCTCGACAGCACGCTGGTGATGATTTCGAGCGAGTTCGGCCGCACGCCGAAGATCAACGGCACCGCCGGCCGCGACCACTGGCCGAAGGTGTTCAGCGTGGTGCTGGCCGGCGGCGGGGTGAAGAAGGGCTTCGTGTACGGCAAGTCGGACGCGACGGCGAGCGAGCCGGACGAGGACGGGCTGACGGTCGAGGACCTGGCGCACACGGTGTACACCTGCCTGGGCGTCGACGCCGACAAGCGGCTGATGAGCCCCGGCGACCGGCCGATCGACATCGTGCGCGAAGGGCACACGCGGCGCGAGCTGCTGGCGTAAGTCCCGGTTTTCAGGCCGAAGGCCTGACAGCCCTCAGCCCAGGGCAAGGGAGCGTCAGCGACCGCCGCCCTGGGTAGGCGATTCCCACCACCCCGCAGGCTGAAGGCCTGCGAGCCGGCTCCCAGCCCTTCAGGCTGGGGGCGGATTCGTGCCGCGGACCCAGGGCGTTGCCCTGGGCTGAGCGCTCCCAGCCCTTCGGGCTGAAAACCAAAGCCTGACGACGCACCAGGAGCCACCGACATGAAGGTCCGCGTTCTACTGCTGCTCCTGGCCGGGCTTCTCGGCTTCGCCTGCGCCACCGCCTTCGCCGCGTCCCCGAGCCTCGGCGGCATCCAGCCGCGCGGCGGCACCCGCGGCGCCACCGACGTGGTGCTCACGTTCAGCGGCGCCCGCCTCGCCGACGCCCAGGAAGTCCTCGTCTACTACCCCGGTATCACCGTCAAGAAGCTGGAGGTCGTCAACGACACCACGCTGAAGGTGACCGTGGACATCGCCCCGGACGCCCGCCTCGGCGACCACGCCTTCCGCGTTCGCACCGCCTCCGGCATCTCGGACCTGCGCACGTTCTGGGTCGGCGCGCTCCCCACCGTCCAGGAGGTCGAGCCGAACACCGAGTTCGACAAGGCCCAGCCGATCCCGCTGAACAGCACCGTGATCGGCGTCGTGGACAACGAGGACGTGGACTACTTCGCCGTGGACTGCAAGAAGGGCCAGCGGCTGTCCGTGGAAGTGGAGGGGATGCGGCTCGGCGTCACGTTCTTCGACCCGTACGTGGCCATCATCGACAGCAAGCGGTTCGAGATGGCGATCGGCGACGACTCGCCCTCGACCCGGCAGGACAGCGGCGGCTCGGTCGTGATCCCCGCCGACGGCAAGTACGTCGTCCAGATCCGCGAGAGCGCGTTCGGCGGCAACGGCTCCTGCCAGTACCGCCTCCACGTCGGCACGTTCCCGCGGCCGACCGGCGTCGTCCCCGCGGGCGGCAAGCCCGGCGAGGAAGTGGAACTGACGTTCCTCGGCGACCCGTCCGGCCCCATCAAGCAGAAGGTGAAGCTGCCGGCCGTCGCGGACCCGAACTTCCGCATCCACTGCCAGACGGCGGAGGGCGTGCACCCGTCCGGCCTCGGCTTCCGGGTCATCGACCTGCCGGGCGTCGTCGAGAGCGGCGCGAACAACACCCCCGCCACGGCCACGGCCGGCGTCGCGCCCGGCGCCTTCCACGGCGTCGTGGCGAAGGCCGGCGAGACGGACTACTTCAAGTTCCCCGCCAAGAAGGGGCAGGTCTTCGACGTGCGGGTGTTCGCCCGGCAGCTCGGCTCGCCGCTCGACCCGGTGCTGAACGTGAGCGTGGTCGGCGGCCCCGCCATCGGCGGCAACGACGACAGCGGCGGCCCCGACAGCTACCTCCGCATCACCGCCCCGGACGACAAGGAGATCGCCGTCGCCGTCGGCGACCACCTCCAGAAGGGCGGCCCGGACCACTTCTACCGCGTCGAGGTGACGCCGGTGCAGGCGAGCGTGGCGACGCTGATCCCCCGCGTGGACGGCAACAACCCGGCCAACCAGGAGCGGCAGACGATCAGCGTGCCGAAGGGGAACCGCACCGCGGTGCTGCTCCAGGCCAACCGCGCCGACTTCGGCGGCCCGCTGGTGATGGGGCTGGAGAAGTTGCCGCCGGGCGTCACCGCCGCGGCCGAGCCGATGGACGCGGGCCAGGGCGTGGTGCCGGTCGTGTTCGAGGCCAAGGCCGACGCCGCGCTCGGCGGCTTCCTGACGCCGATCACCGCGACCCACGCCGACGGCAAGACCGTGATCGCGCGCCGCACCACGTTCGACGCCGTGTTCAGCGTGGGGCAGAACAACACCCCGTACACGCGCCACTACTTCGACCGCACGGCCGTGGCCGTCACCGACGCGGCGCCGTTCAAGATCGACGTGGTGGAGCCGAAGGTGCCGGTGGTGCAGAACGGCTCCTACGCCCTGAAGGTGAAGGCGACCCGGGCCGAGGGCTTCAAGGGCGCCATCACCGTGTTCCCGCTGTTCACCCCGCCGGGGATGGGCATCCAGGGCTCGGCGACGATCCCGGCCGAGGCGACGGAGACGATCCTGGCGGTGAACTCAGCCCCGAACGCCGGCCCCCGCAAGTGGAAGACGGCGGTCACGGCCGTCTCCGACGCGGGCAAGGGGCCGGTGTGGGTGAGCAGCCAGCTGTTCACGCTGGAGGTCGCCCCGCCGCCGGTGACGCTGACGGCCGAGCGGCCGGCGGTGGAGCAGGGCGCGAGCACGCAGCTGTTCTGCAAGGTGGCCGTGGCGGCGCCGTTCGAGGGGAAGGCGAAGGTGAAGGTGCTCGGCCTCCCCGCGAAGGTGACCGTCGCCGACCTGGAGCTGACGAAGGACACGAAGGAGCTGGCGTTCCCGATCACCGCCGACAAGACGAGCCCGGCCGGGAAGCACGGCGGCGTGTTCTGCCAGATCGTGCTCGAACAGAACGGCGACCTCATCACGCTGGCGACCGGCGGCACCGAGCTGCGGATCGACGTGCCGATCGCGCCGAAGACCGCCGCGGTGCCGACGCCCACGCCGATGGCGCAGCCGATGCCGATGCCGATGGGCCAGCCGATGCGCCGGCTGACGCGGCTGGAGCAGCTGCGGCTGGAGCAGGAGGCCCGCGAGAAGGCCGGCACCCCCGCGACCCCGCCCCCCGCCGCGCCGCCGGCGAAGAAGCCGTGAGCGCACCCGCCCTGAAGCCGCGGCTGACGTGGTGGGGGATGAGCCTCCTGCTGGCGGTCGGCGTGGCGGCGTGCCTGCTGGCCGTGCTCGGCCCCGACGGGCTGCCGAAGGAGGGGAAGCAGACGGCGACGCCGTGGTACGGGTTCGTGGCGGTCGGGCTGATCGGGGCGCTGATGATCTTCATCGGCGGCCACGGCGCGGCGACGCGGCGGGCGGTGTCCCTGGCCGACGACGACCGCGAGTTCAGCGGCACGAAGGCGGTGGTCATCGGCGCGTTACAATGCGTCGGCGGCGCCGCGGCCCTGGGGCTGATGCTGTACGCCCTGGCCGCGTGCCCGGTGTGGTGAGGGAGGCCGCGATGAGCGTGAAGGACGCGGTGATCGAGATGATCCGCGCGCTGCCCGATACGGCGACGTGGGCCGACATCGCCGAGGCCGGCGACGCCCGGTTCGGCGACCCGAACGACGAGAACCTGACCCGCGAGGAGTGGGAGGCGGCCTGGGCCGAGGAGATCAACCGGAGGGTGGCCGACATCGACGCCGGCCGGACCAAGCTGATCCCGGCCGAGGAGGTCATGGCCCGGCTCAAGGCGAAGTACGGATGAAACCCGTCGCGTACACGGCCGACGCGGAAGCGGAGTTAGACAACGCCCTGGCGCACTCGCCCGACCCGGACCGGTTCCGGGGCATCCCGGGCACCGCCCTCCAGGACATCGCCAGCGGGCTGATGCAACACCCGCAGGCCGGCCGGACCGGTTGCCGCGAGTGCATCCTTCCCGGTGTCCCGATCAACGTCGTCTATCGGGAGACCGACGCCGCAATCGAGGTCGTCGCCGTCGCCCACCACAGCCGCCGACCCGGGTACTGGAAGAAGCGGCTCTAACCGAACAGCTCGGCCCCGCGGCCGACGACATACCGCAGAGGTTCCCGCCATGCGTCCGACGCTCCTGACCCTCGCCCTGCTCGCCGCGACCGCCCCCGCCGCCCGCGCGCAAGCGCCCGCCGCGCCGGCCGCGGCCGGGCCGAAGGTCGCCGTCTACCCGGCGGACATCAACCTCGAAACCAAGCGCGACAGCCAGGCGTTCGTCGTCCAGCTCACGCAGCCGGACGGCATCACCCGCGACGTGACGGACCAGGCGCAAATCGCCTTCGCCAACCCCTCGCTGGCCCGCGCCGACAAGGGCGTCGTGTTTCCCGTCGCCGACGGCGCCACCGAGATGACCGTGACCGTCGCCGGGCAGGCGCTCAAGGTGCCGGTCAAGGTGGCGCAAGCCACGGTCGATCCGCCGGTGTCCTTCAAGAAGGACGTGATGCCGATCTTCATGCGGGCCGGGTGCAACCAGGGCGGCTGCCACGGCGCCGCCCGCGGCAAGGACGGCTTCCGCCTGTCGCTGTTCGGCTTCGACCCCGACGGCGACCACTTCCGCCTCACCCGCGAGCTGAACGGCCGCCGCATCAACCTCGCCCTCCCGAACGAGTCGCTGCTGGTCGACAAGGCGTGCGGCCGCGTCCCGCACACCGGCGGCGGCAAGCTCAAGGACGGCGACCAGTACACGACCACGATCCTCCGCTGGCTGGAGGCGGATGCGCCCAACGACCCCGCGACCGTGGCCCTGCCGACGAGCCTGGAGGTGTACCCGCCCGGCGCCGTCCTCGACGGCAAGGGCGAGAAGCAGCGGATCGTGGCGCGGGCCAAGTACGCCGACGGCACCGACCGCGACGTGACCTCGCTCGCGCTGTTCATGTCGAGCAACGACACCGCCGCCAAGATCGCCGCCGACGGCGACGGGTCGGTCGTGGCCGGCGACCGCGGCGAGGCGTTCGTGATGGCGCGGTTCCACACGTTCACCATCGGCGTGCCGTTCATCACGCTGCCGAAGGGGCTGGCGTTCACCTGGAACAACGCCCCCGAAAACAACTACGTCGACACGCACGTCCACAACAAGCTGAAGAAGCTGCGGGTCGAGCCGTCGGGCACCTGCTCCGACGAGGTGTTCGTCCGCCGCGTGTTCCTCGACATCACCGGCCTGCTGCCGACGGCCGACGAGTTCGCCCGGTTCATGGTCAGCACGCTGCCGAACAAGCGCGAGCTGCTCATCGACGAGCTCCTGAGCCGCAAGGAGTTCTCCGAACTGTGGGTGCTGAAGTGGGCCGAGCTGCTGCAGATCCGCAGCAGCAACCAGGTCAGCTACAAGGCGATGCTGCTGTATTACACGTGGTTGCAGGACAAGATCGCCCGCAACGTGCCGACCGACGAGTGGGTGCGCGAACTCCTCGCGGCCAACGGCGGCACGTTCCGCAACCCGGCGACGAACTACTACCAGATCGAAACCGACATCGTGAAGGTGACGGAGAACGTCGCCCAGGTGTTCATGGGGATGCGGGTGCAGTGTGCGCAGTGCCACAACCACCCGTTCGACCGCTGGACGATGGACGACTACTACGGCTTCGCCAGCTTCTTCAGCCAGATCGGCCGCAAGCCCGGCGACGACCCGCGCGAGCTGGTGGTGTTCAACGGCGGCGGCGGCGAGATCAACCACCCGCTGCACCGCCGGCCGATGCCGCCCAAGTTCCTCGGCGGCGCGGTCGCGGACGTGGCCGGGAAGGACCGCCGCGTCGTGCTGGCGAACTGGCTGGCGAGCCCGGAGAACCCGTACTTCGCCCGCAACCTGTCGAACCTCGTGTGGACCCACTTCTTCGGCCGCGGCATCATCGACGAGCCGGACGACGTGCGCATCTCGAACCCGCCGTCGAACCCCGAGCTGCTCGACGAGCTGGCGAAGAAGTTCACCGAGTACCGCTACGACTTCAAGCGGCTCGTCAAGGACATCTGCATGTCCCGCGCCTACCAGCGCGACACCCGGCCGACGCCGACGAACGAGGGCGACACCCGCAACTTCGCCCGCGGCCCGATCCGCCGCATCCGCGCCGAGACGATGCTCGACATCCTCGGCCAGGTGACGGAGGTGAAGAACAAGTTCCCCGGCCTGCCGGTGGGTTCGCGGGCGGTGCAGATCGCCGACGGGCAGGTGTCGAACTACTTCCTGACGACGTTCGGCCGGCCGACGCGCGACACGGTGTGTTCGTGCGAGGTGCGGCTGGAGCCGACGCTGAGCCAGAGCCTCCACCTGCTGAACGGCGACACGGTGGCGTCGAACATCAGCCGCGGCGGCATCGTGACGAAGATGATCGCGGAGAAGCGGCCGCCGGCGTTCGTGATCGAGCAGATCTACATCCGCTGCGTGAGCCGCCCGCCGAGCCCGGCGGAGATGGCGAAGCTGACGGCCGCCGTGTCGGCGAGCCAGAACCCGCAGCAGGCGCTCGAGGACGTGTTCTGGGCGGTGCTGAACTCCCGCGAGTTCATGTTCAACCACTAACCCGCCTCCGCCGCTTGCGGCTTCGCGTCGCCCAACGCGAAGCCGCAAGCGGCAACGTAACCAGTCGCTACCACCCGAGACTCCCCGATATGTCCCGGTCGATTCTTGTCGTTGCCGCCGTCCTCGCCCTCGCCCCGCGTGCCAGCGCCGACCCGGCGCGGCCCACGTTCGACGACGACGTGGCCCCCGTGCTGCGCCAGCACTGCACCAACTGCCACGGCAACGACAAGCAGAAGGGCGACCTCAACCTCGCTACCTACGCCGCCATGCAGAAGGGCGGCGCCGGCGGCGCCGTCGTCGTTCCGGGCGACGCCGGCAAGTCGCGCCTCTACTCGCTGTCGGCGCACCTCGAAGAGCCCAAGATGCCGCCGAGCGGCAACAAGATGCCCGACCCGCAACTCGCCCTCCTCAAGCTGTGGGTCGAGCAGGGCGGCCGCGAGAACAGCGGCAGCATGGTCAAGCTCGCGCCGAAGGCCGTGGACATCGGCCTGAAGTCGGTCGTAAAGGGCCGCCCGCCCGGCCCGCCGCCGATGCCCGCGGCCGGCAAGCTGGCGCTCGACCCGTTCGTGAAGGCCCGCCGGCCGGGCGCCGTCACGGCGCTGGCCGCGAGCCCGTGGGCGCCGCTCGTCGCCGTCGGCGGGCAGAAGCAGGTGCTGCTGTACAACTCCGACAGCGGCCAGCTCGCCGGCGTCCTGCCGTTCCCGCACGGGCAGGTGAACAGCGTCAAGTTCTCGCGCAACGCGCAGTTCCTCCTCGCCGCCGGCGGCCGCGGCGGGCAGACCGGCAAGGCGGTTCTCTACCGCGTCGAGACCGGCGAGAAGGTGACGGAGGTGGGCATCGAGAACGACGCCATCCTGTCCGCGGACATTTCGGCCGACCAGACGCAGATCGCCGCCGGCAGCTCGAACAAGATGGTCCGCATCTACTCGACCGCGGACGGCTCCGTGCTCCGCGAGATCAAGAAGCACACCGACTGGGTAACGCAGGTGGAGTACAGCCCGGACGGCGTGCTGCTGGCCACCGGCGACCGCAACGGCGGCCTGTTCGTGTGGGAGGCGTTCACCGGCCGCGAGTACTTCAACCTGCGCGGGCACACGGCGATGATCACCGGCCTGTCGTGGCGCGACGACTCGAACGTGGTGGCGTCGGCGAGCGAGGACGGCACGGTGAAGCTGTGGGAGATGGAGAACGGCGGCAACATCAAGAACTGGGCGGCGCACGGCGGCGGGGCCGCGGCGGTGCGGTTCACCCACGACGGCAAGCTCGCCAGCACCGGCCGCGACCGCGTCACGAAACTGTGGGACCAGAACGGCGCCGTGCAGAAGCAGTTCGAGGCGCTGCCCGACCTGGGCTTGCAGGTGGTCGTGACGCACGAGAACGCCAAGGTCATCGGCGGCGACTGGTCCGGGGCCATCAAGGTGTGGAACGTCGCCGACACCAAAGTGCTGGCGCAGCTGGACGCGAACCCGCCGCCGGCCGCGGAGCGGGCGAAGCTCGCCGAGGCCGCGCTGACCGCCGCCGACGCCAAGGTGAAGGGCGCGCAGGCCGCGTTCGACGCCGCTACCGCGAAGAACAAGACGGCTGCGGACGCCCACGCCGCCGCTGTCGCCAACGCCGCGAAGCTGGCCGCCGACCTGGCTGCGGCGCAGAAGCAGGTGACCGACCTGACGCCGGCGGTGACCGCGCAGAAGACCGCCGCCGACGCCGCGAAGGCCGAGGCCGACAAGCTCGCGCCGCCCGCGACGACGGCGACGAACAAGGTGGGGGCTCTGGAGGCGATGCTCGCGGCGGACACGACCGCGGCGAAGATGCTGGCCGACGCCGCCGCGAAGGCGCCGACGAACCCCGAGCTGGCCGTGGCCGCGAAGAAGGGGGCCGAGGGCGTGACGGCGCGGCAGAAGGAGTTGGAGGGGGCGAAGGGCGCCGCCGTGACCGCCGCGGCGCTACTGAAGGCCGCGACGGACAAGCACGCCGCCGCGACGAAGACGTTCACCGACACCTCGACGGCGCTGGCGACGGCGCAGAAGACGGTGGCCGCGGTGACGCCGACGGTGAAGCCCGCGGCCGACGCCGTGCCGCCGCTGAAGGCCGCCGCCGACGCGGCCGCCGCCGCGGTGGCCCCGGCGAAGGCGGCGCTCGACACGGCGACTGCGGAGCTGACCGCCGCGCGGGCGTCGCTGGAGCAACTCCGCGCCGCCGCCGCGCCGCCGCCCGCGCCGCCGCCCCCGCCGCCGCCGAAGAAATGACGCGGTCCTGCGAGCCGTTGCCGCGTCCCCTGGAATCGTGGAGGACCGCCGATGAGGTCGCGGCTGTGGCTCCTCGCACCGGCCGCGGCACTCTACGCCGGCGATGTCGCCCTCACCCTCGCCGGGCAACCGGCGCAGTATTGGGGCGGCGAGTACGGTTCAGCCTTAGAAGCGAACCCCGTCGCCTACCCGCTCCTCGCACGCGGCCCCTGGCTGTTCGTCGCGAGCGCCGTCGGCTGGTTCGCGGTGCTGTCGGCCGTCGTCGTGACGTGGCGCCGCCCGTTCGCCGGGTGGGTGGCAGTTGTCGTCGCAGCAGCTCACGCGGTGGGTGGCGCGTGCTGGCTGGCGCGAATTGGTCCGTGGGGATTGGTGGCGGCAGTCGGCTATCTCGCCGCTGGTGCGCAGGCGTCAACGTGGTGCTGGTGTCGGCACGCCAAATCGTAAGTTGTTGCTGGGTCACACGGCCGATCGGCCGTAAAAACGAAAAATCCCGCCGGGTTTCGGTCGGTGTCGCCCATTCACCGACCGCCACACCGGCGGGACATTAGAACTGTACTCGACAGCCACCCCCGTTGTCAACCACCATCCCACGCTTTTCGTCGGTGCCACCGCCGTCGGTGAGTCGTTGCACCTGCTAAACCCTTTTTGCGGCAGCACCTGCGACCGCGCAGTTTTGTGCAGCACAGTCGCGGTCGGATTCGGGCGAACCTTCGTGCACCGGATCGGTTCTGGTCACAATCCCCCTCGCGCCGCAGAAAAACTCTCAGAAACAGAACTCCGACCCGCTCACTCCGTCGGTATTCGTGATAGATTTGATCCGACCCGCACTCCCTGGATCGGGTCGTCACGTCTGGTAGACTCGCCGGACGACGGAGGCGGATGTGAAGCGGACCACAATCCGGCTGCGTGGCATTAGCGGCGAAGTGAAGGGCCGGCTCTGGGAGTCCCCCACCATCCTCCGCGCCGGTCGGCTCGCCTCGCTCGAAATCGTCCTCGACGACAGCTCCGTCAGCCGCCGGCACGCCGAAGTCCGCCTCGTCGACGGCGCCTGGCACGTCCGCGACCTCGAAAGCACTAACGGTACCTACGTCAACGGCGTCCGCGTCGGCCCCGGGGAGCAGCCGCTGCGGCCGCGCGACATCGTCCAGTTCGGCAAGGTCGCCGTGATGGTCGAGCCGGACGAGGCCACCGCCGACGGGCCGCCGTCGAACCAGCACGTCGTCGCCGCCGTGCCGAGCGACTACGACGTCGGGCTGGACCGCATCGCCTTCACCCGCGACTCGCTGCCGCGCGCCGGCGACCAGTTGCGGGCGCTGCTCCGCGCCGGGCACCACGCCGCCCACACGCAGAACGAGGACCAGCTCCTCGACAACATCCTCAACGACGCCGTCAGCGTGCTGGACGCGCAGCGCGGGGCGATCGTGCTCGCCGAGGGCGAGGGGCCCGAGCCGGCGTTCAAGCTGCGGGCGCTGGCCGTCGGCCACGGCGAGCCGCACGGCCGGTTCCACTACTCGAAGAAGCTCACCGCCCGCGTGTTCTCCAAGGGCGAGTCGCTGCTGTACGGGGCGCTCAGCCAGGGCGACGACAGCCCGGTCACCGAGAGCATGTACGCCGGGGCCATGACCAGCGTGCTGTGCGTGCTGCTGCGAACGCCGCGCCGCCGGCTCGGCGTCCTCCACCTCGACCGCGGGTTGATGCAGAACCCGTTCACCGAGGACGACCTGTTCCTGGCCGACGCCCTGGCGGCGCACGTGAGCGCGGCCATCGAGAGTGCCCAGCTGTTCCGCAAGCAGCAGGAGTTCTTCCTCAAGACGATCACGATCCTGGCGCAGGCCGTCGAGCTGCGCGACGACTACACCGGCGGCCACACCCGCCGCGTCACCCGGTACGCCACGCTGCTGGCGCGGCAGCTGGAGTTGCCCGACGACCAACTGCAGCTGGTGAAGCTCGGCACGCCGCTGCACGACATCGGCAAGATCGGCATCGACGACGCCATCCTGCGCAAGCCCGGCCGGCTGACCGCGGTCGAGTTCGCCGCGATGCAGACGCACACCACGAAGGGCGCCGAGATCCTGTCGACGATCCCCGAGCTGAAGTCGATCCTGCCGATCGTGCGGAACCACCACGAGCGGTGGGACGGCACCGGCTACCCGGACCGCATGACCGGCGAGGAAATCCCGCTGCTCGCGCGGATCGTGGCGGTGGCCGACGCGTTCGACGCCATGACCTCGGACCGGCCGTACCACGAGGGGCGGAAGGGGAAGCCGGCGAAGGCGGCGTTCGCGGAGGTGGAGAAGCAGGCCGGCCGGCAGTTCGACCCGGCGTGCGCCGAGGCGTTCCTGGCGATCCGCGAGGCGGTCGTCCAGGTGATGAAGGAGGAGCTGCCGACGTCGGACGCGGGCTCCGAGTTCGTCCCCACGCTACGGGCCGGCGCGGCCGACGCCGCCAGCCAGACGCCGTTCCCGGTGCGGGCGAGCTCGTAGGATACCTCCGGCCCCCCGGAGACCGCCGCATGCCCCGCCCCGTCGCGCTCCTCGCGCTGCTCGCGCTCCTCCCGGCGGCCGCGGCCCAGGAGCCGGCCGCGGTCACCCTCCGCTGGTACGGGCAGTCCTTCTTCCAGCTCGAGACCAGCGGCAAGCAGCTGGTCGTGTTCGACCCGCACGCCATCCCCGCGTTCGGCACGCCGCGCGTCAACGCCGACGTCTGCCTCGTCAGCCACCCGCACAACGACCACGCCCAGCCCGAAGTCCTCGGCGAGAAGGGCCGCGTCTTCCTCGGCGTCACCACCAGCCCCGACGGCAAGAAGACCGACTGGGCGCGCGTGGACGAGAAGGTGAAGGGCACCCGCGTCCGCACCGTGGCCACGTACCACGACACGACGACGGGCATGACCCGCGGCAAGAACGCCGCGTGGGTCGTGGAGGCCGACGGGCTGGTGTTCTGCCACCTCGGCGACCTGGGGCACGAGCTGTCCCCCGACCAGGCGAAGGCGATCGGGCCGGTGGACGTGCTGATGGTCCCGGTCGGCGGCATCTACACGATCAACGGCGAGCAGGCGAAGAAGGTGGTGGACCAGCTCCGGCCGAAGCGGTTCGTGGTGCCGATGCACTACGGCGTGCCCGGGTTCGACGACCTGGCGGGGCCGGAGGAGTTCCTCGGCGAGTTCAAGACGGTCCGCCGCACGACGGACACGAACGAGCTGGTGATCCCGGTGGACGCGAAGGCGCCCGAGGCGCCGACGGTGGTGCTGCTCGGGTGGAAGAAGGCCGAGGCGGCGCCCAAGAAGAAGTGACGCCGCGAGCGGCGATGCAGCGCGGACGCCGCAACGCCGCCGCGGCGAAGAACACTCAGAATTGCAGCTTGTACTTGTCCCCCAGCTGGCGGCCGACGTCCGCCATCATCTGGTCGATCTGCGCCCACGTGGACAGCCGCGTCTTCTCGTCGTTCGCCACCACCCGCGCGATCTGGCCCTGCACCTGCGGGATGTTCGTGTTGTACGACGTCGACCGCCACCAGCCCCAGCCGTTCGTCGAGTACGTGTAGTAGGACGACGCGTCCAGCGCCTTGGTGTCGATCGGCACCCCGCGGAGGCTCAGGCTCAGCGCCTTCAGCCGCCGGCCGGCGTCGTCCGCCACCTTCAGCGCCAGCGGGTCCACGCCCGTGCGGTTGAGGTGGTACAGCTGCTCGGCCGCCTTGTCGTGCCACGTCGCCATCTTGTTGTAGTCCTTGCTGTTCTTCTGCCTCCGCAGGTCGCCCAGGATCGTGTTCGTCGCCGCGAAGTAGCGCTGCGTCGCGCCCGGCGACAGCTCGCCCGCCTTCAGCGTGTCGTCCTCGGACGCGGTGCCGGGGAACGCGAACAGCGACAGCACGCGGCTCAGGTCGGCCGGCGTGAGCGGCCCCGTGAACGTCACCGACCGCTGCTCGACCTTCACGTCCCAACTGCTGACGCCGGGGATGGCGACCCCGAACTGGTCGAGTAGCTCCACGAACAGCGGCTTCATCACCGACGGGTAGGACACGGCGACCGCGGCGAAGTCGATCCGCACGCTGCCGGTGATGGCGTCGCCGGCCGTGGCGGTGAACGTCAGCCCCTTCGCGGTGGCGAGGAACCGCGCGAGGCCGGCCACCTCGTCGGGGCTCAGCTTCGCGTTCACGACCGCCGGGCTCACCGCGAGGCCGAGCCGCAGCAGCGTCGGGTCCTGCGACTCGGTCAGATCGACCGCGACGGTGACGGCCTTGCCCGGGGCGGCGGCCGCGGCGGCGGTGAGGTACGGCGACAGGTTCGCGCCCTTCTGCGCGCCGGCGGCGTGGCGCGACCAGCGGGCCGCGGCCTGGCGGTCGGCCGGGTACAGTGCCACGGTGGCGGGCACCGACAGCGAGGTGGTGTACACGTCGCGCGGCGACAGGGCGAACGGCCGGCCGGCGATCTCGGTGGCGGTGCCGCCGTCGCGCTCGGCCAGCGTCTTGATCGGCAGCTGGGTCGGCACGCCGACGATGCCGACCTGGTGGTCGCGGGTCATGGTGGTGAGGTTGACCTGCGACCCGATGACGACCGCGGTCGAGTACGGGGCGACGAACCCGACGCCGGACTGGTACCGGCTCTTGTACTCGTCGGCCCACTTCTCCGTCTTGCCGATGGGGCTGTCGTAGGCGGCCTTCACGTCCACGAGGACGAGGACGTTGGCGTCGGGCGGGACGTACGGCAGGAAGCGGTCGAAGGGGCCGGCCGGCGGCTGGGCGGCCGCCGCCGCGGCGCCGACCAGCACGAGCGCGGCCGAGACGAGTCGGGTCATGAGGAGGAGCTCCGGGAGGTGGACCGGAGGGATTCTATCCACACGCGGGCCGTTCAGCCGCCTCGGCTGAACGCGGCGAACGCCGCCAGCCCGATGCCGACCACGGTGAGGAACAGGCACAGCATGACGACGCCGCGGAGGAGGCCGTACATGCCGCGGAGGCTCTCCAGGGCGTTCATCAGGTGCCAGATGTCCTCGTTCTTCGTCTCGGTGATGCGGCGGAACGAGTGGGCCGCGGAGCCGGTCCAGAAGCCGACCGTCAGCACGAACAGCGTCGCCGCCGCGAGCCCGGCCGCCGGCCCCCAGTTGGTCCCATCCACCTTGATGGCCTGGTAGGCGGCCAGGCCGGCGAACACGAGCAGCGCCACGCCGAGCAGTTGCACCAGCGTGGCGGCGGTGCGCATGCCGTCGGACAGGGCGCCGATGGTGCGGTTCTGCTCGTCGTTGAATTCGTACTGGTTCGAGCGGAACTCGGGCAGCGGGTTCGGGCTCACGGGTGGCTCCTCGGGGGTGTAGGGGGGTTCGCCGCCGTCGCGGGAAGATTCTACCCGCCGGCGGTCGCGGGTGGCAGAATATCGCCGCCCGGTCCGTCCCCGAGGTCCGCCATGCTCCGCGCCGCGCTCTGCGTCCCGCTCCTCGCCGCCGCGCTCGCCGCGCAGCCGGCCGCCGAGCCCGCCTGGGTCGCGCCGATGCGCGACGTGCATTCCAAGTTCACGGGCACCCCCGGCACGCTGGCGCTGTTCGGCGACTCCATCACCGCCACCGCCGCGTTCTGGTCGCCACTTCAGAACGCCAAACTGGCCGGCGACGACGGCACGGCACTGGCCACCGTCCGCGGTCACCTCCAGGCCGACTGCTGGCGGAAGTGGCGCGGCCCCGAGTACGGCAGCCAGAGCGGGCAGACTAGCCAGTGGGCCGACGAGAACGTCGCCGCGTGGCTGAAGAAGCTGAACCCCGAGGCCGCGGTGCTCATGTTCGGCACCAACGACCTCACCCGCCTCGACGCCAAGGCGTACGAGGCGAAGACGCGTGCCGTCGTGGAGCGGTGCCTGAAGAACGGCACGGTGGTGATCCTCACCACGATCCCGCCGCGGAGCGGCATGCTGGAGAAGTCGCGGGCGTTCGCCGACGTCCAGCGCCGCATCGCCGCCGTCCACGGGCTGCCGGTCATCGACTACCAGGCGGAGGTGCTGCGCCGCCGGCCGACGGACTGGGACGGCAGCCTGCCGCAGTTCAAGGCCGACGCCGCGGACGTGTACCAGGTGCCGACGCTGATCTGCGGCGACGGCGTCCACCCGAGCAACCCCGCGAAGCACGCCGACTACTCGGAGGCGGCGCTGGACCGCAACGGCTACCAGCTGCGGAACGTGCTGACGCTGCGCGTGTACGCCGACGTGGTGCGGCGGGTGCTGGCGCGGAAGTAATGGTTGTTGGGTTCCGCCGCTTGCGGCGTTGCAGCGCTGCAACGCCGCAAGCGGCGAAACCACTGAGATTCCCCGTTCCCGCGGCGGCGCGCGCCTGGTAAATCAAACCCGCCTCTCACGGCCTAGGAGGGTTCGCGTGTTCGACCTGGGTGCGGTTCAGACTGCCGTCCGCGACGCCGGCCTCGACGGCTGGCTGCTGTACGACTTCCGCGGGTCCAACGTGCTCGCCCAGCGCGTCTGCGACCTGGACGCCAAGAAGCTGTCGCGCCGCTGGTTCTACTACGTCCCCGCCGAGGGGGCGCCGCTCAAACTCGTCCACGCCATCGAGCCCGCCGCGCTCGACCACCTCCCCGGCACCACGAAAACCGTCTACCGCCGCTGGCAAGACCTGGAGACGGGCGTCGGCGAGCTCGTGATCGGCGCCAAGCGGGTGGCGATGGAGTACTCGCCGCGGAACGCCAACCCGTACATCGGCCGCGTGGACGCCGGCACGGTGGAGCTGGTGAAGTCGTACCGCGTCGAGGTGGTGCCGAGCGGCGACCTGATCCAGCAGTTCGAGGCGACGTGGGACGCCGACCAGGAGAAGAGCCACTTCGAGGCCGCCGGCCACTGCCGCGACGCCTACGACGTGGCGTTCGAGTTCATCGCGTCGGAAATCCGCGCGAAGGGGAGCGTGACCGAGGCGGCGGTGCAGGCGCGCATCATGGCGCACTTCGCGGAGCGCGGCATGGTGACGTACAGCCCGCCGATCGTCGGCGTCGGCCCGCACAGCGGCGACCCGCACTACGAGACGACGGCCGCGTCCAACGCCCCGGTCGTGCCCGGCAGCTGGGTGCTGATCGACCTGTGGGCGAAGATGAACCGCCCGCGCGCCGTCTACGCCGACTACACCCGCGTGGCCTACGTCGGGGCCGAGGTGCCGGAGAAGTACGTGAACATCTTCAACGTCGTGGCCGCGGGCCGCGACGCGGGGATCGCGAAGGTGAAGGCGGCGTTCGCGGCCGGCGAGCCGCTGCTCGGCTGGGAGATCGACGCGGCGACGCGCGGGGTGATCGAGAAGGCCGGGTACGGCGACCAGTTCACGCACCGGACCGGGCACAACATCGGCCAGGAGGTCCACGGCAACGGGGCGCACATCGACGGGCTGGAGACGCGCGAGGACCGGCGGATCATCCCGCGGACGTGCTTCAGCATCGAGCCGGGGATTTACCTGCCCGAGTTCGGCGCCCGCAGCGAAGTCGACGTGTACGTCGACGCCGCCGGGGCGGTCCACGTCACCGGCGGCGAGCCGCAGACGGAAGTGCATCGCATCATCGTGTGACCGGCGAGCGGCCGGCGTGAGCCGGCTGTTTCTTCGCGCGACTCACCACGGTCCCCAACAGCCCGCTCACGCGGGCCGCTCGCCGGCTCTCTCGAGCCTGCCACACCGCGTCCCCCACGAAGACCGCCACCGCCACCCACACGCACACGAACGCCGCCACCCGGTCCGGCGTCAGCGTCTCGCCCAGCACCGTCACCGCCAGCAGCATCTGCACTGTCGGCGACACGAACTGGATGAAGCTCACCGCCAGCAGCGGCAGCCGGCGGATCGACAGCGTGAACAGCAGCAGCGGCGTCACCGTCACCACGCCGCTGACCGCCAGCAGCGCGTTCGTCGTGCCGACGCCCGCGAAGTGGTTCTCGCCCGCCGCCGACAGGTAGACCAGGTAGCCGAGCGACAGCGGCAGCATCAGCAGCGACTCGACCGTCAGCCCGGTGACGCTCTCGACCGCCACGCGCTTGCGGATCAGGCCGTAGACGCCGAACGACACCGGCAGCAGCACGGCCAGCCAGGTGAACGTGCCCGCCGCGACGAACGGGATGGCCACGCCCAGCGCGACGAGCGCGAGCGCCGGGTAGTGCAGCGGCCGCAGCCGCTCGCCGAGCACGGTGGTGGCGAGGGCGGCGTTCACCAGCGGCATCATGTAGTAGCCGAGGCTCGCCTCCGTAACGCGGCCGGTGACGGTGGCATAGATGTAGAGCAGCCAGTTGACCGCGAGGAACAGCGACGACGCCAGCAGCGTGAGGACGAGCTTGCGGGAGCGGAAGACGCGGCCGAGGTCGGCGAAGCCGCCGGCGCAGGCGGTGAGCAGCATCAGGACGGGGAGCGACCAGGCGATGCGGTGGGCGAGGATTTCGAGGGCCGGGACGCCGGCGTGCTTCAGGGCCGAGAAGTAAAGTGGGACCAGCCCCCACAGCGTGTACGCCGCCAGGCCGTATCCTAGCCCGGCCCGGAATCTCGCCCCGTTCGCGTCGTCCACAGCAGCCCCTCGTTTCGCCGGCCGAAGTTAGTTGTACCGCGCCAGCGGGCGGACCTTTCTGGACGGCCCCGGGCCGGATCAGGTTCACACCAACGATGCACAATCACCCATGACGCATGCCGCCGCCGCGCTCATCGACTACGCCGCCGCCCTGTTCGCCGCCGCCGGGTGCGACGGCGACAAGCCCGCCGTCGTCGCCGCCGGCCTCGTCGAAGCCGACCTGCTCGGCCACACCACGCACGGCCTCCAGCTCGCCCCCGCGTACCTCGCCGAGCTGCGCGACGGCACCATGACCGCGACAGGCGAGCCGACTGTGATCGCCGACCGCGGCGCGTGCCTGACGTGGGGCGGCCGTCGCCTCCCCGGCGTGTGGCTCGCCGCGAAGGCGGTTGATGCCGCCTGCGACCGCGCGGCGGCGTTCGGCGTCGGCACCGTGATCGTGCGGGACAGCCACCACATCGGCTGCCTCGCGGCGTTCCTCCAGCGCGCCACCGACCGCGGCTTCCTGGTCCAGATCGCCAGTTCCGACCCGGCCGTGGCGTCGGTCGCGCCGTTCGGCGGCCGCACCCCGGTGTTCACGCCCGACCCGCTGGCCGTCGGCATCCCGACCGACGGCGACCCAATCCTCATCGACATCAGCGCGTCGATCACGACCAACGGCATGGCGAACCGGCTGGCGAAGGAGGGCGGCCGCTTCCCCGGCCGGTGGGCGCTCGACGCCGCGGGGAATGCGACCGACGACCCCGCGGTGCTGGCCGCGGGCGGCACGCTGCTGCCGGTCGGCGGGCTGGACCACGGTCACAAGGGCTACGGGCTGGCGCTGCTGGTCGAGGCGCTGACGCAGGGGCTCGGCGGCTTCGGCCGCGCGGAGAAGCCGGCGCGCTGGGGCGCGTCGGTGTTCGTGCAGGCGACCGACCCGGCGGCGTTCGGCGGCGCGGCCGAGTTCCGCCGCGAGACGGGTTGGCTGGCGGAAGCGTGTCGAGCCGCGGCGCCGGCGCCGGGCGTGGGCGCGGTGCGCCTCCCCGGCGAGCGTGGGCTGGCGCGGAAGCGCGCGGCGCTGGCAAATGGAGTGGAACTGTACGCGGGCATCCTGGAGGCGCTGGCCCCGCACGCAGAGCGGCTAGGGGTGACGGTGATCGGTTAGTTTGCAGCCGCTTGCGGCGTAGCGCCCGGGCGCTACGCCGCAAGCGGCGACTCCGGCGCGCCGGTTGCATCCCCTCTCCGGTCCGCCCGCCGCGTGACACGGAGTAAGTCATGGTCACGGCCTGCGTCTTCACCCGCCCCCGGCCCGAGACGGCCGACGAGCACCGCAACCGGTCGTGGGCCGGCGCCGCGGCCGTCGCCGCCGCCGTGCTCGGGGTGCAGGTCGTGTCCGGGGCCGTGACCGCCGCTTCGCTGCAGGGCGACTGGTACGCCAGCCTGCCGAAGCCGTCGTGGACGCCGCCCGACGCCGTGTTCGGCCCGGTGTGGTCGGTGCTGTACCTGATGTCCGCGGCCGCCGCGTCGCTGGTGTGGCTGAGCCGCGACCGCGAGGACGTGTGCTGCCCGCTCGCCGCGTTCGGCCTGCAACTGGCGGCGAACCTGGCGTGGTCCGTGTTCTTCTTCGGCCTGCACGCCCCGTTCGTGGCCTTCCTCGACCTGCTGGCCCTGTGGGTGCTGGCGGGCCTCACGATGCTGCAATTCTTCGAGGTGTCGCGCCCGGCCGGCTGGTTGATGGTGCCGTACTGGCTGTGGGTGTCGTTCGCGCTCACGCTCAACGGCGGCATCCTGTTCCTGGGCCGCGTGATGTAGGTGGGGCGTCTCGAAAACCCGTCCGCGGCACAACTTGAGGAAATCTTCAAATTCCATGTCCGGATTCCTGCCGGAATCTCGATTCCCCGCCCGATAGGGGCCGTCGCCTCGGCCCCGTTCGCTGCGGAGGGACACCCATGTCAGCCTTCAGGATTGCGTCCGTGGCCCACACGCTGGCCCAGCGGGCGGTCGGCTCCGCAGCCGCCGCCCGCGACACCGAACTGCACGGCTGCCTCACCGACCTACTCGTCCACCTCGGCTACCTGAAGGTGCAGTGCGCGGTGATCGCCGACCAGGTCCGTGCCTCCGCCGGCGACGACGACGTGGAACCGACGGCGATCATCGGCTAGGCGCCGCGGCCGACAGCGTGTGGTCACATCTTTGCCGGTCTGCCGCGTTCGCGCGGCCGGCCTGCTTATTCTGCGCTTGCCACCCGCGGACATTTCGCCGATCATGTTCACTACCCCCGAACGCCCGACCAACGCACCCCACCGGTGACCGTCGTGGGCGCCACCGACAGCGACTTCCGCCGGCTCGTGGAGCGGTCCCGGGCCGGCGACTCCGAGGCGATGCGCCGGCTGTACGACCGGTACGGCGGCCTCGTCCGCGCGGCGGTCCGCCGCCGCCTGCCCGACCGCCTGCGGAAGGAATACGACTCCGTCGACTTCGCCCAGGACGTGTGGGTGTCGTTCTGCAACCTCCCCGCCGACGCGGTCGGGTTCGACAGCCCCGAGGCGCTCGGGAACTTCCTCGCGGCGGTGGCCCGGAACAAGGTCGTCGAGGTGTGCCGCCGCCGCTACGGCACCGCCGCCTACGACGTGACCCGCGAGCAGGGGCTGTTCCGCACCGCCGACGGGGCCGACGTGTCGCTCCCCGGCCGCGAGGCCACCCCGAGCCAGTGCGCCATCGCCGGCGAGCGGCTGGCGGCGCTGGCCGCCGAGTTGCCGCCGGCCCACCGGCCGGTGCTCGACCTGCTCCGGGCCGGGCACACGCAGGAGGAGATCGCGCGGCGGATCGGCGTGACGGACCGGCACGTCCGGCGGATCGTCGACCGCGTCCGCGAGCTGTGCGAGGACGCCCAGTGAGCGACCCGACACTCGGCCCGGCGGCCGCCCGCAAGCTGGCCGCGCAGATCAAGCGCGGGTGGCGCAAGGGCGCGCCCGCCGACGCCGCCGCGGCCCTGGCCGCGCACCCCGAGTTGTCCCGCCAGCCGTCGGTCGTGCTGGACCTGGCCTACGAGGAGTACCTGCTCCGCGAGAAGGCCGGCGCCGCACCGCCGGCCGCGGCGTTTGCCGCGCGGTTCCCCGGGTTCGCGTCCGCCGTCCGCAGTGTGATCGCCGCTCACCACCACTTCCTCGACCACCCGGAGGCGGCCGGCGGCGGCGACTGGCCCGACGTCGGCGCGACGGTCGCGGGGGTGGAACTGGTGGCGCTGCTCGGGGCCGGCGGGTTCGGCCGGGCGTACCTGGCCCACGACCCCGAGCTCGACCGGCCGTGCGTGCTGAAGCTGACGGCCGGGGCGTCGGCCGAGGCGAAGGTGATCGCCCGGCTGAAGCACCCGCACGTGACGGAAGTTTTCTGGGCGCGGCCGGTGGACGGGCGGACGGCGGTGTGCATGCCGCTGGCCGGCGTCACCACGCTGGCGGAAGTCGTCGCCTCCGCGTTCCCCCCGGACGCGCCGCCGCCGAATTCGGCCGACGCCTTCCTGACCGACGCCGACCGCGCGGCCGAACCGGTGGTGCGAGCCGGCGAGCCGTACCTGGTGGGGGCCGCGGCGGTGGCCGGGTGCCTGGCCGACGCGGTGGCCTACCTCCACGACACCGGCGTGACGCACGGCGACATCAAGCCGGCGAACGTGGTCGTCGGCCGCGGCGGGTCGCCGTGCCTCATCGACTTCAACCTGTCCACCCGCGACGCCGGCCCGGCGGCGGTCCGCGGCACGCCCGGCTACATGGCCCCCGAACTGCTGGAGGCCGCCGGCGCGATGGCGACCGGCGCCGCGCTGGCGCGGGGCGACCTGTTCTCGCTCGGCGTGATGACGTTCGAGCTGCTGACCGGCCGGCGGCCGTTCCCGGCGGCCGACCCGAAGTCGTTCGCCGCCTGCGCCGCCGCGGCCCGCGCGCCGCTGCCGCCGCTCCCCGCGGGCCTGTCGCGGGCGGTCCGGCGCGAGCTGACGGCGTGCCTGAACCCCGACCCGGGGGCGCGGCCGGAGTCGGCCGCCGGCCTGGCCGCGGCCCTGAGCGGGTTCGTGACCGCGGCCCGCACCCCGCCCGCCCCGCCGCCCCGGCGGGCCGCCCGGCGCGTCACCGCGACGGCGCTGGTGCTCGTGGCCGTGCTGACGGCGGGGAGCGGCGCCACGATGGGGCCGCCGGACAAGTCGCCGAAGTGGGCGCTCCCCGCGCCGCCCCCGCCGCCGACGACCGCGGACGAGTTCTACACCCGCGGCCTGGCGAGGGTCCGGGCCGACGACTGGTCGGGCGGTGTGGACGACTTCACCAAGTCGAACGCGCTCCGCCAGGACCGGCGGACTGTGGCGATGATGGCGTACTGTTACACGGTGGGCGCGAAGCATCAGGAAGGGGCCGAGTTCGGCGGCTGGGTGGACACCCGGCGCGACGCCCCGCCGGACGTGCTGAGCAACCGGGCGCTGTCGCTGATGAAGACGGGGAAGTCGGCCGAGGCCGGCGACGCGCTGGACCGGGCGGTCGCCGGCGACCCGGCTCTGCCGGCGGCGCGGTACAACCGGGCCGTGTGCCTGTTCGGCCTCTGGCGGGCGACCGGGGCTCACGGCGGGCTCGACCCGCGGGCCGTCGCCGACCTGCGGGCGGTGTTCGCGCTCGGGTACGACACCGCCGAGCTGCGGTTCTACGCGGCCCGCGTGTTCGCCGCCGGGTCGGACGTGGACCCCGCCCTGCGGGCGGAGGCGCTGGCGCAGGTGCGGGCCGGCGTGGCGGCGGGCAAGCCGGCGGCGGCGTTCCGCAACGACCCGACGCTGCGGGAGCGGTTCCGGCGCGGGTTCGGCGCGGCGCTGGCGTTCGAGGCCGCGTGTGCCGCGCCGTCCGGCCCAGCCCCGGTGAATCAGATGAGGTTGCAACTCGCCGAGCCGCGGCCGTTCTGACGCCGCCGCTCAGCCGGCCCCGTTCGATCCCGCCGCCGCGGCCGGCGTCGGCAGCGGCTCGATCTTCTGGATGTGGTAGAGGGACACGATCGTAACCTGATCCCGGATGTGGGGCGGGCCGTTCTCCGATGGGACGGAGATGTGCGCGGCCCCCGTGCTGCCGACGCACTGGTCCGGGTGATAGATGTCGAACGTCTGGCCGTTCGAGAGAAACACCCGGAACGGCTCGAACGGCACCTTCCGGGTTCGTTGGCGAATGTCTTCGAGGCGCACGGCTCGGTCTCCTGTCGGGTGACACCCCCATCCTACCGCCGCGCCGCGGGCCGGTCACTCGGGCTTGAAATCGTCCACCACCCAGCCGCCGGCCGCGTCGCGGACCAGCTTCACCGCGAACGCCCGGGTCGCCCCGTCCTTCGTGATCTCCGCCCGGAACGCGTCCGCCCCGGTGCGGGTGCGGCTGACCGCGGTCGCGCCCTTGCCGAGGCCGTCGGCCACGACGCCGAGCTTGCCGCGGTTGTAGTCGTAGCCCTGCTCCTGGTCCGCCGGGAACGGCCCCGCCAACGCGCCCCGCGCCTTCGCCGACATCAGCGCGGCGGCCAGCGGCACCCGGTCGTCGGTCGGCAGCGCCGTGCTCGTCAGCGCGTCCAGCAGCCCCAGCACGGCGAAGTCCTGGAACGCCTCGTCGGACGTCTTCGGCTTGGCCATTTCGTTGGCCTTGGCGGTGCCGAGGCCGAAGTAGTCGGCCTTCCACGCCCCGTCGGCCTGGACCATACGGACGAGGTAGCGGCCGGTGCCGTTCGGGCCGGTGAAGACGGCACTGGTGGACGCGGTGAACCCGTCCGGCGGCCCGATCTGCGTCAGCGCCGCGCCGGCCCGGGCGAGCCAGGTGTGCGCCGCGGCCGGGCTGTACCCCTTCGCCTTGTCCTCGGGCGAGGTCGCCGGCAGGCCGACGGCCTTGAGGAACGACGTGGTCAGCTTGGTGGTGTCGGCGGTGCCGGTGAGCAGGTCGCCGACAACCTTTTGGGCCGCGACCGAGCTGGCGTCGGTGGGGGCGACGGGGCCGGACGGGATGTTCGCCGGCGGGGCGGGGCCGGGGCCGCCCTTGTCGTCCTTGGTGGTAGGCGCGGCCGGCCGGCCGCACCCGGCGAGGGCCAACGCGGCCGCCAGCGTGGCGGTCCGGCAGGTGGTCGTCATCGGCGTCGTCCTTGTCCGGGAGAGGGGGTCAGGGAGTTGGGTCTTCGGCTCGGGTCTTCGCCGCTCGCGGCCTGGCGCCGGGCCGCGCCAGGCCGCGAGCGGCGAGCCGGGTCACTTCGCCAGTTCCACCACCATCTTCGCGCCCTCGGTCAGCCCGGGGGCCACGCGGATCGCCGGCAGCTCGGTCGTCACGCCGTTCAGGATCTCGCGCGCCTTGTCCACCTCGTTCCCCTCCAGCCGCACCACCACCGGCACCTGGAAGCCGACCTCGCGGCCGGCCTTCACCAGCGCGTCGGCGATGCGGGCGCAGCTGGCGATGCCGCCGAACACGTTCACGAAGATCGCCTTCACCTTCGGGTCGCTCAGGATGATGCGGAACGCCTCCACCGCGTTCTCGGCCGTCACGCCGCCGCCCACGTCGAGGAAGTTCGCCGGCTTGCCGCCGTGGTGCTGCACGATGTCCATCGTCGCCATCGCCAGCCCGGCGCCGTTCACCAGGCACCCGATGTTCCCGTCCAGCTGGATGAAGTTCAGGCTCGCCTTGCCGGCCCGCACCTCGACCGGGTTCTCCTCGCCCAGGTCGCGCAGCGCCTCCACGTCCTTGTGCCGAAAGAGCGCGTTGTCGTCGAAGTCGATCTTGGCGTCGAGGACGACCACGTCGCCCTTCTTGGTGACGGCCAGCGGGTTCACCTCGGCCAGCGTGGCGTCCTTCTCCAGGTACACCTTCGACAGCGCCAGCATGATCTTCTCGGCCTTGCCGACCTGATCGCCGGTGAAGCCGAGTTCGTAGGCCATGCGGCGGGCCTGGAACGGCTGCAACCCCGTCTCGGGGCTGAACGGGACCTTCAGGATCAGCTCCGGCGTGTCGTGGGCGACCTTCTCGATGTCCATGCCGCCGGCCGCGGACGCCATCAGCACCGGCTGCCCGATCGCCCGGTCGAACACGATGGCGACGTAGTACTCCTTCGCCGGCTCGGCGTCGGCCTGGACGATGAGCGTGCGGATCGGCTGCCCCTCGGGGCCGGTCTGCAGCGTGACGAGCGAGTGCTTCAGCATCGTCTCGGCGAGCGCCCTGGCCTTCTCGCGGGTGGGGGCGAACTTGACGCCGCCGAGCTTCTCGGCGTAGCCCTTGAGCTGCCCGGCGCCGCGGCCGCCGGCGTGGATCTGCGCCTTCACCATGACGCCGCCGCCGTTGCTCAGCTTGTCGAACGCGGCGGCGGCCTCGTCGGGCGTCTTGCACACGACGTGTCCGGGCACGTTGGCGCCGGCGGCGGCGAGGAGTTCCTTGGCCTGGTACTCGTGGACCTTCATCGCGCACGGCTCCGGTGGGGTGGTGCCGCTGTTATAGCGGCCGGCCGGCGGCCGGACCCGGGGCGACATTCGGGCCGGGATTCTTTCTTCCGGCCGAGGGGGGTCGATCCCCGGAACCATGTCACCGACTCATAAAAAAGTTGGTTCGATCCAGCCCCGGCCCCGGCAATCGGGGCAGGTCGTGGCCCGGCAACGGGTTGCGGCCGCGGCGCGGGGGAGAGTTGTGCGGCGTCGCCGGACCCGCTACGCTGCCGGGTATGGCGAAGAACGGCAAGAAGCGTCCCGCGGCAGCCGCCGGCGAGAAGCCGAAGGCGTGCTACGTGCTGTCGCTGAGCGTGGAGAACGTCCGCTGCTTCGGCCCGAAGCAGACCCTCGACCTGTCCGACGGCCACGGCCGCCCGAAGCAGTGGACGATCATCCTCGGCGAGAACGGCACCGGGAAGACGACGCTGCTGCGACTACTTACAGGCCACGAACCGGGCCTGGGACTGGTTGACGCTCGGGAAGATTTTGACGACGTGCCGAGCCCAGAGAAGATGCTTGGCGTTGGAGGCTGGTCGCTGATCACAGATGAAACGATATCCTGGATTCGCAATAGTTCAGACCGGAACGACAAAGTAACTATCGAGACGGTATTTACTTCAATTCCGCTAGGGACAAATCGATCGATCCCATGCAGGGCAAGCGTCTCGATTCAGAACGACATCGCTGGATTGGAGTATCGCGTTGAAGGATACTTACCAGTTGTAATGGCGTATGGCGTCAACAGGCGCCTTGTATCTGCGGCTCTCTCAAACGCCACACAAGACGAGTACGAGACAACACTCGCCAATGAGAATGCAGTCTTGCGAAACGCAGAGGAATGGCTACTACAGTTGGACTACGCTAGCAGTAAGGCTCCTGGGAATAAGACATCCGTCCATAAGCGCCTCATCCAAGTTACCGGGCTACTCACATCAGGCATTCTCCCCGATGTTTCTGAGTTGCGATTTGCCACAACAGGTGGTGACGTGCGACCTAAACCTCGGGTTGAATTCCTGACTCCTTTCGGGTGGGTCCCGCTCCGCCAACTCGGGTACGGCTACCAGACGCTCATCGCCTGGATGCTCGACTTCGTCAGCCGCATGGTGGAGCGCTACCCGGACAGCCCCGACCCGCTCAAGGAGCCGGCCATCTGCGTCGTGGACGAGATCGACCTGCACCTGCACCCGGCGTGGCAGCGGAAGCTGATTGGGTTCCTGTCGGAGCGGTTCCCGAACACGCAGTTCATCGCCACGGCGCACAGCCCGCTCGTCGTACAGGCCGCGGAGAACGCCAACATCGCCGTCCTGAAGCGCGAGGGCGACCACGTCGTCATCCACAACGACGTGGACGACATCCGCAACTGGCGCGTCGATCAGATCCTCACGAGCGACCTGTTCGGCCTGGAGTCGGCCCGGTCGCCGGAGGTCGAGAAGAAGCTCAAGCGGCAGGAGCAACTGGCCGGCAAAGCTCGGTTGACGCTCGCCGAGAAGAAGGAGTTGAAAGAACTCCAGGATCAGATCGACCGCCTCCCGGTCGGCCGGAGCGCGGCCGAGAACGAGGAACTTGCCGCCATCCGCCAGGCTCTGGACGCACTCCGCGCGACATCGCCCAAATGATCCGCCTGACCAAGCCCGCGCCTCCCGCGGTTCTCACCACGCGTGGGGCGGCCGCTACCCGCGCGAACAAGGCGAAGTACAAGACGGACCGGGCGGCATACCGGGCCGGAACGAAGCGGTTCCAGTTCGACCGGGACATCTTCGCGCACCCGACCGTGCGGACCGCACTCCGGGCGGCCCAGCACGAGAAGTGCGCGTTCTGTGAGTGGCGGATCAGCCCCGGGAACACCTACAGCGACGTGGAGCACTACCGGCCAAAGTCGGGGTTCAAGCAGCGGCGCGGCGACCCGCTAACCCGGCCCGGCTACTACTGGCTCGCCTACGATTGGGACAACCTGTTCCTCTGCTGCCAGCTCTGCAACCGGGCGTTCAAGCGGAACCTGTTCCCGATCGACGCGAAGGGGGTCCGGGCGCGGTCACACTTTAAGTCGGTCGGCGCCGAACAGCCGCTGTTGCTCCACCCGTGCCAGGACGACCCGGCGAAGCACCTCACGTTCAACGGCGCGGTCGCCGTCGCCGTGAATCAGAGCGTGCGGGGGACTGTGACGATCGACGTGGTGGGGCTGAACCGACCTTTCATCAAGGAAGAGCGGATTCGCCGCCGCGTGTGGCTCGTCGATCTGTGCGAAGCACGGTCCGACATCCGGCGCCAACTCGCCCAACAATCCAGCCCGCACCTGCTCGCCGCCCTCGCCCGACTCGACCGTGTGATCGCCACGGCGGTAGCCGACGACGCGGAGTTTGCGGCGATGGCGCGGGTGACTGTGTTCTGAACCGTCACCCCGCCTTCGCCTCTTCCAGGTGCGGCGGGTCCTCGTGGCCGCCGAGGCCTTCCTCCTCGGCCTCGTGTACCACCGCCGGCAGCTCGCCCCGCATCCGCAGGAACACCACCAGCCCCACCAGGCCGCACGTGCACTCCGCCACCCGCAGCGTGACCCGGCCCAGCAGGCCCACCGCGCCGTCGCGGCCCAACAGGCCGTACAGCCACTTGAAGATGAACTCGGCGCCGCCCACCCCGCCCGGCGCCGGGAAGAACGCCTGCATGATGAACCCCACCGGCGCGATCACGAAGTGCTCGCCCAGCGTCCCCGGCTCCGACCCGTCCGCCGGGAACACCCGCACCGCCAGGTGGTACATCAGCACCATCGCCACGTGACACACCGCCGTCATCGCCACCGACAGGTACACGGCCCCCGGCCGCTGGCGGTACGTCCACACCGCGTACCACACCTCCGCCAGCGCCTTGCCGAGCCTCGGCACGGTCGCCAGCCGGCCCGCGAACCGGTCGGCCCGGTGCGCCGGCAGGACGCCCATCAGCCCCCAGCCGCACACGGCCAGCCCCACCAGCACGCCGCACACCGTAATCATCCGCCGGAGGTGGTCGTTGCCGGCGATGCGGTCGTCGCCGGCCGCCCACAGGGCGCCGCCGATCACGGCCGAGAACCACAGCAGGCCGAACAGCCCGATCAGCCGGTCGAGCACCACGGTGGCCACGGCCGCGGCCCGCCGGCCGGGCTGGCCGCGGGCGATGAAGTACGCCTTCACCAGGTCGCCGCCCACCGAGCCCGGCAGGAACAGGTTGTAGTACGTGCCGACCAGCCCGAGCCGGACCGCCCCGCCCACCGTGAACGGCAGGTCGAGCGCCCGCACCAGGATGAACCAGCGCAGGTACTGAATCGCCAGCACCGCCACGCACAGGGCCATCACCGTGGCCGCGACGGCGTAGTCCGGCGTCTTGCCGAGCAGGTCGCGGATGCCGGGGGCGCCGTTCTTGCCCTCCCAGTTCGTGGCCAGCATGTAGCCGAGGACGCCGAACCCGAGGCCGTACTTGGCGAAGCCGATCAGGAAGTGTCGGGTGCGGGTCGTCACGCCTGCTCCTTGCGGGGTCGCGGAAGGGAAGATTGTGCGGTGTCGCCGCCGGGGTGTCTACGGCAACCGGCGGGCGGCGCGGTCTACAATCCACTCGTCCCTACCTGATGCGCGGGGAGCCGGTGGTATTCCTCATCGACGGCTACAACCTGATGCACGCCGTCGGCATGCTCCGCGTCGGGCTGCCGAAGAAGCAGTTCGCCCCGGCCCGCGCCCGGTTCCTCGACTGGCTCGCCGACGCCGCCCGCGGCCGGCCGGACACCCTGCGCGTGGTGTTCGACGCCGTCCACGGCCCGGCCCCGAGCGCCGAGCACGGCCACCGCGGGCTGCGCGTCCGCTTCGCCTTCGCGCAAACCGCCGACGAGCAGATCGAGGAGCTGGTGCGCGCCGTGAACGTGCCGAAGGCGGCGGCCGTGGTGTCGAACGACGGGCAGGTGCAGGAGGCGGCGCGGCGGCGCGGGTGCGGCGTGTTCACGTGTCAGGCGTTCGTGGACTGGCTGATCGCCCCGCCCCGCGACCCCGGGGCGCCGCCGCCGCCCGACGACAAGCCGGTGCCGGAGCCCACGGCGGCGGAGCTGGCGGCGTGGGAAGCGGCTTTTCGGATGAAGGGGTGAAGGGGTGAAGGGGTGAAGGGGTGATTCGGATTAGGGGGTGACCGTGGCGAAGATCACGTCCCACACGGAACTCGAGGTGTACCAGAAGGCGCTTGACGCGGCCAAAAGGCTGTTCCGGTTGTCGAAGTCGTTTCCGAAAGAGGAAACCTATTCGCTGACCGATCAGGTCCGTCGCTCGTCTCGTTCCGTGTGCGCGAACCTGGCGGAGGCGTGGAGGAAGCGGCGGTACGAGGGGGCGTTCATTGCCAAGTTGTCGGATGCCGAGGGCGAAGCGGCCGAGACGCAGGTGTGGTTGGAGTTCGCGGTGGACGCGGGGTACCTCCACCGCGACGAGGCGAAGCCCTTATACCTGGCCTACGACGAGGTGATCCGCACGCTGGTCGGGATGATCAACCATGCCGACAAGTGGGTGCTACCCGGTAAGCCGACTTCCGATGCCACCTGAGTCACCCCTTCACCCCCTCACCCCTTCACCCCTTCACCCCCTCACCCCGTCAGTCGCCGATCTCGAAGTTCTGCGACTGGTACGGGAACTCGCACGCCTCGGCGGCGTCGCGCGCCGCGGCCGCGGCCGGCACCAGCGTGCCGGCCAGGATCGCGTACACGCCCATCGACGCGGCGAACAGCAGCACCAGGCCGAACTTCGAGTCGCGGCCGCCGGTCTCGATCATCGCCGCCAGGAACAGCGCCATCCCCGCCGCCAGCACCGCCGGCCCGAGCGCGCCGACGCCGCCGGCGCGCACGCACCGGTGCGCCAGCTCCTTGTCGCCGGCCCCCCGCGCCACGCCCGCCAGCGTCACCATCAGCAGGATCAGCCGCACCATCTCGGCCAGCCCACACAGCACGTCGAGCACCAGCCCGCGGCGGATGAACGGCTCGTCCGGGTAGACCGCCCACGTCAGGTACAGCGTCAGGCTGTCGAGCTTCGTCACGAGGTGGCCGAGGGTGTTCAGCAGGCCGGTCTCGCGCTCGCCCTCGATCACCACCGTCGGGTCGTTCTTCGCCAGCACGACCAGCACGAGGAGCGCGTGGACGACGATCGCCACGGCGGCGGCGATGCCGAAGCGGTACAGCCCCGGCGCCGGCCGGCCCGCGAGCACGAGCCCCAATCCGATCGGCACCAGCACGAGGTTCGCCAGCCCGCACACGCCGGCGAGGGCGATCAGGGCGGGGGAGCCAGCGTTGATGGTGTTCAGCGCGAACACCAGCACCACCAGCAGCAGGCCGACGCCCTGGAGGCCGTAGCCCGCGGCGATGAGCCGGCAGCCCCACATGCCGCGGACGAACTGGGTCTTGAGCGTCCGCCGCTCCTCGGGGGTGAACTTGCCGTCGTCGGGCCGCTTCCGCCTCGGCGCCGTCGCCGGGTCGCGCGGCGGGTCGGGGTTGAAGTCGCGGTTGGCGGGCGGCTCCGGCGCCTTCGGCGGCGCCGGCTTCGGGCGGGGCGGGGGCGGCGGGGGCGGGGCGGGCTCGGCGGCGGCGAGGCCGGCGGCGGCGGGGAAGACGAGCTTGCACGCCGGGCAGCGGACGTGGGCGGTGGTGCCGTCGGGCACCTGGAGTCCGCTCCCGCACGTCGGACAGGTCAGCAGCACCGGCACCCCCCGTTAGCGGCGCCGGCCCATGCCGCCCCACACGCCGAACGCCGCCACGCCCGGCAGCACCAGGGTGCCGATGTGGAGCGTGTACACGAGCAGCTCGCTGCCGTTGCGCCACAGCCGCAGCGTCCGCTCCAGCGTCTTGAAGCGGTCCTGCATCCGCTGGCCGTACTCCTGCTGCTGCCGGACCACGTCCTGGAAGTTGGTCCCGGGGCCGAGCGGCGGCGGCGGCTCGGGCCGCAGCACGCTCTTGGCCGTGCTCTCGGCCAGGATCGTCGCCAGCAGCACCACCAGCATGCACACGCCGACGGCCGACGGGGCGGCGATCCACCCGAACTTCGCCATCCCCTCGGCCCGGTGCTCCTTCGTGGCCCGCGCCAGCGACCCGAGCAGCAGCCCGAGCAGGACGAGGCGCGCCAGCTCGGCCAGCCCCGCGAGGAGCGGCAGCACCAGGGTGCCGAACCCGCGTGCGTTCATCCGGTCGCTGTACACCAGGGCGGTGAGGACGGCGTCGAGCGAGGGGAGGTCGGTGACCAGCGCCCCCCAGTTAATCGCCACGCCGCCGCCGAGCCGCTCGGGCCGCTCGTTGAACGCCACCACGCACGCCAGCACGAGGTGGACCAGGCTGACCGACCCGGCGGCGATGGCCAGGCCGCGCGACTTCGGCGGGCCGGCCGTCACCAGCCCGAACCCGACCAGCCCCACGACCCACCCGGCGAGCCCGACCACGCCGTTCAGCCCGTTCATCCCGCTGGGGATGTCGGCCCCCATCCAGCTCACGAGCACCAGCAGCGCGTGCAGGGCCAGGCTCCCCACGTACAGCCCGAGCGAGATCAGGAGGAGCAGCACGCCCGGCCGCGCCACCCCGAACTTCGACGCCTTCCGCGGGCGGTCGTCGTCGTAGTCGTCGTCGGCGTCGCGGCGGCGGTCGCGGCGGTCGTCGTCGTCGTCACGGCGGGAGCGGCCGCGCGGGCGGTCGTCCTCGTCGTCGCGGCGGGAACGGCCGCGCGGGCGGTCGTCGTCGTCGCGGGTGTCGCGGGTGTCGCGGCGCGGCGACTTGTCGGCGGAGCGGACGGCCTCGTCGAGCGAGAAAGCCTTCTTCGGCCCCGCGGGGGGCGGCGGGGGCGACGCGGGCCGCGGGGCCGCCTTCGGGGCCGGCTTCGAGTCGTCCACGACCTCGAACCCGGCGTCGGCAGTGGGTTTGGGCCGCGGCTGGAAGACGGTGGTGCACTTGGGGCAGCGGACGGCGGCGGCCGGCCCGTCGGGCACCTTCAGCCCGGCCGAGCACTTCGGACACGTAACGACTGGCACGACGAACTCCGGGGAGAAGCGGGCGCCTGCCCGGCGGGCCGCCCAGCTATTAAGCCCCGTTCCGGCCGCGGATGCAACGGCGGTTCGTCCGTGGGACGTGAACGAGGCGGCGAGTCGGCCGGGAGGGAATTCGCCGGGCGGCGGCGAATCTTGGCCGGATTCGGTCAGAAATCCACCTGCAGCGCCTTCCCGTCGGCGATCGTCGCGGTGAACGGGTACACGCTCATGCTCACGCTCTGCCGGACGGCGTGGACCGAGCCGTCGGCGAACAGCGCGTTCACCCCGTTGACGTGCGGCGACGAGAAGTCCTCGGCCACGCCCGCGGCGGCGCTCGGCGGGTGCTGGCGGCACGCGTGCCCCAGCACCAGCGCGGCCGGCAGGTTGCTCGGGATGCCGCCGTAGTTCGCGGTGTCGTTGGCGCTCCGCCACGTCGCCCCCGGCACGACCCCGGCCCAGCTCGCCATCGTGGCCTGCGCGTTCTTCTCGCCGACGGCGAACGTGTTGCTGAGGCCGTCGAGGATGTCGGCGATGCGCGTCCGGCTGTTGCGGTAGAACATGCCCCGGCCGAGGACGCCGTCGACGGTCAGGTGCGTGGTCAGCACCGCCGGCGACTCGCCGAGGTACGGCGTGTTCCCGTAGCAGGCCACGTAGTTGGAGCGCCCCAGCGGCGTGGTCAGCGACGCCGGGTTCTCGAACTCCGACAGCGGGATCGGGTCCTGCCGCGGGTCCGACGGGCAGCGCAGGAACGACACGGTCACCTGCCGTACGGCGTCGTGCCGCGCGGCCGTCATGGGCTGCGCGAAGTCGATGAGGCGGTAGACGTTCTCCTGCTCCAGGTCGGGGAGCAGGAACGCGGCCCAGCCCCACCCGGGGCCGGTCCCGTCGGCGGCCGCGGCGTTCGCGGTGTAGCCCGGCGGGAAGCTGCCGGTGCGGTCGTGGTAGTTGTGCAGGGCCAGGCCGATCTGCTTCAGGTTGTTCTTGCACTTCACCCGCGCCGCCGACTCGCGCACCTTCTGCACGGCCGGCAGGAGCATGCCGATGAGCACGCCGATGATGGCGATGACGACGAGCAACTCGATCAGCGTGAACCCGCGCCGCGGGCGTGTGGCGAACACGACGTAGCCTCCCCGAATGAGTTTGAAAGCCCGAACGAACCAGGTTGTTAGTCTAGACTAATCTTATGGCTTAGTCGAGAGATGAAATTCGCGCGTGCTAGGATTCGTCCTCCGCTTGCGGCGGAGCGGTATCCACGCCGCTCCGCCGCAAGCGGCGATCGGACGGCCCGCCCCATGCAGACCGACGCCGAGCCGTTCCTCCAGCGCATCCGGGCCTACCCGGACGACGACGGGCCGCGCCTCGTGTTCGCCGACTGGCTCGACGAGCAGGGCGGCGCGGCCCTGGCCCGCGCCGCGTTCATCCGCGTGCAGATCGCGCTGGCCACGCTGCCCGAAACCGACCCCGCGCGGGCCGACCTGCTCCGCGCCGAGCAGGTGCTGCGCGACGCCAACAAGGACGCCTGGGAGGCGCCGTTCCGCGGCCTGTGCTCGCTCATCGACTTCCGCCGCGGGTTCGTGGACGAGGTCCGCATCGGCGCGGTGCCGTTCCTCCGCCACGCCCACGAGCTGTTCGCCGCGGCGCCGGTGCGGCACCTCCACCTGATGGACGCCGGCCCGCACCTGGGGGCGCTCACGGCGTCGCCGTACCTCGGCCGGCTGGCGGGGCTGACGATCGAGGCGCAACACCTGCGCGACCCGCTGGCCCGCGCCGTGGCCCGGTGCGCGCACCTGTCCGGGCTGCGGCGCCTCGACCTGCGCAAGAACCGCCTCACCGACGCCGGCGCGAGCGCGCTCGCCGGGTCGCCGCACCTGGCGGGGCTGGAGGAGTTGATTCTGTCGGAGAACGAGCTGACCGAGAGCGGGGCGCGGGCGCTGGCGGCGTCGCCGCACCTGGCGGCGCTGCGCGGCCTCGACCTGCGGCACAACCCGGTCGGCCCCGCGGGCGCGGAGGCGGTCGCGGCGTCGGACCGGCTGCCGCGGCTGGAGTGGCTGAACCTGTCCGGCTGCGGGCTGGGGGCGCCGCGGGGCCACGCCGTGCCGCGGCCGGGGGCGCTCGTGCGGGTGGCGGTGCTCGACCTGTCGGGGAACGCGCTCGGCCCGGCGGCGCTGAAGCCGCTGCTGACCGCGGACGGGCCGGCGGCGCTGCGGGAGCTCGACCTGAGCCGCAACGACCTGGGCGAGGCGGGGGCGGCGGTGCTGGCCGCGGCGCCGGCGCTGGCGGGGCTGCGCGGGCTGAAGGTGTCCGGGTGCGGGCTGACGGACGCGGCGGTGACGGTGCTCGCGTCGTCGCCGCACCTGGCGGGGCTGCGGTCGCTGGATTTGGGGAACAACCCGGCGGCCGACGCGGCGTTCGAGCCGTTCCTGGACGGCGCCCGCCCGCCGCGGCTGCGGCGGCTGGTGGTGCCGGCGATCGGCCTGTCGCCGGCGCTGCGGCGGGCGCTCCACCAGAAATACGGGTCGGGATAGAATACCCGGGTCGGGAGGATCGCCCGTGCCGACCCGCGCAGACTTCCAGCAGCTGGCCGACGTGCGCGCCGCCGAGGCCGCCGCGCTGATCGCCGCGGGGTTGTGGGACGGGGCGTACTACTTGGCCGGGTACGCCGTCGAGTGCGCCCTGAAGGCGTGCATCGCCAAGATGACCGTCGCGGAAGAGTTCCCGGACAAGGAGCGGGCGTACAAGGCGTTCACGCACGACATCGAACAACTGGTGAAGCTTGCCCAGCTGAAAGATGTGCGTGACGACGACGCGAAGGCAGACCCCGAGTTCCGCGACAACTGGAACTTGGTGAAAGGGTGGGCAGAGGACAGCCGGTACGCCCGCTGGACCGACCTGCAAGCTCGTGCCATTCTCAGTGCGGTCACCGACCCCGCCCACGGAGTGCTCCCATGGATCAAGCGCCTGTGGTAAGCGATCGACAGGTAGACGGCGGCGAACGGCTGATCCGCGCGCTGGTTTCGCAGGGCTTCCCGTTGGTGGGCGGGTGCTGGGCGAAAACGCCTCGCTACTCGAAGCCCTACCTCTACCTCGTCACGGGGAAGGTCCAGGGCGTTGATGCCCGGCCGTCGTACCGAATGGTTCAGGCCGCATTCGATGAGCTCGAATCCCAGTGGGGTCACTGGCAGGAAAAGCTCGACCCCTTCGATGTCATGCTGGTGGCTCCGACGGACTCGATCGCAAAGGCACTCGAAGTCGAGTACTCGCATCGGCATTCGCCATCACCTGCGCTGCAAACAGACCTGCTTGGCGGGATCGTCCCCTTGGAGGGTGCCGCGCTGATCTATCCACAATCATGGTTCACGCAACCTGCACCCGCGGCCGCCGGCTGACCTCCGCGCCGCGGCCGCCGGCGGTATCATGGGCGCACGCCCGCCGCCGAGGCCCGCCGATGCTCCGCGAGGAACAGATCGACCTCCGCCGGCAGCGCGCCCGGGCCACCAAGTTCGCCATCGAGAACCTGGGGAAGAACCGCGTCTTCTCCGACTTCCGCGTCACCAACCCCGACTCCGGCGGCCGCTACGAAGTCACCGTGCGCGGGTTCGAGACCGGCGACAACACCTGCACCTGCCCCGACTACAAGGCCAACACCCTCGGCACCTGCAAGCACATCGAGGCGGTGCTCGACGACCTGCGCGACGAGTTGCCGCCCCACCTCCAGAAGAAGAAGGCCGCCGTGCAGCGGCCCGAAGTCTACCTCCACTACGGCGAGCAGCTGCGGCTCGGGCTGCACCTGCCGCCGCGGCACTCCGACAAGCTCGCCCGGCTGGCGCAGGCGTACTTCGACGACAAGTTCCTGTGGTCCGGCCGCGGCAAGTTCCCCGACCTGATCCGCGACATCGAGGCCGTGCCGGAAGAGGTGACGGTGCTGTCCGACGCGCTCGACTTCGTGGACCGCGAGGTCGAGCGCGCCGACCTGCTGGCGCGCGAGGCGGAGTGGCTGGCGCGGCTCGACGCCGGCACGCTGGACCTGAACCTGCTGCCGGTGCCGCTGTACGACTACCAGCTGCGCGGGGCGCTGTTCCTGGCCTGCCGCGGCCGCAGCATCCTCGGCGACGACATGGGCCTCGGCAAGACCGTGCAGACGCTCGCCGCCGTCGAACTGCTCGCCCAGGAGCGCGGCATCCGCCGCGTGCTCGTCGTCGCGCCGGCGTCGGTGAAGTACCAGTGGGAGACGGAAATCCGCCGCTTCACGAGGCGCCCCGTCCAGGTGATCGACGGGCTGCCCGACGTGCGGAAGGAGCAGTACGAGCAGCCCACGTTCTACCGGCTCGTGAACTACGAGCAGGTGGTGCGCGACCGCGAGGCGCTCAACGGCTGGAAGCCCGACGTGGTGGTGCTGGACGAGGCGCAGCGGATCAAGAACTGGGAGGCGAAGACGACGCGCGAGGTGAAGAAGCTGCACAGCCGGTACGCCTTCGTGCTGACCGGCACGCCGCTGGAGAACAAGCTGGAGGAGCTGTACAGCATCGTGCAGTTCGTGGACGAGAGGCGGTTCGGGCCGGCGTTCGCGTTCCTGCACGAGCACCGCGTGGTGGACGCCGACGGCAACCTGACCGGCTACCGCAACCTGGACGCGATCCGCGACAAGCTGGCGCCGATCTTCCTGCGCCGCACCCGCGCCGAGGTGCTGACGCAGCTCCCCGAGCGGACCGACAACACCGTCTTCGTCGAGCTGGCGGACGAGCAGCGCGGCCCCTACGAGGAGCAGCGCGCGGCGCTGGCCCGGCTGCTGGCGAAGAACTACCTCACCGACCTGGACCGCAAGCGCATCCTGGCGTGCGTGGTGAACCTCCGCACCATCTGCGACAGCACGTTCCTGCACGACCGCGCCACGCACATTTCGCCGAAGCTGGACGAGTTCGCGGAGCTGCTGCCGGAGCTGGTCGGCGGGGCGGACGCGCACAAGGTGGTGGTGTTCTCGCAGTGGGAGACGATGATCTTCGAGGCGGCGCGGGTGCTGGACCGGCTCGGCGTCGGCTACGCGGTGCTGCACGGCGGCCTGAGCGGCAAGGACCGCAAGGCGGCGCTCGAGAAGTTCCTGACGGACCCGGCGTGCGCCGCGTTCCTGAGCACCGACGCCGGCGGCACCGGGCTGAACCTCCAGGCCGCCGACACGGTGGTGAACCTGGAGTTGCCGTGGAACCCGGCGGTGCTGGAGCAGCGCATCGCGCGGGTCCACCGCATGGGGCAGGAGCGGCCGGTGCGGGTGGTGAACTTCGTGACGCGGGGCACCATCGAGGAGCGGGTGCTGCGGACGCTGGAGGCGAAGCAGAGCCTGTTCGACGGCCTGTTCGAGGGCGACGCCGACGAGCTGGCGTTCGCCGCGGGGCCGGGGTTCCTCGGCGCGCTGCGGAAGCTGACGGGGGAAGAGACGGGCGACGGGAGGCAGGAGACGGCCGAGCCGGAACCGGCCACACCGGCGCCGAGTCCGGCGTCTCCGGTCTCCCGTCCCCCGACACCTGATCTCTGGGTCGCGGCGGCGCAGCTGCTCGAAGCGCTGGCGGCGGCCGGGCCGGTGCCGGACGCGGTGCGCGAGCGGGTGCGGGCCGCGGCGGCGCTGGTCGCCGAGCGTGCCCGGGGGTAACCGGCACAACCGGCGCCCGCGGCGCGGCCGGGCGCCCGTATCCCCTGCCATCCGCGGCCGCGCGTCGAAGTGCCCCGCGCCGCCGGGGTAGCCTTCCGTGTGGGCCGGAGTCGCCGGCCCGCCAGGAGGGACTCACATGACGAGCATCGTGGTGGCGGTCGCGCTCGCGGCGGCCGCGGGGCCGGAACCGGACGCGGGCGTCGTGCCCGCCGGGTTCTTCCCCGGCGGCGGCGGGGCGTGGTCCGGCACGACCAGCTACTACGGCTTCGGCCGCGAGGCCGCGTACGGCACCGGCATCGGCCCCGAGTGGAACAACCGCCCGGACGGCTTCGGCCGCGACGGCCGTCGGTTCGGCGCCCCGTACAGCCCGAGCCCGTACGACCAGGCGCCGGCCCGCACCGGCCGCACCGGCGGGTGGGTCGGCGGCGGCGTCAGCGTGGGCGGGTACAGCGGCGCCGGCTTCGGCGGCGGCATCTTCCGCCGGCGGTGAACCGAAAGCCGCTTTTGACGGGATGAACAGGACAAGACAGGATGGAAGACAAAGACAGAATTTAAATTGATTTCTGTCTTTGTCTTCCATCCTGTCTTGTCCTGTTCATCCCGTCAAAAATTGCCTTCTGCTTCCTCCGCGACGCCCGGCTCGATGACGCGCATCGTCTTCCACTTCCCGGTGCGGAACCGCCACACGAAGCACACGGCCATGCAGCAGATGAACGCCGTGGCGAAGCCCCACGCCCAGTAGAGCGGGTCGCCGGCCCCCGGGAACGCCGCCGCGAACTCGGCCCGCCACGTCACCAGCGCCGCCGTCGGCAGCACCATCACCGGCCACGCCAGCGCGAACGTCAGCCACGTCACGAACCGGGTGTCGCCGGCGCCGCGGAGGGCGAACGCGAACGTCAGGTTCACCGCGTCGGCCAGCGAGTACACCGCCACGCACACCAGCAGGCTCGGCACGATGGCGGCGATGGCGGCGAACTTCGCCACGTCCTGCTCCGGCTCGAACGCCGACACCAGCAGTTGCGGCAGCGTCAGGTACACCGTGGCGACGATGCACATGTAGCCGAACGACCACGCGGTGCCGGTGTAGACCGTCTTCTCGGCGATGTCGGGCCGGTCGCCGCCGAGCCGCTGGCCGACCAGGATGCACACCGCCTGGCCGATCCCCATCATCGGCAGGAACGCCACCATGTTGAACCGGATCGTCAGCGTCGTGGCCCCGAGCGCCGCGTCGCCGAGCTGGCCGACGAACTGCGTGAACAGGTGGAACACCAGCACGTCGAGGAACACCTGCATCCCGGCCGGGCCGCCGTACTTCATCAGGCGGCGGAACAGGTCGCGGTCGAACCGCCAGCCGGCGGCGGTGGCGAAGCCGTCGCGGAACTTCGGCCGCAGGAACAGCGCCAGCGCCAGGAGCGCCGCGGCCCAGCTGCCGACGACGGTGGCGATGCCGGCGCCGGCGATGCCCATCTCCGGGAAGCCCCATCTGCCGAAGATCAGCAGCAGCGCCAGCGCCACGTTCACGGCCGTGCCGAACGCCTCGATCAGCAGCACCGTCCAGGTGTCGCCGCGGCCGGAGAAGAAGCCGTTGATCGCCTGCATCACCAGCATCGGCAGCGCGGCGAAGGCGAAGCAGCGGAGGTACACCGCTTCGAGTTCCTGGATGTGCGCCGGGTGCCCGGCCAGCGACGTGAGCCACCCGGCGAGCGGCACCACCGTGAGGAAGCCGAGGCCGGCGACGGCGGCGAAGTAAATCCCCTGCCACACCGCCGGCCCGACGCGGTGCGGCCGGCCGGCGCCGGTGTACTGGGCCACGAACGTGGACGTGTACCCGGCGGTGACGCTGAGGAAGCCGAACCCGAGCCAGTACCACATGACCGCCGGGAACGAGGCGGTCATCTCGTCGGTGTTGTGGCGGGCGAGCAGGTACGTGTCGGCGAGCACCTGCACCGTCATGAAGCTCTGGCTGATGACCAGCGGCAGCGCGAGCTTCAGGAGCTCGGCGCTGCCGCCGGCGTTCGCGGGCGGGGGCGGCGGGGCGGGCTCGTCGGGGGTGTCGGTCGGGGGGGCGGGTTCGATGGCATCCAGTCCGGTCGCGGTCTGCTCCGTCATTCCGCCCTCACGGTCGTGGTCGGGGCTGCCCCCGCCCGCTACTGCTTCAGCAGCCACACGTTCCGGTACTGCACCGGGTGGCCGTGGTCCTGCAGCAGGATCGGGCCGGGGGTGGCGGGGTCGCCGCCGGCGCCGGCCCGGGTGTTGTCCACCGGGATGCGCACGCCGTCGTGGACCTTCACCCCGTTATGATACACCGACATGCGGGCGGGTTCGGTCTTCTTGCCGCCCGCGAACACCGGCGCCGTGAACTCGATGTCGTAGCTCTGCCACACCGTCGGCGCCTTGCAGGCGTTGACGCTCGGCGCCGCCACCTCGTAGATCGCGGCGCAGTCGTTGTTCTTGCTCTTGAGGCCGTAGCTGTCGAGCACCTGCACCTCGTAGCGGCCCTGGACGTAGACGCCGCTGTTGCCGCGGCCCTGGCCGGCGCCGCCCGGCTCGTACGGCACGCGGAACTCGAGGTGCAGCTTGAACGAGCCGCCGAACTTCTCCTTGGTGACGATGTCGCCGTGGCCCTTCACACCTTCCATGGCGCCGTTCGGCCGCAGCACCCACTTCACCTCGCTGCCGTCGCGCTTCTGCCACTTCGAGGTGTCCTTGCCGTCGAACAGGACGACGGCGCCGCTCGGCGGCGGGGTGCCGGGGGCGTCCTTGAGGTCGTCGGCCTTGGCGGCCTTGAACTTGGCGTCGAGCGTCCACGGGTCGGCGGGCTGGGCGACGGCCGCGGCTGTGGCCGCGACGACGACGAGGCAGGAGAGGGCGCGCATGGGCGGCTCCGGTGGGGTAGGGCGGACGGGGCGATTGTACGGAGGTAGTTGACGACGGATGGTCAACGAGATCGGGGGCGGGTGTACGTGACGTCACCGATCGTAACGAGGCGCGACACGGGGTGAAGGGAGTACAGGACCGACAGTGGTGCGACGAGCGCCACCCGGACCACCACCCCGAGCCTCGGCAGCGCGAAGAGTTCCTCGCCGAACGTGTCGGCCGAGGACTCAAGACGCGCCGTGATCGTGCGGTAGGCGTCGAGGAAGTCGCGCCGCCGGCCGTCCGACACGGCCTGGTCGTAGAGCCGACGAACGAGGTCCGAAATCGCGCCTGAGATTGGGACATCGAACGGCGTGTCGGGTGTCATCCGGCCGCCCGGTTCGGGCCGCGTGCTTCGAGTTCGGCGAGCAGATCGCGGAGTTGCATCCCGCCGACCGGCGGGTTCTCGAACTCGGCCATCGCCTCCGGCGGGATGATGGCCGACTGGAAGCGCGCCACGTCCTCCGGCGTACCGTCCCGGGCGACGGCTTGATAAAGAGCTTTCGTAACCGCGGTCAAGTCGACCGAATCCGGCAGGCCGGCGATCGCCTTGAGAATCGCGTCTTTGTTGGACATGGGTGCCTCCTCGTCCCGATTCTACACCCGCGCCGCGGCCGCCGAAAGCGCCAGGCGTGGCGCCGGACACGGACGCGGTTGACGCGGAGCGTCCGCGCGTCGGGGCTTTGAGCCCGCGGCGCTCGCCGCGCCTCACTCCTTCGCCGGCGCCGGCAGCGGCACCACCGCGGCGCTGCCGTCCGTCAGCGGCACCAGCACCGCGTTCCCCACCGGCACCCCGGCGCCCGCCGGCACCGCGCCCGGCAGCCCCACCGACGCCTCGCCCGCCGGGCGGCCGGTGTCCGACGCCCGCGCCGTCACGCCGCCGGCGCGGTCGGTCACCAGCCAGCGGCCGTCCGGCAGCGCCACCGGGGCACCCACCGCCGGCTCCGCCACCTCCGCCACCCACGCCGGGTCGGCGCGTTCCGGGTCGAGGCTCACCACCCACCGTGCCGCACTCCGCTCGTCGGCTTTCCCCTCCACCGCGTAGCACACCCGGCCTGCCGACGACACGCCGAACGGACCCACCCTGCCGCCCGGCAGCGACACCGTGCGGCCCGGCAGCCAGCTTCGCAGCGCCGGGCCGCCGCGGTCGGCCGCGAACTGCCACACCCCGCCCGTCGCCTCCGCGATCAGCAGCCGCGACGGCCGGCCGTCCTTCGGCGCGAAGTACGCCGGCACCGACGCCACCCGGTCGCGCAGCTCCCACCGCAAATCCCCCGACGACCACATGCCGCTCCCCGGCCACGTCCAGCGGTTCAAGGCGCGGCCGCCGTCCGACGCCGCGAAGTGGTCGCCGTCCAGCGCCACCAGGTAACACACGGGGTCGCCGCCGCGGCGGTCGGTCAGCCACGTCGGGCCGCGGCCCAGCGGCTCGGAGCGGCCCGAGGCGTCGCCCGGCTTGTAGCGGTACAGCGAGCCGTCGCTCGCGGGGATCAGCAGGTTGCCGCTCAGCACCAGCGGCACGCCGGCCACGGCGCCGGGGGCGGGGAACGTGCTGCTCGTCGTCAGCGTGCCGTTCGTGAACACCCGCAGCGACCACTGCGGCCCCTTCTCGCCGGCCGTCGGCGTCAGCGTGAACACCTGGCCGTTCGGCCCCGTCGCCACCGCCGTCGGCCCGGCCGCGGCGCCGGGGCTGCTCGCCACCGTGCCGCCGAGGCCGGTCGCCACCACCGTCGCCGGGTTGGTCGCCTGCGTGGCCACCGCCGCGCCGGGGATGATCACCACGCCGCCGTCCTCGTCGGCCAGCAGCACGCCGTCACCGGCCGCCACCGGGGCGCCGCCGGGCACGAGCCCGAGCTGCCGCCGCCAGCGCGGCTCGCCGTCGCGCAGCCGCACCGCCACGGCCCGACAGCCGGACGAGTTCCCCGAGCGCACCACGAAGCACGCCGTGTCGCGCCGCGGGTTCAGCTGCACCGGCTGCGTCGGCGAGCCGACCGGCTCGGCCTTGCCGTCGGCGACCAGCTCCAGCCCGCGGACCGGGTGGAGCCGCAGGCGGTACTTCTGCAACGACCCGCCGGCGAGCACCCAGAACGCGCCGTCCTCCGCGGGCAGGGCGAGGCCGGGAACGGGGGCGCCGTCCGGCGGCGTCGGCAGCGTCGGCGACGGCAGCGCGAACAGCGCCGCGTCGCTGTTGCCCGGCAGGTTCACGCCGAACAGGCGGAACTGGCCCGCGTCGGTGACGGCGGCGAGGCGCTCGCCGTCGGACACGGGCGGGAACCACACCCAGCCGGGCACTTGCAGCTGCACCGCGGGCGCGACGGGGTCGGTGACCGGCGGCGCGTCGGCGGCGAGCGCCGGCGTGTCCGGCACGGGGAAGACGCGCAGCGCCATCGCCGCGGGGCCGTCGGCCTGGCAGAACATCAGGTAGCGCGGCCCCAGCATCACGGGCGTGGTCCGCAGCGAGCCGGCGGGGTGGTTCGTCGCCATCACGCGGACGCAGCGGGGGTTCGCGCCGGCGGTGCAGTCGAACACGAACACGCGGCGGGCGTCGGCGGCGACGAACAGCTCCTGCGTGCCCGTCCGCGCCACCACCTGCGCCACCGGCTGGCCCAGCACGATGCGCCCCTCGCGGGCGCCGGTCGTCAGGTTGATGACGACCACGGTGCCGACGCCGTCGCGCACCGGCACGAAGGCGCGGCCGCCGACCACCGCGGCGGGGCCGGCGGCGGGTGCGGGGAGCAGCTGGCGCCACTTCACCTCGCCGGTCTTCAGCACCCGGCCGCTCGCCTCCGCCTGCCCGGCCACGTTGCCAAGCACCAGCGCCAGACTCGTCGGGCCGTCGGCCGTCTCCAGCGTCACCACGGCCGGCGGGTCGAAGGTGTCGGCGCCGACGCGGGCCGCCCACAGCAGGTCGCCGCTGTCCTCGTCGAGGGCGTAGAGCACGCCGCGGGCGACGGCCAGGAACACCGTCGGCGGGTCGTCGAGCTGGCCGCGCGGCACGGCCTTGGCGGCGCCGACGGGGGCCACGAACAGGAACGAGCCGCGCCCCTCGGCGGCGGGCGGGGCCGGGCCGGCGGGGTCGGCGGTGTAGGCCACGCGGCGGAGGAACTCGGCCTCCGACTTCGTCATCAGGTCGCGCGCCTCGGGGTGGTCCGTCAGCCCGTGCGCGGCGAGGAACGCCTTCGTCTCCACCATCGCCTGCTCGGTCGGCTCGGCGAGCTGGGCCTTGGCCTGGTCGAGCCGCGCGAGCGTGAAGCGGGCCTTGCCGATGTCGGCCTCGGCGGCGGCGAGCTTGGCCAGCGAGTCGTCCAGCCCGGGCAGGTCTTTCGGGCGGAACGGCTCGACCAGCGGCGGCAGCTCGCGGCCGGCGGCGATCAGCTCCTCGGCCTTGGTCAGCTCGTCGAGCCTGCCGCGGTCGCCGCCGAACCCCTTCACGCGCTCCTGCACGTAGGTGGCGGCGTCCTCGGCGACCTTCTTGCCGGCGTCGAACACGTCGTACCCGAACTTGTCGGGCTTCGCCAGCGGCGCGTCCTTGCGGGCGGCAACGAAGTCCTTCAGCGCCTGGATCGCGGGGCGGGGGTTCTCGCGCGTGGTGAGCCCGCGGGTGACCTGCTGCATCTGCGCCAGGTCGGAGAAGAACTTGTAGTCGTCCACGTCGGCGCGGTCGGCGTACTCGGCGGCCAGCTCGTCGTAGGCCTTCTTGGCCTTGGTGTAGTCGCCCGCCTTGTAGAGCTCCTTGGCCTTCTCGACGGCCTGCTCGTGGACCTTCCCCTTGTACTGGAGGATGTACACGCCGGCGGCGCCGCCCACGAGCACGAGCAGCACCACGAGGCCGAGCAGGATCGCCGGCCCGAGGTTGCGGCCGCGCTTGCGGCGGCGGCGGACCGGCTCCTCGAAGGGCTCCTCGTAGTCGGCGACGGCGCGCGGCTTCGGCGGGGGCGGCGCGGCCGGGGGCGGGGCCGACGGCGGCAGGTCGGCACCAGGCGTCCACACCACCTCCTTCGGGCCGGCGGCGGGCCTGGCCTTCGCGGGGGAAACGACCTCGGCCTCCACCACCTTCGGCGGCCTCGCGGGCTTCGGCGGCTTCGGCTTGGCCTTCGGCGGCGCGGGTGCGAGCTGCGCCTCGACGACCTCGGGCTCGGGGCGGCGGAACGGGGGCGTGGAGTCGTCGCGCGGCATGGTCGGCAGCGGCGGCAGGGCCGCGGCGACCTCGAACACCTGCCGGCAGTCGGGGTTCGGGCAGCGCATCGTCCGGCCGGCGAGCTCCGGCTGGAGGTGGAAGCGCGTCTCGCAGTGCGGACACTCGGCGGCAATCGACACGGCGGTATCCGGGGCCGGCGGATGGGGGTGCCGGCATTTTACGACACGGCGGCGCGGAACGCCGCACCCCGCGGGTGTCGGGGGGCATCCAACTGCTAAACTACCCTCACCCGCCCCGGCCACGCCGGAACCCGACATGCCCCGCGACCCGTACGAAGTCCTCGGCGTCTCCAAGACCGCGACCGCGGACGAGATCCAGAAGGCGTACCGCAAGCTCTCGAAGAAGCACCACCCGGACCGCAACCCCGGCGACAAGCAGGCCGACGCCACCTACAAGGAGGTGCAGACCGCCTACGAGGTGCTCTCGGACCCCGCCAAGAAGGCCAACTACGACCAGTTCGGCCACGCCGGCCCCGGCTTCCCCGGCGGCGCGGGCGGCTTCCCGGGCGGCGGCTTCCCCGGCGGCGGCTTCCCCGGCGGCGGGACGAACGTGGACCCGCGCGCGGCCGACGAGCTGTTCCGCACCTTCTTCGGCGGCGGCGGCAGCCCGGACGTGAACGACCTGTTCGGCGGCCGCCGCGGCGGGCGGCCGAAGTCGCGCCCGCGGCCGGCCGAGGCGATCGAGTCCGAGGTCACCGTCCCGTTCGAGGTGGCCGCGGCCGGCGGCAGCGTGTCCATCGACGTCGGCGGCCGGCACATCGACGTGAAGGTGCCCGCCGGCATCGCCGACGGCAAGAAGCTGCGCGTGCCGGCGAGCGCCACCGGTTCCGCCGACGTGATCCTCCGGGTGAAGGTGGCGCCGCACCCGTACTTCCGCCGCGAGGGGGCGGACGTGTTCCTCGACGTGCCGCTGAGCCTGGCGGAGGCGGTGCTGGGGGCGAGCGTCGAGGTGCCGACGGCGGCCGGCGAGCGGCTGGTGGTGAAGGTGCCGCCGGGCACGTCGGGCGGGGCGAAGCTGCGGCTGCGCGGCAAGGGCGTGGCCGGCGGCGACCAGTACCTCGTGTTCAAGGTGACGGTGCCGGCCGGCCCGGTGGACGAGCGGAGCCGGGAGCTGATCACGGAGTTCGCGGGGCGGAACCCGCAGACCCCGCGGGCGGGGGTGGGCTGGGCGTTGTAGCCGAACCGCGCCCCGGCGTGCCGCGTCCCTGCGCCGGTCCGTCCCCAGGTGTCCCGTGCCGACGTTCCCGCAGACCCACCGCATGAAGGCGCCGGCGGCGTTCGACCGCGCCTACGCCCGCCGCAAGTCGGCGGCCGACGGCGTGCTCGTCGTGTACGCCGTCGAGAACGGCCTGCCGCACCCGCGGCTCGGCTGCTCGGTGTCGCGCAAGGCGGGCGGGGCGGTCGTGCGCAACCGGGTGAAGCGGCTGTACCGCGAGGCGTTCCGGCTGGAGCAGGGGCAGCTGCCGGCGGGCGTGGATTTGGTGCTGATCCCGCGGGCGGGCGGCCCGCCGACGCTGGCCGCGGTGCGGGCGTCGCTGGTCGCGCTGGCCCGGCAGGCGGCGCGGAAGCTCGGCCCCCCGAAGGGTGCTGTCTGATGAGCTGGCTCTGGCGCGGCCCGGCGTGGCTCCTCTCGGCGGTCCTCGTCGGCGGGGTGCGCGGCTACCAGTGGCTGATCCGGCCGCTGCTGCCGCCGGTGTGCCGGTTCCAGCCGGGGTGCAGCGAGTACTTCATCGGCGCCGTGCGGAAGTACGGCCCGGTGTGCGGCGCCGCCCGCGGGACGTGGCGCATCTGCCGGTGCAACCCGTGGTCGGCGGGGGGGTACGACCCGCCCTGAGTAGTCGTTGGGAGTCTGCGGGAGTCTGCGGGAGTGGGGGAGTAAGAACCCGGCTGGACTCCTCCACTCCCGCAGACTCCCAACGACTCCCAACGACTGCTCAAGGAAGACCCACCGCCCGCCGCCGCCGCTCGCGCTCCCGCGCCGCCGGCGCCGCCGCCTCCCACGCCGCCGCCGCCCGGCCCAGCGCCTCCGCCGGCGGCGCCCCGTCCGCCACCCGCCGCAGCTCCGCCGCCAGCGCCGCCGTCAGCGCCGCGTGGTCCGGCGTCCGCAGGCCGAACGCCGGGTTTCGCACCGTCGTGGCCACGAAGGCGTCGGCCGCGTCCTGAAGCGCCCGCGTCCGGTCGGCGTCGAACCCGTAGCCGAGCCACGCCACCAGCCGCTCGCGGTCGAGGTGCGCCGCCCGCGTCGGGCCGTAGCCGCCGGCCGCCACCACCTCCGCGCTCCGCGCCGGCCCGCCGAGTTCCGCCAGCAGCTCGAACCCCGCCGCCACGTTCGCCGACTTCGCCCGCACCGCCCCGAGCCAGCCGCCGGCGACCAGCGGCACGTAGTTCAGCGGCAGCGGCACCACGCCGCCGGGCGTGGCGTAGCCGCGGGTGCCCGGCAGCGGGGCCACGCCGAACCGCGCGTCCACGGCGCCGCCGGCCGGCCGCAGCCGGGCCACGTCCGCGAACGACAGCACCGCCAGCACCGCCTTGCCGTCCTTCAGCAGCGGCACCGGGTCGGCGGCGGCGGGCGGCGGCACCGCGCCGCGCGCCTTGAGCTCGCCGAGCCACTTCCCCGCGGCGACGAACCCGGGCTCGGTCAGCCGGGGCGCGCCGTTGTCGGTGCGGAACGCGAACGCCAGCGCGTCGCCCGTCGGCTGCTCGCCGGGTTTGCCGCCCTCGCGCTGCGCCGGGCGGTCGAACCCGGCGGCGACGCGGAAGAACAGGTCGGCCAGCTTGCCGGCGTCGGCGGGGAGCGGCGGCAGGCTCGGGGCCTTGTCGCGGGCCGCGAAGAACGCCGCCACGTCTGCCAGGTCTTCCCACGTCGCCGGCGGGCTCAGCGGCCGGCCGTGCTTCGCGCGGAAATCGTCACTCGCACCCTTGTCGGCGAACCGGTCGGCGCGATACACCACGGCAAATCCGTCGGCGGCGATCGGCAGCCCGTACAGCTGGGCGCCCCACCCGGCGTACGGCTCGCCCCGGTACACCGCGAGCACGCCGTTCCACTGGTACGGGTGGCCGGCGTCCTTGAAGGCCGACGGCACCGCGGCGAGCTCGCCGCGGTCGGCCCAGCCGCCGAGGTCCGCAGCGGGCAGCACGCCGACGTCCGCCGCGTCCGACATCGGGCCCTCGACGAGCTCGACCGTCGCGCCGGTGCGGGCGGCCCAGGAGCGGGCCATCGGGCGGAGGATGCCCGCGAGCCGGGCGTCCGGGCAGCTCACGCGGAGGGTCACGCCGCCGCGCGGCTTCCCGGCCGGGCCGGCGACCGGTTCCGGCGGGTTACACCCGGCTGCGACGAGGGTTGCGGCCAGGAGCAGAATGGCCGCCGGCCGGCCGCCGCGTCCGGATTTTTCGGAACTGCTGTGTTGCATCCGGTGCGGCCCCGTGCGTAGAATCGCGGGTTAGTGTCGGCGGACGACTCGCATGCGACCGACTGAGCCGGTAGAATACCGGGAACCGAGTGCGTCGCCCTCCCTGGCTCTGTACGCCGGGGGCGGTCGATTGGTGCCCAACTCCCGGTAAGTTTCACCCGTCTGACTGGTAGGATCACTCACCTGGGCCGACCGGCCCGCCCGCCCGGCCCCGTCACCCGGGCGCGAGGAACGACGATGGCGGAACTCCCCATGAAGGTCAGCCTGGTCGTGGCGTCGGGCGTTCACCAGGGCAAGGCCATCCCCATCGTGGGCGCGCAGTTCGTCATCGGCCGCGACCCCGCCTGCCAGCTCCGCCCGGCCAGCCAGGCCGTCAGCAAGCAGCACTGTGCGGTGCTGGTCCGCGACGGCAAGGTGTTCGTCCGCGACATGGGGAGCACCAACGGCACCCAGCTGAACGACGCCACGCTCAAGGGCGAGGAGCGCGAGGTCCGGCCGAACGACAACCTGAGGGTCGGCCCGCTCGACTTCACCGTGCGGATCGAGCCGACGGTGGCGAGGGAGGACGGCACCCCGCTGCCGGAGCGGAGCCCCGAGACGGCCGCGGCGATGGCCGCCGTGCAGGCCGCGACCGCCGCCGCCGCCGCCTCGCCAGGCCCGGCGGCGCGGAACGCCACGCCCAACCCCGCGAGGAAGGCCGGCACCGGCGCCGCCCCCGCCCTGACCGGCTCGAAGGAGCAGAAGGCGCTGTCGGCCGCGGCCGCCGAGCTGGACGAACACGACCGCCTGGCGGCGATGCTGCTGGGCATGGACGACGGCCCGGCGGAGGTGCCCGGCGGCAGCACGGTGGTGGACATGCCGGCGACGGCCCTGACCGGCGACCCGGCCGCCGCCAAGGCCGCCGAGAAGAAGCCCGACGTGGCCAAGGTGGACACCGCCGACGCCGCCAGCGACCTGCTGCGGCGCTACATGCGGCGGCCGAAGTAGAATTCGTCATTCGTCATTCGTCATTCGTGGAGCCCGAATGACGAATGACGCGGTCGCCTATCATTTTGGCATGGCCCCGCTCGCGCCGCTCCTCCTCCCCTGGTTCGACGCCCACCACCGCCCCCTCCCCTGGCGCACCAGCCGCGACCCGTACCGCGTGTGGGTCAGCGAGGTGATGCTGCAGCAGACCACCGTCGCCGCGGTGGTGCCGTACTTCTCGCGCTTCCTCGCCGCCTTCCCCACCGTCCACGCCCTCGCCGCCGCGGACGAGCAGCACGTCCTGAAGCTGTGGGAGGGGCTCGGCTACTACCGCCGCGCCCGCCACCTCCACGCCGCCGCAAAGGCGCTCGCCGCGAGCCACCCCGACGCACTGCCCGACGACCCGGCCGTGTGGGCGGACCTGCCCGGCGTCGGCCGCTACATCCTGGGGGCGGTACTCTCCCAGGCGTTCGGGCGGAAGCTGCCGATCGTGGAGGCGAACAGCCTGCGGGTGCTGGCCCGCGTGTTCGGCTACCGCGGCGACCCCCGCGAGGGCGCCGGCAAGGCGTGGGTGTGGCAGGCCGCGGAGGAGGTGCTGCCCGACGAGCGCGTCGGCGACTTCAACCAGGCGCTGATGGAGCTCGGGGCGCTGGTGTGCTCGCCGAGCAAGCCGCGCTGCGGCGAGTGCCCGCTGGCCGCGGTCTGCGTCGCCAACCGCGACGGGCTGCAGGATCAGATTCCCCCGCCGAAGAAGGCGAAGGAGGTGGTGGCGGTGCGCGAGGTGGGCGTGGTGGTGTGGGACGGCCCGACGCTGCTGTTGTGCCGCCGCCCCGCCGACGCCGATCGCTGGCAGAACCTGTGGGAAGTCCCCCACGCCGAGGCCGGGGAAGGGGAGTCGGACGAGGCTGCGGCGGTGCGGGTCGTGCGCGAGCTGACGGGGCTGCGGGTGAAGGTCGGGGAGGTGCTGACGGTCGTGAAGCACGGCGTGACGCGCTTCGCCATCACGCTGTCGGTGCTGGGCGCGACGCGGGCGGCGGGGCGGTTCCGGGCGGGCTTCTACGCCGAGGCGAAGTGGGTGACGCCGGCCGAGCTGGCGGGCTTCCCGGTGAGCTCGCCGCAGCGGAAGCTGCTGACGCGGCTGACCGAGCCGCGATTGTTCTGACGCGGCCCACGGTTTTCACCCCGAAGGGGTGACAGCCCTCAGCCCAGGGCAAGGCCCGAAGGGCCGCCGCCCTGGGTCGGGGGAGCGAGGGGCCGTGCAGGCTGAAGGCCTGCGAGCCGGCTCGCAGGCCTTCAGCCTGCAAACCCATTCCACGCCGTACCCAGGGCGGCGGTGCTGCGCACCTTGCCCTGGGCTGAGGGCTGTCACCCCTTCGGGGTGAAAACCGGTGTCACTTCCGCTTCCGCCGCACACCGCGCAGGAGTTGCCGCAGCCCGCCCCACCACTCGCCGCCGTAGGTCGCCCGCAGCAGCCCGTGCAGCACGTCCGCGGTCGCCTCCGGGTCGGGCGCCACCGCCTCGTCGGCGTGCGGGCGGAAGGTGCCGCGGCGGACCGTCACCACCTGCGGCACGGTCAGCGCGAGCAGCCCCTCCGGCCCCTGCGTGACGCCCCACCCGCTGGCCCCGCGGCCGCCGAACGGCGTCTCCGGGTGCGCCGTCGGGGCGATGACGTCGTTCACCGTCACGCTGCCGGCGGGGATGCGCGCGGCGAGTTCTTCCGCGGCGCGGGTGTCGGCGCTGAACACGCTCGCGCCGAGCCCGAACGGCGACGCCGCGGCCTGTGACACCGCGGTGTCAACGTCGTCGAACGGGAGGACGGCGCCCACCGGCGAGAACGCCGCCTCGCGGCACACGGCGGCGTCCGGCGCGGCGTTCAGCAGCAGCGTCGGGGACGCGCCGTCGCCGCCGAGCGCCGTGGCCCCGCGTTCCACGCCGTCCGCGACGAGCCGCGCGTGCAGCGCCGCCTGCCCGGGCGTGACCAGCGCCGCCGGCCCGGCCGCCCTCAGCAGCGGTTCCAGCACCGCGAGGAACTCCGCGAGCCGCGACCGGTGCACGAACACGCGCCGCACGGCGAGGCACGTCTGCCCGCGGTTGAGCGTCAGCCCGAACCACGCCGCCCGCGCCGCGAGTTTCACGTCGGCATCGGCCAGCACGAACATCGCGTCCACGCCGGACAGCTCCAGCGTGCTCGGAATCAGCCGCTCGCCGAGCCGCGCCGCCAGCTTCCGGCCGACGCCGTCGGAGCCGGTGAACAGCACGTAATCGACGTCCGCGTCGGCCAGCTGCGGCCCCGCCTCGCGCGTCGCGGGGAGCGTCGTGAGCAGCCCCGCGGGGAAGCCAGCGTCGGCGAACAGCCGCGCGGTCACGTCGGCGGTCCGCGGCGCGAGTTCGGACGGCTTCCACAGCACGCCGTTGCCGGCGACGAGCGCCTGCGCGATCGGGCCGACGTTGAGGTAGATCGGGTAGTTCCACGTGCCGATGACGCCGACGACGCCCCACGGCCGGCGGTGGACCGTGTCGCGGCAGCCGAACAGCCACAGCGGCCGGCGCCCGACGCGCCGCGGGGCGAGGGTGCGAACGGCCGACCGCTCCAGGAACTTCAGCGCCGCGCCGGTCGGCAGCAACTCGGTGCCGATGACATCAACGCGGGTGCGGCCGACATCTTCCTTCGCGGCGGCGACGAGGGCATCGACGCGGGCCACGACGAGCTTCCGCAGCGCGGCGACGGCGTGCAGGCGCTCGCGGACGGGGAGCGCGGCCCAGGCGACCTGCGCCGCCCGGCACGCGGCAGCCTCGGCGGCGAACGGGGGTGGGGGCATGTGATACCCGGGCGAGCGGCCCGCGTGAGCGGGCTGTTCCTGCGCGACTCGATACGCGAACGAACAGCCCGCTCACGCGGGCCGCTCGCCGGCTCGCTCACCGCTTGATGCCGTTCAGGTGCTCCAGCGCCAGCAGCAGCGCGTGAGTGCCCTTGCGGCCGTAGCCCTGCGCCCGCACCGCCTCGTACAGCTGCTTCGCCAGCGCCAGGCCCGGCAGGCTCAGGTTCATCTTCTCCGCCTCGGCCAGCGCGATCCCCATGTCCTTGATGAAGTGCTCGACGTAGAAGCCGGGCTCGAAGTTCCGCGCCAGCATCCGCGGCCCCAGCACCTCCAGCGCCTTGCTCCCGGCGGCGCCGACCGACACGCTCTTGAACACCGTCTCCAGGTCCAGGCCCGCCTTGTGGCCGTACAGCAGGCCCTCGCACACCGCGATCATGTTCGACGAGATGAGGATCTGGTTCACCATCTTCGTGTGCTGGCCGGCACCCGGCGCGCCCTGGTGAACGATCGTCTTCCCCATCGCCTCGAAGATCGGCTGCACCGCCGCCACCACGTCCGGCTCGCCGCCGATCATGATGGAGAGCGCCGCGTTCTTCGCCCCCACGTCGCCGCCGCTCACCGGGGCGTCCAGCGCGTGCACGCCCTTCGCCTTCGCCGCGGCGTGAATCTCCTGGGCGAGACTCGGGTCGCTCGTCGTCATGTCCACGAGCACGGTGCCGGGCTTGCTCCCGGCCAGCGCCCCGTCGGCGCCGAGGAACACCTCGCGCACGTCCTTCGGGAAGCCGACGATGGCGAACACCACGTCCGAGTTCTCGGCCACCTGCTTCGGCGTGGCGGCGGGCTTCGCCCCGAGGTCGACGAGCGGCTGCAGCTTGTCCTTCGAGCGGTTGTAGACTGTTGCGGAGAAGCCCTTGCTCATCGCGTGCTGGCACATCCACCGGCCCATGACGCCGGTGCCGATCCAACCGATCCGCGTGGTGCCGGGCTGCGCGACGGGAATGGCCATTGCGTCGGTTCCGTGAGGGACGTATGTTGGAAGGCTTCACACGCCGGCGCGGCCGGCCGGCTTCATGTTAGGAGTGCGGCGTGCAGAGTGCAGAGTGCGGGGTCGCGCTCCCCCGGCTGACCGCCCCGATCGTGCTCGTCCACGGGCTGTGCGGGTTCCGCGAACTGGCCGTCGGCCGGGCCGTCCTGTCCGAGTACTTCCGCGGCATCCCCGGGCAACTCGCCGCCACCGGGAACCGGGTGTACGCCGCCGAGGTGAGCCCGACCGGCGGCGTCGCCGAGCGCGCCGCCGACCTGCGCGAGTACCTGCTCCGCGAGCTGCCGAACGAGCCCGTCCACCTCGTCGGCCACAGCCTCGGCGGGCTCGACGCCCGCTACCTCGTGTCGCGCCTCGGCATGGAGTCGCGGGTGCTGTCGGTCACGACGGTCGCCACGCCGCACCGCGGCACCCCGTTCGCCGACTGGGGCTGGCGGAACCTCCGCCGCTGGGTCGTCCCCGCGCTCGACTGGGTCGGCCTCAGCCACCAGGCGTTCATCGACCTGCGGACGGACAGCTGCGCCCGCTTCAACGAGGAGACGCCGGACGTGCCCGGCGTGCGCTACTACTCGGTGGCCGGGGTGAGCGAGAAGCCGTGGCGCGGGCCGGAGTGGAGCCTGACGTGGGGCATCGTGAACCGCGCCGAGGGGCCGAACGACGGGGTCGTGTCGGTGAAGTCGGCGGCGTGGGGCGAGCACGAGGACGTGTGGCCGGGCGACCACCTGAACCTGATCAACTGGCCGAACCGCGTCGCCCGCCGCCGCGGCGAGTGGGCCCAGCGGGCGCCGGACTACGGCCGCATCGTCCGCCGGCTGGCCGCGGCCGGGTTCTAGGAATCCGGCTGCGAGATACTTGACAAACGTACACCATATCTTAGGGTTGTCACACCCCGGCGTCTGACCGGGCACGTCGGCCGGTTCACGTCCGCCGCGATTCCCCGAATTCACCCGGTTTTCAGGCCAACGGCCTGACAGCCCTCAGCCCAGGGCAAGGTGCGTAGCACCGCCGCCCTGGGTTCGCGGCGCAAACTCGCAGGCCTTCAGCCTGCACGGCCTTCGCACCCCTACCCAGGGCGGCGCGACTTCGTCGCTTGCCCTGGGCTGAGGGCTGTCAGGCCGTTGGCCTGAAAACCGGGTAAACGATTCCCTCTCATTCACACCCCCCACCCCGAGGTTCCCCATGCCCACCACGATCGACGCCACGCTGGCCCGCGCCGCACAGCTCCGCGCCGCCGGGTGTTCGTGGGAGTCCGTCGCCGCGCAGCTCGGCAAGGCCGTCGAGACGGTCTTGAAATGGCCCGAGAAGTACGCCGACCGCTGGCCGCCGCTTCTCGCCGACGCCGAGAAGCGCGTCGCCGTCGAGGCCGGGGCCGAGGCGGTGCTCATCCTCCGGCAGCTGCTCCGGGCCGAAGACGAGAAGGTCCGCCGCGACGCCGCCCGGTTCCTGCTGGAGCTGCGGTTCAAGCTCGTCGCCCCGCCCGACACGTCCGACCCCCTCCCGACCCCCCGATCGGCCGACGCCCGCCGGCTGGTCGCCTTTCTGGAGAGCCACTCCGATGACGACCTCGCGCGGCTCGCGGCCACGGTGCACACCGCCGCAACCCCTGCCCCACCTGTGGCAGAGCTTCAACGCCATCCGGATGGCGCGGATTGACGCCTCGGTTTTCGTCGCCGTCTGCTTCGCCGATTCGAGCGGCCGGCCGGTCGAACAAGGCGACGTTCACCGCGACCTGCACGCCTTCCTGAGCGCGAACCGGCGGGCGCTGGTGGAGCTGCCGCGCGACCACGGCAAGACGTTCCAGGTGTGCGCCCGCATCGTGTGGGAGCTCGGCCGCAACCCCGGCCTGCGGGTGAAGGTGGTGTGCGCCACGGAGGGCGTCGCCGCCGAGCGGAGCCGGTTCCTGCGCGACGCCATCGCGGGCAACCCCTGGGTGGAGAAGGTGTTCCCGGGGCTGAAGCCGGGCCAGCCGTGGGCCGCGGAGGCGTTCACGGTGGCGCGCCCGGCCGACGTGATCGGCCCGAGCGTGGCGGCGTTCGGCGTCGGGGCCGGCAGCACCGGCACCCGCGCCGACCTACTCGTGTGCGACGACGTGGTGGACGTGAAGGCGCTGACGAGCCGGGCGGAGCGCGACCGGGCGGCGGCGTTCTTCCACGACAACCTGCTCAACCTGCTGGAGCCCGACGGCCGATTCTGGGGGCTGTGTACGCCGTGGCACCCGGACGACCTGAACGCCCGGCTGAAGCGCAACCCGGCGTTCGCGCTGTTCCGCCGGGCCGTGGGCGAGGACTTGCAACCGGTGTGGCCGGCGAAGTGGCCGCGGGCGAAGCTGGCCGAGCGCCGCGCCGAGATCGGCACCGCCAGCTTCGCCCGCGGCTACCGCCTGCTGCCGGTGGCCGACGGCGAGACGGCCGTGCGGGCGGAGTGGGTTCGCACCTGGACCGACCCGGCGGATTATGACGCGACCGTGCTGTCGGTCGATCCCGCGGTATCGACCCGGGAGAAGGCGGACGCGTCGGCGCTGGTGGTGCTGGGGCGCACCGGCGAGGCGGCGGCCGGCTTCCTGGGCGCGAGTCGCACCGAGATCCACGTCCTGGAGGCGACCGCCCGCCGCGTCGCGGCCCCGGAGCTGGTGAACCTGATCGACGCCGCCGACCGCCGCTGGAACCCGGGGGTGATCCTGTTCGAGCAGAACGCGGCGTTCCAGGGGATCAAGGACTTGTTGGTGTGCCACGCCCGGTTCGGCCCGCGGGTGAAGGGGGTGACGCAGTCGGCGGACAAGGCGGCGCGGGTGGCGGGCTTCAGCGTGGCGGTGGAGAACGGCGCGTTCCGCCTGAAGGGCGACGGCCGCGGCGGCGTCGATGCGGGCCAGCAGGGGCTGTACGACGAGCTGGTGACGTTCCCGTTCGGGGCGCACGACGACCTGCTGGACGCCGCCGCGACGGGCGTGGCGCACCTGCTGGACCGCCGCCCGCCGCGGGTGTGGTGACGGCAGACTCGATTCACGTTCGGCGCCCTGCGGCTTGCCGCCCGCCCCGGCGGGCCGCTACTCGTTACCGTCGCTCCGCTGGTCGGCCTTCGAGGTGGGACGATGGATCAACGACGCCCGGTTCTCGGTTTAATCCTGATGGTGGTCGGGTTCGGCGCAGCAACCTTCGGCGTGTCTCTCGCCGGAAGGGGCATCGTGTTCATCGGCTGCGGCGGTGTGTGCGCCGGCGTGGCGCTCGGCACGTACGGCTTCTGGGTGGCGCTGTACAACCCCAACCCGCCCGGCCCGCCGGAGTGGGAGGAAGACTGGTAGCCCGGCGGCGGTCTCACGAATCGGCAGCTTGCGGCGCCGGTGTCCGTTGGCGACAATACTTCAGATTCGTCGGAGGAGGGCAAGTGGATGGACGAGCGGCGGGAGGCGATCGAGATCGACCTGTCCGCCGTGACCACACCGGGTGAGTTGCACACCGTGCTGGCGAGTGCGCTCGGGTTCCCGGACTTCTACGGTCGCAACTGGGCGGCGTTCTGGGATGCCATCACAGGATTGGTCGAGATGCCCCGGCGGCTCAGGCTGGTCGGGTGGGCTGGGTTCGCAGCCCAACTGCCGGACGAGGCCCGGCACCTTCGCGGGTGCCTGGCCGACGCACTGACGCAATTCCCGGAGTGGTCGGCGGCGGTCGAGGCCGTCGAACCAAGTACCGCGCCAGACGACGGGGGCTGGTAGGCTTTTCCCGACCACAGAGCAATACTGCCCCCTGCCGTAGGCGAGCTGGGTGCACCGGAGGAAACGCACATGACCCGCACCATCCCACTCGCCCTGCTGCTCGCCGTGCCGGCGCTCGCGGCCCCGCTGCCGGACGCCGAGCGCGACCGGCTCGCCGTCGCGCGGGTCTACGGCGCGTGGACCGACCCGCTCGGCGGGTGCTCGTTCCGCGCCGCCGGGCCGCGGCTGCACGTCCGCCTGCCCGAGTACCCGCGCGGCATCATCGAGTACATGCCCGGCCCGATCGACGCCCCGCGGTTCGTCCGGCGAATGAACGGCGACTTCAGCGCCAGCGTGCGGGCCGAGGTGCCGCGGCAGCCGGACGAGCGGCTCGGCAACGCCGGCGGGCAGTCGCGGTTCGTCGCCGCCGGGCTCACCGCCGAGGACGGCCGCGGCAGCCGGGCCGGCATCCGCAAGTTCGAGAAGATGGACGGCGGCCACCGCACGGCCTACGGCAGCGCCTTCCGCATGGCCAACGGCGGCGGCGGCGGGTCGGGCACCGGCGCCGGCAAGGATTCGGACACGCGGCTGTTCCTGCGGCTGGCGCGGAAGGGGACGCAGGTGCAATTCGCCACCAGCACCGACGGCAAGGCGTGGCGCGAGTACGGCAAGCAGGAGGTGGGCTGGGCCGGCGAGGTGACGCTCGGGCTGATCGCCGAGAACACGACCGGCGTGGCCGTCGAGGTGACGTTCGACCACTTCGCCGTGACCGAAGCGAAGGACTGACGCGGACGAGGCTTTCAGGCCGAAGGCCTGACAGCCCTCAGCCCAGGGCAAGCCGCAGAGCGGCGCCGCCCTGGGTCGGCGGCACGAATCACCCCGCAGGCTGAAGGCCTGCCAGCCGGCTCGCAGGCCTTCAGCCTGCACGGCCTTTCTCACCCCGTACCCAGGGCGTTGCCCTGGGCTGAGGGCTGTCAGGCCTTCGGCCTGAAAACCCACGGCGCTTCCAATTCCGCCGCGGCACCCCGTCGATCAGCTCGTAGTGGTCCCCGTTCGCCATCCGCAACAGCTCGTCCGGCGCGACCGGCCGGCCCGTCGTTCCCCAACTTCACCCCGCGAGGCGCGTCATGCTCCAGCCCATCACCGTCCGCTACGCCTTCCGCCCGGCCCGCCGGTCGCTCGCCACCGGCGCCGTCGCGGACCTGTTCGGCCTGCCGGAACACGAGCCGCCACACACCGTCGCCGACAACCTGACGCTCGACGTGCGGCCCGGCGACGTGGCGCTGTTCACCGGCCCCAGCGGCAGCGGCAAGTCGTCGCTGCTGCGCGAAGTCGGCAAGCAGCTCGGCGCCGCGGACGCGTTCGCCGCCGACCTCCCCAACGTGCCGTTGATCGACGCGCTGCCGGGCACCGTGGAAGAACGGCTGGCGACGCTCGCCGGCTGCGGCCTCGGCGAGGCGCGGCTCGTGCTCCGCACGCCGGCCGAGCTCAGCGACGGGCAGCGCTACCGGTTCCGCCTGGCGTTCGCCGTCGCCCGGCTCGCCGCGGGGCAGTTCCTCCTCGCCGACGAGTTCACCGCCGCGCTCGACCGGCCGCTGGCGAAGGTGGTGGCGTTCAACCTGCGGAAGCTCGCCACCCGCACCGGCGTCGGCGTGCTCGCCGCGACCACGCACGACGACATCGCCGCCGACCTGGCCCCGGACCTGTGGGTGAAGTGCCACGGGGAGGGCCGCGTCGAGGCCGGGCGCCGGGGGCGGAAAAGACGCCGCGTGTCGTTCGCCGACGACCTGTGGCTGTCCGCCGGCACCCGATCCGACTGGGCGTACTTCGCTCGGTGGCATTACCGCGGCCACGGCCTCGGGTTCGTCACGCGGGTGACGGTGCTGTGGCACGGGCGCGAGCCGGTGGGCGTGTGCGTGTTCGGCACCCCGGCGGCGTCGCTGACCCTGCGGACGCGGCACTTCGGGCTGCGCAACCCGCGCGGCGGCGTGGCCCTGGCGGCGCTGAACGAGCAGCTGTGGGTGCTGCAACGGGTCGTGCTTCATCCCACCTACCGCGGGGCCGGCATCGCCGCGGACTTCGTGCGGCGGGCGTGCGAGCTGTGCCCGGTGCCGTGGGTCGAGTCGCTGGCCGCGATGGGGCACGCGAACCCGTTCTTCGAGCGCGCCGGGTTCGTGCGCGTCGGCGTGGTCCGCAAGCGCGGCGACGGCGACTACCGGCGGCGGTTCAGCGAGCCGGTGTACTACGTGTTCGACAACCGGAACCGGCTGTAGGCTAACGCACTCACCCCGGAGGCCGCCGTGAAGCTCCGCCCGTTCGGCACCACCCCCGTCTCCGAGGTCGGCCTCGGCTGCTGGCAGCTCGGCGGCGCCGACTGGGGCGACCTGCCCGACGCCGACGCGCTCGCCGTGCTCCGCGCCGCGGCCGATACCGGCGTCACGTTCCTCGACACCGCCGACGTGTACGGCCTCGGCCGCAGCGAAGAGCTCATCGGCAAGTTCCTGAAGGACGCCGGCCGCGACCGCTTCTTCGTCACCACGAAGTTCGGCCGCTTCCCGCAGCCCGGCTGGCCCGGCAACTTCACCCCCGCCGCCATCCGGGCGCACACCGAGGCGTCGCTGAAGCGGCTCGGCGTGGACGCGATCGACCTGACGCAATTGCACTGCGTGCCGATGAGCGTGCTGACCAACGACGACACCTGGGAGACGCTCCGGGCGCTGGCGAAGGAGGGGAAGATCCGGCGGTTCGGGGCGAGCGTCGAGTCGGTGGCCGAGGCGAAGGAGTGTATCCGCCAGGCCGACTGCGCCTCGCTCCAGCTCATCGTGAACGTGTTCCGCCAGTCGCCGGTGTTCGAGCTGTTCGACCGGTGCGAGCGGGAGGGCGTGGCGGTGATCGTGCGGCTGCCGCTGGCGTCCGGGCTGCTGGCGGGGAAGTACACGGCCGGCACGACGTTCCCGCCGGGCGACCACCGCACGTACAACCGCGACGGGGCGGCGTTCAACGTCGGCGAGACGTTCGCGGGGCTGCCGTTCGAGACGGGCGTGGGGCTGGTGGAGAAGCTACGGCCGCGGGTGCCGGCGGGGTGGACGATGGCCGAGTTCGCGCTGCGCTGGTGCCTCGACCACCCGGCGGTGACGACGGTGATCCCCGGGGCGCGGACCGTGGAACAGGCGCGGGCGAACGCCGCCGCAGCCGACCGACCGCCACTGCCGGCCGCGCTGCACGCGGAACTGGCGGCGTTCTACCGGGCCGAGGTGCGGCCGCACGTCCGCGGGCCGGACTGACGCCGTCACGAGAGCGTAATAAGCCCACTCCGTGTGCCGTTGCGATCCCCACGGCACACGGAGTGGGCCGGCGACTTTCAAGACGCACTTTTACGGGGCGGGCCGACCGGGGTGGTGCCCGGCGTGCCCGGTCCGCGTCGCGCTCAGGGGGCGCGGCTCGACCGGTCGCCTGCCGGTCCGGCTGCGGCCCCGGGTCGGGAGAGCGACAGGACGTAGTTGCCCAGGTCCAGGATCTCCTCCTGGGGCAGGAGGTTGCTGGCCGGCATCGGGGAGCCGGGCAGGCCGAGCATGATCCGGGCGTACACCTGCGCCGGGTCGGCGCCGCCCTTGAACCGGCCAACCGTCAGGTCGCGGGGCCGGGCCCGGGAGCCGTCCGTGTTGACCAACTGGGCGACCTGCGGCCCGTCCCCCCGCCCGGATGGCCCGTGGCAGGACGCGCAGACCTTCGCGAACACCTCCCGGCCGCGGGCGAGCGAGGCGGCGGTCGGGGGAGGGAACTGCTTCGGGACGGCCAGCACGGGGCCGGGGGCGCAGCGGGTGGCGGCGATCCGGTACGCCTCGGCCGGTTCCATGTCGCCGTCGTCGGCCTGCCGCAGCAACCGTTCGAGGACGCCCGCGTACGTCAAGGCCCGGACGCGCTCGATCAAGGCCCGCAATTCCGGCTCGCCGAGGTGGCCGAACGCGGGCATCGACGACCCCGGGATGCCGTTGCGGAGGACGGCCAGGAGGTCGTCGTCGGTCGGGATCCCGTTCTGGGTCGTCACCAGCCGGAACCGCCCCTCCCCGAAGTTCCGGGGCAGCGGCCACAGGCTGGCCGCGGTCAGACCGGCCCCGTCGCCCTTGTCCCCGTGGCACTGGGCGCAGTGCCGCTCGTACAGCGCGATGCCGCTGGGCGGCTGGTGCGGGGCGTCGACGGGTGCCGGCTCCGCCTTCGCGCGGAGCATGTACGCGGCCGGCGCGACCCACACGACGAGAACAAGGACGAACGGCAGGGCACCGAGCACCACCCACTGCCACCGCGGGCCGTGGATCCCGGCCGGGTCGGCTGCCGGGACGCCGATCGGCCCGGTCGGGCTCACGGGTGACGGGGCTTCGGTTTGGGGCTGGCCCGTCGTCGTCGTCATGTCATCTCCGAGTTCGCTACCGGCGATTGCAAGACCGGGCCCGCGTGGGGGCGAGCCGAATTCGCCTTCCTGGTGAGTAGGAATAATACCGGCTGCCCTCCCTCGTGTCGGTTCCCCCACGCCGTCGTGGAGTCCGGTCTCGCCCGGCTGGCAGCGCCCGGCACGGGTGATCCCGAATCCGGTTGATCGGTCACGGTACCGGCCGGGCCGCGACGCCGCAAGCGGCGGAGGGTTCGCCGCTTGCGGCGTCGCGGTTTGGTGAGGGGATGATCGCGAATCCACGCGATCATGCGATTCGGCACGAGTCGGGTGGGACTCGAACCCACGACCGGAAAACGCTCCAAACCGTTACGTTTTTCAGCATTTTATACCGTACCCGCCCACCGCTCGTGGGTCAACCATGCGTTGCGTGGAAGTGACTGGGAATTGTGGAACATTCACACTCATGGTGGAACGGATTTTCTGTCCGGGGGTGGGAATCCGCGTGAGCCGGCGCGACGGGCGGGTTGCCGATGACCCGCCCCGCGGATGAAATGGACGTACCAATCCGATTTCGTCCGGCCCCGGAGTTGCCGCCGTGAGTTCGGTCGATCTCGCCGTCCTCGCTACCGTCGTCGGGTCGGTCGTCCTGTTCGGCGGGGCGGTCGTGCTGGCGATGGGGTGGGCGTTCCGGGCCGGTCAGTTCGAGAACTTCGACCGCGGGTCGCGGTCGATCTTCGGCGCGGACGAGCCGGTCGGCGAATCGACCGACGCCTTCCCCGGTGAATCCGCCTGAACGGAGCCCGCCGCGACATGGCCGTGACGCCGCCCGCCCCGACCGCCGCCGACCGCGCCCAGGCCGCCCGCGAGCGCGCCGAGATCGACACGTCGTGCCGCGGGCCGGTGCTGTACTACGCGGCTAGCGCCGTGTTCTGGCTCCTCGTCGGCACGGTCCTCGCCGTCATCGCGTCGATCAAACTGCACAGCCCGTACTTCCTCACCGACTCGCCGTACCTGACGTTCGGCCGGGTGCGGATGGCGCACCTTCAAGCCGTCGGGGTCGGCTGGAGCGGGATGTCGGCGATGGCCGGCGGGTGCTGGCTGATGTGCCGCCTGAGCCGTGCCACGCTGCCGTACCCGAGGCTCCTCCTCGTCGCGGCGACGCTGTGGAATGTCGGCATGGTGGCGAACGTCGTCGGCATCCTGCTCGGGCACGGACAGTCGGTCGAGTGGCTCGACGCCCCGCGGTACACGGCGCCGTTCCTCATCACGTCCGTCGCCATCTTCTCGGCGTGGACCGCGGCCACGTTCGTGCGCCGCCGCGAGCCGCACGTTTACGTCACGCAGTGGTACATCTTCGCGGCCGTGTTCTGGTTCCCGGTGCTGTACCTCATCACGGTGGCGATGATTTTTTGGGTGCCGTCCACGGGCGTGGTGCAGATGGTGGTGAACTGGTGGTTCGGGCACAACTACCTGGGCCTGTGGCTGACGCCGTTCGGCGTGGGGTCGGCGTACTACCTGATCCCCAAGATCATCGGCCGGCCGGTCCACAGCTACTACCTGAGCATCGTGGGGTTCTGGTCGCTGGCGCTGTTCTACTCGTGGGCCGGAATGCACCACCTGATCGGCGGCCCGATCCCGGCCTGGCTGGCGACCGCGAGCACCGTCGGCAGCATGATGATGTTCATCCCCGTCATCGCCGTGGCGATCAACCACCACATGACGATGCTCGGCAGCTTCCACATGCTGCGCTACAGCCCGGCGCTGCGGTTCACGGTGTTCGGCGCGATGACGTACACGGCGGTGAGTTTCCAGGGGAGTATCGAATCGCTGAAGGGCTTCAGCGAGGTGGCGCACTTCACGCACTACACGGTGGCGCACGCCCACCTCGGCGCCTACGGGTTTTTCACGATGGTGATGTTCGGGCAGCTCTACTACATGATCCCGCGCCTGACCGGCCGCGAGTGGTGCAGCGCCCGGCTGATCAGCCTGCACTTCTGGTGCGACGCGATCGGCATCAGCATCTACTTCGTGGCGCTGACGTTCCCCGGCTGGACGCAGGGGCGGATGATGAACGACCCCAACGTGCCGTGGGGGAACATCGTGGAGTACATGAAGCCGTACCTGTTCACGCGGTCGGTGTCGGGCGTGCTGATGGGGGTGGGGCACGTGGCCTTCGCCGTGCTGCTGGTGATGAACCTGGCCGGCTGGGGCCGCCGCCGCGGCACCGGGCCGACGTGGTTCGCCGAGCCGCCCCCGGCCGACCAGAAGCAGCTGGCCGGCGCGGCGGCGGACTGAAGTTCTCGGCCTTTGATTGCCCTGCATGAGCCCATGAGAAAGAACACTGTCTTACTGACGTTGTGTTTGCTGATTTCAGGAATTGCGGGGAGCGTTGTCTCTGCCTCACTCCAACTCCATGCTGGAATTGGCAACACGCTTTCCATGCTTATTGGTATGCCAATTACGATTATCGTTTTCGTGCTGATCGTGTTCGTGTTATCGAAGTTCGGCTACTGAGCTGTCAACTGTTCCGGGAGTGCTATCCGCATCGCCAGTTCCCGTAGGTCGGGTCGAGGCTCTGCGAGACCTGACGGTGGCGCAGGTCGCGTTCGGGGCCATCCCTACGGCCGGGCAAAGCGCTGTCAGGTCTCGCAAAGCCTCGACCCGACCTACGGGAATCACCCCGCCCGGCGTTCGAGGTAGTCCACCAGCCGCGCGAACGGGTCGATGCCCACCACGTTCGGCGCGTCGGCCACGAAGTTCGACAGCGCGTTCACGTCGTAGTAGACGATGCCGCCGTCGCGGTCGTCGGTCATGTACTCGATGCCGCCCACGTCGATGCCCGCGGCCTGCATGATCTTCTCGCACGCCGCGATCACCTCGGCCGGCGGCGTGTAGCCCTCCACCTTCATCCCCGTCCGCGGCGCGTCCACGGGGCAGGCGCCGCGGACCAGCTCCACGCCGTCGGCGCGCTGGCAGATGTCGGCCGGGCACAGGTTGAACGACTCGCCCGTCGTGTACACCTTGATCGCGTACAGGAACTTGCCGCCGAGCGTCTCCACCCGCGTGATGTGGCCGCCGCGGGCCGGCACGAACTCCTGCACCAGCGCCGTGTGATCCACCCCGAAGTCGAGCCGCCCGTCGGCCGCGGCCGCGGCCAGTGACAGCGGGGTGTCGTAGCGCACGATGCCGGCCCCGCTGCCGCCGACGTTCGCCTTCACCACCACCGGGAAGCGCAAGCCCTCCGCGGCTTCTACGGCGCGGCTGGCGTGGTTGATGACCCGCGCCTTCGGGTACGGCAGGCCGAGCCCCGTCAGCAGCGTCAGCTGCCGGGCCTTCGACGTTTCGACGGTGAACGCCTGCAACCCGTTCACGACCGGCAGGCCGACGCGCTCCAGGTGGGCGAGGTAGCCGAGGGTGAAGAACATCCCCTGCACGCCGCCGCGGAGGTACGCCGACGGGCTCATGCGGTTGAACAGCAGCGAGTACGGCGGCCGGCCGTCGGCGGGGTCGTACAGGTGCGCCCGCGGGTCGAGGCGGGCGTACGCGATGCCGCGGCGGTCGAGCTCGGCGAACAGCGGGCGGAACCAGTCCGGGTGCTCGTGGTAGATGGCGAACGGTCGCACGGCGGCCTCCGGGGGTGGGGTGTCAGAGTAGCCCCGGGCCGCGGCGCCGGCACCCGAGTTGCTTCCCCGTCGACCGGAGGAACTGCCATGCCCGCCGACACGCCCGCCCCCGCCGACCCGACCCGCCCGCGCGTCGCCGCCCTGGCGCTGCTCACGCTCGCCGGCGTCGCCGTGTGCGTCCTCATCGCCGTCCCGTTCCTGCCGGCGCTGGCGTGGGCCGTGGCGCTCGCCGTCATGGCGTACCCGCTGCACCGCCGGCTCGAAGCCGTCATCCCGTACCCGGGCGTCGCGGCGGGCGTCACCACCACGCTCGTCGTGGCCGCGGTCCTGGTGCCGGTCGCGCTCGTCGGCGGGCAGCTGGCGAGGGAGACGGCGTCGGCGGTGACGCGGGCCGAGGTGGCGGTCAACTCCGGGCGGCTCGACGAGATGGCGGAAACGGTGCCGAGCGGGCCGTGGGCGCTGGACTGGGTGCGGAACCATGTGGACGTCAACGACGAGGCGCGGAAGCTCGTGGGCCGGCTCGCCGGGGACGCGGCGCTGTTCGCGCAGGGCACGCTCGGGGCGGCCCTGCAAGGGCTGGTGTGCGTCTTCGTGCTGTACTACGCCCTCCGCGACCACCGCCGGCTCCTCGCCGCCGTCCGCGACACCCTGCCGATGACCCGCACCGAGAGTGACTACCTGTTCACCCGGGTGGACGACACGATCCACGCGACCGTGTACGCCACCGTGGTGGCGGCGCTGGCGCAGGCCGTGACCGGCGGGCTCGTGTTCTGGTGGGCCGGGCTGCCGAACGTCGTCGTGTGGGCGACGGTGATGTTCGTCCTCGGCGTGCTGCCGGTGGTGGGCGCGGTGCTGGTGTGGCTGCCGGCCGGCGTGCTGCTGCTGATGACCGACCGCGTCGGCCCCGCGGCGGCGGTGCTGGGCTGGGGGGTGCTGTGGTCGGGGCCGGTGGGGAATTGGCTGTACGCGTACCTGGCCGGCGGCCGGATGCGGCTCCACGCGGTGCCGGTGCTCGTGGCCTACGTCGGCGGGCTGGCCGTGTTCGGCGTCAGCGGCATGGTGCTGGGGCCGGTCGCCGTCGCGGTGACGCTCGGGCTCATCGACGTGTGGCACCGCCGGCTCCACCCGGAGGAGCGGGGGGAGCTGAGCCCCGCTGCGGCGCCCGTGCCGACGGCGCGGCTGGCGACCGCTTAATCGCGTTGCCGCTTGCGGCTTCGCGCTGGGCGACGCGAAGCCGCGAGCGGCGAAACCCAGCCGCCCTACTTCTTCTCCGCGACCGCGTCCTTGTAGTCGGGCGGGATCGTCTTCAGCTCGGCCAGCGTGTACGGGCCGCGCGTCTTCTCCTTCGCCCGCGCCGCCGCCACCGCCGCTACCGGGATCGTCGGGTTCGCGTCGTCGGCGTCGGCCTTGTGGCCGAACGAGTTCCGCACGAACGTCAGCACCGCGGCCACCTCGTAATCCTTCGCCGCCGGCGTCGCCCCCGGCGCGTGCCCGTACAGCGCCAGCCGCGCCAGCCGGGCCGGGCTCGCCTCCGCGCCGACCACCCACGCCGACCCCTTCAGCGGCGGCGCCTTCAACGCCGGGTCGCCCTCGCCCTCGGCCTTGTGGCACGCGGCGCACGTCAGCGCGTAGCGCGCCCGGCCGATCGCCACCAGCTCGGCCACCGTCTTCGGCTGCGGGTCGGCCGGCGGGTTGCCGGGGTCGCCCGGCAGGCCGGAGAACTTCCGCTCGTCGGTGTCGTACACGTCGCGGCGGAAGTCGGCCGACTCGCTGCCGGCGTAGTACCCGCCCCACATCAGCAGCGCGGCGAACACGACCATGACCCAGAACGGCACCGGCTCGAACCCGTCGCGCGGCTCGGCGTGCTCGCGCATCAGAATACCGTGCATCGACTGCACGCTGTCCTGGCCGCCGGCCCCGGGCTGGTCGTCCACCGGGTCGGCCCCGGGCGACAGCATCACCGGGTCGTTCATCGCCTGCATCACCGGCGCGTGCAGCGCCTGCACGGAGTCGACCGGCACCTCGGGCGTCGGCTCGGCTGGGGGTGTGGGGTTCATTCCTTGGCCTCCGGCAGCGGCGTCTCGGCCTTCCGCAGCTCCAGCAGGTACGCCACCAGGTTCTCGGCGTCGGCCGTCGGCACGACCTGGTGGCCCTCCTCCTCGCTGGTCAGCCACAGGCCCAACAGCCGCGACTTCCCCTCGGGCGTAGTCGTCTCGAAGCCGACGGACAGGTTCGGCTGCGCGGCGAGGATGGTGTCCCACTCGGCGTCGGTCGGCCGCCAGCGGTAGCCGGGGTTGACCGTCCACTCGCGGCCGAGCCGCAGCGCGTTCGGGGCGCGGGTGCCCTCGACCTTCTCCTTGCGGTAGAGGAAGGCGAACGACGGCATCGTGCTCCACGAGTTGAACGACCGGGCGTTGAACAGGTGCTGGTGCTGCCACGCCGCGGAGTAGCGGCTGCCGACGTTCGCCACGTCGGGGCCGGTGCGCATGGTGCCGAGGAACGGCGGCCGGTCGTTCAGGTAGTCGCGGGACACGTTGCGGCGCGAGCCCCACCCGCGGCGGATGTCGGCGCCGGTCTTCTCCTCGCCGTTCTCCCACCAGTTGCCGAACTTCTCGCTCCGCACCTGCTGGCTGTGGCAGTAAATGCACCCGTTGGCGGCGTACACGCCGGCCCCGGCGGCGGCCTTGTCGCTGTACGGCCGCGGGTAGGCGTCCTCGCCGGGCGCCGTGAACGGCTGCTGGCCGTTGAGCTGCTGGTACGGCAGGTACACGAGCCCGACCCAGCTCGACGCGAACGTGAGCATGGCGCCGACGAAGATCACCGTCCCGCGGTCCATGTCGCCTCCGGAACCGACCGGAGTTGATGATACGAGCCGCCCCCGGCCGCGACGTTCCCCCGCGCCCCGGCTACGATGGGCCTTGCACTCTTGGAGCCCCTCATGCGCTTCGGGTACTGGATGCCGGTGTTCGGCGGGTGGCTGCGGAACGTCGACGACGAGCGGATGGACGCCTCGTGGGCGTACAGCAAGCGGCTCGCGCAGCGGTCCGAGCAGATCGGCTTCGACCTGTCGCTGGTCGCCGAGCTGAACCTCAACGACATCAAGGGCGAGGCCGCCCCGTCGCTCGACGCCTGGAGCACCGCCGCGGCGCTCACCGCCGTCACCGACCGGCTCGAATACATGGTCGCGGTGCGGCCCACGTTCCACAACCCGGCGCTGCTCGCCAAGCAGGCCGCGAACATCGACCACATCGGCGGCGGCGGCCGGCTGTCGCTCAACGTCGTCAGCAGCTGGTGGAAGGACGAGGCGATCCAGTACGGCGTCGGCTTCGAGCAGCACGACGACCGCTACGCCCGCACCGCCGAGTGGCTCACCGTCGTGGACAACCTGTGGAAGCACGACGGCTACAGCTTCGAGGGCAAATATTACCGCGTGAAGGACACCATCCTTCAGCCGAAGCCGGCGAGCAAGCCGCGGCCGGTGATTTATGCCGGCGGCGAGAGCGAGACGGCGAAGGAGCTCATCGCCCGCACCTGCGACGCCTACGTGATGCACGGCGACCCGCCGGAGCGCGTGAAGGCGAAGATCGACGACATGGCCGCCCGCCGCGACCGGCTCGGGCTGCCGCCGATGCAGTACGGCGTCGCCGGGTACAGCATCGTGCGGGAGACGGAAGCCGAGGCGCAGACGGAACTGGCCCGCATCACCGACGTGAAGCAGAGCGCCGCCGGGTACCACAACTACCAGCAGTGGCTGGCCGGCACGCAGCTCGAACAGCGGGTGTCGCTGGAGGATTATTCGGTGAGCAACCGCGGCCTCCGCGCCGGGCTGGTCGGCACGCCGTCCCAGGTGGCCGACCGAGTGGCGGCGTTCGAGGCGGCGGGCGTGAACCTGCTGCTGTTGCAGTGCAGCCCGCAGCTCGAAGAGATGGAGCGCTTCGCGGACCGGGTGATCCGCGCGGTCCGCTGACGGCGGCCGGGCTCAACGCCGACGCGACAGGAGCCGGTACGGCCGGTCGAAGAAGCCGATCCGCGGTGGCTCGGCCTCCACCGGGGCGATCGGCCGCGGGTCGGGCGGCTCGTACGCGGTCGCGACCGGGGCCGGCACCTCCGGCCCGCTCAGCGGGGCCGGGGTGTACACGTACGCCCCGCCGGGGCCGGGCCACGCGGCCGGCGGCTTCGGCCGGCTGCTGCCGCGGCGGGCCGTCCCGGGGATCGGCGTCCACAGCCGGGGGGCACCCCACCCCCGGCCGGCCAGCGGCGGGTGCCGGTCGATGTAGGGGTTCCGCGACCGGTCGTAGAACAGGTCCTGGGCGTGAGTCGCCGCCGGCCGGGCGGTCGCCCCGTCCACCAGCCCGGCGTGCACCAGCGCCTCCACCACGATCTGCACGCACGTGTATTCCTTGCCCGGGCCGACCGGCTTGCCGGCGAACCGGGTGACCAGCGGCGCCCGCGACCGGACGAGCGAAATCTGGGCGGCGAACCGCTTCAGGTTGTACGCCCCGCCGTCGGCCTGGACGGCGAAATCGGTCAGCCGCCGGTCCTGCTCCTCGGTCAGCGGCGTCTGGCGCGGCCGGGCCCACACCCACCCGGCGTACAGGTTGATCGTGTACTCCAGCGGGGTGATTCGGGTGAACGGGGTGAAGCTGAACCCGGCCTCCAGCAGCCCCAGCCGGCCGTCCGGCATCCGGACCACCACGCCCGTGTGCCCGGGCTTCCCCGTCCGGGACAGCACGTAGAGCACGTCGAACAGCGGGTCGGGGTCGCTCAGGAGGAGCACGTCGCCGGGCTGGGGGCAGTACTTCTCGGCCGGGAGGCGCGGCACCATGTGCAGGTCGACCGCGGGCTGGTAGACGTATCCGTACGGGGCTTCGGCCGGGACGTAGATCGGGGGGTACGCCGCCGGCCCGGTCGGGTCGCGCCGGGCCCCGCCGAACACGTCCACCCCCGGGGCCAGGCCGAGTGTCAGGACCAGCGTCGGGAGCATCGACCCACCTTTTCGATTCGTCGGCCGGGGCCGGCGGCCCGGTCCCGCGGGCGGTTGGGGCGCGCACGCGGTCCAAGTATGCCATCCGGTCCGGTCCCGGTCCGGCCGTGTTCCGCAACCGGCAGACTCGCCGCGGGGCCCGCGTCCGACCCAGCCCGCACGACCGGCGCCACCGCCCCGACGGGACGACCCGTGCCGGCGCGCGGGCAGCGCGTCCCGGGTCGCTCGCGGTGGTTCAACGCCCCCGTCGCTTGCCCGCGCCGGCACGCCCGCGGACAATGGCAGTCCCCACGCCAGGGGCTTCCGATGGACGAGACCGGTGACTTCCCCCACGAGACGCCCGCGCCGGAACTGCGCGCGGCCGCCGTCGGGTGGTCCGGGGCCGACCTCGCCGACGTACTCCCCCGGGATCAGGCCCGGCGGTGGCGAGCGGGCGAGCGCGTTCCGGTGGAGGAATACCTCGCCGTGGTGCCGGCGCTCGCCGGGCAAGCGGACGTCATCCTCGACCTGATCGTGAATGAGGTTCTGCTCCGCGGGGAGGTCGGCGACCGCCCCGGGGTCGAGGAGTACCAGCGCCGCTTCCCGCTGCACTGGCTCGCCCTCCGGCCGCTGATCGCTCTCGACCCCGCCCCGGTCGCAAACGACCGCGCCGCCTCGGCCCCGGCCGAGCCGCCTCCGCCCGCCCGGATCGGCCGGTACCCGGTCGTCGCCGTCATCAGCCGGGGCGGGTTCGGGGTCGTCTACCGGGGGCGGGATGAGGCCCTCGCCCGCGAGGTGGCGATCAAGGTTCCCCACCCCCACCGCGGGACGTCCGCGGAGGACGCCCGCGCGTTCCTCGCCGAGGCCCAGGTCCTCGCCCAGCTCCACCACCCCGGGATCGTCCCGGTGTTCGACTTCGGCCAGACCGACGACGGCCGGTGTTACCTCGTGTCGAAGCTCGTCCCCGGCGGGTCGCTGGCCGACCGGCTCGCGGCGGGCCGCCCCGCGCCAGTCGAGGCGGCCGGGCTGGTGGCGGCCGCCGCCGAGGCCCTCCACCACGCCCACCGGACCGGCCTGGTCCACCGCGACGTCAAGCCCGGCAACATCCTCCTGGAGGCCGACGGCCGCCCGGTCGTCGCCGACTTCGGGCTGGCGCTGCGGGAGGAGGACTACGGCCGGGGGCCGAAGACCGCCGGGACGCCGGCGTACATGAGCCCCGAGCAGGCCCGCGGCGAGGGGCACCTGGTGGACGCCCGGACCGACGTGTACGGCCTCGGCGTCGTGCTGTACGAGTTGCTCACCGGCCGCCGGCCGTTTCGCGCCGCCGGCCTGTCGGAGATGCTCGAACTCGTCGCCCGGGGCGACCCGCGGCCGCCGCGGCAGGTGGACGACGCCGTCCCCCGGGAGCTGGACCGGGTCTGCGTGAAGGCGATGGCCCGGCGGGCGTCGGACCGGTACAGCACGGCCCTCGACCTGGCCGAGGACCTGCGCCAGTGGCTGGCCGCCGACCGGCCCGCCGCCGCGGCCCCGCCGCCCACGGTCTCGACCGCCGACGGGGCGGCCCGGCCCGCGGAGCCGGCGAGCTCCCGGCTGGCCGACCCGGTCGTCCCCCGCGGCCTGCGGTCGTTCGAGCCGGAGGACGCCGACTTCTTCCTCGACCTCCTCCCCGGGCCGCGGGGCCGCGGCGGGGTCCCCGAGAGCGTCCGGTTCTGGAAGGCGCAGCTGGAGGACACCGACGAGGGCCGGGCCTGCCGCGTCAGCCTGGTCTATGGCCCGAGCGGGTGCGGCAAGTCGTCGCTGGTGAAGGCCGGCCTCCTCCCGCGGCTGGCCGGGCACGTCGCCGCGGTGTACGTCGAGGCGACGGCCGACGACACCGAGGCCCGGCTGCTGACCGGCCTCCGCCGCCGCTGCCCGGGGCTGCCGGCGGGGATCACCCCGGCCGACGCGCTGGCCCGCCTCCGCCGCGGCCGCGACCTCCCGCCGGGAGGGAAGGTGGTCCTCGTGTTCGACCAATTCGAGCAGTGGCTCCACGCCCACCCGGGGGAGGCCGGCGCGGCCCTGACGGAGGCCCTGCGGCAGTGCGACGGGGTGCACGTCCAGGCGCTTCTGCTGGTGCGGGACGACTTCTGGATGGGGATCAGCCGGTTCATGCGCGAGCTGGAGGTCCCGCTGGTCGAGGGCCGCAACTGCGCCCCGGTGGACCTGTTCGACCCCCGGCACGCGCGGAAGGTGCTGGCCGCCCTCGGCCGGGCCTACGGGGCGCTCCCCCTCGGCGACCTCCCGGCCGCCCAGGCGCGGTTCCTCGAGCTGGCGGTCGAGGGGCTGGCGGAGGGGGGCAAGGTGGTGCCGGTGCGGCTGGCCCTGTTCGCCGAAATGGTGAAGGGGAAGGAGTGGACGCCGGCGACGTGGAAGGCGGTCGGCGGGGCCGGGGGCGTGGGCGTGGCGTTCCTGGAGGAGGCGTTCGGGGCGACCGCGCCGCCGCACCACCGGGCCCACCAGCGGGCGGCGCGGGCCGTCCTGGCCGAGCTGCTCCCGGCCGGCGGGTCCGACATCAAGGGGCCGATGCGGTCCCGCGCCGAGCTCCTGGCGGCGTCGGGGTACGCCGGCCGGCCGGCCGAGTTCGACGAACTCCTCCGCATCCTCGACGGCGGGCTGCGGCTGGTGACGGCGACCGACCACGACCCGGGCGCGGCGGCCCCCGCCGGGGCGGAGCCGGGGGAGCGGCGGTACTACCAGCTGACCCACGACTACCTCGTCCCGGCGCTGCGGGAGTGGCTGACCCGCAAGCGGCGGGAGACGCGGCGGGGGCGGGCCGAGCTCCGGCTGGAGGAGATGGCCGCGGCCTACGCCGCCCGCCCCGAGCGGCGGAACCTGCCGGGGTGGTGGGAGTGGGCGTACCTGCGGGTGGTCACCCGCAAGCGGCAGTGGGGGAAGCCGCAGCGGGTGATGATGCGGCGGGCGGCCCGCGCCCACGCCGTCCGGGCCGCCGTGGTCCTCGCCGCGTCCGCCCTACTGGGGCTGGCCGGCTGGGAGTATCACGTCCGGTCGCGGGCCGCCGACCTCCGCGACCGCCTCCTGACCGCCGTGACGGCGGACGTGCCGGCCGTCGTCGCCGAGATGGCCCCGTACCGCCGCCGCCTCGACCCGCTGTTACGGCAGGCCGAGGTCGAGGCGCGGGAGGCGGGCGAATCCCGCAAGGAGCTGCACGCGGCGCTCGCCCTTCTGCCGTCGGAGCCGGACCGGGCGGACGACCTCTTCGCCAAGCTGCTCCGCGCCCGGCCCGACGAGTTCGCCGCCATCCGGCAGTCGCTCGCGCCCCACGCGGACCAGTTGACGGCCCGGCTCTGGGCCGAGTTGGCGTCCGACCGCGACCCGGAGCGGCGGTTCCGCGCCGCCGCGGCGCTGGCCGCGTACGCGCCGGACGACCCGCGGTGGGTGGCCGCGGCCCCGTTCGTCGCCGCACGGCTGACGGGCGAGTCGGGGCTCGCGGTGACCGACTGGGCGGCGGCGGTGCGCCCCGCCGGCCGCCACCTCCTCGCGCCGCTGGCCGCCGCGCTCCAGGACGAGAAGGCCGGCCCCGCCCGCCGGCGGACCGCGATCGAGTTGTTCCGCGCGTTCGGCACCACCGCCGACATCGCCAGCCTGGAAGCCGGGCTGGGCGACGGTCCGCCGGCGGACGCGGACGCGGCCCGTCGGCGGGCGAACCTCGCGGGGGCGCTGGTGGTTCTCGGCCGCCCCGACCGGGTGTGGCCGCTCCTCAGCCGGGCCGACGACAACACCCTCCGCGGCTACCTGATCGAGCGCCTCGCCCCCGGCGGGGCCGCCGCCGGGGTGATCGAGTCGCGGCTGCGGGAGGAGCAGGACGTGTACGTCCGCCGGGCGCTGATCCAGGCGCTGGGCGGGTTCGAGGCGGGGTCGCAGTCGGCGGAGCGGCTGCTGCTCGACCTGTACGCGACCGACCCCGACCCGGGCGTCCACTCGTCGGCCGAGTGGGCTCTGCGGCAGTGGAAGCGGCCCCCGCCCGCGCCGGCCGCGCCGCGGGGCCGGTGGCTGCTCACCCCGGAGGGCCAGACGCTGGCGGTGATCGAGCCGGGCCGGTTGCGACTACAGGTTCAAGTGGGCAAGAAGGAGGAGCGGCAGGAACTTGTGGTCGATCACGCCTTCGCGATTGGAACGAAGGAGGTCACGGTCGCCGAGTTCCAGGCGTTTCAGGCCGCCAACCCGGGGTACGTGTTCAACGGACCGGCAGGACCGGACACGAAGCGCCCGGTAGGCGGGGTGTCGTGGTATACCGCCGCCGCGTACTGCAACTGGCTCAGCAAAGGGGAGAACATCCCCCCGTCCGACTGGTGTTATCAGCCGAACGCGGACGGGGAGTACGGCCCCGGCATGGCGGTGGCCCGCGACTACCTCCGGCGGCGGGGTTACCGGCTGCCGACGGTGGCCGAATGGCGTTTCGCCGCGGCCGCCGGGGCGGCGACGCCCTGGCCGTGCGGCGACCAGGGCCTCGTCCCCGGGTACGCTTGGTTCCTCCCCACCTCGGAGCCCAACGGCGTCGCCCGGGCCTGGCCCGTCGGATCGCTCAAGCCAAACGACGCGGGGCTGTTCGACACTCTTGGAAACGTGGCCGAGTGGTGCCAGGACGAAACTGTGCCGGCGAAGGGCCCGGAGCCGGTTGGCGAGTTCGTACCGGTACGCCGGGCGCTCTCCCGCGCGGTGATTGGGGGCTACTACAACCAGAGGCCAACGTCCCCGGCCGCAACCGGCTTCTTACCGGACCGAGCCGACCCTTTTTTCGGCTTTCGCCCCATCCGGACCGTCCCCTGACCGTGGCGACGAGACCGGTTGTGCGGGTTGTACCGATTGGGCGAGCACGCCCATTTGTGGAATGAACGCGGACGGGAACATCGGGGGAGGCGCAAGCACACGAGAGTGTATGTTGGACTGTCAAGGTGGCGGGTTTATTCCGATTCTCGTAGCCCGGAGCGATCCATGTGCCCGACGCGGATTCGCATCGCCCTCCTCGCATTCGGTCTGGCCGCCCTCAGTGTGGCTGGCCTCCCCGCCCTCGCCGGCGCGCAGGCGAGCGATTCCCCCGAAGGGGGTGCTCCTGACGCGGTCCAGAAGGGCGTGCCGAAAAAGGACCCCAAATACTACCTCTGGAAGTACCAAGGCCCCACCGACAAGTGGAAAAAAGTTAAGGATAAGCAGGGCAAGGAGGTGGAAGACAAATCCCACAAGGCGCTACACTATACCGGCAAGTCGAACCAAGGCTGGCGGCTCGTCCATCCCCAGTATTGGAACGAGGCTGCGACGCTCCGGACAGCCACCGACCTCGTTATATACACGATCACGCTCGACGGCGGGTCTCCTCCCAACCCGAACTCGACCGACCCGGGGCAACTCAATTTCTGCCTCTACCACTGCGAGGACAAATGGGTCTACAAGGATACGAACCCTAGCTTCCAGTGCCTCTACGACTCCCCGCTGAATGCGAACTGTATCGAATTCCGCGACTGTAAAGAGGCGTGTGGGCTCCGCACCCGAAAGGACGCGATGTACTTCACCGTTTGCAAGGACGGCGAAGACTTGTACAACGGTCGGAAGTGCTGTGAGCCGGAACCTGTCATGGACCGGGTTTCACTCCCAGTCTGCTACCCTGTCCCCGTCGAGAAGCACCACTGCTCGCTGTTCGACCGGATCCGCTCGCGGCGCATCTGCCGGTAGCCCCCCGCGCGGGGGTCAGCCGGTCGGGTAGTTGTCGCCGAGACGCTCCGCCAGGAGCTCGACCGCCCGGCAGTACCGCCGCCGGACGGTCCGCTCGTCGCGGTCGAGGAGCTCCGCGATCTGGGCCTGGGTCCAGCCGTGGTAGTACATCAGCCCCACCACCTCCCGCTCCTCCGCCGGGAGGTCCTCCACCGCCTCGTGGAACGCGGCCATCCGCTCCAGCTCCGCCGGGTCGTCGGCCGGGGCCGCCGGCTCGGGCGTGTCCTGGCCCGGGTCGCTCGCGTGGTTCGCCCCGATCCCGCGCGGCCCCAGGAAGTGCCGGGCCAGGTCGATCAGCTCGTTCCGGATGATCCGGGCGGCCAGGCCGAAGAACGCCCGCGTGTCGGCGACCGGCACCTTCTCCAGCGCCTTGAGCAGCTTGAGCGCGGCGGCCACGAACACGTCCCCCGTTTCCGCCCACCGGCGCACCGCCGGGTACTTGCGGAGCATCTTGCGGGCGAGCGCCTCCAGCCGCTTCTGGCAGGCGCGGATGATCTCGTCCCGGGCGGCCGGGTCCCCGGCCCGGAGGCGGACCAGCAGGCCTTCCAGCGCGAGCGTGTTGAACTCGTCGGGCATCGGCGGCCGGCTCCGGTGCGGCGGGCGTGTGCTGTAACATACCAGCCCGTCCGCGGCCCCCTGGCGTAATTCCCCCTCGACCGACTCCCCGCCCCGGCCCACGGTCGGCGGCGGAGAATCGAGCGCGACGTGTCCAGTCGGCCGCGCCACTTCCGCTTGACTGGGCGGAACCAAGCCCGGGAACGGCGGCGGGCGGGGGCCGCACAATCCGGATAATCCGTGTCCGATCAACCCCCCGGCGCTCGTTCTTTCGGGTAGGGGACCGGACCCGGACCGACCGACCGCCGCGTGCGATCCCGTCGGTCACCCGGAGCCCCACCCCCGCCGCGGAGCCGGCCATGTTCACGCTGCTACTCGTCGAGGACAACGAGCTCAACCGCGACATGCTTTCCCGCCGGCTCGAGCGGCAGGGGTTCCGGGTGGTCTGCGCCGTGGACGGGGAGGACGGCTACCGGGTTGCCCGGGCGGAGCGGCCGGACCTGATCCTGATGGACATGCACCTGCCGGTGATGGACGGGTGGGAGGTCACCCGCCGGCTCAAGGCCGAGCCCGACACCCGGCCCACGCCGGTCATCGCGCTCACGGCCGACGCCATGACCGGCGACCGGGAGAAGGCCCTCGCCGCCGGGTGCGACGACTACGACACCAAGCCCGTCGACCTCCCCCGCCTCCTCGACAAGATTCGCGCCCTGATCGGCCACGGGGGGAACGGATGACCGCCGCCACCTTACCGGCCGCAGCCGACCCGGACTGGCAGGCCCACGCCGCCGAGGCGCTGCTCACCCCGGCCGTCGCCGCCCGCGACCTGGCCGCCCGGATGCTCGCCGACGCCGAGCCGCGCGGGCCGGACGAGTTCGCCGCCGACCTGCGGAAGGTGGTCGCGGCCGCCGCCCGGCTGGTGGGCGGGCTGGAGGACGCGCTCGCCCCTACGGCCCCGGCGCCGCTCCCCCGCGAGGTCCGGCACGAGCTGCGGACGCCGCTCAACCACGTCCTCGGGTACGCCGAGCTGTGGCTGGAGGACGCGGCCGAGTACCTGCTGGAGGGGTTCGTCGGCGACCTGCGGGAGCTGCGGCGGCTGGCGGCGGGCGTCCTCGACCAGCTGAACCGGGCGACCGCGGACGCCCGGGCCGCGGACGCCGTGGCCCGCCCGCACACCTGCGACCTGCTCCGCCGAGGCCGCGTCCTGGTGGTGGACGACAACGAGGCCAACCGGGACATCCTGCGCCGCCGGCTGGAACTGGACGGGCACCAGGTCGCGGAGGCCGCGGACGGGGCGGCCGCCGTCGACCAGGCCCGGTCCTGGTTCCCGGACGTCGTCCTGCTCGACGTCGTGATGCCCGGGGTGAACGGGGTCGAGGCCCTGCGGCGGCTGAAGGCCGACGCCCGCCTGGCCCACATCCCGGTCATCATGGTGACCGCCCTGTCCGACGTGGGCGGCGCCGCCGGGTGCATCGAGATGGGCGCCGAGGACTACCTCCCCAAGCCGTGCGACCCCGTTCTGCTCCGCGCCCGGGTCGGGGCGTGCCTGGAGAAGAAGCGGCTGCGCGACCGCGAGGCGGTGTACGTCCGCGAACTCGACCGGGAGCGGCGGCGCGCCGACGAGCTGCTCCACGGCATCCTCCCGCCGGAGGTGGTCGGGGAGCTGAAGGAGACCGGCACGGTCCGCCCGCGCCGGTTCAACGGGGTGGCCGTGCTGTTCGCCGACGTCGTCAACTTCACCCCGTTCTGCGACCGCAACCCGCCGGAGCTGGTGGTCGAGCTCCTCCAGCGGCTGATCGAGGGGTGGGAGGAGGCGGCCCGCCGGCACCAGGCGGAGAAGGTGAAGACGGTCGGCGACTGCATGATGGTCGCGGCCGGGCTGCTCCGCCGCACCGACGACCACCCGGTGCGGCACGCCGTCCGGTGCGGGCGGGACATGATCGCCGCCACGCGGGCGCTGGGGGTGGGGTGGGACCTGCGGGTCGGGGTCCACTGGGGGCCGGTGGTGGCCGGGGTGATCGGCCGGCAGAAGTACCTGTTCGACCTGTGGGGCGACACGGTCAACACGGCCGCCCGGATGGAGAGCCACGGGCTCCCCGGCCACGTCACCCTCAGCGGCGACGCCTGGGAGCACGCCGCCGGGGCGTGTGAGGGGGAGCCGCACGGGACCGTCGAGGTGAAGGGGAAGGGGCCGATGCCGGTGTACCGGGTGGCCGCCGGCTGACGTGGAGGTCCTGGCATGAGCGAGGCTGACGAGGCCGGCCCGCGGGCGTGCGGGCCGGCACCGACCGGGTTCCCGGCGGTCGAACCGCCCGACCCCGTTCGCACCTGCCGCCGGGTGACCCGCGTGGGCGGCGCCGTCGGGGCGGCCGTCGGGCTCCTCTGCCTGGCCGGCTGGTGGTTCGCCCTCGGCCCGCTCGGCCAGCGCGACTCCTACTACACCCTGGCCCCGAGCGTCAGCCTGGGGTTCGTCCTGATTGCGGCGGCCGTCCTCGCCCGGGTCCAGCGCCCGACCTGCCCGCGGGCGCGGGCGGTCGCGGCCGGGGTCGCCGCCCTCGCGGTCGTCTGGGGGGTGGTCCGCATCGCCCAGGCGCTGGCCGGGCGGGCCGACCACGAGACGACCGAGTACCGCCTCCTGGAAGCCTTCTGGCGGGTCGGGGCGGCCGGGCCCGGCGACGCGGTGATGTCCCCGATCACCGCCGCCAACTTCGCCCTGGCCGGCGTGGCCCTGGCCCTCCTGTCGTGGGCTCACCCCCGAACCCGGGCCGCCGCCGCCGCGCTGGCCGCGCTGGTAGTCACGGTCAACGCTCTGCTGCTCGTGGACTACGCCCTCGGGGCCGAGCTGGTCTACCGCTCCACGGTGTTCATCTCCGTCCAGACCGGGCTGGCCTGGGTGTTCCTCGGGGCGGCGCTGATGGCGGCGGCCGGGCCGGACCGGTGGCCGCTGCGGCGGGTGGTGGGGGCCGCGTCCACGGAGGCCCGGCTGCTGCGGGCGTTCCTCCCGGTCACCCTGGCCGCCCTGCTGGTCGCCAGCGCCCTGCACAACCTCACCTACGGGACGACGAGCCAGGACCCGCTGGTCGCAAAGCACTACCAGCCGCTGGTCTGCGCCCTGTGGACGGTCGTCACCGCCGGGGTGGTCGCGGCGGTCGTGGTCCGGTTCGCCCGCGGCATCGCCCGGCAGCTGGACCGGGCCGAGGCCGAGCGGTGCCGCGTCCTCGACGAGCTCCGCGCCGCCCGCGACGCCGCCGACGCCTCCAACCGGGCCAAGAGTCAGTTCCTGGCGAACATGAGCCACGAGCTGCGGACCCCGCTCAACGCGGTGATCGGGTACAGCGAGCTGCTGGCCGACGCGGCCGGCGACGACGGCCGCTCCGAGTACCTGCCCGACCTGGGGAAGATCCACGCCGCCGGGAAGCACCTGCTCACCCTCATCAACGACATCCTCGACCTGTCCAAGATCGAGGCCGGGCGGGTCACCCTGGCCCCGGAGGCGGTGGACGTTCCGGCGCTGGTCGCCACCGCGGCCACCACCATCCGCCCGCTGGTCGAGAAGAACGGAAACACGTTCGTGGTGGACTGCCCGGCCGGCGCCGGCGAGCTCACGGCCGACCCGACGCGGGTCCGCCAGTGCCTGTACAACCTGCTCGGCAACGCCGGCAAGTTCACCGACCGCGGGGAGGTTCGGCTGGAGGTCGCACGGGAGGAGCGGGGCGGGGCCGGGTGGGTGGTGTTCCGCGTCCGCGACACCGGCATCGGCATGACGCCCGAGCAGCTCGGCCGGATCTTCCAGCCGTTCGTCCAGGCCGACCTCTCGACCACGCGGAAGTACGGCGGGACCGGGCTGGGGCTGACCATCACCCGCAAGCTCGCCCGGATGATGGGCGGGGAGGTGCGGGTGGCGAGCGAGGCCGGGCGGGGGACGGAGTTCACGCTGGAGCTCCCGGCCCGCCCGGCGGCCGCGCCGGCGCTCACGGCCGCGCCGGTCGCGGCCGCCGCCCTGCCCCGGCCGGGGGTCGGGAACACGGTGGTGGCGGTGGACGACGACCCGGCGGTGCTCGACATCCTGACGCGGTACCTGACCGGCGAGGGGTACCGGGTGGTGGCGGTGCCGCGGGGGGCGGACGCCGTCCGGGTGTGCCGCGAGGTCCGGCCCGCGGCCGTCACCCTCGACGTGATGATGCCGGAGGTGGACGGGTGGTCGGTCCTGGCCGCGCTGAAGGCCGACCCGGAGCTGGCCGGGATCCCGGTGATCATGCTGACGATCGTGGAGGACCGGAGCCTGGGGCACGCCCTCGGCGCGGCCGACTACCTGTTCAAGCCGGTGGACCCGGGCCGGCTGCTGGCGACCGTCCGCCGGCACGCGCCGGCCCGGCGGGGGCTGGCGCTGATGGTCGAGGACGACGGCCCGACGCGGGAGATCGTGCGGCGGATGCTGGAGAGCGACGGGTGGGCGGTGGCCGAGGCGGGCAACGGGCGGGAGGCGCTGGCGTGCGTGGGGCGGGCGAAGCCGGGACTGATCGTCCTCGACCTGATGATGCCGGAGATGGATGGGTTCGAATTTCTGACGGAGTTGCAGCGGCACCCGGACTGGCGGTCGATCCCGGTGATGGTGGTGACGGCCAAGGACTTGACCCCGGAGGACCGGGGGTTCCTGAACGGGTCGCTGATGCTCAGCGGGGCGGGCCGGCGGGTGCTCCAGAAGGGGGCGTTCAGCCGCGAGGACCTGTTGCGCGAGGTCCGCGACCTGCTGGCCGTGCGGGTCTAACCCCGCCGGCCCCGAACGCGACGACGACCCGTCTTCCCCACGGTCCCACGGGCCTTACAATGCCGCGGACGGGTAGGGGGGTGTTTGCTCGGCTGGTGCCGGCCCCGGTCTTCAAAACCGGTGAGGGGTGTGAACAACGCCCCTGGTGGGTTCGATTCCCATCCACCCCCGCCCGCCGCGACCGCCGACCGCCCGGCCCTACACCAGCTCCCCGATCACGTCGCCGTGCGGCAGCATCGGCATCGGCCGGCCGCTCCCGTCGGGGAAGCTCGTCCGATTGTGGTCGATCCCCAGGTGCCGGAACACCGTCGCCCACAGGTCGTTCGGCGACAGCGGCCGGTCCTTCGGCACCTCCGCCCGCGCCGTCGTGCTCCCCACCACCTGCCCCGTCTTGCACGCGCCGCTCACCAGGATGCTCATCGCGTTCGGCCAGTGGTCGCGGCCCGGCTGCGTCACGCCCGTCTGCGAGCCCTTCGTGTACTCCACCTTCGGCGTCCGCCCGAACTCGCCCGTCACCACCAGCAGCACCCGGCGGTTCAGGCCGCGCAGGTACAGGTCGTCGATGAGCGCCGCGATCGCCTGGTCCAGGAAGCCGAGCTTGTACTGCGTGTCGTCGAAGATGTGGCAGTTGACGGCGTGCGAGTCCCAGTTGTAGGTGTGGTTCTTCTTCATCTCGCCGCCGAACGGCGTGGCGTTCTCCATCACCATCGTCACCCAGCTGGCCCCGTGCTCGACCAGCCGCCGGGCCAGCAGCGCCCGCTGGCCGTAGCGGTGCATGCCGTAGCGGTCGCGGGTGCGGGCGTCCTCGCGGCGCAGGTCGAAGGCGTTCCGCGCCGTGTCCGTCGTCACCAGCTCCAGCGCCCGGCCGCGGTGGGTGTCGACGGCCCCGGCGGCGCCGGTGATGTCGGAGCCGCGCAGCGGCCGGTCGAGGGCGCCAAGAACACCCACGCGCTCGGCCAGCCGCGCCGACTGCTCCGGCCGCGCGCTCAGCCCCTGGATGTCGAACTTCGGGTCGGACGGGTCGCCGTGGAAGGTGAACGGGTGGCTCTGCGGGCCGAGGTACGCCGACCCGAAGCTGAACGTGTCGATCTGCTGCCGGCCGCCGTCCACGCCGCAGACGTAGTTCGGCACCGCGGCGTGCTTGTGCTTGAGCACCTCGGCGGCCATCGAGCCGACCATCGGCGTGTCGTTGACGAAGCCCACGGGCTGCGCCGGGTCGCGGCCGGTGAGGAACCGCTTGTGGCCGCCGCCGTGGTCGGCGAAGCGGTGCGACACCGAGCGAATCAGGGCGTACTTGTCGGCCATCGTGGCGAGCCGCGGCAGGTGCTCGCAGACGTCGATGCCGGTCACGTTCGTGCGGACCGGCCGGTAGGCGCCGCGGTACTCCTCCGGCGCGTCCGGCTTCATGTCGAACGTGTCCTGGTGCGGCGGCCCGCCGGGGAGCCACACGAAGATGACGGCCGGGTCGTTGGTGGTGTGGTCGTCCGGGCTGCCGTGGGCGGTGAGGCCGTGGGCGGCGGACGCGAGGGCGACGGAGCCGAACTTGAGCGCGTCCCGGCGGCTCGGGCCGGGGCAGGGGCGGGCGGGCATCGCGACGGGCTCCGCGGGCGCGGACGGTGGGGCAGGCTGTGAATTAGCGTACCCGTGCGGCGGGGGGAAGTCAAACCGGCCGGGCGGCCGCCCGAATTCACCCGCACGACGGCGGAACGGCCTATGATCACACCTTGTGCACCGCCCGGACCGCGCGGGCCCTCACGAGGTTCCGGAGCACCGCCGGTGAGCGCGCTCGCGATCAGCACCGCCGTACTCGTCTGCATCTTCGCCAGCGCCGTCGCCGGGGTCCGCCTGCGGCCCCGGTTCCCCGACGCGCACGTGAATGCGGACACCAAGGACACCGTCACGCTGATCATGGGCGTCGTCGGCACCCTGACCGGAATCGTCCTCGGGCTGCTCGTCACGTCGGCCAAGAGTTCCTTCGACGCCCAGCGGGACGGGGTGGCCCGGCTGGCGGCGAACGTCGTCGTGACCGACCGGGCGCTGGCGCACTACGGCCCCGAGGCCCGGGAGGCCCGCGCCGCGCTCCGCGACTCCGCCTGCGACCTGGTCCGCCGGACGTGGCCGGCGGAACCCGCGCCGCCGGGCACGCCGGCGGAGCCCGTCGGGGCCGACGGGCGGTACGACGAGGTGTACGACCGCGTCCTGGCCCTCCAGCCGAAGACCGACGCCCAGCGGACGACGCAGGCCCAGGCGGTGACCGTCCTCCACGACACGGCGCAGCTCCGCGGGCAGTTGCGGTCGCACGGCGGCAGTTCGATCCCGCCCGTCTTCCTCGTGCTGATCGTGGCCTGGCTGGCGGTCATGTTCGCGGCGTACAGCCTGTTCGCCCCGCGCCACGCCACGACCTTCGTCGTGCTGTTCCTGGGCGCGTTCGTGGTGTCGAGCGCGGTGTTCCTGATCCTGGAACTGGACCAGGGCTTCGGCGGGGTGATCCGCATCCCCAGCCAGCCGCTCCGCGACGCCGTCCTCCAGCTCGGCAAGTGACCGACCCGGCTTGCGAAAGGCCCGTCCCATGCCCGTGCCCCCGACGAGCGGCCGCTCCCGCACCATGAAGCGGGCCGCCGCCGGCGCCCTCGCCCTGGTGCTGCTGTACCTCGCCGTGGCCTACCTGCTCGTGCCGGCGCTGTGGCGGGAGGACGCCCGCCGCCACCCGGCCTGGGCGGCCGCGCCCCGGATCACCCACACCGGCGACGGCATCCCGGGCGACCCGCTCAACGTCGCCCTGGTCGGCACCGAGGCGGAGGTGAAGAAGCTCCTCGTCGCCGCGGGGTGGTACCCGGCCGACCCGCTGACCCTCGAGAGCTGCCTGGAGATCGCCGAGGCCTCCGTCCTGAAGCGGCCCTACGCCGACGCCCCGGTCAGCAACCTGTTCCTGTTCGGCCGCAAGCAGGACCTGGCCTTCGAGCAGCCGGTGGGCGACAGCCCGCGGAAGCGGCACCACGTCCGCTTCTGGAAGGGCGACCAGCCCGGCCCGGCCGGCCGGCCGGTGTGGTTCGGGTCGGCCACCTTCGACGAGCACGTCGGCCTGAGCCACACCACCGGGCAGGTCACCCACCACATCGCCCCGGACCTCGACGCGGAGCGCGACCACCTCGTCGGCACACTCGACCGCACGGGCGGGGTGGCCGAGGCGTTCACCGTGCCCGGCTTCCACAAAACCCTGGAGGGGCGCAACGGCGGCGGCGACCCCTGGCGCACGGACGGCAGCCTGTCGGTCGTCGTGGTCCGGCCGGCGGGGCCGACCCCGCGCCCCTGACGCCGTGCCCGCGGGTCGGGGCCAGAAGCCCGTTAGGCCGGGGCGCGAGCCCCGTCGGGGCTCGGAATCCCGACGGGGCTCGCGCCCCGGCCTGACGGCGCCGCCGAATCCGGCAGGCACACGCGCCCCTGACGCCGACTCCCGGCGTCTCTAACCTGGGTGAGACGACGGGGCGGCTCCGGTCGTTGGGCCGACCCCCACCGCGCCGAGGCTCCCGTGCCGATCCAGATTCTCACCGTCGAGTCGCAGCCGTTCGCCGAGAACTCCTACGTCGTGTGGCGCGACGGCGGCACGGAGGCGTTCGTCATCGACCCCGGGTTCGAGCCCGACCTCATCCTGGAGGCGCTGTCCGAGCGGCAGCTCACGCTCGCGGCCATCGTCTGCACCCACGGCCACGTCGACCACATCGCCGGCAACGCCGCCCTGAAGCGCGACTTCCCCGCCGCCCCCATCCTGATCGGCCCGGGGGACGCGCCCATGCTGACGGACGCCGACCTGAACCTGAGCGGCCCGTACGGCGTGCCGGTGACGAGCCCCCCGGCCGACCGGCTGGTGACCGACGGCGAGCGTCTCACGGTCGCGGGGATCGAGCTGGAGGTGTTCGACGTGCCGGGCCACTCGCCGGGCCACGTCGTCTACGTGATCCGCGAGACGAGCCCGCCGACGGTGCTGGGCGGCGACGTGCTGTTCCGCGGCAGCATCGGCCGGGTCGATTTCCCCGGCGGCAGCTTCGCAACGCTGAAGCACCACATCGAGCGCGTGTTGTGGCCGCTGCCGGACGGCACGGTGGTGTACCCGGGTCACGGTCCGGTGACGACCGTGGGGCACGAGATGCGGACGAACCCGTTTGTCGGCAAGGGATTGTGACGAGACAGAAACGACGATCCGCACGGTTGGCCGACTGCCTCTCCCCTCAGTCGACCAACCGTGCGGTGTCAGGCTCTCGCCGCCTGAGGATAAAGCAGGGTGCGTGCCACGGCCGCGGCGTGGCGTCACGAGCGTGGCATAGCGACGCCTAAAGTGTCATCACGGCACGACTTCTGGCGGTCAGAAAAATTGACCGCGGGACGTGACAGGATACCGATCCAGAACGACTTGCCTGATATGCCAGCAAATTGCCCGCGAAATTGCACGGTCATCGCGCATTCGCCAGCAAGGCTCCAGCATTCTTTTGTGGCATCGACTCATTGCGTGCCCTGACCCCCCGGGGGGTGCGGAGACACACAATGTGGTTGGCTTGACCGTGGGCCGGGAATGCGGACAATCACCGCTGCCCCCCGGGAGCCCGACATGCCGGCGACGATCGACGACACGTATGCCGAGGCGTTCCGCAGCATCTACGCGTCGGTGCTGGTGACGGCCCGCGACCGCACCTGGCTCGACCACGCCATCACCGCCGCCACCGGCAACGCCAGCTCCGCCATCCTCTGCGACTGCGAAGCCGGCCTCGACCGCTACCTCGACGCGAGCGACACGCCCGACGGCCGGCCCGGCGCGGTCGTGCAGTTCCACGTGCCGCGCTTCTGGAAGGACCGCGAGGCGAGGCTGGAGCGGAGCGTGCTCGTGCGCGTGTGCCAGAACGTGCTGACGTGCCCGACCACGGCCGCGTTCAACGTGCTGCCGGCCGACGAGAAGTGGTTCCCGCTGGGGCGGAAGGTGTCGTACTTCGGCGACGGCCACCAGTTCGCGGCGGAGCGGTTCGGGCGGCGCTGCTGGGTGGTGCCGATCCTCAGCGGCGAGTTCGTGATCGAGCGCCGCTGCGGCTGGGCCGACGGCCTGATGGGCGGCAACCTGTGGTTCTTCGGCGCCACCGCCGACGGGGCGCTCGAAGCGGCGACCCGCGCCGCCGCGGCCGCGGCGCAGACGCCGGGCGTGATCCTGCCGTTCCCCGGCGGGGTGGCGAGCAGCGGGTCGAAGGCGGGGAGCAAGTACAAGTTCGCCGTCGCCAGCACCTACGCCGAGTACTGCCCGACGCTGCGGGACGCGCTCGGCGGCGCGAGCAAGCTGCCGGCCGGGGTGGCGAGCGTGCAGGAGATCATCATCAACGGCCGCGACCTGGCGACGATCGCCGCGGCGACGCAGGCCGCCATCGCCGCGGCGAAGGACACGCCGGACTTGCTGACGATCTCGGCGGGGAACTACGGGGGGAAGCTGGGGAAGAGCTTCGTGTACCTGCACCCCGAGAAGCAGCCGGCGTGAGGGGGGTAGAGAAGAGGATTAACCACAGAGTCACAGAGAGCACAGAGAGAAGACAGAAGACCGAGGAGAGCCAAGATTTGAATTCAAATTCTGCTCTTCACTCGGCTTTGTGTCTTCCCTCTGTGCTCTCTGTGACTCTGTGGTTAATCCTCTTCTCTACCCCCCGCTATACCCCGTGATGCCGTCCAGCAGCTTGCGCAGCTCCTCGACCTGGCGGGTGCAGTGGGCCACCGCCGCGGGGCCGTGCCGCACCGCCAGCGCCCGCACCGCCTCGACCAGCCCCAGCGCCGTGTCGGCGTCCACCACCGCGTTCGCGTCGGCGTCCAGCCCCTCGCGCAGCCTCGCCATCACCGCGTCCGGCGGCGGCCCCGGCAGCCCCGCCGACGACATCGCCGCTTCCACGCCCGAACTCGCTCGCAGCGCCGCCTCCACCGCGTCGAACAGGAGCCGGTGCGTCTGCCGCTCCGCCACCGCCTGCCGCAGCAGGTCCGCGCCGACTTCGGCAGCCGCGGCGACGAGGCGGCGGTCGTCGTCGGTGAAGCCGCCCGGCTTGTCGAACAGTTCCAGCGCCACGAGCGTGCTGCCGCCGACGGCCAGCGGCGCCGCCAGCACGGCGGCGCGGCCGTGCTCGAACGGGAACAGGTCGAGCACGCCGGCCGAGCCGCCGGAGAAGTCGTTCAGCACCGCGGGCTCCGTCCGGCTCACGACCGACGCCGCGAGCGACCGGTTGAACGGCACGTCGCCGGTCGAGAGGAACTGCCCGTCCGGCCCGTAGGCGACCGTCACGTCGGTGCCGTCCGGGGAGTGGTGGCGGATGACGAGCGCGCCGTCGGCGGCGCCGACCGCCCGGCCGGCGAACTTGAGCAGCGACTTCACCGCCATCGGCAGCGGCACCGGGTCGTTCAGCGCCGCCGCCGAGCGAACGATCGGCAGCACCTTCTCGACGGCCTCGCGGAACGCTGCGAGGGTGCGGTTCACCTCGCGCTGCCGCTTCGCCGGGCGGATGCGGTCGAGCTGCCGGCCCACGGCCGCCACGAACGCCTCGCGGGTCAGGTCGGTGCTCTTGTCGAGGTAGTCGCGGACGCCCATCCGCAGCGCGTCGAGCGGCGTCGCCTGGTGGGCGAAGCCGGTGACCATGACGGCGACGATTTCCGGCTGGAAGACGACGAGGTCTTCGAGGAGGCGGAGGCCGTCGGACCCGGAGCCGAGGTTCCAGTCGAGGACGGCGAGGTCGATGGGCGTCTGGTTGGCGATGGTCAGCGCGGCCTCGGCGTCGGCGGCGGCGAGGACGCGGACGCCGAGGCCGCTCCCCTTGAGCCACTCCTCGAAGGTGCGGCGGACGGGCTCCTCGTCGTCGACGATCAGGACGGCGTCGGTCATGTCACCCCTCCGCCAGTTCATGATACGCGGCCAGGGCGTCGGCGAACCGGCCGCTCATGAGCCGCGCCGCGGCACGGGTGCGGAGCGCGTCCGGCGTGCGGCGGATGGAGGCAGACTGCTGCGCGAGCGCGTCGGCGTCGGCGACGCGACCGGCGGCGAGGGCGGCTCGCGCCGCGGCGAGCAGGCGCGAGGCGTCGGCGTCGGCGGCGAACAGCAGCGCCAGGTCGGCCTTGCAGCGGCGGCAGGCGGGGCCGGCGTCGTTGTTCGCCTTACAGCACGGGCACGGGACGGGCATGGGGGCGTCCGCGGGGTCGGGGGCGTCGCCGGTAGCGTATCGGCGGCGGGGGTCAGGACGGCGACGGCGGTGCGTTTTCGCGAGGCCGGGGTCGGTGACTCACACGGTGCCGGCCGGGTCCGGCAGCCGGTTTGCGGGTTTGATCTCGCGGTGAAGCTCGCCCTGTAGCCGTGGGCGTAGCCCCGCGCCTCCGCCACCTCGGCACCGATGCGTGCTACGGTTGCCCGGTAGCCGCGGCCGGCGGCCCCACGATGCGCCCTCGCCCGGCGGCCCCGGCGCGATAAGACTACTACCCGCCCCCGGAGAGCCCGGCCGATGCGCGAAACGCTGATGTTCTACGGCGAGATCGTTCGCCGCTGGCGGGTCACCGGCGCCATCGGCCCGAGCGGCCCCGTCCTCGCCCGCGCCATGGCCGACGCCGTCGGCCCCGTCGCCGCCGGGCAGGTGATTCTCGAACTCGGGCCGGGCACCGGCGTGTTCACGCGGGAACTCGTGCGCCGCTTCCCCGCGGCGCGCGTCGTCGCCGTCGAGCTGAACGACCGGTTCGCCGGCCACCTCCGCACCGCGGTGCCGGGCGCCACCGTCGTGAACGGCTGCGCCTCCCGGCTGGACGCGCACCTGGCGGGCCTCGGCTGCACCGCCCACGACGTGGCCGCGGTGGTGAGCGGGCTGCCGCTGCTGGTGCTCCCGGGCGACCTGCCGCGGCGGGTGTTCGGGTCGGTCGCGGGGGCGCTGCGGCCGGGCCGCCGGTTCGTACAATTCACCTACTCCCAGAAGGCGTGGCGGCGGTTCGACGCGACCGGCTTCCGGCCCGACCCGCCGCGCCGGGTGTGGCGGAACTTCCCGCCCGCGGTCGTGCTGCCGTTCACGCGCACCGACTGACCGAACTCCCCGGAACCCGCATGTCGTCCGCCGCCCCGCTCCCGCCCGAGCCGATGGACCCCAAGCTCACCACGATCCAGCCCGGCGGCGGCGTGGTGATGCGGCTCGAACTCGCCTGGGGCGCCGTCCGCCGCGCCTACCTCCGCACCTTCCGCCCCGGCTACGTCCGCCGCATGGCCGCGCTCCGCAAGGGCGACACGAACCCCTGCCCGTTCCCCGTCCTCGACCCGCGCGACCTCAAGTTCTACCGCAACCAGCCGGGCTACCACTGGGAGCCGCAGGACGACCCGTTCCGCTGGCGCGACCGCATCCCGTTCGCCCGCGCCGGCCTCGCCGAGCTGCTCGTCTTCTCGGTCCTCACCGCCGGCTCCGCCAAGGCGGTCGCCGCGTGGCTGATCTGGGGCGGCGCGGACGGCGTGCTCGCCGGCGCCGGCTGGGTGCTCGTCGCGGCGCTGACCGTGGCGTGGCTCCTCGTCGTGTGGTTCTTCCGCGACCCCGAGCGCGCCGTGCCCGCCGCCCCGGGCCTCGTCATCTCCCCGGCCGACGGCAAGGTCGTGCTCGTCGAGGAGCTGGAGTACGACGAGTTCGTCGGCGGCCCGGCGGTGCAGATCGGCATCTTCCTGTCGATCTTCAACTGCCACCTGAACCGCGCCCCCGTGGCCGGCCGCGTCGTCGGGCTGCGCTACAAGATGGGGAAGTTCCTGAACGCCATCCGCCCCGAGTCGGCGCGGGAGAACGAGCAGCTCGCCGTGCGGATGCAGGAGGACGCGCCGCCGTACCGCCGCTACGTCGTCCGCCAGATCACCGGGGCCATCGCCCGCCGCATCGTGTGCTGGCTGAAGCCCGGCGACACGGTCGGCCGCGGCGAGCGGTTCGGCATGATCAAGTTCGGCTCGCGGACGGAGCTGGTGATGCCGCGCGAGGCGGGGCTGAAGGTCGTGACGAAGGTCGGCGACAAGGTGAAGGCGGGTCTCTCGGTGCTGGCCGAGTACGAGACGCCGGGGGCGACATGAAGCTGAAGCTGCGCGGGCGGCGGCCGCGGCCGAAGGCGTTCGCCGTGCTGCCGACGCTCCTCACGCTCGCCAACGCGGTGTGCGGGTTCGGGGCCATCGCGTTCGCGTCCGGGTGGGCCGGGTACGAGCCGGCCACGGCGCTGTTCGCGGCCGGGTGCCTCATCTTCCTGGGAATGCTGTTCGACGGCCTCGACGGCGCCGCCGCCCGCTGGGCCGGGCAGACGAGTAAGTTCGGCGCCGAGCTCGACTCGCTGTGCGACGCCATCACGTTCGGGGCGGCGCCGGCGTTCCTGATGCTGGAGCTGGCGAAGTTCGAGCAGGTGGGCATCCCGCCGCGGCTGCTGTTCGTGGCGGCGGCGCTGTACGTGGTGGGGGCGGTGCTGCGGCTGGCGCGGTTCAACGTGGAGCCGCCGCCCCCGCCGGAGCTCGCCGCCGAGGAGAAGGCGAAGGGCTTCACCGGGCTGCCGTCGCCGGCCGCGGCGTCGGTGGTGGCGTCGTTCCCAATCGCGCTGTTCGGGCCGCAGCTGGTGTCCGACGTGGAGCCGTCGGGGGCGGCGGCGCAGATGGACCTGTGGGCGGCCCGGCTGCTGCCGCTGGTCACGTTCGGCGTGGCGCTGCTGATGGTGTCGCGGGTGCGGTACGCCCACCTGTTCAAGCAACTGCTGCGGCGCGGGCGGAACCGGAAGCTGCTGCTGGTGGTGGTGTTCGCGCTGGCCGTGGTGATGGCCGTGCCGCGGGTGGCGGTGCCGATCCTGGTGTGCTGGTACGCCTTCGCCCCGCCGGCGGTGGCCGGGTGGAACCGCTACCTCCGCGGCCAGCCGCCGGCGCCGGCGACGTTCCCGCGCCCGGCGACGCCGCCGACCGGCACCGGAGACGGGCCGTGACCGACCCCACGAAGCCGCCCGGGATCATCCTCCTCATCTGCTGGCGGCAGTGGCGGGCCGAGCGCGCCCTGGCCCGCCGCGGCGTCCGCTACCGGTCCACCGACCAAGCCGTCGTCGCCGCCGCCTACGCGGCCATGACCGAGGACGAGTTCGAGACGTCGAACGCCCGGCAGACGTGGGCCAACTGGCGGACCATCCCGCGGGCGCTGAAGGGCCGCGTGCCCGCCCGCCCGTGGCGCGCGCTCGACCTCGGCTGCGGCACCGGCACGTCGACGCGCGTCCTGGCCGCGTGCGCCCCGGCGGGCTCGGAGGTGACCGGTTACGAGCTGGCGCCGCAGCTCGCGGAGGTCGCCGCCCGGCGGGCCTACGCCCCGGGTGTGACGGTGCGGTTCGTGTGTCAGGGGATCACCGAGCCGCTGCGCGACCCGGCGGGCGAGGTGGTGCGGGCGGCGTCCGTGGACGTGGTGAACAGCAGCGGCGTGGTCGGCCACCACCTCGACGCCGAAACCGTGAAGCCGCTGGTGGCGGAGGTGCGGCGGGTGCTGGCGCCCGGCGGGGTGGCGGTGCTCGACGACGGCCCGACGCTGCCGACCGCGGCGCTGACCGGGCGGATGCGGGAGGCCGGCTTCGAGCCGCTGGGCCGGTACAAGTGCTGGCCGCTGGCGACGAGCGCCCAGGTGGCGTTCCGGGCGCCCGGGTAGCCGCTTTACGTTAGGCCGGGGCGCAAGCCCCGGCGGGCGTCAGAATCCCGACGGGGCTTGCGCCCCGGCCTAACGGCAGCCCGAAATCCCCGGGCGCGCCCGCGTGTTTTCCCCTCTTGCCCCCGTTCCCGCCGCGCGGGTATAACCCGCGGCTATGCGGAATTTCCTGCGCACGCTGAAGTACGCCTGGCCGTACCGCGGCCGCCTCGCCGCGTCCTTCGGCTGCGCCCTCGTCGTCGCCGTCTTGTGGAGCGTCAACCTCTCGGCCATCTACCCGGTGCTGAAAATCCTCAGCACCGACAAGAACCTCCAGCAGTGGGTGGACGACGAGATCGACACCTGCGTGAAGGAGCGCAACCGCCCCGACCGGCAGGCCAAGCTGGACGGCCTCCGCGCCGAGCTCCGCGCCGCCGAGCAGCTGCCCGAGGGCGCCGACCGCGAGACGGCAATCCGCAAGGTCGGCCACGAGGTCGCCAAGGTCGAGGAAACGCTCCTCTACCACGCCACGTGGGAGTACCGCTACCGGCTGCTCCGCGACCGCGTCATCACGCTCCTGCCCGAGGACCGGTTCGCCACGTTCATGGTCATCATGGGCGGGGTCGTGTGCTGCGTCGGGGTGAAGGGCGTGTTCGAGTTCGCCCACGAGTCGCTGGTCGGCAGCGTGATGAACCGGACGCTGTTCGACATCCGCAACCGCTGCTTCCGCCGGCTCATCCACCAGGACATCCGCCAGATCACCGCGGCCGGCACGCCGGACCTGATGGCGCGGTTCACGAACGACACCGAGCAGCTCGGCCTGGGGCTGAAGATCCTGTTCGGCCGCATGGTCGCCGAGCCGCTCAAGGCCGTCGCCTGCCTCGCCGTCGCGTGCAGCATCTCGTGGCAGCTCACCGTCGTGTTCTGCGTCGTGGTGCCGCTGGTGATGATCACGCTCATGCGCGTGAGTCGGGCGATGCGCCGCGCCGCCCGCAAGGTGCTGGAGCGGATGAGCGTGCTGTACAAGCTGCTGCGGGAGGTGCTGGACGGCGCCCGCGCGGTGAAGGCGTTCACCCGCGAGCCGCACGAGCGCCGCCGGTTCCGCAAGGCCACCGAGGACTACAACCGCAAGGCCATGCGCGTCGTGTACATCGACGCCTTCGCCAACCCGCTCATCGAGCTGCTCGGCGTGCTGGCCGTGGGGCTGGCCCTCGCCGCGGGCACGTACCTGGTGGTGACGAAGCACACGCACATCTTCGGCATGCGGATGACGAGCCAGCCGCTGGAGTTCGCCACGCTGTTGCAGCTGTACGCCTTCCTGGCGGCGATCGCCGACCCGGTGCGGAAGCTGGCCAGCGTGTACACGAAGCTCCAGAGCGGCGAGGCGGCCGCGAACCGCGTGTTCGAGGTGTTCGACCGGGTGCCGAGCGTGGGCGCGAACCCGGCCGGGCCGCGCGTGGGCCGCGTGAAGAAGGGGATCGAGTTCCGGCACGTCTGCTTCAGCTACAACCCCGGCTCGGACACGCCGACGCTCGACCTGGTGGACCTGACGGTGAAGGCCGGCGAGACGGTGGCGCTGGTCGGCCCGAACGGGTGCGGCAAGACGACGCTGCTGGGGCTGCTGCCGCGGTTCTACGACCCCGACCACGGCGCGGTCTTCATCGACGGCGTGAACGTGCGGCAGGCGCACCTGCGGAGCCTGCGCCGCCGCATCGGCCTGGTGACGCAGGACACGCAGCTGTTCGACGACACGGTGTTCGCCAACATCGCCTACGGCAAGAAGGGGGCGACGGAAGCCGAGGTGGTCGCGGCGGCGAAGAAGGCGCACGCCCACGACTTCATCGAGAAGGAGCTGCCGGCCGGCTACAAGACGATGATCGGCGACCTGGCGGGGAAGATCAGCGGCGGGCAGCGGCAGCGGATCGCGCTGGCGCGGGCGATCCTGCGCGACCCGGACGTGCTGATCCTGGACGAGTTCACGAGCCAGATCGACCCGACGAGCGAGGCCGAGATTCACGCGGCGCTGAAGGACTTCGTGAAGGGGCGGACGGTGTTCATGATCACGCACCGGCTGCACGCCGCGGCGGAGCTGGCCGACCGCGTGGTGGTGATGGACGCCGGCAAGATCGTGGCCGTGGGGCCGCACGCCGAGCTGCTGGCGACGTGCCCGCTGTACCGCCGCCTGTGCGACCCCGGGCAGCGCGGCGAAGACGAGCCGCCGTCGCCCAAGCCGTCCGAGCCGCCGGCGAAGCGGGAGGCGGCGTGAGCGCCGCGGACACCTCAACGAGCCGCGACCGCCCGGGAGCGGCCGCGTCTGCGCCCATCCTCCGTACGCAGATCGTCGATCACAGCAGCCGCTCCCTTTCGGTCGCGGCTCGTCGAAGCGTGTGGTTTCACGTCACGGCCGTCGTGGGTGTCGCCGCGCTGTTCACCGCCGGGCTCGGCAGCCGCGAGCTGGTCAGCAGTCACGAGGCGCGCGCCGCCCAGAACGCGCAGCGGATGCTCGACACCGGTGAATGGGGGCTGCCGGTCCTGTTCGACGGGCAGGTCGATCTGCAGAAGCCGCCGGGCTACTACTGGCTCGTCGCCGCCGCGGGGTGGCTCAACGGCGGCACCGTGACCGAGGCCTGCGCCCGGCTGCCGGCGGCGCTAGCGGGGCTGCTCACTGTCGCGCTCGTGTACGGCTGGCTGCGCCGCGAAGGCCGGCCGGTCGCGGCGGTTGTCGCGGCGCTGACGCTGGCGACGGCCGGGCACTTCACCGCGATCTCGCGCACCGCACGCATCGACGTGCCGCTGACGTGCGCGGTGGCGGTGGCGCTGGTGGCCTTTTATCGTGGAACGAACGCCCCGGCGAGCGGCCCGCGTCAGCGGGCTGTTCCTCAGCGCCACAGTTGCGCTGAGGAACAGCCCGCTGACGCGGGCCGCTCGCCGTTCCGCCACCCGTACTTCCTCCTCGCCGCCGTCGCCGCCGCCGCCGGCGTGCTGCTCAAAGGCCCGGTCGCGCTCGCGCTGGTCGGCCCCGCCGCGGTCGCGTGGCTCGTGGTGAAACCGCGCGGCGGCGGCGGCCTCCCCGTCCCCGCCGCGCTCCTTGGCGTCACCGTCGTGCTGGGCCTCGCCGCGCCGTGGTTCCTGTGGGCGAACGCCGCCACCGACGGTGAGTTCGTCCGCGTCTTCTTCTGGCACCACAACGTCGAGCGGTTCGCAGGCACGTCGCCGACGCTGGCGTCGCACCCGGTGTGGTACTACCTGCCGCGCCTCGCCGCGGACTTCCTCCCGTGGACGCCCGCGCTGGCGCTGCTGACCGCGTGGGCCGTGCGCACCGGCGGCTGGCGGGCCGACCCGCTGTTCCGCTTCGGCGTGGTGTGGGTCGTGACGATGTTCGCGGTCCTGTCAGCGGCGAAGTTCAAGCGCGCCGACTACCTCCTGCCGCTGTACCCCGGCGCCGCCGTCGTGCTCGGCTGCGCCGCCGAGCGCTGGCTCGCCACGCGGTCGAACACGCGCACCGTCCGCCGCGCGACGTGGGCGTTCGCGCTGGTGCTGGCCGGCGTCGCGGTCGGCTGGGGCGTGATGACGCAGGTGGTGGAACCGGCGGAGGAGGCACGCGAGGGGAAGCGGGCGTTCGCCGCGTTCATCCGCTCGCAGGCGCCGGAGCCGGAACCGGTACTGATGTTCCGCGCCGAGTCGCACCTGCTGGCGTTCCACCTCCGCCGGCCGATCGACACGAAGGTGGAGTGGCACGACCTGGCGGCGTGGCTGCGCGAGCCGGGGCCGCGGTTCGTGGTGATGCCGCCGGAGTACGTCTACCCCGCCGGCGAGATCGTGAAGGTGCGGCGGCTGGTGGAGGTCGGCCGGCTGGAGCAGTTCACCGGGGCGAAGCCGCCGCGGCCGCTCGTGTTCCTCCGCACCGCGGACGAGTAAGGCATGAGCGGGATCTTACCTTCCCAGTCCTTTGGGTTGGATGGTGAGGCTCCACTTGGGTAGTGTGCGTGAGCGGGTCAGTCGTGCGGCGATGGGACGAAAGGCCGCCTTGGTCAGCCGCACGCCCCGCTCGTACACGGCCGTCGTCTCCCGGATGATCGGCCGGAGCCCCCGCCACGTCATCGTCCCCGCCCACCGCAGCACGTCGGCCACCGACGACAGCAACGCCCCATTCCAGTGCCGCTCCAGGATCCCCCAGCACCGCTCGATCGGGTTGTACTTGCTGTGACACGGCGGCAGGTACACCAACTCCACCGCCACCCGGTGCCGGTCCACGAACCCCACCATCCGGTTCAGGAACTGGGTCCGCGAACTGCCGATCTCGGGGCCGTTGTCCAACTCCACGTGCAGGCGTGTGACGCCGGGGTGGACCGCCTTCCGCTCCTGCCACCAGAGGTCGAGGCCGTCGGCCAGGAAGTCGCTCGTCTCTCGCGAGCGGCCGAACAGGAACCACGGCTGGTGGATCGGCACCGCCCCGCGGTTCAACTCCAGCACCCCGAACGGCACCAGCACCGCCTCGGGGGACATGTCGTGATTGAGCGCCCTCACCCCCTCCGCCGCCCGGCCCTCACCACCGCGGGAGAAGTCACCCACCTTCACCTGACCCTCCCCAAGTTTCGTGGAGTCGAAGTTAACGGTGTATGCTCCGAGGAGGAGTACACCGATGGCCCGACTGCGTGCGACGTACACCGCCGAGTTCAAGCTCCGCGCGGTAAAGATGATCACCGACCAGAAGCTCTCCGTCGCCGAGGCCGCACGCCGCCTCGGGGTCAACGAGAACGTCCTCCACGAGTGGCGGAAGGCCCACCGGGGTCGCGGCGACGCCGCCTTCCCGGGGCACGGCAACCCGTCCCCGGCCGACGAGGAGCTCCGCCAACTCCGCGCCGAGAACGCACGACTTCGTGCCGAGCGGGACTTGTTAAAAAAAGCCGCCGCGTACTTCGCCAACCCGCCGACCTGACGTTCCGGTTCGTCGCCGACCACGCCGCCGAGTGGCCGGTCGGGTGGATGTGCGACGCCCTGGAGGTGTCGGCCAGCGGGTACTACGCCTGGGCGTCACGGGCCGACAGCGCGGCCGAGCAGCGGCGGCGGGAGCTGGTCGCGGCGATCCGGGAGGTCCACGCCGAGGTGAGGGAGCGGTACGGCAGCCCGCGCATGACCGCCGAGTTGAACGCCCGGGGTCAGGCGTGCTCGGAGAACGCCGTGGCCAAGCTCATGACGGCCCACGAAATCCGGGCGAGAACGCCGCGTCGGTTCGTGCGGACGACGGACTCGGGGCACGCCCACCCGGTCGCCGACAACCGACTCGACCGGGACTTCACGCCGGCCCGCCCGAACGCCGCCTGGTCGGCCGACATCACCTACGTCCCGACCCGCGAGGGGTGGGTGTACCTGGCCGTCGTCGAGGACCTGTTCAGCCGGATGATCGTGGGGTGGAGCATGGCGGCGACGATGGAGAGCCGGCTGGTCGTGGACGCCCTGGAGTTGGCGTTGGCCCGCCGCCGTCCCGGGGTCGGGCTGCTCGCGCACTCGGACCGCGGGAGCCAGTACGCGAGCGAGCACTACCAACGCGTCCTCACCGGGGCCGGGATCGTGTGCAGCATGAGCGGGGTGGGGCAGTGTTGGGATAACGCCCCGGTCGAGAGCTTCTTCGGCCGGCTGAAGTGCGAGGTCGGGATCGCGCCGGGCACGATGTTCGCCACCCGGGAGGACGCCCAGGCCGTGATCCTCGAGTACCTGGAAGTGTTCTACAACCGCGTCCGCCGCCACTCCTCCCTGGGGTCCGTGTCCCCCGAGGAGTTCGAGCGGACGTACCACCAGACCCACCGTTAACTTCGACTCCATTTTTCTTCGGGAAGATCAGGGATGTTCGGCGACATGCCCTGGCACATGGCCCTCGACGGGCTGGTGCTGCTGGTCGTGTCGCTGATGAGCATGCCGGTGGAGCTCGTCAAATTAATCCGCAAGCGGTTCTGAGCGGCCGCCGGCGTCTCGTCCGAGGCATTTCAAGCGTCACCGCTTGTCCGCTGGCCTCTCTACCACTTCGTAACGAAGGGCTAGCGACACGAGCACGGAATTGACACGGAAGTGCGTGCGCGGGGTGCAAAACCGACTCTGACGACGCACCTCGATCGGGCCGCCGGCCTCGAAAACCCCTAGTTTTCATGCATCGTGCGCATGGTGTGCATCAGCGAGACCGCTTCTGCATCGGGAAGTTATACGGCACGGCGCCTGGCTGTCGGGGGCCACTCGCCCGACTCGGCTGCGGGTGTCGCGAAGGGGGCCACATGTACGCCCACGTCGTCCGCGGGGAGCGGTTCGTCTTCCCCGACCTGCGCGACCTGCTGGCGAAGGCCAACGAGGCGAAGTCCGGCGACGCCCTCGCCGGCCTCGCCGCGCGCTCCGAGCGCGAGCGCGTCGCCGCCAAGCTGGCCCTCGCCGACGTCCCCCTCGGCGACATCGCCGACACGCCGCTGATCGACGACGACGTGACCCGCCTCCTTGCCGCCGGCCACGACCGCGGGGCGTTCGCGCCGCTGCGCTCCCTCACCGTCGGCGGCTTCCGCGAGTTCCTCCTCGACCACCGCACCGACGGGGCCGCACTGGCCGGCCTGCACCGCGCGATCACGCCCGAGGTCGCGGCGGCGGTGGCGAAGCTGATGGGGAACAAGGAGCTCGTCTACGTCGCGGCGAAGATTCGCGTCGTGACGCGCTGCCGGAACACGCTCGGCGAACGCGGCGTGTTCGGCGTGCGGGTGCAGCCGAACCACCCGACCGACGACGTCGGCGGCATCCTCCTCGCCGCGATCGACGGCCTGTGCTACGGCTGCGGCGACGCGGTGATCGGCGTGAACCCGGCCACCGAGTCCGTGGACACCGTCGCGGCGGTCCTCCGCGCCCTCGACCGCCTCATCGACGTGACCGGGGCGCCGACGCAGCACTGCGTGCTGTCGCACGTCACGACGCAGCTGGCGGCGCTGGAGCGCGGGGCGCCGGTCGATCTGCTGTTCCAGTCGGTCGCGGGGACGGAGGCGGCGAACCGCAGCTTTGGCGTCACGCCGGCGATGCTAAAGGAAGGACTGGAGCGCGTGCGCGAGTCGCACCGCGGCCGCGCGGTGAGCTGGGTCGGCGACCAGGTGACGTACTTCGAGACGGGGCAGGGGAGCGCCCTGTCGGCGGACGCGCACGGCGGGATCGACCAGCTGACGCTGGAGGCACGGGCGCAGGGCGTGGCGCGGGCGTTCGACCCGTTCCTGGTGAACAGCGTGGTGGGGTTCATCGGCCCCGAGTACCTGGCAGACGAGCGCCAGATCGTGCGGGCCGGCCTGGAAGATCACTTCGTCGGCAAGCTGCTCGGGCTCCCGATCGGCGTGGACGTGTGCTACACGAACCACGCCGACGCCGACCAGAACTCGGCGGACAACCTGCTGCTGTTGCTGGCAGCGGCGGGGTGCAACTACGTGATGGGGGTGCCGTGTGCCGACGACGTGATGCTGAACTACCAGAGCACGAGCTACCACGACGCGGCGACGGTGCGGGAGCTGTTCGGGCTGCACCCGGCGCCGGAGTTCGCGGCGTGGCTGGAGGCGCGCGGGGTGTTCCGCGCCGGCCGGCTGGCGCCGGCCGCCGCGCGGCCGGCGCTGCTGGCGCACCTGTCGGCGTTGGGCGGCTGAGGGGCGTGCGGCGACCGTCAGGGAACGCCGGGGGCTCCGACCTCGACGAGCGGAACGCCCGCGGCGAGTTGCGCCATCGCCGCGGGAAACTCGGCGGTCAAGAGAGTCCGAAGCGCGGCGTTCGACGTGTTCCCGCACCGGAGCCAGACCACCTGGGGCGGTGTCCCGAGTCGGCCGACCATTTCCGCGAAGTCGGCGTCCTTCGTCATCACGACTGCCCCGGCCGCCCGCGCGGCGTCGAAGATCGGCGGGTCGAGCGCGTCGCGCAGGCCGAGGTCACGGACGGCCGTCGCCGTCACCCCGAACGTTGCGGCCAGCCACGGCGCCAGGGCCGGCGACAGGTGCGCATCCAGCCAGACCGTCACGCGGCGGCCTCCGGCCGGGCGGTGAGGGCGCTGGCGTACCGCAGGCAGGCGACCACGTCGGCCGGTTCGAGGTCGGGCAGTTCGGCGACCACGTCGGCGTGCGACAGGCCGGCGGCGAGGAGGTCGAGCACGTCGCTGACGCGGATGCGCATCCCGCGCACGCACGGCCGCCCGCCGCACTGGAGCGGATTGAACGTGATCCGATCGTCCGCCACCATTGAACGCCTCCGCGGATCGTACCGCATTCTACATCGACGACAGCATCGCGTTCACCGCCGCACCGTCAGCAGCACCGGCGCGCTGGCGTAGCCGGTCTTCACCACGAAGTTGATCGGCACGTACGCCTGCACGCACACCGGCACGTCCGCACACGCGGCCGCGTCCGGCGCCGCCCGCAGCACGATGTGACCCACGCTCCCCGTGCCCAGCAGCGTCTTGCTCTTCGCCCCCACCACCGTCACGCCCAGCGGCAGCGGGTTGCCGTGGACGCCGCCGAGGTGCTGCAACAGCACGTCCAGCGTCAGCGTCTTGTCGTAGCCGGGGGCGCGCACCACCTCCACGTCCAGCTTCACCTCCTCGCCCGGCTTCAGCTCCACCCGCGTCGTCTTCACCTTCACGTCCAAAATGTCCAGCGGGCGGCACACAGCCACCGCCGGCATCCCCACGTCGAACCGGCCGCGGCCGCCGCCGGGGAGGTAAATCTCCTCCACCGGCACCGCCGTCCGCACCAGCCCGTCGGCCTTGCCGACCACGCGCACGGCCGCGGCGTCGAGCTTCGCGTCGGCCGCGGCCGACAGCACCACGCACCCCTGCGTCATCGCCGGCGGGATCGTCAGCGCGCTCGCGGTCACGCCCTTCGGCAAGCCTTCCACGTCCACGGTCACGGGACCGGCGAAGCCGTTCGTGCGCGTCACCTGCACGTACCACGCGGTGCGCCCGCCCTGGCCGACCGACGCCTTCGACGGGTCGCACTTGATCGTGAAGTCGGGCGCCGCGGGGGCCAGCTCCAGGTAGTAGACGTGGGCGTCGGAGCCGCGGTTGTTCAGGTCGCGGACGCGGGCCACGTAGTCGCCGTCGGCCGGCGGCGCGAACACGAGCCCCGGGTCCTTGCCGTTCAGGTCGTCGTTCGACATCAGCACCTTGCCGTCCGGCGTCATCACGTCGAGCACGCCGTCGAGCCGGCTGCGCAGCACCGTGCCGAAGCGGCGGGCGAGCACTTCGAGCCGAACCGCCTTCCCCTTCTGCGCCGCGAACACGAAGTGGTCCAGGTCGCCGCGGGTGCCGACGCGGCCGTTGGCGCCGCCGGGCATCGCCACGCGGGTGGCCTGCTTCGGGTCGTCGTTCGGCTCGGCCTCGGTGACGAGTGGCAGCGGCGTCACCACGAGCGGGGCCGGGTTCGTCAGTCCGGTCGGGCCGGGGAGCGACACCAGGCGCAAGCCGGACTCCGACGGAACGGTCAGCGGCCAGAGCGGCTGAACGAGGCGGGCGGTGCCGACGGGTGCGAACGGCGTCAGCTTGCCGGGGTTCGCCGCGAGTGGGAACAGGTGCTGGACGTACGGCCTGTCCGTGACCGTGAGGGCGTAGGTCCAGCGGGCGTCGCCGTCGAACTTGGCGTCGCGGACGGCGACGCGGTACTCGCCGTCGGCGGGCGCCTTGAACTCCAGCACGGGGTCGGCGAAGTAGCCGTCGTCGTTGGCGGCGAGTTCCTTGCCGGTGGCGTCGAACACGGCGATCAGCGGGTCGGCGTGCTTCTGGAGGTCGTGAATCTTGTCCTGGATGCGGGCGCCGTGGACCTCGAACGTGAGCACGGCGCCGGCCTTCGCGGCGAAGCGGTAGTAGTCCACGTTCTCGGCGGCCTCGGTGCGGCCGCACACGACGCTCGGCACGGGGATCGGCTGCGCCTTGTCGGGCGTGTTGTTGCCGGGCGCCTCCTGCACAACCGGCGCGTCCACGACGACCAGCTGGCCGAGCGACGAGACGCCGTGCGGGCAGGCGACGCGGAACTCGCGCACCCCGGGGGCGGCGTCGGCCGCGACCGTCACCTTGAGCTTCAGGCTGGTCTTGGCGTCGGCGGCGGCGACGGGCTCGGCGCTGACGCCGGTGCCGTCGAAGAGCACCTTGTGGGCGCCGGCGAGGGTGCTGGCCTGCGCGACGACGGTGACCTCGGCGGTGGTGCCGCGCTGCACCGCGGTGGGGGTGACGTGCGTCACCATCGGGAAAGAAGTCTGCGCGCGAACGGCCGCAGGGAGCAGCACGAGCGCGGCGAGCGCGGCGAGGGGCTTCATGGCGGTTCCCGTGCTGGAGAGAAAGGTGAGCGACCGGCGGATTTGAGCCCGGAGGGCGTCGGCGAGTAGCCCCGGGTGGAACCCGGGGCGGGCGTCGGCGGTGATCCGGAGAGCGGAACCGCACGGACTCTGCCGCAGGCCGCCCCGGGTTCCACCCGGGGCTACTCGCCGACGCCCTCCGGGCTGAGAGCCCGCGCCGCTTACTTCTTCGCCTCGGCGTAGTCCTTCAGCTCCATCGTGGTGGTCGTGCCCTGGATCGTGTACTCGACCTTCACCACGCCCTTGCCGGGGGCGAACCACTGCTTGATGGCGATCTTCGTCGCGGCCACGTCGAAGTCGACGGCCTCCACGAGCACGGCCTCGACGTCGGCCCCGGCGACCTTCACCTTGGCCTTCTCGTCGGTCACCTTGAACTTCCCCTTGAGCCCCTCGGAGCCGACCTTCGAGTCGATGTCCCAGGCGGCGTCCTTCTTCGCCGGCAGGGCCAGGATGCGGACGGCCGGCTCCACCTTCTTGTCGCCCACCTTGGCCCGGTAGACGCCGTCGGCGGCGACGTAGTACACCTCGGTCTGCTTCACCTGGCCGCCGACCGCGGTGTCGAACTTGAACCCGTCCTTGTCGCCGACCTTCTCGGTGCCGGACACGGTGACGGTCACGTCCTGGTCGTTGATCTTGTACGTCCACTTGGCGCCGACCTTGGTCGGGAACAGGTCCGGGGCGGCCGGCCCCTGGCCGCCCGCCGACCCGACCAGCACGACAAGAACGGCCGTGGCCGCCGCCGTCCGCAACATCCGCTGCATCCGCGTGACTCCTGTTAAGGCGGGGCGACGCCCCGGGGAACCCGGACAGTATAGCGGGCGGGCGGCCTGTTAGGCCGGGGCGCAAGCCCCGTCGGGCATCCCAACCCTGACGGGGCTTGCGCCCCGGCCTAACGCGCCACCGCCGCGCCCGACCCGCCGTTATTTCGGGAACGCCGGCCCGTCCACCTTCCCGCCGCGCGCCGCCCGCGCCACCTCCGCCGGCGCCGCCAGCGGGGCCAGCCACTTCGCCTCCGTCAGCGGCCGCCCGCCGGCGCGCCAACTCGCCCGCGCCGCCAGCCCGTCGGCCGCCGAGACGTGCCCCTCCGGGGTGAACGCCACCCACCCGTCGGCGCCGCCCCAGAGCGTCGCCAGCAGCCGCCCCTCGGCCGCGTCCCACAGCCGCACCAGCCCGTCGGCGCTGCCCGCGGCCACGCGCTTCCCGCTGGGGTCGATCGCCACCGCAAACACCGGCGAGCCGCCGTTCAGCACCTTCAGCACGGCGGCGTCGGCGAACACGCGCACGGTGCCGTCGGCGCCCGCGGCGGCGACCAGTTTGCCGTCGGCGGCCAGCTCGTGCGTGCCGCCGGTGGGGCCGGCCCCCTGCTTCAGCTTCTCCGCGGTCTTGGCGTCCCACACCTTTACCGCCGACTCCAGGCCCGACGTGAACACCTGCGTCCCGTCCGCCTTCACGGCCACGGCCAGCACCTCGTCGGCGTTGCCGCTCAGGGTGAACAGACTCTTGCCGGTCGCCGCATCGACCAGCCGGCTGGTGCGGTCCTTGCTCGCGGTCGCGTACCACTCGCCGCCCGGCGCGAAGGCGACGGCGTACACGAAGTCCGAGTGCCCGGTGAACGTGTGCCGCACCTTCGGCGCCCTCACGTCGGCCACGTCCCACAGGCGGACCGTCTTGTCGAAGCTGGCCGAGACGAGCCGCTTGCCGTCCGCCGACCACGCCGCGGCGCTGACGGTGTCGAGGTGGCCGCCGAGCGCGGCGACGAGTGACCAGTCGGCGGTGGCGAACAGCCGCAGGTCGCCGCGGGCCGACGGCTGCCCGCCGCTCACGGCGAGGAGTTTGCCGTCCGGCGAGAAGCGGAGGTCGTTCACGGCGCCGAGCACGTTCGTGAGCACTTTGGCGGGCGCCGCCTTCGCCAGCTCCCACACGGTGACGCGGCCGTAGCTCCCCGTCGCCAGCAGCTTGCCGTCCGGCGAGAAGGCGACGGCCGCGACCGGCGGCAGCGGCCCGACGGGGAGCGTGAAGTCGATCGGCCCCGGCTGCTTCGCGTCCTTCGGGAGCACGGCCTTCGTGGCGAACGTGACCGGCAGCTTCCGCACCGCGACGGTCGGGATGCTGGCGACCGCTTCGGTGTCCTTCGGGCGGGTTCCTTCGGGCATGCCGAGTTCGACCCAGCGGCGGAGCGTGGCGACGTCCGCGGCGGCGAGCGGGTCGGCGTCGAGCGGCATGGCGCGCTTCTTGTCCTTCGTCGTGAGCAGGGTGACGAGCAGCGACTTGTCGGGCTGACCGGGCACGACGACGGGGACGGTCCCCTTCTTGCCGCCGGCGCGGATGAGGTCGGGCTTGTCGAGCGCGAGGCCGGCGGACACGTCGGGCTCGGCGAGCTTGCGCTCGGCGTGGCAGACGGTGCAGTGCTTGCGGAGGATCGGGCGGACGTCGGTCCAGTAGGTGGGGTCGGCGCGGCCCGCGGGGGCGAGCAGGGCGACGGCCGCGGCGGCGAGGAGGAGGCGGGGCATAGGTCTTCCGTAGTCTCCCGTAGGTCGGGTCGAGGCTTTGCGAGACCTGACGCGGGGCGCGATCGGCGAACGCGTTGGAGTCGGGGGCGAATGCGCCACGGGGTTTTGAGCCCGGAGCGAACTCCGCCGGAGGCCGCCCGGGGTTGCCCCGGGCTAGGCGCCGTCGCCCTCCGGGCTCAAAACCCCGCGCCGCGAGACTCGCGGGGCTTCGCCGTGAGGTACTCGCGCCCCGCGTCGAGTCTCGAAGACTCGACCCGTCCTACGGAGGCCGCCGAGCCGTCACCGGCTGAACAGGAACTCCCGGCTGTTCACCAGCACCCATAGCACGTCCTGCAAGCCCTCGCGCGGCGTCGGCGCCGCCGCGACCCAGCCCTCGGCGCGCGTCCGCTCCGCAGCCGACGGCGGCCGCGACCACGTCGCCAGGAACAGCTCGTCGATTGCCTTCGGCACCGGCGTCTTCGCCGCCATCAGCTTCTCGACGCGGCCGGCCTTGTCGGCGATCTTCTTGTTCAGGAAGTCGCCGTTGAGCAGGTGCATCGCCTGCGCGATGTTCGGCCGCGTCGTCCGCTCGCACTCGCACAGCACCTGCCGCGCCGGCCGGCCGAACGTGTCCATCAAGTAGCTCTTCACCTCGCTGTCCGGCAGCTGGATCGCCCGCGTCCCCAAGGGCAGGCCCGGGTACTTCTCCCGCGTGCCGGTGGCGAAGTCGATGGCGTCGGCCAGCTGCTCGGCCGTGAGGCGGCGCACCGTGTAGCGCGCGAAGTGGACGTTCGCCGCGTCCGCCCGGTTGCCGTCCGTCGGGGTCGAATCGAGCTGGTAGGCGCGGCTGTTGAAGATCGTCCGCAGCAGGTGCTTCATGTCGAACTTGGCCCGCACGAAGTCGGCGGCCAGCGCGTCGAGCAGTTCGGGGTTGCTGGCGGGGTTCGTGGCGCGGATGTCGTCCAGCGGCTCGACCAGGCCGCGGCCCATCGTGTAGCCCCAGAAGCGGTTCACCAGGTTGCGGCTGAACATGCCGTTGTCCGGCGCCGTCAGCCACGCGGCGAGCTGCTTGCGGCGGTCGAACGGGTCGTCCCAGCTGCGGCCCTTGTCGGCGTCCAGCGGCGTCGGGCGCATCACGGCGCGGGTGCGCGGGTGGTTCGACTCGCCGGTCGGCCGCAGGAAGATCACCGTCTCGCGGCCGAAGATGCCGTACTCCTGGCTGTTCTTCGTGCCGAGGCGGGCGAAGAACGCGGCGAGGCCGTAGTAGTCGTCCTGGCCCCAGCGCTCGAACGGGTGGTGGTGGCAGCGGGCGCAGCCGACGCGGATGCCGAGAAAGACTTGCGCCACCGACTCGGCCCAGTCCTCGGGCGTGCGGCCGATCTGGTAGAAGTTCGCCGGGCCGTCGAGGAACGTGCTCCCCTCCGCGGTCACGATCTCGCGGGCGAACACGTCCAGCGGGGTGCCGTCGCGCATCATCGCGCGCACCCAGTTGTGGAAGCTCCACATCCCCTTGTCTTGCAGCGCCGTGCGGTTGATGCGCAGCAGGTCGCCCCACTTCAGCGCCCACCAGTCGATGAACTCGGCGCGCTCCAGCACGCGGTCGATCGCCTTCTGGCGCTTCAGCGGGTCGGCGTCGGCGAGGAAGGCGCGAACTTCGTCCGGCGTCGGCAGGGTGCCGATGGCGTCGAGGTAGAGGCGGCGGAGGAACTCGTCGTCGGAGCAGAGCGGCGACGGCGTGAGGCCCAGCTCGCGCCACTTCGCCACGAGCTTCTCGTCGATGAAGTTGTTGGTCGGCACCTTCGGGTAGGCGGCGAGGGTGGCGAACGGCAGCGTCAGCTGCGCCACGCCGACCTGACCCGCGAACCGCACCATGACGTGCGTCTCGCCGGCGCCCTTCGCGGTGACCAGCCCGGCCGGCGTGACCGCGGCGACGCTCTCGTTCAGGTGGTCGAACTGCGCCGACGCCGTCACGTCCTCGCGGCGGCCGTCGGACCACACGGCGGTGACGGCCAGTTGCTGCTGCTCGACGGGGACCAGCACGCGCGCCGCCGGGAACACTTCGAGCTGCGAAACGGTGGCTTCCTTCGCGGCGGGGCCGGGGGCGCCGTCGGCGAGCCACTGGCGGACGCGGGCGTAGTCGCGGCCGCCGAGCTTCAGCTTCTCGCCGCCGCCGTGCTCCATCACCAGCGCCGGCTTGGCCAGCAGGATGCTGCGCTCCGGGTCGTGCGGCACGACGCGGCGGCCCTCGTTGCTCTGTACGATCTGCGCGAAGTCGAACGCCGGGTCGAACCCCGCGAGCGACAGGCGGAAGCCGCCGCGGCCGTGCTGGGCGCCGTGACAGCCGCCGCCGTTGCAGTTGGCGCGCGTCAGGATCGGCACGATCTCGCGCGTGAAGTTCACGGGCTCGTCCGCGGTCGCCTTCTCGACCGTCACGGGCACGGCGGCGCTGGCGCCGGCGGCGGTGACGGCGATGGTGGTAGCCCCGTCGGCGACGGGGCGCGCCACGCCGGCGACGACGCTCACCACCTTCGGGTCGGCGGCGAAGGCGGCGGCGCGGGTGAGGTCGTAACGTCGGCCGTCGGGCCAGACGCCGGTGACCACGAGCTGCTGCTGCTCGCGCGGGCCGGCGAACGCGACCCGCGCCGGGTGGACGAGCAGCCGTTGCGGCGCGCCGGGGGGCGGCCCGGCGTGGGCGGTCGCGGCGGCGAGCAGGAGGGCAACGAGGGCGCGAGCGGGCATGGCGAGAACCCCCGGGAACGGGGCGGCGGGATAGCCACATCGTCGGCGACCGGGGCCGGCGCGTCAACCCACGAACACGCCGCCGCTGAACCCGACGAAGGCGTCGAACCCCAGCGCCTCCGGTGGTGTGCCGGCCGGGGTCAGGTTCTTCCCCAGGTACGCCGTCACCCGGCTCCCCGCGCCCGTCCCCGCGCCGACCACCAGGTCCGCGGTCGTGTCGGCGTCCAGGTGGCGCGTCGCCACGCGGATGCCGCCGCGGCTGGCCGTGTCGCCGGCGAAGAAGTTCGCCAGCACCGCCGACCCGTCCGCCTTCGCCGCCGTCAGGTCGGCGCCGCTGAGGATCAACACCCGCGGCCCGCCGCCGGGGCCGCCGCCGCCGATCAGGTCGCCCTTGCCGTCGCCGTTCACGTCGCCGACCGCCACGAACGCGCCGTTGCGGAGCGCCTGCTCGAACAGGAAGAAGTCGGCGAACAGCTTCGGCGCGTTGTTGGCGAACGCCGCCGACCCCTTGAACGCCGCCACCCGCGGCCCGCCGCCGAACCCGGCGCACACCACCAACTCGCCGAACCCGTCGCCGTCGATGTCGCCGACGGTCGCCCGGGCGCCGCCGCGGAAGTTGGCGTCGTCGATGCCGAAGAAGTCGGCGAGGAGGCCGAAGGTGGCGCCGGAAATCACCTTCACCCGCGGCCCGCCGCCCTCGTCCGGGGTGATGACCAGCTCCGGCACGCCGTCGCCGTTCACGTCCCCGGCCGCGACGTACACGCCGCCGGTGAACGCCGGCTCGAACGGAGCCACGTCGAACAACACAGCCTTCGTCACGCCGTCGAACACGATCACGCGAGTCGGCCCGCCGGGGCCGGTGCCGGCCACCACGTCGGCGACGCCGTCGCCGGTGAAGTCGGCGCTGGCCACGCGCACCCCGCCGGCGAAGCCCGCCCCGAACGGGGTGAGCGTGAACCGCTCGGTGCCGTCGGGGTTGAAGAACCGCCCCCCGCCGCCGCCGGTATCCGCCCCGGCGGCGAACTCGCGGTCGGCGAACACCGGCTGCGGGATGTCGAGCGTCTCGATGCCCTGGTAGGCCACCCGGCCGGGCGCGACGCCCAGCGACCCGCTCGGCTTCGTCAGCGCGGCGACGAGCACGGGCGTGGGGATGCGGAGCGTGTCGCCGGGGGCGGCCGTCGGGGCGTTCCCGTTCACCGCCACCGGGACGGCGCCGGGCGTGACGACGAACGTGTCGGCCGCCGCCCCGCCGGTCAGGGTCGCAGCGTTGGCGGGGGCGAACGCGGCGTCCATCGCGTTCATCGCGATCGTGTCGCCGCCGTCGCCGAGGAACACGGTCAGCCTGCCGGTGGGGTTGGCGAACGCGACGGGGATGAGGGTGCTGCCGCTGACGAGCGAGACCCCGGCGTTCGGGGTGCCGTCCGGGTCGGCCGCGGTCCCGTCGTCGCCGAGGACGACCGCCGGGTTCCCGCCCGCCTTCAGGCGAACCTCCAACTCCGCCGGGGTGCCGGCGACGACGACCGACTCGATCGTCTCGAAGTTCACCGGCCCCGCGCCGGCCGCGGGAGTGAACGACCCGACTTCGACCCCGTCGAAGGTGACGCCCGGCCGGATGGGTGTGACGACCGCCGTCGCCCCGGCCGGGGCGGTCACCCGCAACACATCCGCCCCAGCCTGGCCGAGGACGCTGACGACGAACGACGGCACCCCCGCCCCGGTGACGATGAACGTGTCGGCGTCGTCCTGGCCGACCAGTCGCACCGTCGTGTTCGCCCCGCCCGCGTCCGCCGCCACCGTGAACGTGTCCTTCCCGCCACGGCCCAGGACGGCGATCGTCACGTCCGTGTCGTCGGTCGAGACGGCGAACGAGTCGTCCCCGCCGCCGCCGATGACCGTGAGGAGGTTCACGTCGGCCTCGTCGTAGGCCACGCTGCCGGCCGACAGCCCGGCGACCGTGGTCTGCGGCCCGCTCGACGAGATCGTGACCGTGTCCGCGGTCGGGTCGTTCCGGTCGTCGATCCGAAGGTCCGTCGGCAGGCTGCCGTTGTTGTTGACCGTGACCCGGGAGACGACGGTCTCCATGCTCCCACCGCTGCCCACGGTCACGGTGTCGGACCCGCCCCCGCTGTTCACGATCGTGAGGTTGTTCTTCGCGCTGCTCACGTTGAACGAGTCCGGGCTCGGGCCGCAGAGGTACGTCTCGCCGTTCTCGAACGTGGCGGCGTTGTCGATCGCCGGCCCGGCCCCGGTCACGCCCGTGCTCGAGTACGCGTACGTTTTCGAGCCCGGGGACTGGGAGTTGTCGACGATGAGCCGGTCGTTCCCGGCCCCCCCGTCGCTGATCGTGATCGGGGCGAGCAGGGCGCTGAACGGCGACCCGCCGCTGCCGAGCATGAGGGTGTCGTCCCCGCCGCCGAGCGTGACGATGGTGACCCGCGACGCGCTGCTCGCGGCCAGCCGCTGCTCGCCGGCGGTGCCGCTGACCCAGTCGAAGTCGGAGACGAAGCCGGGGTCGCCGGCGGACTGGCGGTTGTGGTGCAGGAAGCCGAGGCTCTCGGTGATGACGAGCGTGTCCGCGCCGCTGTCGCCGGCGACGCTGGCGGTCGCCCCGCTCAGGTTGCTGACGAACCCAGGGTTGTCGCGGCGCTCCAGCAGCTCCAGGGAGAAACGAGCGAGCATTGCGGTTCCGGGTTTGCGCGAGCGATGAGTTGAGTGTACCCGCGCGGCGGGGTCGGTGGGCCGCAAATCGCCGCCCGCAAGCGGCGCCGCCTCTCACCCCGTCCTCACGGGATTCCCGGTCCCCGAATCGTGAAGATGCCGTTTAGGTGGTGTGAACGCACTCCCGGGGGACACACGATGACGCGGTGGCCGGCACTCCCAGCAGCACTCCTCGGCGTGGCGCTCGTCGCCGGCGGGCCGGCGGCGTTCTCGCAGCCCCCGTTCGGCGGCGGCGACAAGAAGGGCGGCTTCGGCTTCGGCCCCCCCGGCGGGCAGGAGCGGAAGGTTCTGGCGAAGTACGACGCGGACGGCGACGGCATCCTGAACAAGGCCGAGCGCCAGACCGCCCGCGAGGGGATGAAGAACGACGGCGGCGGCAAGGGCTTCGGCGGCAAGGGCGGGTTCGGCGGCAAGGGCGGCATGGGCTTCGGCCGCGAGCCGGCGAAGCCCGGCCGCAAGGTCAGCCCCGCCGACGTGCAGAGCTTCCCCGACCGGCCGCTGTACGACGGCTCCGTCCTCCGCACGCTGTTCCTGGAGTTCGAGAACCCCGACTGGGAGACCGAGCTCGAAACGTTCCACAACACCGACGTGGAAGTCCCCTGCACCCTCGTGGTGGACGGCAAGCGCTACCCGAACGTCGGCGTCCACTTCCGCGGCATGTCGTCCTACATGGGCGTCCCGGCCGGGTACAAGCGGTCGCTCAACCTCACCATGGACCTGCTGGACAAGAAGCAGAAGCTGTACGGCTACGACACGCTGAACCTGCTCAACAGCCACGACGACGCGTCGCTGATGAGCACCGTCCTGTACTCGCAGATCGCCCGCCGGTACACGCCGACGCCGCAGGCGAACCACGTCCGCGTCGTCATCAACGGCGAGAGCTGGGGCGTGTACGCCAACGTGCAGCAGTTCGACAAGGTGTTCCTGAAGGAGACCTTCGGCGAGAGCAAGGGCACCCGGTGGAAGGTGCGCGGCAGCCCCGGCGGCGGCGGCGGGCTCGACTACCTCGGCGACAACATCGAGGCGTACAAGGGGCGCTACCAGATCAAGGGCGGCGACGACGAGAAGGCGTGGCGGGCGCTGGTGAACCTGTGCAAGGTGATGGCCCAGACGCCGCCCGCCGAGCTGGAGGCGAAGCTGCGGCCGGTCTGCGACGTGGACAGCCTGCTGTGGTTCCTGGCCCTCGACGTGGCGCTCATCAACAACGACGGCTACTGGGTCCGCGCCAGCGACTTCACCATCTTCCTGGACGCGAAGGGGAAGTTCCACTTCATGCCGCACGACATGAACGAGGCGTTCCACGGCGCGATGGGCGGCCCCGGCGGCGGGCCGGGCGGGGGGTTCGTGATGCGGCTCGGCCGGCCCGGCGAGGTGCTGCCCCCGCCGCTGACCGGCATGCTCGGCCTCACCGAGGCGCAACAGAAGGAGCTGGCCGCGCTCCAGAAGGACGTGGACGCCAAGATCGAAAAGCTGCTGACACCGGAGCAGCGGAAGCAGTTCAAGGAAATGCGCGACGCCGGCCCCGGCTTCCCCGGCGGGTTCGGCCCGCCGGGCGGCCCCGGTGGCTTCCCCCCGGGCGGCCCCGGCGGCTTCCCGATGCAGCCGGGCGGGTTCGGGCAGCCCCCGGGCGGGCCGGGTGGGTTCGGGCAGCCCCCGGGCGGTCCCGGCGGGTTCCCGGGCGGGCCGGGCGGGTTCGGCCCGCCGGGCGGCATGATGGGCAAGGGCGGCGGCGGCGTCGAACTCGACCCGTTGGTGGCGCTCGACGACCCGCGCAAGCCGCTGCGGAGCAAGGTGCTGGCGGTGCCGGCGCTGAAGGCCAGGTACCTCGGCTGTGTGAAGGCCATCGCCGCGGACGCGCTCGACTGGAGCAAGCTCGGCCCGGTGGTGAGCGCCCGGCGGGCGCTGATCGCCGACGAGGTGAAGCAGGAGACGCGCAGCCTGGACGGCTACGCGGCGTTCGACCGGGCCACGAGCGACGCCCCGGGTGCCGGCGGCGGTGGCCGGGGGATGACACTGCGGGGCTTCGCCGACGCCCGCCGGGCGTACCTGCTGAGCCACGCCCAGGTGAAGGACGCGGTCCCCCCGCCGCCGACGCCGGGGGTGCCGGCGAAGAAGTAACTCTCCCGCCGCTTGCGGCGTAGCGGTGCAAGCCCCGCTACGCCGCGAGCGGCGAAAGTTGCATGTAGCTTTTTCCACCCACCCCCGCCGCGGTTGTAATTCCTACACGCCCGCCGCCGGCGCCCCGCGTTTTTGCCGGGGTTTTCGCTCTTTTCGCGTCTGGCACGAGGCTTGCTTTCCCCTCCACCATCTCGGTCGGACCCATCGACCACGTGGGGCCGGGGAGAAGAGGCACGGCGGGGACCGGAACACCCTGCCGAACCAACGCCGGGCGGCGGACGCGGATACGACTCCGGGGAGGACATTCCCGGCGGTTCGACCCCGCGACCGCCGCCCGGTCGCGTTTTGGTGGGGCCGGCGTCCCACGAGTGCATTTCGCTTGCGGCCACCGCCCGAACGGCGCATCATAGCCTTACCCGCCCCCCGACCCGTCGGTCGTCCCCATGCTGCGCGTCCTCGGCAACCCCAAGCGCCTCTGCGACGGCACCTCGCGCCGCGACTTCCTCGTCGCCGGCGGCCTCGCCCCGCTCGGGCTCACCCTCCCGGACTTCCTCCGCGCGCAGGCTTCCACCCCGAGCCCGGTCGGCCGCGAGCCCGGGTTCGGCAAGGCGAAGGCGTGCATCCTCCTGTTCCTGTACGGCTCCCCGAGCCAGATCGAACTCGCCGACCAGAAGCCCGACGCGCCGGCCGAAGTGCGCGGCGAGTTGGGGTCGATCCGCTCGTCGCTGCCGGGGTGCGACGTGTGCGAGTTGCTGCCGCACACGTCGCGGGTGATGCACCACGTCACCGTGCTGCGGTCGCTGACGCACAAGCACCCGATCCACGGCGTCGCCTACGCCACCACCGCCGTGCCCGACATCGACGTGGCGATGGAGCTGAGCCCGCACGACGCCCGCCACTGGCCGTTCATCGGCTCGGTGGTGTCGTACCTCGAACGCCAGAAGCACGGCCTCGCGGCGCTGCGGAAGCCGGTGCCCGACAACGTGGCGCTGCCGTGGCAGTTCAGCAGCCGGCGCACGGGCGAGGTGCATCGCGCCGGCCCGTACGCGGCGTTCCTCGGCAACGCCTACAACCCGCACTACGCCACCTTCCAGGGCACGGCGAACAAGAAGATCACCAAGACGCTGACCACGAGCACGATCGAGTTCGACGAGCCGTACGTCGGCATCGCCCCGGACGCGCACTTCACGCTCGGCGACCCCGGCGTCGCCGACCTGACTCTCGACCGGGTGAACGGCCGGCGCTCCTTGCTGGAGCAGTTCGAGGACGCCCGCCGCGCCGCCGACCGCACGCCGCCGAGCGACCCGTACCGCGAGATGGCGTACTCGCTGATCGGCTCCGAGACGCTGCGCCAGGCCCTCGACGTGCGCCGCGAACCGGCGAAGACCCGCGACAGCTACGGCCACACCGTGTTCGGCCAGGGCTGCCTCGCGGCGCGCCGATTAGTGGAAGCTGGCAGCCGCTTCGTGACGGTGTTCTGGGACGAGTTCGGCCTCGCGGGTTCGGGCTGGGACACGCACTGGGAGCACTACCCGCGGATGCGGAACGAGCTGATGCCCGGCTTCGACCGCGGCTACAGCGGCCTGATCGCCGACCTCCACCAGCGCGGCATGCTCGACGACACGCTGGTGCTGGTGCTGAGCGAGCACGGCCGGACGCCGAAGCTGAACAACGCGAAGGGCGCCGGCCGCGACCACTGGTCGCAGGCGTATTCGGCGCTGCTCGCCGGCGGCGGCGTCGCCCGCGGCAAGGTGGTGGGCAAGACCGACAGCATCGGCGGCACGGTGGCGGACCGCCCGGTGTCGCCGAAGGACGTGCTGGCGACGACGTTCCACCTGTTGGGCCACGACCTGGAGACGATGCTGACCGACCGCGCGAACCGCCCGGTGCCGCTGGTGCCGACTGGCCAGGTGGTCCGCGACGTGCTGGCGTAGGATGACCCGATTTTTGACGGGATGAACAGGATGAAACAGGATTGAAATCGAAGACAGAAATCAATCTTGGTTTTGTCTCTGTCTTCCGTCCTGTTTCATCCTGTCAAAAATGCCTTCTGGACCCCCATCATGTCCGACTTGCCCGACCGCCGCGCGTTCACGGCTCTGACCGCCGGGTTCGTGCTCGGCGCCGCGTCCGACCTCACCGCCGCGCCGGACGTGGCCCCGATGCCCCGCGCCGCGCCGACCGAGGCGCCGCTCGACCTCGACTACCCGCCGCCGAACTTCCAGCCCAGCTGGCGGCGGCCGCAGATCAACCGCCGCCTCGTCGCCGACTTCGTCGTCTACGCCCACACCGACCCCGCCATGACAAGCCGGCTGCTCGACAAGGAGCCGGCGCTGGTGAACGCCTACATGGACTGGGGCGGCGGCGACTGGGAGAGCGGCCTCGGCGGCGCCAGCCACATGGGGCGGCGCGACATCGTGAGCGTGCTGCTGGAGCGCGGCGCCCGGCCGGACCTGTTCTGCGCCGCCATGCTCGGGATGACCGACACGGTGCGCGCCTTCCTGACGCTGCAGCCGAAGCTGATCGACGCCCGCGGGCCGCACGGGTTCACGCTCCACTTCCACGCGCAGGTCGGCGGCCGCGACGCGGAGGCGACGCTCGAGTACCTGCAAACGGTGAAGAAGATCGAGCTGCGGCCGGTGCCGTTCTTGAAGAAGTGAAGCCGCCTGCGGCGTGGCGTCGTGGCGCCACGCCGCAAGCGGCGGATCGGTCAGCGGAAGTCCACCTTCAGGTCGTTGCTGCCGCTCTGCACGGTCACCGTGGTGCCGCTGGTGGTCGGCGCCTGGTACTTCGCCGGCACCTCGAACTTCTTCGGCGCCGCGGCCTTCGTCCCCGGCGGCAGCGGCTCGGGCACCGGCGGCGTCACGTAGGCCGTGTAGTCGCCGGCGGGCAGTTCGCCGTCCACCTTGAACGCGCCGCCGTCGCCGATCTTCGCCAGCGCGGCGGCGCCGCTGGTCGAGATCAGGTTCAGGCTGCCCGAATGGACCGGGCCGCCGTTGTAGCTCACCGTGCCGGCCACGGTGCCGGTCGGCTTGCCGCCGCCGCACCCGACCAGCGCCACCACCAGGAGCACCGGCCACCGGCCGGCGTCGAACCGTCGCATGTCGTCGCCTCCGCTGGGGGTGGGGGTTACTCCGAGGTCACGACCCCGTCGCTGCGGGAGCACATGGCCTGGTACACGACGAAGTTCACGGACTCGGACACGAACGTCGTGGACCCGTCGGCCCGGAGCATGTTCACGCCGCTGGTGTGGTTCGAGTTGATGATGGTGTTGCCGCCGTAGGTGATGTTCGCGCCGGCGGCGGCGGTCTTGCTGTTCGGCGCGTAGGCCACGCACGTCAGGCCCATGCCCCAGGTGTCCTGCCCGGCCGCCCAGCTCGCCAGGGGGCCGCTGCGGGTGAAGCTGCCCCACGGGCTGTAGTACCGGCTGCGGTAGTCGTTCAGGCCCACCGCCGCCGACTGCTCGGCCACGATGTACGTGTTGCTCGACCCGTCGGTGGCGCCGAGCACGTTGACCGTCTCGTTGGTGATCAGCATGCCCGCGTTCGACCACCAGCCGCCGTAGTTGGAGGCGTAGATGGTGCCGGTGGTGCGGCCGGCCGGGTCCGGGTAGGCGCCCATGACGCCGATGTACGACGGCACCTGCTGCTGCACCGTGGCGCTGTACCAGCTCGGCACCGGGGCCGGGGTCGGCGACAGCGTCATCGACGGGCACACGAACGTCGAGATGGCCAGGTTCTGGAGCACGGCCGAGTTGAACGTGTCGGCGAGGTTCACCTGCTTGAACACGGGGTCTTGCTCCATGTACGGCAGGAGCGTGATGCGCCAGCCGGCGGTGCCGACGCCGGCGCCCTGGCCCATGGGGAACTTTTCCATCGCGCTGTGGTAGGCGTGCAGGGCGATGCCGACCTGCTTGAGGTTGTTCTGGCACTTGGCGCGGGCGGCCGCCTCGCGGACCTTCTGCACCGCGGGGAGCAGCAGGCCGATGAGGATGGCGATGATGGCGATGACGACGAGCAGTTCGATCAGCGTGAAGCCGCGGCGGTGCGGCGGCCGCGCGGCGGCGCCGCGGGTGGGACGGACGGCGGACATGGGAAGAAACTCCGACGAATGAGGACCGGGCGTGGCGCCCGCAAGCCGGGAGGGTAGAGGGAGGGTTGGAGAGAAGGGAGTGTGTGAATGCTACGCGAGCCGCGCCGCGGGTGCAAGCGAAAAGCGCGGGCTCTCATCGTTTCCATCGATTCCGGCGCTTCGTCCGGCGGGGCCGGCGCCCCGCCGCCGTCACCGCGCCCGCGGGGCTTCCACCTCCGCCCCCAGGCGCGCCAGCGCCCGCCGCGCGGCGGCGACCGTCGGCGGGTCGTTCGGGAACTCGCGCAGCGCGTCCCGCAGCCGCGGCACCGCCGGCGCCGCCGCGGGCAGCCCCACCGCCGCCGCCGCGTCCGCCGCCGCCACCCGCACCTCCGACTCGGCGTCGGTAATCAGCGGCACCAGCTTCGGGATCGCGTCCCTCGCCGCCGGCCCGAGCCGCGCCAGCGCCGCCGCCGCGCCCGCCTTCCCCGCCGGCGACGGGTCGCGCAGGACGCGCGTCAGCGCCGGCACGTCCGCCGCCGTCGGGCCGACCAGCGGCAGCGCCGCGGCCGCCGCCGCGCGGGCGTTCGTGTTGCGGCTCGACAGGTTCTCGCGGATCGTCGGCGCCGCCTTCGTCACGTCGCCGTCGATCGCTGCGAGCGCCACCTTCGCCCACACGTCGGCGCCGGGCATCCCCTTCTCGGCGACGGACTGCACGTCCGCGCGCACGGCCTTCGCCCGCGGCCCGGCGGCCACCAGCCCGCGCAGCGCCGCGATTCGCCCCGCCACCTCCTGGTCCGTCCGCGCCATCTTCGCCAGCGTCGCCGCCGCGTCCGGCGGGAGTGGGTCGAGGGTGCCGAGCGCCCGCGCCGCCGCACAGCGGACCCCCACGTCCGGCGAGGCGGCAGCATGCTTCACGGCGCCGGCCACCTCGGCGGATGCGGGGTCGAGCGCCGCCGCGGTGGCGATCAGCTTCTCGCGGAAGGCGGTGCCGGCGGCGCGGTCGGCGATCAGCGGCAGCAGCGCCCCCACCGCCGCCTTCGCCCCCGGCCCCATCGCCGCCAGCGCGTTCACCAGCTGCTCCTGCACGCCGGGCTCCTCCTCCTTGGAGAGGGCGTCGCGGGCCGCGCCGGCGGCGGGGACGGCGGCCGGCCCCAGGTCTTCGAGAATCCCCGCCGCCCGGCCGCGGACCAGCGGCTCCATGTCGCCCAGCGCCTTGCCGATCGCCGGCAGCTGCTTCACGCGCTCGGCCGGCGGCAGCGTCCGGACGAACCCCAGCGCCGCGAACCGGGCGTCGGGCAGCGGCGAATCCAGCTTGCCGAGCACGGCCGCGTGGTGCGTCGCGCCGGCCGGCCCCATCCGGCCGACGGCGCCGATCGCCTCCGCGGCCACGCCCGGGTTCAGCGACGCCAGCGCGGCACGGACGAGGGCGTCCACTTCGTCCGCCTTCTCGCCGATGCGGACGAGGGCGCCGCCGGCCTCCAGCGCGACGTTGGCGAAGTCGTCGGCCAGCGCCTTCCGCAGCGGCTCGGCGGCCTCCTTCGCGTCGGGGCCGAGGTCGCCGAGCACCCGCGCCGCGAGCTGGCGGACGAGCGGGTTGCCGTGGCCGAGCAGGTCGGCGGCCGGCTTCGCCGCGTGCTTGCCGCAGCTCCGCAGCGCCGGCCACAGCGCGAACTCTGGCGCGTCCAGCCGCACCACCTCCGACTCGGCCTTCGTCGGGAAGCTGGCGCGGATGGCGGCGCCGACCGCCTCGCCGGTCTTGGCCGTGACGCCCTTGCCGTTCGCGGCGGTGATGCCGGACGCGGCCGCGGCGCGGACCAGCGGGTCGGCGTCGGCCAGGGCGCGGGCGAGCGTCGGCACGGCGTCGCCGGGCACCTCGGGGAGCACCCCCACGATCTCGGCGGCGCGGCGCTTCGTGGCCTCGTTCTCGCTCGTCAGCAGCGGCACGAACGCCGTGATGTCCGCGACGCCGACGCTGGCCACGGCGTCGAACGCGACGGCGGCGACCTTGGCGTCGGGGTCGGAGCAGAGGCGCTGCAGCGACGACGCGACCGGCTTGGCGGCGCTGCCGAGGAGGCCGAGCGTGTACGCGGTGTGCTCGCGGACGGCGGCGTCCTTGTCGGCCAGCCCTTCGCCGAGGGCGCGGAGGCCGCGGTCCTTCAGCGCCGCCTCGCCCTTCGGCCCGCAGCGCACGAGGAGCATCGCCGCCGCCTCGCGGGTGCTGCCGACGCGCTGCGGGTGGGTGGTGCCGGGGCCGTTGGTGGTGCGGTCGCGCAGCAGTTCGACGACCGCGTCGATGACGGCCGGGTCGGACTCGGCGAGCGCGGCCAGGTCGTCGCCGGCCTTGCGCTGCGGGTCGCCGCGCTTCGTCTTGAACTGCGAGAGGAGCCGGTCGCGCTCGGGCACCTCGGGCGCGGCCGCGGCGTCCGGCGCGCCGGCGTCGGCGGGCGGCGGCTCGGGCTTCTTCCCGCACCCGACGGCGGCGGCGAACGCGGCGGCGACAAGGAGGCGGCGCATGGCGGGCTCTTTCGGGGGCTCTAGAATGTGTCGATGGTAGCCGATCCCCCGCCCGGCGCGAAGCCGCCCGCCACCGGCCTGCGGCGCGGGCTGTTCCTGGCGGCGGGTGTCGGCTGCGTCGGCCTGGCGTACCTGGGGGCGCTGCTGCCGGGCCTGCCGACGACGCCGTGGGTGCTGCTGGCGAGCTGGTGCTTCGCCCGGTCGAGCCCGCGGTTGCAGGCGTGGCTGCGGCGGTCGCCGGTGTTCGGGGCGCTGCTCCGCGACTGGGACGAGCACCGGGGCATCCGGCGGCGCGGAAAGCGGGTGGCGGCGGTGCTGATCGTGTGCGTGGTGTCGGCGAGCATCCTGTCGGGGCGGCTGCCGGTGTGGGCGCGGTGGCTGGTGGGCGGCTCGGCGGCGTGCGGGCTGTGCGTCGTGCTGTTCGTGGTGCCGACGGTGCGGGAGAAGCCGGGCGAGCGGCCCGCGTGAGCGGGCTGTTCCTGAGCGCGCCTGATGCGCTCAGGAACAGCCCGCTCGCGCGGGCCGCTCGCCGAGTTCTACCCGAACACCCAAATCACCGCGGCGACCAGCGCCAGCACCATCACCACCGCCACCCACCCGCGCGGCCGGCTCGGCGCCGCGTCCTCGGCCGACAGGTACTTCCCGCAGCGCGGGCACTGCTCGGCGTCCTCGTACACGTCGGCGCCGCAGTGCGGGCACGGCACCGTCTCCGCGTCGTCGTCGCCGTCGTCGTCGTCGCCGCCGTCGTCGCCGTCGTCGCCGTACTCGTCGTCGTCGTCCTCGTCGGCCTCTTCGTCGTAGCGGGGCATGGCGGCGTCTCTCGGGCGGCCCGGCCGATTGTAGCGACGCGACCCGCGATTTGCGTTTGTGTTGGTTCCGCAACCGTCGGTAGTCTGATGGTACGGGCCACGCCGCCCCGGGAGTCGAACCCATGACGCGAACCCTCCTCACCCTCGCCGCCGTGGCCGGCCTCACCGCCGCGCCGGCGCTGGCCCCGTGGCCGGCCGCCGCGCAGCCGCCCGCCGCCAACCCCGACCCGCGGGCCAAGGACGCCGAGCCGCTGCCGCCGTACCCGAAGGCCGACCCCGGCTCGAAGGTGATCGAAGACCCCAAGCTGAAGGGGCTCGTCATCGAGCTGCTGCCGAACGGCACCCGCCGCGTCGGGTTCGTCGCCGAGGTGTGCCTCCGCGAGGGGCCGCTCGAGGTGTTCCTGTGCAAGCAGGGGACGAAGGAGCACGAGGCCGTGCTCCGGGCCGACTTCGACGCCGGCAAGATTCACGAGCTGCTGCTGCTGGCCGGCGCCACCCCCGGCACCCCGGCGCAGTTCGTGGACCCCAAGACGAACGAGCCGAAGTTCAAGGCGGCCACGGGCACGGCGGTGAAAATTCTGCTGACGTACCAGAAGGACAAGAAAGTGCACACGCACCCGGCGCAGGAGTGGGTGTGGAACTCGGCGAAGAAGCGGACCCTGGAGACGGCCCACTGGGTGTTCGCCGGCAGCCAGCTGCTGAAGAACCCGGACCGGCCCGAGGCGCCGCCGTTCTACGCGGCCAACAGCGGCGAGGTGATCGCGCTGTCGAACTTCGCGTACTCGATGCTCGAGGTGCCGATGGAGATCAGCAAGGACGACGCCCAGCTGAACTACGAGGCGAAGACCGACCGCATCCCGCCGCTGTTCTCCCGCGTGTGGGTGGTGCTGGAGCCGGCGGCGGCGCCGAAGAAGTAGCCCGAGGCCGGGAGCGACATGGACCTGGGTTTGAGCGGCCAGGTGGCGGTGGTCGTCGGCGCGGCCAGCGGGTTGGGCCGCGCCATCGCCGACGCGTTCGCCGCCGAAGGGGCGATCGTGGCGCGCTGGGACATCGCCCCCGGTGCCGAGACGGTCGTGGACGCCACCGACTTCGAAGCCGTGAGCCGAGCTGCGGAGCGCCTCGGGCGCGTCGATCACGTCGTGTACGCGGCCGCGGTCGGCTCCGGCAAGTTCGGCTTCCCCTTCTGGAAACTCACGCCCGCCGACTGGCCGCGCGTCATCGACGTGAACCTGATGGGCGCCGTGAACGTGGCCCACGCCTTCGCCCCGCGGCTCGCCGAACAGCGGTCGGGCACGCTGCTGTTCCTGGCGTCGGTGGCGGGGCAGAACGGCAGCCCGACCGACCCGCCGTACTCGGCCGCGAAGGCGGCGGTGCTCAACTTCACGAAGTGCGCCGCTAAGGATTTGGCGCCGTTCGGCGTGCGCGTGAACGCGCTCTGCCCCGGCATGGTGCAGACGCCGCTGAACCGCAGCGTGTGGCAGAGCTGGGCCGACCGTCAGCCGCCCGAGGCGCGGCTGGATTACGAGGCGTGGGCGGCGGAGAAGATTCGCCAGCTGGTGCCGCTGAACCGCTGGCAGACGCCCGAGGACATCGCGGCGATGGCGGTGTTCCTGGCGTCGGCGCGGGCGGCGAACGTGACGGGGCAGGCGGTCAACGTCGACGGCGGGTACGTGATGCACTGAGCCGCCAAAGACGGATTGGCCGCAAAAAGGCACAAAAGACACATAAAGAAGACCCGAGCCAAGACTGAATTCAGGATTTGTTCGGTCTTCCTTTTTGTGTCTTTTGTGCCTTTTTGCGGCCATCCCGCCTTTGCTGCCGGCTGCTACACTTCCCCCATGAGCACCACCGTCACGCAGGCCCAACTCATCCGGCGCATGGCCGCCGTCGTCGGCGCCGACCACGTCCTCACGTCCGCCGCCGACCTCGCCGTGTACGAGTGCGACGGCTTCACCATCGAGAAGAACAAGCCCGAAGTCGTCGTCTTCCCCACCACCACCGAGCAGATCGTCGGCATCGTCCGCGCGTGCAACGAGCTCGGCCTGCCGTTCCTCGCCCGCGGCGCCGGCACCAGCCTCGCCGGCGGCTGCGTCCCCGTCGGCGGCGGCGTCATGATTGGGCTGGCGCGGATGAAGCGCATCCTGGAGATCAACGTCCGCGACGGGTACGCCGTGGTCGAGCCGGGCGTCGTGAACGTGTGGCTCACCAACGCCCTCAAGCCGTTCGGCTACCACTACGCCCCGGACCCGTCGAGCCAGGGCGCCTGCACCCTCGGCGGCAACGTCGCCACCAACAGCGGCGGCCCGCACACGCTCAAGTACGGCGTCACCGTCAACCACGTCCTCGGCGTCGAACTGGTGCTGCCCGACGGCCGCATCGTCGTCACCGGCGGCCCGTGCGAGGACGGCCCCGGCTACGACCTCACCGGCACCATCGTCGGCTCGGAAGGGACGTTCGGCATCGTGTCGAAGGTGTGGGTGCGGGTGACGAAGAACCCCGAGGCGTACCGCACGCTGCTGGGCGTGTTCGACACCGTGGACCAGGCGACGAACACGATCAGCGACATCATCGGCGCCGGGATGGTGCCGGCGGCGCTGGAGATGCTCGACAACATGTTCATCGGCTCGATCGAGGCGGCGTACCGGCTCGGCTTCCCGCTGGACGCCGGCGCCCTGCTCATCATGGAGGCCGACGGCCTGGAGGCGGGCCTGCAGGCCGAGGCCGACAGCATGGAGGCGCTGGCGCTGAAGAACGGCGCCCGCGAGGTACGGAAGGCGAACACCGAAGCCGAGCGGCTGGCGCTGTGGAAGGCCCGTAAAGGCGCGTTCGGCACGGTGGGCCGGCTCGGCTACCCCAGCTACTGCACGCAGGACGGCGTGGTGCCGCGGACGAAGCTGCCCGAAATCATGCGGCACATTCAGGCGGTGTCGGCGAAGTACGGCGTCGGCATCGCCAACGTGTTCCACGCCGGCGACGGCAACATCCACCCGGTGCTGCTGTTCGACGAGCGCGACCCGGTGCAGACGCAGAAGGTGCTGGACGCGAGCCACGAGATTCTGGACGAGTGCATCCGCCTGGGCGGCAGCGTGACGGGCGAGCACGGCATCGGCGTGGAGAAGCTGGACTTCATGCCCAAACTGTTCGGGCCGGACGACCTGGCGTTCATGCTGCGGCTGCGGGTGGCGTTCAACCCCGACAACCGGTGCAGCCCCGGGAAGCTGTTCCCGACCGCCGGCGGCTGCGCCGAGCCGAGCGCGACGCTGGTGAAGCCGGGCCGAAGGGCGGCGGTGTGAGGGGACACAATGGCGGTTCGTAAGAACGGCTCCCGCCGCATCGTCGTCGATGGAGTCGAGTACCTTTGGCGTTTCCCCCGTCGGCCGACCCGCATGGCGTGGGACGGTAACACCGGCTTCGTCATCACCGTGCAGCAGGCCGAGTGTGCCGGCTCGGTGCTGGCTCTTTGCTGCGCACGCCGACACCCGGCCGTGGCTCGCGTGTTCGGCTCGCCCGTTGTCTCGGTGCGACCGTCCCAGGTGGCGGCGGCGATCAAGCAGGCGATCGAGATGGGGTGGGAGCCGACACGGCGTGGGCGTGACTTCGGCCTGATGCTTCCGTCGTAGGTCGGATGGAGTCTGCGAGGCCCAACGGGCGGAATCGACCGGCGCCGACACCGTGGTGCCCCCGTTTTCAGGCCAACGGCCTGACAGCCCTCAGCCCAGGGCAAGGGTGCGCAGCACCCGCCGCCCTGGGTCCGCGGCACGAATCACCCCGCAGGCTGAAGGCCTGCCAGCCGGCTCGCAGGCCTTCAGCCTGCACGGCCGTTCGCACCCCGTACCCAGGGCGTTGCCCTGGGCTGAGGGCTCCCAGGCCTTCGGCCTGAAAACCGCGAACCGCTTCCCGTCGCCTCTGGAGGCTCGCCGTGCCGCAATCCCTGTCGCGGGTGCTGGTCCACCTCGTCTTCAGCACCAAGAACCGCGAGCCGCGCATCACCCCCGCCCACCGCGGCCGCGTGTTCGACTACCTCGGCGGCGCCCTCGCCGCGCTCGACTGCCCGCCGGTCCGCGTCGGCGGGATGCCGGACCACGTCCACCTCCTGTTCGTACTCGCCAAGACGGTCAGCGTCAGCAAGGTGGTCGAGGAGGTGAAGAAGGAGTCGTCGAAGTGGGCCAAGCAGCACGTCGGCCCGGACTTCTACTGGCAGAGCGGGTACGGGGCGTTCTCGGTCAGCCCGTCAACCGTCGAGGCGGTCCGGGTGTACATCGAGAATCAGGAGGAGCACCACCAAGGGCGGTCGTTTCAGGACGAGTTCCGCGGGCTGCTCCGACGGCACGACGTGGAATGGGACGAGCAGTACGTGTGGGACTGATGCCAAATCGGGTCGATCCGTCGCCGTCGGCCGCAAGTCCCGTCCGGGCAACGACTCGCGTCAGACACGGCCGCGCGGCGTCGCCCTCACGAACTTTCTTCCAGACATGTCATTGCTTCCAGCGACGGGGTGTCTCCGTCCCAAGAACCAATGAGAGACGCCCTCACACCACCCCTGCCATCCGCAGCGCGACCACCGCCGCGGTCCCGGCCAGCAGCGGCAGCGCCACCCGCTTCGCCAGCACGAACGGGCTCGTGAACGTCAGCGTCGCGCACATCAGCGTCACCGCCGACACCGGGCTCATCGTCCGGCCCGCCGCCGAGCCCACGCCCACCAGCGCGCCCACCGCCGTCGGGTCGTGGCCGTGGTCGAGGGCCGGCTGGTAGAAGAAGCCGTACAGGCTCTGCGTGCTCGCCATCCCCGAGCCGCTCACCGCCCCGAACGCCAGCGGCACGAACGCCGCCAGCGGCTCCAGCAGCCCCGGCGCCGCGGCGATCAGCTTCCCCAACAGCGCCGCCAGGCCCGCGCCCTCGATCGCCTTGCCGAAGCACGTCGCCGTCACGATCAGGCTCACGATGTTGGCAAACCCGTAGCCGGCGCCGTCGAAGAACTGCTTCACGCAGTCGCGCGCCCGGCCCGGCGTCACCGCCATCGCCACCAGCACGCCCACGAGCATTGCCAGGCCGATCAGCCGGGTGCTGTACAGGCCGTCGTCGCGCTTGCCGGCCTTCAGCGGCGCCACCCAGGCGTCGGGCACGTCGAGCGCGTGCAGCGGCGGACCGGCCAGGAACAGCAGCACCAGCGGCACCAGCGGGACGGCAGCCTTGAGGAAATTGACACGCTCGCCCGGCGAGCGGCCGGCGTCAGCCGGCTGTTCCGGTGCGCCACTGGCGTGCTCGGGAACAGCCCGCTCACGCGGGCCGCTCGCCTTCTCCCACCACGCGCTCAGCACCCAGATCACCGCCAGCGCCACCGCCAGCTGCACGAACACCGGCCCCGGCAGGTAGCGGCTCACCTGCTCCGGCGTCGTCACATTCGTGAAGCTGGCCACCGTCAGCAGCTCCGGGGCGCCCGGGTTCAGCAGCTCGCCGCCGACGGACGCCCCGAGCAGCAGGCACGCGCCGATCGTGGCGAACGAGTAGCCGGCGGCGCGCATCAGCGGCACGATCACCGGGCCGAGGCACACCGCCGTGCTCGTCTGACTGATGACCGGGATGTTCACCAGGAACCCCACCAGCACCACGCCCGGGACCAGCAGCCAGCGCACGCGCCGCAGCGGCGCCGTCAGCAGCAGTACCAGGTGGCGCTCGCAGCCGGTGTGGCGCAGCACGTAGGCGAAGCCCATTGCCGTGCAGATGGGCACCACGAACTTCTCGTTCGAGAACGTGGCCAGGAAGTTCAACACGACGGTCGGAAGCGCCGCGAGTCGCCCGCCGACGGCGTCGCTGGCGGTCGCCGTGAGCAGCGCCGCGGCCAGCAGCACGAGCCGCACGTCCCACCCGCGCACGACCAGGACGACGGCGCCGACCACAGCGAGGACGGCGGCCAGTTCGGACAGTCCCATCGGGCGCGCCTTTCGAGTCTGCGGGAGAAGCGGGTGGTGGCGGATGCTCGGGCCGACGCGGCGGGTTGGGCCAGTTTCCGCGCGGATCGAGTGAAGTCAAGCGACCCGCGGCCGGCGGCGCGGGAATACTGGCACAACGGTCCCTCCCGTGGGCACACCCATGACGAACGACGCCAAGCTCGGCCTGCTGGCCGGGGTCGCCGGGGTCATCACCGCCGCCGTGTTCCACCGCCCCGCCGCCGACGTGCCCGCGGCGCCGGTACAGGCCGCGGTGACGGCACAGCCGCCCCGCGTCACCGGCGCCGTGCCGGCGCCCCGGCCGGTGGCGGCGGCGGCGCGGCCTCGCCCCGAGGTCGAGGCGCGCGCCGTGTCGCGGCCGGCGGACGACGACGACTGACGCCGCTCGCGGCGGAGCCCCCGCCTTCACCCAACCTTCACGTCCCGTCCGTATCACATCCCGCGGACCCGTCTCCCGGAGCCGCCATGTTCCGCCGCATTCTCCCCGTTGCCGTTCTGATCGCCGCCGGCTGCGGCAAGACCGCCCCGCCCGAGGAGCCGCGCGCGGCCGCCGGCGGCGAGTTCGCCAAGCTGGCCAAGGCCGACGTGAACGCCGAGGGGGCCACGTTCGTCGAGCCGATCATGAAGGTGTGGACCAACGAGTTCCAGGCGCTCACCGGCGACAACGTGAAGGTCAACTACCAGGGGAAGGGCTCCGGCGCCGGCATCAGCCAGATGACGAAGCGGCTCGCGGCGTTCGGCTGCTCCGACGCCCCGATGAACGCCAAGCAGCTGGAGGAGGCCCGGAAGACCGGCGGCGACGTGATCCACGTCCCGCTCGTCATCGGCGCCGTGGTGCCGATGTACAACCTCCCCGGCGTGGCGCAGCCGGTGACGTTCACCGGCCCGCTGCTGGTCGAGATCTTCACCGGCAAGGTGAAGCGGTGGGACGACCCGAAAGTGAAGGCGGTCAACCCCGGCGTCGCGCTGCCGGCGCTGGACATCCAGCCGGTGTACCGCAGCGACCCGAGCGGCACGTCGTTCATCTTCTCCGACTACCTCTCGAAGGTGGACGCGACCTTCAAGAACACCGTCGGCGCCAGCACGGCCCCGAACTGGCCGAAGGAGATCGGCATCCGCCAGGGGAAGAGCGACGGCGTGGCCGGGCACGTGGAGCGCACCGCGGGGGCCATCGGGTACATCGAGCTGACCTACGCGCTGGACCAGAAGGCGACGTTCGGGTCGGTCCGCAACGCGGCCGGGAAGGACGTGCGGGCCGACCTGGCGAGCATCACCGCGGCCGCGGCGGCGAGCCTGGACGTGAAGCAGACCGAGCCGCCGTACTCGCTCCACGAGCTGACCTACAACCTGACGAACGCCCCCGGCGAGGCGTCGTACCCGATCGCGGGGATGAGCTTCGCGGTGGTGTACCAGAAGCCGGAGCTCGGCGACGCCGCCGCGCAGGCGCGGGCGAAGGCGGTGGTGGCGTTCCTGAAGTGGGCGGTCGGCGACGACGGGCAGAAGCTGGCCGGCCAGCGGAACTACGCGCCGCTGCCGCCGGCGCTGCGGGCGCGGGCGGCGGAACGGCTATCGTCCGTCGTGTGCGAGTAGCCGAGTTGTTGGGAATCGTTGGGAGTCTGCGGGAGTAAACCCGGGTTCTACTCCCCCACTCCCGAAGACTCCCAACGACTCCCGCGGACTGTTTCAGGCCAGCCGTGCCCGCCCGCGGCGCATGTTGGGCGGGGCCAGCGGCAGGAACAGCGTGCCGCCGAGCCACCCGCCCACCACGCCGGCCACGACCAGCCCGAACCCCACCGCCCCCAGCACCAGCGGGTTGTTGCCGTCGGCCGCGTCCAGGTTCATGTGCTCGGCCAGGTAGCCGGCCGGCGCCGGCAGCGCCCCCTGGGCCAGCGTCAGCCCCGCCACCCCGGCCGCGCCGAACACGCCCGCCAGGATGCCGTGCCGCACGCCGGCGCCGGTGCCGGCCGCGGCCAGCGCGGCGCCGCCGAGCACCGCCAGCGTCGCCAGCTGCGCGCTCAGGAACCGGGCCTGCCCCATGCTCGCGGTCCGCAGTGCCCCCTTCGAGTTCCGCTCCACCAGCCGCCGGGCCGGGTCCGCGAAGCCGACGCCGACCACCACCACCGCGCCGCCGGCCAGCACCTTCCACCACACCGTCGGCCGGCCCTGCGGCTTCGCCACCACCTCGCCGAGGTTGATCGAGCTGGAGCGGCGCACCGCCGGCGTCGGCATGTCGAGTTCGGGCACGCCGGCCCACACCCGCCCGCCGAGCGCCCCCGCCACGCCGCCGAGCACGGCCAGCACCGCCGGCTGAACCAGCAGCACCAGGTACCCCGGGGGCGCCCCGCCGGCGACTTCCGCGGCCAGGAACAGGCCGCCCGTGGTGCCGCCGACCACGCAGCCGAGCCACAGCCCGCCGGAGCGCCCGGCCCCGGCCAACAGGGAGCCGAACACCGCCGACACGGCCTGGAGCACGAGTACGGCGACGAGGGCGTCGTCGGTGGCCCACCACCCGTCGGCGTCGGCGGCGGTGGCGGCGGCCCACCCGGTCAGGAACTTCCGCAGCGCCAGGTACGCCCCGAGGGCCGCGACGGTGCCGACGACGAGCCGGCCGGCGGCGGTCGGGCGGTCCGGCCGCGGCGCGGCCGCGTCCGGGTCGGCGGCGAGGAAGGCGGCTTCCTCCGGCATCAGGAGCAGGCCGGCGCAGCGCGGGCACCGCGACACGCCGGTGAACGCCGACTGACAGGCCGGGCAGTACAGTTGCATGGCGCCCCCCCGCCGCAACCGTAGAACGCAAACTGCCGCCGTGCGGCGCGGGTGTTGCTGTTCGTAAACTGGTGTTACTGCGGCAGCCGAATCCGGCGCCAGATTCAGCGGACTACTATGCCCCATGTTGTTGTCGTCGGCGGCGGCCTCACCGGCCTGGCAACCGCGTACCGCCTCCGGGCCGACGGCGTCGCCGTCACCCTGCTCGAATCGCGCGCCAACCCGGGCGGCAACATCGGCACGGTGGACGACGGCGGTTTCCGCATCGAGCTGGGTCCGAACGGGTTCCTCGACCGCACCCCGCACCTGCCGCGCCTGTGCCGCGACGTCGGCCTCGCCGACCGCCTTATCCCCGCGTCCGAGGCCGCCCGCAAGAACCGCTACCTGTTCCTGAACGACCGCCTGCGGAAGCTCCCCGGCGGGCCGCTCGGCCTGCTCGCGTCGCCGCTCCTGAGCCCCCGCGGCAAGTGGCAGCTCTTCACCGAGCCGTTCCGCAAGGCCGCCCCGCCGCCGGGGGACGAGTCGATCGCCGCGTTCGTGACGCGCCGGGCCGGGAAGGAGGCCGCCGACCTGTTCGCCGACGCGCTCGTCACCGGCATCCAGGCCGGCGACCCGGAGCGGCTCAGCGCCGCGGCCGCGTTCCCGCGCCTGCCGGCGATGGAGCGCCAGCACGGCAGCATCGTGAAGGGGTTTCTCCGCGCCGGGAAGGCGCGGAAGGTCGCGACCCTGGCCCGCGGCGAGCCGGCGCCCGGCCCGATGCGGATGTGGTCGTTCCGCGAGGGGCTGCAGGTGCTCACCGACACCCTCGCCGACGCCCTCGGCCCGGCCGTGTACTGCGGCGTGACGGTGCGCTCGGTGTACCCATCGGTCGGCGGCTGGACCGTGTACAGCGAGGCGGGCGACACCTGGGCCGCGGACGCCGTCGTGCTCGCCGCCCCGGCGTACGAGCAGGCCGCGATTCTGGCCGAGCTGGACGACGCGCTGGCGGCGGAGCTGGACGCGATCCCGTACAACCGGGTGGCGGTGGTGGCGGTCGGCTACCGCGAGACGGACTGCCCGGCGGCGCCGGCCGGGTTCGGCTACATCGCCCCGCAGCGGACGCGCCGCGACGTGCTCGGCGTGCAGTGGTGTTCGAGCATCTTCCCCGACCGCGCCCGCGCCGGGTGCGTGCTGTGGCGGGCGCTGTGCGGCGGCGTGAACCGCGACGACCTGTTCGACCTGTCGGACAACGAGCTGGTGCGGCGCGTCCACGCCGAGTTGAAGCTGGCGATGGGGGTGACGGGCGAGCCGGTGTTCGTGAAGGTGGTGCGCTGGCCGCGGGCGATCCCGCAGTACGTACTCGGCCACCTCGACCGCGTGGCCCGCATCGACGCGGCCGCGGCCCGGCACCCGGGGCTGTTCCTGACGGGGAACGCCCTGCGCGGCATCGCCATGGGCGACTGCGCCGAGCAGGGCGAGGTGGTGTCCGCGGCGGTGGGGCGGTTCCTGGCGAGCAGCGGGGTGTGACGGTCACCCCGTGCGGAACACCACGTCCACGCTGCCGAGGCTCAGCCGCGGCTCGGCGCCGACCGGGAACAGCGTGGCGACCAGCCCGGCCAGCCCGTCCGGCAGTAGGCGGTAGTAGTTGAACTTGCCGTCGCGGCGGTACTCCACCAGCCCCGCCTTCTTGAGTTGGTTCAGGTGGTGGCTCACCGCCGGCTGCGACTGCCCGACCTCCTCACCGATGCGGCTGACGTTCAGCTCGCCGTGCCGGGCCAGGAGGCAGAGGATGTGCAGCCGCGACCGGTCGCCCAGGCCGCGGAACAGCTCGCTCAGGTCGCGGACGGCGCGGTCCGGGATGTTGCCGGCGCCGGCGTCCGGGAACGGCACCGGGCGATTCGCCCGCGACAGTTCGACTTCGGGAGACATGCCGGTGAACCCTGCGTCGGCCCCGCCCGGGGTGGGCCGGGGGCGTTGCCCGATTCATAGGCGCGCGCCGATGCGAAAAGCCACTGCGCGGAGGAAGTGTGGTCACCCTCGCCAGACGTGATCCCGGTGCGCCGGCCAGGCGGTGCGGAGTTCGTCCAACAGCCATCCACCGACGGTCACGGAACTCTCGTGGGAGGCGTACACGATCCAGTCGAGGTTGCCGGACGACCAGTACCCCTCGACGAATGCGTAGTACGGCTCGAACTGCTCGACTGCAATCTCGAACTCCGGCCCGAACTCATGCAGTGCCCACACCCGGCCAATCCCACGGGCGACCAAGTGTCTCCGGAGCCGGTCCGGCGGAAACGCCAGGTCGAACGCGGCCGCGTCGAACGCCTCGACGCCAGGAGGCGGGTCGCCGTCGAGCGGGTACCAGTAGCACGCGCCGATGCACCACCGGTCGCGAAGCCGCACCCACAACGATTGCGACTCGGCCTCGGTCAGCACCCGCCGGTACAGGAGCGGCTCGACCGCGGTCAGGTCCGCCGCCGTCAGTCCGGCAACGTGAGCGCGGAAAGCGGCGCGCTCCTCGGCCATCGCACGCCGCTCGATCGCGCCCTTCGGCGGGCGGGTGAATAGGTCGTCCGCTACCTCCCCCGCGAGGAGGATCAACTCCCGCGCCGCGTCGAGGTTGCCGAGGTCGGCCGGGACCAGTCGTTCGATCTCGACCAGGACGGCGTTTAGCACGTGATAGCGCGGAAACGTGTCGAGCGCTTCGGGTGAGTAGTCGTAGCCGTTCGGCGCGCGATCTCCCCGCCGCACAATCTCGCTGTACCGGTCGCCCCAGAAGGCGTGCCGATCCATGCAGTAGCGGCGGGCTGCCGTGTGAAGCGCGGCGGCGGGTGTCACGTCACCCCCCCGGCTTGCCGCCGACGACCTGCGGGGTGTGGCCCATCTTCTTGAGCTCGTCGAGGACGGCGTCGAGGCGGTTGGGGCGGACCAGCAGCACGCGCTCGGAGAGACGCCCGGCCACCTCCGCGGCGAGCTTCTTGCGCGACAGCAGCTCCTCGGCGAGGACCGCGTCCTCGGTGAGGACGAGACACACCCGGCGGTGCAGCTTCGCGGACAATCGAGCTACGGGTTGGTTCATGGTGGGTCGGGGGTTGTCGGTCGCGGCAGGATCACCCGGAATGACCAATACGCAATGACCCACCAATGACCAAGGACAGAACCCGCTGGTCTTCCTTGGTCATTGGTGGGTCATTGCGTATTGGTCATTTCCAACTCACGCCGCCGGCTCTTCCGGAGCCAGGTCGCGGCGGTTGGCCCGGCTGAGCACCTCGTGCTCGTCGCGGATCTCGTAGGCGTAGCCCTGCTCGGTCAGGAACATCTGCCGGTGGTGGGCGAAGTCCAGCTCGCGGGTGTCGCGCGTCACCAGCGTGTAGAAGTGCGCGTCGCCGCCGCCGCCGCCCTTCGGCCGCAGGATGCGCCCGAGCCGCTGCGCCTCCTCCTGCCGGCTGCCGAACGTGCCGCTCACCTGGATCAGCACGTTCGCGTCCGGCAGGTCGATGGCGAAGTTGCCGACCTTGCTCAGCACCAGGTGCCGCACCTCGCCCGTGCGGAAGCGGCCGTACAGGTCTTCGCGCTCGGCGTTCCCGGTGCTCCCGGTGATGAGCGGCAGGTCGAACCGCTGGCTGATCTGCTTCAGCTGCGCCAGGTACTGCCCGATGACGATGACGCGCTGGTCGTGGTACTGCTCCAGCAGCTCGGCCACCACGTCGTCCTTGGCCGGGTTCTCGCTGGCGATGCGGTACTTCGCCCGGTGGTCGGCCACGGCGTACGCCATGCGGGTGGCGTCGTCCGGCAGCGCCACGCGGATCTCGGTGCAGCTCGCCGACGCAATCCAGCCCTTGGTTTCGAGCTCGCGCCACGGCACGTCGTACTTCTTCGGCCCGATCAGCGAGAACACCTCGCCCTCCTTGCCGTCCTCGCGGATGAGCGTGGCCGTGAGGCCGAGGCGGCGGCGGGCCTGGATCGTGGCCGTGACGCGGAACACCGGCGCCGGCAGGAGGTGAACCTCGTCGTAGATGATGAGGCCCCAGTCCTTCTGCTCGAACAGGCCGAAGTGCGGGAAGTCCTCGGTCTTGTCGGGGCGGTAGGTGAGAATCTGGTACGTCGCCACCGTCACCGCGCCGATCTCCTTCGTCTCGCCGGTGTACTCCTTGACCTCGTCCTCGGTCAGCGTCGTCTTGTCGAGGATCTCGCGCCGCCACTGCTTCACCGCGGTGATGCTCGTGGTGAGCACCAGGGTGTTCTTTTGCAGCAGGGCCATGGCGCAGATGCCGACGATCGTCTTGCCGGCGCCGCACGGCAGGACGATGACGCCGCTGCCGCCGCGGGCGTCGCCGCCGGCGTGGAACACGTCGGCCGACTCGCGCTGGTAGTCGCGGACGTGGAACGGCAGCCCGGTCGTGGCGACGTCGCGCAGCGTCATCGGCAGCGCCGACCCTTCGGCGTACCCGGCCAGGTCTTCCGCCGGGTAGCCGACGGCGATCAGCGCCAGCTTAAGCACCCCGCGGTGGGCCGGTTCGACGGCGAAGCTCACGTCGTCGAGCTTGTCGCCGAGGTACTCCTTCACCTTCTTCTGGCGGCTGAGTTCGACCAGCAGCGGCTTGTCGGCGCAGACCAGGCGCAGCCCCTCCCCGTGGCGTTCCAGGCGGACGCGGCCGTAGCGCGACACCGTCTCGGCGATGTCGGCGGGGAGGTTGGCGGGGATCGGGAACTTGGTGTACCGGGCGAGCACCTCGACCATCTGGTCGGCGGTGAACCCGGCGGCGGCGGCGTTCCACAGCGACAGGTTGCTGATGCGGTAGGTGTGGATGTGTTCGGGGCTCTTCTCGAGCTCGGCGAACGGCGCGAGGGCGTCGCGGGCCTCGGCGTACCGGGGGTTGTCCACCTCCACCAGGACGGACCGGTCGCCCTGGACGATGAACGGGTTGGTGGGGTCGAACGTCGGGGCGGCGTGGAACGCGGCGGGCTTCGGCTTCGGCTGCATGGTCACCGGCGTGGTCGTGGTCGGGACCGAACCGAATAATGCTACCGGTGCGCGGCGGCACGCGGCAAGGGGAAAGGAATCGGCGGGCGTTGGACCGGGGCGCAAGCCCCGGCGGCGTCAGAAGATAGCCGGAGTTTGCGGCCCGGGCGATCGCCCGTTGGCCAGCGCCGCGATGAGGATGCGGGCGCACGCCTCGGCGTCGGAGCCGGCGTCGTGGTGCGTCAGGCCGATGCCGAGCCGGCGGCACACGCTCGGCAGGTCGTTCGGCCGCAGCTTCCACGTCCGCCGGGCCACGTGGACGGTACACACGAACGGCGCCGCCGGGGCCGGCAGCCCCGCCGCGGCGCAGCACGCCAGCAGGACCCGCCGGTCGAACGACGCGTTGTGCGCCACCAGCGCCGCGGCGCCGTCCAGGACCGGCGCCAGCGTCGGCCACACGTCGGCGAACGGCGGGGCGTCCTTGAGTGCCTCCCACGTCAGGCCGTGGATGTGGGTGAAGCGCACGTAGCTCCGCGGCGGGCGGATGAGCGCCACCTCACGGCGGACGACCTCCAACCCCTCGACGCGGACCAGCCCCACGGCGCAGGCGCTGTCGGGGCCGTGGTCGGCGGTCTCGAAGTCGATGGCGACGAACGGCGCCGTCGGGTCGGGGAGCGCGGGCATGATTCACCACCTCACAGCGGCGCGGGCAAATCCCGCCGCGTGAACACCCACAGCGCCAGCGCGTACCCCAGCGCCCCGGCCGCGAGCAGCACCGGCACCACCGGCACCCCCGCGACGCCGAACGGGTCGGCCGTCCAGTCGCCCCCGCGCAGCATGATCTTTTGCGGCTGGTAGTAGAAGTACGCGGAGAACGGCCGCACCCACCCGGCGGCGTCCCACAGCTGGCCGAGCACGTTCGCCGCGAACATCAGCACGCCGGCCAGCACGCCGTACCCCACCACCTTCCACCGGCTGCGGCCCGCGGCCGAGAGCGCCATCGTCAGGCCGCTGAGCGCGAACATCAGCGCCGCCGTGTTCACCAGCGCGAGCGGCTGACGCGACACGTCCGGGGTGATGGTCCGGTCGTCGGTCGGGATGAGCGCGACCATTCCCGGCGAGCCGTTCTTCTCCAGGAACTCGCGCACCGCGGTGTAGTCGGGCTTGAAGTCCCCCACCAGCCACAGGCCGGCGCGCGTGCCGGCGTGGAGGCTCAGGCACAAGAGCGGGATCGCAACGGCGTCCACCATCAGGTGCGCGAGGATCAGCCGGCTCCGCGGCACCGGCTGCGACATCAGCAACTCCATCGTCCCCTTGTCCACCTCGCCGGCGACGGCCCCCGCGGCCCGGCCGACGGCCCACACCGAGCACAGGATGATGACGATGGGGTGCATGAGGCCGACGGCCAGGAAGTCGTCCGGCTCCTGGAACTGCACGTCGCCGCCGCCCAGGACGGCCTGCGACACCTTGCCGGGGCCGCGGAACAGCACGTCGCGGAAGGCGTTCTCGGGGAGCCGGGCGACGCGGGAGATGATGTTAAAGAACGGGGTGATCTCGCCCGTGACGCGCTGCGTAATCTTCACCCACATGGCGGAGAAGAGGAACAGCAGCACGCACACCACGATGAGGGCCGTGCGGCTGTCGCGGAGGAGTTTTTGGAACAGGATCAGCGTCATGGGTACTCGCGAGGCGGGTTCGGATCGCATGAAGGGGTGAAGGGGTGAAGGGGTGAAGGCGTGACGAAGACACCCGGTTATCACCCCTTCACCCCTTCACCCCTCCACCCCTTCATCCGTGATACCGGCGGTAGATCGGCCCGAGCCCCTGCGGCTCGACGCGCAGGTCGGTCAGCGGCTGGCGCGCCAGCCAGTCCAGCAGCGCCGGCAGCGGGCCGCGGTACGTCAGGCTCAGCCGGCCGTCGGCGACCGCGTCCGTCGGCAGCGCCGCGCCGTCGGGGCCGGCGGCCGGAGCGGGGCCGGTGAGCGTCGCGGACACGGCCCGCCCGCCGCGCAGGTCGGCCATGCACTGGAGGTGAACGAGCTTGCCGCGGCGCAGCACGGCGACGCGGTCGCACACCGCCTCCACCTCCTGCAGCACGTGCGACGAGAACAGCACCGCCTGCCCGCGGGCCTTCGCCGCCGCCAGCTGGTCGAGGAGCTCGTCGCGCATCGTCGGGTCGAGGGTGTTCGTCGGCTCGTCGAGGATGATGAGCGGCACCTTCGGCACCAGCACCGTCAGCAGCGCCACCTTCCGCTTCATGCCGCTGCTCATGTGCGTGAGCGGGCGGTCGACGTCGATGTCGAGCTTCTTGGCGAGCGCGTCCACCTCGGGGCCGGGCGTGTCGCCGCGCAGCCCGGCGAGGAACCGCACCAGCCGCCGGCCGGTCATCGTCTCGTACAGCCGCAGTTCGCCCGGCAGGTACGCGACGTTCCGGCGCGCCTGGACGCCCTGGTTCCAGCAGTCGAACCCGGCGAGGGTGGCGCGGCCGGCGGTGGGGCGGAGGAACCCGAGCATGATGCGCAGGGCCGTGCTCTTGCCCGAGCCGTTGGGGCCGAGGAGGCCGACGACCTCGCCGGGGGCGACCGTCAGGTTCAGGTCGTCGAGCGCGCGGAAGGAGCCGTAGTCCTTGGTGAGGCCGGCGGCGGTGAGGACGGGGTCCGGCATGAACGCGGGTCGCGGGGATGATGGCGGGCTCGTTTAGTGTAGGGGCGGCGCGGCCGCGCCGGCGACCCGTTCGTTCATCGCCTTCTCACCACCCGCCGCGTTTGTTACCGCCAGCCCCCAGGAGGCCCGCCATGCCCGCGCGTCGGATCGCACTCGCACTCACACTCGCACTCACACTCCCCGCCGTCGCCGCCGACTGGCCGCAGTTCCGCGGCCCCGCCGGCGACGGCGTCGCCGCCGGCTTCACCGCCCCGGCCGCGTGGCCGAAGGAGCTCAAGAAGGGCTGGACCGTGCCCGTCGGCCAGGGCGTCGCTACCCCGGCGCTGGCCGGCGGCAAGCTGTACGCCTTCGGCTGGGAAGACGGCCAGGAGGTGCTCCGCTGCCTCGACGCCGCCACCGGCAAGGTGCTGTGGAAGGAGGGCTACAAGACCACCCCCGCGGGCGGCCCGGCGAGCGGGTACCCGGCGGCGCGGTCGTCGCCGGCCGTGGCCGACGGCAAGGTCGTCACGTTCGGCGTGCAGGGCGTCCTGGTGTGCCGCGACGCCTCCACCGGGAAGGAATTGTGGAAGAAGGAGAACACCGGCCGCGTACCCGGGTTCAGCGCGTCGTGCTCGCCGCTGGTCGCCGGCGGGCTGTGCGTCGTGCAGGTCGGCGGCGACGGCGGCGGGGCGGTGGTCGCGTTCGACCTGGCCACCGGCGCCGAGCGCTGGCGGTGGGCGTCCGACGGCACCAAGTACGCCTCGCCCACGGTGGTGGACGTCGGCGGCCTGAAGGCGGTCGTGGCCGAGACGACGGGCACCGTGTCGGCGGTGGGCCTGACCGACGGCAAGATGCTGTGGCAGGCGGCGTTCAGCAGCAAGTATAACGCCTCGACGCCGGTGACGGCCGGGCCGGTGGTGATGTACGGCGGCAGCGGCAAGGCCAACACCGCGATGAAGCTCGAACGCAAGGGCGACGCGCTGGAGGCGACGAAGCTGTGGGCCAACGACGAGAACCCGGTGCAGTACGGCAGCCCGGCGGTGGCGAGCGGCCGGCTGTTCAACATCGCCCAGGACGGCACCGTCTTCGCCATCGACACCGCGACCGGCAAGACGGCGTGGACGGGCCGGCCGGCGGCCGCGGGCGGCACGGCGGCGCCGCAGCCGGGCAAGGGCGGGAAGGGCGGCTTCGGCGGCAAGGGCGGCGGCGGCGGCTACGGGTCGGTGGTGGTGGCGGGCTCGGCGCTGTTCACGCTGACGCCGGCGGGCCAGCTGGTGGTGCTGGACGCGGCCGGGGCCGAGTACAAGGAGCTGGCCAGGTACCGCGTCGCCGACGGCGGCACGTACGCGTACCCGGTGGTGGACGGCAAGCACGTCTTCGTCCGCGACCGCGACAGTGTGACGCTGTGGACGATCGAGTAGTTCGGTCGCCGCTCGCGGCGCTGCACCGCCGCGGGCGGCGATCCTCAGCGCCCGCGCGGCGCCGGCGTGGCGACCACGTCCGACACCGGCTTCTTGTAGAAGAGGATGACCGTGTCCAGCCCCGTGTCGGGGCTGCGGAACACGTTCGCGGACACGAGCTCCCAGCCGTACTCGCCCATCAGGCTCATCTCGGCGTGCCGCCGCTCCACCACCACGTCCACCGACAACCCCTCAGTCGAGAACTGCTGGGTCATGTACTTCCACTTGGTGAGCATGGTTCGGCTCGGTCTGTGGATTGGGGCGAACGGCCGGCGTTACTCGGCCGGGTACAGCAGCCGGCCGCAGGCGGAGTTCGGGCACGGCACGTACCCGCCGGACTGCAGCTCGTAGATCTTCTGGTCCGTCACCGACCCGCGGCAGCCCTGGCACACCTTCCCCTTCAGCGCCGCCATCGCGTCCGGGCCGCGGCCCCTGACCTGCGCGTCGTAGATCGCCTTCACGTTCGCCGGCAGCTGCGCCTCGGCCGCGGCCAGCGCCGCCTGCGACTCCTTCTGGTCGGCCTGCATCCGCGCCAGCCGGTCGGCCGCGTCCGCCTGCGACTCCTTGAACTCCGCCTGCGCGTCGGCCCACTGCTTCTCGACCGCCGGGATCGCGGCCGTGCGCGCGTCGAGGTCGGTCATCGTGGCGAGGATCGTCTCTTCGAGCTGGTTCTTGAGGTCGGTCGCCTGGCGGATCTCGGACTGCTTGGCCTCGTACTCCTTGGTGACGGAGATGCCGAGGAGCTGCTGCCCGAGCTTGACGAGGCGGGCGTCGGTCTGCTTGAGGGTGCCCTCGTCGTCGCGCTGCTTGAGCTTCAGCTTCTTGATCGTCTCGTGGTGGTCCTTGTGGGCCTGCTCCTCGGCGGCGAGGCGCGCCTGTTGGGCCTTGAGGACGCGGGGGCCGCGGTCGATCTCTTCCTGGAGCGCTTTGAGGTGCTTGCGGAGGCGGTGGCACTCGCGGAGGGTGCTGGTGACGGACATAGGCGGCCGGCTCCTTTGCGGGCATTCTACGGCGCGACGACCGCTCGCGCAGGCGAGCGGCCCGCGTGAGCGGGCTGTTCCTGATCGCATCTAGTGTGCTCAGGAACAGCCCGCTCACGCGGGCCGCTCGCCTCACCCACAACTCAGCCCCGCTGGCGGGCCGCGTCGAGGAAGCCTTCCAACTGCCGGCTGCGCACCGGGTGCTGGAGCTTCCGCACCGCCTTCGCCTCGATCTGGCGCACCCGCTCCCGCGTCACCTTGAAGATGCGGCCGACCTCTTCGAGGGTGTACGTGTAGCCGTCGCCCAGACCGTAGCGGAGCTTGATGATCTCGCGCTCGCGGTACGTCAGCGTCTTCAGCACGCCCTCGATCTTGTCCTTCAGCATCTCGTTCGCCGCGGCGCTCACCGGGCTCTCCACCGAGTCGTCCTCGATGAAGTCGCCGAAGTACGAGTCCTCGCTCTCCCCCACCGGCCGGTCCAGGCTGATCGGCTGCCGGCTGATCTTCAGGACCCGCTTGCACTCCTCGTACGTGATGTTCGCCGCCTTCGCCGTCTCCTCGATCGTCGGCTCGCGGCCGAGCTGCTGCAGCAGCGCCTTCGACACGTTCCGCAGCCGCGACATCGTCTCGATCATGTGGACGGGAATGCGGATCGTCCGCGCCTGGTCGGCGATCGCCCGCGTGATCGCCTGCCGGATCCACCACGTGGCGTACGTGCTGAACTTGAAGCCGCGGCGGTGCTCGTACTTGTCCACCGCCCGCATCAGGCCCGTGTTGCCTTCCTGGATCAGGTCGAGGAACGACAGCCCGCGGTTGCGGTACTTCTTGGCGATGCTCACGACCAGCCGCAGGTTGCCGCCCGACAGTTCACGCTTCGCCTGCTCGTACTCCAGGAACCGCTGCTTCATCACGGCCACGCGCTTCCGCAGGCTCGCCGGCTCCTCCAGGGTGATGAGCTGCAAGTCTTGCAGCTCCTTCTCCAGGTTGGCCTTCTCCTCGCGGGCGGCGCGGTTGCCGCGCAGCGCCGTCACGCCCTCCTCCAGCTCCGTCATCCGCCCGCCGATCTGCTCCATTTTCTTCATCAGCGGCTGGACCTTCTGCGTCCGGATCGACAGCTCCTCGACGAGCGTGACGGTCTTCCGCCGCCGCAGCCGCAGCCGCTCGCGCAGCCCCTCGCGCTCCGCACTCTCGGTGCGGTCGTCGGTCATCCGCTGGAAGTCCTCGACGTTGTGCTCCATCAGCGGCTCCAGCGTCCGCAGGTTGTGCGGCATCCGCTGGAGGATCTTGTCCTTCTCCAGGTTCTCGGTCTGGCTCACCTTGATGGTGCGGTCGAACGGCAGGTCGCCGGACATGACGCGCTTGAGCGTCTCGACCACCTGCCGCATGGCGTAGTCGCACTCCAGCACCTTGCGGCGGAAGCGGCGGCGGGTCACCTCGATCTTGCGGGCGAGGGCGATTTCCTTGTCGCGGGTCAGCAGGGGAATCTCACCCATCTGGGTGAGGTACATGCGGACGGGGTCGTCGATGTGGCGGCCGTCGCCGTCGGAGTCCTCGAAGGCGGGGGCGAGCTCGGCCTCGGCCAGCAGCTCGGCGGTGACGGCGGCCGGGTTCTCGTCGGCCTCCTCGGTGTCGGCCTCGTCGATGAGGCTGATGCCGTACTGCTCGAGGAGCTCCTGGACCTCGGCGAGCCGCTCGGGCTCCGAGAGTTCCGGCAGCGCCTGGTTCACCTCGTCGAAGGTGAGCGAGCCGGACTCCTTGCCGCGCTTGATGAGCGCCAGGAGCGTCTCGTCCGCTTTCCAGTCCATCCGAACCCCTCCCACAGTGCCGTCGGCGGCGGGCCGGCGGCGGGTGGATCGTGTGACGGTGGCGCCCATCCGTGGTGCTCCCTTGGGAAGTTCGGCGTGCGGCGTGCGGCGTGCGGCGTGAAGAACTGCTGTCTTCGACTCCGCACTCCGCACTCCGCACTCCGCACTCGTCAGTCCGGCAACCGCCCCCGCCCCTGGAGGAGGCGGAGCAGCTCGGTGGCGTCGTCGGCCCCGGCGGCGAGCGCGTCCCGCACCCGCCGCCGGTCGGCCTCGGCCTTCAAATCACTGAACCGCGTCAGCACACGGTTCAGCCACTCGGCCCGCTCCTCCGGCTCGCGGCCCATCGAGGTGCCGACGAAGTGGAGCTTCTGGGCCGCGTCGTACAGGTCCGGGCGGTCGGCCAGCCGCTCGCGGAGGGCGTCCAGGTCGGGGACGGCGCCGGCGGCCTGGATGGCGTACATCTCGCCGAGCAGCCGCCGCAGCCCGCTGTGGGAGATCACGTCCGGCGTCACGGCGAGCGCGGCCGTGGGCACCAGCCCGGGGTCGGCCAGCAGCAGCTCCACGAGCTGCTTCTCGCACGCCTCCGCGGGGCCGGCCCGCTTCGCCGCCGGCGGCGCCGCCGTGGTCCGGGCCGCGGACGCCTGCACCAGCGGCGCCGGCGCCGCCCGGCGGGCCTGCTCGGCTTCGTGGCGGCGGTAGTCGAGCTTCAACTCGCCGAGCCGGGCCCACACGGTCTCCAGCTTCAGCCCCAGGCGGGACGACAGCCGGGTCATGATGAGTTCCTGCTTCACCCGCAGCTCGGTCGGGTACGCGCCCTTCGCGTTCCAGCTGGCCGACTTCACCATCACGCCGAGGATGCGGTCCAGCACGCTCCGGCTCACCTCGACGGACGGCGCCCCGGCGTCGCCGAGGAGGCGGCGGAAGGCGAAGTCGAGGGCGTCCTCGGCGCCGGTCAGGACCTTGTTGAACGTACCCACTCCTTCGGGTCGGACAAGCAAATCGCAGGGGTCGAGCCCGTCGGGCAGGGTAGCGACGGCGAGTTCCACGCTCTCGGACACGAACAGTTCCAGCGCCCGGTCCACGCCCGTCATGCCGCCGGCGTCCGCGTCGTAGACGAGGACCACCTTGGGGGCGTACCGCCGCAGCTGGGCGACGTGCCGGGCGTTGAGGGCGGTGCCCATCGTGGCCACGACCTGCGGCACCCCGCACTGGTGGGCCATCATCACGTCGGTGTAGCCCTCGACCACGGCGAGGTACCCGGCGGCGTGGCCGGCGTGGCGGGCGAGGTCCAGCCCGTAGAGCACGTCCGACTTCGAGAACAGCGGCGTTTCGGTGGAGTTGTAATACTTCGGGGCGCGGGGGAGGAGGGGACTTTCGGGCATGATCCGCCCGCCGAAGCCGATGGCCCGTCCCTGGACGTCGCGGATCGGGAACATCACCCGGTCGCGGAAGCGGTCGTAGAAGCCGCGGCCCTCCATGCGGCTGCCGAGGAGGCCGACTTCGACCAGGAGTTCGGGCGGCACACGGTCGATATGGGCGCGCTGGACGAGCCAGTCGCCGCCGAGCGGGGCGTAGCCGAGGCCGAAGTCGCGGGTCGTCTTGCCGCTCAGTTTGCGCTCGCCGACGTAGGTGCGGGCGGCGGCCGCGTCCGGGGAGTTGAGCAGGTTCGTCTGGTACAGCTCGGCGGCCCAGCGCATGACGCCGAGGAGCCGGCTGCGGGCCTGGTCCTGGGGCGACGGCTGCTCGTCGAGCTTGATTCCGGCCTTCTTGGCGAGTATTTCGCGGGCCTCGCGGAACCCGACCTTCTCCATGTGCTCGACGAAGCTGAACACGTCGCCGTGCGCCCCGCAGCTCCAGCACTTGTACCGCTGGCGGCGGCTGTCGACGTCCAGGGAGGGGCGGCTGTCGGTGTGGAACGGGCAGATGGCTTTGAAGACCGGGCCGGCCGGCACGAGCGTGAGGTACCCGCCGACGACATCGGCGATGTCGCACGAGGCCTTGATCTGGCGGGTGAGCTCCACCGGGTCGGACGGCACGTGTCACCTGCGGTTGCCGGCGGGCGGCGTCCCGCCGCGGCCGGAAGGTCGGCCGGGCGAATCGGGGCGGGACGGGGGCGTCGGCGGTCGGTACGGGTCCGCGGGTCGATCGGCCTTCGGCGTGGTGTCGTGGTCCCGTGATCCCCGGGCTTCGGTGGAGCCGGCAGTCCCCGGTCGGGTCGGTCGCGCCGGGCGGTGCCTGGCGGCCGGTGGGGGAGAATTGCCGTGGGGTGGGGGGCGGGCCTCGACGGGTGCCGCGGCTCTCTCCTGAGCCTCAGGGTCGGTGCGCCAATCCGTTGACGCACTGCGAATTATACGGCCGCCGGAAAAACCGTCAAGTTGGGTCCGTTCCGAGCCGCACGTCCCCTTCAGCTTACCTCATTCCCGCGGCCGGTCGCGGGCTCCGGGCCGGTTTCGCCGGCGGAACCGCCGACAGTCGACCCGCCGACCGGCGCCACCGCGCCGGGGCGCGGAAGGCGCGCGACCGGGCGCGAGCCGCCGGGAACTTCGCGGAAGTGCCGCAACCAACCTGGAGTCGGGGGCCGACAAGGGTGATCGGGGAGGGCGCGGGTGTGGCGAAGGAGTACGACACGACGCTGAAGTCGCTGGTGCTGGACCACGTCCCGGACTGGGCGGCGTTCCTCGCCGCACGGGCCGGGCTGCCGACCGGGCCGGCGGAGTTGATCGACACCGACCTCTCGACGACACTGCAAGCCGACCGGCTGTTCCGGGTGAACGCCGCGCCGCCGTTCGCCGTCCACGTCGAGTTCGAGAGTTCGGGCCGCCTCGGCATCCCCGCCGAGCTGCTGCGGTACAACGTCGCCGCGTTCGGCGCGACAGGGCTGCCGACCTACTCGGTGCTGGTGTTGCTGCGGCCGAAGGCGAACGCCACCGACCTGACCGGCACGCTGGCACTGGCGATCGGCCCGACCCCGCACCTGACGTTTGGGTACACGGTGGTGCGCGTCTGGGCGGAGTCGGTGGCGTCGTTCCTGAGCGCCGGCCCCGGGCTGGCCCCGCTGGCCGTGCTGACGAACGCGGCCGCCGGGAATCTGGACGGGGCGGTCGAGCGATTCCGCGACCGCTTGACCGAGCCGGACGTGCCGCCGCACCTGGCGAAGGTGCTGTTCGGAGCCAGTTCATCCTGTGCGGCTTGCGGTATGATGAGGAGAAAGTCCGGGCCATCTACGAGGGACTGAGCATGACCCTGGAAGACTCGACGACGTACCAACTGATCCTCCGGCGGGGTAAGGTTGTGGGCCAAGCCGAAGGGAAAGTGGAAGGACAGGTCGAAGAGGCCCGGCGGTTCGTGACACGGTTCGGTACGCGTCAGTTCGGCCCGCCGCCGGCCGCCGTCGACGCCTCCCTGGCCGCTATCGCCGACCGCGACCGGCTCGAACGGATGTTCGACGCTATCCCGACCGCAGCCGGCTGGGATGATCTCCTGACCACACCGTAAGCGGGGCGGGCTTTCCCGCCGGGGCAGTTTGGGCTACCCTTGACGACGCCACGCCCGCACCCGAGGCGCCCGGATGTCGTCGTCGCTGCTCTCCCTGTTCGCGCAAGCCGGCGGCAAGCCGCCCGGCACGCCCTGGGAAAAGCCCGAACTCCTCTACGCCTCCCTGGCCATCGCCGCCGCACTGCTCGCCGGCGGCGTCGTCATCTACTTCGTCGACCGCTGGCGGAAGAGCGGGCTCGCCCCCGGCACCGCCGACGGCGCCGCCGAGCTGACCGGCTTCCGCGGCATGTTGGAGCGCGGCGAGATCACCGAGGAGGAGTACGCCCGCCTCCGCCAGAAGGCCGCCGCCAGGCTGAAAGGCCCGGCTTCGGCTGTCGAAACCAAGAGTCCGGCGGCACTGGACACGGCCCCGGCGCCGCCCGCGCCCCCGAACCCGACGCTGCCGGGGCCGCTCCCCGACGACTACTTCGACGACCCACAACCCCCGCCCCGGCCGACGTAACCGGCGATTCTGCCGCATCCGGCCCGCGGGGCAGAACCCGCAGGGTCGGGCCGTCGCCCGAAACCGATTAGGACAGTTATTCAGAACCCGTGTCGCGCCCGAATCCGGTCGCGGTATGATTAGCCTGAAGTCGGGGTACTTCCCCGACGCCGAGCCCCGGCCCGCTGACCGGCGCCGCCGCCCCAATCACTCCCCCCGAACCCTGCCCTGGGGACCCCGCATGGCTGGTGACCGCACCCCCACCGACACCGGCGCCCGCAAGCCGCCCGGTACGGCCGGCCGGAACCGCAACGCCTACTGCTCGTTCTGCCGCCGCTCGCACCGCGACGTCGGCCCGCTCGTCGAAGGCCCCGGCGACGTCTACATCTGCGGCGAGTGCATCGAGCTCTGCCAGTCGATCATCGACCAGGAGAAGAAGCGCCGCGGCGGCCCCAAGCAGAGCAGCTCCAACACGCCGTCGCCGCGCTCCATCAAGGAGCGGCTCGACCAGTACGTCATCGGCCAGCAGCGCGCCAAGAAGGCGCTCTCCGTCGCCGTCCACAACCACTACAAGCGCCTCTCCCTCGGCGAGAGCGGCGTCAAGGACGTCGAGGTCGAGAAGAGCAACATCCTCCTCATCGGCCCGACCGGCAGCGGCAAGACGCTCCTGGCCCGCACGCTCGCCAAGGTGCTCGACGTGCCGTTCGCCATCGGCGACGCCACCACGCTCACCGAGGCCGGGTACGTCGGCGAGGACGTGGAGAACCTGATCCTGAAGCTCCTCCACGCGGCCGACTTCGACATCGAGGCGGCGCAGCGCGGCATCATCTACATCGACGAGATCGACAAGATCGCCAAGACGTCGCAGAACGTGTCGATCACCCGCGACGTGAGCGGCGAGGGCGTGCAGCAGGCACTCCTGAAGATGCTCGAAGGCACCGTGAGCAACGTGCCGCCGCAGGGCGGGCGGAAGCACCCGGAGCAGCAGTACATCCAGGTGGACACGTCGAACATCCTGTTCATCTGCGGCGGGACGTTCGTGGGGCTGGACGACACGATCAGCCGGCGGCTGGGGCGGAAGTCGATCGGGTTCGGGGCGGTGAACGAGGGGCAGAAGGAGCGGAGCGTCGGCGAGCTGCTGAGCCAGGTGACGGCGGACGACCTGATCGAGTTCGGGATGATCCCCGAGTTCATCGGCCGGCTGCCGGTGCTGGCGCCGCTGGACCCGCTGGACGAGGACGCGATGATTCGCATCCTGACGGAGCCGAAGAACGCCCTGGTGCGTCAGTACCAGAAGCTGTTCGAGATGGAGGGGGCGGAGGTCGAGTTCGACCCGAAGTCGCTGACGGAGATCGCGCGGCTGGCGAAGGCGCGGGAGACGGGGGCGCGCGGGCTGCGGTCGATCGTGGAGGAGGTGATGATGGACGTGATGTACGAGCTGCCGGACATGGAGCACAAGGGGAAGTACCTGATCACGCCGGACGTGGTGCGCGGCGAGCGGAAGCTGTTCGAGAAGAAGCCGGGGAAGAAGAGCGCGTGAGCGCCGGCCAAGCACCTCGACATGCGAAGCCCGGGGACGGCCGTCCCCGGGCTTTTCGCGTTCTCACCCGCTACCGCTTCACCTCGCGCGGCGGCGGGGCCGGCGGCGGAGGAGGCGGTGACGCCGCCAGCTCGGCCCAGAAGCGGACCCACCCCTCGCGCTCGTCGGCGGGCAACGCGGCCAGCGCCACCGGGTCGCGGGTCGGGGCCAGGGTTCGCGTGGTGCGGGCCACCGGGCCGATGAGAGTCGCGATCGGGCCGCCCTTCGTCCGCGCCGTTCGGAGCACGTCCAGCGCCTGCCGCCGCAGCCGAGCCCGCTCCTCGACCGACAGCCCCGGCCCGTCGGCCCCGAGCCCGAACCCCGCCTGCACCGCCCAACCGGCCGCCTGCACCACGTCCACCGTCGGCCGCTCGGCCCCGGCCTCGGTCGCGAACCGGACCGCGAGGGCGTAGCGGTGCTCGAAAGTGGCGCAGTACCGGGCCAGCTGGAACCACTCCGCCGGGGTCGCCGGCCGGAGCTCGCCGCGGAGGACGGCCGGTAGCTTCGCCTCCCACCCGGCAAGCTGCTCGAGCTGTACGTGCTGGAACTGGGAGAGGGACCGGCCCGCGTAGCCGGATTTCGGTCGCGCCGCCGACGCCCGCAGGTCGGCGAGCGCCCCGCGGTTGTCGCCGGCGGCCACCCGCACCTTCGCCCGGAAGTCGTACCCGCCGGGGTGATCGGGCCGGGCGGCGATCAGTTCGTCGCACGCCCGGGCCAGCTCGACCGGGGTCAGCGCCTTCACTCCGCGGCTGCCGGCGACCATTTCGCTGTACAGTACGGTGATCATGAAGAACGCCAGGTCGGCGTCGAGCTGGACGGCCCGGCGCAGGGCCGCGACGGTTTCGTCGTAGTCCGCGGCGAAGGCGCCCGACGTGCCGATGAGGATGTGTGGCCACGGCGACGCGGGGTCGAGCTCGACTGCCGAGCGGACGAGGCGGCCGCCGTCCGGGCTGTCCGGCCGGGCCTCCTTGAGCGCCATCCCCAGCGCCAGCCGGGCGGCCACGCTGCGGGGGCGGGCGGCGACGGCGGCGGTGAAGTGGCGGATGATCTCCGGGTCATCGGGTTCGGAACTGCGGAACCCCAGCCGCATGTGCGCCCAGAACTCGCCCGGGGCACGCTCGTAGGCGACCCGGGCGAGCTCGGCCTGAACGGCCAGGATCGTGCCACCAGACCCGTCCGCCAACCCCTCGGCCAACACCCCCAGCTCCCGGGCCGACATCCGCGCCACCTCCGGGCGCGTCAGTAGCGCCCGCAGCTTCGGTTCGTCCGGCCGCTCGGCCGCCGCCCACCACTCGCGGGTGAACGGGTCGTCCGTCGCCAACAGGAGGACGGCACGGAGTCGGTCGCGCAGGCGCGGCGGGGCCGCGCCCCCGGCGGGCGGCGGCGAGCCGGGCTCCACCAGTGGGGCGGCGCTGCGCCACGCCCGCACCGCGGCGGTCAGCCGGTCGCGGAACCGGTGCCCCTTCAGCCACGCCGCCACGCCGCCCGGCTCGGCCGCGCCGGGGTCGATCCCCGCGGCCCGGAACGCGGCCGCGTACCGCACCGACACGCGGTCGGTGATCGTGACCGGCATGATGAACCGGATGTCGTTCTCGTCGGCGATCCGGTCGAGCTCGGCGAGGAGGGCGCGGTCGCGGTCGTCGGCGTCGAGCCCGGCGGCGGCGGCGGCGACCGCCGCGGTCAGCTCGTCGGTCGGGTCGCCGGCCGCCAGCAGCGCCGCGGCGCGCTTGTGGGCGGACCGGGCGGCGGTGAGGGTGAGCGCCCAGCGCGCGGGGTCGTCGGCCTGCCGCGCCCCTTCGGCGCGGAGCGCCTCGGCCTCGTTGAGCGCGGCGAGTACGTCGCGCTCGGTGGTCAGCCGACGGGCTTGAAGCTCGGCGGCGCGGGCGGTCTCCGCGCGCTCCGCGCGCCACGCCACGGCCGCGAGCCCGGCGACGATCGCCAGCCCGGCGGCCACCAGCAGCCGCCGCGCCCGCCGCCGCTTCCGCTCCTCGGCGGCGCGCACCTCGGCCCGGGTGCGCTCGAGTTCCGCCCGGCGGGCGCGGTCGTCGGCCGCCTGCCGCAGCCCGGCCACGGCGCGCGCCACCTCGCCGCCGTCGGCCGGCCGCCCCGCCGGGTCGGGGCTGAGGCAGCGCCGGCACAGCCCGATCAGTTCCGGCTCGGCGCCGCACCGGTCGAGTCGGGCAAAGCAGTCGGCCACTTCGCCGCGGGTGGCCGCCGCCCACGTGGTCTCGGCGGTGGGGCCGGCGAACGGCGGCTGGCCGGTGAGCACGACGGCCAGGACGGCGCCGAGCCCGAACACGTCGCTGCGGGCGTCGATGCGGTCGGTGTCGCCGCGCGCCTGCTCCGGCGGCATGAACGCCGGCGTGCCCATGACGGCACCGGCCTGGGTCAACGACGAATGACGAACGACGAACGACGACTCGCGCGTCGGGGCTTCGTCATTCGTCATTCGGCCTTCGTCAGTCCCGTCGCGGGCGAGCCCCCAGTCCATGACCTGGACCTCGCCGAACGCCCCGACCATCACGTTCGCCGGCTTCAGATCGCGGTGGATGACGCCCTGGCTGTGGGCGTAGCCGACGGCCTGGCACACCTGCTCGAACGCGGCGACGAACCGGCCGCGCTCGGCGGCGGGGTCGGGGCGGCGGGCGAGCAGCTCGGCGAGGGTGTCGCCCTTGATGAGCTTCATGGCCAGGAACGGCCGGCCGTCGGGGAGGGTGCCGAAGGCGTGGACGGGCGGGATGCCGGGGTGGCTGAGCCGGCCGGTGATGCGGGCCTCGTCGGCGAACCGGCGGGCGGTGCCGGACGCGGCACCGAACCGGTCCTGGAGCACCTTGACGGCGACCTCGCGGCCGAGGCCGGTGTCGGCGGCGCGGTAGACGACGCCGATGCCGCCGCGGGCGATCTCGTCGCCGAGGACGTACCCGCCGGCGGGGGCGGGGGTGCCGGTGGCGGCGGCGTCGGGGGTGTGGGTGGCGAGGGGGTCGTCGGGCGCGGCGGTAGCGCCGGGGTCGGGGTCGCGGGTGGCGAGGGGGTCGGGCGCGGCCATCGCCCGATGGTATCACACGACACCCGACAAGTCACTTCGGCGGTCAGTTCCCCTTCGGCGGCGCCACGATCGGGTCGTCCGACGACGGCGCCGACACCGCCGCGGCGCCCACCGGGCCGGTCGCCGCCGACCGCGCCAGCACCCGCTTCGCCTCCGCCGCCGACAGCGGCGTCAGCTTCGCCAGCGACTGGCCCGGCGCCCACCGGTACAGCACCGGACCCGTCACCTTCGGCCGCACCACCGACGCGAACCCCACCGCGCCCGCCAGCCCGTCCGCCGGGGCCGGCGGCGCCTTCACCAGCGGCGGCGCCTTCACCAGCAGCGGCGGGCCGCCCTTCACCGGGCCGCCCTTCGCCGCCTTCGGGTCCGCCGCCTTCGGCGCCTCGTTCGCCTTCAGGTCCTCCACCACCAGCCCGCCGTCGTCCACCGACACCACCTTGAAGTTCCGCTTCGTCCCGGTGTTGCCGTCGTCGTCGATGTCGAACCCGTTCTCCGCGTCCGGGCGGTACGCCTTGTTCTGCTTCTTCCGCTGGCCGAGGTGCTCGTACTGGATCACCTTCACCCGCCGGGCCGACGCCTCCAGCTCGTACGTCAGCGGGTTGTACTTGTCCCGCACGAACGCCGTCGCCGTCCCGTCCGACCGGATCGACACGCCGATCAGCACGATGTCGGCGGCGATGTCCTCCTTCGCCGCCACCGGCGTCGGCTCCTTCTCCGCCGGCGGCTCGTCGACCCGCACCTTGAACGACCGCTCGGCCTTCTGCCCGTTCGCCGCCTTCGCGTACACGGTGACCGTGCCCGTGCCCGTCTCGCCGGCCTTCGGCTCCAGCTTCAGCGTCTTGCGGGCGTCGTCGATCTTCACCTCGGTGCCCTTGAACGGGCCGCCCTCCACCGTCGCCGTCAGGCTCACCTTGCCGACGTAGTCGGCGTCGGCGACCACCGGCACGCGGATCGGGTCGAGCTTCTCGCCCACCTTGACGGCCACGTCGGCGATGCGGCCGAGCGACATCGGCGGCGGCGGCGGCAGCGGGCCGTGGAACGGGTCCTTCAGCACCAGCAGGCTGTAGTCGCGGGTCTTCGTCGCCAGCACCGGCGCCAGCTGCATCGGGGTGATGCCGCGGCCGGCCTCGGGGCTGAGGGCGACGCCGTTGTACCCGAGCCACCCGCCGACGGCGGCGAACGCCGTGGGCACCGGCAGGAGCGTGCGGCGGTTCTCGGCGTTGTCGAGGATGATGGCCTCGGTGCCGAGCTTGACGATCAGGTCGTGCCGGTCGCCGGCCACCTTCGCCTTGCCGGCGGGGGTGGGCGTGGGGTCCACCTTGATGTCGAGGTGGGTGATCTGCTGCAACACGTTGAGCCGGTAGTAGCCCTCGAGCACGTCCTTGACGTTCCACATGTCGGCCCGCTCGAACGACACCTCGTAGCTGACCTTCTGGTACGCCAGCTTCTTCCCCGCGCCCGGCAGCAGCGGCGTGCCGGCGGGGTCGGGCGACTTCTCGGTGATGCGGTAGCCGGGGGCGACGCCGGCCTTCTGGAGCACGCGGGCCAGCATCTCGGCGTACTCGCGCTTGGCCAGCGAGGCGTCGGCGGGGAGGCTCCGCTTGCGGGCCTCGGTGAGGCGCGGCGCCTCCTTCCGGGCGGCCTTCAGCTCCGCGGCCAGCTTCTCGACGTCGACGGTGAGCTTGTCAGCGGCCTGCGTCTTCTGCGCGTACGGCACGAGGACGAACAGCCACGCGGCGGCCCCGCCGACGGCGAGGACGATCATCCCGATCAGGGCGGCGGCGAGGGTGCGTTCTCTGGCGTTCATCGGCGCGGCGGGCTCGGTGGTGTGCGGGAAGGACCCATGACGAATGACGAACGACGCGGGTCGTCATTCGTCATTCGTCATTCCGGTCACGGCAACTCGTCTTCGGTCGGCGGGGCCGCGGCGGTCGGCGGGGCCGCGGTGCCGTACGCGCCGCGGCGCGGCGGCGGGGTGAACGCCGGCAGCCGCGTGTAGTCCTTCGGGTCGCGGTGGTTCACCTTCGTCTCCAGCGTGAACGACTGCTTGTACGCCGTCTCGCCGGTCGTCAGGGCGCCGCCGAGCTTCTTCGACCCGAGGTAGAACTTGTTCCCCGCCCGGTTGTCCGCCTCGAACGCCGACAGCAGCGCCGACGCCGCCTCCGGCGCCTTCACGCCGACGGTCAGCTTCAGCGTCGCCTGCGCGTCCTGCTTGCCGCCCTTCTCGATCCGCTGGGCCACGGCCTCCACCTTCGTCACCCGCAGCTTGTCGTCGGCCGCCATCCGGTCCGACAGGTCGTACAGCTCGTCGAGGTAGTTCACCTCGCGGGTCCGCCACTGGTCGGCGGCCTTCAGCCGCTCCCGGTCCGGCTTGAGGTCCTCCAGCTGCTTCTCCAGGTCGGCCTTCTCCTCGTTCAGCAGCGCCAGCCGGGAGTCGGCCGAGTCCACGATCAGGTACCCGACCGCGGTGCCGACCACGAGCAGCAGCCCCGCGGCGACGCCGGCGATCAGCATCAGCTTCTTCTTCGGGTCGGCCACGGCCCGCGGCTGGCGCGGGGCGGCGAAGTTGATCGGCACCGCGCCGGCGGCCTTCGCGGCGAGCAGGCCGGCGGCGGCGGCGAACCGGCCGCGGAGCTCGTCGGGCACCGTCGCCGGGGCGTTCACGAGCGGGTCGAACGACTTGACGACGCCGGTGTACCCGGCGCGCCGCAGGCGGGCGCCCCACCCGCCGACGCGGCCCTCCGGCTCGGCCACGTACAGCACGCCGACCGGCGTCGGCCCCGGGTTCACGGCCACGTTCCGCTTCAACTCGGCGACCAGCAGCGCGTCGTTGACCACCACCTGCGCCGCGACCGTGCGGGTGAACGCCACGGCCGAGCCGCGCACCACGGTGAACTCGCCGCCGCCCGGCCCGAGCGTGGCGACCGCGGCGTCGGTCCCGTCCGGCGGCCGGTCGGCCTCGCCGTTGGCAACCGCAGCGGCGAGCCCGGCGGCGACGGCGAACGGCCGCGGGGTGACGGCGGCGAGCCGCAGCCCGGCGGCGGCGCACATCGCCTGCACGGCGACGAAAATGTCCTTGCGGATGACGACGACGGTGGCGCGGCGCTGGCCGTCGGCCGTGTCCGGCAGCGGGGCGTAGTCGAGGACCAGGTCCTCGGGGTTGTCCGGCAGCTCCTTCAGCACCTGGAAGCGGACGACGGCCGGTTCCTCACTGAGCGGCACGGGCGGGAACGTCACCTCGCGGAAGATGACGCGGTCGCGGCCGACGCTCACCAGCGCCGGGGCGGGGGCGATGCCGGCGGCCCGGAGCCGCTCGCGGAGCCCCTCGCCGAGCGCCTTGGCGGTGTCCGCGGAGAGCGGCGGCGGGCCGTGGTCGGCGCCGGGCACCCACGCGAGCGCCTGCTCGGGGCGCGTCGCGGCCCCCTTCACGGTGGCGGCGGCGACGAACACGCCCTGGGCGTCGAGGTCGATGGCCAGGAATCGGGACAAGGAACACCTACGGTTCAGTGTGGTCTATCGTCGTGTGGTTCGGTTGCCGCTTGCGGCTTCGCGCTTCCCAGCGCGAAGCCGCAAGCGGCAACCGAACTGGAGTGCGACTACCGCGGCGGCTCGAACCCGCGCGGCGTGTCCAGGTCGGTCAGGTCGCGGAAGTACAGCGTCCGCGGGGCGCCCTGGTTGATGTCGATGACGGCCTCCGCCCGCGCCACCGGGCCGCCGCTGCCGAAGTACCCCACGGCTTGAATGCGGTACACCATCGTGCGGCCGGTCACGTACTTGCCGATCCGCCGGTACGTCGCCTGGCTCACCGCCCCGCTCGTCACCACCCACGCGCCCGTCACCGTGCCCGGGTCCGTCGGGTTGAGCGCGTCGCGCTGGGCGATGATCGCGTCGGCCTCCTCCTCGGTCATGTTGGGGACGGCCATCAGCACCTCGCGCGGGGCCGTGTTCAGGTTGATCCGCGGCGTCAGCTCCACGTTCGTCGTCGTCGTCGCCTTGTCCATCAGCTCGCCGAACATGGCCGCGAACTTGTCCGGGTCGGCCAGCGGCGACGACACGATCATCTGCGGCGTGTCGGCCGGCGCCCCGGGCACCCGCGGCAGCGTCACCCGGGCCGTCACCAGGTCGAGGAAGTTGGTGATCCGCCGCTTGTTCACCGGCAGCGTCTCCAGCGTCAGCGTGACCGCCGCGTTCACCTCGGCCGGGCCGCCGGCGACGGTCGCCGCCGTGGTGCCGCCGCGGCTGTTGGTGCCGGCCAGGCCGAACATCTTGTACGCCATGATGAAGTCGGCCAGCTCCTGCGGCAGCCGGGCGGTCAGCTTCTGGTACAGCCCCGGCAGGTCGTCGGCCTCGTTCACGTTCGTGCGCAGCTGGCCCTGCGAGTCGGTGTTGATCTCGCGGCCGTACACCGTCAGGAAGTCGGCGAGGCCGCGGTCGAACGTGCCGCCGCTGCCGTCGTCGTCGGCCACCCCGTTGCGGTTGCGGTCCGAGCCGTACAGCACCTGCGGCGTCACCCCGCGGACGAACAGCAGCTCCTCGACGCTGTTCAGCGGGCCGTTCTTGCACCGGTACGGCTGCCCCAGCCCGAGGTAGTAGTCGGACTCGGCCCCGCCCTCGCGGGGGTCGTCGTCGGGGTCCACCCAGTCCACGACGGCGGCGGCCACGTCCTCGGTCATGTTCGGCAGCTTCATCAGCGCGTCGTAGAGCAGCTGCCCCGAGTCGTCGAGCTGGATGAGGGTGTTGATGTTCAGCCGGCTCGCCTCGTCGATGACACACCCGTACCGCTGCTCGTACCCGCCGTTGCCGTCCGGCAGCACGGCGACGAGGACGAAGCGGGCCACCTGGCGGGCCACGCCGCCGTCGCGGACGAGCTGCGGGTAGAAGGCGCCGTCGGCGTACGGGTTGCCGCCGAGCTCGCCGTTGAGGATGCTCGGGTCGGACAGCATCGCGGCGGCGTAGTGGACGCCGGAGCGGGCGGCGGCGCGGGCCTGGGCCGAGTCCTGCGAGCGGGCGGCGGCGCGGTACTCGGCGGTCATCAGGTCGGTGAACCGGTACGCGGCCAGCGACAGGACGACGACGACGATGAGGACGGCGACGATGACGAACCCGCGGCGCGGGGCACGGCGGCCGGTGTCGGCGGCGGGCCGGCGGAGCCTCATCGGTGCGGTCCTCGCGGGGTGAATCGTGGGGGCGGCGGGCGGCTGTCGTGTCTGCGTCTTAACCCCGGAGGGGTGTCGGCGTGTAGCCCGGGGTGGAACCCCGGGCGGCGTGGGCGTGGAACCGGGGGGCGTGACCCCACGGACTCCGCCGCAGGCCGCCCGGGGTTCCACCCCGGGCTACACGCCGACACCCTCCGGGGTTAAGAACCGAGCCGACCGCCGGCCAGGTGTTTCGTTAGCGTCCGCCGCGCGCCCCGCCTGCGGCACCACCCGCGCCTCCCCGCGCGCCACCGGCGCCACCCGGAGCCGCACCGCCCGCGCCACCGCGAGCACCGCCGGCGCCACCCGGAGCCGCACCGCGAGCGCCGCCGGCGCCGCCCGGACCAGCACCGCCCGCGCCGCCACCGCCGGGTCCGCCGCCCTGACCACCTCGGGCGCCACCCGCGCCACCCGGTCCGCCCATCGCACCGCCAGCCTGACCGCCGCGTCCGCCCGCGCCACCACCCGGGCCCATGCCGCCACCGCCAGCAGGGCCACCGCCCTGACCGCCGCGGCCGCCACCCGGACCCATACCGCCAGCGCCGCCAGGACCGCCACCCTGGCCGCCGCGCCCGCCCATGCCGCCCGGACCCATACCGCCAGCGCCGCCCGCACCACCGGCACCGGCTGCACCACCGGCCGCCGGCGTGGCGCCCTGCGCGGCCGGGTCCGTCGAGCTGCCGGTGTCCGGCGTCACGGCGCCGCTGTCGGTACTCGGCTCGACCATCTCCGGCGTCACCGGGCCGGGCGCCGCCGGCACGCGGATCACCTGCACCGCCGTCTTCGACTGCGGCGGCTGGCCCGGCCGGTTCGACGGCACCTCGAACGTCAGCGTCACCCGGATGGCGCGCGGCGGGCCGGTCGGCGAAACGCCGTCGGCGGCCGGCGTGCTGCCGTCCCAGCTGGTCACCCAGCCGGCGCCGTCGAAGTACTCGAACGTCACGTCGGTGACCTCGTCCACGAGGGTATCACCGTCCTCGTCGGAAAGGTCGGGGTCGGACGAGTTCCGCACCCCGTCGGCGGTGACCCACGCCCGTTCCTGTCGGCACAACCCGCCCCCCGAGCGGAGCCAGTACGTGATCCGCCGCAGGTCGCTCGACGTTTGCGCCGCCGTCGGCGCCGCCAGCTCGCCGGTGAAGGCCAGCGAGCTCGGCAGGCCGCTGGCGTAAATGGTCAGCGTCTTGTCCGTGCCGACGACGCCGGCCTGGAACGAGATGTCGGCCGCCTTCGGGGCCGCGACCGTGGCTTCGGCGGCGCCGTCGTCGGCGGGGGCGGGGGTGCTGCCGTCGGCCGCGGGGAGCGCCGCGGCCGGGTCCGCCATCGGGGCCGCGGCCGCGGCGGGGTCGCCGGTTGTCATGCCGGACATGTCGGCGGACATGCCGCCGTCGGAGGCCGGGGGCGGGGTGCCGGCGGCGCTGTTCCCGCCGGACTTCGGCGGCAGCGGCCCCAGCGCCGAGGCCAGGTCGAGGTTGATGCGGTTGAACGCGGCGCGGGAGAGGTTGTCGGCGTCGAGCGCCTCGCGGCTCATGGTGGTGCGGCGGAGCGTGATGTCCATGGCGAAGTACAGGGCCGCCAGGAGGAAGATGGCGATCAGGCTCGCCAGCATCACCTCCAGGATGGTGAACCCGCCGCGCCGCGTCCGGTTCAGCCTCATGGCATGGTCCCCGTGGCGGGCGTCCCGGTCCCGCCGTTCACTTCCGCCGCGTCCACGTCCGCCTGCGACGGCTTCTGCGCCTGCGCCGCCGAGCCGGTCATGGCCGGGTCGTAGATCAGCTGCGCCAGCACCACCTCGAACGGCTTGCCGCGGTCGTCCCGGCTCACCGTCACCGTCACCCGGTACAGGTTCGTTGCCGTCTCCGGCTGCGAGTCGACACTCCACGACCACTCGGGCTCGTGCTCGAACGTGCCGCCGCCGCCGGCCGTGACGTCGATGACGCCGGCCTCGCACTCGGCGAGCTTGTCCTGGGCGAGGCGGGTGCCGCGGACGTGGAATTGGGCGACGGTGCCGTGGTTACTGCCCACGTCCACCAGCTGCCCGATGGCGGCCAGCGACATGAGCAGGATGGCCAGCGCGAGGAGGACTTCGATGAGCGTGAGGCCGGGGCGGGCGCGGCCGGTCGGCCGGGGCATCACCCACCCCCGTACTTGCTGTCGTTCGGCAGCACCCGCGCCGAGCCGGACACGCCGCGGAGCTGGATGCGGATCGGCGGGTAGCCGCCCTCGCTCACGGCGATCACCGAGCCGACCTCGCGGCAGGTGCCGTCCGGCAGGAACGTGCCGACCGTGACCCACGAGCCGTCGCCGGCGGGGGCGTCGGCCGACTCGTCGGCGATCAGCCCGGCGGTGGCCTTGTCGAGCCGGGACTCCAGGCACGTCACGGCGGCGCCGGGCTCGTCGGCCGCGGGGAGGCTGCCGAAGTCGGCGGTGTCCGGGGCCAGGCGGATGCGGGTGCCGTCGGCGCTGATGGCCAGGCGGTACGGCTCGCCGCGCTCCATCGCCAGCCCGCGGGCGTCGGCGATGCGGCCGCGGACCATGTCGGCCGCGGCGCGCTGGTCGGCGTTCCCCTTCAGGCCGTTGATCGTCGGGAACGTGACCGCGGCGATGATGAGGATGATGGCCAGGACGGCCATCGTCTCCATCAGGGTGAAGCCGGCGCGGCGGGGGCGAAGGCGGGTCACTGCGTCACCGGTGGGGTAGGGGATCCGTTCCTGAGTCCTGAAACGCCGCGCCGACAACTCCGCGACCGGCCGCTACTGCATCTTGGACAGCGGCCCCGCGCCGTACTGGCTGATGGGGGTGCCGTCCTTCGCGTTCGTGTACACCAGCGGCACCTGGTTGCCGTCCTGCCCCTGGATGAACTGCACCTGGTACTGCTGGCCCCACGGGTCCACCAGGTCGTCCTGGCCGTTCTTGAGCATCGAGCCGCCGCCGAACGGCGGGGTGAGCAGGTCCTGCAGGCTCGTCGGGTACTGGTTCCCGCTCTGCGGGTTCACGTAGTACGCCTCGATGGTCTGCGCCAGGCTCTTGCACTGCAGCTGCGCCCGGCTCTTGCGGGCCGTCTCCAGGTACGTCATGGTCGAGATGACCGCGACCGTGGAGAGGATGACCAGGATGGCGACCACGACCAGCACTTCGAGGAGCGTGAAGCCGGCCCGGCGGTTGGCCCGGCGGAGGGCGGTGGAGGCGGGGGTGAGGATCATGGTCGCGGTCTCCTTCGGTCCGTCGGCAGAAGCGGGGCCGTACTGGCGGGGGGGACAATGTTAACTATAGCCGCAGGGGGGCTTAACCGGTGATGAGAGAACGGCCGATCGAGCGACTCATTTCGGTCTCAGGATTACCCCCAGGGGGCCGCTCCCGGTTTCGCCGCTTGCGGCTTAGCGGCGTTCACGCCGCTAAGCCGCAAGCGGCAACACCTTACGACTACCCTCCGACGGTCTGACCCATCTTGAAGACCGGCAGCAGCAGCCCGGCGACGACCAGCAGCGTGACGCCAGCCATGACGAGCAACATGATCGGCTCCAACAGCTTGACCATGAGTTCGAGCTGCCGGGCCGTGCGCTTCTCCAGGCTGTCCGAAATGTCGATCAACACCCGTTCGAGCGTGTTCGCTTCTTCCCCAATCGCAATCATCTCAACGACATCGGGCGGGAAGTAGCCCGACTTGCGGAGCGGGTCGGCGAGCTTCTCGCCGGCGGTGACGTTCTCGGCGCTCTTCTCGATGGCGGCGGTGAGGACGCGGTTGCCGGTGGAGTCCTTGGCGATGGTCAGCGCCCGCAGGATGGGGATGCCGTTGTGCAGCATCGTCCCCAGGATGCGGGTGAACCGCGACAGCGCCAGCGCGAGGAATACCTTGCCGAACAGCGGCAGCCGGATGCGGACGCGGTCGGCCCACACGCGGCCGTTGCCGCGCGTCCAGCGGACGAATGCGACGAATCCGACGACGGCGAGGACGCCCACGACGAACCCCTGCCAGGAGCGGAGGAAGTCGCTGAACGCCATGAGGGCCATGGTGAGGCCGGGCAGGTCGTCCTTCTCCTTGAGCTTCTCGAACACCGGCGCGAACTTCGGCACGAAGAAGATGACCAGGATGTTCAGCACGAGGAACCCGGCCAGCGCCAGGAAGGCCGGGTAGGCGAGGGCGCCGACGACCTTGGCCTTGATGTCCTCCTGGTGCTCGACGAAGACGCTGATGCGCTTGAGCACGTCTTCGAGGAAGCCGCCCTCCTGCCCGGCCTTGACCATGCTGACGGCGAGCTCGTCGAACACGCTGGGGTGCTGGGCCATGGCCTGGGCCAGCCCGGTGCCGTCGGCGACCTTGCCGCGCACCTCGCGGACGACGGCCTGGAGCTTGGGGTTGGTGCTCTGGCGTTCCAGCAGCTCCAGCGACCGCAGCAGCGGCACGCCGGTCTGGAGCAGGTCGGCGAGCTGGGAGTAGAAGGTGGCGAGGTTGCGGGCGGAGACGCGGCTGAAGAACCCGCCGGTGGCGGCCTGGGTGCGGGCGAGGGCGATGCGGGTGGGGAACAGCCCCTTGGCGTCGAGGGCCATGGCGGCCTCGCGCTCGGTGTTGGCGGCGATGGTGCCCGTGGTCTTCGACCCGGTGCGGTTCAGGGCGTCGTAGGTAAAGTCTGGCATAGTTGGTAGTTGGCAGTTGGCAGTTGGTAGTCGCCAGCCGTGCCGGATCGCGTCCGACTACCAACTGCCAACTGCCAACTACCAACTTAGCTAATGTCCCCAGCCGTCACCCGCCCCACCTCGTCCACGGTGGTGGTGCCGTTGAGCACCTTGCGCCAGCCGTCCTGCCGCAGCGTCACCATGCCGGACCGCAGCGCCTCCAGGCGGATCACGCCCGAGTTCACCCGCTGCACGATCAGGTCCTTGATCACCTCGTTGTTCACCATCAGCTCGTGGATGCCCGTCCGGCCGCGGAACCCGCCCTGCCGGCACGCCCGGCAGCCCACGCCCTTCCACAGCTTGCCGCCGTTCTGGGCGTCGCCCATCATCTCCACCATCCCCTGCTGGATGGCGATCTCCGGGCTCGGCTTCACGCCGCCCTTGCGGAGCGGGAAGTCCAGCGGCAGGTCGTCCAGGTCCGGCTCGAACGCCGTCTTGCAGTCCGGGCAGATCGTCCGCACCAGCCGCTGCGCCATCACCCCTTCCACCGTGCTCGACACCAGGAACGGCTCGACGCCCATGTCGATCATGCGGGTGAAGGCGCTCGGCGCGTCGTTCGTGTGCAGCGTGCTGAACACCATGTGACCCGTCAGCGACGCCTGGATGGCCATCTCGGCCGTCTCCAGGTCGCGGATTTCGCCGACGAGAATCACGTCCGGGTCGTGGCGCAGGATGCTGCGGAGCGCGGCGCCGAACGTCAGCCCGATCTTCGTGTGCGTCTGGATCTGGCTGATGCCTTCCTGCTGGTACTCGACCGGGTCCTCGACGGTGATGATCTTGGTCGATTCGTCCTTGATCTCGTTCAGCGCCGAGTACAGCGTCGTGGACTTACCCGAGCCGGTGGGGCCGGTGACGAGCACGATGCCGTGCGGGCGGTCGATCAGCTGCTTGAAGGTGTCGTAAATGTCCGGCAGCATGCCGCACGTCTTCAGGTTGAAGGCCATGCGGCCCTTGTCGAGCAGACGCATGACGACGCCCTCGCCGTGCACCATCGGGATGATGGACACGCGGACGTCGATCTCGCGGCCGGCGACCTTCATCTTGATGCGGCCGTCCTGCGGCAGCCGCTTCTCGGCGATGTTCAGCCGGGCCATGATCTTCAGGCGGCTCAGGATCGCCAGCTGGAACCGGTTGATCTCCGGCGGCACGTTCTGCTGCTGCAACAGGCCGTCGATGCGGTAGCGGATGCGGAGGCCCTTCTCCTCCGGCTCGACGTGGATGTCCGACGCCCGCTCGTTGGCGGCCTCGACGAGAATCTGGTTCACCAGCTTCACGACCGAGGCGTCCTGCGCCTGCTTGGCGAGCTCGCTGTCGTCGGCCTCGATGTTCTCCAGCAGCTCGACCTCTTCCTCCTCGCGCTCGGCGAGGAGGGCCGTGATCGTGTCGCCGCCGACGCCGAAGTGCGCCTTGATGAGGCGGGCGATTTCGCGGCCCGGGGCCAGCACCGGCAGCACGTGCAGGCCGGTGAGCGTGGCGAGCTCGTCCAGGGCGTAGGCGTCGAACGGGTCGCCGGTGGCGACGACGAGGGTGCCGTTGTGGCGCGACAGCGGGAACAGGTTCTTGCGGTGGACGAGCCGCGGCGGCATGGCCGCGAGCACCTCGGGGGTGACGGTGGCGTGCGACAGGTCGACCAGTTCGAGGCCGAACTCCTCGGCGAGGACGGGGAGGAGGGTTTCTTCCTTGAGGAAGCCCCTGTCGACGAGCACCTGGTGGGGCGGGAAGTTGGGGCTGGCGGCGATGGCATCGGCGGCGCGGCCGCGGTCCGCGGCGGGGAGCAGGCCGCGGTCGACGAGCGTCTGGAGCAGCTGCATGGCAGGCCCGGTGCGTAGCGGTGCGTAGGGGGATTGTACCCGACGCCGATGAGAAGGGGCTGAATCTGGGTAAGCCGGGCGGCCGGGGAGGGTCCGGTTGGGACGGTCGGGGCTGAAAACCCCGCCCGCTGCAACGGGCGGGCTTCGGCCGAGCCGCGCACTTCGGCCTTGACCGAATCCGACGCCGCGGTATGGTCCGCGACGAATCGCCGTATCCGCAGTCGGGTCGGGCGGCCGGGATCGGGTTCGGGGGAACTCGCCGGCTGCCGGAGGGGAACCGTATGCTCCGGGCGAGCGTCCTGTGGGGCGGGCTGGCGGCCGTCGCCGTGCTCCCGACCGGGTGCCTGAACACGCCGGCCGAGAAGGTACAGGGCCGGTCGCAGATCGGCTCCGACGAGCCGATCGACCCCGACGCCTACGCCACCGTCGGCAGCAAGACCATCCCCGACAACATGGGGCCGGTCCACGTCAGCGGCGTCGCCCTGGTCTACCGCCTCCCGCCCGGCGCCGGCAGCCACGCCCCCGCCGGCGGGTGGCGGACCATGCTCGAGACCAGCCTGAAGAAGCAGGGCTGGACCAACATCCGCGACATCCTCGAAGACCCGACCAAGACCACCTCGCTGGTCCTCGTGTCGGCCGTCATCCCGCCGGGGGCGCGGAAGGGCGAGACGCTCGACCTGACCGTCACCGTCCCCGAGGACAGCAAGACGGTGAGCCTCCGCGGCGGCCTGCTGTACCCGTGCGAGCTGACCGAGTACGACACCACCTCGAACATCTCGGCGCTGGCCAAGGGCACCGCCCCGAGCGGCCCGCCCGGCCGGCTGCTGCTCGGCAAGACGTGGGCGCGCACGGTCGACAAGGCCGCCGTCGTCGCCGGCACCTACGAGAGCGCCGAGCGGGCCAACCCGACGGTGGACGGCGAGGAGCCGACCCGCCGCGTCGGCAAGGTGTGGGCCGGGGCGAAGGTCGCCGACAACCGCCCGTACTTCTACGTCCTGAAGGCCGGCGACGACAACATCCGCATGGCCGCCGAGGTGGCCGAGCGGCTGAACGCCACCTTCCACGCCAACGGCGACCCCGGCCGCAAGGTGGCCGAGGCGCAGCCGAAGGCCATCGTCGTCAACGTCCCCCACGCCTACCGCCACAACCACCACCGCTTCCTCCTCGTGTCCCGCCAGGTGCCGATGATCCCGGTCGCCCCGGGGAGCATCTACCGCGAGAAGCTCGCCGCCGAGTTGCTCGACCCGGCCACCTGCCTCGTCGCCGCGGTGAAGCTCGAAGCCCTCGGCGGCGACAGCCGGCGGCCGCTGCGGGTGGGGCTCGAGAGCCCGTCGCCGTGGGTCCGGTTCGCGGCCGCGGAGGCGCTGACGTACCTCGGCCACACCGACGGCGCCGAGGTGCTCGCCAAGACGGTGGAAGAACACCCCGCCCTGCGGGCGCACGCCCTGAAGGCGCTGGCCGTGATGGACGACGCCGCCTGCACCGACCGCCTCACCGACCTGCTCGGCAACCCCGACCCGCAGGTGCGGTACGGCGCGTTCATCGCCCTGCGGCTGGCCGACGAGCAGCACCCGGCGATCCGCGGCACCCTGCTCAACGACAGCTTCCACGTCCACCGCGTGGCCGCGGGCTCGCCCGGCATGGTCCACGTCGCGTCGGACCGCCGCTCGGAGATCGTGGTGTTCGGCGACTCGGTGAAGCTGCGCGGCCCGTTCACGCTGCCGCTCGGGACCGAGTTCACCGTCAGCGTGCCGGCCAACGGCCCGGAGGCGAAGGTGAGCCGGATCGTCCGGGTGAAGGGCCAGCCGGACGTGAAGGAAGTGACCTGCCCGACCGACCTGACCGCGGTGCTGGCGACGGTGGCGCGGCTCGGCGGCGGGTACGGCGAGGCGGTCGAGCTGGTCCGCCGGGCCGACAACGCCCAGGTGATGACCGCGGCGCTGGCCCAGGACGCGATCCCGCGGCAGCTCTCCGTGCAGCAGCTGGCGAACTTCGCCCGGCTGGACCCGACGCTGGTCAAGGCCGACGTGGAGGTGGCCCGGGTGGGCGCGTCGAGCCTCGAACTCGAAGCCGCGGGCGTGGACCTGCCGGCGGACCCGAGCGAGGCGCGGCCGGCCGACGCCCCGGTGCGGGCGCCGCTGAGCCGCGAGCCGGGTCGGCTGTTCGGCCCGCGCCAGCCGGCGGCCCCGGCCCAGGCCGAAGGCCTGAGCCCGGTGGTGCCGACGACCGCGACCGAGCCGGCGCCGGCGGCCGCCGCCCCGCGCGGCACGAACCCGGGGACGGTGTTCGGGCGGTAGCGGGCCGTGGACAGTGGGCCGTGGACAGTGAAGACCGAGCCCGGGGGTTCACCGCCCTCGGGCTTCGTCGTCCCGCTCCCGGCTCCTGTCCTTAACGGCCCACTGTCCACGGCCCACTGCCCACTCCAAAGCCATGCTCAGCCGCCTCGAACTCGTCGGGTTCAAGTCGTTCGCCGACAAGACCCGGCTCGACTTCTCCCCCGGCGTCACCGCCGTGGTCGGCCCCAACGGGTCCGGCAAGAGCAACGTCGTCGACGCCGTCCGCTGGATTCTCGGCGAGCAGTCCGCCAAGAGCCTCCGCGGCGGCGAGATGGCCGACGTCATCTTCAACGGCTCCTCCTCCCGCAAGAGCCTCGGCATGGCCGAGGTGACGGTCACCTTCGACAACGCCCGCCGGCTGTTGGGGGTCGATGCCGACGAGGTGCAGGTGACGCGCCGCGTCTACCGCGACGGCACCGGCGAGTACCTCATCAACGGCATGATGTCGCGGCTGAAGGACATCAAGGACATCTTCCTCGGCACCGGCGCGGGGTCCGGCGGCTACACGATCATCGCCCAGGGCCGCGTGGACGAGCTGTTGCAGGCGTCCACGAAGGACCGCCGCGAAATCTTCGACGAGGCCGCCGGCATCAGCCGGTTCAAGGCGAAGAAGAACGAGGCGCTGCGGAAGCTGGTCGCCGTCGAGAGCAACCTCACGCGATCGCGCGACCGCCTGGACGGCCTCGACGCGCAGCTGCGCACGCTGCGGATGCAGGCGTCGAAGGCCCAGAAGTACAAGGAGTATTCGGACCGCCTGAAGGAGCTGCGCGTCGGCCTGGGGGCGAAGGAGTACCGCGACCTGTCGGCGGCGCTGGCCGCGGAGGAAGCGGCGCTCGCCGAGCTGACCGCCGCGGCCGGAGGGTCGGCGGCGCGCGCCGAGGAGCTGGACCGCACCGCCCGCGCGCTCGACGCCGCGGTGACGGCGACGGAGGCCGAGCTGCGCCGCGAGGAGGCGGCGCTCGCCGACGCGCGCCAGCGCATCGCCGGGTTCGAGGCCGGGGCGAAGCACGACCGCGCCGCCGCCGCCGAGCACGAGGCGGAGGTGGCCCGCGTGGCGAAGGCCCGCGCCGACATCGCCGCCCGCCTGCGCGGCATCGAGGCCGAGCTGGCGACGGCGGCGAGCGCCGCGCAGGCCGCGGACGCGGCGTTCGTGGCCGAGACGCACACCGCGGAAGCCGCGACCGCCGCGCTGGCCGCCGCGACGAGTCACGCCGCCGACGTGACGGCGCGCATCACCGCGGGGCAGGAGCGACAGTTCGACCTGGTGCGCCGGGCGACCGCGGCGCGCGGCCGGACGACGGCGAGCCTGGAGCAGGTCGAGCGGCTGCAGGCCGGCTACACCCGCAAGCGCGGCGAGCTCGGCCACCTCGGCGCGCGCCGCGGCGGCCTCGAAACCGCGCTCGACGGCCTCTCCCGCGCCGACGCCGACGTGCAGGCGCGTCTCGCCGACGCCCGCGACTCCCTGGACCGGCTCCATTCCGAGCGCGACGCCCTCGACCACGCACAGGAAACGGTGCAGGGCCGGCTCGAAGCGCTGCGCGTGCGGCAGGGCGACCTGCGCGGCCGCGTCGAGGTGCTGGAAGGACTGGAGCGGGCGCAGGAGGGGCTCGGCGCCGGCGTGCGCGCGGTGCTGGACCTGCTGCGAACCGGCACCCGCACCCTGCCGACGCCCCTGCCGCTCGTCGCGGACCTGCTCACGGTGCCGCGCGAGGTCGCGGGGCTCGTCGAACTGGCGCTCGGGGACGCGGCGCAGCGGTTCGTGGTGCGCGACCCGGGCGCGGTGGACGCCGTCGTCGCCGCGGTCACCGGCGTGCCGGGGCGCGTGGGGTTCATCCCGCTCGCGCCGCCAAATCCGCCGGCCGACGCCGACGGCTCGCCGCTCACGCTCGCGTCGTTCGTCCGCTGCGAGCACCCCGACTTCGCCGCGCTGCCCGACCAGCTCCTCGGCGCCGTCGTCCTCGCCGACACGCTCGCCGACGCGCGCCGGCACCCGGGCCGCCGCGTCATCACCCGCGCCGGCGACCTCCTCGAACCGGACGGCACCCTGACCGTCGGCCCCGTCGTCGGCGGCGCCGGGCTGGTGTCGCGCAAGAGCGAGCTGCGCGACCTCCGCGACCAGTCGCGCGCCCTCGCCGCCGACGTGACCGCCGCCGAAGCCGAGCTCGCCGACCTGCGCCGCGACGCCGACGCCGTCGCCGGCCGCGCCGAGGCCGCGGAGGCGGAAATCGACCTCCTTTCCGGCGAGGCCGGCGACCTTCAGCAGCGCATCGCGGTGCAGCGCCAGCAGCTCGACGAGCTCGACGACCGCATCGAACTGCTGCGCGCCGAGGCCCGGACCGACGAGGAGGAGGTGCGCCGGGCCGAGGCCGCGTGGGTGGGCGCGAAGCTCGAAGCGGAGGCCGCCGAGGCCGAGGCCGCGGGGCTGGAGACGGAGCTGGAGCGGCTGAAATCCGAGGCGAAGGCCGCGGCCGAGGCGCAGGCCGCGGCGCAGGAGGCGCACACCGCGGCCCAGGTGAGTGCCGGCCGCGCCGCCGCCGACCGCGACCGCACCCGCGACCGGCTCGCCGGCCTGGAAGCCGACCTGCGGAAGCGGAAGATCGAGGCGATCGATCAGTCGGCCGCGTTCCGGACCGCTCAGGGGCGCCTCGCCGAGACGGTTCTCTCAATCCTCCGGGCGACCGCGTCGGCCGCGGCCGCGTTCGCCGAGAAGGAGGCGCGCGAGCGGCAGGCCGCGGGGCTGTCCGGCCGCGCCGCCGCCGACCGCGCCGCCCGCGACGCCGCCCGCCGCGAGCTCGACGGCATCCGCACCGGCTGGCAGGAGCAGCAGGCCGCGGCGCACGCGCGGGACCTGGCCGTCCACGACCTGCGGGCGCGCCGCGAGGCCGTCGCCGCCCGCCTCCGCGAGGACTACGGCATCGACCTGACGCAGGAGCCCGCGGACGGCGCCGACCCCGGCCCGGCGCTGAGCGCCGCGCAGGAGATCGACGACCTGCGGAAGAAGCTGGCCCGCCTCGGCAGCGTGAACCTGGAGGCGCTGGACGAGCTGGCGCGGGTGGAAGCCGAGCACGACGGGCTGAAGGCCCAGCACGACGACCTGGCCGCCGCGCGGAAGTCGCTGACGGACGTGATCGACGCGATCAACGGCGAGAGCCGGGCGCTGTTCACGAACACCCTCACCGCGGTCCGCGGCTACTTCCAGGAGCTGTTTCGCAAGCTGTTCGGCGGCGGCCAGGCGGACGTGGTGCTGGAGGACGGCGTGGACGTGCTGGAGAGCGGCATCGAGATCACGGCGCGGCCGCCGGGGAAGGAGTTGCGGGCACTGTCGCTGCTGAGCGGCGGCGAGCGGACGCTGACGGCGATCGCGCTGCTGCTGGCGATCTTCCGCAACAAGCCGAGCCCGTTCTGCCTGCTGGACGAGGTGGACGCGGCTTTGGACGAGGCGAACACGGCGCGGCTGGCGGGTGTGTTGCGGGAGTTCCTGGACCGGAGCCAGTTCATCGTGATCACGCACAAGAAGCGGACGATGGCCGCGGCGGACCGCCTGTGGGGCGTGACGATGCAGGAGAGCGGCATCAGCCGCGTGCTGCCGATGCGCTTCGAGGACTGGCCCGACGAGGAGCCCGCGCAACAGGCGGCGTGAGCGTTCGGACGAACCCTTTGACACCCGCCCGACCGGGCGGTAGCCTGTCGGCACCTCTTTCCCGCCGAGGCTCCCGATGAGCGAACCGACCCCCGGCCGCGCGCCGGCTTCCGTGGGCACCTGGCGGCAGGCCGCGGTGGTCGCCGACGGCAAGGACATTCCGGTCGGCCGGTCCACGCACCTCACCGTCACCCCGGACGGGTACACGGTGACGGTACTCGGCCGGGTCTACCAGACCGGCACGTCCGTGGCCGACCACTCGACCGACCCGCCCCGGTCCGACGTGACCATCAACACCGGTGCGGCCGCCGGGCACACGCTGCGGCAAATCTTCCGCGTGGACGGCGACGTGCTGGTGGCGTGCGCCGCCGGCCCCGACGGCGATCGGCCGACGGCATTCGCGAGCCCGCCGGGGAGCGGCCACACCCTGAGCGTGTGGGTGCGGGTGCCGGACCAGCCGCCGCCGAGCATCACGCCGGCCGTGTGGTGGGTCGTGCTCATCGTGTCGCTGATGGTCGGCGGCGGGTTCGGCGAGGCGGCGGAGAAGGGCGTGGTCGGCGAGCTGGGGGTGTGGGGCGCGCTGGCGGTGCGGTGTACCGTCAGCGGGGTGCTGGTGGGGCTGCTGGCTTACGGGCTGTCGCGGCTCACCCGGGCGGACCGGTTCACGCGGGCGGGCCTGGCCGGGTTCGGCGTGCTGTTCGGCGTCGCCCTGCCGCTGACGCTCGGGGTGTACGAGAACCTGCGGAAGCTGCTGGAGCCGGAGCACGGCTGGCTCGGCTGGGGGCTGGCGCTGCTGGCCGGGTCCGCGGCCGGGCTGGCGGCGTCGGCGGTGCTCGTGGCGGTGCTGAAGCGCGCCGGGCTGACCACGCCGGAGGCGTGACGATGCAGGAGAGCGGCATCAGCCGCGTGCTGCCGATGCGGTTCGAGGACTGGCCCGACGAGGAGCCCGAGGCGCGGCAGGCGGCGTGAGCCACCTGCGTCAGAAGAGAGTGTCATGGGCAAGGCGAAGCGGACGAAGCCCGAGGAGCGGAAGAACCTTCCGGTCAACCTCGTTACCAAGGTCCTGACGGAATCCGGGTATCGCTGCGCCGTCCCGACGTGCCGCAATATCCTCGCCCTCGACATGCACCACATCTGGGAGGTGAACGTCGGGGGACCGGACGAGCCCTGGAACCTCATCGCCCTCTGCCCGACGTGTCACGCCCTGTACCACCGGGGGACGATCAAGGAGGCGTCGATCTTCGCCTGGAAGTCCATGCTCATGACCCTCGGCCGGGCGTTCGACCTGGACACGATCGACAAGCTGCTGTTCCTCCACACCATCCCCGAGCAGCTGCTCGTCATGTCAGGGGATGGGGTGCTCCAGTTCTCCCGCCTCGTCGGGGCCGGGCTCGTCGTGTTCTCCCTCAAGGCGAACAACAACTGGACCCTCGTGACCTACCAAGTGCAACTCACCGAGAAGGGCCGCTTGCTCGTGACCGCCTGGAAGAGCGGGGACAGCAAGGAGCTCGGGCAGGTGTTGAGTCCACCTGAACCAATCGCACCGTACACGAGAGAGTTCACCGAGGAGGACTGGATCGAGCACGAGGGGGTGTTCATCTTCGGCGTTCCCGTCAGCGTACACCGTCGCGGGTTCGCCCCGTCGTTCAAGGTGTACACGAAGACCGACGAGGGGCTCAAGGAGGGGTTGAGCGCGACCGTCACTATTCCCGCGAACTCCGTCACGATCCAGACCGAGAAGCCCTTCGCAGGCACGATCGAGATTCACTAGACGGCCTCTATTTACCTCGTTTCCCCGCTCCGCGGGGGAACGCGTCTTCGGCCGCTCCTCGGCCTTCGGTTTTCAGGCCGAAGGCCTGACAGCCCTCAGCCCAGGGCCAGGTGCGCAGCACCGCCGCCCTGGGTACGCGGCACGAATCACCCCCCAGCCTGAAGGGCTGGGAGCCGGCTCGCAGGCCTTCAGCCTGCACGGCCACTCGCACCCCGGACCCAGGGCGGCGGCCCTTCGGGCCTTGCCCTGGGCTGAGGGCTGTCAGGCCTTCGGCCTGAAAACCGGCTGCCTGTACAACCCCGTTCTTGGATCGAATGGATTCGGCCTCAGCGGTCGCGCAACTCGCGGACGGCGGGGACGCCGATGTCGAGGACGCCGTACTTGCGGACAAGTTCCTCGCGCACCCGGGCCGCCGCCTGGTGAATCCGGGCGCGGACCTCCGGGTCCAGCGGCCGGCCCGTGGTGAGCTTGTCGAGAACAGCCTGGGTGTCCGCCTCCAGCTCCGGCGGGATCGCGTCAGCGAACGGGACGGCGGCGGGTGCGGTGCTCATACCCGTATTGTCCCCGACCCCTGGCGCGGATCAAGGCTGACCAGGAAACACGCGGCGCCGCTACGGGGCCGGGGGGAACAGGTCGTCGAGCTGGCCGAGGTTCGCCAGGTCCACCACGGCGCGCCACTGCGCGTCCAGCGCGCTCAGGTACGCCTGCTGCGCCTGGCCCAGGTTCTGCTGCGCCAGCACCACGTCGTCGAACGCCACCTTGTCGGGCTCCGTCCGGTGGCGGCGGACCAGCGCCGCGTACGCCCGGCCCAGGCTCGGCAGGATGTGCTCGCGGTGCCGCGTTGCGATCGTCCGGCTCGACTCGTACCGCGCGAACGCCTCCGCCACCTTCCCGGCCAGGTCGGCCTGCGTGGCCTGGAGGTGGGCCGCCGCCCGGGTGATCCGCGCCGCCGCGCTGCGGACGTTCCCCTGGTTGCGGTCCGTCAGCGGCAACTCGATGCCGACCTGCAGGCCGAACTGGTACGTCTGCGCCAGGTTGTCGTACTCGTGGTACTGGTTGGTCGTCACGTCCGGGATGGCCGAGCGGCGCTGGAGCACCAGGTTCGCCTGCGCCTGCGCCTGCGTGTTGCGGGCGGTCAGCACGTCGGTGTGCTGCTCCAGCACCCACGCGCGCAGGCGGTCGGCGTCGAAGTCCGGGGGCGGCTGGTCGGCGGAGCCGGCCAGCGGCGCGGGCGGCAGGTCGGGCCGGCCCACGGCCGCGGCCAGCTGGCGCCACGCCCCGCGGTAGTTGGCCTCGGCCTGCGTGAGGGCGTTGCGGGCCTGCTCGGCCATCGCGTGAACCTGCAGCGGCTCGTAGCCGGCGGTCTGCCCGGCGGCGGTCTCGGCGAGCTGCCGGCGGTACGCCTCGTCGGCCAGCGCCACCAGCGCGCGGTTGACCTCGACGCCCTCGCGGGCCACGAGCACGGCGAAGTACTGCGCGCGCACCGCCGCCGCCACGTCGGCCTCGGCGCGGCGCACGGCCACCAGCGCGTTCACGTAGTCGAACCCGGCCACCTGCTGCGCCAGCTTCAGCTTCCCGGCCGTCTTGATGAGCTGGTTGACGTACCCGCCCTGCTGCCCGGCGCCGCTCCCCTTCACGCCCTCCGGGATGCGCAGCGCCGGCTGCACCTGGTCGACCTGGTAGCCGACGGTCGGGTTGGGGTAGAGCCCGGCCTGGATCACCTGCCCGTAGGCGGCGTCGGCCTCGGCGGCGGCGCGGCGCAGGACGGGGCTCTGCGCCGCGGCCATCGCGCGCAGGTCGGCCAGCGACAGCGGCTCGCCGGCGGGCGCGTCGAGGTGGCCGACGGGGGTGAGCGCGGGGTACCGCTTGCGGACGGCGGCCTCGCGCTCGGCCTGCGGCGTGTCCTTGCCGAACGTCGGCGGGGCGATCGGCGGCCCGGCCCCGGGGAGCCCCGGCGGCAGGTCGAACGGGCCGGCCTTCGGGTCGGCCGGCGGCGTGGGGCGCGGTGCGTACGTGAGGACGCCGGCGGCGTGGGCGTCGGGCGGCCCCTGGGGGAGGGGGTAGTGCGCCGTCGGCAGCCGCGGCCCGGCGCAGCCGGCCAGCCCGGCGAGGCACGTCAGCGCGAGGCGGGTGGGGGCGTTCACGCGGGTTGTATCGGCCGCCGGGGGTAGCGCGGTTGAGCCAAGGTGGGGGCTCCGGGGTTACGCCGCCCGGGTGCGCCGTTCGATTTCGGTGACCCGGCTCGGGACTTGTGCCCGGAGGGCGTCGGCATTTCGCCACGGGGTGCGAACCGGGCCGGCGTCGGCGGCGTTCAATCGAGACACGCGCCCGAATCCACGTCGACGCCTTACGGCCGTAAAACCCCACGAACAAACTGTTTGTGACAACCCACACGCGCCCACCGCGCCGCGTCGGGCCTCGCAAAGCCTCGACCCGACCTACGAAACACCAGAGCCATCCCCGAGCCGAATTGATGAAGTTTACTTCATCGATCATCTTCGTGGTGAATTACCCTTGATCGCCGCCCGTGGGGCGCGATAATGTCCTCATCACAGCGGGGATCGTTCTTCGGAGCGAGTTCCACCCCGCTGTCCGCGGCCGGCTCGTCGGCCCCACGAACCCGCCGAGGGGAGAAGCGGCGGGCCGTGCGGGACGGGTAAGAGGCGGCCGCGAACCGGGCCGCTCGGGTGACTCGCCGGAGGTGAGAGGCTGGCGACCACCCGGGCGGTTTCGCATCGCCCGCTACGAGGAGCGGACCGTGTACCACGTGTTCGAGCACCCGACGGCCGCCGACCGGCTCGCCGTCCTGTCCGACGACGACTGGCGGAACTTATCCGCCGAGCAGCGGACGGGTTACACCCTCCGCCGCGGCGGCTTCCGCACCGCGCTCGACGCCGTCCTGGCCATGCTCGACCTCGCCGCCCGGCTGTCGGCCCGCTGTCGTCGCCCTCACACTCTTTTGTGTCATTGACTCAATGCGTGCCTCGACCCCCCGGGGGGGAGCCGTACACACAATGCCCCCGGCTTGAGCGTCGGTTCCCGTTTTCGCTCGCCGCGGGCTACCCGCGGCGGGTAGACTGGTGGCTCCCGCCTCGGAGCCACCTCATGCTGCTGTTCGACTCGCACCTCGACCTCGGCCTCAACGGCGTGGACTGGAACCGCGACCTCCGCATGGCCGTGGCCGAGATCCGCGTCCAGGAAATCACCCACAACATGACCGACCCCGGCCGGCGGACCAACACGGTCAGCCTGCCGGAGCTGAAGAAGGCGCAAATCGGCGTCGGCGTGGCCACGGTGCTGGCGCGGCAGGAGCGGCAGATCAACCACCCGTTCGGGTACACCACGCCCGAGGCCTGCTACGCGGTGGCGATGAGCCACCTGTACTACTACAAGGCGATGGAGCGCGCCGGCTGGATGCGCAGCATCAAGACGAAGCGCGAGCTGCAGCAGCACGTCGCCGACTGGCGCGCCGACCCGGCGGGCACGCCGTTCGGGTACATCCTGAGCATGGAGTGCGGCGACCCGGTACTCGACCCGGACAACATCCGCGAGTGGTACGAGATGGGGCTGCGGGCCATCGGCATCACCCACTACGGCCCCAACCGCTACGGCGGCGGCACGCAGTGCGAGGTGGGCCTGGCCGTGGACGCGCTGCCGCTGTTGCGGAACATCGAGGAGCTGGGCATCGCGCTGGACATGACGCACCTGTCGGACAAGGCGTTCTGGCAGGTGGCCGACCGGTTCGGCGGCAAGGTGCTGGCGAGCCACCAGAACGCCCGCAAGTTCGCCGACTGGCAGCGGCAGTTCTCGGACGAGCAGATCAAGCACGTCATCAGCCGCGGCGGCGTGCTCGGCGTGGCGTTCGACGCGGTGATGCTGCAACCCGGCTGGGTGCGCGGCCAGAGCCAGCGCGAGGTGACGATCGACCGCGCCGTCGAGAACATCGACCACATCTGCCAGCTCGCCGGCAACTGCAAGCACGCCGGCGTGGGGAGCGACCTGGACGGCGGCTACGGCACGGAGCAGGTGCCGGCCGACCTGGACACGATCGCCGACCTGCAGCGCATCCCGGAGTTGCTGGCGAAGCGCGGCTACAAGACGGCCGACATCGAAGCCGTGATGCACGGCAACTGGCTGCGGTTCTTCGCGGACGTGCTGCCGAACTGAAACCGAAAGCAGGACTAACCACGGAGTCACAGGGGGCACAGAGACAAGACAGAAGACCGAGACGAAGCAGAGTTTGAAATCAACCTTCTGTCTTCTCTCGGCCTTGTGTCTTCCCTCGGTGCCCTCTGTGACTCTGTGGTTAGTCCCCGATTTGATTCCCCCCTGCGAAACCCGCCCATGCCCAACCGCCACGTCGTCGTGTGGATCACCGCGGTCGCGGCGATGTGGATGTACATCGACCGCGTCTGCGTCTCCATCCTCGCCGACCCCATCCAGACCGACCTCGGCCTGACCGACCGCGAGCGCGCCCGGGCGCTCGGGGCGTTCTTCTTCACCTACGCCCTGATGCAAATCCCCGGCGGCGCCCTCGCCGACCGGTTCGGCCCGCGGCTCGTCCTCACCCTGTGCATCGCGGCGTGGTCGATCGTCACCGCGGCGACGGGGCTGGTGTGGTCGTTCGCGGCGCTGGTGGTGGTGCGGCTGTTGCTCGGCATCAGCGAGGCGGGGGCGTACCCGGCGGCCGCGGGGCTGGTGAAGCGGTGGGCGCGGCCGGACGAGCGCGGCCGGTTCAGCGCCACCGTCGCGGCCGGCGGCCGGCTCGGCGGGGCCGTGGCGCCGGCCATGACCGCGGTGCTTGCCGCCGCGCTGGTCGCCGTCGGCATGGTGACGTGGGGCGAGAACCCGTCCGGCGTCCACTGGCGCGGCGTGTTCGTGGTCTACGGCCTGTTCGGCATCGTGGTCGCCGTCGGGTTCTGGGCGTTCGTCCGCGACAAGCCGCCGGAGGGGATCGCGGAGGCGGCGCCGGCGTACGCGCCGGAGCCGGACCCGGCCGCCGAGTGGCACGCGCGGCCGCCGGCCGCGCCGCGGCGGGAGCTGTCGTTCCTGGGGCGGCTGGGGCTGCTGGCGCGGACGCCGAACATGTGGCTGTTCGGCATCATCCAGTTCTGCGTCAACCTGTCGTGGGCGTTCCTCATCACCCTGCTGCCGACGTTCCTCAAGGACGCCGACGTGGACCTGGGCGTGCGCGGCTGGGTGCAGTCGGGCGTGCTGTTCGCCGGGTGCGTGGGGACGTTCCTGGGCGGGTACGTGGCCGACGGCTGCCGCCGGCGGTTCGGCCCGCGGTGGGGGCGGTCGGGGCCGATGATGGCGATGATGGGGACGTGCTGCGTGACGTGCGCGGTGGCCGCGGCCGGCCCGCCGCTGTGGGTGGTGGTGGCGATGCTGGTGATGATGTCGCTGTGCCAGGACGTTGGCGTGCCGTCGATCTGGGCGTTCGCGCAGGACGTGGGCGGGCGGAACGTGGGGGCGGCGCTCGGCTGGGGGAACATGCTCGGGAACTTCGGCGCGGCGCTGTCGCCGATCCTGCTGACCGAGGTGCAGATCGCCGGCGGGTGGGGCGCGGCGTTCGGCGTGGGGGCGGTCGCCTACGCGGTGGCCGTCGGCTGCGGGCTGTTCCTGGACGCGACGAAGCCGGTGGAGGAGGAAGGATAGGCTTTTGTTCTTGCCGCTTGCGGCGTAGCGGCGTCGACGCCGCTACGCCGCAAGCGGCAACCCAACCTACCGCGCCACCGCCTTTAACACCAGCGACGCGCCCAGCGCCACCGCCCCCGCCACCGACAGCACCACCGCCAGCAGCGTCACCGCCGACACCCCACCGCGCCGCCGCGGCGGCCGCACTTCGTCGGTCAGCGCCGCCCACGGCGACGCGTCCGACAGCGTCTCCCCGACCGGGGCGTGCCGGCCCGTCGTCGGCGCCGGCGGCGGGTTCATCCCCGTCAGGTAGCCCGGCTGGTACGAACTGGACGCCTGCCCCGCCGGCACGTCGAACGCCACGTAGCCGCCGTCCTCGTCCCCGGCACCGCCGGCGAGCGCGTCCAGCCGGGCCGCCAGCGCCGCCGCCGACGGGTACCGCGCGTTCGGATCCTTCGCCAGCAGCCGCCGTACCACCTCGGCCACGCCCGGCGGCACGTCCGGCCGCTGCGCCTCGACCGGCGCCGGGAACTCGCCCCGGTGCCGACTCGCCTTCGACTCGGCGCTGCCGCCGGGGAACGGCGGCCGGCCGGTCAGCAGGAAGTAGAAGACGCAGCCGAGCGAGTACAGGTCGGAGCGGTGGTCGCCGGCCGCCTCGGGGGCCGCGTAGTCGGCGGCGCCCGCGGCCGGCAGCTGCGTGTCGGTGTCCACCGCCGCGTCGGCCGGGGCCAGGCGGGAGATGCCGAAGTCGGCCACCTTCACCACGCACCCGGGCAGCGTCTTCGACGCCCGCGCCACGAGGAGGTTCGTGGGCTTGATGCCGCTGTGGGTCATGCCCTGTTCGCGGGCGTACTCCAGCGCCACGGCCGCCTGCCGGACGATCTCGCACGCCTCGGCCGCCGGCAGCGGGCCGCGCGCCTTTACCAGCCGGGCCAGGTCCGGGCCGTCGACGTACTCGGTGGCCACGTAGGCCCGCTCGCCGCGCTCGCTGGCGTCGAACGCGGTGATGATGTTGGGGTGGTTCAGCCCGGCGGCGGCCCGCGCCTCGCGGCGGAAGGCCTCCTTCGCGTCCGGGGTGCGGGTGCGGCCGGCGGCCAGCACCTTGATGGCCACCGTGCGGTGCATCGACCCGTGCAGCGCCTTGAACACCCGCCCGCCGGGGCCGCGACCGACTTCCTCCTGGATCACGTAGGGGTCGATGACGAACCCGTCGGTGCGGCCGGCGAGGAGCCGGCCGGCCTGGAAGCGCGTCAGGAAGCCGGCGGCGACGAGCGCGGCGGCGGCGGCGGCGGCGGTGGCGTCGTCGGGGACGGCGGCGGTCGCCTTGGCGAGCCGCGCCGGAGCGAGGATGCCGGAGCGGCAGAGGGCGGCGAGGAAGGCCTGGCGGTCGGTGACGGCGGGGGGTGGGGCGGGGGCGGTGGGCATGGGGGCGGTCCGCGGCGGGGTGGGAGGCGTCCCGGCCTCCGGCCCGAAGTTTAGATGACGAATCCGGCCGGCGGCGGGTTTCGCCGGCCCGCCGCAGAGAAGACGAGCGGCGGTTGCGGCCGGGGCGTAACGTTCCGTAACGACCCGTAATCGCGCGGGGTCTATACTGAGGTCACGCCGGAAAGCGCCGGCGGCACCGACCCTTGCGCGGGAGCCCGACCATGGCCGACTGGAAGAAGCTGGCGAAGGACCTGCTGCTGATGGACGGGTACATCGAGCGGAAGGAGACGGAGATCGTCCGCAAGGCGATCCTGGCCGACGGCGTGGTGAGCAAGGCCGAGGCGGAGTTCCTGATCGAGCTGCGGAAGGAGGCGCCGAAGGCGGTGGCCGAGTTCCACCAGTTCGTGCTGGACGTGGTGAAGAAGGCGGTGCTGGCCGACGGCGAGGTGAGCACCGCCGAGACGGCGTGGCTGGAGAAGTTCATCACCGCCGACGGTAAGGTGGACGACCTGGAGAAGCAGCTGCTGCGCGACCTCAAGAGCAGTGCGACGAAGTGCTGCGCCGAGTTCGAGGCGCTAGTGACGAAGTACTGCTGAGAATGACCAATTTCCAATGACCCACCAATGACCACGGAACACCAGCGGTGTCTTCCGTGGTCATTGGTGGGTCATTGGAAATTGGTCATTCTTCGTGTCGCCTCAGCGCCTCCAAATCACGCCAGAAATCGGGGTACGTCTTCGCCACGCACCCCGGGTTGCGGATCACGACGCCCGGCACCTTCAGCCCCACGAGCGCCAGGCTCATCGCCATGCGGTGGTCGTTGTACGTGTCCACCGCGGCGCCCCGCAGCGGCCCCGGCGTGATCGTCAGCCCGTCGTCGCGCTCCGCGACGGCGGCGCCGAACTTCCGCAACTCGGTGGCGAGCGCCGCGATGCGGTCGGTTTCCTTGTGGCGGATGTGGGCGACGTTGCGGATGGTGGTCGGTCCGTCGGCGAAGAGGGCGACGGCGCCGAGCGTCATGACGGTGTCGCTGATGTCGTTCATGTCCACGTCGACGCCGCGGAGCCGGCCGCCGTGGACGGTGATGCCGCTGTCGCACTCCTCGACGCGGCAGCCCATCTGCGCGAGCACGTCCACGAACCGCACGTCGCCCTGGAGCGACTGCCGTGTCAGCCCGGCCACGGTGACGCGCCCGCCGGCCACGGCCGCCGCGGCCCAGAAGTATGACGCCGCCGAGGCGTCGGGCTCGATGGCGTAGTTCGCTAGGTTGTGGAGTGAAGCGGCCGGGACGCGGTACACGTTTCCGACCGCTTCGACCTCGTAGCCCCACTGTCGCATCATCGCCAGCGTCATGGCGATGTACGGCTCGGACACTGTCGGGCCGACCACTTCAATCTCAACGGGTTCGGCGTCACCCGCGTAGTGCGGGGCGGCCATCAGCAGACCGCTAAGGAATTGAGAACTCACCCCGGCCCGGACGGTGACCCGCTGCCCGGTGCAGACCCCGTCCGACTCGATGACCACCGGCGGGCAGCCGTTCCCGGCTTCGCTCGTGGCCCGGACGCCGCGGAGTTGGTTGAGCGCGTCGAGCAGGTCTCGAATCGGCCGCTCCCGCATCCGGGGGATGCCGTCGAGCCGATAGCGGCCGCGCCCGGCGGCGACGAGTGCGGTGAGGAACCGGACGGTGGTGCCCGAGTTGGCGACGAACAAGTCGGCCTCGGTCGCCGGGACGGTCGCTCGCTCCTGGTACGGGAACCAGACGTACGGCTCGGCGGCGTCCCAGTGCGGTTCGACGGCGTAGCCGAGTGCTTGAAGGGCCGCGACCATCACCTCGGTGTCCTCACTGAGGAGGGCACCGGTGAGCCGTAGCGGCACGTCCATCGGTGTGAGCGCCGCGAGTACGAGGGCGCGGTTGGTGATGCTCTTGCTGCCGGGGACGGTGACCGTCGCGCTCGGCGCGGCGGTCAGCGGGACGATGGCGAACTCGGCGGGGTAGTCGTGCATAAGTCCGTCAAGGCGAGCCGGGAGCGTGAGCGACCGGAGTGCGTGCACCGCTCCGCCGCGGTCGCGTGAGTTCGGGGCGCGCTCCGGTCGCTCACGCTCCCGGCTCGCCGGGGTATGTGACCCGCAGCAGGAACAGCCCCTCGGGCGGCGCCGTCGGGCCGGCCAGGCGGCGGTCCATCGCCCGCAGCACCTCGCCCACCTGCGCCTCCGGCCAGTAGCCGCGGCCGACCTGCACCAGCGTCCCGGCGATCGCCCGGACCATGTTGTACAGGAACCCGTCCGCCTCCACCTCCAGCCGGATCGTCTCCTCGACGCGCTCCACCGTCAGCGCCGTGACCGTGCGCACGCTGGTGAGGCGGTTCGGCCACTCCGTCTCGAAGCAGCGGAAGTCGTGCCGGCCGACCAGGCACGCGCCGGCCCGGCGCATCGCGTCGGCGTCGAGGTTCGTCTTCACGAACCAGGCGTACTTCCGCGTGAAGGGGTCGGGCACGCGGCCGTCGCGGATCACGTAGCGGTAGCGCTTCGCCACCGCGTCCTTGTTCGCGCAGAAGCTCTGCGCCGCCTCGGCCACGTCCGTCACCGCCACGTCCGCCGGCAGCTTGGCGTTGATCGCCTTCCGCAGCGCGTCGCAGCTCAGCCGCGTGGCGCTGTACACGTTCGCCACCTGACCCAGCGCGTGAACCCCGGCGTCGGTGCGGCCGCTGGCGTTCGCCCGCACCCGCGGCTCCTGCGTGATCGCCGCGATGGCGTCCTGGAGCGTCTCCTGCACGGTGCGCCGGCCGGGCTGCGTCTGCCAGCCGGAGAAGTCGGTGCCGTCGTAGCGGAGCGTGAGGCGGAGGTTCCGCATGGCGGGCAGCAAAAGCAGGTTGGCCGCAAAAAGGCACAAAAGACACAAAAAGGAAGACCGAACAGAACAGAATACAAATCCGATCTTGGTTCTGTTCTCGCTCCTGGCTTCGGTCTTGGCTTATTTTTGTGTCTTTTGTGCCTTTTTGCGGCCAACCGTCTTCGGCTTTACTTCACGATGCCGCGCTTCACCAGTTCCTCGGCGCACTGCACGGCGTTGCTGGCGGCGCCCTTGCGGAGGTTGTCGGCCACCACCCACAGGCTCAGGGAGTTCGCGCAGCTCGGGTCCTGCCGCACCCGGCCGACGTAGGTGTGGTCGGTGCCGGTGGCGTGGAGCGGCTGCGGGAACTCCCCCTTCGTCTCGTCCATCAGCACCACCCCGGGCGCGACGGCCAGCGCCGCCTTCGCCGCGGCCACGCTCACCGGCCGGTGGAACTCCACCGTCACCGCCTCGCTGTGCGACACCCGCACCGGCACCCGCACGCACGTCGGGTTCACGCCGATCGTGGCGTCGCCCAGGATCTTCTTCGTCTCGTTGATGACCTTGTTTTCTTCCTCGGTGTACCCGTTCGGGTCGAGGGTCCAGTCGAGGGTGATGACGTTCCCGGCCAGCTGCGCCCGGTGCGCCGTCGGGGCCGGGACCGGGCCGCCGGCGGCGAACGCGGCCAGCTGCGACTCGAAGTCGGCCAGCCCCTTCGCCCCCTTGCCCGACGACGACTGGTAGGTGCAGACGACGACCCGCTTCACCCCGCCCAGGTCGTGCAGCGGCTTCAGCGCCACGCACAGCGGGATGGCCACGCAGTTCGGGTTGGCGACGATCCCCTTCTTGATGTGGTGCAGCTGGTCGGCGTTCACTTCCGGCACCACGAGCGGGCAGTCCGGGTCCATCCGCCACGCCGACGAGTTGTCCACGACGATGGCGCCGGCCTTCGCCGCGATCGGCGAGAACTCCTTGCTCACGGAGCTGGGCGTGCTGCTGAGGACGATCTGCACGCCGGCGAACGCCTCGGCGCGGATCGGCTCGACGGGGTAGGTTTTGCCGGCGAACGTGACGGTTTTCCCGGCGCTCTTCTCGGACGCGAGGAATTTGATCGTCCGGACCGGGAACTGGCGCTCGGCGAGCACCGTCCGGATCAGGTCACCCACGGCCCCCGTCGCCCCGACCACCGCCACGTTCACGGCCACTGTTGCACCACCGGTGAGAGGAACGCGGCCGCGCGGCCGCACGGGAAAAGATACGGAATCTGATTGACACCGGCCGACCGGTCGGGTTCGGTGGAAGGCTTCTCCCCAGGAGTGACGGATATGCGGATCGCGGTCGGCGGGTTCATGCACGAGTCGAATACCTTCTCCCGGTCGGCGGCCGACCTCGACCGCTTCCGCGAGGGGAGCCTGACCTACGGCGCCGCGCTGGTGCCGGTGTGGCGCGAGGCGCACCACGAGGTCGGCGGCTTCCTCGAAGGCGCCGAGACGTACGGCTTCGACGTGGTGCCGCTGGCGATGGCGTGGGCTACGCCGTCCGGGCCGGTCGCCGACGCGCTGTTCGAGCACGTTTCGGACGCGCTCGTCACCGGCGTGCGGATGGCGCAGCCCGACGGCGTACTGGTCGCGCTGCACGGCGCGATGGTCACGCCGACGTACCCCGACGCCGACGCCGAGATTCTGCGCCGCCTCCGCGCCGCGGTCGGGCCGAACGTGCCGATCGCGGCGTCGCTCGACTTCCACGGCAACGTCTCGCCGCAGATGGCGGAGACGGCGAACGTCCTCGTCGGCTACCAGACGTACCCGCACGTCGACCAGCGCGCCCGCGGCCGGCTGGCGGCGCAGCTGCTGGCGCGGGCCGTGAAGGGGGAGGTCAAGCCGGTCGTCCACGTCGCCAAGCCGCCGCTGATTCTCAACCTGCTCGGCCAGGACACGGCCCGCGAGCCGATGGCGCTGCTGATGCGGATGGCGCGCGAGGCAGAGCGGGCGCCGCAGGTACTGTCAGTGAGCGTGATGGCCGGCTTCCCCTACGCCGACGTGCCCGAGATGGGGCCGAGCGTGATCGTCGTCGCCGACGGCGACCGGGCCAAGGCGAAGGCGGTCGCCGACGAGCTGGCCGCGGCGATGTGGAACGTCCGCGAGCAGCTGAACGTGCCGTGCCCGACGCCGGCCGAGGCGGTTGCCCGTGCCGTGGCGTCGCAGCAGCATCCGGTGCTGCTCGTCGATCTCGGTGACAACATCGGCGGCGGCTCGGCCGGCGACGGCACGGTGCTGCTGGCGGAGCTGATGAAGCAGCGGGCGAAGGGCTTCATCGTGGCGCTGTACGCCCCGGAGGCGGTGCGGGTGGCGAAGGCGGTCGGCGTCGGCGGGGTGCTGGACGGCCCGCTCGGCGGCACCGACGGCATGCACGGCCCGCCGGTGACGGTGCGCGGCGTGGTGCGGTCGCTGCACGAGGGGAAGTGGGTCGAAACCGAGGCGCGGCACGGCGGCCGCCGCCAGAACGACCAGGGCCACGCCGCCGTGCTCGACCTCGGCGACGGCAGCCTGGTGGTGCTGACGTCGCTGCGGACGCCGCCGTTCAGCCTGGGTCAGCTGACGAGTTTGGGCATCGACCCGCGCGGGGCGAGCGCCATCGTGGTGAAGGCGGCGGTGGCGTACAAGGCGGCGTACGCGCCGATCGCCGGCGAGGTGATCGAGGTGGACACGCCGGGCCTGACGGCGATCAACCCGGCGCGGTTCACGTACACGCGCATCCGCCGGCCGATGTACCCTTTGGATGTCAGTTGAAATTGGTCCGTTGGCAGTTGGCTTCGAGGCGTCGAGGCGTCGGGTCGCCGGCGGAGGGTCACGGGATGGCGAAGGCGAGGTTTTTGGAGTTGCGGGTGTACCAGTTGGCTGAGGAACTCGCCGACGCGGTTCATGAAGTCGTCGTGCCGTGGGACCGGCTCGACCGGAACACGGTCGGGGAGCAACTGGTCCGGGCGATCGACAGCGTCGGGGCCAACATCGCCGAGGGGTACGGCCGGGGGAGCTTCGCCGACAACCGGCGCTTCGTGCGAATCGCCCGGGGGTCGCTGTACGAGACCCAGCACTGGCTCCGCCGGGCGTTCAAGCGAAAGCTCCTGACGGACGAGCAGACCGCGCGGCTCAAGCCGCTTCTCGACGAACTCGCCCCAAAGCTGAACGCCTACCTGAAGTCGATCGGCCGCGGCGCCAAGCCCGCCACCCCGACACCGCCCCCCGTGCAGTAATTTGAAATTGGTCAGTGGCAATTTGGCTGACGAGCGGAGCGGCCCCAAGACTGATTTCTTGGGGCCGCTCCGCTCGTCAGCCAAATTGCCAATTTCAAATTACAACTGACCACTCACAGAATCCCGAACTTGGCGAACGCCTCCGTCGTCGTCATGCCGCCCGCGAGCGCCTTGCGCACCAGGTTCTCGCCGCTCACCTTCTCCTCCGCGAGCCGGAGCGTCTCCTCGGCCGCGCCCAGCGGCACCGCCACCACGCCGTCGTGGTCGGCCAGCACCAGGTCGCCCGGGTGGATCAGCACGCCGCCGCACACGATCGGAAGGTTGTGGCCCACCACGTCCAGCCGGCCCAGGCTGTCCGCCGGGTGGAAGCCGTGGTGGAACACCGGAAAGCCCATGTCGCGGATCGCCAGCGAATCCCGCGTCGGGCCGTCGAGCACCACGCCGCGGCAGCCGCGGTACTTCGCCGCCGTGCTCAGCAGCTCGCCCCAGAAGCTGCACCCGGACTCGCTCACGACCAGCACGTCGCCGGCGGCGAGCGCGTCCACCGCGGCCAGTTCGCCGGCGTAGGGGTGGGCGGGGGCGATGTCGCGGGCCGGGCACGTCTGCACGGTCAGCGCGTAGCCGGCGGCCTTCGCCTCCGGCCACAGCGGGCGGACGCGCGGGTGGAGGCTCTGGTTGCGGAAGCCGAGCTTGTCCAGCACGTCGGCGACGACGGGGGTGTAGAGCCGGCCGAGGCGGTCGGCCCAGGCGAGGGGGCGGGGGTGGGGCATGGCGGGTCTCGCGGCGCGGGGCGGTTACACTACGCCCCGCCGGGCGAGCCGCTAGCTCTTCTTCGGCAGCGGGAACGGCGGCAGGCCGGCGCCGCTCGGCACGACCAGCGGCGGCGCGGCGGGCACACTCGGCGGCGGCGCCGGGACGACCGGCGGCGCCGCTACCACGCCCAACCGCTTGACCCGCTCGTCCTGCCGGTCCAGCAGCTTGCGGATGTCCTTCATCAGCTCCTGCTCCTGCTTCTCCAGGTCCGCCTTGCGGGCGCGCAGCCCCTCCAGCTGGTCCAGCATCCGCTCCAGCGACTTCTCCTCGGCCGCGCCCACCAGCAGCGGCTGCGGCACGCTCGGCGCCAGGGCCGGCGCGCTCGGCGGAACGGGGGGTAGCGAAACGACGGCCGGCGGCGACGAGGGGGGCTGCGTGTGGGCCGCGCCGGCCGCGGCGGCGAACAGGAGCGGCACGATCAGCAGGCGGGCGCGCACGGGGCACCTCCGGGTCGGGGACGCGGCAACCGTACCCCGACGGCCGTGCGGGCGTCAACGCCACCCGCGGCAGTCACTTGCGGCGGTAGAACCGGTTCGCCACCAGCCCCTCGGCCGCCAGCAGCAGCAGCAGCAGGATCAGCAGCCACGGGAACAGCTCGACCGGCGCCCGCAGCGTGTCCGTGCCCTCGAACACCTTCTTCAGGTCCACGTCGCGGCCGACCTGCACCACGCTCCCGGCGCCGGTCACGTCCTCGATCCCCTCCACCGGCACCTTGTCCAGCGTGCTCTCGTCGGCCGGCACGTTCAGCGAAAAGCCCTCGCGCCAGTCGGGGTTCGGGCCGGTCAGCGAGAAGTTCCCCGGCAGGTTCGTCCGCGGCGGGGCGATCGTCACGTCTACCTGCTTCTCCGTCAGCTTCACCGCCGCCTCGCTCACCGCGACGCCGGGGCCGTCCAGCACCAGATTCCCCGGCCGGCCGGCCACCAGCTTCCCCACTGGGAGCCGCACCGACGCGCCCGTGTCGAAGTTGAACCGCTCGTCGTCGCGGCTGCCGGCCGCGGAGCGGAGCAGCAGCGCGGGGAACACCACCGTCCACGAGTTCTGGTAGTCCCAGTAGTCGTTGAACAGCGTGCCCGTGTCCATCGGGCTGGTCAGCTGGATCACCTTGCCCTTGCTGCCGCCGCGGCCGCGCTCCAGCACCGCCGGGCGGCGCGCCTTCGGGTCGTCGGCGTCGTCGTACCGCACCACCACCACGCCCTCCGGCAGCGGCTCGACCTCCCAGTACCCGCTCGTACGGCGCGGGGCGCGGAAGATGTCCACGTTCCCCGTCTGCCGCCACTGCCGCAGCGGCGCCAGCAGCGGGTGCGAGAAGGCGCGGTCGTCGGCGCCGGCGAAGATGTCCCACGTCACGCCCCTGCGGCGGTTCTTGGACTTCGCGTCCTTCGGCTCCTCGAACTCCTCGGCGGTGTCGATGAAGCGCTTGAACGCGCCCGGCAGCAGCTTGTTCGCCGCCTCGACCTTCGTGGGGTCGTAGCCGGCGCGGTCGCCCATCCGCTCGGGACCGCCGGGGATGATCAGCAGCTTGCCGCCGCCCTCGACGTAGCGGAGCAGCTTCGGCCACAGCGGGTCGTCGGCCGGCTCGGCGGGGTTGGCGACGCCGAACAGCGTGACCGCCTCGAACGCCGCCAGCTCCTTCCCGCCGAGCTGTTGCGGCGTGAGCGTCTCGTTGGCGAACTCCTTCCCCTCGTTCACGGCGAGGTTCCAGAACGCGGCGTCCTCGGGGTCGGTGGCGATGGTCAGCACGCGCCGCGGCTCGGCGGCGCGGAACGTGACGTACCGCACGTTGTCGGCGGCGAGCGCGTCCTTCGTCGGCAGCTCGAACTTGACTTGGTGCAGGCCGGGTTTCAGGTCGCGGAATTCGAACGCCACGGTCCGCGTCTGCCCGCGCGGCACGGCCACCTCCTTGCGCACCGGCTTGGCGTCGCCGAGGACGGCGTTCACCGGCACGGTCAGGTCGTCGGGGCCGACGACGCCGACGGTGACGGTCAGGCTCACCGGCGGCCCGGCGGGCACGACCTGCGCCTTGCCCTCGGTCATGCCCGCGGCCAGCAGCGCCACGTTCGTCGGCGTTTCGACGCCCACGTCCACGACGGCGTGCGCCGGCTTCGGCTCGGGGAAGGCGTCGCGGGTCTTCTTCAGGTCGTCGGCGCGGGCGGCGTCCCACGACGCGGCGGCGCGGTCGGTGAACACGGCGACGAGCTTCTGGTACGGGCCGCTCCCTTCGCTCTCCGCGTCGACGGTGCCGAGCAGCTGGTACGCCGTGCCGACGCCGCCGGTGACGGGCCGGCTGGGGCCGGCGGGGGCGCCGGTGGCGGCGGCCTTCTTGCCGCGCTCGGCGAGCTCGCGCAACCGGGTGCGGGCGTCGGCGGTGCTTTGAAGCCAGTTGCCGGTGGCGTCGCCGGACTCGACGACCGCGACGCGCGAGTTGTCGGGCAGCGAACTCAGCAGCTCGCCGGCGCGGCGGGCGGCTTCTTCGAGGCGCGTCTTTCCCTCGCCGTCGGCGTAGCCCATGCTCGGGCTGGTGTCGACGACCAGCACCGCGGCGACGGGCTGGTCGCCGGACAGGTTGACGAACCCGGTGCTGAGGACGGTGGGCTGGTAGAGGGTGACGGCGAACAGGGCGATGAGGAGCATCCGCAGCGCGAGCAGCAGGAAGTGGCGGAGGCGGAGCTTGCGCTGGTTGGTCTTGAGCTTCTGCTGGAGGAACCGGAACGCGGGGAAGGGGAGCCGCTTGGGCTCCTGCTTCATGATGAGGTGCAGCAGCACGGGGAGGCCGACGAGGGCGGCCCCCACGATCAGGATCGGGTGCATGAGGGGATTGTACCGGCTCGGGGCTTCGCCGCTTGCGGCGTAGCGCCGGGGGCGCTACGCCGCAAGCGGCGAAGCCCCGAGCCCCGCGCGGTCACGGCCCGATGGCGGTGGTGCCGCGCTCGCCGGTGCGGATGCGGACGGCGTCGTCCATCGGGAACACGAAGATCTTGCCGTCGCCGACGGTGCCGGTGTCGCCGGTCCGGGCGGCGCCGACGATCGCCTCGATCGCCGCCTCCACGAACGGCTCGTTCACGGCGATCTCCAGCTTCAGCTTCGGGATCAGCCGCACGGTGACCTCGGCCCCGCGGTACACCTCGGTGTACCCGCGCTGCCGGCCGCACCCGCGGACGTCGCTGACGGTCATCAGGTACACGTCCCGCTCGGCCAGCGCCCGCTGGACGTCCTCCAGCTTCTCCGGGCGGATGATCGCGACAATCAGTTTCATGGGCTCGCTGTGTGTGTGAGTGTTGGGGGAAAGCCGAGAGGCCCACCCGCCGCGGCGGGTGGGCCTCGGTCATCACATCAGCTCTCGACCGTGGTCTTGACCGGCGCCTTCAGCGCGGCGCTCAGGAGCTTCTGCAGCTCGTTCCGCAGGGCCACCGGGTCGCCGCCGCGGAAGCGGAACTTGTTCCCGGTCATCGTCGTGAAGTAGGGGTACACGGCCTTGAACGACGGGCTCGGCGGCGTCTCGCCGGGCTGACACATGGCCGTCCACGCCTTCACCAGCGTCGCCGGGTCGGCCCCCTCCACGGTCACCGTGAACCGCTTCGACAGCGGCCCGTTCGGCGGGGTGAGCGCGGCCTTCGGCTCGGGCAGCATGGCCCCGGTGGACTCCTCCAGGCCGCCGCCGCCGTAGTCGAACCCGACCTCGCCGTGCTGCGACAGGTCCAGGCCGATCGTCTCGTCCTTCGCGGTCACCGTGAACCCGATCGTCTTGTCGATCACCAGCACGATCACGCCGGTGGCCACGAAGGCGTACACGGCCGAGATCAGCGACGCCTTGATCTGCCACGCCAGCTGCGACGACATGTTGTAGGTCACCGTCGTCCCCTCGACGTCCGTCTTGCCGGGGAACGCGCCCTCGGGCATCTCGGCGCCGTAGGCCCACAGCGGGAGGCTCACGAAGATGCCGGTGAGGATCGCCCCGATGAGCCCGCCGACGCCGTGGACGCCGAACGCGTCGAGCGAGTCGTCGTAGCCGAGGACGCCCTTGAGCAGCACGGCCCCGTAGCACGCGGCCCCGGCCACCAGGCCGATGACCAGCGCCCCGCCCGGCGCCACGAACCCGCTGGCCGGCGTGATCGCCACCAGCCCGGCCACCATGCCCGACGCCAGCCCGAGGGCCGTCGGCTTCCCCTTCAGCAGCCACTCGGTCAGCGTCCACGACAGGCCGGCCGCGGCCGCCGCGACCTGCGTCACGGTGAACGCCGAGATGGCCTGGCCGTTCGAGTACAGGGCGGAACCGCCGTTGAAGCCGAACCACCCGAACCACAGCATGCCGGCCCCGAGGAGCGTGAGCACCATGCTGTTCGGGTGGAACGTCTGCTTGCCGTAGCCGACGCGGCGGCGGAGCAGGAGCACCGCGGCGAGGCCCGAGAACCCGGCGGCGATGTGAACCACGGTGCCGCCGGCGAAGTCGATGGCGCCGTTGACGCCGAGGAGCCCCGCGGCCGGGAAGATCATCGCCTCGCCGGCCGGCTTGCCGGTGCCGGCGATGTCCACCTTCGCGGCCGGCGACCACTCGAACGACCACACCATGTGGGCGAGCGGGTCGTACACGACCGTGGTCCACACGAGGGCGAACACGAGGTAGGCGCCGAACTTGACGCGCTCGGCGAACGCCCCCGACACGAGCGCCACCGTGATGATGGCGAACATGCCCTGGAACATGGCGTGCAGGTACAGCGGCAGGTTGGTGTTCGGGAAGGCGTTGAACTTGTTCCGCTCGGCGGTCGCCTTCGTCAGGTCTTCACCGGTCAGGCCCGGGTTTTCCTTGGCGACCTGCTCCTCGGTGACCGGGACCGCGCTGGTCCACGGGAGGAACATCAGCTCCTTGCTGAAGCCGACGACGCTCCCCTCGATCGGCTTGCCGTCGGCGTCGCTGCTGATGCTCATCTTCTTGAGCGGGGCGCCGAACGCGAGGGCGTAGCCGATGACGACCCACTGCACGCCGACGAGGGCCAGCGCCACCATCGTGTGCATCATCGTGCCGAGGACGTTCTTGCGGCGGGCCATGCCGCCGTAGAAGAGCGCCAGGCCGGGCATCATGAGCATGACCAACGCACAGGAGACGAGCATCCAGCTGATGTCGGAATACTTGTGGGCGGCGGTGGTGGCGGAGGCGCCGGCGTCGACGCCCGCCTTCTCGGCGGCCTTCACGTCGGCCATCATCGCCGGCGTCTTGGTCGGGTCGGGCTCGGCCTTTTTGCCGGGCTCCTGGGCCAGACCGGCCGGCGCGAGCGCCAAACCGAGGACGACCGCCGTGAGGGCGGAGAGAGCGAGGCGCAACACAGGCGTCTCCTGCGCGGGTAGGAATTCGACGGCCCACTCTCAAGGCAACGTCGATGCCGGCAGGCTGGGGAAAATGCTACGGGTTCAGCAACTGCTAGCAAAACAGGCACTTCGGCAGCGATTTCGAGTACGGACCGGGCGTTTAAGCGCAATCGGGTGATGAGATTCGTGGCAGACATGCCCCGGTGCGTGCTCGAAAAGCGGGCAATGGTGTGAGACGCAGCGCGGCGCCCGAAAACGATCCAATCCGGTGCCCAAATCGCGGGCAGCGGCAACCGAACTTCCCGCGCCATTTTCCCGCAACTTTCCGTCCCGCGCGACCGATGTCCGGTTGTAACGCCCGACCGGACCTCCGACCGCGGCTCCGGCCCCCGGGCGCGGCATCGCAGATGCCCTGGCTTTGCGGCGGGCACCCGGCTATGGGTTCCCGCCCTGAGTGGCAACCCCCCGTGCCCGGAATTCTTCCGGGCCGTGGGGCGCCGCCGGACCGCCGAGGCACGGGCCGACCACAGTTCTCCCCTCCGTCGGCCGCCCGCGACTCCCCGATCCGTCGTTCCGATTTTTCACGCCGGCATTGCCCCCGTTCCCGCGGGGACAGCCGGCCCGGAGCGCCGACATGACCGCCTACGACCTGATCGTCGCTGCTGCGCTGTTGTCCGCCCCCGCCGGCACCCCCGAGGTGCCGCCGCCGCCCGAGCAGTGGCCGGCGATGCAGCAGGCACTCCACACCACCGCCCTGCGGCTGGAAATCCTCGACGAGCGCGAGACGCGCTACGTGCTGACCCGGCTCGAAGACTTCGAGACCGACCTGGACCTCCTGCGCCGCCGCCACGCCGACCTGCGCGACGCCCCGCCCCTGGCCGACGCCGACCGCCTGCCACTGCGCGAGTCGGTGAACCAGCTGATCCAGTTCAACCGCACGTACCGCCAGCACCTGGAGGCGCGGCAGGCGTGGGAGGCCGACCGCGCCGACGTGATCGGCGTGGCGCTGGCCGAGACGGACCGGCTGTACAAGGTGTGGGACGCGGTCCGCGACGCGCGCTGCGAGTTCTACTACGTGACGGTCCGCCGGCAGGCGCTGAAGCGGCTCCGTGACGCGCTCGGCGACCCGGCCTACGTGGCGACCGACCTGCCGCCGCACGTGCCGGCGTGGCGGTTCCAGGCAGCGCGGTGAGAAATGACGAATGACGAATGACGAATGACGAATGACGACCAGCAGTTCCGTCATTCGTCATTCGTCATTCGTCATTTCCGAGAGGGGTAATCCTTACCCGGTAGCTTTTGCAATCGCGTGACACCTTTTTGCAAGCCCGCCCCAGATTAGACCCGTGCCGCCCGCCGTTTGCTTTTTTCTTCCTCTGTTCCCGTCAGCACTTACGCCCGCGCTGCCGACCGGCGCCGCCCGCGCGGCACGGGCACTGCTTTAGTTTTCCTCCGTCAAACCGGTCTCCCCCAGAACGGTTGACGGGTCGAGCGGGTTCCCAGCCGCGAGACCAACCCGGACCGATAACCCCCCGACGCCCTCCCCCAACACACGGGCGTCCCCTTCGGGCCGGTAGACTTCCTTCCCCCTGCGAGCCGACCGGCCCCCCAGCCGGTCGGCTCGCCGCATTTCCGGGCCGATTCCACCGGTCGCGCGCGGCGTGCGGGTCGTATAATTCGCGGTGCCCTGCAGCGCCCGCACCGCCCGAGCCGCCATGAACGCCAACGCGCCGCTGTACGTCACGCCCGCCGGCCCGGTGCAGATCCCCGAGTCGCCGTTCCCGGGGGCCGAGATCGCCGACCTGCTGCGGCAGTCGATCGACCTGCAGCGCGAGCAGGTCGCGCTCCTGAAGCAGCAGCAGGCCGCCGGCGACAACGTGAGCCGCTGCCGGGCCTTCCTGGCGAAGTGGGCCGACGAGTTCCCGCACGTCGGCCCGGCGTGCAAGCAGTCGCTGCCGGCGCTGGAGCGGGCCTACCTGGCGCTGCTCTCGGACCTGACGGACAAGGTGAAGGATCTGGGCGACGACCTGGCCGACGACTTCGTGCTGTCCGACTTCCTGGACCGCTACGGCGTGAAGGTGAACCAGCTCGGCGGGATCATCAACCAGATCAGTCCCATTGCGGACGCGGCACCCGCGGAAACGCAGTAGAGGAGTCGTCGGGGGTGGAGGAGTAAAACCCTTCCGGACTCCGAACTCCGCCACTCCCGAAGACTCCCAACGACTCCCGAAGACTTCCCCTGATGGACCCAACCCCCACCCAACTGGCCCACCTCCGCGAGCTGTACGCCGCCGGGAAGTACCGGCAGGCGCACGACGTGGCGGCCGCGGTCGGGCCGGTGCGCGGGTGGCAGGGCACCTCCGCCCGCCTCATCGGCGGCCGCCTCGCCATCCAGCTCGGCGCCCCCGAGCTCGGCCGCAAGCTCCACCTCGCCGCCTACCGCGCCACGCCGGGCTACCCCGAGGCGGTGTATTATCACGCCCGCTACCGGCTCGACGCGTTCGGGCCGCTCGCCGCGTGGCGGTTCATGCGCGAGCACATGGACTGGTCCGACGCCCCGCCCGAGCTGCACGCCGACTGGCTGGCACTCGCCGGCTTCACCGCGGCGCGCCTCAAGGACTTCGACCGCGCCGAGCGCTGGTTCAACCGCGCCGAGCTCGTCACGCCCGACCGCCCGTGGCCGGCCGTGGAGCGCGCCGGCGCCTACGACCTCGCCGACCGCCCGGCGGACGCGCTGGCCGCGGCCCGGCGGTCGCTGGAGCTGTCGCCGTGGTTCCGGCCCGGCGTGCAGGCGGTGGCGCACGTCCTCATCAAGCAGGGCCGCGACGCCGAGGCGCTGGACTTCCTGACGGAAGCGGTGACGCACCTCGAAAGCGGTCTGGTGGTGGCGCAACTGGCGGCGCTGCAGACCGACCTGGGCCGCCACGCCGACGCGGCGCGGTCGCTGGAGCGGTACGCCGAGCTGTCGCCGCTGATCGAGCCGGACGTGGCGAAGTGGCTGGCGGCGCGGCGGGCGGAGGCGTTCTACCTCCTGGGAGACATCCCGATGGCCGCGACGCACGCGCGGGCCGTCGGCGAGAAGGTGTTCACCGGCTTTGCCGAACGGCTCGAAACGGCCGAGCGCCCCATCGTCCAGCGCACCGTGCTCCCGTTGAACCTGAAGTACGACACCACCCCGCCCACGCCCTACGACCTGCTCGCCGCCCACTGGAACCACCCGCTCCCGAACGCGCCCGCCGACGCGCCGCCGACCCCGGACGGCCTGCCCGACGCCGCCGAGCGCGCCCGCGCCGCCGGCTGGGCCACCCGCGAGTTCACCCTCAGCGCCGACGCCGCCGTCGCCCTGATTCAGCGCGGCGTGCCGTTCGTGCTCACGCTCGTCGAGGCCGGCTTCTCGCAGGCCCGGCTCGTCGTCGGCGCCGACGCGCTGAAGCACACCGTCTTCCTCGCCGAGCCCGGCGACCGCCGGCCGACCGAGGCGCCCGTCGGCCCGCTGCTGGAGCGCTTCGCGTCCGCCGGTCCGCGGTGCCTGGCGCTGGTGCCGCAGGCGGAGGCGGCCCGCCTCGACGGCCTGGACCTGCCCGACGCCGCCGCCTACGACGCGCTGTACGCCGTGCAGCGGCCGCTGCTGACGCACGACCGCCCGGCCGCGGTCGAGGCGTTCGTGCTGATGTGCGCCACGTTCCCCGGCCACCGCCTCACCGTGCTCGCCGAGCTGGCCCTGGCCCGGTACGACGCCAACCCGGTGAAGCTGCTCGCCGCCTACGACCAGCTGCTGACGCGCTTCCCGCACGACGCCACGTTCGTGATCGGGAAGGCGAACACACTCCGCGAGCTGTACCGCCACGCCGACCGGCTGGCGCTGCTGGAGGCGGAGGGCACCCGCGGCGACGCCGAGGCGCTGGTGATGCAGTCGCTGGCGCAGGTGCTGCTGCCGCTGCCGCACCGCCAGGCCGACGCCGACCGGCTGTTGCGCCGCAGCGTGCGGGTGCGGCCGGCGGCGGCGTCGGGGTACTTCCTGCTGGCGACGCAGTGGTGGGAGCAGCGGCGGTTCGACGAGGCGGCGGAGGTGTACCGGTTCGCGGTGACGCTGGAGGAGCGCGAGGAGCCGTTCGCCGAAGCCTACGTGAAGGCCGCCCGCGCCACCGAGCAGGTGCCCGAAGCCATGCGGCTGTTCCAGCAGCGCGCCGGCCGCGCCGCGGTGCCGTCGCCGGCGGCGACGCGGGCGCTGTACCACGCGCTGCTCGACCGCGACGAGCCCGAGCAGGCGCAGGCGGCGCTCGACGGGGCGATCAAGAAGCTGGAGGGGCAAGCGGCGGCGCCGGCGGCCCGCGCCCGCGCCGAGCTGCTGCTGTTCCGCGCCGAGTGCCACGCCGCCGCCGACCGCGTCCCCGAGGCCGACGCCGACCTCGCCGCCGCCCGCCCGCTCACGCCGCCGGCCACCTGGCACCGCGCCGCCGGCCGCGTCGCCCGCACCAAGCCCGACCTCGCCGCCGCCGGCGCCCACGCGCTGGAGGTGCTGAAGTACGAGCCGCTGTCGATCGAAGCCCACCGCGCCGCCACCGCGGTTCTCGCCGAGGCCGACGGCCGCGCCGCGGCGCGCACGCACCTGGCGCAGGCGACGCAGCGCTTCCCGCACTTCCACCCGCTGCTCAAGCTCCGCGCCGAGTTCCTGTCCGGCGACCCGGACGCCGACGCCGACGCCATCCTGACGGACATGCTCGCCGACGCCCCCGCCGACGGCTGGGCGCTGCGCCAGCGGGCGCTCATCCTCTCCGACCGCAAGCGGCACGACGAAGCGCTCGCCGTGGCCGAGAAGTCGGCCGAGTTCGAGCCGGGGCACCCGTGGTTCTACGGCGTGATCGCGCAGGTCCACCGCCGCGCCGACCGGCCCGACGAGGCGGCCGACGCCCTCCGCGCGGGGCTCCGCCAGAACGTCGACCAGGAGGCGCTGATCGGCGAGCTCGTCGGCGGCGCCCGCGGCCGCGACGCCCGCCGCGACGCGCTCGACTTCGTGCTCGCCGAGCTGCGCCGCCAGCCGCACACCGGCGAGGGGCTGGTCGCGTACGTGTCGCAGGCCCACCAGGCGTTCGGCGACCCCGAGGAGCATTCGGAGCTGCTCGAAACGCTGGAAGACCTGCTGGACGCGCGGCCGGACCTGTGGCAGGCGTGGTCGGTGGTCATTCAGCAGATGGCGGCGCTGAACCGGCTCGAAGAGGCGAACGAGCTGGCCCGCGAGGCCACGGCCCGGTTCCCCCTCCTCGGCAAGCTGTGGTTCGACCGCGCCCAGGTGTGCCACGCCAAGGGCGACGCCGACGGCCGCCTCGACGCGCTGCGCCAGGCCGTCGCCGCCGTGCCCGGCTGGTCGCCGGCAGCGCGCGAGCTGGCGGAAGCACTCGACGACGCGGACGACAACGCCGAGGCGATCCGCGTGCTGCGGCGGAACGTGCTGCGGTCGCCGACCGACCCGCTGGCCCACGGCTTCCTCGCGGAATGGCTGTGGGAGGCCGGCGAGAGCCGCGAGGCGCTCGACCGCGCCATGCTCGCCGTGCGCCACGAGCCCGGCTACGACTGGGCGTGGCACGCGATTCAGCTGTGGGCCGACCGGCTCGAAGTGCCCGACGAGGCCGCCGAGACCGGCCGCGAGCTGGCGAAGGAGCGCCCCGGCGACCCGCGCGTCTGGCTGCGGCTCGTACGCGTCCTGAACCACCCGCGGCACAACGAGGAAGTGCTCGCGGCGCTCGACAAGGTGACGGCGCTCGACCCGCGCAACGTCGAGGCCCACGACCTGCGCGCCGAGCGCCTCGCCGAGATGGGCCGCTACGACGACGCCCTCGCCGCCGCCCAGCCGCCGGCGCTCGTGGCAGACCTGCCGTTCGTGCTGCAAGGGCGTGCCGCGTGGGTGGAGGCGAAGCGCGGCAACTACGCCGCCGCCATCCCGCCCATGCAGGCGCTCGTGGCCGTGGACCCCAAGTACGTGTGGGGCTGGCACCAGCTCGCCGACTGGTACAACGAGACCGGCCGCGCCGACAGCTACCTCGAAGCCGCCTCCGAGCTGGTGAAGCTGCAGCCGGGCCACCCCGTGTCGATGACCCTGCGCGGCGAGGCGAAGCTGCAGACCGGCGACCGCGACGGCGGCAAGGACGACCTGCGCGAGGCGCTGGCGACCGCCGCCGCGTACTCGCCCGCCGCCGCCATCCTGTTCGACGCCCACCTGGCCGACGAGGAGTACCGGGAGGCGCGGCAGGTGCTGGCCGTGCTGCAGGAGCACCTCGCCGGGCCGGAAGTGGCGGTGAAGCAGATCCAGCTCGCGGCGAAGACGAACGACCCCGAGGCGGCGGGGCGGGCGTTCGCCGAGGTGTGCGAGGGGCCGGGGCAGTCGCCGTTCCCGATCCAGGCCGGGCTGAGCGAGATGCGGTCGGCCGGGTGGGAGGAGCGGGCGCACCGGGTGCTGCGCGAGTCGTGGCAGAACGGCGGCCCGTTCCACCCGTGGGCGCCGATCTTCTGGATCGACTCGCCCGACGGCCAGACCGCCGACCCCGGCGACCGCATCCGCGCCGCCGACGCCGTCATCAAGGCGTACCCGCGGTTCATACCCGGCCACGACAGCAAGGCCGAGCAGCTGGTCGCCGCCGAGCGCTACGACGAGGCGCTGGCCGTGTGTACGAACCCCGAGCTCGGCGACCCGCCGCCGCGCGAGATGCGCGCCCGCGCGGCCTGGGTCGAGGGGAAGCGCGGCGACCGCGGCCGGGCGATTTCGCAGATGCGGGCGCTCGTGGCCGAAGACCCGTCGTTCGTGCTCGGCTGGCGGCAGCTCGCCGGCTGGTTCGACGCCGCCGGCCGCTACCGCGAGTGCCTCGAAGCGAGCGACCAGTACGTGAAGCTGGAGCCGCACAACCCGGTGGCGCACGTCTACCGCGGCGAGGCGAAGCGGAACCTCGGCGACCGCCGCGGCGCCGCCGCCGACTTCGCCCGCGCCTTCGAGCTCGACCCGAGCTTCGAGGTGGCCGGGCTCAACCTCATCACCGAACAGCTGGCCACCGGCGACACCGGCGGCGCGGCCCGCACGCTGGCCGGGCTGCGCGAGCACGCCGACGGCCCCGTCGTGAAGCTGCGGGCGGTGCAGGTCGCCGGCCGGCAGGGCGACGCGGACGCGGCGGTCGGCCAGTTCCACGCGCTGGCCGCCGACCCCGACGCCGGCCGCGGAGTGATCCGCGAGGCGATCCAGACGTTCGACGCGGAAGGGTGGGGCGCCCGCCTCACGAGCGAGCTGAAGGAGCTGGCGTTCGTCGAGGACGCGAACCCGGCGCTGGCCGGGCTGTGGGCCGAGCGCGCCGCCGCCGCGGGCTCGCTGGAAGAAGTCGCGGACCGCGTGGCCGAGTTGCTGGCGCGGAACCCGGACGCCGGCCGCGAGCTGGTGCTGGCCTACGTGTGGGCGCTGGCCGAGGCGGGGAAGCCGGTCCAGGCGGTGGTGCAGCGCTACAGCGACGTGCTGCGGCCGGACGACTCCGCGTGGGCGCGGGCCGGCGCGGCGCTGGCCGCGGCCGGGCACACGGCGCTGGCGGCGGCGTGGCTCGCCGACTACCGCGAGCGCGACGCCCTGGAGCCGTGGATGCTGCGGCCGCTGGCGGCGGCGTACCGGGCTCTCGACCAGGACGACAAGGCGCTGGACGTGTGCCGTGCCGCGGTCCGCCTCGGCGGCCCCGAGGAACTGCTGGCCGAGTTCCGCGTCTGGCTCGCCGTCGACCTGGCGCTCAGCGGCCAGGCCGAGGACGCGGAGGGCCAGATCGCGCGGGTCGATCTGCCGACGCTCGGTGACGGCCCGCGGCTCGTGCTGACGCTGGCGGAGGCGGTGCTGATGCTGTTGCGCGCCGGCCCGGGCGGGAAGGCGGCGGCGTTCGCGGAGGCGAAGGACCACCTGAAGACGGCGGCGGCGGCGTGTGCGGCGAAGGACGTGCCGGCGGGTGCGGGTCGGGCCTACCGGCGGACGGTGGCGCGGCTGGCGGCGGAGGTCGGCACGGTAGGGGCGAGGCTGTGGGCGACGTGGCAGCGCGTCGCGCCGGCGGTGCGGTGACAACGCCGGAGCCGGCCCCTCACGGGGCCGGCTCCGATCACTTACCGCAAGACTACTTCGCCGCCTTCTGCTTGGCGGCCGGCACGCCGGGGCCGCCCCGGAGCCGCTCCTGTTCCCGCTTGATCGCGTCCGGGTCGGTCGTCGTCGGGAGCTCCTTGTCGCCCCCGCCGCACCCGCACACCGCGGCCAGCACGAACGCCACGATCAACCGCTTCATTGCTCGGTGCTCCGGGTTACGGGAGGGTGAGGGTCTCGCCGCCGTTGCGGGTGCCGGCGGCGGTCCAGGTGTCGGCGTCGATGGCGTCGTTGACGAACCGGACGGCCCCGTCGGCCATCACCACGTTCGCGCCGCCGGTGTGGCGGCTCTGCACCGGGGCCACCATCCGGCCGTAGGCGCCGGGCCGCCAGCACGGGCTGTTCGGCGGCAGCAGGTGGTTGTACAGCCCCCGCCACATCGAGCCCTCGGCCCACGGGTAGCCGCGGCCGCGCCAGCCGCCGCCGGCCAGCGACGCCGTCTGCCAGTTCAGCGCCAGGAACGCCGCCCGGGCCGCCGGCAGCGTCGTCGCCGTCACGCTCCCCGCCTCGAAGCAGTCGCCGAGCTTGTTGTTCGGGCCGCCGGCCTGGGGGTAGTTCCCGGTCTCGGCCGCGGCCGCGGTGTTCGACGACCCATCAATGAGGTCGCCGACGCGGATCTCGGTGGCGGCGACGGACGGCGAGCCCTCGCTCACCAGCCGCATCCCGAACACGCCGTCCCAGCCGTTGATCTGATTCCAGCTGCCGGAGTTGAACTTGTAGCTGGAGTACCCGAACACCGCCGACTCGCCCCGCTCCGTCTCGGACGGGCACACGAACACCGTCGGCTTGTTCGCGTTGTACGCGCCGAACGGGTCGGCCGTGAGCAGGCTCGGGATCAGCGCCGCGATCGCGTCCTGCTCGACGTACGACAGCAGGTACACGTTCGGGCCGGCGAACGTGCCGGGGTTCGTGCCGGCGGGGAACTTCTGGTGGGCCGAGTGGTAGTTGTGGAGGGCCAGGCCGATCTGCTTCAGGTTGTTCTGGCACCGCGCCCGGGCGGCCGCCTCTCGCACCTTCTGCACCGCGGGTAGCAACAGTCCGATCAGGATGGCGATGATCGCGATGACGACCAACAACTCGATCAGGGTAAAGCCACGTCGTCTCATCAATTCAGCCTCGAACGCAAGCGGGATGTGAAACTGGGCGGGGGAGGGCGGCGGCCGGTAACGCAACACGGGTGCCGGACGAGGCCGGCACTCATCGCCGCGTCACTTTTCGCAACATCAATCAGGCCGGTCGCTTAAACTTGAAATTGTTCGTAGTTGAAACGGAATTCTCGCGGTCGGCCGTGGGGCCTGCCCAATTCGTAGCCAGGCTGTGCAGTTGATGGCGTCACGGGAGCGGTTGTAAGACAGGGGGGTGGACGCCCGCGCCCGGCCCGAGGCTGTGATGCTCCCCGCCGACCTGTTCCGCTTCTGCCCGCGCTGCGGCGCCCCGCGCCCCGCCGACAACGCCGGCGCCGTTCCGCTCCGCTGCGACGCTTGCGGCCTCGTCCTGTTCTTCAACCCCACCGTCGCCGCCGCCGCGTGGGTGTTCGACGCCGCCGGCCGCACCCTCCTCATCCGCCGCGACCGCGAACCGGCGAAGGGGAAGCTCGCCATCCCCGGCGGGTTCGTCGACCCCGGCGAGACCGCCGACGCCGCCCTCCGCCGCGAGATTCGGGAGGAGGTGGGGCTGGAGGTCGAGGGCGTCGCGTACCTCACGTCGTTCCCGAACCGCTACCACTACCGCGACGTGACGTACCCGGTGCTCGACCTGGTGTTCACCGCCCGTGCCGTCGCCCCGGAGGCGGCGCAGGCGCTCGACGGCGTCGCCGGCATCGAGTGGCGCCGCCCGGCCGACGTGACCGCCGACGAGGTGGCGTTCCCGTCCATCGCCGAGTCGCTGCGACTGCTGTAGGGCTCCGCGGCGGGCCGGGGCCGGACCGGTTTTACCGGTCGCACGGGGTGGGCGGGTTGGCCGGGCCGCGAGCGCGGGTTTTGATTTGACTTACCCCCCCCGCAACCTACGGTTGTTGAGGTTACAACTGAAGGACCGTTCCGCCCCGGCCCGCGCCCCGGCCGGCTTCCGGAGTCCCGTGCTCATGGCCGACCCGAACACCCCCGCGGAACCGTCGCTGTCCGCGGCCGAGCTGCGCCGCCGGCTGCTCGCGTCCACCCCGCCGCCGGTCGCCGGGGCCGCGTCCCCCGACTTCAACATCGCCGACATACCCGCCGCCACCGCGTCCGGGTCGTGGTCCACCAGCAGCGGCGCCGACCTGCTCGCCCGGCTCCGGATGCCCGGCGGCAAGTCGGGCTCCATCCCCGTCCCCGCGGCGCGGCCGGCGCCGGCCGCGCCGATGCCCACGCCGGTCAACCGCCGCACGCCGGTCCCCGGCCGCGCCGCCGTCGACCCGGCCAGCGCCATCGCCGGCGCCCTCAGCCACCTCGCCGGCCTCGCCGAGCCGCCGTCCGGCAGCGGCATGGCCGCCGCGCGCGGCGGCGGCGTCCCGGTCGACGACTCGCCGCTCGCCGAGATCCACCGCCTCCGCTCCGAGAACAAGGAACTGCGGTCGCTGCTGGAGGAAATGAAGCAGCTCCTCCAGGAGGCCAGCGGGGCCGAGCAGGACTTCACCACGAAGCAAAAAGAGTACGAGGCGGCGCTGGCCGAGAAGGACGCCCAGGTCGAGGAGCTGGCGATCCAGCTGGCCGACGTGGAGGACAAAATCTCCCGCGGCGAGCTGGCCCCGCCGCCGCCGGTGCCCAAGACGCGGTCCGAGCTGGAGGAGTGGGGCGACGAGCTGGAGAAGGAGAACGCCAAGCTGACGCAGGACCGCCGCCGGATCGACGACGAGCGGCGGCAGCTGCGCGAGGACGAGGAGGCGCTCGAGACGCAGATGCGCGAGATGGAGATCGGCATGGCCCGCGAGCGGGCCATCCTGGCGCGGCAGGAGACGGAGCTGAAGCGGCTGAGCGCCGAGATCCAGCACGAGCTCGACCTGCTGCAGCGCGGCGACGCCAGCCTGCGGGAGCAGATGTCGAAGTTCCAGCGGCGGGCGCAGGACGTGATGGTCCGCCAGAGCGGCCCGCAGCCGCGGCGGTAGCGGAACGGGACAGGAGGCGGACGACAGGACGCGTGGTCAGGCCCGAGGGCACACCCTCGGGCCTGTTGCGTTCCCGGTCGCCATGCTCCCCGTCCCCTGACTCCTGTCGCCCGACTCCTACACTGCCCCCGCCGGTGTCGCCGGGCGCGGCGCCGGGCCGTTTCCTTTCCCGTCGCCCGTCCGCCCGCCAGGAGCCGCCGATGCTTCCGCGCCTCACCACCGCCGACCGCCGCCGGTTCCTCGCGTCCGCGGCCACGCTGCCGTTCTGGACCGTCCCCGGGGCGTTCGCCCAGGAAGTGGCCCGCACCCCCACCCCGCCGCAGACCGAAGGCCCGTTCTACCCCAACCGCCTGCCGCTCGACACCGACAACGACCTGCTCGTCCTCAACGACAACATGACGCCCGCGGTCGGCGAGATCACCCACCTGACCGGCCGCGTCCTGGACCCGAAGGGGAACCCGGTCCGCAACGCGCTGGTGGAAATCTGGCAGTGCGACGCCCGCGGCGTGTACCTCCACACCGGCGACAGCGGCAGCAAGCAGGACCAGCAGGACAAGAACTTTCAGGGCTTCGGCCGGTTCCTGACGGGCAGCACCGGCGACTACTACTTCCGCACCATCAAGCCGGTGCCGTACCCGGGGCGGACGCCGCACATCCACGTGAAGGTGAAGCAGGGCCGCCGCGAGCTGCTGGTGACGCAGCTGTACATCAAGAACCACGCCGGCAACGACCGCGACGGCATCTTCCGCTCGGTGAGCCGCACGCCGGCGACCAAGGCGGCGGTCGAGGTGGACTTCGTGCCCGTGCCCAACTCGCGGACCGGCGAGCTGAACGCCAACTTCGTCATCGTGCTGGGGCAGACGCCCGCCGGGTGAGCCGGGTGGACTTTTCCGGACTTTCCGATCCGATTATCGAAATTCCCCATTTCCTCGCGCCGCGGCCCGGGTTACTCTCGGCGGCCGCGGCGCACCCGCGCCGCGATTCCAGACCTCGTGCCCGGAGGCCCGTCGATGGCTCGGTGGTTCGGTGCGGCTGCGGCCGCGCTGGCGGCGCTGGTGATGACCCTGTCCGGCTCGATGGCCGACGAGAAGGGGCCGGCCGCCAAGGACGTGATGAAGGCGGTGGCCGGTAAGACCGGGTTCTGCGCCAAGTGCGCGGGGGCGGTCAAGGCCGCGAACTGGGCCGAGGCCCAGGACTACGCCAAGAAGATGGCCGACTGCGGGGTGGCCCTGACGAAGGCGCCGTGCCCGAAGGGGGACGCCAAGTCGTGGGAGACGCTGACCAAGCGCTTCTGCGAGCAGACCGCGGCGGTGAACAAGGCGGCCCAGGCCAAGGACGGCGAGGCGTTCGGGGCCGCGCTGAAGACGTTCACCGGGTCGTGCAAGACCTGCCACGACGCCCACAAGAAGTGACCGGCGGGTGGCCGCGGCGCCGGGTTCGAACCCGGCGCCGCGGCCACCCGGATGCGGCCACAGGGGCGGGGGGGTGTCGTCAACACACTCCCACCCCGGGGGCCGCCCGGCGTGCGCCGGTTGCTCCTCGCCGCGGTCGCCCGGCGCGCCGCGTACACCGCCGGCGGCGACCTACCGCCCGCCGCCCCGAAAGCACTCCGCATTCAGAAGTCGTCCCGCAGCGTGCGGCGCGGGCCGCGCCGCCCTGGTACAATCGGCGCATGACCGCCGACACGCTCCGCTGCCCCGGCTGCCGCCGGCGCGTCCGGGTGCCGGCCGGCACCGACCCCGGCCGGTCGCGCTGCTCGAAGTGCCGCACCCGCCTCCGCGCGGCCGCCGCCGACGACGCCTACCGCGTCTTCGCCGCCACCGTCGCCGACGACCCGCCGGCCGACGAGCCCATCTCTCTTGACGAGTGCGAGCCGATCTCGACGGCCGGCCCGGCCACGGTCGAGTTGCCGCCGCCGGTCAAGGTGCCGGCCGCGGTCGGCGGCGCGCACCCGCTCCGCGGCCGCGTCACCGCCGTGTTCACGCCGTTCGGCCTGTTCGTCGAGCGCGAGGCGAACCGGCCGCTGGTGTTCGCCCCCGTCGGCACCGTCGCCGTCGCCGCCGGCCGCGCGCTCCGCCTCAGCCTCCCCGGCGGGCCGCTCGCCCTCCTCCTCCCGACGCCACAGCTGACCGCCGACACGGCCGCGTTCCTGGCCGGCACCCGCCCCGTCCCCGATGTCCCTGTCCGCCGCCGGCCCGTCTGGCTCCGCCCGGCCGCGGCGCTGCTCGTGCTCGTACTCGTCGGTGCGGCGTTCGTCGGCGGCGTGGCGCTTTACCTGACCCAGCGACCGCCGCCGCCGGTCGAACCCCCGCTGGCGCCGCCACCCGTGGAGCTGCCGCCGGTCGAGCCGCCGCCCGCGCCGCCGACGCCGACCGAGCCGCCGAGCTACTTCGACCTGATGACGCGCGACGGCACCACGCGGCTGCCCGACGGCCCCGCCGCGGTCACCGCGCTGGCCGTGACGCCGGACGGCAGCGAAACAATGGTCGGCTACGCCGACGGCACCACGTGGGCGTGGCGGCTCGACCAGCCGACGTTCGAGCCGCCGCGCGTCGGCCCGCGTGGCCTCGGCCCGGTCCGCCGCATCACGTTCGGCGGCGACCACGTGTTCCTCGCCGGTGACAGCGGGCTGTCAGTGGCCGCCGCCCGCGCGCCGCGGCTGACGCTGCTCGTCCCCGGCGCGCCGGCGGCGGCGCTGCCGGAGCCGAACCGGGAGCGGTTCGCCGCGGTGCGCGGCGACAAGCTGACGGTCCGCTACGCGCCGCTGGCGCTGCTGACGGACCCGCCGGCGGCGCGGGTCAAGCAGGGCGTCGTCACCAGCACGCCGAAGGACGAGACGATCCCCGCCGGCCCGTGGCAGGACGTGCCCGCGCCGGGGGTCACATTCCTGGCCTGGCACCCGGCCGGGAAGCTGCTGTACGGCACGCCGGACGGCACGGTCGTCACCCGCCCGCCGCCGCCGAAGGGGGGTGCTCCGACGCCGCGGCTGCACCGGGCGCCGGTGCGGGCGTGGGCCGTGGGGCCGACGTGGCCCGACTTCGCCACGGGCGACGACGCCGGCGTGGTGGGCGTGTGGCCGGCCGGGGGGGCGGCGCCGTTCCCGCTGAAGGTGGGGTCAGCGGCGGTGAGGCAGCTGGCGTTCAGCCCGTGCGGCGGCGAGCTGGCCGTGGCCGACGCGGCGGGGGCGGTCGCGGTGTGGAACCTGCCGACGCGGGCGAAGGTGTTCGAGTCGTTCCGCCTCGGCGAGCGGGTGATCGCCTACGGGCCGCGGGCCGACGTGCTGATGGTGTCCGACGGGAAGGGCGTGGAGCTGTGGTGGCTAGAGGGGCGATGAGGACGGCGAGCGGCCCGCGTCAGCGGGCTGTTCCTTCGCACTTCGACGCGCTAGCAACAGCCCGCTGACGCGGGCCGCTCGCCACACCTCACCACACCCGCGAGACGATGCACTTCAGGTAGCCCGACTCGCGGCACGTCACCGCCACCGGGTGGTCCGGGCTCGGGCCGCGGCGCTCCAGGATTTGCGCGTCGCGGCCCGCCGACACCGCCACCTGCGCCACCAGCTCCTCCAGGTCCGTCATCGTGATGAGGCCGGTGCAGCAGCACGACACGAGGATGCCGTCGCGGTCCAGCAGCTTCATCGCCAGGCTGTGCAGCCGGCGGTAGCCCTTGATCGCGTCCGGCAGCGCGGCGCGGTTGCGGGCGAACTTCGGCGGGTCGAGCACCACCACGTCGAACTTGCGGCCGGCCTGCGCCAGGTCGTCGAGGGTGCCGAACACGTCGCCCTTCTGGAAAGTCGCCTGCGGCAGGCCGTTCGTGATCGCGTTGCGGCGGGCCAGCTCCAGCGCCGGCGCCGACGAGTCGAGGCCGAGCACTTCCGAGGCGCCGGCCTTCGCCGCGTACAGGCCGAACCCGCCGCTGTAGCAGAAGGCGTCCAGCACCCGCCTGCCGACGCACAGCCGGGCCACCGCGGCGCGGTTGTCGCGCTGGTCGAGGTAGTAGCCGGTCTTCTGCCCCTCCGCGAGATTCACCAGGAATTTCAGGCCGTTCTCCTCGATGGTCAGGTCCGCCGGCGGCGCCTCGCCCCACAGGAGCTCGTCGTGCAGCTCCACGCCTTCGAGCCGGCCGATGCCCTTCTCGGTGCGGAGGTAAATGCCGCGCGGCTGGAGCACGTCGCGCAGCACGTCGGCGATCATGTGGCGGCGCTGGCCCAACCCCAGCGACGTGAACTGCACGGCGAGCCAGTCGGCGTAGCGGTCCACGACCATGCCCGAGAGGTAGTCCGCCTCGCTGAACACGACGCGGTAGCCGGCGTTGGGTACGCCGAGCTTCAGCACGTCGTGGCGCAGGCTGACGGCGCGCTCGATGCGGCCGCGGAAGAAGTCGGCGTTGAGCTCGACGCCGGGCTCCCAGCTGTAGAGGCGGACGTGGATTTTGCTCTGGCTGTTGAACAGCCCGCGGGCGACGAAGTTGTTCGCCGCCGAGAAGACTTCCACCTCGGCGCCGTCGGCGGGGTCGCCCTCGACCTTGTCGATGGCGCCGGCGTAGACCCAGGGGTGGCGGCCGAAGAAGGGTTCCGCCCTGCGTGCCTTCAGTGTGACTCGTCCGACGTTCATAGTGTCGCAATGAAGGGGTGAGGGGGTGAGGGGGTGAAGGGGTGAGAAGAACCACCCGCTCCGTCACCCCTTCACCCCCTCACCCCTTCACCCCTTCATGTTTCCGAACGGGGTTTAAACGCCCAGCTGCACCCGCCCCATGTACGCCAGGGCGCGGTCGGTGTCGGTGCTCTGCTTGCGGGCGTCGAGCAGGGCGCGGACGCGGATCAGCAGCTCGGTCTTGTTGATCGGCTTCGTGATGAAGTCGTCGGTGCCGACGGCCACGGCGCGCTCGATGTCGGCCGGCTGGTCCAGGGCCGTTACCATCAGCACGCCGACGGACCGCGTGGCGGCGTCGGCGCGGAGCCGCTCGCACACCTCGAACCCGCTCAGCCGCGGCATCATCACGTCGAGCAGGATCACGTCCGGCTGCCAGTCGCGCGCCGCCGCGAGGGCCGACTCGCCGTCGGGGGCGATGCGGGTGTCCAGGCCGGAGCCGTCGAGGTGCGCCTCCAGCAGCTCGGCGTTCGGCTGGCTGTCGTCAACAATCAGGACGCGCGGCATGACCACCTCGGGCGGGACGAATCGGTATTATAGGCCCGCGGCGGGGAACGGGGGTGCGGCGTGGGCGTGCGCGTGATCTGCAACCCGAACTACGCCGCCCACGTGCCACCGCACGAGGTGGACAACGGCGCCGTCGTGCCGCCGTGGGAGGTGCCCGGCCGCTTCGACGCCGTCCGCGCCGCGCTCGCGGCGCACGGCGGCTTCGCCTTCGAGGACGCGCCGGCGCTGTCAGTTGACGTGCTGACCGGCCTGCACGACGCGGGCTACGTCGCCCACCTGCGCGACACGTCGGCGGCGCTCGCGGGCGGCGGCGGGTGGGTGATGCCGTCGGTCTTCCCGTTCGCGCCGGGCGAGCCGCGCGGCGAGGCGGCGCGCCGGGGTGCGTACTGCTTCGACACCTTTACCGCGATCACGGCCGGCACCTGGGCCGCGGCGCTCGGCGGGGCGGCGGCCACCTACCGCGCTGCCGAGCTGGTCGCCGCGGGTGAAACGCGGGTGGCCTACGCCTTGACGCGGCCGCCGGGCCACCACGCCGAGCGCGGCCGCTGCGGCGGGTACAGCTTCCTCAACAACGCCGCCCTCGCCGCCGACCTGCTCCTCGACCTCGGCCCCGTCGCGGTACTGGACATCGACGTCCACCACGGCAACGGCACGCAGCACCTCTTCTACGACTCGCCGGACGTGCTGACGGTGTCCGTCCACGGCGACCCGGCGGGGCTGTTCCCGTACTTCAGTGGCTTCGCCGACGAGACCGGCACCGGCCGCGGGCTGGGCTTCAACCTGAACCTGCCGCTGCCGCCGGGGACGGGGGTGGACGGGTATCGGCCGGCGGTGGCGGCGGCGCTGGAGCGGGTGGGGCGGCACCGGCCAGCGGCGGTAGTGGTGGCGTTCGGGGCGGACGCGCACGAGGCCGACCCGATCGGCGGGATGCGCCTGCCGACGGCGTACTTCGCGGAGTTGGGGGCGGCGGTGCGGGCGCTGGGCGTGCCGGCGGTGGTGACGCAGGAGGGCGGCTACGACCTGGCGACGGTGGGCGCCTGCGCCGCGGCGTTCCTGGCGGCGCTGGGCGACGAAGTGAGCCGAGGCGCGGCAGTCCCCCCTTGACGCCCGCCCACCCGGAGTGTACTTTGTGTCACAAAGAACTTGACACAAAAGCGGCAGGAGAGGGTCATGCGGAACCCGGGCCGACGCATCCGCGGGGCGATCGGGACGGGCCTCGCGTGGGGGACGTGGCTCGGCGCGGGCGTCCTGGTGGCGCGCGTGCCCGGGGTCGATTCCGACCTCCCGTTCGTCTACCAGTTCGCCCCGTTCGGCATTCTCTCCGGCGTCATTTTTTCCGAGGCTCTCGTGGCGATCGAGCGCCGCCGTAGGTTGGACCGTGTGTCGCTCTCGCTCGCCGCGGGGTGGGGCGCCGTGAGTGGCCTGTTGTCGGCCGTCGTCGTCGCGGCGCTTCGAGGAGACGTGTCGGAGGTTCTGGTGTTCGGCCCCGTGCTCGCCCTGGCGGGCGCGGCCTGCGCCGCGGGCACGCTGGCCCTGGCCCGGCGCCCGGAGCGGGCACCCCTGGCCGGCCCCGGCGGCTCGACCGCAGCCTGACTGGCCGCGGTCGGATTGGCGGGCCCGGCTGCCTAGCACTTCACGGTCTTGCGCTTCTTGACGCCGCGGGCCACGGCCTTCGCGATGGACTCGGGGGCGTAGGGCACCTTGCACGCCGTGTCGCCCATGTCCACCTCCACGCGGCCGATCCGCTTCGCCGTCGCCACGGCCGCGTCGTGCAGCGGCGCCACGTAGCTGCCGACGGCGATCACGAAGCCGTTCATCGCGTAGCGCACCCGGTCGGGCTGCTCGTGGATCGTCTTCTCGACGCGCGCCAACAGCCGCGTCAGCTCCGCCAGGTCGAGGGCCGCGTCCGCGACGACCGCCACCAGGCAGCCGAGCGTCGCCCAGCCGGCGACGGCGGTGCGTTCCTTCTTCGCGTCGATCCACTCCAGCGCCAGCTCGCGGCCGTGCTTGCTGCCGGTCGCCACCCAGGCGACGGTGTACTGACACAGGGCGTCGCAGCCGGCGCCGGCGACCCAGCGGCGCAGGTCCGCCTTCGTCATCCGCGCGTCGTCGGCGACGAGGCCGGCGAGGTACTGGGCGTCGTAGATGCCCGTCGCGTACAGGTCGAGCGCCAGCCGGTAGTCCGTCTTGACCCGCTTCTGGACCTTCTTGAGGTCCTCGATCTTGACGCCGAAACAGGCGTCGGTCACGCCGTGGGTGCGCAGCACCTTGCGATACTGCTCGGTGCCGAGCGTCTCGATTTCGGTCAGGACGTCGGTCGCGGTCATGTCGCCCCCCGAACCCCGGCCGGTGAATGGTCGGAGCCATCCTACCGGCCGGCTCGTGGGGGCGCAACCGCCGACCACCGTCAGCCGCGGGGCAGGTCGGCCTCCGGCGCCAGGTACGCGTCCAGCGGCGTGCCGCGGCGGCGGCGCTGCTCCTCCTGCGCCTCCAGGAACTGCGCCAGGCGCGCCGCCCACTCGCCCGTCGCCGCCGGCGCGAACGCCGCCGGGGCCGCCGCCGCCGCCCCCGTCGTCAGCGTCAGCGTCCACGTGTCCAGGTAGCCGCCGTCCCCCGCCGACAGGTCTTCGACCTGCAGCCGCCACGTCCCGTTCGGCGACCTGCCGTTCAACGCCGCCAGCGCCGCCCCCGGCCGGAACGTCCCCGTAAACGGCGCCGCCGCCCCGCTCACCGCCGTCGCCGCCTGGTCGTCGAACGTCGTGCCGAGGAGGTTGTTGCCGCTGCCTCCGTACCGGTTGAACAGCCGGACCGCCGTGCCGTCCGGGGCGATCAGCGTGATCCGCAGGTCTCGCGTGTACGTGTGGAACAGGTTCAGCGACACGTTCACGTCCTGGATCGGCCCCGTCAGCCCGGACACCACCACGGTCGAACTCACCGTCACCCTCCGTGAAGCGGTGATGGCCACGTCGGTGCCGTTCGTGAACGACTGCGTCGCCGGGGGCGCTGCGACCGAGATCGCCGCCGTCGCCGAGGCCACGCCGCCGCGGCCGTCGCTGATCGAGTACACGAACGAGCCCGTGCCGCTGAAGCCCGCCGTCGGCGTAAACACCACCCGCCCGTTCGAGATGACCGCGGTGCCGCCCACGACGTTCGTCACGCCCGTGACGGTGAGCGCGTCGCCGTCGGGGTCGGAGTCGTTGGCGAGCACGTCCACCGTCACCGGCGTGCCGGCGGTGGTGCTCGCGCTGTCGTTCACCGCCACGGGGGCGCGGTTTACGGGCGCCGTCACCGTGACCGCCGCCGTTGCCGAGGCCACCCCGCCGCGGCCGTCGCTGATCGTGTACACGAACGACGCAGCGCCGCTGAACCCGGCGGTGGGGGTGAACACGACGCGGCCGTTCGAGACGACCGCGGTTCCGCCGACCAAGTTCGTCAGGCCGGTGATCGTGAGCGCGTCGCCGTCGGGGTCGGAGTCGTTGGCGAGTACGTCCACCGTCACCGGCGTGCCGGCCGCGGTCGTGGCGCTGTCGTTCGCGGCGACCGGCGCCTGGTTCGGCGCCGCGCTGTACGGCGGCACGGTCCCGGTGACGCGGTAGTTGCCGAGGCTGCCGTAGTTCGAGAAGCCGGTGCCGCCCACCGAGCCCTTCCCGGTCCCGCTCACCCGCAGGAAGTACAGCCCCGCCTCCGGCAGCGTGTAGCTCACCGCGGCGTTGATGGCCGCGGACGGGTTCACCGTCATCAGCACCGTGCCGGTCGCGTCCATCAACTCGGCCTGCACGGCGAGGTTCGGCCCCAGCGCCAGCGGGTCCACGGTGATTGCGGCCAAGCCGGCGCCGGCGTAGAAGGAGAACACGTCGGCGTCGGTGTTCCGCTCCACCACGCCGAACGTCGTGGACACCGCCGCGGACCCGGGCGCCAGCAGCGGCGTGGCCGTGGCCAGCGTGTTGCCGAAGTCGTCCACGCGGTACGTGAAGCCGTTGTTGCCGGTGATGACGGCCAGGTCGTCCTGGGTGTTGTTGGCGCCGGTGTACTCGCCCTTGCTCCACTGCGTGAGGTTCGGGCTGTACGACGCCCCCATGATCGGGCCCCACGACGTGACGCCGGTGCCGTGGCCGCTGTAGTAGCCGGCCGTCGCGGTGCCGTCGTGGCCGAGCCCGAGGGCGTGCCCGGCCTCGTGCGACGCCGCCTCCGCGACCGACTTCTCGCCGGTGTTGAAGACGTAGACCGGGGTGTAGTTCGAGTAGTTGAACGACCCCACGTAGGCGACGCCGCCCGACCCCGGGGCCGGCGCGTCGTTCGGCGTCACCACGACGCGGATGCCCCAGCGGGTGTCGCCGGTGCCGAACTTCCGCAGGTCTTCGAGGTTGGCCGGCTGCTCGGTGGTCACGTTGATGTTGAAGGGGGCGAAGTCTTCCGACACGCGCGCCCAGATCTTCTGCATGGTCTGCTTCTCGGCGTCGCTGAAGGCGGCGCCGTTGTTGGCGGGGTCGTACGCGGGGCTGGTGAGGTTGTCCCAGTTGGTGCCCGTCACGTCGCCGGTGGTGTGGCCGTCGAAGTCGAGGAAGACGGTGTGGTTGGCGGTGGGGTTGCTGTGGAGGTTGAACGTCTGGGCGAGGTCGTAGGTGCCGCCGGCGACGGCCCACACCTGGGCGGCGTCGGGCACCTCGCGGGATTCGAGGCCTTCGAGGGCGAGGCGGGGCCGGGTGAACACGGACATGCGCGCTCCTGCGTCGGAGAATGGACGTGGTGCCCGCGGCGCGGAAGGGGAAACCTGCGCGGCGGGGGGATCGGGCGACGGGAACGAATGACGGGCTTGTAACGAGTGTAGGACACGAACCGGGGGCGTGCGCGGGGATTCGGGCGATTTCTCGACCCGGGCCGGGATTTATCCATTCAGCGGAGGTGGGGGTGGGTGCCGTGGACGCAATACCCGCCGGCCGGGTCGCGTCACAGCCCCCGGGGGTGACGGACCGGGACGACCCGGAAGACGCGCTTCGTGTGGCAGTCCAGGCGGTCGTACTCCAGGGCGTCCGTCGCCGCCTCGCGGAGGGGGTCGTAAATCCGGTCGCGGTGCAGCACCACCAGGTGCGACCCGCACACCCACCCGTCCGGCTGCGGGTCGGCGAGGATCGCGGCCGGGTCGAACGGGGTGTAGATGCCGACGACGAACAGGTCGTCGAGCTTGACGAGTTCGCGGATGTAGTAGCGGAGCTTGCGGACGTCGGTGGGGAGGTACGCCAGCTTCATCCCGAACCGGCCGAGGGTGGCGGACCACGACACCGGGTCCTGGGTGTTCACCGACCCGGCGATGTCGCACGCGTCGGTCCCGGCCGCGATCGCCAGGCCGGTCGCGACGCATGTGAGCCCGACCTGGCGGACGTGTCGGAGGTCGCGCTTGCGGAAGAACGCGTCGGTGGTGTTCGGCCACAGCGGCGCCGTTGCGTCGGCCATGCCTTCCTTCCCTCGCGGAACAATTAGCTCAGCAGCGGCCCCCGCCTGTGCGAGCTGTGGCCACGAGAAACCTACAGGCGGGGGCCGTCTGCTGCAGCGCCAGGTTCGGCGGGCCATCGCTCCCAGGCCACGCCCTCGTCAAGCTGGCCCGTCTCCGCGAAGTGCCGGCACACGCGGAGGACGACGGCCAAGTCGTTGCAGAGGTACGCCTCCTCGAACGACGCCCCTTGGTCGGTGATCCAGATGTCGATCAAGTCCTGACCGCACGGCCGAGTGGGATCACGAAACCGCCACCGCTCTCGCCACCGGCCGTCGTTGCCCGACAGCCCGTACTCGCCTTGGCCGCCAATCACGTTCAGCACCCACAGGTCGGCTTCCCGCTCGGCCCGGGGTAGGACGATGTTTAGGAACGGGTACTCGGCACGGTCGAGCCTCCTGACGGCCGCCTCGATCTGCGGCCACGTCGGCGCTGCGGTAACCTCGCGGTGCCAGCCGGTGCCCGCGCCGGGGTAGACGATCACCTCCAGTTCAACAGCGAGCATCCGTCGAGCGCCCTCCGCCGCCGAACGAAAGAACTGATGCAAGCCGCGGTGTACCGTGGGGGTAGTCGCCCCCTTCACCCCGAGGAGCGCATCATGACCGGCACCACGATTCTCGCCATCGACCTGGGGAAGTACAAGTGCGTGTCGTGCACCTACGACAAGGTGACCGCCGCCGCCGAGTTCCGCACGACCACCACCTCCCGGGCCGAGGTCGAGCGGCTCATCCGGGGCACGAGCCCGTCGGTCGTCGTGATCGAGGCGTGTACCCTCGCCGGGTGGGTGGCCGACCTGTGCGGCGAGCTCGGCGTCCCGGTCAAGGTCGCCAACACCGCGGCCGAGGCGTGGAAGTACAAGCACACGAAGCGCAAGACGGACCGGGACGACGCGCTGCGGCTGGCCCAGCTGGAGGCGCTCGGCCAGCTCCCGACGGTGGTCGTCCCGCAGAAGCGGGTGCGGGAGTGGCGGGCCTTGATCGCCCACCGCCAGGCGCTCGTGACCCAGCGCGTCGCCGCCCAGAACCGCATCCGGGCGGTCCTCGTCGGCCAGGGGCTGCCGGCCCCGCGCGGCGCCCGCGCGTGGACCGCGGCCGGGCTCGCGGGGATCGCCGAGCACGCCCGGCCGCTCGCCGAGTGCGGGGCGGACGACCTGTGGCGGGGGATGCTCGACCTGGCCCTGACGGCCTACCGCCAGGCCGACGAACTGGTCGCGGTCGCCGAGGCCAAGCTCGACGCGATCGGGCAGGCGGACGCCCGGGTCCGGCTGCTCGACACCGTCCCCGGTCTCGGCCCGCGGACGGCCGAGGCGGTGGTCGCCCACCTCGACGACCCGACGCGGTTCCGGAACGGCCGGCAGGTCGGGGCGTACGGCGGGCTCGTCCCGCGGCAGTTCCAGTCGGGCGAGGACGACCGCCGCGGCCGGATCACCAAGCGAGGGCCGGCGGTGCTGCGGAAGCTGCTGGTGCAGTGCGCGTGGTGCATGCTCCGGTACAACCGGTGGGCGCGGGCGGTGTTCGACCGGCTGAGTCGCGGCAAGGCGCGGCGGAAGCAGGCGGTCGTCGCCCTCGCGCGGCGGGTGCTGGTGCGGTGCTGGGCCATGCTCCGGGACAACCAGCCGTGGCGGGCCGACCCCGACCCGGCACCGGCCGCGACGGCCGCCTGACGGCGGCGGCGTGAGCCCTCGGACGTGACGTGAGACCTCGCCCGTGATGGTGGGGGGAGAGCCAACGGGACCCAGTCGTGCCAGCCCGCAGCTTTGTGTACCCGAGGCGGGGTGACCCGCCGGAGTGGTGGCCGAACGAATGGGCGGCGCGGCGGATACCAGTTGGTGGGCCGGTCCCTCGGCGCCCCGGCGCGACCCGGACCGCAGCCCGAATAGTCGAGTGCGACCCGACGGCGACCCCCGACCGACTGACGTGGAGAGCCCCCGCGGCCGGCGGGGACGGGGTAGTGTTTGCCTCGCTCGACCCTCAACCGCGGGTCAGCGACCGGAAAGGCAAAAACACCCTGGAAAAACCGGCCCGCTTGAGTTGACAGGACCGCGGCTTCATAGTCATAAAGCTCAGCAGCGGCCCCCGCCCGTGCCAGCTGTGGTCACGAAAAACCTATAGTCGGGGGCCGTCTGCTGCAGCGCCGGGTTCGGCCCTCCACCACTCCGGGGGGTCGGGCTGCTCGCCCGCCATGTGCCGCTCCATGACATCCAGGTATGGCTGCCCCGGCCCCTCGCCCTGCATCAACCACCCGAACGCGGTGAACCCCTGCGCGTAGGCGAGAGCGTACAGCTCGGCCGCATGGGCCTTGCGGTCTTCCCACGGCCCCCCGCCGTACCCGTCAACGTACAGCCCGGCGAGGTTGAATGAGGCCGGTCCGAAGCCGGCCGCCGATGCGGCCTCCAGGTATCGCGCCCCGGCGGCTTGGTCCGCGAGCGCCGTTGCCTCATCGGCTGCCGGGCCGTCGGTGGCACTGAGTTGGTCGAGGCGTTCGACCCGGTGCAGACCGTATGCGAGTAGCGAGCCGACGGCCCCTTGGGCTTGCGGGTCACCGGCCTCGGCCAGCGGCAGCCAGAGCCGGTACTCCTCGGCGAGCCTCCCGGCTTCACTGGCTGCCAGCGCCGCGGCCCGTCGGGTTTCCAGGGCGTCATCCATCCCCGCCCTCCGAGGCCGAACCACTGATTAGATTGCTAAAATTCAATCTATCACATGCCGCCCCCGGGAAAGGCCCGCGGGACTTATCCCAATTCCGCTTCAATGGTTATGGGCGACGGTCAGATCGACGCCACCGCAACCTATCCCACTAACGCACACCGACGGTCCTCACTCCGCATCGAGCGGGCTCGTCACCCCGTGGCCGCCCTTGTTCAGCACGTGCGTGTAGATCATTGTCGTCGCCACGTCCGCGTGGCCGAGTAATTCCTGCACCGTCCGGATGTCGTAACCCGCTTCCAAAAGGTGCGTCGCGAAACTGTGCCGGAAGCTGTGGCTGGTCGCCCGCTTCGCGAGCCCCGCTGCTCGCACCGCCTCCGTCACCGCCCGCGAAATCGCCGACTCGTGCGCGTGGTGCCGGCGTTCGGCACCAGACCGGGGGTCAATCGACAGCTTAGCCGAGGGAAAAACGTACTGCCACTTGAATTCCCGGTCGGCGTCGGGAAGTTTACGGGCCAGCGCGTCGGGCAGGTACACCCGGCCGCAGCCCGCGGCCAGATCGGCCTCGTGAACCCGCCGCGCCTCCGCCAGCTGGGCCACCACCCGCGGCCGCACGGCGGCCGGGAGCATCGTCACCCGGTCCTTGTTCCCCTTACCCTCTCGTACCACAACCTCCGACCGGTCCAGGTCCACGTCCTTCACCCGCAGCCGCAGCACCTCCAGCAGCCGGAGCCCGCTCCCGTACATCAGTTCGGCCATGAGGCGGTACGGGTCGGCCATCACGCCCAGCACCCGAGCCACCTCGGGCCGCGTCAGCACCACGGGCAGCCGCTTCGGCCGGTTCGCCCGCACCACGCCGGAAATCACGCCCGGGTCCGCCCCCAGCACCGCCTGGTAGAGGAACAGCAGCGCGCTGAAGGCCTGGTTCTGCGTGCTCGCGCTCACGCCGCCGTCCACGGCCAGGTGCGTGAGGAACGCCGTCACCTCGGCCGCCCCCATCTCGCGCGGGTGCCGCTTGCCGTGGAAGAGGACGAACCGCTTCGCCCAGTCGTGGTACGCGTCCTCCGTGCGGATCGAGTAGTGCCGCAGCCGGCAGGCGTGGCGGACCTGGTCGAGGAGGCGCGGCGGCGGCGGGGCAGGGGGGTGCGACACGGGCGGCTCCCAGGGCGGGAACGGGCGTTCAGTCCGTCAGCATCGCCGGCCACGAGCTCCGAGTCAAGTCGGCGGACGAACGCGGGTTGTGGCCCGCACGTCGGTCCAACGATCTTTTGTGGCATGGACTCAATTCGTGCCTCGACCCCCCGGGGGGGGGTCGAGGCACACAATGCCCGCGGGGCGAACGTCGGCTCAGCGGTGGAACGCCACCACCTCCTCGCCCAGCCGCCAGCTCCTGCGGGTTCCCCTCCAGCCCACGGGCCAGCTCCTCCACCTTCGCCGGCACCCCCGCCAGCAGCCGACCCAGCGCGTGCTTGTCGCCGTTCGCCTTCAGCACGGCCACCACTACACCCCGGCGGACGGGCCGCGGCGGCCGAAGATCATCGACACCACGGCCAGGATCAGGAACACGACCAGCAGAATCTTGCCGATCCACGCCGCCTCGCCGGCGATGCCGCCGAACCCGAACACTGCGGCCACGAGCGCAATGACAAAGAAAATGATGGCGTAACGAAGCATGGCACGTCCCCGGTGAGTGTGAGCCGCACCACACAGAGCGGTGGGCGGATTCCAACCAACGCAACTCCCGGGCCGAATGCCAGCCCGGCCGCGAATGCCGCGGAACGGGTCAACCCACGCCGGCTGGGTGGTCGATACAAACCGCACGTAGGGGCGTAGGGGCCGAACCACCTTGCCCGGCTTGCCGCCGTCGGCTATCGTGCCGCCGTCCGCACGGAGGCACGGCATGGTCCGCGGGTCGATCCTCGTTCTGCTCGCTGCCCTCGCCGTCGGCTGCGCCAGCTACCGCTCCCGCGGACAAGGCCCGTTCGCCGACCGGCCGCGGAAGGGCACCACGCCGCCCGCCGCGCTGCCGCCGGTCAACCCGCCGCAACCCGCGGCGCCGGTCGCCAACCCGACGCCCCCGCCGCCCCCGGCCGACCGCGCCGAAGCGGCGCCGGTGCCGCCGCGGCCCCCGGAACCGATGACGACCACAATCGCGCCCCCGGCCACGCCCCGGCCGCCGGCCGTCGAACCGGCGCCACGATCCGCCAGCCCGTCACCGGTCAGCGTCGCACAGCAGCCGCCGGCCGTCGAGCCGGCGCCGCAGCCCGCGTCGCCACAGGCGAACCCGGGAGCGTTGACGAAGCTCGCCGACACCGCCACGAAGCGCTGGGCGGGCATCGACTCGTTCGAGGCGAAGCTGACGCGCCGCGAGGTGGTCCGCGGCGAGGCGGCACAGACGGAGGAAGTGCTGCTCCAGCTGCGGAGCCAGCCGTACGCGGTGTACATGCGGAACACCGGCGAGGTCGGCCGCGGCCGCGAGGTGCTGTACAACCCGAGCCGCCACGAGGACAAGGTTCACGCCATCGTCGGCGAGGGCGACTCGCGGCTGTACAAGGCGGGGCTCAAGGCGCCGTCGCTGTCGCCGGACAGCCCGCTGGTGAAGAACAAGAGCCGCCGCAGCATCCGCGACGCCGGCCCCGGCACCGCCGTGGCCCTGTTCGCGCGGCTGGTGCAGGCGAGCCCCGCCGACCTGAAGTACGTCGGCCCCGTCCGCCGGCCCGAGTTCGGCGACCTGCCGCTGGAACTGGTCGAGCAGACGGTGCGGCCGCGTGCCGAGCCGGACGCGGAGCGCGGCGGCGTCCGCAGCTGGTACTTCGACGCGAAGCCCGATTCCCCGTCGTTCGGGCTGCCGGTGCTGATGACGCTGGTGGAGTCGGGCTCGATCCCGCCGAAGGAGCTGGAGTTCTACTGCTACACGCAGGTGAAGGCGCCCGCCGGCCTCACGGACGCCGACTTCAACGTCGAACGCCTCAACCGCCCGCGGCGCTGATTATCCCGAGGACTGGAGCAGCCCGCGGACGATCAGGCTAGCAGGGCGGCCACGTTCCGCCCCGCGGTCGGCGGCGGGAGTGGCCGGCCATCGCGGCGGATCAGGGCGAGCCAGTCCTCGACGATCTGGCAAAGCTCTCGGTACACCTCAGCCTCGTCCGGGCCGTGACAGCACGGTCCGATCACGCCAGGGCACTGGCCGACGAACACCCCGTCGGCGTCCGACCACTCGACGATCTTCACGTACCGCGCCACATCTGTCATGACTCCTCCCCTTCGCCGCCCTCACTCTCGGTGATCGCCGCGTCTACCTCACGCTCTTGGTACGGTTTGGCGTCGTCGCCTTCCTGACCAGACAGCGTCACCCGCGGACCGACCGGGTGCTCGAAGTTCCGGTGACTCCCCCGCCCGCCGCGGTTCACGACCCCAGCCCGCTCCAACCACCGGGTCAATCGGTGACCGGCTTTCCGCCCGACCCCCTGCCACGCTGACAGCCCCACCTCCTGCTCCCGGCGCCGCTGGCAGGCTTTGGCTACCCCTTGGCGGCGGTGGCGGGGTAAAATGGGGTTGATCGGCGGAGCGCATCCGTCGCACAATCGGCGTCTTACAACCGAACCGCTGCCCGGCGCAGGGGTTCGGCACCGCGGTTGCTTGTCGAGCCGGCCGAGCAGACCTTCCGCGAGGGGGTTCGGACACCGGCCGGCGGAACCCGAGGCGGTGCGACCGCCCCGGTAGGTGAACAGTTATGGTCACCGAAACCCGAGCGAACCCGACTCCCGCCGCCCCGTTCACCGTGGTCGTCGCCGACGACGACCGCGGCACGCGCGAGGCGCTCGCCGACGTGCTCCGGGCGCAGGGCTTCAACCCCGTGCTGGCGGCCGACGGCGGCGAGGCGGTCGAGATCGTCCAGGTGCAGCTGGTTCACCTGGTGCTGTTCGACATGCACATGCCCCGCCTGACCGGGCTGGAGGCGCTGACCCTGTTGCGGCAGACGCTCGACCGCGTGCTGCCGGCCGTGCTGATGACCGCCGACGCCACGACCGAGTTGATGCGGCAGGCGTTCTCGGCGCAGGTGTACAGCGTGATCCCGAAGCCGGTGAAGGCGAACGTGGTGGTCCACACGCTGGCGCGGGCCATCGCCCAGGTGTACGGGCCGCACCCGACAACGACCCCAACCGCGGGCGGGCCGACGGCCCCCACCGCTCCCCCGAAGGCCGGTTGATCCAGGAGAAGTCGCCGATGAAGATCGTCCCGCTGAACGACAAGATTGTGGTCGAGCGCCTCGAGGCCGAGGACAAGACGGCCGGCGGCATCATCCTGCCGGACACGGCCAAGGAGAAGCCGAAGCAGGGGAAGGTGATCTCCCTCGGCGACGGCAAGCTGCTCGACGACGGCAAGCGCGGCGCGTTCCAGGTGAAGACCGGCGACCGCGTGCTGTTCTCCAGCTACGCCGGCAACGAGGTCACCGTCGACGGCAAGGAGTACCTCGTCATGACCGAGGACGACGTGCTGGCGGTCGTGGACTGAGCCGGCCCCCTGCTCGCGGCGGACCACAATCGTGGTCCGCGCGAGCGGCGCCTCAAATACCCCAAATCCCCTTCAATTCCTGCCCCCCGCGGGGCGGCAAACTTTTTCCCTGGAATCCGGGAAAACTCTTGCAGTGGGGTTGACACCACTTATAGTGCAAGCACCGTACCCACGTCAGCGTGGGGCGGGGCGGCGTGCCCGGTACTTGCAGGCGGTTCCTGTTTCGGTCGTCGAACGGGGCCTGGGGTCATCTCGGCACACGGCACTGGTCATGTGGTTGGCCCCTCGCATGGCGACGAACATTTACGTGGGCAACCTGCCCTGGTCGACGACGACTGACGAACTGTTCGCAATGTTCCAGCAGTACGGCGCGGTCAACCGGGCCCAGGTCGTGACCGACCGGGAGACGGGTCGCAGCCGCGGCTTCGGTTTCGTCGAGATGCCCAGCGAGGCGGAGGCCAACGCCGCCATCGAGGCGCTCAATAACCAGCAGATGAACGGCCGGCCCCTGACGGTCAACATCGCCAAGCCCCGTGAGGGCGGCGGCGGCGGCGGTGGGTACGGCGGCGGCGGCGGCGGTGGCGGTGGCCGCCCCCCGCGCGGCGGTGGTGGGGGCCGCGGCGGCTACGGCGGCGGTGGTGGGGGCTACGGCGGTGGGGGCGGCGGCGGAGCCGGCGGTGGCGGCGGCTACTCCGGCGGCTACGGCGGCGACCGGTACTGAAACGACCACCCTGAAGCCCACCCGGTGCACCGGGTGGGCTTTCTTCGTTTTTCTCGCCGCGCATCGTCCTTTCCTGGTGGGAACTTGAGTCAAAGTGCGCCGCCGCGGCCGGTTTTTTCTTGACGAACCGGCCGCGGGAGGAGAAGCTAGGCGTGTCGCCCAGGGACGCGGGCGGGTTCCCATCTTCACGACCAGGGAGGGTCGCACCAGTGCTTATTCAGACCGAGTCGAAGGCGCAGGGCTGGCGCGCGGTGGCCGTGTTCGAAGACGGCTCCGAGGCGCTGCTGTTCGTCGGCCGCTCCAGCACGCAGATCCGCCAGGAGTACGTCGAGGCGTACCTGTCGGCGGTGACCGAGGAGGAGTGGGAAGAGGCGACCAGCATCCGCATGGAGCAGTGGAGCGGCGCCCCGGACGCCGGCCGCTGGGTCTCCAAGTCGACCCTCAAGGTCCCCTCCACGTCGCCGGTGAAGCTCCGCCTCGCGGCTTGATGGGAGAGGTTGGGATCCGCTGACCAAGTGACGTAGTGACGAGAAGTGTGGAACGCCCGGGGCCGACCCCCGGGCGTTCTCTTTTCGCGGCTCGGCCCCACAGTCACTTCGTCCCACCGTCCCCCAGTCCTGCCACCGGCCTTGCAACTCGGCCCCCCGGCGCGAACAATAACTCATTCCCCGCGCGAGGGTCCGACGCGATGAACTCCTACGCTTCGCTCTGCGACGACTTCGGCGTGTCGTCGTACGTGCACGGCAAGCTCGACATGCCGACCGCCCGGGAGCCGGTGCTCCACTTCTTCGAGGCGGTCCAGCGCGCGGTGCCGAAGATGACGGAGTTCGAGAAGCGGGCCGACGGCGAGTACATGCTCGAGGAGGAGCGCGACGCCGGCAGCTACCGCTGGTGCTCGCTGGACGCCCGCCGCCTGAGCACGGGGTTCGTGAACCCGCCGGCCCTTGAGGACGCCGACGCGCACAACGAGCGCGTGCTGGAGATGGCGCCGTACCACCTCGACCTGCACGCGCTGCAGACCGAGAGCATGGACGTGCTCTACTACTTCGACCTCCTTTACCAGGGGAACCACGACGAGGTGGTGGCCGAGGCGCTGACCGCCGGCACGCCGCTGGAGAACCTCGTCGGCCTACCCGGCGCCCGGGTGCTGCACCACCAGCCGTCGCTCATGATGGCGCTCGACGAGCACTGCCAGCTGCAGGCGCGGCTCAGCATCGAGACGCGGACGAGCGCGTACCAGGTGCGGACCGGCAACTTCCCCGAGTCGCCGATCACGGTGTACTTCACGATCCGGCAGTTCTGGGGGAAGCAGGCGTTCAAGACGTTCCACGAGTCGTACCGGAACCAGCGCCGGCTGCTGGACGAGTTGGTCGCGAGCCACGTCCTCCCGGGCGTCATCACGCCGCTGCAGCGGGCCATCGCGGCGAAGCAGTAACGGAGGAGGCCGCAGCTCGAGTGGCTGGCGAAGTCCCGCCGTGCGGGGAACTCTCGTCCGCACCGGCCGGGATAGACACCCCGTTGGCACCACCAACGGCCGGGCCGCGGGGTCGGTCGGCGTGGCGATGCCGGGCGGGATGCCGGTCGGCGGCCACGCCGGCGGCGCGCACGATTCGGCGGTCGTGGGGCGGCAGGCGAACTCGTCGAGCCATCACGTGCTGGTCGTGGACGTGACCGCCCGCGGCGCCGGACGCTTGCAGGGCGGAGCCGCCGTGGACCTCACCGTGATCGCTGAGATGGTGTACCTGAGCAACTGACGACACGTCCGGCAACGGCCGCGGGGTGCGGCCGCCCACCAGCCGCCCCCGACTTCGACCGGGGGCGGTCTTCACTCGACTTGCCCCGCCGCGCGGAAGGCTCGCGCGACATCGCTCGAATCCGTGTGGGGTCTCATTCTTGAATTCGGGACGTGTGCCGGTGCGGCACCGGGCGTGCTCGGATTCTCGTCATCCTCGGTCTCGGCTCAAGGAGGACTACCGATGACCCCCAAGAAAGTCCGCTTCCTCGGCCCCCTCGTCTGCCTCACCCTCGCCGCCCTGGCCGGCCAGGCCCGTGCCGCCGACCCGCCGGTCGGTACGGCCCAGGTTCTGCCGGTCCTGACCGTCTCGATGGCCGTCAGCAGCACCGGGCGGGACAGCAAGTGGGCCGTCTACGCCCCGCCGCCGGGGTGGTACGTCCGGAGTCACTACGTGTGTGTGTCGAAACGATCCGGGTATGTGACGTACACGGTCAGTACCGTCCCGACCGGCTGGCAGTGGATGAGCGACGAGCAGGCGGCGGCGATGGGGCGGGCCTCCGGCTCCCTCGGCGTCGTCGTCCCGAGCGTCCTGCAGGCGGGCGGCCAGGCGGCGGGGGCGCGCGACGCCGCCGCCCTGGACCGGCACACGAACCGGTCGAGTCACCACGTGCTACTGGTCGAGGTGACGGCCCGCGGAGCCTGGTACATCCTGCGTGGGAGCAGCATCGAGATGACCGTGTACGCCGACATGGTCTACCTCGGGCAGTGATGCCCCCCGCGCCGCGTTTCGCCGCACGCCCCTGTCCGACCGGGGGCGTTTTTCGTTTCCCGACAGGATGATCACCCCTCTCCTCTCCGCGTTCGCCCGCGGCCTCACCACCGAAATCGCGTTCGACGTGCTCGCCCTCGCCAAGCGGCTGAAGGCCGCCGGCAAGGACGTGATCGAGCTCCAGATCGGCGACAGCCCGTACCCCACGTCGTCGTCGGCGCTCGCCGCGGGGAAGGCCGCGCTCGACGCCGGGCACACGCGCTACGCCCCGTCGATGGGCCTGCCCGACTTCCGCGCCGGGCTGGCGAAGCTCGTCCGCGACGAGTTCGGCATCGCCGCCGGGCCGGAGAACGTGGTCGTCGCGCCCGGGGCGAAGCCGTTCGAGCAGTTCTTCTGCGAGCTGTTCCTCGAACCCGGCGACGCCGTCCTCGTGTTCGAGCCGGCGTTCCCGACGTACCTGCCGAACGTCCTCCGCCGCGGCGCCCGCATGGTGACCGCGCCGCTCACCCCCGAGAACGAGTTCCGCCCCGACCTCGCCGCCGTCGAGCGCTTCGTGCGGGACGAGCCGCGGGCGAAGGCGGTGTTCCTGAACTCGCCGCACAACCCGACCGGCGGCGTCGCCACGAAGGCCGACCTGGAGGGGCTGGCGGCGATCCTCCGCGGCACCGGCGTGGCGCTGTTCAGCGACGAGCCGTACTGCCACATGGTGTGGCGCGGCCGGCACCACTCGCCGCTCGCCGAGCCCGGCATGATGGAGCGGACGGTGGCGGCGTACACGTTCTCGAAGAGCTACAGCATGAGCGGCTGGCGGTGCGGGTTCGCGGTGACGGCCGCGCCGCTGGCCGAGCTGATCGGCAAGATGGTGAACTCGACGCTGTCGTGCGCCCCCCCGTTCGTGCAGCTCGCCGGCCTGGCCGCGATCGAGAAGGACGCCGCCGAGCGCGACCGCACGATGGCGGCGTTCCGCGCCAAGGTAGCGCTGCTCGTCGCGGAGTTGCGGCGGGTGCCGGACGTGAGTGTGGCGGAGCCGGCGGGCACGTTCTACGTGTTCCCGGACGTGCGGCCGCTGTGCCGCCGGCTGGGGATCACGTCGCACGGGCTGGCCATGTACCTGCTGGAAGGCGCGGACGAAAAGCGCGGCGTGGCGTGCCTCGGCGGCGAGTGCTTCGGCCCGGCGGGGCAGGGGTTCTTGCGCTTCAGCACGGCCGAGCCCGACGACCGGCTGCGCGAAGCGGTGGCGTTCCTGGCCGACGCCGTGACGCGAACCGAGCGCGTGGCGGCGTTCCTGGCATCGAACCCGCAGTACCGGGCGGGTGGCCGTTAGGCCGTGGCGCCCCGGCCCAGCCGTTCCACGTGGAACAGCTCACGCCCGCTTCCGCCGCGCGAGCTCCGCCTGCACCTCGGCCAGCGACCGCGTGTTGAACACGTCCTTGGCCTCCAGCCAGCCGCGCCGGGCCACGTCCACGCCGAACCGCGTCAGCGCCAGCTGATCGGGGCTGTGCGCGTCGGGGTTGATGACCAGCAGCACGCCCAGCGCCTTGGCCCGCTTCACGTGAACCCAGTCGAGGTCGAGCCGGTACGGGTTCGCGTTGATCTCCACCATCTTCCCGAAGCGGGCGGCCGTCTTCAGGACCTCCTCCAGGTCGATCTTGTACCCCTCGCGCCGCAGCAGCAGCCGGCCGGTGGCGTGGCCCAGCATCGTCAGCGCCGGGTGAGCCAGCGCGCGGCACACCCGCTCCGTCTGCTCCGCCTCCGTCAGCGTGAAGTGCGTGTGGACGCTGCCGACGACGTAGTCGAACCCGGCGAGCATCTCGTCGTCGTAGTCGAGGGAGCCGTCTTGCAGGATGTCGCTCTCGATTCCCTTGAGGATGCGCACGCCCGACAACTTCGCGTTCACGGCGTCGATCTCGGCCCACTGCTTCCGCACCACGCTCGGCGGCATCCCGCGCGCCACCGCCAGCGACTGCGAGTGGTCGCCGACGCCGAAGTACTCCCAGCCCAGCGCCTTCGCCGCCAGCGCCATCTCCTCCAGCGACGCGCTGCCGTCGCTGTACGTCGTGTGGTTGTGGAACACGCCGCGGATGTCGCCCGGCTCCAGCAGCCGCGGCAGTGCCTTCGCCTCGGCCGCCTCAATCTCGCCGGTGTCCTCGCGCAGCTCCGGCGCGACGTACTCCAGGTCGAGCGCCGCGAAGATGTCCGCCTCGGTCTTGCAGGCGATGGGCGCGTCGGCGGTGCCGAGCCCGTACTCGCTCAGCTGCCAGCCGCGGTCGAGGGCGCGCTGCCGCATCCGGATGTTGTGCGCCTTGCTGCCGGTGAAGTAGTGGAGGCCGAACGGGAACAGGTCGTCCGTCACCACCCGCAGGTCGGCTTGAAGCGTCACCTTCTCGCCGTCCACGCGGGACGTGGCCAGCACGCTCGCCTTCGTCGGCCCCTGGCCGAGCACCCGCACCACCTCGGGGAACGCGGCGAAGGCGTCGATCACCGGCTGCGCGTCGGCGGACGAGGCGAGGATGTCGAGGTCGCCGCACGTCTCGCGGCGGCGGCGGACGCTGCCGCACGCCTCGGCGCGGACCACGCCCGGCAGCGCCCGCACCCGCTCGACCAGCGCCGCGACGAGCCCCGTCGCCTGGTCGATGCGGACGCGCTTCCCGGCCTCCTCGCGGAAGCGGAGGGCTTCGAGGATGTTGGCCTGCGTCTTGGCGCCGAAGCCCTTGAGCTTCGCCACCTCGCCGGCCTCGCACGCGGCCTTCAACTTGTCGAGGGTGTCGACGCCGAGCGCGTCGTGCAGCGCCTTCACCTTCTTGGAGCCGATCCCTTGCAGCTGCCGCATCTCGATCAGGCCGGCGGGCACCTGGCCGCGCAGCTCGGCGAGGTACGGCAGGTCGCCGGTGGTGACGAGGGTGGTGATCTTCTCCGCGAGCGCGGCGCCGAGGCCGCGGACCTGGCCCAGCGTCTTGTCGGCGACAAGCTGCTTCAGGTCGGCCGAGAGGGAGCGGACGGTGCGGGCGCCGTTGAAGTAGGCGTTGCAGCGGAAGGCGTTCTCGCCCTGGAGCTCGAGCAGAACGCCGATCTCGTCCAGGGCATCTGCGACGTCGTCTTTGGACATGGGAGGGGGCTCCGGGCGCGTGGTAGGGGTAGTCTACCAGCGCGCCCGGGCGTCCGCCTGCGGCGTGGCGGCGGCCACACCGCTACGCCGCAGGCGGCGGATCATCAGGCCGCGATCCGCAGCGCCGGCAGCGGCTGCGCGGCGCGCTTGCGGGCCGGGGCGTGCAGCAGAATCTCCATCCCGTTCACCACCCGGTCGGGGCCGCGGCCGTCGTACTGGTTGCGGGCGCAGCGGGTCATCGTCTTCCGCTCCATCGCGTCGTCCAGCAGCAGGTCCACCGCCTCCTTCAGCTGCTCGAACGACACGTCCGCGGCGTCGCCGAGGAACGTCGCCACGCCGTCCTCGTCCATCCGCTTGGCGTTCATCCCGTGCCGCTTCGTCTGGCTCATCACCAGCTGCGGCAGCCCCACCACGCACAGCTCGCCGCTCCACCCGTCGCCGCAGGTCAGCGCGAAGTGGCTCCGCACCAGCCGCGTCATAAGCTCCTTCGCCTCCGTCACCACCTCGACCCGGTCGTCGGCCTCCGCCAGGTCCTTCAGGTCGGCGTAGCGCGGGTGGTGGCTGCGGCACGCCACCGACACCTTGGCCACCTTGCCCATCTCCAGCAGCTGCTGCGTGCGGGTGAACGCCTCGCCGGCCGGGTCGTCGTCGCCCATCGCCACCAGCGCGCGGAACGGGCCGACCGGCTCGGTGGCGCGGATCGTGCGCTGCCGGCGGAACACGCCGCGGCAGAGCGCGTACTTGTGGCCGAGCAGCAGCTGCGTCCCCGGCCCGGGGCGGTACGCCTTGCGGCCGGGCGCCGAGAACGGGTTCACCACGACGTCGGCGTCGAACCGCATCCCGGCGGTGCTGTCGAACACGACCACCAGCGTGCCGGTGGCGCGCAGGTCGGCGAGGTAGTCCTCGTCGTAGCCGTCGCCGGCGAGGATGACGGCGGCGGCGTTCAGCCGGCGGACCTGCGCGATGGTGGCGCCGAGGTCGCCGGCGCTGCCGAGCGTCTGGTTCGCGGGAATCCAGTCGTTGTTGCCGCGGTTCACGGCGATGGCGAGGGACGCCGGGTCGAGGTAGCTGAGGAAGTGCGTGCCGCGGCGGCGCCGCTGGAACGCGGCGGCCAGCGACAGGCACTGGTAGAACGGCTCCCAGCCGCCGTCGGGCGTGCCGTCGCAACGAAACAGGATCGGGCCTCGGGTCGCATCCATGCGCGGGGGCTCCTGCACCACGGGGGTGGGGACGGAGCGCGGCCGGGCCGGGGCGCACCGGGGGCGCGGCCGGGCGTGCGGGGGCACGCGGCGGGACGCGGACGCGGTGCGTCGGGCAAGGTCGCGCGGGTCGGGGGTGGTGCGACAGGACCGCCGAAGTGCGCCCCGATGAGGGGCACCGCGGGAAGCGCGGCGGCGGGCCTCGACACCTCTTCTCACGGGGCCGGGCTGGCCCCACCGCGTTGCCTTCGGGTTCCGGTCCGTTGGCAGGCGGGTCGGGCGACGGGTTCCGGTCCGTCGCCTGACGGGGCGGATGCTAAGGGAGAATTCGCGCCGCGGACAAGGTCACTTTCACAGCGCGACCGTATCCGGCTCTCCGAGCCGGCCCCGTCAGGGGTCGGAGCATTCCGTGCGCAGGACGCTCCGACCCCTGACGGGGCCGGCTCGGGAAGCGCGGCCGGCGCGGCAGCGTAGATTCCCCCTTCCGCCGCGCCGGCGCCCACGCTATGAGCTCGCCATTGTCCCCGCGGGAGGCGGGGCACCCGGAGGAATCGCATGGACGCCACCGCCACCAAACCCCGCCTCGGCCGCGGGCTCTCCGCCCTCCTCGGCGACGCCGGAACCGCCGACGCGCCCGCCAACCGGCTCCCCGTCGGCGACGTGAAGCAGAACCCCTACCAGCCCCGCAAGCGGTTCGACGACGACGAACTCGCGTCGCTCACCGACAGCGTCAAGTCGCACGGCGTGCTGCAACCCATCGTCGTCCGCCAGACCGGCGACGGCTTCCAGCTCATCGCCGGCGAGCGGCGGCTGCGTGCCGCGCAGGCCGCCGGCCTCGCCGACGTGCCCGTCCACGTCGTCGCGTTCGACGACCAGCAGGTGTTCGAGGCGGCGCTCGTCGAGAACATCCAGCGGAGCGACCTGAACCCGATCGAGAAGGCGCAGGGCTTCCGCGACTACCTCGACAAGTTCGGCGTGTCGCAGGAAGTGCTCGGGGCCAAGCTCGGCCTCGACCGCACCACCGTGAGCAACCTCCTCGGCCTCCTCAACCTGCCGCCGGAGGTGCAGGACGCGGTGCGGCTGGGGCAGATCAGCCTCGGCCACGCCAAGGTGCTGAAGGGCGTGCCCGACGCCGACCGGCAGCTCGCCCTGTGCCGCGAGACGATCCTCAAGAACTACTCCGTCCGCGCGCTGGAGGTGCTCGTCAAGCAGCAGCTGGTGGAGGCCGGGGCCGCGGCGCCGGCCGCGGAGGAGGAGGCCGAGGAGCGGCGGCCGGTGGAGAAGACGGCCCACGTGAAGGGGATCGAGGACGACCTGCGGCAGCGGCTGGCGGTGAAGATCGACATCAAGGTGAAGGCGAAGGACAAGGGGCAAATCGTCATCGGGTTCGACAGCAACGACGACTTCGAGCGGATCGTGGCGGCGCTGACCAAGTAAGCCGCGTCGCAGGCGAGCGGCCCGCGTCGCAGGCGAGCGGCCCGCGTCAGCGGGCTGTTCCCGATCGCAGCACTTCTGCGATCAGGAACAGCCCGCTGACGCGGGCCGCTCGCCTTCTCACTTCGCCTTCTCACTTCGCCTTTCGCTTGCCCCACCCCCCGCGATCCGCTACCCTGCCCGCGTCGCTCCCGGGCCAGGAGACCACCCCATGCCGACACGGATGTTCGTCCTCTCCGCGGCGCTGCTCGCCGTCGCCGCCCAACAGCCGGCGCTCGAGTTCCAGGCGTTCGCGTCCGCCGCCGGGCGCTACAAGGTCATCTTCCCCGGCGCCGTGAAGACGGAGACGACCGAGGTGAAGACGCCGAGCGGCCCGCGCACCCTCACCTTCGACTCCGTCACCCTCGACAACGACGTGCGGTTCATGGTGACGTACATCGACCCGCCCGACGACGTGGCCAAGCTCCCCGCCGGGCCGCGGCTCGACAAGGTCCGCGACGCCGCGAAGGGGACCGACGGCAAGGTCGTGCTCGACAAGGAAATCGTGGTCGGCGGCGAGAAGCACCCCGGCCGCGACGTGCTCATCGAGAAGCCGCTGTACGCGGTGCGGAACCGCGTGGTGATCGCCGGCCCGCGGCTGTACCAGGTGCTCGTGCAGGGGCCGAAGGCGTTCGTCACCGGCCGCGACGCCGACCGCTTCCTCGACGCCTTCGAGGTGACGAAGTGAGTACCCGAGCCGTTCGCGGGGCCGCGCTCGCGCTGCTGCTCTCGGCCGGCGCCGGGGTCGCGCAGCCGGACGCCGGCGTGGACGTGAGCCCGTCCGGCGGGCGGTTCAAGGTGCGCTTCCCCGGCAAGCCCGAGGAGCGGTCGCTGAAGGCCAAGACGCAACTCGGCGAGCTCACCGTCTACTCCGCCACGTTCGCCACGCCCGACGGCAGCATCTACGTCGTGAGCCACGTCGACTACCCGGCGGCCGCCGCCGGCCCGGCCGAGCACCCGCGGCTGCTCGACGGCGCCCGCGACGGCCTGAAGGGGAAGGACGGCAAGCTGGTGTCGGAGGCGCCGGTCGCGCACGGCCCGGACAAGGTCGGCGGCCGCGAGGTGGTCGTGGACAAGGGGAAAGTCCAGCTCCGCTACCGCCTCTTCATGCGCGACACGCGGCTGTACCAGGTCGGCGCCGTCGGCGCCGGCGGGTTCGTCACCGGCAAGGCGGCCTCCGACTTCCTGGACTCGTTCGAACTGGTCAAGTAACCCCGGAGGCTCCGATGCGGTTCGTACTCGCGGCGGCGGTCGCGGCAGTCGGCGTGGTCGCCGGCGCGCAGGACGACGCGGGCGGCCGCTACGTTTCGAAGGACGGCGGCTACTCGATCAAGTTCCCGAAGGGGGCCACGCCCAAGACCAAGACGCAGGACGCCCCCGGCGGCCTCACGATGGTGATGACCATCACCGAGCAGGACAAGAAGTCGCACGTGGCGATGTTCATGGAGCTGCCGGCGGGGACGCTGAAGGCCATCCCGGCCAAGTCGATCCTGGACGGCGCGTCCGGCGGGGCGCTGCAGAAGAGCGGCGGCAAGGCGGTCAGCCAGACGGACTTCGCCTTCGGCAAGGGCAAGCTCCCCGCCCGCGAGCTGGTGGTGGACAAGGACGGGATGGTCGTGAAGACGCACATCATCGTCGCCGACCCGAAGGTGTTCGTGCTGGTGGTCGGCGGCCCCGACAAGTACGGCACCAGCAAGGCGGCGACGGAGTTCCTCAACTCGTTCGAGATTCTCCCGCCGGCGAAGGCGAAGGCGGACTGACCCGGGGAGGCACGCGCATGCGGTACCGGTTCGCGGCGGCTGCGGCCGCCCTGTCGTGCGTGCTGGTCGGGCCCGCTCAGGTCGGACCCGCTCAGGTCGGACCTGCCAAGCGATACGTGTCGAAGGAGGGCGGGTTCGCCGTCGTGTTCCCTGGCGGCGGGCCGGTAAAGTCGAAGACCACCGACACCCCCGGCGGTCCGCGGTCGAGCACAGTCGGTACCGAGTCGCACGGTAAGGCCTACAAGGTTACGTACGCGGAGCTTTCGCCCCAGGTGTTCAACGGCAGGACGCCAGACCTGATTTACCTCGATCTGCTGTCGGGGGCCGGTTTTGAGTTGAACCAGCAGAAGGTGATCCCGGGCAAGAACGAGAACACCGGCCGCGAGGTGGTGATCGAGAAGGACGGGAAATTCACCCGTACCCAAATGTTCCTATCCGGTTCCAAGCTCTACATCCTATTCGCCGGGGGTGACAAGACGGCTGTGCTCGGCAAGGACGGTCAGGGGTTTTTCAAGTCGTTCGAGATCACTCCGCCGGCGAAGCCGAAGGCCGGGAATGACGCACCACCGGGGGGCGAGGGATGAAGTACCGCAGCGCGTTGATGACCGTCATAATGTCGTGCGGCGCGGTCCTGACGGCGGCCGACGTGCCGACTGAGCGGTACGTCTCCGCCGAGGGCGGCTACGTGGCGTTCTTCCCCGAAGGCGCCGACATCAAGACGAAGACCGTGGACATCCCCGGCGGCCTGAAGGCCGTGATCACCACGGCGACGCTCAAGGCCGCCCAGCAGACCTACATCGTGACCTACACGCCGCACCAGAAGGGCGTGCTCAAGGCGCCGGCGAAGGCGACGCTGGAGCTGGGCGAGAAGGCGACGATCGCCCAGCCGAAGACGACCCGCCTCGGCGCGAAGGACTTCCTGTACGGGAAGGCGAAGTACCCCGCGCGCGAAATCCTGACCGAGCGCGACGGCCACCAGACGCGGACGCGGTTCGTCGCCGCCGACCCGGTGCTGTACACGATCGTGGTGGGCGGCCCGAAGGAGTTCGCGTCGGGCGAGGCGGCCTCGGCGTTCCTGGACTCGATCGAGCTCACCCCCGGCAAGGTGAAGGCGAAGAAGTAACGCGCGGCGAGCCCACCGCCTGACCGCGGACGGCTCGCCATCCTTGGCCCGAAATAATTGTCTAGACGACTATTGTCCCGCCGGGTAAAATGCGACTATGAGTAGCGGCAGGGGCGTGCACCGGTTCGACAGCCCGGAGCAGGAGGCGTTCCTGAATCTGTGGCGGACCTACGACCGGCTGCGGGCGCTCGAGGACGAGCTGTTCGCCGGCTTCGAGCTGACGCCGCAGCTGTACAACCTGCTGCGGCTGCTCAAGGCCGCCCGCCCGGCCGCGGTGCCGACGCTCGCCCTCGCCGACCGCCTCGTCAGCCGGGCACCGGACGTGACGCGGATGCTCGACAAGCTGGAGGCGCGCGGCCTCGTGTCGCGCGTCCGCAGCGTCGAGGACCGCCGCTCGGTGCTGGTCGAAGTCACGGACGCCGGGCTGGCGCTGCTGGCCCGGATCGCGGCGCCGCTGCGGGCCTGCCACGCCCGCCAGCTCGGCCACCTTTCGCCGGACGACCTGGAGCGGCTAACGGAGCTGCTGAAGGCCGCCCGCGCCCCGCACGAAACCTCGGAGACCTGGCAATGACTCCTTCCGAAGTCGATGTCGTCGTGATCGGCGGCGGCCCGTCCGGCGCCACCTGCTCGACGCTCCTGGCGAAGCAGGGCTTCCGCGTCGAGCTGTTCGAGCGCGAGCACTTCCCGCGCTTCCACATCGGCGAGTCCATGATCCCCGACACGTACCACGGGCTGAAGCGCACCGGGCTGCTGGACAAGATGAAGGGGAGCCACTTCGTCAAGAAGTACTCGGTGCAGTTCGTCAACCAGCGCGGCAAGCTGTCGGAGCCCTTCTACTTCAACGAGCACAAGCCGCACGAGTCGAGCCAGACGTGGCAGGTGCGGCGGAGCGAGTTCGACAAGCTCAACCTCGACAACGCCCGCGACAACGGTGTGAAGGTCCACGAGGGCGCCCGCATCCTGGAGGTGCTGTTCGAGGGCACCCGCGCCGTCGGCGTCCGCGTGAAGCCGGAGGACGGCCCGGAGCGCGAGGTGCGTTCGAAGGTGGTCGTGGACGCGAGCGGGCAGAGCACGCTCATCATCGACCGCTTCGGCCTCCGCGAGTGGGACCCGGCGCTGAAGAAGGCGGCGCTGTGGACGTACTGGAAGGGCGCCTTCCGCGACCCGGGCAAGGACGAGGGCGCCACCATCGTCATCCAGACGGAAGGCAAGAAGGGCTGGTTCTGGTACATCCCGCTCCACGACGACATCGTGAGCGTCGGGGTGGTGGCCGACCACGACTACCTGTTCAAGAACCGCGACACGAAGGACCTGGAGGCGCTGTACTTCGAGGAGGTTGCGAAGGCGCCGGGCGTGCAGCCGCGCATCGCCAACGCCCAGCGCTGCGACATCTTCCGCGTGCAGAAGGAGTACAGCTACCGCGCCACGCAGGCCGCCGGCGACGGCTGGTGCCTCGTCGGCGACGCCTTCGGCTTCCTCGACCCGCTGTACTCGTCGGGCCTGCTCCTGGCACTCACCAGCGGCACGATGGCGGCCGACTGCATCACCGAGGCGCTCCGTACGGGCGATACGAGCGCGGCGCAGCTGCGGAAGTGGGAGCCGGCTTACCTTCAAGGGATGAACCGCATCCGGCGGCTGGTGTGCGAGTTCTACGACGGCCTGAGCTTCGGGCGGTTCGTGAAGAAGCACCCGCACCTGAAGGGGCTCGTGACCGACGTGCTGATCGGCGACGTGTTCAAGGACGACGTGGACCAGCTGTGGCCGCCGATGGACGAGCTGCGTGCCGAGCAGAACCTCCCGGCGTACGCCGCCGTATGAACTCGACCCTGGAAATGCCCGTCGTCCGCGCCGCCCGACCCGCCTGGGTCGGGCCGCTCGTCTACGTGCTGATGCTCGCGGCCGGCGTCGGCGTGTTTCTGCTCGTGCGGCAGGTCGGCGCTTCACTCGCCGCCCCCGCCGCGCCCGCAAATGCGATCTCCGTTTCGGCGCCGAAGGCGGGCCAGGTGGACGTGGTGGCGCACGTCCTCGCCACGCTCGCGGCGATCGTCGGCCTCGGGTTCGCGCTCGGCCGGCTGTTCCGCTACCTCGGCCAGCCCCCCGTCATCGGCGAGGTCATCGCCGGCATCCTGCTCGGGCCGTCGCTCCTCGGCGCGATCTCACCCGACGCCATGCACCTGCTGATCCCCGCGCCCGCCGACGACCCCAAAGGGCAGGTCACGGCCGCGCTGCGGGCCGTCGCGCAGCTCGGCGTGGTGCTGTACATGTTCCTCGTCGGCCTGGAGCTGAACGGGGCAAAGCTGAAGGGGCACGCGCACGCCGCTGTGGCCATCTCGCACGCCAGCATCGTCGCGCCGTTCGCCCTCGGCCTGCTGCTGGCGCTGCCGCTGTACCCGCGGGTGTCGCACGCCGGGGTGCCGTTCGTCAGCTTCGCGCTGTTCATGGGGGTGGCGCTGTCCGTCACGGCGTTCCCGGTGCTGGCGCGCATCCTCGCCGACCGCGGCCTCGACCGCACCCCCGCCGGCGTGATAGCCCTCGGCTGCGCCGCCGCCGACGACGTGACCGCGTGGTGCCTCCTGGCGCTGGTGGTCGGCGTGGCGCGCGCCGAAGTGGGGTCGGCCCTCGGCGTCATCGCCGGCGCGGCGGCGTTGATTGCGGTGATGTTCGTCGTGGTCGGCCCGTTGGCCCGCTGGGCGTGCCGCGAGCTCGACGGGATGGTGAAACTGCCTCCAGCCGTCATCCCGATCTTGTTCGTGCTGGTGCTGCTGAGTGCGCTGGCGACGGAACTGATCGGCATCCACGCGGTGTTCGGCGCGTTCCTGCTCGGGGCGGTGATCCCGCACGACAGCCGGGTGGCGCGCGAGATCACGCGGGCGTTGAAGGACGTGGTGACCGTGCTGCTGCTGCCGGCCTTCTTCGCCCTGGCCGGCCTCCGCACCGAGCTGGGCCTCCTCGACAGCTGGGCGAGCTGGGGGATGTGCGCCGGCATCATCCTCGTGGCGACGCTGGGGAAGTTCGGCGGCACATACCTGGCAGCGACGTTCACCGGCTACGACCGTCGGACCGCGGCGGCGCTCGGCGCGATGATGAACACCCGCGGCCTGATGGGGCTGATCGTGCTGGACATCGGTCTGAGCCTGGGGGTGATCTCCCCGACGCTGTTCGCCATGATGGTGCTGATGGCCCTGGCGACGACGCTGGCCACCGCGCCGGCCCTGGCGCGGCTGTTGCCTTCGGACCGTGAAGCCGGCTCGAACCTCCCGTAGGTCTTGCCTCGCCGATCACGGCCCCTTGCGTCCGTCGCCCGCGTCTGCGACCGTAACGGCGTAACCCGCCCGACGAGCCGGACGACTTCGAGATCGAGCACGTCGGCGACGCGACCGTCTTCCGCTTCCGCCGCCGGTCCGTCTTCGACGAGCAATCGGTCAACTGGTTCGGAGAGAACGCGTTCCGGGTCGCCGACACGGGCGCCCCGCCCCAGATCGTATTCGACTTCCGGAACGTGACGCTCGTCTCCAGCGCCTGCCTCGGCAAGCTCTTAACCCTCCACCGGAAGGTGCAAGCCGGCGGGGGGTGGTTGAAGGTCATCAACCTCCGCCCGGAGGTCGCGGAGGTCTTCCGGATCACCCGCCTCGACCGACTCTTCGGCAGCGACGACGACGAGGGCGGGTCGGGCGTTCCGGCGCGGGTCCGCCCGCCGACGCCGTCCGACCGTGGGGCGGTCGCGCTCCCGCCGCCCCCGCCCGAACCCGAGTGAGCCCGCCCGGCGTACAATACCGCAGACACCGCCGACACCCGTGGGTTGGCCCTCCGCCACGTACAAAAACAAGGAGCCGCGATGCCGGCCGTTCTCGACGACGTGTCCGCCGAAATCCTCGACCTCAAGAAGCAACTCGGCGCCACCATCCTGGCCCACTACTACCAGGACGGCGACATTCAGGCACTCGCCGACATCACCGGCGACAGCCTGAAGCTGGCCCGCGAGGCCACCAAGGTCGATTCGCCCGTCATCGTGTTCTGCGGCGTCCTGTTCATGGCCGAGACGGCCAAGATGCTCAACCCCACGAAGACGGTGCTCCTCCCGGACCTGCAAGCCGGGTGCAGCCTCGTGGACGCCTGCCCCGCGGACAAGCTCGCCCACTACCAGGACTTCCTCCGCGCGAACGACCGGAAGTTCCAGACCGTCTGCTACATCAACAGCTCGGCGAAGGTGAAAGCGCTGTCCGACTGGGTGGTGACGAGCGGCAACGCGGTGGAGGTGGTGCGCGACAAGGTGCCGGCGGGCTACGAGGTGCTGTTCGTGCCCGACAAGCACCTCGGCCGGTACGTCGGCGAGGTGACCGGCCGCGACATGATTCTGTGGGACGGCTCGTGCATGGTCCACGAGATCTTCAGCCTGACGGACCTGCTGAAGCAGCAGAAGGAGCACCCCGGCGCGGTGACGATCGCGCACCCGGAGTGCCCGAAGAACATCCTCGACCACGCGGACTTCGTCGGCGGCACGGAGGTGATGATCCGCCACGTCGGCACGTTCCAGGAGCCGACGACGTTCCTGGTGGCGACCGAGCCGAACATGATGTGGCAGCTGGAGCAGCGCTACCCGCGGCACACGTACCTGGGGGTGCCGGGCATCACGTGTTCGTGCAACGCCTGCCCGCACATGGCGCGGAACACGCTGGAGAAGATCCGCGACTGCATGCGGAACCGGGCGCCGGAGATCACGTGGCAGCCGGAGTTCGACAAGGCCCGCGAGGTGCTGACGCGGAGCCTGCTGAACCCGCCGGCGCCCGCGCCGCACCCCGTGGGGGACTGACCATGAGTACGACAACCGAACCGACCACGAACGGCGTTGCGGCGCCCCCGCTGTCGCCGCTAGACGTGTTGACCCTGCCTCAAGCGGCGGCTTACCTTCAGCTTCCACCTGACATGCTCCAGGCGGAAGCGACCAACAGGCAGCTTCGCGGACGGCGCCTGGGTGACGAGTGGCGTTTCGTCCGCGAAGACCTTGTCCGGTGGGTGCGGACCGACCCGGTGCCACCCGCCATCCCGGACGAAACCGAGGAGGAGTATCAGGAATTTCTGGCGACGCTCGCCCGACACCGGGACGAGATCGACCGCTACCACGGCTGCGGGAAGTACGCACCGGAATGACATACCTCCTCGACACAGACTCTTTGAGCCTTGCCTACATCGGCCACGACATCCGGGTACGGATGGCGCGCGTAGCGCCACCGGACCGCATTGCCGTTCCCGTAATCACGCGGTTCGAAGTTCTTAAAGGCCGTATCGAGGCGATCCTGAAAGCCGCCGACGGCCCAGGCGCGCTCCGCATGGCCGAGCGGCTTCGAGCGTCGGAAGACTACATGGCCAAATTCCAGGTTCTTCCGTTCGACTCGAACGCGGGGACCGAGTTCGACCGCATGCTGGCCAACAAAGCGCTCCGGAAGGTCGGTCGCGCGGATCTGCTCATCGCCAGTATCACCCTCGCCCACAAGGCGACGCTCGTCACGCGCAACCTCAAGGACTTCACGCTCGTCCCCGGCCTCGCCGTCGAGAACTGGGCCGACTGACCCCCGCGAAGGACTCCCCCCGTGCCGCCGATTGTCCCCGCCCGGTTCCTCGTCCGCGTCGCCCACCCGTGCCCGTACGTCAAGGACGTGCCCACCACCGGGGACGACGCCGACCACCTCGTCGACCTGCCGGACGCCGCCCGCCTCGACACCTTCGCCGCGCTCGACGGCCGAGCCGACTTCGCCGACGTGCGCCTCGCGTGGAACGAACTCGGCGTCGCCGTGCAGGCCACGGTCACCGGCAAGCAGCAGGCGCCGAGCGGCGACGTGAGCAAGCCGTGGGCGTCGGACGGGCTCACCCTGTGGCTCGACACCCGCGGCGACCGCACCAGCCACCGGGCGAGCCGCACCTGCCACCAGTTCCACCTCCTGCCGGCCGGCGGCGGCCCCGACCAGGAGGAGCCCGCCGTCGCGCAGTCGAAGATCAACCGCGCGCTGCAGGATGCGCCGCTGTGCAACCCGGCCGACGTGCCGTTCCGCAGTGCGAAGGTGAAGGGCGGTTACCGCCTGGAGGCGTTCCTACCGGCGACCGTGCTGAGCGGCTACGACCCCGAGCAGCACCCGCGGCTCGGCGTGTACTACGTCGTGCGCGACCACGAGAAGGGCGACCAGTTCCTCGCCGTGAACGCCGACTTCCCCGTCGCCGACGACCCCTCGCTGTGGGCGGTGCTGGAGCTGGTGAAGTGACGAGCCGCTCGCGGCTTCGCGCCCCGGGGTGCGAAGCCGCGAGCGGCGGCGGACGTGTCACGCCCCGTAGTCGATGTCCTCGGGGTTGTTGATCTTGTGGTCCATGATGAACGCCTTGCGGCCCTCCACCTCCTCGCCCATCAGCGTCCGGAACAGCTCCTCCGCTCGCTGGGCGTCGTTCACCGTCACCTGCAGCAGCGTGCGGTGCTTCGGGTCGAGCGTCGTCTCCCACAGCTCCTCGGGGTCCATCTCGCCCAGCCCCTTGAACCGCGTCACCACCATCCCCTTCTCGCCGAGCCGCCGCACCTCCGCTACGAGCTCGCGCAGGTGGCTCAGCTCCTTGCGGCCGCCGTCGCGCTCCAGCACGTACCGCACCGCCGGGTCGCGGCCGGCCAGCCGCGGCAGCGGCACCAGGTCCGCCGGCACGAACCCGTAGTCCTTCTCCAGCCGGGCCGCCGCCCGGTTCAGCGCCCGCACCTCGTGCCACTCGTCCAGCGTGTAGCGCGCGGCCTCGTCCACCGGCGCGGCCTCCGCGCCGTCGGCGGGGGCGATCAGGTCGTCGGCCAGCACCAGTTCCCGCCCGAGCTTCGCCGCCTGTGCCGTGCGGTACGCCGCGACCTCCTCGGCCGTGTAGAACAGGTGCTCCTCGCGGCCGTGGCGGACGTGGTAGCCGGGGAACCGGCCGTCCTTGAAGCGGCCGACGAACGACTCGAACGTGTGCCCGCGGCGCTCCAGGCTCTGCACTGCCGCCTCGGCCTCGGTCAGTACCGGCAGCAGCTTCGCCAGGTCGTCGCTCGCCACCGTCCGCGGCGTCGTGGCGCCGGGCCGGCCGTCGCCGGTGACCACGAGCCCGGTGTCCTTCGTGCCGCGGTACAGCAGCTCCTTCGCCATCTCCTCGCGGGTCTGGACGAACCGCGTCTCCTTCTTCTGCACCACCTTGTACAGCGGCGGCCGCGACACGTACACGTGCCCGTCCTCGACCAGCTTCCGCATCTGGCGGAAGAAGAACGTCAGCAGCAGGGTGCGGATGTGCTGGCCGTCCACGTCGGCGTCGGTGAGGATGATGATCTTCCCGTACCGCACCTTGCTGATGTCCTCGACGTTGAGGATGTCCACGCCCACGGCCGAGATCAGCGCCGCGATCTCGTTGTTCTTCAGCAGCTTCTCCAGCCGCGCCTTCTCGACGTTCAGCACCTTGCCCCGCAGCGGCAGCACGGCCTGGAACATGCGGTCGCGGCCGCCCTCGGCGCTGCCGCCGGCCGAGTCGCCCTCGACGAGGAACAGCTCGCTCTTCTCGCGGTCGCGGGTGGTGCAGTCGAACAGCTTGCCGGGGAGGCCGCCGCCCGAGAGGAGGTTCTTGCGGTCCTTGATCGCCTCGCGGGCCTTGCGGGCGGCGATGCGGGCCTCGGCGGCGAGCACGATCTTCTTGCAGATCAGCGTCGCCTCCTTCGGGTGCGTCTCCAGGTAGTCGGTGAGCGCCTCGTAGATCACCCCGGACACGATCCCCTCGGCCTCCGGGTTGTTCAGCTTCACCTTCGTCTGCGACTCGAACAGCGGGTCGGGGTGGGCGAGGCTGACGACCGAGGTGAGCCCCTCGCGAAAGTCTTCGCCCTTGATCTCGATGCCGTCCTTGAACTGGTTGGTCTTCTTGCCGTAGGCGTTCACCGCGCGGGTGACGCCGGCGCGGAAGCCCGACAGGTGCGTGCCGCCCATCGGGTTGTACGCCCCGTTGGTGAAGCACCGCTCGATCTTCTCTTCGCCCTGCGTGTACTGGAACGCCACCTCGACGCCGACCGACAGCGTCTTGCCGTCGTTGCTCTGGTAGGTCACGTCGCGCTGGATGTACACCGGCGCGTGCACCGGCACCTCGCCGACGTTCAGGGCGGTGACGTACTCGGCGATGCCGCCCTCGAACTGGAAGTGCTCGCTCTTGCCCGTGCGCTCGTCGCCGAGCGCGATGGCGAGCCCCTTGTTGAGGTACGCCATCTCGCGCAGCCGCTCCGCGAGCGTGTCGTACTCGAAGGTGAGCGTGCCGAAGAACTCGGGGTCGGGGTCGGGCTTGAAGGTGATGGTGGTGCCGGTCTTCCCGTCGGGGATCGGCCCCAGGTCTTGCAGCTTGCTGGTGGCGTACCCCTTCTCGAACTCCATCTTCCAGACGCGCCCCTCGCGGCGGACCTCGACCTCGGTCCACTCCGACAGCGCGTTGACGGCCTTCGCCCCCATGCCGTGCAGGCCCACGGACACGCGGTAGGCGTCGTTGTCGAACTTGCCGCTGGTGCCGGCGACGGTGAGGGCTTCCTCGAGCGCCGAGCGGCCGGTGTCGGCCTTGGTGCCGATCGGGATGCCGCGGCCGTCGTCGGCGACGGAGATGGAGCCGTCCTTGTGGAGGACGACCTTGATGCTCTTGCAGTAGCCGACGAGCGCCTCGTCGACGGAGTTGGCGACGACCTCGTAGACGAGGTGGTGGAGCCCCGCGGACTGGGTGTTGCCGACGTACATCCCCGGGTTCTGGCGGATGTGGGCGGCGTCCTTCAGGGTCTTGATGTTCTTGTCGTCGTAGGTCGGGGCGGCGGCGTCGGTGCTCATCGCGGGGGAATCCTTCGGCTAGAGGAATTCGACGTGGTTCCGCATGTCGTCGGCGGTCAACACCCCATTGACCAAGAGTAGGGCGTTGATGAGACCACGGACATTATTCTGGTATTTCAACTGGTGGCAGTAGGCGACACCGGCAAACTCCTCGCCAGCTGCGAGAAAGTCTGCTGCGTGCGAGAGAAAGTCATCATCGTGAGTTACGACAACACGGCCGTCCTCGGTGGCAAACCGAAGTTGATCAGGGTCAGGCATGCTTGCCCGCCCGGCTTCGGCAATAGTGAGCACGTCTGCCCCATCTGCGCGGAGAGCGTCAGCAGCATCGTTGGCGATATGCTCATCGAAGAAGTAGCGAAGATCACTAGCCACCGCGCTTCTCCGGAGTCTCTACCCCAGTCTGCAATGTGGCGTAAAGACTTGAGGTCCACCGCGATTTGATCCGGTCTTGACGATTAAGCTCATCCCGCTCGGCATCGAGCTCTACGCGGTGTTGACGGTAAAAGGCCAGTACCGCCTGCATACTCTCCGCTACGAGAATCGGATACTTCTCAGCGATCTGAGCGGGAGTAAGTCCCTCTTGCTCCCCCACGAGGAACGGATACTTCTCAGCGATCTGAGCAGGTGTAAGTCCCTCTTGCACCGCACGAGCGACTATTTCCAGAATGTCGATCTCTATCACCTGAACAGCTTGCTGCGACTCGCTCGGTTTCGGGTAGGAAGAATTCTTGGCCAATTTGGCCTGAACCTTCGACGGCCAGAACTGGCGGTACTTCTCCTCCACCTCGTGTCCCCGACGAATATCCGCCTCGATCTCCTCGCGGTGGTCGAGGTAGTATGCGATCGCGGCGTGGACGTCGGCAACGCTAATGGTCGGGTATTGTTCGACGATCTGGGCCGGCGTCATCCCGGACATCTCGTGCCAGATCATCACGTCCATGACGCGAATCCGGTGGCCGGCGATGCACGCTTTCCCGCCGCACACGCCCGGCGTCTTCGAGATGTGTTCGGTACTCACGGTCAGCATGGTGTCCCTCATGGTGTGAACGTCACGCCCCCGCGCGGAACTTCAGGTCCGTCAGCGTCACGGCGGGGAGCGCCGGGCGGAGCTTGCCGAGCAGCGCCCGCTTGTGGTACTGCGCCAGCTCCTGCAACAGCGGGCCGGCCCGCACCTCGATCTCCAGCACACCGCGGCGGATCCCGAGCACCTTCGTCTGCGCCGCCACGTCCGCGCCGGCGGCGGCGGCCCACGCGGCTTCGAGGTTCAGCCGGTCGTTCTTCCGGCCCCACCCGCGCGACGTGAACAGCCGGCCGAGGATGTCGGCGATGTTCTCCGGACCCTTGTCCGGTGTCCGTTGTCCGTTGTAATTTGGGGGGGTCATTGGTCGGTTCCACGGGAACGAAACTCGGGTCACGAAACCGCGCGGATCAGCTCCCCAAATTCCAACGGACGACGAACAAATTACCCCGCCAGCGGCATGACGAGGTACTGGTACCCGTCGCCGCAGCGGAACAGCGCCGGCTTACTCCCGTCGCTCATCTCCAGGTTCACGACCGGCTCGCCCTCCAGCGCCTTCAGGAACTCCACCAGGTACTGCGGGTCGAACGCGATCCGCACCTCCGGGCCGTCGTACTCCGGCAGCGGCAGCTCGACTTCGCTGCTCCCCGTGTCCGCGCCGCGGGCCTGCATCGACACCTTCCCCGGCTCGAACGTCATGTCCACCCGCTTGCTCTCGTCGTCGGTCATGATCGCCGCCTGCCGCACCCGCGACATGAACGCCGGCACCGGCAGCACCACCCGCACGTGCGCCCCCTTCTTCGTCTGCCCGATGATGTCGCGGTACGGCGGGTAGCGCCCCTCCACGAGCCGGGTGTAGATCATGGCCCGCTCCGTCTGGAACAGCGCCTCGTTCGCCCGCAGCCCCACCCGCACCAGCTCGCCGTCGTCGGTCAGGTTCCGCTCCAGCAGCTGCATCGTCTTCGCGGGAACGAGGTGCGACGCCTTCGTGGCCTCGGCCGGGCCGTACAGCGTCGCCGGCCCCTCGCACACTGCCAGCCGCTTGCTGTCGGTGGCGACCAGCCGGGCGGTCTTGCCTTCGGCCTCCCACAGAACGCCGCTCAGGGCGAAGCGGGTGCTGTCCTTCTTGTCCGCGGCGAAGGCGGTGCGGCGGATCATCGTCCGCAGCACGCCGGCGGTCACCTCGTGGTAGCGGCCGCCGTCGTCGAACGTGGGCAGGTCGGGGAACTCCTCGACGGGGTAGCCGTGCATCTCGAAGCGGCTGGTGCCCGTCTTCACCTTCGTCCGGTTGTCGTCGGCGTCGAGGCTGATGTCGTCGTCGCTACTCTCGCGGAGGATTTGCGTGAGCTGGGCGATGGGGAGGATGGCCGAGCCGGGCCGGCCGACGAGGATGCCGCGGAGCTCGTAGCGGATGCCCACCTCGGTGTCGGTGGCGACGAGCGTGAGACCGTCGCCCTGGGCGGTAGCCTTGACGTTGGACAGGATCGGCTTGGTGGTGCGGGCGGCGACCGCAGCCCCGACGAGGGCGCACGCGGTCTGCAAGCTGTCCCGCTGGCACGTGACTTTCATCGCGGTCTCCTGCCGTCCGTGGGCTCGGGTTCGCCTCGCTCGGCGAGGGGTGGGGTATTTACCCTCAATCCTTGAGTATATCCATCCAGTAGACACAGTAAGGCGGCCGCACGTCCTGGCGCGCCGACGGTGTACGTTGCCGCAAGCCCCGTGGCAGCAAGCGGATCGGCGAACCGATCGCCTGTGGAAAACCTGGCGCGCCGCTGGCGCGCCGCTGATTTCCTGAGCCGCGCACTCCTGGGGTCGTGTTCGCGGTCGCTTCCGGGGGGTGGTGCGCGCCGCTCGCGGACGGCGGCGCGCCACTGGCGCGCCAGGTTTTCCACAGGGGGCGCGCCAGTCGGTGACACCGACCGGCCGACACTCGGGCGTCACCCACCATTACGAACTCGGGAGCGGGAAATCGCCTTCGTCGAAGTCGTAGGCCTGCACGCCCCTAACCGCGGTAACGATGTCGCGGCTCCCGATCAACTCGGTCGTACCCCCCACCGCCAGCACGCGGTCCTTGTGCATCACCACGCCGAGGCCGTGGTCGCGGTCCCAGCCGGTCTGGAACTCGAACGAGCTGAACCCGCACTCGTCCAGCCCGCTGTCGGCCAGGCCGACGCCGACGAGTTTGAACAGGTGGTCCACCGCGGCGGGCTCCTCAAGCGGCACCCGCTTTTCGATCTGCGTCCAGTACTTCTGCAACGACTTGACGTGCGGCAAGTCTTCGTCCCGGTGTTGGGCCATCTGCTTGCGGTGCCACGCGAACAGCTTGCGGCGCAGGGCGACTTCGATCGCGGCGGCGTGGGCGAGAACGTACTCCCACGCCCGCTCGTGTGCCGCGCCGAACCCGTTGCCGCCGGCGTTGTACAGGATGACCTCCACCTCGGATCCCGCGTCGCGGGCCGACGGGCAACCCGGGTCCGGGCTCGGGCCGTGGCGCTTGCTGACTTTCAGCTTCGGGTATTCGGGGTACGGCGGGGCGACCGCCACGACCGCGCCCGAAAGGAGCGGCTTGGCGGTCCGCCAGAACTGCCGGAACCCGATCAACTCCGGGTCGGGAGTGAAGTTGTCCAGGAACACGCGCGTCGCACCTTGTGTGGTTTGCCGCCGACCGACCCCCCGGATCGCCGGTCCGCTCGCCAGGTCCGCCCCGCTCTCGACCAGCACGCGGAGCGACTCGACGTTGTTGACCCGTGCCGCAATCATCAGGGCCGTTGGCTACCGATGCCTCGCCTGCCGGACCTCGCGCAATCTGCCGACGGCACCGACGAGGCCCATGACCCAACCGACCGGGTAGGGCAGAAGGACCAGCCCCCACCAGATCGACCGCCCGCTCTCGCCCCCGATACCTCCCAGCGCACTCAGCCCCCACAGGATGCCAACGCCCGCCGCCACAAGGCCGAAGGACCAGCCGAGAAACCGACGGTACCGACTGCCGCCGAGCCACGCGCCGAGCGCTACCATGCCGGTTCCCGGGAGGATGAGGAGTGAACCCTCCAGCGGGTCGACGGCCCCGACACACATGGCAATGAGGCCGACGACAACGAAAAGGCCTGACCATCGGTCACGGCCGATCATCGGAACATCCTCTGACTAATGACCCACTCTGAGCAGTGGCTGGCCTCATCGCCTCACTCCGCCACCTCCGCCCGCAGCCGCCGCACCACCCCCGCCAGCCGCTCGTCGCCGGCCAACTCCGCGCGGATCTTCCGCACCGCGTGCAGCACCGTCGTGTGGTCCCGCCCGAACGCCGCCGCCAGGCGCGGGAACGACAGGCCGCACACCTCGCGGGCCAGGAACATCGCCACCTGCCGCGGCACCAGCACCCGCCGCAGCCGGCTCGCCCCCAGCAGCTCCTTCGGGCTCACGCCGAACGCCGCCGCCACCTTCTCAATGATCCCCGCGACGGTTGGCCCGGTCGAGGTCGGATGACCGCCCGCCGCCAGAATCGCCTCGCACGCGGCCCGGTCGAGCGGACCCACCGTCGCCCCCAGCGCCGCCAGCCGGCCCAGCGCCGAACGCATCCCGCCCGCCGCGGCCAACCAGTCGAGGGCGTCGGCGGTCAGCCGCCCGGCCGCGGCGTCGGCCAGCACGAGCCGCCGCGCCTCGACCCCGGGCGCCTCCAGCGGCACCACCAGCCCGGCGGTCAGCCGCGAGGTCAGCGCCTGGGGCAACTCCAGCTGCGACGGCGCGACGGTCGTGGTGACCATCACCGGCCGCCCGCGGCTGGTGCGGCGGTCGAGCAGGTCGGCGACCGCCCCCGCTTCCCGCGGCGGCAGCACCTGCACGTCCTCGAGCACGAGCAGGTCGGCGGCCCGCAGGTCGGCGTCGGCGAAGCCGTCGGCGGCGGGGTCGGCGGCGGCGCGGGCCACGTCGCCGGCGGCCACGACCCGCGCCGTGGCGGTGCCGGTGGACACCTCGGCGAGCAGCGCCCCGACCAGCGCCGACTTGCCGCAGCCGGTCGGCCCGTGGAGCACGAGCGGCGACACGGCCGGCCGCCTGCCGAGCACGACGACGCGGGCCAGGCTCCGGGCCGCCCGCACCGCGAAGCGGTTCTCGGGGACGACTCGAAGACCGTGCCAGCGTCCGGAGTCCGTCCCGGCGGCGGTGTTCAT